>OW818689.1:0-4800000 GCA_942493325.1 uncultured Bacteroidales bacterium | reverse complement strand
ACTCTGGTCACTTTGACCGTTATTGGTTACGGCCACCATTTTTTGAGATGGAGAAACCGCGATATTTAACGGTAAGTCACCGACGCGTAACATCTTACCGACGGGGCTCAGTTTCCATCCGTTAGGCAAGGAAACGCGACCTGATTCAATTTCTTTGAGGCGCTGAGCTTTCACCTGTAAAACAGTTGCCGACAGCATATTCATGCAAATCAGCAAAAGAACAATTTTAAACCGGGGAGTTAACATATAGGTGCAGGTTTTAGGTGATCAAAAATACAGGGCTTAAAGTTGGATAAAATGTTTATAATAAAAAAATTATTGCCTTTGATATCATCACCATTTTTTAGCATGCATTCACAAGTGGCGCGGCGCAAAATACAGGAAAATTAAATCTGTTTTTTGCAAGCCCCACGTTCAGTACAAATCATTACTATTATTTATAATTTAGCTCTACCATATTGTACCGGCCAGGTAATATCATCACCCAAAAAACGGGCAGCGTGAAAAGCAAAGTAAGGGTCGCGGAGCGAGGCACGGGCAATAATTACCAGGTCGGCCTGTTCCCGCTGCAGGATATCTTCTGCCTGATGTACTTCTGTAATCAATCCCACGGCACCGGTGAGTATACCGGCTTCTTTTTTAATCCGTTCCGCGAAAGCAACCTGGTAACCCGGAGCTAGTGGAATGGTGGCATAAGGGACCATTCCCCCCGAAGAACAGTCAATCAGATCGACTCCCTCCGTTTTTAAAACCGATGATAGTTGTACAGCCTCATCAATATTCCATCCTCCTTCAACCCAGTCGGTAGCCGATATTCTCACAAACAAGGGAAGATTTTCAGGCCACTGGGTTTTCACGGCACTCACGACTTCAAGCAGCAGCCGGATGCGGTTTTCAAAACTGCCCCCATAATGATCTGTTCTGTTATTACTTAACGGAGAAAGAAACTGATGGATTAAATAGCCATGTGCCGCGTGTATTTCGAGCAATCTGTAACCCGCCTGAACAGCTCTTTTTGAAGCAGCTTTAAAGTCTGTCACAATTTTTTGTATACCAGTTGCATCCAGTGACTGAGGGAAATTATCTTCCTGGTTAAACGGAATTGCAGATGGTGCAACCGTTTGCCAGCCGCCATCCTTGTCCTTTTCAATCTGCCGCCCACCATTCCAGGGCACTGCACAACTTCCTTTCCGTCCCGCGTGTGCGAGTTGAATTCCAGCCACTGCCCCCTGCTGATGTATAAAGGAGGTAATGGTCTGTAACTTATCAAGGTGTTCGTCCTTATATAATCCGAGGTCGCCATATGTAATCCGACCTTCGGATGAAACAGCCGTTGCCTCCTGGATAATCAGCCCGGCACCACCGACAGCCCGGCTGCCCAAATGCACCAGATGCCAGTCATTCGCAAAACCGTCAACGGCAGAATACTGGCACATTGGAGAAATGGCGATCCTGTTTTTTAATACAATGTCTTTTATAATGAGGGGAGTAAATAGCTTAGACATAAATAGTGGTCTTATTTTATGAATAAAATTACCGGATTTTTTTGTTGCGTTACCATGAGCATTGAACTTGAGTTCTGTCTGACACAAAAGAATAACGATATCCTCCTAAAATTAAGGTCCTAAACCTGCTGCCGACTATCGCTCTCCACCTCTCAAATTTTGTAATCCCCCGGCCCCGGACTGCGATCTGCCGGAATTTCCCTGATTGTAAGGGTCATTTTCGTCCTCATCTCCCGGGTGAGTTTTGCCACCCATCCTGATTGGTTTGGGTAAATTTTTCGTTTTGAAAATCGGGAAGCGGTAATAAACTCCAAATGTAAAATCGAAGGGAACATCAGTTGTAGTTTTACCGATTCCAGGAATAATATAAGGTTTGATGTTTGTATCTTTTGTGACTGACAGCGGAAACTTAGCCCTGAGTGTCCATCCCAGAAAAAAGTTACTGAAAAGTTCTCCTTTCATTCCGAAAACCAATTCTGCCCAATGGGCGTTCATCGTACGCTCCGGCACTGAAGTTTCGAGTACTCCCCAATAATTTGAATATAAGATGCCATCGGTCTGATGTTTAAACAGCGAATAACCATAGCGTGCACCAACAAATACAAAATCATGGTCTTTTAATGATTCAAATCTTACTATATTCATGTCAACACCCAATCGGGCATAGGTGCCGTTATTTTTATAGCGAAAATCTTCGCGCTGATCATCGAACTGCTGCATTCCGAATTCAAAAGTTGGAAACAGATTGCCTTTATACGGAATATCAGCCTGAATCTCCCACCCGCTGCGTTTCGCTTCCTGCATATAAGGTAACAGAAACCGCGATAAATCAATTCCGACACGTGGACCTTCGTAACGCCAGACCTCCGGTTTTTTCTGCGAAAAACCAGGTGAAATATTAATGAGCAGCAGAATTAAAGTAGATACTAATATTTTGATCATTCGCTTTTTTCTCTATTGATTTGGGATTAACCTTTGGGTCGAATAGTCTAACGGAGTCAATGCCTGATGTGTAACCGAATCCTGAGATAACATAATCAGGGGCAAATCCGCAATTATCTGATATAAATTTCATTATCATTGTATGCCTGACATACAGCGTATCTTTTACCCCGTTTACCGCGAAGACAAAACCGGTGGAATCAGTGGTTAAGGAAAGCGGCAGCACATACCTTTTATTGAGTGTCGACAGAGTATCATTAACGAGCGTATCGCCCACATCGGTACGATTGATCCCATTGATTGTAATGTCATTAATTGGTTTAAACCCATTAATGGAAAAGGAAGTCATCATGAAAGTATCTACCGATTCGTAACACCGGTCACCCTCACTGCATGATACCAGTGCAAGAACAAAAAACAAATATTTGAACCGATAAAATCTCATGAAAAGATCAATTTGTTAGATTACAAAGATAAAAAAATTGAAATGATTGCGTTCTGCCTGTGAACAAAGTTGGATCGGCTATTGTCAATTGAGCCGGATTGAATTCATTTGAATAAAGATTATCTTTGAACGAAATATTTTTAATTATGCGCTTAACTTCCTTCCTGGTCTTTATAGGTATTGTTTTTCTGATCTATTTCTCAGTCAATTTCTACATCTTTTCCAGGGGTTTGCAGGCTTTTTCCATTTCACCTTCGTGGAGAAAAAGCTATATCACTGTATTTTGGGTAATTGTATCCTGTTTTATAGTGGGAGAAATACTCGAACATACCCACTCCTCACTTCCAAGTGAATGGATTTACCGGGTAGGCGCATTCTGGCTTGCTTTTATGCTCTACTTTTCTCTCACCCTTATTTTAGTTGATGTCGTACGACTGCTTGATCACTTTTTTCATTTTCTTCCGCAGATGACTTCCACGCTGCGTTTCAGATTCGGATTAATTACTGTTGCCTTTGTTGCTTTAATAGTCGTGGCAGGGCATTTAAATGCACTCCATACGCAAATCAGGCAAATTTCGGTGGTAATTCCCAAAAAAATCACCGGAAACCGGGAAATGAAAATTCTGATGGCCTCTGATATTCATCTTGGTGCATTAATCGGCGAAACCCGCGAAATGAAGCTGGTAAGTATCATAAATAAACAAAAACCCGATCTGGTGCTGCTTTGCGGAGATCTTGTGGATGGTGATGTAGGATCCGCTCTTCGTAAGAATCTTGGACGGCACATCCAGGAGATCAAAACACCAATGGGGGTTTACGCCATTCCGGGAAATCATGAGTATATCGGGGGAATCCATAAAACATTACCTTATCTCGAAAGCCTTAATATTAATATCTTGCGTGACACAACGATCGTCTTACCGAACGGTATTCAACTGGTGGGCCGTGATGACCGCGACAATCGACGGATGGGTGATCAAACGGGAAGAAAATCACTCATGGAACTTATGACCGGGGTAGACAAAACATATCCTGTCATTGTTATGAACCATCAACCCTTTAATCTGGAGGAGGCTGTTGCTGAGGATGTCGATCTGCACCTCTCCGGCCATACCCATCACGGTCAGTTGTGGCCATTCAATTACATTACCAATGCTGTGTATGAACTTAGCTGGGGATTTCTCAAAAAAGGGAATACAAATTTTTATGTCTCCTCCGGCTTTGGTTCATGGGGTCCGCCTGTGCGATCGGGTAATACCCCTGAAGTTGTTGTTTTTAATCTAAAATTCGAAGATCCTCTGTCCCGATGAATCAGAAGCGATTAATTTGCCTGTGTAACAGTGTTCCGGCGAACGAGATTGTCAGGATATTACGAGCGGGCGCCCTCACAAGAGCAGAAATTCAACAATTTACATCGGCTGGCACAAATTGCGGCAGATGTATCAGGGAAATTGATGCACTAATCGAAAAACACAGGAAAGAATCCATAAAAAATCCTCAACTGAGAATCAACTTTGAGTAGAACACCTTCTATTCAGTATATTTGTGCCCAATTCATTAATCAAACAAACACTCAATTTATGAACAGACTAATTACTAAATCATTACATTTATTTTTTGCCCTTTGCGTAGTTTTTACGGCATTAAATGTCAGTGCTCAGTCGCTAAAGAAATTTAAATCCGAAGACATCGGCAACCCCGCGCTTAAAGGCGAAGCACAATTTGTAAAATCAGGCGTTGATATTAAGGCTGGCGGAGAAGATATCTGGGGGAATTCAGATCAGTTTCATTTTGTATTTCAACAATTTACGGGAGATTTTGATATTTCTGTAAGACTCGAATCACTTGAGCAGTCTCATCTCTATACCAAGGCTGGCTTGATGGCCCGGGAAGATCTTACGGCAGGCTCGCGTAATCTGATGTTCGTGGCTTTCCCGGGGAATGCGAAACGAAATAACAACAGGGGAGGCTATGAGTTTCAATACCGCCTCGAAGCAGGTAAACAGAGTAAGGCAATTTATCCTTCACTTACTGATTCAATAGCCCAATCCTCCTTTCCAATCAATTTTCCAAACGGATGGATGAGATTAACCAGGACAGGAAACAGCTTTTCCGCTTTCACAAGCATGGACGGGCGCACCTGGAAGCTTTACTCGGAATTTGTGATGGATCTGTCCCGGGAACTCTATCTTGGAATGGCAGTTACAGCACATATTAAAGGGGCAACAACAGTTGCAAGGTTCAGGGATTTCAAGGTTACGAAATAAGACAAATGACCGGGTGACTGTCGTAATAAATTGAGCAAAGTCAGCGTGCTTTTGTCCAAGTGACCGGGTGACTGCTGTAATAAACTGAGCAAATTCATCGTACGTTTGTCCGTTATTTTAGAAGTCACCCGGTCACTCAGAGTCAAAGGCGTTTGATCCGTTATTTTCGAAGTCACCCGGTCACTAATGCAGAAACCCTATAATCGGATAGGAGAAACGGGATTAATTCCCGTTTCGTCCTTCCACACCACCGTACGTACCGTTCGGTATACGGCGGTTCCTTAATTTACGCATTGACTTTCCGAAAATATCCCGTAAAGAAGATGTAACCTGCTTGTTGAAGACGTGCGTTAGTGATAGTCCTTGCTAAGATTGGGCTATTGGCAGTATGCCAGTAACCTTTTCTTGTATTCGCATATTCCCAGGCCTTGTATTTATTAATGCCAAGTTTAATGAGATTCCGCAAACGGGTTCTTATCCTTTTCCATTGTTTCCAGATAACCATCCGTAAGCGTCTGCGATACCATTCATCCACTTTTTGCAAAAGTGACTTCATGTTTGCCAATTTAAAATAGTTCACCCATCCAGTAATGTACTGTTTAAGTGCTTCCTTCCGCTTATCATCTCCCCACCCATTGCTCCGTGATGTGATCGCTTTTAAACGCTCCTTCATCTTAGCTAAGCTTTTGGGATGTAATCGCAATTGTCCAACCTTTTTATACATCGAAAAGGTGTATCCCAAAAATTTAATCTTTGAGATATAGGCAACCACAGTCTTTTCCCTGTTCACTTTCAAGAAAAGTTTCTTCTCAATATACGGGATGATGTTCGTCAGTATCCGATCGGCACTTCGTTTGCTTTTGCAAAGAATGACCATATCATCAGCGTAACGAGCAAAGTGGTGTCCTCGCTTTTCAAGTTCCTTGTCCAATTCATTTAGCATAATATTGCTCAACAACGGACTAAGTGGACCTCCTTGGGGAACCCCAACTTCTGTGTCTTCAAACTTGTTCCGTACTACAACACCAGCATTAAGGTACCTGTGGATAAGAGAAATGACCCGTCCATCTTGTACCGTCCTTGATAATACTTCAATCAATTTACTATGATTTACAGTATCAAAGAACTTTTCCAAATCCATATCGACAGCATATTTATATCCGTCAGTGATATGGTCTTTGCATTTGTTCAATGCCTGGTGAGCGTTGCGTTTAGGTCTGAACCCATAACTGTTTGTTGAAAACTGTTTCTCGTAGATTGGAGATAAGATTTGTGTAATAGCCTGTTGGATAACACGATCGAAAACCGTGGGCACACCCAGCATTCTCATCTTCCCGTTATCCTTGGGTATTTCTACCCGCCGAACGGGATTTGGACGGTAAGTTCCGCCCAATATGGATTGTATAAGCTTGTCCTTGTTTGCAACAAGATAATCCCTTAGGGATTCGACTTCCATCTTGTCAATACCTCCGCTTCCGTTATTACTCTTTACCTTTTTATAGGCTCGGTTCATATTGGTTGGAGATAGGATTTGCTCAAGCATTCCATAACTCGGTTGGTCTGCATTAGTGATGTTGTTTTCAGCTATCCGCATGTAGGTCTGCCCTTCTGCATATGCTTTGGGTTCCGCCCTATCTTTTTGCAGGCAGGTATCTTTCGATTTTTTCTGCTCTCTTCCCTTCATTTGGTAACATTCATTTACTTTCACTTCTTAAGGTTCAGCCCTTCACTGTGTTTGTGAGTCCTCCATCTATCTATGATGGCTCGTTTCTTCAGCTACTATGGCCTCTGCTGACTTCTCACAGTAAATCTTTTTCAACCGTGCTTCATACTTCGTTTCCGCACGTCTGTGAGATCTCCCGCGGTAAGGCGAATAACCTTCATTCCATGTACCCGCATCATTTACACTCCGGTGTCCGTGTAGCTTTAGGACTTTGTTTTGTAATGCAAACTCATCCCACCGGATGTGCCTGATAACGTTTGTGTTCCTCGGGTCGGAATTTTGCCTCCAGCTTCCTTCAGATTCCACCTCACGATGGACACCCTTGCTCTTGGCTAATGGTTGGCTATGCTACATACCCCCATAACGGACTTTCACCGTCAAATTATTCGCCATGCGCGGCACACATTGAAAAGGATGAAACCGGGCGGTTCCATCCTTTTACTAAAACTAACCAAACTAACTAACCTAACTAAACCTAAACTTATGAAAAAAAATGTAATACAAATGTAGGTGTCCGGAATGATCCCACCAAATTTCTTAAGTTAAAGAATTGTAAAATAACTGAAAACGAATGTTAAACTATTTATAAGCCACAATTCCTAGCTGCGGCGGTTTTTGGAATCCGTGCACTTCAATCATATCCTTTATTTTTTGAGCCCGTTCTTCATACTCAATGCCATTGGACAGATGGGCTGCATTACTGACGAAATCATCCAGTTTGCGGAAAAACTGCCACATCTTCTCCCGTGAATAAATAAAAGGGGGATCCTCCGAAACTACCACAACAGCGGGCTCAGGCAATACCTCACTGATCACCCTTAGTAGTTCATCCTTTGTATAAATTGTGCGGTGGTAAATTCCGGTTGCCCTGTCAATTTCAGCCTTTAATGAATGGTATTCAAAATGAGCCTGCTGTGCAGCATTTAACTGATCATTAGTCATCTCGTTAATAATGATCATCCCGCCGGGGACCAGCACCCTTAGCATGCGTTGAATTGCCTTTACGGGTTGATCGAAGTGATGCAGTGAATTGGAAACAGCTATCGTATCAAAATAATTATCTTCGAATGGAAGTTTCCTGACATTTCCCTGCACAAGGTCAACTTTTTGCATCCCGAAATTTTTCTGGCCGGTTTTCAGATTTTCAGGATTGATATCGAGGCCTGTGGCCGATTCAAATGAACTGAATGAATCGAGCAGGTAGATCAAAAAATCCCCATCGCCTGTCGCCACATCGAGAAAATGACCTGCATTTATACGATTCAGATATTTCTGCAATTCGGGAAGGTGGTACATCCTTGCAATATGGATAATATTGAATGAAAAGTCTTATTTAACCTCGAAAATAGTGGTTCCGATATTTCGTCCGTCTGCAAACACGTCGACAGTATATTTTCCGGGAATCAGCGGCGATTCACCCGTATTGTCCCAGTAAATACTGACAGGAAGCTCATTACCTTCATACTCCACTTCACGGGTGGCAGAATAAGGAATTTTCAGGTCTTCGAAATTGAAGAGGTCTTTATCACTTTTCATCAGAAGAATCTGGTCGGGACGTTGAATTCTTACATAAATGTCTTTAACTCCCCGTTTGGCAGTCAGGTTTTTGCTTAATATGAAATCAATTTTTACTTGTTCGATTTTGCCGGCTTTTACCTGTTCCTTGCCTTTTGCCGTAATACCCATCGCGTTAAGCCCCACAGCTTCAAGTTGCGAAGCCAGGTTAACGGTCTGTTCCAGTTTTTTCTTCTGCTCCTCCAGTTGCTGGTTAACCGACCTTACTTCAGTAACTTCCTGTTTAACAGTAGTATTTTCAGCCATCAGGCGTTGATTTTTCAGATTGAGGCTGTCGATCTGGACAATGTAATTACGCATGATATCACGCAAAGTCGTAACTTCCTGCCTGTATTTTGTAATCTGCGAATAACTCACATTTTTAACCTGCTCAACTTCCGATAACAGGTCCTTAACCTTTATCTGGGCAAAACTGATGGTCTGATTCAGGGAATCGTTTTCTGAACGCAGTGAATCATAGCCTGTAGCCATTTTTGTCAGTTCAGAGGCAATAGAATCCTTTTCAGCCCTGATTAATTTCGCATCGGTCCGATACGAACTTCCCTGCCAGAAATAAAGGCTGGCGAGAATTATAAGCAATAAGGATAAAACAATAACAATCAGGTTATTCCGCTTGTCTTTCGACGATTTTATTTTTTGGTCTTCCATATCAAATATACTTCAAAATGCACGAATCTATAAGGCAAAGGTAGAGATAATTTGTTGCTTATCAAAAGGAAGGCACTCCGGTCAGTCAAACATTGCAGGCACTTTCAATGTGAGTGGCTGTATTTTGAGTTTAAAGATTAAACAATAAGGCGCCGCAGATCGTTAAATTTCAAAATTATCAGTATGAATTTATCAGATATCCGAAGAGACTATATACTTGAAGAACTGGATGAAAATCGGGTCAGCCACGATCCGCTGGAGCAGTTTGGATTATGGCTCAACGAAGCCATTGAAGCAAAGATCAGTGACCCCACGGCAATGGTGCTTGCAACTGCCACCACCGATGGAATACCTTCAGCAAGAATCGTCCTTTTAAAAATTTTTTCGGACGATGGATTTGGGTTTTTCACAAATTATTCAAGCCGTAAAGGACAGGAAATTGCATCAAATAATTCCGTTGCATTGTTATTTCATTGGCCTGAACTTGAACGACAGGTCAGAATCGAGGGAAAAGCCGTAAAAACTCCGGAGCTTATTTCAGAAGAATATTTTAACAGCAGGCCTTTCGAGAGCCAGGTGAGTGCAGTTATTTCAAATCAAAGCAAGGTTATCCCGGGACGTGAATATCTTGAGAAACTCAGGGATGCGCAGCAGAACGAATCCAGGAATAATAATGTTACCCGACCTTCCTTCTGGGGCGGATATATGGTCACGCCTTACCGGATTGAATTCTGGCAGGGTCGTTCGAACAGGCTGCACGACAGAATTTTATATACTAAAGAAGAATCAGACTGGATTATTTCAAGACTTGCACCCTGATATTGTATTGAGGTAATACCATTATTTTTTTCTTCGTGCCTTGAACTTTGTCTCGCGGGTCTGACTGCTTTTGGGATTAAAACTAAATGGGCTACTACCTTTGGGGTGCCTGGATTTTTTTTCATGAAATGCGCCCTTGAACCCGGGGTCGGCCAATCGCTTCTGGCGGTCAATTTCACGGTCAATACTTTGCTTTTCGGGACGACTCAGCGGAACAACATCAATATTTTCGGGAAAGGGCAATTCCTCAATTTTCATCCTGATCAGTTTCTCAATATTTTCGAGATGAAAATCTTCCTCAGGTCCGATAAAGGAGATGGCAACTCCGTCGGTATTTGCACGGGCAGTTCTGCCAATCCTATGAATGTAATCCTCATACCGGGGTGGGAGATCAAAATTAATCACGTGTGATATTTCAGTTACATCAATTCCACGTGCCGACACATCGGTTGAAACCAGCACCCGTACATTACCCGATTTAAAGGCATCGATGGCATTGATACGCGAACTCTGCGCTTTATTTGAATGGAGAATACGAACCTCCCCTTCTGTGCGGCGGCTCACAACTTTATAAACATCTTCAGCATTTTCCTTGGTCCGGCAGAATATGATCACTCTTTTGAATTCCTCCTCGTTAAGCAGCAGGAAACTTACAAAATTCAGTTTCGTCCTGAAATTGGGGACACGGTAAAAATATTGTTTCACTTTATCAACAGGCGTGGCCGAGGGAGCTACCTCTACACGTTCGGGAAAAGCGAGAAATTCGTTACTCATTAATTCGATACTTTCGGAGAAAGTGGCGGAGAAAAGGAGATTTTGCCGTCTTGGGGGTATCACCTCAAATAATTTATTCAGTTGAGGCATAAATCCCATATCAAGCATCCGGTCGGCTTCATCAACAACAAGTGTTTTTATGCTTTTCATGCCAAAGGCCCCTGCGCGGTAAAGTTCCCACAGACGACCGGGAGTAGCCACAAGAATATCAACACCGGGTTCGAGCAGTGCGGCATGTTTGGTCCATCCAATACCGCCATAAACTGCGGCATGCCGGATATCAGTAAACTGCGACAATTCAGCAATATCTTCGCCTACCTGGATAGCCAGTTCGCGGGTAGGTACCAGTATTATGGCCCGGGGATCTTTTCCTTCGGCTTTTACCAGTTTCATTAATAACGGAATGACATAGGCAGCTGTTTTGCCGGTTCCGGTCTGGGCAATCCCTAAAACATCCTTTCCCGATTTAATCACGGGTATGGCCTGTTCCTGAATTGGGGTAGGCGTCGTAAATCCAATCTCTGCCAATGCCTTTAAAACAGACTTACCAATCCCAAATCCTTCAAATGTCGTCATTCTCAATCCTATTAATTTCGGCACAAAGGTAACCTTTCTTTTGCAGAATCAACCTCTGGCTTGTATAATAATGATATTCAAGACGATGCATTGATTGCGACGTATCTTAGCCGGGATATGAAATAAGAGGTGATATCTTTCTGAGTGAAAAAGAATTTTCCGAAGAAATGTGAAGCTGGTTAGTGTGACCAAAACGGATTAGGTGATTCCTCAAACATGGTCTCACAACTTTTGCAAACTGCCGGATTATCGAGCCCGGTAAAACCAAATCCATTCCACGTATATGCTGCGATACGTTTGCCTGAGTTTGCGCTGTCTAATTTTATAAATGAATCTCCCCTGTGAAGAACACACAGTGTTTTGTGGTCAAGTGGTGATAGTTTAGCATCCAGGACTGGCCATGCCAGTGCTGAGCCTCTCCACCGGGCATAGATGCCGTTATTGTCAACACTGTAAACATACGGCCGTAGATTAATTTCCTTATCGAGTCTTGAATAATGTTTCTCAAGTAAAAACAACAGATCTCCTTCCTTGCCGAATTGCGCGCTTTCAATTGAAATAACCGGGATTGGGTGCGTTTCCCACATCAACCGGTTGTTTTCATAAGCCTTAAACACAATTTTATTACCGGCGTCATCCTCAACAGACATGGGTTTGAGCAAATAATTGTTTATCCGGAACCCGCCGTTTACCATTTTGACAGGTTTAAATCCAAAGTCAATTCGCTCAACTATTTCCGGGTAAAAGGAGTTCCTTTGGGTATGTGTAGTAAATCCTTCACATTGAAATTCACCTTTATCTATACATATCTCAACCATCAGCCCTTCTTTCGTTTCGGGATATTTCTGATCGAACAGGTGATTGCCAAGTGAGAAAAACACAGGTTTTCCCTCAATGATTTCAGGTTTTTGAATAACATGCGGGTGACTTCCAATAATCACATCAGCTCCGTTTTTAATCAGCCAGCCGGCAGTTTCCCGTTGTGTTCTGTCCGGCCAGGCGAGCAATTCACTTCCCCAATGTATGGATACAATGACAATATTCGCCATACTTCTGGCCAATCTCAGTTTCTGTTGGGTTTCAATTGATGGAATCCGGATCTTGTGACTATCTCTGTCAGGAACAATATTTAGCGCGATTAGTGCAATTACCGTATCTTTTATCGTGAAAAACCAGGGGGAATTTTCATATGAAACGGGTGTGATACTCTGTTTTTGCAGTGATTTTATAGTATTTAGTTTTCCAGCTGTTCCCAGGTCCAGGCTATGGTTATTTTCAACAGTTATTATATTAAACCCTGCCTGAGTCAGCAAATTAACCGATGAACTATCGATACTAAATACAGGTGATTCTCCCGCTGAAATTTTTTGTTCCGGATTTTCTCCCACCGCCCCCTCCAGATTACCGACAACAAGATCAGCCGTCTGAAAATGAGATTTTAACCTTTCCCACGGGAATGTATGCCTGGATTGAATCTCAGCATTTACATTCCGGGAAAGCAAAATATCGCCGACAAACAGAATCTTTATTTGTGCGTGGGCTTTGTTACAAAGGAACAATAAACAATAAGCAAGAAAGATTAATACAAGGTTTTTGCCATACCCCCGGTATTTTGAATGGTAATAAACGGTTTTATCCATGGTAAAAATTCCTGCAATTTCGCTTTCTCCTGCCATTCCTTGTCATTTAAAAGTTGTTTCGATTCAAATTCGTAATACGAATAAACAGAACCCTTTACAATCTGGCGTCGACCATAAAAAGGTACAATTTGATTCCACTCCATTGTATTTCCGACTGCAGCCATTAAATAAGGCAAATGATATTCGCCTCCACCCGCCACGTCAGCAATCTTGGCAATGGGATCAGGATTGGAAAGTGCATAATCCTTGTTAGACAGACTGTTAAAAACAAGGAAGTTATGCTCAGCAACACCGGCAATAAAAAGAATTTCTGAATTTTCTTCGTCGCTTAAAACTTCGCCTCTTCTTTCTTTTTCAGCCATTGACTGAAATGAATGCGCTTCTTTGGCAACTTCCTTCAATCGGCTGATTATTCCATCATACAATGAGATTTTCGCAGCATTCTCAGAATCGCTAAAATCCGATTTATCCGCTATAGTTTTAGAAACATATTGAATGGCAGTCTCGAATAATTCAGCGATGGCTCCAAATGTATCGGGATCGGGTTCTACATAACCTCTTGGAGCTCTCATCAAAATCTCTTCAAAACCGCCTTCCCCGCACTCCGCCGCTGTTCTTTCATTTACAAGAACCGTAGCGTGCCTCAAGGTTGCCCAGGTTGCAAGACCTGTCTGCAAACGTTTCGCCTGCCAAATATTATTGTCTATTAATCCGCTTGTTGACTTAACGGTATCAGCCCATTGAACGGCTATCGCATCCATCCAGTTGCCGTACAAATTATTCAAATGGCCCGATGGCTGGTTATTTTCCTTGTAATTTTTCTTCAGGCTAGTGATTACCCTTTTCAAATTCGGATATTTTGCAAAATCTGATTCAAGCAATTTTTCAGCAAGACCATTGCCCAAAACAGTGGCAAGATCCAATCCGGATGGAAGCAATCTTCCGGGTAACTGGTAGTTTGCAGGTACGAGTGGATGAAAAACGGTAGAGTAAAGCACCTCGTTATCAAAACCCCACGATAAGGGAAATACGGTTAACTCGTTCTGAGGATAAAGGCAATATTCCGGAACCGGAACTTTTTTAGTATCCCATACCAACGGAGATCTTGAAGGAGAAATAAATCCGGAGTAATTTTCAATCCATTTCTCTGCCTGCGCCCTGACTTCGAACGGCAATAAATTAAGATCGTTTATTGCATCCTGATTTGACTTACAGATTGTCGTGAAATAGCGAAAGGCCTTGAAATAATTCTCCATGTCAGGTGATGAAGCATAATGACCCCGTGGCTTTAAGTCGGAATACGCGTATTCGGTTTTTGTAATTTCTGAAATACCATCCTGTTCATCAAGGATTCTTTTAACTTCCGGGTTTTGAAGATTGCCCGCTTTAAAATCCTGAAGAGTGGCAAAAACAGCTGTCCATGCAGATTTTTGATCCCCGCTTTTGAGGTAATTGTAAGCTGCTGCAATAAACTTCCAGAAGTCAGGCATTGCTTCATCCCTTTCTTTCACGATGAAAATACCCTGGTAAGCTGCACCAAATAATTCCCAGAAAATATCAGTCGATACGAGATAGGGCCGGGTGGGTGAGTTCCGGTCATAACCTTCGCAATAATAATTTTCAGTTTCATACAATTTAAAAAGCTGATCATCCTGGTTCGGACGAAACAATCCAAAATTTGCCTGAAAAAGATTTGTTTCTTCTTTCGAAGTGGCATACATCCATGCATTTACGACATCCGACAAAGGAACCTTTACCGGCAAATAGTTAAGCGTATACCTGTTGCCCGAACGGGTCAACCCAATAATTCCTTTTCCATCAGGAGTCGAGGATGGAGTGGAAATAAATTGATATTCCGGTAATTGTGCCTCTTCCTTTTTTGAAGCAAGTAAATAAATACCAATACCAGGTTTGTCGTTTTGCCAATGAATCAATCCTAATCCATTGGGCGTTGGTGTAATTGATCCGATTTTATTGACCCCTAAATCCATTGGCCTGGATTTTCCCCAATATCTTGAATTATAGCTTGCACAATGAAAGTTGTTACCCTTATCCTCCCAGATTAACTGATGACCACCCGGATGAAATGCTATAGGTAAAGCCCAATCAGTTTCCATTTCACTGGGTGCTGGTTCTTCAGTATCAGCCTTGGTAAACGTCGTGGCAGGCCCCAGTACCTGGTAGAATTTATTCCCGTTCTCTGTAATTGAAACAATTCGAAAACTCTTATCCCCCTTGTCCATTCCAAAAAACAGACGATAAGTATAAAATTCAATGGTATATGGATTGCCCGTAATAAATGGCCTTGGGCAAACAACAAGCCTTCGTAATTGATTGGGTGACGAATAAATACTTTTACAAATCAACTTCTTTTCACCTGTTTTTATCTTAAAAATTTGATATTTGGAGTCTTTTACCCCCATCACAAAAAGAGCATTTGCGTTTGGATGCCAGGTAATGGCTTTGGCAACCAGTCCATCCGGTAATGCGAAACTTTGTGAGATTTCTTTTTCTCCAGCCTTCCAGAATTTAATAAAGCAAATTCCGTTTTTTTCTGCGACAAGAGTGGCAACATTCATCCCGGCAGGTGAAACATCATAATCAATAATCCTCTCCGAATCCGAAAAAGTATATTGCTGCATTGATTCCGGAGAAGGAGTTATTTGTAATTCCGGAATGTCAAACTCTCCGTTTATACGATTAGTTGTGTCGGGATCAGCAGTTTCATCCATCCTGACATTTATTGCGGGGGATTGGGCCACACAAAAATTCAGAAATAAAACAACAAAAATTACAGCTTGTAATAAGATCAGAAATTTTTTATTCTTCATGGCTTTAGATATAAAACACTATTTTTCACTTAATCATAAACCTTTATTTGTAAATTTTGCAGAGAGTTGACGGGGCTGATACCAAACAAAGATTTAATGGTTGATTGATGGTTATTTGCGCAGTTTTCTCAGTCGCAACCGGGGGATAATAATTTTACTCCAGTCCTAATAAAGTTAAAAATAATATTTCAAAAATACCAAAATATTCAATCCTTTTTTAAAGAAAAAACAGGTTTAATTTACAGCTAATTGCGGCAGAAAGCGAATAGTTTTTAACTGATTTTCGTGTGGCAGGAACTCATAATAAGCCATACCCGGGATTCCCACTCTCTTCTAAAAAACTACTTATTATCGATTTTTTCTTTGCGGTATTTGCGGTCTTTGCGTGACAATTTGGGCGTACCCTAATAAAGAGATAAACCCTTATGTAGAGACGCACGGCCGTGCGTCTCTACATGGCTCTCTACATGATGACTGACTGACTCGTCCTTGACAGCCCATTCACCCGTCGCCTTTTCGCCATTTCTCCCTTTCGCCCGATCCACCCTGGAATTTGCGGCGCACAGAACTTTTGATTTTCAATTCAGGGAATAGTTGCGCCGCATTTTTGTTGTTCGCTCTTACCCCGGGTGGCGCGATTCCGAATAGGCTCGATTTCAATAAATTAATTTAAGATCCGGAATTGCTTACCCGGGGTCATCCGTCAGCTGACGGATCCCTTCGGGATAGCGCGAATTCATACCAGGCTTTGGCGTTACTGAATTACGAATTATATGAATTAGAGCGAATAACACGCCCGTCAGCTACTAGTCCTGAGAATCGGGAGGAATCGGGGAATTTGTACAAAGTTTAATCCTTATTCCCTTAGTAGAAAGCATACTAAAAAAACAGTTCCCTTATTCCCTTATTTTAAATCCCCCGGATGTGCTGAAGATTATCGAAAGGTTCTTTTACCCAAAATAAAGGAATAAGGAAAAGTATATGACGAAGTGAATTTTTCTCTTATGTAACTTCTTTTTAAAAGTTATTCTATTTCGGGCCATATGGCACATAATGAGGGACTATCAAGGGAATAAGGGTTACTCACCGCCATAATTTAAGTCATTACTATTGTTGGTTGAGGTGTTCATTGGCAAATTTTCTCAACTTCTCAACTTCGCCCTTTCGAATCTTGCGGCGCATGGCAGGTTCGATTTTCAATTAAGAGTGCAGTTGCGCCGTATTTTTGTTAATCTCCTTACCCCGGGTGGCACGATTCCGAATAAGGTTTGAGCCATTAATATTTTATAGAATCCGGAATCGCTTACCCGGGGTCATCCGTCAGCTGACGGATCCCTGCGGGATAACGCGAATTCATACCAGGCTTTGGCGATACTGAATTACGAATTAGAGCGAATAACACGCCCGTCAGCTCACGGATCTAAGTTTAGAAGCACTGATCTTCGATTCCATGATTCCTACAAAATCCAGGTGTTGCTCCTAATCCAATCGGAAAGCATAAGCACATTGGCACATTGACAAATTGACAAATTGGCAAATTTTCCCAACATCTCCCCAATTACCAGCTTATCGGGAAATAATCCTTTAAAAACCTTCCGCTCCAGTGTTTCCCGGTATTAATTCCGTCAATAAACGGATCACAAACGCGGGCTGCACCATCTACAATATCCAATGGTGGCTGAAAATCGTGAACTTCTTGTTTATGTTTTGCCAAATCAACAGGATCTTCGTCGGTAACCCATCCTGTATCTACTGCATTCATAAATATACCATCCTTGGCAAGATCACTGGCTGCAGTATGTGTTAACATATTGAGTGATGCTTTCGCCATGTTGGTGTGCGGGTGGCGGTCGGCCTTTTTGAACCCATGGAACTTTCCTTCCATTGCCGATACATTCACAACATGTTTCCTGCCTGTGTAATCTCTCCTCATCAGGGCGATAAGACGATTGCATATTACGAACGGGGCGATGGAATTTACAAGCTGTACTTCAACCATTTCGAGCGTTTCAATCTGTCCCAGTTTTAATCGCCAGCTATTGTTACTCCTCAGATCGACCTGCTGAAGATCGGCATCGAGTTTTCCTTCCGGGAAGGCCTCCGCTGCATCGATGGAATTATCAAATTTATAGGGTATTTGAGAAAGCTGCGCCGATGCCCTGATGCCAATGCCCGGCTCCTGCCCGTTCCATGAAACAGCCAAAGCTTTTGAGGATTTATCACCGGGATGATTAAAATTATCAATTTCTTTCAAACATTGCTGATGATGCGAGAGAAGCAACTGAACGTCTCCCGAATGCTGATGAAACGGAAGTGTCTCGTTGTCCATTAAATGGGAGTAAAAGCCTGAAGGCCGGCGGACCGTTTGTGCTGCATTATTGATTAAAATATCAAGCCTTTCATATTTCTGCTCTACATATGATGCAAACAACTCAACGCTTGGGATGTGTCTCAGGTCCAGGCCATAGATATGGAGCCGGTGGCCCCACTCCGTAAAATCCTTTTCCCTGGCAAAGCGGATTGCCGAGTCTGCAGGAAAGCGGGTGGTCGCAATAACAGTAGCCCCTGAGCGAAGCATCATTAATGTGGCATGGTACCCGATTTTAAGCCTCGATCCAGTGATAAGTGCAATCTGGCCGGTAAGATCGCATCTTTGAAACCGCTTGGCATAATTCAAATCACCACACTCCTTACACATTGAATCATAAAAATGATGTATCTCAAGGTATGGTTTCTTACAGATGTAACAATTTTGCTCCGAGACCAGGAAATGCTTCTCACCCGTTGAAGGACCAGCCGGGAGGGCAACCTGCAGGGGTGCTTCAAATACACCTGTAGTCCGTGCGCTGCGGATACTGGTAGCAGCACGAGCATTGCGGTTACTCGTAATCTCGGCTTGTCTCCTGGCAACTTTTACACTTTTATTCCGCTTGTATATTTCTGCCTTGTCTGGCCGGGTTATTTGTCCTGCCGCCTTCATCAGCCTGAGACGCTGCTCGTTTGACAGGTGAATAAGCTGATCACCATTCAGCAGTAAATGTTCTAAAACAGAAATGCAGCTGTTTATTTCTAATTCGGTTAAATTTACTTTTTGTTCTGTACTATTCTCCATCAAAAATCCCGTCTTTCTTAAAAATGCAAAGATAGGAATGTTTCGGGTCAGGAATATTATTTGGCAAGTTCAAATACTTCTAACGTTTTCCCGGGACACTCATTCTTTTCTACTTTTATGCCTCGAAGCCGTCAATCTGACTTATAAATATTAGAGCATTAATATTTTTACCGATTTATAAAACGCTTATCAATGCCATATTATTTCCATCAAAATTCCCTTCCCCTATCTTTAATTTTACGATATTTTGTTTAAAAAAAAGGGATATATTTGACGATCTTTAACCGCTTACGATGATCCTGTTATATTACTAAATCATTGAAATATCCCCCTTTTATGAACAACCGGAAATTGGCAAATATTGATGTCGGCAAGGCTATTTCAAATCGTGGTGAAAATCGACGCTCTTTTCTAAAGAAATCCTTCGTTGTGGCGGGCACTATTGCCGTAAATGTTCCTGGTGTACTCTCAGCAAATGAGACGATCAGTAAAAGCAATGCAGGAGAGGATGTTCCATGGTATCGCCGGATAACCCGTTGGGGTCAGACCAATATTACCGAAAAAGACCCGGTCAACTACGATATTTCGTGGTGGCGCAATTACTGGAAAACCACACATATCCAAGGTGTTATTATAAATGCAGGAGGTATTGTGGCCTACTATCCAAGCAAAGTACCCCTTCATCGCCAGGCGCAATATCTTGGGGGCCTGGATCTTTTCGGCAGTTTATGCAAAGCTGCCCACGAGGATGGAATTGCAGTTTTTGCCCGAATGGACTCAAACCGGGCTCATGAGGAGTTCTACCGGGCACATCCCGACTGGTTTGCCATAGATTCTGTCGGCAATCCCTACAAAGCGGTTGATCTGTATATTACGTGTGTCAATAGTCCTTACTACAATGAGCATATCCCTGAAATTTTGTGCGAGATCATACAGTTGTATCATCCTGAAGGATTTACTGATAATAGCTGGAGCGGCCTGGGTCGCGATTCAATCTGTTATTGCGAGAATTGCAAAAAGAGTTTTTATAAACGTTCCGGAATGGAGATCCCGCTTAAAGCAAACTGGAGTAATCAGGTGTACAAGGAATGGATCCGCTGGAATTATGACCGCCGCCTCGAAATATGGGATCTGAATAACAAAACCACCAGGTCTGCAGGGGGGCAGTACTGCATCTGGGCAGGAATGAACAGTGGCTCTGTCAGCGGACAAAGCAAAAGTTTTCGCGACTACAAAGAGATTTGTAAAAGAGCTGAACTTATTATGCTCGACAGCCAGGCGCGTAATGATGCGGATGGTTTTCAGCAAAACGGCAACATTGGTAAACTGATTCATGGACTTTTAGGATGGGACAAGCTTATTCCTGAAAGCATGGCCATGTACCAGGCAGGCAGACCGACCTTTCGGTTGTCGTCAAAGCCGTTACCTGAAGCACAAATGTGGATGATCGATGGTTTGGCCGGAGGCATTCAGCCGTGGTGGCATCATGTTGGCGCCTACCACGAAGATCGCCGCATGTACCATACCTCAGCCCCGGTTTTCACCTGGCATAAAACACACGAGGAATTTCTGATCAACCGGCAACCACTGGCCACAGTTGGTGTCGTGTGGTCACAACAAAATACTGATTTCTACGGACATGATTCCACGGAACAGTTGGTTGAGCTACCTTGGCGCGGTATGACACAGGCTCTCCTGCGGGCACGGATACCCTATCTTCCTGTCCATGCCGATCATATCGACCGCGACGCAAATCAGTTTTCGCTTTTAGTGCTACCGAATCTTGCAGTTATGACCGATGACCAGGTTGCAAGTGTCCGGCGCTTTTTGAAAAACGGAGGTAACCTGATCGCGTCAGGAGAGAGTAGCCTGTTCGATGAATGGGGAGAACAGCGGCCAGACTATGCCCTTGGCGATCTGTTCGGCGCTCACGTAGTTGAGCCGGGCAAGACCATCCCGGAAGAGACCCGTATTAAAAGAGCCGCCGATACTTTGCATACCTACCTTCGTCTTACGCCAGAGTTGCGTGCCCGGGTTGACGGACCCAAAAACGGGACCGAACCGCTTGTTACCAGCGAACGTCATGCAGCATTAAATGGCTTTGAAGATACTGACATACTGCCTTTTGGCGGGATGCTGGATCCGATCAGGACAGATCCGGGAACAGATGTTTTGATGACATTCATTCCCTCATTTCCCATTTATCCTCCTGAAACCGCCTGGATGCGGACAACGAAAACAGGTATTCCGGGGTTGATCGTGAAGACAAATCCGGACGGAAACCGGATCGTTTTTTTACCTGCTGATATTGACAGGCAATTCGGACGATATAATTTACCGGATCACGGGAACCTCCTGGCAAATATCATCCGTTGGGCATCGAAAGATGATATCCCTCTTATTGTCGATGGCAAAGGTCTGCTCGATTGCCACCTTTACAAACAGCCTGGCAGATTGGTTTTGCACATTGTTAATCTGACAAGTACCGGAACATGGCGCCAGCCGGTTGATGAGCTTATTCTGGTTGGTCCGCTGACTGTAAGTGTCAGGATTCCGGCAGATGTCGGTGGGAAAAATCTGCAACCGCTCGTTTCCAATCAAAAAATCGCGGTAACAGTTGAAAACGGATGGTGCCGGTTCGAAATCAGTTCAATTCTTGATCATGAAGTAGTAGTGATAACTTAAATATGTTAATTAACCCAATTGCATTTAATAAAAATTAATTTCCTGGTGTCAGGATCTGTTAAATCGGGATGACCTTATAAAAAAAAGCCAATACAAACTAAATAAATTTACATGGAAACCAACCGACGTCAATTTATCGGAACAGCCCTGGCCGGTGGCCTGGCTGCTGCATTACCCCTCTCCTCGCGCGGATCAGAAACCACAGGACCTGCCTCAAAGGCCATCAACCCAAATTATGCCAGGCTTGACGAAATACTGGCACAACCTATCTTCAGAAAGGAGTTCTTTCCAAATCCCATTATTATCGAAACAGTTGAATTACTGCGTTTTAAAAATAGTTTTATTTGCCGTGTAAGATCAAAAGACGGTGCTGAAGGATTATCGGTTGGCCATGGACAGCTTAAATCGCTGTACCCGATATTTCCCGATTTGGTTCAACCGTTTTTCATTAACAAGGATGCGCGCGAACTGGATATGATCATTGAAAAAGTTTATATCTACAAGCTTAATTTCCGCCTGAGCGGGATGGCGCTTGGCGTACCCCTGGCTACCATCGAATTCGCCATTCTCGATATGATGGGGCGTATTGCCCGAAAATCAATCGGTCAGCTCATAGGTGATATTCACCATCCAAAGGTGGCTGTTTACCAGGCAACTGAATACCGTGAAAAACCGGTTGAAGAATCAATGGAATTGATAACCAGAGATGTTGCTGAGTACAAAGCCAAAGCATTGAAGATAAAAGTTGGCGGACTTATGTTCGGCACTGAAGACATGAAGGCAGTTGGTCCTGCAGGAAGAACAGAGACGATTATTCCGCTTGTGCGCAAAACCTTTGGCGATAAAATGGTGCTTTATGCCGATTCCAATGGGTTCTATTCGGTTGATGAGGCCATTCGTGTGGGGAAATTACTCGAAGAATACAAATTTGAGTTTTTCGAAGAACCTGTTCCTTTCGACTGGTATGAAGAAACGAAACAGGTAGCTGATGCCCTTAAAATTCCGGTGGCTGGCGGCGAACAGGAATACAGCCTTCACGGATTCCGATGGCTGATCGCGAATGATGGACTTCAGATTGTTCAACCCGACTTCTATTATTTCGGCGGAATGATCCGGGCAAAAAAAGTGGCACTTATGGCGGATGCGATGGGGAAAAAATGTACGCCTCATATGACCGGCGGAGGACTCGGATTCCTCTACATGATTCATTTTGTTTCGGCCTTACCCAATGCGCTGCCCTATCATGAATTCAAGGGACTTAAAACGGATGTGATTTTTGAATGTAAAACATCACCTTTGACTGTCGAAGACGGTATGATTAAAGTTCCGACCGGATATGGTTCAGGTGTGGACATTGATCCTGATTTTATCAGGAAACACCTGGTTGTAAAAAGTTAAAAGTGCAACATTCCAAAATTCTGCCAGTTTAAAAATCGGATATGAAGAGAAGACAATTTATAAAGAGAACCAGTATCGGTGGTACCATTGCATTGGTTGGGTCTCCGGCATTGGCCTACTTTGGCACGACAGGGAAAGATACCTGGTACGATCGTCCAATGAGGTGGGCCCAGCTCACCCTGGTGGAAAATGATCCCGGCCGGTTCGATCCCGATTTCTGGCTGAGCTATTTCAGCCGGATTCATGCCGATGCCGCCTGCCTCAGTGCGGGAGGAATTGTGGCCTATTATCCTACTGATGTCCCGCTTCATCACCGGAGCAACTGGCTTGGAAATTCAGATCCGTTTGGCTATTTGGTGGAGGGTTGCCGCAAAATGAATATGTCGGTAATGGCCCGCACCGATCCTCATGCAGTCAGGCAGAATGTATATGATGCCCACCCTGACTGGATTGCAGTGACTGCCAATGGTGAAAAACGGCGCCACTGGTCAAATCCGGATCTGTGGGTCACCTGCGCCCTTGGTCCGTACAATTTCGAATTCATGACACAGGTGCATAACGAGATCATGGAGAGATACCAGCCCGACGGAATATTCTCGAACCGCTGGGCAGGCCATGGAATTTGCTATTGTGAGCATTGCACCCGGAACTTCAAAACATTTGCCGGATTGGAACTTCCACGGAATACCAACCGTTTTGATCCCGTATGGGTAAAGTATAACGAATGGAGCACACTGCGTCTCAAAGAGTTGTGGGTGTTATGGGATGACATCATCAGAAAACAAAAATCAACTTCGCGGTTTATTCCGAATGGCTTTCCTGACAAGGTAATTACCGGGAAACTGTCGGATATTGTTTTTACCGATCACCAGGCACGGAGCGGGGTAATACCACCATGGTCAAACGGCAAGGTTGCCAAGGAGTTGCGGGCATCCATCGGAATGAAACCACTGGGCGGAATTTTCAGTGTCGGTATCGAAGAGCCATACCGTTGGAAGGATTCGGTACAAAGTGATGCCGAAATCAGGGTGTGGGTGGCCGAGGCTACCGCCAATGGTATGCGCCCCTGGTTCACCAAATTTTCGGGAGTTATCTACGACCGCCGGTGGCTCGATACAGTAGATAAAATTTACCAGGTTTTGTTCAGGAACGAGACCTATCTTCGGAATATTGCCCCGATAGCGCGCGTGGGGATGGTGTTTTCAGAACAGAATCCGAATTACGGGAGTAAAGCATGGCAGCAGAAAAATAATGACCATTCCTCCGGCATGTACCATGCTCTGTTGGAAAATCGCATCCCTTTCGAAATGGTCAATGCCAGTTTGCTGGATCCGGAACACCTGAAACCTTTCAAACTGCTGGTGCTACCCAATATTGCTTCACTTTCTGATGTGCAGTGTGATCAGCTTCGCCGGTTCGTTGAGGGTGGCGGGAGCATCGTAGCCACTTTTGAGACTTCACTTTACGATGTTGAAGGTAATACCAGAAAAGATTTTGGACTGAATAACCTGTTCGGAGTTTCGTATGATCAGAAAGTGGAAGGCCCTATGCAGAACAGTTATTTACGGTTGAAAAATGATCCTTCAACCAGCCAGTTCCATCCGGTTGTGAAAGATCTCGAAGATGCCTACAGGATTATTAATACAATTTACGAAGTCAAGGTATCACCCCGTAGCGAATTTCCGTCTCCGGTAACCCTGATCCCGACTTATCCGGACCTTCCCATGGAGGATGTTTATCCGCGTGTTCCGGAAACGAATATCCGCGGGCTATATCTTCGGGACACCGGCAAAGGGCGCGTTGCCTATTTTCCCGGAGATATTGACCGTACATTCTGGCAGATCATGTCGGCCGATCACGGGAAGCTTCTTCGCAACACCATTCTCTGGGCACTTAACGAGAAGCCTTTGGTTGAGGTGAAAGGTCCCGGGGTAATTGATGTGACCGTCTGGCGCCAGGAACGATCGATGACCGTTCATCTTGTGAACCTCACCAATCCGATGATGATGAAAGGACCTTTCCGAGAACTGATACCGGTTGATGTCGAAGTAAGTGTCACTATTCCGCAGGGCCCGAAGGTCGAAGGGGTACAATTGCTGGTAAGAGGAGAAAAACCACAATTTGAAATCAAGGAAGGGGTAGTTTCCTTAGCTGTACCACGAATACATGATCACGAAATCGTCATGCTGGAACTCAGCTAGACAATTGCAGGATATCTTTTCAGAAATTCAAGCATTGGCTCATTTCCTTCGCTATACTGTAAGTATGCGGCCTGGTACGGGGTCGATTTCGTTCCTTTTGGGGATATGATGGATATTGGATTCGACAGGATTCTATTCGATCGGTTTCCAGTTTGCGGGGAGCAGTTCACTTAATCGGAGAACGGAGTGATCAGGCAGCCGGTTCAACACATCGGTGAGCCATAGTGTTGGATTGACTCCTGCTACCTTGCAAGTACCCAACAAGGAATAGATAATGGCTGTTCGTTCGGCTGCTTCGTTGTTTCCACAGAACATATAATTTTTCCGACCTAATGCCAGGGGGCGAACCCCATTTTCAGCCCCGTTATTATCGATATTGTATCTTCCGTCGAGTACATAACGTGCAAGGCGGGGATAAATATTATAAGTGTATGCGATAGCTTTTCCGATAAGGCTTTTGGGTAAAACTTTTGTGCAGTTTTCGATCAGCCATTTCTCAAACTCTTTGATTATCGGGTATGATTTCTCTTCCCGTATTTGCCTGATCTTATCATATGATAGCTCCATTTCCTGAGCCTCCCGCTCGATGGCGTATAAATCACGGATTATTTTTAATGCATATCCGGCTCTCTGCGGATCGTCCTTTAAGGCTTGTTCAAACTTACGCCGGGCATGGGCCATGCAGCCGAGAAGTAAAACGCCTTTTTTATTTTCGTAGATATCATAAGCGCCATAGGCATCACTCTGGACTGCTCCCTGGAATGATCGCAATAGTTCTACAACGACCTTTTGGGCGCGGCTACCATCTTGGTAATGAAAAAACAACTGATTTTGCATCGGACTTCGAACAATCCAATGGTATCCCTTTCTTGTGCTCCCCGGGTGATCTTTATCCATAACCGGGATAGTGCTTTCATCAATTTGAATGTAATCGCATGATAGCACATCCTTTTTCAGTGTTTCATATAAGGGTTTTAGCAGATCGACCGTATCGGAGAACCATCCGTTTACGGTCGATGCCGCAATGAAGATCTTTTGTCGCTTGAAGATCTCCAGCAGCCGGTAAAAGGGGATGTGATCCAAAAATTTACAAATTAACAGGTATGCCAGAAACGATGCGCTTGCGTTTGATCTTGGTAATACCTGTGTGGGAAGATCAGCGATCCTGATGCCTCCTCCCTGTGGAAGGGCATATTTTGGTCGAACAGTGCGCAGTACGTATACTTCTCCCGGGATATATGCAAGTTTCTCGGTAATCTCTTCCCCGATTCGCACGGCGCCTTCAGGGATGTTTTCCGGTTCAATGACAACTTCTTCACGACGAATCGAATCGGGGATAGCACAGCGTACTGCTTTTGCCTTATTCTCTTTATTACGGGTATAGGTGACTCCTGTTTTTTCGGGCTCAACCGCCAGTTCTTCGGGGAGGCTTTCCTGTCCGTCAAAGGCTAAAGACAGTTGGCTGGGATCTTCCGGAACAAAACGTTCGCTGCTGCGGCCAAACATCCTGCGCCGTAGGGCAATCAGCTCGTTAATTAACTTTTGGATTGTCGCGTCACGCTCAGCGAGCAGTTTCTGAATTGTTACATCACGCTCGGAGGTCAGCTTCTCAATTTTAGAATCGCGCTCGATGATCCCTTTTTCCAGGCGCTCAATTTTCTGCTCAGAGGTCTCGTTTTTCGGTGCTAAATCCCTTGTTTTCATGGCATGAAGATACATAAAACCAATGAATTAGGCAACTATTTTATGCAAATAAAATAGATTATTTTCAATCTTTTTTTGCTAAAAAACAAACTATTTACCGGTTAAAAAGTGTGCTGTTTCGTGTATCTATTTTTATCTTCTTTTCCCGTCGCAAACGTCGAAACAAAACGTTTACGTTGTACGATATTTTTCATCGACAACCCTTCGATCATCATTACAAGCTCCGTCCATTTCATTTGGAAAGAGTTTTGTTTTTCATCGTAAGCGGGACGTTCAAATCCTCCTGATTCCAGGCGTTTGTGATATAGAACCAGGCCACCGCTTTCCCAGTGAAGCAGTTTGATTGTACTGCGCGGACGATTAATGAAAATGAAAACCTCCCCGCTCAAGGGATCACGGCCCATCTGGGAACGCACCACTCCGCAAAGCGTATTAAAGCCCTTGCGCATATCTGTGGCGCCGGTGCACAAATAATACTGTAAATTATCCGATAATGATAACATGCCTTACATGATCAGAACCAGTTCACGGATCAGGTTCAGCTCACATCCTATGGGAACCGAAAGACAGTAAGTATGCGGCCTGGTACGGGGTCGATTTCGTTCCTTTTGGGGATATGATGGATATTGGATTCGACAGGATTCTATTCGATCGGTTTCCAGTTTGCGGGGAGCAGTTCACTTAATCGGAGAACGGAGTGATCAGGCAGCCGGTTCAACACATCGGTGAGCCATAGTGTTGGATTGACTCCTGCTACCTTGCAAGTACCCAACAAGGAATAGATAATGGCTGTTCGTTCGGCTGCTTCGTTGTTTCCACAGAACATATAATTTTTCCGACCTAATGCCAGGGGGCGAACCCCATTTTCAGCCCCGTTATTATCGATATTGTATCTTCCGTCGAGTACATAACGTGCAAGGCGGGGATAAATATTATAAGTGTATGCGATAGCTTTTCCGATAAGGCTTTTGGGTAAAACTTTTGTGCAGTTTTCGATCAGCCATTTCTCAAACTCTTTGATTATCGGGTATGATTTCTCTTCCCGTATTTGCCTGATCTTATCATATGATAGCTCCATTTCCTGAGCCTCCCGCTCGATGGCGTATAAATCACGGATTATTTTTAATGCATATCCGGCTCTCTGCGGATCGTCCTTTAAGGCTTGTTCAAACTTACGCCGGGCATGGGCCATGCAGCCGAGAAGTAAAACGCCTTTTTTATTTTCGTAGATATCATAAGCGCCATAGGCATCACTCTGGACTGCTCCCTGGAATGATCGCAATAGTTCTACAACGACCTTTTGGGCGCGGCTACCATCTTGGTAATGAAAAAACAACTGATTTTGCATCGGACTTCGAACAATCCAATGGTATCCCTTTCTTGTGCTCCCCGGGTGATCTTTATCCATAACCGGGATAGTGCTTTCATCAATTTGAATGTAATCGCATGATAGCACATCCTTTTTCAGTGTTTCATATAAGGGTTTTAGCAGATCGACCGTATCGGAGAACCATCCGTTTACGGTCGATGCCGCAATGAAGATCTTTTGTCGCTTGAAGATCTCCAGCAGCCGGTAAAAGGGGATGTGATCCAAAAATTTACAAATTAACAGGTATGCCAGAAGCGATGCGCTTGCGTTTGATCTTGGTAATACCTGTGTGGGAAGATCAGCGATCCTGATGCCTCCTCCCTGTGGAAGGGCATATTTTGGTCGAACAGTGCGCAGTACGTATACTTCTCCCGGGATATATGCAAGTTTCTCGGTAATCTCTTCCCCGATTCGCACGGCGCCTTCAGGGATGTTTTCCGGTTCAATGACAACTTCTTCACGACGAATCGAATCGGGGATAGCACAGCGTACTGCTTTTGCCTTATTCTCTTTATTACGGGTATAGGTGACTCCTGTTTTTTCGGGCTCAACCGCCAGTTCTTCGGGGAGGCTTTCCTGTCCGTCAAAGGCTAAAGACAGTTGGCTGGGATCTTCCGGAACAAAACGTTCGCTGCTGCGGCCAAACATCCTGCGCCGTAGGGCAATCAGCTCGTTAATTAACTTTTGGATTGTCGCGTCACGCTCAGCGAGCAGTTTCTGAATTGTTACATCACGCTCGGAGGTCAGCTTCTCAATTTTAGAATCGCGCTCGATGATCCCTTTTTCCAGGCGCTCAATTTTCTGCTCAGAGGTCTCGTTTTTCGGTGCTAAATCCCTTGTTTTCATGGCATGAAGATACATAAAACCAATGAATTAGGCAACTATTTTATGCAAATAAAATAGATTATTTTCAATCTTTTTTTGCTAAAAAACAAACTATTTACCGGTTAAAAAGTGTGCTGTTTCGTGTATCTATTTTTATCTTCTTTTCCCGTCGCAAACGTCGAAACAAAACGTTTACGTTGTACGATATTTTTCATCGACAACCCTTCGATCATCATTACAAGCTCCGTCCATTTCATTTGGAAAGAGTTTTGTTTTTCATCGTAAGCGGGACGTTCAAATCCTCCTGATTCCAGGCGTTTGTGATATAGAACCAGGCCACCGCTTTCCCAGTGAAGCAGTTTGATTGTACTGCGCGGACGATTAATGAAAATGAAAACCTCCCCGCTCAAGGGATCACGGCCCATCTGGGAACGCACCACTCCGCAAAGCGTATTAAAGCCCTTGCGCATATCTGTGGCGCCGGTGCACAAATAATACTGTAAATTATCCGATAATGATAACATGCCTTACATGATCAGAACCAGTTCACGGATCAGGTTCAGCTCACATCCTATGGGAACCGAAAGACATACACCGTTGGGATAGGTGAGTTCAAGATTCTCCCTGTTCGTGCCGGATTGGTGTTTTGGTTTTTCAATACAGACTGGAATCAACCGGGAGGATTCCGGATGCTCATTTAATTTTTGACGCTTACGCCAATAGTAGTAAGTTGCCGGATTAATATTCTCTGCTACACAAAATGCCTGTACGCTCAGTCCGCTTGTCAGCCGGTTCTCCATCATGGTGGTAGCTTCTGCCATTGTTCTTCTCTGTTTCATCGTTGGATATTTTCAACAAAGGTAGAGGGCTAAAAAATATTAAACAATATGTACTAGGCCGAATGCTTACGAAAGACATACACCGTTGGGATAGGTGAGTTCAAGATTCTCCCTGTTCGTGCCGGATTGGTGTTTTGGTTTTTCAATACAGACTGGAATCAACCGGGAGGATTCCGGATGCTCATTTAATTTTTGACGCTTACGCCAATAGTAGTAAGTTGCCGGATTAATATTCTCTGCTACACAAAATGCCTGTACGCTCAGTCCGCTTGTCAGCCGGTTCTCCATCATGGTGGTAGCTTCTGCCATTGTTCTTCTCTGTTTCATCGTTGGATATTTTCAACAAAGGTAGAGGGCTAAAAAATATTAAACAATATGTACTAGGCCGAATGCTTACGCTATACTTGTATGAAGAGAGGGGTATACCGTTTCGAGTCCATGTCCCAATACTGCCACGGTAGGCAGACCTGTCCGTAATGCTGCCTTGTGCGATTGTATGTCGATGCCATAGGCTAGCCCGCTTACAATAGTTATTTGTACAAATATGCACATTCAAAAATTATTGAACGGAATTATTCGTCCTAGTTTGTGAAATTATGCAATACTTCAAGATTTAGTAGTTTTCTAAATACTCTTTAAATCCGTTTAGATGTAGTTGTACTTTTTGGGGGTTGATTGGTTCAATTACATTTAATGAATACTCATTTGTGGGATTAGTCCTATTGTAATTGGAAACAAAACTTCGTCTTTTGTTCAAATCATTGACATCTAATAAATCTATCAATGTAATTTTAGTCTTACCTATTTGCATTGCTCCGTTTATAGCTGAGTTTATGTGTTTATCGCCAAACGAATAACCAATCAAATAAATTTCATCTGCATTGTAACAATCATCAATTAACTTATTATAAAAATGGACATAAGATTGCCCAAATATTCTATCAATTTTATTATATCCAGTAATTATTGGAGAAGATATTAGTCTATTATTGTCAAAAGTACTTGGTGTGGATGAAGAATTAGTATATCCCGATTTATGCCAATTAAAATCCATCATAATTGAACCGTGTAAGTTGTAATACACATATATGTAGTTTTCCTTAATGATTCTCACTAAATCTATTTTCCCATTAAAATTATACCCATCAAAAAAACCATTAAATATTTTAAAGGGAAGTAAATCATAGTTCAAAGTATAATACCTAAGCAATCCCCGATTTCGTTTTGAATTCATTAAAAAATTTTCAAAACATTTATTGAGTTCTAAATAACTTCCTAAATTTTGTTGATTATCGTATGCCTGAATTCGTTTGATAATTATAACAACAAAATGGAAATATAACTCCTGATAAAATAAATAACCTCCTATGTGTCGATGATTACCAAAAGCAGTATTTAAAAAAATTGTTTTGAATATACCATCTTCCCGATTAGGATTTGATTTTTCAAAAGAATTAAGTTTAGTATTAATATTATCATTAATTAAACAGTAATCATTAATTCGAAATGAACTCTTTAATAATTGACTGTTAAATAATGGCTTATCTTTATTCCTAAGTTGATATAATGCCTCTATAAAATTGAGAATTGTTTCAAAGTTAGGAGATAATCTATCTGGAGTGTTTGAACTTAATAAGTCAAATAAGTATAGTCCTATTCTTTCTCCTTTATCATTAATAAAAACTTCATCATCTTTCAATAAATTGGTTAATTCAGTAGTTGTACTCGCTCCCCAAGGTATTACAGCACCAGCAATAAAGACACTCCGATTTCTTTTCATGCGCGTACAGCCTTTAAACTCTGTAGTATTTTAATAATTTCATCTTTTTCCTTATTAAGTATTTGAGGTGCTTTATTTACAATTGAAATTATTTTATCAGAGTTAAATATAATACCATCAATAATTTCCTCTTCAAAACTAAGCTTTTTCAAAATCAAGAGCATTTCTTCAATAGTATCTCTGATTGCTTGTTCAAAAGCTAATTTTATATAGCTGTCAAGAGCCGACATCAGCCAAAGAACCGCAACCTTATAATCATTTTCTTTAATGGCTACATCAAAAAATAGTCTTGAAGTGTCCGCATTTAATTCCAAAATCTTTTTGTCATACTTTGATTCAATTTTTACAATCTCTTCCTCAATTAACTTATCATATTTCTCTTTTAAACTGCTTTCAATACTTTCGATTCTGTCATTTAGTAATTTGTCATACTTAGTATTCAATTTTTCTTCCGCTTCCCTTATTTGTTCATCTACTTCATTTTTAATCTGCTTCTTCGCATAATGAAAATTCCAAATCCATGTTGCACCAATTAAGGCGGAAGTAATTGTTAAAAAGAAAATAATCAAAGCCCAAAAATTCGTAGATTGATTATTAAGCATTTCTTTGTAAAATTCTATTACTTCTGCTTTTTCAATAGTTGTACTTATTACCGTTGTTAGTATCATTTGTAATTATTTTATTGTGGTTAAAGTATTTCTTCTGGAGGACTAAATGTAATATTTCCAATGTAACTACCTTCTGCAATCTGATAGTACTTATTATTTTCATTATCTTCTAATGTGAGTTTAAAATGACACAAACAATCAGCAATATATTTACTCTTTGAATTTGGTTCAAATGATAATACGAATTCTTCATCTGTCATAAGTGTCCTACCCAAATATTTATTAATATTACATATCATTGAATTATGGAGTAATGCATTATATTCTAATAATATTGCACTACCTCCAATATTTTTAATATGATAGTGAATGAATCCATTGTTTTGTAATCCATCAAAATAGTTACCACTATCTTTATAATGTTCCTGAAATTTAAGAACAGGTTTTATTACCTCTTTGTGTTTTTTCTTCTCTAATATATTATTTAATGCTTTTTCTTTATTATTCTTTCTCGCCTGTACTATTTGGTATATTACCCAATAAATACCAAATATACTTCCTGTTATGGTAATAATGTTTTTAAATACATCTGAATAGTTTAATGTATTATTCACTGCTTGAATAGTATCATTCATATTTAAAAGAATCATATTACAGTTATGTATTAAATTAATTCCATTTCGCACCATAAAATCCATCTCTCCCTTCTCCAGTTCTACAACTAATAAAAAACTTTTGAGGCTTTTGAAGTACTGTAAATCTATTTCCTTCATCGTCTGCAAACTGCATCAGTCCAACTGTATAAATATCTCCAGCTTTTAAAGTAGGTACATTTAGACTAAATTTATCATTAACTTTCATTTTAACTTCATTGTAATCAAATTTATCATTGTTTGATATAATGAACTGTGTACCGCTGAATACAACGTTTGCATTTAAATCTACATAGTTATTTACAGTTGGTGCACTAATGTAAGCTGATTCATTTGGCGTGCTCTTTTCGGAAAATACACTTGTAATTAAAAAAACAATAATAGCAACCGGAATAAAAAGAACAACAATTCCAGGAATGATTACTTTAAAAAAGAGTCGGATATAAGCGTTCGAATTTTTCATTTAATTTTATGTTAAAATTTATTTTACAATTTACTTCCTTTTAAATAATGGTACAAAAAGTAAATCATCCATACACCTCCAACATAAACAAAGTATTCTGTATAATCATACATATTCAAAGCTCCTTTGAAGGGATAAAAATATTCAATTGGATTACTCATAAGTGGCTTTCCATATAAAAACATGATTTTTATACCTGTTGAAGCATCATTATAACTTGAATATCCACTACTATTTCTTATTAAAATGAAGGTATTTAAAAAGCTCCAAACACATAAACCCGAAATTATTACTTTGTCTTTTTTGCTTTTAATATTAAGTACAAATGCGGAATTCATTAAATAGGTAAGATTCATATTAATTTAGTTTAGGTTTGAAGAAATTCTTTATTGCGTCATATACTTTGAAATAGCCTAACTCACCGGCTTTGCTTAAATCCATTGCCCCGCTGTTTGGAAATAACCTGAAGAGGCTAATTGAGTAGGATTGTTTCATTTTTTAGTTATTAGGTTTAGATTTTTCAAAAATACTAAACAGTTTTATTACTACCTACTTAAGTTAAACTTATTATCATAGGTTTTTGAAATTGGGGATTTCAAACTCGTATTCCTAATTTATACAAATGAAAAAAGCCTACCATCACAGTAGGCTTTAGTAATATTAAATTTTTTTGACAAGGACAAGGACTATGACAAGGGCAAAGACAAAGACGGTATTATAAGTACATAGTTCATTACTTCTTAGGATTTGCTAACCAATAACTCTTTAAAGTTGGTTCCCTACCATCTGCTTTCTCATCTGCAAACCATTTACTTTTTAAAGCATCACCTTCCAATTAAGCCTCTGTTCTAACCCTCTTTACAGTTTCTGGTTATTCAACCAATTTCACAAACGTGATCGGTTTTACTTCTTTACCAAATACAATTGATTTCTCTTGAGGGATGAGTTCAAAAACCACAATTTGAAATCAATGAGGGGGTAGTTACCCTGGCTGTTCCGCGAATACATGATCACGAAATCGTCATGCTTGAACTCAGTTAGATAATTGCAGGATTCTTTTTCAGTTTCCACTATTAATTTGTACAATCACCTTTTCAAATTACTTTAAACACTTTTCCGGGCAGCCCTTTCACAATTCCGGCAAATTCAAGATTGAGCAAGGTCGGAGATACCTTGTTCATTGGAAGGGCTGTTTTAATGCAAATTAAATCGATGGCAGTTCCGCCTTCTGAACGAAGCAGATCAACAATCAGTTTTTCGTCGGGGGTGAAATCGTAAAACAGGCACGGCTGAACCGCATCAGGCTGACTTTGCGCAGGACTCCAATTCATCACATATTCCAGGTCAGAGACGGTCTCCATCAAAACGGCCCGGTTCGACTTGATCAGAAAATGACATCCTTCAGAATATGGATCGCCGACCTTTCCCGGGAAAGCGAATACATCGCGGTTGTACGAATTAGCAATATCGGCCGTTACCAAAGCACCCCCTTTTTTAGCCGACTCAACCACAATTGTGGCGTCCGCCAATCCGGCAATGATACGGTTCCGGCGCAGAAAGTTGGTCCGGTCAATTGGCGAATTACTCAAAAAGTCGGTCACCAACCCACCCTGGTTATCACACATTTCCTTCGCGATAGCCGTATGCAGCGACGGATAAACAGTTTCGAGTCCATGCCCCAATACTGCCACGGTAGGCAGTCCTGTTCGTAATGCTGCCTTGTGCGATTGTATGTCAATGCCATAGGCAAGCCCGCTTACAATCAATGCGCGGTAACCTCTCTCGGCCAGTGCAGTGATAAAGTGGTCGACAAGATTTTTGCCATACTCCGTTGCATGCCTGGTTCCGACAATGCTGATTACTTTGGGGCAGTTCAGAAAAGGATATCCTTTTACATAAAGGATGACGGGTGCATCAGAACATCCGCGTAAGCGTTGCGGGTAATCTTCATCAAGGTAAAAAAGGGCTCTGACATCGTTTTTTTGCAGAAATTCCACCTCGCGGCCGGCACGTGTCATCACCTCACAATTGATGATGTTTTTTGCCAGTACACTCCCTACCCCCGGAATTTGACGCAATGCCTTTTCCTTTTCACGGAAAACCTGTTCGGCAGATCCGGCATAAGCAATAAGCGACTTTGCGGTGATGCTCCCGATGCCGGGAATCAACGACAGGGCAATTATATGGATCAGGTTGTCGGTCATTGAGCATGCTCAGTTATCAATTCGGGATGCCAGCTATTTTTTCACCGTTGAAGGAAGTTTTACCCGGTAGGATGAATATCCCCAGGCGCCAAAAATTCCCAGGGCGCCACCCGAGATGTTGGAAGGTGGGTTGCCCGGAGCCTGTGAATTAATTCCCTGTTGAACGGATTCACTCAGCCCTTTAAAATATCGCCAGGTGTTTCTTTCAAGATTTAACAATTCTACAACCACGGTATCTCCCGGTGCAAAATAACGGTAATACACCGGGGCAACAATTTTTTCACCATCCGAAAAATTATCGGTCAGAAGGTAGTAGTCATTTATTGCATAACGGCCGTTGCGGTATAACTTCAACCGGTAATAATTCTCTGTTGTGGCCGGATCGTGAAAACTAACCACAAGATTAAGACTATCATTTCGGAATAATCCGGGCTGGAAATAAACGGTATCAATCGGTACAACAGGCGGCACTTCAACGGAGGCGCCAAACGTCAATCCGCTGGTAATGATTTTGAGGTCATAAACTATTCCCGCCACCCCTTTTGTCCTTGGAGCCACATAATAACCACCCCCTTTCTCTATTAGTTTTTCTTTTACAGAAAGGTATTCGATTTGCACTACTGCATTTTTGACCGGTGTAAAATCACTTTGGTTGAAGAATGCCTGGCTTTTGGAGATTTTTACCATGACCGGAAAATCAGCAGTTGTGATAAAACTCTCTATCACCACTTTAGGTTGCTCATTCTTAAGGTCCACGGTAATAATTTCCTCACATGAACTTAACACCAAAACAAAAAAGAAAACTATGATTTTACAAATTTTCAACCCGTCAGTATTTTACGATTTACTCCAAACCAACCTGGCATGAAAAGTATTCTTTCGTACTGCAAGTTTAACTAAAAAAAGGAAAATAATGATCAAAGGGATTTGCGGTAATCACTTCCCCTGTAACCGAAATTTCTGCGATTATTATTGTCCCTCTGTGATCTGTCAACTATTGCTGAATTGGCTTTGTATTCAGGAATACTTCTGTTTCTAAATGATTGAGCCGAACCATTCCGTTTATCGGTATCTTCAGGAGGTTGCGATTCTCTGACTGTAATCAGATTTTCCTGGAAAAAGGTATTGTCCAGTTCCTTCAGGGCTTCATGGGCTTCATGTTCGTTTGGCATTTCTATGAAACCGTAACACTTCGATCTTCCTGTTCCATGATCAAAAATAACTTTAACGGTGGTAACCAGTCCGTAATGTGAGAAAAGTTTTTGCAGATCCTTGGTCGTAGTGACCGGATTTAATTTTGCAACAAATAGGTTCATAAGGCAATAATTTTAGGTGCGATGCAGTTCAGGCGTAGAAAACACTTCAAAAATGAAACACGTTTTACAAATCAATTAAAGATTTCGGCGGATTTTTTTCTAACTCCTTGTAAAGTTAACTAATTAATTTGAAATAAGAAGGCAATTTGCGAAGTGTTATTTGAACATTTTATGACTGCCCGCTAAGTAGTTTTTGACTACCTTTGTTGGGATGATTGATCAGGGAACAATACAACAAATACTCGACTCCGCAGAGATTTCGGATGTAGTGGGCGATTTCGTCACTTTAAAGCGACGGGGAACAAGTATGATCGGTCTATGCCCTTTCCATAACGAAAAAACCCCTTCGTTTAATGTGTCGCAGGCCAAAGGAATATATAAATGTTTCGGATGCGGCAAAGGCGGATCATCGGTCAATTTTATAATGGAGCATGAACACCTGTCGTATGCCGATGCACTGAGATGGCTTGCTCATAAATACAACATCGAAATCAGGGAAAAGGAAGAAAATCCCGAAGATGTAAAAGAACGCAACGACCGCGAAAGTCAACTGATTGTATCGGAGTTCGCCCAAAAATTCTTCAGCAACCAGCTTTGGGAAACCAATGCCGGAAGACTTGTAGGCCTCTCCTACCTGCGACAAAGAGGAATGAGGGACGATATCATCCGGAAATTCGGTATCGGGTATTGCCCTGAGGGAAAAGATACAATGACCACCGCTGCACTCAAAGAAGGTTACAAGATGGAATATCTTGAAAAAACAGGTCTTACCATCAAGCGTGAAGAGTGGATCCGGGATCGGTTTTCGGGGCGAATGATGTTCCCCATACATGGAATTTCGGGCCGTGTAATCGGCTTTGGCGGGCGCACCCTGACACAGGATAAAACAATCGCGAAATACCTGAATTCCCCCGAATCAGATATTTACCATAAGAGCAGGGTTTTATACGGAATTTTCCAGGCCAAAAGAAGCATTATCCAGGAAGACAAATGCTATCTTGTGGAAGGATATACCGACGTGACTTCGCTTCACCAATCGGGCATCGAGAATGTTGTGGCTTCATCGGGAACTTCGCTTACCATAGACCAGATCAGGTTAATCCGCAGGTTTACAAACAATGTGACCATTATCTACGACGGCGACCAGGCGGGTATAAAAGCTTCCATGCGCGGAATCGACATGGTTCTCGAGGAAGGTATCAATGTAAAGGTGTTGCCCTTGCCCGAAGGTGAAGATCCTGATTCATTTTCGCGATCGATGGGCGCCTCGCAACTTGCAGCGTATATCCGTGAAAACGAAACCGATTTTATAAAGTTTAAAACAAAACTATTATTGGTCGGAGTCGCCGACGATCCGATCAGCCGGGCAAAGTTAATCACCGATATCGTGCGTTCAATTTCAGTGATACCTGCCGAAATCGTAAGGTCGGAATACCTCAAGGAGTGCAGTCGTCTGCTCGACGTTCGTGAGACTGTGCTGTATAACGAAATCCGGAACCTGAAGGTTAAGTCGGATGATGAGATAAACAGGCAGCAGGAACGTGATCTTATAAAAGAAGCCAGCGTAAAAAGCCAGCCGTTGCCAATTCCGGTGCCGGAGACCAATCCCTGTGAAGTTGAGGAGCGTGAGTTGTTGAAGCTCCTGATTAAATATGGTCTACATAAAATATTTGAAGTAGATAACGTGGAGACCAGCGTCACCGAAGTTGTTTATGTAGCCGAGTATATTCTTTCAGAACTTGAAGCCGACCAGATGCATTCAGTTAATCCGGTAATCAAATCTGTATTCGATGAGTACAGCATTCATTACTATGATGAAAATTTTGATGCAATAAAATACTTTGTCAATCACTCGGATAATCAAATAAGCCAGTTGATATCAAATATACTTGCTGATAAGAATACACTGAGCCCTTACTGGCGTAAAAAAGGAAATTATATCGAAGATGAACAGGATATTCTTCCGCAACTGGTCCCTAAAGTCTTACAGGAATACAAATTAAGATACATTACTTTTCTGATATCCGAGACCCTAAAAGGAATAAAAAAGGCTTCGGAAGATGATGATTTTGGAGCGATAATGGAATTTCAGAAACGTTATCAAAAACTAAAGGAAGTTGAAGGATTGCTATGCGGCCGTCTTGGAAAGCGGACAATTTCCTATTAAATCAAGACTGAATTATGATATTCGTTACAGGAGGTACCGGTTTAGTTGGAGCACACTTGATGTATGACCTGGTAAACCGCGGGGAGCGGGTTCGTGCACTGAAGCGAAAGGGAAGCAGCACGTACCGGACAGAAAAAATATTTTCATGTTACAGCACCGATCCCGGGACGCTCCTGCAGAAGATTGAGTGGGTCGAAGGCGATATTCTTGACAAGGAAAGCCTGGTTGATCTGCTGAAAGGGGTAGACCAGATCTATCATGCTGCTGCGACGATATCCTTCGATCCCGCACAGCGTGAGAACATGATACATACCAATTTCCAGGGAACAGCGAATCTCGTTGATTTAGCACTTTCACTTAAAATTCCCCGGTTTTGCCATGTCAGTTCAATTTCTGCAATAGGGTCCCCGCCTGACGGGATTGAAGCCAATGAAAACCATCCGTGGCGCAATAATGGCGACCATTCTGCCTATGCAGAAAGTAAATATCTTTCCGAAATGGAAGTTTGGAGGGCATGTTTACAGGGACTGGATGTAGTCATTGTCAATCCATCGGTGATAATTGGCCCCGATAACTGGAAAACCGGAAGTTCATTGTTGTTCAGAACAGTCTGGAAGGGCTTAAAATTTTATACAAAAGGGACTACAGGATTTGTCGATGTACGCGATGTTACCGCGATCATGCAACGCCTGATGGCTGATGATATGTGGGAGAAGACTAAAAACCAGCGCTATATTTTAAACGCTGAAAATATTTCATTCCGTGATTTTTTCTACCAGATCTCAGACAGTCTCCATGTCAGGCGGCCAAGATTTCTTGCAGGGGGTCTATTACTCAATCTAACCTGCCGGGTATCAGAATTTATAAGTTTTGTGACACGAACACCTCCGTTTCTTACCCGCGAAACGGCAAGAAGTTCAGTAAGATCAAGTTATTATGACGGATCAAAAATCATCCGGGCAATCGGTTTCGAATACACGCCCATCTCAGTTTCAATAAGAGATATTTCCCGGATTTTTCTAAAAGATATCAGCGTAAAATAGTTTCCGGCGCAACCTTTTGATTTGTTGTATCATCAAACTATCGAAAACCACAATCTCAATTTTATGAAACAAACATATCCTTTAAACACTAACTTTGGTGAAAACCACCCCATGACCGGAAACTGGGTTTTAAGCGGAAGTCGAGAACCTGCAAAATCAAAGTTTAAGCATGTAAAAATCGCGTCACTTGTCCTTCTCACACTGTTTTTAATTGCAAACACAACATTTGCCCAAAAAACGAAAAACGATGTTATTTACCTGAAAAATGGCAGCATCATCAACGGACAAATCATCTCAGCTCTCCCGGCCGGACAGGTAAAAATAAAAACAAAAGACAACAGCTTGTGGGTTTTTGAATCTTCCCAGATCGATAGTATCAATAAATCGGCCAGCGGATTAAAACAAATTCATTCCGGAAATTTTACAATCGCCGAGGCAGGAGTACTTGCCGGCAACTCCCATAATCAGTACCATGCCCCGTTTTCCTTTATGATCATCAGCGGAAGGCAGTTTGGGAACAGGTTCTCAGTGGGAGCAGGTGCAGGAGTTGAATTTTTCAGCGAAACCTATCTTCCGGTTGTTGCCGATCTGAGGTATTACTTCAAAGGGCAGGGAGTGCAGCCTTTCTTTGGAATCCAGGGTGGTTACAGCTTTGCACTGGATAAGCCGGATGAGCAATTTGTCTATCAAACCGGCGATATGTGGTGGCCTCAACCTTCCGGCACCCCTCTTGAATTGGAGGCAAAGGGAGGCTTACTGCTAAATCCTTCATTAGGAATAAGTACTTCGCTGAATCAAAACCTGGCACTTACGTTCAGTGCGGGCTACAGGATTATGCGTCATCAATACTGCCGCGAGGATAACTATACGATCGATATCGATTACAACCGCCTTTCTCTCAAAATCGGATTGCTGTTTCAATAAACCAAACACAAATATGTTATGAAAAAGATAGTATTAAACCCAGTTTTCCAGCTTATGATCCTTATGATCCTGGTGACGGGATGTGAAGATAAATATACCGAACAGTACCTGTCTCTTGAACCGGTTTACATGAGTTACAAGGATTTCAGGGAGGCCGTAAAAACAGAAAATACCCATGCCCTTGAGAAGCCCGGAAAAATTTATTACAAGGATGATTACCTGTATATAAATGAAATCATGAAAGGTGTACATGTCTATAACAACAGCAATCCCGCAAATCCGCTATATGTAGGTTTCATCACCATTCCCGGGAACGTGGATATGGCCATTCGCGGAAGCATCATGTATGCAGATAGTTACGTCGACCTGGTTGGTATTGACATATCAGATCCTGCAAATGCCACAGAAGTATCGCGCCTGAAAAACGTCTTCCCGTATTCGGTGCCCCCGTATGAGCCTGAATACCGGCTTGGCCAAATCGATGATACACAGGGCGTGGTTGTTGATTGGGAAGTCAAGGAAGTTAGAAAAGAGATCGAACAAATCAATTATATAAATTACCCTGTGTTTTTCGGAAGCAGGTTTGCGGAATTTTCTTTGAGTTCCGATGCGAGTGCAGCAAACGGTGCACAACAAAGCGCCGGAGCGGGAATTGGTGGTTCTATGGCGCGTTTTGGTTTAATGGGAGATCATTTGCTCGCGGTTGACAACAGCACCTATTACAATTTTGATTTGTCGGGCGCGTCGGGTCCGACATTGCAGACAAAAAACGGAATCAGCTGGGGAATAGAAACCATGTTTTTGTCCGGCACCACAATGTTTCTTGGAACCCGGAACGGCATGATAGTTTATAATGTTGCTGATGCGACCAAACCTGTATACATATCGCAATTCTGGCACGCAACCGGCTGCGATCCAGTGGTTGTGCAGGAGAACAGGGCATATGTTACCATCCGTGGCGGAAATCCCTGCGGAAGCGATATCAACCGGCTTGATGTACTCGATATTTCCAACCTTAAATCCCCTGTTCTGATGCGATCGTATAATATGACCGGCCCTTACGGACTTGGAATTGATGATGATATATTGTTTGTTTGCGATGGCACTGCCGGATTGAAAGTGTATAACGCTTCCGATCCGTATTTAATTACCGACAACCTGATCGCCACATTTAAGGATATCAATGCTTATGACGTGATCCCGCTCGGCTCCTCGCTTTTAATGATAGGCGAGGATGGTTTTTACCAGTATAATTATTCCAATCTTAACGATATCAAGGAGATCAGCTCGATCAAAGTAGTCAGGTAATCATCCCGGATGAGTTATAGTAATGTAGAGACGCACGGCCGTGCGTCTCTACATGGCTGCAAAATTTATTCGTTGCAAACGCCTTTTCTCATTTTCGCCCCTTCACCTTTTTCGCCCGATTGACCCTGGAATTTGCGGCGCATAGAACGTATGATTTCAATTATGGGGGTAGTTGCGCCGCATTTCTGTTGATCGTCATTACCCCGGGTGGCGCGATTCCGAATAATGTTGGACTTATTAATAATTTAAAGAATCCGGAATCGCTTACCCGGGGTCATTAATATTTAATCCCTCCGGGATAAAGCGGATTCATACTAAGTTAAGGTGTTGCAATAAATGAATATAAAGTCTGTATTTAGAACTTTGTGTGACTTTGTGACTTTACTTTCCCGTAAAAACGGGACAAGTTGTGTGATTTTGTGAAACTTTCTAAAATCTATGAATCCAATCCGAAAGCATTTGGACACTGACTCGCCATGTCGCCTGTTCGCCATGTCGCCTGTTCGCCCCCTCACCTTTTCGCCCGATCGACCCTGGAATTTGCGGCGCATGGAAGCGATGATTTAAAACAGGAAAAAATATCATCCGGCTAATTCGGCTTAGCATAATTCATTTCAATTTTCCCGTTTCAACATATTTCGGTTATCTTTGCACCGAATATGCAAGGAAAAAATACACCAGCAGGTTTCTCATCACGTTTATGGCTGATTGCGATTGCAATCTCAGTGATTCTCTTAGGAATATCATCCTGTGGCAACCGATCTGCAGAAAAAAAAATACAAGCCGGTTCTGAAATTCTGACCGGTTTATTTGAAGACAACGACTCCATCGACGAATCGCAGGCAGTTTATGCCTTACTGGTTTCGCCTCAGAATCCCAAACCTGGACAAACATTCCGCATACTGGCAACAGGCGGAAAAAACATTCGTAAAGCACATATCGTGGTCAGTGGCCTGGCGGGACCGGACGAATCGAAGGAAAGCAGAAAAGGCGATGGGCTGCCTTTCTGGCGGATTGATGAATTTGTAGCGGGACCTGACGGAAATTATAAAGTTGAACTGCTATCATACGGTAAAAGTGTCGCTAAGGCGGAATTCGCTGTGTCTTCAGAGAAGCCATTGCAAACGACCGGAGCAGTCTGGAAGAGTTTACAGGGATGGACGGGTGAGACTGAAGCTCTCTATTCTGCATGGATCAATGCGATGTTCTTTGATGCCACCGAACGCTCCTCGTGGACTGCACTGCATGAGGTTACCCAGGACCCTACCCGTAACTTCCTGTACAATTACCTTTCCCTGGAAGAGGACAACCCGAAAGGTAAAAACAAAGTGATCATGGAGCCTGATTGTGCCGATAATCCATATTACTTCAGGGCTTACTTCGCCTGGAAACTTGGCCTTCCGTTCGGTTACCACGAGAGTGACAGGGGAACACTCAACAGGGCTCCAAAAACGGGCCAATGGATTACAAATGAGTCATCCCGGTCGAAAACATCGCCGGCACCTGCGTTTAATTCATTTCTTAGGAGGGTGATGAATGGGGTCCATTCAGGAACTGCACGAACGGCCCTAAAAGATGAAAGCTCTGATTACTACCCTGTTCCCTTAACCCGTGAGGCATTACGACCAGGGGTTGTTTTTGCCGATCCGTACGGACATACCCTGATACTCGTACGCTGGATACCCCAGACTGATGATAAACCCGGTGTGCTGCTGTCAGTTGATGCCCAGCCTGATGGCACTGTAGGGATCAAGCGGTTCTGGAAAGGCAACTTCCTTTTTTCAACCACCGATGTAATTGGAGAACCGGGATTCAAGGCATTCCGACCCATCGTTACAGAAGGAGATCATCCACGCACGTTAAAAAATGCAGAGATATCCGCGAAGAAGAGATTGATTCCCTTTTCTTCTGATCAAAAAGGGATGGCGGCTGATGTTTTCTACCAGTCAGTTGAGCGGCTTATTAACCCCGAACCCATGGATCCTGAAATAGCATTGCTTGACCTGATTCAGGCCCTGCATGAGCAACTCACGGTGAGAATTACCTCAGTTGCCAATGGTGAGGCTTATATGAAATCCCATCCCGGTGAGGTAATCGCGATGCCGGGCGGGCTTACAGGTGTATTTCAGGCAGGCGGACCATGGGAAGATTTTTCAACCCCAAACCGCGATCTGAGACTACTGATCGCGATGGATGCCGTTATTGATTTCCCGGATAAGATTATACGTTCACCCGGTGATTTCAAAATATCGGGATTCAGTTCGCCTGAAAAGGTAAAAGAAAACCTGGAGATCTTTTTAAACAAAAAATTATCTGAACTTTCGATCACCTATACCCGGACAAACGGTTCGGAGCAGATCCTTACACTGGCCGCGATCCTGAAAAGAAGAGCCGCATTTGAAATGGCTTATAACCCGAATGATTGCATCGAAGTCCGGTGGGGAGCACCTGAGAACAGTGAAGAAATTTCAACCTGCAAGCGACATGTTCCTCCGGGCCAGTTGACCAAAATGCGCGCCGTAAGGGTATGGTTCCAGAAGCGGCTCCATCCCCCGACCTGATCCTGGGTTTCTAGTGATAATTACTCCCATAGCTTAACTTTTTGCATCGGTTTTAACCGGCAAGCCGGGCGCCTAATGGTAGTTATAAATAGGATAATTGTACTTTAACTCCTTCATGATCATTTAATTTGATTTGTGACCTTTGATTCAAAAGATGAAATCTCATTTGCAAACTCTAAATTACCTATCTTCGGCGTTTAAATTTCAGAATCATGCTCTATAAGTTTCCGGCTTGTTTACTGGTCTGCCTCCTGTTTTTTCTTCCGCAGGTTTGGTCTGCAGATCTTTCCAAAAAAAATAACACGGCGATTTCTCCGATTTTTAAAAGGGACACTATTTCCACGACCGGAACTGTCAATCAAAATTATAGACTTAATATCAAAAGAACCGAAGGGGTTATTAAACTCGACGGCATCATTGATGAAGAAGACTGGTTGAAGGCTGAATTAGCGGATGATTTCTTCATGGTACTCCCCTATGACACGGGACACAGTGTAGCGAAGTCGGAAGTCAGAATGGTTTATGACGATAAAGCCTTTTACCTGGCGGTAACTTTTCACGATACCCTGCCGGGAAAACGACCGGTGGAGTCATTGCGCCGTGATTTCACCTTCTTTAACAATGATAATTTTCTCGTATTTATCGATCCCTACAATGACCAGACAACAGGGTATTCATTTGGGGTAAATGCTGCAGGGGCGGTCTGGGATGGTACGATGAGCGGAGGCCAGGGCTCCAACCTGATCTGGGATTGTAAATGGGAATCCAAAACGAAAAATTATCCCGATAAATGGGTCTCAGAAATGAGGATTCCGTTTAAATCGGTTCGCTACAATCATGAAGTTGATCATTGGAACATCCAGTTTTCGCGACAGGATTTAAAGTTAAATGAAAAATCGGCCTGGGCTCCTGTTCCGCGACAATTCCCGACCGCATCCCTGGCGTATGCCGGCCAGTTGAAATGGGCAACACCTCCGCCGAAAACGGGTCCTAAACTCTCGTTGATTCCCTATGTTTTCGGAAGTGCTTCACGCAATTTTGAGACGGGTGGTCAAACGGTCTACCACAAAGATGCCGGCTTCGATGCAAAGTTGGGCCTCTCCTCTTCATTAAACCTCGATTTAACCTATAATCCCGATTTTTCACAGGCTGAAGTGGATGACCAGGTCACCAACCTCGAACGGTATGAATTGTATTTCCCGGAAAAAAGACAGTTTTTTCTCGAAAACAGTGATCTTTTCAGCAATTACGGGCACACCAATATCCGCCCTTTCTTTTCACGCCGTATTGGTCTTGATGCACCGGTAAATGCCGGGGTAAGGTTAAGCGGTAAGATCGGACAGGACTGGCGAATCGGGATTATGGATATGCAGACAGGCAGCGAGGGTGACTTCCTGTCCAGGAATTTCTTCGTGACTTCTGTTCAAAAAAAGGTCTTTTCACGGTCAAATATTGGGGCGATTTTTGTCAACAAACAACAGATGTATGTCCCGGCAGGATGGACCGGAAACAATTACAACAGCGTGGCAGGCCTCGAATATAATATGGCAGCCAGGAATAATTTCTGGACAGGAAAACTTTTTGGCCAAAAATCATTTACCCCAAACGCAATAGCTGCCGAAGAGTATTCGCAGGGCGTGAGTATGGCTTATTCACGCAAATCGTACCTGCTTGAATTTTTACAACTCTATGTGGGAAGAGATTTTAATGCTGAAACCGGCTACGTCCCGCGTCGTGATTTTTTGCGCGTTAATCCGAAGGCCACTGTTAAATTTTATCCCAAAAGCGGGCCTCTTGAAAATCATGGATTTCAAATTGAACTCGATAACTTTTACAAGCCCGGCACCAGGGAATTAACCGACCGGAATCTGAGTTTAAACTATAACCTTCTTTATAAAAGCCGTGTCACCCTTTCATTAAAAAGCAATGACCGGTATGTTCTTCTGCGTCAGAATTTCGATCCTACCAATAAAGGCACAAACTATTTGCCGGCAGGCAGCAGTTATAATTGGCGCGATTTTTCAGTGCTTCTTAATTCCGATAACAGGAAGTTGTTCAAATACGATTTGCAGGCCGGCTATGGTGGCTATTTTAGCGGTGACCGTTGGTTTGTCCAGGGAACATTAAATTACCGCTTTCAGCCGTTTGGCTATATTTCAATGATTTACAGCTACAATGAACTGTCGCTGCCTGAACCCTGGAAACGCACAGGTTTTTGGCTGGTAGGGCCCAAGCTGGATGTGACATTTACCGACAAACTATTTTTTACAACCTATGTTCAGTATAACGAACAAGCCGACAATCTAAACATTAATGCAAGGTTTCAGTGGCGGTACAAACCGGTTTCCGATTTCTTCCTGGTATATACCGACAACTACTTTCCGGGAAATATGAATATAAAGAACCGGGCTGTAGTTTTAAAACTCTCCTACTGGTTTAACTGACAGTGCACTTTTATGTATTGTTAACAAGGGCCAGGGATCAATTTAGTAACATTTTGTACTACTTTTGACAACTATTTAAAAATAAAATCAATGGGTGTCCCGAATATTGAAAAACAATTAAAGTTAGATGAACGTTATCTGAAAATGGCCGTTGTTTGGGCCGGTAATTCGTACTGTATTCGTCGTCAGGTGGGTGCCCTTCTTGTTAAAGATAAAATGATTATCTCTGATGGCTACAATGGCACTCCATCGGGATTCGAGAATATCTGTGAAGATGAAAACAATAAGACGAAGCCTTATGTTCTTCATGCAGAAGCAAATGCAATTACCAAAGTAGCCAAATCAAACAACAGCAGCGAAGGAGCAACTTTGTACGTTACTTCTTCACCCTGTCTGGAATGTTCAAAATTAATCATTCAGGCAGGTATCAAACGGGTTGTTTTTTGGGAACCTTACCATATGAACGACGGCGTTGAATTGCTCGAGAGGGCAAATATTGAAGTCGTAAAGGTGGAACTGGCATAAGAAACAGGAGAAGGCAACATCAGCCACTCCTGAAACTACAGTTCACAGCGTGGATCTTTAAATGAAATTAACTGATTGAAATGGATAACAGAACTCGTAAAATAGTGATTTGGATGCCGGTATTCCTGGCAGTGGCGTTAATCGCCGGCATCTTTCTTGGGGCAAGGCTTCAAAGCCGGTCTAAACTGAGCGTTAGGACAATGCCGGTTAACAGTGCCAACAAAGTCGGACTGATTATGAACCTGATCGAGGGAAATTATGTCGATACGGTGGATTCAAAAAAACTTGTTGAGGCCGCAATCCCTGAAATACTCAAACAGCTTGATCCGCACACGGTCTATATTCCTGCAAAAGATATGCAGGAGGTAAGCGAGGAGATGTCGGGTAATTTTAGTGGGATCGGTGTCCAGTTTTCAATACAGAACGATACAATAATGGTGATCGATGTAATCTCGGGGGGCCCGTCACAAAAACTGGGGATCAGGGCAGGCGACCGGATTGTAAAGGTAAACGACTCCATTATGGCAGGAGTCAAGGTAACCAACGACAAAGTTCTTAAAAAACTTCGCGGTGAAAAGGGAACAAAAGTAAAAGTGGATATAGCGCGCAAGGGATTTCCTGAGCTGATTCCTTATGAAATCACAAGAGGAGAGATCCCGCTGAACAGCATTGATGTTAATTATATGATCAACAATCATACAGGTTACATAAAGGTTGGACGTTTTGCCGAAAAGACCTACGAGGAGTTTATGAACGGGATCAAGAAACTTGATGAAGCAGGTGCCGATCAGTTAATTATTGATCTGCGTGGAAACCCCGGAGGATTTTTGGGTGCCGTGATTAAAATGGTGAACGAATTCCTCGCTGACGGAGAACTTGTTGTTTATACCGAAGGCCGTACACAGCCCAGGAGAACGTTTAATGCAGAAAAGCAAGGGACTTATCTTGGAAAAAAGGTGATTGTACTTGTGGATGAATATTCAGCCTCAGCGAGTGAAATCTTTGCAGGAGCCATCCAGGATAATGACCGGGGAACGATCATAGGCCGACGCACCTTTGGCAAAGGACTGGTGCAGGAGCAAATCCCCTTTTTCGACGGATCGGCTATTCGCCTTACTGTTGCCCGTTATTATACTCCCGCCGGCCGAAGTATTCAAAAATCATATAAAAATGGTCTTGATGATTATTTCGGGGACATCGGCCGTCGTTATGCCCATGGCGAGTTTGAACAAAAAGACAGCATCCAGTACAGCGATACCATCAAATATTTCACGCGCCTTAAAAGAGTAGTATATGGCGGAGGAGGTATTATGCCCGATATTTTCGTTCCCGCTGATACTTCAGGATTTTCAGGTTATTACGGGAAGATAACCCAGAAAGGACTTGTATATCAATATGCCTTCGAATATTCCGACAAATACCGCGAGGAACTCGGAAAGCTGAAAACAGGCAAGGAGTTTGTGCAGTTTTTACTGCAGCACAATATCCTGAATGCATTTACGGAATACGCTGCCAAAAACGGCATTTCGGCTGACCCGGCAGGACTGGCCACTTCGGGAAAAATTATCGAGACTCAACTTATGGCTTACATCTCCCGGAATATTATCGGGGAGGTAGGATTTTATTCAGTAATCAGCCGTATTGATCCGACGCTCACTGAAGCACTCAAAGCGTTTGACACCAAAAGCATGCTCGTACAAACAAATTAACACTAAATAGCAAGCTTTATAGTGAAGGCCTGACTTGTTCATGACGTGAACGAGTCAGGCCTTCACTATATTCAAAACATGAACCAGTCAGGCCTTCACTTTTTTCAAAAATCATTTTACAAACCTGTAACATTCCGCTATTTTGTGCGTCTTATTGTCTGAATAGCTTAACTGATGAAATGACGACGATTGACTATAACCGGGCTGTCGATTTGTGGGCTGACGCGCTTTACAGATTCGTACTAAAGAATATCAACGATTCGGAGAAATCGAAAGATATTATTCAGGACTGTTACGAAAAGATGTGGATGCATCGTGAAAACATTGATTCTGAAAAGGTTAAAACCTACCTGTTTACAACCGCACATCACACCATGATAGACGCGATCAGGAAGGCTAAACGCGAAATATCACCCGATTGGAAGAAGGTGGCTGAACCTTCAGTGAACAATGAATATTCTGATCTGCAGGAGGTACTGCACCAAGCGGTGCAGCGTCTCCCCGAGATACAACGGTCGGTGGTGATGTTGCGCGATTACGAGGGATATTCCTATCGCGAGATAAGCGTAATTACAGGAATAACCGAGGTGCAGGTAAAGGTTTACATTTACCGCGCAAGGATTTTTTTGAAGAGTTACATCGGACAAATTCAAAGCATTGTATGATATGAGAATTACAAGGTCAAATTATGAAAGTTGGTTCCTTGATTTTCTCGAAGGAAATCTTGATCCCGATCTGGCAGGGGAATTTCATCTGTTTTTAAGTGAGAATCCCGACATCGCCAAAGAGTTGCAAACGTGGGAATTATTTACCCTGGCGACAGATAAATCAATATGTTTTGATAAGGATACGCTCAAAAAACCGGTCACCGATCCGGAGATTGAATTCAAAGAGCTTGCAATTGCTTATCACGAGGGAGACCTGTCGGTAAGTGAACGTATAAGTTTTGAAGCCGGCCTGCGTGATAACCCTGACAGAGCCGTTGAAGCCCGGGAATTTGGAAGATTAAAACTCATGCCCGAACAGGCAATAGTGTATCCAGACAAGGAACTGCTTAAGAAAAGAAGAGTCATTCTTCCGCTGTGGATCAAAGTAGCGTCGGTTGCTGCAATCCTGCTGGTGGGATACCTGCTTTTTGAGACAGCAACTGATCTGCGCCCCGAATATACACAGTTGGCGGATGAACTCAAAAATACAACTCCAAAGCGTGCGGCAGTACCACCGGTTAAATTAAAAGAAGATGAAAAAAGTGAAGTAAAAAGCCCGTCCAATGCGCCGGTCATTCCCCCGGCACGAATGCCTGCCAGCCAAAAGAAGACTCCTGTGGAACAGAAATCTGAAAAGAGAGTAATACCCACGCCTAAGGAACGTGCTCAGGAACCTGAACCATTACCTTTAAGACCACGCGGAATCAGTTTTGGATTGCCTGTCAATGCACAATTGGCTGAAATGAAGCTTAACGATCCTTTGCAGGCTCATCAGGATCTGGAATTATCCGAATTACTAAAAGTGCAGATTGCAGCGATGCGCAAAAGCGACGACCGCGAAATACTTTCATCGGAGCACCTGGGTCTCTCGGGTTTACAATTATTTGCGAAGTTAACCGGTAAACGCCTCACCGCCCGTAAAGGAGACGACGGGGCGGTTCATTCAGTCTCGTATAATTCGCGTATACTTGCCTTCTCGATCCCTGTTAACAGGTAACATGCAATTAAAACCCTTTCACCCCCGGGTAGTTAACATTCGTGAATCAGTGGGTCAAATGATTCAAACCAATATAAAATCTAATATGGAAAAACCAACTAAAAGAAATGATTACCTGAATTTTAAATACATTATACTGATATTATTTCTGTTCGCGATGGTTTCGTGCCTGCCTCGTGCCGCGAAAGTTCGGGTACCTGAATCTGCAGAATTCAGATTTGAGGAAAACGAAATCGGGCAAATTCAGCAGGGGTATAAAGATGGAAGTTTTACAATTAAAGAGGTGGTGCAGGCTTACCTGGATCGGATTGATTCAATTGATAAGCGCGGTCCGCAGCTTAATGCAATGATTCAGATTAATCCGGATGCGATTCATATTGCAGAAGAACTTGACCGGGAGATGAAGGCCGGAAAAATAAGAGGTCCCATGCATGGTATTCCGGTGGTACTGAAAGATAACATCGATACCCACGACAAAATGGCAACCACCGCCGGATCAAGGGCACTCAGGAATTCGTATCCGTTAAAAGACAGCTACCTTGTTCAAAGGCTTAGGGAGGCGGGAGCAATAATCATTGGGAAGGCAAATTTAAGTGAGTGGGCTAATTTTCGTGGCCAGCTATCTACAAGTGGCTGGAGCGGAGCAGGAGGCCAGACAAAAAATCCGTACGATTTAAGCCGTAACCCTTGCGGATCGAGTTCGGGATCAGCCGTGGCAGTCGCCGCTAATCTGACCATGTTGGCTATCGGGACCGAGACCGATGGTTCTATCATTTGCCCGTCACAATCTAATGGAATTGTGGGAATTAAACCAACTGTAGGACTTGTAAGCCGTTCGGGTGTAATCCCTATCTCATTTACACAGGATACTCCCGGGCCAATGGCACGGACAGTAAGAGATGCGGCTATTTGCCTGGGGGTTTTGGCTGGAATAGATTCAGCAGATCTAAAAACACTGGCAAGCGAGGGAAAATTTTATACCGATTACACTCAGTTCTTAAACGAAGATGGCCTAAAGGGTAAGAGAATCGGACTTTACAAGGCTCCTATGGGAATAAATTACAAGGTCGATACGCTGATGAACCGGGCAGTAAATTATCTGAAAAGTCAGGGAGCCGAAATTATTGATATCGGTGAAATCTATGACCGGAAGAATGACAAATATTCGTTCGAAATCATGCTATACGAATACAAAGACGGATTGAATAAATATTTTCAATCACTGGGACCGAAAGCTCAGATAAAAAACATTGAAGAACTAATCGCATTTAACAGTTCTGATTCGTCGGAATTGAAATTCTTTAATCAGCAATACCTCGAGATGGCGCAGAAAAAAGGAGACCTTTCCTCTATTCAATATAAGAAAGCGTTGTCTCAAATGTTAAAAGGATCGAGGGAGGAAGGGATTGACCATGTGATGAATGAGCATGACCTGGATGCTATAATTGCTCCCTCCGGGGCTCCGGCCTGGAAAACAGACCTCATTAATGGGGACAGTTTTCAGCTTGGCAGCTCATCCGCCGCCGCGCAGGCGGGATACCCGAACATCACAGTCCCAATGGGATTTATCAATGAGCTACCTGTTGGAATTTCCTTTTTCGGAAGAGCGTGGAGCGAGCCGGTATTACTTCAAATTGCCTACGCTTATGAAACCGGTACAAAAAACCGGAAATTGCCCAAATTTTTTACCTCAGATTAAGTCCAAATATTTTTAGTACCTTTGCAGGACGGTAATTTTATTAATACCTCTCAAGTATTCCCAGTTGGTAAAGTCCGATTTCATTGGTTTTGTTCGGAAAAGTTGTTTATCTTGAGTATTTTTACTTACCCATCTATTCACGTTGAATAGTTCAGATATAACTTTTTAATCAATTATTGAATGGCAAAATCGCAGGATACGTTTAACAAAAAAGAAAAAGAGAAAAAACGTTTAAAAAAACGTCAGGAAAAAAACCTGAAAAGAGAAGATCGTAAATCAAACTCATCCGGGGGTGAGCTGGAAAACATGTTGGCCTATGTAGATGAAAATGGCAATCTCACCGATACTCCACCGGATCCAACCAAGAAAAGAAAAATCATTGCAAGCAGTATTGAAATCAGTGTTCCCCGCAGGGAAGATGACGATGTAATCACCGTCCGTACCGGAAGGGTTGAGTTTTTCAACGACTCAAAAGGCTATGGTTTTATCAAGGAAACCGATACGCAGGAGAAATATTTTGTGCATGTTAACGGATTATTGGAAACAATAAAGGAAAATGACATGGTCACTTTTGAACTGGAGCGCGGTTTGAAAGGTCTGAATGCCATCGGTGTAAAGAAGGTGGTTTAAATTATCCAAAATTCTTTTAAAAAACATTGATTACCAAAGTCAATGTTTTCGTGTGATTTTTTGTTTCGATCTGACCATCGTTATCATGGCGTTGTGTCAGTTCGGTTATAGCTTCCAAACATATTTTGTGATTTTTTAAACCGACCGGGCTCTTCCCGGTCGTTCTGTTTTGTGGATGTGCTGAATATTTCGCATTTCATATCCACTCAATTGTTTTATTTCATACCTTTAATCTGTAAACAAGCAATCAATGTTAGCCTGTTGCGGCCTGATATGTGACAGTTGTCCGATTCACCTCGCAACCCTGGAAATAGACCGTTCCCGACAGATCAGGTTGCGTGAATCGATTTCCGAACAATATTCTTCCATTTATGGTATGAATATCCGGCCGGAAGATATAACCGATTGTGACGGATGTCGGGCAGCGACCGGAAGATTGTTTTCAGGTTGTAAGACTTGTGAAATCAGGAAATGTGCAAGCCTGAAACAAATTGAAAACTGTGCTTTCTGTGAAGACTTTGCTTGTACCGGGCTCCGGGATTTTTTCCGGAGTGCTCCCGAGGCTGAGCCTGCGCTGGAGAAAATCAGACATACCATCGGCGAAATTTAAATTGCAAGTATTAACGACCTAAATAATCGGTGATGAAACAATGGTACCAGGAATTATTTCAAAACTACGGTTTAAAATATGATGCGGAGAGCTATACCCGGGGAACATCGGGTGAGTGTGACTTTATTGAATCGGAAATCGGATATAACACTCAATTGCGGATACTGGATATTGGGTGCGGCACAGGGAGGCATACCATTGAATTAACAAGAAGAGGGTACACAGTTACCGGTATCGATTTATCAGACTCAATGCTCAGAAGGGCAGAGGAAAAAGCTTCGGAACATAATCTTGCGATTGATTTCCGGCAATATGATGCCCGCCAATTGCCATTTAGGAATGAATTTGACGTGGCAATCATGCTGTGCGAGGGAGCCTTTTCACTTATGGAAACGGATGAAATGAATTTCCTGATCCTGAAAAGTGCCGCAAAAGCTTTGAAAAAAAATGGCAAACTCATTTTTACGACACTGAACGGGTTATTTCCACTTTTTCATTCAGTGAAAGATTTTATTGCCCAGGCTACTGAAAAAGGCAATGCTGTGAACATCAACAATACATTCGATCTGATGACCTTTCGTGATCACAGTACCCTGCTGACTGAAGATGATGACGGAAACAAACTCGAATTACATTGTAATGAACGATTTTATATCCCCACGGAGATAACCTGGCTGCTTAAATCACTCGACTTTAAAATTATAGATATCTGCGGTGCCCGTCTGGGGGCGTTCAGCAGGGAAGATAAACTGACTACTGAAGATTTTGAAATGTTAGTTATTGCTCAAAAATAGGGAGGAAATATACAATGGCAATTCCAACAACAAGAACCAAAGAAAAAAGCGAAATCAGGATTGATTTGGAAAAATGCAACGGATGCGGATTATGTGTAAAGGTTTGCAAAGATTTCAGCCTTGAAATGGTGAAGGGAAAAGTGGCAATCACCGAAAATCCGTTATTCGGTTGTATCGGTTGTGGTCATTGCATGGCAATCTGTCCCACAGATGCAATTGAGATCTACGGACGTGAAATATCACCCGATGATCTGTTTCCTTTGCCCGAAAAAGCAACAGTTGCCGGTTATGACCAGTTGCTTAATTTACTGCAATCAAGACGGAGCATCAGGGAATTTAAAAAACAAACTATCGATCAGGCCATAACCGATAAAATCATCACTGCAGCGAGAACTGCCCCCATGGGCATTCCACCCTCGGATGTGAATGTGCTAATCCTGAATTCTCCTGAGAAAGTAAGGAAATTTGTACAGGATTTCTGTGCATACCTTGAAAGTATACAATGGTTTGTTTCCAAATGGTTCCTCGCATTGATGCGGCCTTTTTGGAGTAAAACAAACAATGAATTATTTAGCCGATTTGTACGGCCGTTATTCGATATTTATATCGGAAGTATGAAAAAAGGGCATGACGAGGTAATGTACGATGCGCCGCTGGCCATTTATTTCTATGGTTCGCCATATGCCGATCCCGCTGACCCGCTGATTGCAGCAACCTATGCCATGCTTGCCGGAGAATCGCTGGGATTGGGAACCTGCATGCTGGGAGCTATTCATCCGATGATACAGAATGGGAAAAAAGCAAAGGAATTCAGGGAAAAACATGGAATTAAATACCCGAGCCGCGAAGGTATATTTGTAATATTCGGATATCCCAAATATAAATTCCGGAAAGGAATCGGAAGGACTTTTGCCTCGGTATATACATCAAACTAATAAAATATCCATTTTTTCACCCATCGCCACGGCTTTGATTGGCTATAAAGTTGCGGATAAAATTGAATGGCTTGTTCCTGCCGGCCTCACTAAAATCAGGATCGACGAGATCGTTTATCAGCCTGAAGCTTCAGGCGATTACAATATGTAGTTTTGAGACTACGCAAATAACTAGTTATTGTCCACCATTCTGCACCAGCGGAATGGTGGATTTCAGTTAATGAAAGACAAAGTGCGACGTGGCGATCTGAAAACTACACTAAGTTTAAAATCTCTTCCCAAACTCTCCTGTTTACCTGAACACCATCACGAAGATTTGCTGCCCTGATTTCCAGAATACGTTCACCGGGATACCTGATGGTTGTTTGTTGGTCCACGGGAACAGAGCGCTTATAATCGTCAATAATGCCCGATATGGTGCTCTGAATGGATGGAAAGTTATTTAGCCGGTGGGTATCTATCGCAATATAAACCTGTGATACTCCGGTTTCATCGGGCTTTTCACTGAGCTTATGGGTTGAAAGGCCACCCGATAAAATAGCCGACAGAATATCGAGCAGCAGTGCAAGACCAGCCCCTTTCCAGTATCCAACAGGCAGCGGACGTTTCGAAGCGAGTATTTCGGCCGGATCGCTGGTAAGTTCACCGGATAAATTATACCCTCCCGCGAAATCGAGTGTTGAATGTTCCAACGCTTTCGTCTCCATTTTCCCGTATGAATATTGACTCATGGCCATATCAAGAACAATTGCTTCGTCACCATAGGGTACCGCGATAACCAGCGGATTGTTCCCCAGTTTGGTGTCAGTAGCTCCCCAGGCAGGCATAAGACTGATGGTATTGGTCCAGCCAATAAACACGAAACCTTCTTTTGCCGCCTGCCAGCCATAGGTTCCACCCCTCATCCAGTGATTTGTGTTGCTCAGGGCCACACATCCGATCCCTGAAGTCCGAGCCAGCTCCATTGCACGTTCCGTACATTTTATCGCATTAGCAGGTCCGGGTCCCAGCTGACCGTTCCACTGCTCAACAGCTCCTGCCGAATGAACCCGTACAGGTTCTGCATCGGGATGGATTAAACCTTTCTGAACATAGGTGATAAACCGGGCAAACCGGTTAACCCCATGAGATAAAATACCATCCACACTGTTGCCCGTAAAAACAGAGGCCAGCACCCTGGCTTTCGTCAAATGAAAACCATGCTTCAGCAAAATCCGGTTAAACTCGTTCTCCATTTGTGAAACCGGGATAGTAATCGTATTAGTATTTTCCATTATTTAAGCGTTGATTTAATCAGACTTCAAAATTAGATTTTTATCACTATTTTTGTTGGGAAGACAACTGATATTCTGACATTGCTCATGATAAAAACAATTTTCCGGACAACCCTTCTTAAAACCTACCGGCGATTATTCAATTGCCTGATGTTCTATAATTAAACATTTTGCTTTTCGGTTGATCTGATACCTGTTTTTTCAATCATCAGATCAACCTCCAGACATCTTCAGTTCAATAACCTTTAATCCCGAAAGCCATGTTCGAGAAAATAATTATGCATGCAGATACTCCGGAAAGAGCAGCATCAACAGAAGGAAATTTCTATCCATTAAAAAATAATCCCATTGGTCCGGGCATGAACGAACGCATTCAGAAACTCCGTAAACTGAGCGTTGAAGCCGAACCATCCTTATCCATCGAACGAGCGTTGCACGAGACGGCTTTTTACCGCGCTAACTTCGGAAAACTATCTGTTCCTGTATTAAGGGCATCCAACTTTCTTGATCATTGCCGGAAGAAAACCATCTATTTTGGCGATGGCGAATTGATCGTGGGTGAACGGGGCCCGGCACCCAAATGTGTTCCCACCTTCCCGGAACTGACCTGTCACAGTGTTGAAGATTTAACCATTCTGAACACCCGTGAATTGCAGCGTTATACGATTAGCCAGGAAGATACCGATACCTATGCCCGCGAAGTGATTCCTTACTGGGAAGGAAAAACCCAGCGCGAACGGATTTTCAGTCATGTTCCCCCGGAATGGAAAGCGGCATATGAAGCGGGAATGTTCACCGAATTTATGGAACAACGCGCACCGGGGCATACCGCACTTGACGGTAAGATTTACCAAAAGGGAATGCTTGATTACAAACGTGAAATCGCTAACAACCTCGCTTCACTTGATTACCTGAATGACCCCGAGGCGACCGATAAAGCTGAAGAATGGAAAGCCATGGATATTTCGTGCGATGCGGTTATCCTGTTTGCCGAACGCCATGCCATCCTGGCCGAAGAACTTTCAGCAAACGAAGGTGACCCTGTACGGAAAGCTGAGTTACTTAAAATTGCAGAAGTTTGCCGGTGGGTTCCGGCCAATGCTCCCCGTAATTTTTGGGAAGCGATTCAGATGTACTGGTTTGTTCACCTCGGAACGATAACCGAATTGAATGGTTGGGACGCGATGAATCCCGGCCATTTCGACCAGCACCTTGCACCATTTTATTACCGCGAAATCTCCGAAGGATCCCTTACGCGTGATCAGGCCAAAGAATTGATTTCGTGTTTCTGGATCAAGGTAAATAATCATCCGGCACCTCCCAAAGTCGGCATCACGGCTCGTGAAAGCGGAACCTATAACGATTTCACAAATATCAACATTGGCGGTGTTACAAGCGACGGATCCGACGGAACAAGCGAGGTTTCATACCTTATGCTTGAGGTAATTGAAGAATTGCATATTCTACAGCCGGGAAGCTCGGTTCATATCAGCGCCAAAACGCCCGACAAATTTCTTCATGCCGCCACCCGCGTGATTCGCCAGGGTCATGGATATCCTTCGGTTTTCAATCCCGACGTGTATATCCTTGAATTGTTGCGACAGGGAAAATCACTCCGGGATGCGCGTGAAGGGGGATGCAGCGGCTGTATCGAAGTAGGCGCTTTTGGTAAAGAGGCCTATCTGCTCACGGGTTACCTCAACGTTCCCAAAATACTGGAAGTAACGCTGAACAACGGCATCAATCCGGTGACAGGTATTCGTGTCGGACCTGAGACGGGTAATCCAGGCAACTTTACATCCTATGACCAACTGTATGATGCTTTTATTGGTCAGCTCCATTTTATGGTTGATATGAAGATGCGCGTGAGTAATTACATCGACCGTATGTTTGCAAATTATGCACCCGCGCCTTTTCTTTCAGTGGTTATCGACGACTGCGTGAGCAGGGGTAAGGATTATTACGACGGAGGTCCGCGTTACAACACAAGTTATATCCAGTGCTGCGGACTGGCAACCGTAACAGACAGTCTTGCCGCGATAAAGAAACATGTTTTCATGGACCATACCTTTGATATGGATCGTGTGCTGAAAGCTGTTCTGAATAACTTCGAAGGCGAAGAGATAATGCGGCAAACGATTATGAATCGCACCCCATTTTTCGGAAACGATAACGACTTTGCCGATTCAATTGCCGTAAAATTATACAACGACCTGGTTGATGCTATCGATGGAAAACCGAACATCAAACCGAGAGGAAAGTATCACCTGAATATGTTGTCAACCACGTGCCATGTCTATTTTGGGAAAGTGATGGGAGCCACGCCGAATGGCAGGCTTGCCGGAAAATCCATTTCGGACGGAACATCCCCTTCACATGGTGCCGATACGCACGGACCCTCGGCAGTTATAAAATCAATGACCAAATTCGATCATGTCAAATCGGGAGGAACCCTGTTGAACCAGCGCTTCTTGCCAGGATTGCTTAAGAAGGAAGAAGACATCAAAAAGCTGGGCCAATTGATACGGAGTTATTTTACCCTTGGAGGTCATCATATTCAGTTCAACATTGTCGATACAGCAACTTTACTGGCCGCACAAGCTTGTCCATCGGATTACAAAGACCTTATGGTTCGCATGGCCGGTTACAGCGATTATTTCAACGATATGAATGCCGACTTACAACAGGAAGTTATTGAACGGACAGAAAATAATTCAATCTAATCAGACGTTCAGACCTGACAGGTTTTCAAAACCTGTCAGGTCTGTTCAAATAAATTTACCATGTCCGAAGCGCTGATTTTCGATATAAAACGGTACGCGATCAACGATGGTCCGGGAATCAGGATGGTGATCTTTCTGAAAGGTTGCAACCTCAACTGTGCCTGGTGCCATAATCCGGAAGGCATTTCATCGGTAACAGAGCGGATGTATGCGCCTGCCAAATGCATCAGATGCGGAACCTGTGTGACCGCATGTACCCAAAATGCATTGACCCTGACTTCGGAAGGAATTATTACAGATACCAAACTTTGCAAACTTTGCGGGCGCTGTGCCGAAGTTTGTCCCACAAAAGCCATAGAACTTTCGGGAAACCAACAAACTGTTGCCGAAATAATGGTCGAAATCGAGAAGGAACGTATCTTCTTTGATCAGTCAGGCGGCGGGGTAACTTTTTCCGGTGGTGAACCTTTGCTCCATGCCGGATTTCTGATCCAACTGCTTGACGAATGCGGACGACGCGGTATTCACAGGGCTGTTGACACGGCAGGGCTCGCTGATTCTACCCTTCTTCTGGAGGTTGCCAGACGTACCGATCTGTTTTTATATGATCTCAAGATAATGGATTCGGAAAAGCATAAGGAGTGGACGGGATTTCCCAACGAAAAGATCCTCGAAAACCTCAGGATCCTGGCAAAAAACGGATCAAATTTTATCATCCGTATTCCATTGATTGGAGGAGTGAACGACGATGTAATTAACATAACCGAAACGGCCCGGTTCGTTTCATCGCTTGACGGTGAGAAGAAAGCCGTGAATCTTCTTCCCTATCACAAAATTGCCCAAACCAAGTACGGTAAATTAGGCCGGCCCGGTGATTTCAGGCTTCTTCAGGAACCTGCCTTTGAAGCACAATTACGCGCGACTGCAATTTTTGGTGAATTTGGGATTGAAGCAACTATCGGGGGATAATGTGTTACATTTACACAGCCAGGGTGGTAGTTTTTCATCTTATCATAAATAAATTACTTACTTCACGCTAAATGTTAGTGGTAGCATAATCAATGATTATTAATGCTCCACAGTTTTTCAGGCATTGATGTAAAATATTTTTTAGAACATATTGTTTTTTAATTTTATGTATTTAACTTGCGATCGTTAGATCACATAGGATAATAAATGAATAAAAAAGTAACGATTATACTGATAGTAGCAGGTTTAGTAGTGTTGGCCATTTTTTATTCTACATTGACTTTGACCAATAGAAGATCAAACCTGTACACCAAAGGTTCTGCTCTGATACATACCCTATCAAACTTAATAGAAGTGGCCGACAGCGTCAGAAACGCTGTTCCGGATTCAGCTTTGGCTGATTATAATAAGGCAATTGCGTTAATACAAAATTCCGGGAATGATAAAGTTCACATGCATCTTCTTGCCAGATCATATATAGGAATTGCACATATTTATTCAGCAGCGGGCGAATACAAGCTTGCCCTGAAAAATGATTCCATTGCAATGCAAATTGCAAATCAATTCGATGACAAGCAAATGCAGGCAAAAGCCTATGTCATTAGAGGCATGACGCTTTATAAGTTCGGAGAATACGAAAAGGCTTTGAAAAGCTATGAAAAGGCGGAAAAACTGGCAATCGAAAAAAATGATTTTGAGATTCTGGCAAAAATAGCAGCCAACAGGGCAATGTTTTATTCCCGGCAGGGCAATTATCAGAAAGCAATCGAAGGATTCACGCAGGCGCTCAATATTGGGAAACAACTCAATAATGAACCACTCATTGCTGGTAATTACATGAATCTGGCTGTTGTTTATTATAACATGAGTAAAAACGACAGTGTAATGGTCTATTACAACCGGGCCCTGCTCTTATTTCAGAAACTCAACGATAAAAATGGGGTGATAAAATGTTACAACAACATTGGTAATGTTTATTACGATTGTTCTGATTATGCAAAAGCAATCGGGTATTACCAGCTTACGGTAAAGCTTGCACTCGAAATGGACGATAAATCAAACACGGCAAAAGGATATCATAACCTTGCCGAAGTGTATATCCACCTTGGCGACGATGCTACTGCTGCCGATTATTTGTTTAAATCAATAAAAATTAAGGAACAGCTCAACGATAAGCTTAGTCTTGTCAAAGGATATTTCGGGTTGGGTGAGATGTATTACAAACGAAAAGATTACCCGAAATCACTCACTTATTTTAAGAAATCGCTTAAACTTAGTCAGGAAATCAACTATTCAACTCAAATTGGAAGCAGTTACAGCGGTATTGCCAGTGTTTACAGCGATGAAAACAAACTTGACAGTGCCATACTCTATTACAACAAGGCAATGGAATTGTATAAACAGATTGATTACCCGTATGGAATCTCTAATTTATATATCAATCTGGGTGATGTTTACCGGGTTAATAAAAATTACGTCCGCTCTGAGAAGTTACTGTTACAGGCGTTGCATTCAAAAACGGCGTTAAATGAAGAAGAAGAAACAGCAATTGTGAATAATTCTCTTGCTAATTTATATTTAACAAAGTTTAACAGGCAGGATGGAGATTCAACGAATAACTTACTAAAAAAAGCAGAAAAATTTGGTTTCGAATCGTACAAAACCGCGCAGCGATTAGGTGCTCTTCCGGTAATGAGAGATGCCAGTATTACCTTAAAGAATATCTATCAGAAGCAAAGCAAATATTCAGATGCACTGAAATATTCAGAAATATCCAGTTCCCTAAACGATAGTCTTCTAAATAAAGATAAGATACAGGCATTAACTTTTGCCGAAGCCCGGTGGAATATTGATAAGAAACAGCAGGAAATTGATAACCTGGAAAATACCCAAAAGCTGTCTCTGGAGATCATTCAACAAAAAGAAACTGAGACCCGGCAACAAAAGCTCATTATCTGGTTCATTATCGTTTTATTCGTTTTGACATCTGTCACTGCGGTTATTGTTTCACTTTACCTCCGGAAACGCAGGGAAACCGTTTTCCAGAAACAATTGGTAAAAATGACGGCCTTAAGGATGCAAAACGCACGGAATACCATGTCGCCACATTTCTTTTTTAATGTTTTGGCTTCACTCTCCGGATTATCACATCAGCCTGAATTGTTAAAAAAAAAATTGAAAAGCCTTTCCTTATTGCTCCGGAAAGTCATCGAAAACATTGACCAGACTGCCATCTCTCTGGATCAGGAACTGGAGGCTGTAAAAGCTTACATCGATTTGAATACGAGCAAAATACCTGAACCTTTCACGGTGGAATACCTGATTGCCGAAGGAACAAAACTTCACGGGCTTATACCTGCAATGATGATCCAGATTCCGGTTGAAAATGCAATTAAACATGGACTGATGCCGCTCGATGGCGATAAAATATTAACCATCAGTGTTGCAGATTACGACGATCACCAGCACATAACAATTACAGATAACGGCATTGGACTCAAAGCCTCGGCGGGTCGTTCTACCGGTACCGGAACAGGCCTTAAAGTATTATTACAAACCATTCATCTGCTAAATGCCAATAATCGGCACAAAATCAATTTTTCGGTTGATGATCGTGAATCTGATAGCGCTGTTTCATCGGGAACAACTGTAAACATTAAAATACCAGTTAATTTCAATTATATCCTGTAAAAGAACCCAACCTCAAACCTTAAATAACCATGAGCGAACTTGAAAAATTCAGAATCGCGATTGTAGATGATAACAAAGAGTGCATCAATGAATTAGTCGAAAACTTGTTGTTTATTACCGATATCGAAGTATGTGGTACAGCCACCAAATACAAGCAAGCCATTGATTTATTGTTGGGAGAGAAACCCGATCTGGTTTTTCTTGATGTAGAAATGCCCTGTAAAACCGGATTCGAATTATTAAAGGAGGTGCGAGAAAAAGGCTCCTCGTTTAGCGTGATTTTCTATACGGCCTACGATAAATATATGATAAAAGCATTGCGCGAGCAAGTGTTCGATTATATTCTAAAACCCATTGATCCCGAAGAATTAAAAAAAGCAATCGACCGCTTCAGAGAATTTCGAAAAACTCAAATAAAAGTCATCCCTACCGATTTGTTACCCCATTTGACTGGAAAATCCGAAAAGATTGCATTGCCTACCTATTTGGGATTGCAATTCTCGGAAAAGGACCGGATCGTTCTTTTCCGGTGTGTGAGTGGAAAAAATTTGGAAAAACCGTACTGGGAAGCTTTGCTGACCGATTCAACCACAATACGGCTAAGCAATCATATGACCGCTGAAAAAATCATGAACTCACTACCTGAAACGTATTTTTTTCCCATCAATCAATCATGCATCATCAATATTGCATTTCTGAATGGGATCATCTATAAATCACATGAATGCCATCTTATGCCCCCTTTCGATAACATTAAACTCACTATTTCCAGAGTGCAGTTTTTAAAAATGAAAGAGATTTTTGATGTTTTCTGAACGAGCATATGTTAGTTGATCTACTTTTTCTTAGAGCATGAAGGTTTTTGAAACCTTCGTGCTCTATTTTTTTGTTTACCATATTTCCTCTGATTTTTACCGGATATCCCCAATATCGACCGGATTTCACAGAAAACCGAATACTCCATTTTTTCATTATTCTTTTTGACCGTTATTTTACTAACAAATACAAAACCACTTTAATTACAACCAGTGAATTAAGCGTAAGCCGAAAAGTTGGAGAGTAGGCAAATTAAAACAATGCATTATGAAAATGAAAAATTCAATTTTGGTTGCAATCCTAATAGGTGTTTGTTTGATCACAAGTTGTAGAACTTTGCAAACTAAAGATTTTAAACCGAGTAATCGACAATTTTCCTCACGTCTTCCTGCATTAGAGCCATTAATTGACATTTATTCATTTGAGAATGCCTATTTAGGAAAGTCATCTTCGAATCAGGGAGTTTATAGTGGAGCGAAACAAAATTATGCATATTATTATGTGGATGATGCTGCTACTATATTTCTGAAAGATGTGAAACAAAATATGATAGAAGACTATTCAGATTATAATGGATACCTTGTTTGTAGGATTGTAAAGCATAAAGAGAAAAATAAATTGTTTTGGGGCTTAACAGGTGGTTTTACCTTATGTATCCCTTGGGTATTAGGTGCCCCAATTTATCAGTATGAAGATGAAGTTTGGATTGAAGTCGATATTAGAAGTATTAAGAATGAACTCATATCAACATACCGCGGGCATGGTAAATACACTGTAAGTAATGGCTTCTATTATGGTTTTAAATTGAGAAAAGAATATTCTTATATGCGAAAACCCAAAATTGAGTCTGTAAAACGAGCATTAGATGAAGTAAAGATAAAAATGTCGGCAGATTGTAATTCACTTTCAGCTACATTAAATAATAGTATGAATGTGATTCAGCAAGAGAGATTACTTTCAACTCAGCAAAGTATAATTGAACCAACTAATTTTCTCGATGGGAATAAAAAATTTGATGAGAAGAATTATAAATCTTCCATAGATTTGTATAATTCGGTATTGGAAAAACATCCATATCACACCTATGCTTTATTAAACCGGGCAAGAGCGAACTCTTCAGCAGGTGATAATATATCTGCCATTAAAGACTTTACCAGGGTAATTGAATTAGACCCGAAGAACGTTGATGCCTATTACTACCGAGGGTTTGCTTATGGTAACCTTTTGGAACTGAATGCTGCTGTTTACAATTACAATAAAGTAATCGAAATATCTCCGGATATGGTTCAGGCTTATCTAATGAGAGCTGCAGCAGAAGAAGATTTAACCCAAAATACAAATGCAGTTAAGGATTATCAAAAGGTGCTAAGTTTAAATCCAAATTTTATTTATGCAAAAGAAAGGTTAAACATTGTACAAGAAAGAATTAGCCAAAACATTGCCCAACAGCAGCAACAATTGGAACAAGAAAGAATTAATAGGTTAAACACACTAAGCGCATCGTTAAATGTATTGAGCAACACATTGAATACCGTAAACAATACAACGAAAACAACTTCAGTAACAAATACCTCAACATCAAACACCTCTACGCAAAACAGTGGTACAAATGCACATCTTCAAAAAGTAACTTGTACCTATTGTAAAGGAACTGGCGTAAGTTCATACCCAAGTCAGGGAACCTGTTTTGGAATAGAGTCTTATCATTTTTGTGATTATTGCAAAAAAACAGTTCCTTGCTCTCATGGTCCTCATTTAAATTGTATCCCTTGTCAAGGTAAAGGATATACGGAAAAATATGTTCCTTAAGTTTTGACAAAAAAAAGATCTAAACATGAGCGGAAGCCAAAAAACTTGAGAGTAGGCAAAATAAATAAAAGAAATTTATTGACATAATGAAAAATATATCTGAATTAAAACGTATGTTATTAATATTGTTAATAACAATGATTGTTGCTTGTTCAAAAGATCAAGAAGTGGACACTATGGGTACTATTGAAGGAACATGGTATGCGACAAGCTGCACCAACAATGGAGGTATAATACAATATGGAATTGGGAATTATGCAAGTGTAGGGATACGCTTTACATTGAATTTGGATGGCACCTATTCCTGGATAACCGACAACTCAAATTTCACCTCTGCTATACCTGTTATTATTAAAGGAACATATATTTGTACTGCAGCAACCAATAAATTAAAAACTACAGGCACTGCTACCGCTGGAAACTATTCTTTTAATGAGAACCATTTATTTGTGATCGAAAAATTAAATGATTCAAAACTGATTATTACTGAAGAAACAAGAATTAGTGGGATAGGAATACAGACTTACGAATTCTCACGGTAATATTCAGTTCCAATATTTGCATTTCGTGCCCATAAAGAGCAAGTACCGAAAGTTTTACATGAAGAAAAATATTAATATAAAATTTTATTATGAAACCAAAATCTTTAATCTTCTTATTTTTAATGTTTTTGGAGTAATATTTGGGATCACTTGCTCAGAAGCCAAAAACTTTTATAAAATAATTTCAATAACCTGTATTATGAAAATCAATTTACTTTATTTTTTCTCAATTTTAATTACTTCAGTTTTTTTTGTAGGTTGTCATAAGGAAGATGATACTACAAAACTAAATGATTATAATACAGGGTATTACTGGATATCTAACTATTCTGATTCATGGTCTGATGTATTTTCAGGACTTAATGGGAACTCAATTTTATGTAAAAAAGCAGAAGGTGGCCAACATTATTCTGCCATTGTTGCTTCAATTTCACAAACAACCAATACTATTATTTTAAATGAAGCAGGGTTACCTAAGTCACTTTCAATTGACAAATATGATTTAATATTTAACTATACGATTAATAACACTATTAGTATAGCTATCGTTGATCCATCAGGATTTAATTCATCAATTCGGAATCTAAAATCAGATATTGATTTTACAAACATAAATAAATCTTTGAAATTGAAAAGTGTTGCTATTACAGCATTGTGGCAAGATTTGAGTTATATTAGTTCTGTTCTAAAAATGGTGTCTGATGAATTAATAAGCAAAATACCAGGAATTGGGAATAATCTGAACACAATAATCAAAATTATTGAGACAGTTAATTTTCTCAAGGAAACCGATGGATATAATGCCCGGCAAATGGCTGAATATTTAGAAAATACTGATATAGCAATATTATTAAAAAGAGCAGAAGAACTATTTGAACTAAAATCAAAATCAGCAGATATAGACAAGGCAATACGTCTTCTCGCTTTTGATATCAAAACTGAAAGTTTTTCAGAAGTGACCAACAAAAGTGCATTGTGCGATGCTCAACTATTTTTAGTAAACCTTCCAGGTAGATCCGAATCATCTTTTAATTATATATTCGGGATTCACTATTGTGAGGAAAGTGGAAATCCAACTAACAATGGAATCGGAGTGTCAAAGATGTTATACTATGATTCGAATAGTACAGGTTCAACAAATTACTATTCGTTTAGATTAACTGGATTAATCCCTCAAAAAAAGTATAAATATTGTGCCTTCATACAATGTGATGATTTTATAGATTATGGCGAAATAAATACACTTGAAACTATTTATGTAAATATAGATTCCTGGGAACAAACTGGTTCTGAAAAAGTTGAAAATGGGGAAAGTTATTATATATTTAAGTTTAATCAATATATAACCTTAAGTGGCAATTTGAATTACATCAAAGAAGTGGGTGTATTTTCAGGCCATTCGAATATATATTTTCCACTGATGCCTTATTATTCAGGAAATAATAGTATGTGGTTCAATCTGCCAACTGACCAATCCTCATTATCGGTTTTATATTATCCATATGTTCTGTTTAAAAATGGAGAATATTATAAAGGAGCTTCTGTAACAAGATTTTTAAATTATGGAACCAAAAGTACCAATATAATAAATAGATCAGATAAAAATATCGGTTTTGGTGAGACTTCAGGTGGATTGAATAAATAATCCTGCAAAACACACAGATACTATACAATCTATGAAAATTAAATCGTCAATTTACACAGTACTTCTCTTTGGAATACTGTTACCAGTCTTGTTTTGCTGCAAAAAGGATTCCATAAAAACGATTCCGGTAATAACGATTTCAGAAGTAACCAATATTACATCAAACACAGTTTCAGCAGGAGGAGAAGTTACTGCCGATGGCGGAACAACTGTTACTGCTAAAGGAATTTGTTGGAGCGTCAATCAGAACCCAATAATATCTGACAGTAAAATCAGCAACGGGACTGGTGTAGGGAGTTTCTCAGGTTTAATTACAGGATTAAATCCAGGTACGACCTATTATTTAAAGGCATATGCTACAAACGCAGTTGGAACTGCTTACAGTAATCAATCAACATTTACTACAGATGCTTTATTACCTATTTTAACCACTATTGATCTGACAGCTATCACTGCTAATTCGGCCATTGGCGGCGGTAATATTACAAATGATGGGGGATCTCCTTTAACGGCTCGTGGGGTTTGCTGGAGTACAAGCCAGAATCCAACAATTGCAGATAGTAAATCAACCGATGGCACGGGTACAGGCAGTTTCACTAGTACAATTACCGGATTAACACCGGGCACCACCTATTATTTAAGAGCATACGCGACCAATAGTATCGGAACTGCTTATGGGAATCAAATAACATTAGCAACCACTGCTCTTTTACCGACAATAACCACTACTTCAGCCTCAGATATAACATCAACGACTGCAACAAGCGGTGGCAATATCACAAACGATGGAGGCTCAGTGGTAACAGTCCGCGGTGTTTGCTGGAGCACATCACAAAATCCAACCACCGATAATAGTAAATCAACTGATGGAACAGGTACCGGCAATTTTACTGGTTCCATTACCGGATTAACGGCCGGATCAAACTATTATATTAGGGCTTATGCGACTAATATTGCAGGTACTGTGTATGGTATGCAGGTTAACTTTACTTCAGCTAACGGAGGAACAGGAAATACGGTAACCGACATTGATGGAAATGTATATCATACAGTTACCATTGGCACACAGGTGTGGATGGTTGAAAACCTTAAAACCACCAGGTATCGAGATGGCACAGATATTCCATTGGTAATGGATGGTATAGGAATTACAACAATTGGATGGACAAACTTACAAACCCCTGGTTATTGTTACTATCTCAATTTAGATTATACCTACAAGAACATTTATGGGGCAATATACAATTGGCACGCGGTAAACACTGGTAAATTAGCCCCCACGGGTTGGCATGTACCCACAGATTCGGAGTGGACAACTCTTAAAAATTACTTGGGTGGTTTTAGTGTTGCAGGGGGCAAGCTTAAAGAATCAGGTACAAGTCATTGGTTTGAACCTAATGGTGGCGCAACCAATGAAACAGGATTTACTGGCCTTCCGGGTGGAGCTCGCGACTACGGTGGTGGCAATTTCAACAGTGTTGGCTCTATGGGACACTTTTGGAGTTCGTCTGAGAGTGGATTTATCACTGCATGGAGCTGGGCACTATGGTATTACAACAGTTTTATAGCCAGAGGGAGCGATGGAAAGAGCTATGGTTTTTCTGTTCGTTGCGTAAAGGATTAGGTTTTGGCCGAACAAGCTTCATATATTCAAAATGTTATAAATAAACTTCTTTCACGCCTCTTTCATTTATGACATTGTATACATATTGTCTATACTATTAAAATTACCAGTTGACTTTTGCAGAAAATGAACAGTCAGTTGTTCACACTATCAAAAATTATTTATTATTTAAACTCAGTTCATGAGACTCTCCTATCTTCTTTTTTCATTTTTAAGCATCCCATTGATGCTGCAGGCACAGGTAATCAAAACCGTAAATATTACTGCCGGTGGTTTATCATCGGTAATTAGCAGGGAGGAAAAAAATGCCGCCACGCATCTTACGGTAACCGGAACAATAGATGCGCGCGATTTTAGAATTATGCGCGACAGTTTGCCAAAGTTAATTTCCATTGATTTGAGCGGAGCACGGATTGTCCCATACGCAAGTAAAAAGTATGACGGCACAAATCTTTGCTATTCAATAGATTGGAATACAGGTAGATTTAGCGATTCATTAGTATTTAATTGCAACGGGGGTTACAATTTTGCAATTGATGAAGTTCCGATTTTTGCGCTTCGCGGGAACAGAGGTTGTTCATCGGTTATATTACCTTCCTCTGTATCAGTGATTAATGATGAAGCCTTTAAATATTGTAATGCTTTAAGTTCGGTTACTATCCCCGAAAATATTACCCGCATTGGAAGCGGCACATTCAGCGAATGTAGTTCTCTCAAAACAATAATTGTCAGAGCAGCCATTCCTGCAGATCTAAATAAGAAGACTGATGTATTTAAAGGGGTAAACCAAAATCTCTGCAGCCTCTTTGTGCCAGTAGGGTCAAAGGGAAAATATGAAACTGCCGCCGGTTGGAAAGATTTTAAGACAATCGTGGAAACGAAGTAATTTTTTATCGACCTTCCATTTAATTTTAGTTCACTAACATATTTATTAAAAATAATATCACTTGCTCTAGTTTCCTAACTCTGCTTAGCAAAAACCACCAGGGTTATAATGACCTTGGTGGTTGAACAAAAACTATTATTCCCAAATTTCAGGATAAATGATAATACGGTATCCAAAAGAAGTCCTCTCAATAAGGTAATCCGAAACCAAATGTAAAATATTGGAAATGTGGTCCGTTTCTGAACTTGTAATACAATCATAAATACAGAGAAAACAACAATAGAAACGTTGAATAATAATTCGAAATAAAAGAAGCTTCCCATCAGAAACGGCTGGCCAATGTTCTTTGCCATAAAATTGTCCCACAAAACCAGGTTAAAGTAACCGGTCTTAAAAACATCAAAAACCACCTTTGCCGGAGCATAATACATTCCAATAATGGGTAAAATAAGCCAGTCACCGAAATCTATACTGGCACAGGAATTTGCTGACTTGAATTTCAGAAAAAGTTTTTAACGACTGCTAATCAACAAAATATTTTAAATAGGTTAAATTTAATGATCAATTATTATTGATTTTAATCAGTAAATTTTTTGTAAAAATACTGAACTGAAAAACACAAAATTTGCCCGAAATGTGTTATATTTAGTTATTAAAGGCACTAAACCAAAAGACCAAAGGCGGTTAATTGCTCTTACAGAAAAAGATTGCGTGTATGCCGTCTTCCGCCCCGGGAGTGAGTTTGCTGCATTTAATGCTGTTCTTTAAGGATCTCCGGATAATGACAGGTGTTGCTTACGAGACTGTAAAGGGCAGTTCTTAATTAACATATTTTATCAACCTTAACTTCAACGAAATGAAAACACTGAAAGTTTCTGTATTTCTGATCCTGGTCGTTTTGGCCGTTTCCTGTACCAAAGACCTGGTGGTGGATCAGCCTGAGCAGAGTACTGACCAGGAAAACAGTTTGAAATGTGCTTTGCCTTACCTGAAGATAGCGGTGATGTCAGACATCCACTTTCTTGACCCGGCACTGTTATCGAATGGGGCAGCTCAGGGAGTTGCTTTTCAGACCTACCTGAATACTGATCCTAAGCTGATCGAATTCAGCGGCCCGATTTTAAAGAAAGCTTTATATGAAATTGTAGCAGCCAGGCCCGATATTTTGCTTATCCCCGGCGACTTAACCAAAGATGGAGAGCGAGTCAGCCATAGAACGATGGCAAAAATACTTGCACAGGTTTCAAATTACGGGATAAAAGTTTTTGTAGTCCCAGGGAACCACGACATCAATAATCCTGAAGCTGTGGCCTATCATGGCAACAATTCTTCACCGACACCTTCCATTTCTGCCTATGATTTCGCAAAAATCTATTCTGGTTTTGGATATAAAAATGCCTATTCAAGGGACATTCATTCGCTGAGTTATATCTGTCAGCCCTTCAACAAAATCTGGATACTTGGTATCGATGATTGTAAATATTATCAGAACGGAACTTCAGCAACTGTAGGCGGGGTAATCAAAAAAGGGACGATGAAATGGATCCAGGAGCGGTTAGCCGAAGCGAAGAAGAAAGGCATTACTGTCCTGGCGATGATGCATCATGGAATAATGGAACATTATGCAGGCCAGGAAACGCTTGATCCGGGATATGTGACTGACAACTGGGAAACGAATGCAAATGCTTTGACAGATGCCGGGTTGAGAATCATGTTTACAGGGCACTATCACTCGAATGATATTACCATGCGGGCAAATGGCAACAATGTATTATTCGATATCGAGACGGGTTCCCTGGTTACCCCGCCAAGTCCTTTCCGCATCATCAGGATGGATCTCAATAATATGTACATTGATACAAAGCATGTTACCTCGATAGATGTTCCTTTCCCCGCGGGACTTGATTTTGTGACCTATTCAAATATGTTTTTATCCGGGCATTTGGATGGCATTTTCACCTATATGATGATGCGTGATCCCTATAATATACCCTTGGAGACGGCTGCTCCGATAGCCCCTCTTTTCAGAAATGCTGCAATGGCTCATAATGCGGGAGATGAACACATCACTACTGAAGAACAAAATAAGGTTGCTGATGTTGGAAAAATAGTTCCTCAACTGGGAATGGTGTTGCAAAGTCTATGGACTGATTTGCCCCCGTCAGATAATCAATACAGAATTGATATGAGAAAAATGCTGAGATAATATCCGAGGCATCAGGCAACTCATCTTAGCTGCATTGTCCAAGCACCACCCAGATGACGATAAAAACAACAATGGTTCCGATAATGCCGCCTCCTAATTTCGAAGCTCCGTATCCTGAGATCAGTCCTCTGAAGAGATTATTCATGATGATTATTTTTGATTTGAATTAAAATTGCGTAACTATTTTCGATGGACAAATGTGTGTGATTTTCCAAATAAATTCTTTACACAATTTCAATTAAGATTTACATCATTCCCACATTTTAAAAGTACGGCATCTGGTATTTAAATTATAATATATTACAGATAAGCTACATGCAGATGATTCGGTTAAATATTTGCAGACAGACGTCAAGTCCATCCGATAATTTGTAAGAATAAAATTCATACATTGGCAAAATTAAAATTAGCAATTAAAAAATTTTGTATGAAATATTCAGTGAAAATAAATGCCATAAAAACAGTCGATGAGTTTGAGGGGTCGTGGAATGATGCCGACTTAAAAGCGCTGTTATCAAAATTCGGTTATGCCGAGGCCGACAAATTAAAGCCTAACGAATTGAAAGAATACCTGTCAATGGCCATTACTGACTTTGAACCGGAAGAGGCCGCTGCAATTGTTCTTGATTACAGACTTTCTGACGTATTGACAGAAGGGCAAATACACAATATTTCGCACGAAATGACCCGGGAAAAGGTATCTGAAAATTATTCGGACATTTATATCCACAAAATCTTATTCGATGTCAATCAATTGTTATACAAGGCTTACAACGGAAAGTTTCCGCTTGCCAAAGCCAATGTAATCGACTTCGAAATGAAAGGTGAAAATGAGGAGGAACCTGAGGTAACAAAAGCGTTGATACTACAAGCCTTTGAAACTGGCTTTACAGACAGAAATTTAATAAAAAGGTTATTTAACGACCAATTGGAGGGCATTGAGCCATTTCCTGAAGCGGAAGGAATACTATGGGAACTGAAAATCAAAGGAAACAATCAGTATATGGTCACGACTTCTGAAAAATGGATAAAAAACGAGGATTTTAAAAGTATGGAATTCGAATCCAATGTCACACCGTTCATCGATAAATCCGAAGAAGAATAAACACCGAAATTTGAACCATAACAAGACTGAGGCTGTATCAAAAGTAAAAATTTAACGGCTGAGAACCGCTAAGGGTAACCGCCGGGAACCGCAAAGCATTAAAATACAGAAGAATATCTCTGCGTAACTTTGCGTCTTCTCTGCGTATCTCCGCGGTAAAATGACTTTTGATACATCCTCATAAATCTATTCAACTTTGGTCGAAGATGGTCCTGTCACTCTGTCTTTTTTTTCGGCGCTGCCGGAACAAAATTAAGGGAAATTGAATTGACACAATGTCTTGTATCTTTCGGAGTAAGGCCTTCTCCCAGAAATACATGTCCAAGATGTCCTCCACAATTTGTGCAAACTATTTCAGTGCGCCTACCGTCAGGATCAGGAATACGTTTGACTGCCCCACGGATTTCATCATCAAAACTTGGCCAGCCACAATCAGACTTGAATTTATCAGTAGAATTGTACAATGGGGCATTGCACCGTTTGCAATTATACGTCCCAGCTTCCGAAAATTCGTTATATTTTCCTGTGAATGGCCGTTCGGTTTGCTTACGCACAATCACCGCTTCTTCTTCGGGTGTAAGTTGATTAAATTTCATATTCTGATTCATGTTAACCGTTTTTTTATTGTTATTTACTTTTTGTGCACATCCTGTAACTACGGATATTACCAAACAAAAGAGTAAAATGTAAGTTTTCATGCCAAAAAATTATTAGAATTATTTTCTTAATAACATATACAAAACAGGAAATGTTGTAACCTTGTTTTTGCTATATTTGGATTGCGGCAATTTGTATGAACGGTCCTAATACCTTCGGTTAAAATGGAAACAGTTTACTATACATTATCCATACTGCTACTGGTTTTTAATATCCTTCCCATTATTCCGCATCAGCATTGGCTATTCAGGGTATTTGACTTTACCCGGATTCAGCAACTTGTTTTACAACTGCTCATCATTTTGTTCGGCTTTCTGTTTATGGAGAACCAGAGCACTCTTTTTTGGGTTGTTCAATCTGCCGTATTTATTTTTGCTGTATTCAATACACTTTTATTAATCCCCTTTACTCCCCTTTACAGGTCACATAGTGATAAAAATTTGAAACATTATCCGGAAATCATATCCGTGCTGTCGGTGAATGTACATCAATTTAATCGTGAATATCAACGGTTAATTGATTTAATTCACGAGGAAAAGCCGGAGATTATTCTGACCATGGAATCGAATAAAGATTGGGAAAATGCATTAACGGTGCTGGATAGTGAGTATCCGAATAATCAAAAGGTAGCGCTTGAAAATACTTACGGAATGCACTTTTACTCAAAATTGAAAACCACACGAAAACAAATCAATTATTTTGTAGCCGATGATTTGCCAAGTCTGGAGATTGATTTGGAAACCCGCAATAAATTTGTCTTTACCTTTTTTGGCGTACACCCTCCTCCTCCAAGTCCTACTGAAGAAGAAACATCAAAAGAAAGGGATGGCGAACTGCTTTCGATTGCAAAGAAGGTACAGAAACTTAACAATCCCGTTATAGTTACCGGTGATTTCAACAATGTTGCCTGGGCCAGATCGTCGGTGTTGTTTAGAAAAACATCCGGATTGATTGATCCCCGCATCGGCAGGGGGTTCGTCTCAACATTTCATGCCCGGTATAAGCTGCTTCGATTTCCCATTGATTTGTTTTTTCATTCTACGGATATATTTATTGTGGAATTCAAAACGTTAAAACATATCGGATCAGACCATTTTCCTTTATATTGCCGTTTCTATATTAATCCCGAAAGCACTTCACAGGAGAGTCACGTTGAAGTGCTTGAAAATGATGAAATGGCAGAAGTGAATGAATTGATTGAAGCGGGTAAGGAAGCAGAAAGTGACCGGCCTGCCGTAGCCAGGGATGCCTGAATGTATGCAAGACCGTATAAAATTATATTTCACAAACCATGAAAAACCTGATTAAAGACAAATTGACCGGCGAGTTGGTGATACTCCTTTTTGTTGTAACCAGTATCCTCTATACAATAATGCTCACCATGACTATTCCTCAGGTTATGAGTTATTCGGGTGGTATGAAGTTATTGGATATGATTCCAACCGGGTACGATGCCGCATACGTTGGCACACTGTTAAATGCCCTCGGTGAAAAAGGAAGGGATGCTTACTTATTCAACCAAATTCCGGTAGATATGGTTTACCCCTTATTTTTTGGGGTTAGTTACTGTCTGATTTTTGCATACATTCTTAAAATACTTGGGAAGGTCGACAGCAAATTATTCTATATCTGTTTTTTGCCTCTTTTAGCCGGATTGTTTGATTATTGCGAAAACATTGGAATAATTACTTTACTGAATACCTGGCCCGATAATTCAACGCTGTTGGCTCAGCTAACCAGCGTATTTTCAGTTTTGAAAAGTGCATTAACAACAATCTATTTTATCCTTTTGATCATATTTACAATTGCATTAGTAATCAAAAAGTTAACTGCAAAAACAAAATGAAATTCATGAACTTTTAAGCTGGGGACATATCCTTCCACAGGTATATGCTGCAGACATTCTTAAATAGAACAGATTTATTATTCTTAATTAGACTCATTCTAAACTTTTTTGTTGCTGATTCGTTTAATAGGGTAAACAATTTAATTTAAATAACGAAGTCATGAGTTTTACATTACCCGCACTAAAATATGATTATAAGGCACTCGAGCCCTATATCGATGCACAGACCATGGAAATCCACCATACGAAGCATCATGCCGCTTACACCAATAATCTGAATGCAGCCCTTGAGGATAGTGACCTGCAGGGAAGAACAATCGAAGAAATTATCGCAAAAGCTTCAACTACAGCTCCTGTGGTCAGGAATAATGGCGGAGGATTCTATAATCACAATCTCTTCTGGGAGTTAATGATTCCCGGAGGTTCTTCAACTCCCCAGGGAACACTGCTCGAAGCCATAAATGGATCTTTTGGTTCATTCGATACATTTAAAGCGGCATTTTCAAAAGCTGCAGCAACCCGTTTTGGTAGTGGCTGGGCATGGCTGGTACAAAAAGGCGATACCCTTGTTGTAACCTCTACTCCAAACCAGGATAATCCCCTGATGGATGTCGCCGAAGTACAGGGGGTTCCAATTTTGGGAATTGATGTCTGGGAACATGCCTATTACCTGAAATACCAGAACAGAAGACCCGAATACATTGAAGCATTTTACAAAGTCATCAACTGGGATGAAGTTGCAAAACGATTTAAAGCTTAAAAGCAATTTGCAAAAAAAAATAAAAACGGCACTTTTCGTTGGAAGAGTACCCGAATTAATGTGAAATAAAAAAGGGATAAAACAGATCTGGTATCGTTTTATCCCTTTTTATTTCATCAATCAGAAGTCAATGTCGTATAGTTAAGGTCTATGATAATAAAAATTTTAACGCAAAGAACGCTGAGGAAGGGCAAAGAACCGCAGAGGTAGATAATTCCGATTTTCTTTGCGGTTCTCTGCTTAAAACTTTGCGATCTCTGCGGTAAAATTTCAACTGCTATTGCTAACTAAACGACATTGAATCAGATGTCCTGAATATTTCTATTGGAAGATATGCTTATATCAATGACTACTTTATGCAAGGAGGCTTTTGACTTTTTCTGAAATCAGCTTGCCGTCTGCCTTTCCTGCGAGTTCTTTTGAAGCTGCACCGATAACTTTGCCCATTTCCTTGATCGAAGTTGCCCCTGTTTTCTCAATAATGGCTTTAATTGCAGCAGTTAACTCCGCATCATCCATTTGTTTGGGCAGATAATTCTCCAGGATTTTTACCTGTGCCATCTCAGGTTCATAAAGATCCATGCGGTTTTGCTGTTTGTAAATCTCCGCCGAATCACGACCCTGCTTGGCCAGTTTGGCAATTGCCTTGATAGCCGCATCATCACTTAACTCTTCGCTACCACTTTTAGCCGTTTTTGCTTCTAGCAACACCTTTTTCACGTTACGCAGTGCCTCAAGTTTTTCTTTGTCGCGGGCCAGCATGGCTAAACGAATGTCATCGCTGATCTGATCGAATAAATTCATAGTGTTGTATTTAAAAGATTTAACTATCGTAGAATTTTTGTTTATAACTTCAGAAGTGACCTGGTGACTGCAATTTAAAATTGAGCAAAGTCAGCTCATGGCAAGTGACCGGGTGACTGCATTTAAAAATTGAGCAGAGTCAACAGGCGTTTGAAACGTTATTTTGGAAGTCACCCGGTCACTGCATTGACTCGTTCTGGAGTGACCGGGTGACTGCGATTCAAAATTGAGCAAAACTATTGGACCGCTTTTCTTTACTTGAAAAGTCACCCGGTCACTTTCCCGAGCCCCATGCCCCATGCTCCATGCCCCACGCCTCTCAGTCTGCCTTATCGTGGAGGAAAGAGTTATTTCTCCTCAGACGCGGACCTTCATCGGGATTGCCGGAAAGGGTATACCTCGATACTTCACGCCCCTGGGTCGGAGTATTGGTCTGACTTTTGGCTTTCCTTCGTTCGTAGGCAGGAATTTTGGAGATTTCCTCGATATAATCTTCGGTCTCATTGAAAAAATTAACCTGCATTACCTTTTTTCCTGCCTCGCTTGTACCGTCACCAAACGGATCAATCCTGATGGGTGGGTACAATTGCTTAATAATGTCGTCCTTCTTATCGGCTGATGATTCGGTAAAAACCGGATGTTTCGGTGGATTGGCAACACCTTCGTTTCCAAAGAAGCCCGAAGGAAAATTGTTGACATCGTCGAGCAGCGGAACTTTCTCACGTTGTGGTTGAGTACCGCCATTCATTTCGGGAATTGAGCTGGTTTTGAAACCTGTGGCAATAACCGTGACACTTATTTCATCGCCCATCTCGGGATCAACAGCCACACCATAGATCAGGTCTGCATTGTTGCCGGCCATTTCCTGCACATATTCATTGACCAGATTCATCTCATCCATGGTTACCTCCTTCTTCTCGCCCGAGGTGATATTGACAAGTATATTTTTTGCACCACAGATGTCATTGTTGTTCAGCAAAGGCGAATTTACGGCACCCTCAACTGCTTTCCTGGCACGGTTTTCACCCGAAGCCTGGAATGAGCCCATAATAGCCACACCTGAATTAGACATCACGGTTCTTACATCTTCGAAGTCTACGTTGATGAAACCGGGACATGTAATAATTTCGGCAATCCCTTTCGCAGCAATGGCCAGAACATCATCAGCCTTTGAGAAAGCTTTCGAAATCGGGAAATCACCATATATCTCCCTGATTCTTTCGTTGTTGATCACAAGCAGCGAATCAACATGGCTCTCCATTTCGCGAATTCCTTCAATAGCCTGCTGTATACGTAACCGGCCTTCGTTCCGGAAAGGGATTGACACAATGCCTATTGTAAGGATCTTACGGTCGCGGGCAACCTGTGCGATCACCGGTGCGGCACCAGTTCCCGTGCCCCCACCCATTCCGGCCGTAATAAATACCATTTTAGTATTGCCATCAAGAAGCCGCTCGATGTCTTCGATATTTTCAAGGGCTGATTCGCGTCCCACATCGGGTTTATTCCCGGCACCACGTCCCTCGGTCAGCGCTGAACCAAGCTGTACTTTTAAGGGGACAGGGCTGCTCATGAGCGCCTGGGCGTCAGTATTACAGACTGCAAATTCAACATCCTTGATTCCTTGCCGGTACATGTGGTTCACGGCGTTTCCGCCACCTCCACCTACTCCGATCACTTTTATGATTTTGTCGCTGCTAACAGGCAAATCAAATTCTATGAGTTCAGCCATTTTATTTTTTTTTAATTATTAACTGACGTGGGAAATCATTCTTCAATTTCATCATCGTCTTCACTAAAAAGCGTATTAAACTGTCTTGTAAACCAATTACTTATTGGCTCAGAACCATCTGATGCCGCGGGTTTGACAGTTTTCTTTTCCAATTTTGAAAGTCGTTCCTGCCGGTCGGTTTCTCGCGTCTTTTCATCTTTACGCACTGTAAAGCTTTCATCGGGATTAAAAAACGCATGCGGTTCAGCCGCAGGGCCCGGGGCTTCATACACAGGTTTCGTTTCCGCTACTATATTTTGACTAACCGGTTCGGTTGCCGGAATTATAACGGTTTGCTTAACGGGTTCCGGACGCAGGATACGGTTCGGATTAATTTCGAATCCTGTTGCGATCACCGTCACGCTGATTTTGCTGCCCAGTTTGGCATCGTAACCATTACCCCAGATAATGTTGGCGTTATCGCCCGCGGCATTCTGAAGGTAATCGATGATATCGCCAATCTCACCCATGCGTACCTCATCATCACCCGAAGTAATGTTGAGCAGGATATTCTCGGTGCCATAAATGTCGTTACTATCGAGAAGGGGAGATTTAAGTGCCTCTTCAGCAGCCCGCATGGCGCGATTTTCACCCTCGGCAAAACCTGTTCCCATAATAAAAACACCACTTTCGCGCAACACCGTATTTACATCCGCAAAGTCGATGTTGATATTCCCGTGAAGGGTAATGATTTCGGCACAACCTTTTACGGCTGCCGCCACTATATTATCGGCCTGCGCAAAAGCTTCGCGTGCAGGAAGGTCGCCATACACCTTATGCAGGTTTTCGTTACTGATGACAAGTAAACTATCGACATAACGCTGCAGTCTTTTAATCCCTTCGATAGCCTGTTCGTAACGCAACCGTCCCTCTTTTACGGAAGGAAGGGTGACGACCGCAATCGTAAGAATATCCATCTCGCGTGCCAGCTGAGCAATAACCGGAGCGGCACCTGTCCCTGTTCCGCCACCCATACCGGCTGTGATAAACACCATTTTTGTACCTGTCTCGAGCACTGCCCTGATTTCGGCCAGGTTCTCGATAGCAGCCTGCTCGCCGCGTTTGGGTTTGTTTCCCGCACCACGACCTTCGGTAAGGGAGACACCCAACTGAACCTTCACGGGGACAGGACTATTTACAAGCGCCTGTGCATCAGTGTTACATACCAGAAAATCAACACCGGCGATCCCTTTATGGAACATATGATTTACAGCGTTTCCACCGCCGCCGCCAACCCCAACAACCTTAATGATTGACTGGTAATCGTGTTGAAACCCGAAGGTCATTAAATCATCTGATATACTTTCCATTTGATAAACTGATTGATTTTAATTTATTTCGTTGTCTTCGTCGGAGATTAAGCCGTTGAGACCTTCCTTAGCCCGCCCGAATAAATCGGAGACCATCGTTTTTAAACCTGATCCCTGGTTTTTCACGGGTTGTTTTTTTCGTACTTCTTCCTGTACATCCGAAACAATCATTCCCGGAGGATATTTGTTCCTGCGTGCCTGGTATAATCCATTGATCAGTAATCCGATTAAATTTGCGGATTCAATTTTTAACAGCTGTTCATCGAACAGCTGCTCTTTAATTGCAACAACAGGTTTTCCGAAACGCACGTCAAAACCGGTCATGTAACTGACCAGTTTATCGATACCGCGCATGTTCGAACCGCCGCCTGTCAGAACGATCCCTGCTCCGAGCCGGGGCAATAAGCCTGTTGATTCGAGTTGAAAGTTAACCCCTTCGATGATCTCTTCGAGCCGTGCCTGGATGATCCCGGAAAGGTTGCGAAAACTGATCTCTTTAGCCTGCCACCCTTCCACTTCGGGAATCTGTGCAAACTTATTTTCGGGAACAAGCTCCGAAAAGGCATAACCGCATTGCACCTTTACCATTTCGGCATGGCGCGGGATAATATTACACCCTTCGCGTATATCGTTCGAAATTACATTACCACCAAAAGGCAGTTCAGTTGCAAGGCGAAGTTTATTTTCGTAATACAGCGAAATACCCGTAGTTCCTGCCCCGAAATCGAGCAGTATCACACCGGCTTCTTTTTCATCTTTTGAAAGATAACCTGCCCCCTGAACAAACGGATTCGTAAAGACACTTACCAGTTCATACCCCGCTTTTTCGATGCTTCGCCGGAGATTCAGTTCGTACGAATCGGCGGCTGAGATCACTGTAAAAGCAGCGTCGACACGACGTCCGGCCATACCGACAGGATTATTTACACCTCGTTCGCCATCCACAATAAATTCCTGGGGAATCAGATGATACACTTTTTCACCCGGTCCGCACGAGTACCGCTGCGCCTCATCGATCAGCGAATTAATCACAGCCTGTGTAACCTCGCCGTTCTCGGTCATCCGGTAACCTGTTGCCTGCCGGTTATTTATCTTCTGTCCCGAAATGCCGGCATAGATTTTCTGCACCCTAAGCTTGAGTGATTTCTCAAGCGAATTGATTACTGTTCTGATCGATACCGCTGCCTCGTCAATATTTACAACCACACCGTTTCGGACTCCTTTTGTCAAAGTATCGCCCATGGCCACGATTTCGAGTTTTCCATCTGTGGTAAAACGGCCGATTGCCGCCCTTGTCCGCATGGTTCCAATGTCAATTGCTGCAACCAGCTCTCTTGTCAGGTTCATAGCTATATTATTTTTTTGTGCAAACTATCTGATTACGAAATCCTACGTTGATGGTTTTGTAAATGCTCCATCCGCCGTTTTTGAACCCATCGGTATATAAGGCCTTAAGGTTACGAAATTTAATCTGAAAATCCTCCGGGTCACCGAAAAGAATAATCTGTTCTCCCACCCGGGGAATCATTGAAAGCTCTCCTACTGAATTCACATAAATCTGGTCGATCTGAGCGCTCCAGAATGGGTCGCTATTGATAAAAATGATCAGCGGCAGTAACCGTTTTCGTGCAAACTCTGCCGAGACACTTCCACCAACAATCAAAACCCTGGGTGTATACCGGGGCGACCAGTCAATGACTTTTCCAAACTTGTCCATATAAAACGCGTGTCCCGATCCCACAACCCTGAAAACCGGATCTCTCTGTTTAATTTTAATGATCAGCGATCCGAAGCTTTTAACTCCATTATCGAAGACATTGGTATAAACGGCAACATCTTCAACAGATTGAAGCTTACGCAACCCGTCTTCAATCTTCCGGAGATTAACCGTTCCGAGCGGTTTCCCGAATATTGCCGGATGATTCCGGTTTACCCATTGACGAATATCGGCGCTTCTCACAAATTTTTCTGTTATAGAATCGGTAATGTCAACTTTCACCCCAGCGCATTTTAATTGCCGGGATTGATTAATTGAAAATCCCAATGATATTGCAATCACAGTTATAGAAGTAATCCATAAGATCATTTTTAAAACTTTCCTAAACATCTTCTTTTTTGATCAGGTATGAAACGATCGGATCAACCAGCCGGTCAATATCGCCGGCACCGAGTGTCAGCAAAATTCCGGGATTATAATTATCCAGGATCGCGGGGAAGTCAGCTTTTTGGCATCGAACCCTGCTTTTCAGTTTCATCTTGCTCAGAATGACATCCGAATCGACTCCCTCAATCGGTAATTCACGTGCAGGGTAGATCTCCATAACCAAGGCATCGTCAAGAAGATCGAGAGCTGCGGCAAATTCTTCAGCAAAGTCCCTGGTCCGGGTGAAAAGATGCGGCTGAAAAATACCCGTCACACGTTTACCCGGATAGAGATCGCGCACCGATTGAATAGTAGCCTCCAGTTCCCTCGGATGATGCGCATAGTCGTCGATGTAAACTGTTTTTTTACCCGTAAACCTTACATCAAAACGACGCACAACACCACTGTATACAGGAAGAGCGGCACGAATTTCATCCATTGTTACCCCGCTCAGCAATGCCATCCCGCAGGCTGCCACCGCATTTTCGACATTCATCAGGCCGGGATAGGTAAGCGATATATTGTTCATTTCGCCTAAAGGAGTCTTCAGGTCGAAATGGTACGCTCCATCAATAACCTGAATATTTACAGCCTGGAAATCGGCTTCCACGGTGATGGAATAGGTGAAATACCTGATTCCTTTATTCCATTGATTATCAATGTTTAATCCTTTCCGATAAAGCAATACTCCATTCTTTTGAATCTGTGAAATAAAATCGGCAAAGGCCTTAATCACACTTTCGTGATCACCGTAAATATCGAGGTGATCGGCATCCATCCATGTGACCACCGCCAGCTCAGGATGAAGCTGAAGAAAAGAGCGGTCGAATTCGTCGGCCTCAGCCACAATAAACTCGCTGTTGTTTTGGGGCAACAGCAGGTTTGTACCATAATTCTTCGATATTCCACCCATAAATGCCGAACAGTCGAGATGCGATTGTTTCAGCAAATGTGCTGTCATTGTAGTGACAGAGGTTTTGCCATGGGTACCGGCAATCGCGATGCACCTTTTCCCTTCCGTGAGAAGGCCCAGTACCTGGGATCTTTTGAACAGCCGGAATCCGTTTTCCGTGAAATAACAAAACTCCGGAAAGTCAGTCGGAACTGCAGGTGTGTAGATGACAACGGTCGTATCTTTTTCTGCAAGGGCAGGAATATTCAGTAAATCAGCTGCATAATGAACCAGAATACCTTCTTTTTCAAGATCATTCGTAAGCACGGAGGCGGTTTTATCATATCCGTCCACCTTTTTCCCGATAAAATGAAAATAACGCGCGAGCGCACTCATTCCGATGCCGCCAATTCCCAGCAGATATACCCTTTCTATTTTCTCAATCTCAATCATCTCATTCTTTTAATAACGATACAATCACCTCAACAATATCTTCGGTTGCCCGAGGGGTTGCCAATCTTTTTATATTTTGCGAAAGTTTCAGACATTTCTCCCGGTTATTCACAAGCGCCAGTGCATCGGGAATCAATTCAGTAACCGCCACAGCATCCTTAACCATTATTGCAGCATCCTTTTCGACAAGCGACATAGCATTTCTTGTCTGGTGATCTTCGGCAACATTGGGTGAAGGAACCAGGATGGAGGCGGCTCCGACCATACAAAGTTCAGATATGGTTCCTGCACCTGCCCTCGAAATCACCAGGTCTGCCAATGAATATGCGAGGTCCATACGGGGAATAAACTCCATCAACCGTATATTTTCTACAGGATCGGCACTTAGTTGCGTGGCAATTAACTCATGATAGTATTTTCCGGTTTGCCAGATGACAACAACCTCTGATTTGCGGATCAGTTCGAGGTTTGCAAGTACGCTTTGGTTAAGAGTCCGGGCTCCCAGGCTTCCCCCGACAATCAGGATAACCGGTTGATCTGTTGTGACATTAAAGAACTCTCTGGCTTCGGCCGACTGCGGTGTAATTGAAGCCAGGCCCTGCCGGATCGGATTTCCGGTAAAAACAATTTTCGGTGCAGGAAAAAAACGTTCCATACCATCATAAGCGACACAAATTTTGTTGGCTTTCTTACCCAAAATTTTATTTGTGACTCCTGCATATGAGTTTTGTTCCTGTAAAACAGTGGGAATACCGAGGTTTGATGCAACGCGCAGTACTGGACCGCTCGCATAACCCCCCACACCGATTACAACATCGGGATTAAATTCCTTTACCACTCTCCTTGCCATTTGCAATGAGCGGATCAATTTTGGTACAAACATGATATTGCGGAAGAATTCACCCCGGTGAAATCCTGCCACTGGTAATCCAACAATGTTATAACCTGCAGACGGAACCTTCTCCATTTCCATTTTTCCCTCGGCGCCTACAAAAAGTATTTCGCACGTGGGAAATCGTTTGCGAAGGCCATCGGCAATCGACAATGCCGGGAAGATATGTCCCCCCGTTCCTCCGCCACTTATTATAAATTTATAGTTTCCCATTTTTAATTTTTTGTCAGTACGATATCTTCATCCGGAAGAACCCCGTCGGGATTAAAATTGTTCTCAACTTCTTTCTGTGCTTCCTTGTCTGTTTCGGAACTGACACTGAGTAACAGGCCAAAGGTAATCGCGGTAAAGACCTGCGAGGTTCCACCCCAGCTCACCCACGGGAGCGGTTGTCCCGTAACAGGTATTGCTCCTGACGATACTGCCATGTTGATAATAGCCTGCAGAATAATTATAGTCACAGCTCCTGTTGCCAGGAATGTAGGAAAGGTCCGGTTGCATCGCCGGATAATAATCCCTCCGCGCGTGAGGAAGATCAGGTAAAGCAGTGGAATTAGTATCCCTCCGATCAGGCCATATTCTTCAATGATAATTGAATAAATGAAGTCGTTGTAGGCAGCAGGCATAAAATTGCTGATCTTACTTTTACCTGCGCCGACACCCGTTACACCACCCATGTGAATCGCAATTTTGGCAAAATCACCCTGGGTTAGTCCTTTGACAGTGGCTTTTTCGCCGTTGATATGCCTGTCGATCCGGCCTCTGATGGTTTGAACACGTCCGAAATTTCCCTTTTCGGGAAGCAAAGGTGCTGCAAAATAGATTACAAGGACAAAGCCTATTCCCGCTAAAATAGTAAATACCAGGTATTTTACAGGAATTCTGCCTACGAACATCATGATTACCGCCGTGGAGAACAACAACACAGCTGATGAAAAATTGGCCAATGAAATCAACAAACAGATTAAACCGATGCCAATAATTATTTTAAAATAGGCAATGCGTAACAGTCGCGCATCTTTCTGGTTATTCGCCAATAAACGGGCAACCCACAGGATTAGTGCAACTTTGGCAATTTCAGCGGGTTGAAAACTGATGAATCCCAATGGCAGCGTACGTCCTGTTCCTTCGCCACCCCGGCCAAACGCCAAACCAAGCAAAACGAAAACTATGGCTACAAGATAGGCTGCATTAGCGAACCTGTTGTACATTTTCACCGGGAAGTAATTCAGCATGATAATAATCGCGCCATATCCGGCACCCTGGAAAAGCAACTGACGTAAAATATAATGGGTCGTGTTGCCGCCCGCCTGCCTGTAAGCCAGTGCACCGGTTGAACTATAAACGATCAGCAACGAAATGCACGACAGTGCCACAAGCACTGCCCAGATGATCCGGTCGCCTTTGATGTATTGTTTTAGTTCTGCGGTGTTCATGTCAATAATTTATTATTTATTATCCTAAAGATTCCGGACGGCTTCCTTAAATTGTCTGCCGCGCTCTTCATAATTTTTAAAGAGGTCGAAGCTTGCACATGCCGGTGAAAGAAGTACCGTATCTCCTTTTTCTGAAAGAAAATAGGCGCTTCTGACCGCCTCTTCAATGCTTTTTGTATCGACAATCTCTTTCACGATTCCTTCGAAAGCAGCGATTATTTTACTGTTATCTTTCCCCAGACAAACAATGGCTTTTACTTTCTCCTTTACAAGATCGTATAACATGGTATAATCGTTCCCTTTATCCACCCCGCCTACTATCCACACGACAGGGGTACTCATACTTTCGAGCGCGTACCAGACCGAGTTTATATTTGTCGCTTTAGAGTCGTTGATGAATTCGATGTTATGCACACGCAGGAATCGTTCAAGCCGGTGTTCAACACCCTGGAAGTCGCTGAGACATTCGCGGATACCCTCTTTTCGCAGATTTAAAATGCTTCCTGAGATTCCGGCTGCCATCGAGTTGTTCAGGTTATGTTTTCCCTGTAATGCTAATTCGTAGATTGTCATTTCGAAAGTATTATTGTTAACATTTAGTTTCATTGTTTCATTTTCAACCCATCCGCCTTCCTTCAGCACCTGCATGATAGAAAAGGGAACCTTCCGGGACTTGATATCGCGTTTGGCAATTTCAGCCTGAATAACGGGATCGTCGGCGCAATAGACAAACCAGTCCTCAGCACGCTGATTTTGTGTAACTCTCATCTTGGAATCCACATAATTCTGCATTTTATAATCGTACCGGTCGAGATGATCAGGCGTAATATTCAGCAAAACAGCAATATCCGCTCTGAAATCAACCATTCCATCCAATTGAAAACTGGATAATTCAATTACGTAATAGTCGAAATTCTCCTGCGCTACCTGGAGTGCAAAGCTTTTCCCCACGTTTCCGGCCAATCCCACATTCAAACCCGCCCGTTTAAGCAATTCATAGGTGAGAAGCGTTGTGGTCGTTTTGCCGTTACTCCCGGTTATACAAATGGTCTTAGCCGTGGTATAACGACCGGCAAACTCAATTTCGGAGATAACCGGTATGTTTTTCCCGTGCAGTTTGACTACTATCGGCGCTTTATCGGGTATTCCCGGACTTTTCATTACCAGGGTGGCATTCAGAATTAATTCCTCCGTATGCTGATACTCTTCGTAATCCATTCCGTGTGCATCAAGAGTGGCCTTATATTCATCCTTTATCGCACCAAAATCAGAGACGAAGACCTCGAATCCTTTTTGGGCTCCAAGAACGGCAGCTCCTATACCGCTCTCTCCTCCGCCAAGTATGACTAATCTGTTTTTATTCATGATTAACGCATTTTAAGGGTTGCAATCGTTAAAACTGCAAGGATGATTCCCACAATCCAAAACCGGGTCACAATTTTGGGCTCGGGGAAACCTTTTTTCTGAAAATGGTGATGCAAGGGTGCCATAAGAAAAACACGCCGGCCTTCGCCATATTTTCGTTTTGTATATTTAAACCACCCTACCTGGACTAACACGGATAAATTTTCAACAAGGAAGATCCCACACAGCAAAGGGATCAGGATTTCCTTACGGATTACGATCGCGAATACTGCAAGAATTCCGCCCAAAGCAAGGCTTCCCGTATCACCCATAAAGACCTGTGCCGGGTAGGAATTATACCAAAGAAAGCCGATTGCCGCCCCGATAAAAGCCGACATAAAAACGGTAAGTTCACCGCTATTGGGAATATACATAATATTGAGGTAACCCGAATAGATGATATTTCCCCCGATATAGGCAAAGACGCCCAGTGTTGCTCCACTGATTGCGGAGACCCCGGTTGCCAGCCCGTCGAGGCCATCGGTGAGATTGGCACCATTTGAAACTGCAGTGATGATAAAGATGATCACTGCGGCGTACAGCAGCCAGACCCAGTATTCGGCCTTATCCCCTAAAAACCAGAGCAACCATTTGTAATCAAATTCATGGTTTTTAATAAATGGGAGGGTTGTCTTGGTCGATTTTATCTCTTTGGTCATCTGCCGCGTCTCTTTCTGACCGGTTTCGCTGTTAATTCCAATTTCAGTTTTTGCCTTCCCGCTCTCGTCATATATTTTTTCCCTGACCATCACCTCGCTGCTGATGTATAATGTGGATGCCACGATAATTCCAAGGGATATTTGTCCCATGATTTTGAACCTTCCTGCAAGACCTTCCTTATCCTTAAGAAATACCTTGATATAATCATCTGTAAACCCGATCATTCCCAGCCAGACTGTAGTAATAATCATCAGGAGGATGTAGATGTTGTCGAGCTTGGCAAAAAGCAGTGTTGGCAAAAGGATGGAGGCAAGTATGATAATTCCACCCATGGTAGGTGTCCCTTTTTTTTGCATCTGTCCTTCGAGGCCAAGTTCACGGATATCCTCACCAATCTGCTGACGCTGAAGCATTTTAATAACCTTTTTACCAATTATTGTAGAAAAAAGCAAGGCCGTGATTACTGCCATTGCTGACCTGAACATGATGTAGTTAAACATCTGTGCTCCGGGGAAATCCAATGATTCAAGGTATTTAAAAATGGGAATCAGCATTTCTATTAATTTTGATTGATAATATTGAATAGCTCACGGATCACTTCCCGATCATCAAAATGGTGTTTTACCCCCTTGATCTCCTGGTAATCCTCGTGTCCTTTCCCTGCAATCAGGATAATATCGCCGGGCCTGGCCATCATACACGAGGTTCTGATTGCCTCTTTGCGGTTGGTAATCGCAATAACATTGGACTTTTTGTTGGCAGGCACTCCCAACATCATCTCCGATATAATTGTTTCAGGATCTTCAGAACGTGGGTTATCGGAAGTCAGGATTACTCTGTCGCTTGAAATGGCAGCTTCGAAAGCCATTTCGGGTCGCTTTGTTTTGTCGCGGTCACCACCTGCCCCGACAACGGTGAACAGGGTTTCGTTGCCTGTCCGTACTTCGTTTATTGCAGAAAGCACATTCTTTATTGCATCAGGCGTATGCGCGTAATCGACGACTGCAAAGATGCCGGTCGGTGAAATAAATGTTTCAAATCTTCCATCAACGGGCTTAAGCATGCTGATAATCCGCAATACTTCCTCCCTGCCGGCACCCAGCGAGATAGCTGTTCCATACACAGCAAGAAGGTTATAGGCATTGAAATTGCCCACGAAATGGGTCCACACCTCCGTACCGTCGATATTGATCAGCATTCCGTCAAAATGACTTTCGATCACCTTCACTTTAAAATCGGCCATCATCTTCGCCGCATAGGTGAGCTTCTGTGCCGCTGTATTCTGAAGCATGAACAGGCCGTTTTTATCATCGGTATTCGTGAGTGCAAATGCCAGCGGGCTGAGCTGATCGAAGAATTTCTTCTTGGCGTTGCGGTACTCTGCAAACGTTTTGTGATAATCAAGATGGTCGTGGGTCAGGTTGGTAAAGACACCTCCATCGAATTCAAGCCCGGCGGTCCGGTCCTGGTCGATGGCATGTGAACTCACTTCCATAAAACAGTATCCGCATCCTTCAGCCACCATTTCGGCCATAAGTTGCTGAATCTGCAGAGGATCTGGCGTAGTGTGAGTTGCTGCCACCTGCCTGTCTCCAACGTAATTGCATACGGTCGACAATAACCCCGATTTGTGTCCCAGCTCTTTAAATAACCGGTAGAGTAAGGTAGCCGTAGTTGTTTTTCCGTTGGTCCCTGTAATTCCCACAATTTTCATAGCGGCTGAAGGATTTCCATAGAAATTTGCTGCGATATGTCCCAATGTCACCGAGGAATTTGCTGATTGTATCCAGGTGATACTCTGATCAGGATTTTCAGGAAGTTGTTCGCAAAGAACAACGATTGCACCACCCGAAATCGCTGTGGAAATAAAACGGTGGCCATCAAACGTGGTACCCGGTAATGCGGCAAAGAGGAATCCCGGCTTTACTTTCCTTGAATCGAAAGCAATCCCTTCAATAGCACAGTTGATGTCTCCGGTAACAGAGATATCGCCTGCTTTGTGTAACAATTCAGATAAAGTCTTCATTTTTTACCTTTTAGCTTAATTTGAGCACAATACTCTGCCCACGTTGTATTTTTGATCCGGCTTTCACCGATTGTGTTTTAACTTTACCCCGACCGCGAACCGATACGCGCATACCGTGGTTTTCGAGCAGGTAAACAGCATCGGTTACACCCATTCCCTTTACATCAGGTACAATTCCGGACTTAAACACCCGGCTTTTAAGTTCCAGGCCATCCTCATCCGGCCTGGCTTCCACCCAATCGGATTTTGTAAATGCAAAACCGTTGAGGATACCCAATTCATCGAGTACACTGGCGATGTCTTTCTTTCGCCCGGCAGTAATTCCAGGAATATCGTTTTCTATTTTGGCATAAGGCAAATCCTCATCTTCATCAAGGCCTAGCTGATAGGCATATACATAATCAGAAATCTGCCTGAATACAGGACCGGCTACAGAACTGCCGTAATAGTTTGCTCCTTTGGGTGCATTGATTACTACAATGCAGGAATATTTGGGATCATCGGCAGGAAAATATCCTACGAATGAGGACTGGTAAATTTTCTGACCGCCATGGCTGTATCCATCCTTATTATTGGCAACCAGTGCTGTTCCGGTCTTCCCGGCAATTTTATAAAATTTTGACTCCAGGTTCTTTGCTGTGCCATCGGTAACCACTCCTTCGAGCATTGCCTGTGCCATCCGCAGGGTTTTGGCCGAGCAGATCGACCAGATCAGTTTTTCGTTATCGATTTTTTCACGCACCCGGCCATTCTCGGTAATCCCTTTTACAAGCCGTGGTTTCATCATCGTTCCCCCATTTGCAACGGCATTGTAAAAAGTAAGGGTTTGTAAAGGCGAAACCTTTAATTCGTATCCAAATGACAGCCAGGCCAACGATACTCCTGACCATAACTTGTCTCCAGGTTTGCGGATATAAGGTTTTGCCTCCCCCTCGATGCCAAGTTCGAGCTGTTCAAGCATTCCTAGTTTACCAATTCTTTCAACAAAGTCTTTATCTTCACCCGCATAGCTTTGAGTGATCAACTTGGCCATCCCGACATTTGAGGATAATTCAAATGCGCGTTTGGCTGTAATCTTTCCATGTCCGGGACCTCCTTTTTTGTAATCGCTGTCCTTGATCTCTTCACCTTTGTATTTCCAGATTCCGTGACCCGTATCGACAATTGTGGAAGTATCAATCTTTCCATCTTCGAAAGCAGCCATTAAGGAGGCCAGTTTAAATGTCGAACCGGGTTCGGAACAACCTGCATTCCCAATGGCATAATTCTGATAACCTCCCATAAGATGGCCGCTGCTGTTGCGCCCGAAATTTGCAACTGCTTTTATATCACCTGATTTAACTTCCATCAGTATCGCTGTACCATAGGCAGCCCCTGTCTTTTCCATTTGAAGCCGGAGTGAATAGGTGACCTGATCCTGCATTTTAACATCCAATGTTGTAATGATGTTTTTGCCATCTTCAGGATCATCTTTACTGATAATGAACCATCGTCCCGACATATTTTGCTTGACTGCAACACCATCTTCACCCTTTAACTCTTTCTCGAACGATTTTTCAAGTCCGAATGCTCCTGCATTTCCCGTTGAGCCTTCGGTGGCTTCTTTGGTCAATTTTCCAAGGGTTCGCATTGCAAGATTTCCAGAAGGATAAACCCTTTGGTTTTCCTGTTCTGCTATTAATCCCCCCTTATTTCTCCCTCTGCGAAGAATTGGAAATTTCCTGATCGCCTGTAACTCAGCATACGATACTTTGCGTGAGGTAATCAGGTAGTAATGTTTCTGCTGCGCATAAGCTCTTTTTATCTCCGCTTTGTAGGTCCCTGCCGATTTATCACGCAACAGCCGCGAGAGACAAATTGCCAGTGAATCGACTTCCTCATAAAAACCTTTTGCCACACCCGGAGCGCCAAGATCCATCCGCAATTCATAATAAGGAACAGAAGTTGCCAATGGACTGCCATCAGCAGCGCAGATATCACCACGCCGCGCTGCAAGTGCAAACTCCTTGATATCCAGCTTCTGTGCTTCCTTATCCCACTTAGGCATATGCTGGATAATTATGACACGCACAATGATATAACCGCAGAAAAGCACGATAATTGCATATACCAGCCCGAAACGATTTAATATGGCTTTTCTGATTTCCATTCTACTCCTTTTCTACATATAATTTCCGTGGAGGCTCTTTCGATGTCTCCAGGTCTAGCCCACTCTTTTTAACCCGGTCAATAATCACCGAGTGACGCCCCAGTTTCACGACTTCCGCAGCGATGGATATCGAATTTGAACGCAGTTCAATCAGGCTATCTTCAAGCGCAACCATTTCACGGATGACCTTCTCTGATTTGTACCTTACGGTAATATTTACCAACAGCAGAGCAACGATCATAAACATAAGGGTCCTGTTCCGGCGAAACCATTCGCTTTCGAAGAATTTGCCGTTGAGCACTTCTCTGACAGTAACCTTATTTTTTCTTTTACTTTTAGCCATTACCGTTTTTCTGCAATCCTTAACTTAGCGCTACGGGCCCTGGGATTCAATGCAATCTCCTTTTCTCCCGGAACTATAATTTTCCTGTTGATCAATTCAAAAGGGGAGCTCCGGTTGCCAAAAAAATCATTTTCCTGTACACCGTCGATCCTGCCCGACCGCATAAAGTTTTTTACCAGCCGGTCTTCGAGCGAATGGTACGACAATACCACCAGCCGGCCTCCGGGTTTGAGCAGATCGGTTGTACTCTCAAGAAATTCGCTGAGTACCCCGATCTCGTTGTTCACTTCTATGCGTAAGGCCTGGAAAACCATTGCCAGGTATTTCTTCTCGATTTTTGCCGGAACACAGGGAGCGATCACCTTTAAAAACTGGCTCGTCGATGTAATAGGTCCGGCTGACCGCGCCATTGTAATTAACGATACCAGATGCCGCCAATTCTTGATTTCTCCGTATTGCTGAAATATGGTCCAAAGCTGTGCCTCGTCATATTCGTTGATGACTTTAACCGCATCCAGCGCCGCCGACTGGTTCATCCGCATATCAAGATTACCTTCGAACCGGAATGAAAATCCACGATCCGGAACATCAAAATCGTGTGACGACACACCCAGGTCTGCCAGTATTCCATCCACTTTACCAATCTGATAATAGCGGAGGAAATGCCGTATATATTTAAAATTGTGACCTATAAAAATCAGACGTGCGTCATCGGGAACATTCTCCTTCGCATCTGTGTCCTGGTCGAAGGCAATAAGTTTCCCGTTCCCAAGTTTTTCAAGGATCCGTGCAGAGTGTCCGCCACCTCCATAGGTCACATCAACATAGGTACCCCCGGGTTGAATGTTCAACCCTTCAATACTCTCTTCAAGCAATACTGGTATATGATATTCGTTCATGTGACCGGTGTTTCAGATTAAAAATTGTCCATCTGACCGCCAAGCAACTCTTTGTATAACCTGGCATAATCCTCATCACTTAACCGTGAGGCCTGATGGCGTGACGGTTCCCACAACCGCATGCGTGATCCCTGTCCTGTAAATACAGCTTCTTTGGTGATTCCCGCGTATTCAAGCATTTCATCCGGGATGTTTATCCTTCCGTTATCAGCCATTCCTACCTTGACGATCTCTTCGTAATAACGGGAAAGCATTTTGCTTTGAATCGGATCGTCCGGATTGAGCCGGCGACGCAGCCTGTCAACTTTTGCAAGCCAGGTGGAATGCGGATATATATTCAGACACTTGTCGTAAACATCCTTTTCCACCACAAACGAAGGCTCAAGGGTATCGCCCATCTCCTTTTTAAACGGAGCGGGTAACACGACGCGGCCTTTACCGTCCAGAGTTACAGGATATATGTTCGAAAATGAAACCATCTGAATATACCTTTCCAATTGTATGTAAAAATAATAGTTTTACACATCATGACAAAGTGTGACACTTTATTCCACCTACTATTTCTCAACTATTTGTTGATAAAATTAAAAAATCCTGTTAATAACTCACAATTTATTGTTGATAAGTCAGCCGGGGTCCGGCATTTTGGACCTGAAACGCCAATAAACAAAAGGTTTTGTGAAAAAAATATTGTTCTTTTATTTTCATAATACTGTTTGGAATAAAATTTTATTTTACTTTGGATAATGAATAACCAAATGGGAAATATGGAAACCGAAAAGTCTGCAACACCTTTGAAACCTATTGTTTTGAAGGAATTGGTTGCGGAAAAAAATTCACGGCTCGCTGGCCGGATACCGCGGTTTGTTTACGGTTTAATGAACCGGTTGCTGCACATCAGGGAGATCAATGAGATTATCACGAACTACGGGCATCTGAAAGGAATTCCTTTTATTGAAGCTGTTCTCCGGTATTTCGAAGTGAAGGTCGTGTATAAAGGAGAAGAAAATCTTCCACAATCAGGAAAATACATTTTTGCCTCAAACCATCCGCTTGGAGGGTTTGACGGATTGATGCTCATTAAAGCAGTAACAGATCATATGGGCAAATCGCTGTTTTTGGTCAGGGATGAACTCACCAAAATCCCGCCATTGGCCGAACTGTTTATCCCGATCAATAAGTTTGGTGATCAGCGACGATCAGCCGGTGTTATCAACGAAGCCTATGCCTCGGATAGTCAAATTCTTATATTTCCGGCAGGCCTGGCCTCGCGTAAAATCAAAGGCAAAATAGCCGATTTAACCTGGCAAAAGCATTTTATTCAGAAATCGGTCGAACACCACCGCGATATTGTACCGGTTTTTATCAGCGGGCAAAATTCGCGGCTGTTTTATTGGCTGGCCAATTTTCGCAAATGGAGCGGGATCCGCATAAACCTTGAAATGTTCCTGCTTTCGGATGAATTATTCAAAAACAGGGGCAAAACCTTTGGCATTACCTTCGGAAAACCGATACCCTGGAATCACTTTGACCGGTCAAAATCACACGCTGAGTGGGCCGCCACAGTAAAAGACGCTGTATATCTGTTACCTGTGAATCAGAATAAATAATTTTACAGCGAATAATCACAGCCATTTATTACTATTTTTGAAGCATCAATTCAATTGTTTTAAAATGAAGGAAATAATTCCTCCCGTGCCCAGGGAGCTGATTGAAGCAGAGCTTACCGCAGAAAGATTTCAACGGAAAACAAACAAAGCTGACAACGAAATATATATTCTCACCTATCATGATTCACCGAATATTATGCGTGAAATCGGGCGATTAAGAGAACTGACATTTCGGGCTGCCGGTGGCGGAGTTGGTGAAGAGGTGGATATTGATCATTACGACATTACCGACAACCACCCCTATAAACAATTAATTGTGTGGGACCCCAGTCGCCGTGAAATATTGGGGGGTTACCGGTTTATTCATTGTGCAGGACTTCCGCGCGACGAAAACGGTGAAGTCCCCCTGGCAACTTCACATCTTTTTCATTTCTCGGATGAGTTTATCGACAATTACCTTCCTTATGTCATCGAACTGGGCCGATCGTTTGTTCAACCCGATTATCAGTCGAGCAAGGCCGGAGCAAAGGCACTTTTCGCACTTGATAATCTTTGGGACGGATTAGGCGCGCTGATGATTGACCACCCCGATATAAAATATTATTTTGGAAAAGTGACGATGTACACCCAGTATAATCAAAGCGCCCGGGATCTCATCCTCCACTTTTTCGCAAAACATTTTCCGGATCCTGATGTGTTGGTACGACCAAAAAATCCGATGCCTTTTTCAGCTGATTCAGCCCGGTTAGCGGAACTTTTCTCTGGAAAGGATTACGACGAGGATTATAAAATTCTCTCGGCCGAGGTGCGGAAACTTGGAGAGAACATCCCGCCACTCATTAATGCCTACATGAGCCTTACCCCGTCGATGCGGACTTTCGGGACAGTGATCAGCGATGAATTCGGAGATGTGGAAGAAACAGGCATATTACTCGATATTGATGACATGTACGATGCGAAAATTGATCGTCATGTATCTACGTATCTTGAAGAACTCGCTATAAAACAAGAAGATCCAAAAGTCAGGTTCCAGTAACCAGCAGAAATATTACAACTTAAAATAAAAGGCCGTACAGATTGATTTGTACGGCCTTTTAGTGTATGACACAATTTTATTGAATGATCTGTTTAATACGCGCGGCCTTTAATTCCTTCGATGAAATTAATAAAAGAGGTGTTCACCACCTTATTGCCGCCGGGAGTCGGGTAATCGCCGGTAAAATACCAGTCGCCCAGATCGTTGGGGCATGCAATGTGAAGATTTTCGACAGTCTGGTATACAATTTCAACCTCTGCCCTGCAATCGTCCGGTTTAAGTAACACGGCAATTTTTGCAGAAATCTCTTCATCGGTAAACGGTTTGTAAATCTCCTTCACATAATTGACCATCTCTTCTTTGGGCAGATGTTGCTGCTCTTTGCATTTGCGGTAAACTTCATCAATAATTTTTGAACGTTTACTCTCCCTGAGCAGAACGATGGCGGCTTCGAAGGCCACAAACTTTTTAAGAATGGCCATATCAATTCCGTAACAATCGGGATAGCGGATTTGGGGAGCCGAGGAGATAATGATGATCTTCTTTGGTTTCAGGCGATCAAGTATTTTAAGTATACTCTGTTTCAGGGTGGTGCCCCTCACGATAGAATCATCAATAACTACCAGAGTATCGGTGAAATTTTCCACAATTCCGTAAGTCACATCGTAAACATGCCCAACCAGGTCATCTCGGCTTGAGTCATCGGCAATAAAGGTCCGCATCTTAACGTCTTTAACCGCGATCTTCTCCATCCGGGGCTGGAGTGAAATAATTTCTTCAATGTCATCATCAGTTATGGCGTTGCCAAGGGCCCTGATCCGCTCTTTTTTCCAGGTGATCAGCTGAGTTCTGATCCCTTCCATCATTCCATAAAAGGCGGTCTCCGCCGTATTTGGGATATATGAAAAAACGGTACTTTTAAGATCATGATTGACTTTATCGAGAATTATCGGTGCAAGCAGATATCCCAGTTTCTTGCGTTCCAGGTAAATATCCCGGTCCGATCCTCTCGAAAAATAGATCCGCTCGAAGGAACAAGACTTACGTGTCTGCGGAATTCTTATCAGTTCCTGTTTTACACCGCCATCAGCCTTAATAATCAAGGCATTGCCGGGCGCAATTTCGCTCACCTGATTCCACCCAACATTCATTACAGTCTGGATGACAGGCCTTTCGGAAGCCACCACAACAATCTCATCGTCGGCATAATAGAATGCAGGACGAATGCCCCACGGATCACGAACAACAAAAGCATCACCATGACCCATGATTCCGCCAATTGTATATCCGCCATCCCAGTCACGGCTTGCCCGTTCCAGAATTTTGCGCACATCGAGTTTTTCCTCAATGAGCCCCGATATATTTTTATTTTTGAATCCTTCGTTTTTGTATTGCCTGAAAAGCAGTTCATTTTCCTCATCGAGAAAATGACCGATTTTTTCAAGAATTGTAACGGTGTCTGTGATGCCCTTGGGGTGTTGTCCCAATCCGACCAGAAGATTAAACAGTTCGTCGACATTGGTCAGGTTGAAATTTCCGGCAAGAACCAGACTTCGCGACCGCCAGTTGTTTTGGCGCATTACAGGGTGGGTATACTCGACACTGTTGCGGCCGAAGGTTCCGTACCGGAGATGACCCAGGTAGACCTCACCAGCAAAGGGCAGGTTCTCCTTCGCCCATACGGGGTCGTGGTAACTGTTCGGAAAATTAACGGCCGCGTTGTTAAACTCTTTGTAGATTTTCCCGAAAACATCCTTGATCGGATTCGGATCAACAGAGCGGTGGCGGTAAATATACTCCTGTCCCGGGGAAACATTCAGCTTAACGCCTACAACCCCTGCCCCATCCTGTCCACGATTGTGCTGCTTTTCCATCAAAAGGTAAAGCTTGTTTACCCCGTATTGCCAGGTTCCGTATTTTAACCGGTAATATTCCAGTGGTTTAAGTAATCTGATCAGGGCAATTCCACACTCGTGTTTTATTTGTTCACTCATCCTTAAATTATCCTGATTTAATTGAAAATTGTATTATTTACTAGTTCCGGAAATGCAATATCGTCAGCCACAATAAACGCATTTGGGTATTGAAATGTAAGAGCTTTTTGCATTTTTAACGCCTCGCTTTTTGTTCTGAAATTTCCAACTCTCACAATAAAATCGGGTGATTTAAAAAGGAGGTATGTTTTTACGCCGGGATTGGAAGTAAGAAATTCGGTTTTAATCCTCACAGCCTGGGCATGTGCCTTTTCCCCCGATCCGAAATAGAGCTGAAGCCTGAAACCTCCAATAACTCCGCTCTTTTTGTTTTGAGCTGCAAACTGCCTGAGCAGTTCGTTGATCCGTGGTTCGCTCCCGATATTTAATTTCTCCCAAAACATCAAGGAATCAGCGGCATTGGGCTCACTGATCCGGGTCACTGATTCGCGGGTTGCTGCAACCCCAGTATAAAATGCCAACACAAAAAGCAGGATGATCGCTTGCTTCATTTTCCTGAATTTTTTTGATCTGCAAATATACTCAAATTCAAACGGCATTAAAACAATGACATGGCAGGTCGTGTTAATTGTTTATTAACTTTATATCGAACTGTATTATAATAACATACCATTACATCACTAAAATGATCTCCATTTAGCCCCGGCTTTATTTATATTGCCCGTTTCTTCCTTTTTGCTGAAATGGTGATAACTTTGCGCGAAAATTACAGGAATAATAGTCAAATACCAATGACAGACAAAAAACTCTATATAGAAACCTACGGCTGCCAGATGAATGTAGCAGACAGTGAGGTTGTTGCCGCTGTGATGAGCGAGCGGGGGTATACGATGACCGATCAATATACCGAAGCAGATACTATTTTAATCAATACCTGTTCGATCAGGGATAATGCAGAACAACGTATCTGGGGCAGACTTGATCTGTTTAAAAGCATTAAAAGAAAGCGGCCAGGATTACTTATCGGTCTGATTGGCTGTATGGCCGAACGGCTCGGTGAGGAACTTCTTGTGAAAAAATCGGTCGACCTGATTGCCGGACCCGATGCTTACCGGGACCTTCCTTTCCTGATTGATAAAGCCAACGCCGGTGAAACTGCCATTAACACCGAACTCACCATAGATGAGACTTATGATTCAATAATTCCGAAACGAATCGGATCGGGAAAAATTTCAGGTTATGTCTCCATTACCCGGGGATGCAATAATTTCTGTACTTACTGCATTGTTCCCTATACACGTGGCCGTGAACGAAGCCGCGACCCTAAAGACCTGATCAACGAGGTGAAAGATCTGCTGAACTCCGGCTATAAAGAGGTGACTTTGCTGGGGCAGAACGTTAATTCGTACAAATGGCATCCCGAAGGTGAGCGGAAGCCGGTCCGTTTTCATGACCTTCTGGCCATAATCGCAGCCATTTCGCCCGAATTAAGGGTGAGGTTTACAACGTCACATCCCAAAGATCTGTCGGATAAATTACTGCGAACGATGGTCGAACATCCGAATATTTGCCGGCACATCCACTTGCCTGTACAGTCGGGAAGCAGCACCATTCTTAAAAAGATGAACCGCAGGTACGATCGCGACTGGTACCTCAACCGGATCAGGGCAATCCGGGAAATCATGCCCGACTGCGGCATTACCACCGATGTGTTTTGCGGTTTTTGCACAGAAACCGAAGAAGACCATCTCGAGACTCTTTCACTTATGGAGCAGGTGAAGTTTGATACTTCATTTATGTACAAATTTTCGATGCGGCCCGGAACCTATGCCCATGCTCATTTCGAAGATGATGTCCCCGAAGAGATAAAAGCCCGCAGACTCGAAGAAATAATTCATTTACAAAACAGGGTTTCTGTTGAAAGTAACCGGCGTGATATCGGAAAAACGTTTGAGGTACTTGCGGAAGGGATCTCAAAGAAAAAGAAAAGCGAGTTTTTCGGCCGGAGTTCGCAGAATAAACTTGTTGTATTTCCAAAAAAAGATGTTCGCTTCGGTGACCTGGTAAAGGTAATAATTACAGATAGTACCCAGACAACACTGATCGGGGAGATTGTTGAAAACGAATAATTTTCCGCATAACGATTCTAAGATATTCTATTAAAACGCGTTACCTAAGGTGGTAAAAATAAATCATCAGATTAAAATAAATTACATAACAGCCAATGAGCGATTTAATAACTGATTTCCGGGTTTACCGTGAGAAAATGAACGCAAAAATTCTTGCCTCAGACAATAAGGTGATGAAGCGGATTTATAATATCGACACAAACACATACATGGATGGTGCACTGACATCCAAAACCAAGGAGATGCTCGGGCTTGTCAGTTCAATGGTGCTCCGGTGCGACGACTGTGTTAAATATCACCTCGAAAAATGCCACGAACTGGGGGTAACTACCGAAGAGCTTTTTGAGATTTTTTCTGTCGCCAATCTCGTGGGTGGTACGATCGTAATTCCGCATACACGTCGGGCACTGGAATACTGGGAAGCACTGCTGGAAGTCAAATGAACATCTAAAAGTAAGCAGCTGCGTGCAATAATGGGTAACCAAACTAACTCAAAAAATAAATTATGAATTTCGCCATACTTAAGAAGACAATACTTATAATAGGCATACTCCTTATTTTGTTGAGTGTTTTTATGATTTTCTCACATGTAAAGTATGGATTTGAGGTATTTGTACCAGGTATTTTTATGACATTAACTGGCACATTTATTCCAGTTAATCCCACCAGGAAAAAGTTAAAACAGGATTATGTAAAAACGGTTAACAGCTTTCCCAATATCATTCAAAGCGTTGTAATTACCGGAATTGTTATTTTGGGGATGTTAACAGTTATCCCCATGAAATTATGGCTTAATAATTTCATTAGTAAAGAAGCCTCAATGCTCATCGGTTACATTTTTGCATTTGGGGTGCTTTTTTTGTATTTTCATTCAATTAAAAAGAATCAAACAGGGAGAAGTTCATTTAACATGGATATTGAAAACAAAAGAATAATACCTTTCCTGATTATTGGATCAATTGTCCTACTTTTTGGAATTATTTCGCCAATAGGTGGTTTAATTCCTATGCCGGAAGATTTTAAAAAATCATTTATACAGTTAGCAGGACAAAAAGGCGTTTATACTTTTATCCTTATGGTAATTGCGGCTCCAGTATTAGAGGAATTAATCTTTCGGGGAATAATTTTAGAAGGATTGTTAAAAAAATATTCCCCTTTAACATCAATTATAATTTCAAGTCTGCTTTTTGGGATTGCACATTTTAATCCATGGCAATTTGTGATTGGATTAATAATTGGAATTTTTTCAGGCTGGGTTTACTACAAAACCCGAAGCTTAATGCCTTCCATTATTATTCATGCTGCAGCTAATTTTTGGGGTTTTCTGAGCAGACATTTTACCGATTCTGATTCAATAGTGAATCAAGATTTCCTGGAAAGTTGCGGCGGACTAACAAATTTAATGCTACTAATTATTTGTTCAATAATAATTGTTTCTATTTGTATCTTCAACCTTAAAAAGGAATTTATAAAAATGGAGATCAGGAATGGCAGCACTCAACAGCACGCTATAAAGTCGGAATTCGATACTTCGTTGTCAGAAAATTAGTAATTTCTCAGATATTTAAATTATGGCACCGAAAAAAACCATAGAGTTACTGGCTCCTGCAAAAAACCTGATTTGCGGTCGTGCGGCCATTGCGCACGGAGCTGATGCCATTTACATCGGAGGTCCGAAGTTCGGAGCCCGTGAAGATGCCGGAAACTCGCTGCAGGACATCGGGAAACTTGTCGGCGAAGCTCAGGTTTTTGGAGTCAAAGTTTATGTTGCCTTGAACACGATCCTATACGACAGCGAATTGGACGAAGCCCGGGCGCAAATAAAAAATTTATACGAAACTGGAATTGATGCCCTTATTATCCAGGACATGGGTATTCTCGAAATGGATCTGCCCCCAATCCCATTGCATGCAAGTACGCAGATGCACAATTATCTTCCCGAACAGCTGAAATTCCTCGAAGCGGTTCATTTTAAACGTGCCGTCCTCGCGCGTGAACTGAATATTGACCAGATACGCGACATCCGGAACCAGACTTCCATCGAACTGGAAGCCTTTATTCATGGCTCGCTATGCGTTAGTTTCAGCGGCCGCTGTTACCTGAGCCATGCGGTCGGCGGACGAAGTGCCAACCGGGGAGCCTGCGCACAACCCTGCCGTAAACGATATACACTATATGATTCTGAAAGAAAGGTTATTGCAGCCGGACAACATCTCCTGAGTCTGAAGGATCTCAATCAATCAGGTTCAATAAGGGAACTTGCCGAAGCGGGTATACAATCGTTTAAAATCGAAGGCAGGTTGAAAGACGTCGATTATGTCAAAAATATTACGGCTTACTATCGCGGAAAGATTGATGCCTTTCTCGAAGAACAGCCCGAGTACTCAGCAGCTTCGGCAGGCAAAAGTTATATCAGTTTTGAAGCTAACCCGTCAAAGTCTTTCAATCGCGGCACTACAGATTATTTTCTTCATGGCCGGTCAAAAGAGATTACCTCGTTCGAATCGCCCAAGTTTTTAGGTGAGCCTGTTGGTGAGGTAAGCAAAGTAAGCGCCAAATATTTTGAAATTGAAACAACACTTGGAATTTCGAACAACGACGGGCTGGTATTTATCTCGGCTTCAGGTGAAAGCGTTGGTATTAAGGTGAACACCACCGAAAGAAGCCGGATTTTCCCCGATAAAATGAACGGAATTTATCCCGGAGCCAAAGTGTACCGGAATTACGATCACCTGTTTCACCAGAAGTTGAAAGCCGATCTGACCGTTAGAAAGATTAACGTGAAAATCGAACTCCGTGAGTCGGAAGATGGTTTTATACTTACTGCGCGTGATGAATCGGGGCTGACTGTATCATCAACCCACAACCTGCCCAAAAATCCCGCCCGCGATCCTGAGAAATCAAAAGAAACAATCTGTCATCAATTGTCCAAATCGGGCGATACGCCTTACCTGGTCTCGGGCGTGGAAACCAATGGAACCGAAGAATTCTTTTTTCAGTCTTCGGTACTGAATGCAATGCGGCGCGATTTGCTGGAGCAAATAACCGAAGCCCGGATGAAAAAACCAGGAAATAAAAGTGGTTTCGAAATCAATAATTTCCCTTTCCCGGCAAAGGAAATTGGTTATGAAGGTAATATCAGCAACCGGCTTGCACGTCAGTTTTACCAGCGTCATGGCGTCGAAAACCCTGAGATGGCTTTTGAAAAACAATCAATTATTCGCGGCAAGACCGTGATGACGACAAAACACTGTCTAAAGTTCCAGATGGGATTCTGCACCCGGTATGGCGGTAAAAAACCATTAAATTTCAGTGAACCGTTCTCGCTCAATGACGGAGTAAATGAACTAAAACTTGATTTTGACTGTATTCAATGCGTAATGAAGGTGATTTACTGAAAACGAACTACCGGCTGCTGGCTGCTGGCAAGTGGCAACTGGCTGCTGGCAACTGGCTGCTGGCTGCTGGCAACTGGCTGCTGGCTGCTGGCAACTGGCTGCTGGCTGCTGACAACTGGCAACTCACATAATAAAACAGTCTGTATAAAATGCCTTGCAAGCGATGAACTCTAAACTGATCAAAATGATTGCCGAGGGGGAACACCAGCGGCAGGATTTTAAATATTGCATTAATGACTCGCGAAAAATAGCGCGTTCAATGGTCGCCTTTGCCAATAGTGAAGGAGGCCGCTTATTACTGGGAATCAGGGATAATGGTTCAGTGGCAGGTGTGCGTTCAGACGAGGAATATTATATGGCGGAGGCAGCAGCTAAGCTCTACAGCAAACCACCCATCAATTTCCATACGCAGCAATGGCATATCGAAGGCAAGACCGTTCTTGAAATCGACATTCAAAAAAGCAGTGAAATTCCTCATTATGCACAGACAGACGAAGGTAAATGGCTGGTTTACATACGAAAAGAGGATCAGAATATTCTGGCACCCGGAATCCTGCTAAAAGTATGGGAGCAACAAAAGAGCCCGTTGGGTGTCCATATCCGTTTCACCGACGAAGAAAAACGTTTACTCACAATTTTGCATTCGCATCAGTTTATATCGCTTAATAATTTATCACGGCAGGCTAAGTTTGCGCGGTGGAAATGCGAAAAAATACTGGTTAAGCTCATTGTAACCGGGGTTGTGGGTATGGAAATCAGCGAATCGGGAACCCGGTTTTTCCTTCGCGAGGATTTTGATCTCCCGCTGACCTGAATTCTCAAGAATAAATTACCTGAGGAATATTGATTGAGAAATACGAAGATGAGAATTATCCAATTGAAGCACCGGACCCAATTGAAGCCCTTAAATTTCGGATGGAACAAATGAATACAGATAGGATATCATGAATTTAAAAACCCTTTTAGCATTTCTTTTATGCCTGATGCTAAGTTACTCCCACGGGCAAACGGCCTCTCCAAAACTTAAGATCGTCTCCTCCCCGTCCCAAAGTACATATACCCGGATCAATAAAAAGGGAAAAACGGTGATTCCCAACGGCCGGATTATTACTCCAATTGGGAAATCAATTGAAACAGCGCCGCATCCGTTCGGTTTAACCTTAAACAATGACGGGACCATTGCAGTAACGGCCAATTCAGGCACATCGCCACTTTCGATTTCGGTTATCAAAAATCTGAAATCAGTGCACCCGACAGTTATGCAGATTCCCCCGGGTCCGTCAACCGATAAAGGTGTGCTGGCTTCTGTCTTTATGGGTTTAGCGATTTCACCCGATAATGAAATTGTATACGTGGCCGGGGGTCAGGAAAATAAAATATACCTGTTTTCGATCACTTCGGGGGCAAAACTCGATTCCATAGACTGTTCTGTCGCTGAAAACAGCAGGGAAACACCCGATGGTTACATCGGCGATCTGAAGCTTAGCAAGGATGGACGATTCTTGTATGCGGTAGACCAGACCCTTTTCAGGATGCTTGTAATTGACATCAAACAAAAAAAGATCATTGCAAGCGCTAAAACGGGAAGATACCCTTTTGGTATTGTCATTTCACCGGATGGGCAAAAAGTTTATGTGGCCAATGTAGGAATGTTTGAATACAGTAAAATAGGAACTATCGAGGCTGACAAGGATTATAAAAAGGCGCTTGATTTCCCTCCCTTTGGCTTCGGTACTGAGGAAATGAAAAAAGGAACCCGGATAAATTCACTTGATATTCCGGGGCTTGGTGACCCGAATGTTCCGGAATCCTTTTCGGTCTGGTCATTTTCGGTAAAAGATCCGTCCAGTCCACGAATTCTGGCAAAGATAAAAACAGGCGTACCAGTAGGCGAACCAATTGAAGGGATTCCTGCCGTGGGAGGGGCCAGTCCAAATTCGCTGGCCGTAACCGACCGCTATGTTTTTGTGAGCAACGGGACAAACGATAATATTTCGGTAATTGATATTGTGCACGATACCGTTACTGTTGAGATCGCTCTAAAGCTGGATCCGGCAGTCAGGCAATTCCGCGGTGTTATTCCTTTCGGATTAGCTGTTTCGCCCGACCAGAAAAGACTTTACGTTGCAGAATCGGGGGTTAATGCCATCGGGGTTGTCGATATTCCCACATTAAAAGTTATCGGTCATATCCCGGCAGGATGGTTTCCCTCCAAACTGGAAGTCACCTCTGACGGGAAGACACTGGTAGTAAGTAATGCAAAGGGATATGGCAGCGGACCCAACGGCGGTAAAAATTTCAGCGAAGGAAAATCGGGCAGCTATATTGGCAACCTGATGAAAGGTACCGTTTCGGTGATAACCATTCCGGATGACAAAAAATTACGCAGTCTTACGCAAAATGTGATCCGTAACAATTACAGGATTGAAAATTACAGCAAGGTAGTTAAGCGAAGATCAGATAATCCGATCCCCGTTTTTGGTGGAGAAAAGGACTCCCCCATCAAATACCTGGTTTTTATCTCGAAAGAAAACCGCACCTATGATGAAGTATTCGGTCAAATTGAAAAAGGGAAAGGCGATCCTACGATTGCCCGTTTCGGACACGGAGCCACATTTTCCAATCACAAGGAAACATCAAAGGTTGAAAATGCAACCGTGATGCCCAATCACCTGAAACTGGCCGAAGAGTTCGCGATTTCAGATAATTTTTATGTCGATTCGGATGTTTCTGCCGACGGGCACCGATGGCTGGTCAACACTTATCCGAACGAATGGGTTGAAGCAACTGTCCCCGCAAGTTATGGAGATAACCGCTCGTATAATCCGAAATCAAAAGCCCCCGGAAGCCTTGGCATGAATGGTTCTGCAGGAGCCATCTATCCTGAGGATTACAACGAGGCCGGCTCGATGTGGGAACACCTTGAACGGAACAAAATTGATTTCTTTAACTTTGGGTTTGGGGTGATGTTCGAACCCTCATTCTACGACGATTCATACAAATATACGGGAGTTAAGCATTACGTCAATTTTCCGTTACCCCTGCCCATGTTCTCACGCACATCGAAAACGTATCCGACTTATAACATGGCCATTCCCGATCAGTTTCGGATCCATCAGTTCATCAAAGAGTTTGACGAAAAATGGATCAGGCCGAAAGTCAACATGCCATCAGTCATCACAGTGATTATTCCGAATGATCATGGTGCCGGGGAACGTCCCGTGGCAGGTTATCCTTTCCGCGAAAGCTATATGGCCGACAATGACCTGGCTGTAGGGCGAATCGTGGAATATTTGTCGCACACACCCTACTGGAAAAATATGGCGATCGTCATTACCGAGGATGATGCTCAGAACGGGGTTGACCATATTGATGCACACCGGAGTGTACTCATGGTTATTTCACCGTTCGTCAAAAGGAACTATGTATCGAAAGTACATTACAGTTTTGGAAGCATTTTTAAAACCTTCTGGAATGTACTTGGAATTCCTTACCTGAACCAATATGATGCCGCCGCGAGCGATTTTGCCGATATGTTTACAGCCACCCCCGATTTCACTCCCTATAATGCCGTTCCGGTCGATCCCCGGATATTCGATCCGAAAAAAGCATTAACACCTTTGGATGAGAAGTTCGACTGGGAGGCTGTAAAAGATTCACCGCTCCTGGATGATATGAAGGATATGCAGGACGATCAGAAAGAGAAAAAGGAATACAGGCTCGAAGATCAGAAAAGAAAATAATCCGCAAGGAAGGTGCTTCCGGCAAAGTCACCTATTCCGGTTGCCCTAATTCAATTTTCAATTAATTTTCCGGGAATCGGTATATAAATCAATGTAAACGGATGCGGATTTCTGATGTTTCCGAATTTATATCAAATTTAAGGATTCCTTCATTACTGGTTATCTGAGATCTGACAATCCGGCCATTTACCGAAAGTGTATATTTACTGCCGGGCTTTAAACTGCACGCTGTATAGGATATTACTCCCTCATTACCAGATACAACCTGGTTCCAGTACATTTCATTTTCATTCCATCTCACAATTTCAAGGGCGAGATTTCCGGCCGATGCCGGTTTGGCGTTTAGAGAATAGGTATCGCTGTTTGAATTGAAATACTGAAGTTCGTTTTTTCCTGCATAAAAGCCAAAATCCGCTGATGAAGTCACTTTGAACTGCTGGTTGGAAACCGCATATCGGCCTTTATCCAGGCTGATGATTAGTTTGTCATTCCTGAAATTATAATTCAATTTTGTTCCTTCAAGTTTATCAGGCAGATGAGGATTGATGTACATTCGGTTATAGTGTGGGTTAATCCCATAAATTGATTTATAAAGACCTGTAATAGCCAGACTGTTTCCTGCCAGGATATCATCACCTGCTCCTTCCCGGGTAACTCTGGTATAACGCTGAAAGGCCAGTCCGTCTTTTTCGTATCGGGAAAGGATATTTTCAATGTACTGCAATGCCAGGTCAGGTTTATAACCGGCATAGGCTTCAACTCCCACTGCTCCCCACGACAGGAAGATGTCCCCATTTTCATAATTCGGAAACGGGAATTGCCAGTCGTTTCCTTCACCCGCTGCATATGAATACATGCACAATGGCCATGCGAACAGCTTTTCCTTTTGCATCTGTTCTTCAATCTTATCAAGAATGGCTGTTCGTTTGAGGTCATTATCGCAAATACCATACGCAACGGCCATAAAATTGACCGGAACCACCAGGTTATTCCCATGGACCGATTTATCTTTATCAAGCCAGTGAACATACCACTTGTTTTTATCTTCCCAAAAGCCTCCTTCGCTGGTTGACCTATTGAAACTTTTTTTAAGTGACGCAGCAAAGGATGAATAATAGGCTGATTTCAGTGAATCCCCCAGTTGCTTTTCAACAGAGGCCCATAAAGTAAGCGCGTAATAGAGTTTCGCATTTACAAAAGCATTTTCGTACGAAGCCCAGATGATATCAATCCAGTCGCTTCCCCTTTTCTCTGAATGATCACACGTCATCATTTCCACCAGGTGGTTCGAGTTGGAATCTCTTTTTAACAGGTAATCCAATGCTTTTTCGCAGGTTTCTTTGTGTGTTCTAACCCAATCCAAATCACCGTTCTGATTATAGAGCTCAGAAACATTTGTTACGAAATCGGGATTTGAATCGAGCAGGTAGCCCCATTGTGCTTCATAAAACCCATCGGGAGTTATTTTTTCGGGCATAGCATCAATATTCATATAAGCCCATCGCGAATAAACCCTGCCGTCTGGTTGAATGGCTTTGTCCCGATAGAAATCAAGGCATTGTTTATATCCTTTCAAATAGTCAGGATCATTAATTGCAATACCGGCCTGAGCAATGTATTGTTCATGAAGACAAATCGGCCCATATGGTGTATGCCAGCTGTTTCCTCCAAAAAGCTTTGCATCGATTACTCCAATTCTCGCAATCGTATTCAACAGGTTAGTCACCTGGGTGCTGTTTAACCCGGACAAAGTGCCGCGGTTATACTCCTTGTGATAGTTCAGCCACGAAAACCTTACGGATTCGGTGTAATTTCCGGATGACACGGTAAATGAATCCCAGATATCTGTTTTTCCCTTAACAAATCTTCTTCTTTTGGTATCGTGGTCGTACCTGAAATTCAGTTCATTGTCCGAAACCGAGAGAGCATATACCAGCTCATCCTTATCCGAACGTGTGAATTTTGATACGATCTGTTTTCCCGGTGAAGTAGCCGCTATCCTTAACCCATTCCCGGTGGTACTGTTCCAGAAAACCGCAGAGGCTGAATGAACGCCGTAAGTGCATGGTTTATCATTGAACAGATAAAACCAGGCAACTCCGCCAAAATCGGTAAAGGCTCCATCCCAGGTGTTCATATTTTTAAAGTTTACAGAAGGGAATGAAACTTCCTCAGCTACAAAGGGATTTGCTATTTTTCTTTCAACAGATAATTCGATATCAGCTGCGGTAATTGAAAATGTCCAGGTTTCATTTACACGCGATTTCGTGTCGCCATAACTTATATTGCTGATTTTTACTTTATTTTTTGTGGCAGTTACAACAGGTGATTCTGAAAGCTTAAGCGTTGACCATGTTGCTTCCGGAGTTTTGATCTCCGAAAAAATACCCTCATTTTCCGAGACGACCTGTTCTCCGTTAACTTCCATTCTTGTAATAACACATTTAAGCATGTAATCCAGTTTAAGGGTTAGTTTGCTGTTGCCAAAAACAATAACCTTTGCTGCCGGTTGGTTCGAAATGATTACCTGACCTGTTGCAGAAATGGTTGAGCAAAGCAAAAACATGCAAATGGGAAACAGGAAACAGATAGTTTTCATAAATGGATTTTTAAAATGACGGTCCAAACCGAACTTCCTCCTCAGTCTCAATGTAAAATTAATACTATTCATTGTAAGCACACTGAATTTATTTTAATTCAATAAGCTTACGTCATGCTTTCCGTGGTAAATGTCTAAAACCAGTTTCAGGCAGTGACAATTTGGTAGCGGTAAATTTTTTACCTTTGTCGCTTTTAACAGGGAAAGTTACGTTGCGATCGTCTGAAATTAGGTAAAGACGAAACACTTTAATCACCTGGTCTGTTATTTGTTTTTTTTTGTAAATCCGCGATTTCTTAATGGAATGGAGTGGTTTAATTGAAACAAGAGCTTTTTAAAACTTTTATTTGTAGTATATTATGGAAATTTTTTTAACCGCTGAAACCTGGATCGCATTACTCACGCTGACCTTCCTGGAAATTGTTTTAGGAGTAGACAATGTCATCTTTATTTCTATTGTCACAAATAAACTGCCACATGAGAAGCAGCAGTATGCCCGTCGTTTGGGACTAAGTATTGCCTTGATATTCAGAATCTTTCTGTTAATGATCATCTCATGGATGACACAGAGTATGACGACCCCGCTTTTTACGGTTTTTGATCTTGGATTCAGTATCCGTGAATTGATCCTGATGGCAGGAGGTCTGTTTTTACTGGCAAAAAGCACCTCGGAAATTCATGCCAAAATGGAAAATATGCACGAAGGCGGAAAGCCGGCAGCTGTTGCAGTATTTTCGAAAGTGATTCTCCAGATTATCCTGCTCGATATAGTATTTTCTTTCGATTCGATCCTAACCGCAGTCGGACTGACCACTCATCTTCCGGTTATGATCATCGCGGTGGTGATTTCGTTATTTATAATGATTTTCTTCGCCAATAAAATCAGTCAGTTTATCGCCAATCACCCAACACTTGAAATTCTGGCGCTCTCCTTTTTAATTCTGATCGGATTTATGCTCATACTGGAAGGTTTCCATATTGAGGTGCCCAAAGGTTATATCTACTTCGCTGTATTTTTCTCTCTGCTTGTCGAAACGATCAATATGCGTATGCAAAAGAAACATAATCCGGTTGTATTAAATCAAAGTCTTGAGGCAGGTCTGATCGATGAGCCTATACCCGAAAAAACGCCAAAATCTGAATAGTAAGGGGTAAAAACGCATTAACATTAAAAATTAAAACTCTTAAGATGAAGAATCCTGGTATTCAAAGGAATGGAATAATATTGTGTGGTTTACTTACTTGTTTTGTCACTTTCGCCGGTTATGGACAGGAAGAATACAAAGATCCCAAAAATAAGGATTTGAAGGAAACCTATCCCGGGGGATCGATGTATGAAGTTCAGAATTACGTACAGCCAAAGTTTAAAAAATATCCACGAAATATTATTCTGATGATTGGTGACGGCATGGGGCTATCCCATATCTATGCCGCGATGACTGCTAACGGAGGCCATCTGTATTTGGAAAACTTCAGGAGCATCGGATTTTCAAAAACCTATTCTTCAGACAATTACATAACCGACTCGGCTGCGGGCGGCACGGCTCTTTCATCGGGTATCAAAACTTACAATGGGGTTATTGGTGTTGATCCGCAGAAAAAGCCGGTGCCAAACATTCGCGAACTTGCTGAAAGTAAGGGCCTTAAAACGGGTCTTGTCTCCACTTCGGCCATAACGCATGCCACCCCGGCATCCTTTATCGCACATGTAGGTTCCAGAAGCAGTTATGAAGATATAGCAGCCGATTTTCTGAAAACCGGTATTGATGTTTTTATAGGCGGGGGAATCCAAAATTTCGAAGAACGGAAAGACGGAAGAAATTTAAGCAGCGAATTGTCAGCTAAAGGATACCAGGTGGTGTATGATATTGAAAATATTCAAAAGGTCAAATCAGGAAAATTAGCCGGGTTTACCGCTTCACAACATAACCCTCCCATGCCGGAGCGTGGCGAAATGCTTGTCCCCGCTACCCAGACTGCTATCAACCTTCTTTCACAAGGCAAAAAAGGTTTTTTTCTGATGGTTGAAGGATCAGAGATTGATTTTCTAGGCCATGAGAATAAAACGCCCGGGGTGATCCTTGAAACACTCGATTTTGACAGGGCTGTTGGCGCAGCATTGAAATTCGCTGTTTCAAACACCGAAACCCTGATTATTGTGACGGCTGATCATGAGACAGGGGGAATGACCATCAATAACGGTGATTATAAAACAGGTATGGTGGTTGCTAAATACACAACTGGCGGACATACCGGAATTGCAGTGCCGGTCTTTGCCTTTGGCCCCGGCGCTGAGCAATTCACCGGGTTTATGGAAAACACCGATATTGCCCAAAAAATGATGAAACTTTTAAAATTAAACTGATACACTGAACATATTATCTTTGTGAAACTTTGAGTTCAACTTTGTGGAACTTTGTGTAACAAAAAAAGTGAAGTTTCACAAAGCAACCACTACCCTAAACTCTGAAACTCGGATACTTCTACCGGAACGGTGAAATAAAATGTGCTTCCCAGGCCGGGTTCGGACTCCACAGTTAATGATCCGTTTAATAACTTCGTGATTGTTAACGATAAAGTCAAGCCGATTCCCATTCCACCGTAAGCACGGGTATCATCTCCTTGCCGGAAAAAATCGAAAATTACAGATAACTTCTCACCCGGAATTCCGATGCCGGTATCTTTGATATAATAGACTAATTGATTGCCATTCTGAATTTTAAATCCAACCTCGATGGTTCCGCTGTCAGTGAATTTAATCGCATTCTTGAACAGGTGGTCAAGGACCAGATTGATTTTCCCCTTATCGGCAGTATAATACCTTGATAAAAATTTATTATCCGGTTTAAATACAAGATTTACCTGGTCCTCTTTACCCGATGCCTCAAGAATGCTTTCAAATGAAGATTTATTCTCGAGGAAATGATTCATCAGCAGAAAGGAGTGTGCCCTGATTTTAATTTTAGCTTCTTCGGCTAGGGCAAGGTCGAATACATCTTCAATGGTGTTTAGCAGGTTCTTACCGCTTTTCAGTATATTACCGGCATAGAGCTGAACATCGGCAGGATCGGCCCCCGACTTGATTAATTCGCCAAAACCCAGTATATGATTTAAAGGAGTCCGGAGTTCGTGATTCACATTCGCCAGGAACGCCGACTTTAACCGGTCCGATTCCTGGGCCTTTTCTTTTGCATTGATGAGTTCAAGCTGTGTTTTCTTCAAATCCGAAATATCAACAAAGGCCATAAGCAGTACCTTTTTACCATTGTATTCAATACCCATGGCCGATATCAAAACCGGAACATTTGTTCCTTTCAGGCTGATTAATTCCGATTGCAGCGAATGGAACGATTCGGAGGTCGATTCCCCGGAACCGGGATTGATGTTTTCACGATATATTTCGGTGATAAATTTTGGCTTTGCAGAGGCATATTCCAAAAGATCAAGGGCAAACCTGTTAATTTCAATAATCTCCGAACTCTTATCAACAAGTACAATGCCATAAGGTAAACTTTCGAGAATGGCCTGCTCGTTTTGAAGATGTTCTTTCATTTTTTCATGGGCCGAATGCAAATCCTTTGTTCGCTCAACAACTTTTAATTCAAGTATTTCGTTCGAGTTCCTGAGTTCGGCTTCGGTTACTAGTTGTTTGTTTTTCCATTTCGCGAGCTGGCTCAGCATATAATTATACCCGTGAATCAATCCTCCTATTTCGTCCTTCCTGAAAATGTCAATGTACTCCTCAAAGTTGTTGTCTCTCGATATAGTTCTCATTTTGTTCGAAAGAAGCAGAAGCGGTTTAGCCATTGCCCCCCCGACAAAATAGGCCAGTATCATCGATATGACAACCATAAACAAAAAAAGAACAATAAAAAGAATCGTTTGTTCCATTTTTTGCTGTTCCCTGAAATTCAAATCAATCTCTGCGATAAGTGCCCCCAGTCTCCGGCCATTATAACTGATCGGGACACTCAGAAACATCGAATTATTCCTGAAAAGTATATCCTTGAGGAAAAATTTATCGCCTTGCGAGATTTTCTGAACCGAATCGGCGCCGGTATATGCAAAAGGAATATATTTTAAATCGTAAATAACGGCTGAAACCAGATGCGGGACTTTCTTAAGTTTTTTAAGTACCTCCGCTGCATCTTCCTTATCCTCAAAAACCATAGGCACACCGCTCATCTCGGCGATAATTTGCAGGTTAATCCTTGTTTGTTCGATCAGGTTCTCCTTTAGAATTGCAAACTGACGTATGTGAGTGTATGTGAGTGTAATTGCTACCATCAGGGAAGTGATAAAGCCAATCGAGAAAATCATTCTGAAACGCATGCCCATACCGAAATTCATTTAAATACCTCAATCCGGTAAAGATGTCAATAAGATTTTAATCCTCCAATTTTAATTTCAGCTCTAACTACCCCGTCCCGATTTTCCGTACAGAAAAAGTACAGACTTCCATGTTTTCCCTTTCTCAAATCTGATCATAAACTTGTACAGACTCATCTGTCCATTCCTTTTCACTGTTTTATAAAATCCACTGGGTACGCCGGGTAATTCATTCGTAGTTAAACCGTTTATCAGTATTGCTAGTCAAGGAGATTATAATCTTATTCACAGGTTGCGAAAATGTTGTTTACTTAAAAATGTTTGTTGTATCTTTACATCGCGGCCTGGATACTTTGTTTAAGAAATTTACATTTATTTTACTGTAAATCATATTTATAAACAAAATCTCTATGCAGTTTTCTGAAGCTAAACCGACCTTATGAATTCTATTTACCACGTTAAACTTCAGTAAATTACCTGTTTCAGGGTGAATAAACCCAGCCGGAAAAGGACTTTAATGTTTGGAAGCATTCATAATACCATTAACCGATCATAAATAACCAAAGCAAATGGCAGAAAATGATAAAGGATTTAGTTTCAAGCGATTGTTTTTCAGGGATACAGAAACTTACGCACCGGAGAATCAAGCCCGGGAAGTGGAACCCTTAAACAGGAATGTACAGGGTGATTTCAACTCCACTAAAATTTCAAATTCAAACGACACTGCAGAGCAACCACTTTTGGAGGACTTCGTTCAGCGTCTACAGAATTTAATCAACCAGAACAACCAGCCAGGTTTTGATTTTCTTGAATTCACGGAATCGCTTTTTGAAGAGAAACAAAATCCCGGACCCGAAATTTATAAAACAGTTTTCAGAATTGCCCAAAAAATTGATAAATCGCTCACACCGTCACGCTTGCTCGAAAGCGCTATGTTCTATAAGGATATGGTTCAACGGACGGTTGAAAGCGAAGTCAGTAAGGGTGAATCCAAAAAACAGGTGTTACAGTCTGAAAAGGACGCGGAAAGAAACAACCTCGACAACAGTCTTCGCGACGCCAGGCTTAAAATACAACAACTTACCCAGCAAATCCAGGCGTTACAAAATCAGGAAATAGCTTTTAACAACCAACTTATGGCCATTGATCAAAAATACGGAAGCCAATTTGTTGAGATTGACCGAAAAATCAATGCCATTCGCAATGCAAAAGAGCAGGTTATTGTTAGCATTGTTGATATTGAAGCCGGTATAAAATCAAATCTCTCTTAAATAAATCCTTAATAACCAAATAGTATGCAAACGGAAACCAAAACAATTTCCCAGTTGCCCATCATGAAATATTTCGATGATGCAAAACTGATGGAAAAAGGGAGTGATACCCTTGGAAAATGGCGGAAAGGCGAAAAGCCAATTGGCGCTTTCATCGGCCTTATAGTGATCGGAGTAGTTGTTTACGGAACAATCAGATGGATAATTCCAGCTGTTTTTGTAGCCCTGAGCCAGGTTTTTGCGGTCATTGCCTCTGTTCTGGCAGTGATCCTCTTCATTGTTCTTATGCCTGCCATTTTCAAGATGTTCCGCAAGATTGTACGTTCGTTCCATAAGGCCATCATCAGATGGAATCCTTTTGATGAACTCGACGAGCAGAAAGCAAAAATGTGGCAGACGCATGATTTATTCTTAAAGCATAAATCGAAAATTAAACAACTTCGCACAGATTTCGAGCACATGTCGAATGAAACCCGCGGTGTTGCAGAAAATGCAAAAACAGAAGTGCAACGGCAAACCAAAAAAGCCTTCGAAATAAAGGCGCTTATGGACAAACTAATTGACGAAAAAGGCGTGGCCACAAAAGAAACGGATGAATACGTTGAACTTCAGCAACAGTTTATCAATGCAACCTCGGCCGGGACACGCGTGAATACCACCCTGGAAAAGAACATTGAATGGACAACCAAGTATGCAGCCCGTTCAAACATCTTTGCCAACCTCGACCGTAAATTAGCCATTGGTGCAACACTTCTTGAGAATAAAATAAAGGATTTTGAAGAAAGTATCAACATCATGAAAAAAGACTGGGAAATGGCTGCAGCATCACGTGGCGCAACGGCTATACTGAAAGAAATTCTCGGTCCCGGCGGGCAAAACTGGAAACTGGAATACGCGCTTGAATTTGTTGCCGGTCGTATCTCGGAAGATCTTGCCATGACAGCCCAAAATCTGGAAGACCTGGAAAGAAATACCACCGCATTTAATTTCGACAGCGATGAAGCTTATGACAAGTTATTGGCTATTGGCAACAAGCTGGATGCCGGTCAGATTGAAATTCCAAATCCTTCCAAAATCGCAAATCCAAACCACAAGCTCACCCGTGAAGAAAAAATGTCGGCCGGGCCTCTTGGTGATATTTTTTATTTAAGACATTCCTATTATCAACAATAATTCAAAACCTAAGAAAATGGTAACTGACTATCAAAACAAACCCGGAAAATCGATTCCCGGATTCCCCAAAAGCTGGACTTTTGGATTTCAACTGATTGTACTTCTGCTTCTGCTTGGTGCAATTGGATCGGGTGTCTATTATGGTTATCCGTATATGAACAAGGCATCCAACGGCAACAAAGCCGATCTGCGTGCGGGATTTAACAACTTTGTAGGTTTCGCCCCCGGCATCGACATGAACGGAGGTGCTGCCCCGAATAAAAACTCCAGAATGTACAAGGAGTTTGGAGTTCTTTTCGAGGCAATCAGGATGGATGACATGCAGAAACTCAATGATGCGTTGAAAAACGGCGACCTCGATTTTATCTTTACAACAACCGATATTTCACCCATTGGGATGGACCGCTCTAGCGACCTTGCCAAAATGTCGGTCGTTCAGTTCCTGAAAATTGACGACTCGCGCGGCGCCGATGTGTTTATTGTGGATGAATCGATCAATTCAGTAGCCGACCTTAGAGGAAAAAAAATAGCCTGCGCCCTGGGCTGGCCCTGCAACACATTGCTGCATGCCACACTCGAAGCAGGTGGTCTGACCGAAAAGGATGTCGAAATTTTACCTATGGGTGATCCTTTTGCGGCAAAAACTGCGTTCACGACGGGAAATGCTGACGCAACAGTTGTTTGGTCACCCGACGATGAAGAGTGCCTGAAGTCAAGAGCCTCGAAGGTGCTTACGAGTACCGATATGCTCCCGAATATTATTATGGATGGATTCATTGCCCGTAAAGAGGTACTGGAACAGAAAAAAGATTTATTCATTAAACTTTCAAAGGCATGGATGGTGGCCAATTCAGAAATGAGTGATCCTGAAAAAATGGCCAAAGCGGCTTTAACCTACAAAACAGCCTTTGAAGTTCCCGATGATGTGAGTACGATTCTCGGTGGGATGAAAAAAATTCACTTCGCCACATATGGTGATAATTTCAACTTTTTCGGCTTAAGTACCGATTATGCAGGAATCACCGGTCAGCAACTCTACACCAAAATGGCGCGCGTTTACAAAACCAGTTACGGAAATAATTTAACCAATGTGGTATCATGGGCCGAAGCTTCCTATCCGGGAATCGTACAGGGTATCACCGACTTGCAGGGTGATGCTCATGCCGCCGAGGGACAGATCAAATTCGAAGCGCCCACCACTGCTGATGTTAAAACAGTCGCACTCGCTGTCAAACCCATAATCATCACCTTTGCAACGGGTTCATGGGCACTTACCCCCGAGGTTAAAGATAAAATTGAAAATCAGCTGGGGCAGTTATCTGTTGAGTTTGCCGGGATCAAAGTCCGCATTGAAGGGAACACCGATAACGTGGGCAGCGCTGCAATGAACAGGGACCTTTCGTACAAACGTTCAAAATCGGTTGCCGACTTCCTGGTTAAAACTTACAATTTCGATCCGAACAGGTTCATCATTGTGGGCAATGGCCCCGACAAACCGGTTGCAGACAACAATACCGAGGAAGGCAGAAGCGCAAATCGCCGGACCGAATTCCAGCTTTTAGGAAAGTAAAATCAACAATTAACTTTATTTGATGAGGTTGTCTGAAAACTCTGTGTGCCTCTGTGTATCCTCAGTGTGACTCTGTGTAATTAATTGTATCACAGAGTTTCACAGAGTAGGCACAGAGTTTCACAGAGAAAAAAAGTGTTGTTATTTTACTTTTTGGACATCCTCGTTATTATTATGCAGAAATTCGGAAATTATGGAATTATTCAAAAATCTTTTTCGTTTTGCCGGTGAAGTTGATAAAAAAACGGCATTGGCGGTAAACATCCTTGGATGGGTACTGCTGATATTTTTCTGGTGGCTGATCCCAACCCTTGGGTGGATTAAACCAACCATCCTCCCCTCCCCTTTTGATGTGATCAGTTGTTTCACCACCCTTGTTGAGGAGCGCAACCTTTTGTACAACACGGGTTACTCCATTTTTATCAACCTGGGCGGTTATTTACAGGCAATGGCATTCGCCATTCCGCTGGGATTCATGATCGGACTGATTCCGTTCTTCAGACATCTGGTCAGTAAACAAATCGAAGCGATCCGTTTTACACCACTGCCCGCCATAACTGGAATTTTTATGGCACTTTTTGGTCTTGGCCTGGGAGTCAAGGTTGAATTCCTTGCATTCGGTATTTTTGTCTACCTGCTTCCCTCGATTGCCCAGCGGATAAAAGATATTGAAACCGACGACCATCTCAAAGCGCTGCAACAAACCATGTGGACCTTAAACGCAAGTCCGTGGATGACACTGAAGCATTTTTATATTCCATCCGTCCTGAGCCGGTTCTCAATGGATGTAATCAACCTGGTTGCCGTGAGCTGGACCTATATCGTGATTGCTGAAATGGTGAATGCTCAGGGAGGATTAGGTTCAATGATTTACATGGCAACTTCACGCGGATCGCATGTCGATCAGCTTTATGCCGTTTTATTGCTGATTATTTTTATAGGATTTGTCCAGGACAAACTGCTGAAACTGCTCGACCGGAAACTCTTCAAATTTAAATACGCCTGATAATGAAACAAAATATATTCCAGAAACAGGATGTCTCCGAAACAGTAATTGTTCAGGAAACGATCCCGAAGGAGGCCAAAGTTGAAGTTACCGGTAAAGCTGCTTCTGATCCCGCGCGGGTTAACCAGCCAGCAGACATCATAAACCTTGTAAATATAAACCAGCGTTATGATGACCATGGCACCCAAAATGTCGTTTTTAAGGATTTCAATCTCGACATAAAAGATATCAGGGATTACGGACAGTTTATAAGTATTATGGGCAAATCGGGTTGTGGAAAATCGACCTTACTCCGGTATATCTCCGGTTTGCAGGTTCCGACTTCGGGAGAAGTTTACATTTATGGAAAAAAGAGAACTGACAAGGATCGTATCCCTATGGTTTTCCAGCAATACACCTCGTTTGAATGGAAAACAGTATTGCAAAATGTTGCCCTCCCCCTGATACTGAAAGGGGTTTCGAAGGAAGAGGCCAACAGTAAAGCCATGGATATGATACGAATTGTGGGATTGGCCGGACATGAAAACAAATGGGCTAAATATCCGATTCTTTCGGGGGGGCAGTTACAACGGGTGGCCATCGCACGAAACCTGGTTGTAAACCCCCAGATTTTGCTGATGGACGAACCGTTCGGGGCTTTGGATACGGTTACCCGGAAACAGATCCAGGTATTTCTGCGGTCCATTTTCGAAAGTACCAAAATCGATCCTACAGTTATTTTTGTTACCCACTCCGAAAGTGAAGCCGTTTTCCTTTCAACCAATATTTTCATCCTTGATTCGGGCCCGGCAACGGTGAGACATCATTATAAAATCGATCTGCCGCACGAGCGTGACGATTCGGTAAGATATTCCACCGAATTTACAGACTATGTCAATAAATTAGGGTCATTAATGGAAGATCTCAAGAAGGAAAGGAAATAACCTTTGGTTGGAGTGACCGGGTGACTTCTAAAATTGAGTACAAATGCCCACTATCATTAAGTGACCGGGTGACTTCTAAAACAGAGTACAAATGCCCTTTGACTTAGCTTAATTTATCAGTGTAGTCACCCGGTCACTTGTCATGAGTTGACTTAGCTCAATTTATAAGTGTAGTCACCCGGTCACTTGTCATGAGTTGACTTTGCTCAATTTTTAAGTGCAGTCACCCGGTCACTTAAAAACCTTCACCTGGAAAGGTATCCCAGCGAACTCAGGAAGAAATCACACTGATGGAGTGTCTCCTGAAAATATTTATCTCCGTTTTTTCCCTTGTTGAAAAATCCGTGTTCCTGTCCTTCGTATAAAAACAGGTCGCAGCGGCTTCCTGCCTGTTCCATAAGCTTTTTGTAGCGCTCAGCGGTTGCAACCGGGATTAGCTTGTCGCTTGTACCCAGGAAAACAATGGTTGGGGGAGCATTTTTCCCGATGTTATGTATCGGGGAAATTTCGCGGTAGCGGGCTTCCCCTCCGCAACTTTCGAACCCAAAACCTTCAGGACCATTGTCAAACACAGGATTAAAGAGCAGCAAGGCATTGGGTTTGGAACTGACAGAGTGATTCTCTCCCGGTTCATCGAGCCCCGTTATATTTCCGGTTGCAGCAGCAAGGTGTCCACCTGCCGAACCACCTCCGGCAGCTATTCTGCCGGGATCGATGCCGAGCCGTTTAGCATTGACCCGTAAATAGCGGATGGCCGATTTTGCATCCGAAACCGCCTCGAAAGGTGTTGTGTGATGGCGGCTTTTAACCCGGTATTCGACCAGTACACCAATCATTCCACGCCCTGCCAGGTATTCGGCATGCGGTTCGAACTGAGTGATACTGCCACTTACCCATCCCCCGCCGAAAAAGAAAGCCGCGGCTGGAAGTTGGTTCCCTTCCTTATAACCGGCAGGATAAAAAAGCTTCACAGAGAGGTCAATGCCACCGATGGTTTTATAAATTTCAGTTCTGACGGAGTTTGTGTCTGCCGGAAGAGCACCTTCATGTTGAAGACCCAGGGCAGAAGTCAGTAAAACGGTAACGATAAAAAGAAACAGGACGGATGCTTTTTTCATTTTATGAGGCTAAGAAATCACTTTCAAATATAGGAACATTTAGAGACTTTTCAACCTCCAACGCATACCGGAACACCTAAGGTGCAGCGCACCTCAAATATCCCAAATTCCAAATAATCCGTCAGACAGACTTAGACTGGAAAATTTATAAAATAAAATTAGCCCGCATTATTTTTAATCATATTACTTTATGTAAATTTACAACAACATTCAAACAAAACTTTAATCTAATAACCAGAATAATATGATACGCCATATCCCAATAGTAATTTTTTTTATACTCATTTCAATTAAGACTTTTAGTCAGGAGGTTAAGCTGCAAAAACATCCTATTGATATTAAAAGGGAACAGTGCCACAGCATTCCCGCAAATCAAACTACCTATGGAATGATTCAATGTGAAGCAACTGCCTATACAGAATGGGACAAGGAAATGAATAAATCTGTAATATCAATCGATGCAGGATTTTCAATTGGGAAAACCAAAATATAAGATTTCTGATTTAGCTCCATTCCATTGAGCCGGCAGCGCTTTTTGTGTGAAAAATATTATAAATATGAAATTTAAGTTAACCACAAAATTTCTTGTGAAATATCATCAAACAAAGAACATTGAATTATAATAAATTATGTAAGTTTACAGAATCAACGCCTTTAATGAAAGAGCCAGAACCAAACCAATTAGTCCCTATGAAAAAAATACTCCTATTATTCATTTTGACTTCACTATTGCTTGGATGTACAAAATCCGGTAATGAAACTTCTGATTCCAAAGAGCTAATCAACAGTCAGATTACAACTGAAAAGACTGAGCCCGGGTTACGCAAATTAATTAAGGAGGCAAATCTGAGATTCCGTACCCGGGACAATGCAGAAACATACGCCCTGATTCAAAAAACAATCAAAGAATTTGAGGCATTTATTTCGGATGAGGAAACTTTTAGTTCCGGAAACCAGACAGGATATAACCTGACTATCAGGGTGCCGGCCGAAAAATTCGACACTTTGCTGAATTTCATTGTTTCAAATGTAAACATCAGGGAATTAGACAATAAATCGACCCGGCTGAATGATGTAACTGAAGAATTTATTGATATTGAAGCAAGAATTAAAATTAAAAAGGAGTCCATACAAAAGCTGACCGAATTATTAAAACAGGCAAATAATCTTACTGAGACATTAGAGATTCAAAAACAGCTGACTGATTTACAGGCCGACATTGAATCAATCGAAGGAAGACTTAAATACCTGACAAACCAGGTAAATTATAGCACCATCAAGGTTTCGTTCTATGAAAATATTAGTTATTCCGAACGCTTTGCTGATGATTTTTGGGATGCTTTAAAAGGGGGCTGGCAAGTATTCCTGCGCATACTTACATTATTGGCCTATTTATGGGTCGTGATATTCCTGATTTTTGTGATCCGGTGGGGATTTATCTATTATAAAAAAAGAACTAACCGCCAATAATAACCTGGCTGGTCACAAACCATATTCAATACAGTCTATTATTACGAATTAAAATTCATTATGAAAAAAGCAGTCCTGGTATTAGTCATTTGTGTTTCAGCATTATTAACCGGTTATTCACAGACCAAACAAGAGTCAATCAAAGAATTATTTCAACTAATGCAAAAAGATTCTGTAATTAACCGGTCAATTTCCCCAATATTGAGCATGCTTAAAACGATGCAGCTAAAAGATTCAACGTTATCAGTGGAATCAAGAAATTCTATAATTTCCAACTTACAAAATCTAAAGGAACTCTCAATTAAAATGCAAAACGAAGAGATGGCTTTGTATGATAAATATTATACTCAGGATGAAATTACGTACTTAATTAAATTTTACAAATCTTCGTTAGGTCAAAAAAGTATTGAATCAAACGAAAGTATTCAAAACGACCTTAAGTTAATTGTACAACAAAAATATATGTCTGAAATTGGAGGAATTATAACGTCTATGCAGCAAATAAAATATGGGGAGAGAACCATTAAATGATTAAAAACAGAACTATGAAAATATCCGGAATTCTAATTCTGCTAATCGCATTATTTACCTCGTGTGAACAAACAGACCCGGAACTGATCAATAATTACCAACTATCGAACGGAAGTTATGAAGGTTATTTCAGGTATCAGGGCGTTTCTTACTGGTGTCTGATTGCGATGGAAAATGGTCAGTATATTGAATGGCCATCGGGAGGCGCCATGTTCCAAAAATCGTTTAGTTGCCTGACTACAGGATTTTACTCGGCACAGAATAATACGTTATCGTTTACACTTCAGGCCTATAAATTTAAAGATTTTCCGGAAACATGTCCCACAGATATGCTCCTGCCAGGCAAGTACGAAATAACTTTGACTGCCAAAAAAGATTCTCTAATCTTTAAAAGAGGAGCCAGTGAAAACCAAATCACCTACCACTTGAAAAGACATGAAACTGCTGAATAATTAATCTGGTGTATTAAAAGATTTTAAGTTAATGCTGGTTATTTTTTTTAAATCGAACCAACAGACAATACAACTGTATATATAATTATGTACATTTACAGAATCAACGCCAATAAGTGATTTAGAAATCGTTGACAGTAGCCATGAAAAGACTTTTCTGTATTTTATCTCTGTTTTGTTCGCTCACTTATTTTGCTGTGGCACAAACAATAATCGTTAATCCCGACGGAACACATTCGACGGTAATTAATAATGGCAGTACTTCACTTATCGTTAACCCGGACGGATCACATTCCACCGTAATTAATAACGGGAGTACTTCATTAATTGTCAACCCGGACGGGTCACATTCCACGGTTATTGATAATGGCAGTACGTCTGTCATTGTTAACCCGGACGGGAAACACTCCACGGCTATAAAGAATGGCAGTACCTCTGTTATTGTTAATCCGGACGGATCGCATACGACCGTAATTAATAACGGGACTACAGGCACCATCGTCAATCAGGAGCAGGTACATACAGCTATCGGGATTAGCAGTTCAGCAGGCATCGTAAAACAATCTGAAACAGGATCGGTCAAAAGGGCAAACACAATCAAAGTTGCTGCCCCAAAGGATAAAAATCTTAAAAAAGGAACAAAGAGAAAAAGAAGGGACAGGACAAAGACAAAATAAACTGATATGAGAAATTCGCGGGTTTTTATTGGATTGGTGCTTACAGTTTTGCTATCTGCGGGTTGCATTCAAAAAACCAGTAAAATTGAGAATCTCCAGGCTTTTGCCAAAGCATTTGGATATGTAAGATATTTTCATCCCAGTGATGAGGCTCAGGAAATAGATTGGTCAAAGTTTTCAGCTTTTGGTGCACAGGAAATTGAAAAATGCACGTCATCGCAACAGGTGGTTGAAACGCTGACCCGGTTATTTAAACCCATTGCACCTTCAGTAAGGTTTACAAACTCAAAAGATCAAACCGGCTACGACTTAAAGATAATTACACCGGAAAATCCTGCAGGATTCCGGCTCACATACTGGCAACATGAGGGTGTTGGCACCGGAATGCAAACAAAGCAACTTTACAAGAGTGTCAGGGCAAATAGTAGTTTCAATTCAAAACAGGATAAATTATTTGACTATCAGCCTGAGTCCGGAAAAATAATTACGAAACAAATCGGAGAAGAGATATTCTGTGAGATTCCGCTGGTACTTTACAGAAATGATCAGCAAACTTATCCAAAAGCAGATAGTCTGCTGCTTGGAAAACTGAAAAAAGCACTGGGAAATTTTAATTCCGAACCTGATCAATTATCGTTTCGGACAGGTAATGTGATTAACGTTTACAATGTATTTCAACATTTCTATCCCTACTTCGATGTTGTGGAGGTAAACTGGGATAATGAGCTCGCAAAAGCACTTACACGAAGCTTTACGGATGAAACCCAGGATGACCATTTAATAACACTTCGTAAGTTTACAGCATCACTCAAAGACGGTCATATCTCAATTATGCATCCGTTATTAAGACGTGCGGTCGCCCCTGTTCGTTGGGAATGGATTGAAAACAAACTTGTAATAACTCAGATTAGTAGAAACAATCCGGATATTCATATCGGCGACATCGTTACACAAATAAATGGAATCAGTTCTGAAAAATATTTCGCGGAGATAAAATCTCAAATTTCAGCAGGCACATCAGGATTGTTAAATAAAAAAGCTGAACTCCTGAGTCTGGAAGGAGATAGGGGATCCGCTTTGCATCTAACCATAAACGATCAACAAATTGATCTGGTGCGGGATTATTCACAGCCGGGATTAATGAAAGCTGAGAAACGGTATATGCAGATCGATGATAGTATCTGGTATTTAAATATGGATATGATCGGGATGGATACAATAAATTTCCTGATGCCGGCATTGGAGAAATGTAAAGCCATCATCTGTGATGCAAGAGGGTATCCGAAAGGTAATCATGAGTTTATAACCCATCTTATGAAATCAGATGACACGACTAAATCATGGATGCAGGTACCCCGCATTATCTATCCTGATCATGAAAATATTGCCGGATATATTAAGTTCAACTGGTTGTTGAAAGCACAGAAACCATACCTGGGTGACAAAAAGATAGTTTACATCATCGATGGGGGTGCTATCAGTTATGCAGAAAGCTGTCTTGGATATATTGAGGGATATAACCTGGCCACCATCGTTGGTCAGCCTTCAGCAGGAACAAACGGCAATGTTAACCCGTTTAAATTACCGGGAGGTTATACTGTTTCGTGGACTGGGATGAAGGTATTGAAACATAATGGTACGCAACACCATGGAATTGGAATTCTGCCCGATGTATACGTAACGAAAACCATTCAGGGGATTAAAGAGGGTCGTGATGAGTTCCTGGAAAAAGCAATTGAAATGGCAAAGACGAATTTCACGAATTAAATCGAATTGCACGAATTCTACATATATTAGGTGCTACCTGGAAACAATAATAAAAATTTATGCGGTTGCGTGCAGGTACGCACGGCCGTGTATGACGCACAGCCTTGTGAGGCACGGCCATGTAGAGACGCACGGCCGTGCGTCTCTACATAAATATACATAAATAATTATCTTTACAACAATATGCATCGTTACAACAAAATGCGTTTTGTAAAAACCTGCATCTCTTCACAACATTATTCTTCGCATAATGAAATGACTCTTGTAGGTTGACTGGGTCGTTAACTATATGAATTCCACTTCTCATGAAATAGGAAAAAAGGTTTTTTTAACCGTTTATCATGATGGGCTGAAGATCGGCTATGGGTCTGGTGATTTTCATGTGCCATTTTCTTCACCGCGATTAAAAATGACGGGACCCAAAACCCGGATGAAACGACCATGCCCTTTTTACGTTACCGCTCGTGACATCATTTCTGTTCCCGAAAAATAACCCCGCTGTGAGATCGTGAAATTCGTTGGCACCAATGCTTCAAAACTCCCCTAACCAATAAAGTCTTGGATAATTGGATATTTGTAACCGTTTAAGTTTACTTTTACAGCTATCTGTTGGATTAATGGAGAAAATCCGCATTATAATTTTGTGAAAACGGGACAGAATTCTCCCTTTGGCCGATGGATACAAGGTAAAAAAATAAAAAAATATGAACAAACTGAGATTTTTAATCATTGCATTTCTGCTTATAAATTTTTTTGCAAGCGGACAGGGAAACAGTTCTGTAGAAATTTTCCAGGGACGGGGTGTATTTAAATCCCGCAAAATTCTGGATTTAAGTTACAGCAATCTGCAAAGTGTGCCAATTGAAGCATCAAATCCTGAAATAGAGACGTTAATACTTGACAATAATCAAATAGGCGAATTGCCATCATGGATTGGTAACATGAAGAATTTAAAAGTATTATCGGTCAGGAACAACAATCTCACGGAAGTCAATAATGCGCTGTCAGGCTGTGAAAACCTGGAGCAAATCTACCTTTCCGGAAACAGGAATCTGTTTGTACTCCCAAGCCTGAGTGGAAATAATAAACTGGAGTTGATTGATGTGGCTGACACCCGGATAACCGATGTGCCAGGCTGGGTCCGAACGATGGACAGTTTATACTATTTCAAATTTTCTAAACCATAGAGATATGAACTTAGTACTGGTTTCAACGGGGTTCACTTTCAAACAACTGATGTTTGGCAAGGAAGATTGGGGGTTTTTGCCCGAAACCATGCTGCGCACTTTACTGATGTTTATAGTGATCCTGATCGGCCTGCGATTATTGGGTAAGCGCGGCGTTAAACAACTTTCAGTATTTGAGCTTGTAGTCATCATCGGTTTGGGCTCTGCCGCCGGCGATCCTATGTTTTACAAGGATGTTGGACTTCTGCCTGCCCTGATCGTGTTTTCAATGGTTGTAATTCTTTACAGTTTGCTTACCTGGCTGATTGGGACAAACAAAAAATTTGAACTGCTGGTTGAAGGGAAACCGGTTTACCTGATTAAAAACGGGAAATTTTCAATTGATAATTTTAAGAAGGAAATTTTGGGTGAAGACGAATTCTTTGCAGAACTTCGTATGCAGGGCGTTTCACAACTCGGACAGATTGAAGAGGCAATTATTGAAACTTCAGGCAGCATCAGCATATTTTACTACCCTGATGAAGAGGTAAAATATGGATTGCCGATCATGCCAAAATCGTTGGAAGTCAACTTTCAGAAAATTCATGATGCCGATTATTATTCCTGCGCTTTTTGTGGTCACACCGAATTGCTAAAGCCTGCTACAAAATATACCTGCCCTTCCTGCAGAAAATGGAAATGGATTAAGGCAAGTAATAAAAAACGGATCACATAACTTCAGGTGACAGGTATTCCGACTTCGCCATTTGGTGAAGAATAAAAATCCGATTTTATAAAATAACTCGTGACAACGACATTGATGCAGCATAAATACAATTAAGAAAATTATAAATTTGCCTGATAAACTAACAAACCAGGTACATGGCAAACTGCTCCGGATTATTTCGTAGAATATTGGCATTTTCGGTTATTGTGCTGTTCTTTAGCTTACATTCCGTAGCAAAAGTAATTTCAATTTTTGCCGATAAATCTTCTCCGCAAGCCTCTTTTGCAGTATCCGAAATTACAAAAGTTGTTCAGCGGAACGGAGATAAGATAGCCCTGTTTTCCCTATCAGATTATCAGAAGAATTCCAAAGCCGATCTCCGTCTTATTCTGGCAACTATCGCGGATACGCTACTATTCAGTGAGATGAAAAAGGAAAACTCTTCACTTAAGAAAGAGGGCTTTTGCATTCGTAAAACGGCAGGAAAAAATCCTGTAATACGGGTAATTGGAAAAGATGACGCGGGACTGATGTATGGCGGTCTCGAACTGGCAGAAATTATCGAAACCGAAGGATACGATGGGGTCAGTGATCTGGTCCTAAACCCATATATGGCAATTCGTGGAACAAAATTCAATATTCCGCTTGACGTTCGGACACCGAGTTACTCTGATATGAGTGACGCCGCCCGGATGAATATCGCCGAAATGTGGAATTTTGATTTCTGGAAAGGATATATCGATAATCTTGCCCGTTACCGGTATAACCACATTTCATTATGGAATTTACATCCTTTTCCCTCGCTGGTAAAAGTTCCCGGCTACCCCGATATCGCGTTAAATGATGTGCATCAGTCATCAGCGAATTTGCAGGAGAACTATAATCTGAATGCTATCGGACTGGACCATCCGGATATTTTGAATAATTTTAAAATAATCAGGAAGCTGACCATTGACCAGAAGATTGACTTTTGGCAAAAAGTGATGAAATATGGCAAGGAACGGAATATCAGTTTCTATTTTCTTACCTGGAATATCTTCACCAATGGTACTTTTGGGAAATACGGGATCACGGACAAAGCGGATAATGCGATCACACGTGATTATTTCCGCAAGAGCGTAAAACAACTATTTCTTACCTATCCCGATTTGGCAGGAATCGGACTTACTACGGGCGAAAACATGTACAGTTATTCTTCGCAGGAGAAAGAAGACTGGGCATTCAGCACATACGGGCAGGGAGTTCTGGATGTCTTAAAAGAACAACCTGACCGGAAGATAACCTTTATTCACAGGCAACATCAAACCGGAGCCGGTGAAATTGCCAGACAATTTGCGCCCCTTATCAAAAACAAGAACATAAATTTCGTTTTCAGTTTTAAATATGCACAGGCGCACGTCTTTAGCTCAACAAACCAGGTCTTTCATCAGAATTTTGTGAAAGACATTCAGGCAGCTGGAAATTTGCAGACAATCTGGACATTGCGGAACGACGATAATTTCTATTTCAGATGGGGCGCACCTGACTTTGTGAGGGAATTCATTGAAAAAATCCCTTATGATGTAACGCAAGGTTTCTACTACGGTTCTGACCAATATGTGTGGGGAAGGGAGTTCCTTAGCAATGATCCTGAAAATCAGCGACAGCTGGAAACATCGAAACACTGGTATCACTGGATGCTTTGGGGACGACTTGGATACAATCCTCAACTGTCGAATGACCGGTTCGAAAAGATATTGAAGGTTCATTTTCCCAAAGCAGATGTTTCAAAGCTCTTTACAGCCTGGCAGCTCGCTTCGATGATTTACCCGATTACAACCGGATTTCACTGGGGATCGCTCGATTTTCAGTGGTACATCGAATCGGGACAATCGCGACCTGATCCAGCTCAGACCCCTTCCGGTTATCATGATGTCAACCGGTTTATCACACTGCCGCCACACAAGGGAACCGGATATATCTCAATTCCTGATTTTGTAAAGGCGATCAGTTCCAATGTCAAAATCAAAGGTATTACTCCATATGAAATTGCTGATCAATTAAATAATAAGGCAGATAGTTCACTCAGTTTAGTCAAAGGGATCAATGTTAACGGGAACAAGGAACTGGGTCAGACACTATCCGATATACAATCAATGGCTCATCTGGGGAAATATTACGGGTATAAAATTCTGGGAGCCACGGAACTTGCACTTTTCAGGTCAACCTTTAAAAAGGAGCATCTTGATAAAGCGCTGGCTGCCTTAAATCTGTCAGCCGGTGAATGGCGCATATACGCCTCAACTTCTTTGGGAAACTATAAGAATCCATTGTGGACCAACAGGGTAGGTCATGTCGACTGGAGGAAAACGTATAGTTATGCTTTGTATGATATTACCGCAAACGGAGGATTACCTGATATTCGGTCAATGGAACCAACTCCGGGTGGTACTATCCTTGAAGCAGAGGATGCCGGCTATAAAACTGCCCGTATACATTCTGACTCCAAAGGATTTACAGGAAGCGGTTACCTCGAAGGGACGGCCGGTGATGCAAACCAGCAAATCGAATGGAATTACGCTGCACCCGAAGCCGGGAAGTATTATCTTGAGTTCAGATATACCGTGAAACGTGAACAGCTCTTTGATTCTCCCGTCCTGATAAATGGAAAACCAGTCGGTAATCTGACCTTCTGGATGACAGGTACGCCCGACTCATGGGTATGGGACAGGATCAGTGTTAACCTGATAGCGGGGAAAAATTTGATTCAGATTTCACCCGAAGGTTTTGTACGCCTGGACCATCTGAATATTATTAAATTGTATACAGATTAGGATGCGCGTTTCGTAATTATTAAAAGTTTTAATTACCCTAAATTATCAAAAACCTCGATCAGTCATCAGAATTAAAAAGTGTATTTTACTGATAATCTATATATTCATAGGACACTGCTTTCCAAAGTAAATGGATCTTTTGAAACTCCTGGAAGATTTAAAAAAAGAAAATAATTAGTAAATTTGGATGGATCAAACCAAATTGTTGAAAGTAGTAATAGCGGGTGAACCGATACCTGTACCGGCAAGCCCTCACTAAAAACTATAACTAACAGGCATAAATAAAATTGACTGAAAAACTATGTCAGCACCAAAGATCGTTGTTGATCGCCTGGAACAAGATTTTAGCCTTCCTCCGGGAAATTCTGAACGCTTTTCCGGCTATGGAGTGATGGGACTTACATTTGTTTCCGGACACGTGCTGGGAATGCGCCGGTTTCCGGTCTCCTCTGTTGGTCCGGGATATATCTCTGTCTGGCACCGAAACCCGGCAGGCAAATGGACTTTCTACCAAAACGTGCAGGCACAACAGGCCTGTCCGCGCTACTTTGGAAAAGCGATCTCAGAGTCGCTTTTGCGCGACATTATCATCACATGGACAGGAACCCACAGTTTCACAGTAACAATCGGGGACGATGTTGATCTGCACTGGGATGTCACCTTAAAGAGTACGCCCGCCACACGGGTGATGAACCGGTTAAGCAGCATGCTTCCGGAGGTGCTTTGGCACAATCAAAAATTCCTTAAGGGAATGAGCAGCATGGCCGGTATAATTCTGAGTGCGGGTCATATTGGTTTAACAGGATTTGCCCCCAACGGACAATTGTTTGTGGCAAATCCCCGGCAGATATGGATGATCGATTCCAGCACAGGGACCCTTGGAAAAGTGGATTTCGGAACCATCGGACCTCTTGAGAGCCAGGCCAGACTTGGAGACTTCTGGATTCCGCAACGGGGAATTTTTGCTGTCGGGGGAGCCGATTTTGAAGTTTATAATCCTTCAAAACACACCCTGACAACATCACTGCAGTCAACCTGATAAAGCCGGTGAATAAATTGATTGATTTACTTAAATAAAAAAGCACCTATCCGTCATGCCTACGCGGGATAGGTGCTTTTGCCAATACAAAATTCAACAGTGTTATTACACTTAATATTGGTCAGCTAAGATTCCTTGTGTTCCATAAACATGGCGTTCATTCGGTTTTGCAATTCTTCGAATGAGACGTCCTCGATATGCGTCATAACTGACCATTTGTGTCCAAAGGGATCTGTAAAACTACCGGAACGGTCGCCATAAAACTGATCTTTTACTTCTCCCCTATCCCCTGTTACTGTTGCCCCTTCCTGAAGTGCTTTGGCAAACACCGCATCCACATCGTCAACATATACGCACAGGCAGACCGGTGAATCGCCGATTGTTTTCGGGCTTAGGTTTTGCCATTGTGGATTTTCTTCGGCAAGCATAAATTTGGAATTGCCTATTTCGAGCTCGGCGTGTGCAATGGAACCATCGGGCATTGTAATTCTACCAACCTCCTTTGCCCCAAATACTTTTTTATAATACTCAATCGCCTGCACCGCACCTTTAATGTTTATATAAGGGGTTAATGCATGGTACCCCTTTGGAATTGCCTGTAAATTTGTTGTCATAACTTTCTGAATTAAAGATTAATAATTACGCGTTTGTTTTTTTTCCATAATGAAGACATACGACTCCTGATGCAAAAATTTTACTTTCACAAAGTTCCAGATCTATGGTTTGTTTGATGTCTTTAAATAAAGGAATGCCCTTACCCAGCAAAATTGGATTGACAAATAACCAATAGTGGTCAATCAAATCTTCTTCCATTAATGAATGAGCCAAAGTCGGGCTGCCAAACATGATGATTTCCATGCCGGTTGTGTTTTTCAGTTTCCTGATTTCGCCAATGACATTTTCACTGATAATTCTTGTTCTGGGGTTACCGGTATCTTTTATTGTTCGGGATACTACTATTTTGTCGACCTGATTATACCAAAGTGAATGTTCGATATCGTGTTTGGTGGCATTTGGGTTTTCCGCAGCAGTCGGCCAGTAGCTTTGCATTATTTCGTAGGTACCCCGGCCATAAAGCGCCATATCGGATTCCTGTGTTCGTTTTCCGGCATAGTCGAACATTTCTTCATCAGCTCTAATCCAATTCATGTTCCCTCTTGAATCGGTGGTAAAACCATCAAGCGATGTGTGCATAAACAGAACTACTTTTCGCATTTGTATCAATATTTTCAATGAATCATTGCTGTACCGGATTGTAAGTACGTCGCGAATTCCGGTTTTTAAGTTATTAAATTATTGAAGGTCAAATGCCTCTTGTAAAGTTTTGATGTCGATCTTTTTCATCCCGAGTAAAGCTTTCATTACCTGTTCCGATTTCTGCGGATCAGGTTCACTCAACATTTCACCCAATGAAGCAGGTACAATCTGCCACGAAACACCATACTTGTCCTGAAGCCAGCCACATTGTTGTGCACCTTCGTAACCACCTTCCGCTAACCGGTTCCAGTAATGGTCAACCTCTCCCTGAGTGGTGCAATTCACTACCAGCGATATAGCCGGATTAAAATTATAGGGAAGATTCGTATGACTGTCCATTGCCACGAACTCCTCTCCATTGAGTGTAAATTTGGAATGCACGACCGCTCCTTCAGGCCCTTCACCTTTATTATAGCGCTTCAACATGATTATTTTGGAATTTGGAAAGATGGAGATGTAAAAATTAATTGCTTCTTCAGCCTTCAAATGCTGCTCACCGGTAAACATTAAACAGGGTGCGATTTTTTGCATCCGGCCCGCAAGTATTATTTGCCACGAAACGCCAAATTTATCTTTTACCCATCCGTATTTTTCACTGAACGGATATTTATCGAGGTCCATGAAGATTTCTCCGCCATCTGACAACTTTTCCCACAGCCTCTCTGTTTCCTCAGGATTTTCGCAATTCACAAAGAAAGATATGGTCGGAGTGAGCCCGAAAACAGGGCCACCATTTATCGCTGTAAACTCATACCCTTCAATCCGGAAAGAAATTGTCATTACCGTTCCTTCCTTTGTTCCGGCCGCTTTTGCCCCTTCGGCTCCGTACCGGGTAACCATTTTGATCTTTGAGTTTTTAAACACGGAAGTGTAAAAATTCACAGCTTCTTCAGCCTGGTTATCAAACCATAGGAATGGCGTAATCAATTGTATATCTTGCTTCTTCAATATATCTTCTGGTTTTTCTTTTAGTTTTGTTTCCATCTCGTTTGCTTTTTTTGTTTAAACATTTATCAGAAAAAAATTAGTCAATAAATTAACTATATGTGCCGCCATTCCAAATTATTCCCGAATGGCCGTTTCATCTGAAAACAAATTTAATCAGGAATGGTTATAAATAAGATGACAAAAAGGTCAAATTTCGGGGCATTTGAGACAGATAATTCAATTGTCAAAAAAGTTTGAAATGAAAAATTTAGGATTAATCATTCCATATGATTACAAGCTGTTGAGCGTAGCTGCAATCCTTGACGTTTTTGAAACTGTTAACAGGATTTTTGCCGGGAATAACCGGGAACTGCCTCTTGAAATAAGCATTGTGCAATTGCCGAAACAAATTAATAAAGGCAGTAATTTATTTCATGAGTACCCGGTAAATTCAACTGCCTCAGGCATTCAACCGGATATTGTGCTGATACCGTCTTTTACGACTGATGATATAAAGCACACGCTTTCAAAAAATCAAAAGTATATCCCCTGGCTGCAACAACAATTTACTGCCGGAGCTGAAATTGCAAGTTTCTGTACTGGTGCGTTTTTATTCGGTGCTACAGGTTTACTGAATGGAAAATCGGCCACCACACATGTGGATGCCTGCAAGGCATTTGCTTCTGCTTTTCCATCAGTTTTGGTTAAGCCCGATCAAACTGTTACAAACGACGACAGATGCTACACCAGCGGAGGATCCACATCGTCTTTTCATCTGTTGATTCTGCTGGTGCAGAAGTATTGCGGAAATGAAATTTCGATAAGAATTGCCAAAATTTTCGCAATTGATATGGACCGTTACAACCAAAGTTATTTTAGCACATTCAGGCCAAACTATACCCACAATGACGATCTGGTAAAAAGGGTCCAACAGAATATTGAGTCGAATTATCCTGAAATAAATACCCTTGACGAGGTAATTAAAGATTTACCCGCAAGCCGCAGAAATATTGTGCGACGGTTTAAAAAGGTAACCGGAATACCTCCGAATGAATATCTGCAGCATATCAGGATTGAAACGGCAAAGAAAAATCTGGAGCAGACGAATCAGAGTATTTCGGAAGTCATATTTAATACGGGATACACCGATCCCAAATCATTCCGGAAAACTTTTCATAAGATTGTGGGCATGAAACCACTGGAGTACAGGGAAAAATTCAGAATGAAGTAGGTGAAATGAACCCTTATTCATTTGTTCCCGATGAACTGATTAAGCTATTTTGTTTTTCAATAATCTGTTCCAGTATGCCGATGATATTCTCCCGTTTAATAATAATCATACCAATTCGTTCCTTTGATACGCCTTCCTTAAGTTTGTAATCATACACAGGACTCTTATCAACCAGTTCTGACTCAAAGCATTTAAACAGAATTGAATCTTTATTCTGGAGATTTTCGGCCACTTCAAGAATATGGGTGGAAATAAAAAACAGATTGCCCCGGATTTTAGCTAATTCCGAAATAATTAGCAGCGATGCATCGTAGGCATCTTTTACATTCGTCCCCCTGAATAACTCATCGAAAATAACGAATAATTTTTGTTCCGGATTGATTTTCAGTACTATATCCTTAACCCGCTGCACCTCAGCATTGAAATGACTGTAACCTAGATTCAGATTATCGGCTAAATTGATGGTTGTGAACAATCCATCAAAAACAGTGGTTTTCATTCGCTTTGCCGGGACAGGGAAACCTAAATGGGAAAGATAAATCATTAAACCCATTGTTCTAAGAAAAGTTGATTTCCCTGCCATATTCGGACCAGTAACAAAGCACAGTTTCGCATCTTTGTTAAAGGTGAAAGTGGTTGGTACCGGAGATGGCAAAAGCGGAAAAAACGCCTCAGACAATTCGAAAACAGGTTGAGATGACTCACAATATTCAGGCAGGGTAAATCCTTCACTTTTCATGATCCGGCTTAGCGTCTGAAGCACATCAATCTTATACACGATGCTCAGTAATTCCCTGAAAAGTACTTTATTACTCGATCTTAAAAAGTAGTCAATATTGCTGATCTGCGAGAAAGTAAGATTTTTGACGTCTTTGGGAGGATTGGTTAGTATCCTTTTTACGATTTTCGAGGCTAAGAAATTATCAATCCGGCCAAAATCTTCCCCCAAAGTTTCAGGCACCGAAAAGGATGTGACATCCTTGATGAATACCGCCAGATCAATCAACAGACTAACAGTATGCAGGATCCCGTTCGAAATAATCCAGTAGTCTCCATTCTCAGAGATCTTGTTGATTAATCCCATCCATGTTGCATCGATGATGTTGTTTCGGAGCGGGTTTCGGTCGATATTCAGGTAATGTTCTATAGAATCAAGATGCCGTGACTTAAGTTTAAGGACACAGTCAATTGTAAAGAAAAAATTAATCTCATCCTTTCGATTGCGGAGAAAATTAAGATCCGAAACCGGGGTCCGGAATAACTTGTTCATCATTTCCTGCCCACCTCTTGTCACCGTATGATTATAGATCGAAAAGACAGCTCTGTCATTAGACCGGTCTTGTACAAGATTCAGGTCACGGATGGTTTGTTTGTCGGTATTGAATAGCATATTGTAAAATTATGAAAAGCAAATTGAATTCAACAACTATTATTGAAAAAAATGTGGTGAACAAAGAATTTCAGGAACACCCTTTTTAGTGATAAAACGCACGCGTAAAAGAGTAATTTCACACCATTTAAATCATTTTTTACTCTGCACTTATTTGTTATTATTGTCAACTAATCATTTTACATGCTGAATATGAAAACCCTGAAAAAAGCCGGATTATTATTCCTTTCAATCGTTATTCTTTCGGTTGGCTCGTTACGCGCAGACGAAGGGATGTGGATGCTGCCCCTGATTCAAAAACTGAACCGCAAGGACATGTCCGGCATGGGCTTTAAGCTCTCTGCCAAAGATATTTACGACATCAATCACTCCAGTTTAAAAGATGCTGTCATGCATTTTGGCGGTGGCTGTACAGCCGAATTAATATCCGGAGAGGGACTCGTTCTGACCAACCACCATTGTGGTTACGGTACTATTCAGAAATTGAGTACTGTCGACCACGATTACCTGGAAAACGGTTACTGGGCTATGAACCGTGATCAGGAACTTCCTTCAAAAGGATTGACGGTCACTTTTCTTGACCGGTTTGAAGATGTTACCAAAGAAGTAACAGATGCATTAGCGGGCAAAACTGATCCGCGTGCCCGGGAGGAAGCTCTGAGAAATTTATCTGATCAACTGACCGCCAAAGCAGTCGGGGAGAATAAATATTTAAAAGCAAGGGTTGCTTCTTTTTTTGGAGACAACCAGTTTTACCTGGTGATCACCAAAACTTTCAGCGATATCCGTTTTGTTGGTGCCCCACCGTCGTCGATTGGTAAGTTTGGTGCAGACACCGACAACTGGATGTGGCCACGTCACACGGGTGACTTCAGCATGTTCCGTATTTACGCCGACAAAGACAATAATCCCGCAGATTTTTCAAAAGACAATATTCCTTATAAACCCAAACAATTTCTGACCATTTCACTAAAAGGAGTCGAGCAGAATGATCCTGCAATGATCATCGGATATCCCGGCAGGACCAACCGTTTCATGACCTCCTTTGAAGTGAAGGAGACCAGCGAAATTACCAATGCAATTACTATACAGGTCAGAGCGGTTCGTCAGAATATTCTGATGACCGACATGGAAGCTGATCCCAAAATCAGGCTTCAATATTCCAGTAAATATGCAGGGTCATCCAATTTCTGGAAAAAGGCGATTGGTATGAACGAAACCTTTGCAAAACTGAAAGTTCCGGAAAGAAGAGCCGCTGAAGAGAAGACCTTTACGGCATGGGTAGTTTCCGATCCTTTAAGAGCTGAAAAATACAGCAAAGCATTGTCGGATGTGCAATCGGCCATTGAAGGAAGGGCAAAACTGCAACTTATTTTGAAATATTACACCGAGGCACTTCTTCCGATCGAACTTACATCTGCCGCACTCCGGTTTGGTTCACAGCCTTTAAGTTCAGCGGGCGCCAGGCCTTACCCTTTGGCCAATCCTTCCGATTTCTATAAGGATTACAATGCCGATACCGATAAGAAGGTCGCAAAAGCCATGATTAAACTATTCAAAGAGAAAATTCCTGCTGCCGATCTGCCCGACTTCTATAAAACCATCGATGTGAACTATCAGGGAGACATAGATGCCTATGTTGATGCCCTTTTCAGGCAATCTGTATTTGTTACTGAAGAAAAACTCAATGCAGCGTTGGCCGGGGATAAAAAAGCGATGGCGAATGATCCTGCTTTCGTGGCAGCAAACAGTATTTCTGCGGTGTTGATGAAATATAGCAGGGAATCTGAACAATATCGTACCCTGTATGCAAAAGGTCAAAAACTGTATATTGCAGGATTGCTCGAAATGAAGGCAGGACAGGCGATTTATCCTGATGCCAACTCCACGATGCGGCTAACCTACGGGAAAGTATTGAATTACTCGCCCAAAGATGGGGTAATCTACGATTATGTGACTACCCTGGAGGGTGTAATGCAGAAAGAGGATCCAAAAAACTGGGAATTTGTTGTTCCGGCCAAACTCAAACAACTCTACAATGCCAAAGATTACGGGCAATATGCCATGAAAGATGGTCGGATGCCCGTTGCGTTCCTTACCAATAATGATATCACAGGCGGAAATTCGGGCAGCCCGGTTATGAATCGTAAAGGAGAACTGTTAGGGACTGCCTTTGATGGAAACTGGGAATCAATGAGCAGCGACATTATTTTTGAACCTTCACTGCAGCGTTGTATCAATGTTGACATACGCTATACGCTCTTTATTATGGATAAATTCGGCGGAGCAGGCTATTTGCTCAATGAAATGAAAATTTCCAGATAAATACTGTTTGATGTTAATTCATTAAGGACTTACCTTTTTTACATACTGACAAGTGTCCCCGCATTACTAAAAGTGATGCGGGAGACACGATTATGCAACACGGTATCACCCTGCTACCGTGTATTTTGGTTTTTGAAATATTACCCGAAGCGGAGGTCTTTAACCAGTCACTTCTGATACCTGCCCAGGTAATCAGAAATTTTATTGAGTTACTAAGGTATGAATTATGTAAATATATTACAGGATTATATAATACTCCATAGTAAAGCAATGCTCATATTTGCACTGTAATTAGTTGATTAAAAGTAGAATGATAATTCTAAATCAATTGGCAACTGCTTTGGCAAAAATGCTAACGATAAAAAGTTATTATTTCAATAAATTTTAATTTAAAATAAAGTGTTATGAAAAAATTGAATTTTTTAGTCCTTGCATTAGCGGTATCAGCGCTTTGGACTTCGTGCGACAAAGACAATTCGGCTGCAACCACACCTGTAAAAGTGAGGATGACTGATGCTCCCGGAAACTACCAGGAAGTTAATGTAGACCTCACCGGGGTCGAATTCAAAATTAACAGCGGGGCAACTGTCAACCTCAATGTAAGAGCAGGTATTTATAATCTTCTCGATTTTGTCAATGGTATTGACACCCTCATTGCCAGCGCCGATGTTCCCTCGGGAACACTTTCACAGGTACGACTGATTCTTGGAGCAAATAATACCGTAAAGGTTGATGGTATTGTACATCCGTTGTCAACACCCAGTGCCATGCAGTCAGGACTTAAGCTGAATGTAAACAGCGAACTGACTCCCGGTGTAGAGTATATGTTACTTTTGGATTTTGATGCCAGCCAGTCGATTGTACTTACGGGAAATGGGGAATACCAGCTCAAACCGGTTATCAGGGCGGTAAATGAAGCAACAGGTGGTTCAATAAAGGGTAGTATCGCCACAACCCTGGCTTTGCCTGCAATTGTAAGCGCTACAGATGGCACACTAATCTTTACTACTGTGACGGATGTAAACGGTAATTTCCTGCTCAGGGGTATTCCTGTGGGAACCTATACGGTCACGATTACACCTGTTTTACCATTTGCAGTATCGGTTAAAACGAATGTTAGTGTAACTGCAGGCAATCTGACACCTCTTGGTGTAATTTCCTTCTAAAGAAGAACTAAACCGTCTGCACGGCGCACATAATATAAAAAATCCCGTTCGGATGAGAGGGCACTGAAAAAGTATCCCTTATTAAAATAGTCCACTGAAAATTAGCTGGCAGATGAAGACCTATCTTTCATCTGCCAGCTTTTTTTCTATCCGGGTGAAGTGCGAAGTGCTAATTATTCTATCAAAAGTGCTTTTGGGTGTTTAATATGGAGTGTTCAGAAACGCTTTATCAAGGCAATTATACAATCGCAAAAATCCTTTAATTTTTACATCGATAATCCAAAAGTTAAACGTGTAGTCGGGAAATTTAATTCTGTATTACCCTGCAGCTTCATACTCCCTGAATCGAATTCCATGCCAATTATAAAAGGTCTGTATTTTAAATTTACACCAAAGGCATTCATAAACGAGGTTTTGACATCCGTTTGTTCTATGCCGTAATATTTACCTAATGCCCAACCCCCGTGGACAGCATAGTAAGCAGTTAAGTACAATTTACCAGCCGGATTGATGTGAATGGCAGGACCGAACTTGATGCCAAGAAAGGATAGGTTTTCGGTAGCTGTTGTACCATCTCCAATCTCTCGTTTATAAAAGGCATAGTCATCGGCAATGATCACCCCTCCGCTGATTATCCGCTTTTTTTGGTCGAAATTCATTAAAAAACCAAATTCAGCAATATATCCCGATTTGAAATTATTTGCTTTCGGATCGCTTCCTGGAGTGGAAATACCGCCTTTAAAATATAAACCGGCATTTTTCGGAGAATTAGGCACTGCCACGGGTTTTTCTTGTCCCCCACCTGTGATCTGGGCTTTAGCACCATAGATCAAGGTAATAAACAGCAAGGTGAATACAATTTTTTTCATAGGATTAATTTATTATTGGTTAAATGTCATCTGCCAAACATTCCAGGTCCCTTTTTGGGTGCCGCGCTGTGAAAGGGAAAAGATTGATTTACCATCAGGAGACCATTTTGGGGATACATCATTGCCAGGATGGAAAGTGAGCTGAGTTAAACCGGTACCGTCGATATTGAACGAATACAGATCGAGGTTTTGCGGTTTTGATTTTGTTGCCTGGGTTGTACCTACACAAATCACCTTTTTACCATCCGGTGAAACCTGGGGGCTTGAAAATCCCCTTGTTTTATCCGAAAGCAGCAAGGTTTCATTCCCTTTCATGATATCGATCATCCAGATTTCACCAAGGTTACTTTCTTTATTATTCCGGGTGATCACGAGGTTTTCACCGTCAGGGAGCATGGACGGGGTAAATCCTTCGCTGTATTGGGTAAAGAGGGAGGTCCGGTTATCAAAACTCCAGATATAGTATCGGCTAACAGGGACAGTACCAACCATAGTCTTTTCAACTCTTGTGAAAAAAATCCTGGTCCCGTCGGGTGAGTACTGAGGGCCCATTTCATCAGCACTTGTACTTGTAATCTGCTGTATGGCAGATCCCTCGGTTGCATTGATGACATAAATATTATCATTCCCTTCAACATATTCTGTAAATGCAATCTTTTTACCATCGGGAGAAAAAGACATATCCAGTACGTTATTTCTAAAGGTACGCTGGATGGTTGCACCCCCGCCCTGGGTGCTTTTTATATAAATATTTTTGTTGTCATTTTTTAAACCCATGTATGTCAGCTTGTTTCCATCAGGAGAAAGGGCAATCAGCGGAGGAGCATACCATAAAATTTTGTCCCCATATTTGTTTACCGAAGGGCCAAGAACAACATCTTCGTCTCTGGTGAATTGGGTAAATTTTATTCCTCCTTCTTCAGGGACACTTGTCATTGTAAGGTTAAGCTGCGTTTTACATCCGGCCAAAACATACATTACTGAGAATATCAGTAAAAATCTGAAAATTTTCATACTAATGAATTTTAGTGTAGCTGTTAATTAAATTTGGTTAATGTTATAAATGAAACAAATATAATCGGATTAATATACTTTGTGCAAAAATAATGTTAATACTTATTAACACTTATTGGTTAATAAATGATCTAAAAGTTATTTATTAATATGTATTTAACTTATTGTCAAACAGCTTTAAGGGGTAATGTTAGTAGCTCTTTCAGAAATTAGTAATGGAATAGGAATTTCGCCAAATTGGTTAGGATGGAAACCTGGGAATGTTTCTATTTCCTTAAGTTCAATAGTGTTCCTGGATGCTGAGATTTAGATGTAAATATTATTTCTTAGTTTATATTAATGCAACATAAATGTCACCAATATTAAACATTATTCCTCAACCTTTGCTATAAACAATTATCAGCCATCGACCCATCTCCTGAAAGACCCCTTGATTATCGAGGGTTTTTTTATATTTATGGCAACATCGGAACCTAAGCAGTATTCGGCATGTTTAAATTCATCCATACTCCTACTTATCAATATATTCCACAATTGGTTTATTGGTAAAACTCAATGCTGCACTTTGAATCTCCGACAGGAAAAAAGCTTCCAGACCAGTATCATCCAACAGGCATTCGTCATAATTGTATCCGGATTGTGAAAGGTAAAGTGTTAATATTTTATGCTGATCGTTGTTTTGTGTTTTTAAATCAATAATTTCATTGAAGCAGATCCCGGAAAGTATCTCTTCCATCTTCTCTATATCACCAACATCCTCTGATTGTTTTTGAGTATAGTAATCAACCCACAGATTTTCCAGTCCGGTACCATCAGCAGAAAAAATGGTCTCTTTTTTATATTTTTGAGCCGTACCTATAATATTATCAATAAGGAGGGCTGCAATTTTATTACCCTGTTCTTCAATTGTATTCCAGACTAATTGAAGAAATTTTTCGTTAATATCACAGACTTGCAATTTATATCCTGATAAAATCTCAGGTGACAAACCGATTTTCTTTGCAGAAGTTCTTCCCATTTTGCAGTGTGTTTTTGTGATGCGTTTTTTACACAATTTTCTTTTGTATAAATCGAAACAGTAGTTCTGAACCGCCCAGACCGCTTTTTAAAATTTGTCGTCTGCAATTGTTCATTTTTTTTGATTGGAGCAATTTAAAAAAACTGATAAATATCATCTTTTGCCTTACAGCCGGGTACATGACGTATCTCATCCTGGCTATAAGCAATTGACAAAGTGATTGTTGGTTTAATCAGGCATTCAAACATCCGTGATGCTGTTCTTATAATAATTTCCAAATATACATAATTGATTCAGTTTTGTTAATTGATTTCACGTAATTTGATGTTGTATCATGTTTTTTTTCAGCCGCGCCTTAATTCTCGTCTTGTTAAAAACTCTTACAGTGTACAGATGAAGCTGAAGGAATTGCAAATCATTTTTTATTTTTACAGTTTCCAATTCCAATTCAACGTTATTATGTCAGAAGATACAAATTTGATCGGAGTCGATCTCGGCGGTACAAATATTCGTGCAGGAAAAATTGTTGATCAGAAAATTATTCAACTTACGAAACAGGAAACGCCCTCTTCCGGAAATGAATCTGAAGTACTGGACCAGCTTTTTGCTGCGATTGATCCTTGTCTCGATTCAAATACAAAAAGCATCGGAATTGGAGTCCCGTCGATTGTAGATGTTGAAAAAGGGATTGTCTACGACGTGGTCAATATTCCTTCCTGGGAAACTGTACCGTTGAAAGATATCCTGGAAACCCGGTATAATGTGCCCGTTTATGTCAATAACGATGCCAATTGTTTTGCATTGGGCGAAAAATACTTTGGAAAAGCTAAATTGTGCAAAAATTTTGTTGGACTCACCTTAGGTACCGGAATGGGAACCGGATTGATTTTTAGCGGGAAATTATACGAAGGAAGAAACTGTTGTGCCGGAGAGTTCGGCAATATTCCCTATCTGGACCGAAATTTCGAGCGTTACTGCAGCGGAGAATTTTTTTCCGTTCAAAAGTCCACTTCAGCTGTTATTGCTTACAATAAGGCTATAGCAGGAGACCCGGCTGCACTTCAATTATTTTCTGAATTTGGTTTCCATTTGGGACAGGCCATAAAATCAATTCTGTATGCCTACGATCCTGAAATGATTATAATGGGTGGCTCACTCACAAAGGCATACGACTTCTTTAAAGCAGATATGCTGGAGGCGATCCGGGATTTTGCCTACCAAAATGTTTTATCCCACCTGACAATTGAAATATCCGAACTCGAACATTCTGCCATCTATGGTGCTGCAGCATTGCACCTTAACAAAAATCAGCATTAAAATTCCTTTCTGTTACCCGCCATTTTAATCTGATATTTTGGATTGTCTGTTTATTGGAAATGCAGCAGAGATTTTGTATATTTGTTATAACAACTAAATAGTTTTCAGAGATATACTTTATTCAACTTGTTGCATACATCTTTAAACATGTATCAATCCGGAATAAGATATCAGCTTGTGGGTTATCAATATCCTCAATTGTCTGTTAAGACATCCAGACTTTATTCAAATCCTTTGTTCGATTCATTTACGTCAGGTACATTAGGCTGTGCATAGGCATTGCTATGCACAAAACAAAAAGAAGGAGGTGAACAGGCTATTGCAATAATTCCAATAAAAAAACGGAGAATGTACCACCATCCTCCGTTCAAAGTCCATTTTTTAAAAGAAACTTTATTTAAAGCACGACAAAATTATGAAAAAAAAATTAAGTAAGGATTTTTCCCCCGATCTGGAGATTTCCTGTAAAATCCGGATGATTATTTATCTGGCTGCATGGTTGTTAATTGTTCCGTTTGTTCGTGTTTCAGCTTCGGAGTATTCGTTACAAATGAACATTGAAAATAAACAGCAACCACAAAACATCATTAAAGGACAAGTCACTGATCAGTCAGGGGCACCCATTCCCGGGGTTTCGGTAGTCGTGAAGGGTACCACAACAGGCACTACAACCGATATTGACGGCAACTTTTCGTTTGAAATACCTTCAGATGCCAGGATACTGGTTTTCTCTTTTGTGGGTATGAAAAAGCAGGAAATCTCAATTGGAAGTAAAACGGCCTTTAACATTACACTTGAAGAAGAGACTATCGGATTGGAGGATGTGGTAGTTGTCGGGTACGGAACGGTAAGGAAAAGTGATGTTACCGGTGCCGTTGCCCGCATTACTGAAGAGACGATGAAAGAAAGGCCGGTATCCAACGTACTGCAGGCCATGCAGGGAAAAGCGGCAGGGATCGACATTACCTCAAATATTAAACCTGGTGAACTTCCCCAAATCACCATTCGTGGTAACCGCTCACTTACCGCCTCCAATGCTCCACTTTACGTAATAGATGGCATACCATTCGCCGCTGGAAATGTAGCCGATATTAACCCTAATGATATTGCATCAATCGAGATATTAAAGGATGCATCGGCAACAGCCATATACGGATCCCGCGGCGCCAATGGTGTGATCCTGATTACGACCCAAAGAGGGGAAAAGGGAAAATTAACCATCAGTTACGATGCTACCGTTTCGCTCGACTGGTACAAATCGCTCACCGACTGGATGAATGGCGGTGAATATGTCGATCGCTGGCGGTTGGGCTTGATGAATGGTGGCCTTTATGGTACTGAAAAATTCACCAATTTTAATACGCCGGTTCAACTGGGTTATCCTGATCCGGACATTGACATTTCAAAATTTAGTCTGGCTGCCGACGGTGTCGCCCGGGAATCGGTTTTAATGGGCTACGAATGGGAAAATGGAGAAATTGGCGGTACGGTGAAAAAAAGGTCAACAACTGCAGAGGAGAAGGCGATGGGTTGGCCCGATCAGGTGCCGGTTTATAATTCGGCAAATGTCCGCAGTTATAACTGGAGGGATGATGCGGTGCGTCCCGGGATTAATCAAACCCACCAGGTATCGCTCTCCGCAGGCAGCGAAATGTCGCGTATCTACCTTTCGCTTGCAGCACTTGATCAGATAGGGGTACAAAAGGACCAGGATTATCAGCGCTACAATGTCAATCTGAATGGTGAAATCACTCCTCAAAAATGGATCACGGTAGGAACGTCCATCAATGCTTCGATGTCGCTTCAAAACTTTGGCATCCAGGGACCAAACACCTCGAACACAGGCTCTAAAGACCTCTACTCAAGAGCAAATGACCAATTTCCATATGCGCTGCCCAAAGACGCAGACGGCTTTTGGATTAAAAATCCGGGGGGAAACATTTCATTGTGGAATCCATTGATCGATATTGACCAATCCATTAATGAGCGCCGGTCAACAGCCATATATGCCAATATGTTTGGTGAAATCAGATTTTTACCCTGGTTGAAATACCGGTTAAATTTTGGCGTCCAGTACCGTCAAAACCGCAGTGGCGCCTGGACAGGCCCTAACGCCACTAGCCACCTCACTAACCGTCCCAATACAGCGACATACAATACGGACCAACGATTCACATGGGTAGCTGAAAACCTATTGTTCTTTAATAAAAAATTTGGCCAGGTACACGATGTAGGTGTTACCCTGCTGCAATCAGCGCAGCATTACCGGCAGGAAGGTGCAAATATTTCGGCAACCAGCATGATTTATGACATCGCACTCTGGTATGATATCGCATCGAACACGGTAGGAAAACCCAGTGTGTATGGAACAAACTTTACCGAGAATAAACTTCGTTCATACATGGGGCGTATAAACTATTCCCTATCCAACAAGTATCTGGTTACAGCAACCGGTCGTTGGGATGGCGCTTCGGTTCTGGCCCCGGGCAATAAGTGGGACTTCTTCCCTTCGTTCTCAGTGGCGTGGAAAATGCAAGAAGAGAACTTCATGAAAGAATTCAGTTTTGTTAACGAGCTCAAAATTCGTGCAGGTTATGGTGTAACCGGGAATGCCGCTGTTGACCCCTACACAACTTCTGGCCCGTTGAGCAGGAATCCTTATGCGTTCCTCGCGGTGCCCGCTATCGGTTATTTACCTCAACAAGTTCCTAACCCGGCACTTGGGTGGGAAAAAACATCTCAAATTAATATTGGGCTCGATTTCGGGTTTATTAATAACAGGATAACCGGTTCGTTAGAATTTTACAGATCCAATACCTCAGACCTGTTGCTCAATAAAACACTTCCGGCAGTTTCGGGATTTGTGGCGAAGATTGAAAATGTTGGCAAAACAAAAAACAAGGGTGTTGAAATAACCTTAAACACAGTAAACATTAAAAAGCAGGATTTTGAATGGTCCTCCACCATCAACTGGTCTTCGAACCGGGAGGAAGTTACCGAGCTTTTAAAAGGTGTTACCTACATGATAATTAGCGGTAATCGTGTTGAAATTGGACATCCGACTCAAATTTACTACCAATATCAAAATGATGGTATTTGGCAAAATACCGATGCAGATAAAGCAGAAATGGCAAAATTTAATGCAAACGGTCATAAGTTCTATCCGGGAACGATTAAAGTAGTTGATCAAAATGGAGACTATAAAATTAGCGGCGATGATTTTATCATATTAGGATCAAATCGTCCCAAATGGACCGGAGGCATAACCAATACGTTAAGTTACAAGAACTTCGAACTATCCTTTTTCGTTTTTGCCAGGATTGGACAAATGTATTTCGGAGGGTATCCCAACTCTTATGGCGGAATTTGGCCCAATGGACGTGTGGAAAACAACGTCTGGTCATGGACGAATCCAAATGGTCGCTGGCCGATGCCAAACCTTGGAAATGTGGAGAACTTCGCTACTTCTATGCAATACAACAATGGCTCGTATGTGGCGGTAAGAAATATATCTCTAACTTATAATTTCCCCCAAAAGATGCTTACCCCGATTCGTTTGAGCAGACTTTCTGTATTTGGACAAGTGATCAATCCGTTTCTGTTTGGTGGCGACATTGTAAAAATGGGTTTAAACCCCGAAGATAATACCAACTGGGATGTAGCCTCATCCAATGGGAATCCGCTTGGAGGGATGAACAACAACACCATTCAACCTCAAAGTTTTATCTTTGGAGTAAGGGCAGCTTTTTAATTTTTTAAAAATTATCATTATGAAAAAATATATTATTTGTCTGTTCATCATCTCTTCCTTTTTCTCATGTAAGGATTTTTTGGAAGAGAAGCAGGTTTCGACCCTGACCCAGGATTTTTACAATAACGAAAGTGGCCTTGATGCTATGATTAACGGGCTGTATGTATATGCGAGGGTCAAACATGAATGGGATTCAAATGGTGCAAAGCTGATCGATCCGGAAACAGATCAGTATCAGCATGCCAGTGCAGCCTTACCGGGATCGGCCTTTGCCAAAGCCAATACTTCGGCATATGGATCCGATGTAAGCTCAAATTCAATTGCGGGAAACGTCTATAACTTTATTGGATCTGCCAACTCAACCTACGCTCCGATGGGGGCTTATCCGCATATTAACAACTGTAATATTGCACTGGAACAGATTGAGACAGCGAAACCCGGTAAGTTTGGTACCGATGCGGCTTATGCAAAAACGAGGAAGGCTGAAGTTTTATTCCTGCGCGCATGGGCATACTACCTGATTTCAAATCAGATGGGAGACGTGCCCCTGTTACTCGCTGCCAAACGACTGGATAATGGAATCTACTATTATCCTAAAGCGAGCCTCGAAGCAATCTACAAACAAATTATTTCGGATGTAAAATTTGCGTACGAAAACCTGCCTCCCAGCCAGTCGCAAAGAGGGCGTATTACAAAATATGCTGCCGGTCATTTGCTGGCGAAACTTTACCTGAACAGAGCCCAGGGAGCCGAATTTCAAAACAGTAACGAACAGCACCTTAAGATGTTGTACAAAGGAAATGTGTCTACCGATCTTGATTCGGTCATTTTCTATACAACTGCAGTAATCACTGGCGTGAATGTATTAGCACCGGATTACTGGACCCTTTTCGATCCAAAGGTTTCGGAAACCAATCCCAGTGCTGAAGTATTGTGGGCAGCTCAATTCGATTTAAATACATCTCTGAATGGAAGGTTTCAAAACCGGTCTGTTAATTACCATATTGGTGACTATACAAACCAGACTGGTGTAACCCGGGTCATGGCCTACGGACGTCCGTTTGGAACTTATAAGCCAACAGACTGGGCTTATGACAACTTTACAGACAAAGTAAATGACTCCCGCTACTACAAAACTTTTAGTTATGAATACATCGGCAACGTGGCGGGCGGAGGTACTTCATACACCTGGGGTTCAAAAGCAGCAGTTTGGTGGAATGCCAATAAACCTGCCGGAACAGCAGCGGTTACTGCCAGTCAGAAAAGGATTGATATTGGAAGACGTGCGTTAACCTACATCGAAAATCAAAAAGAAGAGGCGCTCGATTCGGCCATGGTTCACAGCCAACCCTACCAGTTTATGGTTCGCTGGGTGAAATCAGCCGTAACAGGCAAATACTACTACCGGCTGTTCATCGACGGAACCCCTATGGGACTGGCAACCACGCGCACTGCACCCTATCTCTCGTCAAAGAAATATGTTGATCCCAATCGGGGAGGAAGTGCTGATGAGGCAAACTTTAACAGCGAAGCTGGAACCCGCGATGCTATCCTGATGCGTCTGGCAGAAACTTATCTGGTTCGCGCTGAAGCATACGGGCGAAAAGGTATGTACAATCTTGCTGTTGATGATATTAATGTGTTGCGTCAACGTGCTGCTTATAAACCCGGAGAAAACCGTCCGGAGATTTGTGCCGTTCTGGAACCACAGGCCGCCAATTTACCGGCAGCTGAAAAACTCTCCCCTTACAGGGTGGACGCCTCAACATTTAATGCCATCAGGATTACCGAAAGCCACTTTACACCAGGTACTCCGGAAGCTTCGGCTGAGAAATATATCCCATTGGCAACATCCAAACGCGACATGTTTATACATTTCATCTACAATGAAAAAGCAAGGGAATTTCTCTCCGAAGGATTGGCTTGGGAAGATCAGCACAACGCCGGTATTTTGTACGATCGGGTAATGTATCATAACCAGGTGGCATCAAGCATGACAGGATTATGGCCGGTGGCAAGCAACACGGCGAACGGCAATGGCCAGGATGGCAATGGTAAAGGCACTTACCAGAAACATTACACTTTCAGGATTTGGCCAAGGGATTATCTCGAACTTTTAACCGATGAAAACGGACAACCGCTTGATGCTGCAGCCAAGGCAGCTTATCAGAATCCGGGATATTAATGTCGCATTATAAGCATTTTATTGAGCAGAGTATAATTATCAGAAATTAATACTAAAATTCGGACAAAGGTGGGCAATAAAACCCACCTTTGTTTATCTGTAAAATATAACCCGAAACGAGGAAAAGCACTTCAACCATTCTCCGGGTTTGGCCAGGCATAGTCTTGAAAAAACAGACTGGAATAAATTTGTTGAAATTCCAGTTCTCAAACTCATAGATTTTCAATTTCCAGTTCGGAGAGACCGGTAGCTTTTGAGATATCAGCCTTTGAAATACCTATTGCTTTGAGATTTTTTGCAACAGTTAACTTTCCTTGTTCCATACCATTTTCGAAAGAATCTGCTCTTATGGTTTTTTCGGTGCTGATGTAATCCCAGTATTTGTCATAGGTTTCGAGTTCCCCTTTGGTGAAACAACTTTCGAGAATCAATTCCGACGCCTCTTTGAGTTCCGGAACATCCATAAAATCGGGTGATATACTTTCCTGCTGGTCGTTTATTTCTGACAGAAAGCGTAGCCACAACACCTGTAGTTTTTTGTCAGTAAACTTTAGAGCTTTGAATTTAGGGAGTTCAATAAATACAAATTCCAACCCTTCTATCACTTTCTCACTGTATTGCGTATGGATAATCTGGTAGTGATGAATGTAGGTATCGGGCTTGTTGTCGAAATTTTCATTAATTATATTAAGGGAGTAAACAGGCTGTAAACCTTTATATTGAATTCCTCTCCCGACTTGCTTGATATAAGCTTTTGAAGCATTGAACAGCACCCTGCTTTTGAAACTATCGGTCCAGAGCATCTGCATTTCCACAATAAACTGCTGCCCTTTTTCGTCCAGGCATCTCACATCGACAATCGAATTCTTAAAAACCGGGATTTCAGGTACCAGTTCTGCAGGTAAATATTCAAGCGACACAATTTTTTTCCCTTCCGCGAGAGGCATCACGGCATTCAGAAAACTTTTCAGCAGGTGAGGATGTTCACCAAATATTTTCTTAAAAGTTAAATCATTTTTGGGGTCAAGGTAACGCATAAACATGATTGATTCTATCAACAAATATACGCAAAAAAGATTGGATCGCTTAGTGCCTCGATGGGAAAAGTCAGGCGCATCGGATATACAAAAGCAAAATGGGCGTATTTAGAACACCTTTTTCACTCCTACTGATAAAGCTCAAATCAAAAGATTATCTTCCGGGCAAATTTCGTAGGTCATTCCCGGTCTTTTGTCCGGGAAATTAAAAAAAAAGAAAAGTAATTCAAATGTCCATGGTGCCATTGAAAATATTATGGCGATTTTTGTAAACTAACTACACCACTGGTAAATATCGGCTATAAATGAGAACAATTAAAAAGCATAAAATAAGATACCTGCCTGCTATTTTCAGCCGGGCATCGTTTGTTATCGTACTACTGCTTCTAGTCGCTTGTCAGTCTGATAAAAAAGCAGAGCCACAACCCGGCTGGCCGAATATCACACGTGAAGCAAAACCCTGGAGTCGCTGGTGGTGGATGGGCAGTGCTGTTGATACTTCCAATCTGAAAGCTGCTTTGCAAGCCTATTCAAAAGCCGGTCTGGGCGGACTGGAGATCACCCCGATCTATAACGTACAGGGTTATGAAAACAGGTCCGTAAAATTCCTTTCGCCCCAATGGGTGGAGAATTTTAAATACACACTGCAGGAAAGTAAACATCTTGATTTGGGTATCGACATGGCTATGGCATCCGGATGGCCTTTTGGCGGATTGTGGGTTACCCCTGAGGATGCCTGCAAATTCATGAGTGTGCAAAAATACACCTTAAAGGAAGGTGAACGTCTGGAGCAGAAAGTAACTAAGATCCAGGAACCTTTATTGCGTTCGGTCAGCCGCAAAGACCTGAATATTTCACAACTGAAATATCCGGTCAGCGCTAATGCCGACAGTCTGCAAAACTGGGCTTTGGATCAGGTACGCTATCCCAATCCAATGCCGCTTCAAACCCTGATGGCCTATTCTGATAAAGATGAAATCATTAACCTGACAACGAAAGTTGATACGGGAGGCCAGCTCAACTGGATAGCCCCTGCGGGTAGCTGGAACTTGTATGCCGTATTCGAAGGGTGGCACGGTAAAATGGTTGAACGTGCCGGGCCGGGCGGTGAAGGGGATGTGATCGATCATTTTTCCGCCGGAGCGATCGACAATTATTTGGGACACTTTACTAATTCATTCAAAAATCATGATATTAGCGGATTACGTGCCTGGTTTAATGATTCGTATGAGGTCGATGACGCGCGTGGCGAAGCCGATTTCACCTCGTTGATGTTCAGTGAATTTGAGCAGCGGCGCGGCTACGACCTTCGCAATTATCTGCCGGCTCTCGTTGGTGATGATACCAGCGAAATCAGCAGCAGGGTATTAACCGATTACCGTGAAACCATATCAGATCTGATTCTTGAAAAATATACCCAACGCTGGCACAACTGGGCCAGGAAAGGTGGGAAAATAATTCGCAACCAGGCCCACGGTGCACCGGCCAATATCCTTGATTTATACGCAGTAGCCGATATTCCCGAAACTGAAGGCGTCGATCTAGTAAAAATAAAAACAGCCTCCTCGGCAGCACATATCACGGGTAAAAAACTGGCCTCTTCCGAGTCTGCCACCTGGCTCAAAGATCATTTCGAAGCCTCGCTGGCTGATGTAAAACACGCGGTTGACCTTTTCTTTTTGGGTGGAGTAAATCATGTTTTTTACCACGGAACAACCTATTCACCTCAGGATGCACCCTGGCCCGGATGGATGTTTTATGCGGCCGTCCATTTCGGGCCTACCAATACCTTCTGGAACGATTTCGGCACCCTGAATACTTACATTGCCCGGACGCAGTCGTTTCTGCAAAACGGCCAACCCGATAACGATATCTTATTGTATTATCCCATTGCCGATGAATTCGCGGTGCGTGGCCGTTCACTTTTACTTCATTTCGATGGTGCGGCCAAAGGTTCTTCCCTACGTGAAACGGCACAAAATCTATTCTCAAAAGGTTACGCCTTCGACTATATCTCCGATCGTCAAATCCTGAACCTGGAAAGTACGTCCGGGAAAATCCTCACCGGGGATGTCAGTTACCAGACCATTTTATTACCCCCTGTAAAACTGATACCGGTCGAAACTTTCAAAAAACTGATAGAACTTGCCGATGCCGGTGCCACAATCTTAATGGAACAACTTCCAGAAGGGGTGCCTGGTTTGGGGAAACTTAACGAAAGACAGGCAGAATTTCTGGATCTAAAAAATTCGCTGAAATTCGAAACAGTTGCCGGAAATGTTCAGAAAACCAGCGTGGGTAAAGGCCAAATTCTGTTGGGCAACCTGCCGGAGATTCTTATGCATGCAAAAATCCGGCGTGAAGCAATGTTTGACAGGGGATTGCAAAGCATCCGGCGAACGGACGGCAACACTGTTACCTATTTTATAGCCAATCGCGGGACAGAAAAGATAGAAGGGATGGTACCAATTGAAAACAAGATTGGCGAAGCTGCATTGTATAATCCGATGAACGGGGACTTTGGGAAGGCGATAACCAAAACTTCAGGAGAAGTCGGTGAAGTTTATCTGCAATTGAATCCCGGCGAAAGTTGTCTTGTCCAGGTTTTCCCCGGTAAAGTAACGCTTCGGGATTACGTTTACCTTGAAGACTCCGGGGAAAATGTATTGCCTAACCGGGAATGGATGCTCACTTTTTTAACTGGCGGTCCCGAACTTCCGCAACCGGTGAAACTTTCCGGATTAAGTTCATGGACTGAATTTGAAGGTGAGGGTTACAAAGCTTTCTCAGGAACAGCCGTGTATTCAACCACTTTTGCCAAACCTTCGTCAGGGACCGGATTTTACCGGCTCGATTTAGGCAAGGTTGCTCATAGTGCCAGGATCAGTCTCAATGGCAAGGAATTAACTGCATTGATAAGTTCCCCATTTTCGGTCACCATTGCCGCTAACGCCCTTGAAGAAGAAAATAAACTTGAAATTTCGGTAACCAACCTGATGGGTAACCGGGTGGCTGAAATGGAACGCAAAGGAGAGCCTTACAAAATTTTTTACAATATAAATTTCCCTGCATATAAAGCCGAAAACAGGGGAGCTGATGGTTTATTTACCACCTCCGGCTGGCAACCGCAGATATCAGGATTGTTAGGACCAGTTACCCTTACACCGCTTCAGCCTATTCATTAAGAACGGCGTAAAAGATAAATTTTATAGTGTATTATTTCATAAAGACATGTCAGGTTTTTGAAACCTGACAGGTCTGGTAAAACAAAAAAAATGTATCCCAAAAATTTGATTTTTAGCCTATTGATTTTCCTATCCCAGGGATTAATCTCTACCGCATCTACGACCAAAAAGGAAATTCAATACCTTTCGGGAACCGACAACACAAATACCAAAACCTGGGATTTCTTCTGTACATCCGGCCGGAACAGCGGTACATGGTCGAAAATTGAAGTTCCGTCACATTGGGAACAGCAAGGCTTTGGTGAGTATGATTATGGCCGTGACTACCGGACTTACGGCAAAAAATTCAAATTTTCCGACGAAAAAGGAATGTACAAATATTCATTCCAGGTGCCTGCCGAATGGAAAACCCGGAAGGTATTCATCGTTTTTGAAGGCTCAATGACCGATACAGAATTAAAGATCAATGGAAAATCTGCCGGCGAACTTCACCAGGGCGCTTTTTACCAGTTTCGATACGACATTACCGACAAGCTGAAGTACGGACAGGCCAACCTACTCGAAGCCACAGTTAGCAAAATGTCAGCCGACAACTCGGTGAACAGTGCCGAACGGTTCGCTGATTACTGGGTGTTTGGCGGGATTTTCCGACCCGTTTACCTGGAATCTTTTCCTGAAGAATTCATCGGACATGTGGCCATCGATGCCCGGGCAGACGGCTCGTTTGCTATGGATGTTTTTCCGAAGAACGTGAAAGGAAAACGAACAGTAACTGCGGAAATTCTCGATGCAAAAAATGCGATAGTCGCGACCTGCAATTCGGCCATCAACACCAAAGATTCATTGATCACATTAAGCTGCAAGGTTAACGATCCTGCCTGCTGGACCGCAGAAACTCCTTCCCGCTATTCGGTTCGTATTTCATTAAAAGACGGTAAATCTGAATTATATACCACTTCCCAAAAATTTGGTTTCCGCACCATCGAAATACGACAGGGCGATGGTATTTACCTGAACGGGACCAAAATCAAAATGAAAGGAATCAACCGGCACGCTTTCTGGCCCGAAACGGGTAGAAGTCTGAACGATAAGATCAACCTTGATGATGTAAAACTGATCAGATCGATGAATATGAATGCAGTACGCTGTTCACATTATCCGCCCGACCAGGTTTTTCTCAATTACTGCGATTCGCTGGGATTGTATGTGCTCGACGAACTGGCTGGCTGGCAGAATTCCTATGCCACTGCCCCCGGCGAAAAGCTTGTGAAAGAGATGGTCATCCGTGACCTGAACCATCCGTCGATCATCTTTTGGGCCAATGGGAATGAAGGTGGAACCAACAAGCAACTGGATGACGATTTCACCCGTTACGATAAGTCTGCACGCCCCGTGATCCATCCCCATCACAGGCCGGGAAACGATTTCAACGGGATCGACTGTAATCATTACGAGACCTGGTACAGCTCGAAAAAAATATTTGCAGAAGGCAAAATTTACATGCCTACCGAGTTTTTGCATGCTCAGGATGATGGTGGAGGAGCTGTCGGACTCGCTGATTTCTGGGAATTGTTCTGGAATACATCCAATGCAGGGGGTGGTTTCCTTTGGGCATTACTCGATGAAGGGATTATGCGCACCGATCTCAACGGTTTTATTGATGCAAACCGGGTCAATGGTCCTGATGGCGTTGTCGGTCCACACCGCGAAAAGGAAGGGAGTTACTATGCCATACGCGAAATCTACTGCCCGGTAAAAATCAGTTTAATAAAACTCCCTGAGTCATTCGATGGAAATATAGGAGTCGAGAACCGTTACCATTTTACCAACCTGAAAGATTGCCGTTTCGAATGGCAACTGGTCAATTTCAATCAGTTGCAACAACGCCAGCCGGGCCATAGGATAATGAAATCCGGATCTGTAGCAAGTCCCGACATTCAACCGGTTAACAGCGGATCCCTGAAACTTAATCTCCCGGCTGATTATAAAAATTACAATGCCCTATACCTGAAAGCATTCAACCCTTCCGGGGAAGAAATTTACTGTTGGACCTGGAAAATTGGCGGCAACCAACAATCGGTTGACCAACTTGTGAAAATTGATGTGAGTGACCAGGAAAAAAAACAGCGCGAGAAGCTGAAAGCTACGGGAGTCGAGGAAGATAACATACTTCCCATTGCACAGCAGGCGGCTGATTTGTCAAAAGAAAAAGGGGTGGCAGAGATGACAGAAAACGACACGCTTGTGACACTAAAAGCCTCCGGTATTGGAGTAACATTCAGTAAGAAGGATGGCAAAATCCGAAGAGTCACCAACGACCTGGGTTTACCCATTCCATTCAATAATGGACCGGTGCTGGCAAGTGGAAACGCTCAGCTTGAAAGTGTGAAGAGTGTAAAGGGCGATAAAAATTATTCCCTTGAGTTGACCTATTCGGGCGACCTGAAAACAGTGACCTGGACGATGTTCAGCAGCGGGTGGCTGGCAATGGATTACGAATACCAGGTATCGGGCGATCAAATGTTTACGGGAATCAGCTTCGATTTTCCCGAGTCAGACGTGATCGGAGCCAAATGGTTGGGCAAAGGTCCGGCCCACGTCTGGAAAAACCGGATGCAAGGTGGCTCACTGGATGTGTATCACCGTATGTACAACAGCAAACTACCGGGGGATAATTCATGGGGACTACCGCAATTTAAAGGCTACCATCCTGAAGTTTCGTGGATGGAATTCAATACGGCCGATGGAAAATTTACGGTTGTAGCCCGGGAGGATGACCTGTTTGTACGTTTGTTTAATTTTTATGGAATCTCGGGGCCAAAGAACTATCCTGTTCTGCCCAAAGGAGATATTTCATTTCTGGATGCGATTCCTCCCGTGGGAACCAAACTGGCCATGGGCATCAGCAACGATACCTGGAATTTAGGTCCTGCCGGAGAATTAAACAAGATGGATAAACCCGTGAAACGAACGCTGTATTTTTATTTTGGATTGTTAGCCCCCATCTCCAACTCTTCCCCAACAGAGGGGGGAGCCAGAAAATAAAAACGATGATCAACTATGTTTTTTAATAAGATAAGTCCAGTGGGTTAAAAAGAACTGCAGGGGCTCAATTTTAGATAAAATGGCAACACGACGAACATTTCTGCATCAAACTTTTCTGACAGGTGGAGCATTATTAACGTCCGGATTAACCGGTTATTCTTCTGCACCGGAAGGCAAATATGATTCAAGGGACATTTCCGGTTTTGCCAAACGCTTAAAACCGATTGGCCGTATCCTCGAGCTGGAGGGATATTACGTATGGGGGACCAGTCCGATTGTTGCTCCTGACGGGAAGATACATGTTTTCTTTTCGCGTTGGGATGCAAAAAAAGGGATGGGAGGCTGGATTAACGGTTCGGAAATTGCCCATGCAGTAGCCGATAAACCGGCAGGCCCCTATTTTGATATTGAAACTATTCTTGCTCCTCGCGGTGAAGGATTTTTCGATGGCACCACCTGTCATAATCCTCATATTCAATTTACAAATGGTAAATATTATCTTTTTTACATCGGTAATTCAAATAAGAGAACTGACACCAAACGTATTGGACTGGCCACCTCCGATTCGCTTTCCGGTCCCTGGCAACGCCCTGACAAACCGTTGATTGAACCAGGCGAAGTCGGGAAATGGGACGACCATTGCACATCAAATCCGGCGTTCCTGAAACATCCAAATGGTCAGTACTGGCTGTATTACAAATCGTGGAACACCGAAGAATACGATCACCCGGTCAACCCTGCTATACGCGGAAACCGAAAGTACGGCCTGGCTATTGCAGACAAACCGGAAGGTCCCTACCTTAAATATTCACATAATCCAATTATCGACTATTCTAAGCTGGGTAACAACCGCCAGCTCGAAGATGGTAATGTATTTATTGAAAATGGTCGGTTTTATATGATTGCCAGGGACATGGGCCGATTCGACCACGAAGTGGGTATTATCCTGGAGTCAAAGGATGGCATCCGCTGGTCAGAACCAAAAATCAGCTATTTTGGCTACAACTACTACCTGCAACAGCCACCCGCACCGCCACATTTGAAAAAATATGGCCGGTTTGAACGTCCGCAGATCCTGATGCAAAACGGAAAGCCAACTTATTTGTTTGTTGCTTCACAAGGAGGACAATTCATGACTTCGTCAGCTTTTGTATTTGAAGTCAAATAAATTAATAATGAAATGTATGGGTAAATATATCCTGATTTATAAAATAGGGCAACTGGCGGCTGGCAACTGGCAACTGGCCGCTGGCTAAAATCTTAATCAGATTCACATTTCATTCTAAAAATTAAAGTAAACCTGTAATTTTGGGATATTGAAAGAATAAATATATTTAATACGAATAGGAAAGATGAATTATAAAAGGACAACTTTTTCCTTGCAGTGAATTGCCAGCCCCAGTTGCCAACAGCCAGCAGCATAATTTATATAGGACACAAAACAATGAACATTTATAATATGAACCGTATCCATCTACTGATCATCCTTTCCGGTCTTTTTATTCAAACGAACGCCGGGGCCAAACAAAAGCCCACTGTATTTATTATCGGCGACTCAACGGTAAAAAACGGCCAGGGCAATGGTGCCGGAGGTTTGTGGGGCTGGGGTGACCCGATTGCCCAGTTTTTTGATAGTGCCAAAGTCAGCGTTGAAAACCATGCACTGGGCGGAACGAGCAGCCGGACTTTTCAATCCAAAGGCTTATGGAAAGAGGTCCTGGATCAGGTTAAAAGAGGTGATTTTGTGCTCATGCAGTTCGGTCACAATGACGGCGGCGCGATTAATGACAGTAGCCGAGCCCGCGGAACGATAAAAGGAGTTGGGGAGGAAACCGAAGAGATCAATAATATCCTAACCGGGGAACACGAAATTGTTCACAGTTACGGCTGGTATCTCCGGAAAATGGTTCGTGAGACCAAAGCCAAAGGAGCCACACCTGTCATCGTCACACCAATACCACGTAACGACTGGGAAAACAGGAAAATCAAACGTTCACAGGAAAGCTATCCGAAATGGGCAATAGAAGTGGCTCAGCAAGAAAAAATTCTTTTTGTCGATCTGCATAAAAATATGTCTGACACACTCGACCTTCTTGGAGAAAACCAGGTGACCGGGAAATATTTTTATAGTCGCGATCATACGCATACTTCAGCCGAAGGGGCCAAACTGAACGCTTTACTGGTGATCGAAGGAATCAAGGCAATGCCGGAATACAAATTGAATCAGTATCTGCAGAAAGATCCCAAAATTGTATTTCCCGTAAAAAAACGGGTGTTCATCATTGGCGACTCAACAGTTGCCAACGGCAATGATTCGATTGTTGGCTGGGGCCGGGAATTGCCTTCATTTTTTGACACAAGCCGCGTGGTCATCATGAACAAAGCTCGCGGAGGCCGCAGCAGCCGGACCTTTTTGAACGAAGGATTATGGAGGGAAATCCTTCCTCAACTTCAAAAAGGTGATTTTGTACTCATGCAGTTTGGGCACAACGATGGCGCCCGTCCTGATGCTGAAAAATTCCGGGGATCGCTGGGCGGATCAGGTGAAGAAACACAACTGGTAACCAAACCCGGCGGAATAAAGGAAACAGTTCATACGTATGGCTGGTATCTTAAAAAATATATTCAGGATGCCATGGAAGCGGGCGCGATTCCAATTGTACTTTCGCAGATTCCGCGTAACGAATGGCCTGATGGTAAGGTTGAACGTGTTTCTGAGTCTTTTGCGAAGTGGGCTAAAGAAGTTGCTGGACAAACCGGTGCATATTTTATCGATCTGAACGATTTGCTGGCAGGTAAATACGAAAAGTTAGGGAAGGATAGTGTCAAAACATTTTTTCCGGGTGACCATACCCACACCAATCAGATCGGTGCAGCACTGAACGCCCTGATTATTGCACAGGCAATTCGTGACCTGCGGGAATGCGAATTGCGCGCTTACCTGAATGAATAACTGAATTAAAATCAATTACTATGAAGCAGTTTTATGTAATCATACTGACCGTCATATTGTTTGCTGAAGTTGGCCAGGCCCAACAAAAACAGAAATTGATCCGGTTTGATTTCGGTTCAGGAAAAACAGAAAAAGGATGGACCCAGGTTACCGGAACCACGCTATATTCGGAAGAAAAAGGTTTCGGACTGATTCCTTCCGGTGAAATGGTTTCAGGGAAAACAGCATCGAAAGACCGGCACACCGGGACTTACCTTTACTGCAAAAAACCGTTTTATTTTGCGGTTGACCTGCCGGAAGGACATTACCAGGTCACAGTAACGATTGGCGGAGCACCGGAAGAATCATCGACAACTGTAAGGGCCGAATCGCGCCGGCTGATGTTTGAAAATGTGAAAACCGGTAAAGGGGAGATCGTTCAAAAAGATTTTGTTGTGGATGTACGCACGCCACGGATCAATGCTACGGAGCAAATCAAACTGAAAGAGCGTGAGCTCAATTACCTGAACTGGGACCGCAAACTTACCCTCGAATTTAACGGTGAATATCCTTGCGTTTCTTCGATCGAAATTAAAAGAGCCGATGAACTTCCAACGATCTTTTTGGCAGGAAATTCTACGGTCACTGACCAGGAGAACGAACCCTGGGCATCATGGGGGCAAATGATTCCCCGCTTTCTGAAACCTGAGATCGTGGTGGCCAATTTTGCCGAATCGGGTGAAAGTTTATTATCTTTCAAACGCGAAAAACGGCTGCAAAAATTATTGAGTCTAATGAAACCAGGCGATTACCTGTTTATCGAGTTTGCCCACAACGACCAGAAAGCGGGAGGTAACCATGTGGATCCATTCACCACCTATAAGGACGAACTGAAATATTTTATCGCTGAAGCCCGGAAAAAAGAAGGTAAGCCGGTCCTGGTAACGTCAATGCACCGCCGCCGCTTCGACGAAAACGGAAAGATCATCAATACGCTCGATAATTACCCGGAAGCGATGCGCCAGACTGCGAAGGAGGAAAATGTTCCATTGATTGATCTGAATGCAATGAGCAAAAAGCTATACGAAGCGTTGGGCGCCGAAAATTCGAAAAAAGCGTTTGTACATTATCCGGCAAATGCCTACCCGGGGCAGGACAAACCGCTGGCCGACGACACGCACTTTAATCCATATGGCGCTTACGAACTGGCCAAATGCATTGTGGAAGGTATACGGCAGAATAAATTGGATCTGGCTCAATACCTGATCGATGATCTGCCCGTTTTTGATCCGGCACATCCCGACCCGGTGAATGAATTTCGCTGGTACGAAAGTCCTTTTGTGAACCTGGTGAAACCGGATGGAAATTAGATTTAACAGCTGTAACAATTGAAATACAATAATATTATAAAATGATGAATAGTATTATTAATGCAGAATATGAAACACTGATTTTTCAATTCAGAGGTTTTAAAGTAATGATAGATACAGATTTAGCAATGTTATATGATGTTCCTACAAAGAGACTGAAAGAACAAGTTAAAAGAAATATAGGACGTTCCCCTGTAGATTTTATGTTTGAACTTACTAAAATTGAGAAGGATGAACTGGTCGCAAATTGCGACCGGTTAGGTGCGCTGAAACACTCTTCAATAAATCCGTTGGTTTTCACCGAACAAGGTGTTGCAATGCTTTCATCGGTATTACGTTCGGAAAGAGCCATAAAAGTCAATATTGAGATCATGCGGGCTTTTGCCCGGTACAGGGCATTATTAAGAGAGAATGATGAATTGAAAAAAGAAAATGTGAAACTCGATTCCAAACTAAACCAAGCCTTTAAATTTTTACTTGATAGAATTGACGCCCTGCATCAGAAGGCAAATACTCCGATGAGTCCAATTGGTTATAAAGTTGACAAAAACAAAAAAGATAAGAACGACTAAATTATTTAAACAAAAAGGATCTAAAGAACAAGTTAAAAGAAATTTAGGGCGCTTCCCTGTAGATTTTATGATCTTACTAAAATTGAGATGGATGAACTGGTCGCAAATTGAGACCGGTTATCAATTCTAAAATATTCATCTATTAATCCGATGGTTTTCACCGAACAAGGTGTTGCAATGCTTTCATCGGTATTACGTTCGGAAAGAGCCATAAAAGTACGATTACAAATTGTACTTTTGAATTTTGTCGGGGACTGGCCCTTGAAACAGTGAATGAAAGAACTCTGGAAAATGTGACCACTGTTAACGTATAATAAAACAAATCAGCAAGATAACTTCAACTCAACTATAAGATGAGAATTACACTGACAACAATATTGATTTTTACGGCATGCCTGGGTTTGCAGGCGCAAAAGGTAAACGATTCTACCTCGCCGCTTCATTTAATGAAACCGGATTACGACACACCTTACGGAAAACCGGATGTGAAAAGCATCACCAAAGTATTGGACCAGCTTTATAACTACCTCGACAAATCGACTCCAATGGCGTTGATCAACAAGGATACGCAGGCAGAAGTGACCGATTTTTCGAAAATTGATGAAAAAACTATCTTTAAACCAGGTGATTTCCGCCTGGTTAGTTATGAATGGGGTGTTACCTATGCGGGAATGTTGCTCGCAACCGAAGCTACGGGCGATCAGAAATATGCCGGTTACACGAAAAACAGGCTGAAATTCCTGGCCGAAATACGACCCTCGTTTGTAAGACTGGATGAACAAAAGCCTGCTGCTAATCATGCCTTGAAAAGAGTGCTTCATCCGCATGCGCTCGACGATTGTGGGGCGATGTGTGCCGCAATGATTAAAACTCAACAGATTGCGGGCTTCGATGGTAACCTGAAGCCAATGATTAATACGTTTGTGGATTACATTAGTACAAAAGAGTTTCGGTTTGCTGACGGAACACTGGCCCGTAATCGTCCGATGCCGAATTCAATCTGGCTTGATGACCTGTTCATGAGCGTTCCGGCGCTTGCCCAGATGGGGAAATTTACGGGTGAGAAGAAATATTACGATGATGCCGTCAAACAGGTGCTGCAATTTTCGGACCGGATGTTTAACTACGAAAAAGGCCTTTTCATGCATGGGTGGATCCTTGGAATGGAAGAACATCCCCAATTGCATTGGGCGCGCGCAAATGGCTGGGCTTTAATGACAATGGTCGAATTGCTGGAAGTACTCCCCGAAAATTACGAAGGTCGTGCCAAAGTAATCGATCTGCTCCGGAAACATATAAGAGGTTTAGCCAATTATCAGATGGCTACAGGCTTTTGGCACCAGTTGATCGACCGGAATGACTCGTACGCCGAAACTTCGGCTACCGCCATTTACACCTATTCAATCGCCCGTTCCATCAATCGCGGGTATGTGGAAGCAATGGTTTATGGACCAATGGTTTGCCTGGCATGGAATGCTGTGGCTGGCAAAGTAAATGAAAACGGGCAGGTTGAAGGAACATGCGTTGGTACAGGAATGGGATTCGATCCTGCATTTTATTATTACCGGCCCGTTAATGTATATGCTGCTCATGGTTATGGCCCGGTACTCTTAGCTGGTGCTGAAATGATTCAGCTCGTTAAAACACACAAAATTGAGATTAACGACAGCGCGCTTCAGTTTTATAAATAACAACAAATTAATAGAATGACAATGAAATTATCAATTCTCCTGATCGCTTTTGTTTTTGGTTTCAATCTGTCAAAAGCACAAAATCTTCCCTCGAAAAAGGAAGTTATGGACAAAATGGTGCTTACCAATGCCTATTTTATGGACAAATGGCCTGATACGGGTAAAAGCATCATCACCAATCGTGAACGCCCGAGTAACATCTGGACACGCGCCGTATATTACGAAGGGCTGATGGCCTTGTACGAAGTTAATCCCAATAAAGCATATTACGATTATGCAGTTTCGTGGGGTGAAGCCCATAAATGGGGTTTGCGCGATGGAATCAAAACACGAAATGCCGACAATCAATGCTGCGGACAAACCTATATCAACCTCTATGAAATTGACAGAAAACCCGAACGGATCAAGGATATACAGGCTTCGGTTGATCTGATGATGAACAGTGATAAAATCAATGACTGGAACTGGATCGATGCACTTCAAATGGCAATGCCTGTGTTTGCCCGGCTTGGGAAAATAACCGGAGACAAGCGATATGCCGAACGGATGTATGCCATGTATATGGATACGAAAATAAAACAAGGACTGTATAATCCGAAAGATAAACTGTGGTGGCGTGATAAAGATTTTCTTCCTCCCTATAAAGAACCCAACGGGGAAGATTGCTACTGGTCACGCGGAAATGGCTGGGTTGTTGCCGCACTGGTCAGGGTGCTTGACATCCTGCCTGCAGATGATCCTCACCGCAAGGAATATAAGAAGACCTACCTTGCAATGATGAAGGCTTTACTGCCAATTCAACGTGTCGACGGCTTCTGGAATGCAAGTTTGCACGATCCGAACAATTTCGGAGGAAAAGAAACTTCGGGAACCGCCCTATTTGTTTACGGAATGGCATGGGGTGTCAATAACGGACTGCTCAGCGCAAAAAAATATACACCCGTAATTTCCAAAGCGTGGCAGGCCATGGCCAATGAAGCGGTGCACCCCAATGGATTTCTGGGGTATGTCCAGGGAACTGGCAAACAACCATCTGACGGACAGCCGGTTACCCATGAAAGTAAACCTGATTTTGAAGATTACGGGCTCGGATGTTTCCTGCTGGCCGGAAGCGAAGTGGTTAAACTCTGTAAATAGCCGGCAAATAACCGGCCTTATTCAATATTTGTATATTACTCATTTTGAGATAACGAGATGACAAAATTTATTACAATCTTATTGCTTTCCATACTCGGAGCTGGTGGAGTACAGAGCCGGGAATCATCCCGCGACACTACATTTCGTGCAACGGGTAATCCTGTTATCAGGCATAAATACACCGCCGATCCGGCTGCCCTGATTTATAAAGACAGGTTTTATCTATATACAGGCAACGATGTATGCCCGCCGAAGGAAAACCGCTATGTGATGAAGGACTGGCTCGTTTTCTCAACAGCAGATTTAAAAACCTGGACGGAACACCCGGTGCCCCTTCGTGCTGCCGACTTTTCGTGGGCTAAAGGTGATGCATGGGCTTCACAGGTTATTGAACGTAACGGAAAATTCTACTGGTACGTCGCAGTGGAACATGGCACCATTCACGGCAAAGCGATTGGGGTTGCAGTGTCCGACAATCCTCTTGGACCATTTAAAGATGCCAGGGGTTCGGCAATCATCACAAATAATCTTACAACCCAATATACCAGGATAAGCTGGGATGACATTGACCCGTCCGTGATGATTGATAACGACGGCCAGGCATACCTGTTCTGGGGAAATACACAATGTTACTATGTGAAACTTAAAGAAAACATGACCGATACAATTGGCCCCGTAATTGCTGTACAAAACCTTCCACGTTTTACCGAGGCACCATGGATTCATAAATACAAAAACTGGTACTACTTGTCGTATGCCACCGAATTTCCCGAAAAGATCGCGTATGCCATGAGTAAAAATATCACAGGACCATGGGAATATAAAGGCATTCTCAACGAACTTGCCGGAAACTCAAACACCAATCACCAGGCTATTGTGGAATTCAAGGGGAAGTGGTATTTTATATACCATAACGGTGGGGCAAATACAGATGGGGGCAGTTACCGCCGATCTGTATGTATTGACCGTCTTTTCTACAATAAAGATGGCACGATTAAAAGGATTCAGATGACTACTGAAGGAGTGAGCGGAGGAAAATAACTGCAGATTAAATATCAATGTTTAATAATCATTTATGTATAATCCTTAAAGCAAATATTTAATATGGCAGATAAATCGGGGTGATGGGGGTAAGTCGGGATGTATGACCAAAATCATATACGACATTAATTTATACCTATTAATTAGGATGGTGTAAATAGGTTGGCAGCAGATGGAAACTGAAAATTATACGACATCGGGATTCCGGGACTGAAAATAAATAAAGGGAGCCTGGCGCTCCCTTTTATTTATTAGATAATGATAAATTTCTCTTTAGGTGTTTGACAAAACACACATTTTTCGTCAACAGCAGCATTGTCATAGGTATTTCCGCAAACAGGGCATACCGCAAATACCAAAGGCAAGGTATTTTCAGCATTTACTTTTAGTACATCAAACGCCTTCTGGTAGAATACCATATGTTTCTTTTCAGTATCTACAGCCCACGTAAATGATTGGGTTGCCTTTCCAACTTTTTCAGTTTTGGCGTCCGCAAGAAATTGAGGATACATAGTGGAGACTTCGTAAGTTTCTCCTTCAATAGCCCCCTGCAGATTTTCGGCCGTCGTTTTTACCTCAAATTCTGGTTTAAAATCCTCCATCTTTTCCCCTAATCCTTCCAGTACTTTACGATGATTGGTTGCATGAATGGATTCAGATTTGGATGCAGCATCAAAGAGTTTGGCAATTGTATCGTTGCCTTCTTCCCTGGCTTTTGCAGCAAAAGCAGCATATTTGGCGCTCGCAGTTGTTTCGCCCTTAATCCCGCCTTTAAGATTTTCGATTGTTTTCACCGGCCTGGCCTGGTTGCAGCCCGCAAATGCGAACATGCTGACTAATGCAAATAATAAAAGGTTTCTCATGGTGTAAATTGGGTTAAAATAAATAATTAAATCGGCATCATATAATTATAGACAAGTGTTCCCCCAAAAAATCCTGTAATACTCACCAAAATGGTTGCCACTCCATATAAAACAAATGCAACCCATTTGATACCAGCATTTTCAATTTTTTTAGTTTGTAGTACAATGCGCAGGACTGAAGTGACCAGTAACGTCCCTAAGGTTATCAAGGCATATAGTTCGTGAGTTTCCTTTATTTCGCCAGCTGCACCTGACATTTCGGCCGTAAAGAAGTTACCTGTAAGCCAGGCTATCAGTGCCGAGAAGGTTCCAAATATCAATAAAAAATATCCTGTTTTCGATAAACAAACCTCTTTCTTAAAGAATAAGGCAGCAATTTCGGCAATAAATCCAAAAACTATAAGTGCAATAGGAAAGTGCACTAACATTGGGTGTAAATGAGTTGTGGAGATCATGATTAGAATTTATAAGGTTAGTATCAAAAATAATGAAAAATAATCACAAATCAAATAGTCTTCTAAAGCCTGGCGATTCAGCGCAAATAATTTTCAAAGAGTGAATTACTTTATCATGTCATTTCCATTGATAACAGGAATCATGACTTTCATTAAATTTTTCATATGCAATCCGTTCTGTTTAAAGGTTTTAAACAGAATAATCCACTCAATTTTTTGTTGAACGAATGAAATATCCGGAATCAATGGTTTAAAGGATAGGCTGGGAAATGAGATTAATGCTTGCTGAGTTTCCTTTTTGCCACTCCTTCGAAAGTGACTTTAACCGGCTGGATTGTTCCGTCGGGATTGAAGATAAGCTTATCCATGCAGGTCTCACGATGATTTCCGTTGGTTTCGCTCAGCGGACGACGGTGGTATACAATAATCCACTCATCAGTTCCCGGGATATGGATGACTGAATGATGGCCGGCACCTGTAGCCACTTTGGGATCCTGCTGAAGAATTTTTCCCACCCGTTTGAATGGCCCAAAAGGCGAATCGGCCATGGCATACGCAACACTGTAGTTGGGACCGGTCCATCCTCCCTCCGACCACATCAGGTAATATTTCCCGGCACGTTTAATCATAAACGGACCTTCCACATATTTATCAGGAGTGATCTCTTTGAAACTCGTTCCGTCATCAAAAGGGACAATACTGAGCAGATCGCTGCTTAATTTAACCATATTGCAATGACGCCAGCCGCCGTAATACATATAAAACTGGCCATCGTCGTCGCGGAAAACAAACTGATCGATAGGTTGTGCCCCATTATGAAATCCGCCGATCAATGGTTTTCCCAGCGCATCCTTATAAGGTCCTTCCGGCCGGTCAGCAATGGCCACACCAATGCCTCCGTATTCCTTGTCACTCTGGATGTCATTTGCACCGAAAAACAGATAATATTTGCCGTTGGCGTGTACGGTAGCCGGGGCCCAGATCGCAAATGCTGACCATGAAATATCTTTTATATCGAGTATGCGCGGATGTTTAGTCCATTTAATAAGGTCCTTTGACGAGAAGGCATCCAGGTAGGTTTGCTTCAGGTAATCTTTATTAATTGTAAGTTTCTGTCTGGGCGTGAGCGATTTCTCATCAATGGGTTGATAATCGCCGTATACATCCGATAAGGTCGGGTAAACCCAGTATTCGTTACCGTAAATTGTTCCTTCGGGGTCAGCATACCACCCCTCGAAGATCGGATTTCCGGACATGTTTTTTTTCTTCATTGCAGGATTCGGCTTTTGTGCAAAACCCTCAATCATAGGTCCTGTCAGCAAAAAGAAGAGGATTAATCGAAGCATAAATTTGTGTTTTTTGTTTTGATCAGCCGATAAAAGTACAAATTTAATTTTTGATGTTTTTTGATTTTCTGTAATGAAATGCCTAATATAGCGTCAGATTCATGATCACCACTTAATTTTTCATATCCTAAACAATGAACCTGAAGAAATTACTATTTTTCGTTTGCCTGATGGCTTTGCTTCCTGAATTAAATACGGTATTGGCTCAGGCGCAGTGGCGTGGCCCTGCACGTGATGGCATTTATCCCGAAAACGGTTTGCTCAGGGAATGGCCGGCAGAAGGTCCCAGAATGCTCTGGTCTTTTGAAGGTCTGGGAATAGGACAGAGCAGTGTTGCGGTGTCAAACAACAGGGTATTTGTTACGGGAATTCCTGACACCTTGAAATCGGAAGGTTTTCTTTTTGCTTTCGATACGAATGGAAAACAATTATGGAAGAAATCCTATGGTGACGATTGGACGACGCTTTTCCCGGGAGCCCGTTCCACCCCGACGATAGTTGATGATTTGATCTATATTGAAAGTGGAAATGGCAGTGTTCACTGCCTCAAAGCAAGTGATGGGGAAATGGTGTGGAGTGTCGATTTCTTTAAGGATTTACAAGGCGATTCGGTACAGTTTGGTTTTTCCGAATCACTGCTGATTGATGGAGACAAATTAATTTGTACTCCGGGTGGAAAAGCAAACAACGTAGTGGCGCTGAACCGGTTCACCGGAAAGAAAATCTGGGCGGGGTCGGCATACGGCGAAAGAGCGACTTACAGTTCCCCAATTCTGATTAACCACAACGGCAACCGATTGCTTATACATCTCACGGCTACTTCCATAATCGGACTGGATGCTGAAAGCGGAAAAATGTACTGGCGTATTCACCAGTTCCAGGAAAATAAAATTCATGCTAATGCACCGGTCTATTTCGATGGGAAATTATTGATTCTTAGTGCATCGCGAAAAGATAGTTCCGGTCTCGTATTACTGCAACTTTCGCCTGACGGTAAGAAGGCTGAAATTGCCTGGCGAAACAGGGAATTTACCAACCTGATGGGTGCTTTTATCCTGAAAGACGGATTGGTATATGGTTCTGCCTATTTGCAACCAAAATGGTTTTGCATCGATGTAAAGACCGGCCAGACGAAATACATAGCTAAAGAGTTAGGTGGCGGTCCGGTTATTTATGCTGACGGATTATTCTATTGTTATGCCGAAAAAGATGGTGAAATAGCCCTGGCTGAAGGTAATCCCGAACAATTTCGAATAATCAGCAGATTTAAAGTTCCGCTGGGAGCAGATCAGCATTGGGCACATCCGGTGATTGCCGATCGGAAATTATACATCAGGCATAACAATGCGCTGATGGTATATGATATTAAAAAATAAAATCCCGGAATGAAATTCAGACCACGTTATTCTGTCACGATTATAGCTACATTTCCTCTCTTATGTCCTCGCTCTGCATATTTATGAGCCTCAACCATTTGATCAAACGGATAACTTCTGTCAACTATCGGCCTGTAAGTTCCTTGCTCTATCAGTTCTTGGAGAAAAATCAGTTCTTCCGTTTTTTCACTGATCATGCCCGATAATACTTTCCGGCTGCCACTTACTGAAGCAAAGGTTCCCAAGATCATTTGTGAAAGTCCGGCTGCCCCTAAAATCAGCGTACCCTGTTTTTTCAATGATTTTATACTTTCTGAAAATGATAGTTTGTTGACTGTTTCAAAAATCACATCATAGGTCTCCCTGTTTTTTGTAAAATCCTCCTGCGTGTAATCAATTACCTTTTCGGCTCCAAGCGATTTTACCAGTTCAAGATTCGGGGTGCTGCAGACACCTGTTACTTCTGCCCCAAAATACCTGGCGAGCTGAACAGCGGCTGTTCCAACTGCCCCTGAGGCTCCGTAAATAAGAACTTTTTGTCCGCTTTTAATAGCTGCCTTCCTGAGAAAATCCAATGCCGTTAGTGCGCCAAATGAAATTGTAGCAGCCTCCTTATGACTGATATTTGTTGGTTTTAATACTAAAACTGCGTCTTCGGGCAGGCACTTGTATTCGGCATAGGCACCCATGCTCATGCCGGTTGAACCAAAAACAAGGTCACCTACCTTAAATCGGGTTACATTTTTCCCGGCTGCCTCAATTTCGCCCGAAAGAACGCCACCCAAAATATTTTTCCGGGGTTTTGTCAAACCAAAAAACAATCTTACCGCCCAGGGATCCGCCTTTCGCAACCGGATATCAGCAGAATTGACCGCAGTTGCATAAATCCGAATCAGAATTTCATTGCTTTGTGGTGATGGTTTATCCACCTCTTTTAGCTGAAGCACTCCGGGATCTCCGTAATGAGAATATACTATTGCCTGCATAAAATGGTTGTTTAACTAATTGTTTCGATTTTTCATTTGGTTTTATTGCGTGGTTGATTGGCTACGACTTAGCAATACATACTTTAAACAAGCATATAGGAAGGAAAGTTTCAGGAGCATAAAAAACGGTTGCCTAGCTTGGAATATCTGTGAAAATCAGTTTAATCTGTCCCTTACCTACGGGATCAGTGTTCAATAAATGGTGATCGATGAACACACACAGATAATCGTTGGTTTCCGGTTAAAATATTATAAAATCTTGTAATCGAAATATTACTAAGTTTTTACATGGATATCGCCACTACGTGGCTTCACTTTTCTTTCCAATTATTTCTACAAAGATTAAGCTGCTACGCAGCACTCCTATTAGCAACGTAGTTGCTATATCTTTGTAGTTAAATGCAATACAAATCCCAAAAGCAACGTAGTTGCGTAATCTAAGTCGGATTCAATTTTAATCGGACAATACTGACAGATAATAAGCAGAGCACACAAGACACGTCTTGTTCCGGGAATTAATGCCTGGAATTCGAAAGCCTTCCAGCCGTTTCTTCGGGGAGATAATTTTCGTGCGATTCACAGACTGCTGAGGCAAAAAGGATTCCCGAGTTCATGATTTCCTCCCATTGTTCTTGTAAAAAATCTTCTTGTAACTGGTTGTTTATTATTGAATTATAGATGCCGTAAACAATTCCGGCCGTGAAATTATCCCCTGCTCCGATAGTGCTTACCACATTTAACTGTTTTGCCCCGATCGATAAATGTACATCAGCAGTTACGAGTTCCACTCCCTGGGCTCCTTTTGTATAAACAAGAACTTTATTACTTGTTTCCGTAATCCGTGAATAGACCGCAACTGCATCATTAAGTCCAAAAATATTTCTGAAATCCTGGTCAGAACCTTTAATGATTGTGGCAAGGGCGATATTTTCAAGAATTTTTTTGATAATCGCGGGATTTCCTTCCACCTGATGCCTGGCGTTCGGATCGTAAATAATGGTACATCCTTCTTTTTTTGCCTGTTGTAAAAAAGCGATCAGTTGTTCGCGGCCATTATCCCGAATGGCAAATGAAGATCCCAACACTAAAATGTCGTTTTTTTGAGGCTCGGGATAATCAGGAAAAATATCAGTTGAAGCCTGGTAAAAGGAATAATCGGCATTGTTATCTGCATCCAGAAAGGCCAGCGCAATCCTCGATTGCCCGTTAAATCGTTTGATCAGGTCGCAGTTTACCCCATTTTTCGTAAGAAAAGCCTGGGAAAGATCTCCGACACAATCGTTACCGAATGTAGTGATCAGACTTACAGGAAGCCCGCATCTCCCCAATGAAATTGCTGAGTTAAATGCACTGCCTCCGCTGCATGCACCCACGGGGTTCCCGTTGCGGAACAAAATGTCGTAGGTTGTTTCTCCGATTGTAAAAATTCTCATGTCAAGCCTGTTACCTCACGCTCCTGTAAGGTTGATTTTTCAAAACAATTGCTGTTCTCGAAGGAAGATAAATTTTCAGGTAATGAGTTGATCCAAATCCACCCTCTGGTATGGAATAATAGGTCATCCGGTCATCAATCCGGTTGAAGCCACCATAGGCATGGGCATCTGTCTGCAGTATAATCTTATATTTCGATGGCTCAATCTGGATTCCGTAGCCTTCGAACGATTTGTAGGGATTAAAATTGAAAATAAAAAGCAGGTCTTTCCTTCTGAACGCCAGAACCTGGTCAGCCTGGTTGTCGGTAACCCACTGTATGTAAGGTTCATGAAGGAGTTTTTCATTGTTGACCATTTTAATCATGTCGCGATCAAAATCGAGCAGCCAATGATACCGAAGCTCCGGGTTTTCGGCTATGCTCCATATCCGCCGTGCATGCTGATACGACCAGCCATTCCCTTCACGTGGAAAATCGATCCATTCGGGATGGCCAAATTCATTCCCCATAAAATTCAGATATGCACCTCCCGCGCAGGCTATCGTTGCAAGTCGGATCATTTTATGAAGCGCAATTCCGCGGTCGACCGCAATATTTGGCTGATCTTTGCGCATACTGTAGTACATTTCTTTGTCCAGTAACCTGAATATGATTGTTTTATCGCCAACCATTGCCTGATCATGACTTTCGCAATAGCTCACTACCTTTTCATCGGCCCTGCGGGAAGTCAGTTCGTGAAAGAGCTGGCCTACATTCCAATCTTCATCTTTGTGATCTTTGATCAGTTTAATCCAATAGTCGGGGACTCCCATCGACATGCGGTAATCAAAACCAAGACCTCCGGCTGAAAGCGGAGCTGCCAGCCCGGGCAAACCGCTCATATCCTCCGCTATGGATAGCGCCTGCGGATATAAATCGTGGATCAGACGATTGGCCAACCTGAAATATACGATAGCCTCATCGTCAATATTTGGGGTGAAGTAATCGCTGTAACTGGTAAAGGCTATGCCAAGTCCGTGATCGAAATAAAGCATGCTGGTGACCCCGTCGAAACGGTAGCCATCGAATTTATATTCCTCGAGCCAGAACCTGATATTTGAAAGGAGGAAATGCAGTACTTCATTTTTATTGTAATTGAAACAATAGGAATCCCATGCCGGATGTTCTCCCCGCGCTCCTTCGTGGAAAAACTGGTAGCGGGTACCGTCATAACTCCCCAGGCCTTCGACGACGTTTTTGACGGCATGAGAATGAACAATGTCCATAATGACAGATATTCCCAGTCCGTGGGCATCATCAATCAGATGCTTTAGTTCTTCAGGGGTTCCAAACCTTGATGAAGCGGCAAAAAAGCTCGAGACATGATAACCAAAACTTCCGTAATAAGGATGCTCCGGAATCGCCATCAACTGGATCGTATTATAACCTCCCTGCTTTATTCTGGGAAGAATATCAATACGAAACTCTTCGTAAGTATGAACCCTGGGTTCTTCACCACCCATTCCAATGTGAGCCTCGTAGATCAGCGGGGCTTCCGATTCACGTTTGAACTTCCCGTTTTTCCAGGTATAGTTGACAGGGGGATTCCATACCTGGGCGTTAAACATCAATGTGTCAGGATCCTGGACTACTCGCTGTGCCCAGGCGGGTATTCTTTTGCCGTTACCCCCGTTCCAACTGACCGAAAAAGCGTACAAGTCGCCGTGAGATATTGTGTCTTTGTTAAGGTACAATTCCCAGCAACCATCCCCTATGTCCGAGAACCGGAATTCAGGCTTTTCCTGCCATTGATTGAAGGAACCAATTAAATAGATGCCTGTAGCATTGGGAGCCCAGTCGCGTATGACCCACCCTGTGGGATCTCTGAAAAGACCAAAATAAAGATGTCCCGAAGCAAAATCGATCAATGATTTTCCATCCAGGATCTCTGCCTCTTTTACTTTATATTTCTCGTCCCAGCGTTTGAAATCGGATACATAAGGCTGGAGATAAGGATCATTTTTAACGATTTCGGGAGTTTCCATATCGAAAGTATTTATCAGAGCGGTTCTATCACAAAATTAGCAAAGTATCCGGACATTTAGTTTAAAAGGATGAAGCTAAAGGTAGTACTTCTCAATTCCTCCTGCAATCGCCTGTTCAAGATCTTCAGGGGTATCAATTCCAAAATTGTCTGAATCGGTGATATTGGTTTTAATTCTGAATCCATTCTCAAGCCAGCGTAATTGCTCCAGTGACTCAACTTTTTCAATGAGAGTTTCTTTTAGGGTTGCCAAAGTCTGAAGCGTGTCGAAACGATAAGCGTAAAGACCGACATGGCCATAAAACGGATATTTATCGAGCCATTGTGATTGATCGACCCCGAAAATATGTGGAATGGGTGAGCGGCTAAAATATATTGCATTGTTTTCATTGTCGAGTATTACCTTGACCATATCGGGCCTGAATATATCCTCGTTTTTAAGAATCGGCTGTATTAAGGTGGCGATCTGAGTGGCTGGCGATCCGGTGAAGCATTCCATAATCAGGGTAATTTCATAAGGTTGCATAAATGGCTCATCGCCCTGGATATTAACGACCACATCATAAATTTTGCCAGTAATTTCAGAGGCTTTCAATGCTGCTTCTGCGCAGCGGTCAGTGCCACTGCGGTGATCCTGGGAGGTCATTACCACATTTCCTCCAAATCCGCGAACAGCCTCCACGATTCGTTCGTCATCCGTAGCCACCCAAACCTCATCCATCCCTTTTGAAGCCTGTTCATAAACACGTTGGATCATCGTTTTGCCGCAAATATCTGCCAGTGGTTTACCCGGGAAACGGGTTGATTCATAGCGTGAGGGTATTATTCCAATAAAGTTCATTTCTTTGAAGTTATAATTCCTTCCAAAAGTAGCGGATTAATTATAAATTTGTAATCCAAAATTTTGTGTCTGTATTATGGATATTCAGGAAATAAAACAACGGTTTGGAATTATTGGAAATGCACCCGAATTAAATCGTGCCATCGAAGTAGCTATCCAGGTCGCTCCGACCGATCTGTCGGTGCTGATCAGTGGTGAAAGCGGTGTAGGGAAGGAGTCGTTTCCCCAGATCATTCATAGCTTTTCGCATCGCAAACACGGTAAATACATTGCCATCAATTGTGGCGCGATTCCTGAAGGAACGATTGACTCAGAATTATTCGGACACGAAAAGGGTTCTTTTACAGGCGCGTTAACCGATCGTAAAGGTTACTTTGAAGTTACTGACGGAGGCACCCTTTTCCTGGATGAGATTGGTGAACTTCCTGTTTCAACCCAGGTAAGGCTGTTGCGGGTGTTGGAGTCGGGCGAATTTATCAGGGTGGGTTCCTCCCAGGTTCAGAAGACCAATGTTCGGGTTATTGCAGCCACCAACGTCGATCTGACAAAATCAATTATGGAAGGTCAATTTCGTGAAGACCTGTATTACAGGCTGAATACAGTTCCGATCAAGATTCCGCCGCTTCGTGAGCGCGAGGGTGACGTGTTGTTGTTATTCCGGAAATTCGCCTCCGATTTTGCCGAGAAATACAAAATGCCACCCATCAGGCTTATGGAGGATGCTAACAAGGTAATGCTCAGTTATCGCTGGCCCGGAAATGTAAGGCAATTAAAAAATATTACGGAGCAAATATCCATTATTCAAACTTCGAGGGAAATAACGGCAGATGATCTGCAGCATTACATCCCGGCAGAGAACCTTGGAATTTTGCCTGCATTATACAATAAAGGGCTGGACGAAAAGACCTTCACAAGTGAGCGTGAAATACTGTATAAAATCCTTTTTGATATGAAGAAGGATATGAACGACCTTAAGAAACTGGTTCATGAACTGATGCAGGATGGTCAACCTGCAAAAATTCATGATGAGGAGACCCAGTTAATCAGGAAATATTTTCATGAAACTGCCAACGATTATAATTCAGTGCAGGCTCCCTTTGCAGGACCGGTGGTTTTAAAGAGTTCCGGCAGGGATAATATCCAGGATACTGAGGAGTTTGTTGAAGAATCCCTTTCACTGGAAGACAAAGAGGTAGAGATGATCAGAAAATCGCTTGATAAACATAGCGGAAAGCGAAAACTGGCCGCACGTGAGCTTGGTATTTCGGAACGGACACTTTACCGGAAAATCAAAGAATACAAAATCGGATAAATAATGGCAAAACATACTATTAAACTTCTTATTTTTTTTACTGGCATAATAGCGATGGCTGTTATTGTAAATTCCTGTAAAATTGGTTATTCCTTTACGGGCGCATCAATTTCTCCGGAAGTAAAAACTGTATTTATCGACTTTTTCACAAACCGTGCACGCGTGGTAAATCCAATGTTGAGCCAGACCTTTACCGAAGAGATGAAGGATAAGTTTGTGAACGAAACGGGATTATCCATGGAACGCGAACAGGGCGATCTTGAATTCTCGGGTGAAATAACCGGTTATGAAGTACGGCCTTTATCCATTCAGCAGAGTGAGCAGGGGAGGGATTTCGCCTCAATGAACCGTCTGACAGTTTCAGTTAAGGTAGTGTTCACAAATAATAAGGATCATGAACAGGATTTTAATACATCTTTTTCGGCTTATTACGATTGGGAGAGTACACGATCATTAAATGATGTTGAAAACGATGCTGTCGATGTAATCGTCGAGCAGTTGGTTGAAGATATCTTTAATAAATCGGTTGCGAATTGGTAATTTTGCCTGAATGGTAATTCTAAAAGATGCTTGCTTATGTCGATGACCCGTGATCAATTGCTGCGATGCCTCGAGGATCCTTCCCTGCTCAATGAGCGGACGTTGGGAGAACTTCGGGAAATTCTGGATGAATACCCCTACTTTCAGACGGCTCACCTTCTTTACGTACGCAATTTGCAGAGGGAAAATAATTTCAGGTTCGCGGCACAGCTTAAAACCTGTGCTGTGTTTGCCACTGACCGCACAGTTCTTTATCATCTTTTAAATCCGGCACCGGAAAAAAAACGTATACCCGATCCTTCGCTCGAAATCGATGTGGTTTCAATCCGCGACAATACCGCTTCCATTGAATTGTCTGATGATCCTACAGCAACAATAAAAGCGCATGGTGAACCGTTTACACGGGTGAAAGATACGGCCGGAAAAGAGCATGCCGATTTGCTTAATTTTGAGCTCTCCGACACTACATATATGCTCGGGGGGATCGAAAATGAAACTGAAAAACCACAGCCGGATTTGGCTAAAGATAGCAGCCAGGAGGTGACCAGGAAGGAAAAATTAAATGAGCCGGAACAGAAAGCGAACCTGATTGACCGGTTTATTAAAGATAATCCTGCCTTTAATGTTAAGCAGTCGGAGAGTTCAGGCATTACCGAAAAAATAAATAAAATGCTTGATAATAATGGTGAAAGCGATGAATATATTACCGAAACGTTGGCGCGTATATACGTTAAACAGGGGCTCTACCAGAAGGCAATCACAGCTTTTCAAAAATTAAGTTTGAAATATCCCGAAAAAAGTGTTTATTTTGCGCGGCAAATTGAAGAAGTTACAAATCTACTTAATAAATAATTTCAATGTACTCATTTATTATCGTCATAATTTTTATTGTTTGTGCCATACTGATTCTACTGGTACTGGTACAGAACTCAAAAGGTGGTGGTCTGGCCTCATCATTCTCCAGTTCAAATCAGGTGATGGGTGTTCGCCGTACCACGGATTTTTTGGAGAAGGCCACCTGGATTCTGGCTATTGCGCTGGTTGTTCTCTCCATTACAGCCACGGCCTTCCTTCCAAGAACGGCCGAAACACAGAAATCTGCCATTGAAGAGCAGATCCAGCAGGTTCAGGATCCGAGTCAGGTTCCCAATTTCCCGCAGGCAGTACGTGATTCAACAAAATAGATTTAGAATCAGCATTCGGGATACTGACTTTTTTGTCAGGGCCTGAGTTGTTGAATTTAATTTAAGATTGATATTAATAAAAGCCTGATCTGTCAACTGACGGACCGGGCTTTTGTGCTTATGACTGCCATCCGGATGATTTAATGTCATGTTGTCAGCGTTGAATGTCAGTGGCATATAATTTCTAAGATATTGTATTTCAATTTACTGGCTTTAAATAATGTCTTGTGCAAGCCTGATTTTTTTTAAATCAGCGTGGTGTCAGGACAAAACAGGTCGCTCAGGGTTTTGGCATATTTTCTGATAAGAATGCGTTACATCGATAAACTATTGTCTAATTATAAATAAAATTTGAAATGGCAGAAATTAAAGGAAAGATCCTTGCCGGCAAAGTATTAGTAGAGCCGCAGCAAGCAGTTACAAAAACAGCAGGTGGCATTATCATCCCTGACTCAGCGAAAGAAAAACCCCTCGTAGGTAAGGTAGTACTTGTGGGAATCGCCAAAAAAGATGAAACAGTTGAAGTAAAGGTGGGTGATACTGTATATTACGGAAAATATGCGGGTACAGAAATTACCATTGATGGCAATGACTATCTTTTGATTGCGCAATCAGATGTTCTTTTTATCGCTTAATTGACTAATTTATTGATATCTATTAAAATCATCAAACAATGGCAAAAGACATTAAATTTAATATTGAAGCCCGTGAAAGGCTTAAAAAGGGAGTTGACAAACTTGCGGATGCTGTAAAGGTAACTTTGGGTCCTAAAGGCCGCAATGTTATTATCGAAAAGAAATTTGGTGCACCTCAGGTTACCAAGGATGGTGTAACCGTTGCAAAGGAGATCGAACTTTCGGATGCATTTGAAAATATGGGTGCTCATCTTGTAAAAGAAGTTGCCTCCAAAACAAGTGACGACGCAGGTGATGGTACAACTACCGCGACTGTTCTTGCACAATCGATCATAAATGTAGGTTTGAAAAATGTTACCGCAGGTGCCAATCCAATGGATTTGAAACGCGGCATTGACAAAGCAGTTCTTAAAGTTGTTGAAAGCATTAAGAATCAATCTGTAACTGTTGGTGATGATTACAGCAAAATCGAGCAGGTTGCACGTATTGCGGCCAATAATGATGCTGAAATCGGTAAACTGATCGCCGAGGCTATGGAAAAAGTTCATAAAGAAGGTGTTATCACAGTTGAAGAAGCTAAGGGAACTGAAACTTATGTAGACCTTGTTGAAGGTATGCAATTCGACCGCGGATATATTTCTCCTTATTTTGTAACCGATACTGAAAAGATGGCTACAGAAATGGAAAATCCTTTCATTTTGATTCACGATAAGAAAATCGGGTCAATGAAGGAATTGGTCCCGATTCTCGAAGTTACTCATCAGTCGGGCCGTCCTTTGATGATTATCTCTGAAGATATCGAAGGTGAAGCGCTTGCTACTCTTGTCGTGAACCGTCTTCGTGCCGGTTTGAAAGTTTGTGCCGTTAAAGCTCCTGGATTTGGTGATCGTCGTAAAGAAATGCTTGAAGATCTGGCTATCCTTACAGGCGGAACAGTAATTACCGAGGAAAAGGGTATGAAACTTGAAGACACAACCCTCGATATGTTAGGTCATGCCGAGAAAGTAACAGTTAACAAGGATACCACAACGATCGTGAATGGTGGCGGCGATGCTGCTAATATTTCTGCCCGTGTATCTCAGATCAAAAAACAGATCGAAACAACCACTTCTGATTACGATCGTGAAAAATTACAGGAACGTCTGGCTAAACTTTCGGGTGGAGTCGCTGTTTTGTATGTTGGCGCTTCGTCAGAAGTTGAAATGAAAGAGAAAAAAGACCGTGTTGATGATGCTCTTCATGCAACACGCGCAGCTGTTGAGGAAGGTATTGTTCCCGGTGGTGGTGTCGCTTATCTCCGTGCAATTGCTGTCCTGGACGGCATGGTTGGCGATAATGAAGACGAAACTACAGGTATTGAAATCGTGAAACGCGCAATCGAAGAGCCTACTCGTCAGATTGTACTCAATGCCGGTCTTGAAGGTGCTGTAATAGTACAGAAAATAAAGGAAGGTAAAGATGACTACGGATACAATGCCCGTCTTGACATTTTCCAGAATCTTTTCGAAGGTGGTGTAATTGACCCTGCCAAGGTAACCCGTGTTGCATTGGAAAATGCTGCTTCGATTGCAGGCATGTTCCTGACTACTGAGTGTGTCCTTGTTGAAGAGAAAGAAGACAAACCAGCTATGATGCCTCAGGGCGGAATGGGTGGCGGAATGGGTGGAATGATGTAATCCGCTTAACCATTATATATATCAGCCCAAAATGGCTGAAATTGCAAAAGAGGCTGTCCCTGAAGTTCAGGGAACAGTCTCTTTTCCGTTTTCCGGAAACCTGTTCTTTTTTTCCTGTTATCATTCCCTGCTTCTTTAAATTCTTCTGCTAAAATCCTGCCGATAATCCTTTAAATATCCCGGATAAACGGGGGTCGCTTTTCACATAAGAATTTTATCTTTGCCACTTTTAATTTGTCATGGATATTCTCACCATTTTCATACTTGCCATTGGCCTTTCGATGGATAGTTTTGCTGTTTCGATCGGATGCGGTCTGGCTGAGCAGAAAATTTCCTTCCGGCACGCTGCGACAATTTCATTTTCACTCGCCTTTTTCCAGGGTGTATTGCCTGTAGCCGGATGGTTTATGGGTACCGAAGTCAAAGAATATGTAGAAAATTTTGATCACTGGATCGCGTTTCTGCTGCTCCTGTTTCTTGGCGGAAAAATGATAGTGGAAAGTTTTATGGATGACGATAATCAGGCTAATCAGCAGGACCTCTATTCATGGAAACATATTATCACCCTGTCGATAGCTACAAGTATCGATGCACTGGTAGTTGGTTTCTCCTATGCGCTGGCATCAGGCAGCAGCATCTTTGGAGGAGCGCTGATCATCGGTGCTGTTACCTTCTTTTTCGCAATGTTGGGTATTCGTATTGGTAAAGATGTGGGTTGCGCTTTTGGTGCTAAAGTCGAACTTCTGGGTGGCATTATCCTGGTCGGGATCGGGATAAATATTTTAATGCAGCATACTGTTCTGGTGTGAATAGGAAAATGACATCAGAAGTACAGATCATTAAAAAACCCTGACACGTTAAATTCACGGGTCAGGGCTATTCAAAAGATTCTAATATTCCTGTTATTTTTTTATCAGGCTTTCAAGTTTGCCGTATGCCTGGTCAAGACCTTTGATAAAATCAGCTTTTAATTTGCGATAGTGTTGTTTTACCAGCTTTGGATTGTCTTTTCCATCGGGATGACAGGCACGGTCGAGAATGGTATTATTGAGCAAAACGGCTTCTTCAATGATCGACAATACCGTAGTGTCCTTTTTGTCCTCAAATGTTTCAAGAAAGTCAATGCAATCACCAATTAATTGCGATGACATAAACTGAATCTCCTTTTTCAAACGTCGTACAGTAGCCATAGTTTTACTTTTTAAGTGAGGCATCATTATTATTTAATAGCGGCCCGGGGATGCCATATCGGTTCGCCTTAACGGGCCTTTAATTACAGGTAATTATAATTAAAAAGCCTTAGTATTTTTCTTTTTCTTTAGTTTATCTTTTAATTTTTGTTCTTCAAGCTCTGCATCAATAATTTTCTTATCGAACGATTGCTGAGCGGGCAATGTCCAGGGTGGCTCACTGTCCCAGTTTGATCTTATTTTCAGAACGCTCAGATAATACATAACCTCCTCGGGCTGGATTTTCTTTTGAAGGTTTCCCGTATCCCATTTCCCGTTCTTATTCCGGTCAAAAATTGCCTTAAGAAGGTATTTTCGGGGCTCCAGGAAATCAAATGTGATTACTCCATCTTTTGTGGCAGGTTTTTCCTGAATCACATTTTCATCTTCATCGTCGCTCAGAAGTTGTATAATTGTCGGAGCAGTGACATTTTTAAGACTTAGTTTGATTTTCCCGTAATATTCCTCCTCCTGTGTCTTAAACTGCTCATTGAGTTTTCCGGACAAAGCATTGTAGATTGTTTTCAATGCGGCTGAATCTACCGTAAGTTTATAATCCGTTCCATATTTCCATGGATGAGTCAACAGGTAACGTCTTTTGTTCAGGGAGTCGGGGATAATTTTATAGGTTACCGGGGTGAACAAAGTGTCCTGTTTCTCAAAAAGCGCAATTTTTGAAGTATCAAAAAAAGCAATGGGCTCCGGAGATTCAAGGATTAATTTACGGTAGACATCAAAACCCGATTTGGCATTGGTGGTGATTGGAACAGAAATTTCCTTTGTTTCAATCTTTCGGCGCTCTTTTCGTTTATTCTTTGCTACCTGGGTCACATCGGTAAAATAAAGACGAATGGTATCGTTAAAGGTATAATACTCCTTGAGGCTATCCTGCTGAAGATACGAAAGTTTAAATATCAGGGTATCTTTATTATAGACCATCGAATCTGTCAGCCAAATTCTTATGGAATCGGAGTTGGAGGACATTTCGGTATAGCGCCAGCCTTCCTTTGCTTCGAAATTAAGCGGCTCAATGTTAAAGGTATCAGCCACTGATTGAGTAAAGGTCAGATTTACAACTCTGCGCGTGGGATGTTCAGATTTGTCGAGCCGCAGGTCGAAAAACTCTTCGCCGAAACGTAGCAAATGGATCGGATCGGGCGCGAATTTTGTTTTGCCAAAAATTAAAAGCGTGTCCATCCCTGTGACTGTGGTGTCGCTCATCGGCAGATAGGTGGCTGAGGGTACAATCAGATGATCGATAAATGATATGGAGTCTGAACCTGGTGAGAACTTTAGGTTATTGTCCACATCACTGAGGCCGAAGACCTGGAAAGTGTCGGCGGGCAGATTGGTGACGGCGAAAAATCCCTGGAAATCGGTTTTGGCTATAAAGTCGGGTATTGTCTTGTAAACCAGCGTATCCGACCTGCCGCGATAGAGCAGCACATACGAATTTGTTACAGGCTCAAGATTGAACGCATCTTTGACAAAACCAACTACCCTTAGCGAATCGAATTGGGGTCCTGTAGAGAAGGCCAGCCTTAAATTGCGTAAAGGATTTCTTTCATTATTGTCTGATATCCCGTCCTTAAAATCGAGCGAGTAGGTCGTATTCTCTTTGAGTTCCTCGTTTAAATCGATTAACAGCGTTTTTCCCTTGGTGCGGAAAATGGGTTTCTTTGTTGTGGGTGGTGATACGACGAATTTTTCGTTAAGCCCTTCATATATTACAAATTCGTTAAACGTGAGTCGTATTTTCTGATCCGTATAATTTGTCTGGTTAAAGGCGGGAACACTGCGTTCGACCACAGGAGGAATTGAATCCTTCAATCCTCCCGATGGCATCCCGATATTGGCGCACGAGGTGAAGAATGAAAAATATCCAATTACTATTATTACGAATAAAAGTATTCTATTTGCCAATCGGATCTGATTTTGAATTTTCTATATTGCAAAATTACAAAAGTTCAATCAACTATACCTGGCTGACCAAATACCGTTGTATTTATTTGTAACGAGTGTAGGTAACGTTTAATTCCACCGGTTTCGAACTTCCAAACCCTTTGAGAACAACTCTTCTAGCCGAATTGTTACGATCGGAATGTACGAGATAGAATCCGTTGTTGTGTAATAGAGGAATTGGTTTATTCAGCTCTATGATCAGTTCCTGAAGGTGCTGTGTTATATTGAATGAATAAGTACCGTTTGTATAATTATAAACTCCATCATAATAACTGCTCGATAACTGACTGTCGGCGGGGAATACCTCTTCGCCAGCATCGGTAATGACTTTAAGATATAATCGATCCGGCATCGGATAACGCCTGAAATCGCTCGTGATAGTATCGGCATGAAAAGTAAGGCTGGCCTTGTTGATCACAAAATTTGTCGAATCTTTCCATGTCGAAAGAGAAGGAACCATAATTTTGGATTTGATCCCGCCCGTTGGCTGAATGTAAATAAGCGAATCAGAATTAACCTCCTCGTCTAAATTTGGTTTAAATCTTGCCGAGGTGTAGTCATGATTGTAACTTGAAACATTGGCCGAATTAGCCGTAACACGGTAAGCAAATCCAAGCGTATCATGTGCTGCGTCATGATAAAAAAGAACGATCATTGAAGCCGCGGCATCAACACTAAGCAATGTTCCTTTGTGGGGCACTGGTGCTGCTCCGACGTACAGACCTTTAAAAACGGTAGTAAATACGTCATTGTCAGCCATTTGTGCTGAGTCAATGCCTAATAAATAATTTCCGAACGAATTTTTGAGGCGTATGCTTATAACTTGTTGAACGGTATCTCTTTGCAAAGAGTCGGTTATGAATTTAGGAACAAAAGTATGGGTTCCGATTGGTTCGGCCCCGATGGAATCTCTAAGATTGTAGGAAGAGAGATATTGGGCATTGTAATCCAAACCACCCGTTAATTCATAAACATTAAAAGTCTGTTCGCTTACTATATCTCCGTAGATTTTTTTGTAACTCATCCTTAAGACGATCGAATCTATTTGTGCATCGGATGGATATTGGGGATGATAAGGGAGGCGAAACTGTGCTGCGAAGCCTGCATCGGTACGTCCGAAAATCGGATCGGTAATACTTCCCAACAGGTTGTAGACAGGCCGGTCGACCCTTATTTTCTGGTCGGTTAAAAAAGACGTGAGTATCCCCGGATCATTCGGGGAATAATAGGTATTAAGAATTTTAACGCCGGGCAGCTGATTAATACCCAGTGTCTGATCACCTTTTTGACATCCCCAAAGCACTACCGTAAAAAGAAGAATCGCTACAATAAGGTTCTTCAATTCTAAATATCTGTTTTTCAATGTTTTTAACTTTTATAAATTCCGGCGCAAATTATTAAAAAATATTGTAAAAATCGAAGTAGGAATCGATGTATGATTCCTTTGATTGATAATCGAGAAACGGCTTGCCCGAATCCTTCATATAACCTTCCACTTCACTATTGATGCTTTCACTGCCCTTTATAGTTGCGTCGGAATAATCAATTGCCAATTTACTCAGATTGACAAAAGTGGGTTCATTTAATTTTGAAATTTCATTGATATCTATTCCGTCTTCGGCAATTTTGGAAGCCATCAGGCCATTGAGGGGCGTCTGAAACTCGTCCTTATAAACCGAATAGATTATTTTTGAATTGGCAAACAGGGGATTGTCCTTATAGGTTTTTTTAACAAAAAGCGGGATCATTCCCGTAAACCAGCCATGACAATGGATGATATCGGGTGACCATCGTAATTTGATTACCGTCTCAAGTACACCCCGCGCAAAGAAAATTGCCCGTTCGTCATTGTCATCAAATTCAATTCCCTCATCGTTCGCGGTGGCAAATTTTCGTTGAAAATAATCTTCATTATCAATAAAATAGACCTGCATACGGGCGGCCTGGATTGAGGCGACTTTTATAATCAGGGGGTGATCGTTATCGTTTATTACCAGATTCATTCCCGAAAGCCGAATAACTTCGTGAAGCTGGTTCCTTCTCTCATTAACACATCCAAAACGAGGCATAAATGTGCGGATTTCTTTTCCTCTTTCCTGAATCCCCTGTGGAAGATATCTTCCTATATCAGAAATTTCGGATTCGGGTAGGTAGGGAGCGATTTCCTGCGAGATAAATAAAACCTTCTTTTTTTCCATTGCCACTACTTAAAATATTTTGCAAAAATATATAAAAAATACTGAATATTCATGCATTAGCGTGATTGTATTCTTAGCGAGGGGGCTGAAACCTTTCATGGTGTTCAGATATTTTGTTACTTTGCAGCCTGTTTTTATAAAGTAATGAAGTTATATACGACAATTTCAATGTTGCAGGATGCTCTGAAAAAGGAGCGTTTAAAAGGATTAAAAATTGGCTTCGTTCCGACGATGGGAGCTCTTCATGAGGGTCATTTATCACTGGTTCAGAAGGCAGGAAGCATGTGCGATATCGTAGTTGTTTCAATTTTTGTCAATCCGACACAATTTAATGATACGAATGACCTGGCAAATTATCCACGCACTCTTGAATCGGATTTGAACCTTCTGTCAACTGTTAAATGCGATTTTGTTTTTTTTCCCTCAGTTGAGGAGGTTTATCCTGAACCGGATGCCCGGTTATTTGAATTTGGCAACCTCGATAAAGTGATGGAAGGGGCTTTTCGGCCCGGTCATTTCAATGGAGTGGCCCAGGTGGTAAGTAAACTATTCGCAATGGTCCTACCCGACATGGCCTTTTTTGGACGGAAAGATTTCCAGCAAATGGCCGTCATCAGGGAAATGGTCAGGCAGATGAATGATCCTGTTGAAATCGTTGCATGCGATATCGTTCGCGAAGCTGACGGTCTTGCAATGAGCTCGCGAAACCGGTTGCTGCTTCCTGAATATCGTGATTGTGCCCCGGTAATCTATAAAACATTACTGGAGGCCAAAGACCTTTCCCGGGAAAAACCGGTGAATGAGGTTAAAGAATTTGTTGCAGACCGGATTAATGCAACATTGCTGTTGAAGGTTGAATACTTTGAAATAGTCGACGACGCCACTTTAATGCCGGTTGAAAGCTGGAATCAGTCTGGCACAAAAGTTGGTTGCATTGCAGTTTATGCAGGGAAAATCCGTCTAATTGACAATATAATTTTTGAAATTAATTAAGATAAAATGTTTATAGAAGTTTGTAAATCCAAAATACACCGGGTTACCGTTACAGGGGCAGATCTTCAATACGTGGGTAGCATTACAATTGATGAAGATCTTATGGATGCTGCCAATATCATCGAAAATGAGAAAGTGCAGGTTGTAGATGTGAATAACGGGGAACGACTCGAAACGTATGTGATCCGTGGCGTACGCGGGGGTGGTGAGATTATCCTGAACGGACCTGCCGCACGAAAAGTCTCGGTTGGCGATATCGTTATCATTGTTTCGTATGCCTCAATGGATTTTGAAGAAGCGCGGCAGTTTAAACCAAGAATGATCTTTCCCGATACGGATACGAACCGGCTGATCGGGTAATTTTCCGTTGGTGAACAGGCTCAGGTAAATGTCCTGGTGCATTTGAAAATATATATTTTGTCGTTCATGGCTATTCGAATCATTTCTTATCGGGAGCTAACCGACAGGAAACTAGACCGATAGTCATGCGCCTAAGTGATTAATCGATTCTTAGTAATTGTTCATTACCTAATTAACTTCACCGTGGCAAAAATCAAATCCGTCTATATCTGTCAGTCTTGCGGGGCCCAGTCTCCCAAATGGATTGGCAAATGCAATGCCTGCAACGAATGGAATACCTATGTGGAGGAGATTGTCACTGAAAAAAAACCTTCGTCAACGCTGCAGGCAAAAGGAACGGCGATGCCACTTATGCTCGCTGAAATTGACCTTGACCATCAGGAACGAATTGTAACGGGGAACGAGGAATTTGATCGTGTTACCGGGGGTGGATTGGTTCCCGGCGGGTTGGTTCTTCTTGGAGGCGAGCCCGGAATTGGTAAATCGACACTTGTCCTTCAGCTCGCTATTCAACTTTCGCATTTAAATGTCCTGTATATTTCGGGTGAAGAGAGTCTTCAGCAGTTAAAAATGCGCGCAAACCGTTTAAACGGGAACCAGGCCCGCTGTCGTTTTTTATGTGAAACTTCACTCGAAAATATTCTTTTAACCCTTGAGTCTGAAAAACCAAACCTGGTGATTATAGATTCGATACAGACTGTGGCGACCGAAATGGCTGAATCTTCGCCGGGAAGCGTTACCCAAATCAGGGAATGTACGGTTGGAATCATGAAGGTGGCCAAATTGAACCAGATTGCGGTGATTTTGATCGGTCATATTAACAAGGAAGGAAGTCTTGCAGGACCTAAAGTTCTGGAGCATATTGTCGATACGGTACTCCAGTTCGAAGGTGACCGCAATTACCTGTTCCGGATTCTTCGCTCGGTAAAGAATCGTTTTGGATCAACCTCGGAGCTGGGCATATTTGAAATGCGTCAGGATGGATTGCACGAGGTCCTTAATCCTTCGGAGATGTTGCTCTCGTCGCACAATGAAGGCCTCAGCGGCACTGCCACGGCAGCAACGATGGAAGGCATGAGGTCTTTCCTCATTGAAGTGCAGTCACTGGTGAGCTCAGCCGCATATGGGAACCCTCAGCGATCAGCTACCGGATTCGATTTACGCCGGATGAATATGCTGCTTGCAGTTCTCGAGAAGCGCGCAGGTTTTAAACTTATGACAAAGGACGTTTTTCTGAATATTGCAGGTGGTCTAAGAGTAGATGACCCGGCAATGGACCTGGCTGTGATTGCTGCTGTACTTTCTTCCAATTTTGATGTAGCCATTGGCAAGCAAATCGCGTTTGCAGGTGAGATTGGTCTCACCGGGGAGATCAGGCCCGTAAACCGCATCGAACAGCGCATTGCGGAGGCACAAAAGCTCGGTTTTAAGGAGATTTACCTGTCGAAATACAACAAAGGGGTCGATTTTGCCCGTTTCGCGATCAAAATCCACCAGATCGAAAGGGTGGAGAAGATGATCAGGACGTTGTTTTCGTAAAACAGACAGGGAGTTAAGTATATATTCACTTTCATTTTAGGTTGGTCTTGTTCCTGATTCGCAGATGTGTTGGTCTTTTATGAAATTTGTAAAAATTGTATCTTTGACTAAGGGTGATGCAAATACATTTTATCATTAACTGTTTTAAGGATAGTGTGAATAATGCGGGTTAAAATAGGAAAATATAAGAATGGTTGGACCGGCCCCTACCAGATTGCGGATTGGTTAAAATTAGTTGGAGTTGGCGATGACCGGTGTACAGCCATTGGAGATCGGTTGAACAAAACCTGGGTAAGGACTTTTTGCGAATGGATTGAAAAGCGTAAACCCGGGCGCCATCAGCAGGTTAAAATTCATATTGATCCCTGGGATACCTGGAACATGTCTGATACTCTGGCTCAAATCATCGCTCCGATGTTACGCCAGCTTCGTAAGGACAAGCATGGCGCACCGGCAGTTGACGATGAGGATGTTCCAGAATATCTTCGCAGCACTTCAGCACCCGTAAAGAAAAATGAATGGGATACCGACGAGAATTATTTTTTGCGTTGGGACTGGGTTATGGACGAAATGATATGGGCATTCGAACAGGAGGAAGGTGATGGAAATTGGGAGGATCAATACCATTCAGGTGAGATTGATATTCAGTGGAAAGAGATTGATCACTGGACTCCTGACCTAAAGCATGGCATTAAAGAACCCATGTATGAAATGATTCATGGACCTAATGACACCCATGTATTCGACAGCACTGGCTATGAGAAACATTTAGACAGGATGAAAAATGGATTTCGTCTTTTCGGGAAGTATTACCTGAGTCTGTGGGATTAAATTATTTCAGCCAAATATCAATGATTTGGTTACTTTTCGCTTAATGCGGCTATTTCATTCTTCAGAAATTTTGCATACTGATCGTACATGAATTTATAAAACAACGAAATATCTTCCTTGTTTCTTGCTCCTTCCAGGGCGGCAACATACTTTACACGGTCTTGTTTGAACACAATGGACAACGGTAGTTTAAACCGGGACTGCATGTAATTCATTAAAAGTCTTGATGTACGTCCGTTCCCATCTCCAAAAGGATGAATACTAACAAAATCAAAATGAACTTTGAATGCAAGGTTACATTTATCCTCAAATGTTTTTGAATTCTTAATCTCATAGTTTACGTTGTCGCAAAGTTGTTTTACCATTGCGGGTACCTTCTTGTGATCGGGGAATGTGCGGTTTCCGGCCCTGACACTTCCAAGTCGAAAATCACCATTGGCGGTATCGTAAGTGCCTGGAATTGTATTAACAGTTTCGCCTGTGTTGGTTTTTACTTTAGCAGCAATGGACTGAATAAATTCAACTGTTAATGGCTGTTCTTCCTTTGCTGCATTCAGGGTGTATTTAAGCGCCTTAAAATAATCAAGTATCATAAAATGATGTTCGATTGGTTTTTTTGCGGCCGTTGCACCATACTCCAGTAAATTAACGGCCTGGTTTTGAGTTAAAGTAGATCCCTCTATTGCAGTTGAGTGGTGAGTTATGGCATAATAAGTATATTTATCATGATCGATCATCCCTTTTGATAATCGCAGATAATTGTCCGCCAATTTATTGATCTCTTGAATTTTCATAATTACAAAGGTAGAAAATAATAAGCAGAGCAGAATCGGTGAAGAATTTTTTCATTATAAGGTGGATGACCAGGATTGTTTACGGTACAAAAGTGCCGGATGCAGTAAAGCCGGTTTAAAAATTGTATCCTTTTGGATTTCATTAACTGCAAATTGTTAGAATGTTTTAATAGTTTGTTATGTGGCACTTTAATTTATATTAAACAGAATATTAATCCTTTACAACCAGAAATTTAACCAATTAAAAAGATTGTATTGTTGGCGTTAAATCATTAAATTTGATGCTGCAATAATTATGATAAAAATGTGTTGGTCCATTGTGCCTTTTTTGACACAGCCAATTCAACCCTGGCAACCTTTTAATGAAGAAATTTAAAATCCCGAAAGAGAGAAAACTGTACCAATTGGGAATTCGATTCTGGTTCTTTGTTTTGGCCTTTTGGTCATATCAGGTAGTTCATGCGCAATGCACACTTTCTGTGAATGCGGGAAATGATGTGGCTATCTGTAGCGGTGAGAACATTTCGTTAAATGCCTCATCAACCGGGGGCATTGGAACTGTTAAATATTCCTGGACACCTATTACAGGTCTGAGTAAAACGGATATTCCTAATCCAGAAGCTAGTCCAACTGTATCAACAACTTACAAGGTTACAGTTACTGACGATAATTGTAAGATCGCTGATGCGAAAACCGATGAAGTAAATATTGCTGTAAATCCATTGCCTGTTATTGATTTCGTTTATACCAATAATAATGCTTGTTCTGGGACTACAGTATATTTCACTTCTTCTGCGACCGGTACAGGATCGTTATCTTATACATGGAATTTTGGGGATGGTATAACATCAACTGATCAAAATCCTTCTCATGTGTTTACCTCATTAGGGTGTGGTAGCGCAACATTTTTTGTGACGTTTACAGTTACAGATGCAGTTGGGTGCTCAAATTCAACAACGAAAAGTGTTATTGTGAAGCAGATGCCTGACATTAATTTTGAAGATGTAAACAATAAGTTCGATCCTTTTAGTAATTGTTCATTTGCATCGGCTTCAAACCCTAATTATTCAGTTACTGTGGGAAATATTTCCGCATCAGCTTGCATTTCATCGTATTCGGTAAATTGGGGTGACGGGAATTCAGAAACAGCAATCAGCTTTCCTATCTCACACACTTATACTAAATTAGGGGCATACAATATGGTCATTACTGCATTGGGTACAAATGGTTGCAGTAATTCAAAAACATATATTATTAAAAATGTGTCTAATCCATCAGGTGGTATTATAAGTCCGGGAAGTACAACAAATTTATGTGCTCCTACATCAGATTTACAATTTGAAGTTTCAAAATGGGGTTCTAATTCGCCAGGTACAATATACGAAATAAATTATGGTGATAATTCTCCAATTGTAACGCTGACGCAAGAGCAATTAGTTAGTTCCCCCTATTATAATGCATTAAATCCTATTGGTTCTGCAAATTATCCAATCCCTCATTCCTATACAAAAACAAGCTGTCCAGATCCTTCATTTATAGTTACGCTAATTGTCACTAATGCATGTGGTTCCACACCGTTTACTGCAGGCAATATTAGTGTATTAAATAAATCTGCGGCAAATTTTACTGGCACAACATCGGCATGTGTAAATACAAGTGTATTGTTTACAAATAATACAATTTCTGGTTATAGTCAAAATTGTTCTCAAAATTCAATTTATACATGGGATTTTGGCGATGGCACTCCTGTTATTTCTACCCTGCCTTCGTCACCACAAAATATCAATCATATCTACTTAAATCCCGGTAATTTTACTGTTACATTGACTGCATTAAATTTCTGCGGGTCCACCAGTAAGTCACAACAGATTTGCATAGAATCACCATTACTCCCTCAATTTACTATAAATAATATTGCTGGCTGCACCCCATTGGGTGTAACTGCCACAAATACAACCGATATTTCAAAGGCTTGTAGTCCTCCAACGTACTCCTGGAGTGTTACTTATGCCAACAGTAATTGTGGGGTTTCGTCATTATACTCATATACTGGCGGTACAAATTATTCATCAAAAGATCCGTCATTTCAATTTACTAATCCCGGAACTTATACCATTAAATTGTCCGTTACAAATTCGTGTGGAACTAAGGTAAGCGGCGCCCAGACAGTTACTGTAAAACAACAACCAACCGTTTCAATAACTGCTATTGCATCAATTTGTCAAACCTTACCCACAACCACGATTAATCCAACTGCCACAGCAGCAGATTGCGGTTCGGTGCCATTACAGTATGAGTGGAGTTTCCCGGGAGGTTTAACTTCATCAATTCCGAATCCCGGGCCTATCAGCATAATTGGATCCGGAACTAATACGGTTACTTTGAAAGTGACCAATGAATGTGGTTCTTCAGAAGCGGTTAAAATATTTACTATTAACGAATTACCTGAAGTAAGTGGCAATTTATCTGCTTGTGTAGGTTTCACGTCGCAATTGACTGGTTCTGCCACTGCAGCTGTAAATTCACCCTGGGTATCTTCAAATACTTCTGTTGCAACAGTAAGTGCTACAGGATTAGTGACTGCGCGATCGTATGGGACAACCGTGATTACTTATACCAATAATAACGGATGTAAAATTGCTGTAACTTTTACAGTAAATGCATTGCCGACTATAACCGGCAATCTAACAGTCGGTATTGGTTACACTTCGCAGTTGAAGGGCTCGGCAACAGCGGCTAATGTTTTACCCTGGGAGTCATCAAATACTTCTGTTGCAACGATTAGCAATACCGGATTAGTGACAGCAGTTTCATTAGGAACATCGAACATTACTTATACAAATACTGATGGCTGTCAAGTAAGCGTCCCGTTTACAGTGAGTTCCTTGCCAACTATAAGTGGAAGCCTGGGGGCGTGTGTTGGTTCCACATCACAATTAACAGGTTCAGGAACAGCGGCTGCAAGCTCACCCTGGCAATCCTCGAATACTTTTGTTGCCACAATCACCAGTACGGGATTAGTTACAGCATTATCTGTAGGAACAACCAGCCTTACATTTACCAATAGCATTGGTAGTCAGGTAACCTCTGAGTTTACAGTAAATGCTTTGCCTGAGGTAACAGGCTTTGTATCTGCCTGCGTCAGCACCACATCACAGTTGTCAGGTTCAGGAACAGCGGCTTTAATTTCGCCATGGGCTTCCTCAAATTCCTTGGTTGCCACAGTAAATAATACTGGATTTGTATCCGCAATTTCTCCTGGAGTCGCCACAATTACATATACCAATATAAAAGGTTGTAAAGTTGCGACAGCATTTACGGCAAATGCACTGCCTGCAATTTCCGGTACTTTGACAGGGTGTGTTGGTTCTACTTCCCAATTAACGGGGTCCGCAACTCCTGCTGCTAATTTAGCCTGGATATCTTCCAACGCCTCTGTTGTGACAGTCAGTATTACAGGATTAGTAACTGCTGTATCGGCCGGGACAAGCACAATTTCCTATACCAATTCTCTTGGATGTCAAAGAGATGTACTTTTCATAGTCAAACAAATACCAGAAGTAGATCAACCCGTGAACGTGGAGTTTTGTAATGGATCCCAAACTACTGTCGTAGGTTTTTCCGGGAATATCAGTGGTGCCGTTTATAATTGGACGAATTCAGTTACATCAATAGGATTACCAGGAATCGGAGTGGGGGAAATTAAATCTTTTGCGGCACTTAATCCGGGAACCAGTCCGGTTACGGCAAGGATAACAGTTACACCAACAGCTAATGGATGTACCGGTTCACCGCGCGACTTTACCATTACGGTCAATCCCTCTCCAATCGTCACGTTTTCATTGGGTAATCAGACAATCTGTTCCGGTGATAACACTGCTTTGGTTGGATTGAGTAGTCAAAGCACGGGAGTGGAATATTCATGGACCGCTCTGGAACCTGCAGGTATAACCGGAGTTACTAAAACAGGAACCAACGAGATTCCTGTTCAAACTTTGGTTAATTCTACCAACGCTCCTATTATTGTAATTTATGAAGCCACAGGTGCATTGAACGGTGCCCTTTCCTGTGTTGGGTCAAAATTCAGTTACAAGATAACCGTAAATCCTAAACCAATTGTTTCTGCGGGTATCGCAGCTGCGATTTGCAGCGGGTCCCCATTTACTGTTTCTCCGTTAACCGGTAATGGAAATATTATTCCGTTGGGTACTACCTATACATGGGATGAACCGGTGATCTTTCCTGAAGGAGCAATTTCCGGAGGATCTGCCCGATCCACCGCCCAGACATCAATTAGCCAGACATTAATAAACAATACGACGGCAAAGGCAACGGCTACCTACCGGGTAACACCTAAATCGGGTGACTGTACCGGGACACCTTTTGAGGTTGTGGTTACTGTAAATCCTACAGGAAAAGTGATCAAACCTTCCGATCTCATAGTCTGCCATGACCAGTCTGCTAATGTGGCGTTTACAACGTCGAATACAGACGGCAGTACCGCTTATTCCTGGTCAAACAGCAATCCTGCAATCGGATTAGCGGTATCTGGTAAAGATGACCTGACATTCAAGGCTAAAAATACAGGAACCGCCCCACTGACGGCAAACATTTCGGTAACCCCGACTTATACAAATTCGGGATTAAGCTGCGCGGGGATACCTGAAAACTTTGTAATTAAAGTAAATCCTTTAGGTCAGGTTAAAGACCACAGCGGCAAAGTATTTTGTAACGGGGCATCAGTACTGGTAAAATTTGAAACTACCAATACCGGTGGTACAACTACCTATTCCTGGACGAACAATTTAGCTGGGATCGGTTTGGATGAATCGGGTAGCGGAGATTTGTCCTTTACTGCTAATAATACCGGCCTGGCTCCGTTAAAAGCAACAATTACCGTGACTCCCACTTTCACCAACGGCACGGAGAGTTGTCAGGGTCCTTCAAAACAGTTTGATATTACGGTGAATCCTGCAGGTCAGGTGAATGACATTGAAAACCTGGTAGTTTGTAATCAACAAAATACTTTAGTTGATTTCACTTCTTCAAATACTGGAGGCTCTGCATCTTATGCATGGACCAATGATAATCCGGGTATCGGATTAATAGCTTCTGGATCCGGAACTTTATCTTTTAAGGCAAAAAACTCCACCAGTTCTCCGTTAACAGCCACCATAACTGTTATTCCTTCCTTTGTCAATGGAAATATGAGTTGCCCGGGCTTGTCAAAATCCTTTACAATTTCGGTCAATCCATCGCCGGAGGTTACCTTCTCACCGGCAAACCAGATTATATGTTCCGGGGAACAATCGACTTTAGTTAATCTGGAAAGCACAACACCGGATGTTGATTTTACCTGGGAATCTATTGAAATTCCTGGAATTTCAGAAAGAGCCATCAGCGGATCCAATACAATTCCGGAGCAAACTCTTGTCAACAGCACTAATTCTCCGTTGGATGTGATCTACAAGGCGAAAGCTTTAGTAAAGGGTGGAGGTGCCTGTGCAGGGGCAGAATTTATTTATACGATCACCGTAAAACCCAAACCAAAAGTGTTGGATCTGGAACGCGTAATCTGCAGCGGTGAATCTTTCCTGGCGACTCCCGCTAATAATGGATCAGAAATTATTCCTGCTGGCACCACCTATACATGGGATGAACCCGCAATTAGTCCGGAAGGTGCGTTGACAGGGGGAAGTGGTCGGAATAATCCGCAAGCAGTTATAAGTCAGGATTTAACAAATTCTACCAACGGCTCCGGGATCGCTACATATTCTGTTACACCGTTGTCAGGCGGGTGCGCAGGTGAGCCATTTAATATTCGGGTTACTGTCAATCCTGAACCAACAGTGGACATAAGGGGTAATATTGCACATTGTGTCGGTGAACAAACTGCACAGATCGATTTTACCGGAAATGTACCGGGAACCGTTTTTTCCTGGACGAGCAGTAATACAAGTATAGGAATTGCAGAATCAGGCATCGGAAATATACCATCCTTTAAAACGTTAAATAACGGGGGCACACCGGTTATTTCGACAATAACTGTTACTCCCACCTTTACCGCTGAGGGTGTAAGTTGCACCGGTGAAAATCAGAAATTCACGATTACTGTTCATCCGTTCCTTCCGGTGAGTGTTTCAATCACGCCTGACGCCAACAATATCTGCCCGGGTACAAATGTTACTTTCCTTGCAACGCCAGTTAACGGGGGCCTAAATCCGGTCTGGCAATGGAAGGTCAATGGCGCCGTTGTCGATGCCACAGAGGCTGCCTATATTTATGCCCCTGCGCATGGAGACAGGATTGAATGTGAGCTTATCTCCGATGCCATATGCCCTGCCGGGAGTCCGGCGCAGTCGAATGTTGTGACAATGGTAGTTTATTCAAACCTTCCGGCCCGGGTTTCAATAATTGAAAGTGCAAATAACGTTTGTCCCGGCGAAAGTGTCACCTTTGCTGCTACACCGTTTAACGGTGGAGACAACCCGGTTTATCAGTGGTATTTAAATGGCGTGAACACAGGGGCCAATGAGCCGGTTTACACCTATAATCCTGCTGATGGCGATGAAGTAAGCTGTCGGTTAACTTCCGCTAATTCTTGTTCCGAATCAGGGATTGTACTCTCAAACAGGATTCGAATGTCTGTTTCGATGCCGGCTATTATTCCATTGTTCGAGATTCTGCAGCATAATGAGTGCGCGCCAATCGAAGTAACATTTAGGAACATCAGTCCCACAAACGGAAATGCCTACATTTGGAATTTTGGTGATGGTGAAACCTTAACGACGGCTACTCCGGTTGATGTAAAACACAAGTTTGAGAATTTTACGGCATCCACCAGGGTATTTGATGTCGGATTAAAAATCATCACAAGTTCAACCCATTGTTATATTCAGCTCAACAAACAACTAATCGTTCATCCTGAGTTAATTGCGGGCTCTCCGGTTAATTATACCGGCTGCAGTCCGTTTGTGCAAAAATTTGAAAACGCCTACCCGGGGGCCAGGTCATACCGATGGATTACGGATAAGAATACGTTATTAAGTACTGAACTACAACCGACTATGACTTTTACCGCTCCAAACAAACGCGATACTACGCACATTGTCTATCTGATTGCGGAATCGCTGACCGGGTGTTCAGATACGATCATGAATACCATAAAAGTAAGCCCGGCACTTGAAATGCCCTCTTTTACCTATTCAGGGAAGGCTGATTGCAGGTCGGTTACCTATACTTTCAAAAATACAAGCCCGGAAGGAGCTCAATTATTTACATGGGATTTTGATGATGGTACTATTAACACTACTTATCATGCCAATGAAACGATTACTCATACTTTTTTAAACGGGACGGATGAACCAGTTCCATTCAATGTTACCCTGACGAGCAGCAGCGGTAAATATTGCTCGATTTCTGTCAGGCAAAAGATTGTAGTCGAATCTGGTTATACGGCCGGTTATCCTGTAACATTTCAGGGGTGCAGTCCAATGATCAGGCAATTCGAAAATGCTTTTCCGGGTTCCGCATCTTATCAATGGAGGTCTTCAAATAATGTACTTCTAAGTGAAGAGGGGTCGCCCACGCTGACTTTCAAAGCCCTGAACGGACGTGATTCCACGCATCTTATTTACCTGATTGCCCGATCGGTAAATGGCTGTATCGATACAATTGTTAACAAAGTTGTGGTCAGGGCAGCGAATAAAGCGTCATTCACGGCTGTCCCAACTGAAGGATGCGCCCCTTTAACGGTTCAGTTTTCGAATACTTCCTCTTCAAAAACAAATAGTTATGAATGGGATTTCAAGGATGGCAGTGATATTTCGGTTATTGATAGCCCTGTCCACCTGTTCCTGGAATCCGATGGTTCGGAAGCGCGTTACAACGTTAGTCTTATTGCTTTTAATCAGTATGGCTGTGCCGATACGGCATATCACGAAATCCATCTTCTTCCGACTCCACAGGTAGAATTCACTGCGCTGCCAATTGAACAGATCTACCCCTCGCGAACTGTACAACTGAATAATCTTACGCCTGCGGGAAACTGGACGTATACCTGGAATTTTGGTGAGCAGAAATCATCAGTAACCGGATTGGTAAACTCACATGACTATGATTTGCCGGGTGAATATGTCATTTCTCTGACAGCCAACGGAGAGCTGTGTGAAAATACCAGGCGGATCAGGGTAGCCATCCTGCCCGGTACTCCTGTGGCCTCTTTTGAACCGGATACTGCGGGTTGCGCGCCCCTGCGTGTAAATTTCAGAAACAATTCGCAGAACGGGAGTCATTACACGTGGGACTTTGGAAACGGATCGAATTCAGTTGATTTTTCCCCGTCAATCACCTATTACAATGAAGGAATTTTTACTGTAAAACTAAGTGTATTTAACCAGTTTGGGGTAATGTCGGAAACTTCACGCCTGATCGTGATTCACCCGGTACCAAAAGCACTCTTCAAACCACTGCCCTACCGGGTAAAAATTCCGGGACAGACGGTTACTTTTTTCAACTATTCAGAGAATGCCAGTGATTACCGGTGGGATTTTGGTGACGGAAATTTTTCTGAGGATATTATACCGGTTCACCAATACACCCGGACCGGCATTTTTGATATCACTTTATACATAACTTCCCTTGAAGGATGTAAAGATACCTTTTTGTTACCGGCAGCTGTTGATGCATTTAGCGACGGGCTCAAGGTGCCGAATGCATTTATGCCTGATAAAGAAGGCTTTTCGGGCGGGTATTATGAATCAGGCGATCCGTGTAATCATATTTTTTACCCGGCAGTGGCAATTGGTGACCTGGTAGAGTATGAATTGAGGATCTATAACCGGTGGGGGAATTTATTATTTACCAGCCAGGAGGCAGAGAGGGGTTGGGATGGCTATTACAATGGCAGATTGTGTCCTCAGGATGTGTACATTTGGAAAATCAGGTGCAAATTCAAAAGTGGTTCAGTGGTTACAAAAACCGGCGATGTTACCTTATTACAATAATTGAGCGATGTTAAAAAACAGAATTATAACCGGATTTTATTTTGTTTTGCTGATAAACGTCAGCGCAGTTGCTCAGGATGCCCATTTTTCACAGTTTTATTCCGCCCCGACATTCTTAAGTCCTTCATTAGCGGGCTCTACGGGAGGCACTCGTCTGGCGGCAAATTACCGGAACCAATGGCCAGGTATATCAAAGGCATATCAAACGTTTGCTGTGTCAGCAGATTTTTATTTGAGTGAATTCCGCAGTGGATTCGGTGCATTGCTGGTGACCGACAAAGCGGGATCGGCAAACCTGAATACATCCTATCTGGGCTTACAGTACTCGTTTCGTGTACCCCTGGGTGAAACCTGGCAATTTGTCCCTGGCTTACAGTTTACATTGGGGCAAAAAAGCCTTGACCGAAGCAGATTGCTTTTTCCTGATGAAGTGGTCACGGGAACACCTTCAGCAGGACATATTTTTTTAACCGGTACGAAGGCTCAATACCTCGATTTTGCAACCTCTGTGTTTCTCTACTCCCGGAAACTTTGGCTTGGCGCGGTGGCAGATCACTTACTACGGCCCAATTATTCATTTTTGGGTAGCGCCGCAGTTTTACCGTTGAAATTCGTGAGTTTCGGGGGAATGAACTTATGGCGGGCACATGCCAGCAGGGTTGAGGAACCAAGGCTTGCTTCTTTATGTTATCGCTTCGAATATCAGCATGCATTTAAACAACTCGATCTGGGTGCGTATGTGTACGGTGGAATCCTGGATTTTGGCGTATGGTACCGTGGAGTTCCGGTTTTTAACAATGATCACCCCGAAAATCATCTGCTTGATAATGACGCCCTGGTATTAACTGTGGGGGTGTTAAGCGGCCCGGTTCATATAGCCTATAGTTATGATCTTCAGTTGTCGGGTCTTGCCGCTTATGGTGCCGGTGCACATGAAATTTCGCTGGTCTGGGAGATTGGTGAGCTGTTCGAGTGTATCAACTGTTTTTCATTAAGGAATACTATTCAATTCCATAAGAATCGGCCAAGGGATATGATAATCAATTAATGAGCAAAAACACAAACGGGATACTTTCGATATCCCGTTTTGTAATTTTCTTATTTTGGTTTCCGGCAGTAAACAACCGGAAGTTATCAATCAGACTTTAGTATTCCCAGAGATCCTGCTCGTAATTAAATATCGAGTTTTTGATTCTTTCCGATTCCAGGAATGCATTTTCACCCGCCGAATATTGCTCGATCGACCTGTTATTATAGGTGTTCTCTTCCTTTACAATATACCCGTCAAACTTGCGTGTGAGGAACATGTCGTCGAAACTTAAACTCCGTGCCCCGTTAAACTGATTCAGCGATTCATTTCGTGCCAGCAAAGGCCTGATTTCGGGGTAATAAACCCAGAAGAGTCGCTTACGGACATAAGTGCTGTCTTTTGGATCCTTCTTATACAATCGAATCGGACATATACCCAGGATTCGTACCTGCATGGTCGATTTCTGTTTGTCAAAATACCATACCTCTTTGACTTCAAGAAGCTTGACTTCCTGGGTCGGGATATCGGCTGCTACAATGGAATCACGATCGACACCCGTTGTGATATCAGTGACTTTAATGGCCTTAACGGAGTCTCCAAACTGTAATTTTACCTCATTGTAGTTAATTGGCTTGACAAATTCAGCATCCGCAGTGGTTGCATCAAAAGCTGTAATAGTCTTTCCTTCAACTCCTTTTAATAAAATATTAAACAGGTTGGCTCGCCCTTGTATTTCGCGGGTAGGATAATAAAAATGCTGGTTCGTTTTTTCACGAAGATCAATCATCCGCCATACCGTTTTTGACCATACTGCATCCGATTCTCTTACGATGGGCAGGGGTGCAGGTTTCCGGTCCACGGTTGTCCTTTTTGTATATGCACCATCGATGACCTGGGCATTCAGGAGGTTTGCTGAAGCTGCCACAATCAGAATTGATGTAAGGATCACCAGTAATTTTTTCATCGTTATATGATTTTAAAACTAATTGCCGGAAGATTCCGGACCGAGCCATCATCTCCCTTAACTACGATACTCTCAATATATAATCGGTTTCCTGAATTTAACCCTTTCATCAGGTCGATCTGTTCCTGTGAAAAGCGATTCCCTTTCGTGGGTTTGTCGATGACATATCCCTGTTTGGATGTTGAAACAACGAATGATGTAACGGTAAAGTTCATCTGGAAATCGAAATCGGGAATTTTTGCCAGTACTCCTTGTTGCGCAAGCAGTTCATTCTTACCAATCACCCCGTCTATTTTGCCGGCGACAGAGGCGACAGGATCGGGGACCTTTTTTACCCTGAATCTCGTTGATCCGATCTCTTTGGATACTCCATCAATAAGTGCACTCACAGAAATAATTGATTCAACGCCTACCTTATCAGGTTTCACGATAAAACCGTCCTGGCTTGGCTGGATAGAACCATTGGTGATCGAAACTTTTACATTGCTGGCCGATATCCCCGGAACCGAAACTGAAACGGGATTGTCGAGACCGGCGTAAAAAACATTCATCTTTGTAGGCGAAACGGTCATTGATGGTTTCGCTACTTCATATTCGTGTTTGAAATCGTAGGGGACGATTATGCCTTCCGGGTTCTTGTACTCAATACGTCCGCTCCATTCAATTTTTCCTTCCTTAGAGGTAGTAACCTTATAAGTGCCGGCATTTTCGCCCGGAAGAATAGGTAAGGTTGAACCTCCTACTATAATTGCAGGTTTTACAGTTGTATCGACTGCCGAAAGAAACACCTTTGCTTCGTAAGGGCTGCCAAGAAGTACAAAATCTGATTTGGAAACTACCTGTGCCTGTAATTTATTGAATTTGAATGAAGAAGCATCAATCTGGGCATACAGATGGGTGATTATATCCGACTCCGCATTACGGACATCACTCTGAATCTTTGACATCAGTGTTATCACGGCAATCAGCGGGTAACCCTGGAACCTGCTCTCTTCCCACGAAGGTGTGCTTCCCTCTTTGGGAGGTGGAGCTGAGGTGTCGAGGCTCTTATTGATAGAGGCAATCAACGCTGTATTTGACGTGTCAACTAATGCAAGAAGTGAGTTACGATAATCTATTATTGCCTTTTTTAAAGCGGCACCATTTTTTTTGGTGATCATTAATTCGGCAGGATAATTAAGGTTGTCCTGTTGCACAATATTATTGACATCCCCTTCAGGACCATCGGCAGTTTTTACAATTAATTCCTTTAAACTGTGAATATAACGATAAAGCGAATCGGAACTCACCTTTACCTTCAGAACTATCTTGTTGAGTTCCCCGGCCTTTGCCTCATTTTCCAGCGCAGCACTTTCAAAGTCGTTGTAAACCCCCTGGTTTTTTGATGTGTAATTCTCAATTGTTTGCATGAAATTATCATTGACCATAACGAAGGCATCCAACACCGATTTGTCGACATTGAGTGCCAACATCGCCGTCAGTACAAGGTACATCAGGCTGATCATCTTTTGTCTGGGCGCTTCGGGGCAGTATTTTGTTCCCATCTTTCGAGTTAACCTTTTATGTTCATAGCTCCCAGCATATTTCCATATACATGGTTAAGTGCTTCCAGATTTTTATTGAGCAGTTCTGTCTGTTTCCTGTATTTTTGGGCTTCTTCGAGTGTGATATTAACCAGTTCAGTCAGTTTGGAATGATCTTCAAAGGTTTTTACCGATGATTCGGACAACTTTTTGGCGTTCTGAAGATGCAATTCATACGAAGAATTTAATGCCGACAAGCTCGTGTTGATATGCGAGAGTCCCGTGCTGTATGTCTTCGAATGATCGTTGAGGGTGGTCATATCTTTATTCACCGATTCGGTAAAACTCTTATACGACTGCGCCAGTTTATCGCCCGTGGAGGAAAGCTGATCGTTTATTTTTTTGGAAGATTCTGTAAACGTCTGTGCCAGGTTTTTGGATGATGCTCCAAGGATCTGCGATGACTGATCATACGAATGAACCAGTTCGTTGGTCGATTTTTCGATCGAATGCGAGGCGCGCGAATTGGCTTCCTTAAACGAGTAAAGCGATTCAGAGGCATCGGACATATTTTTTACATATTCATCCGTGGCTATAGTTGCACTCGAAATATCGGCGATTCCGCTGGCGGTGTTGGAGAGATCCTGTAATCCTTTTTTAACTTTAGCGAGTAGTTCTGCGGGGATATCAGCCTTTTCAAGGATATTCTCGAAAGAAGTGGATTTGACCGGGACCGGAATAAAGTCGTCGTCTTCAGCGAAAAAGCTTTCGCGGAGCTGAGGATATACTTTCTTCCAGTCAGGTATTTCAACTGCAGGTTCAAATGCCGAAAGGAAAAAGATCAGTACTTCGACCGACATCCCTACGGTGAGCATTTGTCCACCGCCGGGCCAGTGCTGCAATTTGAATAAGGCACCCATTAACACAACTGAAGCGCCCCAGCTGTAAGCATAGTTCATGAAAGATTTCCACTTCCGCGAGTGGGTTAATTCGGACATTCCCATTTTTTTTCTTATTTAATATTTTTATCTTTTTGATTGAAACTCATCTCCGAAGGTTGAACGGACACAACGGAAGCCGACATACGATTTTGCGGTGTCCTGGTATTCGAAGGTGCGGGTGCCTACCTGGATGAAGTAGGCAATATCTTTCCATGAACCGCCGCGGATAACTTTACGTTTCATCGCGGGTGGATCGTCGGGAAGTGCATTTTGTTCAAAGTTGGGATTAAGGTCATGCATAAAGTTGTAAGCCGATTCATCATAAGCACTGATGGTCCATTCAGCAACGTTTCCGGCCATATCGTATAACCCATATCCATTTGGATCGTAGGTGGCCACTTTTACAGTTGTTTTACCTCCGTCGTCGCTGTAATTTCCCCTCATCGGTTTGAAATTTGCCAGAAAACAGCCGGTCTGTGAACGGGTATAATAGCCCCCCCACGGATACATGGAGTTGTTCAGACCACCCCTTGCGGCAAGTTCCCATTCAGCTTCCGAAGGCAGGCGGTAGTCCTGAACTCCGAAATCACCCTTGTCTGCGAGAGTTGCATTTTTGAATCCGGTACGCCACATGCAAAATGCCTTTGCCTGTTTCCACGTGACACCTACTACAGGATAATCATCAAAGCCCGGATGTGAGAAATATTTGTTTGTCAGTGGCTCGTTAAAAGCATAGGAGAAATCCCTGATCCATACCAGGGTATCGGGATAAACATTTACCCCTTCACTCATTACAAAACTGGAGCGGCTGTCAACCGGAACAACTTTTCCGGTAAGATCATTTACGGTTCCCTGGTAACTCTGGGTCTGATAGTTATATGCATTCTGAAGCCTGGCTGCCTGCTGGAGATCAACCCACGAATAACTATAGTTTAATTTCCTGGGATCAAGCTCTTTTTTACCGAGAATCCGGTCATTACCCGCATAATACATCGGTTCAAGTGCATCTTTATAATCCGGATTGCGCCAGTCGAGTTTCCTTTTCCAATCCAAAATCGGAGGGTCGATAGGATTACCTTTGCGATCCTCTGTAATTTTAAATTCAGCGAACTGGTCCGACAGCATATTACGGGCCATCGAGTCGCGAACCCAATAAACAAATTGCCGGTATTCATTATTGGTTACTTCTGTATCATCCATCCAGAACGTGGACAAATCTACAGTACGGGTAGGAGCCGTAGCAAATGCTACATCCTCATCACCGGGGCCCATATTGAAGCTCCGCCCTGGTATTAACGCCATACCCAGGGGAGAAGGTTCAAAGTATTTCCCGCGTTTTTCCACACCTGTCAATTCCCCGTTTCCGCCATGATGACAAGCCGTCATCAGGAGAATTAATGATATACTGCCTAAGAAAAACAATTTCTTCATAATTCGATTTAATATGGTGTGTTCAATTGTTTTTTACGTTAAATATTCAGTTGTTTTTTTACGTCAAAGTTACAAAAATCTTACACTTCTGTACTTATGGGTCTTTTTTTTGTATAATTTAATTGCATACGCGATAAAAATTTCATGCGAGCCCGAGTTATACCTTGACAAAGCCGAGATACTGAGATCATAAGAATAGCCGAATTTTATCCCGTTCCACAATTCTGCTCCGGCAGAAACCACTACTGCGTCACCAAAACGGTAACCCAGTCCGCCCCATATTCGCTTGTCGTATTGCAAGGTCATACTGATGTCAGCCTGCCATGTTGTTGCCTCAGTTTTAAAAAAGAACGATGGTATAGCCTGGAGTCTTTCATTTGCCATTTGCAGGAAATAACTGCCACTCAAATAATAATGTCTTTTTAATGAATAGCTGCCCGATTCATTAATTAATAAAGCCGGCTGATTCAGATGACGGGCTGAAACTGCCAACTCATAGTTTTTATGCTGATAAAAAAGTCCGAAACCTATATCTGTCAGAATTCCGCTGTCGCTTCCTTGTGGCAGTCCGGCATCCGATAAATTCAACAAATCGGCGCCGTCGATGCCGGTCATGTCAATCTGCAGATTTTTATTCATCAATCCCAACGAAACACCTGAACCGAGCTGACCATTACCGACTTTGGCCCTCCAGGAATAATTAAGCCCAATCGCAATATTTTTTTCAAATCCAATAACATCATTGGTAATTGAAAAACCAATTCCATCATTTTTCCCGATCAGACGAACTGCAGCATCTGTATTAAAAACTGTAGTAACGGGAGCGCCGGGAAACCCGACCCATTGATATCTGTTTAGTAATGAAAAGTTTATTAAGCCTGAAGACCCTGCAAATCCGGGATTTACGGTTAAGTGATTAAATCTGTTTTGACTGAATTGAGGATCTTGCTGACCTAAAGCAACGAAATTAGTAATATTTAGTAATATATACAACACCAAAAATTTATTCAGAAGCTCCCTTTTGCGATCAGTGATATTTTTATTGGTATCATTCATGTAGCAGGAGGTAACTGTTGATGGTCCGCATTAAAGATGTCTCCGAATTGAAAACAAAGATATAATTTTAGTTATCATATTTTGTTAAAATATTTCCACCATTTTTCAGAAATCTCATTTTCGCATGCTTTGCGGTAATCTTTTTTGGAACACGGTATTCTGACAGGAAAAATTGTACAATCTTCAGCCGGAACTTCCATCCACCATCGTTTGGAAATCGGGTGACGAAGAAAGGAAATAGGCTCTTCGAGTTCATCAACCTGAATATGATAATGTTCAAAATCAGTCGCTTCGCCATCAGGTTCTTCATCTATTCTTTTCGATATCCCATTCACAAAGTACCAGCTTATTTGGGCGGCCATCATCGCTCCCAGGGCAGTGGAATCGAAGGAGGGGGTGTACCCAAAAATGCCAAACCACACGGGGGACGTTGATATTCCGGAATACCAGGCGAGTTGACAGGCTTCCTCACCGGTTAGTCCGTTTGGGGAAGGACGATACTGACCACTGGCTTCCGATGATTTCATCGAGCCGAAATCAAAACTTACGAGATTGGAATTGCGCAGCAGAGGTTCCATTTCTTTTAAATCGGAACGGACCTCGCCCAGCGTGATAATCTCACCATTGTACCCTTCGGCAACAATGTCATGCTCCTGCTGGCATATAAAATACGATTGTCCGGCAATAATGCTTACGGAAGTTCCGAGGGGCAGATTGTTGATAAAAAATTCATCGGCAGGACTTTTTTCACTTACACAGTTGTCAATCCGGTCATCTATGATTACCAGGTTAAATGCCTGCTGATCGAATCCTGCGATCAAGGGAACTGTCATCTCCTGGCTTCCACCAAGAATCAAAAGGTAAATATTCAGGGCAGAGAGCTCCTGTGCCACTATTTTTACCGCGGCATAGGTATCCTTGGCCTGCTTGCCACGTTTCAGATTACCAAGATCGACAATATGAATATCGCGCGGGAAAGTTGTCAGCGTATATAACTGGCGCCGTATTGCATCGGGAGCTTCTGACACTTCGGGGCATCCTGAACCTCTGCCTTCAGGAATCCCTAATATAGCAACCCTGGGAAGAAAGTCAACATCCCAGCTTTGACCTTTAAGGTAATGGCCTAACTGGTCGGAGTTTCCTTCGAATTGCTTAACAACCTCCAGATCTGATGCCGGTATAATCAGTTCGTTCATCATGGCAAGGAAAATTAATTAGTTTGGCTTTAGGTAATAATTCAATAAGCAGCCATGCCGAACCTATTTCTTTGTTCGTCTCTTGTTCGTTTTAGGTTTAGCTCCTTCGGTCTCAATGATCAACCTGCAGTCGGCAACAGTCAGCGAATCAATATCAGTTCCTTTTTTAATTTTGAAATTCCCTTTTTTATAGGAAATATAAGGACCCCAGCGCCCTTCAAGAAGGCGGATTTCAGGATCTTCTTCAAAAGTCTTCAGGACTGATTTTATGGTGTATTCTCTTTTTTCCTCAATCAGTTCAATTGCCCGTTCGATGGTCACGGTCAGCGGATCGTCGATTCCTTTTTTCAACGAAACAAAATTGCTGTCATGTTTGATATATGGCCCAAACCTTCCTATTCCGACGGTCACCTTTTTATCTTCGTATTCGCCCAGGTCACGCGGAAGTTCAAAAAGTTTCATAGCCTCTTCCATGGTTATCGTTTCGATACTCTGACCTTTTTGAAGACTGGCAAATTGCGGCTTTTCCTCACTTCCCTCTACCATTTCGCCGAGCTGGACAAAAGGACCAAAACGACCAATTTTTGCAGATACCGGTTTCCCGGTTATTGTATCAGTGCCTAGCATTCGTTCGCCGCGCGCCCGTTCCGAATTATTAAGGGCTTCTTCTATCTTGAGATGAAACGGCCGGTAAAAACCATCGATCATTTCGTTCCATACCAATTGCCCTTCAGCAATTTCGTCGAATTGTTTTTCGACTGAAGCCGTGAAATTGAAGTCGACAATCGGCTCAAAATATTTGACCAGGAAATCATTGACTACCAATCCAATATCAGTAGGGAACAGTTTGGATTTTTCGGCACCTGTTATTTCTGTTTTTAACTCCTCATTAATGGTGTCTCCGCGCAAGGTAAGGGTCAGAAACGAACGTTCCGTTCCTTCTCTGTCTTCCTTGATTACATACTCACGTTGCTGGATGGTGGTAATGGTCGGCGCATAGGTTGACGGACGGCCAATTCCAAGTTCCTCCAGTTTACGAACCAGGCTGGCCTCGGTGTATCGTGCCGCCTTTTGTGAAAACCTTTCAAGTGCCTGTATCAGATCGGGTTGCAGAATTTGATGAACAGTCAACGGTGGGAGCAACCCTTTTTCGTCTTCCGATAAATTTTCGTCGTCTGATGACTCCATATAAACACCCAGAAATCCGTCAAACCGGAGCACTTCACCTGTTGCCACGAAGTATTCCTTCGCTTTTGATACAGAAATATTGACAGTGGTTCTTTCGATTTCCGCATCAGCCATCTGTGACGCTAAAGTCCGTTTCCAGATCAGGCTGTATAACCTTTGTTCCTGCGATGAGCCTTTAATTTCTTCCTGGTCGAAATAGGTTGGGCGGATTGCTTCATGTGCCTCCTGGGCCCCTTTTACCTTGGTTTTATAATGGCGTATTTTTACGTATTTGTCGCCATACGAGGCTATGATTTTCTTCTTTGCTGCTTTAAGGGCTTCATCCGAAAGAGTGGTTGAGTCCGTACGCATGTAAGTGATAAACCCCGATTCGTAGAGTTTCTGAGCGACAGACATGGTCAATCCGACCGGGAATCCCAGTTTTCGGCTTGCCTCCTGCTGAAGCGTGGAGGTGGTGAACGGTGCAGCCGGTGATTTTTTGGCCGGACGCGTAACAATATCCGCAATCTTAAATTCGGAACCAATGCATTTTTCAAGAAATTTCCGTGCCTCATCTGCCGTTTCAAAACGGTTATTCAGTTCAGCTTTAAGCATTGAAACCTTCCCATTATTTTCTGGAACCTCAAATACCGCATTGACCCTGAAATACGGAACGCTTTGAAAATTGGTGATCTCACGTTCGCGATCGACAATCAGCCGTACCGCCACTGATTGTACCCTTCCTGCTGAAAGTGAAGGCTTAACCTTCTTCCAGAGTACAGGTGATATTTCAAAACCAACCAGCCGGTCAAGTACACGTCTTGCCTGTTGGGCATCAACAAGATCCTTATTCAGCCGGCGGGGACTCTCAATAGCCTTTTGAATTGCCTCTTTGGTAATTTCGTGAAATACAATCCGGTTTGTCTTGTCAGGATCAAGGTGCAGTACTTCCATCAAATGCCATGCAATGGCTTCTCCCTCACGGTCCTCGTCCGAGGCGATCCAAATCTTGACGGCGGCCTTGGCATATTTTTTCAGTTCGGTAACAACCTTTTTTTTGTCTTCCGATACAATATAATTGGGCTGATAATTATTGTTGATATCAACTCCGAAGTCTTTCTTATCCAGGTCACGGATATGTCCAAAACTAGACTTTACCAGGAAATCCTTACCCAGGATCTTCTCAATTGTTTTTGCCTTGGCAGGCGACTCGACGATTACCAGATTCTCTTCCATGCTTTCTTGAAGAATAGTTTTGGTGCTTCTAAAAATTTTTGCAAAGTAAAGAAAATCAAATCCTAAGTTCAAACTATTTCTGTACTCTTAATATTGACCAGTTGATGCCGAGCCATGAAATAAGGATGTAACAGCTCTGAAAATCAATGAAATAATCGTATTAAATAAATATATTATTTGCATGGATTTTCTTTCCATTACATCCTTTTTCTGAAATTTGCGTGCACTTTACGGTTCATTCGGAAGATAAATCACCCGAATTAAATCTTAATAACAGCATGTTATACAGTTTTAACGGATAAAGGCGTATGATTGTCCCGGTAATTTAAATTTTTTATTAAAAGTCGGAGTAATCAGTTGGATGAAGCAATAAAATGACTGACCTTGAAACAGTATGCTTGTACTCCTCGAGGGAAGAAAGTTTTTTCCAGTCGGGATGAACCCTGAAAGCACCCCAGTGGGCATCGTGGGCAGGCATGTCCGCAAAAGTTGTCAGGTACATCAGGTTGGGCATCGTGGTTCCCGAAATTACCTCTGCATAGAATACGGCGTTAAAATCAAGCGTTTTGAAAAGTTTGATTTCACCACCTTCGTTGAACATCTTGACCTTCTGACGGAAAAGATTTTCTGTCGGGCCTTCGTAACTTCTCAGTTCATAGATTCTCTCCGATGGTTTTGTCTTATGCCCGGGAATTACATAGGCTGGTGCATCCGGAAAAGCTTTTAAAAGAATTGATTCCTTCCTTTGAAAAGGTAAGTCGTTATAGGCAGCATTCAGAACGTCTGCGCCGGCTTTCTGGTATGCATCATCTTTTGCCAGGCTTTGTTGCAGCTTATCCAGATGATTAAGAGAGGTTAGCGGTAACCATACAATAATTTGTTTCCCCGAAGTGGTATCTGTGGCGATTGGTTTAAAAACGCCGACCTTTTTGATACCTGCCTTGTGCAAAGCGGGCAGATAGGCGGTTTTCAGATAGTTATCAACGCGTTCTTCCTGCATTTTACTCTTAATACGGTAAGTCTGAATCTGGTAGAAATCAGGTGTGACAGCGTTTACAAAGTTTGATAAAGCAAATACGAGGATTGCAGTGATCGTTAATCGTTTCATTGTAAATTTCATGTTCGTGTTTTTAATGTTTATAGAATGGTTCAAAATTATAGAATTTAAATGGTTCATTGCATCCAGGTAAGTTGTTTCCAGCGTTCAGGCCCGGTGTTGGACTGATTTATGCCTGGGGTACTTCTTCCTTTTTCCACATATGCGGTTATTAATGCGGTGAGCTCTTGTACAATAGCAGGATATTCTGAGGCAAGATTATTATTTTCCTTCACATCCGTTTCAATGTCATACAATTGAAATGGAGGCAGAACTTTAGCCTTGTCGCTGTTTGGTTTAGGGTCGCTCCATCCGCCAGAGTGGGAACAAAAAATTAGTTTCCATTTTCCCTTGCTGATCGCGAAAAAGCCCCCGATGGAATGATTGACGATCGATTCACGAACCGGGAGATCGGAATCAGTATGGTTTAGCTCTTTTAGGAAACTGTAACTGTCTTCTGCCATGTTGTCGGACAAAGGTTTTCCGAGCAGATCAGCAATTGTTCTGAAAAAATCGGTGGAGCAAATCAGCTGGTCGGAAACAGATCCGGGACGAGCTAAAGCAGGCAAGGATACTACAAATGGCACCCGGTGACCTCCGTCAAAAATATCAGCTTTCATTCCCCGGTATTTCCACGATGGAAAATGCCCTTTCTGTTCCAGGGTTTTGAAGTCTGCCTGGGGAGAACACCCATTGTCGGATGTAAAAACGATAAGGGTATTATCATAAACACCTTCTTTTTTGAGTTGATCAACTACTTGTTTTACAACTCCATCGACCATAAGTACAAAATCAGCGTAAGCATTCAGACCGCTTTTCCCGGCGAATTCAGCGGAAGGCAGAATCGGGGTATGTGGTGCTGTAAGCGGAAAGTAAAGAAAGAATGGCTGGGGACCTTTGGCGTTCAGACTGATATAATCGAGCGCCTTTGTGGTGATGGTCTGTAAAACCGCCGCATGGCTGAAACCGGGAGCTGCAACGCCTTTGCGGTAGAAACCCATCCCTGTGCCCGCCTTGCAGGTATCGACGGGCAATGCTGTACTTCGGCCATTTTCAACATATACATAAGGTGCCATATCGAGTGATGCAGGGATGCACCAGGAATAGTCGAATCCGTTAGACTCAGGACCGTTGAGAACGGGTTTCGAATAATCGACATCATCCATTTTATTCCCAATTTTACTCCAACTCCAACCAAGGTGCCATTTCCCGATACAGGCGGTTTTATAAGACTGTTTTTTGAGAAATGAGGCAATTGTCTCCCTTCCCGGTTCGATTAAAGCGGGACTGTATCCACCCAGGACACCTTCCTTGAGCGCCGACCGCCAGTTGTATCTTCCGGTGAGAATCCCGTATCGGGTAGGACTGCAAACCGATGAACTGGTATGCACATTGGTGAACTTAACCCCGGAGCGGATCAGGCCATCAATATTGGGAGTTTTTATCTTTGATTCAGAATTATAGCCTGAAACGTCACCAATCCCAAGGTCGTCGGCGAGTATATAAACAATATTGGGACGATTTGGTTGCTGGCTTGCCGCCGGAAAACTTAAAAGAAATATTCCGGTTAACGACAAAAGAAAGTTCGGTTTAGTTATCATGTCTTGAAAATTAGAGGTATGCAATTAACGAAGCAAAGCTGTTGCACACCAGATGACAGGTGCCTGGCCGTGTAAATCCCCGACTATCCTTTTCCGCTGCAGGTAATGGTTCCGGTCGTTTTTAATATTTGTACCTTCACATACTTCGGTGATTTCATCGTCCTGATTAATGTAGCTGATGGCCGCCAGCCATCCTTTCCGGGCAGCAGCGCCGTAGGTTTTCTTATTAAGCCAGCCGTTTTTTACTCCGGTAATCATTGCATAGGTAAACATGGCCGTTCCTGAGGTCTCTTTCCAGGCTTCCTCGTCATCGATAATCTGTCTCCACATGCCGTCACTTGTCTGAAATCTGAGCAGCGAAGCCATCATTTTTTGATACCCTGCCATGATGCGATCTCTGTTGGGATTGTCTTTTGGCAGATTGCGCAGAATTTCAGCCATACCCACAGCCATCCATCCGTTTCCGCGGGCCCAGCTAAAATGTGCTTCAGGCGAGTGATGGAATAATCCGTTTTCGAGTTGTATTTTATCCAGGTAAAGTACCATTTCTTTAGCGGCACGGTCGATGTATTTGAGATCTCCGGTAGCCCGGTATGCCTGGGATTGCACCGCCGTGATCATAAACATATCGTCAATCCATATCCGGGTTTGCCACGAAAAGCCATTGTCTGAGAACGCTTTTTCTTCGGGTTTTGCATTTTCAGGAAGCGTCCACTGCGCATCGGCATATGGCAATCCCAGATCGAGGTATTTATTTTGTTTGGTTTGAAGGTATAGTTCCAGCGATAATGCTCCGAATACATTATTGTCGACATGGTTGGGTTTTGGAAGCAAATTTTTCTGGCTATCAAAAAGCGGGTTAAAACGTGCTTCCAACTGGTTAAGCATCGACTGGTCCTTTGTTACCTGTGCAAACCAAAGTCCGCCAAGCCATGCACAAACATCAGGATAAGTGATTTGTGTCGGAGGAGTGGATGGCCGGGTATTTCCGTAACGGGAATGGGGTGTATTTATGAATTTTAAAACCATTTTTTTACCCACTTCAGCGGGTGATGAACCAGTGGGCCAGCGCTTCAGATCCGATGTTCCTTTCTGAGCATGGAGATTGAGCGTAACCAGGACTAATGTGATGATGCCGGCAAACCGAAATAGTCTCATTGTGATCTTTTAGTTTTTCAAAGATAAAAATTATAAACAAATTCGCGCGCCGTCCATAAAGAAAGGAGAGCGTGCGAAGTTTGACTCAGTAATTGAAAGGTAACCAGCCCATAGGAGTTAATCAGCGCGATAAAGAATCCATTCGTTGATAGTAGGTTCTTTGGCCTCAGTAATTTTCAAACGGAAATATCGGGCTGTAACAGGTGCAAAAGAAGCTGTATGCCCGGTCCCGTTGGTTGTTGCTGCCGATGCAACCGCCCAGTTCTCCCCTGATTTGTATTGTACTTCGATTTTCTGACCTTTATTGTCCCATGGATGCCAGGGTTCTACGATCGAAAATGCACTGATAGCGATATTTTCTCCAAGGTCAACTTCAACCCATTTATCCTTATCATCGTCCCTGGGCTGCCACTTGTTTTTAGGGTTACCGTCAAATAGGTTTTTAGCTGCTGTACCTTCTTTTTCTGATGAGGCGCTCGCAGCCTTTCCTGCTGCAGGTAACGGAAGTACCTCTGGGGCACTATTTAATTCAACAACCACAACAGATGCGATGGGATCGGGTGCTTTTCCATCAAGCGTGATGATATTTTTCGTGGTCGACTTTTCAACCTTGAGTTGTTTTTTTGGAGCTGACAGTAAATAGGCTTTCGTAATTTTGTTCTGCAGAGGAACTGAAATCTTTCCATCCTTTGGCCAGTCAAAAACATGAAGATAGAGTTTATTCCCTTTTTGGGTGCATCGCCCCCATGGCAGGTAGCTGAAAGGGCTTGCTGTCGTTCCGTAAATAGCTTCTCCGTTTGTTTTCATCCATTTCCCGACTTCAGAAAGCCGTTCAACACTTGGCTGGGGTATAAGTCCTTCAGAAGTAGGACCCACGTTGAGCAGGTAATTTCCACCTTTACTCACGATGTCAATCAGCGTCCGGATGATCTCCGAAGTCGGTTTCCAGTTATTGTCTTTCGATTTGTAACCCCAGGTATCGTTCATTGTCATACACGTTTCCCAGTTACGGCCGGGAAATCCGGTCGCCGGGACAAATTGTTCAGGGGTCTCTGTATCACCGCTGTAGCCTCCGCCAAGCCGGTTGTTGGTGATCAGGTTCGGATATTTGGCGATAACGGGCAGAAATTTATCCGCCCTCTCTTTTGTCATGTCGGTCGGGGTATCCCACCAAAGGATATCCACCTGTCCGTAATTCGAAAGGATTTCCTTAACCTGTGGTACGGCCACTTTGTCGATGTATTCATCCATGGAGCCATCCTGGGCTTTATCCCAGTGGCCTCCGCTTGCTGCCCCTCCCGGATTGTTCCAGTCCTGGGCCTGTGAATAGTAAAAACCCAGCTTTATCCCGTGTTTATGGCATGCGTCAGCAAGGGGCTTTAGCAAATCCTTGCCATAAGGGGTTGCCTCCACAACGTTCCATTTTGAGGCTTTTGTGTTGAAGAGCGCGAAGCCGTCGTGATGTTTTGAGGTGATCACCAGGTATTTCATACCGGCATCTTTGGCCATTTTCACCCAGGCCTCCGGATCATATTTCACAGGATTGAACTGTTTCGCATATGCCTGGTACCTGGCTGTTGGGATTTTACCCCTGTTCATGATCCACTCCCCGATACCCGCAATGTCCTTCCCGTCATAAACGCCTGCCGGCACTGAGTACACACCCCAATGGATGAATAATCCAAATTTGGCCTCTTTCCACCAATCCATTTTATCAGGTTTTGACTGGCCAAAAACGCTGAATGCAAACACAAAGATCAACATTAATAAAAAAGAGTTTTTCATAGCCATTAATTATTTGTTATTGAAATTGAAGTAATTTGTAACAGATTTCCAGTCCCATCTCACTTGTAAGCCCGTGTTTTTATCCTTTAATGAGCAATAATCACTTTCTCCTGGTTATTATCATAGATCGGACCTGAAGGTGTTGAACCTGCGAAGGCATAATAGGCCACATAGACATAACTTACAAGTGGAACAATCATTGCCAGTGCCATACTATTTGTTTGGTCTGAAATAAAACCCATCAAAGGTGTCCAGATCGCGCCGCCAATAATTGCCATTATAATTCCTGATGCTCCGATTTTAGTATTTGGCCCTAAACCTTTTACACCAAGAGCAAAGATGGTCGGGAACATCAGCGACATGAAGAAACTTGAAAGAATCAATGCCCAACCACCAATGAATCCGGGTGTGATTACTGCAAGAGCTACCATCACAACATTAATACTGCCATAAATGCCCATTAATTTTTTAGGTTCAAATTTTTTCATCATTGCAGTAGACGCAAAGCGACCCACCGCAAAAGAAAGTAATGAAATGGTAAGGTATATTCCTGCCTCTTTTTCCGATTTATCCATGTAATCTTTGATATACTGGATCAGAAAACTCCATGTTCCGACCTGCGCACCAACGTAAAAAAACTGAGCAAGCACACCTTTTAAAAAGTGTGGATATTTGATCAATTCAGAAAATTTTCCATGATTTTCGGTGGAACCTGTTTTTCGTTTGTCGCCTTCCGGAAATTTTGCCTTCCAAATAAATAATGCACAGAGCAAAATAATTGTTCCAATAACGAGATAAGGAGGGCCCACCCGCATGATTTCATCATGCAGATATTGTTTATAAGTCCCCAGTGCTTTCATTTCCTCGATACCGGCAGATGAAAGTTCAGTTCCCGAAAAGATAAAAACAGTACCAACCAGGACTCCTGTCATGGAACCAAGCGGGTTAAATGATTGCGCTAAATTAAGTCGCTGCTCTGATTTCTCAGGGTCACCTAAAATGGCAATAAAAGAATTCGAGCCTGTTTCGAGAAAAGCGAGTCCGGCAGCAATTACAAATAAAGCGCTGAGGAAAAAGCCATATTTTCCAGCCAGGGCGGCAGGCCAGAATAAAAAACACCCCGATGCAAAAATCAATAAACCAACGAGTAAACCAGTTTTATAACCAAATCGATCCATTATCAGGGCTGCCGGAATTGCAAACAAAAAGTATCCCAGATAAAAGGCAGACTGTACCAGCCCGGCTTCCAGCCGGTTAAGTTCAAATGACTTCATGAATTGTGGTATCAGAATGTCATTCAGATTGTTAGGTAATGCCCACAAAAAAAACAATGAAGTAACCAGGATAAACGTCAGGGTATATCCGGGAGTAATTAGTTTGGATGTTTTAGAACTATTCATTTAATATAAGTTTAAGATAAAGGAGTAACTCCTTTTTTAAGAATAATGTTTCCATATTTTGCTGTTTCGCCTGTCATTACAACGGCAAAGGCATTTTTTGTCCGCTCGTAAAAGGCGAACCGTTCGATACGTTCTATCGGAACAGCCCCGGGATTAGTTTTGTGTATACTTCGAAGATAACCCTCTTCGACAAGCGGGTCAAGGGTATCGCCCGAAACAGCAGCCATCATCGCAAGAGGATGCGCCACATAGGCATCGAGTTCAAATAGGGGCAGAATGGCAGCCAGCAGATCGGCTATTTTTAATCCATCGGCCCGCAACACATGCGAATTGAACGATTCGCCCGGAAAATGGGCATCGGCCAGCACGATTTCATCGCCATGGCCCATTCTTGCCAGGACCGCAAGGAGATCCGGGCTGATTAATGGGGATATTCCTTTGAGCATAGAGGTAGTTTGAGTGAGTTCAAAGATAAAATTTAATTGGTGATTTTTTATGCCAAATATAATGTCAGACTTCGTTCTATGCTATGTACCGGAAAACCATTTTTGTGTATAAATCAATCCTTGCGAAAAATCTGATCAAACTCACCAGAAATGACTCTTTAGGAGTAAACGCTACATTTATATATCCTTAATCAGACTGTAGGTTGTCTTCTGAAAAGAAACGGGATCGGTTTTCTTTGCGATTTATCATTACTTTTGTGTATATCTTAATCGATCAACTAAAAAATAACCCGGATGAGATTCTCCAAAGTGCCCGAAAAAGGTGACCCATCAAATCTGCCACAGTTATTCTCCGGACTGAATATCAGTCTGTTGTGCTGCAGGTTCTGGTGGCTCAAAAACTGGGAAAGTCGCAATATGTCATTTCCTTACTGGAGAATTTACTGGAATAAAACCTGTGGGGGGATTATTTCCTTTGCCGGGAAAACCATTGAAATGACTCCGAACCAGGTTATTCTGATCCCGCCTTATACTGCCTTTTCGAGCCGGCTAAAGGAAAACACAATACCCGCATCGGGTTATAATCTTGAGGGAGGAGGAGTCAACGCGCCGGATGAACCCGAATTTCTGAGAAACGGGACTGTCTTACACCTTTTTATCCATTTTAACCTAGGTATGCCTTATGATTTTATCGCGCCCCAATTGTTCTCCTTTAACGTTAACTCCGAATTGAAAACTGACCTCGAAGAGCTCACGTTAAGTCTGCAGCAAAATCATGAACAGTTGTCTGTTCAATCGAGTCTGCTGATTTACAAAGTCATCATTTTAACGGTTAACCAGATATCGAATGAATTCAGAAACCTCGCAACAACCGATCCACGGGTTTTGAATGTTTTGAGGGAAATAGAAGACCATATTTCGGAGGGTCTTACCAATAAACGATTGGCTGAGGTGGCAAACAGGACGATCAACTCATTTGCACGGTTTTTCAAGGAGGAGATTGGCGTGCCTCCCCAGCAATTTGTCAGGGAACGGCGGGTGCAAAAAGCAAGTATTTTGTTGCATCACACGGCTGAACCCATCGAAGAAATCGCACGTTTATCGGGTTTCTGTGACCGATTTCACCTTGCACGTGTTTTCAAGGAGGTAACCTCGTATTCCCCCGCACAATACAGGAAACAATTTTATCCCAAAAGCTAAGCGGAAATCCGACGTCAATCAGTAACCAACGATGAAAATTGTGAAAACGTTCTAATTCGGCTTTACCTGGCTAACATCCTTCATCATTCTGTTTACGATACCGGCCCAGATATAGGTTTTATGATGCCCTCCCCACAGATCGTCGGAACTGTAAAATTCCCAAAGATTATGGTCTGCCCCAAGCCTGTCGGACATTACCTCCGTAACCTTTTCAACCAGTTCCCCGGCTTCAGATTTGTAACCGTAATTCAGTAAGCCCGACATTACCAGGTAATTCCATTGCACCCATACCGGCCCGTTCCAGTATCCCTTATCGTTATAATAGCTGTCGTCTGCCGCAAGAGACGGAATACCATACCTGCGCCAGAATTTTGCAGGATTGGTAAGATGCGAAACCAGCGATTTTGCCTGGTTCTCGTCTGCAATTCCGGCCCATAGTGGCAGGAAACCAATAATTTCCATCCGTTTAAGGTCATTGGCCATTTTGAACGTGAAACTATGATCGCTTTTATTGACATTGTAATAGAACCCTGTTTCTTTATCCCAGCAATACTGGTTAATCAGTGAGGCACGTTTTTCGTGGTCCGCTTTCCATTTATCAGCTTCCTTATCCAATCCCAGTTCCCGTGCCATAGCCTCCAGTGATTTGGCTTCCATCACGAGCATGCAGTTGAGGTCGAGTGCTTCAAAGTTAGCAGGCCATCCAACTTCGTCCCAGACAGCCACCAGGGCATCACGCACCGATTCGAGCACCGCATGACCACCCCATTCACAGAGCCCGTCGCCGTCCTTGTCGCGGTTGGAAATGTAAAAATTATAGAACTTCGCCGACGATCCATACATCTCTTTGAGAAAACCTTTGTCTTTTGTCATTTTGTAAACTTCCAGGTTGAGCCACGAATACCATGGGGCTGATGAAGTAAGTTCACCTTTGTATTCAATAATTTCATCCAAAAAAGAGCCTGTCCGGTAATTGATATAGCCATTTGGATATTGCCGTTGCAGATATACACGCTGAGAGTTCATTGCCCCTACGGGATCAACATCGGCATACGAAAGCATGACAATACTTTCGTGGAAAACCTGTCCTCCGTGACCCCAGCCCCAGGTCGGTTCCCTTGAAAAAACGTAATAATTATAATCCGATTTAGCCTGCGGCGGATAGAAGCACTGCCGCATCATGTTGACATTGCTCCAGAACAACGCTTCCTGTTTTTGATTCCGGAAACCGAATGTTTTTAGGGTGGAGAGAAGTTTCTCATTCGCCTGAATAAATGGTTTGATATCGGTATCAAGTAATTTTTTTGTCAGTATCAACATGCTGTCACGGCGTTCACCTGTATCGCTTACCGATCTGATTATCCTGAATTTTGCGGAAGCTGCCGGTGCAATCCGGAGCTTTTTGAGCAGTGTTACAATCCGTGCATTTTCGGGAATTCTGTCAGGAAGGACACCTTCATTCACATACCTGGAAAAATCACTTGCCGGAATATTTACCACCTCGCGTGACTGTATTCCAGATTGCCCCTTAACCGAACAGGTCACCACATATCCATAAATTTTTCCCTTTTCAGCAGTTGTATCGGTAAAAATTGAATCAACAATTTCTTTGGCAATCCGGTGATAGGTAAGTTCGGGGTATGTCCGCCGGTAAACTGAAAAGGTTGCTTCCTTGCCGGGCTTTGTCCATTCAAGACGGTTGTTTTCATATTTAACGGATGAAATTACGGGAATTACGGATTCCGATAAATGGAGATCGCACCGTTCTGTAGCATCTTTAAAATGACCTGTTACAGTTGCCTGTTTTTGCTGCATTTCGTTGTAGCCGGTTAAGCGGAATGTTTTAGCCTCAGGATTTATATTTCCACCTTCCAGGCCAAAGTAACCATCCCGGGCCAGTGTTGGCTGGGTAGTTCCCCACAGACTGCTGTTCTCGGTAATTATCACATCCTCATTATCATCCACCGCTAATTGCAAACGGTTCAAAGGGGGAGTGCCTGGTAGGCGGACTCCTTCGGGTGAATAGATCCGGCCGGTAAGCTGACGTGTCGGTTTACGGGATAAGAATAATGGGGATGGTATTGCGGGCGATTCACCCGATTCGCCCGAAAAGGCAAGAGATTCATCCGGCGGGCTGGAAAGCATGAAAATATTACGAATACTGTCGGTGTGGGGAAGGTTATGTGAGAGAGTCCATCCATCGGGATATTCCTCATGCGAAAAAGAGATCAGATTCTCCTGAGTATTTAATTCAACCGAATGGAATGACCGGCTGTTGCTTCGCATAAACGGGAATAAGGTAATTTCTGATTCCTCTTTGCCACTGTTGGTAATGGTTAACTCCAATAGCGCAGAATGCGATGAGTAAGTCATAAACATTCCCGACACGCTGATACCTGCGAACGGTTCGTATTCATAGCTGACCATGTCGGGAAAGGAGGCCGTAATCACCGGCGGTTTAGCCATATCTGCGACACGGTAAACCCATTTTCCGTTTTTCAGGAATCCTACACAAATATCACCGCCGGTATCTGTTGTGAAATCGGCTCCCAATGAGTCTGCATCGTACCGGAATTCGTAGCCCTCGTCAAGCACAAAATCCGATCGTTCCTGCGCTGCGGCATAGGTAGTATAAACCGGAAATTTTTTGCCCGCATTCAAAGAGGCCAGATATGACGGTTTCTTTTGACATGAATCAAAAAAAACTAAAGTGAGTGCACCGGCGAAAATGATCAGTTTATTCATTGCAAAACCTGCCTGATTTTAAATGTGTTGATTATTGTTTTAGCCGTACAACAGGAAATTCAGAAATCCGCAAAGTTGTACATCCGTAAGGGATTAAAGTAATTTGTTCCGGAGCATCAGTTTTGAGCTGGTATTGTGAACTATAGGGCAAAGGTCCTGCTGAACCATTATAAAGAGTCCAAAAAGGAATCCTTACACCGGTCGTCCTGATCTCCACGGGACAGTTTTCGGGATTCCAGGGATAGGAATCGGGAGAAACATTGGGTTTAGTCACCGCAAAATTTTCGGCCAGGTTGTTTAGCGATGATTCAATAAGGCCATAATTCCACGGGGTGGTCGGCTCAACTTCATAATAGAAAGGACCGTACTTGTCGGTATTGGTAACTTTCTTCCAGTTTTCACCAATCTTCAGCGCAAATGTTAAGGGTCCGCGTTCGATGGCGACAGAATTTTCGTGCCAGCGGTCGTACCTTAATTGCATCGGAAGGGTGAGTTCCACCACATCTCCGTTCTTCCATTCACGCTTAATTTTAATGACCTGGTTACCCGGATAGTCATCCCACACTTTCCCGTTAACTTTCACTACGGCTGTTTCGCACCACGCCGGAATTCTCAGGTGGAAAGGAAAACTGACCGTTTTGGCTGCCTTGAATGTGAATTTAACATTTTCACCGAACGGGTAACTGGTCTCTTCCGAAAACTCAATCGTAGAGCCGTCTCCTGCCTTTGCAGTCACTTTTGAAGGCGCATAAACCAGGGCTGCAATCCCTTTATCGGCGGTTGCATACCATAGATTTTGGGTAAACTTGGGCCAGCCTTGGTGCATGTTTGAGGTGCAGCACGGATAGCCCGTAAGCTCACCGAAGAGTTGCCCGGTCCCTTCGTATGCCGTATTGAAATTTCGCGGATGCCTCGAAACCATAACCTGGTTAGCCTGCTGGTAATATTGCCTGCTGTCGTAATTATCAGTTGCCTGGGTAGGTAACGCATTAAAAGCAACCTTTTCGATATGATCGGCAAATTCAACATCACCTGTAACCGGCAGTATTGTCTCCATCGAGAACAGCATTTCAACTGCAGTGCAGAGTTCGGATCCCTGGGTCGGATTGCTTCCATGCAACATTTCATCGGCTCCATACAATCCGTGTGGCATACCATGATGATGGCGCAAATCGCCAAGGCCTTTTTTTACAGCACCGATATATTTAGGATGCTGGTTCTGCTGGTAATAAACAATGGGTTCCTTCATGGCCTGGGCAACATTGACACAATGAAAGCTCCATTGTTTTGAAAGATCACCGTCCAGGAAAGCATCTGTCCAGTTCACTGTTTGGTGGTGAATAAGTTCAGCCAGGTTAAGCAGGAACTTTTCACCGGTCAGGTTGTACAACCAGTATACGATCATCAGGTTGTCGCCACCCCGGTCCATTCCCCAATGGGTCCAGTTATTGAGCGGCCGGGCAGGTAATTCCCTGAGCTGATACCTAAAATAATTAAGCATCAGCTTGATCACCCGTTGGTCGCTGGTGGCGGAATAATACTGTTGCAGCACTTTCAGCATCACCATTTTAGGCCACCAGTCCTGCGCGTTGGTGCGCTGAAGACCTGGTTCATTCTCGCGGTCGGTATCCGGCCCGAAATAACCGTCGGCTCTTTGGCTTTTTAGGGTCCATTCAATCCAGGGTTTTGTTTTTTCAATCAGACCTTTGTCATTCAGGATATAGGCGAGAGGAACCAGGCCGTCTATCCAGTAAGGGCCGCGCTCCCAGACATCACCATCACCTCCGAGCCACCCGTTGCGCTTGCCCATTACAGGTTTGTAAATTTCATCCAGATTTCCGGTCATACCATCTTTCTGCCGCAGTAACTGATCTTTGAGCCAGCCCTGTGGCTGAATATTTCCCAATGGAAGCTCCATGTAGGGTTTCAAAAGTAACGGCGCCTTGTTGTTTAAATAAAACGACTGGCTGGTTGCGGAGGACTGCGACCAGGCATTGAATGCGATAGCTGAGAAAAATATCAGAGCTGTAACTATTCTGCTCATGAGAAAAAAAGATTTTAATTAATTGATCACTCACCTGTGATGACTGCTTGAATATATAAAATTACTATTTGCGGCCGGATATCCTCGTATTTTTTACCCCCAATCCCGTGCACGGGACTCATGCTTCTAGTGTCGTCAGTGCTTGTGAGCAGCGAAAGTCCCCTTTAGGGGATTTAGGGGTAAATCAAGAAAAGAATACGACATTTATTCATTCTATTAACTTAATTACTTTTCATTCTTCAGAATACCAGATTATTGTGCATCCTTAATACAGCGGAAACCGACAGTTGCATTACGTTCGAATCCTTCAGAAATGCGCAGCAGGTATTGCCGGTAATGCAATTCGCGCGGCCCTCCCTGCACGTACCACCACGATGACGAAGGTTTGAAATAACTGCCCCCCTTCATAATGATATATCGGTAGCTCCCGTTGGCATAAAGATCGTTTGTCAGCTGCCAGACACTGCCCACCAGGTCATGCAGGCCAAATGGATTTGCACCTTTTGGATACTTCCCGACCTTGTAAAGTTTTCCATCGCCCAGATTGGCAAACCGGGGATCGATCCCTTCCAGTTTAGTAACTGTGAGGGTATTGGTGATTACTTCCTCCACCCTTTTTACAGGTTTTTTCTGCTGCCAGGGCCATTCATTGCCTTTGGAAGTCTGTGCTGCATATTGCCATTCCACTTCTGTCGGCAGTCTTTTTCCGGCCCATGCCGCATAGGCTTTTGCGTCTTCAAATGAAACATACACAACGGGAAAGTTTTCCTGTCCGGCGGGTATTTCCCTGCCCGTCCAGTTTTTCAGAAAGTTGGCGGAATCTTTCGGCTGATAATGAACTGCATCAAGGAATGCTTTAAACTGCTTGTTCGTTACCGGATATTTGTCCATGTAAAAAGCGGGCATATCGAATGACTTTCCCTGGTTATGCTTCGGATAAGGGATAAATTCATCGCCGTTAGTCGCTTTAAAGAGGAATTTCCCGGCAGGAATTTTTACCATACCGGCAGGAACTGAGGCTGTGGCAGGAGTTTTTTCAGGTTGGTTTACGAGCCGTGGTGTTCCCGGGATCACAGTAATAACTTTCTCGTCGAGCAGAATCCCAGTCTCAAACAGTTGAATGATAAAACGCCCTTCATATCGTCCGAAATGTTCCATCAGGCGCAAAGAATTTTTTCCGGCCGGAAGAACCAGCGGTTTTTTCTCATAATCGGGTACACCTGCCCAGATTTTTATTTCTTTACCTTTTGTTGTATTCACATCCAGAACATCGCTTTCGAGGGATACGGTAAGCAATTCCGGAAAGCGGGCAATACAATCCACCGCCCCTTCGTTGTTGGTACCCAGCCACGATTGATTAAAGGCATCTGATTCAACTTCAACGAGCCATTTTCCCTTAACGAGTTTTGGTTCTTGTTCACGATGGTGCCAAATGTCAACATAGTGCCAGCCCTCCTGCGGTTTTACTTCAAAAAGATTACCCTTGTATCCTTCGGGTATCAGGCTGTAAATAGTGTAAATGGTTTTGTCAGCTGTATTCCATTGGTTGACCCAAATGCTGTCGCGGGTTGTGGGTATGAGCGGAATATAATCCCGGGAAACAAAATTACGGGTGTTTTCACGCAAAATGCGGGAAGTTCTTCCAAGGTAAAGGTATTGCTCATCGGCCCATTCCGGTTTTCCGGGGGCAAAAATGTTCATTTCGGTGCCGTACCCGTTGAAAAAGGCCACGCTGTATTCGCGCCTGATGGGTTCTTTAAATAATTCGGCAACACGGAATATCGAAAATTCGGGTTTGATAAACTTGTTCAGATTGAGCATCGGGCAATAATACAGCGCATTGTGCACCCGTCCCGAAACAATTCCCTGCATATCGCGCGGAACAGCCATCCCTTCGCTGTACATCACCACTCCTTTGCGAACCGAATCGGCCGCGTGCTGAAGTTCGGTGCTCGACTCGCCTTTAGTATCCAGTACGACGCCGTCGGCACCGGTTGCCGCGATAATATCAGCCATCCCCAGCGTGTGACTTTCACTGCGTGTGCTCTCATCCCACGGATTGTAACAGATAAAAAGGCGGGTGTTATACCCGTTGCACATCGCGGCCAGTTTTTTGATCTGCTCCATACCGCCGGGCAGGTCACGGAACAGGTCCCACTGGTTGCGCTGATCGAGTCCAAGGGTAGGCCAGGTGGGCCAGATGCCAATAAAATCATCTCCTCCATATAACCTGATCCCTTTTTTCACAAAATCTTCCAGATGAAATTTCCCATCTGTATAATCGTAGTAATAATTATCCCAGTTCTGTATCAGGTGAGAGACATAGGCGTGACGGACCCACTTCAGGTCATCGCGCTCAAACATCGTATTGTTGAATTTGCCGGGCTCCACATCATAAAGCATCCGCTGCTGGAACATGACCCTCAAACCTTCCTGCCAGTTTCCCTCATAGGAATCGGCCCATAGCGTATATTCCACGGTACCCTTGGGGAAAAGTTCTGTTTCGAACCGCCGCCTTTTTCCGTCTTTAATTGAAGCCCTGTCGCGGCGGACCAGTGCACATGTCTTTTTCCCTTCGGTCAGTTCTATCGCGGAGAAACCCAGTTCCCACGCATTATCGGGGACAATTACATTTACCGGATCAAATCCCGGCCTGAAAAGGTGGGTCCTCGATAACCCGTGGTCACCTTTGCCGGTAATATAAATGTGATCTGGTGATTGTCCAAACGAAACAACATTATGCAGCAGAACGGTGTCGGCCGAAATATTGGTGAATTTTACCTGTATTTTGGAGCCGGGACTGTATTCCCTGATCTCCCACGAAATTTCCATAACCCCCGGAATGCAGTTCCTGCCATTTTCGGTCTTCGCATCCAGCGAAGTATACTGTTTTTCTCCAATCAGAAAAGATACAAGAGGCAATGATTTGGAAAGATCTTTACCATTCAGCGCGGTTACTTCAATCCCGTTTTGGCCTGAAATCACCACGGAACCCGGAGTCTGGGCATTTGTATGTTTTACCATCAAGGTAATAAATGCAATAAAGAAAATTATTGCAAATGTTTTGTTCCTATTTATCTTCATTTGTAACGCCTTTCAAAATTTTTACAATTAATTGGAGTCTTTTACGCACCTGAACCCGATTGTTGCCGCCCGTTCGTAACCCTGCGAAACGCGGTATTGTTGCTGACGGTTGATAAGCGGGAGTGCTCCTCCTTTTACATACCACCATGATGAGAGTGTTGTAAAATAACACCCTCCCTTCATGATAAAATAGTCGATTACTCCTATTTTATATATATCGCCCGTAATTTGCCATACCGATCCGGTCAGATCATAAATTCCCAGCGGGTTTACTCCCGTAGGATATTTCCCAACAGGGTCAGGGATGCCATTACCGGGATTGCAGCGCACACCGGTCGTATCCTTCTCAGAACCCCAGGGCCATAAGCGGTCGTCGCCGGCCTGTGAGGCATATTGCCACTCGTTTTCGGTTGGAAGCCTCTTGCCTGCCCATGTTGAATAAGCCCTGGCATCTTCATAGCTGACATACACGACAGGAAAATCTTCTTCGCCGGCCGGAATCTGACCATTCATCCAATGCTTTAGAAAATTCTGAGCATCGGTCGGTTTATAATTTGACTTGTCAATGAAGTCCTTGAACTGGCGGTTTGTGACTGGATATTTGTCCATGTAATATTCCTCCATCACAAAAACTTTTCCGGTATCTTCCAGCGGGTATTTCAGATCCCAGTCACCAATATGTGCCGCTTTAAATTTAAAGTTGCCCGAAGGAACACGCACCATATCCGAAGGTGTTTCCTTCGAAACAGGCGTTTTTGCCGGTGAAAATGCAATGCGCGGGTACCCGTAAGGCATGTAAACCGAGCACTGACCGATCACTTTCTCCTGATTATCAATTAAACGGACAATAAAATCGCCCTCATAACGACCGAATTTTTCGAGTAATTTAATTTGGCTATCAGGCTGGTTCAGGATTACTGCCGGATATGAAGGAAAATCGCGTGGCGAGACCTCAACCCGTGCCCCATTTTTATAGGAAACTTTTAAAATGTCCTGTTGTCTGAGCAGTTCAACAGTCAGGTTATCTGACTTATAAGTTGTTTTTCCTTCTGATTTCGCAAATGCCACTGTTTCGGGCTGGCTTTTTGATCCGCTTCCAATCACGCGCTGGTCGGTCAGATCATTCCCTTGAAATAACTGAATGACCACTTTGCCTTTATACCCCGCAAATCCCGGAATGGCATTCAGGGAATAGTTACCCGGTTTCAATTCAACCGCTTTTTCCTGGTAAGAAGGATTGCCCTTCCATAGTTTGATTTGTGAGCCTTCCTTACAACGGAAGGAAAGGTTGCCCGATTGCGTTCCGGTAACGGTAATCAGTGAAGGGAATTGTGCAATACACCCGTTGGCACCCTCGTTTTCCGTATCCAGGAAAGCTGAATTAAAGCCCGGGATAGAGACGCGGGCCAGCCATTTGCCGCCAACCCTGACAGGGACAATCTCTTCGTTATTCCACAAATCGACCAGGTGGGTATTCTCCAAAGGATCAACCTCAAAAAGTGTGGTGTTAAATCCTTGGGGATTGAGACTATAAATTGTATATATGTTCTTTTGAGCAGATAACCAGCCATTTACCCAAATATTATCAACGGTTGTAGGAACAAGTGGAACCAGTTTACCATCAACAAACAGCGCTGAATTATCACGCAGAATGCGGGTAGTTTGCCCCAGATACCTGTATAAATCCTGTAACCACGCCAATTGCGGCGATACTTTGAGGTGCATTTCAACCCCATAGCCGTTGAAGAAAGAAGTGGCATAATCGCGTTTCACCGATTCCTTTGTTATTACTACCTGCCTGAAGATGGCAAATTCAGGTTTGATCAGTTTATTCAGGTTTAACATTGGTGCATGGGTTAGCGCGGCATGCACCCGGCCCACTACACAGTTTTGCATGGCGGAAGGAACACTCATGCCCTCAGGAAAAATGGCAAAATCAGGCCTGACTTTTTCCATACTTCTCTGTAGAATTTCGGATGATTCGCTGCGCGTATCGTACATCACCCCACGCAGGTTTACTTCTCTGGTTAATTCGGCAAGACCTTGTACCGGATCTTTATACCGGGTACTGTTAAAGAGTTGACTTCCTCCAGCTGGCAAATCCCATGGTTTGTATGAAATCATAAATGAAGACCCCGATTTGAACGACTTGTCAGAGAGTTCCCTCATTTTCGGGATTCCACCCGGCATATCCCGGAACATATCCCACTGATTACGCTGGTCCATCCCCAACATCGGGAAGCCGTGCCAGATAATATTGTAATCGTCACCACCGTAAAGCAGTTCTGTTTGCTGCTCAAATTCGGGAAACGTGTACCGTTGCTGTTGCCAGCTGTAAAAATGCTGATCCCAGGCCGAAACAAAATGGCCCACATAAGCATGCCTGATCCATTTCAGTGCTTCACGTTCGTACAAATGATTGTCAAATGTGCCAGACTCAATATCATACAGCAAGCGGTCGTGAAACATCAGTCTCAAACCTTCCTGCCAGGTTCCGATATAGGCTTCCATCCAAAGATTATAGCTGACCGATCCTCCCGGATAGATAACAGTTTCAAACCGCCTTCGCACTGCATTTTTAATTTTTAAAGGATTGCGACGCATCAAGGCACAGATACTGCTCCCGTTATCCACATTAACTGTAGCAAACCCTAACTCCCAGGCATTGTCCGGAACAATTACATTCACAGGTTTAAAGCCCGGCCGGAACAAATGGGTTCTTGACAGTCCATTGGTCCCTTTCCCGGTGATATATACATGTTTTTCAGACTCGCCAAAAGGTACAACATTGCCAACCCTGAGTGTGTCATCCGAAATATTGGTAAATGTAATTTCGGCTTTTAAGGCAGGATTATGAGTTGCTTCCTGAGAGAACGAAATAGTCAGTTTATTACCGATGACTGCCAGACCCTGATTTATTTGGGCAGTTGCCGTACTCCTTAGGCTGTCGTTCAGCAGAAAAGTGACCAGTGGAAGTTGGTAGCCTGTAGTCTGGAACCTGTTGAATGATTTAACCGAAAGTCCTTTATCCCATTGCAACTCCAGGCTCTTTAAAGCCTGTGCGTAAAGATGGCCAGTGAAAAGCAACCATAAAATAGCGATTGCAAATGCTTTTATAGTGATGTACTTCATCGAAGTCTGAGATAATTGTTATTCAATGAATTCCAGGTAATCAAGTCCCATAAAGGCTTTTTTTGGATCGGGGCTTGTCTTGGTCACTTCGATCACCAGTTTGTTTTCCCCTTTTAATAATTTGAATTTCCCCAATGACTCCTGGCGTGTAATCAGACTGTCGTTATACAGATTGAATTTACCGGCCGATTTTTCATTAAGGTAAACCTTGAATGATCCGTAATCTTTAGCCATGGAAAAATTCGCATTTACTTTAACCCGGGACTCTTTATTGGAATGGAATATCAGGCTAAGTTTATCGCCGGGTTTTGCATCGGTCCAGAATGCCTGCATATTCCCACTCCATCCATGTTCGGTTGAATTCTGGTAACGGAAATTTCCTCCTGTAACCGAAGAGAGGATCATATTTTCGGCCTCTATTTTTCCTTTTTCGATTGCAGGGGATACGATGTCGCTTCGTTTCAGAACGACCCTGGCTTTAACGCCCGCTGTATCGGGTTCAATATTGCTTTTGCCGCCGGGTAAAAGGTACCAGAATGTGACCGGTGCAAAATTGATCGTTGCCCTGGTCCAGTGCCACATTTCCATATCAAATTTTAACGATGAATTAAATGGGATACCGTCAAGTGCCCGGTAGCGGAGGTTTACTGTGTAGCCCGGCCAAAAGTTGCCGCTGCCGTCGGGTTGGGCAATAAACGGGTGGTTTGCAAATTTTTCGGGACGGCACCAGGCATATCCGTAATAATCTTCCGTGCCGGTACCTATGTGTGAAGGGAAAGTTTCACCATCGACATACACTTTCTCGTCGCCTTCGCCCCACCATGCATATACAGTATTAAAAACGGTGATGGCATCGCCAACATAAACTCCTTTGCCTGAAAGTTCCACATAATTAAGGTCGAATGGTCCGCCTTTACCTTCGTTATTTTTCATCTCGCCTGTCTCCAGATGAGTAAACTGATGCCACGATGTTCCGAAGTACATTGACTGGTCGTCCCATTTCCAGGGGGCTGAGAGGATCTCACTGCCGGTAATTTCAAACTCTTCATCCCCCACATTGTGCAGGGTGATTTCCGCAGAATTTTTAAATGGCATTACCCAGTATGCACACAGTGTTCCGTCGGTGTTTACCGATGAATACCAGGTGTCAGAAAAACGGAGCTGGTAGCCTGTGCCAAAGAAATCACCCAGGGGGCACCAGACGGTGCGTTCCCCGTCAAATACAATTTCAAGGATAGTGGTCCGCAGCGAGCGAGGACTGACTGAAGGATCTAACTTAAACTTAATCATCCGTATTGCCTGACTGCCGTTTAAGGTCTGTGATACCGAATTGCCGGCAGCTAATTTGCCGGTTAGCCGGCTTGTGACGGGGTCGAATTTTTCCAATCCGCGATCGCGGGAGCTTAATAATTTTTGCACATTTTCAAGCGTTGAGGCTGACCTGGACATTTCATCAGTTGACCATGTAACGACCTTGACGTCCGAATTATAGGTCCTGTAATTAATGTTGTAATATACGGCTTCGCCACCCGTTTTTGCTCCCGCATCCTTAATGTTTTCACTTTGATAGGTTACTTTACAGTTTGACGAATAGGGCAGTGGCAGGTACAGGTTGTGACCCCGCATTTCGTATTTGGTGGAATCGGAAACGGAGGAGGCAAGCGGTTCTCCGGTGAGCAGTTTGCCGCTCAGAACATCGAGGGCTTTTCCCTCAATCGCAGGTTGTGTCTGATTATCAAAATAAATACGTAAAATACCCTTTCCCGCATTTTCACCGGCAAAGGTCATCCAGAAACGGACAATAGCTCCGGGCCCCTTTGCATCGAACATTACCTGTTCCGTTCTCCCTTCATTTGTTTCGGTGCGGATGAACATAGAACGATCCCAGTTGGCAAACCATGACGGATCACCCGGCTTTGTCATTGCCCGGTCGTAACTGCTGAACTGACGCAGTACAAAAAGCGGATCAGGAAAGCGGGCCAACGCTTCGCGGCTGGTCATTTCAAGAAGCAAACTTTCTGTAGTAACTGCTTCCTTACGGCTACATCCGCCCAGGAATATTAACGCCAAAAACAGGTAGATAATTCTGATTCGCATATTGCTTAATTTATCGATTTGCAATAAACATTTAAAAACCCGCGGGAGAGAAGGTCTCCTGCCGGTAATCTTCCGAAGTCATAAATGGCAGATCTTCGTCAGTATTGCCAATATACACCCACCAGTTATTGTATCCCCATTTTGTATATCCAGGGCCGGAAGGTATATGAAACATCCACCATTCCTGGTATCCGCGTTGATTATTTCCGAATTCACTGCTTCTGAATGGTTTATGTCCGACATTTTTCATGTCAGGATAATGAGTCTGCCAGGCATGGGCGTATGTTTCCACCTCGTCCTTTGGCTTGTAGTCATAGCCCGATTTTCCATTTGGAGGAACATGTACATTTCCCACCTGTGAAGGCTTTCCGGGATGGTCGAGGTTAAGCATTGTAAAGGTATTATAAGGATCGCGGCCGGCAAGTTCCTTTTCCCATTCGCCATGACCGTATACCAGGGCCGAAATACTCTCGATACGGTGATTGTAAGCATGAATCATGTTGTCGGTGCCAACCTCATAATTGAATCCCATAACCCAAATAGTATGTCCGATTTCAGGGGGTATTTCATACGGCCTGTAAAACCATGGATTTTTTGTAGGCGCAAAACGGGCATAACGGTTTGGGATATACATGGCTAACTCATCCCAGCCCATACCCCCTGCACCCCACAAGCAGATTTCGGATATGTTCTCGTCCCTGCATCGGTTTATCAGGTTGTTTTTTTCAAAAATCTTTCGGTAGTCCGATCTGTCCGGTTTACGGTAATCACGGATCTTACGGTCATTGAGGAACCTCTCTTCGGTATAGACATAGCCATCCACTTTTTCGGAAAAACCGTTAACTTCAATATAGTCGACAATTTTATAATTAATGTATCCTTTGCTTGCCCGTCTTACCACATCGGCCAGCGTGTCGGAATATTCGCGGGGATTGTGTGCTTTTAAATAGTCGATAAGGCTTACATTACCCTTTGTTTTTAAGACGGGATTATAAACCAGGACGATCACCTTTGACCGGACAGGTTTAACGGCAATATCCTGGTTGTAGGTAAACACGGGTTGCTTCCAGGCCGATTTACCAGGGTCAAGGGTATAGCATTTAATATTTTCCTCCTGAACACCTTCGGGCTTAACCACGGGTAATGATTTCCAGTCGGGACGGGGACGCTCCTGACCCCTTAACTCCGGACTTGTGAACCAGAAACAGGCCAACAGGCCAAACAGAATTGATACGGGTTTCATTTTAAAAAGAATTATGCCGGTATCTTAAGTTAAAAGAATGAATAAATGTCGTATTCTTTTCTTGATTTACCCCTAAATCCCGAAAAAATCGGGACTTTCGCTTCTCACAAGCACTGTTGATACTAGAAGCATGAGCCCCGTTCAGGGGGTTGGGGGTCAAAAATACGACAATAAAGAGTTTCCATTACTTAGTATTTACCAGCGACTGTTAATGGACTGTCTGCAGCTGATCAGATTAATTCCTGACAACTACAAACAGCCAGGGTTGCATTCCAGGATATATTATTGCAACACAATATGCAGGACCGTTTCGCCATCATTTAGCAGCATGTACGGTGTAGTTCCGGTTCCCGTTAAAGTTCCGGAAGCTGCCCTTACATAAAATATCCCTTTCTGTACAAGGTCAGCTTTTGTAAAGGGGGCTTTCCCGTCCGGACCTGTTGTTTTTTGTTTAAAAGGTGCTGCATTGGCGTTGAAATCTGCCTGATTGTTATACAATTTAATTTCAGCCCCATTAATTTTGGTATACGTTGTTGTTGTTCCACTTCCGGTTCTCGTTTCGGCGACCACCGTCAGAGAAGGTTCTGTTACTGATATTACATCAAACTCCATGTCTCTATCGCAGGAGGTTAAAAAGCAGGTAAACAGAGTAATCAGTATGATCTTTTTCATCCGTGAGTAATTCGAAATTCCACGGGCGGATAGTTTCTTCCGATCCATCGGAATGAGAGTATTCTCATTTGTATTGTGTAAATATACTCGTTTCATAACATTTAATTTTATAAGTTTTAATTACATCTCGCTTCCGGGTGCACCTCCGAATGTGTAAACCGGCTGACCATGCATCAGCAGTTCCGGAGCCGGGATCGGGAAATGATAGGCAGTTCCGGGTAAGAGCAGACCTTGACGTCGTTTGTCAAAATATCCCAGGTGAGCCCATACCAGATCGCTCTCCACATACCGTTCATAAAAAAGCTTTTCAAGCAGATCGCTGTCACCATCAGTTGCGGGTGGTAACCCGCCGACACCTACCCTGGTTGTATTGATTAAAGCAGCTGCACCGGCAACCTGGTTGAGCCGTATTTTAGCTTCAGCAAGATACAGATCATTTTCTGCCTTGAGGAAATGGCCAACATAACCTTCTTCCGCATCGATAACATCATAATATCTCCAGTACCTGTACTCACAACGGATGAAATAACCGTAACCCGGCCTTCCCACACGACTCCAGCCAAACCACTGGTCGCTTTGTGCATCCCATTTGAAGTATTTATTTAACCTTAAATCCGAGGGATTTTTAACTTCACCCAGTCTGTTTACACCCACAGGCCACGGATAAACAGCTGCCGGATCATTGGGGGCCATTTTGTTGATAAGCCACTGGTTTCCGCGAATCCAGTGCCAGTTATACAATGCAAGGTAGTTGGCCCCTTCGTCGCGTGTCATTACTTTTCCTCTCCAGCCTGGCTCATAAAGAACATTAAAATCTTCCTGCAACCCTTTTTCGGCATAACTTTTCACTTTAGCCCAGTCGGTCAGATTGTTCTCTGCCGCGGTGCGTGCATTTGAAACAAGAAAATGGGCTGCCATCGAATTTGCAAACTGGAGTAATCTCGCCTTATTGAATTCCACACCTGCAATGACAGACTGATAGTCGGCATCGACAGGGTCAGTCTGAATCAAGGCTATTGCATCATCGAGCCGTTTAACGGCAAAGGCCATCACATCCTTATATGATTTTGTGTTTGCCACATAATCGAAGGTAATCGCATCATGTTCCTCTGTAAAAAGGTAAGCTTTATCGTAAAGCAGGGCAATGTTGCCGTACAGCAATGCCTGGATAATATATACATGTGCCTTTGCCCGTGTTGTATAATCTGTACCCTGTAACTCTAATTTGAATTCAGGCTCATCCAGAATTTTTGACATCTTGATGGCTGTTCCGATTCCCGAATAGAAATTGTACCAGGCGCCGAAATTGATTACAATAACCGGATCCGGACTCTGATCATTGAACAAAGGTTGCCGGGGGATAAACCACAGCGGGCCTGAGCCCCATCCGGGTGTTCCATTGGCAAATAACTGGGCATTGCCAAATGCTATAGACGGACTTGCTGCAATAGCCCCGTTGTACCAGGTATTGTAGCCGTTCTTCAATAAGGCATAAAAATCTTCCGGCGTATATAAATCAGCTATATTCGGCTGGTTCTCATTCCTTACGTCCAGATCCTTAAACAAGTCATTGCACGAAACGGAGAATGAGAGCAAAACTGAAAATATGAGGTATCTCAATGTTTTCATCGTGTTAATTATTAGAATGTTATAGCTATTGAGCCACTGACCATCTTGTACAGGGGATAGGAATCGTTTGAATCAAAACGAAAAGCATTTGAATCCACCCCTTTGGCCGGTTCACTTCTTCCGGTTTCAGGATCAAACCCCGGATAGGTAGTCAGTGTAATAAGATTCCTTCCGATTACACTGAGCCGGATGTTTTTGATGTATTTTTGCAGTGCAGCCGGTTTTAAGTCATAGCTCAGCGAAATTTCCCTGATTTTCAAAAAAGTGGCATCGAAAGCCAGTACATCATTATCCCATCCCAAAATACCTCCTGTCTGACCACTATTTTCATAGTAGGTAAGAGGTTTTACAGCGTTCCATGGGAGCCCTGACTGATCAAGCAGCTTTGGTTCGGTGGTGTAACGAACCGAGTGGTTATAAACCTCACCACCCTTCTGCCACGAAGCAAGAAAGTAAAATGTAAAACCCTTGTAGGCTAACGTGGAGGTGAAATTCATATTGAAATCGGGATTGAAGTTTGCCGCCGGCAATGCTACGACATTCCCTTTATCGTCTTTAATTTTTACGGGCTTTTCGTTGACTGTGCCGATCGTAGTTCTTTCTACGATAAATCCCTGGTTGTTAACTGCAAACCATTCTTCAACTGTTCTTCCTGCAGGCACCTGGTTACTGACATCGTCATAGGTCTTTGCGAATTTATCAAGGTAAAGTACACCAAAATCCACACCTTCTTCGATACGGAAACGAGTACCATTGAGCATATACGGGGTGGCATTTAGTTTGGTGATTTTTTGCCTGATGCGGTCAAACATCAGCGATACATCCCAGGTTATCTCTTTTCCTCTAAAGATACTGTAGCCCAAACTTGCTTCAACTGAGGTCGATTTGATTGTACCTGCATTTTGCCACTGAAAAGCGGCCCCGGAAAGCGGGGAGACGGGTACTTTCAAAATCTGATCGGTATTTTTCGCGTCTGAATAGCTAAAGCTGAAATTAAATCTGTCGAGGAAGAACATATCGGTACCTGCTTCAAATTCGTGTGAAAACGATGGTTTCAGCTTGGTATTACCGAGTGTTTCCATGTTTCCGGGAACTCCGTTGACCAATGCAAATACTTCATACTGGGCTTCGAACGGCGGGCGTAAACCGGCCACTCCATACGATGCCCTGAGTTTCCATTCCTAAATGCCGGGAATTTCGAAGTCCTGCGTAATACGCCAGGCTGCTGATGTCCTGTAGAATGTTTGCCACCTTACATCTGAACCAAACAATGAGGAAGCATCGCGCCGGATCAATGCATCAACAATGTATTTATCCTTGTAGTCGCCTGCGATGATGGATGCATAGTTGTAAGCGGTATTTTCAAAAGTAGCCGATGAAGAACTTTGATTGGCGCTCAGATTTACCGATCTTACACCCATGCCTCTTACTCCCAGGTTGTTCCCTGATCCGTTCAGGCTGCTGCTTTCCGATGATTCGTAAAGAAACTGTGCCTTTATACGTGTATTAAAATCTCCGAATTTTTTGAAAAAAGAACCTTCAACCGTTACAATTTCTTCTTTATTATTCCATTGGCCCCGGCTGATGAAACCATTGTCTTCGGTGAGGTCGGTTCTTAGTTTGCCTTTGGGCGACAAATAGAAATCGTCACCGATGCTCCGCGTGGTTCCATAAGAGGCTTCAAAAAGCAGAAAATCGGTTGGTGTATACTTCAACCCGACGAAGGATATTAACTTTTGAGTTTTACTATCGTTTAGTGTATTGGATATCTCATACAAAGGATTGGGAGAAGTGGCTTTGATTTTATTGACATTTACCTTGTAAGGTGTCCCGTCGTCATTGGGTAAATTTAGGTCTGCATTGGGGTCACTATCCAGTAAAAGAGAGAATGCCCCCGAGGCTCGGTTATCCGATTTAGACTGGGAAAACAGGGTTGATGTTGTGAGGTTCCATTGATCGGAGAAATTTTGAAATTATCCCGGCTGTTTCCATCTACCATACTCACAATGCCCTGCTCTTTAGTCGATTGAAAAGAAGAATATACCGAAAGGCGTGAATCCGAGGAATTGCCCTTGAGCGATAAAAAATTTGTGGTATAACCTCCCGGGTTGAAGAATTGCGAAACATGATCGTAGGTCTTGGGATACGGATTATCCATCACCTGGTCAGGATCATCATTGGTCGTTACAACGCCGTTCGCGACAATTTTATTGGTCGCAATCGATTTAGGGGGAACATAGCCAATATAACTCTTGCCCGTTTCGATGCGATAATCGACCTGTACTTTGCCTGCGGCCATTGAACTGCCCCGTTTGGTAAAAATACTTACCACTCCATTGGCAGCGCGCGATCCGTAAAGTGATGAAGCTGCTGCACCCTTGAGCACCTCGATCGATTCGATATCCTGCGCATTAACGTCCGACAGGCCAAGCTCTGTCTGAACACCATCGACAATGATAAGCGGATTAGAACTGCCGAAAATTGTTTTTACCCCTCGTAGCTGAATATCAGAACTTGCACCCGGTGCCCCGCTTGTTTTGGTTATTTTTATACCCGCCACCTTACCCTGTAGTGCGGTGGAGGCATCTACAGCCGGAACGAGTTGTAAACTTTTTGCACTGATTTTATCAATGGCAAAACCTAATTTCCGTTTTGGGGTACCACTTGCCACACCAGTTATAATTACCTCGTCGACACCAATTGTTTCTTCAATCATCACAATATTTATGGTATTTCTCGCCCCTACTGATACCTCCTGGGTTTTCATACCAACAAAAGAGAAGACAAGGGTCGCGTTTTCGGGTATATTCCCCAACGTGTAATTACCATCGTTATCTGTTATAACCCCGGTTACAGTCCCTTTTACGACAACCGAAACACCCGGCAGTGAACCCCCGCGTTCATCGGTTACCTTTCCTGAAACACTGCGCTGTTGCTGGACAAGGGTTACGGGATCGGCTGAGCCTTTCTGCTTCACAATCACATCCCTGTCAGTTATCTTATATTCCAATCCGGTTTTTACCAGTACCTTATCAAGGATTTCGCCAATCAAGGCATCTTTAGGTCAACCGTTATAGCCTCTGCTGTTTTTAAATCCTCCATTTTAAAGTAGAAACCGAATTCACTTTGATCTTCGATTTGTCTGAAAATATCGATTAATGAGGAATTTTTAGCAGATAAACTGAGCCGGGTATTCTGTGAGTATGTTGAGGCGTTCACAGTTACCAGGCTTCCAAACAAAAGAATCAGAATTAATTTCATAACTCTAAAAAATTTTGTCCACGGATTTTCACCGCTCTGGATAATTCGATGCATTTTCATAAATTTGACTGATTTAAATTAACATTTCATGAGTTTTTTTGAATCGTAAGCTGCGGTGGGGATGGTACGAACATCTTCATCGCTTTTTCTGCTATTATTTCACCATAGGCATCTTTTTTTGAAGTTCTAAATTTTTTTTATAGAAGATGTGACATTGCTTACTATTAACAGAACTGCCTGACTAGTAGTTTATTTAGGTAAATATATATAACTTTTATATAAGATAGTCATTTTATTCCCTGATTTCTCAGGTATAAACGGCATTAGCCCGGGAGCCTGAACTGCCATATTCAAAACAGGCATATTCAACAATTAAAGAACTGTTTTTACAGGCAAATTGTTCAGGAAAACGCAAAGTATCGTCTGATTTATATCAATAAAATTCCATAATTAAAAAAGTGAGGAATCATGAAAACTTTTCATTAAAATGTGTAACACCTTCTTGTTTTAACTTTCGTAATTTTGGACCACAGGAATATCTAAAATATTTATCATGATTAACGTTAATGCAGTATTCGGAAATTCGGGCCATGGAAATGAGTTGCATGAAACGCCGTTATATTTTAGCGGAAGCGGACACGAACAGCAACCCGACAGCAATCCAAGGCCAAAGTCAGTCTATCAATGTCCAATGAAATGTGAAGGGGATAAAACTTATAATGCACCAGGCAACTGCCCGGTCTGTAATATGCATCTTGAACCGGTAATCGAAATTCATGATCGTTAAATTCATCTAAATCATAATGAAATGAATGAAATAGACACTGCCATGGGAATGGAATATGGATGGATAATTGGCCTTGTTGTGCTTGTAGTAATTGTTGTCCTCATTTTTATGGCGATGCGACCAAAAGGGAACACACCTGTACCAAAATACAAGTCCCCAATGGATATTTTGAAAAAGAGATATGCCAAGGGTGAAATTAGCAAAGAAGAGTATGAGGAAAAGAAAAGGCAGATAACCTGATCACTCTTTCAATTTTTTTTACCTGCCGGAGTAATTCCATCGGGATATGGGTATTTTATAACTATTCCTGATAAATGTTAGCAGTGTAACTGTTTGGAAAGGTATTTTCTTCTGACAGCTGCAGGGTGTGTTTGGCAATAATAAATGCAGAACCATTAATACTTAATATTATGCAATATTACATCAGCAAAAAAATCAGTTCAGGTTTCGATCAGGCTATTCAGCTTGTAACCGATGCATTAAAAAAGGAAGGTTTTGGTATACTTACCGAAATTAATGTCAGGGAAAAGATGAAAGAAAAACTCGATGTTGATTTCCGCAATTACATGATCCTCGGAGCATGCAATCCCCAGTACGCTTATAAAGCATTACTGCAGGAAGACAAGATTGGAACGATGCTTCCATGCAGTGTAATTGTGCAGGAGTTGGGAAAAAATGAGATTGAGGTGGCTGCTGTCGATCCCGTTGCGTCGATGCTGGCGATCGAAAACAGGGATGTTGCCGTAATTGCAGGCGAAATTAAGGAAATGCTTAGTCGGGCAATTGCTTCATTATAAACTTCCGTCGGTAGTAAAAAGATTTCGCGTTACTAAAAATATCAGGATATCACCGGTGCGCTGCACCTAAGGATTCCTGAATCGGTATTATTGCTATAAATATTTACGGTGCGCTGCACCTAGTGCATTCCAATTTTTATCTGTTCGCTTCGCATTCCTAATTTGTCTGTTAGCACCTGGATTTTTGCCGTCGTATTGATCTACAACCAATTCATTTTATGCTTTAATTAATGATATCCCGATCCGGATCTTACTCATACCTCAGCGCCTCAACCGGGTTTTTTAATGCTGCTGCTACCGTATAAAACAAGCTGGTGACAAAACATATAACCAAAAGAGCAATTGTAGCAAAGAGATATGTTTCAATCCTTTCGGGACATTTATATGCCACGGGAATCCTTGCATTCGCGTACCAGGCAACCGGCCATGCAATTAAACTGGCAAACAATATCAGCTCTAAAAACTGACGGTTAAGAAGTATTAAAACACTTGCTGAAGAACAACCGTTAATTTTTCGGATAGCAATCTCCTTTGATTTTTGCCGCGTCGTAAAGGCCACTAATCCCAGTAATCCCATCACTGCAAGCATAATGTTCAGCACGGTAAAAAGTCTTATTGTATGGTTAATAGAAATAAACTTCCGGTACCCTTCGTTGGTATTTATAAAATCTGTGTACAAGATAATTTCAAATGCATCATCGGGAAAAAAAGCTTCGAGCTCACGGGTCAATACTTCTCTTGCTTTAATCATATTCCCTGGCGTTATTCTGAATGCAAATGCCTGGCTTCCTTTCAATGGTGTCGGATCTAAAGTCATCATGCAATTCCTTATTGTATTATTAACGCCATAGGGATGAAAATCTTTTACGACTCCGACAACTGTATATCGGTTGTCATCCACTCTTTTACCGATCGGATCACTCCATCCGAACCGCTTCACCGCAGTTTCGTTGATAATAACAGATTTTCCGGAGTCTGCGGTAAATTGAGGTAAAAAGTCCCGTCCGGCAACAATCTCCATCTTCATAGTCGTTACGAACTCAGAACTGACCCAATAAAAATTATCATTCTCCTTTTCATCCGTTGCACCACCCTCCCAGTTTTTTGGCCACCCGCTATTCCCGCCAAACGGAAGTTTATCGGTATAACAAACATCCGTAATTTCAGGATATTTTAAAACCCTTTCTTTTAAAACCTTAAAATCAGCATTTCGGCGGCTTACCTGGAATTTCGTTATGAGCAGGTTTTCCTTTTCAAAACCCAGATCCTTGGTCATCATGTAATTAACCTGCCGTGATATAGATATGCTTAATATTATCAAAGCAATACAAATAACAAACTGGGCACTTACCAACACTTTTTTAAGTATCTGCCCGTCAGATTTCCCGTTAAATCCAAAATTCCGAAACAAATCCACCGCTTTAAACCTCGACATAATCAGCGCCGGATAGATGCCCGATAACACCCCGACCAGCACAGCAACCGACAACATCTTAATGAGAAACAGCCAGTCACGGGAATAAATGATCTTTAGCTCACTCACTACAATCCTGTTGAAGGCCGGTAACAGTGCCTCGGTGATGCAGAGTGCAAAAACAAAAGCGACAAGTGAAATAATTACCGATTCACCTAAAAACTGCATCACAATCCTGCCACGTCCGCTCCCGTTAACTTTCTGTACTGCAATTTCTTTCGCGCGAAGAATTGCATTTGCAATGGTGAGGTTTATATAATTGAACGAGGCCAGCAGAAGAATTAAAACGGCTATTATCCTGAATATCACAAGAGCAATCCAGTAGCCATGAGTTTCGTTGGGATGGACATACAGCAATGAAAGCGGATGCAAATAGATTCTTGCGTTATTGTTTTCGATAAACTCACCTGTTATATTTTTGATCTTTTCATTTAACACCCGGAAATCCTGTCCCTTTTTAAGCAGCACATAAACATAGAAGTCACCACGCCAGCTTTTGCGGTATTCGGTAATGTTCCTGATTTTTTCAATCGATTCAAGTGAAATAATATAAGAGGGACGCATATGCGAATTGAAAGGCAATTCAGCATAGACTCCGGTGACTTCCAGCGGAAATTTTTTATTGAGAATTACCAATCTTCCCAAAGCACTCCTGCCGGGGAATAATTTATCGGCCAGTGATTTGGCCAGGACAATAGAGAAAGGATCAATCAATGACTTCTCCTTTGAACCTTCCAGGAAATGATAGGTAAAGATTTCAAAAATACTTTGTTCGGCATAAAGCCCGTCAAACTCGTTAAATGATCGTGTTGCTGATGTTGCCAGGAATTCGCCTACCGTTTTTTCCTCATCACTGGCCAGATGCATTAAAACCATTTTTTCAATTTCAGGATACCTGCTTACCAGCAAATCCTTCAAAATAGGATTACTACTCGGTGATACATCATTTTCTGTCGTGAGTCTCCGCTGGATTCGGTAGATCCGGTCATAATTTTCGTTTTGCCTGTCCCAGCTGTATTCATTTTTCAGGAATAACATAATCAGGATAAAGGCGGCAAACCCAATGGTTAAACCGAGTATGCTGATAACCGAACTCAACTGGTGTCTTAACAGATTACGCAGGGCAAGTTTCAGACTGTAGGTGTTCATCCTGTAATATTTTAAGGGGGTTCACTAAACCAAAAAATTTTACCCATATCCAAAATGTGAATTGTTGTTCAATTATTCAGGATAATTTAACGGGATTCACCGGGAATATTCCAGAATCGTGCCATTTCTACATCTGATTAATAATGTGTTGTTTAGAAAATATTAAAAGATTCTTCATGTAAAGATTCTTAACAACTGTGACAAATGTTTAGACAATTACTTTAGAGGAACTAATTTTCGTAGCTCCATGACCAGTTCCGATCTTTTGTGAAACGGGATAGCAGTGAAACTGACCGGCGGATAATCGGCCAATCCTTTCTGGACACGAACTGTAAATCTCACGGTCCATTTCAAACCCATAAAATGTTTGTTCACCTCGACATTATGTAGCTGTCCTACAGGAAAATCAAACATCTGAAATAACCTATCGACGGAAAAGACCGAATAGTATCTCACAATCAACCGGTTGTTAGCTAAAGTTATTTTGACGAACTGGAAATTCAATAGCGCAATCAATAAGGCAAATACAAAAAACAGCCCGGCCAATATTGCAAGAGCCGTAAATTTTTCCATAAAAATCAGGACTGACATCCCCAGCAGCCAACAAATGCCAATAATCAGAAGTGTAATTCTGATTCGCTTCACCCCTGCCTTATTATTAAAATTCATATCGAAAGTTATTAAATACTCTTCCTGACCGACAATTGGAATCCATACCAGCAAAATGTTTTAACTTTGCATCCATATGAACTTATCAATGAATAATTATCCGGTTTATAATGCCTCCATCATCGTCACCAGTGAGCTGGAACATGAGCTTGGTAATATCCTTTCCCGCTATCCCAAAGATAAAGTATTTCTTGTTACGGAACAAAACTGTGACAGACTGTGCGTGCCTCTCATCAGCAGGACGCCTGGATTTGAAAATCTTAAAAAAGCAGTGATTGCTTCGGGTGAAGAGAACAAAAAACTCTCCTCTGTCGAAAAAATATGGCTTTTTCTGAGCCAGAATGGTGCTGACCGCAAATCGCTTGTTGTAAACCTGGGTGGAGGTATGCTGACTGACCTTGGAAGTTTTGCCGCGTCAACGATGAAAAGAGGAATGGATTTTGTAAATATCCCCACGACCCTTCTTGCACAGGTCGATGCATCGGTTGGTGGAAAGACGGGATTCAACTTTAATGGCTTAAAAAATGAGATTGGAGTTATTAATCAGCCCAATACAGTGCTGATCGATACCCGGTTTCTTGAAACCATTGACAGTCTGAATTTCAGATCAGGATATGCCGAAATGATCAAGCACGGACTGATCAACTCCGCGGATCACCTGGAAGAAGTACGCAATTTCGATTTGGAAAACATAGATTATGAATCGCTTCGCGGGATCATTGCCCGCTCGGTTGCCATTAAAGATGATTTCGTATTTCGCGATCCCAATGAACGAAATATCCGGAAGGCGTTGAATTTCGGGCACACGATCGGACATGCCTTCGAGAGTTTTGCCATGGAATCAGGACGCCCTATTTTGCATGGTTATGCCGTTGCCTTCGGTATGATTGCAGAACTTTATCTTTCACACAGGTTATGTCATCTTCCTTTGACAACGCTAAATGAATTGTCTGGCTGGCTGATTGAGGTCTATGGCAAAATGCGCATTGAAGAAAAGCATTTTGAGGCGCTCTATCAGCTTATGACTCATGATAAGAAAAACGAAGGAGCACGCGTCAATTTCACACTGATTCCCTCAACCGGTGATGTGGCCATTAACCAGAATTGTGACAAGGAACTTGTATTTGAAGCATTAGACTATTTCAAACACTTGACTATTTGAGGAATATCCATGCAATACCGTATTAAAAAAACAGATAGATCGCTGAAAGGAGAAATAACCCTCCCTTCGTCAAAAAGCATAAGCAACAGAATATTGATTATCAACTCATTAAGCTATTCACCTTATGAAATTGGTAATCTCTCAGACAGTGATGACACCAGGGTGTTGCAAAGCCTCCTCAACTCAGGCACGAATCATTTCGATATTGGTCATGCCGGAACAGCAATGCGATTTTTAACTGCCTTCTTATCCAAAATAGTGGGTGAATGGACACTGACTGGTTCTGAACGAATGAGGCAACGTCCCATAGGAATTCTTGTCGATGCGTTACGCAAACTGGGCGCTTCGATTGAATACACTGAAAACGAGGGTTTTCCTCCGCTACGTATACACGGAAGTTCATTAAAAGGCGGGGTGATTGAACTTGATGGCAGTATCAGTAGTCAGTATATCTCCGCATTGCTGATGATTGCACCCACCGTCCGGGGCGGAATGACGCTCAAACTAATCAACCAGATCACGTCTAAACCTTATATCGAACTTACCCTTCAGTTAATGAAAAAGTTCGGAATTCATTACGACTGGATTGGCAATGAAATCCGGATCGGCGAGCAAAATTACACCCCTGTAAAGTTCACAGTCGAAGCTGACTGGTCGGGTGCCTCCTACTGGTACGCAATGGCGGCACTTTCGGATGAATGCGATTTATTGCTCAGGGGATTACATCTTCAAAGTCTGCAAGGAGATGCCGCGCAGGCAGAATGGTTCAACCGGTATTTTGGTGTTCATTCGAAACAGGAGGGAAATGATGTACGCCTCTCTAAACTAAATACGCCTGGTCCGGAATGCATAGAAATTGATTTTATCGAAAATCCCGATATAGCCCAGACATTTGCGGTACTGGCCGTATGCAGCAAAATCCCCTTTCACTTTAAAGGCCTTGCAACCCTTAAAATTAAAGAGACCGACCGGATACAGGCCTTGCAAACCGAATTATCAAAATTTGGAGCCACACTTACCGAACCAAAGAATGGCGAGCTCGCGTGGGATGGAAAAGTTAAACAAAGTATGATAATTCAACCCCCGATAATCGGCACTTACCACGATCACCGGATGGCCCTGGCATTTGCACCTGCTGTCATGGTGAATCCCGAAATAATTATCGACGATCCGCAGGTTATTACAAAATCTTACCCGGCATTCTGGGAGGATCTGAAAAAGGTGGGGTTTAGGATTGAATAACTTATAAGGGCTTCTGGCTACCAGCAATTAGCTACTTGCAGTAAGTACTTCACAAGAATTTAACTACATTTAATAACAAGTAAAAATTTTAAAAGACCAATTAGTGTTCCCTGCCAAATATCTGGCAACAAGAAGCCAGCTGCCAGAAGCCAATAGCCAGTTGCTCTTACTTAATTTCACACTGCTCTACTATTATGATATCCGAAGTGTTATCTTTGTAATTCATCCAATAACCTATGTCGATAGAGAATTTAGTCCCCGACGAATTTATCCGGTTCCTTCTGGTGCTGGTTTTTTCCCTGATTATCGGACTTGAACAGCGGCGCCATCATGAGATTGAAAATGAGGATCTACTTTTCGGAACTGACCGGACTTTTACATTTATTGGCCTGTTAGGATATGTGCTGTTCATTGCAGACCCAAAATCATACATCCCTTTCCTTATCGGATTTATAATTACCGGCCTCCTGCTATCTGTCCAGTATTTTCAGAAAATACATCAGTATAAAAACTACGGCATGACGAGTACGATACTGGCATTACTGACGTATTGCCTGAGTATAATGGTTTTTACCCAGCCAGTCTGGCTTCTGCTATCATTTGTTGTCGTTATTCTGATTTTAACGGAGCTCAAAACAAGTTTTATATCCCTGTCAAAAAAAGCCTCCGATGAAGAGTTCATGACTTTGGGAATGTTTATCCTTTTCGCCGGGGTAATTCTGCCGCTTCTTCCGGATGAGATCATATCGGAACAGATTCCCATGTCACCTTATCACTTATGGCTTGCAATAGTGGTCGTTTCCGGAATATCATATGTAAGTTACCTGCTTAAGAAATTTGTTTTCCCCCATTCAGGGATTTTTCTTACGGGAATTCTTGGCGGAATTTATAGCAGTACAGCCACCACCATTATTTTAGCCAGGCGCGAAAAAACCGAAGATTCAGGACCAAATACAGTCTCCGCGATTATGATTGCCAATGGTATGATGTACCTGAGGATTCTTTTCCTGGCCTTTCTTTTTTATCCGGCAATTGTTAATATACTTGCCATTCCTTTCCTTGTTCTTTTTATAATCTGCTTTATTCTTTCGAAAATATCGGGTAAAAAAAATGATGATGATGCTACTTTAGAGGCTGAAACCAACAATATAGCTGGTAATAAAAATCCGCTTGAACTTAAAACGGCCATAATTTTTGGAGTGCTGTTTGTCTTCTTTGCCATCATTACCGAATATGTCATGAAAACCTATGGTAACCAGGGGGTGACTTCACTGGCTTTTATCGTTGGAATCACCGATATTGATCCTTTTGTACTTAATTTACTTCAGCACAATAGCTCAATAAATGAGACAACCCTTGCTTTGGCCATACTTAATGCAACCAACAGCAACAATGTCATGAAAATGATCTATGCGTTAACGTTAAGCAGCAAAAACATAAAAAGAAGTCTGATGATTAATTTTTCTATTCTCATCCTTTCAGGCCTTGCGATTTCACTGCTTTTCTACTTTTTATGATCATCTTTTCTTCGGCAGATTCTATTTACGGCAATTTTATTATTTTCCGCATAATTGACTGACCGCTTGTCATTTGAGCTTGCATAATATAAACACCTGCCTGCAGGTCACCAATGTATAAATCCTTTCCAACGTCCTGCATATCCGATAGTTTGAATTCCCGGGTTTTGGATCCTGTCAGCGAGTAAATTGATATACTATGAATTTTACTGCCTGAAGCAACATTAATGAAATCGAAAGCTGGATTTGGATATAGCGTCAACGTTGTATCCTTATCTGTTTCATCCTCATTGTCAGAACCGGGGGATCTGAAATTCTGTGTCGAATAGAGTTTATATTCTCCGGGAGCGAGTAAAACAGAGTGGGAAGTTGTTTCCACTGTTAACGATTTTTCTCCGAAATAGTCATACCATTTTCCGGTTTTCTGGAATTCCACGGTTGTATTTAAGGCTGTCATTCCGAAATTTCCGGCAATTAATACATGTTCTCCATTCAGGTTCAGCTTAATCCACTTTATTTCACTGCCGAGTGAATGGGTAAAATCGGAGGTTGAAAACACAGGGTAGCTTTTTTTCAGTTTAATCAGCCCGGCAAAAATCCGATACAATAGTGCACGATCGGGATTATCCTTATACTCCCAGAGAACCGGCTTTTCTCCTGTACGTCCGTTTACATCAATCGAAATATCGTATCCCAGTTCCTCAAATTGCCAGATCATTTTAGGGCCCGGAACCGGGATTAAAAGAGCCGCTGTCAGTGCTGCACGACTTAATGCAACAGGGAGATCTTTAATCCGATACGAGCCGGCTGTGTTTCCATAGGTGATATTTTTGTACACCAACCGCTCCTCATCGTGACTTTCCATATATGCCATAAGCGAAGGCTTGGTCCAGCCGCGATTAACGTAGGAACTCCAGCTCAGATCCGACTTTCCGTTTTCATTATATCCCATGGCCGCTTCGGTTGCAGGGCCATTCAGGTTACCCCACAACAAAATTCCTTTTCCGTATTCAGCAAGTTCCTTTTCCTCACTGTTGTCGGCAAGGTGTTCAAAAATAACGAGTGCCCCGGGATTTCGATGCCATATTTCGCCAGCCATTCTTTTAAGATTTGCTACGCGCTGCGCATCGTATTTACTGCCCCAGGGATCGGAGGAATCTTTGATATTGTTCGAAAATCCTTTCGTGAAATCGAACCTGAATCCGTCGATTTTGTATTCGCTCATCCAAAAGGAACCGATACTATCCACAAGTTCACGGGTGACCGGATTGTCGTGATTAAAATCATAACCCCAGTGAGCATCGGGATTTGTAAAATTGCTTTGCGGATTGTACCATGGATTCTGAGATGTCGGCTTCGAGCCGTCAAAATAAAGCTGCAAAAGCGGGCTTTGACTGTACGAATGATTCAGCACCATGTCAATTACGATAGCAATACCCCGTTTATGGCATTCATCCACAAGTCGTTTCAGGTCATTTTTCGGCCCGTAATATTTATCCGCGGCAAAATAGAACGAAGGATTATAGCCCCAGCTTGAATTCCCTTCAAACTCATTTACCGGCATCAGTTCAAGAACGTTTACCCCTAATTCCTTCAGGTAATCGAGATGATCAATCACTCCTGCATAGGAATGACGTTCGTCGAAGTCGCGAATATGACATTCGTAAACTACCATTGTATCGGGATCCGGAGTTGCAAAATTATTAATCTGCCAGGCATATGCTGGTTGGCCGGTCTGCAAAATTCCCGTAATCCCTTCTGTTTTACCAGCCGGGTAGGGAGCTAATCCCGGGTAGGTGATCGTTGTAATGTATTTATCATTATCCGGATCACATGTTTTTTCGGTATAAGGATCGGCGATCTTCAAAAGTCCGTCAACAAGGTATTGAAAGGGGTACTCCTTCCCGGGCACCAGGTTTGAAATATCGATCCAGAAGTAGTCCCCATCTTTTTTCATACGGAAGGTGGAAGATGGAATCCAGTTATTAAACTCCCCGATAACGTGAACAGAGGCCTTGTAAGGAGCCCATAAAACCAGCCGCGCAGTATGCTGATCGGGGTAACTGATTCCTTTTTTTGCTCCGGCGGGTAATGGCTGTACAACCTGGTTATCCTGTACATTTACAAACACGGAATCAGACACGCTTTTTGTGCTACTGGTCGCGACTACTTTTAACCAGTAGTCTCCCGGAACCGAAAAATTAAAGGTATGAACCAGCCCTGTACCAGTAACCGCTTTTATTTCAGCACCATTCTGAAAAAGGTGAATATCGGAGACAGCTGTTGTAGCGGCAGCAAACTGAAGATCAGTGTTGGGCAATATAATAAGGTTAGACACTGGTTTTGTAATCGCAATATTCAATCCCGGCTCAAAAACATCAACCAGGAAATCCTTTCCACCTGTGTCCTTTCCTTCAAGAAATGAACCACCGACCAGCACACCACTACGGAAAACAAAAGCAAGCTTTAGGATTTTATCGGCTATGGCGATACCAAAAAATTGCCGGATATCGGGTGTAAGCTCCAATTTATATAGATTCGGTGCTGTTCGGGTCAATCTGGCTTTTGCGACATTGATGCCCCATTCAGCAACTACATACTTCCAGTCGGAGGAGGATAAACTTTTATCTGTGATCACTCCTAAATGGGCATATACATCACCGGTATAATCTTTTAGCCCGGCATTCCCTCCTGAAGCATCAAAGACGATTGTTACCGGCTGATTTTCAGTTACCAGCTCAGGCACCGTAGTAATCACCTGTGAAAACAACGGGAGGGAGAGCAGCAAGGTGAGAACAAGTAAAACAATTCGGTGCATGGGGTGAATTTTAGATAAAACAAGTTTCTGTTATAAAAGTCGGGAAATTTTAAATTGCCAAAAACCTCTTCCATGTTGAGAAGAGGTTTTTGACAGGTAACAATCATTCAGTACATTTTCAGAATAATTGTTAATTCTTAGTATATGTGGCTTTTAATGACCATGGATCAAATGTTATTGTATAATTACCAGCCGTTGCTACCGCGATATTGGCACCACCCGGGGTAAGCGCATCAAGATTACCGCCATAATTGATATCCCAGCCGTCGTTTGCCCTGAATTTAAAGGAACCAACCGACAAAGGAATGGTAGCTTTGAAAACCTTAAGCGTTGAATCCCAGGTCATATTCTGGTCAGAACCCCAGCCGCCGGCGGTTGCATCGCCTATAATACCCCAATGGTTGATGCTGTAAGTATAGGCATTTGGATGGCTTAAATCTAAAGTAACAGAATAATCGGCTTCCAATGCCACCGGAATATTATCTCCTCCGGCATTCAGATTCGCATCTTTGGTTGAACTTCCGTAATTGAAGTCCCAACTGTGATTTGCCCTGAATTTCATGTCAGCCTTTTTTAAATGTATGACCCCTTGCCAGGTGCGTGATGCAGGGTTATAAGTCAACGGTGTTTCATCATTCCAGCCATTGGGTGATGCCTCACCAATGACTCCCCAAACTGTGGCAACCGCGGTGTAGGTCATAGCCGCAGCATCAGCATTAATTTTGTAATATCCTGCCGGAGAACTGAAGTTTCCCCCATTGCCATCGAGCTTACCTGCTCCTCCATTGCCATAATTCGGTCCGTCCCAATTGGCCTGTGTGGCAAATTTCCATTCATTCGTTGGTTTTGCCATATTCACATAACCTTCCAGATTGTCAGGTTTGGAAACGGTACTTATAACCTGGGGCGATTTGTCAGGAGCCCAGTCCGCCAATGCTGAACCGGGATAGCTTGCCGCGACATAATCACCGGGAATATTCCAGGTACGGATATTTGCTAAAGTAGTAAACGTTATATCGCTTCCATAAGCTGTACCTGCACTGTTGGTGGCAAAAGCTCTGACATGATAGGTTGTGAAGAGAGTCAGACCTGTAAGGTTGCTCACAAACGTACCAGTTCCGGTACCGCCGTCAATTTTGGTTCCGGCGGTGGTTGGATTGGCACCGGTTCCCCAGGCAAGTCCGCGGGCGGTTATGATTGCACCACCATCATAGGTGACATCACCTCCTGAGACTGCGGAGATTTTTGTGATACCGGTTACAGCAGAAGTTGTAACAACGGGCAAATCGACAAGGGTCTTGAAACTTACTTCAGGGCCGTAACCTGTGCCGGCACTGTTGGTCGCATAAGCACGTACATAATAGGTTGTATTTCCCTTCAGGTTTGCAAGCGTGCTAATGAATGCACCAGGACCTTTCGCATCAGAGGTCTTGCTGTCGGAAATTGTTGGATTGTGAGCTATTCCAAAACAGACACCCCGGACTGTAACTTCTGCACCACCTGCAACTGTAACATTGCCCCCACCCACAGCTGAATTGCCGGTGACGGCCGTTATCGCGGCAGTAGTCAGCGTTGGAACAACCGGTAATGTGGTGAAAGTTACCTCTTCTCCGTAGATAGTCCCCTCTGGTCCTGTAGCATAAGCCCGTGCATAATATTTGGTAGCATAGGCAAGCCCCCCTAATTTTACGGTATAGGTTGCCGACTTGAGCGAACCTGTGTAAACGACCTTGTTGTTTGCAATTGTTGGAGCGGCAGCAGTATTATAGCAAATACCTCTCTCTGTGAACCCTTCACCTTCTGCAACAACAAAACCTACGACTGTTGCGGAATCAGACTTGACATTTAAGAGTTGTGAGGTCGAAAGTTTGGGCGCCAGTCTGACATCCGTGTCTTCCTTTGTACATGCTCCAAAGAAAATTGTCGCAGTGATAAGGACGGCCAATATTCTGAAAATGAATATTTTTTTCATACTTATTTTTTTATTTGATGAATCAATAGATTGATTTAAACGAATCACTTATCACATCAGTTATTTTTTGTAATTGTCATACTATATGTACTTCCAATGAAAACTTTAATAGTATAGTTACCTGCCACATCAATGGGAATATCTTTACTGCCGCCATCATTCCACAGGTTGGACAATGAATATCCCGGATGGGTCGCATCCCCGAGTCCTAAATTAATTGCACCCCAGGTATCATTATACCTGACCTTGATGGCGCCAACGGTCAGATCAAGGGTAATAAACCAAAGACCTGTTGCGGCATTGTAATCCATTTTTGAATCAGGAGCACTCCATCCGTTAGGAGTCGCGGAGCCAATAAGGCCCACCATATAAGGAGCGAGAGTATACGATAGTGCAGGTATGCTGGCGGAGAGTTTATACCATCCGTTTCCGGCATCCGGGACATTGATAGCCGGGCCATTTACCGCAAGTGCTGCACCATTGGCACCATATATTGTTCCTGCATCGGGATCTTTCAATGTAAAGGGCTTGGTTTTATCCAGTTTTACAAAACCGGTGAAATTGCCATCACCCAGGGCCGATTCAATTTTCTGCGTAATTCCTGACCCTATTAAATCCAGACGGGGTAAACCGTAAACAGTGACATCAACTGATTTGGTTGCCGAACTATAGGTCATTGGTTTTGCCCCGGCCCCGGCATCTACCGCTAAGACAGATCTTATCCGAAAATCAACCTGAGATACCTGGTCGGCAGGAAATTTCTTAAGCAGTAGGCCATTAAGATCGCTTACTGTAATCTTCATCTGAAGATCTGTAATACTACTTAATATTAAGACGGAGTCTTTGAAGTTATTGCCTTTGGGACACGCTTCAAGAAAATAGGTGGCAGAAGCCTGGAAACCCGGGTCCACAGGTGTACCAACAAATACTAAAGTATCCAGTCCTTTGGCTCTTTGGAGCGTCAGATCAGGAACTGTGGTAAGTGTGGGTGCAATGGGATTGGCCAAGATAACAACTCTTGTTTCGTCTTTCTCACACGATTGCAAAAGGCCGGTCAATCCAATGAAAGTTATAAATATAATTAATTTCTTATTCATCGTAGAATGGATTAAAAGATTAATAACCAGGATTTTGTTTGATATTCGGATTAGCCGATACTTCTGCACCGGGTATCGGATAAATGTTCAGATGTTTATCCGTATTTGCACCATTATAGGTATTGCCTTTCCATTGCCAGTTATAATTCCCGTCAGTGAACTTGCCAAAACGAACCAGGTCGGTACGTCGCTGACCTTCATAATAAAATTCGCGGCCACGTTCATCCAATAAAAACTGATCGGTTAACTGTGCCGCGGTAATATTTCCTGTCGCATTTCCGTAAGCACGGGTCCTGACCGCATTGACATCAGCCAGTGCAGCAACATTATTACCTGAGCGATGTAAAGCCTCGGCTCTCATCAGCAAAGCATCGGCATAACGGAAAATTGGCCAGTCAGTACAGGCAAAGGCAGGACTAAAATTAGCCGGCAGCGTTCCGTTTGTATTTTTAGCAGTGAATTTATAAACACCAATCCCTGCATATCCATCGGAGGAAGGACTTGGAATATCTATGCTTTTCTTTTGTTTCATAAATACCCGTTTGTCTTTGCACTGGGCAAAAGTCGGATCGCTGGCAGGAACTCTCACATTACCATAAGTGGTTAGAGTATCAACCAAAATATTCATAAATTGTTTTCTGGCCCTGTTTCCATTCCAGTTGGTATTCGAGGTCAATCCATGAAAATCTTCTGCCCTGATATAAGTTGCATCGCTGCACGATTCGATGATGAATGTAGTTCCTACATCCCCCTGTGTGTTGATACCATCGTATTCCCAGGCAAAAATCATTTCCGGATTGTGAGTGCCGTCATTGTCTGCACAGAAATTCTGGCGGTAGTTGGTTGCCAATGAATATTTTCCGCTGCTGATCACTTTATCGCAATAGATTTTGCAGCTATCCCATTTTGCTGTTCCCGTGAAAACCTCCGCGTTCAGGTAGACCCTGGCCAGCAACATCCAGCAGGCAGCCTTGTCGGCCTGGGGATACGAAAACTTTGGTTCTCCCAGTTTTGGCTCGATACTTTTCAATTCAGACACGATATAATTGAACAATTTAATTCTTCCTGCCTTTGAATCGTTATCCAGTTGTTTGGGGAAAAATTTGCCGACACCATCTGCATCAGTGGTAACAGGCGGATTACCAAATAGGTCCATGCTCCAGGTATAGGCAAGTGCACGCAAGAAACGTGCTTCAGCATTGTATTGCATCACGGCCGGATCGGTATTTCCGTTAGTAAACTTGATAAAATCGTTTGCATATGTCACACTTAATCCTAAACGTTGATAAAGCGCGGTAAGAAACGGATTATTGGCACTCCAGGTTTGGGTATTCAAATCAGCAATACCCGCGTCGGTCCATCCGCAGATAGATTCATCGGTGGTTATTTCCTGCAGGTTCCAAAGTGCCCTCATGGTCGTAAAAAAGTTATCGTTCGATGAAGCGATATCGGCACCTCCACTGCTGCCTTGTCCCACGAGTACGAAACTGGAATAAATTTTCCCCAGTGTTTGCTTCATGTACATTGGATTATCTCCCAGGTTACCCGCCAGTATGGTATTCGGATCCTGTGGTTTTACATCCAGATCATTCACGCATGAAGTGATTATTAATGCGCAAAATAGAATTCCTGATATTAAAAATTTATTATTCATATCTTTTTGTTTTTAGACAATTAATAGGTTAATCTCACACCAAGTGTAAAAATACGTGGCCGGGGATAGAAACTGTTATCTATACCCTTGGGTACCTCAGGATCAATACCTTCGTATTTTGTAATCGTCAGTATGTTTTGAACAGTAAGACTGAGCCTAAGGTTCAACTGGTCATATACATTGTTGAAATTATAACCGGTGCTGATATTGTCCAATTTAAAGAAGGAGGCATTGCTGACAAAATAGTCGCTTGTAAACTGACGTTTCACAAATTTTGTATCACTCAGAAATGTCGCGTTGTTTCTCCAGTAACCAATCTGGTACATCTGATCGTACGAGGCGCCGGCAGCCACCTGGTTGTAGACGTAATTTCCGATATTGGCATGAGATGAAGCAGAAATGTCGAAGTTTTTATAATAAAACTGTGCAGAGAAGCCTAGCATGTAATCGGGAGCAGGATCATGGTAAATATATTGATCGGCTGTATTACCATTCACCGTACCACCTTTGCCCGAAAGATCGACATAGAGTCCTTCAATCGGATTGTTGCCGGCGTCGTATACCTGTTTGTTCACAAAGAAGGAGTATGCAGGATATCCAACCCGTGTTACCTGGTTCATGCCAGACATTGCATCGCCATATAAAATCCCAATATAGTCCGGATCGTCACTGATCAGCAGCTTGGTTATTTTGTTTTGATTATACGTAAAATTGAATCCCAGGTTCAGTGACATGTCAGTTTTTGAAACCGGAACAAGGTTCAGGGTTACTTCAACACCCTTATTTTCAAGACTACCCACATTTGTGAGTAATGTATTTTTGAAATTACTAAGGCTTGGGATCGTAACTTCATTTAACAGATCGTCCGTATCGCGTTTATAGACATCAACTGATCCATTAATCCGGTTATTCAGGAATCCAAAATCCAATCCTAAATTTTGGGTTGTAGTCTGTTCCCATTTGATACCAGGATCATAGGCACTGGGGCGTAATGTCGGAAGATAAACTCCTCCGATCGGGTAATAAGACCCGGGAGATGAAAGAATATATTTTGCCTGGGCGGGATAATCATTTCCAACAATATCCTGTTGTCCTGTAATCCCCCAGCCTACTCTTAATTTCAAATCCGAAACTGCAGTAATATTATTAAGAAACGCCTCTTCCTTTATTTTCCAGGCAAAGGCAGCGGATGGGAAAAGTCCCCACCGGTTTCCTTCTGCAAAACGTGATGAACCGTCATCACGAATAGTAAAAGTGAGCAGGTACTTGTTCATCAGGGAATAATTCATTCGTCCGAAGAAGGATACCAGGTAATTTTCTGTTATAAACGAGGTGATCGAATCAGAGACACCAAGCCTGTAATTTGAACCTTTACGTTTGAAATGTTGCCATGAATACCCGGCAGTTGCATCAACTCTGCTCTTGATGGAATTAATGTCTTTTGCATAATTCAAATAAAACTCGAGCAGATCGTTATAATTTTTTCCGGTATAACTACTTGTTTTGCCAACAGTTGGTGCAGTAAGATTACCCGGTGATGTTTTAGGGCGGTTGTTATGTCCTGTGCTTTCCGTAAAGTCGGTTGCGACATTTAAATTCGCTTTTAGATCGGGAAGAAACGGGATTATATAATCGGCCTGGAAATTAGCAATACTTCTTCTGACATTCGATTTATCGTCTGCTGCCATCAGCTGCTCAACCGGATTAGGTGTGCCAAGACTGGCTCCATAAGTATTCCATTGAAAATATCCGGCAGCCTTGGTCTTACCAAGCACACTGTCATCGTAAATACTTTGCGTAGGATCCATTCTGGTCGCGGAACCCAAAGCACCGGAATCTCCAAAATTATGATCGCTATTCATCCATTTCGAATTGATATTCAATTTTAAATCGCCATTTAACAACACAGGACTTAGACTGATAGCGGCTGTCATACGTTTCATATCGGTATTCTTCATTATACCATCCTGGTCGGTATACCCTGCAGAAACGCGGAAAGGTAAAGAAGGTAATGAACCGGTTAAACTTAAATTATGATCGTGAGTAACTGCATTGCGAAAAAGTTCTTTCTGCCAGTTGGTATTTGCCGAACCGAGCTTACTATAGGTATCAGGGCTGTATAAATTCTTATGTTCGTATGCAATATTCCTGAGCTGATCACCCGAATATAAGTCGAGGAATTCAACTGCACTGGCAATTGAAGTTTTACCATCGAAGGTAATTTCCATCCGTTTACCTAATGCCCCTCTTTTTGTGGTGATCAGTATAACCCCATTTGACGCTCTGGAGCCGTAAATTGCGGTTGAAGAGGCATCTTTCAATACGGTAAATGTTTCGATGTCATTGGGGTTAACAAATGAAAGGAAGTTGGAGCTTCCCGAAATATTATTATTCGCTATTGGAACACCGTCGATAATAATCAGCGGATCGTTTGAAGCATTTAATGAAGAGCCACCCCGGATGCGGATAGTTGCTTCGCTTCCCGGAGCCCCGCCTGCTGAAATAATTGATACACCCGCACTTTTACCTACAATGAGATCCTGAGGTGATGTAAAACTCCCTCTGTTGAAATCTTTTGAACTTACGGTGGACAATGAACCTGTGGCATCCGATTTCTTAACGGTTCCATACCCGATCACGACTACCTCTTCAAGACCTTTGGTTTCAACAACGAGTGAAACATTTAAAGTTTGCCGGGCACCAACACTGATTGTTTGAGACTGATAACCGACGAATGAAAAAACAAGTCTTGATTCCGGGGTCGTCTTTATTGAATAATTGCCATCGATATCCGTTACCGTACCAGTGTATGTTCCTTCATTCAAAATTGTTACACCCGGAAGTGCTTCGCTGGTGGCCGCATCGGTGACCTTACCGGTAATCAGTTTTTCCTGTGCATTCACCGACCAGGTCAACAATGCCAAAAGGAAAAACAAAATTTCTTTCATTTTGATAAATTCAAATTTCATGTGAGTCAAATTAATGGTTCATAAATCACGGATAAAAATTTTCATTTTTAAAATTTACGCTTCTGAATATCTATTGCTTACCTCCACGAATCCTTTCCCAAGTCCATTTTGGTAACACAAATCAACACATTTTAATACGAATTAACCATGACTTATTTAGACGAAATAGGATAATTATTATGCAAACGTTTGCGGTGACGTTTGCACCCGACATGTTATTAAACATGTTTTTCTAAATGCCTCTTTTTACAGTTAAATCTTATCTTTAAAACTCTGCTCAACAGACTGAAATAATCAGCAATCTTGTTAATCCATAAATAATAGTTACTTTAGAAAACTCATTTACCCAAAGAACCAACGAAACGTGATGAACAGTCAGGCTACCATAAAGGACATTGCCAAAGCGCTTGGTATTTCGGCATCCACTGTATCCCGGGCATTGAAAGATCATCCCGATATCAGCAGGGCAACCAAAGACGCCGTTAAAGAACTGGCAAAAAAACTTCGCTATAAACCCAATGCCGTGGCCTTATCACTGAAAAGCAGCAAGACCAATACAATCGGGGTGATCATTCCTGAACTCGTGCACTATTTCTTTTCATCGGTGATCAGCGGGATCGAAGATGTTACCTACGATGCCGGCTATAATGTGATGATCTGCCAATCGAACGAAAAATTTGAAAGGGAGGTCATCAACGCACAGGCACTGCTTTCGAACCGGGTAGAGGGTGCATTGATATCCATTTCAAAAAACACGACAGATTTTGCTCACCTGCAAACCATGGAAGAAAGCGGTATACCGATGGTTTTCTTCGACAGGGTTCCCGAAGGATTTGATTGTGACAGTGTGATTATTGATGACCGGGAAGCGGCCTATAATGCAGTGTGTCACCTGATAGAATCTGGCTGCCGCCGGATTGCCCATCTCGCTGCGCCCGCCTCGCTCGGAATCGGGAAATACCGGCTGGAGGGCTACAAAGAGGCACTTAGGGAGCATAACATTCCATATAATGAAGAATATGTGATTGTTGCCGATTCATTTGAAATGGCAACTGTGGCCACCCGTAAATTGATTCAGATGCCTGATCCACCTGATGGCATCTTCACGGTCAATGACCTTACTGCCGTCGGAGTTATGAAAACCTTGCAGAAGATGGGCATCTCCATACCCGGGAAAGTAGCCATTATGGGATTTTCAGCCGGAAGTTATTCCGATTTTACAACGCCAACTTTAAGTTCAGTTGACCAGCATGGTTACGAGATGGGGGTTAAAGCCGCGACCGTGCTTTTAAAGCGGATCGGATCTCAGAGAACTGGCCAGGGCGAAACATTTTATATCGATACAAACCTCGTTATTCGTGAATCAACCAGAAAAATGTGAAATCAGCATACGTTCGCAATCGTTTGCATAAAGGTTTTTTTAATAAATCAACTATTATTTTGATTTAAAAGCGCTTAGCTATTGTTTTAAAAATCTTACTGAATTATATTTGCCACAGAATATCTATTGTCCTTCCCCCTTAACGAATCGTTTTCCGAATCAGGATTACGTTATTTTCCTGTGCCCCATTTTAACTGAATACTACTGCCTGAATTATTTATTCAAAGGGTGATTTATTGAGCAGATTCTTTGATCGGCAAATTGATTTAGTTGCTGGTTATTAGGCCGCAAAGCTAAATAATTGCCTTTTATACGGGAATAATTCATTCACTTTATGTGTTCATATTTTGATTCGTTAACTTCAATTCAATATTATGGCTAAAAAACCGCGTCTCTCTTTTTGGCAAATCTGGAATATGAGTTTTGGCTTCGTAGGTATACAGTTTGGGTTTGCCCTGCAGAATGCCAATGTGAGTCGTATTTTCGAAACACTGGGCGCCAATGTTAACGACATTCCGATTCTATGGATTGCCGCCCCGGTTACCGGGCTGGTCATGCAACCCATTATTGGTCACCTGAGCGACAAAACCTGGGGCCGGTTCGGTCGGCGTCGTCCGTTTTTTATGATCGGAGCCATACTGGCTTCACTCGCTTTGCTTGTTATGCCCAATTCTCCTTCGTTGTGGATAGCGGCCGGAATGCTGTGGATTATGGATGCCTCCATCAATATTTCGATGGAACCCTTCCGGGCATTCGTCGGAGATATGCTTCCCGCCGCACAGCGTACGCGCGGGTTCGCGATGCAGAGTTTCTTTATCGGCTTAGGAGCGGTAGTTGCGTCAGGTTTACCCTATATCCTTAGTGAATGGCTGGGAGTTGCCAATGTGGCCGAAGAAGGCGAAAAAATTCCTCCATCAGTCAGGTATGCTTTTTATCTCGGAGGTATTGTCTTTCTCCTTGCAGTGTCGTGGACAGTATTCCGGACAAAAGAATATTCCCCCGATGAATTAAAAGATTTTGAGGAAGAAAATATTCAAAGTCATGGCCTTGCCCATTTTGTCCGCCGCTCCCCCGCCGAATTGCTGAAAAGCTTCTCTACCCAGGGATATATCTGGTTACTGACCGGCTCTGTATTCAGCTACCTGATTTTTTCGCAGGAATGGGAAAAAGAATTGTATATCATTTCTGTCGGGCTGGGAGTTTTCGGGATTATCCTGCTGATTACCGCCTTGAATACGCGTCAGGGACATACCCGTAACGGAATGGTCGAAGTGATGACCGATTTGATGAATATGCCCAAAACCATGAAACAACTGGCCATCGTTCAGTTCTTTTCCTGGTTTGCCTTATTTGCCATGTGGATCTATTCCACCTCCGCCGTTACCAGTCATATTTATGGCACCAGCGATACTTCTACCGAACTGTATAACAAAGGTGCAAATTGGGTAGGGTTTCTGTTTGCAATCTACAACGGATTTGCAGCAATAATGGCTTTTATCTTGCCAATACTGGCCAGGGCGACAAGCCGCAAAATGGCTCATGCAATTTCACTGGTCATCGGCGGAATCGGGCTGATGTCATTCTATGTGATTAAAGATCCGTTTCTGTTACTGATTCCGATGGTCGGTGTTGGAATTGCCTGGGCAAGTATATTATCGATGCCTTACGCGATTCTGACAGGTTCGCTTCCGGCAGCTAAAATGGGAGTTTACATGGGAATATTTAATTTTTTCATTGTAATTCCCCAGATTTTTGCTGCCAGCATTCTGGGATTTTTTACCAGGTCACTGTTTCAGGGACAGGCCATTTATGCCATCGTCCTGGGAGGTATATCTTTAATTATTGCTGCAGTAAGTGTGTTGTTCGTCCATGATGCAGATCAGAAATAATTTGAATAATGATTAAGGCCTGTATTTTTGATCTTGATGGTGTCATCGTAGATACCGCAAAGTACCATTTTATTGCATGGAAGGTATTGGCTCAGGAATTGGGTATTGCATTCACTTCCTTAGATAATGAGCGTTTAAAAGGTGTCAGCCGGATGCAATCGCTGGAAATCCTGCTTGAACTTGGCGGAAAAAAATTAACGGTTAAGGAAAAAAACTCCATGGCCGAAAAGAAGAATACGCTTTATGTGAGCTTCATCAGGAAAATGACACCTGACGACATCCTGCCGGGAATTTCTGAATTTCTACGGGAACTACGAAAAAAAGGAATAAAAACAGCAATTGGTTCAGCCAGCAAAAACACACCGTTGATTTTGGATCAGATTCAACTTTCAGACCAGTTTGATGTCATTGTCGATGGAAATTCCGTTGCCGAAGCCAAACCTAATCCCGAAGTGTTCCTCGAAGCTGCTAAAAGATTGGATGTTTTGCCTGAGCACTGCATAGTTTTTGAAGATGCCGTTGCCGGGATCGAAGCGGCCCGGAATGCCGGAATGGTATGCCTCGGAATTGGTGATGGAGAAATACTGCACCTGGCGGATGATACAATTCCCGGTTTTGCAGGCTTTACATTTGATAAACTGAAGGAAATAAAACAATATAACGTATGAAAAATTACATCATACACGACAACTGGAAGATCATCGAAGAGGGATTCCATCCCGCAGAAAATCGTATTACCGAAAGCCTGATGAGCCTGGGAAACGGGCGTATTGGTCACCGGGGAAATTTCGAGGAGAAATTTACCGGGGAAACGCTCCGGGGAAATTATTTAGCAGGTGTTTATTATCCCGATAAGACTCGCGTTGGCTGGTGGAAAAATGGCTACCCGAAGTATTTTGCAAAAGTACTCAATGCGGCGAACTGGATTGGAATAGACGTAAAGGTTGGCAGCGAAATACTGGACCTTCATACAGCCAGGATTTTGGATTTTAAGCGGGAGCTCAACATGCTTACGGGCTCTCTGAACCGTGAATTTATTGCTGAATTACCCTCCGGAAAGCAGGTAAAAGTGGTTACACGCCGTTTTCTGAGCATTGTTTCTCCCGAAATTGGCGCCATCACCTATACAATCACAGCCCTCAATTTTTCCGATAAGCTAATACTTACTCCCTCTATAGATTTTGATATATGGAATGAGGATGCCAATTACGACGAAAAGTTTTGGAACGAAGTAGAAGCCCATGTCAGACCGGGTGAAGGTTATATCACTTCAGAGGTCCGTAAAACATTTTTTCATGTTTGTACCGGCATGAAAATCAACATTCTGCGAAACGGACAGAAGATTAATTTTTCAGCGGATATCGAAAACAGGACAAAATTTATTGCCAATATCATTTCATTAACTATCCAAGCGGGTGAATCGTTCACTGTTGAAAAATTCGCGGTTAACCTCTCGTCCGAAAATTTTCCGAAAGAGAAGTTATATAAGGCGGCAGTTAAACTTCTGAACAAAGCGTATAATAAAGGTTTTATCCAGCTCGAGCTGGAACATTCACAGGCATGGCTCGAAAAATGGAAGACCAGCGATATCACGATTGAGGGTGACGTTGCAGCGCAACAGGGTATTCGTTTTAATATTTTTCAGTTGCAACAAACCTATACCGGCGAAGACGAACGTTTAAATATAGGCCCCAAAGGTTTCACCGGTGAGAAATACGGCGGTTCGACCTATTGGGATACTGAAGCTTTCTGTCTTCCGTTCTTCCTGGCCACAGCTCCTGTAGATGTTGCACGCAAATTACTTATTTACAGGCATAAACATCTGTCCAAAGCAATCGAAAACGGAACACTGCTGGGATTCGGAAACGGTGCAGCACTTTATCCCATGGTTACAATAAACGGGGAAGAGTGTCACAATGAGTGGGAAATTACGTTTGAAGAGATACACCGCAACGGCGCCATTGCCTATGCCATTTTCGACTATGTGCGCTATACCAGCGACATGGAATATCTCCTTCCGTACGGATTTGAAGTGTTACTCGCGATCTCCCGCTTCTGGGCACAACGGGTAAACTGGTCATCAGAACACCAGGAATATATGATGCTCGGAGTGACAGGCCCCAATGAATACGAAAACAATGTCAGCAATAACTTCCACACCAATCGCATTGCGCAATGGACACTCGGCTATACCCTCGAAGTAATTGAATATCTTAAGGAGAAACACACTATTCAATACAGTGAACTAAAACAGAAATGGAAATTTGATGAAACTGCCGAGACAGCAAACTGGGACTCCATCATCCGCAAGATTCACCTTCCTTTTGATGAAAAACGGAATATTTACCTGCAACAGGATGGGTTTCTCGACAAGGATTTAAAAAATGCTGATCAGATTCCTGCATCTGAGCGACCCATCAACCAGCACTGGTCATGGGACCGCATTTTGCGCTCTCCATATATCAAACAAGCTGACACGCTCCAAAGTATGTACCTTTTCGAGGATAGCTATGACCTGGAAACCATTAAAAGGCATTTCGATTTTTATGAACCGCTCACCGTTCATGAATCATCCTTATCCCCCTGTATTCATACGATTCTTGCCAGTGCAATCGGGCGGGGTGAAAAAGCATATGAATTATACCTGCATACGGCACGCCTGGATCTTGACGACTACAATAATGACACTGCTGACGGATGCCACATCACATCGATGGGCGGTACATGGATGGCATTCGTAAAAGGATTCGGCGGAATGAGGATCAGAAACGGCAGAATATCCTTTGCCCCAATTCTGCCGGGCAAATGGAATGCCTATTCTTTCCGGATTAACTTCAGAAACAACATCCTCGAAATAAGTGTAAATAAAAAAGTTGTGCGTATTGAAAACCTTTCGGGAAAGGATATTACGCTGACACTTTATAATGAGGCACAATTTATTGGTGGAAATCAAAAAACCGAAGTTCAACTCAAACATTAACAGAATGAATACAAGACGATTATCCATTTATACTATTGCCCTAATGGCAGTTGTTATATATTCGGTGGTGCCGGGTTATTCGGCTGCGAAACCAACACTCAAAAGGGTAGAGCCCCCTTCGTGGTGGACAGGATTCAAAAATCCGTCGCTTCAACTGATGATTTATGGCGACCGGATTTCGGACACCAATCCGGAAATCAACTACAAAGGAGTTGAATTAGTGTCAGTTACAAAAGTAGCAAATCAAAATTACCTCTTCCTCAATCTGCTGCTTGCCCCCGACGTGAAGCCCGGCAAATTTGAAATCATATTTAAACAAAAGGGCAAAATTATAATTACCACACCCTATGAATTAAAAGCACGCGAAAAAGGCTCCTCCCAACGGATAGGGTTCAATTCCTCTGATGTTATGTATCTTATTATGCCTGACCGGTTTGCAAACGGAGATCCTGCGAATGACTCAAAAGCAGAGATGCCTGATAAAGCAGATCGTACAAATCCGGATGGTCGTCACGGAGGTGATCTCAAAGGAATAGAGGATCGCCTCGATTATATCTCGGAGAATGGCTATACGGCCATATGGGTAAATCCTGTACTCGAAAACAATATGCCGCGGGTTTCGTATCATGGCTATTCAACCACCGACTTTTATAAAGTTGACGGACGGTTCGGCACAAATGACGACTACAGGCAACTGAGTGCTGAAGCCCGGAAGAGAGGGATTAAGATGGTGATGGATTTGATTTTTAACCATTGTGGTTCAAGCCATTGGTGGATGCGCGATATGCCGATGAAAGACTGGATAAACGGGTATCCCGACTTTCAGATTACCAACCACAAAAAATCTGTAACCCAGGATCCATATGTTGCAGAAGCTGATGCAAAGGCACTTACCGACGGGTGGTTTGTGCCCAGTATGCCCGACCTGAATCAACGGAATCCATATGTTGCTAATTACCTGATACAAAACTCGATATGGTGGATAGAATATGTTGGACTCGCTGGCATCCGGATGGACACCTATCCCTATGCCGACAAACAGATGATGTCGGAATGGACATGCAAGGTAATGACCGAATACCCTGATTTCAACATAGTTGGTGAAGAATGGAACACAAACCCGTCGGCGGTATCCTTTTGGCAAAAAGGGAAAAGTAATCCCAACGGATATACGTCATGTCTGCCAGCTCTCATGGATTTCCCGCTGCAGGAGGCCATCGTACAATCGATGACCGAAAAAGAGGGGTTGAACCGGCTTTATGAAACACTTTCGCTTGACTACCTTTATCCTAAAGCTGATAATCTTGTCATTTTCGCCGATAATCACGATACCGAGCGGTTTTTTACAGCCATCGGTAACGATCTGTCAAAATTCAAAACGGCCATGACCTTCCTGATGACGACCAGGGGAATCCCCCAGGTTTACTACGGCGGTGAGATATTGATGACGGGTTTTAAGCGCGATGGCGATGGGCTTCTCCGAAAAGATTTTCCAGGCGGATGGCCAGGTGACCCGGAAAACGGGTTTAAACTGCAAGGTCTGACAACTGATCAGATTGATGCACAGCAATTCATGAAAAAACTGGTCAACTGGCGAAAAGGGAATAGACTGATCCATGAAGGATTGCTAAAACATTATACTCCGCGCGATAACCTGTATGTCTATTACAGGTATGACGCTATGGAATCCGTGATGGTTATCCTTAACCTGAATGAGGAGGTTATAACACTAAATACAGATCGTTATTCAGAATCGCTTGGAGGGTTCACCACAGCCAGGGAAGTCATGTCGGGAAAGACCATCAGTGATTTGCACAACATTGTCATTCCTGCGAAAACCTCGTTAATCCTCGAATTAAAGTAAAGCAGGACTTTCCCGGGACAACAAAAAAAACGGATTAAAATCATTGACTTTCTTAGTCATAAAAAAGGGGTGAATAATTACCTGTGTAATCATTCACCCCTTTTATCATCCGGTAACCGGATCTAGCCGAAATTCAGTATTCTGAAAATCCAGTATATTATCGCAGCCAATGCCATTGAAACAGGTATTGTCAGAATCCAGGCGTAAAGCAAGTTAACGGTAACACCCCAGCGGACAGCAGAGACCCGCTTTGTCAGTCCTACTCCCATGATTGCTCCGGTTATAGTGTGCGTGGTACTGACAGGGATTCCGAATGCTTCGGTACCGAAAAGCAACATCGCACCGGCACTTTCAGCAGCTACTCCTTCAAACGGGGTAAGCTTTGTTATTTTTCCACCCATCGTTCTGATAATCCTCCATCCTCCAAGTAAGGTCCCGGCCGATATAGCCGTATAACAACCTGCCACAATCCATAAAGGAATGGCATGAATTTTCCCTTCTGCATTATAAGTAATATGAGCCCATTGAGGTATCGTTTCCGGATCAGCCGCTTTAAAATACACAAGCAATGAGGCAGCAATAATTCCCATTACTTTCTGCGCATCGTTTCCTCCATGTCCGAGGCTGAACATTGCAGATGAAAACAACTGTCCGATCTTAAACCAGTGTTTCAACCGGAAAGGGTTAAAGCTTTTAAACAACCATAAGAGCGCAATCGATAACAGGTACGAGAGCAGCATTCCAAGCATAGGTGCCAGGAAGATAAAAGCCGCAATTTTAAGAATCAGGGAAGAATGCACAACATTCCAGCCAGCATAGGCAATTGCAGCACCGGCGAATCCTCCGACCAGTGTATGTGATGAACTTGAGGGAATGCCCAGGTACCAGGTGATCAGGTTCCAGATTATCGCGGCAATTACTCCTGCCAGGATAACCTGAAGGTTGATAGCCGTTGTATCTACTACTTTTGCAATGGTATCAGCAATCCGCAATTCGAAAATGGCATACGCGGCAAGATTGAAGAATGCCGCCCATATCACTGCCTGAAGCGGTGTCAATACTTTGGTGGATACAACTGTTGCAATTGAGTTGGCCGCGTCGTGAAATCCATTAATAAAATCAAAAACAAAAGCCAGAATAACAATGGCAATTAAAATGGTAAAATCCATAAAGGTTTAATTAATATTGAGCCTGCAATAAAGCTATAATGGTCACCGGATCAACCGGAAGACCATTGCAGTTATACTTATGATATTTTAACGATGATCGATGAAAAGACATTTGCAACATCGTCACATTTGTCAATTGCCTTCTCAAGAGATGCCAGAATGTCGCGTTTTTTAATCAGATTTATTGCATTGGTTTCCAGTTCAAACAGGTTGGACAGGTATTCCTGGTACAGATAATCTACTTCACTTTCATAAGCATCAATTTTAGTACACGAATCGGCGAATTTCAGGAAATCTGACGCACTGTTTACACTGCGTAGCACCAGCTGAATCTCAAGATTTGCCAGGTGAATATAGTCGGCAATTTTCACAAATTCCTCGGGGAACGTAGGAAGCTTGTAAAAATGCATCCGTGTGGAGGATTTGTGGATGTAATCAACAACATCATCAATTGTTGAAATGAGCTGGTGAATGTCTTCACGGTCAAAGGGGGTAATAAATGTACCATTAAGCTCGGTCACAAGTTTACGGGTAATGTCATCTCCTTCATGTTCAGCTTCTTTAATTAGCTTGATATAAACTTCACGTTGAACAAGGTTGTTCTCACCCATGAGCTTCACCAGCAATTCGGATGCCAGCACCAGATTATCGGCAGCTTTGTTAAAAAGGGGAAAGAACTTGCGGTCTTTTGGAACAAGAAATCCGAAAATTTTGTCCAGATTCATAATTGTTTCTATTTAATTTTTCTCAGAATATAAGGTTGCAAATTTATAACTTTCTGATTGAGGATTAAATGATTTATGATTTGAAGACCAATTTTTTATTAGATTTCGTCCCCTCCGAAGGTAACGCCCTGTATATCAACATCATTTTTTTCAATTATTCAGGATTTTGTATACGATACAAAATCGCGCGTGGCTTTTAGCAAATTTACGGTCTGCAGGAGCAGATTTTTTGTTTCCGCCATTACCCCAAAGTACAACACTGCATTCCGGGTATTGGTTTCCTTTCGCCTGATTCTCCTGATTTGCAGCTTCTCCTGTTCGCGCATCAATTCGAGAACAGACTGACGTTTCTGGATAAGATCCTCAATCTGTTCAAACCTTGATTCTTTGATAATATGGAGCGCAAAATTCAGAAAATCAGTAACCTGACTGCTAAATTGGGTTAACTCTGTATTTTGATCTTCTGCAAAGGGCTTGTGATTATTTATCAGGTGTTCATTGAGCGGATGAACCACATATTTAATCGAGTGTGCCATTTCACGCAGGTAATCCACAATTTGAACATAATAATGGCCGGTATCAATCGAATCCTTCTGTAATTGCTGAATAACCATGAGCATATTGGCTTTCAGTCTTCTGACTCTTTGATTAAATTCTTCAGTCTCGGTCTCTATTTCACCCAAAAGCTTACTGTTCTCGGAATGAAAACCCGATATTCCCAGAAAATAGGCTTTTGAAATCATGATAATAGCATTCGATGAATCTTCTGTTGTTTTAACCAGAACACTTTCTGCCTTTAGAGAATTTTCCTGGAACCGTTCATTTTCAGACAAGTTAGCTTCACTTTTACGGTTGGTGTTAAACCTACGAAAAAACGTTAGTGTTACCCATGTTAACACGATTCCCAGCAAAAACCAAAAAAGATAGAATTTCTCCATTAAAATTGAACTTTATAACTGACAAAGGTATTTGTGTTCACGTTCCCTACCTGCCTGTATTGTATTAAATAAATGTTAATTGGAGGTTAACATTCAAAATTGTCACAAAGAAGAAATAAATATAACTTTGCCTTCATAAAAATCAACACTATCCATGATGGTCTCCATAAAGCCCAGTACCCCGCAAAGACTCTCAATCACCTCCTCGGTAATCATCACCGCGTTTACTACACTACTGATGCTTGTTTCACTTTGGCTGAAATGGGAAATCTGGCTTGCCGTTTGTATCCCGCTAATATTCCTGATCTCTTACTTTACCACGCTCTATATTCTTTCAGTGCTGATAAATGATAAAATCACCCCTATCTATAAGACAATACGCGAAGTTCCCATCGAAGTGAAACGGCTTACTAAACTGATTTCGGGCAAAAGTGACATTATCGCGGAAGTTGACCACGAAGTTAAACTGTGGGCTGAGGATAAACTGGCTGAGATTGACCGTTTGCGTGATCTTGAGAAGTACCGTAAAGATTTCGTAGGAAATGTTTCGCACGAGCTTAAGACTCCGATTTTTAATATCCAGGGATACATCCTCACACTGCTCGACGGGGGGCTTGAAGATCCGAAAATAAACCGGATTTATCTCGAACGGACAGAAAAAAGTATCGACCGGATGATCAGCATTGTTGAAGACCTCGAATCGATTACAAAGCTCGAATCGGGCGAGATGAAGCTGAGAAAGGAACCTTTCGACCTGGTTAAACTCACAGAGGAGGTATTTGAACTCGAATTACGCGATGCGAATGAGCGAAGAATCAATATGAATCTGGCGGTGAAAGCCAATAAACCCGTTATAATTTTTGCGGATAAGAAACGAATCTTTGAAGTGCTGAGTAACCTGGTGGGCAATGCAATAAAATACGGCAAAAAAGGGGGAAACGTAAATGTGGTTTTTTACGATATGGATAAGATGGTACTTATCGAGGTGAGTGACGACGGAATCGGGATCGAGAAGAAAGACCTGATCCGCATTTTTGAACGCTTTTACCGTGTCGATAAATCGAGATCAAGAATCCAGGGGGGAACCGGCCTTGGACTCTCTATTGTCAAACATATTATTGAGGCACACGAGCAGACGATACATGTTAAAAGTCAGCTAAATAAAGGGACAACCTTTACATTTATGCTTGAAAAATATACCAAATAAATAACGTTTTTTCTACACCGTAGTGCAACCTTCCGATGCAGTTGAAACTGTATCGGTATACTTTTTCAGAATGCCGGTCGTGGCTTTATACGGCGGTTTTTGCCATATTTTCTTTCTTTCTGCGATTTCATTTTCACTGAGATCTACCTCCAGCCGGTTATTAACTGCATCAATGGTGATGATATCGCCGTCGCGGATTAATCCGATCAACCCACCTTCGCAGGCTTCCGGGGTAATATGACCGACCACAAATCCATGGGAACCACCAGAAAAACGGCCATCTGTAATCAGCGCGACGTCTTTACCGAGCCCGGCACCCATAACTACACTGGTAGGTTTTAACATTTCAGGCATTCCGGGAGCGCCCTTCGGACCGGAGTACCTGATCACTATCACATCCCCTTTTTTCACCATCGACTGAATACCCCTGACAGCTTCAAACTCATCTTCAAAAACCTTTGCAGGACCGGTAAAAACTTCTCCTTCCTTCCCCGTAATTTTGGCCACCGCTCCATCGGGCGCAAGGTTGCCAAAAAGAATCTGTATATGGCCTTGCTTTTTAATCGGATCGGAGAAAGGTCGGATAATTTTTTGGCCTTTCGCGAGGTCGGAGATCTTTTCAAGATTCTCACCCAATGTTTTCCCGGTCACAGTCAGGCAATCTCCAGAAAGATAACCTTCCTTCAAAAGAAATTTCATTACACCCGGAATTCCTCCCACATCATGCAGATCCTCGAACAGGTACTTACCACTAGGTTTTAAGTCGGCAATATAAGGCGTATTGTCGCTTATCCGCTGAAAATCGTTAATATTCAGAGCAACATCAACAGCTTTTGCCATCGCAATAAGATGGATTACAGCATTCGTTGATCCCCCGAGAGCCATGATAAGGGTAATCGCATTTTCAAATGCCTGCCGGGTCATGATATCGCGCGGTTTGATATCCTCCCTGAGGAGCTTATTAATCGCTTCGCCTATCCCGATGCATTCGAGTCCTTTTTCTTTGGCTAATGCCGGATTGGAGGAGGAATAAGGTAAACTCAATCCCATACATTCTATGGCAGAGGCCATCGTATTGGCTGTATACATCCCACCGCAGGCACCTGCACCGGGGATACAGTTTTTAATGATGCCTTTATAATCCTCGTCCGAAATATTGCCCTGCAGCCTTTCACCATACGCCTCGAATGCCGATATAATGTTCAGATCTTCTCCTTTCCAAAAACCCTTTTTAACAGTTCCTCCATACAGCATTATGGAAGGCCGGTTCAGACGTCCCAGGGCAATCATTGCGCCGGGCATATTTTTATCGCACCCCACAATTGGAATTACGGCATCGTAAAATTGAGCACTAACTACCGTTTCGATAGAGTCAGCAATAATTTCGCGCGATGGCAGCGAGTATTTCATCCCCTCTGTTCCATTGGTAATCCCATCGCTGACCCCAATCGTATGAAAGATTAATCCATATAAATCTTCCTGTTTATCTACACCTTTTTTTACAGCATCAGCCAATCCGTTCAGATGCATATTACAGGGATTTCCCTGGTAGCCTGTGCTTACAATTCCAACCTGGGCTTTTTTCAAATCGTTTTCTTTCATGCCGATGGCATAAAACATGGCCTGTGCTGCCGGCAGACTATCATCCTGAGTTACTTTTGCACTGAATTTATTGACTTTATTATCCATGGTAAATTTTAATTAAGATCGATATCCTGCATGACGATATCCATACAAGCAAACAAGTTATTCCATAATTTGTTTGTGAGCCATCTTTTGATGATTTCATCACAAAGTCGTGGTGATTTCAGAGGTCATGACAATATGTTTTAAATGGGGGATCTTTTTTAGGACAATATGATCGATTTACTTTTTTATGGCTTCAAAACTTACATTTTGCGGGCCTTTATAGCATGTTCATTAGTAAAAAGATACAACTGGCAATGTTTTTTGTATATTTGTGAAAAGAGATTCAAAATTAGTTTTACAAAAACCAATGGTAGAAAAAGACAATACACCACGCATTCTGCTTGTTGACGACGAGGAGGACATACTTGAATTTGTTAGTTACAATCTTCAACGTGACGGCTTCAGGGTTTTTACTGCCCGCAATGGACTGGAAGCAATTGAGATGGCAGGCAAGGTTAAACCCGATCTGATCATTCTCGATGTGATGATGCCCGAGATGGACGGCATAGCGGCATGTGAGGAGATTAGAAAACTGCCTGGCTGTAAAGGAGTTGTAATTGCTTTTCTGACTGCACGTGGTGAGGATTATTCTCAGATCGCAGGATTTGAGGCCGGGGCCGACGACTATATCACGAAACCCATACGGCCGAAGGTGCTGATCAGTCGGGTAAAGGCGTTACTAAAAAGATCGGGAGGTATAACGGCCGAAACAACAGAAAATGAAAAAATTCTGAATATCGGTGATATGGTGATTGATAAAGAACGATACCTTCTGATCATTGAGGGCAGGGAACTTACCTTGCCCCGGAAAGAATTTGAACTCCTTTCGTTGCTGGTATCGAAGCCCGATAAGGTGTTTACACGCGACGAAATATATAAGGCCGTTTGGGGAAATAATGTCATTGTCGGTGACCGGACCATTGATGTTCATATCAGGAAATTACGCGAAAAAATCGGCAATGATCATATCCGGACCCTCAAAGGAATAGGCTACAAATTTATTACTTAGGTTCTGCGGGATCAGATATTGGAAAAAATTGAAAAAAGGATTCCGAATCCAAGCAGATACCCTGCATATACCTGGGCCGGAGTGTTTTTTTCGAGCGATAGCTGCGAAAACCCGGCCAATCCTCCGGCCAGCAGCACGGCTACCAGGAAAAGCGGATCATAAATGCCTAGTCGTAGCATGATTGCTATCGAAAGTCCGGCAATGGCTCCTGTTCCTGCCATAAACGAACTTATATTCCAGCGAAGGGAGATTAGAGACAACGAAATCAGCACAAGGGTTCCGGCTAAAAATGCAGCTTTATAAAACCCGGCAAGGGTCAGCATCGAAATATAATAATAGCCAATATAATAACATATTGCAGTAAACAGGTAGATGATGCTTGCCTCGGGGTATTTACCCTGATTATAAATGAATTTTGTAAATAAACGTAATGTGAATATAAAAAATAGCGGGACAAGACAAGTTGCCAAAAACGTTGACAACAATATAATCTGCCTCATTTGTCCGGATATGAACGCGATATAGAGGTTTGTTCTGAACAGAATAATCACCCCGATTACCGGGATCAGCAAAGGATGAAACACGACCTGAATAACCCGGGCTGCTATTTTCTCTACCATAGTTAAAGTTCCTTTCGCATCCGGGCAACCGGGATTTCTAACTGTTCCCGATATTTAGCCACGGTTCTGCGTGCAATTGCATAACCCTTGTCATTGAGAATCTGCGTAAGTTCATCATCGTTGATAGGCTTCCGCTTACTCTCATTCTCAATGCATTCCTGCAATATTGATTTGATTTCACGCGTCGAAACCTCTTCACCGGTATCTTTTTGCATGGATTCTGAGAAAAAGTATTTCAACGGATAGATCCCGAAGTGGGTCTGGATATATTTACTATTCGATACCCGCGAGATTGTTGAAATATCAAGTCCGGTCCGATCAGCGATATCCTTTAAAATCATTGGGCGCATTTTTGTTTCATCGCCTTCCATAAAATACTCCTTCTGGTACATGAGTATTTCGGTCATTACAAGCATCAGGGTCTCCTGTCGTTGCTTTATGGCATCGATAAACCATTTGGCTGAGTCGATCTTCTGTTTGACAAAAAGAACAGCATCTTTCACATCACGTGACATTGACTTTCGGTTGTCCTGGTACGACCGCAACATATTGGAATAATGACGACTGATATTGAGCTCAGGTACATTTTTCTGATTAAGACTTAGTTGCAACTCATCATCAACAACTTCAAGAATGAAGTCAGGAATAATCGCCTGGTTTCCGTGACTGATATTGTTACTGAATGAACTTCCGGGCTTCGGATTTAATTTCAGGATTTCATCTATGGCACGCTTGAGGGTCTCTTCATTTACCCCAAATTTGCGTGCCAGCTTATCGAAATGTTTGTGCGTAAACTCTTCAAATCCATCGCGAAGAATTTGCCCGGCAAGTTTGATTTCCGGTTTTTTGTCACCCTTGCGGTATAGCTGCAACCTGAGACATTCGCGCAGATTTCGTGCACCTACGCCGGGGGGATCCAGTTCCTGGATCACCCTGAGAATCCGGATCAGTTCTGTCTCGTTGGTCTTGATATTTTGCGTAAACTCCAGATCGTCAACAATAGCGGAAAGGTCGCGACGCAAATATCCATCCTCGTCGATATTTCCAATAATGTGCTCCGCAAGTATTGCTTCCTTTTCGTCGAGCATCTCCATGCTTACCTGATCCTGCAGATATTCGTGAAAAGATGTGCCATCAGAAAATGGAATATCGGCCACCTTATCGTCTTTTGAAGTATTCTGGGTGTTATACCGGTAGGATGGATAATCCTCTTCATTCAGGTAGTCGCTTACCGAAAATTCTTCATTATCGTTATCCTCATTCGACTTTAATTCAGTAGAATAGTCCTCCTCTGTGGCTTCGTACTCTTCGTTTTCGATTTCGAGCACAGGATTCTCGTCAAGCTCTTTTTTAATCCGTTGTTCCAATAGTAAACCAGGAAGTTCCAACAGCTTTATAACTTGTATTTGCTGTGGGGAAAGCTTCTGAAGTAGTTTCTGCTGGAGACTTAGTTTCTGCATAATCTGTAAACTCTTTTTGCGTCCGAAAGTTAAAAAAAAAAATTGAGCATTCGATGAAATCAACAAAAACCCCCGAAGAATCAGATCCTTTGGGGGTATTGACCGGGTGACTGCAATTCAAAATTGAGCAAAACAAACGGGCCGCCTTTCTTTCCTTAAAAAGTCACCCGTCACTCCATTTTATTGAAATACGGTCTGCCGGAAGTTGCCGGTTTAAAATTCACAATTTTTAGGTGTCCGTGCAAATGGAATAACATCACGAATATTTCCCATTCCCGTTACAAACAGCAGGAGTCTTTCAAATCCGAGACCGAAACCAGCATGAGGGCATCCTCCAAACCGACGGGTATCGAGGTACCACTGCATATCCTCTTTCGGAATGTCCATCTCATCCATCCTTTTTTCCAGCATATCGAGCCGCTCCTCGCGTTGCGAGCCACCGATGATCTCCCCGATCTGAGGGAATAAAACATCCATGGCCGAAACAGTCTGACCATTATCATCCATGCGCATATAAAATGCTTTAATTTCTTTGGGATAATTGGTAAGAATCACAGGTTTTTTAAATTCAACCTCAACCAGGAAGCGTTCATGTTCGCTTTGTAAATCGGCACCATAACCGGTGATCGGATACTGAAACTTTCCTTTTTTATTCTGTTTCGAATTTTTAAGGATCTCAATCGCGTCGGTATAGGTGAGCCTGACAAAATCATTATCGGCCACAAATTTCAATTTTTCGATCAGCTCCATCGAACGCTGATCGGCCGGCTTGTTCTTTTCCTCTTCGGTCAACCTGCCGCTCAAAAAGAGCAGATCATCCATGCAATGATCTAGTGCATAGCGAATTAAATACTTAAGAAATTCCTCTGCCAGATCCATATTATCCTGAAGGTCCGAAAAGGCCACTTCGGGTTCAACCATCCAAAACTCAGCAAGGTGTCGCGAAGTATTTGAATTCTCTGCACGAAATGTCGGCCCGAATGTATAAATCCGAGAAAGCGCCATGGCAAAAAGTTCTCCTTCGAGCTGTCCCGAAACGGTCAGGTTTGCAGCTTTTCCGAAAAAATCCTGGGTAAAATCAACATTCCCTTCTTCATCAGTTGGAGCATCTGTGGCCGGTAAGGTCGTAACACGGAACATTTCCCCTGCACCCTCGGCATCCGAACTTGTGATAATAGGAGTATGTACATTATAAAAACCCCTGTCATTAAAGAAGTTATGAATGGCAAATATCATGGCATGACGAATGCGAAAAATTGCACTGTAAGTAGCGGTGCGGGGGCGAAGATGAGCTACATCCCTTAGAAATTCAAGTGAATGGCGCTTTGGCTGAATCGGATATTTCTCAGGATCGGCAATCCCGATCACCTCGAGTGCAGTTGCCTGCAACTCCACTGACTGACCGGAACCTGCTGATGCAACAAGAGTTCCTGTAACACCAATGGCAGCACCTGTATTAATACTCCGGAAAATATCTTCTCCAAAAGTCTCAACATCAGCAACGACCTGCAAATTATGGATAGTTGTACCGTCATTCAAGGCAATAAAATTCACATTTTTACTGCCACGGCGAGTACGTACCCAACCTTTCACTGTAATCTCTACGCCAACCTGGCCCGATTTTAAAATATCAACAATTCGTAAGTTCTTCATTTTAATTGCTATATCTTGAGATACCCCAAGGATTTACTATTTGGAAATGTAATCCACAAAAGTAAAATTATTACCACTTTAACAAACCATTCCGCCACGATTCTTTTCAATTCTTAATCAACCGCTAATATTCGTAGTTTTGTAAAAAATTTAATCATGAAGGGACCCGATAACTGGAAGGACTTATGTGAGCGTCTGAGCGGGATGTTTGGAATCGACGTCGATCTGAACGGAGTTCTCTTCCTGGTGGGAATTCGTGAGCGGGGATTGACTTTTCAGAAGTTTACCAAAGAAGAGAAGACAAACCTGATTAACCTGGGAAGTTGCACCCTTTACCAGGAAATGGGATTAGTAGAAATTAGCGGTGAGGATGCAGAAGGATGGCCGCTGTTCAAACAAAAAAGCTTGGCTCCGGTCATCGCCGAAGAACTCAAACAAAAGACCCTTCAGGATTGCGCGATCAAATATTTCAAAAAGGTTTTTGAATCGTAGGGGCGATTCCACCTGATTACATCCTGCCATCAGTTATGCCGTAAAAACGATCCAGACAGGCAGTATTACCGCAGCAAGAAAGGTTGAGAGGATGACCAACCGGCCAGTTAACAAGGCATTCAGGTGGTATTGTTCGGTCATGGCATACGCGGTAAGCCCCATAGGCATAGCGGCGTCAAGAACCGAGGTACGAAACTGCAGAGTTGTCATCCCCGATTCTTTTGAAAGGAGATAGAACACCCCGGGCAGGATGATCATAATCGCAATTGATAGTCCAAAAACCGGCCACCACGCTTTCGGGCTACCGACAGGCTGCGATCCCAGGAAAATTCCAAGGGAAAATAATACCACCGCAGTAACCGACTGTCCAAAAAGATCAAGTGTTCTCACAAGAGTGCTTTGTACGGGAATTTGCCACCAGGAGGCTAAAATTCCCAGGAAAACGGATACCAGCAATGGATTTGTTACCAGCCTTTTTAAGATTTCCGGAATATTTACCTTTTCGTGTCCGGTAACTTCTATCAGCACGATTGCCAGGGTAAACATCCAGATGGGGTATACTGCCGAAAGCAGGATGGCAGAGCCCAGCGCCTCGGTACCCAAAGCGCTGACTACCAAAGGTATTCCAAGATACGAAATATTTCCATAGCCCAAAAGCAGGAATAGTGTACGCTTTGTTTTGACAGACGTTTTAAAAAGATAACTTACAGGAAAGGCCAGCAAGGTGCAGCCAACAAGGTATACCGAATTCGCCACTATAAGATGACTATAGTCTGCAAACCGGAAATCAAGCCGGGCTAATGCCACAAAGATCAGCGAAGGCAACCCGATCCATAAGGCATATTTATTTAAAACATCGACCCATCCCGCGTGAACAGCCTTAATTCGGACCATGCCAATCCCTGTGAGGATGACGAGAAACAACGGCAGAATTGATTTGGCTGCCAGGAAAAAGGAACTCATTTAAGAATCTCTTCGATGCGGTTAAGTTCAGTTTCCGAAAAAGCAAGGTTATTTCTCGCAGCCAGGTTATCCTTTAGTTGTGCCACAGAACTTGCCCCGATCAATACAGATGTCACCCTGCGGTCTTTCAATAACCAGGCAATCGCCATCTGAGCCAGTGATTGTCCGCGTTCGAGTGCAATATTATTCAGGAGTATGACCTTTGCCAGTGCAGGCTCTACCTGTTCTTTTCGTAAAAAACCCCACGACTTGGCGGCTCTTGAACCTTCCGGAATTCCCTTCAGATACCGGTCAGTGAGCAGTCCCTGGGCCAAAGGAGAGAAGGCAATCACTCCGATTCCTTCATTTTCAGCGACATTTAAAAGCTCCGTCTCAACCCAGCGTTCAAACATCGAATACTTAGGCTGATGAATCAAACAGGGAGTACCCAGGTGTTTAAGTATTGCAGCCGCTTTTTTTGTCAGTTCAGCCGGATAGTTTGAGATACCTGCATAGAGCGCTTTTCCGGAACGAACGGCATAATCGAGCGCCATCATTGTCTCTTCGAGCGGGGTATCCGGATCGGGACGATGCGAATAAAAAATATCGACATATTCGAGTCCCATCCTTTTAAGACTTTGATCAAGGCTGGACAGCAAGTACTTCCTCGAACCCCATTCACCGTAAGGACCGGGCCACATCAGGTAACCCGCCTTTGTCGAAATAATCAGTTCATCCCGGTAGGGGAGAAAATCCTTCTTTAGAATTACCCCAAAATTTTCTTCAGCCGATCCGGGAGGAGGTCCGTAGTTATTGGCCAGATCAAAATGGGTAATCCCCTGATCAAAAGCATACCTGAGCATGGCCCTTCCCGATTCCTGAACATCGACTCCGCCGAAGTTATGCCACAAACCCAACGATATTTCGGGCAACCTGACACCGCTGCGACCACACCGCCTATAGTTAACCCTATTGTCATAACGCTCATTTTCCGGCTGATAGCTCATGGTTTAAGAATTTAGATTTATGGTCATAAAATTACGAATAATAAAATATCCCAATGAATTATTTCTATATTTGTTCACTTGAAAAAAAAGAAAAACCAAACAAACTTTAACGAAAACTATCCTGGAATAATGGAGCAAAAAACCAACAGCAATCTCCGGCTCGGAATGACCTTTATGGCGTCGATCTTTTTCATCTTCGGATTCATTACCAACTTTAATATAGCAATGAAAGACCAGGTGCAACTTGCATTTACTCTTTCAAATTTTGAAGCCAATCTGGTGAACTTCTCCTTTTTTATTGCTTATGCTGTCTTTAGCTTCCTTTGCGGATACATCATTAAGAAAATCGGTTATAAAAATGGGGTCATTGCCGGTCTGATTTTAGTCTCGGCAGGCAGTTATATGTTTTTCCCGGCAGTTGCCCTCCTCTCCTACCCGTTATTCCTGCTGGCTGTTTTTGTAATGGCAACCGGCGTTGTATTTCTTCAGACCGCGGCCAACCCATATGTCGTGGCTTTAGGACCCCAGGACAGCGCACCCGCCCGTTTAAATCTCACCCAGGCTCTTAATGGCGTGGGCACAACAATTGCCCCGTTCCTTGCAGGTATATTGGTACTTGCCCCTGCCGTACTGGCAATGAATGCTGCGGCTTCATCCGGTTTACCGGCAGACGAAGCGGCCAAACAAGCTGCAAGTTTTGTACAAATGCCATTTGTTGTTATAGGCTCAATCGTGCTGGTAATCGCTGCCGGAATAGCCTTCATCAAACTTCCCAATATTGCCGGAAACGGCACAATCCCCTCAAAATCTGTTTTTAGAAAACCACAGGTGTGGTTAGGTGCCATCGGCATTTTCTGTTATGTTGGCGCTGAAGTGGGAACCGCCTCACAAATCGCCCCCTACTTAAGAGAGAGCGGAACACCGGCAGATGTTGCGGTGAGACTATCCGCTATTTACTGGGGTGGTGGTATGGTTGGTCGTTTTTTCGGATCGATCCTGCTCAGTACGCTTCCGGCTTCAAAAAAATACCTGTATTCTGTTTTTGTGATGATCTTTGCCTTCTTTGTAGGGTGGTTTCTCACTTCCGCAAATTTCGTGGACGGACAGTACAAATTTGTTTCGCAACCATTAAACGGATTGATTTTCATGGTTATTGCCATCGTCAATTTCTTCCTGATGTTACTTGGAAGAGGAAAAGCCAACCTGGCACTTGGAATTTTCGGAACAGTGAATGTACTCCTTATCCTGTCGGCTGCGATGATGCCGGCAACTATCGGAATGTGGTGCCTGTTGTCGATAGGGTTTTTCAACTCAATTATGTTCCCCAATATATTCTCACTGGGAGTACGGGATCTGGATCCATCGGAAATGCCGCTGGCTTCAGGGATTATCAATACGTTGATTGTAGGCGGGGCAATTGTACCGTTACTAATGGGCGGTCTGACCGACATCTTCACGGCTCGCTGGGCGCTGTTGATCCCGATCCTTTGCTATTCTTACATCACTTTCTTTGCATTGAAAGGGAGCAAGATCCGCTAATTTGACTTTAAAAGATTAATAATAATATTCATATATTTAAAAATGAGACAAGTAGCAATTGGCATTGATATCGGCGGTACGAATACTGCAATTGGAGTTGTTGATCAGGAAGGTAATGTCCTGTATGAAAAAAAACCTCAACTGTCAACTCCCCAGAAAAGGGAGAACCCAAACATGACAGAGGCTGTTTCAGAAGAGCTGATCGGGAAATACATCAAAAGTCTTTCCTTCGAAATAAAAACAGCCATTGAGACGGTTCAACAGATTAATCCTGAAATCGAAGTGGCGGGTATCGGTATCGGTGCACCCAATGGAAATTATTATACAGGAACGATTGAAAATGCGGCCAATCTCCCGTTTGTCGGAGTTGTACACCTGACCGACATGATCCAGCAAAATTTTCCGTCCATCAAGTATGTTAAGCTTACCAACGATGCCAATGCAGCGGCATTGGGAGAAATGATCTATGGTGGCGGCAAGGGAATGAAAAACTTTGTGATGATCACTTTGGGAACCGGTCTTGGCAGTGGGTTGATCGTAAACGGCGACCTTGTTTATGGTGCCGACGGTTTTGCAGGGGAATGCGGACATACCACTCTCGTTCCAAACGGCCGTTTATGCGGATGCGGCGGCTACGGGCATCTCGAAGCCTATTGTTCTGCGACAGGCATCAAACGAACAGTCTATGAGATTCTTGCCCAGCACAATGCTACAGAAAGCGAACTGGCAAAGATACCTTACGCCGAGATGACGGCAAAAATCGTTTTCGACGCGGCCGAGAAAGGCGATCCGATTGCGAAGGAAGTATTCCGGCACACCGGTGAATTGCTTGGCCGTTCATTGGCCGATACAGTGCATTACCTGAGCCCTGAAGCAATCTTCCTGTTTGGAGGCGCAGCAGCAGCGGGTGATTATATCTTCAAACCGACAAAAGATAGCATGGAGCGACACCTGCTCCCGATTTTCCGCAATAAAGTGAAAATACTTCCGTCAAAACTTAAGGAAGGATCTGTGGCAATTGTAGGTGCAAGCGCTCTGGTTTGGAAGGAGATGGAAAAAAGCCATTAAAAGGCAATACTTAAAACATCAAAATAATAGTAAAAAATTAACCCCGATCAATTATCTTTGATCGGGGTTTTTTATTCAATAATTACTTAAATCTTAACGCGATGAAAAGAGTGATTATCGTTCGCCATGCAAAAGCTGTATCCTATGGATATGATCAGGATTACGACCGCACACTGACAGAACGAGGAGAGGAGGATGCCCGGAAAATAAGCTCCGAACTTCATCAAATGAAAATTCATCCTGATCTGATTATTGCCAGCCCGGCGGTGAGAACCAGTCAGACAGCCCGGATCTATGCCGATGCCTTGGGCTACCCTCATAATTCAATCCGTTTCGAAAAGAAGCTCTTTAGCGGTAAAACTTCGGAAAACTTCCTGAAGATGTTGCAGGAATTAGAAGATGAGAAAGAAACAGTGCTGGTTTTCGGACATAACCCTTCGGTCTATTACTATATGCATTTCCTAATGCGCGATTTTACCGACGATGTCCCGACGTGTTCAACAGTAGCAATTGATTTTGCGGTAAATAGCTGGCATGAACTGAAGCCAAATCTGGGTGAATTGTCCTTCAGGCTAATTCCCGATATGTTTAGGCTTTGATTTGCGAATTACGCCGTGGCAATCGTGGCGATACTAATCCTGACTTCGGGGATCCTGAGCAAGGGTTCGCAACAGGCTTCAAGTGTAGCACCCGTTGTGACCACATCATCAACAAGCAACAAGTGTTTTCCCGATAAAGAGGTACCGTTTTTAACATTAAAAATTCCGCTTACATTTTCCCATCGTTCAAAACGCCCTTTTGATGTCTGCGACGTTTTCGCATGTTCCCGGATGAGATTTCCCTGGACCAGGGGGCGGTTCATTGATTCAGAGATCCCTTTGCAGATTTCAGCACTCTGGTTATATCCTCTTTTTTTCTCCTTTTCAGGATGTAGCGGAACCGGAATTATTAAATCAATATCCTGATATAATTCACTCTGAAAAAGATCGTAACCAAACAATATTCCCAGTTTCCGGCCTACTTCACGATTTCCCTTGTATTTAAGCTGATGTAAAAGATGCTGCAATCGCCCGCCTTTATCGAAACGGCAAAACGAAGTAGCATAGGTAATATTTACCCTTCCGGTAAAAATCCCGAAGACCGGATTTTCGATGTATAAATGATAATTTGTCCTTGGCAGGTCTGCCAGGCAATGCAAACAGAGTATCTCCTCCCCTTTTATAAGTGGGGTATTGCATCCCGCGCACAACCGGGGATAAAAAAGCGAAATAAAATCATCTGTAAGCGACATGTCCTCGAAACATTTTGATACGGTACAGTGTCTGCCAGTTTCCGGGAATCCCCTTTATCGCCATAATATTTTAACCTATGCTCAGGGGTATTGCCTGACTGTTGGTAATACACTTACAAATTTATGGAAAGCATTCCGGATATGGTAAAATCAAGTCAAATTAAATTGTTAATCAAAAATATCGTCTACCTTTAGAAATAAAATAAAGTGCTATGGCAAAAGATAAAAAGAGCAAAAAAGCGCTTCGGTTCAACAAGTCAGGACTGAAGAAGGCCATCCTGGCAGAATATTACCTGGCGGGTAATAAATCCTTTAATTACAAACAGATTGGAGCGGCAGTCGGGGCAAAGGATGTAGGGGAACTGCAACTGGTAAATGTTGTATTACAGGAGCTTCGTGATGCCGATATCGTTGTGGAGACTGAACGTGGAAAATATCGCCTTAAATCGCAGGGGGGAACTGCAACCGGAATTATGGAAATCAATTCGAAAGGTATCGCACAGGTGATCAGCGAAGAACTCGAAGAACCGGTTTTTGTGTCGTCATCCAATTTGAATCATGCCCTTGATGGTGATAAAGTCAGAGTTCGACTTTATGCTCGCCGAAAAAGAAGTAATCCCGAAGCGGAGGTGATCGAAGTTATCGAACGGGCAAAAACGACCTTTGTGGGAACGGTCGAAATTTCGCAGTTCAGCGCTTTTCTGATTCCCCGCAAAAAAACACCCTTCGATCTTTTTATTCCCAAAGATAAACTTTTAGGAGCCACCCATGGTCAAAAGGCCGTTGCACGGATTATGGACTGGCCTGAAAATGCAAAGAATCCCTTTGCAGAAATCATAGATGTTCTTGGAGATTCCGGTGATAATAACACCGAAATGCATGCTATTCTGGCCGAATTCGACCTTCCTTATAAATATCCGGATGCCGTAAACCAGGCAGCCGAAAAAATTTCAACCGAAATCTCTGAGGATGAGATAAAAAGCAGGCTTGACTTCCGCAACATCCCCACTTTTACAATCGATCCGGCCGATGCCAAAGATTTTGACGATGCCCTTTCGATCCGGAAACTGGAGAACGGATTATGGGAAGTCGGAGTTCATATTGCCGACGTTACATATTATGTGAAACCCGAATCTTTGCTCGAAGATGAGGCTTATAACAGGGCAACTTCGGTTTATCTTGTCGACCGTGTGGTGCCCATGTTACCTGAAAAGCTGTCAAACGGGGTGTGTTCATTAAGACCCAATGAAGATAAGCTTTGTTTTTCGGCTGTATTTCAGATCGATGACAATAGTTATGTTCAGAACGAATGGTTCGGGCGTACAATTATCCATTCCGACCGACGGTTTGCCTACGAAGAGGCACAACTGGTGATCGAAACCGGCGAAGGTGACTTAAAGGAGGAAATCCTTACATTAGACCGGCTGGCTAAAAAATTCCGGGAGATTCGTTTTGCGTCAGGATCAATCGGGTTTGACCGGATTGAGGTTAAATTTGAGATCGATCAGAACGGCAAACCCCTGAGTGTCTTTTTCAAAGAGGCACAGGATTCCAATAAGTTAATTGAGGAATTCATGTTGCTGGCCAACAAAAGGGTAGCCGAATTCGTGGGGCAGCCTGGCGCAAAAAAGAAAGAACGCACCTTTGTATACAGGATACATGACAAACCTGATCCCGAGAAACTCGATACATTTAATCACTTTATCAAACGGTTTGGGTATGGAATTCAGACCAATAATCCACAGACTGTTACCGCGTCGATGAATAAACTGATTGAAAATGTAGCGGGTAAAAAAGAGCAGAATGTAATTGAAACCCTTGCGATCCGTACGATGGCAAAAGCTGAATATTCGACCCGCAATATTGGTCATTACGGCCTGGGGTTTGAATATTACACCCATTTTACCTCCCCGATCAGACGTTATCCCGATATGATGGTCCATCGGTTACTGGCACGTTATCTTGAAGATGGCCGTTCAGTTCAGAGCGATCAGTATGAAGCGATGTGCAAACATTCGTCGGAGATGGAAAACAGGGCCGCCAATGCAGAGCGGGCATCAATCAAGTATAAACAGGTTGAATTTATGGCCGACAAAATTGGTCAGCAATTTAAAGGGGTGATTTCAGGGGTAAAGGAATGGGGGATTTATGTTGAACTGGATGAAAATAAGTGCGAAGGAATGATCCCATTGTTCGAACTTACCGATGATTTTTACGAGTTCGATGAACGGAATTACTGCATTACAGGTCGGCATACCCATAAAAGATACCAGCTTGGCGATGCAATCGAAGTTGAAATCGCGCGAGCCAACCTGGATAAGAAACAACTTGATTTTCGCCTGATCGGAGAAGAGCTCCCGCACAAAGTTAAAACTACGGTTAAGCCGGTTAATAAGGGCAGGAGAAGAAAGCAGTAATTAAAATCAAATACTGAATAGTTAATACTTGTTTGTCTCTGTTAATTTCTATTCTTTTACGGAAATTTCCGGCATAACCATAAAAGTTCCTGGTACAGGGAAATTTCAATCTTAATGATAATGGAATTAACACCTTTTGTTTTAACATTGTTGAAATGGGGTATGATAACCTCTGTTCTGGTGATCGGATTATTTCTGATTAACCGTTCGCGTACCTTTACCGGAAAGGGTTCGGTTAAAAAAATGTCCTTCAAAAAACGCAGGGACACGCAGGCTGCCGAAATCCATCTTGATAAAAGTCATCAGTTTAACCCTACAAATGTTTCAATGACGGTTACAAATTCGGGAACAAAGGAAATTGATCTGTATGCACCGGTTATTACGTTTAAGCGCTGGTTCAGCAAACGCAGTTTTCGCATCCTCAAAGTTGAACATTCGGAGATTTACCCGATCTTACTCGAACCGGGTAAATCAACGTCACTGGATATTTCGCTTGCACAGTTTTATGAGGCTTTTCCTGAATTGCAATTAGCCTGCCGGATGAAGATAGAGATGAAAGATCGAAGTGGTAAAAGATATAAAAGCCGGACAATCAGGCTAAAATGGTTTTAACTTAAATGAGAGACTGGAAATTTAAAGACAGCGATTTTAGCAATTTCCCTGTATATGAGGGGCATGATCTCGGAATACACTGGACCCCCGAAAAAACTTCTATAAAAATATGGGCGCCCACCGCCCAACGGATCTTTTTCCGGTTGTACAAAGTCGGGCAGGGTGGCGAGGCAGTATCAGAATACCAGTTAATACCTGATGATTCAGGGTTATGGATCTATGAGGTCGGTGAAAATCTGGAAGGGCTTTTTTATACCCTCCAGGTTCGTGACGCGAAAGGCTGGCTTAAAGAGGGTCCGGATATTTACGCCAAAGCAACGGGTGTTAATGGTGTCCGGGGAATGATTATCGATCCCAAAAAAAGCAATCCTCCCCTGTGGAAATCTGACAAGCGATGTACGTTGGCAAATCCAACCGACATGGTGATCTATGAGGTGCATATCCGCGACTTCTCGATGTCACCCTCATCAGGAATTACGAAAAAGGGGAAATACCTCGGTTTTACCGAAACCGGTACAAAACTTTCGTCAGGCGAGTCAACTGGCATTGATCATTTAAAGAAGATGGGTATCACCCATGTTCACCTGCTCCCGGTTGCCGATTTTTATACAGTGGATGAGTTAAGTACTAATCCACAATACAACTGGGGTTATGATCCATTAAATTATAACACTCCCGAAGGTTGGTATTCAACGGATCCGACCGATTGCCGGGTACGAATCAAAGAGTTAAAAGCACTGGTTATGTCGATGCATAAAATAGGCATTGGTGTAATCCTTGATGTTGTTTACAATCACACCGGATTGATTTTTGAATCCTATTTTAACCAGACCGTTCCGGGCTATTTTTACCGGTTCAACAAGGATGGGAAATTCTCTGATGCGAGCGGTTGCGGAACAGAACTGGCTACGGAACGGGAGATGGTTCGAAGGTATATTATCGATTCGGTTGCCTGGTGGGCAGAGGAATACCATATCGATGGTTTTCGGTTCGACCTGATGGGCTTAATGGATGTTGAGACAGTAAACCAGATAAGAGAAAGACTCGATAAAATTGATCCTGAGATATTTATGTATGGCGAAGGATGGGGCGCCGGCGAGAGTCCGCTTCCTGAGAAATTTCGTGCCATCAAAGCCAATACCAAACAACTGGACCGTGTTGCCTCCTTTTGTGATGATATGCGCAATGGATTAAAAGGATCTCCTTTTGAAAAACACAGTGCAGGATTTATAAGCGGAATTACCTTGCGTGAGGAGCAACTTAAATTTGCAATAACGGGGGCGGTTCAGCACGATCAGATTATTTATGACTTTGTGAATACTTCGAAACACTCCTGGGCCAACACGCCTGCCCAATGTGTGAACTATGTCTCGTGTCACGATAACTATACTTTATTCGATAAACTTCAGTATGCCTGTCCCGAAGCGTCGCCCGAAACCATCGAAAGAATGGCCAGGCTCGCGTTTGGAATCATTTTCACATCACAGGGAGTTCCTTTTGTGCTCGCCGGGGATGAATTCCTTCGTTCAAAGGCGGGTCATCCCGATTCGTACCGTTCACCCGATTACATTAATCAAATCGACTGGACCCGCAAAGCCAGCTTTTCCGGCCTGGTGAATTTTGTCAGAAACTGCATTGAATTACGTCGTCAGCATTCCGCTTTCAGGATCAATGATGGCGATGCAGTCTGTAAGAAACTGAGATTTTTTGATAAATATATTCCCGGAGTTGTGGCCTATGAACTAGGTGATCACGCAAATGGTGACCGCTGGCGCCGGATCCTGGTACTTTTTAATGGTAACAACTATTCAGTTGAGTATGATATCCCGATGGAGAACTGGTTAATTATTGCCCAAAACGGAGAGATTTCACCCAATGGTGCCGGATTTACAAAAACATCCCTGGTTCGGCTACACCCCATTTCAATGATGATCCTTGCACTCGAAGATTAAAAAGCAGCCATCAGAAGGTTAATATCGGTCACGGGAATATTGAGTACTTCACCAATATCCTGGTTTGTCAACACACCGTTAAATACATAAATCCCTTCGCAGAATCCCCTGTTGGTTTTAACGTACTGGTTAATGCCACCCGACTGACCGATTTCGAGCAACATTGGTGCAAGGATATTGCTTACCGCAATTGAGGTGGTGCGGGCAACGCGCGAGGTAATATTGGGCACACAGTAATGGATTACACCGTGCTCAACATAGGTCGGCTTTTTGAGATTGGTAATCCTGGAGGTTTCGATGCACCCGCCCTGTATAATATTCAGGTCGATGATGATCGAATTCTCTTTCATCCCTTCGACCATCTCTTCGGGTACAATCATTTTTGGCACTTCATTCATCGACAATGCACCAATGACTACTTCAGCCGACCGCATGGCTTTACGAAGTGCCTTGGGATGAAAAACGGAGGTAAAAACACTTTTCCCCAGACGAGACTGGAAATCCATTAATTTCGAAATCGAATCATCAAATACTTTCACCGTTGCACCAAGTGCCAAAGCGGTTCGGGCAGCATGTTCGGCGGCAGTTCCCGATCCAAGAATCACGACTTCAGTAGGTGATATTCCTGTTACCGAACCCAGTATTACCCCTTTCCCGTTCCGTGCTGTACTCAGGTATTCGCTTGCTACAATCATCGCAGAGTTGCCCATGATCTCGCTAAAGATTCTTTCAACCGGGAAAATGCCATATTCGTCTTTCATGTACTCGAATCCTACGGCAGTGACCTTTTTCCGCATAAGCCGACGCACCGATTCCTGAGTCTGAAGGGTTAAATACAGTGGTGACAGCAATAGCTGGCTCCCCTTCATCAATTCACTTTCTTCCTGGGTGAAAGGAGCCATTTTTAGAATAATATCGCATTGAAAAATCTCGGCCGCCGATTTACATATTACACCTCCTGAATCGGAAAAGGCCTGATCGGAATAATTTGCCTCCTTGCCTGCCCCGGTTTCCACGAAAACATCATGACCATTGGAGACCAGGACCTCAACGGATTGCGGAGTCAATGGCACGCTGTATTCAATGCATCCGGAGTTGTCAGGAATGCCGATACTCAATTTAATGTTGCGCGGACATCTCTTGTACAACTCTTCACGGGGGAGAAGCTGGTCCTTGGCTAATGTCGACAATTTATCACCTTTCCTTTGATTCATATGATTAATTTTTTACACCAATCCTCATAACGTTTCAATTAACCTTCTGCCATTTTCGATCTCTTTAATATTCACCTTCACGGTAACAGAAGGTAAAAGAGGCTCAATTAATTCAGGCCATTCGATAAAACAATAGTCTCCGCTGTAGAAGTAATCTTCATATCCTAAGTCGTAGGCCTCGACAAGATTCCTGATACGGTAAAAGTCAAAATGAAAAATTGTATTCTGGCTTTTCGTTACATATTCATTGATCAGGGCAAATGTGGGTGAGGTTACGTAGTCAAGAACCTGCATTTCCTCACATAATGCCTTTATAAAAGTAGTTTTTCCCGCACCCATTGCTCCATAGAATGCGAAAATCCGGTCTGCCGGATGCGCCTGGATAAATCTCGCGGCGATATGATTGATTTCGGAAAGCGAATTGACCTCTGCTCTGAACATGTCTGCTGATAATATTTACCCCAAGTTTAATGAAAATCTCTCTTTAATAAAAACGAACTTGAAAAAATCTGAATTTTCACCGTTATATAATAAAGACCACGTAACGATAATGCCAAAAATCAGTTTTAAACAATAATTATTTATCGTATTTTTGGAGCATAGAATGCAAAAATTTAAATTTTCTATCCATGAATATTCCATTAGAATTAAAATACACGAAAGACCATGAATGGATTCGTGTGGAAGGTGAATTTGCCTTTATCGGGATTACAGATTTTGCACAGGGCGAACTGGGTGATATTGTTTATCTTGAAATTGAAACTGTAGGTGAAACCTTGAAAAAAGAAGAGGTTTTTGGAACCATCGAAGCGGTGAAAACTGTTTCAGATTTGTTTATGCCGGTTTCCGGCGAAATTCTCGAACTGAACGAAACGCTTGTTGACAAGGCAGAAATTATTAATAAGGATCCTTATGGCAAGGGATGGCTTGTCAGGATTAAGATGAGCAATGAAGCCGAATTGAATGATTTATTATCGGCTGACCAATATAAAGCAATGGTTGCAGAATAAGCAGGAATTTTATTTCCCGTTGGATTTATTCATTACATTTGAAGAATAATGAATTTCATTTGAAGAAGTCCAGAAACATATTGTTTTTTCGGGGTATTTTTATCATGGTATCTCTGTTGACGGGAATTTCATTTTATGGATTTTCGCAGCAGGATCCCGTGTATACCCAGTATATGAATAATTTATTAACCATCCAGCCTGCATATGCCGGGACTTCGGGTGCCTTAAATATCACAGGAATATCCCGTGCCCAATGGGTTGGTTTTGAGGGTGCCCCAAATACAAATACGCTGACCATCAATGGTCCGCTTCGCACATTTAATGTTGGTCTCGGGTTATCTATTGTGAATGATAAATGGGGCCCAATCAGGCAAAATGGCGTTTATGTTGATTATGCTTATCATGTTAAGATCCGCCAGGATCAGTTTATCTCATTTGGTATTAAAGGGGGATTCAATGTCTACCAGGCTTATCTTACCGATTTGAGGATTGTTGATCCCAATGACATGGTTTTTGCCTATGATGTTAATTTCAAGTTTCTTCCAAACATGGGCCTGGGAGCAATGTGGCATGGCGACTTGTTTTTCCTTGGAGTTTCTGCCCCCAAAATTTTAAAAAACAGGATTCAGAGCGATAATACTGAAAATGTTTATCGAGAAGTTCTTCATTTTTATGGTATGGCAGGTTACGTGTTTTTTCTCTCCGACATACTTAAATTTAAACCAACTCTTTTATACCGGTGGGCAGAACGTACGCCCAGTTATGTCGATTTTACAGGGAGTTTTTTAATGTACGACCGCGTCTGGCTGGGTGCAACTTACCGGCTGCATAACTCATACGGGCTTATCTTCCAGTTTAATGTGAATACTCAGCTAAAATTCGGCTACTCCTTCGATCAGACTACCTTCCATCCAACACAGGTAAATTCGGGCACCCACGAATTTCTGATAAGTTACGATTTTATCTACGGACGAAGAGGGCGCCAGGTCGCGCCAAGGTATTTCTAAACTGGTAAATCAATCCAAAAATCGGCCGGTAATCAGGTGCCGTTGAAAATTAGTAAACCTTAATCCTCAAGAAAGTATCTCAACTGGTCGAGCATGATGGGAACATCCTCCGGATCGACACCTTGCCGGATAAGATGCTGCAGATCCTCATTAAAGGCTTCCATAAAATCCTTTTCAGAACTGTCGGGATCATTTATGCTTTTTTTGTAATAATCGAGCGCAACTTTCCGGTTTCCGAGACACCACTGCACATGGCCCATATTAAGCAGGTCATACTTGTTTGGATTATCGCTGATCAGCCGGTCATAGTATTTTTCTGCCTGGTCAATTTTACCGACAAGGAAAGAGCACCAGCCAATGGGTCGCCATATTTTTTTATTTCCGGGAGAAAGGTATTCTACCTTATAATAAGATTTAAGGGCATCTTCGTACAGGTTAAGTTCCATCTGACACTGACCGATCGATACATGAAGACTCAGATTATCGGGTTCGAGTATTTCAGCTTGCTGGTAATATTCAAGTGCTTTAGCTATTTTTTTCAGGTTACGGTAGCAAAGCGCTATTTTTTTCAGATTCCAGAGTTTATTCTGATCGAACAGATCTGCCTTAAGATAATAGTTAAGCGCCTTTTTGTAGTTTCCCATTTTCTGGTAACAAAAGGCTAATTTCTGAAGCATTTCCGCATCATCGTTTTCCTGGAGCAACAGTTCGAAAATGTCGGCTGCCTCGAGGAAGTAATTCTTGGCAAAGTTAAATTCCGCGATACTCCGCAGAATCCTGAAATCTTCACCCAGCAATTTCGAGAATGCGAATTTGTTGTGAAAATCAAATCTCCAGGCAAAAATATCCTCAAATCCCTCACGTTGAGGATGAATCTTATAAAAACGGTATAAGTCCCTAATGTACTGACTAATAATTATTTCTGCTTTTTTGCTGTGTGCCAGAAACGATTCATCCTTTGCCATCTCTTCATACTGCTCCGATTCGGCCCTTAATGACTCAGTAACCATTTTTTTATAGTCCGGTGGAATATTTAATATGCTGAAAAAAAACGAATATTTATCAGAATTACAAAGCATCGGTGATTTCATGATCAACTGGTTAAAAGCCTGATCTTCATTTAATTCTTTATTGATAGGATTTCTCTTTATTTCAGGGTGATCCGGAGTAAAGGGGAGAAACCAGTTTGCCAGTTCACTAAAAAACGGGAATTGCTTAAGCATCGAAAATGAGCTTAAAAAAACGTCAGCTCCCTCCATCTGCATCTCGGTTAATTCCTCCATTTTCCCCATCAATCCCGGCGCATCTTTGAGAATTTCCTTCCATTCCGGATTTTTATCCTCCGTCAGCCCTTCACCCAATAAACTTTCAATACTTAGTTTATTGCGCAGATTGGGACTAAGTTTGATCATCTCGGGAATGATTTCATCCTGCAGCTTTCGCTGTATTTTTTCGGTTTCCTTACTCCTGATAAACTGAAGGATCGATTTTTCGAGGTTTGACTTGAACCGTGGGTCCTCGATCAGAATTTGCAGTCTGCCGGTGATTGCGTGGAAAAAAGGCATTCTTTGGTCATAATAGTAGATCCCAATTAACAGGCCGATAAGCGCCCTTTGACTAACCTCTTCGTTCGGATTCTGGTAGGCATTAAACAGGACAATTATCTTATTCTCATTGAAAAACCGCATAAGACTCAGGGTAAGACCGGTAACAATCAGCGATCTTTCATAAAACGGGAATGCTTCATTTTTAAGAAACGCCCGGATAAACCCGATTTCACTTTCTGTCAACCGGTCGGTGAACCAAAAATGGTAAAAGAGCGTAAAAATTTTCTGCAGGTGTATTTCGGCTTCCATCCTTGTCTGGCTGGTGGGGGCAGAGGCATCAGGGTCCAGCGTTCGGAGTTCTTTTTGGACAGCTTCCTCTTCGAGATCCCTGGAAAAACGTTCAAAGTCTGTGATATAATGTTTGACAAAACCCCGTTTTTTTTGATATTCAACAGATTGTGAATACTTCATCCGAAGATTCTCGTACATATTATCCGCAAGTTCGAAAGTTGATATTAATAAATGTTCATAAATCTTCTGTCTTTCGGGGTCGTTAATTCCTTCAACAGTGTATTTAAGCATGAATTTGTAATTTTGCTCAAGACTGGTATATTCATCCCTGAATTCACCTAAACCACTTGCTGAAATTTCATGCTCAAGAAGGTCGAATGCGGGCTTTAGTTTCCGTGCAGACAACAGGTTACAAATCTGTCCGTAAAAATCTTTTAACTCTTTATCCGTCTTCATACTTCCAATATTACACTTCTCAAATTTACAAGAAAAAACATGTTCCGTGCAAATAACCGGGTCGTGTCTTTAATTCAAAAGAATATACGCAGGCAGCAAGGATTAGTTCCTGATCTGATTTTAAGCCACCAATACATAAACAGGCAATTGAGTTGAATTGTTTAAATTTTAAATATCAATATACCAGTATGTTAGTATTACTTCATGGGTTATTCATACTCCCTGTATGCAATATTTTGAGATGAATATTTATCTTTAAGGAATTATAATCAGACTTATTTCAATGAATACACGCCTAAGAAGTAAAGAAATCAGTTGGTTGTCATTCAACGAGAGACTACTGCAGGAGGCCTTAAAACCGGAAGTCCCTCTCATTGAGAGACTTAAGTTTCTTGGAATTTATTCCAATAATCTTGATGAGTTTTTTCGTGTACGTGTAGCCATCCTGCGGCGCCTGGCCATGATTGGCCAACTGGAACTGTCTGAGGGTGGAAATCCGCGCGAGGTGCTTTCACAAATCGAGGAGATCGTTATTCAGCACAGCGAACGGTTCGAACATATTTATAACCAAATCCTCGGGGAACTGGCCCATGAACACATCTACATGGTCAATGAAAAACAACTGACCAGGGAACAGGGTGAATACGTCACCCATTTTTTCAAAAGAGAGGTACGGCCCCGAATCATGCCGATTATCCTTAAAAAAGGTGCTAAAATTCCTTTGTTGCGCGACGATGCAATCTATCTTGCCGTTGATATGGTCAAGAATAAAAAATCCGAATACGCACTGATCGAAGTTCCGACAGATCTTCTGCCCCGCTTTGTGATCATTCCTTCAGACGACGATAAAACCTATATTATACTTCTTGAGGATGTCATTCGTTATGAGCTGGACGATATCTTCTACATGTTCAATTACCAGAAGATAAGATCCTATATTTTCAAATTAACCCGTGATGCAGAACTCGACCTGGATGATGACGTGGCCGAGAGTTACGTAAAGCTGGTTGCCAAAAGTATTGTGAAGCGCGGAAACAGTGCGCTTGTCAGGTTTGTACACGACAAGGAAATTCCTGAGAACCTGCTTACTTTTCTTCTTTTTAAACTCAATTTCAAAAGGGAGGATGTGGTAATTGCAGGAAGCAGGATCCATAATTTTAAAGACTTTATGGATTTTCCAATGGTTGGGGCTGAGCACCTTTATTATAAACCAATTAGTCCTGTAAAGCATAATAAAATCGTGCATGGCCAGACTTATCTGAAGAGCATCAGCAAAGGCGATATAATATTCCATTTCCCCTACCATTCATTTTACCATTTCATCGATTTGTTACGCGAGGTATCGATTGATCCCAAAGTGACTGAAATCCGGATGACTGGTTATCGTATGGCACGTAACTCGCATGTTATTAATGCATTAATAAATGCTGCGCGAAACGGTAAAAAGGTAACCATGGTTCTCGAGCTTCGTGCCCGATTCAATGAACAGGAGAATATTGAATATGGAAACAGGCTTGGCAAAGAGGGTGTTAAGGTTATTCTGGGGGTCCCGGGACTGAAAGTGCATTCAAAGTTGTGTCTGATCACCCGGAAAGAAAATAAAGAAACGAAGAAATTTGCCCTTGTCGGGACCGGTAATTTTAATGAAGTGACTTCAAAAGTATTTTCTGATCAATTGTTATGCACTACAGATCAGAACATTACACGAGAAGTGACACGTGTATTTGATTTTTTTGACAAAAATTATAAAATCGGAAGATTTCAGCATTTGCTGGTTTCACCGTTTACCATGCGCAAAAAAATGGTAGCCATGATAAGGCATGAGACAATAAATGCCAAAGCCGGATTGGAAGCCCGTATTTATTTGAAATGCAACAATTTAGTGGATGTCGAAATTATTAATAAACTTGACGAGGCTGCGAAAAGCGGAGTGGATGTACGGTTAAATATCAGGGGAATGTTTTCGATGTATACTTCTTCAGCCGACGGAAAAGTAAACATTCCTGCAATCGGGCTCATTGACCGGTATCTTGAACATTCAAGGTTATATTATTTCTATAACGGAGGTGACGAAAAACTGTATATTTCGTCTGCCGACTTTATGTCGCGCAATCTCGACCGAAGGGTGGAAGTCGCGGTTCCAGTTTACGACAAGGAAATCAGGGACGAACTACTCGATTTTTTCAACCTTCAGTGGCAGGATAATAAAGCCGCCCGGGTCCTGGATAACGAATTGAGCAATAAGATTAAAAATGAGGGGTCTGAGCCTCATATAGAATCTCAGTTAGGATTTTATGATTATCTCCGCGGGAAAAATGTGCGATAACTTTGACGAGAAATACATTAAGCAAAATATACTTGCCATTGGCAGCAGAGAACTCGGGATGTGGAAAGCAGCGGTGGTTTCTGATGCAAAATTATTTAGCCGCCTTTTCAAATTTGTTTTTTCGGATGATCACCGGATAGCGTGGCGTTCGTGCTGGATTATTGATACTGCTTCAGAGGATTTTCCTGAATTGCTTGCAGATAAGCTTCCTCAGATCATTTCAGGTTTTCTGGACACAACCGATACTTCACTGAAAAGACATTTTACCCGAATACTGTGTCGTTACCCGATAGAGGAAGAATACCTTGGAGCAATTGTCAACCGAAGTTTTAACTTACTCGCTCCTTCCGAACCACCTGCTGTTCGTGTATTTGCAATGCAACTGTTGTTTAATATCTCACAGCAGTTGCCTGATTTAAAAGGAGAACTTATTTCAGTACTCGAGAATTTAATTGATGAGGGAGGTTCAGCAGGATTTATCAACAGGTCGGGCAAATTGCTCCGGCAACTCCGGTCCTGATGACCTGCTCCCGGCAGCTGGTGCAACTGATTAATCGTTCATAAAGATGCCGAAAAAAGAAACCGATACTAATCCCCAAAGGAAGATTGAAAGAATCATATACGGAATAAAGTGATGATCGTGCCTGAAATATTTATTTCCAAGTAATGCTCCGATTGGAATTGAAAGGATAACGGGTGATAGTATCACCAAACCCCAGATTCCGTAACGTTTGCGCATCCGGACGATCATTTTATTTCTTTTTGTGAATTTTCGGGCAGTGATCCTGTTTTCTCTTTGACGTCTTACCCACATTTCGAACCTCACTTTGAAAATAACCGGCGTGAAATTGTAGACAATGGGCCATAATAGTTTTAGTTCCTTGAAAAGAAACCCGAAAAAATAGTAAAAAAACAGGAAACCTAAGATTCCGCCTGTTTCCATGAATAACAGGGTTTCCCATTCATTTAGATTCAATCCGAAGGAATAAGGGGTTGCCCAAAAATATTTAACACTTGCAACCAGGAAAACACTTATCAATTTAAGGATGTACTCCATAATGTGTTTCAATCATGCAAAAATAAGGAGAATGTTAGCCAATAAACAATCTTATGAGTTAAAAAACTAAAAACGGGTTCTCCTTCGCATCACTGTATTTTGAACGATTAATCAATGTGCGTTCAAATAAACTAAACAAAACCTTGTTTGCTTTGTTCGGATAGTGTATGGCAATGAATAATATTTTTATCAACATGTTTCACGGTTTTGCTGCGGTTGTTCTTCTCGCCGGCAGTTTCTGGATTAATCCCCGAAACGGCGGGTGGGTGTTTTACGTGTTGGTTATCGCCGGATTCTCCATTGCAGGGTTAATGCTCCAGGTCTGGGTTCTAACCGCTTCAGCAATACTGGCAGGTGTTATCAGCTTTTACAGGTTTCGTCGGAATAATGAAAAAGCCAGGTCGATAGATGTAATTTTTATTTCCGATCATGATGACCTTTACCTCCAACATTTCCTTGAGTATTACCGGGCTGACATTTCGAAACATTTTCCGGAATTTGATTTTAATATTGAAGAAGAGTTTCTTGTAGCGTTACTGGTATCGGAGATGGAAACTGTTGGATTGATCGTCGCGGAGATCAAAAATGCAGATACCCTCAAGCTATGTGTCGATTTCCTGGTACCTAAACATAGCCGGTCGCAACTGGCTAAAACATTTTACCAATGCGAACTGCGCTGCATCGACTTTTTGGGATTCCGTTATGTTTATATCGAGCCACAAAGTAAAATTCACAATAATTACCTTGAAAGAATCGGTTTTCGCCTGGTCGATGGAAAATATGTCGCCAGTTTTCAGTAATCAGTAAAATGAGACGTGAATGAATTGATGCAGATATTTTGTAATTTTATAGCATACTGAACATCATTACAAAGCGTCGGAGGTATTATCCTGAAAATAAAATCTTGATATATGTCGAAAGAGTTCGTAAGTTGTCTGATGCACGTTGTTGTCGGAACCCTTGGGCAGAAAAATTTTCTGTCCTCAGAGATCAGGGGTTTACTTTCTGCTTATCTGTCGACTGTTGCGAAGTCGAAGGGAACAAAACTTGTTGCCCTTGGCGGATCCGAAAATCACATTCACTTTTTACTGGCCCTTCCATCCAAATTATCAATCGAATCGGCCATTCTTCCGCTTAAACAAAGTTCAACCGTATGGCTGCGACAGCACTTCGAACCCCTGCGCTCCTTTAGCTGGGCATCCGGGTTTGCCGCATTTTCGATCAGCCGGTCGCAACTTGACAGTACCTTACTTTATATTCAAAATCAGGAGCAATACCATTGGAAGAAAACATTCGAGGAGGAATACAAGGATTTTTTGATTTATCACCATCTGCCCTTCAATGAGGCATCACTCTTCGACGAATAATTTCTATTTTTGAAAAACACAGTAACATTTAAAAATCCAGATTATGAAATTTTCAGGAATCCTGCTCGCATTGCTGCTTTCTGTTTCGATGTCACTATCCACTCAGGCTGTCGAAAAAGGAAATAAGAAAATTTTAGGGGTGTGGGAATTCTCTGCACCGGATGCACGTCAGCCATATGACAAGGGTATTTTAACACTTAAGGAGGTTGATAAAAAACTGGCAGGCGAACTCACAGTCCAGGGACAGGCCTTGCCAATTCCACAGATCGATTTTCTGAAGGATATACTCACTTTGGGATTTGAGGTCGAAAATACGCCGATTACATTAAAACTTAAACTTACGGATGGTCAGTTGCAAGGTTCAGCTGAAACGCCGGACGGACCGGTAACAGTTACTGCAGTCCCCGCAAAAAAGGAGACCAAAGTCAATTAGATCCTGCTACTCTATTACAAGGTTTGCTGAAAAACTACTTTTAACCGCAAAGTGGTCAAATTTGAATAACCCCCGGCGTAGCCCGCAAAACCGGGGGAGCAAAATGGATTATTCTGATAGCCATGGAATACAGAATCAATTTTATAAAAAATACGGAGAATCATGAGCAATTCATGACTCTCCGTATTTTGGAATACCTTATCAATTATCTGGTTTGGTATTGCTGTTCGTAATACTTTTCGTAAGCGCCTGAGACTACATTTTCGAGCCAATCGGTGTTAGCCAGGTACCAGTCCACCGTTTTCTCAATCCCTTCTTCAAACTCAAGTGATGGTTGCCACCCCAGTTCCTTTTGGATCTTAGTTGAATCAATTGCATAACGGAGGTCATGACCGGCCCTGTCTTTCACGTAAGTAATTAACTTTTCAGAAGTGCCTTCTTCACGCCCAAGTTTCTTGTCCATGGTTTTGCATAACTGGCGTATCAGGTAAATATTTGTCAATTCATTATTACCGCCAATATTGTAAGTTTCGCCGTCTTTCCCCTCATGAAAGACCAGATCGATAGCTGCAGCATGATCTTCGACATATAGCCAGTCGCGGATGTTTTCGCCTTTTCCGTACACGGGAATTGGCTTATTGTGACGAATATTATAAATTACCAGCGGAATCAGCTTCTCAGGAAACTGATTCGGCCCGTAATTATTCGAACAGTTTGTAATAACAATTGGAAATTTATAGGTGTTGTGATATGCCCTCACCAAATGGTCGGAACTCGCTTTTGAAGCTGAATACGGGCTTTGCGGATCATAGGAAGTAGTTTCTGTAAAAAGTCCTGTTTCACCAAGAGAACCATAAACCTCATCAGTGGAGATGTGGTAAAACCTCTTTCCTTCGAAATTACCCTTCCAGCTTTCACGTGCACCGTTCAAAAGGTTTACAGTTCCTACGATATTGGTCATAATGAATGACATGGGATCTGAAATTGAACGATCGACATGCGATTCCGCCGCAAGATGCAAAACCCCATCGAACTGATGCGTTGCAAATAGTTTATTCACGAAAGGGGCATCATTGATATCTCCTTTTACAAATTCGTAGTTGGGAAGCATTTCTATATCCCTGAGGTTTTCAAGATTACCGGCATAGGTCAGTGCATCAAGATTAAAAATCTTATAATCAGGATATTTATTCACAAACCGTCTTACCACATGTGATCCGATAAATCCAGCGCCTCCTGTAATGAGAATCTTTTTCATTGCCTGTGAGTTTAGGTATAGTTATTAATTGATAATTAAATGTGATGTCAGCGATTGAATTAAATTTTCCTTATTCTTTTCTCCCAGTTCCATGCCGATAACAGGGTGTCGGGTAATGATGCTTCGGCTTTCCAGCCAAGAACAGAATTCGCCATTGTGGTATCGGCATATATTTTTTCAATGTCACCTGGCCGGCGATCAACAATTTTATAATTCAGCTTAACCCCCGTTGCCTGTTCAAAAGTGTGAACCACCTCAAGCACAGATACCCCGTTTCCGGTTCCTACGTTAAAAAATTCGTAACGTTCAGTATTTGAATTATTTAATAATCTGTTGATAGCCACAACGTGTGCTTTGGCCAGATCCACAACGTTGATATAATCCCGGATACAACTCCCGTCGGGAGTATTGTAATCGTCGCCGAAGACGCTCAGTTGCTGACGGATTCCGGCGGCAGTCTGTGTTATAAAGGGAACCAGGTTGTTGGGCACTCCTAGCGGAAGTTCGCCGATCAGCGCTGACGGATGGGCTCCTATGGGATTAAAATAACGAAGCGCAATTACGTTTAATTCAGGTGTTACCTTTGTTGTATCACGCAATATCTGTTCGCTGATGGCCTTGGTATTTCCATAAGGGGACTCGGCCTCTTTTTTAGGTGTAGTTTCCGTTACGGGTAGATGATCCGGCTGACCATAAACGGTACAGGATGATGAAAACACTAGATTTGGCACTTTGTATTTTGCCATACAATCAAGGATGTTCATCAGCGATACCAGGTTATTACGGTAATATGCAAGCGGTTTTACAACAGACTCGCCTACTGCTTTGAAGGCTGCAAAGTGAATAATTGCTTCAATACGCGGGTATTTTTCGAAAAAGGATTCCAGTTTCCCTGCATCGAGAAGATTAAACTTTTCAAAAACGGGTCTGATGCCGCTGATCATTTCGATATGATCCACCACATCGGCCGAAGAGTTGGACAAATCATCGATGATAATGACTTCAAATCCAACAGCCTGTAATTCAACAACCGTATGTGAACCAATATATCCCGTTCCACCGGTAACCAAAACTTGTCGTCCCATATTATTATATTTACTTAACTTCAAAATTACAACTTTTTATAAAATATTTCTTTTTAATTGATTACATTTGATTCTCTGAAAAAACAGCATATGGATATCACATTTTATTTAGTAGAATTGTTGCGGTTGCATGATTGTGTGATTGTTCCGGATCTCGGCGGATTTATTACCAACTACCGTCCTGCCGTGATGGATCTTGCCGGCAACCGTTTTAACCCTCCTGTGAAGGATATTATCTTTACCGGTAAATTAAATAAGAATGACGGTTTGCTGGTTAATTATATTTCGGAAACCGAGGGGGTCGGCTATCTTGAGGCGCGGCAGATTATTTCCGAATTTGTCGATGAAACCTGGTCAAAACTCGAAAACGGGGAGAAAATCGAATTTCAAAATATTGGAATATTACAATTCGACCGTAACGGGAAACTTATATTTGAACCAAAAATTCATCAGAATTTTTTACTTGACGCTTACGGAATGGAGGGATTTCAATTTCCACAACTCGAAAATAAAGAGATCATTACGAAAAGAAACTTTACCGATAAGGACGCAGTGCGTCCCGTTTTCAGTTCTCGAAAAGTGAAAGCATTGCTGGTGGGGATACCTATATTACTTGCCGTTGTATTAATTCCGGTCTCCAAATATTCGAATACTACTAACCGCAATTCGCAGGTATCGAGCACAACTGCCATACCTATGAGTATTATGGGTGATAGTACTACCCCAACTCCTGTAGAGAGTAAGACTTCCCTGGTTGCTGATTCCGGCACGGTTAATTTACCTGCTCCCAAGGCTGATTCAGCTGAGGTTCAGGCTCCGGTTGTGCAGAAAACAGCTGAGCCTGTTACAATCACTGCCGATGCGCATTATCGTGTGATAGGCGGTTATTTCAAATCGCGTCAGAATGCCGATAAATTCTGCGAAAAACTCCGCGCGAGTGGATTTAAATCGGAACTCAGGGTTCTGCCGAACGAGTCATTCCTGGTTATAGTTCAATCGTATAGTGATAAAAGCGAAGCTACAGTAGCGCTGAAAACCCTTCGTGATGCTGAACCTCAGACAGGTTACTGGATGTCGGTGAACTAAAGGATGTTTTTTCCCGGAGTTCGAAACTTAAGTAATGAGCTTAAAGCAAATAAATACCATTGACGAGGTCATCGCGGTTCTGGAAGAGATGATCAATGAAGCTGAAAAAAAAAATGATCCGTTGGGTTATTTTGCTTGAAAATGACTTTAATAAGATCAATGTGATTTTGTCATTACTTGTCCATGAAGTGCAGGATGATTTGTCGGTGGTTTGGCCGGCGTTGAAATACCTGTTAAAATGGAGTGGTAAAGCAGACGATTTCCTGGTTGAATTTAGTATGAAACTTGCCCGGGACGGGGCGTGGGAATTTGCCAGGCGAATTTCTGAACTACCGTATCCGGATATTCATTTATCAATATCCGAGAGAGATCTGAAAGTCGCTGATAAAGTTAAACTTATCATAAAACCAGGGAGGTTTGCTGCATTCGTACTCGGTGTCATCAGATTGACTGAACGCGGCGCTGTATCAGAAAAGATAAGGAAACTCAAAAAAATGGCTATATAATCAGGGTCATTCAATTTGGAATACCTCACGATAAACGGAAATTTGAAACAGCTTTAAATACCCTCATAAAATTTCCGGCCCAGATTTTCCGGATCTGCTCCTCATCATAACCCCGTTTGACAAGTTCAAGCGTGATATTTCCCATCTGGCTTACATCGAAACAACCCGAAACTGCTCCTCCTCCATCGAAATCCGTTCCAATTCCGACATGATCAATTCCGGCAATTTTTACAATATGGTCGATATGATCGACGACATTTTTTACGGATGCCAGGTTTTGAGGGAATTTTTTATTAACCTGGCGCCATTCGTCCCAGCCTGCTTTCTCCTGTTCAGGGGTAAGTCCTTCAAAATTATTGTATTTCAATCTTAATACGGCTCTTGCAGAATCACGTAACGGATTCGGATCAGGCGTCTTTACGTAATCGGACAGGATACACATTTGAATGACACCTCCGTTTTTGGCGATGGCACGAAGTCCTTCATCGGTCAGGTTCCGCGGATTATCGCAGATCGCCCTCGCACATGAATGACTTGCTATTACGGGAGCACTAGTTATCCGAAGAACATCGAAGAGGGATGAATCCGAAATATGGGAGACATCAATTATCATTCCTCTCCGGTTCATCTCTTTTACCACCTCTGTTCCAAATGATGAAAGTCCGTTGTATTCAGCCCCCTTTTTATCTGTCGAAGAGTCGCAAATATCGTTATTTGAGCTGTGACACAGTGTAATATAGCGTACACCAATTTGCCGGAACTTTTCAACCATCGATAAATCGTGCCCGATCGCATACCCGTTTTCGAGACCGATATAGATCGCCCTTTTACCTGTCTTTTCAATCGCGTAAGCATCATCCGGAGTTTTTGCTATCTGCGCCAGTTCAGGTGAGGCTTCCACATTTTTGTAAATGGCTGCAATAATTTCGAATGCCTTTTTATTTGCATTGGCATGACCTTCATCTGTACGTTTTCCCTGGCTTAGAAAAGCGGCAAAAAACTGTGCATCAAGTCCTCCTTCTTTCATCCTTGGAAGATCGACCTTGGAACCTGTTGTCTTTGCATCGTGTCTTTCCGCCAGGTTAAAGTCGGAACTGACAAGATTCATCGGGGTATCGGTATGGGTATCGATGGTCAGCACCTCATGATGAATGCGGGCTGCCTTTTGAGCCGGCGATTCTTTCTGCATTGGTTGAAAAGCCGCCGAGACCATTAATAATGCAACAGAGAAAAACAGGATTTTCATAAGGTATTATTTGATTAGCCGGGAAAAACTTAATCTGATACGTGCAATTATTTTGGGTTGTTACCATAATATGAGCAGTGAAAGTCCCCTTTAGGGGATTTAGGGGTAAATCAAGAAAAGAATACGACATTATTTCATTCCTATCACTTATAACTTGCCAGACGGCTAAGGTATTTACCGATGATATCAAATTCGAGGTTGACTACCGTTCCTATCCTGAAAGTATGGAAGTTAGTGTGCTCGTAAGTGTATGGAATAATCGCGACCTGGAATGAATCATCCCTGGAGTTTACAACAGTCAGACTCACTCCATTGACTGTTGCCGAACCTTTTTCAACTGTCATATATCCCTGACGTGCTTTCTCGATATCAAAGTCGTACTGAAATGTAAAATACCAGCTTCCTTCTGATTCTTCAATTTTTGAACAAATTGCTGTCTGATCGACATGCCCCTGGACGATATGGCCATCAAGTCGACCGTTGATCATCATGCTTCGTTCAAGATTCACTTTATCACCAATGGCAAGCAGGCCAAGATTCGTCTTTAACAAAGTCTCCATAATGGCGGTGACCGTATATGTCGATTCGCCCATATTTACCACCGTTAAACAAACCCCGTTATGGGAAAGACTCTGATCAATTTTCAGTTCATCTACAAACTCACAGTTCAGTGTCAGGTGAACGTTCTCACGATCCCTGTCGATCGCCACTACAGTACCCATTCCTTCAACAATTCCAGAAAACATGTTGCAATAGTTTAAATTTGGTGACGAAGTTAACTTTTTTATAAACTCCATGAAGAGTAGACCGATTTTATTACCTTGCGCCAATAATTTTCTCAATATGGCAACTTCGCGAACCATTTATCTTGGAGATCTTCGGACCGAAAACGAGCATATTCGCTCGGGACAAAAACTGATCAGTGACGCCCCGGTCGACAACCAGGGTAAAGGGGAGGCATTTTCGCCAACCGATCTGGTAGCTACTGCCTTGAGCGATTGCATAATGACCATTATGGGAATCAAAGCCAGGGACAAAGGTCTTGATCTCAGCGGTACGACCATTGAAACAACAAAGATCATGGCCAACGATCCCCGGCGGATTGGTGAGATCGTTGTCGAAATTACCTTACCGAAGAACAATTTTTCGGAGAAGGAAAAAACGATTTTTGAGGCAGTAACAAGGACATGTCCGGTAGCCTTATCACTGCATCCGGATGTAATACAGACGATTAAATTCAACTGGTGATTTTTCATGGAACAGCCCGATCCGAAAATAGTTGCTTTTTTCAAAAAGCATCATGTAATGACCCTTTCAACCTGCGTGGATCAGCGTCCCTGGTGTGCGAATTGTTTTTACGCATTTGATGATGAAAAGATGACCGTGATCTTCACCTCCGGCCTCGAAACCCGACATATAAAAGAAGTACTGCTGAACAATTTTGTCGCAGGTAATGTGGTTCTTGAAACCAGTATAGTTGGGAAAATCCAGGGCATCCAGTTTTCAGGAGTATTGTCTTTACCCGAAGGAGAGGCAGCCGAAAAGATTAATAACCGGTATCTCAAAAAATTTCCATTTGCAGTACTGATGAATACCACCCTCTGGGAGTTCAGGATTGATTATGCAAAAATGACAGACAACCGTCTCGGATTCGGAAAAAAACTGATCTGGGAAAGGGTGTGATCGGCCTGACTCGCCCTGATTTTTGCTGACAGATTCAGAAATAACCGGGTGACTACAATTCAAAATTGAGCAAAGTCAGCACTTGGCAAGTGACCGGGTGACTGCACTTATAAATTGAGCAAAGTCAGCACATGGCAAGTGACCGGGTGACTGAGTTAATAAATTGAGCAAAGTCAGCGAACGTTTGATCCGTTGTTTGAAAAGTCACCCGGTCACTCAAAGTCTGCGGGCATTTGTTCGTTATTTTAGAAGTCACCCGGTCACTTAAGGTCTGCGGGCATTTGTCCGTTATTTTAGAAGTCTCCCGGTCACTATCTCAAATTAGAGCATTGGCACATCAGCCCCTTCTCATATCTCATCTTCACAATTTTGGAGGTATAAAACCTTTGATGTTGATGATGTGTAGAGACGCACGGCCGTGCGTCTCTACACAACGCAAATTCCCCATTCGCCCCCTCGGCTATTCGCCATTCTTTTATATGTCTTTTCGAAATTGGATTTTGCGGCGCATGCCAGGTTCGATTTTCAATTAAGTGAGTAGTTGAGCCTCATTTCTTTTGATCATCCTAACCCCGAGTGGCACGAATCCCAATAATATTAGGGATATTAATAAATTAAAGCATCCGGAATTGTTTACCCGGAGTTATTGATATTCAATCCTTTCAGGGTAATTGAATTACATATTTTGAATTACCAAATCGCCGAACTGACAAATTATTTCGTCCTCTCATTTCTCATCTTCTCAACTTCTTATTTTCGCCCATTTCGCCTGTTCCCCATGTCTCGCCCATCTCGCCTCTTCTATCTGCCAATTCGCCTGTTCGCCAGTTCGCCAAATCGCCCCATCCCCTCCCGGGGACGAAGTGATTCGGGATCGCCCCTCGCCTATTCGTCCCTCCGGTTCTCAGATGCCCCCTGCCATTTGAACCCGTTATTTTCGAAGCTGGCCAGATCGAGTACGCGGTTCACGACCGTATCGACAAGATCGTCAATAGTTTGCGGAAGGCTGTAAAATGAAGGCGTCGCCGGTGAAATAATCGCACCCGCTTCAGTGAGTAAGGTCATGTTTCTGAGGTGAATCAGGTTGTAAGGACTTTCGCGGATCACAAGAATCAGCCTTTTCCGTTCCTTAAGCATCACATCGGCAGCCCGCGTGATCAGGTCGTCGGAAACCCCGGAGGCAATCCTCCCCATTGTTCCCATGGAACAGGGAATTATGATCATTGTATCGTATCCGGCCGAGCCCGATGCAAACGGGGCATTAAAATCCTTTTTTTCGTAAATCGTAAAACTACCTTTTATATCACCGGGAGGTATTCCCAATTCATATTGCCATATCTCTTTCGCCGTGGAAGAGAATACAAGATCACAGGTATCGATTTGAATGTTAAATACCTGAAGTTTTTCCAGCAACCTTTTCGCATATATCGAGCCGCTTGCTCCTGTTACGGCAATAATCATCTTCTTTCCCATCAACCTGGATTGTATTAAATTATTGAATGTTAAAGGCGGTTCTATTTCCTGAGTTCAGTCAGTTGTCGGATTAATTCAGCTACACCTTCGCCCGCCCCTTTGGCAATTACCTTAATCCTGGCGGGGAGTGAAGGGGGATTCGGGTCAATTAAAAAAACAGGGGTGGACGCGGGAGCATAATGTATCAGACCGGCTGCAGGATAAACATTCAAAGAAGTTCCGATTACACAAAGGTAATCAGCCGATTCAACAATGGATATGGCCTCCGTCATTGCTGGTACTTCCTCGCCAAACCAGACAATATGAGGCCGTAACTGACTCCCTTTTTCGCATTTGTCACCCATTTTCATTTCAGGATCATCCAACGTATAAATCAGCGTAGGATCTATCGTGCTTCTGGCTTTCGTTAATTCACCATGCAGGTGGAGCACCTGAGTTGAACCCGCTTTTTCGTGAAGATTATCAACATTTTGGGTAATAATCTGTACATCAAAGCTCTTCTCGAGTTCGGCAAGCAGTAAATGCCCGCGATTCGGCTGGCTGTTAATCATCTGTTTGCGGCGCTCGTTGTAAAATTTAAGGAGCAATTCAGGATTTTTATGCCAGGCTTCAATACTTGCGACCTCCATCACATCGTATTCTTCCCACAATCCATTCATATCACGAAAAGTGCGAATACCACTCTCTGCCGACATTCCGGCACCCGATAAAATGACCAGTCGATCCATAATTCCAGTTTTGGTTGAAAATGATCAATATTTCTGTTAATTCCAATTTTTCGTCAATATTTTAAAGATGCCGGATAAAAATTTGCATACTTTATATAAATTTGCACACGAATAATAGAAAACGTATTACTATGTCGGTAACCCGGTTTAGTGTTTCACTCGAAGAGGAGCTTTTGGAAGCACTCGATAGTTATGTACAGGAAAATAAATTCCCAAACCGTTCACAGGCTTTGCGCGCCTTAATCGGGAAAAATCTTGTTGAGAAAAAGTGGCAATGCAATAACATGGTTGCAGGTGCTATTGTATTGGTCCATAACAATATTAAAAAAGATATAGGCCTGAAGATAAATGAATTGCAGAGCCAGTATTCCGATATCATACTCTCCTCACAGCGCCATTATCTCGATGGCGACAGCTGTATCGAAATTGTGGCAGTTAAAGGGGCAGCCCAACGATTAACAGAACTTTCCGACTTATTGATAGGGATCAAGGGAATCGCCCACGGTAAACTGATCATGAGTAAGGTGAGTTAATTTTTTTTTATTAATGCGTAACACTTTTTACTAACAATGTATTACAAATAATTTCGTATGAAAAAACTAATAATCTTATTGATAGCAATTTACGGATGGAATCACAGCGCACTTGCCCAGGCCGATGCAGAGTCTTTGCAGGACACCATCAATATTAACGAGGTAGTGGTTACCGGAACAACTACCAGGGTGAATAAAAATATAATACCAATGGCAATATCGGTGGTGAGCCGCTTACAAATTGAAGAAAGTAATGAATCGGCGCTTCTTCCCCTTTTAAGCGGAAGAGTTCCCGGATTGTTCGTGACAGAACGTGGTGTTACGGGCTTCGGGGTGGCGAACGGATCGGCCGGACAAATCTCCATCAGGGGAATCGGCGGTAATCCCACCACGGGAGTACTGATGCTGATCGATGGCCACCCGCAATTCATGGGAATTATGGGGCATCCGCTCTCTGATTCGTACGTTGCCTCGGATGCTGAAAAAGTGGAAGTGATAAGAGGGCCGGGATCATTACTTTACGGTTCAAATGCGATGGGCGGTGTGATCAATATTATTACCCGGAAACAAGATAATGATGGATTTAATGGTAATGCACGGGTCATGTACGGATCGTTCGACACCCGGAAATATATGGGTTCTGCCGGTTACAAACACAATCGTCTCACTGTGTTTGGTTCGGTTAACCACGATCAGACAGACGGACACCGGCCCGACTCGGAATTTGACATCACCAATGGTTATGCAAAAATCGGTTATGAACTGAATAACCACATCAAAGTTGGATCCGATTTCAGTATTGCCAAATTCAAAACTACCGATCCCGGTCCCGATACGCTGAATGCTTCCAAAGGCAGTTCACTCGACATTTCGCGCGGATACTTTTCAGTGTTTGTAGACAATGAATTTGAAAAAGCTTCAGGTACAGCCAAATTTTACTACAACTTTGGAGAGCATACCATTTCCGACGGATTCCATAGCAAGGACAAAAACTGGGGACTGAATCTCTCCGAAGCCTTTAAACTTTACCCCGGAAATACCCTGTCAGTGGGTGCCGATTTTGTAAATTATGGCGGGAAAGCAGAAAACACGAAAGCGATGAACGGGAATGGCATCACTTTTTCGGACACAACTTTGTTCGAACTGGGAGCTTATGTGGTCATGCAGCAAACTTTGTTCGAAAAATTAACCCTGAATGGGGGAATGCGCATTCAGCACAACGAAAATTATGGAAATCAATGGATTCCATCACTTGGCTTTGCCTGGCAAATCCTCCCCTCAACAACCTGGAAGACAATTGTATCAAAAGGATTCAGAAGTCCGACAATCAGGGAATTATATATGTGGAACCATAATCCGAATCTTAAGCCGGAGCAAATCATGAGTTATGAAACGGGAATTTCAAGATCATTTCTTAATAATAAACTGAATGCTGAAATTACCGCATATATTGCCAATGGGGACAACCTGATTATTACGGGAGCCATGGGCAACCTTTTTAACAGCGGGATTATCCGGAACAAAGGTATCGAAGTGGCAGTAAACGCAAGTCCAGCAAAAAACCTGACGGCAAATATTTCCTACAGTTACATTAATATGGAGTCACCACTTTTCGCAACCCCTAAACACAATCTTTTCATTGGCGGAAGGTACCACTGGAATAAATTCAGCCTGTCAGCCAATGTTCATCAGGTAAATGATCTCGATACGGATGCATCTCCGAAAACTAAGCTGGAGAATTATACCCTGTTGAATGCAAAACTGGTATGCCATCTCTATTCGAATCTCGAAATATTCGCGAATGCCGAAAATTTGTTAAATCAGGAATACGAAATAAACCGCTACTACCCAATGCCGGGAACGGCCTTTTTTGCCGGATTGAATTTCAAACTCGGTAAATAGCAAGAAATCTCATCCTCAAATATATCTCCAGGATACTCCCATACAGGGGGTATCCTTTTTTTATTCCCATGCGAATCAAAAATCCCACTAGGGATTCCTTTACTCAGTTATCAAATATGTAATTCTATGAGGTATTTCATTTTTATAGAAATGCTACCCATTTTCTAAATAAACATAGCCCTGAAGTCTATAATATAGTATTACAGCATGTTGATTACTATTCTTATTTAGATTTAGATTTGATTAATATAGAATAGAAAATTATTTACTTTTGCAGCGAATTATAAAACAAACACTATGAAATTGACAATTGTAATGATTGCTTGCATGCTATACTTTTCACCCGCTTTTGCCCAGCTAGAAGCCGGCGTATTGAAAAACAGCTCCGAAAAAATGTCGGAAAATACGAACAGCCGGGTCACCATAGGAGGATATGCTCAACTTGACTATAATCAACCTGTAAGCTCAGATGTGTACCGTAACGGAACACTCGATGTTCACAGAATGGTGATACTGTTTGGATATAAATTTAATGACCGCGCCCAGTTTATATCTGAACTTGAGTTGGAACATGTGGATGAAGTAAGTGTGGAACAGGCCTTCCTGAATTACAGGATACTTCCTTGGCTTAATTTTCGCGGAGGATTGATGCTTATTCCCATGGGAATAATTAACGAATACCACGAACCTCCGATTTACAACGGGGTTGAACGCCCCAACGTTGACAATCGGATAGTCCCAACAACCTGGAGGGAGTTGGGAGCAGGTTTTAGCGGCTCTTTTAACCAGGTTTCACTCAAATACCAGGTTTACCTGATGAATGGATTTAAAAGCTACGACGGGGCAACATATCTGAACGGATCGAACGGCTTGCGTAACGGCCGTCAGAAAGGAGCTGAGTCATTTATGAGTTCTCCCAACCTGGCCGCTAAAGTTGACTATTTTGGTCTTCCGGGCCTCAAAGTGGGATTATCGGGCTACTTTGGGAAAACCCAATCCACATTATACAACAACCTCAGTAAAGATAATTCAGCAGGAATAGCCAGGGCTGATTCATCGGTAGTGGGAGTTAGCATGATCGGTGTTGATTCGAGATATGCAAAAAATGGTTTGGAGATCCGAGGGCAGTATATCATGACCTATATCCGGAACACGGCTCAGTATAATAAATTTTCGAGCAAAGATCTTGCAAGTGAATTATCAGGATGGTATGCAGAAGTCGGTTACAATGTTTTTCAAAAATCGAATCTTCGTTCCGCTCTCGTTCCATTCGTCCGCTATGAAGAGTATGACACTCACAAAAAGGTGGAGGGTACAGTTGTCCGGAATCAGGCTTATGACAAAACCGAAATTACAGCCGGTATTGGATGGAGAGCCACTCCGGAACTGGTTTTTAAAGGCGATTATGCCTGGGTCAAATCGGCCGCCAACGACAATTACACCGGACAGGTGAATCTTGGGATTGGTATAATGTTCTGATTTATTGAATCTGATAATTATGAAACTATTAACGGCAATTCTGTGTGTTTTACTTTTCTCCGGTGCAATGCTTAAACCTGAGGTGAGTTCATCGTTCCTGAAAAAAGCGGATAAAAACCTTGAACGGATTTTTAAGGGCAGGGTGATCACTAAGAAAAATATCGCACTGAGTGACAAACAGATGGCTGAGGTAAAGTTTAAGAATAACGGAATATACGAATTAATGAGTTCGGGTGAAAATTTAGGCTATGTGGTTTTCACCTCTTCGATGGGCCGGTTCGAACCATTTGACTACATGGTTGTTTATAGTCCTGATGCCTCTGTAAAAGAGATCAGTATAATAAATTACACGTCTCCCCACGGAGGTGAAGTATCTTCCGCCAAATGGCTGAAACAGTTTGCCGGATACAGCGGGAAAAAATTAAAATATGGCTCAGATATTGAGGCGCTTTCGGGTGCCACATTTTCTGCCTCTTCGCTCGTAAAAGATGTGGAATCAATTACTGTGTTTATGAAAACATTAACCCGTTAGCCGGCCTGAATTTGACTGTTCTGTTCACAACGGCTGTAAAAACCGCAACAATCTTGTCACCTGATTGCTGCGGTTTTCTTTTGAAAAGAAAATCAAACAGCAGGCGGCACAATTACGCCCGGATGTGGAATTCCCGGATCTATTTTTGCAGGTTCACCTTTCATTCATTAATCATCGTTGTTTCGTTGCTGAATTGGACTATTTTTACGATTCGGAAGCGATCCTAACTACTTAATATGGAAAACCGGGAAATTAATGAATTGTGGCATCAGTTTATAAACGGCGATGACAGTGCCTTGTCAACGCTGTACAACTGTTATGTCCATCAATTATTTTCATACGGACTAAAAATCCACGGAGATGAGTTCCTGGTGAAAGATTGCATCCAGGAAGTTTTCATTCAGCTGATTGACAAACGGAAAAAACTGGTCGTAACCCAGGATACCTCTGTGTATTTATTTAAATCCCTTCGCAATAAATTACTGGAAGAACTGAGGACAAAAAACAGGCGATCCGATATTGCCCTATCACTTTCTCTGGATGATTCCAGTCATGAAATAAGTGCAGAACAGTCTGCCATTAACTCGGAAGAAGAACATTTCCGAACACTAACAATGAACACTGCACTGAACAAACTATCTGACTATCAAAAGGAAGCAATCTTCTTAAAATACTCACAAGGCCTTGATTATGATAAGATCGCTGAACTGCTCGAAATTGATATTTCTTCCGCACGAACACTGATTTACCGTTCACTTAAAAAAGTGAAAGAGGCGATAAACAGCAAATCGCAACTACTCCTTTTCTGTTTCCATTCCGGGATTTAATCTGTTCAAAATATAGTGCTTTTCCACCGATGATCTAACGACCTGTAATAGGATTATAAGTTACGTGTTCGAATTAATTGTCCTTCATTGTTAAAAAAAGTATAAATTCCTGTCTATAAAATCTAACTCCAATCATTTATTTCTGTTATGCGAAAAGAAAATGACCCCGATTTTGTTTCACTGCTTCAGGATGAAAATTTCCTTAACCTTGTTAAGGAGACTGAGAATTCTGAAGATCAGCTAATTATACTCAACAACGAATTTCCCGAAAAGCGGGAAACGATTGCATACGCTATTGAATTTTTAAATGCTAATCTTTCGGATCAAAAACAAATGCAACCGAATGATGTAGCTGACCTACGGAATAACATTATGCAATATGCTGTTCAGGATAAAGGGTTTTCTCTTCACAGGATTCTTTCCTATCAATTTTGGAAGGTTGCAGCTGTTTTGATTTTCGTTTTAGCCAGTACCGTTTTTGTGGTTCAGCATTTCCAAAGTGATCCATTGGTTGAAATTGCGGCAGTTAAAACGCTCGTGGACGAAGAGGCTATGATTATTTTGTCTGATGGTTCAAAACACACATTAAATAAGAAGGATTCGCTGATTGAATACAGTGCCAACGGAGGACAGGTTATAGTAAAGGGTGACCAGCGTGAAGAAAAGCTGGAGAATCTGAATCGTTCAAAATCAGCGACCATTAACCAGATTATTGTTCCTTATGGTCACCGGCACAGCATAACGTTAAGCGATGGAACCCATGTTCAGTTAAATGCAGGCAGCCGGCTCGTATTTCCTGCGGAATTTTCTGATGGAAACAGGGAGGTTTACCTGAAAGGGGAAGGTTATTTCGAAGTTTTTAAAAATCCTTCCAAGCCATTTATTGTTAAGACTGATTTTATCGATATTAAGGTATTGGGAACGGTTTTCAATATTTCTGCCTATGATGACGAGCAAACCGTTTCGGCGGTCCTGGTTGAAGGTAAAGTTGTTGTTTCGCAGAAGAATAAATTGTTTGGCACTACGGATAATAATTTAAGTCCGGGCCAGGGTTGTTTTTACTCTTCAGAGACCAAAACTTCAGCTATCCGCAATGTCGATCTTTATGAATATATCTCATGGAAAGATGGTTTATTTCTTTTTAAAGATAAGCCTCTGCACACTCTTATTTTCCGTCTTGAAAAATACTACCACCAGAAAATTTTGGTTGAAGGGGTGAAATTACCGAATACGATCATCTCCGGCAAGCTTGTTTTGTCGGATGACATCGATGAGGTGATGCAATATCTCGCAAAAACCCTGGAGGCAAGATACGAAAAGGGTACCGATGGGGCTTATCACATTACAAACTAACCATAATTGATTTTAACCAGGCAAAAATAAATGACTTATGAGATAAGAAAACTAGCAAAAAAACAAAGACCGATGAATGCGCTAACACTCATCGGCCTGAAAATCAAAGATTAAAAATCCACAAATTACTTTAATCAGTACAAATGTATGAAAAAAAACCGTTATGAAATGTGCGGCTTAAATCGTCGCATGAAGAAAATGTTGTTTGTTATGAAATTAACCATTCTATCCTTCTTTTTCGGGTTGATGAGTCTTTCCGCATCCACTTACTCGCAAAACAAAAAAATCACACTCGACATGCGGGGAGTAAACCTGATTGATGTTTTTAAACAAATTGAGTCTCAGAGCGAATTTGTATTTATTTACAAAAATGAGGCAATCAACAGGGGTAATAAGATCGATGTAAAAGCTGAACAGTCGACAGTTGACAAGATACTGGAGGAGATCCTTCAGGATTCGGGGGTGAAATTCGAAATCAATAAAAAGCAGATCATTATTACACCTGACCGTCTGATTTCACACGTTCCCAATAACGTCATAATTGATGAGGAGATTCAGCAACCTCAGAAAAAGGAACTTTCCGGTATTGCAAAAGATAGCAAAGGGCTTTCCTTACCCGGGGTAACAGTGGTAGTAAAAGGGACGACCATCGGAACCATTACCGATAATGATGGAAGATTCACATTGTCGGCACCAATCGATGCCAAAATTATTGTGTTCTCGTTTGTCGGCATGAAATCGCAGGAAATCCCCATTACAGGCAAAACGACTTTTAATATTGTGATGGAAGATGAAGCGGTAGGGTTGGAAGATGTAGTTGTCGTCGGTTATGGTATACAGAAAAAGGAAACAATGGTGGGTGCTGTTTCGCAGGTGAATAACAAAGATCTTATGCGATCGGGTACCACCAATATTACCAATGCTATTGTTGGTAAATTATCCGGAGTCTTAACCATGCAGCAAACCGGTGAACCAGGTGAGGATGATGCTGAGATCATTATCCGGGGGCTTTCGAGCTGGAATAGTTCAGAACCACTCACCCTGGTAGATGGCGTTGAAAGAGATTTCAGAGGACTGGATCCCAACGAAATTAACACAATTTCCGTATTAAAAGATGCATCTGCAACAGCAGTGTTTGGCGCAAAAGGGGCAAATGGAGTAATTATAGTGACTACCAAACGAGGTTCGTTGAGTAAGCCAAAACTGGATTTTTCTGCTTCATACGGTTTGGACAAGGCAACCCGCATCCCCGACCATATTGATTCGTATTCCACCATGAGCATGCTTAACTATGCTTTTAAAAACGAGAAAAGATTCACTGATTTAATTCCTGATAATGTACTCGAACAATACAGGAATCCTTCAACTAAGCTAAATGCCCTGAGATATCCGAATGTAAACTGGTTTGATGAATTAACCGAGCCATTTGCACCGACAGCCAATGCAAATATTAATATGAGCGGAGGAACAAACTTTGTAAAATATTTTGTCTCTCTTGGGTATACATACCAGGGAGCCTATTTCCAGGCTTACCAAAACGAATACGATGATACGCGTTTTTGGTACAACAGGTTTAATTACAGGACAAACCTCGATTTCACCTTAACCAGAACAACCCAACTTTCTTTTAATATTGGCGGAGAAGTTGGATTAAAAAATCAGCCATCCGGTTCTCCATGGTGGGCGCTTTACGGATCCTCTCCGGCAAGGTTTCCCGCCTATTTTCCGGAGTGGGTGCTCGATGAAGTTCCGGATCCTGATTATCCCAATGCAACCGGAAGCAGGCTTTCACAGGATTTTGGAGAATACACCGGAAATCCATATACAATCATGAATAATGGATCATTCAACCGGTATCTTGATTCCAAGTTATTTACAGATGTCCTCCTAAAACAGGATCTGAGTTTTATGCTTAAAGGGTTATCGCTGCAGGGCAAAGTATCATTAAGTACCTATTATGAAAATCGTTCACTTTATGCCAGTTATACTTTTCCTGAGTATCAGCTGAATTATGATAAAATTGGTACGGATCAAAATCCATGGTACAGGGAAGGTGAAGGCAATGAAGTGTACAAAATGCCCCCCTTGGCGATTAATGTAGGGGGACTTGAAAATGGATTTTACAAGGATATGTACTATGAATTTGCATTGAATTACGTTAATTCTTTTGGAAAAAACAATTTATCGGCGATGGCTTTGATGAACCGGCAACAAAAGAATAAGGGAACAGACTTTCCATACTATAATGAAGGGCTTGTAGGTCGGGTTACGTATGACTATTCAAGGAAATATCTTGTCGAATTGAATGTGGGTTATACCGGTTCCGAAAGATTTGCACCTGAAAACAGGTTTGGTATTTTTCCCTCAGGAGCCTTTGGATGGGTTATTTCGGAAGAACCATTTTTCAAAAATATGCAGGCTAAGTGGTTCAGCAAATTGAAATTACGTTATTCTGATGGTCTGGTAGGCAGTGATTATGCCGCTAACCGTTGGCTTTATATCAGTGATTATTTTAAGGATAACAGGGGATATATCAGGGAAGACAAGGCAGCCAATCAGATGGCTCAATGGGAAGAAGCACGGAAGCGTGACCTCGGTATTGAACTGGGATTTTTTGACAACTCCTTAACCCTGGGTATCGATCTTTTTGACGAATACCGGTCAAAAATGCTGCTTACACCGCTAAGCACACCTTTGTTGATTGGGAATTCATTCAAAGAGCTGAATCTTGGAGAACTCAAAAAGCATGGAATCGAAATTGAAGCTGAATACCGGAAAGCGCTCTCAAAACAATTCAATTATTTTCTAAAGGGAATCTTTTCATTCAATGAAAACATGATCATCAATAAGGATGACCCCCCTTATACTCCGGAATATCAGAAACAAGCCGGGAAATTGCTTGGAGCTCAGCAGAGTGGTGTACTTCTAACCGGTGACGGATATTATACCTCAGTTAACGATATTCACAATAATTTGGCGCCAATAGCAATCTCCAGTGTCAATGTTGGTGATTACAAATTTCTGGATTATAAAACTGATGGTGCGATAACCACTCTGGATACTTATCCCATCAAAGGTTCCCTGTATCCGCCGATCGTCTTTTCTTTTTCGGCAGGAGCGTCCTATAAAAAATTCGATTTCAGCATTCTTTTCCAGGGGAATACAGGAAAATATGTTGAGTTCAACCAGAGTTATGAGACCGAATTTACCAAAGGCAATTACCGCGTTCATGCCTCGCAGATGGATTACTGGACTCCAACGAATCCCGATGCCAATCATTCTACCCTGCATTACTACGGAAGCGGTTATATGCCGATATTATCCTGGAGCTCTACCTCTGAAGCTGTCGGTTATACAACGATCATTGAAGACAGATTCTGGAGAAGAGCCGACTATGTCAAGTTAAAAGAAGTGTATGTTGGTTACACATTTCAACCTAAATGGAATAAATTACCTGGTTTGGCGGGAATAAATGTTTATGCAACCGCGAATAACCTGTTTACCTTAACCAATCTGATTGAGGGAGATCCTGAACGAAAAGATTTTAATAAAGGTTATTATCCACAAATGCTCAGTGCCAAACTTGGCATAAAACTCTCTTTCTAACTCATAAATGAAAATGAAAATGAAAAAATATAACATTATCATTATATTATTACTACCTTTTTTTTGTATTTCGTGCCTTGATGAGTATTTGGATAAAGCCCCGGAATCAGGATTGGTAACCAAGGATGTATTTTCAAAATATGAAAATTTCAAACTCTATTTTGACGCCGTTTATCGTGGGACCAGTATTGCACCTGCAACAACTGCTTATTACGATTACAATATCTGTACTTCCTATTCTCTCTATTTTACCTATGGAGATTTAAAACATACCTGGGAAAGTATGACAGAAACAGCCGATATGGGAAGGTTACCAACACCGGTTAAACAGGGAGAAATCGAAGCAACACTACATTGGTACACCACCCACCGGGTCGCTCCAATCCTTACATCTATGTTTATGGACATCCGGATATGCAATATGGCTTTGCAGAATATCCATATGCTACAGAATGTTGATCAGAAAACGATTGATGATTTTAAGGCGCAGGCTTATTTTGTAAGGGCATACAGCCATTTCGCACTGGTTCGGCTATGGGGCGGGATGCCATACATTAAGAAGGTTATCGGGTCAGACGATCAATGGGATTTACCGCGATTGTCAAATCACGAAACTTTGATAAATATTGCTGCCGATCTGGATACTGCAGCCACTTATTTTGGATTGGCTGAAAAAATGCGTCGTGATCCGGGACCAGGATTAGCCGGCCATCTCAATGACCCTGAACAGTTCCGACCCAACGGGGTTGCGGCTAAAGCACTAAAGGGCAGAGTTCTGCTATATGCAGCGAGTGCTTTAAGTAACAAAAAGGGGAAAGCTGACTGGGAAGAAGCTGCCAAAGCTAACTGGGAAGCCATCAAGGTGGCCGAACAATATGGATATGATTTATTAACCCTGCAGAATTATAAGCAGAATTATGTTGGAGTACAATATTCCAACGAACAAATATGGGCATGGAATATTGGTACACTCCTGGCTTATAACAACAAGATTCACTCAAATCTTATAAATGGCGTTTTTGTTGCCAATAAAACCGGAGCTTCGGGTGAAAATCCCACGCAAAACTTTGTCGATCGCTTTGAAACAGCCTGGGGTGACCCTCTCAATACGGAGGAGGACAGGGCAAATGCAACCGCACTTGGACACTACAAAGAACAGGATCCTTATGCAAACAGGGATCCCCGGTTTGGTTTGGTTGTTCTTTACAATACCGCTCCGGTTCCTGGTTACGGGACAGCAAAAATTTATTTCCAGATGGTCAACGGAAGTGCGGTTTACAGTGAATTGCTTAATCAGGAATATGCCGGAATAACCCATACAGGATATTATCAGCAGAAGATATGGGGTGGGCAAAGCACCAAGAACAGGATAAATACACATTACACCGATCCGCTGATCCGTTTAACCGAACTGTATTTAAACTATGCAGAAGCCGCCAACGAAGCGTACGGACCGAACGCAATGGCACCGGGCGCCACAATGTCAGCCGTGGATGCAATCAATAAGGTAAGGCACCGGGTGGGAATGATCCCAATACAGGATCGTTTTACTGTTTCCCCTGAAATTTTCCGCGAACGGATCAAAAACGAAAGAACAGTCGAGTTATATGGTGAGGGCCACCATTTCTTTGATATTCGCCGATGGAAAGATGCACCGGTACTGATGTCAACCCCACTGACAGGTGTAGATATTGAAAAAGTTGCTGTTAGTCCCGATTATCCTACCGGCTATAAATACACCCGTATAGTTCTGCCTATCGAAAGACAAGTACGCTGGAAATCTGATGCCATGTATTATTTCCCGTTCCCAACGAGTGAAGAATATAAGATGAAAATGTTTGAACCAAATAAACGTTGGTAAAATAAAAAGGACACGATGAAATTGAAAATAAATTCCCATCAAATCACAAAGATTATCATTCTATTAATCTGTATGATAATCACTGACAAGCTCTCTGCTCAAAATAAGAAGCCCCTGTTACAAATGATCGAATTTTCTGTTACCGATGAAGATAATAAGCCTTTAACGGGTGTACAAATCATTGTTGGAGAAGGCTCAGTATACGCGGAGACGAATGAGTCGGGTGCTGTAAATTTAAATGCTGAAACTGATGATTTTATAACCATAAAATTAGCAGGTTATGAAAAGAAATTCCTTTCGATCGGGAAGGTTCTTGAAACTAAAGTTATTGCACTAAAAAAGTCAAAACACTTTATGAGCGCCGAAGATGATGTGCCTCTTCCCTTTACAACAATGAAAAGGCGAAATATAACAGGTAGTGTAAGCGTTCTTCACGGAAATCAACTGGAATCCTATCCAACTACTGATATCCGCAATACTTTTTCTGGTCTTGTAACAGGACTGGAGGTTGTTGAACGCAATGGTGCTCCCGGGCTAAGTGCAGAAGAAACAATAGGTTCATATGGCATTACACAAAAGGTTGCGATGTATTCGCGTGGGAGCAGCCCGATATTCATGATCGACGGTTTGCAGGTCGATGTATCGGAAATGCCCATTGATCCGCAGGAAATTGAAACGGTAACTGTGATTAAAGATGTGGTTAACAAAGCTATGTATGGACCCGAAGCTGCCAATGGAATTATCTTCATCAAAACAAAACATGGCAGACAGAATGAACGCATATTGAATGTCAACGCCGAAAGCGGGATTAGTATAACAGACCGCTTTCCGGAATGGATTTCAGGGTCAGATTATGCAAGGCTTAACAATCAGGCAAGGGAAAATAGCGGAATGTTAGCCATGTATTCAGAAGATGACATAGCTGCATATGCTCAAAACAACCCCTATGACCTGGTACATCCAAGTATCGGGTATAAGAATATGATGTTTAAGGATAGCCGGTCTTTTAAAAGGGTAAATGTATCGGCCAGCGGAGGAAATGATAAAGTGAAATATTTTACCTACATAGGATATAACGGAGAAGGAGATATTTATAAAATGGGTGCCACTTCCGACTATAACCGTATCAATGCCCGTTCAAATATTGATATAACCCTTACGGATGATTTCAAAGTCCAGTTGGGAATATATGGGGGTATTACATTCAGACAATCACCCAATTATGGTTATTATACCAGTGATGCCAGTTCTGCATTCGCGCTTATCGAAATGAATTCGGCACTTGACGACATTACCACAACACCTCCTATCGCGTTCCCGGTTTATGCCCATTATAATGAAGAAGCAGGAGTGCCCTGGTATGGTGTAAGTTCCACTTACAATAGTAATCCTATCGGTAACCTGAATGCAAATGGTTATTACACTGAAACAACGAGGACAAGTGCTGCCAATATTGCACTGGATTATGATTTGTCAAAATTTATCCCCGGACTTAAGTCCCGAACATACGGCACATTCAATATCCTGAACCTTATCCGGATAGGAAAAGCAGACAATTATATCGCCTACACTGCAACCCCTTCCATAATTAACGGACGCGACACGGTCATTCTGGCAAAAGTACACGATGGGGTGGATATGGCAGGTCAGGTTAAATTACACGATTATTATTACCAGCGTTTGTCTTTTTCCGAAACACTCACCTATGATAAATCTTTCGGAAGCAATGATCTTCAGTTGGGTTTAACTTACCTGTTGGCCAACGGGATGAAGGATGCCGTTCGGGAACCTGTCCGTCAGCAGAGTGTTGTGATGTCTGCTTTATATTCGTACAACGACAAGTATTCGGTTCAGAGTGTCTTAAATTATGCGGGAACCTCGAGTTTTGCTGAAGGTAACAGGTATGATCTTTTCCCATCCCTGGGATTGAGTTGGATAATCTCCAAAGAATCGTTCATGGAGGACTTGTCATTTATCGATTATCTGAAGCTTCGTGCTGAAAGTGGCATTTTGGGTTATGATGGACTGTCTTCGACTTTTTATTACAATGACAGTTGGACAACCAATTCCTCCGGAGTTGCTTTCGGACCAAATACAACTAACCAGTGGTTCGGTTCGGATACCGACAATTCAGTAGCACGCGCCTATCCAAACCGGATCGGCAATCCTGCACTCACCTGGGAAAAGCGTAAGGAGCTAAGTATCGGTCTTGATGCACTTCTATTAAAACAGAAGCTTTTTATTGAGATAGGATATTATAACAATACCCGCGATGGTATTATCTCCCAGATAGAGAATAATGTACCATACTTTACCGGTATTTACGCAGCCAGTCCGTGGTATAACTACGATAAAATTCAGTATTCAGGTCTTGAAACAGGCTTACAGTTCACTGACCGGATTGGAAAGTTCGGATACACCATCGGAGGAAATGCGACGGTTCAGGACACAAAAATTCTCAAAAATGATGAACCTAATTACCGCGAAACATATTTGTCAAGGATAGGATTGTCGGCCGACAGCTGGTTTGGACATACTTACCTGGGCCGTTATACAAGTGATGAGGAGGCGCAACTGGTAGTTCAAAATTATGATGAACTACTATATGCCGGAGACTTAAAGTATAAAGACACGAACAATGATGGAACAATTGACGACAATGATAAGAGTAAGGTCGGCCATACCAGTCCCCGGCTTATTTATGCCCTTAATTTGAAGTTGAGTTACGGGAATTTCGAATTTTCCGCAATTGGTACCGGTCGTGCATTTTATGATATCCCATTAACCAACAACTATTTCTGGAATGGTTGGGGAGATAATACTTATTCAAATTTTGTAAAGGACAATATTGGGGGAGCATACCCACGCTTGACCTATCAAAAAGTAAACAATAATTTCACATCCTCTGACTTCTGGCTGGTAAAGGGCGATTACTTCAAAATTCAAAATGCCGAATTAGCTTATAATTTGCGTTTTAAGAGTACCAAAACCATTGGTGCCCGGTCGGTAAGGTTTTATGCACGGGGTTCAAATCTTTTGACTATTTCAAAAGTTAAAGATGTTGACCCTGAATCAATCAGTTCCGGAATTTCAGTGTATCCGCTATTCCGGACATTTACCTGCGGATTAAAAATGACTTTTTAACAATGCTTAAAATGATGAACAAAAAAAATACAGTTGCACTTTTGGCAGTTATCTGGGTTACTTTTTCCTGTAAAGATTACCTGGAGCCATATCCTAACGGAGCTTATACTACCGAAGACGTTTGGGAATACCAGAATATGGTACAAGGCCTGGTTGGTCAGTGTTATGACTACATGCCAACGAACTACAACAATAACGAAGGAACCTATCTTGACGGAGCAACAGATGATGCGGTTATTACAAGTACGAGTCATGCAATACGTAAACTGGCCGTAGGTTCACTTCCGACAAGTTCCGATCCTTTTTTAACTTATTGGGACAGGGACTACAAAGCGATCAACCTGGTCAATCTCTTTTTGAAAGACAGAATGGGGTACAATACGCAATTCCTGGTTAACGATCATTTTAACGATCTGGTCCGCAACCGCCTCCAGGGAGAGGCTTATGCTCTGAGGGCATGGTTCTTATGGGATTTATTACAGAAATTCGGAGGCAAAGGGATGAATGGTGAAATGTTGGGTGTCCCGATTGTATTGGAGCCTGTTGCCATTGAAGAAGCAAAGGATTACGAAAGAAGCAGTTTTGATCAATGCGTTCAGCAGATTCTCACCGACTGCGATTCTGCTTATAAGTACCTTCCGATCGCTCATCGTAATTTTTTAGTTCCAGACATTACCGACAGAGCTTACGCAGGTTCACGTTACTGGGGGCGATTTGACGGAATTACAATGCGTGCCATAAAGTCAATGGTTTATTTGACATGGGCGAGCCCAAGGTTTAACAAGGACAATATTCTTGCGCGCTGGGACTCGGCAGCCAGTAATGCCAAAAAAGTCATTGATTTCAAGTTGACTGTAGATAAGGTTACCGATGGTTTTAACCCCGCTAATGCTGTAAACTGGGTCAACCCCAATTTCCCCGGCATTGTGTGGGCTTCGCGTTACGTCAATGCAAACGATGCAATGGAACGCATGTTCTATCCTGGTGGTTTTCTGGGCAATGGCACCATTGGCGCTACCCAGGAACTGGTGGATGCTTATCCTATGAAAAACGGATACCCCATTTCCGATTTGCGAAGTGGATATGATCCTGCTAACCCTTACAAAGATCGCGACGCGCGCTTTTATAGTGTAATCTTTCACAATGGCGTACAGGCTAAGAAAAATAATACCGGAGCCGTGATGTACACCTTCGAAAACTGGGAAGGTGGCAAAGATGCAGCCGGACCGATCTTTAACAGCCGCACAAACTACCATATCAAAAAATATATTTTCATGGGTTTAAACTGGTCTGATGTTTCCATAAACCGGCAGCCCCATTCCAGGTTTTTTATCCGGTGGGCTCACATGGTACTTACATTTGCTGAGGCAGCGAACCATGTAGTGGGACCAAATGATGAATCCAAATACAGCCTTTCGGCAAAAAATGCCATGAAATACCTGCGTAGTCGTAAAACGTACGATGGATTAAACGGGATTACCGTTGATCCTTATCTTGAAGAAGTTGCAGCTGCCGGTGAAAATTCATTTGATAACCTGGTTAAAAACGAAAGAAGGATTGAAACTTGTTTCGAAGGGATGCGCTTTTACGATCTGCGCCGCTGGACAACAACTACAAGCGAACTGAACAAGGCTGTGCATATGGCACGTATAAACAAAAATGAGGATGGTACATTTAATTATGATCTTGACAATGAAGTTGAATCCCGTATTTTTCCTTCAGCATACCTGCCAATACCTTACAGCGAAATTTTACGCATGGACAACATGGTTCAGAACGAAGGCTGGGATGCCTGGAAATAATCTATTTTTAAAGTGAAAATTATGAAAAAGATATTTGCGATTTTATTTTTTGCGGCAGTGCTCATTTCCTGCTATGACGATTATATTGAAGACTTCGATTACGATGGTATCTATTTCCCCTACCAGACCGATGTCCGAACATTTGTTGTAGGCGAAGGGATGAAAATAGAGATAGGTACCAACCTGGGGGGAGTAAGAGAAAACTTAAGAGACCGCAATGTGTCGTTCTCTCTCGACAACAGCCTGATTACTCCTACCCTTTTGACAATCATGAAAGGTGGCGCTCCGTATATTAAGGATGCTGTAGCCCCGGTAACTACTCTTTTATCGCTTCCCACCAATTACTATACCCTGAGCGATAACAGCAAAATGGTAATTAAAGCTGGTCAGCATATGGGATCGGTGGTGATGAAAGTTGATTCAGCCCGATTCCTGGCCGATCCGCTTACCTTATTTGCCAATTATGCCATCCCGTTCTTTATTACCAATGCGGATGCCGATACGATTCTGTCGACCAAAAGCTCTGCAGTAATCGGTGTAAAATATGAGAATATGTTGTTTGGTAACTACTGGCACGGTGGTGTTACGATCAGGAAAAGTCCTGCGGGAGCTAATCTTGATACCATTAAGTATTATACCGCTGTAAATCAGCCGGAAAATAAGGTTTGGAAGCTGAAAACTGTGGCTCCAAATGCCCTGGTGACCAACGGGTACAGCGATCAGACCACTGCAAAGGATGAGATGCTGCTCACGCTCGATGGAACCAGCATTACAGTAAGCACCACGACCGGTTCCACGTTTGCCGTAGCGCCTGAAGGAGCAAGTACTTACAACCGGGCTAAGCTTTTACAGAACAGGAAGATTCTGCTGAATTATAAATACGTTAATGCGGCAGGAAATACCTGTTATGCTCAGGACACACTCACCTTCCGAAATAGGATTCGTGATGGAGTTAACGAGTGGCAGGACGAAAATCCGGCTAATTATTGACCAATTTAGCAAACTATGATTAAAGGTGGATAAACATGTGTTTTCCACCTTTAATTATAGTTTTTGGAATATTGAAATATCGGTATGCTGATACTTTTCCTCTTTTAAAAACAATTAATGTTCAGAAGTTATGTCTAAATATTATTTCCCGGTTTTATTTGTCTTTTTACAACTCTGTAGTTTTAATTTGGCAAAAGCTCAAACAATACTGATTGAAGCAGAACAGTTTAATGACAAAGGTGGCTGGACAGTCGATCCGTTGTTTATGGACCAGATGGGATCACCGTTTTTACTCGCCCATGGGAATGGGATCCCAGTTGCTGATGCAATCACGAAGGTAAAGTTTGAGAAAAAAGGCGAATATGTTGTTTGGATAAGAACCCGTAACTGGAATTCCCCGTGGGATGAAAGTCAGGCTCCCGGAAGGTTTAATATCCTTGTTGACGGTAAAAAACTGGATCAGGAATTTGGGACTAAACCTGCAAATTGGGGATGGGTAAAAGGAGGTAAAGCTACAATTACCGGGAGCGAAATAACCCTGACTCTGCAGGATTTAACCGGCTTTGACGGCAGATGCGATGCCATTATCTTTGCCAAAAGCAAACGCTTTACTCCTCCCGGGGATAAAACAGAAATGGATAAGTTGCGGAATAAGCTATTGGAATTAAAAACAATACAGGAAGGGGACTTTGACCTGGTTGTCGTAGGTGCCGGAATGGCAGGACTCACCACTTCCATTTCTGCTGCCAGGCTTGGACTTAAAGTAGCCCTGATCCACAATCGTCCGATTACCGGAGGCAATAACAGCAGTGAAGTCAGAGTCGGAGCTTCAGGTGGCATAAATCTTCCACCATACAAAAATCTGGGAAATGTGGTTAAAGAGATTGGGAATGTGTTTCAGAACTACGACAGGACCATGAAGCTCCTGGCCAGCGAACAAAATATTAAACTTTTCCTGAACCTCAACGGTGACGGTGTCGAAATGGAGAAGAACCGAATAAAATCTGTTTTGGCAACCAGTATTTCAACTGCTCAGAAACATAAGTTCAACTGCAAATTTGTGGCTGACTGTTCAGGAGATGGCGCCATTGGTTTTTTGGCCGGTGCCGATTTCATGATGGGGAGAGAAGTCAGAACCGACTTCAGTGAACTGCTTGCCCCTGAGATTCACGATAATCTAAGCCTCGGATCGACGATTGCCTGGTCTGCTAAAAAGAGAGACGGTCTGCAAAAATTTCCGCTTACACCATGGGCTGTCAGTTTTTCGGAAGTAACCGCACAATACACCACCAAAGGTAATAACTGGTGGGAAACCGGATTCCGGTACGATCAGGTTAAAGATTTCGAATACATTCGTGACTATTCATTACGGGTAATTTACGGCAACTGGTCGTTTCTGAAAAATTTAAGCATGAAGAAGGATAACTATGCAAATTACGATCTGGATGATGTCTCATTTGTTCCGGGTAAACGGGAATCCCGCCGCCTGACAGGAGATATAATCTTCACGCAAAACGATGTTGAAAAGGAATGGGAAAATTATAATGACGGATGTGTTATGGTAACCTATTCAATTGACCAGCACTTTCCTACTGCCGAAAATACGCTCTATTTCCCGGGCGAAGAGTTTTTAAGTTACCAGAAGCATAATTACAACCCATTAGGTGTATCAAGGTCACTCCTTGCTGATAAAGATGTTAACGCGCCCTACCTGCTTCCTTACAGATGTCTTTATTCCCGTAATATTGAAAATTTGTTCATGGCCGGAAGGGACATTAGCGTTACCCGTATAGTATTGAATACAACGCGCGTACAAAAGACTACAGGAATGATGGGTGAAGTGGTAGGCATTGCTGCCAGCTTGTGCGTCAAAAACAATTGCACTCCGCGTGCAATTTACGCTACTTATCTTAACGAATTGAAGAAAAATCTTCTGGCTGGCGTCCCGGCCAGAAAATAACATTAAAGATACTTCGTTATCCAAAAATAATGGTGAAAGCCACATACAAATGGAAAAAACAACAGGACAAAAAAAGGGATTAAACACTCAACCTGTAATCAGAATAGCTTTGATCGCCGTTCTGCTGGTGTGTCAGCTACCTGTCGTATACTCCCAGCATACTCCTGCCCCGTTAAAACAAATTGACGGGCAGCGGGTAAAGGAAATTGCGCAACTCCTTATTGACAAGCCTGCCGGTTTTGGCGACCCGTGCAGCAAGCGTGATATTTGGGATCAGTTGCTGAAGTCGGGAAAGTATAACCAGTTCATGAAAGAAATGGAAAGCTTTTCATTTCCACCATTCAGCAAGGAAGATTATTTCTCGCTTTCGGATGGAAGCGCTTCCTCATCAGGCCGCGGATTGCAAATGATGCGAAACCGCGCCAAAGGATTATCTCAGGTTACCTGGGCCGAATGTCTCGAAAACAAAGGCCGGTACACTAAAATGATTAAAGACGGTTTGCGCGACATTATCAATCAGAAATCATGGGTCTCACCACGCATTGATTATGGGTTCAAAAACTATAACGGGATTGAATATTCTGTGGAATTAACATCCTCCCTCTACGCCCATACAATTGCCCAAACGGTATATTTGATGGGAGATAAACTGAGCCCCGAATTAAGAAAAAATGCTGTTGATGCTTTGTATAAAAGAGTCTTCAACCCGCTTCTCAACAAGATAAAGTCTCAAAATAAAGAACCAGAAAACAATTTTCTTGTTGCGACCAATAACTGGAACCATGTTTGCCTTGCAGGTGTGGTAGGGGCCGCGCTGGCTGTACTTGACGACAAGCATGAACGTGCCGTTTTTACATCCATTGGAGAATATTACTCTCAAAACGGTTTGAAGGGATTTGGCGATGACGGGTATTGCACCGAAGGCGTTGGCTATTACAATTATGGATTTGGACATTATATTTTGCTTCGTGAAAACATCTGGCAGGCTACGGGTGGAAAATTGGATCTTTTTGCCGATCCCAAAGTGCAAAAAATCGCCGGCTATGCTTCAAACCTGGAAATAATTAACGGAATATACCCTGCAATTTCAGACAGTCATCAGGGATCAAAACCCGATTCCAGCATTATGGCCTATTTGAGCCGGAATCTTGGACTGGGAATGAAGGAATACGACGAACTCACTTTTGAAGGAAAAACGGAAGACAACCGAAACAACGTGATGATGGTTTTTCCAAATTCAGCCTCCCGGTCTGAACCCCGTAAGGTGAAAAGGAATGAAGAGCAGGTTATCCGCTCCTTTTTCGACCAGACCGACGTATTGATCACCCGTTCCCTTCCCGCTTCTTCCTGTAACATGGGTGTCGCATTTAAAGGAGGGAATAACCAGGAATCACATAACCACAATGATGTCGGTTCATTTACCATTGTCGCCGGAAATGAAATAATGGTCGGCGATCCGGGATCAATTCCTTATACAGCCAATATTTTCAACGAGAAATACCGGTATACATACAAAACAATTGGTTCATTCGGACATCCGGTCCCTTTGGTTGCCGGGAAAGAACAACAGCCGGGAGCCGGTGCGAAAGCGAAAACCATCCATGCAGATTTCACCAGAGATAAAGATGAACTGGTGCTCGATATTTCATCTGCTTACAATGTGCCTGAGTTAAGAAAACTGGAGCGCACCATGAGCTACAACAGAACAGCGGAAGGGAGCGTCACCGTTACTGATGATTTTGAGTATTCCAAACCTCAGGCTTTTGAAACAGCCCTTTCGACCCGGGCTAAATGGGAAAAAACATCGGATCATACATTATTGCTGACCAAAGGGAAGGAAAAAATGCAGGTAACCTTTTCATCTCCGGGGAACCAGTTATCCCTGCGTGCAGAGGAAATCTCAGAAGGCGGGACACCGTATATCCGTATTGGGATATCCACTGAAAAGTTTGTCAGGTCAGGTCAGATTGTTATTATTTACAATACACTAAAGTAATTTACAGTTCTGGTGACGGAACTGTTTTATATGATGTATTTTGAAAAAATTGAAATCAAATTACGGTTTTACTCCATTATCATGAAGAAAATAATTTCTGTTTGTCTGTTTGTCTTTGCAATTATCCAATATTCAGTCGCGCAAGTCATTTGGGTGGAAACTGAAGCCTTTGACAACAAAGGTGGCTGGACCACTGACAGCCAGTTTTTCGATCAGATGGGCTCCTCCTATTTGCTCGCACACGGAATGGGTAAACCTGTTGCGGATGCAACCACAAAACTAAGTGTTAAAACAAAAGGGAAATACCAGGTGTGGGTGCGGACATTTAACTGGAATGCATCTTGGGATGCCAGACAGGCACCTGGAACATTTCAATTGCTGATCAATGGAAAAGTGATTGGCGACACGTTGGGCAGATTTCCGGCACAGTGGGGCTGGGTACAAGCCGGTGAAACAAATATACAATCGAAGGATATCGCACTCACGTTACACGATCTGACCGGATTTGAAGGGAGATGTGATGCCATTGTCCTTACCAGGGAGCCCAGTTTTTCCTTACCGGATGATGGGATCGAATTGCAGGACATCCGCAAGAAAATGACAGGTACCGAAAATTCACGGTTTATCGGACAATACGATTTAGTGGTTGCCGGCGGCGGCGTGGCCGGCTTGTGCACTGCTATTTCCGCAGCCCGTATGGGATTAAAAACAGCACTGATCCACAATCGTCCCGTAGTTGGCGGAAACAACAGTCCTGAAATTAAGGTCACTATTCTGGGCGGATTTAATCTTCCACCCTATGAAAAAATCGGGAATATCGTTGCCGAAATGGGAAATGCCTACACAAACCAGCAGAGAATCATTTCGATCCTGGAGAAAGAAAAAAATCTTTCTCTTTTCCTGAATACACATGCTTCAGGCGTTGAAATGGACGGACCCGTAATCAGGGCACTAACGGCTACAAACCTTGAAACCAACGAAACCATCCGGCTGGAGTCTAAATTCTTTGCCGATTGTACAGGTGATGGTAACCTGGGATTTATGGCTGGAGCCGAATTTGCATTAGGGAGGGAACTCCGTTCTGAATATGGCGAGTCACTTGCTCCGGAAATACAAGTTAAATTAGGGTATGGTTCGACCTTAAAGTGGGAATCTGAAGAGTTGAGCACAGCACAGGCATTTCCGGTTGTACCCTGGGCTGTTCAATTTTCGGAAACGACAGTTCAGTATGCCAAAAAAAGCAACTGGGACTGGGAAACCGGCTTCCGTTATAACCAGATTGATGATTTTGAATTTATTCGTGACTATGCACTTCGCGTAGTTTATGGAAACTGGTCGTACCTCAAGAATCTCAGCAATAGAAAAGCTGAATACAAAAATTCAGTATTGGCCGATGTTTCCTATGTTCCGGGGAAACGGGAGTCACGCAGGTTGTTGGGTGACGTGATACTTACCCAAAATGATGTGGAAGGGGATTGGAAAAAATACAATGATGGAGCTGTGAAGGCAACCTATTCGCTCGATCAGCATTTCCCCCAACCCGAAAATTCGCTCTACTTTCCCGGCGAAGAGTTCCGTTCGGTTCCAAAACACAATATGAATCCAATGGGAGTTTCCATTAAAAACATCGATCCGAAAGATGTAAACGAACCGTACCTGATTCCTTACAGGTGCCTGTACTCGCGCAATATCCCCAACCTGTTTATGGCCGGGAGAAATGTGAGCGCCTCGCGAATTGCCATGGCCTCCTTACGCGTGCAGGCTACTACAGGGATGATGGGTGAAGTTGTGGGAATTGCAGCCAGTTTGTGCGTCAAAAATAATTGCACGCCACGCGAATTATACAAAAATTACCTTGACGAATTGAAAAGAAATTTACTTGCTGGAGTGCCATTCGGAAACGAACCTGTTTTTAAGCCACAATTTCACTAAACTGATTATCCCTTTATTCGATCTATTCATTTAGAAAAAATCCAATGAGTCAAAAAATAAGACTTGCCCGATGGTTCATTCTGTCACTCTCTCTAATTGCAGGTTCGGCAGAAGCAAAGACTTCCTTAGGAAATAAAACCGGCAATAAACCTGCTGTTTCGGTATGGAACTACGACCATATGTTACTTGTGCGCGAAAGCCTCCAAAAAGGGGAAGCTACTTACAACGCACCTTATGGAAAGCTCATTCAGGAAGCCGAAAAAATGCTTGGTGAGCCTGCAACTTCGGTCATGGATAAAGCGGATAATAAAGTGGCCGTAAGCGGAGATAAACACGATTTTATCTCTGTAGGTAAATACTGCTGGCCCAATCCGAATACGCCGGATGGAATGCCCTGGATACAACGCGACGGGTATATTAATGAAGAAAATTTCAAAAAAGATGATGCTGTCAGGCAGGATAAAATGTGCAACAACGTGATTAAATTGAGTCTTGCATGGTTTTTTAGTGGTGATAACCGGTATGCTGCAAAAGCACTCGAACTTTCGCGCGTATGGTTTATTGACCCTGCAACCAGGATGAACCCTCACTTAACGTATGCCCAGGTAATCCCCGGAAACGACAACAATATGGGCCATTTCCCCGGAATTATTTTCGGACGTATTTACACCAATCTGTTGGGGGGCCTTAGTTTGCTCAAAAATTCTCCTGCGTATACCACTGCCGTTGATACTGGATTAAAGAAATGGTTCGGTGAATATACAAATTGGCTGCTCACAAGTGAATTTGGTATAAAAGAAGGTAAAATGACCAATAACCATTCCATTGTATATGACGAACAACTTTTGGCTTTTGCCTTGTTTGCAGGTGATGATGCAACTGCCGGAAGAATCGTGTCAGAATTTCATCCTCAACGAATTTTTCAGCAGGTGGAGCCCGACGGGAAAATGCCGCGCGAATTAAACCGTACACGTGGTTTAGGCTATTCGCTATATAATGTGAAGCACATGCTGGAAATCTGCGAGATGGCGAAAGATATTAATCCCTCGCTTTTTACGGAGAAGTCACCCGACGGTCGCAGTATGGGAAAGGCAATTGAATTCGTTGCCGGATATCTCGGCAAGACAGTAGCAGATTTTGCCCCGTATAAACAGATTGACGACTGGGATAAATGTATGGATGAATTGTGCTGGATCGTGAAATGGGCAGAAAAGTACGATCCATCAAAAAACTATAACCTGAAGTTTGAAAAATATGCTGTCACTCAGTCTGACAATATGAATCACCTTCTTTATTAGTGCTGTTTGGAACATCAACGAAAAATTTAAATGGCATATTTTTTCCTGTAATTGAGCGGGGTTAATCCCGTAATTTTTTTGAACTGCCTGATAAAAAATGATACATTAGAAAAACCGCATGTATAGCATATCCTTGTAACGGGATGATCTTCATCGGACAACAACTTACAGGCAAATGTTATTCTTATTTCGTTAAGGAACTGTATAAATGTTTTATTTGTCCTTTTCTTGAAGTACCGGCAAAACGCAGGAACTGAAAGACTCGCGATAGATGCAGCGTCTTCAAGAGTGATATTGTCCTGGTATTTTTTCATGAGGTATTTGTATACCTTATTCAGTCGGTCTGAGTCGTTTTCATCCATTGTATTTTGAACATCAGGGCCGGCCAGAAATTTATATTCACCTTGTTCGGCTATTTTTTTGCCGGTAATAGAAAAAGCTGAAGAACCGGATAAACATTATATTATGAAAAATAATAAGACAAATTCCTTTTCCCGTCGTCAATTCCTGACTACAGGTTCGCTGGTAATGAGTGGATTGCTGTTCGACTGCAACATCAGTTTCGCTGCTTCACAAAACAATCCTGCGGGTAAACCTGCTTTAATATTCCCGCATTTCCCCGATGCGTTACATGCTTTTCTGTGGCGGAACTGGAATCTTGTTCCCCTTGAACGACTGGCAAAGGTGGTGAAAGCAAAACCGGGAGATTTACTTTCTGTCGGAAAAGCCATGGGTCTGCACGGACCAAAATTTATATCGGCCGATCAGCAACTCAGGAGCTACCTGACAATCATACGTTGTAACTGGCACTTGTTACCCAGAGAACAGTTACTTGAATTACTGGATTGGACAGATGAGAAACTCACCTTTACATTGCAGGAAGATGATTTCTTTTATATTAAGCTGGGTAGTCTCAAACCTGAATGCCAGCCTATCCGGTATACTGCGGAGACCAAATCCGGAAAAGAGGACTCAAAATGGATCAAAAAAGTTATCCATGAAGAGTTTCCCGGTGGAATTCCTTCACAAGAACAACCCTTATTCCATTTTGTAAAGGAATTGTCAGCCCAGCCGGACACGAAGGTTTCCGCAATTCCACCTTCAACTTCCGGTTTTTCACCCAGGTTCGGATATTCTTATTTTGCCCTTTTTGGTGATCCGTTGATGGAACCCGAAATTGACCCCTTGCCAAATGGCTATCTTGCCCGGATGGTTGCATCGGGCATGGACAGCACCTGGATACACATCGTTCTTTCAAAAATTAACCCGTTCCCCTGGGATCCACAGGTGAGTGAACATTGGGAGCAACGTCTTGAAAATCTCAAAAAGCTGGTGGCCCGTACTAAAAGCCAGGGAATTGGTATTTACCTGTACCTGAATGAGCCACGCAATCTTCCGCTTCGTTTTTTTGATAAATACCCTAATTTGAAAGGGGTAACCAATGGCGATCATGCCGCCCTTTGCACAAGCAATCCCGAAGTACAAAAATACCTTACCGAATCAATGGCAAGGATTACAGAAACGATACCTGATCTAGGCGGTTTTTTCTCCATCACAGCCTCCGAAAATCCGACCAACTGCTGGTCGCATGGTAAAGGTGCCGGTTGTCCGCGATGCAGCAAACGTAAACCTGCTTCAGTAATCGTCGAGCTGAATACGATCTATCAGCAGGGTATCGAACAGGGTATCCTGAAATATGAGCAGAAATCAGGAGCGAAATTTCAGGGGAAATCGCCTCAATTAATTGTTTGGGACTGGGGCTGGTATGGTACTCTGGCAGAAGAGATTATTCCGGCTCTCCCTCAGAAAGTGGCATTGATGAGTGTGAGCGAATGGAACCTCCCTATTGAACGGGGAGGGGTTAAAAATACCATAGGCGAATATTCGATTTCGGCTATTGGTCCGGGTCCCCGTGCGCAGCATCACTGGGAAATTGCCCGCAAGCATGGATTGAAAACCATTGCCAAGATACAGGCAGGTAATACCTGGGAGATCGCCGCTGTACCTTATAATCCCGCGATGGAAAATGTGGCCACACATGCCGCAAATCTTCGGGAGGCAAAGGTCAACGGCATGATGCTGGGCTGGACACTTGGAGGTTACCCCTCACCAAACCTGGAAGTCGTGGCGGCTATTGGCAGCGATCACTCCCTGACGCCGTTGCGGGCAATGGAAAGGGTCGCAAAACGGCGGTACGGTATGGCAGGATCTGCCGTGGTGCAGGCATGGAGACGGTATAGTAAGGCGTTCAGCGAATTTCCTTTTGGCACGGGGTTGTATTTTGCTCCCATGCAGGTTGGTCCATCAAACCTTCTCTGGGGACGACCAACCGGTTTCGCAGCCACGATGGTTGGCATTCCCTATGATGCGGCATCCACCTGGATAGGAAACTATCCTGTAAAAGTGTTCGTTGATCAAATGGACAAAATTGCGGATGGTTTTGACCAGGGTTTGTTGCAATTAAATCAACAGATGAAGGGACTGACACTTCAAAAAGAAGAACGTAAGGCGCTGAATGCCGAATGCAATGTAGCAGAAACAGTGGCCATCCATTGCCGCAGCGTTGCCAACCAGGTTAATTTTATCACGCTGAGGGATCAATTAATCTCAGGGAAAGAAAATAAAGATCGTGAGGCCGCAATAAGCGGGATGGAAATTATTCTTCGCAATGAAATTGTTTTGGCAAAACGAATGCATGCCCTGCAATGCCAGGATTCAAGACTTGGATTTGAGGCGTCAAACCACTATTTTTATACACCCGCTGATCTGATCGAAAAGGTACTCAACTGCCGAAACCTGTTGGATAAGTGGATACCCGAATTAAAATCGATAAGATGACACGAAAACTTCCGTTTGTTACTGTAATCTCATTTTGTTTATTTTTGCAATTGCTTACCAATGACCTGACCGGAGCAGATTTTACGGGCAATACCCAGATGCATAAGTGTTCCCAGCTATTAAAAATGGAGACGCCGGTAAAACGGAGCGACACACAGAATCATCAAATTAGCCTGATTCCCCGGCCCGTTAAGGTTGAAAATCATCCCGGTGTTTTCAGGTTGCGAAACACGACCAAACTTGTCACAGACCCTGCAAATGTTGATCTTGCTGATTTATTTGCCGCTATGCTGAAAGCTCCGACGGGTTTTACATTGGGTTATGCCACCAGTAGTAACAAGGGGATACATTTTGCTATAAACACAACTTACAATAGCATACTGGGCAATGAAGGTTATATTTTGGAAGTAAAACCTTCGCGGATAGATATTTCCGCGAATAAACCCGCAGGGCTTTTTTACGGAATGCAAACCTTGATGCAATTGCTCCCGAAAGAAATTGAAAGTCCGGTAAAAACGGAGCAGGATAATTGGCTGATTCCCTGTTTGAAAATTACCGATTATCCCCGGTTTGGATGGCGTGGCCTTATGCTCGATGTGAGCCGCCATTTCTTTCCAAAAGAGGTGGTGATAAAATATATTGACCAACTGGCCAAATATAAGATGAACGTTTTCCATTGGCACCTTACCGATGACCAGGGGTGGCGAATAGAAATAAAAAGTCTGCCCGGGCTCACTGAAATCGGGGCGTGGCGGGCTCCAAGAATGGGCTTGTGGTGGGCGCGTGATCCTCAGGCAGAGGGCGAAGAAACTACTTATGGCGGATATTATACGCAGGAAGATGTTAAAGAGATTATTCGTTATGCACAACAACGGTTTGTAACCATTGTCCCTGAAATTGATGTGCCCGGTCACAGCCTTGCCGCTTTGGCTGCTTACCCGGAACTCTCATGCACCGGGGGCCAGTTTCATGTAAATGTCGGAAATACATTTTACGGTAAAGAGGACAACGCTTTGTGTCCCGGCAATGAGCAGTCCTTTGAATTTATGGACAAAGTATTGGGTGAGGTGGCAACGCTTTTCCCGGGACAGTACATCCATATCGGAGGGGATGAGTGTTTTAAAGGCTTTTGGAAAGATTGTGATAAATGCAAAAAAAGGATGGTTGATGAAAAGCTGAAAACAGTTGAAGAACTGCAGAGCTATTTCATTAAACGGATGGTTAAAATTATACAATCAAAAAATAAAAAACTGATTGGGTGGGATGAAATACTTGAGGGAGGCCTGGCACCGGAGTCTACCGTAATGTCATGGAGAGGGATGCAGGGCGGAATAGAAGCGGCGAAGATGAACCATCAGGTGGTGATGACACCCACAACTAATTGTTACCTGGACCTTTACCAGGGCGATCCTGCAATTGAACCACCTACCTATTCCATGCTTACATTATCGGATTGTTATAATTTTGATCCCGTTCCAAAAGGTGTTTCCGATTCTACATTGATTCTGGGTGGACAGGGAAACCTGTGGACCGAGTCGGTTCCCAATTACCGTCATGCAGAATACATGACATGGCCAAGGGCTTTTGCTTTAGCTGAAGTTTTTTGGTCGCCAAAAGAAACGAAAAACAAGGGCAATTTTATTCAGCGGACAGAACAACATCTGCTAAGATTCGATCAGCGTGACATCAATTACGCCCGAAGTTTTTATGATGCTATAATATTGCCCTATATAGACAATGAAGGATCTCTGAAAATAAAGCTGGTTACCGAATTTGAAGGTTTGGAACTCTACTATACATTCGATAATACTTATCCGGATTACCATAGTCAGGAATACAGTAAGGATGAAACACTGACAATACCAAAAAATGCGGATTCTTTCCGCGTGATCACTTATCGCGATAACTCACCCATTGGAAGGATGATCACTATTTCGATCCGGGAGTTGGAAAAACGGGTGACGAAAAAATAAATAATCAAAATAAGGCCCTAAGTAATTGCCAATAGGATACATACTTAATTGACAATTAGGAAACAGAAGTATTCAGACTGGCCCTTCCAACTTCAAAATAGATGTATTGTCTAACTTCGAATCATAATTTGTATTTTTAAAACGCCTCCGTAATTTTTGTACCTTTGTGCCCATTATTGCAACTGACCACAGAAAGAGAGCCAACAGAATCGACACTATGAAAAACAAACTCTTTTCCCATTTGCCGAAAATCCCGAAACTATTGTTCTTTTGTCTTATTATGGTTTATACAGGTTCGTTGTATGCTCAAAAAGATCTTGTGAACTATGTAAATACCTTACAGGGAACCAATTCCAGTTTTGAGCTGACACGTGGAAATACATACCCGACTACAGCATTGCCGTTTGCCATGCACACCTGGACACCGCAAACCGGAAGAAACGGTGATGGCTGGAAATACCAGTATTCCAAAGATTCAATCAGGGGTTTTCAACAGGCACACCAATGCAGCTCATGGACAAATGACTACGCGGTTTTTTCACTGATGCCTGTGACCGGGAAACTTGCACTGGATCAATTTAAAAGGGCCGCAGGTTTTAGTCATAAAAATGAAATCGCGAAACCAAACTATTACAAAGTTAAACTCGACAACAAAATAACTGCGGAGATTTCACCCACTGAAAGAGGGGCTCATCTTCGTTTTTCGTTTCCAAAGAAGGCAGGTTCCTTTGTCACGCTTGATGGATATACGGGGAGGAGTATGGTAAAAATATTCCCTGAAGAAAACAAGATCATTGGGTATGTTCACAATGGCCGCGGGCTGAAAGAGAATTTCAAAAATTATTTCATTATTCAGTTCGACAAACCGATCCGCGAATCCGGAACCTGGGAAAACAGAAAAGGGGTCAACTGGCCCGGTGAGCTTACCCGTGAAGGTGAAGGTATAGGTGCCTGGATCCGTTTCGACGACGGGGTTACGGTACAAGCTAAAGTTGCTTCATCATACATTAGTCCCGAACAGGCAGAGCTTACGCTTCAAACGGAGTTGGGTCATTTTAAATCTTTAGAAGACACTAAAGCGGCCGCCTGGAAAATATGGAATGAGCACCTCAGCAAAATTGTGGTCGAAGGGGGAACGGAGGAAGAAAAAGCAACTTTTTACTCCTGCTATTTTAGGGCAAGCCTGTTTTCACGTCAATTCTTTGAACTGGATCAAAAAGGCAAACCGTATTATTTCAGCCCTTACGATGGTCAGATACATACCGGTTACTTGTATACCGATACCGGGTTTTGGGATACTTTCCGTGCACAATTTCCTCTGAATGCGCTGATGCATCCAACGATGCATGGCAGGTATGTTGCCGGTTTACTTGATGCCTGGGACCAATGCGGATGGCTACCCTCGTGGTCATTTCCCGGAGAAGCGGGTAGTATGATTGGCAACCACGCCATATCATTGCTGGCGGATGCCTGGGCGAAAGGAATCCGCACTTTCGATCCGCAAAAGGCGCTTGATGCCTACTATCACGAAGCCACCAACAAAGGCCCATGGGGTCCGGCAAATGGACGTGACGGGTGGAAAGAATATTATACCTCAGGCTATGTCCCTTATCCAAAATATCGCGAGGCAACAGCTAAAACGCTCGAATATGCCTATGATGATTTTTGCGGATACCAATTGGCAAACATGACAGGTAATCAATTCTACCGGGGAGCTTTCGGGCGAAAGATGTACAATTACAAAAATCTTTTCGATCCTGAAGTTGGGTTTATGAGAGGCCGCGACGAAAAAGGGAACTGGACCCCCGATTTCGATCCGTATGAATGGGGAGGCGCTTTTACAGAAGGGAATGCATGGCATTACCTGTGGTCGGTTTTTCATGATGTAAACGGGCTGATCGGTCTGCTTGGCGGAAATGAAAAATTCGTTGCGAAATTAGATTCGGTGTTTTCGGTTCCCAACACTGTTAATGTTGGAACTTACAGGCGAAAAATCCACGAGATGACCGAGATGGAAATGGCCAACATGGGCCAATATGCACATGGTAATCAGCCTATTCAACACATGGTTTATCTCTACAATTACGCAGGCGCTCCATGGAAAGCACAGTATTATGCCCGGACTGTGATGGATAAGCTTTACAATTCAACAGAAAACGGTTATCCCGGCGACGAAGATCAGGGACAAACTTCATCATGGTATGTGCTTAGTGCGATGGGATTGTATTCGGTTTGCCCGGGTACGGATCAGTATGTTATCGGCAGCCCTCTGTTCCCTAAAATGACCATTCAACTGGAAAATGGAAAAACGCTCGTTATAGAAGCAGCCGGTAATTCGATCGATAAAAAATATATCCGGTCTGCAACCCTGAATGGAAAACCTTTTACACGAACATGGCTGACACATAAGGAGTTAACCAACGGGGGAACCATCCGCTATATAATGGATAACGCGCCGGCAAAAAACCGGGGAGTATTACCCGAAGACCGTCCATATTCTGTTAGCATTAAAAATCAGACTATACTCCCAAACTTAAAATAAAATGAGACTGAGGTGTAAATGCATCTTTGAAAGATAATATTTTTTCTTTCCCATAATCTTTCAGCTAATTAAATAAGTCGGAATATGTGCCGGTACCTATTTTACTATCAATGGCTTTATCCTTATAGACTACTTCCATAAATCTTCTGTTCTAATAACCTTTCCCTTGCTAGCTCTCGACTTTTGAATTTCTTCTACAAATTCTTCATTATATGGGCTTTTCCCGGCTTTGGCTTCATTCATTGATTTAGCTGAAGGGTTAGGCTTCCCTTCTTCAACAATGGTTACAAATGGTTGAGTCTTTAGGAACTCAACCAGTTTTTTTGCACCTGTTGACCGTTCGTTGATTATAATTGTTGTCATAGCTCCAATTATTTTGTACAAATATAAAAAACATGTACGAATTATTTAGTCTCCACGCTTGTAGGATAATTATAAGCGGTATTCTTTGTTGCTCCCACAAAAGACCAAAACAAAGAAGACCTTGGAAAACTGGGTTGCCACAAGCCCTTCTGGCCAAAGCATTCCGGGGTGAACTCGTGGAGCAACTTCCTATAGATGGGGATGCATGGGAATTGCTGGAAGAAATCCACAAAGCCAAAGCGGGATTGGAGAATTACGTTGCTAACACATTTAAAAATACTTCGGCCAGCGAAATAGCCGATATTAGTCACCGTGAACCTGCCTGGAAAGAAAACATTGATGGTAAAAAGATTATCCCGTATTCTTTTTCCTTGGGGTTGGAAACAGTGTAAAAAATACTGTTTTTTTGTACTGTCTTGTTTTGTAAGTTGCGTTTTTAATTCACCAATCTGTAAAAATGTCAAACTACAACAAGGACCGAAAGAAGAATCGTAACCCCTTAAAAACAAAAGGCCGGTAAACTAATTGCTTACAGGCTTTTGACGCTATTTTTATGAAATGAAAAGCTACGCTATTTCGCCTTAATGTTGTACGCCATTAAGGCATTGCTATGCCTGATGTAAAGGACTCCGTTGTGAATTACCGGATGTGCCCAGAAAGGTCCTGAATTTCCCTGGGTGATCTGAAAACTGCTGACAAGATCGAACTTCTCAGGAGTCGCTTTAAGCAGTCCTAAATTTCCCCTCTTTTCATCATAAATATAAAGCATGTTTTCGGCAGATATAATTGAACCCTTGCAATTCCAATGTTCCTCCCATTTCTTTTCTCCGGTATTCCAGTCGATACAACACCAGTTGCCATCAGCATTATTCTGCCAGTTTGAACCATAGATATACCCATCTACCAGTACCACACCGCCGTGATGAACATCCAAAACTTTATCATTCCAAACAACATCAGCACTTTTCCCATCTTCAGCAATCTTAATCATCATGCCACCAACATTGTAACCCCCCGTTACGTATACCATTCCATTGTTGTAAACTGGTGTTACACAAAGAATTAGATCCCAGTTAAATCCGGCAGGTTTCTCAACCGGAACTTTCCAAAGGATTTCTCCATTAAAAACATCTACTGCGAAGACATTTTCCTGAGATACATTTATAAGCATTTTTTTGCCGGCATACGTGATCAGGATTGGAGAGACATAGGCTGGTTTGATATTTAAGCCTGCCGATTTCCACACGACTTCTCCGTTTGTTTTATTTAAAGCCATTGTCATTGTTTCAGACCCGCCGGGAGTAAAATAAAGTTTTTCTCCATCGATGATGAGCGACTCGGCAATGCCCCACATCCCATAGGTACCTTTATTCATTTCGCTGGCTTTGTAAGCCCAGATTACTTTTCCTGAAGTTCCGCCGATACAGGCAAGGTCGCCATACCCGCTGGTGGTGTAAACTTTATCTTCTTCAACTGTCGGGGTTGCTCTGCTCTCCGGGTACGATTGATTCCAGGCCCGGCCCATAACGGTTTGCCAAAGTAATTTTCCATTCATATCCAGGGCATTCAGAATGTCGTTTCCTTCCGCAGTTCCGGTTATATAAATGACATTATTTCCAAAAGAGACCGAAGAATTTCCTTTTGCCAGCTCAAGATTCGACCACAGTAGGGTGGGTCCTTCGGCTGGCCAGGATTTTAACAGGCCCGTTTCGGATGAGACTCCGGTTCGGTTTTCTTCACGCCATTCACTGATTTGCTGGGCATTAACAACACCAGAGAACATGAACAGAGCAATAAAAGATACGCATATGTGTTTCATAATAAAAAAATAGGTGATTGATTTTTGTTAAATTCAGTCTATTGCGGTTGATTATTTTAAATGTTTCACTTTATTGCAATAATGTATTCTTCATCCGAAACAGCCGTTAACCAAACCACCTTCCCTTTATTAATATTGGGATTAATGGCTATATGGGTAAGACTGCCGTCTGGTGCTGCATCGTGCCAATGCTCGGTATCCGGTGGAATTTTTACGATATCGCCTTTTTGAATAAGCTGAGCAGGTTTACCTTTTTCGTGGTAGTATCCCCTACCGTTGGTAACCAGGAGGATTTGTCCGGCCGGGTGTTTGTGCCAGTTTGTTCTGGCTTTGGGTTCAAAGGTGACATTGCCCACTTGTGTTTGGTAAACACTGTCTTGTATTACCATCATATTCGCATAGGCAGTGCCCACGAAATTCTCATTGCCGATCTTTTCACCCTTAGGAAAAACAAGTTCTTGTTCTGTAGCCTTTATACTTTGTGGCTTTTCACTACAGGCCACAAGTAAAAAGGAAAAGATCAATATACTGAATTTATAAATGCACTTCATCCTGGTATTTTTTTGAATTAAATTATTGCTTGTTTTTCAGCACCGCATTTAAAACCATTTGTACATCTTTTGCTTCATTTTCACCCGCCGTTGATTTTATAACACCCACAAATTTATTCAACTGTTCCGGAGATAAACCTACATTCAGGCAAATATTTAAATGTGCCTGAAGCATAGGCTCCACTCCGCCAATACTGCTGAGCACGGATATTGTAACCAATTCACGTTCGGCGTAAGTTAAAACGTCTCTTTCGAAAATATCGGCAAACAAATGCTCTTTCAGAAAGGTGTCAATAACAGGAGCAAAAGCCGCATAACCAGTCAGGGCTCCATCTTGTGGCGCTTTTGTGAGTTCACCCAAAACCTTTTTACCCCGTTCGTATTTGTCCGGTTCCTGACTTATTGGCGATGCATCAGCGCCCGTTTTATCGATGATTCCTTTGGCTTTTCGTTCATCCAGTACTCCCATAAACGATTGTAATACCCTAATGCTGCGTGGAAATCCACAGTAGGCATACAGATGTACAATTACTTCTTTTATTTCATTGACGGTCAATCCGGCGTCTAATCCTTTATTCAGTGCCGGTTTTAAGTCTTGCAGGTTTCCTTTGGCAGCATAGGCGGCAATCGAAATAATACTTTGCTGATTGGCAGTTAATGCTTGCCTGGATTCAACCTTGCTTTGTGCAGAAAGGTCTCCGGACAAGAAACTAATAATTGTTAATCCCACGAGAATTTTTTTTCGTATTTTCTTCATTTTCGTATTTTTTGTATCTTAAGAGTAAAGAACATGAATAATCAAAAATGGCGGATCATTTTTATCAACGTATGTTATAAATACAGGTCATTGGGCAACTTTCACACAAATTAACCGACTTTGATCCCGAATGAGGAGCTTTCCGTCGGAAAGTGCGATAGGACCCCAGTTTTGAACTCCTCCGCCACGTCCACCTGAGTTCACGTTACCACCTCCAAGCAATTCTGCTGAAGCAAGTGGTTTAAAACCTGAAGGATCAGGCTCTATAAGATATAACCTGGTGGCGCCATCGGTACCGAGCAGCAGACCATCGACCAGAATCAAACTGCCTTTATCGAACGAAGGTGAACGTTGTGTTTTCCACATGATCTTGCCATCTATGCTCATACATGCCAGACCATCTCGTCTTGAATTAGTTCCATACTGAGCATAAAAATATCCGTTATATAATATCGCCGGTAAGGTATGCGCACCAAATTCATTAGTCCTGAAAAGTTCTGTTGCACCATATTTGCCATCTGCTTTTTTTTCAACTTGCAGCATGACTGTCCCTACTTCATAACCACCCAGAATAAGGACTTTATTTTTACCGGCATCAACTGCAGTCGTACTTGGATAACCGCATTCCCAGTTTGTAAATTCTCACAGGATTTTCCCCGTTAGAGGATCAATTCCAACAACATTACCCTTGCTGTCTCGCGTAGATGCCGTAACCATAACAATATGATCCTTTCCGTCAATCTTTATAATTGTCGGGCTGACATATCCAACGGGGCCAAGAGTGGGCGTTGTCCATTTCACATTACCGGTAAGTTTTTCATAAGCCACAACACCTGCATTGGGCGCTTGTGAAGCCAGAATCAGCAAATCACCGTAAATCAAAGGACATTGTGAAATTCCGAACATCGGAATTCGACTGCCACCAAAGTCCGTCCATATGTTTTTTTTCCAGAGGGGGGTATGTGTGTTGATGTCAATGCAGTACAGGTCGCCATTATGACCACATGAGTAGACATAATTGCCTTCAACAATTGGAACACTTCGTGATCCTGGAAATGGAACAGTTCCGGGAGCCTCATAACTAAAATTCCATAATTCTTTCCCACTTGGAAGTTCAAAACACCGCATGTTATCGCCAACCTTATCATCCCTGTCAAGAAGATATACTTTACCATCTTTTATAACAGGTCCGCCATAACCTATGCCAACATTCGTACTCCATAACACTTCAGGACCAGCTGCGGGCCAGGTACGAAGAATCCCTTTTTGAGGTGATGTGCTGTTTCTTTCGGACCCGAGATATTGTGGCCAGTCCTGTGCATAAATACATGCTGCGAAAGCCACCAGTAAAAATAAAGTTGTAATTACCCGTTTGTCATTCATTTTGATTTCTTTTATTAGTTAATTTTTTTGAACTGTTTACTTTGATATTGAACTGCAGAAACCTTGATCTGCGATATCTTCACTTTTCCCGATTAAGATTCCCATTGTTATATCATTACTCCCGCAATTCGCAAATTTTCATTGCTTTATATTGTTAATTAAATGCCATTTGGTTGTAATTTATCTCCCATGTTCACTGCCTTTTCAATCACATCAAGTCTCGCTTTCCTTGGATCGGGTTTACCGACTGGCTTACCATCGGACTGGATATCGAGGATCTCGTTCTTTTTGGAACTGTAAACGGGCCATTTCGGCAATCCTAACCCATTAGGATCGCCTGTTTTAGCGAAGTTTACCCAATAGGCGTTCATCATCCTGGCGACCTCTTTGTCCTCTTGTGCAGGTGTTGACCCGGGACGGGCACCAAGGTTATCGAACACATAAGAAATATCGGTTCCGTGTCCGGGACCAAACCGCATCCGCTCCTTCATGGAAGCAGGTACGTAAGAGAAAAGAAAAATGTAGGCCGGATCGCCAACAGCGGCGAAAGAACTTGCAGTAAAACGGGCAGGCTCCGCCCATACCTTATCCGTGTTAAACCTTGTTTGTACCTCTGCGAAATCTTTATTACCATCAGGATCATAGGCAGCTTTTGCCTCACCCTCCAGTTCCCCGAACCGTGAAAACAGTTCTTCCTTTGAACTGCTGGCATTAACAAAGCCTCCGCCTATTTCAGCGCTATTATTTCCGATCATGAGCGGAACGCGTGCCTGCCTGCCTGCCTTGTATGCACTTTCGGAAGTCTCAACAACCAGTTTACCGTCGAGAATCGGACCTGAATAAGTACGCGGACCTCCCTGACCATCGGTTTCCTGTCCTCCGTCCACAATTTCTTCAACTTTCATGGCACGTAGTTTGGCCAGTGCGGCCGCATCGGTGCCTTCGATTCCATGCTTACGGGCAAAATTTATTCCGATCGTTTCCGCTGAAACAGGGTAGTACAGACTTGCATTTTCTTTGCTGATCGGCCTGCCGGTCAAAACGCCATCCCGGCCGCCACCGGAATGACTGATTGCCTTTTGGAAAAGACCTTTTGCAGCCGGAATCGTCAAAAGTGAATGTACAGAAACGCCACCGGCAGAGAAACCGAAAATGGTAACATTTTCAGGATCGCCCCCGAAAGCAGCGATGTTCTGCTGCACCCATTGGAGTGCGGCGATCTGGTCCATGAAGGCGTAACTGCCCTTGGGTTCTTCCGGATGCTCCCTGCTCAATGCAGGGAATGCAAAATGGCCTAATCGCCCCAAACGATAATTGATGCTAATCAGGACGACTCCTTGTTTGGCAAACTGATCCCCGGAAGTGTTACCGCTGCCGCCCACGAAAGCGCCTCCGTGGATCCATACCATTACCGGCAGCTTTGCATTCTTTGCAGCCCCGGCAGGTCTCCATATATTAAGGAATAAGCAATCTTCCGACGAGCCCGCCTGAATAGATCCCGGAGCGGCACCCCATCCTGCTGCCGCGCAATTCGCACCAAACTTGCCCGCATCGAGCTCGCCCTGCCATGCGGCTACAGGTTGAGGAGGACGCCAGCGATATTCACCCACCGGTGCCGCAGCATAGGGAATTCCCTTGAAACTTTCGACATCTCCTTCCGCTATACCACAAACGATTCCGAAGGCGGTACTTACTTTCGGCGGAGTATTAACAACAGTTTGCTGTGCATGCAAACTGAAACTGATCAGGATGGTTAAAACTGCTACTATTTTTTTCATCTCGTTATCTTTTATTGATTAATTACTGTCCGCCTGGTGTCATTAATTTGGTAAACGATAGTGAGCCCAACTTCCAGGCACCATTTTGTTTCATATAGACTTCAGTAACCATAAAAGGATTAGTCACCTCATTCCCCCCAACAACGGCTAACAGGTCAATTCTATTTAGCAGGATCGCTGTATTGTCAATTATGTTTACTGATACTTCATGGATATCCGCTTTCTTGTACCAGATCCCTCCGCCTTTGATAACATTGATTTCCCGTTCTTTCCCCCAGGATCCTCCCATGTGAACAAACACAGCTTTTTCATAAAAGAGATTATCCAGCAGATCTGCATTTTTGTCTGACATCCACTGCCATTTGTCCTTTGAAAGGTTAACGATTTCCTGTTCTGCCGTGGTGAAACTCTTTGTCACAGGATTTTGTGCGAAGGACAATTGCGCACTCAGAATGATTAGAAATAGTCCGATAATTGTTGTTTTCATACTGTTGTTATTTATTTGATTGATTGTTTCTTTATAAGTATTTGCCAAAGAATTCGTTGAGTTTGTTCATTGCCTGAGCTACATATTCAGGAACATAATAGGTTTGAATGTGTGTCGCGCCCGGAATCAGGAACAGCTCTTTCTCCCTGGTGCCGGTAGCAAGGTTGAACGCACTGTCGGTCATGTAATAGGTGTCGGCTTTGCTCCCAGCCATCATCAACAGTGGCTGGTTGATCAAATCCATGTTGGTAGCAGCATCAAATGCCATAAGGTCGAGCAGACTGCTCATGGTGTACCCGAAGGTGGAATTGGGGTGTGCATGGGTTTTGCCATAATATTCGTAGCCTTCGCGATACAGATCAAACGGCAGCTTAGCAATTTCTTCATCGGTCATTTTAGTATCGCCCGCATAACGCACTTCTCCACCTGATGCTTCTGCGGCACGTGCTTCAGAAGCCAGTTTTAAACGTTGCTGAATGGTGGAGAGTCCTGAATTCATGAACCCGTTGCGCCTGACCACCCCGGAATTAAACATACTCAGTGTAGCAATTACTTTAAAGCGTTTGTCGGTTTGAGCTGCTTTTAATGAATAGCCGCCGCCCCCGCAAATGCCCAGTAAGCCCAAACGGTTAGCATCTGCTCCTGCATATTGAGTGATGAAATCTGCCATACCGCGAATATCCTCAATCCGAAAGGCAGGCTTATCCACATTACGTGGCTGTCCTCCACTGGCTCCCTGGTACGATGCATCTGCAGTAATGGCGATGTAATCCGATTCTGCCAAACGCTGCGCGTATAATCCAGCTACCTGCTCTTTAACACCCCCGTTGGGGTGAGCTACTACCACCACCGGATATTTCTTCGACGGGTCGTAGCTGGCGGGTGTGTAAATATTGGCAGCAATATCAATGCCATTCAATTTATAGACAACAGGATGGATATTCACCTTTCCTGACACATTTTCTGTAATGGCATCCCGGTAAACCAGGCCAAAAGGATTGTTGGGCTTTGTTTGAGCTGACGAAATGAAGTTTAATGACGTGACCATGATTATCAAAAAATAGTTTCTTAGTTTAATTTTCATTTTTAATGTCCTTTCTTTATACTAGTCTGATTTTGAATTTCTTACTATACTCATTTAAAGCCGTCCAGTTTAATCAATTTTGTAATTCGTTTGTTTGACGTTGTCAGGAGCTTCGCACGCTGACAAGTCTGCGGTGCCTAACCTGTCAACGTCGATAGACTTGACAGCGTTAATTTGACAATCACTTATCCAATCCTTTTTCGTTTAACCATTCCGACATCAGATCGGCAATTTCCAGATTGTTTAAATCGGAAAAGGGGAAATGTGTATTGCCTTTAATTCCGATTTCAGGCAGATGGATCACAGTTACATCGCCACCGCGCTTGTTTACGGCATCTCTCCACAACCTTGCCATTTCAAGACGCGCCCGCCATCCATCCTGCCCCGGGTTATCCATTGGCTGATCGGGAATGTTATCGCCATAGTAAATAATGATCGGGATTTTGGTAAGCTTGTTAAAATCTGATAAAGGTACTTCCAAAGCTGCGAGTGTACCCCCTGCCATGGGTATAGGTGCAGGCACTTCTCCATCGGGAAACACGAAACCACTTCCAGGCTCATACGAAACTATTGCTTTTATTTTTTGATTTTTGATAGCGGTCGCCCAGCCCATCCCGCCTGAATGTGAATGAGACACAAGGATTGCGGGACCTATTTTATCGAATAGTGCCGAAACGGCATTCGTATTGACATTCATATCGATAGGTCCGATATTGGGCGTCATGGCTCGAAAATACTGGTTTAGTGTGGCCGGGTCGCGTGCAAACTGCACTCCCTCAAAATAGTCAGGCCAAATACCAACCCGAAAAGTACCAAACCAGCCTTGTTCATCGGGTGTTGGTGTAATGGTGCCTGCGACCGCACTGCGGCCTGCATTTCCTCTTCTTGGCTGGTCGATAAGATAGACGCCAAAACGCCTGCGTAAAAATATGTTCTGAAAACCTTCACGTCCGTCGGGTGTGGTTTCCCATGTTTTGGAAAACTGTCCGATGCCATGCCACATCACCAATGGATATTTGCGGGCTTTTACCGGAACCTGATAAAAAACATAAGCGTGATCACCATGCAAAGTTTGTCCTTCCGGAGTTTGATTGTAAGGATTGAACGTACCTGGATTCGAAATTACAGTCCCTCCAACGGCAAAGCTCCCTTGCTCCCGAATCTTCAAGGGCTGCTCCTTGGTTTTGGCATGAGAGCTCAGACTGATGATGATCAGAAATATCAAAAGGGCCTTCACCGGATTTGAACGCTTTGTACAACTTACGTTAGCATCGGTGAACCGCATGGATGTTTGAGTGTAATTCCCGTTTCTCATTTCACTATGTTTTTTACTTCAGCAAATGTAGGGACCAGCCATTCAGGCATTGGTATACAGATTACTGAATACTCTACCATTTTTACTGATTAGACGTATTGAATGGCTCGGGTTATGAGGGATTCATTAAATTTGCTTCAGAATAACAATAACAGATATGGAACGGATTTTCAGATTTGATACAGTAACGGAATACAATGCCCTGAATAATCATGAAACATTGCACCCTTTGGTTAGTGTAATTGATTTTTCAAAAGCGAATCCAAGGTCGTGGGGAGGTGAAAAGAATGTTCGGATAAATTATGGCCTGTATTGCATTTTTTTGAAAGATGTTAAGTGCGGGGATTTAAAATACGGACGTAATTACTATGACTATCAGGAAGGCACTTTAGTTTTTGTTGCTCCGGGACAAGTGATGGAAATAGAAAATGACGGACAGGTGTATCAGCCCAAAGGACATGCGCTTGTATTTCATCCGGACCTGATACGGGGAACTTCTCTGGCCAAAAGCATAAATGAGTACAACTTCTTCAGCTACCACGCCAACGAAGCATTGCACTTATCGGAACGCGAAAGGCAGATTGTACTTGATTGTTTTTCAAAAATAGAATTTGAATTACAACAAAACATCGACAAGCACAGTAAGAAACTCATTGCCTCCAATATCGAACTGTTCCTGAATTACTGTGACCGTTTTTATGACCGCCAGTTCATTACACGTGACAATGTCAATAAGGGCATATTGGAAAAGTTTGAAGAATTGCTGAACGGTTATTTTTCATCAGACAAGCCTCAAAATCTGGGATTACCCTCTGTTTCATATTGCGCAGATGAGCTTTATTTATCTTCCAACTACTTTGGCGATTTGATTAAGAAAGAAACAGGGAAATCAGCAAAGGAATATATTCAGAACAAAATTATTGAAATTGCCAAAAACAAAACCTTTGATTCTGATAAAACGGTGAATGAAATTGCCTGGGAATTGGGCTTCAAATATCCTCAGCACTTTAGCAGGCTGTTTAAAAATGTAACAGGTATTACTCCAAATGAATACAGATCGGGAAATTAATTGATAGTTGTATCCTCCTCCTCATAGCGAAGCAAATTGAAGCTTCGGTAAATAATCCAATGCGTCGTTAATTACTGTTGGCGTGCGCTTTATGTACACAATCAAACTGAGTGACTTTTACTTCTATCGGAACAACCCCCATCTGGTTGCCCAGTACCAGAAATGGGGAGGCAAACAACTTTTACAATAACAATTTTAAAGGTTTGCCACACCAGCTGCCATACTTTTGTATAATTATGAGGTTGTATTTGATCCGATAATTTTTCAATTGTTATTCATTTAAAAACGAATATTTGGAAAAAATGGACTCTTTCTGCGCCGGGATTGATTGATAGAAACAGACTTTTGACTGAATTAGCAAGCCTTTGCACTTATTTTAAAAGTTTCCAATAGAAATATTTCAGATATTTCCGCCATTAAACGCTTAAACAATATAATAAGATTAATCTTATTGGAAATCTGTTTAAAAGAAAAATATTTGAAACTCTATATCAAACACATGGTGAGCACCCGCTGTAAAATGGCGGTCAAAGAAGCATTGACAAGACTTGGATTACATTTCATTCTGGTTGACTTAGGTGAGGTTGAAATCATGGAAAATATTTCTGTGGAGCAGCGGGAGAAGCTTAAAGATGTTTTACTTAATTCCGGACTTGAACTGATGGACGATAAGAGATCTGTTCTGACTGAAAAAATAAAAAATGCAATCATTGAAATGGTCCATCATTCAGATGAAATGATCAAGGTCAACTTTTCTGAATTCTTAAGTGAAAAGCTAAATCGCAATTATAATTATCTGGCAATTTTATTTTCGGAAGTACAAGGGACGACGATTGAGCAATTCATTATCTCTCATAAAATTGAACGGATTAAAGAATTGATCATATATGATGAATTAAACTTCACGGAAATTGCCTGGAAGTTGAATTACAGCAGTGCGGCGCATCTATCCAATCAATTTAAAAAAGTTACGGGGCTTTCGCCCTCTCATTTTAAAAAATTAAAGGGAAAAAGGAGAAGCCCGATCGAAGTAATTGGGAATTCAAATCAATAAAAATTCGAAACAAGATCGCGCAGGTGCATTTGAAAGCCCGAAAGATTCTCCCTTAAAAATCCCCGGGAATCCCCGAAAAAGTAGTTTGACATCAATGTAATCATTAAATAAAATTAATTAAAATGAAAAAAGCAGTCTGTTTATCTGCAATCGTCTCCATGTTGGGACTAAGCATTACGTCGTGTACTAACAATACATCAACTTCAACGACATCATCAACCCTTAATGTAAAAATGACTGATGCGCCAGGTATTTACGGTGCTGTGAACGTCGATATACAAGGAGTCGAAGTTACAGGAACCAACAACTCGGTGATGCTTAATGTAAACAAAGGGGTTTACAATTTGCTTGATTTTGCCAACGGCAAAGATACGCTCATCGGAACCGGCTCATTGAACGAAGGCAGCGTAGAGCAGATCCGGCTCATCCTGGGTTCAAATAATACCGTGGAGGTAAATGGTGTAAGCTATCCATTAAGTACTCCCAGTGCAGAACAGTCAGGTTTAAAACTTCAGGTTCATCGATCCCTTGTAGGTGGTGTATCCTACTATATTCTTCTTGACTTCGATGCAAACCAGTCGATTGTAGAGACAGGTAACGGTACGTATAAATTAAAACCGGTTATCAGGACGATCGAAACAGCTATCGGCGGATCAATCAAAGGAATGATCTCACCAGCCGGACTAGCTGCTACTGTAACAGCTACATCAGGTACGACTTCCTATTCTTCGGTAGTTGATGCGGGTGGTAATTTTCAGATTAGCGGAATTCCCCCGGGAATTTATTCGGTTGTCATAACTCCTGAATTACCTAAGCTCCCGGTAACATTAACAAACGTTACTGTGGTTACAGGTGTCTCTACAAGTACGGGAACTATTGTAATACCATAAAATATTCATGCAATACGGGCATTGAACATCATGCATGTATATTAAAAAAACCAGACGATTTTCGTTTGGTTTTTTTAATATGGTTAGGGGAGCAAACCCCAAATTTGATTTTGCAGAAATAGACCATTCAAGGGACAATCCTCCTCTACAAACAGGCTAAGCAACTGTATTTTGATCGGGTTGAGGTGGAAGTATGTTTAAAAAGAACCTTAAAAATTGCCCGGCATTTTAAAAAATAGAGTGGAGAACTCTAAAAACTGAAATAGCTCTCAAACCGTACCCCTAAATAACAAAAGGCCTGTAAACTAATTGTTTACAGGCCTTTGAAGTAGCGGGGACAGGACTCGAACCTGTGACCTCCGGGTTATGAGCCCGACGAGCTACCAACTGCTCTACCCCACAATATATCTTAGTTTTAAAGGAACGTCTTACTCTTTAAGAGGCTGCAAATGTAGGAACAATAAATGAAATTTCAAAAAAATAAAATCAAAATAATTGAAACTTCAGTAAATATTTACTTTTGCAGCTCCCATCCCCTAACAATCAATCGAATATAATATCATAATTGATCCATTCTGCTTAGATTTGGCTCAAATCTTTGTATATCGTGATATTTTCATGTAAGTTTGAAAACAATTGAAAAACGAAAATAATGCCCAAAGAAAGGAAGCGGGATAAACTAAAAAAATTATTTAAAAACCCCTATAGGATTGTCATATTTAACGATCTTAACCTGCACATTATAAAACAGATAAGATTCAATGCACGTACCTTGGTAATGGCATTTGTTTTTGCTGTAATCTTTATTATTGTCAGCGTTACGGTTTTAATTGCATTTACCCCTCTGCGCGAATATATTCCGGGTTATCCCTCCGGAAAAATGAGAAGCATGCTTATACGTAATGTCCTTATTGTAGACTCACTCGAACTTGAAATTCAAAGGCGTGACCGGTATTTCAACGATTTCAGAGCCGTCCTTGCCGGGGAGACTCCTGCCGATACAGCCGTCAGACGTAGTACATTGCCCCGGCCCGACGAGGTTCAGTTCAAAAAATACGATCACGATAGTCTTTTCAAAGACGAACTTGCCCAGGAGCAGATTAACCTTGGAATTAACGCCGGCTCAGCTTCGCGGGGTGGCGTTGCCGGATTATTGTTTTTTCCACCCCTTAACGGCATGATTACAGGAAAACATGATGTGAGTAACGGCCATTTGGGTGTGGATATTGTCGGAAAATTAAATTCGCGAATATCTGCCACACTCGATGGTACGGTAATCTTTGCCGGCTGGACGATAGATACAGGTTATGTTATCTATATACAGCACGAGCAAAATCTGATTACTGTATACCGTCACAATGCCGAACTCCTCAAAATTCAAGGCGATAAAGTTCGTGCCGGTGAAGCCATCGCGATTATGGGAAACTCCGGGAAAGAGACTACAGGACCTCACCTGCATTTCGAGATGTGGCTTAACGGTGTATCTGTCAACCCTGAAGATTACATAAAATTCTAACAATTTTAGCATGAAACGTGTCTTTATGGTAACCAACCGGATCGTTTGCCTGAACCAAAATAATAAAACCTTTTACCGATGAAAAATATCGCGATACTTGGTTCAACCGGATCTATTGGTCAACAGGCGCTTGAAGTAATTGAAAATAACCCTGAAAGATTTACCGTTGAGGTCCTTACAGCATGCAACAATGTGGATCTTATCATTAAACAGGCTAAAAAATTTCGCCCAAATGTTGTGGTAATAGCCAATGAAAAAAATTACGAAATTGTCAATCAGGCACTTAAAGGTGATGGGATTAAAGTATATGCAGGTTCTGCTGCCTTAGCCCAGGTGGTGGAAATGGGGAGCATTGATCTTGTATTAACGGCAATGGTTGGTTATTCGGGACTTATTCCCACGATTAATGCCGTGAAGGCAAAAAAACAAATTGCACTTGCCAATAAGGAAACCCTTGTAGTTGCAGGCGATCTGATTAATAAACTCGCGAAAGACAACAAGGTAGAAATCATCCCTGTCGATTCGGAACATTCAGCGATTTTTCAATGCCTTGCCGGTGAGTACATGAATCCGGTTGAGAAGGTTATTCTCACCTGTTCGGGTGGTCCCTTTCATGGACTGAATGATCAAACGATTGCCGGGATGACTGCCACCGAGGCATTAAAGCACCCAAACTGGGAGATGGGGGCAAAAATTACCATCGATTCGGCTACACTTATGAACAAAGGGTTTGAGGTGATTGAAGCAAAATGGCTTTTCGGATTAAAACCTGAGCAGATCGAAGTGGTGGTGCATCCCCAAAGTATCATTCATTCGATGGTCCAGTTCTGTGACGGATCGATTAAAGCACAACTTGGATTACCGGATATGCGATTGCCTATCCAATACGCATTTACCTTCCCTGAACGGATCAGCAACATTTTTCCCCGGCTGAATTTTACCGATTTTCCTTCCCTGACTTTTTCGGCTCCCGATACGAAAATTTTTCGTAATCTTGCACTTGCATACGAAGCGTTGCAAAAAGGAGGTAATCTGGCTTGCATTCTGAATGCAGCGAACGAAATCGTGGTTGAAGCATTCCTGAATAGAAGAATCACTTTTCAGGATATTTGGAAGGTAAATGAACACATGATGTATAAATCATCGTTTATTGCCAAACCAACTCTTGATGATTACATCGCTACAGATCGCGAAACTCGCGCTTATGCCTCAGAAATGGTGAGCATTTTACAAATAAAAAATTGATAGTAATACATATGATTATTCTTATTAAAGCGGCACAGCTTCTTCTTAGTCTCTCGATACTGGTTATTGTTCACGAGTTTGGACATTTTATTTTTTCAAAAGCATTTAAATGCAGGGTTGAGAAATTTTATCTCTTCTTTGATCCCTGGTTTTCACTCTTCAAATTTAAAAAGGGAGAAACCGAATATGGTGTTGGATGGCTGCCTCTGGGTGGTTATGTGAAGATATCGGGAATGATTGACGAGTCAATGGACAAAGAACAGATGAAACTGCCCCCCGAGCCGTGGGAGTTTCGTTCAAAACCTTCGTGGCAACGGTTAATAATAATGATCGGGGGAGTTTTATTTAATCTTATCCTTGCCATTATGCTGTATTCGGCAGTATTGTTTGTCTGGGGCGAACAATATCTTCCGACTAAAAACGTAAAATATGGTATTGTTGCCAGTGAAACGGCAAAAGAGATGGGTTTTCGCAATGGAGACAAAATTATTTCTGTCGACGGGAAGGAAATTGAAGCTTTTAACGAAATCGTCCCTACGGTTATATTTAACAATGCCAAAACCATCGAAGTACAGCGAAACGAAGAAATTGTTGTAATTCCGGTAAAAGATGAATTAATTCCCAAAATACTGAAGGACAATAAATACCTTCTAGCTGTGCGGATTCCGTACGAATATAAAATTAGTGGATTTGGTAAGGAATCACCTGCCCGTGACGCAGGCCTGGAAATAGGGGACGAAATTCTGGCGATTAACGGTTCCGGATTTACATTTTACGACCAGTTTACCGATACCCTCACCATGTCGAAAGGCAAAACGATTGATGTATTAATTAAACGGGGAGCAGAGGAAAAAACGATTCCCGTATTAATCGGGGAAAGTGGTATGCTGGGTATACAGCGGGAGGCAAATGTTGAAAAATTATTTGATTTTAAGACAATTAATTACGGATTTTTTGAATCAATACCTGCCGGGATAACAAAAGGGTATCAAACAATTGGTAACTACCTCAAGCAATTCAAGCTGCTCTTTGCACCAGAGACCAAAGCTTACGAATCGTTGGGTGGATTTATTGCCATAGGAAATATATTTCCATCGGTGTGGGATTGGGAATCATTTTGGAATCTGACCGCTCTTCTTTCCATTATTCTTGCGGTTATGAATATACTTCCGATCCCGGCGCTTGACGGGGGACATGTCATGTTCCTGCTTTTCGAAATCATTACGGGACGGAAACCAAGCGACAAATTCCTTGAGTATGCCCAGATTGTAGGGATGGTTATTCTTTTTTCATTGCTGATTTATGCAAACGGAAACGATATCTGGAAACTCTTATAATATGAAGGATTAGGGTGAATTTAAAAAAATAAGGCTTCCACATTATAATATATCAGCGGGAATGCTAATTTTGTACCGGAACAAATTAAAAGTGAAATTATGAACTTGTTAATTATTGCAGGGGTAGTTGGGCCATGGCAAATTGTTTTAATCGTGGCTGTGGCATTACTTATGTTTGGGGGGAAAAAAATTCCTGAACTTATGGGTGGAATTGGAAAGGGAATGAAAGAATTCAAAAAGGCTATAAAAGAGGAAGATACAACAACTACAGATGCTCCGAAAGAAGCACCGGCAGCTGATATTAAAAAGGAGCCATTGAAAGAATAGATCATTCTGCACCTTTTACAGAAAGCCCCGCGCACAAATGCCCGGGGCTTTCTGTTTTATTCTGTAGTATTATATTATTTATACGTGTATACGTGTGGTAATCTGAAATGAAATTGGGCTGACTGCTGATTCGAAAATCATGAATCCCGGATACCGGTTGTCAGCCAAACCATGCTTTTAAAAAATCAAACGAATGATCTTCCTGTAAATTTCGTCATGGAAACCATTTTTATTATATTTGTGAAAAACGATTTAAAATATATACCATGAGTTTATCATTCATTTTGGCCTTCGTAGGGGTCTGGCAAATTGTCCTGATAGTTGTTGTCATATTACTTCTTTTCGGTGGTAAAAAAATCCCTGAGTTAATGAGTGGCATTGGCAAAGGGATGAAAGACTTCAAAAAATCAGTAAAGGACGACGATGAAATTCCAAAAGAAGGTCCCGGAGAAAATATTAAGAAAGAACCATTGAAAAAATAGCCAGGTGAAAAGCATATTTACATTATTGATCTTTGCCATTGCTACCAGTTGCCTTATTTCGGCGTGCGGGGGTGATGGAACTTCGCTGATGCAAAATATCACCGGAAAACCGGGTGAGACGATTGTAGTCATAGAGAAGGGATATTGGGAAGGTAATGCAGGCGATACCATCAGGCGGTACCTTTCCCAGCCTCAACTGGGATTGCCTCAGGAAGAACCAATCCTTAGTGTGGATAATATACCACCCGATGCTTTAAAGACATTCGAAACCACCCGAAATATTATTCTAACCAGGATTCTGCCCTCGGTTACTGAACCATCCGTTACGTTCCAGTACAATGTCTGGGCCAAGTCGCAGGTTGTAATTTCTGTTCAGGCTGCTGATGAAGCCGGCTTCGTAAAGATTTTTGCCGAAAAATCAGATCAGATTATCGGTGCCATATTGAAAGCGGAAAAAATGAGGCTGATGGCGATGTATGCTCAGACAAAATATAAAGCGGAAAAAATTTCTGAAACTTTGATCAATAAGCACAAATTCAACCTTAATATCCCCAGAGGATACGATATTGTTACCGATACCGCTGATTTTGTCTGGATCAGGTATGAAACACCGTTAACCAGCCAGGGGATATTGGCCTACTGGTATCCATACGTGTCTGACAGTGCTTTTGTACTTGGCAACCTGCTGCAAAAACGGGACTCCGTTCTGCAGCATAATGTACCCGGAGCTCTCCGGGGTTCATATATGTCAACTGAGAAGCGATTTATTATTTCGCAACCATTTACTCACAATGGGAATTATTCGGTAGAAATACGCGGGTTATGGAAAGTCCATGGCGACTTTATGGGCGGTCCTTTCGTGAGTATATCAACACTGGATGCAGCCCGACAACGCGTATTAACTGTCGAGGGATATATTTACTCGCCCAAATATAATAAACGTGATTATTTACGCCAGGTGGAAGCAATGATCTATTCGTTGAGTTTCCCCGATCAGAAATTAAATGATAAGATTAACGAAATGTACCAGTTAGGAGAACCATTAACCCTTGAAACTGATACCTTGCCAACAAAATAAAGAAAGAATAAAGAGCTTTACAAACGGTCATAACCGCTTTGCCTTAACCGGCGGGGCGGTTTTTTTTTACATTTCGTGTAACCTGATTAAGTTATGTACGTCTAAGCAAAAGTAACAGGTTTTCATCGATAAAATTAATACCCATTAGCCATGAAAAATATAAAATTCGGCAATCTTCCGACTCTGTTGGTTATTGCACTGATATTTGGATCCTGTTTTACCGGAATAAAAGGGAGCGGGAGAGTTGTTAAAAGTGAACGAAAAGTCGAACCATTCGAAGCAATTGTGGCCAGTGCCGGTCTTGAGGTAATTTTGTCCCAGGACTCCTTTCTAAACGTAATTGTTGAGGCAGATGATAACCTGCAGGAAATTATCAAAACAGAAGTTTCGAACGGTAAACTGAAAATTTTCCCCGAAGAGAGAATCAAACATGCAGCAGCGAAAAAAGTTTATGTTACACTCAAGGATATCAACTCGCTGAAGGCAAGCTCAGGCGCTGAAATAAAATCGGAGGAAGAACTCATATTGAACACACTCCATCTTTCAGCTTCCAGCGGAGCAGGTGTCAAATTGGGTTTGGCTGTAAATAACCTGATGGTGGAAGGGAGCAGCGGCGGCGCCATTACGCTTTCGGGATCGGCTGAAAGTCTTGACATCGACGGGTCCAGCGGCGTGGTTATTAAGGCATCGGATCTGCAAAGTAAGATATGCAATGCCGGTGCCTCATCGGGCGCGAGTCTGAAGATTTCTGTTACTGAAAAAATTAATGCAAAGGTAAGCAGTGGAGCAAATATAAAAGTTACCGGAAATCCCAAAGAACAAGATATTACAAAATCGAGTGGTGGTAATGTAACGTTCAATTAGCGTTGAAAAAACAGCATAAACCTGCAATTGATCAGGGCTGGTATGTTGATTAATCCCTTTTCATAATACCGTAACAAATAATCTTCACAATTGAATCAACGCTTTTTCCAAGATCGGTCGATCGATATGGTCCGGCAGAAAGTGGCATTTCGAGACCCCTGATTGCTGTTGTAATTCCTATTGCGACGAGTGCGAAATCCTTTACTATAAATTTACGCTGACGTGCCCCTTCAAGCAGGATTCTTTTCATCATACGTATCTCTTCCTGGTAATACTGCGATTTTATCTTATCAATAAACTCCACCGCGGCGGTGTCGTTTTCAATTGCATTATAAAAGTTGGCCAACTGCCTGTAAGTGGTAATCTTGGTCATCACATAATCCCGCAGTTTTTCTGCAGGATCGATATCTTTCTGCAGAACTTTTGACAATTCCGCCCTGAGCGTATCTGCCTCCTTCTGAATGACCTCCTGAAACAGGTCTTCTTTACTGTTAAAATAATAATAAAGCGAACTTTTACCCTTCCTTACGGCATTGGCAATATCATCAAGAGTAGTTTTCTTGTAACCATATTTGCTGAAAATTTCCTGCGCAATCTTAAGAATGTTTTCCCTTACAGCGTCCCTTTTTACGGTACTATTCTCGATATTCATAATATAAAGTTGATAAAACTGTTGGCCAAATATAGCCATTTTTAGTCAGGTTTGAAATATTCACCCCACTCCAGACTTTAAAGGTATATTATTGATTTGATAAATAAAACAAAAACCCACCCAAAATGGAAACAGCAGCCTGATTTCAGTAAAAAAATACTCCCCGCAGGCATCTACTCCAGGAATCTTCCCTGATTTTCGGCAGATGGAATCATGCAGGATTCTCTTTTTCCAAAATACTTGTATCGTCGGGTTGCGACAAAGTTGTATAACCAGTCACGTACTGAACGTGGAAAAATTATTAAACCATAAAATAATGGCCATCCCCCGTCCAGACCGCGCATGATCCTTAATACAGCGGTTGATTTGCAATAAAATTTATTTCCACTGATGTAAACAAGGGTGTTATTTTCCCGGGAGGGAAAACCTGTTTGTTCAAGGAGTTGCTGACCCACTTCACTCTGCAGTGAGGCAAATCTGAATTTTGACTTTTTGTCACGGCGAATGATAAATTGCACTGCTTTGTTGCAGAGGTTGCATACTCCATCGAATAAAACAATATCTGGCTCTTTGTTCTCCACCTGGTTCAAAATTGTAAACTCTGACAGGAGTCGAAATCCTGTCAGAGGTCATTGATTATATATGAACGATTAGGGTCAAAAAAAATCATTCCCGTAAAATCCGCCAAACCCGGTAAGGGGTAAAGGCTTCCGAAAGGGAACGAATGCGGTTGGTTAAGCCAATCCAAAAAGAACACTGTACAATTTTAAAGCCGTTACAAATTTGAATAAAAAAAGTAATTCCTTAATGACTTTTTAACAATATTTGTAAACAACTTGGCAGATGTTATTGTTTAACCAATAATCGTATGGTTTTTGGCAACAGGTGTATTTAGTTTGTTTTGAGGAAGTCCATAAAACCCGGATATTTCCGTTCAGAAATTTTAAGTTGAGTCTTTTCGGTAAGCATATTGTGGTTCAAAACGCATATTCTCTTTTGATATTTAATATGATCGATAAAATTGCAGTTCACAATATGGGCGTCATGAATTCTGAAAAAGAGATTTTTGGGGAGCGTTTCTTCAATTTTCTTCAAATGGGTTGTGACCAGCTTATAGTCCGACGTGTTCTGATCCAGATAAATCCGGGTATAGGCCCCGTCTGCCTCACAATAAATTATCTTTTCGGGTGAAAGGAAATGTATTTCATCATTACTTTTGATTAGTATTTTACCACCTTTCTGGGCGACAAAAGCCCCATAAACCGACGCAAGATTATCTTTGCTTACGATACGGCTCATGGCCCTGTTTACTGCCCGCTTCAGATCTTCAGGGTGAATTGGTTTTAAAAGGTAGTCAACTGCATTTAATCTGAAGCCTTTTAATGCAAACTCGTCATGAGCAGTAATAAAAATGATATGCTGACCCGGATTTTCAAGACGATCGAAGAGTGCGAATGCATCCATATCCCCGAGTTGAATATCCGAAAATATAAGATCGTATTGTAAGGCAGGCAAAACCTCCATCGCCTTTAAACCGGAATCAACAATTGCAATAATATTTATATCGGGACAGTACTCTTTAACCATCATTTCCAGACTGATTCCCAGCAATGGCTCATCTTCGATTATTACTGCATTTATCATTTTTCCTTTTTATTTATATAATTTTATCCTTTCAAAATTAATAATTCTCAAAGACATATATATAAGTTTAGATATTTAATTTCTCTTTTAAGTTAGCATAACCTGTTTTACTCACTTTTAGTTTTACTCCCTGCCTGGTCAGTACTATCCAGGAATCCTTTTCATATTGCTGTATTTCGGATAAGAATGCCAGGTTTAACAGGTAGGACCGGTGGATCCGGACAAAATGATTCTCATCGAGGTGCTGCTCGAAATATTTCATCGTCTTCTGTTTCATAAAGTGACCTTCCTCACAGTAAATCATTACGAAATCGTCCTGCGATTCAATGTAATAGATCGATTCGACAGGGATTACCTGAATCTTTCGACCCATTCTGACCACAACACGGTTCAACAGGCCTGATCCTTTGTCATGCGATTCGATAAGCTGGCTTATTTCGGGAGGCTTTGTCTTATTTTTGAGCTTTTCAACAACTTTGTCCAGGGCGCCTGCCAGTCTTTCGAAAGAATACGGTTTAAGAAGGTAATCGATGGCATTAGTTTCAAAAGCCCGGATTGCATACTGGTCATATGCCGTTGAGAAAATGATGGCCGGAGGATCCGGTATTAACTCCAGCATTTCGAAACCGGTAATTTTAGGCATCTGTATATCCAAAAAAACCAGGTCAGGCTTTAATTCCTGGATTGCCAGCACTCCTTCGAACCCGTTTGAACACTCGCCCAGGATCTCTATGCGATCGTCTTTTCCAAGGTAAAGCCGAAGCAGGTCGCGTGCAAGCGATTCATCGTCGATAATCAGTGCTTTTATTTTACTCATCTAAAAACAATGTATTAAACTAATGGATATTAAAATGTCATAAGTAATAGGAATGCAATAATGTCATATTTTGTTTTATTTGCCTTATCCTGACTCCGCATGTCGTCAGCCAGCTTACTGACTCTGCCCTTCTTCCGGCAGCGGATTACTCTTTATTCCTATTCTGTATTTAAATAACATTGACTAAACCTTATTTTTAAAGGCAACCTCAGTAGAAGATTCAAACACACAGCTCCCAACCTTATTACCTTATTTGGTGTTAATTGTCTTTTGATAGAATTTGATAAATGCATCATATTCTTCCATATAAGTAACCTTTCGATGATGTTCTGGCTGATTAAGGATATAGTTACATACTTTACTTACATCACCTTTTGATACCGAAAGGGCAGAACAGGTAACCTGCCATTTAAATTTTCCTTGACAAAATTTATTTTCATTAATAAACCGCTCCGAGCTATTCGCTACTATTGTGGCGATTGATTTTTCAGAAATAGTTGGTGAGCGGGAGATGAGAAAATGCACGTGTTCAGGATTCGCATAAACAGCGTAGAGGTGACTATAATTGTTTTTAACTATTCCGGTGATGTATTTTTCGATACGCTCCCTATGAAGATCAACAATCAAAGGCAGTCGGCCTAAAGTGGTAAACACAAAGTGTGTGTAAAGGTTGTTGTATTCAATTTCCATAAATGAGGTAATAAGGTTTGACCAAAGTGGCTGATTACTTGCTACTGAGGTTTTTTCTTTAAAAATAAGGTTTTTTAAGACATAGATCTTTAAATACGGCATCTAATTTTCGCAGTACTTAAGTATCCTATTCCAGAGATTTCTTTTAGCGGCATGGACGTTTTATCGAAAAAATCTATCGGACATTTTCAGTAACATCCGGAATATCGATTATTACTGAAAACCGGGTTTGACTACGTTCTGTGGAAAGAAGCCTGGAACTTCCGTATAGCAGACGTAGCCGGTCATTAATATTGACCAGTCCAATCCCCTCCCCTTTAGCCGGTATCGATTCATCATCAAAATCATTAATGACCCTGATTTCCATGCTTTCGGGCAATTTTTTAGCTTCCAGAATAATGGTCGAAGGTACTGATGATTCATATACGCCATATTTAATCGCATTTTCGAAAATCGGCTGAAGTATCAGGTTGGGAATCAAATGATGATTACATGCTTTTTCAACATCAAACCGGTACTGCAGGTTATTTCCAAACCTTATTTTTTCAATCTGTAAATACAATCCTATATTTCGCAACTCAACCTCGAGGGTAACCATGTCGTCTTTTGGATTCCTAAGCGAATACCGCATAAATTCAGATAAAGCGATAACCATTTCATGTGCCTTTTCGGGATTGGACAAGGTAAGGAAAGCGACAGAATTAAGACTGTTAAACAAAAAGTGGGGATTAATCTGGAATTTTAAAGCGCTCAGTTGTGCTTTACGGACCTGGTCCTGCCATTCTGCCTCCTTTAATTGTTTTTCGAGGTTATGCTGATTATAAACGTAAATATAATAAATAAAAACAAGAAGTGCGTAAAATATTAAACCCCCGATGCCACGTTCAGCCAGGAGGCCGTTTAAATAATTATCATACGACGAACTGTTGATCAGCGTTTTGGCAATTATACCTGAGGCAAGAATCCACAACGATGTAAAAACTATCGCTGCCGCACTATGGCTTGCAAAAATCTGGATGGCTGTACTTTTTTCAGGATCATTGTATCTTACCACGTACCAGATAGCTACCCCCAAAATTCCGAGCACCAGGGCGAATGTTAAGCCATCGGTTAAGGCAAAAGAAACAGGCAGTATTTGATAATAAATATTAAATACTGCCTGGATGACTCCGATGGCAAGAGGAAATAACCAATATAAAAGACCCGAAATTCTGTTCGCAGTTACAGGATGCTCCATTATGATGACTTATGGCATAGTAGTAAGTTCACCCCCGCCAAAGATACAGGTACCCTTAATCAGAACAATTTTCCCCGAATTGGTTCTCGAAATGACAGATGCACTTCTTTTATCATCGAATCCTCCGAAAATCGGAAGAATTTCAATTTTGACATTCCAATCCTCAGGCACGATAATTTTAGTCCCACCAAAAATATTTGCGACATCGATGATACAACCCGGTGCAGGTTTTGCATAAAGCAGGTTAATTTTTGACCCTCCAAAGATGGAGGTAATTTTTCCACCCATAAAATTGTCGCTAACTACTGAAACTGTCCTGCCTCCGAAAATTGCGGTCTCATCGATATAATCGGTTGAACGTCCGTAATTCGCGTCGAAATAATCTTGTTTGTTTGGTGATCGTCTCCATTGCATTATAAAAGAGATACCCACAAGAATAATTATGGCAGGCCAGAAATTCTCCCTGAAATTATCGGGGAAATCAATTAAAAAGAAGAGGCCAATCGCAATAAGGAATGTTGCTGCAGTGTAGGAACCCCGGGCCAGGTTGAAAAGCCCGATAACGATCAGCAACATCTGCCAGCTAATCAAATACCTCGAAAACTGATAGTCAAGCCACCCAAAATTCCGGGCAATCAGAATAACCCCAACTACTACGAATATAATTCCCAAAAAAGTTCTGGAATCGTAGTTTCCGCTTTTGTGCCGGACAGCAGATAAATCATTTTGTTCCGGTGGATCGTCGTACTTAATCATTGTGTTTGTGTTTTTAGTTGTTAATAGGGAACTGATAATAAACGTACACAAATCTAATCCGGAAGCAAGATGGAACAAACTCAAAATCGGTTAATGCCGGTAAATTACCGGTAAAGGGCATTAATTATATGTCCGATCCTCTGCCAGAGGTCATGATCATAGAGAGCAATTCGCTGTTAAGTTTTTTATCTTCTGTTAAGTCTTCAAGTTTAAGATGCATTCTGTACCGCCAGTAATGCTGGGCAATGGCAGGTATATTTATTCGTTCCCCCTCGATATTATCCCATCTGAGACGGCCATTCATTGCCAGCAGGTCCTGTATAGGGAAAATAGCCCACATTGCGGGAGAGGCGAGATGCATAACCAGGATATCCCGGGCAATCCATGGTTCCATCGTAGGAGGGAACTCAACGTTGTAACCCATAACCAGCCTGAAAAATCTTTCGCTGTGAAAACGATCTTCCTCCCACCAGCCTCGCATTGTTGACATATCGTGTGTCGAGGTGGAACAAACCGACAAATACGGGGCGTCGGCAGGATGGGCAAATTCCACTTTCGGATTTTTAGGCAACCGTTGTATTTCGAGACTTAAAATACCCAGGTCATGCATTACTTTCGGCACACAATCGGGCACCATCCCTAAATCTTCGCCGCAAATGAGCATTTCAGTTGCCGATATAATCGGAGGCAAGGTCTGTAATGCTCTTTGTCGCCAAAACTCTTCATGCCGCTGATAGAAAAAATCGATATACAAATCATCAAGAGCATATCGTACCTCATGCGGCAAATTCAGGTATGAATTGGTATTTTGAAAAGCAACCCGGGGGTGAAATAAAGAATGATGCTTCGGATCGTGCAGGAAAATTACCTCGGCAATAAGAGAGCAAAGGCCATCGCGGATTCGGGTCTCCCTGCCCGTAAGTTCCGCGCCCCGGGCATTTGACTCAAAATAATCCCAGACTTTACGCTGGGTATCAAACGCCGGTTTTAAATTATATTTGCCCTGGTCATATTCTGTCAGGTATTTTAGTTTGACCTCTTCGGTCTCCTCCCCGAACAATTCCCATAAAAAATAGTCGCGGATATACGGTTTGGTATACCGGTCAATACTAAAATTAATGCCATTATCAATGATTTCATCACTGGTGTAAGGCAGAGCAGGGTTGAAATGTCCAAGAATTCCCTGAACCTGGTTCTGCGGAATTTCCCAGATCCGGAAAAAGCCGATGATGTGATCGATGCGAATGGCGTCAAAATATCGCGACATATGCTTCAGACGTTTATTCCACCACGAATAATTGTCCTTTGCCATCTCCTCCCAATTGTATGTCGGGAAACCCCAGTTTTGTCCAAGATCCGCGAAATCATCGGGCGGAGCTCCCGCCTGCTGGTCAAGATTAAAATGACCGGGGTAAGTCCATGCTTCCACACTATCCTGGCTAATTCCTATCGGCAAGTCGCCCTTTAATACAATTCCGTTCTCACGTGCGTATTCGGCGGCATCCAGTAACTGTTTATGGGCATGATACTGAATAAAATAATGAACCGCTATATCAGCATAATGATCAGTTTCAGGCGAGCATAAGTTGTGGATCAATTGACTATTATATTCCTGGTATTCAGGCCACAATCTGAAATTGGCAGACTTATTTTTGTCACGTAAATAACAAAAAGCGGCATACGGTTCCAGCCATTCCTTGTTTTCGCCAAAGAATTTCAAATAAGGAGGATCTTTCAAAAAGAGATCCCGCTGCTGATCAAATATAAGTTTGAAATACTTCGACTTGATTTTATGAACCTCATCATAATGAACTGTTTCAAGTGCATTAAAGCCTGCCATAGCCTTGGCAAACCCGATCATCAGGCTCTCATCTTCGAGAACTCCTATCTTATTAATGTTCAGATATACAGGATGAAGCGCCATCGCTGAAACCGACTTGTAAGGATAGGTATCGATCCAGGTATGGGTGGCTACAGTTTCATTAAGTGGCAGTAATTGTATCAGTTTTAATCCCGTAAGTTTTGCCCAGTCCACCAATTTTTTGATATCCGGAAACTCTCCTATCCCACCACTCTTGTTGGTTCGTAATGAAAAAACAGGAACAGCGACACCGGCTCCCCTCCAATTAATAACCGGGAAACGAAAACTTTCATCGGTATGAATCTTCATACTTTTCGGTTCCGTGCAAACAAAATCCCTGATCATCCGGTTACTCCCCTGTTCCCAGATTACGACCTGTTTTTTAACCATGTTATAGATCACGTATTTGAACTGAAAAGGGAATTTAAGTCTTTCGGCATCAATATCGATGCGCCATAATGGAAATCGGGCATCATCCAAAAGAAGTGTATCCTCCTCCATCCAGGTTCCAAGTATCGGCAGATTTCCCAGAATCCCTACCTTACAATCGGGACTGACCCGGGGAACATGAATTTGAATCCTTAACGTTTTAGTATATTGACGGTCTTCGCTGACTTCCCCGCTTTGTGCTTTGCGGCGCATTAACACCTTAGTGAAGGCCGAAGAATATAAAACGGTGTCGGCTTCGCGGGGTGCACTCCAAAAATCGCGGCATCGTATTTCATCCAAATCCGTTTCACCTGTATCGAGCAATCGGGTTTTGCCTCCTTCCCAAACCGAATTTCCTTCTTCATCCTTAATCAGGTATTTATACCCGAACTTTAACCCGGATGAAACCTCGCATTCAGTTTCCCATTCACCGGGCACAAAACTGTGCATCGGCAAAGCGTGGGAAACATCCCAACCGCCTAATTCTTTGGCAGATCCTGAAACAAACAGTGCCTGCCCCCAGAATGTCTGATAATCAACTTTAAATGACAGTTTCATTATTCCTCCTTTCTGAAGTCCAGGAAGACTTCAATTTTTTAACGGGTAAAATAACGTGTTTCCTAATACTTAAACGAATAATCAAACAAAAAGTTATTCTCACAAAGGTAAACCTTGTTGAAGGATTACCTGTTATAGTAATATTGAATATATTTTGTATATAAAATGCATAAAGCAATTGATTTTACGTCCTCTCATATCCCATCCCTTATACGCAGGTTAGCGGTTCCCGCAAGTGTTGGTTTCATTTTTAATACCTTATTTAACGTTGTCGATACGTATTATGGCGGTCAGATATCGACTTCAGCGCTTGCCGCAATGTCGCTGACATTTCCTGTTTTTTTTATAATTCTCTCCATGGGAATAGGTATGGGTACCGGTACCACAGCATTGGTTTCACAATCGATGGGTGGGGGCCGGAACGAAGAGGCAGACAAATATGGTTTTCAGGCTATTTCCTTTTCAGTCATAAATTCGGTATTTCTGACAATTATCGGGTTGCTTATGGCTCCCTCTCTTTTCAGAATTTTAGGGGCAGAGGATGACTATCTTTATCTTGCCACACAATATATGAATATTATCCTGCTGGGCACATTTTTTTTCCTGATGAACAGCATTCTTAATTCATTGCTCACCGCGCGTGGCGACACAAAATCATACCGCAATTTTTTAATAGTCGGATTCTTTTTGAACGTTATCCTTGACCCCTGGTTTATGTATGGAGGATTAGGAATTCCGGCAATGGGATTACGTGGAATTGCCTTATCTACAGTATTGATTCAGGTCATCGGAACAATCTACATGATTACAATTACCCGAAGGCAACTAATTTTTCAACATGCCCGGTTCCACGATTTTGTTCCGAACCGGAAATATTTTAAAGATTTGTTTGGCCAGGGATTTCCGGCAAGCTTAAACATGCTGACAGTAGCAATCGGAATTTTTGTAATAACTTACTTTGCAGGTCAGTTTGGTAAAGAAGCAATAGCAGCCTATGGAATTGCCACCAGGATTGAGCAGATTGCGCTTTTACCAACGATAGGTCTCAACATAGCAGCGCTTACCTTAGCCGGTCAGAACATGGGAGCTGATCTCCCACACCGGGTTTATGAGTCATGGAAGTTGAATATACGGTATGGATTAATGATTATTTCTGTCGGGGTTCTGTGTGTTTCGTTGTTTGCAAGTTATTTGATGCAGGCTTTCACCGCTGACCTTCATGTAATCGGGATCGGCACTGAATATTTACGTGTGGCTGCACTATTTTTCTTTGCCTATGTCTTCCTTAATATTTCGGTCTCAACATTACAAGGGATGAAGAAACCGTTTTATGCCATTTATGTTGGTACTTACCGCCAGTTTTTAATGCCCCTTCCCCTTTTCCTGTTATTTGCAGTTTTCCTCGGGTGGGGTACCAAAGGAATCTGGTGGGGCATTTTTATTGCCAACTGGAGTGCCGCAATTTTTACTTTTTTTTATACGCGGCATCAAATCCGCAAACTTATACCGGATTCATCCGTATTTAAACTGAAAACACACATTTAAAAACAAAACCATGAATATATTATGTCCTGTCTCGGATGAAAAAACCAATGAAAAAATCGTCCGGTATATTGCCTTAGTCACATTTCTGATCGCACTGGTGTTTATTTACAATCCAATGACCCATTATTTTTTGTACCCGTCCTTCAACGAAACAGTCCGGTTAAACACTAACTTTTCTGACGTGGTATCCGGATCGATATTAAAGTAACCCAGTCGTTCGAACTGAAAGTTATCCAGCGGCTTTGCATATTTGACCGATGGTTCAACATAACAACCGGTTAACACTTTCAATGAGTCGGGATTTAAAAATTCAAGAAGATCCTTCTCTTTGTGCCCTGCCGGATCGGGATCGGTAAATAGCCGGTCATACAACCTGACTTCCGCCTGAAGAGCCTGTCCAACAGACAACCAATGAAGAGTCGCCTTAACTTTTCTTCCGTCAGCAGCATTCCCACCCCTGGTATCGGGATCGTAGGTACAATGCAATTCAATAATTTCGCCTTGTTCGTTTTTAATTACACCGGTACATTTTATAAAATACGAATAGCGCAACCGTACTTCGCGACCAGGGGAAAGCCTGTAAAATTTATTGGTCGGATTTTCCATGAAATCGTCACGTTCAATATACAACTCACGCGAAAAAGGGACTTTTCGTTTACCCATTGTCTCATCTTCCGGGTTATTTATGGCATCCAACTCCTCAACAACTCCTTCCGGATAATTGGTAATCACGACTTTAAGCGGATCAATCACCCCCATTACGCGCTGAGCCCTTTTATTCAGGTCCTCCCGAATGCAATACTCAAGTACTGCCACATCGGTTACACCATCGACTTTTGTAACACCTACCATATCGGAGAAAGCACGCATCGATTCGGGGGTATATCCGCGACGGCGCAAACCACAGATAGTAGGCATCCTTGGATCATCCCAGCCTTTGACATAACCCTCTTTTACAAGTTGCAAAAGGCGCCGTTTCGACATCACGGTATAGCTCACATTGAGCCGTGAAAACTCAATCTGCCGGGGCCGGTAATCGCTGTCTTTCAACTGATCGATGAACCAATCGTACAGCGGGCGATGAACCTCGAATTCAAGTGTACAGATTGAATGAGTAATTCCTTCCCAATAATCGCATTGCCCATGGGCATAATCATACATCGGGTAAATGCACCATTTGTCACCCGTGCGGTGGTGAGGTTGTTTTAGTATCCTGTACATTAACGGATCGCGCATATGCATATTGGGTGACGACATGTCGATTTTCGCCCGCAACACACAATCTCCCTCGCTGAAAAATCCCCCTTTCATTTTTGTGAAAAGCTCAAGATTTTCTTCAGGCGAAGTATTCCGGTAGGGACTATCGACCCCGGGACGGGTTGGCACTCCCTTTTGCTCGCTGATGACCTCCTGTGGCTGAAAATCAACGTACGCCTTCCCTGCCCTGATCAGGTCAACAGCAAAATCATAAAGCCTGTCGAAATAATCGGATGCATAATACAGCCGGTCATCCCAGTCGAAGCCAAGCCAGCGGACATCCTCCATGATTGAATCGACATATTCGGTTTCCTCCTTTGTAGGGTTGGTATCATCGAACCGGAGATTGGTAATTCCTCCGAATTTTTGTGCTGTTCCAAAATTGAGGCAGATTGACTTTGCATGACCAATATGCAGGTAGCCATTAGGCTCAGGGGGAAACCTCGTGTGAACCCGGCCACCGTTTTCCCCTCAGCCAGGTCATCAGCGATTTGCTGCTGAATAAAATTTTTAGGAAGCTTATCCTTCTGATCCATGCCAATGTTGTCTGTTTCTGCCATAACAATTTAGTTTTCCTGTTCCTGAAAATTTTTTTTGTAAAAGTAATTGGTAAAAGTAATAAGAGTTGAACAAAACAAGATATAGTTCCAAAAGTTAAATGAAGATTTAAAAATAGATTAATTTTGAAGCCTGATAAATGAAAACTGGATTCGGGATGGGGATTATAGAAATTGAAGGGATGGAGTTTTATGCCTATCACGGCCACTTCCCCGCGGAGCAATTGGTGGGCAATCGTTTTATTGTTGAGCTGACTTTATTTACCGATTGTTCAAAGGCTGCCGAAAGCGATGATCTGAACGATGCACTGAATTATCAGTCGGTCTACCAGGTTGTCAGTGATGAGATGCAAATCACCTCGCGATTACTGGAGCATGTGGCAGCGCGAATACTTAATCGTCTTTATGCTAATTTCCTCTCGTTGGAAAAAACCAGGGTAAAGATTTCAAAGATAAATCCCCCCATGGGAGGCGAGATCGGACGGGTAAGTGTAACGATGGAAAGATGATCGCATCAAATATTAAACATCTGCTAAAAAAAACAGATTTTTAATTATCTTTGCACCCACATTTCGGGTCGGTTGGCCGAGTGGCTAGGCAGCGGTCTGCAAAACCGCGTACGGCGGTTCGAATCCGCCATCGACCTCATATTGCATATTTTGTTAAACTTTTTGAAACTTAAAACCTCTGATATTCAGGGGTTTTTTGTTTTTAGTATTTCAGCAAGCGAAATAGACGGAAGACTTTAAAGAAATATAGGTTTTCAACGCTGTCAGGTCTATCTATAGACGCTGTAAGCGTTTTAAGATTTGAAGTGGGAAACGATCGACCTGTCAGCATGCGAAGCATCTGACAGCGTCAATTCAACTGACAGCCTCACAAACACAAAAATCCCCAAAACATCTCTGCATTTCTCACATTTGTTTAACGCTTACAGCAAATACTTTAACAAGTATACCGGGCGTCATAGTGCATTGTTTTAACCTCCGTTTGATCGTAAAGAAATGACAGAATGACTTTGAAGCGTGGTTGGGATTGGAATAACATTTATCTTTATCCCATAAAATTTAAGTATGTCGAAAAAAACCAGTGGAAAAGTAATTCAAATGTTGTCACCTGAAAATTATATCCGCACTAAGGCGCGGACATTACCTATTTATGAATGCTGGATCAATACCGGTTGGGAGGAAGTCAAACAGGCCGGATGCATTGTTTCACGGAAACATAACAACGGGAATATTTCGTACTGTTTTTATCTGGTTGATTTACTTTGCCTTGGGGTAAAACATACCCATTTTGCATTCAATGAGTCCGTATCGCATTACAAAGATTTTTTGGTTCAGGCGGAGGAAGAAGTTTCTTTGGAACTGGTGGATTATTCGTTGGTGCATAATGTTATCCATGCCGGAATTGAATTTGCCGAAGAGTTTGAATTTAAGCCTTATAAGGATTTCACGAAGGTAACACAATATTTCCTCGAAGAAGATAACGATGATATAGAATTAATGGAGATTGAATGCGGAGGTGAAGTGGGACATCCTGTTTATATACACAGCTCAAAAGTTACTACCGCGCAGGAAAAAGACAGAATCATAGCGCAACTTGAGCGGACTGCCGGTCCTGATAACTATACACTGATCGATGAAGACGATGATTTTGATGAGAATGATTTTGACGATGATTTTGATGATCAGGAGATCAATTACCGGCAAAATACATCCGATGAAAACAGGGTGATCTTCACCCGGTTATTCAGGGGAATGAAAGATTCTGATGACCCGAATGATCTGATTAGTCTTACCGAAGTTACCAACGCACTGTTTCTGCAGATAACAGATACACTACTGGTGAATCAATATTACGATGAATTGTTTGATAGTCATTCGATTCATGTGGAAACAGAAGAAATCGTTAAAGAACTTCTTGGCGTGAAACCTGAAGTTGAAATAAATATCATACTGATCGATATGTTTTTGGCTGTTTTTAAGAACATTCTTAAAAATATGGAAAAAGCGCGTCAGGGTGCGGAATTGCTCCGAAAAGAGGCCCCCGAGTTACCGGCTGTTGCATTTCTCGAACTGTTAATTCTGCAAAAAGAAAGTCCGGATAAGTATACTGAAACACTCCAAAAATATGTACTGGAATATCCCGATTATCCAATGATCAATTTGATGTGGCTAAACCATATTTATGCGTCAGAAAATGTTCCCGAAGAGATTTCAAATAAGACATTCAATTTAGATACCCTTTTCCCCGGCCGCAACTCCCTCCATTTTCTGGAAATGTTTTATTACCTGACCTTTATTTCGAATGTTGTGGCACACGAAGCAAATGCCAGCAAAATAGAAGCATTCTACCAGGTACTTGATGAATTTGATCTTCCGGAAGAGGCTGCCGAAAAAATAAATGATTCGTTTTCATTGTTGAGAATTGAGTATTTAGCTGAGAAATTCAATTTAGAAATTGAATGGTAAAACTCTGGTGTCTTTTTACAATTTCAAAAATCTGTCTTCGATTAGCGATAACCAAAATTAATTTCATCAATCAAGAATCAAATTCATCTCAATTAAACCGTTAATTTACTGTTGGAAATTGTCTTCCCATCTGCCGCCCATAACCTTACCACATTGGAATTTAAACGCCCTTTAAGTAGTTGCATCCCGAAGCTTAAGCTTTGGGATGAAGCGGCTTTTCTATTAATCTTATCATATTCGAATTTAAAGTATGAAACCTGACAGGTTTACGAAACCTGTCAGGTTTGCCTTGAGTCGCCTTTAATTGTTATTAATACATTTCAGCACCCCCTTCAACCGCTAAAACATTTATTCAACCACTATTATAAACCAAAATAGTAACAATATTTAATCTTAATCTAAACTACAATTCCAAATCGAAATAATAATATTTTTTTTAATGATTTAACTGCTTTGTATATTGACAGATATATAGATATATGTATATATATTAAATTATTAAACATAATTGACACCCGGATTATTGCTGATATTAATTTGGAAGTGAAAAGATAAAAAGTACTTTTCGTCCGAAATTGCTTGATAATAACAGTATTCAAGCAGCAATAAGAAAAAAAAACGAAAAAATTAAGCAGATGAAAAAATTAAATTTAGGATGGAAAATAGTGCTGCTTGTTTCATTGTTAACCTGGGGATGTTCGAAAGAGACCGACGAGGATCAGGCGGGTCTTTCAGATGATTCCGCTGAAAAAGCGGCAAAGATCAATAATGTAGTTTTTGGCGGAACCAGCACCTATGTTGTTTTTGCATGGAATGATCTGGGAATGCATTGTCTGAATCCCACTTATGACAAACTGGTGATTCTGCCCCCTTACAACAATCTGAAAGCACAGGTAGTTAAAAGGGGTAAAGTACCTACTCTTGTAACAACAGGTTTAACTGTTTCTTATTCAATCGACAACAACACTTATTCGGTTGGAAAAGCAGATTATGGTCAGTTTTGGACTTACGCTCAGAAACTCTTCGGGGTAACACTGGCGCCGAATATTGGATTGACCGGAAATGGTCTGTCAGGAAAAATGAAAGCAGAAACAGGATTTTTTAGTGCGGATGGTATTCCGGTAGTACCAGTATACGACTCGGGTGTTAAAGATCCTTATCAGCAGGCAACAATAACTGTAAAAGATGCTTCCGGCAAAATTGTAGCAACCACCAAGGCAGTGATACCAACATCTGACGAGATTAGTTGTGCCAAATGTCACGGAGCCAATTCATTCGATGATATTCTGGCTAAACACGACAAGGCTCACGCAACACAACTGATGACAAGCAAACCGGTTCTGTGCGCCAGTTGCCATGGTTCACCGGCTTTGGGATCAACTTCCCCTGGTAGTTCAGGAAAATACCTGTCACAGGCTATTCATGGCTACCATGCGACCAAAGGCGCTACCTGTTACGACTGTCACCCGGGTGCAACCACGAAATGTAACCGTAGTGCGCGTCATACTACCGCTGATGGCAATTGTACCACTTGTCACGGAACAATGGCCAATGTAGCTTCGACAATCGCAAACGGAAGAACACCTTGGATCGATGAACCAAATTGCGTAAGCTGTCATAAAAGTGTGGCAGGTGTTGATACCGGTACTGCACTTTTCAGAAACAGTCATGGTCACGGGAACCTCTTCTGCTCTGCCTGTCATGGCAGTCCACATGCGATGGTTCCTTCCCTGAATGCAAAGGATAACTACCAGTCATTGCAATACCAGGGTTCAAACCGCCCGGTTAAATCAATCGGCAGTTGCGGTGTCTGCCATAATAGCTCTCGTGGCGATTCAGAGATTGATGAGTTTGCCGAAAAACATGCCGGCGCTTCACCCAGGATAAAGATGGCTTGCCATACCTGTCATACTGAAGTTTCTACTGATCAAACCAAATGGCCGCATGCCTTTCAATGGAAAGACTCAGGTGGTAGTAGTAATTGAGCAGATGACTAATTCCATCGTATAAAAACAAAGACACTCCGCCAAATTGCGGGGTGTCTTTGTTTTTATACCCTTTCAGATCCGCATCTGCTAATAAATGGCTACAAATACCTCGTATTATACAGGCTGTTCAATTTCACTTTGGGCCGAATGGTATAACAATAACCCAGAAAGATTTCGATACTTCCATTGGAGACGTTGGATAGGTTGCCGGTTGTGAGATCGTATGAAGCGCCGATGCGCAAGCCTTTCAGGTTAACCCCGGCCATAAGGGCTGCCGCATCCTGGTAGCGCCACGACACACCGGCCCAACAGGCGTTGTTGTATTCGATGCGGGTATTAACATCGATCTGCATATTGTTAAGATCCGATTTCACAAGTACTGATGGAATTAAATATAAAGACTTTTTGCCTCTTGAAGCTAAATTTAAATAGTATCCGTTTGTAAGATAGAAAAAGCGCTGTTGACTGTACTTAATATTTCCAATATTCGCTGAGGATTCCATCAGGTTAATAGCAGAGATGCCCAAATACATTTTTTTAAGATACTGATACTGAATACCGAATCCAACATCCGGTATTACTCCACCTTGTTCCTGATGACTCATCAGCAGTGGATCGCCAGGCTGTTCCAGGATCAACTGACTAAAATCAATCGATTTACTCAGCATAGAACCCGCTATTCCAACAGCAAGACTTTTATTTTCATCATTTAAGGTAAACCGATAGTTGTAATTAATTTTAACGCCCAGACTTGTTTCAAAACCGGCTTTATCGTATATCACATTCATTCCAAGACCACTGTGCAGTGAGAATAAGGGGGCATGAATGCTGAAAACAACCGATTGTGGTGAAATATTGTTGCCTTTCGCGTCGGTAAGTCCAAGCCATTGCTGCCGTCCGAACATATTGGTACAGATGGCATCCTGTGAACCTGCAAACGCAGGATTGTAAATTGTTCCGTCCAGAAAATACTGGGTAAGCTGAACCTGGCTAAATGCTACGGAAACAAACCACAGAATCGTTATGCTGAGTATAAAAATCTTCTTCATATTATTTGAAATTTTTTCCGATTACTGAAAACTCTGTCCTGCGGTTCAATTGATAGGCAACCTCTCTTTTCTTCAAATCCGGGATGGAAAGAACATATGCTTCGGTCAGTTTTTTCCCGCGTTCAAACGTGTACCCATCTCTGATAATATCCGTCGCCAGAACCCGGGGCATCCGTTTCCCGTAACCTTTCGCTACCAGCCTGTCCTTGTTGATCCCTTGCCCTGTAATAAATCTCACTGCCGTTTCGGCCCTTTTTTGGGATAGTTCGTCATTATACTGATCTGATGCCCTTGAATCGGTATGGGAGGCCAGTTCAATGACGATTTTTGGATTATCATTAAGTACTTTTACCAATACCATCAGCGAATCTTCATACTGTGGTAACAAATCCCATTTATTCAATTCATAATAGATATCAGGAAGTACGATCGGCTTGTCGGGGATAGGCTGTAACACGATATTAACAAGGCAGGTTGAATCACGTTTGAGTGTACCAATCACCACATTCGCTTTTTTCGTAAAATAGTTATCCTCTGAAAAGACCAGGGTATAGTGCTTTTCTTCCTTAACCTGGCCGCTTCCAAAAAGAAAACCGCCCATATTATCGGTAGTAGCAACGATCGTGTCGTTCCTGTCATCGAACATGTAAACGGGCAGACTTTTTATAGGTTTTTGGGTTATTTCATCCCTGACTGATCCTTTTATTGTGACCTTCCAGTTTATTTTTTCAAAGGAATAAATATCATCGCCTCCTTTTCCTCCGGTTCTTCGTGAAGTATAAATGCCTTTTTCCTTGTTTTCTTCAAAGCTCATGGCAAAGTCATCCGAGGGTGAATTGACTGGCCGCGGCAAATGTTTCACCTCTGAAAAACCGTTAATTCCAAGGGTCGTATGGTATATGTCCAATCCCCCGAATCCGGTTCGTCCATTTGAGGCAAAATACAATACGGTATCAGCCAAAAGGGTCGGGAACATCTCATCACCAGGGGTATTGATTCTGGAACCCAGGTTTACGGCAGGACCAAAGGGTTTCTGATCCGATGAACGGGTGGCTTTCCACAGGTCTTTGCCTCCGCTTCCCCCGGGGCGATTGGAAGAAAATATCATCGTAAGGCCATCGGCCGATAATACAGGCTGGCCTACATTGCCAAGACTGTCAGTATAGATCACTGAGCTTTGACCCCATCCGTTTCCCAGTCTGTCGGCTTCCAGTATCTGGCAATATTCCATGCTTTTTTGCATTTTTGAGCAGCGGGTAAAGTAGAGTTTTTTATACCCGTAACCAAGGAATGCGGCCCCTTCATTGGCCTGGGTATTCACCATGTCCCTGGTATCGGCCAATACAGGCACTCCAAAGGTTTCCCCTTTCTTTTTGGTTGCAACAAACAGATCGGAGAAGGTCCCATCGGTCCAGTTATCCATTTCCTTACCTGTGGTTCCTTTTCGGTTTGATGAGAAGATCACCGTTTTGAATTGATCATCTCCATATATTGGTGCAAAATCATCGTTAAATGAATTGATTTCACGAATATTCCTGATGGACCATCGTTTATCGGCCGTGGTATCCTGCATACTCAGTTCACATGAAGTTTTGCCGGCTAAAGCCAGCACATCTCCGGGCACTCGGGCAAGGTATTGTTCGAACATCGGCAGGGCTTCGGCATATTTTCCCTGGGAACTAAGTGCATTGGCAAGATGAAGATATACCAGCGGTTTTTGTTCCGCATATTTATTTTTAACCAGCCGCTGATAATAGATTTCAGTTTTCTTTGGGTTGTTAATCATTCTGATACAATCGGCCTGTTTTAAAGCAAGCTCGTTGCGCTGATTCAGATCTCCTTCAAAATTGCTGAGTGCTTTTGTAAAGTAATCAATTGCCAGAACATACTGCTTGTTTTCATAAGCCTTATTGCCCATGACCAAATACTTGCTCTGCCCCGATGAATTAAGGTGGAGGCTCACGAAGCCAAGGATAAAAAGGATAATTAGATATGTTTTTTTCATGGCCTTAATTTTTTATAAATTTAACTGATACGACCTGTTGCCCATCGGCTGCATTTATTACATAGACACCATTCGTTAAAAATGAAAGGTTTAACTGAAGAATATTTTCAGTTGTATTCCATTTTCGTATCAATTTACCGGAAGTACTGTAAATTGAAATGGTTTTTTCTCCTGGCAGGTTTCCGTTCAGATCAAGCATGGCCATGGATTGGACAGGATTTGGGTAAAGGTTTATAAGTTCCTGGTACAAATTGATATTGCCCTGGCGTGTATATTCCAGATCATCATATCCAATTGCTGTGAGCGAGTAATAGTAAACTCCCTGGGGTGCTTTTACTCCGGATGGCAAATTCCCATCCCACCTGCCATTTACGGAATCTATCTTATGCACAAATCTTCCATTGCGATCGCTGATGTTCATTTCGAGCGACGTAACACATCTGGTCAGGACTCCAATAGAATCATTGAAGCCATCTCCATTTGGAGTAAAGGCATTGGGTATCCTGATATCAACCAATATTTCGACATCGATCGAAACACTGTCGGTAAGAATGCAGTTGTTTGGCAGGCCGCTGTTTACAACCAGTTTAATGACATTTGCACCTTTGTCGATTAAACTGATGCGTGCGGTAGACTGATTGCTGAACAACTCACCTTTAGAGTACCATTCATAGGTCGCTGCCCCTTCACCCTCAGCGGTTAGAGCTACCACCAGTGGGGCAAACCCGGTTAAGTGATCCGCGACAATTTTCATGGCAATGGCACTTTCTGTGTCAATGGTAATGTTCTCAGAAATCTGACACCCTTTTTTATCGACTGCTTTTACAGCATAAGTTGATGGGCACAAATTGCTTACTTTGGGTTGGGTTATAAGTGCGTTGTTAACATAGAGCTGAACAGGCGATTCCCCTCCAAGAAAATTAATCTCCAGTTCTCCATTACAACTGCTGCTGCATATCTCATTTTTTTTCTGAATATTTAGTTGAAGTTTCTCATAATCTTCCAAAGAAACTGTCCTGGTGATTTCATTGTAACAACCTCCGTTGCTATAAGCCTTTAAGGTTACCTCATGATTACCTGTCTGTACAAAGGTATGTTTGGGATTCTGTTCCGTTGAAGTCTTACCATCACCAAACATCCATTCATAACCGGTTATAAAATACGGGCTAAGAACAGTAGCGGTTCCTGTGAACTGAACTTCGCGTCCTGAACAGTCATTGTTAAAAGTAAAATTAACTGCCGGAGCTGGTTTTGTATGGCGTGTAACCTTCAATGTGTCATTGCTTAAGTTGTCATCCCTGGTATTGATCAGCCAGATGCGGAAGTTATATTCTCCCTGGGGAGAGATATTAACCGGCGTATTGAAGGTATAAGTCAGGTCATTATAATTCGTCCCCGGTATCATATCGGTATAAACCGGTCCGCCGTTAACCTGGTATGATAACTTTAAATCCTTAAATGGCAGGTCTCCAAACTGACGCAGGTAAACAGTCACATTATCCGCAGTCCCATGAACGCAATCGAGGTCCGGGCTAAGCAATTGAGTAATTCCGAAATCGATCATGAACTCCACTGCCCCGATGTCAGGCGCCTGGTCATTTCTGATCTTTCCGTTGATATCCAGAAGGATTCCTCCTATTGGTATGCCGGCCCCGTTAAAATCCCTTTGATAAGGCAAGGGATTGGTATCGCTGGCATAATTTAGAGCAAGGTCTTTTGAATTGGCATCACCTTCACTGCTTTTGCCCAATCGGCAAGTTTCGAATAATTGGTGCCGGCCAACTGCCCGATCAGGCCCGACGGACTGTAGTAATCGTTGTAATCCAGTGAAAATCCGGTTGTACCTGCCTCAATCACTGCCGGATAGCCGGATGTCTTGACATTGAAAATATTGTTTTTGATGTTGTTCTGGTCACCATTCTGCAACGACAAACCCTTACTTGCCTTTCCGATATCCGTATTGGCGATGTTTAAGCTGTTGTAATAAATACCGGAATGTGACGTATTTTCCATCCGTATTCCCATTCCGGGAAGATTACCTTCCACATTGATGTAATTATTGTTAATATTTAACAGGTCACAGCCAGTCAAATAAATTCCGGTATTCTGATAATATTGCTTCGTAAAAATATTGAACCGATTATTCCTTACAAATGAATTCGTTGTATTGCTAAAAACTACACCTACCGGACTTTTATTAAACCGATTCCCGTCAACAATAACATTTGCCGAAGTATTCGCACTTATTCCTTGATTCATTTGGTCGCTAAATACGTTGTCCCGTATTTCAATGTCCTTCGCGTTTTCAAGATATATTGCAGTTGACCCAAGGGAAAATGCAGAAGAGGAAATCCTGATATCATGCGCTGCCGACCTTACACCCAAAGCCAATTCACCACCTGTTAAATAACAATGTTCGACATTGATATGGTTTGAATAATCTTCAAGCACCAATCCATTATTCCCGGTAAATCCAATCTCCCTGAAATTGATGTAACTGGCATGCTTTAAATTAACAGCAATACTTCCCGATACATCAAATCTGATCATCACTGCTGTACTATCGCCGCTCTCGCTCTGAAAAGTTACGGTATTTATGGCTGACGAACCCAGGATGCTGTTGATCGCAAACTGCTCATTATACACCCCGTTCCTGACCTTGAAAACAACCGCACACGAGATCCCGGCCGTATTTAATACCTCAACCGCCTCACTGAACGTGGCAAAATCGGGGTTAGTCCCGCCGATCGTATAAGTACCACACAGGGAAGGCCAGATTGTTTTAACTATGGAATCATTCTCAGCGTTTGGGTCCTCAATTCCGTTGGGAAGGTATTGCCAGATTTTTAGTTTAACCGGTTTCTTCCCGAAATTATAGCTGCCGATGGAGATGTGTTCCAGAACTTTGCCAAAGCTGAGGTTTCCATTCCATTTATAATCGGGTTGTTGAATGCCATCAACATTCCACTTTATGGTTGTCGCAGTAAGGTTTTGGAATCCATAACTCCCGAGGGTCACTTTAATTTGATTCAACCCGGAAGCAAAAGGTGCTTTGGGGCTATCCAGTTTAACCAGCGCACCATCAACCTGGAGCGGAGCCCAGATCGAGACATTATCCAAAGCCCAGTAGCCCTGGCTCTGCCCTTCCCATACAAAGCGGATTTTGGCATTGGTCACACGACCCACCACAGACGAAATATCTATAATTTCAGAAGATGGATTTAAAGTGGACGCAGTAAACCGAACCACCTCCAGCCAGGCCTGACCGTTATAGGCTTCGATGATCGCTTTTGCACCATTTTCGGCCATGAAGGTTTGATCAAATTTTAACAAAATAAAATTACTGATAGAGGCATCAAAAAATGGGGATTCCAGGGCTACCCTTTCCTGCAGACCATTACCGGAAACTGAACTGGCATCGAAAATGGCAAAAGGGATCGTAATGGGATGAGTGATCGCCCTGCTGCCCGGATTGTCAAAGTGCCATAAATCGGTATCCGTTCCTGCCAGTTTGTTATTGGTCCATTCCAATGGTGGGTTCGTCCCCGCAGCTGTAACAAAATCCTCATTGAGGATATACATCTGTCCATATCCGTTAAAAATAAACAGGATACCTAAAAAAGTAAAAATAGTTTTCATGCCATGATTGATTAATCTCTTGCAATAGAGGAGTAGTAATTGCGATGTCGGGTAGCGGGAATTGTTTAGTTATGCAGGATGCTATTCCCTGTAACTGTAGTTACAAATAATTGGTTGAAGACAAACAGACCGGGGGTCAAGGATAAGATTATAACCATAAGATTTGTTCCTGGTTGAAAATCTTTGGTCAATATTCGGTATAAGTAACAACATGCTGGTTTTTTAGGTTGAGGTTAAGAGCTGACAAATGTATTAATAATATTTTTGATAAATGATCATACCAATTAATAATATCAGGACACCGAACCCTCCGCCCCTTAAAAAAGAGCATGTAAAAGTTTTGATCGTAACTAAAATCGTAACTAAAAAAGCGAAAATCAGCCTTGCAAACAAACAAAGTGTTAAACTCAAGGGTTTAAAACTTCATGCCTCCAACGCCACACTAAATAATTATCTCTTCAAATAATTTATCGTAGTTATGATTATAAATTGTTTTATAATCCTTAGTAAATTTGCAGTAGGTATTTGAAGCAAGACTGTGCTTACCCATAAAGGTCAGCGCTTTACATTTTAGAATCATCGCTTCTTCACTCATGAAATCGAAATTAAATACTGAGTCGGCCAGTCGTAAAATAAAAACAGGGTCTTCTTCGATTTTTTGTTTTTGTGCAAATTCGACCAAAATATCAATAAGGGTGTTCGAAATAGTTGCTTTGAAATCATCAAGCCACTCGAAATTCAAATTCATCAGGAAAATTCCTTTATGCGAAAAATCGATAAGTTTATTGATTTTTTCTTTTGTGATTGATTTCCCGGAACCGGCCACTTTAATACATTCAAGATAATCGTTACAGACAATCTTTTCGTCAAATTCAATTTTCCAGTAGGCAGTTTTATGCGATAATGTACAGGTATCGATCTCTGCAATAATTAGTTTAAGTTTTGCAATATTTACTGCTCTGTTGTTACCCGCACTTTTCTCATCCTTATCGGACCATAATACTTCAGAAAGTTTTTCTGAAGATATTCCCTTATCGTTTTTAATGGAATTAAGCCAGATTAATAAAAATAACTCTTTAAGCAAAGGACTGAACCGACAGGTAATGTCCGTTCCGTTTGAGCTGAATACCTGAAAACCTCCGAAGAAGAAAACAGAATTTTTATAAGTTTGGGTATCATCAGCTTCCACCTCTTTAAAATTGATTTTGGAGCCAAAGTTATTACCAATAAATCGGTTGGGAATCGGTTGTTTGCGTTTTCCAAAGCGTTTCAGGATAAGAAGTGAAAAAGCCACTGCAACAGCGAGAAATACAATAAGATAAAACCAGCGGGAAGTCGTTTTATTCGAAGTATCGGATTCAGTTAATTTTTCATTCGGGGGAAATGAAATTGTGTAAAGATTTATTTCTGTCTGGTTCTGTTCATTGAGCAGCATTGTGGCGGCAACCAGTTTTTTGCCCGATTTGCAAAAATAGAGCGATGAAAACGACTTAACATCATGAAAAAAATAGGGTATTTTACTCGCTATTAATTGGAGTTCGGGTTTTTGAAGGGAGCCTTTTACAAGCTGTAAATATCCATCGTATTTGAGTACAGAAAACGAAAGTGCATAAAATGTCCTCTCTTCAGGATCGATTACCATTGAATTGGAAAAACAAATATCCTCTACCGGAGGGACAAAATCGTAAACTTTTCTAAAACGTTGATCTTTAAGCGAAAACGCAAGTAAATCATAATAATTTTGTGGATTAAGTATTTGTTTTCCAGACACACTTCCATATCCTCCAAGAATTAATACTGTATCATTCAGAATCCCTGTTGCAGCCAGGTATCTGGGAGTGAAAACATCCCCGGGTACTTTTAATACTTCCCATTTACCGGAAGTGAATCCAATTTTTTGAACCAGGTTTTTATATTCGTGCTGGCCATAACCACCAAAAACGTACAACGATTTTTCTGCCGGGGAATAGTATTGGTTGTGGTGAAGAAAAACAGTAGCTGTTCTTTTTTTGGGAACTTCCTCGTTCCAGCCCAGGGTATTGAAATCAAATTCAGAAATTGTTTTTTGATCGGGATTGTAGCTGAAAATTGTTTTAGTGTCGGGATTATAGAAAGCCTGACGTCCGGGTAAAAGATTTTTCGCCTTTTCCTTATAGCTAATAGTTTCGCTAAAGTTGTTTTTAACCGAATAGACAATCAATTGATCTTCCCCAATAAGGTAAATTTTCTCTTCCTGCTCATTAAATGCAATTTCACAATTACCGGCTAAAGTGGCCGTACTTAGCTTTTGCCAATCGGAATGTTCAGGTTTTAACCAAACCGGATTTTTTACCGTTGCCTTTTTTTTGCGAATTTTATCGTATGCAATCTCACCGGTAATTTCATCAAGTAACCATGAATAAGTCGGTTTTTTATTCGCGTAGATGCAGATGTCCTTGATTTTCATCGAAGGCAAATCAGCGGTTTTAAAATGGCTGAAATCGCTCATCCCAAACAGTATCTTAACCTCTCCGGTTAAATTTCCACCGATATCTTCTGCCTGAAAATCATTGGCAGGTGACATTAAACTGACTTTGTTATTCTTAAGATCAACCTCTAAACGAAACTCAGTCCATTTAAGGCAAAGCTCTCGTATGTCAGCATTGAAAGAAATCCTGGTTAGCCTTTGTCCGCAGACCACTTCGATTGCACTGGAATCAATGGATCGGTAATTGAAAATCAGATCTATGTTATTTCCATTTTTATCAATGATGCGGGCAATGTAGCCAAAATACATCCTTTCATTCGGCCGAAGTAACATCTTGAAAGTGATCTCGAATTCGTTGTCAAATGAAAAATAATCACCGGGTGAAAGGTCAATTCCGGTGCGTAAATCCTTTGAAAATTCCTGTCCGTTAAAGCCTAAACCATACGATTGTGAAAATGACCTATGTGGCAGAAAAAGTGCAATGGCAATAATGATAACCAACGCAATTCTTTTACAATTCGAAATTAAATCAAATTCCTTCACACTCATCCGTGGATTTTTAGCTTTGAATGGTTTTGTAGTTTCAGTACAAATTTAGTATTAATTAATCAAAAATTAATGGAGTATTTAGTCTTCCCATTTACATTTGGGCTATTAACCTTAAAATTATGCTAATGAGAAAAAGTATACTATCGGTGGAATGAAATCAGTGGAAATTTAAGGTCATGAACAAACTGAAATTAGCGGAGAAACTTTCGGGTGTGGTTCCAACGTATACTAACGGAAAACCGGGCGAATGATATGAAAATGTACTTTCACAGTCAAAGTTTCAGAAAATGCCAACTTCAGAATTTCAGGAAACATAATTAATTTTTTAAATAATTGACTATGACTACAGAACAGTTTGATTGCATGTTTAATAACATCTATTGATGTTATTAATGCTTTATTAATGAATTATTAAACCCTGCAAATTAATTTCAGCAAATATTAACAATAACTAACCTAAAACTATCATTTATCCGAAACAAATTTACTAATCCTATAAAATTTTACAATTATGAAAAACTGGCAAAAATTACTTGCCCTATTTGTAATCACTATGCTCACTTACTCCGTGGTATTTGCTCAGGTTCAAATAAGGGGAAAAGTAAGCGATAAAGATGGCAGCCCTATTCCCGGTGTAAATATCATGATTGAAGGTACAGCCATTGGAACCATTACAGGTAATGATGGAGTATTTAGTATTCAGGCGAAGGTGGGGGAAAAGTTAATGATCCGGTTTATTGGGATGAAACCCCAGCAAATTGAGATTAAGAGCACTAATCCATTCCTGGCAGTAACACTTTTGGAAGAAAATATCGAGATTGGGGAATTAATAGTGGTTGGATATGGTACCCAAAAGAAGCAGAGTATCGTTGGCGCTATTGGCACGGCGAAGGCAGAAGATCTCAAGATACAGGGAAATGTCAGCAACATGACCGATGCACTAACGGGTTTAATACCCGGAGTATCGGTTCTCTCCATCTCGGGTATGCCCGGAGGAGACAGTAGTACTGGATTGGGTATCTATACTCCTTCCGAAATTCTTGTTCGCGGCAAAACGACCTGGAACAATTCCTCCCCTTTGATTTTAGTAGATGGAGTGGAACGTCAAATGAACGATGTGGATATTAATGAAGTTGAAAATATTTCTGTATTAAAGGATGCTTCGGCTACTGCAGTGTTTGGAGTAAAAGGTGGTAATGGAGTTATACTGATTACGACAAAAAGAGGAAAAGAAGGAAAAACAAAGTTTATTGTCGAAGCAGAGATGTCCTTTGAAAGTGCCTCAAAAATAGTTGAAGTAGAAGATACCTGGAACGCGGCGGTGGCAAGAAATTATGCGCTGGAGCGTACCCGTCGTTTCAATAACGGATTATGGACTGAGCTTTATACTTCCGATAAGGAGATAGAGTACTTCAGAACAGGAAAATATCCCTATGCCTATCCTAACCAGGATTGGTATGATATTATGCTGAAAGATTTCACAAAATCCTATAGGGTAAATGTTACTGCCAGTGGGGGAACAAAGCGGGCTAAGTATTTTGCATCTGCAAGTTATAATCATGTTGGTGATATTTTTGATGGACAGGACGTAGGAACTGGTTATGTGCCTGCCTACCTGTACGACAGGCTGAATATTCGGGCAAATTTTGATTTTGAAATTACAAAAACAACCCAGTTAGCTGCAAATTTCACGGGAATGTACGGGTTACAAACCACTCCAAACAGAAATAGCGGTGCCTATCATGGTATATTTGATGCATTGACAAATCTTAGTGGAGAGACACCGATAAGAGTATATGAAGATGGAGTGCCCGGAACTCAGGATGGCAGGTTTAGCGCAGCAAATCCCTGGTATGACTTTAATTTTACCGGTACGAGCTCCTATCCGAGAACAATGATTAATATGGACTATACCTTAACTCAGCAACTTGATTTTATAACCAAAGGTTTATCTTTCTCTGGTAAGCTGGCGTTCGATAATACATTCAGAAATAATGGGAAAAATATCGGAAATGCAGGAGTTGTCACGAAAACAATAGCTAAGAATTTTTATCTCGAAGGTGGCTATTACGATAATGATACCCAGACCTACATGATAAATGGAAGCCAGGCTAATATGGATAATTATACTACATATACCGAACCCACCGCAGGCAGAGAAGGCTTTGGCTGGGTAAAAACGCCCAATTCATACGGAGCTGAGAGTGTAGCACTGGGAGATGCAGAGCGTAGTTTGTATTACCAGTTGCAGTTGCAATACAACAGGTCGTTCAATAAGCATAGTGTTACGGCCATGGCCATGTTTAGCCGCGATCAATCTGAAACGGGTAGCAACTGGCCACAAAAACGTGAGGACTGGGTAGGACGTATCACTTACGATTATAATCAGCGCTATTTCATTGAAATAAATGGGGCATACAATGGATCCGAGAAATTTGGCCCTGATTCCCGGTTCGATTTTTTTCCTTCGATTGCAGGGGGATGGCTAATATCCAATGAGCGTTTTTTAAAAGATCAAAAATGGCTTGACAAGCTGAAATTAAGGTATTCGTATGGCTTAGTTGGAAACGACAACCTGAATACCGGCGGAAGTCAATGGCCCCACGTAACCATCTGGAATACATACAGTGTGGATGATTATGAATCAAATTATTATGGATATCCCTCTGCGTACAGAGAATACATCAGGTACAACGAGGGAAACCCGGGAAACCCGAATTTACGATGGGAAACAGCAAAAAAACAGAACCTGGGCTTTGAAGTTGCAGCTTTTAACAACAAGCTCAGCTTAATTGCAGATATATTTAATGAAAAAAGAACGGATATGTTGATTGGCGCTAATGATAGACAAAATACCGTACCTCCGATTTTCGGGAAACCAGCGCCGCCAGCAAATATAGGAAAGGCAAATTCGCATGGAGCAGAACTGGAAATAACTTACCGTAATTCGCTTAAAAAAAATCTTAACTATTGGATAACTGCTAACTGGTCAATTTCAAGAAGCAAGGTGATCTATAAAGAATCCACTGAATTAACATTGCCCCATCAAAAACCGGAAGGCAAGCCGTTGGGTCAGACTATTACCGGAATTTCAACCGGATTCATCCAAAGCTGGGACGACTTGTATAGTGTTACCGGTGCAGCCAATGCCTCTTCAAACAGCTTTTTGCTGCCGGGTGATCTGATCATGCTTGATTTTAACGCCGATGGAAGATATTATGGTACCGACGATAATGTGCCATACGGCTATCCAAGCTATCCGCAAAACAATTATGGAATAGCGCTGGGGGCAGATTTTAAAGGATTTGATTTAACAATGAGATTTTTAGGAGCCTATAATGCTACTCGTAGAATTTCACCACCATTGTTCTATTTCGATAATTTATTTGTGCCAACAGTAATTTTGTCAGATACCTGGACACCTGAATATAATAATAGTGATCCTTCTTATCCGGCACTGGCACTGAGTGCCAAAACTAATAATCCTACCGGACAATATCCTGAGTTTGATGGCTCCTTTTTCAGACTGCAGTCGATTCAATTGGGTTATTCACTGCCAAAACGAATGATTGAGCCCTTGCGCATAAATAGTCTAAAGCTATATGTGAACGGAAGGAACTTATTCCTCTGGACAAAAATGCCTAAAGATGGTGTGGGTATGGATGATCCCGGGAAAAATTATCCGACCAAGAAGCAAATAAATATTGGTTTGAATGTCCAGTTTTAATAAACCGTAATAAACTTCAAGAAAATGAAAAGATATACAATTAAACTAAGTCTAATACTGGCAATGGCTTTAATGTTATTCAGTTGCAAGGAGTATTTGAACATTCCTCCGGAAGCTGCGATTACTGAAGAACAGATTTTTGGTTCTTATGCGTCCTTCCAGGGATTTCAGGATCAGTTGTTGAATAATTTAGTTGATTACAACAACCATGGAGCCAGGGTGACCCATTCCATTGGTGGTGAGGCGCTATCGCCTTCAGCCCAATCTGTTTTTAACGGTAACCTTGGCAACTATATGTATTTGTTAACTAATCGTGGTATTTATGCACCAGCAGAAAGCGGTAAATTCTCAGCCGGTTTGTATTCTTCCATGTGGGAAAATATTCGTATGTCCAACATGTGTCTCGAAAAACTGGAATCGGGAATTTTAACTGATGCAACTGATGAGCAAAGAGACTGGTTAAAAGGGCAGGCGCTTTTTTTCAGGGCATACTATTATTACGAATTTGCAAGGTCATTTGGCACTGTTCCTTATATTGATAAGGTTCTTACAGCAGAAGAACAAGATATGAAACGCCATTGGACCTACGAAAAAAACGGAAAGACGTACAACGATGTTCAGGCCGTGTTTGAAAGAATTGTGGAAGACTTTGATGCCGCGGCAGCCTTATTGCCTGCGAACTGGCCTTTGCCAAATATCAATTGGGGACGTCCTTCCAAACTGGCAGCGCTTGGTTTTAAAGCGAAAGCGCTTCAGTACTCGGCAAGTCCGCTTTTCAATGAGCAGGCTACCGGAGTTTTGGAATATAATAAAGATATTCTTAACAGATGTGCGGTAACTTGTAAAGAGGTTATCGAATTAGCAGTAAGCCTGGTAGGCACTCAGCCTTCCGGTATGCCTGTTGCTGATGCAGACGGACTGACTAAATGGGCCGATATGCGGACAGTATTTGCTACCGTTAACGGAACTCAGCCATATACTCCTGAAGTTTTGTTTCACAGGACAATTGACAGGTTCGGTTCGCCGATTGTAAGCCAGTCTACTGCCAGAAACTATGGGCAGAACCAGCTTACCGGACAAAAAGCAGCACAAGGCTCTCAAAATTATCTGGATAAATTTGAAATGAAAGACGGCTCGCGCTATCAGATTGCCTATGATAAAAATAAGGCCCGGCGATGGGATGACAGGGACAATCGTTATGACTTTAATTTTTATATGCATGGTGACAAAGTCGATAAGATTACCCTGGATTTTTCTGCCAATAAATTATCATCGGACGGAGCATTAAATAGTAATGCCGTAAGGAAATTCTTATGCGATGGTGTAACTAAAAATAATCCCGGGCTGGCCGCTTATAGCACTCCGCTATTACGTTTGGCCGACATCTATCTGACTTATGCCGAAGCAGTATATGAAAGCACCGGAAGTTACAATACAACTCCTGCCGGGCTTAGTATGACAGCTGAGCAGGCAGTGAATAAAATAAGACTGCGTGCCGGGCAACCATCGGTTGCTGCCACCTTACCTTTCTATGAGAATAATCCGCTTCCGGGATCCTATGAACTTGCTTCTGATCCGGGATTCAGATTGCTATACCGGAATGAAAGAGCGGTTGAGTTTGCTTACGAAGGGGTTTATTGGTTCGATATCAGACGATGGAAAAGAGCACACCTTCAGGATGGTGTTCAATTACAGGCCTTACTGTTTAATATTGACAATAAAAAAGTGATTATTGAATCATCCGTAAATCGTGTTAACGTGACAGCATATGTATTTAAAGATCAGCACTATTGGATGCCTTTCGAAACAAGTTTAACCAGGTTTACGACCGAATGGGAACAAAATCCGGGATGGTAGAAAGTAAAAACCTTAATAATGTAATCTATTATGAAAATAAAAATAAAAATAAAGATCAACTGTTTGATGATGTTATTTACATTATCCCAGACACTTTATTCACAGAATAGTAATATAAAATCAGATACATTTCCTGTTAAAACAGGGATTGACAAGGAGGTTAAACTGACCTTTAACACAATTACTGCCAGGGAAACAACCGGATCGGTTATTACTATTGATGTGCAGGAAGAACTAAAACGAGATCAGAACAGCTCATTTGGAGAGATTCTTAACGGAAAGGTACCTGGACTCTTTGGTAATTACAATACATGGGGATCGGGAAATGCTGTTATACTGGTTGATGGTATCCGGCAGAATACATTCTATGTAAACAGTTTAAACCCGTTGGAGATAGCGTCTGTGGTGATTCTGAAGGATGCATTATCAAAAGCCATGTATGGAGCACAGGGAGATTTGGGAGTAATCCTTATAACAAGCCAAAGAGGGGAAGCCGGTAAGCATAAGATAAGAATTGCCGGACAATACAGTTATGCGACTCCCCGGGCCATGCCTAATTACCTGAATGCTGCTGATTATATGGCTAAATATAATGAAGCGCAATTGAATGACGGTATTGATCCCGCATCATTGCGGTATTCTCAGGAAGCCATCGGTGCCACTCGCAGCGGGGTAAATCCGGCCCGTTATCCGGATAATAATTTCTATTCGGATGATTATATAAAAGACCATACTACGGGCATAAATGTATTTGCAGATGTAATGGGCGGTAGCGAAAATGTGCGTTACTATGTGGGTACTGGCTGGGATCAAAGTAGCGGATGGCTTAATACTCCTCAGGGTGACATTACCGATAATTTAAACTTCAGAGGGAACCTTGATTTTAATATTAATGAGTATATGAACATGAGTATAAATACAACCGCACGGCTCTCATTTAATAAGCAACCCAATGCAAACAATATCTGGGCTACAGCCTCAACAGAATTGCCCAATAATTATCCGGTATTATGGGACCCCAATTTGATAACAGATGAAGGATTCCGGAATAAGCTTTTAAGTGGAGCCAAATTAGCCAAGGGACAACTTCTGGGAGGAAATTCTTCGTTTCTTAACAATGTTTACGGTAATTTTATTCAGAATGGCAATAAGAAACTGATGCAGCGGGATGTCCAGTTTAGCGGAAAACTTGACATTGATATGCGTTTTCTCACAGAAGGCCTTTCTGCAAGTCTTTATGGCGGAATGAATTTCTTTAACACCATCTATTCGAATCAGAGTCCAAGCTTTGCAGTTTATGAGCCTGTTTTCGACGAAACCTCCGGACTGTTGGATACGGTCTATGTACGAGGCACTAATATAGCAGCAAATAAGTATAATACGAATAATGACAATTCTACCTTTTTCAGGCATGAAGCCTATTTTGGGACATTAAACTACAATCGTTCGTTTGGCAAGCATGATGTTTCCGCTACTGCATTAATGTACACTGACATGATTACCTATAATGACTCGACGCAAAAGAATGTATTGTTTCATACCGGCTTTTCAGCAAACTATATGTATTCAAAAAAATACATCGCTGAAATGTCGTTAATGGGTATCGGAAGCAGAAAGTTAAAAGAAGGGAATCGTATGGAGATGGCGCCTTCATTTGGTCTTGGATGGGTGTTGTCTGAAGAAAATTTTATGTCGGATATATCCGTTATTAACTATCTTAAAATTCGCTCATCTTATGGTATCTCAAAAAATGATAATTGGGACGTTAACAACGCTTACAACTTATATCGAAATACATTTTTACGTGGCAGTACTTTTACCTATCAAAATGGTGTAGCTCAAAATGCGGAGACAAATTATGCTTCAGTATACCCACCCAATGACATTATGCTGCAAAAAAGAAGAGATTTTTCTGTTGGATTGGATGCAACACTCTTTAAAAAGGCAATGAATATGGAATTGGAGTACTTTAACAGCGCTTCGCTGGATAGCATAACGCTTATGTCGGGTACCTATCCACAAATCCTTGGCTTTGAAAACCTGGTTTACAGCAATTACAACAGCAATCAAACCCAGGGTTTAAACCTGGGCATTAATTACAAATTTGATGTATCAACCGATTTTTCAATAACTGCCGGCAGCAATATCCTCTATATTTCACCCAAAATTACCAGGCAGGAGGAACCTGATTATAAAGGTGCAGATATCGCGTTGTTGAGAAAAGGAACTGCACCCGATGCCCTGTGGGCATTGAAATCCAACGGGCTATACAGTGAGGCAGATTTTAATCCCGACGGTTCGCTTGTTTCCGGATTACCATTGCCAACATTTGGAGCGGTTCAGGCAGGAGACATTAAATACCTGGATCAAAACGGCGATAATATTATAGACCAAAAGGACCAGCGAATTATTGGCCATGGATTACGTACTCAGTATAGTCTATACCTGGATTTTAAGTATAAAAATCTTGAATTTTATATCCTTGGAATAGGTCAGGCTGGAAATGATGATTACCGGACAGGAAGCTATTACCGGGTTTTCGGAGATGTAAAATATTCTGAAATGGTAAATGATGCATATGGTCCTGATAACAAAAATATTAACGCGATACATCCCCGTTTGTCCGCAACTTCTTCAAGTAATAATAATCGCAATTCCGATTATTGGCTCTATAAGAACAACTCATTTGTTGTACCTACCATGCAACTTACCTATAATTTCTCAGGGAAAAATAAATTATCATTTCTAAAAGAGTCAAGAGTGTATGTGAGAGCCAATAATGCCCTGGTTTTAGGAAAAAATAAAAAATATTCCGAACTTAATGCAGGTAGTGCTCCAAGGACGAGAAATTTCACAATAGGTCTGGTAACCTCATTTTAAATCAAATTAAATCAGGATAAAATGAAAAAACGCAAATATTTGATATTCATCTTCATCACATTACTGGGCTTAACCAATGCATGTAATGTATTATCGCCGGAAGATGAAAATATATATGATCTGAATGATGTAGAGTCTATTGTGACTTATACCGAAGGATTTCTGATGAATGCCTATCGGAATATTCCTGTTGTTCATAACAACTTCAATCTGTCCTATGCTTCAGATGATGCAGTAAACAATGTTCCTGCAAGTAGTGTAAAGGCGGCTGTTGCGGGAGGGTGGACATCAAGTTCCAATCCTTTCGATACGTGGAATACTGCTTACGAGAGTATTTTGTACCTTAATACCTTTTTATCAAAGGTTGATCATGTTAAATGGTACTGGAGAAACGAGACTACCAGCGCTCTCTTTGCTCAAAAACTCAAAGGCGAAGCCTATGGCTTGCGGGCCTGGAATTATTTCAATTTGCTTCAGGCCCACGCCGGAAAGGGAGCTGCCGGAGAGCTGCTTGGCGTACCTATTGTTGATCATGTGCTGGCAACAGCAAATCCTGCGGATTATCAGATTCCACGTTCCTCTTTTAAAGATCTTGTGAAATTCATCACCGACGATTGTGACAGGGCTATTGCAATTCTTTCGGACAGATGGAAAGATAGTGGTAATGCGAATGCCGATATTGCAACAGGTGCGAGAAACACCAATAGGATAAATGGATTGGCAGTCCGGTTGATTAAAGCAAAAACATTATTATATGCTGCAAGCCCGGCTTATTCAGATGGTACTTATACTTACCAAATGGCAGCGCAGGCAGCAGCTGAATTAATGGATAAGAATAGTGGATTGACCGTGATTAATTTTGCAAATAACAAAAATGTCGAGTTTTATAGTAATGCAGAGGTACCAAATGCAGGAGATCAGCATCCGGAAGTGCTTTGGTATTCTACCCGCATAAATTCTTCAACAACCTGGGAATTATCCAATTTTACTCCTTCTCTTTTTGGTCAGGGATTGACTAATCCTACTCAGGATTTGGTGAATGCTTTCCCAATGGCAGATGGAACCCCAACACTTGCAGCCAAGATTAATTCGGGTAGTCCATATTCAGGCAGGGATCCCAGATTAGCCAAGTTCATTTTATTTAATGGCGCTCAATTTACAAGAGGAGGAAAAACGGTATCCATCAACACAACAGCAGGAAACCAGGATGCCCTGGGTAGCAGCAATATTTATGCAACAAAAACAGGTTACTATTTAAAAAAGTTTATGAATGTAACCAATGTAGATTTGGATCCGAAAGTAAATTCGGGTGGATTACATTATTACACTTATGCCCGCTATACCGATGTGCTTTTAATGTTTGCTGAAGCCGCCAATGAAGCTGGCGGACCGGATGCAACTATTGGCAGCTATAATGCCCGCCAGGTAATTAACGCCATACGAACAAGAGCTGGTATTACCTCAACTGTTTTTGTAAATGGACTAAATAAAGCACAGATGACCGATCTTATCCGTAATGAACGCAGAGTAGAAATGTGTTTTGAGGAACAACGATTCTGGGATTTGCGTCGCTGGAAGATGACCACAGAAATGAAAAAAGCAGTGAGCGGTGTGGAAGTATCAGCCGACGGAAGTACCTACAACTATCGTGAAGTAGAGAATCGTAATTACTCCGACTATCAGATTTATGGTCCGATTCCATACGGAGAAACCCTCAAGTATAGTCTGATCCAAAACCAGGGCTGGCAATAATTAACGTTAAAAATGTAAAAATTACCCATATGAAAAAGGTATTGTATTTATTAAGTATCATTGCACTCCTCTTTAGCTGTGAAAACCAGGATGTGGAGTTTGATGACTTCGCGTATCAGGCTGTTTATTTTCCATTTCAGACTCCTGTCAGATCGTTAATGTTGGGAGATGAAGAAATTGGAGATAATTCAATCGATCTGGAACATGCATTTAGTATTGGAGCATCAATTGGAGGAATGTATTCAAATACGAAGAACAGGCTAATTACTGTGCAATTTGCCCCCGAATTAGCATCAAATATTACAGATGCTGATGGTAACGCCCTTGAGATATTACCATCGGCGTATTATAATGCAACATTTGATAAAATAATCATTCCTGCCGGTAGTTTCTTTGGCAAGATGAGAGTGAATTTGACCGATGCATTTTTCGCGGATCCACTTACAACGGGGTTGCATTATGTTGTTCCCGTAAGGATTACAGATGCTGCAGGAGACTCCATCTTAAGTGGAGCCCCGGTCAGTACAATTAATTCTCCTGACCCACGAATTTCGGATCATTGGGTAACAACTCCTAAAAACTACGTGTTGTTTGGGATAAAATATATAAACACAACTCATGGCATGTACCTGTTAAGAGGGAAAAGAACGAACACAACAAATCCCCTGGACGTTGTTACTTATTCCAAACGTTTTACCGATGACAACGACATGACCAAACTAACCACCAAATCCTTGACGGAGAGTTATATGCCAACAATTGGCGGTACAAATAAGGAGGCATCAAATGCCAAATACAGTATGCTGTTAACCTTTAATAAGGATAACAAAAGTGTAGCCGTGTCACAAAAAAGTGCCTCCAACGTCGTGGTAAACGGAACAGGTAAATATTATTCCAAAGCAGATGCCCAGGCTGAAGGCTACAATGGTAAAAAGCACCGCACGATTTATTTGGATTACACTTATGTGGATGGAGCAAATACTTATCATGTTAACGACTCATTGGTATTTGTTGATACTGATATGAAATTTGAAGAATTTGCGGTTAAGGTTTTACCCTAAATTAGTGTTAGTATAGTAATAGATTTTAAAAATTATTTATATACAGAGCAGCATTTAAAGGCTGTTGATAACCAGCCTTTAAAAAATTGCACTGTGAACAATTTTATCATAAGTACAATGACATACTGCCTGCTGTTTACAGCATCTCTTGCGGGGATGAGTTTACCATTGTCGGCTTTGGTTGCCCCTCCGGCTGATAAAAAGCCAAATGTGGTGATCATATTAACTGACGATATGGGATATGGGGATATTTCATGTTACAATAAAATGCATGTTAAAACACCAAACATTGATCGTCTGGCTACTGAAGGAGTTCGTTTCACTGATTTTTATGTTCCTACTCCCTATTGCGCACCTTCAAGGGCAACGTTGTTGACCGGTCGCTTCCCCCTCCGGCATGGGATGGTGCAAAATCCGGCTCCCGATGCAGGAATAAATAACATTGGAATTAATGCCAGTGAGGTTACGATGGGTGAACTTTTTCAGGGTGCAGGTTATCATACCAAAGGCATAGGAAAATGGCATTTGGGACATAAGGCGGAATACTTCCCGGTAAAACATGGCTTCGATGAGTACTACGGAATTCTCTACTCAAACGACATGCGACCGGTACAGCTTATCGAAAACATGGATACAGTGGAGTATCCGGTTGACCAGCGTCTGCTAACACAAAAATACACTGCCAAAGCGTTGGATTTTATTCAGCGGAACCAGCATTCCCCATTCTTTCTCTACCTGGCACATGCTATGCCACACAAACCTCTGGCGGCTTCGGCTCATTTCTATTCGAAAGGAGATCACCAGGAGCTGTACAACAGTGTTATTCGGGAACTGGACTGGTCGGTAGGCGAAGTGATCAGTAAATTAAAAGGACTTGGCATTCTTGAAAACACTATAGTCATTTTCATGTCAGACAATGGTCCGTGGTATGGTGGCGACACGGGTGGATTAAAGGGAATGAAAGCAACAAACTGGGAAGGTGGAACCCGTGTTCCGTTCATCATCAGATATCCACTGCAGTTTCCCAAAAATAAAACAGTTTCGACTCCTTGCTGGTCACCCGACATTTTACCGACCCTGATGAAACTAACCACTATAAAAACCGATCCCGGTATAAAATTGGACGGACAGGATATTTCGGCCATAATTGAAGGCAAATCAAGCAATCATCCGCCTGTTTTCACGATGAAAGATACCATAATACGGACCATCCGTGACGGGAAATGGAAATTGTTCCTGACCAAACCGGAGTTCTACAAGGAACCTGACCTGAGTAACTGGACAGACAAACGGGGACCGGATGGCACAACTATAATAGCCCCTATGGCTCAGGCAACTCCGGCTGATTACCCGGGAATAAAACCGGAAAAAATGGAGGGGAAAATGTTATTATTTGACCTTGAGAAGGATCCGACAGAAAGTACCGATTTGTCTGCAAAATACCCGCAGATCAGGAAGGAAATGGTTCGTAAATATGAAGAATTTCTGCATTCACTGCACCATCCAAATTGACAATAAAATTAAATAACAGAACAAATGGTACTTAATTTAAACGCATGCTTTTTTAAAAGCCTGCAATTCGGACTTATTGCTGTTAATGGATTATGCCTGAATAATAGTCTTCAGGCAAAAGAACAAAAGAAACCCAATTTGCTGTTTATCATGACCGATCAGCAGCGGTTTGATGCCCTGGGTATTGCCGGAAACAAGGTGTTAAAAACTCCAAATCTCGACCGACTGGCAAAGCAGGGGGCCTGGTTCAAAAATGCCTATACCCAATGCGCAGTGAGCGCTCCAACCCGTGCTTCAATTCTGACTGGCTGTACCGTTGAAAACCACCGGATTCTTACCAATGAAGTTTCAGGTTCAACAAAGGAAACAGGCCGGATGCCGATGCCAACCTTCGACGAAATATTAAGCCAAAATGGATACCGATGCGAATATTATGGGAAATGGCATAGTCCGGAGTTTCATGCAGAAGTCTATCAAAACCCTCAGTTAAAGGCGAAAAATGGGAAATCGATTTTTGCCCCCGGGGGACTTACTGCCATTTATATGGATCATTTAAACATGGTTTATCCGAAGCCAAAACTAAATCCGGGAGAATTATACGACAGCTTTACTGACCGTCCATATATTATGAATCCATTGGATAAGCGTTATGGCATGACATACGAGCAGGTTGTGCAAACAAATATTCAGTATAAACAGCCTGATTTACATGGAGAATTATTGACTCCCGCAGAAAATTCATTTACAGCTTTTCATGCCAAAGAAACAATCGCGGCGCTCGGGCGAAACAAAAATAATTCCTTTAGCATAACCTGTTCCCTCCATTTTCCGCATGCTCCAATGCTTCCGGTAAGGCCATACTCCAAAATGTATCCGGTAAAAGATATGCCGGTTCCGGTGAGCATTGCCGATCAAATGGCAAATTCTCCTTACAAAAGTCAGAATGGACGTTTGAGTAACCCGGAATATGCAGATCCGGAAAAAATAAAGTATATGATCGCAGATTACTATGCTTTGGTAACCGAAATTGATGTGTGGGTTGGGAAAATTCTGGATAAACTTACTGAACTCGGATTGGATGAAAACACCCTTGTTATTTTCACCAGCGACCATGGCGAAATGCTTGGATCACACGGAATGCGGGAGAAAAATGTATTCTACGAAGAATCGGCTCATGTTCCGTTAATGATCCGCTTCACGGGACAGATTAAGCCTGAAACAATCGTGGATGGTTATATTTCGAACATGAATTTATTTGCAACCATCTTTGATTATTTGCATTTACCCGAATATCCGTCAGATGCGCAAAGTCTTCGTGGGTTAGTGGAAGGAACCGACCCAAGTCAGGGCCAATATGTCGTTACGGAATGGCTCTATCATGAAGAACGGTCACCGGCCTATATGATTGTAAAGGATCAATGGAAGATGTTTATCCCCTATTCTGCGGAATCAAAGGTGATCAATGCACTCTACAATCTGAAAAATGATCCCTGGGAAATGAATAATTTGTTGGGGAGCAATCCCGACAGAATAAAATACGGGAAAAAGGCAAATGAATTGCGGGAGGATTTACTTACCTGGTTGAAGCTGCATAAATCCAGCCATTACAAAGGAGTAAAAGAGCGAAGCTTAACGGGTACAAATCTATAAACGGGAAGTATCGGCGAACCCGAAAAATAATAATATAAAACTGAGATTTTATGAATAACTATTTATTGTACCAGACAATCATCTGTTTTGCAGGTACATCGGTTATGTTGCCTTACAACTCATCCGGCAACGAAAAAGCACAACCCAAAAAAGAGTCAAAACTTCCAAATGTTGTAATACTTCTGGCAGACGACCAGGGTTATGCAGATGTCAGTTATCATGAACATCCAAAAGAGATTTCAACCCCGGCGATTGATCAGTTGGCAAAATCCGGGATTGTATTCACAAATGGATATGCAAGCGGTTATGTTTGTGCCCCCACCAGGGCAGGGCTTCTTACAGGCCGTTACCAGCAACGGTATGGTTTTTATACTGCCTCCGATTCGCGTCAGGGATTGCCTTCCGGTGAAATACTCTTACCTGAATTATTAAAAAAGAAAGGATATAAAACAGGAGCCTTTGGAAAATGGCACCTGGGATTGGAAAAACCATATTATCCTACAAGCAGGGGTTTTGATACTTTTTATGGGTTCCTGGGTCATGGAGGGCATGATTATTTCGATCTTGAATGCCCTGAAAATCCTGATGATATTCATCAATGTTTATACCGCAATGAGGAAAAAATAAGCGACACAGGTTATCTGACTGATAATTTAGCCCGGGAAGCCTGCGGGTTTATTGAGGAAAATGCAAAAAGTGATGCTCCATTCTTTTTATATCTTCCATTTAATGCGGTTCATGCCCCCCTGCAGGCTCCGGAAAAGGATATTCAAAAGTTTAATTCGGGTGATAAGGATAGAAATATCCAGCTGGCCATGATATATCGAATGGATCTGGCTATTGGACAAGTCATTAATAAACTGAAAGAAACAGGTGAATATAATAATACCCTTATCTTTTATTTTAGTGATAATGGGGGCGCCAAAGTTACCAAAGCAATAAATACACCACTTCGCGATTATAAACACAGCGTCTATGAAGGGGGTATCCGGGTTCCGTTTGTCATAAGCTGGCCTGACAAAATACGATCAGGAACCTCTGACGAACCGGTTATTTCACTCGATATTATGCCGACAATATGTGCCATCCTGGGGATAACCCTTCCATCCGACCGGGTTTATGACGGGTGTAATATTTTTCCGGCATTACAGGGAAAACAAAAAAATCCGGTACATGAAAAACTGTGCTGGGATGGCAATGACGGTATCTGGGCAATTCGGGAAGGAAAATGGAAACTCATTCAAAACAAAGATGGCAAACACGAGCTGTATGATCTGATGGCCGATATAAGTGAGAAAACGGATCTTTCAACACAAAACCCACAGATCGCAGATAAACTTAAAACCGACTTTAATGAGTGGAGATCAAAGATGGCAACCCCGATGGGTGATTTAAAACCAAAGAAAAATAAAAAAGCGAAATGATAACATTCAAAAATAAGATTCTCAATCCCCTACTGATTTCAGCCTCCTTATTTCAACCAGGAATAAGTCTGGCGCAACCAAAAACTGAAAAGCCGAATATCATCTTTGTTCTGGTCGATGATTTGAGGTGGGATGCCATGGGGTTTACCGGTCAATATCCATTTTTGAAAACGCCAAATATCGACCAGCTTCGCACGGAAGGTGTTTATTTTCAAAATGCATTTTGTACCCATTCATTATGTGCACCATCGCGGGCTACCATTCTTACCGGAATGTACCCGCAAACAAACGGGGTAAGTACCAATCAGGAAGGACGTGAATTCAATCCCGATAAAACACCTTCGTTTTCTCAAATCCTTCAGAAGGACGGTTATGAAACTGCTTTCATCGGGAAATGGCACATGGCCGAAAGCAACAGTCCGAGGAAAGGATTCGACTACTGGTGTAGTTTTTCAGGACAGGGAAATTATAATGGCAACGATTTAAATATCAACGGTAAAATAGTCCGAAACGAAGGCTATGTCACGGATGAATTGAATAAATATGCCCTCGGTTTTATTAATGAGAATGCGGATAAACCATTCTGTTTATACCTGTCACATAAGGCCGTTCATCAGCCATTTACGCCGCCCCTAAGAGATGAGAATTTGTACATCAACGATTTGGTTCCGGAGCCGGCAGGGTGGAGCGACAACATGGAAAACAAACCTGCCTGGCAAAGAATTGAGCCCAATATGGAGCAACGTCACAGGCTAAGAGACAAAGACCTGAACCTGATTACCCCGGTTAAAACCCGTAAGGTCATGCCCTGGCCGGCAAAAACAGGGAAAGGTGAGCAAAAAGATTATTTGAGGTGTATTTCGGCAGTTGATAAGGGATTAGGAGAAATATATGATTTACTCAGGAAAAAAGGAATTCTGGATAATTCGGTGATCGTTTTTGCGGGCGACAATGGATTTTTCCATGGCGAGCATGGCAAAGGCGATAAGCGGCTGGCCTACAACGAATCGATGCGTATTCCCCTGGTGATGCGCTATACGAAAGTGGCAAAGGCTGGCCAGACGGTTACCGATATTGTTTTGAATGCAGATATTGCTCCCACTTTTTTAGATTTGGCAGGAGTCAGCATTCCGGAGAAAATGCAGGGAAAGAGCATAATCCCGTTGCTTCGCGGACAAAATGAAGGATGGAGAAAATCTTTCCTTTTTACCTACTGGCCCGATCTTATTTATTCCATTCCGCGCATTACTGCAATCAGAACAGACCGCTACCTGTATTCGAGGACGCCTGATATTAAAGATATTGACGAACTATACGATGTACAAAACGATCCGGCGGAACTGAATAATCTCGCGGAGAATCCCGATTACTCAGAACTTAAAAGTAAACTTTCGAAAGAACTTGAACAGCTTAAAAAGGAAACAGGGTATCGCGACGAGGTTCCAAGGCCCGATCCGGAGCCTGTTCTGAGTGTCAAAACGGGAAAGGTATTCTCATTTAACTTTAAGGACACAGCCTTCAATGGTCTGTCCGATAAAGGAATTACAGTGAAGGGAGTAAAAAAAATTACCGATAACGGGAAGGTTTGCGGGAGTTTTTTGGATGGAGGCAGTGTTGAAATTGCAAACAATCCAGACCTCGATCCCTCTTTAGGTACTTTCATAATCGACTGTGTTATAAAACCTGCTTCACCTGATGGAGTGATCGCTTCGTCCGGTTTACAAAAAGACGGGTGGGCTTTGTTTGTTGAAGATGGGATTCCTGGATTTGTCGTTAGCCATGGAAGTCATCTTCAATTTGTTGATGGAACCACAAAAATTACAGGAAAATGGAGTCATCTTGTCGCTGTCATCGAAAACTACAAAAACATCATCAGCCTGTATGCAGATGGGAAGCTGCTTGGACAAAGAAAAATGCTGCTGCCAATACACTCAAACACAGGAGAAGCCGGAGATATTGTACTAGGACTTGATGCGGACAAACTGATCGATCCCAAAGTGATTTCAAACTACAAATTTGAAGGGTTGTTAAAACAATTTTCAATTGACAGGAGCAAGAAGACCGCGGTTGAATTTGCCAAACAATCTTCTCTGGCGACTGAATAATTTCAATACAAATTAAAAATGAAGAAGTTTTATTCAATTGGAAAACTTGCCACTGGATTGGCAATGTTGTCAATAAACACAGTGACTGCAACAACAACCGATAATCAATTAAAACTTCCAAAGAAGAATGGTGAGCAACCCAACTTTGTCTTCATTCTGGTTGACGACATGGCGTGGTACAGTACTTCGGTGCGAATGGATACGAATTTGCCTGCGTCAGGCATGGCTTTCTGTTCCATGCCAAATGTTCAAAAGTTGGCAGAACAGGGGATAATTTTCAGTCATGCACGTGCGGCAGCGGCAATGTGCGGACCCTCACGCTGTTCGATCCAAACCGGCATGACAGCGGCACACCACCTGTATACCGGCAACGGCGGTTTTGGCCCGAAAACGGATGGAAATGTAAAATATATAGCTGAGCGCGGTGGGCCGCAGCTCCTTACACCTGAGCCGCAGGGCAACATCCGCTTCCCATCCATCGGTGATGTGTTGAGACCCAATGGATATTCGACTGCTCATTTCGGCAAGTGGCACCTTTATGGCGGAGGTCCTGAAAAACACGGATATGATGAGAGCAATGGAGAAACAGACAATAAGAGTGTTAATGATGTTCCGCCAGGTGATAAAGTTGAGAATCCCAAACAGATTTTCAGCATCACACAATCAGGAATTTCGTTTATGGAGCGTCAGAGTAAGGCCGGGAAACCGTTCTTTCTCCAGCTCTCTCACTATGCAACCCATGCCAGGTACGAGTCTCGTCCGGCTACATTGAAAAAACATGAAACCAATCCGATCTTCAGTCAGATTACGGATAAACGTACCGCAAAAAATGCCATCGAACTGACAGCGATGATGGAGGATCTCGATACTTCGATAGGCATGATACTGAAGACAATTGAGGACCTGGGCATCACCTCCAACACTTATGTCATTTTTGTCTCCGACAACGGCTTCCGCAGTTGGAACGAAGGGGCGGAGCCACTGCGGGGCGGTAAATGGTGGAACTGGGATGGTGGTCTGCGTGTACCAATGATCGTTCGTGGTCCAGGTATCAAATCTCACTCACGTTGCGATGTAAACGTAGTCGGTTACGACTTTCTGCCAACCTTAGCCGATCTGGCCGGCGTGTCTTCATCCGTGCCCAAAGCAATTGACGGAGTCAGCTTTAAACCGTTGCTTCTCGGCCAGTCTGTTTCTGAGAGCTATGTCAATCGCCCGATTTTTTTCCACTATCCGCACTACCGCCAGGCTGCTCCCAGTTCGGCTCTGGTTACCGGCCGGATGAAACTGATGTACTTCTACGACCATCCGGATCAGTACTTCCAGTATGATCTGAATAAGGATCCTGGCGAAAAAAATAATATCTCCGCAACCTTTCCTGAAAAGGCTAAGCAGATGTATAAGCAGTTGATGGACGGATTGAATTCTTATGGTGCCTATTTCCCAAAACCTAATCCCGCTGCTGACCCAAACGCAAAGGTTTACGATCCGAACAACCTTTCAGAATCAACCTTGGGCACAGATGATTGAGAAGTAGATTGGGTACAAAGATTACAGATTTTTTAGTATCACATTCACAGTTACACATCATGAAATTAAAATTAATCGGATTTGCAGCATTAGCATTTCCATCATTATTGCCCATTATTAGTTTTGCTGAGGAGAAGCATCCCAATTTGTTGTTTATTATGACCGATCAGCAACGATGGGACGCATTGGGCTACGCGGGTAATCCTGAAATAAAAACCCCGAACATTGATCGTCTGGCAAAAGAGGGCGTCTATTTTCAAAATGCCTATTCTGCCTGTCCGGTATGCGTTCCGGCACGTTCAGCAATATTGACCGGACGAACAATTTTTAATGTGAAGGTTCTTGGGAATAATGATATTGAAAATGACAATATTCCCGACGTTCCGACTTTCGATCAGGTTTTATCTGCAAATGGATATCGCACAGAATATTACGGGAAATGGCATGTTCCCTATCAGTTTGCCTCCAAGTACGACAATGTAGTAAAGACAACCGGCAAATCGAAAAAGGCCAATGTTCCTTCAACAGTCGATGGTTTTCGCCAATACCTTGATGAGTTGGGTATCCCTGCGGGAAGTGCAAAGCCGAATGAACTGATCGACAACATGAGCCTCCGTCCTTATGTTCCTCTTCCTATTGATGGACGATACGGAATAAAAGAAGAGAATATCGCCGATGATACAAATGGGGTAAAGCCTAAACGACAGAAAGTTTCACAAGCTGAAAATTTTGGGATTTTTCATGGCCCTGCCAATGGATCACTTGCTGCATATGAGGGAAGCGAAGCCCTGGAAGCCTTAAAAAAGATGAAACCCGGAAAATCATTTTCGCTGACCTGTTCATTTGGTCCTCCTCATCCACCTTTTGTCGTTCCTAAAAAATATGCAGATTTATATACAGCCAGTCAGTTATCAGTTCCCTCCAGCATTAACGACAAGCTGTTAAATGCTCCATATCAGAGAAATAACGACCCTTCCGATGTTAAGTTCCAAAATCCTGAAATGGTGAAGCAAATGAAACAGGTTTATTATGGCATGGTTACCCAGGTTGATGAGTGGGTAGGGAAATTGCTCGACGAGCTGGACCGAAAAGGATTAACCGAAAATACATTGGTGGTTTTCGTTAGTGATCACGGCGAAATGATGGGGGATCATGGTTTAAACAGCAAAATGAAGATGTACGAAGGATCTGCACATATACCATTAATCATGCGTTTACCAGGGGTAATAAAATCAGGTGCGAAAGTTAATACGCCGGTATCTCATCACGATCTTTTTGCTACCATATTGGATTATACCGGAATGAAAATTCCTGAAAATGATGGGCGCAGTCTTCGTTCTTTGATTAATGGCAAAAACGATCCGGTTGACTATGTCGTTTCAGCCTGGGGTGCAGTAAGCAACGGAGGTCCCTTTATGATTCGGAAAGGTGACTGGAAATTAATTGTTTATCTTCGGATGTCGGATAAAAATCAGAAATCGGTGAGCGCACTGTATAATTTACAAACAGATCCGTCAGAAATGAATAACCTCATAGGGACAAATCCGGAAAAAGCAAATTACGAAAAGGTGGCTAATGAGTTGAAATTAACCCTGAAAAATTGGATGTTAAAGACAAAAACACCTTATGTAAGTGAACTTGACAATACAATTCTTTGAACAAATAAAGAACTTTAATTGTGAAAATCCTCAAATACTCCAATGTCTTACTGCTGGGTGCTTTTAGTGCCATTTACAGCACATCGGCAGCCCAGAAATCAACCCGCCCTAATGTTCTTATCATTTTGGCCGACGATTTAGGCCATGGGGATCTGAGTTATACAGGCGGTAAAACCCCAACTCCAAATATCGACCGGATTTTTTCTGACGGCGTTCGTTTTAGCAATTTCATGACCTGGGCCGTTTGCAGCCCCACCCGTGCCGGATTACTCACTGGCCTGCATCCGTTGCGCACCGGACAAGGCCCCGAAACGGATGGAACTTTGGATCCAACTATTACAAATATTGGCAACTACTTTCAAAAGGAGGGCTATAAAACAGGACTTTTCGGCAAATGGCACAACAGCCCTTCACCTTACAAAGTGCCGGGGGCTACCTGCATCAACGAATATGGTTTTGACAGGTTCGTAGGGTTCTGTGCCGGCGGAATAGATTATTATTCAAAAGGTTCAACAGGTTGGTTCCATGATGATAAATTAATAGAGGATGAATTGGATTATTCGACCGATTTGATTTCGAAATATGCCATTGAATTTATGGATAAAAGCAAAAATGCGAACAATCCTTTTTTATGCTACGTACCTTTTAATGCGGTGCATGCACCACTCAATGTGAAAGAAGATGTGTTGAAAAGAGTGCCTGCTTCCATCAGGGAAAAAGTTGTAAAACAGCGGAGTATGCTTGATTATCAAAAAGCTGCCGATTCCAGAAATCCACCATTAATACCCTACAATATAAAGAAGTACAACGATGATTCGTGGAACGAAAAAACCGAACCACTCTCACCTGAAGAAATCGCTTATTTGTATTCGGCTGTAATTATTTCACTCGATGATAACGTGGGGAAAATAATGGATTATCTTAAAAAAACCAATCAGCTTGATAACACGATTGTATTATTTTTCTGTGACAATGGAGGGACACCCGAAGCCGGCAATAACTTTCCTTTCAGCGGTTTTAAGCATTCTATAAACGAAGGTGGTGTTCACTCGGCAGCGAGCATGCTGATTCCTAAATCGGTCATGCCAACAACCATAAGAGATGTTCCGGAAATGTGCGGTTATCTCGATATGTTCCCAACTTTGGCAGAGCTGACAAAAAGCAAACATCCTCTGCCAAAATTGTTGGATGGCGTAAGTATTGTTGATAAAATTAAAGGAGCAGCTAAACCGCAAACCGATCGTTATTACTATTGGGCATGGAGAAATTATGATGTATTGCGATCCGATAAATGGAAAATGTTCAGGTATTGGGACAGGGTAATGCTTTACGATATGGTGAACGATATCGCAGAAACCACAGATATATCGGCCGAAAATCCCGAAATCGTTCAGCAGTTCAAAGCTCGGATTGATATTGAAGCAAAGAAAATAGGTGCAGCCTATTCGCATATCCCTTTATATATTAAACCGGGCTCGCCCAATCCCGCAGGAAGTGCCATTGCCATTAATCTGGATATCACCCGGCAGGCAGACTTGAATAATCAATCTCTCTATATGTTTAATAAGGAGTTTGAAACGCTTCCTGAATACTATATTGAATACGATATTAAAGCAGATACTAAAGCGGAACTTTCGTATTGTTACCTATCGCCGCTGAAAAATGGAAATCCAATGTTTACCGGAGGTATTGGAGTTGACCTTACGGGAAAACCACTGCAATCGCCTGCCAAATCTGATAAAAACTGGAAACATGTTGCTGTGGGACTATGCAGCTTTGCTCCCAGAAAGTATGGTCAGTTCGGACTTATATTTAAGTTTAATACAATTGGAAATGCTACAATTTACCTCGACAACATTCTGATTAAAAATATGAAGGGCGAAGTTGTACAGGAAATATTTGTGGACAAATTCAACCAAAACGCGTTGAAGTCTCCCAATATATCAATTGTAAATCTTTGATTAACAGACAATATGAACAAAATAAAAAAATGGGGGATTGCGATTGTTTTGGTTTAATTGGTGAAATTAAGAGCAATCAGTACCAATTTCCTGAAATGATCAGTAAAAACAATTAATAAAAATACAATGCGAAAACTTCGAAGTCTGATTCCAGCATTAACGTTGTCACTATTTTCAGTTGCGATAGCATCCGGACAGGATGATTTCACCAAATATGTTGATCCGACCATAGGTAATGTTTCGCAATTGCTGGTTCCAACGTATCCGACATTTAGCCTTCCCAACCAGATGGTCCGGATGTTCCCGATTAAACCCGATTATATTGCCGATCAGGTGACAGCCTGGCCATTCCAGGTTGAATCACACCGAACCGCAGGCATTCTGAGGATGAAGGTTTCATTGGGTGAGGTCACCCCGGAATCGTGGAATAAAAAGATGACCATCGATCACGATCTCGAAGTGATTCGTCCATGGCATTATTCAACCTATCTGGTTGACGATGATATTACAGTGAGTTTCGCTCCGGCCAAAAAGTGCGCCATTTACAGGATTGATTTTCCTGCTTCAGCAAAGAAAAATATCCTTATTGCAGGTACCGAAGCCATGCAAAGTGAAGCATTAAGTGGAAATACTTTTGCAATGGTCGAGCAATACACTTACAAAACAAGGGGAATTACTCCGGTAACACGCAAAATGTCAGCCTTTTGTTATGGAGAGCTTACAGATATTCAAGGGAATCCGCTGACTGGCCTGCAAATAATGCCATCAAAGGGGCGAATGTCTATTGCCATTGGCGGGAATGCGCCAAAAACGGCTTTAATAAAATACGCGATTTCATACATCAGCATAGAACAGGCCAGGAAAAATTTTAAAGCCGAAGTAGCCACTAAAAACTTTGAAAATACGATCGCCGAAGGTAAAAAAGCATGGGACAAGGTGATTAATCAGATTCAGGTCGAAGGTGGAACCGAAGCTCAGAAGAGGTCTTTCTACACTTCATTGTACCGCACGTATGAAAGAATGATTGACATCAACGAGAATGGCCAGTATTACAGCGGTTATGATGGCAAAGTTCATCAGAGCAACCGTCCGTTTTTTGTTGACGACTGGATTTGGGACACATATCTGGCCAAGCATCCGTTAAATTCTATTTTAAATCCAAAAATGCAAAGCGATATCTTGAACTCGTATGTGCAGATGTATGAGCAGAGCGGGTGGATGCCGACTTTCCCGGAAACACTGGGGAACCATATGTGCATGAATAGTTATCATTCCTCATCACTATTCATTGATGCTTACCGAAAAAACATTTTGGGTTTTGATATGAATAAAGCCTACGAGGGAATAAAAAAGAATTTAACTGAAGCAACCATGTTACCCTGGCGGCAGGGTACCCCGAAAGTGAAGCCCGATGATTTTTATCATCAGAATGGCTATTTGCCTGCCCTTCGTCCGGGTGAAAAAGAAACCGAACCTTTGGTTGACAACTTCGAAAAACGGCAATCGGTTGCGGTTACTCTGGGTATGAGTTTCGATGCATGGACTTTTGCCCAACTGGCAAAAGAGTTGGGGAAACAGGATGATTACATCAAATATTCATCCATAGCCAATAATTACAAGAAACTTTGGCATCCTGAGATGAGGCTGTTTATGCCGAAAGATGAAAATGGTAATTGGATCATGATTAACCCCAAATTGGATGGGGGCCCCGGTTTCCGCGATTATTATGACGAAAACAATGGCTGGACTTATGCCTGGCAGGTACAACACGATGTGGACGGACTGATCACCTTGCTTGGAGGGAAAAAAAGTGCGGAAGCCCGTCTCGATCAGCTTTTCAGGGAACCACTGGATGTTTCAAAACAAAAATATCTGTACGATGCTCCTGACGCCACAGGCCAGGTGGGCCAATACATTATGGGCAATGAGCCTTCATTCCATATTCCTTATTTGTACAACTACTTTAGTGCTCCATGGAAAACCCAGAAACGGATCAGGTTCCTTCTTGATGTTTGGTTTAAGGATACTCTTTTCGGTATTCCGGGAGATGAAGATGGGGGCGGTATGTCGGCTTTTGTTGTTTTCTCAGCCATGGGGTTTTATCCGGTAACACCCGGACTACCAATTTACACCATTGGAAGCCCTCTGTTTGAGAAATCGACCATTAATTTGCCTGACAAAAAACAGTTTACAGTACTTGCCAAAGGGTCCGGCAAAGAAAACAAATACATCCAAAAAGCATTCCTCAATGGGAAAGAGATTGATTCACCCTTCTTTACCCACCGGGAACTGATGAAAGGTGGAATCCTTGAGTTGGTAATGGCCAATAAACCCAATAAAGAATGGGGAAAGAATGCGGTTCCTCCAATGAAATAGGGAGTTAACAGATTCAGATATTTTACATTTGAATGAAAACAATGAAAAAACACCATTCTATCAGAACACTGGCAGCTGGCCTGACTCTATTATCCATAAATCCGGAATCATTGGTGGCTAATGGTGATCAATCCGGGCTTCACGGGAAAAAATTTAACGTGATCATCCTGTTTGCCGATCAGCACAATAAAGATGTCATAGGTTTCGAGGGTCACCCGGATGTCATAACTCCCAACCTGGATAAACTGGCAACCCGATCTGTTGTGTTCGACCGGGCTTACTGCACCACAGGTATTTGTGCACCCTCCCGCTCCTCACTGATGACAGGTCTCTATCCGCGTACCCTGGGATTACTTTCGAATAGTGAAAAAACCACAGTAATGAACGAGATAGTTTCACTGGCATCTCTTTTCCGGCAAAACAATTACAAGACCTATGCCTTCGGTAAACGTCATACTTCGGGTGCAGTTGATGCAGGATGGGATGTTCAGAGAAGCCATATCTGCGAGGAAACTCCTGGAAACAGTTATACGGAATGGGTAGAGAAACAGGGCTACGCAAAGGAATTTGCCATGGACTGGTCAGCCGAATTCGGCAGAGGTTCACGATGCTCATCGCTGGCCGATTCCATCCTTCCAACCGGTGACCTGGGAACGCGAATTTCAGCCTTGCCTGAAAATATGACGATGGAAGCTTTTACGGCAATGCTTACTGTTCAGATGATAAAAGATCAGGCAAAAAGCGATCAGCCATTCTTTTGCTGGGCCACTTTTTACCGTCCTCATCAACCGTATACTCCTTTGAAAAAGTACCTGGACATGTACGATGTTTCGGCATGGGGAGAAGGCAGAAAGAATGGCAGTTCAATTCGGAAGCCTGCCAGTCTTTACGAACCAAAGGAGAACATTCCGCCAATGATGCGGTCGATCCGCACTGGTGGAAATAAAGTATGGAATGTCGGCAAAGCTTATGCCGATGAGCAACTCTGGCGCAATTATGTTGGCGCTTATTATGCATTGCTGACTGAAATTGATCATTGTGTGGGTGATATCCTAATGACTTTGGATGAAACCAAAATGGCGGATGAAACCATCGTAATCTATACCTCTGATCATGGCGATTTTGTGGGGAATCATGGAATGGTTGAGAAAACAGCCGCCGGACAAAATGTTTACGAGGATATCCTTAATGTGCCTCTCATCATCAAATATCCGGGCAACAAGGAAAATGGCAAACGTATCGCGGAATTAGTTAGCCTGGTTGATATTTATCCTACCTTAGTTGAATTACTCAGGCTAAAAATGCCAAAATTAAAATATCCTTTACAGGGACAATCCTTTGCTCAGACACTTACCAAAGGGAAACCAATAAACAGGGAGTACATTGTATCAGAAAGCTGGTCTCAAGCAACAATAATTACCAAAGACTACAAATTGGGTATTATGCTCGATCCTAGTGATTATGCCCGAAAGTTCGACTTCAGATCATTTGGCGACCAGTTTTTCGTACGAAAATCAGATTCATTGGAAATCGTTAACCAAATCAAAAACGATGCCTATAAAAATGAGATTAAGCAACTACGTGATTACTATCAGCATTTTACATCTAAAATACCTGATATTGGAAAACAGGAAATAATCAATACTTCAACAAACTACAAGAAATCAGGAAAATGAAACCTGTCATTCCCGATTCATACAGGTAACTTAAGATTACAAGGGAGATCTTTGCTCCGGTATCGGCTTACATTCAAAAGAATAGCGATTTCTACAAATTCCGGCGGGATTCATCATCTATGATGCGAATAATCGTACTTTTAAGTTGTTGTATAATCACACAGATATGAAAAAAGCCGTTACTCAATCCCTGTTTGCAGCAATATTGCTTTTGTTCGTTTTGACTGCATTTAAAAATGCCGATGTCGTACCATCAACCCAATCCCTTCCCCGCAGTGCACCTGAAGCTGAAGGAGTGTCCTCTCAGGGAATTCTTGATTTCCTGGATGCCGTTGACCGGAGTAAGCATGAATTCCACAGCTTTATGTTTCTGCGTCATGGAAAAGTCATTGCCGAAGGATGGTGGAATCCTTATTCCCCCGACCTGAGGCATACGATGTATTCGCTGAGTAAAAGTTTCACCTCCACGGCTATCGGTTTTGCCGTGAAGGAAAAACGACTCACGGTAAACGACAAGGTAATTTCTTTCTTCCCCAAAGACCTCCCCCGGACTATTAGTCCCTTTCTGGCTGAAATGAAGATTAAAGATTTGCTAAGTATGTCGGCTGGCCAGACTCCGGATCCCACCTTTGCTGTAGTGGCCAACGACAGTAACTGGGTAAAAGCTTTTCTTGCCTTACCCGTGGTCAACAAGCCCGGCACAAAATTTCTCTATAATTCGCTTGCCACTTATATGTTATCGGCCATAGTGCAAAAAGTAACCGGAGAGAAAATGATTGCCTATCTTACGCCAAGATTATTCAATCCCCTGGGAATCCAGGGAGTGGACTGGGAAGTGGATCCTCGGAACATTAATACCGGAGGTTGGGGCCTGAGAATTAAAACAGAAGACATGGCCAGGTTTGGACAGCTTTATCTGCAAAAAGGAAAATGGAATGGCAAACAACTTTTACCTGCAGGCTGGATTGAAGAAGCCACAACAATCAAAATTGAGCAGGCACCAGAGCTTGCCCAGCTGGCGAAAGCGACAAACGACTGGCAGCAAGGATATGGATACCAGTTTTGGCGTTGCCGCAACAATGCTTTCAGGGGTGATGGGGCATTTGGTCAGTTTATTATTGTGATGCCGGAACAGGATGCTGTGGTAGTAATCACTTCCGAATCGCAGGACATGCAGGGAGAACTTAACCTGGTTTGGAAGTATTTGTCGCCTGCCCTGCAAAAAAACCGGTTGCCGAAAAATGAAGCCCTTGCCGAAAACCTCAGGCACAGACTGACCTCTCTCGCCCTTCCTTTACCCAAAAAAGGCGCAGATTCACCGATTGTATCAGCCATATCGGATAAGGTCTTTGCCCTGGAACCGAATCTTAGTCACCTTGAAACCACTTTATTTCACTTCACAAAGGATATGTGCCAGGTTAAAATGAAAATTAATAACACAGAGTATGACCTTAATTTCGGGGCCGGCAAATGGGTATCCGGTTATACGACCAAACCCGGACCTAATTTAATATCCTCAGCGAAAGCACATTTTGTTGGTCTGCCTCCCTCCAGGGTCGTGGGGTGTTATACCTGGATAAAGGCGAATGAGCTTAAACTGACACTGCGCTATATCGAGAGTCCCCATTGTGAAACGATTACCTGTACGTTTGATAAAAACAAGATTCTGGTTGATATTCAGCATAGCAATACTCCCGGAAGGAAACAGACACCATTGAAAGGGGAGTTCAAATATTTACTAACAAAAGAAAACTAAACATGAATAAAATTAAATCTCTAAAAATCATTTTTCCGGTGCTGTTCTTAGTCCTTTCAACCAACATTCAGGCTCAGAAAAATCCCATCAGCCTGCATCCTGAAAATCCGCATTATTTCAGCTATAAAGGAAAACCGACGGTTTTAATCACCTCAGGCGAACACTATGGAGCGGTGATCAATCCCGATTTTGATTATAAAATCTATCTGAAAGTGCTTCAAAAGGATGGGCTAAATATGACCCGGACCATGACCGGGGAGTATTTTGAACCGGCGGGTGCTTTCAATATCACGAAAAATACACTGGGCCCTGATCCCCTGAAACATATGTGTCCATGGGCACGCGCAGGAAAGGGAGAAAATACAGGCACAGGTTCAAAATTTGATCTGAACAAATGGGACGGGAATTATTTCACCCGGCTGAAGGACTTCATGTCCGAGGCTCAAAAACGTGGAATTATCGTTGAATTGACCCTTTTCTGTCCGTTTTATGAAGATTCACAATGGGCGCTAAGTCCGCTTAACAGCAAGAACAATACAAACGGCGTGGGAAATATTCCACGCACCGATGTGTATACGCTGGATAAAAATAAAGGGCTTTTAGCTGTCCAGGAAAAAATGGTACGCAAAATCGTTGAAGAGCTTAAGAATTTTCCAAATCTGATGTACGAAATCTGTAACGAACCTTATTTTGGAGGCGTTACCATCGAATGGCAAAATCATATTGCACAGGTAATCAGTGATGCCGAAAAATCTTTCAGTAACAAACATCTGATTACGCAAAACATTGCAAATGGTTCACAAAAGATTCTGAAACCTAATCCACTTGTTTCTGTATTCAATTTTCACTATGCCGCTCCGCCTAAAGCGGTTGCACTTAACTACGGTTTAAACAAAGTGATTGGTGATAATGAAACCGGGTTTAAAGGACAAAAAGATTCGACCTATCGCAAGGAGGCCTGGGAGTTTATTTTAAGCGGCGGCGGATTATTCAATCACCTCGATTACTCCTTTACGACCGAACACGAAGACGGTACATATATCTATCCGGCCAAACAACCCGGTGGCGGTGGTGTGACATACCGTAAACAACTGGGTCATCTCAAAAAATTCATTGAATCGTTCAACTTCGTGACAATGAAGCCCGACAGCACCATTTATTCTGCGGGATTACCTGGCAAAAATAAACATAAGATATTCCTGGCCGAACATGGAAAGCAGTATGCCTTTTACATTATGGGGGGAAATAAAGTCAATCTGGAGGTTAAACTACCGAAAGGCAATTATACTATCGGATGGATCAGTCCGGTTACAGGAAAAACCGAAAAGAAAGGGTCGCTAAATCATCCCGGCGGAACTGTGACACTTGAATCTCCCGATTATAGTGATGATATTGCCTTACGGATATTATCAAAGAGATAGCTCTATAAAATTTTATGAAAATCACCTTTTTTGCCGGTTTACTTTTTTGTTTTACGGCCTGCTTTGCGCAGCCGGAAACAGAAACATTTTTTGGAAAAGGATCGAGGGTTTGTTTTGTAGGCAATAGCATCACCAACAATGGCGAATTCCATCACAATATATTGCTGTATCACATCACCCGTTTCCCGGAACAACCGGTCAGTTTTTATAACTGCGGCATTTCGGGCGATAATACCAGTGGTGTATTAAACCGTATGGAAGACGACATTCTTGTTCATCAACCCACCCATGTTGTGGTTATGTTGGGAATGAATGATGTGAACCGGTCATTGTACGGACCGAAGGCTACAGATAATGCAGATACCTTGCGGCGAAGAGAAGAAGCTATAAGTACTTACAAGTTGAACCTTGAGAAAATCATCAACCTTTTTCTCTCCAAAAATATCAAAGTAATTCTGCAAAAACCTACCATCTACGACCAGACAGGTGTCCTTTCGGCTGCAAATAACCTGGGAGTAAATGATGCTTTAAAACACTGTGCCGATTTTATAACTACGCTGGCCGGTAAATATAAACTTCCGGCAGTAGATTACTGGACCATCTTGAACCAGGTCAACCAGCAAATGCAGAAAATGGATCCTGCTGCAACCATTACCGGCCCCGACAGGGTTCATCCGGCGTCGCCCGGACATTTAATCATGGCTTACCAGTTCCTGAAATCGGGGGGAGCTCCTCAATATGTATCAAAAATTAGTATCGGTAAAAATGCGAAAAGTCTGAATTGTGAAATAAGCTCAGTTTCAAAACGGAAAAATGAAGTCGCATTTACGGTCAAAGAGAATGCATTACCATTTCCCGTGACAGAGAATCAGCAGAAAGGTATTGAATTGGTGCCATTTACAAACGGGTTGAATCTGGAAATATTGAGTGTGTCAGGTCTTAAGCCAGGTCAATATCAATTATCCATTGATGGTGAAAAAATCTGTATTTTTTCTGAAGTGCAATTGAAGGAAGGAATCAATCTGGCTGCGCACAAAAATACACCGCAGTATTATCAGGCATTGAGGGTGCGCGATAAGCTGACGGAGCTATGGCAAATGGAAGCCGCGTTGAGAGCCCTAAAATTCATCGAATACAACCCGTACTTCAAAAACGCTCCCGATAAAAATAACATGGTTTCGTTAAAAACCTATCTGGATTCTATTTTCACCGTAAAATACAGCAATCCCTATTATACAACCCAATTGACCAAGTATTTTGAGAACAAACCTAAGCAAAAGGAATATGAAGAGAAATCGGAAATGCTGAGGCAGGAGGTATATCTGATGGCTCGTCCATCGGAGCATCGGTTCAGAATAACGGAAATTGAAGAATAATGATCTTAACATATAATTGGAGCTCATGATTAGCACGAATTAGCCTTGATGGATACAGATTAACGGATTCACATATAGATAAAACTCAGGAAAAATTATTTCCATTAGATTAATCAAAAAATTAGTAGGTTTTTAAATTGCTTAGCATAAATTGAATAACTTTAAATCAGAAATTAATAGTACTCTGCTGTTTAATAATTAAAGGTAATCAGCTGTATCAAAGTATTCAGCAGTAATCAACGGTAATCATAGTAATCAGTGGTAATCAGCGGTATGATTAAGGAGCAGTATAAATATTCGGAGTTAACCGGCACTATTATCGGCTGTGCAATGGAAGTACATAAGATTTTGGGGAATGGTTTTCAGGAGGTAATTTATCAAAGAGCTTTGGCCATTGAGATGGCGTTGAAAGAATTACCCTTTCAACGTGAATTTAATATGCCCATATTTTACAAAGAAAAATTCTTAGGAAAACGAAGGGTCGATTTTCTTGTTGAACAAGTGATAAGTGTTGAGATAAAAGCCACTACAAAACTTGACGATTCAAATTTAAACCAGGCCCTCAATTACCTGGAAGCTTATAATCTGGAGATTGGTCTACTTATTAACTTTGGAGCAAAAAGTTTAGAATTTAAGCGCCTGATAAATTCAAAATTCAAGAGTAACCCCATATAACCTGTACCATAAATCAGCGTAATCAGGTTAATCATTGTATTAAAATCAGCGGTCCATAATCATCGAAATCAGCTTAATCATTGTTTTATTATCTGCGATCCATAATCAGCACGGACCAATCAGCGTAATCAGGTTAATCACTGGTTTATAATCTATGGTCCACAATCAGCGGTCCATAATCAGCGTAATCAGCTTAATCAATGTTTTATAATCAGTGGTCCTTAATCAGCGGTCCTGTTTTTATTTAGTTCTACCCCCATTTTCTTCTTTCCCACCGTGACAATATATGGTGAATAATAAACCTTTTCGTTGCCATCGACAGAATATTCCCGAAGTTCGACCAGGAGCCTTCCGTCTTCCCCTGCTTTTTGGTTAACCACTTCCTTCCCGTCTTTATCCGTGATTTTTACGGAAGCATCCCGGTTACCAGCATTCACTTCAAGACTCCAGGAAACCGAATAACTATGATGCTGGCTGGTAGCAGCTATCCCAAATTCCAACCCGTTAAACTCGTTTGACCTGAAACTCACATTTTGAGCCACGCAAATTTTTTGCTCTGTTGAGCCCATTCGTATAGGTTTAAAGTCAGCGGCATTAGGGGCTTTTATAATTGTATTGTTGGCGATTTGTGTTCCGATAGCGATACCGTAACCGCTTCCTACCCAAATTGGCGGAACATTTGAGGTAATCCGGTTATTGTGCAATTGCCCGCCCCTGGCATTGCCTATGTAAAAGGCGTAAGCTTCTGCATCACTTTCCGGGTCTTTCTGATCAATGACGATCTCATTCCCGAAAATGTAATTATCGCCGGCACTTGTGCTGAAAAAGAATGCTGATGCCAATGGTATGTAGTTGGGATAATCTTTGAACTTTTTGCCGGTAATATAAAACTTGTTGTTGTAGATCCTGTTTCCGAAAGCTCCCTGTGGTGAGCCCCATTCGGCGCCGTAATCGGCCACACGGATGGCGTTAGTGCTGTAATTTTCATGGTATTCGCAACTTGGCGGAGCTGCTTTAATAATAAATTCATTGTTGAAGATTTCGATGTTTTTGTGTCTGAAAATTTCAAGGCCCGATCCGATTTCCGGCTCAAATTTGTTTTCAAAGATCATCGAGCCGTCACCCATGGCCATAACACTGTAATGGTTGGTCACTGTTTGCCGGTTGACGAAGTTATTGTGATGGACTTTTGATTCCGGCCCTTTGATTACCAGGCAGCCTTGCCCTCCGTTAAATTTAGAATAAGCGACTTCCGATGGTCGCTTGCCGCGCAGATCGACTGCATAAAACTCTGATCCATGGCGGTTGATGATAAACGGATTGTAAATATTGAAATCGCAGTAAGTGATGTTTGCCTGCGGAACATCCACGGCGGTGGCATTGATTCCCGAATTAATAATCTTTACATTGTCCAAAATAATCAGGACATCATCGGCTGTTGATTGAATCCCATGTGATAGGATCCCTGATGATCCGTTTTTAATGGTGCCGTTTTTGATAGTGACTGTTCCTTTACCTTTAACTATCGGGATTTCCCCAACCGGAGTACCATTAGCAAAATCAGCCGTGTAATCATAAAATGCGCTGTGCTGATTGTCATACAGGTGATTGTAGTGCCCGTACGGATGCGTTTTCTCCACTATCCCGACGCCCACATCCATGGCAGGACGGATATCAATTTCATCGATCAGACAGTCTGTATCGGCTTTAACCCTGACCCGGTATTTTCCGGTCACAAGGTCTTTCAGGTGTGCAAAAATAAAACCTCCGCCAAGCCGTGCGGAACGGCTGACAACGGGACAGCCAATCATTGTCGTGTCACTGTATTTATTCATGCATTCGACCTGATTACCATGTTGGTCTTCGACATAAATGCTGATTTTCATATCATTTTTAAGATCACCTTTCATGTCCTGATAATATCTTCCGGTGATTCCGCACATGGCAAAATACGAACGGTCTTTAACCGTTAGATCGATATAGGCTGAAATGATTTCGTCACCTGCCTTCAGGCTTAGGATGTAATCACCGATAAAAGCATGCACTTCTGCGGTTTTGACCACCGTGGCTCCCGGCGCTTTGGAGATGTCCCACCCGGCCAGACCCTGCTCAAAACCGGAATTAGGAACATTTTGGTATCTTCCTGCTGCGAAAGTGATGGTGAATCCGTTTAAATCAAGGGTAACATCTTTCCCAAGAAAGACGGCGCTCTTTTCACTAACAATATCATTGGTTAACACATAGGTGGCTCCCGCTACGGCATAACTCCCGCCTTTGGAAACAGGAATGGCACCACCGGATAAATTCTTTGCCTGCAAAGGAATTCCATGCAATAGAAAACCAGCTAAGGAAATAAGAAGGATGAGCTTAGTCCGAAAGATGTCTTTTGCCATGATGAAGTCCGTAAGGTTAATTTTGAATATAGTAATTCTGCCATCACGGACGAAAATTACACAATTAATGCTATCTTTCGAAATCCGGTACATAATAAGTAATGGAAACTATTTATTGTCGTATTTTTCACCCCCAACCCCTAAAGGGGAGTCATGCTTCTAGCATCGTCAGTGCTTGTGAGTAGCGAAAGTCCCCTTTAGGGGATTTAGGGGTAAATCAAGAAAAAAATACGACATTTATTCTTTCTTTTAACTTAGTACCTTCGAAATCAATAAAAGTTACTGAATTATTATGAAGGAAATTGACCTTTCCCAAACTAACCAATATCATTCCGTTGTCTCTTCAAAACATCATCAAAAATGAAAATAATTTTACTGGGCGGATTGTTGATTTTGCTGTATTTCGGACCCGCATCCGGAAGTACGACAGCCGGAAATGCACTAATTCGTGACTCGAAACACTACAGTAATGTATTTGGTGAAATAAGAAATTACCGGATTTTTCTTCCTCCAGCTTATGAAAACAACCCGGGGAAAAGGTACCCGGTGATTTATTATTATCACGGCTGGTCACAGCGTTATTTTGGAAGCATCAACGATTTCAAAGGGGATGAAGGTGACAGCAACGGTGGCGATAACATCGCCAATTTTGTGGCAAAGCACGAGGTGATTGTTGTGAAACCCGATGGTTACAACCGTAACATTTTGGAAGAATACTATTTAAGACCTTACAATATCGGGCCGGTTGAAACTCACCGGCAGTTTCCGCTGTATTTTCCCGAATTGGTCAGCCACATCGACGCCACCTACCGAACCATTGCCGACAGGGAGCACCGGGCAATTTCCGGTTTGTCGATGGGGGGATTCATGACTTTCTGGATCGCGGGCAAATATCCGCACCTTATTTCGGCAGCAGGAAATTTCTGCGGATCGACCGAATTTATTGTTGGTCCGAAAGAATTACAGGTGGAGTACCGGCACCAGGACTTGTACAAAAACTACGAAGGGGTGAATGTGCGTTTGAACTACGGCGATAAGGATTTTATCCGCGCCTATCACAAGGATATGAATAAGATCTGGACACAGGTTCTTGATAATTACGAATACAAAGTTTATGATGCAGCGCATTCCACCTGCGGACTTGGTGAAATGTTCAGTTTTTTGATGAAATCGTTTGAAAATCCGCCGGCAAAACCTGCCCGCTGGCACCATACCGATGTTTATCCATCGTTTTCGGTTTGGGATTATGAAGTCAGTTCAGACCGGGATATTCCCGGATTTACGATCCTTGAAAAGGTGGACGTCCGTGGTTTTAACTGTTCTGTGCGGTCATTTTTACCCACTGGCGAATTGTTGCCATTTGTCAAACTCACAATAACTACCCCTCCAGTCTATAAAAAAAATCAGGTTTATCAGATTCATGACAGCAACCTGGTGAATGGACAATCTGATATCTATTCATTGAAGAGCAATAATGAAGGTCGCCTGAAAATAATCATGGATGGCAATATTCATGAAATTGGAATCAACAAAGCCGAAGATTCCCCAAATCTTGTGGCAGTTTCCTTCAACATCGAAAACCGCCCCTGGGCTACCCCAGGCCAGGAGGTCATCTTATCAGTTAAATTACTGAATAAAGGTATTGGTAAGGCCGCTCAAATAACGGCCAGACTGGAATCAACCAGGCCAGGCACCACTATTTTAAAGGCTGAGTCTGACTATGGCAGCATTGCGACCGGCGAGCTGAAAAATGCAAAAATTCCTTTTACAATTATTGTGAAGGATAACGATGCTGAAATCGAACGTTTCAGGTTGATTATTTACGATGAAAACGGGATGGAGTGGCACGATTTCATTGATGTTCCGTTAAAGGCAGACGGGCCTGAGATAAAAGATTTTATTATTGCGGATGGTAAGGAGTTCGCCGTGGCCGAAGCAGGCGACGATACAATTTCCGTCTTTTTGGGAAAAGGAAACGGGGATGGGAAAGCCAATCCCGGTGAATCACTTGTGATTTTGGTAAATGATAAAGGAAGGTTGTTTCGCACTTCTCTATTCTCCAACGATCCTTTTGTAAATCCTGCAGGAATTCGTGTCCGGAAATCCGATAGCTGGACAACATATGACCACGTGGGAGCTTCTGCCAAATATTCGGTACCGATTCTGGCATCAGATTGTCCTCAGAAACACAGGATTAAGTTCTTCGCGGAATATTGGCTCCCCGACTACCCCGATCACATCATCAAACGGGGAGTCATTGAAATTAATGTTGAGGGCAGGGATCAAACAGCACCGGAAGTCGAATGGGTTAAAATATCAGGAGACAATACGATTCATGTGAAAATCCTGGATGGCGGGAAAATCTCATCGGTGAAGGCTCAACTCCGATTACAAAAAAATCCGTCAAAATCCTTTGAAATAGAATTGAATAATGATGGAAAGTCCGGCAACCAGGTCCCTGGAGACCTGGTATTCAGCAGGAAAATTGAGGAAATCGGCTTTGGCCTGTACCAGGTCGTATTAGAGGCTGAGGATATCTACGGGAATAAGACTAAAAAAGAATGGCCCGAAATTATGGTGGTGCATTAATACATTATTTCACCCTTTTCACCGGCTTGCCATAAACCTCAATCCAGTCAAGACGCGAACAGGCAATACTTTGCCCGCCGGTCATTAAATCTGTGAAGCCGATCTCTTCTACATTCGACAGGTCCGGATTCTCAACAGGAAGGCCTTCATAGAGATGGGTGATATTTAAGGTGCGCCATTTGATATCCATGATGTTGAATTGGCGGATTCTCCAGTCTTTTGACTGATCATCGTACAGATCACTGACCAGCCATGTACCATTGGCAAGTTTCAGGATAAGGCGCAGGTTACGGAAACCGCTTTGTTTTGAGTTCCACAAAACTTTTGCAGGACCGGTCAGATCGACATTTGACACTTTACTTTTCAGTGTAACTGCCCAATTCCCGATACATAAGCCCGACCAGATATAAAAAGGATCATCCGCGGGCTGAGCATGATTACTCTTTTTGATGCTGTCCTTACCGGGACCGTACATCGAAAGGAGCAGATCGTTGTTGGCAACATGTTCCTGCGTTACAGGTGTCGCAGCGGGGGTTTCTTTCCAGTCCTCCCTGAAAAACAGCAAAGGCCTGTATTGAGCCATGCAGGTGGTTTGAAAAGCCATGAAAAGACTACAGACAAAACATAAATGCATGAATCTCTTTCCCATTCCGGTAATTATTTTAATTTTCATATAAGATTAGTTAAAAACCTGGTGAATTATTTTCTGGTCATTTCCGATTCAAATATAAACATTGTTGAAATGCCAAAATAAAAAAAGAGCATTGCTGACTTGCGATTTTTCTTTGCGGTTTTTGCGTCTTTGCGTGACATTTGGAAGGATCTTAAATGGAAATAAGGTTTTGTTGGCAGGGAAAAAATTTGCAAATCTTCTCATTTCCCCTCGCCTTTTCGCCCCCGTCTCAAGACATTGGCAAATTGGCAAATTGACTCATCTTTTCTCAACTTCGCCCTTTCGAATCTTGCGGCGCATGGATTGGAGGTTTTTCAATAAAGAAATTAGTTGCGCCGCATTTTAGCCCTCCATTTTTTGAGCATATCAAGAAGATGATCAATCTGATCTTTCGTGTGAGTTGCAGAAACCGTGATCCTGACAATAAATTTACCAGTTTTTACAGGATAGTCGATTGAAGGGGCGATAATCCGATTTTTCTCCAGGAATTCAGATAATCCTTTGGCTGACTGCGCACTCTTCAAAAAAACCGGAATGATGGGAGTGATCTCATCCGTAGTCAAAAAATCCATTTCCATTACGCCACGCCTGACTAAGCGGGCATTTTCCATGAGTATATTCCGAAGATCGGGATGTTTTTGAATATATCTGACCGAAGCGTATCCTGCCGCTACAATTGGTGGAGGCAAAGCTGTTGAAGCACCGTAAAATGAAGATTTGGAACGTATTTCGTTTATAAGTTCTTTACCTGCGGAGATAAATCCACCATACGCACCCAATGCTTTGCTCAGCGTCTCAGCCTGGTATAAATTAACTGCTCCATCGAGACCAAAATGTTCAGGCGTACCTCTCCCGTGATTTCCAAGCACCCCTGTAGCATGCGCATCATCAACGATAAGTATGGCATTGTATTTTTCTGCAAGGGCATAGATCTGATCCAGTGGGGCAACTTCACCGGTAAGGGCAAAAACACCGTCAGTCATAATTAAAGGCTTTTGCTTTTTGGAATTCTTCAACAGGTCTTCCAGATGAGAGGAACTGCAATGGTCATAAAATTGGACGTTGGATATCTTTCGGGGTATACCATCCAAAATGCTGGGATGAGCCTGCGAATCTGCAAAAACTGCTGTGTAATCATCTTTGAGAGCCCTCAGAAGTAAACTGTTGCCCATATAACCGGTGGCAAAAATAATTGCATCCTGCTGATTTTTAAAATCCGCCAAAAGTTTTTCCAATTCCAGATGAAGATCAGAAGTGCCGGTAGTTTGCCGGGAAGCAGAAAAATTTACCCCGTATTTTTCGAGCGAATGCATCACATTAGCCACTATCTCCGGATTGTTGGCCAGTCCCAGGTAGTTATTCCCGGCAAAATAGGAATACTGAATATTTTTTAAGGTAATATAATTCCCTACCCCTCCCTTCAGTGTTATCATCTTTTGTTCAATCTACTTTTTAATGCATTATCATTGATCAAATTCAGAAATAAGCCTTGCGATAAGAAATATAATATGACAACCTACTCCACTTTAAAACCCTGATGCCAGCGACTCCACGCAGATATTTCACCGTTTGTACTCTGTTGACGTACCCGGCAGAAATACGTTTTTCCGGAGGAGAGCGAGGAATTTCCTTCGAGTGAACCGGAGAAACTGCCATTCCCCGTATTTATCTTCACCTTCTCAGTTTTTCCCAATTTTTTCGACCGAAAAACAACATCCTGCCCGCCGAAACCGGATGCAAGTTCGACTTCCCAGTTTTCGAGTTCTCCCGGGCCATGATAAGTTGTTTTATAAATAGTTGGATTAGCAGGACAAAGAACCGGGCCAATTGGTTTGGATGAAACAACAAAGTTATCAAACCAGCGGCCCTGATTTTTTGGAGAGCCACTGTTCCAGTACGATTCAAGGAAGACAGCGTTTATTCCATGTTTGGTGTAGTTCCCACGAAAGTTGAGGTTAGTCCGCTCGGCTTCAAGGCGTCCATCAATCCAAAGCTGGTTGATGCCGTCACTTTCACCGGGAGTATTTAATCTTGCCCTTGATTCAACCAGTACCCAGTAACCTGATTCTTCCGTTGCAGAAATCCTGAATTCGGAAGAAGGTTTATTTCCAAGCCACTTAAGATTTTCAAAATCATTGTATTTAGTGGTTTTTACCTGATCAGTCTGATCCACAACACCCCGTGCCGGATCAAGAGTCAGGGAGTTGTTTGCACCACTCCAGACATGTGCAATCATTGCCTGTTGCCAGTTACCCGAAACAATGCTAGTTGCCCTTGACATTTTTGCGGGAGCCCCTTCCCATCCGTGTTCATGTTTGACATAAATACGCCAGTATATTTCATTAAATTTTTGATTTTTTTTAAGGATCTGCGATCCCTGGGGGAAATCACCGAAGGCAACTTTACGGTTGCCTTTCCCACTTACTTCCCCTTTTTTAAAACCGGCAATCATTGATGCTCCGCTTTCGCCAAAATACACGCGATCGTCAGTCTCACCCGAAGAATCCATATATTGCTTTTTCTGGTCAAAGTCGTCACACCAGATAACATTGGTATCCGTTTCGAAAGGTTGCGTTGCCGATAACGCTACAAAGTCTATTTTTGGTATTTCCACCACCAAATTAATTTTCACAGAATCGGTGTATAATTCATTACTTTGATGGCCTATCCCATGCATGCATCCGGCGTTTATCATTAAACCGACAAAAAGAATCGTAACCACCTGAAGCTGATATTTTATCATTTTATTACTGGCGTATTATGAATTTTGTAAATAATTACTTTGACTGACTCGTCCTGATTTTTGTTTACAGATTTTGTGTTAATACTGCATTTATTTTGCCTATGAATTTGAGGCGCATATGTCGTTTTCGTTTCAATAAATTTTTATAGTTGCGCCTCTTTTTTATTTTTCTACTATGTCCCAGGGTGGCGTCCACTTCGTTCACTTACCCTGGGCTACCAACATTTCACCACTCTGTGGTGATTACTTAAAATATAATCTTGCCATATTCAAATTGCCTAAATGACAAATTGTCAAATTTATCAGAAGCAACGCTGCATTCAGTAGTAAAATTCAGCCGATTCTCAACTTCGACACTGCGTCTACAGTGAACGAAGTGACATTTCCTGTGACTCGCCCTTTCGCCCGCTCGCCTCGCGCCTCGTCTGCTAAATCGCTCCATTTCTCATCCTCTCATTTTCTCCCCATCTCCCGTCGCCATCGCCCGGTCGCCTCATAGCCCGGTCGCCTCATAGCCTCGTCGCAGAAAATAATGTAGTTATTCAGTGAATCTATGCCCGATTACTCCTTTCCCTCTTTAGTCATTACAAATGCACTTCTTCGTGGAGCAGGCATTTCGGAGTCTTCCCCTTTTACCGATTTCCAGATTACCTGGTTTAAAGCCAGATCGGGCGCTTCGTCTTCCTTATCAAAGCTGAAAGTTTCTGAGAGCTGTGCACTTTGATTATTCGCGGTGTTCCGGATGTTTAAATCAATATTCGATTTTTTGTGCCTGTAAGGTGTCTGATCAGGAGTTGATGTAAAACATTCATACAATGGTGTTGCTGCTGCATCATACTGGCTCATCGGAGGAAGTCCCAAAATCAACTCCATCGTTCTCAAAAATCCACTCGTGGTATACATGGTGCTTACCACCTTGTTTATCCGGGTATACGGGCTTATCACCAGTGCGGGCGAACGGTGTGCATCCACATGATCGGGGCCATTCTGTGCATCATCCTCCAAAATGAAAACCACCGACTCCTTCCAGATTTTACTATGTGAAAGATGTTCAATAAACAAACCTACCGCAAGGTCATTATCTGCAACCGCCGATGTCGGAGAGATTTTCCCTTTCTTTTGACCACTTGTGTGATTATTGGGGAATTTAATCGTGCTAAACTGAGGAACCTGGTCTTTGGCCAGTAACGCATCAAAATCTTTGGCCCAGATTGCACAACGGGTGGTATCTTTTATCTCAAAGTCGAACGATGGGAATCCAACGCAGAAATGACCATTTAAGGAAGGTATGACTGCGGTTTTTCCATCGGCAAACTCGCCATAACTCCGATAACTAATTCCGGCCCGTTTACAGTAATCCCAGATAAAACCATCCCTGGGATAGGTGATCTTTCTTTTTCCGCCATAATCTCCGTCTCCACCCCGTTTTCCATACTGCGTGGGCCAGGTTTTCTCAACATAGTCATTCGCGTAAGCGCCCATGCTCCAGTTGTGTCCGTCGGCACTTACCTCCGCATCAACGTAAAAATTATCGAGCAATACATATTCTTCAGCCAGAGCATGAATATTTGGAGTTACTTTTTCAGGAAACAGGCAGAGTTTAGGATCGCCGTTCCCTTTTTTCATATCTCCCAGGATCTGGTCATAGGTCCTGTTTTCCTTAATAATGTAGAAAACGTATTTTATCGGACTTTTATCCCCTTTTTTAAACGGAACGGGATTATTCATAGACGGGGCCTGCTGCGGCCTTTTAAACGGTGTGTTATCAACGACCATTTGTGAATACTCCTTCATTAGTGATTCCTTTGGATCATCGATGATGGATAACGTCCCCTTAAATAAACCGCCAATGTATTGTAATCGCTTATTGGGAGTCGAACCTTCATGCAATTCGCTGTCATCAATTTTGGCAATTGGCTGAGGGCCTTTCGGATTGGCCATACTCGTGAAACCCTTGCCGTTGGCCACCCAGATTTTGCCATTGCAGTATTTTACACTGGTTGGATACCATCCTGTAGGAATAAATCCTTTACTGACACTCTCTCCTATTGTGGAAACGTTAAAAACTGCGAGGCAATTATTATCGGCATTGGCAATGTATAGCGAATGTTCATCGTCTGATAATGCCAGACCATTGGTGGTTGAACCGGTTAATTTGGTGGGATGAACTGACGATGAAATAACTTCGACTATCTTTTTGGTTTGGGTACTTATGATCGATACTGAATTATCACCGCCGTTTGCCACAAATAAATAATTTCCTTTTTGATTCAGTAATAACTCATTGGGTGCAAACTGGGTGGATATGCTATCTGTAATTTGCTGTTTCCCGGTGTCAAAAAGAGCAACTTTATTTGCTCTCCAAAGCGAGATATATAAAGTTCCCTTGTCAGGTGAAAGTATGCAGGAATAGGCTTCTGAACCTAAGGGTACTCTTTTTAATGTTTTTTTGCTGACAATGTCAATCACATAAAGGCTATTATTCTCCTTTGTAACCACATAGAGTCGTTTGTTCTTTTCATCAACGGAAAGCCCTGTCGGGCTTATCCTGACCGGCCATGGCTTTCCGAGCCGAATAGTGTCAGGATGAAGTAATTTCTGATTTTCGACGGGATATATCAGGATGATATTATCATTGCCACCGGATACGTAAAGCTTATCGTCCTTTTCATTAAATTGCAAACCATACCAGGCTTTGTCAATTGCCTTATCGTCGGTGATTTTCCCGGTTTTGACATCAATCAATTGAATATTTTGTGTGCTTTGTCCGTTATTGGTGACTGCAATCATTTGCTTATTGTGCGAAACCTGAATATTTAAAGGTAAATCACCCAATTGAACCGAGCTGCCCACAGGGCTTAATGACCACCCGTTTGGTAATAATACCCGGTCAGTTCCATTTGTCTTGCCTGGAATCTGGGCAATACCTGCAGTGGCGGCAATTAAGATTATACAAACGATTAATAAATTAAATTTCATTGATCCGATTTTAAAATTTATAGTATGTACAATATTAGTAAATCAGGGTCAATAAAAAAAAGCAAATAAAATTACATATTAAATAAAAATTGAATGTTATATTTGGTGTATGTGAACGACTCTCACAACCTTTTTCAACACCAAATTCCTTCAGCCATGAACACGAGAAGATCATTTATGAAAAAACTGGGCACCGGTGCAACCGCTACCGCTGTTTCACTCTCTGCCTCTTCCATTGCTTCAGCAGGACCGCGCATACTGTTTGCACCCGGCCAGGATTTGTTAAAACCCGCGATCCTGGGTGGCCCCAAAGCGCACCTCAAGTCATTTCCTGAATGGCCGGTGTTTGACCAAACTGAAGAGCAGGGATTGATTGAGGTTTTAAAAAGTAAGAAGTGGTGCCGGTTAGGCAGCAAGGCGGTTGAAAATTTTGAAACTGAATACAAGAAACTTACAGGAGCGAAATATTGTCTGGCTACCTCATGCGGGACAAGTGCGCTGTCGACCATCCTCGGAGCCATGGAGATCGGTCCCGGAGATGAGGTGATCATGCCGGTCTATACCTTTATTGCAACTTACAATTCAGTCGTACTCAATTACGCATTACCGGTTTTTGCAGATACCGATATCGAAAGTTTCCAGATTGACGCAAACAAAATAGAAGCTGCCATCACAAAGCAAACCAGGGTGATCATGCCTGTTCATATCGGAGGCTATCCGGCCAATCTCGATAAAATTCTTGCCGTTGCGGGTAAAGCAAAAATACCCGTTGTCGAGGATGCCTGTCAGGCTCACCTTGCCGAATGGCGCGGGCAGAAAGTGGGCACATTTGGTCTGGCCGGTGCTTTTAGTTTTCAGGCCAGTAAAAATCTCAATTCGGGCGAAGGTGGCGCTGTTCTCACAAATGATGAACAGTTTGCACAAACATGCTATGACTTTCATAACCAGGGACGGGGCGGTCGTATTTCAACGTTCAATCCGGGATCAGGCACACGGGGCTCCAACTATCGTCTGTCAGAGTTCCAGGGTAATTTATTGCAGGCACAAATGTCACGGGTCGCCGAACAGACAAATCTCAGAACCCAAAATGCCAGCTATCTTACGAAACTGCTGAATGAAATCCCCGGGATTACTCCCGCGAAACTTCACGATGGTACAACCCGGAGTGCCTATCATTTATACATGTTCCGTTACGATAAGACGCAGTTTGCGGGACTGAGCCGCGCAAAGTTCCTCAATGCACTTAACAGGGAAGGCATCCCATGTACAAACGGATATGGTATGATGAACAAGGATACGTATGTAACCAATCTTGCCAAAAACAGGCATTACCTGAATATTTACGGTGAAAAAACAATGAATCAATGGCTGGAACGCAATCAATGCCCGCAAAATGATAAACTCACCGAGCAAAGTGTCTGGTTCTTCCAGTATATGCTCCTGGGAACAAGGACCGACATGGATCAGATCGCTGAGGCCATCCGCAAGATTCAGAAATATGCCGGGGAGATCAACAATGCCTGATTGATTAACCTGTAAAACAAACCAAAGATTATTTCGCATTTGTTATTTAATTAAATATTTTTGTGCACGTACACCTCAACTAAATTTTTAATATTGTTTAATTCAAACGAAGCTAATAATGATGTAAAATGAAGGAAACAAAAATCACCAGACGCAGATTTATCAACCAGACCGCACTTGGAATAGTGGGGCTGCCCTTAATTGCGGACTCCTACCGGAACGTGGCACCCAGTGATAAAGTAAGGGTGGCGCATATTGGCCTGGGTGGACAGGGCAATAGTCATATGAGATGGTTCAATGCGCTGAATGATGTTGAAATTGTTGCATTGTGTGATGTGGATAAAATCAGATTGGATCAGACCGCCACGAAACTTCAGACCTTAAATAAAAATGCCCGTTTTGATACTTATGCTGATTTCAGACACCTACTCGACCGAAATGATATAGATGCCATTACGTGTGCAACTCCTGATCACTGGCATGCGCTGATAGCAATTATGGCTTTTCAGTCGGGTAAGGATGTGTACGGTGAAAAGCCGCTTTCCTATACCCTGGACGAAGGCCGTGCAATGTTAAAAAGCATGAAAAAGAACGACTCAGTTTTCCAGCTTGGAACACAGATACATGCCGGAGACAATTATCATCGTGTGGCAGAAATAATTCAATCAGGTATTCTGGGAAAAATTCACACTGTCCGTTTGTGGAAAGATGGCGGATCGCCGGGCATGGGATTTCCTCCCAATGTATCACCTCCCGCCACTCTCGACTGGAACCTCTGGCTGGGGCCGGCTCCCTGGCAGGAATACACCCCCGTTCGATGCCATGGCTCGTACCGGCATTTTCTTGATTATTCGGGAGGTGTATTTGCTGACTTTTGGTGTCATATCGCGGATATACTCTTTATGTCACTTCATCCGAAGGGATTATACAGAATCGAAACCAGTGGCGACAGACCTCATGATGGTATTGCAGATGCCCCGTCATGGATTAACGCGGAATTTAAATTTGAAGATCTTAACGTCTTTTGGACCACCACTCCTCCATCAGTCCCGGGGGCGGACCAAATGTCAATCGGTGCACATTTTGAAGGAGAGAACGGGACCCTGACTTGTGACTACTCCTCACGGGTGATCCGTCTTGGGGGAAAGGTATTGAATGATATTCCGGAAGTTCCCAAAACGATTAATCGTTCTCCGGGACATCAGCGCAACTTTATTGATTGCGTAAAATCGAGGCAACAGCCGGAAAGCAACCTGATCTATGCCCGCGAAATGACAATTCCCATGCATCTGGCACTGATATCTTTCCGGCTTAAACGAAAATTAAACTGGGATAGTGACAAAGAACAATTTACGGGAGACAGTGCTGCCAATTATTTGCTATCCAGGCGATACAGGGCACCATGGTCATTGCCTAAATGATTATTCACCTATTCAAATCAGTAAAAATGAAAAAATTTATCATTGGATGCTTTATCGCATTTTTAGTGGCGGAAACAGGTTTGTCGCAGGAAAATGGCAACTTTTCATCTCTTTTTAATGGCAAAGACCTTACCAATTGGAGCCTTCAAAAACCCGGAGGATTTGAAGTGAATGATGGGGAAATGGTTACCCGAAGTTATGGAAACGGAAATGATCTGTTTACCACCAGGAGTTATGGCAACTTTATTTTTAGCTGCGATTTCCTGTTATCGGAAGTCGGGAACAGCGGGATTTATATTAGGTGCGAACCTTTTAATCCGGGGGCAGGATTTGAAGTGCAACTACTTGCTCCCTGGACACCCTGGCGTGATGACCTTCATTGCACAGGATCGATGTACGGACATGTCGCTGTCAAAAACAGGCCTGATGAAACGACCGGAATCTGGTACAAAATGGAAATCAAATGTGACCGTAATATCATAACCATATCGGTAAATGATAAAGTGGTAACCCAGGCAAACACCGATACAGTTAAAACAATGGCTGGCAAACCTTTCACAGGCGTAATCGGGCTGCAGGCAAACCATGGAACTAAAGACCAGTTTGCCAGATTCCGCAATCTCCGGATACGGGATTTGGATACGGAACCTGAATATGTTATAACCGGATTTTATGACAAAAACGATCAGTTAAGAAACTTGTCTGCAGTTTCAGCAGTTAGCCTGGGTGCAAAAATGATACTCCCGTTGGCCAGCGTGATGTCGGCAGAAAACATTGTTGCAAAAAATGGCGCGAAACAGGCTCTTTTTGATCTGGTCGCCAAGGCTTCAGATCCGGCCGCTTCAAAAAAAGAGAAAAAGGAAGTTGCAGTTGCTTTAAAGGACGGTATAGATCTTACTTCATCAGAAATAACAAAAAAATACCTGAGTTGGTTGCTGGGAATGATTGCTCAATGATACTGTATAACGATTAATTCTTCATCATATGAAAAAGGTAGTAGTACTGGGATTTGGATTTATGGGGATGACCCACACCTTAAACATTCTTAAAAATGCCGATTTACAGTTGGTGGCAATAGTGGATAAACATCCCGAAGCGATCGAAACAACCTTATCTGCACCGGCAGGCAATTTCGCAACCGGGAATATTGACCCCGATGCATTAAAAAATATCAACAAATACAAGGACTTTGATGATTGCCTGCGTGCGGAAGATTTTGATGCCGTGTTCATATGTGTGCATACCGATCTTCATTATGAGATGGCCAAAAAAGCGCTCCTGCACAATAAACATGTTTTTCTTGAAAAACCTTTTACTCTTGACATTCAACAAGGCGGGGAAATTATTAACCTGGCAAAAGAGAAACAGAAAATAGTGATGGTGGCACATGTAGTTAGATTTATGCCCCCCTACCAGCAACTTAAACAATGGATAGATTCAAACAAATTCGGCCGCCTGCAGTTTCTTTCCTTATCAAGATTCGCAGGAGCTCCCGCATGGGGCCAATGGAAAGAGAAGCTGCTCAGCTTTGGCTCTTCGGGCGGAGCGCTTTTCGACATGACCATTCATGACATTGATTTCGCAAATTATGTACTTGGAGAACCCGGAAGCATAAAATGTCACTATCTGCCAGGAGTTTTCAGCAATCATGATTATATCAGTGCATTATGGAATTACCCTGAAAGAAATATAAATGTCAAAATTGAAGGTGGAAATACGTTTCATCCATCCTTCCCTTTCCAGGCGGGTTATATGGCCCGGTTTGAAAATGCGAGTGTCCAGTATACAACATTTAAAAATGATACCATTCAAATCGCCACGGACACTACTCTCGAAGAGGTTCCGGCCGGTAACGCGGGTGATGGCTTTCGTTACGAAAGTGAATATTTCGCACAATGTATAATTAATGAACTCCCACCTGAAGCGTGCATGCCGGAATCCGCTCTCGATACGATCCGTCTGTGTTACAGGCATCTGTAATTATTTCAGCTTAATTCCAAGCGTAATCAATGATCCTCATCTGAGTATCATTTCCGGATTAAAATAAACCCTTATAATCAATCATTTAAACTGAACTATTATTCGTTTTTTAATCCGATCTGATATCCCTTGAAGGCATAAAAAACGATAAACAACAGACCAGGAACAAATAGCCAGTATGCCTGTTGAATATCGCCTAAAGCATCTTTCAACCATCCAAAACATAAAGGAAGAATTGCCCCTCCAACAATCGCCATTACCAGAAATGATGCACCCGTTTTTGTGAACCGGCCTAAATGTGATATCGCTAACGGCCATACAGCTCCCCAGACAATAGAAATCGCAAAACCCATGAATGAAACTAAATGTATCGCTGTTTCAGCGGGAAAGAGAATAATTAGGATTGAAATAATTAGTCCTGACAGGGAGCCAATTTTCAGGGCCGACAACTGGGAGATATAACGGGGAATAACAATTATTCCCAATATGCAACCCAACGATGTTGCGATCACAGTATGCATGGTGTATCGTTCCGGATTGGCCAGCCCAAGTGTATTGGCAAAGTCAACAGGTGAAACAAGAGTAAGCGTGTCAACTCCTACAAAAAAGAACAAGGTCACCACGCCCAACAATAAATGAGGAAATTGCCAGATATTTTTTTTCGAACCGTTAATATTCCATTGATTGTCAGCCCACTCTGGCACATCTTCATCATCTTCTCCTTCAGCCTTTATTTCCGGAAGAGGCGCAAAACAGGTTACAATGCCCAGCAAAATAAATACTCCAACTATCAGATAAAAGGGTAAATACATATCAGAGAGTTGCATGTTAATTTGGGATAAATCCAGAAACATCGCTAAAAATATAGGGGCAATTGCCCAACCTGCCCTGTTGCATATCACCATAATGCTCAAACGTCTGGCTGCCGACTCAACAGGACCTAAAATAGTAATGTAAGGATTTACTGCTGTTTGCAGTAAAGTGTTTGCAGAGCCGCAAACAAAAGAGGCAGTCAGGAATAGGCTTAAACTCTCCAGTTTTGCTGAAGGAATAAACAGGTAAAGACCAAACGCAAAAATTGCAAATGAAATTATAATGCTCTTCTTGTATCCCATTCTTTTTATCACTAAACCGGAAGGGTAACCTAAAACGACAAATGCGCTAAATGATGCGGTCAAAACAAGATATGAATCAGCATTACTCAATGAAAGCGCCTTTTTCAAATATGGGATGAGCAGGCCGTTGATACCAAGTGAAAATCCGAGCAGAAGGAAAAACATTCCCACAAAAATCAGGGGAACCAGGTAATTAGGTTTAGATTGCATATTTAGTTGCTCTTTTTTGTCTGAAGTGAATTAATTGCCTGATTTAGATTTAAATGGTGATCATGCAACAACTGGTAAGCCTGCTTCTGATCCATATCAAATAATACATTAAGTATGAATTCCGCCCGTTTTATTAATTTCTCATTAATGCACTCCAAATCGGTCATGTAGCAACCATGGACTTTCCCTAACCGTACCATAACCGAAGTCGAAAGAAAGTTTAACACCTTTTTGGTCGCGGTGCCAGCTTTCATCCTTGTTGAACCGGCCAGCACTTCATTCCCTGACCGAAGCGCAATGACTTCATCACAAAATGGCAATATCTCTGATGCTTCTTCCTGTATCATCACACTGTAAGCGCCAACCGATTTGGCAAACCCTAGTGCCGATTGCACATAATAGGCAGAGCCGCTGGCCGAAATACCTACCACAACGTCTTTCTCAGAAACATTTGCATACAAAAGGTCGGGAACACTACTCGCGTCTTCTTCAAAACGGGTTTCGATATCAATGGAAGCATCGGCAATACCCCCGGCGATAAAGGTTAAAACCCGATCGCGAGGAAAGCCAAAAGTACATGCAATCTCGATGGCATCGATCGCTGCCAGGCGGCCACTTGTGCCTGCACCAACAAAAATTAAACGTCCTCCGGTGAGCAATCTTTCCGTGACTTTTTCCACAACACCGGCAATCGCAGGTATTGATAACTCAAAATCAGATCCGGCCTCCTGCTCCGCTTGCCACAGAATCTGAATAAGTCCTGTTGAAGAAAACTCCTCCAAACGAAGTTGCTCAGCATACGGTTTCTCGGTATTAAAAGCAGCGTATTCTTTTTGAAAGCGGGTGGATTGAGCTTTTTCTTCCCCGATGGCCAACAGGGTGCTTCCAATTAGTGGAAGTAAATTACCCTCAGGCATCAGCTGTACTTCAACCTGCGGACTTGTAAGCAATGCCTCTCTTTTCATCTCAGCCATTATCAATTTAGCCATGGGAAAATCGATTGCTGTCACTGCTTCCGCCAATCCGCCACCAATCAGAATCTTATCAACTCCGTAAATGATGTGCGCAGTAGAAATAATTCCCGCCAAATCTTTAATATATTTTTCGCGATGAGAACGATGCTCATCTTTAGTAAAAATATGACACAGGTTACCTTCTTTATCAAAATTTGATAATGCCGTAGCGCTTGACAAGTTGTCATAATAACCTTCCGGAGTATAAATACATCCCAAAAGGGGCAATGAGAAATTAGGAGTCCACCTCCTACCATTACGCCAAACCGAAAATCCCAAACCGGTACCAACAGGCATCACACCAATAATCCGGTTTTCGCTCAAATAACCAAGTGAAGCAGCACCAATTGCAGCAGCTTCCGCATCATTAATTATCGTTACACTTGTGCCAAAACGGTTTTGTAAATAGTCCGTCCAACCCTTATCCAGAAGTACATGAAGATGTTTCGAGGCAATTAAAAGTTGTTTGCCCTGATAATCAACAATACCGGCGGTTGAAATACCAATGCCTTTTACACAATCACCGGATTCAATTAATTGAGTTATTAATTCATCCAAAGCTCCAGTGAAATCATTCAAAACAGCATCCTCTGCTAAACGACTTTTCACTTTAACAACCTGAAGGGTTTTAATCAACACAGGCAAAGCACTAAATGGTTTGTCACCTTTCCATTCGAAAGCAACTCCTTTAAGCCAGGTTCCTCCGATATCAATTCCCAGATAAATATTTCTGGTCATATTCTTTTTCTTTATAGTTCAGGTAATTCTGCGGCAAGAGCTTTGGTTACCAGTTCACGGGCTGCTTGCAGGGGATTATCGAATGCAGAAACCTTACTTATTCCGGAACCTGCTACCCAATCGGCCTCCCATGTTTTTTTATCGAATGTCTCGCCAGTTTTAAGTGACTCAAGGATGCGGGCCATGCGTTCGCGGTAGAAATCGCGTACCAAACCACTCCACATTCGGCATGAGTAGTCGTTTACCGGAGGTCCCCAAACTGTAATAATCTGGCGGGCATTCGATTCGTAGTATTTTTGCAATTTAGGATCGGTGCTCTGTGAATGGGCAAAAGCAAGCCAGCGGTCCAGCCTGTTAAGGGGATGCGACTCCAATAAGCGGTCGAGTTCGGACAACAATTCCAGTCCTCGTTTCCCCGCATTATTGCCGACACTTGTATTTCCTGACAAATATGCTTTTGAAGCCGCCGCAAACCACTGATCGGCTTTCAGCGATAGCGTTATGGCAGCCCGTTCAATAGCATCGGCTCGAAAACCGGGAACCTTTCCCAATTGATCGGAACAGGACAAAAACAAAACGGTAGCTTCGAAAAACTTAGGATCGCTGTTAACATTTCCAACCTTACACTGACCTAATTGCCAGCCAAACTGCGGATGTGGAAGCAGATTATTGTAACAGCTTTGTCGAAGCAAATTCCAGGATTTTGTTATCGGATCGGGACATGCCCCGTATCGGTTAATGCTATATTTTTGCAACCAGCTGTCCAGGTTAATCGAATCGTTGCTCCAGGCTGCATCGGTCAGTAATTCATATACAACATTATTGTTTTCAAGTCCTTCGCCGGAAATTGTAAAACCGACCAGATTTTTTTTGCCCGGAGAATTCCAGGCTCGGGCAGCACCGGCAGCATACAACGAAAGAACGCCGGTATAGGCTGTTTTTCCACCCATGTTGGGTACAAAACCATATACCCATTGTTTGCCATTAAAAGCATTCATGGGTTGCCAGTTATTTTCATAATCGTTCGCATAATTCAGAATCAGAATCTTGTCATCAGGAATTCTGCTGAACAAAGCTTTTACAGTTTCAGTATTCCAGATATGTCGTTGGTAGGCAAACATCCATCCCTGAATAACCCAGGTAGCATTGGGTGCACCAGATTTGATTGCATTATAAGTCTTTTCACCATAGTCGGCAAGCATTTCGGTAACGGGTTTGTCGGTTTTAGGAAGTTCCATTTCATTAAAACTATCTGCCATAAAATATTCAGCAGTTCCGAACTCTTTTTGCCATTCTTCCATGTACATTTTGGTGATTGTAGCAAATAATTCATCATTGGGCATAATCAGCACCGGTCGTTGTGAAGGAAGAAACCCTGCATTCCACAAGGTATTATGAAATACTGTATTCGGATAAATCCGCTTCAATGCTTTGGGAACAAAACCAGCAAACGACTGGATTACAGGATCAATCCCTAATTCGTTCATCCTATTTAATAGTTGATGCTGAAGGGCAATCTGATCCTCATGCCATTTTTGCGGCAATGAGCCACCAACCCCGGTAATACAGCCCATCCTGATAAATGGAAGATGAGCTGGTCCAACACTAAATTCATCAATCTCTTCCGGTGTAAGCCCAAGCCGTTTCCATACCCGGGCTGCAATAGCTTCAGTAGCAACAGGTGCAAGAACCATGTTAAAGCCATGCATAGCCTGCCAGTCGAGTTCCTGTTCCCATCTTTTCCAGTCCCAAAAGGGAGTTGTATAACCTGATGTTACGGCATTGTAAGCATGCCGGATCCGAAAAGGGGTCGTGACCTTTGTCAACGGTGCATCGGGCCATTGCTTAGGCAACCGAAACTGAGGTCCACTCCAGTCCAGCATGCCCAGATGCTTGTATCTCAGATAATCATATGTGCCTCGCGTCAGCGCCGAAACACTGGATCCTTTAACCGTGAATACACCATTTGTACAAATATACTCGTACGTGTCCGTACCACCTGTTGCCGGCAGCATTTCCAATTTGATTGAATTTGCATGATCTCCTATTACCCGATTAAGCACGTCTCGTGCAGCCACCATTTCCGGCGATTGTTTAATCGGTGATTTGCTGTGTTTTTGACTGGCGTGGCCTCCGAAAGCAATCAACAGAAGTACTACAAAATATAGTTTATTCATCTTACTTTTTTTGTTTAGGGGATCGGGAAAGTTATTAAAAAAAGAACAAACGTAAATAGAAAACAGGGTAATAAATCCGGAAATAAAAAAGCCATCCAATCTTTCAGTTTAAATATTGCAATTAACCTTCAGTAAATTTCATCGACGATTCACGCACATTCAGACGACCGTTTAAGATCACAGTTTGCGGCACAAAGATTCCTTTGTTTTCTATCTGGTCTAAAAGCAACAGCGCTGCAGTTCTTCCAATTTCATTTGTGGGCTGTGCAACGCTTGTCAATGGCGGATCGATCAGTGTTGCTAATTTTGTTTCGGTAAATCCAACAATTGCAACATCGGCAGGTATTTTAAATCCATACTTTTTCAGGATTAACATGGCGCCGATTGCTGTCGGATCATTCACAGCAAAGATTGCTTCAGGGATGTTCTTTTCGTTGATAAGTTTTTCCATTACCCGTTCGCCGTCTTTGATCATTACCCCTGTTTCGATAATAGAACCTTCATCAATTGGGAGCTTGTGTTTTCGGTGAGCATCAATAAAGCCACTCTTTCGGTTATTCGAAAACATTAAACCTTCTGGCCCTCCAAAATGAAATATCTTTTTATAGCCTTGATAAATAAGATGTTCTGTTGCAAAGAAGGCCCATTTGTAGTCGTCTATCAGGACCTTGGAAGTTTCCAGTTCATTCGATACCCGATTGAAAAACACCAATGGAAACCCCTTCCGGATAAGATTCTTGTAATAGTCCACATTTGTTGTTCCCAGCGCCAATGAAATAATCATTCCATCAACCATGTTGTTTTCCAGGGTCTTTACATTTTCAAGCTCGGTAATGTGCGATTCGCCCGATTGCATAATGAGCACCTGGTATCCTTTTTTAATAAAAACCTCCTGAATACCGATAATCACTTCTGGAAAAAAAGCATTGACAAATTCCGGAACAACTACGCCAATCTGGTTGGAGCATTGCTTCAGTAAACTTTTGGCAATTGGATTGGGCGAATATCCCATCTCTTTGGCAATTGCCATTATCCGGTCCCTGGTCTCTTTCCGGATATCATATTTATCATTGAATGCCCTCGAAATCGTTGACACAGAGCAGTTCAGCCGTTTGGCAACATCCTTAATGGTTACATGCTTCATTTCAATAGGATAATTAATTTAATAATTTATTCTCCGTAAAAACTGGCGGCTGGTCCCGATACATCGGGAGCGGCTGGCTACTGGTTGCTGGCTGCTGGCTGCTTTCAATTTTTCTGTGAAGATCTTATTTTTTGGTAAAAGTATTCAATGAAAATGATTTCCGGAAACGTTTCCGGAAATAAAAACGTTTTCGGAAACGTTACCGGAAAAGAATTTGGAATTTTTGTTCCCTTTGTCTAAGCAAAGTTTTAACATTGTTATTCGATAAACTACCAGCTAAAAATTATTGCATGACCCTTCCCGATTATATCATTATAGTACTGTTTTCAGTCCTGATACTGGCTATCGGACTCTCCTTCTCAAAAACCTCGGGCAAGGATATGAAATCATTTTTCGCAGCCGGAGGTGCTGTACCCTGGTGGATAAATGGCCTGTCACTCTTCATGGGCTTTGTGTCAGCAGGAACATTTGTCGTTTGGGGATCAATTGCTTATACTTCGGGTTGGGTGGCCATTACCATTCAATGGACCATGTGCCTGGCAGGTTTCCTGGTAGGTTTTGTGATTGCCCCTAAATGGCATAAAACCAAATCATTGACAGCCGCTGAATACATATCGAACCGTTTCGGTTCAAGGGTTCAGAAAAGTTATTCCTATATCTATCTCTCGATTATGCTTTTTATGACCGGCGTCTATATCTATGCCGTTTCCAGAATTTTAGAAGTATCAACCGGGATTCCGCTATATCTTTCCATTGCATTATTGGGAACTATCGTGATCATTTACACTTCATTGGGTGGATTGTGGGCAGTTGTTGTAACCGACACGCTTCAATTTGTGATCCTTACTGCGGCGGCGATTGTGGTGGTTCCGTTATCGCTTGAAAAAATAGGCGGAATTGGAGAATTCATTAATTCTGTTCCCGGCGATGGATTCTTCAATTTATCCAATCATGAGTACACTTTGAATTTCCTGATCGGGTTCGGGTTATATAACTTCTTCTATCTCAGCGGACAGTGGGGGTTTGTTCAGCGTTATACGAGTGTTGCAACCCCCGCAGACGCCAGGAAAGTAGGCATCTTGTTTGGCATTTTATACCTGGTAAGTCCGGTGATCTGGATGCTTCCTCCGATGATATACCGTGCCTTAAACCCTGAACTCACCGGATTGCAGGACGAAGGGGCCTATCTGATGATGTGTAAAGAAGTACTGCCGGCAGGAATGCTGGGTTTGATGCTGATCAGCCTGGTTTTCGCCACTAACAGCTCTGTTCAGGGTGTATTAAATATATCTGCGGGTGTGATTACCAATGATTTATATAAAAGTAAATTCCCATTGGCCACCGAAAAACGGTTAATGATCATCGCAAAATCCTCTACCCTGGTATTTGGATTGCTGACTATTGGTATTGCAATGCTCGTCCCGCTGATGGGCGGAGCAAAAGAGGTTGTACTCAGTGTGGCAGCCCTGACGGGATGTCCGATGTATCTCCCGTTGATATGGTCACTCTACTCCAAAAAGCAAACCGGCTTTACAACATTGTCGACCACCATCGTTTCGCTCATAATCACATTATTTTTCAAATTTATTCTCCCTTTATTCAGCGGATTTAACCTTTCGCGCGAAGGGGAAATGATGCTGGGTGTTGGGGTTCCGGCTGTTATCCTGATGATCATAGAGATCACCCTGCGATTAAAAAATAAACCTGAAACCCAATACCTTAAATACCTGGCCAGTACAACAGGCAAACCTGTTCCGGACGTTATTTCTGCGATTGAATCGGCAGAAGAGAACAACCAGGGACTTAAGATGATTGCAATAGGAATTCTTGCTACCGGATTTATTATCGGAGTATTGGGAGTGATGGCGCAAAACGGGCGGGGTTACGTAATTGGAATGGCGGTTATCCTGTTACTGATCGGCTATAAAATTATGCCTAAAAAATCGAAAATAAAGGCTCTGTAATCTGGTTTAAGTTATAAGAAAGAATAAATGTCGTATTTTTTTCTTGATTTACCCCTAAATCCCGATAGAATCGGGACTTTCGCTACTCTCAAGCACTGACGATGCTAGAAGCATTACTCCCCTTTAGGGGTTGGGGGTGAAAAATACGACAATAAATAGTTCCATTACTTATATCCAGAACGAGTGCATTCTGTTCAGATTGAAATGAAATATTACTTATAGGCATTCAGTTGGTGAAATTTATAAAAATCAACATATGAGATTATTATCTACAAAGTATGGCCTTATTTTTCTGCTGTTAATTTTTGGCAGCTTTCCTGGTTTTGCCCAAAAATTAACCCTGAGCGGCGAATGGCATTTCGCGTTGGATCCGCTCAGCCGCGGAGAGCAGAATGACTGGCATCTTCCGGGAGATGTGAAGGAAACCAACGGATCGTTTACCTGGAGCGGATGGGATGTGGTTAAAGTGCCACATTGCTGGAGCGTTGACAACCGCTACAATCATTTCGGAAAAGCATGGTATAAAAAGGGATTTAAGATACCCGGAAGTCTGAATTCCAAAACTGCGAGGCTGCAGTTTGAGGCAGTTTTTTATCGTTGCCGGATTTTTATCAACGGGACTTTTGCCGGTGCACATGAAGGTGGTTATACCCCGTTTGAAATTGATGCCACCAAATACCTCAGGTTCCCTGAAACAAATGTGATTTCAGTTGAAGTTGACAATTCGTGGAACGATTATTTGGTTCCCGGTTCCCGGGCCGGATCAAATCCCAATGATCAGTTATACCCATGGTACGAATATGGAGGAATAACGCGCGATGTAGCCCTGGTGATTACCGGGAAGGTTTTCGTCGAAAAACAGAAAATAGAATCTGTGCCCAACTTAAGTAACGGAACTGCTGCAATTAAAACAATCAGCTGGATTACCAATAATTCATTCGCCGATACAACCATTACGATCCTGTACGCAATAACAAACAGGGCAACCGGCAAAGAAATTACTCCTTCTAAAAATACCCCATTAACTCAGTCCATAAAGATTGCTCCATATACCACTCAGGCAATAGAATTAAATATAAGCCTTCCCGCGCGTGATGTAGTATTGTGGGACTTTGATAATCCCAATCTTTATGATATTAAAACCACTTTTCAAAAATCAGGAATCGCTCCGGAAGAAACATTTCAAGCATACTTTGGGATCCGGAAAATTGAGGTAAAGGGAGTGCAAATGCTGATCAATGGAAAGACATTCCGGGTAGCTGGTGCAAACCGTCATGCCGATCACCCGGTTTATGGTTCCAGCGACCCAAAAGAAATTGCAGAATTAGATATGCGAATCATGCGTAACGGGAATATGATTATGGCCCGTTTGAATCATACCCCTCCCAACCGAAGCTTTATTCAATGGGCCGATGAGAATGGATTTCTGATCATTGGAGAAATCCCTAACTGGCAGATTTCTCCTGTTTACCTCAAGAACGAACAAGTGCGGGCCAACTATGCCTCGCAGGTGAAAGAATTAGTTGAACGCGACTGGAACAGCCCATCCATTTTTGCCTGGAGTACAGGTAATGAATACCAGTCATGGACTCCCGAAGGCGATGCCTGGACAGCTTACCAGATGGGTGTTTACAAAAAACTGGACAATACCCGGTTGTTAACTTTCATTGGCCATGGCAAGGCAGCAGCTGAGTTGAATGTTCCTCACGATAGTTTCAGGTATTGCGATTTTTTGAACATCAACATCTATAGTCCGAAGGAACAATTTGCCCAAATGGCCGATGAATTACATCAAAAATATCCTGACAAACCCATCTTTATCAGTGAATTTGGTCAGCGTGCCGACCAGGTTGAAAATGAAGAAGTAAGGTCGCAATACCTGCGTGATGTCATCAGTATTCTGCGCGAAAGACCTTTCATTGTGGGTTGTTCCTACTGGAGTTTTAATATTACAAAAGCCGGTTTGTGGGCACGAATCCTGTTAGCGGATCGCGTGAGTGGGGCATTGTGGATACACAAAGAAAGCCAAGGGGAATTTATGCTACCTTTCAGTCAGAACTTTCACCCGCCATTGTAACCATACAGGGCCAAAGCATTAATATCCGGTCCAGGTCCGATTTTCCGTCGTTTGTTTTAAAAGGTTACCAGTTAAAGATCACCTGGACAAACCAGACAACTGCGGTATTTAAACTGAATGAACTCTCACCCGGACAAAACCAGTCTTTCACAATACCGGCGCAACAAACCGTACTTCATTATGAGCTGATGAATCCGAAAGGGTTTGTTGTCGCGGGGAATAATTAATTGTTGATAAGTTAAAAAGAATGAATAAATGTCGTATTCTTTTCTTGATTTACCCCTAAATCCCCTAAAGGGGACTTTCGCAGTTCACAAGCACTGACGATATTAGAAGCATGAGTCCCCTTCAGGGGGTTGGGGGTGAAAAATACGACAATAAAGAGTTTCCATTATCTATTGTCAAATTCACTATTAAAAGAGAAAATCGTGATAAAAGAATCCTTTGCTACAAAAAGAGAATCCAGATCAAAAATATTGAATGCAGACCTTGTGGTGGCAGGTGGAGGTTTGGCGGGCACCTGTGCAGCAATTACTGCAGCAAGGGCAGGAATCAAGGTTCTGCTGATCCAGGACCGCCCCGTTTTGGGAGGTAATTCATCGAGCGAAGTCCGGCTTTGGGTGCTTGGAGCCACCTCACACATGGGCAATAATAACAGGTGGGCCCGTGAAGGCGGCGTGATTGACGAGATTCTGGTTGAAAACCTCTATCGTAATAAGGAGGGTAATGCCATAATTTTTGATACCATTTTACTGGAAAAAGTCACTAACGAGCCCAATATAACCCTGTTTCTCAACACCATGGTTTATGCCGTTGAAAAAAAGGATGATGCAACGATCTCATCGCTGAAGGCTTTTTGCAGTCAGAATTCCACGGGTTATATTCTCAGCGCTCCCTTGTTTTGCGACGCATCCGGTGATGGAATTGTAGCTTTTGGTGCTGGTGCTTCTTTCAGGATGGGAGCTGAATTTAAATCTGAATTTAATGAGGGTTTTACTCCAACTGAAGATTACGGACAACTTTTAGGACACACTATCTATTTCTACAGTAAAAACACGGGTAAGCCCGTAAAATATATCGCACCATCCTATGCACTCAGGGATATCACTAAAATTCCCCGCTTCCGAAATATTAAAACGAGTGATCTTGGGTGCAATTTCTGGTGGTTTGAATATGGCGGACGCAGAGATACCGTCCACGATACAGAAGAGATCAAATGGGAGCTCTGGAGTGTGATTTATGGCGTCTGGGATTATATAAAAAATTCAGGAAAATTCCCGGATTCTGAAAATTTATCACTCGAGTGGGTGGGAACTATTCCCGGGAAACGTGAAAGCAGGCGATTTGAAGGGCCGTATATGCTTAAACAACAGGACTTAGTCGAACAGAAGCATTTCTACGATACCGTATCGTTCGGTGGTTGGGCGATCGATTTACATCCTGCTGATGGTGTTTTTTCGGATCTGCCCAGCTGCAACCAATATCACGCCAAAGGGATCTACGAAATTCCATACCGTTGTTTCATCAGTAAGGATATCAAAAACCTGTTTATTGCAGGCCGGTTAATCAGTGCCTCACATGTGGCTTTTGGTTCCACACGGGTAATGGCCACGTCGGCTCACGGGGCACAGGCAGTAGGAATGGCCGCTGCATTGTGCTGTCAACTTGATTTAAAACCCGCCGATTTCGTTGAAAATGGAACAATTAAACTGCTGCAGCAAAAACTAAATATCAACGGGCAAAGCATTCCGGGTGTACCAATTGATCAAAAAGAAAATCTGGCTGCTTTGGCACAAATTACGGCTTCAAGCGAAATGATACTTGACCAGATTCCGTTTGACGGGGACTGGCTGGATCTGGACATTGCCGCAGGACAGCTTTTGCCCCTTAAAAAAAATACTCAGTACAGTTTTGAAATATCAGCCAATGCGCAGATTGCGACAACAATTGAAGCAGAACTTCGATGCAGTTCGAAAACCCACAATTTCACCCCTGATGTGCTGATAGAAAAACAAACTATTTCACTCGACGTGGGAATTCAGCAGGTAACCATTAATTTTAAGAACACCCTGGATAACGACCAGTATGCCTTTCTGATATTCAGAATTAATCCTGATGTAAAGATCCGTTGCAGCCAACGAAGAATCACCGGTATTGTCTCCGTATTCAATAAGACCAATCCGGCGGTTAACAACTTTGGCAAACAGGTGCCACCCGATCAAAGCGGTTTCGATTCTTTTGAATTCTGGTGTCCCGAGCGCAGGCCCAAAGGGCAGAACATCGCGATGACGATTTCTCCTGCACTTTATTGCTTTGCCCGGCAAAATATAGTCAACGGATACACCCGTCCCTACCTTCAGCCCAATGCCTGGCTGGCAGATTTAAATGATCAAAATCCTTCCATAAATCTGACCTGGGATAAACCAAAAATGATTAATTTAGTGACATTATTTTTTGACACCGATTTTGACCACCCAATGGAATCATCCCAGATGGGTCATTCCGAAGATGTAATACCGTTTTGTGTGCAGAACTACCGGATTTATAATAAGAACGCGCTGATCGTTACTAACAAAGTGAATCACCAGACAATTAACCAACTACATTTCCCTTATCCTGTTGAAACTTCGGATCTGCGAATCGAAATAGAGCATCCGTCCGATTTGGTTCCGGCTGCAATTTTTGAAATTTTTATCAGTTAATAGGTTATACAATTAAATTTAAAATTATGAAAAGAATCATTTTGCTTTTTTCATTAATCCTCACTTTTTCCGTACTGTTTGCGCAGCAGAAGAATGTGACGGGACGTGTGACCGATGAGTCGAACGACCCGGTACCCGGAGCAAATGTTGTGGTAAAAGGAACAACCATCGGAACCATTACAGATGCAGACGGGAATTACAAGATCCAGGTTCCCGAAGCTACCAAAATCCTCACGTTCTCATTTATCGGGTTTGAACCACAGGATGTAAACATCACGGGCAAAAACACTGCCGACATAAAGCTTCAATTGGTTTCTATCGGTTTAGAGGAGGTTGTAGCCGTTGGTTATGGCACACAAAAAAAAGTTAATCTTTCAGGTTCTATTGAATCATTAAAGGGTGAAGCGCTTGCAAAGCGAAGTACAATACAGACTTCGCAAGCTTTACAAGGTATGGCAGCCGGTGTAACTGTAACCTCGAACAATGGCAAGCCCGGCAAAGAAAACACCTCCGTCCGTATCCGCGGTATTGGTACAATTAATGACAATAATCCATTAGTATTGGTGGATGGTGTGGCTTCCTCGCTTGATGCGGTTGATCCGAACGACATCGAAAACATGTCAATCTTAAAGGATGCTGCTTCTGCTTCAATTTACGGTTCAAGGGCTGCCAACGGTGTAATTTTGATTACCACCAAACGCGGAAAAGCAGATAAGGTGAGTGTAACTTACAAAGGCTCCATAGGTTTCTCAACACCTTTGGAAATTCCAAAAAATGCAACTGCCTGGGACTATATGGCCGTGTATGATGAAGCAAACGGTAACGACCTGCGCAATGACCTCGGTGTCCCCGGGGGGAGTGTATATGGCCCTGACAAAATTGATGCGTTCAAAAATGCTACAGATCGCGATGCCTATCCAAACACGGATATGATGAGAGAAACCTGGAAGAAACATGCGACTCAAACGCAGCAATACCTTGGTTTCTCTTTGGGAAATGATAAATTAAGGTCAAATACCTCTGTTAATTATACCTGGCAGGATGCCCATGTTCCAAACTCTGAATACAAACGTTACGGTGTGCGTTCCAACAACAGTTACACGATGAATAAATATATTGAGTTTGGTTTCGATTTATCCATACGCAATACACTTTCTGACGATGCAGCCGGGAGTACGCTTATTGAAGGACTCATGAGGCAACCCGCCATTTATCAGACTCGTTATTCGAATGGGATATGGGGATCAAGTTATGCCGGTACACCTCATGCAATGCAATATATATACGATGGTCTGGTAATGCGTTACGAAAACTGGCAGGAAACAATTGCCAAAATTAGTGCTACCATTACTCCTTTTACGGGCATGCGGATAGACTTATCGTTTGCCCCAAAATTATCTTCAGCCAGTTTTAAAGATGTCAATAAAACGACTTATGTTTATGACTATAAGACAGGGCTCCCAATACTGGGGCCGGTCGGCGCTTATCAAAGCTTTTCGACGATTGGCGAAACAAGAGAAAAAACCCGGGAGGATGACATTAACATCCTTATGAATTACACCAAAACTTTAGGAAACCATGATATTACTGCTTTTGGTGGTTTCCAGTATTTAACAAATACTTTCAACAACCTCTATGCTTACAGGCAAGGAAACAATTTCCAGCAATTTGAAGAGATCAATTCGTATGATCCAACCGGAATGACCAATAGCGGCTATACTACCGAATGGGCTTTGATGTCATACTTTGGCCGTTTGAATTATGGTTTTGCAGGTAAATACCTGTTGGAAGCCAACATCCGTTATGATGGTTCTTCCCGTTTTGCGACCGGTTATAAGTGGGGTCTTTTCCCGTCTTTCTCAGGAGCATGGCGTTTCTCGGCTGAACCTTTCATGGAAAAATTTGAATGGTTAAGCAATGGTAAACTGCGTGCTTCCTGGGGTGAATTGGGTAATCAATCCGGTTTGGGTTCCAATTATCCTTTTGCGCTAAATGTGGCAACAAATCAATACACCGTTTTTGGTGGCATATTAAATCCTGGTTATGCCCCTGTCAATTACGCGTTGAACGATATTACATGGGAGTCAACCAAAATGATCGATTTTGGCGTTGACTTATCTTTCTTCAAAAATAAATTTGATGTAACATTTGACTGGTACAAGAAAGATACGCGCGATATTCTGCTGAATATTGCGATTCCCGGAGTAATGGGTTATGCTAACTCGCCCAAGCAAAATGCAGGCTCAGTAGAAAACAAAGGCTGGGATTTAACCATCTCGCATAACAATACCAGGGGGGAATTCTATTACAAGGTAACTGGTATTCTGTCGGATGTACATAACCGGATAACGAATTTTGGCGGTCTGGCACCCCAGGTAAATGGTGTACATGTCAGGCAGGTAGGCGATCCGATCGATGCCTTATATGGTTACATAGCCGACGGTCTTTTTAGTTCATTCACCGAAGCGCGTGCTCATCCGGTTGCTCAATTCGGAAAATTACAGGGAGGCGATATCCGGTATATCGATCAGTTAACTGTGGATACCGATGGTGATGGTATATTTGATGCAGCCGACAAAAAAATCACTGGTACTGACCGCGCTGTTTTTGGCAATCCTATTCCCCGCCTGACCTATTCCCTGGATTTATATACTGCCTTCAAGGGCTTTGACTTTGCACTTTTTTTCCAGGGTGTTGCCAAACGTGATGGGTATGTCTCCGGTTGGTTAGCCTATCCATTCGCAAATGCATCAACTCTTTTGGAGCAACATCTGGATCGTTGGAACGAAGCAAACCCCAATCCAAATGCAGCTTATCCGCGATTGTCCATCAATCAGCATTCGAACAACACGCAGGCATCTACTTACTGGCGGGTTAGCGCCGCGTATTTCCGTTTGAAGAATATTCAACTGGGATATACTTTACCCGGTCATTTGTTCAAAAACAAGGCTGTTTCGGGTGTTCGTTTCTATGCCAATGGAACTAATGTATTTACAACAAGTAAAATGCCTCTTGGTATGGATCCGGAATCGCCTGAAAGTGTGCAGAACAGTTATCCACTGCTCTCAACTTACACATTTGGCGTGGAAGTAAAATTTTAATGAATTTTATTACAGGAAATAAATTGAAATAAAAATGAAAAAAAATATCATATATATAGTAATGACAGTGTTACTGTTGGTTACTGGTTGTGACACAGCGCTTGAACGCTATCCGTTGGATGTTCCTTCAGCCGGAACATTCTACACCAATGAAACAGAAATTCAAGGGGGTGTGAATGCATGCTACTCCTTTGTTGTAGCGAGTAATAATGGATATTTGGCCCCTGAATATAGTTGGGATGCCTTATCTGATATCGTCTTTATTCGTGGTGGCGGGTTTGCACAAAACATCCTGATGTCTGTTTTAGATTTTAAGGATGGGTACTTTAGAACCTTGTGGCTCAATATGTACCAGGGAATTGGCCGCTGTAACTTAATGCTCCAAAAGATTGAGGCGAACAAGGATAAAATAGCTGCTGATAAAGTAAAACAGTTCCAGGGTGAAGTTTACTTCCTTCGCGCCTATTATTATTTGCGCTTAACCAATATGTTTGGGGATGTTGTTTATCTAGACAAACCCGTTACATCTGTGGATGAAGGAAAAAAAGTGACCCGTACCGCAAAAGCGGAAGTATTGCAGAAAATCTATGCAGACTTTGATAAATCAGCGGAGTTATTAACAGGTTCTGCTATAAAAACATTAGGTCGCGTAACCAGTGGTGCTGCCATGTCTTATAAAGCACGTGCTGCCCTGCAAAATAATGACTGGACAACAGCAGCAGCAGCGGCAAAATCAGTAATTGATTCGAAGAAATACAGTCTGATGCCCAGTTACGCAACTTTATTTACTGAAGCAGTTCTCAACAGTCCGGCGAATACAGAGCAAATATTCACACAAGGTCACCTGGTTACTGCAAATAACGCTACACCTTTTGCGCAATATACAAGTGCCCGTTCAGTAGCTGGTGGTTACACAACCATTGTTCCTACACAAAACATGCTGGACTCCTACCTTTGTACCGATGGTCTGGACATCAGCAAGTCGCCTTTGTATGATAAGGCAAATCCGTATAACAACCGCGACCCGCGCATGCGTTATTCATTTGTTATTCCAGGTGATATGTGGAATGGTTATATTTACGATACCCGTAAAGACAAACCTAACACATTGAATAGTGCTGGTTTATCTGTAAAGAACCTTGATAGTTATAACTCCACCGAGTTTACCTCTTTTACGGGTTATATGGTGCGTAAATATTATGATTTTAAGTATGTTGCCAAGCTTACTCAATGTGAGAATCCGTTTATGCTTTGCCGTTATCCGGAAGTGTTGCTGACCTTTGCAGAGGCAAAGATCGAGTTAGGTCAGATAGATGCCGATTGCTTAAAAGCGATTAATGATATTCGCGGCCGCGGTGATGTGAATATGCCTGCTATTCCAGCCGGATTAAGCAAGGCAGAAATGACCAGGATTGTCCGATCTGAACGCAAGGCAGAGCTATGGAACGAAAACCTTCGTTATCAGGACCTTCTGCGTTGGAAGCGTGCCGAGGTTGTATTGACCAGGCCAATCTTTGGAAGACCTGTTTTAGGTGACCCTGCCGGATACAAACCTGTTCAGTTCGATGAATTTGGAGATCCAATATATGATGAGGCTAACTATGTGCCACACCCATCCACCGATTACCGGGTACTGATCAGAACGAACTTTAATAAAAGCCGTGACTATTTATGGCCGATCCCTGAAACAGAATTAAGTTTAAATCCAGGCTTAGGTCAAAATCCCGGATGGTAATTATTTTCAGTAAATAGTGAAAGGCTGGTTCTTATGGCCAGCCTTTCTTATACCTGCACCAGCGCGATCTCTGTTGCTCTGACGACAGCTGCCCGGCAGCTCAATCATTTAAAAAATGAATTATAAAGTATACCTGTTATGAATACACCGAATAACCGACGTACCTTTTTCAAGACATCAGGAGCCGTAATAGCCGGAGCCGGTTTAGGGATACCCCTAAGCGGCGTTGCAGAGCCCGGTAAAAAGCCAAAAAGGGGTAAGTCAACGCAGGATTTGCCCAACAAGAATTACAACGCCGATTATGTGGTTGTGGGAGGAGGTATTGCAGGGGTTTGTTCTGCAATTACTGCTGCGCGTGCCGGACTTAAGGTTATACTAATCCAGGACCGACCGGTGTTGGGAGGCAATGCATCAAGCGAAGTTCGTCTTTGGATACTTGGCGCTACCAGTCATATGGGTAACAATAACCGCTGGGCAAGAGAAGGTGGGGTACATGAGGAAATTCTGGTCGAAAATATGTACCGGAACAAAGAGGGTAACCCTGTTTTTTTTGATGCACTTCTGATCGACAAAGTCTGGGCAGAACCCAATATTACGCTGCTTTTAAATACGGCCGTGTCGCAGGTTGAAATGAACAATCACAACCAAATCGGTAAAGTACTGGCATTTTGCAGCCAAAATTCAACGCATTACCAGATCAGTGCTCCGTATTTCTGCGATGCTTCAGGAGATGGTATCCTGGGTTTTCTTTCCGGTGCAGGTTTCCGTCTTGGCGCTGAGACGACTGCTGATTTTGGCGAAAAATTTATGATGCCGGCTGATTTCGGAGAACAGCTCGGACACTCGATGTACTTTTACAGTAAGGATACCGGTACCCCCGTAAAATATATACCCCCCGCGTTTGCATTAAAGGATATTCCCAAAAATATTCCCCGTTACAAGGAGATTCATCGTGATTCGAGCGGATGTCGCCTTTGGTGGCTTGAATGGGGTGGAGAACTTGACCGGGTTTTTGATTCGGAGAAAATAAAAGATCAACTCTGGAAAGTGATTTACGGTGTCTGGGATTATATCAAAAATTCAGGGACTTTTGAGAATGTTGAAAACCTTACCCTGGAATGGGCAAGTACCATTCCAGGCAAACGGGAAAGTCGCCGGTTTATGGGCGATTACACATTGATCCAGCAAGACATTATAAATCAGACTCATTTTGAGGATGCCATCGCGTACGGCGGCTGGTCAATCGATCTTCATCCATCCAACGGAGTGTTCAGCAAATATCCGGGTTGTATCCAGTATCATACGAAAGGCACCTATACAATTCCATACAGATGCATCTACAGCCAGCAGATTTCCAATCTCTTTTTTGCCGGGAGACTTATCAGTGTTTCACATGTCGCTTTTGGTTCCACAAGGGTTATTTCTACCGGCACCTTATGCGGGCAGGCAGCAGCTCTGGCCGCACGTATTTGTATCACTAATAATCTTTCACCTGCCGAAGTTTACTACAAAGGCTACATTGGGAAACTGCAAAAAGATCTGATCCAGTCCGGGCAGTATATCCCTCATGTAATGACAACACAGGCAGATGATCTGGTGAATAAAGCGCGGATAACTCCTTCATCCGCTTTCGTACTGTCGGAGCTCCCTCACGATGGTTCATGGCGAAAGCTGGAGCATGAGTGCGGAATGCTGCTCCCTTTTACAGAAGGCAAAATTTCTCCAATGGTCTTCCGGTTTAAGGCAGATGAATCAACAACAATTGATGTCCGGTTCTGTATCAGCCAGAAACCGGGGAACTATACCCCCGATTCCTGCCTGGCTCAGAAAAAATACGAGTTGCCCTATGGCACTTCAGAGGTAACAATTGATTTTGGCTTGTCATTAAAAGAAGCCAATTATGGTTTCATACTCATCGGGCGAAACAACAAAGTTGAAGTTGCGCAATCCGACGTCAGGGTAACTGGTATTTTATCTGTTTTTAACCGTAGTGTTCAAAAGCAGAATGATTCGCTTGGCGTTGACGAGATTAAATTTTTTGTCCCGGAACGCCGTCCCGGCGGAAAGAATTTTGCGCTGAAAACGAGTCAGGGACCAAAGGCATTTGATGAAGAGCAATTACGGACATTTGTTTTCAGACCCAACGGAAACAAAACCAATTCATGGGTTGCCGCTTTAACTGATAAAAACCCTTCTCTTAAAATCGAATGGGATAAACCACAAACGATCAGGTCGCTCATTTTATGGTTTGATACAGATTTTGATCATGCGATGGAATCCTGCCTGATGGGTCATCCTGAAAATACGATGCCATTTTGCGTTCAGAAATACAAAATCAGTGATGAAACGGGACAAATAGTCTATGAAACCTCCGAAAATCATCACTCACGCAATGAAATTAGGTTTGAAAAACCGGTGCAAACCTCAGCATTAACCGTGCAGTTATATCGTCAGTATGAAAATGTACCCGTGTCAGTTTTTGGAATTCAGGCATTTGGCACTGCCACATAACTATGAATCAGAATTTTACTGAATAAAATCACCTATGAATCGAACAGTATTTTTTGCACTATTGGGATTTCTTTACCTGTGTTGTTCATGTGAACAGACAAAAAGCCAGAGTTCTCCGGGCGATCTGGATATTCAATCCATGATCCGGCCTGTCCCGTTAAAAGCCCGGTTTATTAACGATAGCTCCTACATCTGGTGTGGAACACTGGTAAAATCGCATACCGATCTGAAATACCACATCTATTATTCAAGGTGGCCCCGGAACCTGGGGATGAATGCCTGGGTGACGCACTCCGAAGTCGCTCACGCAATCGCTGATTCACCATTTGGCCCGTTTGAATTTAAAGACATTGCCCTTCCTGTTCGCGGTCGGGAATACTGGGATGGAATGGTCACACACAATCCAACCGTCCATTTTTTTAAAGGAAAATACTACCTCTATTACACGGGCAATACGGGAAATGGAATTGCCATGAAAAACCAGCTAAACTGGAGTCACCGTAATAATCAGCGCATTGGCGTTGCCATTTCTGATAGCCCCGACGGCCCCTGGACACGTTATGAAAAACCGATTATTGATATTTCCCCGGATACAACCGCTCATGATGCCCAGATGATGGCCAATCCTTCCGTCACCCAAATGCCCGATGGCCGCTATCTGATGGTTTACAAGGCAGTAGCCCGAAAAAAACCACAACCATTCGGAGGACCGGTTGTACACCTTACCGCCATTGCGGATCAACCCAAGGGTCCTTTTGTGAAACAGAACAAACCCATATTTACGGCCGAAAACGTTGACTTTCCGGCCGAAGATCCTTTTGTATGGTATCAGGACAATTGTTATTATGCCATTGTAAAAGATATGAAAGGTGCCTTTACCAATGCAGGAAGAAGTCTGGTCCTTTTTTACTCAACCGATGGTCTGGATTGGAAATTGGCCAAACATCCCCTGGTATCCACCCTTACTATTAAATGGGAAGATGGCACCTCTCAGAAACTTGAAGCGCTGGAAAGACCGCAGTTGTTCTTCGAAAATGGAAAATTGGTCGCCTTACTTTGTGCTGTAAATGAAACGCTGGGGCATTCGTACAATGTGCAGATACCGCTGAAATAGTCTGTAGTAGCGCATCATGTTCGGGTTTTGCGATGGTAATTATTTATATTAAAACTTTGGAATAAAACCAGAAACATTTTTAGTTTAAAATTATGATGAAGTATTTTAAAGCTTTGATATTTAATCTGATGCTGATAGTCCTGTTTATGGCTGCCAACGCCCATAACACACAAAATAAAAAATCCCCGATCAATACTAAGAAAAAAATAGAAGTCTACGATATCGTTGTTTACGGCGGAACGAGTGGCGGTGTCATGGCCGCGGTTCAGGCCGCACGAATGGGGAAAACCGTGGCCCTGATTGAGCCGGGCATACACCTCGGCGGCCTGACCAGCGGTGGACTCGGTTGGGTTGATGTGGGAAACACGGAAACGATCGGAGGATTATCCCGCGAGTATTTCCACAGGGTTTGGAAGCATTACCAGGATGATGCCGCCTGGAAATGGGAGAAAAAGCACAAAATGCAGGGGCAACATGCGCTGCTTGCCCCCGAAGACGAGACCATGTGGATTATCGAACCTTCTGTTGCGGAACGACTGTTCGACCAAATGGCCACTGAGGCAAATGTAACAATCGTTCGCAACGAACGGCTAAATCGCGGGAGAGGCGTGATAAAAGAAGGACAGAAAATCGTCAGCATCGCCATGGAATCCGGCCGCGTTTTTCAGGCAAGGATGTTTATTGACGCAACTTACGAAGGCGATCTGATGGCCGCATCAGGTGTCTCGTATATCGTCGGACGCGAACCCAACAGCCGGTACAACGAAACGGTCAATGGCATTGGTCCCATGCCGCCACCCAACCATTTGCCCGACATCGACCCCTATCAAATCAAGGGAAATCCGAAGAGCGGACTTTTACCCCGCGTTCATCCCGACTGGGGCGGAAAAATTGGCGATGGAGACCATGGAATACAAGCCTACAATTACAGGATGTGTCTGACACAGATTCCTGACAACCGCGTACCCATCGAAAAGCCTGCTGATTACGATGAAAAGCAATACGAGATACTTTTTCGGTTTATTGAAGCCGGGGGATTGGAAGGTGATTTTTTCAAAAACTCGCTGGGCGGCAGCTTTATCAAACCCTCCCCCATTCCGAATGGTAAGACCGATACGAATAACAACGGTTATATCTCCACGGATTATATCGGCAAAAGCTGGGACTACCCGGAGGCCGATTATGCCACGCGCGAGCGCATTGCCAAAGAACATGAGCTATGGCAGCGGGGCCTGATGTGGTCCTTGCAGCACCATCCGCGTGTTCCCGAAAAAGTTCGCGAGCGCTACACACCGTGGGGGCTGGCAAAGGACGAGTTTACCGACAATGGAAACTGGCCTTTTCAACTCTACATTCGTGAAGCCCGCCGAATGATCGCCGATTATGTGGTTACAGAACACATTGCACTTGGCAAAGAGTTGGCGCCGGATCCGATAGGGATGGGTTCGTATCATATGGACTCTCATGCTATTAAATACTTTGTTTCGCCTAAAGGATTCCTGACGAGAGATGGTGGCATGTTCGTCCGTATACCCGCGCCATATGGAATCAGCTATCGCGCCATCATTCCCAAACGCAGTGAATGCGCGAACCTGCTGGTACCTGTCTGTGCCTCAGCCACCCATGCGGCATATGGATCCATGCGAATGGAGCCGGTTTTCATGGTGTTGGGGCAATCTGCCGCCACAGCAGCCAGCCTGGCCATTGACAGTAACATCTCAATACATGATGTGCCCTACAAAGCATTGAGAGAACGTCTGCTGGCGGACAGGCAGATCGTCAATTAGCCGCAATATAAAAACAACTTACATTCGGTTTCCGCTGTGCAATAAAAATGAAATCACGTAAGCTAAATTCAGAATTCTATGAGGTATTATCTAACTTTTGTTTTACTCGCTGCATTTGTAACCCTGATAGCCCGGGAAAAGAATATGGCAACTCAAATACATCCCGGGCAGTTGTGGAATGATTCAAGTGGCAATCCAATTAATGCACATGGTGGTGGAATTCTATACTGCAAAGGCATTTACTATTGGTATGGAACTCACAAGATTGAAGGGCTTTCCGAGAAAACATTTGCAGATGGCGGCATCCATTGTTATGCTTCAAATGACCTGATCACCTGGTCTGATAAGGGATTGGTTCTATCTCTTGTTTACGACGATGATAGTCACGACTTAGCATACGAGTGCAATTTTGACCGGCCCAAAGTGGTTTACAATGCCAGAACAAAAAAGTTTGTTGCCTTTTTCAAGCTTTATCTGAAGGGAAAAGGGGTGGCCACAGGCTTTGTAGGCGTTGCATTATCTGATAGTCCTTCGGGGCCATTCACGTATAGTCACAAATTTCTGGGAGCTGGCTCTCCGAATGGCTCCGGCGATTACGCCATGTTTCAGGAGGAGAACGGAGACTTGTATCATCTTACTGTCAGAAAGCCGGATAAAGCATTTGTGGCAGGTAAAATGAGCGATGATTACTTATTGCCTGAAGGGAAATATGTAGTTTGTGACGGTATAACTAAAGGAACAGAAGCACCAGCCATTGTTAAACGAAATGGAATTTACCACTTAATAGGTTCCGGATCAACTGGTTGGGATCCGAATCCTGCGAGATACTTTACCAGTAAATCACTAAAGGGACCATGGATGTCGCATGGCAACCCTTGTGAAGGAGTGAATCCTGATAATGGATTGGGTAAAGACAAAACGTATGGCGGTCAATCTACGTTTATTCTACCTATTGCTGGCAAGAAGGATGCCTACATTGCCATATTTGATATAAATAAACCTGAAAATCCATATGACAGCAGATATATATGGCTTCCGGTATCTGTTGAACATGATAAATTTATAATCAGATGGCGGGATAGCTGGGAAATGAAGGTCTTTAAATAATCTACTTGAAATGAAATTGTTTATGAAAGCATTTGTTATTATTGCCTGTATTTCTTCTTTAATATTCATCCGCAACAGCGCTAATTGCCAAATCACTCATTTGACACCTTACAACATTGTCTGGACCAGCGAAAGCCAAAATTCCTCAGAATCAATGCCATGCGGTGGCGGCGATATCGGGCTCAACGTCTGGGTTGAAAAAGGTGAAATACTCTTTTATCTCTCTCGCAGCGGGGCTTTCGACGAGAATAATGTCTTTCCAAAACTTGGCAGGGTACGGCTGCGCCTGACTCCAAACCCTTTTACAGAAGGCGAATTCAGGCAGGAGTTAAAATTAAAGGAAGGATATATTGAAATTGGTGGAAATATAGGTGGAAATAAATGTATTGTTAAAATCTGGGTCGATGTTTTCCGGCCGGTGGTCCATGTGGAAACCGAAAGCAGCAAACCTTTAAATGTGGAGGCAATTTATGAAAACTGGCGGATCAATGATTTGGAGTGGACAAATCCCCGTCAGACAAACGCCAGCCTGGGTTTTCGCGATGCACCCATGAAGGCGGTTATTCGTAAAGACTCCGTTCAATTTGAAGGAAATATGGTCGTTTGGTATCACCGAAACCGTGATGAATCACTTTTCGATATCACCGTAAAACAGCAGGGATTAGATCAGGTAAAAGATCAGCTTTGGAATCCGCTCAAAAACCTGACTTTCGGTGGAATGATGATTGGTGAAAACATGAAACCTGCCGGAAATACTTCAGGGAAATATGCCGATACTGAATACAAAGGATGGAAACTGAAAAGCAGTAAGCCTTCCAGGAAAAATCATTTGAAAATTTATCTGCACATCGAAAACACCCTTTCGGCAAAGGCATGGAAAGATGGTTTATTCAATATTGAAAAAGAGGCTGCTACCCATCAAAAAACTTCCAGAACCAAAACCCTTCAGTGGTGGCAGGAGTTCTGGAACAGGAGCTGCATCATCATTAATCCGGATCTGCCGCTCCCATCCTCTCCCGAATGGCAGGTGGGGCGCAACTACCAGCTTTTTCGTTACCAACTGGGCTGCAATGCTTACGGCAAATATCCGACCAAATTTAACGGTGGACTCTTTACATTCGATCCGTGTTATGTCGATAAAAATCTACCTTTTACCCCCGATCACCGGAATTGGGGTGGCGGAACTTTCACTGCCCAAAATCAACGTTTGGTCTATTACCCGATGTTTAAAAGCGGCGATCTTGATATGCTGCCATCGCAACTCAATTTTTACCTGCAGGCATTACAAAATGCTGAAATCAGAACCGAATTCTATTGGGGGCATAAAGGCGCATCATTCACCGAACAGCTCGAACAGTTTGGTTTGCCGCTGGCAACATCGTATGGCTGGAACCGTCCGGAAAATTTCCCGAAAGGTATTGAATATAATTACTGGCTTGAATACCTGTGGGATACGCAGATGGAGTTTTGCCTCATGATGCTCGACCTGGAACGTTACTCAGGTGAAGATATTGCGATATATATCCCTTTCATCGAAAGTTGTCTGATTTTCTTCGATGAACATTATCAAAAGGAAGCTCTTTTACGGAGCCGACAATCTTTGGATGGTGACGGTAAACTGGTACTTTATCCCGGAACGGCAGCTGAAACCTATAAAATGGCTTACAATTCAACATCAACCATCGCTGGTTTGCAAACTGTTCTTACCAGGATGCTTGAACTTCCTGATAAGTATCTCTCAAGTGTTCAGCGAAAGCATTGGGAGGAGATGCTTAAAAGAATTCCACCCATTGCCTTCCGGGAGAAAGAAGGCCATAAAACAATCTCACCTGCATGGACCTGGGCACGCATCAATAACCAGGAAATTCCGCAATTGTACCCGGTTTATCCATATGGAATATACGGGATTGGAAAACCCGATCTGGACGTGGCCATCAGCACCTGGAAATATGGTACTGATGTACCTATTCAGAAAAACCACATCAGCTGGCACCAGGATGCCATCTTCTGTGCCAGGCTGGGATTAACTGAGGAAGCTGCCGCGATTACGATCAAAAAGCTTCAGGATTCTGAACGTCGCTTCCCAACTTTCTGGGGTCCGGGACACGATTACGTGCCGGATCATAACTGGGGCGGCTCAGGCATGATAGGTCTTCAGGAAATGCTCATGCAAACCGACGGAAAAAAGATCTACCTGTTTCCGGCATGGCCAAAAAACTGGGATGTTTCGTTCAGGTTACATGCGCCTTACAATACTACCGTTGAAGGAATCCTTAAAAACGGACAAGTTGTTTCGCTGAAAGTGACACCGGAATTGCGGCGGGTTGATATTAAAATGATGATCAAATAAATTGAATGACCTGATAGATTAAATCAATGAAAAAACACATCAATCATTGAATGATATGGAAAAGACAATTTTAAAAGCAGCATTGTTTTTCGCTATTGTAATATTTGGCCTGAAGCAAATCCATGCCCAAAATAATACCAGGCCCTTCGCCGATTTCTATGTTTCGACGTCTGGAAATGACGCATGGAATGGAAAACTGGCTGAACCCAATTCCGGTAAAACCGATGGGCCTTTTGCGACAGTCAATAGGGCAAAACAAGCTGTCAGGCTGATAAAAAAAGATTGCTATCGGAACATTTATGTACTCATCCGCGGAGGCGAATACCGGCTATCGGAAACCGAAACCTTCACCCTTGCCGACAGCCATTACGACTCCTACCAGATTGTTTACATGGCTTATCCAGACGAAACTCCGGTATTCTCATCAGATGTGGAAATTACAGGATGGCAACTGGCCGAATCGGTAAAATACCTGCCGTCTCTGGCAGCGGGGAAAGTATATGTTGCCTCATTGCCAAAGCTTCCGAAAGGAACAGCACGGTTCTATACGATGTACGATAATGGCAGGTTGCTTAACCGTGCCCGTTCCAAAGGTTTTGAGCCTGCAAAAGTAATGACCGGTGGCGATGGTGGCGGGGTCGATTGGAAAGGAATGATGAAAGCCGACCGGAACTCCCTATGGTTTCCAAATGGGATTCTGAAAAACTGGAGCAACCTGGAGGATATTGAAATCTTTGTTCAGCCCAATGTGGGTTATGTAACCAATTACCTTACACTTGCTTCTGTTGATGAGAAGAATAATGTGGCACAAACCGCACTTCCGGCAACTTATCCAATGGGTAAAATCGACAAGCATTTGCACGCGATGGAAGGAGGAAGCTGCCACGTCGAAAATGTGATTGATTATCTTGATTCGCCCGGCGAATGGGTGGTGAATACCAAAGAAAAACTGGTTTATTACTGGCCTGTTAGTGGACAGCCTCAACAGGTTACCTTTCCTGCGCTCACCCAGTATTTTTTCGTGGATGGCCACGAAGCGGGAGGTATTGTCCGCAATATTGCCTTTAAAGGATTGACTTTTACCAGAGCCGAACGGGAAGTCGTTACCAGACAAGACATAGGCCTTCAGCACGAATGGGACATGTGGAATAAAGCCAATGCCATGGTACGTTTCCGGGACGCGGAGTATTGCGAAATGAGTAATTGCAGACTTACAAACTCCGGAAGTGCCGCAGTGCGCCTTGACCTTCACGCCCAAAGTAACCTGATTAAAAACAACCTGATTGACTATGTTGGAGGTACTGGTATTTTACTCTGCGGATATGGTCCGGGAAAGCTGAATGTGAACAAATCGAACCGGATTATGAATAACCTGATTCACCATTGCGGTGAGTTTTATTATCAGTCAAACGGTATCATGATTTCCCAAAGCGGGGAGAATATCATTAAAAATAATAAATTACATCACCTTCCTTATGATGCCATAGTGTTAAGCGGAACACGTCCCATGTTTTTTCAGCTGGTTGGCGAAAACAGGGAACAGGTTGGAGCCCTGAGGACGGATGAAATTGCGGGTGAGGCATTGTACCAGGAAGATACAACAAGTTATGATTACCGGACTTTCGTTTATTTTAAACAGTGGCCCAAATCGGCGCCATACTACCTTACCCGCAACAATGTGGTAGAAGACAATGAAGTGTTCCTGGTGATGCAGAAGTGTTTTGACGGCAATGCCATTTATCTCTCTGATGTTGGCGACGGCAACGAAATCCGCCGGAATTATATCCATCACCTCAACGGAGTGGGAATGCAACAGGCGATCCGTACCGACGCCTTTATGAAAAATACGATGGTTGCCGAAAATGTAATTTATAACTGCAATGGCGGAGGTATCAATTTAAAATACTACGAAAATCATGCTTACAATAATATCATCGCTGATATTAACGATATCGTTTATGAAAATTCCGGCGGCAAAATCAATCGTATGTTCATCGGGTACTTTAGTATCATGGATGTTTTCTCGCGCGATAAAATGCCGCCTTATACTGCCTGCAATATTCAAAACAACATTTTATACAAAGTAGCCTCGCACAATACCTTTTACCGGCAGGGAACGGTCAATGGTAAATTGACCGAGCTGAAAATAGAAGAATGCAACATCGACAACAACCTGTATTACGATGTAAACCTGAAAGATAATGGTTTGTCAGCAATAGAATATTACAGAACCAGGGGGGCCGATAAAAACAGTATTGTTGCCGACCCGTTGTTTCGTGATATTAAAAAAGGCGATTTCAGGCTCAAAGAAAACTCTCCGGCCTATAAAATCGGGTTTAAAGATATCGATATGACACGTATCGGGATTACGCGTGATTTTCCTTTTAAATTCAAAGAAATTGTAAACAAACAGTTGGGTGCCGGTTACGACCAGTTTGAAAAGCTGGAAGAACTTTGCAAACCCACGAAAGGGGCAACCGGCAAAGAGTTTAAAGAATCGCAGGGGATTTAAAAAAAATAATTAATTGGTTATGACTACAATAATTAAGAACTTGATGATCATTTTCCTGGGATCAATCGTATCATTTCATTCAACCGGACAAACGTCAGTTCATTCAATGCTGCCGGGAGGTGGCGATAAATGGAAATTGTTTTGGAGCGACGAGTTTGACCAACCTGATTCACTGCTGGATCAGAAATGGGAATCACAAAACGGTCCCAGCGGGCATATCCTTTGCAGTCGCTGGCGCGAAAATGCAGTGGTGAGCAATGGCACCCTGAAACTCATTAACCGAAAGGAAAACCGGGGAGGACAGCAATGGACATCCGGAAACCTCTGGACCAAAGAGCAGTTTCAGTATGGATATTATGAATGCCGTTACCGATACGCTGCTGCCGAAGGAACCAACAATTCATTTTGGCTGATGATGAAAGGAATCAAACCAGTTGATGGAAAATCTTTCGAAATTGATATTAACGAAGGGCATTATCCCAATTCGGTAAATACCAATATCCATAACTGGTCTGATGTGACTGAAGTCAACGGCAAAAAGACTCATCCCTCAGCCTCCAAAGGTTTCCATATCGAAAATTTTGACCTTGCAAAAGATTATCACACCTACGGTTTGGATTGGAGCAGAGAGGAGCTGGTTTTCTATTTCGATGGGAAGGAGATCCGGAGAGAGAAAAACCTGTTCTGCTATTCGCCTGCACCTGTTTGGTTAAGCCTGGCTATCATTCCCTGGGCCGGAAAAATAACCGATGCCATCGACAAAACTCAGATGGAGGTTGATTATGTGAGGATTTACAAAAAGAAATAATATTCAAAATACTTACATTTAATTAACTACTCAGGTGAATTCAATAAAAACTTATTTATTCGTCTTTCTTCATATTTGCTTTTTAAATCATTTTCAGGTCGGTGGTCAGAACAACCTGAAAATGTCAGTGAAAAGAACTTTTATTGCCACTCCTTTCCCGGGCAATGAAGTCGGACTCACTCCATCATGGATTGAAAAGCGTGAAACACTGAATACAAACTATTTACATCAGCTTGATCCCGAAAGGTTACTGCATAATTTCCGGGAGAATGCCGGAATTAATTCCGATTCAAAACCACTCGAAGGCTGGGAAAGCCCACAATGCGGATTAAGGCGCCACTTTGTCGGGCATTACTTATCGGCGTGTGCTAAGCTGATTGCAATGGATGAAGACACGTTGTTGAACCGACGAATCAAATATATCATCGATGAATTAGCCGTTTGTCAACAAAAGCTGGGTGGAAAGTACTTAAGTGCTTTTCCCGAATCTGAATTTGATACGCTCGAAAAGATATATGGAGGAGTCTGGGCACCCTATTACACCTGGCACAAAATCATGCAGGGGCTGCTCGATGTTTATACCCTTACCGGAAACGAAAAAGCGTACCGGGTTGTCCTCAATATGGCCGCATACGTGAAATCCCGGATGGATAAACTGCCCGAAGCCGAAATTGAGAAAATTCTGTACTCAGACGAAGCCAATCCGACCAATGAAGCTGGCGGAATGAATGAGGTTTTGCATAACCTGCATGCTGTTTCCAAAGATCCGGTGCACCTGAAACTGGCCAATGTTTTCGACCGAAAATGGTTTAGCCAACCTCTCACCGAAGGAATAGATATCCTATCGGGACTGCACTCCAATACCCACATTGTGCTGGTGAACGGCTTTGCCCGCCGCTACGAAAACACGCAGGAATCAGACTACCGCGATGCATCATTCAACTTTTGGGAAATGCTCACACAACACCATTGTTATGTGAACGGTTCCAGCAGCGGACCACGTCCTATCTCCACAACTCCCACCTCCCGAATTGCCGAACACTGGGGACATACAGACCATTTAAGCGCCACGCTAACCGGCGAAATTGCAGAATCGTGCGTAACACACAATACCCAGAAACTATCAGCTACACTTTTCAGCTGGACTGCTGACCCCAAATACGCTGATGCATATATGAATACGTTTTACAATTCTGTGATGGCTTCACAAAACTGTGAAAATGGCGCAGTCGTTTATCACCTGCCACTTGGCTCACCCCGGAAAAAAACCTTTTTGAAAGAGAACGACTTCAGATGCTGCAACGGCACCGGCATTGAAGCTTTTGCCCACCTGAATTCGAACATCTATTTTCATTATCAGAATAACTTATGGGTCAATCTGTTTATCCCTTCAACGCTCAACTGGAAAGAAAAAGGGGCGACCATTGAACAGACTGGCAATTTTCCCGAAGAACCCAAAACACAATTTAGAATTTCGATCCAAACTTCAACCAGGTTTGCCCTTAATCTGCTTATTCCTTCCTGGGCCAATGCGCAAACACATATTTTAGTGAATGGTCAACCATTTAAAACCAAAATCAAACCACTCTCTTATATTAAGATTGATAGGTTGTGGAAAAACGGGGATAAGATAGAACTGATTTTCTTGTATGATTTTCAACTGAGAAGCATGCCCGACAACAAGAATGTGGTAGCTCTGTTTTATGGTCCTGTTTTGCTGGCCTTTGAAACTGAAAAGGAAATAATCCTTAAAGGAAATCAGGAATCAATCCTGCAAAATCTGGTAAAGAATGAAAGTGAATTTTCATTCACACTGAAGAATGGAAACAGGACATTCAGCCTTAAGCCATTCTATGCTATCACTAATCAATCGTATGGGATTTATGGTACAATTCGGAATGAATATTAGCTAATAAAAATTAAACACAATGAAGAAATTATTTCAGACTGCTTCCATCTTTCTTTTTGTATGTTTTATGCTAATTGAAAAGGCACCAGTTTTTTCGCAAACAAATAATTGGGTTGATAATTTGGATATCAGCACCATGGTGCAGCCAGTTCCGCAGGCGAATAAATTTATCGATCCGGGCTACTATGTCTGGTGTGGATCGGTGACCAAAGGCATAGACGGGAAATTTTACATGCTTTATTCGCGATGGCCACTGACTGATGGTTTTGAAGCATGGCCGGTTACTTCAGAAATTGCAGTCGCTGTTTCAAACAATCCCGGCGGACCTTTTAAACATTTGAAAGTGGCCCTTTCCGCCCGTGGTACAAAATTCTGGGACGGCTCGGCCACGCACAATCCGGCAGTGGTGAAGCACAAAGGGAAATATTACCTCTTTTACATGGGTACAAGCTGCACTGCCCCGATCAAAAAACACGAAGGTTATACGCATAACTGGTGGCTTTATCGCAATACGCAACGTATTGGTGTGGCTGTGGCAGATAAACCCGATGGTGATTGGAAACGTCTGGACCAGCCGGTTTTGAGTGTTAGTCCCGATTCCACAGCTTATGATGCCCTGATGGTTTCGAATCCTGCTGCCACTTTTGACGATAAAGGCCGTGTGATTTTGCTATACAAGCAGGTTTGTAAATCTGAAAAGATCAATGGAGGGGCAGTGCGTTTTGGAGTCGCATTTGCCGATTCTCCTTTTGGTCCTTATAAAAAGCACGACAAACCCATTTTTGAAGCCAACGACGGTGGTAAAGAATGGATGGTGGCTGAAGATCCGTTTGTATGGTTTCAGAAGGGAACCTATCTTGCCATTGTGCGCGACGTGGTCGGCAAGTTTACAGGCGACAGCGGCGCGTTTGCCCTGATGGTTTCGAAAAACGGCTACGACTGGCAACCGGCCAAACATCCGAAGGTAATTGGAAGCACCTTTTATTGGGAAGGCGGAGTTCCAGGTGCATCGAAACTTGAGCGGCCCTGTTTGTATCTTGAAAAAGGTGTGCCTAAATATTTGTACGGCGCTACACGAGCCAATAAAGAACAGACGATGTCGTATAATGTGGCGGTACCTCTCCTATCTGCTAAAATAAAAAAATAAAAATGGAATTTGAGCATTGATAGCCAAAGGCCAAAGAGGATTTAGTCTTAGAGTTCTTTTTTTCAGTTGATTACAACTAATTTTTAGAAAATGAGGAAGAAAATATTTTTTGCAGGTATACTTTTGGGGTGTGTCACATTACTGACCGGAAAACCTGCTGATACCAATCTTCGGCTTTGGTACACCCGACCGGCCTCCAAATGGCTCGAAGCATTGCCGATTGGTAATGGCAGTCTGGGCGGAATGATATTTGGCGGGGTAGAACAGGAACGCATCCAGTTTAACGAAGAGAGCCTGGTCACCGGAACCACCCAAACAGTTGGTTTTTACCAGCCCTTTGGTGATGTTTATCTCGATTTCCCTGGGTTAAAAGCCGAGAATTATACGCGTAAACTGAATCTGAACGAGGGTGTCCATCAGGTCAGCTTTACCTCAAACAGCGTAAATTACAAAAGGGAATGCTTTTCGAGCTATCCCGATAAGGTGATGGTTTTTCACCTGAGTGCCAACAAGTCTGGCAAGATTTCAGGTAAAATCCGCCTTACCGATGCCCACAAAGCGGTCGTCAAAGTTACGGGCAACAAAATAACTGCAAGCGGCAAGCTCCCCGAAAACAGCATGGAATACGAGTCGCAGATTCTTGTATTAAACCAGGGTGGAACTTTTTTTTCAGATACATCCGGAATCACCATAAAAGATGCCAGCCAGGTAACGATCTTGCTTGCTGCCGGAACTTCTTTCCTGAACGATCACCGAAAGGATTTTAAGGGAGAACATCCGCATGCTGCCGTGACTAAATGCCTGTCAGATGCTTCGGCAAAATCGTATCAGCAACTTCGAAAAAATCATGTTGCCGATTACCAGGAATTATTTAGCCGCGTTAGTTTGAACCTGGGTGCTGAACCTGCAAATTCAACTATTAATCGGCTGAATGCCCACAAAAAAGGGGCAGAAGATCCGGCGTTCGAAGCATTGCTGTTTCAGTACGGACGCTACCTGTTAATCAGTTCCTCACGTCCGGGAAGTCTTCCCGCCAATCTTCAGGGGATCTGGAACAATGAAATCAAACCGGCCTGGTATTCACAATACACCACCAATATCAACGTGGAGATGAACTATTGGCCTGCCGAACCAACGGCTTTGGCTGAATGTCACGAACCACTTTTCGATTGGATCGAAAATCTTGCAGCTGTTCAGAAAAAATCAACAGAACCGAAACTTCAGACCAAAAAGGGGTGGATAATTTTCAGCACCAATAACATCATGGGCGGCCCTTCAACCTGGGGAATTCACCGTCCGGGAAGTGCCTGGCTGACCCAGCATTTCTGGGAACATTATGCATTTGGAGGGGATAAGAAATTCTTAAAGGAGAGGGCATACCCTATGCTCAAAGATGTGGCCGGGTACTGGGAGGTTCATCTTGTGGAAAGTAAGGATGGTAAACTGATCACCCCCGATGGCTGGTCACCCGAACACGCTCCCGGAATGATCGAGGGTGATCGCACTCCCTATCCAGGTGTATCCTACGATCAGCAAATTATTTATGATCTGTTTAGTAACCTGATTGAAGCATCAGAAGCAATTGGTGAAGATGCAGCCTATCGCAAAAAAATAACCGATATGCGCAATCGCCTGCTCGGACCTCAAATCGGAAAATGGGGACAGTTGCAGGAATGGATGGAGGATGTAGACGATCCGAAAGACAAACACCGCCACAATTCTCACCTTTTTGCCGTTCATCCCGGAAGACAGATCAGCCCGATCACAACTCCCGAATGGGCAAAGGCAGCCATGGTATCACTTAATGCACGCGGGGATGTAAGTACAGGCTGGAGCACTGCCTGGAAAATCAACCTGTTTGCCCGGCTTGGCCAGGGTAACCGCTCGTACGATCTGATCCGTCAGCTTTTCCGGCAGTGCATCGTCGAAAATTTGTTCGATACCCACCCCCCTTTCCAGATGGACGGCAATTTTGGATACACAGCCGGAGTTGCTGAGATGTTGCTTCAAAGTCATATCAAAGATGGAAATCATTATATCCTACAACTCTTACCTGCCTTGCCGGATGCATGGGCCAAGGGTAAAGTAAAAGGATTGAGAGCACGCGGTGGTTTCGTGGTTGATATGGGGTGGAAAAATAAAAAGCTGGAATCATGCCGTGTAAAATCACTTTTGGGAAACGAAATTAAAGTGAATTACGAGGGGAAAACCATCAAAATGAACACAATTGCCGGGAAATCATATCAGATGGATTTAAACCATTTTCAGCTTTGACCATTTATGAAAAATTACACGTAAAAATAAGATCATGAAATGAACCCCGATCTATCAGCGATTTTCCAGGTAATATTCATTTTAGTTTCTGCTGCTAAAATTAGTTTTATTTTCTGTCATCATTCTCAATTTTCATTGTTTGACCTTTATTTCATTGTTTAAAATTCAAAATATTTCTCGTGGTATTATTTATATACTAAAATGAAATATGGCGGTGTATTTTCCCTTTCATTGATCGGTATTTTCGTATTATTTTTCATATATAGTTGCATATTAGTTAATATCGTTTAATTTCTCTTTTGTTTATTCAAAAATATATATATCTTTACCGCCATAATCTATTTTAGTATTTATTGTCCAACTAATCGTTAAAACAATGAAACTCTCAATCAAAGGTATCAAGGGAAAGGATTTTGTTATTGATCAAGAGGATAGTTTATGCAAGAAGCTGGCGATGTTAATTGAAGGACATTGTACCATTGGTATTCATGAAGCTATAAAAAAGTATGGTTACACCGAACAAAGGTACTACCAGCTTTTAGTAAATTATCAGCAAGGAGGTGCACGGGCACTAATCGATCGCAAATCCGGATCAGACAAGCAACCTGTCAGAAACCAAAATATAGTAAACCAAATCATCCGACTCCGGTTTTTAGATCCCCTTTCCAGTGCTGACGTAATTGCCCAAAAGTTAAAACAGATTGGTCACAAAGTGAGTAAACGTAGTGTGGAAAGAACAATTACGGAGTATGGGCTCCAAAAAAAACGCATGTTCTGAACCCCCAAAAAGAGAAGCAAAGGCAAGATATTGAAGTACTTGCGACAAAACGGGAGACAATAACGATTAAAGTTAATAACCATGATGTGGAGCGGTTGTTCAGGGAAAGTCTCTCGAAAAAAATATGTGGGACGTTAGTCGGTTTATGGTTTCTGGCTGCGGAACACTTACGCCTGGGCAATTGGGATTTGATTAAAGGGTACACCGGATGTGCCGATAAAGAGATCGAACCCCGTATAGCGATGCAGATAGTTAATGAGGCCGCACTATGTAGTAACCGCGTTAGAAGAAGTAATTATATTAACCATCAAGGCTTTGAGTTACTTAACGGACTTGGGTTTATGGTAACCGACACGCAGGTTCATGATTTGCTTGATAAGCATACGGTCAGTGAAGCACAATCATTACAGGAATCATTAGCTGTAATAAGATTGAATAACGGTCATTATAAAGGGAACTTAATAGCGATAGATCCTCACCGTATTGTATCTACCTCTAAAAGAATAATGCCGAAAAAGAAAAAGCAACCGGAAGAGCCCTCAAGGAAAATGTTACAAACCTTTTTTGCTTTGGATACTCAAACCGGGCAACCGATAGGATGTGGCATAGGTTCGCCTGGCGCAAATACTACAAAGGCAACATTAGATCTGCTCAATATGGTTGATCTGGTAAGTAAGAATGCGCTGATACTGGCTGACAAGGAACACTTCACCGAATATTTATTTCGAAGTATAGATCAGAATAGCGATTTTGAATTCCTTGTCACGGTAATATCAACAGAAAGAATACAAAAAATAGAAAGGTCTCATTCCTACCAACGTAAATGGGCAGGGTATGCGATTGCTGAAACAATGTTTAATTTTACAGGATGCAAAGAACAGTTCAGACTGATCACCCAACGTGAAGGAGAAATGACAAGAGATTACGTATACAAATCATTCTTAACCTTATCCAGTAGATCGTCAACAGAATTGTTAAGCGAAATGTATCAGGAGAGGTGGTCCATAGAAGACTTTTTCAATTTTGACGGTGCTATGGGGTTTGATAGAGCTTCCACATTTAATCTCAATATAAGGTATGGAAAAATGTCTTTAGCATTATTGGCTCAGGCAGCCACCTATGAATTGAGACAACGGCTACCAAAACCTTATAATCGCTGGAATTCAACTCATTTATCAGAGGCGGTATTCAAAAAAATGGATGGTGATATACGAGTTAAAGATGATACCATAATTGTAACGTGTTATAATGCTCCAAAAGAATTAAATTTACAAAATAGTTACCAAGGCTTACCTGGCAAATTGGTATCCGAGGGGATTAATCCAAAGATGCCTTGGCTCTATGATTATAAATTGGATTTCAGATTCAAGTAGAATTTACTAAAATGAATACCCCCGAAAAAATCGCTGATCTATCGGGGCGAATCGAAGATCAACGAAGTTAATTCCGAACGACCATTAAAAAACAAATTATATACGTATGAAACTAAGTCTATTTTTTATAATCCTCTCATTTGCGCTGAGGATGGCAGGTCAGTCACCTGCCCAGCCTGTTAAGGTGGCCCCGTTTGTAAACCAGGCCGGATACAACCTGGGCGAATCCAAACGATTTGTTTGCTACGGTGCCCCTGATAATACGCTGTTTAAAATCGTGAACCCCAAGACGTCACAAATTGTTTTTGAGGGGAAAGTGCTGAATTCACAGGGTTGGTTTTCTGAGTTCAATCCTGTTACTGCAGGCGATGAATACGTGATTGAAGTCGCCGGATACGGCAAATCAAATCCTTTCTGGATTGCCGACCATTTAATGGAAAAGTTATCCTCGAAACTGGCCTACGATTTTTTTGCCGATGTCCGGGGTTCTGAAGATCTTGACAAGTATGACATGTCGAAGGTTTATGGTGGCGGTCCTTCACGGGATGGTGGCGCTTATGGCCTCGAAGCCATTTTTGAAGTACTTCAGTATGCCAGCAATCCGGCCCTTTACGACAACTGGAAAACAGAGCTTGGCGATAAAAAGGTGGCCGACCTGATCGATTTAATTCTCTGGCATGCTGAATTTGCCTATAAATATGTAGATTACAACGGACCAACCGGATTCCGTCACGGATCGCTTGGTTATGAAGGTCAACCCCGTATGAATTACGATTACTGGAATACGCTTGACCAGTTGGCTGCAGTTTGTGCGGCTTATCATACCTTCCTGAAACCCTATCTTACAGAAGAAAAATATCAGAAATACCGGAAAGTCTGCCTGGATAACTGGGAAAAATACGATCGTAACAAGGTTGTTCGCTACTGGACTTACAGTACAAAGTGGGTTGATTCCGGGTTCCAGGAATTCAACGAGATGGGGAATGCATTCGGACAATCGGTGTTCAGCAACCTGTTTATGTACCTGTGCGAGAAAAATGAAAAAAAAGGTAATCCCGAAAAATTCCTGAAATATGCACAGGAAAGCGCACAGGATATCATTACCAACTGGGATTTTAACAATTCGCGCCATATGTGGTGGATTCGCAATGCCGAACACATTACTCCCCAGGCGCTGGCTCTTTTCCTGATGATTGCCTCCGACCAGGCGCCCCAGGGAACAAAAGAAAAGCTGGCCGCATGGGCAGTTCATATGAAGCAAAAAACAAACAACTTTTGGAAATACAGGATGCATAGTGAGACCGAGTGGGCGCATCCAAAAACAAAAGAATTGGGCGGAGCGCCAGCGTTGGGGGGTTCGATGTTTGCCGTAGCTTATTTACTGAACGATCCGGCTTTGAGAAGTTTAGGCTGGGCACAGGTCGATTTTGTTTTTGGCGTAAATCCGGTTGGCGCTCATTTAAGTAACAAGAGCGATGATCGTGTCAAAATTGGCGGTTACTGGGAAGGGGTGGAAGCAGGCTGGCCACAGGCTCATCCCGATGGTTATGGCAGGTTGGGACTTGTGCGTGGAACTCTTGATGGCACTCCGCTGGATAATCAATTCCCTATTGCAAATCAGGTTGAAAAGATTATTGGTGAGAATAACGGACAAGTATTTGGCAAAAATGCCTATGCCACCGAAGGCTGGTGCGTTTCGAACCGCGGCTGGGAAGCAACCCTGGCATTCTGTACGCTGGGAAGTCATCACGTCAGACTATTTGATGCGGATTATAAAAATGAAATTGCACAAGCCAAAGCGGGTCAGACCATTACCATTGAACTGAAAGCTGCATTGAACCAGGATTGGAACAAGGCAGATAAAGGCTGGGTGGAAATCCGGAATGAAAAAAAGCCGGTAACGAAACTTGAAGTGACTGAGACTGGTCCCAACACCGGACTTTTCAGTGCTAAATACCAGCTTCCGAAAAGTAAAAACAGGGACAAAACAGAAGTTACTTATGGATACCTGGGATTTGAAAAGAAGGCGACCATAGTTCACAACAATTAAAAATAAACAAGATTCAACCCGATGAAACGATTTTGCAATTTTTGATTTTTCCGGTTTATCATTTTAATAGAAATAATTAGTAATTTTACTCATGGTATTGAGTAAAATGTATAAACATGTTTGAACGAAAACATTTACAGATAGTTAAGTCAAGAATTGAAGAGAAAAGAAAGTTTATTCAGATTGTGGTGGGACCTCGTCAGGTAGGAAAGACCATGATGGTTAAACAGTTATTGTCGAAGATTGAGATACCTTATCTTTATGAAGCGGCTGATGCAGTTACTGCTGGCGATACAACATGGCTATCCCAAATTTGGGAGTCAGCAAGGATAAAAATGAGATTGTCAGGCAGTTCCACATTTTTGTTGGTTATAGATGAAATTCAGAAGATCGAAAACTGGAATGAAATTGTCAAGCAACAATGGGACAAGGACACAAATGCAGATTTGGATCTTAAACTTATTTTACTTGGTTCTTCACGGCTGTTGATTCAAAAAGGGCTTACAGAATCACTTGCCGGTCGTTTTGAAACAACCTTCATGGGACATTGGACCTTCGCCGAAATGGAAAGTGCTTTTGGCTGGTCAGTGGATCAGTACATCTATTTCGGAGGATATCCGGGTGCGGCAATACTGATTTCAGATGAACAACGCTGGAAGAATTATATCAAAGATTCATTGATCGAAACCAGCATTTCAAAAGATATCCTGATGCTTACACGGGTAGATAAACCGGCATTATTAAAGAGACTGTTTGAATTGGGTTCAGCTTACTCTGGACAAATATTATCATTTACAAAAATATTGGGTGAATTGCAGGATAAAGGAAATACAACAACGTTATCGCATTATATCAAACTATTATCTGATAGCGGATTACTTGGAGGTATCGAAAAATTTGCCGGCAACATTATTCGTGAAAAAGGTTCTATTCCAAAGTTCCAGGTTTACAACAACGCCTTATTAAACTGTCAAATGGATGATTCTTTTAATATTGTGAAGAGTAATCCTAAAATATGGGGCAGAATAGTCGAATCAGCTATTGGATCACATCTTTTAAATCAATCAATGGCTGAACGTTACTCGCTGTTTTATTGGCGCGAAAGAAATGTCGAGGTTGATTTTATTCTCCGTAAAAACAGCAAAATTGTAGCTTTAGAGGTAAAAAGTGGGCGCAGGGGAGAAAACAAGGGAATTTCAGCTTTTTCAGGGTTATATCATCCTCTGAAGGCAATTATTGTTGGAACAACCGGAATTAGTTTTGAGGAGTTTCTCAGAATGAATCCCAATGATCTATTTTAGAATCAAATAATTAATTTTTTATTTTATGCACAATCGGATAAAAGCATTTGTATTGGTCACAGCACTTTTACTGCAATTCACCTTATGTGGTTATGAGCCTGAAAGAAAGGGATTCTCAGTCTGGCCCCTTAATTGGAATGATTACCTGGATGAAGCTGAAGCGTCTGTTCCGGTTCCTGAAAACAAAATTAATCCGTCACAGAAATCGCTTGCCAATCAGGCGGATTTTCATCCTGCCCAAATCTGGTCAGATACCAATGGTACTCCCATAAACGCCCACGGTGGTGGTGTAATCTTTTTTGAAGGGAAATACTATTGGTATGGCGAACACAAACTGGAAGGTAAATCGGAAGCAACCTTTGCCGATGGCGGTATTCATTGTTATTCATCTGCCGACCTCACGAACTGGAAAGATGAAGGAATCGTGTTAAGCGTTGATTACAACGATGAAAAAAGCGATTTGACTTATGGCTGCATCCTGGAAAGGCCCAAAGTTGTTTACAATGCAAAGAACAAACAATTTGTAGCTTACTTCAAACTCTATCTCAAAGGTGTTGGTTACGAAACGAGTAATGTCGGTGTGGCAGTAGCCGAAAATCCTGCCGGCCCTTTCAGGTATCATCATAAGTTTCATGGGGGAGGATCGCCGAACGGGTCAGGTGATTTTTCCATGTTCAAAGATGAAAATGGCGAACTTTATCATCTGACGGTACGTAAACCGGATAAAGCCTTTGTTATTGGCAAAATGGACGGAGATTATTATTATCCGGAAGGAGAATATCAGGTATGCGACGGAATAAAACTGCATACGGAAGCTCCGGTAGTGATCAAAAGAAATGGAATTTATCATTTGCTTGGTTCAGGTTCAAGTGGATGGAAACCCAACGCCGCCCGTTATTATACAACAGATAATTTGCTGGGAACCTGGATTTACCATGGAAATCCATGTCAGGGCATTAACAGTATTGATAACATCGGGATTGAATATACATATGGTGGACAATCATCCTATATTCTAAAGGTACAGGGAATTGAGGACGCGTACATCGCCATGTTTGATATCTGGAAACCTCAAAATCCCGTTACCGGAAGGTATATTTGGCTGCCCATTGATTTTACAAATGGCCAAATGTCCATTACCTGGCGTGATACCTGGAACGTTGATGTTTTTAGGAGCGATAAATCAACGAAAGTTTCATTTACAGATGCGCAAAGTCCAGTAAAGTGAGTAAGCCGGACTGATGAAAATATCATAAAATATTGGGAATCTAAACTTTTGAAAAAATAGAGGAAACCATATTTAACCAAACAAGATGAAAACGCTTCTAATTAAGCTATTGCTGTCTAACATGCTAAAGTGTCTGTCAGGTATATTCCTGGTGTTTTTCACCACAGCTATTTTCTCTCAAAATAAAAAGCAGGCAATTACAACACCTTCATTGGATGAGGTTTTCATGCACCCGCCTGCCTCATCGAGACCTTCCGTATACTGGTACTGGATCAGCAATAATATCTCAAAAGAGGGTATAAAAAAAGACCTTCAGGCAATGGCCAAAATCGGAATAGGAGGCGTACACATTGCACAAATCGGTTACAAAGATTCTCCTGTGGGGAGTGTACACATGTTTAGCAACGAATGGTGGGATTGCATGACTTTTGCGATGGAAGAGGCTGCCCGGTTGGGTATCCGGGTTAACCTTTTCAATTCGCCCGGCTGGAGCGGCACAGGTGGTTCGTGGATAAAGCCTGAACAGGCCATGCGGTATCTGGATGTGCACGAGTACCGGGTGAAGGGACCTCAGAAACTGGTTATGCAGTTGCCTGAATATAAATCTACAGAACGTGTTCCGCAGTCTTCACTTTCTTTCCAGTATGAAATTGATAAATCGACATTCAGGTTTCAGCAAGTAGCCGTTCTGGCATTTCCGGCACCCAAAGGAAGTACCGATCTGATCTCTTCCAGGCAACCGGTCATAATTTCAAATCCTAAAACAGATGGCATTGAAGCAATGTTTGACGGTGACGAAGCCACAAAAGCCTCGTTATATACTTTACCCATATCCATCGAATTGAGTCTGAAAGATCAGTTTACCATTCGTTCATTGGAAATAGTTCCCGTAGAAATACCATTCAATGCATGGTGCAGACTGGAATATCAAAATGTAAAAGGTGAATGGGAAAAAATAATGTCGCGCAGGGTCAATCGCGGTGAAACAAGGATTATCGCTTCCGGATTTTTGCCATTTTCTCCTGTTTCCCAATCTTTTCCGGCTGTCAGTTCCAAAAAATTCAGGCTTACCTTAAGCGAAAATGAAACAGTAGCTGTACAACCCACTACCCGTACTGCTTCAAAAAAAGAAGAAAAAGGCCGAATTGCCGAAATCAAGCTTTGGGGAGCGGCGCGACTGAACAATTATGCAGAAAAACAACTGGCCAATAAGGCCGGTTATGAAAAAAATATCATTCAAATTGATGAACCCGGCTATGCCATAAATAAAGAGGAAGTGCTCAATATTACCTCCTTTGCAGATGCGAGCGGAAAACTGATCTGGGATGTTCCCGAAGGTGAATGGGTCATACAACATTCGGGAATGAGCCAGACAGGGGTTCAGATTCATCCTGTGCCTTCCGGCGAAGTCATGGGTTTTGCTGCGGATGCCTTGAGCAAAACGTCCGTTCAGGCAAGTTTCGATGCCTACATCGGACAGATATTGAAACGGATTCCACCCGAAAAGAGAAAAACACTAACCAATATTGTGCTTGACAGTTACGAACAAGGATCGGCCAACTGGACCGACGGGATAGCTCAAAAGTTTAAAGCTACATACGGTTACGACCCAATGCCCTGGACCCCGGTTCTGAAAGGTCATCTTGTTGAAAGTTCCGAACAATCCGACCGGTTTTTGTGGGACTTACGCCGGTTGGTAGCCGATTTGCTTCCCGAAAATTTTCCAGGTGCCATTCATGAAAAAAGCAGGGAGAATGGCCTGAAACTTTGGCACGAACCTTATGCCGGTCACGGATTTCCCGGCGAATTCTTTAATATGGGTAAATATACCGATATACCTGCCGGCGAATTTTGGGTGAGAGATACACCGGGAACCGATTTTCCATATTGCAGGGCTGCCTCTTCAGTTGCCAGTGTTTATGGACGGAATATTGTATCTGTCGAGGCATTTACTTCCTCGGGGAATAATTTATACAAGATGCTCCCCCGCGATTTGAAAATACTTGGCGACTGGGCTTTCGCCCAGGGAATAAATCATTTTACATTTCATGTTTCGGTGCAGCAGCCAAACGATGACAAACCCGGTATTAACACCTGGTACGGTACTGAATTTAACCGGAATAATAATTGGTTTCAGGATGCCGGAACGTTTGTCGATTATATCAAACGAACATCTGCACTGCTTCAAAGAGGCCGGCGACAAACCGACATGGCTTTTTACATTGGCGACGATGTACCCTGCGATAAACCCGCCTTACCTTACCCCTTGCCACAGGGTTATGATTTTGATTTTTTAAATTATGAATCACTGGTAAATCTGGCAAAAGTGGTAAATGGAAGACTGGTGTTGCCTTCAGGTGCATCATACAAGGTATTGATACTGCCCGCAAGCAAACTAATGCGTCCGGAATTTCTGCAGAAACTGGAGAAGTTTGTTAAGGCAGGATTAATCGTTTATGGTCCAAAACCCCTTCAATCGCCAAGTCTGAAAGGCTTTCCGGAATGCGACAATATGGTGCGAAGCATGGCTGACCGTATATGGGGGAATATCGACGGGAAAAATGTTTTGACTAATAACTATGGAAATGGAAAAGTGTTTTCCGGTCTGAACCTTGCCGAATTTTTCTCCAAAACCGGTTTAACTGCCGATGTTGACATGCCGGCCGACTTCGTTTTTACCCACCGCAGGGAAGGCGAAACGGATATTTACTTTATTGCCAATCAAAAAGAACAACCTCGAACGGCTGAAATTTCTTTCAGAATTTCAGGTAAACAGCCCGAACTCTGGGATGCACTTACGGGTGAGAAAAGAATACCTAACCAGTACGCAGTCAGAAACGGAAGGACAATTATTCCGTTGGAGTTTTCACAAGCCGGTTCGTACTTTATTGTCTTCAGGAAAAAAAACCAAACTTTGGAGACGAACAGGAAGAATTTCCCGGATTACACCAAAACACAAACCATTTCAGGTAAGTGGAACGTAACATTTGCAAGTAGTGTTAATCCTCCTTTTGACAAGACCTTCGATCACCTGACAGACTGGACCTCTTTTAATGAAAAAGAAATCAAATACTTCTGCGGCAAAGCCACCTACAGAATTGATTTTAATTTCGTGGGGAAACTTCCGGGCATGTGGTTCATCAATCTTGGCAAAGTGGAATCTTTGGCCAATATCAGGCTCAACGGTAAAGCGATCAATACCCTGTGGTGCTATCCTTACAGGGTCAAGGTGTCGGACTACCTGGTAAAAGGTGAAAACAAACTTGAAATTGATATTGTAAACCAATGGTGGAACCAGCTCATTGGTGACGAACAACCCGGAGCCGTTCGCAAAACCAACGTATCGGCACGTCTGTTCTGGAAAGCCGATGATAAGCTTGTTCCTTCCGGCCTGATGGGACCGGTTGTTTTGGAAACCATTAAATAAAATTATTTTATGACAAAAACAATTATGATCCTGATGATCATTTCTTTAGGATCAACCGTATCATTTCTTTCTACCGGACAAACGCCAGTTCATTCAATGTTACCGGGAGGTGGCGATAAATGGAAATTGTTTTGGAGCGACGAGTTCGACCATCCTGATTCACTACTTGATCAGAAATGGGAATCTCAAAACGGGCCAAGCGGACATATTTTGTGCAGCCGCTGGAGAGAAAATGCAAAGGTAAGTGATGGTACACTAAAATTGATTAACCGCAAGGAAAACCGGGGCGGACAGGAATGGACTTCGGGAAATATCTGGACGAGGGAGCAATTTCAGTATGGCTATTTCGAGTGCCGATACAAATATGCATCTGCCGAAGGAACCAACAACTCATTTTGGCTGATGATGAAGGGAATTCAACCCACTGAAGGTAAATTCTTTGAACTGGATATTAACGAAGGGCATTATCCCAATTCGGTAAACACTAATATCCATAACTGGTCTGATGTGACTGAAGTCAAAGGTAAAAAGACTCATCCGTCAGCCTCTATAGGTTTTCATTTTACAAATTTTGATTTTGCAAAAGAATATCACACCTACGGATTGGATTGGAGCAAAGAGGAGCTGATTTTCTATTTCGACGGGAAGGAAATCCGGAGAGAGAAAAATCAGTTTTGTTATTCTCCTGCTCCTGTTTGGTTGAGTTTAGCCATCATTCCCTGGGCCGGCGAAATTACTGATGCCATTGATGGAACAAAAATGGAAGTTGATTACGTGAGGATTTATAAACAAAAATGAATTTTAGAAGCAACATAACAAATATCAACCGGACACCAATGATTTTCATTTATGCAGTTGGTCAGCTCAATTTGCAGTTGGTCGGGAAAAGCTATATTTACGCGTCGGGAAGGAGTTCATTCGTATCATAAATGAACTCCTAAATCTTAAGTTATGAAAAAATCGCTTTTTAATGTTACAGTTTTATTCCTTGTATTCGTTTTTCAATTTTACTCACCAGTATCTGCCTCGGGTTCAATAAATAATACAAAGCCTGAATCCACACGGAATAAGGATATTCAACCACGCCCTTCTTTTTCGGATGATATTGAACGTACATATTGGCGATACCTTAAAGAAAGGTTATTTGACGGGCAACGATCAGTAGTTGCATCTTTTCAGCATGATATTTCTATCCAGTTGATCTACGAATCCGCTACAGACCGCAACATCGTTGAGAATTTAATGAAAGAGCTTCGTTTATTGATTCCCGACAGAAATATCGGGTTCTACGATCCTCGTTCACTTAAAGAGCGCTCAATTCTTATTAACTTTAATCATAATTTTGCTTCCGATATTCAGCCTGTCTATTCATTCGGAGAAACAGCCGGGAATCAAATCATTGGAATGGGTTTTAAGGGATATTATCAAAAAGAGATCTATCATCAGACCATTCTAATTCAGTTTACAGATTCAATCTCGTTAACCGAGCGGAAGCGGTATATTGCGTACGCAATTGTAAGGTCACTCTGTAATATGAAAGGTGATCCACACAACATAACTGTACATCTGAAAAATGCCATATTTAATGAATTCGATTATAATCCTACGAATACAGAGTTTACCGAAGCAGATAAGTTCCTGATAAAGAAGCTTTATTCAAAGGATTTTCAGGCTCAGTTCAGAAGATTCATGATAGAAAATGACTCCTGGTGGGACTATCTGATTTTCACCAATAAGACCTTAATGACCATGTGGGGGATTATCGCCTCAATTTTTCTGTCACTGATGCTTTTTATTGTTTTTTTTAAACCTGTTTTCGTATCGGGCTATAAAAGGAAATACCTGGGCTACCTGCTTCCCGGATTATTCATGGCGAATCTCGTATGGTTGGTTTTTTTCACGATGTTCTACTTCACGACTATGCATGGGTTTGTAGGATCGTTCATATATCTAGCCGGAATTGCAATTTTTAATGCAGCTGCAGTTGTCATCACCTACCTGTTGTATTTTCTCGAGCCTCATATTTTGTCCTTTAAAAAGGGATTTTTAGTTCATGTCCTGGCGAAGGTCCTTATTTTGTGGATTTTATTGATGATCATCACAGAAGTTTTTCTTCAATATTATGATGTTGAATTCGAATTATTGGGGTATGGATTATGGATATGTTCAGCTTTTGCAATTGGGAGAGGGGCATTGCTGCTGTTTAAGGAATTTACCGAATCACTGGTCCGTCAAAAGGATCTGGAACTCAGCAAGCTGAAGGAATTGAAGTCGCGGGCGGAGGTAGAATCGTTGCATGCGCGTATAAACCCCCATTTCCTTTATAATTCGTTAAACTCGATTGCCGGGTTGGCGCATAGCAATCCTGATAAAACAGAGCAAATGGCATTGTCGCTTTCCGATTTGTTTCGTTACTCGATAAACCGGAAAGGGGAGCACATGAGCCCCGTCAGCGACGAGGTGAAGATGGTGCAGTCGTATCTTGAAATTGAGCAGATCAGGTTTGGAGACAGGTTGAGTTTCACGATTGATGTTGCCCCGGGACTTGAACATCGGTACATCCCCAAATATATCATGCAGCCATTGGTGGAGAATGCGATAAAACATGGGATTTCAAGGATTGAAGGAAAAGGGGAGCTAGTTTTAGGGGTGCACGAGGCCGACGGTGGTATTTTAATTTCTGTTGAAGATAACGGACCTGCTTTTCCGGAAGGGTTGGTAAGTGGCTATGGATTGCAAAGCCTTTATGATTTATTGAAGCTGAGTTACGGCGAAAATGCCGAAGTAGATTGGCAAAATGAACCGAAGAAAATGATATGGGTGCTGGTTAAAAATAATGCAAATACAAATGGATATGTTTCGGTATAAAACCCTTATTGTTGATGATGAGCCCCCTGCAGTACAGCGGTTGCTCGAATTACTGAGCCATTTTGCAGATACCTTTGATGTGATTGGCCACGCCGGAACAGGTGGAGAAGCGGTACTAATGATCAACGAACTAAAACCGGAACTTGTATTTTTGGATATTCAAATGCCGGGAATGACCGGTTTTGAGATGCTGCAAAAACTGGAGAAGATACCGATGATTATCTTTTGTACAGCCTACGATCACTATTCATTGAAAGCATTTGAAACGAATTGTGTTGATTATCTTATTAAACCGGTTAAACTGGAACGCCTTCAACAAACCGTTGAAAAGCTGGGGATATTTAAAAACAGTTTCAGGGAAGAGAAGATGATCAGTTTACTAAAGGATATTTCGGATTTCACAGCTCCGAAACCGATGACCTCCATTACGATCCGCAATGGGAAAAGGCTTGTTTTTGTGAAATTGGAGGATGTTGTTTATTTCAAGGCAGGCGATAAGTATGTCAGCCTTTTTATCAGGAATGGTGAAGAGAGCATTACGGAGCAAAGCCTTTCGCAACTTGAGGAAAAACTGCCCGGTCACTTTCTCCGGGTCCATCGAGCCATCATCATTAATACTCAATTTGTTAAAGAAGTTCAGACTTATTTTAACAGCAGGTATTCGGTATTAATGAACGATCATCATGTTTCCAAAATTCTCACCGGACGGAATTACCAGGCTCAAATTAAAAAATGGCTTGGAATTGATTAGGGAAAATTAGATAGTTAAGTTAAAATACAGAAAAATGAAAAAACTACAGATTGTAATTATCCTGTTTTCACTTTTTGCCTTTAGCATGAATTCGGACAAAAACGGCCCCAGCGGATTTGGAAAAACCGATAAGGCGCAGTGGATCACTGTTAATCGTGAACTTCCTGCCAGCGATTCCTTGTTTTATCTTGACTATCCAGCCCCGCTTTTTAGAAAAGATTTTTTACTGAAAAGTAAAATTGAAAAGGCAACCCTTTTTATCACTGCTGCAGGTTATTACAAAGCATCGCTAAATGGGTCACCCATTGGAAAAAATGTATTAGATCCGGCCTGGACGGATTACAGTAAACGAATTTACTACACAGAATATGATGTTACAACCGCAATTGCAAAGGGTGCTAATTGCCTGGGTGTAACTGTTGGTAATGGTTTTTACAATCCGCTACCCCTTCGGAAATGGGGCCACAGGAATCTCCGAAAAGACCTTTCTGTCGGGAATCCGGCCTTTCTAGCAAAACTCCTGATCAACTATACCAATGGAAAGTCCGAGGAAATTGTTTCTGATGGTACCTGGAAATATACTTACGGACCAACTGTTAAAAACGATGTTTACCTGGGCGTTGTTTATGATGCACGAAAAGAAATAAAAGGATGGAATTTTACAGGATATAACGATAGCTCCTGGGATTTGGCAAAAATGGGAGAGAATCCGGGTGGACAGTTGCAAAAGGGTTTTTTCCCAACTGTGCAGATTACCAGGGAAATAACACCCGTAGAGATTAATTCCTCCGAAACCGGAATTTATATAGTGGACATGGGTGTTAATTTTACAGGAACATACAAGATAAAGTTATCGGGTAAAACGGGCGATACAATTACCTTCAGATTTGGCGAAAGAATTTATGAGGACGGAAAATTGAATCCCATGACAACTGTGGCCGGGCAGATTAAACGCAAAGGAGTTGGCGGTCCGGGGGCACCTGATATTGCCTGGCAAACTGATAGTTACATTGTTGGTGATAATGATAATTCATGGTTTATTCCTGATTTTACTTATCATACTTACAGGTACATGGAAATTAAAGGATTGGATTATAAACCTTTAGTTTCTGATATCCAAGGGCTTTTTATTCATTCAAATGTTGACAATAAAAACAGCTTTTCCTGCTCTTCCGAACTGCTGAATTCAATTCAGGAAGCCACTGAAAGAACATTTCTTGCAAACCTTGTCAGTGTCCAGTCTGATTGTCCTGCAAGGGAAAAATTCGGCTATGGTGGAGACTTAAATGCCACCAGCGAATCGTTTATTTACAATTTCGATATGCATACATTCTACCGCAAAACCATTTACGACTGGTTAGATGCAATGAATGATTCTTCGTTTGTTGATACGGCGCCCTTTACCGGAATTAAATATTGTGGAATAAGCTGGGAATCAGCATTTATTACAACCCAGTATTACCTTTACCAGTATTACAACGATACAGAAATAATAAAAGAACTTTATGAACAGGATAAAAAATGGATGGACAAAGCGGCAAGAATCCATCCGGATGGAATTGTTGATAAGGGCCTGAGTGACCATGAATCAATGGTACCCGTTCCTGTTCAGTTAACCGGTACAGCTCATTATTTACAGTGTGCGCGGTATATGCAAACATTTGCCTCTGTTGTGGGTGATTCGGAGAATGAAAAGAAATATGCGGAATTGGCTGAAAAATTAAAGAAACTTTTAAAAACTGAATTCTGGGATAACCCGGTAACAGGGAAAATTAACAGGCAAACCTTATTTTCCACGTTACTTTATCACGGAATTATTCCTGCCGATGATATAGATGCTGCCAAAGACTCACTGTTAAAAGCGGTTCAGAATGGTCCATCCGGGCATTTTAACACCGGAATTTTTGGAACCAAGTATGTCCTCGAAACACTTTCTGAAAACACTTTTCCCGAAAATGTTTTCAACATTATAAACAGTACAGCATTCCCTGGCTGGGGTTTTATGATTGATAATGGCGCAACTACCATTTGGGAAACCTGGAAGGAAAGCGATAATACCTATTCCAATTGTCATCCCATGTTCGGAACTGTAACAGAATGGTTCTACCGTTGGCTGGCAGGCATAAAGCCTGATCCTGATTACCCCGGTTTTAAAAAATTTATTTTAGGTCCGTCCACTCCTGAAGGATTGGAATTTGTAAATTGTACATATTACTCCCCTTTCGGTAAAATTGTTTCCAACTGGAAGAAGGTACAACCGGACACAGTGCAATACGAAATAACTATTCCTGCAAAAAGCAGTGCAGACGTAATTTTGCCAATCAGTCAGTCACAAAAAATTACCATCAAATTGAATGGCAGGAATTTTAATCCTGAAAAAACAGAAAGATTACAAACCGGGAATTTTGAACTTGGTGAAGGGGAATATTTAATTACAGTTTCTTCAAATAACTAAATTGCTGAATTGAATATTTGAACATATCCAACCACAAAAAAGGCGTATAAGGAGTATAATATGATAATCCAATATGCATCAGATCTTCATCTCGAATTTCCCGAGAATAAGGATTTCCTTAAAAAGAATCCCTTAAATCCAAAGGGTGATATTTTATTATTGGCCGGTGATATAGTGCCTTTCGCCGTGATGGACAAACACACTGATTTCTTTAGCTATGTGTCTGATCATTTTCATACTACTTACTGGATACCAGGCAATCACGAGTATTACTATTTTGATGCTGCGACTAAATGCGGAGTGCTGAATGAGAAAATCAGAGACAATGTTTTTTTGGTAAATAATACTGTTGTTCAACATGAGAATACTAAATTCATATTTTCTACACTTTGGTCGAAAATAAGCCCCGTTCACGGGTGGCAAATTGAGCGGTCAATGAGTGATTTTCACGTTATCAAATTTGATGGTCACCGGTTTTCTTCTGTCCGGTATAATCAGTTCCACGAGGAAAGTCTGGTATTTTTAAATCAGGAATTAAACCGCAACAGTGACGATAAAATAGTTGTAGTAACCCATCATGTTCCTACGTTTATGAATTACCCCATAAAGTATAAAGGAGACATACTGAATGAGGCCTTTGCTGTTGAGCTATTTGACTTAATTGCTGAAATGAAGCCTGATTACTGGATTTATGGACATACACACGGGAATATACCGCCTTTTGAGATTGGTCCAACGAAACTTCTTACCAATCAACTTGGATATGTTAGATATAATGAACATGCTTCTTTTCTTAATGATGTTTTAATTTGTATAGATAAAAGTGGTGATTAATAAGATAATAAACTTATATTTGTATAATAAATCAATTAGGTTTACAATTACTTAAATAGGTTTACAATGGAAAATATTAAACAGAAGCTACTAAAATACATAGATAATATTCTGGGATGTGGGATAGATCTGGTGCTGGTACCGCAAAACGAACTGGGGAAATTACCCATGTTTATCAGTGAAATGTACAACCTGTATCAATCAACACTGTTTAATATCGATTTCATATTAATTGAGTATAGGGATATTGATGGATTCAGTATTTTGCAATTGGAAAAACATTTCGATTTACTCAAAAATAGCCTTAACAAGCGAGTCGTTTTACTTGCCGAAGACATTTCATCGCTATACAGAAAAAGACTAATCGAAAAAGGGATAAACTTTATTATACCCGGAATGCACTTGTTTTTGCCTGATTTCCTTATTGATTTAAGAGAAGGCAATAAAACTCCGGGAAGAAAAAGGAAAACAGAAAAACTGTTGCCATCTTCACAATTCATTCTTTTATATCATATCCTTCACAACGACGTGAAACGAAACCTGAAAGAAGAAAGTTTCACTCAATTAGCTTCAAAATTTGGGTATACCAAGATGGCCATCACAAAAGCTGTTGACAATCTCCTTTATAATGGACTTTGCACCGTAGAAGGAACAAAAGAAAAATACATCAGATTCCTTAGCACTGGGGCTGATCTTTGGCAATCAGCATTTCAATTATTAGTAAACCCTGTATTTAAGAAAGTTTACGTTGATGAAAAGCCACAGGGAATCTTTTTATTCCGGTCCAATGAATCTGCATTACCTGAATACAGCGACATGAATCCAGGCCGGCAAACACATTATGCAATTGAAAGGTCAAAATTCTATGAACTGCAAAAGGAAGGTCGACTAAAAAACCCTAACGAATTCGAGGGAATGTATTGCCTGGAATTATGGAAATACAATCCCGCAATTCTCACTGAAGGGATAACAAAAGAGCACAATGTTGACCCGTTATCACTTTACCTGAGTTTGCATGATAATCGTGACGAACGTGTTGAAATGGCCTTAGATACAATCATTAAGAAATTTTTATGGTAATAGGATTAGATAAATTTAAAGATTATTTTAAGGAATACGAAAGCTGTTACCTGATTATCGGCGGCTCGGCTTGCGATATTATCATCGAAAATGGCGGTTTTAAACCGAGATCAACAGATGACATTGACATCATATTGATAGTTGAAGCCTTAACCCCGGAATTTGTAAAACATTTTTGGAGATTTATCTCCGCAGGCAAATATGGATTAAAGCAAAAAAATACTTTAAAGCGAAATTGCTACAGGTTTCGAAATCCTGAAACTGAAGGCTTTCCAATTCAAATTGAGCTTTTCTCGAAAACGCCTGATGTTATGGACCTTGATGTGTACGCCCATCTTACTCCGATCCCTCCCGTTGAAGGGTTATCCAATCTTTCAGCAATTCTGCTTGATGAGGATTATTATAATTTCACCATTGAGCACAGCTCATTTAAGGACAATGTTCATTATGCCAATACTGAGGCACTTATTTGTTTAAAGGCATTCGCTTACCTCGACAATAAAAAGAGAAAGGAAGAAGGCGAAGAAATCAGCACCAGGGATATCGTAAAACATAAAAATGATATTTTTCGGATGGTTTTCATGCTGAACCCTGACGACCGTTACTCCCTGACCGAAAAGCTTAAATATGATTTACAATTGTTTGCTGACACAGTGAAGAATGATTTACCTCATCCTGAAATTTTTAACAACGGCTGAAAGATGATGAAAACCATCGCCTTTCTCTTGCATGGAATCTAAACCGAACATTGGCTAAAATCAATTATCGTATCCATACTGATGCGATCAAGGAAAACATCATTCCGGCTGATATTACCAAAGAGCAACAGCAGATTATATATGCCAGTGAAGCCGATGTTTTGATGTGGCCATGTTTGGGAAAACAGCGCTTCAATGGCGAAAAGAAAATCCCGGCAAAGAAGGAAATATCAGGGACTACAGCACTATTGAACAACTTTTGATACTCGCAAACATGGAGAGCATGAATGCCGAATTCATCCGCATGGAATTACCGCAACCCGACCGATTGAAGAAACTCAATACCATTGCCATACAACAGTTGAAGTCATTAACCACAAACCCCAACATTAAAAAATTAGGTGATGGAATACATTGAACACCAATTATTGGCTGAGAAGGTGAAATCCGGATACCCCTGGTTGGGTTGATTAAATTATTTTAAATACAACATCAAATCTTTCTCATTAATCGGATAGGAGAAACGGGATTAATTCCCGTTTCGTCCTTCCACACCACCGTACGTACCGTTCGGTATACGGCGGTTCCTTAATTTACGCATTGACTTTCCGAAAATATCCCGTAAAGAAGATGTAACCTGCTTGTTGAAGACGTGCGTTAGTGATAGTCCTTGCTAAGATTGGGCTATTGGCAGTATGCCAGTAACCTTTTCTTGTATTCGCATATTCCCAGGCCTTGTATTTATTAATGCCAAGTTTAATGAGATTCCGCAAACGGGTTCTTATCCTTTTCCATTGTTTCCAGATAACCATCCGTAAGCGTCTGCGATACCATTCATCCACTTTTTTGCAAAAGTGACTTCATGTTTGCCAATTTAAAATAGTTCACCCATCCAGTAATGTACTGTTTAAGTGCTTCCTTCCGCTTATCATCTCCCCACCCATTGCTCCGTGATGTGATCGCTTTTAAACGCTCCTTCATCTTAGCTAAGCTTTTGGGATGTAATCGCAATTGTCCAACCTTTTTATACATCGAAAAGGTGTATCCCAAAAATTTAATCTTTGAGATATAGGCAACCACAGTCTTTTCCCTGTTCACTTTCAAGAAAAGTTTCTTCTCAATATACGGGATGATGTTCGTCAGTATCCGATCGGCACTTCGTTTGCTTTTGCAAAGAATGACCATATCATCAGCGTAACGAGCAAAGTGGTGTCCTCGCTTTTCAAGTTCCTTGTCCAATTCATTTAGCATAATATTGCTCAACAACGGACTAAGTGGACCTCCTTGGGGAACCCCAACTTCTGTGTCTTCAAACTTGTTCCGTACTACAACACCAGCATTAAGGTACCTGTGGATAAGAGAAATGACCCGTCCATCTTGTACCGTCCTTGATAATACTTCAATCAATTTACTATGATTTACAGTATCAAAGAACTTTTCCAAATCCATATCGACAGCATATTTATATCCGTCAGTGATATGGTCTTTGCATTTGTTCAATGCCTGGTGAGCGTTGCGTTTAGGTCTGAACCCGTAACTGTTTGTTGAAAACTGTTTATCGTAGATTGGAGATAAGATTTGTGTAATAGCCTGTTGTATAACACGATCGAAAACCGTGGGCACACCCAGCATTCTCATCTTCCCGTTATCCTTGGGTATTTCTACCCGCCGAACGGGATTTGGACGGTAAGTTCCGCCCAATATGGATTGTATAAGCTTGTCCTTGTTTGCAACAAGATAATCCCTTAGGGATTCGACTTCCATCTTGTCAATACCTCCGCTTCCGTTATTACTCTTTACCTTTTTATAGGCTCGGTTCATATTGGTTGGAGATAGGATTTGCTCAAGCATTCCATAACTCGGTTGGTCTGCATTAGTGATGTTGTTTTCAGCTATCCGCATGTAGGTCTGCCCTTCTGCATATGCTTTGGGTTCCGCCCTATCTTTTTGCAGGCAGGTATCTTTCGATTTTTTCTGCTCTCTTCCCTTCATTTGGTAACATTCATTTACTTTCACTTCTTAAGGTTCAGCCCTTCACTGTGTTTGTGAGTCCTCCATCTATCTATGATGGCTCGTTTCTTCAGCTACTATGGCCTCTGCTGACTTCTCACAGTAAATCTTTTTCAACCGTGCTTCATACTTCGTTTCCGCACGTCTGTGAGATCTCCCGCGGTAAGGCGAATAACCTTCATTCCATGTACCCGCATCATTTACACTCCGGTGTCCGTGTAGCTTTAGGACTTTGTTTTGTAATGCAAACTCATCCCACCGGATGTGCCTGATAACGTTTGTGTTCCTCGGGTCGGAATTTTGCCTCCAGCTTCCTTCAGATTCCACCTCACGATGGACACCCTTGCTCTTGGCTAATGGTTGGCTATGCTACATACCCCCATAACGGACTTTCACCGTCAAATTATTCGCCATGCGCGGCACACACTAAAAGGAGCCGGTGTCTCCACACCAGCTCCTAAAACTCATCCAAAAACTAAAACTTAAAATCAGAATCGAATAACTTGAACCGTTATCTAATCGTCTTATACGCCGGTCCAATTAGAAAGTTACAGTAAAGATTTTAAAGTTGTCAGATTATACTGAACGAAGTCGTATAATTCTGAAATTTCCATTGTAATCCGCATCAAGGTCTGATTCTGTAATAAGGTTAGTTTCGGCAACTATTGTTTCAAAACGGCGGGTTATATCGCTGAACAACAGACTGAATAACGGGTTAACTAATTTTCTCCGGAATGATAATCCGCGACCTGAAGGCACAAATTTGTCGAACACAGTAACTCGTCCTCCCGGTTTTAGTACCCTTTCACACTCTTTCAGACAGGCAACCGGATCCGGAATCACGGCAAGGATCAGATGAAGGATTATTTTATCAACACTTTTGTCGGGAAGGTTAAGTTGCTGCCCATCCATCACCAATGCCGTAAGATTACGTCTGTAAAGCGTGTTTTTTTTCAATGTCCGTGAAATCATGGCCGGTGTAATATCGGTGGCTGTGATATGACAATCAGCGGTAATAAACTCCAGATCGAGACCTGTGCCTGCGCCAACGATGAGCACTTCGTCGCCGGGAGAGATTCCAAGTTCCATGATAGATTTACACCTTGATTTGGAGAAAATACGCGCAGCTAAGTCATATCCGGGTGCATATAGCGTGTACCGGAACCGGTTCCATCTGTTTGTGTTGAATATTTCAAAAGAATTCATCGACAAAGCGGGTTTTCTTAAATTATTAGTAGCGGACGGATTATTCCTGGCCGGGTGCCTTCTCCTCGTGACCGTGGGAATTCTGTTTTCTTAACTGACTGTGATGAATACTATAGGTAAAATAGATCACAATGCCTATTGCCATCCAGATGATCAAGCGTAACCAGGTATCGTATGGTAAAGAAAACATCTGAATCAAACAGATTGATGCCCCAAGAATTGGTACAAGCGGAACGAACGGCGTCTTGAAAGTACGTTTAAGATCTGGTCGGTTAACCCGTAAGAATATAATGCCAATACAAACTATCACAAACGCGAGCAAAGTACCAATTGAAACCAGCTCGCCAAGAATATCTATCGGTAAAATACCAGCCAAAATGCAGGCTACAGAACCGGTAAGGACAGTGCTAAAATAAGGGGTTTTAAAACGGGGATGAATTTTTGCAAACCGCTCAGGCAACAGTCCGTCTTTGGCCATTGCATAAAAGATCCGCGGTTGTCCGAGCATCATCACCAAAATAACCGAACTCAGGCCGGCAATAGCTGCAATTTTTATAACCGGACGAAGCCAGAAAAGCTCCTTCCCCATCGCATCTACACCAACGGCAATTGGATCGGCTACATTTAGAAAGGTATAACTTACAATTCCGGTCAGTACGATAGCTACCGCAATATACAGTATGGTTGAAATAGCCAGTGATCCCAAAATGCCGATGGGCATATCCCTTTGCGGATTTTTAGCCTCCTGGGCGGCAGTCGATACAGCATCAAATCCGATATAGGCGAAAAAAATCACCGCCGAGCCGCGCAATATCCCGCTCCAACCAAAATCTCCCCAATTACCTGTATTTTCCGGTATAAAAGGATGCCAGTTTGCCTTATTAACAAAGAAAAACCCGATTCCGACAAACAACAGGATTACAAAAACTTTGATAATAACCATGATATTGTTGAAACCGGCTGACTCCTTAATTCCAACAACGAGCAACACGGTAATTGCTGCAACAATAAACATTGCAGGCAGATTCAATACAGCGGTAACATGAGGTAAAGTATCTACAGCAATTCCGGAGGCGGTCAGGCTTTCAATAATCTGATGGGTTAAGGGTTTCCATCCCAATTCGGGAATATCAATTAGAATGGTATTCCAGGCTGCTGTAAACTGAGGAGGAATATGAACTCCAAAATCTTTCAGAAAACTTACCACGTATCCCGACCAACCAACAGACACCGTGGATGCTGCAAATAGATATTCCAGGATCAGGTCCCATCCGATAATCCATGCCACAAATTCCCCAAGTGTGGCGTAGGCATAGGTATAAGCACTCCCTGAAACAGGAATCATTGATGCAAACTCGGCATAACACAGCCCGGCGAACAAACATGCCAGACCGGAGATTAAAAAGGAAATAACGATAGCGGGCCCGGCGTATTGAGCCGCAGCCTGCCCTGTTAAAACAAAAATACCGGCTCCAATAACGGCTCCGATACCAAGTGTTGTAAGATTTGTGGCACTAAGCGCCCGCTTCATACCATTATCTTCGTTGGCATGATGCATCAGCTGTTTAAAAGATTTGGTGCTGAATAAAGGGGAATTCATCAAAGCGGGCTTAAATCAGTACTGTGCTAACTATTTCGTTCCATTGAATCCTGTCTTTGGTAAATCTCCGGTTTATTGGTCCATTTACCATTTTTGGATTCGCCTAAAACGACCACTTCTTTCGACTTACCGTACTCACTGATTGCCTGCATCATCTCCTCTTTACTTTTCCGGATAATTTTAATTCCGGTCAGAGAACCTTTGTTGCGAACTTCAATGTAAAAGCCGTCTCTGTATTCTTTTGCTCTTGTTGGTGGTCTGCCCATATGTATACAAATTTATTATTCTTGTTATCAGCTCAGCAAAATACTTCCAATTTGCCGCTATCGTTTCTCCCGGTACTGCTTCAAACCCCATAACGCGGGTATTGAATGATTAACCGGAATGATTAACTGATTGTTCACTTCCAATTGTTATTCATTACTTTGGAGATATACAATCCGTTAGGGGCCAAATATAAGAATTTTTTTTGTTAAAAACAAATTCTCTAAAGTTCCTTTTCCGTAAAAGCTCCTATTTTCAGATATTTTTGATATATTTTTTCATATGCCTCAACATTATCCTGTAGGGGAAAATAGGTCTTTTCGAATCCTTGTCCCATCGCTTTCTGTGCATCTTCAACGGTGGGATAAATTCCTGCAACGACTGAGGCAAACATCGCTGCACCAAATGCGCAGGTCTGTTCGGTCGTGGCCACTTTAATCGGCATGTTCAGTACATCAGCAAGTGTTTGCATAACAAAAGGTGATTTTTTTGCAACTCCTCCTAAACCGATGATCTCTTTTATTTCTATTCCTTCACGTTTAAACCTTTCGGCGATCGCCCTGGATCCGAAGGCCGTAGCTTCGACCAACGCCCTGAATATCCGCGGTGCAGATGATCCCAGCTTCAATCCCGTTAACGATCCTGTGACTTCCTGTGTGGCATCCGGTGTACGTCTGCCATTCATCCAGTCTACAGCAACAATGGTCGATTCTTCGATCGGGATCAGCATCGCTGCGGCCGATAATTCGGGGATAATCTGATCAATGGTTTCCGCAATAAGCTTTTCCTTTGTATCCTCGTCAATAATGGCTGATTTGGCGAGTATCTGTTCAAGTGGCCAGGCAACAACATTCCTGAACCAGGCATAAATATCCCCGAAGGCCGACTGCCCTGCTTCAAGCCCGATATATCCCGGTATGACAGATCCATCCACCTGTCCGCATATTCCGGGAATCAGTTTATCTCCCATTTGATCGTATGATGCTACCATGATATCACAGGTAGAGGTTCCGATTGATCTGGCCAGTACATTCGGAGTTACCTCACCGCCAACCGCGCCAAAATGACAATCAAAACCACCCACGCCAACTGCAACATCTGTTGGTAAACCAAGACGCCCGGCCCATTCTGTGGTCAGATTTCCGATTTTAACATCACTTGTAAAAGTGTCGGAATACAGATTTTCACGATACCCTGAAAGAACAGGATCGAGCGCCGTGAGAAACTCTTCGGACGGAAGTCCTTCCCAGCCCTTAAACCACATAGCCTTATGGCCTGCTGCACACCGGCTTCTCAAAACTTTTCCGGGCAGAACCGTTCCGGTTAACAGCGCCGGCATCCAGTCACAATGTTCTATCCATGAGAATGCGCTTTCGCGGGCTTTTTCATCAGCCCGGAGCACATGAAGTATTTTCGCCCATACCCATTCCGATGAATAGATGCCACCTTCGTATTGAGTGTAGTCAATTTCCCACTTTCCCGATAAGTTGTTGATTTCGCCAGCCTCTTTTACAGCTGTATGGTCTTTCCATAAAATAAACATCGCATTCGGATTCTCTTCAAATCCGGGGAGTAAGGCAAGAGGAATTCCCTCTTTATTGACCAGTACCGGAGTACTTCCGGTGGTATCAAACGAGATACCGCCAATATCTTTTGCCACTTCATTTCCGGCTTTCGCAATTACGTCCTTAACAGCCTTTTCCATCGATTCGATATAGTCGAGCGGATGTTGACGATACTGATCTTTAGAGGCATCACAGTATTTGCCCGCTGCCCATCTTGGATAGGCTTTCACACTTGAAGCTAATTCATCTCCATTGGTAGCATTGACCAGGATAGCTCTGACAGAGTCTGTCCCAAAATCAATTCCGATCACAAAATGTTTCATATTTTTCGATTTAATTATTATTATTTCTGACCATAATAAGCATTGTCACCATGCTTACGACTAAAATGCTTTTCAGTAAGGAGAGAATTCATCGTAAGATTTGGATTTAGCGAATTGGCGATAAAGCCCATTTTGGCAATCTGTTCAAGAACCACACTATTGTGAACCGCTTCATCCGGTGTATTTCCCCACGTAAAAGGGCCGTGATTTTTTACTAAAACCCCGGGAATATGTCTGGAATTTAAATTTAAAAATCTTTCGATGATCACTGTTCCTGTTTCTTTCTCATAAAGGTTCTTCACCTCATCCTCGTTCATGTCGCGTGTGCAGGGAATATCATCTGCAAAATAATCGGCATGGGTAGTTCCGGTGATAGGTATAGCTACGCCAGCCTGCGCCCATGCAGTGGCAAATGTCGAATGGGTATGGACAACTCCTCCGATATGAGCGAAGGCTTTGTAAAGCGCGAGATGAGTCGGGGTATCGGAAGAGGGTCGCAAATTTCCCTCAACGACATTCCCTTCCATATCAACTACAACCATTTGATCGGAAGTCATTTCCTCATATCCGACTCCACTTGGCTTAATCACGACAAGTCCCCGTTCACGATCAATTCCACTTGCATTTCCCCATGTAAAAACAACAAGATTGTGCTTTACAAGGTCCAGATTTGCTTTGAAAACCAGTTCTTTTAATTCGGATAACATAGTCGAATATATAAATATTTGTCTTAAAGAAAGAATTAACGCCCCTTCAAAACAAGGGCGTTAATTCTATAGTTTTAATTACCAGAAATACATGTAGAAAAAAGCACAAGCTAAAACTACACCTAACGAAGCAATTACATCCCACTTGTTCCAACTATTCCTGACAAGAGTTTTGTAGTCACCGGTGAAAGTGATAAACTCAATCTGTTTAGCGGTTGGTTTTGGAGTAAAGAATGATACTACAACCATAAACAACATGATGAAGACAAGCAGCCATATCTCAAAGATAAGCCAGTTGGTATGCCAGAACCAATGGGTAGAATCCCAGTACCAGCCTGTCATTACGGTTTTACCAGTATCTGTAAGGATGTTGGTCAGCAAGCGTGCCATACCAATAAGAAAGCCAACTATTAAACCTGCTTCACCTGCCTTGGGGGTAATTCTTTTGGAAAATATACCCATTACGAATACTGCCACCATTGCAGGTGCGAGCAGCGATTGAATGCCTTGCAGATAGGAGTAAAGGCTGCCAAGACTCATCATGACTGGTATCCATCCAATACCAAGTATTACTACAACGATTGTTGCAATACGACCTACCAAAACGTACCTGGCTTCACTTTTACCTTTGAACATTGGTTTATAAAAGTCTTCAGTATACAGCGTAGCACAGGAGTTGAAGAATGCCGCCAAAGAAGCTACCAATGCGGATATAAACCCGATGGTAACAATACCTTTCACACCGGCGGGTAAAACAAACTTAACCATTGAGCCAAAGGCGGTATCAGGGTTTTCTAACGTAAAGCCGCTGCCGGGACGTGCCGCCAATGCAGCCGCTACCATACCGGGGATCAGGAACATAAATACAGGCAACAATTTAAAATAACCGGCCGCAATAGTCCCTCTGCGAGCACGCTTCATCACTACATCGCTGGACTCGCCTTTGCGTTGTCCGAGCACACGTTGAACGATGTGCTGGTCGGTAGCCCAATACCAAAAGCCGATTATTGACGCTCCGATAAATACCCAAAAACCGGGATATTCGTCGTAGAGCGGATCGCCCGTCTCAAGGTGGAACATGTGGTTTGTACCGTATGCAACGCCGTCTTTTCCTATGTTTAGCGTTTTAGAGTAGTCGATCATTGCAGTCCAACCGTCAGCAATACTGCCTCCTCCGAGCGCTGACAATCCCAGGAAAAGCACAAGGAATGAACCAAGGATAAGTATAGGCGTTTGAATTGCCGACAGTGTCATCACACCCTTCATACCGCCCAAAACGGTAAAGATACCCGTTAACACGATCAATCCGATAGCTCCGTACCAGAAAGGCAAGCCAAGAAGACTCTCCATGAAGATACCACCGGTAAACGCTGTTACACTCACTTTGGTCAGAATGTATGCTATAAGTGTGATTATAGACAGCCACGAACCCGTAGCAGGTGTGTAGCGATTTTTAAGGAAGTCGGGCATTGTGATGATTTTCCCCAACTTAATGTTCATCAATTGATAAAACGGCACAAAGAGCCAGCCCAGAATGAGTATCATCCAGCCTTGCATTTCCCAGTGCGCCATGCCTACACCTGCCTTTGCACCTGTGCCGGCAAGTCCAACAAGGTGTTCCGAGCCGATGTTTGCAGCAAAGATAGCCGCTCCAATGATATACCATGGTTCGCCTTTACCGAACAGGTAATCCTGGCTATCGGCACCCTTTTGCAAACGATTGTGTTTTTGTATTGAACGCCATACAGCCCAGGCTACAGCAAAAATCCCGACCGCCATAACTGCCCAGTCGAGCCAAATAAATTCATGTGAGTTCCAATTCATAATATTTTGTTAGGTTGTTCTGATATAAGATTGTTTTATGTATATCTTCCACTTTATCGTAAACTCCAAATACTACAGCGGCAATCATCGAAGTTGCAAACGAACAATACATTGTGAATTACCTAAGTGCTTTGTTCAATAGGTAATACACTTCGTTATTACGCATGGTTTGTTTGAATTCCCTGATGTTGGTGTCTTTATCGATAATCAACATTTCGATGTCAGCAATTTCGGCGTAATCTTCCATCATTTCAGTAGTGACAGAGAACGAGAAACTCGAGTGATGGGTTCCACCTGCAATAATCCAGGCACCTGCACCTATCTCAAGGTTTGGCATTGGTTTCCACAAAGCACAGGCAACAGGCAATTTAGGCAATGCTTCAGGTTTTATCACTTCTACTTCATTTACAATCATGCGGAAACGGTTACCCATATCGACAATAGTCGCAGCAATACCATCACCTTCGTGAGCCTGGAATATTAAGCGGGCACAAACTCCTGCATCACCAATTCCTAAGAAATGAACTTCGATGCGTGGTTTATTTGCTGCAATTTCAGGGTTGATTTCCAACATATGTGATTGAAGAATAGAGCTGTTTACCCCGTCGAAGTTCAATACATAATCTTCAAGGAACGAACATCCACCTGGTAAACCTTGAGCCATAACCCACATGGTACGGGTAAGAGCAGCTGTTTTCCAGTCGCCTTCAGCACCAAAACCATAACCTTCGGCCATTAATCGTTGCGAAGCGAAGCCCATCAATTGAGACATTCCTTCCAATTCGTTGAAGCTGGTAGTGAAAGCAGTTGCGTTTTTATCTTCTAAGAAACGGCGTAACCCAATTTCCTGAGCAGCAGCCTGGCGTACAGATATGTGTTTTTCAGCGCCGTTCTTACAGTCGTCGGCAAAGTCGTATAGTTTCTCGTATTCAGCAATTAACTCGTCGATGTCAGCTTCTGTAACAGCTTCTACATAAGGCACCAGCTTAGCGATAGGAGCATTATCAACGTGGTAACCCAAACGGATTTCAGCCTCTACCTTGTCTCCATCGGTGACAGCCACGTTGTTCATGTTATCACCAAAACGGATGATTTGCATATTTTGAGCTTCAGCCCATCCGGCACAAACGCGCATCCAGCCGGAAATTTTATCATGAGTTGATTTATCTCTCCAGTATCCAACTACCACTTTACGTGGTTTGCGTAAACGGCTGGTAATAAATCCAAATTCACGGTCACCATGAGCCGATTGATTCAGGTTCATATAATCCATGTCGATTTCTGACCAGGGAATTTGCTCGTTGAATTGTGTATGAAGGTGCATTAATGGTTTTTTATAATCCATCAAACCATGAATCCACATTTTAGCAGGAGAGAAAGTATGCATCCAGGTAATTAAACCAATACATTTTGTATCTCCGTTTGCAGCACGCATAATTTCTGCAATTTCAGACGACGAATTAGCAGTCCCTTTATAAACCACTTTTACAGGCAAATTGCCTGATTCGTTCAATCCTTTTACCATATCGTTTGAGTGTGCGTCGACTTTTACCACTGCATCACCTCCGTACAGCAGCTGTGCTCCGGTTACAAACCAGACTTCAAACTGTTTTAAATTAATGTTTGTCATGATTTAATACTTTAATTAGGGCCGTTTAATTATTTGAAATATAAACTTTATTCAGAATTACCTATTTCTATAAACATGTTATCTATAAGAAATCCTTATTGTTAAATTATTTAACTCCAGTCTGGTCAGTCGGTATTAAAAGTTACTTTCACTTTTAATACGGTAATTTTACGAGCCGTTCACTTCGTATACCTTCATCACTGTTCTTAAATTGATAGTAGAAGGCTCCCTTTTTTGATTCAGTGGTATTTTTTAAATTTAACCGTTCCAAAACACCCGTAGAGAGGGCTTTTTTCCGGAAATTTCCTGGATCAAAAGATCTCCCGAAAATAGCTTCATAGAGATTTCTCAATTGCATCAGTGTAAACATTCGTGGCAATAATTCCTTGCCAATTAAGTCTATACTTGCCTTTTGCTGCAAAAAAACCAGCGCCCGGCTCACAATTTGTTCATGATCAAAAATCAGGGGAGGTAATTTTGTCACAGGCCACCAATGCGCCCCATTCTCCCGAACCAGATCCTTGTCATGAATATCAATTCGGATGAGGGCCACAAAGGTTATGCTGATTACCCTTGCCCCCGGGTCACGACCGGGTTGCGAAAACGCTGCAACCTGTTCCAAAAAAATTTCCTTCAGTCCCGTTGTTTGTAAAAGTACCCGCTGAGCGGCCTCTTCCAAAGATTCATTATCCTGGACAAATCCCCCCATCAGAGACCATTTCCCGATAGCAGGTTCAAATCCCCGGGGGTAAAGCAGCAATTTAAGCTCGCCGTTTTCGTATCCGAAAATCGAACAGTCTACAGCAATAAAATGTTTGGGATTTTGATTGTAAACTTCATTTAACATTAGAATAGTTGCCTCTGTTCTTATAATTTTATCTGTATATTTTCCGTAGCAAATTTATAAAAGTATTAATTACTTGTATTCATTTTCTACTAATAATATTCTACGGAAAAAAAATTGAACATTATGGTTTTTTCATTGTTTATTTTTTGTATATTAGATGCAGAAGCTTTTTGCAATATCCAGGTGTGAAATCCTTCCATCAGCAACCGGAAGAAAGGAGACATATTAATAAAATATATTTATATTTATGATTTAGTTATTAATATTTTAAATCTTTACGTTATGAATACAGGAAAAGCTTTATTAGGTATTATGGCAGGGATTGCCGCCGGAGCCGTGTTTGGAATTCTTTTTGCACCGGACAAAGGGTGTGAGACAAGGAAAAAGATCGCTAAAAAAGGCCAGGAATATGTTGACGATCTGACTGAAAAGCTAAACGATTTCATGGAGGAAGTGACTGAAAAAATGGAATCAGTATCACAAAAAGTAAAAGAGTCAACGCGTAATGAAACTGGTAATATGAGCGGTGGTATCTGACATGGTTACGCGAAAATCAGGATTTACGAAAGCTTAGTTTAATTAAATTTTAAATGGAAGAAAAAACAACTCCCCTTGAAGTTTTATTGGAGCGTGCCCAGGCTTACACCACTACGAGTATTCAATTATTTAAATTACAGGCCACCGATAAGATTTCAAAAATTATTTCCGGTTTAGCTTCAGGACTCGTTATTTTTATCATTGTTGTCTTGCTATTCGTAAATCTGAACATTGTAATTGCCTTACTTATAGGCGATTTAATGGGCAAGATTTGGATGGGTTTTCTGGCTGTCTCTGCTATTTACGCCGCATTGGGATTACTCGTCTACGTATTCCGTGACAAATGGATTAAGAAACCGGTGAGTGACCAGGTTATTACTCAACTGCTCAAAGACTAATCGTTGGATTTTAAACAACTGTTTATGCAAAAAATAACAGCGTCCGAATCGCTTAGGATTTCTATTTTGATGCTCGAACAACGAAAGCTTGAACAAGAGCAATTGCTCCGACAGCAGATTTCAATCACTTACAATAGTTTTGCGCCGGTCAATCTGTTGCGAAAGATGATCACAGCGACAACAGATCGCTTCGACTCAAAAGATGAAATTATTCAGACAGTAACAGCTTTAATCTCCGGTTATGTATCCCGGAAAATTCTGGTCCGAAAGTCCCGGAATCCGCTGCTTCGGCTTGCGGGTATGTATGTGCAGTATAGCACAACCAGATTTTTTAATAAAAATGCCGGGACCATTGAATTACTGGGACGCTATTTAATAAAACAGCTGACAGAAAAGATTAAGGATACTTTAAAAAAGTAATATTTTGAAAATTTAATTTAATTCATTTAAAATGACAGAAAGTTCAGTAACAGTGAAATTTGCAGGCACCCCAATTACCCTGCTTGGCAAAGAAATTAAAGTTGGAGACAAAGCGTCTGATTTTACAGGTGTCGGACAGGGACTTGCCCCGGTTAAATTATCTGATTTTTCAGGCAAGAACATTATCATAGCCGCCTATCCTTCAATTGACACTAGCGTGTGTGCGGCTCAGAACAGACGATTCAATGCGGAGGTTAATAACCTTGCAGACGTGGTGGTATTATCCGTTTCGTGTGATCTGCCATTTGCACAAGGCCGTTTCTGCGCAGCTGAAGGACTCACAAATATAAAAACCATCTTGGACCACAAGGACCTCGACTTTGGTAAGAAATATGGCTTTGTGATCGGCGAACATCGTTTACTGGCACGCGGAACAGTGGTTATTGACAAATCGGGAATTGTCAGGTTTGTCGAATATGTGCCCGAAGTAACAACTGAGCCCGATTATGAAGCGGCTTTGTCGGTAGTCAAAGCACTTTAATCATTTTATAAAAACAGAGGCTGTCAGCATACGCCTGGAGAGCCTCTGTTTTTATCTTACTTCAACGTATCGGTATACCCGAGGAAAGCGTCCTGCCGGGTCAGGCATAAATCGCACGTTTCTTTTACATCAATCAGGCTATAGATATTTCCGCACGTTGGGCAGACCAGCCATGTAAAGGGAAGTCCCTTTTCATTTGCCTTCGATATTGCCAATGCTGCCTGCCTGAAATCATTTAAATGCTTCTTTTCAGTATTCAATGCCCAGGAGAAGGACTGTCCTGCGGCGGGTGCTTTTTCCTTTTCTGCCTCCCTGATAAATCCAGGGTAGATTAATTGCATATCGTGTATCTCACCCGCGATTGAAGACTGAAGATTCTCAATTGTTGTTTTAACTTCAAAACTCCCGATTTGAGGAACGCCGGCGATAACTCCCAGTTTTTCAAGCGCATTCCTGTGATTGGCAACATGTATTTTTTCCGAATTAGCCACCGCATCGAATAGTTGTGCAATGGTATCGAAACCTTCTGCCAGGGCGGCCTGGGCAAAACTGGCATATTTCTCGGCAGATGTCGCTTCATTGTTAATGGCTGTCTGTAGATTTTCGATTGACATCTTTGGTTTAGGGGTCTTACAGTGCATAAAGCCGACTGAAAGGATCATAAAGAGGATAGTTTGAATAATAGTTTTCATAGTTTCAATTTTAAGTATAAGGATGAAGGTTTTCAAAACTGTCAGGCATCTTTTTCAGAAGACAACATCGGATTTTCGTAACGGAGTTTCTGATCCGTTTCGAAGTCATAAAGCGTCAATATCCTCAGGTTATAAAACGCCAGCCAGTAAGTTGAAAGCGATCCGATATAATCACGTTTTGCCCCTTCCCGCTCCGACAGCGCAATATTAAGATCGGTTATACTGATTTCACCGCTTTGAAATCTTTTCAAGGCAATTTTATACCCATTCTCAGCCACCCGGTCTGCTTCCTTTGCAGTCTTCAACTGCTCTTTTAACAGTCCGAACTGTTCGACCTGTACAATAACGCTACGGTCGAAATCTTCCCTGGCTTTTTGAACATCAAACTGAGCAAGGTCGCGTTCTGATTCAGCCATTTTAACCGTTGAAGCTGCACGTCCCCAATCCAGGATCGGAACACTTACAGTAAGCTGCAGAATCTGCGACTTTTTTGGATCCTTGTAAATCTCATCAATCGATTCAGCGCTGTTTGAAAGCCCATAGCTTCCTGATAAAGTAGCCGTTAAACCGGTTCCACGTTTAGCCTGGGTTAATGCCCTGTCTGCATCAATCAGCCTTCTTTCAAAGTTCAAAGGTTCAGGCCTGTTCTCCTTTGCTTCCTGAAGCGCTTTTGATGAATCAATATCGAAAAGAGTGATGTTCAATGGCATTTGCAACTCGATCTGCTGATTTTGATCGAGTCCTATGTATGATTTAAGTTCAAAATCGGTATTCTTCTGCTGCATTCCGGCCGAATTTAACGCTTTTTGGGCATTTAGCACCGAGAGTTCGATCCGCGAAAAGTCATTTTCCGAAATTTGACCAAGCCTTTGCTTGGTTTGGGCGATACGCAGATTATCATTACTGTTTTTTAAGGCACTTTCAGCGAGTTTGTAGTTGGTCTGGACCCTCAGGTAATTAAAAAAACGGGCAGTCGCATTGTAGGCAATCTCTTCTATTGACTGAATGAAATTCTTCTGCGATTCATTATAAATCATTGGCTCTGTTTTCCTGGACCATTTCATCCAATTATAGGCAAATATTGGCTGATAGAATCCCACAGAGATCGGATTCCCGGAAAAATTGGTCTGTTCCTTGTAATTATCCTGTAACCTGCTGGCTGAAGTTGATGCATAAATATGTGTCCCGGTAAGTGGAATGTTTTGATTCAGCGACAGGTTGGCAGATGCCAAAAGGTTCGAGACCTCCTTGAATTCAATACTCCCGTCGGGTTGGGTAACGGGAATAGTCGATTGATTATAACTGGGCAGAGTTCCGGATATGACAAGGTTAGGCAGGAATGTTTTTCTGAAGTTTTTCCAACGCCAAAAATAATTAACGTCCCTGTTCTGGATATATTTCACTGACGATGATTGCGCAATTGCCAGATCAACCACATCCTGAAGTGAAAGGGTTAATAAGATTTTTTCATCCGGATCATTACTCTTTGCCTCCCGGGCTGTTAACTTACCCGGCAAGAACCCTAAAACCAAAAGCATTAAACAGGTGATTACTGATTGTTTAGCCATTTTTCAATTGTTTATTACAACACTGCTCGAATTATGGAAAGCCGATAGTCCCTGCTTGGGTATAATTACCTTTTCGCCGGCTTCGAGTCCGGACAATACCTGAATGTAGTCAGGATTTCTAATTCCGGTAGTAACCTCACGACGGATTGCTTCCCCTTCCGTTAAAACATACAGGAATCTTGGCACTTCTTTTTCAAAGACGTTCAGGTTTTTTATCCTCACCGTCTTTTCAGATTCCTTACCTACAACCCATAATGTAATATTTTGATTTGGGATAAGTTTCGGATGATTCTTTTCCTCAAGATGGACATTAAACAATATTTTGTTATTCTCGATCGTGGGTGTAACATTTCCAATGTATCCGGGCAGACGTTCGGAGTCGAAAACGGCGTAAACTTTATTTCCGGTTTTGATAAAATCAGCCAGTTTATCGTCTACCGAACCGGCTATTTTAAAAGTCGAGAGATCGGACATCCTGATTAACACAGAACCAGCATTTACCTTCTCCCCAACCTTAGTTGAAATCGAGAGGACTATGCCATCTGAAGGAGCCGTTACACGCATCTTCATCAATGTACTGATTTTATCTTCCAGTTCCTTCTCCTGGATTCTAATACCAAGCAATAAGCCCTGCTCTTCGGCTTTGAGCTGTTTTAACCGGATTGAATTTTTTTGTTTTACCATCACGAGGTCCTTTTCGGCCAGGGCGATTTCTTGTCTGGTCTTTTCAATTTTTGCCGGGGATATGCCACCTACCTCCAGCAACTGTTCCTCGTCGGCGAGTTGCGATTTTAATGAGGTAATATTTAGTTTTTTTACCTCCTCGTTATAATTGAGATCGATATTTGTACTAAACTCATTCAGATTATTCTTTTCGAGCGTATTTCTCTTTAATTCAAGCTGGTCGTTTAACCGATCGATCTCTTCCTTAATAAGTTCGTCATCAATTATGAGAATTAACTCCCCTTTAATCACCCGGCTGCCCGGCTCCTTTATGATTTGTTTCACCAGGCTTGTGTAAGGACTTTGAATCAGAACTTCATTTTCTGCCTCAACAACACCAGTTGCAACATTGGGTTCATAAACACTACCTTCTTCAACAGGTATGATCAGACAATCCGCTGCATTAACCGGGTTCTGCTTTAACCGGCATGAACCAACTGCCAGGATTACCATAACCAGGATCCCCGTTACTGTCAATCTTTGATTTTTACTCAATGTCATCTGTAAATAATTTGTTTTCCGATCCATATGTTTTCGGATCATATACTTAGGCGAACCTTCGTTCATGAGGGTTTCATCGATTTTCGCCCGGCTATTCAACAAAAAGCACCAATTAAATAATGATATTTTCGTGTACGGCCAAAAGTAAAGATACAACAATTTACGCAACATACGAAACAGGTGGGAGGATAATATAACACGCCGAAAGACTACAGCCCTAGTAATCAATTATATAACACGTTAAAGTTGAAACGTTTCAGTTAAATCAGGATTAAAAATGCAGACAAAACTGTGATTACAATGACAAACCATTTGTAGGCTTTTTCAGGAATTCTTTTCACTATGAAAATTCCAGCCCATGCGCCAATTGCAATGGCGGGCAACACCACAAGATCAACGGCCAGAGTATTTAAATTAATATTTTTCCAGACAAATGCCTGCAACGGGAATTTCGATAAATTGATAATAAAGAAAAACCATGCCGTTGTTCCGATAAAACTTTTCTTATCCAGGTGCATAGCCAGCAAATAGATGGCGAAGATTGGTCCGGCCACATTTCCGATCATGGTTGCGAAACCTCCGATTATTCCCATCGATGCGGCAAACCACCATTTATCGGGGGTAAATTCTTTTTTGTACCCATAATCTTTCCAAATCATTAAACCGATGCTCACAAAAACTGTGATGGCAATTATTCGCTTAAACTGTTCATCGTTGACAAGATTACCAATCCACAGGGCCAGAAATAAACCGGCAAACGCCCAGGGAAAAGCACGCAGCAGGTGCTTCCATTTTGCATGACGGTGGTAATAGATTACGGCAAATACATCTGCCATGATTAATATGGGGAGTAAAATACCCGTCGACTGTTTTCCCCCAAAAATCAATGCAAGCGTCGGCACAACAATCATCGAAACTCCGGGAACCCCGGTTTTCGACATTCCGATAAGCATGGCGCAGAAAACGATGAATATCCAGTCAGTAGCTGATAATGAAAACGAAGCGAATAATCCGGTCATTAAAAAAGTTAAAATTTAAGCGATGCTAAAAGTAGGATAAATAAAATTGTTTCTTAAGTTTATGGAAAAGTTCCCCTTAACTGAAAAGATATGGACTCAACCCGACGAAAATTCTTAATGAATGCGACAATTTTGCTAGGCGGTGCCTGTCTTCCTCCGTCACTAAAGGGCAAAGGAAAATTCAAACCGGTCAGATTCGGGATCATTACCGATATCCATTATGCTGATGCGCCCGATAATACTTCATCAAACAGGTATTACAGACAGTCGCTTGATAAGGTAATTGAGTGTGTGGATGTAATGAATAAGGAAAAGGTCGACTTTTTAATAGAATTAGGCGACCTGAAAGATCAGGGTACTCCGCCGGATGAGGCTGCAACATTAAAATTCCTCGCAAAAATCGAATCTGAGTTGCAACGCTTTGAGGGTCCTTTATTTCACGTTCCCGGCAATCACGATCATGACAGTATTTCGAAACAACAATTTCTGGCTGCCATCCGAAACGACGGATTTCCAAAAGCATTAAATTATTATTCATTTGACAGGAATTCGTTCCATTTTATAGTTTTGGATGCCAATTATACAAAGACGGGTGTGGCCTATGATCACGGAAATTTTGACTGGACCGATGCCTATTTGCCCCAGGAGCAACTCGACTGGTTAAGCGCCGATTTGAAAGCTCACAACAGCCCTGCGGTAGTGTTTATTCATCATCAGCTCGATTCTCCGCTGATAACTGATAAAAAACATTGCCCGGGTAACGCAGATGATGTGAGAAAGGTGCTTGAACAATCAGGAAATGTTATCGCGGTATTCCAGGGTCATTACCATAAAGGGAGTCTCAACATGCTGAATAATATCTTTTATTATACCCTCAAGGCTGTTGTTGAGGGAAGTGGCATGGAAAACAATAACTATGCAATAGTTGAAATTAATGAAGGAATGAAGCTGAAAATAATTGGGTTTCGTAAAACTGAGTCAATAAAACTCAGTACGTAAGCAAAATAACTAAAAATGAGGTTTGAATGTGAATATTTGGATACCGGCTTTCCCGGTCTGACCCCGTGTAATTTGGCTAAAGACTCCTATATATCTGATTCACTATCGATTAAGAATTAATAGCTGTAAATTGATTGTCTGTTTATTTTTTTCATTCTTTAAATCGTTTTGTCTAAATTTGCAAAAAATTTCCCATCCGGGTTTTTAGGAGTATATAAATATCACAAATACAAAAGACAATGGCAACTACAGCAGAAATTCGTAATGGGCTGTGTATTGAATTTAACGATCAACTGTTCCAGGTTGTATCGTTTCAACATGTAAAACCGGGTAAAGGTCCTGCCTTTGTCCGCACAAAACTGAAAAATCTCAAAACCGGGAAGGTGATTGACAATACCTTTTCAGTGGGTACAAAAATTAATACTGTCCGTATCGAGCGCAGACCCTACCAATACCTGTACAAGGATGAAATGGGTTTCAATTTCATGAATTCTGAGACCTTCGAACAAGTCTCCATCGGAGCAGAACTTGTCGACAATGCTGATCTGATGAAGGAAGGGATGACTCTTGAAATTATGTACCATGCAGATACAGAAACACCATTAACGGTTGAATTTCCTCCTTTCATAGAAGTTGAAGTAACTTATACCGAATCGGGAGACCGTGGCAATACCGCTTCTTCCACAGCTTTAAAACAAGCGACTGTAGAGACGGGAGCAATCATAATGGTTCCGCTTTTCATCAACCAGGGCGATGTAATTAAGGTAGACACGCGCGATAAATCGTATTACGAACGGGTTAAAAAGTAAGTGCTCATTCAACAACACAACAAAGGCCGCTTAATTGCGGCCTTTGTTGTGTTGTATCAAAATATTCTGATCAGATAATCAGCATAGCATCTCCATAGGTTCCAAAACGGTATTTCTCTTTAATACCGACTTTATAAGCATTCATGAGTTTATCGTATCCTGCAAAGGCAGCAACCATCATAAGTAATGTTGACAGCGGAAGATGGAAATTTGAGATCATACTGTCGGCGACTGTAAAGTCATAAGGAGGAAAAATAAACTTATTGGTCCAGCCCTCATATGGTTTCAACATTCCGTTGGTTGAGACCGATGTTTCGAGCGTTCGCATCACCGTTGTTCCTACTGCACAAATCTGGTGCTTGTTAACTTTTGCACTATTCACTATTTCGACTGCTTCGGGCCTGATCCAAATCTGCTCAGAATCCATCTTATGCTTGGTAAGATCTTCTACATCAACACTTCTGAAATTACCCAGGCCAACATGCAGGGTGATATTTGCAAACTCAACACCCTTAATTTCGAGTCGTTTTAAAAGTTCGCGACTGAAATGGAGTCCGGCTGTAGGAGCAGCAACAGCCCCCTCATGTTCAGCATAAACAGTCTGATAACGTAATGCATCCTCTTCTTCAACGGGACGGTTGATAAACTTGGGAAGCGGCGTTTCACCCAGGTTATACAGGGTGTCCTTAAACTCTTCATACGATCCGTCGAACAAAAAGCGTAATGTACGGCCACGGGATGTAGTATTATCAATTACCTCGGCTACAAGAAGATCATCTTCACCGAAATAAAGTTTATTGCCAATCCTTATTTTTCGCGCAGGATCAACCAATACATCCCATAGACGCTGTTCGCGGTTGAGTTCACGCAGTAAAAATACTTCAATCTGCGCACCCGTCTTCTCTTTGTTTCCATAGAGGCGCGCGGGAAAAACCTTTGTGTTGTTGAACACCATAACATCGTGGTTATTGAAGTAGTTAACCACGTCTTTAAATATTTTGTGCTCAATTTCTCCGGTATCACGGTGTAAAACCATTAATCGGGATTCATCCCTGTTTAAGGTTGGATGGAGCGCAATAAGCTCCTCCGGCAGATTGTACTTGAATTTTGAAAGCTTCATAGATGACGACATTTATGCAGATATTAATTTATTTCGTTGGATCCAATTGTATATCAGTGATTTTTGGCTGAGCCTTTAAAAAATCTGCCAGATTAATGGCCTGATTAAGGTCGTAATCTCCAACTCTTGTGCGACGTAATCCTGTAAGGTAGGCCCCGCTTCGGAGTTCCTCTCCGATGTCACGTGCAAGCGACCTGATATATGTTCCTTTACCACAAACGATTCTGAGCTTAACCTCGGGAAGAGAGAAACTTAATACTTCGATCTCTTTAACTTCCAGTGTTTTTGATTTGATTTCAATGGCGATTCCCTTTCTTGCATATTCATAGGCGCGTTTGCCACCCAGTTTAATTGCCGAAAAATCAGGCGGAATCTGTTCTATGGTCCCGGTGAACTTTTTTAAGACATCAATTAAACTACCTTTTGTGATATGGGAGGTTTCAAACTGTCTGTCTTCTTCACTTTCAAGATCATACGATGGTGTTGTGGCGCCAAATTTCAACGTCGCAACATACTCTTTTTCATCGGCCTGTAGGGATTCAATTTTTGAGGTGGCTTTCCCGGTGCATAAAACTAAAATTCCGGTTGCCTTGGGGTCGAGTGTACCCGCGTGTCCAACTTTTAGTTTTTTGATATTCAATTTTTTGCAGATAATATACCTGACTTTATGTACCAAATCAAAAGAGGTCCAGTCAATTGGTTTATCAAAAACCAGTATTTCCCCCTTTTGAAAATCGAATTCCTGAACTTCTGATTGTATCATTGAATTATAAAACCTTTACTTATCGGTTGAAGGTTTTTTCATGATAGCATAAATCTCAAAAATAAACCCGAACATGACAACAATAGGAGCGAGTGTAATTCGCTGAAAACTAAAAATTTCCTTGTTGAACACGTTTGGATTGGCACTGCTGCCGCCGATCATTAAAATAAATCCTGCAACAATTATCAAAACCCCGGTGGTAATTAATCGCAGGTTTTCTTTCCCGAGAGCAAAACCCTCATCCTCTTTGTTTTCGATTTTTATGGCCATTTAAACAAATATTAATTCTAACCTACAAAGATAGTTCAATAAAAGAGCTGATCAAACTTCATTCGTAAAAATTTATTTACAGCGAAGTAAGTCGAAATCAGTGTTATAAGAATACCGGCCAAAAATATCCCCGCAATAAGCACCACAAGTGATGTCGGATTTTGGAAATCGATGAATGACTTTAACTCATCCTGGTACGAAAAAAATAGGGCCAAAAGCATAAAACAGGCTATCAATGCCCCATAAATTCCATGTACTACACTTTTGGCGATAAATGGCCTGCGAATAAACGGTCGTGTGGCACCTACCAGCTGCATGGTATTGATGAGAAATCGTTTTGAGTAAATTGACAGGCGAATGGTATTGTTAATCAACGCCGTGAAAATAATAAACATCAACAGGGAAAGTGTGAGCAGGATAATGCTAATTTTATTAACATTCGCATTTAATTGTTTAACCAGGTTTCGCTGGTAATAGACTTCCTGAATTTCGGGGTGAACCAGCAATTTTTTCTCCAGCATAGCCAGGCTGTCGGGATTGGCGTACACGGCGTAGACCGTTACATCGATTGACGAAAGAAGAGGATTGTACCCCAGGAAATCAACAAAGTCTTCACCTAATTCGCTTTTTAGTTCAGCGGCCGCACTCTCTTTACCCACAAACCTGGTTGATTTTATGTAATCAGTCGCCTCGAGGGTTTTCTGAAGTTTCATCACATCCACTTCCCGGGCATCATCGCTGAGGATAAGTGTAATGCCGATGTTTTCCATCACATAATCGGAAAGACGCTGAGCGTTGATAATTAATAAACCCAGTAATCCAAAGAGAAAGAGTATCAGTGAAATGCTGAGTGTCGTTGTCAGATAGGAACTAAACAAGCTCTTTCTGACTTTTCCGGGTTTATTTTTTGCCATAACTGAATATCGTTAAAAATCAGAATTACTTTTCCTCCTTACGGAGAAACCCTTTAATAAGAAGACCCGCGATGAGTAATAACAGTAATACTGAACTCCAGAACGAGATTTTTTGTCCTATCATGAAAGAGGCTGGTTCAAAACGGAATTCAATATCGTAATTTCCTTTCGGTAATACCATACTCCTTAATACATAATTTGCCTGGAAATGTTCAACGATCTTACCATCAATGTAGGCATTCCATCCTTTCGGATAATAAATTGCAGAGAAAACGGCGAGCTGATTTCCATTCCCCTGGTAATGATAGGTCATCTGATTGGGGGAATAGGCAGTTAACGTTATTTTAGAACTTGAGTCATTTGTCAGCGTTAAACCGGAAAACTTATCCTGGAATTTTTTGTTGACCACTATTTCGCTGGCAGGATCGATTTGATTTATGGCTGCAAGTTCCTGATCTGCATTATCAACCAATTTGAACCGGTTAACCAGCCACACACTTCCGAGTGCCCGTTTGTTTAAAATTGCCGGAGCCTGCGGATTGTAAATCAGGTATTTCGTGTTGAGCATATTCAAGGCATTCATTCCAAGAAAAAGTGAATCAACTGATAAATCTGATGTTATTTTTTCGAGACGCTGACCAAGTACAGCCATTTCCTTGCTGATATGAAAATCGATCAGATCCTGGTACCGGCGCATTTTTGCACCATGATAGCCACCTATTGATTTATGATAAAAAGAAGTGCTGGCATCGTTAAAGGTACTGACGGCCATATTTAATACCCTGTAATCGGGAGATTTATCTTTCAGGATGTCAAGATCGGCTGCTGTTGCTTTGTAGGGATTTTGTGCTTCACGATTTGAGACGAAACTGGCATCATTCAAATAGCGTTTATCGACGCCCCATAAATCGATCAGGATTAAAACACCCAAAATCAGGAGAGTTGTATTAACTTTAAGCTTTTTCTCAACCATTCCCCAGATTACTCCGGCTGCAAGCAGAATAAAAATTACGGATCGTATGGCATCACCCTGCAGGAGAGATTTCCTGTCAGCAATTAAACTTTGCTGAAGCCAGTCGGGAAACTGACTGTCGGCTGGTGAGATAAACGAACCCGCCAATCCGGGGATCAAGGCAAAAATAAGGGCGATCCCGGCAGTTAATCCGACACTCCAGGCTAACGGTTTAATCCATGTTTTCCGGTCAACCTCTCCGTTCACAAGTTTTTGCAAAGCCAGTATCGCGTAAAGCGGGAAAGTAAAACCGGCAATGACCAGGATCATGGTGACAGTTCTGAATTTGCTGTACCCGGGAAAGTAGTCGAGAAACAAATCAGTCAAAGGCATAAAGTTATGTCCCCAGGCAAGTGCCACCGAAAGTAGTGTTGCGATTACTATCCATATTCTAACTGATCCCTTTAACAGAAACAGTCCAAGAACAAAGAGGAAACAAATAATAGCGCCGAAATAAACCGGTCCTGAAGTACCCGGTTGTGACCCCCAGTATCCGGGAAGTTGTTTAACGAGAGTAGTTGCATTCGGGACATTATTGCTTTTCAAAACTTTACCGGTTTCAGAATTTTCACTGAAACCAACCGAAGAAGAGCCTCCGTTGAAATTCGGGATCAACAGGGTAAAGGTTTCGCCAAGACCATAGCTCCAGCCTGTGGCATAGTCGCGATCGAGACCGGAGGTCTGATTTGCCTGGTCATGAGTGAGTTCTGATTTGCCGCGTAAAGAATACTTTCCATATTCCCAGGTTGTCCAAAGTCTGCTCGTATTGGAGGCGATGGCAAGGAGCCCGAAAGCAAGAATGATCACCGATCTTTTCAGAAATTCGGGCACCCCTTTATTTCTGATCGCAATAACCAATTCCGTGATTCCCATTATAATCAAAATCAGAAACGTATAGTAGGCGATCTGGGGATGATTGGCATAGATCTCCAGTGCCAGGAAGATTCCAAAAACCGAACCCCCTATCCACTTATCCTTTTTTAATGCATAATAAAAGCCGGCGATAATGGGGGCCATATACCCGATGGCAATAGCCTTTGAAGCATGGCCGGCAGCCAGAATAATAAAATTATACGAACTGAACGCGAAAGCCAGCGATCCCACAATGGCCAGCCAGGGACTCACGCCAAAAAGTAAGAGTGCAATATAAAACCCGATCAGGTACAGAAATATAAAATTAATGGGTCTCCAGTTATACAGATTTGTAACGGTGTAAATCGAAGTGATTGCTGTTGTAGTTGGAAGACTGATCAGGTACGAAGGCATCCCTCCGAACATGGAATTCGTCCATAATGCGAGGTCATCGCTTTTCTTGTTATAATCGACAACCTCCTTCGACATACCTGTAAAAGTTTGTGAATCATGCTGATTCAACTGCTTATTCTCTAAAACAGGTGAAAAGTAGATGATTGGCAATAGAAGAAAAAGGAGGATTGCAACAAAATGCGGTAAACTTTTCTTCCACGAAAACTTTCTCATAATTTTAACTTTTACAGATTGTTTACAAAAGTACACTATTTTTGAAAGTTGGGGTAATGCTGTTTTGGCTAACAAACAATAATTTGCACTTATTTTCCTATTTTTGCAACAAATCATAATTTTAATCCATTGGGAATTATTGTAAACCAGTCTGTAAAGGGAACCATCTATATTTATATCGGTGTGGTTCTGGGATTTGTGATTCAGGGGATATTATTCCCGAATATCCTCACTACAGAGCAGATTGGTTTGACAAAGATGATTATCGTCTATGCTACCCTTGTTGCACAATTTGCCACTCTGGGCTTTAATGGAGTCACAATCAGGCTGTTTCCTTTCTTCCGGGATTCCAAAAGCAGGCATCACGGTTTTCTCTCCCTGGCTCTTCTCACAGGTTTGGCCGGATTCCTGATTTTCATCGGCTTATTCGTGATATTTAAAAATTGGTTTATTAACTACAGTTCCCAGAATTCAGCCCTACTCATTGACTATTTAAATTACCTGATTGTCCTGATCTTTTTTCAGATCTTTTTTACTCTGTTCGACGGTTACTATACTGCACTTTTAAACAGTATTCATGGTACATTTCTGCGCGAAATATTTCAAAGAGTACTGATGATCATCGGAGTAGGATTTTTGTATTTTGGCCTGATCAATTTTCATCAGTTTATCATCATCTATATTGCCTCGATGGCGGTGCCTACCTTGGTAATTCTCTTTACCTTAATCAAAGAGGGAGAATTTTCGCTCAAAACCGATTTTGCTTTTCTGCAGAAACCGTTATTGACTTCGATGGGTCTGATGGCATTTTTCAGTATTATTACCGGCTTTTCAGTCAGCATCATTACAGCTATTGATACGATTATGATCACGGGAATGATCGGACTCGGAGCCACGGGAATCTATTCCACCTGCATGATTTTCGGGACGATGGTCAGCTTACCCTCCCGATCCATTCTGAAGATCACGAATGTAGTATCAGCCAGGGCATGGAAGATTAACGACCTGGAAGCAATCCGGAATATATATGAAAAAAGTTGTATCACCTTGTTTATTATAGGATTGCTGATGTTTCTGGGGCTTTGGGTGAATATTGACAACGTATTTGCAATTTTAGGCCCCACATTTCTGCCCGGCAAATGGGTGATCTTTTTTATTGGTCTTGGGAGCCTGATTGATATGAGCACAGGGGCAAACAGTTCAATATTGGGTTCCTCAAAATATTACAAGGTCCAGACCATGTTTTTGGTACTGCTGGTTTTCTTATTGGTTCTGACGAACCTGTTGTTAATCCCATCGTTCGGTATTACCGGAGCAGCAATGGGAAGTGCGTTTTCAGTTACGGTTTTGAATCTGCTGCGATTTCTGTATTTATGGTATAAATTTAATCTACAGCCATTTAATGTTAAGTTTATTCTGGTTGCCGGAATTGGGGTTGTTGCCTGGTTTATTGCGTCATTGTTGCCTGTACTCCCTAATTTCATCGCCGACATATTGGTAAGAAGTTTGATTCTGATCTTTTTGTTTTGCCTGCCGGTATATTTGCTGAAAATATCGCCCGATATCAATGAAAAAGCGGATGAACTATTAAAGGCAATTAAGGTAATATCCTGAAATAACTGACCTGCCCTAATTGCTTTTAATACTAATCAAAGGTTAAACATTCCGCAAATAAAAGCATACCGCGTCACCATCGTTGATCTTATTTAACCTTTTTGCCTCCCTTTCGAAATGTTTGAACTGCTTCGCGGAGAAAAAGGCAGTTTTTTCTGAAAAACTAATTCCTCTAAGATATTTCTCGCTTCCTGTAAACTGGAATGCCGTCGAAATATGATCAACACTTGACAATTTTAAGCTACACCTATCCGCAAGAATAGTCATGCTCTTTACAGTATGTAAAAAGAAGTGGCGCGGAGCATCCAGTTGAACCCAGTGAGTTCGGTATTTCCGCCAGGCGTATGAATTGCCAACCGGAATCTGAATGATAATGGTCCCCTGCGGGGTAACTATTCTGCTTAGTTGCTCCAGAATTTCCCCGGGGTTTTCCATATGCTCGAACGAATGATGCAACATTACCAGGTCATATTGTTCTTTTATTTCAAATACATTTTTTTTGAAAACCTTTACCCCATTGTCGTAAAATATATCTTCACTGTTGTACGGATCGATACCGGTCAAATTCGTGTAACCACTCCGGTTCATCGACAATAATAATCTTCCTGTACCACATCCGACATCCAGAATTTTAGAATTAAAACTGACCAGATTTGGTTTTAACCAGGTAAACGGATTTTCATAAAACAGGGATAAGATAAAACCAACCGGGCTAAATTTTCCCATGTAATATTTAGCGAGACTATGTTTGAGGAAATACCTTACTCCTGTCAATTTTGTGGGAAAAACCGGTTCCCTGTAAGAGTAATAACTGACCGGGTAATAACGGTCCATATTTTGGGGTATTTCGCTGATTTGAATACACAGACAATCATTGCATTCAAAATATTCGAACTCATCATTTAATGCCAGCATCCTTTCCCGTGCGATAAATGATTTGTTATCAGTACTGTTGCCACATACCTTACATGTATGTTCCATATTTATCATCTTAATAACAATTTGTATTCTGTTTAAATCAATTTGATCACCGCAAGTAGTTTCTCAAAGCATACATCCCTGCTGTATAATTCAACCGCATCTTTTCTGCCGTTGACACCTAACAGGTCCCGCAAGGGCTGATCGTTAATCAATAACTCAAGGTATGAATACCATTCCTCATCCATAGAAGCAAGATAGCCGTTTTTTCCTGGTTTCACAATCGATTGATTGATGCCGACGGGACTCGCGACACAGGGTATTCCTGCAGAAAAATATTGCAAAAGTTTATACCCTCCCTTCATGCGTGTCCAATCTGTATCGGGCAGGGGCATAATTCCAATATGCATTTCCCCCAGCTCAGAATTTTCCTCCTCAAACACCCACGCTTTTGATACATGGTTTACCCCGTTGATCCTGTATCCGGGTTTGGCACCTATGGTTAAAAGCCGGAATTCATATTTTTCGGCAAGTTTCCTGATTGGCTTTTCTACCAGTTCCAGAAAACCGGTTGTCCAGGGTGATCCAATCCATCCAATTGTAATGTTTCTATTTTTCTCTTTTGCCGTTGGGCGTATTCGATTGGTTTCTACAGGCGAAGGGATTACAACAGCATCCTGTCCATATTTAAGGCAGTACTCCTTCAGGTAATCCGTACTGACAATCACCTTCGTGGCATACCGGATTGCATTTGCTGTTTTCTGTTCATTTCCTGGTCGCCCGGGATTAATATAGATAGCATCATCAAAATCATAAATTATTTTTACCGACCTTTTTTTCAGAAGGTTTAAAAGATAACTGCTGATAAATATCCGCTGAATATAGACCACGTCCCATCTCCCGAACAGAATTGATATAACCATCTTCAAGTAATTCAATCGCTTAAGAATCGGAAACCATGTATATTTACGGATAACACCGGAAGGTCTCATGGGAACCCTGGGAATATGATGGACATCGTAACCCTGCGCTTCAAAAAACGGGATGTATTGAATAGCCCTGATTCTCGCACTGGCATTATCGGCATTGCCGTCCGTGAGCATCAGCATCCTTTTGTATCCCGGGTTAGCCATTTTATAGTCTCCAGTAATTTAAGGTTATTGATTTATGATTTCCACAATCACAGGGGGCAATCCTTCGGAAGTGGCAGTAAGTTTAATTATCCCGGGCTTTTCGCCTGCCTGCACAACTACGAGACATTTGCCATGAAAGGCTTTCCGTTGTGGTGCTTTAAATGATTCATGACTTACCGGATCGCCGTTATCAACTCCCGCAATTGTTCCCGATCCTTCGACTGAGAATTTCACAAGATTGTCTGCATCGGGAACGAGTACACCTTTTTCATCCACAACCTCAACGGTGAGAAAGGACAAATCTGTTCCATCGGCTTTAATTGAAGAACGGTCGGCAGTTACCACCAAACGGGCAGGTACTCCAGCGGTTTTCACTTCCCTTACCAGAACATCTTTCCCGCCCGAACGGGATACAGCTTTCAGTACTCCCGGTGTAAACGGAATCCTCCACATCAGGTGTAAATCATCTCCTTGTTTTTTCTTTACTCCAAGTGATTTATCATTCAGAAACAGTTCAACTTCCTCAGCATTGCTGTAAGCCCAAATATCGACAAGTTGACCTTCAGTCCAGTTCCAATGAGGAAAAATATGGAGCACATCTTTTGTTGTCCATTCACTCTGATACATGTAATAGACATCTTTGGGGAAACCGGCAAGATCGATAATGCCGAAATAGGAGCTGCGCGACGGCCACCAGTATGGCGTTGGTTCGCCCAGATAGTCAAATCCGGTCCAGATAAACTGACCCGACATAAAATCATTTTTTTTAATCACTTTCCAGGTCTCCTCGTGAGTCGATCCCCAGGGAGCCGAAACATTGTCGTAAGAGGAGCAGGTATTATCGGCATTCGGCTTTCGTCCTTTCCAGTCATCGCGGACAGGCCAGCGGCGGATTTCATCAGAGGGCATATCGTAAACACCGCGGGTCATCAGGGCAGAAACAGTTTCGGCCGCGATAAATTTCTGTCCCGGGAACGTTTGAGGGAAAGTGATAAAATCGTTATGGTGATAATTGTAACCAATCAGGTCGAGTGCTCCGGAACGGATAATATTATTGTACGGTTTAGGATCGTTACAGGCTGAAGTGATCGGGCGTGTAGTGTCCAGTTCACGGACATAACCGGCCAGTTCCTTTGCCAGGGTAATTCCGGTGCTGTCCCATTGCTCAAGAATTTCATTTCCAATACTCCAGATCATCACACTCGGATGATTGCGGTCGCGAAGAATCAGATCCTGGAGATCTTTTTTGTGCATTTCATCCCAGACCGTGCTGTAATCAAATTTATTTTTCGGTTTCTTCCACATGTCGAAGGCCTCGTCCATAATGATGAATCCCATCTGATCGGCAAGGTCGAGCAACTCAGGGGCCGGGGGATTGTGTGAGGTCCTGATTGCATTACAGCCCATCCCTTTCAGAATTTCGAGCTGACGTTCAATCGCCCTTTTGTTAATCGCTGTTCCAAGGCATCCCAGGTCGTGATGGTTGCAAACACCGTTAATTTTGACATGTTTCCCGTTCAGAAAGAATCCTTTGTCCTTATCAAATTCAAAACTGCGAATGCCAAACGAGGTAGAATAATTATCCACCAGCTTACCGTCAACAAAAACACTTGCAACAGCCGAATACATCACGGGTGTTTCAATACTCCATAATGCGGGATTTTTAATTTCCATGTCGAAAGTTGCACTGAATATTGAATCCTTCACACCATTGGTTTCCATTTTTCCGGCGGTCACTTCCTTACCTGCAGGATCGAGAATAACTGTTTTCAAAACCAGCTTCTGACCGTCAGAAAGCTTGTTTTTAATCCGGGTTACAATTTTAACTTTGGCTGCAGCCTCATTTATTTCAGGAGTGGTAACGAAAGTACCCCAATGATCAATATAAGTTTTACCCGTTGTAACCAGCCATACATTCCGGTAGATTCCGGAACCGGAATACCACCGTGAATTGGGTTGCATGGAATTATCGACCTTTACTGCAATTGTATTTTCACGATCACCTGACTTAAGAAAGGGAGTTAGCTCCATTCTGAATGAGCTGTAACCATAGAACCGTTTTCCTAGCGAATGGCCATTGATCCATACCTCGCAATTTTGATAAACCCCATCAAAATCAATGAAGACACTTCGCTCTAAATCCTCAGGTGAAACTTTAAACGTTTTACGGTACCAGCCAACTCCTCCGGGTAAAGCGCCTCCTCCCGGTGTGGCCGGATGTTTTTCGCTGAATTCCCCTTCAATACTCCAGTCATGCGGAACATTCAGTGTGCGCCAGGATGAATCGTCGAAATCAACCGACTCAGCCGAAGCAACTTCGCCGGTATAAAATTTCCAGCCTTTGCCAAAATTCAGCGTTGTTCTGGCAATTTCCGGTTCGGAAGTACACTGATTGAGAAGTACCATCATCAATAATCCACTAAAAATATTAAGGAGCAACTTCTTCATGTTTTTTATAATTAGTCAGTTATATGGAAAATAAAAATATTTGTTATTTTAATCTATGACGGCTGAAAGTCCATCAGATCCCGGAACCGTTTTGCCCTGACAGCAGGGTCATAAAGGATCATAATCCGTTCTCTTGACATTAATCGTAATTCGTTATTGTTATGGTTAGTACGAATAAAATCCGCAAGTGTTTCCGGTTTCCATTCCTCAATGGTTAATCCGGTATCGCCAATGGTGATCTGAACATCGCCAACATTGGTCCCAACAGGAATACATCCGCATAACATAGCCTCGCAGAGTGCATTAGGAAGACCTTCGGAGCGCGACAACTGTGCGTAAAATGAAGCTTCCTGGTAATATTTGGTCAACCGATCGAATGGTTGAGGAGGAACCAGGAAAAGGTTAGCCGGTAAGGGTTCAAAATATGCTTTTACTTTCTCTGTAGCACCTATGATCACAAATTCAAATTCAGGAAGAACCAGGGCAAGTTCCCTGAACCTGTCAAGCCCTTTAACCATCAGGCGCTGATGATTTTCGGTTGCAGAAACCGTAATGATACGCTTCATCCGATCAACATCAAAAAAGCTGAATTGCACAGGATCAAAACTAGTAGCGATTGTTTCAGCCCTTGCGTTGGGATTGATTGACAAGAGTTTAATCCGCAATGCCTCAGCTACAGGAAAACAACGGCCCACATATTTAAAGGTATTTCGCGTAAAAAATGCCCTGATTGGATGACTAAACGACCCGTACCCGTATTCGGCAAGGGTTGAAACATCATATCCCCCGATCACGACAAACGACTTTTTTCGGAATATTTTAGCAAACAATACAGGCAGCAGGGAATGGTAGTCGCCAAACCAAACAAATACAGCATCGTATTTTAATCCTTTAACAGCAAGGAATAACAATTCTTTAACCAATTCAATCCCTGTCCTTATCACTCCTTTTCCGGGTTTGAACTGATACCTGGTGACCTTCGCGAACGAAGACAGAATTTCGAAATCGGCCTTCACAAAGGTGGAGTAATTAACGTAAACCAGGAGAATTGATGGCTTTGGCATAAAAAACTTTTTAATCGATTCTGGAGAAGGGATGAACCGACAACGGTTTCAGGGCAAAGGGATGATATTCGCCTTTTAAACCAACAGGTGCCTGATTCCGGATATCGTAAACAATTTCAATCGATTTCCGAGCGTGTTCGATCCCGAATCCATTCCCTTTAAGGATCTCTTCGTAACTTCTTGTGTGCAGGTCGGTAAATCCTTCACTGAACTCAATCTCTTCTCCTTCAACAGTGATAGACCGGAAAGTGGTTTTTCCACGCTCTTTGGCTTCTTTTGGTAACATTTCGCTGTTAATACTCAGAAACCAGCGGACCCGGGCATTTTCAAGCAGGAGAATTCCGGACGCCCGGTCGTGGGTATGGAGATTGACAATATTTTCCTTTACATTGCCGAAAATCCAGGTCAGCATGTCGAAGAAATGGATGCCTATATTGGTGGCAATTCCACCCGATTTGCTAATATCCCCCTTCCAGGAGGTATAATACCAGTTTCCCCGGGAAGTGATATAGGTAAGGTCGATATCGTAAACTTTATCGCGGGGTGAGGCTCTGATTTTTTCCTTTAAAGCAATAATAACCGGATGGAGGCGCAATTGCAAAATTGTATAAATCTTTTTCCCTGTTTCCTGAGCCATTCGTTGCAAACCTTCAATATTCCATGGATTTAACACCAGCGGTTTTTCACATATCGCATGGGCTCCGCGCCTAAGTGCTGCCCTGATGTGTGCATCGTGAAGATAGTTTGGCGAAGTGATGCTTATATAATCCATGTTAATTCCCTGGTCGTATTTGAGTTTTTCGAGGTAACGGTCGAAACGCTCAAATTCAACAAAAAACTTTGTGTCAGGTGAATAACTGTCAATAACACCGACACCATCGTACGGGTCGTAGGCCGCAACCAGCTTATTTCCAGTTTCCTTGATGGCTTTCATGTGCCGGGGAGCAATATATCCTGCGGCGCCTATTAATGCAAAGTTCTCCATTTCAATCTTTTATTTTTTTCATTGACACGCTTAACACCTGAATCTGACAGAGGTGGACATTATTTGGATATGAACGTTATTACCTGGCTCATTCTGTTTTGTGGCACAAAAAACAGATCTGAATCAATTTGGTCTGAATTTTCACCAACCGCCAGAAGATGCTCATCTTTAAGATAAAAGGCAGAATAAGAAAGAGAAGCCAGAAAGTCGCTGATCGGTTTCCTGTTTATGGTCTCGATTTCAATCTGAATAATGGGTTGAAAAGGCTTAAGTAAAAATTCAAGTTGCGGAATAATGTGAATTTCGTAACCCTCCACATCGCATTTGATATAGTCGCATCGGTCAAGACCCGCGAAAAGTGTGGCAGGAGTAAACATTTTTTCCGTGAATTTATATTCAAACACCTGATCTTCATTCTTATCCAGTACCCTGGTCAATCCATGACGAAGGTATTTATTACTTTTTGGAATACCCATAACTATCGACTTATTATCTTCTGTCCCTAATGCATAAGGGATAATCGTGGCGTTTTTAAAACCGGAGGTGTTAATCGTGAGTATTTGCCGAAAAAGCGACACCGGTTCAACACTGATTACTTTCCCCTTTGATCCGACTAATTTAGCAAAAAGCCGCGAATAGTAGCCCAGGTTTGCCCCGATATCAATAACAACATCTCTTTTACGAATCAATTTATTGATAAAATAATGACAATCAAAGGATCTGTTTTTTTTAAGCAATCCCAGCGAATAAGAGATGAAAAACATCCTGCTTATAACGATCAGGTAATTTTTAACTCCAAGGAGTTTGTAGAGGATTTGTTTAATAATCATTTCCCGATTAATTGGTTATGTAATTTTAAAAGTGAGCGTAGGCTACTGGCTACTAGCAACTGGCTACTGGTCCCGACCCGTCGGGAGCTACTGGCAGCAGCCGCCAACAGCCAGCCGCAAGTTGCCAGCCGCCAGATCACCTGATTTTACTCACTTTATTATTTGTCAAAACATATCTGTCACCGCTCTCGGGACAAATGGCCAATCCCTCACTGTCAAAATCAAGCTTGTGACCATATTCACTTACCCATCCTTTTTGACTCGCGGGATTTCCAAAAACAAGTGCGAAAGGTGCAACCGCTTTAGTGACTACAGCGCCGGCTCCTATCATGGCATACTGCCCGATTTCGTTTCCGCAGACAATCGTCGCATTTGCCCCGATTGATGCCCCCCTGCGAACAACCGTTTGCCGGTACTCATCTTTACGGACAATGGCACTGCGCGGATTAATCACGTTGGTAAAGACCATCGAGGGACCACAAAATACATCATCTTCGCAAATAACGCCGGTATAGATCGACACGTTATTCTGAACCTTTACATTATTCCCCAGGATAACCCCCGGAGAGATCACGACATTTTGCCCGATATTGCATCGGTCGCCGAGTTTACATCCGGACATGATGTGACTGAAATGCCAGATTTTGGTTCCTTCGCCGATTTCGCAATTTTCGTCAATTATGGCTGAAGGATGTGCAAAATATAGATTCATATAGAGTTAATTGATTGAATTATAGCATCGGCAATAAATTTCTGCTCGCCCGAAGTGATCTCAGTATGAACAGGAAGAGCAAGAACTTCACGGCAAAGTTTTTCTGCCACAGGAAAATCGCCTGTTTTATATCCCAGGTAGGCATATGCTTTCTGAAGATGCAATGGCGAAGGGTAATAGATCATGGAGGGAATCCCTGCCGCATTGAGTAAATCCCTGACTTTATCGCGCTCCGGAATTCTGATCACATATTGATTATAGGTATGCTTTGACCAGGAGTTTTCCGATGGAAGGATAACCCGGGGTAAGTTATCCAGAAGTTGATTGTACCGGTGACCAGCCCGGATACGGTTATCCAGGTAGCTATCGAGTTGTTGCAGCTTAACGCGAAGAACAGCGGCCTGGATGGTATCCAGCCGCGAATTGCAGCCAATCATCTCATAGGCATATTTCCGGCCCTGCCCGTGACGTGCAATCATTGTAGCTTTCTGAGCAAGAACATCATCATTTGTTGATAATGCACCGCCGTCACCAAAACATCCCAGATTTTTAGTCGGGAAAAAAGAGAGTGTATTGATGTCTCCCATGGTTCCTGTCTGCCTGATAACCCCATTTGAAAAATGATATGTTGAGCCTAATGATTGGGCATTATCTTCAATTATTTTTAACCCGAACCGGCGGGCGATCTCAAGAATCGGTTCCATATTGGCCGATTGTCCGAAAAGATGAACTACTACGATGGCCTTTGTGGCAGAAGTAATAAGGGGTTCAATCAGATTCTCGTTAATGTTGAAGGTGTTCTCCCATACATCAACAAATACGGGATTAAGACCAAGCAAGGCAGCGGCTTCGGCAGAGGCAACATAATTAAAAGCCGGCATAAGTACTTCGTCACCCGGCTTCAGGTCAAGCGTTTGAAACGCAATCTGCAGCGCATCAGTGCCATTGGCACAGGGCACAACATATTTTGCACCCATGAATACAGCCAGTTCACCGGCAAAAGCTTCAACCGGCTTGCCATTGATAAAAGACGATGAAGTGATCACCTCCTGGATAGCCTTATCGATCTGGTCCTTAATTTTAAGATATTGCCCGTGAAGGTCAACCATTTTTATTGAATTCCCCATACTCTCTTTTAAAACGCGTTTACAAAATTGCTAATAATTTCGCGATTGTTTCGGATGAATGGAGATTACTTAACAAATTATGTGAAAAATGGGACTATTGGGGAGTGATTCAGATTACATTCCAAATAATCTGACATGAAAATTGACAAATTAAGTAATCATGTTACAATGGCGTTTAGTTAGCAATAGCAGTTGAAGTTTTACCGCAGAGATCGCAAAGTTTTACGCAGAGAACCGCAAAGAAATTCGGGAATATCTCCCTCTGCGATTCTTTGCGCCTCCTCAGTGTTCTTTGCGTTTAAATTTTTATTCTCATAGACTTTAACTAAAAGACATTAAATCATGTTATTGTATCGAGTCAATGATTAACTTAAATTCATCAACATTAATTACATGAACTTTTGGAAATTCAATACTTTGTAAAATATTGTAATGTCTATCATTTGTAGCCAAATAGTGAGCATTGGACGCAATCGCACAATCTACAAACTTATTGTCATCGTAATCCTGTTCAATTAGTTCCCAACGAAAGTAGTTTGTCACATATTCAACATTTGCCAAATTATTTAATAACTCCAATAGACTATTTGCTATATCCGGACCTAACTTCTGACTTATGATTTCTTCGTATTCGTTAAATATTTCGGTAGTCACACAAAGCGTGTATTTGCCTTTTATTAGGTCTTCAATAACCCAATGAGTATTAGAACGCCTTGATATAGAGATCCACAAGATGTTGGTGTCCACGACTATTTTCACGATTCTTTACGATTGTACGGTGTTCTGTTATGCTCGTTTAAAAATCTGTTTTCATCTTGTTCATTCCATTTATTTTGTTCCCATACTTTATCTGCGGCATCCATAGCTTTGTTTGCAAAATATTGTATTAAAAGCTTCTTGATTTCGATTAAATCACTCTCATCAATATTTCTTGCAAAAAGTTTAAGTAATTCTAATTGCAATGTAGTTAACGGCTGATTTATAGATGTTTTCATTCTGTGACTTTTAAAATCTCAATACAAATTTACAATTTTTTAAAGACTTTTTAATGCCATCTAAACCCTTTTTCCTACTGTATTTAAGCCTCAATCATCTTATTCAAAACTTCCGCCAACGTGGAGGTAAGATTTTTCCTGGAATATTTCCCGATTCCTTTGGGACTATTGGTTAAGTCGTTGTCCAGGTATTTCGCGTATAGCATTAAAACAATCTTTTTGATACCTTCCAGATCGTCATATTCTGAGATAAAACCAGCCTGTGTTTCTTTAAGTATGCCTGCCAGATCTCCGTCAGCGGGACCGATGGCCAGGATAGGTCTTCCCGATGCAAGGTATTCAAAAAACTTACCGGTCAGTATCCCTTTTGCATTGGGACTATCCTTATTAATCACCAGCAGCAAAACCGCAGTTTGCTTCATCAGCAGGGCAACCTTATCGTGATCGACGTAATCAACTCTTGTCAGCAGGTCTGAAAGGTTGAATGCTGAAATATCGTCAATTATTGATTGATCCACTTTCCCGACAAGCTTTATCTCGAGATCATTCCTGAATGATGGAAGCGTATCACTTAATTCGGAAAGCACCTGCCACAAGCCATTAAGATTCAGTGCAGGGGGTAATGATCCCATATGCGAAACCGAGAATTTTGTATCGGGAACCACGTCCTTTATATCCATATCATCCTGGTCGAAGCCGTTTGTGATCAGGTGAACATTGTTTCCTCCCATCCTTTCATAATTAACTTTCATCGCGCGGCTTACAACTACCATGGCATCACAGCTCATGATGGTTTTCAATTCGAGTTTTTTGTGCTTTTTATCGGCAAAAGCTGAAATCTTCATCTCCTTGTAATAATCGATATCGGTCCAGGGATCGCGAAAATCTGCAAGCCACGGAATATTTAGCCGTTTCTTTAAATGAAGTGCAATCAGGTGCATCGAATGAGGTGGTCCGGTCGAAACTATTGCATCTACCTGATTTTCCGTAAGGTACTGAGTGAGGAAACGAACCGAAGGATTTATCCAGAATTTACGTGCATCGGGGATAAAAAGATTTCCCCTGATCCAAACTGATAACCGCTCCAAAAGGCCCGGCATTCTTATTTCGTTTAAAATTCCGCTGTTTATCTGGGCATTGCTCTTTTTCCCCGTAATTTTTTTATAAAACGCATACGGTTCCAAGATAGGAGTCATGATTACTTCAATCCCGGCTGGAATATCCTTTGCCAGGGTGTTATCAATCACTGGAAATTCGGGATTGGAAGGGGTATAGATCACAGGTTCCCAACCAAAATTACGCAGGTATTTCACAAACTTTAGCCACCTCTGTACTCCTGCCCCACCACTTGGTGGCCAATAATAGGTTATTATCAATACTTTGCGCATATCTGTAGGTGATTTTAAGGCTGGCGAAAATTATGGAAGCTCATAAGTAATTTCAAACAGCAGCATCGCTTCTGAAGATGTTTTTCACAGGAATGGTCGCAATAAAATCTTTCAGGTAGAACGGTTCATAATAGGCCACATCAGCAAATTTTTGCAGCTTGAAATCACGCTCTGCCAGTGGGACCATGTTATTGGCCGAAGTGATAATGCCTTCGACAAAAATTGCATTCGGATGAGTGATGGTACTATGGCATTTGGCAGCTCCATTACCAAAAAAGATAACTTTATTATGCTCAAGATAAGACAGATATGATTGACTATCAATAATATCAGCCTGAATCCGACGGATTTGAGTTCCATCCTTCCTGTAAAAAGAAGTATACACTTCCATTCTTCGGGCATCGATCATGGGACAAAAAAGGATATTTTCGGTTTCGGGCAACTGGGACTGGGACGTATTATGAATAACATGATGCGCCATTGCTTCGAGCGAGGTGATTGCAATCAGAGGTAAATGGGAAGCATAGCAGATGCCTTTTGCAACCGATACCCCAATTCTCAGACCTGTATATGAACCGGGCCCTCCGGATACGGCAACTGCATCAAGCTGATTAACAGCAATATCAGATGCTTCAAGCACTTCGTTGATTAAAACTGTAACCAGCCGTGCATGGTTCTGACCTGAAAGGTTTTCGCGGCATTGAATGACATGGCCGTCACGTGCCAGTACTACAGAACAAACCTCAGTAGAAGTCTCGATATTTAAAATGATCGCCATTAACTGTTTTTTTGCAAAGATGGTAATTATTCAAAAGAGTTATACCGATATTAAGGGGTTAAAGTGGTAAATCTTAATCCTGCAAGAATGACTTTTTGCTTCATAAAAATATTTTCATTTGCTAAATGTATTCTGATTTTTATAATTTTGGCCGGTTAAAATAAATTGTTATCCATAAATCATTTTTGAGGTTCGTTTGTTTATCTATACAAATCAGGATAAATAAATTGTTTTGAGCGAACGACTCAGGATATTGCGTTGGCTGAATTAAAAGTTTGAACGATCAGAATATGCTAAAAACAGTAATAATTGATGATGACTATGTTTCGAGAATGGTTTTGAGAGAGATGCTCGAAAAATTTCTTGACAACATTGAAATTTTGGGTGAAGCCGGAACAGTGGCCGACGGGGTTAAGTTAATTGAGGAAACAGATCCTGAGTTGGTATTGCTAGATATCAGCATGCCCGATGGGACAGGTTTTGATCTGTTGGATAAACTAAAAGTGATTAATTTTAAACTTATATTCATCACAGCCTATAGCGAATATGCGGTCAAGGCTTTTAAATATTCAGCCTTTGATTACATTGTAAAGCCGCTCAATATTGAAGAACTTACCCAGGCCATCAAGCGGGTTCCCCGTATCAAACGGGTTGATAGTAAGATAAGGGTCAAGACACTGAAAGAAAACCTGCTTTCTCCCGATGAAGGTTCCTCAAAAACGGTTGCATTACCCGAAATTAATGGATTTGCCATCGTGAAGATCGAGGATATTGTCCGTTGTGAAGGCAAAAGAAATTATACGCGCATCATCTTTAAGGAAGCATCCGAGAAGGTGGTAAGCCGCACTCTGCTCGAGTTTGAACACCTGCTATCCCCGTTAGGCTTCGTGCGAATCCATAGAAGTCATCTGGTAAATATTCTGAATGTAGTCCGATACCTGAAATCTGAAGGGGGGATGGTTGAACTCAAAACAGGCGAGTTGCTTAAAGTATCACCCAAACACAAGGAGAATTTATTAAACAAGCTACTTTTCAATAAGTTATAGCAACATTTATACGACTAGGTCTGCCTTATACTCCGTATTATTCCGATCAAAAAAAATAACCCCGATTTTATAAAAGGGGTTATTTTTATTTGGAGATATTTACCAGGGAATCAAATCCATTTCAAAATTCTGAAATCCTGCCGGTTTGGAAGATCCATGTTTTTGGGGAAAATCCTTATACTGTAATTATAGGACCCCGGTTTTGTCAGGGTGAGATTGAGCGAATAATGAGTAAGGCCATGAGCTACCTTTCCGGATTTGAATTCATGCCTTTCAACATATTCAGGATGTTCGGTTCCCGAAGCAATGATAATTTCAACTCCAATTTCCTCAGGTGAAAGACCTTTGATATCGAGCACTATCTGGGCAGGATAATTCTGTCCCATTTTATAAGTGTTGGTTATTCCGTCGGCAAGCTGAATGCTAACAACCTCAATCTGGTCCCAGACCGCAAGTACTTTTTCCTTCCACCCGGCAATTTCCCTCGCCTTTGAAAAGTCATTTGCCTTTAAAACAGCTAATCTCGCAGCGAGCGGGGTATAATAACGGTTGAAATAGTCCTTCATCATCCTGCGTGTGGTGAAGTGGGGGACAACCTCTGCGAAGGTATTTTTGATATAATCGACCCAGAGTGTCGGAATATTTTTATCATTCCGGCTGTAATATGCAGGGATAATATCATTTTCGAAGATACTGTAAATCGCCTCAGCATCGAGTTCATCCTGTAACTCATCGTTGTCGAAAGTTTTCTCAAGCGGGAGTGACCATCCGGCATCTTTTTTATATCCTTCGACCCACCATCCATCAAGGACTGAAAAATGAAGCGTACCGTTCATTACCCCTTTTTCACCCGATGTTCCCGAAGCCTCAAGCGGACGGGTCGGGGTATTCATCCAGATATCACAACCCTGAACCAGCATTTTGGCAAGGTTCATATCGTAGTTCTGAATAAAAAGAATATGCCCGATAAACTCAGGGCGCTTCGAAATATCGATGATAAACTTTATCAGATCCTGTCCTGCCTTGTCGGCTGGATGTGCTTTACCGGCGAATAAAAATTGTACAGGACGTTCAGGATTATTTACGATCCGGGCTAAACGGTCGAGATTGCGGAAAAGAAGATGTGCCCTTTTATACGTCGCAAACCGTCGTGCGAAACCGATCGTAAGTGCTTTAGGATTCAACTTCGATATAGCCTCGGAAATGAACTTTGGATTTTCATTCCGTTTGATATGGGAATCTGTAAAGCGTTGTTTTACAAAATTGATCATCCCTTCGCGGAGTTTCGATTTTGTTTCCCAGATCAGATCGTCCTGAACTTTATAAATATTCCTCCAGGCACGGGATTCTTCTTCTTCATTGTACTCGTGAATATCTTCGGCAAGCTTTTCAGGTTTGAGGAAATTATCATGGATCGAAATCCATTCAGGTGCTGCCCATGTGGGGTAGTGAACTCCATTGGTCACATAACCTATATTTTCAAGTTCCTCCGGTAAAAATCCCTTGTACAACTCCGATAATAATCCTTTGCTGATTTTTCCGTGTAACATGCTCACACCATTGATCTGCTGCGAAAGATTTGCAGCCAGGTAGCTCATGTTAAAATGATCATCATCCGACGAAGCCTTCCCGAGGAAGAGAAAATCGCTGAGTGAGAGTTTCAGCTTTTGGGCCATATTCCCCATATACAGCTTAAAAAGATCAACATGAAATGAGTCATGCCCAGCAGGAACAGGAGTATGTGTGGTAAACAGAGTCGACACCCGAATCATTTCCTGGGCCTGATTGAAGGTTAATCCCGAATTCTGCATCAGGTTAATTATCCTTTCGAGACCGATAAAAGCGGCATGTCCTTCATTGCAATGGTAAATATCGGCCTGGATGCCGATCTTTTCAAGTAACTTAATTCCGCCAAGTCCCAGTACCATCTCTTGTTTCAACCGGTTTTCATTATCGCCGCCATAGAGGTGATGTGTTATGAACCGGTCCTGATCCTGGTTGGCATCATAATCGGTATCCAGCAGATAAAGATTGATATTCCCGATTTTTACTGACCACGCGTGGGCATATACTGTCCTACCCGGCATATCGATACCTATAGTTACCCATGCGCCATTCTCATCCATAACAGGCTGAATGGGTATTTTAGAGAAATGCTCGGCATCATACTGGGCAATCTGCTCTCCATGTCCCGAGATAATCTGTTTGAAGTATCCAAAGCGATAGAGTAAGCCTACACCCGTCATATCTACTTTTGAATCACTTGCCTCTTTCAGAAAATCACCGGCCAAAACCCCAAGACCCCCGGAGTATATCTTAAGACTTGAATGAAGTCCAAACTCCATACTGAAATAAGCAATCTTCGGCCCAAGTAGTTTCTTCCGGTCATCGAGATATTTTGTGAGTTGATTTGCCGCCGATTTCATCCTCAGTATAAACGACTGATCGGATTTTAACTCCTCAAAACGCTCAAGACTTGTCTCTTCGAGTAAAACGATCGGATTATGCTGGCACGCTTCCCAGATCACCGGATCAATCTCTCTGAACAAATCCCTTACCTTGTAATTCCAAACCCACCACAGGTTTCGCGACAAATCCCTCAGAGCCTGAAGCTCATCAGGAACATTCGATTCAACAATTATTTTTTTCCAGGTTGGACCGGTATTACCCGATTGCCTGATTGTATATCCTTGACTTTCCATTGTAACTATTAAATTGAGGATAATATAAATTCACATCACCTCAACGGTAAATTAAGCTGCAAAAATAGTCTTATTTTGATTCAACACTCAAAGTTCCATCGAATGGTAACTATTTCTTAAGTTTAAATCACATCCTAACTAAAATTATAAAGAACGCAATTATTTGACAACCTGTATTTTGTATAATATCAGAACTCAATTATTACTCATTTCTGAAATCAGTACAAAACAGACTACTTTTTTGTAGTTCTGATAACGCCCCTGAAATAACCGATCGATTCGGCAATACCCATGTAAGGATCACCCATATCTTTTTCGTGTTCGAGACTGCAAACGCCGGTATAACGCACTTTACGAAGCATTTTGACAAATGCAGGAAAATCAATTACCCCACGGCCAACTTCAAGTGAGTATCCCTGCTTGGTAGTTCCTGTAACATCTTTGATATGAATGTCAAAAACGCGTGATTTGTATTTTTTCAGGTCAGCAACAGGATCTTTTCCATTACGAGTGTCATGACCAATGTCGAGGCACATCCCGATTCTTGGATCGAGGTCTTTTGTATGGTTCCAAACATCTTCTGCATCGGGATAGGTTTTAATGTCCGGACCATGAAGATGAATCGCGTAATGAAAATCATACTCTTTTACTTTTTTATCCACATAAGGAAGAAGCTCATAGTTAGGAACTCCGACAATGAGTTTTACACCAACCCTTTTTGCGTATTCGAAAGCACGATCGATCTCAGCTTCCGATTTCATATAAATAGGGCCCACTGCATAGCCTGTTACTCCTTTTGCCTTTAATTTGGCATGGAATGCTGCAATCTGCTCATCAGTACTTGTAAACGGAAGATGAAAATCTTTAATGCAAAGATAGTGAACATCAGCTCGTTGCATTGTTTCAAGTGCCTTGTCCAGACCTGTGACCCTGGCAAAAGTGTACCCTGCCATTCCTACTTTAAACATCTCGCCTGTTTCGGCTGGCGGCTGCGGACCTGGACGCTCTTGAGCCATAGTTACCAATGCGTTGACTGATATTAAACCAACGATTAAAAGAAACGCTACTTTTCTCATCTGTTTTTGTTTAGTTTTCCGGAACATACCTCCTTGTTTCCCCTGATTTCAGGGATAATTTAATACGAAGAATGGGGAAGATATTTTCCAGGGTTATAAAATTAAAAGTTCAAAATTAATAATAAAATGACAGTATTTTGAATGATTTTTTGTAATTTAACTAATCGTGTGCATACACGGTAAAAACAACCTCGTTTTTCTGTGTTGTTCCCGACAGGAAATGAAGCTTTTAACCCGGATGTTTGTGTTGGTGCGGGAAAAGATTCCGAAAATGACGATATTTTCAACGCGGATTGGATATGAAACTACGATCATTTTGATTGGTCCAATTCTTAAAATGATGTATATTCGGAGCTTAAAATTGATAACAGAATGACTATAACAATAAGAGATGCCAATGAGGGCGATTATGCTGACATTGTCGGATTATTTAAGGAATTTGCCCATTTTGAACGCCTCGATGAACGGATGGTCAATTCGGTAGAACGAATGAAAGCCGAACAGGCCCATTTTAATTGTTTCGTTGCAGTAAACACTGAAGACAGGATTGTCGGTTACGCTACTCACTTTTTTGCTTATTTTACCTGGACTGGCAAGTCACTTTATATGGATGACCTTTATGTGAAAGAATCATACCGGGGGACCGGGATCGGTACAATGCTGATGAACAAAGTGATCGATTTTGCCAGGAGTTCGGGCTGTCATAAATTAAGATGGCAGGTATCCGACTGGAACGCACCAGCCATTGGTCTCTACAGGAGCCTGGGGGCGGTTATTGATGCACAGGAGCGGAATTGCGACCTTGATCTGGATCTCCGGGTTTGAATATTCACCGCACATTAAATACCTGTAAACACACTGTCATTGTATCTCTGAATCATCCGGATTGTGAATTACAATTGCAACACATTCCCAAATAGAATTGTAACTTTGCCTCTGTGTTCAGCGAATTTGCGCAAAAGATACATAGGCTAAAGTCTATCCTGTATTAGGTATACTTTAAAACATATATAGCTCAATGAAATTTCAAAAAATGCACGGATTGGGGAACGATTTCATTCTGATGGATGAGATTGATCCCGGGAAATACGATTTGCCGGAATTGGCCATCCGGTTATGTGACCGTCACCAGGGAATCGGAGCCGATGGGATTATTCTGATTCTCCCGTCGGATAAGGCAGATGTAAAAATGCGGATCATTAATTCAGATGGCAGCGAGGCCAATATGTGCGGTAATGGCATCCGGTGTTTTGCCAAATATGTGTACGAAAACCAGATATTTAATGCCACATCATTCACGATCGAAACAGGCGCGGGTATCATGATTCCCGAACTGATTATTGAAGACGGAAAGGTTTTGTTTGTAAAAGTGAACATGGGAGTTCCCCACCTTGACCGTTCAGCGATTCCGATGACCGGTACGTCCGGACAAGTAGTCAATGAGCCATTGGAAATCTCCGGTGAAAAGTATCGCATTACCAGTTTATTGATGGGTGTTCCTCATACGATCGTTTTTGTCGAAGATACTGATCATACCGACATTGTTACACCAGGAAGACTAATCGAAAAAAATCCTGTTTTTCCGAAAGGGACAAATGTCAATTTTGTTGAGGTCATAAATGATCACGAGATAAAGTTAAGAACATGGGAGCGTGGAGCAGGAAGCACTTTGGCCTGTGGTACAGGTAGCTGCGCATCGGCCGTCGCCTCCTTTCTCAATGGTAAAACGGGCAAAGAGGTAACTGTTCATCTTACTCTAGGAGATTTGTTCATTGAATGGATCGATGGTAATGTTTATATGACCGGTAGTGCAGAGCATGTTTTTACAGGGGAAATCGCGATCTGAAATCAGAAATTCATCAATAAGCATAAAACGAATGGAACCTAACCTGGTGAAGATCATCGAAACATTGGTCGTTATTATTATACTGATCGCGGCTAATTTCTTTATAAGGAGGGTTGTAAAAAATATCCTGAAACGGTTCGAATTTGAGTTTCAGCGGAGAAAAATCACCTTGAAAATGCTGAATTTGCTGATCTCAATATTGGCGCTGGTCATTGTTGCCGCAATATGGGGCGTTAATCAGTCGGAATTAATTCTGTTTATCTCCTCTTTTCTCACTGTGCTGGGGATTGCGTTGTTTGCCCAGTGGTCACTGCTGGCCAATATTACCGCAGGTCTGATTCTTTTTCTGAATCACCCGCTTCGACTTGGCGACAGGATTAAAATACTGGATAAAGATTTCGGGATCGAGGGTCGTGTTGAGGACATTACCTATTTTTTTCTGCATATCCGGCTGGATAATGGCGAGAAAATTACAATCCCCAATTCGGTCGTATTGCAGAAAATGATTTCAATTGTGATCAGATCAGATAACCAGGTGCATTAAATAACATTGACAATGGAAGTAAAACAAAAAGCATCTTTTTTAATCGGTTTGGTCTTCATTATTTTAGGTCTTTTGGCCAAATCATTTTACCGCGATTACATCATTTCAAAGGGCATCGATGACTTCGGTCTCGCGGATGCATTGCCCAGTTTTTTATATGTAATCGGGTTTTCTCAACTACTGATGATCAGCTCTTTCAGGTATCCCGCAATTGTAATCATGGTCGTAAGCCTTGGATCTGTAATTTTTGAATTCAAACAATATTACCGGTCAGGAATGCTTGATACTGGTGATGTTATTGCCTCAGTTGCCGGGGGCCTGGTCTCATGGTTCATCCTGGTTTATGTCCGGAAAAAATATAAAAATGAGGAAGAACCATGATGGCTGCTAAGGTTAAAGCTCGATTTTTTCTTTGCGGTTATTTGCGTGACATTTAGAATAAATTTACAGGAAACGAAGCGACATTTCCTGTGACTCGCCCTGATTTTTGTTTACAGATTTTGTGAATACTGCCCTGTTCTTTTCTTGAATTTGCGGCGCATATAGCGGTATTGTTTCAATCGACCTTTATAGATGCGCCTTTGTTGTTTGGCGCTCGTTTTTTCTACCAACATTAGGCTCCTCCGGAGCTATTTCGCCCATTCGCCCTGTCGCCCAGGTCGCCCGCCATCGTCACATCTCCACATCGCCCCGTCGCCCAATCGCCCCATCGCATGTCTCGTCATTTCTCCCCTTCTCCCTTCGCCCTAAATCCTTATCTTTGCAAAAAATAGGGTTATCCAAAATACAGAGTCATGATTGAAAGAAAAGTAAGGGTTCGTTTTGCCCCGAGTCCAACCGGGGCACTTCATATCGGAGGTGTCAGAACCGCATTATTTAATTACCTGTTTGCCAAAAAACATGGCGGTGATTTCCTGCTTCGGATCGAAGATACTGATCAGGCACGGTATGTTCCCGGAGCGGAAGCGTATATTCAGGAGGCATTGGAATGGTGCGGAATAAAAATAGATGAAGGTCCTGCGCAAGGCGGTCCGTTTGGCCCTTACAGGCAGAGTGAAAGAAAGGAACTCTACCACCAATTTGCTGAGCAACTGCTACTCAGCGGTCATGCTTATTATGCTTTCGACACCCCTGAAGAACTCGATCTGGAAAGGAGCCGTGCCGAAGAAAAGGGGGACATCTTTACCTATAATGCCTTATCGCGCAACCGGATGAAAAATTCCCTTTCACTTCCCACCCTGGAATGGCAAACTTTGGCATCTGCGTCCTCTCATTATGTGATCCGTTTTAAAATGCCCGATAACCTGGATGTTACAGAAGTCGACCTGATTCGGGGCAGTGTAACTTTCAACACCTCCTCGCTCGATGATAAGGTTTTGTTTAAAAGTGATGGCATGCCGACTTATCACCTTGCCAATGTCGTAGACGATCACCTGATGGAAATCTCGCATGTGATCAGGGGCGAGGAATGGCTCCCTTCAATGCCATTACACGTACTCCTGTACCGCGCATTTGGCTGGGAAGATACAATGCCACGTTTTACGCACCTTCCTTTGATCTTAAAACCTGTAGGAAAAGGTAAACTTAGCAAACGCGACGGGGATAAACTGGGTTTTCCTGTTTTCCCACTAGCGTGGAAAGATCCTGAAACGGGAGAAACTTCGCGTGGTTACCGCGAAGATGGTTATTTCCCGGACGCCTTTATTAATATGCTCGCGCTGCTGGGATGGAACCCGGGTACGGAGCAGGAAATCTTCACGATGGAGGAGCTTTGCCAGGAATTTTCGCTCGAAAGAGTTGGAAAGTCAGGAGCACGCTTCGATCCTGAGAAAACAAAATGGTTTAATCACCAGTATTTTATCAAAAAATCGGACGAAGAATTGGGGCTTTTATTGTTGCCTTACCTAAAAGAAAAAGGGATCGATGCCGATTTGTCCATGACATCCAAAGTCTGTGCAATGGTGAAAGAACGGTGCAGCTTTGTGTCTGAAATCTGGGATCAGAGTTATTTCCTGTTCCAGGCGCCTGTTACCTACGATGAAAAAATGGTCAGCAAACGGTGGAAAGACAATGTTCCGGAAATTATGGATGAGATCGCCGGATTCCTTGAAAATCTGAATACCTGGAATGCTGCTGCCATTAAGGAGCCTTTCTCGGAATTCGTAACCACAAAAGGCTGGAACTTCGGCACGGTGATGAACTCATTACGTCTATGCCTTGTAGGTGGCAGTTTTGGACCTGATATCTTCGAAATCTGTGAACTGATCGGTCAGACAGAAACAGTTTCGCGTATCAAAAAAGCAATCAGGACAATAAATGCCTGAGTGATAATGGAGTCTGTCTAAAAACTCTGTGTATCCTCAGTGTGACTCTGTGTAATTAATTGTATCACAGAGTAGGCACAGTGTTTCACGGAGAAAAAAAGTGTTGTTATTTTACTCTTTGGACATCCTCATTAACTATATATGATCATTGCATAAAAATCCCCAAAAGTACAGGATATTACTCCTCACTTTTGGGGATTGCTTCGATAGAATAATTGAATCAGAGAATAAACTATTTTACAGCCTTTAAAGCCTCCTCGTACCGCCGGGTTACCTCTTTCCAGTTAATAACTTTCCAGAATGCATCCACATAATCGGCACGACGGTTCTGGTATTCGAGATAATAAGCATGTTCCCATACATCAAGAGCAAGAACCGGGATTCCGCGAACTTCGGTCGTACTCATCAACGGGTTATCCTGATTTGCTGTTGAACTCACGGCCAACTTGCCATCCGGTTTAACCGAAAGCCATGCCCATCCACTGCCAAACTGCTTTTTGCCTGCATTTCCGAAATCTTCCTTGAACTTATCGAAGCTTCCGAAAGCCTCATTGATCGCTTTTAATAAATCGCCCTTTGGTTCCTGACCCGAGGGCTTATCCATTAATGTCCAGAATAACAAATGATTATAGTAACCACCTGCATTGTTTCTGAGACCGACAGGATATTTATCCATCTCATTGAATATCTGGAAAAGAGGTTTCGCAGCATAATCGCTGGTTGCAGCAAGATCATTCATGTTTTTGGTATAGGCTGCATGATGTTTCGAATAATGAATCTCCATTGTCCTTGCATCGATCACAGGCTCAAGGTTATTGTAAGCGTAAGGCAAGGGTAATTGTTTTGACTGCGCCGTAAGTTTAAATTCGGCCAGCTTGGATAATGCCTTATCCATGTCGGCTTTGGCCGGAGGCAAAGGGTTCAGGGCAAAGGAAAATGATGCAAAAAGAGCCACAGCAAACATCGGTAATATGAGTTTCTTCATCTTTAAAATAATTAAATTACTAAAATAACCAGTTAAAAATCACCGCAATCGGCGGTGAATAAATTTGTACTAATCAAACAAGTTAACTTCAAAAAGGTTTAGCGAACTTTTATGTCCGCCTGAAAAAAAAATCGGAATTAATCAAACCGTTTCCAAAGTAACCCAACGACTACCCACGCATACGAACGGCTGTCCTGTTTCATGTTCCCGGGGTAATGGAATCAGGCATACTGTCAATTTTTTCAAGTGTTTTCCAGCACTGAAAAAGTCCTCTTGGCACATGGAAACATCCCTTCCATTTTCCTCCTTTTAAGGGTAACAATACTTCTCCCTGCCGGTTCAGGTAACCGTACCATTCACCAAATTCAGGATCCGGGAAATGAGCCCAGGTGTATTCATGCACTTTTTTGAACCATTCCAGACAGCGCTCATCACCCGAATAATAGTAACCTTTTAACAGACTGATCAGGGTTTCAATGTGAACCCACCAGAGTTTCTGATCCCACTCGAGTTGTTGCGGAGGATAACCTTTTATGTCCATGAAATAATATAAGCCTCCATACTGCTTATCCCATCCATATTCAATGGTCCGGATACAAATATCCACTGCTTTTTTTATCATTGCCTGATCCTGCCGCCTGGAAGCCAGATCCATTACAAACCACATCGCTTCGATGGTATGACCCGGATTCAGCAGGCGTCCTTCGAAAGAATCGGAGAAACTGCCATCCGGATTCACATTTTCCAGAATAAGGCCGGAATCCTGATTGTAAAAGACATTCATTACCTCGTGAAGACAGGTTTCTATGGTCTGCTCTACCAGCTCCTTCGCCAAAAGATGTTCGATTTCAAGCGAGAGATTGCATAAAATCATCGGCAATGAGAATCCTTTCAATGATCTGGTTTCCGGAATGTTTTTGGTGTATTTGCCCTTCGGATTGCCGCTTCGCTTCAGTATATTAACGAAAGTGTTTTTGGCAATGATACCGAATTCTTCATTGCCTGTGGCTTTGTACAATTGACCGAATGCCATGGTAGCAAAGCAATCGGAAAAGATGTTGTAGGGCTGTACGAGTGGTTTTCCTTCGCGGGTCAGCGAAAAATACCAGTTTCCGTCTTTGTCACGACCATACTTTTGGAGAAAATCAGCCCCCCGTAATGCCATATCGAGCCATTGCTGCTTTTTTTCCACCTGGTTGTATAGCGACGAAAACATCCATACCTGACGACCCTGCAACCAAACAAATTTGTCCGTATCAAATACGTTTCCCTGTCGGTCGAGGCAGGTAAAATAGCCACCAAATCCGTTGTCCGGCGAGTGTTTTTCCCAGAAAGGAATTACATTACTGAATAGTTCGTTCCTGTATTGTGAAGCTAAAACTTTAAAGTCCATCGTATTACTTGTTGAAGATTAATTATGGAAATATGACCGTCATTTTTCCTGAAACTACAGTTTGGAGAAAAGATTCTTCATTCCGAGCCCATGTACATCCGCGACAAATTTGTCATAACTTTCATCACTCATATTTTTCACAGGCAACCTGAATTTTCCGCATTCCATTCCGATATACCTCATATATGCCTTTCCTGTGGCAATTCCCCCGTATTTACCTAATAGCATAATCATGTTGATTGACATTTGCTGCAGAATTCGGGCCTCAACCAGATCACCGCGGTCAAATGCATCAATCAGATTATAGTAAAGCGGGGCTGCGTAATTGAAGGTGCTGCCGACTCCACCCCTGGCACCAAGCACAAGCGCCGAAAGCAGATTTTCATCGCGGCCCCACAACATATCGAATTTCCCGTTTTCGAAATTCATACAACTCAGAAAATCCATAAAATCTTCATGCGTATATTTTATCCCGGCCAGGTTGGGAATCATTGGAGAAGCTTCTTTCAGAAAATCGAGCATGGAGACATTGCATCCGGTCAGCACCGGAATATGGTAGAAATAAACAGGCATTTCAGGAACCGATCCGGCAATTTTTGCACAAAACTCTGCCAATTGACCGGCTCCGGATGGTTTAAAGTAAAAAGGAGCAAGGATTGCGATGGCATCCACGCCGATTTCAGCCGAATGTTGCGCGTTTTCGATGCTCTCCTTATATGATGTTCCTCCAACCAGGTTAATAATTTTCACTGTTTTCCTTGCTCGTCCAAGCACTGCCCAACTCTCGGTAATCTTTCTTTTTTCATTCTGCGAAAGTGAAACGCCCTCACCTGTTGAGCCATTGATGAATGCTCCAACAATTTTGTTTTTTTCCAGAAAATTGTAATATTCGGGAATTTTGTCATACATAACTTCATCTTTCACGTTCAGCGGTGCGAACGGTGCAGCGATCAATCCTTCAATCTTGTTCATAATAATTACTTTAATTTTTTTTTGCCAATTCTATTTCAAATTTGAGTCCTTCAATTTCTTTTACCTGATTGTTTTCTATTCGCACCGGCACGAAGGTGAACATCCATTTCCATGAATTTCCACCCTGAGGCACTTTGAGCAGAACCGTGTTCCAACCTTTTCTTAAAACGATTTTTGCTGGATTACGATTGAAATAGTTTTCATCAGTAAATGGAATTTCCTCCGTTTTTTCAGCCAACCCCGGATTTTCCCAGACCGGTGGTTCGATTATTTCTCTATTTACCCAAACTTTTGGATTGGTGGTATGCCATTGGCCTTGTTCAGGGAAGGGTCCTCCGCGTCGTCCGCCCGAGCGCGACCAGTCATGAAATCCGATCCAGCAATCAATTTGCTGATCTTTAGGCGACCAGATGCTGGTAGTTGCATAAACAGTCCCCTTTTTTTCTGAAAACCACGAAGGGAATCCAAAGAAATGCCGGATGTGAATGGTTCCGCCATAATAAGGTCCGGTCCAGGTATAATTCTCACCATCTACAAGGTAATTCATGTTCATGGAGTTTTCAACCGTGAATGCCCGGTTCATATCTCCATGATGATCAAAAGGGCCAATTATTTTCCAGACTATCGAAGATTGTTTCACATATGGAAATGGCTTCCCCTGAAAATAAAGATCCCGATGACTTATCAGCCGATCTTCAAATTTCTGAAACTCCTGATACAGTGGATTTTCAGGAGAAGGAAGTTTTGCGAGGAAATTTTCGCCCAAATCAATCACCTGTCCTTTCCAGGAAGTTTCGCTAAAAGTCAACATTCCCGGGTAAACCGGATTCTGCCGGATAATATCATATTCCCCGCTTACCTTGTTATCGTTCCAGCAGCAAAGAATTCCGCCTAACCGCAACGAATCGCCCTGAGCGGCACCACAAATCCGGTCAAAATAAAGCTGGCTGACTCCAGCCAGCGGATCAAGATGATTGAGATAATTCAGCCGTGAATCGATATAGCGATGTCCATCTTTGGGATGGCCATTGGACGACCAAAGCTGTGTAACGGAGGTTTTATCGTCTTCAATTTGCTGGCCTGGTCTCCAGACGATTACTTCCCTGTTGTGAAACCTGACCCGCTTTTCCAAAGCTGAAAGAAGTCCGGGTTCAGGTTTTTCATTTTTATGCCAGACTTCATCGGTACCCAGATGGATGTACGGCATTTTATCTTTTGGTACCAGCGCACACAATTCATCGATCAAATTCAGCAGAATTGGTTTGACTCGCTGATCGCTCATCGAATCGACCCCAAATGCTTTTCGAAAAGCCTCACAATGTCCGGGAATATCAAATTCCGGAATCAGCGTGATATACCGTTCGTTACAATAATTTACAAGATTCAGAAAATCTTCCTGTGTATAATATTTTCCGGGCCAGCGACTCATGGAAGAGGCCTCTTTCAATTCAGGATATTTTTTACTTTCGAGTCGCCAGGCAGGATTATCGGTGACATGAAAATGAAAAACATTAAATTTATAGGCGGCCATCACATCTATCTGCTCTTTTAGCATTGGCATCAACATGAAGTTCCGGCCAACATCCAGCATAAAACCACGTATTTCAAATGCAGGCCAGTCGGTTATGTTGCAACCTGCAATATACGCGCTCCCCTGATCCTGATAGGTCAACTGCCTGATTGTTTGACGTCCCCGAAAAAGACCCTTTTGAGTTTTTGCAGTAAGTACCACTGAATCCTGACTGACATTCAGCAAGTAGGCTTCATCTGAATACAGGGCGACATCAGGTAATCCGGGAACAATATGTTGAACTAACCTGGTATTGTTTTCATCGGTTTTAAACCGCTCATTATTCCACACAACTTTTTGAGGCAGCGGAATTAAAGCCGGAATATTCCTGGTTTTTGCTTTTCCGGAAATATTCTGTGAAAATAAAATCAGGAGCAGTACAAGAATTCCGGCAATTCTTCCGGTGTTAAAATATTCGCAATTGCTTTTATTCATAACTTACTATTTGATCAAATCTCCCAACAAATCAGAAACTGCAATTTTCTGGAAATAAAGATCTTTTACCCCTTCATAAACAATTCCGATGGCATTCTCATCAACCATTGTCAAACAGGAATATCCATAACCTTCAGCGGAATTTAGTTCAGTCTGAAAAGCTTCAGGCCATGTTAAACCACCGTCAATACTTGCTTTTATGGTCATATTGGTTCGATTCGTTTTGCTGTTGGGATTGGAGAAGAAGAGCACCTGCTTCATTTGTCCGTTTATCCTCATAGTTGCGGAGATCAGGCTGGCCATGCAATTTGGTTCGGGTAATGCCGAATTCGATGAAGGGTGAATCGTCCATGTTTTACCCAAATCGTTTGTTATGGCCACTGCACGTCCATTGGCCGGACCTTTGTCTTTACGGTTTCGGTCGTCACGCATATTCAGCATCAGGTTGCCATCGCTAAGTTCGACTACCTGAGCCTCGGTAGTATTCGATTTGGCGCCGGTCCCGATCTGCCAGGTTTCACCCTGATCTTTGCTGTAAACAATTGTTGAATGACAGGTATATTGTCCTCCATCAAGAGATTTGGTTCCCAGATCAGCTTTGAACTGTGCAGGGAAAATCAATGTTCCGTCAGTCATTGTAATTCCGCGACCGGGCCCCTGCAAAAGCAACTGCCATGAAGAATCTTTAATTTGTGAAGTAATATTGATCGGTTGCGACCAGGTCAAACCATCATCAGTGCTTTTCACCAAAACGAACTGACCTGTTTCTTCAGGTTTCATGCCGGGTTTTGATGCCCACCACAGCATTTGATCAGGAGCCGAACCACTCATCCAGAGCGCTGCCACCCAAATGGTATTGGTCTTGTGGTCGTAAAGAACACACGGATCGCCAATCCCGTTCAACCGTTGTGAACGACCACCGTATTCGCCCATGTCCATAATTACTTTCATGGGTTGCCAGCTCTGGCCGCCATCTGTACTGCGACTCATACCGATGTCAATGTCTTCCTGAAGATCTTTGCTGTTATTGTAACGGTTATCGTAAACGGCAATCAACGTGCCCCGGTTGGTAGTTATCAACCCGGGAATGCGATAAGTATCAGTCTTGTCCTGACCGGCAGCACGCAAAAGAAGAGCAGGGCGGTAAACAAATTTGGATTCAGGAGCAACTTTGATGGTCTGATTGTCGCTGAAAGTGAGCTCAATTTCCCGGATTTCGAAACTATTTGTGAGAAGGGCATTGCTCTTCAAAGTAAAATTGAGGTTTATCAAATTTGAACCTGTGGATATGGAAGTGGTTCCCAAAACAGTAGTTTTGAGTCCCGGGTTTTGTGAACTTCCGAAAATGGGATTGTCTGTTCCGTTATAAACAACAGAAAGAGATGCAATACATTCGGGTTTACTGCCGGGTGTAAAATTCACGATTACTTTTTTAAGGAATACTTTTTCGTTACCCTCGTCCAACCTTAGATTCAACATATAAAGCGAAACATCACTTTTCCCGATAAAAACAGGTGTTCTCACAGGTGATAACCGGACACCCAAAATCTTTGCAGTATTCATGTCATTGGGATTGCTTTTGGAACATTGTGACGAGGAAAGCAAAGCAATTAATATAACCAGAACAGTTTTCATAAGATGTGGATTTTTTGATGTTTCATAATTAGTTTAATCGCTACGCGGTAATGGGTGTCTTTGTCAACGATGTTACTACAATACTTAAATTGCTACGCGATAGTCGGATAAATTAATTTTTCCACTTCACCAACAATTTTACCTGCATTCATTGAAGTGAGTGAAGAAAAGAGGCCGCTGAAACAGCCCCTTTTCAATCACAATCAACAATTTACGCTTAACGAAAAAAAAATCATTTCAGCGTTTGAATTCACTTAATTGGACGGCTTTGCAGTCGGATACCCGGGTGTTTGATTCACAAGCGGATCATTCGTCCAGATTGCTTTATCGATTGGCCATAAAACCATATGAGATTTCGAAGCTTTATCCAATACTCCAAAATTATGGCTGGTACTTTTAAAAACCAGCGGATCTGCTCCATACTTCATTCTGCGCAGGTCATACCAGGCTTTTCCTTCATGAACAAACTCTTTCATTCGCTCAGCAAAGATAGCCAGTTCGTTTTTATCTTTGGTTGAATTAACAAAAGGGGTCGGATCAGCAGCAGGAGCAAATGCACGGTCCCGGACTTGCTTGATAAAACCAGAAGGATCAGCACCTTCGGCATTGGCTATCTCGGCCAGCATCAGCAATCTGTCAGCTTCGCGGTAAACCGGCCAGTCATCGGTAAAGTACCTTTTATTGGCACTGATGGTTCCCAGGAATTTGACAAGCGCGGTATTTCTGACGTTAATAGCATAGGGACTCTTCGTTACTTTGTAGTAATCGTAAAAAGTAACATCTCTCCTTTTATCGGCAGGACCATACGATTTAAACAACTCAAAAGTATAACCATAACGTTGAATGATCTGCATCGAGTTTGTGGCTGCAATCATCAAAGGATCAACGAGTAGCGGACCACTTGCCAGCGAATCTTTATAATGCAGGTTATCGAAATTGAAAGTCGAATACAGGAATTGTGAAACATTGCTCATTTCGGCCTCACCCACCAGGTAGCGGATGGCAAAAATAATTTCGTTATTGTTCTTTTGTCCATAGGCAAATACATTCGCAAAACTGGTTTGCAAACTATTTCCGGTAACCGAGTTAAGGGCGGTTTTTGCTTCGGCCAGGTCGGCGGTTGTACCGTACACTTTTGCCGACCACAAAAATACTTCTCCTTTCAGCATGGATGAGGCTTTTGGGCTCCACAGACTTTTATCGGCCGGGCCGGTTTGTGAACCAAACATGGATAACGACTTTGCAACATCGGCCTTAATTTGTGCCAATGTTTCCGCTTCTGTTGATCTGGCCTTGCGCAACAGCACCGGGTCGGTATTTCCGTTCACTACTTCGGGCTCCAAACGAAGGGGAACGCCGCCGTAGGTACGGAGCAGGTGGAAATAGTAAAAAGCTCTTAATCCATATGCCTGTCCAAGTAAATAATTCTTCCTTGTTTCGGACAAAAATTCAATTGCCTCAACCTTTTGAATAAAAAGATTAAGCTGTAAAATCGGACTGTAGAATCCGCCCCACGAGGAAATCCCGGGTGAATTTTCGTCAATTCGCTGTTCAATGATTGGCAATTCATTTAAAGAGGTATTCTGCCGGTCAACATTGCTATAACCACCGCCGCGCATTTCACCCAATCGAAGAAGCATAAACTGATTGTCTCTTAACTGCTTATGAATTCCCACCATAAAGTTGTTTACCTGGGCCTCGTTTTGCCAAAAGTTACCATCACCGAAATAATCTTCCGGAGCGAGTTCAAGTGGCTCCTGGCACGAAAAGGCTGAAATTGCGAAAACAGTCGCCATCAATAAATATTTAATCTTTTTCATAATCAATTATTTAGATAATTGTAATTTTCCTTAAAATGTAATATCAGCACCAAGAATTAACTGAGTTGGAATCGTGTATGCACCATTTTGATTCCCGGTACGTTCAGGAAAATTCAGCATTTTATTGGTTAGATATCCGAGGTTTTGCCCCGTAACGGTTAATACAAGTCCTGAAATTTTTACTTTTTGCAAAAGTGATGAAGGAAGACTATAGCTTAATGAAATTTCACGGAAAGCAAGGTAATTAGAGTTCTTCCAGAACATACTGCTGGGTCGGTCGTAATTCTTGGTGTTTAGCTGGTCAGCCCATTGATATCTTGGGAATCTGGCATTTGGATTTTCGGGAGTCCATGTATCGTAGACAAATGTTGTCGGGGCAAATTCTCCCTGCGCACAGGACAAAGCCCACAAATGCATAAAATCCTGCTGTACATGTCCCAGGGCGAAGTCAATCCTGGCTGAAAGCGTAAATCCTTTGTAGGCGAGTGTCGAGTTAAAACCACCTGTCACGCGTGGAATCTCCCTGCCCAAAGAAACCATATCTCTTGTATCGATTGTATCGTTCTTGTCAACATCTTTCCAGATCATGTCTCCCATTTGCGTAGGAATCCATCCACCTGCGAAATTCAACCCTCTTTCGGTCATCAACTTCTGACTGGCTACGCGCTTTCCCGCTGAAGCATTGTACCATACCTGTCCGGCAGCCAGATCGATTTTGTTGTAGTTAGCTAAATCAGTGGCATTCCGGATGATTCCTTCACTGACAAACCCGAATACTTCACCCCACTCCTGACCTTCCTGTAAGCCACCAACCCAGATAACTCTCCCGGATTTGGGGTCGTAAATTTGCTGACCTCCCTGTCTGTTTTTTTCATTCCCATTGTAAGGGAGCTTTAAAACAGTATTCTTATTCCAGGATGCATTGGCACTAACCTGCCATCTCAGGTCCTTTTTCTGAATGAGTTTACCGGTTACCTCTAATTCGAACCCTTTGTTTCTCATGCTGCCATTATTGGTCCGTACACTTGCCACTCCGGAGGAGGTTGGCAGCAAAACACTGGCGATTTTGTCGCTCGTGGTTCTGTTGTAATAAGCAAGAGAGGCATATATCCTGTTTTCAAGGAATCCCATGTCGGAACCAACCTCAACTGTATTGGTTTTTTCCCATTTCAGGTTGGGATTAGCGATACCGGTTTGTAAAAACCCGATAGTACCTGAATAGGCGGTTTGTGAGCCATAAGCGCCTTGCAGTTCATAAGTTCCAATTCCTCCAACATTGCCATTCTTACCCCAGCTGGCCCGCAATTTCAGAAAGGAAAGCCAATCCTGAGTAGACTCCATGAAATTTTCCCTGTGAATCAGCCATCCACCCGAAAAGGCGGGAAAAGTACCGTATTTATTGTCGCCAATCAGCCTTGAATAACCGTCTCTCCTGATGGTGAATGTAAAAAGATATTTTTCGTCATAATCATAATTTAAACGACCAAAACCTGACAGAATTCTCTCCCTGGAATGCCAGGAATCGGTACTTCGGGTTTGGGATGTTGCACTGTTCAATGTCAAAGCAAGATCCTGGAAGTCATCCGTGGGTGCAAGTGCACCGCCTGCACTGACGCCTTTATTGTATGCTTCGAAAAACTCAAAACCCGCCATAGCCGATAAGTTGTGTTTATCCTTGAACTGAGTTTGATAATTAGCTATTGCATTGTAGGTTTGCCGGATAGTACGGTCAAAGCTTGAAGAGGCGTCCCTGTTTCTGTTCCAGCCGGTGTTTGGATTAGTCAGACTCATAATACCGGTTCTGAAATCCTTGTTGAAGGACTCATTAAATGATTCATCATACATCAGCAAAGCTGATGCTTTTACATAAAAGCCGTTCATCAGGTCAATTCTGAACGACTGGTTTAAGGTGAATTTATCGGACTGATTATTTCTTTTGTATTTGTCGATATTATACGCGGGGTTTCCATCGCTTGCGTCACGACCAAGGATCAGATCGCCCTTCATGTTGGTACCGCGCAAAGTTGGCGGAGCAGACAGCATCCGTGCCCAATAGTTAGTTTCTCCGTTCTGAAGTGACTGATCTCTCCATTTTGCCATTGCATATTGTACACCACTTTCCGATGTTAACCACTCTTTGATTTTATAATCGCCATTAAATGCAAAATTTAACCTGCGGTAAAAAGTGGCGAGTGATAATCCCCCTTCATCGAAGTAGCCAAGATTCGCGAAGTATTTACCCTTTTCGTTGCCACCGGTAAAACCGATATTATAATCCTGTGTAGCCGCCACATCGTTTAACCCATAATCGCCATAATTGAAATCCTTGTAAATCAAATCATAATTGGTCCCATTGGGATCATAATTTCCGGCTGCATTGGTTTTGACCGGATCTTTCATTTGCTTCCATCCAGGTTGAGCCAATAATTCCTGTGTAACATTATCCAGTCGCATAACACTCCAGATTGCCCGTGAATCATAATTGCCATCGAGAACATTTCCGGCAGCATCCTTATACATATTGCCAGTACCACGCGGGCCCACTCCGGCGAGATTAGTGATTCCAAGAGTTCCGTTCTTAATTGCCTGCTCTGCACCCAACCGGGCCCATTTGACGTAATTTTCGGCATCTACAAAGTTATAGGGTACATTCAAATAATTAAATCCGCGTTTTATCTTCACGTTGATAGCCGAAACACCGGCTTTCCCCCTTTTCGAAGAAATGAGAATAACACCGTTACTTGCTCTTGCTCCATAAATGGCCGTTGCCGAAGCATCCTTCAAAACTTCGATACTCTCAATTTCCTCCGGATTAATGTCACTCAGTGAGCCACGTATCTGCCCGTCCATGATAATAAGCGGACTACCACTACCATCAAAATTGGTGCCTCCTCTTAAAATAATAGAGGGTACTGCGCCGGGTCTTCCTGATGCAGTAATGACTCTCAAGCCAGGGACTGTACCCGCCAAAGCCTGAGCCGGGTTGGCCCGTACCCCTGTTTTAAGTAATTTCATGTCGACTTTCGCAATCGAAGAAGTCACTTTACCTCTTGTTTGAGTACCATATCCCACCACGACAACTTCATCGAGTGCTAACGCGGTACTGCTTAATGCTACCGAATAAGTGTCTGAATCGCCCAGTTGTATGATCTGGGTCACAAAACCCATCATTGAAACGACCAACTCAGTACTTCCGGCAGGAACGACCAGACTGAACTGACCATTCTCGTCTGTTACGGTTCCCGTTGTTGTACCGCGTACAACAACGTTGACTCCCGGGAATGTTGTTCCGTCAGCCGCATCAGTAACAGTTCCTCTGACTGTCTTCTGAGCTAAGGCCATACTGAATGACAGGAAAAATACGAATCCCAGAAAAAGGAGCTTTTGTGCAATAAATTTCCTCATAAAATTTGTTTTTTGTAGTTTAATTATTTTTCTTTGTCTTATGTCCTACATAATACGTCAAAAATAATTTATCTGTTTTTAATTTCCAACTAATTTTTAAAATATTTTTTAAATTTGCCCACCATGAATCCAAATGTAAACGATGCAGCTATTTCGGCCATTGATACCCGAAGTCTTGTCGATAAGGTGGAAGTGCACCTTATCGATTTTTTTATTCAGAAAGAATTAAAAGCGGGTGATCTCATTCCAAAGGAGATGGATCTTTCATCGGCAATGGGGGTAAGTCGCACGGTAATCCGTGAGTCCTTGAACCGCTTAAAAACAATGGGACTGATTGAATCGATAAAACATAAAGGGACGATTATTAAAAGTCCGGATCTGTCGGGTATCCTGCAAAAATCGATGATCCCGGGAATTCTTAATGAGGGGACGTTAAAGGACGTTTTTGAATTAAGATTAGTCCTTGAAGTAGGAATGGCCGATCTGGTTGTGAACCGTGCCACAGACAAAGATATTGAAGAGCTTTCTTTAATCGTCAAAAATGAAACCTACCCTTCTGAAAATACCCTGTTTGATATTGATTATGAGATACTGTTTCACGGGAAACTTTACGAAATTTCAGGAAATGAAACCCTCAAAAGCTTTCAGCGAATGCTTTTACCTGTATTTAATTATGTATATACCAGTGGATTAATCAATAAAACATTTGAGCATAAAAGATACGTATCCCATACTGAACTCGTGGAAGTATTAAAGTTACGTGATGCAGATAAATTTCGTAAGGCGATGCGGAAACATCTCGAAAATCATTTTAAGCGGATTTTTCCAACAGATTGAAACTAAAAATTTAGGATTTGGGATTTAGGATTTGGGATTTAAGTATGAAGAAAATCATAAATCATAATTCATAAATCAATAGCTTTACTCACTGAATAATAATATCACTCTTAAATCAAAAGATATGTATGGAAAAATAAAGGAACACCTTCAGAATGAACTCTCCCATATCAGGGAAGCAGGATTGTACAAAAGTGAACGAATCATCGTTACTTCCCAGGATGCTGTGATAACACTTGACTCCGGGAAGGAAGTGCTTAACTTTTGTGCGAACAATTACCTCGGTCTTTCGAATAATCCCGAACTCATTTCTGCAGCTAAATCGGCCCTCGATACCCATGGATACGGCATGTCGTCCGTACGGTTTATCTGCGGAACCACCGATTTGCATAAAAAGCTCGAACAAAAAATTGCCGCATTTTTCGGAACAGAGGACACCATCCTGTATGCTGCCTGCTTCGATGCAAACGGAGGTGTATTTGAACCGTTGTTTTCGGAAGAAGATGCCATCATTTCCGATGCATTAAACCACGCTTCCATTATTGATGGGGTTCGTCTCTGTAAAGCACGCCGGCTACGGTACAACAATGCCGATATGACTGATCTGGAGACACAGCTGCAAAATGCTCAGGATGCTCGATTCCGGATTATTGTTACAGACGGGGTGTTTTCGATGGACGGGAATACTGCCCCGATGGATCAGATCGTTATGCTGGCTAAAAAATACGATGCGTTGGTCATGGTCGATGAGTGTCACTCAGCAGGGGTGGTCGGCGAAACAGGACGTGGCGTCACCGAAAAGTTTAATGTTCGTGGCGAAGTTGACATTATTACCGGAACCCTTGGAAAAGCTTTTGGAGGAGCAGTGGGCGGATTTACGACAGGAAAAAAGGAAATCATTGAAATGTTACGCCAGCGATCGAGACCTTACCTCTTCTCAAACTCAATTCCCCCGGCCGTTGTTGGGGCAGGAATCAGAATGTTTGAAATGATGGACGAGTCGACCCAATTGCAGGATCGTCTGCATGAGAATACCGAATATTTTGTGACCAAAATCAGGGAAGCGGGATTTGACATAAAGCCAACCAAATCGGCTATATGTGCCGTAATGCTTTATGATGCCAAACTCTCCCAGGAGTTTGCAGCGCGTTTACTCGACGAAGGAATCTATGTAATTGGATTTTATTATCCTGTAGTACCCCAGGGACAGGCACGAATAAGAGTGCAATTATCAGCAGCTCACCGCCAGGCGCACCTCGAAAAGGCGATTGCAGCTTTTACAAAAATAGGGAAAGAACTCGGGGTGATTAACTAATTTTTGAGCATAAAAAAGGGGGAGTTGTGCAGGCTCCCCCTTTACACTAACCTGTTTCAATTGATTTGGTGCAAAAAATCTTTGGTATTTTCCCTTATTAATTGTTGATCATTCTTTTCGGATATAATCAGTATCATAAACTTTTCAGACAACTCAACTAAGTAACATCTCCCCGAAGTTATTCCGGAGTTCTATATTAATAGGAAACGACACCAAATTGTTACCCGGATTTTGATACTTTTTTGCAAATAAATTAAAATAAAACAACACATCTTTATAATCAACTGTGCTTTAGTATATTAAAATGGAGTTTTTTTATGCCTAAATTGAGTTTCAGGTTCGGTAAAGTTTAATATACATCTGCCCGATCATTTTCCATTATCAATAAATGCCCTTAACGGATTAATTAATCTTGTGATAAGACGCATCTCTTTTGTTATAATCTCGGCTGTTCCATCCATTTGCTGGATAAATTTCAAATTTTCGCGATACGATGAGGTCATCCCTCCCACGAGTTCAATTTCAGCGATATACCCTTTAGCATCCGGCACCAGCGAAACCGAGCGGATTCTACCCTTCAACATGCCAAATTCCATATACGGAAAACCGCTTAATTTTAAATTTACCCTCTGTCCCACCTCTACTTTTCCAAAACCAGAAGGCAAAATAACAGCTTTTGCGATGATTGCTGATTTTTCTTCCGGAATCACAGTAGCGATCAGTTCGCCAGTTTTTACCTCCTGGTTTACACTCCATATTGACGTGAAGGTCAGCTTCCCCTTTATTGGACTTGAAACAAGATATTTCTCCTCCCATTGATGAATAGCGCTTTCAAGGTTTTGCTTCGATTCATCAAGTGCAAGCCGGAATTCGGACAATTCTCTATCGTGCTGCATCTGTAATTCAACCTTACCCGATTGCATTTGCAAAATTGAAGACTCTGTTTCCCTGAGTACAGCTTCAAAGCCAATAAAAGCCGATTTTTTTGAAAGGTAAAGCTGCCGCGATTTATCATATTCAGCCTCACTGGTAGTTCGTTTCCCGTAAAGAGACGAATCGCGGATGAAACTTTTTTGAGACAAGACCAGATCATTTTGCTGAATTTCACGCTGACGAATCAGGGTGTGGTAATACTCCTCCTGCTTCACAATCTGTTTATTCACCAACCCGATCTTTTGGGGAAGAAAATTCTGCGTAAGGTAATGTTTGAAGTTATTCCTGCTCTTCAAAAACGGGCCGTAACTTTGTTGCAATTCTCCCAGCGTAAGTTGTTCAGACAATTCACACATAAATACCTGTTCGTCCCAGTCACTAATCCGGAAACAATCGGACAGTTCTTTTTTAAGTATCAGATAATGTGCAAAATCAGTCGGATTATTAATCAAGGCAATATTTTCTTTCCCGCTCACCGTCTGACCATCTACCGCAAAGAGCCTGTCAATTTTGCCGGTCGATTTGCTGATGAGCGCAACAGGTGGGTTTTTTGTGGTCAGGATCATCGGAGCCTTTATGATTTCAGGAGATTTAAAATAATAACTCCCGATAACCAAAATTGAAAATATGGAAAATATGACAGTCAGACCCCACCGGATTACACGATTTGGAATATTCGACATGATTTCCTGAACCTCATCACTATGTGGTTGTAAAATATTTTTATCCGGCATGCTGACACTTATATTTGTTCATTGAATCTCAATTTCCCAATTCCAGCTGATCTTTTACAAGCTTAAAATAAATCCCTTTTTTTCCTACCAGTTCATGATGAGTTCCTTTTTCGACGATTTCTCCCTCTTCCAGGACAACAATCTGGTCGGCATTTTTAACTGTACTCAGTCGGTGGGCCACTACAATCACTGTCCTGTTTTTAAAAAACTGATTTAGATTATCCATAATTACCAGCTCATTTCTCGCATCAAGTGCATTTGTGGCCTCATCGAAGAAAATATAATCAGGATTTTTGTAAACAGCTCTTGCGATCAGGATTCGTTGCTTCTGCCCGGTGCTTAATCCATGTCCCTCTCCCCCAATCCGTGTCGCATAACCTAAGGGCAATGTTTCGATAAATGACTGGATATTTGCGGTTTGAACTGCCCTTTCGATTTTCCCAAAATCAGGAATTTCGTCGCCGATTCCAATATTTCCCGAAATGGTATCGGAGAAAATAAACCCCTCCTGCATTACCACTCCGCACTTCCGGCGCCATTGCTGCTGGCTGTAATTATCCATCGAAACTCCGCTCAGGGTGATCTCTCCCTTAACCGGTTGGTAAAAACCAAGAATCAGCTTTACAAGTGTACTTTTCCCGCTTCCGCTGGTACCGACAATAGCTGTGATCTTGTTGGAGGGAATTTCGAGATTGATTTTTTTCAGCACTACAGGTGAATTCGGGCCTTCGTACTGAAATGACACATCTTTTAATACGATATCTTTTCCTGCCGGAATTTCGTTTATTTTACGTTGCTCAGGTCTCTCTTCATCTTCTTTGTCATTGATTTCTCCCAGTCTTTCCAGGCTGATCTTGGCATCCTGGGCTGATTGTATAAATCCAATAAACAACTGGATCGGGGAGTTAAGCTGGCCAATTATATATTGAACCGCCATCATCATTCCAAGGGTCATATCACCCTTTACAACTGCCCGGGCAGTCAGAAAGGAGATTATAATATCCTTGGTCTGATTGATAAAGGTGGCACCTACCATTTGATTCTGATTAAGGATCAGTCCGCGAATATTTACTTTGTACAACCCGGCCTGAATCCTTTCCCACTCCCACCTTTTCTGCTTTTCACAATTATTAAGCTTAATTTCCTGCATTCCGGTAATAAGCTGTACGATATTGTTCTGATTGGCAGACATCTGCTGAAATCGTTTATAATCCAGGGCTCTCCGCTTTTTGAGAAACAGCAAAACCCAACCGATATATAGGATGCTTCCGGCGAAAAATACCAGCAGGATACCAGGATGATATGTGGCCATGATCACCGTATAAAGTACCAGGGTAATGGCTGCAAACAGGATGTTTACCAATGAGGTGGTCAGAAATGACTGAATCCGGCTATGATCACCCATTCGTTGCATGATATCACCGATCATTTTGGAATCAAAATAGGCGATTGGTAAGCGCATCAACTTGATCAGGAAATCGGAGATCAGTGAAATACTAACCCTTGATGTCACGTGCAGCATGATCCAGTTCCGGATCATCTCATTGGCAGCTTGTCCAAAAGTAAGTACAAGCTGGGCCACCAGAACCATCAGGATAAAACTAAGGTCGCTGTTCCCGATTCCGTAATCGACAATCGATTGGGTAAGAAATGGGAAAATCATGCTGACAAAACTTCCGGTCAACATTCCCAGCAGTAGCTGAATGATGAATTTGCGGTAGGGACGCAAATAATTCAATAAGTAACTGAAACGGTTGGTTTTACTTATTTCGGGTTCTTCATTGTAAAACTCAGTGGTTGGTCCGAGCAGCAAAGCAATACCCTCCGGACTCTGACCAGACCAGCATTTCAGAAACTCCGACGCAGAATATTTTAACATTCCATGAGCCGGATCGGCAATATGCACCTTGCTACCCAGTCCGTTCCGTTTCGAAAAAAGACTGAACCTACTCTCTAACGATATTTTAGTGACGACAACAAAATGTTTTTGATTCCAGTGGATGATGCACGGAAGTGGCACTTCATCCCTGAGCTGATCCCAGGTCAAACGGACTCCCCTTGATCTGAAACCCATGTTTTCGGAAGCCTCACTGAGGCTCAGCATCGATACACCCTCACGTGTTGAGTAGGTTAAACTCCTCACGTGTTGCAGTGAATAACTACGCCCGTAATATCTCGCGATCATCCGCAGGCAGGTAGGCCCGCAATCCATGGCATCGAGTTGCTTATAGAAAGGGAATCGCATAATTTGTCCCGGTAATTTAGTTAAGAGAGAAGTTCAAAAAAATATGTATTGTAGCTCAAATTTGTGAGCGGTAAAAATACTTTAAATATAGTTTCTCAGGCAGGCATTACTGATGTTTTAAAAAAAAATAAAAATAGTGCCGATTTTCAGGTAACAATTCAAAGGCCTTTCCTATTAACGCTATATTAAACTAAAATACTGTATCACGATGCAAAGCAAATCTATTTATTCCTCCAAAAACAGCGCGTTCGACGGACAATTCAAAAGTCTGAATAATAATGAAATGAATACATTAAGAGGCGGCGAATTACCTCCACTTCCTCCAGACGGCGGCGACGACTATCCAATTGACCTGTTATCAGTCAGCACGACTACGACACCTCTGCTATCCGTACAATTGCTTCCGGTATTAACAGGTGAAACACTTTAGAGAAGGATGCCATAAATAGCTGCACTGGCAGCATATCTATCCATAAACCAATCGTGAAAAAGGTTGTATCAGCATTGTTGATACAACCTTTTTTCATTCAGGCAATCCATGGTAAATTCATTAATTGATGAGTAAGGATTCCCCTTAATTATATTTTTGTACTTCAACCGCGATACTTCCTGTAATTTGTCAACAAATTCTTATCTTGCCAAAGAAATTCGGGGCAAACTTATCGCTGGTAATGACGGTTAAAAGACTTTTTCATACATTGTATTTCAGTTTTCTTTGTCTGGCTTTAACCACCCAGGGAAGCGCCCCCACCGAATCGGTCCGGTCGGTCTTATCGGAACATAACAGCCTTGTGAAAGAAGGTCGCCTCAAGGAGGCTGTTGCCTGCCTGTCAAACCTTTTAATTTCAGGAAAACCATTAACACCTAAGGAACGGCTGGGTGTCAATAATAACCTTGGAATACTGCATAAAAATCTGGAACAGTACGACCTCGCACTGAAATACTACGATACGGCAGAATCGGTGTATCTGAGCAATAACTTTGAGGACAACTCAAATCTAATGAGCATTTATGGTAACAAGGTAAATATTTACTTAATAAAAGGGGATTATAACAAAGCGCTTGAATATACCGAAAAAGCAATTCGGTCTGTACCTGAAAGCAAAGGCCCGGCGTTGTTTAAACAGAAAACTCTCGCGTCGCTGCTACTTAATGAAGGTATTATTTACTTACAGCTAAACGATTTTAACAAGGCGCTGGTCGTATTCAACAAGAGCATCTCCCTTAAAAACAGTTTTAACCTGACAGGAAAAGATAATGTCTATAAGTTTCTGGCTAAAACCTATGCTAAAACCGGAAATAATCTTCTGGCGGATAAATACTTTAACCTCAGCATCCGGGATTCAGAAATTGAAAACAAAAATCTTACAATCAAATCGGTCGGTATTTACCTTCAATACTGTTATTTTCTTTTGTCAATCAAGGAGCATTCAAAGGCATTTTCTGTAATTCAAAAAGCATTAAATATCAATCTTCTCGGCTTTGGGGAAAAAAATCAGGTCACGTCAAATTGTTACCAGGTAATGGGCGACTATTATCAGACCATTAAAGACTATCAAAATGCTCTGACTTATTACCAAAAAGCCTTGATTTCAGGCTCAATATATTTCAATGATCCGGCATTTATGGCGAATCCGACTATATCCGATATCACGCTTAATCTATGGCAATTAAGGGTATTGCGGGGTAAAGCCGAGGTTTTAGCGATTCTTGCCAGTGCTGAACGGGATATAAAAAACAAAATCAATTACCTTACTGCAAGTTTGGGAACCAGCAACCTGGCCATTGAAATGACCAATTCGATCAGGGTGGATTACCAGGACGAAGAAACACGGCTAATTTTTGGAGAGAAACAAAAGAATGTTTTTGTTGCATCCATTGAATCAGCTTTGAACCTTTATGATCTTACAGGCGATAAGCGCTTTTTGAATCATGCCTATCAAACGACACAACAATATAAGGCCAACGAACTGAAATATGAAATTGCGAGAAACAACTCCTATTCCAATACAGAAATACCCGAGACACTGCGGTATAAGGAGAAGGAGTTAAAAAGGGATATTGCGGCCTACAATTCGCTTATCAAAACTGAATCGGCGCTGTCAACGGCGGACACTAACAAAATTGCATACTGGAAAGATCAGCAGTTTGATTTAAACCGTGTACTTGAGAAAACCAATGAACAAATCGAAATGAATTATCCCCGGTTTACGGATAAATTAAAAAGAGGTGATATCGTGGCAATTGAAACACTGCAGGCCAATTTAAAACCGGATAAAAGCCTGATAGAATATGTAATTTCTGAAAAAAACGACACTAATGTTCGCAAGTTATATGCCTTCGTGATTACCCCGCAATCCCTGGAATGCCATACTCAGCTAATCAGCGATACCGGATGGAGTAATTTGTCTGGCCTGAATGAGCAGTTAATCAGCAATTTTACAGGAAAAAACAGCATTGAGGATTACAACCGGATGAATCAGCGACTTTATTATGCCTATAGCACCTTGATTCAACCGATCGAGAAATATTTTTCAGGTAAGATACTTATCATCATACCCGATGATGAGATCTCCTATTTGCCATTCGATGCATTTATCACGAAGTGGAACCAGAAGACAAAAATTAATTATGCCGAATTGGATTACCTGATCAGCAATTATTCCATTTCATATGGTTACACGACCAATACAATGTGGAATAATAAGTCAAATGCTAAAATCAGCCCTACCTTTGTCGGATTTGCACCCGATTATTCTGATTCCCGATTTTCTAACGGGGAAAAATACCGGTCTTTAAGTTCAAACACTACGGAGATAGAGGGAATTTTGAATTATTTTGACGGAACTGTCCTAAAAGCTGGCAAGGCCACCATTGCCAATTTCAGATCCAGTCTGAACAGTGGTTCTATTCTTCATCTTGCCATGCACGCTGAGTTAGATACCGTACAAAATAGTTCATCCGGATTAATATTTTCACCCGACATTAATAATGATGGAAATTACCGGTTGCTTAACCATGAAATCGGACAAATGAATATTAATTCACCTCTGGTGGTTTTGAGTGCCTGCAATACAGGAAACGGAAAGTTATATAATGGGGAAGGATTGATGAGCCTGTCGCGAAATTTCATTTTGGCCGGTGTTCCTTCAGTGGTTGAAACACTTTGGCCGGTTGAGGATGTTGCCGGCTCAAAAATAATGGGGCAATTTTACAAATATCTTTCACAGGGAAAACCAAAAAGTACGGCTCTAAGACTTGCAAAGCTTGATTACATTAATACTACCTCACCGTCGTTTGTAAATCCAGGATTTTGGGCAGCCTATAAGTTAATGGGTGACGTATCGCCAATTAAGAAAATATGGTGGAAAGAACCATGGGTAATTATTTCCATGGTTCTTTCCATTTTAATTTTTATACTATTTTTAATTTACCGGTTCAGATTTTTAAGGATTACCTGAGCCCTCTTCTTATAAAGACCCTCCGTTTCCGATAATGATTCCATTAAGGAGCGTGCCTTCAGATTTTCTCCTGTTTTTATATAACACAATCCCATATACCATTGAGCCTCAGGAATAAATTGCTCTCCCTCAGAAAGGAGTTCGTCAAACAGGTTGATGGCAGCCGAGAAATGACCCTGTCCCATCTTATTCAGGCCTGAGTAAAGAAGAACCTCAGGTGTTTTTTCATTGGTATTCCGCAGACTACTAAAAGCAAGATCGGCCTTTGCGTATTCCTTTTGAATGTAATAGTTTACCCCTTCATGAAATTTTTCACCAGCTTCCTGCCCATTGCTTCGCAGACTATATGAGTTGGCTCCCATTGGCTCATAATAACTCTTATACATCGACTCGCCCGTAAAGGAGGGTGTAAGTGATTTAAACAGCAATAATGAAAGCACCAAAACTGCTGCTGCTGCCTGGAAACCAATTTTTTTGTTAATACGGTAACTTAATGATGGAGCTGTCATGAACACCTCTTTGGTTGCTGTCGATTTTTTTACATATCCTACAATTTTCTGAGCAGAAATATCATGTTCCAGGAATGGTTTGTTTTCCTCGAATTGACGAACCCAGTCGGCCGAAACATCATCAATGCCCGACAGAACCATTTCAACCTGAGCTTTCGCAACCTTTTTCCGTAAGTCAATCTCAGTTTCCACATCCTGTAGAAGCTTATCCTTCCTGCCGGCTCTGTCTGCTCCTTTGCTCCAATAAGCATCTATATCTCTGCGGGCAAGGATTTCGGCTTTAATCAGGTTGGGATCGCTCTCAATTGACTCGAGCATCAGGCTTTTTTTCATAATCTTATCCAGTTTTTCCTGGAATACAAATTCTTTTCTCAGCTGAAGGTTGAGGCTAAGAATCCTGTTAAACTCCCGCCTTTCGGAAATCGTCATCTCTCCTAAGCGGTATTTTAATATAATGTCCGTGTAATTATTCATAATATTTACTGATTGGTTGCTTTATATTTAGGTTTTTTTCTAACTCATTAAAATCGGGATGATCAATAATCCTGTTTTTCAACTCTTTCATGCACTCGCTTTTCTTTTTTCGAACATAACCGTAACTGTAGCCTAATTTGTCGGCAATTTCAGAAGGAGATATTTCCATCCAGTACATCTTAAGAATCTTTTGGGATACCTTATCCATTGCCTCAAAACATTGCCTGAAAATATTTTCATAAAAAACGCGATCTGCGGACTCTGTGAAATCATCATCCATGTGATCAGCCAACCGACGTAATTCATAGTTTTTTGCCGCTTTTTGCCTGTCAAGCGCCATAAGCCACAAATTTTTGCAGATGGCAAACAGGTAAGTTGATAAAGTACCTTGCAAGACAAAATCGTTATTGTGAATCTTTTCAATGATAATATACAATGCGTCCTGAAATACATCTTTCGCATCTTCCTCATTACCATTATTCTTCGATATATAATACCTGATCACGGGAAGGTAATCCTTAGCCAGGTATTTCACAGCATACGATTCGCCGGATTTTAAGCCTTGTATAATTTCCTGATCGGAATACTTTTTCATTTGCAACAAAATAATTGGGAGTTTATGCCATATCTATGACACTGCAAAATAAGCATTAAGTACTGACATCTTTAAATAACAAATTTAGTTTTAATAAAAATTTTCAAAAGTGCTTACATTGCCAATAGATGCAAACAAAAAAATTTTGTTTGCAAAATCTCCGACCAGATTCCAAAACATAGTTAATCGGAAACTTTGATTTTTTACATTGAAACTATCCGGCAAAATCCGAAATTCAATCTATTTTTCCAAAGAACGATTACCTAAAAGATAAAAACCCTAACGGGAACATGTCAGGCATAAATATTTCAATCAACATAATCATACCAAACCTTATCGTCCGGTTTTAACCTTTACACTGCTTAGTTAGAATCGTTCAAAAATTGTTACCTGTTTTTAACAACTATTTTCAAAAAAAAAATCGGGAACAAAAACAGATCATCTGTTGTTGTATTCATAAAATTTCATTTTCTTTGCATCAAACGAATTAAGATGACAACATTTAAATCAATATGGCTTTGGTGGGGCAACACTTTCCTCTGTAAGAGGTGAAGCCATATTGTATTTACAACTATACAACCGGCTTACCTTTTACAGGTAAGCCGGTTTTTTTTAAACAAACCGGGGTCAGAATAAATTAAATATCAATAGTGACGTGAAGAATTTAAATCAACATAATTGGTCATGGCTTTGGCAGGATAACTTTTTACAAACGTGAGAGGATAACCTTCGTGCCCCTTTTTTAAGGGTGAAAACGGCTTATCGGATCACGATAAGCCGTTTTTATTTTAAAATTTTGATAAACAATAATCCAAATCAGCGTTCCTCAGGATATCCGGGAAGCATAAACAAATTAGCGAATGAAAAATTATAATTACAAGTTTAAAACCCATGTCAGGGAGATCTTAGCCGACACAGTAACACCGGTGAGCGTTTACCTGAAGATGCGTGACATCTTTCCAAATGCTCTGCTGCTCGAAAGTTCTGATCATCATAGTCTCGAAAACAGCTATTCGTTTATTTGCCTGAAACCGGAGGCATCAATCGAGGTCGAACAATTCAGAACCACAATAAAATATCCCGATGGGGAAATGCAAACAGGACACATCACAAAAAGCGGACAGCTCGCCAATGAGATGGAGGCCTTTTTTGGATGCTTCGAAGCGGAAAAAAATATGCCGGAACTCCCAGCCAACGGTTTTTTCGGTTATGTCAGTTACGATGGCGTTCAATATTTCGAAACCATCAAATTTAACCATCCTGTTAATCCAACCTATGCCATTCCTGAGATTCACTATGCTTTTTATCACTACATCATTGCCATTAATCATTTCCAAAACCGCATACAACTGATTGAAAATCTTTTCGAAGGAGAAACTTCCACATTAAAGGTCATCGAAGATCTGCTGACCAGCCGCAATATTGCAACTTTCTCGTTTGATACCGTTGGCACTGAAAGCTCAAATATAAACGACGAGGCTTATAAACAGATGGTAACCAAAGGGAAGGAGCACTGTTTCAGGGGAGATGTTTTTCAGATCGTTCTTTCGAGACAATATGCACAACAATTTTTGGGTGACGATTTCAATGTTTACCGAGCCCTGCGTTCGATCAACCCTTCACCCTACCTCTTCTATTTTGATTACGGAAATTATAAGATTTTCGGATCTTCTCCCGAAGCACAACTTCAGATCAACCGGCAAAAGGTGACCATCAGCCCGATTGCAGGAACATTCCGCAGGACCGGGAATGATGAAGAAGACCGGATGCTCGCCGAAAAGCTGTCAAAAGATCCCAAGGAAAATGCAGAACACGTGATGCTGGTCGATCTGGCCCGCAATGACCTGAGCCGAAATGCCACGGAAGTAAAAGTGGAATTGTTTCGCGAAGTTCAGTTTTATTCTCACGTAATCCACCTGGTCTCGAAAGTTTCCGGAATACTGCCCGAAAATTCAAATCCTGTCAGGGTAATGGGCGACTCTTTTCCAGCCGGCACACTCTCCGGTGCTCCGAAATTTAAAGCAATGGAACTCATCGACCGTTACGAAAACCAGAATCGCGGGTATTATGGCGGATGTATCGGTTTTATTGGGTTCGATCACCAATTCAATCATGCCATTATGATCCGGTCGTTCCTGAGCAAAAACAACACGCTTTTCTACCAGGCAGGGGCCGGCATCGTTGCAGCATCGGATGAAGAAAGTGAATTACAGGAGGTTGGAAACAAACTCGCGGCATTGAAGAAGGCTATCGTCATGGCCAAGGGTATAAAATAGATGGAGAATAGCATTAAAACAGAAAAATAAGAGAAACGGGAAAGTATAAGCTGATTTGATCACACAAGAAATAAAATAATAAAGATGAAAATATTGGTAATCGACAATTATGACTCCTTCACCTACAACCTTGTCCACATTCTGAAAAAGTTTGAAGGAGTTACCGTGGATGTCAGACGAAATGATGAAGTAGCTGACGGGGAACCGGATAATTACGATAAAATAGTTTTTTCGCCGGGACCGGGCCTTCCCGAAGAGGCCGGCTCCTTGCTTTCGGTGATCCGGAATTATGCCGGGAAGAAACCACTGTTAGGCGTGTGTCTTGGGCACCAGGCGATTGGTGAATGTTTTGGAGGAACGCTTCAGAATATGAACAATGTACTGCATGGTATTGCAACCCCCATAACCGTTGTTTCAAAATCGTATCTTTTCGATAATATGCCCGAAACATTTGAGGCAGGGCGTTATCATTCGTGGATTGTTGAAAAACAAACTCTGCCATCGGTTCTTGAAATTACAAGCCTCGACCATGAGGGCCGGATTATGTCCTTCCAGCACAAAGATTTTGATATACAGGGCGTTCAGTTTCATCCTGAATCAGTGTTAACCCCGCTGGGTGAACAAATACTCGAAAACTGGGTCAGACATTAATAAAAAAAGCGCTGATTGATTCATAGCTGAAAAACTTCAAAAAATAAAATAATGAGAGAAATTCTGAACTACCTTTTTGAATATAAGCGGTTAACGATAAAAGAAGCGGAAGAAATTCTGCTTGAAATTGCCGATGGAAAACACTCTGATGCTGAAATTGCTGCGTTTATCACCGTTTTCAATATGCGTACGATAAGCATAGATGAACTGGCCGGCTTTCGGAATGCGCTTCTGAAAACCTGTATACCAGTTGACTTAACCAGTTTTAATACAATCGATTTATGCGGAACAGGTGGCGATGGTAAAGATACCTTCAATATCTCCACTCTGTCTGCTTTCGTTGTGGCCGGAGCGGGCGCGACGGTAGCCAAGCATGGCAATTACGCAGCGTCGTCGGGTTGCGGATCATCGAACGTGATGGAGCACCTCGGCTATAAGTTCCCCGCCAATCACGACAGGTTGCGCAGAGAGCTCGATGAGTGCGGTATTACATTCCTGCATGCACCCCTTTTTAACCCGGCCATGAAAAATGTAGCGCCAGTTCGCAGGGCATTACGATTAAAAACTTTCTTTAATATACTGGGGCCAATGGTAAATCCCGGCAGGCCACAAAATCAGTGTGTCGGGGTGTTTAGCCTCGAGCTTGCCCGTATGTACAATTACCTGTATCAGAAGAGTGATGTTAATTACTGCATCATCCATAGCCTCGACGGCTATGACGAAATATCGCTGACCGGTGATTTTAAAGTGCTTACCAATAAGTACGACCGGCTGCTTTCACCCCGGAACCTGGGTATGCCCGTAGTAAAAGCCGCAGACCTCGCGGGTTCGGGTGATGTCCCCGGAACTGCTGCAATTTTCGTAAATGTGCTTAACGGTCATGGAACAACCGCACAAAATTCTGTCGTGATCTCAAATGCTGCAATGGCCCTTGCCACCTATTTCCCTGGAAAAGACATTGAAACATGCATCGAAGATGCCCGGACCTCGTTACTTGGAGGCAAAGCATTGAAAGTTTTCTCCAAATTAATCTCAATGCAATGAAATCAATACTTGATGAGATTGTAGCGAACCGACGGGAGGAAGTATCGGGCCTAAAAAAAGAAATCCCCCTGTCAGAAATATGCGCACTTATTGATACCGGACAAACGCGTCTTTCACTGTCGGGCCGTTTAACATCGACAGGAAGCAGCGGCATTATTGCTGAATTCAAAAGAAGGTCACCTTCAAAAGGGGTAATTAATGATCGTGTTCTGCCGGAGATCGTCACAAAAGGGTATACCGATGCCGGAGTATCCGGTTTATCAGTCCTTACGGATGAAAAATATTTCGGTGGCAGCACTGCCGATTTTACTGCTGCCCGGAATGCCAATCCAAACACTCCCCTGCTCCGAAAGGATTTTATCGTCGACGAATACCAGATTTACGAATCGAGGCTACTCAATGCTGATGTTATTCTGCTTATCGCGGCTGTTCTGGATAAGACCGAAATCTCCCGTTTTACCAAGGTTGCCCATGAACTTGGTATGGAGGTGCTGCTCGAACTGCACGATGAGAGCGAACTGGAAAGGATTGACAGGGACGTCGATCTGATCGGCATTAACAACCGTAACCTTAAAGATTTTAAAGTTGATATGGATCGTTCTCTAAAACTGCTCGATCGGTTACCCGCCCGGGCGTTAAAAATTTCAGAAAGCGGTCTTAGTGAACCCGAAACAGTTGATTTTCTGCGCAACAAGGGTTTTAGCGGTTTCCTGATGGGTGAGAATTTTATGAAATCGGATAACCCTGCCGCGGCCTGCAGTGAGTTTATTTCACGGTTACATCGTGGTGTGCCCGCGAATGAGTCAGGAAAGTCTGAATGAATAGGAACTGAATAATACAAAATAGTATGAAAATAAAAGTTTGCGGGATGCGAAATCCATCCAATATTGAAGACCTGATCAAACTTAAACCCGACTACATCGGTTTTATCTTTTATCCGGAATCGAAACGTTTTATTGGCGAAAAAATCCCGGATGAAATTCACGCACTAATTCCCGTGTATATTCAAAAGGTGGGTGTTTTTGTTGATGAGCCCTTCAACAACCTGCTCGAAAAATACAAAAGCAACAGTCTTGATATGATCCAACTGCACGGAAGTGAACTCCCGGGTTACTGCGAAAGGCTTAAAAAACTCGAAATACCAGTGATTAAAGTTTTCAGCATTTCAACTGATTTTGATTTTGAGAGCGTCAAACCGTATGAACACTATTGCGATTATTATCTTTTTGACACAGCAGGAGAGTTACCGGGTGGAACAGGTATGAAATTCGGCTGGGAAAAATTAGATCAGTATTCCGGAGATAAACCTTTCTTTTTAAGTGGTGGCATCAAACCTGCCGATGCAGGTATCGTTAAAAACATATCGCACAAGAAATTATATGCTGTCGATATCAACAGTGGGTTTGAAGTTGAGCCGGGAGTAAAAAATATTCCGGAATTGAAATCATTTATAAACAAAATAAGGCAGTCATGAGCTATCAATCAAATGATAAAGGATATTACGGAACTTTTGGCGGTGCCTATATTCCGGAAATGATGTACGAGAACATCAATCACTTACAAAATTGTTATCTCGAAATCATTGAAAGTGACGAATTCAGGCAGGAGTTCAGGCAACTGTTGCAGGATTACGCAGGGAGGCCATCGCCGCTCTATTATTCCGATCGTCTTTCAGAACATTATCATGCAAATATTTACCTTAAACGTGAAGATCTGAATCACACGGGATCGCATAAGATCAATAACACGATTGGTCAGATACTTCTTGCGAAACGATTAGGCAAAACACGCATTATTGCAGAAACAGGCGCCGGACAGCATGGAGTAGCCACTGCAACAGTCTGTGCAAGAGCAGGCCTGGAATGTATTGTTTATATGGGTGCTCTCGATGTTGCGCGGCAATCGCCCAATGTAGAAAAAATGAAAATGCTGGGCGCTGAGGTAAGGCCTGTATACAGCGGCAACAAAACCCTTAAAGATGCAACCAATGAAGCCATTCGTGACTGGATTAACAATCCGGTTGATACCCATTATATTATAGGATCAGTGGTGGGGCCACATCCTTATCCCGATATGGTGGCCCGGTTTCAGTCGGTTATCAGTGAGGAAATGAGGATTCAACTCAGGGAAAAGACCGGAAAAGAAACTCCTGACTATGTAATTGCCTGTGTGGGTGGTGGAAGCAATGCGGCCGGAGCATTCTATCATTTTCTTGAGGAACCGGATGTTAAGCTGATAGCAGTTGAAGCCGCCGGAAAAGGGATTGAAACGGGTGAATCGGCCGCTACCACTCAGCTTGGACGTCCCGGAATTCTTCACGGAAGCCGCAGCCTGCTGATGCAAACTCCGGACGGCCAGGTGATTGAGCCTTATTCCATTTCAGCTGGTTTGGATTATCCCGGAATAGGACCACTGCTTGCAAATCTTTTTGTTACTAAAAGAGCGCAATTCCTGAGTGCCACTGACGAGGAGGCGCTGCGCGCGGCTTTATACCTTACCCAAAAGGAAGGTATTATACCGGCACTCGAATCTGCCCATGCGCTGGCCGCACTCGAAATGATTTCATTCAAACCCGGTGATGTAGTGGTTGTAAATATTTCGGGACGCGGCGATAAAGACATGGAGGCGTACCTGAACTATTACCAGTCGGTGAAAACTGGCAACTAGCAACTGGCGGCTGGCGACTGGCGACTGGTCCCGATACATCGGGAGCAACTGGCAACTGGTAGCTGGTCACAAAAAACCGCCAAAATTAATTTCAGTAAAAACTGCAACACGATCATAAAAAAATATTCATTATGGAAAACCGAATAACCGGGCTCTTCAAAAGAAAAGACAAAAATATTGTCTCCATTTACTTCACGGCAGGTTACCCGCAATTAACTGATACTGCGAAAATAATCACCGAACTCGAAAAATCGGGTGCCGACCTGATTGAAATAGGTATACCGTTTTCTGATCCCGTTGCCGATGGACCGGTAATACAGCATAGCTCCGAAATAGCCCTTCAAAACGGCATGACAATTAATCTTTTGTTCGATCAATTGAAGGATATCCGGAGAAAGGTATCAATCCCCTTGATATTAATGGGCTACCTCAACCCCGTAATGCAGTACGGAATTGAAAATTTCTGTATAAAATGCAGGGAAACAGGCATTGACGGAACCATTATTCCCGATCTTCCATTGGAAATATATGAAGATGAGTATAAAGAAATATTTACCCGAAATTCACTGAGCAATATTTTCCTGATTACACCACAGACCAGCGAAGAGCGGATCAGGAAAATAGAAGCAGCCACAACCGGATTTATTTACATGGTCTCCTCTTCGTCTACAACCGGAGTAAAAGGAGCCGTTAATAAAGAACAGGAGTCTTATTTCGAAAGAATTCAAATGATGAACCTTCACGCAAAGCGGCTGATCGGATTTGGAATCTCCGGCAAAGCCTCATTTGAAAAGGCTTCAGCATACGCCAATGGCGCCATTATCGGCAGTGCATTTGTTAAAGCCCTGGCCGAAGAAGGAACTATCGAAAATAAAATCAAAGAATTCATGCAGTTATTTATCTGAGAAAATGGGATTAACGGCTATCCGATCAGGAACCGGCAAAAGGCAGCGACTGTTATCCATATTTGTTCCGCTTGTTTTCTTATGTCATCTCCAGATTTTATAAATAAAGTTAAATTTGCGCCCAAATTCGAATTAGTTGATTGGGCATTCATAATATCCGGGAATATCAATGTAATATTGTGATTTATTATTGATTGTCCTTCCGGTTTACACGAATGACAATTACTATTTTAATGAAAACATAGCAATTCACAGGTACAACTTTTCTCTTAACTGAGATTTTAAAAACAAATTATTTATAAATGAAAAACAGTTTTGTTGCACTCCTGGTTATAATGTTCGTTTTGAACCTTCCCTCAAAAGCCGATGAAGGGATGTGGCTTCCTTCGCTGGTTGGAAAATTGAACATCCAGAAAATGAATTCATTAGGCAGTAATCTGACCGCAGAGCAGATTTACAGCATCAACCATTCAAGTTTAAAAGATGCAGTAGTTGCACTTGACCGTGGTTCATGTACTGCAGAACTCGTATCTGCAGATGGATTATTACTTACCAATCATCATTGCGGTTTTGGTGAAATACAGGAACATAGTTCAGTTGAGCATGATTATCTGCAGGATGGCTTCTGGGCAATGAAACGTGAAGAAGAGCTTTCGAATCCGGGAAAGACGGTTACCTTTCTGATCCGCATGGAGGATGTAACAGACAAGGTTCTGAAAAATGTTACTTCAGCGATGGACGATCAGTCCCGTATTGCTAAGGTGCGTGAAGCCTCCTCATTAATTGAGAAGGAAGCAAAAGGTGAAACCGATTATGAAACCAGGGTAAGAAGTCTTTTTGAATCAAATAAATACTACCTTTTTGTTACTGAAACCTTTAAAGACATACGCCTGGTAGGTGCTCCGCCACAATCAATCGGCAAATTCGGCGGGGAATCCGACAACTGGATGTGGCCACGTCATACCGGTGACTTCTCGATGTTCAGAATCTACTGTTCCCCTGATGGTAAACCTGCCGGATACTCCAAAGATAATGTTCCCTATCATCCGAAACATTTTCTTCCCGTTTCGTTAAAAGGGATCGAAAAAAATGATTTCGCCATGGTTATGGGATATCCGGGTACCACCAAGCGTTATCTTGCCGCCAGCGAAGTGAAGTACAACATGGACATTGTCAACGAGGTCAGGATTACGGCCAGGGAGGCTAAACTGGACATCATCAGAGACTTTATGACAACCAGTCAGAAAGCCAGGATACAATATGCTTCAAAATTTGCCCGGAGTTCAAACTACTACAAATACTCAATTGGTCAGAACAAAGGTTTGACAGCCCTTAATGTAATCGGGAAAAAACAGGCCATCGAAAATGATTTTCTCAAATGGGTGAACGAATCACCCGAAAGAAAAGCCAAATACGGCAGTGCACTCGATTCAATTAATGCTGCTTACGCTACCAGTGACGAAAAAATTGCTTTCCAGTATGCCAGGGAAGCATTGCTCAGCGGGGCGGAAATCTTTGCTTTTGCATCGTCAACATCTTCGCTTTATGAAGCATTGCGGAGCACCGATAAGGACAAAATTAACGTTGCCGTTGAAGAGGTGCGGAGTTCGCTCGATGAATATTTTAAGGATTATGACGCCGTAACCGATCAGAAAGTAGCCGCGGCATTGTTGCAATTGTATGCCAAAAAAGTGAATCCCCGTTATATTCCCGGTTTTTTTGAGGAGATAGGACGAAAATACAAAGGTGATTTCAATGCCTATACCAAAAAAATGTTCAGCAATACAGTTTTTGCCGATAAGGCTAAAATGGAATCGTTTCTGAACAAACCTTCCCGGAAAATACTCGATAAAGATATGGCCTTCATAGCTATGCGATCGATGTTCGAGACCCTGAGTGTTATCTCGCATGATTACAGTAAATCGACTTCCGGTCTCGACAAAGCCCGCCGTTTGTTTGTTGAAGGTCTGAATGAGATGAATAAAGACAAAGCAGTTTATCCCGATGCAAATTCAACCATGCGGCTCACCTATGGTACGATTGACGGATATGAACCAAGAGATGCAACTTATTATGACTATTTCACTACGCTGAAAGGTTATGCTGAAAAAGGAATTCCCGGCGATGTCGATTTCGATTACCCGCAAAGGCTGAATGACCTTTACACCGCCAAAGATTACGGCCAATATGCTGATAAGGACGGAACTCTGCATACCTGTTTTACCTCGAATAATGATATTACAGGCGGAAATTCAGGAAGCCCGGTAATGAACGGAAATGGTGAACTTGTTGGGATTGCCTTTGACGGGAACTGGGAAGCAATGAGTGGTGATATCGCCTTTGAACCTGAATTACAAAAATGTATAAGTGTAGACATCCGCTTCGTACTTTGGACAATTGATAAATATGCGGGTGCCGGACATTTAATTAAGGAAATGAAACTGGTAAAATAAGGCTTTAGACTGTAGACTTTTTGCTTCTTAGCTTTCAAAAAACAGGCTATTGCTATAGTCCTTAGGCTTTTAGATTTGAATAATACAGCGCTGCGAAATCAGATTGCTTCTGCAGCATAATCAATTAATACGGTAAGACTGGCACATTGCCGGTCTTACCACTTTTTATCCTAAACGCATGACACAGCACGGAAATCCTGAAATCGTAATGTACACCGACGGAGCTGCAAGGGGCAATCCCGGTCCGGGAGGTTACGGAGTCGTTCTGTTGTCAGGATCGCATCGTAAAGAACTCTCCCAGGGATTCAGACTCACCACAAATAACCGGATGGAACTCATGGCTGCGGTAGTTGGACTTGAAGCCCTGAAAGTAGAACCGTGCAACGTAACCATCTACACCGATTCGAAATATGTTGCCGACGCGGTCGAAAAAAAATGGGTTTTTAACTGGGTGAAAATCCGTTTTAAAGGAAAAAAAAACAGCGATCTATGGAAAAGATTCCTTGAGATCTACGCACGTCATAACGTTAAATTTGTCTGGGTGAAAGGGCATGCCAGTATTCCGGAGAATGAACGGTGCGATCAGTTGGCCGTGGCCGCATCCTTTCTGCCAAATTTGCCACAAGACACAGGATATCAGCCCGGTATCGAATAATTCGCAGGACATCATTTATTTAATGAAATGAAATACATTTGTCAGGCAAATTCAATGAAAAAATGAGGTGGCTTTACAACTTAGGAATTCTCGGATATTACCTCCTGGTAAAAATCGTTTCGATCAGGAACGAAAAAGCCAGGAAATGGATCCTGGGCAGAAAAGATATCTTCGAACGATTACGCGAAACAATTCAGCCGGGAGAACGGATTTTCTGGTTCCATGCTTCCTCGCTTGGTGAATTTGAACAAGGAAGGCCGGTTATCGAGGCCATTCGAAAACTGAAGCCCGGGTACAAAATCCTTCTTACTTTTTTTTCCCCGTCAGGTTACGAATTACGAAAGGACTATAAATATGCCGATTATATCTTCTACCTTCCTTTGGATACAAAAAGAAATGCCTCCCGTTTTATTGAAATTGTGCAGCCAGAGAAGGTTTTTTTCATCAAATACGAATTCTGGTATCACTATCTGACCCAATTAAAAGAGGCGGGAATACCCACCTATATTTTTTCTGCGTTGTTCCGCCCGTCACACATTTTCTTTAAACCCTGGGGGAAATGGTATCTGAAGGCCATAAGAGCTTACGAACATATTTTCGTGCAAAACCAGGAATCGTTCGATATCCTGCATAAATTTGGTTTTAAAAACATCTCCGTTTCCGGAGATACGCGCCTTGATCGGGTAGGCGAAATTGCGGATGCGGCTCCGGGACTTGACAAACTTGAAATTTTTTGCGCCAGTCAAAAAGCCATTATCGCGGGCAGTACCTGGCCGGAGGACGAAGATCTCTTTATTCCTTACGTGAATAGTTGTGAGCCGGGCCGGAAATTTATCATCGCACCTCATGAAGTCACACCACAGTCACTCGCGCGGATAAGCGGTGCGCTCGAAAAACAGTACGCCTTTTATTCCACAGCGTTACCGGAGGAATTGTTAAAGGCAGATGTACTGATTGTTGATGGCTATGGGTACCTGGTCTCTGTTTACCGGTATGGGATGCTGGCTTATGTCGGCGGTGGTTTTACTTCCGGAATACACAGTATCCTTGAACCTGCCGTCTTTGGATTACCCGTGATTTTTGGCCCCGAATACCACAAATTCCAGGAGGCCCTTGACATGTTAAGCATTGGCGCCGCGGCTTGTATTCATAATTACGAAGAACTGGAAAAAGAGATAACCGGTTACATTTCGGATCCTGAAAAGCTTTCTCATGACTCAACGCTGGCACGAAATTACGTCAATAAAAATCGTGGCGCTTCAAAAGATATCGTTAAATATTTGTTTCTCTGATCAGATATTCCCCACCACAACCGTCATGAAGTTTATCGGCTTATTGGCTTGTTAATCTGTACCTTCCCCCACGGCATACAATTTACACGATTAATTTTTTTGGAAACATTTTCGATTTTATAAATTTGTAATTAATTGCATATCAAGAAACTAACACTAACAAGTTGATAACTTTTTTATTTTTTTTAAAAATAGTATATCCAAAATTCCCCGCATGTAACTATCTTGCCTATGCAAAATCAGGATTGATACACGATATTAAATCCTATTAAATCAACCTAATATTAGAAAATATGGAATTGAAAGAGATCACTCCCGAGCGAAAAGATGCTACGCCGCCGACTTATTCAGCGGATGAAGCATTCGTAGCCTCAGTCAAATATTTCAAGGGTGACGATCTTGCCGCCCGTGTATGGGTCAACAAGTATGCCTTGAAAGATTCTTACGGTAATATTTTTGAGCTGACTCCTGATGATCTTCATCGCCGGTTGGCTTCCGAGATTGCCAGAATAGAAAAGAATTACCCGAACCCCCTTTCGGAAGATGAATTATTTGAATTGTTCAAAGATTTCAAGTACATCGTACCCCAGGGTGGTCCAATGACTGGTATTGGAAATGATTTTCAGGTTGGCTCATTATCCAATTGTTTTGTTGTTGGCAATGGCGCCGATTCATACGGCGGTATTATCATGATCGATCAGGAGCAGGTGCAACTGATGAAACGGCGCGGCGGGGTCGGACATGATCTGTCACACATTCGCCCTAAGGGATCACCGGTTAAAAATTCGGCGTTAACCTCAACAGGAATTGTACCTTTCATGGAGCGATTCTCCAACTCCACACGCGAGGTAGCCCAGGACGGAAGACGCGGAGCACTCATGTTATCTGTATCTATAAGGCATCCCGATTCTGAGGAGTTTATCGACGCAAAAATGGATGAAGGTAAGGTTACCGGTGCCAATGTCTCTGTAAAAATCGATGACGAATTTATGCGGGCCGTTCGCAATAAAACGACCTATAAACAGAAATATCCCATCGACAGCGACAACCCGATCTATTCGAAGGAGACCGATGCGGTAAAGATTTGGGAAAAAATAGTTTTTAATGCCTGGAAATCGGCAGAACCCGGCATTCTGTTCTGGGATACGATTATCCGTGAATCGGTTCCGGACTGTTACGCCGACCTGGGCTATAAAACAGTTTCGACCAATCCGTGCGGCGAGATCCCGCTTTGTCCTTATGACAGTTGCAGGTTGATCGCGCTTAATTTGTACTCGTATGTCGATGAGCCATTTACACCAAGGGCAAAATTTGATTTTGATCTTTTCAAAAGACATATTCGTCAGACGCAACAGATAATGGATGATATTATTGATCTCGAGCTCGAGAAGATTGATGCCATCTATCACAAAATCATTGCAGACCCCGAAGATGCCGAGATCAAACGGGTTGAACTCAATTTGTGGGAAAAGATAAAAGAGATGGCCATTAACGGACGTCGTACAGGCATAGGCATTACCGCTGAAGGTGATATGCTTGCCGCACTCGGATTACGTTATGGCTCGGAAGCTGCCGTTGAATTTTCGGTCGAAGTTCACAAAATTGTGGCCTTGGAAGCTTATCGCGGATCAGTTATTCTGGCAAAGGATCGCGGCGCTTTCCCGATTTATGATGCCAAACGCGAAAAAAACAATCCGTTCATCCAACGCCTGGCTGCAGCCGATCCTGAATTGTACAAGGATATGACACGGTATGGCCGGCGCAATATCGCCTTGCTTACCATCGCTCCTACCGGTACCACCAGCCTGATGACACAGACTACTTCAGGAATAGAACCTGTTTTCATGCCGGTTTACAAACGTCGCCGTAAAGTGAATCCGAACGATAAGGATGCCCGGGTCGACTTCGTTGACGAGATGAACGACAGCTGGGAAGAGTACATTGTATTTCACCACAAGTTCAAAACGTGGATGGAAGTGAACGGTTTCCAGTTAAAACGTAACTATTCAAACGAGGAACTCGATGCACTCGTAGCAAAGTCACCTTATCATAAAGCAAGTTCGAATGATATCGACTGGTTATCGAAAGTTCGCATGCAGGGACAGATTCAGAAATGGGTCGATCATTCGATCTCCGTTACGATCAACCTTCCTGAGGAAGCCACGGAGGAACTGGTGAATAAATTATATTTTGCCGCCTGGGAAAGTGGATGCAAAGGGGTTACGGTCTATCGCGAAGGATCGCGGTCCGGTGTATTGATCTCTACGAAAGATAAAAAGAAGGATGGAATATTCCCGACCAAACGCCCTGAAATACTGGAAGCTGATATTGTCAGACTACAGAATAACAAGGAAAAATGGATCGCCTTCATTGGATTGATTGATGGTAAACCGTATGAAATCTTTACCGGTTTAGCCGATGACGAGGACGGCATCCTGCTGCCACGTTCAGTTACCCAGGGATGGATAATCAAAAGTCACGACGAATCGGGTGCCTCGCGCTATGATTTTCAATACTGTAATGCAAGGGGGTATAAAACCACGATCGAAGGTCTTTCCTACAAGTTTAATCCGATATTCTGGAATTATGCCAAATTGATTTCAAGCGTTTTGCGTCACGGGATGCCGATACAGAAAGTTGTTGAACTGGTCACCAGCCTTCAGTTCGATGTCGAGTCGATCAATACGTGGAAAAACGGAGTTGCACGTGCATTAAAGAAATACATTCCAAACGGGACTGCTGCCGAAGATGCAAGGTGCGAAGGATGCGGATCAGCCAATGTCATTTACCAGGAAGGATGCCTGATCTGCCAGGATTGCGGATCTTCGAAGTGCGGATGATTTTTCATGAACTCTATATATAGTCAGAGAGGCCCGGTAATACGGGCCTCTTTTCATTCCCGCAATATCAGAATACAGGAAGTTTAAACCTCATCACCACCTCTCCGGTCTCCTTGTTAACCTCTATTGTTTGATTTTCGAGGCCAAGATCTTTCCCGGTTGACATTTTGAAGAGTCCTGCCAGGAACTGCATCCCGTTATTCATCACATTTTCAAACTCTTTCGATTTTTCTTCCTGATGTTTTGAAACTTCTGTCTTTTCAGGAGTCGTTAACTCAACTTCCGGAATTAATTCTTCTATTTCTTCCTGGAAGTCAATTGCATCAGATTCCGCAATATTTTCTGAAACTGCAGGTATTGCTTCACTGGCAAAAAGAAGGGACGCTTCAATGGCATCGGCATTTTCGGTTTCTGCTATAAACGTTTCAAGTTGCTGGATGAACTGCGAACGCCCTTTCGTCGAGAAATCGACTAAATTGGTTTTACTCCCGCTGTCCAGAACCCCGTCAAACAGGCTTTGCTTGACCAGTAAGCCCGATGCAATCTGTTGCTCGATAGAGCCTCTGGTTATAAAGTTATAAATAGTTAGTTTGTTGCTTTTCTGCCCCAACCGGTCGATACGGCCAATCCGCTGGTTCTTCTTTGCCGGATTCCAGGGAAGTTCAAAATTGATCAGGGTATCGGCCACCTGCAGATTAAGTCCGGAGCCCCCCGCTTCCGTGGAAAGAAATATTTTGCAATGCGGATTGGTCTCAAATTTTCGGATCAGCTCGCCCCGAAGTTTCACGGGAACAGACCCGTTGAGCTCGGTAAAACCGATATTATTTTCGCGTAAAATATGTCCGATCAACTTGTGCACTTTTATCCATTCCGAAAATATGATGATTTTGCGGTCGGAATTCAGAACATCCAGTTTTTCAAGAAGGATATACTTCAACTCTTCCAGTTTCGGTGATTCATTAGTCTCTTCGTCGATCAAATAAGTTGAATCACACACCATCCGCATGCTGGCCAGCAGGAGTTGTAACTTCTGGAGGTCAAACGGGGTCATAAATTTCTTCCGGATAATGGCCGCAATCCCCTTTGAATAGGATGCGTGATAGTCAGCCTGTAACGGAGAGAGGTTCACCGGGACATTAATTTGCTGGACATTCGGCAATTGCTCCAGAACCTTCCTTTTTTCGCGACGAATCAGTATGGGTTCCAACTCCTTGTTTAACTTTTGAAGGTTGTAATATCCGTTGATTTTGTTGTGCTTCTCGGGATCGAACAGGCAATGCTGATAGGAGAATTCCCAAAGTGGTCCAAAGAAATAAGGATTAATGGCACCTACTATTGAGAAGATATCGATCAGCCGGTTTTCGATGGGGGTGCCGGTAATGATCAGCACATGTTTAAATTGTAACCTGCGAATGGAAGAGGCCGTTTTGGTTTCGAAATTTTTGATCCGTTGTGCTTCGTCGAGGATCAGAAAATCGAATCCGGCTTTGTTGAGCGCTAACTGGTCACGAAGAATAGTTTCGTAATTGACAATAAAAAAATAGTGAGCTCTATCCTGGTATTGTTTTTCACGTTCGTCCGGCATACCCTGAATAATCAATGCCTTTTCATCCGAAAACTTTTCGATCTCCTGTTTCCATTGTTCTTTTAGTGAAGCCGGGCAGACAACCAGTGTTTTTTTAAAATCGAAAATATTCTTTTTCAATATGGCAATTCCTATAGCCTGTAATGTTTTCCCCAGTCCCATCTCATCGGCTATGATGGCAGCCTTGCGGAATAAGGCAAAATTGATCCCTTCTTTCTGATAAGGGTAAAGCTCGCCCTTTATACAGGAATAATCGGCCAGGTGAGCTGCTTTGAGGGTTTCGAGGGTTTCCTCTTCGAATGCTGCCTCAACTTTCTCCAGCACTTCAGGTCTGATCCGTATTTTTGGATATTCCCCGGCCTTTTCGATAAAACCCAGAAAATTTTTAAGCTCCTTATTTTCAATAAACGATGACTTTTTAAAATATCCCGATATTAAAAGTTGTTCTTCAATAGGAATTCGCGCTGGGTAATGCCAGGTGATTTTATATTCATTCAGCGGATCACAAAATATTTCGATAAACGGATATGTTTTAGTTAACCGGTCATATAAAGTTTTGTCCTCTTTTAATTTGCTAAAGGCAAACATGATGTGTTTAGTAGTACCAAGTTTGTTCAAACGCGAATCCATACTGTCGCTGTACCCTGTTTCATTTTCGAAATCGCGCAGAAAAACTTTATATTTAATTCCATTTTCATTGGTTAGGATATGGTCCCCGTAAATATTTGAAGCCCACTTAATCCTGTAGTTTGCTTTTTCAGCCTTTTGGCGACGTTCCAGAATTACCCGTTTAATCATCCCTTCGCGGGAATATTTTTTATGTTCGATCGGTTCCTTTGGATCAAGGAGGTACAGTTCGTTTTCAACCTGAAGTAAACAGGCATATGAAAACCGGTCCCATCCTAAACGCTCACCATTTTTGGTTGGGAGAATATCTTCGTCGGAAATCTGGAGTGCACATTCCACCTGTCCCTCTTCACTTTGAGTATCTACCATCAGTTCGAACCGGACAGCCGATTGTGATAAAACCTGGCAATAATTATTGTTAAACATAACTTCGCCAAATGACCGTTCTGTTTTATCCAGATGTTTCAGGACTTTTTTAATTTGCTGGCTGATTAATAGTTTGATATCCATATATTTGATAATTAGATTTGTTATTACCAAACCCCGAAGGTTTTAAAAACCTTCGGGGTTTAAATTCGGGGTTTAAATATCCCCGGCTTCCTCCCCGAAATCTATTGATAGTTGGGGATCGAAAAGCCGGAAGCTTTGCCGGTGAAATGGTGTTACTCCAAAATCGGCTAACGCCTTGCGGTGAAAGAGCGTTGGGTAGCCTTTATTATGGCTCCATCCATAGGCAGGATGTTTTTTGTGCAGCTCCTGCATATAATCATCGCGGTATGTTTTTGCCAAAACAGAGGCAGCAGCAATCGAAAGGTATATTCCATCGCCCTTTACGACCGTGGTATAAGGGATATTTTTATAGGGTTTAAACCTGTTTCCGTCAACGATAATGTGCTCCGGACACACCGCAAGCAGGTCCAGGGCACGATGCATCGAAAAGATTGATGCATTCAGGATATTGACCTCATCAATCTCGAGGTGATCATACATGGCAACCGCCCAGGAAATCGCCGCCTTTTCAATCACAGGACGTAATTCGTAACGTTGTTTTTCGGTCAGAGTTTTTGAATCGTTCAACAGTTCCGAACAAAAATCCTCAGGTAAAATAACGGCTGCTGCAAACACAGGTCCCGCCAGACATCCCCTGCCCGCCTCATCGCATCCCGCTTCCAGCACTCCACTTTGAAGATTATTAAGCAACATTATTTACCCCCTATAGTAATTTTGGTTCTAAAACTCATAGTTTATTAATTTGTTTTAAAAGGCCAGATAGCCTACCTTTGTGCATCTTACTTATGACGCTTTGGATTTTCAAAATCAAAAAAACATTCAAAAGTTACAAATCCCCCTTGTGTTCCCCCTTTCGTAAAAGGGGGAGTTCGATCAGAGCAATATTATTGTCCTGAAATATTACTGTATTCACACTATAATTATTAGTATATTGATCTGATTTTGAATGACTCCCCCTTAGAAAAAGGGGGAATACAAGGGGGATTTTGAAGAGTGGCGCATATCTCCCCGAAAAATCACACAAACCTTTCTCGATCAATATTCCTGACATTAATTATTGCCGTCTTTCCAGTATAAATAGTCACTCAACTCAAATTCTCATCGTCCTGCAGGAATTGATATCGTCCTGCTGAAGTTTTTATCGTCCTGCTACCAGTTGATATCGTCCTGCTGAAGTTTTCATCGTCCTGTAACCAGTTAATACCGTCCTGCTGAAGTTTTCATCGTCCTGCAACTGGTTTTTGTCGCCCTGCCAGGGTGAAAACCCTCCCTGCAAAAATTTTCATCGTCCTGCAGGAATTGATGTCGTCCTGCTAATGTTCTTCATTCCCTGCAGAAATAATTGTCACCTTGCCAGGTGAAATGAGTAATCTTCAGTTTTGCACAATGGCTGATTCAATGAACATCGCTCCCGGGCGGTTATTGCATTAGCGTAAACCTGAAGCTGACGCCAAAGTTCGAATTGGTAGTCCGGTACGAGTTCGAAATAAACGGACTGTTCAGAATCCTGTCATAAAACAACCGGACAATAAATACTTCGCTGAGGTTGTAATCGGCCGAAAATTTGACCGAGAACGATTCCTGCCCCGCTGTTGTCTGGTTGTTTTCCTCAACCAGCTTGCGAAGTACGGTCTTATTTTTTCCGTAGGTTACATCTGTTCTGATATTCAGATCGTTATTCAGCATTTTTTGGGAGCTCTTCGAGCCAATAAATAACTTCATATTTTCGAACCGGTAACCAAATCCCATGCTTGCCTCATTATTATAGAGTTCCATAGCCTGGTTATTGGTAAGACTCAGCATTATATTCCTGGTTTTGCGGTACTCGAATCGCGTGGTAAGATTGTTAAGCCATGTGATGTCCACATCAAATAACGGATTAAAGGTTTCATTGATGTTAATGGTTGCGATATCGTAACCCGATAAAAAATTACTCTGCGCATCCATAACATAACTAAATCCGTCATCCTCAGGCTTATAGTTAAGATTCGAGATGTAAGAACCAATACTGTAAGTTGACTTGTAATCATGGGTAATACTCATCGATTTCATTATCTCTTTTAGCCCTTTAATCTTATTTACAACCCCCGAATACTGAATCCGCCAGTTAGGCATGATAAATTTCGCGGAAGGGAAAGGTGTGAGCGGCACTGTTTCAGGACTTTTGCCCGAATAAGCTGCAAGGAATGCCGGGATCAAAACTTCCTGCGCCGATGGACCGTAACCTTTGGGATAACCCGTTACCGGATCAATGGTGCCAGGGAAATATCCGTTAGCGGGGCTTTCAACCCTCCTTCCGTCAAGGCGCCGTGCAATTACCTCCCGGTTCTGCCTGAACTGGCCCCAAACTTTTGAATCCTGAACTTCCGATTTACCCAGCTTTTCGAATGACGATCCAATTGAAATAACGGTCATGGTGAAATTCCCGTTATATGATTTATTAAAACTATCCCACCCGTTTTGGTCATCAAAAATGAGAAATTCAGATGAATTGCTCGAATGACTCCGGTTGGCATTTATGTCAATTTTTAAATCGGGTATTGGAACCAATTTAGCCCTGATAGTCAGCCGCTTGTTCATGCTCATCATATAGGGCTTGTTCAGAATGGTATCGGTCGAAATCCATCCCATTTCCGCTGCCTGCCGGCCAAAGTTGCTATTCTGATGTCCAAATATAAAAGGCAAACCGGGAGCCATCTGACTAACTCCATTAAGACCTTCGTAATTTGAAGAGCCAAAGAAATTCGTACCCGGCAGATATCCGTAAATACCTGTGCCCGCGTTTTCGGTATAGGAAATGTTCACGTTATAGAGCATCATCAGGAAACGGGCGAGGTATTCATCGAGGTGCAAAGCCACTTTCGTTTCCTGGTCCTTACGTCCGGTAACTTCCACAATTGCTTTGGCACAGTCGGTTGCAGGTGTAAACATCACCCGGTTCTCATTCACAACCTGGGTTTTACCGGTTATTACTTTTCCCTTTTCATCGGTTACACTTACTGTCACATTTGCAGTGCCTAATTTATGAAAGATCGGCAGCGGGATGTTCTTTACCAGCACGGCATTTCCGTCCCTGAACTTTGTGGGGGCCGCGGTGGTTGCCGCGGGAGCTGTTCCCCTGGACTGGGCATCCCGGCGGCCGCGGCTGAATTCACCGTATTTCTGATTTACTTTTTTAAGGTATGGAACCCGGTTGTACAACCTGATAAAATCGGCTTGCCCGTTTAATTGAACCGCACGCGAATTATTGATGCTGTTTCCGATAACGTAATTGCTTTTCGTGATCGGGGCCACATCCCAGTCGTACCCGGCCTGGTAAACAGCCGAAGAGGAAACCCAATCGAGCAAAGGCAGTTTATTGATCGGGATCGTGTACGAAATATTCCAGGTATGATGATAATGCGTATTGCGGCCCCCATCGAGGATACTTTGCCAGATTGTATCACGCCTGGCCTGGTAACCCGGCAGATTTCTGTCGACAGATCCGAGTGGTTCATCGATCCTGGAGGAATTGATCGCTGAAAAATCTATTTTAAGTCCGCGCGTGAGATCGAAACGGAAATCATAATACCGGTTCCAGGTAAAATCTTTCAGTTCCGATACAGGCAGTAAAAATCCAGGGTTGGTGATATTCCTGTATTGTATGGTACTGCTGTTACGGTTGAGATCAGACCGGAATGAAAGCTGCGTAGGAACAAAATTGAGGTTAAAATCCCGTACAATGGCTAAAGCAGGAGATTTCAATAATTTCACATTTTTGAACGGATCGATCGGTGATGGCCGGCTTACAAAATAATAATTCACCAGGGTACGCGTATTAAAAGTCTGTTCCAAAACTGTATTGATATCCCCGCGTTCATACTGGTTAAAGGCATAGGTAAGCGATAGGTTGGAGAGATCATAAATTTTAGGCGTCTCCGATTTATTGGGTTTATCTATCTGAACGTTCGTTAAGTTAATGCTCTTTCGGGCAATAAATGACTGTGAAATCCGCTTTATTGAATCACGTGCCCGTGTACTGCCCGCGTTATCGAGGGCATCTTTGAGTTTCACATCCTTGTCGAGCGGCGAATATTCAGGAGTTGCCACCGATTTTGAAAACCCGAGATAGAGCGGAATTTTAACCCCGGACTCCTCCTTAAAAAACTTCCCGAGTTCAAGATTGGTCGAAATATCATATTCATGACTGTCATCCATGGTTCGTTGACCCATTTTTGAGTCGATGCTTCCGAACCCGGTGGTGGTCATTCTTCCGGCAAAAGAATAAGTTCCCAGGTCAGCCAGGTTCCCTGATACACGCCCGATTGCGGCCCATCCCCCTTTTTCCTCGAAATCGGTCAGCCGAAGTTCATTAACCCAGACTTCTACCGATTTGGGACCCAGGGTTCGACCCTTTTTATTCCGGATACCAATCATTGCCACTTCAACCTGCGAGAGATCGGGATTTCCTTTTATCCTGATCCGGTTTTTATTCATCTTCTGGCCGTTTACCTCCGTTTGATGAACCTGTTCAAAAATATCTCCAAGCGTGATAACGGAACCTGCCTGCCGCATTTCGTTGTTCCGGTCGAGTTTGAGTTGCGGAAGACGGTCAAGCGGAATATATACCCGGTTTGCTTCAGGCCAGACCATTTTTTGATCCGCCTCATTTTCACCATCGTAACCCAGTTGGGGCGCGGGAGGCGTAATCTTTAACGGTATTTCGTATTCATAGTAGTTGTATTGAAAGTCAGATCCAAGCCTCACAAACATATAAAGTTCCTCGTCGCGCAGCGAAGTCCCTTCCAACTCTTCAGCATGCACTTCCAGTTTCAGGGTCTTGTACCTGCGCATATCGATCATCATGGTCTTGTAAGCGCCGCGGGCATCACCCGGCTGCAGATCGACCGTTCGCAAAACCATCGATTGCTCGTTTAACTGGGTCAGCTGTGCATTCGACGGATCAATTACCCGACTTACTCCCGGAGGAAGAATATAATTCACCGGTTTCCTGGTGCTGTTCTCCTCAACATTGACAGCCGATATTTCAAACAGAGTTCCGGGGGTTGGAAGGCTCATATCCTCGGTAAGGTCTTTGTCGTACCGGCGCCAGTTTGTCCGTACCAGGTCGAGTGTTGCAAATCGTAATACAACAGGCTTTTGCCATCCTTTCAAAAACATACGAATAAACCGGATGGATCTGAAATCGTTGATCGCGCCATATACTTTATCCGGTGAGCTCACCGGAATCTTAAACTGATACCATGTAATTGACGACTTCTCCCCGCTTCTCAAGGTTACTTCTGTCTTTCGGATATCCGAAATATTGTTCCTGCCCAATACCATATTACTGCGGTCCAGCTTCAGGTGATACTGGTAATAAGCCTCATTTTCGTTCAACGTATTATCGTCGTTGATATCTTCCACATCGGGTATTGATGTTGCTGCGGTGGGGTAACTTTCGGGCGATTGTTCAGAAGTGGGTGAATTATTTTCCGTCCGCGCATAATACTTATACCTTTCGAGCAGATCGCTCTTTTTATCATCGTAATCAGTGCCTCTGAAATAATGATAATCGTCGCTCGAAGGGTCTTTTGTAGCCTTTCCCATGGCCGAATCTCCGACTATAGGCCGCAGATTTTCCAGATAGCTGTTAAAGAATGTTTGTTCTTCTTCCGATTTTAAACCATCAAGTCCGACATCCTGGTTTTCGCGGGCCTGTGCTGAATTATCGAATGCTTTAACCAGTGACTGCTGTTTTGAAATACGTCCCCAGAAGGTCTCATCAGTATCGGCTGTAGTACCGTCGCCAGGTAAACCATGCTCGAATGATTTCCGACCGTCGCGCAGAATATCTTCAGAGACATTTCCAAGATTGAAATAAAGGTCTCCTCCGGGGTTTGGGTCACCCTCCTTATCCATAGCAAACGGATCCATCAACCAGAATTCGATGTACTCCACATTGGCTGCCTCAAAATCGCTGGTTTCAATCCTTCGCATAATTCCTCCCCACCTTGTCTCGGGCGATTTCAATAAACCGTCGCGATCAACTCCTGATGAAAATCCGGTCGGTGCCGCATCGTAATTATTGGATCCTCTTTCTTCGGGGAAATAGGAAAGGTCGAGTGTCGGTATATTGGTGGGCTGTCCGGCCGGTGTTTCACGGAATGGAAATATCTCAAACTGGAACACCTCACGCACGCGGTGGTCATCAAGCAAACGTTCCTGGAGATATGAAGGTGCGGTGCGCCTCTGCATGTAGGGATCGATAATGTACCACGAAAGCAGCGCCCTGTTATATCCGGTCGCAAGATCATTGATTAGATTGCCTTCCGGAAATAATTCGTTCGACTGCGGAGTACTGGCCATCGACCAGCCTACAAACGATTTAAGGTTAATCGGTGTTTTTGCCCCTTCAAAATCATCCAGATAGGCGGCTCCCTCCTTTGAAATAACCTTCGAATGCCCCGGAAACAATTGTGCCCATTCGGCCTCGACTGCAATTTTTGATTCGGCATTTGTTTTGAGGAATGGGAGCGCGTTCACTGCCCGCGTAATCAGGTTGGAAGTTGTGTTATACGAGGCATTAAAACCGAGCATAAGGTTTGAAATCGGATCTTCGCCATAGTTCACCTTTTGATAGAGCGGTTTTTCATGAAGATACATCACGGTGGATCCGATGTTGAAATTCTTTCCGAATTCGTAGTTCAGATGAGTTCCCACCATGGTTTTTCGTTGCATACTGAAAAGATCCTCGCTTTCGGTAGAGATCGAAATAGGGGTTCCCGATTCAAGCAAACCCTGGTTTATGATCTTTACTTTCCCCTGGGTATAATCAACAATGAAATCGACATCTTCCTGAAGTTGCCTCCCTCCGGCCATCACTTTCACCGACCCACGTGTAATATTTATAGCATCGAGCGAAATCTCTGTATTGGAGGTCCCTTTATAGCTGCCAATCAACCGGTATTTATTTTTTTCTGCATCCTGTTCTGCTGCAGTTTTTGTTTTATCGTACAAGCTGCGGAACACATATTTGCTGATTGCTCCGGCATCGCCGTTTAACTGTTTTTCAAGATTCGATCCAAATGGCTCAATAACCGGAAATATGATCCGGCCACGCTGGGAATTTATCGTCAGATCTTCCAGAAAATCGAAAATTCCATCCGGGTAAGGATCAAGCTGCTTGTTGACACGATCAAGATTCATCACCCCGAGCAGGATTTTTTCTTTAAGCGGTCCGTCAGGAAGGTAGTTAATATTTGATCCCGCGGCGTCGTTTTTGAAAAGCACATCCAGTTTAAAATCTTCGGCCGAAACCCGCTGACCCCTGATGTTATAGATATTTTTCATCATCAGCCGCCAGTTTTTGAACAGGGGATTCAGATTTGTACCCTTCAGCAATTTAAGAATTAACGTCTCAGGGGCTGCAATCCCATCGGTCGAAAACTCACCCACCTGGATAGTCTCTCCATTCACGGTATACTGATAAGCCACTGCCAGCACTTCATCATTATTAATCGACTGGTTGAGTGACAAGTAGCCAAGCTGACGGTTAAGGGTGTATTCGGTTGAATCGAGTAACCGGGCATTTTCAATTTTTTCGTAATCACGTCCCCCGACAAAGTCCTGTGAAACGAGCGGACCCAAAGCCTCGGTAAGTTGTGCGATATCACGAATACGTGAATAGCTCGTTGTCATTTCCCGGTAAAGGTTATTGATTCCGTTACCCGGATAAGTATTGAATGGGAAGGGGAGCCCGGTTGCATCACCAAAAGCGGGAATATTCTGGTTCTGCCTGTTAATCCCTTTTTCACCCAAATCGATAAGAGCCAGAATATTTCGCGATTCCTGGAAACGACTCGACTTATTGGTTACCCACACTTCAATCTTATTGATTGTTACTGCAGATTTGATAATGGGCAATTCCGAAAGAGCCTGGTCGTAGGTTTCGTAAAAATAGTGACCCAGCAAAAAATGCCGGTTGGCATCATAGTCTGTGGCATTAATTTCAAATTTCGATTTCTCGGCGCCACCCTCTGTACTGATTACTTTCGTTTCGCCTTTTTGCTGCGATAAAACGGTAGAAACCGACAATTTTCCAAATTGCAGATCGGTTTTTACCCCAAAAAGATTGGTCCCTCCCCTTATCAGCGTTCCGGTCAACGGCATGGAAACATTTCCAGCCTCCACATTCTTTACGATATCATCATCATCACCCGAGTAATCGAGTTTTATTTTATTTTCAAAATCAAAGGTGGCGTCCGTGTTGTAATTAAACCTCATTTTGAGCCGGTCGCCTATCTGGCCATCGAGATTGACATTGATTTTCTGATCAAAATCGAAAGTGGTATTTCGTTGCATCCGAACCGGGATAGAAGGATTCTCAATACGGTTGCTTCGGATTCCAAGGCTCATCTCAACATATCCCTGTGGCTTGATATTCACCACATTCGAACCGAATACCTTATTAAAGGTCTGTCCGTTGAAACGCAAAGAAGGTATTAGCTGCGATTTTTCATCAAGTGAATTTTGTGCCATTCTTTCTCTCCAGTAACGGTCGATGGATTCACGCAGATCGCTTTTCAGGTATTCCTGCCGGCTCATGGATGAGGGTAAACGATAATCAATTGTTCCGATTTTTTCAGAGATCAGGTAATCGCCCGAAACAGGATCATACTCAATTACTTTTTGAATATTGGAAGGTTTTTTCAGGTAAAGCGCCGATGTATCAGCCGATGAAGGATTCACAAAAAGCTTTTCATCTTTAAACGGAAAAGGCAGTGGCCCAAGGGTATCGCGACGAACAGAATCCTGTAATAATGGATGGCCAAACAACATAACATTCCCCGTTGACATATCCAGACTCTGCTTCACAATGCTATGGCCGGTCAGAAAGGCTATGATCAACACAAACAGAACAAGCGTCTTATTTAATAAAACCCGTCGCAAAATATTTTATTAAAAACTTTTTAATGCAATCTTTAAAAGTTGTTCAACCGTAAGTTCAGGTTGTGCTGTCAGAATCTGATCAATAGATTTTTCAACCGCTTTTTTATTGAATCCCAGCATTTCGAGGGCACTCAGCGCTTCATTTCTTACAACAGCATTGCCCGATTTAAAAATCCTGTCGGAAGCAGGCCCCTTACCTACTTTATCTTTAAGTTCAATGATGACCCGCTGGGCGGTTTTAGCCCCTATCCCCTTGATACTTTTGAGAAGATTTACATTTTCGGTCAGAATAGCTTCACGGAGGTCATCAGCAAGATATGACGAAAGCATCATGATGGCAATTGCAGCTCCGATACCATTTACAGAAATCAGCATTCTGAAAAAATCTCGCTCATCTTTATCTGCAAACCCATACAATAAATGGGCATCCTCACGCACCACTTCGTGCAGGTAAAGTTTGCTGTGCTCACTTCCGTTAATTCGGGAATAGGTGTTGACCGAAATATGCAGGAAATAACCGATTCCACCGGTTTCAATAACCGCCCCTGCAGGGGTTAACCCAGCCACTTTACCTGTAATATATTCGTACATATATTGTAAAAAAATCCTGATTAATTTAGCTATAACTGGCTAGTATTTAATAAATACATATTTTTTATTCTCCCCCGCTCCGGTCAATTTCGTGGCGCTGCAGCGGATTTTTTGACATCTCCTTATAATTTTTTCTGTTTGCATATACGTCGATCGCGAGGTACATGGCATTGCGGAACGACTCTTCGGATGCCACTCCGGTTCCGGCAATACTGTAAGCAGTCCCGTGACCCGGTGAAGTGCGGATAACGGGCAATCCGGCAGTAAAGTTTACCCCCGATTCAAATGCGAACGATTTAAATGGGATCAGGCCCTGGTCGTGGAACATGGCCAGGGTGGCATCAAATTTCTTGAATTCTCCGGCACCAAAAAACCCGTCTGCCGGGTATGGCCCCAATGCGATGATACCCTCTTCATTCGCCTGTCTCACAGCCGGTAAGATGATCCGTTCTTCCTCATCGCCAATCAGCCCCCCATCACCTGCATGGGGGTTAAGACCCAACACTGCGATTCGTGGTTTCCGGATGGAGAAATCTTCAAGCATCGTTTTATGAAGCACACGTAAATTATTCAGGATACGTTCTTTTGTGATAAGCCCCGCAACCTGGTTCAGCGGAACATGTCCAGTGGTAACACCCACTTTTAATATATCGCTGACCATAAGCATCAGAAAATTCCTGGTGCCAAACTCGGTGGCAAAATATTCTGTATGACCCGGAAAACTAAAACTGTCTGACTGAATGTTTTCTTTGTTAATCGGAGCGGTCACAATAACATCGATATCGCCCGATTTGAGATCACGAACTGCCGCCTGGAGTGCGGCCAGTGAAGCTTCACCAGCCTGTTTGGTCGATTTTCCCAATTCAACTCTCACTTCCTCATTCACGCAATTGATGATATTTGCACGCTTCGGATTGGCCTCCCTTGCACTGACAATATTGTTAAAAGTAAACATTTCACTATCCATCGCCTTCCGGTAATAGGCAGCAACTTTTGATGAACCGTAAACAATCGGAGTACACATCTCCAGAATTCTACTGTCTGCTAATGCTTTGATAATTACTTCGTAACCAATTCCATTAATATCACCATGGGTGATACCCAATCTAATTTTATGTAGCTCCATTCGAGATCTTTTAAAGATTAATCATAAACCCGATTATTCAACGGTTGAATTGTCAAATTTAAGATATTATTCGGGAATACAATAGTGTGAATTCAGGTCAAATGAGGAGATCTGAATCACTTTGCGCTAATTTATGGAAACCATCCCTAAGGATTAAGTGAAAAAAACAGTTTACACGAGGCGTTTCACAAACTCAATCAATAACCTGACTCCGGAGGCAGTTCCCCCGACTGTCCTGTAATGATCTGCCTTGTTTAAAAAGGCCGGACCTGCAATATCGAGATGAATCCAGGGATAATCCACAAATTTCTCGAGAAACTTACCGGCTGAAATAGCGCCTGCCTCCCGACCGCCAATGTTTTTCATATCGGCAATCTCCGATTTGATCAGCTCGCCGTATTCCTCCCAGAGCGGAAATTCCACGACACGTTCATAAACATTTTCACCAGCCCGTTTTAATTCACTAAAAGTATGATCTCCGGCATTTCCCATTCCAACAATACCCTGAGATCCGATCGCCATCGCAGCTGAACCGGTAAGTGTCGCCACATCGATCACTAAACCGGGTTGAAAACCTTTGGCATAACTCAAGGCATCGCCCAGAAGTAAACGACCTTCAGCATCCGTATTCAAAACCTCAACGGTTTGACCACCATGCATCTGAATCACATCTCCGGGTGCAAAGGCATTGCCATCGGGACGATTATCTGTTGACGGAACCAGCCCGATAAGTTTCGTAGGCAACCGGCATAGCGCGGCGAAATACAGGACAGCTGCCACAACAGCACCGCCTGCCATATCGCATTTCATATAATCCATCGAATCTTTTGTCGGTTTAAGGCTCAATCCTCCGCTGTCAAAAACGACGCCTTTACCCACCAAAACTATTGGCTTTTCATTTTTTGCATTATCGGGTTCCCATTTCATAACCGAAAAGGTTGGCGGATCAATACTTCCCTGGTTTACAGCCAGTAATCCACCCATCTTTAAGGCTTTAATATCATCCTTAAGAAATATTTTTGTCGAAAAGCCGGATACTTTCCCCATCCCTTCAAAAATTTCGGACAACCGGACAGCATTCAAATGCGAAGCGGGTTCATTGACCAGGTCGCGGGCAATAAAAACGGCATCGATCATCGCAGAGAGTTGAGTGATCAGAATCGCTGGAAGTTCAGTGCCGGTGAAATTGATCTTTTCGAGTTGCCATTGTTTTTTATCCGTAGCAGACCTGTATTTCAAAAACTGGTAACTACCCAACGCCAACCCTTCTGCCATGGCAATGCCGGATTCCGGATGAGTTTCCGGAACAACAATCGCCAGCTCAGTGATTTTTTCTTTTTTCAGGATCGCGCCAATTTCATTTCCTCTTTTCCTGCAGTGTTCGGCAAATACGTAATCGTCTTTTAGATGATCGGCAAAAGCAATAAGGATCAATTCATTGTATCGGTTTATTATCACCAGATCACTTTCTGCATTCATTTGCGACAGTACATAATTCGCTTCTGTTTCATTCAACGGTACACCTTTTAACGATGATCGTTCGAAAATTAGGTAGGCGTTGGCAAAAGACAATTCCTGCCTATCGCTGTTAAACTGAATTTTCATTTCCGGTAGTTCCATACTAATATTATATTGTTAAAAACAATTATCTGTGACTATGGTTCAAAATTACTACCTTTATCGCAGATTATTTTTCAATAAACAGTGCCTGCCTTCCGGAGGGCATTAAAGATAATAACGTTGTGATAATCTATTGGTTAATTAAAATATCATTGAATGAACTTCGATCGGATCTATGAACGGTCTTTAAGTCTTGAACCGCTTACACTGGAGGAGGGAGTACTGCTTTATGAGAAGGCACCTACGTCGGAATTGATGTTTATCGCGTCGCAGATACGACACAAACTGCATCCCGACAAAAGGGTTACCTGGATGATCGACCGAAATATTAATATCACAAATATCTGTATATCAGGATGTAAATTCTGTAATTTTCACCGCAAGATCAACGGGGAAGACACCTATACCACAACTTTTGAGGAGTACAAAAATAAAATTGAGGCGATGCTGCTTTTGGGCGGAAACCAGGTACTGCTACAGGGTGGCATGCATCCCGGTTATGGGATCTCCTTCTACAGCGATCTGTTTTCACGTTTGAAGGCAGAGTTTCCGGAAGTCAGGTTACATGCACTCGGTCCTCCTGAAATTGTACATATTGCCCGCAAGGAACGTATGTCGTATCGTGATGTGCTGGTGAAACTTATCGAATCGGGTCTTGATAGTCTGCCGGGTGCCGGGGCCGAAATTTTATGCGACCGCATCCGCAAAGAGATCTCGCCGGGGAAAGCTCTCACTTCGGAATGGCTCGGGGTCATGCGCGAGGCGCACCTTTTGGGGATGGTTACCTCAGCCACAATGATGTTCGGGCATATCGAAACCCTGAGCGAACGAGTAGCGCATCTTATTTATCTTCGTGATTTACAATCTAAAAAACCAGTTGCTGCTCCGGGATTTATGGCATTCATACCGTGGCCGATCATGTCGGAAGGAACAGAACTGGAGAAATTTACCGGCATGAATCCGGTACTGCCTGTTGAATATATACGCACGATTGCAATCAGCAGGATTATTTTGAATAATATATTAAACATACAAGCCTCATGGCTTACCGTGGGCCAGGAAACTGCACAGGTGTGTTTGTACGCCGGTGCCAATGACCTGGGTTCAATTATGATTGAGGAGAATGTTGTCTCTGCCGCCGGTGCATCATTTAAATTAAATGCAACGGAGATGCAGCGCACCATTGCACAAGCCGGTTTTCAACCCCAGCTGCGCACACAGGATTACAAATTTATCGATTTGCCGCCGATGGTTGAAAAATATGCCGTGCAGCTTTAGTCTTTATTGAAAAAATATCTATTTTAGTTCCCGCAAGTGAAAATTTGATACCACATCCAGAAGACCGGAAGGAATATTTTACATTTTTAAGTGCGTGAATTGAAGGTTGTCTATTATTAAAAAGTATATCAGGTTTTACCAATTATAATAATCATTAATGAGAAAATGGCGTATCGAAGACTCGGCTGAGCTTTACAATATTAACGGATGGGGTATTAATTATTTTTCGATCAACGATAAAGGACATGTTGTGGTAACCCCCAGGAAAGATGGTATTGAAGTTGATTTAAAAGAGTTGGTCGAAGAGCTTCAATTGAAGGATGTTTCTGCCCCGATGCTTATCCGGTTTCCGGACATCCTTGACAGCAGAATCGAAAAAATGGCCAGCTGTTTTAAAATAGCTTCTGAAGAATACAATTATAAAGCCCAGAATTTTATTATCTATCCCATCAAGGTCAACCAAATGCGGCCTGTTGTTGAAGAGATTGTAGGTCACGGGAAAAAATTCAATATCGGGCTGGAAGCAGGTTCCAAGCCGGAATTGCATGCAGTTATTGCCATAAATACCGATAATGATTCGCTTATCATCTGTAACGGGTACAAAGACGAGGATTATATCGAACTCGCACTTCTGGCCCAGAAGATGGGGCGCCGTATATTTTTGGTGATTGAAAAACTGAGCGAACTAAAACTGATTATTAAGATTGCCAAACAATTCAAAATAAAGCCAAATCTCGGAATACGAATCAAACTTGCCAGCTCCGGCAGTGGCAAATGGGAAGATTCGGGCGGAGACGTGAGTAAATTCGGCCTCACCTCGAGTGAGGTGCTCGAAGCGCTCGAAATTCTTGAAAAGAACAAAATGAAGGATTGTCTTCATTTGGTTCATTTCCATATTGGAAGCCAGGTCAATAAAATCAGGCGCATTAAGATTGCCATCCGCGAAGCTTCCCAGTTTTATGTCCAGTTACATCGCAACGGGTACAACATCAGTTTTGTTGATATCGGCGGAGGACTGGGTGTTGACTATGACGGCACACGCTCGGCAAACAGCGAAAGCAGCGTAAACTACAGCATACAGGAATATGTCAATGACGTAATTTCCACGATGGTTGATGTGAGTGATAAAAATAACCTGCCTCACCCTAATGTGATCACGGAGTCGGGACGATCACTGACTGCCCATCATTCGGTATTGATATTCGAAGTTCTTGAGGCAACCTCCCTTCCGATCTGGGAAGAAGATGAAGAAGTCGCAGCAGACGAGCACGAATTGCTCAAAGAGTTGTATTCGATGTGGAGCACTCTGAATCAGACCCGGATGCACGAAACGTGGCACGATGCCCAGCAGATCCGTGAAGAGGCGTTGGATCGCTTCAGCCTTGGTCTTCTCGACTTACAGACAAGGGCAAAAATCGAAAGATTATTCTGGTCGATCGCCAGAGAGATTTATCAGATGACCAATGGGATGAAGCACGTTTCAGAAGAACTGCTCGTTCTTCCTAAATTGTTGTCCGACAAGTATTTTTGTAATTTCTCCCTGTTCCAGTCGTTGCCCGATTCCTGGGCAATTGATCAGATATTTCCGATAATCCCGATTCAGCGACTCGACGAGAAACCTGACCGTTCGGCAACTCTGCAGGATATTACGTGTGATTCGGATGGGAAAATTGATAATTTTATTTCAACACGAAACCTCTCGTATTATCTCCCTGTACATGCGATAAAAGCTAAGGAGCCATATTACATCGGGGTATTTCTCGTTGGTGCGTACCAGGAGATTCTCGGCGATCTGCATAATCTCTTCGGGGATACCAATGCTGTTCACGTTTCGGTTGATGACAAAGGTTACAGCATCGACCAGATTATCGACGGGGAAACTGTTGCTGAAGTTTTAGAATACGTACAGTATAATCCCAAAAAATTAGTCCGTACCGTGGAAACCTGGGTTACCTCATCGGTAAAATCAGGAATTATCACGGCCGAGGAAGGGAAGGAATTTCTCTCCAATTACCGTTCCGGGTTGTATGGCTATACATACCTTGAGTAGAGAAGGTAAAAGGGAAGGTGGGAAGAAAAGAGGGTGAGAAAATAAGAAGGGATATAAAATGACAGAGCCCTGACAGGGTTTTGAACCCAAAGCAGCCCTGACAGGGTATTGAACACCTGTCAGGGCTTTTTGCGTCATTTTATAGTGATGGCATTTATTTCATCCAAACCCGGGCCATGAATATATAGGAAATAATCAAATTGAAAAGCGCATTCACAGAGGTGCAGCGCACCGGAAATATTTGTAGAAATAATCACACAGATTAGTGCGTAGGTGCAGCGCACCCGTAATATTATTATCAGTTCGTAACATCTCATATCAAAGGCATTCTGCGGAATTCCGGAGTATTAGTTTCGATGAACTGGGAGCCGTACGCCAGGAATTCTAAGTGTCAGAGCCGTAGGCTCGGGTCATATTGTAGGGATGGAATTTATTCCGTCCATAAAAAGGCAACAACATTGTCCTGAGAGCCGTAGGCTCGGGCCATAATTGTATGGGTCGTGCCTACGGCACTCAATATCATATATCGTATTCATTTTCACCGGATTGAAATCCGGCGCTACAATATGAATCGTTCCTCCGGAACTAACATGTGAAGCCCATAGCAAAGCAATCCGTGAAATCCAATTAAAATCCGCGAAATCCATTTACCGTGTAATCCATTTGAAATCCGTGTAATCGATTTATTTTTTGCAATTATGTTTTTAATTACTTTCTTTGGCAGCAGAAAGTTTTCTCCGATTTTGATATGTTTTTTTAAGATTCTAAAGGCTAACCCTATGATGAATATTAGATTTTTTAGTGTGATCATTGTAATTCAGATGCTGGTATCACTGACAGTTACACGGGCGCAAAACTGGCCAAACTGGCGCGGTCCGAATGGTGATGGTACAAGCGTCGAAACAAACCTGCCGACTAAATGGGATTCAACCACGAATGTTTTGTGGAAAAGTTCTGTCCCGGGTGTTGGTCATGCCTCTCCGATTATCTGGGAAGATCGTCTTTTCACCGTAACTGCCAGGCCTGAAACGCAGGAGAAACTACTCCTTTGTTACGATACAAAAAACGGTGAGTTGTTATGGCAGGCAACTGTAATCAAAACCCCTCTGGAAAATAAACACAACGATAACAGCTACGCATCAGGCACGCCGGCCACTGACGGCAAGCTGATTTACGTTTCGTTCCTCGATGGTGAGTCCGTAATTGTTGCAGCTTATGACTTTACCGGAAAACAGGTATGGCTTCAGCGTCCCGGCACATTTTCCAGTCCTCACGGTTACAGCTGCTCACCGGTACTATACAAAGATATGGTGATGATCAATGGTGACAGCAAAGGTGCTGCATTTATTGCCGCCTTAAGCCGGACAGACGGGCATACAATCTGGAAAACCACCCTTGACAAACCGGCCCATAGTTTCAGCACGCCCATATTCAGAGAATTAGCCGGTCGAATGCAGATGATTTATTGCGGCAACCAGGAAGTGGCATCGTACAATCCTGAAGACGGATCACGTTACTGGTTTGTCACCGGTCCTTCTGAGGACTTCTGCTCGAGTCCGGTATATAACGAAAAGACCGGATTTTTACTTATCAGCAGTGCCTGGCCGCAACGTCACTTACTGGCTATCAAACCTGATGGCAAAGGTGATGTTTCGGATACCCATATCGCATGGAGGGCTACAAACCTGGGCTATTACGTTCCCTCGCCTGTAACCACCGGTAATTACCTGGTAACCACTATGACCAACGGATTGGTAAATTGTTTTGAAGCATCGACAGGCAATATTCTCTGGAAGGAAAATCTCGGGAAACAGTATGCTTCGGCAGTATTGGCCAACGGATTGGTTTATATGCCCAATGACGATGGTGTCATCACGGTGATTAAACCCGGCCCGGCATTCGAAAGCATTGCGAAAAATCCGATCGGCGAACAGATGTTTGCCTCGCCCGCGATCAGCAATGGCAGGATATACCTCAGGGGTGCAAAGCATATCTTTTGCATTGGTGTAAAGTGATCAACTGATTTTCCGCTACAACCCTGGCTATATTAAAATTCTTCTAAGCAGCCCTGACAGGGTTCCAAATCCTGTCGAGGGCATTTCTAAACGTCCCCGACAGATTTTCGCCAAATTGGGCACCCTGATAAACATGTATTTCTGCACGTGTCAGAGCCGTAGGCTCGGGTCATTTTGTAGGGATGGAATTTATTCCGTCCATGAAAAGGCAACAACAATATCCCGAGAGCCGTAGGCTCGGACCATAATTAAATGGATCGTGCCTACGGCACTCATTATCATATAATGCATTCATATTCACCGGATTAAAATCCGGCGCTACAATATGACACGTTCCTCCGGAACTGACAGGTGAAGCACATAGCTAAGCAATCCGTGGAATACCGGGAGCCGTGACAAACATGTTTTCCTAAACTTGTCAGAGCCGTAGGCTCGGGTCATATTGTAGGGATGGAATTTTTTCCGTCCTTTATAAAATCCGGCGCTATTACACAAACCATTCCTCCGGAATTGACTGGTTGAGCTTCATGGCATATAGAGGGATGATTTTAGCCAATGTGGGCACCCTGACAACCATGTTTTCCTATACTTGTCAGAGCCGTAGGCTCAGGTCATATTGTAGGGATGGAATTTATTCCGTCCATGAAAAGGCAACAACAATATCCCGAGAGCCGTAGGCTTGGGTCATTTTGTAGGGATGGAATTTATTCCGTCCATAAAAAGGCAACAACAATATTCCGAGAGCCGTAGGCTCGGACCATGGTTTTATGGATTATTCATCCAATTCCCGGGTCATATCAATTCTTCAAAAATATAGCGCTCATCATAAGAGATCTTAAAGTGATTCAAAATTTCCAGGTATTCACCTATAAAAGCTTGTTTTTTATGATGTTCTTCCTGATTAGCAATATACTGATAGACACTTTCTATCTGAGAATGACTATAAGAAAACACTCCGTATCCCTCCTGCCACTCAAACCGGACTTTAGTCAGGTGATGATCATTAATATATTTCGACGACTTGGCTTTTACAGATTTCATCAACTCCGAGATCGAGACTACCGGCTTTAATCCCAGCAGACAATGAATATGATCCTCTATCCCATTAACAATGATAGTTTTACAGCCAGTTTCATTGATTAAATTGCCGATAACCCCCAAAATTAAAGGCTTCCAGCTCTTATCGATTACTGCCTCACGATACTTAACTGCAAAAATCGAGTGTAAATAGATCTGATGATATGTATTTGCCATAGCATATAGTATTAAATATTGATTTTATGGGTCATGCTGACATGTCCCCGGATAGAAATCAGACGTTAAAATATGAATCGTTATTTCTATTCATACGAAATTCCGGAGTATTAGTTTCATTGCATTCAGAGCAGTACGAGATACTTTAAGTACGTGTCAGAGCCGTTGGCTCGGGTCATATTGTAGGGATGGAATTTATTCCGTCCACATAATGGTAACCCCAAATGTCCTGAGAGCCGTAGGCTCGGGTCATATTAATATGGGTCGTGCCTACGGCACTAAATTTTATTTAACGTATTCTTTTTCACCGGATTAAAATCCGGCGCTACAATATGAATCGTTCCTCCGGAACTGACACGTGAAGCCCAATGCAAAGCAATTCGTGAAATCCTTTATAAAATTCGTGAAATTTCAACTTAAAATCCGGAGCTGCAATCTAAGCCATTTCTACGGAATTGACAGGTGAAGCTTCATGGCAAATAGAGGGATGATTTTCGCCAAATTGGGCACCCTGATAAACATGTATTTCTGCACGTGTCAGAGCCGTAGGCTCGTGTCATATTGTAGGGATGGAATTTGTTCCGTCCAGAAGCCCATAGCGAAGCAATCCGTGGAATTGCTTTATAAAATCCGTGGAATCCCTCTTTACAAAACATTTTATCTTATTATTTACACTCATTTCCCGGAAGTGAAATCAGTACACTGAAGGTGAGACAGATTTGTCTGCTGCGCAAAATTGAATTACCACCCACTGTCATTCTGTGACCCCTAATTTTTTATTGCAATCACTTTATTCCTATCAAATCCCGGAAAGCCGGTTCGACAACTGTGAAGGTGCCAGAATCCTGAAAATGCAATCTACACAAACTATATAATTGTAAATTTATTTTACTTTTTCCCCGCATAGACTTATTTTATAAATGACAAATGATAACATACAATATTTTACTAAACATGATATGAACTATAATTAATATGCATTCTATTTATTATCTGTTATTTGCAAATTTTTTAACTCGTATAACATATAATATAAAAATAAAATTTTTTTGTAAAAAAATGCAAAGGTTTATTTTTTTACTATGTATATTTATTGATTTTCTTGTTTATGTTTGTATTGAGTTCAAATTTGAATATTCATTAAAAAATTTGTTCAGAAAATCATTGAAACAACAATCGGAAAAATCTCCACACCTAAACCTAAGTCAAAAACAAGCATGCATTCATCAGCTGACTAACTGAAAAACTGTACAGGACATATCGTTATCAATAATATTTTGCGGATTGTAATTACCATATTGATTTCACTTCTTCGTCTCCCGGTTGCCAAAATATTGGGCCGTATTCGGGGTGTACAACCTGTTGCCCTAAATTTCGCAGTGCTGTTCAGCATCCGAAAGTCATCTCCCGTCCGTTTTTTGTTTCCATTATGTCTGTTAATGGCTTTTACCAGTATTGTCAATGCACAATCGTCTCCTCAGGCTTTCAGCACTTCCGGGACGTTTACTGTTCCCTCCGGAGTAACCAGTATACTGGTTGAAAGCTGGGGTGGAGGCGGAGCTGGCGGAGGGGCAGCCGGTAACGGCACACACTCCGGTGGTGGTGGCGGAGGTGGTGCTTATAATTCAGGAACCATTTCTGTTATACCCGGAAATTCATACCCTGTTACTGTTGGAACCGGCGGAAACGGCTTTTCCGGTGCAAATGGCAGCGCAGGTGGTGCATCATCATTCAATGGACTGATCTCAGCCTCTGGTGGTGGCGGCGGTTCATTCAGCTCAGGCTCAACAAATCAAAGCGGCGGAAATGCGGGGTCAGGCGGAACTGGTGGAATATATAACGGTGGAAACGGTGCCCCGGGGGTATCTGCCAACCCGAATAGCGGGGGCGGGGGCGGTGGTGCCGGGACTACCGCTAATGGCAACAATGCGTTCGGACCTACTGCCGGGTCAGGGGGAGCTGCATACGGAGGACCAGGGGGTACCGGTGTCAATGGCAGCAGAAATGGAAATCCCGGCTCCGGTTTTGGTGGCGGTGGCAGCGGTGGCAACAGAACAAGTGGTAGTGGCATTACTACTGCCGGCGGAAACGGCGCTCCGGGTCAGGTCTTAATTTCCTGGTCGACCTGCACCACCCCTTTTACTGCGAGCATTACAGCTGAGTATTGCACACGGGTTGGTTACATCCGATTAACAGCCCACGGCGCAGAAGCAGGTGCCACATACCTTTGGAACACAGGTGACAGTACAAATCCAATAGATATTAATATTGCAGACGTATATAGCGTAACGATCACAAACAGCGACGGCTGCTCAGCATCTGCCACTTATGCAGTATCCACAGAGCTGGTCATTAATGGTGACTTTTCGGCAGGAAATACAGGTTTTACCCATTCAATTTATATTTACGAACCAGACATTACCGGTAATTCAGAATTAAATCCTGAAGGTCATTATGGTGTAGGTCCGGATGCGCATACCTATCATTCGAATTTCTGGGGCAAGGATCATACAACCGGTTCCGGAAATTTTATGATTGTAAATGGATACCCCAACTCACCTCAACCAGTGGTGTGGGCAACTAATGTAGCGGTAATCCCGGGAGTCAACTATTATTTCTCCGCATGGGCCCTGAGTCTAAACTCGGTAGGAAATTATGCAACATTGCAGTTCAGGGTAAATGGCAGCCTGGTGGGAACTACTGCTCCCCTTCCTGCAAGGCCTCAAAACAATAATCCACCTTTCAACTGGATTCAGTTCTATGGAACCTGGACGGCCCCGGCTGGCGTCTATTCGGTACCCATTGAAATTGTAGACTCGCAGACAGCGGCCTCAGGAAACGACTTCGGTTTGGATGATATTTCCTTTGCAACCCTGGCACCGATACCGGTAACCATCTCCATGCCACCTGCTATCGGCCGCTGCCTGGGTGAAAGCCTGATTTTACCGGCGACCATTAACGGAGGGAAAGCTCCTTACATTTATAGCTGGACGGGGCCAAATGGTTTTAGTTCAACCATTTTAAATCCTTCCGTTTCAAATTTAACTTCTTCCAATTCAGGCAATTATACACTTTCTGTTACAGATGGGTATGGTTGTCCGGTAGTAACAAAAACAACGACCTTAACGGTTAACTCCCCACCACCCTGCTCATTTACCGGGTCTGCAACCGTATGCCCGCAAAGCACCGGCAACATTTTCACCGTTCCTGCCGGAATGGCTGCTTATAACTGGAGCATATCAGGAAATGGATCCATTCCGGGTTCAACAGCCGGGACTGATGTTAATGTAACTACGGGACCCCTTATCAACACTCCTTTTACACTTTCACTCACCATGACTGATATGAATGGTTGCAGCTCGGACTGCCAGAAAGTGGTGACTGTTCAGGATAATGAACCACCAACCTATACCCTGCCTGTGCTGAATTCTTTTTACTGCGTGGAATTGGTTACCCAGGGACTGTATAACGAAGGTCAGGAAAATACACAGCTGGATATCACCTATGCCCGGCCCGACTACTACCTTTTTGCGACCGGGAGCACCTTGCTAAATCTTAGTGCATTAGCTGATAACTGTGACCTGGGTGTCAATGCAATTGCCTGGACCATTGATTTTGCAAATAATGGCTCGATCGAATTATCGGGTAACGGACAACTCTCAACTTATGGCTCCGACATTCAATTTCCGCTGGGAACAAGCCGGATTACTTATACAGTGACCGATTCTGCCGGGAATATCCGTACCGGGTTCGTGGATCTGTTAATTATACCACGACCCGAAATCACGAAGAATTTTTAAATCCAAAATATCAAACCAACACCAAAATAAGATGAGTTTACTAACTAAATGTCAGTCAAAAGTGAGAATCGAAGACAAGCTGGTTTTAGCAAAACCTTCAACAGGAAGAAACAAAATACTTATCGGGATACTTCCAAAACTCAATGTGCCGGTCAATATCCTGGTCCATGATAAGAGAAAGAGTCCGCCCGGCGGATTGTGAAGGCCGGGACAGTTAAGGGCAACCCGGCGTTGGCTTCTCACTTAGTTGATGCCAAAGGAATCGGGAGTGAAGATAAATCAGATTAAAAATAAAAAATCATAAATCATAAATAAAATCAACAAAAATGAAAAAGCAACTACTAGTTTCCGCAATTTTCGTTTTGGCAATTTTTGCCAATATATCCACCTCAAATGCTCAGTGCGATGATGCACGAAATCCTATAGCCGGTAAGTCGTATTCCTATTCCATCACGGTTGATCCCACTGGTGGCACCTTTGACTGGTTTGTTACATCTGACCCCCATATTTCCACAGCGGCGCCTATCCTGTCGGGCAGTGCAGGGGGAGACATCCTGATCGCAGGTACGGGCTATAACCTACCGTCGAGTACCTCGGCCACAATTGATATCACCTGGACATCAAAAGCGGTCGCAAATGCCAACGCAACACCCACACCCACAAAGTATTATCTTGTTGTGAAATACACCACTGCCTGTACAAACAATATCAGGCCCTGGAGAATTACACCAATCAACCTGTTCCAGATTGCCGTTGAAAATGTAAATTCAACCGGCGCGGCTTACGCGGATATCTGCCGTATACCTTATGTTGATGCCATTATCGGTGACGACGATAAAGTCACTTACGATTACGGTGAAAATGCTTTTTACCTGAAGGTAACGGCCAATAATTTTACCGGCAGCTGGACTCCCACCGTGAATATTGCAGCTTTACAAGCGTCGATTACAGCACCGCAAACCATTAAATCAATCGAATGGAGTCTTACTACAACATTCACAGGCACTTCGAACTTTAATCTGGCTACCGGGGTCGCAACTACAGTGGTTCCTGACAAAGGGGCTGACAATGTAACTACAGGTACCGACGAATTCGTGTATGTTAAAGTTATTATTACAGATGGCAAATTCGAAGGCACGGCAGCTCAACCTCTTGCCTTTAATCTAAGTGCAACCGATATCGCCGGTAATCCGGATGTGGATGTAGTTACAGGCACGCCATGCATTATAACTGCGGGCATAAACAATGTCGTCCAGGTTCTTACTGCCCGCCCGGCACTTACCAATCCTAACCCTGCCCCTTTCCTGACAGCAAACTAATTATGTATCGATTGCTGATCGCTTGACAAGTTGCTTTTTCATCATCTGTATGGAGTATCGGAAACTCCTGCACCAATACAACCAGGTGGTTACGATTTTTCGTAACCACTTGTATGTATTTGGTTTTATGCTTTTTAACATATGAGATTCAGGACCGGACAAGTTGAAGTCCAGACTTTGAGCCGACCGGACCAGGAAACGCAGGATAGTTTTTTGACGTCCTTATCCATGGAATAAAAGTTTGTCGGGGGAACAGTCACGCGGGTAAACTCTACTTAAAATTACTGCACAGAAATATCTATAAATTTAACATTCAATACTTTATACTCTCAATAACCGGGATGACCCTTTTCAGAAAATACAGGTCTCTGGGGCTGGCAATTTTGCTGTCCTTTTCTGCGCTGGCATCTGCCGTGGCGCAGGAGATACCTGTTGTTTTTGAAGGGAAGATATGTAATCTGGGGATTGCCGGGGAGCCGGGCGCTTCCTATTTCTGGAAGATTTTCACTGACCGGTCACTTTTGAAGGAGGCTTCCAAAGCCGAAGCAGAGTTTGTTAACGGCCCTGAGGGAGCTTCTGTTCCGGTAATATGGAAAAAACGGGGCTCATGGTATTTTATTGCAACCGCGATTGGTCCCACAGGATGTATGAACCGAAAAATCGGAATGCTCAAAGTAATTCCTGTCGAAGTTGAAGCGGTTATCTCCGGGGCGACTGTGACCGGAGCATGCAGCCAGGTAATTATCGATGCCTCGAAATCCATCGGTGACCTTGTTAAATACGAATGGTCATTACTGGATGAAGGTGGTGCCTTAACCAGTAAAACGGGCATTACAACCGAATTCCTGCTCTCCCCCGCTTACGCCGGACACTTGCCTGCAGATTTCAGAGTCGGGCTTGTGGTTACCAACCGGGCGGGAAAATCGGATAGCGATACGATTACAATTAGGGTTGATCATTTGCCTGTTGCCGAAATTTATTCATCCGGAAAGATGGAAAAAGACGGGACGATGATTGTTGACGGAACGGTTTCGACCGGAACATCATTAAATTTCAGGTGGTTTACTGCCCAGGGTCAGATTGTCGGATCCGACAATCAACCAAAGGCCAGATTATTCGGTGCCGGGATTTATTCTCTTGAAATAATCGATGCGCATGGTTGCGTATCGTTGAAAAACTTCAAGTTCCCGTTGCAGATAAGCCAGATCACTGCCAATCCCGATTATGCGAGAACTTCATGGGCACAGGATACGACTATTTCGGTATTGGAAAATGACCGTTCTTCCTTAATTCTTATGCCGGGTACTGTGAAGATTCTGGAACAACCCTTGCGTGGAGTAACCTTAATAAACGCCAACGGTTCTGTCACCTACATTCCGCGTGACAAACGCCCGGGACGAGATCAGTTTATATATGAAGTATGTGATGAACTGAATTTATGCGCGTCTGCTACGGTAATCATTGATATCTATGACAGCGGTATTAAGGCTCCCGAGGGATTTTCGCCCAATGGTGACGGGATGAATGAGCATCTGGTATTCCTGGGCCTTGAAAACTACCTCAAATCCCAGTTGCATGTTTTCACCCGTTCGGGACAACTGGTGTACCAAAGTGCCGACTATCTGAATGACTGGAATGGTTCAACCATTCAAAGTACGATGACCAACCTGCAACTTGTACCAACAGGCACATACTATTATGTACTCCAGCTGGGTGGAACCAACCGGACAATGAAAGGATTCGTGTACATTGGGTATTAAATAATTAGTTCTTTGCTACCATTAATTGAACACGGTTTTATCTGTGATTATCTGTAACATCGGTGTCATCCGTGTTCTTCTTTTTATTTATGGTTATCTGTTGCCATTAAATGAACACTGATGACGCAGATTTAACGGATTTTCACGGATTTTCATATCAGTGATTATCTGTTTGTATTTAAATAACATTGACTGCCTTTTCTTTAAACCTTATTTTTAAAGGCAACCTCAGTAGAAGATCCAAACGCACAGCCCCCAAACCTCATTCCATTATTTGGGGTTCTTTTACATCACCTTTTGATACCGAAAAAGCAGAACAGGTATCTTGCCATTTAAATTTGCCCTGACAAAATTTATTACCCGATTACTCTCTCAGGTAAATTTTTAAGAGAAGATGGTCCAACCGAATCCGAAAATCCCTAACCAGGGAATGAAAATTTCAGGACTAACTATGCGACAAAACAAACTGGCTGTGAGATCGGGTCAGAATTGGTTCAGTATATTTTACCTGAGCATTAAAGCGGATACTGGCTCACACAGAGAACCACTTAAAAAAATAATTAAGATTTTACAAAAGGTAAAGATATTTGACAGTTCCCGGCTTTTCCCTCGTACTATGCGCAGTAATGAACGTCGGATTGCAGGCAGAGCCTAAGAAAATCCGTTTACCGGGTGCGGGAGAAAATCAATGAAGGCACTTAATTCATTCGATGCTGGAGTCGTCAGGCTGAACTGACGATAAAAAACAATTCTCCTTTTGTGTGCTTATATTGTTGATATATTGAGCAATACATACTATTGAGAATTCCTATCCGAATTTAGTCGGATATAAACGGTTATATCCGATTAATATCCGATTACCGGATCAGTGCGGTCTAAATTCGCTGTAATTGTAATAATGTAATGTGATTGCGCTAATTGCAGTCAACAGACCCTGAAAGTCTGGGAGATCTAAGCATTAAAATAACCTGCATTTATTAATTATTATACTGTCTCTGTAAAAAATAATCATAAATTTGCCTAACCTTAATCCTGATCGTGCAGCAGCAATTAAAAAGTCTCACTCCAGCCGGAATTCAAAAGGGAGTTCCTGAAATAAAAAGATATCCCTTTCCCGGGGATTTACAATTTATCGCAGGAATTGACCGCCCTGAAAAGTACCCTGTTACCGGTAAGCCGATAATGCGGGGGAATCAGCGTAATTCAAAAAATATTTTTAAGCTTTTTCCGCATTTATCGAATCTTTTTTACCGGGATTCGGGGGTAAGAATTATGCCATAATGCATAAAAATTAAAATGCTAAATGGCTGATCCCTAAAACATTTATTAACAAAAGATCGTGGCCTGAAATTGCCATTGACAAAAACATAGATTCATCACCCGGTTTTGAAGCATTTCGTGCTGTAAAACAGGGAAAAAAGCAGGTAACAAAACAAGGACAAAGTGTATTAATATGAACTGAAGCTATCAGACAGCTTAATACAATTAGGTTCAATTTAACTTTAACAGGGCATATTTTGAGACAGATTAAAATCATAGGCGTGGTTTTACTGCTCTCCGCTGGTGTTTTCCTATTTGGGGATCAGCCATCGGACAGTGGTACTGTCATTTTACAGGTAGATCAGCATACCAACCCCCACCCACTTTCGTGGAACCTCTGTCACAGTACACTTGTCCGGCAACAGGATAGAATGGAACCGGAGACACCTGCAATTGTGTCTGCAGGCGGGTTGTCTGATCCCATCACCATTCTTAAACGTACCCCGGCTAAAAAGGTTTCATGGGGAGGAGAATTTGGCAGAAAATCTTCCGGAATATTTCACGCAGAAAATTTTAGCTCCCGGCTTTCGGTTCCTTTAAATAATGAGGACGCTTCTTCTTTGGGTCATTTACCTAACACTGCAATTATAATTTTTTCTTTTCTTCTGCTTCTTGTGTTTTTTCGCACACGCCGGATCACCAGGTACGCACGAAACCTGGGTGGTGTAATACTTTTGGTTGCTTTTGCGGGGAATGGATATGCGCAGCCACAACAAATTTTTAATGCATCCGCAACATTTACAGTTCCTGCAGGAGTTACCAGCATAACTGTAGAATGCTGGGGAGGTGGTGGTGCCGGTGGCGGGAATACAACAAATAAAGATGGCGGCGGTGGTGGCGGTGGCGGTGCATACAGCAAGACTACTAATATTGCTGTAACACCGGGGGCAACATATACTGTTACCGTTGGTGCGGGTGGTACAGGCAGTAGCGGTAATGGAGGTAATGGAGGTAATTCGTGGTTTAATACTACTGGAACTATTCTGGCAACAGGTGGTTTCGGAGGATTTTCACCCTCGGGAACAGGTGGTGTTAGTGGTACGGGTGGATTATCTTCAGCAGGAGTTGGTTTTATCAAATACAGTGGCGGAACAGGAGGGACGGGAGGAAGTAACAATTCCGGACAAGGCGGCCCAGGTGGGTCCTCAGCCGGAACCGGTGCAAATGGAACATCGGGATCTCCAATATGGTCGACGGAAACTGCTGCTGCAGAGCCAATTGGTGGTGGAATAGGTGGAAATGGCGGTACGGATGGAAACATTGGCCTTATTGGTGCACAACCTGGGGGAGGTGGAGGTGGTGCGGGTGAAGAAAATAATGGTGGAAATGGTGCTGATGGTAAGGTAATCATCACATGGTCTTGCCCAACAAATGCAGGTATTTTATCAGGCATACCATCAATTTGTATGGGGATGAATACCACGTTCACTTCCGACGTAGTCAGCGGAGTCTGGAGTAGTGCAAATACCAACATAGCTACAATAAATGCTATAACAGGCTCAATAACAACTATTGCTGCCGGCGGACCTGTTGCAATGACCTATACAGTTGCACGCTCTGGATGCCCGTCTCAAACTGCAACCAGAGATGTGACTGTTAATCCCATACCAACTGTAAATACTCCTTCGGCTCAAACTTTTTGCCACGGTTTGTTAACAACTCAAATCCTGTTGACCGGGTCACCTTCGGTAGTGGTTTTTGATATTATTGGTGGAGCAACTATTGGACTTGTCAATTTGACAGGAGTAACATCAATTCCTTCATTTACACCAATAGCAGGATCAGCTACAATAACCATAACCCCAAGGGCAAACGGTTGCAGCGGCACCCCTGTAACTTACAGTATTACAGTCAATAGATCGCCGACTATATCAGTTCAACCCGTTAATCAAAGTACTTGTGCCGGTAATTCTGTTACATTTAGTGCGACCGCCTCAGGGACTCCTGCTCCGACATATCAATGGCGAAAGGGAGGAATTGATATTTCCGGAGCATTATTACCTTCTTACGCAATATCGTCAATCTTAGCTTCTGATGCAGGCAATTACGATGTTGTAATAACCAATATCTGTGGTGCAGTAACCTCAAATAGTGTAAATCTTACTATTGCTGATATTGATAAACCAGTTATAAGCGGCTGCCCTACAAATATTATCCAAACCGTTGCGTCCGGGCAATGTAGTAAAGTTGTTAGTTGGATTGAGCCAACCGCAACAGATAACTGTACAGTCACAGGCAGTTTGGTTTGGGCCAAATCACATATCCCCGGAAGCACCTTCAATTTAGGATCGACAATCGTAACCTATACTGCTACGGATGAAGCTGGTAATATAAGTAACGTCTGCTCATTCACAATCACAATCAGCGATATTGACACACCAAATATTACCTGCCCTCCAGACATCACGCATTCAGTGGATGCAGGTACTTGCTCATATACCGCAAATATAGGCACACCAATCACCAATAGTAATTGCGGTGTTCCGGCTGTAGTGGGAACCAGGAGCGATGCCCTTGCATTAAATGCTCCATATCCGGTAGGAACAACAATTATCGAATGGGTGGCTACTTTCGCGGGCAATAATAAAGCTTCATGTACACAAATAATAAATGTGACAGATTCTCAAATACCGGTTTTCACATCCTGCCCCGGCAACATTACCGCATATACTGGTGCCGGAAGGTTGACCTGCGATCAAGTAATCAGCTGGATCGAGCCAACAGCAACAGACAATTGTACTGCTGCGGGTTCACTGGTCTGGACTAAATCACATATACCAGGAAACACATTCCCGGTTGGAACGACAACGGTTAGCTATACGGTTAAGAATGCCGCCAACAATACTGCAACATGCTCATTCGATGTCATTGTTATTGATAATACGAAGCCTATTTTTAATGTCCCCGGACCAAGTCCTGTTAACATAGATGCTTCGTGTAACTTAAGTGTTTTGCCCGCCTTCACGGGTAATATCACCGGGCTTTTCGATAATTGTACAATTCCAGCAAATCTTGTTGTAACCTATACCGACGGGCCCTCAACTCCTACGGTTGCAGGATGCAATTATCCATACAGTTTCACCCGTACATGGAAAGTAACAGATGATGCTGGCAATTTTGAAGAAAAAACTCAGGTAATTACTGTTCGCGACATGATCAAACCGGTCATTAGCATACCACCTTATATCGCATTGAGCTGTGCACAAGGTACATTACCCGCGGTTGCCGGAACTGCAACCGCTACAGACAATTGCCTGGAAATCATATCAATTACATACTCAGATATAACTACTTCCGGAGGCTGTGCTGGTAATTCAATCATTACAAGAACCTGGACAGCCCAGGATTGCAGCGGCAATAAAACAACAGGAATTCAACAAATTACTGTTAGCGATGAACAAAAGCCTATAGGAACTATCCCCAATAAAATAGCCACATGTCCAGCAACTATTCCTTTGCCTTATGCTAATTATGCAGAATTTGCAGCGGCTGGAGGTACTGCCTCCGACAATTGCGGTGCAGTAACTGTAACACTGAATAATGAAATTGCTAATGGACTTGCAGGAAAACCTGGTTACTGCCCTACTAGTATTACCCGTGTTTACCGGATTACTGACCAATGCACAAATTACATAGACCTGATACAAACAATTACCGTAGAGGGAGAATGCGGATGCTCCCCGTGCGCGAATGCAACCTTCCGTTTGGCTGATTTTCTTGGAAATCCCTCCGGAACTATCGTCTTTGATAATCTGGGACGAAGCGGTAATTGTTGTCCTGATGGTGAAAGCAATTGCGTTTCTTTCAATGTCAGACTTGATAATGATGCAGTAGGAATTGAAATTCTAATTGATGGCGCGACACCTTCACCTCAGGACTGGAGAATTGATTGTGATAATATTACCATGAACAATTCAGTTGTTTGTATTCCTGGTGGAAAGTTTTATTTATTCACCTTCTGTAAACCTGGAACAAATACAAACAAATTTACTTTCAGATCAGTTCCAGGAATTATATCTTCCGGCGACATTACGACGCGGGTTGAATGCAGTGGGCAAATCACAACCTCCGGAATAGTTAGCGACCCCCAATGGACTAGTATTTGGCCTGGAACACCCGGTCAATACAATTCTTATCTTTCGAGTACAACAGTAGAAAGTCCAACATTCACTCCTGATTTAAATGCGCCGCCAGAAATAAAATACAAGATTTGCGGAAAAATAGCCGCGACTGTTTGTAACGTTTTAGGTTCTGACTGCGATACAATTTCAATTTACATAAAGCAACCCATAAATCTAACATGGAACAACGATCCAACAATTGTCTGCAAGAACAATATTCCAACACTGGTAGCCAATGTTTCTCCGGCTGGCGCAACTTATACCTACGAATGGTATAACGGTTCAGGAGCGTTAGGTACTCCTGTTTACACCGGCACAAATTCATACAAACCCGAAACAGCCGGATTATATTCTATTAAAGTAACCGATACACAAAATGGGATACCATGTAGTTCCGCGATTTTTAATTTTGAAGTAAAATTCGACCTGATAGGGGCCATGGTTTTCTCACCCCCTCCAGGAGACCTTACGATTCAATGTGGTGACTCCAATGCTTCACAACTTATACAGGATTGGCTGGCGAGCGCAAGTGCTATCGATGAAGCTGGAAATCCCCTATTTGTACATAACAATTATATCGGGATTACTGAAGCTTGCGGTACTGCTTTACCTGTAACCTTTGATGCAACCGACCATTGTGGAAATATTGGTACCGCAATCGCCCATATTTTCATTAAAGATGCCCAGGCTCCAACATGGCTAACCGCAGTCGGCACGCTTAACCGTACCATTTCCTGTTCAGATGCACCAGGCCTGACTTCTGCACAAACTTTAGTTCCGGTGCCAACCGACCTTTGTGATCCAACACTAATACTAACAAAAACGACAGGAATATTTGTGGCTGGTAGTTGTTCCAATTCAGGAACCTATACAAATACGTGGACGGCGACCGATGATTGTGAAAATGTAAGCGCAGTATTTACTCAGGTAATTACGATTCAGGATACGCAGGCTCCAACCTGGACTACAAACGCTACTGTGCTAAACGTCACGCTTGACTGCAGCGATGTTGCCAGTCTTGCAACTGCCCAGGCTTCTGTGCCATTGGCAACTGATAATTGCGATGCTATATTAACTCCGGTTAAGGTACCCGGAAGTTTTATAGCCGGAAGTTGTCCCCAGACCGGTACGTATACTAATACATGGACGGTAACCGATGAGTGCGGCAATGTGAGTGCGGTTTTCACGCAAGTTATAACACTACAGGATCTTACTGCCCCGGTAATTTCCTGTCCTGGACCCGTTACAGGCATTGCCGATAATAGTAGCTGCTTTGCGACAGGTGTTTTACTTGGAACGGCTACAGCAACAGATAACTGTTCTGCAACAGTTATAACCAATAATGCCCCGGTCCAATTCCCGGTTGGTGTTACCAATGTTACCTGGACTGCTACCGATGCCTGCGGAAATACGGCAACATGCACACAAATTGTGACTATTACAGATAATAACCAGCCTCCGACAATTAGTTGTCCTTTGGATGTTGAGGAGCAGATAGCTGCCAACCTATGTTCGAAAACCAATGTTACGATTGGAGTTCCTAATTACAGTGATAACTGTCCAGGTTCGGTTTTGAGTTATGTAGTTACCGGAGCTACCACAGGCAGCGGAACAGGTTTTGTACCTCCTGCACAGGCATTTAACATAGGCATAAGCACTGTCACCTACACCGTAACCGAAGTTGCCGGTCTTACTGCAAGTTGTTCTTTCACTGTAACAATAAAACGTTTGGATATACCTCCTGCAGTAATAACCTGTCCGCCAAATCCTGCGGCGGTGGATGCAATAGCAGGTACCTGTTTTGCACCGGTAACCGTTGCTGTACCGCTAATCGTTGACCCTTGTGTTACCGCTACCTATACGATAATAAACAGTTATAACAATACAGCAAATGCCTCTGGTTCTTATCCTGTTGGAGAAACATCTGTAATCTGGACGATTACCGATAATTCAGGTATTGTTAAAAACTGTACCCAAACAGTAACAGTTACAGACAATGAACCGCCAACTTTTACAGCGCCCGACCCGTTTGAGTTCTGTGTCGAAAACTTGCTCTCTGCTGCCTATGCCTATAACGATCTGAATATCAATCCAGATCCTGACTATTATATGTTCATGAAAACCAACAACTTTCTCGACCTCGACCCTTCTATTCTAAAAAATAATTTTAAGGATAATTGTTGCACTGATGATTTTGAGATTCATTGGAGTATAAACTTTACAGCTATTCCGAATCCTGCATATCCGGATGTGCCCTCGGCTCCAGCTATGCTGACACATTCACCAATCACTGATCAAACTGGTCAGCCATCTTTATATACTTCTGATATCCTATTCCCTGGTGATGGAGTAACATTCGCCCCTGTAATTCACACAATAACCTATTGGCTGATTGATTGTAATGGAAAAAAATCAGATGAGAAAACAGTAAATATTACCATCAAACCACGACCACATATTATTAAAACAACCATTTAAAATAAATCACATGAAAAAACAATCGATCATTCAAAAATTGCCAAATATCCAATTAGAAACCAAAACTGGCAAATCCTTAATTCTAATAAAACTAACTACCAACATGCCAAATACCTTTTGGTTTCAAAACCTCGGCAAAGATCCGCCTGGACGGTGATGATATCCGGAAGCGGCATCTATGCCTGAATCCGGTTAAGTAACCATAATTATCAAGGAATAACAAAACAATATTTTATACTGAACATCAAAACATTTACTTAAAAACAAATCCCTAATTTTTTAACAATTAATTTATTTATCATGAAAAAACAAATTTTTATTCTCGTGATTTTAGTTCTGGTAACTTTTGCTAGTGTAACCACTTCTTATGGGCAGATTGGTCTTGGCGCTGCTCCTGCTGCAGGTGCCTTGGCAGCAGCCAAAACAATTACAGCAACATGTAGTACGACAGATGGATTAGCTCCAATTGCAGGAAAATCATACACTTATACTGTACAGGTACCCACGCCTACCGGAACAAAAAAATACCATTGGCTTGTAACAAAGAGCAAAACTTTTATAGCTACAGGTTCCTTTGCCCCAACCGCTGAGGCAAAAGCTGGTGGTGTTATTCTGGATTATGGTACTGGATATAATGCTCTGACCACTGACCAAGCTGCTATCGATGTTACCTGGGACTATTTTGTCCATGACGCTGATAATCCTGTATTCTTAGTTGTTTATGTTACCAATACTGATGCTGCTACTTGCAATACTAACAACGTTGAGGTATATATCATCAAACCAGCACACTCCTTTACACTTGATATCGCAAATCTTAAATCTGATGGAGCAGCTCTTGGTGCAGGCGGTAATGGGCCGTGTGCTGCAAATGTGGCATCAGCGGTTTATGATGTTGCAACAAGTAAAGTGCTTATGAATTATGGCGTAAATTATTTGTTCTTTAGTGTAACAGCTGCCAACTTTAAGGACTCATGGTTGCCATCTTTTCAAGTAAGCGGCGCAGTTTCAAGTACTGCAGGTAACCGCTCTGTTACAGCTATCGACTGGCAATATCCAGCTGCTGCAACTACAGCTACTGGTTGGAAATCAACTACAATAACAAATGCCGCAGATGTTTACACGGGTACCAGTGCTGTAGCAAATCCCGTATCTGCAAGTACTGCAGGCGCTACTGTTGGCGCTACAGGTGAAACTATTATTGTGCGTGTAACTGTTGATAATGGGAGGATGGAAACCATTACTGCTGAAGCCATTACTCTTGCGGTGGATGGTATTATGAGAGATCATACTAAATCAGTTGCTCCCTTTTACGAAACCGTGGCGATGGGTGACATTCATGATGCAGCAAGCACTGTCCTTACAGATCCTTGTCCATGGATTGACGGATTCGTAAATGATAAGGTCACGCAAAACATAATTCCAAGACCTAATATTAACGAAGTCACACCAGCTACTCCAGCCTTTGTTCCTAAAAACTAGTTTTAGTTTAAATTTTGCTTTTTCTTAACCCTCTACTTTTTCCGTTCAGACCGGAGAAAGGAGGGGGATGATATGGCAATGAAGAATAGTTGAAATACAAAAAGTGAAAACTTGCTGTAAAAGCGATATTGCTTTGCCATAAGTGTATGAGAAATGGCAGTTAAGGTCCTTGTGCGACGAATAGCCTCGCAATGACAGGTATTAACAATTAAAAAAAGAAAGGTAAAAATAAGATGAGTGTAGCTTCGAATCGGAAGTTTGCTTCGTCGCTTCGCTCCTCGCAATGACAATAACCTGCAAGACTGAAGCGCGTCGCGAACGGCGTACCCGGTGCCTCAGATGCCCTGTGGGCAAGAAGAGGTGGGGTTTGCGTGCGCTCAGTTGGAAGGTTACGAATGACATGAAAATGGATTTCGTGAATTAGGATTTCGCGGATTAAGACGGATTCCATGGAAATGGATTGCACAGCTTGCCCCGAGAATCGGTGGATTGGGACGGATTGTACGAAAAATGATTACACAGATTGCCCCAGCCTGCCCCGTTTTTACGGGGAGTATCGGCGTATTAGGACAACTGATTGATTCGCCGCAATGGATAAGTGGTGGTAGTTGAATGGTACCCCGAAATATCGGGACGCTGTTTCACACCGCACAATGACAAATACGGGCATTACAGCTCATAATCGTTATGAATAATGATTTGCTGTGGCTTTACAGGTATGGGAATTCCGCTGTGCGGGACTAAAAATTGCTGTCTGAGGGTGGCCCGGGAGAGCTACGCGAAAAGGAGAAGATGAGAAAATGAGACAATGAGAAATTTGACAATGAATTTGCAGAGGAGCATGGCTAGTGATTAATTCCGTATACATGTTTATCAAATATGGATGAAAATATGGACGAGGCTGTCTAAAAACTCTGTGTATCCTCAGTGTGACTCTGTGTAATTAATTGTATCACAGAGTTTCACAACTTGTCCCGATCCTTCGGGAGAGTAGGCACAGAGTTTCACGGAGATAAAAAGTGTGTTATTTTACTTTTTGGACATCCTCATCACTTCTCCAGGGTTTTTTATCCCGTTCCGAATTGTGGGATCGGGGTCATTCGGATGTATTTTTTTGAAATGACTCGTTCTTATTCGTTGCAGGCTGCCGATGAACATAATGGTCATGCATTTATGCTGAACCTGGTGATTGCTGGTGTCCAGGTGCGTCAGTTGTCGAATGATGGCCGGATGTAGTTTGAAGAACATAAAAATGCCACAAAGACGCAAGGACTCTAAGTGGCACAAAGTATTGATTATTAATAATGTATTCGTCGTGAAACTTTGTGTCTTAGTGCCTTAGTGGCCATATTAAGATTGAAAAATTGAAAATTAAAAATTTGTAATATGAAAGGGAAGCATGATTGATGAAACAAACTTCGGTAAATCATAAATCATAAATCTTAAATCTTAAATGATATTGGCATGATATAAGATAACGGACAATACAAACAGCCGCGCATGCTGCGGAGTAGTGGCGAATGCCTGGTGCAATCGTCGTCTGCCACCTGAAAAATGCTGCTGTGATGATTGTCCGGAGTTGAGAGATTATTAAATAGATGGTAGTGAAACACCGTCATTGAAATGCAGTCCGTATGGAAAAATGCATGAAAATGGCAAAGGGAGAGAGGTGTGTCCGCACAGATAGGTTGAAAAAACCGGTTGGCGGGACAGATGGGAGAAGTATGCGCGAAAGAGTGATGGGCGAAGGGAAGATGAGAAAAGGAGAAAAGGAAAGGATGAGAATGTATATAACGAATTAAAAATGAAAAAATGAAGGAATTTACCGGGTGCCTTGAACGCTATCAGGTCTTCGACGCTGACAGGTTAAATTGAATCGAACTGTCAGCGCGTGCAGCACCTGAAAGCGTCAGATCGAATGAACAGCGTCAAGCTACTAAATTATTTAAGTATGAAAGACGAAGAATTAATTGGAGGACAGATTTACCACATCTATAATTGTGGTATCAACGGGGAAAATCTTTTCCGGGAGAGTGAAAACTACGAACACTTTCTTGATCTGATTGATAAATATGTCTTGCCGGTTTCTGAAGTTTTTGCTTGGGTGTTGATGCCAAATCATTTTCATTTATTGGCAAGGATAAAAGATAATGTCGCATATAAATATACATTATCCGATCTCGAAAAAGAGGGGGAAGCCTGGTTCGATGACCATAAGTGGGAAACGATCGACCTGTCAGCGTGCGCAGTACCTGACAGCGTCAGTTTGAAGGACAGCGTCAAAATACCAAAGCCAAACCTACATTTTTCACATTTATTCAATGCCTACAGTAAATATTACAATAAACATTACACTCGTCATGGAGATTTATTCGAACGTCGTTTCAAACGTAAACATATTGACAATGAGTGGTATTTAAAACGGGTCCTCCTGTACATTCATAATAACCCCGTCCATCATGGATTTTGTAGTCATGTGTTGGAGTATCCCTGGTCAAGTTACCTGACATGTTTATCTGTTAAACCCACCAAGTTGAAACGCGAGTCCGTTATGGGTTGGTTCGATAATGAGGCAAACTTCAAATAATTGCACGACGAAAAAATTGATATTGAAAAAATTGAAAAATGGCTTGAATTATAGATAATTAATGAAGAAAACCTTGTACATGTTACGTCAGGTATTGGCAGTACTCCTACTAATGACTGATGATGGCCGGATGTAGTTTGAAGAACATAAAAATGCCACAAAGACGCAAGGACTCTAAGTGGCACAAAGTATTGATTATTAATAATGTATTCGTCGTGAAACTTTGTGTCTTAGTGCCTTAGTGGCCATATAAAGATTGAAAAATTGAAAATTAAACATTTGTAATATGAAAGGGAAGCATGATTGATGACATCGGTAAATCATAAATCCTAATTCATAAATCATAATTGATATTAGTATGATATAAGATAACGGACAATATAAACAGCCACACATGATGTGGAGTAGTGACGAACGCCTGGTGCAACCCGTTACTTCCCTCTACGTATACAAAAAACTGCAAGCTGTAATGATTGTCCGGAGTTGATAGATTATTAAATAGATGGAAATGAAACACCGTCATTGAAATGCAATCCGTATGGAAAAATGCATGAAAATGACAAAGGGGGAGAGGTGTGTCCGCACAGATCGGTTGAAAAACCCGGTTGGCGGGACAAATGGGAGAGATACGCGCGAAGGGGAGATGAGTAATGGGAAGATGAGAATGGATATAAAGAATTAAAAATGAGTCAATGAAGGAATGAATTTAATTCATAATTGATCAGGTTCAGATTGAGGTAAAAATTGAAAATTTAATAGTAATGGGAAGCATGATAAAATCATAATTCGTAATTCATAATTGAATGAGTTTTCGGTTGCACGACATTGAACGTAAGGTGCTGGCAGTTTTACTGCCACTGCTGCTGGTTATGGCCCCCGCCATGGCCCAGAACGTCGTGTACCAGGGTACCACCACAATACTGGCTGTGGTCCAGGAACGGAATGATACTTACGACTGGGAACTCTACAGTGACGGAACCGTTAACTTTGCAACGGTAAGCGGCAATTGTCCGCCTTCAAAGGCCAATTTTACCGGGGGTCACCTCGGAGCAAGTGTTGAAGTAAACTGGAAAGAAACCGGCACCTATTTTTTCAGGGTAATTGCGCGTGATGCAATAGGTTGCGCGATGAACCTAAAAGTCGGGATGGTTACAGTAATAAATGTGGAAGTTGAGGCCATCATTTCCGGAGAAATTCTTGCAGGAGCTTGTGAGCAAGTCACGCTGGACGGATCAAAATCGACGGGCAATCAGCTTGTCTACGAATGGTCGGTACTGGATAAGGGTGGTGAATTAACGCTGCAGTCAGGTCAAATAACCGAATTCTTACTTTCGTCCTCCTATAAAGGAACGCTGCCTGCCGATTTCAGGGTCAAACTCCTTGTTACTGACAATATTGGAAAAACGGACAGCGATACTCTCACTATCAGGATCGATCAACTCCCTGTCGCCGAAATATTCTCAAAAGGAACACTCGAAAAGGATGGAAGTATGATTGTCGACGGATCAGTTTCGACAGGTGCAATTAATTACAGATGGTTTACAACCGACGGAAAAATAGTGGGTGCCGATAACCTCCCAACCGTTTATTTAAGTGGTGTCGGCAACTATTCACTGGAGGTTACAGACAAATACGGGTGCCCGCATGTTAAATCCTTTGCATTCCCGCTGAAGATCAACCAGGTTATCGCAAATCCCGATTATGCCAGGACTTCATGGGCATTGGATACCACCATCAATGTATTGAACAACGACATTTCGGACGGGAAACTGATTCCGGGATCAGTACGCGTTATCCAGCAACCTAAACGTGGTGAAACCCGAATCAATATGAATGGTTCAATCGTATATATTCCTAAAGAGAGTCGTCCGGGACGTGATGAATTCAGTTATGAGGTATGTGACGATTTAAACACCTGTGATTCTGCGCTTGTAACGATCGATATTTATGACAGTGGAGTAAAGACTTCGGAAGGATTCTCACCAAATGGCGACGGAATAAACGATCTGCTTGTATTCCCTGGTCTCGAAAACTACCTGAATTCGGAACTTTATATCTATACCCGTTCAGGGCAACTCGTATACCAAAACATTAATTATCTGAATGAATGGGGTGGAAACACTCTTAAAAGTACGCCAGCTAATCCGATTCTTGTTCCGACAGGTGTCTACTATTATGTTCTTAAACTGGGCGGAACCAAAAGGTCAATGAAGGGATTTGTTTATATCGGTTACTAAAGACTACACTAGTCCTGCATATGCAGGATGAATAATCAACCAGGGCGTTGAGCTGCGACTTTGAAATAAGCTGCAGCCCGGCGCCCTTCCTGTTTTGGTCAATTGTTTGATCCCACATTTCCCGCTATGACTCCGGCTTCACAATTCTACCCCATTCCTGTCCCAAAAATTAATCCTGATTCAACTTCCTTAAACCGACGTATCCGGATATAATCGGCTATATCCGGATATATCCGTCTTAGATGCTGATACTGATCTAGATTTGTTTAATCAGCGTTATCTTCAACAAGAGGTAGTGCCTAAAACCTTGACTAACAAAATTGCACGTCTTAACTTCCTATACCCGTTCGGTTATCCGCTCATTCCTTTCATTGATGAGTGTGCTATTCCTTTTGAGTTTATCCTCAAACGGGCAGAATTCAATTGTTGATTATTCGCCGGGAGCTTACGTAATTGACATGGGAAAACCGGTGCAAACCGTTGCAAACGGATTAAAACCTTATGGCCTTGTCTATGCGCTTATCAAAGCAGGTATTCCGGTCGACTGGGCAATCGATGATGCCAAGACAAAGGATGGCAAAGATTTTTCCAAAAACGGCAATTACTATGGAAGTGCGTTTATTATACGCGCTGAATGGGCCGTTCAGGCTACGGCCCTGGTGAATACCTGGAGGACGCTTGGGGTAAACGTCGATTTAATTGCCACCGGCTTTTCAGCACCTGTGTACAAGACATTAACGATCTGGCCAACAGCATTCCTGGATTCGGATAATGATACAAAGATTACTCCCTATTACAGCAATGCCGGCATTCCATCCAGTACATACTTTATAAATACAAACCCAACGATGTTACCTCAATGCGGAAGTATCAACGGTAGCCGTGATGTCTATATTTTGCCGCATGCCGATCCCGACGATTGGGACATAACCTGGGTCACCGCCCTGCAAAATTTTATCCACAGCGGAGGTTCAATGTGGGCAAGTTGTCATGCTGTGAGCGTGCTGGAAAATCTGCCCGGGTGCAATTTTTTAAGTAATGGCGGATTAGTCCCTTATGGAAGTCATGGTAATGGAAATGAACCTTATACCTATAATTCATCGGGCGATCCCATAATGCAATTTATAAGGACATTGGATGGGGCCACCCAAAATGGTTCCGAACAGATCTATATTCCCGGCCCATCGGGGTGGCGGGCCACAACAACAATTGCTGTTTACGATCCCGATTACACAAATGACGGTATAACCTATCCCACTAATGCCGCAGTAGTCGCTTATGGTCCCGCTTTTGGCGACAACACCAAAGGAACCGTGATGTATGAAGCAGGACATGCTTTAAATAACGGTGGAACCGAAGCAGAAAAAGTTGCAGCGCAAAGAGCTTTTTTCAATTTTCTGCTCCTCGCGGGAAGTCAGACGCAATACCTGATTACACCTCCTGTTGTTGCTGACCAGACAACCATTACATGCAGTGATGTGCCGTTTGCTGTAACCCCTTCGGGGGTAGCTGCAAATACGAACTACTCGTGGACAGCACCTACAGGTACAGGTTTTACCGGAGGCTCGGCGCAAACATCCTGGCTACCCTCCATCAGCCAGACACTCACCACCACAACAACAAATCCTGCAACTGCTGTGTATACTGTGATTCCGAAAACAGGGGGCTGCGTAGGACCACCATTTACGGTAACTGTAATCCTGTATCCTATGACCTTATCCGTAAGCGGTGCTGGTACATTCTGCGAAAATACGACCCTGACCGCTTCAGGCGGGATTGGCGGAACTATTTATTTCCAGGGAACAACCTCCGGGGGAACTTCGACGGCCAATCCTTCTTCATCCCAGGTTGTAAATACTTCAGACACTTATTATTTCAGGGCACAATCGGCAGGAGGATGCTGGAGTCAGGAAGTAGGAGCAACTGTAATCATCAATAAGCCAACGACACAGGGAGTATCAATCTGCCCAAATGGCGCGGGTGTATTCACGGCATCCTCAACCTGTCTTTTAGGAAGTAGCACCAATGCGGGTAAATTTCCGGGGATTGGTACCAATCAGGCAGGAATAGGCACTACAGACTGGCAAAATCCCAATTCTATTCTTTCGAATGACGATACCAGAGCTTCAGTCACTCTATCAAAAAATCAAATCAGTCACTATCTGCAGGCTACACAATACGGGTTTAACATTCCAGCCAACTCCGTAATCTCCGGTATACAGGTCACGATCGGAAGACATTCAAGTGGAAACAATATCAGGGATTTTGTGGTCAGTTTACTGAAAGCGGGTACCGTTACAGGTAATAACTATGCAGTAACAACGGCTAACATTCCCAATGGTACCGAAACTGCCAAAACCTATGGGGATATAACCAATCTTTGGGGAACATCATGGACATCGGATGATATTAATAATACCAACTTCGGAGTTGCATTTTCACTTGAAAGTTCAGATAATAACAGGACTGTAAACGTCGATTATATCAGCATATCAGTTACTTACACACCACCGGGCGATTTGAACTGGTATACAGCCTCTTCGGGTGGTGTTTTAATTGGCACCGGATCACCGTTTAATCCCGTAGGTATTGCAGGTTCAGGCCTCCCTGATACCCAAACTCCGGGCACCTATCATTTCTGGGCTGAATGTTCAACCGTTCCTGGTTGCCGGGCAGCTACAGGCTTTATCATTCATCCGCAGCCGCAAGGAAGCCTGACGGCAAACGGACCGTTCTGTACAACAGGTTCCGGTCAGTTAACGTGGACCGCAACAGCGGGCACCGGACCTTATACATTAATCTACAATGACGGAACAGCCGACCGAATCCAGGCAAATGTCACTAGCGGCATTTCCTTTCCTGTATTTACAACACCTGTAATAACAACCACCGGCTATACCCTGATCTCAGTACAGGATGCCAACTGCTCACGAAGCAGCGGGTTTACAAACGGCTCAGCTACAATTACAGTGGATGTTCTGCCAATACCTGTCATATCAGGTGATGCTTCCGTGTTTGCCGGATCGACCAATAACGTATTCACAACAACAGTTGTACCTGCAGATAATGTTTCACACTCCTGGTCGGTATCGGGGAACGGAACAATTACAGGTCCGGCTACCGGACCATCAGTAACTGTTGAAGCTACCGCTGCCGGTTCTTTTACACTAACTGACAATATTTCAAGATTCAGCTGTACATCATCCGCTACTTTTACTGTATCGGTTGTTGATTTGCCCTGTGATATCTCACCGGTTGCTTCCGTGCCTACGGGATCATCCGAAATTTACAGCGCTCCCGCCGGGATGGATAGTTACAACTGGTCGGTAACAGGGAATGGTTCAATCACTTCCGGAGTAAATAACCAGGCCGTCACTGTCCTGGCAGGGAACAGTTGCGCGCCGTATACTATAACGTTGAATCTCGCTAAACATGGTGCAGGCAGTACCTGTCAGCAAACTATTACGGTAACCGATAACCAACCGCCGGCTTTTACCCCACCCCCGGCAGTAAGCGAATGCGTCGAAAGCATAACCACCGCCATTTTCAACGGAGCGGATATGGATATTAATCCCACCCGACCCGATTATTTTATTCTTACTCCCGGAAATGGACTGCTCGATCTTGACCTGTCAACCTTTACGGATAATTGTCCGGTATCCTGTGCAGTTGCTATCCGGTATAAAATTGAAATGGCTGACGGAACACTTATTCCTGCCCCCCCTGCATTGTTTCTGACCGGTCAGCCATCGGCTTATGGAAGCGATATCAAATTCGCGGGTGATGGAGTAACCTTTAACAGCACTGTTCATACAATCACCTACTGGATAGTGGATTGTGCCGGGAATGTTTCTGCTCCCCAGACCAGAAGCCTTACCATAAACCCCCGCCCGAACATCACAAAAGCCTTCTGATAGTTAGGTGAAAATAGCATTATCAATAAATCATCAGGGCGTTCTAATGGAACTTCATTCTATTTGAAGTCCACATTGTTTTTTGCCCCAAAAATGATTCCCCGAGGCCTGTTCGTTTTATCCTAATTAAAATGCTTCGATTAAACCTTGCTGCATCCCAAGGACAATTGTTGATCAATTGGCTTCTATATGCAATTAAAGTATCTCTTAAGTGGTATATAATCGACTATTTCCGGTTTTAATCGGATATAGGCGCTTATCATACCTATGGGTATACGGCACTCCTTAACTTTGTTTTTATGTGAAGACTTAATTGACAATTCATCCGTCATCCGGTGGAAACATCATTTTGCAAGATGGCGGGTTAACTCTCAGCTGGCTTAGGAGGGGTTAAAGTTTAGGTCATCAATTGAAACGAATGTAAAAGCTTGATTAACTACCATTTGAAACTCAGCAGCTATGAAAATCCATTGTTCAGTCACTTCCTGCTCTTCGGGCTCAGACCACTCATTTCAACATAGAATCCAGTTGCATTAATTTCTAATCCTAGTTTGGTTTCCGGGTAAAATAACGATTGCACGAAGTTTAATATATGGCTTTCAGGTATTTGCAGTGTCATTTGGTTATAAACTGTTATGATGATTCGCATCTGCAATCGATACAATCGCCATATTTTCTGCACCTGTCTTTCCTTGGTGAGTGCATTGTATTTATTATGCCTGCCCACTTACGGGACAAATGCACCACCCCGGGCACCAGATAAATTCCTGTACGAAATCTCTGTGAATAATGGTAGTAATGACAAGGATAATCTCGCCATCACTGAAACTCCTGTGATAAACTCACCGGTCTGTAACGGCGCCAGTTCCATAAGTGGCACCATCAATGAAGCCGACGGCACAATAATTGCAGTTTATAAAAATGAAGCATTCATTGGATTTACCACAGTCAGTGCAAATGCATGGACGCTGACCGGCATCTCCACCACATTGATTTCGGGCAATTCAATCACAGCCTATGCCAGGGCGTCTGGCAAGGAGGTTAGTGTTAGATCCACTGCAGTTACGGTTAGTACTCCAGTTACAGCTACGATAATCGGTAGTACAGAAACCTGTCAGAACAGTCCGGAGCCGATTATTACTTTTACCGGTTTCTATGGCATTCCTCCTTTCACATTTATGTATTCCATCAATGGGAAACCACCTGTCTCAGTTACTTCTATTACCGGGAACAGTGCAATAGTAACTGCTCCGACCCACAGCCCTGATACCATTACTTATACCCTGTTAAGTGTAACTGAGGCAAGTATCTCGGCTTGCAGCAACATAGCGGAAGGCAAGGCAGTGATCACTGTAAGAACCAATGTAGGGATTACATCGGTTACAGCCGAATCGAGTCCAATCTGCTCCACTGCAACCACAACCTTAACAGCCCATGGCGTAACCGGTTCCAATGCACAGATAACCTGGTGGACCGGAGCCGGGGGAACGGGCACAAGGCTGGGAACCGGACCAATTTTAAATAATGCAGCACCGGGTACCTATTATGCAAATGTTACAGGAGATTGCGGGATATCTGCGGAAGCCTCTGTAATTGTTGAACATATAGTATTGAATCCAGGTTCAATAAATACAAATGGCGGTAATTACTGTGTTGGTGGCAATGCCAGAATTGGAGGGACGAGCCCCCCATACGGAGGAGCATCAGGAGGAATAAAGCCTTATACCTACCAGTGGGAAACAAGTTACAACCCCGGACGAGGTTGTAATCCCACTCCTTCAGTGGCGAGCGGGAAAAATGACACTACCAGTTATGATCCACCCGAATTTACATTGCCGGGTACTTACTGTTATCGGCGTAAAGTGACAGATGCATGCGGCACCATAGCCTATACTAATCATGCGCAATTCAATGTTTATCCCGATCCGGTGCCACAAACTATTGTACCTAATCCTATTTCCGAATCGGTTTGTGCAGGAACTGATGTATCGGCAATATTCGAGGGGGGTACAGGTGGTATAACCTCACTCGTCAGAGATGCGTATACCATTACCCTTCCCGTTATTGGGCCAATGGACTATACTCCCGGAAGTGCAATTTCAACCGCTGGCTATGCAGAAGGTGCTATTATTTCGATGATGACAAGACGTATACATCCCCCGGGTGTAAATGGTTGCCAATCCCCTTATAATTTACATCAATGGACAGTCCGAAAGACACCTGGAATCTACAATATGACAGGTGGTGGTTCCTATTGCTCCGGGGGTTCAGGTGTCGATGTTGGTCTGGATGGTTCAGAGGGGAATACAATTTATCAACTGTATCGTGATGGTGTTACCACTGGTGTTCCATTGGCCGGAACGGGCTCTTCGTTATCGTTTGGCAGACAGACAATCCCGGGCATTTATTCAGTCCGGGCGAGAAATACAGCAACACTGTGCATCCAGAATATGACCGGGGCAATACCAATAACTGTTAGCCCACTATCAATACCCAAAATAACCGGAGCTCCTCTTGTTTGTGAGAACACAACAAACCAGGTTTATACAACAGAAAATGGTATGACCGGTTACATCTGGACAATAAGTTCCGGAGGAACCATAACTGCCGGACCGGGTACTCATGAAGTAACTGTCACCTGGAATACTGTCGGTAATCAGACTTTAACAGTGAGCTATATAAACGGAGATGGTTGTTTAGCTGAAAATCCATCCACTATCCTTGTGAAAGTAAGTCCGTTACCGGTTACATCACCGATCTATCACAACTAAGCATTAGATCATGAACTACAGAAAAATAACCTATCAAACAACCTTAAAGTTAGTCTGCCGGGATGTCCTTACCTGTCAGGCAGGCCCACAGATCAGGGGCCCCGACAGACCGGGTAACCGATCAGCTTTTTACTCCGGATAATAAGCGGTCAAATCATGTTTTCTAAACTTTAAGAAATAACCGGAAATACTATGTTTGTAAGGTTTCGACATATGATCTTGCTGATTGTTTTAACCTGTTGCACTTTTGCAGTGGCAGCACAGGTGAAAATGACCATGCCTGACTCTGTATATGCCGGAACCACAAAGCGATACCAGGTAGATCCAAACCAGGAAGCCCCCTCGACTTATACCTGGTGGATTGACGGAGTAATACAGGTTGGAGCTACTACCAATGTAATCGATATAAACTGGACCACCACCCTTCCCTATCCGCATATACTGGAAGTGCAGGAACTTTCTGAGAATGGTTGCCCCGGCCCAATACGTTCAGGGGAAGTGTTTGTGCTTTCTTTGGGCCTGGCGGCAACAGGCACCAATGCAGTCATCTGCGGTACGTATGGAAGTATAGACTTCTCCTTTACAAATGTTCCCAATGGGACCTATACGATTAATTATGACGGGGGAAGCTTTAACAACGTAGAGGTCCGAAGCAATAAGGCCATCCTTTCTATACCAGCGGGGGTTTATCAAAACCTGTCCATTACAATTGCCGGGATAACCTCACCACCCGGTGTGAATATTACCCTTGCCGATCCTGCACCATTGGGCCGACCCTTGATTTCAACCAATAAGAATATCAGTTGCCAGGGCCTTTCAGATGGTGAGATAACAGTAACCATGTCGGGTGGTAAACCGGACTATTATTACTCCTTTGACGGCGGGACCACCTGGTCAGCAACTGCCTTTCCATCACCAATTGTGATCACAGGACTATCAGCAGGTTTATATTCCATCACCGTGAAGGATGCAAATCAATGTATTTCAAACCCTTCAACAACAACATTTGTCAGGGAGCCGGAAATCCTTACAGGCCTGATAACAGGAATAAACCCCGATTGTCCTGGAGGAAATAACGGTAGTGCGACCGTAACAGTAACCGGAGGGACAGCTCCCTATTCCTATCTCTGGAGTAACGGACAAACTACTGCAGGCATAACAAACCTCACAGAAGGGTTGTACACCGTAACCATATCTGATTCAAAAAATTGTACAACGACTCTCACACATACAGTTGGTTTAAGCCCTGATGTTATAAAACCGTCACTTAATCCTCCTGATCCTTTCATTGGTTGTGTTGAAGATCTTCGCTCGGTGAGATATGACCCATCAACACAGAAGATAATTTATGACCAGCCTGATTTTTACACTTTTCAACCAGGTAATACTCTTCTGGACCTGAATACGGCTCTGTTTTCGGATAACTGCAATTTAGATTGTCCGGTACAAATTCGCTGGAGGATTGACTTTTCACCCACGCCCGATCTTACCCCGCCGCACAACATGGTAACAAAGGATCCGGTAACGGGTACAGGTCAACCGTCCGCAACGACAGGCAGTATCCAATTTCCGGGTGACGGAGTGAATTACAATGAAGTGATTCACCTGATTACCTATTGGATTGTCGATTGTTCCGGGAATATTTCCGATCCGAAAACACAAACCATCACAATCACGCCGCGTCCGAAAATTATAAATTGAATGTAAAGTATAAACTAAAAAAATAAAAATCATGAACAAAAAAACTATGAATATGACAAATGCAAAAAGCCTGGATCTGCAAGGCAACCAGGTAACTAATGTTTTAAAAGAAAAATTAAAATTAATCAGGTATCGCAATTTCCGGATTAAAAACAGGAGAAGGGCTCAGTCAGATAATTCTGAAAATCCGCCCATCAGCCCATATTCGACAATATTAAATATCCCGTAATCTGCAATGGTCAATAAATCAATATCAATTTATCACAAATTAATTATCACAGTCATGAAAAAGCAAATTTTTAACCTTTTAACAGTGTTATTCACGCTTAGTTTTACTCCTGCCTATAGCCAGCTAACTCTGACTCCGCGCTTGGTAGATGCAACCTGCTTATCGAATGATGCCATACATCCAATGCCGGGTACTGCTTATAATTATTCGATAACCGTACCTACTCCTGCCGGCGCCAAAGAATACACATGGTTAGTCACCCAGGATCAAAACTTCATTACAGCCCCGGGAACATTAACCCCCACAAGAGAAACAGCTTCCGGCAACTTGCTGGCAGCAACCGGAACAGGTTATAATGATCCTGCAAATGCCACCGAAACATTATCATTAACCTGGAAATCGTTTGTGTATGATGCAGCCAGACCCGTATTTGTAGTTGTCCAGGTCAGAAGTGCAGTAACGGGTGCATGTGCTCCAAACAATCTGAAGGTTTTTATGATTCAGCCTGTCAATGCTTTCACACTTGACATAGCCAATGTCGGAGCTGACAAAACTACGGTTTCAAATTTTGAGATCCCGATTGAGCGGTGCGTGTCGGATATTGTCAGCGCTACATTTGATGCCGCTTCACCACAGGGTGTTAAGTACGATTATGGAGTCGATTATCTGTACTATATAGTTTCGGCTGCCAATTTTTCAACATCATGGCGACCTTCCGTAAAAATTTCAGGTATCGATTCCAAAGAAACGGTGACCGCAGTCGAATGGTTCAGACCTTCAGATACCGGATTCGCGACCCCGGAACCACTGATTTTGACAGCCGGAAATTACCTGGCTACAAATCCTGTACAGGCACTAAATTCAACCGGGACAGTAGGTGCGGCGGGTGAAAGCATTTTGATCCGTGTCACAATAGACCATACCAACGGTGCAAACCAATACGAAGGAATCACAGACGAAACCATTACCGTGGCTGTTGATGGCCAGACTCAATTAGCCGGCACACCAATCGGCGATATCCATCATTCATCCACAATCCCTGTTACGAACTCGGTTTGCGGTAAAGAAGACGGATTCTTATACGATGTTGCTATACAAACAATTAAAGCCAGACCTGAAATTCAGTCAGCTACTGCAGCAGTACCAGGCCCGGGCATTATACCATTTTTACCGGTGAAGTAATACAATTATGCGTGTCAAAATTGCTTTTTCATGACATTAATCGACATCTCATGACTTGTTTCCATTGCTCAGGAAGCACAGAGGTCAGATGACCAGAGTTAATATAGAATTGAGTGTTTTAGTAAAGCATAGTGTTTAACAGATAAAGATTGTTGGGATTTTTCCATGCGAGTCCAGTGTTTTCGATCCGATCGTAAAGTGAATCAACTTTTAAGTTTTTAATGCTGATTCAGGTAGGATGGAAACATAATAACGAAGAATTTGACTATGAAATTGAATAGTCGATTGACGAAAAAATAACTCGCCGGATAGTTGGCGTAGTAATGTAAATAAAATTTTATAGGGTGATTATCAGATCTTTGTACATAGTACGTCTGGCGTTGACTGTATTACTTCCAATGCTACTCGTTCCGGCTTCTGCCGGGGCACAGACCGTCGTGTACCAAAATACAACCACACCACTGGCTGTAGCTCAAGTGACTGGTAACACTTATGTATGGGAATTATACAACGATTTGAATGTTAATTTTGCCACTAATCCCGGAAACTGTCCTCCAACTTCAGCCGGGTTTGAAAGTGGGAATACCGGTGCAAGCGTAGTTGTAAGGTGGCTTCAGCCGGGTATCTATTTTTATAAAGTGACAGCACAGGATGCTGCACAATGTGCCAGGAATTTCAAAATCGGAATGTTCAAAGTTATCCCGGTTGAGATTGAAGCGATCATTACCGGCGACACCTTAACCGGTGCATGCCAGTTGGTGGAACTTGATGCTTCAAAATCGATCGGCGATATCATAAAATATGAGTGGTCAATAATTGACCAGGAGGTCTTCTCACCCACCAAACCGGAATCAGTACACAATTCCAGCTTGCACCTTCATTCGAAGGTCCGCTGCCAGCAGATTTCGGGGTAAAACTTACTGTCACAAACGCCCAGGGATATACACATAGTGATACAATTACTATCACGGTTGATCGAATGCCTGTGGCTGAAGTCTCCACTTCGGGACAACCGGAGAAAGACGGAACAATGGTGATCGATGGAACTGTTTCGACAGGAACAGTGGTCAATTACAGGTGGTATACCTCTGAAGGGAAAATAATCGGCCCCACTGACGAGTCAACGGCTAAATTATTCGGGGCCGGAATCTACACGCTCGAAATTACCGACAATCATGGATGTACCTCCACCAAAAATTTCAAGTTCCCTCTTGAACTCTATCATATTAGTATTAATCCTGATTATGCCAGGATTTCCATAACAAAGGATACCATCCTTAATGTATTGGCAAATGACGAGTCAACAATCGGCTTGCTGCCGGGTACTGTGCGGGTAATTAAATCACCACTACAGGGAACCGCACAGGTAAATACCAACGGCACAATCACATATAATCCCCGCCAGACTTTTACAGGACGCGATCAGTTTGATTATGAAGTATGTGATGCGCTAAACCTGTGCGCCACAGCAACTGTAACAGTCGATATTGATGATATTTCGATAATTATCCCAGGAGCATTTTCACCGAACGGTGATGGAATGAATGAACATCTCGAATTTGGACGTCTTGAAAAATATCCCGGATCACAACTCTATATTTATACCCGATCGGGGCAGATTGTTTATCAAAGTAACGACTATAAAAATGATTGGGACGGAACCGCATTAAAAGGTTCCATAACAAGTCAACAATATGTTCCTACAGGGACTTACTACTATACGCTAAAACCAGGCGGGACTGACCGATTGATCAAGGGATTTATCTACATAGGTTATTAAATCCCGAAAGGTTGCGCCGACGATGGGGCGATGAGGCGAAGCGAAGGGGCGAAAGAAAACCAATTTCGCATATGGCAATTTGAAAATTTGTCAATTGACCGATTAATTAAAAATTGCTAACTAATATTTTTAGTCATCACCACAGCGTGGTGAAATATTGGTAGCCCCGGGTAAACGAACGAAGAGAGTGCCACCCGGGGGTAAGCAATGCACGGACAGAAAAGGCGCAACTACAAAGCTAACTTGGAATAAATTTCTGTGTGCGCCGCATAATGAAACTTCCGCAAGGTTGATCCTTCATTATGTGAACAAAATTTGTATTGGTAAAAGAAAAACATAAACAGAAAACTACTTTTCAAATTGAAAAACATCCGTTCTATACAGGTACAATTCCTGTCTCTTTTAAAAGCTGTAAGCTTAAATCACGCAGTTTATATTTCTGGATTTTCCCGCTCGCCGTCATCGGGTATTCATCGACGAAGAAGATATATTTTGGGATCTTATACCGCGATATTTTACCCCTGCAAAAATCGGTAACATCCTCTTCGTGAAGCTCTGCTCCTACCCGTTTTTTGATAAACGCGCCAACCTCTTCCCCGTATTTTGTGCTCGGAACTCCGACGACTTCTACAGATTGTATCTGGGGCATAGTGTAAAGAAAGTTTTCGATTTCACGCGGATAAATGTTTTCACCACCGCGGATAATCATATCCTTAATACGACCAGTCACCCTGAAATAGCCGTTTGCATCCATCACACCCAGATCACCCGAATGAAGCCAACCCTCGCTGTCGATAGTTTTAGCTGTTGCCTCAGGATTCTTGTAGTAACCTTTCATCACATTATAACCGCGGCAACACAGTTCTCCCTGTTCCTCCGGATTCAATTCCTCGCCAGTTTCAGGGTTTGCCACCTTGACTTCGACTGCAGGATAGGCTTTTCCGACCGTTGTTGAACGGATATGCGGTGCATCGTGAGTCCGGGTTGCTGTCATTCCGGGTGACGACTCAGTAAGTCCATATACAATAATGAGTTCTGACATATTCATCTTGTTCATCACTTCATTCATGGTTTCGATAGGACACGGGGCTCCGGCCATAATACCGGTTCTGAGCGACGAAAGATCGAACATGCTGAACATGGGGTGATTCAATTCGGCGATAAACATCGTTGGCACACCGTAAAGTGCGGTGCATTTTTCCTTTTGCACCGACGCGAGCACTACCAGCGGATCAAAATTCTCCACCATCACCATGGTTGCCCCATGTGTGATAATCGCGCAAAGCGCTAACACACAGCCAAAACAGTGAAACAGCGGAACACAGACACAAAGCCTGTCGGCAGCCGTGTAATTCATACACTGGCCGGTCGCGTATCCGTTATTCAGAATGTTGTAATGGGTAAGCATTACTCCTTTGGGGAAGCCGGTTGTGCCCGAGGTATACTGCATATTTACCACATCATGGCACGACAAAGTAGATTTAATTTCAAGTAACAACCGATCATCGAGTTGGCTTCCGAGCAAGATTAACTCGTTGGTACTAAACATACCACGATGTTTTTCCTGTCCTATAAACAGGATCATTTTCAAAAACGGGAATTTTAAGCTTTGCAGGTGACCCCGCTGACTCTCCTTTAATTCAGGAACCAGCTCATAAATCATTTGAACATAGTCACTGTCTTTCCATCCGTTTACAAGACATAATGCCTTTAAATCGGAGTTTTTAACAAGGTATTCCAGTTCATGCGTTTTATAATTGGTATTCACGGTCACCAGGACCAGTCCGATCTTGGCGCTGGCGAACATAAAGGTAAGCCAGTCAGGCACATTGTTGGCAAAGATGCCCAGTTTTTCACCGGGTCGCAGGCCAATATGCAACAGCGCTTTGGCCAGGTTATCGACCCTTGTGTTGAATTCGCTGTACGAAAAGCGGAGGTTCCTGTCGGGGTATACAATAAAGTCCTGCTCAGGTGTTTCGGTGGCCCAATGTTCGAGGAACTGGCCAAATGTCTTTTCGATTAATTCCATTTAATGATTCAGTTGCAATTTTTAATAGTTTCCCAACTTTTAGGGTGGATAATCCATTCATACTGGCGGCTCGTTGCGGGCCATTGGCGGCTGGTAACCGGCGGCTGGCAACCTATAAGGCGAATGGGCGACAACTGCCAATTCTTCGTCCCGACAGTTTACGATTCGGGATTCGTGTCTTCCAATTTGTGCAATAAATGGCTGCTGACCATGGCGGCTGGCTTAATCCCGGTTTTACGGATAATCTGTTTAGTATAATTAAAGCAGGTAGCCAGTTGCCAGATGCTAGCAGCCAGTATCAAAACGGTGCATATACCACCGCCAGAATTTTTGCAGGTGAATCATTTGCTGCCTTAACATGATGATCAACTACAGAATCATAGTAGATACTGTCGCCTTCGGAGAGCGTATAAACTTCACGTCCATAGAAGATTTCAATTTTACCGGTTAAAACGTAGATGAACTCCTCGCCCTCATGTGATGAGGGAGCAAAATCAGAACTCATCGCCGGGTTGATCTCAACAATAAAAGGTTCCATATGGCGGCCCGATTTATCACTGGCCATCGCATAGAAATCGAGATCCAGACGTGAGGTGCTGTTTTTGTTTGAGAAGCTTATTCCTTTTTTTTCGTCGCCATACCGGGTTATTACTGGTCCGATTTGATCCATATCGTCGAGAAAAGTGCCCAGCCTGACGCCTAAAACACGGGCGACTTTAATCAAATGACCAAGTGAAGGTATTGCCTCGTTTTCTTCAATTTTAGACATCATCCCTGGCGTGAATCCGCACCGTTCAGCTAATTCTGCGACTGTTATATTCTTCTGATTCCGTATGGATGTGATTTTTTCACCTACATTTTTAATTGCGCTCATGTTTCTTAAATATGATTCCGGTTTACAACAAAAATAGTGGTTTTGCTTTGAATTTAACAGCCAATTTAACGATTCTTAAAAATTCCTTTGAAGATTTATACAATTTTGTGCAGACACCTACTAATAAAAATTTTGCTAATACAATAATAATCATTGTTCTAACAAAAATCCCCCCTGGCCCCCCTTTCCCCTTTCTTTATTAAAGGGGGAATTAAAGGGGGATTTTAAAAAAGGGGGATTCATGCAAGGAAATACATTAAAGCTTAATAAGAAGGAGTAATGCAGAAGAAGGGGGATTTAAAAAATGGGAAACACAATGGGGATTTTTTTTAATCCGAACAATTAATATATTCTTTGTCATCAAATCAATTTGGAGCAGAAACGTAGTAATTGAAATAATGTTTAAACCATCACCACTGGCCCCCATCCCCCTTTGAAAAAAGGAATAACGGTTTAAATCGCCGAAATTTCGATCACCGAACTGGTGAGCTCATTGTTGTTTGGCAAAGTCAACCCGATTTTCATCAGGTAATCGCCTGAGAAAGTTTTCCCCTCGGATGAGAAGGAACTTCTACTCCCTGGCATCCGGTTAATTTCAACCAGCTTGTATTGCTTACCGGCATCCAGACCTGACAGACGAACCGGGCTAAACTTCGTGGAGAAGCGCGGATGAAGGGTATACGAGAAAAGCACCGCTTTTGATTTATCCTGACTTGCATACATCAAAACAGCCCGTTCTTCCTCATAAGGTGAGATAAGCCGGAATAAATCTCCGCTCCAGATCAACTCTTTTAGCCTGTTATAGTTTTGTACCGCCATCTTACTGAAAGCCAACTCTTCGGCACTCATTTCGTTAACCCGGATATCGTATCCCAATTTTCCCATCATGGCCACATCGGTCTTATACTTCAGCGATTGTTTACCCATCGTGGTAATGTGATTACACGAAGTAATTGAAGGAAAGAAATACGAATAACCCCACTGAATAAATACCCGCTCTGCCGCATCGGTATTGTCGCTTGGCCAGAATTCCGTAAAATATTTAAGCGCTCCGTAATCAGTACGACCTCCGCCACCCGAACACAGCATAATGGGAAGATGGGGGTATTTTGCCCTCAGGCGATCCATAACACGATAAAAACTTCGGACGTATTCAATCTGAACGTGTGATTGCCTGTCTTTCAGCCATGGAGAGTAAGTATTGGTCATCATCCGGTTGCAATCCCACTTGATAAAGCCGATATTCGGATTTTTAACCATCATTTCATCAACCACATCATATACGAAATCCTGTACCTTTGGATTGGTTAAATCGAGAACCAGCTGGTTCCTGTAATAATTTTCAGCACGATTGGGAAGCTTGAGGATCCAGTCGGGATGCTTTTCGTACAATTCGCTTTTCGGATTTACCATTTCGGGCTCAATCCATATACCGAATTTAACCCCTTTGGCCTCTGCCTGTTGCACCAGGTAACCCAATCCGTGAGGTAATTTAGCCGATGTTTCCTGCCAGTCGCCCAAACCTGCACGATCATTGCTCCGCGGATATTTGTTTCCAAACCAGCCATCATCGAGCAGGAACAGGTCGACACCCAATTCTTTGGCACCTCCAAAAAGTTCAGTGAGCTTTTTCTCATCAAAATCAAAATAGGTGGCTTCCCAATTGTTCAGGAGAGTGAGACGGCTTTTGTGGCCGTCCATTACCCCGTAATTCCTTGCCCATTGGTGAAAATTGCGACTTGCAAGACCTTTTCCATGCGTGCTGAACGTGAAGATAAACTCAGGAGTGACAAAGTTTTCATTTGGTTTCAGGTGATATTCCGAGGCAAATGGATTAATCCCGGGTAAAATCCTAAGTGAATTTAAATTGTCAATTTCAAAAAGAAGCCGGAAACTACCGGTCCAGCCAAGTGTTCCTGCCAGTACGTCGCCTGAATTTTCATCAGCCGGTTTATTTTTTGCCAGGAAAAAAACAGGGGTTTGAAAAATATTTGCGCGTGTTCCAAGTTTGCTGTCAATCGTTTTAATTCCGCTTGTGAGTTCATTTTCTTCCATCCTCATCTCCTTAGCCCAATCGCCGTGAAACTGAGTGAGCCAGTAATGATCGGCATCCAGGTGAATCATCGCTGAAGCAAAATTGCTCAGCACTACGGATTTCTTCTCCTGGTGAGAGATTTCGGTCCATGTCTTTACGACGTCTTCTTCAAAATACGCGGTGAACATCAGTTTTACTGTAACGGGATATACAGAATCTTTAAGTGTGACGATTGTGGTCGTCAGGTTGCCCTCCTTAACCGTACTCTGATCGGCAAATACCAGTTCAAGTGAAGGATTTCCGTCATTGTGAAGCATACTGATGGCAGGTTCAAACAGGTTATCGGTTCCTGATGGAATATATGCCTCATGGGTATTCCGCTGATTTCGGTATTCCGCGGGATTGTTCAGTTTCTCACCAAGATAAACCTGGCTCAGCTTTTTATTCCTGCCCACTGAATAAACCAGGGCCGAATGTTTCGTTTCGATAACAATCTGGTTCCCACCCTCAGCACTTCGTTGTGGCTGCGCAAAAACCTGGATACCAATATACAATGACAAAATAAAAAGGAGGGTCTTCTTCATAAAGAAAAATAATTGTTGATGATAATTCAGAAAGTCGAAATATATTGATTCTTATACTTAATTCAATAAGTTTTCTTCATCTTTTTTAATAGTTGGAACATTGAAATAAAAGCGGGAACCTTTTTCATACACTGAATTAACGCCAATATTTCCACCCAACAATTCCACCAGCATTTTAGCAATATTCAGTCCCAACCCGGTTCCTCCGATCGCAAACGATATAGCCTCTTTTCCCCGGTAAAAGGACTCAAAAATTTGATGCACTTCAGTATCAGGAATACCGATACCGGTATCTTTTACGTAGAATTCAACATCCCCGTTATTGAGTTCAAGACCAAGCTCCACACTGCCTTTCAAGGTATATCTCAGCGCATTGGATGTAAGATTGGTAATAACCTGTCGTATTTTATCGGCATCGGAGCGAATAGTCAGGTCTTTGTACTGTTGAGGAATATTGATCAGCAAATCGATCCCTTTTTTGAAATCGGGCAGATTAAACATCTGATAAATATCAGTTACAATATCTGAAGGTTTAAATTCGACAATATTTAGCGGTAGTCTCTCGCTTTGCAACCGGGATAAATGAATCACATCATCGATAAGCATCAGCAATTGTTTTGAACTTTTCTGGACTATCCCGGCATAGAGTATCCGTTCATCTTCTCCTGCATCAAGCATTAAATCAGAGAAGCCAATTATGGCATTCATAGGCGTTCTGATTTCGTGGCTCATATTATTAAGGAAGGCAGATTTCAACCGGTTATTCTCCTCAGCCTTAACTTTTGCAGCGATCAATTCCTCCCTGTTTCTTTTAAATTCTGTGATATCGCGTGCCACCCCAACCAGCGCAAAAGGCCTGTCTTTATCATCCCTGATTAATGAGGTCGAGAGTAAAATAGGAAAAACAGTACCATCTTTCTTTTTATTCATGATTTCACCTCTCCAGCCTTCGTCACCCATTAACTGAAGAATCTTCTTCAATTGTACGTGTGCAATTTCGGCTGGTTGCAAAATGCTAATATGTTTACCGATTAACTCCTCCCTGATATAGCCAAATGTCTGAAGCAGTGATTCGTTTGTAAAGATGATCAAGCCATTTTTATCGGTTATCGAAACACATTCATTAATACTTTCGAGTGAATAAGCCAATAATTTTATTTCCCGCTCATTTTGTTTTCGTTTTGTGATATCCTCAACGATCCCCTCATAGTATAATACCTGTCCCTCATCATCACGATAAACCTTTGCGCTTTCCCGGACATAAATCGTGGATTGATCCCTACGTTTCCAGGCTAACTCGATATCTGTAAGGTTTCCTTCTCTTTCTATCCGCCGGCGAAATTCAGAGCGTTGATATTCAGGATTAAAGCCGTCATCTTCTAAATTTCGCCCGGCCAGTTCTTCAAAGTGTTCGTATCCAAGCATTTGAACCAACGCCGGATTGGCCAACAGAATTTGTCCGGTAGGAAGTGTGCGGTAAATGCCAATTGAAACATTATCAAAAATACTTCGATACCGTTCCTCGCTCTCTTTTAATGCTGCTTCTGATTGTTTACGTTGGGAGATATCGAGCACTAAGGCAATGAAATAATCCACTTCCGCATTCTCCTTTCTCACACTCCTGACTGATATGCTTGTCCAGAGACTCGCTCCATTTTTGCAGATAAATCGTTTATCGATTGAATATCCGTCAATTTCGCCTTTCAGTATCTGTAAATAATGGTTCCGGTCATCCTGCAGGTCATCCGGATGGGTTAAATCGGTCCAGGTGGTCCGGAGTAATTCTGCTCTTGAATATCCCAGCATCTGGCACAAATGATCATTTGCATCAATCCATGCCGTACTCACACCTGTAATAGCAATACCGGCTATTGGCAATTCGAAATAGCTTCTGAAACGAATTTCACTTTTTTTAAGCGCTTCCTCAGCAGTTTTACGCTGGGTAATGTCATGTGCACTCCCGAAAATCCCGATAATTTTCCCCTCTTTATCAAATAAAAACTGGGGTCGGTCCTCTATCCAAACATATTTCCGGGTTAATTTATGCATCATTCTATAGATCCTTGGCCGTACCTGTTTTGACTCAAAAGAAAGATTTGTAACATCAGCCACCGATTTCAAGTCATCGGGATGAATAATTCTGAACCAGAGTGAAGAATCGGCCATAAATTCGGCGGGCGTATATCCCAATATATGTTCCGAACGATTGCTGACAAATTCAACAGCTTGATTCATAAGATTATCCTCAATTTTCATCGAATAAATAATCTCATCAATATTATTCAGCAGCAACCGAAAACGTTCCTTACTCTCTTTCAAAGCCTGTGCAGCTTCATAACGTTTGGTGATATCGTGACCAATTCCGAGCACTCCGGTGATCTTTCCGGCCGCATCCACCAATGGTGTTTTTGTGGTATCAAGTAAGGCCCGATGACTGTCGTCTGCGAAAGTAATCCATTCTTCATTGCTGGTTGACTTTCCCAGGACCATCACTTCATTATCGTTTTTCCTGAAGAAATCGGCAAGTTCCCGGCTTACAAAATCATAATCTGTCTTTCCAACAATTTCAGCTTCACTCATACCGAAAAACCGTTCAAACATGGTATTGCAGAACAGGTAAACACCATCCGGATCTTTCAGCCAGATCAGATCAGGAATTGTTTGTACAAGCGTGCGCAAACGCAGTTCACTATTCCGCAGTGCATTTTCAGCCCCCTTGCGTACAGTAATATCTGAAGTAATACCATCAATTAGGATCAGGTTGCCGCTTATGTCAAGAGTCGGTCTCATTCGGGTTTCAATCCAGCGCTGCTGTCCATCGCGACGAATAATCCGGACCTGATGCTGATGATTTTTACCCAGGAGTAAATTGGCATAACCTGCATCGACAATCGGCTTATCTTCGGGGATAGTCATTTCGTACCACAGGAATGGATTTTTGTAAAACTCAGAAGGGGGAAATCCAAAAATTGACTGGTGAGCAGCCGATACTCTCAGCAGCTTTTTATGAACAAAATCGAACGAAAATATAGCTTCATCAAGATTGTCATGTAGGTTTTTCAATTCATTATTTACCTGTTGGATCGCCTCTTCTGCTCTCTTTCTCTCAGTAATATCACGGATATTGCATTGAATAACCTTTGTGGATTCGACAAGATAAACATTACTCACAAGTTCCACACTTATTCTTTCCCCGCTTTTTGATTCCAGTCGGATATCATCCAAACGATTATATTCCTTCGCCTGAAAATCAATAAAAGCACGTTTCGAATCAGCAATATTTTTAAAAGGCGGATTTTCCCATAGCTTTGTCCCAGCCAATTCATCGAAACTGTATCCCAGCAATTCAATTAAAAATGGATTTGCATCAACGATCAGCCCGGTATCGGCATCAAGAATTAAAATCCCATCTTTTGCAGATTCGAAAAGCCGCCGATATCGTGTCTCAGAGGTTCGCAGCTTTTCGTCAGCCAATTTACTATTAGTAATATCAACGTGTTGGATAATAACATGTTTAATACTGCCCTTATCGTCAAAAATCGGGTAGGCCCAATTGTGAAACCACGCTTTTTTCTTATCAATTACTTTGATATTCTGGGATTCGGACGAAAGACCTATATCGAAATGGTTTTCCCATTCTGCGGTTTTGCCTTCACTGAACACTTTGTCAAGGTGGGCCAATATTCCTCCACGACGGATAGATTCGTCCCGGAAGATATTATAAACTTTTCCCTGGATATCAACCGGTTTTACACCGAATATTTCACTCAACTTTGGGTTAATTTTCTCACACCAGCCCTCCTTATCCAATATTTGGGTACTTAATGATGACTGTGAAAAGACCTGTTCGAAGAAATGCTTTTGTACCCGTACCTCCTCCTCGGCTTTCCTGCGCCCGCTGATGTCATGAAAATTCACGAGGATTCCCGCAATATTGGCATCTGTAACCCGGTTCACACCTGTAAGTCGCACCCAATTATAACTGCCTGATTTGCATTTTAACCTGACCTCTGATGTGCAAGATTCACTGGCATTTAAGAGTAATGTATTAAACTCTGTTTGTAACCCATCCAGGTCTTCAGAGTAAACCAGGTTCCAGATGTCCATAGTTCCAACCAGTTCAACAGGTTGCCATCCAAAATATTTTTCAACATTTGGACTCGTATATTTTATAAAGGAGTCTGTGCCTATGATACAAATGACATCTCCTATTGCTGCGATCATTGTTTTGTACCTGGCTTCACTCTTATGCAATTCCTTATTCTTAATTTCAAGATTTTTCAGCTGCATCTCTAATTCGTACAGCTGTCTTTTTACTTCCCTTTCGGAATCAGGTTGACTCTTATCAATTTGATTTGCGTTTAATCGCTCTTCAGTATTATGACTCGTTGATTCGGTTTCTGTCGGGCTGCTGTCTTTTTTTTTCATGGAAAATAACTGAGTCAATAAAATTGATTTCCTATGATCTCATTGAAAATCAATTGAAAATTCAACACAAAGAAAATTAATTTTATACTTACCAATTTTTGTGGCAAATTACCATTTCACGAATAAATAGTCCAGGTTAGTAGCTGTAAATCTAAGTAATCTGAAGGAAATTCAACACATTGATAAAAAAAGACCGGAGAAAATTTTGATTTCCATTCTTAATGTTGTTTCGATTAATTAATCTTTTCATCATATTTATGTCATGATTAAAAAACAGGTTGTACTCGTATATTGATTTGAATGAGCCAAATTCTGAATGGAAAAATTACTGTATACTGACCTGTAAAAGATTTTCGCTGATCGGGAAATAGCCTGTTGATTAACCCGGTTACGGTACTCAAAAACCAAATCTTATGAAAAGCACGTTAAAAGTTTCGACTTTCATTATTCAACTATTAATTTGAAACCTGTTAACCGATAAAACCCTCATCTCCCACCCGGCGTTTCCACCGGTTGAGAAATGAGGGTTTCATTTCTTCCATATTTTAGGTCACAGCATCCGGTTTAATTTACTTTTTCAGATGAAGGCGGTGCATCATTCACCATACTCCCCCATTCACGGTTAGCCTTTGGTCCCATCTGAAGTACCAGTTTACCGCCCGAAATCAGGTCAGCATGGCTGAACCAGGGTTTGTTCCAGGGTTTTCCGTTCAGCGTGGCCGATTGAATGTATTTATTCTCAGCAGAATTATTGATGGCGTCAAGCTCGAAAAAATTGCCATTATCGAGTGAAATTCTGATATGGTTAAGCACCGGACTTCCAATATTATAAATGGGCATACCAGGTGTCACAGGATAAAATCCCATGTACGAAAAGACGACAAAGGAGGTCATTCCACCCCCGTCTTCATCGCCGGGAACACCCATGAGATCATTTCTGAACCATTGGTTAAGCAAGGTGCGGATACGCTTTTGTGTTTTCCACGGTTGCCCCGCATAATTGTACAAATACGGAATGTGCAACGAGGGTTCATTGGCCATCGAAAACTGGCCCACATTGCCCGTGTGATCGGGAAGCTGGGCAAAGAAACTATATTTTCCCCTGCCCAAAGGTTGTGTGAACATGGCATCCAGATTTTTTACGAAATTTTCATTTCCACCCATCAGACTGATTAAATCAGCCACATTATGCTGAACGTCCCAGCGATAAATCCACGCGTTGTTTTCGCCATAATATTCCCGTGCTCCCATGCCTCCGGAAAATACGTAATCGAACGGTTCAATAAATTTACCATCACTGTCTTTGGGATGGAAAAACCCGGTTTTTGAATTAAACAAGTTACGGTAATTATAGGAGCTTTTAAGGAAATGGTTGTAATCATCTGTTTTGCCCAATTCTTTGGCAATTTGCGAAAGGCACCATTCATCATAAGAGGTTCCGAGCGTTACGGCAACAGGCTGGCGGCGTTCGAAAGAATGCACTTCAGCAATTGTTTCTTCTTCCCCGTTTTTTAAGGCAGGAATATACCCATGTTCCTTGTAAAACTGATCAAGTTTCCCGGCAGGTTTGCCCGACCATGGCGCCAGTGTTTTTTCGGTAATTCCCCCTTTGCATGCCTGGTAGGCTTTCTCCAGATCAAAACCACGCAATCCTTTCCGGTAAGCATCAATAACTGAAGCAACTCCGTGGTTGGAATTCATCCGGCGGCTGTCGCCTGTGATTTCGGGGAAAGTGGGCATCCAGTTATGTTCCATTTGCCCGGCCATCTCCACGAATGAATGAAGAATATTATCTTCTTTCTTTGGATCGATCAAAATACGAAGTGGATGGTGAGCACGGTAAGCATCCCAGATCCAGTCGTCTGTAAAAAAGGGAACTCCATTGTCCTGATGGACACTTCCATCGAAAGCGCTGTAATACCGTCCGTCTTCCGAAATACATACGGGCCGCTCGAAAGTGCGGTAAAAAGAAGTATAGAAAATCGTTTTATCAACATCGGAGTTTCCGGTAACGGCAATTTTACCAAGAGATTTGTTCCAAATCCGGCGACCAATATCGCTTAGGATCTTCAAGTCAAAGTTTTGTATTTCACGGGTCAGGTTTTTCTTTGCCTGCACTTCGTCAATAAACGATATACCGTATCGCATGCGGATGGTTTTGGTTCCTTTGCTAAACCTCAGCACTACACAGGCATTTCTACCTTTGGCTGCTGTGTCATTAATCAAACTATTTTCTTTCAGGACTGAAATGCCTTCAGGAGTTTGCTCCGGCTCGAGGTAAAGGAATACGCGGGTATTATTTTGGATCGATTGAAATCCGGAAACCGCTTTCCCATCCCATTTCAGTGCTCCGTTGCGCGAATTCAGCACAAGATAGACAGGTTGGCTGCGCGTAAAATTCAGTTCATATAACGCAGATTGGTGAGATACGGCAAACTGAACTTCAGTCTGTTGCTCATCCAAATAAACGGAATACGAGTACGGGGTTATTTTTTCCTGATCGTAAGTGTATGAGATTACCGGTCTGATCTCTTTTTCATCACCCTGGAAGGTACTCAGATTGAATGCGGAGCTTCCTCTGTGACTGGTCACTACAAGCGGCAAACCCTTCAGTAAATCACCTGTAAAATCCTCTCTTTCGGGGTATACCCTTAAATAGCTGTTCGGGAGGTGGATGGTAGGAAATGTAGGCACAAGCAAATGGCTGATGTTCCCAATATACGGATTTACAAAGTCAACCGGTCCTTTTCTTTCAGGTTTTACTGCGGAATAAGCTGTATTAAACAGTAATAATGCAATCACTAAACTCTTCGTTTTCAAAATTATTCTCATTTTTATATAATTAATATCGCTGCAAATCAGTTAAATTGATCGTTTGAAAAGGTTTCACCGAAAATCCGTTGAAATAACCCATCATTACTTTTTTTTCTTCAGGATAAACCGACAAAACACAGTAGCCTGGTAAATCGGCTTTATAGAAGCTTTTTACCTGCTTTTTTTCATCTTCAAGAATCCGTAACCGTAATTTGTGATTAAAAGGTTGCCAGTCGGGATGAGCAGTGACCCATTCACCACCCATATACTCAGACTCTGTATTTGTTGGCAAAGGTGAATCCAAACTTCTGTTCACACTATTGATCATGATTTGAACAACAGGACCAAAAGGGGTATGACGGCTCAGAACCGAATACTGGTGGAGATGAGCACACAAAACAATGGCTTTATTTTTTCCCAGCAAATTCAGTAACCTGGTTCGAAGGGTAGTATCCTGAACAGGTCTCCGGATTCCGCTCAGCAGGTGCCAGCAACGTTCGGTGACCGGAATCACCGGCTGGTGTGTCAGCACAAATTTGTAATCCGCTGTTGATTTCGCAAACCCGGCTTCTAAAAATGAGACCAGCTCATCTTCAGGAACATTTTGGTCATTGCTAAAAAACTGGTCAAGAACAAAAAGTTCTGCCTGTTCCGAAATTTTATACGTGTACATCCCATTTCCGATCTTTTTCCCAACCTGACCTTCTATAAATGGCCGGATAATTTTCTGCCAGGACTCAGGTTGCCCAGGACTATTGCTCACATCATGGTTTCCCTTTACCAGTACCCAGGGTGCGGGCAAACCTATAGAACGAAGGAGATCGACTGCTCCACGATTCATTTGATCTGATAAAGTCGCTGTACCTGCCACACCTTCAACCAGATCTCCCAATTGAATAACTGCCTGAACAGGAGGAACAATTGAGTGAATTTGTTTTTTGATCAACTGAAGAAATTTGCCGAGGTATACCGATGTGTACTGGGGATATTCATTCATAATCTGACTAAAATCCTGCGGTCTGGTCATTACATAGTCCCAATCATGGTCTTCTAAACGGTCAAAATGCAAGTCTCCTAATGCAATAAAACTTACATCCTGGGAAAATGAACAGAACCCTATCCCTATCAATATGATAAGGAGAATTAATTTTTTACCTTTTTCCATTTTCCATGCTAAAGGACATCAGTATCCAGGGATTTAATCATTTTAATCAAAATTTTTAAATACTAAAATATATTGCTGATTTTTAAGGATTTAAGAGTTTTGACAGGTCAATTGTATCGTAGGATTTCTTTCCGAAAGCCGCGTAATATTCAAGTTGTATGGTTCCCTTTTTTCCATCTGTTCTGATAATTGCATATCCCGGCAGGTCACATTGTTTATAAAACGATACATACTTTGCCTCTTCGGTCAGCATTGCTTTCCTTGCTTCGAGTGTTTCAGGTTGCCATAAGGGAAGGTTCGTTGCAAGCGAGGGACCATATTCGGTAATCAAAGCCGAAGGTTTTTGGTAATTTCTATCCTTGACAACGCTTATTGCCATTACCTGGACAATTGGTCCGAAAGATGTGTTACGGCTCACAACTGAATAACGATGCAAATGGGCACTTAATACAATTGCTTTATTACTGGCAATGACCTGCAAGAGTTTTTCGCGTTGTTCAGGGTCCCGTCTTAGCGTATGCCAGCATCTTTCTGTAACAGGAATTACAGGCTCGTGTATGGCTACAAATTTGAACTTTGCTTTTGACCCCGAGAGCTCTTTTTCGAGGAATGCCACCATGTCTGTAGTTTTATCCCAGGGATCAAGGCATGTAATCTGCACATCACCTGAGAGATAAGAATAACTGGCATTTTCGGTTTCGGTATTCGCGGTCTGCTTCCGGATCATTGGAACATAAAATTTCTGAAATGCTTCAACCGCTCCCGGACCGGTTACATCGTGGTTTCCTTTTGCCAGAATCCATGGAACAGGCATGTCGACAGCCTCAATTGCATTCATGGCATTCTCTGCCATTTGTTTTGCTTTTGTCTCCGAACCTGCTAATCCTTCCGATAAATCACCAAGTTGAATAACTGCTTTCATCGAAGATCGCTCGGTCTGAACTTTCTTTCGCAGTATTCCCATAAAATCGCTCCAGTTTTTTTCTGTATAAACTGTGTATTCTTTGGTAACCTGCCTCAGATCATCGGGTTTGGTGTTGAGCCAATCCATATCGTGGTCACCTAAAAGGTCATAATGCAAATCACCTAAAATAAGAAAGCTGCTTTTTTGTGCACCCGATTGAAAAGATACAAATACAAAAAAGAGAATAAAGAGCAGTAATTGTTTCATATAATGTTTGTTTGCAATAAATTTAAAAATTGATAGTAAGAACGATTTTTTTCACCCGCAGACACACTGTATGTATGATCGGTTTTAATTGACTTTGAACTGTGCTTTTGTAATATTAAGGTATTCTATTTCATACTCTGTAGTAGGTTCAATTGTGGTTCCAACCTGGAAATTATTCCAAGAATTAATCATCACAATCCTTTTGTTACTCAAATTTCTTTTTGCCACATTACAATTATCGGTATAAAATTGAACACTTCTGTCGAGGTTAAAGTTTTTGCTGGCAGGGGTCATAATCTTATCATTGAATGCGGGAAGAATACAGGGTACAAAATTATTGCCCCATACCTTGGTTGAATCATTCCAGTTTTTAAAGTTCTGATCTGTAAAAGCGGGATAAAATACCGATCTGTCGTACCCGTAATTTCCGTTACAGGTCCAGTTACTCAAAACAACGGCATCAAAGACTTTAAGAACAGCAGAATAGCGCTGTGGAGGCAACCAACCACTGGATATTTCGGCAATGATAAAAGGCGTTACACCGGCTATTTTTAAGTCAGCTTTAAGTGCAGTAATAACGGTTGTATAATCAATACTGGCAGCGGCTGAACTGGACAGGTTAATAGGAGTAATCATGATAACCGGGTTGCCATCAATAGTGAAATAATAGCCTTTGTTAAAATGACTGGTAGCGAAACTTTTAAATTCATTCAGCATGGTGGTCAGTTTTGTTCCGGCAAGCGGCGAAGCATTGGTCGCTTTTAAATGGGCAGTATTGTAGTTAATGACCATTTTAACGTTTTCACTTCTGCCTGTTACGAAACTTGTTAATAACGGATCTCCTGTAATTCCATCCCAGGTGAATGTAAAAAAGTCAATTCCGCCAACATCTGCCCAGGCCCGGTGTTGAGCCATAACTGCTGGTGTAAGGGCGCTATATTCACCAAGTTTAGGTGTATCAGTATATTTCTTTGCCCAATCTGCAGCTACATAATTGCTATAGAAGGCTCCTACGAGAACATTACTCGTAATATCCGTCTGTGGAATAGGGTAATTAAAATTGGGGGGTAAATGCTCGTCCTCTTTTTTGCAGGAACCTACCATTATTGCGATAATTATCAGATAAAATATATTCTTCATCTTATTTCAGTATTGAAATTATTAAAACGGAAGATTGGGATTTTTTACGTTTGGCAGACCAAACCATAATTTTGTATAGAGCTCATCGGGTCCTCCAAGTATAGTGACGGCCTTGGCAACCTCAGCGGGATTGGTGGAATATTCTGATCCGGGATATGGAATCCGGTCAGGAATATACTTATATTCTCCGTCATAAGTGGCAAATTGTGGCTCAAATTCCAGTACCCGGGTTCGCCGGATCAGTGCCCAGGCGTCAACACCCTGATTAGGTATGGCAAGCCAGTGTTGCATAACTATTTGCCTGGAATAATCGTTAGCCTTGATATAACTTGAACATATGCCCATCCAGTCCTGGAATAATGCACCGCGCCCGATTGTATCAGACTCAGTTCCCCATTTTATTCCCAGGGTGTTTTTATAGGTGGTAGCTTGTGCAGCAGAAAGCCCGTAATGATTATATGAGGCATCAATACCTTCATAATAATAGTTCTGACTATTTGCATCTTTCCACCATCCTTTGAGTGCTGCTTCAGCTTTTAAGAAACAAGCTTCAGCATACGATAGGAATACATATTCTGCATCAGGTTTTAGGAATCGTGCACCGATATAGGAGTAATCATCCTGTTTTAACAGTGAATGGGGATTTGCCCGGGATGTATAACCGCCCCCACCACCATAAGCAATGTTTTGTCCAAAATATTTTCCGATCGAAGGGCCTTGTTTTGCAGGTTGACCATATATGGGTAGCCTTGCATCGCCGTAAGGGAGAGTATGGTATACAAGGGACTCGTTAAGGACTGCAATGGTAGCCTTATTTGCCGTGTAATTGTAAACCACGCGGTTATAGAGGTAACTCCATGCATCGCTTGTCGTTCCCCATGTCATTGCAGCAGTTTCGGCAAGTGATGAAATAATTCCTGTTGAATTCAGAGAAATTTCCTGAATCACACTTTTGGCTTTTACAGGATCGGCATTTGAGATGCGTAACGCCAGCCTAAACCTGAGTGTGTTTGCGAACTTTTTCCACTTCAACAGGTCACCTCCATAAATTTTATCTGAGATGGCAACATATTTATCTCCGCTCAGGTCGATGGCATCTGAATATTCCTTTAATTGATCCAGCAAAGCATAATAGACATCCTGCTCTTTTTGATATTCAACAGCAGCTGTCCCTTGTAAGGAGGCCGCCATTGGAATACTACCCCATATCGAAACGGTGTTGGAATAGATATATGCTTTCCATATTTTGGCAATTAGTACGCGATTTTTATAAGCCGGGTCTTCCTTGTACAACTCAACAATCTGGTTTACTGGCTGTAAACTACTTACATACGTATTACTCCAGTACTCGTTGGTAGAAGAAACACTGAAGTTATATCGCTGAAATTCTCCTTGAAAACCTGAAAAATGATGCGTATAATTATAAAATACAACACCATTCATATTACCGCCATAAAGATTCAGGGTTTGTCTTTGCGAAGTAGTTAATAAAAACGCCGGATCGACCTTGACGGGGTTATTCGGATTTGAATTTATTTCTTCAAAATTGGCTGTGCAGGAAAATAATCCAAGCAAAACAATTGAAAATATCAATATACTTTTCATCGTCTTTTGCGTTAAAATGTAAGTCTAATGTTAAAACCATAAATAGCATTGGGAGGCAATGACCCTCTTTCAATTCCCTGCCCATTTCCGGAAGTTGTTGTAGCTTCAGGATCGATACCTTGCGGAGTATTGGAATCCAATATCAATAAGTTGCGTCCGGTTAAAGATAATCTGGCTGCTGTAAGAGGTGTACCCGACAATAATTGGGAAGGGAAATTGTATCCGAATGATACTTCCCGGAGCTTTACATAGGAGGCATCGTACATAACGAATTCGGCAAAGTTAGGTCTGGCGTATTCATAGTTTTGCGGCGTCATAAATTTAATGTTTTTTGTGCCGTCTGCAAACCAGGCGTCCCAACGTGCACCCCCGGTCAATTCTGCCGTACTTTCGCCCCAGATGACAGACCGCTGATAAAATGCATCGCGTCCTTCCAAAGTTTCAGCAATCATTCCATTAGTCAGCATCCCTGAAATTGTCCCGGAATACATTACCCCCCCTCTCTTGATATCGAGTAAGGTATAAAAATCGAATCCTTTGTATGAAAATGTATTGCTAAAACCCGCAAGCCAGTCGGGACTTGCTGTTCCAAAAGGCATATCTGTCTCTTTTTGTAATAAGCCACCACCATCTTCCAGTAACATTCTGCCCTGATCGTCTCTTTTAACACCTAATCCACGCAGGTATGCATAAGGTTTTCCAACTTCGGCATATACATAAAGATAACTTGAATTGTTTGCCAATTGGAAACGCGGAATATCTTCCATAAGCGAGACGACTAAAGAATTATTTTTTGAGAAATTAATACGGCTTTCCCACTTGAACTTTCCTTTGTCGAATATCTTTCCCACCATACTCAATTCGTAACCCCAATTTTGAATTTCACCTGCATTGTATAACCGTCTGGCAAAACCACTTGATGTTGGCAGCGAAGCAGTAATAATCTGATTGACCGTAGAGGCTTTATAATATGTTGCATCTATGGTCAAACGATTTTTAAAAAATCTTAAATCCAATCCTGATTCGAAGGATGTAGTTTTCTCAGGCTTCAAATCCGGATTGTTCATTGTTGTTGATACAGAAGCCACAGTGGCATTGTTAAAAAGTCCGTCAAATGAAAAAGTCTGGTTAAGCCGGTAGGGATCTGTATCATTTCCAACTATTGCATACGAAGCGCGTAATTTGGCAAAACTCAACAGATCGCTTTTCATTTTCAGGAATTCGGTAACAAGAAAGGTTCCTCCGACTGATGGATAGAAATAGGAATTATTTCCTGATGGTAAAGTGGATGACCAGTCATTGCGTCCGGTAATATCAACAAAGGCAAAATTTTTGTATCCCAGAGAGACAGCTCCGAAGAGCGAATTAATCCTTTTTTTATTGATTGTCTGAGAAACTACCGGATATTCTTTTGCATTCGAAAGATTTATTAATCCGGGTTGCAAAAGGGAGTTGATTCTTGCTTCGCGCCTTTCAGATTTTGAATCAAACCGGGTAACTCCAAGGTTGACATTGAGTGAAAAGTTATTGAATTTTTTATTGACAGAAGCTATTCCTTCAGCGTTCATATTTTGCTGCGAGGTATTAAATGTCCTTAAAAACCCATCCGGGTTACTCGCGATAATTGAGCCAATGTTATTAAATTCATACCCGTTTAACCAGAAAATATCGGCACCCACCCGTCCTATCAACTTAAACCAATCCGTAATTTTAATTTCTGTATTGAAGGAGGAGATCAACCGGTCTTTCGTATCCTGGTTCGGATTTTCATTAATTACCCAGTAAGGATTACTGAAATTACGGTGTGTGCCAATTTCCTTTCCGGTGAGTGGATCCTTCCAGGGAGTTAATTCTTCCAGGTTGGTGCTTCGCGCCATATGTGCGTACATATAAGTCGGATTTCTTCCATTGGCATTTGAATACTGCCGGTTGTCAACCACATCACGTATAAAATTTATTTTTGAATCAAGTGACAACCATTTGTTAAATGTGTTTTGAACCCTTAGGTTAAGATTGTGTTTTGTATTCTTATTAAAGCCTTCCACGACACTTGTACCATTGTAATTGGTATAAGAGAACCGGACAATGTTATCTTTGTTTCCCCCTTCTAAAGTTGCCGAATTCGTGAGAAGGCGGGCTGTCTGGTAAAATCCCGGCACATTATCGGGCTGTGGTAAATAGGGTTTAGTTTCTCCGTTTAAGGCAACATACGGTTGACCCATCATTGGTGAACCCCAACTCCGGTAATTCACATTTGCCCACGGCAACATGTGTTGGTTATCGATATAAAAAGAGGTGCCAACACCGTAAGCATTCTGATATTCAGGAAACTCCGTAAGTGTTTGGAACATCGTGCTTGAATTTATCGTGACCTTAAACTTGGGTGCGCCTTTTTTGGTTGTGATCAAAATAACCCCGTTAGCGGCCCTGGAACCGTAAAGTGCCGAAGCGTTTGGTCCCTTCAGTACCTCAATGCTTTCAATGTCTTCAGGATTTAAGTCCGCGGCATTGTTTCCATAATCAATACTTCCGGCATCCCCGGCCGAATTATCAATCGGCAAACCATCCACAATAAAAAGGGGCTGATTATTCCCGGTAAGCGAACTATTACCACGTATTACTATTCGTGAGGACCCGGTATTAAACCCGGAGGGAATGATTTGAACCCCCGCAATTTTTCCGGAAAGCGAACTGACAATGTTGGTGCTTTTGGTTTCGTTCAATGATTCAACATTTACGCTTTGCCGGGCAAAACTCAATGCCTTTGCATCGCGCGAAATCCCCAGGGCGGTAACAACCACCTCTTCAAGTCCTATATTGATTTCCTGGAGGGTAACATTTAGCAACGTTTCTCCTTTTAAGGGTACTTCTAATTTTTCATACCCCAGGAAATTGAATACCAGGACCCCGGTAGCCGCACTGTTAACCGAAATCTGATAATTGCCGTTAGCATCTGAGGTTGTTCCATTGGTTGTTCCCTTTACTACGATACTGGCTCCAGGTATTCCAGTTCCAGCGTTGTCCGATACCTTACCTTTTATCGATACAGGTTGTGCGAATACTATTGCACTCCACATCAATACAAAAGATGTAATAACAATAATTTTTCTCATACGTTAGTTAATTTGCAAAATTATGAATTAATAAATTATCTGAAATGATTTTCCGATTCGACAATTCTAACAACATTTATTTTTCAGGACCTTCAAATATCTGATTGTATAACTTTTCAGCCTTGTCCACGCATGCAACAGCCTGAATAACTGCCAGTTTATTTTCGATGCTGAACGGATTTGGTGAAACGTAATTCCTCATCCGGCTGCCAAAGACAGACACTGTCAACTTTTTGTCTCCCTTTACCAGTAAAAAGTCCCAGGACTGATTTTCAGGTACGGTCGTTAATGCGTTGTTTCCTCCTGAGAATGCTTCAACATTACTCAGGGCGGTATGTCCTTCTCCTTCGATGATGATCGGATGGATATTTTCCACCTTTTCACCACAGTTGGCAATTATGGAGCCCTGCGCAATCTGCCAGTTCCTGTTTTTACTGTTATTTCCCTTTTTATGGATACCCACAGCCACACAATCAAAATTAAAATTGGTCAGTTGCCCGTAGGAGTCTGCGTCGAGTAATATTCCACCATAAGTACCGAAGGTGAAAAGGTCAATCAGTTGTGCATTATCGGTATGGTTGATGGAATAGGTAAAGGTTTTTTTAGCAATCACTGCATCGACCACAGCGCGACTAAACTGCCCGCCTATATAACGCTGGATCGCCGGATTTACGTGACAATGCAGGATGCGTGGAACATCGTAACAATAGTTCATCCGGATAAATTCGCCACTCAAGGGATAGCCATAGCAATGTTCGAACACCATAAGTTCGCATGGATTTTTCGGATCGGCATTAAAATCCATAGCCAGGTATTCGCCGTAGAATGTCAGGCATGATAAATAAACCCCTTGGGCTTTACTGGTTTTCGAGACCTGGATTGTTGCCGGGTAGGGAATAATTTCTTCCGGCATCCTGACCGTCTGCTCAGGATACCAAAACTGGATCCCTTTAATCTGGGTACCCGTCTCAACTGTAATAAATACGTTATTCCTGTCAGTGATTTTAAAAACACTTCCCACCGGTTGTTTTTTAGAGGGATGAACCGTACCACGCGGAGTCGGACCATGAACACCAATGAGCGATACATTCTTTTTCAAAATGATACCGCCATCAACCGCATATGGTTCATCTGACGGTTCAACGTATAAAGCCGCCCCTTTCGCTGAAGCCCAGTCGATGGCCTTTTGAAGATTGGTTTTATTCACCGATGGGCTGTTGTCCGGTTTTACCCCGAATTCGGAGATACTTTTAGTAGTTAAAGTAGTTCCATTACTGCTAAGGCAGAAAAATAACCATATTCCTATCAAATAAATTTTCATCAGCTTCCGATTTAGTTAAAGTCTATTTTCGTTCAGGTAATTTCAAGGATAAAGGAATTTCTTTCCGAAGCATTCTGGAGGCTTCACCTGTTAACCACAGGTAAAAATCCGACGGCCTTCCATCCATGTCCACAAATTTGGCAATATCACTCTTTGGCGGGTTGTCGGTGCATTTGAAAATGGCGGTACCCTCATTCACTTCATCGAACATGGCTACGTAAATCATGCCGGCACCTGCCTGCAATGCAGTTGAAAGTTGTTGCCAGTAAAAGCGCCCTCCCTGGCGGGGAATGGAACCTACCGGTTTCACATCATCAGGAAACTCGAAGCGGCTCAGGTTGTGCCAGCTAAAACCCGGACAAACACAGGGTACATAGTCAACATTATTTTCGTTACACCATTTGATGTCATTCAGAATCACATCGCGGTAGCGATCCATATCGTTGTGCAGGAGAGGAGAGAAACGTTGCACCATCCAGGGCAAAACGATATCGGCCTGTCTGATCAGTTCGTGCAGGTAGGGATCATTGGTGCAATCTGCGTTCAAATCGCGCCAGAATGTTGGCACGCCTAACATTACAGCACATCCGCCATAATCGGGATCGTTCTTCAGAAAATCCAAAAATCGCTGTAATCCAATATTTCTGATATTATACGGGCGGTCTGGGAAACCAACTCCCCAAATGGCTACCAGCGGTTTTCCATTGTGATGAAGATATGTTTTTGAGCCATCCTGGTTGGTTACCTTCAGGGAATCTACCAAATATTTCCAATCTTCGATTACTGAAGAACAATCTTCACCTGATCCTTTCAGACCCGACAGATCATACATTACAGCAATAGCCCGCTCGTATTTTGACGCAGCCGCAAAGGCATTTTTAAAAACAGCCGTAGTGGTGCTTTTGGGACCCCTTGGTTTGGTTGCATTGAAAAAGCGCTGCATAAAAACGCCGTCAATCCCATATTCTTTCATCCATTTAAAGTGAAGGGAAACAGTACTCTGATCAGCCGAATTGAAAAACCTTGCGGTACTGCCATCCGCCAGTTTTAATCCTGTCGGATATGTTTGTTCATATTCACTTACATCCGGCCACATATCGATGCGGACTTGTTTCTCATCGGGGTACATGGTACCATCATTAGGCAACCTGAACCAGCCCTGGTATCCCGCCATTATCAGGCCCTTATAAGCGGGATACTTTGTCACCGCTGAATGCCGGGGCCGGGCAAAAACACCGGTACTGATCACCAGGCAAGTTAAGGTAATGAGGAATTTTACTTTCATAGGTTAATTTCTTATTGGTTTTGTTATCCCGTAACTTCCGGCGCCATGGAACCAGTTAGCGGCATTTCCTGAAAGCCATAAATAATAGTCGGTTCCTATTTCAGGCTCTATTCCCACAAACCTGCCTGTACCGTTCAAAGGAAGATTTCCTTCGTGAAGACATTTGAAAATTGCAGTTCCTTCGTCAATTTCATCGAACATGGCGATATACAATGATTCTGCACCTGCCATTTTTGCTCCGGCTACCTGAGCCCAAAAGAATTCGCCCTTATTCCGGGGTATTTGGTTATACAATCCGGTATCGCCTTTGAGATTTCCCCAACTAAATCCGGGAAATACGAGTGGAACATAATCAACCCCGTTTGTTTTACACCATGAAATATCGCCAGTAAGTGTTGCTGCAGATATGTTTGAATAACTGCCTGCATTATATCTTCCCACCGCCCACGGCATAATAATATCAGCATCTTTAATAACGGTATGCAGCAATGGATTATTTTCAGTGTCTTTCTCCAGAGTCCGCCAATAGTAAGGGACTCCCAGCATAATAGAGACTTTATTATCCGTTCCTTTCAATTGAGCAATCAAAGACTGAACATTAGCAATACTGTACTTCCGGCTGTCGTTAAAGCCTACTCCCCAAAGTACAAGCAATGGTTTTTTATTGTGCCGCAGGTAAGTTGGATTTTTTACATTGTCAAAAAGTGAAAAAGTATTTTGTATTTCATTCCAGTCACTGAGCAATATTTGCAGATCTGTAGGAGCGCATCCACTTAAATCATACATTACACATATGGCCCGCTGGTATTTATTAGCTGCTTTTAGTGCATTGGCAAGTACTTTATTAAAGTGACGTTTACCCTTTTCACTTTTGATTTCGCTAACGAAACGTTGCATGAATACGCCATCCAGTCCATAATCTTTCATCCATTTGAAGTGCAGGTCTACGCTTTCCTCATCGTAAGGACTGTAAACAAAAGCGTCGGATCCATCAGCATATTTGAAAGATGTCTTATACTGTTTTACATATTCGGAAACATCAGGCCAGAAGTCAATTGTATTCATCCCAGGTTCAAATTTTCCGCTTTTTTCATAATGGTGCCAGCCCCGTTCAGCCCCGTCACCTTCAGCTGTAAACCATCCCTGGTAACCAGCCATTACCAATCCCTTGTAGGATGTAAAGAGGCAACCGGTTTCATTGTATACTTTATCATCCGGCTTTTTCTCTGCCGGTTTGATTTCCGCATCATTTGCGCAATTTGAACTCATCAGCATTACTGCGACAACAAATAACATCAGGCTCCTGGGTATCATCATTTCAGATCTCTGTTAATTCGGTAAGCAAATAAAACAATTCGGGATTAATATCAGGATTAATAATGGGTAAACAGGGTATAATATTTTATTAATATATTATTAATGCACTATTTAGCTGTTTCACAGGTACATAGAATGGCATAAATTAAACGATTACAGACTTGCCGGAGTTATGGAAAATAAATTAACTGGCGCCCTTTTCACCGTATACAGGCATAACACAATGGGAGATGCAAAAAGCGTAAACTAAAAATGACGGGAATGATTTCGGAATCAGGGAGGAATGGGTCGCAGCTAACTTACTTAGTTTATGATGCGGTTAAATGAATGGGCATAATCGACACCTAAAACTTGTTTGTATTCACGACAAAATGAATCATAAAGATTTTTTGCCATTCCTTTTTTACCCAGGTGGTATAAAACCGCACATTTCATCGCGAATGCTTCATCATTCAACGGGTCATAAACCAGGATGCATTCAGCAAGGTGATAACGCAAACTGATATTATTTTTAATATTTTTTCCATGGGAAAGTGAACTAAGCCCGTCGATTGTTTCATTGGCAAATAAGGATTTAAAACCATCCATCCATTCATTATGAATATTGGGTAAAAATTCGCCATAAGATAAAAGTGCGATAAGTTCGTTAATTTCGGGTTCAGAAATAGTTATTGACTTTGTTTTCCTGAGAAGGTTCAAAATTTCATTATAATCGCAGAAAATCGGTTTCTCCATTTTTATCATCCAATACGAATTTTCATTGACCACTTCCACTCCGCCAATTTCATCGAGAACTGCCCGCAGTTTGCTGATGTTGACATTACGGTTATTGCGTGCACTATCTCCAATTTTATCGTACCACAATACTTCGTCAAGTTTTGCGGATAAAACCCCTTTTGAATTTTTCATGGTATGCAAAAAAATGAACAGAAACAGTTGCTTCAGTGTAGGTGGAAAAGCAGATGTAATGTTAAGACCTTTGCGGTCAAAAACCTGAAAACCGCCCATAAAAAAGATCGAAGAAATGGTTTTGCGTTCCTTTGGTTCGATGTCAACAATATTAGGATGCTTAACCAGCTCATATAGCCTGTCCTTTTTATTGGCGACCTTTTTCTTTCTGAAAAAAATGAATACGGCAGCTGCCAGCCCTGCAACCAGAAAAACAAATTTTAGCCAGAAAAACACCCGGTTTCTTTCCGGATCACTCTGATAAGCATCAACAGGCATCAGTGGCGGATAAGCAATTGAATAGAGTGAAATTTCTGAATTATGTGATGTTATTGCGATTAACCGGGCCAATTTCTTGTCGAGAAGTAGTGTACTCCATGATTTGGTATCAAGAAAATTGTAAGGAATGGAATCATTATACAGTTGGTATTCACCTTTTTCAATTCCGAATTTGGCCAGATGAAGAAAGGTTTTATAATTGCTGTTGTTGTAAACCAGCGTATAAAAACCGTTAGACTGTATATCCGCGATCAATGCTTCACAGGGGACAAAAGGTTCTAACGGTGTGTCGAGTGTCCAGCTTTTTTTAAACGAATAATCGTTCAGATTGAATGAATACAAATCGTAATAATATTCAGGAGATAATTCCTGCCTGCCGGTTTTACTTCCATATCCTCCAAAAACCAGCATCTCATCATTATTCCGAAATCCGGTGGCACAAAGATATCGGGGTTGGATCTGATCACTTTTGTCGGTCTGTGCCCAGCTTTTTAATTTTTCATCATAACGATTGATCACACTTTTGTAAGTATAATGACCATAACCAAAAAGAGCAACTAAAGATGAGTCACGAGGTGAAATAAATTTGTTGTGGTGCCAGAAATCGGGTTCTTTTGCCGTTGTCGCCTCGAGCGACCATGTGTTTGTGTTAAAACTGAATTTGCTTATCTCATTGGAATAAAAGTCATACGACCACAGTTGGTTTGTCAGTTTATTGTAAATAACCTGCCTTCCCTGCGCCTTGTAAGGATGTCCACTGACGAAAGGAATGGTATCCACCCTTAAAGTATCGGAGGAAAGAATATATACGGCATGGTTATCAACAAAAAATACCCTGCCATTCTCTTCGTCTGTTGCGATTGCCTGAATTCCATCAATATTGAAATCCTTTAATTTGTGCCATTTTATATGTTTATCGATGTTCCAGATCGGATTTTCGACTCGTGCTTCGGCAAGAAGCATTTCATCGTACACCTTATTCTCGCTGTGTTTGGATAACTTCCATTACCTGATAAGTTTGTTTTTTGAATCAAAAACGCGAATGTCTTTCAACGACATCGGGGAGATGTCGGTATTGTAAAATGAAATATTACGACATGCACCAAAAACAATATCAAAATTACGCAATCCGGAGATGGCTGACAGTTCAATTTCCTGTAAATTCCCGTTAAATGAAACGGCCAGTTTTGAATTAGGGATATCGATACTCACTTTTATTTTTATCCACCTGTCGAAACCGCCATCCGGAATATCGGCCCATTTATACGAAAAAAGAACTTTATCCTTTACAACGAGCCAGAAATTGGATGAGGTGGAGGCAAGATTGGAAACAAGGTCAATATTCGTGTGATCATCCCCAACTATCCGGAAAATATATCCGTAGTGGCCGTCCCCATGTCTGAAATTTGCATCCATTTCCATCGAAAAACCATCCGGAAAAAGGCATGCACCATCCGGTGTCAGATTCAATGAAGTTCGCTTTTCCTGGATCACTTCATGCGAAGAAAAGTACAATCCGGACAAAAGCCCATCCTGACAAAAGGCGGTGTAGCCTTTTATTAAAAATAAAAACAGAATTACGATGAATCTCACCTCCACATTGAATTTTTGAATATCCAAAATTAACTAAATCCCGGTCATTAAAACCATTTTTGAATTTTGATAAAGAGAGGAATAACCAGATGTTTCAGGACCTGCTGCCGAATTTGCTGTCAAATTTAATAAAAAAACTAAATTTGCTGATTATCCGTAAAATTGGATGAAGCACTCCCCAGAATTCTGAGAGCGTTCAGCCTTTTATGCAAATATCTGTTAATGCACCTATTTTCGAGTATCAAACCCGGATTCACCGCCCACCTGAAATTATCATTTTGGATAATTTTTCTGATAATCATGGCTCCGGAAACCATCTTTGCTCAGCAACGCTTTACGCTTAGCGGTTACCTGCGCGATGCAGCATCGGGTGAGGCACTGATCTATGCCACCATCTATCCTGAATCGCTCAAAACCGGTGTCTCAACCAATGAATATGGATTTTTCACCATCAAACTTCCTGAAGGAAAACATACCATCGTATTTTCGTATGTTGGATATCAAACGTTTAAAAAAGAGATAGTTCTTGATAAAAATTTCCAGGAAAACTTTTCGCTCTCACCCGTTGAAACCAGTATTGAGGAGATTACGGTGATAGGTAAACCATCAGAAAATATGGTCCGGCAAAATGAAACTGGCAGCGTTCGGTTGAATGTTAAAGAGTTAAGCACAATACCGGTTCTTTTCGGAGAACAGGATATCCTCAAAACTATTCAGCTTATGCCAGGGGTGTCACCGGTTGGTGAAGGAAATTCAGGATTTTATGTCCGGGGAGGAAATCCTGACCAAAATCTTATTTTACTGGATGATGCACCGGTTTTTAATCCCTCTCACCTGCTTGGATTTTTCTCTGTTTTTAACTCCGATGCCATTCGGGATGTAAAATTGTACAAGGGAGGTGTTCCTGCCCGTTATGGTGGCCGTGCTTCATCAGTAATGGATATCCGGATGAAAGAGGGAAACATGAAGGATTTTAATTTTTCGGGAGGAATCGGCCTGATTTCTTCGCGATTTATGGCTGAAGGTCCGATTTCGACCGATAAGTCTTCATTCATGATTTCCGGCAGAAGAACTTATGCCGATCTGTTTTTACCTTTATCAAAAGACGAGAAAATAAAAGATAATAAATTGTATTTCTACGACTTAAATATAAAAACGAACCTGATTATTAATAATAACAACCGCATTTTTCTTTCCGGATACTTCGGACGCGACGTACTCAAGGCAGATGATTTCGGGTTTAGCTGGGGAAATAAGGCCGGATCACTCCGATGGAATCACCAGTTTTCACCCCTTCTTTTTGCAAATACCACCCTGGTTATTAACGATTACAACTATCATACTGAAGGCAATATTAATGGAATGTTTTCGCTTCAGGCGGGAATCAGCGACCTGTCGCTCAAGCAGGATTACACGCTGGCCGTGTCAAATGATCTGAGTTTTATTTTTGGACTCAACTCAGTGCTTCATCATTTCAAACCCGGCGAAGTGGTTTCGAATTCAATAAACATCCCTAATTACAAAATTACCGAGAAGGATGGCCTGGAGAATGCTGTGTATGCCTTCTCGGAATACAAACTATCTGAAATGTTGAATATTGGATGTGGTCTGCGGTTATCAGTGTTTTCAAGAATTGGTCCCGACACCGAAAACACCTACGACGCGTCAGGAAGCATCATAAAGTCTGATAGTTTTGGCGCCGGAAAGCTTTACCGCAATTACTTCGGATTTGAACCAAGGTTTAATCTGACCTGGCTGTTATCAGATGCATCATCAATAAAAACCGGCTACAACAGGATGAGCCAGTATATCCATTTATTGTCAAACTCTTCCGCAGGTACTCCGGTCGATTTTTGGCTTCCAAGTTCAAATAATATTAAGCCCCAGTTTATTTCACAGATTTCAGCAGGATATTTCATGCAGTTAAAATCAAAAGGAATTGATTTTTCGGTCGAGGGATACTATAAAGATATGGAAAATCAGATCGATTACCGGAATAATGCAGATGTATTCCTGAACGAAAACGCGGAAGCTGAACTTGTATTTGGAATTGGGAGATCGTATGGTCTTGAATTTTTATGTAAAAAAGAAAGTGGCGTTTTTTCGGGTTGGATTTCCTATACTTTATCCCGCACTGAAAAGCAATTTGACGGGATCAATGAAGCAAACTGGTATCCTGCCCGGCAGGATCGGACGCATGATCTGGCCTTAGTTGGTAATTTTCAAGCAAGTAAAAAACTTTCGTTGTCGGCCACCTGGATTTATTATACAGGAAATGCCATTACTTTTCCAAGCGGAAAATATACCATCGATGGTAATATTGTCAATTATTACAGCAGCAGAAATGGCTATAGAATGCCAGACTATCACCGGCTCGACCTGGGGGCAACATTATTGCTCAGGCAAAACCGCAAATTCAGATCAGAACTCAATCTGGGTATTTTTAACGCCTACGGCCGTAAAAATGCGTACTCAATATTATTTCGCACCAACGATGATGATCCTTCTGAAACAGAAGCGGTTAAACTGTATCTCTTCTCGGTCATCCCCTCGATAACCTGGAATTTTAAATTTTAATCATGACACACCGAAATTCCAAGTTCCTCGAGTTCCCGGATCTGGGCAGGAGGAATTTTATTTCCTGAAAGATCACAGAATTCAAGTTTTGGAAGATCCAAAAGTGGGGATATGTCATCAATACGGTTATTTGACAAGTCGACCGTTTTAAGTTTAAGCAAATTGCTTAAGGCATCAATATAGCCAATTTTATTATTCGAAAGATTGAGTTCTTCAATTGCCGGGAGTCCAAAAAGCGGGGAAATATCTGTTATCGAATTTCCGGACAGATCGATTGACACCGCGTTAATGCAGTATTCAATCCCGTCAAGATCAAAAATCTCACTCTCTGCCAGTTCAATTTCATCCCAATCTTCAAAATAACAGATTGAAATACTGGTAGTTGTATTTCCATAGTTCCGGATCCTGACTGCATCGTAAAACGAGTAAGTATTTTTCGATACCTTAGTTTTTCGTACAGAATGTTTAGATGACCCCGCTTCGGAAAAATAACTAAAACCTGAAATATCCATATCCCAGCCATATTCGGGTGAATAGTCGATATCTTCGTAATTATCAAGTATAAAAGCGATTTCCTCAATATCCTGAATAGCCAGTATGTGCTCCAGTCGACTCAGCCTTTCCCTGTTTTTCGAAATAAGGTAATTTTCAAGTTCATCGTGATAATACTGTATGCGATCAGGATGGTACAGCATAATCAGCTTTGAAAAGCCTTTCCTGTCCTCTCCGATTTTTATACTTACCCAATCAGCAATCATTGCCACAATTCTCTTTAACTTATCGAATTGCTGTTCACTATAGAGCCTGATAAGATTGCGTGAGATCCTGTTCAGGTTAACTTCCGTATAGGCTTCCTTTAGTTGAATATATAGCGCTGTGTCTTCTTTAATTGTCATTTTGTCAAAAAATTATCCGATAGTGCTCCTTCATTTTATCATCAGAATTTCACGAAAAACATTTTATTGCCGTAAACAAAGATGATAACCTTTGCAGGATTTTATCAAATATCAGGAAAAAGTTTGTCAACCGGCAATAAAAATCCAACTTATTTTCGGCTATATTTGAAATATTTCCAAAACTTCATACATCCGATGAACTACCCGATTTGATTCAAAGCTACAAAAAACAACTGAAAACAAGTAAATAACCACTTATTGAATCGGTAAATATATCTTTGTAAACTATAACGTATTAAACACAATTGTATTAATATGTTAATTAGTCTGTATTGATAAAAACATAACCAAAAAGAAAATGAGATGTATAATTTCTGCCAGCTCTGATCCGTGGTTCAATCTTGCGACTGAGGAATACTTCCTTAAAAACAACGACGATGAACTTTTCTTAATTTACATTAATGAACCCTGCATAGTTGTTGGAAAACACCAGAATTTACTGTCGGAAATTAATCTTCCTTTTGTACTTAACAATAACATAAAACTTGCGAGACGGATATCGGGAGGAGGAACTGTATTCCATGATCTTAATAACTTAAATTTCAGCTTTATACACAATTCTCCTAATCCTGATAAAATTAATTTTGCCCGGTTTACCTCCCCGGTACTGGAAGCTTTAAGAGCCATGGGTCTGGATGCAAAATTTTCGGAACGTCATGACCTGCTCATTGAAGGTAAAAAGATATCGGGAAATGCCATGCATATTTTCAAGAGCAGGGTTCTTTCTCACGGAACGCTCCTATATAATTCCGATTTAAGCCAGCTTTCGGATGCCTTACGGAATAATCCTGAAAAATACGTCGACAAGTCAATTAAATCGGTCAGGTCAAAGGTGGTAAATATTGCCAGTTACATGGATCATCCCCAACCCATAACCAGTTTTGCCCGGGATCTATTCTTTAAAATAGTTAATAAAACAATTAACCCGCACTTGGAGGCACTTAGCGATCAGGAGATTGCAGAAATAAAACAAATAGCCGGTGCGCGTTATGAGACATGGGACTGGATTTACGGATATTCACCCAAATATTTGTTTCAAAATAGTTTTAAACTATCAGATAACACCCTAAAAATCGAAATGCAGGTTGAAAAAGGAGTTATCAGGAGCATAACATCAAATACGGCTCAGCTATCCGATCCAATTTACGGTATCGCTTTCAACTTACTCCTGAATGTAAAGCATGATTACCACGAAATTAAAAGACTATTTGAAACTAATTCAATAATCGGATTACACCCAAATTTCAATATACCTGAGTTTTGCAACCATCTATTTTAAGCAGATAATTAAATCCGGCCTGGCTTCTGCCCTATTCACGTTTATTAAAATAAGCAACAATTTTTTGAGCCCTCGCAATTCCAATCTCCTGACTGATTTCATTCAATGGCACATCTTTTAAACGTGTGATTGATTTAAATTTCCTGAGCAAAACCTCTATTGTCTTTTCACCTATGCCAGGAATCTGCTCAAGTTCACTTAGAATAAACTCTTTTGAACGTTTGTTGCGATGAAAAGTAATTCCAAAACGGTGTGCTTCGTTTCGTAAATGTTGCAACACACGCAGCGTTTCCGAATTTTTATCCAGGTACAATGGGATTGGGTCATCAGGATAGATAATTTCCTCCAGCTTTTTTGCAATTCCTACCGCCGCTACTTTTCCCCTGATATTGAGTTTTTCAAGTGTTCCGACAGCAGAACTTAGCTGACCTTTACCACCATCAATTACAATGAGTTGCGGCAGGTCACCTGCTTCATTGATTACCCTGAAATAACGCCGGTAAATAATCTCTTCCATCGAGGCAAAATCATCAGGTCCTACAACCGTTTTAACATTGAAATGCCGGTATTCCCGCCTTGCCGGCTTTCCATCGATAAATACTACGCAGGCTGCAACAGGCTGAGCCCCTTGCATATTGGAATTATCAAAACATTCGATCCGGTGAGGCAACTCACTCAGCCGCAAATCGGACTTAATCTTCTCAAGTAATCGCTCAGTCCGGGTCTCCGGCGACTTTAATGACAATTGCTTGTTTTTATCCAGCTTATAAAACTTTACATTTCTTTCGGATAATTCAAGCAGTTTGCGTTTGTCTCCAATCTGAGGTATGATCAGTTTAACGTCCTTTAATTGCATATCAATCCAGAAAGGTAAAATTATTTCCTTTGAATTAAGGAAAAATTTCTGCCTGATTTCAATGATTCCCAGTGCGAGCAATTCTTCTTTTGGTTCATCAAGCCTTTTCTTTATTTCAAGCGTATGAGCCTGAATAATGGCACCGTCGACAACTCTAAGGAAATTTACGTAACCGTAGGCATCGTCCTCATCAAACGAAAATACATCAACATTTGTGATGGATGAGCTTACAATGGTTGATTTGCTCTTGTAATTTTCGAGTATTGCAATTTTATTTTTAAAAATACCTGCCTCTTCAAATTTGTATTCCGATGCAAACTGCTCCATCCTCCCCTTTAGATGCGCAATTACGGCAGACAAATTACCCTTGAGGATTTCCTTTATCTGTGCAATATTCTCCAGATAGTCCGTTTCTGACTGCAAATTTTCACAGGGTCCCTTGCAGTTGCCAATTTGAAATTCAAGGCAAACTTTGTATTTGCTCTTTGCAATATTCGCTGGTGAAAGGTTTAAACTGCATGTCCGGATCGGATAAAGTCTTCGGATGACATCGAGTATGGTTCGTACCATTCCGACCGATGTATAGGGTCCAAAATAAACTGAACCGTCCCTGATCACATTTCTTGTAAAAAAAACCCTGGGAAAATGTTCGTTTTTAACGCAGATCCAAGGAAAGGATTTGTCATCTTTTAACAACACGTTATACCTTGGCTGGTATTTTTTAATCAGATTATTTTCAAGAAGCAGGGCGTCTTCTTCTGATTCAACCATGATATGCCTAACCTCAGCAATGTTCCGGACAAGGATAAGGGTTTTGCGGTTGACCTGTTTTTGTGAAAAATACGAGGCAACCCGCTTTCGCAGGTTCTTGGCCTTACCCACGTAGATGATTTTACCTTCAGCATTGAAATATTGGTATACCCCGGGAGATTCGGGCAAATTATGGACGATTTCCCTGACTTTTGCTGAAAATAAATTCTCCTCTTCCATTATTTTATCCTTAAAAATGGATCATGGACCATGTTGAAACAGATGGATCAATCCTGGCCGCGCCCTTTAAAAAATCGAGCTCCACAAAGAAATTAACATACGCTTTTGATACGTTGAATTTTCTGACCAATTCGATTGCGGCACCTATTGTTCCTCCTGTTGCAAGCAAATCATCATGAATTAATACAACATCATCTGAAATGAGTGCATCCCGATGAATTTCAAGTGTATCAAATCCATACTCAAGTTCATACGATTGCGAATATATTTCGGAAGGCAATTTACCCGGTTTTCTGATGGGGACAAAGCCGGCATTAAGCTTATAAGCGAGCACACTTCCAAGAATAAATCCGCGCGATTCGATTCCCACTACCTTCGTTATGCCCGCATCCTTATAATGATCGTAAATTTCATTAGCTATATAACCGAAGATTTCGCCCATCTGATACGAAGATGATACATCCTTGAAATGAATTCCCAGCTTTGGAAAATCCGGAATATTCCTGATCGATTTTTTTACAACATCATAATCCACAATACTTGTCATTTTTATCAATAATTTAGTTTTATAAATAGTTCCACGTGGAACACTACCGGCCTAAAAGTACAAGAAGCACATTAATATCACTCGGTGAAACCCCTGGAATGCGGCTCGCCTGCCCTATCGTTTTAGGCTGAATCTTTTCAAGTTTCTGCCGTGCTTCGGTAGACAGTGATTCAAGTTGCTGATAATTAAACTTTTTATCTATAAAAATTCCTTCGAGTCTCCTGTATTTTTCAGCGACGGAACCTTCTCTCTCGATATATCCTGAATATTTAATGAGTATCTCAGCCGACTCCATGACTTCTTTCCGAATCGATTCATCAATGCTTTTGTACACTTTTTCAAAACGGGGAAGAACAGCTATGAAATCAAAAATCGATAGCTGGGGCCGCATAATGAGGACATCAAGCTTTGCACCATGGCTCAGAGTGGCAGTCCCTTTTCCCGTTAAAAGGTCACTTACCATATCTGCTTTAACAGAATAACTTTTGCAGAAATCCATGACTTTATTTCTGAAATCGAGCTTTTTCCGGTAAATCGCATACCGGTGTTCTGACACAAGTCCGATCTTATATCCTACCGGAGTGAGCCGCTCATCCGCATTATCCTGCCTTAACAGGAGCCTGTACTCAGCCCTGCTGGTGAACATCCTGTAAGGTTCATCCACCCCTTTTGTCACCAGATCGTCTATCAGTACCCCGATATAAGCCTCATTTCGGGACAAAATCAATGGTTCACCCCCTGTAATTTTCAAATGTGCATTTATCCCTGCCATCAATCCCTGGGCTCCCGCTTCTTCATATCCGGTAGTCCCATTAATCTGCCCCGAGAAGTACAAATTTTTAATCAGCTTGGTTTCAAGGGTATGGTGCAACTGAGTGGGATCGAAATAATCGTATTCAATGGCATATCCCGGTTTCAGTATTTTTGCATTTTCAAGACCGGGTATACAATGGATCGCATCATTCTGAACACGCCAATTCAGAGACGATGAAAACCCGTTTAGATAGTATTCCAGCGAGTCCTCCCCTTCCGGTTCAAGAAACAACTGATGCATTTCCTTATCGGCAAAAGTTACCAGTTTAGTTTCGATACTTGGACAATACCGGGGACCTAATCCCTGGATCGTTCCATCAAATAAAGGTGAATCCTTGAACCCCGATTTTATAATTTCATGAACTTTGGAATTGGTATAGGTAATGTAACAGGGTAATTGTTTTAAACCGGATTCATGCCCGGGTAAAAAACTGAAACGTTCGCCACTGTCATCGCCCTCCTGTTTTAATAACATTGAAAAATCTATGGTCCGTTTATCAATGCGCACCGGAGTACCGGTTTTCATCCGTCCTGCTATAAAACCTGCTGATGTCAGCTGCCCGGTGAGTCCAACTGAAGCAGGTTCGGAAATCCTGCCTCCAGAAACTTTTGAAGTACCAAAATGCATTAACCCATTCAAAAAAGTTCCATTGGTTAAAATCACACATTTTGATTTAAACCCTACCCCAATTTCAGTTTCCACTCCGGTAACCACATCACCTTCAAAAACCAGATTTACCACAGTTCCCTGCCAGAAATCAAGATTTTTAACCGATTCAAGCGTGTTTTTCCAAATCGCTGAGAATTTGATTTTATCACACTGCGCCCGAGGACTCCACATCGCGGGCCCTTTCGAAAGGTTTAACATCCGGAACTGAAGCGTGGATAAATCTGAAATAATTCCCATGTTTCCCCCCAATGCATCAATCTCACGGACAATTTGTCCTTTCGCGATTCCACCAACAGCAGGGTTGCAACTCATCTGTGCCATCCTGTTTAAATCCATTGTGATCAGCAAAACACTTGAGCCTAATGTTGCCGCAGCAGCAGCAGCTTCACACCCTGCATGTCCTCCGCCAACAACAATTATATCATATTCATTTAATACATCCATTACAAATCTCTCTAAACATAAAAATGCATTCGTTCTCAAGTCCCCTCATTGTTTCAGTCTCACTTTCGGTTTTATCCTTATGACCTAATAAATGAAGTAAACCGTGAACCATGACCCGCAATAATTCGTTCTCAAAATTACATTCAAATAATACTGAATTTTCCTGTACCCTCTCCACACTGATAAACATGTCACCGGAAATATTATTTTCCTTACAATAATCAAAGGTTACGATATCGGTGTAATAATCATGCTGAAGATATTTGTTATTGATATCTTTTAAATATTCATCATCACAAAAGATGTAAGTTAAATCGCCGGTAATACAATTGAACCTGCTAATGATCGCCTTTAACCATGTTGAAACAATTCTATATGGCAATTTTGGTTTTTTAACTCCTTCATTATGAAACGATATTGACATTATCTTTTTAATTTAATTCTGATGATATTACCTTTTCCCACAGTATAACAACTTAAACTCAGACGTTGTATAAAGAAAATTCCGCGCCCTCCCTCCAGTCCAAGTCTGTGTGCCTCCAGCGGAGAAGAAACTCCGGTAAGGTCAAATCCATCTCCTTTATCTTCTATCTCCAGGACAATTTCATGCAAACCAACCATTATAAGTACTCTTACATCAGAATCCCTTATAAATTTATTCCCGTGAATTATAGCATTTTCGACCGCCTCTATAATAACGGTATGCAATCTGAAACTGGTATCTGCGTCAAGATCACATTGTTTGGTGATCGTGTATACAATATCAAGACACTTATTCAAACCCTCGATGGTTGAAGGAATAAATATTTCCTGCTTAAATTGTATATTATTCATTTACAACTTTTTATATAATATATAGCTGTCGTACTACAAAATCGGAAAGAAGCATTCCCTTTCGTGTTAATGCAACATTAGCGACCTGGTAACTGATCAGATCTTCAACAACCAGCTTGTCAACCTCCACCTTAAAATGGCGCCTGATTTTATCGTTAAAATTATTATTAACATAATCAACAGAAATTCCTTCCATTTTTCTTAAACCAGTAATTAAATATTCATTAAATCGGTCATTATCTGAAAGATATTCAATTTCATGGCAGGTTTCCGATTGTTCAATACTCTGGCAATATTTCCGTGTATCGCTTATGTTCCACTGCCGTGAAACAAGATTATAACTGTGAGCTGAAGGACCTATACCCAGGTACTTTATATTCTCCCAGTATGAGCAATTATGTTTTGACTTAAATCCTGCTTTTGCATAATTACTTATCTCATACTGCACAAAACCATTCCGCGAAAGAATGTCGATGGTTGCATTGAATTGTCTGAGCATTTCTTCCTCACTTACTTCACTTAAATCATTGTTTTGGACCAGTTTATAAAAGTAGGTCCCCTTTTCTATAGTGAGTGAATACGCAGAAATATGCTGAATATTAAGCCTGATCATCTTTTGAAGCGAATCCATATAAACTTCAAAATTCATTCCCGGAATAGCAAAAATCAGATCCGCAGAGATATTACCGAAGCCTGCCCTCTGCGCATAATTTACAATTTCGTTTAACTTTTTACTATCATGTCTCCGCCCAAGAAACTTAAGTATATCATCGTTAAAACTCTGAATACCAATACTTAATCTATTTACTGCAGCCTGTCGAAGCTGTAAGAGATACTCCTCAGACAAATCGTCAGGATTTGCCTCAAAAGTAATTTCGCAATCAGGCGACACGTTATAATTCTGTCTAACTGTATCGAGCAATTCTGTCACCTGCCCGGTAGTTAATAACGAAGGTGTTCCTCCACCGAAATATATAGTATTAACAATTTCACCCTCCAGATAGTTCTGGCGAATAACCAACTCTTTCATTTCCGATTTAACAAGATGTTCTGTTCCCCGGAATCTCTCCGGGAATAAAAATCACAATAATTACACTTTTGTCTGCAAAAAGGAATATGAAAATAGACGCCTGCCATTTTAGAAAAATATTATTTCGGTAACGGAATTTTTTCAATCCGAGCCACATGTCTCCCACCCTGAAAAGCTTCCTCCAGAAAAATATCCACCATTCTCAACGCTAATTCTTCTGTCACAAATCTTGCCGGTATCGATAAAACATTGGCATCATTATGCTGACGCGCCAGCGACAGAATTTCAGTATTCCAGCACAAGGCAGAGCGTACACCCTGATGTTTATTAATTGTCATATTAATCCCGTTGCCGCTCCCGCAAAATACGATACCTCTTTCGATTTCTTTGCTATCAATTGCATAACCCAATAAATGAGCAAAATCGGCATAATCACAAGGTTTTGCAGAATTGCATCCAAAATCTTTTATACTAAACCCACTCTTCTCCAAATGAGATATGATCAGACACTTAAGATCATATCCTGCATGATCAGATGCAACACCGATATTTTCCATTACAATTTATTTAAAAACACTTCCGAAAAATACTAAATTGTACCCTTATATAATAATACATAATAATATATAGGGCATTCATAGGATTGTTAACAGTAAATGTTGACTACGTGTTAATAATTGTTACAAAATAATTACTAAAAATAAAAACAAAAGGAGGAATCCTTCCGTATGCAAAAAAATCCGGACAAACCACAAATTTTTAACAGCAAATAATAACTTAAAACGAAAGAGTAATTCACACCCAAATCACAAAATATACCGTAAATATTCGAACACAACATCACTGTTAACAATCCGTCAATAGAAATGTACAAGGTTATAAATAAACTATTTACGATGTTAATATCAGTTAATTTTGTGCCTAATAACTTTAAATTGCCAATAAAACAAGAAAAAAAAAAAAACTTTTTAACGTTGTTAACGGACTATTAAAATATACATCTTCTTTAAAGTTTTAAAAACAATATTAAATATCTATATGCTTGTTGAAAATGAAAAATCAATTTCTTAGATGGCAAATGGAAATCATAGGATTTAAAATGTGTAACTTTGGCAATCTAATACAATGTCATAACAGATGAATTTCAATAACAAGTTATCAATTCTTTTAGTGGAAGATAATGAACTGAACCAAAGATTAATGAAAATTAGTCTAACGCGGTATAATTACAATGTATCGATTGCTGTAAATGGTCTGGAAGGTGTTGAAATGTTTAAAAAACAGAAGTTTGATCTTATATTAATGGATATCATGATGCCTGTTATGGACGGTTTTGAAGCCACCCGGGAGATTCGCAATATTGAAAGTCAAAATAAGAATGGAAAAAGTATACCCATAATCGCTTTTACTGCCAATACAATCAACAACGACCGGGAAAAGTGTATCCAGGGAGGTATGGATGATATTCTTGAAAAACCTTTCGATATCAATAAATTTCGTGAAATTTTGAGTTCATTGCCTTAAATCAATGATTGAATTCACACTTTCAAAGCGTACTTTTGCGCCCTTAAGCCTCATTAATGTATGGATGATTTTATTGATTTACGCGGAGACAGCACCGATAGTTTAGATAAAGAGTTTGACACTAAACTAAGACCACTTCGTTTCTGCGATTTTAGCGGACAAAATAAAATTGTTGACAACCTGCAGGTTTTTGTACGTGCCGCTGTGATGAGAGGCGAATCACTCGATCATGTTCTGCTACACGGTCCGCCCGGATTGGGCAAAACTACCTTATCAAATATTATTGCCAATGAACTGGGAGTGAATCTGAAACTGACTTCCGGCCCTGTACTCGACAAACCGGGCGATCTGGCAGGTGTACTCACAAACCTTGAAACCAATGATGTACTCTTTATCGATGAAATTCACCGCCTGAGTGCCGTTGTGGAAGAATACCTTTATTCGGCAATGGAGGATTATCGCATTGATATAATGATCGATAAAGGTCCAAGTGCGCGTTCAATCCAGCTTGATCTGAATCACTTTACCTTAATAGGAGCCACCACACGAAGCGGCTTACTCACCGCCCCTCTGCGTGCCCGTTTTGGGATAAACTGCCATCTCGAATACTATGACCTTGAAGTTTTGACCGCGATTGTAAAACGCTCCGCAAAAATTCTTGATGTCAAAATATACCAGGATGCTGCTGTTGAAATTGCCCGCCGAAGCAGGGGAACCCCGCGAATAGTGAATGCTCTTCTGAGAAGGGTACGTGATTTTGCAATGGTAAAAGGAAATGGTGAGATTAATCTTGAAATTACCCGTTATTCGCTCGAAGCGTTAAACATTGACAAGTATGGACTGGATGAGATGGATAACAGAATCTTAACTACTATTATTGATAAATTTAAAGGGGGCCCTATCGGTTTAACGACGATTGCCACAGCCGTAAGTGAAGATGCAGGAACTATCGAAGAGGTGTATGAACCTTTCCTTATCAAGGAAGGATTTTTAAAACGTACCCCGCGTGGAAGGGAAGCTACTGAACTGGCATATCATCATTTAAACAAAATCTGGAGAAAAGACAATACTCAAACTCTGTTTTAGACTATTTTATCTTTTAACCGGTTCGATTTCGAAAATTTTTGGCCACAGTTTTCCGGTCACATAGAGCTTATCCGTTTTATTATCCCAGGCAATCCCGTTAAGTACATCCACCTGCGTTTTGCTTGTGTTGATACCGGAAGACAAAAGACCTTTTAAATCGATTTCAGCGATGATTTTGCCCGTTTTGGCATCTATTCTTACAAGAAGGTCACTTGTCCATATATTGGCCCATATTTCGCCTTTAATGTATTCCAGTTCGTTTATATTTTTGATGACCCCCCTGTGATTACACACCTGTATTCTTTTGGTCTCCTTGAGTGTTTGCGGATCAATATAGGTTAAGAACTCAGTACCATCGCTCATAATTAATGACTGGCCATCATTGGTTAGCCCCCAGCCCTGTTCACTTTTGAAATTCCAGGTTTTGAGCACTTCAAAACTTTTCAGATCGCGTACAAATCCGATCTTTGTTTTATAAGTGAGCTGGTATAATTTATCATTCAAAATCGTTATGCCTTCACCAAAATACTGATCTTCGAGCTTAAATTCCTTTACTATTTTCCAGGTTGAAAGATCGGTCTTGTGAATTGCTGAACTTCCTTCCTGACCTGTACCTTCGTAAAGATACCCGTCCCTTATTTCAAATCCTTCGGTAAATCCTTCATTTTGATGAGGATAGGTTTTAATTACCTTATAACTGAATTTTTCAGGAACAATATCCGAAAGAAGCAGAAAATCTGCATAATTTTCTCCCATTGTACCATCACCGGTTGCAGCGATCGTTTTCAGATAATGGGTACCTACTCCAAAATCAACTGTTTCAATATCAAAAGAATTTTCAGATTTGTCACTTGTAAACACCAGTTTCCCATCCAGAAAAACTTCGGTTTTGTCCAGTTCTCCATCCTTTATTTTAGTCTGTAAATTAACAGTTAACTTATCTCCTACAGTATATTTTTTATTTTTAGGATCTATATGGATGAAAGTTACAGGTTTTCGGGTTCGTTTTGCAGACTGTGCACAGTTCATCAGTACAAAGGAGGTCAAAAAAATAAAAAATACAAATGCCGTTAGTGGTCTCATATTCAATTAACAAATAGTAATTTACTGATAAAAATTTCAATCGGGTAAATTATATAAAAATCGGCGGTTATTAACAAAATGGGTGTGTTTTATTAACAATGCTTCACGTGGAACGTTACCCCGCATTTGATGGTGATTAATTATAACCTGAACAATCTAAAGCATTATCTTTGTATTTTGAACATTAATAAATAACCTGTTTTGAGTGGATTAAAAAAACTTGCAGGAGAGACTGTAATTTACGGTGTGCCCAGCATTGTGGGAAGATTTTTAAATTTATGGCTTACTCCTCTTTATACCTATACCTTTGTAACCGCTGAGTTTGGAATTTTAAGTAATATCCTGGCATTTGTTGCTTTTTTCCAGGTTATTCTCACCTATGGTATGGAAACTGCGTATTTCCGGTTTGCGGGCAGAAGTGAAAATCCCGAAAAGGTTTATTCTACGTCACTGGTTTCGTTAGGCATCACTTCGTTAAGTTTTATTATTTTAGTCGTTGGCTTTTCCGGAACTATTTCATCCTGGATGAGCTATGAGGGGCATCAGAATTATATCATATGGATGGGAATTACTGTGGCGGCGGACGCCTTGAGTGCCATTCCGTTTGCAAAACTACGATTGCAGTCAAGGCCCGTAAAATTTGCCATTTTAAAATCTGTAAATATTGCGCTCAGTATTCTGCTGAATGTATTCTGGATTTTCCTGTGTCCAAGAATTCTTCAAGCCAATCCCGACTCTTTTATTCAGTATATTTATAACGAAAATATAGGCATTGGTTATGCATTTTTGTCCTATTTGATCGCTTCAGTGGTTACACTACTCCTGTTCATTCCCGATCTTAAGGTGAAAATGTCTGATTTCGATTTTACAATTCTCCGGCAGATGTTAAAATACGGATGGCCTATACTGATAATAGGTATTGCGGGTATGGTTAATCTGCAAATTGATAAAATTCTGTTGCCGGAGCTTACAGAAGTTAACCCGGCAAGTACCTTGGGAATCTATTCTGCCAGCAGTAAACTCGCGATTCTTATGTCACTTTTCATTCAGGCATTCCGGTTTTCATTTGAACCCTTTTTATTCTCTCACTTTAAAAATGAGGATTCAAAGAAGGCGTATGCAGTAATCATGAAATATTTCGTGATCCTGGGTCTGGTTATTTTTTTAGGTGTCATGTTCTACATGGATATTCTGAAATACTTTATCGGTTCTGATGAGATGGGATATCATCAGGGATTAAAAGTAGTGCCATGGTTGTTGATGGGAAATTTGTTCCTGGGAATTTTTTATACGCAATCACTGTGGTATAAACTCACAGACCAGACTCATTTTGGGGCAAGATTCGCGATTATCGGGGCTATTATTACAATCACATTAAATGTTCTTTTAATTCCGGTTTTTGGTTTTATGGCATGTGGCTATGCCTTTTTTACTGCCTCTTTGGTGATGACTGTTATGTCGTATTTTGTCGGGCAGAAACATTTCCCGGTAAAATATGAATTAAAAAGAATTGGCACCTATTTTTTGATGACTGTTTTCCTGTACCTGGTTGAACGAAATATCCAGTGGAAGAGTGATCTTATTCATCTTGGATTTAATACATTTTTGCTGATGATTTTCTTCATGTTCATTGCAGTAAAGGAAAAAGCTGATCTGAAGGGATTAGTTCACTTCAGAAGGAAGTGAAAATGAAAGGAAAGGACGTTTGGAATTGTTTGCTATCTTAGCAAATTGAAAAATATTCAAATGAGACTGAAAATTGTTAATAAATCGACCAACAGCTTGCCCGAATATAGTACTGAACATGCTGCCGGAATGGATCTGAGGGCAAATCTGAGTGAGGCAGTTACCCTTAAATCGCTTGAGCGAAAACTGATTCCGACCGGATTATTCATTGAATTGCCTGTCGGGTACGAAGCCCAGGTAAGACCGCGCAGCGGGCTTGCATTGAAAAAAGGAATTACGGTCCTTAACTCTCCCGGAACTATTGATGCGGATTATCGTGGCGAGGTGATGGTAATCCTGATTAATCTTTCTTCTGAAGAGTTTGTTATTCAACATGGCGAACGCATTGCGCAAATGATTGTCGCGGCTCACCAGACGGTAAATTGGGAACAAGTTGAAATACTCGAAGATACCCTGAGAGGTGAAGGAGGATTTGGACATACCGGTAAGCACTGATCCGATATATGCCTGCCTGTTAAGAATTTAAATTTTTTAGAATGATAAGTAAAGAGAGACTGATTGCTATTTTGTGGATTACGGTATGTTCATACGCTGTTTTTTCGTGTAAAGTTCAGAAAACTGCTCCGGCACCTGCTGCCACCGTTTTAGCAGCTGACACAAGCGAAATAAAACTGAGCGAAGATGAACGTAAAGAGTTTGAATACCTGTTTATTGAAGGGCTCAAGCAAAGGACACTGAACAATTTGGATGAGGCGATTAAAATATTTTCGCGTTGTCTTGAAATTGATTCCCGTTCTTCGGCTACACTTTACGAAATGGCCAATATTCATGTCGCTAAAGGCGATTTCCAGAGTTCAATGTTTATACTCGAAAAGGCCGTTTCACTAAATCCGGGCAATCAGTATTACCGACTTTTACTGATCAAGGTCTACCAGCAAAACAAGTTATACGAGAAGGCTGCTTCAGAATATGCCACTCTTTCCGGCTTATTTCCTGATAATCCCGATTACCCGTTTTACCAGGCTGCCCTGCTTACATTGGCCGGTAAATACGATCAGGCGCTTGGCATCTATACGCAGCTCGAAAAAAAGATGGGTTTAACTGAACCCATTGCCGTGGGAAAACAGCAAATCTACATCAAACAGAATAACAAGCCTGCCGCCTATGCTGAGATTGAAAAACTCATTAAGGCCAATCCCTCTGATTCCAAATATTACGGACTGCTGGCCGATATGTACCTGGCTGATAAAAACCGGGAGAAGGCCCTTGAAAATTACAATAAAATACTACAAATTGATCCGAACGATGGATTTGTTCACCTCTCAATTGCCAGTTTTTACCTCGAAGTTAATGATTCGGTTAAGGCTTATGAACACCTGAAACAGGCATTCAAAAACTCTTCGCTTGACCTTGAAACGAAAGCTCAGATGTACATGTTACTGGTTCAGCCCGGACCTACAAAACTATCGGAGGCAAAACAACTCGAATTAATTCATCTGTTAATTGATACCCATATTGATGATGAACGCCCGCGGGCATTAATGGTTGATTACTACCTGAATAAAAAGCAATTAGCTGAGGCCCGCGAACAATTAAGACTTGTGCTGGATATAAAGAAAGATGCATACATGTACTGGGAACGCCTTTTGCTCATCAACAACGATCTGTTCGACTGGCAGGCAATGAATGACGACAGCAACAAGGCACTTAAATATTTTCCTGAACAGCCGTTAATCTATATCCTCAAAGCGGTGGGTCTGCTACAACTGAAGCAATACAATGAGCTCCTTTCGGTCATCGATTCGGGTATTGTACACGCCAAAAATGATCCCAAGATCCTTTCACAGCTATATACCTACCAGGCCGAGGCTTATTATAACCTCAAACGGTTCAACGATGCCTTCAACGTGTTCGATAAGGTTGTTGAATTGGATCCCGAAAATTATATGGCCATGAATAATTATGCCTATTACCTCTCGTTGAAAGGCGAGCGGCTCGGAACCGCGGAGCAACTAAGTGCAAAAGTGGTTCAGGCCAATCCTGATAATGCAACCTACCTGGATACTTATGCCTGGGTTTTTTTTATGAAAAAAGATTACCAGCTTGCTAAATTTTACATGGAGATCGCTCTTTCGAAAAACTCAGAAGACAGTGCTGTCCTTGTCGAACATTACGGCGACATTCTTTATTATCTTAACGATAAGGAAAATGCGTTGTCCCAGTGGAAAAAGTCGCTTAAGATGGGTAATGACACAAAAATACTACAGCAGAAAATTGCAGAGAAGAAATATATTGAAACAAAAGAAAAGTAACAGCATGTATTCGGGTAAGTATTTCGCAGTCTGGATTATTGTACTGGTAGTTTTATTCGCTGGTTGTAAGCACGTCGAGAAGGTTACAGCACCAAAACGGATAAAACGTTACAGTGTAGGTAAGGTAATTAAAATGACCAATGAAAATTCGTTAAATTTCGAAACCTTATCGGTTAAAAAACTGACACTGACTTTTACGAACGAAGACAGGACTACCTCCATTCGCGGATCCTATAAAATCAGGCGTGATAGTATTATCCAGTTAAATGCTCAAAAACTTTCAATTCCAATGGGAAAACTGGAAGTTAATACCGATTCATTTATAATGGTCAACTTCATGGAACAGGAGGTACTTACAGGGAATAATAATTACCTGAGCAATTGGCTCGACATGGATATTGACTTCAATGTATTGCAGGCACTTCTGAGCAATCAACTGTTTTCTTTTAACCAGGATACAGAACATGAGTTTAAGGAATTCTATTGTGAAATTGAGGATGACATGTATAAAATTTCCTCTTTACGTGACCGTAAAATCAGGAAATTCAACAAAAATGAAGATAAGCTCGACAGGTACCGGAATCGTCTGGAAGACGGACATGTGATCAAACAGGATATCTATATTGATCCCGATTCTTTCGTGGTACGACGAATGGTTTTTAATGATCTGGACACCAACAAGGGTATAGTTCTGAATATTTCGAATTATGAAAAAGTAATGGATCAATGGTTCCCCGGGAAAATGGAAATGCAACTGACCGGTGACAAAAAGACTGAGTTGTCGGTCGAATTATCAAGGGTCAGTCTGAATGATGAGCAGAATTTTGGATTTTCCATACCTGCGAAATATAAAAAGAAATTGATTCAATAATATAAGTGTCAAATTATTAGTTATCAATGGTATATCCTGCTTTAAAACGGTTAAAACTGATCATTTTTTTATTTTTGATATGCCTTGTACTAAACACTTCAGCGCAGTCGCTTGAAGAATTACGGATACAGAAAGAAAAGACGGCGTCAGAAATTGAATACATCAATAATTTGTTGAAGGAGACAAACAGCAATGCAAAAGTTTCCCTGAACAGACTAGCTGTGCTCGAACGTCAAATTAAACTTCAGGATAAACTTATCAACAACATCACGGGCGAGATCGGTTACCTCGACGCATCCATTGAACAAAACTTAAAACGCATCGATTCGCTGAGCAATGCATTACAGACGGTTAAGCTCAAGTATGCAGCAATGATCAGGTATGCCTACAGAAACCAGGATAATAATAACCAATGGCTTTTCCTGCTTTCATCCCAGGATTTCAACCAGGCTTATAAACGGTTTATTTATTTAAGACAATACGCTGATTACCGGCGCAAACAAGCGGAGCGGATCATTGAATTTAAAAATTCAATCAGTAACCAATTGGACGAATTCAATAAGCGGAAGGAAGCAAAACAGAATTTATTGGTTTCGAAAGTCAGCCAGACGAAGATTATTGAGCAGCAAAAACGGCAGCAGAATGAGGTGTATTCCGAACTACAGCAAAAGGAGAAGGATTTAAGGAAAAAGCTTGATAATCAACGGAGGGCAGAATTGAAGTTAGAGAGGGAAATAGAAAGGGTTATTGCAGACGAAGCGAAAAAATCGGGGAAAACAACTGCTGAGCCGGGTTTTGCTTTGACACCTGCTGAAAAGGCGTTATCCGGTGATTTTTCAAATAACCGCGGCAAGTTTCCCTGGCCTGTGCAGCGTGGCTTAATAACAGGTCATTTTGGTGAACATCCTCATGCTGTTTTGAAATATGTAATTGTACGCAATTCGGGCATTGACATCACCACACAGCCGAACGCCAAAGCCCGGGCAATTTTCAAGGGTGAAGTCACCAAAGTGGTGTCAATACCGGGTGGTAACATTGCGGTGATTATTCGACACGGAAACTACCTTTCTGTTTACTCAAACCTTAGCGAAGTATATGTTAAGGCAGGCCAGATTGTAGATATAAAACAAGAGATAGGCAGTGTTTTTACCGATCAGACGGATGATGGTAAAACGGTCCTCAAATTTCAGTTATGGCGCGAAAGCACAAAACTTGACCCTGAAGCCTGGTTAACACAGGAGTAACTATACCCTCAGGAATCGATTACCAATGCACCCGAGTTTACTGAAAACTACTTTTTACCACGAAGTGTTTAAATCCTAATACTTTGTGATGTTGGCCACTTTTATTAATCCGGGCAGATTGATGATTTTTATTTTTCGTCCCTGAAGGTCGATGAGCTTATCCTGTTTAAACTCCGACAGGAGGCGAATGATCGACTCAGTGGCGGTTCCGACAGTGTTGGCCAATTCTTCGCGTGTTAATGAAATCTGGAGTGTCTGATCGGTATCCAAATCAAAGTTTTCCTTAAGAAGTAACAGAACCTCGGCGAGCCGTTCCCGAACGGTTTTCTGGGCTATATCCGTGATGTATTCGTTCGCCTCTTTTAGCTCGGCGCAAACGATTCTCAGCATGGCCAGCGAAAAGGATGAATTTTTCTCAATCAGGTTTAGCAGGGTTTTGTATGGGATATGGCATAATACGGCATCTTCAATGATTTTTGAAGTGGTACACGCCGATTCCTGGCTTAAAAGCGAACGGTAAGCGATAATGTCTCCTTTGCGGGCAAACCGGATGATTTGTTCCTTGCCATCAATGCCGGTCTTGTACACCTTTACAATCCCTTTAATAACACAATAGAATCCCGTAAGCCTGCTCCCCTCCTTATAAACAATACTCCCCTTCTTGTAGGTTGTACAGGTTTTTTCAAAATTCAGGGTCTTTAATTCTTCTTCAGTTAATGATTTAAAAAACCGGAAGCCGGAGAGATTAATATCGTCTGATGATTCGTTAATATTTTTCATTTCAAGATAAATAGGATGAACTTTTTAGCGGGCTAAATATACAACATTACGACGAAATTTTAAATATCCTGCATATTGAAACAAAAGCAGATGCTTATCCGTTGGTTATGTTATCCGAAAATTCTTTTTGTTACAATAAATTATTAAATTTATCAAAAATAGAAGCATGACTAAAGTAGCATTGATAACCGGAAGTGCAATACGAGTTGGACGCGAAATTGCAAGCCATCTTGCTCAAAAGGGATGGAATCTTGCACTTCACTACCGCACTTCTTCAAAAGCTATGTCTGATCTGGAAGCTGAATTAAAATCACGGTACCCGGATCAGCGATTTTCCACTTTCCAGGCCGATTTTAGTTTAACGGAGCAGACCCGTGAACTTATGAAACGGGTTCTTGAGCACTTCGGCCATCTCGATCTGCTGGTCAATAATGCTTCTGTATTTGAGCCTTCGAACTTTAAGGAAACTTCAGTGGAGATGCTGAACTCGAATCATCTCATCAATTATGTGGCCCCGTTTATTCTTATGCATGATTTTGTCAATGCTTCATCCGGCGGGCAGATTATTAATATGGTCGACACCATGATTACAAATAATAAGAGCAATTACCTGGCTTACACCCTATCAAAAAAGTCACTGTGGGAGTTGACGAAAATGGCGGCACTCGAACTGGCACCTCACTTCAGGATAAATGCAATAGCTCCCGGCGCTTTAATGGCACCCGTGGGGAAGGACCAGCAATATCTTGAAAAGGTCGCTTCCAAAACCCCGATGAAAATTCCTTCAGGCCTGATTCCGGTGTTGAAAAGCATCGATTTTATACTGGATAATGACGATTTAACGGGTCAATTGATTTTTTGTGACGGAGGGGGACATTTAATGTAAGGATTTGGATTTAAATTATGCTGCTGGCAATTGGCTGCTGGCAACTGGCAGTTTGGAATCGTAAATATTGACGAGAAGTCTTAACGAATGGGATAAATCTGAGAAATAGGAAGTTAAGTGGCTTTAGTGCTTTGGACTAAAGTTTTTATTGATTAGCAAATGTCACCCAGCCGCCAGTAGCCAGTAGCCAGCCGCCCCTTATAATTGCTTGAACAAACCTTAAAGCCTTGAAAATTTTTAAGAGATGTTTGAGTTTCGTATATTTAACCTTTCCAGTGAATGAACCTAAAGACGAATACATGGCGATAATTCGTATAAAAAATCTGATTATCCGGACAATTATAGGCTTTAACCCTGAGGAAAGGGTAAACCGGCAGGATGTCATTATCAACCTTGAAATTGAAGTTGATATTTCGACAGCTGTCAGTACTGACCACCAGGAGGGCATTTATAATTACAAGACAATTACAAAAAGTATAATTGCTTTTGTGTCAGAAAGCAAGTATTATCTACTTGAAAAGCTGACCCACGAGGTTTTACTGCTGGTGATGGAAGATGAACGTGTAATACGGGCGAAAGTCGAAATTGACAAGCCGCAGGCACTTCGGTTTGCAGATTCAGTATCAATTCAACTGGAGGCCTCACGACCATGATTCATGAATGTATCATAGGAATTGGTTCGAATATTGATCCGGAACAGAATATTGCCGCGGCCTTATTTTTTCTTCGGCAGGATCAGGATCTGATTTCTGTTTCATCACTGGTTAAAACCTCCCCTATCGGCATTACGGACCAACCTGACTTTCTCAATGGGGCAGCCAGGGTTTATACTTCCATGGAGATGGCCGAATTTCGACACTATCTAAAGAACGTTGAAGACAAGCTCAAACGTGACAGGACAGCTCCGAAATTCGGACCCCGGACCATTGATCTCGACATCGTTAAATGGGATGATCAGATTATCGACCAGGATTATTACAATCGTGATTTTTTAAGAGCGGCCGTGGATGAAATTATCTGATATTAAAGTTTATAACTAAGATTAGAAGGGAGAAATTTCTCAACATATTCCACCGGTACGTTTTTCCGCCGTGCAAAGTCAGTAACCTGGTCTTTGGCAATGCGCTCCAGGCCAAAATACACTGCATCACGATGTGCAAAATACTGCCCGCAAACCGAAGCGGTGGGATACATCGAAAAATGCTCTGTAAGGTGGATATCAGCCTTTTCTGTTGCACCCAACAAATCAAACAAAACCTTTTTTTCGGAATGTTCAGGGCACGCAGGATACCCGGCTGCCGGACGTATTCCCTGGTACTTGCAATTAATCAGGTCGAGTGCCGACAGGTCTTCGTCCGGGGCATAACCCCAAAACTCTTTTCTCACCCTTTCGTGCAGCCGCTCGGCAAAAGCTTCAGCAAGCCGGTCGGCCAGTGATTCGAGAAGTATCGCATGATAATCATCTCCCTCTTTTTTAAATTTTTCAACCCACTCTGCCAGGCCTATGCCCGCTGTCACAGCAAATCCTCCGCAATAATCGGGAATGCCTGAACTTCTGGGAGCCACAAAATCGCTCAGACAATAATTTGGAAGGTTGTCACCTCTTTTTTGCTGCTGACGTAAATGGCGGAACTTACCCAGCAGAGTCTTCCGACTTTCGTCGGTATATAATTCAATATCATCCTCATCCGAGTTGGCAGGCCATATCCCTAAAACGCCTTTCGCGCTGATCATCTTTTTTGCAATGATTTCATCAAGGAAATCATTGGCCTCCTCGTAAAACTTCCGGACCGCCGGACCCTGTTTGGGATCATCGAGGATTGCCGGAAATTTTCCCCTGAACTCCCATGCCAGGAAGAAAAAGGTCCAGTCGATATCCTCTCTTAATTCTTCGAGCGAATAATCCTCAAATACTTTAATTCCTGTAAAAAGAGGGTGGTAAACCATCGACTCATTCCATCCCGGATTGAATTTATTCGCCCTGGCCTGGGCGAGTGTTAGATATTCCTTTGGTTTTTTAGCACTATGCGTAGAGCGAAGATCTTTGTATTCAGTTTTCACGGTTGCCAGAAATTCGGCGTCATTGGCCAGAAGGCTTGCCACAACCTGCACCGCGCGCGAGGCATCTTTCACGTAAACTACCGGGGGGCTGTACTGGGGGGCAATTTTAACTGCGGTATGAATCTTCGAGGTCGTTGCGCCGCCAATCAGCAGCGGAATTTTAAACCCGCGACGCTCCATCTCATGAGCTACATGAACCATCTCTTCGAGGGAAGGGGTGATAAGTCCGCTTAGCCCGATGATATCAACATTATATTCGATAGCCTTATCGAGAATGGTATCTGCAGGAACCATCACACCAAGGTCGATCACTTCGTAATTATTGCAGGCCAGAACAACGCCAACGATATTTTTACCAATATCATGCACATCACCTTTTACCGTGGCCAGTAGTATCTTCTTTTTTACCGTCGGCGCTTGTTTCAGATCAAGTTTATCCTGTTCAATATAGGGTTGTAAAAATGCGACCGCTTTTTTCATGACCCGCGCCGACTTAATGACCTGGGGCAGGAACATTTTTCCGCTTCCGAAAAGATCGCCCACCCGGTTCATCCCGTCCATCAGCGGTTCTTCAATCACCCTGATCGCGCTGTTGTAGGAAGGCAGTATTTCGACAATATCCTGTTCGATATAATCGGTGATACCCTTAACCAGTGCGTGCTGGATTCGTTCAACAGCGGAGAATGAACGCCATTCTTCAATTTTATCTTCCTTTTTTTCGCTTTCCTTTAAGTTTTCGGAGAAGGCCAGAATCCGTTCTGTGGCATCAGGTCTGCGGTTCAGAATCACATCCTCGACATATTCGAGCAGGTCTTTGGGAATTTCGTCGTAGATCTGCAGCATGCCCGGATTGACAATACCCATATCAAGCCCTGCAGCAATTGCGTGATAAAGAAATACGGAATGAAATGCTTCGCGTAAAGTATTATTTCCCCGAAACGAGAAAGAAACATTTGATATGCCTCCGCTTACCTTGGCATAGGGGAGATTCTCCTTTATCCACCGGGTGGCGTTGATAAAATCGAGTGCATAATTATTGTGCTCCTCAATTCCGGTCCCGACAGTTAAAACATTGGGGTCGAAAATGATATCCTGCGGCGGAAAATGAACTTCATCAACCAGTATACGGTAAGCCCTTTGGCAGATTTTTATTCGTTGTTCGAAGGTGGCAGCCTGCCCTTGTTCATCAAAAGCCATGACCACGGCTGCAGCACCGTATTTTTTTATTTTACGGGCACTTTCCTTAAAGACCTCCTCCCCTTCCTTCAGGCTGATTGAATTGACAATGGCCTTGCCCTGAAGACATTGAAGGCCCGCCTCGATAACGGACCATTTCGATGAATCAACCATCACGGGAAGACGTGCAATATCGGGTTCCGACATCACAAGATGAAGAAAACGGACCATCTCTTTTTCAGCATCAAGCATCGCATCGTCCATATTAACATCGATCACCTGGGCTCCTCCTTCAACCATTTCGCGTGCAACCGCGAGAGCTTCTTCGTACTTCTCATCCCTGATAAGACGTGCAAATTTTATCGAACCCGAGACGTTGCACCGTTCACCAATATTGATAAAGTTCGACGACTTATCAACGGTCAGCGGTTCCAGCCCGCTTAACCGGGTAGCCGGTTCGGGATGATGAGGCTTGTGCGGTTTTAACTTTGCTGCGTTTTTGGCCAGCTCACGAATATGTTCGGGAGTTGTACCGCAGCATCCGCCAATAATATTTACCAGCCTGTTTTCGAAAAAGTTATGAACGTGAAGTCCCATATCCTCCGGCGATTCGTCGTATTCTCCGAATTGATTGGGTAATCCGGCGTTAGGATGGGCACTGATATAGAAAGGGGCCTTACGGCTTAATTCTTCGAGGTAAGGACGCATCTCTTTGGCTCCCAGTGAGCAGTTGAGACCAATTGACAGCAGATCGATGTGCGATAGCGAATTAAGAAATGCTTCAACAGTTTGCCCCGACAGGGTTCTTCCGCTTCTGTCGGTAATGGTACCCGATATCATCACATCGGTTCTCGTATTGCGGCTCTCGAGCACCTCTTCGATGGCCATCATAGCCGCCTTTGCATTTAACGTATCGAAGATCGTTTCAACGAGAAGAATGTCAACACCGCCGTCGAGCAATCCTTCTACCTGTTCGCGATACGACTCTTTCATCTCGGCAAATGTGATAGCCCTGTATCCCGCATCATTTACATCGGGCGACATCGAGCAGGTTTTGTTGGTCGGCCCGATTGCACCTGCGACATACCGCGGCTTTTCGGGAGTTGAATAACGGGCTGCAGCGGCACAGGCTATCTGAGCCGAAGTCTTGTTCATTTCATAGACTACTGCCTCCATTCCGTAATCCGCCTGCGAAACGCGCGTGGAATTAAACGTGTTTGTGGATAGAATATCAGCACCTGCTTCGAGGAACATTTCATGGATATCCTGTATCACTGAGGATTTTGTAATCGAGAGCAGATCATTATCTCCTTTGAGTGACGAGGTCCAGTGTGCAAATCGTTCACCCCGAAAATCCTCTTCTGTCAGTTTAACCCTTTGAATCATCGTACCCATCGCTCCGTCGAGGACCAGAATGCGATGTTTTAATTCTTTTCGTATCTTACTTTCTTTGTTCATTTTCCTGTTTTTATAAGCTTCAAATCAAAAATCCCACGAATTCCGACTGTTCCGTCGCATATAATAACAAACGAGAGCACCTCTTTGATCTGTTCTGTAAATTTTAATACAATGTCAATATCTTCAGCGTTTTGCACGCGGTTTGCCAGTGAAGTTGCCCAGGCGTCAGCCAGGGCAGTGTCCCTGCAGGCCACCATAACGGCATCGGCTTTCCCAAAACTCAGCGAAGGGCCGACTGTTCCTGATGATGTGCATACACCAATGCTTCCAGTACCTTTCGGAATTTCGATACCTATCTTTCCCGAAAGAGGTGATTTTCCTGCAAATATCGAAAGGATAAAAGGATTTGTCAAATGCAGGAAGATATCTCCTCCATTTTCGATGGCAATTTCCTCTAATTTATAGTTGAACATCAAATCATTACCCAATTGTTGGGCAAAAGCTCCGGCAACTGCAGCCATCGGTCCGACATTTGCCTGAAATGCGGCAGTGGCCATTTTCAAGGCGATATCCGGCGCCGAAGGATGTGCCATTTGAGGTGATAAGGTCAGGCCAAAATGAGGGTCTGAGCTAAGGTAATTCTCCAGTTCGGTGCGGTAAATCCTTATCCTTTCGAAGCAAAAATCCTTCATTTCATCCCGGAAGGAAGCCGGATCTATGCCAATCCAAAGATCTGTTTCTTTATATTGTGTTGTAAAAGAGCGAAATCGCCCCTCTCCCATTTCACGTCGGTATGTTCGTTCTTCAATCAATGGGTATCAATTTTCTTATTCCGCATAATGTTTATCCTCGTTCTGCTAAGTATTGAGCTGCTGGCTGCTGGCTACTGGCTGCTGGCTGCTGGCAACTTTGTTCAGGCAGATAGTTCAGATTAACGAAAATATAAATTCATACAAATTACTGCCTCATACTTTTGAATTTGTCAGTTGCCCGTAGCCAGTTGCCAGTTGCCAGCCGCCAGTTGCCAGCCGCCAACCGCCAGTTGCAAATTGCCAGTAGCATTATTTTATAATCCCCTCCGGTTCTTCCTCATGAAAGTTGATATCGAAAAGATTCATCGGGCATGCCGCTACACAGAGTTCGCAGACCACACAAAGTTCGGGCTCGAAGTTTAATTTCCAGTTTTCGCGGTTCATCGTAAGCGCGCCTGTGAAACATACTCCGGTGCAGTTCCCGCAATTGATGCATTTAACGGATTCGAATTTGATCTTCTTTCCGAGGGGATCGCAAATAACACCATTTGATGTAAGATATTCGATCCCTTTCTGCAAATTTTCGGGCAGTGCTTCCAGTTCCAGCAACAGGCTCCCTGTTCGGCCGGGACGGACTTCTGCCTTAAGAATACTGAATTTAATATCAAATTCCTTGATCAGTTTGTAGGTAAGGGCTTTGTCGGCACTGTCCGGCGGAAATTTCATCACATACCTGCGGGTTATTTCTATCATTGCTCCCCTCCTTCTGTTTCAAATAGTTTCTTCATTGATGTTCCTGTCGGAAATTTGCCTACAGGACAGGTTAATTCGAATTTGCCCAGTTGAATGCTTTTCTTCAACAGACCGGCTATTTCACGCGCCTTTTGCAGGCTGGCTACAGGCGCGGTACGCACCTTTTTCCCGTTTATTACAATTTCACCCGACTGAAGTTCAGCGTAATTGGTTCTTCCCAGCATAGGTGTTCCTTCGGATCCGTAATCAAGAATGGTTGTCTCAATTTGCTCATTTCGTATCGATACCCGGTGGGCCATATCTTCATCAAGCATCGGGATCGGTAACCCGATACCCACAAACAGGCTCACCCCGTATTTCTCGTAATAGGCTGCCCTTAGAAATCCGGAGTTCATCTCTTTAAGGTTCCCGATAACTGCTATTGTGGCGGCATTACTTAACGGAATTCCATATTGATTTTTCTCCTTCGAGGTATTGAATTGCGTGCCGGGCCATACCACATACCCAACGGCTCCTCCCAGGAAAATTCTCGTTCCGATGCCAATGGTCCGCATATCAGGATCATTCAGCAACGGGCTTAACTCTCCTGCCGTGGAATAGTTGGCATTCTTCATCCCGGGAAGCAAGGTCCCCATATAGGTATATTTGATTTTTGAAGTGGTATTGGTGGCTACATTGTAGTTCTGATAGGCATTGCGCGGATTGAAAAGGGTTGCATCATTGATCGATTCAAGTGAAATCTTTGTCTTGATGTATTTTTTGGGATAGCAATCGGTACCTTTTCCCCAGGCTTCCAGTTCAATTTCTTTGCCATCGATCAGGTCCTGGATCACATTTGCACCGCCATACCTGATGTTATCGGGATTTTCGGAGGTGGCTCCAATAAAAGTATCCACTGCAGCAAGGCCACCATGAGCCGGTACGCCGTTAAGTGTCATTCGTTCCATCCGGATTGGTGGCGTGCTATGACCAAAATTGAGAATGGCTCCCGATGAACACATGGCGCCAAAGGTGGCAGTAGTCACCACATCAACCCGTTTAACAATTTCGGAAGGTGAGAGCTCAAGGGCCATTGCCGAAACCTCCTCGGCCGTTAGAACAACAGCCTTTCCGTTCCTGATTTTTTCGTTGATTTCGTCGTACGATTTTTTAAAACTCATAATTGCGTATTGTTTATCAATCTTCAGCCAGCCAGGTTTTTGAAGGCTAATCCCTTATATGATAAAAATTATGGATGCAAATTTAGTTCAAAAATGACGATTTGATGAAAAAAAGTGCAGAAAGCTTGTGACTTGTCATTTAAAAAGTGTCATACTTTTGTAAATTCAATTAAATTCGTGTAATTTCACATTTTCCACATTTATGACAAAAACCTTAAAATATATCGTCCAAAAAGAAGGAAAGCATTATGTATCACAATGTTTAAACGTCGATGTCTCAAGTTTTGGAAGCACGGTCCAGGAGGCAATTGACAATTTAAATGAAGCATTGATGCTTTATTTCGAAGATAAAGAAGCAGTACTTTCCATTACCCCGATTGAGGAAACACTTATTGGTGAAACAAGGATTAATGTCTAAATTATTATCATCAGACCAAATAATTAAAACCCTTCTCAAATTTGGCTTCAAACTTGTATCTCAAAGGGGAAGTCACCAAAAATATCAAAAAGAAGGATTTACCGTTATTATCCCTTCACCAAAAAAAGAAATTCCCGTCGGTACATTCCGATCAATTGTCCGGCAGGCGGGTCTTTCAGTTAATGACTTTTTTGATAAAACAAAAAAATACTAAAAACGAACAAACGATTTTGCTGTATTTATCGCAATTTTAAAACTGATCAATCTGAAAAACTAACCGATGTTTTTCAAAATCTCCCTCGCAATCAGTATCCCATTAACCGATGCCTGCATTAAACCCCGCGTAATGCCGGCCCCGTCACCGCCGAAGTAAAGGTTTTGCACTGACGAACTTTTAAAGGTCCGGTCGACTTTGATGATGTTCGAATAGAATTTTACCTCTACACCATACAACAAAGTTTCGTCGCTCGCAAGACCCGGGCTTATTTTGTCCAAAGCGTGTATCATCTCGATGATATCCAGTAAAATACGGTGAGGCAACACGAGACTAAGATCTCCCGGAACAGCGTCCTTGAGCGTTGGAATGATATTGTTCCGGTAGAGCCGTTCGGGTGTTGTTCGGCGTCCACGGACCAGGTCGCCAAATCGTTGGACCAGTATTTTATTACGCGTCAGCATATTGGCGAGCCGGGCGATGTGGTGCCCGTATTCGATTGGCGCATTAAATGGTTCCGTAAATTTCTGTGATACCAACAGCGCAAAATTGGTATTGTCGCTCTTGAGATCTTTGTAGCTGTGCCCATTGACAACAGCCAGATGTCCGTCGTAATATTCCGACGAGACAAATCCGCCGGGATTAGAGCAAAACGTCCGCACCTTATCGTCGAAAAAGCGGGTGTAGTGCACTAATTTTGCTTCGTAAAAATTATCATTGATATCCTGCATGATTTCGTTCCGGCATTCGAGGCGAACACCAATATCTACGATTCCCGTTTCAGTTGGTATTTTTCGTAGTTTACACTGCTGCATTAACCAGTTGGAACCTTCGCGTCCAACAACAACAACAATGTTTTTGGAATAATAGGACTCATTGGTGCACACAACACCTTCTGCCTTATTGTGATTGATGATAAACGATTCGACAGGCGAATTAAACAGGACCTCTACCCCTCTGTTTGTGAGATGATCGAATAATGAGTGATATAATTGCTGTGTTTTTTCTGTACCGAGATGTCTGACCGGGCATGGCACAAGTTTGAGATTGGCTTCAATTGATTTCCGTCTGATTTCTCGGATGGCTGGTGTTTCGGTCGCGCCGTGAATTTTGGCATCGGCACCAAAACTAAGGTAAATTTCATCTGCATAGCCGATCATTTGCATCGTTTGCTCAATTCCTGCATAGTCTGCCAACAAACCTCCCACTTCGTGTGAAAGCGATAATTTTCCATCGGAGTATGCTCCGGCTCCAGCCCAGCCGGTTGTAATAGAGCACGGTTCGCAATTTGCACAAGTACCCCCGTTGTAATGTTTGGGACATTTACGGTGTTGTATGTCTCTCCCCTTTTCAAGGATAAGAATTTTGAGATCGTTTCGTTCCTTTACCAGCTCATAGGCCGTGAAAATTCCCGCCGGCCCTGCTCCAACAATAATGACGTCGTATACCATTGAATCAGAAGATTAAAATTGTAATATTGATCACCTGCCTTAAAATCAAAAGGAACAGGCAAACCAAGCAAAGGTAGGGATATTTTTTTTTACATTTGAAACCTCCAAAAACCGATAAAAATTGTGAAATGAAACTTAAGAAAATTTCAATTGCTTTTTTGTTCCTGTTTTTTCTGTCGTTATGGTTAATGTCGCAGAATGAAAATGTTGAACTTAGTATGATTTACAGAATCAAGCAGGAAGGTTTAAAAAATTCAAATATTGAAGACCTCTCTTTCTGGTTGACGGACTTTGTAGGTCCAAGATTGACAGGCTCTACGGGAAACAACCGTGGAAATGAATGGGCAAAGAAAAAAATGAAAGAACTTGGTTTTCAAAATGTAAGAATTGAAGCCGCAAGTGATTTCACCAGTGGTGGCTGGGATAACCTCAAAACATATGCAGCAATCACTGCTCCCTATTACACAAACTTTGCCTGTAATCCTGTCGCATGGACAGGAAGCACAATCGGAATGGTAAAAGGTCAGGTTTTGCTGTTAGATATTAAGTCTGATACCGACATTGTAAAATATAAAGGAAAAGTTTACGGTAAAATAGTTCTGATGCCCTCCACAGCAACTTATGAGATTAGTTATGAACCTCTTGCAAGCCGTTTAACGGATGATCAGCTTAAAAATCTTTCAATGTCCTCATCAATGTCACCGGGAAGAAGGCAAAACTTTGACTACACTGCAATGTTGGCTCAAAGAGCTTTACGCACCAAAATTGCAGCGTTTCTCACAAATGAAGGAGCAGCTGTGATTCTTAATAACTCCGGATCTTATAATATTCCGAGGTCAAATGGTGGAAGTTATACTTCAGGTGCAAAGGAGCCTATTGCTGAACTGAATCTTCCGAATGAAGACTTTGGCCGTATGGAACGGTTGTTGCATCATAAGGTGCCCGTTGAGATGGAAATTGAAATACAGAATAAGTTCTTTGACAGTCCTTCCGTTTTTAATGTGATAGGCGAAATACCAGGAACAGATAAACTTCTTAAAAATGAAGTGGTTTTGTTGGGTGCTCATATAGATTCATGGCATGGAGGAACTGGCGCAGCAGATAATGCATCAGGTTGTGTTGTTATGCTTGAAGCGCTACGCATCCTTAAAAAACTCGATGTTGTCCCTCGCAGAACAATCCGGATTGCACTTTGGGGTGGTGAAGAACAAGGGTTGAAGGGATCGCGCGGGTATGTGGAAAAATACCTTGTTGATCCAAAAACCAAGGAACACAAACCAGATTTTGACAAGTTCGCAGGGTACTTTAATATGGATAACGGTTCCGGTAAATACCGCGGAATATATATCCAGGAAAATGAGCTGGTCAGGCCGATATTTGAGGAATGGCTTAAGCCTTTTGCTGATATGGGTGCTTCAACTGTCACGATAAGGAACACTTCGGGCACCGACCATCTTTCGTTTGATGCAGTGGGATTGCCTGGATTTCAGTTCATACAGGATGAAATCGAATATGGACGCGGGTATCATACCACAATGGATACATACGAAAGGCTGGTAATGGCTGATCTTAAACAGAACGCAGTAATTACCGCTTCGTTTGTTTATAATGCAGCCATGCGCAATACAAAATTACCAGGAAAACTGGTCATGAAACCCAAACGGGAAACTGATCCAAAGATCCCTTATCTGAAAATTGCATTGAAAGGCACTGGATTGTATCCTTAAATATTTTATCAGCTAATTTAATTGCATAAATCTTTTTTTTGGAGTTTTTAAACAAATAACCACTTTGTAATGATCTTAATATCAGTTGTTATGGCTATTGCTGTACAAATCTAAAGTTCAACTTTAAATTTGTACAGCAATATTTACGATAATTGATACCCGATCGGATTTCAAGCTCATGTTTGGTATACGCCGGAGATCAGGAAATGACGATTAACGGCCACAGAATACTAAATTACAGGAACATGAAGGTCATTGAAGGAGTTGTGTGATGTAAAAAATAATTTAAGATCTTTGCATTTTAAATATTTCGTTTCAAAAGAACAATCGAAAAAAGATGATCAATATCACATTATTAGAGGAGGTTTTTAGAGGGAAAAAAGGGGTATTTTTTGATATGGATGGTGTGCTTTACGATTCGATGGGGTACCATGCCGATGCCTGGAGCAATGCGTTCCTTCATTTCGGAATCGATTTTTCCCCCGAAATGGTATACAGAAATGAGGGTCGTACTGCTAAGTCAACAATAAATCTTGTCTATCAGCAAAATGAGCAACGTGATGCGACCGAGCTTGAGGTAGATCAGATCTATTCTAAAAAAACCGATTTGATTGAAGTCTTTCCTGCTGCTTTGCCATTAGCGGGTGCCCGGGATTTAATGGAACGTCTTAAGGAGCAGGGCGTAGAAATCTGGGTGGTTACAGGTTCATCTCAGGATAAATTTATTGACGCGCTGTTTCGCGACTTTGGAGGTTTGATTTCTGCAGAACGGATGGTTACAGGAAGAGATGTCAGGCATGGAAAGCCTCATCCCGAACCTTATCTCCAGGCGTTGCATAAATCGGGATTGAATGCGGACGAAGTCGTAGTCATTGAAAATGCTCCATTGGGAATACAATCGGCCAAAGCTGCCGGGATAGTTACAATTGCCATCAACACAGGAATCTTGGAGGATCAGGTGTTGTGGGATTCAGGTGCAGACCGCGTTATTCATAATTTCAGCCAACTTACCGGACAGAGGTAATGGAAACTTTTTATTGTCGTATTTTTCACCCCCAACCCCCTGAAAGGGGCTCATGCTTCTGGTATCGTCAGTGCTTGTGAGCAGCGAAAGTCCCGATTTTATCAGCGATTTTTTAAACCTAATTAATTTTAGTGAATCAAATTTCAATATGTTAATAATCAATAACATACAATTCTAAAAGCAAATATTAAATATGGCGGATAAATCTTAGTGCATCTTCGTGACTTGGTGCCTTAGTGGCAATGAAAACGGAATGCCACAAAGTCACTAAGGCAGAAAGGTTCACAAAGAACCGCCTAATTTAAATTTAGCAAAAAGAGGCATAATAATCACATTTATAATATATTAAAAATGATTTAACTCAAATGAAATACCATCAAAAAATCGCTGATTTTATCGGGATTTATGGGTAAATCAAGAAAAGAATGCGACATTTATTCATTTGTTTAACTTAGGTGATCTTCCGGAGTGGAGTTATTGTGATAAATAGCTTCTAATGCCATACTTCACAAATTATAAACCAACTAATTAGAACTGATTTCAAAATGGGAAAAATTTTTATTTTAACCACTCTTCTTCTGGTGATGTTTACTTTGTTTTCCGGCGCTCAGGAGAACAAATGGAAAGGATCGTCTGTCGATTTTAAACACGGCAAATTAAAGATTTCTGAAAACAGGAGGTTTCTGGTTTTTGAAGATGGCACACCATTTTTCTACCTGGGAGATACAGGATGGGAAATGTTTCATCGTTTAACTAAAGCCGAAACGGAGCAATACCTCGAAAATCGTCGTGAAAAAGGATTTACTGTAATCCAGGCTGTGGCGCTTGCCGAGCTCGATGGGTTAAATACTTAGGAAATATGCCTGGAACCGGTACAAAAGCATTCACTACACCCACAAAAGGCCGCGGCAACGACTGGATTCTTGTGCTGGATGATGCCGCGAAAAAGTTTAAGGCGCCGGGTCAGTAAGAGTTTAAATAGGCTTATCTTCTCATCTTCGACAGGGCGTTGGGGCGACAAGGCGACAAGGCGATAAGGCGAAAGGGCGACATGGCGACTGGGGGCGAGAAGGCGATCACGAATAGTAAACTCTCGGGAGGAGAAGATGAGAAATTAGAAGATGAGAAAATGGGCTAATTTGCCAATGTGCTAATGTGCTAATATAAGGCAATATTCCGGGTCCGACTTTGCCAATTTGTCAATTTGCGAATGTCTGTATGTTGATTTATAGTGATGCAATATTACGAATCTGACTTATAGTCGGGCTCGGAATTACAAATAAAGGCTGCGCAACTGCACTATTGATCGAGAATAGTTCCTTGCATGCGCCGCAAATTCCATGTTTTTGCTGGCTTTGCGAAAAACATAAAAAAAATGAAGATTATAGTAGAAAGGATTATTTGCCCTGAGGTAGTTAATTCCCTTAATTGTCAATTGATAATTGACAAATTGTCTCATTTTCTCATTTTCTGTTCTTGTCTCCACCCGAAAGTTTTTTAATTTTAAACGTTTTAAGGATGAGCCCAAATTGAGTAATCTATCTTCCAAATATCTCTGAATTATGAAAAAACGCTACTGTACCAGTTTTGCCGCCCTAATTATCCTGAATTTATTGTTTATTCAAACGAAGGTCTCGGCCCAGGAAGATAACTGGACGCATTTCAGGGGTAGCAACCTTGACGGGAGTTCATCTGACAGCCTGGTCCCCACGATTTGGAATGATTCTGTAAACGTTATCTGGAAAACACCGATCAGGGGTAAGGGATGGTCCTCACCAGTTGTCTTCGGAAACCAGGCATGGGTAACTACGGCTACCCCGGACGGAAAAGAGATGTCGGGGATATGTGTTGATTTTGAATCTGGCAAGGTTCTTTTTGATATCCCGCTGTTTAAACAGGACAGCATCTACCCGAAACATTCGATTAATACGTACGCGACTCCGACACCTTGTATCGAACAGGGATTTGTATACCTGAATTTTGGGAGTACCGGTACCGCATGTGTGAGCACCGGTGACGGTCGGACGGTCTGGAAAAGAGATGATTTAAAATGTGTACATGTACAGGGGACCGGGGCATCACCGATATTGTACAAAGATCTGCTGATTCTTCATTACGAAGGTACTGATCATCAGTTTATAATTGCCCTCAATAAGAAAAACGGGGAGACCGTCTGGCAGACCTACCGGCCTGCGGAATGTTATGAGCCCCTTCTGCCGATCGGGAAAAAGGCTTATGTAACACCCATCGTAGTAAATGTTGGAGGCAGAGACCTGCTTATTTCCAATGGATCGGCAGTTTGCATTGCCTATGATGTACAAACAGGTGCGGAAGTGTGGCGGGTTGTGCAGGGTGAGGATTCCACAATATCGATGCCAGTTACTGAAAATGGGGTGGTTTTCTTTTATACAAGCTTTGTCACCCCTGCCGACGGCGAGAAATATGTCGAACTGCTCGCGGTCGATCCCAACGGCGCTGGCGATATTACGCAAACAAATGTTCTTTGGCGATATAAAGGTCCAATTTTGCAGTTGTTAACCCCATTGGTAAGAGCAGGGTTAATTTATACGGTTGACAGCAAAAACACCCTTGTAGTGATTGATGCAAAAACCGGGAATTCGGTTTATTCCAAACGTCTGAAAAATAAATATCACGCATCACCGGTTTATGCAGGAGGCAGGGTTTATCTATCTTCAATAAAAGGTGAAATACTTGTTCTCAAAGAGGGTCGTGAACCTGAAGTGTTATCTGAAAATCTGCTGCCCGGAGATTTGTATGCTACTCCGGCAATTTCACGAAACTCCATCCTGATCCGGACCGATTCGTCGTTGTACCGCATTGGCGCGAAATAGCGACAAGGGCGATGGGGCGACATGGCGAGGGGGCGAGGGAGGCGAATAGGCGAATAGGCGAATGGGAGAAGATGGAAAAAATGAGAAGATGTGAAAATGGGCTACCTGGCCTGCACCTGTTAATTCCGGAGGAATGGGCCATATTGTAGCGCTGGATTTCAATCCGGTGAAAATGAATTGAATATATGATAATGAGTGCCGTGAGCACGACCCATAATTATGTTCCGAGCCTACGGCTCTCAGGACATTGGGGTTGCCATTTTGTGGACGGAATAAATTCCATCCCTACAAAATAATCCGAGCCTACGGCTCTGACAAGTACCGAACGCCATGAATATGGGATTGATTATTTCTGTAAAAATTTACGGTGCGCTGCACCTAATGCTGTTGGGGACGATTACCAGGCTTTCAAAAAGGAATTTTACCACAATTCGTGAAATCCCCCGATTCTCGGGGCAGGCAATTATAATCCATGTAATCATTTTCAGCATGTTTTACAATCCCGGAGGGATTAAATCTTTGTAGCCCCGGGTAAACGATTCCGGATCCAAAATTAATTAATAGAAATCGAGACTGTTCGGAATCGTGCCACCCGGGGTTAGCATGATGCAGGGAATAGCGGCACAACTACCCCCATAATTAAAAATCGAACCATCTGTGCGCCGCAAATGCTGAGTCAAAAGGGTGGCCTGGCGAATTGGAGAAGATGGGTTAATTTGCCAGTCTATGGCAATATTCCGGGTCCGATTTTACCAATTTGTCAGTTTGTGAACATCTGTTTGTTGATTTGTATCGTAAAGCAATATGCAGGGTCTGATTGAGAGTCGGGCTCGGAATTACCTGGCTTGCACCTATCAATTCCGGAGGATTGGGCCATATTGTAGCGCTGGATTTCAATCCGGTGAAAATGAATTGAATATATGATAATGAGTGCCGTGAGCACGACCCATAATTATGTTCCGAGCCTACGGCTCTCAGGACATTGGGGTTGTCATTTTGTGGACGGAATAAATTCCATCCCTACAAAATGACCCGAGCCTACGGCTCTGACAAGTACAGAACGCCATGAATATGGGGTTTGATTATTTCTACAAATATTTAAATATTCCATTTAAATCTCCATCAGCAACCTAACCTGCTCACAATAATTTCTTCCGGTGATCAGTTTTGTTTGGGAGGTGTCATCCATTTTTATCACAAACCGGCTGCTGAAATGTTTATCAATCTCCTTTATCCGTAAGACATTCACCAGCAACGACCGGTGAATGCGGAGAAATTTATCCCCCAGCTTCTCTTCAAGACTTTTGAGTGGAAAATCGCACAGGTATGATTTCCCATCTTTTGTATAAATGGTCACATATTTCTCTTCTGCCGAAAAATAGGAGACATCTTCAATCCTGACAAAAAGCATCCGGTCACCCAGTTTTACGGGGATCGTGGTGATCTCCTTTTTCGGGGTCTGACTGATATAATTATCGATGATCCGAAGCAGGCCCTGCTTGTCGGAATTATGTTTCAATGTATCGAGTTTTTCAATCGATTTCGCGATACGATCTGCCTTAATGGGTTTTACAATGTAATCGATGCTGTTGGTTTCGAAGGCTTTAAGGGCAAATTCATCATAGGCTGTGCAAAAAATCACTACGGGCGAATGGCTTGTTTGCTGCAGCACTTCGAAGCCGTTAAGTCCGGGCATCTGGATATCCAAAAATACAAGATCGGGTTTAAGCCGGTCGATCATTTCGCGGCACTCCAAACCGTTGTGTGCTTCGCCAATCACCTCAATCTTATTGGTGTGTTCAGACAACAGATTTTTAAGTCGGTCACGTGCAGGTTGCTCATCATCGGCAATCAGGGTACGGAATTTGGTGGTGGAAGAGGTCATTGAATATTACTGTTTATGATTATTTCATGTATTTTTTTATTTGCGACTGGCTACTGGCATTTGGCTACTGGCAGCTGGCGGCCTTATAAGATTAAATCATCTTCTAAAAGTAATAAATTTGGGCTAAAGTCCTTTTATTCTGTCCATTGAATTACCACGGGTTTAAACACGTAATTGATATTCTAATAAATATAGAGGCTGTATCAAAAGTCTTTTTACCGCGGAGAAACGCAAAGAAGGCGCAAAGTTACGCAGAGATATCTTGCTGTACTTTAATACTTTGCGATCCTCTGCGATTTTCCTTAGCGGCTCTCTGCGGTTAAATTTTTTACTTTTGATACAGTCTAAATTTTTTATATTATCAATCCTTCGGTTTATTTTGGTTGAACTCTTGCTTCACAATTGGCAAGCTTAACTCAATATATTTCTCCGGCACATTATTCCAGTTGATAGTGGCTTTGGAACCATACAGCAAAGCGATCCGCTCTTGGGTATTCTGAATACCAAATCCCGAAAGCGGTCCTTCGGGGAACGCGGGACCATTGTCATAAACCCGGATATTGAGTTGATGATCTTCTTTCGTGATCACAATCCTGATAATTCCGTTTCCGGTGATCTGCGACAATCCATGTTTGATCGCATTTTCGACCAAAGGCTGAATCAGCAATTGCGGAATCCGGATGTCCAATAATTCGGGGTCACATTCGATCTCAAAATTAAGCCTGTCGCCAAACCGTACTTTTTCGATTTCGAGGTAAGTGCGGGTAGCATTTAACTCCTCTGAAAGTGAGTTAAGCTGTTTTTGCTCCCGGTTAATCGCATATTTAAAGAAGTCGGAAAGACCCAAAGCCATCTGTTCTGTTTTTTGAGCATTTGTTGTGGCGAGGCTGGCAATCGAGTTCAATGCATTGTACAAAAAGTGCGGGTTGATTTTTGCGCGGAGCGACTGTAGCTCTGCCTGTTTTTGAAGCTCACCCATTTGTGCGAGTTCTACATCTTTTTGATTGATAATGCTTTTATAACGGTCATTCAGGAAGATAAACAGACTTCGGGCAAGTGCAAACAGAATAATATTTAAGAAAGATTCTTTGGATGTAAATGATTTAAAAATAAACTCACTCGATTCTTCGTATAAAATATTAAGCCTAAACAAAGAAACGGTCATCAGCACTAAAGTGGTCATAAAAATTACAAAGACCTTTGATCCACCCAAATTGCGGTTTTTCAGGATGAATCTTTCGGCAAAGAAGACCAGGTTTATTGCCAGAAGAGCCTTTAGATCCAGTATAAGGAGCTGTGAAATTTCCCCGGTATTGAGTTGTAAATCAGACGCACTGATAATCAGTGAATAAATGGTGTAAATTGCAACCAGGTAGATTCCTTGTTTATTAAATTCCTTCCAGCTCCAGTTGTGCGGTTTAAATGCTCCTTTCAGGATCAGACTTGTCAGTAAAATAGCGGAAATAATTAATCCGAACAGAAAAAAGATCGTGTCAAGTTCATTGTGATACATTAGAACCAGGTACATTCGATACGACGACGTATGTTTAATGTAATTTATTTTAAATTGTTCCTGAAAATCATCGGCATAAAGTTTATTCAGGATAAAGGCATCAAAAGGGTGATAAGTAATACTTTCGGGTTTCTTTTCATCAAAAACGCAGCCTTCAACTCCTGTGCTTTCATTTCGGGATGGAGAAAAATCAACCAGCGACCTGTAAAGGTTAAAATACAAAATTTTTTTTCGGCTCTCTTTTGAAAGATCCGGAGCGAAACCGACATTAAGGGTTGTAATTTGTATTGATTGTCCGAATTTAATACTTGAATTGCTTACTCCATAGGCTACGTCCAAAAAATCAATATTAAGCTTTGCCCTTCCTGAAGTAAGGAAAATTTTCCTGTTGGGAATAATCGTTTTAAGCTGACCAATCAACTCATTTATAATGGCTGAATCAGCAGTGCTGACTGAGCCGTTCAATTTAATGGATAGTTCATTTTTAAAGATGATAGGCACTATGGTTTCTCCTAAAAACTTTGTACGAATTGAATTCCAGGCAGTTTGCTGCAATCCGGGAGCCAAATTATTGGACAGCAAAACGGGAAAGTCAGGTGCATAAAGCTTTTCAAGGATAAAGAGATCCAATTGCGAGAATGTAACTGATTTGTAATCAGTTTCGGCAAAAACACAGCCATTCATTCCCTGTAAAATCTTTTTCTCATCTGGGAAAGTAAGCCCCCTAAGTAAAAGGTAGTAGAAAAATTGCTTTCGTTCATAAACCGTCAAACCATCAGGTAATGGAATTAAAATGTTCTGACTGTGGATTGAGTTTTTCCCATGTCCAGTTGCAGAGTAACTCTGTAATTTACCTCCTTTGGGATGGGAAAGCCTTAAAATAAAATTTGCCTGACTACCCGATAACAATAATTTCCGTTGGGGCATGACCGTTTGGATGCTTTTAATAATATCCTTTACAATCATTGAATCCCCGGCGGTTGCAGATTCTTTTAGATTAATGGTGATGTCTCCTTCGAAGATATTAGGCAGATAATCATCTCCCAGAAAGTTCTCATTGATAAACTTCCATGCCAATTGTTTTTGTTCCGGACTTAAATCTTCTCCATACGAAAACCGGAAGCAGGTTAATGCGAGGAGCAACAGAAATAATTTTTTCATTTTATTTGAATTAAAGGTTTCAGCAAAAGAAACCTTTCGCGAGCCAATTTAAAATAATATTCTGACAAGCTGCAGTTTTGGATGGATAAACTGCAAATAATGCGAATACCCCGTAGTCTTCCCCTCGTTTGCAATAGCCTGCCCCGTTTTTACGGGGAGGGGAAAATTGTTGTTCGTTTGCAACGACTGTTTTATATCCTATATAATATTTAGAAATGAGTTAAAAACTCAGAACCACAAACCCCTCGTTGCAAACGAGGGGGAGTTGTCATTGCAAACGACTCATAACTACATTTAACCGGTATAAAATCTTCTGTCTTCTGCCTGTTTCCTTCTGCTTTTTCACGGTAATTGCGCTTTCAGCCGTTCCAAAATCTCCTCCTTTTTACGCCGCGAAACGGGTACCGATGTTTCGTCGGTCATTTTGAGGTAGCCACCATCATTTTTATGGAACGAGCGGACAAACATAAGGTTCACAAGGTGGGCTTTGTGGGTCCGGATAAAACCATACCCGTCGAGGATCTCTTCAAAATCATTCAATGTTTTTGAAACCAGCAGGGCAGTGCCATCCGTAAAATAAAAATTTGTGTAATTCCCATCACTCTGACAACGAATGATTTGCCCGATTTTGCAGAACTCAATTTTATCACCCGTGGCAAGGGCTATCTTTTTTTCGGGCAATGGTGATTCGGCATTCTGCAGGAACTGACCCAGCACGCGCTGATCCTTCTTTCTCCTTTGACTGAACCGGTTGATCGCCGAGCGAAGTTCGAGGATATTGATTGGTTTGAGGATATAATCGAGTGCCGAAAACCGGATTGCCTGTATCGCATAATGGTCGTAGGCCGTCACAAAAATAACATCGTAGGCCGGGTCGCTGAAGAATTCAAGCACTTTAAACCCGTTGCCATCGGGCATTTCAATATCCAGAAAAACCAGGTCAGGCGAATGTTCCTGGATGGCCCCGATGCCCGTCAAAGCTGAATCTGCTTGGGCAACCACCACGATCTCCGGGAAGTATTTCAGTAACGTGTTGCACAGGTTTTCGCGCCCGTTCTTTTCGTCGTCGATCACAATGGCTTCGATTCGGTTCATTTTATGTCAGATATATAGCGTTTAAAATTAAAGCAGTTGGCAACTGGCAACTGGCGGCTGGCCACTGGCGGCTGGCTCGACCCTTCTCCCAATCGTAAATCATAATTCGTAATTCGTAAATCTCTCTCATCTTCTCACCTTCTTACCCTGACTCGTCCTGAAATTTGTTTACGGATTTTGTGCTAATGCTGCCCTGTTTTTCCTTTGAATTTGCGGCGCAAAGAACGTTTGAATTTCGATCTGCCTTCCAGTTGCGCCTTTTTTATCCTGCTTTTTTATCCCGGGGTTGCGTTCTCTTCGTTCACTTACCCCGGGCTACCAACATTTCACCACTCCGCGGTGATTACTTAAAAGTATTATTTTTCATTTTCTCACTTCTCGTATTCTAATTGCCGAATTGTCAAATTATCAAATTATCAAATTGTCCCATTGTCCCATCTTCAAATTCTCCGTGCCAGTTGCCAACCGCCAGTAGCCAGCCGCCAGCAGCCAGTACCCAGAACTACTCCTGCTCCACAAATCCAACCGAAACGCGGGTTCCGGAGGGTTGCAGATTTTCGTCAGTTAAATCATCGATCTTCAAATCAAAATGAATTCCCGTCTTTTCCGACAAGAGCGAAAGCCGGTTCCGGCACAGTAAAATTCCCTGTCCGTTCCCTTTCCGCTCCGATTTACCTGCTGCATCACGACCAACTCCATTGTCTTCGACCACAAGGGTGATTTTAGATTGATCCTTTATGATTCGGATCACAAGCATCCTGGAACCTTTTTTCAGCAGAAGTCCATGCAAAAGGGCGTTCTCGACGAATGGTTGCAACAACATGGGGGGAACAAATATACCATCCGCATCAATCCCTTCCGCAAGTTCAATTTTATAATCAAAGTCAAACCGCAGCTGTTCCAGTTCGATGTATTCCTTCACCGAATCGAGTTCCTTACTCAGCGGGATTTCATCTTTTTTGCTGTTGTTCAGCGTCTGTCTTACAAGCGAAGCAAATTTGGAAAGATAAGTAAACGCCTTCTCGTTTTGGTTTTTCTGCACGAGGTTCTGAATGGAATTCAGACAGTTATACATAAAATGTGGATTCATCTGGGTCCTGATCACGGTCAGTTCTAGTTCCCGCATTTTACGGCTCAACTCTGCCCGTTTTAGCTTTCGCTTCGATACCTGTCGGTAAACTAAAAATGCAAGACCTAAAATTATCAATATTCCTAAAAGGCTGAATGCTACGATTTTCAGAAAATAATTCGATTCGCTATGAAATAAAACCGGATTCTTAAGATCTTCTATTGCTTTTTGTAATTCTGTGTAGGTTGGCGCACGGTCGTAGAGGATGATTCCATCTCTTCCCAATATGCAAGTTCTTCTGTTGATTAATGGTGAAAGTGGAATTTTTCCAAAAGGAATATCATAGACATTTAAAAATACAATTTTCTCATCCGATTTCTCATCTAAAGCAAGCTTTGTTAGGGTGAAATGATCATTCGTACCAATGATCAACTTGACAAAAATAATTTCTTTGGTATTATTGTAACGTTCGTCCCTTCCACGTGTCAAAGATTTTACTGCTCCTATTCCCCCGAGTTCAGCTAGACTTGGGAGGGGGATTGTGATGATTACTACCAGTTTATCTTTTATTTCCTGAAGAGAAATCGTGTTACCATGAATATCGGTCAGTTTTTCTAAGGGGAACGGTGATCCGGGAGCAAAAAGAGCCTGTTGCTGATAAATCTGTTCAATTTGTTTAAATCTTGGATTGTTTGAATAAGTTAATTTGTACCGTTCGAATAATAGTTTGGCATTCTCCCATCTCCCTCTAAGCAAAGCTCTTTCGACCACCCATCCTAAATATTCACACAAAACCGGTTCTGCCAACAATATGAGCCCCAAATTATATTCCTCTTCATAACCGTCAATAGACCATTTATAGTTTGTTGACGATTTATTGATTATACTTTTAAATGAAACAACATAATGTGATAAAAAAACCATATAAATAATATTTCGAAGCGCAAGACTATTGCAAACTGGAATTTTTATATTGTTGAAGGTAGAATTTGATAGTACACCATATTTATTTTTATATAATAAAGTGTTTCCGACATAAAGGTAAAAATCCGGATTTACTGAGGACTTATATTTATTGAGGATTTGGAAGACGCTATCACTATTTACGGTCGAAAGAGTGCTGCCAAATGTACGGTCACTAATCATGTAGCCCCGTGAAGGTTTTAAAATGCTGATCATGTTTATCAACTTGTTTTCCTCTGCACCGATACCTCTAAAAACAATTTTATTAGGATGTGAAGCTGTGTTAATAAAAAGCTCAAGATTGTCGCCTGGACTGAGATAAACCCATTCGCGCTTAATCGTATCAAGTCCGGGTAAAATTACGGTTTCGGGACTAAATTGCAGGCTCATATAATGAGGCTCATTGAAATTGATCCTGAAATTGAAAACGCCGATTTTATCCTTTTCAATTCGAAATGATGTTCTTAAATTTTCTTTAAAAACATCATAAAATGTAATGTAAATGTATTTTGTGAATTCATTAGAATCCTGAACGGTTACCCGAATGGCAGTATTTGGATTTGAAATCCAGGTTTTTTCATATTTGGATTCCCCTTTTTTTTGATTTGCTTCAAATTTTTCTGAAAACTCAGGAATCCATTTTTGGTAACGCGTTACATTTCTTTTACCCATAAAATTCCAAACAAATGAAAGGTTATCCTCCAGGATTAAACCTGTTGATTTATCGATCAGAATATTTCTTCGGAATTGTTCTTTATTGCTTCCGGTTTCTCCTTTGGGCACGGCTTTTTCATTGTTATCAACCTCAACTTCCAGCGATGATTCATCTTCACTGATCACCCGGTATTTCGAGCGGATATCCATTTCATGGCTCCATGAGGAATGAGTTTTCTCCGGATCAAAAAACAAAGCACTAATTTCGCTTTGGAGACTTTTCTGATCCCAATCTCCAAGACTAAGCGGCAATCCTTCCGGCGTTTTTGTTTTATTGTATTCACTGAAATCAAAAGAGGTGATTTTGTTGTTTTTTGCGATCTTTAGGTTGACAGGAATCTTAAACATGTTCAGATAGACAGTAGGATTTCTATGTGTTGTAACATAACCAGTCTCGTAAATCTCCTTCTCCGTCCACGCACCCGATAAACTGATTTCCTGGCGAACATGTATATAATAACTGATAGTCAGGTTTATATCATAGATTCCGTCTTTGTTTAAGCTTGTCGGGACAAATTCAAAGATTTTTTTATCATATTCCCTTCGCGGATTGGTTTTTGAGGTATCCTCATGGAAAATGGTCTCAATGGTATACTTTTTCCCGATTTCGAGATTCAATTTGGGAAGATCACCCGCTTTGAGGAGACCGGTTGCAAAAAGGAAAAAACAGAAGAAGGTTAGTTTATACATAATTGAATTTTTTTGGTGATGAATACACCAAAAATGACAATTACAATAATAAACAATATGAGTGAACTATTGATCGGTGGGACTGAGTTATTCTGCGGTAATATTTTCCGGATAGCAGTTGAAATTTTACCGCAGAGATCGCAAAGTTTTACGCAGAGAACAGCAATCCGTCAGCTGACGGACGGGAATAGCTACCTCTGCGGTTCATTTGCGCCTCCTCAGCGTTCTTTGCGTTTAAATTTTTATTCTCATAGACTTTAACTAAACGACATTAATACGAAATTCATAAAAATTGCTCTTGTAGCCATGATATCAGCTACAATGAAATGTACTTCATTAAAGGAGATACTCCGGTTTATGACTTTGCATAAACATCCGCAAATACCGGCGCATAGGCTTCAAACCTTGTTCTACCCAAAACTACCGGGTGGTGAGCCTCATATTCGGATATCATCTCACCGCTTCGTATGGCAGTTCCCATTTCGGTATAATTTTTAGCAATCTCTTCGGGTAAACCGGCTTGCATCAAACCAGCCAATGTATCTTCATCCTTGAAGTCGACCCATTTAAGATCAGGTTTTCCGATTGCATTTCCTAATACGTCAGCCACTTCGTGCGTGGTTTTTTCGTCGCTCACGATGTAACGGATACTTTTACCGCTGAATGAAAGTGACATCAGCTCTTCGGCGGCGGCTTCCGCGATATCATCGGTCGAGACCAACGGTAGTTTTGTCCCTTCTCCATAGTTTCCGCCTATGACTCCCATATTTTTAATCATACCTATGTTGCCCAGGAAATTGGAAAAGAAAAATCCAGGGCGCAGGTGTTTGACATTCACCCCTTCGAGCGAATTCAATGCTTCTTCAGCATGATGTAACCCGCTTACCGGTCCGCAACCCTGGGGCATATGGGCACCGATGCTACTCAGGTTTACGACATTTTTGACGCCAGATGCTTTAATGGCCGCGGCATAATTTTCACCGATTCCGCCGAGGTATTTTTTAAAATCCGGAACACCGAAATTTGGGGGTATCATCGTGTAAACAGCAATTGCACCTGTGAATGTACTGGTCAGAAAATCCCGGTCTTCCACCGTCCCGATGGCAGCTTTGGCTCCCATTGCTTCGATCTGAGCGGCTTTTTCAGCCTTGCTGCTAATTACGGTTACTTTATGACCCGCAGCAACTAACTTCTCAGCAAGAGGTTTGCTGATGTTTCCCAAAGAACCTGTTACAACGTATTTCATACTGTAATAATTAGTTTTTAGTGGTAGTATGGAACTCCATGTTGCTGTAAATTATTATCATATTCACTGGTAACGCGGAGCAACCTGTTCGTTTCATACTGTAATAAAATGGTTATGATGAAATAAAACATCGAAGCCCCCTAAAAAGTTCATTGGCTGATGAGTATGATTTTTATTATTTAGGTTAACGTCTGAAAAATCTTTATTTTTAATTGAAAAAAATTCCTGTTATTTGGATTTTTCTGGTATTAAGCATTAAATATTTGCCTATTTTTCGGAATATTAAATCTAAAGTTATGCGTTTAAAACTACTTTTTATTCTGTGTTTATGTATTGGCAACTTTTCAGTCACCCGTGTGATGGCACAAGGGCCCTATAAAGCCACCTGGGAATCGCTCGACAGTCATAAAATGCCGAAGTGGTACGATGATGCCAAAATAGGGTTAAGTATGCACTGGGGCGTTTATTCTGTTCCCGCATGGGCTCCGCGCGAAAAAGGGATTTCGTATGCCGAATGGTACGGAAAGAGAATGACCGAAAAGGCTAATCCTACATTCGCCTACAATAAGGAGACTTATGGGGAAAACTTTACCTACGATGATTTTATTCCAAAATGGAAAGCTGAAGACTTTAATGCATCGGAATGGGCCCGTTTTGCGAAAAATATGGGCGCAAATTATATTTTCATTACCTCGAAACATCATGACGGGTTTTGCTTATGGCCTACAAAATATACCGATCGCAATGCAATGAAAATGGGTCCGAAAAAAGATCTGCTCGGGAAATTTTTCGCAGCGGGCCGGAAAGAAAACTTAAAAGTCGGATTGTATTATTCACTTTATGAGTGGTTTAATCCACTTTATACGGGTAAAGAAATTCCATACGCCGGATTGAAAAAAGTGAATAATTATGTCGACGATTTTATGATTCCACAAATTAAGGAACTGATCGACTTGTACCACCCCGACTTTTTTTACTTCGACGGCGAGTGGGATCACCCTGAATCGTTCTGGAAAATGAAAGAAGTGGTGGCTTATTACTATAACGAAGCGGCCAAACGGAACCAGGAGGTTTTTGTCAACGACCGTTTTGGAAAAGACGAGAGGGGCAAGCACGGCGATTTGTACAATGTGGAATACAGCTACGATAAAGGCAGCGAAGGAAAGCTTACACACAAATGGTCGTTCTGGCAGGGAATCGCCAAGACATTTGGTTATAACCAGGATACCGACATGGAAGATTGCCTGAGCCCGAAAGTATTTATTGATAAAGTAATTGACGGGGTGAGTCGCAACGGTAATTTTGATATTAATGTAGGTCCCACGGCGGCAGGTATCATTCCGGAATATGAACAATACCCGTTACTCAAGTTAGGTGACTGGCTAAAGGTAAACGGAGAGGCAATCTACGGAACTGGGGTATGGAAAATCCAGGTCGAAGGTGATGCACGGTTTACATCGAAAGGTGATTATGTTTATGCCACTTTCCTCAAATGGCAGGGCGATGAGTTTAAACTGAAATCTGTAAAACCTGTTGAGGGTTCGAAAATTACAATGCTGGGTGTTCCCGGCGATCTGACCTGGAAGTGGGACGCAGCCAATGGTTTAATCATCAGTTATCCCAAACAGAAAGCCCGGCCAACCTTATGCAGTTATGCCTGGTCATTCAAAATTAAGGTAAAGTAAACGTTTACAAATATTTACAGACCTGACAGGTTTCCGAAACCTGTCAGGTCTTGTTATATACTGTCCAAATATAAAGTATCCGGGCAAAGGTCAACTCCATTTGACCATTGTATACTTCCTAAACAAGGCTTTACAGAATTAAATACGCTCAAATCCTCTAATTCCCTGAAAATACCAATTCCTAAGTATGGTTTTACATCAAAATGTTTCACCTCTCCATTGCTAAAAGTAAGCAGAAGTTTAAAGTTTTGTTCAGGTTTTACATGAATAACTCTGGGGTTCATAAACTCACTATTTTAACGGATCAATTTTAAATATATTCGCAAATGGAAAAATTGGCAAAGTCCGACCCGTAATATGGCCTTAAGCACACGAACCGCCCTCTCTTAAATACAGCGAACCGGAAATAATATCATCCCTCGCGACACCCCCTATTCAAGACGTTCTGTACTTGTCAGAGCCGTAGGCTCGGGTCATTTTGTAGGGATGGAATTTATTCCGTCCAAAAAAAGGCCACAACAATGTCCTGAGAGCCGTAGGCTCGGGACATAAAGATATGGGTCGTGCTCACGGCACTCATATTTATATATCGTATTCATTTTCACCGGATTGAAATCCGGCGCTACAACATGACTCGTTCCTCCGGAACTGGCAGGTGAAGCCCATAGCAAAGCAATCCCCCGATTCTCGGGGCAGGCAGTGTAATCATTTATAAAATCCGTGAAATTTTAACCTGAAATCCGGCGCTACAATATGGCCCATTCCTCCGGAACTGACAGGTGCATGCCAGTTAATTCCGAGCCCGACACTAAGTCGGACCCGTAATATGAATTAAGATATAAACCATCATACTGATGTTCGCAAATTTAAAAATCGGCAAAATCGGACCCGGAATATTGCTTTAAGCTCATAAAAGACCTTAATATTTGGCGGCAGGGATCTGTTTCAGTTTTTCAATTAGTAGGGGAGTGGTTTCAAAGTTATATTTTGCATCCGCAACTTCCTGGAGAAGAGCCTGCATCCGTGCTGAGTCAAAAACACCCTTCAAATTGGAGATCAACTTTTTAAAATCGGAGATGAAGTTTTTGGGAGTGAGTGAATACCATTCCTGATCATGAAGCACGATATAGCGCGGATATTCTGACGACACCTGGTCTATTCCATTCATAACCAGTTGTTTTTCCACAAAATAGTACAATGGCAGATTACCGGTTGAGACCCGGTGAACAAAGCTGCTTTTCGACTTCTTTGAAGATAAAAGCACCAGTTTGAGATCTTTCCGGCTCTCAAAATACATCGAGTCATTTTTGTATATAAGACAGAATCCTTTGGAATTGGCAGGCAGCATGGAACATTCCCTTTTCGTGGAATCGAGGTAATGAATTCCGTTCTGTAAGTTGAACAGGGGTTCAGATCGTATAAAAACCTCAATCGTATCATTGTTTAGCAGAAATATCTTTCCCCGGGAATACTTGTTATCCTTTGCGCTGACTTCCGAAAACAGCCAGAAAGGAACTAATGCGAGCATTATAATCAAAGCTTTGGTCTTCATCTGAATACGGATTAATTGCGTTTGAAAAGCATCATCATATTTTCATAAAAGTAAATTAATTATTGATTAAACCAATCAATTTATTGACGATTAAATCCTTTAATTTATCGAGCTTAGCAGTGAGGATGCCTGTTTTGATCCCAACTGTTCAGCCTTTTGCAGGCTGTTCCTGGCCTCCTGGTCGCGCCTCAGTTCCAGCAATGCTTTTCCCTTTTCGTAATAAGGTGAGGGATCATTGGGCGAATAGGTTATCGCGGATGTAAAGTCGACAATTGCAGCTTCTAAATTTCCAAGCTTCGCATGGCTGTTCCCAAGCATTTCATACATCAACGGAAAGAAAGACCTGGCCGTACAATATTTAATTCCCGAATTTAAGGCAATTTCCGCTTCTTTATAACTGCCTGTTTCAAAATACGAAAGACCAAGGTAATAGTAGGAATAGTAATCTTCCTTATCGAGCCTGACCGCGTTTTTGAGATAAGGAATGGCAACATCAGGCTTTTCAATCTGGGCATATGCAACACCCAAATACGAGTTAGCATTATTATCTGTTGAGTCTATCCGGAGAGCATCGTTTAAATCTTTAATGGCTGATGGATTATCCCCCATTTTTATTTTGATAATTCCTCTTGTTACAAAGTAATTTATGTTCCTGCTTAGTTCAAGTGCCTTATTGAGATCCTGTAAGGCTTCGGCCAGCTGGCTGCGTTGAAAAAGAAGTCGTCCCCGTTTATAATATCCTTCTGAGTTACCGGGGAATTTTTTAACAGCTTCATCAAATGTACGGAAAGCGTCCTGCTCCTTTCCTTCAATTTGAAATAGTTCGCCTGTACGGATCAGAAAATCATCTCCGGCCAAAAAATCGGGTTCAATTTTTAAGTTTTTGTTATAGTTCGTGTTCACAAATTCAGGAATATTACTGGCATACTTGTCAAATGAAAAATTTTCCAGGTAAACGGGTGGTGTATCTGAACCATCGTCATTAATATGGGTAAGCAGGAGTTGGGTATAGGGTCCGAAAGCTTTGGAAGAAAAAATTACCCATTTGCTGTTAGGCGACCAGGAATGCCATGAATTCATGTTCTGACTGTTGCTGTTTAATATTCGTGTCGGACCTCCTGCCAACGACTTAATTACGAGTTTGCTGTCTTTTTGAAGCAGCATAAAACTTTCGGCCTGACAAAACATCAGCCATTTTCCATCGGGTGATATCCTGGGGAAATAATTACTTAACCCGTTATTTGAAGCACCTTCGACGGGTGTTGCTTTTCCCCCTTTCCCATCATTAAACGGAAGCATGCAGATATCGAATTTGAACAGTGAATCACGATCGAGGTAACTCTTTTCGAATTTATTATACCGTTCTCTATCCTGCTGTTTGGCAACTGATCCGTTGTGAATGCCGCTTTCGTCGAAATGTTTGGCTTTGGCTCTTGTGAAAAGGATATTTTTCCCATCGGGAGTCCAGCTCGGATTACTTTGCACGAACATCGAATCATTTGCACCAGGTAATTCGGTATAACGGTTTTCCGCACGGTCGTATACCACCAAAATGCCCTTAAACGGGAAAAAGAGTTGCGAATATTCGAGATCTTTGCGATCCACAAATATTTCGCAGTCGTGCAGGGTACTCACCACGTAACGGCCATCAGGTGATACTTGTGATAGAAGACCATAGGTGAATTTTCCCATTTGAAAATTGCTCCATGACGTGATGCTGTCGCTTGCAAATTTGGTACGCTCGGCAAATGAACTTAAGGCATACGCTCCTTTATCGTCAATTGCATCCACATCCATTCCGATTGTTTTGCCGTCTTTCGAAAACGAATGACAATTGGCACAAACAGGCATATTCTCCAGCACAGCATGTGGTTTTGAATTACTGCTGACATCGCCCATGTACCATTTTATTTTCTTCATATTCTCGCGGGCAAATTTGAAGGGGAGGGGAACACTCCGGAAAAAAATGGAAGCGTCTACCGGATCCTCTGAAATGGAGAAAGTTATTTCGGCTTTGGATGTAAAACCAAAAGCGACACCCTGAATGATTACCGAATAGTTGATTCCGGCGCCGGCAGCAAGAATTGAATTCCACTCTTTTACAGAAGGTTTCCAGAATTTCTTAGTCACCTCAAATTCGTCGGTGATGACCGATTCGTCGGTCCGGAGCGTGATCTTCCATTTCTTTATCCTGGTGGTATCATCATTCCATGCAAAAGCCGGTGGAGCCATATCTTTGGGGAAAACCGTACCGTTGAACGGATAAATGACCGAGAGATTATTCTTATCTGACAGGCCGGATAGCCCTTTGATACTTAAAAATCCGATAATGATAATTACAGGAATTGCAATCAGGAGATATTTTTTTTTCATTTGAAACAATTCGAAAGATTTGATGACAGTTAGCGAGTCATGCACAAATGTAATATAACTTTGATTCAATCTGAATGTGTTTTTACTCAAATCATACTTATTCTGATAGTAGTGTCTGCCACATTTAAAAATGAACGGGCGCCCCCAAAGGAGCACCCGATCAAGTTTGTTACGATAAAGTAAATTTAGAGTATGACTTTAAAATCGGTATAAAAGGTATCGATAGCCATTTTTTCGGGTAGGAACAAGGTCCGGTATTTCAAATCCGAAGCCATGTCGGTAAGAATCGTGGTACCTTCGGACATTGGTACTTTCCGAACGACCGGTGAACCAGTTAAGTTCGTATATGTCAGATCGCAACGTACGCCTTTATCCACGGCGCCTGACCATTTAATGGTGATTTTTCCGTCAACAAGGGTTGTTTTGCTTGTGATTACCCTGTTGGAAAGGGTAGCCTGAAAACGGTCACCATAAACATTCCCGGTCACTTCGAATGGTAATGATTTGTGGCCGAATTTGTCAACACTTACAAATTGAAAAATATACCCCTTTTCAGCCATATTATCAAGCATTTTTTTCCTGGAACCGGTTTGATTCCCAATTTGAACATCGGTTGAATCCTTATAGTCATTCCAGTAGATCCGAACGGTTTCGATACGTTGGGCAAGGATAAACATTTCAAGCTGGATACGGCCGTTCCCGGCGCCGGGAGCAACGCTGTCTACTTTAGCTCCATAGATAACCTCACCTTCATCGAGGTAAGGCTGATGTAAATCATTCATTTTAGTGCACGATTGGACAAAGAATGCCAGCAACACGATACAGAAAATATAAATATTTCTTATTTTCATAAAATCATTATTTAAGAGAAAATTTAAAACTACCTGTTATCACCATAAAACTGGAGCTCCGAGAGGTGAATAAAGTCACCATTTGCCCAGGTTTCTGTCACCTTGATCCGAATGTACCGCACCTTTGGATTTAATGGTGAATTAAGAAATTCTTCACCGGCCAAAGCCCATGCCTTATCCTCGGCTGAAGTTTGTCCTAAAGGTAACCCTGAAGGTTTTTTTCCAACACAGGTCATTAATTTCGTCCAGCTTGCCCAGTTTCCTGTTGGATCAAGGGTTGTACAACCCCATACCTCAAATTTATAAATATTGCCATGCTGGTAAATCCACGATCCCTGCCGTTGCCATTCCAGTACGCGACTAAGTTTACCGGTTACCCCAAGGTCAATCGTAAATGAGTGCGGCCAACGACCCGATCCCTGGGCTGTATGAAATCCCTGGTCGCCAATCTTATCATCCCATAAACGAGGCATTACCCAGCCCCATGCCGCTTTTTCATCGTTAGGCAGAGACACTTCTCTGAATTTCAGACGATCAAATTTTGTCTCATAAAGAGGTTTTAACGTAAAATATTTGATCTCACTACGATTTTCCCAACGATCCTGAACATATAGTGCAAAATTCCCAACGATCGTATCCATACCGCGTTTCGCACCTTCTCCATTTTCCATGCTGCTGTAAAATGTTTGGATAGGGACATATTCCTTGTTGTTGTCTTCTTTGAGCACAACAACAGAAATTTCGGCGCGTCCAGGATTTACCCAAAAGCCATGTACTCCACCAAAATCGGCTACAAGGTTCAGTGTTGTTCCAATTGTTGTGACAGCGGGTTCAAGAGGATTTATTGTAGCTTCGACACTTGTGGATTCGTTTCTGCTCCTGTCGACTGCAATCAGTTTGACAATACGTGGGTTCTGATCTCCGAACCCTGCTACTCTTAAGGTATCTGAATAGAGGGAAGAGCGTGATTCGCTCATTATTCCCTCTTTGAGTGAATAAACCGCTTTAACATACAGAAGATCTTCGTCCTGTGGCAGCGAGAATGTAAGAATCGCTCCACCGGGGGTATTTTCAACCTTCACATTGGAGACTGGTCCCGGGGGAACAGCATCGATGGGTTGTTGACCAACGGGCTCCTGTACACAGGCACCAGCGATGAAAAGAAGGACGAATAAAAATATAATTGTATTTTTCATTTTGCATTTATTTTTTCGTTAAACGAATTAAATAAGACAATTACCAACCGTAATTTTGGATCAGGTTCTTGTTGACCGTAAGATCATATTCTTTAATTGGCCACAGATAATCTTTAACCGTAAATTTTACAGGCACCTGGGCTACCAGCACTACCTTATAAAAATCGTCCGCAGTTTCGCCGAATATGTTCCATCCCCTGGGTTGATCATTCAGCTCCTCAATTTGTTTCCATCGCCGAATATCCCAAAAACGTTTTCCTTCGAAGGCTAGTTCGATTGTGCGTTCCTGATGGATAATCTGGCGCAGGCCATCTTTGGTATCGGGTTTGTTGGGTTTGGTTGAGTAGGTAAGCCAGGACTCTTTTACCCCTTTTAATCCTGCACGTGACCTGATCATGTCAAGATAAGTAAAGATTTCAGCACTGGGACCACTGAATTCATTTAATGCCTCGGTATACATCAGGTAAAGATCAGCCAGTCTCAGGATCGGGAAAGGATAGTATTCCGTACTGGAAGAGGCTGCTGTTTGTGCATTTTTAAAGTTGTGCATTTTTTTGGCTGAATATCCGGTGACACTAAAATTTGCAGCACTGGACCTTCCCGAGATCCCTTTATTGAAGAAATCGCAATATTTTACGGTTGAGGGGAAGGCATAATAACCATTTCCAAAATAAATACCCCTGTCAAAGCCTAAACTGGCATAAAAGCGGGGTTCACGGTTATAATGCAGGTAAGCTGTTTTTTCACCTGCTTTCACATAATATATTTCCTCACCCGCTGATACTTCCGGTCTGACTTTAAAACGATTATCGTACCAGGCATTGGATTGCCACTGGATGTCTTCTTCGATAGGAACTCCGTTTGTGGAATAATATTTCTCAGCCATTTTTAATGTTGGAGCCCATTCGGCTTTCGCATTGTTTTCTGCCTCAGCATTGATGCGAAGAATCTTTGCCTGGGCTTGCTTCGAAAGGTAATCACAATCGTTACTTGTACCACCCCATATTAATTCCTTGTTCCAACGGTCGCAAATCGCCTGGCGATAAGTTGTTTGTACTTTAAAGGGCTCAGGGGCAGTTGCAGCCATCGGGTCAATCACATCGTACAGCGCTTTCTTTTGAACAAGGCAAGTGTCAATGGCTTCTTTGCAGGCATCGGCAGCTAATTTCCATTTATTTGCGTCATAAGTTTGAGGAAACAAAACCTCACCCCGGTTATCGATCATACTTGCATAGTCGGTATTGCCGTTAAAAAGCGGGCTTGCTGCAAAAAGCAATACTTCGGCACGCATGCTTAATGCGACTAATTTATCTACTCTTCCCGCTTCTGTTCCTTCAATTACCTCAGCGGCATTTGGAAGGTCTATTGATGACTCTTTCATCAAATCGGTAATGTATTTTACCACTTTGTCTACCGGTTCGCGATATACTTTTACCTCATCTACTCCTGCAGAAATAGGAAGGTTTACATCGACGATCGGAATAGGGCCGTAACATTTAAACAGGTAGTAATGATAGTATGCCTTCAAAAATTTCACTTCTGCTATCCACCTTGTTTTCTCATAGGAGGGTAGATCGAGCACTTTATCTACATTTTCAAGGAAGATATTGCAGTCGCGGATGCCTCTCCACAATGCTTTTCCGCTCGATTCCCCATCCCAGAAATTTAAAACCGGCGTGGTGGAAGTCTGGAATCCCCTTGAAATAAGTGCATTGGGGAATGGGTTATTTATCCCGTAATAGTTCCATGTTTCATCGCTTCCATTCATCGCGGGGTCAATATTCATTGCGCCGATCTGGGGACGGTAACTGTAGCAGGTGAACAGGTATTTTTCAGCTGCTGTCCTGTTTCTGAAAGAGAAATCAATAGTGGCGACATTGTCGGGGACTATATCGAGGTAATTGCAGGAACTCAAACCCAGCAGGAGGGTAAATGCAAAGACTATTTTATGTAATGTTTTCATATGTATCCGTTTTTAAAAGGAGAGTTGAAGTCCGAAGTTAAGCACTTTCTGAATTGGATAGCCGAGGCCGTTTCCCCCCATTTCAGGATCCCACAGGCCAAATTTACTGAAAGTTAGAAGATTGGTGCCACTGAAATAAAGACGAAGGTTGGTCATTTTCGCCTTTGAAATGAGTTTTGCAGGCAAGGTATATCCAAATTCGACAGATTTTAACCGGATAAACGAACCATCACGCATAAACCAGCTTGAATACTGGAGGTTATTCGAAATCAATGTCTGAGAAAGACGTGGCCACAAGGCATATAAATTACGGTTATCTTCCGACCAATGGTCATCAGCATAAGCCTTTAGCAATGCACTCTGTCCGTCAATAAATGGAGCGGTGGCACTGGCATCGAGCCAGAATGATTCGCGGGCCAGTCCCTGGAAGAAACAGGAGAGGTCAAAACCCTTCCATCCACCGGATAATCCGAAGCCGTATACGATATCAGGAACTGTAGGATATCCAAGGGGTACTTTATCGAGGTCTGTGATTTTACCATCACGATTGATGTCTTTATATTTGATATCACCTGCCTTATAGTCCCCAAACTGTTTGGGGGAATTTCGAATTTCCTCTTCGTCAACAAACAGACGTTCAGCAACATATCCCCATGTTTGATTGTAAGAATAACCTACTCGTGAACTCCATGGTGTGTCCGAATAATCGGGCTCCTCAAAAACAGTTAAATGACTTGTAGCATAAGTAAAGTTGGCCATACCTGTAAGCCAGGCATCCTTGTTGAAGGAGTGGTTGTAATTAATGGATATATCTATTCCCTGGCTGGCTGCTTCTCCGACATTGGCCCGGACCTGTGACTGAAGACCAACTGTTGTTGGTATTGAAGAGCGGGTCATCAGAATATTATAACGGTGTTCCTGAAATACATCGGCCTGAATATCAAATTTATTCCACAGCCCCAGTTCAATTCCGATATTTAGTTTTCTGGCAGTTTCCCACGTAATATTATCATTGGGATAACGGGAGATCGAGATACCACTCAACGTGCGACCACCCATATTGCCGTAAGTGCCAAATGAAGAGGATGCGGCAGTATTGTTCATATTTACATTTGAGAGGTAAAAGAAGCGGTCATCTGCACTACCAATGGCATCATTACCAACTAATCCGTAAGTGGCTTTTAGTTTAAGTTTATTTACGGATTTCTTCATCTCATCTGACCAAAACGACTCATTGGAGATAAACCAGCCCAAACCGGCTGATGGGAAGAAGCCGAAACGCTCTTTTTTCGAAAAACGCTCGGAACCGTTGTATCCAAAGTTTAATTCGGCAAAATAGCGCGAATCGTAACCATAGGTTGCACGACCGGCCAAACCGATATTCCGGTAAGGAAGTGATTTCTGAAGATCACCTGCATTGGCAAACAATTGTTCACGCATAGTATAGACCAGCAGCGCGCTTAACGCATGCCTGGTGTTATAGGTCTGTGTCCAGTTCAACGCCGACTCAAAATAGGTCGTAGAATTAATATCATTTACGCCCTGGCTGTAACCCAGATATTCCGTTCCGCTTAATTCGTTTAAAGGAGTTAACGAGTATTGATCGGCAGCTTTGTCATAGAGTGACACCTGGTAGAGGAATGGGTTATAAAAGCGGGATACGTCAAAATAGGAATAACGGTTGGTATTGAACATTGCACGGAATGAGAGCCCTTCAGTAATAAAGTCAAGCTGCTGCTTTAGTTCAAACTGGGCAGACATCTGCGAAATCGTATAATCTTTGTACCCCTTTGTCATATCGGCATATGGGTTATTATACTGCCCTTTATCGTAATTGCCAAACAGGATATGCTGCGTGAATCTGTTGGCACTGTCAGGTTTGAAATAGGCAGGAAATAAAACCGGGTTCGTTCTCATTGCTTTTTTAAACAATCCTTCACCACCATCGATCGGACCTGAATAGTCATCAAATGATCCCTGCAACCTGACAACCGCTTCAGTCGTTTTGCTGACGTTGATGTTTATATTGGATCGGAGCATATATCGTTTCAGCTTAATATTGTTGTTGAAGTTATTCATCTTGTCAACTTTCAATATGCCGTTGTCATTCGATACACTGCCGGCGAGGTAATACCGGGCAATTTTCCCCCCTCCGCTTACATTAAAATTTAGCCGCTGATTGAGCGTCTGATCTTTAAATAAAATTTTCATCCAGTCATTGGCCGGATAGACATAAGGATTCCCCCCGTTAATGGTGTTTTCAATTTTGTTCGGAGAATAAGGAGTCATACCAAGCGGATCGCGGGTACGTACCGCCTCATTGTGCAACTTCATATAAGTAATCGGATCAGCCAATTCGACCATACTTGTGGGTTTCGAAATCGCATTTTCAAACCTCACACTAATCTGTGCTTTCCCTTCTGATCCCTCCTTGGTGGTTACCAGAATTACCCCGTTTGCACCACGCGAGCCATAAAGCGCTGTTGCAGTAGCATCCTTCATAATTGAAAAACTGGCAATATCATCGGTCTGAATGCGTGATAATTCCAGGGTAGTTACCTCGTTGTTGTCGATCAGGATAAGCGGATCTTTTTTGTAACCGAAGGTGGTCACACCACGGATAAAGAATTGAGCATTGTCTTTTCCGGGTTCGCCGCTCCGCTGGTAGGAGATTAATCCCGACATACGTCCTGCCAGTGCAGTGGTAAGGTTACTCGATGGCACCTTCAGTTCTGCGGGTTTAATAGTTGTAATTGATGCAATTACACTTTCCTTTTTTTGCTTGGCAAATGCCACAACGGTCACATCTTCGAGTTGTTCGGTGGTTGCCTTAAGTGCAATATGTATTGCAGATTTAACGCCAACGACAATTTCCTGGGTTTCATAACCAATAAAGGAAACAATAATGACAGAAGTGGGATCTACATTAATAGTAAATGCTCCGTCACTGCTGGTGACTGTTCCTCTTGTGGTTCCTTTGATAACAATCGTTGCCCCGGGGATAGCGCTACCGTCATCATCATAAACTGTACCTGTCAGCCTGGTTGTTTGTGGTTGTGCATTCATTTCAGGGGCACTTACCCCAATCGGATTGACGGGTACTCCGGAGGCTTCATAAAGATTACCGGCAATACCTGCACCGGAGCCCAGTGTCAGGACGGACAGTAGAATTGTCGCCCGTAAGAGTGAAGTTTTGCCTCCGTGGGGAGACAGATAGATCGATTTTTTTTTCATAAATTTGACAGCTTTAATTTAATATGTAGTCACAATTCAGGGTAAAGGATGTTTGCAGCATTCTTTGCCCTTTTTTAAGTTTTTCAATGAAGAAAGTATTCTAAATTGTTATTTCATTGCTTGTGTAGTTGACATAATATTCGGTGTTTTAATTTACTGCAGGAATGAGCATATAGCCCTCAGTCCGGTATTGGTTGTTTAGTTCCTCCTTTCTTTTATTATCGATGAGATGAGCTTGTTATCCAGCCCATTATCATCATAACTGAAATAATTTTAATAAATGTATTTTTCAAAACAATTATATTTAACTATTTGTTATTCAAATGTATAATTGTTCCCGGTTAGTATGACGGGTATTTTTGGTTGATATTATCCAGTAATTAAAGTATAAATGTATGTAATACTTTTAATATTGAATTATTAGTTAGTTTTGGTTCCTCATTTGGAACAATGTTTCCTATTTGAACCTTTAGTTGCAAACCTACAAATAGGAATCTATATCTCCAAATAAAAGAATCATTATTTTAATCGATTAGTTGATTAAAGTCTTATTTCCTTTCGCTGAAAGAGAAAAATGCAGAGATTTTTTCGTTGTTTTCTGTCGCTTTGAGTTTCCAGACTACCCGGTTTTTGGCATCAACCTCTACCAGGGAGGGTTGAGTTTTGTCCTTGCTGTGCCCGTTCCAGTTTGCGATCATCACATTCCCGTTTCGGTAGCTGTGCGGTTCGGCAACAAAAAGAAGTGCCACCCCGGAAATGTTATCGGCTGTAATGCTTTCTTTCACCTTTTGCCGGACCGGATCAACAATTACAAATTTATGCGCATCACCACAACCGACAATCCAGTTACCGTTCTTCATCAGTTTTACTGAAAACGGATTTCCACCCACTTCAATTCTTCGGATCACCTCACCCGATTGTGTAAGCTCAATGACCTCACCCTTACCCATCAAGGGAATGATATAGGTATTTTCTTTTGTGGGCAGAATCTGGCGGAACTGACCGTGCACATTGGCTACGCCGGAGTCAAAATTTTGCTCCTTAATTTTCACCCCTTTTGCATTCAGGGTAATGATGCGCGAAGGTTTAGCACAGACCGCAAGAAGGTATTCTCCCGAGGGGAGTTCGGTCGCCGTGTAAAGTTCCTGTCCTTTCTCCACCTGAAAGTCCCATAAAATCGTCTGCGCCCGGTTAACGAGGCGGGCGCCCCCTTTATACGCGTAGAGAATATTGCCTGCTTTGGTTATCTCGACATCATTGCAATCGTCCCCTTTTTGAAGCTGATGCGTCCATTCAACAGCGTTTGATTGTTTATCGACTATTACCACTTTATCCCAGTTGCAGCCGCTAATGAGTAGCTTTTCACGAACTTTACCGATGCCGCAAAAAGGGATCAGCAGCAAAAGCAAGGTGATTTTAAAAATTGTCATTTTAGTCATAATATAGTGTTTAGTAATTAATCCTCAATCATTACCACGCGAAATCCGACATTAAATACTTTCTGGTAATCGCGGTAGCTCAGGCGATACGATGAAGTTGCCCTAAACGGGCGGTCGTACCACGAGCCTCCCCGCACCACACGGTTTGAACCTTTGTCTTTGGTCACCTCATTTCTGCCATCTTCCGCATTGTACGGGTAAGGTTTGTACGATGAAAGCGTCCATTCCCAAACGTTTCCGTGCATATCAGCCAGTTCCCACGGACTTCTGCGAAAACGCCCGGCCTGTTCCGAAATAAAACTCCTGTCATCATAAATCGTATCACGCGGAACCCAGTCATCGTACTTGCCGGCATTATCAATAATGCGCACACTTTCGTAATTTTTATATGCGGTACAGGCAGCATATTCACGAAGCGTAATATCACCGAGGTTTGCATATTTGCTGTAGTCAGATCCCGCTTTTCCAAACCAGTAATCCTGGGAACTGCCAGCCCGGCATGCCCATTCCCACTGGGCTTCTGTAGGCAGTGCAAATGTCAGTCCTGTTGTTTTTGACAGCCATTTACAAAAATCCATTGATTGCTGCCACGAAATGCGGACAGCCGGCTGATCGGGATGGTTCATAGAATAGCCCAGGCGGCCAAACTGATAACCATGGCGGTATTCGTCGCGACTGTCGTGAGATGCATCGAAGGCCCGGAATTGTTTATTCGTGATTTCGAAGCGACCAATCCAAAAGCTTTTTTCAATGTTAACTTTTGTTTGAGGCATTTCGTCGTGATTGCGTTCGCTTCCCATAATAAACTGACCCGCAGGAACTTTCACGAGGTCGAGCGTTATCCCCTCTGCGACCGGTATTTTCATCTGGAAGTGTCCCAATGCCAGCTGGGAGTTATTCGGATCTTTTAAAGGCCATCCTGGCAATGAAGTTATTCCCTTTTCTACTTCACGTTTCTTTGGGATAATGGGTATACTATTTTTGGGTGCTTCTGGCAGTGTTTCAAAATCGGTCTCAGGGGCACCGAACAATTCGCGGTATTTTGCCCGCTGAGCAATCCCGTTTTCTGTTCTTGCATAGCCGGGAATATCGGAGCGCCGGCCGTGGAACGGGGCATTGTAATCAATCCAGCACGAAAGTTTTTCGATGGCTTCTTTATCCAAACTAACATTGTAATGACCTTTATTGATCATCTGCATCAACTCCGTCTGGTCGGCATGTACATCCATTGGGACGAGCATATTCAAATCACTTTCGATTCCGGGGCGACGAACATAGCGGTGAAGATTAGCATACGACTGCGAGAAGTGTCCGCCTCCGTTACCTGTATTTGCACTGCCCGAAATTTCTGACTTGTAATCTGTGATCATCTTATCGCCTTTTAGATAGGGGCGATCTGATTTCGAACCATCATGGCACGAAACACAGTACTTGTCCAATACAGGTTGTACTTCGTGGCGATAGCTAAAACCGCGTTCTTTACCGTACCATTCTTTAATGACCTGCGGTTTTTTCCTTGAGGCAATGCTTGCTTTTGGTACTGGTATGCTGTTGCGTGATTCGTGACAACCTATGCATGAGACAGTCTCTCCGGGCATGGCGGTAAACCAGCTTCGCATCAGTTGAAGTGCTTTGCCTTCACTGTCGAGTGGCTGAACAAATATTGCAGTGTTGGCGGGCACGGTAAACATTGCCGAACCATCTTCCTCCACATCTACGGTGCCCATGATTCGCTTTACATCCCATGGACCGTCCATACCTATAGTGCCCAAAAGGCCGCCTTGTCCCATCGGGCTGAAGCTGTAATTTCCAATTCGTAACTTTTTAACTGTGCCACGTGGAATGCCCTTAAGTCCACCACCCACGTAAATATCCTGAATAAAAACATTTCCCGTTTTGCTGGCCAGATTGACGTGGTCGGGAATAATCGGGGGTGTTTTTTGTTTTTCAAGCAGAACAGGTTCAACATAGGCACAATGCTCCTCTTCTGCCAGCAGTGTAATATTATCGTATATATCAACAAGATATAAACCCCACAACGATTTTTCGGTTGCCCTCATCGAAACAATGAAGTACTTGTCGCTCAACGGGAAGGGTTGTAAAAACTGTGGGAAAATACCATCCGGCAAGCGATCCCTGGTAATTGACTGGACTTTTAATCCGTAATGTGGAATCTCCGCCAAAACACCTTCGGCTTCTTTTTCACCTGCAATAGGATCAATAATCAGGAGTCGTCCGCAACGGGCAATGCTGTGGTGACCGGTCGCAGTGCCCACGATGGCGCTACTGTGGTTTGGTATCGGGCGGGCGTTGAAAAAGGCTGTCGGGAAATAGGAATTTGAACCGGAGTAAGCTCTCTGGGTGGTTCCATCCGGGTTCATGGTGAACATCAGGCGGGAATTGGAATGAGGCAGATCGGCATATTCCCAGCGCTGATAAAGAATTTGCCCGTTATTCATGACTGCCGGACCCCAGTTACTGTCCTGATCATAAGTTAACTGGCGTGTTTTACCGATTTTGGGATCGTACATAAAAAGACCTGACATCTTATTTCCGCCGTCAGTACATGGTAATCCAAGAAAGGTTCCTGTTGAACAGAAGATATAACGGCCATCGGGAGTATAACAACCATCGAAGCTGTCGAAATCTTTATAGGTGTCGGGAGTTACCTGCGTTGATTTGCCAGTTTTTACATCGAGTTCAAAGAGATGCCAGCGATCATTTGTTCCGATTGAAGAGAAGAGTATCCTGTCACCGTCGAAGTGGGGTTCCGGGTCCGATATAAGTACATCGGTCGGTGGTGCGTAAAGTTTCCGCTGTTCAGTTTTGGTGCCGCTTACGGTAATTTCGACCAACTGATTGGTCCATCCTTTGGCGGGCAATTCAGAATTGTTCTGAAAGTTGGAGGGTCCGACTCCCAATATTCCATTTGTGGCGTTGCGTGCCCTTTCGCCCAGTTCACGTCTTACACCGGCAATTTTCTTCCCTTTTATCAGGGGATTTTCCTTAAAAAGTGCATCAACCGATGTCAGTAACTTTTCGGCTTCATTTATAGCCTGCTTGTCACCGGCTTTAATTCTTTTGATCAGATCAGTTCGGTTAAAGTCAAACTTATCAAGGATAGCTTTCCAGTTTTGAGGTGGAGTATAGGTTGCAGGAAATTGTTTTTTAAGTTGCTCAACCGACATGAGACACTGTTTTGCCGAATAAAAACCAAGCCTGTTAATAAGATCTGTATCCCCGGTTTGCGCGGGGCCCATGGCTGGTATCAGTACTGCAAATATCAGTAATGCAATATGTTGTAATTGTCTCATGATAGGTTTGTTTTAGTGTTAAGCCGGGTTGAACTGGTTATTGACCTTTTAAAAGACTTGATTGGGTAAGTTAGTTAATCAATCACCTTTCGTAAGGTTAACAGGATGAGGTTTTCGTTTCAGACAGCCGGACTCCCCACAAACAGTTTGTGGGGAGTCACTGCTGAAAACTTTATTTTAGTCATCCGATGAATTTATAATCAAAAATATTTATCGGATGACTTTGAAGTAGACTTAATCTTCAAGTATAATCCTGAATCCTACATTATTAGCCGGCTGCCATGCGTAGTAACTGTTCCGGGTATAAGAGGTTGAATTCTTGGGGCGTTCAATCCAGGAACCACCACGGATAACTTTTTGTTGTGCTTCAGATGTAGCATTTTCATTGTAGGGATAGGATGCAAAGTCGCTGCGGGTCCATTCCGCCACGTTACCATGCACATCGTAAAGTCCCCATGCATTGGGTGTATACTTCGCAACATCGGATACAATCATATTTCCGTCATCCACCGATTGTTCGCGGGGTATGAAGGTATAGAATTTAAAGACGGCACTATTCTCTTTAACGGGTTGCGGGTCGACGCCCGAAACCGCCATCTTTGAGAGTTGTTTGTCGGCCATATTATCAAAAGTTGCAAAATCGGTGTTGAGATTGCCGAACCAGAAATCGGAATCACTTCCTGAGCGTGCGGCCCATTCCCATTGGGCTTCGGTTGGAAGGTTAATTTTAATGCCCAGTTTGCCGCTTAGCTTGCTGCAATAAGCCATTGCTTCATTCCACGAAACACGGATAACCGGTTGGGTCGGACGATTGGCATCGTAGCCAGGTTTAACATGATCTTTCCAGAACTGCGCAATATAGCGGCTGTTATGATCGGGGGATATCACCTTGTACTGTTCATTGGTCAGCTCCGTTGTCGCCATCCAGAATGCTTTTGATATTTTCACTTTCGAAGCCGGGGCGTTAAGTTTGCCGCGTGAATTATTACCCATCACGAAAGTTCCGGCTGGAATTCGTACAAAATCAACCTTTACACCGGGAGCAATCTCCACACTTTTCTGATCAACAGGTGATGCTTTGAAGGGGAATCCTTTTGCCTTCACCTCCCTGAATTTAATTTTGGGCTCAGGCTCAGGTTTTACCGGAACTGGTTTCCCTTTCTTTTCAAGGTAAGAAGCAAAATCCGTAATTTCCTTCTGCCAGTTCACACCGGCATTATTCGCATACTTATTGGTCAGTTCGATACGACGGGCAATTGGATCGGGACAAGCGTAAAATTCATTTGGGTTTACTGCGAAAGCGCCATGATAAGGAGCGTTGAAGTCAATCCAGTTGTAGAGTGTACGCCATTCGGGGTCTGTCAGCCTGGCATTGTGATGTCCTCTTTTGAGTATTTTCACAACCTCACTCGTTGAGGCATGATATTCGTAAGGTTTCATAACAGCAATATCAGCTTCAGGACCCTGCCGGTTAACAAAGGGATGTAAGGCGATGTAGCTTGTTGATAATTTCAGATGCCCTTTATTGGCAGGAGAATCAGCCACTTTGATGCCACCACGGAAATCGAGTTTTGATTTGCCGTCATGACAAGCTATGCAATTACGATCCAGGATGGGTTGAATTTCAAGGTCGAATGTAAAGGAGCGAACGCCGCCTTCGGGCTGTGTTATGGCTGCAGGAGACTTCATCGAAGCCAGAACACGCTTAGGCATGGGCATCGAATTCTGGTCTTCGTGACAACCCACGCATGAAACAATCTCTCCGGGCATAGCCGTGAACCAACTTCGCATCCACTGTACCGCGCGACCTTCAGAATCAAGGGGTTGCAATGAAATGGGAGTGTTGGCCGGAACGGTAAAGATTGCAGAACCGTCTGATTCAACGTTAACTGTCCCTAAAAGACGTTTAATGTCCCAGCCGCTTTGGATACCCTGAGCGGTATGATCGGAAGGTGATTTTATATAGGCATATTCATAAGCCAGAACACGAAGTTGTTTGACTGTTCCGCGGGGTACACCCGGTAATCCTTCACCTTCGTAAATATCCTGAATAAAGACTGTCGCATTTTTATCGGCAGGTTTTATTTTATCAGGAATAGCCGGAGGTACCGGACGTTTTTTCACCAGAACCGGCTGAATCAATCCCTCGCCTTCGTATTCAGCAATAAGGGTCATATTGTCAAAAGTATCAATCAGGTAAATGCCCCACAACGATCGCGGATCGGTTTTGGAAGCTACCAGGTAATACTTGTCATTCAGGGGATAAGGTTTAATGAATTGTGGCCAGACATCATCAACCAGTTGATCTTTCACAAGCGGGATAATGGGACGTTTGCTGAATGGAAACTCGTTGATCATCCCCTTTTCCTCCTTGCGGCTTTTAGCGGGATCAAAGAGGATCATCCGTCCTGCCCGTGCAACTCCGTGATGTCCTGAAATGATGCCCACGAACGAGGTACTTCCCCCCGGAATGGGTTTCACATCGAAGGTACTGTTTGGGAACCAGGAGCTGCTGCCATAAAGTGCCCTGGTGTCAGTGCCGTCAGGATTGGCCTGCATTACCATACGCGAGCAATAATGAGTAAGGTCGGTATACTCCCAACGGACATACATCAGCCGGCCGTTGTTCATCACCGTGGGATGCCAGTTGGCGTCCTGATCGAAGGTCATACGGCGTAAAGCGCTGGTTTTTGGATCATAACTTACAAGGTTTCCCACAGCATCGCTTCCGCTAACACATGGAACACCCTGGTAACCAATATTCGATACAGCTACAAAACGGCCATCCGGCAGATAGGTGGCATCGAAAAACTCAAGGTCAGGTTCGTCGGTATTGATTACCTTACGGAATCCTGTTCCATCTGTCTTTACTTCGAAGACATTCCATCTTTTCTTTTCGTCGGTGGCACTGAACAAAATCTTATCTGCATCCCAGTGGAGCAGCAGGTCGGCAACCGACGACCCGTTCATTGGTTTAAAGATGGTCCGGCTCTTAATCTCACCGCGAAGATTGCTCAATTCGGCAATCTCGGCATTGAATCCGCCACGGGGTGCCGAAGTCTGGTTGGACCAGTTATTGGTTTGAGTTCCCAATGCGCCTGTATTTACTTTGCGTGCGTCACCATTGATCTTATAGCGGCCAACGATAATCTGATCGCCATCCAGCAATGGATTGGACATTAATATTTCACGCTTTAAGGCGACCGCTTTTTCGGCCAGTGACAGTGCATCCTTATTGCCCGTGTCGATTCCGACAAATCCACGGCTGCAGAGCGCTTCAAGCTCTTTTACTTTAGACTCATATTTAGCAGCATCGTATCCCTTGATTTTACGCATATCTTCAAAGGCCATACGGACATTGGCTGCATTCAGCCACGCTGCGTCGCTGCTCACCCGTGATCCGGATTGAGCCGTGACACCGATAAAAGCGGTCAAAAGAACTACTGTACTTAATAGCTTTTTCATGGGAATAATGGTTTTTTCACATGAAACCCTCCGTCCGAATCGTTGGAGAGGTTCATGTGATTTTTTTGGTTATGACCTTAAATCATTGTACAGCTCAAGGGCTTGTGTTGGTGTAAGATTGCCATGAACGACACCGCGAACGGCCTGTATCATAGCAACCGGATGCTCAGCCTGGAATACATTGCGGCCCATATCAACACCTGAAGCTCCATCGTTAATGGCATTGTAACAAAGCTCAAGTGCTTCAATCTCGGGAAGTTTTTTGCCACCGGCAATAACGATAGGCACCGGACAACCATTGACAACCCGTTCAAAATTTTCACAATAATAGGTTTTCACAAATGTTGCCCCGTTTTCGGCACATATACGTGTTGCGGTTCCGAAATAACGCGAATCGCGCACCATATCTTTGCCTACCGCCGTAACACCCAGTGTTGGAATGCCGTATTTGTTGCCGTAATCAGCGGTTTTCACAAGGTTTTCAATTGTCTTTGCTTCGTAAAGCGGGTCACCAACGGCAACCATCACCGCCATAGCAGAGGCATTGATACGGATAGCATCTTCGACATCGATTGTACACTCATTGTTGAGGTAAGTCAGGACACTGCTGCCGGCCGAAAAGCGCAAACAAATTGGTTTGGTGGTGGCTGGAGGAACGACAGAGCGTAATACTCCACGTGTACACATCAGTGAATCTGCATATTCGATCAACGGAGTTATTGACAAGTCGAGACGCTCCAATCCTGAAGTTGGCCCCATAATATATCCATGATCAAATGCCAGCATTACCGTGCGTCCCGTTTTCGGGTTGTAAATTCGTGACATGCGGTTTTTAATCCCCCAATCACAATTGTTTAATCCTTTGAGGAAAAATCCTGTTGATTCAACAGGGATACCAATTCCGTAGTCTTTGTCTAAATTTTCCTTTATTGCGTCTGCGTCTGCCATTTTTATTTATGATTTATGATTTAACTATAACTCTTTGAAAATGCGTCGAACATTGTAGCCCATGATGAGGCTCCGGCATCGGTCGAACCAACCGAACGTTCACCATAATTGCGCGCTCTGCCAAAATTGGCTTTCATCAGTGTCGTGGCATTTGCACCCGCAAGTGCAGCGGTCGCGCCGGCTGAAAGGATCTCTTTAATTTCATCCGATTCGCATGCGGCAATTGCTTCAACAGCCGGTATAAGAGCATCCATCATGGTCTTGTCGCCGATAGTAGCTTTCGTGTTTTTTGCCACTCCGGCCAGTCCTGAACTGAACATTGTTTTAAGCTGACCAGCGTCAATTGCTGTACCCTCCGATCCGTCGGCCATACCCAGGAAAAACCCGCCGAGTAAGGTGCTGGTCGATCCGCTGGTATTGAGCATGATGCCAAATCCTATGTCATTAAACATGGTTTTGAAATCAGACGCCCCGCGTGAAGCTTCAACCGCCACATTCAGTGCCGTAACGATCGCAGTGCCGTGGTCGCCATCACCGGTTATAGCATCGAGCTGTGAAAAATAATCTGTTTTCTCACTGATCGATGATAACGCGGCATCCAGCATCAGGCGAAACTGGTCGATTGATAATTTATTCATATTCACCACCTCTGTTAAAGACTATTGACCAATATTTACCCAGTAAGGGGCGTTTGAAAGTGAATTTACAAGTAGTTCAACATGGTCTGCATCAAGTTTTGCCAGGATCATCTGGAAACCAGCCTGCTCCTGTACTGTTAGAAGTTCCGTAATTTTTGCGTCCGCTACAGTAATACCGGCTTCGGCAAGAATCATCGCAGCTTTGCGGAATATAATGCTCATTTCCATGTGAGTAGTTGCACCTACGCCGTTGATGTACAACAAAACTTTATCACCACTTACCGGAGTAAGCTTGCGCATCAGTAATGAAATCATCTGCGTTGCAACATCGTCGGCCGAAGTCAGCTGTTGACGGCCTCCGCCACCTTCACCATGCTGGCCCATACCAATCTCAATCTCTCCTTCAGGAAGTTCAGCAATGATTGCGCCGTTCTGAGGATGGGTGCACGAACGCATAGCCACTGCAAGGGTTGCTACCTGTTTGTTGAACCGTTCACCAATTTCCAGAATTTCCTCAATACTTTTACCTTGTTCGGCAGCAGCACCTATAATTTTGTAGAGGGGAATACAACCGGCCAATCCGCGACGATCATCATCCACTGCATTAAGCCCTGCGGAGATGTCATCATGGGTTATCAGTTTTACAACTTTAATTCCGGCGCGTTCGGCTAGCTGGCTGGCCATATTGGCACTCATCACATCACCCGAATGGTTAAGAACAACCAGTAAAATACCTGCATCGCGCTTAAAAAGCTGAAGTGCCTGAAATAACCGCTGTGCCCCCGGGGCTGCGAAAATATCACCGACTACGGAGCAGTCAAGCATTCCTTCGCCTACAAAGCCGCTTAATGCCGGCTCGTGACCTGAACCACCCAGGGTTACGATGGCAACCTTGTCTTCACTTTTAGGTTTTGCGCGCACAATAATATTCTCAGCGCCGAGTTTTACCTTTCCCGGGAATGCCATTACATAACCTTCGAGTGTCTCACGGGTAATCGCGTCTGTTGAATTGATAAATTTTGTAATCATGGTATGATTTATTTATTTTCGAAACACATTAATTCAATGGCAATACCTTCTTCCTCGATAAAGGCACACATAAGCCCTTCACCACCCTGGAAAGGTTCGAGAACCACTTTTTTACCCTCCATTGCGTTTTCAAGATTCGCAACTTCATAGGCAATGTGAGCGTGAGTCTTCAAAATTTCGGGCATCGTGGAGCCATCCTCAAATCGGAGAAACTCGATTTTGTTTGCACTGTTGTTGAAGTCTGTCAGAAATAACTTCATTCCTTCGGCATATACTTCGCCTTCCTGGGGCGTGTTTGTGGGAATACCCACATGATTAAATTTTCTCATAGTAACATTAGTTTGAATAAGTAATCAATAATCTATTTTTGTGAAAGCATATCAACAAAGACAACATTCGGATTGGCAAAGCGTAAACCGGCCCCATCATGATAAGTAGCGTATTCGGCAACTATTGCTCCGTTATCACCGGCCAACAGGAAGTGAGGTGATTCAATTTTTTTCAGTTCAACCACTTCATCGACTTCCTGACGGACAAAGTTGAGTGCAGTGATATAATCTTTCTGGCTTGCAGGTAATGCCGGCAGGTTTACGGAAGGATCACCAATTCCGAAATTATAACACCAGCCGTGGACAACTCTCCATGATTCGAATTTCGCAGGCTTAGTTGTTGCAACATGTGCATGCTGAGGGATCATCTGGTTAGGCAACAGATAAATTTCATGACCAAAATAACCATGTGTGGAATCATTCATCCAGAAAATGCCTGCCATACCAACATTTTCAAAATCACCAAGGTTAAAATCGGTGATCCAGATTCCTGCAGCAAGTGTCTTGCTAAAAGGGACTCCATAGGATTCGAGCATCTCGAGGTATGCTTTTTTAGCAATCTCAGGCTGAATTTTACCGTCTTTATAAAAGTCGGCATTCGTGTACTTCTTTGTGAAGATTTTCATTTCCGGTTTTTCATTTTTTTTTGGACTGCAAGCCGCTAGCAGGCCTATTGCCATCGCGACTAAAATCAATTTTGGTGCATTCATAGTTGAAAAATTTATAATTAACGTTTTAGATTACTTTTTCCAGGCTTCACTCCATCTCTTCCCGGCTCCCTTATTTCCTGCATCCAGCGCCTCCTCCAGTTCTGCCGCCAGGTTTATTTCTGCAATCCCCTCTATTTCGAGCAGCAATTCCTCACGGCAAATATCGGCGCAGACATAAATTTTGGTAATATCGGGGTAATTGGCTTTCATGTATTGTCGGGCCTCCTCCATCTGACATGGATTTTTGACATAGATGCGCAACATCTTATACTTGCGTGAAGTACTTTCAACCGGATAATTTTCTTTGGAGATCAGGTAGTCTATATTCTGCATTGTTATGCACGTCTGTTCCGTAATGTCATCTGCTATAAGACTTTTCTCGCCCCGGATGGCCGCCGTTCCTGAAATATAAACAGTCTGGGTTTTCGATATTCCCACAATACGTGCACGTTCAAACTTGGGAGTTGTCCGCATTTTATAATCAGGATCTGCTGCTCCCAGCAGAACACCCTGTGAGTATTTGTGCGCGGCAATCTGGAGCGGATTGTCCAAAGCCAGGTTGATCAGTCCGGTTCCCTGCAGTGCCACAATCTCAACCATAACGCCACCGTACAGCGTGCCGATCCCGGTCGCTGCCGGATAACCCGATGGCCATGCTGATTTGGCATAAAAGTGGCTCCTGGAATCATTAAAGTCCTGGTAATTCTGGTGTTCCCCGCTAAACATCGAGATGTTTTCGATATAGTTCCATTGGCGCACGATGCTTTTTACCGGGAAATTTTCATGTTCCATGATCGCTTCGATCCGGGCAAAAACGGCATCCGCCTGTTCTGAAATGGGAGCCGAAATATCGGGAGGAAGAATGCCACCGGTGATCAGTTCACGATAGGTTCCATTGTCTAAAACCATGTAATTATCGCCATAAGTGATCGGGATTTTTTCCGTTGAATCCACACTTACAACTTCGGCATTCAACATCCCTTTAAATGGTTTCTGTGAAACGTAGCTGATCAGGGGTGTCCTTTCGGGAAAATGGGATTTAGTACAGCGGTTTATTGTCTGCAGTTGCGTGAGGTACTCTTCATTATTGCGGGGAGGTCCAAAAAATACGATTTTAAGCACGATGGTTCCGGTGTCAATCTGCGAAAGCAGTGACTGGCACATCTGTTCAAAAGTGTTTTCTTCAGTGGTATAGACCGTATAATTCTTTCCAGGCATAGTCACTTAATATATTCAGGTTTTGTTTTACAACGAATTCACATATTCAACCAATTCATCAATTTCTTTCTCAGATACCTTTTCTGAGATACCATGTTTTTGTACAGAAAAAACCTCCTTCAGTGAAACAGCCCTCCCGTCGAATAAATATGGAGCTGTACGCCATACTTCAATCAGTGTTGGGGTATCCCATCCTTCTTCCGTTTCGAGGTTCTCTCCGATCCGATGCCTTTTCTGGTCCGTAAAATACTGACCGGCATGACAATAATCACAACGCAGTTTTTCAAATACCTTGCGTCCGCTTACCGCTTTTTCACCCGGTGTTCCATTTACGAGCCAGGGACTCGGCAAAGGACGCAGCCCTTTTAAATAAGCATCAACACACCCGAGCAGATAGGGGGCTATATCACTAAACTGTATAAATTTAAAACCGGCATGCACAGCCAGTTCGGCAGAAGCACGTATTCCAGAGATCATGCTGGGCGGAGTCACATGAGAATAGAGCAGGCTCTTGCAGTTCTTTGGATTACCGATACCATCATTCATCAGGTCCCAGTTCATCGCGTCGGTCCTGCCTTCGCCCGGGTGACACCCGTTGCAGGATTGCCAGTTCTGATAACACCAGGTGGCATCGTTGAAGACTTTCTCTCCAATATTTTCGGCACTCATCTGACGTTGGGGATTATACCCAACAGAGGTAATTTCTTCCGAGGCAATGTCAACGATATTCAGTGTATCTGAAAAATAGGTCGGAATGTATAGTTTTCCATCAGCTACCGAAAGATTACGGGGACCGTTTCCCGGTAGCGGGACCCGCTTGCGAATATCATACATAAAGCGTAAATCGTACGACAGGTTACTCTTGTTCGGGTATTTTTCAAGACGTTCGCGCAGCAGTTTCTGATCGATAATACTGAGATCATGTGTACCGGAATGAGTTACAAAAAGTTTTTCATCGGTACAGGCAACTCCCCATATCCCGGCTGCACCCCTGTCCGGCTCGTCCAGAAGCAGCGATCCCCCGAAACTCAACGTTGGCACATTAATTATACTCACCGCATTTGTGTTCATCCATCCCTGGTTCAGCTGGGAGGTCGGTACCTGGTAACGCCCAAGGTTGTGGGAAACGAAGACAAATTGGCCGTCGGGTGTAATGCAGATTCCACGTAACGCGTTGCTGCCGTTTTCAAGCTTAATATTCTGTACAACCTTAAATTCAGCCAGATCAATAACAGAAACTTCGGCGGTCACAAAGTCGACATTTGCGCGTTGCAATGGCAATGAGTTAATAACAAACAGGTACCTGCCATCCGGAGTCAAAACACCTGCAACCGGTTCGCGCAAAACTTTAGTCTGCCGCAGCACCTTTCCTGACAGGACATCCAGCTCACTTACCGAAGCCAGGTATTGATTAAAGACGTAAACGCGGGAGCCGTTATTATTCATCAAAGGAGCACAGGCCCCCATTCCGGTTTCAGTTTTAAATCCAATTTTACCTGTGGTCATGTCGATGGACGTAAGCCACCCTTTGCCATATGAACTTGTAACATACACCATGTCCCGGTTCATGCAAATACCCGTGACCGGTTCTTCGAATGCCCATTGTTTTACTGTAGATCCCGATTTATCGATAACGATCACATTTTTCGTTCCCTTGTTGGAAAGAACGAAGCGGTCTCCGCCAATAGCCAATGCATCTGTTGTAAACATTGGTTGTTGAGCCGAAACAGTAATCGAAAATGCAGCTAAGCATAACAGTAAAACATTTTTCATAAGTTTCTGTTGTTGATGCAATTTATCGTTGCTTTATGTACCCCAGTTTTTCGGAAATCTCGTTTGCACAGGCAACAACCTCGAGGCTGTTCGCTTCAAGAGATTCATCCGAAAGTCGCTCTGCAGGTCCGGAAATCCAAACTGAGGCGGCAATCTTACCCGCCATATTGAAAACAGGAGCTCCGATACACCTGACACCCGAAAGTTCTTCCCCCATGTCGACGCCATAGTTACATGCCTTCACGCGTTCGAGTTCCAGTAAAAAATCAGGAATATTGGTAATGGTCCTGTTCGTATATTTTGTAAATTCTATTTTGGAAAGAATATCATCTCTTTCATCTTCCTCAATATTGGCCAGGAACACCTTTCCGGGGGCCGAAGCATGGATACCCACGCCCATTCCCGGCTTTAAAATAAATGAAAAGTGATGTGATCCAATTACTTGCTCAAGAATGACAATTTTCGTACCCATTAAAGTGCCAAGAACCACTGTTTCACGCAATTTATCGCGAAGGCGGCGCATCGGATCGTAAGAGTGCTCGATGATTGTCGTCGTACCTAAAGTCGAGAGACCGATTTTAAACATCTTACGTGTTAGCGAAAATGAACCTGTTTGCTGGTCCTTGCGCAAATAACCCATCTCCTCCAACGAACAGACGATTCGGTAGGTCGAAGTTTTGGAATGCCCCATAATATTGACCATCTCCTGAATTGTCAATCCTTGCGGATGTTGTGCGATCAGTTCAATCAGTTCCATCCCTTTTGCAAGAATGGGTATATTGTATTTATTGGTTGATGAAATTTCCATTTTTTGTTTGCCCCGGATTCCTTTTCCTTAATTCAACAACTTGAATAAGGTCCTTAAGGAATGAGGTATTTTAGTTTGTTTGAACTTGAAGTAATTTTGGTTTCAAATATGGAACAAAGTTTCATATTTGAACTTTCGTCACAAACATACAGAATAGATTATCTATTTCCAAATTAAGATTGACCATTTATTTTCAGTATAAATTGTTTTATAACTGGGGGCCCGGTCCCGGGATTTTTTCAGCGTACCCTACAAAACGAAACATCTTTTTGAGGGCTTCGTATCATTGCCAAATGCCATTCAGATGAGACTAATGTGTCGTCGGGATTTATTTTAGCGTGACGACCCAAAAAGGAATGAATCCGTCGGCTGACGGATAAAATGGATTTCTCGTGGCAGGGAGTTCCATGATAACGTGCTGATATTTAATCTAAATTATAATGTTACCCGATGAAAAAAATAATTCTTCAGCTTAGGTCTCCTTCCTGATTAGTTTAGTAACAACTTATACAGCATTCAGAAACATCCGTTGCTGCCAATAATTCTGAATGCACATATCAATTTGTTGATAGTACCTGTGCCCGGAGCTAATCGACGAACTTAAATCATCGGTAGAATTGTTCTGTGCCCAATCGAAAAAAATTAAGTATAAAAAGTTGAAATGATAAGTTCTTCACAGAAAGAACATTTTAAACTTTTATGAAAAAGCCCGGTTAAAGGTCGGTAAAAATTTTTCAACAATCAAATGTACCTTAAAGTATTAATTATATATATTTTACCTAATGAACATTCCACCTAAGATTCTTTTAATTGATGATGATCAGCGAACAGGAAGAACAATCAGGAACTTTCTGACATCTAAGGGATATAATGTGATTTATGCCAATAATGGGGCCCTGGGCATTCAGCAGGCTTTTGAACACAGTCCGGACCTGGTTTTGTGTGCCAATAAAATGGAGCACATTGACGGGCACCAGGTATTTAATGCCTTGAAAAATAATTCGCTGATAAATCCGGCACCATTTATTTTTTTATCAGACAGTTTTGTATTGGATGATTTTCGGAGTGGCATGAACCTGGGGGCGGATGATTTCTTCTGCAAACCATTTAAGAATGAAGATCTGCTGCGGTCGATAGAAAACAGGCTTGGGAAATTCAGGGCATTAAAGGATTCGGCGAGACGGGAATTCAATGCCTTGTTTAAACTTTCACCAAACGGTGTTTTTTTATTCAACAGTCAGACAATTATTGATGCAAATCCTGTTTTATTGCAACTTCTTGAATTAAGCAGGGAGGAAATAAAAAAACTCAGCATCCGGGATATTTTTGAGCCGGTTTCAATGCAGCGGCTAAATGAAAAGCTTCAGCGAAGTTTCACAGGATTCGGGGATAATTTTAGTGAAAATGTCACCTTGAAATCGAAAAGTGGTCTTCTGACCGATGTCACCTTGAGTGTTTCGGTGTATGAAGATTCATCAAAATATCCTATGATGATCGGATTGATTGTCCAGCGCACAGGCAAGACGCTTCATGGTAATAATGAGGAGACTACAACAGAGGTGATCAAAATGCTGAAAAGGGAGAATATCAATATTTCGAACTCGCTGGGCAGGAAATTAACCGAAGTCTTCAGTCATCAGAATGAGACTATCGGGAAACAAAATATTGAGTTATTTTCCAAACGTGAAAACCAGGTGCTGAATCTTTCCATGGAGGGTCTTCCTATGAAACTGATCGCGAACCGGTTATCGATATCGGACCGGACTGTTGAAAAGCACCGGGCAAAACTTATGGAAAAGACAGGGTCGAATAATATTGTTGAGGTGATTGTTTATGCGCTGCGGAATAATCTGATTGCCATTTAATAATAACGAATTTCACGAATTCTTACGAATTTCACGAATTCCTTCACAAAATACGAATTTCACGAATTAATACTGCCTGCCCCGAGAATCGGGGAATTCCTTCATAGAAAGGTGTTGCTTAATTACGAATTACGCGAATTATAACTGCCTGCCCCGAGAATCGGGGGATGACACGGATTCGTTCACAGAAAGGTTTGCTCCATCTGAAAAAGCTCTGACGGGGTTCCAAACCCATATCGTGGGCTTTATTAAAAATGGCAACCCCAATTTTCCCCAACAGCATCAGGTGCAGTGTACCGTAAATATTTACAGAAATAATCAATATCCCCTATTCAAGACGTTCTGTACTTGTCAGAGCCGTAGGCTCGGGTCATTTTGTAGGGATGGAATTTATTCCGTCCGCAAAAAGGCAACCCCAATGTCCTGAGAGCCGTAGGCTCGGAACATAATTATGGGTCGTGCTCACGGCACTCATTATCATATATTCAATTCATTTTCACCGGATTGAAATCCGGCGCTACAATATGGCCCATTCCTACGGAATTGACAGGTGCAGGCCATATCAGGTACGTAAATCGTTAAACGAAAATCCGTAGTACACAAATCTGAAATCGACGAATGTCAATTCATTGAAAAACAATTAATTTTTTCAGATTGGCTGCAAAGTGGGTTAAGGTAATTCCGAGTCCGACTCTAAATCAGATCCGTAATATTGCATGACTTTAAATCAACATACAGACATTCGAAAATTTAGAAATTGGTAAATTCGAACCCGGAATATTGCCTTTGCAAAAAAAAAGGCAACCCCAATTTTCCCCAACAGCATCAGGTGCAGTGTACCTTAAATATTTACAGAAATAATCAAACCCATATTCATGGCGTTCGGTACTTATCAGAGCCGTAGGCTCGGGTCATTTTGTAGGGATGGAATTTATTCCGTCCGCAAAAAGGCAACCCCAATGTCCTGAGAGCCGTAGGCTCGGAACATAATTATGGGTCGTGCTCACGGCACTCATTATCATATATTCAATTCATTTTCACCGGATTGAAATCCGGCGCTACAATATGGCCCATTCCTACGGAATTGACAGGTGCAGGCCACAGTAATTCCGAGCCCGACTCAGCCAGGTAAAATTGCATACCGTTATAAATCATTATACAGATATTAATGTCGTTTAGTTAAAGTCTATGAGAATAAAAATTTAAACGCAAAGAACGCTGAGGGGGCGCAAAGAAACCGCAGAGGTAGATATTCCCGAATTTCTTTGCGGTTCTCTGCGTAAAACTTTGCGATCTCTGCGGTAAAATTTCAACTGCTATTGCTAACTAAACCACATTGATACAGATGTTCGCTAATTGACAAATTATTTAAGTCTGACCCGGAATATGGCCTTAAATTGGCAAATTAGCAAATTTTCCCATTTTCTCATCTTTTCATTTTTCCTGCATGCTGACTCGCCCCTTCGCCAAGTCGCCTCTTCGCCCCTTCGAATCTTGCGGCGCACGGCAGGTTTAATTTTCAATTAAGGAAGTAGTTGCGCCGCATTTTTGTTGATCGTCCTAACCCCGGGTGGCGCGATTCCGAATAATGTCAGAGCGATTAATAAATTGAAGTATCCGGTATCGCTTACCCGGGGCTACAAAGATTTAATCCCTCCGGGATTGGAGAGAAGCTTTGTAAGAGCGATTATTTGGATTGAAATAAAAACGTTACAAACGACAAAAGCTTCTGGTTGTAATTCCAAGCCCGACTCTAAATCAGATCCGTAATATTGCATGACTTTAAATCAACATACAGACATTCGCAAAGTTATAAATTGGTAAAGTCGGACCCGGAATATTGCATTATATTGGCACATTAGCACATTGGCAAATTAGCCCATTTTCTCATCTTCCCATTTTCCCATCTGACTCGCCCTTTCGCCCGGTCGCCCCATCTCCTTGTCGCCCCTCGCCCCATGCCGGATTTTACCCACTAATTTGGGTTTAACTTTCCGTGATTTTACGTATTGCAACGCGTAAGGGAATAGCTGTACTTTGATAATATGTTGTCAAATTAATTTTTTGGAGACATAATTGAACTCAGTAAAGGAATCATTCAGACAAAGGCCATGCATGCTCAGACAATCAGACGATTTTTTTATTTACTAGTGATTATCCTGGTATGGGGATCGTGTGTTTCGCAGAAGCAGGCAAATTCACCTGAGATGTATGCCCGGCGAAAAGCATTCACAGCCGAACACGGACCGGCTACAAATCCCCTCTTCGACCGATCCAGACCGGTTGTCTTCCGTTAAAAACGGATTCCACGGATTATAAAGGAAAACGGATTCTACTGATTATTACTGGATTCCACGGATTCTTACAAAGTTTAGGTATTGATGAAAAGGATTACACAGCTTGCCCCGATAATCGGGGGATTGTAACGGATTCCACGGATTCTTACAAAGTTTAGGTGTTACTCCAGGATATTTTGAATTCTTCAAATTAAAACGAATTTGACTTTATTAGCAACACCTTTCTGTGAACGAATCCGCGTCATCCGTCCTTAATCCGTGCAATCTTTATATGTGAACGAATCCATGTAATCCGTCCTAATCCGTGTAATCATTTTAAGCAAGGCCTTTCTGTGAACGAATTCGTGTTAATTCGTCTTAATTCGTGTAATTGGAAGCCCCTGAATAACAGCCACCCTAATTAACCTATTCCCCCAATTTTAATAGTTGATATAGGTTATATCCCCCAGTACCTACATTATGATCTTTTCGTGATTTCACGTATTGCAATCAGATTCCGGATAGCTGAACTTTGAAGTATTGAATTTAAGACAGAATCTGCTTAAATCAGTTTAAAGAATAACAAATTAACACAACCTGATGAAACACCTTTTTGCCGTTTTCATTTTAATGCTTCTGACACTCTGTACAACGCTTCCCTGTTGCGCAGGGGAAGGTCATAAGCGCAAACAAACGGTCGGCTCAAAATCCACGGTTAATCCATCGCGGACCGATACCACATTCTCCATCCGGGTTAGCGGTCCATCCAACTCCGTTATGATTAATAACCGACCCGTGAGTACCACTCCGGGTAAGACTGACACCAAAAATACAATTACCGTTAGTGGCGAAGGAAATTCTGTTTCAGTCAACAAGGCCGATCAGAATTCAACGGTGAACATTTCTCAGAACGGGAACAACAATCAGATTAACATCTCACAAAAAAGATAATAATATACGGGAATAAACCTGTGTTTTTAATTTAAATAATTTAATACTAAAGAGTTATGAAAAAAATTAGTTTAGTTTTTGCAATGGTGTTTGCCGCAGGGATGGTTATGGCACAAAACACATCACTTGTTGAACAGGTTGGCAACTTGAATGGTGCTACTGTATCGCAAACGGGTACATTGAATGATGCCACTGCTAAGCAAATTGGCAATAGTGATGTGGCATTGGTAAAGCAAATTGGTACAAGTAACATTGGCGTTTCAGACCAGATTAATGGAAATTCCAACAATTCCACAGTTGATCAGGACGGTACTTCAAACGAAGCATATCTGACCCAGGGAATGGTTCCAAATTATTATGCTGCACCATACAATATCTCTTCATCTGTACCTGCATTTGAGAATGTAGGATCCATCAAGCAAATTGGTTCTAATAACTATTCTGAATTCGTTCAGGTTGGAACTAAAAATTCAGGTTCTGTAAGCCAGAATGGAAACGGAAATATAGGTTATGCATACCAGGGATGGGCATTTGGTTTCTGGGGCGAAACACCAACAACTGCTGCGCTTTCAAGCACTAACAGTACTGCGACTATTTCCCAAATTCATAACAACAACGATGGCAATATTTGGCAGTACGGCGGTGATAATAATAAAGCTAATATGACTCAAGACGGAAATAGCAACCTGGCGCGAATTTCTCAGGGATTTATTTATGCAGATGCTGCTTACAATTTTCGTTATCCAGTCTATAATACAAAAAATAACACTGCCACAATAACGCAGTCAGGAGATGGGAATGCTGCAAAATTATTCCAATTGGGTGATGCTAATTCATTTACCTTAACTCAAAGTGGTGGCGGAAATAAAGTAGGTATTGCTGCTGGAGGATTGTTGGAAGCTAGAAATGGTTACTTCGAACAAGATGGTGATGGAAATACTTTTGTTGGTGCACAAGCCAATGGTGCTACATTAGACAACACCAGCCGCCAAACTGGAAATGATAACTACATTAATTTGAGCCAAGGCACAGGTGATGTTGCAAAAATTATTCAGGATGGTAGTTTGAATGATGCTATCCTTACTCAAGGTGGCGGTGGCCAAACGGCAACGATTTTACAGGATGGCAATAGCAATATTGCAACAGTAACTCAAGGTTTATAGTGCTTTGTTTTTATAGAAAATGAATTTTTAGATTATTGAATATCTCTCACAGGCAATATCTGCTGTGGGAGATGTTTTAAACTTAAAAGGATAAAATTATGAAAAAGATTAGTTTAGTTTTAGTAGGATTATTTGCAATTGGGTTTGTGATGGCCCAGAATACGACGAATCTCACCCAAACGGGGGGAAATCAGAATGCAACCATAGGACAGACAGGCGCTAACTCAGCTGCTGTAACTCAATCAACCGATGATGGCATGGCACAAAGAGCTAATGTTTCTCAAAACGGAACTAACGCTTTAACAATTACTCAAACAGAGTCAGGAGCTGCGACAAATGGCTTTAGCATTCCGGTTCAGACTGCCGATGTAGTTCAGGATGGGGCTGGGAATACAGGAACAATCTCTCAGACAGAATCCGGAAGTGGGGACAAGTACTTAAGCAGCGTGAAATTGGATCAATTGGGGGGAGACAATAATATTTCGCATCAAACAACCGTTGCCCCCGGGAGTAATAGTGGTCTGACCGTGATCGGTTATCAGTTGGGTAGCTTGAATAACATTACCCAAAATATCACGAGTGGATATACGGAATATTTTAAGGCAGAACAAAGAGGAGATAAAAATACGGCAACCCAAACAGGCAGTGGATCAAATGCTGACGGAACTATCTACCAGCAAGGAAATGAAAATACAGCCACACAGGTTTTAGCGGGGATGAATAATGGTTATTCCAGAACAGGAATGTTGATCAGGCAAATTGGTGGTAATAATACGGCAACCCAGGATTTTTGGGGGAGTGGATATAATGCAGGGAATAGCGGCGAGACCTATCAATGGGGATCTAATAATACAGCTAACCAAACTGGTGATGGACATCATTTTACTTCAATTGTAACCCAGAATGGCGATGTTAATACTGCAACTGTGAATCAGAATGGTACTGCCAATCCCCTATTGTATGATAATTCAGTTGAATTATACCAGTTTACAAACGGAAATACTGCCAACATAACGCAGGAGTTGGGAAGCTGGAATACTTTAAAACTTTACCAGACAGGTGGCGGAGCTGCCACATTAAGTCAGACCGGAAATCAGAATGTTGTCAAAGGCTTATCTACTGTCGGTACATTCAACGCTTCATGGGCAAAGTTTAGTGGTTCAAACCTTAACGTTGCACAGACCGGAACAAGTAATACTCTTGCAATTGAAGCAAACGGCATTGTAAATGTTACACAAAACAACGGATTATTATTGGCAGGTAATGTAATCGAATTTTCCCAGGCAGGAGGAGGTACATCCACTCTTTCCCAGACAGGTGGAGATGCCAACCTGGTTAAACTAACCAAAACTGGCGGCGGTACAGCTGATATTGCCCAGACTGGAAATACCAACAAAGTGGCTCAGTTTGATAACGTATTTGGAGCTGCTGGAGTTACTGGCGCTGCAATGTTTAACGGGGCTGATCTGGATATTATTCAGACCGGTGACGGAAACCTTTTGCATCTAAACTCAACTTCTGCTGGTGCTATAGTAAATGTTACGCAAGATGGTATGGCAAATAAAGCAAGTGTTATTCAATTATAATTAAGATTACCACTACAAGTCAAAATAATTCATTTCAATCATAAATTTTAAATAGTAAATACATGAAAAAGTTAAGTTTAGTTTTAGTCGGGATGTTTGCTGTTGCGTTTGTAATGGCTCAAAACACAGCTACAATGACACAAGTTGGCGATAATCATAAAGCCGATGTTACACAAAAGGGTGGAACATTAAATTCAGCAACAATATTACAAAATGGTGGCAATGGAAACCGTTTGGGAGCTCCTGTTATTGGTGATGTCGGCGTGGATGTAGGGACAAACGTTTCATTGGCAAAAGGTTTAGTACAGGAAGGAAATTCAAATACTGCAATCATTACCCAAACCGGGAATTCTAATATTATTCAGCAGTTTCGTCCAGTGATGAATATCTTTAACTCCGTCTATCAAAAAGGTAATTCAAATGAACTTAAAATGGAGCAAATTGGGAACAATAATGTTATTGGACAGGCTCCATATGAGTACAATGGTCTTGATCAAACTCAAGGGAATGGGAATAAAGCCGAAATTCTCCAGCAGGGAAATTCCAACAAATTAACCTATTTCTATCAGTTAAATGATGGAAATACTGCGGACATCAAGCAAATCGGAAATTCAAATACTATCGAAAGTGCAACTCAAAAGAAGCAGGACAATGTTTCTCCAACGGCTAATGAATTGAAAATTCTTCAAAATGGTAGTTCAAACATCGCAGCATTAAATGAGCAAGGTGACCATATTACTGGGGACATTTTCCAAGACGGAGATGGTAATACTGCAAGAATGCAACTAACTCACAGTAATGCTTATGGCGACATCGATCAGATTGGCAACAGTAATAAAGCTAATGTTTTCGTCAATATGAGTTATATTGGTGATAATAATAGTGGCACCGTTTATCAGTCTGGAAATTCCAATACTGCAGATGCAAATATTGGCCAAAGAGTTCCATCACTTTCATCATCAGGCAATACAATGAACATTTCTCAAATTGGAGATCTTAACAAGGCAAGTATTTTGGCGGAAGGTAATAATCACACATCATTTGTAGAACAAGCAGGAAACAGCAATAAGTCAGTTGTTGAACAAGCTGGAGGTAACGGCAATATTGCTCGTTTAAAACAAAGTGCCGGCGCCGAAGCTAATATTTTGCAAAGTGGAAGTAACAATACATTGAAAGGACTTGATGCACAAACCTGGGCTTCTTCTTTACTTGGAAGTGAGCTTGACCTTGACCAGATCGGAACAGGAAATACACTTAGCCTGCAGCAAACGAATGGTGCTTCAGCAACAGTTATGCAAAATGGTTTAACCAATACTGCTGTGGTTATTCAAAACTAATAATTCCTGCCACCATCTTCAATAGTTGTTTTGGGCTTGCCCCTGATTCCTTAATGTGATGGTTAAATCCCCGGCCCCCAAAGGGTCGGGGTAATTTAACTGATGGGGGGCTGACTTTAAAAATCACTTTTTGCGCCAATAATTAAACATTACGAAACTTTAAATTACGGTGTGGCGTATAACAAGCAAATAAGGGAAGATTACGGTCTAAAAATTATGTCTTCTCTGCGGTATTAAAAAATTTATCTGACTAATTACTAAAATATAAGCGTGTGAAAAATACCTTATTCCTTCTGATCTTCCTGTTAATGGGTATCTCACCCTGTCTCTCTCAGGAAATTATGAACGATCCCGGTCCGCAGACCAATGAAACAATCCAGCAGATCAGTACCACGGGTATCGAAAATATCCTGGATTTCCAGACCCTGAACCAGGGGATCGGCAATTCAGCCTTTATTCAGCAGACCGGCAACCACAACAAGGCCGGGATCAGCCAGCAAAGTGATGCAGCAATATCAGGTAACCTTTCGTACACGGTTCAGACCGGTAATGAGAACGAACTCACCGTGGGACAGATCGGCAGCGGCAACCTGCTGCTTGGCTTCCAGCTCGGCTACCTGGCCTCAACACTGACAGGCCGTGAACAGGGAAACCACTACGGGCTTGGCCTTGGTAACGGCAATGGCAACGCCTATGCCTACGGTCACCTGCATACAACAAACGATTACCTGGTGGAGGGAGAGCGCAATAAACTCACCATCACCCAGAATGGCACCAATAACGGGGTCATGGCGATACAGATGGGAAGTGACAACACGATTTCTGCCGCACAGACCGGCACGAACAATTACCTCGCTGTGCTGCAGACGGGTAAAAACAACCGGCTCACGGGTTATACCCAGGCCAATACCTCCGACAAGGTTTTGTTCGATACCGTTATCCAGATCGGCGAAAACCTTACCCTGGACGCGAGCGAGGATTCGAAATCAAAACCCAACGGGAATAAATTTACCCAGTCGGGCACCAACCTGAGTCTGCAACTGAACAACGAATTTGTCAACTCGGTGGGCGGCATCGAAATCGACCAGAAGGGAAAGGATATGAAGGTAGTGATCGATCAGTCGTATTTTTCATTTCCGAAGAATTAATCAGTAAACATTCCTCACATGCCCCGGGCCGGCATCTTTAACCCGGGCTAACCCATGCGGGGGATAAAAAATATCATTTATTCACTCACGCAGATATCATATTATGTTTTTAATTGCAGGTATGTTCCTATCGTCCTTTTTAATGAGTCCGCAGGTTATTCCGAAGGATTCAGTAAAAACGAAGCCGCTTCCCGCCGCACTTAAAAAAGCGATGGAGCAGATCATTGAGCAAACCAAAAAGCCCAAAGAGAAGGATTTCGAGATCGAGATCGACGGGCTGCTGGTTGATGATACGAAAACCAAGACGGGGAAGGATTTTTACGACCTGTTTTACAATGGCTGGCTGGCCCCCGCGGCGGCAAAGAATTATTCGATCACCGTTTCGGAGAAACCTTTCCGGCTGACCTCCACGCTGATTATTGTTTTAATTAACGATAATCCCGTGTACCAATCGGTGTTACAGCCGCGACAGGACATCGTTGAGTCGCTTTCGGCGGATGCGATCGCCACTACCCAGAGTTACCTGGCCAATTACGAGGAGATCATGAAACAACTTAACGGCGACGATATGGCAGGATCGGGTATTTATTAAGGAATTACGTTTTATGCGCCGCGGGTAAGGCAAGTACCGGCGGAACATGAAACATCACAGGCAAAGTTTAACCACTTTTTAAAACTATACACAATGAGGATCATTTTTAACACATTATTTATTGTATTATTTTTCGTGGCAGGAAAATCATACGCGCAGGACCTGGTTTACACCCCCAAGAATCCGGCCTTTGGCGGCAATCCCTACAATTACAGCTGGCTGATGAGTTCGGCCCAGGCGCAGAACGACATCAAGGAAACCACGGCCGATCCCTATAGCCGGTACAGCACCGATCCGCTGAAGGATTTCTCCGAGAGCCTGAACCGGCAGATCCTGAGCCAGCTCTCACGGCAGATCGTCTCGCGGCAGTTTGGCGAAGATGCGCTCAGCGCGGGAACCTACGTACTGGGCGATTACCAGATCGAGGTCGGCGACCAGGCCAACGGACTCAATATCACCATTCTTGACAACAAGAGCGGCAGCCAGACCACGGTGTCGGTGCCCTATTTTTAAACTCATTTACCCTACATATTTCAACCTATGTTACAGAAAACCATTCTGTTAAGGATTCTTTGTGTACTGGTCGTTACGATCCTGGTGGCAGCCTGCGGACCGTATATGCATCAACCCATGCAATCCCGCAGGGCCATCCTGGGGCCGGAAACACCGGCCAAGAAGGTACTGCTGGAACTCCCCAAACCGCAGGAAAAAATTGTTACCGCGGTGTATAAGTTCCGCGACCAGACGGGGCAGTACAAACCCTCGGAAACTGGAGCGAGCTGGTCAACGGCCGTCACGCAGGGGGCCACGACAATACTGATCAGGGCACTCGAGGAATCGGGGTGGTTTATCCCGATCGAGCGTGAAAATATGGCCAACCTGCTCAACGAGCGAAAGGTGATCAGGGCCAGCCGGGCGCAGTACGAGGGGGTCGATCCCAACACCGAGTCGCTGTTGCCGCCGCTGTTGTTTGCAGGCGTTATCCTCGAGGGGGGCATCATCTCCTACGAATCCAATATCCTCACCGGCGGTGCCGGGGTGCGTTATTTCGGGGCCGACATCTCGGGCCAGTACCGCGAAGACCGCGTGAGCATTTACATCAGGGCCATATCGACCGCCAACGGCAAGGTATTAAAGACCGTTTACACCACCAAGTCGATCCTTTCGCAGGAGGTGTCGGTGGGGCTGTTCCGGTATGTAAAAGCCAAACGACTGCTCGAGGCCGAGACCGGCTTTACCTACAACGAGCCATCGGAGATCTGCGTTACCGAGGCCATCGAGAAAGCGGTCGAAAGCCTGATTGTCGAGGGGGTGAAGGAAAAACTCTGGGGGCTTAAGAATCCCGCCGACACCACCTCGTTCGCGTTTACCAATTATTTTGAAGAGAAGCGCGAAAATTACGATGCCGACCCCCTGGGGCGCAAGCTGGACCAGAATAACCGGGGTAAGATTGTCCTGGGCGCCAGTGCGGGCACCAGTTCATACTCAGGTGATTTTTCAAAAGGGGAGTTACGGGCAAAATCTTCCGTTTTGCTGGGAAGGGCGCTGAGCCGTCATTTTTACCTCGATGCCGAGGCGGGTTACCGCGGGCTGATGGTGCGCAAAAAGGTCGATGACTACTCGTATACAGGTGCTCTTTCGCTGCGCTACTTATTTTTGCCGCTGGAGAAATTCTCCCCCTACCTGACCCTTGGCGGCGGGTTCGATTACAACGACCTCGCGGTAGGGCTCACGGGCGATCCGTTCCTGCCCACCGTGAACGGCGCGTTTGGCCTGGAGTACATGGTCAATCGTACCATCGGCCTGTCGCTCTCCTCGGGATGCACTTATTACCTGAACGACCGCTTCGACGGGACCAAAGCGGGTCAGTTCAACGACCTGGGCTGGGGCGTCTCGCTGGGGATGAAGATTTACCTGATTAAAATAAAGCAAAAAACAGTACAACTATAATATATGATTGTCATGGAAAAAATAGTAATTATCATCTGCCTGTTTTTTATGGTGGTGTTGACCTCGTGCGAGGAAAACAAGCTCGATATCGTGAGTTACGGGACCATTAACGGCACGGTGCTCGACGGGGATACTTACCTGCCTGTCGCGGGAGCGCTGGTGACTACCTCACCCGCAAGTGTAGCGTTGCTGTCGGATGAAAACGGAAAATTTACGATACAAAAGGTGATCGAGGGAGATGTTGCGATAAACGTGAAAAAGAAGGATTACCTGGGCAATTCACTTACCGTTGCCATTTACGGTGACGAGAGTACGAGTCTTGATTTTCTGATCTACAAGGATGAGAACGACATCGGGAATATCTCGCTTTACGATCCGGTGCCCGGCAACGGCGCCGTCGACCAGACACTGTCGCCCACGCTCAAGTGGAAGGTTGATGGAAAAAAGGCGAGCACCACGCTCACGTACAGCATTTACATGTTCGAGTCCAATTCAACGGTCCAGAAACTGCTTGGTGACGATGTCCTGTTCCAGGAAGTAACCACGAGCGGACTCAAGCTGGGCACGACCTATTTCTGGTACGTGGTGGCAAAATACGAAGGAAATAAAATCGCCTTCAGTCCGACATGGTCATTTAAGACAAGAGAGAATTAAACAATGCAAAGAATAAAGCATAATTCTTTACCGCGTAGCGGTTGTAGTATTGTAGAAACTGTATAAACACAAACCAATTACCGCGTAGCGGTTACAGTATTGTATGTGAATAATTTAACATTTAATAATATAATTAAATTTCAATAATGTTTGAATTCTTTGATTAATAATAGTTTAACCGCTACGCGGTAAAGATTCAGATGTGTACCTTAACTCTACAATACTTAAATCGCTACGCGATAGTCTGATAAATTGATTTTTACATTTTACAAATAATTAAACTTAAATTCCGAATAAACACAATATCGTTAACCTGACGGCTATTCTGGCAGCCAGGATAGGGTAAATAAGGTTTTTTAAATTACGTCATCTGATTTTTTCACAGTACTTACAAAGGGGGAGCTTCGGCTCTCCTTTTTTATTTCATAACTTTTTTACTTTGTATCATAACAATGAACGATGCTGATAACCTTATTCCCTTTTTTAAATTCCGTTAATGTGTCACGCAATGACAGCAAAGAACGCCAAGAAATATTATGGTCATTTAAGATAAGAGATATTTAGATTGGTGATTGATAGATATTAAATATGTACAAGGATTGAATTAATGTCATTTTTTGTATTCAAATTACATTGACTGTCTTTTCCTTAAACCTTATTTTTAAAGGCAACCTCAGTAGAAGATCCAAACGCACAGCCCCCAACCTTATTACCTTATTTGGGGTTGGCTGTCTTTTGATAGAATTTGATAAATAAATGAGGTAATAAGGTTTGGCCATATCGGTTGTGTACTTGCTACTGAGGTTTTTTCCTTTAAAAATAAGGTTTTTTAAAATATTGTATCTGATTTTTCCAGTACTTACAAAGGGGGAGCTTCGGCTCTCCTTTTTTACTGGGTACCACCTATTTCTGGTACGTGGTGGCGAAATATGATGGAAATAAAATTGCCGTCAGTGCGACATGGTCATTTAAGACAAGAGATATTTAGATGGTAATTTTTCACCCCCAACCCCCTGAAGGGGACTCATGCTTACAGTATCATCTGTGCTTGTGAGCAGCGAAAGTCCCGATTTTATCGGGGTTTAGGGGTAAATTAAGAAAAGAATACGACATTATTTTATTCCTATTACTTACTGTCTTTTCCTTAAACCTTATTTTTAAAGGCAACCTCAGTAGAAGATCCAAACGCACAGCCCCCAACCTTATTACCTTATTTGGGGTTGGCTGTCTTTTGATAGAATTTGATAAATAAATGAGGTAATAAGGTTTGGCCATATCGGTTGTGTACTTGCTACTGAGGTTTTTTCCTTTAAAAATAAGGTTTTTTAAAATATTGTATCTGATTTTTCGCAGTACTTACAAAGGGGAGCTTCGGCTCTCCTTTTTTATTTCAGGGTTATCGCATCACATAAGGTTGAAAGGGCCAAAAACACCCGATCTTTTAAGAATCGATTATTTTCGGTTATAAACGGAAGTATACGATTACTTCTCCATTACTCTCATACAGCCTGGTTAATTTTAAAAAATTGCAATAATTCAAAAGAAATAACTGGCATTATTTTGAATTCCAACTTCTAACTAAATTCAATTTTCGCATGATCTTACCAACCAGAATTCTTGTAATTGAAGACGACGAGCTTTGCGGACTTGCCATCAAAAATCTGCTCACGATTCATGGCTATGAGGTGTGTTTATCGGATAACGGGGCATCTGGTGTTCAAAAAGCGTTCGAATTTATGCCTGAATTAATTTTATGTGACATCAGGATGTATCCGGTTGATGGGTACCAGGTCTATACCATCCTGAAGGAAAGTGCAATAGTTGATCACATCCCCTTTATTTTTATATCCGGAAATTCGGAACTGCCCGATATCCGGTTTGGAATGGACCTGGGTGTCGACGATTACATTACAAAACCGTTTGATACCTTAGGCTTAATCCAAACGGTTGAAAACAGGCTGAACAAATACAGAAAACTCAAGGATTGGGGACGAAATGTACTGAACAGGGTATTTGACATGACTCCTGACGGACTATTCCTGTTTGATGGTTATACTGTTTTTGAAGCAAATGACACATTGATTGGCTGGATGGGACTTCAGGATGTTCAGTTAACAACCTGTTCCATCGAAGATTTCCTTGTTCCGGCATCGTATCAGAAAATAAAAAATCGAATCATGCGGTGTAAGGCCAGGATGCTGAACTCGTTTAGCGAAACGGTTATGCTCGCTCCCCGTGGCGGAGTGAAGACCGAGGTTTTGCTGCATGTGACGTCATATGAAAAATATTCCGGCTATTCATTACTGGCAGGTTTAGTGATATTTAATAGTAATAAAGCCACTGAGAACAAGAATTTTATATCGAATATTTTCAGTGCATTAAAAAAGGAAAATATTGCCGTAAGTGAATCATTGAGAGAAAACCTGGTCAATATTGTCAAGGGGCAGGGAATAAACCTGGTTATGCAGGAAAGTGGTTTTTTCTCAAAAAGGGAGAGCCAGGTGCTTTGTTTGTCGATGGAAGGACTTTCGATCAAAATGATTGCGGATCAGCTATCGATTTCTGACCGCACGGTGGAAAACCACCGGGCAAAACTGATGGAAAAGACCAATTCAAACAGCATTATCGAGGTGATCACCTTTGCGCTGCGAAATAACCTGATATCGATCTGATTAGCTGTAAAATGGATTTTGTTCAGGGTAATTACATGTGTTCCGAAAGACGGAATCTATGGTACAAAATTCAAATTTGAACTTTTCGCCCGGAAAGGAGTAGCTAAAGGCAGAATAGACATATCAGGTCAGATGGTTTATAACCGCCTTTTTATAACCGCAATTGCAAATCGCGGGACCTAAATAGAAAAGCCTTCAGAAAACGGAACCCTGAAAGGGTTCAATATTAATAACCCCGGGTAAGGAGGAACGACGAAACCCGGGGTTAGAATGACGCAGCCAAAAGAGGCGCAACTACCCTCATGATTGAAAACCGAACCTTCCATGCGCAGCAAATTCAAGGGTCAATCGGGCTAAAAGGTTAAGATGAGAACAGGCGTTTACAATGAGTCACATCAGCATGTTGAAGCCTAGTAGAGACGCACGGCCGTGCGTCTGATAATCGAAATGCGTCTGTTGAATATTGGCGTTTGGGGAATTTGCACGATTGGTGGTGGGTAGAGACGCACGGCCGTGCGTCTCTACATAAGGTTGCGTCCCTACATGAGGTTGCGTCTCTGCATAAGGTTGCGTCTCTACATAAGTGTGCGTCCCTATAAAAGGGTGCGTCGCTACATAAGGTTGCGTCTCTACATAAGGGTTTGTCTCCAGACAAGGGTTCGGCTTAACAATCACGTAAAACCGCAATAACCGCTAAGAAAAGATCGATAGCTTTTCTTAGAGAATTTTAGGAACATCTCCAATTCTTTCGCAAAACTAATCTTCCGATGATGTTCTGGTTGATTCATAAAATAAGGGAATAAGGAATACGGTGTCTTGTGTATCTATTTCCATTAAGGGAATAAGAAGGGAGAGTTTATAATTTGAAAACCTATAGGTAAAATCCCCCATTTTTAAGATTTGGCCTTTCAGTATTTACCTATTGCCACTCGGAATTAATTGGCGGAACTTTGATCAGATTATTCAAAATTTTCGATCAACAGAATAACCGACCTTAAATTTTTTCATCAGCTGACCGATCTGTAAAAAGAAAAATATGAAAATTATAGTTGCTTTTTTAATACTGCTAATTTCCTTTTTAAATGCTTCCCCCAATGTTTACGGAACAATTCAGGAGCCTGCAAAGCAGAAAAATGCGGTAGCGGGAGATACCACCAGGATTGCGGGCAACTCCGTTTCCGATTATTCCATAAACGTCAATGGCCAATTAAATTCAGTTCAGATCACACAAACTACTACTGCCGGAAAAAGTGCAGGAACAGTAGCAAAGCAAAAGAATACTTCCAATACAATTGAGATCAATGGCGAAGGAAATTCGGTGAAAATTGATCAAAGCAAAAATGGTGGTCGTGTAAATATTCAGCAAAATGGCAACGGTAACCGGGTTAATATATCGCAATCAGATCAAAATACCAAAAAATAAAGTTCAGGGTTGATTGCTGTCTTTTACAGGGATGGTAGTTCAACCATTAATGAATCAATTATCAATTTTTATTCTGCCTTTATGTGTGCACAATATATAGGATTAACGTTTCAATTTTCAATTATTTAAAAAATTTAAAAATTATGAAAAAGTTAGCATTTGTTTTTGTATTATTTCTCACAACTGCATTGGTTTTTGGGCAACAAGCAAATTATACCAGTGTTATCCAAAATGGTAATTCCAATACAGCTGATGTATTAAGCCAGGCGTCCACAAATGGTCCAAACACTCTTGATTTCTGGCAAAATGGTAACAGCAATGTTTTAACAGCCATGCAAAGTGTTGAACCTGCAGGTTCAATTATTAGCCGAAATTTTTCCAAGGGTGAGCAGAATGGTAATTCTAATATTGCGACTGTCACACAGGATGGTCCTATAAATGTAAGTTATCTGAAGCAAGATGGGGATTATAACGCCATGACACTAAAGCAATATGACAGTGGTAGTAGTTCAAATGTTGATAACTATGCTGAAAATGTTCAGTCAGGTAATTATAATGATTACACTCTCGACCAGGATGGACATTTAAATACTCAAAAGCTCTGGCAAACTGGTGATTGGAATGAGGCATGGATTGATCAGACAGCGATTCTATCTGAAAACTACAGCTTTAACTATCAGAATGGAAATAATAATATGATTGATCTTGACCAAGTTGCAGTTAATAATAATGTCGGCGCTATTAATTCTAGTATTGCAGAACAGAATGGTAATACTAATAGGCTGTTAATAACGCAGGTAGGGGAATATGCCCAAAACACATCGACTTTACTGCAAACTGGAGATTACAATGATACACGTCTGTTTCAATCAACATGGTATAATAACACCTCTAATAACACTGTTTCTGGATCTGGAGACGTCAACTATTTAAAAGTTAGCCAGGCAAAATGGGGTGAACCAATTCCTTTTTAATACATTAATAAAGTAAGTATTGTAAATTATAAAACCTGCCACCAGCTTTTATAGTTGTTTTGGGCTCGCCTTGTATTCATCATATGATGGTTAAATCCCCGGCCTTCGGGCCGGGGTAAATATGCTACAACGGTAGATACGTAGATAAATTACACGAGTAAGTTCAGTCTCAAGAAAGCCATCAAAGTGAGGCAATAATTTAATTTTCTTTTTCAACTTGTATGTGCCCTTTAGCAATCCAAAAAAGAACCTCATGAAAAGATATATACTTTTTCTGTTGATCTGTTTACTGACTTTCAAGGTTGGTTTTTCACAGGAAATTATCAACAATCAGGGTTCAGTAACCAATGAATCAATCCAGCAGATCAGCATTCCGGGTATCGATAATATCCTGAGTCTGCAGATGTTGAACCGTGGAGTCAGTAATTTTGCCATACTGGCGCAAACAGGTAATATGAACAAGGCCACTGTTAGCCAGCAAAATGATGTGGGTCCGGCACTGAGCAACCAGTCGTATACGGTTCAGTCGGGAAACGCGAACGAATTAACCGTCGGGCAGATCGGAAGCGGGAACCTGCTGCTTGGTTTCCAGCTTGGTTATCTCGCCACTGAAGCCGGAATTGAAACGGGCAAGAAAAAAGATATTTCAGATCCTCCTGTTAGTAAAAGTGGCTATAGTATTGATGGAGAACGCAATGTTCTGAACACTAACCAGACGGGTAATTACAATGGCATCATGGCCCTTCAGCAGGGGACAGACAATTCTATTTCCGCCGGACAGACCGGTAAAAATAATTACCTGTTTGTGCTGCAAAAGGGGAGTTTTAATTCGGTTACCGATTACAACCAGGAAAATAATTCAAACAGCATTCTGTTCGATTCAATTGTACAGATTGGTGATCATCTCGAACTTAAATCGCACGAAGCCTCCAAACCAAAACCCAATCAAAATATTTTTATGCAATCGGGTACCAATTTATCGCTTGTCATCAACAACGATTTATTGAATTCAGCCGGTGGCGTCGCGATCAACCAGACTGGCAGGGACATGAAAGTGGTGATCGACCAGTCCTACTTCTCCTTTCCCATGAAGTAAATGGGTCCTGGTTTTATTCTTTTCCGTCCTTAAATCCCGGTTCGGGAATGTGTTTTTATGATTCACCGGACTTTTTTTCCTGCCACGAAGGCACCAAGCCACGAAGACGCACTAAGAAAACGTGCAACCCATCCTCTCCTTCCGATACCATTATCTGTGAAATCCGCTTTAATCCGTGTAATTCGTTTTCTATCGTAATCTGCTAAAATCCGCGTAATCCATTCGTGTAATTGATTTGATTTTTGCTACAAATATTTACGGTGCGCTGCACCTGAGCGTGTTACCGAATATGAATAGAATATACATTCTGTTCGGCAATTTGCCAGTATACCTCGGCGCTTAAGGCAATATTCCGGGTCCGACTTTACCCATTTGTCATTTTGCGAACATCTTTTTAATGATTTTATTGTGATGCAATATTAAGGGTCTTACAAGTCGGGCTCGGAATTAACAATGCAAAAATCATCACTCCAAATGCATCGAAGCCCAACCTGTCAATTCCGTAGGAATGACCCATATTGTAGCGCCGGATTTTAATCCGGTGAAAATGTATGCATTATATGATAATGAGTGCCGTAGGCACCACCCATATATTTATGTTCCGAGCCTACGGCTCTCAGGTCATTGGGGTTGCCCTTTTGTGGACGGAATAAATTTGGATGGAATAAATTCCATCCCTACAAGATGCCCCGAGCCTACGGCTCTGACAAGTACCGAATGCTATGAAAATGGATTTGATTATTTCTGTAAATATTTGTTATCCGTCTGATTTTCCTTCCACCAGGACACCAGGCCACGAAGGCCAACTAAGAAATCTTGTAACCCCTCATCTCCTTCCGGCCCCAATATCCGTGTAAACCGCTAAAATCCGCGTAATCCATTCGTGTAATTGACTTCGTTGAACTTCGTTTCGCTTAAATCCCCCGATTCTCGGGGCAAGCTGTGTAATTCGTTTTTCAATGTAATTCGTTTTTTGCTAAACGAAACATTATTCCGGATTTTACGTTCAAGCCTTAAAACCAACCAAATGGTTTATATCCGGTTACAACGAATCACCCTGACCCCAACGGAACTCCCCGCAGATTGGGCAAATATGTTTTTGATTAACCATCCCGACAGGGCATCCCCCTCCAGGCAACCTAACCTCACTAAAAAGAGCTTCTCCGAATTTCAGGTAACGATACCTCCAATTCAAAAGTTTGAATAACAATCACTTGAATTTCAATTAATCATCCGATTTTGGTAATTATTAAGACAATATGTATGAAAAGAAATAAAAATTTTAAATCAGCATCAATTTTCAGGTATATACTGAAGAATTTTCCACTCTTTCTTCTGTTTTCAATCCTTGCGGGATGCACGCGTCTTCCTTCCTCCCTTATAAAAGATGAAACTGACGCGATCCGAAATCTTGAGGAGCAATGGATCGCGGACACTAAGAACCGCGATGTTGATAAATTTATGAGCGTTTATGCTCCGCGAATTGCACTTATGCCGCAGGATGCCCCGGTTATTATAGGAACACAAAGTGCAAGAGAACAAATCGAACCAATGCTTGCTGATACTACCATGCAATGGGAAACCTTTTCTGGTACAATGGACACTATAGAGGTTTCACAATCTGGCGATATGGGATATGTCCGCTGGTCACAACGTGTAAATGTAAATGCTCCGGGAGGTCCTGTTGAAGCTGCGTTTAAAGGGGTTGATATATTAAAAAAGATCGACGGGAAATGGAAGGTGGTAGTAAACATATGGAACAGCGACAAGCCATTGGCCGAACCGCCTTCTTCGGCTTCACTGACAGATGAGTTTACACGCCTTGAGCAGGAATGGAGCACCGCAATTCAGAACAAGGATTCCATGGCATTGAATCAGCTGTATGCTAAAGAATATATCTATACCAACGAAAACGGCATGACCTTTAACAGACAGCAGGATATTAATGATATCATATCCGGTTCGTATAAATCATTAGCTCCGTCCGTGATTAGTGATGTCAGTGTCAACTTATTCGGAAACGTGGCGGTTGTAAACGGATTAAATTCGATAAAGGCCACCTATAAAGGGAAAGATATCAGTGGAAAATACCGGTTCAGTGACGTATTTGTGATGCGGGACGGCCGTTGGCAATGCGTGTCAACCCATGCGTCAAAGGTAGTCTGAACTCAAATTTTTAATAATTTTTAAATCTTAGCCAAAATGAAGCTTAAACGTCGTGATTTTTTAAAGATCAGCGCCATCTCTGCCGCAGGATCGGTTTTCCTGCCTACATGCATTCAGCCCGGAGTGGGGACCGCACTTCCTGACAATGCCCAAAGCTACCTTGACCATTTTGAAGTAACACGTGACCTGCTTCAGAAGGTGACCGCCGAAGCCATGGGGAAAGGGGCTGATTATGTTGATCTCTATTTCGAACACACAATTAACAACACCAGCGCCCTTGAGGATGGCAAGGTCAACAGCGCCTATTCAAATATTGGTTTCGGAGTGGGTATCAGGGTTTTGAAAGGTGATCAGACCGGTTACGCCTATTCCGAAAGCGTTTTCCCCGAAGCGATGCTCAAAGCTGCCGGAACAGCATCGAATATTGCCAGCAGTCCGGCGAAATTTACTCCGCTAAATATTCATGAATATACTGCCCCGGACTATTATTCTGTCAATAATTCATGGGAAAATACATCCGTAAAGGATAAGATACCGTTTATCCAGCGTATGAATGATAAAATTTTCGCTGCCGACAAGCGGGTTACCAAAGTCAATGTTTACCTCGGCGATTCTTCATCTTATGTACTTTTCTTTAATTCCGACGGTCTCCTGACGTGGGATTACCGCCCGATGGCTTTCATTTATGGCATTTGTATCATGGAAGAGAACGGGAAGATCGAAAACTTTGGGGTGGGACGTTCATACCGCAAAGGGTCAGAATTTCTTACCAATGAGCTTATTGACGAACTTTCGCTCGAGGTGGTCGAAAAAACAGCCAAACTGTTTGGCGCTGTCAAGCCTAAGGCAGGTGAAATGGAGGTGGTTATGGGTGCCGGTGAATCGGGAATTTTACTTCACGAAGCCATGGGACATGCTTTCGAAGCTGATTTTAACCGGAAGAAACTTTCCATCTTTTCTGACAAAATGGGTCAGAAAGTAGCCGCAGATTTCGTAAAGATCATTGATGACGGTACCATCAAAGGTAACCGCGGCACCTTAAATTTTGACGACGAGGGAAATCCTACCGCAAAAACCATTCTTGTAAATAATGGAATACTGAACAGCTATCTTCACGACAGAATCAGCGCAAGCTTTTATAAAGTCACCCCGACAGGTAACGGAAGAAGACAGAGTTTCAGGCACATCCCGATGCCAAGAATGAGGTGCACCTATATGGAAAACGGTCCGCATAAAAAAGAGGAGATCATAGCAAGTGTGAAAAACGGGCTTTACGTCGATAATTTCAGCAACGGGCAGGTCAATATTGGCCAGGGCGACTTTACTTTTTTTGTGAAATTCGGATACCTGATCGAAAACGGAAAGCTCACAAAACCTGTAAAAGACATCAATATTATTGGAAACGGACCGCAGGCACTTGCCGATATTGTGATGGCTGGTGATGATCTTAAAATTTCAAACGTTCCGTCAACATGCGGCAAAAACGGGCAGGGAGCCCCAGTCACAATGGGGATTCCCACTGTAAAGATCAAAAAACTGACCGTCGGCGGAACGAATGCTTAATTTTAATAATTTATACGAATGAATGCAAAAGAGAAATATTCACTGGCCGAAATGGTCATTGAACATGCGCTGAAAAGCGGGGCAGAACAGATTTCAGTTTCCATTGATGAGAACCGGAGCACCACTATCGAGGTGAGGGATCAGAAAACCGACAGTCTGAAAGAAGCGAATCGCAGCGGTCTGTCGATCAGTCTTTTTGTGGACAAGAAATATTCCGCACATTCAACAAACAGGATGAAAAAGGAGGATTTGTTCCGTTTTGTGGATGAAGCCATTATCGCAACCCGCTTCCTTGCCGAAGATGCGATGCGGGCTCTTCCTGAACCCGATCTTTATTACAAAGGTGGCGGATCGGAATTGAATACGTTTGATAAGAATCTTGACGCTGTTGATACAAAGACCAAGATCGATCTGGCAGCACGGGCACTCGATGAAGCCTACAAAAAAGATGAACGGATAATATCTGTGAGCGCTTATTATTCCGATAATTTATCAAGTCGGGTAAAGGTTAATAGCAATGGTTTTAAAGGTGAATCCGCAAACAGCAATATATCACTTGCTGTTGATGTTTCGGTAAAGAGTGATACGGGGCGCCCGTCGGATTACTGGTATGAGAATTCGATATTTCTCGATAAGCTAAAATCGGCGGATATCGGCAAAAAGGCGTTGGAAAGGACGTTAAGCAAGATCGGACCTAAAAAAATCCTTTCGGGAAAGTATCCTGTAATTGTGGAGAACCGTGTCGGGAGTAATGTGATGAGGCCCCTGTTCCAGGCACTCCAGGGCGGGAGCATTTACCAGAAACAGTCATTTCTTATCGGGAAGGAAAATAAGCCCATAGCCTCTTCGTTATTAACAGTTTATGATGATCCATTGATTCCATCGGGGTTTGGTTCCCGGCTTTTTGATGAAGAGGGGCTGACTGCGATAAAGCGTCCTGTCATTGAGAATGGTGTATTGAAGAGTTATTACATCGACAATTATTATGGCCGTAAATTAGGGATGAAACCCACTTCGGGTAGTTTTTCAAATGTTATTTTTAAACCGGGGACAAGAAACCTGGACGGGATGATCGGATCGATGAAGAGAGGTATTTTAATCACCGGTTTTAATGGTGGAAACTGCAACGGATCGACGGGTGATTTTTCGTATGGAATTGAAGGATTTTTAATCCAGGACGGAAAGAAGGTGCATCCATTAAATGAGATGAACATATCGGGTAATATGAATCAGTTTTGGTTTAACCTGGCTGAACTGGGTAACGACATTCTTGAAAGTGATTCTGTTAAAACCCCGTCCATGCGGTTTGAAAATATTGATCTGAGTGGAATTTAAGAACACAGATGACACATCTTGCCCCGGGAACCGGGGGATTAAACTGATTTTCACAGATTTTCTTATCTGTGCTTATCAGTCGCATCCGTGTCATCCGCGTTCTGTTTTTTATTTATGTTCATCTGTCGCCATTAATTGAACTTAGTGCAACTTGGGGTCACTTGCCTGTCGGATTATTGATAAAGGGAAATCACCATTGATGTGATAAAAGGAAATCTGGACTAATAGTGATTAGTGAATAGGGTTAATAAATTTATAGCCTAAATCATTGACAACTTTGCCTAATATGTCATCACTACAAACGAATAATAATTCAGAAATAAATATTTGATTTCGCCGGTTTAAAATCAATTGTGTCACTCGATCGGTACCCTGTTCAACATTGAAAAATTTTACAAGTGCAGAAGTGTCAAAAAAAACTTTCATTTGTTTTTAATTTGATTTTTAATTGCCACCCCTGTCTGTATGGTGAACTCGCATTACGCCCGCTAGCGGATTCTGCTGGGAGTTACTCACTGTACATTGCTTCTTTCATAGCGTTTCAGATCGTTCAGATATAATGTTATCCGAAAGATTCCCGATGCTCTTCAAAGCTTCTCTTACCTTAATATAAGGGGGGCATTCAAATCCTCATTGGGCAACTTTCTGTCTTTGCGAATTAAAACAATGATCTCATGCAATTTTATTAATTCTTGTTTACTAAGTTGAGCAATTTCCTTTTCTATTTTTTCTTTTATTGTCATGATACAATATTTTAATCCCAAAATTAACTTATTGTTGATCGCTTACCAAATCCCAAAGGCAAAAAGTAATGCCGCTAGACGAATTTACTCATTAAGAACGAATTGCAATTGAAGACGAATTACACGAATTTACACTGCCTGCCCCTGCCTGTCCCGAGAATCGGGAAGAATCGGGGAATTACACGAATTTCTTCACAGTTCGTAATATCTCCCGATTCCCGGGACAGGTCATGACATCCGCGTTCTAATTCTTATCTGTGATTTTATGTAATATCAGTGTCATCCGGTGCGCCACGAGGCGTGCGTTTATATATAAATCAAATACCTTTAAGGATGAAAGAGCCTTACAACCCAATTAGCCGTTCAGGTTGAAGTCCGCCTGACACACTGTTAGGAAACGAGCTTTGTGAAGCTCGGGCGGGACGGTGCTGTAAGCTGCATCAGTTAGGCTTCGTTACACCAATGGTATCGGTCAACCTTCCGGATTTGATGAAACCTGCTATGTTGATTGATTATTAATGGCATTTTGCAATCAACAGATACCCGGAGTAATATGATGTTGCGTGCAGCGCGAAGGTAGCGCATGAACGTGGGAGACCCTAACGGAACAGTATCAGTCCAACTGTTGCCGAGGGAGTCGGATATGCCCGTAGTAGTGATGATAACCGAAAAGGTAAAAGCGGAAGGAGCGAAGGGGCATTACTATAAATAAAGTTTCAAAGAATGTTAGTCAAACAGAATTGATAGTTATGAATCAGGAAAGAGTTGACGCAGCGGTACAAGGTGAGCTGTTTAAAAGACGGCGCAGCGAAATACCGGATGCAGAAAGAGTACTAATATTGCAAGAGAAACTATATCAAAAAGCCAAGCAAGAGCGAGGATACAAGTTTTATGTACTGTATGATAAGATGTTCATTCCGTATCTATTACGGGAAGCATGGAAAACGGTCAGAGCCAACGGAGGAGCTCCGGGGGTTGACTGTGTGACCATAGCAAACGTAGAAGAGCATGGAGTTGAATCCTATCTTAAAGAGCTTGGGGAAGAGTTGCGAAAGCAGCTTTATGAACCACAGGCAGTAAAGCGGGTGATGATACCCAAAGCCAACGGGGGGAGAACGTCCGTTGGGGATACCTACCGTAAGAGACAGGATCGCACAGACAGTATGTAAAATGATACTTGAACCGATATTCGAGGCAGACTTTGAGGAGAGTTCTTACGGATTCCGGCCCAATCGCAGTTCAAAAGATGCGATAACAGCGATAAAGGAGAACTTAAAACAAGGCAATACGGAGGTATACGATGCCGACCTGAGTAAATATTTTGATACGATACCCCACGATAAACTTCAAATAGCATTGAAGGAACGTATAACCGATCCAAGGATACTCAAGCTGATTAATAAATGGCTGAAAGTTCCTGTTTTTGAGAACGGACAATACAAAAGTGGGAAAGGAAATCATACCGGAACACCTCAGGGCGGAGTAATATCCCCCTTACTTGCCAATGTATACTTTCATCTGATAGATAGGATCGTAAACAATACGAAAAGCCTGTTTGGAAAATACGGAATAAGGATAGTACGGTATGCTGATGACTTTGTGTTAATGGGAAAGACTTTACCGGCAGTAATAATCGAAAAGCTTAAAGACTTGCTTCAAAGAATGGGTTTAACAATCAATGAAACAAAAACCCGTCAGATAGATGCACGTAAAGAAGGCTTTAATTTTCTTGGATTTACAATACGCTACGATAGGGATATTCAGGGCAGGAAAACCAAATACTGGAACATCATGCCAAGCAAGAAATCGGAGCAGAAAATCCGGGATAAAGTAGAGCAATACCTAAAGAGTCATGGCCACTTCAAAGCACAGACTATTGTTGCAGAATTAAACCCGATATTGCGAGGGTGGCTTAACTACTATGATATAAAAGGAGTTAGTTATCCTGCAATGAGTAAACGCAGACTTCGGTTTTACCTGTCCAAGAGTTTTTATCGCTACTTCCATCGCAAGAGCCAACGGAAATGCAGGCTTTACGGACATAATGCTTTTGAGGTTTTGTCGACTAAATTTGGTCTGATAGACCCTACAAAATATGCCTTCCAGCCAGCTCACTTGTGAATGCAAATGAAGAAGTTTATAGGAAAGCCGTATGCGGGAAAACCGCACGTACGGTTTGATGAGGGGGCAGGGAAGGTGTTTCTATCCTTCCCGCTCTACTCTACTGTGCCGATCGTGAATAATTTGATAACATGCACGGCCGCGAACCGCCGATAAATTTTTACTTTTGTATCATAACAATGAACGATGCAGATAAAAGTACCCTTAAAGGAATTGAATTCGCGGATTGAGCGTTTCAGAAATCAAATGGATCAAAGCTGTCCCGGCTGGGAAATAACGGTAGTTTTCAGCAAAATAAATCTCTACTATTTTACAGGAACCATGCAGGAAGGGGTATTATTTATCCCAAGGAACGACGTGGCTGTTTTATGGGTGCGACGCAGTTACGAGCGGGCCGTTGCTGAATCGCTTTTCCCGGCAATTAAACCCATGGATAGTTATCGCGATGCTGCCGTGACCATGAAAAATCTTCCGGATACCGTTTATCTCGAGAAGGAGATCGTTCCCGTCGCGATGCTGCAGCGTTTTCAGAAATACTTCCCTTTTTCGGTCATTGAGGCTGCTGATCCTCAGATTGCGGCAGTGCGCTCAATCAAGAGTAAGTATGAACTGAATTTGATGGAGCAGTCGGGTAAAATCCACCAGTATGTTACCGAAGAGCTTGTTCCTGGAATGCTTCGTGAGGGGATGAGTGAGTCCGAATTTTTTGGTGATCTTTATACCGCGCTTGTCCGTGAAGGGCATCATGGTGTAACCCGGTTCGGTATGTTCGATACCGAGTCTATTCTTGGACAGATCGGTTTTGGCGAGAGTTCGATTTATCCGACATCCTTTAACGGACCGGGCGGAAATTATGGCATGAGTCCTGCCGTGCCGATTCATGGCAGTCGTACGCGTAAACTCAGGAAAGGTGACCTTGTTTTTGTAGACATAGGTTGCGGTGTCGAAGGGTATCATACAGACAAAACAATGACCTATATGTTCGGCAGATCACTGCCTGATGAAGTGATCAAGATACATCTGCAATGTGTTGATATTCAAAATAATATTGCTTCAATGCTCAAGCCGGGTGCAATACCTTCGGTTATTTACAATGAAATAATGGATGGGCTGGATCCCGCTTTTATTGAAAATTTTATGGGCTTCGGTACACGAAAAGTGAAATTCCTGGGCCACGGAATAGGGCTCACAATCGATGAACTGCCTGTGATTGCCAATGGTTTTGATGAGCCTATCCGTGAGGGGATGGTCTTTGCCCTGGAACCAAAGAAGGGCATACCACATGTGGGAATGGTAGGAATCGAAAACACATTTATCGTGACTCCCGGTGGAGGGCGAAACATCACCGGAAATCATCCGGGACTGATGTTGGTCTGCTGAGGAAAAATGAGAGGATGAGAAAATGAGCTAATTTGCCAATTTGCCAACTTATTGCAATATTCCGGGTCCGACTTTACCAATTTATAAATGTGCGAATGTCTGTATGTCGATTTAAAGCCATGCAATATTACGGATCTGATTTAGAGTCAGGCCCGGAATTACAACCAGAAGCTTTTGTCGTTTGTAACGTTTTTATTTCAATTCAAATAATCGCTCTTACAAAGCTTCTCTCCAATCCCGGAGGGATTAAATCTTTGTAGCCCCGGGTAAATGATACCGGATACTTCAATTTATTAATTGCTCGGACATTATTCGGAATCGCGCCGTGCGCCGCAAGATTCGAAAAACTAAAGGACGAAGCAGTGTTGATGGGAAAGTGAGAAATTGCGTAAATGTGAAAATGAGAGGAGGAGAAAATGGGCTAATTTGCCAATTTGCCAATGGGCTAATATAAGGCAATATTCCGGGTCCGACTTAATCAGTTTGTCAATTTGCGAACATCTGTATCAATGTGGTTTAGTTAGCAATAGCAGTTGAAATTTTACCGCAGAGATCTCAAAGTTTTACGCAGAGAACCGCAAAGAAATTCGGGAATATCTACCTCTGCGGTTTCTTTGCGCCCCCTCAGCGTTCTTTGCGTTTAAATTTTTATTCTCATAGACTTTAACTAAACGACATTAATATCTGTATAATGATTTATAACGGTATGCAATTTTACCTGGCTGAGTCGGGCCCGGAATTACTGTGGCCTGCACCTGTCAATTCCGGAGGAATGGGCCATATTGTAGCGCCGGATTTCAATCCGGTGAAAATGAATACGATATATAAAAATGAGTGCCGTCAGCACGACCCATATATTTATGTCCCGAGCCTACGGCTCTCAGGACATTGTTGTTGCCTTTTTTTGGACGGAATAAATTCCATCCCTACAAAATGACCCGAGCCTACGGCTCTGACAAGTACAAAACGTCCTAAATATGGGGTGTCGCGATGGATAATTCATACCCCTCGTTTGCAACGAGGAGTACGTTGCCTGTCGGTTGTAACGATATATGTATATTAATACCTGCCTCAATTTGAAGCGTAGAAGGGCAGAGGAGTTGTAAACTCAAAACCACTAACCCCTCGTTGCAAACGAACTAACCCCTCGTTGCAAACGAGGGGTAGAGGGTGATAGAGAAGCCCTGACAGGGTTCCAAACCCCTGTCAGGGCTGTTAAAAAATTGATAAAAAACCAATATTCCCTTAGTTTTTCTTTTTCTTCATCAAAAAATAACCTCCTGCCCCAACTACCAGCACAGCACCGGCAATCAAAACATAGGTTGTTGAAGAATTGCTTTTTGGTGCTTCCTCAGGAGCTGCTGCATCATAAAATTGAGGTTTTGCTGCTTTATCAGCATTGATTGAATCTTTCTTTGCTGAAGGCAGATCCTGTGCAAACGCCATGCTTAAACCACCCAGAAACAGCATTATGGCCATCGAAATCAATAAAATTGCTTTTTTCATAATTCAACTATTAATACTTATTTATTTACAGAATTTAAAAGTTCATCATACTTTCGCGCGATACCTGGATCTGACTTCCTGTAGGTATCGGCAAGGGTCATTATTGCGGGTTTATAACCGGGATTCAGCGTCAGGCAGGTTTTTAACAAACCTCTTGCCCTGTCAATATCGCTGTCGATCAGTAATTTCGACAATCCCACATAAGCCTCGTAATATTTCCGGTTGTACCCGATCAGCGTTTCATAATACCTGATCGCCTCCGCGAAATGTTCCAGTTTGACGTCTATGTTTCCAAGGTACATTAAAACCGGTTCATAACCCGGGTTGATTTTCAGCGCTGATTGAAGAACAACCCGCGCACTGTCCATCTTACCTTCCCTTACCAGCGCAACGGCAAAATTATAAAAGATTAATTCATCCTGTGTATTATTCTTAACGACTTCCCTAAAAATTCTCACCGCTTCGGCTGAACCGCCCTTTTTCAGCGCCTCATAGCCACTGTAATCGAGGGTTGTTTCCCGTTTCAGCACAGCACACACCGGCACCGAATCGGCATAAATTACGTGTATGGCATTCTTTGGTGGCCATATTTTTTCTTTGAGCTGATTTACCGGGATATAGCTGTTGGCAACGATCATATAGTCCCACTCTTTCTGGCTACGGTGGTCATACTGACAATAGAAAGTCTGAATACCGGGACGATCACGGAAATACCAGTTCACCGAAAAATTTGTGGCAATTTTAACCGGTTTTTTCTGGTTATTAATCTCCAGGTAATCCGAGAGCCACTCCGCTCCGCCGCGTATAGTGTGATAATAATAATCGGTTTCATAATTTCCGTAAGCCTCGTTGAGGCCACCTGCCAGTTGATTGTAATACAAATAGTAATACGGATGGTTTTTGAGCATAAACCCTACCGGATGGATGGCTGATATCACAATTAAAATTAGTGCAGCAATGATCAGGTATTTGTTTTTCAAATAGCCAATCAGCTTTGAAAATCCAAGGGCAGCCAATAAAATTATGGGCGGATAGATAAACAAAAAATGGCGCCACGACCCATAAAGATTCGATTTTTCCCAAATCACAAACACAACAGGAAACAAAATTGAAAAAACAAGGAATCCGTATTTTAACAGGTTTGCCTTAGTAATGATTTTTTTTGATAATACGATAAAAGCTGCAACACCCGCGAATATGATAACCGGAATGGTTATGGCCATATATTTCGGGAGGTAATACCACGGCATAAAATCGGACCATTCCATCCGTCCTTCGAAAAGTTGCATTAAGGTGGTTGGAAATTGTGTCATCACGAGGTACGATTCCCACACATGGAGGATCGGATTCAATTGCGCATAGGGCCATAAAATCAGTCCCAGCAACCATGCTGAGATTGAAATTATAATTACCCGGATCAACTTACTTCGAAAAAGTGATAAATCGAACTCTTTGATATTCAGGTATTTATAGATATAGTACAAGGCCATGAAAAAGAAAAGATAGCAGATCAGCAGTAAGCCACCGGGTCGTATGCTGATTGAAAAGGCGATACTGGCGATAAGCAGCAGCAGATCTTTGTTCTTTTTCTGATTTTCAACAAAGAGAAATCGTTGCGTAAAGTAAATGGCAGATATATAACTCAATGCAAATGGGATATCTTTCAGATTGTTCTGCGAATGACCAAGGAAAGTGGGAGAGAGGGCAAACAGCAAAATTACGATTATCCCCGTTCCGTATCCCGCGAGCCAGATGGCGAAAAAGGCGGTGACAATAACTGTGAGCCAGCCTACCAAAGAGCACGAAATATGGCGGAAGAGAAACACATCGTCGATATTAAACCACCTGATTAAAATGGTAGTCAGGTTATCGAGCGACTGACCGTAAAATTTAAGGTGCGTTACCGGCGTATTAAGGGCTGTGGTATCTTTTCCCAGGGAAGCAAAATAATTGTAGACATATACCGATTGATCGTAATGCAGGTATTCGTCACCCGAAATTCCGGCGTCGACACCCCCTTTCAGCATAAACAGAAGAAGAAGTCCGGCTGCACTATAAAAAATATATTTTAACCGGGTGCTGGTCATTTTGTTACCGTATTCCCGTCATAAAATTTCTTAACGAAATAGACAGGCCTGTTTTGCGATTCCTTATAAATCCGGTAAACATATTCGCCCACAATACCTAAAGAAACAAGCTGTATTGAACCCAGGAAATAGATACTCAGCAGCGTGGAAGACCATCCCAGTAAGGCAAATCCGAACATTTTGGCAATCAGTACATAGATTCCGGCAAACATAAAAATAACCGTGCCGGTCAGTCCGAGATAGAGGCAAAATTTAATCGGAAATCTTGAAAAGGCAAAGATAGCATCCGACGCAAGAATAAACAGCTTGGTGAGGCTCATTTTCGGTTCACCTTCCGACCGTTCTTCCCTTACAAATTCGACATATCCCTGTTTGAAACCGATAAATGAACGAAGGCCCGGTAGGTAGCGGACTTTTTCCTTCATACTTAATAACGCGTTTACTGCTTCGCGTTTCATCATCGAGAAATTACCTGTGTTTTCCATGTTTTGCATCACTGCAATATTCCGGAACAACAGGTGGAAGAGAAAAGTATAGAAATTCCGGCTGTTACGGCCTTTCCGTCCTGTGCGCAGTCCGCTGATAATGTCGTAATCTTCCTCGTTGATTTTACGGTACATTTCACCGAACAGTTCGGGAGGGTCCTGCAAATCACCATCCATCATGGCCACGATTTCGCCCGAAGCGTGCTCGAGTCCTGCTGTAAATGCCGCCTGGTGTCCGAAATTTTTAGAAAGCGATAACACCTTGATTTTTTGATTTCCCTTCCGCCAGTTCAGCAGATATTCAAGACTATGGTCCTCGCTTCCGTCATTTACAAAAATGATCTCGTAGTCCGTAACGAAAGATTCCAAAGCCGAAACGGTCCGTTTTACCAGATCGTCGATCAGTCCTTCTTCATTGTAAATGGGAATTACGATTGAGAGCATAGCGTTGATTTTATTGACTGCACCGGCAAATCAGTTGTAAATTTACATAAATCTTCTAAACCAGGTGTTCCTTATAAATGGCGGCCCAGGGCTCTCTCATTTTTCGGATGAGCATGCTATTGGCCAAATCGTTGTTATTGAATTGCTCCGCTTTGGGATCCCAGTCGAGGTCCTGCTGTAATTTCATGGCAATGTTGCCCAGGTGAGACATGGTGATTGAACGGTGACCAATTTCGGCCGGTGCAATGGTTTCTTCGCGTGAAAGGACACAGTCAATAAAGTTACGGAAGTGATTGTCACTTTTGTACAAATGGATTTCTGAAGGGGCAATTACTGTATCCTTTAGATTTTCGGGGAAAACCTGGTGATTTCCGCGGTTGGCCTTTGCCCATCCTTCCGTCCCGTGAAAGGTAAAGCCTCCGGGAACTTTATTCGAAATAATTAGTTTAACCCCATTGGCATAGAGACATTCGAAATAGAATTCGGTGGCGGTATTCCAGATGGGATGCTTCGCCCATTCGGCTTTTGCATTTTGAATTTTAACCGGTCCGGTATATTCTGTTCCCATTCCCCATTGGGCAATATCGGGATGATGTCCGCCCCAGTCGGTAACCTGTCCGCCCGAATAATCGAGCACCCAGCGAAAGTTCACATGTGTTCGTGCAGGGCAGTAAGGTGCATCGGGTGCAGGTCCGAGCCAGGTGTTGTAATCAAATCCTTCGGGCACAGGAATTGGTTCGGTAAGATGACCTGTTTTTCCATAGTCAGGTGTTCCGGAGGGAAGGCCGCACTCAACGGTTTGCAGCTGACCAATCCGGCCGTTTCTCACCAGCTCACACACCCGCCTGAAATTTTCGTCAGAGCGTTGCTGACTTCCTGTCTGGAAAATAACCCCGTATTTTTTTACAGCATTGGCCATCGCCCTTCCTTCAGGAATGGTTAATGCCAGGGGTTTCTGACAATAAATATCTTTGCCCGCCCGGGCAGCCATCAGTACGGGGATAGAATGCCAGTGGTCAGGAAGTACCACTTCAACCGCATCGATATCTTTTCGGGCGATAACCTCTCTGAAATCTTCGAACCCGAGACAGCCTGTGTACTTTTTCCCCGTTAACTCCGAATAATAGCCGTTAACGAGATTAATTCCGATTTCCCTGCCTCCCGTTTTACCATCCCAGTAGCCTGTACTTTGTTTGTTTACATCACAAATCGCGGTGATCTGAACCCGCTTATCTGTAACAAAATCGCGGATATCATTCATGGCCTGGTTTCCCGATCCGATAAATGCCAGGTTGATCCGGTCGGAGGGAGCCGTATTTCCGTTTTTTCCGCGTGCACAGGCCGAAATAATGGTAGGTACGGCTATGACTCCCGCGGCAATAGCGGATGACCGTTTAATAAAGCCTCTTCTGTTAAGATCGTTCATTAGAGTGGAATTTAATTTGCCAGACAGAAAGCGGAGTTACCTGGTCAGATTTACCGGACTAAAGTTCGATTTTCAAGGAAAAGGAAACTTTAGTCTATTTACTTCTGCACCACAATAACTCCGCCAACACCAGGAATAAAAATTTATTTAGCCGGCTGAAGCCTTGCTAAGGCAAATTCAGCATCCTCTTTTAATAACTCATTTTTTGCCAGTTCCTGGATTACCGGAATGCACAAATCGGAACCCATCCAACTGAGTTCGTGAAGCAGCAGCTTCTTTCCATCAACAGTTGCATCCTTGTTTTCGAGAACTTTAATCATCTGCTTTTCAAATTTCTGGTATTCTGCAGGTGTTTTTGCCTCATTACGGATCCTGCTTTGCAGATTAACGAAATATTTTGTGCTTTGGGCAATATCGTACTGACCAATTTTTGCGAGGTCATCTTCCAGGGTGAGTTCAGCAAAACCTGTTCTCAGGGATACTCCTGCCGCAGTTGGGAAATCGTAGGGAATTTTTTGGGTAACCTTTCCCGAAGCGGCCCATTCTGCACCACGCTGGAAAGTGGCAATGAAACCCACACATTCCATGGCCGGACCACCACCTTCATCGGCATGTCCGAGTACGGTATGAAATATCCGTCCTTTGCCGTAACTGATCGTCATCAGAATTGGTTCGTCCCGACCGGTTCCACCACCGGTAGTATCGGCATACGCAGTAGCCAGAATTTCCATATTTTGACCCGGGCCACGTAACTGACTGTATAATTCATCATTTCCGTGTCTCCATCGTAATGGTAATCCTTTGGTGATCGGATGTTCCGTATTTCGCGTTTTCACCTCAAACTCATGGCGTTTGGCGTGCGATCCACCCCGGCCAGCCGTTGTGTCGATGACCAGTTTATTTCTTTTGAAGTAAACATAGGGTCCGTCTTTTTCCGATCGGTTACCCCAGCCTCCCAGGCCTGCCATCAGGTTGAATTCTTTCCATTCGGGGAAAGCATTATTTCCGCCATGATAAATCACAACTCCACCACCGTTGTTAACGTATTCAACAAAGTCAGCTTTCGTTTTATCCGTCCACGATTCTCCGTTGTAGTCGATGACAACAACTTCATATCGTGAGAAATCGGGATTGAACGATTTCATGTCTCCCCCTTTTTCGGGAGTTTTCATAATTTCGGCTGTGAAAAGGCCGGTTTGTTCGAGCAGTTGCTTTAAGATTGGCGAACTGGCTTTCCAGTTGTGATTATTTTGCCCGGTGATTATCAGTGCATTATATTCTGATTTTTTCTGGCATGAGTTGAAAATAGCCAAAAGTCCGGCAAAAATGAATACGAATAGATATTGTTTTTTCATTTGAAGTAAGGGTTAAATTGTAGGTAAAATCCAGGGTTGACGATAAGGCCGAATTAACAGCCGACTCGCGAATGGATTTCCGATTATCTCCTCAGCGATTGGATCCCACTGAATTTTCTGTCCTGAAGTCATGGCAATCTCACCCAGTAAACCGACCGCGATTGAACGATGGGCAATTTCAATTGGTGCTACGGTTTCACCTCTCGACTTAATACACTCAAGGAAGTTGCCGATATGGTCATCACTTTTGTAAAGGTGGATCTCGTTGTCCCCGATTACCTCTTCCAGGATTTTCGGATCCGAAGCCGTTAGCACGTTGCCACGATCAACATGTATCCATCCTTTTTCCCCGTACCAGGTAGCCCCCATACCCATAGGTAAACGGGATGCATTCGCGACCCTCATCTTAACTCCGTTGGCATATTTACAGAGAAAGTCATATTCGACCGGGGCATTATAGATACCTTCGACCGGATAAACACCTGCACCTGAAATCTCTACGGGTCCCGAACGTTCCATACCCAATCCCCACTGGGCTATATCAATATGATGACCAGTCCAGTCGGTAAGCTGACCCCCCGAGTAATCGAGGATCCAGCGCCAGTTCCAGTGACTCACTCCTCTGAACGGGACCTTAGGAGCAGGTCCGAGCCACATCTCCCAGTTGAGTTCCGCGGGCACTTCGGTGACCGGAGGAGTACCTATTCCTCTGCCCCCGTCGGGTAATCCCACTTCAACCCGGTTTATTTTTCCTGCCCGGCCATTAATTGCCAGCTCGGCTCCACGACGGAAATTGCCCTGCGAACGTTGCCAGCTCCCGGTTTGCCACACGATATTGTTTTTCTTAACTGCGCTAACAATGGCCTTGCTGTCGTAAATTGTGCGTGCCAATGGTTTTTCGCCGTAAACATCGAGCTTTTTGTTCGCTGCCGCAGAGTAGATCAGGCCGTGCCAATGATCGGGCAGCGCTATAGATACCGCGTCAAGTTTTTCTTTTTCAAGTAATTCACGGTAATCGCCATAAGTGCGGCAGTCGGTGTTTTTGTTGGTCTCGTCTATTCGCCTTTTCGCATTGTCAGCATGTTTCGAATCGACATCACAGACAGCCACAAACTGTACTTCCTTCACCCGGTTCAAAAAATCCCGGAGATTACTGGTTCCCTGCGAACCTGTGCCGATCGCCCCCATTACGATTCTGTCGCTGGGTGGCAGTTTGCCTCCCATGCCTAATGCAGTTGAAGGAATTATCTGCGGAAGTATAACAGCGCCTGCGGCAACTGCAACTGACCGTTTCAGAAAATCTCTTCTGTTGGATTTGTCATTCATTACGATTAAATTTAGTAGTGTTAGTATTATGATAATTAAACATTTACGGGTGTTCCGGGTACGGGTGTTTCAAAAACCATATCAACAGGACCAAATTCCAGTTTTGTTGGTCCCAGATCCATATCCGATTTCATGATGGCATCCCAGGTAACCAGCTGGCCTGTGTAAGCGGCTGTGCGTCCCATAATGGCCGTCAGGGTTGACAGTGCAGTCCTTTCCGCTTCATTTACATACTTTCCTGTTCTGATGGCATATACCAGGTGCATATGTTCCTGGACATAAGGTGGAATCTTCACTTGGTTCATCGGATTGCCGTTTTCATCGGTTGGATATTCGAATTTCCATTTTACACTCCCGTCGAGGTTCCAGATCGTATTTACACAATTAGTATAACCTTCCGTACCGTTGATGAGTTCGCCGGTTCCGTTGGCGCAGCTGTCGATCTGACGGCACATGCTGTGCGAACTCACCCCATTGCCATAATCGAAATCAATGCTGAAAAAGTCGTACTGGTCGCCCGTAACCCTTCGGGCACGGCCACCGTATCCGACAGCCCTTTCAGGATATTTGCCCATAAACCAGTTGATTACATCAATGTTATGGACATGTGTATCGAGAATATGATCGCCACAGAGCCAGCAGAAGTTATTCCAGTTGCGGATCATATATTCCATATCCGACCAGCCCTCCTCACGTGTGCGAAACCATACATGTTCCTGGTTCCAGAACGCTTTTGCCGAGGTCAGTTTGCCAATAGCCCCGTTGGCCACCTGTTTGTAGGTTTCGATATAATCTTCCTGGTGACGTCGTTGTGTACCTGTCACTACGCAAAGACCAAGTGCCTCCGCTTTTTTTGCCGTAGCGATCATTAACCGCGCACCAACAGGATCGACGCATACTGGTTTTTCAAGGAAGACATGTTTCTTATTTACAACAGCTTCCAGGAAATGTTCTGGGCGGAATTGTGGCGGAGTAGCCAGCAATACAACATCAATTTCCGGAATTGCCATCAGTTTTTTGTAAGCATCAAAACCCACGAAGCAATTCTCAATCGGAATCGGCATGTCGAAAGAGGCAAATCGTTCTCTGCAGCTATCGATTTTATCCTGGAATACATCGGCAAGCGCGATAATTTCAAGATCGGGACCTGCGCTGATAAAATTAATGGCGGCACCTGTGCCCCGGTTACCCACCCCGACCAGACCGGCACGAAGTTTCTTACCTTTCGGAGCCCCTTTCAGAATCGGCGGAAGTCCCAAAGCTTCATTGTCAGGTGTTTGTTTACAGGAGGAAAGGACTGCTCCGGCACCGGCAACCGTAATTCCTGCCAGCATTCCTACTCCCAGGAATTTCCTTCTATTGATATTTTTTGAATCGTTTTCCATGCTATTGATCATTTATAAGCCTTTCTTCAATCGGGTGATATTTTTAATTGTCTGTTACGCAGTGATAGATGTATTTACATATTTCTATTTGCGGCGCAAATGTCGTTTTCGTTTCAACGAACTTTTGTAGTTGCGCCTTGTTTTGTTGTTCTGTTTTTCCCCGGGTCGCGTCGTTCCTCCTTACCCGGGGTTATTCATATATAACCCTTTCAGGGTAATTACTAAACAATAATATAGTGCAATCTGACTTGTTTCACCTACTTATTACTCACAGGGCTGCATTTTAAATTGACAAATAGTCCGTCTCTCCATCATTGCGCCCTACGTCCAATCGCCCACTCTCACTCATATCGCAGTGACTCGCCCTGACTTAATTTCATTCCTTCATTCTTTCATTCTTTCATTCTTTCATTTAAACTGTATGCTGTCCGCCTCACAAACAACTCTGAATCCGTTATCGATGCAATCGGAGTACCACCATATACTTTTGGGCATTTGCGGATCGGTAACCAGCCATGCTTTTGTTTTGGTAAAATCCCGTGCAGCGCTTCTCACATCTTTGGCGTCGCTCTTAAACGAACCTCCCCTGATTACATGTTCCTGTCCCGACACGGGTCCTTTGGGATTAATCACCTCTCTTTTTCGTGTGCTGTAAGTATCAGGAGCATAGTAGTCGGAACAAAACTCCATGACGTTGCCGGCCATATTCTTCAGTCCGAAAGGATTTTCTTTAACCGAAGCAGGATCTTTTGTTCGTGTGGAACTGTTTTCAGTGTAGACAATATACGAACCAATCGTTGTGGTATCGCGACCGAAAATTTTCCTTAAAATCCCTTTCGAGGTATAATCTTTCGGATCACCTCCGAAGAAATAGGGTGTTGAGGTATTTGCGCGACAGGCATATTCCCATTCGGCTTCTGTTGGCAGACGGTATTTTTTGCCGGTTACTTTTGTCAGCCACTGGCAGTAGGTATTCGCGGCATGCCACGACATGGTGATAGCTGGTCGTGATCCTTTGCCCCAGCCCTGGTCAGGAGCTCCCCATGGCGGAGTGGGTCCCGTGATGGCATCAACATCCTTATTTACAACAACCTGACCTTCTGTTCTTCCCTGTGATCCGGTGGCTTGGAAGAACGCGAGATATTCATTCCATGAAACTTCTATCTTCCCTATCCAGAATTTCGATAACTGCACCTTTCGTACCGGGCCTTCATCGGGTTTGCGCAGCGACTCATCTTCGGGGCTTCCCATATTAAACGAACCTTCAGGGATGGCCACCATCTCGAAAGTGACTCCTGTTCCCGGGATTTTTTCAGTGAAATTTTCGAATTTTTCTACCTTCGTAGCTTCTGTAAATGTTTCCTTTATCGCTGTTGCGTCAACTCCAAAGCTGGCGTTGTGCTCATGTTTTGCATTTTTGTCAAAGTGCCCGACATTGAGGTGGCAATTGATACACATTGGTTTTGGCTCCTCTTTCGGATTAAGGTAAGCAAGGTGGGCATTGCTCCCGTTTACCGAGAGTGTAACGGGGAAGAGATTTTGATGACATTTCTTACACGAGGCCTCGTAAGTGAATTTTTTTGCATTTTCAAGCAGATTTTTTTCTTCCCAGTTTATTTTGGAACTATCCTTAAACAAATAGCCGTAAACATCGATCGCTCCGTGTTTCGCTTTTGCAAAAAGATAACCTTCGCCTTTGGGAGGCAAATGGCATTCCACACAATGAATAGTGACACCCGATTTGTTATTATGATGTGTTGATAGTCTCCACATTTCTTCAGCCCAGGGATGAATATGGCACGACATACAATATTTATCAGTAGAGGTATACGAGGATACTTTGTTAAAAACCAGGAGAATAGCCACGAAAATTAAGGCGCCGGCGACCATCAGTGTTTTTCCTGACTTCCACCCTCTTTTAGCCCGATTAATCAAATGTTTAATATTCATATTTAAAATGGTTCAATACAAAAAGTAACTTAAATTTATAAGTAAAAAATCAAATAGAAACTATCCCGGTCATTAATAATTTTTTCTCTGTCGGTTTGATTTGGTAAGGGTGAAGCGGTTTATTATCATTTATTCATACGTCGGTAAAAAGCAGTAATGCAAAGCGTTATTAAACCTTGAAAATAATTCTGCAGTAAAATTGCCCGATGCAAATTGTGAAAAATATCTGTTCTGATCCGTTCTGCAAACATAGTTCGTTTTTCATTACCTGAATTCAATTAATTTCATGTTTTACAACATCAAATCGGAGTTAATTGCATAATACCAATTTCACGAATTTAGACGAATTGCACGGATTCATTCTTGGTTGAGGTAGTGTTCCAAATATGGACATTATTCGTAATCCAAAGGGATTCAATCTTAATGACCCCGGGTAAGCGTTCCGGATTCTTTGAATTATTAACAGCTCAAACATTGTTCGGATTCGCGCCACCCGGGGTTAGGACGATCATCAGAAAATACGGCGCAACTAAACCCTTTATTGAAAATCCTCCAATCCATGCGCCGCAAATTCCAGGGTCGATGTGAAGAAAAGGCGAATGGGGAAGATGGATTTTTATGGTTGCACGGATTGCTTCGTTATGGCCTGCACCTGCCAATTCCGGAGGAATGTGTCATGTTGTAGCTTCGGATTTTAATCCGGTGAAATTGAATACGATATAGGAAAATGAGTGCCGTCAGCACGACCCATATATTCATGGCCCGAGCCTACGGCTCTCGGGTCATTGTGGTTGCCTTATTAAGGACGGAATCCCTACAAAATGACCCGAGCCTACGGCACTGACAAGTGCAGAACGATATGACTCTCTGCATAAGAGTGCGTCTCAATATAAGCGTGCTTCATTAGTGTCAAGCAAAAACCGCAAACACCGCAAAGAAAAAATTTCGTTATCCCGGAGGGATTATATGTTTATAGAAATTGGATCAAACAATAGATACGACTCCGGCCGGAGTCGAATACCTTCACTTCCAATCTGTTCTATAAACATATGACCTCTCCGAGGTCAGGATTGTATTTATAGAAATTTACGTTAGCATTTTTTTAATCCTGGAGGGATTAAATATTTGTAGCCCCGGGTAATCGTTCCGATTTATCGGAATCGCGCCACCCGGGGTTAGAACGATCAACAGAAAGGGGGCGCAACTACACCATTAATTGAAAAGCAAACCTTCATGCGCCGCAGGAGAAGGAAGGGGCAAAAAGGAGAAAGGGCGAGGGGGCGAAGGAACCACGAATATAGGTTGAAGCCATGTAGAGACGCACGGCCGTGCGTCTCTACAAAATCTGACAGTTAGTGTGCAAGCAGCCAGTTCTCGGCAGCTCCCATTTCTATTTCAAGCGGAACGGGCAGATTTACCGCATTTTCCATCTCGGTCTTTACAACGGCTTTTACCTCTTCGAGTTCAGATTTTAAGACATCAAAGTTTAACTCATCATGAACCTGAAGGATCATTTTTGACTGTAGTCCTTTTTCAGCGAACCGTTTGCTGATGTTGATCATGGCCACTTTAATAATATCGGCTGCCGAGCCCTGAATCGGCGCATTGATCGCGTTTCGCTCAGCAAAAGACCTGACTGTGGCATTGGCAGAATTGATATCACTCAGGTAACGCTTTCTGCCCATGATCGTTTCGACATAACCTCTCTTGCGGGCGAGCTCAAGTTGGGTGTCCATATAATTTCTGATCATCGAAAAGTTCGCAAAATAATCATCGATCAACTGTTTGGCTTCACCCCTGGGAATATTGAGCCGCTGGGCCAGACCAAAGGCGGAAATGCCATAAAGGATTCCAAAATTGGCAGTCTTGGCTTTCCGGCGCAGATCGGGGGTAACCTCACTGATCGGAACTCCAAAAATCTTTGAAGCTGTTGCAGCATGGATATCCTCCCCGTTACGAAAAGCTTCAATCATTACTTTATCGCCTGAAACGGCCGCCATAATCCGGAGTTCAATCTGCGAGTAGTCAGCAGAGAGAAAAATGTGATCGTCATCACTCGGAATAAACGCCTTACGTATTTCACGCCCGTTTTCGTCCCTGATGGGGATATTCTGAAGATTGGGATTTGTGGAACTCAACCTCCCTGTTGCAGCAATGGTCTGATTGAATGAGCTATGTATCTTCCCGGTAAGTGGATTGATCAGTTTTGGAAGTGCTTCGACATAGGTTGAGAGTAATTTCTTCAATCCGCGATGCTCCAGTATCTTGTTGATAATCGGATGTTTGTCGGCCAGGTTCACCAAAATCTCTTCGCCTGTGGAATATTGTTTTGTTTTGGTTTTCTTTGCCTTGGGATCGAGCATCAGTTTTTCGAAAAGGATATACCCAAGCTGTTTTGGTGACGACATGTTGAAGTGTTCGCCGGCCAGTTCAATAATACTCGTTTCAAGCGCGGTAATCTGGTCCCTTAATGTCACCGCGTAATCGTCGAGTACCTTCGGATCAACTTTGAGGCCGGCCTGTTCCATTTGAATCAGGACCTTTAGCAGGGGCATTTCGACCTCCGTAAATAAACTTTTCACACTGAACTTATTCAGATCACTGTCGATCAGATCTTTGAGCTGAAAGGTAATGTCGGCATCCTCACATGCGTATTCTTTGATCTGTTCAAGTTCAACCTGGCGCATCGTCAATTGGTTTTTGCCCCGTTTGCCGATCAGCTCTTCGGTTGCCACCTTTTTATAGCCAAGATAGATTTCACTCAGATAATCAAGGTTGTGACGAAGTTCGGGCTGAATCAGGTAATGGGCAACCATTGTATCAAAATATTCACCTTTTACCTCTATTCCATATTGCGAAAGGATCAGAATATCGTATTTCATATTCTGACCGATTTTCACGATATTTTCATTGGCAAATAGGGGTTTAAACTCATCGACTATTGCCGTTGCTGTATTTCTGTCGGCTGGTATGGCGACGAAATACGCCTCGCCCGGTTTGAAGCTGAAAGACATTCCGACAAGTTGACTGCTGTGCGGATTCAGTCCGGTTGTTTCAGTATCGAAACAAAATTCAGGCTGCAACTGTAACCGTGAAATCAGTGCCCTAATATCTTCTGCACCGGTAACTAGCTGGTAATTATGGGTTGTTGAGCGGATATCGGTGTGTACACCTGTTACCTCCTCTGTTTGGGTTTGCTCTCCCAGGCTGAAAAGTGTCCCCTGTTCAAAAGCAGGGGTTGGCGGTACTACCCCGGAGGGTGAGGGTACCATTTTTTCTGCCAGGGCTCTGAATTCAAGCTCATGGAAAATACTGCGCAGGTGATTGTAATCCGGGTCCTTGCGCAGCAGCAGTTCCTGGTTAAATTCAAGTGGCACATCCAGAATAATTTCGGCCAGCTTGCGCGACATCCGAACCTGCTGTTCATATTGCTCAAGACTCTCTTTTAGCTTTCCTTTTAAGGTGTTGATATTCTGGTAAACACCATCGATACTCCCGAATTCACTCACCAGTTTCATGGCCGTCTTGGGACCGATACCGGGGCATCCCGGGATATTATCGGAGGTATCGCCCATTAATCCTAAAACATCAATGACCTGTAAAGGATTTTTAATCTGAAAATTTTCACATACCTGTTCTACACCCAGGATCTCCATTTCATTTCCAAGGCGCTTCGGTTTGTACATGAAGATGTTTTTCGAAACAAGCTGGGCATAATCCTTGTCGGGGGTGACCATAAAAACCTGGAAACCCTCCCGTTCGGCCGTTTTGGCTAATGTGCCGATCACGTCATCGGCTTCGAAGCCCTCTTTTTCGAGAATCGGAATATGATATCCTTTGATAATCTCCCGGATGTAAGGGATTGCTTTGCGGATATCTTCTGGCATCACATCGCGCTGGGCTTTGTAAACGGGATACAATTCGTGACGGAACGTCGGCCCTTTGAGGTCGAAGGCCACAGCTATATGTGTAGGTTTCTCATTTTTCAGTAATTGCTCCAACGTATTTACAAATCCAAACATGGTGGAGGTATTGAGTCCCTTTGAGTTGAGCCGGGGGGCATTAATAAATGCAAAATAGGAGCGATAAATCAATGCGTAGGCATCCAACAAGAATAATCGGTTCATGACAATGAATATAATTGAATATCAAAATTAACAAAAAAAGCCGGCAAAAATTTGACGGCTGATAGTGGTAATAAATAAGATTTTTAGTCGTTGCATCCACACTTTTCGATACACGTCAGAATTCCTGTCAGGGCCGGATGTTTTAGAAAATAGTAGGTGTTTTTCCCGTCGCGCTTTGAATTTAAGACCCCTTTACTTTTAAGGATTCCAAGATGATGTGAAGTTGTTGACTGTTCAATGCCGAGCCGTTCGTGAATTTCGGTAACTGTAAGCTGTATTCCCCCTTCAAGATACCCAACGATGGCAATGCGCATGGGATGAGCGATTGCCTTTAACATCTCAGTCGCCAAGGTTAATCTCTCAATATTTAACTCAGCGTAATTCATTGTATAGTGAATTTTGATAACGATTTGCGTGTAAAAAACCCGATTTTCAATTGTACTGGCAAAGATATGAATATATATTTTAATTCTTACCTTTGGCAGGAAGGACAATGAAATGGAAGAATGCAATTTTTAAGGAATGTCATCAAAAGAACGGATAATTTCGCCTATAAAAGAAGAGCTTAGTAAATTTGAGCCGTATTTTCAAAAAGCCACCCGAAGTGACTTGCCACTGTTAAGTACCATTATTAATTATATCCTGCGACGTAAGGGAAAGCAGATGCGGCCGATGATGGTTTTCCTGTCGGCAAAATTGAATGGCATTTTTAATGAACGAACCTACCATGCAGCCTTAACCATCGAGTTACTGCACACAGCCACCCTGGTTCATGATGATGTTGTCGACGATTCGTACCAGCGCAGGGGCTTCTTTTCGGTCAATGCAGTCTGGAAGAATAAGATAGCCGTACTGGTTGGTGATTTTATCCTTGCCAAAGGATTGCTGTGGTCGATTGAGCACCGCGATTACGATATTCTGGATCATATCTGCACGGCTGTGCGCGATATGAGCGAAGGTGAGATTCTTCAAATTGAAAAAGCCCGAAAACTGGATATTACCGAAGAGATCTATTTTGAGATCATCCGGAAGAAAACTGCTTCATTACTCGCAACGAGTGCAGCGGTGGGAACCTGTTCGGTTACCACTGATCCTGAAGCCATTGAGCGGATGAGGCTTTTCGGCGAATATGCAGGAATGGCTTTCCAGATAAAGGATGACCTTTTCGATTATCAGAAATCGAACCTGATGGGTAAACCTACCGGCAATGATTTGCGTGAAAAGAAAATCACCCTTCCGCTGCTTCATGCGCTGAAACTGGCCGCGAATGGCGATAAATCACGCATCCTTAAAATAGTGCGCAAACGATCAAAATCCACAGCCGATATTCGTGAGGTGGCTGAGTTTGTAGAGCTTCATGGCGGATTTAAATATGCAGAAGAAGTGATGTACAGCTACAATGAAAAGGCCATTGCGCAACTCTCATTTTATCCCGATTCTGAGATTAAATCGGCACTTACCGAATATATCAACTACATTACCTCGCGTGTGAGCTAAATGAAAAAAGGCTGCCAGTTTTTAATTGACAGCCTTATTTGGGGTTGAATTATTTATGGAATAAAATTGATTGGGATTGTATACGAAACATTCACGGCTTCCCCTTTTTGAGATCCCGGAACCCAGTCGGGCATCATAGAGACAACCTTCACTGCCGCATCATTCAATAACGGATCAACTCCCCGGGCTATTTTAATCCGTTCTGTTTTTCCCTGCTTATTAACAATAAAATTCACAAAGACTTTTCCCTGGATTCCGGCAGCCTTTGCCTCGGGAGGGTAAACAATGTTATTTCCGATCCATGCCCGTAATGCGGTTTCCCCACCTGGGAATTCAGGCATTTTTTCTACCACAACAAATACTTGTTCACCCGAATTGGGATCATTTATTGTGAGAGGCACACCTACCGGCTGGGATTTAAGGTTCGGATTTGCACTAAGGCTTGCCGGTGAAGGTCCTTGTGTTTTTGCAGGTTTCATTACAAGTTCCACAACGTCGTCTTTGAAAATGTCGTTGGCCAGTTTTTGTAATTTCCTGCCATCGAGTTTGTTGAACAGTTCGGTCGTATATTTAGGCAGGGGCGTGTAATCACCATTAACCAAATAATTTTTTACCCTGTCAAGGATGTAGGAATTACTTTTTAGCTTTTCGCTGGCCTCTTTAAGGAAATTTTCCTTTGTCTTGTTGATCTCGGCTTCGGTAACTCCATCCTCCTTCATTTTTTTGATTTCATCATAAAGCAAGCCCTTCAGAAAATCAGCCTTGTCGGGCGAACAGGTGAAATTCATGGAGAATTTATAGTTATTTTCGGGTCTGCTGTAGAGTGTGGAACTTACACCTACACCGTAGGTTCCACCCTCCTTTTCACGGATGCTCTCCGTAAAACGCATACGCAGAATGTATTGAATTGCATTTAAGTATTCAACATTTTCGGGGGTACATTTATACTTTCCAAAGTAATGAATATATACGACTGATTTCGGATCCTTCATCTCAACTGCAACCTCCCTGATGGTTTTTCCTTTTTTTGGTTCAACTTTGTGATCCTTCCAAAACTCTTTCCGGTCCGTATCCGGGATCGATCCAATATATTTTTCAACTAACGGCTTCATTTTTTGCACATCAACGTTTCCGATAAAGAGAAAGGTAAAATCACTGGCATCCTGGAATCGGCCGGCAGAGATGTCATACGCTTTTTCGAGATTCATTTTATCAAAATATTCAGGAGTAACCAGCGTCACTCGCGGATTGTAATTACTCATCAGCATGGTAAGCGTATCGGAGAAAACTGAATTTGGATCGGCTTTGCGGTTTTGATAGGATATTTTACTTCGTTCGATAGCCGATTTCATGGCTGCATCATCACGGCGTGGAGTTGTAAAATTAAGGTATATCAACTGCAGCATCGTTTCAAAATCTGATACCGATGATCCCCCGTTCAACATTTCTTCCAGTTCAGTAAGACCTGATGATACGTTTGCCACTTTCCCCGCCATATATTTCCGGAGATCCTGGTTCGAAAAATTTCCAATTCCACATAACCCGTTAACTGATGAGGCAAGTGACGCTGAAGGAAGATCTTCTGCTTGTACCAGTGAGAGGCCGCCATTGCTGTAGGCCTGGAATAACACTTCGTCAGCCTTATTATCTGTTGATTTGAAATAAACAGTAGCTCCGTTTGCCAGGATTAGTTTTGCACCTCCAAACATTTTGACTGCTTCTTCCTTTACCGTGGCCGATCCTTTTAGTTCGGTTGCAATAAGTTCAGTTGCAATGGCTTTCTCTGAGTAGGGCTCGATGGTCATTTGCTGTACTTCGGCAAGCGTATTTTTAATCTCCTGCTCACCGGGTATATTGATTCCCTCCTTGTCAGGTGCCTTGACGATCATCACCCTGTTTTCGTCCGTCATCCATTTTTTAGCGAGTTCGTTGACCTGGCTGATTGTAACAGTGGGAAGGAAAGAACTGGCCAGGGCAAGTGAATATTCTGTATCGGGTGAAGGACTGCTGGAATTGAAATGCGAGGCGTATCCCCCAACATAGGATGATGACATTCTTTTATCACGCTCGAGATTTGATTTTTCGTAAGATACGAGTATGCGTTTTTTAACTCTTTCAAGTTCCGGTTCAGTAAAACCGTGAAGTTTAACGCGTTCATTTTCAATCATGGCTGCTTTTAATGAACGTAGCGGATCGGTATTTAGCGCGGTAATCGAGATGATATAGGCGTCCTGATACCTGGTAAAACCTCCGTATCCTGAAAAGGCAGAAAGCAATGGCGGATTCTCTTTCTGAAGTAATTCGCTGAAACGGTCAGACAACATGGAGTTATAAAGCGAGTAAACCATGCGGCTTTTCATATAGTCCAGGTCTTTCTTTTCTGTACCGGGATGCTTTGTGTATTGAACAATTGAAACATTTTGCGCCTCCTTGTCTTTGGCAAAACCAATCATGAGTTCTTTATTATCAGGGATAATAATTTTTGCATCAGGTGTTGAAGTCTCTCTTTTCGGATCGCCTCCGAACAGTTTTTCGATTTTTGATTTGATTGCCTTTTCATCAATATCACCAACCACTATTATAGCCTGCAAATCGGGTCTGTAATGGTCCTTATAAAACTTCCGGAGTAAATCGGGATCGGCATTATCGATCACATCCAATGTCCCGATCACATTCCGGTAGGCATATTTTGAATTATTGTAAAGTACTTTATTTGTGGCATCGCTCATCCGCCGGCTGGCCCCGCCGTAGGTACGCCACTCTTCGTGAATGACACCCCGCTCCCTGTTGATCTCATCGGTTGTAAAGGACACATTTGCAGCCCATTCGTGAAGGATAATCAGCGATGAATCGATGACCGATTCCCGCGTTGTGGGCACATCGTTTAAGGTGTACATTGTAGTGTTCTGACTGGTCGATGCATTGAGCCCTCTTCCAAAAGCGACGCCTACTTTCTCCATATAATTCATCAGATCCTTGTTGGGGAGATTTTTTGTGCCGTTAAATCCCATGTGTTCACAAAAATGGGCAAGTCCGTTCTGGTTGTCATCCTCATTCAGGGCACCGGCATTAACCACAAGGTAAAACATGGCGCGCTCCCTTGGCAAAGTATTTTTCTGAATATAATAAGTTAAGCCATTGTCCAGTTTTCCGTACATCACCTTTGGATTCAGCGGAACTTCCTGAGCTGACATGGTGATTGATACAAAGCTAAATAAGACCAGGTAAAGGTTTTTCATAATTAATTATTAAGTGAATTAGAGTATAAAATTAATCTTTTAATTACACTGTTGGAATAATCATAAAAAATTATTTTAGCCGCTTTTTTAGAACGTATTGAAATGACTTCTTAATCTTCTCTCTTCCAATCCCAGAGGGATTACATGTTTATAGAAAATGGATCAAACAATAGAAGATACGACTCCGGCCGGAGTCGAATCCATTCATCTTCAATATTTTCTATAAACATAAGACCTCTCTGAGGTCAGATTCATATTTCTACATCTGCATAAGGGTGTGTCTTAAGTGTCACGCAAAAACCGCAAAAACCGCAAAGAAAAATTCGATAACCTTAACCCTGGTAGTTAACATGATCTACCTCACAACATAACCTCTTATTTAAATTATTTTTCACCTTTAAAAATAAGGTTTAAAGAAAAGACAGTCAATGTTAATTGAATACAAAATGTGAGCTGAGAAAAGTGACCGGGTGACTTTTCAAGAAAAGAAAAGTGACCCGTTAGTTTTGCTAAATTTTGAATTGCAGTCACCCGGTCACTTTTAAATCTGCAAACAAAAATCGGGACGAGTCATTATTTCATTCCTAATTATCGGATTCACCGAAAAAATGAATCAAAAAAATGAAACCGGCATTTTTGGTGCCGGTTGTATTACAGAATTTATGAATTTTTTTTTCAAAAATAGGTCACACTTTCTCCTTTAATCGAGGTAAGCAGGTTATTTGCCAGACGGCTGGCTCCGATCCGCAACAGCTTGTTATTAAGCCATTCATCGCCAAGGACCTCTTTTACAATGGCAATATATTTCAGCGCATCGGCGGTTTCAACAATTCCTCCGGCTGCTTTAAAGCCGACTTTTTTATTCGTTTTTTCGTAATAATTTTTAATGGCACTGCACATAACCCAGGCTGCCTCAGGAGTTGCGGCGGGCTCGGACTTTCCGGTTGAGGTTTTTATAAAATCAGCTCCGGCCTGCATGGCCAGATGAGAAGCTTTCCAGATTTTTGCATCATTTTTCAGCGCACCGGTTTCCAGGATTACTTTCAAATGGGCCTTACCGCATGATTTCTTTAAAAGTGCTATTTCCTGTGTAATTGCAGGGTAATCTTCGGCAAGAAAATTTCCTAAATTCAGGACGATATCAATTTCGTTTGCCCCATTGGCAACTGCCATTTGAGTTTCCAGCACTTTTACTTCAAGGAATGTTTGCGATGAAGGAAATCCCGCGCTTACCGCTGCGACCTTTACACCGGGAATCCTAAGGTTTTTTTTAACCGTCTTTATGAGTGTGGGATATATGCAAATAGCCGCAACATTCGGTATGCCGGGAAATGCACCGGGAAATCCTGTCACCTTTTGGGCGAGCTTCTCTCCCTGGACATAATTATCGGTTGAATTCAGTGTGGTCAGATCGATACATGACAGGGCAAGTTCATACCACTCACGGCTGTTTAGTTGTGCCGACTTTTCAACAATCTCAGCGACTGCTTTTTCGACTTCTCCATAAGTGAACTCCTTGTTGTCATTTTCCAAAAGCCATTTCATTTTATGAGGTATTAAATTCTAAGCAAATAATTTATCATTATTCAGATGACGGAATTGGTCGCGATCTGTTTTTTTCTCCAGATTCTTCCTGAAGGCTTCATTCAGATCAACGCCGGTTTGATTGGCCAGGCAAATAATTACCCAGAGTACGTCGGCCAGTTCATCGGCGAGATCGTTATTTTGTTCATTGTTTTTCGGCGATTGATCACCGTATTTGCGGGCAATAATCCGGGCTACTTCGCCTACCTCTTCCGTAAGGATCGCCATATTGGTGAGTTCACTGAAATACCGGACGCCATATTTTGTAATCCACTCATGAACTGCAGATTGCGCTTTTCGCAGGGTGATGTCTTCATTTGTCATCATAAATCTTTATTTTTCGAATCGATGATGATTGTAACCGGTCCGTCATTGGTCAGTTGCACAACCATATGGGCACCAAATTCGCCTGTTTTAATCTTTTTACCCATTTCGGAGGATAAAGTTTCCGTAAACTGATCATAAAGAGGAATTGAAATATCGGGTGGAGCCGCATTAATGTAAGAGGGCCGGTTCCCTTTTTTTGTTTTGGCATGAAGGGTGAACTGACTCACGGCCAGAATGTCCCCACCGATATCTTTCACTGACAGGTTCATCACCCCGTTATGATCGACGAAGACCCGTAATTGGGTGATTTTGTTACACATCCATGCGATATCTTCCATCGTATCGCTGGTTTCAAAACTTGCCAGTATGAGCAGACCACCGGTAATCGACGATTTTAAGTATGTGCCAATGGTTACTGAGGCTTCTGATACACGCTGGATAACAACTCTCATGAAACTTATCTGGTATTAAATTACATCACCATCTTTAAAAGGCCGATCACTGCGAGGTAACGGACAAATTTGCCGATCAGCATGAAAAAAATTGTTAGTTTAGGTGAGATCCGAAAGAATCCCAAAGCGAGGATGACCAGGTCGCCGACAAAGGGAACAAACGAAAGTATTGCTGCATATCCTCCGTATCGTTTTAAACGCGGGAGAATCGCATGTATTTTTTCACTCTTTACCTTTGCGTATTTCTCAATCCATTCCATTTTTCCCAGGTAACCCAGGTAATAAATTGAGATTCCGCCGAGGGTGTTGCCCGCAGTGGCTGCCGCAAGCGAACTAATTACATCGAACCCCGAATAAATCAACAGGAGCAAGACTGATTCCGAATTAAAGGGGAAGATTGAACCTGAAAGAAAGCCCGCGATAAATAGTCCGAATAAACCGTATTGATAAAAGAAATCGATCATCAGGCTCCAAAGATAATGCAATGAACTGAAAAATTTGTGAATTAATCAGATTACCCGCACAGCTGGAATGTTGAATCAATTAACCCAGGGTCAATTTGTCTTCAAATCCGGCCGGAACAGGCACGAAAAATTCCACTTTACCACACCTGGGACAGAGAAACAAATCGTAGGTGTCTTTTTCCGATAAAAACTCATACACTATTCCTATTGTACCAAAATGAAATCCTTCATGAAATTTTCGCTGTCCGGCATATAACATCGTTACTGAACATCTTAAGCATTTGATGCTTGCATACGAATGTTTCAATGTCTCAATGGTTTCTTCTGATTTTATAACCTTTCGGTTCGCAATACTGTACTGGCATTTCCAGCAGATTTCGTACCCCGGCTCAATTTCGGTTTGGCAATTAGGACAGTTCATAACAAAAGGTATAGTTTTAAGTCAAAAAGAAGGCAGCCATTGACTGCCTTCTTTTTGGTAATTATTTAGGATAAGGCCGCGATTCCTGAGCCAATCATGTTTGCATTTTCAATTTCTGCAATATTCACCTTGACTTTTTTATGCCCCATTTCAGCGAGAAGCTCTTTTAACGTGCTTTTTACTACCTTATTATAGTTTTTGCAATCAGTTACCTTACTCCAGAACAAGCTCCCTTCAGCCGTGATTCTAACCTTTCTGATAGCTTTGTCATGCGTGATCAGCAGGTCGATTAATCCGGCAAGCGATGCCGCAACCAATTTTGCCGATCTTTTATAGATTTGTCTTGCCGCTTTTACGTGTTTTTTCTTATGCTTATCAGCCGCATTGATAATATCCGTCAGCGCTTTTCCATCTGTATGTTCGTCGAATCCATCTTCAGGAAATGCTTCGCTGAGGATTTGCCCGATGTATAATCCCGAAACGGCCTTTTCAAAACGCTGCGATCCTTTGTTATCTGATTTCTCGTCAACGAGTTCATCATATTTTGTAAGATGAGGCGGATTAAAATTACCCGATTCGAGGTTAACGGGAGTAAGGCCCTGCCAGTTCAGATTACTGTCAATTTTTGTAATTTTATCAGCATTCATAAAGGCGGCCATGTTGGTCCCTGTGCCCACGATTAAACCGATGTAGGCATCAAAATTGGGATTGGTTAATCCTGCAAAAAGTGAGGCCACCGTATCGTTGATCACTTTTATCCCGGTAAATTCTGCCTTTCCGGTGTTGTTCAGATAATCGAGTAAAGGTTTCCCGACAGGATTACCGATCATTTCCTTGATGTCGATTCCTTTGGTCCATTTGATCAGTTCTGCATCGCCGTTTGGCAAACAGTTGGCCGGGTATGAAAAGCAATACCCGATAGGGGCTTTCGCCGGGAGTTCAATTTCCTCTACAAAAGCAGCCTGTTTGGCTAACAGATCATTCTGAGAAAAACCTTTGGTAGAAGCGGCAGAGAGATCCTGGCTACCCAATTTTTTGGGCGTAATTTTAGCAACTCCGCCAGCAAAATTAATTACCCCGGCACGGTAGTTTGTTCCACCCCAATCGACTACTATTGCCTGACCTTCAGCGCTGCAGGAGAGCGGATGAATAAATGTCGGGATCGCTTTTATTTCAGTATTGTCATTTTGGAGTCCGATCTTAATTTTTTCTTCAAGATCGAGGGCGATTTCTTTTAATTGAGCGGTTTTGAGGTTAAGACCGAGTTTCTTCATTATGTTGAATTTTAAGTTTTCTTTCAGTCAAAGATATTAAAAAGTTTTTATTACCTGCCATGCCTGTTGTTTCTGTTCCAATTTAATCGCATGCGCCGGGCTCGATGATGGTAATACATGATTTATGAGCCGGATATCGGGAAAATACCTGCCGAAGTACCTGGCTGCTACCTTCCCGTTGAAAAAAATCCGGGAAATTCCAGGATAAGAAGAGAGAAGTGAACGCAAATCATTGGGTTGTTCCAACCTGATGTCATTATCGAGACTTGAACTCCTTTCGCAACTACTCAGGACGTCCCAAACCGCTATCTCATGTTGGAGCAGTATGGCTCTTCTCTCGTGATGATCGGCTGAAAAGGGAAGGTCGAGCAGGTTAAGAATAATTTTCCAGAAAGCGTTTTGGGGGTGGGCATAATAGGCGTTCATCCTGAGCGATTCTTTCCCGGGCATTGTACCCAGAATCAATAACTTACTTCGTGAGTCGACTATGGGTGCAAATGAATGGATTACTGAATCTTTTTCCCTGATGCTGCTCATCGTTTATCCGTTTTAAATGATTTTTCGGCTTTGAGGCTTTACAAAGATAAGATTTGATCGGAAAAGATAATGTTTAAAGCCTTCAAACCCGCTGATTTTCGCTATTTTTGCGTCAAATACGATCAAAGATGGAACAATATTCAACAAGACAAAATAAAATAGGAAGGTTGATTCAAAAGGAATTGAGTGAACTTTTACGCCGCGATACCCAGGTTTTGGCAAAGGGGCGCATTCTTTCTTTGACAATCGTCAGGGTTACACGCGATATTTCGCTCGCAAAATGCTACCTAAGCATTTTCCCTTCCACAGGGGCTGATGAAGTATTGGCAAATATTAAGTTACACAAGAGTAAATTGCGCGGCGAACTTGGAAACATTGTTCGCTTCCAGTTGCGTCATGTACCGGAACTCGAATTTTTTCTCGACGATAGTCTCGATTATATTGAAAATATTGATAAGCTTTTAAAATGATTTTTAAACGCGAATCCGGAATATTCATTCAATAAGAAAAGCTGGTTATGGAGTACGACCCTATTAAGAGACGACTTGGAAATGTGTTCAACCGCACCCCGTTTTTACGAAAACTTTTTTACTCATTACTCGATCTTTTATTGCTTAGGGCATGGTATGTCAACAGGGAACTAAGATTACTGAAAAAAAGATCATTTTCGGGAAAAATCAGGATTCTCGATGCCGGTTCAGGTTTTGGTCAGTATACTTACCGGATGAGCCGTATTTTCGCACATTCCGTTATTAAGGGGGTCGATGTAAAACAGGAACAGATCGATGACTGCAACCGCTTTTTTGCCTCAGCCGGATTACAGGATAGGGTGCAGTTTGAATACGGCGACCTCACCATTTTTAGTGAACCATACAGTTACGACCTTATCCTTTCGGTGGATGTGATGGAGCATATCGAAGAGGATGAACTGGTTTTTAATAATTTTTACAAATCGCTCCGGAAAAATGGTGTGCTGCTGATTTCTACACCTTCTGACCAGGGAGGATCCGATACCCATGAACATGACCAGGATAACGTTCACGGCTTTATCGAAGAGCATGTGCGCGACGGATACGGCATCAATGATATTATGCAGAAACTGCAGCGTGCCGGATTTGCGAATATTGAAGCGCGTTACACCTATGGTTTTCCGGGATCACTTTCGTGGAAATTTTCGATGAAATACCCCATTCTAATGCTGGGCAAATCGAGGTTGTTTTTCATTTTCCTGCCATTTTATTACCTGGTGACCTTCCCGTTTTGTATCGTGCTCAATTATATTGATGTAATCTTCAGGCATAAATCGGGAACCGGTTTGATGGTTAAAGCATACAAACAGTGACTAATAAACGACTTGTGAATTGAATCTGTCATTTTACATAGCAAAAAGATACCTCTTCTCGAAAAAGCGGACTAACCTGATCAACATCATCTCGGCCATTTCGGTGGTCGGCATGGCGATCGGGACGATGGGTCTGATTATCGGTCTGTCGGGTTTTAACGGTTTCGACAACCTGATTAAATCACTTTTCTCAACTTTTGATCCCGATCTGAAGATCACCCTCGTTGAAGGCAAGCGTTTTGATACCGACAATCAGGTTTTTAATGATATCCGCCGGATGAGCGACGTGCTTTATTTTACTGAGGTAGTCGAAGACAATGCGCTGTTGCGTTACGAAGAGCGGCAGGTTCTCGCAACGGTCAAGGGTGTAAGTGATGATTATATCGAAATGACAGGTCTCGACACAATGATAGTGGATGGTGAATTTAAGCTGAAGGAAGGAACTCACCAGTTTGCAGTTATCGGTCAGGGAATAGCCTATTTTCTCTCAGTCGGTATAAACCTGATCAACCCGATCAGCATCTATGTGCCACAGAAAGGGAGGAGTTCGGGGCTTTCAATGGAAGGGAGTTTTAACCAGGGTTTCATCTATCCGTCCGGCGTTTTTTCCGTGCAACAGGAGCTTGACTCAAAGTATGTAATTGTTCCCATCGATTTTGCGCGCGAACTTTTTGAAATGGAGGGCAAGGTAAATTCGGTGGAACTTAAATTAAAGGAAGGATCTTCAGTAAAGACTCTTCAGGAAGCGATAGCCGCGAAGCTTGGCAATAACTTTGTTGTGAAAAACCGTTACCAGCAGCACGACTATCTCTATAAAACCATGCAGGGTGAAAAATACGCCGTTTACCTGATCCTTATTCTGATCCTGATCATCGCCTCATTTAATATTATAGGTTCGCTGACCATGTTAATTATCGACAAGAAAGAGGATATCGCGATATTGCGGAGCATGGGCGCTGATAAAAAACTTATCCGGAATATTTTTCTTTTCGAGGGATGGTCGGTCTCTGTTTTCGGTGCTATAATCGGAACCCTGGCCGGTATTGCCATTTGCCAGGCACAGATTACCTACGGATTGGTAAAACTTCAGGGGGATGGCGGTACATTTATTATCGATGCCTACCCCATGAAAATCATTCCTTTGGATATCCTGTTAATCTTCTGTTCGGTTGTATTGATCGGCTTTGTGGCGGCATGGTTTCCCGTAAGACAAATCTCGGGCAGATTTCCTGAAGACGAAAGTCATTGATAGTTTTCTCCACTGATTTTGAGTAGCTCCGTTTGAAATATTTTAGTAAGGTTCTGTGTTTTGATCATGAATATTATTGGTGAATATGAAAGTTAACTTTTAATTTATCCGTGAAATTATAAAATGACATTTTAATATTTCACGGATAAATTAGTAAATTTACCGTGAATATTTAAAATGCAAATTGTAATTTAGTTATGCAATAAGATGATCAACAGAAGGATATTGTCTGAAATAAATGATTCGCTTAGTTTTTTTCCCGTGGTGGCCATTATTGGTCCACGGCAAGTAGGAAAAACGACTCTGGCCGGGCAAGTCATGTCCGAATCAGCTAAACCGACGCTATATCTTGATTTGGAGCGACAGTCGGATTTGTTCAAACTCAACAATGCCGAATTGTTCTTTTCGCAACACACCGATAAGTTGATCGTGATTGACGAAGTTCAAAACAAGAAAGATCTCTACCCGCTATTACGTTCATTCGTCGACCATTTCCGCGAACATGGTCAATTCCTTTTGTTAGGGTCAGCTTCACCCGAGTTAATCCGGGATTCTTCAGAATCATTGGCCGGACGAATTGCCTACCACCAATTGCATCCATTTGACTTAACCGAAATACCCGATACCGTTTCACAAAATGATTTGTGGATTAAAGGCGGTTTCCCAAAAGTACTGTTAGCAAAAAACGATGATCTGGCCGACCGGTGGATGGAAAATTTCATAAATACTTACCTGAATCGTGATTTATTACAACTTGGACTAAATGCCTCGCCCAGCATAATCCGAAATTTGTGGTCAATGATGGCTCATTTAAACGGCCGTTTATTCAATGCCACTACCCTCGGCAACTCATTGGGAGTGAGTACGCCAACTGTCAAGCGGTATGTTGATTTCCTGGAAGAAGCTTTTTTATTGAAAAGTCTCCACCCATTTTCGTGGAATATGCTAAAACGATTGGTAAAAACTCCGAAAATATACCTCTCAGACACCGGCATTTTACACCATTTGACAGGTATAACCAATTTTGAACAACTCTCGGGTAATCCTTTAATCGGAAACTCCTGGGAATCATTTGTGATCAACCAGATTTTGACTTTAAAGAAGGATTCTCTTGGTTTATTTTTCTATCGTACACACCATGGAGCTGAAGCGGATCTGGTTTTTACACGTGGTTTAAATGTTGTAGCAGCCGCTGAAATTAAATATTCCAATTTGCCTCAGCTGACCAAAGGAAATATCCTGGCATTTGAAGATTTAAATGCGCCGATGAACTATGTCATTACTCCTTCCGCTGATGATTATCTTTTCAAAGAACGTGTCAGGGTTTGCTCCCTGAAAGCTTTTATATTTAATTATTTGCCTAAATTTTAATTGTTTTAAGAATGATGAGGCGATAGAGATTTAAATCTCCTCTATATCAGATTTTGGCCTGACTAAAAAGGAGAGACAAAATGGATATGAAGATCGTGTAAACAGAGCAATTAAAAATCTTGAAGAGAAAAGGTATACCATTTCATTCGCGGAAGATAAAGGTTTTAAGACAAACCAAGAAAGTAATTTTTTTATTCCCTATTTTTGTTTTAAAAACAGGTCAAAATGCAATTGACAGATAGAATAACCATTGAGCCTGGCAAACGCGGAGGGAAACCATGCATAAGAGGTTTAAGGATAACTGTTTTTGAAGTGCTCGACTACCTGGCCTCGGGAATGAGTTTTGATGAAGTCCTCGAAGATTTCCCATATCTTCAGAAAGAGGACATACTTGCATGTCTTAGTTTTGCAGCCAATAAAGAAAAGATAGAACTTTTTGGATGATGAAACTGCTATTCGTAAATCTTACGATCTTAATCCCCCCATGTTTCGATGTCTGCTTCTCTCCCAATGTCATATTCTTTTTGACAATAGAAATCATTATTAAGTTAAGCCCCTTCACCCCTAAATCCCCTAAAGGGGACTTTGGAGCTCTGTTTGTCGTTTTATGCATATTTGTTCAATTTTACTTTGAATAAGTTCAATATCACTTTCTACTTCCATGTTCGTAAATCTTACGATCTTAATTCCCCACCTTTCGATTTCTGCTTCTCTCCCAATGTCATATTCTTTTTGATTTTTTGATTTATGAATTCCACCATCAATCTCTATTACCAATTTTAAAGGATGACAATAAAAATCAGCTATAAAGAGGTCCATGGGATGCTGAGGTCTGAATCTCAGTCCTAATATCTTCTTGCCTTTTACACATTCCCAAACCATTTTTCTCTTCCGGAGTCATATTGCTCCTTAGTTGCTTTGCTCTCTCAAAAATCAGAGGTTTGGCATTATAAAACATCGAAACATCATCATGTATACTCATATCATTCTTAAGTTAAGCCCCTTCACCCCTAAATCTCCTAAAGGGGACTTTGGAGCTCTGTTTGTCTTTTTGTGCATATTTGTTCTATTTTTCTTTAATCCTCTAAAGGGGACGTTGGGTTTGGGGTGAAATTTATTCATATCTCAGCGCTTCGACCGGATTCCTCGTCGCTGCTTTCCAGCTTTGCCAGCTTACCGTCAGTAATGCAATTCCCAAAGCAAGAATCCCTGCCAATGCGAAAATCCACCAACTCAGCTCTGTTTTATAGGCAAAGTTTTCGAGCCATTTGTGCAGGGTGTACCAGGCAATTGGTGCGACAATAACAAATGCAACGGCAACATATTTTATAAAGTCTTTATTTAGCATCGCCATTACTTCAATTACCCGTGCGCCATTGATTTTACGGAGACTGATTTCTTTATCACGACGCGTAATTGCGAAAACAGCCATCCCCAATATTCCGAGGATCGAAATGACAATTGCCAACAATGAAAATGCGAGGGTGATATTCTTAAGCCGTGTCTCTTCCTGGTATTTTTCATCGAGTAAATCGTCAAAAAAGCTATACGAAAATCCTCTTTCATCGCGGTGTTTGCGATAAATTTCCCGGATATATTTCAGTGTTTCTGCCCGGTTTACAGGCGCTATTTTGACATTCATCGTCATAATATTCTCAGGATTATTGGTTAATACCAAAGGCCCGATAGGAAAATGCAACGGACGAAAATGGAAATCCTTTACGACGCCAACAATCACATTATTGCCTAACCTTTCGCCAATCGGATCAGGGAATCCGAGCATTTTTTCTGCTTTTTCGTTGATCACAACCGGCATCGATATCGTGAAATCTTTTCCTTCACGCTGGCTCTTTTTGGCTTTTTTTTGTTCCTCCCAATAAGCCTCATAATTCATTTGCAAAAATTGTCCTTTTACCATTTCCAGGTTATACGTTTTGGCAAAATCTTCATCTACCCAAAATAAGGAGGCAATCAGACTATCGGAGCGTCCCTGGCCCGTGAGGGGGTATGACATTTTCCATCCAAAGTCAACAGGGGCGTAAGCGCTTGCCGAAACGCTTTGTATATTCGGATTTTTTAGTAAATCTTCCTTAAATCCCTTGTTTCCGTACCAAAGCCCGGTTGGGATAACCACAATATTTTCACGGCTTAATCCTAAATCCCTGGTATGGATATAATTCAATTGTTTAACAAAAATTGCTGTGGCAATGATGAAAAATATGGCAATACTGAATTGAACAATCACCAGTGACCGGATAAATACGGCTTTAGACCCAGTTATACTTCCTCCCCTGAAAATTCCGACCGGGTTTTGGGATGAAAGAAATAGTGATGGATAAAGGCCTGCAACTATCCCTGTCGACAGGGTAATCAAAAGAAGATTAAAAATAAGTCCCGGCGAAAAGTCCGGCTCGAGGATTTTCCCTGAAAGGTCACTAAACCAGGGAAGTGTAAGCTGGATTATAATAAGAGCAAGAATCGTTGCGGCGAAGGTCTGTATGATTGATTCGCCTAAAAATTGCGTGATGATCCGGGAACGTCCGGCTCCGTATGCTTTTTTGATCCCTATTTCTATCGACCGCTCCGAGGCCCTTGCCACCGCAAGTACCGAAAAATTGAACGATGCCATCAGGATAATCAGTAAGGCCAAGGCCCCAAATATCAAGACATATTTGTAGCTGCTGATATTTTTATCATAGATATATGTTTCGTAATCGGTATAGAGATGAATATCAGCCAAAGGTTGGAACAACAGCTTGTCGGTTTTATTGGAATAGCGTGTAATGTGATTTGAAATCCGATCCAGAAAAGTTTCATCTATTTGGGCATCCTGCCTTAATTTGATGTAAACATGAACATGCGCTTTATCGAGCCAGTTATTTGAATGGGCTGCAACATACCGGTTATCTTCCGGAATAATGTATCCAAAATCGATATGGCTTTGTTCCGGTATGTGCACAACTCCGGTCACAGTAAAACTTTCCTTTGAATATTTGTCGCGGATTACGGTTTTACCCAGAGCAGGTTTATCCCCGAAGAGTTTGCGTGCCACCTTTTCGGAGAGGATAATACCAGCGGGGTTCTTTATTGCATCGCCGGCAAACCCTTCGAGAAAGGTGAATCCGCCAAAAATGGAAAAGAAGTCATTGTTCACCCAAAGTTCGCGTGCCTCGATTTTCTCACTGCCTTCTTCTCGCTGAAGGGGTGAATCCTCGGAACTAAAACTTAAATACGTCGCATATTCAATCTGGGGATAATCCTGCTTCATGGTTTTGGGAACAGGGCGGTAGCAGCCTGCCGATTTCACGAGCTCATTCCCTTGTTTCGATAAAGTTAAAACCCTGTAAATGCGATTATAATCCGGATGAAACTTTTCATAATTCAATTCATTAAAGACCCATAAATAGATGAACAGACTCGCAGTAATCCCAATGGTAAAGCCGATGAAGGTAATCGACGAATAAATCGGTTTTTTGCTGAAATTTCGAATGGCACTTTTAATAAGTTGATCCATATCTACTGCTTTTAGTGGTAAATGGCGATAATCCAATCGTTTTTACTGAAATTTTTAACCGGTAAGTCTTTATTCTTAATTTTCAGCAATTCATTTCCTGAAATTTTTGAAAATGGCTCCCCTTTTGCAGTGACAAATTTTGGCCAGCGAAAAGGCATACTATCCAAATCATTTTCAACGTTGGCATCCGGTGCTGAAGGCGAAGTCAAATTTCCTTCAGAAATAAAAGGCGGTTCATCCAGATATAATGGAGTAAGTATCTTGGATTTTTTGTTATAGATCAATCGACTATATTTTAACGTCCCGTTTTTGGCAGTGTTGGAACATTCGTAATCTTTCGTATAGGTAATGAAAAGATAATGATCAGTCTCCAATAATGAATGAAACACCATTTTATCCTTCAGGCTAAAACCTGGATCAATACCCTCACTGGCGGATTTAATGCCCAGATTCCCGAAATCAAAAACGTATTTGGGAACTAAACGGTTTGGAGGAATTAACTGATAGATGGTATCATTATAAGCTTGCCGCAGATTAAGCCTTCCATTGAAGAGATAAGAATTGCCACTATCAACCCCCCTATAAACGGATTTTGAGAAGTTTCTAATAGGATCTTTGTCTTCAAAGGTGCAAATCGTATCGCCTTTATTATTGGTAACAGATAAAAAATTCTTTAATCCATTAAGTGATTTTCTTATTAATATGTTACCAACGAACAAATTGCCCAATGGAACAAATTCTGGTCGCATCAGCGCATTTTTCCTGACTGCCAGTTTGGCTACCGTTACCCCTAACCTACTTATTTCATCGTTCTTCGTCTCTGGGGTTGGTAGAGACATCCTAACATCATCCGAATGTTCGTCATATTTCATTAGTAATGCAATTCCTGCAGCACGATTTTCGTATCTGTAAAACAGTTTATTGTTTAATAATCCTGGTTGGCTACTCCCTTTAAACATGCTCCAGTCTTGTTCTGTTACCATTTCGTAACCATTTATTTGAGTATAATGATAATCGTTTTTGCAGATATATTTAATGAATTTCCCTTCGTTATTATATTGAACAATTCCATTTGCAGAACAACCATACAAAAAATTGTCATTAGCCAAAAATCCTGTATTCCCCTGTTTATAAAAAGAACTGTCAGGCACCGGCTCTAATAGGATATAATCGATCTTAGTAAACAGCTGGGACAACTTGATTTTTTGAGGATTTGTCCGATATCCACTTATGTCAATAATCACAGGGGGATGTTCTGGATCAATGTGGCGGTTTTCGGGTATTCGATAACCTTTGGGCAATTTGGCCAGCGAATCAGCCAGTTGCTTTTCGGTCACAGCACGGAATTCTGCTTCGTATGCCAGTTGTTCTTCTTCGGTGAGGATTTGTTGACCCAGGGTCTTTTCGTTGGATTTTAATTTATTGCCTCCACATGAAAAAGCCAACCAGGTAGAAACGATAATTACATAAATAAAAATTTGCTTCATGTCTTGTTTTATTTTACAATCATTAATATATCATCCTGATCACCTACATCCGCAGCCAATTGTTTCAAAACTTCTTTTTTTCCAGATGGGGCTGTTGATTTTAGAAACTGAGAGGATTGCACATGCGTTTTCACTTCGCTTCCCTTTAGCGAAAGCAGAATCTCCCCATTTCTGCCAACCATAAACGATTGCGGCCAGACCGGTATACCTACGTCAATATCATTTTTCAAAATTTGAGGCGTATAATCCGTTGGTTCACCTTCGACAATGGTTAACTGATGTTTCGCTTTGGAAAACAGCGCATGATAGATTTTAACACTTTTGTTCTTACGCGTATTCGGACAATCATAGTTATCTTTTGTAAAGGTAATGAAGATGTAATTTTTGGTATCGGCCCAATGCTACGGAAGTATTTTGCCTTCCAGGTTAGCACCCGGATCTTCGCGTAGCTGCTTACTCACTTTATATTTGCCAAGGGTAAGAACATAAACAGGTTTAAAGCGATTAGGTGGAATTACCTGGAAAATAGTATCATTAAAATCTCTTCTGAAGAATAAATTACCGCCCTTCTCGTATTCTATACCCGGGTCGGTTAAAAGAAAACTAGAATTTGTATGGTTTTTTAATTGTTCAAGTTTCGCAAATGTAGCCAATGTGTCACCCTGTTTCCCGATTATCTCCAGCATATTTTTCCCATGAATGTTGTTTATATAAGTGTTTCTGTCGGGTGAGTAAATACCAATCCTCTGATATATACCATCAGGATATAAGACTGACACTCCCTGATGCTTGTGAGTAGGTGGAGGCGTTGTATTTCCATGATTCAGATCAACAAATACCTGTCCCAATCCTGAAATTTCACTTCCATTCTCGGGATCGAACCTCATATCAGGAACAGATTGATCCTTTGAACAATCATATTCCATGATGTACTTCTGCCCGGTTATATTGTTACTGTAAAGGTAAAACAAATTGTCGCCGTGTGCCCACACTGAAGTACCGCCACCTTTGAGTGTGTAGTCATCCCAAATTATGATCTGATCTTCTTTTATATTATACTCAACTCCGGTTAGTTCATTTTTTACTACAGAGCGAATATACTTGCCCTCTTTTGAAAAGAGATGAGTGCCATAAAGATTGAGTGCGACGATGTAGTTATCCATTATGTAATATTTGTATTTCATATCGCGCAGAAGATTCGGGTCAGGTACAGCTTCTATACGAATGTATTTAATATCGGAAGCCACATCCGATAGTTTTAAGTCCCGGATGTTGTTTAGATTTCCGGCAATATCAATCACCAAAGGCTGCATATTTGGATCAACATTTCTCACCTCTTTAAATCGAAAACCTTTGGGCAGCTTAGCCAAATAGTCGGTCAATTGCTTTTCATGTTGCGCACGAATGGCCTCCTCATGCGTCAATTGTTCTTCTGCCGTGAGAATTTGCTGAACCAGGGCTTTTTCGTTGTTTTTCATGCGATTGCGCGGTTTACACGCTGAAAAAGCGATCAAAATACTCAGTATTAAAAAGTATGTTTTCATAATTGTTAATTCATAATAATCACAATGTTTTCAAATTTCGCAACTGTTTTGGCTAATTGTTCAAATTCTTTTTTCCTGGAAACCGGCGCAGCAGAATTTTTAAATTCATCGGTTTTTATGTATTCTTTTAAATCATTTCCTTTAACGGTTAATAAAATTTCCCCATTATCAGTAATCGAAGAAGGTGCATAATACTTATTTGAAAACATGCCTGGCCAGACCGGGAAACCGCCATCAAGGTTATTCTCTAAACCATAATTCCATTCATCCTGATTGGCAGGAACATGCCACAGTTCTTTACTTCTCCGGTCGTAAATGGCATAATGAAATTTTACTGATTTTTTCTTCCTGGCATTCGGACTGTTGTAATCTTTTGTATAGTGAAAAAAGAGGTAATTTTTTGTGATTTCGACTGTTTTAGGCATGAATTTGTTACTTAAATCATATGAAGGATCCATCCCCTGCTGAATCTTTTCGATTTTATATTTACCAAGATTAATAATAAAAGCAGGGATTAAACGGTTTGGCGGAAGCACTTTAAAGATAGTGTCAGAATGAGTCTCCCTAAAATAGAAACATCCTTTAAAGGTAAAGTTTGTTCCCCAGTCGGGTGTCCTTCCCAGTGTTTTTGTATAGTTTTTTATTTTCTGGTTACCTTTAAATGAGCAAAGGGTATCGCCACCAATACTGTAAATCGTGAGCATATCTTCGTGTCGGATAGGATGACCTGTTTTCGAAAATGTAGTACTGCTGAGGGGAAATGCACTGTGTGAATTTTCGCCCGTTTGTGCGATAGGGCTTCCCATTCCAATAACAGAGTTTATACCTTCCTTGTTTTTCGGCAGAGATAGGGTCAGATTCGTACAGTCATATTCCATCAACCGGGAAATTTTATTTACATCATCTTCGTAGTTGTAATAAAGCCTGGATCCTATAAGACGTGGATTGCCCCTTGTTCCCTTAAACGTTGAGCCACTCCCTCCTGCTACACCACGTTTAGATAAACTCATTCCTGTGAATTCATTTTTGCAAATTACACGAAGTAACTGGCCGTTTGAGTTATAGAGCAACATACCAAGGTAATTGAACGCGATAATAAAATCGTCGTTTTTAATTACGTTGAATGGCAATTCTTGTTTTAACAGAGCATCATTTGTTCTGGCCTGAAATGAATTGTTTAGATCCCCTGTAAATGAAGAGTCGGGAGGAAGTTGAAGCCGTATGTACCGAATACTACCTGCAACATCTGACAATTTAAATTCTCTGACCATATCGAGGCGCCCCGCAATGTCAATCACCTCGGGCGGATTTTGCGGATCGGTGCTGCGGTCTTCTTTAAATCGAAAACCTTTGGGCAGTGTGGCCAATGAGTCGGTCAATTGCTTTTCATGTTCGGCACGCAGGATTTCGTCATGTGCCAGTTGCTGTTCTTCGGTCAGGATTTGCTTAATCAATGATTTCTCATTGTTTTTCATCCGGTTACGGTGACAGGAAGTGCCGGCCAGTAAAATAAAAGCCAGAAAGGTCAGGTAAAGGAATTTCATAGATTGATTTAAAGGTATATTACAATTTCATAGTTCTGTGTATCGGCTAGATCAGCATCTCCCTCATCAGCAAATTTTGCATGGAGCGGAGAGCATGGAGCATGGGGCGGGGAGCAGGGGGCATGGTGGGGGTTTTCAGCCCTTTGCCCCAAGCCCCATGCTTTCTGCTCTTTCACCCCTAAATCCCCTAAAGGGGACTTCGGCGCTCTGTTTGAAGTTTTGTGCATATTTGTTCAATCTTCCTTTGAATAAGTTCAATATCATTTTCTACTTCCTTGTTCGTAAATCTTACGATCATAATTCCCCACCTTTCCAGTTCTCCTTCTCGCCCAATGTCATATTCTTTTTGATCTTTTGATTTATGAATTCCACCATCAATCTCAATTACCAATTTTAACGGATGACAATAGAAATCAGCTATAAAGAGGTCCATGGGATGCTGAGGCCTGAATCTCAGACCTAAAATCTTCTTGCCTTTCACGCATTCCCAAACCATTTTTTCTGCCGGAGTCATATTGCTCCTGAGTTGCTTTGCCCTCTCAAAGACCAGAGGTTTGGCATTATAAAACATCGAAACTTCATCATGTATACTCATATCACCCTTAAGTTATGCCCCTTCCCGCTAAATCCCCGATAGGGACTTTAGGTTTGAGGTGAAATTTATTCATATCTCAGCGCCCCCAGCGGGATTCCACTTGGAAGTTTTGCGACTCTTTTGTCACCCCTAAATCCCCTAAAGGGGACTTTGGAGCTCTGTTTGTCGTTTTGTGCATATTTGATCATATTTCCTTTGATTTTGAAACTTCATTATGTAAAACTATATCATTCTTAAGTTAAGCCCCTTTAGGGGTTTGGGGTGAAAATTAATCGGTTTTCAAAGTCTCTTCCGATTCCTCATATCAGCATTCCTACTTGTTTTCACCCCTAAATCCCCTAAAGGGGACTTTGGAGCTCCAATTGTCGTTTTGTGCAGATTTGATCATATTTCCTTTGAATTTGAAACTTCATTATGTATAATTTTATCATTCTTAAGTTAAGCCCCTGCAGTGGTTTGGGGTGAAGCACAACATTACAAGAATCCCTGACCTCTCTACTCCATGCCCTTTGCTCCATGCTCCATGACCTTTGCCCCATGCTCCAAGCCCTTTGCCCCATGCCCCTTGCTTTCTGTTACTCATACCTCAGCGCCTCAACCGGGTTAGTACGAGAAGCCCTGAAAGAATGAAACAACACAGTAAGTAAAACAACAAGCATTGCAATAAAAAACGCAACAATAAAAAACCAGAAGTTAATGCCCACTTTATACGAGAAATTGCTTAACCACCTGTTCATAAAATAATAAGTAATTGGAATCGCAAGTATTGAAGCTACCACAACCATGATTAAATTCTCCTTCAGGAATGAATACACAATGGATTTTTCGGAGCTTCCGAATACTTTTTTTATCCCGATTTCTTTTGTACGCGTTTTTGCAATAAACAGTGTCAAGCCAAACAACCCGAAAGCTGCAATTAATAACGAGAATAGAGCAGAAATAGAAACGATAACATTCAGGTTTTTTTCCATCTCATAAAATTCTTTAATCACATCGTCAATAGTTTGGTATTGAAAAGGACGATCCGGAGCTATTGCCTTCCATTCTTTTTCAATTTTGGGGAGAAGGACATTTAACTTGCCTGGCATATAATTTATAACCGCTTTGTCAATTCTGTCGTAGAGCCATATACTAATCGGTGGAATATCTGTGCGGATTGTATGCAGGTTAAAATCATTTACAATCCCAATAATTGTTCTTCCTTCAAGTAGTTTTCCAATCGGATCTTCAATTCCAAGGTCTTTTACGGCTTTTTCATTTATTAATACGCTATTTTTTAAATCGCCTCCATATTCTTCAGAAAAACTACGCCCTTTAAGAACCTTAATCCCCATTGTTTCGATAAAATTGAAATCTACATAAAGAGCTTCCATTTTCACCACTTTCGACGAGTCCTGAAAATTAGGAACTCCCACTATTTGTTGTGCATTAAAGGATGGAAGGTCCAGATTAGTCCCGGCTGCTGATTTTACTTCAGGGAAAGAATTAACACTGTGGATAAATGCTTTGTATTCTTTAAAATCATGCCCCATATCAACAAGTAGTATGTTATTACTTTGATAACCTAAATCCTTGTTCAGGGCATATTTGTATTGTGACCAGATGATTAATGTACCTGATATAAACGAACAGAAAATTACCAACTGAATGGTAATCAATGCCGAGCGAAGAAAAGGCTTTCCTTTACCCAAGACAGTGCTGTTTTTCAAAATGTCAACGACATTCAACTGCGACAAATAGGTTGAAGTGTACAACCCGGAGAAAATGCCAATAACCAAAGTTAGTAACAGGTAAATCAGAATGTAAGAAACCAAATTTGAATGAATAATGTGAAGTTTTGTCTGGAATAACTCTTCAGCATACGGTTTGGCCAATAAAGCTAATCCAATAGCAACAGGCAATACAATCAACAACAAAAACAGCGATTCCCCCAGCATTTGCTTTTTTATGGATTTTATGGATGCCCCATTCATTTTCCGCATGGCAATTTCTTTGCTCCGGCCTGACGAAACAGCAGTAGAAAGAATAATGTAGTTGAAAGCGGCCATTAGGATAATCAGAAAAGCTATGGCAGAAAAAATCTGTATCTTTTTAATGTTTCCACCCCTTCCCGCATTAACCATACCTGCAGAATGAAAATAGACATCGAAAAGACTTTGTAATGAAAAAGTAAAGGGGGAATATTTTTCGTAATCATAATTTTTTGCCTCTATTGCTCTAAATTGTTTATTAACAGCAGCAGTATCCGTTTTTTCTTTTAATAAAACCCATGTGTTCCAATTAAACGCTTTCCAGTTTACATCCGCATCTGTTTTTTTAGAAGATTGGTTAATTTGATCAAGCGACCATTTTGTATTAACAAAGCAGTCTGCCTGTATGGATGAATTAGCAGGAAAATCGTCAAAAACACCTTTTACCACAAAAAGTTGTTCCTTCCCTCCAATAGTGCCTATAATTTCTTTCCCCAGCGGATTTTCATCCGGGAAGAATTTTTCTGCCTGTTTCTTTGAAAGCACGATGGAATTCAAATCGTCTAAAACGTTTTCTTTCGCCCCGGTTAAAGGGATATCAAAAATGTTAAAAAAGTCGGAAACGGTAGAAGCGGCCGACCGAATGGAAATAAACTCATCATTCTTTTTTAGTTGGAACGGACGAATGTACCTAATCGGTGCCGCATATTCCACTTGTGGGAAACTATTCTTCATTTCTGAGGTCAGGACATAAGGCCCCAAGGGTTGCGTTGTTTTTAGACTGGAGTAAGTTAATATCACCCTGTAAATTTGCTTTCGTTTATTAAAGCCATTGTCATAACTAAATTCGTTTACCACAAACAATAAAATGATAAACGATACTGCCAATGCCAGCGAAAGCCCAATAATGTTAATTCCGGCGAATAGTTTGTTTCGGTACAGAAACCTAAATGTGGATGTTAGATAGCTTTTAAACATGATTTTGGTTTTAAGTTGTTGTTATCACCGGATTTATAATAATATGAATGGGAATGAGTATTTTTGAATAAAATCTTGGATTATGAAGACTATAAGTTTGAAGGTGAGCGATAAGACTGCGGCTGTAATTAAAGGGATGAACAAGGAGGAGCTAAATAAACTCAAAGAGAAAGTGGAATTATATGTTTCAAATCCGGTTAACGAGCTTTTTGCAGTAATGGACGAAGCTGCTGAGTATGCCAGGCAAAAAGGGCTAACACCCGAGAAATTAGCCGAACTCCTGGAAATTGATATGGACGAAATGAACCGCACTTTAGGTATTGAGAAATAACCAATGCGGTTAATAGTCGATACAAATATTTTAGTAAGAATAGGAGAATTTATTGAGCCAAAAATAGAAATCACTGAATCCCGCGACCCCAAAGACAACAAATTCCTTGAATTGGCTGTAGCCGGAAATGCTGATTGCATAGTAACGGGCGACAACGACTTGCTGGAACTACATCCGTTTCGTAATATCCGTATCATAACCCCTAAAGAATTTCTTACTCAGTTTAACATTTAAAAATTTAATTTTATTCATACCTCAATGCTTCCACCGGATTTCGTGTTGCTGCTTTCCAACTTTTTCACTCCTAAATCCCCTAAAGGGGATGTCGGGTTTGGGGTGAAATAATCTTACGATCATAATTCCCCACCTTTCCAGTAAGAATCCATGCCCCATGCCAATGCCCCATGCCCTCTGCTCCATGCCCTCTGCCCCATGCCCTTTGCTCCACGCTTTCTGCTACTCATACCTCAGCGCCACCACCGGGTTAAGCCGGGCCGCTCGGAATGAATGAATAACAACCGTTGAAAGAACGACGACCGCGGCAGCAACCAATGCAACCACGAATATCCACCAGTTAATGTCAACCTTGTATGCAAAGTTATTTAACCATCCTTTCGTAAAATAAAGGGTAACCGGGATGGAAATCAACCCTGCAATCAATACCAGAAATAAACTTTCCCTGAGAAAGGAAAAAACAATTAATTGCGCTGAACTGCCAAATACTTTTTTTATTCCAATTTCCTTTGTTCGGTTTCTTGCGACAAAAAGGGTCAGTCCGAACAATCCAAATGCAGCAATTAACATGGTAAATAAGGCAAAAATGGAGATGATGATACCCAGATTTTTTTCCGTAGCATACTGGTTTGCATTAAGCTCTTCGATGGTTGAATAATAGAACGGTCTGTCGGAAGCCGCTTTTTTCCATTCCGATTCCAGCAACGGTAATAAATCAGGCAATGTTCCTGATTTATAATGTACAGCAACCTGTTGAATATACCGATCATTAAGGGAAATGGATAAAGGAGGAATATCTGTGTGAATTGAGTGCAGATTAAAGTCTTTTACTACTCCAATGATTGTTTTGTCTCCCGGGAACTTTTGTCCGATAGGATTGGTTATTCCCAATTGCTTGACTGCCTGTTCGTTCAGAATCACAGATTTAGTTAAGTCACTTCCAAACTCTTCCGAGAAATCACGCCCTTCGGTTACCTGAATACCCATCGTTTTGAGGAAATTGTAGTCAATCGCCATCCCTTCCACCTTAACTTTAACATCTTTATCTGTGAAATGAGGATACATACTAAACATCGATCCTCCCATTGGAAGACCGTTCATTACCCCGGCAGCCATAATCACATTCGAATTAGATTTTATGCTGTTGATGTAGGCGGAATATCCTTTAAAATCTCTTCCGAGTTCTAATAATATAATGTCTTTGTTAATATATCCGGGATCTTTTTCAACTGCGTACCTGTACTGGGACCGAATAATCAGTGTGCCGGATACAAATGAACAGAATATAACTAATTGCAGCACAATCATTGCGGATCGGAAAAGGAGTTTACTTTTACCTGATTGAACAGTGCCTCTCAAAATATTCATAACCGATAATCGCGACAAATAGGTCGAGGTATATAATCCGGAAACAACACCAATAAAGATTGTCAAAGTAAAATAAACCAAAATATAAACAATAATATTAGAGTTGATAATCTGGAGTTGGGTTTGAAACAATTTACCGGCAACAGGCAATCCTAACCAGGTCAAAAGCAAGGCAATGGGCAATACCAACAATGTCAAAGTAACAGCTTCGCTCAATAATTGTAACCTTATTGACCGGATTCCTGCCCCGTTTGTTTTACGGATTCCAATCTCCTTTGCCCTACCTGATGAGACTGCAGTCGACAGGATGATGTAATTAATGGCTGCAACAAGCAATATTAGCAATGCAATGGCCGAAAATAAACGAACGTTTTTTCTGTTGCCTTTCATTCCTGTATTCGCCACCTCATCCGATCCGAGGTAAACATCCGGTAAATTTTGAAGTAAGTAGTTTTTACCCGGTTTTTCTCCCATGTGTTTCTTTTCAAGAGCCCGGAATTGCGTATCAAGCTGATCCGCATCGCTATTTTTTGAGAGCAAAACCCATGTGATCCAAAAATCGTGATTCCAGCTCTCTTCTGCGTTGGTGATTTTGAACGATTTATTAATAGGGTCAAGCGTCCACCTGCTGTTAATGAGGCATTTCGCCCTGAAAGTGGAGTTCACAGGTATATCCTCAAAGACACCTTTCACAACAAATATTTGTTCCTCGTTATTAATTAACCCCATAATCTCTTTGCCAACCGGATCAACATCAGCAAATAGTTTATTGGCAAGCTCACGGGATAACATTAAGGAATTTGGCTCATCCAGCAGGTTACTTTTCGATCCTCCCCCGACTATTGGAAGGGTGAAAATATCAAAGACCTCAGAATTTGTGGCAATGACAGGTCCAACATTGATGAATTCCTCTTTGAGCTTTAGTTTTAGTCCAACATTCCTCGACCGGATGGCATTTTCTACCTGCGGATATTCGGCTTTTAATGCCTGTGCCAGAACGTATGGCGTGCCCGACATTGTAACCTTGGAGTCGGTATAGTAATTCAGCACCCTGTAAACCTGGTTCCGGTTTTTGTGACAATTATTGTAGCTCAGTTCATTAATCACATAAAGTAATATTATAAAAGAAGTAGCCAATGCGATGGATAATCCTAGCATATTTATACCGGCAAAAACCTTGTTTTGCTTTAAAAAGCGTAATGCGGTAATCAGATAATTTTTAATCATTTAGTCAGGCGTTTTAAGTTATGTTTCTACACCAGCACTTCCCCCATCTGCATTTTTACCTCCTCGGTGATGACCTGTCCGTCGAAAAGATTAATCACACGATGAGCAAATTCGGAGTCGTGCATCGAGTGCGTTACCATGATAATAGTGGTTCCTTCGCGGTTAAGTTCAGTGAGAAGGTTCATCACTTCCAGTCCATTTTTTGAGTCGAGGTTACCGGTAGGCTCATCCGCCAGGATCAGTTTCGGATTGGCGACTACTGCCCGGGCAATAGCTACCCGCTGCTGTTGACCGCCCGATAATTGCTGCGGAAAATGTTTCTTCCGGTGACTGATTTTCATCCGTTCAAGCACCCTTTCAACCATCGCCTTTCGCTCTTTGGCACTTAAGTTCAGGTAGATCAGCGGCAGTTCGACATTCTCAAATACGTTGAGCTCATCGATCAGGTTAAAACTCTGGAAAACAAACCCGATATTTCCTTTGCGGAGCAGGGTGCGGTTACGTTCCTTAAAACCGCCCACTTCCTGGTTGTCGAAAAAGTATTCGCCTGAAGTTGGATTGTCTAACAAACCGATAATGTTAAGCAGTGTTGATTTTCCGCAGCCCGAAGGTCCCATAATGGCTACAAATTCACCCTTCTGAATGTGCAGAGTCACCTGGTTCAGTGCGGTCGTTTCGATTTCTTCCGTCCGGAAAACTTTGTTAAGATTGATGGTTTTGATCATGACTATTAATTTTAATGAATTTGAACTTTAATTATATTAGATTTCTCTTTTCACCTCTTTGTGTGTATATTTGTTATAATTAAAAAAAACCGATTATGGAAACCATATTCCGCCTCAAATCGAGTGAATTGGACATGCAATTTATTGAATCAATAAAGAAATTGTTCAATGATGAGGAAATAATTCTTACAATTGTACCGGCTCGAAAAGCTTCAGGTAAAAAAGTACAATATGTTACCCGCTTACTTGATTCCGTGAAAAAAGTTGAAGAGGGAAAGGTTAAAACCTTGTCGGGAAAAGATTTTGAGGAATTAACCGAAGATCTATTGAAAAAATGAGAACAGTTAAAACCCATTTTTAACATTGTAATAACCATATTTTTGAATACATTATTTACTATTACTCTTAAAACATGAAATAGATGGTAACCGGGATGGAAATCAATCCTGCAATCAATACCAGAATTAAGCTTTAATAGACTCCTTCCAAATTTCTAAATCCATAAATCTAAATTGTGCCATAAGTTTAAGTTTTATATGTTTAAAGATATTCAATTTATCAATATTCGGGATCTCCCCCATCTCAGCTTCTTTCAAACGCGGCACATGGTAGGTTATATTTTCAATTCAGCATGCAGTTGCGCCGCATTTTTGTTTATCGCCCTAACCCCGGGTGGCGCGTTTCCTGATTCGTATAATTCGCTGCCCCATCGGTGGTTTCAAACCCCGATGGTGGCGAGGATAAAAATCATTTCGCGAATTACCTTTTTCCAAAAACCCTTTTGGGGTCCCAACCACCAAAAGGGTAGGATGATCATCCTTTCAAAACTGCACACGATAATACACATTGGAGCCATGGCTAATTAGCAAATTGGCAAATTTTTATCCGCTCACATTCGCCCCCTCGCCCCCTCGCCCTTTCGCCTTGTCGCCCAGTTCGCCTTGTCGCCCCCTCGCTTTTGCCAGTTGCCAGTTGCCAGTAGCCAGTAACCAGTTGCCAGTTGCCAGTAGCCAGTTGCCAGTTGCCAGTTGCCAGTATACCCATGCTATTTCATCACAATTTTATCATTTGTTCCGAACATCTCGTAGCCGGAGGTAATCACCTGTTCACCGCTCTGAAGCCCCTCGAGTATTTCATAGTATTGCGGATTCTGCCTGCCTGTTTTAATTGAACGTTTGATCGCCTCGGTACCATCCTGGTTCAAAACAAATACCCATTGTCCGCCGGTACTCTGGAAAAATCCGCCGCGTGGTATCATCAGCGCTTTTGCCGATTCACCCAGTTGCAACTTCACATGGTATGTTTGACCGGTGCGTACATTTTCCGGTGTCTGACCATCGAAAACAAGGTCAATTTTAAATTGCCCCTCACGGACATCCGGATACACTTTTTTCACCGTAAGATTAAAATTGGTACCCTTCCGGTCGAGTGAAGCAGTCAGCCCCCGGATTACACGATCGATATAATGTTCATCGATTTTGGCCGTTACTTTAAAGTCGTTCAGTACATTAACCTGACCGATGCGCATACCGCCGTTGATGGACTGACCAATCTCCGCATCGAGCATACCCAACTGACCATCGACCGGGGCTTTTACATTCAGATCGTCGAGTCGCTCATGTACCAGATCAAGCATCTGGCGCATTTTTTCAAGATCGCCGACCAGGGTAATCATCGATGTAGCCCTGAGCATAGAATCGTTGCGGGCCTTTAGTTTGTTGATGGTTAAAAGGTTGATTTCATATTCATAGTCCTCCTTAGCCTGAAGATAATCTTCTTTTGAAATAAGATCCTCTTTATAAAGTGTTTCGTATTGATTAAATGTCCTTTTTCTGCGGGTGACTTTGTATTCGCTGTCCAGAATGTTGCGCTTCGACTGAATCAGTTCCGACTCGAAGCTGATGCGTGTGTTACGCAGGTAGTTTTCCTTTTCAGCGAGGGCGGCTTCGCTGTTGAGGATAGTTTGATAAAGTTGCCGGTTTTCAAGACGAAGGATAACGTCGCCTTTTTGAACCATTGAGCCCTCCTCAATAAACCGTTCAGCTACAGTTCCTCCTTCAGCGGCATCGAGAAAAATGGTGGTTATTGGTTCTACCTGTCCGATAACGGTAATGTAATCGTTAAATATACCATCTTCCACACTGCTGATGGTCAGCTTGTCTTTTTCGGAGCGAAAAACGGAAGAATGGTCGCCAAATGCCATTTTTACGATCAAAAAACCGATGATCAGGATACCGAATCCCCAGAACAGGTGTTTCTTCTGAATTCCTTTTTTCTTTGCTCTTTCTCTATCCATTCCCATGATGATCTGTTTTTAATTATTGCTCATGAATAATTGGGCTTACAATTCCCAAAACCGGTTACCCCTGTAAAAATCAAGGACCCGTTTTCTCGCCGCATAAGTCAGTTTGGCGTAAAGCACCTGACTGGTTGTAGTTGCCATCCTGTTTTTAGTGGTATATAATTCAACCACATTGATCATCCCCTGATTGTATTTTTTTTGTGATGCCTCGAAAGCCAGCGTATCGGCTTCGAGCTGCTTTTTAGCCTGCTGAAACTCTTTCCACGAAGCGGACAGTTCGTTATAATTTTCTTCCATTTCGTATAAAAGGTTTTGCCGGGCAATTTCCAAGCGCGTTTTTACCTGCCCGGAAGCAATTTCGGAACGCCTTACTTCAAACCGTACGGCGTTTCTGTTGAATAAAGGTATCGATAATGAGGCTCCGACAAACTGACGCTGGTTGTTGTTGATCTGTTTCCTGAAATCGATGACCTGGTGTGCTGAATCTTTATTGGTCTCGTAGAAGCCGGTATTATAGGCGGCCTGCAAGCGGAGTGAAGGGAGAAAACCGCCTTTGCTGATTTGTACACTCTTCTGACTGGCCTTCCAATCCAATTCGAATGCACGGATTTCGGCTGACCAGGTGCTGTGTTGTGCAAAAAGCTCCGGGATATCGGTACTGATTTCTGCCACATTATCATCTCCGGTTTCGGGAATTTCCAATCCGATTTTTTGATCGGGTGGCAGGTTCATCGCCTTTTTGAGATTGATCCATGATGAGGCAAGGTTATTGGCAGTCTGGATACAAAAGAGCTCCTCCTTTTCGAAATTAGCTCTGACCTCCAGCAAATCGGTCTGAGCTTTTAGTCCGGTTGTCACGAGCACCTGCGTCTTTTTCACATTCATTTCCGAGAGTGCTTTCTGCTCATTTGCGATCTTCAGCAACTCTTCATAATAAAGCACGTTAAAGAATGCGTTCATAACGGAAAAAGCAAGATCGTCGGTTACGCTGATTTTATTGTTTTCGGCTGCTTCTTTTCTGAATTTCTGAAATTTTAGATGGTTTTGGAGCATAAACCCCCTGAACAAATCGACCGATGCACCCAGGTGATAGGAGTTGTTAAAAAATGAAGTATTAATAATGCCATTGGTATTAGGGTCGACCGATCGTCCGAAATTCATTCCCGCATCGGTTCCTGCATTTACTCCGGGGAGCAGGTTCCATTTCGATTGATTGTAATTTGTTTCAGCAAGTTTTAGGTTGAGAGCAGCCTCCTGCAGTTGCAGGTTATTTTTAATGGCAAAATTGATGCAGTCATTAAGTGTCCACTTTTCCAGGGCTGCCAATTGTAAACTTAACATCGACAAGGTGAGAAATAGTATTTTTATTTTTGGGGCGGTCATTTCTTATGATATTTTTTGATCGTCGGCACCATAATAATGCCAAAGTGTTATCATACTGTTTATCAGTAATTGTTTGGCCGGTTGAATTTGTAATATGTGCGAATAATTGACACCAGACTGTCAAAAAAATGGACAGTTTTTAATTATTGGGAGAGCGCATCATTCAAAAAAATCCGGGATAACAGTATTTTTAATTCATCATAGTTTTATTAATTTTGAGAATTAACGGATTGGTGATTAGGTTGATGAAAATGAATTTGGCCACCAATTCCAGCCCGTATCCGAAATAATGAAAGTTTTTATGTTTGATGATATTTTTCCGGCTCAATTTTAGCGGGATAAAGGTGAAGTATGATAATATAGCCCGCGCCGTATGTCCGTTTATAAGTATAGTGTCGATCTGAGAAACGCTTCCTGGAATACATATTCCGTTTTTTAGGTCGTGCTCCGGAAGAATACTATTGTACAAATTAATAGTTTGAACCCACTTAAAGTAATGGAAACAATTTATTGTCGTATTTTTCACCCCCAACCCCCTGAAGGGGACTCATGCTTCTAATATCGTCCGTGCTTGTGAGTAGCGAAAGTCCCTTTTAGGGGATTTAGGGGTAAATCAAGAAAAAAATACGACATTTATTCTTTCTTTTAACTTATAGTCCGAATCAACCACATTTATCAATAAAAAACCAAATGGCCAAAGGGAATATTCTGATTGTCGATGACAATAAAAGCATTCTGAGTGCACTGGAGATTTTCCTCACACCTGAGTTTCAAACAGTAACCACGTTATCGGATCCGAACCAGATTCCGACAGAATTACGCAAAAGGGATTACAACCTCGTGATTCTTGACATGAATTTCAAGGCCGGAATCAATACAGGGAACGAAGGTATTTACTGGCTGGGTCGTATTAAGGAGATCCAGCCTGAAATTTCGGTGGTGATGATTACAGCCTATGGCGATATTGAACTGGCGGTGAAGGCACTCAAGATGGGTGCAACCGATTTTTTCCTTAAGCCGTGGGACAATAACAAGTTGCTCGCAACTCTTCGGTCGGCACTGCAGCTAAGTTGGTCAAAGCGCGAGGTGAACGAACTCAGGGAAAAGGAGCGGGGACTCAAAAAGGAGATCAACCGCGAACAAAAAACGATTATCGGTTCGTCGCCACAGCTGTTTCAAATGCTGAATATCGTACAGAAAGTTGCAAAGACTGATGCCAATGTGCTGGTTACGGGTGAGAACGGAACCGGCAAAGAACTGATTGCTCACGAAATTCATCGCCTGTCTGCACGTTCGCAGGAGGTGCTGGTGAGTGTAGATATGGGAGCTATCACCGAAACTTTGTTCGAAAGCGAACTGTTCGGGCATGTTAAAGGGGCCTTTACCGATGCGCGTGAGAGCCGTCCCGGGAAATTCGAAATTGCGGATAAAGGGAGTCTTTTCCTGGATGAGATCGGGAATCTTTCAGTTCATTTGCAGGCAAAACTACTCGCCGCGATTCAAAACCGTCAGATATCGCGTGTCGGATCCAATCAATTGATCCCGGTCGACATCCGGCTGATTTGCGCCACGAATAAAAAACTCGAAAATATGGTGGCGGAGGGGCAGTTCCGGGAGGACCTGCTTTACCGCATTAACACAATACAGATTGAAGTTCCCCCGCTTCGGGAAAGAGGTAACGATGTACTCGTACTGGCCGACTTTTTTCTTAAAAGGTACGCCGTCAAATATAACAAGCCTGATCTGAAAATCAACCCACAGGCACAGGAAAAGCTGCTCAACTATGCCTGGCCCGGCAATATCCGTGAATTGCAGCATACCATCGAAAAGGCGGTAATTCTAAGCGAAGGTAAAGTGTTGAATACAGAGGACTTTTTTATGCGGCCGGTGGTTTCAGGGAAAGTAAACGACACAGAGCTGACTCTCGAGGAGATGGAGAAACGGATGATCAACCTTTGTGTCGAAAAAAACAATGGTAACCTGAGTGCTGCAGCCGAACAGCTCGGAATCACACGGCAGACGCTTTACAATAAGATTAAGAAAATCGGGCAATGATCAGTCGCAATCTTTACATGCAGTTGATATTCAGGGTTCTGATTATCGTGTTAATCGCATTGGCCGCCGGTTGGACCATCGCGGTAAATGGCTCATTGATGATCGTTGCGATGTTAATGGTTGTGGAATTACTGGTTGTAGTCAACCTTGTCCACTATCTGAATTCGACCAATCAAAAACTCAGTTATTTCCTCGAATCGGTACAGAACGAAGATTCCGCACTTTCGTTCCCTACCAATATTTCAGATCAGCCAACGCGTGAGCTATACCAGGGGCTCAATAAGGTGAATCAGCAGATTCAGCAGTTAAAAATTGAAAGCCGCCAGCAGGAGCAGTATTTTCAGACATTGCTCGAACATGTTGCCACCGGAATTGTAACGTTTAATTCGCATGGTTTTGTATTGCATGCCAATTCTGCTGCAAAAAAAATGGTAGGTGTTGATGTACTCACCCATATCAGTCAGCTGGAGCGGATCAACCGTAATTTGTTTCTTGCCATCCGCGATATAAAACCTTTTGAACAAAGACTGGTTTCAGTTGCCACTGAAAGAGGTACTATTCAGCTCGCATTGAAGGCAACTTCTTTTAAAGCAAAAGATAACGAACTGATATTGGTCTCGATCCAGGATATTCGTAATGAGCTCGACGAAAAGGAACTCGATTCGTGGATGAAGCTGATCAGGGTGCTGATGCATGAGATTATGAACTCTATTGCCCCCATTACCTCTCTTTCCGAAAGCCTTTGCAAGTTCTTTACCATTGACGGGCGGGCGGCCCTTCCTGAAGAAGTGAATGAAGCGACCATCCGGAATACGATCAGGGGGTTGAATGTGATCAAAGAGCAGGGAAACAGTCTTATGCTGTTCGTTGAATCTTACCGTAAACTGACCCGTCTGGCAAAACCTGATAAAAAAGCATTTAAGGTAGATGACCTGACTAACAGGATTAAGATATTGTATTCCTCGCTCGAAAACAGCGACAAGGTAAAGCTGGAAGTCAAGGTAAATCCCCCGAATATTAAGCTTTTTGCTGACGAAAACCAGGTTTCACAGGTATTGCTTAACCTGGTGAAAAATGCGTTGCAGGCCAACGAACAAAACCCGGAGGGCCGGATTCAGATTACAGCCGGGCAAAATTCCGATCATCATACCGAAATCCGGGTAACCGACAATGGTACAGGAATTCCCGAAGAGATTCTGGAACAGATTTTTGTCCCTTTTTTTACCACGCGTGAGAACGGATCGGGCATCGGCCTGAGTCTTTCGCGACAGATTATGCGGTTGCATGGCGGAACACTTCAGGTCAGGTCTACTCCCGGCAAGGAGACTGTTTTAAGTATGATATTTCCCGATCATTTCGACTCCGCTCAATGACCGGGTACAATCAATTGACATTTTCAATATCCTCAACTCCGGTCTCTGAGCGAAGTCGAAGAGAGCTATCTTACTTCCGATCCTGCCTTCATTGTGGTGGTCGGTGTAACAAACACGAGCGATCCGTTGCCATCCTCGGCCATAAGAATCATCCCCTGCGATTCAATTCCCTTCAGAATTTTAGGTGCCAGGTTCATAAGTATGGAAACCTGTTGCCCGATAATTTTTTCAGGTTCGAAATACTCCGCGATTCCTGAAACCACCGTGCGTTTATCAACGCCTGTGTCAATGGTGAGTTTGAGTAATTTCTTGGTTTTGGCTACCTTTTCTGCAGCTATAATCGTGCCGATACGGATATCCATTTTTGCGAAATCCTCATACTCAATATTTTCCTTTACAGGATTTACCTTAACTTCCTCAAGTTCATTTGCCTTTTTAGTGGCAAGCAATTTATCGACCTGTGCCTGGATGGCTTCATCTTCAATGAGCTCAAAGAGAAGTTCAGGTGTGTTAATTACGTGACCGGGTAGGATCAGGTCAGTGCTGCCGAGTTCCTGCCATTCAAATCTGGCGAGGTTCAAAAATCCGCGCAGCTTCTGAGTCGTAAAGGGTAAAAACGGTTCAAAAACAATCGTGAGATTTGCCGTAATCTGCAGCGCGATATTGATAATTGTTTTTACACGCTCCGGATCAGTTTTAACCACCTTCCAGGGCTCCATATCTGCGAGGTATTTATTCCCCAGCCGGGCTATTTCCATCGCGTTTTTAAGGGCTTCGCGGAAATGGTAAGTTTCGAGTGACTTTTCGACCTCGGCTTTCAGATTGGTTATTTCGTTCAGGGTTGACTTGTCATATTCAGTGAGTTCTCCCGCAGCGGGAACCACACAATTGTAATATTTATCGGTTAGAACCAGTGCGCGGTTCACAAAATTGCCGAAAATGGCCACTAATTCACTGTTGTTGCGGGTCTGGAAATCTTTCCACGTAAAGTCGTTGTCTTTTGTTTCGGGCGCGTTGGCACAAAGTACATAACGCAGAACATCTTCCTTTCCCGGGAAATCGAGCAGGTATTCGTGCAGCCAAACTGCCCAGTTTCTGGAAGTCGAAATTTTATCGCCTTCAAGATTAAGAAACTCGTTGGCCGGTACATTATCAGGCAGGATATACGACCCTTCGGCTTTAAGAATTACGGGGAAGATAATGCAGTGAAACACGATATTGTCTTTCCCGATAAAATGCACCATTTTCGTTTCAGGATCTTTCCACCATTTTTCCCAGTCAGGAGTCAATTCCTTTGTGGCGGAAATGTAACCAATTGGCGCATCGAACCATACATAAAGCACTTTTCCTTCCGCTCCTTCGATGGGAACCGGAACACCCCAGTCAAGATCGCGTGTAACGGCGCGCGGATTCAATCCCCCGTCGATCCACGACTTGCATTGTCCGTAGACGTTAGGTTTCCATTCTTTATGGGACTCCAGAATCCATTCGCGCAACCAGGGCTCATACTGATCGAGCGGGAGGAACCAGTGCCTGGTTTCCTTCATAACCGGTTTATTGCCGCTAAGGACCGATTTCGGATCGATAAGGTCGGTTGCGTTAAGCGTACTTCCGCAACTCTCGCACTGATCGCCGTATGCTTTTTCATAATTACATTTGGGACAGGTTCCTGTGATATAACGATCGGCCAGGAATTGATTGGCCTCCACATCGAAAAACTGTTCGGAAGTTTGTTCGATAAATGCACCCTTGTCATGGAGCGTTTTAAAAATTTCGGAGGCTGTCTCATGGTGAATCTTTGCACTTGTACGCGAGTAAACATCGAATGAAACCCCGAATTTTTCGAAGGAATCCCTGATTATTGCATGATATTTATCAACCACATCCTGCGGGGTAATTCCCTCTTTTTTAGCTTTCAGGGTGATCGGAACGCCGTGTTCGTCGGAACCGCCGATAAATGCAACCTCTTCTCCTTTTAACCGAAGGTAACGGGCATAAATATCGGCAGGAACATAGACTCCTGCAAGATGGCCAATATGAACCGGGCCGTTTGCATAGGGTAATGCGGAGGTGATCAGCGTTCGTTTAAAGTTACTCATCAAATGAAATTTTCTTTAATTATGGTGTATCAGAAATCGAGGTGCAAAGATAATACTATCAGGTACACGAATCAAGTGAGGTGAGGTTAAGAAATTGAGAGGGTAAGAAATTGAGAGGGTAAGAAAATGAGCGGGAGAGAAATGTGAAGGTGAGAAAATGGGATGGGGAGAAAAGGGGAGAATGAAATAATTTGTCAATTCGACGATTTGTCAATTCAAAAAATGTAATTCATTTACCCTGAAAGGGTTAGATTTTAATGACCCCGGGTAAGAGATTCCGGATCAAAAATTAATTAATTGCAATCGATGCTATTCGGAATCTCGCCACCCGGGGAAGGCAGTAAACAAAAGTGTGGCGCAACTACACCCAAAATTGAAAATAATGCTGCTCTATGCGCCGCATATTCGATAATTAACCATGGCACCCAATGTAGGACTGTTCATTTTTCATTTCTATACGCTTGTGGTGTTTTTTTGAAATATCTTTTAAATACGGTAGTGAAGTACTGCGCAGATGAAAATCCACACTGGTAGGCAATGTCTGTAGCAGAAACAGCTGGTTCTGAACGAAGGATTCCTGCAGCTTTTGCCAGCCGGATCCTGTTAAGGTATTCCATTGGTGTACAATTACTTATTTCAACACAATACTTCGTAAACCGTGTCGTTCCCAGCTTACACCAGGCCGCCATGGCGGGTAAGGTCCAGGGTTCAAAAATCTGATCCTCAAGAGAATTCAGAAAGAGTTTAACAGTCCTGTGCGATCCGATCAGCTCCTCATCAAGCGATATTTTTCCCTCCTGAAAATGTTCGAGCAAGGCAATTAACAACGCATTAATCAATACCCTGAGCTTTGATTCATATTCTTTCTCTCCACCTTCCCTGATCACTTTCCCGATTCTTATAAAATAATCTTTTATTTCAGGGGTTGCTTTCCAAACAGGCTGCTCGTTCTGACGAAAATATAAAGTGAGTTTTATAAGATCTTTGGGATTGAGTATCACCCAGTTTGGCCAGACCCATTCCTGGTGGGGATGCCGTACACCGACATCAAGAATAATCCAGTGCAGTTTGCTCAATTCCACATGCGGATTACCAAGTTTGTGCCTGATCCATGGACGTGTGATGGTTAACTGGTTAGTAGCGAGGTCGTATTTATCATTTTCAAGAAAGAACGTAAGATTGCCCGATTCGAGAAAACAAATTTCAATTCCCTCATTCGTATGCCAATCTAATCCCCAATTCTGTAATTTCTTTATATTCCAGTATCCGATGCTTTTAATACCGGATAACTCTGTTTTTCCAAGTTTTTTGCCGGGGTAAGCATCCCGTACAAGCGTGGTTAATTCTATATCTCCATTATCAGCAGCCTTTTTTACCGGACTACAGTTATCAGCCTTGTAGGACAATTTACCCCCCGGATCATAGAATTTCGCCTGTCGTTCCATGTCTAAAATAAAATATCACAGTGAAAGATTTTGAACAAACCTCATTTAAAACCGACTTACATTTACCAATGTTGAAAAACCCAACTTGTTGAAACTAAATTTTGGATTATCGAAGTGTGTTGACAAATATAAATGAAAAATATGAAAGGAATTGTCAGACTTGGAATCAATATGGAGTTTGTGCGACCTCACGATCTGTCGTTCGCAAATGGGATTAAAAAGGCTGCAGAAATCGGCTACGAATACATCGAACCGATGGTTCATCTCGGACGGGAACTATTGAGTGAAGCCGGATATTTCCACTCGGTCTCCCTTTTCGACGATCCGTTGGCCATTAAAGAGTTATGCGACAAATATAATGTTAAGCTTTCGGGATTATCCTCACATACGCCCCTCTGCAAACCCGAGATCAGCGTTGAATACCTTAAAATGGCAATCAGGTGGGCTGCTGATGCGGGCGCACCTGTGGTCAATACAGACGAGGGACCAAAACCCTTCTGGACTACAAGAACAATGGATTATCAGTTAATGACCTACACTTTGACAGAGGCTACGATGGTGGCTGAACGTCATGGAATTAAAATCGGGTTGGAACCACATCAGCAGTACAGCAAAACGCCGGAAGGTCTCGATAGTATTTACAATCTGGTTGCTTCACCCGCACTTGGGATTAACTTTGATACAGGAAATAGTTACCTTGCAGGTGGTTCGGATGTTTACGAATGGCTCGAACGGGTCAAAGACCGGCTCGTTCATCTTCATGCCAAAGACATCAGCCTGTCGCAAAGCAATGCCGAACGTGGAAAGGTTACCGGTACACCTGTTGGATGTGCCTGTGGTGATGGTGTTGTTGACTGGAAACGGGTGATCGACATCGTAAAATCAAGTGGAAAAGAGATTGTTTTTAGTGTCGAATGCGGAACAATTGACCAGGCCATACGTAGTTTTGAGTATCTGTCGCCACTACTCTAAATTAGCAGGATATGTATAAAGTTTTCATAATTTTTATAATCATTTTCTTAGGTTTTTTAAATTTCGCAACACCGGATAACTCATCTGCTCCGGGCAAAGATGGTTTGATCAAGGTCTTGATTCTTAGCGGAAAGAATAACCATGAATGGCAGAAAACAACCCCTTTGCTTTATAGGATATTTAAAGAATCAAAGCTTTTTGAAGTCAGTGTTACCGAAAAGCCTGAGACTTTGTCGTACAATGATTGGAAAAAATACGACCTGCTTATCAGCAACTGGAATACATGGCCTGATAATAAACTGAGAATGAGCAACCAGTGGGAGCGTGATTTTGAGAAATTTGTAAATGAGGGTGGCGGTGTACTTTTCATACATGCAGGTGCATCATCGTTTTATGACTGGGAAGCTTATCACCGGATCGGAATCGGACGGTGGGGAAAAGAGACCCGGCATGGTGCTCCCACATCCGGACATGTTTATAAGCTAAGTCACGATCACCCGATTACCAAAGAGATCAGCCATTTTTATATTGTGGATGAAATTTGGGAGAATACCGAAATTTATCCGGGAGCAAAGGCTATCGGATGGTTATCGGCAAAGGATGAAAAGGATGGTCATGCCATCAATGTGCCGGCACTTTTTGTAAATCAGACCGGGAAGGGGAGAAGCTTTTTCACAACACTCGGACATGATGAGCGGGCCCTGCTAAATACCGGCCTGCAGACTTTGCTTCAAAGAGCGGGACAGTGGTGTGCCGGCCGCACTGTAACAATTGAAGTTCCGGGTGAAGTGAAGATTGTTAAGCCCAACCTGCCCGTAAAGTGGAACCTGATAAAGACGGATACTTCGGTAGCCCTGAGAAATCATTCAGAGGTCATATGGCAATTCAATTATAAAAACCGGTTTGGTAAGCCTTATTTTCATCCGCTAAAGGTAAACCGAACCATTCTGACTTGCGTATCACCGCCGGATCATCCCTGGCACCTGGGCTTGTGGTTTTCGTGGAAGTTTATCAACGGGATAAACTATTGGGAGTACGTGGATAAATTTAGTTCTTCAGAAACAGGTTATCAATCAGAAGGTATAACAGATGTTGAAAAGACCGAAATTGTTACGAATCCCGATTTTTCGACCCATATAAGGATGAAATTGAACTACCATCCGGTTAACGCGGTACCGGTTTTATCGGAAGTGAGAGATATACATATTTCAGCACTTAAGAAAGATGGCAGCTATTACATTGACCAGGAGCACCGGTTTACTGCATTGGATGATCGTGTAATTCTCGATCGTACTCCAATTTTGGGTGAGCCGGGCGGACAGTCATGGGGCGGTTATGCGGGTCTTTCGATAAGGTTTAACCAGAATTTCACCTCTCCGGAGATCACCCTTCCTATGGATAGTGTTAGCATTAGAAAAAGCAACCTCATGTATATGGCATTTAAAGGTCTGACAGGCGACACGGCTGGAACCGCAATTTTGCAGCATCCTGATTTTGCTACCGGCTCAATGGCATGGTATGTGATCAATGAGCCCAAAATCCCGTTTTATTATTTCAGTCCTGCCGTATTGTTTGAACAACGGATTATCCTGAAAAAAGGGGAGACCCTGGAACTGAAATACCGGATATGGATGTTGCCGGGAGTAGTTTCGAAAGATAAATTACAGGAGAAGTATGTACAATACTTAAATAAAATTCAATAGGAAAAGGCGAGTCATTTATTCATAATACAAATAAAATAAAACGATGGCAATAAAAGTAGGATGTTTTGCATTGATCAACCCCTTTAGTCCGCTTGAAAAACAATTGGATCAGATCAAAAAATGGGGATTCAGCTGTGGTGATCTAACCGATAACTCCGATGGCGCCTGCCTGGGTGTAGAATATGGATTCACCGCACTGGCAAGTCTGGATGCCAATCCTTACGACATTAAACGGTTATTTGAGGAGAAAGGGCTTGTTCTTTCGAGTATTTGTGCCCATGCTAACCTGTTGGATCCAACCGCTCCGTCGCGTTATGGTACGTCACAGATAATTAAGGCAGTGAAAATGGCCGGTGCCATCGGCGTCAAACATGTGATCACTGCCGAAGGTGAACCCCGGACCCCGTTCGGGAGAAATCTGACAAATGCCGAAGCTGTTTTTTCAATTGCTGAAAAATTGTATGAACCGCTCAGGTTTGCCGAAGATTACGGCGTGAAAATCCTGATCGAGCCGCACGGGCATATCACCGATTCGGTAAAGCTGATGGGTGAAGTCCTTGACCGGTGCAATTCCGAAGCTTTAGGGATCAACCTTGATACGGGTAACTTATGGCTCGGAGGAGGTGAATCACTTGAAATGATTGCTAAATTTGGTTCAAAAATAGAACATGTTCATTGGAAAGATCTACCACATGAGATGGTTTCAAAACGTGGCACTCAGTTTGGATGCGGAATGTCGCTCACGGCATTGGGAGATGGTGTAATCGATATCAAGGCCATCTATCATGCCTTGGTAAATATTGGTTTCGACGGTTATTCGACGCTTGAAATAGCAGGCGAAGAGGCTGTTCTTAAAAGTTTTGCATTCCTGAGAAAACTGGGAGCCGTTTAGTCTTTATATTCTGATAAATAAATTAATTCTAATAAATTATGAAAGATGAGAATATCAAAGGAATTTCTCGCAGGGATTTCTTTCAGCGTTCGGTAAAAGGGGCAATAGGGGTGGCAGTGCTCCCCACAATTCTGGGCTCATGTTCAAATTATAAAGGTGCCAATGACCGGATTGTGATTGGACATATCGGGGTTGGAGACCGGGGGACAGGTGAATTAATGTCGTACTTTTTACCGTTAAGGGATGCCTTAAACATTGCCGTTTGTGACACTTTCAGGAACCGGCGTGATGATGCAGCGAATCGGATTAACCAGTTTTACAGTGAGAATAAATTTACCACGGAGAAATGTAAAGCCTATCTGGATATGGATGAGCTTCTTGACCGAAAGGATATTGACGCCGTTCACATTACAACTCCCGATCACTGGCATGTACTGGCTGCCATAAAAGCGGCAAGAGCCGGGAAACATATTATGCTTGCCAAGCCGCTTGGATTAAGTTACCCACAAAATCTCGTTCTTGCAAAAGAGCTGAAAGATCATCGTGTGAAATTTCATTACGGAACCCAGCAACGCTCGATGGAGCATATGCAGCTGGGTTATAACATGATTCGTGAAGGTTTAATCGGGCCGATTGAACGTGTTGATGTATGGGCACCGGGTAAAAATGATGTACCATCGCCTGTTTGCTCCGAAGTGCCTGTTCCTGATGGTTTTGACTTTGATCGGTGGAGCGGTCCTGCTCCGTTGAGGCCTTACTGTCCTGATCGCGTAACAAATAACAGCTCGTGGTTTAACTACGATTACAGCATCGGCTTTTTGGGCGGGTGGGGTGCTCATCCGCTGGATATAATGGTGTGGATTATCCGGGATAAAGTCGATGGGGATTATACCTGCGAAGGAACAGGGCAGTTTTGGCCCGCAGGTGGACTGTATGACAATATTTTATCCTGGGATGTTCGCTGTAAGTATCAGAATGGCCTTGAACTTCATTTTATTAGCAGCGATAAAATGGCTGAAGGAATGCTTGAACATCGCAAGTTAAAGGAATCAAACGGTACAACATTTTATGGTACCAAAGGATGGATTTCACTTAGTCGTTCCTCTGCACAGTCTGATATTCCCGAAATCGATCAGAAACTGAATAATTTCCCAAAGAACAATCAGGGGTGGTTACAAAGTGAAACCAACATGATGGGGAAACGTTTTCTATCAGTAGTGAGGGGAAATGAGGCTGAACTCTCTCCGCTTGATGAAGCCATTATTTCAGATACGATCAGCCATATGGCGGATATCACTATCCGCACCGGTCGAAAGATAGCCTGGGATCCGAAGCAAGGTGTGGTAACAGGTGATACCGAAGCAAATAAAATGTATACAAGGGAGATGAGATCTCCATATATCACATAGATTGTTTTTAATTTTGTGATTTTGCTTTTGTTTATTTAATTTTCGCTGCATATTATAGCCAGGGGATAATTGACATTCTAATCTTTTATCTTTCATTATAATCTTCCGACAGGAGAGTATACTGATTTATTTTGTAAATATTTTGTAAATTTTTTTTTCATTGAACTCACTTTGGGAAATGAGGGTGATTTTTTGATGCATATTTTGTAAAAAATACAGAATAATGGTGGTTTTCTGATCGCCGAAAACCCGAATAATCATTATCCGGCTTTTGACGTTCACTGAAAATGACCTTTTAACAGTGGTGACTATGGGGCATTTTGTTTATACACAGATAAATAGATGTGTTATAGTGGAATTTAATAAATTGCAACTTATAATTAAAATTTGTGACATTTTGACGATTTAAATTGTCCATCTTTGTACAGATCTTATAAAAAAACAGAAATACTTGAAACTCTACATCAAATTCATGGTTAGCAACCGCTGCAAAATTGCAGTAAAGGAGGCATTGAAAGGGCTCGGGCTCCATTTCATCGTAGTTGATTTAGGCGAAGTTGATATAATGGAAACTATTTCTGCCGCCCAGCGGGAACAATTGAAATTGGCATTACAAAGCTCAGGTCTTGAATTAATGGACGACAAAAGAGCCATGCTGATTGAAAAGATAAAAAATATAATTATTGAAATGGTTCACCATAACCAGGAAATAATTAAAGTTAACTTTTCGGATTACCTGAGCGAAAAATTGAACCACGATTATACGTATATGGCCCATTTGTTTTCTGAAATACAAGGAACTACAATCGAGCAATTTATTATCTCTCATAAAATTGAAAGGATAAAGGAATTGCTGATCTATGATGAATTAAATATCACGGAGATCGCATGGAAGATGAATTACAGCAGTGTGGCGCACTTATCCAATCAGTTTAAAAAAGTTACTGGTCTTTCCCCTTCACATTTTAAGCACTTAAAGGACAAAAGGCGAAGCCCGATTGAGGAAATTGGAAATCTGCATAACTAAATCTACCAAAATCGCAGGCGTCATATAATATTCAAAATGGAAGTAGAAAGGACACATGAATCTCATTATTCCAGAATGATGGTAGAAGCCAGCCTCGATCCGTTGGTTACCATCAGCACAGAGGGTAAGATTGCAGATTTGAATAGGGCATTGGCCATAATTACCGGAACCACTCGTGAAAAATTGATTGGCAGCGACTTCTTTGATTATTTTACTGAACCCGAACGAGTCCATGACATTTTTCAGGAGGTACTTGACAATGGATCAATTGCCGATTTACCCGTAACAATGCGGCATTCTGACGGAAAACTGACGAATGTAATGCTTTCGGGATCGGTTTACAAAAATGACAAGGGTGATATACTTAGAGTTATAATTGTTGCCAGGAATATTGCCGAACAGAAATGGGCAATAGAATTAAAAATGGCCAACAAAGAACTTTCCTTTCAAAATGATGAAAAGGAAAAACGGGCAGCCGAGTTGCGAATTGCCAACAGCGAACTTGCCTATCAGAACGACGAAAAGGAGAAGCGTGCTGCCGAGCTGATAATTGCCAACAAGGAGCTTTCCTTTCAAAATGATGAAAAGGAAAAACGGGCAGCCGAGTTGCGAATCGCCAACAGCGAGCTTGCTTTTCAAAACGATGAAAAAGAGAAACGTGCTGCCGAGCTGATTATTGCCAATAAGGAACTTTCCTTTCAAAATGATGAAAAGGAAAAACGGGCAGCTGAGTTACGTATCGCCAACAGCGAACTTGCTTTTCAGAACGATGAAAAGGAGAAACGTGCTGCCGAGCTGATTATTGCCAATAAGGAACTTTCGTTCCAAAATGATGAAAAAGAAAAACGTGCTGCCGAGTTACGAATCGCCAACAGTGAACTTGCGTTTCAGAACGACGAAAAAGAGAAACGCGCAGCCGAACTGATCATTGCCAATAAGGAGCTTGCGTTTCAGAATGATGAAAAGGAGAAACGCGCTGCTGAGCTGATCATTGCCAATAAAGAGCTTTCCTTTCAAAACGACGAAAAGGAGAAACGGGAAGCCGAGCTGCGAATCGCCAACAAGGAACTTGCCTTTCAAAACGATGAAAAAGAGAAACGTGCAGCTGAGCTGATTATTGCCAACAAGGAACTCTCTTTTCAGAACGATGAAAAAGAAAAACGTGCATTGGAATTAATTGTGGCGAATAATGAACTTATTATTCAGAATGAAGAGAGGGAAAAACGTGAAATTGCCAATAAAGAGCTCGAAGAATTCAGCGATTCCCTTAAATTGTCTTCGCAATATACGCTTAGTCTGATTGAAGCCAGCCGTGATCCGCTGATTACTATCAATACGGAAGGTAAGATTACAGATATGAACGAGGCACTGGCCAATATTACCGGTAGATCGCGCGAAAAGCTCAGAGGTACCGACTTCTTTGACTATTTCACAGAGCCACAAAAAGCGCGTGAGGTATATCAGGAGGTCTTTGCAAAAGGATCTGTTGCCGATTTCCCACTTACAGTCCGCCATCTCAACGGTAAATTAACTGATGTATTGTTTAATGGATCGGTATATAAGGATGATCAGGAAAATGTGCAGGGTGTTGTGATCGTCGCCCGTGATGTTACTGTACAGAAATTAGCCTCCAAGTATGCAAGAAGTCTGATTGAGGCCAGCCTCGATCCGTTGTTTACAATTAACCTGAACGGGAAGATTACCGATATGAATAATGCATCGGTAAACATCATTGGACAATCGTACCAAAAATTAATTGGTACAGATTTTTTCGATTATTTTACTGATCCCCGAAAAGCGCGTGAAGTTTACCGGGAGGTTTTTGCCAAGGGTTTTGTAACCGATTATCCGTTAACGATCATGGACGGAAAACTCACTGATGTTTTATTTAATGGATCAGTTTATAAAGATGACCGGGGCAATGTTCTCGGCGTAGTTGTTGTGGCACGTGATATTACCGATCAGAAAAGAATTGAAACCGAACTGATAGAGGCGAAAGTGTTTGCAGAGCTGGCTACTTTTATTGCCGAAGAAGCCAAAAGTAAAGCAGAGAGTGCCACCCTGATTGCCGAAAATGCGGTAAAGGCAAAACAGCAGTTTCTGTCAAACATGAGCCATGAAATTCGTACGCCTATGAATGCAATCATCGGCTTTACAAAAGTGGTTTTGAAAACTGAACTATCAACAAAACAAAAGGAATATTTATCGGCTATAAAAATGAGCGGAGATGCGTTAATTGTGCTGATTAACGACATACTTGATCTGGCCAAAGTTGATGCAGGAAAGATGGTATTTGAGAAAACCCCTTTCATTATGTCACGATCAATTTCTGCCATGCTGCATCTGTTTGATACAAAGATCCAGGAAAAAAACCTAACGCTGGTTAAGGAATATGACAATACCATTCCCCACGTCGTGGTTGGCGACCCGGTGCGTCTGCACCAGATTATTTTAAATCTGGTGAGTAATGCTGTTAAGTTTACGGCAAAAGGGAAAATAACAGTGGGCGTTCATTTATTGGCGGACGATGAAGACAAAGTAACCATTGAATTTTCGGTTACCGATACCGGTATCGGAATTGGGGCAAACAAGATAGATAATATCTTCGACAACTTTCAGCAGGCTTCAAGTGGCACATCACGATTGTATGGTGGCACTGGCCTTGGACTTGCTATAGTTAAGCAACTGGTTGAATCACAGGGGGGTACTATTTGTGTCAAAAGTGTTATTGATCAGGGATCCAGGTTTAGTTTCATACTAACCTTCATGAAAACAAGCGATCTGGGCGAAATTCAGGAGGAAACGGAGGAGCTTGATGCAGCGATTAAAAACATTAAAGTACTGGTTGTAGAGGATATTCCGCTTAACCAGTTACTTATGAAAACACTGTTGGATGATTTCGGTTTTGAACGCGATATTGCCGGTAATGGTAAAATAGCTATCAAAAAATTGGCTGAAAAATCATACGATATTATCCTGATGGATTTACAAATGCCGGAAATGAATGGATTTGAAGCGACTGAATACATTCGCAATACAATGAAATCGACCATTCCGATTATTGCGTTAACCGCTGATGTAACCACAGTTGATCTTGCCAAATGCCGGGCTGTCGGAATGAATGATTACATTGCCAAACCTGTGGACGAAAGAATGTTATACAATAAAATAATCGGACTTGTTAAAATACCCTTATCTATGAAGGACCTTGAAACCGAAAGTGATGGTAACAGAGAGAGTAAAACTTCAAGATGTATTGATCTTGAATATTTGATCAGGCGTACCAAATCGAATCCCGCATTGATGATGGAGATGATTTCACTTTACCTGGAACAAACCCCTCCTTTAATTCTTACAATGAATCAAAGCTTTGAGGACAAAAACTGGAAATCCTTGTATGCAGCAGTGCACAAAATGATTCCGTCATTTTCAATTATGGGTATAAGTCCGGATTACGAAAATATGGCAAAACAAGTTCAGGAATTTGCAAGTACTCACGATCAGCCAGGAGGTATTAAAGAACTGGTTATTAAGCTTGGGAATGTATGTAACCAGGCCTGTAAAGAACTTGAAGAAGAATTAATCGGATTAAAAAAACAAACAAATGAATAACCAAAAAATTAAAATTTTCCTGGTCGATGATGATGCCGTATTTTTGAAGTCACTGGAAATTGATTTCCTTCAGCATGCTGATATTACCATTGAAACATATGCAACAGGCGAACTTTGCATGTTGAATTTGTCAAATAAACCAGATGTAATCATTTTGGATTATTACCTCGACGGCATTGATCCGACCGCGATGAACGGGATCGAAACACTGGATAAAATAAAGGCACTCAATCCTGATATACCGGTTGTTATATTGTCTTCGCAGGATAAGATTGATGTTGCAATAAACTGTATGCATCATCATGCATTTGACTATGTAGTAAAAAGCGAAACTGCTTTTGTGCGCCTTCAGAAAATTATCACAACCATTTTCCGTTATAAAAAGATGGAAAAAGAATTGAACTGGTATATGGACCGAATGTAATATGATTTATGATTTTAGAATTATGATTTTAGATTTATGGATTATGATCTAATGTCGTTTAGTTAAAGTCTAGGAGAATACAAATTTAAACGCAAAGAACGCTGAGGAGGCGCAATGAACCGCAGAGAAAGATATTCCCGAATTTCTTTGCGGTTCTCTGCGTAAGACTTTGCGATCTCTTCGGTAAAATTTCAACTGCTATTGCTCCAGCGATTTATGAATTGTGATTTTAGATTTTTGATTAAAGCCTAAATCCTCATTCCTAAACATTGGTTTCCGGTTAAAATATTATAATATCTTGTAATCGAAATATTACTAATGTTTTACGTGGATATCGCCACTACGTGGCTTCACTTTTCTTTCCAAATTCTTTCTACAAAGATAAAGCTGCTACGCAGCACTCCTATCAGCAACGAGTTGCGACATCAAAATCGGATTCAAAATCGTAAATCCTAAATCGCAAATCCTCAATCCTCAATCCTCAATCCTAAATTGTAAATCGTAAATCGTAAATTGTAAATTGTAAATCTTTCGAATCATGTAACATTTTTCCGGAATTATGTAACGTTTCAGGAGTCAAACGTAATGATCTTTGATCGTGAAAATTTCTTCATAATTAAAAAAATTAAAATGAAAAAAGTATTTGTGAGTATTTTATTGGCATTTGTTTTACAGTCCTTTATTCCCGAACAGGTATATGCCAAAAAAGACAAAAGTCCCGTAGAAGTTGCTACAACCGAAACTGCCCAATCAACGGATGTAAGTTTATTAGTCGCCCGGGTGGAATCAATCAAGGCAATGGATATGTCGGATCTGAGTTCGACCGAGCGGAAAGAATTGCGGAAAGAATTGCGTGCAATAAAAAATGATCTTAAAGCCCGCAGCGAAAGTGATGCAAATGCAACTGCTACAACCAATGGCGGAGTATATCTTTCCGTTGGGGCCATAATCATCATTATCCTTCTGTTAATTCTGTTGCTGTAAGCATTCAGGATATAAACATCCAGAATATTAGCTCTTTATTATTTTAAACATAAAAATTAATTATCATGGGAAATTTACTTTATCTGGTAGCTGTCATATTAGTTATTGCATGGCTCATTGGTTTTGTTGGTTATGGAACAGGAGGAATTATACATATCCTGCTAGTTATTGCCGTGATTGCAATAATTTTAAGAATTATTCAGGGAAGAAGTGTTCTTTAATAAACACTTTTGCAGTAATAACTTCCGCTCCTGTTTATGAGATAAAACAAACAGGACGGAGGTATTTTTATTGATAAGTGAAATTATTATTAAACCACATTTAAAAAATTCAAAAATATGCCAAAGAAAACCATAGGAATTGTACTGATTATAATTGGATTAATTATGATAATATATACAGGATTCAATTATGTCACCAAAGAGAAGGTTGTAGATATTGGTCCGTTAGAAATCAGCGCTGAAAAAAATCACCCTGTTCAATGGTCTCCTATTGTTGGAGTCGTTTTACTTGTGGGGGGTATTGTTGTAGTAGTTACCGGCAAATCCAGAGGCTGAGACGCCGAATTATTATTTATCGGATACGATTGGAGGACGGGGCCTTTCAACCTCGGATTAAACTAAATAATTACAGATTATTATTATGAATCTTAAAAGAATATTCGGGGCTTTACTTACAGTTCTTGGCATTGGTGGTCTCATTTATGCGGCTGTTCTTTTTGTGAATGGCACAAGCGAATCGTCAGATACAAAAGCGCTAATCATTTACGGGGTACTGGGTTTTATATTTTTCATTTCCGGCATCAGCCTGGTTCGCGGAACAAAGGATGAATCGTAGAGTTTATGCTTTAAAAATATTGCAATAGCATTTTTGCCCGGAAAAAGGTATGATGCTTTCTGATCAGACGTAAAAGCCTGCCCCACTCGGAGCAGGCTTTTGTACTTTTTAAAAAACAACTTGTTACGGGAACGACTTTTTAAAAAAGTAAATCCATTCAGGAAATGAACTAAAATTTCGACAGTCAAATCGGGGAATCAAACGGTTATTTGCATATACTTGCGAAAAAATTATATTTGCCACTTCAGATATATTACTTTAGCAAATGCGGAGTACAGAATAATTTAAACCGTTTTAATACTGAAAATCATGCAATTGACTGTTACCAGAAAAAAATATATTTTTTCCCCTGATTCTACCAGGGTAATCGCTCGTTTCCTGTTTTTGAACAATGAACGATCTGCTGATATCATCAGGAAGGTACTGGCTATGCCCGAAAAGGAAGTCAATACTGCAATCAGCCAGTTGCTAAGAGGTTATGCCCGGCGCCACCGGAATATTTCGCGAATATTTGAGAAATATTTCTCGAGGCTGGCTCCCATATTTGATAATATTGAAGTGAATGAAGAGGATCTGACCCTTGCCCAGAAAGCGCTCATAGGATCGTATTTTACCATGGAATATTCGATCGAATCGGCAGCATTTTTTAATCCTTCAGTGGTTGAACATCCCGATCAGTCAGAGATACGGTCGGATGAAAAGAGGGTAATTTTTAGTTTCCGTGCCACAGGTGAAGGGCATATCTCATCTGTTGTCTTCAGGGCAGGAATACTTGACAAGAATAATAACCTCACCGTTGAGCCTGTGGGTAAAATGCTTGCCGAAGCCGATAAAATTATCCGGAATGTTTACGATAAAAAAAGCTTCAGGGAGAAGCTCGACGAAATGCAGGACCATGGAAATATTGTGCAACCCACCATGCTTGATGATCTTGCCCAGATGGAAGATTCCAAAAATGTTATTCCTTCGGCAACCATGGGGAATCAGGACGAGGTTAAGGACCATATGAAGGTCATTTCTCCGGATTTTATCCTCGATCAGTTAGGCGATAGTTTTACCTATGGTGAATTAATGCGAAATCTTGAGATAGCAATTAAGGATAATTCGCTTACCGAAGATCAGATAAAAATAATTAATCAGATGCTTTGGCTGGCCTCTTCGCATTACGAAATTCACTTTTCGATCGATTCGGCCATTTCAGAAAGGGTTATTTTTCCTGTTTCGGCAACCGAGCAAAGAGGAATCGAAGATGCCCGGTTTGTTAAATTCACGGATGACAGTGGTGAAGTCATCTATTACGCCACTTACACCGCATACGACGGAATAGCCATTTTACCCAAACTGATTAGTACCAAAGATTTCTATGATTTTAAAATCCTGCCGCTTAACGGTGAAATAGCCAAGAATAAGGGTATGGCATTGTTCCCACGTAAGATAAAAGGTAAATATGCCATGCTGTGCAGGATTGATGGTGTAAATAATTACATCGCATATTCTGACAGTATCAATATATGGCGTAGTGCCAAAGTAATTCAGCAACCCAAATATCCATGGGAACTCGTACAGATCGGTAATGCCGGTTCACCCATTGAGACCGATGAAGGTTGGCTGGTTATTACGCATGCTGTCGGTTCCATGAGGGAATACACTCTGGGAGCTTCATTGTATGAGCTTGATAATCCTGAGAAAATGATCGGAAGACTGAAGGAGCCGCTTATGGTTCCAAATGAATTGGAAAGAGAAGGATATGTTCCTAACGTAATTTATTCCTGTGGCTCAATTGTTCATAATGATGATCTGGTAATACCCTACGCGATGTCTGATCATGCATCAACCTATGCCACGGTAAATCTGCGGGAACTACTCGAAGAGTTGAAGGCTTCAGGCAGCCAGGAATAAAAACAGGGAATCAGACACTCTTTTACACATCTGGGTGTTTTGATTTGTGATTGAGCATTATGTCCGAAACTGACTTTTGGATGTAATTGCTGTGCCAGTTAATATAACTGTTTTTACAAATGTAATTTTTCCCGATGATCAACAGCCTGGTGATTTATCCTCAACATGAGATCCAGCCGGATTTTCGGGTGGTTGAAAATCTTTCCGGGGAATCATGTCATCAGTAACTTTTTATGCGCTGGTTTGCCCTCAATTCCGGCGGAGATAATTAGCTTAACTTCAACCTGAAGTATTAGCTGTAGCAATATGTTTACAATAATGCTACACTTTAAAATCAATATAATGTACCTAACCAGCCTTATTATTGTCTGTGATACAGCTGTAAAGTATATCCCGTAAAGCCTTTTTATAACCTCCGGATGGTGGCAGGCTTAAACAATTGGACCGTATTGATGTTACCTTTTAAGAAGTAACAAAAGTTGACGAATGGTCCGAATGATGTAAACTTTCACCGCAATTGTGTAACACTTTAAACTGTTTGAAGCCCCATCTTTGTTTTTGAAAGTTTACAGGATATAAAAGAATTTACGGGTTACAGGTATGCTTCAAATAGTTTTTATTTATTACTCCGAATCTGTGACTTCCCTGCAAATTATGGTGGTTCACTTTACTGAATATTTACTGAATATTAACCATAACAAATATAAGAGAAATGAATACAATTGAAGAAAAAGGGAGTTGGAATGAGAAAAAGGGGAAACTTGAGCAAAAATTTGCTGCTCTGACCAAAAACGCCAGGATGTTCGAGGATGGCAGGAAAAAGGAGATTCTTGGAAAAACGCAAATCAGGTTCGCTAAAACGAAAGAAGAATTACGGAAAATTATCCAATCTCTTTAAAATTTGAACTAAATATATATTAGAGAACAAAATTCAAAAATTGCGTATTAATAATATTAAAACTAAAAATTATGAATACAGGTAAAGTTTTATTAGGAGTAATTGCCGGTTTAGCAACAGGTGCATTGGTAGGCATCTTATTTGCTCCTGCAGAAGGTTCCCGTACTCGTCGGAAAATTAAAGAACAGGGCGAGAATTACTTAAATGAGTTGAAAGATAAATTTAATGAATACGCGGATAGTATTAGCGATAACTTAGAACATGTAAAAGGTAAAATGTCTGGCTTTGCTGACAGAGGCAAAGATGCCATGAATAAGGCAGCAAATGAGTTATAGCGTCAATCCGTTTCGTGGAAGTAAAATTGAGTCTGCTCCGGGACAGTGGTGACAAAACAATTAAGGCTTGTCAGATTTTGTATGATGTTTTTGGGAAAGTTCAGTGTAGTGGTATCAGATCAATCCGGAGTGTTTTCGGGGCGGATTCAATAATTCAGGGAATTTTTCCCTGAAAATGGAGGAATAATTGATGTACTGCATGCAGATCAATAATAATAACAAAGAACGCTATGAAAAACGGAAAGTTTAAGTCCAGGTCATTGCTTTACCGGGATAAGGGCACACCTATTCCTGCATGGCTCGTTTTTGATTTGCCAACTCTGTTGAAAAAGCTGAAACAAAAACGCAGATGGACGTTGGGCGATATGAATTTGATGATCGTTTTTAAAACACCCGACAAACGGATTGTGCTTGCGATTCTGAATGAAGAAACCGGAATTGAATCTTTCCAGTCAGGTGATTCCATTTCGTTGAAGGCTATTCAGGGGAAACAAAAATTTTATTCACTCAAAAAATCGATACCGCTTGAAAAGGGACAATTTATGACTCTTCGTGAAAATATAAAGTATACACTTACCATGAAGGAGGAATCTGTAGTTATTGTGACAATTATAAGTGCCGGATTGCAACTCTCGGCAAACTAAGGTTAGTGGCTGTGGCGATTTGTAAGCTTTATGAATTTTCTGATAAAATTAAAGCGTTCCAACGGGGAAACAAATTGTACTTGCATAACAAGGGTACATAAATAAATCGTGTGCTGTTTTCTCATTCGATAACGCTCTGGCGGCTATTTGTAACAGACATTCAGACGCTGCTTTTGAAGTAGGGGGTTCCAATGTGTTAACCACCTTTTTCGTGTTATAAGAGTCGTCGTTGAATTGCTCAATAACATAGAAGTGAGTCATAAAACCGATAAACTCCGGAGCCGGACTCAGGGAATTTTGTTGGGTGGCATTTGATTTAATGGAGTGATCAGAAATGGAGTGATCAGAATTAATAAACATCAATCGTGAAAATAGCAAATGAAATACAATTACCGTTTTACGCTAAGGTAACTATTAGTCTGATCGGTCTGATCGCATTGTTTGCTATTTTGTACATTGCAAAGGACATCATTGTACCCATACTTTTTGCCATACTTTTTGCCATTGTACTCCATCCGGTGGTGAAATTTTTGGAACGGTTAAGAATTAAAAGAGTTGCCGCTATTTTTATTACATTGATCATTGCTTTTTTACTTGTTGCCCTGCTTATCTCCTTCTTAATTAATCAGGCAAGCATGTTTAGCGATACCTGGCCTCAGCTTGTAGAGAAATTTACCGAAACACTTAACCAAATCGTTTCAGGAGCCTCAGGTTATCTGAATATTGATGCGCAGAAGATTGATGCGTGGATAACAAATAGTATTCATGATCTTATAAATATTAGTAATGCTGCAATCGGAAAAGCAATAGTCACGCTCGGTACCGGGGTAATGTTAATGTTTTTAATCCCCCTCTACGTATTTTTGATGCTGTATTATCAGCCGCTGATCCTGGAATTCATTCACAGGCTTCTTTTTGACAGCGATCAGAGCCAGGTGAACCGAATTGTAAAACAAACCGAAACAGTTATCCAGAGCTACCTGGTAGGCTTGAGTATAGAGGCCGCGATTGTTGCGGCACTTAATATAACTGTTCTACTTACTTTGGGTATTGAATATGCGGTTCTGATTGGGATCATCGGTGCATTGCTTAACGTTATTCCATACATAGGTGGCCTGGTGGCTGTCGCTTTACCCATGATAATTGCCCTGGCGACCAAATCCTCAGGGTGGTACCCCTTGTATGTCATGGCTGGTTATTACCTTATTCAACTAATTGATAACAACTACATTGTTCCTTATATTGTTGCATCAAAGGTGAAGATCAATGCGCTTTTTTCCATAATAATTGTATTTGTAGGGAACGCTTTATGGGGTATTGCCGGTATGTTTCTTTCAATACCGCTGCTGGCCATTGTCAAACTCTTGTTTGACAATTTTGAATCTGTAAAACCCTGGGGTTATCTGTTAGGTGACACCATGCCCCCAAGGAAAAATGTAAAACCTATTTATCTTAAACGGAATCAGGATGATGTGACTCCGGTATCTGGAAGAAAACCTGATCAGAATTCTTAGGCGCGAAATTAATTCAGGCATTTAAAACTCTTTTCTGATTGGAAAAGATGCCTGTAAATCAGAAGCATAACCGATTTAATATGTAAGATATTAATGCGTTTTAAATTAAAGGAAATATGAAAAATAAGCCCATTTCAAACCTGTCCGTCAAAGGAGTAGATCAATATAGAGCAATGTATAATCCTGTAAATCCTCCGGCTTCAGAAAACTGGTCAATATTAGACAATCTCAATAAGCTAAAAAAACCTGTAAAAGAAACCGTAAAAGAAACCGTAAAAGAACTGGCAGAGATTCTGTTTATTACTTCCTATCCACCACGGGAATGCGGTATCGCGACCTATTCACAGGATTTGATTAAGGTCCTTAATAATAAATTTAGCCGCTCCTTTTCGATCGCGGTTTGCGCATTGGAATCAGGTACGAAAAATTACAGCTACCCGGATGAGGTAAAATATGTACTTAAGACCTCTGTCGCGTCAGAATATGAAAATCTGGCATTAAAAATAAACAGGAATAACCGTATTAAAATTGTCGTGGTTCAGCACGAGTTTGGATTCTTTAATGAGCAGGAACAAACCTTTTTGCAATTTTTGTATGAACTTTCCAAACCGGTTGCCATTGTTTTTCATACGGTTCTGCCTCATCCTGATGAACAGTCAAAATCAAAAGTACTACGCATTACGGCTGTTTGCAAATCGGTAATTGTGATGACCCATAATTCGGCAGATATATTAATTAACGATTATGATGTTTTACCTGAACAAATATCCGTTATACCTCACGGGACCCATTTAATATCACATGTAAGCAAAAAACTACTCAAGCTAAAATATGGGCTTAAAGATCGCAAAGTCCTTTCTACTTTTGGTCTTCTAAGTTCAGGAAAAAGTATTGAAACCAGTTTAGATGCATTACCCGCTATTGTAAAGCAATCACCTGAAGTAGTATTCCTGGTAATTGGCAAAACGCATCCTGAAGTGGTTAAAACCGATGGTGAAAAATACAGGGAAATGCTTACTGAAAAAGTAAAAATCTTTGGCCTTGAAGATCACGTAATATTCATAAATAAATATCTTTCACTTTCAGAATTGCTGGAATATCTCGAACTCACTGATATTTACCTTTTTACCAGCAATGATCCCAAACAGGCAGTTAGCGGTACTTTTGCCTATGCAATGAGTTGCTCATGCCCCATCATCTCGACTCCTATTCCACATGCAAAAGAGGTTTTAACCCCCGATACAGGCATTATAATCGATTTTCGAAATTCACAACAGTTAGCCGAAAGTGTGCTTCGTTTACTTAAGGATAATAAGCTGCGAAAAAGTATGAGTATTAATGCATTGCAGAAAATAGTATCCACCGCGTGGGAAAATTCAGCTGTTTCGCATGCCGGATTGTTTGCTAAAATTGCCGGTGAGAAAATCACGCTGCGATACAATCTCCCTGACATCAATCTGAACCATCTCAAACAAATGACAACCAGTTTCGGGATCATACAGTTTTCAAAGATCAACCAGCCAGACCTGAATACCGGATATACTCTGGATGATAATTCCCGGGCGCTGGTAGTGATGTGCCAGAATTACAAATTAACGGGCGATGAAAAGAGCCTGTATTATATACAAAAATACCTTAGCTTTATAAAGTTCTGTCAGCAGCCCGATGGCAAATTTCTTAATTATGTGGATAAGGACCGTCATTTTACAGATCAGAATCAAACGGTCAATCTGGACGATTCAAATGGAAGGGCTATCTGGGCCCTGGGTTATTTAATATCATTAATCGATTTGTTACCAACAAAAACAATTCTGGTGGCGGATAAAATTCTTGAAAAAGCGCTGCCTGGAATAAGCAAAGTTCACTCAACCAGGGCGATGGCTTTTGCTGTGAAAGGGTTATATTACTATTATCGCTCCATAAAAACTGCGGAGAATCTTCTGCTGATAAAAACACTTGCGAACCGTTTAGTTCAGATGTATAAACACGAATCAGGCCGGAAATGGGAATGGTTTGAGAATTATCTTACCTACGCCAACAGCATATTACCCGAAGCTATGCTATATGCCTGGTTATTGACCGGCGAGGCCATTTATAAAGATATCTCGATATCGTCGTTTAAATTTCTTCTGGCGAATATATTTAATGAAAATGGGATAGAGGTCATCTCCAATAGAAAATGGCTGATTAAAGGTCACGAGGCAGGTTCATTTGGAGAACAACCGATCGATGTTGCCTATACCATTATGACACTAGGTAAATTTTACGATGTCTTTGCAGATGAGGACTATCGGGAAAAAATGATTATAGCATTCAACTGGTTCCTGGGTAATAACAGGTTGCAACAGATCGTATATAACCCGTGTACAGGCGGATGTTACGACGGATTGGAGGAAACGCATGTAAATCTGAATCAGGGAGCCGAATCGACGGTCAGTTATCTTATGGCGAGATTAACAATCGGGAAGTATATTCATTAAATATATAATGGATTAGCACATGCAATTTTTTACCTTCTTTCAAAATTTAGCAGATTACTGAGAGATGAAAGTATTATTAGTATTTCCGAAATATCCCGATTCATTCTGGAGTTTCAAGCATGCAATGCGGTTTATCCCCGAGAAAGCAATGGTCCCGCCTTTGGGTTTAATAACCGTCTCGGCAATGCTCCCGAAAACATGGCAGAAGAAACTGGTTGATATGAATATATCAAAGCTTCTGACAAGTGATATCCTTTGGGCGGACTATGTTTTTATCAGCGCGATGCACATACAAAAGGAATCTGTAAATAAAGTTATTGAGGAGTGCCTGGTGCATAAAACTAAAATTGTGGCCGGGGGACCCCTTTTCACCCAGGAGTTCGACAACTATCCGCAAATTGACCATTTTATATTAAATGAAGCAGAAATTACACTGCCCCTGTTTCTTAAAGACCTTAATAACGGGCAAAACCCGCAAAGAATATATCAGACCGATGAATATGCCGATCTGAGTAGGTCTCCTGTACCCGACTATTACTTATTGTCACGGAAGGATTATGTAGGGATGAATATCCAGGTATCGCGCGGATGCCCCTTTTCATGCGATTTTTGCGAGATCACTTCCCTGCTGGGCCACAAAGTAAGGATGAAGCATACCGACCAGATCATTGAAGAACTTGAATTACTTTATCGGCTTCACTGGCGCGGCCCGGTTTTTATAGTTGATGACAATTTTATCGGGAATAAGTACCAGGTTAAACACAACTTACTTCCGGCGATGCGCAAATGGATGGCTGATCATAAATACCCGTTTTTCTTTAATATTCAAAGCTCCATTAATCTTGCAGATGACGAGGAACTGATGTCCCTGATGACCGAAACCGGTTTTAATTCCACCTTTGTGGGTATCGAAACTCCTTCAGAAGATTCGCTACGGGATTGTAATAAAACCCAGAACAAAAACAGGGACTTGCTCCAAAGCGTAAAAATAATCCAGAAGGCAGGATTAACGGTCTCGGCTGGGTTTATTGTGGGATTCGACAGCGATACGCCATCAGTTTTTCAGCAACAAATCGATTTCATCCAGAAAAGCGGTATAATTACCGCAATGGTTGGGTTATTGAACGCCCCCAAAAATACAATGCTCTATAAACGGCTTAAAGCGGAAAACAGGCTCACAGCAGAGACGAGCGGAAATAATACCGACGCTTCTATGAATTTTATTCCGAAAATGAACACTCAGGAACTTGTCGAAGGGTACAAAAAGATAATTCAAAATATCTATACCATAAAACCCTATTACCAAAGAATCCGCCAATTTTTAATCAACTATCAGGGACTTCATTATTATGGACGCAAAAAATTAAAGATTTCCAATATCAGCGGATTTTTTAAATCAATTTTTATCATCGGAATTTTAAACAAAGGGAGAGGTGAATACTGGAAACTATTAATCTGGACCCTTCTGCGGCGTCCCCGGCTTTTTTTGGATGCCATGACCTATGCCGTATATGGTTACCATTACAGAATGGTCTATGGATTGAGGCATTAATTAAACTTTTTAAAGCGTTAACCATTTTTCTTGACAGCATATACCGGTTATTTTTAATTGAGCAGATTCTTTTATAAATGATTTTTTTATTCCCCGGGTGATTAATCAAATAACTACACAAGTGGAGGAAAAAAAAACAAAATCTGTGGCCCTTATTGTGGCTCACCCCGATGATGAAACTTTATGGGCCGGCGGAACAATTCTGAGTCATCCATCCTGGAGATGTTATATTGTGTGTTTGTGCCGGAAAAGTGATGCTGACCGTGCTCCCAGGTTTTTTGAAGCACTAAAAGCCCTTAAGTCGGAAGGGATAATGGGAGACCTGGATGATGGTCCTGATCAAAAACCATTGGATAATAGAGTGGTTGAGGGCGCTATTCATGAGTTACTGCCCCGCGAACGTTTCGATCTGGTTATTACCCATAATCCATCCGGCGAATACACCAGGCATCTCAGGCATGAAGAAGTTGGCAAAGCAGTAGTTGAGCTTTGGTCTTCAGGTAAAATTGCTGCCGGTGAGTTGTGGACCTTTGCTTATGAAGATGGCAACAGGGAGTATTTTCCCCGACCAACCAAAAATGCCACATACTGCCGTTCGCTGGCAAAGGAAATATGGATTGAAAAATACAACATTATTAATCAGATATATGGCTTTGGACATAATACCTGGGAAGCTGAAACTACACCACGATCCGAAGCATTCCGGCAATTTACTGATCCGTTTGAAGCTAAGAAATGGGTAACTAATTAAAAATATGAAAAATGAAAGTACTGGTATTGTATGAATACCCTCCTTCGCCCGGGGGATTGGCAACCCAGGGAGATCTTTTGTACAAGGGATTACTTGAAATTGGTGTGGATGCGTACCCGGTTCATTATGAATCAGCCCAGGAGAAAGAATGGTATTATCGCTGGTTCAAACCAGACATTGCCGTAGGAGTTGGTTATTGGGGATATGCACCCCACCTGTTGCATCACCCCCGGCGATTTGGAGTGCAGCCGGTACCCTGGTTGGTTGCCGATGGTTATGTCGCAAATTACCATGCAGAATTAAATGCATTGCCACTTATACTGGTAACCTCGAACTGGGTGAAAGAGATGTATGTGCGCGATGGAATCAAGGGTGATAATATTGAAGTCTTACCGGTTGGCTGCAATACCGGAACTTTCATTCCAAACCGAAAGGAGGATCCAAAAATTTTAACCGTACGTGAATCGCTGGGTGTCTCCCCCGATGAGTTAATGATCCTGACAGTAGGTGGTGACGGTGCTTCAAAAGGTGCGCAGGAGGTTATGCAGGCGCTTGCAACAATTGATAAAACCGGACCTGCATGGAAATATGTCTGCAAGGTTTGGCCACAGCAGCGGACAACGTTGCAAAACGTGGCTGACCGGGAAATCGCTGCGCAATTGGGTATAGCGAATAACGTAATCTATACCACTTCCAGACTCTCACGTAACTTCATGCCTTACCTGGTTGGAGCCTGTGATATTTATGCAGCACCTTCACGACTTGAAGGTTTTGGTATGCCGCAGATAGAAGCAGGAGCTTGCGGAAAACCGGTCATAGGCATTAAGGCGATGGGAATGCTTGATACCCTGGTCCATGGTGAAACGGCATTCCTGGCAGAGGTTGCCACCAAAATTGTAGTTAAGGAAGTAATTGTTGGAAATGAATCTGGTTTTGAAGATCAGCATAAAGTGACATTTAATGAACCACGGACCGTTGATTACCGTGCTGATGTTCAGGATATCGCCAAATATTTGAAGATACTAATTAAGGATCCCGCATTGCGCCTCAGAATGGGTAGTGCGGGCAGAGAACGTGTTGTTGAGAACTTTGACTACCGCGTCGTGGCAAAGCGGTTTGTTCAGATAATAAACAATAAATTGGGAATCGGTTAAAAGTGTTCACATCCATGTAACGTAACCGGCATTAGCTGTAAAAACAACCAACATTATGCGGACAGAAAACAGTAACCAAATTGAAGAAGCAAGGAAGGCTGCCCTGGAAGTGTTGCTTCATAATGTTCAGGGACCATTTCACGGACTTCCCCGGACTGCCGCCTGGGGATATCCTGAACCATACACAAGGGATTTAATGTTTTCAATTCTTGGAATTGCAGTTTCAGGTGACAAGAAACTGCTTCACAGCATTCGCCGCGTATTGGAAACCCTTGCCCTGAATCAGACTGAACATGGTCATATTTCATCCCTGGTACACGACCCGGACGATCGGGGGGCAAGTGATACAACCCCTTTATTTTTGCTGGGAGTCGGTCTGTTCAGAAAAGTGACAGGTGAAACGGATTTTCTGAATGAACCTGTAGAAAAAGCCCTGACGTGGCTGGAATATCAAAGTCCTTCTGACCGAAACCTGGTAGCGCAGCAACCCACCAGTGACTGGCGGGACGAACAATGGGTTACAGGGTATGGTCTGTACGTAAATGCATTGGTATATAGCTGTTTAAAACTATTTGATAAATTTGACAGGGCAAGCCGGATGCTCCATGATATGGAGCGGTTTACCATTACAGCCCAAAAAATAAGCCCTCATGTGCACGAAGGTCTTAAAGTCAGGCACAAACCTTACTATGCCTTTTGGTCGTATAAGATTTACAGCAGCGAACGGTTCGACCTTCTTGGCAATAGTCTGGCCATTCTTTCGGGATTGGCTCCGCCCACAAGGGCTGAGAAAATGGTCACCTGGATTGAAGAGGAGTGCGCTATCATGCAGGAAAATGGTGATCTGGCAATAGATATGCCTCCCAACTTCTTCCCTTTTATCAGGAAGGAGGATCCCGAATGGTTACCGCGCTATTCACAATTTAATAATCCCGGCGAATATCATAATGGTGGAATATGGCCTTTTGTATGTGGATTTTATGTGGCAGCACTTGTAGCGGCCAAAAGATATAGACTCGCAAGGGAGAAACTCCTCGTTCTGACCCAATGTATTAAAACAGCCCGGAATGGCAACCTGACTTACGGTTTTAACGAATGGATAAAAGCCCAGGATGGCAAACCAATGGGGCAGGACTGGCAAAGCTGGAGTGCGGCACTTTACCTGTATGCCGTAAGTTGTGTCGAAGAACAAAGAACCCCCTTTTTTGATGCGATACGCGCTGATTAGAAATATTCAGCTGACAGAAATTAAACTTTATAAATATGTGGTTCTCTAAATCGATACCTGAAGTTCTCGAAGAAATTGATACGGACCAGGGGCACGGACTTTCGGCAGAAGAAGCAAAAGCCAGGCTTGAAAAATATGGTACCAATACGTTGCTTGCAAAAAAAAGAAAGAACATCTTTCAACTGTTCGTTGCACAACTCCGCGAATGGCTGATCTATATTTTGTTCGCAGCCGTGGTTATTACCCTGTTTATGGAGGAATATATTGACGCAATAATCATCCTTCTCGTAATCATCACCAATGCTGTTCTTGGTGTGATCCAGGAAGTCAAGGCCGGCAAAGCGATCGAAGCGCTTCAAAAATTGTCATTTCCCAGGGCTGTTGTCCGCCGGAATTCGGAAGTTATGGAGGTGAACTCGGGTGAAGTGGTCCCCGGAGATATTCTTATCCTGGATACCGGGCGGTATATCGCCGCGGATTGTCGTGTGATTGAGTCGGCCAGTCTTTATATCGAGGAATCGGCGCTTACCGGCGAATCACTTCCCTCCGAAAAAGTGGCTTCGCTTAGTTACAGCGATCTTAATACCCCACTGGGCGACCGTGAAAACATGGCCTATATGTCGACTCTCGTGACCGGTGGCAGAGGTGTCGGAGTCGTGGTTGCAACCGGCATGAATACTGAAGTTGGTAAAATTGCAGATCTTATTAATGCGGAAGAGGAGTCCAAAACCCCTTTGCAAATCCGTTTGGATCAGTTGGGAAAAACGCTGGGGAAGATTGCCATCGGAATATGTGTCCTGATTTTTATTGTGGCTCTGCTGCAGGGACGCGACCTGGCAGATATGTTTATCCTCTCTGTTTCCCTGGCCGTTGCAGCAATTCCCGAAGGCCTTGCGGCCATCGTAGCGGTTGTACTTTCGATCGGGGTAACACGAATGTCACGTAAGAAGGCCGTTATTAAAAAATTGCCTGCTGTTGAAACGCTCGGTTCGGTTAACATCATCTGTTCCGACAAAACAGGCACCCTGACACAAAACAAGATGACTGTCACTACCTATTTCAACCTTGAGGGTGAGTCACAGGTAGAACGGGGTAAGGAAAATACATCATCTGAGGACGCTAAATTACTTGCAAAAGCCATGATGCTCGCTTCTGATGCAACTTATGAAAACGGGCACGGATCAGGTGACCCGACTGAAATCGCATTATTACTTTTGGGAGATGATCTGGGTATTGACAGAAAGTCAATAACAGCCGCCAATAAGCGTGCCGGTGAGTTTTCATTCGATTCCGAACGCAAGTTGATGTCAACACTCAACGAGGAAAACGGGAAATTTTCTGTTTATACCAAGGGTGCAATCGATAACCTGATTGGAATTTCGACCCATGTTTTGGAAAACGGGGTAGTTGAGCCTATTAACGAAGAACACAAAAAGCGATTTGAAGCTGCGACTGAAAAAATGTCGGGAAGTGCACTGAGAACACTCGGTATCGCCTATAAACCTGTTGATGGTGTTATCGAAACGTCACTGATGGAAAAAGACCTGATCTTAATTGGGCTTGTCGGGATGCTCGATCCGCCACGGCCCGAAGTGAGGGAAGCCATTGCGACAGCGAAAACAGCCGGTATTACATCTGTCATGATCACCGGTGACCATAAGATCACTGCTTTCGCCATTGCGACTGACCTGGGAATAGCTGAAAATCCCGGTCAGGCAATTACCGGGAAGGAAATGGATGAGTTTTCAGAAAAGGAATTTAACGACCGGATTATGGGGTACCGGGTGTTTGCACGTGTCTCACCGGAGCATAAAGTAAAAATTGTACACGCCCTGAAGTCTCACGGAAACATCGTGTCGATGACCGGCGACGGGGTTAACGATGCACCCTCACTGAATGCCGCCGATATAGGTGTCGCAATGGGCATTACCGGGACTGATGTTGCAAAAGGAGCATCTGATATGATTCTTATGGACGATAATTTTGCAACTATTGTGGCTGCAATCGAACAAGGCAGGAATATTTACAATAACATCAAAAAGTCGGTTCTCTTTCTTCTTACCTGTAACCTGGGTGAAGTAGTCGCTATGTTCATAACACTTTTAATTGGTGGTGAAGCACCCTTAATCGCGACTCAACTCTTATGGATCAACCTTATCACAGATTCATTCCCGGCAATAGCTTTAGGAATGGATCCCGGAACTCCGGATGTGATGAAAGAAAAACCCCGCGATTCAAAAGAGAGTTTCTTTGCCAGGGGGGCAGGTCTTCGCGTTATTCTGGGTGGCAGCCTAATCGGCGTGCTGACCATCTTTGCATTTTGGTTTGGATATTATGAACACGGTTACAGCCCCTTCGAGGGCACGGTTCCGGAAAATACTACAGAATATGCCCGGACTATGGCATTTATGGTGTTGGTCATGTGCCAGTTGTTCTACTCACTGGCAGTAAGGAATAGTTCAAAATCTATTTTTCAGATCGGCCTTTTCTCCAATAAATACCTGATCGGCGCTATTGTAACAGGTATGCTGCTTCAGTTAATCGTGATTGGTATTCCTGCCATCCAAAGCGCTTTTCATTTACAAATGCTTGCTCTCCGCGACTGGATTCTGGTTATTTCTTTGGGAATGATACCTCTGATAATCAACGAAATATTCAAAATTGGTATTCGTGCACGTTTGAAAAAGGAAGGTAGCGAACAGGATTAAAACGAAGTGTGAATGATGTAATTTTTTTCAAAAATTCTGTAAAACTTAATGACAAGGTAGTATCTACCTTTAACTTGTCGGGGCGCTGCTATTACTTACTTCATAAGAAGCTTCCCGGGAGCACATAATGAGAGGAATTTGGAAATTCATTTTAATACTTCATTACATGAAAAAGTTTTTGTTTTTATTTTTAATCGCGGGCCTTTTGGCAGGATGTGCAATGAACCAGGTAACTGGTCGGAAACAGCTCAGTTTAGTTCCGGAAGCAGAACTGCAACTAATGGCCACAAGCCAGTATAAGGCATTTCTAACCGAGAATAAGGTACTAAGCTCTTCCAATAAAAATGCTGCTATGGTTGATCGTGTCGGAGCGCGGATTGCAAATGCAATTACCAGGTATTTCGACAACAAAGGAAAAGCTTCAATACTTGATGGGTATAAGTGGGAATTTAACACAGTCGAAAGTAAAGATGCCAATGCCTGGTGTATGCCAGGTGGAAAAGTTGTGGTATATACCGGTATTTTACCTTTAACTCAAAACGAAAACGGTCTCGCCATTGTTATGGGCCATGAAATTGCCCATGCTATTGCCAAACATGGTAACGAAAGAATGAGCCAGGGGATGATTCAGCAATTGGGGGGCACTGCATTGCAGGTTGCCTTATCCCAAAAGCCTCAGCAAACGCAGGAATTGTTTATGATGTCCTACGGGATCGGCAGTCAGGTGGGTGCTATGCTGCCATGGTCGAGACAGCAGGAAACTGAAGCAGACAGGTTTGGGTTAATATTTGCTGCGATGGCAGGTTATAATCCTCAGGAGGCAATTCCTTTCTGGGAAAGAATGGCTTCTTCGGGCGGCGCAAGTCCACCGGAGTTCCTAAGCACGCACCCTTCAAACGAAACGAGAATAAAAAAGCTTAAACAATTTATGCCGGAGGCAAACAAGTATTATACCAACCGGAAATAATTGCAAATTAACGCTTTATAAGTATTGAAAATATACAAAAACAGAGTGCAAACAACCCGGAACCATGCGAAATACCGGTAAGGATATCACGATAGTTATAAATAATTTAACAGTCAGTTATAATGATGATGGACCGGAAAATGCTCCGGTCATCATCTTTATTCATGGATTTCCCCTTAATAAGTCCATGTGGAACAATCAGACAGAGGCATTGAAAAGCAGTTACCGGGTAATTGCTTACGACGTGCGCGGACATGGAAATTCAGGTATGGGGAATGAAGATTTCGCAATTGAACTTTTTGTCCTTGATCTGATAGGATTAATGGATGCCCTGAAAATAGACAAAGCAGTATTGTGTGGTTTATCCATGGGCGGATATATCGCGTTAAATGCGATAGCTACTCATCCGGCACGTATCGGTGCCCTTGTTCTGAGTGACACCAATTGCATCGCAGATTCTCCTGAGACAAAAGAAAAACGGTTAAAGGCCATTGAAAATATAAGGGAATTAGGGGTGGAAGAATATGCCGGTGAAAGCGTAATAAATCTTTTCGCGCCGGTATCTGTTGCTACGAAGCCCGAAGAAATAGCCACAGCCACGGAAATGATCCGCAATACCTCCGAAGAATCGCTTTATAATACATTGCTTGCCCTGGCAGCAAGAAAGGAGACCTGTTCAATACTTCCCGATATCACGGTGCCCGTACTTATAATGGTCGGTGAGGAGGATGTCATAACTCCACCCGCCGCAGCCAGGTTGATGCAGGATAAAATTAAAGACTGCCGCCTGCACATCATACTGAATGCCGGCCATTTAAGCAATATGGAGAATCCCTCTGATTTCAATAATCAGTTAAGAAAGTTTGTCGATTCGGTTTACAGTTGGAACACTGATGACACGGATGTAACAGATAAGCACAGATAAGAAAATCCGTGAAAATCAGTTTAATCAGTGTCATCAGTGTTCAATTAACGACGCCCTTTCTTTTTCTGTTTTGGAGGCTGGACAATGCTTGATTTAATTCCCGTAAGGAGAGCTTTAATACAATAATTGAAAATAAATCTTTCCGGATCTCTTTCGTAATCTATCAGTCCGATCCGAACCGGCTCTTCCGGCTTTGGATTTGAATCCAGCAACTTAAAATTAGCGATCGACGACATAACCCGCTCGCGTAAGGCACCCGTTTCATCGGTTTGTTTGTTCTTAACCGAAATATTTAATCCATGGTAAAGAAGTTGCATCTGCCCGGTTGCTTTAGCGTTATTGGCTGTAAAACTAAAATTCATTGCATCTATCTTACCCGAGTTAGCATAAATAAAGGCATTATTTGAGAGCATCGGATTCAATTCACTTACATTCATGCCCGTAAGATTACCAACAACTTTAAAGGAATTGGATTTATCGAAATATGCAGCTTTTAAAATAACCGACATCCGGCCCGATCCCATTAACAAGGCATTTGCATCAAGTCTTAAATAAGTTTCTTCATCCGTGCGAATCGTATCGTTGGTTATTTTATAAATTTTGGCTTTGAGATCTTTAAAACTGATGTTTCCGGCTTGATTTGCTTTCTCTGCATGTTCAATATAGGTAATGTTACCGCCCATGATGCCGATTGAATCGATCCTTAACGAACCCGGATAATTATAGATCGCATCCTGTAGCATGGGTTTATTGAGGTGCCTGATTTTTTTTCGCTTATCACGAAAGGCTTCCGCCTCCATCTTCCCGATTTCGATATAGGAACTTTCGATATTTTGGTCTTTGAGATAACCTGCAACAGAAAAATCGTTTATTACAATATTGCTTAACGTGGCTTCGATCCGGTCTGTTTCATATTCATTACGTGCAGCGAATTCATAATTGGTATAATTCGGATCAATAAGCACACTGTCTGCAGTCATCTTCCCTGAAGTTGCAGAATAGTTTAAATGGCTGACAGTAAATGAATATAAACTATCAGATGTGATGGTTGTGAACCTTTCAGCAGTGAGATCAATCTGGTTAACGATACCTGGCGATAAAGTATCGTACTGCCCAACATTGATATCAGACAGCTTAAAAATACCTTTTTTCACCCTGTAAGCCTGTGCATTTGTAATATCCCCCAACGTTACATCCAGCTTATCAAAAAGCAGGTTGCCTATCCTGAGGTTAACCGGCGAGAATACTGGTGGTTTTACTTTCCCGTGAAATGAAACGTTTCCGTCAATGATGCAGTTCGAGATGGTTATTTCATCGATATCAATATTATTTTTGAAGATTGCTTTTAGGAGACCGATGCCCTTTAATTTTATGAAATCGATTGTTCCTTTTACCTCGCCTGTTGAGGGCTCCTGCTGTTTTGAGTCAAGTGTTATCTTTTCAATTTTTATACCGGGTGGAAGCATCGAAATATCGACATTGCCAATTTCAATGACATAATCCCTGACCTTTTCATTGAGTTTCGCCTCTATTTTATTCTTTACCAGGGGCTCAATAAGTATGGTCTTTAAAATAAACAACACTATTATAAATATAAGCAGCCCGGCCAGAATTCTGAAAAAATGTGTTCGTCTCATCCGAAAAATAATTTATTTGCAATGAATCTGTAAATATTAGGCGACATTCAAATTGTTCTATTAAAAGAGGTTTTCAAAATTTTTCCGTACTGAATTATGACCTGCAAAGCTACATCACAGGATTTCAAAGCTTTTACACAATTCCAGATTGTATTTACATGATTTCATCTTAATTTTTGCCAGTTGTGATTGTATTGAATTAATAATCAATAAAATAAATTACATTTGACTACAAAAGGGGCAGTGTAATATAATGTAATCCTTTTCTATAATTATATAACAATTCACGCCCGGTTGTTAGTCACCTTTGTAACTGCTTAAAATTCGTCCACCAATGAAGCGTGTGGAAATTAGTTTATTGATGCAATTTAGCGGGTATTAATCCCTGAGCATTTGTGAATACGATACTTGAAGCAAAATAATTAGGTGTTTCACTAAAAACCGATGAAATGAAAGTTCGCATAATTTTACTCTTAATGCTTTTGCTCAAAACCTTGTATTTAAATGCTCAGGAAATATTTAATCCACCAATAAAACCAAATACAGCTTTTGTATCCGGCGAAACCCTTACCTTTCAGATCCTGTATGGTTTTATCGTGGGAGGAACAACCACACTGTCTATAACCGATGCCACTTATAAAGGAAAGCCGGTTTATTATGCTTCAGCCATTGGTCAAACGACAGGCCTTGCTGATAAAATTTATAAAGTGAGGGATGTTTACGAAAGCTGGTTTGATAAAGAAACTAATTTGCCACATAAACAGGTCCGGAATATAAGTGAGGGACGTTATAAACATTACAACGAGATTATTTATTACAGGCATAACAACACGGTTAATTCAAAACTATCGGGTGTTCATAGTGTGCCTGAAAAAATACTCGACTTAACTTCTGCCTTTTATTACCTCCGCCGAATCGATTTTGCAAATATTAAGAAGGATGAGGTGATTTTTGTAAACATATTTTTTTCTGATGAAATCTTCCCTCTACGCCTGCGATACAAGGGAAAAGAGACGATCAGGACAAAATTTGGCAAAATTAGCTGCCATAAAATTCACCCGATCGTTGAAACCGGACGTATGTTTAAAGGTCAGGATGATTTAACCATTTGGTTAACAGCCGATAAAAACTGCCTCCCGGTATTGGTACAAATGGATATTCATGTCGTTGGCACCGTGTTGCTGAAGCTCAACAAGTATAATAATATTGCAAATCCGTTGGTGTTTCATTAGAAGAAATCAACCAGGCTTTCTGATTTTATATTTCAAAATACTCCCTTTTGTTGAATTCCATCGAAATTAACTATCGCTCTAAAAATTTATAGGAATTATATAAATTATCTTAATAGTTTTGCAAATTGTATTATTCATTCATTCATAACTTAGCTCACTCAATTATGGAGGTTTTTGTAACGAATTACCTAACAATTATTTTATAAATAGTATTAAAGTTTTAAAAGTCGACTATGAAAAAACTTGTTTTATGTGTTGCGGTATCGCTGATGTGGTACAGTTTTATTTTCGCCCAGGAAACGAAGAAAACCGAATCCTTTAAAAAATGGGAAATTGGTATAAACGCGGGAGTTGCAAATTATGCAGGCGAGTATAATATGTTTAAGGAAGCCCGGTTTAATCATTTTAATCATTGGGACAGCGGATATAATTTGGGTTTTGGTGCTCTGGTAAAGAAGAATTTTTCGCATGTATTTGCCCTCGAGGCGGCATGGAACAATAACACGTTAACCGGAACCTGGAAGGCTGACACCCGCGTGATGGCCGATTTTAAAACCATAGTAAATGAGATTGACTTAAATTCGGTCTGGAACATGAATAATTTATTCTCCGCAAATAAATTTGACCGTAAGTTTTACTGGTATACAAAAATTGGAATGGGTATTGCCCATATCAATGAAAAAGTTGGTTCTCCGGCTCAGTTGGAAGAGCATTGGAAACTTCTTGCCATTCCGATGGGAACGGGTATTGTGATGCGTGTGAGCGATAAAGTGAATATTAATCTTGGAACACTATGGACCTGGATCGATACCGACCGTATCGATGGACGTCGTGAAGATATTGGTGGTATTCCTCCAAACCGAAAAGTCGGAAATACGGAGAATGACATTTTTGGTTCAAAATTATATACCCATGCAGGTATCTCGTTTCGTTTCGGAAAAAGTAAACCGGCGCCAGTTGTTGTAATCCCTAAAGCCGAACCTGCTCCAATTCCTGAGCCTAAACCAGAACCTGCTCCTGAACCAAAACCGGCAGTAAAAGTTGAGCCATCAGTTGTTGGTAATGTTTACACCTTATACTTCGGATTGAACTTTGGATTTGACAAATGGGATCTTGACACCAAGTCTGCCAATGAACTTGATCGCCTTGTAAAAGATATGGTCAGCCATCCTGAGGTGAATGTCGAAATTAAATCCCATACCGACTCAAGGGGTCCTTCAGCCTACAATATGACGTTGTCTGAAAAAAGGGGTAAATCAGTTTCTGATTACCTGATCGCAAATGGTATTAACTCTTCAAGAATTAGTACCCTGGCATTTGGTGAAACTCAGTTGATTAATAATTGTGCTGATGGTGTGCCATGTACCAATGCCGAACATACAGCCAATCGTCGTTCTGAATGTAAGCTTATAATTCTTCAGAAATAGTCTCGGGCAGTAATCCGGGTGAAGATGATACCCGGGGATAAAAGGGAGAGATTGCATTCCGCAATCTCTCCCTTTTTTTGATAATGATTTTTTCCGGTTTCCCCGTCCTATTCCCCCGGTTTCCTCCAATTTCGCTCTCTTCCGTCTTCAGCATTCTTTTTCAACCCCTGTGTAAAAAGTATGAATCATGTAACTCTTGTTAATAATTCTGTAAAGGTTTCAGCCTATTGAAACATAACTTTGTTTCTGAAAATATTTTTTGCCTTTAGGATAAAAAATTCACAAGATGAAAAAGAGAATAGAACTGCTTTCTATCCTGTATTCGTTACTTATCGACGAACTTATCGATATAAAGGATGGTATGGTATTGTCTCATAAATACGATAACCTTGAGTCGGGTGAAAATGACAAACAGTTCAGAAAGCCGGACTTGAAGGCCAAGCAAAATGCCGATTGGCTTATTAAACGAATTATTTTTCTTGAGAGTTCGCCGGAGGTGTCTGCAATTGATGCGATGAAGATTCGTAAATCGGTCATTAAAATCAACCCACATACTGTAAGATCAGATGGTAATGAAAAGAGACTAAGCGGAGTTGTGAATGACCCTGCTGCAGATTTTATAGACAGAATTCATAAAATGCAGAAGGATCCCGGGGAATGGTACGGGATGCTATCGTTGAATTAGGCTTGTTAATAATTCGTGGCCTACAAAGTCTATTCAGTAATTATTAAAGGATTACAACAAAAGAATTACTGCCCTTTTTAAAATACTGAGATATGCTCAGGGGTATTTTATTAATATAATAAAACCAGTTATGAAAAAACTCAGCTTAAGTATAGTCGTCGTATTGATGTGCTATACACAATCTTTTGGACAGGAAAAAGACACCTCCAAACCTTACAAAAATTGGGAAATCGGTATCAATGCAGGTGTAGCTTCTTTCACCGGTGAGTATAACATGTTCAAGGATGCCCGCTTTAACCATTTCAATCATTGGGACAGCAAGATGAATATTGGTTTCGGTGCATTGGTAAAAAAGAATTTTTCGCATGTATTTGCTCTTGAGGCAGCCTGGAATTACTCAAATCTGGAGGGTTCATGGAAATTCGACACTCGCCCGATTCCGGATTTTGAGACCCGGACGAATGAACTTGATCTGAATACTGTATGGAACATGAATAACCTGTTTTCGAAGAAAAAATATGACCGAAAAATCTATTGGTATGCCAAAATCGGGTTAGGCGCGACACATTTAAAGGCAGTTGTTTCTGAGACTTCACAAAATGGCCAGTATTGGAAATTCGCTACTGTTCCGCTCGGCACAGGCGTGGCAATGAGCCTAGGCGACAATGTAAAGTTAAATATCGGTACCCAGTGGAGCTGGGTGAATACTGACAGACTGGACGGGCGAAGAACAGATATGACTTCCGGCAATTTTAAACCGGGAAATACTGAGGCTGATATTTTTGGTACTAAACTCTATACGCATGCTGGTATATCTTATTCTTTTGGAAAAAAGGAGAAGCCGGTACCTGTAATTGTTGAAGTCCCTGTCGCGGAACCTGCACCGGTAGCTGTGCCGGAACCCGCCCCCGCACCGGTACCGACACCAGAACCGGTTCCGGAAGTTATATTTGTTCAACCTGCTGTAGTTGGTAATGTCTACAATATCCAGTTTGGATTTAACTTCGGATTTGACAAATGGAATCTCGACAATGCTTCTCTTTCAGAACTTAATCGTCTGGTTAAGGATATGACTGACAATCCGACTGTTGATGTTGAAATTAAATCGCATACGGATAGCAGGGGTGCTGCCAGTTATAATATGACGCTTTCTGAAAAACGTGGTAAAGCTGTCAGCGATTACCTGGTCAAACAAGGGATAAGTGTTTCGAAAATTCATACAAAGGCATTTGGAGAAACCCAGTTAGTTAACAAGTGTGCGGACGGAGTTACATGTACAAAAGAGGAACATGCTGCCAATCGCAGGGCTGAAGCCACAATCGTTATCTGGAAGGAAAAATAATAAATCGCCCGATCGGTGCAATAAACTAACGAGCGGTTGTCATTTGGCAACCGCTTTTTTTTCGTTAAAATTATTTTCATCTAATGTATATTTTTATGAATAAGTTATATAATTTTACAAAAATGATGAATTCGCAAAATTGTTGACCATTGAAACTACATAATAGATAGCAACAGAGCAATTTTTCAATTTGGAAAATCAGGATTAAAATTTGAATCACGATAGCGGTTTAATTTGTAATCAGTGCCGATAAAAAGGATATATGATAAACATAAATTACAAAATATTAATGATGTCCGGCTTGATGATGTGATGGTGCGAAACTCATAAATCAGATTTGAAATTGCAGATAAATACCTTATTAGATGAGTTTAACCCGAATAGTGGCTTGCCGGGATGAAGAAAAGAGGAAGGTTTTGCAATGTTATTTTAAAACAAAATATCCTTGAAAATGAAATCAACCCCCCTAAAAAACGTAACCGGTTCTGCTGTTGTAAAGGACAGTGTGACCGTGCCTCAGATTATTGCGGCGGGAGATACTATGCTTAATCACGATGACATAAAGAAGCAGGATACACCTTTGCCGGCAGAGCCAGGTCACGGGAAAAAGAAACCGTTTCCCGTCGTTGCTATTGGCGCTTCCGCGGGAGGTCTCGAAGCAGTAACTGAACTTTTGCAAAATCTTTCTCCCCACACAGGCATGGCATTTATCTATGTGCAGCACCTTAGTCCTGACCACAAAAGTATGCTGACATCTCTTTTGTCAAAGGTGACGACCATGAAAGTGCAGGATATTGAAGATATGGAGAAAATGGAACCCGATAATGTTTACGTGATTCCATACAACAAAGATATTGAGGTAACAAACGGACATATAAAATTAATTCCCCGTCAACTTAACAAATTTTCAAATCTGTCGATCGATATTCTTTTCTCCTCTTTAGCGCTTACTCATAAGGAAAATGTAATTGGCATTGTACTTTCTGGTAGTGCAAATGATGGCACTCGGGGATTAAGAGAAATTAAGCAAGCCGGTGGAATCACCTTTGCCCAGGATGAGTCCGCCAAATTCAGCAGTATGCCACAATCGGCAATTGCCGAAGGGGTAGTTGATTTTGTTTTGTCTCCCAAAGATATAGCCTACGAGTTGGTTTCGATCAGTAAAAATCCTTTGGCCAGGAAAAAGGTGATTAAATCGGTAGCTAAAGATGAAATAGCAAATAGTGATCCCGACTTTCAGATAATTCTTCACCTTTTAAATAAAAACAAGAGTGTTGATTTCAGTCATTATAAAATGAGCACCATTAAGCGTCGGATTGTCCGTAAGATGCTGATATTAAAGATCAAAAACTTAAAACAATTTGCCGGACTGCTGGAGCAAAATAATAATGAGCTGGATTTGCTTTACCGGGATTTGCTGATTAATGTGACGGGTTTTTTCAGAGATACGGAGGCCTTCCAGCTTTTGAAAAAAAGTATTTTACCCAGGTTGTTAAAAAGCAAGGCACCGGGCGAAATGCTGCGTATTTGGGTAGCTGCCTGTGCAACAGGTGAAGAAGTGTATTCCATTGCTATGATGCTCAGTGAAATACAGGAAGAATCAGGCATCACCACTCCATTTCAGATTTTTGCTTCCGACCTGAGTCTGGAGGCGATTAACGAAGCACGCGTAGGTGAGTATACGATGCACCAGCTTAAAAATGTATCTGCCCAGCGCCTTCATCATTTTTTCACAAAACTTAAGGACAAGTACCGCATCTCGAAAGATCTGCGCGACAGGTGCGTATTTGCCCAGCACAATATTCTGAGTGATCCTCCTTTTTCACGCATCGATTTTATCAGTTGTCGTAACATGCTGATCTATTTTGATGCTGCAGCCCAGCGAAAAGCCATAGCAACTTTTCATTATTCACTGATTGATGAAGGCTGCCTGATGCTCGGCAAATCAGAAACAATCGGAACTACAGCTCAGCTTTTTAACACGATTAACGAAAAATATAAAATCTATTCACGCAAAAAAAATTCGGGTACCAACAGGATTCCCGGTATGGCTTCGCTTATTTCATATTCTAATATGTCTGACCAAAATAGTTTCACATCGGCAAATGCCCCCAGGAAAATAGCTTCAACGAATGGGAATCTGGGTAGTGCCTTTGATGCCATTCTGATGGCCCAATATATGCCTGCAAGTGTGATCATCAACCATAATCTTGAAATTCTGCAGTTCAGGGGCTCAACATCGATGTATCTGCAACACTCATCCGGAAGAGCCAATTTTAATATTTTAAAGATGGCGCATATCGGAATTGCCTTTGAATTACGCAATGCAATTCATCATGCGATTAAAACAGATCAGACTGTACGAAAAACGGGTATAAAAATAAACGTGGGTGATACGGCTCATATTGTTAATTTGGAGGTGATGCCCCTGGAGGTAGAAGGAGAGGAACCATTGCTCGTTGTGGTTTTTACCGGACGGCAGGTTGAAAAAGAGGAACACTCGCCCGAAAGCAGTGATAATATTTCATTGGCAAAAGACCGCAGGATAAAAAAACTTGAAGCTGAACTCGCTGCCGCACGGGCTGACATGGATTCGATCACCCGTGATCAGGAAGTTGTTAATGAGGAGTTACAGAGTGCCAATGAAGAGATTGTTTCGAGCAATGAAGAATTGCAAAGTTTAAACGAAGAGCTCGAAACATCAAAAGAGGAAATTGAATCGACCAATGAAGAGCTTACCACGAGTAACCAGGAACTGAATGTGCGCATCCGGCAAGTCGAGGAATTGTACAATTATAACGAAGTCATACTTGCCACGGTTCACGAGCCAATGCTCATTCTTGATAAAAACATACGGATTAAATCGGTAAATGAGGCGTTTTGCAAAACATTTCACGTTACCGCGCAGCAGAGTATTGGCTTATCATTGTTTAAACTGGGGAATAATCAATGGAATATTTTGCGTCTGCGCGAGCTTCTCGAAGATATTGTCCCTAAAAACATGCGCTTTCATGATTTTGAAGTCGAACATACATTTCCTGTTATTGGTCACAAAATAATGCTGCTCAATGCACATCGTATTGTCCAGAAAAGTCTGAATGAGGAATTGATCGTACTCACAATTTCTGACATTACAGAAGTAAAGAGACTGGCAATCGAACTTCAGGAGAAGGAGAAGAAAGAATTGCAGGTCCAGCTTGAGCAGGAGAAAAAGGCGCTTAAGAAAATCGAAGACAGCAATACGCGTTACAATATGCTGCTGCTGCAATCGCCTTTTGCCATTGCTATTTTGAAAGGGAAGAAAATGATAATCAAACTTGCCAATGATCGTATTAAAGAAATGTGGGGAAAAGGGGAGGATGTTGAAGGACAATCGTTGCTGACCATTCTACCGGAAAACGCGAAACATCAATATGCTGAATTACTCAAAAATGTCTACACCACCGGTGTTCCTTTCTACGCTTATGAACTATATGCTCCTTTAAAACGTAACGGTGTTACGGTAGATGCTTATTTCAATTATGTTTATCAGCCTTATCGTGAAGCTGATGATACAATTTCGGGGATCACAATTATAGCGTATGAGGTAACGGCACAGGTTAATGCTAAAAATGAACTGATTGAGGCTAAAAATCTTGCTGAGCATGGGAAACATCTTGCTGAAGTTGCTGTTAAAGCAAAACAGCAGTTCTTGTCCAATATGAGCCACGAAATCCGTACACCAATGAATGCGATTATCGGATTTACCAACGTGGTATTAAAGACAAAATTAGATGAGTCGCAAAAGGATTACTTAAACGCCATTAAAGTATCGGGAGATGCATTGATCGTTTTAATTAATGATATTCTTGACCTTGCCAGAGTGGATGCAGGGAAGATGACCTTCGAGCAAATTCCGTTTAATTTTTCTGCCTCCATCGGTTCTATGCTTCATTTGTTTGAAGCAAAAATCAAGGAAAAGAATCTGGTTTTGGTTGAAGAATACGATCCATCCATTCCACAAACACTGGTTGGAGATCCTATGCGTCTGCGCCAGATTATTTTAAACCTGGTCAGCAATGCAGTAAAGTTTACAAACAAAGGGAAAATAACCATGCTCGTACGCCTGTTGCAGGAAGATGCAGAAAAAGCGACCATCGAATTTACATTAACGGATACCGGCATCGGAATTCCGGCAGATCGTCTGGAGCAGATATTTAATAATTTTGAACAGGTAGCCCGTGATGCTTCCAGTTCGTACGGGGGATCGGGCTTAGGTCTTGCTATCGTTAAGCAATTTGTAGAACTCCAGGGAGGAACAATCATTGTGAAAAGTGAATTGGGCAAGGGGTCGACCTTTGGATTTGAACTCAGCTTTGCGAAATTAAAACCAAAAGAGGAGATCGCAAATCCCGATCCGAAAATGCCGGTAATCAAGGATATTCTTGCAGAAACACCTTTAAAAAATATAAAAGTGCTTGTGGTTGAGGATATCAGGCTAAATCAGCTATTAATAAAAATATTACTGCTTGAGTTTGGCTGTGAAATTGATATTGCCGATAATGGACAAATTGCCATCGAAAATCTGAAGGAAAAGGAGTACGATATTATTCTGATGGATTTGCAAATGCCGGTAATGAACGGATTTGAAGCCACTGCTCATATTCGCAACATCATGAATTCACAAATTCCTATTATAGCCCTTACCGCAGATGTCACCGCAGTGGATGTGGAAAGGTGTAAAGCTTTTGGCATGAATGATTATATCTCCAAACCCATAGACGAAAATTTACTTTACGCCAAAATTGTTAAGGTTTTGAACAAAACGCGCCGGCAGACCATACCGTCGATATAAACCGGAGCAGGATCTTTGGTTGATACGGACTTTTGCAATAATCCGGCCATCGTTCTTACAACGACGAACTATGACTCATATGAATAAAAAGTCCTGCTTAAGCGATTAAGCAGGACTTTTTTAATGTGTGCCGCGCATGGCGAATAATTTGACGGTGAAAGTCCGTTATGGGGGTATGTAGCATAGCCAACCATTAGCCAAGAGCAAGGGTGTCCATCGTGAGGTGGAATCTGAAGGAAGCTGGAGGCAAAATTCCGACCCGAGGAACACAAACGTTATCAGGCACATCCGGTGGGATGAGTTTGCATTACAAAACAAAGTCCTAAAGCTACACGGACACCGGAGTGTAAATGATGCGGGTACATGGAATGAAGGTTATTCGCCTTACCGCGGGAGATCTCACAGACGTGCGGAAACGAAGTATGAAGCACGGTTGAAAAAGATTTACTGTGAGAAGTCAGCAGAGGCCATAGTAGCTGAAGAAACGAGCCATCATAGATAGATGGAGGACTCACAAACACAGTGAAGGGCTGAACCTTAAGAAGTGAAAGTAAATGAATGTTACCAAATGAAGGGAAGAGAGCAGAAAAAATCGAAAGATACCTGCCTGCAAAAAGATAGGGCGGAACCCAAAGCATATGCAGAAGGGCAGACCTACATGCGGATAGCTGAAAACAACATCACTAATGCAGACCAACCGAGTTATGGAATGCTTGAGCAAATCCTATCTCCAACCAATATGAACCGAGCCTATAAAAAGGTAAAGAGTAATAACGGAAGCGGAGGTATTGACAAGATGGAAGTCGAATCCCTAAGGGATTATCTTGTTGCAAACAAGGACAAGCTTATACAATCCATATTGGGCGGAACTTACCGTCCAAATCCCGTTCGGCGGGTAGAAATACCCAAGGATAACGGGAAGATGAGAATGCTGGGTGTGCCCACGGTTTTCGATCGTGTTATCCAACAGGCTATTACACAAATCTTATCTCCAATCTACGAGAAACAGTTTTCAACAAACAGTTACGGGTTCAGACCTAAACGCAACGCTCACCAGGCATTGAACAAATGCAAAGACCATATCACTGACGGATATAAATATGCTGTCGATATGGATTTGGAAAAGTTCTTTGATACTGTAAATCATAGTAAATTGATTGAAGTATTATCAAGGACGGTACAAGATGGACGGGTCATTTCTCTTATCCACAGGTACCTTAATGCTGGTGTTGTAGTACGGAACAAGTTTGAAGACACAGAAGTTGGGGTTCCCCAAGGAGGTCCACTTAGTCCGTTGTTGAGCAATATTATGCTAAATGAATTGGACAAGGAACTTGAAAAGCGAGGACACCACTTTGCTCGTTACGCTGATGATATGGTCATTCTTTGCAAAAGCAAACGAAGTGCCGATCGGATACTGACGAACATCATCCCGTATATTGAGAAGAAACTTTTCTTGAAAGTGAACAGGGAAAAGACTGTGGTTGCCTATATCTCAAAGATTAAATTTTTGGGATACACCTTTTCGATGTATAAAAGGTTGGACAATTGCGATTACATCCCAAAAAGCTTAGCTAAGATGAAGGAGCGTTTAAAAGCGATCACATCACGGAGCAATGGGTGGGGAGATGATAAGCGGAAGGAAGCACTTAAACAGTACATTACTGGATGGGTGAACTATTTTAAATTGGCAAACATGAAGTCACTTTTGCAAAAAGTGGATGAATGGTATCGCAGACGCTTACGGATGGTTATCTGGAAACAATGGAAAAGGATAAGAACCCGTTTGCGGAATCTCATTAAACTTGGCATTAATAAATACAAGGCCTGGGAATATGCGAATACAAGAAAAGGTTACTGGCATACTGCCAATAGCCCAATCTTAGCAAGGACTATCACTAACGCACGTCTTCAACAAGCAGGTTACATCTTCTTTACGGGATATTTTCGGAAAGTCAATGCGTAAATTAAGGAACCGCCGTATACCGAACGGTACGTACGGTGGTGTGGAAGGACGAAACGGGAATTAATCCCGTTTCTCCTATCCGATTATAAAATTATGCTAAAACCGGTAGCCGGCTGAAAAGCCAAAACCGGTATTTTTAACCGACGATTTATCATCCGCAAATTCGCTATATTCAGAATTAATTTTGAGCAGACCTAATTGAGTATTTAACTGGCAAAATATATTGTTTGCCATTTCGTATCCGAAAAAAACATTGGCACCTGCGTCAAAGGCCTTGTAGTAAGGCACATCTAAAGGATCATTTAAACCGACAATATTTTTAAACTCAACCTTATTCTCAATAGTAGGGGAGTCGCCGGTTGTTTTTACCTGCCCATTAATTCCATAAGCAACATAGGGCCCGAAGCCCAGCATAATAAAACCCTTACCCAATGCCGATTTGTAGACCATGTTTAAAGGCATTTCGATATAATCAATACTGGTGGTACTGCTTGATGAAACACTCGAAGTCTTTGCCCCTTTTTTGGAATAAAGTAATCCGGGTTGAAAAAAGAAATCAGGACAAACAGGCAGCTGAAGATTAACGCCGAAATGATAACCCAATAGCATTTCATTGTCAGTTTTATCCCCGTTATATGCTTTCCCGTACATGTTCTGGAGATTTATCCCTCCCAGAACGGAAACCGAAATTTTAGGTTTATCCTGGGCTGATGCAAGGGTTGCGGTAAGGGCAAGAATGAATAAACCGCCCAATAGAATTTTTTTCATATTCATGAATTTTAAATTTATGAAAATTGTGATTTCACTTTAATAAACATTTCTTCCAAAAATAGGCAGGTTATAGCCAATGAAAGTTGTAATACTTTAGATAATAATTGCAAAATTCACACATTTTGTAAAATGAAAAAAGGGAGATGAATTTAGTAAAAGCATGGCAGACAAAACGATGACAGTGTTTGGGAACCGTCGAAACGGAACCGGACCTGTGAACTGATGGATTAATTATTCATCAGTTCGCATGCCCGGTTAAGGTAAATGTGAAATTCAGACTGTGGACAGCGTTAGGGTGATAAGAATAAATTGTTTTCTCCTTAAGGGTATGATTTACTTATTTTAAGGATTCAATTGAATCCTTTTCAGCTTCCTTTGCCTTCTTTTTGAAAAATCCCCTGAGCAAAAAATTGTGTTGTGCTGCCTCCAGGCTCTGATCCAGTTTAACTGAACTGCTTTCCAGATTTTGTAACGTTGCTTTTAAATTGGCACCCGCTTCCTCATCATGGAGCAATACCCCGATGGTGGTATTCGGATTTGTACCGGCTTGTTTAAAACTGGTGATAAATGCCGAGGCTGTATCTGCAATTTGTTGCAATTGCTTCACTGAAGCCGTAACGGATTTAAATACGACGGTGTCGGTGGTCAGTTCGTTGGCTAGTGTACCTTTTTTATTAAGGTTTGAGCTGAAAACAGCCAACGAATTGATCAGTTGTCCTGCCCTTGCGGAGGCACTCTTCAGGGATGCTGTTGCGGCTTCCATATTTTCATATACAGAGCTGTCATTTAGTAATTTACCGATAGTACCTTCGCCGGCTGCCAGTTTTTTACTGATAACTTTAAAATCGTTGGTGATCACCAGAAGGTTTTTATTATTTTCCTGGATGGTATTGATCATATCCTCTGATGAGAAAGTTTTTTCGACTCCCAGGGTATCTCCTTGCTCCACTTCCGGGACTTCATCAGTTCCGCCGTAAATGATAAGGATCTTATTTCCGATGATTCCATCGCTTCCTATTTTGACCTTGGCATCCTTACGAATATATTTCTTTGAATCTTTTGAGATATTCATTGTAACTGCAACCTTTGATTTCCCGGTAAAATTCAGGTTGCTCACCGTGCCAATTTTTACTCCGGAGAACCAGATATTATTACCCCGCTGTAAACCGCTGACATCATCGAAACGGGTAATTACCTGCATTTTCGCGTTGAACGTCTCGCGCAGGTTTCCAATGATAAGAATACCTGCCAAAAGAAAGGCAATTCCAATAAAAATAAAGATGCCTACAATAACTGCCCGTTTATTTGGAGATTCATTCATGACTTATTGTATAAAATTGTAATTAAAAAATCCTTTTACCTGCTCATTATCGGTATCAAACACTTCATCAAATTTCCCGATGCGTAAAAATTGACCTTCCAGCATCATCGCGATACGGTTACCTGTATTTTTTGCACAGGTAAGGTCGTGTGTTATAATAACAGAGCTGGTGTTGTATTGCTCCTGCACATCATTGATCAATTCGATAATTTCGGCACTTGTTAAAGGATCGAGACCCGAAGTGGGTTCATCATATAACATTATTTCGGGTTTGAGAATCAGGGTTCGTGCTATGCCAATTCTTTTACGTTGTCCGCCGGATAGTTCCGAAGGCATTTGTTTTATTTTATCCAGTAAACCCACCGACTCAAGCACCTCTTCGACAGCATCTTTTACTTCACTTTTAGTCAAATGTTTGAAATTCATGGTCAAAGGGAAGGCCAGATTCTGATAAACATTCATACTATCGTACAAGGCGCTGCTTTGAAACGAAAAGCCGATTCGAAGTCTTAACAAATCCAAATCTTTACGGGATAAGTCATTAACATGATCTCCAAGCACAATTACCTCACCTTTATCGGGCTTAAGTAAGCCCACTATAATTTTGATCAGAACTGATTTTCCGGTGCCCGATTTTCCGAGCACAGCCACATTTTCACCCTTAAAAAGATTAAAGTCAATCCCTTTTAGCACTTCGAGATCACCAAATGACTTGTATAATCCCGTGATTGAGATCACCGATTCGTTATAATCTATCGTATGTCGTTTTGTTTTTTCCATAGCTTTCAAAAATACCTGAACCAGTTTGATACCTGGACGATGATAACCTCCTCAATAAAAATCAGAAACATAGCCAGAACGACTGCCTGATTTGCTGCCTGACCAACACCACGGGTTCCCTGGGTGGCATTGAATCCCTTATAACTGCCCACAATACCAATGGTGAACCCAAAAACAATGGTTTTGATTACAGCGGTAAAAATATCGAGAAAGTTGATGGTTTTAAATGCATTCTGATAAAAACTGATCAGGCTGCTGGTCTCTTCAGCATGAACGTTCAGATACGATCCGTACAATGCGACAAAACTACAGTACAATGCAAGGACAGGAATAGTAATGGTTGTAGCCAACACGCGTGTTACCACTAAATATTTAAACGGATTAATGGCCGAAACTTCCATAGCCTCTATTTGCTCGGTCACTTTCATCGAGCCAAGTTCCGCACCGATCGATGAACCTACCTTTCCGGCACAGATCAGTGCAGTTACCAAAGGACCCAGCGCTTTTATGATGGCAATGCCGATTAACGAGGGAAGCCATGATGTTGCCCCGAAATCTTCGAGTGAAGGTCGCGATTGTTTGGTAAAAACGATACCCACAATAAAACCGGTCAGGGAAATAAGGGGGAGCGATTTTAACCCTACTTCAAAACATTGATCAATGACCTCCCGAAGGTGAAAAGGTCTTCGGAATACCTCCCTGAAAAAAAGAGCAACAAATTTATTGGCTTTATGTACGCCTGTAAAAAAATCATCGAGTCCTTTGGAGAGAATATATTTCTGAGTCTTGTAATTATACATTGAGTGTAATTGTATGGCAATCGAATCGAAGTGCTTTTGGATTGCTGATCGGATTTTTGATTTTATTTAATCTTCTCATGTTCACCTAACAGGGAGCAAAGGTGCATAGAAAACGGGAGAATAGTGTTATATTACAGTATAAATTTCTTACATTATTCCTTCAAATAACCTAAATTTAAGATTATCTGATGAACATTTTTCTGTTCAATATTGCGAATTGATCTTCCTCAACCAGGTGACTGAGATGGATATTGATTTTACTGACCATGTCCAGCTAAAAATAAAACCGGTTACGTTCAGACAGACTGGCAAAAACACACTGCTCCATCATTAATTCTAATGAAAAAAGACCGCCATTTTGAGGCGGTCTTTTATTCAGAAAATTATTTATTAGAACCGGTATCCCAATGAAACACCGAAACCGGTATTCTTGCTTTTTGATTCATCATCGGTTCCTCTGTCAGGATTTATGTTCAGCATACCGAATTGGGTATCCAGCTGTACAAACAGGCCGCCTGCCATTTCAAACCCGGCAAAGATATTACCGCCTGCATCAAACCGTTTATAGACCGGGTAGTCAAGTAACCCTGCTTCATTTTTGAATTCAATGTCCTTTTCCCCGGAAGCTGATCCACTGGTAATTTCAACCTTACCCCCGATTCCGTAAGCAACATAGGGCCCAAATCCGAGCATAAAAAATCCGTTACCGAGTGGCGCTTTGTAAACCAGATTCAAAGGCATTTCGATATAATTGATCTTGGTTTGTTTTGTGTAAAAGTTCCCATCAAAAGGAGAGCTTTTAGCCCCTTTTACGGCAAACATCAATCCGGGCTGGAAATAGAACTCAGGTGCAATGGGAATCTGAACATTGGCTCCGAGATGGTAACCCAATAGCATATCGTTTTCAAGATCGTCACCAGTCGAAAGTTTGCCGTTCAGATTCTGAAAATTTACTCCACCAACAATGCCAAAAGACATTTTTCCATTCTCCGGACTTTGAGCAAATGTCAAAGTAGCCGAGACCATAAGGAGCATTACTAAAGAAAATAATTTTGTTTTCATTTTAAATTGTTTTTAGAATTTAATGTTTGTGATGATTAAAATTATTTCGCAGCTTCTTTCTGAGCATCAGCCTTCATCTTTTCATTGGCTGTGATCAGGAATTCTACCCTGCGGTTTTGTGAACGACCATCCTCTGAGGTATTGTCATATTTCGGAACCGTTTCGCCAAATCCTTTTATGTTTATACGACTGCCTGCAATACCCTTTGTCCTCAGATAGCTTGATACTGTACCTGCTCTGCGCTGCGATAAGCTTTTGTTATACGATTCACTGCCCTGATCATCGGTATGTCCCTGTACTTCAATATCTGTATCAGGATAGGTATTCAGAACCGTAACCAGTTTATTCAGATTTGTCTTTGCTTCATCCGAAAGACTCGATTTATCGAAATCAAAAAGTATATTACTGCTGAATTCAACAACAATTCCCTCTCCGACACGTTCAACCTTTGCATCCGGCACAGTTTTTTCAATTTCCCTGGCTTGTTTGTCCATCTTATTACCAATAATAGCACCCGTGGCACCACCAACTGTTGCACCAATAATTGCTCCCAGTGCTGTATTCCCGGAGGCTTTACCAATGACCGCTCCCATGGCGCCACCAGCAACCGCACCGACAGCGCCACCTTTTTGCGTTTTGTTTAACGATGAACAACCTGGTAAAATCAGCGCAGCGCTTAAGAACAAAACTGCACCCGTTCTAAACTTTTTCATAATTACCTGTATTTAATTGTTAAAAATTATTAATCAACTCAAAATAGTATGGGACAAAATTAGCCCACATAAAACCTTCAAATGTTACACAACTTTTACTTAGATTTACATGATTCATCTATTCTGAAATAAATCAAAGAGACCTAAACTGGGTGATTTGATTGTAAAAAAAGCAAAAGACTATAATTATGTGAGAGGAGACCTTCACCTGTACTATCATCACGTTTAAAAAATTTGTCGATACAGGCTGATTCATAAAAAATCTTCGCCACAGTCATTAATGTCTGATAAAGTTTATCTTCATTCCCCGTACAGAATTGCGCCGATACAGACCTGTTCAGCTTCCGACCCGACTTACGTGCTGAATTATGTAATTTTTTTTAAAAGTTTTGCAAATGTTACTGAACTTTTTAGTTGAACTTTGTTTAAGTTTAAGGTGAGTTTTAGTATCAGACAAACAGTATGAACCAAAAAATTAAAACATTAGCGATGAAGAAAGTATTGATTGCGCTGGATTATGATCCAACCGCCCGGAAAATAGCAGAAATGGGGTATGAATTAGGTAAAGCTATGAACGCAGAGGTGATATTGCTTCACGTGATTTCCGATCCTGTGTATTATTCTTCGACCGAATATTCCCCCATTATGGGATTTACTGGCTACCTGAATTTAGATCCTTTACAACAAAATACGATTGAGAACCTGAAAACAGCATCTTTAAATTTTCTGGAGAAATCAAGGGATTTTCTTGGTGATCCAACTATTCAAACGATGATTGCCGAAGGTGATTTTGCCGATTCTATATTAAAGACTGCAGAACGGATACACGCCGATGTTATTGTAATAGGATCGCACAGCCGGAAATGGCTTGAAAATATTGTAATGGGAAGTGTTACGCAAGAGGTTTTACAACACACGAAAATACCGCTTTACATTATTCCGACAAAAAAAGGTTAGCCGGAAAGCGAAAACATTTGTTCGGTGTGATGGTTTGCCAGGTAATATCCGGCAGTGACTGAAATCTGTTAATCGTGCATTGAAGTTTCGTTCTTTGTAAAATATTTTCTACGCAGTTAAATTCATCATCATGTTTATTGATTATTATAAGGTATTGGGAATAGAGAAAACGGCATCAGCAAAAGAGATCAAGAGTGCCTACCGGAAATTAGCCAGGAAATATCATCCCGATCTGAACCCCAATGATAAGGATGCCAAACAGAAATTTCAGCAGATAAATGAGGCGAATGAAGTATTGAGTGATCCTGAGAAACGGAAGAAATATGATCAGTATGGAAAAGACTGGGAACACGCCGATGAATTTGAAAAAGCAAGACAGTACCAGGGCCAATCGGCAGGTTCGCGACAAGCGGGATTTTCGGGGGAACATTTTGGAGGAGATTTTTCCGAGTTTTTTGAATCCATGTTTGGCGGAGGCACTCGAGGCAGTTATGGCAGGCAGGTAAAATACCGGGGAGAAGATTTTAATGCGGAATTACAACTGGGGCTCGTGGAAGCATCCACAACTCACAAGCAAACATTAACAGTTAACGGAAGGAAAATACGGATAACAATCCCTGCCGGAATTGAAAACGGCCAGACGATTAAAATACCAGGTCATGGAGGTCCGGGAATAAACGGAGGACCCAACGGAGATCTATATATTACATTTTCAATTGCCAATCATCCTGCAATCAAACGTCTGGGGGATAATCTCTACACTACGACCGATCTTGATCTTTACACCGCAATACTCGGAGGTGAAATCACTATTAATACCTTAAGCGGGCAGGTAAAATTGAAAGTGGCTCCCGAAACCCAAAATGGAAGTAAAGTAAAGCTAAAGGGGAAAGGTTTTCCGGTTTACAAAAAAGAAGGTCAATTTGGAGATTTGTATGTCACGTACTCTATAAAAATTCCGACAAACTTAACGGAGAGGCAAAAAGCTTTATTCCGCGAGTTGTCTGATTTGTCTAAATCGAAACTTTAAAATCAGCAGCCATGCCTACAAAAAAATTTATAGCTGTAAATGAATTCTGTACCAGTCATAATATTGATATAACCTTTATCAGCACATTGCACCAGCATGGATTGATAGAATTGACGACTACCCGGGAAACTTCATTTATAGAAGCGGAGCAGCTACACCAAATCGAAAAATTCATAAAATTTCATTACGAACTGGATATCAACATGGAAGGAATTGAGACGATTTCCTGGTTATTAAATCGTATGGATGCGATGCAGGACGAAATCAGGGCACTCCGAAACAGACTGCGTCTTTACGAGTCGGATTAGGGAGTCTTAACCGGTCGCGATGTGAGAATGATGTAAATTTTTTAAAAAGTTGTGTAACAACCAACCCTCACTGGCCCGATACATTTGCATCATTCTAAAAACTATGAAATTTATGCTTTTTATTTCCAACAAAATCTATAATGCTTTAGCTAAGGGAGTTCTGTCCCTTGTCGTGATCAGTTTTCTGGCTACCAGTAGTTTCGCACAGCAGGACAGTCTGAAGGAGGCTACGATCGTGAACCAGTTTTATTCCGCTTATCAGAAACCACTGTACTGGTTTTCATCAGTAAAAAACAGAAACAAAGCTGCCGATTGGCTTACAATGATCGGGTCGGCTGATAACCTTGGCCTTGCGCCGGATAAAGATCAGGCTGATCAAATCCGGATAGCATTACTGACGAACACCAGGCTCGACGATATTAGTAAGCTTCAAAGAGACAGGCAGATAACTGGTATTGTATTAAATTTCATCAAAAACCTGCAGCAGGGGGTGGTCCATTTCGATTATGATGAGGTGAGTATCCCGCGTGATTCGGTTTATATTCAACAGTTGCTGAATTCAAAACCCAGGGAATCTGTCTCAAAGATCGTATCGCATCTCGATTGTAAGGATCATGATTATCAGGTATTGAAAAAATTCCTGGCCGATTCCCTCACGAAGAAGGATACCTTAAAATATAAATCCATAATTCTGGCCATGAATTATCGAAGGTATTTAACCATCAATAATCAACCCGAACGCATTGTTGTGAATATTCCGGAAGCCGAATTAAAATATTACCGGAACAATTTTCTGAAGGAAAAAATGCGCACAGTTGTCGGCAGAAAAACAACGCCTACTCCTGTTATTGCTTCCTACATCTCCGATATTGTAACCTTTCCTCCATGGAATGTACCCCATTCAATAGCGGTAAAGGAACTATTGCCAAAAGTGCAAAAGAACAGTAATTACCTGGAGCAAAATAATTTTGAGGTGGTAGATGCCAAAGGGAACGAAGTTGATGAGTCTGACCTGAAGTGGAAGAATTTTACCGAAAAAAACTTTCCCTATTTCTTTCGCCAGAGTACGGGTGCCGACAATTCTCTGGGTGTTTTAAAATTCAACATGAATAATCCATTCAGCATATATTTGCATGACACCAGTTTGCATAGTTCTTTTGCCAAAGATTTTCGGTTTCTAAGTCACGGATGTGTGCGTCTGGAAAATCCTGTTCAGCTTGCCAACCTCCTTCTCGGGGGCAACATTGACAGTAAGGCACTTAAGAAAGGGGCAAAAAATACGGTATCAAAATCCAATAAACTTACCCGGAAAATCCCCGTTTTTATAATCTATATGCCGGTAGTAGTTTCAGGTAAAGTGGTTACTTTCCTTCCCGATGTGTACGGATTAATTAAGTAACGATGAGCTGGAAATGTAAGTGATGTCGGGATTATAAATAAACAGACAGGTTCCGCCTTTTATGCGCTCAATGATCGGTTTATTCATATCGGGCGGAAGGGCGGGACAACCCTGGCTCCTGCCGAGCCGACCGTATTTTTTGATGAAATTTTCGGTCGCGTAATCTGCCCCGTGCATAATTATGGAGCGTTTTCGCGCATGGTCATTAAAACCCTTCTCAACTCCTTGAAGCATCAGCGAAAATCCGACATGTGAACCGGTAACGGGAATATCGGTAATGTAAAAACCAAGGCTGCTTTTATAGGAACCTTCTACGTTTGAAAAATACCTGGCATATTCGGTTCCTGTATTTCTTCCGTGTGCCACATAGGTATTAAACAACAGTTTTTTGTTTTTCAGATCTATAACGTATAAACGTTTCCTGTTGCTTGACTGCGAATAGTCGGCAATAGTTACAATATCGGGATTTCGTAATTTGCCATTGGATTCAAGTTTTCGGAGACCTTTTAGCGCCAGGGTAAAAACATTCTTTGTTAATCCTGTATCGGCTAATTTTACCAGCACGTATATATCGTCAATGGCTACTTCATGTGCGTCGGTTCTGGCAAAACTTGCATTGTTCACGACAGGTTGCAACAGAAATAAAAGGCATATCAGTATTATTTTCATTTCGCAATGTAATTAAAAATTATTGGGATTTCTCGGATTTGGACGGATTTCACGAATTCATTCCAGGTTTAGGTGTTGCTAAAACGGAACACAAAGTAATGCACGACTTGTCTCCCAGCTGACATAACTGTATTGCCCTTTTTTAAATCCTTCTAAATGTCACGCAAAGACCGTAAAATCCGCAAAGGGAAAATTTAAAGCCTTAACCTCTTAGTAGTAAACATGAACTCCTTCCCAACATAACCTTATTCCCTTATTTAAAATCCCTTGCAGCTAATCTAAAAAAATAATTGTTTTTCAATGAATTGACAATCGTCATAAGGCAATATTCCGGGTCCGGCTTTGCCAAATTGTCAATTTGCCAACATCTGCAAATTACGGGTCTGCTTGAGAGTCGGGCTCGGAATTACCTCCACACATAGAATGTCTTTATTAGGAGCAACACCTTTCTATGAAGGAATCCCCCGATTCTCGGGGCAGGCAGTTATAATCCATGTAATCATTTTCTGCATGTCTTTCAATCCCGGAGGGATTAAATCTTTGTAGCCCCGGGTAAGCGATTCCGGATCCACAATTAATTTATTGGAATCGGGTCTAATCGGAATCGCGCCACCCGGGGTATGAAGGATGCGACAATAGTGCGGCGCAACTACTTCCCTAAATTGAAAATCAGTTGTTCCATGCGCCGCAAAATTCAGGGTCGATTGGGGAAAAAGGCGATGGGGCGACAAGGCGAAAATGAGAAAACGAGTCAATGAAAAAATGTGTCACATTTCTTTTGGAATAGATTAGGAGCAACACTTAAACTTAGTACGAATTCGTGTTAATTCGTCTTAATTCGTGCAATTCGTAAACCGGTTTTAGTCCGGCAAACGAAGAGTACCCGTAATAATATTAACGGGTAAGCCATCCTGAACTATTAAAATCAGCCCGCCAGGACATTTTTGTAATAAAATAATTAAAATAAATGAACCCGCTGTCCCGACCTGAATTGTCTGATTCGCGGTAAGGAATCGGTTTTGTATACCTCAGACATTCAGTTAAATACCCGTAGTGGAGACCAATACTATCAAAAATACCAGTCTCAATAAACGTAGTTCGATTTAACGACTGAAAGGCAGAAAATTTGTTTTATTGCTGATTTTTAAAATTTTAATGCATTCTCTGATAAATAGTGTGTATATTTGCGGCGAATTAATTTTATAATAATGAACAAAGGAACAGTTAAATTTTTTAATGACTCCAAAGGATTTGGTTTTATTAAAGACAGTGGATCAGACAAAGAGTATTTTGTACATGTATCTGGTTTGAATGATGAGATCAGGGAAAATGACGAAGTAACTTTTGACCTTCAGGATGGTAAAAAGGGATTAAATGCCGTAAATGTTAAGCTAGCTTAGCTTATATATCATATAAGACATTTATTGATAAGGCCTTACGAAAAGTAAGGCCTTTTTTTTGTGCCCTGAATTATGAAAACAGGTCTAAAAAACGTACATAAACCTTAAAAAGTGTGAATTATATAACTATTTGCCATAATTGTACAACAATTGTAATCACTTCAAAATCTACTTTTACCCCATTAAGTATTTCCATAATTTAAATTAAAAAAATGAAAATGAAAAATCTTTTAGCAGCCCTCTCCCTACTGGCGGTTGTTTTTATGACCGGGTGTAAAGAGGATGACCACCTCGCGAGGGTCGGCGTATGCCCTTTGGTGCTATCTGCCATACCTTTGGATAAGGCGGTCAACGTACCCATTAACCAGGTCATTTCCGCGACCTTCAATGAAAACATGGATCCTGCAACGATCACCACTGCATCATTCACAGTAACCGGAACAACAGCCATTGCCGGAACAATTGCTTACAACGGAATGACTGCAACCTTCACCCCTTCTGCCCCCCTTGCAGCTAACACTACCTATACAGGTAAGCTGACAACGGCGGTTAAGGACTTATTGGGACAGTCATTACAGTTTGAGCATGTATGGACATTTACAACCGGAGTGTCGCCGACTGTTGTCTCTGTTGACCCTATAAACACCGGAACTAATGTTTTGCTTACAAAGACAGTTACAGCAACCTTTAGTGTACCAATGGATCCGTTGACTGTAAATGCAACAACAGTTACCTTAACCCAGGGAACAACCCCTGTTGCCGGAATAGTCTCGTACACCGGTTCAACAGTTTCGTTTACACATGCATTACCGCTTGCACCCAATACCGTTTATACGGGTACAATCACAACCGGAGCAAAAAATTTGATCGGAACTCCACTGGCAAGTAATTTTGTATGGACATTCAGTACAGGACTGTCTCCAACCGTACTTACTACTGACCCGGCAAACAATGCCATAGGTATACCACTTAATAAAATTGTTGCTGCAAATTTCAGTGTTGTTATGGATCCGCTGACCCTTACAACATCTACATTTACTTTAAAACAAGGTGCAAATACGATTGCAGGAGCAATATCCTACCTGGGAACAACTGCTTCTTTTACACCAACAGTTGCTCTAACACCTAATACCATTTACACCGGAACGATTACTACAGGAGCAAAGAATGCTACCGGAATTCCACTGGTGAGTGATTATGTATGGACCTTTACCACAGGAGTATCTCCTACGGTTTTGTCCACCGATCCATTAAACAATGCTACAGGGGTAATCCAGACTAAAACAGTTACTGCAGCCTTTAGTGTTGCCATGGATCCTTTGACCATTACTGCAACAACCTTTACCCTGAAACAAGGTACAACCTCAGTTTTAGGTGCAGTTTCGTTTACAGGAACAACGGCTTCATTTAATCCTACCATCGCTGCTCTTTTACCGAACACAGAATATACTGCAACGATTACAACCGGAGCTAAGAATGTTGCGGGTATTCCGCTTGCAAGTGACTATGTATGGAAATTTACTACTGCAGCATTAGTTGTTCCTACAGTGATTTTAACCGACCCGTTAGACAATGCTGTTAACGTAGTAACGGGAAAAACTGTTACTGCAAACTTTAGTATCGCTATGAATCAGACGACCATTACTCCACTGACCTTTACCCTTAAACAGGGGACAACTTCAGTTGCTGGAGCGGTTTCATATTCGGGAACTACGGCATCTTTTAATCCTACCGTTGATCTTTTACCAAACACTCTCTATACGGCTACTATTACATCAGGTGCCCAGAGTCTGGCAGGCGCTCCACTGGCGGTGAACAAAGTATGGTCGTTTACCACTTCGGCCAGTACGATTCCGGAGGTCGTTTCGACCGATCCGTTGAATCTTGCTACAAATGTGGCGCTCAATAAAGTAATAGCTGCAACTTTCAACGTATCTATGAATCCTTTAACGATTACAACAACCTCCTTTACTTTAAAGGCTGGTGCAACATCTGTTGCAGGATTGGTAACTTACCTGGGAAAGACCGCTTCATTTGACCCAGGCAGTGATCTTTTACCAAACACTCTTTATACGGCTACGATTACTACCGGAGCTAAAAATTTAGTAGGTGAGTCAATCGCAAATGATTATGTCTGGAGCTTTACTACCTCTGCATCTTTAGTTTTTGCACCAATGGTTGATCTTAAATCAGCCGGCAGATTTGGGATACTCTCAGGTGTCGGAGTCAGCAACAATGCAGGCTTTAGCGAGGTTCGTAATATGGATGTTGGGATTTATCCGGGTGCCCGTTCTTCAATTACCGGATTCCCACCTGCAATTGTAGTTGGAGGCGCTATTTATGCTTCCGACGATATTGCTCCTCCGGGAACACCTGCCATGTTGGCTCAGGCTAAATTAGACCTGGTTGCCGCGTATCTTTTTGCTGAAGGAGCAACCACTCCTGCACCAGCTACAGTATCAGGTGATCAGGGTGGTAAAACACTTGCCCCTGGAATCTATAAATCAACATCTACGCTGTTAATACAGAATGGCGATCTGACGCTTGATGGTCAGGGTGATCCTAATGCCACATGGATTTTCCAGGTTGCATCAGCCTTTACAACTGTAGGCGGAGCAGGTGGTAATATTATCCTTACCGGAGGCGCCCAGGCCAAGAACATCTTTTGGCAGACCGGTAGTTCAGCTGTTATTGGAGATTACACCTCATTTTACGGAAACGTATTGGCGTTGCAATCCATCACAATGAACTCGCACGCTACTGCAGTGGGCCGAATGCTGGCTCAAAATGGTTCTGTCGTAATGACGGCAACAAACATTATCAATAAACCATAAATCACAATTATAACATGAAATTTTTTACAAATCTTAAAAAGGGATCACCACTTGAGTGGTCCCTCTATAGCCTGGTCACAAAGAGTCTTATTGCAGGCGCCCTGATATTGACAGTTGCCCATGGATCGCTTCAGGCACAGGAGGTCAAGTTTACAAAACCTTCATGGTATTTCGGAGTTGCCGGGGGTGCCAATGTAAATTTCTACCGCGGTACAACCCAGGATTTGAATTCCGAATTTTCTGTTCCCGCAGCTTTCCACGATGGTAGTGGCGTAGGCTTATACGCTGCACCACTTATCGAGTTCCATCGTCCTGATACAAGACTGGGCTTTATGTTACAGGCCGGATATGACAGTCGTAAAGGTGCCTGGGACCAGGTAATTACACCTTGTAACTGCCCGGCAGATCTGATTACAGACCTTAATTATATTACAGTGGAACCTAGCATACGTTTTGCCCCGTTCAAATCTAATTTTTATTTGTATGGTGGTCCGCGTTTTGCTTTCAACACGACAAAATTTAACGATCGTTCGTTCACCTATAGCCAGGGTATTAATCCCGCTTATCCCGAACAGGTGGCAGGAGCCGATGTGACCGAAAATTTTGGCGACGTAAATGAGCATCTTATTTCGATGCAAATCGGAGCCGGATACGATATTCCACTCTCCTCGCAAAACAGGCACACGCAGTTTGTACTCTCGCCGTTTGTAGCTTTTCAACCCTACTTCGGGCAGGATCCACGTTCTGAAGAATCATGGAACATTACCACTGTAAGAGCTGGACTGGCGCTTAAACTTGGGCGTGGTCATGAAATTCCTGCTCCGGTTGTTGTGGAACCAATACCCCAGGCTATACCAGAGGCGAAACCCGAACCAAAACCGGAACCAAAGCCGGAGCCAGTTGTTGAGGTTAAACCTGCAGTCATTGGTAATGTTTACGAGGTCTATTTCGCATTTGATAAATGGGAGCTTGACAATCAGGCTACTTCAGAACTCGATCGCTTAGCCATTGCTATGAATAATAATAATACTGTCGACGTTCGGATTAAATCACATACCGACGCCAGGGGTCCTGAAAATTACAATATGAAACTTTCGGAAAAACGCGGTAAATCGGTAATCGATTACCTGGCAACCAAAGGGATCAGTGCTTCAAGAGTGAATGCCCAGGCATTTGGTGAAACTGAACTGGTTAAACCATGTCCTGACGGAGTTCCCTGCACGGAAGCAGAACATGCTGCTAACAGGCATACTGAAAGTACAATAACAGAATAACAAGTGATCACAATCGTTTAATTGACACTTACTGAAATCAGGCTGTCTAAGAATGTTTAGGCAGCCTTTTTCAGGCAATACTGAAAGGTTGGGCATTCACAATATAAGGTGTGAAATATGTAACTCTTTTACGTAATTGTGTAACAGGTTAAAACACTTGAAGACTCACCTTTGTGGTGAAAAATTTTTCAAACTGGAATAAAAGATATGAACTCAACTGAAATAAAAGGTAACTGGAAGGAGCAGAAAGGCAAGCTCAAACAGAAATTTGCAGTTTTAACGGATAGTGACCTGTTGTATGATGAGGGTATGAAAGACGAAATGCTAGGAAAACTTCAGGTTACACTTGGTAAAACAAAAGACGAATTAATCAAAATTCTCAGTGCACTTTAATATCATTTTATAAAGGGTTATAAAAGGTGATATGCTTTAAAATGTGTTTTGCGGGTATGATTACAGTATGCTGCACCCCCTCAAATTGAAGAGACATCGTTAACAGCCAATGCTGAACGATGCCTTTTTAAATTTAAACCGTTTAACATGAATAAATTAACGCCGGATACAGGAAAAAATCGAGTCCCAAACCTTCAAAAGGCACGGGTATTTACAATTCAGATCAGTGAAAAAACAATAGCAAAGACCGAAGAGGCTGGTAGCTTTCTTACAAGTTTAGCCGATGTTACCTTGTTTATTATGCGGGTCTTCAAGGAAACATTTACCCGCGACTTTGAGTTCAGGGAATTTTTTCAGCAATGTTTTCATATAGGTTATAAATCACTGCCACTAATTACAGTTACCGGAGCTATTATGGGTTTAGTCCTGACTATTCAGTCGCGGCCGGCACTGGTTAATTTTGGTGCGGTAAGCATGCTTCCGGGAATGGTGGCCGTGTCACTGATCAGGGAAATGGGACCGGTGATCACAGCATTGATATGTGCCGGAAAAGTAGGTTCCGGGATGGGGGCTGAATTGGGTTCTATGAAAGTGACCGAACAAATTGAAGCAATGGAAGTTTCCTCAACCAACCCTGTAAGATTTTTAGTGGTCACCCGCGTATGGGCTGCCACGCTGATGATCCCGTTACTGGTTTTATATGCCGATGCCCTGGGTATATTTGGAAGCTGGATAGGTGCAAATTTAAAAGGCGATGTTTCGCTCTCATTATTTTTCTCCCAGGCATTCAGTCATATCGACTTTATCGATTTTGTTCCGGCCGTCGTTAAGACTTTCTTTTTCGGGGCAGTAATCGGACTGGTAGGTTGTTATAAGGGATACAATGCCGGGCGTGGAACTGAAAGCGTGGGAATTGCGGCGAATTCGGCCGTTGTACTCGCTTCGCTTTTGGTGATCATTGTAGATATGGTTGCAGTACAAATTACTGATATGCTCATGAAATGATTACAGATCCAAAAGAAAATAGCACTGCTACCAACAAGGATGTGGTAATCGAAATCGAACATCTTAAGAAATCGTTTGGAAAACAACGGGTTTTAAACGATGTATCGTTACAGTTATTTAACGGCGAAAATCTTGTTGTGCTTGGTAAATCCGGCTCAGGAAAATCGGTGCTGATCAAATGTATTGTCAGATTACTCGATCCCGATGGCGGAACAATTAATGTCCTTGGAGATAATATAAACTCACTGGATATTAATGAACTGGGGGAGGTTCGAAAAAAGATGGGTTTTCTTTTTCAGAGCGGAGCCCTTTACGATTCAATGACGGTTAAACAAAATCTGGAATTTCCTCTACGCCGGATCCGGAAAAATCTTGGTCAAAAGGAAATCGACGAAAAGGTAAAAGAAGTGCTTGAGAATGTAGGTTTGTCGGACGCATTAAATAAAATGCCATCGCAACTCTCTGGTGGAATGCGTAAACGAATCAGCCTGGCACGGACAATTATCGTGGATCCCCGGATCATGCTGTACGATGAACCAACAACAGGCCTTGACCCGGTAACTTCAGATGAAATTAGTTTACTGATCAATGACATTCAAAAGAAATATAAAACATCATCCATAATTATTACCCACGATATTGAATGTGTCCGCAATACCGCTAACCGGGTTATTATGTTGCAGGATGGTGAAGTGTATATGGAAGGCAGTTTGGACGAATTTGAGAATTCAGATGACACGTTAATCAAATCGTTCTTCAAGTAAATGTTAAATAAGTATTTTGAACTTAATACAGAAAAAGATGGAAACACATTCAGATAACTATAAAGTACGGCTTGGACTTTTTGTGGCCGGGGGATTGGTACTTTTTATCCTGGCAATATTTATTATCGGAAAACAAAAAAACCTCTTTAATCCGGTCTATAGTCTTTCTTCAACTTTTTATAATGTGAGCGGATTACAGGTAGGAAATAATATCCGGTTCTCAGGAATTAATGTAGGTACTGTTGATAACATCCGGATCATCAACGATTCAACGGTGAAGGTAGATATGTTGATCAGAAAGGGAATTGCACAGTTTATAAAAACCGATAGTGAAGTGGCAATCGGCTCGGAAGGACTGATCGGTGACCGGCTTTTGATCATTACCCAGGGAAGTGCAGATGCCCCCTTAGCAAAAGAGGGTGAAGATCTTAGTTCCATTGAACCTGTTGAAACTGATGCTATTATGGCAAGTATACAAGTGACGGCGGGTAACGCCGAAATCATTTCAGATCAACTGGCCGAGATCATGATTAAAATAAACGGGGGTGAGGGAACGCTTGGCCGTTTAATCCAGGATACGATTATTGCGCAAAACCTTGATCAGACCATTACCAATCTTAAAAAAAGTTCAAAAGGGTTGAATGAAAACATGGAAGCGGCAAAGCACAACATTCTTTTGAGAGGATTCTTTAAGAAGAAAGAAAGAGCGGCAGAAAAACAGGCCGAGGAACAAAAGGAAGAAAAGAAAAAGTAGTAAAAATTTATTCGCAATAATGTGGTTTAAAGATATTTTAATCCTGTTTTTAATATCAATCTTTGCCGGGGATTTTGCATTCGCTCAGCAAAAACCTATCGCACGGGATACCACTGCCATATATAAGGAAATTGAATCGTATTCGAAAAGAAGTAAGTTTACTCAATTTATGTATGGGTTATTCTTCAAACCTGTTGCATCACAAAAAAAGAAACCGCGAAGAAAGGCTTATAAGAAACTGATTCAAAAACCATACAGCACCTTTGAGGGGAAAATAATCAGGAATATTAATATCGAAACACTCGATCCGTTTGGAAATTCCATCGGCGATACCTTAGTGGCCTCTCAGAACTTTATATCAAGGACAGGCAATAAGCTGCATATAAAGTCACAACCGATGACAATTCGTAATCTGTTGCTTATCCGCCAGGGGCAACCATTCGATTCTTTGCTGGTAAAAGAATCAGAGCGACTGGTACGCACCAGGGAATATATCCGTGATGTTTCCTTCTTTGTAAAAGAGACAGCAAAAAATTCTGACTCGGTTGATGTTTTTATCCGGGCGTTGGATATCTGGAGCATTATTCCCAATGGTTCCTTATCAGGCTCGGGTTTTACGGTTGATTTGACGGACAAGAATTTTTTAGGTCTTGGTCATCAGTTTCAGAATATATATTCGCGAAATTCCGACGTGAAAACCAATTCATACATAATCAATTACGTAATACCCAATATCCGGAATACTTACATCAGTACCACGCTGAACTACAACATTCTGGGAGAACAAAGATACGACCGTAGCATATCCGTCGACCGCCCGTTTTTTTCACCCTTCGCAAAATGGGCAGGTGGAATATTTTTAACGCAACATTTTCACCAGGATTCAATGCGCATGAGCAATATGCTTATTGAGCAGCATCCGGTTAAATACAATGCCCAGGATTTTTGGGGCGGGAATGCCATGCGGGTATTTAAGGGTAATTCAGAGTACGACCGTACGACCAATTTTATTTCTGCAGTCCGCTTTTTACGCATCCGTTTCCTCGAACAACCAACAGAAGCGATTGACCCTTTTCACAAGTTTGCCGATGAAAATTTTTACCTGGCAAGTTTTGGCATTTCATCACGTAATTTCAGGCAGGACAGGTATATATTTAAGTTCGGAATACCCGAAGATGTTCCCATGGGAAATATTCTTAACCTCACGGGTGGATACCAGGAAAGAAACAATCACGGCCGGGTATATTTTGGTGCACGTATTTCATCCGGCTATTATTATTCATGGGGATACCTGGGATCGAATTACGAATTTGGAACTTTTTTGCGCAATTCAAAGATGGAGCAGGGTGCCTTAACTGTGGGGGTAAACTATTTTACAGGATTACGTGAAATCGGGAAATGGAAATTCAGGCAGTTTGTCAAACCACAGGTTACAATCGGCCTGAACCGGATGCCCTATGACAGTTTGACGATTAACGAAGGGTACGGACTTAATGGATTTAATAGTCTGGGATTGTCGGGCACACGTCGAATTTTACTGACACTGCAAACCCAGTCATACGCCCCGTGGAACTTTATCGGATTCCGCTTCGGACCATTTATTACTTATTCAATGGGAATGTTGGGTGATGCTGCCTCAGGGTTTAAAAACAGCAGGATGTATTCTCAGTTCGGTCTGGGTGTTTTGATTAAAAATGAGAGCCTTGTAATGAATGTATTTCAAATATCCATTGCATTTTATCCATCCATCCCGGGCCTGGGAAATAATGTTTTGAAGGCAAATTCATTTAAAACTTCCGATTTCGGATTGAGAACTTTCGAGATCGCAAAGCCGGGAATAGTCACATTTCAATGAATGAAAAAAATTAAAACATTACGTCATGAAACTTAAAAGCACGGCGAAAAAAGTCGGCTATCTCTTTAAACAAACTTTTAAGGAATTTATAGACGACAATTGCATAAAACTCAGCGCCGCTTTGTCTTATTATACGATATTCTCACTGCCTCCATTGTTGGTTATCATCATCTCCCTGAGCGGGATATTTTTCGGTGCCGAGGCGGTCAGAGGCGAAATATTCGGGCAGATTAACGGACTTGTCGGAAATGATGCGGCATTACAAATCCAGGAAATGATAAAGAAAGTTGAACTTTCAAACAGCAGCAACTATGCTCAGACCATAGGAATTGTTGTTTTATTAATCGGTGCATCCGGGGTATTTGCCGAAATACAGGACTCCATTAACTATATATGGGGCCTTAGAGCTAAACCCAAACGTGGTCTGATAAAGTACATCTATAACCGCCTTATGTCATTTTCAATGATCGGCTCAGTCGGATTTTTATTACTGGTGAGTTTAATTGCCAATTCTTTAATCGATATATTCAGCAAACGCCTCGAAGCCTTTTTACCCGAGAATACCGTCATTTTATTTTACGTAATTAATTTGATGGTGATGTTCAGTATTATAACGCTTTTATTCTGCATAATATTCAGAACCCTTCCTGATGGCAAAATAGCCCGCCGCGATTGCCTGATTGGGGCCGGAGTTACCGCTGTTCTTTTTATGATTGGCAAATTTCTGATCGGGTTTTACCTGGGAAGTTACAATATCGCGTCAATATATGGGGCAGCGGGCTCCATTATCATCATACTTGTGTGGGTGTATTATTCGGCAATAATCCTTTATTTCGGTGCCGTATTTACCAAAGTATATGCCTATAAATATGGTCAAAAAATTATTCCCAATGCCTATTCTGTATACATCGATAAGGAAATTACAGAGATTCAGCCCAAATTGACTACGAATGATGTAAAATAATTCAAAAGTTGTGTAACAATTCTTATAGTAAACATACTCAACTTTGTCACTATTAATCAATCAATAAAAATACAATGGAAAAATCTTTTCGCAAACTTATCTATCTTTCTCTGATTGCCAGTGTACTCTTTACGTCGTGTGTAGCAACGAAGAAATTTAAAGCCTCTCAAAACCAGGTTAGCGTGCTACGATCTGACAGTACCCAAACGCACAATCAGTTGAAGGATTGCTACCGGGAAGTAAAAAATCTCAATGATCAAAAAGCTTCCCTGCTAAATGAAAACACCCTGGTCCAAAATGATCTGAAGGCACTGGCCTCGGAATCAAAAATGACAATTGCTGAACAGGCAAAGCGGTTGAAAGATCTTCAGGATATGATCCAGGCACAAAAAAATGTGATGCTGAAGCTTAAAAATACAATTGCCGATGCATTGATGAATTACAAAACAGATGAGTTGTCTGTTTATACAAAGGATGGAAATGTTTATGTATCACTCCAGGAAAAATTGTTATTCAAATCGGGAAGTGATGTTGTCGATCCCAAAGGAAAAGAGGCGCTCAAATCTCTTGCACAGGTACTTAACTCAACACCCGACATTACGGTTGTGATCGAAGGGCATACTGACAGTATTCCTATCAAAACAAAAGTATTCAAAGACAATTGGGATCTGAGTACAGCAAGGGCTACTTCCATCGTGCGTTTTTTAACCAAAGACAATGGCTTTGATTCCAAACGTATTACAGCAGCCGGCAAAGGCGAATTTCATCCGATTCAAACAAATGAAACAGCTGAGGGTCGCGCCAGCAACCGCAGAACAGAGGTAATTTTATCTCCTGATATGAAAGAGCTTTATAAGCTTCTTAATCAGTAAGATCCGTATAAATTATTATCAGGAATTTTTAAAATAACCCCGAATCCTTTACCGGATCGGGGTTTTTTATTGTGATGCATGAAGGTTACCAAAAATCCAGGTTCCAATGTGTGAATGATGTAAGTCTGTTTAGGAATTGTGTAACTATTTCGGGGATTTATGAACTCTCTTTGTATAGTGAATAAGACATTTAAAATAATTAAGATATGAAAATTTTAAATTGCATAGCGGGTGTACTATTAATGTTTTTGATCAGTAATACTGTTCAGGGACAAATATCAGTAAATGTAAATCTTGGCGCACCTCCGTTGTGGGGACCTGTTGGCTACACCGATACACGTTATTACTACCTTCCCGATGTGGAGGCGTATTATGATGTCCCGTCCGCCAATTTTATATATTTCGAAAGAGGACAATGGGTGCGCAGGAAACATCTTCCCAGACAATACATGGGCTATGATTTGTACAATGGCTATAAAGTGGTGATGACCGACTATCATGGCAATGCACCTTATGAGCATTTTCGTGATTATAAAGTGAAATATGCAAAAGGATACCACGGAAAGGCTCAAAAAACCATTGGGAACCGCCCGGCTCAAGGTCATTCCGACGCTAAATCTTACAAGCAAAACAAAGGGAATAGCCGAGACCAGGGCGGAGGAAAGGATAAAAGCCATGGAAAAAGTAATGGTGGCGGCAAAGACAAAAAGAATTAATTAATCACCAGAATCATCAATATACAATAATTTAAAAAATCAATTAAAATGAAAAGAACAAGCTTTACTTTACTTTTTCTCCTTATGTTAATAGGGAGTAATTTGTCAGCCCAGAAACATAATAGCGGTGGCTATGGCAATGCGTTAAACTTAGGTGTGGGTGTTGGTGGATATTCGGGATATTACGGATACGACGGGCGTTCTTTGCCGGTATTCAGCATCAATTACGAATTTGATGTGGCCAATAATTTCACTTTGGCCCCTTTTGTTACTTTAGCTTCATACCGTAATGAGAAATATCGATATCGGGAAACAGTTATTCCGATTGGTGTGAAAGGTTCATACTATCTGGATGATGCATTTAACGCCGGTTCGGACTGGGATTTTTACCTGGCTGGATCATTGGGATTCTCAATAGTAAATACAAGATGGGATGATTATAATCAATATTATGATGATGGATATCACAAAGTAAGGCCGTTATTTCTTGATTTACATTTTGGAGCAGAATACCACTTAAGTAATAAGGTTGGATTATTCCTCGACCTTTCCACCGGTGTCTCAACAATTGGACTTGCCTTTCATTAATTTTTTAAAAGTATCGGTTATGGGCTCTCTGTTGTATTTAATACAGATTGATGCACCATCCGGTTAGTCCATGTTATTTTGAAAATTGGACAAATACCTCAAACGATGCACAGCAATTTTTTTGTTGTGCATCGTTCTGTTTTCCATAAATGCCTCATTGATTTATTCGTAAACTCTATTTTGATAAGATTTTTTCGCGAAACCTGTCAATTCCGAAGGAATGGCTTATGTTGCAGCGCCGGATTTCAATGGTGAAAATCATCGCTCCAAATGTGTCAAAGCCCAACCTGTCAATTCCGTAGGAATGGCTTATGTTGTAACGCCGGATTTCAATCCGGGGAAAATGAATACGAAATAAGAGAATGAGTGCCATAGGTACGATTCATATATTCTGAAATTCATATTGCATAAAAAAAATTCTGCAAATTGTTGTTTTTTATTTTTCAAGCACTTAACTTGCAGTGTCGTCCCTGAAAAATTGGAACTATTCAATTCAACTCAAATATTAAAATCTCACGCTATGGAACCATATCTATTGACAGATCCTTTGGTTGTCCCCAATGATGATCTTGTATTTTCGATTATCGGAGAAAAAAGTATGCTTTGGCAGCGGATAATTGGTTATTTGCATGAAAATCACACGGATATATCGGAAGTGTGGAGGTTTTACAATGACGGGAAATGCTGGCTGTTCCGTACCTTAAAGAAGAAAAAAACACTATTCTGGGTTGGAATATTAGACGGTACTTTTCGGGTGAGTTTCTACCTGGGAGGTAAAGCGGAGCCGCTTATTACTCAAAGTGATCTGCCTGAAAGGATAAAAAATGAATTCATAAATGATCAAAGCAAGAGTATGTTTCGCAGCATTACGATTAAAGTTGATGATTCCGAAGATGCTGAAAATGTGATAAAGCTGATCGAAATAAAACTTAAACTGAAATAACGACAATCAGAGATTACATTTGATTAATTTTATGAAAATAAAATTATGAAATACTATTTTACTAAACCTCTCACTTACAGACTAAATATTTTAGAAATATAAACTCATGAAGGTAATAGCAATAAACGGAAGTCCGAATAAGGGAGGAAACACTTTTCATGCATTAAGCATGGTTGGCGATGAACTTATAGCCGAAGGTATTGAATTTGAAATTCTGCATATCGGGCATAAATTGATTCATGGCTGCACGGCGTGTGGCAAATGTGGGGTAAACAAAGATGAAAAATGTGTTCTTAAAACCGATGATCTGAATAATTGGATACAGCAAATAAAAGTGGCTGATGGTCTGATTATCGGCGCTCCGGTTCATTACTCCGGCATTCCGGGCACGATGAAAAGTTTTTTGGACCGGCTATTTTATGTTGCCGGCGTAAACGGAGGCTTGTTCCGCCAAAAAGTTGCCGCTGCTGTTGTATCGGTCAGAAGAACGGGCGGTTCTGCTACTTTTGATAGTTTAAACCATTATCTTAATTAGAGTCTGTCTGTAATAGATAAAATATATGAATATCAGGCACATATCTTAGGTTTATCCAAATCTTCTTTGTATCTTGTTATCGAATTAAAGATAGCTTTTATAATGAAAATATTTAACGACCTGGTGTTGAAATTTGAAAAATCTGATTGGGCCAAGAATCCCGAGTTTGGTGTGATCGACACTATTCTTGAACTTCATCCTGAAATTTACGGCATTTTCAAATTCGATATAGCTGGCAATGAAGAGGTTAACAATTTTGGACGTGGTGATACACCCACTGTTGAACAGATTGTCAGGGCTGCGATTTATAAAGAGTTAAAAGGTTATGACTATCGGGAACTTGAATATGCACAAAGCGATTCACGGATTTGTGCTACATTTATTAAGCTTGATGAGCGCAAACCATTTTGTTTTCAGACATTCCAGAAGTTCATTTCCAGAATAAGTGAAGATACCCTTCACAAAGTATTGGTTGAGCTGATTAAAATTGCCATTGACGAAGGCTATGAAGATATAAGCAAAATCAGACAGGACAGCACAGTTGTCAAAAGCAATATTCATTACCCGACCAATAATTCACTCGTTTGGGACTGTATTCATGAAAGCCACCGTCTGCTGAGCCACCTCAAAGAAGAGGTCGGTGTACTTTCGTTTATCGATTATACCAAATCTGCCAAAACCACCTATTTCAAGATAAACGTCACCAAGTCAAAAGATAAGCAAGCCGATCTCTTTAATAAACAGTTAGTTACATTCACAAAGGCGATCAATCAGGTTTCCAATATTATAAAAAAAGTTCGACAGCCTCGGCCTTAAAGCATACATTTTTATCACAGAACTTGAAGAACTGCTGCCATTGATGGAAAAGGTTTACAGCATGACTTATCGGAAACAGATTCAGGACGAGTCAGTACCGAACGACCAAAAATTGTTCTCGATATACGAACTACACGCTGACATTATTGTCAAGGGTGGACGCGAAGTACAATTCGGTCACAAGGTAAATCTGGCCACAGGAAAAAGCAACCTGATCATTGATTGTGTTATACCTGCGGGGAATCCAGCTGATATTACTTTATTCAACCCTACCATTGACAGGGTGATAGATAACTACGGGATAACTCCCAGAGATTCATCTGCTGATGGCGGATATGCCAGTCAGGGAAGCTTAGATCATTGCAAATCAAAAGGTATAGTAAATATTGTATTCAATAAAGTAACAAAAAGCCTTAAAAATGTTGCCACCAGCCTCAATATGGAAACACGTTTGAAGAAATGGCGAAGCGGTATTGAAGCCGCTATTTCAAACCTCAAACGGGGCTTCGACTTGAGGATTTGTAACTGGAAAGGATTTAAACATTTCAAAGCAAAGGTGATGTGGAGTGTCCTGGGTTATAACTTCAGGGTACTCACTAACATGACATTGTCCCGAATAGCGGGACTTGCCTGAAAAGATTAATTGAGAGATTAGCAATTTTTATCACAACACTTTAGTTTGAACGCCCTTAAGCTTGTTATTATGTTAGTTAGATTGATTGGTTGAAAATACTGGAGCATATTTTTCAAAGAAAAACACGAAAAGCAAAAGTTTGAACGCAAATCATCATCAAATCGTCGGGAAAATAAAATGCGTAGGACCAAAAAATCAAAATAAGGTGACTTTACAGACAGACTCTAATTATTCCGAAATGATTATTGCCACGTCGAATTACTGGAATGTTATTCATGGCAGAAGTGCAGGTGAGGTTACCCAGGATGGCGAAGGAAGGCAGATTATGCGCGTTTTGGGTAAAAATATGGCATGGCTGCTAAAAATGAAAGAAGCCACAGCGGGTACGGTTGAATCACCAAAAAGTGAAAAGAAGGAATATACTAATTTTATCAGATGAAATGATACAAATTCCATGCGACCTCAAAACAAATTTTAAACATGTGGAGGCTATAGAAAATTATTTTTAGAAAAATATAAATTAAACTTCCCATTTTGGTAAGTATTATCGTTTATATTAACTTTGTTCGGTTTATTGGAACACACCAGCAATATATTAAGATTGAAGTTAAAACGATTTGATAATGGAGATACGACCAATAAAAACAGAAAACGATTATAATGAATCAATTCATAGGATCGAAGAGCTATGGGGTCAGAAAGAGATACCACAGAAGGGGATGAATTGGATTTGCTTTGCACATTAGTGGAATCCTGGGAGATGAAAAATTATCCTATTGCACCTCCTGATCCTATTGATGCAATATTATTTAGAATGGAGCAAATGGGTATGACAAAAACAGATATGGCGAAGTATTTGGGGAGCCAAAGCCGCGTAAGTGAAGTACTTGGCAGGAAAAGGAAACTTACACTAAAGATGGTGAAATCATTGTATAAGGGCTTGAAAATACCTGCGGAGATATTACTGGCATGATAAAAATTAGTTTGCTTTCCCGATATAATTGTTAAAGTTGTCACATTTTACTGTTTTTCCTTTACGTGCATCAGCGATTGCCTGAAGTGCTGAATGGTTTGGTATTTCGCTGGATAAAACCTCAATTGATTTATCTTTTTTAGCAAGCTCTTCAGCCAGATCAACCAACAGTCTTGACAGATTTCTCCGACCGTTTGTGACTGTTAGAGAAAGGATAGAGCCAATATTATTCGATGCATTTTATTTTCGTAATGATATTTATCCCCTCGTAAATACAGGTCTCCCCGGCTGGGAAATTCTTCCGTTGTAACAATAACCATCACTGTCGAACGCTTGCAACTGTTCTTCGGAATTTATCCCGTTTTGAAGAATGAAGCGGGTCATCATACCCCGGGCTTTTTTGGCAAAAAACGAGACCATTTTATAAGTTCCATCCTTCGCCTCCCTGAATTCAGGAGTGACGATCCGGGCCTTGAGTTTTTTTGGATCGATAACTTTAAAATACTAACAATTAACATTTTTGCGGTTTTGTATCATTAACAGCCACAGAACAGGAAAGGTTTTAAAAACGAATAGTCCTAAAACAGGTTGACTATTTTAGGACTATTCATACTTATTATTCCGAAAGCGGAAAGATAATCTTATTCGAGATTTTGGATCCAGATATTGCGGAACTGAATTTTCGATCCTTCGGCCTGAAACCCGATACCGCCTTTGGTGAGGCTGCAATTGGTGGCAGTGTTCTGAAGAACTCCGTTTACTTTCACTTCTATGGTATTTCCTTTGCAGACGATGTCAAAACTGTTCCATTCACCCGCCTTTTTTTCACTCGAGGGTTGCGCTTTGGGGGCAATTGGTTTTACCTCAGGAGTCGAGATGTAAGCAGTATCACGTATTTCTGCGCTTACCCCAACACCATGCACAATAAAATCACCGGCAAATAAGTGTTTTAACTGGCATTGGTAATGCGCCGGCCATATCTTGTCGGGACCAATTGTATGAAGGAAAACACCGCTATTGGTGGGAGTTTCAGGATAGCGCCATTCAACATGAAGACGATAATTCTCGTATTCCGCTTTTGTCCGGAGATATCCTGTCGGTACCCCGGGTGTTTCAATCACCCCATTTTTTACGTAAAAGAAGGATTCAGGGCTGATTTTTGGGTCAGAAACAAAAATTGACCACCCATTGAGATTTTTCCCGTTAAACAAAACCTGCTTTTTCTGAGAAAAACTGCTGAGCGAAAAGGTCATTAATAGAATAAGAATTACTGTCTTCATTGTTTTAATATTTTATGTGATAAAAGTAGGAAATATACTTTAAAAGCCCCATTTTTTCATCACTTCCAGGTTTTCTTTCATACATTCAATAGGTGGTCTGTTCTGGTACGACTCCTGTTCAATGATAAAGACCGTTGTTCCGCCAATCTTCCGGCCAAGGTCAATGGCTTCTCTTGCCGGAATGATCCCTTTCCCAAGGATGGCACTCTCGTATTTTTCGGGAGTATTAACGGCAATTTCGTCTTTTACATGGAGCATTTCGAACCGGCCCGGATACTGACCTAATATATCGAGTGCTTTTGCACCTGCGATATACATATTGCCAATGTCAAGTTGCATGATCACCAGTTTTGGATCCATGCTCTTCATCATGATATCGAATACCTTGATGTCGTTCAGTTTTTCGCTGAATTCGAACGAGTGATTGTGATACCCAAATTTCATTCCCGATTTCTGGCAAAGGGTGCCGCATTGATTGAAAACATCCATGTAACGCAACATGTCGTCGTACGTTTTACGCATTGAGCCATCCATTGAAGGGCTTATCACATATTTTTGTCCCATAAAGGCCGCATCTTCAATGGTATATTTCCATGAATCGGAGAAATCCTTTTTTTCGGCATCCCAGTGATTTTTGCCCATCACGGTATGTCCGCTTGGCATTTTCAGGCCCAGGTCGTCAAGAATCTTCTTAAATTCAGCCGGGGTAAAGCCGTAGAACTTGCGGTTGATATAATTTGCATGTTCAACATGCTTATATCCCATTTTTGCAAGCTGGGTCAGCGTTCCAACGGGATCTTTTTTCATATCATCCCTTACCGAGTAAAGCTGTAGTCCCACAATTTCACCAGGCCTGGGTGCAGCTAACGCGGTTTTCGATAATAGGGCCGTTCCGGCAACCAGAACAGCACTGTTTTTGAGAAATGTGCGACGTGATGTTGTCATTTTAATGGAGTTATTATTATCAAACAAATATATATTTTACTTCGTCAAAAACAAATGTATCTTTGAAAAATAATGTTAATGCGCCTGCAATGAAAACATTTTCAATCCTTGTTCTGTCTCTTTGTTTTTCGCACTTCATTAATGCCCAGGATCGGATAAGCGGTCAGCCTTTTGCCACACGCTCTGAGGTAATTGCGCAGCATGGAATGGCCTGCACCAGTCAGCCCTTGGCAACACAAGCAGCTATTGATATTTTAAAAGCCGGCGGCACTGCTATCGATGCGGCTATTGCTGCCAATGCAGTGTTGGGTTTGACAGAGCCCACCGGTTCCGGAATAGGCGGCGATCTCTTTGCCATTGTCTGGGATGCGCAAACAAGGAAATTGTACGGACTGAATGCCAGCGGCAGGTCGCCGAAATCGTTAACGAGAAATATACTGTTGGATAAGGGGCTGAAATCAATCCCCTCATTGGGGCCGCTACCGGTTTCGGTACCTGGTTGTGTAGATGGGTGGTTCGAATTGCACAAAAAGTTTGGCAAGCTGCCCATGAAAGAAATTTTGTCGGGTGCCATAAACTATGCCCGTGACGGTTTTCCGGTCAGCGAGGTCATTGCGTATTATATGGCCTCCAATTCGACGATACTTCGGCAGTTTCCAAATTTCAAGGAGACCTATATGCCCGATGGAAAATCACCTAAAAAAGGGGAGATCTTTAAAAATCCATACCTGGCCAACACACTCGAAAAAATTGCTGAGGGGGGAAGGGATGCATTTTACAAAGGAGACATTGCCAGAACAATTGCGGCTTATATGAAAAAAAATGGCGGGTATCTTTCGTATGATGACCTGGCTGCCCATAAATCCGAATGGGTGGAACCGTTATCGTCGAATTACCGGGGATATGATATCTGGGAACTTCCGCCCAATGGCCAGGGTATTGCTGCTTTGCAAATGTTAAATATCCTCGAAGGATATGATGTGAAATCGATGGGATTCGGAAGTGCAGAATACATTCACCTTTTTGTTGAGGCCAAGAAACTGGCATTCGAAGACCGGGCAAAATTTTATGCCGATCCTGCTTTTAATCAGCTTCCGATCAGGCAGTTGATTTCAAAGGAGTATGCCGGGGAACGCAGAAAACTGATCGATCTGAACCGATCGTCAAAAAGACAGTTACCCGGAAATCCTGAGCACGGCAACACGATTTATTTAACGGTCGCCGATGGAGCAGGAAATATGATCTCATTGATTCAGAGCAATTATCGTGGAATGGGCAGTGGAATGACACCTGATCAGCTCGGATTCGTATTACAGGACCGGGGTGAGATGTTTACACTCGAAGAGAATCATGTAAATACCTACGAGCCTGGAAAGCGTCCCTTTCAGACCATCATCCCTGCATTTATTACGAAGGATGGTCAACCATGGATCAGTTTTGGTGTAATGGGAGGTGCTATGCAGCCACAGGGACATGTGCAGATAGTTGTCAACCTGATTGACTTCGGTATGAATCTGCAGGAGGCAGGCGATGCCCCGCGCATTCAGCATTACGGGTCATCAGAACCAACGGGTGAAAAGATGATGGATGGCGGAATTGTCTGCCTTGAAAGCGGATTCGACTACCTGTCGATAAGAACATTGATGCAGAAAGGGCATAAGATTCAATACGATCTGGGCGGCTACGGCGGTTACCAGGCCATTATGTTTGATCTGAAGAACAAGGTTTACTTTGGGGCTTCAGAATCACGAAAAGATGGGCAGGCTTCGGGCTATTAAATGGTTTTAACAAGACAGGTGATCCGTCCCGGGAAAAAATTGCTGAAAGTGAAAAGGACAATGATTAACCACCATTTCTAATTTTAAAAAAGCTAATCTAAAAAAAATGAACTCACGAGAACGGGTATTGAAAGCATTCAAACGAATACCGGGATTGCCCGACAGGGTACCGGTTCAATTTGAGTTGTGTCGCCAGTTGGCTGATCACTTCGGTCAGACCCTTAATATTCCGGTAAATTACACTGAAAATCCGTATGAGGATGTCACCTATCGCATTAGTGCCAATGAATTGCGCATTGCGATGGGAAGCGATGTGGTGGTTACCGGTGCCTCTGTTTCGGATGACTATAATATTGAGAAAGATGCGAATGGAACGTGGCTCAATGAATATAAAATGCGGATGAGGCAGGGCGATATTTATGTTGAAGTCCTCGAATATCCATTGGCAAAGGCGGAAATAAAAGCGGATGTTGAGGCTTTCCGGTTTCCTGATCCCGATGCGCCTGGTCGTTTCAGGGATGCGGAGGCATTGGTAAAAAAATATAAAAACGATTACCTGATTATCGGAGATATTGAGGTCACAGTTTTCTCGCTGGCTCATCAGTTGGTGGGCATGGAAAAATTATTGGTGGACATGATGATGGAGACCGAATATGTGGTGCCATTATTTGAGGCCTGTGCCGAATATCAGACACAGATCGGATTACGACTTATCGAAAAGGGGGTGGATGCCATCTGGTTTGGCGACGATTTCGGAACCCAGGTCAGCCTGATCATGGCTCCTGAAACATTCAGGGAACAGTTGAAACCTACTTATAAACGGATGGTTGACCGGTTTAAATATGCAAAGCCCGATATAATTCCCATTTTGCATTGCGATGGTGCAGTGGCTGAACTTCTTGACGATATCCGTGAGATCGGTTTTGAAGTTTTTAATCCTGTTCAGCCCGGTGTTCCCGGCCATCTTCCCCAGGATATGAAAGACCGGTTTGGCAGTAATTTTGCTTTCTGGGGAGCCATCGATCAGCAGGATCTTTTGCCGAACGGAACCGATGAGGAACTCGAACGCGATATCATCGAAAAGATTGCAATTCTTGGAAAAGGTGGTGGCTACATGATATCACCGGCACATATCATCCAGAATGACGTTTCTCCCGAAAGAGTACTTCGGTTCATCGAATTGTGTAAAAAACATGGGCAGATTTATAATTAACCTAAATACAACTACTTAAAATGAGAAAAACACTGTTACTAATTGCATTTACCCTGAATTTTGTATTTGCCGAAGCGCAGCGTGTCGGATCTTCGGCAGAGTACATAAAGTCGATAACTTCCGAATGGAAAGGGAAACGTTTTGCGGATGGGCGTCCAAAGGTGGCGGATAATATTTTAGCCAGGCTGAAGAAAATTTCGGTCGAGGAAGCATGGGGAGTCCTCCGCAACAAAGGTTACCGGAATCAGTTTGAAAACAACTGGATTGTTATCAATCCGGACAGTGCAATGACAGGCCGGGTTGTCACTGCACAATATATGCCCCTGCGCCCCGATCTTCAGAAACAAATTAAAGACCAGGGAGTTGTTGAAAAGCGATCACCCAAAGGGGGAACCAATTCGTGGCCAATCGATGTTCTGGTCGAAGGTGATGTCTATGTTGCTGATGGTTATGGAAAAATAGAGGATGGAACACTGATTGGCGATAATCTGGGTAATTCGATCTATGCGAAATCAAAAAGAGGGGTTATATTTTACGGATCTGTCCGCGATCAGGAGGGAATCAGTGAAATCAAAGGGTTTAATGGTTGGATCAAAGGACAGGATCCATCCTACATCGACCAGATGATGCTTACTTCCATCAACGCCCCCATTCGGATTGGAAAGGCCATTGTCGTTCCGGGCGATGTAGTGCTGGCAAAAAAATTTGGGGTCATCTTTATTCCGGCTCATTTGGTTGAAGAGCTCGTAATCACTTCTGAATTTACAGGCCTGCGTGACCAGTTTGGTCATCAGCGGCTGCGCGAAGGGAAATACACTCCCGGTGAAATAGACAGCGAATGGTCTGAAGTGATTAAAAAGGACTTTCTAAATTGGATCAACAACTATCCCGGCAAGCTGCCGATGTCGAAGCAGGAATTGGATAATTACCTTAAGGAAAGAAACTACTAAGCTTATGAAAAGTATTCTGCAACAAATTACAGATCAGAACAAATGCAGGGAACAAAAGGAAGCTGCTGCCATTCAGACAGAAATTAATCATCCTAAAACGGACAATAACCGGAGGAATTTTCTCAGGAAAACCATGTTTGGCGGGATAGCGCTTGGTGGTCTGATGTCGTTATCAACCGAAGATACCATTGCCCTTACTACTTCGAATGTCAGCAGGGCGTCAAGTCCCTCGGATCTTAAAATAACCGATTTACGATATGCGATAACGGGCGTTCTTGGAAATACAGCCATAATCCGTATTGATACCAACCAGGGAATTTATGGTTTGGGGGAGGTAAGAGATGGCGCCGACGTCCGGTATGCATTAATGCTGAAAAGCCGTATTCTTGGCATGAATCCCTGCAATGTGGAGATGATATTTAAAAGTATCAAACAGTTTGGTGGTCCTTCGCGGCAGGCAGGTGGCGTTTGTGCCGTGGAAATGGCGCTCTGGGATTTATGCGGTAAAGCCTATGGTGTACCTGCATGGCAGTTACTGGGCGGAAGATACCGTGATAAAATCAGGTTGTATGCCGATACACCCGAGCATCGCTCCCCCGAAGAGCAATTAAAACTGATTAAGTACCGTACAGAAGAACAGGGATATACCTGGTTGAAAATGGATTTGTCGGTTGCAAAATTAAAAGGAATCCCGGGAACGGTTGTAAATTCAAAATTCTGGGAAAATGGCCAGGGGGACCTGGCACAGTGGGGAGATCAGTCAAATTACATGTCTTACGGAAATACGCTTCATCCCTTCACCCAGATTCAGATTACCGAAAAGGGAATTGAGGAGCTGGCTAAACTGGCAGAACACGCCCGGAGTTTAATCGGCTACGAAATTCCATTGTCGACCGATCACTATGGCCATTTTGACCTGAATAACGGCATAAGGCTGGGCCGTGCACTTGAAAAATACAGGTTAGCCTGGCTGGAAGATATTGTTTCATGGGAATTAACAGATCAATGGAAAACGATGTCGGATGCGTTGGAAACACCACTGCTCACGGGCGAGGATATTTTTTTGCTTAAAAACTTTAAACCCCTGATCGACATTCATGCAGTTGACATTATTCACCCTGATTTATCCTCTTCGGGAGGCCTTTTGGAGACAAAAAGAATCGGTGATTATGCCGAGGAACATGGGATAGCAATGGCGATGCACCAGGCAGGCACACCGGTTTCGTTTATGGCAAGTGTACATTGTGCCGCAGCAACCCAAAATTTTCTCGCACTTGAACATCATTCAGTTGATCTTCCCTGGTGGGAAAGCCTGGTAAAAACCACTGACGGCCGGCAGTTGATCACGAAAGGATTTGCTAACGTTCCGCTTTCGGCACCGGGATTGGGAATCGAACTAAATGATGAAGAGGTGAAAAAGCACTTGCATCCCCGCGACAAAAGCTATTTTGCTCCGACTCCGGAATGGGACGATAAACGTTCACACGACAGAGTATTTAGTTAATTGATTGTTGTAAAACCAAAGCATATAATTTTCATTCTTAACACTAACTATCAGAGTGTCTGCTATGAATAAGAAATTAATCTTCATATTGTTAGCTATTTACGCAATTGCGTTCCTGGGTTCGTTGTACTTCCTGGCTTCCGGTGAGGTTTCAACAGGCGGACCTTTACTGATTACCTGTTTTATTGCATTAGCCCTGGGAGTCCGGGGTTTTCCGTCAACCAAAGGTTTTTCATATACCATCTGGATATTTACAGCAGTCGCTGCTTCGATGTTTTATCCGCAGTTCTTTGTTTCTGTTGGTGATTTTCAACTTAAATTACTGATCATTCCTTTGTTGCAAATCATCATGTTTGGGATGGGATCGCAAATGAGTTTTGATGATTTTACAGGGGTCATCAAAATGCCAAAGGGGGTTATAATCGGGGTTGGGGCTCAATTCCTGGTGATGCCGCTTGCCGGATTCGCAATTGCACATATCTTTAATTTTCCGCCTGAGATTTCCGCCGGAATTATATTGATTGGATGCGTTCCCAGCGGACTGGCCTCCAACGTGATGTCGTATATTTCGCGTGCCAATCTTGCGCTGGCGGTTACAATTGCTGCAATTACGACGTTATTATCGCCCTTAATAACTCCACTTTTGATGAAATGGCTTGCAGGACAATATATTGAAGTGAACTTCTGGAGTATGATGCTTGACATTCTGAATATGATTATCCTTCCTGTTGTTGCGGGATTTATTTTCAACCTTTTCACTGTCGCCAGGGAAACTACCAAGGGGTCCAGGATTATTCAGTTGATATCCTATTTTGTAATCATCCTGCTTACTAATCTGGTTTATATGAAGTCAAAAAATGCTGATCTTGCCGGATTTTTTGTAGCTTTTATTAAATCGCTGGGATGGTTCTGCCTGCTTCCGATGGTAGGCGCGTTAGTGCTCCGCCACCTCACAAAGGGAGATAATCAATGGATGGGGAAGGTACTCTCATTTATTTCAATGCTTGGAATTGCCATTATTATTACCATCATTACTGCAGCCGGGCGTGATAGTTTGTTACAAGTGGGAACGCTGTTGATTTTTACCAGTTTGCTGCATAATATCACGGGTTATTCATTGGGTTATTCCATTTCGTGGCTATTTGGTATGCCCGAAAAAGACCGTCGGACAGTCGCTTTCGAAGTAGGTATGCAAAATGGAGGGCTTGCTTCCGGCCTGGCGCTGCAAATGGGAAAGCTTGCCACTGTTGGACTGGCTCCGGCCATTTTCGGCCCTTTGATGAATGTAACCGGCTCTGCCTTGGCAACCTGGTGGCGGGGCAGGATTCCGAAAGAAATAGTGAAGCCGGATATGAAAAGCGAACCCGGTAGTTGTGAAAGAGCTCAGCAACCTGTTTCGTGATTGATGAGCAGATTTGCCAAATGGGAAAGGGTTGGGATGAATTCATGCTCAGCAAAACAAATTTGCCGAATCAACTTAAATCAATTCCTTTGCGTGACCGGAAGCTCCCGGGCGTTTGGGGCAAACAGATTTACCGTTTATCTTTGAATGCCCGGAAGATGCAACTTTCGGGTAAATACAAAATAGTAATTCAAAAACCTTAAAATGAATCATTTCATAAAAAATGCCTGGTTATTTGCTGTTCTATTGACCACGATTTCGTGTTCGTCAACATCAAAAAAGCAAATTAGTTATGTAAAAGAAAATATTCAATTTGCAGTGAATCAGGAAAAATTGCAGGTTGATCAGATTGAAAATTCGGGTAAAATATTAAATCCGCGGACAGCTATTCGGGAAAAGGTGAAATACATTTCCATGGAAGACTGGACCAGCGGTTTTTATCCCGGAACCATGTGGTATATGTATGAACTTACAGGCGATTCGATTTGGAAAATTTATGCCAAAAAATATACTGAAGCGATTGATTCTGTCAAGTACATCACCTCGAATCACGATGTTGGTTTTATGATTCAGTGCAGCTTTGGAAATGGCTTCCGGCTTACAAATGATACCGCCTATAAAAATGTTATGATTAAGGCAGCTAAATCATTATCGACTAGATTTCGACCCGTCGCCGGTATCATCCAGTCGTGGGATGCAGATAAAGGCTGGCAGAGCGAACGCGGGTGGGAATGCCCGGTAATTATCGATAATATGATGAACCTGGAGTTACTATTTAATGCCACCAGGCTGTCAGGCGACTCGACATATTACAAAATAGCAGTAAGCCATGCGGATAAAACCATGGGAAATCATTACCGCCCTGACTTCAGTTGTTACCATGTGGTGGATTACAGTTTAACAGATGGCTCTGTTCGAAACCGGCATACCGCACAGGGTTATGCGCACGAATCGGCATGGGCACGGGGACAAGCGTGGGGAATCTACGGATTTACAGTTTGTTATAGGGAAACACGAAACCCAAAATATCTTCTGCAGGCCCGGAAAGCCTTTGAATTTGTGATCAATCACAAGAATTTTCCTACTGATTTTGTCCCCTACTGGGATTTCGATGCTCCGAAAATCCCCAATGAACCACGCGATGCATCAGCTGCAGCAATCATCGCCTCAGCACTGTATGAACTCGCTACCATCGAAAATGCCGAATATTACAAAGGCTGGGCCGATAAAATCATGCAAAGCCTTGCACGACCCGCATATCGGGCAAAACCTGGTGAAAATGGTAATTTTATTCTGATGCACTCGGTCGGCAGTATCCCTCATGGGGCGGAGATCAATGTTCCGCTGAATTATGCCGACTACTATTTCCTGGAAGCCCTACAGCGAAAAGCAGGATTAGAGGTGAAAAAATAATTTTAAAAATCAATCTAAGTAATAGGAATGAAATAGTGACCTGACTTAATGTTGATTTCCTTCTTCCTCGGTTTACATTTTCGGTAGAATTCTCACTTCATAAAACCGGATACCTAAACAATTCTAAATTTAAGTCTGACAAAAATGGCATTAATATAATTGGGTATATTTGGATCAATGCTTTTCAACCCTTTTTGATAAGATAAATCCAAAGACATCAGGTTTACTGTAAATTCTAAACCTGCAACAAAAGAATTTCCGCTTTTCACTAATTGGCCTGATATATCTTCTGTTGTTTTTGTGGAGGTACCATAGGTATGGTTAGCATTTTGTAACATATCGTATTGAGCACCTGCATACAGGAAAACACTGCGGGTAACCGGATTACCACCTGCGGAGTACTCACTGGGGTGATGGTAAAGTGTGTTTCCGAAAAGTGAATAACTTTCAGCTGTATAGGATGCTGAAGTATACCCTGATTTAGTCGTTAATCGGACTTTAAATAACAGGGGGATGGAAAGATACTTTAAATTAATGCTCTCAGGAGTAGAAAATGATTCGGCCTCAGCATTATAGGAACTGTAGACTGCTTTAATTTCAAATCCATAGTTTGGACGCATAATTTGCAAAAATACTCCGCCTGTATATGCAAAGCCCTTCTTTAAGGCTGAATTGTCAACTATTAATGGGTTATTTGTACTGAGTAATGCGGTCATTCCACCGCCTCCCATTCCACCCTCCAACCCCAAATTTGTTTTCCATTTTTGCGAAAAGGAATAAAAAAAAAGGCATGATAATAGTAAGGTGACGATTGGTTTTTTCATACTGATTTTTTTAATGGGATTAGAAATGCAACACTTCTTAAAAGATCATTTTTTTCATAAAAATTCTTCCATTCAAAAAACAAAGATATCAATTTTCACCAGTTGCATGACAAATATCATAAAGTACGAAAAAATAACTTTTCAGACAGTCTCAGTGTTTTTCGTTATGATTGATGTCCTGGATGCTTTGCACGCAATCATCAAATCGTGAGGCGAAAGTTTAATCTGCATTCCCCTTACACCTGCACTGATGTAGATCAGGCTGTGATTAAAGGCTGACTCATCGATATAAACAGGAAAATTCTTCTTCATTCCCAATGGCGAACAGCCACCCCTGATGTAACCGGTTACCGGTTCAAGATCTTTCATTTTGATCATTGCGACCTTCTTGTTCGAGCTGGCTGTCGCTGCTTTTTTCAGATTGATCTCTTCGCCTCCGGGAATAATGCAGACAAAAATCCCGTTTTTATCCCCTTCCAAAACAAGGGTTTTGAAGACCTGGCCAATGGGTATCCGGGCGGTGTCGGCAAGATGAACAGCGCTTAAATCCGATTCATCAACTTCATATTCAATCAATTCGTAACCAATCTTTAACCGGTCAAGAATGCGGGCTGCATTCGTCTTCTTCATGATTTTTCAGGCTTTGAAAGTTTGCATTCACCGCCGCATCATATTTGACGATGTTGGAAGATTTCTTAATTCCTTTGAATGCCTTATGTGGATCGGGGAATGAAAAACAAAAATAACTCCAGAATTTTTCCATTCTCATCAACTGGTGGCTTTTTCCGCTTAATAAATTTGAATAGTTGAGAAATATCTCATCATGGAAATTCCGTAAAATTTCAGCTCTCTTTTCTTTGCCCGGAAGAGTGCCATTTTTAAGAAGAACCGGAAAAAATGGATTTTTCAGGATTCCACGGCCAATCATTAAGGTTGAAATATCGGCCAGGAGGGGATTGAGGCGATTAATGGTTTCCGCCGATTCTATATCCCCGTTATAGACGAGCGGGTGTTTTATTAATTTGTGCACTTCTGCAAAAACTTCCTCGTCAGGAGTGCCCCGATAAATTTGTTTGCCATACCGGGGATGAAGAATGATTTCTTTCAACGGAAAACCATTCAGTATATCGATAATTTTAAAGATCTCATCAGATGATTGTAAGCCGGTACGCATTTTTACCGAGACTGAACAATTAATCCTGGGTATTGACTCCTCAAGAATTGATTGAATCCGTTCGGGGAAAGGGAGTAATCCTGAACCAAGTCCTTTATTGGTGACCATAGGATAGGGGCAGCCAAGATTCCAGTTGATTTCATTGTATCCAAAATCCTGTAAAATCCCTGCAAGAAAAACAAAATCTGCAGAATTTCCGGCAAGTATCTGAGGTACAAGCGGATAATTTTGATTGTTTTCCGGTCTGATATCGCGCATATGCGATGTTTTAACAGTACCGTCGTGTTGTCGGACAATATAAGGTGCAAAATATTTATCCACGCACCCAAAATATTTCGCGTGTGCACTCCGGTAAATGTTATCGGTTGATTCCTGCAGCGGAGCAAAATAAATGCTGAAAGCTGGTTTTTTCTCCATGGGTGCAAAAATAGTGATCCCGCGTCAGTTTTAGTGCAGAATATACTTTTTACTTTGATCCGGATCAAACCCGGGGAAGGTGAGGCTGGGGTACTGATTTGGGATAGCTGCCGGATATTATTCACCCGACCTATGCGAACGAGGATGGATTATCCCTTTTGTCAGGGGTCAAAAATGGACGGATTCATCCCTTTATTTTTTACCTTTGCAACGCCGAATAATTATATTTTTATGTTTGTTTTCCTATTGACTGAAAAAGAGTTTTCAAAAGTGTTGCTTGCTGATGCAACTGCACAGACTGGTCAGCAGCCTGTCGGGAAAACAATTCAGCAAAATCAGGTAATCTCCGGGAATCAGAACACGCTTAAGGATACTTCAAAAAAAATTACAAACAGTACGCACGCCAGCACTCAATCCGGCAAAGTTATTCCCCTTACGAAGGCGTTTGTAGAAGAACCGGTTGTGAAGGACCAGTTGTGGAATATATACACTGGCAATCCTGGATTCTATGTCACGGAAGGAGATAATCTCAATTTTGGAACGGTTAACACACTGTCTGATTCTGCTTTTCTCCAGGCGCAACATACCGTTGTACCAAAAACGATAAAACCATACGGATTCATCGGTAAAGAGCGGAATGTTCCAAATCAGGACTGGATTTTGGTGATTATCCTTATTTTATGGATGATATTTGCCTCTGTAAGAGTTGGATTCGTCAAATACCTGGGACAACTTATCGAAAGCCTTGTTAACTTCAATACTGCCTCACGATTATACCATGAGCGGGGTTATAAAACAATGTATGGGGCTCTCCGTTTAGACTTTATTTTTCATGCAATTCTGCCACTTTCCGTCTTTCAGATTGCCCGTTATTATAATATATTGCTGCCTGGATATCCTGAGTCTGTCTTTTTTTTAGCCTTATTATTGATCATTAACGGATATCTTTTTACAAAAATTCTGCTCTTCCGCCTGAGTGGTTCAGTGATGATGCTTAAGGCACAAACCGAAGAATCTGTTTTCAATATAAAGTTGTATTACAAAGCTTTAGGGATATTTATGCTACCGGTTGTAACCATTCATGGTATCAGTACCGATTCTCATTTTATCACCATTTGGGTAATGACAGGGCTTATAATTATTATGTATATTGCTGCTGTTGTTCGAAGTATTTATCTGGGAATTCGGAAAGACGTTTCGATTTTCTATTTGATTTTGTACCTTTGTACCCTTGAAATTCTGCCGTTGCTATTGATTTTTAAACTCATGAGTTCAGAATAAGAGGAGTTTTTAGAAATGCGAAAATTAAAAAATTAAAAAGTTGAAAATCAGAAAAATATTGGTATCGCAACCTGAGCCGAACAATGCGAGTTCGCCTTATAATGATTTGGCTGTCAAATACAATTTGAAGATCGATTTTCGTCCGTTTATTCAGGTTGAGGGGGTTCCTGCGAAGGATTTCCGCAAAGACAGGATCCAGATTCTGGAACATACCGCAGTTATTTTTACAAGCCGGACAGCTATCGACCATTTTTTCAGGATAGCACTGGAATTACGTTTAACGATTCCTGATACCATGAAGTACTTCTGTATTTCGGAGGCCACTGCTTTTTATCTTCAAAAATATATCGTTTACAGGAAGCGGAAAATATTTTATGGCAACAGTAAATTTACCGATCTGGTTGACATTCTTTTGAAACACAAGGAAGAAAAATTTCTGATCCCGTTATCTGACATCCATAAAGACGAAATCCCTGTTTTACTCGAGAAAGCAAAGATTCCTGTTACAGAGGCCATCATGTATAGAACAGTGAGCAGTGATTTATCCGATCTTAAAGATGTGAATTATGATATTCTTGTCTTTTTTAGTCCGAGTGGGATCAAATCACTGACGCATAATTTCCCTGATTTCAAACAAAATGATACTAAAATAGCAACTTTCGGTCCCGCAACGGCACAGGCTGTCAGGGATGCAGGTTTGCGTCTTGATGTGGAAGCTCCTGTACCTGAGGCACCTTCGATGACCGCGGCACTTGAGCGATTTATTTCCGAATTCAATAAAAATAATAAATAAGGTAATCTTTCGGCACTGATTGTTGTCCTATAATTTTTAGCCAGGTCAGGTTCCAATTTCCGGAGCTTCACAGCTCTGGTGAGTTTCTTATATTATTACCAAACAAAACGCGTTATACCTATCTGCGTTGGTGTCTTTAAAGCTTATGACAGCTAATACATTTCATAAAGAGGAACGATTATGCAGCCAGAAGGTTATCGGTGACCTTTTCCTTTCGGGAACCTCTTTTTTGTGCTATCCGCTCAAGGTGGTATGGAAAGATGAAGAACTTCTGACCCCGTTTCATGCCCAGGTAGTGTTTAGCGTCCCTAAACGACTTTTCAAAAAGGCACATGACCGGAATTTACTCAAACGTCAGTTGCGGGAAGTGTACCGTTACCGGAAAAATGAGTTCTACCAGGTGCTTGAGGATTATGACCGGAAAATAGCGCTTATGATCGTCTATATCGCTAAGGAAAAAGTTGAGTTCGGTCATATTGAAACTGCGATGAATAAAGTAATCGCGAAATTTCGGAAAAAGCTTAATTCCCAACAATAAAAAAAGAGACTTATTGAAGTCTCTTTTTTTATTGTAAGAAGTTATATGGGGAGAAAAAATGGCCTCTAATTACATATCGCTGTCCATAATATCAGTCTGTTGACGTACAGAATCCTCATGGATAAGCTGGAAGATTATCTTAATAAACGTTTCATCCAGGTTGAGTTTGCGCGCCGTGGAAATCCGATCCTCAAGAAGTTGTGTCCAGCGGCTAATCTGGAGAGCGGTTACTTTATTTTGTTTTTTATACATGGCAATCTGCCTGACAATCTCCATCCGAGAGGCCAATATTTCAATGATTTCATGATCGATGCCATCAATCCTTGACCTCAGAGTGTCGAGCATATTTTCGAAAAGAGGATCATCTGAACTTGTATATTTAATGACCAGCTTATCCAGAATTTTACCAAGTTCGGCGGGTGTGACCTGTTGGTCCTTGTCGCTTAGTGCACACGACGGATCGATATGCGATTCAAGCATCAATCCATCCAGACCAAGGTCAAATGCTTTTTGGGAAATCTCAAAAAGATATTCGCGCTTTCCTGAAATATGACTCGGATCGCAGATAATAGGCAGATTCGGCATCAGCTGCCTTAATTCGATCACCGTTTTCCAGTTGGGGTAATTGCGGTATTTCGATTCACCGAAAGGGGTAAAACCGCGGTGGATTGCGACAAGATTTTTCAAACCTGCCTGGTTGAGCCTTTCCAGGGCACCCATCCATAATTGCACATCGGGATTAACGGGGTTTTTCACCATCACGACCTGATCTGTTCCTTTCAAAACATCAGCAATTTCCTGCACTACAAAAGGGGAGGCGGTCGATCTTGCACCGATCCAAAGCACATCTACTCCGGCCTTGAGGCACTCTTCGACATGCTGGGCATTTGCTACCTCAGTACCTGTAAGCAACCCCGTTTCTTCCTTAACCTGTTTAAGCCATTGCAGGGCAATGCTTCCCATTCCTTCGAATGAGCCAGGACGTGTCCGGGGTTTCCAGATTCCTCCGCGGAATACAAAAACACGTTTGTCTTTAGCCAGTTCCCGGGCAGTGGCCATCGTCTGTTCTTCCGACTCAAGACTGCATGGTCCACTGATTAACAGTGGATTGTCTATTTTTGGCAGCCAGTGGCTGATCGGATTAATGTCTAATTGTGAACCCATGATTTTTATTTTGTATAAAATTTAATAATCGTTTCTTCGTTTTTTGTCAGGGATGAATTTTCACCGTCGAGGACGCCCCTTATTTTATTGGCATTTAATATCAATTCGCATAACCGCTTGTGATCGTTGTTTCTGAGGCTTTCTTTAAATGCTTCGAGATGTTTTATGTAAACTTCAAGTGCTTCATAAATGTAATCACGGTTTTGCCAGAATATTGGTGCCCACATTTCGGGCGAACTTTTTGCAAGGCGAACCGTGGACTGAAATCCTCCCGATGCAAGGTCGAAGATAATATTGCGGTCTTCGATCGCCAGTACTGCATTGGCCAGTGCAAACGAGGTGGCGTGGGGAAGATGAGAGATAAATGCAGTGGTATGGTCCTGTTCATCGCTGGTCATGTAGGCGATTGGCATGCCGAGGGACTGGTACATTTTTTCGACCAACGCAAGATGTTGCGGCCTGCTCTTCTGATGATCGCAAATAATGCAGATTTTATGGTCGAAAAGATGCTCAACCGCTGCGAGTGGTCCGAAATTTTCGGTACCCGACATTGGATGAGAAGGTATAAAATTACCGCGCAGGGGATGATCTTTTATGGCCTCAGTAATCTCGCGTTTTGTTGATCCGACATCAGTTACAGTAGTCGAAGCAGAGATATGATCCAGAATATAAGGAAGCAATACCACAATCATGTCGACAGGAATCGCAACAATGACGATGTCCGCTTCTTTGACCGCAATTTCAAGACTTTCAATTCTGTCAGCCAGGCCAATTTCGAGAGCAATCCGCGCATTTTCAGGGTTGCTGTCCACACCAATAATTTCGGTGGCAAATCTGGTTCTTCGTAAATCTTTTGCCATCGAACCACCAATCAGCCCAAGTCCAATTACTGCAAGTTTCATTTGATCATCGATTAATTTATTTGTAAAAAAAGAGGTCTCCGAATTCGGAGACCTCTTTTGATTTAATATTGTTGTGACAATACTTTACCGTTCAGTCTCCGTGCGAAGGCCAAGATAACCAAACCAAAAGTAAAAAGTACTGCTGTTCATTGTGTCAATCTGTTTTTATTCGGGACAAATTTATATAAAATTTTCAGTTTTTGGTAAAAGATTTTATAAATTTGCTTAAATAAATAAAATTCATTCGTATGAACACAATGGTAGAATTTAAAGTTCAAGTTGAAGAAGACATTGTAAATGAATACGGAAAAGATACGTTAGAGAAATATCTGCAGGAATATTTAACAAAAGCCATACTCAAACTAACGGCAAAAGAGATCCTTGACGATTTAAAAACTACTGATTTAAATGAGCGTATTTTATCAAAGGCTCGTGAAAAAGCGTGGAATGATTATGGTAAGCGTGTTTTTTTAAAAGTGACCAGAGATGTTTAATTACGTGATAGACGCCAATATTGTAATGAGTATGCTTATTAGCGGAAAATCACAATATCTAAAATTACTTACGTATTTTAATTTTGTATTTCCGCAGTATCTTTTAACGGAATTAGATGAATACAAGGGTATTATCCTTGAAAAGACGAAGTTGGATGAGCAGCAATTGCAAAAATACTTATTGAAGGTTTTCTCCCTGATGTCTGTAATTCCTTCTATTGCATTGACTAAAAACTCATTAGAATATGCTAAAAAATTATGTGAACCCATTGATATTAAGGATATAAGTTTCGTTGCACCATCAATCGATACAGGGTTAGTCCTTCTAACCAGGGATGTGAAATTGTGCAAGGGGCTGAAAAAAGATGGGTTTCGCAATGTAATGCTTTTTGAAGATTTCTTAAGTGACCTTTACAAAATGCAATAAGTTCATCCATTTTTAGCTTTCCATCTTTGCATAATTCCACCTTAACCCCGGTTTAAATCATCTTTTACGGCACAACCGGGGTCATCTGAAAAGGTGCGGAAAAGAACCTGAATTGATAAAATTTATTTCAAAGAAATATTTTATTATTTGCATAAAAGTATCAAAATAGATACTTTTATTAATATGAAAAGTGATACGATGGAAAAAGTAGATGTACTGGTTCGTCCGAATCAGGATGGCTGGTGGGCCGAAATAACCAGTTTGCCAGGATGCTTTTCAGCCGGAAACAATCTTGGTGAATTGAAGAAAAACATTCGTGAAGCAATTGATCTGCACCTTGAAGGGCTGATTGAAGCCGGTGAAAATGTCTCTGACAAATTAGTCAGGGGGGAATACGAACTCAAATTGCAAATAAATTTACAGGATTTATTTGAATATTTTCCGCTTTCTGTTACAGGTGTGGCAAAACGGGCCGGTATGAACCGAACTCTTCTGAATCAATATGCCAAAGGCGAGAAAACACTATCAGAGAGTCAGGCTCTTCGGATTACGGAAACTATACAGAAAATTGGCAGTGAACTTTCTGAACTTCAGTTTTATCCCAACTCTTAGTTTCGTTTAACCTTGTCTGTACTTGCCATTGTCCTCTGCAATCAGCGAAAGGTATGACTCATATCTCGTTGCGGGAATCTCACCTTTTTCAGCTGCTGCTTTTACGGCACACCCCGGTTCATGGGTGTGGGTGCAATTGAAAAACCGGCATTGATCAAGTAACTCAAACATTTCGGGAAAGTAATGGGCTATCTCCTCTTTGGCCATATCTATGACACCAAATCCCCGGATGCCCGGCGTATCAATAATGTAACCGCCGTATTTTGTTTCAAACATTTCAGCAAACGTTGTGGTATGCTTTCCCTGTTGATGATGATCGGATATTATCCCGGTTTTAAGTGTCAGTTCCGGATCGATGCAATTTAAAATGGATGATTTTCCGACTCCCGACAGGCCCGAAAAGAGGCAGATTTTACCTTTGATTTCCTCGCTCAGTAAATCTATATTGAAATTTTTCTCAGCCGAAACCTGGAAACATTTATAGCCTATCGATTCGTAGGTCTGCAGATATTCTTCAAGTTTCGCGTAATCCTTGTCGTTGTATAAATCGAGTTTATTGAAGACCAGGCAGGCCGGAATCCGGTAAGCCATCGCCGATACGAGGTACCGGTCGATAAATCCCGGCAAGGTAACCGGATAATTTACCGTCACAACAATAAAGGCCTGGTCGATATTCGCCGCTATGATCTGGCTCTCTCTCGACAGGTTGGAAGCTTTGCGGATAATATAGTTTTTTCGGGGTTCGACGGCAAAAATAATTCCGGCCACTCCACCTTTTGTGGTTTCGTCATGCTGAAGTTCAAATTCCACACGATCGCCTACCGAAACCGGGTTAGTGGTGCGTACTTCTTTCATCCGAAGTTTACCTTTGATCCGGCATTCATAAATTTCACCAGTATCCGCTTTTACCGCGTACCAGCTTCCTGTTGATTTAATAACTAAACCCTTGCTCAATACGATATGTTTTTACGTGTTAAAAATACATTAAAAGTTTGAACCGGCACAACAGAATGGTATGCCGGTTTGTTGTGAGAACAGACAGTCTGTGAAGCCGAAGGTAATTATCTCCCTTTTTTTCTGTAATAACCCTGAGTTTATTACCTTTGTAAGATTGGGCGTAATGAATTGTGATATTTAATAAAGGATCAAATCATATGAGTAACAAAATGTTGAAGACAGCGCTTGCCGTGTCTTTTGTAGTCATCCTCGGACTTTCATTCTGGGGATTTAAAAGTGATCAGAAGAATTTCGAAATTTCAAAAAACCTCGATATCTTTTATACGTTGGTCCGGGAGTTGAACCTTTTCTATGTCGATGAGGTAGAAGCCGACAAATTGATAAAGACCGGGATCGATGATATGCTTGAAACACTTGACCCTTATACTGTGTTTATTCCTGAGTCTGAAATGGACGAATTTAAGTTTATGACCACGGGTGAGTATGCCGGTATCGGTGCAATGATTAGTAAACGGGGTAATCAGATTATGGTTGCCGAGCCTTATGAAGGTTTTCCGGCACAGGTAAACGGGTTGAAGGCCGGCGATATTTTTATTGAAGTCGATGGAAAACCGGTTGATAAGATGGTTGTTTCCGATGTCTCGGAAATATTAAAAGGTCCTGCAAAAAAACCGGTCAAGGTTAAGATGCAGCGCCCGGGGGAGAAGAAACCTTTCACACTTGATATTGTCCGTGAAGAGATTCAGATCGATCCGGTGACCTATTATGGAATGATCGATGCCAAAACAGGTTATATCCGTCTTTCGAGTTTTACCGATGGATGCGCTGAGAGTGTCCGTGATGCAATTCTTGATCTTAGGGACAAGAAAGGGGCTTCGACCCTGGTTCTCGACCTTCGTTCGAACCCGGGCGGTTTACTTGGCGAAGCCGTTAAAGTAACCAACCTCTTTGTCAATCATGGACAGGAAATCGTGAGTACCAAAGGAAAAGTTTCGCAATGGGATAAAACCTACCGTGCAACAGAACAGCCTGTTGATTCGGTGATGCCGTTGGTTGTCCTGGTTAATAGCGGATCTGCATCGGCCTCAGAAATTGTTGCCGGCGCGCTCCAGGATCTTGATCGTGCTGTGATTATGGGTAACCGTACATTTGGAAAAGGACTTGTACAAACCACACGCGACCTCAGTTACAACACGAAACTTAAAGTTACAACGGCCAAATACTATATTCCAAGTGGCCGGTGTATACAGGCGCTCGATTATTCTCACAGGAATGCTGATGGAAGTGTCGGAAATATTCCCGATTCACTGATTACTGAATTTAAAACCAAAAATGGCCGTGTTGTAAAGGATGGGGGAGGAGTTACTCCTGATATCCGTAACGTTCAGGATACATTAAGTGCGCTGTCGTATAAGCTGGTACAGGATTATATGATTTTCGATTTTGCAACATTATTTGCAGCTAATCACAAAACCATAGCTCCCGCAGACCAATTTACCATTGACGATGATATTTATAAGGAGTTTCATCAGTTTTTGATTGATAAGAAATTCTCCTACGAATCGAGGAGTGAACAAACATTAAAGGTGCTTATCGAGACCGCCCGGAAAGAGCGTTATTTCGATGGTGCCAAAAACGAATTTGCTGCGCTTGAAAAAGGCCTGGCGCTGAATCTTGACCAGGATCTCGACAAGTCGGGCAAGGAAATACGCGATCTTTTAAAGGACGAAATTGTATCACGTTTCTATTATCAAAAGGGAGCAATTGTGGCCGCGCTTCAAACCGATGAGGAGATTAAGCGTGTTGTGGCGTTGTTCCATAACCCTGCAGAATATTCCCAAATATTCAAACCTGCTCTTGTTGTTTCATCCGGGAAATCAAAATAAAGAGTTAAACCCGGTATGAAGAAAAAAATTCTTGTTATGGCCCAGGTCCCAAGATCCGGTTTAACGGATCTTGAGGATCGGTTTGAGATTATTTATCCTGAAAGTTTTAGTTTTAATGAAGGTGATCTCCAAAAACATATTGCTGGTGCTGATGGGGTATTATCGGTATTTACACTGCCGTTAAAGGCTGAAATGCTCAAACTGGCAACGCAACTGAAAATCATTTCCAACTTTGGTGTCGGATACAATAATATTGACCTGGATTTTGCGACATCAAAGGGAATTGCAGTATGTAATACTCCCGACTCTGTAACAGAACCTACTGCCGAAATGGCTATGGGACTTATGATTACCCTAATGCGCAGAATATGCGAGACTGACCGAAAATTACGAAATCCGTCAGGTCTGAAATGGGGCATGATGGAAAACCTGGGGAGTTCACCGTGGGGAAAAACCCTGGGCATTATCGGGATGGGAAGAATCGGACGTGCGTTGACGAGGCGTGCAGTGGCTTCGGGAATGAAGGTTATCTATTTTAACCGCACACGATTGGATGCTGCTCTTGAACTTCAGCATAACGTTACCTGGGTACCTTTTGATGAACTTCTTCAGCGGTCAGATGTCATTTCGCTGAATTGTCCCTTAACGGAGGATACCCTTCATTTAATAGATGAAAAGCAAATTTCACGGATGAAAGACGGTGTTTATCTCATAAATACCTCCAGAGGACCTGTGATCAACGAAGGTGCACTCGTCCGGGGCCTGTTAGATGGCAAAATCGGGGGAGCCGGACTTGATGTTTTCGAACATGAACCGATTATAAGCCCCGAACTGTTTTCAATGGATAATGTTGTACTGACTCCGCATAATGCAACCGGAACCATTGATACACGTATCATGACAGCCAGGGAAGCTTCTGCAAGTATTATCCGGTTTTTTGATGGAAGGCGTGATATCCCTATCGTTAACCCGGCTATCTGGGGTTAAACAGATGCCTGGAATAAAGCTGTTTATAATGCTCAGACTCCGGTTTAACTCTTTAAACCGAAAAGATTGAAATACCTTATCTGGGATTAATTGCCTAATATTGAAAAGGTTTCAGGAAAGAAAATCGTAAGACTGGCAAAGATCAGAATAATAATTGCGAGGGCAACAAAAAACAGGGTGATCCCAAGCTTATAGCGTTTGTTGCTGTTAACAAGTTCGTGGTGGATCATGATCTTGTTAATTTTATCGGTGAGCTTAGTCAGGGCAAACTGATCTTTGACAATATAGTCATAAGCGCCATATTTCATCGAATTAATGGCCACCTCAATATTATCCTGGCCCGACAAAAAAATAAAATCGGTTTCGGGGTATTTTCTTTTGGTCGCTCTCAGCACATCGATACCATTGATCCCATCAAGCAGATAATCCTGGATTACAATATCCGGTTTCCTGTTGATGTTTTTAAGGCATTCCTCACCGCTCGTGAAACTTTCAGTTCTTATCAGTTTATGCGAACGTAAATGATTAGCAATAATTTTATTATAAACGGAATTATCTTCGACAATGAAAATTAAGGGATATTTCTCCTTGTTCATAAGTGGTTATTTTTTGATACTCGTTTGACTTGTCCTGTTTTATTACGCAAGGGCTATGTAAAAGTTTGGTTGATTGAGGTAAATTTAATAAATGAATTTGATATATTCAAATTTTCATTTTTTTTGTATCTTCACCGGGTATATTTATTAATAATTAATAAAAATGAAAATACTGAATATCATTCTTTTACTGGTTGTAATAATGACAGTTGGCTGCAAAACCAAGAAGATTGCACCAAAACCTGAACCTGTTAAATCAGAGACTGTTGAAGCTAAACCTGTAACATCAAAAGAGGAGAAGGTCACGGCAGCAAGTGGCGAGGCAAAGGATTTCGGAACGAAAAGATTCTATATCATTCTTGGCAGTTATGCGGTTTACGAAAACGCTCAAAAATTTAAAAAACAATTGATGGCTGAAGATTTCTTTCCCGGAATTCTTGTCAATGAAGCGGGTTTGTATCGTGTAAGCGTCAATAGTTACGATGATGAAACGACTGCCCGGAACAGGGTCGCTGAAATTCGCGGAAAATATCCCAAGTATAGTGATTTATGGTTGTTAATTAAAATACAGTAAAACAGGATTCTTTTACTTTACATCTGGATTACATAATTAGTACGGAGCAGAACGCTCCCAACAGAATAACCCGTAAGATCCTTGCGGGTTATTTTGCGTTAATAAATTCCGTAAACGGATATGGGAGGAGAAGTTGAGTTAGCAATTACAGGTAAAGTAGGGAAAGGAACGCAGTCAGATATGGAAAGTGACCGGGTGACTTTTAAAATAACGAACGGACGCCCGCAGACTTTTAGTGACCGGGTGACTTCCAAAATAACGGATCAAACGCCTGTTGACTCTGCTCAATTTTTAACTGTAGTCACCCGGTCACTTGCCATGAGCTGACTTTGCTCAATTTATCATTGCAGTCACCCGGTCACTTCTGAATCTGTAAACAAAAATCAGGACGAGTCACCAGCATATGTTTTCGATATCCTTTCGACATTTTTACGGATCGTTGAGTTCTTTGTTCCGGAATTCCGGGGAATTAAAAAGCTGCCTTTGAAGACAGCTTTTTAATTTTATATCGTATAAACGAAATTAGACGGTGAGAATATCTTTCTCTTTCTTGGCGATTAATTCATCAACTTTCCTGGTAAACCGATCAGTAAAGTCCTGAATTTTTTCTGTTGTAACTCCTTCGTCATCTTCGGAAATCTCTTTTGATTTAAGCAGTTTTTTAAGGTAATCGTTGGCATCCTTACGGGCTGCCCTGATGCTTACCTTGGCAATTTCACCCTCTTTGTGAGCATCCCTGACAAGATTACGGCGTCGTTCTTCCGTAGGAACAGGAACGTTTATCCGGATGAATTCACCGTTGTTTTCGGGATTAAAACCAAGATTGGAATTGATTATGGCTCTTTCAATTGGCTGAATCATTTTCTTGTCCCAAGGTTGTATTGCGATCGTTCTGGCGTCGGGTGTACTTACATTCGATACCTGCATTATGGGGGTAGGTACGCTGTAATAATCAACAACAACACTTTCAATCATCCGGGGACTCGCTTTCCCCGCCCGGATGTGAGCCAGTTCGTGATCAAGATGTGCAATTGCATGTTCCATCCTTTCGGTGGTGTCATCAATAAGCATTTGTATTTCTTCGTTCATAGGGGCCGAATAAATTAAAACTTGAAGTAGTTCAAAACAAAATTACGAAAAATAAAATAACCAGCGAACATTCAAAGATTTGTTTCTCTAGTTGTGTACAACCGTACCGATTGGTTCGCCTTTCAACACTTTGATCAGGTTACCCACCGTATCCATATCGAAAACAATAATGGGTAAATTGTTCTCCTTGCACATTGTGGTCGCAGTGAGATCCATGATTTTCAATCCGCGGTTATAAATTTCATCAAAAGTGATATCGCTGAATTTTGTAGCATTGGGATCTTTAAGCGGATCGGCAGTATAAATCCCGTCGACACGGGTTCCTTTAAGCATCGCGTCAGCTTCGATCTCAATTCCGCGTAGCGAAGAGCCTGTATCGGTAGTAAAATAGGGATTCCCTGTTCCGCCCGAAAAGATGGCCACTTCGCCTCGTTCAAGTGTTTCAATTGCTTTGTCTTTCGAATAGAACTCGCCTACTGGTTCCATCCTGATTGCTGTCAGCACTCTTGATTTGACGCCAATGACTGTGAGTGCAGAATTCAGTGCCAGGCTATTGATAACCGTTGCAAGCATACCCATCTGGTCGCCCTTCACTCTGTCAAACCCTTTTGAGGAGCCGGAAAGTCCTCTGAAAATATTTCCGCCGCCAATTACAATGCCCAACTGTACTCCCAATTCCACTGCCTCCTTTATCTGTTCGGCATAATCTGTTAACCGGGCTGGGTCAATGCCATAAAGTTTTTCTCCCATGAGTGATTCTCCGGAAAGCTTCAGTAAGACTCTTCTATACTTTACCATTATTTTAGTTTTTCAGGACAAAGCTACGTCAAAAAGTTTAAACATAAGGATATCTGACTAAATATTGAGTTCCTATTTAAGTTAAATGTGGAGGTATTTAGTCAGCAGTAAACGAAAAAAAGAGCCCCAAAACTGAGGCTCTTCTTATAGTATAGAAACTATTTATTATACATTCAAAGTGAAACGGACAAATCCGGTTACTTTCACGTCTTTGTCAACGCCTGTGAGGTATTGACGAATAGTTACTTTATTGTCTTTGACAAAATCCTGGTTTAAAAGGGTGCTGTCCTTATAAAATTTATTCAGTGCTCCCTGGGCAATTTTATCAAGCATTGCTTCAGGTTTTCCCTCAAGACGGAATTTCTCCCTGGCAATTTTTAACTCCTGTTCAACGATTTCAGGTGCAACATCATTGCTGTCAACAGCAACAGGACTCATTGCCGCAATTTGCATTGCAACGTCTCTTCCTGCTTGATTTTCAATGATTTTACTAAAACCAACAAGGGTAACCAGTTTATTGCCGGGGTGAATATAAGCGACAACATACGCAGACTCGATGGAAGCGTAGTAAGGCAACTCAATTTTTTCACCAATGATGCCGGTCTGTTCAAGTACCTGTTCTCCGATTGTTCTGCCATCCATGATCAAAGCCTTCACTTCATCAAGACTGGCACATTTAGCGGCAATCGCATTAGTAAGGATCTTTTCGTTCAGGGCGATGAAATTCTCATTTTTAGCCACGAAATCTGTTTCGCAATTTAATGACGAAATAGCCCCAAAAGTTTTGTCATCAGATACTTTGGCGAGAACAACTCCTTCAGAGGATTCCCTGTCGGCGCGTTTGCTGGCAACTAATTTTCCTTTTTCGCGGATGATTTCGATGGCACGGTCAAAATTGCCTTCTGCGTCTGTAAGCGCATTTTTGCAATCCATCATTCCGGCACCGGTTGCTTTGCGCAACTTTACAACATCAGCAGTAGAAATATTCATTATTCAGAAATTTATATGCAGTTAATTATTTTATATCAATTACGTCCTCTTCAGGAAGGGACTCGTCAATAACTTCATCATCAATAATATCACCTTCATCCGAAAGATCTTCATCGTTTAATAAATCAGCTATTTTTTCATCGGTAAATTCTTCCTTTTCGTCAGCTTCTTCGATGTCGTCTTCCACGATGATTTTAACAACCGCTTTACGACCACTTTTCTTTAAGGTAAATGGTTTTTCGTCAGTCTCATCTTTTTCGCGTTCAACCTTACGATCCGAAAGACCATCTTTAATAGCCTCGCACATTGTATTGATGATTAACTCGATGGATTGTGATGCATCGTCGTTTGAAGGGATAACGAAATCGATTCCTTCAGGATTCGAATTGGTATCGACCATTGCAAAAATGGGGATACTCAGGCGCTGTGCTTCGCGTACTGCGATTTTTTCCTTTAAAACATCAACGATAAAAAGGGCGGCGGGAAGACGGGTAAGATCAACGATCGATCCCAAAACCTTTTCAAGCTTTGCTCTCTGACGGGTAATCTGCAATTTCTCACGTTTTGATAAATTGTCCCATGCAGCATCCTTGGTCATTTTATCGATCGAGGACATTTTCTTTACAGCCTTGCGGATTGTCGGGAAGTTGGTAAGCATACCACCTGGCCAGCGCTCAGCAACGTAAGGCATATTTACTGCGCTAACCTTTTCAGCAACAATTAATTTAGCCTGTTTCTTCGTGGCAACGAAAAGTATTTTCCGGCCTGATCTGGAGATTTGTTTGAGTGCTTCGGCGGCTTCGTCAATTTTGACGATCGTTTTTTGCAGGTCAATGATGTGAATCCCGTTCTTCTCCATAAAGATATAAGGAGCCATAGCCGGGTTCCATTTACGCTTAAGGTGACCGAAATGTACACCTGCGTCAAGCAATTGCTTAAATTCTGTTCTTGGCATAATAATGATTTGTTTACGTTCTGTTCAGTCAATTACCCGGTAGTCCAAAATAATTGGAGTCCGGGTAATTTAGATGCTAAACAATATTTATTAAAAAAAATTTCAATCCGAAGATTAACGTTTCGAGAACTGGAAGCGTTTACGCGCTTTCGGACGTCCCGGTTTTTTACGTTCCACCTCGCGTGGATCACGTGTCAGAAAACCGGCAGCTTTCAGTTTGGGACGATACTCGGCTTCGTTGATTTTGAGCAGGGCACGTGAAATACCCAGACGAAGAGCTTCCGCCTGACCATTTAAGCCACCACCGTCGAGATTGACTTTTACATCGTACTGACCGGCTACCTCACAAAGATTAAATGGCTGAAGTACAATGTATTGCAAAGTTCCTACGGGGAAATATTCGTTTAATTCCCGTTTATTGATGGTAATGTTTCCTTTTCCTTCAGAAAGATATACACGGGCAACAGCAGTTTTTCTTCTGCCAATAGTGTTAATGATTTCCATGATACTTACCTAATATTGTCCAGGTTAATAAATTTTGGCTGCTGTGCTTCCTTGTCATGATTCGCGCCTACAAATACATGCAGATTGGTGAAAAGTTTTGCACCGAGACTATTTTTCGGGAGCATTCCTTTCACAGATTTTTCCATGAGTCTTTCGGGATATTTTTTCAGAATATCCGCAGCAGTCTGTACTCGCTGACCTCCGGGATAACCTGTATGACGGATATACTCTTTACCCTTCCATTTATTCCCGGTTAATTTTACTTTTTCAGCGTTGATAACGATCACGTTATCACCACAATCAACATGAGGAGTGTATCCTGGTTTATGCTTACCCCTAAGGACAAGTGCCACTTTGCTGGCCAAACGACCCAGAATCTGATCGGTGGCATCTACGATGACCCACTCTTTGTTTACCGTTGCTTTGTTCAACGATATTGTTTTGTAACTTAAAGTATCCACTTTCGTTTCAAGTTTTAAATGTGACAATCCATTTTTTGCTGATTCACACGATTAACAGGAGTTGTAACAGGTTTACCAACAATAAATTGTTAATAACATTTTGCTAAGGTTGCCACAACGCCCGATTAATACTTCAGCAAATGAGGATAAAATCGGGACTGCAAAAGTATTTAATATTTTTGAATTAACAACTTCTGCATAAAAATAACTTCTACTGAATCAATGAAAAGCGACGATTAATTTTAGGTGATCCTCCGAAATTAACAACCACGTACAATGCTGCACTATTCATCGTTTGCCGGTTAATGGTATCATAATAGTAATCAAACCGGAAGCCAAAAAAAGTTTGAGGCATGAGCTCGTAATCAAAATGATACTTCAGATTCAACAATTTGTTTTCAGGAATCATTTTTGTTCCTGAGTACGACAGATTTTGATAGAGTGGGCCGCCCTGTGGCGTATAGAACTGATGACCATGCCAGTATGCAAGTGTTAATCCTCCAAAACGGGTAGCCATCGAACTGTTTGCATAAAATCCCCAACCCTTCGGTTCCAGGAAGACAATGCCATCTTCGGGATAAGTTGAAAGTGAATAATGGGTATTTAACCTCCATTGCCTGAAAGTTTTGCCGGAAAGTTTTTTCATATAGGAGAGACCTGGAGTGATACTGATGTAGGATTTTGCAAGTCCTTGCGCGATATCGATTTCACCTCCCTGATGCCAGCCATAAAATGCAAAGGGGATTGAGAGGCTGGAACTGCCTTTTTCCAGTATTTTCCAGTTCGTCCTGGTTCCGAAGGCAAATTGTTCCTTAATCGGATCTCCCTTCAGGATGAACTGTTGCCAGTCGATCCACAGATCTGCAGTAAAATTGGGTGATTTATACATGATCTGAAGACCTGCCTCGGGTTTGGCAGTAAGAAACCTTTCAGGATCTGCGATTGGTTCGGGCAAGTTGTGATTTTGGTTGGCATTCAGATTTCCGAGAATCACAGAGATTTTTTCGGTTGGCTGAAATTGTACGTTAAACCATGGTGAAAGATGATGATACTCGTCACGTCCATTGTACTTAAGAACATTTCCCCCGAATTCCATTCTTAGTTTCTTATCAGGATAATAAACCAGTTTAGGACGAAGCCACGCACCGGTAAGCGTGTAGCCGGTAGCTATATCACCTTTATACTCATTGTTTTTAAAGAAATTCACATTGTCAACCGCGATATAAAACGATCCGGTACTATCGGGGGTAAAGGGCTCATAATACTGAAAAATGTGATAATCGTTCTGGCCTGTAGCCGTAAGGCTGCTTATAAACAGGAAGAAAATCAAAACCCTCTTTCTGATGTGTAACTTATTGAATCTTGTAATCATCGGTCAGGTATTAATTTATTCTCCTTTGTAAAGTTATCTCTTTCTGATGATAAACTGATCGTACAAAAACAGCAATGCCGACGCTGTTACCCCCATGCCGAGAACAACAAGCCAGAATGAAGAGGGTTCATACTTATCCCATAAAAATTGCGTAAGCTGATCGGTTGACATATTCATTTTAGTTGCCGCTGTGCTAAAGAAATCATTTTTAGTAAAGGTATCCCCTATTTCGGGAAGATCGATACCCCGGGCAGCTATCTCCCGTTGAGTTAGTGTTATTTTGTCGGAGAGGGTCTGGTAAACATTCCCGGAGACAATGCCGGCAAATATATAACCAATGGCAAGTGGGATATACGAACATCCCATGTAAAGAGCCGTCTTGTCAGGAGGGGCGATACGACCGATGTATTCTGTGATCTTAGGGGAACTCGACATCTCACCTACGGAGAAAATCAACAATGACAATACGATGTAAAGACCGTTCTGAGTAGCAAGGCTTAGACCAAGACCGACCGATGCGATCAGTATTCCGGCAATCATGGCGCTAAGCGGCTTGTAGCGCATTACAATATAGGATATTACAATCTGGAACAAAATGATGGCACCTGCATCGACATTCATGATATATTCGGCAGGTATGGTTCCCTCGGAGGTTCCGAGCTGATGTGCCAGCCATGGCCAGTAGTTGATCAGTGAATCATAGATAATCCGTGTATCCACCCATTGATCGATAAAAACCGGCAAACTCATGTAAAACTGGTTATACATGGTCCAGAATACTGCAATAATTAACAGAAACAGGCTGAATCTCCAGTCTGACAAGGCTTTCCGGATATTTCCAAAAACAAAACCTGCCTGCTGTTTGAAGGTATAGCGCTGATCAGTGCTTGCATCTTTTTTTATTGGGTCCTTGTAAAAAAAGGCAACAAGAATAAAATTGACTGCAATTACCGCAGCTGAGGAATAGAAAACGTAATCCCAGGAAAATTTTCTGACATAACCGGTGACAAACGGACCGATAAATGCACCAATATTGACCATCATATAAAAAATTCCAAATCCTATTGATGAACTCTCTTCATCGGTTGTCTTGGCCACGGTAGCCGATATAATGGGCTTAAAGAGGGCCGCTCCGACTGCCAGAAACAGATAAATGGTGAAAACAGCTACATAGGATTTGAATATGGGAATAAGAAGGAACACTATAGTATATATAGTATAAGCGATAAAAAGTGTTTTCCGGTAGCCGATCCGGTCTGAGAGGGCGCCTGTCATTATCGGCAACAGGTAGAGAAAAGCTGTACCAATTCCCATGATCCACCCTTTTTGAGTCTGTGAAAATCCAAGCGCCCCTTCGTCGGTGGAGTTGGTAAGGTACAAGGCAAATATGATATAAAAACCATACCAGGCCCACCGTTCGAATAACTCCATAATATTGGCCACCCAAAAGGTAGACGGATATTTTTTTAAAACACTGAATACGCTCATCTGCTACAGATTTTGAAAGAGTTCCAAAAGTATGAAAAGATATTAGAACCTTACGACTCCAGTACATAAACCTCAAAGGTTTCCAAAACCTTTGAGGTTTTTAGCGATTTATAAAGGCGTATTTCAGTAATTAAGTGATATGGAAAAACTTGTCGAGTTGTACAGAGGATTAATTGAGCAGATAGAGACTACCTATTTGCGATATAAAGAATAAGTCAAAAAAACAAATTGAGGGAAAAAATAAAGCATAATATTAAATGATATGATTAATCGGCTATAGGGAAATAAATCTCATTGGTTATTCTAATTTAATCTCATTATTTACTCTTACCAATTTGCTATTTTTTGCGTACTTCTTTTTCTTTAATTCAAAATCTTTTTCTACAAATTCAATTACACTATTATCGGGTATTTTTTCAATCAATTCAGGATTTTCAATGATTTTACGTACCAAATCAAATGTTAATCCAATATTCCTGTTTACTATTTCTTTGTTTGTCATTTCTTTAATCCTTTTAAATACCTTTGTTTGTAATGCTCCCACTTATCTTTGATATCCTGTTCTGCATAGATTGTTGCTGAATTCAAATCTGAAATATCAATCGGAGTTTTAATTTTGTCCCCATTTGCTGTCATCATATCCCGATGAAAAAAGCCATGTTTGATATCATACCGGACAATTGCTTTCCACTTATTCTCTATCAAACTCTCATATTGCACTACAATGTTAATCAATTCTCCTTTATTAATTTCAAGTCGGACCCTCAATCTGTCAGTTCCTTCTCTATTCAGTATTTTATAGAACTGTTTTTGTATCACTTATTTAGATTTAGACCCGAATTCAAAGATACAAATATTCTTTGATAAATTGTAATTCATTGCAAGGGATTAATATAAACCCAAAATGCAATTCCAAATTTAACAGTTCTTTAAAATGCTTATCTTGGCACCCTCAAAAATTGGTGGTTAAAATGGATATTAAAAGAAAGCCCGACTGGCTTAAAATCAAGTTGCCGCTTGGAGCTAATTACCGGCACGTTAAACAAGTAGTCGCCGGTCACGGGTTGCATACAATATGTTCCAGCGGACAATGTCCTAATATGGGCGAATGTTGGGGTGCCGGTACTGCAACTTTCATGATTCTGGGTGAAATTTGTACCCGTTCCTGTAAATTTTGTGCCACTCGTACCGGGAAACCATTCCCACCCGATCCGGATGAGCCTTTAAAACTGGCAGAATCGGTAAAGTTGATGGGATTAAAACATGCCGTTATTACTTCTGTCGATCGCGATGATCTTGAGGATGGGGGAGCTTCACACTGGGAAGCTACCATTACCGCTGTTAAACTGATAAATCCCGGCATCACGATAGAGGTGTTAATTCCTGATTTTGATAACAGGCCGGAATTGATTCAAATGGTCGCAAATGCCGCACCGGATATTATTTCACACAATCTCGAAACGGTCGAAAGGCTCACACCATTGGTCAGGAGTCGGGCCAAATACCAGACCAGCCTGGATGTCATCCGAAAAATTTCAGTTTCCCCGTGTGTTTCGAAGTCTGGAATTATGCTGGGTTTGGGTGAAACAAGCGATGAGATCCATAAAACAATGGATGATCTCGTGAGTGCGGGATGTGAAATATTTACTATGGGTCAGTATTTACAACCCACAAGAACCCATCTTGAAGTTGCAGAATACATCCACCCCGATGAATTTGCCAGGTTAAAGAGTGAAGGACTTCGAAGAGGATTCCGGATTGTTGAGAGTGCACCTCTTGTCCGGTCTTCGTATCACGCTGAAAAACACATACGCTGAGCTCAGATGAATAATAAAGAAGTAAAATTCCTCGATCTGGGAATTTCTGAATATAAATATACCTGGGAAAAGCAGGAAGAGTTATTGCAACAGATCGTAGAACTGAAAAAGGCAAACAGCAATGCTGATGCCGGAGAAAGAGTTCCAACGCCAAATTACCTGATCTTTGTGGAGCATCCGCATGTTTACACGCTGGGTAAAAGCGGCGATGAGCATAACCTGCTCCTGAATTATATCCAGCTACAAGCTAAGGACGCTGTTTTCTTCAAGACAGATCGTGGCGGAGATATTACTTATCATGGGCCGGGGCAGATCGTAGGTTATCCGATTCTCGATCTCGAAAATTTTGGAATTGGTCTCAGGCAATACATATATAATATAGAGGAAGCAATTATCAGGGCGGTTTCTGTTTATGGCCTTGAGGCGTCACGCGATCCGAAGGCTACGGGTGTCTGGCTCGATGTTGGTAAGCCGGGTGCACGTAAAATCTGCGCAATCGGGGTAAAAAGCTCCCGATTCGTGACTATGCACGGGTTTGCTTTAAACATTAATACCGATCTTGAATATTTTAAACACATCAATCCATGCGGTTTTTCCGATAAAGGGGTGACTTCACTTGAAAAGGAGCTCGGCGAAAGGCAGGATTTTGCTTCAGTGAAAAAGGTGGTTTTGCAAAAATTCGCCGAAATCTTTGAGGCAACGATCATCTGAAGCCTGTTCCTCGGCCCGGTTTTACACTAAATCACTCTATTTTTCGGGTGGTAAATCAGGCTTAACATTCAGTTAACACACCTATCCTGCTGAAATTTTGGCACATGCATTTTTAAGTGAAGAAAAAGCAGGAAATTCATCAGTTTTTTATTGGGATGCTGCAAGTCGGGCTTAAAACCGTTTACATTTGCACCACGATTTCAGGGAACGATTAACGGGAACTTTTATCGGCGTTCACAGCATGATTGAGGCAACGGGGGGATAAGGATACCGGAAAAAAAAACGGAAAAAAAGTTTTGGAGAAACGGAAAATTGGATTACCTTTGCCGAACTTTCGCCTGAAAAAATCAGGGATAACGGAAGACAAGAATGAGAATACGAACAAGTGAGTTCATTGAAGATATTTGAGAAGGAAAGAAGACAAACTACGAATGAGATAAGCTGCGACAGCTTATTGGATAATAAGTTCAGAAAGTCGGGTCAGGACAGAAAACATTTTTAAAATTTTCTATACAACGGAGAGTTTGATCCTGGCTCAGGATGAACGCTAGCGGGAGGCTTAACACATGCAAGTCGAGGGGTATAGGTAGCAATACTTAGAGACCGGCGCACGGGTGAGTAACGCGTATGCAACCTGCCTGTTACAGGGGGATAGCCCGTAGAAATGCGGATTAATACCCCATAGTACTGAGAAGTCGCATGATTTTTCAGTTAAAGTTTCGGCGGTAACAGATGGGCATGCGTGACATTAGCTTGTTGGTGAGGTAACGGCTCACCAAGGCTGCGATGTCTAGGGGTTCTGAGAGGAAGATCCCCCACACTGGTACTGAGACACGGACCAGACTCCTACGGGAGGCAGCAGTGAGGAATATTGGTCAATGGGCGAGAGCCTGAACCAGCCATCCCGCGTGCAGGAAGAATGCCCTATGGGTTGTAAACTGCTTTTTCGCATGAAGAACATTCCGGACGTGTCCGGAACTGACGGTAATGCGTGAATAAGCACCGGCTAACTCCGTGCCAGCAGCCGCGGTAATACGGAGGGTGCAAGCGTTATCCGGATTTATTGGGTTTAAAGGGTGCGTAGGCGGCAATTTAAGTCAGTGGTGAAATCCTGCAGCTCAACTGTAGAACAGCCATTGAAACTGAATTACTTGAGTAATCTTGAGGTAGGCGGAATGTGTAGTGTAGCGGTGAAATGCTTAGATATTACACAGAACACCGATTGCGAAGGCAGCTTACTAAGGATTTACTGACGCTGATGCACGAAAGCGTGGGGATCAAACAGGATTAGATACCCTGGTAGTCCACGCCGTAAACGATGATAACTCGCTGTTGGCGATACACAGTCAGCGGCTTAGCGAAAGCGTTAAGTTATCCACCTGGGGAGTACGCTCGCAAGAGTGAAACTCAAAGGAATTGACGGGGGCCCGCACAAGCGGAGGAACATGTGGTTTAATTCGATGATACGCGAGGAACCTTACCTGGGCTTAAATGTGCTGTGACCGCTGGAGAAATTCGGCTTCCCGCAAGGGCAGAGTACAAGGTGCTGCATGGTTGTCGTCAGCTCGTGCCGTGAGGTGTCGGGTTAAGTCCCATAACGAGCGCAACCCTTATTGTCAGTTGCTAACAGGTAATGCTGAGGACTCTGGCGAGACTGCCACCGTAAGGTGTGAGGAAGGTGGGGATGACGTCAAATCAGCACGGCCCTTATGTCCAGGGCTACACACGTGTTACAATGGCCGATACAAAGGGCAGCTACCGGGCGACCGGATGCTAATCTCCAAAGTCGGTCTCAGTTCGGATCGAAGTCTGCAACCCGACTTCGTGAAGCTGGATTCGCTAGTAATCGCGCATCAGCCATGGCGCGGTGAATACGTTCCCGGGCCTTGTACACACCGCCCGTCAAACCATGGGAGTTGGGGGTACCTGAAGTATGTGACCGCGAGGAGCGTCCTAGGGTAAAACCAATGACTGGGGTTAAGTCGTAACAAGGTAGCCGTACCGGAAGGTGTGGCTGGAACACCTCCTTTCTGGAGACTGTACCCGACCGAAGTTATAATAGAGTAAGTATTGTTTGCTATTTTGTTTATAGCGCGTCCTCTTCCTTTTTAAAAAAAATTACAAATTAGGAATTACGGAATTGGCAGTTATCGGATTAGGATTGTAAGTTATTGATTATATCATTTATAATTTATAATTCATAATTAGTAATTCATAATTGAATAACAGTCCCGTAGCTCAGCTGGTTAGAGCGCTACACTGATAATGTAGAGGTCCCCAGTTCAAGTCTGGGTGGGACTACTATTATTTACGATTGACACATTTACGATTTTCGATTTAAATAGTCAATAGTAAATGAAAGAATAGTAAATCTCCCGAAATAACGGGACTTGAGCCATATGATTATAGACCTGGGGGATTAGCTCAGTTGGCTAGAGCGCTTGATTTGCATTCAAGAGGTCAAGGGTTCGACTCCCTTATTCTCCACAAAACAATTACGATTTACGAAATTACAAATTACGATTTACGAAATTACGAATTGGAAAAGTGGTGGGAATAAGTTGGAAATACCTGGAAACAAGTAGAAATAAAAACAATACACGTTCATTAAAAGATTGAAATACAGAATTACGAATTCCGAATTGGGATAGTGATAAATCGTAAATCGTAAATCGTAAATCGTAAATCATAAATCGTAAATCACAAGGTTTGCCTGGTGGCGAGAAAAAGAGAGAAGCAAGGTTCGATTCCTTCGAAATCTGCCTGTCCGAGAGGATAAAGTTCATTGACATATTGGAAGAAACAGAAGTTTTTAAAAGAAATGCGTAAAGGAGAAATCCGGTACACGATCAGTGATGATTTGTGTACCATAGGCGAGAGAAAGTAAATAAGGGCGTACGGAGGATGCCTTGGCTCTTTGAGGCGATGAAGGACGTGATAAGCTGCGTTAAGCTGCGGGTAGGTGCAAATAACCGTTAATCCGCAGATATCCGAATGGGGCAACCCTTCCGAGCAATCGGAAATCCGTTTATAACGGAGGCGAACCCGGGGAACTGAAACATCTAATTACCCGGAGGAAAAGAAAACAATAGTGATTCCCTTAGTAGTGGCGATCGAACGGGGATCAGCCTAAACCAAAGATGTTTCGGCATTTTTGGGGTTGTAGGGCTGCGATATACATAGCTGTAAGGAAGTGGAAATGTTCTGGAAAGACATATCATAGAAAGTGAAAATCTTGTACACGTAACTGACAGTGCGTTAGCAGTACCCTGAGTAGGGCGGGACACGAGGAATCCTGTCTGAACCAGCCGGGACCATCCGGTAAGGCTAAATACTACAAAGAGACCGATAGTGAACCAGTACTGTGAAGGAAAGGTGAAAAGAACCCCGAACAGGGGAGTGAAATAGTTCCTGAAACCGTACGCTTACAAGCGGTCGGAGCCCTTTAGTGGGGTGACGGCGTGCCTTTTGCATAATGAGCCTACGAGTTACTCCTCACTGGCAAGGTTAAGTGATTCAGTCACGGAGCCGAAGCGAAAGCGAGTCTGAATAGGGCGGCAGTGTCAGTGGGGGTTGACGCGAAACCTTGTGTTCTACCCATGATCAGGTTGAAGGTCCGGTAACACGGACTGGAGGACCGAACCAGGGAGCGTTGAAAAGCTCTTGGATGAATTGTGGGTAGGGGTGAAAGGCTAATCAAACTGGGAAATAGCTCGTACTCCCGAAATGCATTTAGGTGCAGCCTCGGTTACGAGTCTTACAGAGGTAGAGCTACTGATTGGATGCGAGGGCTTCACCGCCTATCAACTCCAGACAAACTCCGAATGCTGTAAGATGCTCACCGGGAGTGAGGGCGCGGGTGCTAAGGTCCGCGTCCGAGAGGAAAAGAATCCGGACCATCAGCTAAGGTCCCCAAGTGTATGTTAAGTTGAACTAACGAGGTCTGATTGCAGAGACAGCTAGGATGTTGGCTTGGAAGCAGCCATTCATTTAAAGAGTGCGTAACAGCTCACTAGTCGAGCGATCGGGCATGGATAATAATCGGGCATCAAACATACCACCGAAGCTATGGATTACACAATTTATTTTGTGTACTGGTAGGGGAGCATTCCAGTCTGCGTCGAAGGTGTGTCGTGAGGCATGCTGGAGCGTCTGGAAAAGCAAATGTAGGCATAAGTAACGATAAAGGGGGAGAGTAACCCCCTCGCCGATAGACTAAGGTTTCCTGATCAACGCTAATCGGATCAGGGTAAGTCGGGACCTAAGGCTAAGCCGAAAGGTGATGTCGATGGCAAACCGGTTAATATTCCGGTACTTTTGAATACTGCGAAGTGGGGACGGAGTGATGAAAGATCCGCGTACTGACGGAATAGTACGTTGAAGGGCGTAAGTAATGAGAGAGGTAGGTAAATCCGCTTCTTGAGCTGAAACCCGATAGTACCGAGAGCCTTCGGGCAATCGGATAGTGATCCTAAGGGCTTCCAAGAAAATCCGCTAAGCTATAGGTATTTGAGACCCGTACCACAAACCGACACAGGTAGTCAAGGAGAGAATCCTGAGGCGCTCGAGTGAATCATGGCTAAGGAACTAGGCAAAATCGCCCCGTAACTTCGGGAGAAGGGGCTCCCGCTGCAAAGCGGGACGCAGAAAATTGGTCCAGGCGACTGTTTATCAAAAACACAGGGCTTTGCTAAATCGGAAGATGATGTATAAGGCCTGACACCTGCCCGGTGCCGGAAGGTTAAGAGGGGATGTTATCGTAAGAGAAGCATTGAATTGAAGCCCCGGTAAACGGCGGCCGTAACTATAACGGTCCTAAGGTAGCGAAATTCCTTGTCGGGTAAGTTCCGACCTGCACGAATGGTGTAACGATCTGGATACTGTCTCAGCCATGAGCTCGGTGAAATTGTAGTAGCGGTGAAGATGCCGCTTACCCGCAACGGGACGGAAAGACCCCGTGAACCTTTACTGCAACTTCACATTGGTTTTGGGTAAGTGATGTGTAGGATAGGACGGAGGCTATGAAGCGGGTTCGCCAGGATCCGTGGAGCCATCCTTGAAATACGTCCCTTTGCTTGCCTGGGGCCTAATCCCGATTACTCGGGAGACATTGTGTGGTGGGTAGTTTGACTGGGGTGGTCGCCTCCAAAAGAGTAACGGAGGCTCCCAAAGGTACCCTCATGGCGATTGGTAACCGCCAGAAGAGTGTAATGGCATAAGGGTGCTTGACTGTGAGACAAACAAGTCGAACAGGGACGAAAGTTGGGCATAGTGATCCGGTGTTTCCGCATGGAAGGGACATCGCTCAAAGGATAAAAGGTACTCCGGGGATAACAGGCTGATCGCTCCCAAGAGCTCATATCGACGGAGCGGTTTGGCACCTCGATGTCGGCTCGTCACATCCTGGGGCTGGAGAAGGTCCCAAGGGTTCGGCTGTTCGCCGATTAAAGTGGCACGCGAGCTGGGTTCAGAACGTCGTGAGACAGTTCGGTCCCTATCTGTTGTGGGCGTAGGAAACTTGAGAGGACCTGACACTAGTACGAGAGGACCGCGTTGGACATACCTCTGGTGTACCAGTTGTTCCGCCAGGAGCACCGCTGGGTAGCTAAGTATGGCAGAGATAAGCGCTGAAAGCATCTAAGCGCGAAGCTCCCCTCAAGATGAGGTTTCCTTTAAGGGTCGTTGAAGACTACAACGTCGATAGGCCACAGGTGTAAAGGCAGTAATGTCAAAGCCGAGTGGTACTAATTGCCCGAAACTTTCCGGGGCCGGGATACTATTTGATACCCATTTTTCTTAAATACCAATGTTTCTTCCCTTGTGTTAAATGAATTTAAAGAAATTTGCGTTCATAAAAGAGAAAGCAACTAGCATCTAGCTACTAGTAACTGGCCAGCCGCCAGAAGCCAACAGCCAGTTGCCCTTTCTTCAAAGATATTAATTGCTGATTAGCTGAAAGAGATAAGAATTCGTTTCTTATCGCCTCCAAAGATTTAGGTGGCTATAGCGTCGGGGTTCCACCTCTTCCCATTCCGAACAGAGAAGTTAAGCCCGACAGCGCCGATGGTACTGCGTAAAGTGGGAGAGTAGGCCGCCGCCAACCTTAGATTAACCCCGGATTCTTCACTGAGTCCAGGGTTTTTTGTGTTAAAACGGATTACGCGGATTAAAACGGATTACACGGATGCCTCGTCTGTGGTACGATGGTACTGCGAAAGTGGGAGTCCCGCACCAGTCGGGATAAAATCCGGCCGCCGCCAACCTTAAACCCGGTCCGGATTCATTTAATTGAGTCCGGACCTTTTTTTGTTAAAAGGGATTATACGGATTTGAACGGATTACACGGATCGTACGCTAAACGGATATCACTGATTAAAACGGATTACACAGCTTGCCCCGGGAACCGGGGGATTGTTGCGGATTGCACGGATGGCTGTAGAGACGAGGCATGCCTCGTCTTTGGTTCAGGTATGCCTCGTCTCCGCCTTTTTTAACAATCGTTAATTGTCTTATTATTTTATCGTTAGCCTTGCAAATCTTTCCCTTATCAGTTGTTTGTAAAGCACCTTAAAATCTTCACTTAAAAAACTGAAGTCGATAAATTCGATCCATTTATCTTTTGATTTCTCCATTTTACTGAATATATTTTCCTGCTGTTTTGCTTCCAGTTTTAAGGTAGTAAAAGCAGCAATAAAATCCTTGTACCTTATTTTCTTCTTTTTCCCATTCAATGTTAAAGCTAAATCTTCATCGTCAGCCGGATTGACAAGAGTGGTTGCCACCATGTCATAAGCCGGTGACAGAACAGGACCTGTGCCTTGTTGGCGGATCAATGAAAAATTCTTCAGATGCATATCGGCATTTCCCGTGAGGAACGAAAAAAGCACCTGCTCAAAAAAATTCACCACATCCAATCCCGGGTTGGTCGAATATTTTAAAATGGTTTTGGCAATTTGCTCATAAGAACCATGATACTTATCTTCAGTTAATTTTTCAGTTAGCTGGCACATATCTTCCATGTGGATCTTCCCGGTTTTGGTACGATCGATCCGTTTGGTGATATAAGCCAGTTTGCCCGACTTCATCCGGATCAGACTATGAGGCACAACTGAGATTTTCGCGATGCCAGCCAAATGCAGGGTGAGATCTTCAATTTCAGGAAGTTGTGGGTATCGCCGGGTAGGTGGTTTAAGGATATATCCTCCCCACAAACCAACAATTGTAAATCGTTTGGGCTCATTTTTATTTTGACCGGAGGCAATATCCAGCGAGATTTTTGGCTGTACACCAGTGACCGTTATCTGGCTGCGAACAACTTGTATCGCCAGTTCTTCCATTTGCGTTTCGTCATAGGGCAGTTCAGGCGGAGTGGGCTGGCCAAAGATTTTTCTGCTGCACAAAGCGTGAAAGTCAGTTTCGTTTTCCGCCAGATTTTGATAGCAGTACAAACATCGACTCATTTTTTATCCTCCTCTTTTATGGGATAAATACTTACTGCTCCGATGCAATCTTTACAGCAAACCAGGAGCAATTCCATCCGGTCGCGGGGATTCAACTTCCAGTTTCTTTGGGCAATATCAAGCAACCAGCCTTCGGGTATCAGGCCGTCGAAGAACGCGAATAACATTTTACTGTTGTAAGGCGTTTCACTTAAAGGTAATGTAAGGCTGACCGGCTCCGCATCGGGAAGTTTCAAATAACTGACATCATAAATAAAATGATAGCCATTTTCGTCCTGACTAAGCCAACCTGCTGTGTTATTGTGTATTTTGATTTCAGCTTTTCGCATCTTCAGTAAAATTTCGGTTTTTAAGCACAGCCCCCACCTGATAGCCAAAAAGTTGCAATACCTGATTGACTTTATCTAACCGTACGGTTTCTTTACCCTGCTCCAGATCGCGAACAAAGCGAAGACCTACACCTGCTTTTTCTGCCAATTCGGGCTGAGTAAGTCTGACAGCATTCCTTTTATCCTTTACAAATTCACTTAGTATCATATCTTATACCTTTACGGGTATAAAAGTAAGTAAATGTTTTGAGAATATACCTTTACGGGTATAAATATTTTGAATTGGTTTGAAATATACCCGATGGGGTATAGTTTGTTTAAAAATAGAGCGATTATACCCTTTCGGGTGTAAGGAAACTGTCCCAATGAATTTTTCAAATCAGCAAATTATTCATCCTTGATCAGTTCTACCAAACTTTTCTGCATTATCGCTTGTTTAAACACATATCCTGATAGATTATGGATTTTATCAGTACTTTGGGCTATTAATAATTAATTTTACTCATCATGTTGTGGAAAGGGAGAAGACAGAGTGGTAACTTTGAAGACCGAAGGTCAGGCGGAGGCAGAATTGCGTCGGTAGGGGGTGTCGGTGCAATAATTGTCGGATTAATTGTTTGGTTTTTGGGCGGAAATCCGACAGAGATTTTACAATCCATTCAACCCGGATCATCTGTAGAGACTCCTGCAAACGATACTCAGACCAATGCCCATGAAGATGAACTGATTCAGTTTAGCCGGGTCGTTCTGGCCGATACGGAGGATGTCTGGAATAAAATATTTGCAGAAAATAACCTGGATTACCGTGACCCTACACTGGTTGCGTTCAGTAATTCAGTGGAGTCGGCATGTGGACTTGCGGCTGCAGCAATGGGGCCTTTCTATTGTCCGGGTGATGAAAAGTTGTATATCGACCTGCTGTTTTTTGAAGATTTGCAAAGTAAACTGAACACGCCGGGAGATTTTGTCATTGCCTATGTTATTGCCCATGAAGTGGGTCACCACATCCAGAAACTTTTGGGGACAATGGATAAATTCAACAATATGCGGGGTAAACTTTCCACCTCAGAATTTAATCGCCTTTCGGTGAAACTCGAACTGCAGGCCGACTTTTATGCGGGAGTCTGGGCCCATCACGCACAAAGAATGAAAGATATTATTGAAGAGGGAGATATAGAAGAGGCTATTAATACGGCAAGTGCAATTGGGGATGATCGCCTGCAAAAACAAACCCAGGGACGAGTCGTTCCCGATTCATTCACCCATGGAACTTCTGAGGAACGTATGCGCTGGTTTAAATTGGGGTACACTACGGGTGATATCAGTAAAGGTGATACTTTTAATGCCGGGGAGCTTTAATTCAGGCGATCCGGAACCTTCCGGAATAACAGAAACATTTGCTTTTAAATTGTATTTCTTCCATTATAATTGACGAAAGAAAGCTTTTACATCCTGATGCGAATATTGTATATATAAATTTGGAACTCCGTGAGTTTGACGCAATACGAACTCACGGTGTTCTTTATGAATATGTAATAATGGATACGGACGAAAAAAATGCCGGGTAACCTTCCTGTAATTCTCCATTTATCAGGTAGTGTTTATGGTCATAAATGGCCGAAGACTCATAAAATTCATCCTCCCAGTTCAACAGATAAGACCTTTTATGTCCGCAGAGCATATTCTGAGATCAATGCAAGTGCTAATATAATTTTAATTACCTGAGCTCCATTTGGGTATCACTCAACTGACAATCGATTAAAATTATACCTATATTTGTGCACTTAAAAAAAATGAAGCTTTTTTCATGCTATGAGTAACAAATTCAGGGAGTACAAGGAGTTTGATCTTTCGAAAATTAATCAAGATATCCTGAAATTTTGGGAACTGAACGACACGTTTCATCAATCGATATCAACCCGTGCCGGAGGGCCAACCTATGTGTTTTACGAAGGTCCTCCATCGGCTAACGGTTTGCCGGGTATCCATCATGTGGTTTCAAGAGCCATTAAAGATATTTTCTGCCGTTACAAAACCCAACAGGGATTTCTGGTAAAACGTAAAGCCGGATGGGATACCCACGGACTTCCTGTAGAATTGGCAGTCGAAAAGTTGCTGGGTATTACCAAGGAAGACATTGGGAAAAGTATTTCAGTTGAAGAATACAATGCTGCCTGCCGTAAGGAGGTGATGAAATATACCGATAAATGGGAAGAACTTACCCATCAGATGGGGTATTGGGTCAATATGGATGATCCCTACATTACCTACGACAGCCGTTACATCGAAACCTTATGGTGGCTCTTAAAGGACCTTTATAAAAAGAACCTTCTTTACAAGGGTTACAGTATTCAACCCTATTCACCTGCTGCCGGTACCGGTTTAAGTTCGCATGAGCTAAATCAGCCTGGCTGCTACCGCGATGTGAAGGATACAACCTGTATTGCCCAGTTTAAAGTAATTAAAAACGATAAATCGCAATCGCTGTTTGACGGTGTTGATACGGATCTGTTTATTCTTGCATGGACAACGACGCCCTGGACATTGCCTTCAAATACCGCTTTAGCCGTGGGTGCTTTCATCTGGTATGTGAAAGTAAAGACCTTTAATCCGTATACATCCGAACCCATTACTGTAATTCTGGCGAGGGAATTACTTCAAAATTATTTCCCTGAGAAGAACGAATCGTTGTCATTCGGGGATTACAAGGGAGATGGTAAAAATATTCCATTTCAGGTGCTTGCAGAATTTAAAGGGAATGAGCTCCTGGGTGTTAACTATGAACAGCTGATACCCTGGGTTAAACCAACGGGCGATGCTTTTCGCGTAATAGCCGGCGATTTTGTAACCACCGAGGATGGAACAGGAATTGTACATATTGCCCCAACATTTGGTGCAGACGATGACCGTGTGGCCAAACAAACCGGAATTGTACCGCTTCTGCTTATTGATAAGGAGGGTAAAAATCAGCCAATGGTCGACCGCCAGGGAAGATTCTTTCGTCTTGAAGATTTGTCTGAAGAATTTGTGTCAAATAATGTAAATGTTCAGTTATACAGTGAATATGCGGGTCGGTTTGTGAAAAACGAATACGATGAACAGCTTACTGACAGTGATTCCACACTAGATATTGACCTTTCGGTGATGTTGAAAAAAGAAAACCGGGCATTTAAGGTCGAAAAGCATGTTCACAGCTATCCGCATTGCTGGAGAACAGATAAACCGGTTTTATATTATCCGCTCGACTCCTGGTTCATCCGCTCTACGGCGGTTCGTGACCAGATGATCGCGCTGAATAAAACAATTAACTGGAAACCTCAATCAACCGGAACGGGTCGTTTTGGAAACTGGCTCGAAAATCTTGTCGACTGGAACCTTTCACGGTCACGTTTTTGGGGAACGCCGCTTCCAATCTGGCGCACCGAGGATCGTTCCGAGGAGATTTGTATCGGATCGGCCGAAGAGTTGGTTGCCGAAATTAACAAATCAATAGCAGCCGGCTTAATGGATTCGAATCCATTCAAAGATTTTAAGGTAGGTGATTTTTCAAAGGAAAATTATGAAAAAATTGATTTTCACCGGCCTTTTGTTGACGATATCATTCTTGTTTCGCCTAAAGGTGAAAAAATGATGCGTGAGTCTGACCTGATAGATGTATGGTTCGATTCAGGAGCAATGCCATTTGCCCAGGCCCATTATCCGTTCGAAAACGAGGACATATTCAATAAAGTATTTCCTGCTGATTTTGTAGCCGAAGGTGTCGACCAGACACGGGGATGGTTTTTTACTCTGCATGCAATTGCCACCATGGTGAAAGGTTCAGTGGCCTTTAAGAATATTATTTCCAATGGATTGGTTCTTGATGCAAACGGAAATAAAATGTCAAAGCGGCTTGGAAACGGTATTGATCCTATTGCGGCGATCGAAAAATACGGGTCTGACCCGTTGCGCTGGTATATGATTACCAATTCACAGCCGTGGGATAATCTGAAATTTGATATTGCCGGTGTTGAAGAGGTCCGACGTAAATTTTTTGGAACACTTTACAACACCTACAACTTTTTTGCCCTTTACGCCAATGTTGATAGCTTTACCTTCAAAGAGGAGGAAGTTGCTGAAGAGTTACGTCCTGAGCTTGATCAGTGGGTCCGGTCATTACTCAATAGCCTGATCAAAGATGTGACCGAGGCCTATGAGAATTATGAACCTACGCGCGCCGGCAGGGCTATTTCGGAGTTCGTTACCGAAAATCTGTCGAACTGGTATGTCCGTTTAAGCAGGAAACGTTTCTGGGGAGGCGAATACGATACCGATAAAATTTCAGCCTATCAGACACTTTATACCTGTCTTGAGACCATTACCAAACTTGCCGCACCGATAGCGCCATTTTACATGGACCAGCTTTACTGCGATTTGAACAGGGTGAGTGGCCGTGATACCGACACTTCAGTGCATCTGACGCTTTTTCCTAAATGTGACGTAAACGCGATTAACAAAGCACTCGAAGAACGCATGGAAATAGCCCAGAAAGTTTCTTCCATGATTTTGGGTTTAAGGCGAAAAGAGAAGCTAAAAGTGCGTCAGCCCCTGGCTAAAATCATTGTTCCTGTTTTGAATGAAAATTTTCGGAAACAATTTGAGGCAGTTGAGAGTATAATCCTGACAGAGGTGAATGTAAAGGAAGTTGAATACCTCACGGATGCAGCCGGAGTAATCAAAAAGAAGATCAAGGCCAATTTTAAAACGCTTGGACCTAAATTCGGAAAATTGATGAAGCCAGTATCGGCATTGATCAGTGGTATGAGTCAGCCGGAGATAAATTCGCTTGAAAGTACGGGTGTTTTTGAATCGATGATTGATGGAAACAAGGTCACACTAACTTTGGAGGATGTTGAGATACAATCAGAAGATATTCCTGGATTACAGGTGGCCAGCGAAGGTGCAATCACTGTAGCCCTGGATATAAATGTTACTCCTGAATTACGACTCGAAGGCATCGCCCGGGAGTTTGTAAACCGCATTCAAAATTTGCGTAAGGAGAGTGATTTTGATGTAACCGATAAGATCATTCTTCGGATCGTACGCCATCCTGAGTTAAGCGAAGCGATGGAAAAATATGGTGATTACATTGGTAATCAAACGCTTGCATCAAGAGTTGAACTGGTCAGTCACTTGCCTGAAGGAACAGGCAAGCTGGTTGAAATAGAAAAGGGAATTGAGACTCTGATCCAGGTCGAAAAGGAAATTTTATAGTAAGGGTTATTTACCTAAAAGGAAAATATTTGCTATTTCAATATAAATGTATCCTAAATATGTTATTTTTACACCAAACCATTAAGCTATGAGCGAGAAAACACGATATTCAGACGAAGAACTCCTGGAGTTCAAAGAGTTAATTCAGGATAAGTTGGTGAAAGCCCGTCAGGATTATCAATTGTATAAAAATGCAATTACCCATGGTGATGGTAATGATACTGAGGATACCTCTCCTACTTTTAAAGTCCTGGAGGAGGGAGCTGCAACTCTGTCGAAAGAGGAAGCAGGCAAGCTGGCGCAACGACAATTGAAGTTTATTCAATATCTCGAAGCAGCATTGGTTCGGATCGAAAACAAAACGTATGGTATCTGCCGGGAAACCGGGAAACTGATTTCCAAGGAGCGGCTTCGCGCAGTTCCTCACGCAACCCTTTCGATTGATGCAAAGAATAATCAGCGTTGATAGAATCGGTTTGTTATAGTTCAGGGGGTTAAATGTCCGTAATAATTGTATAAAATTCGGGGTGTTTTGCTATGCCCCGTTTTTATTGTTAAATAGCTAAAAGTTTTATGAGCCCAAAGACGAAGTCGATATTAATTATCCTGCTTGTCCTGTTTTTCGATCAGGCGCTTAAGATCTGGATTAAAACAAACATGATGCTTGGCGATGAGTTTATTATCGCTAAAAACTGGTTCATCATCCATTTTGTGGAGAATAACGGGATGGCTTTTGGTCTTGAGTTTGGCAACAGCATTGGTAAGTATTTTCTGAGCATATTCCGGATCGTTGCAATCGGAGCAATCGGCTGGTATATTTCAAAGCTTTGGAAAAAGGAAGATGTGCCATCAGGTGTTATTGCCTGTTTTTCTCTTATTATGGCAGGAGCTATTGGAAATATTCTTGACAGCGCCTTTTATGGAATGATTTTTAATGAAAGTTACGGGCAAATCGCAACTCTTTTTCCATCTGAGGGCGGTTATTCATCTTTCCTGCAGGGACGCGTTGTCGATATGTTTTATTTTCCCCTTCTTTCGGGTAATTATCCCACATGGTTACCCTTTTTAGGCGGTGACGATTTTATTTTCTTCCGCCCTGTATTTAATATCGCCGATTCTGCAATTACCGTTGGAATTATCTCAATATTGATTTTTCACAGGCGTTTTTTTGACGAAAAACATACTTCTGATGAATCTGATATGAGCGGGAATGTACGTGAGGAATCCGGACTTAATCAGGAACCAGCAGACAAGGAATAATCGTTAGTATAACAGTCTTGAAAACATAGGCAAGGCATAGTGCTTTCTATCCAGGTTAGTTAAAATGTGGCGATTTTCGTAACCCACTCAATACGGGAATAAGAAATTCGAAGATTTGAAAAGTTGCTTGCAAAAATCCGGTTCGGATTCTTTAAAGCGATAGTCTGTAAACCTAATAGAAAACAAATTGTTATATGAATTACAGGAATTAAAAGACAAACTATGCAATTAAAATTTACTTACAAATACCTGGTAAGAATAGCCTGTTTATCGTTGATTATCATCACGATGGTTAACTGTAAAAAGGATGGTATTGATCCTGTGCCGATAGTCACCCGGGAAGCGACTGATGTTAATAAGTTCATTTATAATGGACTGAAAGACTATTATTTATGGTCTGATAAAGTTCCAAACCTGGGAGTTCATAAATTTTTGGATAAAGATTCTCTGAACAATTTTTTAAATTCCTATACCGATCCAAACAAACTATTTACTGGTCTGCTTTACAAATACGGTACTGTCGATAAATGGTCTTTTCTTGTGGATGACTCGAAGCAAATCGACGATTGGATTCAGGGAATATCCGAAACAATGGGGTTCGATTTTGTATTAAGTTATTATGGTGCCGGGAGCAATATTTTTGGTGTTGTCAGGTACGTTTATAAAGGATCACCTGCAGAAAAGGCCGGAATCAAACGGGGAGATTATTTTTTGAGGGTAGATGATCAGCAACTTACAGATGCTAATTATTCATCCTTGTTATTTAATAAACTAACCTATAAACTGTCTTTGGCTTCCCTTTCAGGAAATAGAACTACAGGCTACAGCATTGCTTTAAATGGAAGATCAGTTACCATGACTGCCGTATTAATGCAGGAAAATCCAATTCAATTGGATACGGTTCTTACTGTTAATAATTTTAAGGTGGGATACCTGGTCTACAACAGTTTTAATGCTGAATTTGATCTTCAGCTAAACGAGGTCTTCGGAAAATTTAAAAATGGGGGGATCGATAAACTTGTTATTGATTTACGTTACAATGGTGGCGGATCTGTTGAAACGGCTATTTATCTTGCCAGCATGATTTACGGCACCTCTACATCGAAAGTATTTCTTAAAGAGCAGTACAACCCTGGATTACAGGCTTATATTATTACAGAGGACGGAGCTGCTTCCCTCAATCAAAATTTTGCAGACAAGATTGGACAAACTTCAACCAGTGCAGGAACGCCCATTAATACATTAAATATGAGCAAGGTCTACATAATTACTTCAGATAATACCGCCTCTGCCAGTGAGTTGCTGATCAACGGGCTTAAACCCTATATGCAGGTTGTAACGGTGGGCGACAGTACGGTTGGAAAATATGTGGGCTCATGGACCATTAAAGATTGGGATGAACAGGGAAATGTAAACCCAAATCATAAATGGGCAATGCAGCCTATTGTCGTTAAAATTGCCAATTCACTGGGCGTTTCAGATTATGTGCTTGGCTTATTCCCTGATCTTCGGATTGAGGAGGAGATTGTGGAGCTTTTACCCTTTGGTGATCAGAATGAAGCCTTACTCAAAGTTGTACTTAACGATATTAAAGGTATTCCTCAATCGGCGGTCACGTTTAAATCGGCTCAATTGGGAATCAGAAAGATATTTGATTACCAGGATTACAGACCCTTCGCAAAACAAATGTATATAAACCGGCTAAACAAAAAATAAAGTGTTAAAATCCCAAATCCCAAATCCCAAATCCCAAATCCTAAATCAGAGATCCTTATTTTCGGTTAACAGTGACGAACGGTTCATGGATCGGAGATACAAAGCTCTGAAAAATGCGAAAAGAAAGATCAGGCTTACCAAAACAAGGTATGTGCTTCCATCGGAGGAAGTACCTGTTTTGTCAAGACTGTTGTCAATCAATCCTCTGTGCATCAGGTGGTAGGCAATAACCGCTGTTGCATTATTAACAAAGTGCGCAATCATTGGTAACCACAGGGTTCCGCTCCATTCGAGCATATATCCAAACATTGCACCCAACACAAGACGGGGAAGAAATCCAAAAAATTGCAGGTGCAAAGCGCTGAAGATTGCAGCAGATATCCATATTGCAGCATGAGCATTGCCAAATTTCTTTTTCAATAATTGCTGAACAACTCCCCTGAAGAGTAATTCTTCTCCTATTGCGGGCAGAACTGCAACCATTAAAAGGTTTGTTAAAACGGTAGATATGGAATCAGTTGCCAAAAAAACCCGGGTAATTTCGTTGGCTTGATTTTCGGAATTTTTCATCCATGCCTCTACAAAATCCATCCATTCCGGAAGAGTTAGTTTGGCATTAATTTCAGACAGCCAGTTAATAAACGGATTGGCAAAATATATAATTGCAATTACAAAAATTATACTTTTCAGGTCAGGTCGTGTGTTATAGCGAAGAAAAACTGAAGGATTATCATGCAGAAACCAGGCAATAATAAATGGGGGAATAATAAATATTCCGATTGTTTGAATGGTCTGAAAAAACTTTAGTACGGAAATGTTTCGTGGATCTGTAAGGTCCTGAAACATCGTTTCCATCTCTGTAATGTTTACCCCAAATATCAGCCAGCCAAGCGCGAGGCTTATCACCATTGCAAAAATACTGCAGACTAAAATCACGAGACCGGAAAAGAGAAGTTGAGTTGACGTTTTGGATTCGCGAAGTGTCTGTCGATACATCTGTTTGAATTTTTGACAAAGTTAGCAATCCTCCTTAATGTTTCAGATATTCTCTGTACAATAGAAGTCGTTCCGATTTTCCTATCTTTGAACATGATTTTAAACCGATAATCGTGAAAATTGGTCATCTTGAATTAGGGAAACTGCCCTTGTTTCTTGCTCCCATGGAAGATGTCACCTATAAGTCTTTCCGGTACATGTGTAAGAATTATGGTGCTGACGTGATGTATACCGAGTTTATTTCGGCTGAAGCGTTAATCCGTGATGTCAAAAAAACACTGAAAAAAATGACCATTTTCGATTTCGACCGGCCGGTAGCCATCCAGATTTACGGTTCGAATATTGAGGCAATGGCTGGCGCGGCCAGGGTTGCAGAAGAGGCACATCCCGATTTTATTGATATAAATTTCGGCTGCCCGATGAAAAAAATAGCTGGAAAGGGGGCAGGTGCAGGCCTTTTACGTGATATTCCCAAAATGGTGAAAATGGCCGCCGAAGTCGTCAAAGCGGTAGATATTCCCGTTACGGCTAAAACCAGGTTAGGCTGGGACCAAGCGGATATGCCAATCGCCGAAGTCGCGGAGAGGTTGCAGGATGTCGGTATTCAGGCACTTGCCATACATGGTCGTACACGGGAACAGCTTTATACAGGGGAGGCAGACTGGTCATTAATTGCTGAAATTAAGAAAAATCCGAGGATGCATATTCCGATCATTGGAAATGGGGATATAAACGGTCCTGAAAAAGCGAAAGCGTTTTTAGATCAGTCGGGTGTCGATGCCCTGATGATCGGACGCGGGGCTATCGGCCGGCCATGGATTTTTCGCGATGTCCGGCATTACCTGGAGACAGGTGAATTGCTTTTGCCACCCATGGTGCCCGAAGTTGTCACCAACGTTAAGGAGCAACTGGCTCAGTCAATAAGCTGGAAAGAGGAACCTAAGCGGGCAATTCTTGAAATGAGAAGACATTTTGCGCGGTATTTTCCAAATCTGACGGACTTTCGCGACTTACGCATACGATTACTCCAGGCGCCTGAGCTGGAAGATGTCCTCGGAATTCTCGATTTAATTGCAGAACAATATTCGGGCGTACGGGTTGATTATACAAACATTGGGTTAAAATGACTTATAGATCAGAGTATGTAATGAATCTTAAAATTAATACAAATGGAAAATTACGAACAATATGCCAGGTATTATTCCCATAATTCATTCTGGAATAAGCTGAAGGGATTTGCCGGGAAAGCAGGAATCAGGGTAGTTTATGCAGCTTTGCTGCTGTACTACATGTTTTCTGATGAATTGGTGGACTTGAAATCGAAGATGACCATTGTTGCGGGTTTAGGGTATTTTATTTTTCCGTTCGATATCATTCCCGATTTATTGCCTGTGATTGGCTTTAGCGACGATCTGAGTGTTCTAATGTTTACATTATCTCTTGTCAAAGGGAAAATTAACGATACACACCGGCTTAAGGCACGGAATACCATGGTGCAATGGTTCCAGGGTATTAATCTTGTCCAGGTTCTTGCACTCGAACAGGAAAATGCTAAGAACAGTAAAAACTGATTTCAATAAAATTTCAACCTGAAGTTTAAGTTAAAAAATGCGTATATAATTGTACTCATTGTAATTATTAAGGTCCTTATCTGTAATTTTGTATCATCCAAAAATGACAGATACTTCTGTTTCACTTTTATGAATTTCAACTGTTGCTATTTGGATAATTTATTTAAATACCCAGCGTGAGTATCGTGATTCATACTATTAGGACAGCTACCGGACAAATGATTTATTTCCTGCTCACCGTGTTGATAACCGGATTGTTACCTATGGTTTCAAACGGACAATCAATAAATAATTTAAGAAAACTTTGGCAGAATAATGCCCTGGAATACCTCCCCGAACATCAAAAAGAAAAATTATTGTCGGGTGCTGATTTTCACCAATATGCAAGAATACGTGATGATGAGTTTGTAGAATACCTCAGGGAGACATGGTGTGATTTTGCCATCATGGATGGACTTTCTGAAGAAATCGTGACACCCCTGATTAAACAACCTGTATTCAATAGTACTGGTGTTGAGATAAATCCTCCTGTTAATCTTCCGTTTACTGCAGTTAAAGGGTTAAATGACAGGCCTTCGGGACAGATAAAGTTGATTCCCGGAATCAGGAAGCCTGAATCAGAAGCCTTTACTTCCGTTAAATGCACATTCCTGTTTTATGGTCTGCCAATAAGCATCAGTTATGACAAACTGATCACGATGACGAAGATCAAGTCAGCGTCGGAGGATTCAATTTCAGTTTTCTGGAGTTCATTTGCCCGCTCAAATAGTAATCGATTGATTGATCATCTGATGGACTACCGCGATTTGCATGGTTTGGGTGACTGGGGTTATTTCCAGTTGGTCAAAGCAGCTTCGGGTCACATATTCAGGGATGATCGTCTCAACACAGATCTGATGGCCTGGGCATTAATGATCAGGTCAGGCTTTGATGTTCGCATGGCGTTTAATCAAAGCAGTACAACCTTGCTATTTCCTTCCGCGGGTATCATTTACAATAAACAATTTGTTGTAATCGGGCAGCAACGATTTTATCTCGATCGTGAATTGAAAAGTCAATTGCTGTTAACCTGTGAGCAACCATTTCGGGATACTTTTGGAGTCATAGACCTGAAATTTTATAAGTCTTTGAATTTCACAGGCAAATTGATCGCGCGCAAATTTGTATTTCCATGGAACAATAAAAATTATGTATTTACATTTCGTTTCAATCCGGAAGTGGTACGATTTTACAATAATTATCCGCAGACTGATCAATCTGTGTATTTTAGAGCTCCCCTGACTTCCATTTTAAAAGAAGACTTATTGAACCAGTTGTTCCCCGTTGTGTCAAAGATGGACGAGGGGGAAGCAGTAGCTTTTTTACAGCAATTTGTACAACGTGTATTTAGTTATACCCCGTTAACTCAAAATGGTGAAGCATTCAAAAGCCGGTTTGCTGAGCAATCTATTGCTTCAAAATCGGGAGACGACAGAAGCAAGGCTGTTCTTTTCTCGTGGCTGACCAAAATTGTCGCTGGATTGCCTGTCGTGGGAGTAGAATTCCCGGGATACTATTCCACTGCCGTCGGTTTTAATGAACCGGCAGAGGGCGATTTCTATTTATGGAATCGGAGGAGGTATTATATTGTAGATCCAACTTTTTTAAATGCTCCGGTAGGGGTGATCATGCCTGAATTCTCGGGTTTAGCCGCGCAATTGATTGCCCTTGAAAATGCAGATTCACAATCAGAAAATGCACTGAAAATATGGAATCAGGCATTAAAACTGGGAGCCTTGCGGGGAGGAACCGGTCAGGATGTTGTTTTTGACAGACGCGGCAGGGGGTTAATAACCGGGTATTTTAAAAACAACGACTCCTATGTTCCTTTTATCGCCTGTTTTTCGCAATGGAATTCATTACAGTGGATAAGAAAATTTGAAGGGGACGCGAAAGCTATTGCTTTTGCAATTACACTGGTAAATAATGATGAGATCTATGTTGCAGGCACATTTGAAGGAGAACTCACAATGAATGGCAGATCACTGCATAGTGTGATTTATGCTGATCTGTTTATTGCCCAGTTTAATCAGAATGGAGAACTGGTTTGGATGAAAAGCGTGGGTATCAATCCTGCAGTGGAGGAAAATAAGTTATCATATGCAGTTAAATTCGATCGGTCCGGGAATAATATTTCAATTCAGTATTCAAATGAGGATGAAAGGAATCTGAGAACCGGGTTTGGTCCGGTAAGTGAGACCGGTCTCTACTTTATAGGTTCAGGAATTTCTACACCGGGTTACGTTCCGTTTTCATGGACAACGGCCTCGACTGATATTCCGGGCTCAATTTATAAAGAATACAACAGTTTGGTCAAAAATAAATACCAACCCACAACGGCCGGAATTCTGGCATTAATCAAACTACTGCAGAATCACGGGGCTCAAATTACCGGGAGCCAGATCCAGACATCATTAACCAAACATGAGCCTTCCTACCAGGTAAAACATCCTTTGTTTTTTAAAGCTATGGGACGGATTGAAAAGCTGGTAACTGATAATGGAGTTGTTACACTGACAATCATCGGAGGTAAACCGATTACGCTGACTAATCTGGTGATTGATGATGGTGCCCGGTTTTATCTCCGGAGTTTCGGCAATGGCGATATATCTGTTGGTATTATCTCCGGTGTCAGGAAGATGATAAAAGAGGTAGTATTGCCGGTAAACAGTCTGTTAATCGATAGTTCTTCCGGGAATCTGATTGTTGATTATGACTACGATCACACGGTAAAAACAATACCTGTTTCTGTACTTAACTCATTGCAGTAAAATTAGTATCAGATATATTGCAATCAGTATGAATTGTTTTAATGTAATTACTTAACTTTGTTTCTTCCGGATGTATCGAATGCAATTTGTTCAATATTTTTTATTTGTAGGTGTAATTTAAAAAATACGCATTATGCCTGATCCTAAAAACCCAAATAACCGTCAATACAGCGAATCCATGATATTTTACTGATTTTTTGTGTCTGCCTCAGCTACAAACCCCATGTTCCTGCTCAGGGTAACATGTGTGGACTATGCTTGAAGAAATGGGAGAAATACCACTTTTTAGGGTGCTTTGAATTATTACATGATCGACGAGAACCTTAAACGACAGTAAAATGAAAAATTCATTCCTTTTTTTGTTGCTTAGTTTGCTATTTTGCAGTGGAATGATAGCGCGGCCGGCCAGCTTTCCGTTGCCAGGTGAAACGGCAGTATCCATAATTGCATCAGCTGGTATTGCTGTGGGAGATTATCCCACCTTAAAAAGTGCATTTGAGGCTATCAATTCCGGAACGCACAAAGGAGATATTTTCGTGCGGATAACGTCAAGTACCCGGGAAGATGGGTCGTCGGTTCTTTTTGGCAGTGGAACAGGAAACGCAAACTATACATCTGTCAAAATATTTCCAACAACCACAGGGCTTTCAATTACCGGGAATTTGTCCGCACCACTGATTGATTTTAATGGTGCTGATCATGTCACTATCGACGGAAGTCTGAATGGGACAGGCAGCTCAAAAGACCTGGTTATTTCAAATACCAGCAACTCTGTTTTGGCACCTACCTCTACCATAAGGTTTATCAATGCTGCTTCGGAAAATATAATTAAACACTGTGTCATTAAAGGTTCAGGCAAAGCCCCGACAGGTGGTATTATTTTATTCTCATCATCAACAGGTATCTCAGGCAACGATAACAACACAATTACCAGCAACGATATTACCAGTGCTAATGATACTGACCGTCCTGTGATGGCAATCTGTTCTCTGGGTTCAAACGGACTGGAAAACAGCGGAAATCGTATCACTGACAACAACATTTACGATTTCTTAAACCGTGGCCAGGATTCGTTTGGTATTTGTTTGCCGGAGTATTCGAGTCAATGGACAATAACAGGTAACAGCTTTTATGAAACAACCGAATTTATACCCGCGGGTAAGGCAACCTATGGTGCCATTTACGTATATTTTTCAGGGGGAGGATATACCATTTCGGATAATTACATTGGCGGAAGTGCTCCTCTGTGCGGCGGAATGGCCTGGACAAAATCGGATATATTCGACAGCCCCTTCCTGGGAATCAATGTAATTACAACTTTACACGAAACGAGTAATTTTCAAAATAACACGATCAATAACTTTAACTGGAATAACAAGGCGGGTGAAACATGGGCCGGAATCGCAATAATGGATGTGGGAGGTGGAACTGTAAATATGGGGACGATCACCGGAAATACGATTGGATCGGTCTCTGGCAGCGAATCAATAAAGATAAGTGGTACCGACGAAGTGTATGGAATCGTTATATCGGGTAACGGAACTTTTAATTGCCGAAACAATGTTATCCGTGGGGTTACCGCAGCGAATGAAAGCCCAAAGGCTAGTAATATTTACGGAATAAATATTGTTAACTTTAATAATGGCAGTATTAGTGACAATAGAATTGAAAATATATCCACCACTTCGCTGAGCACTGCCACTGCACAATCTTTATACGGCATTTATTCTGATGCTGTTGCCACATTCAGTATTGATAACAATACGATTTCCAATCTCGTCAACGGCTCTACAAATACAGACATTAACACCCCGGGATTGGTTAATGGCATAACATCAGCAAAAGGAGAACTAACTCTTTCAGGCAATACCATACGGAACTTAACAATTGGGAATGCAAATAATTCCATTAATGACAAGGCTTCGGTAAGTGGAATAGTACTTTCGGGAATTTCATCCCAAAATACTGTTACCGGGAATGTCATTTACAACCTTTCAAATATCAATCCTTCCTTCATCGGATGCGTTATGGGGTTATATTTTAATGGAAATGAAGTTAACAATAAGGTCGCCGGAAATTTTATTCACAGCCTTACCGCCCTCGGTGATGCTATAATTTTCGGAATAAAAATAATCAGCGGGGTGACTACCTACGCCAATAATATTATCAGCCTGGCTGGGGATAATTCCATAACCATATGTGGCATTTATGATACAGGTGCTAATGGACAGCATACCAGTCTGTTTTTCAATACGGTATATATCGGGGGCAGGTTGGGGTCGGGGGTTAAGAATAAATCGTACGCATTTTTAAGCAGTGCTTCGGGCAATAACCGTAACGTAAGGAATAATATTTTTGTGAATGAGCGTTCAACCGTTGGCGGAACTAACCTGCATTATGCAACTTATTTTGATTATGCCACAGAAGCAAATTTAACGGTCGATTACAACAATTATTATGCTCCGGGTAATGGTGGCGTGTTGGGCTATTTCGGAGGCAACAACTTTACCAGCGTACCCGTCGATTTTTCATTTGATGCACACGACTTAAGCATCAATCCGGGATTTATCCATGCTGGTGGCACAACTGCTGTTGATTACATTCCTGTCAGTCAATCCTTGTCAGGTACTTCAATAGCATCAGTCATCAATGATTACAAAGGGAGTACCCGAAACCTCACATCTCCGACGATGGGAGCATTCGAATTCATGCCAGCGCCGGCTGTAACCTCCTTTTCCCCGGCCTCGGGTGTAGTGGGAACGACTGTAAGGATTTCGGGAGCTAACTTTACAGGGGCTACGGAAGTTAAGTTTGGCGGGGTAGAAGCAACTTCCTTTACTGTGACATCACCCACCAGCATTACGGCAGTTCTTGCATCCGGATCATCAGGTGATTTAAGCGTTATAACCCCAGCAGGCAAAGCACTGCTCGGGGGCTTTACGTACCTGGGAACACTGATCTGGACAGGTGCAATCTCCGGTGACTGGAATACAGCGGGCAACTGGAGTCCTGCCATGGTACCTTTGACCGGGAGCAATATCACCATCCCCGAAGTTGAAAATGATCCGGTAATCAGTGATTTCACGCTTTCAACCTCAGGAGTACTTACCCTCAGTTCCAAAAGTGTTCTTACGGTTACCGGAACACTGACCAATAATGGTGAAATCAGTATCTTGTCAGATATTTTAGGAACCGGTTCATTTATCGCGGCAAATGTTACGGGATCAGGTAAAGCCTCAGTTCAACGGTATATGACTTCAAATGCCTGGCACCTGGTATCATCTCCGGTTCCGGGACAAGAGCTTGCTAGTTTATTAACCACAAATACCTCAATTGCAACCGCATCAAATGGGATTCACAGGGGTATAATGGATTATAATCCTGCAGAAAACAAGTGGAATCCGTTATTTATGAATTCGACGGGAGGCAACTTAAGTATTGGTAAAGGATTTTCGGTGCGTGTGAATGAAGGTAGTGAGACGGTCACCTTTCGCGGGGCAATTCAGACGGGAAACGTGATGATGTCCGGACTTATTTCCGATAAATGGAATTGTCTTGGCAATCCTTATACCTCTGCGATCGGAATCAATTCACGTAGTGCAAGTGCCGCTGATTTTCTGACTGTAAATGGAGTCGACGCGGGTAATATTGATCCGTTGTACGGCATTTATATCTGGAATCAAGCCGATGCAAACAATGGAAAATCGGGTCAGTATACGGCCATATCGAATGTCCCCGGGTCTGTCAATGAACTACAGCAGGGACAGGCTTTTTTCGTTAAAATGAATACCTCGGCCTCAGAAGTCATTTTCACTCCGGCCATGCAACTACATCAGACCACATTGTCATTGAAGTCTGCCCGGAATCCATGGCCAACCATTAAACTGGAAGCAGCAGTTAATAATCAGAACAGTTCGGCCATTATTGCCTTTAGTCATGGTATGACCAAAGGGCCCGATCCGACGTACGATGCAGGATTATTTAAAGGAGATGCTGATTTGGTGGTCTACACAAAGCTGATTGAAGATATCGGAATTCCGTTTGCCATTCAGGCTTTACCTGATATCAGATCCGGCACGATGATCATCCCGGCAGGCATCGACAGCAAGGCAGGTGGTGAATTGATCATATCGGCTGAAATACGTGATCTTCCGTCCGGTTATAAGGTAATTCTTGAAGACAGGACGGGTCATAGTTTTACAGACCTTTCCAACGGAGTCTATAGAACAACAATTGCTGCCGGTTCAACTGTTGCTGACCGGTTTTTTATCCATACCTCCGCCACCGGAATCGAATTGGAAAACCAACTTCCTTCGGGTAATCTTAAGGTCAGCACTGTCCGAAATATTGAACTGCGGATAACTGGAGAAGTAAGCGGCCACGCGGTGGCTACACTGTACGATATGCCTGGAAGAGTAGTGCTTGTTAAAAATCTTGAAGCGGGCTTTCTGAATGTAATTGATCTGCCCACCTTTAAAAATGGCATTTACCTTTTGAAGGTAAATGACAATGGGTGCGAACAAACTTTTAAGCTTGCGATCATCGGGTAATGATAAAATTTTCAAACGCATAAAATCGTTCTGTATTTTCAAAAAAAAATCCAAAACCGTTTAATAAATTAATCTTAAATCGCATCTTTGATCTCTGTTAGCAATTATTTTTTATCTAAAACCTTTATCACATGAACCAAACTGCAATATTCAGGATTTTACTCACTATAATATCGGTCACTTTAAGCTTATGGGCTGTCGGTCAACCTTTGCCAACGGGGCAGGAAGTGAGATACAACCCGATTTCTACTGCGGTACCTTTTCTGACTATTACACCCGATTCACGACATGGGGCTATGGGTGATGTGGGTGTTGCTACTTCGCCGGATGCCAATTCACAATACCTGAATCCTTCGAAATACGCCTTCACAAAGGAGAAATTCGGTTTTTCACTCTCTTACACTCCCTGGTTGCGCGAGTTGGTCAATGATATCAACCTTGCCTACCTTGCAGGTTATTACCGTATTGATGATGAACAGGTGATCGGTTCATCACTGCGTTACTTCTCAATGGGCGATATTACCCTAACGGGATTGGATCAGATGAACATGGGAACAGTCAGTCCGAACGAATTTGCACTCGATTTTAGTTATTCAAGGAAATTATCCGACAGATTTTCGGGAGGGGTGTCATTAAGGTACATCCGTTCAGATCTTTCGGGAGGAATGGCGGGATCGGGCGCAGGATCTGAATCATACACTGCAGGTAACGCTGTTGCCACGGATGTCTCATTTTATTATTTTAATGAATGGGGAGGAACAGGAGCTTCAAAATCTATTGCCGGAGGTGTTAATTTTTCAAATATCGGGTCTAAAATATCTTACGATCAGGGAACGAATAAGGATTTTTTGCCGGCAAACATGAAGCTGGGGGGTACCTTCTCGAACGAATTCGATGATTTGAATTCAATTTCTGTATCCCTTGACTTTAATAAATTACTTGTGCCGACTCCTACCACACAAATAGCTTATGACCCTGACGGGGATGTGATTGTACTTCCTTATAATAACTCGAATAAATCGGTAATCGGTTCAGTTTTTAGTTCTTTTACCGATGCTCCCGGAGGTTTTAAGGAAGAGATGCAGGAGTTCTCAGTCTCAGTGGGTGCAGAGTACTGGTACAACAGGCAGTTTGCATTAAGGATGGGATACTTTAATGAGGCACAAAATAAAGGAAACCGTAAATTCTTTACAGCAGGAGTAGGCGTAAAGATGAATATTGCCGCGATTGATTTCTCGTATGTGATTCCGGTTCAGCGCAATAACCCACTGGCAAACACAATCCGGTTTACATTATTATTTGATGTTGATTCGTTTAATAAAATCAGAAACTAAATATTTATAGAAGTAATTATAGCGGGATTATTTTTCAGGAATGGTTTCACGAGTGAGCGATGATTCGCGCCAAATTGGGCGCCGTGACCAACATGTTTTAATGTACTTATCAGAGCCGTAGGCTCGGGTCATTTTGTAGAGATGGAATTTATTCCATCTACAAAGGGCAACCCCAATGTCCTGAGAGCCGTAGGCTCGGACCATAAATACATGAGTCGTGCCTACGGCACTCATTATCATATATCGTATTCATTATTTCAATCAAAATAATCGCTTGATCAAAGCTTCCAATCCCGGAGGGATTGTATGTTTATAGAAAATGGATCAAACAATAGAAGATACGACTCCGGCCGGAGTCGAATTCCTTCACATTCAAGCTTTTTCTATAAACATAAGACCTCTCCGAGGTCAGGTTAACATTTAATTTCACAATTATGAGCTTCAATTATGAAATTTAAGAATACACATTTGTTATTTCTGGGGTTAAAATTTACGATATTATGTTTTTACCTTTTCCCTTTGTAAGCCGGCCTTTCCCTTAAATAAGAATATGATTTTGATCAAGCCGTACAGTACTACCAGGGTAAAAATGATTGCTGCGCCCGAAGGAATATCGTAGATATACGAAAGTGTCAGGCCTGTAATTGAACCCAGGAATCCGAAAACAATCGAATAAACCATCATAATATCAAACCTTTTTGTGAAAAGATTCGCGATGGCTTGCGGAATGGTGAGCAATGACATCACCAGTATAATCCCCATAACCCTGATATTTAATACGATGGTTAAGGCAACAAGACTGATCAGCAATGCATTAAAAAGGCGGACAGGAGCGTTGTTGGTAAGGGCAAACTCTTCGTCAAATGAAACAAAGATAATCATCCGGTAAAAGGTCATAAAAAACCCGATTACAAAGACAGCAAGCAGTGACAGATAGACAAGGTCGGTAGTCGAAACGGTGAGAATATTTCCGAATAAATAGCTCATTAAATTGGGAGCATAACCAGGGGTGAGGAAAATAAAGATCACACCGGCTGCCATTCCAAGTGACCAGAGCATTGCGATGGCTGAATCCTCCCGCAAATCGGCTTTTTTTGTAAAAAACTCAATCCCAAGCGCCGAGAGTATTCCAAAAACAATGGCGCCGCCAATGGGATCGAACCCAAAATAATACCCCATGCCAATGCCTCCGAAAGAAGCGTGTGTAATACCTCCGCTGATAAAGACAATGCGGCGCGCCACTATGTAGGTGCCAATTATGCCGCAGGTTATACTTGCAATTAATGCTGCAAGAAATGCATTCCGGAAAAATCCGAAGTCGAATAAGTCAATCAGGTTTTCCATCATGATTTATGGTTGTATAACACGGTATGTGGAATTTCACCGTGTGAAATGATCTGGATCGGACATTCATATGACTTTAGTAATTCAGGCGTCACCCTGTTACCTGAATGATAATGCAGTGAACCGTTCACGCATGCATAGGATTTGACATAGGTCGAAATAGTTCCAAGGTCATGCGAAACAAGCAAAATAGCGAGTTTATCATTTAAAACCCGGAGCTTTTCGTATAATTCACGTTCAAAACGGTTGTCGACGTATGTATTTGGTTCATCCAGTATCAAAAGCTTAGGGTTGTTTACAAGTGCGCGACATAGCAGCGCGCGCTGGATTTGCCCACCCGATAATTCCCCGATCGCCTTATTGTGAATGCCAGAAATGCCCATTTCAGCCATCAGGTCTTTAGCCCGTTCATTCTCTTCACTGCTGTAACGTCCGGTAAGCCGGTTTCGCGACATCAATCCTGAGCGGACAACGTCGAAAACCGTTACGGGAAATTTACGATCAATGTTGTTGATCTGTGGCAGGTAACCAATGCGATGTGTACTCCCCTGTGTCATTGATTCATCATAGACAATTTCGCCCGATACAGGGCGTAAAAGTCCAAGTAATGCCTTTAATAAAGTAGTTTTACCTCCGCCATTGGGCCCGATTACGCCGATAAAGTCGAACGGTCTGATCGATAAATTTACATCATGCAGTACAATTTGTTGTCCGTAACCCGCTGATAATTTGCGTATTTCGACTAGTGATTCCATTTTTCCCATATTTATTGCACCGTCTTTGAAAGTTTTTCGGCAATCGAGATCATTTGTTCAGGCCAATTATAGTCAAGGGGATCGATCTGAATAATTTTACTTCCGGTTTCCCTCGCGATGATCTCCGCATTTTCCTGGTCAAATTCTTTCTGAATCAGTACGAATTTAATATTTCCTGATTTGGCTGTTTCAATCACAGTTTGCAGATGTTTTGGCGAGGGGACCTTACCTTCGAATTCAATCGAGTGTTGCTCCAGTCCGTAGTCGCGTGCGAAGTAGCCCAGCGCGGGATGAAAGATAATAAATTCTTTCGAAGATACCTGTGTTAACATCTTGCTCACCAATGAATCAACCCGTTGAATGTCTTTGAGAAGCACGCCAAGGTTTTTACGGTACACTTCCCCATTTTGGGGATCAATTTCAATCATCCCGTTGCAGATATTTTTTGCAATCTGCACGGCTGCTTTGGGCGATGACCAGATATGTGGGTCGACCCCCTGGATGTGCGCATGATCTTCATGTTGTTCCTCACCATGAATAAGGTCAATCCCATTTGAAGTTTGAAAAACCCGGAGCTGAGGATTACCTGAAGCGAAATTCTCAAGCCAGGCTTGTTCAAATCCGAGATAACCGACCGAAAAATATGCCTTTGCTTCTCCGAGCCGCATCATCTGTTTTGGCGCGGGAGAATAAGTTTCGGGACCAACACCCGGAGGTACAGTAACCTCAACTTTATACGCTTCACCCACAATTTTGTCAGCAAAATATTTCAGGGGTAGGATGCTGACAAATATTATTTTATCGTCTGTTGACCTGTTCCCTGACAGACAGCCCGAAAGCAAAATTCCAATCAGGAGTGAAGCGATTAAAAATCTTCTCATTTTTTTGTTTTCATTTATTTTTTCGGGGGAACCGGATCATAGCCATGAGTTCCCCAGGGATGACATTTTAAAATGCGTTTTGTAGCCAGGTAAATCCCTTTAATCGGGCCATGGATTTTTAACGCCCCGACCGCATATTCCGAGCAACTTGGGATATGCCGGCAGGAGGCGGAAGTCATTGGAGAGATGGCATATTTGTAAAAATAGACAGGCACCAACAGTATTTTAATTAAAAGCCATCTGATAGCATGAATAATCTTTTCAAACATTATTAAGTATTGATATTCGAAGCGAAGATACCCATTAAATCGCATACTTCAACTTCAGTACTGTTTGCTGAGCCTCCGCATGCTGAGCGAAGCCGAAGCAAGCAAGCCGCCGTATGCTGAGCGTAGCCGAAGCATGAGCGAAGTCGAAGCACTATTTTTTCATCGTGTACAATTCCTCAATTTTCACCACCTCAATCAGCGTTGAATCTTTCAGTGTCCTGGAAATTAATCCGTAAGGTGCTACAATAATCTCGTCATCAGGCTTTAGTCCTTCAATAATTTCGATATTCGTATTATCCTGGATTCCGGTTTTAACCCTTACCTGGCGGGCATATCCATCGCGTTTTACAAAAACGACTTCGAATTGTTCAGGATCAGGGGCGGCGATCTTGTTATTTTCCTTTTCTGCGGGATCTTCCTCTGTTTCAAGCTCGTTCAGATCTTTCCTTGAGGTTCCTTCATTTGAACGGGTTGTTACAGCCTGGATAGGAACAGAGATTACCCCATGCCGGGTCTCCGTGCGGATTTCAACAGTTGCCGACATTCCCGGGAGAAAGGGGTAACGTTGCGGATTGCTTGCCATAAGATCGGTATAGGAATCCTGTAAAAGAAGCACTCTCACATCAAAATTGGTCACCTGGTCGGTAGATGTGCCTGTAACATTGGCCGAACTTGCAATCTCGGTTACCATACCGGTAAATTTGCGTTTGAGGTAGGCATCGATCTCAATATCGGCCGTGTCTGATTTTTCAACGTTCACGATATCATTTTCGTTAACTTCAACTTTCACCTCCATCCGGCTGAGGTCTGCAATGATCATTAAATCGGTTCCTGCAAACTGGTTGGTTCCGACCACCTTTTCACCCTGCTCGACATTTAGTTTTGAAACTGTTCCCGAGATTGGAGCATAAATTTTGGTTTTAGTGAGGTTTTCCTGCGATTCGTTCAGGCTCGACTCTGCACTTTTAACCCCATATCGTGCCGCCTGTACTTCGGCCTGGGCAACCTTCCATGCTGCTTCAATAGTTTCGAAATCCGATTTCGCGATTGTATTCTTTTCGTAAAGCTGTTTCGACCGGTTGTAATTGAGTTCTCTTTCAACCAGCTGGGCTTCTGTCTGCGCTAACCGTGCTTTCTGACTGTTTAGCGAAGCTTCGAGCCGGTTACGGTTCGAAATATAAATATCAGGACGTATTACAACCAGTAAATCGCCTTTCTTTACTTCGTCTCCCTCTTTTACAGGCAATTCGATAATTTCACCGGGAACTTCCGGACTGATCTTTACCTGCATCTGCGGCTCAATTTTCCCGTTGGCCGTGATAATCTCGGTGATATCTTTCGTTTGAACTTTCTCAACTGCAACTTTCAGTGCCATATCCTTCCCAAACCAACCGGCTTTTTTCCCGACCAGCAACAGAACAATGATCACAACACCTAAAATGGTGAGATACAGTACGGTATTTTTTCTCTTTTTCATTATTGACAAGTTCTAGAATGCAATTGTTAAATGAGTCATAAAAATAAACATATTTGGCTGATATGCTTCATAAGTGCAGACTTTATATTTCACACAGACAGGTTACTAAATATAAAAATAGTATAGATAGGTTTTCTGAAATTTAATGATACATTTGAATCAGAAATTGGCCAACCAAACCTTCATCCGATAATAAATTATTTTCTTGCTATGAATAGCAGCAGCATGTATTAGAATTGAACAATAATCTGAATAATTGTAATTTCTAAACCGGATTAAACTTAAGAATTATGTATTCACAAGGTGTGCTAATTAAGCTGACAGCAATAATTGTTGATGACGAATTTTATGGAAGAGAGAACCTGAAGAAAATCATTGAAAATTATTGCAGTGAAATTGAAATTCTGGGATGCGCAGATTCTGTGATTTGCGCCAAGGAACTCGTTGAGCTCCATAAACCAGATGTAGTTTTTCTTGATATCAATATGCCGGTACTCGATGGGTTTGATTTTCTTGAGGAATATATCGACCGGAGCTTTATGGTGGTATTCGTGAGTGCTCATGAGGAGTTTGGCATCAATGCTGTAAAAGTCAGTGCAACAGATTACCTGCTTAAGCCGGTGAATATCAGGGAGCTTAAGCAGACAGTCAAAAATCTCATGGCTTTAAAAAGTAAGAACAGTAAAGCGGATGTTGTTCAACAAACGGGTAAACTAATTGTACCCGCTTCTCATGGTTTTGACCTGCTCGCGTTTGATGATTTAATTCGTCTTGAAGCTGAAGGATGTTATACAAGAGTTGTCATTCTGGGAGGGAAAAATAAAATTGTTTCACGGACTCTTAAAGATTTTGAGGACACACTGCCAAAGGAAAGATTTTTCAGGATTCATAAATCGCACCTGATTAACCTTAAGTATATTAAAGAGTATTCGAATTTCAGCGGGAATTATGTAACCATGACAGATGGCAGTAAGGTGGAGATATCGCGGCGTAAAGCTCCTGAGTTTCTTTTAAAGATAAAGTCCGTGATAAACGCAATTTAAAAATGATTAATAAAATATTCCTGGTTGCCGGCTTCATGGTGATTGTTTTTGCCCCCCTTTTTTCACAGACTCCATCTTATTATCATTACACTTCATCCGATGGATTGGCTTCGTCGACTGTTTATGAGATCATTCAGGATAGAAACGGTTTTATCTGGTTTGCTACCTCAAACGGAATAAGCAAATTCGACGGAAAACACTTTACTACATTCCGGACCAATGATGGTCTTAATTCCAATTCTATAATTTCTCTGGCGGAAGGAAATAAAGGTGAGTTATATATCGGTAATTATGAAAAAGGGATTAATGTTTTAAGAGATGGCCGGATCGAAAACTATTGTAATACGATTAACGGGAAAAATTTTGCGACTTCCTACTTGCTGTTTACCTCTTCGGGAAAAAATGAGCAAAAATTATATGCCTATCGTAACTGGGGGGAAATAAGTATAATGCATGAAAAAATATCTGAAAGGCGGTGTGATCACAGTATCCGCACGAATCGACACATCATTAAATTAGAAAAGTTACCGAATGGTGAAATAATTGCGTTAACTACAAACGGGTTATTTAATTTTAAGAATGAGGTGCTTTCCAAATTAAACATTAGCGGTTTGCCGGACACGACTGTATATTGTCTGACTAAAGGTAATGATGGCACATACTTTATCGGTACAAGACAGATGATCTATCGGATAAAAAACAATCATATAACTGAAAGGTATGACATAAATTTGACTGGCAATAACGATGTTGTATCGATCTTGAGAGATAAAAAGGATAATACCTGGTTTTCGATTATGAACAGGGGTTTCTATTTAATTCCGAAAGGTTCTGATAAAATCATCGATATCGGAAGTAAAATGGATTTGCAGAATACGCTTGTAAATAATTACCTTGAAGATAATGAAGGAAACATCTGGATTAGTACATTTGGCAAAGGTGTTTATTGTCTGAATAATCTCTATCTGAAAAGCTATAATGAGAAAGACGGATTAAGCAATAATAATGTTTATTCGATTGCTCAGGAAAGATCGGGTAAGCTATTGATTGGAACGTTTAACGGTATTAATATTTTTGAAAATGGAAGATTCAGCCAGGTTAAAAGCAATTCGGGAAAAACACTGACGGAAAATATAAACAGTATCAATACTTTTAATAACGATTTTTATATTTGCGGCTCGTTTGGGGGAAATGAAATAATAAACATTTCTTACAATGGAATTCGTCTTCACATGTTGTCCCAGGCCTCATTTTGCAAAACCAGCAATGGATCTTATCTGTTCGGACAGTGGAATAATTCCATTAAAGTTCAAAAAGAATTTAATTATAGAAAGGAAGGATCATTCACTTTCTATATTTTTGGAGATAGTACAAATACAAACCGCGTTAACGACATTTTTGAGGATACTGAAAAGAATGTCTGGATAGGAACAGGTCTTGGTCTATGCATGTTATCCAACCTTTCCGATAAATCAGGAAAAACAGGATGGAAGAAATCTTTTTTCCCATCTGATTCGGTTCTAAAATCACGGATAAGATCAATTTATCAGGATGGTGAAAACAATGTGTGGTTTGCCGGCGAAAAAGGGATTGCGAGCTATAACCTCAAAAATGATTCGATAAAAGTCTACACTAAAATAAATGGGTATGACTTATCATCCTCTACTTCTATTATATCTGATAACAAGAAGAGGATCTGGATTGGAAATATGAAAGGGCTATATGTATTGGATGGAAATTCAATTAAACTTCTTAACCGGCATACTGGTCTTCCATCTGATGAAGTTTTTTCGCTTAGTTACGATAAGGTAAAAAACAAGCTGTACATCGGAACAAGTAATGGAATCTCCTTTTTTGATATCAGTTTATTCGACAGCTATGCCCCTTCTTCACTCGAAGTAAAAATATTGAGCGTCACCGCAGGAGATTCAGTATATACCAACTACGAAAATTTAATGTTTGAACCCGAACAGCATAATGTTTATGTTGACTTTCGGGCGCTCAGTTTTTCTTCGCCGGGTTCTGTAAGATATAAATATAATCTCGATGGCGAGTGGCTGGAAACTGATCGCGAATTTTTGGATTTTATTTCCCTTAAAAATGGAAAATATGAATTGCAGATCATGGCTAAATCGCAGAATAGCGATTGGAGTGAACCCTGCTTTATTTCCTTTCGTGTAATGCCCCGCTTCATTGAGACAATCTGGTTTCATCTTGTCGTATTATTGGTATTGGCCTGTATATTTATTGTTGTAAATAGCTGGCGGATAAAAATGAATAATAAAAAGATTGGCGAAAAGTTGGAATTATCCGAGCGGATTAATGAGCTTAAACATCAGGCATTGTCTTCGATGATGAATCCGCATTTCATTTTTAATTCGCTTAACGCAGTACAGTACCTTATCAATTGCCAAAGAAATGAGGAGGCAAATAATTACATTGCCATAATGGCAAAGCTTGTCAGACAAAATCTTAACACTGCAGGAAGTGGATTAATTCTACTCTCAGAAGAAATCAGCCGCCTGAAATTATACCTGGATCTCGAACGTCTGCGATTTCAGGATAGTTTTTCATATGAAATTATTACCGGCACCGGCATTGAACCGGGTTCTATATTGATACCGAACATGATTATCCAGCCATTTGTGGAAAATACACTTTGGCATGGAATCATTAATTCAGCTAATAGAGGACTCGTAACGGTCCTGTTTTCATTCGAAGATGTAGATATCGATTCAAAGCTGTGCAAATCCTTAATTATCAAGGTTACTGATAATGGAATAGGAATTATTGAAGCAAGGAAGCATAAAAAGGAAGATCATATTTCAAAAGGTATTCACATCATCGAAGAACGTCTCAGGCTATTGAGTACAAAAATGGAGCTTCCAAAACCGATTGTATTCGAAGATTTGAGTAACCGTCACAATAATTCTCACGGAACAGAGGTAATTATTTCCCTTCCGGTTCCACTTTATAAAATCATTCTACCCGATACAGTCCCCAATCCTGCCGGGTCAGTTACCGATTAATTATTTATTCCTACCGTTCGTTTGCCAATACCTGCCGTTAACTGATTAGCTATTGTGGCAGGGGATCATCGTATATAGGTTTAGACAAAAGTTTAAATCCATAAAATGAATACGCTAAAAAAGCTAAGGTATTTATTTGCAAAAAAACCTTCTGTGTCATCGCCTCTATTAATTATAAAAAAGGATGCAGATGATGCTAACTTAAAAGAATACAACTCAATTGAAGAAGCAATTGCCGATTTGGAAAACGATCCGAATGTTCCTTTGGATAAAATAGAAAAGCTAAGATCATCAGTGAAACAGTTGAAGAACAAAACTTCAATTAAGATCAGGCATGGTGAAATAATAAAATAAAATGCACAAGCAATGAAGATCTTTCCTACACTCCTTTTGTTACTAATTACATTCCAAAGTTTTTCACAAAACTATCCCATTACTGGTATTAATATTTCATTACCTGCCAGTCCGGATGCCAATACGGCTAACTGGGGCAGCGGAACGTCAATGTTTGTTGTCACTGCCAATTCAAAACCGGTAAATGGACGGGTAGATGGCTTTGTCGTGGAGAGTAAGATATTGGTAACTATAAAAAAATCTGGTGCTAAAGTTTGTGGTTCCTACACTGGAAATACAGCCCCCACATCAAATTTCAACACACTGAATAAAGTCTGGAGTGGCACCAATGCAATCGCATTGTTAGGACAGGAATGTACATTACCTCCCGGTGATTATGAGATTTGTGTTCAGTTTTTTGGTTATGGAGCGGCAGGAGTCGCTCCTTTAAGCGAAGAAAAGACAAAGGCATTTTCAATACGGGCGATTGAGCAACAGGTTTATCAGGCACCGCAGGCCATTGCTCCTGCAGATGGCGCCTTATTGAGTGAAACGGAACTACAGAAACCTATTCTGTTCAGGTGGATTCCGGTTATACCCAGGGCACAAGACCCGGTCACTTACCGTTTAAAGGTTTGGCAGCTTATGCAGGGACAAACCGGAACTCAGGCGATGAAGGTCAACCAACCTCTTATAACCAAAGATGTTGACAATATAACGCAGGCTGTTGTAAATAATTTAGTAGGTGGCCCATGTTTACCTCCTTATATGTGCGACTTTATTTGGAATGTGCAGGCGCTGAACCGGGAAGGAAAGCCAATTGGGGAAAACAACGGCACCGGAAAACCATTTCAGTTTTCTGCCAGGCGTTGTGATGTGAATTTAGTATTGAGACTCAAATCTGTTGAATGTTTGTCGGCCACCAATGGTAACAACATTTACAAAATATGTTTGTCTGCAGTCTACAACAGTCCCGATTACAATTTAACTTATTCCATTTCAGGAAGTGGCTTTAAGACTTATTCACCATCGAATACGATCTCACAGTTAACCCCTGTTCTGCAAGTTCAAAACAGTGGGTCTGCAACAACAGTAGATTATTGTTTTAATGTAACTGTTCCTTCTGCACAAACGGCATTAAAAATCGGATTGCAGGGAGATGACAACGATTCCGGACCGATTGTTTGTCAGCCAGGAGCAGATTTGGAGATCAAATTACCAGAATGCTCTGCTGTATGTGACTGCGGTGTATGGAGTCCGACAGTGATAAATAGAGTCATATATGATTGTGGAAGTAAAATGTTAATTCCTGCAAAATGCAATCAACCAATCAATTTTGTTTCCTCCTGTTTCTGCAGGCCAAATGACTCAATTTGTCGTGCGAAAGTACGATGGGAAATTAAAATGGCTGATGGTAGCATCCAATCAGGAAGTGGTAACAACGGTTCTTTTACACCAACCACCAATGGCATGTACACGATTATCCTGAATGCTGATTGTGGTGCGATAAAATGTCCTTCATGTATCTATACTTTGGTTGTTACCGATTGCATGAGTTGCGATTGTGGCAATTGGAGCAATTCTGTTATAAACATACAATCAGTCGAGACTACTGTTTCGAAGATAAAATGTGATGAAACTGTTTCTCTCGCGAAAGGCACTTATAGCTTTCTCATTCCCGATTTTGCTTGTAATCCCAAAGATAGTTCCTGTATCGTTACCTACGAATGGTTGGTACAAGGCATCGCTTCAGGCAGCGGAACAGGACAAGTCTTCCGTTTCAATTTTAACCTGGCCGGAATATATACAGTCAGCATCACTCCCTTGTGCGGTGGAAAGAGATGTATACCATGTAAGATCATCATTAAAGCAGACGAAATCCGGCCACCAACTGATGTGCCAAAATCTCTTGCTGATCAAAAATGTGAGAACTATTCTTTTGAGTTGAGAAAAATTTACAGAGGAGATTCTATTGCCTATGAAGGCAGTTTCACCAATAAATACAGCGGATCGGAATCAAAATACAACCCCAAAAACTTCAGAATAAACATCAGGAATAATTCAGTCATTGGCATTGATAGCAAAGCGCCCAAAGAATGGAACAGAACTCCTTCCAAGTTTCCTCCGGGTTCAAGTCAGATAAAATGGACCAATAATTCTGGAGATATCCCTCAGGGAGAAACAAAACTCGGTACGCTCTATTTTGCTGTTCCAACTTCTAATCCGTATTATGTCATCTACGATTGGCTTAATAAAGAGGGGGAAATTCTATGCAAAGATTCAATTAAACTGATTGACACCAGATTTTACTATAACCTGGACAAGGAGCCATCCTATACGTACACCGAAATTTCCAATTCTATTTTGAGGGTTCAATTTTCCAACCCTTATGCTTCTGTAGAAAATATTCAGTTAACTGTTTACGATGTCGGAGCAAAGAAAATAAAGCGCAAATCGAAGGATGTGATCAGATTAAATAGCATTACCGGGCTGAACAGGATATCCATTGATATCAAAGATTACAACCTTGAACCAGACAGATTCTATCTTCTGACGATTTCCGATTTCCACAGCACCTTTCATTTCAACTTTAAAGTTACCAACGATCGTGAAAAATAAAATCCTCCTTTCATTCGCCTTGATGTTACTGGCTTACGGGCTGAAAGCTCAAACCGGGGGTCCCGGACAGCCCGAATTTATGCAATTCCAGCAAGCGGGCACCTCGAATTTAGTCAACCCTTCGTCGGGTTCATTTTCCTATCAGATTCCTTTGTTTACCATTGGCGGCTATCCTATGAATTTAACCTATCAATCCGGAATTCAAATGGAAGATGTTGCTTCCATGGTTGGATTGGGCTGGAATTTGAATGCAGGAAGTATCGTCAGAACCTTAAGAGGATTACCCGATGACTTCAATGGTGATCCTATCATCAAGGAATATTCTGTCAAACCCAATGAAACTTTTGGCGGCAAATTGGGGGTAGATCTGGAAATAGCCGGATTGCCTTCATCTCTCGGTATTTCTGTTGGTGCAGGCTTAGGCGTTTTCTATAATAATTACAAAGGATGGGGGTTGGAACCCTCCTTAAGTGGCTCGGCCAGTCTGAGTGCACAATCCAATGCGGGTGTTGGAGGAAGCGCCTCTTTGGGAATGGGTGTTTCTGTTAATTCGCAATCGGGGGTTGATAAATATTTGAGTCCGAGCATAGGACTTAAACTGGGGAAAGGTAATGACAAGTTAGGCATATCACTTGGTAAAACATGGTCTGTTAATTCCAATGAAGGATTGAAAAGTAGCATGAATGCAGGATTGAGTTACGTTAGATATTCCCCAAACCAGACGAGAAATGGAGTAAGCGGCGGCTATAAAGTGAGCGGGAGGCACACGGATCAATCCTCTATGTCACTGCTTGGTCTGTCCAATTGTTCCTATTTGAACAATTCTTTCCAACCAGATATCGATTATCCATTTTTAAACAGCTCAGGAACCTATTCAGGCGCCATGGGTTGGGATGCCTATTATGTTGATCCGAATATCAGGGTAACCGGATATTTTTCTAAACAGACACTGGCTACAACCATCCAGACTTTTTCAGCTTACGGTTCTATGTACGAAAGCAGCTCGATCGGAGGAAATTCGCTGATGGATTTTAACCGGGAAAAAAGACTCCCCTATTTTATTGGTGAATCAAAAATATTACCCATCCCATTCAAAACCCCGGATGTATTTAACCTAAACGGTCAGGGATTATCCATGACCTTCTCGGTCAGTAAAAACGATATTGGGACAGTGGGAGATGCTGAAGCCATCATCAATTCGAATGGGAATCAGACCGGTGCAGAAGTAAATTTGGGAGCCCTGTTTAAAGCCGGCGCTAATTTCGGAACATCTGTTTCATTTCAAAAAACAGGGAAATGGAACCCGACAAATATCAGTTTCAAACCTGAACAGGATGTATTCGGAAACAGCCTGTATCAACAGTTTTCTCTCAAGAATCATGGGGAAATCAACAAATCTGATTGTTCTGACTTCTCTTTTTTAGGAGATTATAATCCTGTTCAATTTAACCTCCTCAACGAGACTCTCCTGACACAATATTTAAGCAATGGAAGCCATGTTACCTCCAATGTACTGAATACAGTACAACCCGTACATCAATCAACAATCAATTACCTGACTGCCAGTGAGGCAGAAAAAATCGGGTTTGACAAACAAATAAAGTATTACAATTTCAACAATACGCCGGCACCTCCACTAAACAGAATTTCTGAATTTCGGAAAGGGTATCACCTCTCCGAAATTGCTGTTACAAAGCCTGATGGTATGAAATATGTTTTTGGCATACCCGTATACAACATCACTCAAAAGGAGGTCAGCTTCAACGTCACAGGCAATGCCAAGGATCCTGTAAAAAACCTGGTTCATTATACCGAAAACGTAGATAATACATCAGGTAACAGCAATGGAATTGATAATTTATTTGAATCTACCACAACCCCCGCTTATGTAACTCAATTCCTGATCACCACTGTTTTAAGTTCCGATTACAGGGACCTTACCAATGATGGAATTACCGAAGACGATCTGGGCAATTATGTCAAATTCAGCTATTTTAAAGAAAACTTTAGTTACAACTGGCGAACTCCGTTTGACAAAGATTTTGCAACTTACAACAAGGGATTGAGAAGTGATGATGAGGATGACAAAGGTACCTATGTATTTGGCAGCAAAGAACTTTGGTATGTTCGTTCCATTGAGTCCAGGACAGAGATTGCCGAATTCCACTATAGCCCAAGGCTGGATGGATATGGGGTGATCGACGAAAATGGGGGGAAGAATAAAGCTCAGTTTTTAAGGAAGCTTGTCTACATAGAGGTTTACTCCCTTCCCGATCGTGCCAGAAATGGCAACAATGCTACGCCAATCAAGGCCATTCATTTTGACTACAACAATTTTTTGTGTAATAGCATTAGTAACGGTGAGGTTGCAACTACCGGTAAACTTGCTTTAAACAAAGTTGATTTTACCTATGAGCATTCAAAAGAGGGCAAACTTACACCTTATCTTTTTGGCTATGGCAATAAACCGGATCATTCGAATGTTAACCCGGAATACAACATCAGAAATGTTAACCGGTGGGGTTATTACCAGGAAAATGGCAATAGTTTCAGTGATTGTAATGATAATTCCCCGCTTTCCAACATCGATTTCCCTTATGCCCTGCAAGATTCACTTGAAATGAATAAAAATGCTTACGCATGGAATCTGACAGATATTACCATTCCGGGTGGAGGCAAATTGAAAGTAAATTATGAAGCCAACGATTATGGCTATATCCAGAATAAAACTGCCGGTCAAATGTTTAAGGTAACCGGGATAGCCTGCCCAAACGATGCCAACATTACCGGAAATTCTCTTTATGATCCTGTAATCCCAAACATTAAGAGCAGAATATATTTCAAACTTACAACTCCTATTACTAACTCAAATCCAGTCGAAGCGAGAAAGGAACTGGAAGAAAATTATATCAAAGATATCAAAGATGGTTTTTTGTATTATAAATTTTATGTGAACCTGAGCGGTGGTAGATATGAATACATTACCGGTTATACAAAAGTTAAAGATTTTGGTGTGGCCAGTAACCCGAATTATGCCTATGTAGAATTGGACCCTGTTGCCATTGATGACGAGAACAACCTGATCAAATGCAGTCCCGTCCTCAAAACTGCATTCCAGTTTATGCGAATCAACCGGAACAATATGGTGTTTAACAATATTTCCGCTGGTGCGCCGGCCAATTTTGCCGCATTCATTCAATCCTTACCGGGTACGGTGAGTCAATTAGGGAATCAGATTTCCGCGTCCTCCATGGGTGTGAATCTTTACTGTGAGTTACAGGGTTATTGCAAAGAGATTTCCCTGGAAAAAAGTTTTATTCGTCTTTACAATCCTGCAAAAAAGAAGATAGCGGGTGGCAGCCGTGTGAAACAAATAAGTATTGATGACAACTGGAATGCAATGACCGGCAATACCCATCAGAATAAATCATACACCACTTCCTATGATTATACGACTGAAGAGACGAATCTGCTGAACAACAGCAAAGTGACAATTAGTTCCGGAGTCGCTGATTATGAACCGATGGTGGGTGGTGATGAGATTTCCCTGAAACAACCCATCTTTTATTCCGATAAAAAGAAATTGGCCCCTGACAACGATTATTTTGTTGAAGAACCGGTAAATGAATCACTTTTTCCTGCTCCTCAGATTACCTATGGAAAGGTTACTCAAATTACCAACGAAACAAACCTCAACGTAGCCAAAACCGGAAAAATTGTCAATGAGTTTTTTACAGCAAAAGATTATCCGGTAAAAGTTGCCCGGACTGCAATTGATGAAAAGCGGGATAAGACCCAATTCAATCCTATTCAGCTACCTTTTGTGGCCATTGATCAGCAGCATGATTTTGCCTCTGTTTCCCAGGGTTATTCAATTGAGTTGAACAACATGAGCGGTTTAGCGAAATCCACGTGGGTATATAATCAAAATGGGGATCCGGTTTCCGGAGAGGTCTCTGAATATTTTCCGAACAATGACCACTTCACAACCATTGACCACACTGGCAGGATCTCCCACAATATCAAAATGGGATTATCAGCCGAATATACCATTGATGGTAGAAAAAGCCATGATCAGTCTGTCTCCACTTCTTATAATGCCAATTTGAATATGGCCGTTTTCGGAATAGTCCCTATTCCGATAGTAATGCCTTTGTACTCCCAGATGACGGAAGAGAAGCAATTTCAATCGATCGTTGTCAACAAAGTAATTCATCGGAATGGTCTTTTAAAAAGTAAAACAGTCTTCGAACAAAGCTCATCGGTAACCACAGAAAATTTAGCCTTTGATGAGATTACCGGAGAAGTCCTTTTAACGAAACTGGCCAACGAATTCAACGACACGATATTTTCATTCAAATATCCTGCATGGTGGATGTACAAAGGGATGGCGCCATCCTATACAAATACGAAATTGAACATCAACAGCTCAAATCTGTCCGTTTTTAAATCCTTTTTAAAGGTGGGTGATGAGTTAAGGTCAATCGGTACGGGACCCCGGTTGTGGGTGAAAGACCTGAATTCATCCGTTCCAATTTTTGTGAATGATTTTAGTTCACAAACAGCTATCTCAGGGAACGAATACCAGGTGTACAATTCAGGGGCTAAAAATCTATTGTCGGCTTCTGCAGGTCAGGTGATTACCTGGAATCAGAACCCCCTGGCCAACGGAATTAAACTGGAATTTGGACAGAATAAGATCCTGAACAGCTCCGCGATTGAGTACTATGATGATGCCGTTATGTATTGTGACTCTTGTGCAACAATCAAAAACAGGATGGGGAAAAATGATTTCTTAGCAGGAAAGAAGGGAAATTTTAAACCCAAACGAACCTGGTTCTTTTTGGAAGATAGGTCTCCGGTTAACCTGGCTAACGGAATTACAAATATAAAGGAACAAGGGCTGTTCAAAACATTCACTGACTTTTGGGGAGTACCTTCAAATCCTTCCTTAAACTGGACACCAGGTTCTTTCAACTGGGAGTGGAAAGAAAAAGTCAATTTGACAAATGTCGAAGGACAAACCATTGAAACGGAAGATAGAATAGGTAGAAAAACAGCCAGTTTATTTGGGTATAAAAATACATTGATCACAGCGCAGGCTACCAATGCAGCTTATGGTGAGACCTATTTTGATGGTTTTGAAGATTATTACTGTGCCTATTGTCCAATGACCACTGAATTCGACAGAGCCCATCCAATTCCTGCATCACAGACAAGGCAGATTGGTTCTTCCTCCATAACGCCAACAGACAACAGTTTACCGCATCAGAATTTGGAACTGCAAAGAATAAAAGTTGTAAAAGGCCGTCCGTTTATTTCGAACGGCGAATCGCATACCGGCAAATACTCTTTAGAGATTCAGGGTTCGCTATCTTTTACTATTTCCCCTCCGGTTGCCTGCAAAGGGGATCGGGGAACCCATGGGAATACGCCAACAGGCACAAACGGTAATCCGGCGAATGATTCGGGATGCCTTGAATGCATTGGCGGATTTGCCCCGGATGCGAACAAGAAATATATCTTTTCCTGTTGGGTAAAAGTGAACAATCCTCAACCTATTATCTCCTGCAGTGATGCCACGGTTGACATTGCAAGCGGTGGCTCAGCATCTGTCAGTTTAAAATCCGAGGGGCCGGTGATAGAGGGCTGGCAAAGGGTCATGGGAGCATTTACTACAGCTTCCAACAACAGCGTGACCATCAATTTAAAGCAAGGCAACGCAGCAACTTTTTTTGACGACCTGAGGATATTTCCGGCAGACGGCAACATGGTTTCCTACGTTTATGATGATGTCAACCTGAGACTCACCTACAGCCTTGATGAAAATAATTACTTCACAAAAAATGAGTACAATAATCAAGGGGAGTTGAGGCGCATTAAGAAGGAGACAGAGAAGGGTATTGTAACCATCAAGGAGGTCAATTCATCCCTGGTAAAACATTAATAACTATGGCAATGCATAAATTCATACTGATATTATTACTGCCTTTCTTTGCTATTAATGTATTCGCAAAGCAGTATCCCAAAATTGATTTTCTCTTAACAGGAAATTCCCTGATGGCATACAAGGAGGGGTCCATCAATTTCCCCGCCGCCCTGCCAAATGTCAATCCCGACCGGTTGAATAATTCTGATAGAGTTACTTCCTATCAAAATACGGTAGAATTGCTTCTCAAAAATCAATCGTCCTTTCATACCAATGCGAAAGTCACGGTATCGGCAAACCTTAAATATTATCCAATTAATGTTGCATCTCCACCCGTTTCTAAAACGATAACGCTGGAAATTAACAACCGGTCTGATACGCTAACCAAAAGCATTATTTCCAGCATTTATACATTTAAAAATGCTTATAAGGCTGAGTTAACGATTACCAATGTAGTTGTTACTTCCGATGCAGGTACTGACTTAATCCAATTGAAAACCAAATTGGCCGATTTTATCGAATTAAATATTGGGTTCCAGGAAGAGCGGCTCACGCGAATCAATTACAATATTTTTCCAACGGGTCTGACTGCCTGTGAGGATCAGGCGACTGAAGAACTGGTTATCAACTGGAATACTGTACCTGATGCTGAAAAGTATGAATTGGAATACACTTTTGCGGATGATTACACCGATAATTATTCGGTGCCTGTAAATCCTTTGAACATTCCTTTCAATTTTAAAGACAACAGCACAAGAGTCTCTCTAATGGAAACTTATTATCGTTTCCCGTTGGTTTTTGAAAGAGGCTATTTGCTGTACAGGGTGAGGGCCATCGGACGGGGCGGTAATAATCTTGAAAGTCCGGTGTATTGCAGATGGAGCGGGGCTGAGAATGGAAAGGTCTCAACCTTTGCCAATAAGTTCTACCATGGCAACGCACATTCGGACGACAAAATGAACTGGCAGGCAGCTTCAACTTTTGCCGAGGATGGAAAGCGCAGTGATATAGTGGGTTATATGGATGGGACCTTCCGTTCACGACAGACTGTAACCGGAATAAACCTGGAACCACAATTGCCAAATAACCAATTACTGTTTGAAAGCTCCGATTGTTTTCAACCGGGAAGTGTAAAAGAGCGGGAAGTAATAGCCGGCGAGACCATTTACGATTATCAGGGGCGCCCTGCAGTAAATATCTTGCCGGTACCCACCAATTCGAAAAAACTTGAATATTTACCGCTTTTGAATATCAGCAGCAATGTAAACGCGCCAAATACAGCAAGAAAACCATATAACTGGCAGGACTTTGATAAACCAAACTTCACGTGTCCCAACACCAAGAAGTTATTCCCACAGCCTGACGCCACAACCGGTATCATGGGTGCAGCAGCATATTATTCAAAAAATAACCCAAATAAACTTGGTTTTAACGCATTTATTCCTGATGCAGAGGGTTACCCATTTACACAACTAAGTTATATGCAGGACAATACGGGAAGAGTTGCGGCTCAAAGCGGAGTCGGTAAAACTTTTCAATTTGGTCAAAACCACGAAACGAGGTTCTATTATGCCGCTCCGAACCAGGAAGAACTTGACCGCATGTTTGGTACGGAGGTTGGGGATGCATTAAGATACAAGAAAAACGCTGTGATGGATCCAAATGGGCAGGTTTCTGTAGCCTATATCAATCCTGAAGGTAAAACCATAGCAACAGCTCTGGCCGGGAAAGCGCCCGATAATCTTGATACTCTTGCCAATCAAACGACCAATACCATTGACATCTCACTGATGAGTAAAAATGTGATGAATCCGGTCGATAAAACGCTCGTAACTGAGCACCAGTTTGTGGTAACAACCGACAATACTGATTACACATTCGATTATGCGATCAATCCGGAAACACTTACTGCAGAGTTATGTACCGGATTCCCGGTTTGTCTTGATTGTATTTATGACATTGATATTACTCTCAACCATACTGAAAGTTGTACTGGTACGCCTTTGGTTTCCTATTCCGGAACCATTGGTAGTTTGTTGAACAGTAACGGCAAAACTGATTTGAACTGTAACAATAACAGCATTACCGGATCCTATCCACATCACATTGTGAAAACTCTTGGAATAGGTACTTATACGATTTCAAAAAAAATTAAGGTTAACCGGCAAGCCGCCCTTGCATACATAGCCGAAGTCCTGAAAGATACCTGCAAATCACAATGGAATACTATTTTGCAGGATGAGCTTTCCCGCGTTGATACCATGAATTGCTACAGGAGTTGTGCCAATTGTGGTCAGCCGCCGGTCAAAACCGCAACATGCGATACAACATACTGCAAACCAAATCCCAACCGATGCGATAATATCCGGTCCATGATGCTGGCTGATATCTATCCGGGCGGCCAATATGCACAATTTACAAGAAATGCCAATGGCACCATCGATGCCAGCACTTATCCGCTGTCAATGTTTAATCCGGGAAATATCTTACCTGCTCTACCTACGCTTGCACAAATCAACCTCGCCTTATCCCCATCCAATTTTGCAAATTACAGTGACCTGGTTAATAATTGGCTGCCTGCATATGCTGAAAAGTTACTGCCCATGCACCCGGAACATTGCCTGCTGGGCTGGTGCAGTTCCGATCAGATTGACGCTACCCTGGATTTTGATGCCCAGATTCTTTCATCACAGTATTTTGGGGATGCTGTTACCAAAGGTTATTTTACCCAGGGAAGTCCGCTTCCCAATACCAATGTTAAACCGTACGAGCAATTGCTGAACAAGGACCCGTGGTTTTTGAACAACGCTAATCCGGCTTTTAAAACTGCTCTCTTAAATAAACTTAAGAATTACGGTTGTTCTGCGACTATACCCGCTGATGAATTTGCCATGCAGATGGCCTGGTGTGCCCGCAATAATCCTCCCCAAAATCAACAAGGTTCGACTCCGGCGATGAATCCTGCCGCCCCTCCATGCAACCTGCCAACGAATTATTTAGGTACACACGGTTTTGGAACAGATCCGAATGTAGCAGACCTCGAATGGACCTTCCTTCGCTCCCTTTATTTATCGGCTAAAAATGAAGTGATACAAGCAAGCATGAATTCTTACGCAGATGCCAATAATTGCAATTCACGATGTATTGGAGCAAAAGACTACAATGGCTGGGCACAATTCTCCTCGAATCCACCAAATTTTGCCTCTCTGCATAATTTCCAGCCTTGTCAGTCATCCGTCAATCCGTTCGCCTGGTTGCTCTACAAGGATAAACAAAACCGCTTTGGTGCCAGTCTGGACAATATTCTCAATGTGATGGCAGATGCCGGTATTTTCATGGACGTAAGCAGTGTCACGAACTATGATGATCCATGCCAGTATGCACAAGCTATTGCAAATCAGGCAGTAATTATCAATCAGCAGGCAGAAAATACCCTTTGCGGTGGCACATCTGATGTTGTCCTCGTTTCAGATTCTACTTGTCAAAAGGCCATTGCAGGCAACCTGAACGAACTCTTCAATTCCATCATAAGGTCCTTGCAAAGCAGCGCCTCCGTTACACTGACATCCGGGCAAATACCCGCATCCATCAGTACGATAGGTATAACAAGTGTTCGCGGATACCATGGAGGGGATGCCAGAAATAGGTGGATCAGGATAGACCTTGATCCTTGCATGGAGATTGAAATTCCTTACCTCAAGGGGACTATTGCACCTCTATCAGTGTGCTGTTTCAGCAATTTTACCTGTGCCGGAGCCAATTCAGGACCCTGTAGTTTTGACATGAAAGTCAACTATCCCATTGATTTTCCTCCAACAATTCATGTGGTCACAAAATGCAATCTTTTTGCAGGATGCAAGCGTACATCGAAACCTGTTTGTTCTCAGCCTTCACCTTACGTAGCTGCAATCAAGGATTATCTCAACGGGATATTCAATTTTATCACAACTTACCATGTCAATCCTGGCTCAAGTCAGCTTTTATCCTTGTCTCCTTCTATATTTCTAAGCGATGATGTCAAACAGTTACATACAGTAGCGCTAAATTCTGGCTCAAATTTTGTCATCAACCTCACTTATAACGATCCTCGTGGAAAGGATAAAAATTGTGCGATAACTTTGCAGAACAATTCAGGTATCGTTGACTGGAACAATGTTAAAAACATCATCAGCATTTCACCTGATCTGTCTCTCGTTCAAAATGGCATTACCCGTGATTTCATTCTAAAAGTACTTAGTGGCACGAGTCTCAGTAACCTGGCAATAGTCGTGGTGAAAGGTCATGTTGATTGTTGGGCAATGAACCAATGCCCACCGGTGAGAACGTTGTGCGACAGCATACCAGTGATGCCCCCTTACCCTTATGTCAACAATTGTGTGAGAGATCTGTTGGCAACAGCCAATAGTAACACCAGCAATCGATACAATTCATGGGTGGACAGCATGAAAACTGATCTCTTGCAGCGTTATTATGCCAAATGCCTGAAAGCACTGGAAGTATTTAACATGAAATATGATGACAAACAATATCACTACACCTTATATTACTACGACCAGGCGGGGAACCTTGTAAAAACCGTACCTCCGGCAGGTGTTAAATTGTTGGACCATAATCAGGCTCTGCAGGTACAAATATCCCGGCAGGCAGGCTATACCTCTGCAAATTTGCCTGCTCACATTAAAACTACCTTGTATCGTTTCAATACACTGAACGAGGCTGTCTGGCAAAGAACACCGGATGCAGGAGAGAGCCGTTTCTATTACGATGGTTTGGGCAGGATAGTCGCTTCACAAAACGCACAGCAAAAGCAGGATGGAGATTTCTTCAGCTATACCCGGTATGATTTATTGGGACGAATGGTTGAATCAGGCAGGCTGAAATCCGTGGCGATCAATGCCGCTTTTACCAGAAATTTCAATGGCTGGATCAGTTTCATCAATGGTTTGTCTACCCGCACAGAAATAACTCTTTCGCAATACGACGAAACGTTCCTGCCAGTCATTTCACAGAAATTTGGAGCTGCGGGACAACGAAATCTGCGCAAACGCATCGCTTCTGTATTAAGTTTTGAAAATGCGGCAAAGCTTACAAACAAGGATTACGTTCATGCCACACATTATACTTATGATATTGAAGGCAATGTTTATCAGCTCATTCAGGACTACCCCAATGGCATCATCGGGGACAAATCCATGGAATATGATTATGACCTGCAAAGCGGAAAAGTGAACCAGATAACCTATCAACGGGGCTTTATGGATCAGTTTATCCATAAGTACAATTACGACGCGGCCAACCGATTAATCCAGGTCAAAACGAGCAACAGCGGAGTGGTTTGGGAAACCGATGCCGGGTACAAATACTACCGTCATGGTCCGCTTGCCCGGTTGGAGTTGGGTACCGACAAGGTACAGGGACTTGATTATATGTACACACTGCAGGGATGGATCAAAGGGGTGAACGGTACCACCGACACGACCAAAACCGATATGGGTCAGGATGGCATCATCGCCCCGATAGTCCCTGGAACCACACCAACTGTACCGCATATAGTTACCATAGGAGGAATACCCATCTATATGTATACTGCCGGAATGTTGTTTGGCAATGGCTTTAATGATCCGGGCTATGGCGCCATCAATAATCCCGTGGCACGCGATGCCTTTGGATATGTTCTTGACTATTATCCTGCCGACTATACAGCTATTCAAGGCAATACTTGTCTTGACGGATTACAGCCATCAGCCGGGATAGTAAAACCCTTGTACAACGGGAACATCAGTCGCATGTACAGTCAAATTAAGAACCTCGGCAACAATGGGTACAATTATACTTATGACCAGCTTAACCGGATCACCTCGCAGCATGCATGGAAAATCAGCGGTAGCAGCATGTCCATGCTTCAGAACGATGCATACGGTGGTGCATTTAGCTATGATGCAGATGGGAATATCCTCAACAAAGTTCAAAATGGTACGACCTCGACCCTTGCCATGGACAACCTTGATTACTTTTATTATGATGCTGCGAATGGCACATACAATCCAGCCACAAGTATACCCGCCAATGCAACCAACAAACTGGCACAGGTAAAAGACCAGGTTCCGTCAGGCAATTACAATTCGGATATTGACACCCAAAATCCGAACAATTACACATACAACCAGATTGGTAATTTAGTCAGCGATGCCGCCGAAAAGATTACCCAAATAGACTGGGACCTGCAGAACAAGATTATCCAGATAGCAAAGAGCACCGGACCCAACCTTCGTTTCCAGTACGATGGTCTGGGTAACCGGGTCATGAAGCATGTATCCAATGGCACTGCTATTCAAAATGGTCAGACATTTTACGTTAGGGATGCACAAGGCAATGCAATGGCTACTTACACCTACAAGATTCCGGTAACCGGCGGAACAATGCCAAAGCTACACTGGAGCGAAGCGGATATTTATGGAAGCAGCCGGATTGGGCTATACGAGCCCGATACGGTGATCACCGCAACTCCGGTCAATGCAACTGATAACGCATACCTGACCGTCAGCCGTGGCTTCAAACAGTATGAACTCACCAACCACCTCGGTAATGTACTGGCTACCATCACCGACCGCAAAATTCCCACAACTTCCACCGGAGGAATTACTTATCAGCCGGAAATTCTAAGCGGGCAGGATTATTACGCTTTTGGTATGCTGATGCCGGGAAGGAGTTTTAACGTGAGAAAATACAGATACGGTTTCAATGGGAAGGAAAATGACAATGAAGTGAAAGGAAATGGGAATCAACAGGATTATGGATTTAGAATTTTTGATCCTCGGTTAGGAAAGTTCTTTTCGGTTGACCCGTTGACTAAAAAATATCCTGAATTAACACCTTATCAATTCGCAAGTAATACACCAGTTCAGGCAATTGATGTGGATGGAGCAGAGACAGCCAAGACTCAACAGACGATTGACGCGCCGCCAACAGGAGATGTCCCTTTGAGTCATGATACCAAACCACAAGAAGTTACCAAACCAAAAGAAGTAGTTAAAGAAAAGAAAGGTACCCCTCTCCCCCCGTTACAGATCAAATTGAACGAAAAAACTGAAACAAAAGATGGAACAAAAGTGACTGATTTTAAGATGCCAGAAACTAAGGAGGAGGAAACGAAACGGGAAAATTGGATATGGGAAAAAGAAAGGAAGGAAAATGATGCTGAAAATAAGCGCAAAGAGTGGCCAGGCTGGGAAAAAAGAGAAAGTGAAGCTGAAAATGCAAAAGCTCAGCAACAATTGAAGGTATGGAATGGTGAATTTTTGGGAACCTTACTTTGGCATACCCGGGGAGGTGGGCAAAATGGTGTAGATGCACCTGTATGGCAAGTTCTTGATGCTTTAGGTGGCTTTAACGGATCTGCCTCCAGACCAGATATAAATAAGCAACACAATAACACTGAATCTAATAAATAAAGGAAAGTGTAGATATAGGCACTGATTAATTTCCGCTCTTGGCTGGCTTCAGAATTATTCGGATTGAGAATATTAAGTGTAAAACGCGCATTAATGATTATAAAACTATGAATCATCTTTCTAAAATAGTAGTACTCCTGGCTTTGTTCCTGGCTTTTCAGGCAAGTGCACAGGAAAAGGAAAAGAAGAAGAAACTCTTCACCCTCAGTGGTGATATGGGGATTTGGTACGAAGGTTACGGTCTCGATAAGACCCCAGGCTCTCCTGATCCTGATTTTTTCAAGGCACGCCGCCCGTGGAGTATGTTCAGGTATTCATTGAATCCAATCTTCAACATCGGGAAATGGGAAATTCCGGTCAATTTCAATTTCACTTTAAGTCCGGGATTGAGCGGATTCAGTCCCGGTTTTGGCGGTTTCAATCCAAATCTGAATAATTTAAATGTTCCAGGCGGACCGAAACTAAATTTTTGGCAGTTCCTGACCAATCCGGTAAATAATTTTGGCCTTCGCCCCAAAATTGGCAATACTGAGTTTCTACTGGGCACCCAATACCTCAAATACAGCGATCTGAGCACAGGCGATCTGGGGATATTTGGTTATGGGATTAATTTGTCACCCGGGAAATTCCGGATCAAGTTGTTTAACGGGGTTTCTCAAAGTCCTGTAAATTATGTGGCACCAACGATAATTCCACCTTCTGATGGTGTGGTTGGCGCTTACCAGCGTAACCAGTGGATGGCGCAATTGGGACTTGAAAAAGAAGGAAAATACTTTGCAGGATTCAATATTGTAAAATCTGCTGACAAAATGAGTTCTGTCACTTCGCCGCCTTTGTTCCCAATTTCACCGCAGGAAAATACAGTTGTCAGCTTTTTAGCCAATGTAACATCCGATAATGGATGGAAATATCACATTGAGCTCGGACAAAGTTTTTTTACCAGGGATTTGAATGCTCCGCTATCCCCAACACCAGTCAAAGATTTTAAGCCTTTTATCAATTCCCATACATCTACCGGCAGGGATAATGCCTTGACAATGAGTATTCTAAAAAAGGGAAAAGGCTGGGAAGCAGGCGCCAAATTCAATTATTACGGGGCCGGATATTATACCGCAGGATTTCCTTTTATGAACAACGACCGGATGGAATACCTGGCAAACACCCGTTTTAATACCTGGAAAAAGAAAATAAATGTGGTGGCCAGTATGGGCGAGCGGTTTGGCAACCTGAGCCGCATCTCCGGTCCCGACCTGACCAAACAGATCATTGCCAATGTGAATGTGTTCACACAATTTACCGACCGGTTCAGCCTGAATACGAGCTTTAATAATTTTGGCTTCAATTCTCCGGGAATTTTGGGGTATAAAAGTATAAGCAATGAGCTGAGTGTGAACCCTGCTTATACATGGAGCAATAGTACAATGAGCAACCTGTTAAGCGGAACATACACATGGAGCAAGTATGATGAAACCATTTTAAATGTAACCACCCAAAATAATACGCATACCGCATTAATCCTTTATGTGCCAACATTTTTCAATAAAAAGATCAGTCCCGATTTCAGCGTTATGTGGTTCAGGAATGAAGCTCCTTCAATTAAACTCACCCTGCTCACCGCAACCAGCGGAATGAGGTGGAAATGGAGTAAAAAGATCAATCTGAAGGGACAGTTACAATATAACCTAAGCACGATGGAACCTTTTACGGCCAATAAAAACCTTTTGGCGACAGCTGGTTTTGACTGGAATATCTTAAAAAAGCTCACGTGGCAATTGTCTATGACGTCAAATATTTACCACTACGGTACCGAATTGCCCGGCAGTTCGCTAACCCCTGCTTATGCTGGTTATCCGGGGTATATGGAAAGTACACTGCGAACAGGACTACAATATAAATTTTAGAATTGAGAAATAATATTCATATCAGGATGAAAAAATATAAATTATTGTTATTCATAGGAATACTACTGTTTACCCAGGAGATTAAAGCTCAGATTATGCTCAACCTTGCATTGAACAGCAGGCCACAACCCTACCTGTCTGATTGGGCAAATCCCGTTAATGGCCAGATGATTATCTCTTTCATGCAGGGGCCGGCGCTTGACGATCCTTCCGTAAAGCTTAAAACAACTTTACTCGATCAAAGCGGCAGTGTCCTTGGCGTATCTAATCTTAATGCTTCGAGGATTTACATGTTAAAACCGGGTGTAAACCAGTTCACTATGGCAGATGCATTGCAATTGCAAAATTTAATGCTGCCCGGAAATGTTCAGAACATTCTTCAACGTACCGGGCGCCTGGCTGCAGGGCAATATCAATTGATGGTTGAAATAATGAATGCTGCCGGCGATATTGTCCGGGCAAAACAAACCAAACCGTTTTTTATCACATCGTACCAGTTGCCCATCTTAATGTCACCAGCTAACGGTGCAGGTCTGGATGCCCACATCGCACAAAACATGATCACTTTTCGCTGGACCAGCATCATTCCTGCTTCTTCGGAACTTACTTTTTACCGGGTACAGGTGTTCGAAATCCTGCCGGGACAGGAACCGATGCAGGCTTTCCGTGGAAATCGTCCTGTCCTTGACGAGCCTGCAATCAGAGGAACCACACAATTTATCTGGCGCCCAAATCTTCCCATGCTCGATTCAACAGCAAACCGGAGGTTCATCTGGACCGTGCAATCGCTCGATGTCAACGGCCTGCCTGTTCCTTCAGCGGATATGACAAGCCAGGGACGAAGCGAACCGGCCATATTCAATATCGTGAACCAAATGGGGTCAACGGATAAGAACAGAAATAACGAAGACTCAATTAAAAAATGATGAAACGAATAATCTATACTTTTCTCCTGAGTTGCCTGGTCCTGCAACTGTCAGCCCAGGACAACCCTGAAAAAAAACCGTCAACCCTGGTTTTACATCTTTTCTATAATGATTTTAAGACGGCGCAGCAAATCCGAACCAGCTCATTGAAGAATGTTCTTGACAATGATCTCTGGAGTAAAATTGGGGATATGCAAATGGGATTCGGAATTAATTACCTGAAGGGGATAACCGGCAAAATTGATTTTATTGCCTCTTTAGACGGAAGCTCTACCGACTACCTTTATAAGGATGGCTCCACTAATGGCTCAAGTGCATTTTTATTGGATGCCAATGGTGCGCTGAATCTCAAACTGCTTACCGATCGTCATAAAATGGTTCCCTATCTTTCGGGCGGGGCAGGATTTTCGCTCTATAATGGCAAAACAGGGTTTTACCTTCCTGCTGGGGCCGGTATCCAGTTTAATTTATTCAACGAGGCCTTTGTCTTCACCAATGTACAATACCGATATGCGTTAACTTCTGATGTAAATAATCATTTTCAGTACAATATTGGCGTTGGTGCGAGCTTAGGCAAAAAAAAGGTGAAACCAGCAAAAATTGTTGAAGTCATCAAATTGCCTGAGCCCGTGACGATAGCAACAGTTCCGGTTATAATATCCGGGCAGATTATTGTTTCTGTTAAGGATGAGTCGACGGGAGCGCCACTGCCCAATGTGGATATCGTTTTAAACGGGCCTGATGACAAAAAGCTTAACGGTACTACCAATGCTGAAGGAAACGCTACATTCCTTAAGGTGACGCCTGCAGATTACGCTGTTAACGGAGTACTTAACAACGTCAAAACCACTGCACAAAATATCAGGAAAAGCGATTTTGAGCAAAATGACAATCAAATCAACATCGCAATCACTCACAATGATCCCAGGTTTACATTGTCGGGCATTGTCATCAATAAAACCAAAAATATTCCGGAAGGTGGAGCGGAGATTAGTATCACCAACGAGACGAAGCACAACATTATCACCAGACAAAGCCATGAGGGCGATGGTATTTTTAGCACTCAACTTGAATCAGAAAGCGACTATACCCTTGTAGGTAAAATAACAGGTTATATTTCAAATATTGAAAAAATCAGTACTAAAGGGTTGAACAGAAGTGCCACGCTATATGTGAAACTTGAGTTGGGAATCGAAGAAGCAAACGTTGGACAAAGTATTGTATTGAATAATATCTATTTCGAAGTTGGAAAAGTAAGCCTGAATGCGGCCGTTTCCTTTGATCTTGAAAAATTAATCCGGTTCCTGAAAGACAATCCTGACACCAGGCTTGAAATACAAGGTCATACAGATAATACGGGCAGTCTGGCGCTTAACAATAAACTAAGTCTTGCCCGTGCCAAAAGTATTGTTGATTTTCTTGGATCAAGTGGGATAGCCCTTAGCAAGCTTGATGCAAAAGGTTTTGGCCCCTCGTTGCCGGTTGCCGATAATACTACCGCTGAAGGGCGGGCAAAAAACAGGCGTGTTGTAATGAAAGTAGTACAATAGGTTTAAATCGTTCTTTTGCTTTTATGACAGTTGGTATAAATATTTTGAAATTCAGGCTTTTGGCTATAGGCTGCCTGCAACTGGCCGGTTGGGCTTCGCAAGAAAAAGATCATTATAGAACCAAAAATTTTCTTGATTATGAAAAAACAAACAATTGTGTATATCATAGTTCTTTGGCTATTTATTTTTGGCCTTACCGGTTGCGGACCAAAAATTAGGAATAACGACTACCTGGTTTCTTTCAATGACACTATTCAAGACGAATGGGGTTATAAAAATCAAAACGGGGACATCGTTATTCCTTCCGGAAAATATTTACGATGCTTCACCGATACTTTTAAAACTTATGCAATTGTTGTAAAACCAAATTCCGGTTTTATAGCCATCGACCGACAGGAAAATGTATTGTATGAAGTTTTTCCATTTGACAATGGCCCCGACTACCCATCAGACGGATTGTTCAGGATAATAGAAGATCATAAAATCGGGTTTGCCGATTCCTATACCGGTAAGGTAGTGATAAAACCAAAATTCGATTGTGCATGGCCTTTTAAAAATGGTATCGCCCAGGTTAGTACCGACTGCAAAACACAATCGGAGGGTGAACATAGCATTTGGGTTAGCACCCATTGGTTTTATATTGATAAGACAGGGAAAAAAGTTGAAAAACCGGCAACGATAACAGACTAACAAAATAAATGTAGCAGTTATGAAATTACATCTTTCACTCTTTTTGCTTTTAATAACATTTCAGGTAGTTGCTCAAAACTACCCCATCACAGGAATTAACATATCACTACCCGCTAATCCCGATGCCAATACGGCTAATTGGGGAAGCGGAACATCAATGTTTACCATTACCTCAACCACCAAAGCTGAAAACGGTAGGGTGGCACCTCATGTTATGGAGAGTAAAATATTGGTAACCATTAAAAAAGGGGGTAAAAAAGCATGTGGCTCCTACACCGGGAATACAGCCCCCGAATCAAATTACAGTGCGCTTACAAAAGTCTGGAGCGGCATTAATGCGGTTTCTTTATTAGGACAAGATTGTGTATTAACTCCCGGTGATTATGAGCTTTGTGTCCAGTTTTTTGGATATGGAGCTGCGGGGATGGCTCCATTGAGCGAAGAAAAATGCAAACCCTTTTCAATAAGAGAGAACGTACAGCAAACCTATCAGCCTCCGCAAGTTATTGCACCAGCCGATGGCACAGTAATGAGTGAAGCTGATGCAAAAAAACCAATTACATTCAGATGGATTCCGGTTATACCCAGACCACAAGATCCTGTCTCTTACCGCTTAACGGTTTGGCAACTCATGCAGGGACAAACCGGTGTGCAGGCGATGAAAGCAAACCAACCAATCATTACCAAAGATGTTGACAATCTTACACAGGCTGTTATTAATAATTTATTATCCGGCCCTTGTCTGCCACCATACCTGTGTAATTTTATCTGGAATGTGCAGGCGCTGACCCATGAAGGAAAACCAATTGGAGAAAATAATGGAATTGGGAATCCTTTTGGGTTTAGTGTTAGTCCTTCGTACCTGCCGGATGCACCCTTTCAGACTGTCCAAGTTAAACTTTCTCAGCCCCCGCCAAATCAACTCAAGTTGACCGACCTGAATATTCAATTAAACAACGACGCAAAAGAACCGATTGAGGCAAGTTTAAGAGGAACCGTAACCATCACAACCAATGCAGACATGCCAACGAAAACAGACGTGGAACCTAAAAAAATTATCATTGGAATGGGCATTCTTTTAAAACCATTTAGACTGCCTTCCGGATCATCAACATTTACTTACGCTGATCTTAATTCCTGGGATATAAAATTCGAGTCTGATAAATGGAGTGAAGCATTTTCTCCAAAGGGAGTAATACCCCCCGGTGATTATGAGATCTGCGTTTCTGTCATAGATAAAGAAGGGAAAGAAATAGGAAAAGACTGCATTGAACAGAAAATAACTGATACTGATGCTTGTGCCGATTTCAGCGTAAATTTTATACAGAAAAGAAAAATATATAGAGGAGATTCTATTTCAAGCAGTTTGATGGAGAAAAGAAAAATCTATAGGGGAGATTCCATTTCAAGCAGTTTGATGGAGGAAAGAAAGATCTATAGAGGAGATTCTATTTCAAGCAGTTTGATGCAGAAGAGAAAAATCTATAAAGGAGATTCCATTTCAAGCAGTTTGATGGAGAAGAGAAAGATCTATAGAGGAGATTCTATTTCAAACGGTTTGATGGAGGAAAGAAAGATCTATAGAGGAGATTCTATTTCAAGCAGTTTGATGCAGAAGAGAAAAATTTATAAAGGAGACTCCATTGCTTTTAGCTGTACAATCGTTAATAATTACAAAGGGAAAGAAGACCAAAACAAGCCAAAAACCTTTCGAATTAAGGCGAATAATGATTTGGTTATGTCTGTTTCCGAAAGCGCCTCCAGGGAATGGAAACGAACTCCTTCGAAATTTCCTCCCGGATTGGGTGAAATCAAATGGACCAATAATTCAGGTGATATTCCCAATGGAAAAATTAGTTTGGGAACGTTGCTGTTTGAAAATGTAAAAGCAGAATTCATATCGCTTTACTATGAATGGCTCAATAAAGAAGAGAAGGTTATTTGCAGTGGGAATGTTGATTTGACTTGGTTAGCAGACAATAATGGAGCTACTGAAAGCCTTAAAACTCACACAATAAATTGGATTGCTGATGATACTTCAAGCACAAAAACGATTACAAGAAATTGGATAGCAGATGATACTTCCAGTACAAAAACAATAGGTCGAAGACCTGTGATTTTTGACGACACGAATGGAAGCCTTGGTGTCAGAGACGGCGAAAACACGGTCATTGTTTCTACAGGCAGTCCCAATGCCGGTACAACTCAAACCATCGCTCTCATTTCACCAACAGATGAACTACCCGCAACATCAGTAAGACCTACATTCGAATGGAAAATTGGAAATCAAGAAGTAGGGGCTGTAGCTGTTGAAAATGTAATTTTTGAACCTAATGATGAACCTTTATGGTCAATTGTTGTGCGGGAAATCCCTGAGGAGGGAGAGCAGGAAAGCGGACGAATCGTTTTTGAACAAAGCGGAATTCGTGAAAATACTTTGCCTTATCCTAAAAATGCCCCTTCGCTTGATGCAGCTAAAAAGTATATATGGAAAGTTATTGGTTTGAGAGATGGCATTAAAGTTGCCAGCAGCCTTTTTGCATCCATTTTGATAAGGAATCCTGAGCCTTTTAATGATCCAAAATTAATAGGACGCTTTATTGTGTACAAAAGCAATAAATCCGATCAAGTGATATTTAAGGAATTTGTTAATTCAAATACAAATAACAACGAAACATTGATTGGAAAATTTATGATCGAAAAAAATCCTAAATCCGATAAGGTTATATTTAAAAACAACTAATAAGCTAAATCTTAAAACAAATCATTATGAAAAAATTAACATATATTTTGCTATCCCTATTTACAATATGCACATTATCTACCAATATGGTTTTTGCTGGTGACCCAATCCCCGGAGTTGATGTTAACTTAGGGAAAAACCCAGGTGGTATTATTGCTTTTAGCGGACAAACCGGCAAGGATGGGAAATTTGCATGTAAACTTGAGGAAGGTAAATATGAGCTTAACATATCGTATAGCCAGATTGAAAGAACTTTAAGCAGCCAAAAACTTTTAATGAGCAATGTTGAAATTTCACTTTTGTTGTATAGCCAAAGCACAAATGCAAAAGAAAGCATCATAGCAACAGCTCTAATTGTAGATCCAAAGGAAAACGGTGCCTTATCCATTAACATACCAAAAGAAGGTTGCATTATTAGTGGAGTTCTTTCTTATGAAATAAAAAGTGATGGTGATCATACTTCAAATGATTTAAAAGACGTCATTATCGCAAATTCACCTGTAGGGGAGGTTAGTGAAATTATAAATACCCAACAATCTGATTCACCAATAGATACGATTCCTTCAATCTGGTGTGTGATATGTCATAGTGCTTCCGGCTCAAATTCCTGGCGATGTGTCGCATTTAAAGGTGGCTGTGAAAAATTATATTCTTCGTCTGCATATTTTTATAGTGGTGGTGATAGTTGGACTTGCACCCCATTAGCATTAGCATTAACCAATTCTGAGATACATATTCTCTTAAACAGGGAGAAGGACGGACGTGCATCTTTTATGATTGACGGGGAGATGATTCCGATCGGATCTGATGATTTTGAATTATTTTTAACAAAAATGACAGAAGGGGAAGTGAATACATCATTGGGGCAAGTAAGCACCACTAAATCATTGCCAACAGGAATAATAAGTAGTGGAGCCAATGCAAAAGATGATAAAAAACGAAATGAAATCGAAACATTTTTTAAAACAGACAAAGGTCGTGTATCAGATAAACGGCTTGAAGAAATAAGCAGAGAATTAGGTATTCCCATAAAAGTAAAAAAGTAGATTGAACTAAATGTATCCGAATCAAGAGGATGTAATATGCAAAAAATGAAGATAAATTCAATACCTGGCATCATCTTTTGTTTTCTGCTTTTAAAATGGCTAACAAGCTGTGAGCCTTCTATTGTAAAAAGTACGGATTATTTGATTTTATTCACAGACACCATAACAACCGAATGTGGTTATAAAAACAGCAAGGGCGATATTGTAATCGCTCTCGGAAAATATGAAATGTGCTTTACCGACACCCTAAAAACCTATGCCATTGTTGTAAAACCAACTATTGGTTTTGTTGCTATCGCCAGAAAAGATAATAATAAAGGAAATAAATTAATAGTATAGTAATGAATACAGGTTTCGTTAGTTGGTTTTTAAGTCTTATTATTTTGGTTTTGTTATTCCTGTCCGGATACATCATGAAAAATTCGGTCAGCTTGCTGGTAATGGGAAAAAAAGCGCAAGGCATTGTGGTGGGAATGGATAGCTCATCACGTTCGGCTACCGATACCACGAAGGCACCTTTACTATCTCCCCTTGTTGAATTTGTCACATCAGAAGGGGAACATATCAGGGTTAGCGGCCGGTCATATTCCCCGACTGTCTCATCCCAAACAGGTGATGAAATAAAAGTTGCCTACGACAAGTCGAATCCAAAAAATGCTCAACTACTCTTGTGGGATGAGTTTCCGCTCGGACCTGCAGGCTTTCTTCTGGGCTTTGCCATAGTTTTAATCATGATGTGGATGGGAGGAATCCTAATTTCACATGACCCGGCTTTGGATGATCCGTTCCATCTCCTGCCAATTGTCGTTGCCCACTTACACCTGAACCCGGTTCGCTATATTGTTCTCTTTGTGCTATTTTTTGCGATCCCCGCTTGTGTGGTGGGGACCTATTGGACTTCCCAAAGGGCTATCGACATGCTTGCGAATGGGATTAAGGTGGTGGGGTATGTCACCGGAACCGAAAGAGTTTACTCGAAAAGCAATGATGGCACTACGGGAAGTGGCGTATTCCCCATGATCACTTTCAAGGATGCGTCCGGTACGGAGCACAACATTCATGGATCGACAGCCAAACCTTTGTCCCGGCTGAAATCCGGCGACAATGTGGAGGTTATTTATCTTGCCAACAACCCAGACCGGGGAGTTGTGAATACATGGTCTGAGTTTTGGATTCCCCCCCTATTTTTTGGATTCATGTTGAGTGCAATGTTGGTATTGCTTTTTCTTATATTAAGTGGGAACAAAAGTTTCGTCTCAGAGACACATGACCCTGGAATTCACAAGGAACTCAAAACATCCGGAGTTTCAGCCATCGCTACAGTGATTAAGGCAGACCAGAAAACGAGGTCTCTTCATTACCGGATCCAAAAGGATACCAGCATAGCTACCACAAAATTAGCAGATTTTGTTTCGCTTGAAGCAGAATTTGCTTTCTGGATACCTCCCCGTTCCGGAGCGGAAATCAAAAAAGGAGATCAGTTTCGTGCCTATCTGGACTCGCTAAAACCATTTAAGAAATTCTACATCGATTTTAGCCAGCGGTTGGGATCCGGCCGGAACGTCAAATCAAATGCAGAGGAAGTCATTGAAGCAGAGAAAGGAGAAAAAGTTATTACCCGAAAACTCACTAACCTTCTTACGAAAAGTATACCTTACTTATCGACAGAAAACGTAAGTGAAATCAAAACGTTATTGAAGGAAGACAATCTTTCCCTGGCTTTTGAAAAGCTGGTCACAAGGATCATCAACTTGTCCAGACCACTTCCAGCACCTCTTTTAAAAATCGATTGGAACGACATTTCACAAATCGGTATCAAGCTCGAACTAGACGAACTAGCCGAAGACGATCCGGGGTTTTGGAAGAAGTTCCAGACATTTAAAACAGGGCTAAATTAGTCTGCCTGCGCCCCTATGCTTTATCACTCCATTGAGGTCGTTGAGGGTTTTAAAGAAATAAAACGCTATTATACTTTGTGGAAAATGAAAATAATATTAATCCTTTTAGTCCTCGTTCTGGCAGTTATATTGTCTTCGTGTTGTTTTAAATGTAAGGAATGTAAGTTGACTTTAAAATACGCATGGAAAATTCCGGACAAGGCAGGCTACATTATCAATATGCAAAACGACAGTTTAATCCTTAGTGAAATCTATTTCAAGAGCGATCCTTCCGGTATAGGTAACACCCAACATGTTTATGAGGATAAAAACTACGTTATCAACAAAGAAAATGGATTAATAATCAGAACTTTGCCGGGTTTTGTTCCTGGGACTGCAGAAAACAAGTATATACGGAATGTTGGAAAAAGCACGATAAAAAATGGCATTTTATTCCAGACAACGACGTCGCAATTTACCATTTCGGAGGACTATAAAGGTTATAAAATTGTATTGCAGGAGTGGTATAAAAGCATCAGGAGCAGCAACAATACCGCGTATAGTGTTTTGATATTTAAGGGTAAAAGACTCAAAAGCGAACATTGTTTGCCTGGTATTTATGACTTCACTTATGACAAAACATCACTTTATTTTGTTTCGGGCAGCGAGGTTTACAAATTTAATTTTGACGAATTAATAAAGTGATCATTCAAAATGGAGAAAGTAACTTTGTTTTATTTAGAAAATTCAAACATTAAAATAAATATGCAGATATATTTTAACGAGAAAGACCAGCTATACTTTGATGGTTATGATACAGGCAAATTCGTTGAAGAAGCCTGGAGGAATTCTGATCATGAATACATCTATACAATTGAACCAGAGGAAGTAAATAAATTCTATCCGGTTTTCAGCTTAGTGGATGGGGATAAGCCGGGTCTTTTAAAGGCAATAAAAAAAGAATTTAGCGTTAATAAAGCTTACTCTTTATTCGGGGAGTTTATGTTGGCTCATAATATAAGGTATAAACGTTTTACATGGACTTGAAATGGAAATATTGACGAAAGATGTTGCAGAGAAGGTTTTAACTTATTGAGGAATTCATAATGAAAACCAGAATTGTGTTTTATTGTCTTTTAATATTTAGTTCTCATTTGTGGGGACAAAATTCAACAGGGCCTGTCAGACCAAGCTCAATAACGGTTCTCATCAATTGGGTTGATCAGCTGTCGGGCGATTTTTCATTTACAAACAATTGGAGTTATCCGGAAGGGGTTTATAAAAATGAATATGGACAGTTAAGTTGTGACGGTCTTTGTCCCCCGGAAATCGATGCCATGAAAGATAGCACAGGACGAATTTATGAGGACTCATTGCAGGCATTCTACGAAATTATTGACACAACACATCTTTCTCATTCAATTCATTGTGAAGCCTGGTGTTACGAATACGATGGGACAGACTTTTTCGAGGTCACGCGTTTAAGTAAAGATCGATTTCATTGTTTCACATTAACAACTATTTCGACCCATTGTAATCTGAATATTGATATCGTGCGGAACAGTTGTTATGCCGCCGTAGAGTTGAATAGTATTGATTCATCCGGAGGTGAAATTTTCTGTTGCACCAAAGGGAATTTAACCATTGACAAAAGCCTTTGGAAAGCAGGAATAATGAAAGCTGTATTTAGTTTTAATTTTGAAAACAAAGGGTATCCAAAAGAGCCAATTTTCTGGAAAGGTAAAATCTATGCCCGACTGAATTGAGCTAAAAATAAGAGACAAATTATTAATATCAAAGTCATGACTCTCAGTTGGGGTGGGTGGGTATTTAGTGCAGCTTTATCTTCTCCGTAAAAAAAAATCGATGTATGAGTGCAAATGAGCAACATACCAGTGCCGGCTGGTTAAGCGTCTGATAACAGACTGTCGGACGCTTTTAGAATAGAATGATCTTACAAGCTGTGAAGTATGACCTATAATAATTCGTTGAAAAACATAAATCGTAGCCCTGTTGAGGTGATAAAAGGTAGGGGAAGTATGGTTTAGATCGTGTCTTTTTAATAGCAGCCAGGTTGAAAAATTGCTTTTGATCGTGAAACTTTTATCCGGTCCAAAGACTTTTGCAGTAAATAGATAATAAGCAATGGCCTTTTGCCTGCATTTTATAGATGATAGTGTTTCTGCCAGGGGATATCTTTTGGAGAGCAGGTACAAATCATACAGATCGCGCAGCGACATAATCCCGTTGATATGTCCACTATGTTGCAACTGACCATGCGTAAAATTATGAATTATCTGATGGCGGTCGGATAAGACGTAACAGCCGGCGGGTGATTTAACCACTTTTTTTTCCGGATCAACAATCGCATGATTAAACCAGCTGAGGTCCTTTTCGATGAGTAACCGGTGAATTTCGACGTGAGCCTGAAAGCCAGGTTTAAACAGCGCCGGATAATGTTTCAATGATTCACTGTCGAAATATTTTTTACTGTCACCTATGCAGGCATATCCATTGTTTTCAAGAAGTTGGGCAGCGAGAAGGTATTCGTTTTCAGCAACCAGGATATCAATATCTTTCAGGATGCGCTCACCTATATCCGAATATAGACCGTCCAGCAAATGGGCGGCTCCTTTTAAAAAGATGGGATGAATGTTGCTTTGATTAAGTACTGTGGTTATTTCTTTCAGCTGATCCAGAATTTTTTCATTTCTTGAGCGGTTCACATCATAAATCTCCTTCAAATGTTCGGCCAGTTCTTCTGGCAATAGTTCAAGAATATTGGATGATTTGAATTTGAGGTAAATCAAAGGGAGTACCAGGTGATTACTGCACCCCTCTACAAATTTTATCCAGTCAACGGATTCATCCGCGATTTTTTCACAGATCTCCTGCCGGAAATCAGGGTCCTCAGCTTGCACCAGGCATTTGGCCGTGAAATAGAATAATTCCTTACTGGTCATGATCGAATAGATTGGTAATCGAATCAAGTGCTTTTTGATTATTGGAATAGGTTAGCTCATAAAATGAAATTTGCGAAACCCGGTCGAGTAAAATGGCCGCATTTCCAGACACCGGAGCTATCCATGCCTGTTGAAGAAGCTGCTTTATTGCGTTTATGTGATCGAGTTTCACCAGGCTGAAATCAACTGAAGTATCGTAATGCACAAAAATAAATTCCCGCACGGGATGAATCTCCTCTATAATTTCCTGAAAATTAGCTGGCGCAATGTACCTTACGCTTTTTTCAGGCGAGATATAATTGAGATTTTTTTGTGCCAGTCCGGGTAATATCTGTGCCAGTAATTCCATCGATCCTTCTTTTACAGACATTGCAATCGGGAAAGGCCAGGCACAAAGTGTTAGGCGGTCAACCGGTACGAAATCATCAGAAATTAACCGGTACCCACGTGACTGGAGCAACGCAGCTATGGTGGTTTTGCCACTTCCCGGCGCCGCTGAGAAGAGAATGGTTTTCTTTCCGTTTGTAATTGCAGAAGCATGAACCGTCATCAGCCAGTCGGCGTCGGACCTGTTGTGCATAACATTGATCAGGTACATAAAGATCATACCTTTTACAAGGTGACTCTCATCGTTGTTCCACATTCCCTTAACCTCGCCGTTAAAACGGAAAACGATCTGCCCTGCCACGGCAAATAACTCAAAATGAGGGTTTCCGGGACCAGGTTCTGATGTTTCAAAATGACTGATTAACGGATGAAGGTAATGTTCCAAAAGACGGCTGTCGAAGGAAAAAATAATCTGTTTATCGCCGAAATTGTAATGCCGGATTGACCAGGGAATAAAACTATGCTCATTCAGCTCATTCGAAAAATGATTTGTTGTATTTTGAACGTTATCCGGCTGGTTCATCTTTTTAACTTCTGCACGAATATCCGTTACGAAGGTGTGACTTGTTTCCGGTGAGGCTTCATATCGGATGGCAAATTCCCGGGCAATTGTAATTGTTTGATACCTTTTTCTGATTTTTGTAAATACAAACCAGGCAGGCTCATCAAACTGAAAGTACGTATTGCTGTTTTCGAACCAGACCAGGTAGGAATTTCCGATTTTTTTTTTGAGATATGGAATAGCCGGCATTTGATTTTTGTTAGGTCTGTAGACGAACTGATCTGATTTATTGTATTCCTCTGTCCGGTAAAAATACGGATAATTTCCATTAACCTTAATCAATACGTACTACAAAACAATCTTTGAAGCCGATCGAAGTGAGGTTAGACAGGAACCCAAGCGCATGAACCCTGTTTGAGAAACCAAGGATTCTCACCAGGTAAATTCCGTCTTTAAAAACGATAACCACGGGTAATTTTGTGGCTTTCCGGATCTTTTTCTCCGCACTGAGTGCATTTTTTTCATTGATAAATGCCCCGGCCTGGATAGCTGACCCGTATTGAAGGTTCGCATCCGGATTATCCATGATGTCATTAACATACTGCTTTTCAGGGACAATGGCTGATTTTACGTTCTGTACCTGTTTGGGAATGAGCGGAATGGTCTTTTCGGTCGCTGTTAACCCGGGTATCCGCACTTTGTAGAGAGCATTGTCATAGACGATAACAGCCGGTTTTCCTGTACGTTTAATCCATTCCTTTTGAGCTTTTATGGCCGCTGCTTCATTCGTAAATTCACCAACCTGGTTTGAACCCGGAGGCAAATTATGGGTGATCTGAAATGAATGGGATGCCAGTTTCGGGAATTGGAGCGCAAACTGCCGGGCAACAGAACGATCAGCAAATCCCGGGATCCGCAATTTATAATAACCACCTTCAAAAATCAGAATAGCGGGCTTCCCTGATAGCTCTTCGAGATTTTTCATCGCCACCACAGCGTTGCTCTTTCTTTTAAAAGCTCCAAACTGGAGTGCTTCACTACCGTTGCTGTTGTTTAGCATGTTGTCATCAGACTGACCTGTGTTGACAGCTTTTTCATCGGCTGTTTCAACTCGTTTATCTTTTAACCTTAAATCCTGGTCCTCAAGCCTGGTTGTTCCCGGCCTTAACTCTTTGGTTGCTTCAACTATTTTATTTTCCGGAAGTACAACTTCTTCCTGTACGGTTTCTGTCTGTGAAACCACCTTTGCCGTATCGGGTTGTTGATCAGGATCCGGACCCAGAATAAAGTCGAGGCTTTCGATGATGTCACCATCAAACGAATGTGTGACGGTTACCGGCATCATTTCAGGGGTAGAGACCATCTTTAACTTCTTAAGCTGTTCAGGATCAATCCGAACGGTATATTTCCCCGGTTTCAGACCCAGGTAACTGTAATAACCATCCGATTCGGTAAGTGTACGGGCCGCAAGTGTAGAGTCGCTCCGGTAGAAACAAACCAGAATACGGCCCTGTCCGTTCTGCCCGTTATAGACAGTTCCTGCAGCTTCACCCATAACGGAGATCGGGACCTCGATGGTTTTGAACTGGTTTGGATCGATCATCACTTTCATAGTCAGGTTGTGCATCTGCCACGAAATATTGTCAAAACTATTTTTGTCAAGTTCAAGCAGGTAACTCTGATAGGGAGTAAGGTCCAGAATCCTGATCGTGGTGTCCTTATCGTTTCGCACGATAGAACCGCCGTTAATCCTGAATTGCAGGTTGCTGGCTTTGGGTTCCCCCGGATCACGAAGGCCATTGCCATCCACATCCAGGAAGGGGAGAAGTGTTATTGCACCTTTTCCTACGCTGGTGCGGTTATTTGTTCCAAGATAGCGTGTTTTCCGGTCAAACAGTAAACTACCCCGGGCCGATTCGACGAAGGTTGTCTGGTCGCTGGTATTACGAACCGAAAATCCTGTCTGAGCAAACGCGAGATCATAACGGAACCCGACTTCAACACTGCGGGTATTGCTCCTGAAATTTTGTTCGTACGACATATTTAAAAATCCGCGCTTGAACAGCGGTTTCTCGATATTTGTCCTGGCGGAAATCAGTTGATTACGGTTGTACTCATATTGAACCTGTGGCGTAATGGTAAAACGGGCCGGCAGCCGGAACGCCAGTGAAAGGTTGCTGTACAGGTAAGGTTTGGTGAGGTCGGTGAATAGTCCGTAAGTGGTGAAGTTGGTGCTCACGCCATACACTGCTCCTGACCAGAGCATTTCGGCATTGGTATTTTTAAGGTTGGGAAGTACTATCTGGTTGACTGTCAGCCTTGAATAGGCAGCAAAATTCTTTCCCCTGATCGGGATGGAAACCACCGCTTTACGTTCTTCCAGGTAATTGTAAATAATTGCTTTCTGCCCTTTCTCATATTTGGTGTAATTCAACTCGAACTGCAAATTGGAAGGTAGCCGGTAACTTATCAAACCTTTTGTTCGAACGCCGTAAGTGTATTCCGAGGTGAGAAGCAGTCCGCTCATGAGCCGGACCGAAGCGCTTAAAAAAGGCATTGTATTTCCGGTCATTATCGATGACAAATATTCAACACCGCCACCTATGGTTAAACGACGGCTGACACCATAGTTCATTGTTGCACGCGAAAAACGGCTGGCAAGTGTGTCCTCAACAATACCGGCACTTACCGAGTACTCCAATTCCTTTGGCGGCAGGAAGTTGAACGGAATACTAATATTTTCCTCCTGGATCCGTTCTTCACCCCAGGGTCCGTAAAACCGCAGTTTAACCGCTGAATTACCGTAAACCAGGGGCACCTCAAATTTGTAAAAGCCTGAAGCATCGGCCTTCATATAATCGACCAGTACGTTATTGACATAAAGCTCAACGGTCCAGTTGGGTTCCGTGAGATCGCTAAGCGTATAAGTACCGAACGAGCGCCGGTAGGTAGTGGGGGTATTGGTAAACTGGACCCCGACAATCGGATCGTAGATCGAGGACGTAACCTGCGTATAAATTTTTCCCGCCATTACCTGGCGCAATACCGGACGATCGTTATTGACAAAGCGCCAAAGATACTGCTGCTGTTTTTCCCGGAACGGGCTGTTATTGTTATAATTAAGCAGGACATTGGCCTCGCCGCCGGCAATTACTGTTCCAAGGGCAAGATTCAGGCGGCTGTCGGTTCGTCCACCTGGCTGTTGTGTCGATTGTACCGACCAGTCGGCCATTCCAAAGTGAAAGGCAGGATATTTCCGCCCGATGGTGGTGTCGGTTTTTACCTCACCTTTAAGTTTGTTTATATTCGACCGCATCTGTTTCTGTCGCATTTCACGGATAATGGGTAACTCCAGTTTGGTACTCAGCATTACCGATAAACTACGGAAACTAAAGGCACAATCGAGGCCAAAAATCTGCCCAAAGAAAGGTGATCTCAGGTAGAGATTCGTCTCTGTTTTAATCATATCATCCTCCTTCAGGTCGATGACCTTTCCCTGGAAGATGATTTTATTGTTAGTTTTGTCAATCAGGTAGGTCGCCTCCTGGGTAATAAAAAAGCCGGAAACGGAATCAAGCTGGGCAGAGGGATTGTTTTTTATTTTCAGGAAATTGAAGATATCCACCACGGGAAGATAAACGGTTTCATCGCGGATGACTGCCGATATCTCAACACCGCCAACTTTCTGAATATTTAAGAATACCGAAATCTCATCGTAGTCTGGTTCGTCCTGGGCAATGCCTGTAAATGGGAAAGCGGTCATCATTACAATCAGGTACGCGGTTATCATCAAAATGCCGGAAATACAACTGCACTTCCGGTTTTTGGGTATTGTGGGCGTAACTAACTGCGGCATATAGGATTATAAGTTAATGGTTATTGCTGGTTAAAGGTGACAGTAAAAGTACCGCTGTAAGCTCCGGCAGGATTTATGATAAGCGATTTAATATCCAGTGTCCCGCCGAAGTATACATTTGTATCCTTCTTTTTTGTGATAAACTGAAAATCGGGTTGGTCATCAATGTACGGATCTCCCAAATGCATTTGAAGAGAATTCCCACCGTTAAACAATTTTGGGTGTAAATCAGGAATGGTAATGTTAATCAGCACACCAGGTTCCGAATCAACAATAAAGAGTGCGGGAGAAACTATCGAACTCATATTTGGCAGAATAACACTGCCTGTTGCAGATCTCCCACCGGTATAAGTAACGATCACTGTGCCATCGGTACCAGCCTGGATAAAAGTGCCAAAACTAAGGTGCTGCGCAGTGCTCACGGTAACTGTAATCGGTCGTGGCGGTTTTTGTTGTGCGTTAACCGGAATATAAAGTATCGTACAGATAAAAAAACAAAAGGGCAATAACCACCTTTTTGTCATTGGGTATTGAATCTGGCTATTCATAATCTTTTCGTATTAATATTTTTTCAGATTCTTTTCGCTTACCTGAAATCATCGTGACCACAAAGACACTGCTTCCACCGTAAGGGTTGACCTCCACAGTTTCCATTTCGTAAACAGCCTTTTGAAGGATGACCTGCCCCAGCATATTGGTTACAATCAGGTTTCCCTTCGTATTGAATGGCAAATTAACATTTACCATCAGCAGATTGGATGAACGCGAAAGGGTAAACATTTTCCCGGTGTCGCTTGGAAGTGCAGAGAGGTCGGAATGAGAAAAAACGATCGAAAAACGAGCATTGTATTCTCCCTTTTTAAGATAGAACCGATATTCGGGATGTTGTTTCAAGTCCTGGGTAGTTCCTTTTTCTGAATCGACAAGATAGATATGCACATCAGCATCCAGTTGACTGATTTCTTTTGCACTAAAGTTGATCCATCCATCGCTTAGTGTCGTTATTCCTAACGGGATTTTTGTGATACTGTCGGCAGGAAATGGCATGCCATTGATTGAGAGCTGCTTAGGATCAGTTGATAGCGTATAGATATTAGGTACAAGCAGATCGGTATTCAGCATCTTCAGGGCATCTTTATCTTTATCGAAACTTCGGTTGGCCTGTTCGTCAAAGTAAATAACTGCGGCATCTTCGGTTGCATTCTTTGTTTCGAAAGTGGCGGCAAAACGGAGAATGGTCCGGGGATCAACGAAAGCAGCTTTAAAAGCTGGATTTAAATCATTGGTGCGAATGTTGTTAGACATGCCCAGTGAACCTGTCACAGGGAATGAACCATCAGTAACATGAACAAAAAAGCCCTGCATAGACGGAATAATACTGCTGTGATTTGAGGATGGCACTCCATCAACGAGATAACTGTAGACTCCTGAATACTGATCTGCCGCCCCGGTCGCATCGAAAAAGTAAATGGCATTATCGATATTAGTCTTTGTCCATCCTGCTGAATTCCAGTCAATTGGTGCCGGATACGGATTCGCGATAAGGTTGAAACCCTGTGTATAAGCTCCGTTGTGATTGTAAAGTGTTTTCGATACGGATCCGTTATTCACAACACCGGATAGACTGATTGTCGCTGGCGTTAAATTTGATCCTAAATTTGCGGCATAACCTTCCATCGGGTTGAGGTTGCCCGCAGAGTAGGCGATCCATCCCGACATATCTTCGCCTGTTCCGGGTAAATTTTTATGATTTTCATCATTCCTGTAGAATGTTGGAAGAATGGCCGACGTGCTCAGGTAACTGCTGAATTGTGCGGCAGTTGCATTGCTGAACGGTGAACCGAAGTATTTATACCCGAAAGCGGAAGAGAGAAAACGCTGCATCGTAACGTTACCTGTAACTTCACCCGTACCTGTTCCATCGATGAGAGCAGTTTGAGTTGCTGTTGATATCAGTGTAAGTGTTTTATCCGCAGTGATATTCAGTCCGCCGGTATTTGCTTTTAAGATACCTGTTATGTTAAGATCTCCATCCAAGGTGACCCCTATCGGGTTACTGGCAGTTAAATTCTGAACTGTGTTGGTTGAAAAGGTCCCTGCAGGGATGGTCTGAGCCAATACACCAGTCATTTCAACCGTACCTGCTGTGGCCGTAAAAGCACCTGTGCTTGTAATTGTACCGGCGATCTGCAGGGTGTTTCCGGTCACAGTCAATGTTGATCCATTTTCAATAACGATATTTTTTGCACCTCCAGTTGCACCGCTGCTTAGAATTGGTTTGTTTGTCACATCAGGAATCTGAACATTTGTGGTCATGTCGGGTACAACGTTACAGGACCAGTTTCCCTGGGCATTCCAGTCTGTATCAATTGCCCCGGTCCATACCAGATCCGAAATAATCGAAACAGAAGTAGTAACCGAAACTTCATTACATCCACCGGATGCTGGTGTGGAATAAGTTACAATGTAAGTGCCGGCAGTACTGGTAAATGGTAAAATAGCTCCGGTGCCACTATCAATGGATAATCCTGCAGTAGAACTATAATTACCACCTGAGTAAGCACTTGTCCCGCTCAATGATACGGATTGGGGCGCATTTAAAGATTTGCAAAAAGGAGTACCAGAGTAGCTGATTACAGCAGTCGGAATTTCCGTGACCGTTATGGTAGAGGTGGCGGTATTTACCGTTCCGCATGTTCCGCTGGTAATTGCGCAGTAGAAGGCTGATGTGGCAGTCAGGTTGCCGGGAGAGTATGTTTGTGTTGTAACACCTGTTGCTGTACCATCTTTATACCATAAATAAGTATACGAACCTGTACCACCGCCACCCGTTGCAGTAAAGATTCCTGGTGTTGTACCGTGACAAATTGGGGTTGATCCGCCACTGATAACTGCTGTTAAGTTGGCATTGACCGACCAGGTAACAACAACAGGCGCTGATGTTGTGCAGCCCGGACTCGTTGATGTCCGATAAGTGCGAATCTCTGCTGATGTATATCCCGTGGTGTTAAGGCCGGAGCCGGAGGTATAGGTTGTCCAGGAACCTGTATCAAACCGGTATTGCAACACATCTGCAATCGTTCCTGAACCACCCGAGCCTGGGGTTGCCGTGGCCGAAACGATTGATCCCATACAAACAGCTCCTTGTGTTGGTGAGGGTGTCAGTGTACCTGAAGCCGGTGCTGCATTAGCGGTAACAGTTACCGGATTGCTTGTTATGACTGCACATCCGGTTCCGGAATTTGAGACGATCGCACGATAATAAATGGTGCCAGCATTAACTGTTAAGGGTTCATAAGAAACGGAAGTCTGACCATCAATATTAGCGAACGTTGTATTGTCTGCGGAGCTCTGCCACTGATAGGAATACGGAAGAGTTCCTCCGGTGGCATTAATGGTCAGTGTTACAGATCCACCAACACAGACTTCACCCGATAACGGATCGGCCAGTGGCCCGTTAACAATAAATTCATCCGGATGCGTTAAGGTGACTGTTGATACCGCGTCAGTACAATTATGGTGGTTTGCGTCCCGAATCATAATATCGTATGATGAATCAATCAGATTTGTAAATGATCCGCTTGTACTCCATGAGATACCACTATCGATTGAGTAATTGTAGAATCCACTACCGCCGGTAGCCGAAACCGTAATGGTTCCATTGCTGCCCAGGTAACAAGTAGGGTTTGTACTCGTTACTGAACCTATGAGTTGTAAAGGATTGGAAAGGATTTGATTGGTAAAGCTTACCGCGCATGCTTGTACATTAAAATCCCGCATTTGCAATTGATAAGTACCACCAGATAGTCCCGTAAAGGAAAAGTTGGCTGAAGTTCCTGGCAAAGGCATCCAGGTTGACCCCCCATCTATCGAAAACTGAAATTTTCCACTTCCACCTGTGGGGCTCCCAAAAGTTATGCTTCCATCGCTTTCATTGAAACAGCTTATCCCTGCCTGGGAGATGGTAGCACTCAATAATAACGGTTGTTCGACCGTGTAATATTTTGTAAAGATACACCCATTGTTGTCGGTTACGGTCAAATGATAGGTGCCAGCCAGCAATCCTGAAATGTTTTCCGTGGTGGAATTAAAGGTGACCGGACCCGTCCAGGCATAGGTGTAGGGGGCAGTTCCGCCGACAGTAAAGATGTCGATACTGCCATCAGTACCACCAAAACACGAAACATTGGTCACGGTTTCGAATACATTCAAGGGTGAAGGTTCCGAAACGACCACATCGGCATTGAGGTTACAACCCCCTGCCCCGGTTAAGTTGAGAGAATAAACTCCTGCTGCCAGGTTCGTCAAATCTTTACTCGTAGCGGTAAATGGATTAGGACCCGTCCAGGAGTAATTATAAGGTGTATATCCACCTGTTACTGAAACTGCAATTTCTCCCGAATTGTCACCATTGCAGATGAGTTTAGTTGGTGTAGCTGTAAGGTTTAAGTCCTTGTTGTAAGTAATTTCTAAATTGTCGATTAAAAGAAGATTATCGACAATGCCACTTAAGTTCAATTCAAATTTAATGATTGAGTTTGCCCCAAGGCCCGATGTTATGGTATGACTAAAGCTAGATGTTAAAGCATTGCTTAGATTTAATGATTGTGAAAAGTTACTGCCAATACTGACTTTTACAGATCCTGCCCCATTTTGTTTGTTCTCAATTGCACTGTAATCGAATTTGACTGTAATTGAAGAAACATCAGTAAGATCGATCACACGGCTAATCGAAACTGGTACTGTAATACTTTGATTTCTTACTTGTGCTCCTATCTCCAGCAAATATCCTGAAGAGCCCGTAAAATTTCTGGCGGCTGATTCTCTTATCCAGCCGTCTGCGATGTTATTATCATCATTCGATTCATTCCATTGTGCCGGCCAATTAATTGTGCCGGTACTGTTTGAATATGAATTGCTGAAATCATCAGCAACTTCATATGGGCAACCTGTCTTACTTTGTATAGGTCCCCCAACATAAAAAGGTTTAGTAATGCCACATCCGTTTGCATCGGTAATGGTAAGGCTATAACTGCCCGCCGCTACATTTGCCAGGTTTTGGGTGGTTTGAGCCGGAACAGAGTTCCAGGAATAGATATAATCAGGATTGCCGCCAGTAATTGAAGTTAATACACCTCCGGTTGATTGTCCTGCAACCGTTACGTTGGTAACCACTCCTGAAATGCCAAGCGCAGCGGGTTCATTCACCATGAAGGAAAAACTGGCGGTGCAATTGTTGGCGTCTTTAATCGTTAATGCAAACGGTCCTGCTTTTAAATCTGCCAGATTTTGACTGTCGTTGAAATCGCCGGTACCGTCATTGTTCCAGTCAAAAGTAAAAGGCGCAATACCACCAGCTATTGAACTAAGTGTAATTGCCCCGTTAATCCCATTATAACAGCTTACATTTTTTATAACTGTTGTTGCAGTAATAACACCAGGCTGATTTACGATAAAAATGCCGGATCCATACAGGACCGTTGATCCACTGTCTTTAACCTTGATGGAGTAGTTCCCGGCCTGCAAATTTGAGAAAATAGCTGACAATTGAAAAGTTGTCCCATTATCAATACTGTATAAGTACGGTTCGGTTCCTCCGGTAGGTGGAGTTATAGTTATCGCTCCGTTATTCCCTCCGTAACAGGTAACATCGGTAACAGTACCTGTTACCAGAAGTGATCCCGGCGCACCAACTGTCCCGCTGGTTGTAGCTGTACATCCACTTAAATCCTTAGCTGTAATTGTGTAGTTTCCTTCAGTAAGGGCATTAAACTTATTGGAGGTCTGGAAATTTACCCCATCGATGCTGTAGGTAAAGGTTGGAGTTCCTCCGCTTGCCGCAACATCAATACTGCCATTCGAACCTCCTGACGTAGTAACATTCTTTACAAGTGTGGTAGCAACCGACAAGGGCGCCACAGGCGTAGAGATGGTGTATTCGGCAGTTGCTGTACAACTGTTGTTATCGGTAACCGTGATTGTATAGGTGCCAGCTGATTTGCCGGATATATTGGATGTAATCTCACCACCGCTCCATAAATAATTGTAGCCGGGCGTTCCGCCTGTCGCTGTTACTTCAACTGTGCCGTTTGCCTGCCCGTAACACATCACTTGTGTTATAATTCCTGACAGACTGATGTCAGCTACTGTAACACTTACAGTAGTTGCCAATCGTGTTGTACCACAACCTATATTGGTTACCTCTGCATAATAATTTTCAGAAGCAGCTAAGATGCCGGTTGATACCGACTGTACCGTTCCATTTCCGGTAAACGGAACGCCAATTATTGTTCCCCCGGAGTTTTTTACCGTATAGGTATAATTTGCATTATTCTCTGTTGCCACACTAATGCTGGTCGACTGATTTGAACACAGTACGCTTTGCCCGGCTGTTACTGCCATATTCAGGTCAGGTCCCTGCAGGGTAACTGTTATCTGATCCGGTAAATCAGTAGTACATCCGGTTATTTTATTGGTCGCAACAACTTTAATGTTATTGGTTGTGTAAATACTATTTGAGGTAATGGAGATGCCATTGCTACCAGCGTTTCCGGATATGGTTGCGCTTAATTTTTCACCGGTAACAGCATCCTCCAGATAGTACTCAAAATTATTCGATTCGGTGGCTGAAAGCGTAACCGGAATGCTGTTTCCCTCGCACAAGGTAATATTGTCGGGCGAAACAGCATAAGTGGTATTCGGAAGAGGGATAACATCAATAAAAAGTGTATTGACATTATAGGTTTCGCAGGCAACGGATGAAATTTTGGTTGCTTTTACTGTAATATTCTGGTCAATTGCCAGGTTATTGGTGACCATGTTTATGGTGGTACCATTTCCACCCATCGCGGAATATCCAACAACAGTATATGGACTCACGGAAAGTACAGGTGTATAGATTACACCAGGCTGTGAATTTGAAAGTGAAATAATTCCATTATCACCCTGACAATATTCGACCTTGTCTTTGCTGATTATTTGCGTATTGACAGGCGCAACGCATTGTACGGTAACGGGTGTTGAGGGTGTGCTCTCGCAGTTTGAGGGAGAAGTTGTAGTAACCGTTAATTTTCCTCCGGCGTATATTTCACTAAATCCATCTACCACAGTTGAAATGGCCCAGCCTCCCGAAACCGTAGTTTCACCAATGTACCCGTTATCGATATAGAGTTTGACTATTGTCCCATTGGTACCTGTTCCTGAAACAGAAGTGCGGTCTTCATATACAGTTCCGGTAATCGTTGCTGTATTTGTCGATTGGCTTCCAATTGTAATCAAATTGGAAACGGCGCTAAGTGTTTTGCAATTAGGTGTATCCGTCACCCGGGCAGTAACTGTGCTTCCTGAATTTACCGAAAGTGAAGAAACGATCCAGTTCCCGTTGACATCAACAGTTGAACTGCCTGATGATGAAGCTGAACCATTCACGTAGAGGTTAACAACTGAATTTTGTGCTTCGGCAGAATATCCAGATATCGATGTAATGGTGGTGGACGTACAATAGTCACCATATATTACCGGGGTACTGGCGGCTTCAGTAACGGTTAATGTATTACTGGAGCCTGATATACAGTTACTACTGGCAATCTGTTTAGCTGAAATAACCTGGCATGGGCGTAAATTGTTAACAGGAATTGACCAGGACGTCCCGGTAGCAATGGTGGTTGTTCCAATTTGAATATCACCGTCATATAGCATAACAGTGGCGCCTGTAACACCGGTACCCGAAATCTGTGTCGTGGCGGTAGTTATCGCGGTATTTGTAATTACAGGATTGGCTGTTGTTACTACATTGCCGCCACCTACACAAAAATAAACTTTGGATGATTCGCACAAACCACTTCCATTGGCCACAATATAGTGTGAACCCCCCGCCAGTGCATGACCTGTTTGCTCAACAATCGAATAAGAGCCACTTGAGGATACTGAGATACTCTTCCAATTTATATATGCACCTGCAACGTATTCATAAACGGTAATAAACGTTGGGACATTAACTGAAACATTGAAGCTGACTCCTTTATCCGCAATTACTAGTGCGATATTGAACGGAGCTGATGAGCATTCCGAACCTACCGTTGTCGCATTACAGCTTTGATTCGATTCTCCCTCGTTTAAACTTGTATTTTGTGCCGTAGCAGTTATTACATCGCCGGCTTCAAGTCCCATTCCGGAGTTTAGGTAAGTCCATGTGCCATTTGTTGTGGTCTGTCCCACATAAATTCCATTTTTATAAATACGGATAGTTCCACTGGTCTCTGTAGACGATCCACTAATTGAAGTTGCACCAACAGCAATAGGCGAATTTATAGCCGGACAGTCGGAGCGATCCAAAACTTCCTGTCCGGGAGGAGTGGGGGTTTGTGCATCGATTAAATCGGTAAACACCTGATCAAGGTTGCTTCCGGAGGTAATGCCTCCAATATCTGAAATGGAATTGCTTCCAATAGCCCCATCGGGATTCATGACCGTAACTGCCACAATCCGCAGCGCGGTTGTACTTGTAAAAAGAGAGGAAAGTGAAGATAAAGGGAGGTAAAAATCATAAAAATAGTCCGGATCGCCCGATGCGGTAGATAGTGCTATCGATTTCTGACAATTGGTTTCATAGGGTGCACTTGTAACCAGGGTACCTGTAACTGTTCCGTTAACATTGAACGCTTTTACATTGAAATTGGTCTCCAGGGTTATTTCTGCTTCAAAGCCCGCATTACCGGCTACTGCATCCGGGTCAGCACCGGCACCGGTGAATCCAAATTTCCCGTCCGTATCAATTAACAGTGAATAGGATTTGGAGTTGGGAGCATATCCCCCCAGGCGAAAACGGAAGAGTAAATTCGTGCCATCATTATAGACTAAAATGGCATTATTTCCTGCTGCATCAGTACCAACGATTTCGCAAAAACCACCGACAGGACCCCTTAATAAATCACTTAACGGGTCGGGCCGTACAATGGCTGTATAGGGTATTTCGCTTTGCGATACATCGTTATCGGGAGGGATAGTAAATCCCAGTTGAATACCCCCGGTTTTGGTTGAGATGTAGCCATCTCCATTGGGATCAAGTACCGTATTCCCGGGAGCGCCTGCAGGTTTTATAATCAACCCCGGAGTCTGTGCGCGAAGATCCTGGAAACTGAATACTAAAAATACCGAAAATACCAGGAACAGTGAAAATTTCCTGCCCGCGTGAAATCGTTCCGCGACACAGGTATTGACCCTGACTATCGGTATATAGTTATACCCTGGCAGAAACTGCATTAGTGTATGAAGAGAAAGCTTACAACCCGGCATTGGTTTTTATTATCATTAGGTCAAAGCCAAAAGCGGGTGCGAAGCAGCATCAGTTATTGCAGCTTCAGAACCGCATCGGCAAATTTTTCAGGTTTTGTGTCCGATTGTGCGTTAAAAGTAATTTTTAAGGTGCCACTTCTGTAATCAACAGCGCCCTTCTTCTCAAGATCCATCTGGAACCTGCGAACCGTGTTGGGTGTATAGACAGCAATTCCCCTGACCGTTCCAACGGGTGTGACAACGGCCTGGTTTGATATGTGTTCAACCAGGATATCACCATAGACCGATTGATTACCGGTGCGGTTAAAAGCAAACCGGAGTCGCGGAATGGTGTCGCTTATTACTTCAAGTTTTAAATCCGAAAGGGTAACCTTCATCGTCGATTCGCCCGAACGGATTATAACCGGTATCGTGATTCCGAAAATCGGAATCAGTCTTACACCGATTGCAGTTGAATCCTTTGTTGTATCTTCGGTTCCCAGCGCTGTTTGATTGGGTACTGCCCTGAAATAGACGTGCGAACGGTATTCACCCGGTTTGAGCTGGTCGGTCTTGGTCAGCTGCATCTTCACCACCTGTGCCTCGTTAGGTGCAAGGGTTACGGTACGCGGGAAAAAGCGGATATTTTTATCGGCAAAATTTTGTCCTTCATCGGGAACGGTGATCTCCTCGAACGATCCGTCCTCCTTCATCCGGTATTGCACGATCGAAACATTGTATTTTGCCGTATCCTGTCCGGTATTGGCCAGATTCAGTTCCTGTGTTTTCTTCGGACCTTCAAAGACAACACGACGCGGAGTGATCAGCAAATTTCCCTGGGCCTGAACTTCATCTGTGATAAGCATCGAAACAAGCATCAACCCGAAAAGTAAAAAGCAGGAACCAGTTGACTTGAAATACGTCCAGTTAATTTTCATAATGCCGGGTTTAATCATGATTTTATGTGTAAAAAATAATTTGCCCAAATATATAGAAAATACATACGCGTTAAATTATTTATCAGTCTTTATACGATTCGTTAAAAATCCTGTCTCAGCTTGTTAAATAATCTTGTTTTTAGACTTCCTTAACCGGATATCAAAGGCGTAATCGATTAGCGGTAAAGAAATTGGGAATTCCGGGTCTGCCTTTCAACGTCCGAACCTTTTTGCAGTTCAGATTTAGTCTGATTAATTATAGGCAAAGGTAATCGCGTAAATTCCCATATAAATGCCGATCGGGTTCGCAAACATGTTGCCTACATTCAAAATAGCACCCACCTGGACCGTCTGGGCGCCCCCGTTTAATTTCCCAACCCCGATTCCGGGTGGGGGGTACGATTGCCAGTCGCTCACCTGCATGGTTTTCGCATTCAGGATATTGGTTAAGGTGGCAGGACCCGAGGGTAACGTGATTGAAAATGTTGCGTCGTATTCGCCCGTGATGTAAAAGCTTGCCGAATTGGCGGCTCCTCCTCCCAGGACCACGGTCCCTTCCACGGTACGCACCCCTTCGGGTGAAAGAATAATTTTGCCTCCCTGTGTTTCGGGCGAAAAGCGGCCGAAGTTAAGTTGTGCAGTTTCTGTGGCGGTTAAAACGGCAATTACCTGTGCCGAGGCAGTGGCCGATACGCTGGCCTGGGCGTTTACTTTACTGACGGTTAATCCGGATAATAAAGCAAAAATGAAAATAAGCTTTATGGCTGTTTTTATTTTGCTTTGCATTTCTTTAGTTATTAACATCTTGTATTTTGAATGAAACCCGATCCGTATCAGGGATCGGGTTTCATTTTGTATTCGATAAGAATAAAGATTATACTTATTTTGTAACACTAATGTAAATTAATTGTAATCAACGGTAACTTTAAAATCAGTTGCTGAAGAATATACTCCAGCTTTCTGAGCTGCACCAACAGTTAAAGTTGCTCCAACCTTAACTTCTTGATAGCCACTTGCATTAAGGGTTCCAGCAGTCGATTCTAAATCATTGATATAACATTTCCAATCTACTATAGGCATTAATGTTATCCCGTCAGTGTGTTTGACTGTTGCAGGAGTAGCCGATAGTGTAACAGTATAAAGAAAGGATGCAGATCCATTTACATCAAATTTAGCTGGAGAAATAGTTCCAGGTTGGCTAAATACTGTAACTCCTGTATAAGAAGGTGTTGTGGCAGGATTCATAACGACAGATCCCCCACCATTAAGTACCATATTCCCAAATTTTAAATCGGAGGTTTTTGTGATTAGAATTGGAGTAATAATCGTACCTGATGCAGAAGCAGTAGCTTCATTAACTTGTCCAAAAGAAACAGCCGAAAAACCAAGGATTGCGATAGCGATTAAGAGTAAATTTTTCATGTTTTGTTTTAAATTTTAAGAGTTTTTTTAAGAGCTTTATTTTTGAGTTTTTGTTGTCAATACAGGGGATCTTGCATTAACCGTGCCAAAAGTTTTTAAGCGTTTAAAACGGTTAAATCGGTTAATTTTTTGAGGCCTGTAAGGCATTGATAAACAAGCTGCAAAAAATCATGTATAAATTGGTTCTAAATAATAATCGTCAGTTAGCAGGGGGCCGGGTTACATAAATTGTGGAAAGTAATTTCACGTCATGTAAAGAAATTCTTTGCGTCGGATGGCCCGACTGATGATAATCCTACCCTTTCGATGGTTTCACACCCCGAAAGGGTTTTTGGAAAAAGATATTCCGCGAATGGGGAGAACTGGCGACGGGGCGAAAGGGCGTAAGGGCGATAGGGCGAAATAGCGATGGGGCAAATGGGGCGATGGGGAGAAATGGCGAAAGGGCGATGCCGAATCCCGAATCGCAAACTGTCTTCCTGAATCGTACCTCTTTCTGAATCTGAATTTATATAATTTGTTCTAATTTGTTTAATCCGTAATGACGGGAAAGTGAGTTATTCAATTGCCAATTTGTAAATGTCAAAACCCAATTTTAAGTCGTCACCAACAGAGTGGTGAAATGTTGGTAGCCCGGGATAAAATAGAATAAGAAAAGGCGCAACTAAAAAGTCAGATTGAAACAATTCCGCTGTATGCGCCGCATATCCAAAGGGAAATTCATGGCGACAGGGCGACGGAGCAAAATGGCGAAATGGCGACCGGGCGACCGGGAGAAAAGGAGACGGGTCGACGTGGCGATAGGGAGAAGTGGGATTGCCACGCTTCGCTACCAATGACAGTTGTGACAAAAATGTTTTCCTGTACTTATCAGAGCCGTAGGCTCGGGTCATTCTGTAGGGATGGAATTTATTCCGTCCAAAAGAAGGCAACAACAATGTACTGAGAGCCGTGGGCTCGGGTCATAATTATACAGGTTGTGCTGATGTTTCGTTTGATTAATATCTGTCGACAACATAATAATCCATTCCTGTGGAATTGACAGGTTGTTTATTTATTTCAAACTAAATGGGTCGTACCTACGGTACTCATTATCATATATCGTATTCATTTTCACCGGATTGAAATCCGGCGCTACAACATAAGCCATTCCTACGGAATTGGCAGGTTGCGCTTCAATGGATTTGGAACAAGACATTTCATCATATTGGGCGCCGCGACAAAAATGTTTTCCTTTACAACATGAACCCTCGACAGGTTTTCAAACCCTGTACAAGTGCTATTTCTATGCTTTGTTGTTTTATGATTTCACGCAAAGACCGCAAATGACCGCAAAGAACAGGCTGTATATTGTTTGTAACGTTTTTATTTCAATCAATACAACCGATTGTGCAAAGTTTTTTTTCAATCCCGGAGGGATTAAATCTTTGTAGCCCCGGGTAAGCGATTCCGGATTCTTTAATTATTTATAGCGCAGACATTATTCGGATTCGCGCCAACCGGGGTTAGGATGATCAACAGAAAAGCGGCGCAACTGTACCCTTAATTGAAAATCAGCAGCTCTATGCGCCGCAAATTCAACAAACGAATTATACAGGTTATGCTGACGTTTCACCGGATTAAAATCTGTCGCCTACATTATAATCCATTCCGATGGAATTGACTGGTCGTTTATGCATTTCAAGCTAAATGGGTCGTACCTACGGCACTCATTGTCATATATCGTATTCATATTCACCGGATTAAAATCCAGCGCTACAACATAAGCCATTCCTACGGAATTGGCAGGTTGCGCTTCAATGGATTTGGAGCGAAATGAGAGATGTTGATACCATGCAGAGAATTCGGATAATTCGTGATTTAGCAACACCTTTGTTTGAATGAATTCTTGCCCAATGACAACATAACTTTATTGCCTTTTTAAATTATAAAAATCTAAATATATTTAAAAATGTTTTCTATTAGCAAACTATTGATTAATTTTGTCCTATGTTTAATATTATCACGCGAAAAACATTATTGGATTATTGTAAAAAATATCCTTTGGCCACATCTTCATTGCAAGAGTGGTACCATGAGATGATTCAATGCGACTTTAAAAACTTTAATGAACTCAAATTGGTTTACGGAAATGCAAGCTTGGTGGCCGATGAGCGGGTGGTATTTAATATCATGGGAAATAAATACAGATTGGTGGTCAGAATTGTTTTTCAATTTAAGGTCATTCAAATAAAATGGTTTGGCTCGCATAAGGAATATGATAAAATAGATGCAACAAGTACAAATTTTAAAAAGAAGGGGTTATGAATCTTAAAATAATAGGATCAAAAAATGAGTATCAAGAATACCTGGACTGGGTAGATGAAATGCTCGATAAAAAAGTATCACCTGGTACCCCCGAAGGAGATAAACTCCAGGTTGTGCTGCTTTTAATTAAGCATTATGAAGATCAACACTATCCTGTTCCAAAACCAGATCCCATTGATGCCATTAAAAGTAAGATGATTGATCTGGGATTAAATAACAACTATTTTGTCGGTAAAGTTGGCTCAAAAGGATACGTCTCGGCAATATTAAATAAACGCAAACCGTTAACACTGGAGATTGCGAGGTTATTCCACAGGGAATTAGGAATCCCGGCCGATGTATTATTGGCGTAAGAGAACAGAATCTTATTGCCTTATTTAATGGCAATATTCCGGGTCCGACTTTTCTAATTTGCCAATTTGCGAACATCTGTAGGAGGATTTTTATCAGAATGCACTATTATGGTTCTGACCTGGAGTCGGGCTCGGAATTGCCTCCAAAAAGGGCGAAGAGGCGATGATGAGATAATTTGCCAATTTGTAAATTTGCCAATGCTTTCGGATCGGATTTAAATTGACCTAATAAAAAGAAATACACAGAGTTACACTACTTGTCCCGATCCTTCGGGAGAGTAAGAACACAATGTTTCACAGAGTTTTGGTGTGTCAGAATTAGGAGCAACGCCTAAACTTTGTATGAATCCCCCGATTCTCGGGGCAAGCTGTGTCATCATTCTCCGCAACACCTTTCTTTGAATGAATTCGTGAAATTCGCTTTAATTGACTTCGTCGAACTTCGTTTCGTGAAATTCGTTAATTATACGCAAACACCACCGTATACGATCCCTGGTAAAGACCCGATGGCTGATTGCCGGTCCTGCTGGTTTTGCCGCTGAGCTCAACAGTTTGGGAACCGTTGTGGCCACCGGCCGATGCGAACGAGTCGTTTTTTACAAAGGGCGATAACGTAAATCCGTTGCCGGATGAATCGGCCAGGGAGGCCATCTTAACCACAACATTGCACGTGATGTCCTTTCCCGAATTAATCGTAAGCACACCAAGTTTGAGGGTCTCCGAAGTAAGCGAAGTTTCCGGTATTCCTGCAGCCCCTGCTGCAGATGTTGTTAGCTCAAAATCCGAAACAGCATCCGAGGCCGCACTCACCGATTCAATCACCTCGGCACTCACATGACCAATGGCAACGACCTGACTGTTGCATGTCTTTGATCCTGAGATTATCAGGGTAAAAACTACAGCGCTTATCAGTACAAATATCGTCTTCATGGCAATCGGTTATTTTTGACCTGAATCATTTCCGGATTCAACCTCTATCGCAAATATAAGAAGGAAATAATACAATTGTACCAAAGATGTAAAAATAAAATTTACATGCAGCAAAAAATTTGAATAAAATGTGTTATTTTGTATTTTATTAACAGGCCTAACTCGTAATAAGCAATTATGCAGATTGTTACAAAACAGAGGTGTCTGTGTAAAGATATTTTACAGTTTGTTGTTGAACGTAATTAGTTATTGAAATTCACCAGGCCGCATGTTAATCGTATATATACGAATACAACCGATTAATTTGCTTAATTAGCGGTGTCAAATCATTTAAGAATTATGCTGTTTTTTAATCACCGGGCAATTCCTATTTTTGGCGTTCTTTAAAAAGAATTTTCATGTTGAATTTATCGCATCTCAAGATAAGATCAAAGCTGCAGCTTATGAGCCTGGTCACCCTGATCAGCGTACTGTTGCTTGGTTTTGTTTCCAATTATTTCTTCCGCACAAGTAAGGTGCTCGGCATAATTATAAGTGCCGAAAGGGTTCATAACAACACTTTCCAGGAGGGTGTTGAGGATTTTTATAAATATCTCGAAAAAGGTCAGCCCGCTTATCTCGATTCGGCAGTGTTTCATATTAACATAGCCAACCAGATGGCCAGGGTCTTCGGAACGATCGACCAGATCCTTCTTCTTCCCAAACAGGAATACACGGATATCCTGTTTGAAACATACCGGGAAGCCTATAATAACGATAAGGATAACGCAGTGCTGATGGCCAGCCGGGTAAATTTATTTCTCAGGGTAAACCCGGAAAAAATCGGGGAGGCTCAGAAAGTAGCTACACAAGGATATGTGCTGGGAGAACAGATAAAGAACAAAATTCTTCATTTTCAAAAGGGGAGCCTCGATACAAACAGTGACCTGGTCGAAAATGACTTAAGACAAATAAGGGTTTTCTACCGTGATTTTGCCCGGGTTATCTCCTCACTCGACGATTATGCCAATAACCTGCTTTTCTGGGGAATATTTTTTATCATCTTAACCCTCGTTATACTACTTTCGATTATCTCAGTTATTATTTCCCGTTCAATAACTATCCCCGTTCATACGCTGGTTGGCAATTTCAAGGTGATAGCCCGCGGAAACCTTAATACCGAAATCCCCATCCATACACGCAACGAAATCGGGGAGCTCGCAACCTCTTTCCGTGAGATACAGCGGGGCCTGCACGCGGTAATCGAATATACCCGCAAAGTTGCTGCGGGTGATTACAGTCTACAGATTACCCCCCGTTCCGATGAAGACGAACTAAGTATTGCACTCAACAAGATGGTCGTGAAGCTCAGGGATTCGTACGACCGGGCTGAGCAGGACTCGTGGTTTAAAACGGGGATAAACAGCCTCAATCAAAAGCTGAGCGGCGATCATCACCTCAAAGACCTTGCATCCGTTGCACTTGAATTCATGATGAGCTTTCTCCATTCACAGTTAGGTAGTATTCATGTATATAATTCAGAAAATCAATATCTTAAATTGATCTCGTCGTCTGGCTTCGATCGCTCAGGACTAAAGGAACGGATTAAGCTCAATGAAGGTATTCCGGGACAGGTGGCCATGAAAAAAGAGATGATCCTGCTCTCCGATGTTCCGCGCGGGGAATATGTTTCATTCTCCTCGTCGGGAACCTATCACCCGAAACAGGTCGTGGTTACACCGCTTATATTTAATGAGGTACTGGTCGGGGTCCTGGAATTGTCATCGGTCAGCGCGTATACTGAACAGGAAATCGGATACCTGAAAGAGGCGGCGGGGATCATCGCGATTAATATGAACTCCGCCATCAACATGGTCAAAACCAACGAGCTGCTGCACAAGACGCAGGAGCAGGCGAGTGAACTCCAGGTGCAGCAGGAAGAACTCAGGGTGGCCAACGAAGAGTTGACCGAGCATGCCAAGGTTCTGTTGGAGAATGAGAAACGACTCCAGGTTCAGCAGGAAGAACTCAGGGTGGCCAACGAAGAACTTGAAGAGCGTACACGCCAGCTTGAAGCCCAGACGGACGATATCAGCCATAAAAACAGGGAATTAAACGAGACGAAGATCAACCTCGAGCAAAATGCGGGTGAGCTTCAACGCGCGAGCCAGTACAAATCGGAGTTCCTGGCCAATATGTCGCATGAACTCAGAACTCCGCTGAATAGTTTACTGATCCTTTCAAATTTACTGGCGAAAAATAAAAAGGGAAATCTCACCCCTGACCAGGTACAGTCGGCGCAGATAATTAATAAAAGCGGAAACGATTTGCTTTTTCTGATCAATGAAGTGCTCGATCTGTCAAAAATTGAGGCAGGAAAAATGACCCTTGAATTCGGCATGGTTAATCCGACCGATCTCGCGCAGGAGATATTAAATGATTTCAGTGCCATAGCCGAAGGCAAAGGGCTGGGCTTCGAGGTAGGTATCGATCCCGGATTTCCGGTTCAGATCGAGACCGATCGTTACAGGCTGATGCAGATTGTAAAAAACCTGCTCTCGAATGCCTTTAAATTTACGAAAGAGGGAAAAGTAAACGTTAAATTTAGTTTACCGCCTGAGTCTGTCCGGTTCCGCCATGCGGAAATAAATCACGAAAATTCATGTTGCATCAGGGTAGAGGATTCCGGTGTCGGTATCCCCACCGAAAAACTTGAGGCCATTTTCGAAGCTTTCCAGCAGGCCGACGGAAGCATCTCGCGTAAATTTGGAGGAACAGGTCTGGGGCTATCCATTTCACGCGAACTGATTAAAATTCTCGGTGGTGAGATCCAGCTTGAAAGCCGGATTAATCAGGGCTCCATTTTTTATGTATATCTGCCTGTGCTGCAATCAAGGACACCCGTTGCGGCAACAGGGGTAAATGCGCCTGAAGTTACAGCTGTTAAAGGTGTTGCTGAATCGGTCAAGCCACAGAATGACAGTCGGATTCCATTGTTTATCCAGGATGACCGGCACGACGCCGGGAAAAATCGCGCAGTGATGATTATTCATCCATCGAAACCGCAGGCCGAAAAATTTATGCAGCAGGCGAGGGTGAAGAACCACAAGGTAATTGTTGCTGCAACCATTGCCGATGCGATCGTCCTGGCTGAGACTTATTACCCGAGGGCGGTGATGCTGTCGGTAGACCTGGCAAATGACAAACAAAGTTACCAGTTATTAAAATCGCATCCTTCGATCAGTAAGCTCCCGATTCACGTGATCAATCCCATCGAGCCGGTCGGTACGGATCTCGAAGATGAACTCCGGACACTTGAAACCACCGATTTTGCAGATGCGTCAAATTTTGCCGAAGCCGGTTTCCTTACTCCTTCCAAAAGGATATTAGTTGTGGAAGATGATCCGGTCACGCGTAAAATCATCAGGCAGCTGCTCTCGGAACTTGATATTACCATCGAAGAAGCCAGCTTTGCACAGGAGGCTTTTCAGATTCTTTCGAAAGAGAGTTTTGATTGCGTTATTCTCGACTTAGGATTACCCGATTACTCGGGCAAGGAACTGCTCGAAAAACTGAAAACCAACGGCGTTGCCATTCCTAATGTGATTATTTACACGGGAAAGGAGATTTCGAAGGAGGAACACAAAAATCTGAGTGCATATACCAACGCTATTATATTAAAGGGTTTAAAATCGGATGAGCGGTTAATGGATGAGGTCACGCTTTTCCTGCACCAGGTTTCGAAAACTATTCCAGATCATAAAATAAAGGATACTTCCGAATCCGGGGATGAATTGTTCAAGGGGAAGAAAATACTGGTCGTAGATGACGAAATAAGGAATGTTTTCGCGATGGGAAAAATTCTCGAAGAGCATGATATGGAAGTATTTGAAGCCGAGAACGGGGAGATTGCCATCGCGATGCTGAAAGCTGACCCGGCAATTAATCTGGTCCTTATGGATGTGATGATGCCCGTGATGGATGGCTTCGAGGCGATGCGGATTATCCGTAAAACCCCTGCGATTCGCCATGTCCCGATCATTTGTCTGACCGCCAAGGCGATGAAGGAAGATTATGATAATGCCTTAAAGAATGGTGCAGACGATTACCTGTCCAAACCGGTCAATGAGGAGAAATTATTTGCCATGTTGAAAATCTGGCTTTATAAAAAATAAGCATGAAGTTACGACCAAAGATATTAATTGTTGATGACCTGCTGGAAAACCTGATCAGTCTTGAAGCTATCCTTGAGGATTTTGAGATTGAACTTGTGCGGGCATTTTCGGGAGAAGAGGCCTTGAAGCATAGCCTGAAGGAGGATTTTGCCCTGGTAATTCTTGATGTCCAGATGCCTGGAATGAATGGTTACGAGACTCTTGAGATGATGCGGCAGCGCAAGAAAACAAAGTATCTTCCCGTGATCTTTGTATCTGCTATTCATCAAAGCGATCTGAATATCATAAAAGGAATTGAAACGGGGGCAGTCGATTTTATCCCGAAACCCATAATTCCCGATATCCTCAAAGGGAAAGTGCAGGTCTTCCTTGATCTTTACCTTCAACGGAAAAGGCTTGATTATCTGCTGGCTGAAATGGCCGAGACGAACCTGAACCTCAAAATTGCCAAGAGCAATGCCGAGGTGGCCACGCGTACCAAGTCGATGTTCCTGGCAAATATGACTCATGAAATCAGGACTCCGCTGAACGGGGTTATCGGGTTATCGAAGTTGTTACAGAAATCACCGCTAAACGCCGATCAGCAGGAACTACTCGATATCATTACCTCTTCGGGCGAAAATCTGCTCCAGATCATCAATGATATCCTCGATTTTTCCAAAATCGAATCGGGCCAGATTCAACTTGAGAATATCGATTTCGAATTAAACGGATTGCTGACTAATGTTTTTCAGCTGATGAAGTTTAAAGCCGATGAAAACAATATCGGATTCAGCTATCATATTTCACCCGAAGTAGCGCCAGTTTTAAATGGTGATCCGTTGAGAATAAGCCAGATTTTGATGAATCTGGTCAATAATGCCATTAAATTTACCCACGAAGGGCAGGTTGAGCTGAGTGTTGAACTTGTCGACCAAACGGGCGATATAGTCCGGATTTTATTCCGGGTAAAAGATACCGGGATCGGTATATCAGATTTGGGAAAATTATTGTTATTCAAGGAATTTTCTCAGTCCGAAAACAGTATTTCACGCAAGTACGGGGGAACCGGGCTGGGACTTGCCATTTCGAAGAACCTTGTTGGCCTGATGGGTGGCGAAATTGGTGTGGAGAGTGAACTGCACAAAGGTTCGGAATTCTGGTTCAGGCTGCCCCTGAGAGAAGGAAAGGCAAAGGAAGTGATGGCTAATGAGCGCGTTGAGATTGTTCCGAATAATCTGACGATTCTTCTTGCTGAGGATAATGTTATTAACCAGAAGGTGGCAAGATTAACCCTTAAACTATTTGGCCTTGATTGTGATGTGGCCAGCGACGGACTGGAAGCTTTTAATCTGCATAAGATGAATAATTATGAACTGGTGCTCATGGATATGCAGATGCCGAAAGTAGATGGTTTAAATGCAACTGCAATGATACGGGCTTATGAAAAAGATCAGCAGGTTAGTTTTCCGGCTTATATCGTGGCACTAACTGCCAACGCGATGGCCGAAGACAAGCACCGCTGTTTTATGGCAGGAATGAATAACTTCCTGAGCAAGCCATTTACGGAGACGGAACTGAGCCAGGTTTTAATTGAAGCGGGTAAACGGCGGGCAAAATATTAATATGGGACAGGGTAGCTACAACGAGTCGAATGCCGATCTGCTGAATATCGAGATCCACTTATTGCTGGAGGCGATATTTTTATGCTATGGTTATGATTTTCGGAATTACAGCAAGGCCCACATCAAACGAAGAGTTTTACACCGGTTGGGGATCAGTTCATTACAAACTGTTACCCAACTGCAGGATCGCATTCTCAGGGATCGTGGGTTTTTTACTGAATTTCTGGATGATTTATCGATCAATGTCACAGAGATGTTTCGTGATCCTGAATTTTACAAAGCGCTCAGGGAAACGGTTATCCCCAAACTCAGGACCTATGCCTATTTTAAAATCTGGCATGCAGGGTGCTCGACGGGGGAAGAAGTTTACTCGCTCTCCATTCTTTTAAAAGAGGAGGGCTTACTGGACAGGTGTCAGGTTTACGCGACCGATTTTAACCGCAATGTGCTCGGAATAGCAAAGGAAGGCGTCTATCAGAAAAGAGAGATTGAACAATACGAAAAAAACTACGAACTGTCGGGTGGGACCGGGAAGCTGTCAGATTATTATAAGTCGCGCTACGGTTCGGTCATTTTCGATAAGAAATTGTCCAATAAAATAGTTTTCGCAGACCATAATCTTGTGACTGACACTGTTTTTGCGGATGTGAACCTGATATTGTGTCGTAATGTACTGATCTATTTTGAAAAAGGTCTTCAGGATAAGGTGATTGGATTATTTTATGACAGCCTGGTGCCCTCGGGGATTTTATGTCTTGGCTCAAAAGAGAGTATTAAATTCTCGCGGCATGAATTATTATTTGAAGAAATTGACGAAAAGCAGAAAATCTACAAAAAGAAGATCCATTAATGTATAAAGCCATTGTGATAGGCACTTCATACGGAGGTTTAGAGGCGTTGAAAATCATTCTTCCACAATTCAGTGAGAAGTTTCCTGTGCCCGTGATCGTTGTTCTGCACATAGGTGATCATAGGAATGAAAACTTCCTGAATTATATGAATTCATTATGTCCGCTCAGGGTGAAGGAGGCGGACGGAAATGAAGAAATTGTAAGTGGAAATGTTTATTTTGCTCCTCCCAACTATCACCTGCTGATTGAATCGGATTTTACATTTTCGTTAACCACCGATGAGAAGCATAACTTTTCGAGGCCATCCATTGATATTTTATTTGAATCGGCAGCCTGGGCTTATGGTAAATCACTGATCGGGGTTGTACTGACTGGGGCTAATTCCGACGGAGCGGCCGGTTTGAAAATTATCAGCGACTACGGAGGGATGACAATAGTGGAGGACCCGCGTTCAGCCCTGTCTGACGCAATGCCCCTGGCTGCCTTAAAGATGGTACCACAGGCGGTACGTTTAAAACTGGAGGATGTTGCCGGTAAATTAATCGAACTGACGGATTCCGGCAAATGAACCAGTGAATGAAATATTCCCTTGCATTACTCCTTTATTAAATTCCCGTGTGTTTTCCTTGCATGACTCCCCCTTTTTTATCTAAATTGATTTCCTTTCACGATTCCCCCTTTTAAAATCTAAATTGATTTCCTTGCATGACTCCCCCTTTTTAAAAAATCCCCTTTCTATTCCCCCTTTTGAAAAAGAAAAGGGGGAAGGGGGGCCAGGGGGGATTTTTGTTATTGCAGTGATTTACATTGTCTTGGTAAATTTTCAATTCATAAGTTTCTGCACAAAATTGATTTGTTGACAAAGATTTTATTGATTGTTCGAACAAATAAATCCCCCTTGTGTTCCCCCTTTTTGCAAAGGGGGATGCTCTCACAAATATTAAAAAAGGCAGATCAGCTTTTTAGTTCCGATCTGCCTTTTATAAATATGTAAGAAATTTTGAAGTCCCCGATTTTCCCCGGATCAATTTCTTGTAAGTTTATATTTTTCAATTTTAGCATTCAGCGTTGGGCGTGTAATATCCAGCACATGCGATGCCTCCAGTTTATTCCAGTTTACCTCATCGAGTATCCGTTTGATATGGTATCTTTCCATATCAGCAATGGAGCGGAAATTTGGAAGCTCCTGTTTGACCTGGATGCCTGGTTGCTGCCTGGTGTTGAGCGTAATATTTTCGATTTCGAGAACATCGCTTTTCGACATCACGATAGCCTGCAGAATCGTGTTCTCAAGTTCGCGGACATTTCCGTGCCAGTCGTGCGCCTTGAGTAACTCAATCACCCCGTCACCGATTTTAACTACATTTTTATTGAAACGTTTATTCAGTTTATACAGGAAATGGATCACAAGATCAAGAATATCGTCTTTCCGTTCGCGCAGAGGCGGAAGGTCGATGGTGAAAACTTTTAACCGGTAATACAAGTCCTCCCTGAATTTTCCTTCCTTGATCATTGTTTCGAGATTCTTGTTGGTCGCGGCGATGATGCGGGCCTTCATCGGAATAACCTCTTCGCCGCCAACCCGTTCGAATTCCAGTTCCTGGATAACGCGCAACAATTTGACCTGCGTATTCAGTGATATCTCTGAAATTTCATCCAGGAAGATAGAACCATCGCCGGCCAGTTCAAATTTACCTTTCTTATCACGGATCGATCCGGTGAAGGAGCCTTTCACATGGCCAAAAAGTTCACTTTCGAGCAATGTTTCGGTTAGCGCACTGCAATTCACGATAACAAGGGGTTCATTACTTGTGATTCCCGAGTAATGGACAAGTCGGGCAATTAATTCCTTTCCTGTTCCAGTTTCACCCTGGATCAGCACATTCACTTTGTTGAGCGAAATACGTCCGATATTTTTGAAAATATCTTTCATCTGTGCCGTTTTACCTACCAGGACATTGTTCTCGAGCATACTCTCGCTCGAGGAATCCTCGTGCAGAACCTGGTTCAGGCTATTGCTGACCTTGACAGAATTCAGGGCGAGTTGTATGGTTGATTTGAGCTGAACCGGATCAATAGGTTTCTCAAGATAATCAAAAGCACCTAACTGGATTGATTTGATCGTCAGTACGACATCTCCGAAGCCGGTAAGCAATATCACAGGAAGTCCAATATTCAATTTGCGGATTTCAAAAAGAACTTCCAGTCCGTTTATTCCAGGCATCTGGAAATCGGTTATTACAAGATCGGGATGTTCCGAACGAACGAGGAGTAAGCCTGCTTCACCACTTTCTGCTTCCAGAACTTTATAACCGGTCTTTGTGAGTATTTCTTTTAGAACTTTAAGATTTAACTTATCGTCATCAATGATCAAAATTTTCTCCATGAATTCAACCTTTTATAAAGTAATAGTATTATTTTTTTTCTCATCCGTCCCGGTGTTTACTGATATTCATCCGCAGATGTTTAAGGTAACAAAAATACGTTATTATTATGGAATATAAATTCTTTTACTCTTTTGATGTAAAAATATTTTGATTTTTCATCAAAAATCGGCTTTGTTTTACTCTAAAGGGTGGTTTGGTTCATAATATCGACATTGAAATTGCGAGTTCAGGTTGAAAATGGGTGAAATATGGGTGTATTATGGGTGTGGAAATAATTTTTAATTTTGCGGCTTCTTAAAATCTAAAAATTAATAGCGGATGAAAAAATTAATAATTTTATTTGTCATTTTTATTGCTGCTTCCTCATTGCAGGCGCAAAACGTACAATTACATTACGATCTTGGAAAAGACAGGAAATACCTTACCACAACCGTCGAAATGTTTAAGCCCGATAAATGGGGTAGCACTTTTTTCTTTATCGATATGGATTACTGTGTGAATGGCGCTACCGGTGTTGACTTATCCTATTTTGAAATAGCCCGGGGACTGAAATTCTGGAAAAGTCCTTTTGAATTACACGTTGAATATAATGGCGGAATAGGTAAAAATGAAGACCACTCATCGTACATGATTAACGATGCCTGGTTGTTTGGCGGAAATTATACGTGGAATACAGCCGATTATTCTAAGATTTTCACCTTACAGGCAATGTATAAGAATATACGCGACAAGAACGATATGTCGTTCCAGATTACCGGTGTATGGACCGTTCAAATGTTGAAAAACAAGGTAACTTTTTCAGGATTTGCAGATTTCTGGAGGGAAGACAATAATTACTTCCTGAATGCTGCACAGGGAACCGAGACCAATTTCGTTTTTCTGGCCGAACCACAGTTATGGTATAATTGCACGAAAAATTTCTCCGTGGGAAGCGAACTTGAGGTTGCCTCCAATTTTGCTTTACATAAAGGGTTGAAGGCCTGTCCGACAATTGCTGCAAAATGGAATTTTTAAATTAAAATAACCAGTTATGCTTGAAAAATTTTTCAAATTAGCAGCTAACAAAACCTCGGTAAAAATCGAGGTTATAGCGGGTATCACCACCTTTATGACGATGGCGTATATCCTGGCCGTAAATCCTGATATTCTGGGTTCTACAGGTATGGACAAAGGAGCAGTCTTCACGGCTACCGCCTTATCCGCGATGATTGCCACTCTGGTAATGGCTCTTTATGCCAAATTACCCTTTGCACTTGCACCAGGGATGGGATTGAATGCATTTTTTGCCTTTACAGTTGTTCTTGGTATGGGCCATTCGTGGCAGTTTGCATTAACAGCCGTGTTTCTTGAAGGATTAATTTTTATCCTTTTGACCGCTTTCAATATTCGCGAGATGATCGTTGATTCAATCCCCAACAATATGAAACACGCCATCTCGGTGGGGATAGGACTGTTTATCGCCTTTATCGGGTTAAAAAATGCGGGAATCATCGTGAGTAATCCGGCAACTTTTGTCGCACTTGGTGATATTACCAATATTGCCGAAAATGGTGGTGCGGTCGTCGCTTTGATTACTTTAGTTATAATGGGCGTTTTACTGGCATTACGAATAAAAGGAGCTTTGCTGATTGGTATCCTTGCAGGAACGATCATTGGGTTACCTTTCGGCGTTTCGCATTTTCCCACATCTTTCGATTTTATCCCTCCTTCACTGAGTCCTATATTTATGAAATTCGAGTGGACACAAATTCTCACAATGGATATGTTATTGATTGTGTTTACATTCCTTTTCGTCGATATGTTCGATACGGTGGGAACACTTATCGGGGTTTCATCGAAGGCGAATATGCTCGACAAAAATGGTAATGTCCCCCGGGTAAAACAGGCATTAATGGCTGATGCCATTGGAACTACAGTGGGTGCCATGCTGGGAACCTCCACTGTGACCACCTATGTTGAAAGTGCTGCAGGTGTAACTGAAGGGGGCCGCACCGGTTTGACAGCCTTGACCGTTGCCGGACTTTTCCTGCTTGCGTTGTTTCTTTCCCCGGTATTTCTGATGATACCGGGTGCCGCAACAGCCTCGGCATTGATCCTTGTAGGAGCCATGATGATGACCCCGGTAAAAAATATCGATTTTGATGATTTTACGGAGTCTATTCCTGCCTTTCTTACTATTGTTATGATGCCATTAACCTACTCTATTGCAGAAGGGATTCTCTTTGGCGTAATCTCGTATGTAATTCTTAAAGTCCTGACAGGCAGATATAAAGAATTGTCTGTAGTAACAGTTGTACTTTCATTACTGTTCATGCTTAAATTTTTAATGTAGCTGATATTGGCCTGAGGGGAGTACTTCAGGTCAATATTTTTTGTTTCCTTTGGATTACGAATTACACAAATTAAAACGAATTACACGAATTCATAATAAGTTTAGGTGTTGCTCCTAATTAAGACACACATAACTCTGTGAAACATCTCATCTTCCCATCTTCTTCCATTGTCCCATTGCCCTTTCGCCCCTTCGCCTCCCTGGAACGACGTGATTCGGGATCACCCATTCGCCGGAGCGCACTAAACGGTACTGTAAAAAGTTCAGGTAAAAATTTGTCCGGTAATTGATTAATCGGTTTATTTGTGCACGTAAACATTAAACCATCTTTCTAACTGATAAATCAACGAATGGAAAACGAAAATATACCTGTATTCCGACGAATTCAGTCGCTGGACGCATTACGTGGATTCGATATGTTTTGGATTATGGGGGGCGGAGGAATTTTTATTGGTCTGGCCAAGCTCACTGACTGGCCTTTTTTTCAATGGTGTGCAGATCAGCTTACCCATGTACCATGGCATGGATTTCATTTTTATGATATGATTTTCCCGCTCTTTCTCTTTATTGCCGGAATATCATTCCCGTTTTCGCTGGCAAAACGTAAAGCATTGAATGAAAGCCGTAAATCGACCTATATTCATGTTATCAAACGTGGATTGATCCTGGTTATTCTCGGAATACTTTACAATGAAGCAGTCAGATTTAATTTTGACAGCTTACGTTATAGTAGTGTTCTGGGCAGAATTGGCCTCGCATGGATGTTTGCCGCATTTATCTTCATGAACACAAAACTCAGCTTTCGTATTGTCTGGTTCTGGTCACTCCTTATTGGATACTGGCTTTTACTGCTCGCTTTTCCGGCTCATGACCTGGGTTCGGCAGATGCCTTTTCGCAGGAAGGAAATCTTTCCGGATATCTTGACCGGCTTCTTTTGCCGGGCAGGCTCTCTTTGGGAAATTACGATCCGCAAGGATTACTAAGTACCATGCCAACTATTGCAATTCCATTACTCGGAATGTTCACGGGCGAATTCTTAATGTCAAAATACCTGAATGATAAACCTTTGCGGAAAGTCCTCTATCTGGTTTTAGCGGCAGTAGTATTGATAATAATCGGGAAGGTCTGGAATATTGTTTTCCCGATCAACAAAAACCTATGGTCAAGTTCATTTATCTGTTTTGTCGGTGGTCTCAGTCTTCTCCTTTTTTCTGTCTTTTACCTGATCATTGATGTATGGCACTATAAAAAATGGGCTTTCTTTTTTGTAGTCATAGGTATGAACCCGATAACAATCTATCTTGCAGGGAAAATAATTAATTTCAGAGCTGCGACACAGTTTTTCTTTGGTGGAATTGCTGAACTTTTTCCGGAATTATGGACCCCGTTAATAATTAATGGAATCGGGATAACAACAATTGCCTGGGTATTCCTGTATATATTGTATAAGAAGAAGATTTTTGTGAAGATATAACCTGTTCACTTCTCCAGGTAAAGAGTATTATTGCTGTTGTTATTGTGAGCTAATGGGATTATTTATTTTGAATTAATAAATTCAGATTTATGACACCAGAAGATTTGTGGTATTCTGTCGATAATGTAAATGAAGTAAGCTCACCGGCGCTTCTCATCTACCCCGAACGGATTGAATACAATATTAGGAAAATGATCGAAATTGCCGGAGGTGTTAATCATTTGCGACCGCATGTTAAAACGCATAAAATGGCGGAGATCATCAAATTACAGATGAAACATGGCATTAACAAGTTCAAGTGTGCCACAATAGCTGAAACCGAGATGGTTGCAAGGTGCGGGGCAACTGATATATTATTGGCAATGCAACCTGTTAGTCCCAATACTGAAAGATTTTTTCAGTTAAAACAGGAGTTCCGGGGTGCAAGGATATCCTGCATTGCTGATGCTGAAGAGGTGATTATTCAGTTATCGGATATGGCCGTGAGAACAGGTTTCGAAACCAGCGTCTGGCTTGATATAAACAACGGGATGAACCGTACCGGAATAGCCCCCGGGCAAAAAGCAGTCGAACTGTATAAGATGATTATCGGTCTGCCAATGTTAAAAGCAGAAGGACTTCATGTATACGATGGTCATATTAATGAACCGGACTATGCCCGTCGAAAAAAGATATGCAATGATTTATTTATACCAGTACTGAACCTTATTGGTGAACTTAATAATATGGGTGTCGGTCCGATTAAGATAGTTGCCGGAGGTACACCGACATTTCCGGTGCACGCATCGCGAACCGGTGTTGAATTAAGTCCCGGAACACTTCTTTTGTGGGATTACGGCTATAATTGCTCTTTCCCGGATATGGGCTTTTTATATGCTGCGGTTCTGCTTATGCGCATAATCAGCAAGCCGGGGAAGGACTTGTTATGTCTCGACCTTGGACATAAAGCAATTGCGTCAGAGATGCCCCAGCCAAGATTGAAAATTTTGGGGCTTGAGAACTATTCGATAATTAGTCAAAGCGAAGAACATCTGGTCATCAGAACACCCGAAGCAGACAGCCGCAAAATAGGTGACCCCTTGTACGGTATCCCCTGGCATATTTGTCCGACAGTCGACCGGTATGATTCTGTATCTGTTGTCAGTGAGCATAAAGTTACAGGCCAATGGAATGTTGAAGCGAGAAAAAGAAAGATAATTTTTTAGAAAATGCGAATTACACGAATTAAAAACGAATTTAGCTACGCTGATCTTCGATTCACGAATTCTTACTAAGTTTAGGTGTTGCTATCAAAGATTACAGAATTTTTAGAACATTAATATTTTAGAAAGTAAAACTTATAAAAATAAATATGAACTCATTAAATAGCCTTACAAAGATCTATAACGGACAAATCGTAACTCCTTCTCATATTATCAACAATGGGACAGTGATCATCCGCAATGGTATCATTGAAACTATTTGCCAAGGCGACACTGAGGTGAGGGGAGCGGTTGAAATTGATGCAAAAGGACAATATATTGCACCCGGATTAGTTGATTTGCAGATAAATGGCTTTATAGGCGTTGATTTTTCGGATCAAGATTTAACCATCGGGGAGCTGCGAAGGGCGACAAAGGCGCTGTGGGAAAAAGGTGTCACCACGTTTCTGCCAACAGTAATTACAAACGATCAGACGAACCTAAAAAAGAGCTTTTCTTTGCTTGCAGCAGCCCTTGACGATGAGGTAATTGGATTGTCGATCCCGGGATTTCATTTGGAAGGGCCTTATATATCTCCGGTTCAGGGATATAGGGGTGCGCATCTGGAAAAATATATCCGCAGGGCGGACTGGAATGAATTTTCAGATCTGCAAAAAGAGGCTCGCAACAGGATCATTCTGATCACCGTGGCGCCGGAAATAGATGGAGCCATTGCGTTCATCAAAAAATGTACCGAAGCAGGGGTTGTGGTCTCGTTGGGACATCATAACGGCTCATCCGGGATAATAAAACAGGCTGTCGGGGCGGGTGCTTCCATGTCAACACATCTTGGAAACGGGTGTGCCAACATGATTAACCGCCATGATAATCCGCTCTGGCCGCAATTAGCCGACGACCATATTACTATTACCATTATTGCCGATGGATATCACCTCAATAAAGATCAGCTTCAGTGTTTTTACAAAATGAAAGGTCTTGAACGGACCATCCTTGTGTCGGATGCCCTGGATCTGGCAGGACTTCCTCCCGGTGAATATACCAGGCTTGAAAGGCTTGTTGTGTTATCAGAAGTTGTTAAATATCCCGCTGAAAATGTACTCGCAGGGGCAGCAAGTCCTCTCAGTACCTGTGTTTCGAATATGATGAAATTCACGCACTGCAGCCTTGAAAATGCGGTACTGATGGCCACTGCCAACCCTGCCTCGCAACTTGGATTAAATGAAATTGGTGAAATAAAGCAGGGCAAACGCGCTGATTTAATCCTGTTTTCACTTGAAGACGGCAGGTTAGTGATTCAGAAAACGATCCTGGCAGGCAAGGAAGTTTATTCAAAACATTAATCACACAAAGAAATCATGGAAATAATAATCTCAGAAACTAAGCAGATTCTTGGTAAAAAAGCTGCCCGGATGGGTGCTGAAATCATTTGTAAGGCGATCATCGATAACGGGAAGGCGAATATCATCGTTGCTACAGGAGCATCACAGTTCGAAATGCTGCAGGAATTGGTGAAAGAAGATATTGACTGGTCGGTAGTTACAGCCTTTCATCTGGATGAATACATCGGAATATCGGAAATGCATCCTGCCTCCTTTCGCAAATATCTCAAAGAAAGGTTTGTCGATTTTGTATCACCAAAGGAGTTTATTTATGTGAATGGCGAAACAGACCCTTACGAAGAATGTATCCGTTTGGGAAGGTTAATCAGTAAAAATCCAATTGATGTTGCTTTTGTGGGCATTGGAGAGAACAGCCATCTGGCGTTTAACGATCCTCCGGCTGATTTTGAAACGGAAGAAGCCTATCTTGTTGTGAAATTAAATGAAGAGTGTCGCCGCCAGCAGTTGGGTGAAGGTTGGTTCCCTGCTCTAAACGATGTTCCTGAACAGGCTATAAGCATGTCGATCAGGCAGATCATGAAATCGAAAGCAATTATCTGTTGTGTCCCTGATTTACGGAAGGCTGAGGCTGTTAAAAAAACTATTGAAGGTGAAATCTCACCCGCGATTCCTGCATCCGTCATGCGGCGCCACAAGGCAGTATGGCTTTACCTGGATAACGATTCTGCATCAAAACTATCGGTCCTGAAAAGTAATGAGTTTTAATTGCCTGCAATTTTGTTTAATGAACTCCAATTAATCAACTATGACGGAAAGTAAAGGCAATATTGTATGAAGCATAGATGGGATATTTCAATGTTATCTGGCGGGGAGATATGAATAATGTGGTCCTCAGGGCATTGCAGCACCCCTGCCGGAGTAATCAAGCGAACTTTATTGTCCATTGGTAAAGTTGAAGACGGTAAACTGGAGCAATTGGCGGCGGCCATCAGCAAATACACCGATAAGATATCCGTTTTCAATCTGGTTCCGGATGCAGATATAAACGATACATCTTGGTGGTAAAATACAGTTTAGTCTAAAAAATTGGTAATTTTGGTTGTATCAAATGATGCAGTTGGAATCGTAAACTGATAAGGATGAAAATTGGAAGGTATTTGATTTGAAAATATTTAAAACTCTGAAATACAGGCTTACAGCAATTCTTTTAATATGTCTGGTGTTTTCCCCGAAAGCATTTGCAGCAGAATTTTACAGCGTCAATTCTTTGTACGGGATTTCGATGCGGGAGACAAATTCGGTTTGCAATGATGATAATGGATTTGTTTGGGCTTCTTCGAAAACTGGTATTTTAAGACTATCAGGAGACAATTACCGTATTTACCGGCTACCCTACGAATCGGCAGATGTAATCAGAGTAAGGCTTATCTATAAGAATCACAAACTTTTTGCCTATACCAATAATGGACAAGTCTTTTACTATAATATGGTATTAGACCAGTTTGAACTGATATTAAATCTTAGAAATCAATTAGATGACACTAATATTATTTTATTCGATATACTGATTGATGATAAAGGTATTTGTTGGATCGCTACAACTTTGGGATTGTATAAATACCAGACAGGAGAACTTTCTGCAGCGTTTAAATTTTCATCGAACAGGTATGCGATAAACTGGAATGATTCGAATAATCTAATTGTTGCAAAGCAGGATGGAATCTGGCTTTTTGATATCAATTCCTTGCAAAGGAAACACATTTACGAAAATAGGAATTTAAACTCTTATGATTTTATCACGGTTTATTTCAACAAGAAACAGAATGAACTTTGGCTTGGAACTGTAACTGAGGGATTGTTTTTGTATAATTTCAGAAATGGAACCTGTTCTAATAAACTTAAATCAGTTTTACCCAGGCAGCCAATCCTGGCTATTGAAGAGAATACAGATTCTACTTGTTTGATAGGATTTGATGGTCAGGGTATTTGGGAACTGGACATGAGAAATCAAAAGGTACTGAATATTTATAAAGAAAGTTTAGACATTCCATCTTCTTTGAGGGGAAATGGCGTTTATGACCTGTTTTGTGATAATAACAGAAGAGTCTGGGTATGCACCTATAGTGGGGGGCTTTCGTTTTTCGATCAGGCGTCACCTTTGGTTAATCAAATAGTTCATCGTTCCAATAATTCTAATTCGTTGATAAATAATGATGTTAATAGTATTATTGAGGATCAGTGGGGAAAGCTATGGTTTGCAACAAACAATGGAATAAGCTGCTGGGATGTAACCACAAATAAGTGGAGTAGTTTTTATAATGATAAGGAAACACAGGCCCAGGTATTTCTCTCACTTTGCGAAGATAACCAGGGAAGAATATGGGCAGGTACCTATGCCTCCGGAGTGTATATTCTGGAAGGAAGAACCGGAAGAGAACTGGCACATTATAATAAAAATGAAAAAGGGTCCCCGTTGCTTAATAATTTTATATTTAACATATATAAAGATAGTAGTGGAGATATTTGGTTAGGAGGAGGTAGTGGTTCGGTTGTTTGTTATTTGTCAGGGGAAAATAAATTCAGATCCTATGCCGATCAACCGATTGGATGTTTTGCTGAATTGTCAGATAGCCAGATCCTTTTGGGGTGTAGTAATGGATTGGCGCAATTAAACAAACAAACTGGTGAAGTCAGAAGGTTAGTCGAGGGTTTGCTGGTTCGTGATATTCTGATAATGGGAGAAGATGTTTGGATATGTACATCAGGGAATGGATTAATCAGATACAATTACAAGACCGGTGAAACAGAGAAGTTTACGGAACAGATGGGATTACCCTCAAATTTTATAAATAGCATTATATATGCTAATGATTATTTGTGGGTAGGGACTGAAAATGGATTATTCAGGTTTAATCCAAAGAATAAAAAGGTACTTGCCTATTCCTCAATATATTCACTTTCAAAGACTTCGTTTAATAATTCTTCACGTTATAAATTGAAGAACGGGCAATTAGCCTGGGGAACCAATAATGGAGCGTTAGTTTTTAATCCCGATCTGGTCGATGAACCTTCGATTAAAGGGAAAATATTTTTTCAGGATTTGACTATTGCTGGTCGTTCAATCAGGGATATAACGTCGTTCAATCTGAAATCTCCAATAGATAGTTTACAGGATATTAATCTTAGGTATTTTCAGAATACGATCAGCCTTGAATTACTTTCACTTGGGCAGACACGTGGCTATAAGTTTTCGTGGAAACTGGATGGATTTGATAACGACTGGTCTGCCCCGTCGGGAAACAGAATTGTTACTTACACCAACATTCCAAGCGGGAAATTCGAATTAGAAATCAGGATGCATGACAGTTCTTTATCAAATTTAATTGCTGAACGCTCAATCGTAATTAAACTTATCCCTCCATTTTGGAGGACGGGATGGTTCTGGATACTCATAATAATGGTTCTATCCGGAATTATTTTTCTTTATTTACTATACTACATTAACCGGCTGAAACAGGAACACACAGAAGAAAAGGTACGCTTTTTTACCAATACGGCTCACGATATCCGGACTTCGCTGACCTTGATCAAAGCCCCTGTCGAGGAGTTAAGAAAAGAAAAAAACTTGACCAAATCAGGAAAGTACTATTTAAATCTGGCCATAGAACAGACAAGGCAACTAACCTCGATTGTCACCCAATTGATGGATTTTCAGAAGGTTGATATTGGCAAGGAACATCTGTTGCTGACGATGACAGATATGGTAAAACTTGTCTCAAACCACCGGATCATGCTGGCTTCTTATGCGAAAAGCAAGAACATTGAACTCGTGTTTGTTACTGATCGGGAGAGTTACATAACGGCAGTTGATGAGTCAAAAATGGAGAAAATAATCGATAACCTGATTTCAAATGCCATCAAATATTCTCCTAACGATAGTCAAATCCAGATTGATCTCCGATGTGATGAAAAAAAATGGATACTTCAGGTAAAGGATTATGGGATTGGGATCAGCAGGAAGGCACAGCGACAGTTGTTTAAGGAATTTTACAGAGGCGACAATGCGATCAATTCAAAGGTAGTCGGTTCCGGAATAGGGCTTTTATTGGTTAAAAATTATGTAACCATGCATGGAGGTAACATCAGTTGCAGCAGTCAGGAAAATGTCGGATCAACATTTCAGGTTGTAATTCCGTTTAGATCTGTATTGGGGGAGTCAATAGCAAAGAATGTACGTTCTGATATATCAACCCCTCACGGCTCTATGAAGGAGATATCTCAGCAATCAGCATCTGAAGCTGAGATTCAAACTTCAAAAGAAATGAAAGTGTTGATTGTTGAGGATAATGACGATCTTTTGAATTTTATGAAAACTACCCTCGGTGGTGATTTTAAGGTGTTTACTGCCGTTGATGGAGAAAAAGCCTGGGATTTTATTTCGAAGCAAATACCTGATTTGGTCGTCTCTGACATTATGATGCCTAATATGGATGGTTTTGAATTGTGTAAAATTATGAAATCGACCTACGAAACCTCTCATATCCCCATTGTTCTGCTTACTGCTCTGTCAGAAAAAACTGATCAGTTACACGGTTTAGGTCTTGGTGCCGATGACTACTTAACCAAACCTTTCGACATGAATCTTTTGATTCAACGAATCAAGTCGATTATTCACAATCGGGAGATTGTCAGGGGAAAAGCACTGAGGCTCATAAAAGGCGATTCAAACGAACATATCCTGGCAAACGAACTCAACGATAAATTTGTAAAGAAAATGTTGGAGGTTGCCCGGGCCAACATTTCCAATACTGAATTCGATAAGGAAGAATTTGCTTCTGCAATGTATGTTAGTTCATCACTGCTTTATAAAAAGATGAAGTCACTTACCGATCTATCGCCAACCGATTTTATCAAAACTGTCAGGCTCAATCACGCTGTGGAATTGTTGCAGTCAGGAAAATACACAGTTACTGAGGTAAGCGAACTTTGTGGCTTTGCCAGTTTGGGATATTTCAGCACAGTATTCAGTAAACATTTTGGGAAATCACCATCCGAAATTTTAGAATGACCGAATAGTTTTATCTAAAATTAACAATCAAATATCTATTATTGAATGTCCACAGTTGTGGCTTTTCATACCTTTATAACATTCTATTACTCAACAACCTGAATTTTTATGCGAAGAGAATTTAGTGCAATAAAAAGAGAAGTAAATACCAGGTTTCGTTAACCGGAAACAGGCCATTATCGGAAGAACTACCGGTGATAAATTTAACTTATTTCCTTATTAATCTTTTAATTAACAAAAATTAACTCAATGAAAAAAAACAGGTTAGTACGGGATGCAATCATTATGCTGCCTATGTTGCTATTGTCGTTTTGGACCTTTGCCCAACCCATTCGGGTAAACGGTACGGTAACCGACGAGGACGGAACCACAATGATGGGAGTAAATGTGGTAATCCAGGGCACAACAATTGGCATTACTACTGATGCAAATGGAAAGTATCAGATTGATGCCGATGCTAAATCAACGCTGTCTTTCTCATTTATTGGGTATAAAACCCAGGACATTCTTGTTGGTAACCGTGAGGAGATCAACATAAAACTACTGCCGGACAATTTACAGGTGGATGAAGTAGTGGTAGTGGGTTATGGTACCCAGCGGAGAGAAGCTGTTACAGGCTCAGTTGCTTCTGTGAAAGGAGATGTGATGCGTGAAGTGCCATCATCTAACATTACGCAGGCTCTGCAAGGAAGGGTAGCAGGGGTGGATCTGTCGCAAACCTCAACCAAACCTGGTGCAACAATGCAGATTCGTATTCGTGGTACACGTTCGCTTAGTGCCAGTAATGATCCTTTGATCGTGCTCGATGGTCTTCCATTTGCCGGATCCATAAGCGATCTAAGCCCTGATGATATCAAAAGTATTGATATTTTGAAAGATGCCTCGGCAACCGCCATTTATGGTTCACGCGGTGCAAACGGTGTTATTTTGGTAACATCGAATAAAGGGCAAAAAGGTGCAAAAGCACAAATTTCATACAATAGTTATTATGGTGTGAAAAATGCCCTGAAATATCCCATGATGAATGCAAAAGAGTTCATCGCTCTCCGTAAATCTGCAGGGAAGTTCACAAACGGAGTGGATGAAGCTGATGATGTAAACATTGATTGGCAGGACTTGTATTACAGGCAAGGTATAGTAACAAACCATGATGTAAATATAACTGGTGGGACAGAAAAATCAAACTATAAATTCGGTGTCGGCTATAATCGCGACGAGGCCGTAATGTACGGACAGGACTACAGTCGGTATTCATTTCGCGGATCACTGGATCAGGAAATTGGTCAATACTTCAAGGTAGGATTTACTACAAACAACAATTATTCTATTAATATGGGTAATAACTTAGGTTTGTATGGTGTATTAAGTATGTCACCGATTGCTAATCCGTACAATGCCGATGGTACTATGAAAAGAATTGTTAAGATGCCGTTGGATGACCAGTTTGTTTATACAAGAGAAATTATTAAAGGTTTAGGGGATCAATGGATTGATCAAGCTAAAGCGTTTGGATCTTACAATACGATGTACGGTGAAGTGAAAATTCCCGGTGTCGAAGGTTTGAAATTACATACCAACATTGGTGCGGACTTCCGAATGACCAATGGTGGTAGTTATACCGGAGAAGGTGTATTTGCAACTAACGCTACAACCCCTTCATCTGCTACGATAAGCAACTCACTTACATCACACTGGACTATTGAAAATCTGCTTACCTACGACCGTACTTTTGCTGAAAAACATCAGTTAAATGCAGTAGTCATGTACTCTGCTGAAGAAACCAAATACAACAGATCACAAATTTCTGCAACTGATATTCCCTCCGATGCCTTACAATTCTATAATTTAGGACATGCACCTGGTGATAAAGTTACTATAAATCCTGATAATCAAGACTATCAGGTTAGCGGTTTGATATCGTGGATGGGACGTGCGATGTACTCGTATGATAACCGCTATATGTTGAGCACAACCTTCCGTACAGATGCTTCTTCAAGATTGGCAGAAGGACACAAGTGGCATCCATACTATGCTGTATCTGCCGGTTGGAATATCAAAAACGAATCGTTTATGAATGATGTTGACAAAATTGACCAGCTAAAACTGCGTGTTGGTTACGGACAAACTTCAAACCAGGCTGTAGATCCATACGCCACGCTGGGACGTCTAAACACCAGACCTTACAACTTTGGCGATACGTATTCCACGGGATATTTTGTATCTCAATTGCCTAATCCAAATTTAGGATGGGAATACTCTGAAACAATGAATTTTGGTTTGGACTTTGGCTTAATAAAGAATCGACTGACAGGAACTATAGAGTACTATCAAACCAAAACAAAAGATATTCTCTTGGGTCTTGGTCTGCCAGCCACATCAGGAGTGAGCGGCTACACAGCTAATATCGGAGAAACTGAAAATAAAGGATGGGAACTCTCACTTGATGGTAGGATTTTGGACAACGTTGACGGTTTTACCTGGGATGCGGGCATCAATATGTACAGTAATAAAAATGAGCTGACATCCCTTGCCTCCGGACAACCAAAGGACGAAAATAACTGGTGGTTTGTAGGTTATCCAATTAATGTGGTTTATGACTATGAAAAAATCGGACTTTGGAAAGAAACAGATGCAGATTATAAATACCTGCAAACATTAGAACCAGGAGGAAATGCCGGTATGATCAAAGTTAAATATACCGGTGAATACAACGAAGATGGATCACCAAAAAGAGCAATCGGCACCGCTGATCGTCAGGTAATTGAACTGGATCCAAAATTAATGGGAGGTTTCAATACACGCGTAGCCTATAAAGGATTTGATCTGAGCATCGTAGGTGCATTTAGACGGGGTGGTTTACTTATCAGTACCCTATATTCTTCATCGGGCTACCTCAATATGTTGAGTGGTCGCAGGGGAAATGTAAAAGTTGATTACTGGACGCCTGAAAACACCGGTGCCAGGTATCCAAAACCAGGTGGAATTGCAAGTGGTGATAATCCAAAATATGGTTCAACCCTTGGTTTATTCGATGCATCCTATATGAAGATTCGCACCATTACACTTGGATATAACTTCAACCAAAAATGGGTAAAAAGTATAGGCATCAATAAACTTCGGCTTTACGGTACGGTACAGAACCCATTCGTGTTGTTCTCGCCTTATCACCGTGAAACAGGTATGGATCCGGAATCCAACTCATACGGCAACGAAAATGCGGCAGTCGCCTATTCTTCAAACCTGAAACGTTTGCTGACGATAGGCACAAATACGCCTTCAACGCGCAACTACATGATTGGTATTAACTTAACATTTTAAAAGACAGCTATGAAACGGATACATATAAAATCATATATAGGAACAGCGCTACTGACATTGTTCTTAGTGGGATGCTCTGATATTCTGGAGGAACAGCCACGCAGTATTTATACTCCCGGATTTTTTAAAACTGAAAAGGGAGTAATGGGTGGATTAACAGCCATGTATTCTCACCTCCGCTATATTTACGGACAAGCTTATTATTATAACTCATGTCTGACCGGTACAGATGAAGCAACTTATGCTCAAAGTGCAGACGGAAACTTTAAAGATATGGATTATTCAGGAGTAGGTTCGCTTACTCCAAGCAGTAGCCGTTCCGATGTATTATGGACACAGGCATTCCCTAACATTAATACTGCAAGTGGTATTATTGAGAATGCGGAAACAGTTGGAACTATTTCGAATGCCCTGATTGCAGAAGCAAGATTCTTCCGTGCTTTTGACTACTTTTTGCTGGTACAAACTTTTGGTGGAGTGCCTTTGGATTTGGGAGCAGGAGAACTGAAGTTCAATACAAGTACCTCAAGAACCTCTGTTCGTAATACCGTACCACAAGTATATACCAAAGCCATATTCCCTGATCTGCTAAAAGCAATAAACGATTTGCCGGAAACCGGACGTTTAACTGGTGCTGTAACCAAAACAGTTGCACGACTTTATTTGTCAAAAGCTTACCTTACGTATGCATGGTGGCTTGAAAATCCCAACAGTATTCCTACCTATCCGGCGTCTGACCGGGTTGATCCTGACGGACATAATGCTGCATGGTATTATCAGCAAGCTTATGATGTTGCTACAACTGCCATTGAAAATCCCGGACAGTTTGTCTTACAAGCAACCTATTATGATGTTAACTTAGGGCAAAATGACCGCAATAAAGAAATCCTGTTATACGCCGACCACACAGAGAAAAGTGAGAAATATAACGGAGGAAGCCTTACTTATGGCAGTGGTGCAGCGCCTGATAATTTTGCCGGATGGATGATGACTTGGAATTATACAAACATCAGAAGTTCAGGTGTAAGCTCTGTTCAGCGTGAAGCTTCACAACCATTGGGACGTCCATGGACACGTATGTGCCCCACTATCGGTGCGATTAAAAACACTTTTGCCGATAAAACGAACGATTCCCGATACGACGGAACCTTTACGACTGTTTATCGTGGCAACTGGACCAAAAATCCCGGCGACGCCAGTAAAGCGTCTTTGGTTAACGCAAACGGTTTGTCGGTTGTGCCAGGGGGAGCGATTTTAACGTTCCTGAACGAAGACGATGCTAATGTTGTTTACACAGCTTCAACTGCAAATATCGGTGCGGGTGTATTGCCAGGCAGAGCTGATTTTGTGATAGCACCGAATGGCATTAGCAGAATAGTCTATCCCGGCCTTTGGAAACTTGGTACTTATCGTACCGACAATGCCGGTGGATTAGGACAGCCGAATGCAGGCAGCACCCGTCCTTTCAATATTGCAAAATTTTCAGAACTTTACTTTGTAGCCGCTGAGGCCGCTGTTAAAGGTGCAACTGCAAAAGCAGGTAAAAGTGCCAGAGAGTTGATTCTTGTAATTCGTACGCGTGCAGGAAAATGGCGTTGGGACAATAATGGAAATGTAGCAAAAGTGGCAGACAATAGCGCTGCAATGATTGCTGCAACGCCTGCAACTATCGATATCAATTATATTTTGGCAGAACGTTCGCGCGAATACTTCGGCGAAGGCTATCGTTGGTTCGATTTGGTACGTACCCAAAAATGGAATGAATTTGCTTCATCTTACCAAATCTGCGGAAGCTCTTATGGTCAGCATACGCCTGCCACGGTTACCCGCACCATTGAAAAATTTCACTACCTGCGCCCTATCCCTTCGGGTCAGATAGATGGTATGGAAATGACTGCTGAAGAAAAAGTCGCTTATCAAAACCCCGGATATTAGTATAAAAGTTAATTTTTAATCAATAAAATATCATTTCAAAAAAAGGAGTTGTTTAAATTAACAGCTCCTTTTTAGAATAGAAATTTATATAAAACCAAACTGATGATGCGATTAATAAATAGTTTGCTATTATCGGGCATTGTCATTTCAATTCCCCTCTTTATTTCCGCACAGAGCATCAATCCCCGGGATGGATCAAAATTGTGGTTTACCGGCATGCAACCTGCAAACTATGCAATCACAGACCATCCAACATCTATCTATGTTCCGCAGGAATCGGCCACATTCAGTATTATAAAGAATGAATTGAAAAATGGATTAAACATGCTTTTTGGTCCTTCGGTTAACATCGGGAAAAAATTAAAAACAGGATCAGTATTTGTCGGGACATCCGACCTCAAAATCATCACCAAATATATTGATTCCAACGAATTAGAATCTCTGGGAGATGACGGTTTTATCATTCGCACATTTCGGACCCCGGATATCATCCTGATTGCAGCAAATACAGAAATTGGCGTATTGTATGGTACATTTCATTATTTAAGACTACTTCAAACCACAAACACCACACTTCAAAATATTGATATAAAAGAAATTCCTTCATACCAACGTCGTATTTTAAACCACTGGGACAACCTCGATGGTTCTGTTGAGCGGGGATATGCCGGTCACTCCATCTGGAAATGGGATGAACTTCCCGAAATGAACAGTCCCCGCTATGCTCAGTATGCCCGTGCAAATGCCTCCATTGGGATCAACGGGACGGTACTGAATAATGTGAATGCCAGTCCTGAAATCCTAAAACCGGGATACCTGAAAAAAGTGCAGGCAATAGCAAATGTAATGCGGCCTTATGGAATCAGGGTCTATCTGGCTGTTAATTTTTCATCCCCAAAGGCTTTGAGTGGTATACCGACTGCTGATCCTATAAACGAAGAAGTAAAAAGCTGGTGGCAGAATAAGGCCGATGAAATTTACCAGTTGATCCCCGATTTTGGCGGTTTTTTGGTGAAAGCCAACTCTGAAGGGTTACCCGGCCCGCAGGATTTTGGCCGTTCTCATGCAGATGGTGCCAATATGATGGCCGATGCTTTAGCGCCCCATCACGGGATTGTGATGTGGCGGGCATTTGTTTACAGCCCCGGTTTGGATGACCGGGCGAAACAGGCCTGGAACGAGTTTATGCCATTGGATGGAAAGTTCCGCAAAAATGTGCTCATCCAGGTAAAAAACGGGCCGGTTGACTTTCAGCCCCGCGAACCATTCAGCCCATTGTTTGGCAGCATGAAACATACTACCCTGATGCCGGAGTTGCAGATCACCCAGGAGTATCTTGGATTCTCAGATCATCTGGTTTATTTAGGAACACTATACAACGAATTTTTAGATGCTGATACCTACGTCCAGGGACGAAACTCAACAGTGGCACGCATTACTGATGGCACGATGTTTAAGGATTCGATCACCGGAATTGCAGGAGTGGCGAATATTGGCCAAGATACCAACTGGTGCGGGCACCATTTTGCACAGGCCAACTGGTACGTTTTTGGCCGGTTAGCCTGGAACAACCGGTTAACGGCGAAGGAGATTGCAACTGAATGGTTGAAGCAGACCTTTTCACACGATCAAATGTTTATTGGCGATCTCTCGAAAGTAATGATGCAATCCAGAGAAGCGGCTGTCAATTATATGACTCCGCTGGGCTTACACCACCTGATGGGTTGGGACCATCATTATGGACCGGAACCTTGGTGTACTGTGCCTAACGCCAGACCCGACTGGATGCCATCCTATTACCATAAAGCCGACAGTATCGGAATTGGGTTCGACCGGTCTGCAACAGGAAGCAATGCAGTCAGTCAGTATGCCGAACCGCTTCGGTCAATGTTCGATGATCGGTCACTATGTCCGGAAGCTTTTCTGTTGTGGTTTCACCATGTGCCATGGAATTATACACTTCGCAATGGAAATGATCTGTGGACTGAATTATGTTACAAATACAGCTCTGGCGTGGATGCGGTAAGGAGGTTTCAAAAAGTTTGGGACGATAACCGGGAAAATATCGATCCGCAACGGTTTGAAGAGGTGAAAAAAAAATTGGTTACTCAGACTAAGGAAGCGGTTTGGTGGAGAGATGCATGCCTGCTTTATTTCCAGACTTTCTCTCACCGGTCAATTCCGGTGGAACTGGCCCGGCCCGTTCATCAGTTAGACCAATTAAAAAAATTGAAGTTTGATTTAAAAAATCATAATTAAGCGAGAGATTTATCTTAACATAGTCTCCGATGAATTCATAATTAGCTGATTGCTGGATTATAAATATTAAGGCTCTTAACAAAAATATTCATCATATGACTTTTATTCTGCCAATATACCTGTAAATTGCGACGCTATAAAAAGTAAACAAAAATGGATTATCAAACCAAAATATTTCTGAAAGCTGTCCGACTCCCGGTTTTCATCAGGTCGCTGATTATATCTTTAGCGTTTACCACAATTGCATTGAACCATAATGAATTGTCAGCAAATGAAGTGGGTCGTAGACTGGGGCCCCAAATATCCATAACTCCTGACAAAGGTTCATTTTCTCTCATATTAAACGGTAAATCCGCTGCATTAACTTATTCTTCCAACGATTTTGTGGGTGTTGAAAAGGCAATGAATTTCTTCAGGTCAGACCTGAAAATGGTTTCGGGAAGCGAACCGCAACTTGCTGTTGATGCACTTCCTGCTGAATCACAACTGGTGATTGCAGGAACTCTTGGGCATAGCAAACTCATTGATCAGATGGTCAGTGAAAAGAAAATTGATTTGAAGGAACTTAACGGAAAATGGGAACAATTCATCATACAAGTGATTGACAATCCATTTCCAGGAGTTGAAAAAGCATTGGTAATTGCCGGGAGCGACAAACGCGGAACCATTTTCGGAATTTTTGAACTGTCAAAGCAAATGGGAGTTTCTCCCTGGTATTGGTGGGCCGATGTTCCGGTTGAAGCGCAATCAAATATTTACGTGAAAGCAGAGCGGTTTACGCTTGGTGAGCCGGCTGTAAAATACCGCGGCATTTTTCTGAACGATGAAGAACCCGCACTCGGTCGCTGGGCCGTTGAAAAATTCGGAGGGTTTAACAGCCAGTTCTACGAAAAATTGTTCGAATTGATGCTGCGAATGAAATCAAACTTTCTTTGGCCAGCCATGTGGTGGGGAGCATTCAATAGTGACGATCCGAAAAATCCGCAACTTGCCGACGATATGGGGATTGTGATAAGTACCTCACATCACGAACCCATGATGCGTGCCCATGCTGAATGGCGGGCAAATCCGGTGGGAGACTGGAACTACAGTACCAATTCAACAGTACTAAAGGAGTTTTGGCGGAAGGGAATTGAACGAATGGGCAACTGTGAGAGTATTGTGACCCTTGCCATGCGCGGTAATGGCGATGAAGCCATGTCGGCAGAAACCAATGTGTCATTGCTTCAACAAATTGTTGAAGACCAGCGAAAAATTATTGCTGATGTTACCGGGAAGCCAGTCACTGAAACACCTCAGGTTTGGGCGCTTTACAAAGAAGTGCAGGATTACTACGACAACGGTATGCGCGTTCCTGACGATGTCACTTTGCTGCTTTGCGACGACAATTGGGGAAACATCCGCAAATTACCCAAACCGGGAGATCCAAAACGTGTCGGCGGCTACGGAATCTACTACCATTTCGACTACGTAGGCGATCCGCGTAATTACAAATGGCTCAACACCTCTCCTGTTCAACGCACCTGGGAACAGATGAACATGGCCTACCGCCATGGCGTTGACCGTATATGGGTGGTAAATGTTGGCGATCTGAAACCGATGGAATTTCCTACTGAATTCTTCCTCGATTTCGCCTGGAGTCCCGATCATTGGCCTGCAGATAAGTTGTTTGAATATACCCGGCAATGGGCTGAAAATCAGTTTGGATCGAAATATTCAACCGATATTGCTTCATTGCTCAACGATTATACCCGTTTAAACAGTCGCCGAAAACCCGAATTGATGGAGCCAACCACTTATAGTCTTATTAATTATGGAGAAGCCGACCGTGTAGTAAATGAATATAATGCATTAGCTGAACAGGCAAAGTCACTCTACGAAAAAATGCCAGCCAATTACAAAGATGCTTTCTATCAGTTGGTTTTTTATCCTGTTGCAGCGTGTGCCAATTTGAACGATTTATATATTACTGTTGGCAAAAACCGTTTGTATGCAGCTCAAGGCAGGGCTTCAGCCAACGATTTGGCTGAAAACGCAAAACAGTTGTACAATACTGATGCTGTGTTGTCGGATTTCTACAATAAAAAACTTGCCGGTGGTAAGTGGAACCACATGATGGATCAAACTCACATTGGCTACACCTACTGGCAGCAACCCGACAAAAATTCGATGCCCGAAGTGAAAACCATTGTACCAAAACAAGGTTCCGAAATGGGAGTTGCCATCGAAGGCTCAGAAAAATGGTGGCCGGATAATAAGGAGAAAGCAGTACTTCCACAGCTTGACCCTATTCAGAAGCAACGTTTTTACATTGATGTATTCAACCGTGGATCTCAACCGTTCGATGTGGTGATAAAGTCGGCTTCGAAACAGGTAAAAGTTTCGGTAACGAAAGTCAGGTTAGATAAAAAGTTTCGCATTTGGGTGGAAGCCGACTGGAAGAAAATGCCGAAAACCATTACTGAAGTTCCGATAACTATTTCCGGAGCAGGAAAAACGGTTGAGATAGTTGCTGTACTTAATCCTTTGCTCAATATCGACCGGAAAGAACATGGTTTTGCTGAAAGTAATGGTTATGTTGCTATCGAGTCAGAACACCTGTCACGATCAGTAACCAAGGGCGATGCTGGTTGGCAAAAGGTTCCCGGACTTGGAAGAATTTTGTCGGCAATGATGCCTGTGCCGGTGAATTCACCATCACTTGCCCTTGATCAAAGCTCACCGCGAATGGAATATGATGTTCTTTTTAATACTTCCGGAGAAGTGACAATTTCAACATTTATTTCACCCACTTTGAATATCTACAACAACGAAGGGCTCTGTTTTGCCGTTTCGATTGATGATGAACAACCTCAGATTGTGAATATTCATAAAGGAAAAACCTATCAGGATTGGCAGGAATCGGTTCGTCGCAACATCGTTGAATTGAATACGAAGCATACCATTGAGCAACCTGGAAAGCACACAATTAAAATCTGGATGATTGACCCCGGAATTGTGCTTCAGCGCATCCTTATTGACTGCGGGGGGCTAAAACCTTCGTATTTAGGCCCGCCGGAATCGAAGAAAATATAAATTTAAAATTCTGTTATATTGATGTATTTTTAATAAACAAAACTAAAAATGAAATTGCAGAATTGCCTTCAATCCGTATTTTGGTTCTGATTTCATACAATTCTTAAATTTTGGTCATGATTCGAACATTGAAAATATTTTTCAGCATCCTTTTCCTGATTTTGTTGATCGCCCAAACAGGGTATAGTAAGGTGCGTCTGCCAAAGCTGGTTAGCGACGGGATGATTCTTCAGCGCGAAGCCCCTGTAAAAATCTGGGGCTGGGCATCGGTTGGAGAAAAGGTAACACTTCAGTTCGGTAACCAATCGTTTAATACGGTTACCGACGATGATGGAAAGTGGCTAATCACCCTTCCGGCGCAAAAAGCTGGCGGACCATTCACCATGGAAATCGCTGCAAGCAATCGTATTTTATTGAATGACATCTTGTTTGGCGACGTGTGGCTTTGTTCCGGGCAGTCGAATATGGAAACCACGATGAGCCGGGTATCACCCCTTTACGGAAAGGAAATTGAAACATGCGCGAATCCCAACATCAGGCTATTTCAGGTTCCCGTACGCTGGAATTATAACAAACCACAAGAAGATATTCAGGGTGGAAAATGGGAAGAAGCCAATCCTCAAAACATCCTGAAATATACAGCTGTGGGCTATTTCTTTGCCCGCGACCTCTACGAAAAATATAAAGTTCCGGTGGGAATTATTCAATGCGCCGCTGGTGGCTCTTCTGCCGAAAGCTGGATTAGTGAGGAATCGCTGAAAGCCTTCCCCGAACAATACAAAATAGCCAGGCAGCTTTCAGATACAACTTACATGAAAAATCTGCTCAATTCGGAGCGAACTGCACAGTGGAAATGGTTTGATGAGCTTGGGAAAAGTGATCGTGGTCGAAAAAATACTCCATGGTTTTCTCCAACTCTCGACGATTCTTCGTGGCCAGCCTTTCAGCTTCCTTCTTCGTTCGCCGAGGCAGGCATGGATTTCAAAAACGGAGCTGTCTGGTTCCGAAAAGAGATCGACTTGCCCGAAAGTTGTTCAGGAAAACCGGCGCTTCTTGAGCTTGGAACGATCATTGACAGCGATTCTGTTTTTATAAACGGGAAATATGCGGGCACAACCGGTTACCAATACCCACCACGCCGTTACACCATTGCTCCGGGTATTTTGAAAACGGGTAAAAACATCCTTACCGTTCGGGTAGTCAGCCAATCGGCTAACGGGGCTTTTATCAAAGAAAAGCCATACCAGCTTGATGTGGATGGCAGGATCTTCGACCTTAAAGGTACATGGAAATACAATATCGGAGCAAAATGCGGGCCCGGCCCATCATCAACCTTTTTCCCCGGAAAGCCGCTTGGATTATACAATGCCATGCTTTCTCCCATCGTGAATTACACATTGATGGGGATCGTTTGGTACCAGGGCGAATCGAATACCGAACAGGCCCACGAATACAAAGCTGTTCTTTCGACCTTGATTGGTGAATGGAGAAAACGCTGGGGACAAGGTAATCTTCCGTTCCTTTTTGTCCAACTCCCCGACTTCATGGAACCGAAAAATGAACCTTCAGAAAGTGGCTGGGCGTCTCTTCGTTATCAGCAGTTGAAAACACTTTCGGTACCCAACACAGCCATGGCAGTTACCATAGGATTAGGAGAATGGAACGACATTCATCCACTTCGGAAAAAGGAAGTAGGACAGCGCCTTGCCCTTGCCGCAGAAAAGCTCGCTTACGGAGATAGGAAAGTGGTAGCCTCAGGCCCAATCTATGAGTCAATGAATGTGAAAGGAAACACAATAGAACTCACCTTCACCGATTGCGGCGGTGGATTAGTGACAAATGATGGCAAATCATTAAAACAGTTTGCCATTGCAGGAATTGATAAAAAATTTGTTTGGGCTCAAGCCAAAATCGAAGGCAACAAAGTCATTGTTTCGAATAAAGCAATTTCGAACCCGGTGGCTGTACGCTATGCCTGGGCCGACAATCCCAAAGGAGCCAATTTGTACAATGCAGAAGGGCTGCCAGCTTCACCATTCGGAACCAATGAAATGAGCCCCGATTCTTCCGGGCGGGTTCCATATGATCTTTAATTATATGAAATTAATACACATTTCGTGTTTACCACTTTAAGCAGATTACCTTTGATTGTTGACCCGCACAGGGTGCGTATCGAAAAATACATCACCGGAATTTTTATCTTTGGGTAATCCGTGGAATTCGTTTTAATCCGTGAAATCTTTAATATAATGGAAAAAGCTTTTGAAATTAAGGAACCCGATTTTGCTTTAAGTCCCTTTTCAGGGATGACAAAAAAGCATTATATAGAATTGGCTAAATATTTACTGGAACGGGCTTTCGAACATGTTGACTCCCTTGAAACCGTATTGACATTTCCATCAGTTCCCGGTAAAACCTACCCTCAGCCTGATGCCCCCGCGTGGCGCCATCGCTCCCAGGAGTTTGAAGCCCTTGAAAGGACATTCACCCTTGCCGGGCCGTTGATCCATATCGACCCTGAAACGACGATTAAGGGCATCAATCTTCGGGATTACTATTCCTTGCAAATCTACAATGCCCTTACTCCGGGACATCCCAATTCACTTCCATTACCCGATGAATTGCCTGACTCCAACTACCAGTTTACCTGCGAGTTTGGGGGACTGTTTAAAACATTGCTGTTGATGCCGGACACCATTTGGTTCCACTTTACCCCAATGCAAAGGGATGAGATGGTCATAACCATTTCAAAATGGGCTCATCACAGAACGACTCAAAACAATTGGCGGATTTTTAATATTATCACCCTTTCATTCCTTAAAAAATATGGATATGAGATTGATGATGAGTTGCTGAAAAGTCACCTGTTATGGGTGGCATCTTATCATTCAGGCAACGGCTGGTACCTCGAGCAAACCTATAATTACTATTCGATTAGTCTTTTCATTGTTTATACAACCATCTGGAACAGGGCTTTTGGTGATAAATATTACCCCGAAATCGCTGAAATCATTGAAAAGTCGGCACAGAAATTAATGGAGTCCATCACCAGTTTTTTTGCGCGCGATGGCTATATCAACATGTGGTCCAGGAGCATTTGTTACCGGACATGGGTTTCAGGGGCATTCCCTGTTTCTTTCATGTTGAAGGATAAATCCCTTTTGGATGCGGGCTGGGCAAGGCGATTATGTTCAGGTTCCCTGTTGCAATTTGTTACACGTGAAGATTTCTTTTGCAATGATATCCCAAGCCTTGGATTTTACGGACAGAAGGAATACATGGTCCAAAACTATAGTTGCGCAGGCAGTCCTTTCTTAATGTTTCTTCCCTTTATATGCCTTGCATTGCCTGATGATTCACCTTTCTGGACGGCCACAGAAAACGAGGGATTCTGGGAAATGCTGGGAGACAAGTCCCATAAAGTAGTTCTTGAAAATCCGGGTCTTGTACTTGTTAACCATGGTAAAACGGGCACATCTGAAATAATCCCGGGAAAGGTATACTACGATGATCCAAACTATTCAAAGCTGGTATACAATACACATTTCCCATGGGAAGATCATAATCCACAGGGTGGTACATCGATGGAATACAGTTTCCGCAGTCACGATCCAAGAGATTTGAGAGGCGACGATGTAAATTTTTACCTTACCGGCAAAACAGTGGAAAACGATTCTGAAAAAAACAGGTCATTTACGATTTCGCAAAGCATGTTTTATAACGGAGTCCGGAAGGAGGTTTTATACCGGCAGGCTATCATGCGACGGCCGCCAAATAATGGGGTGGGTTATATAATTGATCTTGCTGAAATAACAATTCCCGGTGGAGTTATCAGAGTCGACCGTTCCCGTTTGGCTTTTGAATATGAATTAACCCTGGGGCATTTCGGTATGCCTCACATTGATGGAAAGAAGGCTGTGATTAACCAGTTTGAAGATGGAACCAAAAAGGTAATTACTGCATCCATTCCCGGAAGAAGAATCGCCCTTATCACCTATAACGGCTGGGATACACTGGATAGTTTGGTTCATAGTAACCGAAATGCAGAAGCCGATGAAAGTACAGTCATCTATGCCCGTAAAAAAAGGATGGCAAAAAATCCTGCCATGGAATTAATGATCACCGTCATGTTGCATAAAATGGATGACAATGAATGGACTGAAGAGGAACTGTCACCCATCAGGGACTTAAAGATTATGGATATCACGCCATCTTATTCGGCTTTGGGAGCTTTAATAACCCTGTACAATAATGAGGAATATGAAATCGATTTTAAAGACATCGATGGAAAAAGAACTTGTTAAGTTTAAAGTGACCCATTTCTAAAGATTTATCCGTAATTAATAATTTTATATCTAATATTAAGGGTAATGTAAAGGGTATATGCCTACTTTTATAAACTGTAATTAACTAATCGACTATAACTAACTACTTGATATTATGAGCGGTACTTCTCAGAAAATTTCAGTATTCGAGAAAATCGGGTATAGCCTGGGCGATTTGGCTGCCAACCTGGTTTTCCAAACATTAATTACCTATTTAGCTTATTTTTACACCGATATTTATGGGCTTAAAAGCAACGATGCTTCAATAATAATGCTTGTTGTTGGTTTGACTGCTGCATTTTTATTTAATCCCATCATTGGAGTATTGGCCGACAGAACCAATTCGAAATGGGGCAAATTCCGGCCCTGGATACTTTACACCTCTATTCCTTTGGGTATTGTTGCACTTCTTGCATTTTCAACACCAGACTTTTCGTACAAAGGAAAACTGATCTACGCCGCAGTAACTTATTCTTTTTTGCTGATGTTGTATGCTTCAAGTAACCTGCCATACTCTGCCCTGAGTGGGGTGATAACGGGCGATATGGGACAACGGAATAGTATTTCTTCGTACCGCTTTGTGGCAGTGATGTTTGCCCAGTTTTTTGTACAGGTGTTTATGCTGCCGATTATTATCTATGCCGGTCACGGTGATAAAGCAGCCGGGATTGAAACGGTAATGACCTGGATGGCAATTGTTGGCACTATCATGTTACTGATCACTTTTTTTACAACCAGAGAGCGTATTGTCCCCGGTGTGGATCAAAAATCATCAATAAAAGATGACCTGTCGGACCTTATGAAGAACAGGCCGTGGCTAATCATGCTCAGCTTAACCATTTTGGTGTTCATTACCCTTGCCATGAAAGGTGGTTCGTATGTATTTTACTTTAATAATTATGTAGATAAAGTTGAACTGGCAAATTTTATTGGTCCCGTTATTTCTACATTATCTGATTCAGGAATTAATTTCTTTGGATCAGACCCGACAGCTGCCGGTTTTGGCTTGTTCAACGCGGGAGGTATTATCTTCATGATTGTTGGAATTTCATTGTCGAAAAAACTTGCAGATAAATATGGGAAACGCGATGTTTATAAATATGGACTGCTCGTTTCTACTATTTTTATTCTGATCTTTATCTTTTTCAAACCTGAGGATGTGTCCTTAATGTTCGGTTCACAAATACTGCATGGATTTTTCTATGGTATTACAATTCCTGTTCTTTGGGCCATGATTGCCGATGTTGCAGACTATTCGGAATGGAAAACCAGGCACAGGGCAACTGCCATTATCTTTTCCGCTATGATGGTTGGTCTGAAAGCAGGGCTCTCAATAGGAGGTGCTCTGGTTACCTGGATTTTAGGTTTATATGGGTACATGGCAAAAGATAGTGCGGTTGCAGGGCTGGAAATTATTCAACCTGAAACGGTAGCCCTTGGAGCAAGACTGCTTGTGAGCATATATCCGTCAATTCCGTTCCTTATAGGAGTGGGGTTACTTTTCTTCTATGTGATTGACAAAAAAATGGAAATGAAAATTGAAGCAGACCTGAAAGCCCGCCGCGAAGGAAATGCATAACAGATAAGAAACAACCAAATACAATAAAAATGAGAATCAAAACTATTTCCGCAATCACCGCTATGGTATTTCTGGCTTTCGTTAACACGATGGCCCAGGAAACATTAGCTAAAGCTACCAAAGGTAAATTTCTGTTTGGTGTAGCTGTCAATATGCAACAAGTCAATGGGGTCAAGCCTATCGAGGCAGAATTGATCGCCAGGGAATTCAGTGCAATTGTTCCCGAAAACTGTATGAAACCCCAGCCAATTCATCCGGAAGAAAACAAATACGAATGGGCTGATGCCGATAAATTTGTAGCATTTGGAGAAAAGAACAATCAGGTTGTCACCGGACACTGTCTTATATGGCATTCTCAAATAGGCAGATGGATGTTTGTTGATGAAAGCGGCAAAGATGTATCCCCGGATGTTCTGAAAGAACGTATGCGTCAGCACATTTATGCAGTCGTTGGCCGTTATAAAGGACGTATAAAAGGGTGGGATGTAGTCAATGAGGCATTTGAGGACAATGGCAAATACCGGAACAGCAAATTCTATCAAATTCTGGGAAAGGATTTCATCAAATATGCTTTTCAGTTTGCCCATGAAGCCGATCCGAATGCGGAACTGTATTATAATGATTATAATGTCGAAAGGTCTTCGAAATGCGATGCTATAGTAGAATTGGTGAAAGAACTCAGGGCTGCAGGCTGCAGAATCGATGCTGTTGGTTCGCAGGCGCACATGCATATGAATTCACCTACGCTCGAAGCTACAGAAACCAGCTTCGGTAAGCTCAAGGCTGCCGGCGTGAAAATCCTGATTACAGAATGGGATATTTCCATTCTTCCAAGTCCGTATGATGGGGCAAATGTTTCTGCGAATTTCGGTTATTCAACACAAATGGATCCCTATCGTGAAGCCGTACCCGATTCTGTTCAACAGAAATGGAATAAACGCATGCTGGATATGTTCGGACTCTTCCTCAAATACAACGATGTAATCGATCGCGTTACCGTTTGGGGCTTTAGCGATGCCGCATCATGGTTGAATGGCTTCCCGATCCGGGGCAGAAAAGATTATCCCGTCCTCTTCGACCGCAATAACCAACGCAAGAAGGTGGTTGAAGAGATGATTAAAATGGCAGAAAAATCTAAATAATTGACTATTTGACTATTGACTATTTACGATTCAAAAAATAAATGGTTGAATGAATAAATTGTAAATGGTAAATAAGTAAATGGTAAATAGTAAAAATTCAATGAACCAATCACGATATTTAGTCGACAATGACTTTATGGCCGATCCGGCAGCGCATGTATTCAACGGCAAGTTGTACATTTATCCTTCACATGACATAGAATCGGGTATTCCTGAAAATGATAACGGAGACCATTTTGATATGCGCGATTACCATGTTTTTTCGATGGAGTCGATTGATGGCGAAGTAACCGATCATGGCGTAGTAATTGATGTGAAGGATATTCCATGGGCAGGTCGTCAGTTGTGGGATTGTGACTGTGCCTGCAAAAACGGCAAATATTATCTGTATTTTCCATTAAAAGATAAAACCGATATTTTCCGTATTGGTGTGGCCACAAGTGGCAAACCTGAGGGACCTTTCATCCCACGGGATGCCCCGATAAAAGGGAGTTATTCTATCGATCCTTGTGTGTTCTGTGATGACGATGGCACTCACTACATGTATTTTGGTGGCTTATGGGGCGGACAATTGCAGCGTTACCGCAACAATAAAGCCATTGAATGCGGACACGAACCCGCTGACGACGAACCGGCTTTACAATCGCGGGTGGTGAAACTGAGCGATGATATGATGGAATTCGGTGAAGAACCGCGTGGTATTGATATCGTGGATGAAAATGGGGAAATACTAAAATCAGGTGATCATGATCGTCGCTTTTTCGAAGCTTCCTGGATACACAAGTACCAGGGGAAGTATTATTTTTCGTACTCGACAGGTAACACTCACAAACTGTGCTATGCAACAGGAGACAATCCTTACGGGCCATTCACCTATAAAGGTATAATTCTAACCCCGGTAGTCGGTTGGACTACTCATCATTCAATTGTTAAATTTAAAGATAACTGGTACCTGTTTCACCACGATAGTGTGCCCTCAGGAGGTAAAACATGGTTGCGAAGCATGAAGGTGGTGGAGCTGGAATACATGGCCGATGGCAACATTCAAACAATTGATGGCGGTGGACTAAACAATCAGTGACAAAGAAAGAAATTGTTAAAATTATGAGGGTTGATGTTTTTAAATCTTTAAAATTTAGATTTATTCTATTGCTTTTTATCTGGTGCGTGTTTTCATCGAAAGCATTTGCAGCAGATTTTTATAGCGTCAACTCTATTTATGGAATTTCAATGCGGGTGACAAACTCGATTTGTAAGGACAGCAATGGATTTATCTGGGCTTCGTCAAAGACCGGCATTTTGAGATTAACGGATGACGATTACCGCGTTTATCATCTTCCTTATGAAACTGCTGGTGCAATCATTGTAAAATTGATATATGAGAATTCAAAACTAACAGCCTATACCAATAATGGTCAGATATTTTTGTACAATCCCGTTTATGACAGATTCGATCTGGTTGTTAATCTGAGCAAAGTTCTTACTGTTAAGCATTTTGATGTGTATGCCCTGTTAATGGATGATTCAGACGATTACTGGATCGCTTTAAGTACCGGCTTATATAAATACCATCAGGGTAAAATATCTTTAATTGAAGAGATTTTAAATGACAGGTATTCGATAAGCTGGTCTGATAAGCAACATTTGATAATTGCAAAAGCAGACGGAATCTGGTTACAGGATACTCAGTCCTTAAAAAGTAAATGTATTTATCAAATCAGTAACATAAAGCCATTTTCCGTTTCATCGCTATTTTTCGATACAAACCAACGTAAGCTTTGGATGGGAACTTTATCGAATGGGTTGTTTTGCTATAGCTTTGGTTCAGATACTTTTACTCATATACTCAAATCAGCTTTGCCCTGGCAACCCATTCTTGCACTTGAAGAGAACTCCGATTCAACCCTGTTAATCGGTATAGATGGACAAGGAATCTGGGAACTGAACAAAAAAGGTGATGAGGTCCTAAATGTTTATAAGGAGAGCGCGGATGATCCGCATTCTTTGCGGGGAAATGGGGTTTATGATATTTTCTATGAGAAGGATAAACGCGTATGGATTGGTACTATTAGTGGTGGTGTCTCATTCTTCGATAAGGCATCCCCCCTTATAACCCAGGTGGTTCACCATTCAAATGACGCTAATTCATTGGTAAATAACGATGTAAATTCCATTTTGGAAGATCGGAATGGGAATGTCTGGTTTGCGACAAACAATGGAATCAGTTGTTGGAATCCTGTATCGGGTAAGTGGAATAACTTTTACTGTAACAAGCTTGAACAAGCCCAGGTATTTCTAACGCTTTGTGAAGATGACCTGGGACGGATCTGGGCAGGCAGCTATTCTTCAGGAGTATATGTTCTCGATGCAAAGATGGGGCGGGAACTGGCGCATTACTCGCGGGAGGAATCGGGATCGCCGAAGATTAGCAATTTTATTTTTGATATTTATAAAGATAGCCAGGGCGATTTATGGATAGGTGGTATCAATGGTGAATTTATTTGTTATCAGTCAAAACAAGACAAATTCCGGACTTTCAGGGAGGAACCAATAAGCTCGTTTGCAGAATTATCTCCTAACCAAATTCTTATAGGTTGTAGTTATGGTATATTGCTGCTGAACAAGCAAACTGGCGATATAAAAAATTTATTATCAGACATAGCGGTACAGGATATACTTGTGTTAGGCGAAGACGTTTGGATTTGCACCAGTGGCCAGGGGTTATTGGTCTATAATTATAAAAGTGAATCAATAACAAAATTCACGATACAATCAGGATTACCTTCAAACTTCATCAATAGTATCGTTTTTGCCGATAATTACCTGTGGTTGGGTACCGAAGGGGGATTATGCCGCTTTGACCCTAAAGATAAAACCACCCTTACCTTTTCGTCTGTATTTCCTTTATCGATTATTTCGTACAATAAAAGTTCGATTGCTACATTGAAGAATGGGAAATTAGCATGGGGAACCAACAATGGTGCCTTGTTTTTTACACCCGAGGCATTAAGAGAAATCCCGTCGGAAGGACGGGTATTCTTTCAGGATTTTACGGTCTCAGGACGCTCAGTCAGAGATATTTCCACATTCGGATTAACGACTCCGGTCGATAGTTTGAAAACCATTAATCTTAAATATTTTCAAAATACAGTTAGCGTGGAATTACTTCCAATAGGGGTATCGTCGGGCGCTAAATTTTCCTGGAAATTGGAAGGATTTGATTCTGAGTGGTTTCCTCCGACAAGTAACAGGATTATAACGTATACAAATATTCCTGACGGAAAATTTATCTTAAAGGTAAAATTACTCGACAATTCTATGACTCGTGTAATTAATGAGCGATCGATAGAAATACAGTTGATCCCACCTTTTTGGAGAACAGGCTGGTTCTGGATAATACTCGGTATAATTGTATCAGGAATAATTTTACTCTCCTTGTTATATTATATTAACAAACTGAAGCAGAAACATACGGAAGAAAAAGTACGCTTTTTCACCAATACAGCGCATGATATCAGAACATCACTCACCCTGATCAAAGCGCCTGTGGAAGAATTGAACAGAGAAACAAATTTATCAGAATCGGGGAAGTACTATTTGCATTTGGCGATTGAGCAGGCAAGGAGGCTTTCATCTGTTGTCACCCAATTGATGGATTTCCAAAAAGCAGATATTGGAAAAGAGCAGTTATCCTTATCTATGATTGATATTGTTGGTCTTGTTTCAGCCCGACGGTTATTGCTCGGTTCATTTGCTAAAAGCAACAAAATTGAACTTGTATTTGGTTCTGATCGTGAGAGTTATATAACAGCCGTTGATGAGCCAAAAATGGAAAAAATCATCGACAATCTAATTTCAAACGCGGTAAAGTATTCTCATCAAGGTAGTCAGGTTCATATTGACTTAAATTGCGACACTAAAAAATGGGTGCTGCAGGTAAAGGATAATGGTATTGGCATTAGCAGGAAGGCTCAACGTCAGCTTTTTAAAGAATTTTACAGGGGAGATAATGCGATCAACTCGAGAGTAGTCGGTTCAGGCATCGGACTTTTGCTGGTGCAAAATTATGTGACGCTGCATGGAGGTACCATAAGTTGTAGCAGCCAGGAAAATGTTGGATCAGTCTTTCAGGTTGTCATATCGTACAAAGAGGTATCCAGGGATATAAAAACGGTTTATCCAATTTCAACAATTGCTTCAGCCTTTACTCAGGAGATGGACATTGCTTTGCATACATTGGTCAGTCAGGAAAATAGCTACTCAAAGGATATGAGAGTATTAATTGTTGAAGACAACGAAGATTTACGACAATTTATAAATAGTGCTCTTAGTCATGAGTTTAGTATATTTACTGCTGAAGATGGTGTAAAGGCCTGGGAAATTGTTCGCAAGCAAATTCCCGATATGGTTGTTTCGGATGTAATGATGCCGAATATGGATGGTTATGAGTTATGCAGATTAATGAAATCGACCTACGAAACCTCTCATGTTCCTGTCATTTTACTTACCGCACTTACCGAAAAGGCTGAACAATTGCATGGACTTGGGTTGGGCGCTGACGATTATTTGACCAAACCTTTCGACATGAGTCTTCTGACTCAGCGAATAAAATCGATTATTCGAAACAGAGCGGTTGTCAGGGAAAAAGCGTTGAAGCTAATAAAAGGCGATTCAAACGAACACATCCTGACAAACGAACTCAACGATAAATTTGTAAGGAAAATGATGGAGGTTGCCAGAGCCAACATCTCCAATACAGAATTCAACAAGGACGAATTCGCAACGGCAATGAATGTCAGTTCGTCATTACTTTATAAAAAGATTAAGTCACTTACTGATCAATCGCCAACCGATTTTATAAAAATCATCAGGCTTAATCATGCAGTGGAATTGTTGCAGTCGGGAAAATACACGGTTACCGAAGTAAGCGAACTGTGCGGTTTTGCCAGTCTGACCTATTTCGGAGTAGCATTCAGAAAACATTTCGGGAAATCGCCATCTGACATATTAGAATGAACGAATATTTACGGTTATCAAATTAGATCAATAATCTGGAGGTATCCAACCTTTTTCAGATAATAGCAGGATAGATAACATCATCAGACGCCCTTTATCAGGTGTCTGATGTCTGCTTTTATGTTTCCTGTGGGTGAAACTTTACTTTCCTTGTCAAAGATTCAATTTAAGCCAGGTGCAACTAATTGCTGGCACAATCCCAAACTAAATCTAAGTTTAAATCGGAATTCACACAATTTCATTTTTGTCAGATCCTGCATGAGTAGGATAAATGACAGGTATTAAGTTATTTAAATGCAAAGAAGCAAATAACTGTTTATTCAGATTTATCCAAAATATAGGATAAAATATCTGTGATAAAGAGTCTCAGTCATCGACTCTCTATACTTTTACTTCGAAAAATAACTAATTAAACAGAATTTTAAAAACTAAACGTGATGAACAAAGCGGAAAATTCAAGTTGAAAAAAATCATTAACAGCAAAGTTATTGATACTAAATTAAACTTTATACAATCAGAGCAGTTGACAGCTCTTAAGCCGTAATTTTATATTGTCTATTTTAACCATAACAAATCAGTACAGTTATAAATGCAAATATGAACGTATTAAATATATTTTGTTAATGCTATTCCATTATGAGAAAAAAATATCCTATTTTTTATTGTCTTTTTGTTTTGTTCTTCGTTGCTTGTGAAAATGGCAGTGAAGTAATAGAAATAACACCCGCAATCATAAACAAATATGATCCGGGTAAATCTTCATCTGTAGATGAAATTCTTCCCGTCAGGGGAATCATTGACCAAACATTTATTATAAACGGTAATTTTCCCGGAGAGCTTTCTGATATGAAAGTTTATTTTGGCTCGAAAAGGGCAGTTCTTACGGCTACCGACGGAATAAGCATTACCGGACTTGTTCCCAAGCAACCCGAAGGCCTTAACCAGATTTCCGTCGTGCTGGGAACCGATAGCCTTGTTCCTGCCAGTATGTTGTTTAAGTATAAGCAAAGCCGGTCTGTTAAAACTATTTCCGGGAAACTCGGTACGGACAAGTGGATGACTGATGCTCAATATGCAGGAGCTGCTCTTGATGCGGTGACTTATGGTGAAGTTGACTTTGCGGTTGCCCTTAAGGGACAAAGGCTGGACAATATCTTCATGATAAAAGCCGGTTGGAACCCAACTTATTTGTTCCTGCTGTCGCAGGACGACAATAAGATACAGAAGCTGGGAACGCCGGACGCTCTTTGTCACCCGGCAGTAAACACTGCGCGTGATGCGTTTTATGTAACCCAGTTCTGGAATAAGGATCGTACTATTTTCTATTATTCAAAAGCAAACAGTTGGGTATATGCCACCACGGGTATTAAAATAAAACAATCAGAATTGCCGGGTGCTAAAGTATCTTCCATGACATTTGGAGAGACCGATAATTTGGTGTATATGATGGATTCTGAGGGACGCATCGCCGAAGCCAATTTGCAAGCGAAAACCTACAAAGTATATACCTCGGCAGTAAAAAAGCCAGGCGGTCTTACCGCTAATTATGGAGGAGAAATCAAAGGGGCTCTTCCCACGAGTTTCGGTGATTGGACGGATTCTTTCCTTACCTATAGCAAATACCATAAGTGTTTCTTTGCATCGTTCTCGAATCAACATACAGTCTACAAACTTGTGAAGAATGCTGATAATTCATGGACATCTACTGTGTATGCAGGAGGTAACGGTAAGAGTATTACAATGGGACACCGCCTTGTCGATGCCCAACTCAATCGTCCTTTTGGAATTACTGTCAATGCGGAGGGTGAGATTTTTATTGCCTGCAAAGGTGACAATTCGTGGGATCAATCAGGCCATGTTATCGTTAAAATTGTAGGAGATGTGGTTGAACTGGTCGCCGGTAAACCAACTCAAAAAGATCCTTTGAGCAACGGCGATCCGCTGGAAGCCACTTTTACCAGTCCCCGTACTCTTTCGATTGATTCAGATGGCAATTATATCATTGCCGCAGGAGAGGATCGGGCAGTTAGAAAGCTTTCCATCGAATAACCCAAAAATGTAAAACCATATAAAATGGATAATAAGATGAAGAAATACATAATAGTTATATTATTCCTGATGGCAGTTTTCTGTCAGTTGCCTGTTCACGCTCAATCCGGGCTGACCGCCAGTGGGTTGGTCATGTCCGAAGCCGGGGAAGGATTGATCGGGGTTACTGTTGTAGTGAAAGAAGTATCCGGTAAAGGTGTCGTTACCGACGCAGACGGACGTTTTAAGTTAACCGATTTGCAAAAAGGACAGACGCTGATCTTTTCATACATCGGTTATATAAAGCAGGAAATAAAGGTTGCAAAAATCGATGAACGGATGCGTATTACCCTGAAGGAAGATGTCAGTATGTTGGACGAGCTGGTGGTGGTAGGCCATAGTACCCAGCGTAAAGCTTCGGTAGTAGGAGCCATAGCCAACGTTGAAGTTAAGGATTTGAAAGTTCCCGCGACCTCTGTTTCCAATATGCTCGGAGCCCGTGTTCCCGGTATTATTGCTGTTACCCGTAGCGGGGAGCCAGGGAAAGACTTTTCAGAATTCTGGATTCGGGGTATTAGTACCTTTGGCGCCGGTTCAAGCGCATTGGTGTTGATCGATGGCGTGGAAGGGAATATGAATACCCTTGATCCGGAAGATATTGAAAGCTTTTCCATTTTAAAGGATGCTTCTGCTACTGCAGTATATGGGGTCCGGGGTGCAAATGGGGTAATAATTGTGACTACCAAAAGGGGGCGTGCCGGTAAACTTTCGGTTAATCTGAAAGCCAACACTGGTTATTCTTACTCGCCCCGTATGCCTGAATATGTTGACGGCAATCAGTATGCTGCGCTGGCCAACGAGGCAGCTCTGTCGAGAGGGATGGAGCCGATTTATAACAGTGTCGATTTACAGTTGTTTAAGAGCGGGATTGATCCCGACCTGCACCCGAATGTGAACTGGCGGGATAAAATCCTGAAAGACTATACCTTGAACCGACAGTTGCACCTGAGCGCCTCCGGCGGGGGACAGGCAGCCCGTTATTATATGAGTATAGGGGTATTGAATAAGGATGCCCTTTTCAAGCAGGATCAAGGGATCAATAAGTATGAAACAAACGTGGACTACAAGCAATATAATTTCCGTGCCAATATTGACATGAATTTAACGCAGACCACCATCATGTCATTGGGTTTGGAAACGGTATTGGTAAACCAAAACTATCCGGGTTTTGGCGACAGCAGCCAGGCCCTTTGGGATGCTCAGGCTAATATGACCCCGGTTACTGTTCCTGTTATGTTATCAACCGGACAGGTTCCTGCATATGGAAGTAACAATGATCAGATAAGCCCCTATGTTTTGCTTAATTATACCGGCTATCGTAAATATTACCGCAATCAAACAAACCTTAACCTTCAGTTAGAACAGGACCTGAAAATGATTACCACTGGTCTGAAGTTTACCGCATTGTTTAACATGACCGGTAGTAGCGATATGACGTCAAGCAGGACCAAAACCCCGGCATTGTATTATGCATTAGACCGGAAGCGCGACGGTTCGCTTGGTTTGGAAAAAAAGCGGGATTCAGCAGACCCTGTCTTTGGCGTTTCTACAGAAGTGAACCGGAAATTCTATCTCGAATCGCGTCTCAACTACGAACGAAGCTTTAACAATGTTCACCGTGTTTCGGGATTGGTGCATTACTATATGGAGGATTTTGTTGATTCCCGGAATAGAAATGATTTGAGTGCAATTCCAAAACGCTATGTGGGACTCTCCAGCCGTGCTACCTATTCGTATAAGGACACCTATATGATCGAGGGAAACATTGGTTATACCGGTTCAGAGGCTTTTGAAAACGGCAAGAAGTTCGGTTTTTTTCCGGCCATTTCAATGGGCTGGTTGCCGACGCAGTACGCAGCTTTTAAGAACGCACTTCCATTCATCAATTATCTCAAATTCAGGGGTTCTTATGGACAGGTTGGTAACGATCGTATGAACGTCCGCTTTCCTTACCTGACGTTGATGGGACCTTCCGGCAGCGGCTTATGGCAGTCGGGCAGTGGCTTTACCGAAACACAGGTAGGTTCCTCTAACCTGAGATGGGAAACGGCCACTAAATCGAACTTCGGTATAGACCTGAAATTCTTTAAGAATCGCTTCGATATGACAGTTGATTTATTCAGTGACATTCGTTCGGGTATTTACCAGCAGCGGGCAAGTGTTCCTGATGAGATGGGATTGGTTACCCTACCGTTTGCCAACGTTGGTGAAATGAAAAGCTGGGGAATGGACGGCCATCTCTCGTATACTCAGCCAATCAGTAAAGACGCTTATTTTGTGTTACGCGGCAACTTTACAAAATCCGAAAATAAGATTCTGGAATTTGAAGAGTCAATCGTGCGCTTTCCTTACCAGTCTTCAGTTGATTACCAGTTTGGAATTAACCGGGGCCTGATTGCCCTGGGATTGTTTACAGATGAGGCTGATGTAATGAGCAGCCCGGTACAAACTTTTGGAGGTGTAGTGTTGCCCGGTGATATCAAGTATAAGGATGTGAATGGCGACGACCGGATTGACGCTTATGATGTTGTGCCGCTTGAATATTCCTCAACACCGCAAATCCAGTATGGTTTAGCATCTGAATTCAATTGGAAAAACTGGAACCTGAGTGTCCTTTTCGAAGGGGTCAGCCGGGTGAAATACTTTAGCGGTGGAAACGGGTTTTTCCCTTTTACCGGAAGAGAAACCGGTAACGTGCTGGCAGTTGTTGGCAATCAGGCGAATCGTTGGACTTCGTCCGAGATCTCCGGGAACCCTGCAACTGAAAATCCCGATGCCCGCTTCCCGAGGCTTACATACGGGGGCAATAACAATAATAACCGGAATTCGACTTTTTGGTTAAATGACGGAAGTTATGTGAGGTTGAAAAACGTACAGTTATCTTACCAGACCAAAGCGGCTTTTATGAAAAAAGCGGGCATTGAAAGTGCGACATTAAGTTTGATCGGTGAGAATTTGCATGTATGGGACAACCTGGAAGACAAAATCTTCGATCCGGCCCAGGCGACAGGTAACGGAGCGAGATACCCGCTGCAAAGGGTATATACATTACAAATGAATCTTAAATTTTAACACACATTGCAATGAAGATAATAAATTGGACATTAAGTCGAGGTTTATTCGCGCTGCTTTTTAGCGTTATTGTTTTCACTTCGTGCGAAAAGTATATTGATATTGATGAATATGTGTATGATAAAACGACAATAGACTCCATATTCACATCAAAAACGAAAACGCTTGAATATATAAACGGAACGGCGGCGTATTTAAAAAACGAATCTAATTTTGTGGGGGATTGGGATGCCAGAACCCCTTTCCCTAGCGGAATGGCATCGGATGAGGCCATTCAACCATGGGTGAATGGCGATCACGCGGGAAGTTGTTTGGTGGTTGATCAGGTCACGGCAAGAGATACACGGAATGCCAATATATGGCCGGACTATTACAGAGGCATTCGTAAGGCAAATATTATTCTGGCCCGGATTGATGGGAACCCGGAATTAACGGATGCTGAAATGAGAGAATACAAAGGCCTGGCCTATTTCCTGCGTGCTTACTTTTATTTCACTCTGGTACGTATGTATGGACCGGTGCCAATTCTGCCTGACGAACCGTTTGAAACGGATGCAGCGGTAGAAACGGTCTCTTTTGAACGTTCTTCGTATGATGACTGTGCAGAATATATCTGCGCCACTATGGAACAGGCGGCTCAAATGCTTCCGCGGGACAGGTCATTGGCTTATCAATATATGCCGACCAAAGGGGCTGCTATGGCCGTTATTGCACGGATGCGATTGTATTCTGCCAGCCCTTTGTTCAATGGTAATAGCTTTTATTCCAGCTGGAAACGGACCGATGGTACACCATTCATTTCACAAACAGCCGATCCAATCAGATGGGGAAAAGCTGCCGCTTCATTTAAACGGATTATTGATTTAGGTAAATATCAACTTTTTACCGCCGAAAAGATTGTTAATACAAGAGGAACCGGTACACTGGAACTTCCGGAAACCATTGACCCGAACCTGAAAACCAATAATTTTCCGGAAGGGGCAGCGGATATCGACCCTTATAAATCGTATAAATCAATATTTGACGGAAGTGTGACTATTGAAAGTAATCCGGAATTAATCTACTTCTGTAATGAGGCAAATATAAACAATCGTTTTGCGTTTCCTGCCAAACAAGATGGTAACAGTACATTAAGCGTACCGAAGGATGTTATTGACCAATTTCGGATGGCTGACGGAAGACCGTTTAGTGAGGCTACTGATAATGAAAAATCGTGGCAGGCGGTGGGTAGCGGTCTGATTTTTTCTGAAGACTATGTACTTAATGCCAGCCGGGCAAAAATGGATGACAACCGTGAACCTCGTTACTATGCTTCCATTGGTTTTAACCATGGTTTTTGGCCCGGTACTGCTTATACAGGATCAAGTAGCGATGTTGTCAATTTTGTGGCTACTTATTATAAAGACGGTAATGCCCGGGGTAGTGAATACAACTATAACCGTACCGGGTACACCATTCGTAAATGGGCTCATCAGGAAGATTGTATGGGTTATTGGGGCAAATCGAAAATGAAAACTTATCCGATTTTTCGTTATGCCGAAGTTTTAATGGGTTATGTTGAGGCCATGAATGAAATGAAAAGTTCTTATACCGATGTGGCAACCGGAGTAACTGTAAACAAGGATGTTACCCAGATGGTGCAGTATTTTAACCAAATCCGCTATCGCGCCGGTTTGCCGGGAATTACAGCTGCGGAAGCCGGGAATTACGATACCATGAAAAGCTTGATAAAACACGAAAGGCAGATTGAATTCTTTTTCGAAGATCACCGCTATTACGATCTCCGTCGTTGGATGGATGCGCCTGAGGTTATGCGTACACCTGTAACGGGATTAGACGTAGGGGCTAAGGGTGCTGAGCGTCAAAGTTTTTATACAACTAAGGTTTGGAATACTGAGCCTGCAATGAAGCGTGTTTGGAACAACAAGATGTATTTTTACCCAATCGACCAGAGTGTGCTGGATAAAAACGGCAAATTGGTTCAAAGCCCGGGGTGGAACTAATGGTTATTAATTAATTAATAATGAAGTAATATGAAAAAAATATTATTGTTCTCTTTATCGCTCGTAGCGCTATTGGCCGGATGCAGTGAAGATGAATCTCCGATGAGTAAGGAGTTATACCCTCAGAAAGTATATATTGTCGGGGCTCGTAATCAAGTGATCAATCGAAATATCGATCTGGGCAATTCGCCTGATACGATTTCCATTTCGGTTGCAGTAAGCGGATCGCTTCCCTTAACCAAGGATGTAAGTGTTACATTTACTGAAAACCCGGCTGAGGTTACTTTGTACAATGCACGTAACGTGTCCGGGGCGGCTGTGCAATTTCAGAAACCCGGTGTCGCTGTTTACAGCTACCCGTTAGACCAGGTGACTATAAGCGCCGGACAAGTTTATAACACTTATCCGATTTATGTTAATCCTGCTACATTGCAATGTGATTCCTTGTATATGATCCCATTACGGTTGAGCACAATATCGGATTATGAACTGAGTGATAATGATACAACCGTGTTGGTGCGGTTAAATCTGATTAACCAATATTCAGGGTTGTATTATGTCAAAGGGATGCTTAGAAGCACAACCAACAGGAACGATTCGGTGGTTTACCGTATGGCAAGGAATTTAATTGCAACCGACAACGGAAACACTGTTCGTATGTATCATTTCAACAATCAAACCGATCAATATCGGCCTACGCATACATTTAAGATTACGGTCAACAGTGATAATTCGTTGAGTTTTGCTACCTGGAATCAGTTTATCTTGCATAATGGAGGCGGCACCTATCATCCCGCTGTCAAATTGTATGAATTTTGGTACGAGTATGATAACAAAGGAACCCGCTGGCGGGCTGAAGGTGTCATGTATTTAGAACGAAAAACTACTGCGGAACAAGAAGTTTTGGACGACTGGTTAGACGAACACGGAAAATAAGGTGTTGATATAAAAGATAGTAGGGCAGTTTTTGTCCTACTATCTTTTTTTATTAGGTATCCTCCAAAGATCAACATCCACTACCCATGAAAACAATAACCTTTTTGTTATGCATTATTTCTCTTTTATGTGCTGATATTCAGGCGCAGGATATACCTAACGACTCAATTCAGAACCTTTTTCTCCAACAAATCTCTTTATATCCGCAGGAAAAAATTTATGTCCACACCGACAAATCTTCTTATGTTTCCGGACAGACGATTTGCTTACGTGTTCATTTGGTGGATGCACTTCTGCTCAAACAGGCCAATGCCAGCCGTTATGTGTATGTAGAACTGATCAATCCCCTGGCTGATGTTGTTAACCGGGTGATGTTGCGTGCTGACAGCCTGGGATATTTCTACGGAAATACTAGATTGGATGAGACTTTGCCCGAAGGCAATTATACGCTTCGGGCTTATACCAGGTTCATGCAAAACCAGGGGGAGGACTATTTTTTCAGGAAGTCTGTCTTTGTCACCAATCAGCTGTCGGCCGCTCTCTCCACCGAAATAGACTTTCGCTTTGAGGAGAATAAAGTAAAGGCGGAAATCAGCTTCATGGATAAATCCGAAAAAAAACCTGTTGTCCCGGACGGTTGCAAGTTGTTTTTCGACGGCAATACAAAAGGTGAGGGGAAAAGTCTCTCCTTTGAATCTGAGTCGGCGCAGTGTTCTTTCAACTTAACGAAGGCGCAAAACCAGCCGGTATTCCTGCTGGAAACCACCTACAAAGGTCGAACCTACAGTCGTTTTTTCACTATTCCCCAACCAGACGATGCTTTCGACGTCTCCTTTTTCCCCGAAGGAGGGCATGCACCTTTACAGGCTGATATCCGGATAGCTTTCAAAGCATTGAAAAAAAATGGATTGCACGAGAACGTGAAAGGCATCGTGTATGACGACACCGGCAAAGAATGGGCCCGTTTTGAAAGCCGGCATTTGGGAATGGGACAGTTCAAAATGCATTATCTTCCGGGTCGGACCTATCATGCGGTTTGCACGAACGAAAAAAACAGTTCAAAACAGTTCAGTTTACCTGTGCCCGAGCTCAATACCCTGGCATTGAAAGCCCAGTGGAGCAACGGCAATTTACGGTTAACAGTGTCCAGATCATCAGATGATATGTTACCTTCGGGCTTGCATTTGGTGGCACATATTCGGGGAGCAGTGCTCTACTCGCAACCATGGAATGATAAACGGGGGTACCTCTTTGAAAAAGATTTTTTTCCTGCGGGCATCGTCCATTTTTTATTAATTGATAAAGACAGAAATATCCTGAGCGAACGTCTTGTGTTCTCATCCCAAAGCAGCACCTTTGCTAATGTATATGTGACCCCCGATAAAAAAAGTTACCCAACCAGGGACAAGATCAGCCTGAGCATAAAAGTTGCCGATGAATTCGGAGCTCCTTTATCCGGCAATTTCTCCTTATCCGTAGTGGATAAGCACGATGTAGCTATTGATACGACTTCAGGCATTATTTCCACACTTTTGCTCACCTCTGAACTGAAAGGGTATATTGAATCGCCGATGAGTTACATGCAAAAAGATGATCAGGACTCAAATGCCGCTTTGGATGTGCTGATGATGACGCAGGGGTGGCGGAGATACAATGTACCTGGTGTATTGAAAGATAATTTGCAAATGATATCAGTGATGCTTTTGTGTCGCCGGCCACTTCGGTAATGCCCATATTCGGAACCCGGGCGGCAAAAGGGGCAGTTGTAATCAACACAAAAAAAGGATTTGTGGAAAAAAACAGTCTTAATAAAAACATGCAGGTATTTGCCCCTATCGGCTATCAGCAGCATGTTGAGTTTTATTCGCCCGTCTACGAAACGGAAGATCAGCGAAAGAACACGATTCCGGACCTGCGCTCAACGATTTTTTGGAACCCCTGTGTCAGGACAGACAGCACGGGGATTGCTCATCTGAATTTTTATTCGGCTGATTCTCCGTCTCAATATGGCCTTGTCATCGAAGGGGTAAGTAGTCTTGGTCATCTAATTCACTCATCGGAGGCAGCTATAAAAGTAGAGTGATAACTCTTTTATAACATGTAATCTCAGGTTACCCCACATTTATCCGTTTTTAATAATTATATATCCATAATCTAGCATCGCAGTAATGCATAATAGCTAATTTTAGAACTTAAGATTAACCTAATTCAACGGATCATGAAAAATGTCAATCAGTTTACTTTTCTGCTTTTTATTTTATTGGTATCCAGCCTGGTTTCGAATTCCCAGGACTTATTAAAACAGGCCTCCCAGGGCTTCGATGTTATACGTGACGGTATTCCGCACGGTAAAATCGACACAGTCACATATAATTCAACTACCATAGGCACAAATCGCAAAGCAATTATTTATACCCCACCCGGATATTCAAATAAGAAGAAATATCCGGTGCTCTATCTGTTGCATGGTATTGGTGGCGACGAAAAGGAATGGTTTAATGGCGGCCAGCCCCAGGTTATTCTCGATAATCTGTATGCCGAAAAGAATATTGAACCGATGATTGTGGTGATGCCCAATGGCCGTGCAATGAAAGATGACCGCGCAACCGGAAATGTCATGGCTCAGGATAAGGTTCAGGCTTTTGCTGCTTTTGAAAAAGATTTGATCAGCGATCTGATCCCATTTATTGAAAAAACATATCCTGTGATAAAAGACCGGGAACACCGGGCGATTGCCGGTCTTTCGATGGGTGGCGGCCAATCGTTAAATTTCGGGTTGGGTAACCCCGACCAGTTTGCCTGGGTAGGCGGATTTTCCTCTGCCCCAAATACCAAAAAACCTGAGGAATTGGTGCCAGATCCGAAAGATACCAGTTCTAAACTGAAATTGCTTTGGATTTCGTGTGGCGATAAAGACAGGCTGATCAGTTTTAGCCAGCGAACCCACGATTTCCTGGTTGCCAACCTGGTGCCTCATATCTATTATGTAATACCTGGTGGATTTCATGATTTCAAAGTATGGAAAGAAAGTCTGTACCAGTATTCCAGGTTGCTTTTTAAACCGGTTACAATAGCCATACAACAACCAACATTAAAAAATGCTTATGCGGGTAAGTTCTATATCGGAACCGCTTTGAATTCTCCTCAGATTACCGGAATGGATACAGCAGCGGTTAAGGTAATAAAAGAGAATTTCAGTGCCATTGTTCCTGAAAATTGCATGAAAAGTGGCCCTATTCAACCAAAAGAAGGGGAATTTGACTTTACCCTTGCTGATCAGTTTGTTGAATTTGGTGTAAAGAACAATATGCACATCACCGGCCATTGCCTTGTTTGGCATTCACAGGCTCCACGCTGGTTTTTTACAGACAGCGAAGGAAAGGACGTTTCACGCGAGGTGTTACTTGATCGGATGAAAAAACACATTTACACCGTAGTTGGCCGGTATAAAGGCAAAATAAAAGGTTGGGACGTGGTAAATGAAGCGATTGAAGACAATGGATCGTACCGTAAAAGCAAATTCTACCAGATTCTTGGTGAAGATTTTATAAAATACGCCTTTCAGTTTGCCCATGAAGCCGATCCCGGTTGCGAACTCTACTACAACGATTATTCGGAAGCCATTCCTGCAAAAAGAGATGGTATTGCTGCTATGGTCAAAAAATTGAAAGATCAGGGAGTTAGAATTGATGCCATTGGTATGCAATGCCACGTCGGGCTTAATTATCCTTCTTTGGAAGATTATGAAAAAGCCATCCAAACTTACGCCGCAGTGGGCGTAAAGGTGATGGTTACCGAGATGGACATCAGCGTGTTGTCTTCTCCTGGCAGAAATTTGGGTGCTGATATTGCCACGAATGTTGCCTATCAGGAAAAGTTAAATCCTTACACTCAGGGATTACCCGATTCTGCAAATGTGGCTTTGGAACAGCGCTACCTCGACTTCTTCAAACTTTTCCTGAAATACAATGATGCCTTTACCCGTGTAACTTTGTGGGGAGTTAACGATGCGAATTCCTGGAAAAACGGATTTCCTGTGCGCGGAAGAACTGATTACCCCTTGTTGTTCGATAGGAAAAATCAACCCAAATCAGTTGTGCCACTTCTCATCGATTTAGCAAAAAAAAGAACAAATAAATCTTCATTCCATAAAGGCAATTACCGGAACCTGTTCCTGGAGGCCGGATACAAACAGGCTGAAATTGACAAAAAAGTAGAAAAGGCTTACCTTGACTTGTTTGAAGGTCCAAACCGCATCTATTTCGGGGTAGGCGATTCGATGGGTTACGTTTCGGACATTAAAAACCACGATGCCCGCACCGAAGGTCTTTCGTATGGGATGATGGTTGCTGTTCAGCTCAACAAAAAAGAAGTTTTTGACCGTATATGGCGATGGTCGAAAAAATACGTTCAGCATCAGGATGGTCCAAGGGAAGCATATTTTGCATGGAGTATTAATCCCAACACCATGAAAAAAAATTCCGAAGGTTCTGCTTCCGATGGAGAGTTGTATTTTATCACCTCGCTTATATTCGCTTCAAATCGATGGGGAAATAACACCGGCATTGATTATTATGCTGAAGCCAGAAGAATATTGGATGCAATGTGGAAGAAAGATGGCACAGGCAATATCTATAACCTGATCAATATTGAACACAAGCAAATCACCTTTGTTCCCGAAGGCGGTAACTATAACTGGACCGACCCATCGTATCATTTACCTGCGTTCTACGAAATATGGGCCGAATATGCCAAAGACGGTCATGAACAATTTTACCGCGATTGTGCAGATACATCGCGTGTTTTCCTTCACAGGGCTTGTCACCCGGTAACCGGTTTGAATTCAGATTATGCTGAATTTAGCGGAAAGCCCCACCCAACCCGCTGGATGCCTGAAGGGTTCCGTTACGACTCGTGGCGGGTACCCATGAACATTGCCATGGACTATACCTGGTATGGTAAAGATAAAACCTGGCAGGAAGATTATGCCACACGTTTTCAGAACTTTCTAAGAACAAAGGGTATAGGTACTTTTGATGATCAATTCAATTTGGATGGCTCGAAACCCGAATTCATTCTTCAGGCGGGGGGATTTAAAAAATTAAGGCATTCTTTGGGGCTGAAGTCAACTGCTGCTACGACTGCCCTTATTGGAAAGGACAAAAAAAGCTTCGACTTTGTTCATGCCCTTTGGAATGCTAAACTCGAACCTTACGAAGATGGATATTTCGATCCGTATTACGATGGCTTACTGTATCTCTTCAGTTTGATGCACTTAAGTGGTAAATATCAGATCATTGCACCACAGCACAAGTAATTAATTTATGAAGTCTTTAAACCTGTAAAAGAAGAAAAATCGGGATATTCAAATAAATGCCATGATACAACGAAAAATAATAGTATTAAGCCTTTTTGTTTTAGCAGGAACATTATTAGCGGGTGCTCAGATTAAGGATTTAAGAAATTTGAATCAAACAACCATTTGCAATCCGGTAAACCTGAGTTACCGGTTCTGTCTGGATGGCAATATACCGCGTCGCGAAGCTGCCGACCCTACTATGGTTACTTTTAAAGGAGAATATTATCTTTTCGCTTCCAGATCAGGTGGCTATTTCCATTCAACTGATTTAATCAAATGGGATTTAATTACAACAAACGACCTTCCTTTGGAAGATTATGCACCAACTGCGGTTGTAATGAATGACACCTTGTTCTTCATGGCATCTGCTTCGCCTACGGTTAAAATATTTAAAACAGCCGATCCAAAATCAGGAAAATGGGAAATGGCCAATCGAGCCTTCCCGATAGGAATGATAGACCCTGATTTATTTGTTGATGATGATGGCCGTTTATATTTTTATTATGGTTGCTCCAATGTAAATCCTATTCAAGCAGTTGAACTGGATTCCAAAACGCTTAATCCAATTGGTAAACCGGTTGCAGTGATCAAAAGCGACAAGAAAAATTACGGGTGGGAAAGATCCGGCGATTATAACGAAGTTGGTAACAATCCATGGATTGAAGGGGCATGGATGAATAAGCATAATGGTAAATATTACCTGCAATATTCCGGCCCTGGAACTGAATACAAAAGTTACAGCGATGCCGTTTATGTTGCCGATCAACCACTTGGGCCATTCAAACTAGCCGCGCATAACCCAATCTCATATAAACCCGAAGGTTTTATCGCAAGCGCTGGTCATAGCAGCACTTTTCAGGATAAATACGGTAATTACTGGCATATCTCATCTATGACTATTTCAGTAAAACACATGTTCGAACGTCGCCTTGGATTGTTCCCAACTTTCTTCGATAATGATGGAACAATGTATGTTTATACCGGTTTTGGTGATTTCCCGTTTAAAATGCCATCAAAGAAAATTGCTGGTCCTGAAGAATTATTTCCCGGCTGGATGTTGCTTTCGTACAATAAACCGGTTGAAGTATCTTCTGAACTGGCCGATCATCCCAAAAAATATGCTGTAAATGAAGATATTCGCACCTACTGGAGTGCAAAAACAGGGGACAAAGGCGAATGGATCAGCATGGATTTGGAAAAGGAATCTACCATCAATGCCATTCAAATAAACTATGCCGAAAACGATGCCAGGTTAAAGGGACGCGTTTCGGATATTTACTACCAATATCTTCTCGAATATTCTGCCGACAACAAGACGTGGAAAACATTGGCCGATAAAACCCAAAGTAAAACGGATGTTCCGCACGACTATATTGAATTGAAAACACCAATCAAAGCGCGTTACATCAAACTCACCAATTACAAAGTGCCAGGCGGAACGTTTGCAATTGCCGGCTTGCGTGTTTTTGGCAATGGTGGCGGAAAAGCTCCTGTGGGAGTTAAAGATTTAAAGTTGGCCCGTCAGGAAAACGACCGTTGCATTGTCAGTTTAAACTGGACAAAAGTTCCCGGAGCAGTTGGTTATAACATCAGGTATGGTACACAAAAAGATAAATTGTACCTGAATTACCAGGTGCTTGGCACTGAATCGCTGACTATCAGAAGTTTAAATAGTTCGAAGAAGTATTATTTCACCATTGATACTTTTAACGGGAAGGGCATAACAAAAAGGAAAAATATTATCGAACTAAATTAAAGCAATAAAGCGAATTGATGAAGAAGATATTAGTCAGCATTGATGAAAATTAAATTGTTATAAATAGGACTTTAAACCACGCGAAATTACCATTGAATCATGAAAATCAAAAATCACATTTCCATTTTACTTTTATTTGTATTAATCGGGTTTAGCCAATACTCAAAGGCAGATTATCCTATCGTTTCTCACCGTCACCTGGCCGATCCCGGTTCAATGGTTTATAAAGGAAGGGTTTACCTCTACTGTTCAAATGATGATGAAAACCCCGGTGATGATAAGTCGGGTTATCAAATGAAATCTATTGTATGCGTTTCAAGCAGTGATTTAAAGAACTGGACTGACCACGGTATCGTGTTCGAAGTACCAAAAAATTCTTCATGGGCTGCCAGAAGCTGGGCTCCATCTGCCGTTGAACGCGATGGCAAGTTTTTCCTTTATTTTGGTAATGGTGGGAATGGCATTGGTGTGGCAATGGCCGACAACCCGTTGGGTCCCTTTATTGACCCCATTGGCAAACCATTGGTTGAAAATAAAACACCCGGGGTGCAACCAGCCAGGAATATGTGGCTATTCGACCCGATGACCTTTATCGACGATGACGGGCAAGCTTATATGTATTTTGGTGGAAATGGCGATAACAATGTGCGGGTCATTAAATTGAACCGCGACATGATCAGTGTAGATGGTCCGGCCATCCAATTGACAGCGCAAAACTTCTTTGAAGCATCGTGGATGCACAAACACAATGGGACCTACTATTTCTCCTATTCGGCTAATCCCCGTGCTCAAATGCGTATCGATTATTTGAAAAGTTCAAGTCCTACCTCAGGTTTTACTTATGGGGGAGCTGTTTCGAAGCAACCACCGCTAAACGACAACAATAATCATCAGGCAATTTTTAAATTAAACGGCGGGTGGTACCAGGCGTATCATAACCGGGTAGTGGCGAAGCAGGCCAAAATTCCTCCTGTTTATAAACGCAATCTATGTATCGACCAGTTTAAACACAATGCAGATGGTACCATTGATACGATGAAGAATACCGTTGACGGCGTGGCGCAATTGTCTTATATTAACCCGTTTGAACGTATTGAAGCTGAAACTATGAATGCTCAGTCCGGTATTTATACCGAAACCTGCAAAGCCGGTGGAATGAACGTTTGCAACATCGAAAACGGCGACTGGATAAAAATCAGGGGGGTCGATTTTGGCGAAAAAGGTGCAAAAAAGTTTCGCGCCAGTGTTGCTGGTATTGCCAATAATTGCCAGATAGAGCTCCGCCTTGGTGATCCGGGGGGCACTCTTATCGGAACCTGCAAAGTTGATCCTTCCGGCGACATGCAAACATGGAAAACCTTAAGCTGCAAAGTAAATAGGGTGACCGGCGTTCAGGATCTTTACATGAAGTTCACTGGTGGCGATGGCAAAATGTTTAATTTCGATTGGTGGCAGTTCAGTGTAAAATAATCCCGAACTGATAGTCGTTTCTGATAATCTGTTAACGTGTTCAAAAATTAAAAAATATGAAAATCAAACTGGGATTTATTGTTTTTGCAGGAATTCTTTTGTTGAACGTTGAGGCCTTTTCACAGGATAAAAATTTCTACATCTACCTCTGCTTTGGGCAGTCAAATATGGAAGGTGCTGCAAAACCAGAGGCTCAGGATTCAATTGTCGATCCCCGTTTCCAGGTGATGCAGTCAGTTGATTGTCCGGATCTTGGCCGTACAAAAGGAAACTGGTACACTGCCGTTTCTCCTTTGTGCCGATGCAGGTCGGGACTCTCACCAGCCGATTATTTTGGACGGACGATGATTGCCAATCTACCTGAAAATGTCAAAGTTGGAGTAATCAATGTTTCGATCGGAGGTTGCAAAATTGAGCTTTTTGATAAGGATAATTACCTATCATATGTCGAAACTGCACCCGTCTGGATGAAAGGAATGATCAGCGAATACGATGGAAATCCTTACGGCAGGTTAGTTGAAATGGCTAAACTGGCGCAGAAGGACGGGGTTATCAAGGGTATTCTTCTTCATCAGGGAGAATCAAATCCCAACGACAGCCTTTGGACACGAAAAGTCAAAGGTGTTTATGACAGCCTGATGAATGATTTGAAATTGAATTCAAAAGATGTACCTCTGCTAGCCGGAGAAACTGTAAACGCCGACCAGGGTGGAGTTTGTGCCGGTTTTAACAAAATCATGGCTACACTTCCGCAGACTCTGCCTAATTCTTATGTCATTTCATCGGCCGGATGTCCTGATAAACAGGATAATCTTCATTTCTCTGCCGAAGGGTACAGGATATTTGGGAAGAGATATGCAGCGAAAATGCTTTCGTTAATGGGGATAAATTTTAAAGATTAGAAGAACAGATTTAATATTTTACTCAGATGGACATACAACAATTCAAAATTAATTTTTCGAACAGCAAGGTACTGATCATGTTGTCCGTTTTTACTCTTTTAACTTCTTTTTCCGGAGTAAGAGACAAGACAAAGGGGAAAGATGGAACCTCCAATTCACCTGTCTTCTCCAATTTTGTGTATCAGGGCGATGACCAGGTTTATACCAATAACCCATTGAAAGCCGATGAGTTTTATAATCCAATCCTGCAAGGTTGTTATCCCGATCCCTCGATAACACGAAAAGGTGACGATTATTACCTGGTTTGCTCATCGTTTGCCATGTTTCCGGGAGTTCCGATTTTTCATTCAAATGATTTGGTGAACTGGACTCAAATTGGCCACGTGCTCGACCGAAAATCGCAATTAATTGTGCATGATTGTGGAATCAGTGCCGGCATTTATGCACCACAGATTTTGTACAATCCGAACAACGAAACTTTTTACATGATTACCACACAGATATCCGGAGGCATCGGAAATATGGTGGTAAAAACAAAAGACCCGTTAAAAGGCTGGAGCGACCCGATAAAACTGGAATTCAACGGAATCGACCCATCGCTTTTCTTCGACGATAACGGTAAAGGTTATATCATTCACAACGATGCTCCCGACAGGGGAAAAGAACTGTACAACGGACACCGGGTGATTAAAATCTGGGAGTATGATGTTGCAACCGACAAAGTTATCCCCGGAACGGATAAAATTATTGTGGATGGTGGTGTTGACCTGGCGAAAAAGCCTATTTGGATTGAGGCTCCGCACATTTACAGGAAAAACGGGAAGTATTACCTGATGTGTGCAGAAGGCGGCACCGGCGGCTGGCACAGCGAAGTGATTTTTGTAAGCGACAATCCGAAAGGTCCTTACATTCCTGCACCGGGCAATCCGATTCTTACGCAGAGACATTTTCCAAAAGAGCGGGGAAATAAGGTGGATTGGGCTGGCCACGCCGATTTGGTTCCTGGGCCTGACAACCAGAAATATTACGGTGTTTTCCTTGCCGTTCGTCCCAATGAAAAACAAAGGGTGAACCAGGGCCGCGAAACTTTTATTTTGCCGGTTGACTGGTCGGGTGAATTTCCTGTTTTCGAAAACGGACTTGTTCCGATGGAACCTAAACTGAAAATGCCCAAAGGTGTAACCGAAAACAAAACCGGGCAGAATGGCTTCTTCCCCAATGGTAACTTCACTTTTTCCGATAATTTTACATCAGACAAGCTTGATTACCGGTGGATTGGATTGAGAGGACCGCGTGAGGATTTTATTTCAGTAACCAAAAATGGCATACAAATTAAACCCTTCCAGACCAATATTAAGGAAGTAAAACCCACTTCTACGCTCTTTTACAGGCAGATGCATAAAACCTTTTCGTTTGCGGCAACCATCGGTTACAAACCCGAAACAGAAAAAGACCTGGCCGGAATTGTAGCGTTGCAAAGCGAACGTTCCAACTATGTTTTTGGCATCACAAAAAAAGGTACCGATTATTATATTTTGCTGGAAAGAACCTCGGGAAAATTCAGAAGCCGCGAAACAGAATCAAAAATTGTAGCCAGCTCCAAAATCGACATCAGCAAACCTGTTCGGTTACAGATGTCGGCAAAAGGCGATGATTACGAGTTTAGCTATTCAACCAACGGAACTGACTTTGTGAATTTGGGTGGCACCGTTTCGGGCGATATTCTTTCAACCGACGTTGCCGGTGGTTTTACCGGTTGTTTGTTGGGATTGTACACAACTTCGGCAAACAATGCAATGCCAGTAGAATAGCTTCTTTACTGCCAGAGATATGAGTGATTTTTAACACTATAAAACAATCTTTTCTAACTAAAAACAGAAATTATGAAGAATCTTTTAGTTTCAATATTGTTATTGATTTCCGGTTCAATGTGTTGGGCACAGCAACAAAAGGTAATTGAAGATTTTAAGCCCTCTTCAGTCAATCAACCCGGCAAAGCTTATCCGCAGGTCAATTCTGAAGGTCGTGTGCGTGTTCAAATTTCTGCACCCGGGGCGAATAAAGTACAACTTGATATTGGCGCTGTAAAATACGACCTGATTAAAGATGACAAAGGCGTGTGGACCGGCGAATCTGCACCTCAGGATGTAGGTTTTCACTATTATCAGTTGAATATCGATGGTGCGTCGGTACCCGATCCGGGCAGTCTCTATTTCTATGGTGCAAGCCGCTGGGGAAGTGGTATTGAAATTCCATCAGATGATCAGGATTTCTTTGGCTTAAAAAACGTTCCTCATGGTGTGTTACGCGAGGTTCAGTATTTCTCAAAAACTTCAGATAAAGTACGTCGTGCTTACATTTATACACCTCCAGGTTACGAAAAAGACAACCCGAAACGATATCCGGTTTTGTATTTGCAACATGGTATGGGCGAGAATGAAACCGGTTGGGGCAATCAGGGGCACACAAACCTGATTATGGATAACCTGATTGCTGAAGGGAAAGCTCTGCCTTTTATCATCGTAATGGAAAACGGCAGTGTAAAGTTTGAAAGGCCGCGTGTGCCAGGAACTGGTGGACCAATGGGTGGTGCTGATTTTGCCGGCGAGTTTAAGAATGTTCTTCTCAACGATCTGATTCCTTATGTCGAGGCGAATTATCGTGTTGTTGGCGATCAGAAAAACCGTGCAATGGCAGGACTTTCAATGGGTGGAATGCAAACCCGTTTGATTACTCTGGCCAATCCTGATGTTTTCTCGTACGTTGGTATGTTTAGTGGTGGAAGCATCAGTAAGGAAGATGTAGAAAAGAACCCTGGGTTTAAAACGAATGTTAAACTTTTGTTCATTAGCTATGGTAGCCGCGAACTCGAAAATCCAAGACGCGGTTTTGGTGGTGATCCTAAAGAAAATACTGCAACATTAAAAGAAGCTGGAATGAACACTCATTTCTATGTTTCTCCCGGTACAGCTCACGAATGGCATTCATGGCGGAGAAGCCTTTATCAGTTTGCACAACTATTATTCAAAAAATAACAACAATTTACGATTTAACCATTTGCGATTTACAATTTGTGTTGCCATCGTAATTCGTAAAATGTCCCCGCGTCCTCGGGAGTTAAAATTGTAATTCTTTTAATTTGTTTCAACAGTAAATCGTAAATCTTTGAAATCGTAAATACAAAAATTATGAAACAGCATTTATTTCCTATTCTATTATTATTGTTTTTGTCCGGTTCTCTGTGTTTTGCACAAACAAACCAGCCAGCGATTACCGAAGATTTTAAACCTTCGACCCTTAATCAGCCGGGAAAAGAATACCCGCAGGTAAACTCGCAGGGTTATGCCCGGTTTCGTGTTGAAGCACCCAATGCCCAGGGTGTTAATGTTAGCCTCGGACTCGGTGGAAAAGGTGGTACTAATCTTACAAAAAATGAAGCGGGGGTTTGGATGGGTACTACCGAAGGACCTATGGATGTAGGCTTCCACTACTACCATCTAACCATTGATGGCGGAACATTTAATGATCCCGGAGCTTTAAATTTCTACGGTTCAACCCGTTGGGAAAGCGGGATCGAAATTCCAGCCGGCGATCAGGATTTTTATGCACTGAAAAACGTTCCTCACGGAAATGTGGAGCAGATTCTTTTCCCTTCAAAAAGCACAAACACCTCGCGCAGGGCGTTTGTCTATACTCCTCCAGGTTATGGTAAGGACAAAAAGAAACGTTACCCCGTGCTGTATCTGCAACACGGCTGGGGCGAGGATGAAACTGCATGGAGTAACCAGGGGCATGCCAATCTGATAATGGATAACCTGATTGCCGAAGGTAAAATCAAGCCGTTCATTATTGTAATGACCTATGGAATGACCAATGAGATCAAGTTTGGCGGGCTTAGGAATTTTGATATTACACCTTTTCAAACTGTACTGGTTGACGAATTGATCCCATACATTGATGCCAGTTTTAATACGATAGCCGATCAATCTCACCGTGCCATGGCAGGTCTGTCAATGGGTGGTATGGAAACAAAGACCATCACACTTAACAAACCTGATGTCTTCGCATATTACGCCCTGCTTAGTGGCGGCATATACAAGTCAGAGGAAATCAAAGACAAGTCGAAAGTCAAACTCATTTTCCTCAGCTGCGGAAGCAAAGAAAGACCAGATGGCGTTAAGAATGCAGTTGTTGCGCTGAAAGATGCCGGATTTAATGCTGTATCGTATGTTTCTGAGAATACGGCTCACGAATTCCTGACCTGGCGCCGTAGCTTGCTCGAATTGGCACCAAGATTATTTAAGTAAGCACCCGGGAAATAGATAACTGTTTTAATTACATCGTTTAAAGAGAATAGTGGTAACAATGAGAAAATATATATTTTTTGCGGCTTTACTGCTTGCCTTCTTTCAAATGGAAGCCCAAACCGGCCTTGATCTTCCTTTTCATAAATATGCAACCACTCCTCCACTAGGTTGGAATAGCTGGGACATCTTCGGGACTACTGTTACCGAACAACAAATAAAGGAACAGGCCGATGCTATGGCAGTGCATCTTCTGCCAGGTGGCTATAAATACCTCACGGTTGATATACAGTGGTACGAACCGGAATCGAAAAGCCATTCCTATAATCCTAAAGCCATTCTAACCATGGACGGGTATGGTCGTTTGACACCCGGACTGAAAAAGTTCCCGTCGGCCGCCGGTGGAAAAGGTTTCAAACCACTGGCCGACTATGTGCATTCGAAAGGACTTAAATTCGGCATTCATATTATGAGGGGTATTCCTCGTCAGGCGGTAGAGAAAAATACTCCTGTGAGTGGAACAAATGTAAAGGCACAGGATATTGCGCTCAGGAACTCCACCTGTCCATGGAACCCTGATATGTACGGAGTTGATGCCACCAAGCCTGAAGGTAAGGCCTATTACAACTCCATTTTCCGGATGTATGCCGACTGGGGTGTCGATTACGTGAAAGTAGATGACATTTCCCGTCCGTATGGCGACGTTCAAAAGGCTGAAATTGAAGCAATACGAAATGCCATCGACAAGACTGGCCGCCCCATATTATTGAGTTTATCCCCGGGAGCAACGCCTGTTTCTGCCGGCGAACATGTGATGAACCATGCCAATCTTTGGCGCATCACCGATGATTTTTGGGATCGCTGGGGACTGCTTCAGGCCATGTTCGAGCGGCTGGATAGCTGGACTCCCTACCGTGGCGTTGGTCACTTCCCCGATGCTGACATGTTGCCTATTGGGATTATCGACTTCGGCCGACCAACAAACTTTACAAAAGACGAGCAATACACGCTGATGAGCCTTTGGGCAATAGGCCGTTCACCCCTCATCTTCGGGGGCGATATGACCAGACTCGACGATTTTACCAAAGAAATGCTCATCAACCCCGAAATGCTGAAAGTTAATCAGGAAAGCACAAATAACCGTCAGGTTTCGCGCGACAAAAACCTGATTGTATGGACTGCCGATGTGCCTGGCAGTAACGACAAATACGTTGCACTGTTCAATGCCCAAAGTAAAGGCGACAATATCGACTTTGCCAGTGCCGACTATGCCAGTCCTGTAATAGCAGGTAACGGTAGTTCCCAGGAAATAAGCATTTCCGTAAAAGGCGGTAAAAAGCTGGTGCTTTTTGTGAACGACGGTGGAAATGGTTTCGACTGGGATCACGTGGCCTGGGTCGATCCTGTTTTGCATGGTCCCAACGGTGATTTGAAACTGACCGGTTTGAAATGGATTAATGCCACTTCTGGCTGGGGCGAAGCACATGTTGATCGCACCTGTGAAAATCGTCCGTTAATCGTTAACGGTCAACCTGTAACAGGTATTGGTGCCCATGCAAAATCTGTAATTATTTATGAATTACCGGAAGGATACGAAATGTTTACCACAAAAGGAGTTGTACTAAAAGAAACAGGTTCTGTTGTATTTGCATTACTTGTCGATAAAGGAATCATGGAAATTCCTGATGTAAGTGTTGTTAAGGTAAACTTCGATACCATTGGCATCAAGGGCAAAGCCAAAGTAGTTGACCTTTGGAGCCATAAGGAATTAGGCGTATTCAATAAGGAGTTTAGTCGCGAAATACCGCAACACGGTGCCGGCCTTTACCGGATCAGCCCTGTGAATTAAAAAATAATAACCTACCGTATTGTTGAAATAGGATAATAATTTTTCATGTTCAAAAAATTGGAAAAATGAATACCAGAATTACTAAATTATTGATTTGTATTTCGTTATTGCCATTGGCGTGTTTTGCCCAAAACCCCATCGTACAAACCTATTTCACGGCCGACCCGGCGCCCATGGTGCACGATGGTACGGTTTACTTATACACCTCTCATGATGAGGATGAGACCGTAAAGAATTTCTTCACAATGTACGATTGGCGGTGCTATTCATCGAAAGATATGGTTAACTGGACCGACCATGGTGCCGTAGCTTCGTTGAAAAACTTAACCTGGATGGACAAAACAAACGGGGCCTGGGCAGTGCAATGTATCGAAAGGAACGGCAAGTTCTACTTGTATGTTCCCATTCATGGTGAGGGTGTTTCGGTGCTGGTTTCCGATTCTCCAACAGGCCCTTTCAGCGATCCTATTGGAAAACGCCTTGTCGACAGCGACCATATTTGGCAGGATATTGATCCGACAGTTGCAATTGACGACAAGGGGCAAGCCTATATGTATTGGGGAAACCCCAAATTGTGGTATGTTAAGTTGAATGAAGATATGGTTTCGTACGACCGAAGTGTTGGTCAGAACGGAATTGTTTCGATAGAGATGACTGCTGAGGCATTTGGATTAAAAAAAGGACGTGAGGGTAAACCTGGAACCACTTACACTGAAGGGCCTTGGTTTTACAAACGCAATAGCCTCTATTACATGGTGTATGCAGCAGCGGGCATTCCTGAGTACATTGCATATTCAACGTCTGCCTCGCCCGAAGGCCCCTGGACTTACAAGGGAAATATTATGGAACGTGCACCTCAGCTGGCGTTTACCAACCATGCGGGCATGATCGACTTTAATGGAAACTCGTATATCTTTTATCATGACCAGGATTTGTCGAAAGGTCAAGGCTTTAAGCGTTCGGTGAGCGTGGAGCAATTCAATTACAATCCCGATGGCAGCATTCCGCTCATTACCCCAACCAAAGAGGGGATAAAACAAAACGTTGCCAATTTGAACCCGTTCAAAAAGATTGAAGCCGAAACCATTGCCTGGAGCGAAGGCTTGAAAACAGCCGGCGACAGCAAAACAGGGGTTTACGTAACTAAAATTGATAACGGCGATTACATCAAAGTGCGCAGTGTCGATTTAGGCAAAGGTGCCAGGAAGTTTGAAGCAAGCGTGGCTTCAGCTTCAGCAGGTAGCCAGATCGAGATTCGCCTCGATAGCGTCGATGGTGAATTACTGGGAGTTTGCGAAGTGAAAAGTACAGATGGTTTACAAAATTGGGCCGTACAATCGTGTAAAATAAAGAAGGCCAAGGGTATTCACGATCTCTGTTTTGTATTCAAAGGTAACGAAGGCCAATTGTTCAATTTTGATTGGTGGCAATTAAAATTGTGATTCAAAAAATAATAAAATAAATAAAGCATGAAGATATTAAACAAATTATTTCGTTTGTGCCTTGTAGCTCTGGTAATTACCGGAACAGGTCTTCAAAACTATATATCAGCACAGGAAGCTGATAATTCCAAATCTCATGAGCCTGGTGTTGTTGAAGATGGCGGCACTGGTGCATATAGTGCCATAATGTACACCGATAGCTCCTTATCTTCACATACCATATTCCGGCCAAAAGACCTGAGTGTTTTTGGTGATAAAAATAAGTTGCAAATTATAGCCTGGGGCAATGGGGCATGTGCCAATTCGCCCTGGGAACATATCAACTTCTTGTCGGAAGTGGCATCTCAAGGTTTTTTGACGATTGCAATAGGGCCAATGCCACAGAAAGGGCAGCGTGGTGGTGGAAGATCAATCTCTTCGCAGTTGATTGATGCAATTGACTGGGCAATTGTCCAAAACAGCGATAAAGCAAGCATATTTTACAATAAAATTGATATTTCGAAAATTGCCGTCAGCGGTATGTCGTGTGGTGGTTTACAGACACTTGAAGTAGCACCTGACCCCCGGATTACAACAGCAATTATATGCAATAGTGGTATATTGGGTAATGCAGGTAGCGGAATGCCGGGAATGCCAAATTTAAAAAAAGAACATCTGGCTAAACTACATACACCAACTCTTTATTTGCTTGGGGGAGAGACGGATATTGCTTACAAAAACGGAATGGACGACTTTAGTCGGATTAACCATGTTCCGGTCTTTGTGGCTAATATGGACGTTGGACATGGTGGCACTTACAGCCAGCCTCATGGCGGCGAGTTTGCCAAAGTGGCAACTGCCTGGTACAAATGGCAACTAAAGGGAGATAATGATGCCGGGAAATTGTTTTCCGGTAATCCATGCCAGCTTTCCAAATCAGCAGTTTGGAAAGTTGACAAAAAGAATATGCCATAGAATCTCAATAAACTTAATTAAATGAAAAAATTATTTATTGTTATACTTATTAGCTCCTTTATATTTGGAGCTGAAGCTCAGGCCCAGGAAAAGCTATATCAGAATTCATTTCCGTTAAGTGATGTATCACTTTTGGAGGGGCCTTTTAAACATGCACGCGATCTCAATATTCAAACACTTTTAAAGTATGATGTTAATCGTCTGATTGCGCCATTCAGGAAGGAAGCCGGTTTACCGGAAAAGGCAAAATTGTATCCGAACTGGGCAGGGTTGGATGGACATGTTGGCGGGCATTACCTGACGGCTATGGCACTGAACTACGCAGCCACCGGCAATACAGAATGCCTGAAGCGGATGGAATACATGATCGCTGAACTTAAAGTCTGCCAGGAAGCCAATGACAAAAACAATCCTGAATGGGGGATAGGTTATTTAGGTGGAGCCCCGAACAGTGAAAAGATATGGAGTTTATTGCAAAAAGGCGATTTCTCAGCCTACCGGGCGGCCTGGGTTCCCTGGTACAACGTGCATAAACTTTATGCCGGATTAAGAGATGCCTGGTTATATACCGGGAATAAGGATGCAAAAGATATTTTCCTGAAGTTTTGCGATTGGGGCATTAACATCACCTCCGGCCTCACTGATAACCAGATGCAATCGATGCTCGATGCTGAACATGGCGGGATGAATGAAGTTTTTGCCGATGCCTTCCAAATGACAGGCGACGAAAAATACCTGACTGCTGCAAAACGGTTTTCGCATCGGATGTTACTTGATGCCATGGCGGCTGATAACGACAATCTCGATAATAAACATGCCAATACACAGGTTCCAAAGGCTGTAGGGTTTCAACGTATTGCCGAATTGTCACATGATAAAAATTTCACCGAAGCTGGCCGTTTCTTCTGGGAAACCGTGACAGGCAACCGTTCGCTGGCATTCGGAGGGAACAGCCGGCGTGAGTTTTTCCCGGGTGTTGCTTCGTGTTCCGATTTTGTCAATGATGTTGAAGGTCCCGAAACCTGCAATTCCTACAATATGCTGAAATTGACAGAGGATTTATTCAGGGTTAACCCTTTGGCAAAATATGCCGATTATTACGAGCGAACTATGTTTAACCATATTTTGTCGACCCAGCATCCCGAACATGGTGGTTATGTTTATTTTACACCTGTCCGTCCGCGTCATTACCGGGTTTATTCAGCGCCCGACGAGGCCATGTGGTGCTGTGTTGGTAGTGGTATGGAAAACCATGGGAAATACGGCCAGTTTATTTATACCCATCAGCACGATTCACTGTTTCTGAACCTTTTTGTAGCATCAGAACTGAACTGGAAAGAAAAGGGCATAAAAATCAGGCAGGAAACCAGATTCCCATACGAAGAACAAACCAGGCTGAGAGTTATAGAAGGGCTTTCCCATTTCAAATTAATGATCCGTTATCCATCGTGGGTAAAAAGTGGTGCATTGAAAATTTTTATCAATGGGAAAGCAATTAAATACGAGGCTAATCCATCATCGTATGTTGCCGTTGAAAGGACGTGGAAGAAAGGCGATGAGATAAAGATTGTTCTTCCCATGCATAATTCAATAGAACAGTTGCCCAATGTTTCGAATTATTTTGCTTTGATGCGCGGCCCTATTTTACTTGGGGCAAAAACCGGCTCCGAGGATTTGAAAGGTTTGGTGGCAAACGACAGTCGATGGGGGCATATTGCCGGTGGAGAGAAGTTGCCTGTCGACAAAGCCCCCATTATCATTGAAGACGATTTCGCGAAGATTGCCGATAAATTAGTGCCGGTGAAAAATAAACCCTTCACATTTACAGCGCCCGGATTGAAACTGGTAAATCCGGTGAAGCTGGAATTTGAACCTTTTTATCAGATCCATGATGCCCGTTATATGGTTTACTGGATGGCTCTTACTACAAATCAATACACCGCATATCTCGACACGCTGGCAAAATTGGAAGCTGTAAAACTTGAACTTCAAAAGCGTACTGTCGATTTTGTTGCACCCGGAGAACAGCAACCCGAAGCCGACCACTTCATTCAGAAGGAAAATTCAGGTACGGGTAATCATATGAACGAATTCTGGCGCGATGCCCGCAACGAAGGGTATTTCAGCTATACGATGGCCACCAGTTCAGAAACCAATTTGTGCCTGATAGTGCGCTACTGGGGTGCAGAACGGGGAACCCGCAAATTTGATATTTATATCGACGACGAAAAATTAATTTCAGAAGACAATACCAGGAAGTGGAATCAGGACAAGTTCCAGGAAGTGGAATATACCATTCCCGGTTCGATGGTTAAAGGTAAAAATCAAATCAGGGTGAAGTTCCAGTCCCAACCCATGAGTACGGCGGGTGCGGTTTATTACATCCGGTTGGCACGAAAGACTCCATCAAATTGATGCATTAATATTCAAACTATATCATAAGTAATTTAGTTTTCATCAGGCTATGAAAAAGTTAAACGAATTAATTAACCGGATAGGTGTGGGTAACTCACTTAAAATGATTGCCTTCATCGGGTTGAGTCTTTTTGTCACAGCAAAAGCTGCGGGTCAGTTGGCAAAAGGTGGTAAAAAGATCAGTTCCGATTTGTTCGGTTTGTTTTTCGAGGATATCAATTATGCTGCCGATGGAGGGTTATACGCTGAGTTGGTTCAAAACCGGTCATTCGAATATAGTCCCCGTGATCATCAGGGATGGAATCCATATTCTTACTGGGACTATATATCTCCAGGATTTTCGACAGGCAATATCAGTGTGGAAACTAAGACGCCTGTTCACCCAAATAATCCACACTATATGGTGTTGAATGTTGAATTCGTTGGAAATTTTGAACAATTCAAGGGAGAGGCAGGTGTTGGCTTAAAAAATTCAGGTTTCGACGGAATGGTAATTCGTAAAGGTGAAAAATACAATTTCTCAATTTTTGCCCGGCTGCTTTCCGATGCGCCAATAGAACTGTTGGTAAGCCTGCAAAACCCGAAAGGTGTGGTACTGGTCGAAAGCAGGGTAACCGCCTCTGCATCCGATTGGAAAGAATATACAACTACTTTGACTGCTTCAGTTAGTTCCGACAGTGCATCGCTGGTTGTTCTTGCTAAAAAAGAAGGAAAACTTGCGTTGGATATGATTTCTCTTTTTCCTGAAAAAACATTTAAAAACCGTGAGAATGGACTTCGCGCTGATCTTGCCCGGTCGCTTGCCAATTTGCAGCCAAAATTTATTCGTTTTCCTGGCGGATGTCTGGTGCATGGTGATGGCCTGGACAATATGTACCGGTGGAAAAACACGATCGGACCTGTTGAAGAACGCAAAGGACAGCGCAATATATGGAATTACCATCAAACCGCGGGATTAGGATATTTTGAATATTTCCAGTTCTGTGAAGATATTGGCGCAAAACCGCTTCCGGTTGTTCCGGCAGCGGTAAGTTGCCAGAATTCGGGCGGAACCTGGCGCATTGGCGGAACCGGCCAGAAAGCAATTCCTGATGATGAAATGGATGAATACATTCAGGAAGTTTTGGATTTAATTGAATGGGCAAACGGTCCTGTAACTTCTGTCTGGGGTGCCAAACGCGCAACTGCCGGTCATCCTGAACCTTTCAACCTCGAATACATTGGCGTGGGAAACGAGGACAAAATCACCCCTGAGTTTGAGGAACGGTTCAGGGAAATTTATGAAGCTGTAAAAGCAAAACACCCTGAAATTATGGTAATCGGCACAGTGGGGCCTTTCCACAGTGGCGAGGATTTTGAGAAAGGCTGGAAAATTGCAGGAGAACTGAAATTACAGATGGTTGACGAGCATTACTATGTTCAACCCGAATGGCTGATGGCTAACCAGCACCGTTACGACAAATATCCACGGACTTCGTCGAAAGTTTATCTGGGCGAATACGCCTCGTGGGGCAATAAATTGAAAAATGCCATTGCCGAAGCCGCGTATTTAACAGGGCTGGAACGCAACGGCGATGTGGTTCATCTGGCTTCGTACGCTCCGTTGCTGGCAAAAAAAGGTTTCACACAGTGGACCACCGACATGATTTTCTTCGATAACGCAACTATTTTGCTCACACCCAACTATCATGTGCAAAAGATGTTCATGAACAACCAGGGCGATTATGGGTTCGATAAAGTTATTTCGAAAAATGAGAGCGATACAACCCTGGCTGTCTCGTGTGTACTGAACAGCAAAACCGGCGATGTGATTCTGAAAATGGTAAATTACAGCGACACCGGTAAACCCATGAAAGTAAACCTGGGTAAATTCGGGAAAATTGCTGCGCAAGCCGAACTAACTGTTTTGAGCGGGCAACCCGGCGACGAAAACACATTCAAAAATCTTCAGCAAATTGTGCCGGTAACTTCGGCGATTGAAGTTGCCAAATCATTCGAATATACAGCTCCACCCATGTCGCTAACCGTAATTAGAATAAAAAGATTCTTTAAAATTCCCTCATTATGAAACGATACTTTTTTGTCGGGATAATTCTTTCTCTTTTATTTATCAGTGTTAGCTGTAACAAAGCAGAGGCGCCGGCACCATTTGGTCCTGTCCCCACAGAAAATCAGATGCGCTGGCAGGAAATGGAATATTATGCCTTTATCCATTTCTCATTAAATACATACACCGACCAGTCGTGGGGGTATGGAAATGAAGAGGTCAGCCTGTTTAACCCATCCGAACTGGATGCCCGCCAATGGGCCCGGATATGCAAGGATGCAGGAATGAAAGGGATTATTGTCACGGCAAAGCATCACTGTGGTTTTTGTTTGTGGCCTTCGGAATACACAGAATATTCAGTAAAAAATGCGCCATGGAAAGATGGGAAGGGTGATGTGATTCGCGAACTGGCCGATGCCTGCAGGGAATATGGGTTGAAGCTGGGAATTTATTTATCGCCGTGGGACAGAAATCACGCTGATTACGGGAAGCCGGAATACATTACGTATTTCAGGAATCAGCTTACCGAACTTCTGACAAATTATGGCGATATTTTTGAAGTCTGGTACGATGGCGCTAACGGAGGAACCGGATATTACGGAGGTGCCAACGAAAACCGCAAAATCGACCGCACAACCTATTACGACTGGAAAAATACCTATAAACTCGTTCGTGAATTGCAACCCAATATTGTAATCTGGAACGATGGTGGTGACCGCGCTGATTTGCGTTGGGTGGGAACCGAAGGCGGTTGGGTTGGCGAAACCAACTGGAGTTTACTGAATGCAACCGGCGATGTGCCTTTTGACATGTTGCATCATGGAGTGGAAGATGGTGATTCCTGGGTTCCGGCTGAAGTGAATACTTCCATTCGGCCGGAGTGGTTTTACCATCCCGGGGAAGACACAAAAGTGAAAACCCTGCCTCAACTAATGGATACGTATTACAAATCTGTCGGGAGAAACGGAACTTTGCTGCTTAACTTCCCGATAATGCCGAATGGATTGATTCATCCGAACGACGAAAAGGCGGCCCTTGATTTAGCCGTCGCAGTAAAAGAAGCATTTGCCGAAAACCTCGTTAAAAATGCAAAGGCCGAAGCTTCAAATACCCGTGGAAACAGCCGTGAATTTGGCGCATCCAAAGCAATCGACGAAAAAAATGATACCTACTGGACGACCGATGACAATGTGAAAACGGCTACATTGACCATCGATTTTGGCAAACCTATTACCTTCAACCGTTTTCTTGTACAAGAATATATCCGGCTGGGACAACGTGTGAAAGCTTTTACAATTGAAGCGGAGGTTAACGGAAACTGGCAGGAACTGGCAAAAGCAACAACCATCGGGTACAAACGCATCCTCCGTTTCCCCACTATAAAAGCGACAAAGCTCCGTTTCAATATCACCGGTTCAAAAGCATGCCCAGTGATTTCGAATGTCGGCATTTATAATGCTCCTCAAATCCTGACATCACCATCCATAATCAGAAATCAGGCAGGAGAAATCAAAATTATTCCGGCCGATGCTGAATCAGAAATTTATTATACGCTCGATGGTTCCGAAGTTTCCAAAGATTCAAAGAAATACAACGGTCCTTTTCAAACAGAAGGAAAGATTAAAATAAGCGCCATTTCGGTTGAACCATCTTCGGGGAAAAGCAGCGCTGCAACATTTGAAGAATTTGGACTTTCAAGGAAATATTGGAAAATTATAGGGATAGAAGATGAAAAAGTAGTTCGTATTCTGGATGGAAATCCATCAACAGCCTGGCGCCACGGCAAGGAGACAAAACTCCCTGCGGACCTGGTGATAGACCTCGGTAAAGAATTAACGCTGAGTGGATTTAAATACTATCCCGAACAGAATTCATGGCAACCCAGTATAATTACGCATTACGAATTTTATATTTCCACGGATAATAAAAACTGGAAAAAGGTAAGCGAAGGCGAATTTTCCAACATCAAAAACAATCCTTTATGGCAAACAAAAGAATTTGATGCTGTTGCAGCTCGCTATATTAAACTTCGGGCATTGAAAAACACGGAGAACAATAATCGGATTGGGTATGCTGAAATTGATGTGATAACCGATTGATAAAAGTTTAATTCAAATTTTATGGAAAAATAGTGTATTAAAACATTTCTGAAAAGAATAAAAATAACGGAGAAAAAAACAAACGGATAATTAATCTGATATGAAAAAAATAACTAAAAAGAGTGTAGCCTTATTGATATTGACAATTAACCTTTTATTTGGCTTCAACACAATTGCTCAACCTCAAAAGGCACAGAACCCTGTGATTTATGCCGATGTTCCCGATATGTCGATAATTCGGGTGGGCGATGCATATTACATGAGCAGTACCACCATGCACATGGCTCCCGGTGTACCGATTATGAAATCGAAAGACCTGGTGAACTGGACAATCATCAATTATGCTTACGATACGCTGGCAAATGTTGACGCGATGAACCTCGTGAACGGAAAAAGCACCTACGGAAAAGGTACGTGGGCAAGCTGTATCAATTATCAGAAGGGAATTTTCTATGTTTCCACTTTTGCACAGACGACAAACAAAACCTATATCTACAAAACCAAAGATATCGAAAAAGGTCCGTGGGAAAGAATCGTTTTCGCACCTGCCTACCACGACAATACCATTTTTTTCGACGATGATGGACGCATTTACATGATTTGGGGTGTTAGAAAACTAATGATAACTGAATTAAAAGACGACCTTTCCGGTGTAAAGCAAGGGAGGGATAGGGTTCTTATTGAAGATGCCAATGCCCCAATAGGTAAAAATGCTGGTCTTGGCGAAGGTTCGCAGCTTTTTAAGGTGAAAGGCAAATACTACCTGTTTACTATTGCGTGGCCACGTGGCGGAATGCGCACGGTGGTGGTTCACCGCGCCGATAAAATTGCCGGTCCATGGGAAGGAAAAATTGCATTTGCCGATTTGGGAGTTGCGCAGGGCGGCATTGTTGACACTCCCGACGGGAAGTGGTTTGCCTACTTATTCCGCGACAATGGTTCTGTGGGTCGTATCCCCTACATAGTTCCAGTAAAATGGGAAAATGGTTGGCCGGTTTTGGGCGTTGACGGAAAAGTTCCGGCTATATTGGATTTGCCTGCAAGCACTGGCTTAATTCCGGGTATTGTAAACAACGACGAGTTCAAACGTAAAAAAGGAGATCCTGCACTTCCATTGGTTTGGCAGTGGAACCACAACCCCGACAATAGTTTATGGTCGGTTACCGAACGTAAAGGATTTTTACGCCTAAAAACCGGCCGTATCGACAGCCTTTTCCTGAAATCGCGCAATACATTGACACAACGCACCTTTGGCCCCGTTTCTTCCGGTACTACTTTGCTCGATGTATCGAACATGAAAGAAGGCGATTTTGCCGGTTTAACTGCCTTCCAGCGGAAATTCGGTCAGGTGGGCGTTAAAATCGAGAACGGACAAAAATATGTTTTCATGGTGAGCAACAAAACCGACAAACCAACAGAAATCCAAAGCATACCACTTTCACAAAACAAGGTTTACCTGAAAATTGAGTGTAATTTCCGTGATAAGATTGATATAGCCAATTTCTTCTATAGCCTCGATGGGTTAACATGGTCAGTTATTGGCGGGCCGCTCAAAATGGAATACACCCTGATGGAACACTTTATGGGCTATCGTTTCGGATTGTTCAACTACGCTTCCAAAAATCCGGGTGGTTTTACCGATTTCGATTACTTCCATATCAGCGATCAGATTTCTGGAAAAAAATAAAGTAAAACACTCAGTATGAAGAAAATCAGCTCAATAGTCTTTGCAATATTTCTTATTATCGGCTTTGTACAGGCTGATGATCAAAAACTTGTTAGCCCTGACGGAAAACTAACCGTTATTGTATCCACTGCAAACGGAACACCAACCTACAGTGTTACATTCAATGGCAAACCTTTTCTGAATCAGTCGCCGCTGGGTTTAATAACAAACGTGGGTGATTTTTCACAGGGGTTAACCCTGAATGAAAATGCGAATGAACAGAAAATTGATCAAACTTACGAATTGCCCAACATCAAACAAAGCAAAGTTCATTATGTGGCCAACCAGGGAGTGTACGCTTTTTCGAAAGGCGGTAAACCAGCTTTCGATGTAGTTTTCAGGGTGAGTAATAACGATGTGGCTTTTCAGTACAAAGTTCTTCCACAGGGGCAACGACTCGTTTGCATGGTTAACCAGAAAACAACAGGATTCGCTCTTCCCGAAGGAACAACCACCTTTCTCTGTTCGCAAAGCAAGCCGATGGTGGGATTTGCACGCACTATGCCCAGTTACGAGACTTCCTATACCCCCGATGCTCCAACCGGGAAAAACGGAGGTGGCGAAGGGTATACTTTCCCCTGCCTGTTCAAGGTGAATGACAGTGGGTGGATTTTAATTTCCGAAACCGGTGTAAGGAGCCAGTATTGTGGCAGCCGCTTAATTGGGCAACCCAATGGATTATATACGATTGGTTTTCCGATGGAAGGCGAAAACAATAGTAACGGTACATCTGCCCCTGGCATTGCTCTACCCGGATTTACACCCTGGCGAACTATTACATTGGGCGAAACATTGAAGCCGATTGTCGAAACAACTGTTCCGTTCGATGTGGTTGAACCTGTTTACGAACCTTCGCAAAAGTACAATTATACCAAAGGATCGTGGAGCTGGATTATGAAAATGGATGGAGCCACTGTTTATGAGGTGCAAAAACAATATATCGATTTTAGTGCAGCAATGGGTTACGAAACAATCCTGGTCGATGCGCTGTGGGACACACAAATTGGCCGCGATAAAATTGCGGAACTGGCTAAATATGGGGCAACCAAAAGCGTCGGGCTCTATTTGTGGTACAATTCAAATGGGTACTGGAATGATGCTCCGCAAGGCCCTCGCGGAATAATGGGTAATACAATAACCCGCAGAAAGGAGATGGCCTGGATGAAAAGCATCGGGGTGAAAGGCATAAAAGTCGATTTTTTTGGTGGAGACAAACAAGTAACCATGACGCAATACGAAGATATCCTGTTTGATGCCAATGACTTTGGTATTATGGTGATTTTCCATGGCTGTACCCTGCCGCGTGGATGGGAGCGCATGTTCCCCAATTATGCTGCAAGCGAAGCGGTTATGGCCAGCGAAAACCTCCATTTCGGTCAGCGCAGTTGCGACAATGAAGCATTCAATGCCTGTTTGCATCCATTTATCCGCAACACTGTCGGCAGTATGGACTTTGGTGGCAGCGCACTGAATAAGTTCTACAATTCCAACAACACACCGGGAAGAGGATCAAAACGGGTTACGTCCGATGTTTACGCGCTGGCAACTGCTGTTTTATTCCAAAGCGGAGTTCAGCATTTTGCCCTGGCCCCCAATAACCTGAACGATGCTCCTGAATGGGCCATCAACTTTATGAAAGAGGTACCTACATTATGGGACGAAGTTCGTTTTATCGACGGTTATCCCGGAAAATATGTGGTACTGGCCCGCCGGCATGGAAATAACTGGTATATAGCCGGAATAAATGCCCAAAAAGAAACTTTGAAACTGAAGGTTAAATTACCTATGATTAAAGTTGGCGCTAACTTCAGACTGTTTAGTGATGACGACCAGTTGAGCGGAAAAGTTTCAACGGTTACAATGAACAGGAAACAGGAAATGGACTTGACAATACCAGGAAATGGCGGATCATTAATTGTGTTTTGACATGACCTGATTCAAATAATAAATACCATAATTTATCCAAGAAGTTTCCTAACAAAAGTATTCACATGCACAAGAAACCATTAATAGCCGCTTCAATATTGTCTTTTTTCCTGTTGGTAAATTACTCCTTTGGACAGAAACTGCAATTAAACGATTTAGAGTACCTTGAAACACAAGGGGTAAATGTTCTTATTTTCAGTAACCAGTTTAATGGTATGTTTTTCGATGAAAAAACTGCCGGGATTGAAATTATTCATCATGGAGTAAGAACTTCAACCGGAGGAGCGGTAAGAATTCAAAATACTCCGGAACAATGGGATTTGATACCAACGGTTGTTAACCGTAAAGTAGATAAGGCAAGCAACTCAATCAGCGTTGAATTGACATATAAAGACTATAACTTCAACTCAGAAATTAGTGTCACTCCCAAAGATAAGGGAGTGGAAATAAACGTGTATTTAGACAAGCCACTTCCTAAAGAACTTGAAGGAAAAGCAGGGTTTAACCTTGAATTTTTACCATCAGCTTATTTTGAGAAGACCTTTTTGGTAGATGGAAACCCGGGATTATTTCCAAAGTACCCGGCAAGCAATACGAAAACAGAACCAATAAGTAAAAAAATACATCAGTTTAGTGGTCATACAACATTTGATGACAAAGGCAGAGGTGAATATATTGCGCCCTATCCGATTGCAACAGGCAAAACAATCGTAATGGCTCCGGAAGATCCTGAACGCTTTGTTAAGATTAAAAGTTTGGCTTCCGATATGATGCTCTTTGATGGCCGTAACCTGGCCCAGAACGGATGGTTTGTAGTTCGCAGTTTGCTACCGGCCAATAAAACCGGAAAAGTATTGACCTGGTATGTTGAACCCAATGCCATTCCAAACTGGAAAAGAGAACCTGTAATTGGGTTCTCGCAGGTGGGATATGTGCCTCAACAGGAGAAAGTTGCTGTTATTGAACTGGACAAAAATGATACACCTTTAGCAAAAGCTTCAGTTTTCCAGGTTACCGCCGAAGGTAAATTTGTTGAGAAATTTCAAGGTGAAGCAAAAGTGTGGGGAAAATACCTTCGGTATAATTACACGAAGTTTGATTTCAGTACGGTTAAAGAACCTGGAATTTATTTTATTCAGTACGGCAATCAAAAAACAAATACATTCGCCATTGGCCCAAATGTTTACGACAATATATGGCACCCAACCATGGATGTTTGGTTCCCTGTTCAAATGGATCATATGGAAGTGAACGAAGCTTACCGGGTATGGCATGGCGCCCCTTTTCTCGATGATTGCCTTCAGGCCCCGATCAATTCCCAGCATTTTGATGGCTACAGACAGGGCCCGACTACCGATACAAAATACAAATCTCTTGAACATATACCGGGAATGGCTGTGGGTGGCTGGTTTGATGCGGGAGATTTCGATATTCAGACCGGCTCTCACAACAGCGTTATTTCAAGTTTTGTTGAATCGTGGGAGGTCTTAAAAGTTGACAGGGATCAAACATTTATTGATCAGAAATCCCGCTATGTGGATATTCACCGCCCCGATGGCAAACCTGATGTTTTACAACAAATTGAACACGGTACCTTAAACCTCGTAGCACAGTGCGAAAATATTGGTCACCCGGTCCGGGGAATCATTGTTCCAAATCTTCACCAATACCATCATCTTGGCGATGCCATGACCGAAACCGACAACCTGATGTATAATCCAGCCCTGAAGCCTTATGTAGCTGACGGGAAATACAGCGGAACATTGGACGACAGATGGGCATTTACCAACCGAAGCTCATTTTTGGATTACCAGACGGCTGCTACATTGGCTGCATCAAGCCGCGTCCTTAAAGGTTACAACAACGAGCTGGCAGATAAAAGTTTGACAATAGCTAAAAAACTGGTGGAAGAGGCTGACGAGGCAAGCAAAAATTCACAGAACACTAATAACGCATCTGCAAGGATGGGACGGGGAGGTGATGTATTTGCAGTACTTCAACTTTTTATTACCACACATGAGAAAAAATATGCCGATAGATATCTGGAACAAATATGGCCAATGCTTGACCAGATAGCTGAGGGAACAGGAAGAAATTCAGGCTATTTTAATGGTTTTGGAGGTAGAAGTAGCTTTAATCAGGCACTTATCGCAATCCCTTATATGGATGCAGCGTATAAATCCAAGTTAAAAGACTATGTCTTGAAATACAAGGAAACATTAGACAATAGCATTAAGGATAATCCCTACGGAGTGCCGGTTATAACCAGCGGATGGGGCGGAAGTTCACAGGCAATAAATTGGTCAATAACCAATTATTTTGTGCACAAAGCCTTTCCTGATGTTGTTGGTGCGGAATATGTTTATAAAGGACTTAATTATGTGTTAGGTTGTCATCCATATTCAAATTTATCCTTTGTCAGTTCGGTGGGTACTCAATCAAAAAAAGTAGCTTATGGAAGTAACAGAGGCGACTTTACGGCAATTGCCGGAGGGGTTGTTCCCGGGTTGGTATTGCTGAAACCAGACTACCTCGAAAATAAAGATGATTGGCCTTTCCTGTGGGGCGAAAACGAATGTATTATCGATGGTGGCGCCTGGTATGTCTTCCTGGCAAATGCCGTTAATGAATTGGTGAAAGAAGCTAAATAATCTGTTATGAAATTTAAATACCTGGCAGTTGTTGCTTTATTTTTTGTCCTAACTTCAGTTATTGCTTATGGACAGGAAGAAATGAAAACACTCAAACCACGTATTATTGTTCTCACCGATGTTTCAACGTGGGAGACAGACGATAGTGAATCATTGGTAAGACTTCTTGTACATGGTGATATGTTTGAAATTGAAGGAATTATTTATACTACAGGTTGGAGTCTTGAAGAAACCCGTGATGATTTTTTTCAACTAATTCATGTTGCTATTAATGCTTATGAAAAAGATTTGCCAAATCTAATAAAACGTTCCGGCCAGGTTGGCTTCAAAGAAGATGAATCCCGGCAGACTATTGGCTATTGGCCAAGTCCCGGATATTTACGGAAAAAAACCATGTTTGGCAGTAAAAAAAGAGGTGTGAATCAAATTGGGAAAGACAATATTTCGGATGGAAGTAATTTGATTATAAAATCGGCCGATGAAAAAGATGAACGTCCCTTGTGGATATTGTTATGGGGAGGCGGCAACACTTTGGCTCAGGCAATATGGCAGGTTCAGCAAGAGAGAAATAATGATGAGCTAAAGACGTTCTTACATAAAATACCAACCTATGCTATTACCGACCAGGACAGGTCATACAAGGAAGGTACACCTTTTAATATAAGTTCTCACCAGTGGATGCGCAGAGAATTTGAAAAAGACCTTATGTTTCTATGGGATGAATGTGCATGGAAATATCAAAATGGAACAGGTCGTCAAAAATGGGACGAATATGCGCTACACATTCAAAGTCATGGGAACATTGGTAAGATGTATCCAAAATTTAAGTATGGTGTTGAAGGTGATACTCCTTCATTTCTACATATGATGCCGAATGGATTAAACAATCCTCAAATTCCGGATCAAGTTGGTTGGGGAGGTTATTTCGAACGGGGTAAAGCTCCTGATGACACTACGTTTGCATATACAAATCATCAGGGAAAAGCCAACGGGATTTGCTCTAAGTATGAAGCGTATTTTTATCCGGCTACCTTCAATAATTTTGCCGCCCGAATGGATTGGGCAGCATACGGTAAGGGCAACCGAAACCCGGTTATAGTTCTTAATGGTGATAATGGCATTGCCCCCATTCCTATTGGAATCAAACAGGGAAAAGAGGTTTCGCTTGATGCGTCAAAATCATACGATCCTGAAAATGAACGAATAAGTTTTAAGTGGTGGGTATTGCCCGAAGCAGGAACATATCAACAGGAAATTATAATTCCCGATAATAATTCAAATAAGATTTCGATTAAAATACCATCTGGTTCAGCAGGACTAAATTTTCACGTAATATGTGAAGTAACTGACAATGGGGAACCTAATCTCACAAGTTACCGGAGAATCATTATAAATTCGAAATAATTGAATGATGAAAAAATCAGAACGAATTAAAAATAAACGGATGAAAATTTACAAATGGCTGCTTCTAAGTCTTGTATTGCTGGGTGAAAGCAGATTGTCAGCCCAGAATCCCATAGTTCGCAACCAGTTTTCTGCCGATCCTGCTGCAAGGGTGCTTAATGGCAAAGTATATGTTTTTCCTTCGCATGATATACCTGCTCCGGAAGGAAAAGGTTTGAGGAAAGACTGGTTCTGCATGGCAGACTATCATGTTTTTTCTTCTGAAAACCTGACCAACTGGACTGATCACGGTATGATTGTTGGCCAAAACAAAGTTGCATGGGTCGATTCTGCATCATACAGTATGTGGGCGCCCGATTGTATTGAACGAAACGGAAAGTATTACTTCTATTTTCCGGCCAATAAAAACATCGCTGGGGCTAACGGAAGAAAAGGTTTTGGTATTGGGGTCGCCGTGGCCGACAAACCTGAAGGACCATATATTTCGCAAACCGAACCAATTAAAGGAGTTAATGGGATCGATCCGAATGTGTTTATCGACAAGGACGGGCAGGCTTATTTGTACTGGTCGATGGGAAATCTTTTTGTGGCCAGGTTAAAAGAGAATATGTTTGAAATTGATTCAGAGCCAATGGCAATTCCCAATTTGCCAGATAAAGGACTCAAAGAAGGACCTTTTGTTTTTGAACGCAATGGCGTTTATTACCTTACTTTTCCACATGTTGAAAATAAAATTGAACGACTCGAATATGCAACTGGAGATAACCCACTGGGGCCTTTCCAAATGACGGGTGTGATTATGGATGAATCGCCCGTAAACTGCTGGACCAACCACCAATCGATTGTTCAGTATAATAATCAATGGTATTTATTTTATCACCACAACGACTATTCTCCGAAGTTCGATAAAAACAGGTCAGTAAGGGTTGACAGTTTGTTCTTTGATACCGATGGTAAAATTCAGAAAGTAATACCAACGTTGCGTGGAGTAGGAATAACTTCTGCCAAAGAAAATATTCAGCCCGACCGTTACAGCAACCTCAGCAAAAACGGTGCATCTATTGCACTTCTTGATACGGTCAATACTTTTTCCGGCTGGAAAACAGTTCTCGAAGACTCCCAATCATGGGTGCAATACAATGCTGTTGATTTTGGACGTAAACAACTGAAAACTGTCGAAATAAAAGCCCGATCGGCTAGTAGTGGCACCGTTCAGATCCGGTCGGATAAGGCCGATGGTCCTGTTGTTGCCGAAGTAACAATTCCAAAAGCAAATGATTGGAAGAATGTTGAAGTTAAAGTATCTAAAGTGCAAAAAGGCATTCATAATCTGTTTTTAACATTGAAAGATGCCCCGGTGGAAATTGACTGGATCAGGTTCAAAAATTAAATTCAACCAATCTCCAAAAAGAGAATAGTTGGATATATTTAATGATAATCTTAATAACTGAAAATAAAAATGAAAAATGTGATTCTTTTATTGCTGGTAAGTGTGGCAATATTTGTTGATGTCAACGCTCAAAACAACTCCTTATTGAAACTTTGGTACGAACAACCTGCGAAACAATGGGTTGAAGCGCTCCCGGTTGGAAACGGCCGGTTGGGTGCCATGGTTTTTGGTGATCCGGGTAACGAAGTCATTCAGCTGAATGAAAACACACTATGGGCAGGTGGCCCTAACCGGAACGACAATGCTGATGCAAAAGGGTCGTTGGCTGAAGTCAGAAAACTGATCTTCGATGGCAAATACAAAGAAGCACAGGATCTGGTGAACAGGAATTTTATCACGAAAGCTTCACATGGAATGGCTTACCAAACGGTTGGTAATCTGAAATTGACATTTCCGGGGCGCGATAATTATACCAATTATTACAGAGAACTTGATTTGGAAAAAGCTGTAGCCTCTTCGCGTTATGAACTGAACGGAGTTAAATATGAAACCAGTGTATTTTCATCCTTTCCCGATCAGGTAATCGTGGCGCAGTTTAAAGCCAACAAACCTGGTTCTATATCATTCTCTGCTTCAATGGATCGTCCAAAGCCTTCACAGGTAAGTGTTAGCACGAATGGAAACGGCGAACTTATTATGTCAGGAATAACCAGGGAATTTGAAAAGATGGCCGGAAGCGTAAAATTCGAGGCCAGGGTTAAAATTGTGACTAAGGGAGGTAAAGTATCTGCATCAGAATCTTCATTGGATGTTGTTAATGCTGATGTGGTGACCCTGTATATTTCAATTGCGACAAACTTCGTAAACTACCACGATTTGAGCGCTGATGCCGGGCAAAGGGTAAACGGTTACCTGCAGAAAGCGGTGAAAAAGAGTTATAATCAGCTTATAAAAGATCATATTACTGATTTTCAGAAATATTTTAACAGGGTAAAACTTGATCTGGGGGTAACCGATGCCGCAAAAAATCCTACCAATGTTCGTCTTGAGCAATTTGCCAAAGGAAACGATCCTCAATTTGTAAGTCTTTATTTCCAGTTCGGTCGTTATTTGTTGATTTCATCTTCGCGGCCAGGCGGACAACCTGCTAATCTGCAGGGGATCTGGGCTGATCAGTTAGCTCCGGCCTGGGATAGTAAATACACGGTGAATATCAACACTGAAATGAATTACTGGCCTTCGGAAATTACCAATATGTCGGAGATGAATGAGCCGCTTGTTCAGATGGTACGCGAACTTTCGGAAACCGGGAAAAAAACAGCCCGGGATATGTATGGTGCAAGAGGTTGGGTATTACACCACAATACCGATATATGGCGTATTAACGGGCCAATCGACGGAGCAACCTGGGGTATGTGGCCAATGGGTGGTGCCTGGCTTTCACAACATCTCTTCGATAAATATGCTTTTGGAGGCGATAAAAAATACCTGGAATCGGTTTATCCTGTAATTAAGGAAGCAGCAATGTTTTATCTCGACTTTCTGGTTGAAGAGCCTGTAAACAAATGGTTGGTGGTTGCTCCTTCCACTTCTCCTGAGAACAACCCGCAAGGTCGCCCATCGACGTTGGCTGCCGGAGTAACCATGGATAACCAGTTGGTATTCGATATATTCCCAAAAACAATGGAAGCGGCTCAAATTCTGGACACCGATCAGGAATTGGTTGTAACACTTAGTGAGACGTTAAAAAGGATGCCCCCTATGCAAATTGGAAAATGGGGACAATTGCAGGAATGGATGGAAGATCTGGACAATCCAACCGATAAACACCGGCATGTATCGCACTTATACGGACTTTTTCCTTCAAACCAGATTTCTCCATACCGTAATCCGGAACTGTTCAATGCTGCAAAAACCACATTAATTGCCCGTGGCGATGCATCAACCGGATGGTCGATGGGCTGGAAAGTGAATTTTTGGGCACGTTTGCTCGATGGCGACCATGCCTATAAACTGATTACGGAACAATTAAAACCTATCCTTCCAGGTGGTAGAATGGCAGGAGGAACCTATACTAACCTTTTCGATGCCCATCCGCCATTTCAGATTGACGGAAACTTTGGGTGCACTTCAGGAATTGCAGAAATGTTGCTTCAAAGCCAGGATGGCGCCGTACATTTACTGCCAGCCCTTCCATCAGTATGGAAAAACGGAAGCATAAGCGGATTGAGAGCCAGAGGAGGTTTCGAGGTTGATATGCAATGGCAGAATAGTGAATTAAACAAGGCTGTAATAAAATCTTCACTGGGTGGAAATTTACGCGTGCGCTCTTATTCTCCGCTGAAAGGCAAAAAATTGAAAGAGGCCAAGGGAGAAAACTCCAACGCATTCTATACTGTGGCTGAAATACAACATCCTTTGAATCATTCAACAATTAAGGCTGCTGACGCTGACCTGAAAAAGTTGTATGAATATGATTTGTCAACGAAAAAAGGAGAGGTTCTTGAAATCAGCAGGCAATAAAATGGACAATATGGATTTGAAGTCTTTGATCAGTACATTCATTTTATTTATTATTTCGCTTACCTTACAGGCTGAAGATGGACATAATCTTTGGCTTCGCGGTAAAAACACCGCGACGGTAAATGTCATCTGTTCAAAAAAGTCAGCAACCATCGATATTGCCCGGCAGGAATTGCAGCAGGGTTGGCAGGGGGAAGCTTCGGCATCGGTTGTTTTTACGGTCAGGTCCGACAATAGTATAAAGGGTGATGGTTTTAAATTAAGTTCAACCGGCATTCAGGCCAGTACTGATCCTGGAATTTTATACGGTGTCTACGAACTGTTGCGTCGCCAGCAAACCGGGGAGGCAATAAAGAATGAAATCATTAATCCATCGTATGAACGGCGAGTTCTCGATCATTGGGATAACCTCAGCGGAACTATCGAACGGGGATATGCCGGTCGTTCAATTTTCTGGCATCATGGAACAGATTCACTCGCGGTTACTCAAAAGGACGTGGCGCGCTGGAAAGAATATGCCAGGGCCAATGCTTCGATAGGTATAAATGGTTCGGTGCTTAACAATGTCAATGCCTCGCAAATGATGCTGACGCCTGAGTGCCTTGAAAGAGTGAAGGCTATAGCCGGGGTGCTGCGGCCGTATGGTATAAAGACCTATTTGTCAGTTAAATTTTCCTCCCCGGCATTAATAGGAGGCTTGAAAACTTCCGATCCTCTTAACCCGGAAGTGATAAAATGGTGGAACGATAAAGTTGTTGAGGTATATAAGTTGATTCCCGATTTTGGCGGTTTTTTGGTTAAAACCAACAGCGAGGGTCAGCCTGGTCCTCAGGATTTTGGACGCACCCATGCCGATGGCGCCAATATGCTGGCCGATGCCCTTAATCCTTTTGATGGCATAGTAATGTGGCGTGCTTTTGTTTACAAAACTTCGGACGAAGATCGCGCAAAACAGGCTTATTCTGAATTTATGCCGCTCGATGGACAGTTTCGCGACAATGTCATTATTCAGGTGAAAAATGGACCGATTGATTTCCAGCCGCGCGAACCATTCAGTCCGTTGTTTGGTGCGATGAAAAAAACTTCGGTTATGGCCGAATTGCAAATTACCCAGGAATACCTGGGACATTCCATTCACCTGGCTTACTTGTCGCCTATGTGGGAAGAATTCCTGCAAAGTGACACCTATCACGGGAACGTAGGGAATACAGTTGGACGCTGTACAGATGGAAGTGTTTATCCGCAAAAGCACACAGCCATTGCCGGAGTTTCGAATGTCGGAATGGATGTCAATTGGTGCGGGCATCATTTTGCATAGGCAAACTGGTACGCCTTTGGCCGTCTTGCCTGGAACAACATACTGACCAGCGAACAAATTGCCGATGAATGGATTAAACTCACCTTTTACCCATACTCCCCTGCCGATTCTCACCAAAACATATTTTCACCTGACCGGGCAGATAATTTTTTGAAACCTGTTAAGAAAATGATGATGGAAAGCAGGGAGGCGGTCGTAAATTACATGATGCCACTGGGATTACACCACATCTTTTCGGCAGATGAACATTACGGTCCCGGCCCGTGGTGGGCTCCGGTTAGAGCGCGAAAGGACTGGACGCCACCCTATTATCATAAGGCAGACACCCTGGGCATCGGGTTCGACCGCACAAATACCGGCAGCAATGCAGTCGTCCAATATCAGGAACCACTTCGTTCCCTATTTTCCAATCCGCAAACATGTCCTGAAATCTTTCTGTTGTGGTTTCACCATCTTCCATGGGATCATCAAATGAAGGACGGACGCACCTTGTGGGTTGAAATGTGCTACCGTTATAATACTGGTTTGGAACAAGTACGTCAATTTCAAAAGGTTTGGGATATGGTTCAGCCTTATACCGATCAGCAACGGTTTACAGAAGTTCAGGGTAAACTCCGGGAACAAAGCCGTAATGCACAAATATGGAAAGATGCCTGTCTGCTCTATTTTCAGCAGTTCAGCCGTAGGCCGATTCCATATGAAATTGAACAACCGGTGAATGATTTGGAAGATCTGATTAAAAAAGACGCAGAAAATAACCGAACCATGAATTAGTAAGCTGTTTATACTCAGTTCTTTTATCGTATTGATTACTGCAATATCGCCACCGGGAAAAATATCTTTTGCCTGTAAGCAAAACATTAAATAAATAAAATGTGCATTTGCTGAAGCTAAACTCACCTGTTGTTCCAATATTATTTTGGACAAGGATATAAATCCCTGTGGTCTGGTCCAGTTTGGCGGTAATCCATATTTGTTGTTTATGAATTCAAATATTTCATCGGCTCTTTTCAGTTGATTAACATCAGTTTGGTTAACGATATTAACGGCTGAATCTTCAATTGGTGTGATGATGGGTATACTCATATGGAGAAGTTGATGTCACCGGATGTTCAGATTTTTATGTACCCCAAAAATACAGATCTTTGAGAATCATTTTGAGACTTCAGGTGCATCGACCTATTATCACTGTTTTGGTACTGATTATGATTGATGATGGGGTGAAAATTTGAATTTCAAATAATAGGTGATAATCGTTAAAGATTTTTGTACTATCTTTGCCGCACACTCGTAAACGGGCACAATCATTTCAGTTCCTATTTTCGGTTTTAACGTCGGGTTTATAAAAAGGGACATTTATTTAGCGGTTAATTCCTTGATAAATGTAGTAAATATTTTGTTCGACCGGTATCTTTTAAGTAAGCAGGTACCTTTATTATTGAAAATACGAAAGTCGAATTGTGTGGGTTTAATGAGGTAGTTGATTAGAAGGGCTGTTAGCTCAGTTGGTTTAGAGCATTACCTTGACAGGGTAGGGGTCACTGGTTCGAATCCAGTACAGCCCACTTTTTGGGAATCCAAATCGAATCAAAGTACATTAAATCAACGATTTAATGTACTTTATATTTTTATCTCATATCAAAATAATCCAATTCATATCAAGTAATTCGTGAGCTATTCCGTGAGTAGATTTTTTTTGTATTACGTTTGCTCACGGCGACCTCTGTAATAGTTTGTAATTCATTTTATTATGAATTTGAAACTATCCATTTTTATTGAATAAAATTGGCTCATTTTGATGCGGTTGCCCTTCTGACTGGAAAGGCCAAATCATATCAAATGAGTTGAAATGAAAAAGGTCATTGCAATTAACGTTTTTGATATGAAAGAAAAACAAACATTTGGAATCCAGTTTGTAGGCAGGAAGAACAGCGAGAAGGTTAATTTGCCTTTGTACAATTTTTCCTGCGATTTACATTTTTAAAATGATCTCTCTTATGGATAAATATCTAAGGCAATTTATATCGATATTTCTATCTATTTTTACATTTAATTCAATTAGACCTAAAACAAACGAAAACTCGTAACCATGGACTTGGCGACCGAAGAAATACTGCAAAAGATCAAATCAGGAGATGAACCTTCTTTTGAAAAAGTATATCGTTTCTATTACCCACGACTTAGTTATTTTGCCAAACAATACCTTCTCGATTCCGAAGCTTCAAAAAATATCGTTCAGGATGTTTTTACTGAATTGTGGGATAAAAGGAATACGTTGCGAAACGACACCAACCTTAATGCCTGGCTCTTCACCCTCACCAAGAACAAATCGCTGAAAATCATCAGCCATCTAAGATCCGAACAAAACTACGACAACTACATTAAATCGAGGCAGTTGGAAGTTAACTACAAGTCTCTGTACGATTTCGATACCAGCAATTTTGTGTTTGAGGAACTACAAACCCAACTCCATGTGGCACTTGAAAAGTTGTCGCCAGCCTGTCGCAAAGTTTTCGAAATGAGTCGTTTTGAGGACAAAAAAAACAGGGAGATTGCTGAGGAACTGAATTTAAGCATCAAAACGGTCGAGGCTCAGATTTCTAAAGCGCTCCGATCGTTAAAAACCGATTTAAAAGATTACCTTCCTTTATTTTATATCCTTTTTCTCTTTCAGAAATAAAAATAACTTTTCTCGATAAGGGTAAACGGGATTGATTGGGTTATACATTCAAATCTCATTCATCAATGTACGACGAAAAGTTAATAGGATACATCAGCGGAGAAATTACTTCCGAAATCGGGATTGTCGAAATTCTGGACTGGATTGAGTCATCAGCCGAAAACCAAAAAAGATATAATCAACTGAAAAATATTTGGGTAGTCTCCGGACTTGATCATCCGGAACAGATTAAAATTCCCGCTTTTTCTTATCCTGAATCCAAACGGATATTGCTTCGAAGCCCACTATTCGAATCGCTTCTGAAATATGCTGCCGTGTTTATTCTTGCCTTTGTATTGGGTTCGTTAAGCCTTTACTTCTTCAACAGAAACCAAAACACCGAATTATCATCGCTCTACAATACCATTGAAGTTCCAAATGGCGAACGGTCACAAATTTTGTTGTACGATGGCACAAAAGTCTGGCTCAATTCAGGAACAAAACTCAAATATCCGGTTGCCTTTAGCAGCACTACACGCGATGTATTTATCGAGGGTGAAGCTTTTTTCGATGTCGCTAAAGACAAGGAACATCCGTTTATAGTGAATGCGGGAAAGTTGAAAGTGGAAGTTTTGGGCACTCGATTTAACGTTTGCGCCTATCCGGAAGATAGTGAATTTTTCACCACGCTGGAAGAAGGGTCGGTTAATGCGTTGAACACAGCAAACGGACAGCAGTTACTGCTAAAGCCGGGGGAACAAGTCACCCTGAACTGCGAAACCAATGGGCTAAAATATCAGAAGGTAAATACAGAACTCTATACTTCATGGAAAGAAAACCTGTTAAAGTTCGATGATGCTCCATTTGAGGAGGTAATCAAGAAGATGGAACGTTGGTACGATGTAAAGATTACTGTTGATCCGTCAATTGATACAGGGGAGCGTTATACGATGACCATTAAGACCGAAAGTCTGAGAGAAATGCTTCAATTGGTATCGAGAACAACAAAAATAAACTATGAAATAAAAGAAAACACAGTATTGATAATGAAACCATGACAAAAAAGGGAAAGTGCTGTAACACTTTCCCTTAGATTTCATGCTGTAACATGAAACATGGATAAAAAAACCCATTTGGATGGGATTAGTTTAACCTTTTACAATTGCAAACTTATGAAAAAAAAATGGTTTAATGATGAGGGGCATTGCTCCCTCTTTAAATGGTTACGAGTTATGAAATTAACTATGTTTTTCCTTCTGGCAACACTTATTCACGTAAGTGCAAGTGTGTACTCCCAGCAAACAAAACTCAGCATTTCACTTCAAAATGCGTCAGTCAGGGAAGTATTGAAGCAAATTGAAGATCAAAGCGATTTTTTCTTTATGTACAAGAATGAAAACATTGATGTGAACCGGATTGTGACTATTGACATCAAAAACAAATCTGTTGAGTATCTGTTGGAAGAGCTTTTTAAAGGGACAAAAGTTTCATACGAAGTGGTCAACAGGCAGATTGTTCTGGTTGACAAGGAGAAAGCCAATATAAATGCTCCTGTTCAGCAACAAAAATCTGTCACTGGTAAAGTTTCCGATGCTTCCGGCGGCCCCCTTCCGGGCGTTTCAGTGGTAGTTAAAGGGACCACTAATGGAACAATTACCGATGGAAATGGTAGATTTTCAGTTTCAAATATTCCGGAAATGGCAACGCTGCAATTTTCGTTTGTCGGGATGAAGTCTCAGGAAATTGCCGTTGGAAACAAAACAACAATAAACATTCAACTCGAAGAAGAAACTGTCGGAATTGAAGAGGTGGTTGCTATTGGATACGGCACCCAGCGTAAGAAGGATCTGACAGGTTCGGTAGCTGTGGTAAAAACGAGTGATTTGCGTTCATTGCCGGTTCCCAGCATTAGCGATGCATTGCAGGGACGCGCTGCCGGTGTTCAGGTAATATCATCCGGAAAACCGGGAGATGATGCTACTTTCAGAATTCGTGGTACAGGAACAATCAACAACAGCGATCCACTGATCGTGATTGATGGTATGCCTGTTTCGGGTGGTCTGAATCAGCTCAATAAGGATGATATAGAGTCACTTCAAGTATTGAAAGACGCATCAGCCACGGCTATATACGGATCACGGGGGGCTAACGGAGTGGTAATTGTAACTACCAAAAGGGGAGTGAATGGTCAGTCGCAGGTGAATTTTAATTATTCTTACGGAGTTCAGCAAGCAACGAATATGGTTAAGGTGCTTAACGCGTCACAATTTGCTTCCTTACACAACGATATTCTTTCAAATGCAGGGCTGATGGAAAATCCTGCCTTTGCCAATCCTGAAAGCCTGGGTGTTGGAACTGACTGGATGGGTGAATTTTTTCGCACCGCACCAGTACAGAATTACTCAATGTCCTATTCCGGCAGCGGTGAAAAAACCAAATATTATCTATCAGGGAATTACTATGACGGTCAAGGTATTGTGATCAATACCGGCTTCAAACACTATACATTTCAATTGAATACTGATAGCCAGGTGACTTCAAAATTAAAGATAGGAAATAGCCTGACTTTAAATAATGATATCAAAACAAGTGGCGATTTTAATATTCGTAATGCCATGCTTGCGTTACCTACCCAGCCAATATTTCGCGACAATGGAAGCTATTCCGGTCCAATTGCTCAACCAATCTACGATGGAAGTTTGACTAATCCGATTGGCTCCGCCAAAACGGTAGAGAATGCAACTAAAGGATTTAACCTGATTGGAAATATTTTTGGGGAACTGGATATTTATAAAGGTTTGAAATTTAAATCATCATTTGGCCTTCAGGCTAATTTTTGGGATTCGCGCACCTGGAGCCCAAAATTTCAATGGGATACAAGTAAAAAGGAAAATTCATATCTGGGGCAGCAATACAATAAAAATCTGACCTGGGTTTGGGATAATACATTTACTTATGAACGTACAATCGGCAAACATCGTTTAGGCGCTATGGCGGGAACCAGTGCCCAGGAGAACCGGAATAACTTCATAAATGGTTCTATTCAGAATTTTGCCAGTGACCAGACTCAACAATTGAATAATGGAACACTGCAACCTACCGTTGGCGGTAGTTCATACAGTTGGGCTTTGTTCTCTTATATGGGACGTGTAAATTATGCTTTTGCCGACAAATACCTGGTAACTTCAACGGTTCGCCGCGATGGTTCGTCGCGTTTTGGTGAAGGCAATAAATATGGCATTTTCCCTTCTGCATCGGTAGCCTGGCGTATTTCTGAGGAAGATTTCTTTAAGAATATCAATTTTGTCAATGATATGAAGCTTCGCGCAGGTTATGGTGTAACCGGAAATCAGGAAATTGGCAATTATTCTTTTGCTTCTGAACTGAACACAATTAAGTACAACTTCAACAACAACATAGTTTCGGCCGTTGTGCCAACCAGAATGCCCAATCCATCAGTACAGTGGGAAGAACAACAACAGGCAAACATCGGTTTCGATGCCACGATGTTCAAACAAAGAGTAGATATTACCGTAGATGCATATCTGAAAAAAACCGATAAAATGCTGGTGCCCATGTCAGTTCCGGTTTCAACCGGATATTCTGATGTCTATGTTCCATCAATTAATGCTGGTAAAATGGAAAATAAGGGTATTGAACTTACAGTTAATTCCAGAAACCTTACCGGAAAATTGACATGGAATACCTCTTTTAATGTATCATTCAATCAAAATAAAGTGGTGAGTATTAATGATACCATTCCTATGTCAAGCGGAAGTATCGGGCTGAATCAAAATCTGGCTTTAATTCAGGCTGGTCAGCCGATCAATTTCTTCTACGGATTTAAAACTGATGGCATCTTCCAGTCACAGGAAGAAGTTGACAATCACGCTGTTCAGGTTCCAGGTAATGATCCCAATAACCGTACTTCGGCTGGAGATATCCGCTTTGTGGATTTGAACAATGATGGAATAATCAACGATGAAGATCGTACCTATTTGGGAAATCCAAACCCGACTTTCATCTTTGCTTTAAATAACAGTTTTTCCTTTCAGGGATTCGATTTAAGTATTTTTCTGCAGGGAATTGCCGGAAATAAAATTTGTAATGCCAACCGTTTCTGGAGCGAAGCGATGGCTGTTGCGCAAAACCAGACCACTGAAACTTTGACCCGATGGATCGGCCCCGGCTCGGGCTATAGCATGCCGAGAGCCGTTTTTAATGATCCGAATCAAAATAACAGACCTTCTGATCGTTTCATCGAGGATGGATCATACCTGAGAATTAATAACATTACATTGGGTTATACCATTCCTAAGGTGCTTATGAAAAAAGCACATATCTCCTCTGCCAGATTCTATATCTCTGCACAAAATCTCTACACGTTGACCAAATACAAAGGATTTGCCCCTGAGATAAATACAAGTGGCATCGATAACAATGTTTACCCTGTGACCCGCACATTTAACATTGGTGTTAATCTTGGCCTCTAACCATTTAAAACAAAAAAACAATGAAACTCAAAAAATATTTATCAATTGCGATATTTGGTTCACTGGTTTTTGCCTGTAGCGAAGACTTTCTCAATAAATCGCCTGAAGATTCGATCAATACTTCCAATTTCTTTCAGACCGAAAGTGATGCCGTTGCCGCAATCAACGGAGCTTACCAACCTTTGCAGTGGCCAAAACTTTACAACATGCGCTTGTGGACCACCGATATTATGGCAGGAAACAGCAACGTTGGAGGAGAAGGAGGTACCGATGGTATCGAAACACAAGATGAAGCAAACTTTATAACGGCTTCAGATAATCAGGGAGTTTTGGATTTATGGCGTGGTCCCTGGCCAGGCATTCTGCGCAGCAACATCATTTTGCAAAAAGTTCCTGAAATGAACATCAGCGAAAGTTTAAAAAACAGGGTGTTGGGCGAAGCCTACTTTTTGCGTGCACATTACTATTTTATTCTGGTCCGGTTTTTTGGTGATGTGCCTTTGACCCTTAAACCTGTTGAACCAGGGGATGATCTTCGACCTTTCAGGACTGCTAAAGCGGAGGTTTACAACCAGATAATTCTGGATTTGAATCAAGCCATTTCATTGTTGCCTCCAAAAGAACAATATTCAGGGTCTGATGTAGGACGAGCCTCCAAAGGATCGGCTTTGGGTATGTTAGCCAAAGTGTATCTGACTTTAGGTGATTGGCAAAAAGTAGCTGATTTATGCGAACAAGTGAAGAGTTTGGGATATTCATTAAATACCAATTATGGCGACAACTTTAATCCATCAACCGAGAATTCCAAAGAATCGTTGTTTGAAATTCAGTATGTAAGCGATGCCGGTATGGGATTCTGGAGTAACGAGAATCAGGCATCATGGCTCAGCTGTTTCACGGGCCCCCGTAGTTCAAATATGGTTGCAGGTGGTTGGGGGTGGAATCAACCCACCCAGGAATTTATGGATTCGTATGAACCTGGTGATATACGTAAGGACGTGACTGTATTGTATGAAGGTTGCCCAAAATTTGATGGTAAGGATTACAAAAAATCATATTCCATGACCGGATACAATTTGCGTAAGTTTTTGGTGCCATTATCAGTAGTATCTTCTTCTGACAACAGTCCACTGAATTTTCCGGTGTTGCGGTATGCCGATGTGCTACTTATGAAAGCCGAAGCATTAAACGAACTTGGCCGAACTGCCGAAGCTGCTGCACCGCTGAATGAAGTTCGCACACGCGCCGGTTTAGAAAATGTAACTGGCTTGTCAAAAGATGCATTTCGTGCAAAAGTATTGAACGAACGTAGGTTAGAACTGGCATTCGAAGGGCAACGATGGTTTGATCTTATCCGGGTTAATAACGGTCAGTACGGTATCGATTTCCTGAAATCAATCGGAAAATCGAATATGAGTTCGAAATTTTTATTGTTTCCGGTTCCGCAAAGAGAACGGGATGCCAATCCGAATCTGACACAAAATACCGGTTATTAATTCCTGATTAACGCTATTTAAAATACAGAAAAATGAAAAATCTAAATATAAAGCGCATTTTCACGCAAAATGCCGGACAATTATACTCCAGGACAGGATTGATAGCTGCCTTATTTATACTTGTATCATCCTGCGCAAAGTATGAAGAATTTAAAATTCAAATGGCTGGACCTTTGGCCCTATCTGCAGCAAAAAGTGAGATCGTTTTAATTCAGAAAAATGCTGCAAAAAGTGGCATCGATTTTACCTGGACTACTGGTACCAATCAGGGAACAGGAGCTTCTATTTCTTATCTGTTGCAGGTTGATAAAAAAGGGAACAGTTTTGCTAATCCGGTAAGTTTTGACATGGGTAAAGGGGTGTATGCAAAAAGTATAAAAGTAGAGGAATTGAATGATTACCTGCTAAATAAATGGAAGATAACACCCAATACGGTAGCCCAGTTTGATGCACGTGTGGTGGCTACTATTTCTGCCAATCCTGAAATTAAAGATAACTCTCCTGAATTTAGTTTCTCGGCAACTCCTTATCAGCCGGTTAGTAAAACATTGTATCTGATTGGAAATTCTTCTCCCAAAGGTTGGAATCCGGATAATGCACTTCCACTGAATCCATCCGCGAGTGATCCAACTGTTTTTATCTATCAGGGTACTCTGGGCATTGGCGACCTGAAATTTATAACCACCTTAGGACAATTACTTCCTTCATATCAAAAGGGTACTGACAATTCGCATATTGTTTACCGTACTTTGGAAAGCCAACCTGATAACAAGTTTACTGTCAACGAAGCAGCAGTATATAAAGTAACTGTTAGCTTACTGGACCTTACAATATCTATCATCAAAATGGATTTGCCACCATACAATACAATTTATATGGTTGGAAGTGCAGCTCCGAATGGTTGGGATATAGGCAATTCCACACCGTTGATTCAAAACGCTAATAATCCGTATGAGTTTACTTATTCAGGAGTAATGCAGGCCGGTGAATTTAAATTCCCGGTGAATCGCAATGGTGACTGGGGCCAGGATATGTATATGAAAACAGACGATTCACATATGTACCTTCACAAAGGAGGAACTTCAGGTGATGATAAATGGACTATCGCTAAAAAAGGCTATTATACCATTACTCTCAGTTTGTTGGATAATACAATATCGATCAACCGGTTGAAACTATACATGGTAGGTAGTGCCACCCCAATTGGCTGGAGCATCGATAGGGCAGTTGAACTGACAGAAAATGCAACTGACGGATGTATCTTTAATTATACAGGACCGATGGTAGCCGGTGAGTTTAAATTTCCTGTAAACCGCGATGGCAGCTGGGGGCAGAATATGTACATGAGAACTGATGATACTCACATGTACCTTCATATTGGTGGTGCTTCCGATGATAATAAATGGACAATTTCTTTGGCTGGAGATTACGTGATCAATGCCAACGTTGAGACGCTGTCGATAAGTATCCAAAAGAAATAAGAATAAAGTTTTTAGGAGGCTGTCCAAAAACTCTGTGTTCCTCTCCCGAAAAATCGGGACAAGTCGTGTATTCTCCGTGTTACTCTGTGTAATTAATTGTTTACCAGAGTAGACACAGAGTTGCACAGAGAGAAAAAACACTTTTTTTCGAGTTTACAGACAACCTCCTAAATTTTTCAAATTCAGGTGTTTTAATGGTTACATGCCATATTCAGTAAAATTCAATAGTATAAATTCTCGGAAATGAAGTTGAGAAGGATTTGTTTAATAATTTTGGTTGCAATTTCATGTTTTGCCTGTAATAAAAATGAGGAGGATTCAGAGGTGATACCACCTGATTTGCCTGCAAACCAGGCTACTCCATCCTACCTTGATCTTTCCATATCAACAGATAAAGCTGCTTACAATCCAGGTGATGAGGTTAAATTCACAATTGATAACGCCACGCTTCCGGTTACAGCAAAAGTGAGATTCAAATATTTAAACACAATTCTTTCTGAGGCTGCAGTAACGAGTTCAAACTGGAAATGGATACCTCCTGCAACAGATTTCAGAGGTTATATTGCTGAAGTATATTCAACCACAAATGGGACAGAAACAATTTATTCGACCATAGCTGTTGATGTATCTTCCAACTGGACAAAGTTTCCACGCTACGGGTTTTTATCCAAATTTCCTCAGTTAACTGATGATGAAATAACTGCTGTAATTAGTACCCTGTGCAGGTATCACATTAACGGTCTTCAATTTTACGACTGGCAGAACAAACACCACAAACCACTCCCTTTAACGGGTTCGGCGCCTGCAAGTATCTGGAAGGATATCATTAACCGGGATATTTACTTTTCTACCGTTCAGAAATATATCAGCAGTGCTCACAGCCGCAATATGAAAGCCATGTTTTACAATTTGATCTATGGGGCATGGAAAGACGCTGAAGCTGATGGGGTGAATAAGGAATGGTTCGTTTACACTGACAATACTCACACAAACAGAGATTTTCATCCGCTTTCTTCACCGTTCCTAAGCAATATTTATTTGCTTGATCCTTCAAACACCGCCTGGCAACAGTATTTAATCAATGAGAATAAAAAGGTTTACCAGTTCCTGGCATTTGATGGTTTTCACATGGATCAGCTTGGCGAGAGGGGAGCTCGTTACAAATACGACGGAACTTATCTGAATCTTTCTCTGACCTACAAACCGTTTATCGATGCAGTAAAAGCAGATGAACCCCAAAAGGATATTGTGATGAATGCAGTGTCGCAATATGGTCAAAAAGGTATTGCCGAATCATCTGCAGATTTTCTTTATACCGAAGTATGGAGTCCTTTTGACAGCTACAGTGACCTTTCAAACCTGATTCAGCAGAATAATGCTTACAGCAATAATAAAAATACAGTCCTGGCGGCCTATATGAATTATGACCTGGCAAATAACAAGGGCAATTTTAATACCCCTTCCGTTTTGATGACCAATGCCGTAATCTTCGCTTTTGGCGGTGCCCATCTGGAATTAGGCGAACATATGCTTGGAAAGGAGTATTTCCCGAATGATAATCTGGGTATGAAAGATGATCTGAAAAGCGCCTTGATTAATTACTATGACTTTTTAGTCGCTTACCAGAATCTGCTTCGTGACGAAGGTGATTTCAACAATGTAAAACTTGCCTCATTGGATGGTAAAATGTCGCCAGGAACGTGGCCTGCGGCTTCGGGGAAAGTAGCGGTTATCGGGAAGAAAGCAGGCAATATCCAGGTTATTCACCTGATCAATTTTGGAGATTCCAAAACTCAGAACTGGAGAGATAATACAGGTATCCAGGTTGCCCCGGTCCTGATAAAGGATGCCAAACTTGTGCTGACAAGTGATGCCATCGTCAAAAAGATATGGCTGGCATCTCCTGATGTAATTGGAGGAGCATCCCGTTCACTAAACTTCGTACAAAACGCAAATAGCATAAGTTTCGTGCTACCTGAACTTAAATACTGGGATATGTTGGTGGTTGAGTACTAATTTCACTTCCGTTGGCGGTAGTTGCTGAAAGTTGAATCCCTGCTTTCAGAAGCCCGGATGTAGAATTAAAATCTGTAATAATTTAGTTATGAAGCATATTAATATATTTCTGACAAGCCTGATCTTGTCGGTGGGGTCACTCTTCGCCCAAAAAACAGTACATCAACCTTTGACCCCGGGCAATTGTATTGCCTTCATGGTAAATGGTGACAGGGCTATTTTCACCTGCGAAAACAACACTAAAATACAGTTGCAGCAGGTCAGTCAAGGGATCCTGAAATTCTGGTATGACCAGGATGATTTCAAACGGAACAATGAGTCGTTTGCTGTTCTGAAAAAGGATTCAGGACCTGCTCAGACCCTTCAAATTTCTGAACAGCCGGGCAGCTATGAAATTTATACCGGCGATCTGATTGTACGGATTAATAAGGCCCCTTTTCAGGTTCGCATTTTCGACAAGTACCAGAAGCTATTGATGGAAGACTTTCAAAATCGTGGCTTTGAGAAGGACTCTTTAAAAATGTCGGGTTATAAATCACTCAGGCAGGCTGAACGAATTTATGGCCTTGGGGAGAAAAACGGTCCGATCAACAGGGCCGGTGGACAGTTCAAAATGTGGAATAGCGATAAACCTTGTTATGAAATTATTGAAGATCCATTATACAAAAGCATTCCGTTTTTTATGAGCAGTGCGGGTTATGGATTATTCTTCGACAACACTTTCAAAACGGAGTATGATTTTGGTTCGAAAAACGAAAACTATTACTCTTTTTCGACTCCGGGGGGCGAAATGATCTTTTATTTTATTTACGGTCCAACTTACAAGCAAATGATCAGCCGGTATATGGAGCTGACAGGAAAGCCGATCATGCCTCCCGCCTGGGCTTTGGGATTTTCGCAATGCCGGGGTATGCTCACCAATGAAAAGCTGACCCGTGAAATTGCCAGGGGTTATCGTGAACGTCAAATTCCCTGCGATATTATTTATCAGGATATCGGCTGGACGCAAAATTTACAGGATTTTGAATGGAGGAAGGATAATTATAGCGATCCGGTAAAAATGCTTGCTGATTTGAAAAAGGACGGCTTCAAAGTCATTGTTTCGCAGGATCCGGTTATTTCAAAAGCCGGCAAAAAGCAATGGCAGGAAGCCGATTCGCTGGGATATTTTGCGACTGATGTCCGTACCGGCAAGTCCTACGACATGCCGTGGCCCTGGGGTGGAAATTGTGGCATAGTCGATTTCACAAAACCTGAAGTCGCTGACTGGTGGGGTAAATACCAGCAAAAAGTGATCGATGATGGCGTTGTGGGTTTCTGGACCGATATGGGCGAACCTGCCTGGAGCAACGAAGAAAGCACCGATCGCCTGTTTATGAAACATCATTTGGGTATGCACAATGAAATACATAATGTTTACGGGCTCACCTGGGACAAGGTGGTTACTGAGCAGTTCGAAAAACGAAATCCCAATAAGCGGATTTTTCAAATGACAAGGTCTGCCTTTGCCGGTTTGCAGCGCTACACATTTGGATGGTCGGGTGATGTGGGTGATGGAAATAATGTACTGGATGGATGGAAGAAGCTGGAAAATCAGATTCCTGTGGCGCTTTCGGCAGGCATGTGCGGAATTCCTTTCTGGAGTTGTGACATTTCAGGATATTGTGGCGACATCAAAGATTATGAAGCGATGAGCGAACTATACTTGCGTTGGCTACAGTTTGGCGCATTCAATCCGCTGAGCCGCATTCACCACGAAGGAAACAATGCCGTTGAGCCTTGGTTATTTGGTACTGAAGCTGAAGCAATCTGCAAAAAGGCCATCGAACAGAAATACAAGTTGTTTCCTTACATTTATACTTATGCCCGACAAGCTTTTGACACCGGGTTACCTCTGATGCGGGCGCTGATGCTGGAATATCAGGATGATCCGGAAACCTTCAACCTGAATTCGCAATTCCTGTTTGGTAAAGAATTGCTGGTAGCTCCAGTAATGGAACAAAGCGCCACTACCAAGAAAATTTATTTGCCCGAAGGGGAATGGATCGACTTTAATCATCCCCAAAAAAGCTATTCAGGCAAACAATGGATTGATTACCCGGTATCGCTGGAAACAACTCCGCTTTTCGTGAAGCAAGGATCAATTATTCCGCAAACACCCGTGATGCAATACATCCGAGAAAAGAAAAATGCACCGGTTTGGTTTGAAATTTTCCCTGCTACAGAAGGACGATCCGCGACTTTTCAGTTGTATGAAGATGATGGTGAAACGAATAACTACAAGAAAGATATCTGTAGCAAGACCGGGGTGAAATGCGTATCAGGTAAAGAAGAATGGAAAGTAAGCGTTCTTCGTCGCGACGAAAACGGACATAATCCTGAAACTGAACGGAATATTGGAATCAAAATACATTTAGAAAAAGCGCCTGAGTCGGTTGTTTTGAATTCAGTCAAACTGAAGCAAACCAGTTTGGATAAACTGGAAAAAGGCTGGTATGAAACTGCTGACAAAGCTGTTTGGAACTGGGATAAATTGACCAATACCTGTTGGATTAAATTGCAGGATAATGGTTTGCCGACTGAAATTGTCATCAAAAAATAAATCAAATGAACCCGAAAAACATATACCTGACAGCAATAATCTGTAGCCTGCAAACCATTGCCATTGCGCAAACTGGTGAAAAAGCAATTTATAAATCTGGCGCATACAGCATTTACAACAATCGGATTGAACAAGGCAACTTTAAGGCAACGGTACTTTCTTCCGGAGAAATGAGCTCAAATTACCGGAGTCCTGAAGCAGATAAGTACAGTCCATGCTGTTCAGTTCAAATTCAGCATCAACCTGCGCCGCATGATCTGGGCCGTGGCCGCCTGGGAATTGTATAAAGTAACGGGCGATCAGGATTGCTTATGCAATTGTTAAGAATTCGGTAGAGGATGATCTTTAGAATTTTTGTTTATCTTTGTGTTGAATTAGTAATCAGTGATTTAAGTCTCAATTTTTGTTGATGAGTAATTCCGTGAGTTGCTTGAGTTGGGGAATTTTAAATATAAGATATACAGCGGTTTAGGCCATTTGGTTCGAATCCGGTACAGCCCACGGAATGGGATTTCAAATCGAATAAAAAAGCAGTAAGTCATTGATTTACTGCTTTTTTGATATTATACTATTGTCATTCAATACCTTTTTTTATTCACTTCACAACACGGATTTTAGTTGAACCAGTACGAGACTTTTAGTACTAATGCCCTGTTTTTTTTGACCATATATTTGGGGAAATAGTTATCCGTGTATACTATGAAGAAATCGGAAACCGGCTTGTAGCGCCATTGGAATCGTGCATTTATATTGATGTTATTTGCCTGTTCGTTGTATTGGACATAAGTGGTAAAAAATAACTTATCTGTAAACGTTACATCGAGTTTGGTTCCTATAAGCCATAACTGTGTACGTTCCCATGGCGCGGGCAACATCAGGTTATTGTAGCTGTAAATCAGCGAGATATATCCGTATGGCTGGATCCGGTAATTGAAATTGCCCTCAACGAACCACCGTTTACCATTATAATAATCACCATAACCCGAATGAATCAGGTATTTGAAAAGTTTACTGTTATCCGAGGTGAAATTGAGTGCAAAATCATACCCCTTATATGAACTTCCGGCAGGCAGATAATACGCTCCACTTTTTGTAGGATCATAATCTTTCTGAAGGACAATATACCGTACGTTGTTTTTAATATCCAGATGTGCCCGGTTTTTAAATTGAAAAATATAATTGGCGCCTATTTGCCTATCCGTTAACTCCCTGTTTCCGGGAGCATAATAATTGACAACTTCCGTTAAGAAACCATGGTATTCCAGTAGTCCATTTTTCGGAAAAAATTTTATGGTTGCCCTTGGATTAAGCTTCACAAAATCGTAGCGTGGAACATACCCCGCTTCAGCATTATAATCTCTGCCAACATAGAATTCTTCCATTTCAAGAAGATACGACTTCCTTGAATAAGCCAAATCAATACCCTGAGCATATTCTTCTGATGCCATTTTCCCGGGGGTAAAAGATTTTTGTACGAAAAACTTACTATTCAGGAAGTTATTGCGGCTGGCAAGGTTATATTCTAATCCTGCAATCCGGTTATACCGGTTACCCTTCCAATCTGACGGTGCATTAATCTGCTGTTTGTTCACCAAAATAATACCCACATTCGATCTTGCAAATACCTTTTTTTGGACCGACGCAACAAAAAAGTTTCTTGCTAACAGATCTCCTTCAGTTGCGGTTTGCATATCCATTAGCCCTATTCGCCAGTCTTGTCCAACTTTACCGCTTAATCTGGCACCGGCAATGACTGGTGCATCCAGACCTATCCGTCGTGAAAAGAATGGCCTGATATTCTGTACTCCATAATTGCCGAAGAGATCGCTGTTCTCCAGGAAAAACTGCCTCTTTTCAGGAAAATAGAGTTCAAAACGGTCAAGGTTGGTAACCTGGTCATCCACTTCAGCCTGCGAAAAGTCAGGATTATAAGTTAAATCAAGATTGAGTGAAGAAGAGAGACCTACCTTTGCATCGAATCCAAAATCGTATTTATATTTTATATCTTCCCCTTTCTCAAAGTTTTGCGAAGCACGTCCGTTTAAATATGGGATTAACGATAGTCTGAGCCCTGATCTGGGGGGAGGTGTTTCCCATAAAAGCTGTCCGGCATATGCCAGGGTTGCCGTGGCAAATTGTCGTGGTACAGGAGCCCAGGCCGACTTCTCATTTAGCTTCATATCATTGCGCGAAAACTGGATCCCCCAGTGGTCAACTCCTGTTTTGTATCGAATCGATTTAAAGGGAATACGCATCTCTGATATCCAGCGGTCATTGAAGTTCTTTGTTACCGATTCCCACTTACTGTCCCACATCAGATTATTAACATTCCCTTCGCTGATTGCCCCGTCACGCTGAGCCCCGGCAGCGTTAATCCCTAAAGAATAACCAGTGGTCTGATCGTTGAAAGGATCAATAAAAAGAACAAAATTGTCATTGTTGGTAAAAACAAAATCGCGCCGCATCGACTCCACCGGTCGTTTCCCCGGGATTGTGTCGTGAAAGATGAAGGCGAGGTAAAAAGCTTTTTCATCATATGTCATCATAATCTCAGACCTGGCAACACAATATCCTGTATCGTATGGAAGTACCATGTGAAAATGATTCACTACTTCTGCTTTTCGCCAATCGTCTTCGTTGACAATTCCGTCAAGTTTAATATCACCAATACTCTTTTTTACCCGGATAATATAATCCTTATTAATAGTATTGATCACCGGTATGCTCTCCCTTTTTGAACGAACGGTGTTCATCTTAATTGTATCAATTTCACTATTGACTGAATAAAGCCGTGATGGCAATAAGACCAGAGCACTTAAAGCCAGTATGGATAAGGATTTTATCAAGCTTAATATATTATTAGATACATAACACTGAAATAGATGCAATTAAACTTATTTTATTAATCTGTCTTGTAGCCAATCATAAGTTTTTTCACGCATCTCATTTGAAAACCTGTTATAATCATCAGGAGAAAATAATTGAATATTATCCGAAGTGCCGTATAAGTTGTAAATATTCCTGGCCTGCCCAACGCAATTCCTGACATCCTCAAGATTTGCATCCTTGTCCATTACAGGTGCAATAACTAATACCGGCCTCGGGGCAATGCAAGCTAATATCTCATGAAAATCATAAGGGATACGATCTTCATTACCTACGAAGAATCCTAACCGCGGTAACAGACCATGAAGATGTGAATAAGCTTTTAAACCTTCGGTTCCCTTCTCCGGTGTATTCAAACGCATTGGTGTAAAGCCGGCAACAGAAACAACACCGGCAATCCGTTCATCCAACGCGGCAGCATACAAGCCGACAGTAGCTCCAAGAGAATAACCCGCGACAAATATTTTTGTACTATCAATAAAATCAAGATTTGCCAATGCCTCAACAGCCCCTTTAACATCAACAACCATTTTACCCATTTTTGACCAGTTAGGATAACGGTTATAAAAACGTGTTCCTTCCTCGATACGGTTGCCAAAGCCTATCATATCAAAGGAGAAAACGGCATAACCCTTATCAACGATGGATTGAAACAAAGACTCAACCTGATGGTAGGAATTGAAACCTTTTGAATAATCGTATTCATGAAGATATATTACCGCAGGCAAATTTCCGCTTTTCAAATCTCCTTTTTCATTACTTGGATAGTACAAATAACCAAATAGTTGATCACCAAAACCACTGTAAGGGCTGATCGGCATTATCCCCATCGTATTCGTTGCCCGGGGCCGCACAAGAAAAGAGCCGAAGTTATTTTCATCCCCGCCACCCTTGCTGAAATGTCCGGGACCCGGGTTAATAACTCCCGGAGGCTCTACTCCCAATACCCATTGAAGATTTTTCCTGATGTTGGATTTCTTTTTATCCCAACCTGATACAGAAATAATTTTATTGTTCTGTACATCAGTTTCCAGATCATCAAGACTTTTAACCGGGTAACTCTTTGGATTTATCTTCTCGCCGCTAAGCCCGCACCACTTCTCAAAGGAGTAATTATAAAATAATCTGTTCTCCGGTTTATGGTCACTGCGTTTAAAAACGTAATCAAAGAAATCAATATATTCTTCCATATCCCGTGCACAAACGCTATGCAATCCGTACCGTGATTTAATGGCCAGATTGTTTTCAGCCCCCAGAAATTTATACACCTTCTGAGTAGCATGATAAGCCTGTTCAATACCCCATGGATTACTGGCTCCTTCGCTTATGGCCGTTGTCAGCATCAATCCCCGTGGTGCTATCAGAGCCATAAAAAGGTTCTGATCGACAGGCAGTTTGTTTTCACGGCCGATAAAGAATCTTAATCGCGGATGCAACCAGGCTGGTTGTGCGCATGCCAATAAAGCAATGTCTTCTATATCATAGTTTTGTGAACAATATCGCCAGGGTACTTCTGCACCTGTTCCTCCGCTGACTGGTATACAGGCAGTAATGCGCTCATCAAACGCGGCAGCCATAAGAGATAGCTTGCCATTTCTGGAGTGACCGGTTATTCCGATTTTATCTTTATCAATAAAAGGAAGTGTGTACAGATAATCGATAGCTCTGTAAGCGCCGAAGGATCTCCTCATCAGCCTGGTAAAATCATATTTCCCTGCCCATATTTCCGAGTACTTTTCGGTATCATCTTTTGAGTCTCCTCCTGCATAGATACAACTAACGTACCCGCGTCGTACAGCAATCTGGGCCCATTCACGATGACTCCACTGGGTCAGGAATACAGGGAATGGTCCTTTCCCAGGGGGAATCATCAGCTCAACCGTAAGATTAGCCTGATTTTCCGGTCCGAATGTTAATCCGATCATTCGGACAATTGTTTCTCCATCCTTCTTCTCACTTAGTATTTTTGCCTGAAGATTTTCAGGTTTGGGTGGATATGTACCAGTAATGTAATACTCGAGCTGCTTTCTCATCCACTCGCGTTTTTCTTTCCATTGTGCCATTGTTTTTATGGGTATGTTCTTTCCTCCTTCATCCAGAACCAAAGGATCAGGAAGAAAAGGGATGGACGGCATTCGGTCAAAATCGGGTGGTAGTTCACCGGTTCTTTTAATCCAATCCACGAATGAAGAATCCAGAAAAGAGACTCGACCATTGACAAAGCGATCAGGAGGTAGCAGGCTAAGTATTTTTTCAAGGTTTGCCTTTTGCTTGATTGAATCAGTAACGCTCAGGTTGTTTAACTGAGAAGAGGAATCTATTTTCTTTATATTGCATGATGCCAAAACAAGAAGGCAGACAGATATGAATAAAATGCTATTTATTACATTGCAATTGTTTTTTTTCATTAGTTAATAGTTTCATTCATGCTAATATTGGTTAAAATTGACGGACAAATGTAGTTAATTGAGGAGAACTGCAATAGAAGGAAACAGGTTTAACCAGGAATGCTAATTTTACTTCTGGTAGAAATATCAAGTTTAGAATTTATATAAATAAAGAGAATAAAAACGAAGCGAAATATAGTCAAATTTATATTCGATTTTTATTTTCGCCAAAAACCAACCTGATATCTAAATAAATGCATTCCTTGGAGCCAGGGGTTTTACGGGAATTTCAAGCATCAGTCCGTTCCAGGTCGCATTAAGAATGCCAGCTTTCTCCGAGACAACGGCCTTTTGAAAGGTTGGTCCTTCCTTTTCCAATTCAATGGAAAACGTAAATCCAATCACCGCTTTACTGATTTTAGTCAGGTCAAATTCTGTTTCTTCTCCCGAATAAAAAACAAAATCAATCCAGCTTGTCTTTCCACTGCCACCTTTCTCCCAATGACCTTTCAATCCTTTAATTTCGGCGATGTAAAGTTCAAAATTGAAATTCAATTGATCGATGGTGAAGCTGAACGGTTCATTGGCCGATGCAGGAAGTGAAAGCTCTTCCGTATTTTGCACGTTCCCTAATTCAAACCGCAGACGAAGATCGCGGGCTACAAATTTCCCTTCCTTCAGACGATCGATGCTAATGTGCTTATCACCCCCGTTTGAAATAAAATTAATGCCTGCCAATACCTTGTTTTCCTTTTGCTGACAATACATCGTGGCCGAACTAAAGTCATAATCATCGTGAAGGAAACGGACCTGGAGGTATTTGGGCGTTTGAGTGTTTCCCCAATAAACCAGGAAAGGGCGACGCTGGTTCCATAAACTAGACCGGTTTGCCGTTGAAAGGGCAAAGTCTTTAGCCAGGTAGCAGACGCCGGTAGTTTGTGGTTCCACTTTTTCAAATACATCGGTTTCGGTGCGGGGATATTCAGGCGTGAGGAAATAGTGTATCAGATGTTCCGGTATCTGATGTTTAATTTTCACATCACTGCGTACCTGGTCCTGTTTATTATCGATTCTGGCGTTTGAAGCCTCTTTCAAAATGGCATAAAACGAAGGTTTTACGAGCGAACTGTATGAACGACTGTGCGGTCCGGCCCATTGTCCGCTGGGCTGATGATAGTGGCGGGCAATTGTTTCCCAGCCAATTGAATAAAGCGAATCAATCTGTTGTTTTGCCGAAGGTTCAATAATGTGCGCTTTCATCCGGTACAATTCATCCAGTGCCACAATGGTATAGGTGGGACTGTTATATTCCGAGAAACCACCTTTTTCGAGGGTGTATTCATAAAAATTTCTGAGCCTTCTTTGTGCATACTCTTTCATTTCCGGCAGGTCGAACAAATGCGAAACCACGTACGTAACATAGGTTCCCATGATGGCAATATTGGTGTAGCCGGGACCTACATTTCTTTTTCGTACCGATTTGGCCGCCAGTATCAATGCATTCTTTATTTTCGGTTTTAGGTCAGCCGGAATCTGGTCTTCATGTCCCATCCAAATGTCCAGTAAACTTACCGCATTAAAATCGGCCCAGTTAAAATCGACTGGTGATTTTTTGGTGGCAAGGGGTTCTTCCTTGTAATATGGCCACACGCCACACGAACGTGATGTGGTATCCTGATCCTGAAGATCTATGGTTTTATCAATCAAGTCCCAGGCTCGTTGAGTGTATTGTGGATCGTCCAGATCGAGCAGTGAAACTGCATATCCAAACGAAGATCTTACTTCGTGAAAAACCCCGCTTTGTGCATCGGTATGGTAATTCCAGTCAGTGATTGTTTTGGTAAGCATTTTTTCCTGCGAATCATATTTTTCATGGCGCGATTTCAGCGTTTCAGCCAATGCCTGTTTTTCCGCCGGGGTAAGCTGTACCGGTCCGTACCGGAGATTTCCGTCACTGAATCCTTTTGGGTTGCAGGAGTGAAAAATGCAAAAAATCAATACTGCCAGAATACGTATTTTCATTAGGTTTTGTGTTTTGAATGTTGACTAATTTGATGAAAAATCTACTATAGCTGCGGATAGTTTTAAGTTACCTACCTCTCTTTTTCGATACCGTTTTGTCCCTGGGCTCAGGTTTTATATTGAATAATTCTTTAACCGATTCAGGCTTGCAACTATTACTTAACTCAGCAATAGTACTTACATGGGCGAAATCGTTCCCTGTCAAATGAAATAATATAACAAGATATTTTTTCATCAATAGTTGTTTAGTTAGTTCTTATATCCCGAATCCATAAAATGCGATGATTTGGATGGAAAGGTAAAAATAGTTTTTTATGAATTGAATTAGCACGTTAAGGCTGATAATTTATTTGGCAACATAAAAACTTTGGACAACAGGTAACTAAATTAAGTATTTTCTCCAGTCTATAAATGTTAAATTCCTTTTTTCCCGGACAGATCATCACGGTATACTTACCCGGAGTCATGGGACTAATTACGGATAATTAATACCTTTGTACACCCGCGATATTCCAAATTTCATTATCCGGGTTATGGGGTTAAAAAAGGTTATTTTATATTTCTGATTAACAGATGCTTTATTTATTCTGCAAGATTTAAAGAGAAGATTTTACTTATGAGATTTAAACTAATCTTATCGCTTTCAGACCGGAAACAAAATACACTGCCGGTTAACTACCAATTCCAGTTAAGCGAGTGGATTAACAAACTGATCAATCAAAGCGATCCGGAATTTACCGCATACCTGCAGGCCAAAGGATTTCTGGACGCTAAAAAACATTTCTGCCTTTATACTTTTTCAAATCTTAATGTCAGGCACCGCGAGATCGCAGGTGACCGGCTGACTGTGAAATCGGATCCTGTTGAACTGCTTATTTCCACAATACCCGATGAGACGGTTCAACATTTTATTGGTGGTGTATTCCGCAACCGAAAATTTACACTGGCAGACCGGGTCTCGGGTGCTGGTTTCAAAGTTAATTCAATTGAGGAACTGCCTGATCCGATTTTTACGGATGAGATGACATTCCGGTCGCTCTCTCCCATTTTTGTTTCTCAAAAAATTGAAGGCCGTAAACAGGCCAAATACCTTTCTCCTGCAGATGAAGGATATGTTCAGCTGATTATTGATAATCTGAAAGAAAAGCTTCGCGTATTCACCGGCCAGTTGAGCACATTTGACGCACAGGACGCCACACTGGAATTGCTCAGTCCACCCAAACAGAAAGGAAGTACCATAAAAGTCGGAACACCGCGCGAAACCAGGCTGGTAGGCTATCACTACAACTTTAAAATCAAAGCCGATAAAGATTTGCTGCGCATTGGATATTTCTGTGGCTTCGGTCATAAGGGGAGCCAGGGTTTCGGATGTTGCGAAAACCTCGACGGAATTCGTTAGTTAATTAAAGGTTTTATTCCGGGCAACCTCCAGATCGTTTATTAAGGCAGGAACCAATGCAAACGGGTCGTAGGGTTTGCCACGTACTAAAAGTGTTTCGACCGGTAAGTAACCTCGGTATCCCTTTTGCTTCAGAATTTTCATCAGGCGTGAAAAATCGGTGCGTACTTCACTGGTTATTCCAAATGCACTTTCCTTTACCTGCCAGTTCACAGCATACGGGACAACTGCTTCAATATCGACATAGGGATCTTTCGTTAAAAAATTGCCGGTATCAACAATCAGGCCAGCCCATTTTGAATTAACGGCTTTAACTACTTTAATGCACTGATCTGCAGTTTGAAGCATGTCGCCATGATTCTGTATCCCGATTTTGACGCCGTATTTCTCACCATGAACAGCACATTCCTTATAGCAATCAATCATCCATCCCGCAACTTCATCCCATTTGTTTTCATAGCCTTTGGGAATTTCACCCGCAAATAACCTGATTACCGGGGCCCCTAATTTTGAGGCGACCACAATCCATTTTTTCGCGAGTTCAACATCGGCTGCTCTGACCGCAGGATCGGGAGAAGCAAAATTATTGCGGATACCCGTGCCACTTATCGCTATGCCAAGAGTGGCCGCTTTTGTTTTTAGCCGGTTTATGTATTCGTCCGAAGGCACTTCCGGGTAACCGGGAAAAAAATACCCGGTCAGATCGACTGCCTTTATGTTTTGAACTGCACACCAATCCATCAGGTTAAACAACGTAAAAAGAGATTGATTATCACGCTTATCTTTGGCCAGCAACAGATCGTTAAATGAGTAAGCATTTAACGCCAGGATTATTTGAGGTTGATTCATTTCCTTTTTCACTTTTTGCGCCAGGATTTTGGTCGTGCTGAAACTTACCAGGATCATAGCTGCCAATGCAATCGTGCATAGGCTCCTGTGTTGGTTGATTTTGGTGGAATAATTTTTCATAATCTTTGGATTTAAAGTTTGCTGGTTATTCGGTTGTTGCATTATAGTGTTATTTATCAAAATACTGAATCAATTCAAATACATGAGAGTTCAGCATCTTCATATTATCCATTAAAGGTTGATACGATTCAAAGTTACTGTTTACAATACCCTTGTTTGAATCGCGGTTCGACGGATCGGTCTTCAAATTCAGCGGGTCGTTATCCTGGTAAGTAAACCAATGCCAGCCCACACACGACTTGCTTTTTAACAGTTCGATGGTAAAATTCTGATAGAACCAGCCACGATCCTGCTGGGTTGGGACATTCCATCCGGCACCGGTCTTGTTTGGCAATCCGGAGTCCTCGCCTTTGGTGTACCATTCGGTAATGATAAATGGTTTCCCTGACCAGGTTTCCCAATTTGCCATTATGACCTGATCGGGTTCCCATTTGCGGTAATGGTTTATCGAAATTATATCAATGTATTTTCCTGCCACTTTAAAGATTTCAGGATTATTCAATTCTTCGGCACTTTGGTTAAACCGACAACCCAGGTAGAGGTGATTCGGGTCGTATTTGCGGATGGCAGCATTGATTTTACGGATATAGGTTTCAAAATAAAACCCCGTAAAAGCAAGACGATCGGCCTCAGTTATATCCTTCAGGGATGAATTTTTCTTTTTACGGTCATCGAGCCATTTTTTTGCGGCAATGTATCCGGGCTCTTCTTTGCCGAGGTATTTCAGATGCCTGTCGAGCGCATCGTTTTTCCAGGGCAACTCATTATCGGTGAAATAACCCAGCAGACTTTTGTCGCCGGCATATTTGGCAATGGGGGCAATCGAACTTTCGACGTGAGCATCAAATTCGGGATCAAAAACCATGGCCAGATCGTAACGGTAGCCCTGCCAGCCTGCCATCTCGTATTTCCCGCCAAACTTTTTGATATGGACCGATTTGTAGCTTCCCATCGGATTTACAATGATCGTATAAACAAGTGGATCTTTCGATTGACGCACCAAATCAACATCCGACCATGCGCCTATTCCATTGAAACCATTTTCTTTGAGTAAATCACCCTCCTTTTTGGCCCAGTTTTCATCCTGACCGTATTTTGTTTTTAAAGCCGCACGTTGTCCTTCAGAGCTTCCGGGACGGTAAACTGCAACTCCTTTGTGGATAAAAGGGTATCCTTCGGGATCAATAATCCACCAGCGATCGCCTTTTTTCTCCACCCTGAAAAATCCGGTGGCAACCGTCTGATTTACTTTCCAACCGCCGTAAGAATCAAGTTCAGGATCTTTGGAAAAGGAGAATCCGGGCAGCCGGTCGATTGTTTTTGCCGTGTAAGTGGTCCATGTTTGACTGGTTGCATTCGCACGTGCTTTTACCTGGTGAAAGCCCGTATTTTTTACCGGTTCCTGGCCACCTGATTCCTTGCAGAAAATGATTAGGGCGGTCAAAAGAATCAGCAAAGTCTGACGTTTATTCATGGTCTGTTGGTAAAATTATTTATTTTTAAAAGTTGGGATTTTATGCTCCAGGGCCGGAGAACTGCCTTCGACAAAGGGCCAGCCTTTTTTCCACTGCACTTCATCGAGCATTAAAACACGCCCCTTAGGTTTAGTTTTATCCACCGCGTGATAGAAGATCCAGGATTTACCATTGTCATCTGTAATAATTTCCGAATTATGACCTGTCCCCACAAAACGGTCATTTCCATGGATCAGGATATTATGCTGGTTATCCATCATGCTTTTTCCGCTTTCATTCAGATAAGGACCGAACAGTTTATCCGACCGGCCAACTACCGTCGTATAGGTGCTTTTAATTCCCTGGCAGCACGAGCCCACAGATGCAAACATATAGAAATATCCTTTCTTCTTATGGATATAAACTCCTTCGTAGGCAGAACCTGCAACCTGTAATTTTTCTGCACCGGGGTGAACGGAAAACCCGTCATCGGCCAATTCTATCGCGTAGATTCCACTGAAACTTCCCCAAAGGAGGTATTTTTTGCCTGCTTCTTCGATATAAAAGGGATCGATGGAGTTTCTGACGCCTATTTCGTTACTGCGGAATAGTTTGCCCTGATCTGTAAAGGGACCTTCAGGTTTGTCACTTGTTGCGATGCCAATCCCGCAGGTTGTTTCACCACCCCATACCGACATTGAATAATACATCACATATTTCCCGTTTATGAAATTGATATCCGGAGCCCAGATCCCTCCTTTGGGTTCGAATTTCGGACGGGTCTCTCTGGTAAAAGCGGTGCCGGCCAGTTTCCAGTTGACCAGATCGGAAGATGTATGAATAGGGGTGTTGCGAATATCTTCGGTGGCATAAAGGTAAAAAAACCCGTCGGTCGCCCTGATGATCGTAGGATCTGGCAAGCTGTAACCCACCACGGGATTCCGGTAGGTTTTACTTTTATCATCTTTCCGGCTTGTACTCGGATCAGTTTTGTCTGAAGCGCTGACCGTCTGTGCCAAAAGAAATCCGGTTAAAAGAACCAATAATTTATTCATCATATGTACTTATTTGGCTGGTATTGAGTTGATTAATTTTTTCAGTCTGCTATTCATTTCTAAGTTCTTTAAGGTTATTGTACATAGGTCGTTACTTCAGACCGGACAGAAATCCGTCGTAAGCTTTCTTCTTTGTGTAAGTATTGTCAAAAAGCAGGGGGTATTCTTTCGGATGCCACCACCCTGTAAGCCAGGTATATTTGTCCGTTATCCCCCAGGTGGTTATCGCAAATTTCTGCGCCTGGGGCAAAGTTTCGTACATTTCAACAATCGCCTTGTACATGTCGGACTGCTTCTGTTTTTCGGCCTCTGTAAAAACATACGAATCCGACTTGTTCTGGTTTACCCGTATGTCAAGTTCCGAAATATGGATCAGCAACCCGAAGCTTGCAAGGTCAGTTAGTCCAGTGCTGATGTTTGATTTGCTGGTCCAGGAGGTGGTATGGAACTGATCACCTACACCGTCGATGGGATAGCCCTCACGTCTGAACCTTTCAACCAGTTTTCGTACAGAAGTTCTCTTTGCCGAATTAAGGACCATGTCGTAATCATTATAGAAAAGTTTCACCACCGGATCAGCTTCTCTGGCATACCGGAAACAACGTCCGTAAAATGCAACCGGATCTTTAAATGTTTTGAAAACAATGGTATCGGTCCTTAAGGAACCATTGTCGGCAAATATCTCGTTGGCCACATCCCAGCTGCCAATTTTACCCTTATAGCGTCCCACTACGGTCTGGATATATGTTTTTACATTGTCTTCGAAGTTAAGCGAGTCGTATGCGGCCGTTTTAAACCACCCTGGAAACGAACTGTACCATAGCAGCGTATGTCCGTGTATCTTCATCGAATTCTGAACCGCATAATTTACAAGGTAATCAGGATTGGTGAATGCAAACCCTGACCGGGATGTCCAGATCTGGGCCATCTTCATCTCATATTCAGCCGATAACTGGTTGTAAGTGCTTTTAAAGGCCCCCGAGAAGTCAATATCTTTTAACCGGGCAACTGAAACGGCCGCCCCGATCGGGAAAAGTGCTTTCTCTTTCAGCGTTTTTGTCACCGTGACAGGAGGGTCCTGCGGTGGCGCTGTTTCCTGATCCTTTGAGCAACCTGTTAACAGGACAGGTAACATTAACAGCGATAAAATAAGATTGAAAAGTTTTGATTTCGTGCAAATAGTGTTCAGCATACGTTTAGTTTGATCTTCCGACTTTCGGAATTACTTTTTGCAAATATATCAAAACTTTCAGAAGCTAAATTTTGACAATTATCCTCACCTTATTTTGTAAACTAAACCGAAGTCAGGAATTGATATCACCAGTGGAGCCGGAGCAGAAAAGGTGGATCGGCGATAACCCAAAGCCCGATTCTGAACACTACCATAACGTTAGCGCGACTCACCCAGCAGGGTTATGAAATGCTACTGACCCATTATTTCAAAGTAAGTCCACATTACCAAAGTTCGCCGCTATTTTGTTACTGAGCTAGTCGAAGTATCCCATTGTTTAGCGAACCGGTTTATACGAGATCTACAAATTTCGGGATAGGGTGGTGTGAGATGCTCTCCCCAAGGTGACTCGATTATATGCAGCCAGTCTGCTATTCATTCTAAATTCCTGATGGTGACTGTACCAGGGCCGTTACTTCAGACCGGATAGAAATCCGTTGTAAGCTTTCTTCTTTTTATGCCGTTTTTTTAATCATTTTCTTCGTAGTAATATGAGTAGTCAATTCCTATCATAAACATTTCGCGATCGTTTATTTTAGTGGTGAGTGCATTATTCAAAAGAGTTTTTAGAACACTACTTTTTGTTGGACTTACCATCATTGCATTCATGTAATCTCGTTTGCTTATTTTACTCCAATCCACGCATTTTTTGAGGCTTTTTTTTAATATCAAGTCCAACCATATTCGGGCGCTTCTACCATTGCCTTCCATAAAAGGGTGAGCAATGTTCATTTCTACATATTTTTCTACGATTTCGTCAAATGTAGTTTCGGGCATTGCTTCAATTTGCTTTAATGTATCGCCTAAAAAGCGTGATACGGCAAATTGAAAACCACCTTTTGAAATATTTTTTTGTCTGATTTGTCCCGCAAAATCATACAATCCGCCAAACAAATAAGCGTGTATTTGTTGCAAACCTTTGGTTGTGCCAACTTCTATGCTGTTGATAAACGAACTTTCAAACAAGGCATACGCTTTTGTTTTACTTTTTCCATCTATGCTTTTATCACTGTATGTGAACCATTCTATAAATCGATTTGCCTTTTTGCTCGGGAATTCTTTGCCTAAGGCAATAATACCGTTGTAATCCAACATATCGGCTAAACGCTTTTTGCCGTCTGGTGCAAGGAATTTCAACTGGGTAGTAGCACTAACCACTTGGCTGTTTTCTCTCTTCAACTTGGCTTTAAGGTATTTCCAATAGTTGCGGGTTTTGGCATAGTCGTCCTGGTCGGTAAGCAAAGCTACGATATCCAACACACTAAACCACCATTTGGAATTTTGTTCTTCCCAAACGGCTCGCACTTCGCGGTCGTCAAAAAAACGTATGGATATTTTTGTATTACTCATAATTTTTTTACCTATTCTGGCAACCAATAATTTTTCCGACCAAAGTTATGATAAAATTTTATCTTGTAGTTGAAGTCAGAAATGACACGTTACAATGAACGCCAATGGTGTCAATATTAAACGTTTGGGGAATTCGGAGCTGCAAAACTAGCAACGATTCTGAACACTACCATAACGTTAGCACGAATCACCCAGCAGGGTTATGAATCGTTACTAAAGTTCGCCGCTATTTTGCTAATGCTGATCTTCGATTCCCATTGTTTAGCAAAGCGGTATATACGAGACCTCTAAATTTCGGGATACGGTGGTGTGAGAGGCTCTCCCATTGGCGTTTACACCTTAGGGCAGTCTGCTCGATTGTAGCCCGTTTTTATTTCATTTTTATCATGATTCCCATAAAAATACTAAATCATATGCAATCCATTTATCAAGAATCTTCTTTAGCCATAAATAGAGTCTGTCTGTAATAGATAAAATATATGAATATCAGGCACATATCTTAGGTTTATCCAAATCTTCTTTGTATCTTGTTATCGAATTAAAGATAGCTTTTATAATGAAAATATTTAACGACCTGGTGTTGAAATTTGAAAAATCTGATTGGGCCAAGAATCCCGAGTTTGGTGTGATCGACACTATTCTTGAACTTCATCCTGAAATTTACGGCATTTACAAATTCGATATAGCTGGCAATGAAGAGGTTAACAATTTTGGACGTGGTGATACACCCACTGTTGAACAGATTGTCAGGGCTGCGATTTATAAAGAGTTAAAAGGTTATGACTATCGGGAACTTGAATATGCACAAAGCGATTCACGGATTTGTGCTACATTTATTAAGCTTGATGAGCGCAAACCATTTTGTTTTCAGACATTCCAGAAGTTCATTTCCAGAATAAGTGAAGATACCCTTCACAAAGTATTGGTTGAGCTGATTAAAATTGCCATTGACGAAGGCTATGAAGATATAAGCAAAATCAGACAGGACAGCACAGTTGTCAAAAGCAATATTCATTACCCGACCAATAATTCACTCGTTTGGGACTGTATTCATGAAAGCCACCGTCTGCTGAGCCACCTCAAAGAAGAGGTCGGTGTACTTTCGTTTATCGATTATACCAAATCTGCCAAAACCACCTATTTCAAGATAAACGTCACCAAGTCAAAAGATAAGCAAGCCGATCTCTTTAATAAACAGTTAGTTACATTCACAAAGGCGATCAATCAGGTTTCCAATATTATAAAAAAAAAGTTCGACAGCCTCGGCCTTAAAGCATACATTTTTATCACAGAACTTGAAGAACTGCTGCCATTGATGGAAAAGGTTTACAGCATGACTTATCGGAAACAGATTCAGGACGAGTCAGTACCGAACGACCAAAAATTGTTCTCGATATACGAACTACACGCTGACATTATTGTCAAGGGTGGACGCGAAGTACAATTCGGTCACAAGGTAAATCTGGCCACAGGAAAAAGCAACCTGATCATTGATTGTGTTATACCTGCGGGGAATCCAGCTGATATTACTTTATTCAACCCTACCATTGACAGGGTGATAGATAACTACGGGATAACTCCCAGAGATTCATCTGCTGATGGCGGATATGCCAGTCAGGGAAGCTTAGATCATTGCAAATCAAAAGGTATAGTAAATATTGTATTCAATAAAGTAACAAAAAGCCTTAAAAATGTTGCCACCAGCCTCAATATGGAAACACGTTTGAAGAAATGGCGAAGCGGTATTGAAGCCGCTATTTCAAACCTCAAACGGGGCTTCGACTTGAGGATTTGTAACTGGAAAGGATTTAAACATTTCAAAGCAAAGGTGATGTGGAGTGTCCTGGGTTATAACTTCAGGGTACTCACTAACATGACATTGTCCCGAATAGCGGGACTTGCCTGAAAAGATTAATTGAGAGATTAGCAATTTTTATCACAACACTTTAGTTTGAACGCCCTTAAGCTTGTTATTATGTTAGTTAGATTGATTGGTTGAAAATACTGGAGCATATTTTTCAAAGAAAAACACGAAAAGCAAAAGTTTGAACGCAAATCATCATCAAATCGTCGGGAAAATAAAATGCGTAGGACCAAAAAATCAAAATAAGGTGACTTTACAGACAGACTCTAAATAGAGTCTGTCTGTAATAGATAAAATATATGAATATCAGGCACATATCTTAGGTTTATCCAAATCTTCTTTGTATCTTGTTATCGAATTAAAGATAGCTTTTATAATGAAAATATTTAACGACCTGGTGTTGAAATTTGAAAAATCTGATTGGGCCAAGAATCCCGAGTTTGGTGTGATCGACACTATTCTTGAACTTCATCCTGAAATTTACGGCATTTTCAAATTCGATATAGCTGGCAATGAAGAGGTTAACAATTTTGGACGTGGTGATACACCCACTGTTGAACAGATTGTCAGGGCTGCGATTTATAAAGAGTTAAAAGGTTATGACTATCGGGAACTTGAATATGCACAAAGCGATTCACGGATTTGTGCTACATTTATTAAGCTTGATGAGCGCAAACCATTTTGTTTTCAGACATTCCAGAAGTTCATTTCCAGAATAAGTGAAGATACCCTTCACAAAGTATTGGTTGAGCTGATTAAAATTGCCATTGACGAAGGCTATGAAGATATAAGCAAAATCAGACAGGACAGCACAGTTGTCAAAAGCAATATTCATTACCCGACCAATAATTCACTCGTTTGGGACTGTATTCATGAAAGCCACCGTCTGCTGAGCCACCTCAAAGAAGAGGTCGGTGTACTTTCGTTTATCGATTATACCAAATCTGCCAAAACCACCTATTTCAAGATAAACGTCACCAAGTCAAAAGATAAGCAAGCCGATCTCTTTAATAAACAGTTAGTTACATTCACAAAGGCGATCAATCAGGTTTCCAATATTATAAAATAATAGTTCGACAGCCTCGGCCTTAAAGCATACATTTTTATCACAGAACTTGAAGAACTGCTGCCATTGATGGAAAAGGTTTACAGCATGACTTATCGGAAACAGATTCAGGACGAGTCAGTACCGAACGACCAAAAATTGTTCTCGATATACGAACTACACGCTGACATTATTGTCAAGGGTGGACGCGAAGTACAATTCGGTCACAAGGTAAATCTGGCCACAGGAAAAAGCAACCTGATCATTGATTGTGTTATACCTGCGGGGAATCCAGCTGATATTACTTTATTCAACCCTACCATTGACAGGGTGATAGATAACTACGGGATAACTCCCAGAGATTCATCTGCTGATGGCGGATATGCCAGTCAGGGAAGCTTAGATCATTGCAAATCAAAAGGTATAGTAAATATTGTATTCAATAAAGTAACAAAAAGCCTTAAAAATGTTGCCACCAGCCTCAATATGGAAACACGTTTGAAGAAATGGCGAAGCGGTATTGAAGCCGCTATTTCAAACCTCAAACGGGGCTTCGACTTGAGGATTTGTAACTGGAAAGGATTTAAACATTTCAAAGCAAAGGTGATGTGGAGTGTCCTGGGTTATAACTTCAGGGTACTCACTAACATGACATTGTCCCGAATAGCGGGACTTGCCTGAAAAGATTAATTGAGAGATTAGCAATTTTTATCACAACACTTTAGTTTGAACGCCCTTAAGCTTGTTATTATGTTAGTTAGATTGATTGGTTGAAAATACTGGAGCATATTTTTCAAAGAAAAACACGAAAAGCAAAAGTTTGAACGCAAATCATCATCAAATCGTCGGGAAAATAAAATGCGTAGGACCAAAAAATCAAAATAAGGTGACTTTACAGACAGACTCTAAATAAACTCCTTGACCCTCTTTGGGTCCTTTATTTAATCCGATATAAATAATGGCTTTATCTTTATCATCTGTAAAAGTTGGTCTTGAAATTGTAATTATTCCATAAGCAGTGTGATAATTTTTATATAATTTATCGTATCCATAATAGATTATGCTATCAAGTAACTCTTCTAATTGATCTTTCGAAACCATTTTAGTTTTAAATGAAGTAATCTTCGAATTATCTATTTTACACTTTTGTTTATTTAATTCCACAATTCTTTCAGTTAATATTTTATCAGAACTGTCAATTTCATTATGACTTTGGTGAACATATTGCGTTATTGAATCCTCATATTGGATTGTCGAATCCTTAATAAGAAGCATTTTGATATCTTCTCGTTTTAATGTTCTATCAATGCCTGCCAATGAATCAAATGAGCTTTCAAATCTATGTGAAAGTGTCAGTGGATGATAGAAATATTGTTCGATGGCTGATGAAATCACAATATAATCGATAGAGTCTAGTTCGTTTTTTGTATCGGTTAAATTATCATTTTGCAGTTTGCATCCGATTATTAAGAGTCCAAATAATATTATAGTTACTAAATGTTTCATGGTGTCTATTTTTAAAATGGGCTACAACGGTTTGCAGCTATGCCCAGTAGCCGTTTTACGGGTTTCGTAACTGTCCAAAGGTACAAAAATTGCGCGGGGTACGCTGTTTCAAGTTGCTCTTTCATAGACCATTGGGCATAGGTGTTTTTGTGCTTAGTATTTTATTTCTATGTCAAGTTGTCTACCTTCTTTCAATGCTTTCTTGTCCATTCCATCACCAAACCCAAGTCCAATTGCGAGACCTATTGGTAACCCTATTCCTAAATACGCCATATTACCAAGACTTGTTCCAAATGCAGCACCCATTGGAATGCCGAATACAGCCATTCCTTTAGCCATCCACATGTTTCGATAGTAATTTCTTGGTACGAGTTTGAGATCTTTTTCCAGCAGTTTTATTATTCTTTGTAGTCTCTGTTTGATCTGTTTCCTCAATTCGTTTCCAATATTTGTAATTGAATTGATTTCATCAATGTCGTTATTGATTGAAATAACTATTTCATCTGGTAATTCCCTTTTTTCTAATTCAATTAATAGCTTCGTGAATTGAGAATAAATTTCATTCAATTTGAAATCCTCATTGTCAGGTCGATGGTTTAGTTCATGTAGTTTCATAGTGTGTAATTTTTTTAATATTAAGCACAACTAGTAAATAGCGAAAAGTTTATGGTGCATTTCATATACTTCTCCAGTTCCCCATCTGCTTATTTTTTCATTGTCACTTAGTCCTGCTTTATTTCGCAATATACATAATTTTCGAACTAATATATCTTTTTCTGTTCCCTCTCCCGTAATTTTGTCCGAAAACAGCTTGCAGGCGCTTGTCGGTATATTCCGGAACTGTTTCTGCATTTATTATAATTTCTGCGTCCAGCATATTCATATGTTATTGCTTTTTAGTTAGTATTTTCTGAGCTGCAAATTTCATAATTTTAACAGGATCTGTAACCGGCAGAATATCGTTTTGTTTCATTATTTTTGGCTGGTTCTTCCCGGGTAAAAATTTAAGGACCCAATGGCGGAAGAATGATTTCCTGTAAGTAACCGGCACAGAAGATTCCCGGAATATCGTGGTACTCCGGATTTCAGATTAGAATTAATGATAACTAATTTAACCAATATGAAATTACAAAAACTAAACCTCAATGGGTTATTTCTGCTTTTCTCAATTCTCCTGACAGGGCTATGTACTGAAGCAAAGTCTGAAGGACTAAAAATTTATGTCGCTGTTTCGGGTAATGACGCAAACCCGGGAACCAAGGCCCGGCCACTGGCAGGTTTAAAGGGAGCGGTTGCGAAGTTGAAAATGTTGCGGGCTGCAAAGAATTTTTCCGAACCCGTTGAAATCATTATTGGCAATGGTGATTATTTCATGGCAGAACCTGTCTTTTTTGATGCCGGTGATTCCGGAACTGAAAAGTCGCCTGTTATATTCAAAGCCGAAGAAGGTACACAACCCGTTTTTTATGGAGGAAGGAATATTTCGGGTTTTGAAAAATTGTCGGAAACGCTGTGGCGTACAAAAATTCCTGAAGTAGCTCAATACGGCTGGTATTTCGAACAGTTGTACGTTAATGGGGTACGTGCAAGAAGAGCCGCTTCACCCAATCATGGATTTTATTTTCTAAAAGATGTCGCTGAAACAATTATCGACAAGGGAACCGGACGTACTGCCGATCTGGCTGTCCAGAAATTTAAACTTTTCCCCGACGGACTGCGTGACCTGGAAACATTTTCCGAAACTGATTTTGACGATGCCGTGCTGGTACTCTATCATAAATGGGACAATACCCGCAAGAGAGTTACCTCCTTTGACAAGGATTCAGCAGCTGTTTTTACAGTAGGCGGCGGAATGAAACCCTGGAATAAGCCAGACAAGAAAACACGCTATACCCTTGAAAATTATAAGGCAGCACTTGATACCTGCGGGGAATGGTACCTCGATCGTTCCGGTTATCTGTATTATATGCCACTCAAGGGGGAGTCGATCGAAAATATACAGGTTACTGCACCGGTTACTGACAAGTTTATAGTCATACGAGGTGACGCAAAAAGTTCAGCGAAGGTGGAAAATATTCGGTTCGAAGGCCTCACTTTCAAGGTGGCGGGCTATAAAATGCCGGCAACCGGAAATGAACCGGCACAGGCAGCACATCCGGTAGAAGCTGTTGTTATGGTTGATTATGCCCGCAATATTGAGTTCGTGAATTGCGAAATCGCCCATACAGGAAACAATGGCGTGTGGTTCCGTAATGAATGTACTGATTGCCGCATTGAACAGTGTTACTTTCACGATCTGGGCGCAGGCGGAGTGAAGATTGGCAATTTTACGCTGCCCGAAAAACCGGAAAATCTGACCCGCAACATTGTAGTTGAAAACAATATCATCCGTTCAGGTGGTTTTGTGTTCCCATGTGCAGTTGGCGTGACGCTGTTCCATGCGAGCGACAACGAGATTGTCCATAATGAAATCTCTGATTTCCGTTATTCAGGAGTATCCGTAGGCTGGATTTGGGGTTATGCGGACAGTCCCTCGAAAAGGAATAAAATTGAGTTCAACCAGATACACCATCTTGGATGGGGCGAATTATGCGATATGGGTGGTGTGTATTGCCTGGGAAAATCAGAAGGAACCACTGTCAGCAACAATGTGGTACACCATGTTTATTCGTTCGATTACGGTGGCTGGGGACTTTATACTGATGAAGGGTCAACCGGCATTGTGATGGAAAATAACCTGGTATATAACTGCAAAAGTTCCGGGTTTCACCAGCACTACGGAGAAGAAAACATAATCAGGAACAATATTTTTGCCAACAACCTCAAAGCCCAGCTCCAGGCTACCCGGGTGGAAGACCACCTTTCGTTTACATTTTCGAATAATATCATCTGGTTCACATCCGGTGATTTGCTGAGCAGCAGTTGGGGCAAGGTAAGGCTGCAGTCAGACAATAACTGCTACTGGGATACGCGCACGAAAGATATCCGCTTTGGGAAATTGTCGCTCGGTGAATGGAAAAAATCCGATAAGGATCTTCACTCAATTATTGCCAATCCCGAATTTGCCGATCCGTCAGCCTTTAATTTCAGCATTAAAAATAAGTCCGCGATGCGCAAAATCGGCTTTAAGGAATTTGATTATTCCAAAGCCGGCGTATATGGTTCAGACGAATGGATAAAGCTTGCCGCTTTTAATCCGGCTGTTGCTGCACGCTTCGAAGAAGCCATTCAACGAAACGAGATGAGGGTCCGGTAATAAAAATACAAACGATCTCAAATCATGACTAATCCCTGAGCCTCTTCAAAAATGGAGGAGCAGGAGAGTTAGATCGGATTTCTGTAAAATTTACCAGGATAGATATCCTGTCATTTATTTTTTCAAATTACTAACGTCAAACTATGCTCCGTTTTTTAAGACCTGCTGCTCATCAGCCCCTTGTCGCAGCCATAAGTATTGATCCCATCTATAAACAATACCGTTTAAAGGTTTTTTTAGGCATTTTTGTAGGCTACGCTGCCTATTATTTACTGCGGAAAAATTTTTCTTTAGCTATTCCTGAACTCCTCAAACTTGGATTTTCGAAAGGGGAGTTAGGGGTCGCATTTTCGGCCATCTCTTTATCGTACGGAATCTCAAAATTTGTTATGGGTAATGTTTCAGACCGAAGCAATGCAAAATACTTTCTGCCCCTTGGGCTGATATTATCCGCAATGACTATGGCATTTATGGGTCTTACTCCATGGGCTACTTCGAGCATTGCCATTATGTATGTAATGCTTTTTATTAATGGATGGTTCCAGGGAATGGGATGGCCACCTTCAGGAAGAGTTATGGTTCACTGGTTTTCACTTCGGGAAAGGGGAACACGAATGGGAATATGGAATGTGGCGCATAACATCGGAGGTGGACTGATCGGTCCTCTTGCTATTGCAGGTCTCATTATCTTCTCAGACTGGCGTAGCGTCTTTTATTTCCCGGCGATTATCGCCTCCTTTATCGCGCTGATCGCCTTCTGGCTGATATCCGATACTCCTCAATCCAAAGGTCTGCCATCCATTGAAGAATATAAAAATGATTATCCGTTAGTTGTTGTCGACAATCCCGAAGTGGAATTAACCTCAAAAGAGATATTTCTGAAATACGTGTTGCCCAATAAGTACCTTTGGTATATTTCATTTGCGAATATCTTTGTATATATGATCCGTTATGGGGTTATAGACTGGGCGCCAACCTATCTTTCTGAAGCGAAGGGCTTTTCAACCAGTGAATCGAGTTGGGCATATTTTGCCTATGAATATGCAGGAATTCCCGGAACATTACTTTGCGGATATCTGAGTGATAAAGTCTTTAACGGTAACAGGGCTTTGGTGAGTATTATTTATCTGGTGCTGGTCATAGTTGCCTTGCTCGTTTACTGGCTCACACCGGCAGGTTATTTCTGGATTGATAACCTGGCTTTGATATCGATCGGTTTCCTGATTTACGGGCCCGTCATGCTGATCGGCGTTCAGGCTCTGGATATGGTGAATAAAAAGGCTGCCGGTACTGCTGCAGGTTTAACCGGGATGCTCGGCTACCTGGGTGGTGCGCTCACCGCGAACATCGTTATAGGATATGTCGTTGATTTTTACGGATGGGATGGAGGATTTGTTTTATTACTTCTGGCTGGTTTCCTGGCCATATTTTTCACCGCATTAACCCTGAAACAGCACAAACCGATACAATGTGAAAAAGTAAGTATTTTATGAATGTGAAAAAATTTAGTGCCTGGAAAATTTTCAGAATAGTCTGATTTTGATAAAGGGTGGCAATCATTCGCAATTCGGATATCTGGGCAAACTCCTCACTGATGATAAAGCCGGCATTTCTCTGGAAGAGCAGCAACAAATAACCTTTGAAAATTTAATCGCCTTTCTGAATGAAGTAAAAATCTTAAATAATAAATTAATGTCGTTTAGTTAAAGTTTATGAGAAATAAAAATTTAAACGCAAAGAACGCTGAGGAGGCGCAAAGAACCGCAGAGGTAGATATTCCCGAATTTCTTTGCGGTTCTCTGCGTAAAACTTTGCGAACTCTGCGGTAAAATTTCAACTACTATTGCTAATTAAACGACATTGAATAATAAATAGAAACTCTTTCAGTTACCCGACTGACCCTCCTTTAAAAGTCCGCTTTCATCAAGGGTCAGACGATACCCTTTTTCCGTTAACTGAATCTGGAATTTAGAAGCTGTAGCCTTAAGTTTTAATTTGATTGATTTACCGGGACCAATATTCATTTCATCAGGCATTTTAAGATCAGACAGCAACGGTGTAAAGCGTCCATGTAACGCTTTGAAATCTTGCTGCTTGTAATAAACCAGCCAAAGCAGTTTTTTATAGGCTTCAGTTTCCGGCATCCGGAAGGCCACCTTCTTTTGATTTACTGTTCGGGTTGAAAATTGCAGCATACCCCATCGTTCAGGGACATGCATATTGATTTCACCCGTAGGACTCCAGACCCAGTTGTTTTCACTTAAATCGCGGCCCGTTTTTTCATCTTTCTTCTTTTGATATTTCCCATCCACAACCTCAGTCTGCCATTCCACGCGTGAAAAATTAATTTTCCAGGTTTGGCCATCGGCCGGTGACTGTTTCCTGAGAGCCTCAAACGGAATGGCCATCTCAACACTCCACTTTTTATCGGTATCACCGGGATTATTGAGTGTTCCATCGGTTGAAACTGCGCTTTTAAAATCTTTGGCATTCCAGCTTATCAGCGCATTGCCACCATTACGGTATGGTTTTGGTAACATTAAATCGAAGAGTGTATTCCTTGCATTAACTTCAAATTCGAAATAATCACGTCCATCCCCCTCCGGATCGATGAAAACTTCAAAATCATTTTCATGATAAACAATCTGGTCGTGAGTAGCATAATAGGCCCAGATGTGAGGTTCTTCCATCTCTGCCAGGATATATAAAGCCGATTTATCCCATAACATTTTCACTTTTGTCCGGTACTTCGGTTTAGTTTTTCGGTCTCCTTCGATATCGGCAAATTCATCACTCCAGTCCGCCTGCTCCCACGAAGGCTCACCCGCCTTTCCATCGATTGTCATGGGCGTGTATGTTTGACAGATCACATAATTCCTGATTGGCTGGAATAGTTTTTCATAACCTTTCCAGATATCCTGTGCACCTGAAACCTGCGGAATCAAATGGCAACCAATAACAACAACTACTAATGCAAATTGCTTCATACTCTTATAAGGTTGATGCAACGATTTCAAAAATGCAAATCAAAAATAAGCACATTTTCCGTGATTGGAACCCGGGTGGCTTCCTTACATTAAAATAATATCTTTGAATGAAACATAAATCAACATTAAACGATCGTGCACTTTCAAAGTCAAAGGAAAATATTGTTGAGTTTTTTCCGGAATATTACAATTACTAAACATTAAATTCACCCTTTATGAAAAGAACCCCGAACCGAGTTACAATTACATCTACCTGTTTGTTGCTCCTTTTTGCCGTTTCAATGACCATTGTTCAGGCACAGACCGCATTCACCAACAACTGGCCTGAGTGGCGCGGACCTTTTAATACCGGTGCTGTTTCGGCGGGTAATACTCCTGTCGAATTCAGTGAAACCAAAAATATAAAATGGAAGACCGCTATTCCCGGGAAAGGACATGCAACACCAATCATCCTTGGCAACCAGATTATTATTCAGACTGCAGTTGCAACAGATAAAAAACCTGAAATAGCGGATACTTCTAAAACAGCTGCAAGTCCCATGGCTCCCAGTCAGGCTGAATTTATTCACCAGTTTAAAGTGATTTCAGTCGACAAAACAACGGGAAAAATAGCCTGGCAAACGGTCGTAAAAGAAGAATTGCCCATCGAAAAGACCCATGATCTTGGAAGCTGGGCATCCAACTCACCGGTAACTGACGGCGAAAATATTTTTGCGTATTTTGGTTCCAGGGGTTTGTATTGCCTTGATTTGAAGGGGAATGTTCTATGGCAACGCGATTTTGGACAAATGGATATTGTGGCCAGCTTTGGTGAGGGAAGCTCTCCGGCTGTTTATAAGGACAAGGTTTTTGTACAGTGGGATCACCAGGGAAAATCCTTTCTGTATGCACTGAATAAGAAAACAGGTAAGGAAGCCTGGACAGACGAACGCGATGAAATCACATCATGGGCCACCCCGCTGATCGTGGAAGTTGGCGGAAAAGCACAACTGATTACCAGTGCGACCAACAAAGTCAGAAGTTATGATGCCGAAACAGGTGAAATCGTTTGGGAATGCACGGGTATGACTAAAAACGTAATTCCAAATCCTCTTTATGCGGATGGCATTCTCTACCTGATGAGCGGATTCCGTGGCAATGCCCTTAAAGCGATCGATCTGGCCAAAGCTAAAGGCGATATCACCACGGGCGGTGCAATTCTTTGGGAGTACAACCAGGATACACCTTACACGCCAAGTCCGGTACTGATGGACGGAAAGCTGTACTTTCTGAAAGCCAACAATGGCACAATGACCTGCCTGAATGCCAAAGACGGGAAAGTGTTGTACAGTAACCAGAAAATTGAAGGAATAGGTAACATATTCTCGTCCCCGACAGGAAATAAGGATAAAATCTATTTGGCCGCAACAGGAACTGTGGCTGTGGTGAAGGCTGGTGGAGAATTTTCACTGCTGGCAAAAAACACGCTGGATGATACCTTTCATGCATCACCGGTTATTGTGGGTAACGACTTGTTTTTAAGAGGATTTTCGCATTTATATTGCATTTCTGAAAAATAAGTTCAACTTACAGAAAAAATTGGGACACGGATGACACATCTTGTCCCGAGAATCGGGAGATATTACCGATAATCACAGCTAAGAAAATCAGTGAAAATCTGTCTGATCCGTGTTATCAGTGTTCAAAATCTGGTAACGGATGAACATAAATAAAAAATAGAACACGGATGACACGGATTTTACCGATAATCACAGATAAGAAAATCCGTGAGAATAAGTTTGGGCCGTGTTATCAGTGTTCAAAATCTGGTAACGGATGAACATAAATAAAAAATAGAACACGGATGACACGTCTTGTCCCGAGTATCGGGAGATGTTACGGAAAAGCACAGATAAGAAAAGCACAGATAAGATTATCAGTGAAAATCAGTCTGATCAGTGTTATCAGTGTTCAAATAATAATTTCTCAATTCAATTAGTTTCATCAGTGTTCAAATAATAATTTCTTATGGAATTTCTTCATCAAGATAAGACTGAAAGGATCATTCAAGCCTATTATAAAGTTTACAATACGCTTGGTTATGGATTTCTTGAAAAAGTATACCAAAATGCCATGCTGATCGAACTTCGAAGAATGGGATTCGAATGCAAAAGTCAGTCACCCATAATCGTTTATTATGAAGAATTTCCTGTTGGCGATTATTTTGCTGACATAATCATAGACAACTGTATAATAATCGAAAACAAAGCAGCACAAGTGTTGATTGAAGATCATGAATTTCAATTAATCAATTACCTGAAGGCACAAACATTGAAGTTGGTTTATTGCTCAACTTTGGCAAAAGACCCGGATTCATCAGGAGAATTTTTACCAACGACAGAAAAAATTAGAACACGGATAATACGGATGTTCGATTAATGATGTCAGTTAAACATAGATTAAAATTGGAACACGGATGACACGGATGTTACGGAAAAAGCACAGATAAGCAAAGCACAGATAAGAAAATTCGCGTGAATCGATTCAATCCCCTGTTTCCGGGGTGAGAGGTCATCAGTATACTATATAATCCGTGAAAATCGATTCAATCCGTGTCATCAGTGTTCATTTTGTGGTGACTGTTGAGCATAAATTAAAATTAGAACACGGATGACACGTCTTGTCCCGAGTATCGGGAGATGTTACGGATAAGCACAGATAAGAAAAGCACAGATAAAAAATCCGTGTGAATCGATTCAATCAGTGTCATCAGTGTTCACATAATAATACCTCGATTCAATTAATATCATCTGTGTTCATCTGTCATTTTTCAGCTCACCTACGTAAAACTGATATTACTCCTTACGCTTACGGTACTCCGCGGGTGACATCCCCATAACCTTGCGGAACACCCGTGAAAAATAGAACTGATCCCCAAAACCCGCTTCGCGCGATACATCGGCAATAAGCCACCCCGAATTATCCAGCAACCTGCACGCCCGTTGTATTTTTAGCTGGATGAAATAATCGATCGGAGAATGGCCGGTTCGGGTTTGAAAAAGACGTGAATAGTGTGATTCGGACAAGCTGACTTCAAAAGCGAGGTCACCCAGCCGCAATTTCCGTCCAATATTTTCGAGCATATAATTAATACTGATGGAGACGGGGTCATTTTCATCGGCTTTGCGTATCTCCCGGAATTGACTAAGGTGAGTAAAGGATGCCAGCAGGTAGTTGAGACAGAGGTTTACATATTCGAGCGTTTCGATGCTGAATCCGCGGTCGAGATTACGAAAGATATCCGAAAACAAACTGAGCCGTTCGCTGATGCGTGAAAATTTACTCCGGTCTACCGGTACCGGACAACACGCTGATCGTGCAAATAACCCGGCTTTCGCTCCCGAAAAATGAATCCAGTAGATCGACCACGGGTGTTGTTCGTCGGAATGATAGGAGTGGGGCATCCCGGCAGGAATGATAAAAAAATGATCTGCCGGAACTACATAAAGTATTTCACCCAAACGGATCTCCCCCCTCCCTCCAACACAATAAATCAATATATACTGTGCACATCCGCCGGGCCGTTCCCTGAAATGATGACTTGCCTGCGGGTAATATCCAATGTCTGTGAGATACAGATCCGAATTCAGCGGATTTTCACGCGACAAACCGGTGATTTTTTCTGGAAGAACAAAACTGATCTGCCCCGGAAATCCATCTTCTTTCTTCATAACGTATGGCTGCATTTTCATCCTGCCTTCCGGAACCTGAAGTAAGGAATTCTTATAATCAATTAATAAATCCTCAATTTCAATGATATGCCGTAAATTGTAAAAAGGACGGAATTCAAAAAAATATTCACGATAAAGATAAGATAATCCATAAAATCATAAAATCATTTATTTTATACCTTTGAACTTTCACCTATTTTTGTAAAACTAATTGCCAACTCGTGGAAAATATCAAACTAAACAAAAAATTCATCATTGGGATTACCCTGATTTCAGCAATGGGTGGTCTTTTATTCGGTTACGACTGGGTAGTGATCGGCGGAGCAAAACCTTTTTACGAACGATTTTTCGAAATTACCCAGTCGCCTTACCTGCAGGGGTGGGCTATGAGCAGTGCACTGATTGGTTGTTTGTTCGGCGCTATGGTTTCAGGGTACCTCACTGAACGATTCGGGCGTAAAATTCCGCTTATAGGCGCTGCTGCATTGTTTACTATTGCAGCCATTGGCACCGGGGCTGCCAGCCAGTTTACCATATTCATTATTTACAGGTTGATTGGCGGGTTGGGCATTGGCCTGGCTTCTGCATTATCTCCTATGTATATAGCTGAGATTTCGCCCGCTTCGTTGCGAGGAAGATTGGTCTCGGTGAACCAGCTCACCATTGTAATCGGGATTCTGGCAGCCCAGATTATTAATTACCTGATTGCCGAAAAAGTCCAGGAGGGTGCCACCGGAGATATGATTCTTCAGTCGTGGAACGGTCAAAGAGGCTGGCGATGGATGTTCTGGGCCGGAACAGTTCCGGCTTTACTGTTTTTTATTCTGGCTTTTTTTATCCCTGAAAGCCCGCGTTATCTTGGAAAATCGGGGAAGTGGGGAGCTGCACAAAAAATACTTGAACGGATTGGTGGTCACGAATATGCAATAGAGGAAAGAAACAATATTGCAGAAACATTGAAGGGAACCACCCAAAAAACGGAATGGAAAACTCTTACGGGTAAAAAAATCAGGCCCGTGTTGGTATTGGGTATAGTGCTGGCTGTTTTCCAGCAGTGGTGTGGCATTAATGTGATATTCAATTATGCCGAGGAAATTTTTACTTCCGCAGGGTATTCGGTAAATGATATGCTTTTCAATATCGTAATTACAGGTACTGTTAACCTGGTGTTCACGATCCTGGCAATGCGGATGGTCGACAGTTGGGGGCGCCGGAAACTGATGTTACTGGGTTCCGCAGGACTTGCCCTTATCTACTTCCTGTTGGGTTCGAGTTACTTTTTTGAATTGAAAGGTCTGGCCATCCTTGTACTGGTTATGGTTGCTATCGCTACTTACGCCATGACACTGGCGCCAATAACATGGGTGATACTTTCGGAGATATTTCCAAACAGCATCCGCGGAGCTGCGATGGCCATCGCAACCACCGCACTCTGGATTGCCTGTTTTGTACTCACCTATACATTCCCGATATTGAATAAATTGCTGAACGCCAGTGGCACGTTCTGGCTTTATGCTTTTATCTGCTTTACGGGCTTTTTATTTATCCTGAAAAAATTACCCGAAACCAAAGGGAAATCACTGGAAGAAATTGAAAATAAATTAACTCATTAAAGGTCGAATTCCATGAAAAAATCATTGGTAGTCATCTTATTGGCTTGCATGTTTTTAAGTTCACGGGCTCAGAAATATGAACTGAATTCTCCGGACAAAAAACTTGCGGTTACGATTGAAATAAACCAGGATATCACCGTGAAAATGTCAAAGGCGAATGAACCGATCATCTCGTTCAGCGGTCCTTCGCTCGCTACAGTAGGCGAAAAGCAACCTTTTGCAAATCTTCAGGTAAAAAAGGTCAGTCGTAATTTTGTGGACGAGGAGATTAAACCTGTTATCCGCGATAAAAGCGAAACCTATAAAAACCGCTATAACGAAATCGGGATTGCCTTTAAATCAAACTTTTCGCTCACATTCCGGTTATTCGATAATGGATTGGCCTATCGCTTTTCGACTGCTCTAAAGGATAGCCTCACGATTTTGAAGGAAAACCTCACGATAAAATTCGACGAAAATGACTCGTTAAGATTTCAGCCCTCGAAATCGTTTAATTCATCTTACGAGACTCCCTATGAGTTTAAAAAAATAGGCGCACTCGAAAACGGTAGTCTGATCCATTTACCGGTGCTTGTTGAAAAGCAAAACGGGCCATTTGTAATGATAACCGAGGCCGATTTATACAATTACCCGGGCTTATGGATAAAAGCCACCGGGAAACCGGAACTAACCGTAACCAATGCACCGTTTCCAAAGAAATATTCCTACACTGGAAACATATACAGACATGGACAGGTTGCAGAACACCACGACTATATAGCCCGGGTGAACGGAACAAGAACTTTTCCCTGGCGGATATTTGCTGTAGCTGACCAGGAGGCAGGTTTGATTGACAATAATATCGTCTATCTGCTGGCTTCACCGACTGTATTAAAAGATGTTTCCTGGATTAAACCGGGCGTTGTAATGTTCGACTGGTGGGGGAAAAACGGCATTTACGGAGTGGATTTCAAGGCAGGAATAAATACCGAAACGGCCAAATATTTTATCGATTTCTGTGCGGCCAATGGCTTCCGCTATTTCCTGTTCGATGACGGGTGGTGTCCCAAAGGTGATTTACTGCACGAAGTTCCCGGCTTAAATATGGCAGAGGTAACAGCTTACGCGAAATCGAAAGGTGTCGACGTGATGGTTTGGGTGATCTGGCATGCGCTGCAAAGTCAGTGGGACCAGGCATTCGATTTGTTTGAAAAATGGGGGATCAAAGGAATCAAGATGGATTTCATGGATAGGGATGACCAGCCAATGGTTGAATTTTACGAAGCTGTTGCCCGTAAAGCAGCCGAAAAAAAGATGGTTGTTAATTTTCACGGCGCCTACAAACCATGCGGCTTAAGCCGGAAATATCCCAATTTCCTGACCCGAGAATCGCTCATCGAATTCGAATACAGTGGAGGGACAACATACGATAACCCTGAACATCACAATTTATTGCCCTATATCCGCATGTTTACCGGTCCGATGGATTATATTCCGGGCACGATGCGTAATTCCACCAAAGATAACTTCCGTCCGGTGGGCGACTACCCGATGGGACAAGGCACACGGGCTCATTCGATGGCTTTGTTTGTAATACTGAACAGTCCGATGACCATGCTGCCCGATTCTCCATCAGACTACTACCGCGAAAAGGAATGCACCGATTTTCTGGCAAAAATACCGGTTGAATGGAATGAAACCCGGCTGCTGAACGGGAAAATCAGTAAATACACAGTTCTGGCACGAAGATCCGGTGAGAATTGGTTTGTTGGTGCCATTACCAACCAGGAAGAACGAACACTTGATTTGCCAACTGATTTTCTGAAACCGGGCAAATATCACATCCGGATTATCGAAGATGGGTTGAATGCAGGCATACGGGCGGAAGATTATAAAAAAACAGAACGGGACTTTTCAGCCGGAGAAACGTTTAAACTAAAATTAGCCCCCGGGGGTGGATGGGTTGCTATAATCACTCCGGTAAAATAAATTTCATCATGTTGATTAATTACTAAATACACCTGGTTATGAAAATCATTCATCTTTTGATTTTAATGTTGCTGGTCATTTTCACCTCTTGTGTGGATGATGTTGAGAATAAAATTGACCTTTCCGGCACCTGGAAATTTGCAGTTGACCGTGACGATAAAGGGGTCCCGGAAAAGTGGTTTAGCCAGTCTTTGCCCGATCAGGTGACACTTCCCGGCTCCATGACGACAAACGGAAAAGGCGACGATATTACACTCGAAACAGAATGGACCGGGCAGATCGTGGATAGTTCGTTTTATAAAAAGCCGGAATATGAGAAGTATCGCCAACCGGGAAATATAAAAATTCCGTTCTGGCTTCAATCGGTGAAGCATTACCAGGGTGCGGCATGGTACCAGAAAGAGGTCATTATCCCCGAGAACTGGAAAGGACAAAATATTGGTTTATATCTCGAGCGATGTCATTGGGAAAGCCGGCTATGGGTCGATAATCAGGAACTTGGAATGCGTAATTCACTGGGAACGCCCCATACCTATGATCTTACTTCAGTACTTACTCCCGGGAAGCATATCCTTACTATCTGTGTTGATAACCGGACCAAAGAGATCGATCCGGGAGTGAATTCGCACAGCATCTCCGATCATACCCAAACCAACTGGAACGGAATGGTAGGACAATTATTTCTCGAAGCACGCCCGATGCTGAATATTCAAAACATAGCTGTTTTTCCGGATGTTCAAAAAAGTAGAATTTCAGCCAAAGTTTATATAAAGAACCCGGCTAAAAAACCCACAAAGACCAAGCTCAACCTCCGCGCCGACGGGGCAAGTTCTCCTGCAGACCGGACACTCGATTTTGAACTTAGCGCGGGTGATAATATCCTGTCAATCACCTATGCCATGGGCGATGATGTGAAACTTTGGAATGAATTTAGTCCAAATCTGTACAAACTGACTGCGGTTTTAACCGATCCGGCAACGGGAACCGAAGACACTTATCAAACCACATTTGGAATGCGCGAATTCAAATCGGTTGATAAACAGATACAGATCAATAATCTGCCTGTGTTTTTACGTGGCACCCTCGAATGCGCGATCTTTCCCAAAACCGGCTATCCGCCAACCACCACATGGGAATGGCTGCGTATTTTCTATATCTGCCGCGAGCATGGACTAAATCATATGCGCTTTCATTCGTGGTGTCCACCGCAAGCCGCGTTTGATGCTGCCGACCAGACCGGGTTTTACCTGCAGGTGGAGTGTTCCTCATGGGCCAATCAATCAACTACGCTGGGCGACGGAAAACCATTCGACATTTATTTGTACGAAGAAAGTCAGCGTATGGTGGATGCCTATGGTAACCACCCTTCATTTTGCATGATGGTTTACGGGAATGAGCCCGGTGGCCGCAATCAGAACCAGTTTCTGACCAATTTTGTAAATTTCTGGAAAAACAAGGATAGTCGCCGTATCTATACTTCAGGCGCTGGGTGGCCGAATCTACCGGTAAACGATTATCTGAGTACGCCTGCTCCACGTATCCAGGGTTGGGGTGAGGAATTAAAAAGTATCATCAATGCTGCTCCACCAACCACCGATTATGACTGGTCTGCCAGGATTGCCACACTCAAACAGCCGGTGGTGAGTCACGAAATTGGCCAATGGTGTGTGTACCCCAATTTTAAAGAGATCGTCAAATACGACGGAGTAGTCCGTGCCAAAAACTTCGAAATCTTCCGGGAAACCCTAAAAGAGCATGGCATGGACACCCTGGCCGACAGCTTCCTGCTGGCATCGGGAAAACTGCAGGCTCTTTGTTACAAGGCTGATATTGAAGCAGCCCTGCGCACAAAGGGATTTGCCGGCTTCCAGTTACTCGACCTGCACGATTTTCCGGGTCAGGGAACAGCCCTGGTGGGTGTGCTCGATGCATTCTGGGATCAAAAGGGGTACATTTCGCCCAAGGAATACAGCCGTTTCTGCAACTCAACAGTACCACTGGCCCGTTTGAAAAAACATATTTTCACCAGTAACGAAACTTTTAAGGCGGCAATTGAGGTGGCTCATTATGGAAATGCCCCGCTAACCGCCTGCACGCCGGAATGGAATATTACCAACCGATCCGGAAAAATTCTCTATTCCGGCACATTGCCCCAAACTGATATACCCCTGGGCAACGGGATTCAACTCGACTCAATTTCTGTTCCCCTCGAAGCTTTAACTGTTCCTGAAAAACTTAACCTGGAAGTTAAAATCGGCACCTTTTCCAATAGCTGGGATTTCTGGGGTTTATCCGGTCAAAAACGAAGCCGTTGCCGGCACGGAAAAAATAAGGGTTGTTTCTGCTCTTGATCCCGCGACACAAAACTTCCTCGAACAGGGCGGAACTGTGCTGCTGACTTTGAAAAAAGGAACATTAAAACCGGAGTATGGAGGAAATATCCCTATCGGTTTTTCCTCAATCTTCTGGAATACTGCCTGGACAAGGGGTCAGGCTCCGCATACATTGGGTATCCTGTGCAATCCAAATCATCCCGCGCTGGCTGAATTTCCAACCGAATACCACAGCAACTGGCAATGGTGGGATGCAATGAGTCATTCAGGTGCTATAAACTTGAGCAGTTTCCCTTCTAATCTTATTCCCATAGTCCGCGTTATCGATGACTGGTTTACCAATCGTCCTCTTGCTCTTGTTTTTGAGGCAAAAGTGGGCATGGGTAAAATCATTGTGTCAGGAATTGACTTATCAACAGATTCCGACAAACGACCAGAGGCTCAGCAACTGCTCTTTAGCCTGGAAAAATACATGGCTGGAAATAAGTTTAATCCAACTGCAGAACTAAGCGCAACCCAGTTGATTGGGCTGATTAATTAACTGATTATTACAATCTAAACATAGAATAGATTTAATTTCTTATAACTATTTAGTATGAAAAAATCAATGGTTTATATTCTGACACTATTAATGGCTGTGTTCCTGGAAACAGTTCCGATGACAGCGATGGGTGTTCAGACTGAAAATCGTCTGAATCCGGATGACTTTGAGATTCTTACGCCGCGTCCTCAGCCTCAGCCCCGTATCAACGGACCGCTGGTTTATGGTTGCCGCCCCGGGCATCCGTTTCTTTACAGGATTCCCTGCCAGGGCGAACGTCCGATCCGCTTTTCTGTGAAAGGATTGCCTAAAGAACTGAAACTTGACCCGGAGACAGGTATTATTTCAGGAATTACACCTAAAACGGGTGAATATAAGGTTGTCATACAGGCTGTTAATTCAAAAGGAAAGAATAAGCGGGATTTTAAAATTGTAGCTGGCGATAAACTGGCATTGACGCCTCCCATGGGATGGAACCACTGGTATGCCCATTATGACAGGATTACCGATAAAATGATGCGCGAAGCTGCCGATGTGATGATCAGCAGCGGAATGGCGGACGTTGGTTATGAATATGTTAATATTGATGATTGCTGGATGAACGCGCCAAAAAATAATGATCCGATGCGTGTAGGTCCGTTGCGCAATGAGCAGGGAAATATGTTGCCCAACCGTCATTTTCCCGATATGAAGGGATTAACCGGTTATATTCATGCAAAAGGGCTTAAAGCGGGCATTTATTCTTCGCCGGGAACGCTCACCTGCGGGGGTTTCGCCGGCTCATGGCAGCATGAAGAACAGGATGCCCGCCAGTTTGCGGACTGGGGATTTGATTTTCTGAAGTATGACTGGTGCTCGTACAGCAAGATTGCAGGTCAGGATAAAAGCCTCGAGGCCTACAAAAAACCATACAGGCAAATGGGCACGATCCTCAAATCTCTTGACCGTGATGTCGTTTTTAATCTGTGCCAGTACGGTATGGGCGATGTCTGGAAATGGGGAGGCGAAGTCGGAGGTCATTGCTGGAGGACCTCAGGGGATCTGGGCTTTGAACTCGACCGTATCTTTGATGTTGCGTTAAAAAACAGCGAATACAGGCAATATTCCAAACCCGGCGAATGGAATGATCCTGATTACATCCAGATCGGATGGATTGGTACAGCAAAAAAGATGGGCATACCTGAGCTCAATCCCATGTCAGCGCCCATGCAATACGCGTATATGTCGATGTGGAGTCTTATGGCAGCTCCGTTGATTTACAGCGGTGATATGTCGAAGCTGGATGAATTCACCCTTAATGTTCTCTGCAATCCGGAAGTTATTGAAGTCAACCAGGATCCGCTGGGTGAATGTGCATTGGTGATCAAAAAATCTGACGACCGCTTTCTGATGGTAAAAAATCTGGTTGACGGTTCAATTGCTGTTGGCTTATTTAACCGTGGAAAAGCTGCCGCCGAAGTTACGGCTGACTGGTCGGAGCTTAAGATCTCGGGAAAACATTCTGTGCGCGACCTTTGGCATCAAAAAAACAGGGGCGTTTTTAACCAGAAATTCAGCGCTATGGTTCCTTCAAACGGTGTGGTGATGTTAAAAATAGGCAAAAAATAAAATTTAAATGGATGAAAACATTCATCAATTTATTGATATGCCTGATGATATTATCCACAATTAGTTCTGCCGCATCTTTTTGTGAGACAAAAGGTATTTATATGCCCGCAGGAAATAATGGTATACTAACACCAGCCCCCCAGCTAAAACCCAGGATTAACGGCCCGTTAGTTTATGGTTGTGGTCCGGGACATCCGTTTCTCTACCGGATTCCATGTCAGGGGAAGCGTCCCATTCTGTTTAAAATAAAGGGATTACCTCCGGAATTAAAACTTGATCCTTCAACAGGAATCATCACAGGGACAGTTCCCAAAAAAGGGGGGTACGAACTTTTAATCGAGGCATCCAATTCAAAGGGGAAAGACAGGCGGAAATTGAAAATCATCGCCGGCGACCAAATGTCGCTCACTCCGCCGATGGGATGGAATTCGTGGTATGTGCATTTTAACCGGATCGATGACAAGCTTATGAGGAGTGCAGCTGATGCTATGGTTGCCAGTGGCATGGCTGATGTCGGTTACCAATATGTGAATATCGATGATTGCTGGATGAATGCCGGCGCGACGTCAAAATATATGCCGGACTCAACACGTGTAGGACCTCTGCGCGACAAAAACGGTAACATCCGTCCAAACGTTCATTTCCCCGATATGAAATTGATGACGGAATACATTCACGCGAAGGGATTGAAGGCGGGCATTTATAGTTCTCCGGGTCCAAATACATGTTGCGGGTTAGCCGGGTCGTGGCAACACGAAGAGCAGGATGCCGCACAGTTTGCTGCCTGGGGTTTTGATTTTTTGAAATATGACTGGTGTTCCTACTCCCGGATTGCAGGTAAGCAGCCATCTTTGGAGGAAATGCAGAAACCTTATTTATTGATGGGAAATGCGCTGCAGCGTCAGCCGCGCGATATGATTTACAACCTCTGTCAGTATGGGATGGGCAACGTATGGGAATGGGGTGCAAAAGTCGGGGGTCAATGCTGGCGTACTGCAGGCGACCTGGGCTTTGAACTCGATCGCTTCTTTTCAGTCGCTTTAAAGAATGCCGAACATGGGAAATGGACCGGGCCAGGCTCCTGGAATGATCCGGATTATCTTCAGATTGGGTGGATTGGCGCCCAGAAGGGGACAACATTCACCCTTCCTCAACCGTGTCAACTTACTGCTGATGAACAATATTCGTATATGTCGCTCTGGTGCCTGATGGCCTCGCCACTTATTTTCAGCGGTGATATGTCAAAACTGGACGAATTTACCCTTAATATCCTTTGTAATCCTGAGATAATCGATGTAGATCAGGATCCCATGGGCGAATGTGGATTAGTCATTAAAAAAGATGCCGACTGCTTTTTGATGGTGAAAAACCTGGCTGACGGTTCGAAGGCTGTTGGGCTGTTTAACCATGGAAAAAATGCCGCGGAGGTTGGAGTGACTTGGAGTGAATTGCAACTGTCAGGAAAACAGGCTATCCGTGATTTGTGGCGACAAAAGGAGGTCGGCGTATCAAGGGAGAAATTCAGCGCCATGGTTCCGCCACAGGGAGTTGTGATGGTAAAGATAAGTAAACGTTAAAATAATGGAACAATTGAAAAAGTGAAATCCGGGAAAAGCCAGGTTCACAATTGATTAGTTAAATTTCCGCATTAATGGACTTTTTTAAAACTGTTTTCAAATCAATTATTATTGCTGTTTTGTTGCAAATGGCCTGTTTAACAGGATCAGCTCAACCGCCGCAACCTATTTCCCTTTCCGGAGAATGGAGTTTCAGCCTTGATCCTAAGAACCTGGGAGAAAAGGAAAATTGGGCAGGGAAACCATTGACTGATAAAATTGCCCTGCCGGGAACCACAGACCAGGCACAATATGGTGAAAAGACTGTTGGCTCCGATTATGGCATTTTAACCAGGGCCTATAAATACGTGGGGCCGGCGTGGTACCAGCGCGATATTGTGATCCCGAAGGAAATGGGGAACAAGGAATTTGAATTATTCCTTGACCGGATTCTTTGGGAATCAAAAGTGTGGATTGATGGAAAATATTGCGATGTGCAGGATGGCCTGGGCGTGCCACACCGTCACCAATTAGGAAAGTTGAGTGCAGGCAAACACACGCTGACCCTGCGTATCAACAACGATATGATTTATAATATTGGCGACAAAGGGCACACTTACAGCGAATATACACAGTCGATCTGGAATGGTGCGGTGGGCCGGATTGAGTTGCGCCCGATCGAAGCGATTCATTTATCGGGAATTAAAACGTGGCCTGATATTGATAAAAACGAGCTCAGAATTACTTTTGATATTGAAAATTCAGGGAAGGCTTCAGGGATTAATTATAGGTTTTCGCTGGTGGATTTATCTTCAGGCGGGAAAGTAATCGAAGAATTGAAATCCGGTAAATGTGCGGCTGGTAAAAGCAAATATTCCGCAATTTTAAAACTATCGAAGCCGGTTAAAACATGGGATGAATTTAACCCTAATCTTTACCGCCTGCGTGTTGAATCAAGGGCAGGTAATTCATTTGAAACCTATGATATAGATTTTGGCTTTCGCAAGGTTTCAACTTCGAAATCAAAAATCCAGATTAACCACCAACCCGTTTTCATGCGCGGCAACCTCGACTGTGTGCATTTTCCGCTCACCGGTTACCCTTCGTGCGATCCGGCTGAATGGGAGCGGATATTTAGAATCTACAAAGATTATGGACTGAATCATGTCCGGTTTCATTCCTGGTGCCCTCCCGAAGCCGCTTTTATAGCTGCTGATCGCCTGGGTCTATACCTGCAGGCCGAGATTTTGTGGATCGATTGGTGGATGACAACGGCTCCGAAAGACCGCCCGGATATGCTAACCAAAGGTCTTCCGGAAGGACTGGGTAAAAATCCATCTGCCGACGCCTATGTTCAGGCTGAAATGCAAAGGATTATGGATGCTTACGGAAATCATCCCTCCTTCACGATGTTCTGCATTGGCAACGAATTGGGCAATTCCGATTTTGATGTGATGGAGAATTGGGTCACAAAGATGAAGGTTGCTGATAACAGACATTTGTACTCAATTTCAACAGCCCGCAAAATCATGCCCGCTGATCAGTACATGGTAACACACAACATTCCGGGTGTTGGTGGAACTTATGGCGTGCGCGGATATTCGACCGAATTTGATCTGGAAGCAAATTATTCGAAAGCTAACATTCCGGTCATTGCCCACGAATTGGGGCAGTACCCGGTCTATCCGCTTTGGTCTGAAATCGATAAATATACGGGTGTCCTCAAAGCAAGGAACCTGGAGGCTTGTCGCGAATCGGCACGAAAAAACCATGTTGAAGGGATGAACCGTGAGTTTCACCAGGCCAGTGGCGCACTTCAGGATTTGTTGTACAAGGCACACCTCGAGAACCTGTTCCGAACGCCATCATGTGCCGGCTTTCAGATGCTGAGCATGGCCGACTACCAGGGGCAGGGCGAGGCATTGGTTGGATGGCTCGATTGTTTCTGGGATGCCAAGGGAAATACCACTCCCGCAAGTTTCCGCAGGTATTGCAATACCGTAGTTCCGCTGGCCCGGTTCAAAAAATTCGTTTGGGAAACCAACGAAACCTTTGAAGCCAATCTCCAGGTGGCCAATTACGGAGCTGAAACGCTTCCTGCCAAAGCTAGCTGGATGCTAACCTCCGGCGAAGGACGAATTGTTGAAAAAGGATCGTCAGATAATTTCTCCATTCTGCGTGGTGAATTAAAAGATATCGGCAAGGCAGTTATCAACTTCAATAAAATAAAACAAGCTGGTAAATACACCTTCAGCATAACACTTGAGGGTACCGGATTTTATAACAGCTGGAACCTGTGGATTTATCCAATGGTTAAACCGGAGGCTGGCAATGTATTGGTAGCTACTGAATTTTCGCCTGAGGTTGAGGCTAAACTGAACCAGGGCGGGAAGGTTTTGCTGATTGCCAATCATCTGGGAACCTCCGAAACATCACGTCCAATCTACTTTACACCATTGTTCTGGTCAACGGTATTCTTCCCCGGACAGTCGAATTCGACACTTGGACTGTATGTGAATAAAGCACATCCGGCCCTGAGCCGTTTTCCTTCGGATATTCACAGCGATTACCAGTGGGAGACCATTAGTCAGGGACACTCGTTTGTGATGAATTCTTATCCTGGCCTTGTCCCGATTGCTCAGCCCATTAGCGATTTTCACATCAATGATAAACTGGCTTCCATCTTCGAATGTAAAGTAGGAAAAGGTAAGTTATTGGTCTGCGGATACGATATTGTAGACGGGAAAAACCCGGTAGCACGCCAAATGAGCTATAATCTGCTGTCTTACATGAATCAAAGCAATTTTAATCCGTCAGTCAATATAGGAACAGAGGAATTATCAAAGATGTTCTACTATGTTCGTCCGGCAGTTTCGCAAGCTCCCAAGGTATTTGAAAAGGCACTGCTATATGTGAAATGTGGTGCTAAAATGAAGGAATCCGGAAGTGCAGCCTGGCAGGAAAATTCAGACCAGGTTCTGACTAAAGCTGAAAAATGCGATTATAACGTAGTTTGTGATGATACATGGAAAGACGAAGACGGCACGGCATGGACGGGATCGGAGATGACAATCACCATCAAAACACCCAAAGGGTTAACAGGTGATTTGTTTGTGAAGTTTGTTGACCCGAACAAGCAGAACCGTGAAGGATCGATCTGGTTCGAAGGCCGTGAAAATATACTGGAGAAACATAGTGACGACGGGGGCAGATGGGTAAAAATATTTGTCATGCGCGAGGATACGAATGATGGCGAAATTGTTTTGAAAACCAAGGCGACCCGTGGTGGTAACCTGATGATCAGTGAGATTGGGTTCGTAGCCGAATAATGAATTTTGATAAGAAAAGAAATGATAAAATTAAATAACGATCTTGTTTCGTCCGAACCTGTTGATAAACAGGGGAAGGTTCGTGCCTGGTACGAAAAGGTGATTATCCCGACCTACGGAATCGGGAAACCGGAGAAAAACCCCATGTTTCTTGAGAAAAGGGTTTACCAGGGAAGTAGTGGCGTGGTTTACCCGCACCCCGTAATTGAAAAGATCATCGATGAAAAGGTTGACAAAGAGTGGAATGCCATTTATCTTGAAAACCAGTACCTGAAAATCATGATCCTGCCTGAACTGGGAGGGCGGATTCAGATGGCTTACGATAAAACCAAACAACGGTATTTTGTCTATTATAACCGGGTAATCAAACCTGCTTTGGTGGGATTAACCGGACCATGGATTTCAGGAGGAATTGAATTTAACTGGCCGCAGCACCACAGACCTTCAACATACGAACCGATTGAACATTGTATCGAAGAGAACAGCGACGGCAGTATAACTGTCTGGTGCAGCGAGGTTGAACGCATGTTCCGGACGCGTGGAATGGCAGGATTTACCCTCCATACTGACAAAGCTTACCTCGAAATAAAGGTGAAATTATACAACCGTACCAATCATCCGCAAACATTTTTGTGGTGGGCAAATCCGGCAGTCAAGGTTAATGACGATTACCAGTCGGTTTTTCCGCCTGATGTGAACGCGGTTTTTGACCATGGAAAACGCGACGTATCGGAGTTTCCAATTGCCAAAGGAACTTACTATAAGGTCGATTATTCGCCCGGGACTGATATTTCGCGGTACAAGAATATTCCTGTGCCCACTTCGTATATGGCGGTGAATTCGAAATACGATTTTGTGGGCGGTTATGAGAACGACACCCGGGGCGGATTGCTCCATGTGGCCAATCATCATATTTCACCCGGAAAAAAACAATGGACCTGGGGCCACAGCGATTTTGGTCAGGCCTGGGACCGCAATCTGACCGACGAGGATGGTCCTTATATTGAACTCATGTGTGGCGTTTTTACTGACAACCAGCCCGACTTTTCGTGGATAATGGCTGGTGAGGAAAAAACATTCCGGCAATATTTCATGCCATACCGTGACCTTGGCCTGGTAAAAAATGCCACGAAAGAGGCCATGGTCAACCTTGAGATGGTGGATGGGAATGTGGTTATGAAAGCTTTTACGACTGCTGCCTACCCCGGTGGAAAAGTAATTCTAAAGGCGGGTTCAAAAATATTGTTTGAAGAAATTTTCGATTTTCATCCGGGGACTTCGTATGAAAAAGTTTTAACTATCCCGGAAGGTATTGATTCAAATGTACTTGAAATTGCAATCCTCTCTTCCGCGGGAAAGGTGCTCGTTTCATGGCAGCCTGAGCCGGACCAGCCAAAAGAAATTCCGGAAGCCGCCAAAGCAGCCGCACTTCCCGGCGAAATAGAATCGAACGAACAATTGTACCTGACAGGTCTTCACCTTGAACAGTACCGTCATGCCACTTACGATCCGCGTGATTATTACCTTGAGGCACTTCGGCGCGATCCGAAAGACTCGCGGTGCAACAATGCGATGGGATTATGGCTGTTGCGGCGCGGCAAATTGGAAGAAGCCGCGGGCTATTTCCGTAAAGCGATCACCACACTTACTGCGCGGAATCCGAATCCTATCGATGGTGAGCCGTTCTATAATCTTGGGATAGCGCTCAGGCTGCAGCAAAAAGACACCCTGGCTTACGAAGCATTTTACAAATCAGTCTGGAACGATGCCTTTATGTCGGGAGGATATTTTCAGTTGGCCCAACTCGAATGTGCACGGCAAAACTGGGACGAGGCATTGGATTTAATCGACCGGTCGCTGATTAAAAACTGGCATCATCACAAGGCACGTCATCTTAAAGTGATTATTCTTCGGAAACTGGGTCGCATTTTAGAAAGGGAACGGTTGATTGAAGAATCACTTACGCTTGATCAATTCAACTTCGGGATACGATTTGAAAGATACCTTCATCCTTCGGGCATCGGAGATCTTACAGGTTTTAAACAGTTCGCCCTTCCGAATCTTCATACACTGACTGAATTCGCCCTCGACTATGCCTTTGCCGGATTGTTTGATGAGGCTACTGAACTGATCACCATCGGCATCAATCAACAAAAAGCCGAACCGGTTAACCCGATGGCACTTTACTACAAAGCGTGGTTCGAATCACAGAATGGTAATCACTCCGCTTCGGTAAAAACCCTGGTTAAGGCTGCCGAAGCTTCACCTGATTATTGTTTTCCGAACCAAACCGAAGCTGTAATGGTTCTGGAATGGGTAAAGCAGCAAAATCCTTCCGATGCAAAAGCTCCTTATTACCTGGGCAATTTCTGGTACAATGCGCGTCAATATAACGAAGCGGTTGCCAACTGGGAACTTTCGGCCAGTCTGGACGATCAGTTTCCTACCGTTCACCGAAATCTGGCGCTCGCCTGGTTCAATAAGCAGAATGCACCTCAAAAAGCACTGGCTGCTCTCGAAAAAGCATTTGCCCTTGATCACACAGATGCCCGAATCCTGATGGAACTCGATCAATTGTATAAAAGACTCAATTACAGTCCGGAGGTGCGGCTTCAAAATCTTGAAAAATACTCCGGACTGGTCAGTTACCGCGACGATTTGTACCTTGAACAAGTTACGCTGCATAACCTGATGGGCAATTTTGAAAAAGCATATGATCTGATTCAGGCCCGCAAATTTCATCCGTGGGAGGGTGGCGAGGGGAAGGTTACCGGTCAGTATGTGTTTTGCCTGACAGAAATGGCCAGACAGGCGATCGGAACGAATGAATTTGAAAAAGCCATCGATTTACTGAACCGGGCTCAACATTATCCGGAAAATCTGGGTGAAGGAAAATTGTATGGTGCGCAGGAGAATACCCTGTTTTATTGGCTGGGTTGTGCCTTCGAAGGGTTAGGCCTTGCTGACAAGGCAACTGAAAACTGGCAACTGGCATCCAAAGGTTTGAAGGAACCTGCTCCGGCCATTTTTTACAACGATCAGCAACCCGATACCATTTATTACCAGGGACTCGCGTTAATCAAGCTCGGAGAGCCGGAAGCAGCCAGGGAACGTTTCGAAAAGCTGATCAGTTTCGGGATACTCCACCTTAATGACGAATTTAAACTCGATTATTTTGCCGTTTCACTGCCTGATTTGCAAATATGGGATGATGATCTTACCAAACGCAATCATCAGAATAGTCTGAATCTGATTGCACTGGGAGAAAAGGGGCTGACATTTTAGTAGTGAAGCCTTCACTTTAAGAAGGTTTTGAATTAACAGCTGGGGTTTAAATTTTGGTAGAATGAAGCCTTCACTTTAAGCTATAGTCCTGAATTAATAGCTGGGGCTTACAGTGAAGGCTTCACTTTCAGACATTAAATAATTTTATATAAATGTACCTGGTAGGGTGTAAATTCATCGGCGAATCTGCTTTCCTTAATTTTTATACTTCTTCCTTCGCCGATAACTTCTACGCTGGTTCCTGAAGAAACTTTAAACCCGGCAGTGGTAAAACCACATCGCATGCCTACCGCAAAAATGTAATTTGATTTGCCGTCACTCTTTGATACCATATCAACAGGTATTTGCGGATTACTGCTGCTGACCTGCGCATATTCCGGGATATCCGGGCTATTGAGCACCGATGCCAGGGATTGAACCTGTGAATTGATTTCTTTAATTGCCTGTAGCATAATGGGATCATGTAATAAGGCGGCTTCGTCCTGGGGAGGAGCAAAAGAATGACAGAAATACCCAAATCCGTTTGCCCCGTGTATCAATGCCATCCATACTTCTGCCTTTACTTCAGCCGTGGTTGGTTTCCTTGATTTATTCTCACCTATCCTGGTACATTCAATCCAGCACCAGACAGGTTTTGAATTATTGGTCCATGATCTCAGGCTGTCGATTCCTTTCGGCACATACCACAAGTTATTTTGCGTTACCGTGTCGTTATTGTTTACCGGGTAAATATCGAAAGATGCAATATCTGATCCTTTTAAATAGCCATTGGTAGACACTTTATATTTATCAATATTCCCCCTGCAGGTCCCGCGGCCAATGTAATTGATATAGGATACCCCCTGGCCCAGGTTCAAATAAACGGGACGTGAAGGATCCTTTTTCCTGATATCCCCGTAACTTTTGATAATTATGGCCGGATCGATGCACGGATCATATGTTTTGGATGAGTTGTTACGTTGTGCATTATCCGGTTCATCACCATGCATCCAGGCATAGATGGTGGTATCATTCAGATGGTTCAGTGCGAAAGTGTTTTGTTCACAAATAACTTTTACGCCGGCCTTTTTAAGAGCATCCAGTTTCGCCTGATCAAGGCCTCCCCAAATTCCTACGAACATATTAATGCCATTAGCCTTGTAAGCCATTGCATTCGGGGGGCTTTGAACCCAGACGGCAATCGGGAAAAAATTCGGATCTTTGGAAATGGATCCTACATTCTGACTGTTGGAAGCGTAGCCGGAAAATAGTAAACAGTAAAGAATAATTAGATATTTTTTCATCATAAGTTGGTTATGTACGGTTGCTGTCCTGCACGGACTGGAATCGCAAATTTACCAATGTTTTATAGTTTTGCAAATAAATTACTTTTGCAATTCATAAGATTAATTTAGTTACTCTGAAAGGGTTAAATCTGAATAACCCCGGGTAAGCGTTCCGATTTATCAGCAATTTTTAATATTTGCTTTTTAGAATTGTACATTATTGATTATTAATATTTGATTCACCAAAATTAATTAGGTCTATAAAATCGCTGATTTATCGGAATCGCGCCACCCGGGGAAAGGACAATAAATAAAAAGGCGGCGCAACTACTCCCGTTAATTGAAAACCAACAGTTCCATGCGCCGCGGGAGAAAGAAATTAGAAGGGGTGAAGGGGAGAAAATAAGAAGTGACCGGGTGACTTCTAAAATGTAGTACAAATGCCCTCTGACTTAGCTTAATTTATAACCGCAGTCACCCGGTCACTTGCCCTGAGCTGACTTTGCTCATTTTATAAGTGTAGTCACCCGGTCACTTCTACAGTAGTTTTAAAAGATACTTTTCCATTTGACCGGGTTTGGTTATTGGGGCAAAGCGCTTCACCGGATTTCCGTTGCGATCGATGATAAACTTGGTAAAATTCCATTTAATCCGACTTCCCATAAATCCGGGTAATTCTTTTTTAAGGTATACGAATAATGGATGAGTGCCCGGACCATTTACTTCGATCTTCTCAAACAATTGAAAACTGACCCCATAATTAATCTGGCATCCTTCCGAAATTTCTTTTGCGGTTCCGGGTTCCTGGTTGCCAAACTGATTGCATGGAAATCCGAGAATAACCAACCCTTTTTCGCTGTACTTCCTGTTTAATTCTTCCAGCCCGGCATACTGTGGTGTAAACCCGCATTTACTCGCGGTATTTACAATCAACACTACTTTCCCTTTATAGTTGTCCATGCTGATTTCTTTTCCCTGGAGTGTTTTTGCTGATAAACTGTAAAAGAAATTATCCATAACTATTTTTTTAATCCGGAAATTCTGCCATTACAACTTCTTTTACGGATGTCGTTCAAGCCAGCAAAGATAGTGTAGTTAAACAGGTTCAGAATTTTTGCCAATAAAATAACCGGAATGGTTCTACTAAAAAGTGCACAAAAAAGGTGACCCAGCCCGAGCTGAGTCACCCCAATATTTATTCTAAAATACCTGTTTAAGGTTTTGAAAACCAAAGTTTCGTGTCCATAGCGTCAGGTCCCTGCCGACCAATAGCGATATTGAGATTGGCCCCGTTTTTACTTTTTGCCGAACTTCCATAGATCATCCTTTCGGGATATTTGCCACTGATATCTCCCAATCCGAAAATATCAGGGTCGCTCACCCCGTTGGCTAAAACTGACGGATAACCTAATTTTCGAACGACAGCCCAACCTTCGAATCCTTCGGTGTAGGAGTTAATCCAGCGTTGAACCGCGATTTTTTCAATTTTCTGAGCAACGGTTCCCGTTGAGATATTTGCCAGATCGGAAGAAGAAATGTAAGTATTAATATCCCCATCAGTACACCCCCACATTTTCATTGATTTTCGGATACCCTCTTTAAATTCATTGTCCGCATTACCCGTTGCACCGGTAATGCCCCTGACTATTGCTTCCGCTTTCAAAAAATAGGCTTCTGCTGTTGTCAATACGATTTCAGGATAAATGGTTTGGGTGGTTCCCTTGCGTACTACGAAAAAGTCGGTAGGCGTACAGAAAAATTCGCGACGGATAAGTGGGCTGATAAATCCGTTCAGACGGACGGGTTGACCGACATAGTTTACATTGGGAGCCATAGAAATGGTTATTTCATTGGCCGTATTTTGATCACCTGTTTTGGTGTAAACAGCCCCGGCATCAGTCAATATCTTTAACAGGAAGTCAACACGTTTGGGCCAAAGTGCGTTATTGGACCCTGATGCAGGTTTTGTAAATGTAAATGTTCCACCCAGTGCAGGCTTAACATACCTGGCCAATCGGGGGTCGTTATTATTGCGCAGGTAATCAATCAAAGGCTGACTTACTGTCCAGCCTCCACCGCTACCGAAACCACCAAAGTCGAGCCATGCACCGGCATACGAATCGCTGTTCCATTTCGAAATGGTGTTGTCCTTTTTCATCAGAACATTGTCGTTGTCGGTAGATAAAAGTGGTGCCGAAAAAGCCTGTGAAATTGCCGCAGCGGAAAAATCATCGCCCGTAGCACCATATGCCCGCAGGGCAATACGCAATTTGAGGGTATTGGCCAGTTTTTTCCATTTCTGTAGATCTCCGTTACAGTACAGGTCATTTGTGCCAAGATCCTGGATCCCTTCACCGGTTTTCGGTGCGTCTCCAATGGTTGTCATTGCAGCATTTAAATCATTTATTATCCCTTTATAGATCGAAATTTGCGTATCGTACGCCGGCAGAATTATATTGGGATCTCCGGCCTGGGAATAGGGAACCTCCCCAAAAGTTTCAGTGAACATCTGGTAATAGAGTCCTTTCATGATTAGGCCGGTAGCGTACATATACTGGTTTTCAAAATCTCCGCCCGCCTTGGTCAGCTTCAAAAAATTATCCAGTTGTCCAAAATATCCATCATAGAAATCCCATGTTGCATCGGTATAGGCGACATTGTATTTGTAACCCAATTCATCCGCCCACCACGAATAATTATCTCCAAATGTAAAATATCCGGCAAAGCGGTCAGCATGAATTAACATGGCTCTCCAATAGGGATAGTTATCGGGTGCGTAAAGTTTATATTGCGGCACCGTGATAAAGTATTTGGCGCTTGCCTGATCAGCCGTTATTGCGTTAGGATCTTTGTTGATGTCCAGAAAATCTCCGGTACAACCAGCAGTGCCTAACATAAAAATGCTGAGTAAAAATATCTGATATGCTTTCATAGTCGTTTGATTTTACTTTAAAATTTCACATTAATGTTAAAACCAAGGCTTCTGGTCGTTGGCATGTTGTAAAATAATACTCCCTGGGCATAATTACTTGTACTTGCACTTCCTTCGGGATCGAAGTTGTCAAGAGCCCTGTAGATGAAGAAGATATTTCGGCCCGTCAAGCCGATTGACGCATTTTTAATAAAGGTTTTATTTAGGAATTTATTCGGTAATTGATACATAAATGATAATTCACGGAGCCGAACATTGGTTTGATCGAAAATATAATTTTCGGCAACTCCGGCGTACGAATTCCAGTAGGTTTGGGCTGAAATACTGGTGGCATTCGGAGTCCCATCTTCCTTAACACCATCAATGACAATGCCCTCGTCGCGATATTGCAATGTACGTACAGTCACTCCTGAATTATCAAGTCCTGAATCTGTGCCTGAATACAATTCCCCGCCAATGCGTGCATCAATAAGGAATCGCAGTAAAAAATTCTTGTAGGTCAGAGTATTTGTTATACCTCCGATCCAATCGGGTTGATAATTTCCAACCAGTTTTTTATCCGGGGAGAGGACAAACCGGCCCTGTGCATCGGTAATTTTTCTCCCTTGATTATCAGTTTTATAGGTAGAGGCATAGATGTCTCCATATCCGCCACCCACTTTGGCCACAACTTCAATGGTACCACTGTTGGTTGTTGACAGAACATATTGATCAACTCCTTCAATCAGTTTGTTGAGCTTGTTCTTATTTGTTGAAAAGTTCAGTGAAACATCCCATTTAAAATCGGGTTTGCTTACCGGAATAAAACCTAATAATATTTCGAATCCTTTGTTCTCCATCTCACCTACATTGGTATGTTCGAGGGAGTAACCGGTCGATGCAGGAATGGGAACGTCCATAATCAGGTACTTCGATTTCCTGTCGTAGTAGGAAAGGTCGGTGTATAACCTGTTATTAAAAAAGCGGAATTCGCCACCCAATTCGATGGATGTTACCTCTTCGGGGAATAGGTTAGTGTCGTTTCTGGTAGAAGGTCTGGTCAAAATAGTCAGACCCAAATAACTGTCACTGGCAGAAGAGAGATTAAAAGGATTCTGAAGCAGGTAAGGTTCGGTATCGTTACCTACCTGGGCCCAGCTGACCCGCACTTTACCGTAGTTCATAGGCTCCCACTTAATCAGCTCGTTGATCAGGAAGGATGCGCTAACCGAAGGATAGAAGTACGACCAGTTGTTTTCAGGTAGTGTTGATGACCAGTCGTTTCGTGCAGATCCTTCAAGATAAAACATCTCGTTGTAACTGAGTTGAGCTGAACCGTACACTGAATTTACGATTTTTTCTCTTAACGGAGTATATCCCGGCGAATTATTGGCAGCACTTTGTAAAGTAGGCTTTGTTGGGATTTTGAAATTTTCGGCAAAAATGGTCATCGCTTCATACGTATTGTACCGGTGATTTGCACCTGCATTTACATCGAGGTTTATTTTTTCGCTGAGCTTCTTTTTATACATTACGAGCGCGTCAATATTTGTTTCGCTTGCTTTCTGCATGCTGTTGTTCAGACGACCGCCACCATAAAACCAATGTCCGAATTGTTTGGTATTTTCAATCTTTTCGTTCACCAAATCAGTGCCAACGCGAATAAATGCTGACAATTCATTGTTTAAGGTATAGGTCGCTTTTACAAAACCCTGGATACGGGTTCTCGCATCAATGTTTTTGTCGTGCAGCATGTACCAGTAGGGATTACCCACTGAACCAGATGAATAAGTCTTTACTTTATAATCGGCAGTGTTTTGAAAATCCTTCAAATCATCGGTTATCGTATTTCTGGGCATAGGATATAAATAGGCCATTACCCCTTCTGTTCCCATGATTGGTCGGTTTGTCCCATCCTGAACAAAATAGGTAACCTTTGCATCCACATTTAGTTGATCGGTCAGGTTGGTTGTTGCCCGCAGGTTAAAATTATGCCTTGTTAATTTTGTTCCCGGCACAATGGCATCTGCTGATGTATTGGTATACGAAAATCGGAATGATGATTTCGCATCTCCACTTTCCATCGCAAGGGTATTGATATAGGTGGCGCCGGTTTCAAAGAAATTTTTCACATTGTCGGGCTGGGGCGAATAGGCCTTTGTGGTACCGTTCCAATACATTTTCTGGGAACCGTCCATTTTTGCTCCCCACGATCCTCCTGAATTTCTCAGATCGCCGAGTGCCGGAGGCGTGTTTCCTTGTGTCCCCTGACCATAAACGTCCTGAAAATCCGGCAACAACATGGGCGATTCAAAAGTATAGTTTCCGGAATAAGTAACCCCGAAGCCTTTGTTGATATTTCCTTTTTTCGAAGTAATCAGGATGACCCCGTTGGCGGCACGAGCCCCGTATAACGCTGCTGCATTTGGCCCTTTCAGTACCGAGACTGATTCAATATCATCGGGATTGATATCGGAAATGCCTGAACCATAATCAGTTTTGCTGTATTCCCCGGCTTCGGGACCTGATGCTGAACCGTATCCGGAATTATCAACGGGAACACCGTCAATAACATAAAGTGGCTGGTTATTGCCTGTAAGAGAGTTATTTCCGCGGATTACTACCCTTGAACTACTTCCCGGTCCGAATGTACCCTGCGTGATGACCACACCGGCAACCCGGCCTGCGAGAGAATTGACTACATTGAGCTCCTTCACCGTGGAAAGATTCTCGCCCGATACTTCAGAAACCGCGTAACCCAGCGATTTTTTTTCACGCGAGATACCCAGGGCGGTAACCACAACTTCGTTGAGGCTGATATCCTGCGAAGTCATTGTCACATCAATGGTAGTACGACCACTGACACTTTCTTCAACCGATCGCATTCCCAGGAACGAAAATACAAGAACCGATTCCGGTGAACTTACATTGATCGAGTATTTTCCGTCGGTATCGGTTAGTGCACCATTGGTTGTTCCTTTCTCCACCACGGTAACTCCCGGCATTCCGAGCTCATCGGTTCCCGAAATCACGGTTCCGGAAACCCTGGTCTGCGCCATTGCACTTCCTGTGAGTGCAAGACACATGATTGTCAAAAATAAAATTTTTCGCATAAACTTTTGATTTTAGTTAAACTTGAAATTTTAATTGATAACTCTATGGTCATATACTTACACACGACTTTGCTTGAGCACGGATAATACGTAATTCAAAGAATTTAGTTTCGGTTAAGAGGATATTTACGCGAATTGCAGTCTACTTATTTTTTGTTGATTAATTTCAGAATATATTTAGTGTATGAGAATAACATTTGACGAAAAGTTTTGTTTCCAGGTTGACTAAGTTGCTACATGAAATTTATTAAAGAAATGAAAAAGGTTGATTTTCACTTTTGAAAATCAACCTATGGGGCTAAAAGTGAAGCCTTCACTTTTAGCGAATGTCCTGAATAAATAACTTTGGTTTAGAGTGAAGGCTTCACTAACTACAGTCTATTCGTATTCCCCGATCAGCATTCCGGAAACATTCCATGCACTAAAACTTCCCCCCTCATTTTTGCCCATCGGAATTGCCACCGCGATTTTATGTTTGCCGGTTTTGATTTCTTTAACCGGGAAATACACAGGATTGGTTGCGGTTCCCGGACACCAGCCCGACCTGCTGCCATCGCTTGAGGTAACACCATTCCAGAAATTTCCGGAGGCGGGGTTGTATGCGCGAAAGGTGGCGCAGTCACTTCTCCAGGGAGTGTATTGAAACAGAACTTCATCGTCGAGTAGAACGGTATTCATTTTCTGATTGAATTCATCACCTCCGCCCCAGCCGCCATGGCCGGTTGTGATATAGCGCATCCTGATGTTTTTGACTCCTTCGGGAACTGAAAACTGTACGCGCAGTGAATCATTTTCAAACATGGTTCCGTATTCCTGCCCCGACATTTCCATCACATTCAAGGTGTTGAAAAGAGGCATCGTCCAGTATTTTTTAGCGGGCCGGTCGGATACTTCCATGCTCCCCGGGTAGTACTTCAGTTTCAGGCTTGCTTTATGACCTCCTTTGTCGTAATTGCCGATAAAAACGCCAATCCAGCATTCTCCCTTTAACAGAGGTAATAAGTCGGTGATTTCCTGCTTGTAATAGGCTGAGTCTTCCCACTGTTGTCCATAAACTGTTACTTTATCGTTGAAATGACCCACCCCGAACGGGGTGAAAAAACGCATCAGTTCTACCAGCGGAGTGAAGTTTTCTGTTGCGGCAACTCCCTGGTACGATTTTCCGTTTCTTGCCTGGAATACGGGCAAACTCTTCACACCATTACGCAATCCATCGAGGAATGACTGTTTTTTATCCATCGGGATCATAAAAACGGAGCCCGTACGGTCGTAGGCATCGCCGTTCGAATGCTGGTACAATTCCACAAACAATTCAGTATCATCGGGTACATCGGGTAATTTCACCTTTTTCAATAACACGGTTCCCGAGGAGTAGCGGAATGTTTTCGAAGAAGCTGTATCAGTGGGATTTGAGATTTCGTTTCCAAAACTGATTTGCTCGTTTGTAAAAACATTAACTGTTGTTATCAGCTTTTGAGTGATCTGGTGCCTGTAGAGCGGTAATTCCAGGCTTTCGCCCATTTCGGGCGGAAGAATTGGTTCAAGCTCTTTAGATTTTAGCTTTTCAGCTTTAGTGGCCACAATTTCAAAGTTATTGTTCCGGATCACTTTTAGTACAAGTCCGTCTGGAATTCCGTAGGCCATTTGGGGTGTCCCTTTGACCCCCGCTTCAGTGGTATACCAGATATCGATTGAATTTGACCGCAGGGAAGCTGTTGCTTTTTTGCAGTTATAACCCAGGAACACTGCTTTTTCATTGGTTTCGGTCAGTACGGGATATTCCGCAAAGTCAAGTGGTGAATTGATCATCGTTCCGTCAGAAAATCGGGCCACCTGGAAGGTCTTCTTCAGTAAAAAATCGATGTAGCTGGTTTCTTTGGCAAGAGTTGGGAGCAATTTTCGGGAGTCGTTCCCGGTCCATGATCTGGCAGCAACCGATGAGCACAGCAACCAGGTTACCGCCCCGTCAGGCCTTGTTTTACCGTTTATCGCGGTTTGATAGGAGACCTTAAGCGCTTCGGGCAATTTTTTGGGTGAAGAGTAGCCTTGGAGGGCTAAGAAACAGAAAAGGATCGATATCCGGAGTTTTCGCATGGTGATAAATTTAGGCTGATCGTTCATTAAATGTCTGTTAAATTACAAATTTCATCACAAAAAGGAAACCGTCCCAATAAATTAAGACGGTTTCCATGAGATTTTATCAGTATTGACTTACTGAATATTAGAATGGCATTTCTACCATCAGCAAATTAGCTTAATTTAACGGCCAGTCCACCATACAGGTGTAGTGGCATCATTTTTACCGGCTACTTTGGCAAAATTATCAGGATTTGTTTGCGCTTCTGAAGCAGGATAATAAAAGCGTTCCATCCATTTCACTACGGTTGATTTTGGAGCCAACAGACCGTATTCTTTCTGGAGACGACGTGCTTCACTCCAGATTTCCATTGGATTCAAATAGTTCAGGTGAGCAAATTTCTGATTAAAGATTTCTTTAACCTTATCCCCGTTGTTTTTTGCGGCAAACAGTCCTGTTTTGTAAGTTAAGAAGCCATCAATTAATGTTTGCGCAGGTTTTGGATATTGAGATCCGGGCATCACATTCTTAATGATATTTGGCTGCGTGGTTTCGCTGTATTTATTGCTGTTATTCACCGCATAATACCAATCGATAGAGGTTGAAATTGCCTTTTTGTATTCTGTTGCAGGATCAATTCCCAATTCGGGAAAACGAACTCCTGCCTCAGCAAGCAGCAAGTGTACTTCTGATGGTGATACAGTCGGGAATTTCATATCAAAGTTAAAGTATGTCATCTTGTTATAATAAGAGAACATCGGGTCAAGATTATCATCGTAATCCCATGCTTTAACTTTTTTATTATCATCGGGATCCGGGAAATCAATATCAATTTGAGGATCCTGGTCTGCGCCCCATTTTTCGCAGGCTACATAACGTCCTTGTACGCTGGGCTGGAAAACAACATAGGTACGTGGATCGATCTGTTCTGCAGGAGCTGTAGTGCTGTAACCAAAGATTCCGTTCATGATCGAACGTGGAGCGTGTGCCTGGTACCACATGTCATACAGGGCACGAGGCCAGTATATTTCCCAGACCTGGGCCAGGTTTTTCTCTACCATACCGACTTCTTCAGAATTCTCTTTGATTAATCCTGCAGGAGAGTTAATGATTTCCTGGATAATGGCCTTGGATTTTGCGGGATCAACAACGGAAATACGCATGGCCATGCGCAAACGAATGGAGTTTGCGAATTTAGCCCATTTGGTCAGATCTCCGTTATTCAGAATATCTGCAGTTTTAAAACGTAAATGAACCGCAGAGCTATTCAGTGTGTAAGTGCTAAGGTCGCTTGCCAATACTTTTAATTCATCGAGCAGGCTGAAATAGATATCCTTCTGGGAATCGTATTTGGCCCAGTATTTTTCCTGGTAAGCACCACCGGCCTCAGTAAACGGAATATCGTCGTAAGCATCGGTCAGACGCTGGAACATGTATGCCTTACAAACGTTTACACATTTGATGTAAACCTCATAGTCCTGACGCTCATTTTCAGGCAGATTATTGATCATGAGATTCATCACCGGGACATTCTTGTTGGAATTGATATAAACAAAATTCCACAGATTATTCCGCAATGTTGCACCTGACCAGTCATTCCAGTGAAGGTATGAATCGGTTGCACGGGCATTCCATGCTGCACTCGGATAGCTAGTTAATCCAAGTACACGACCGGTAAACCGGATAGCGTGGTAGTTTGAACCATAGTCCTGGCGGAACAAATCGGGTGTTTGCAGCACACCAGTAAAGAGCATATCAAAACTTGCTTTTGTTTGTTGCTCGGGGTTATAAAACTCTTCCTGCAATTTATCCTGGCAGGAATTCAAAGTAAACAATGTTGCCGATAAAATCAGGGAGAGTACAATTACTCTTTTTATTCTATTCATTAAAGTCTTCATATCTGTAAGTTATTAAAATGCTAATTTTAACTCAACACCAAACATACGAACTGCAGAAGCACCCGACTGTTCGGAAAAGCTATTTGTTCCCATGGTTGATTCGGGGGAAACATTCGGAAGTGCCCTGTAGATATAGGCCAGGTTGGAACCGAACGCAGAAATCTGGGCGTTATATATCCCTAATTTGCGTGTCATTTGATCCGGAATGGCATAGGACAAAGTGATCCGGCGCAATGAAATGTAATCACTCTTGTAAATGGCGTCTTCAGAGACTGACATGTCACCGTTCCAGAACGTACGGGTATAGTATTCTTCAGCGCAAATCAGTTTGTCATTGACACTTCCATCCGCTTTTACTCCCGGAAGAATAACTCCGTCGTGAAAGATGAAATTATATTTTGCATCTGCAGGAACGGCCGTGGTATGCGAAGCCACTGAAATATATTTGCCGGCTTTATTCACATAGTAAGGAAATCCGCCACGGGCTTCATCACGATATTGCAACGATTCTTTTCCTGATCCGTTACCTTTGAGGTACATGTTTGTTTGAGAGATTAACGTTCCGCCAAACTGGAAGTCAGTTTCAACGCCTAATGTAAACCGCTTGAAAGAGATGTTATTCATGAAACCACCGGCAAAATCGGGAACGGATTTACCTACCAGTTTCAGTTTATCTTTATCTGTTTCATACAAGCCGCTTGTTCCGACAATCCGCACACCCTGATCATTGGTACGATAAGGATTTACATAAATCTCGCCATATTCGCCACCTACGCGGGCTTCAATTTTTGCACCGGTAACACCCCATAATGGAATAATTTCAATGCCATTGGCAAGTTTGTTGATTTTTGTTTTATCGCTTGAAACATTTAAAATCGTTTCCCACTGGAAATTTTTCGTTAAAACGGGTTTCCCTTTTAGCTGAAGTTCAAATCCGGTATGCTGAATATCTCCTGCATTCGTTCTGACCTTGCTTGCTCCTGAAGAGGCTGGCACCTGTAATGCAATGATTTCGTTGTATGAATTACTCCTGTACATTGAGAAATCAAATCCCAAACGGCTGTTTGTGAAGAAATTCATTTCGACACCAAATTCAAATTCCCTTTTTCGTTCAGGTTTCAGGTTTTCTTCCGGCATTTTTCCATCTGCATTTGCAAAATCAACAGGAGGAATTTCGCCGTTGGTACTTGCATAAGGAATACCACCATATGAATTGATGTTGTAAGACATATTTCCAAAATAGCGGGGTCCTGGACGACCTACATCGGCCCATGATAACCTGGCTTTGGCAAACTTAATGAAATCAGGCAATGCCAATGATTGCGAAGCGATCCACGAAAGGCTTGCTCCCGGATAGAAATAGTTGTTGTTGCTTGGGGGAAGAATAGAAGACCAGTCGTTACGGGCCTGTACTTCAAGGTATAAGAATTCTTTGTATGCAAGCTGTGCCGATCCCAGGACGCTGTAAAGGACATCAGAACCGCGGTATCCATTACCCTGAGATTTGATAGAGCGGCTACTGTTTCCCAATGTAAACCAGTTTTCAACCAGGAAGTCTTCTGTAATCGATTCCAGCCCCCTGTCGCTGTTTTTACGATATACACCACCGACCAAACCTGTAAGGTGTAAAGCATCAGTGATTTTGGTGTCGATATTAAAATGGGCTTGTGTATAAAAATTTAACACATTGCGTTCACCTACTGAGTAGTAACCCTGGAATGGACTTTCAGCCAAAGGTTTCATTACTTTTTTCTTCACCTCAAGCATCTTGCGGGTCATGTCGAACCCGGTGAGGACCTTGAAGCTTAACCATTTTGTTAATTCAACATTTAAGTCGACCGATTGAATAAAGTGATGTTTGGTTTCATCATTGTCATTCTGCGTCTGACTCCAGAGGTAATCGCTGCTGATGGTGGTTAAATTGCCGGCATTCTGACGAAGTGCATTATCGCGGAAATACCAGTAATCATTATTGTCAGTGATCAGATCTGACCACATGTCTGATTTCGCATCACGCGGAATACCGTAGGTGACCATTTCTCCAACGTGATAGGGAGCATTACGGTTAAATGTATAATAGTAATTGCTTACCGTTGAAAGTTTAATCCGGTCAGAAATCTTAACCGATGCGTTAAAACTAAAATTATGATTTTGCTGGCCTGATCTCAACTGAATTCCATCATAGTCTTTTGCCGTATATGAAGCCCTGAAGCTTCCCAGGTCACTGGCATTTGACAACACAACATTTGCAGTTCTCAAATGTCCCTGCCGGAACAACGATTCGTAGTTGTCTGGCTGTGGAGAATAGGGCAACATTTGTCCGTTCCACCAAAGCATTTCAGAACCATCCATTTTAGGACCAAAATTGGAGGTGCTTTGATTAAAATAGGTTTTGGTTTTTGTGCCATTTACCATTTTATAAAGAAATCCATCCTGATCTACCAGTTGAGGATCACGACTTGTGTAGGCAACATTTCCACCTGTTCCAAACTCATTTTGCAGTTCGGGCAGATAGGCAACATTTTCCCAGGTATAGCTCACGCTTGATTCAATTCCAAAACCTTTCTTTTTTGCTCCGGTTTTGGTCGTGATCAGGATAACACCGTTTGCTCCGGCCGAACCGTAAAGTACCGCGGCCTTGGCACCTTTCAGGATGTCCATTGATGCAATGTCGGCGGCATTAATGTCATTAATACCTGTACCACGGTCACGGCCATGCCTGTCGCTGGCTGTCAATGAGGTGTTTTCATCAAAAATAGGAATTCCGTCAACAACAATCAGCGGACGTGTATTAGATCCTTCGTTCAGAGAGACACTGTTACGGATGTTGATCACCATTCCCGCCGACGGACCGCCGGCAGTTGATGAAACCCTTACCCCGGCAGCTTTACCATAAAGGGAAGCCAGCGGATTGATGGGCGTTCCGGCTTTAATAAGATCTTCTGCTTTTAGTGAACTCATTGAATAACCCAGCGCCTTCCTGTCGCGCTTAATACCAAGGGCTGTAACGACAACTTCATCCAAACCAATATTTTCGGAAGCCATCTTTACATGAATAACCTGGCGGCTGTTAACCGGTTCTGAAACTGATTTCATCCCCATAAATGAAAATACAAGAATTGATTTTTCGGAGGTTACCTTGACGGTATATTTCCCGTCGAAATCGGTAATGGTACCGGTGGTGGTTCCTTTTTCGGTCACGGTAACCCCTGGTATCCCGAGTCCATCAGATTCGGAAACGACGGTTCCCGATACCGAATACTGGGCCATTACACTCCCTGCCAGCGAAATGAGAATGACCGTTAATAAATAAATCTTTCGCATAAGTTGTAAATTTTAATTAAGCTTAAAAATTTAAATTGATGATTATACCACAGAGAATTTACGATTCAACTTCGTATCTGTGGATTTCTACGAAGTATATCTTTGTTTATCAAGTTGTTTTTAAGTCTGCAAAATTCATTTCAGTAAAGATCTTTTGAAAGATCATTTCGGAGGTACCCAGCAGGGCTGACTGATCACCCATGTCCGAAACAATAATGGGTGTGCTCTCTGAAATCTTCTCAAGGCAAAAGCGGTTTAAGGATTGCTGTATAGGTGAAAGAATATATTGTCGGGCATTTGAAAGCGGCCCGCTTATTACGATCACTTCCGGATTCAGTAACTGGATGATGTATGAAAGTCCTTTTCCCATGGCAATCCCAATTTCGTTCAGGATCGTAATGCAGAATTCATCGCCCATTCGCGCAGAATTTATCACATCCTGTGGCGTGACACTTTCAGGCTGATCTTTAAAATGATGGATAAGCGATGAAATTTCGTTACCGGCAAATCCCTGGGCTACCCGTCGCATGATAGTGTTGGATGAAGCAATGGTTTCAAGGCATCCACGTTTTCCGCAAATGCACAACTCCCCGTTTTCAACCATCGGGATGTGGGAGAATTCACCAGCAAATCCATTTTTTCCGCTGAAAAGCTGTCCGTTCACAAAAATCCCGAGCCCAAGTCCCCAGCTCCAGTGGATGATAATGGCATCCTTGTATTCTTTGGCCGCGCCAAAATTAAACTCACCGTAGGCGTGCATCCTGGCGTCATTATCGACATTGACCTGCTTATTGAACCGTTGTCTCAGGTCACGACGGATGTTCTGACGCTTTTTATCTTTAATGCTGTAATTAATCCCGGCTTTTGAATTGATCAGGCCCGGCATATCCACGCCCAATCCATACACCTTTTCATCGGGAATGTCGTGATCAGCCATCAGCTTTTGAGCCCCCTCGAACAATTTATCCACCAGTCGGGGATCGTCAATGTGCGTATCGATTTGAACAACCGGAGTTACAAACTTATTGTTGCAGTCAAGAATGGCCATTTGCGCCGAGTAACGGGCAAAATCGCAGGAAATTACGTAGAAGCGATCTTCATGCAGGCCGTAAAGATTAGGTTTCCTTCCCCCGCTAGATTCGCCAACCCCGATATTTTTCAAATGACCTGACGAAATCAGGTCATTCAATAGCAAAATGCAGGTGGGTAAACTAATCTTAAGCAACTTACTGAGTTCCGGGGCTGAAGTTAATCCATTGATATGCAGCAGGCTGAGGATTTTTTTCTTCTGCCTGATTTTATTCAGTTCAGCAGCAGAATTACTCTTGATCTCTGGTGCAATATTTTGATGCATACCTTCATTTAATTATAAAGAAACTTAATAAGCAATCGTAAAAAAGTAGGCGAAGATAATTAAATATTTAAGAAAGTATTTAATTGTTTTTAACTTTTAAAATTGTTTGCAAATCTGACCAGGTGTTTGAAGAATAAAAAAATCCGCCTTTGAGGATTCAAGGGCGGATTTAACAGTGAATTATGATTATTTGTTATTAATCAACGTCCCAAAATATTTTTCCGGTTACTTTATCGTTTTCTTTAACTGCATTATAATTTTCAGTGTTGTATATCCTTTCGTTATCCGGATAGAACCATCGGGAAGGCGGCAAAGTTGTAATTTGTGAAGAGTTATCCGGCCTGAAAGTAAATGCCGGCAAGTTGGTTCTTCGCAGCTCCGCCCACCCTTCCAGTGGTTGCAATATGCTGTAATTGATCCATTTTTGGTGCGCTATAATCTCATTCTTGTGGGCATTAGTTCCTGTCCATGAGATGCCGCTTGCAAGATAAGCTGTCTTTTCAGTTTCATTTAAAGGAGCAACAGCAATTTCATTGTTATCGCTGATGGACCTCAGCCAGAAATAAAAATCGATAGAACTTTTAATTCCGGTTTCGTAAGCGGTTTTGGCCGCGGCATCGTTGTTGGCAATATTCAGGTAATAGTCTGCAAGCATTAACTGGGTCGATGCGGAAGAAATTAAAATCCCCGGTAACTTTTTATTTTTACAAAGTGTTGAGAAGTTATACCGTGCTATAATATCTTGTTTTAATAGCGCATCCTGTTCTGATGATGACAATGTAGGATCCAAACCCATATAATTTGGAGGATCGTTTGGATCAAAAGTTTGTTTTGGTTGGAACATGGCTCTTAATCGTGGATCAGAGTTCGTTTTCATCAGATCTATCATTCCTTTGTTGGCAGTATTGTTATTGCCCCAGCCAATGATACCACCATAAAGATCTGATGTTACACTTGTGCCCAAATCATGCACCACGATCAAAATATTATCGTCCTTGGAAGAACAAAGCGGATAAGATCCTGGATTAGCGGTGATGGCAGCCAGCTCACTGGTAACCCTTGACTGAAATGCAGAAACCTTTGATACGCGCATCAGCATTCTCAAACGCAATGAATTACAATACTTTTTCCAGAGTGTAAGATCTCCGTGATTAATAAAATCCTGGTTTTTCAGAATGCCGGCAACAGGAGCCGGAACAGAAATTGAGTTTAGTTCATCAGCAATTGCTTTCAGATCGTCCAGCATTTTGGTGTAGATCGTTGCAGCGTCGTCATATTTGGCATATGAAGCCTGGTAATCACCACCGTTTGTGCTTAAAAGGCCTGCTTCGCTCCATGGAATATTACCCCAAATATCTACCACCTGTTGTGTTTGATCATAAAAGAAGATGTTGGATAAAATCAGGTATATTCTTTTTTCCGTTTGTTCTTCCGTTGAAGTCGCATTATAAACTTTCAGGAATTCCTTGTATTGCGACAAATAGCCATAATACCAACTCCATTTGTCACCAATACCGGCAGCGCCCGGTTCATACTGCTTTTCAAAATTTTGCCACCCGACAACCTGGGTATAGTGTAAAGCAGTATTTTGCAACACTACAAAATAGTTCCAGTAACGATACATTGTCCATTCAAATGTGGTAGACAAGGCCCCCGCAAACTGTTTTTCAATAGTCGATTCATTTATTGTTGAAGGATCAACGTAGTATTCTTCGAATTTCTGTTTGTCACAAGCTGTTATGCCCAAAAGCAATAACAGGGAAATATATAATAACTTGTTTTTCATAACGGTATATTTTTAATTGTCATTAAAATTTAGCTCTCAGCATAATACCATAGGTTCTGGAAGAGGGATTCGTTCCTGCATTGCTGACATTGCTACCCCAGTTTGAACCGGTAGATAATTGTTCTGCATCCATATTTTTAATCGACCTATAGAAATAGAACAGGTTTCTACCGAAAACAGATATTTGTAAACTTTTCGTCCCGATTTTCGACGCTATCTTATCAGGCAACATATAGGCCAGGGAAACTTCCCTCATTTTAAGATAGTTATTCTTATTTATGTATTTATAATATAAAGAACTACCGTACTGGGGTCCGCCCCAATTATAGGAATACCAGTAATAAATTGCCGGAGAAATTACGTTCGTGTTCGGTGAACCGTCAGCCAATACGCCATCAAGGATAATACCATCATGCATAACTATTTCGCCATTTGGACCCGCAGAACTGGCAGTTTCGTGTCCTGCCCAGTTGTTGTCCACATAATAGGACAGATTTGTCCTTGTTGCACCTTCCGGAGTTTCAAATGACTCTTCAGTCAATCCCCGGCCGGTCAACCAGTATAAACCGGTAGGCATTACATAACCCCCATAGGTAAAATCGGCCATCAAATCCAATGTAAAATCTTTGTACCTGACGGTGCTGAATATCCCGCCTGAGCCTTTGGGCATTGCATTCCCATATTTTTCCCATTTTTCTCCATCCAATACGTAAGTTCCGTCTCCGCTTATAATTTTTCTGCCTTGTGCGTCGGTTTTTATCGGATGTGCATACCAGTCTCCCATCGGATCTCCTACCGTTGAAACACGTTTGGCTGCATCCCCATCATGGTTTGCATGCAACAATTCGTTTGAGCCTGTTGTCAGTTTTAAAACCTTGTTCGCATTTTTAAAGAAGTTAATACCTGCTTCCCAGGTAAAGTCTGTGGTTGAAACAGGTGTGCCCCGTAATGCAATTTCGATACCTTTGTTCTGCAAAGTACCAATATTGGTCAAAATACTTCCTGCTCCCATACTTAGGGGTAATGAAAGGTTAAGTATCTGATCATTAATCTTTGCATTATAATAAGTAACATCGAGACTTAACCGATCCTTGAACAATTTGGTTTCCAATCCAAATTCGTACTCATTTTTCATTTCCGGTTTAATCGTGCTGTTACCGTAAGGACCGGTTTTTATCTGTGTGGTCAAAACTGATCCGGATCCCTGGTCGCCTAAGTTTCCCTGATTATAAGCCGGGTTAGCCAAATACTGGGCTGGATAGTTACCCACGATACCCCACGACGCTCTTAATTTACCATAACTAACGAATGAGGGCATTGTAAATGCATCTGAAAATACAAATCCGCCATTGACCGAAGGATAAACAAACGAATTATTATCGGGGTTCATTGTCGAAGTTCTATCCTGTCGGACCGTAACTTCCGCAAATAAATAATTTTTATATGCTGCATTTAATACGCCAAAAAATGCATCGGTTATAAAATAGGATTGTGAACCACCCCAGTACGGTGTATTTCTTGAAGCGCTGAAATCGAACTTATTTTCTGCAACCAATCCGTCACGGGTAGAAGCAGAGGTTCTGTATGTCTCTTCTGTGCGTGAATTATAACCTGCCATCGCGGTTATATTAAAATTGTCATTTATTTTTTTGAAATATGTTAACAAGGCATCACCATAATAAATTGTTTGCACCTGATTGGAAAGTGAGAACCCTCCGGAATAACCGAATGCCAGTGGTATTTCTGTTGAAGATTTTCCAATTGTACGGACTGAAGTAAAGTCAGTTGAAGCCCTTAACTGTAATTTTAACCCGTTTATAATTTCCCAACTCACCTTAGCTACAGCATTTAACCGGTTTTGATATTCATCTTCATTATTTTCTTTTACTCTCCACATGAAATCTCCAATGTCGCCTCTGAAGTTACCAAACCTGATGTTTTCATCAAGAGTTAAGCTTTGACCAGTACCGGTGACATATCTGTACCCCAAACTTGTTTTATAATATTTTTTATACCAATTGCCATTGTCAAAAGCCGGGAACATTCCTGCAAAATTATTAATCAACCGGTCAACCATATAAGGCCTGTTATGGATATGCCAGTTTATGTAATTTACAATGATGCCTGCCGTAACTTTTTTAGAGACCTGATAAGTGCTGTTGATATTGAAGTTATGCTTATCATTGGCAGAACCAAGGCTCAATCCCTCCGTACGCTGGTAAGTATAAGAAAACCTGCTTTGCATTTTTTCGGTATTGCTTGAAAGAGAGATGTTGGTATTTGTATTGTGGGCTGTTTGAAACAAATTGGCAAAACCTCCTTCCTGGTAATAATAGGGAACAATTTTGTTCGTCCATGCTAAAATTGGCTGACCGTCGAAAGCTGGTCCGAAACTCAGGCTGGTTTGAATGCTGTGACGCTGATCAACGCCATTAATTGTAGTGTGTCTAAAACCATTATTATCTATATCCGGGCCAAAAGCTAGTTTGGCATATCCTACAGGAAGTCCTGGCCCGTACTTTTTTTGCCATTTAGGCAAATAAGCGACCTCGTCAAACGAATAAGATGTATTGAAATCAATTGAAACTCCCTTGCCCTTTCCGCTCTTGGTGGTGATCAGGAGTACCCCGTTAACTGCCTCTGATCCGTAAAGTGCAGCAGCTGAAGAGCCTTTTAATACGGTAATCGTTTCAATATCTTCAGGATTAAAATCAATCAATCCATTCGATCGGATACGCTGGTCACCCCAATAGTTTCCATTATTAAACTCGCCATCGCGAACCGGAACACCATCCATAATGACTAAAGGCGTCGATTTAAAGTTAATGGAGTTGACTCCCCGAATCTGAATAGCAACACCACTGGTTGCACCTCCTGGGGTTGCGGAAATTCTTAGGCCGGGAGATTTGCCATAAAGAGCTGTTGCAAAGTTAGGCGTCCCTTTCTGAACCAGTTTCTCCGAACTGATAGTCGTTTGTGCAAAGCCTACTGATCGTTCTGATTTGGTGATACCCAAGGCAGTAACTACAACTTCGTCAACCTTTACCAGCGATGGTTCAAGGACAACATTGAGCGTTGTTCTACCGTTCAGTGAAATCTCCTGGTTAGTCATTCCAACAAAGGAAAAAACCAATGTGGCATTTGCTGATGAGACTTTCAATGAGTATTTTCCATTGATATCTGAAACAGTACCATTTGTAGTACCTTTCTCAAGTATCGTAGCGCCGGGAATGCCCAACTTTTCATTGTCGGTAACTACCCCCGTTACTATAGGCTGCGCCATTGCACTTCCTATGAGTGCCAGGCACATTACTGTCAATAATAAAATTTTTCGCATAGGTTTTTAATTTTAATTAAACTTGTAATTTCAGTTTGATAATTGTTTATTGCTATTTAGTTACAAATAAAAATTATAGTACCAAACACAATAAAATTGTACAAGCTGTTTTTTTCATAATAATGAATTTAGAATGTAAAATGCAGGTGTACTTAATTACCAGATTTGGATATGAAGGATAAAAATGGTCTGTGTATAGTACCCTTTGTTTTCGGGTTGTAATGGTATAAATCCCCTCTTAAATATTGTTAATTAGCTGTCCGAAAGTTTTTTTACCATTAAACCTCGTGTCGGTCTTCATGTTTTCCTCCTTTCTTTGTTATGCCGCTCCAGGGAGCGTTTGGGTTTTTCTTTGCCAGCCTTAATAAACGATTATTCTATATAACGATTATTTTATATTTCTATAGAAGCCTGTTATTTTATTATTGATTTTAATTCGATTATTAGCAATAAGAAATATCATGTTTCATTTTATTCTAATGTTCCTTCAGTAATATTTATTTCAGCAAAGACCTTCTGAAAGATCATCTCCGAAGTTCCGAGCAGTGCCGACTGATCGCCCATATCAGAAATAATAATAGGTGTACTTTCTGAAATCTTCTCCAGGCATAGGCGGTTTAAGGATTGCTGAATTGGCGATAAGACGTATAGCCTGGCTTTTGATATTGGCCCGCTCAATACGATCACCTCCGGATTCAGTAACTGGATGATGTAGGCAAGTCCTCTTCCCATGGCTTTTCCTATTTCGTTCAGGATCGAAATGCTAAATTCATCGCCCTGCCGTGCAGCATTGATAACATCCTCAGGCGTAACTTTTTCAGGATGATCTTTAAACTGACTGATCAGCGAAGAAATTTCCCTGTCTGCAAATCCCTGCGCAACCATTTTCATAATAGTATTTGATGATGCAATAGTTTCGAGGCACCCCCTTTTCCCGCAAATGCATAATTCTCCGTTTTCAACGATTGGGATATGTGACAATTCTCCGGCAAACCCATTTTTCCCGCTGTATAGTTGTCCGTTTATAAAAATTCCGAGCCCAAGCCCCCAACTCCAGTGGATGATAATGGCATCCTTATAATTTTTGGCTGCCCCAAAATGAAACTCGCCATGGGCATGCATCCTGGCGTCATTGTCGATGTATACCAGCTTATTGAACCGTTGTTTCAGATCACGACGAATGTTCTGCCGCTTTTTATCTTTTATGGTATAATTAATACCTGTTTTTGAATTGATCAATCCTGGCATATCAACACCCAGTCCAAAAATTTTTTCCTCAGGAATTCCATGATCAGCGATCAGTTTATTTGCCGCATCATACAATTTATCAATCAGCAGGGGATCGTCAATATGGGTATCGATCTGAACAATTGGAGTCACAAACTTATTATAACAGTCAAGTATTGCCATATTTGCCGAATAGCGGGCAAAATCGCAGGAGATGACATAGAAGCCATCCTCGGGTAAGCCATACAGGTTGGGTTTTCTGCCTCCGCTTGATTCCCCAACTCCGATATTCTTTACATTACCCGATGAAATCAGGTCATTTAGCAAAACGATGCCTGTGGGCAGACTTATTTTTAGCAATTTGCTAAGTTCCGGAGCCGAAATGAATCCATTGGTGTGCAGCAAACTCAGGATTTTTTTCTTCTGTCTGATTTTGTTCTGTTCAGCTGTAGAAATACTCCTGGTCAGTAAAGCATTATTTTGGCTCATATCTTCATTCATTTGGAAGGTTACTTAGTGAATGATTGTAAAAATACCAATAAAGCTAATTAAATACTTTAGGAAGTGCAAATTTTTTTCGAAAAAATTAACGATTTATTACAATTTTTTTTCGAATGGTTTTTCGTTTAACGGCTTCATTTTCCCCTTCCATTTTTTCTGCAATCCCTTACGTACGGGATTACCGCAATGCAACATTCTGTCAGCAAAATAGTTGCAATTCCGCATGTGTGGGATTGCAGATAGTTGGATTAGAATACATTAATACCAAGTAGTTGCGGCATCTCAAATAAAAAGGCTGCCTTTTCAGACAGCCTCATAAATATAAAGGTGGAAATTACTAGAGTGTTATTGGAAGTCCGCGGTAAAAATCGAGAATCTTGGTGCGGAAAATAAATTCATATTTAGCCTGGAGCAGGTCGGACTCCGACTTTGCCAGCTTGGTTTTCGATGTGTTGTATTCCACGGCATTGACCAGGCCGACGCTGAATTTTTCTTCCGAATACCTGAAAGCCTCTTTCATCGAAGAAACGGCCTTTTGGTTCGAAGTATACCTGTTCAATGCAGCAACAGCGTTTGTCTGGGCTGTTTCGATGTCAGACCGAAGCAACTTTTTGGCACTTTCAAGCTCAAGTTCTGTACTCAACACCCCAAGCCTGGCATTGTCGATCTGTAACTTGTTCTGGAACTGTGTAAAAATCGGTATATTGATTTGTGCTCCAAAACCTTTGCGCTGGTTGTTTTTTAATTGTTTTGAAAAAGAAATATCGACCCGGTCATTATATAAGGTTGTTAGGTTTCCGTAAAGCCCAACAGTCGGATAAAGCGACCCTTTTGCCATTTTCAACTGGTATTCCGAACTTCTGAGGCGCAGGTCGGCGCCTTTAATCTCAGGCCGTGTCAGCAATGCTGATTTATAAACTTCGGTGGATGAAACAATGGAGGCCTGTGCCGAAATCTCGGGAAGCAAAGGGACTTCTATATCAAAGTTATCCATCACGGGAAGTTCGAGCAATTGGGTAAGCCAAAGTTTGGCCAGCTGAAGTTGATTTTTTGCATTTACAAGATTCAACTCCTCGCCTGCGGCTTGAGCCTGGATTTCAAGCAGGCTTCCCCGGGCAAGACTCCCTGCTTCCACCTTTTCATTGATTTGTTTAATCTGCAGATTGGTAACTGTAAGCTGATCCTCCGAAACTTTAACAAGGTCTTTGGCATACAGAATTTCCAGATAGGTGGAAGCTATATTTACCGAAATATCACTCTTCGCCTTTTCAAGATCTGATACACTGGCCTCAAAGTCTAACTTGAGTTTAGCGATGTTATTAGTGATCTGAAAACCTTGAAATATTGGGACATAAGAGTTTAACCCAAAGTTGGTCTGAGCAGTGGCAGTTTGAACATCCCTGTAGGTAGTATCCGGATATACAAGCGTAAGCGTGCGGCCATAGGTCAAATTTTGTGAAGCTTGTCCGCTAAGATCAGGCAACCGTGAATATTTCGATTCTTTTAACTGATTCTGCTGGTATTGAGTCGTGATTACCTTTTGCTTGATGCTGATATTATTATCCATGGCATAGTCAATGCATCTCTGGAGGCTCCATACTTCCTGCGCGTGCAGGGAGGCAAACAATGCCATAAAGAGCAGATAGGTTACCGTGAATATCGTCCGTATCATAGGTGTGATTTATTGTTAAAGAAGATTTACAAAATTATTAAACGTTTCGTTTTTATTTTATTGTTTTATGATTTTTTTTCTCCCTCTTTTTTCTTGGGATCAATCAGCATCCCTTTTAAACGATCTTCTTTCGTAATCCCCGATATGATTTCCATGTTAATCCCGTCGGAGATACCTGTTTTAACATATTTTTTCTCAAATTTTTGCGGGAGTGTTTCAACCTCCACAAAGGCAGAGTCTTTCTCAAACTTGATCAATCCTTCAGGAATCGCCAGCACACTGTCGCGTTTTTCGAGAACAATATTTGCATTTGCACTGTATCCCGAACGGATAAACTGCCCTTCCTTCAACTTTACATCTGCCTTTATTTCGAACTGAATAGCGCCATTTTCAACCAGGCCTTTTGGGGCAATGTATTTTAATACGGCATTAAACTTATCGGTCTCAATTGCGCCGATTGTGAGCTCAATATTCATTCCCTCCCTGATTTTTCCAACTTCAGTTTCGTCAACCTTTCCCTGGAAGATCATATCATTCATATCGGCCACGATCCCGATTGTAGTTCCGGCATTGAAATTATTGGCCTGGATCACGGAGAATCCTTCCTTGACCGGTACGTCAAGCACCATCCCGTCAATGGTTGAGCGGATCAACGTATTTGTGGTTGTGGCAGAATTTTTAGTTACCCCTTTGCGAATCAGTTCAAGGTTATTTTCAGCAGCTTCCGACTCCTCCTTTGCCGAATTATACGTTAGTTGTGCTTTCTGAAACTCCTCCTTCGAGGTAACCTGTTTTTCAAATAATGAAGATTGTCTTTCGAAATCGATACGTGCATCCTCGAGATTTAATTTGGCCCTGTTAACGCGTGATTCTGCATTGTTCAGGTTGACCATGTCGGGGATAATTTTAACGCGTGCAATGACATCACCCTTGTTAATCTTTTTACCCGCTTCGATAAAGATCTCTTCCACAATACCCGATACCTGTGGTTTGATCTCAATTTCCTTCCGGGGAATGACCGAGCCCGTTGCAACAGTTTTCTTTACAATATTGGTAACCTGTGCCTTTTGAATTTCAAATTCCTCCGGCTTTGCCTGTGATTTCTGGTACAGGAAAACCAGCGTACCGATGAACACGGCAGCAAGTAGTGTAAACCCGAAAATTTTTGCAATTTTTTTCACGATATTTCCATTATTCTTTTCCATGACCATTCAATTATTCTGTTAATACTATTTATTCAGTGTCTTATTCTTCCCTTAATGCATCGATCGGTTTGATCTGGATGGCTCTTGTTGCGGGAATCATTCCGGCAAACAATCCTGCTATGATCAGTACCCCAAGCGCCGAAAGGGCCACAGTCAGGCTGACTTCCGGGTTTGTAAAAAAGACTTCCTCGCCGGAGTTTGCGGCTGAGCTCTGTAGTGTCCGGCTTACCAGTTCGAGTAATCCGACACCGAGCGATAAGCCGATATACCCGGCTACGGTAGTCAGCACTACACTCTCGAGCATGATCTGTTTAATGATAACAGCTGGTGTTGCTCCTAAAGCCCGTTGCACACCGATCTCCTTGGTTCTTTCCTTTATAATTACAAGCATGATGTTACTTACACCGATAACCCCGGCAAGCAACGTTCCGACACCCACAATCCAGGTTAAGATCTGAATTCCCAGGAAAAGTCCGCTCATCTGTTTAAATTCCTTTTCAATATTCACACTGTTTAAAGCCTGAAGATCGGTCGGAGCAATGGCATGTTTCTTCTTAATCACATCCTTGACTTTTTCCTCGAGCACGCTTACCGGAACTCCCTTTTTGGCAGTAATGGCCAGGAAGTGTACCTGGTTACCCATGTTGTAGGTTTGCAGCATCGTCGTAAAGGGCAATGAAATGGATTCTTCGGTTCGTCCGTTGATGTTAATGCGTGTTTCAGGCTTAATAACTCCTACTACCTGGTAATAAACCCCCGAGATCTTCAGGTACTGGCCGAGCGGATTTTCTGTAGGATCGAACAGTGATTCGAACACTTTTTCGCCAATCACACATACTTTTCGTTTATCACGAATGTCCATTTCATTAATCCAGCGACCCTTCAAAACGGTACAGGGATCAATTTTAACATAGTCGGGATAATCACCTTTTATATTGAATGCACCTGTCTTTTTGCCCCTGATCACATTCGGACCACTGTTGAAACGTCCGCCAAAGTTTTTCGGGGTAATAATTTCAAGTTCTGGAACATTATTTTTTAAGTACTGGATATCTTCTGCATCCATATTCCAGAACCGTCCCCTCTTGAATCCCTTGTATGGTTCACTGGTACGTTCTGTCCAGAGGAATGCTGAATTCGTCGCAAACCTCGAAACTCCCTCGACGATGCCATTTTCCAGTCCTTTACCGGCTCCGGCCATCACAATCAACATGAAGATACCCCAGAAAACACCAAACGCGGTGAGTATACTCCTGATCTTATTCTTTGCCAGGGCACTCCAGATTTCATTCCACCTGTCGATATCAAACATGACTTAATTTTTTTGAATTCTAAACTTAATTGTGCAAAAACCAATTTTTTGTGTCTTACAGAAAGCTGCTGGCTGCTGGCTGTTGGCTGCTGGCTGTTGGCTGTTGGCTTCTGGCTGCTGGCTGTTGGCTTCTGGCTGCTGGCTGTTGGCTGCTGGCTGTTGGCTGTTGGCTGTTGGCTTCTGGCTACTGGCTGCTGGCTTCTGGCTTCTGGCTACTGGCTGTTGGCTGCTGGCTGTTGGCCAATTCTTTCATTCTTTAATTTATTCATTTTTTCATTTCCCTATTCTTCCCTTAACGCTTCGATTGGCTTTACATTGGCCGCCTTGCGGGCAGGCAGATAACCGGCAAGCGCTCCCGAGATAATCAGGATCAAAGTGGAGGCTACTGCTGTTGTAAAATCAACGGTTGGATTCCGGAAAAATATCCCTTCGCCTCCGCCCGATGCAAACATCTGTTCCAGAAAGTAATTAATCCCTTCCATAATTCCCACCCCGACAACCAGGCCCGCGTAACCCGCTACGGTTGTAATCAGCACAGATTCAAGCAGAACCAGCCCGATCACCGATGATGGGGTTGCTCCAAGTGCTTTCCGTATGCCAATTTCGCGGGTTCGTTCCTTAACCAGGATGAGCATTATATTGCTGACTCCCACGATTCCTGCAATCAGTGTCCCTATTCCGATAATCCAGACAAAGATTTTAATGGCCTGGAATATTTTCATTGTACGGATATATTCCGTGAGCATATTAAAGGAGCCCATTGCCCTTTTATCTTTGGGATCGAAATTGTGCCGCAGCGCCATTTCCTGCCTTACATTTTCAGTGATTGCCTCTGCCTCTTCAACGGTCTTCACCATTTTTGTGGTGAGTGCGAAAGAATGTACGCGGTCGGCCCCGTTAAAAATGCGCTGGGCCGTGGTTACCGGAATATAGGCGGTCCGCTCTTCCTGTCTTCGCTCGTCATATGAAACTCCAACAACCTTAAAAGGTACATTATTCAGTTTTATATATTTTCCCAACGGATCCTCGTCCTTGAATAATGCTTTGCGGATATTGTCCCCAATCACGATTACTTTGCGAAACTCAGTCATATCCAGATCGTTTATAAAACGACCTGAGGTAATGTTGACTTTTTCCATCTCTTTCAGTGCGGGATGACACGATGAGGTTTGAAATGAGCCGTATTCATTCCTGTAGGTGTAGAGAACATTTCCGGGAAGGTAATACCTTGATGATACCTGGTCGAGGTCCTCGTTTTTTTCGTTCAGGAAAGTATAATCATCATTGTTAAATTTAATCTGGCGTCCCTCTTTAAGTCCTTTATAAGGCATTGCAGTTTCACCAGTCCAAAGCCACATAATGTTTACAGAATTATTTGAAAACTGCTGTTTAACCCCGTTTTGAAGACCGTTCCCCGATCCAAGAAGGATCATGAGCATAAAGATACCCCAGGCGACAGAGAAGCCTGTAAGAAAGGTCCGTAGCTTATTTTTTTTAATGGTGGAGAAAATCTCCTGCCAGACATCTACATCAAACATGGTAGTTGGTTTTATTCGGTTCGTACACGATCCTTGAACAACTGTAATTCACCGTTTTTGATAATCTCCTCAATTACCCCGTCCTTGAGCCTGATTATCTTTTTGGTCATCGAGGCAATGTCGTGTTCATGAGTGACAATAATCACCGTTATTCCCTGATCATTGATCTCCTTGAGGATGTCCATCACTTCGAAAGAGGTGGTTGAATCGAGTGCACCGGTGGGTTCGTCCGCCAGGATAATCTTAGGTTTCGAGATCAGCGCCCGTGCAATGGCAACCCGTTGTTTTTGTCCGCCGGACAGTTCGCTGGGCAAATGGTGCGCCCACTCCTTTAACCCAAGTCGGTCGAGGTATTCGAGTGCAATCTGGTTGCGCTTTTTCCGGCTTACTTTTTGATAATACAGCGGTAAGGCCACATTTTCCATCGCGTTTTTGAACGAAATCAGGTTGAACGACTGAAAGATAAACCCGATCATCTCATTGCGGGTCAGGGCAGCTTTGGTTTCATTCAAGCCTTGCATAAGCTTGCCGCCCAGGTAGTAGCTTCCCTGGTCATAATCATCAAGAATTCCAAGGATATTCAGCAAGGTCGATTTCCCTGAGCCTGAAGATCCCATGATGGAAACAAATTCTCCCGCTTCAATTTCCAGGTTCAACCCTTTTAAAACATGCAGGCTGTTACTACCCATCACATACGACTTATGCAGATTATTAATCTGTATCATTTTGTTTAGTTTTATCGTTTGTCCGTTCCCGGACACTTATTCATATAAGACGCCAATTCTCTAAAATCGTTACAGAAAAATTCAGTTTATTTTACAAAACTCTTATGGATTTCTTTGAGGGTGTCAAGAGTCATGCCACTAAATACAAATATCAATTAATCAAATGAATAACACGATTTTTAATTAACTCCGGGTGCCCAAAAATGTACAATATTTTACAATGCGGTGTTCATTTCCGGACATTTTATTGAAACTATTTTATTACACTTAACTGATTGGCAAATCTTTCAACCGTACAGCAGTACAGCAAAGAACAATGTGAATTTCCCAGGCAAATAAAAGACAAGACTTTATAATAAGTTGTTAATCAAAATGCAAGACCAAGATATTTTAAAAATGGTGGATAGAACAACCAAAATTTGTATATCTTTGGTGGTATTAAACACCAATTAAGGTATTATTTTTTTCAACACTCTGAAATACAATGGAAAAGCTTATTGAAAAATCAAATCAAAGTATTCAGTCTGTTCAATATCCCTATCAACGTGAAGTGATAGGTAAAATCAACTGGGATTGGCGGATGAACGGTGTTATTGGTGCAAGAGGAACTGGCAAAACCACTTTGTTGTTTCAAAAATTACAACAATTCAGAAATGAAGGACATGAAGTTTTGTATGTCCGTCTTGACGATCTTTATTTCGTAGATCATCACATTTATGATTTGGCTGACACCTTCAGAAAGTATGGGGGAGAATATCTATATATGGATGAAGTCCATAAATACTTCGGCTGGGCAAGGGAATTGAAAAATATTTATGATTCTATGCCAGATTTGAAATTGGTTTTCTCAGGGTCTTCCATCATTGAATTGACAAAACAAGATGCTGATTTAAGTCGCAGGGCATTAATGTATGAAATGACTGGACTCTCTTTTAGGGAATACCTGCACATGGCAGATATTATTTCATTGCCGACATTTCAGCTAACGGAAATATTCAGGGATCATATGGCGATAGCCTCTGGGATTGCTCAAAAGATTCCGGTTTTAAAGCATTTTTTATCTTATCTGAAAAGTGGATTTTATCCGTATTTTCTGGAACCAAAACGCGATTATTTAACGACACTTGAACAAATCATAAGGACAGTAATGGAAATTGATTTAAGGTTTATTGAAAACTTCGATATCGCTCAAAGCAGAAAAATGTTGACCCTTTTAAAAGTGATTGCTTCATCAGTGCCATTTAAACCTAATATTTCAAAAATAAGCCAAAAAACAGATTTGCATCGCCAAACGGTTTTACAGTATCTTCTTTACCTCGAAAAGGCAAGAATGATAAAACTAGTTAATCAACCTGAAAGATATATTAGTCGATTGCAAAAGCCGGATAAAATATTTCTTGATAATCCGAATTTGTTCTATGCGCTCAATCCTGATATGGTAAATTCCGGGAACCTGAGGGAAACATTTGCCTTAAATCAGCTATCTGTAAATCATAAGGTGTTTCTTCACGACAAGACAGACTTTCTGGTGGATAACAAATTTGTAATCGAAATCGGCGGTAAAAATAAGGATAACCGGCAAGTCAGGGATTTTGATCATTCTTTTATATTCCTCGATGACATTGAAATTGGCCATCATAACAGGATTCCTTTGTGGTTACTTGGTTTCTTGTATTGATTATAAAATATTTTACTATTCGTTTATTGCAAAGCGGACTAAAGTTTTCGCTGACGATTTGTGAAAATTTAGATTCAATGGATTTACTTCAAAGGATTCCACCCTTGCGCCGTCAATGGAATTGACTGTCCTGCACCCGCGGTAATCAGGTTGATCCCTTCACTTTTATCCGTGATATGGCCGATGACCGAAATGTCGGGATGATTAAGGATTTTTTCATGGTCAGTGACCGGAAGAGTGAAAAGAAGTTCATAGTCTTCGCCACCATTCAAAGCCGCAACCAGCGGATTAATGTTCAGTTCGGCCGCCATCTTTTTGGTTTGATTGTCGTACAGCAGCCGATCTTCGTAAAGCCGGCAGCCAACCTCACTTTGTGTACACAAATGCATTATTTCGGATGAGAGACCATCCGAGATATCGATCATTGAGGTGGGTTTTATGCCTAATTCCCTGAAAATAACGGGAATATCTTTCCTGGCTTCCGGCTTTAGCTGTCGTTCAAGGATATAATCATAACCATCGAACTGTGGCGTCATTTTGGGATTTACTTTAAAAACCTCGTTTTCGCGCTCAAGCAGTTGTAATCCCATGTATGCACCTCCAAGATCACCTGTGACACATAACAGGTCGGTATTTTTCGCTCCGTTGCGGTAAACAATGTCCTCCTCTTCGGCTTCGCCGATTGCAGTAACCGAAATTGTGAGCCCCGTAAGCGATGAAGTTGTGTCGCCTCCCACAAGGTCAACACCATATCTTTCGCAGGCAAGGTAAATGCCGGAATAAAGTTCATCGAGTGCCTCGACAGACATTTTTGCAGAAACTGCAATCGAAACCGTTATTTGTCTGGGAGTTGCGTTCATCGCGTAAACGTCACTCAGGTTTACAGTGACCGCTTTATAACCCAGGTGCCGCAGGGGGACGTACATCAGGTTAAAATGGATTCCTTCGGTCAATAAATCGGTTGTAACAACGATTTTTTTATTTTTAAAGTCCAGAACAGCGCAGTCGTCTCCTACTCCTTTAAGGGTACTGTCGTTTTTAATAACGATATTTTGGGTCAGACGACGGATTAAACCAAATTCCCCGAGTTCAGAAAGCGCAGTAATAGAGCGTGTTGTGTTTGTCATTATAAATAGCCTAATTCAGAATTTAACAGTTCCAAAAGTAATGTTTCATTTTGTATCTTTGCAATTTATATCCAGTCTATTTAAACGCACAAATAGGAATTTGTGAAGTTTGATTGTTACCGGATTATATTATAGACAATAAGAACAATCATGGAAGACCAAAATAAATTATTACATGAGGTCACCCAGCGAGACTATAGATTTGGTTTTATTACTGAAATAGAAACCGATACAATTGTCAAAGGTCTGAATGAAGAGGTAGTCAGAATTATTTCTGCCAAAAAGGATGAGCCTGAATTTATGCTCGAATTCCGCCTCAAAGCATACAGACGCTGGCTGACTATGAAAATGCCCGAATGGGCTCAGCTTAAAATCCCGGAAATTGATTATCAGGATATTATATTTTACGCCGCACCCACTCATCAGGCAAAATATGAGAGTCTTAACGAGGTTGATCCCGAATTGCTCCGAACTTTCGAAAAGCTGGGGATCCCGCTCGAAGAACAGAAAATGCTTTCCGGCGTAGCTGTCGATGCAGTTATCGACAGTGTATCGGTCAAAACAACCTTTAAAGAGGTATTGGCTGAGCGTGGTATCATTTTCTGCTCCTTCAGTGAAGCGGTTAAACACCATCCCGATCTTGTGCAGAAGTACCTTGGAATGTCGGTTCCCTACAATGATAATTACTTCGCTGCCCTCAATTCGGCAGTGTTCTCTGACGGATCGTTCGTTTACATTCCCAAAGGAACCCGCTGTCCGATGGAATTATCGACCTATTTCCGGATTAATGCCCGGAACACAGGACAGTTTGAACGTACCCTGATAATTGCCGATGACGACAGTTATGTCTCTTATCTTGAAGGATGCACGGCACCCATGCGTGACGAGAACCAGCTTCATGCGGCTGTTGTCGAAATCATTGCGCTTGATCGTGCAGAGGTGAAATATTCGACGGTTCAAAACTGGTATCCCGGAGATAAAAACGGCAAAGGAGGAATCCTCAATTTTGTTACCAAACGTGGTATTTGTAAAGGCATTGCTTCGAAAATATTATGGAACCAGGTTGAAACAGGGTCGGCGATTACCTGGAAATACCCGAGTTGTATCCTAATGGGTGACAATTCGGTGGCAGAATTTAACTCGGTGGCGCTTACCAATAATTTTCAGCAGGCCGATACCGGTACCAAAATGATTCATATCGGGAAAAATACCAAAAGCACGATTGTATCAAAAGGAATTTCTGCGGGTCATAGTTCGAACTCCTACCGCGGTCTGGTGAGGGTAGCAGCAAAAGCCGAAAATGCACGGAATTATTCGCAGTGCGATTCGCTCTTACTTGGCGATACGTGCGGAGCCCATACGTTCCCTTATATCGAGGTGGCCAATAGCAGTTCAATTGTTGAACATGAGGCGACAACTTCGAAAATTGGTGAGGATCAGATTTTTTACTGCAATCAGCGCGGAATTTCGACAGAAGATGCCATTGGAATGATCGTGAACGGTTATGCACGCGAGGTAATCAATAAATTGCCGATGGAGTTTGCTGTCGAGGCACAGAAATTATTGCAGATCAGTCTGGAAGGAAGTGTGGGTTAATTAATTTTAGAAATAGAGATATGCTTGTTATAAAAGATTTATACGCTAAAGTCGAAGGAAAAGATATTCTTAAAGGAATAAACCTAACGGTAAATGCCGGCGAGATTCACGCCATAATGGGGCCAAATGGATCGGGTAAAAGTACATTGGCCAATGTTTTAGTCGGAAATAATAACTTCGAGGTCACTCATGGTTCGGTTACCTTTAACGGGAAGGATTTGCTCGAAATGTCAGCCGATATCAGGGCAAAGGAAGGGCTGTTCCTCAGTTTCCAGTATCCGGTCGAGATACCGGGTGTAAGTATGGTTAATTTTCTGAAAACCGCTGTGAATGAACATCGTAAATACAGGAATCAGCCGTCTCTTTCGGCCGGCGATTTCCTGAAACTGATGCGCGAGAAAAAAGCGATGGTTCAGATTGATTCTCAGCTCACCAACCGTTCGGTCAACGAAGGTTTTTCGGGCGGCGAGAAAAAGAAAAATGAGATCTTTCAGATGGCAATGCTTGAACCTACATTGGCTATTCTCGATGAAACAGACAGCGGTCTTGATATCGATGCCTTGCGGATTGTTGCAAATGGGGTCAATCTATTGAAAAACAGTCATAATGCTACAATCCTGGTTACCCATTACCAGCGATTGCTCGATTATATCATACCTGATTTCGTGCATGTTCTTTATGAAGGCCGCATTGTTAAATCAGCAGGAAAAGAGCTGGCTTTTGAACTGGAAGAGAAAGGTTATGACTGGATCAAAAAAGAATTGGGAGATTAATTATGGCAGAGGTAGCAGATAAAATAACGACCATTCAACGGATTCGCGCAATTTATGACGGGAATCTTTTGGAAATTGGCGGGGCAATGTCTGAATTGGTCAACAAAGCCAGGCAGCCTGCCCTTAACGCGCTGGAGCGGATGGGGATTCCCGGTTTCAAAACCGAGAATTATAAATATACCGATCTTACGCGTCTGTTTGAAAATGAAAATTTCAGAAGGGCATTTGAACCGGATCAGTTTGAGGTCGACCTGAACGAAATATTCAGCTGTGATGTTCCCGAATTCGATACCCACGTGGTTCTGGTAGTTAACGGATGGTATGATGAAGTGAACAACAGGAACAAAACTTATCCTGAGGGGGTGATCATAAAAAGCTTCCGAAAGGCAGTTATTGAGAATCCTGACCTTGTTGAAAAATACTATGGTAAACTCGCAAATGCCACGACTGATCCCCTTACTGCCCTGAACACGGTTTTTGCACAGGATGGCGTATTTATTTATGTTCCTGATAATGTGCATGTTTCGAAACCAATACAGATGATCAATATTCTGAGAAGTGAGGACGATTTGTATGTGACGCAACGTAACATGATCATTGCCGGAAAAAACAGCCAGGCAAAAATCATGTTCTGTGATCATACATTACTGCCGCAAAACTTTATTATCAATAACCTCACTGAATTTGAGATTGGCGAGGATGCGGTGATCGATATTTACAGTATACAGAATCAGCACAATAAGACTGCGAATCTGACCGGACTTTATATCCGTCAGCAAAAAAATTCACAACTGGTGACGAACGCGATCTCGCTTCACGGCGGAATCATCCGCAATAATCTCCATGTAATGCTCGATGGTGAGCATGCCGGGGCTAAAATTTGTGGCCTGGCTTTATCGGATAAAAATCAGCATGTTGATAATTATACCTTTGTCGAGCACCTTAAGCCCAAATGCACGAGTAATCAATTGTATAAGAATATTCTTGACGACAGTTCGACAGGTGGTTTCACCGGAAGGATTCATGTTGCACCTCATGCGGTGAAGACGCAAGCTTATCAGCGGAACAATAATGTATTGCTGACAAACGCGGCAAAGATGAATACAAAACCGCAGCTGGTTATCGACAACGATGATGTGAAATGTTCGCACGGGGCAACGGTTGGCCGTATTGACGAAGAGGCACTTTTCTATCTTCAGTGCAGGGGTATTCACGAAGAAGAAGCGCGCCTGATGCTTATGTTCGCCTTTGCTCATGAAGTTCTTGCTGAAATAAAGGTTGAAAAACTCCGTGATGTTATTGACAATCTTGTAGATAAACGGTTAAGGGGTGAAGTTTCGAAATGCCATTTGTGCGCCATGGAGTGTATCCGCTGATCAGTCATTTTTTACTCTTTAGCATTATTATTTAAGCGGTTAGCAAATGCGATCTCCAAAGCAGAGGAAACGCTGTGATGAATATTTGTAGATTTTTTATAAATTTGTAAAAAAGATGATTATGACTACAATTGAAATGAAAAATCAAGTAATTGGAAGAATAAATCAATTAACTGATAATGAATTATTAATGGATATTTATAAACTTCTTGATGACAGCCTCATAGATTTAGATGTTTATAAGTTGTCGGATACTCATAAGATTGCAATTGATAGAGCAATTAGCCAAATTGACAATGGGGATTTTTTGACTAATGATCAGGCCAATAAAGAAATTAACGAATGGTTAAACGGATAATTTGGTCAAGATTAGCGCATTTAGATAGATTTCAAATACTTGAATATTGGATTGATCGGAACAAATCCAATATTTTCAGCAGAAGACTTAATCAAATATTTGAGGATACTGCTGACCTGATAAGTAAGCATCCCAAAATGGGCAAAGAGACCGACGTACTGAATGTTAGAATAAAGATTGTACAGGTTTATTTTTTCACATATCGCGAAACCGAAACAACGATTGAGATATTGACAATTTGGGATAGCAGACAAGATCCTTCAAAATTTGAAAGAATTATAAAAAAAAGCGGCAGTTAATCAAGTACTTATAGATGAGCTAAAACGTGTTGCTATAGACTTAGTAAGGAGTGATTCATCCCAACAAAAGTTCACTACCATCAAAAATTTCATCTGGAGCATATGAAAGAAGATAGGGGAAATGGTCTTCCGCCATATTAGCTTTTATTGAATCTGAAAATGGTGATAAAATAGAAGAAGAGAAAGAACCATATAGTGCCTAATGTTGTAACAAAAATGAGGATATAAAATTTCTCTTAACATCATTTTTTCATATAGTTAATAATATCAACAACATACAATATGATTTCCGATATTTCAAAAATACGTAAAGATTTTCCAATACTTGACCAAAAAGTCAATGGGAAGCCATTGATTTATTTTGACAATGCAGCGACAAGCCAGCGGCCTGTCCAGGTTATCGAACGTATTAATGAATTTTCACTCCGGACGAATGCCAATATCCACCGCGCCACCCACTTCCTTGCCAATAAAACTACTGAAGCATTTGAAGCAGGCAGGGAAATCGTACGTCAGTATATTAATGCAGCAGAAGCGGCTGAGATCATTTTTACCCATGGAACAACCGAGTCGATCAACCTTGTTGCCTTTTCGTTTGGTGAGGCCTTTGTATCCGTAGGAGATGAGGTGATTGTCACTGAAATGGAACATCATGGCAATATAGTTCCATGGCAAATGATGTGCGAGCGTAAAGGTGCGGTTCTCAAAGTACTTCCGTTTGATGATAACGGAGAATTACGCCTTGAGTTGCTTGATGATCTGATAACCGATAAAACCAGGATACTGGCTGTTGCCCATGTTTCCAACACACTGGGAACAGTCAACCCGATCGGGGAGATTATCGCGAAAGCGCATCTCAGAAATGTACCCGTTTTAATTGACGGAGCGCAGGGGGCCCCTCATTTTAAGGTTGATGTGCAGGCACTTGATTGTGACTTTTATGCATTTTCGGGACATAAGATGTACGGACCAACAGGAATTGGGGCTTTATACGGTAAACGGCATTGGCTCGACCAGATGCCACCCTTCCTTGGGGGAGGTGAAATGATCAGCAAGGTAACTTTTGCAAAGACAACATATAATCAGCTTCCATACAGGTTCGAAGCAGGTACCCCGAATTATGTAGGGGCGATCGGTTTTGCGGCCGCATTGGATTATATACAAAGCCAGGACAGGGATGCGCTTATAAATTATGAGCACGATCTGATTACTGCCGCTACTGCAAAACTGAAACAGATTGATGGTCTGAAAATTTATGGCAAAGCGGCGGTGAAATCAGGAGTTATTTGCTTTAACATAGATGGCATTCATCCGTTTGACCTGGGAACATTGCTCGATCAGCTTGGAATTGCAGTCCGGACAGGACGCATGTGCGCCGATCCCGTGATGGATCATTATGGTGTTGAGAATATGGTCAGGGCTTCATTTACCTTTTACAATACATTCGATGAAATTGAGGCTTTTTACAACGCCCTGATCCGGGTAAAAGCAATGTTTTAAAATTTATAACAATAAAATTAAATGACAATAGACGAAATTCAGAATGAGATTGTTGAAGAGTTTTCAGGATTTGAGGATTGGATGGACAAGTATGCCTATCTTATTGAATTGGGGAATGAACTCGTACCCATTGATCCGAAATACAAAATTGAAAGCAATCTGATTCGCGGATGCCAGTCGAGGGTTTGGCTTCACCAGGAATTTACCGATGGTATAATCAGGTTCGAAGCCGAAAGTGATGCCCTGATCGTTAAGGGATTGGTAGCGCTGCTGCTAAGGATTTATTCCGGTCGCACGCCACACGAAATCCTGGCTTCCGAGCCACGTTTTATCGACGATATCGGTTTGCGGCAGCATCTCTCTCCCACACGGTCCAATGGCCTTCTTGCCATGGTAAAACAAATGAAACTGTATGCCCTGGCATACGAAAAAATTGCAGGTAAAAAACTATAAAAATGGATGCAAGAATAGATTTAATTATCGAACAGCTCAAAGAGGTATACGATCCTGAAATTCCGGTGAATATTTATGATCTGGGATTAGTATACAGTGTAGATGTTGAAGGGGATGAAGCAAAGGTACTCATGACACTTACTGCCCCGAACTGTCCCGCTGCCGATATGATTCTGGCCGATGTGGAATATATGTCGAAAAAGGTTGAAGGGATTGAATCGTGCAGTGTAGAAATTACTTTCGAACCGCCATGGGAAAAATCGATGATGTCGGAAGAGGCCCGGCTTGAGCTTGGTTTTATGTAACTTACTGATCGGCATAGTGTTGATTGGCATGAACTCTTTTACGCATGGAAAACATTCAGGAGACATACAGTCAGCGGATTAAGGCAAAAGCCCTGGAGCTTGGTTTTTCGGCGTGTGGAATTGCGGAAGTCAGGATACTTGATGAGGAACGGGAACGACTTGCGAAGTGGCTTTCGGAGGGGATGAACGGCTCGATGGGGTACATGGAAAACCACTTCGAAATGCGGCTCGATCCTGCAAAAATTGAAGAGGGTGCCAGATCTGTAATATCTGTCCTGATTAATTACTATCCCGCCGAAAGGCAAACCGATCCTGAGGCGCCTGTAATTTCGAAATATGCCTACGGAAAAGATTACCATTTGATTGTAAAAGATAAGCTTAACAATCTGTTAATGTTTATCCAATCCGAAATTTCTCCCTGCCTGGGAAGGGCATTTGTCGATTCGGCACCGGTTCTTGACCGCCTCTGGGCAAAAGTTGCCGGCCTGGGATGGATAGGTAAAAACTCACTGCTGCTCTCCAAAGAACATGGCTCGTATGTTTTTATAGGTGAGCTTATTACGGACCTTGTACTAAGTTATGACGAGCCGTTTTCCGGAGATTATTGCGGGAATTGTACCCGGTGTATGGACGCCTGTCCGACCGGCGCCATTGTATTGGCCCGTACAGTTGATGCACGCCGGTGTATATCATACCATACCATTGAAAATAAAGAAGAAGCACCCCGGGATCTGAGAGCAAACTTTCGAAACCGTATTTTTGGATGTGACATCTGCCAGGATGTTTGTCCATGGAACAAAAAAATTAAACCAAATCAAAGTTCTGATTTTAAACCACTTGACGGATTGCTTGAGATGGATAAAAAAGGCTGGACGGAACTTGAACGTGAGACTTTCACCCAGCTATTCAGGAAGTCTGCTTTTAAAAGAGCGGGATATGACCAAATCATGAGAAATATCAGCTACCTGAATGAATAAATTTGATATTACCTTTGCAGTGCCGGGTAATTTATTTCCCGGCTCCCTGCATGTCATTAACAGAATATTCATGGAAATCATTCGACGGGCTTGACCTTTATGCCCTTCAATGGCCATCTGAACGGCCTGAGGCGGTTATTGCCTTCGTTCACGGACATGGTGATCATTGCAGAAGGTATGATGATTGGTTTTCACAGCTTTGTTCCCGGAATTTTTCGGTTCTCACTTTTGATTACCGCGGTCATGGCCGGTCACAAGGGAAAAGAGGAGTAATCCGGCGCTTTGATGACCTGGTCATGGATGTAAAGGTTTTGGTTGGACAAGCCAGGTCACTTTATCCGGGAATTCCTGTGGTTCTGTATGGCCATAGTCTCGGCGGAACAGTGGTTTTAAGTTATATTCTCCGGTCTGTATCAAAACCCGACCTGGCTCTGGTAACTTCTCCCTGGCTGCTGTTGCACAATCATCCCGGAATATTTTTGTCCGCATTAATCAAAATTGCTGGTCGTGTTATTCCATCCGTAACTTTTGAGACAGGGCTTCATTCTTCCGATTTTTCATCCGTTGATGGGTTCGGTGAAAACAGTGAAAAGGATCCTTATTTGCATAACAGGATATCGCCGGGATTATTTTTGGAAGTCGAAAGGGAAGCAAAATGGATTTTATCCCATTTAAATGAAGTTAATATTCCTCTTTTACTGATGCAGGGAAAAGCCGACCTGATTATGGATGTAAACGGCATGCACAAAACGGTTGAACACCTGCCGGGTCAGGTAAGTTATATTGAATGGGAAAATGCTGGTCATCAGTTGCACAATTCGGACCAAAGCAGTGGTGTGATGAATTTCATAGTTGATTGGATAAAGCAGCGGATATGATAAAATTACAAACAGAGGTTGATTTACCCGATTTTAAAAGAAAGATGGATTATCGTCATCAGTCGGTGATGATGGGATCTTGTTTTGCAGAGAATATCGGGAGTTATCTCCAGGATCTTTGTTTCCCGGTCACGGTTAATCCATTCGGGATTCTCTATAACCCGGTTTCGATTGCCAACAGCCTTGGTTTTTTGATTGACCGGAAAATATTCACCGAACAGGATTTGTTTTATTCCAACGGCTTGTATAACAGTTTTTCGCACCACAGCCGGTTTTCAGACCCTGATCCCGTAAATGCATTAACAAACATCAATCAACAGGCACGCGATGCTTCGGATGACCTTACGAAATGTCAGCAGCTCTTTATCACCTTTGGCACTTCGTGGGTTTTTAAGCACAAGACAACTGGTGCAGTTGTATCAAATTGCCACAAACTTCCCGCATCGGTATTCGAACGTTTCAGGTTGTCGGTCAATCAGATTACGGCGGTATGGATTCCGGTTATAGAGCAACTTCGCAGGATCAACCCTGAGCTGCAACTTGTTTTCACGGTAAGTCCGATCAGGCATCTGAAAGATGGGACCCATGAAAATCAACTTAGCAAATCGACCCTCCTTCTTGCGATAGATGAACTGATTTCAAGGTTTGGACAGGAGGTGACCGCTTATTTTCCATCGTATGAGCTGATGCTGGATGAACTGCGTGATTACCGGTTTTACGCAGCCGATATGACTCATCCGGGTGAAATAGCTCTTGAAATTATCCGTGAAAAGTTCGTGGAAACGATAATGGACTCCGAAGCCAAAGCAATTTCGGCCGAAATCGGAAAAATTCTTCCGTCTCTGAAGCACCGGCCATTGAATAACAATGAACCGGGTTATGTTTCATTTATAGAAAAACAAATTGAAAGGATTTTCAATCTTCAACAAAAATATCCTTTTATTGACATGAAAGTGCTAATTAAAAAGTTCTCAGAAAAAAGAACCGATTAAATTTCGGGATGAAGAAACCTTTTCATATTTTTAGCGTTAGGACTACTTCACGGTACTCGTGGGGCTTCCACATCCAAAACAGGGTAAAATTAAAAATTAAGTTCGTATGAGCTACCTAACATTCGATAAAGAAGAACTTGTAAATCTTGAATACTCTTTACAACGGGAATTTTTGCGCACCAACCGTGCCGGAGCCTATTCATCTTCATCACTTGCCGGATGTAATACGCGCAAGTACCACGGATTGCTGATTGTCAAACTCGATGAGCTTGACGGCGGCAAACATTTATTGCTCTCCTCGCTTGATGAAACCATTATTCAGCATGATGCCCAGTTTAACCTGGGGCTGCACAAATACCCGGGCGATTACTATGAGCCTAAAGGACACAAGTATATCCGTAATTTTGAGATCGAAACGGTTCCGAAAGTGACTTACCGTGTAGGTGGTGTCGTGCTTACCAAAACGAGGATGCTGGTTGAAAATGAAAACCAGATTATTGTAAAATATACACTCGAAGAAGCCAATAGTCCTACGACGCTGCGATTCAAGCCATTCCTGGCATTTCGCAACGTGCACCAGCTGACGCGGGCAAATATGGTGGCCAACGGAAAGTACACGAAAGTGAAAAACGGGATCAGTATGCGTCTGTATGACGGATACCCGGACTTATATATGCAGTTTTCGAAAGTGCCCGATTTTGTGCCTGTTCCTGACTGGTCGAGGAACATTGAATATATAAAGGAGCAAGCCCGGGGTTACGAATTCCAGGAGGATTTGTATGTTCCAGGCTATTTTGAGCTGCCTATAAAAAAAGGGGAATCGGTGTTTTTCTCAGCTTCGACTGAATTTTGCGAGCCGGTAAACCTTGAACAATTATATTCCGCTGAAAAAGCACACCGTATTCCGCGCGACAGTTTTATCAACTGCCTGCTCAACTCGGCACAGCAATTTATCTGGGAAAGGAAAGAGGGCAAAGATATTATCGCGGGTTTCCCCTGGTATGAATCGATTCCAAGGCAGACACTTCTTGCTTTGCCCGGATTATTGCTGACCCAATCGGAGATAACCACCTATGAGGAAATTCTCAGGACAAACCTCTTCAGGCTGAAAGATGGTCTTCTGCCAAAATATGTAGGATTCAACAGCGACTACGATGCCGCAGATGCCCCGCTTTTCGTTTTTCAGGCCATCCAGGAATTAAAACCTTTCAAGGCACAGAAGGAACTCTGGACCAGTTATGGCGATGCGATGAAAGAAATTCTGTCAGCTTACCGCAACGGTACCCGCTTCAATATTCATATGGAACCAAATGGTCTTATTTACGCGAAACAGGATGGTGTCGCATTGACCTGGATGGATGCCTATATTGATGGAAAGCCTGTTACACCCCGGGGAGGACTTGCAGTCGAAATTAATGCTGCATGGTATAATGCGGTCTGCTTTGCCCTTGAGCTTGCTGAAGCAGCCGATGACAAGCTATTTATCAATGAATGGGCGTCTTACCCTCAATTGATTGCGCAATCCTTTATTCAAACTTTCTGGAACGAAGATGAAGGATACCTGGCTGATTATGTGGATGGGAATTATGCCGATTGGTCCGTGCGACCCAACATGATCTTCGCTGCAAGTTTACCTTACTCACCCTTGTCGCGTGAACAGAAAAAATCAATTGTCAGTAAGGTGAAGAGTGAGCTTCTCACACCTCGCGGACTCAGATCACTGGCACCGAAGAATTTTCATTACAAGGGATTTTGTGAAGGCAGTGCTGATGAACGGTCAGCAGCAGCTCATATGGGTAGTGTTTACCCCTTTCTGATCTATCCTTTCGTGAAGGCATACCTCGATATTCACAAAGCGGGAGGATTGTCCTTCATAAAGCAGATTATGGAAGGATTTGAAGATGAGATGTCGGAAAATTGTATTGGAACTCTTTCCGAAATCTACGAAGGAAACCCGCCGCATCCTGCAAGGGGCGCTATTTCGCAGGCATGGAATGTTGGCGGAGTGCTCAGTGCCACGTCTGTAATCGAAAAGGTGGAGGAATTAGCCGGCAGCCAGGTACAAGGTGGCCCGGCAGTGAAGTAACAGATATTCATGTTCCCGGAAGAACATTTACAGATTACAGATACCGATTTTAACAAAAATATTTTTCTCAACTCAGCTACTAAAGAATGAAAGTTTTAATGTTTGGATGGGAGTTTCCCCCGCACATTAGCGGGGGGCTCGGTACAGCAAGTTATGGTCTTACGCGTGGTTTGTCGCAATTAGATGATGTTGAGGTGCTTTTTGTTGTACCTAAAGCATATGGTGACGAAGATCAATCAGTGGTAAAAAAGATTATCGGGGCAAGCGATGTATCGATTACCGAGAAAAAAATTTATTTTAATGATACCGAATCCAGTTTCAATTCCCTTGAAGTTGAATCGACCCTTGTACCCTATTCAACACCTGAGGAGTTCTGGAAACTGACCGAACATCGTGTCTCTTCCCAAACCCGTTTTATTCAGACTGATGCCGAAGGAAAACTCCCTTTTACCGGGAAATACGGCGTCAACCTGTTGGATGAAATTGCCAATTATGCCCTGGTGGCCGAATATATCGGCAAGGAATATGACTTTGATGTCATTCACGCTCATGACTGGCTGGCCTACCCGGCAGGAATTGCTGCAAAAAGGGTTAGTGGCAAACCATTGGTCATTCATGTCCATGCCACCGATTTTGACCGTAGCGGAGGAAGTGTCAATCCTGCTGTTTATTCGATCGAACGCGAAGGAATGGAAACAGCCGACCAGATAATTACGGTGAGTAATCTCACACGCAATATCGTGATTGAAAAATACGGGATCGATCCTGCCAAAATCACTACAGTTTACAATGCCGTTGAACCGGTTGAAAAAGTTGAAGATAAAGGATTTAAGAAGGGCATCGACGAGAAAATAGTTACTTTCCTGGGTCGGATAACCATGCAGAAAGGCCCCGAATATTTCGTTGAAGCAGCCAGCCAGGTTTTGCGCCGGGCAGACAATGTCCATTTTGTAATGGCAGGAAGCGGCGATATGATGCATAAAATGATACGTCGTGCAGCCCGTCTTGGAATCTCTGACAGGTTTCATTTTACAGGATTCCTGCATGGTGACGACGTGTTCGATATGTTCCGGATGAGCGATGTCTATGTAATGCCTTCCGTATCTGAACCTTTTGGCATATCACCACTCGAAGCAATGATGTCGGATGTACCGACTATTATTTCAAAACAATCGGGTGTAGCCGAAATTCTGACTCACGCAATAAAAGTTGACTTCTGGGATATTAATGCCATGGCGGATGCGATATACGGAATACTTAAATATCCTGCCCTTTCGGCCATGTTCAAAAAACACGGAAGGGAAGAGGTTGATAGTTTTCAATGGAAACAGTCGGCCGAACTTGTTCATAAAGTCTATTTATCAGCACTAAGCAAATAAACCTCAATACTAAAGAGATATGAAAACAGTTTGTCTTAACTTCCAGATACATCAGCCTTTCAGGTACCGAAAATACCGCTTTTTCGACATCGGAAGCGATGCCTATTACTACGATGATTTTGCCAATGAAACCTTTATGCGTAAGGTGGCTGATATGTCGTATTTACCGGCTAATAAAATTATACTGGAGCAGATCATTAAGCACAAAGGCAAATTCAAGGTCACCTATTCAATATCAGGTGTTGCTCTTGACCAGTTCAGGCTCTATGCCCCCGAAGTCATTGACTCATTTGCCGAACTGGCTGCCACAGGATGTGTCGAATTTTTATCCGAAACGTACGCCAATTCGCTGGTTTCATTGTCTGACAGTCATTTCTTCGAATCACAGGTCAAAGCACACGATGATCTGATTGAGGAACTCTTCGGACAGCGGCCTAAAGTATTTAAAAACACCGAATTGATTTACTCCGACGAAATTGGCGATTTGGTTCATCGGATGGGTTTCGAGGCCATGATTACCGAAGGAGCCAAACATATCCTGGGATGGAAGAGTCCAAATTTTTTATATTGCAATGCACTAAATCCCAGGCTCAAGGTTTTGATGCGTAATTTCCATTTCAGCGACGATCTTTCTTTTAGATTTTCAAATACCGGATGGAATGAATTTCCGTTAACGGCTGAAAAGTATGCAGGATGGATGGTTAGCCTGCCCAAAGCGGAAGAGGTAATCACCATATTCATTAATTATGCAGCCTTTGGTCAGATTCATCCTAAAAATTCAGGAATATTCGAATTCCTGAAAAATCTTCCGGATGCTGTTTTAAAAAGCCGCCAGCTGAGTTTTTCAACTGCATCACAAGTTGTTGCAAATCTTCAGCCTGTTTCATCAATTCATGTACCCACACCGATCTCCTGGGCTGATGAGGAGCGCGATCTGTCGGCCTGGCTGGGAAACGAACTGCAGAAAGAGGCCTTTGATAAGCTTTACCAGCTTAAGGAGCAGATGCGTAATTGTACCGATAAGGCCATATGTAAAGATTGGGATTATCTTCAGACCAACGATCACTTCTATTACATGTGTACCAAGTTTTTCTCCGACGGCGAAGTTCATAAATATTTCAACCCTTACAGCACGCCCTATGAAGCATTCATAAATTATATGAATGTACTGAGTGATTTTAAGATCCGGCTCACTGCGGTCGTTCCTAAAAGCGCTACCGATCTCGAGCTTGCCAACCTAAAGGAGCTTATTAATGTCAAAACCAGGAAACTTGAACAGGCAGAGCAGGAGCTAAAGAAAATCAAAAAGGAGATGGCCGCCGATAAACTGATTCAGGAAAAAATGGTGGATCCGTCAATCCTTGATAAGAAGATGTAAAAGACATAAGGCAGAAGCATAAAATCCTCAGGCGTAAGGTTACGTTTGAGGATTTTTTTCTGTCTGATCCCTTTTACTTTAGTAGGTTAACTTCAAACCGCAATTGCTTCAATTTCATTCCGAATGACTCCAGCTTCAATCCGAACGGCTTCGACATCAATCCGAACGGCTTCGACATCAATCCGAATGGCTCCAACATCAATCCGAATGGTTTCAACTTCAATCCGAACGGCTCTAGCATCAATCCGAATGGCTCCAACATCGATCCGAATGGCTCCAACATTAATCCGAATGGCTTCAACTTCAATCCGAATGGTTTCAACTTCAATCCGAACGGCTCCAACATCGATCCGAATGGCTTCAACATCAATCCGAACGGCTCCAACTTCAAACCGAACGGCTGGAACTTTTCCCCCGACACAAGAATCTTAACACGTTTTATCAGATTATTCGTCAGCAGACGGATTTAACTATTGTAGAATTATGGGACACATCTGAACCTTTAAACTATTATTATTCAAATAATTCATAAATATTCAAATGCAATACTGTAATCTGTCAGCCGACGGATAATTTCGCAGAATCAATAAAAGATTGTAATTTAGCTTAAGTAAGTAATGGGAAAAATTATATTTCGTATTCTTAAATACCATTAACATCAAGTCGGGTCAAACTTTTTTAATGTCTAAAAAACCTTATTTTTAAAGAATGAACCTCAGTAGCAAGTGCTCAACGAATATGGTCAAACCTTATTACCTTATTTTAATCAATGTTGGTCAAATCAGCTCCGGACGATTTAATATTGGTATAACAACATCACATTACGCTCCTCCGGAGCTACCAGCATATATTTCTCAATTAAACTACCAACATTCACACCCCTCCGGGGCTAAAAATTTGTGAAATTTCGGAGGAGATCGAATTAGCTCCGGAGGAGCGAAATATTGGTAGAAATAGGAGCGCCAAACAACACAAGGCGCAACTGGAAAAGTAGATTGAAATGCGAACGTTCTATGCGCCGCATATACAACAAACGATTGGACGAAGCGGCGATCGGAGAAAGTAAACAAATATCAAAACGATTCAAACTCTTATTCGAATAACCGGCAATGATTTTGGAGATAAATTCATATACGAATAAAATGGTGGCCTTCTGCAGAGTCGGAAGATCTCTGTTTTTATTGTTTGGACTCCTGCTTTTATTTGCTGGTTCAAGAGTGGTTGCAGCTGCGGAAGTTAACAACCTGATTTTTGATTTCTATTCGCAGGAGAACGGACTTTCGAACAACCAGATTCATTGTATCCTGCAGGAGAAAAAAGGGTGGATGTGGTTTGGTACTTCGCAGGGAGTATGCCGTTTCGATGGTTATAAGTTTACGGTTTTCAAACATGATCCGGATGATTCAACCAGCCTGCGGGGCAATCTGGTAAGAACCATTTTTGAAGACCGGAAAGGGCAGCTTTGGGTAGGTACCGAGAATGGGGGGCTCAATAAATTTAACCGCGGGAAGGAGAATTTTGAACACCTTTTTTACTCCGGTAATCACCCTTTTTTAAAAGATGCAACAGTTACCTCGATCCACGAAGATGCTGCCGGGATTTTGTGGATCGGAACAGAAGGACAATTGTTCCGGCTGGAGAATGAAACGCAACTAACGGAGATTAAACCCTCCAATCTTACTGTTTTTTCTGAATATTTCAGGGTAATCAAATCCAATCCGTCAGGAAGTATCTGGCTTGGCACAAATAACGGGTTGTTCGTTTACGATCCGAAGGATAACCAGGTTCAAAAAATCGGCCTTCCCCAAAACTTTTCTTCCAACCAGGAGATCTGGGATATCTTTATGGATAATGACGGAGCTTTCTGGATAGGATCGTATGCCAATGGATTACATATTGTCAATCCGGTTTCCCTCGAGGTCAAACAAATGACCCTCGATCCGGGTAATGAGAGAAGCCTTACCGTGAGGGCGGTGTCGAAAGACAGGAACGGTAAATACTGGATCGGAACCCGTGGCGGATTGTATATCTATGAGAAGACCAAAGGAGTAACCGCATTTTATTATCACGATGAGCGCGAGCCGAAAAGCCTCGTAAATAATTCGGTTCAGTGCATTTTCCACGATGTTAAAGGTGATGTCTGGATTGGAACACGCAATGGGATAAACTTCCTGATCGAGGAAAGGCAAAACATCCATGGCTACAAAGCGATGTCGGGTGACAATCGTTATTTGAACAGCGGCGAGGTTTATGCTTTTTGGATCGATCCGAAAGGAGATATCTGGATAGGGACGGAGAGCGGGGGGATTAATGTGCTGAACCGGAAAACAGGACGTTTCACATATATGACACCCGTAAAAGGAAATCCTAATTCTTTATCAAGTAATTGTATTAAGGCATTACTCCCTGACAGCAAAAATAACCTCTGGATCGGCACCTTCCTGGGAGGACTCGATGTGATGAATCTTCAAACGGGTACAATTAAACATTACCGCAACGACCCGGCCAATCCGTCATCCCTGTCGGATAACCGCGTCTGGTCTTTATTGTCAGACAGTAACAACGATATCTGGGTGGGTACGGGTACAGGGCTCGACCGGTTCGATCCTGCTACAGGAACTTTTTCACACTTCAGGAATCTCGTCGATGGTCAGCAGGTAAACTGGCTCGCTGAAGATGCTGATCACTGCTTATGGATTGGCGCCGATGAACTGGTGATTTATGATACTAAAAGTCAGAAAACAACCCGTCAAAATATCGTTACACGCTGCATGCTCAGGGATTCAAAAAACCGGTTCTGGCTGGCTACACAAAATAGTGGTATCGCGCTTTATTCCAAAGAGAAGGGGATTATAAAGTATTATACCGAAAAGAATGGATTGGCCAATAACCAGGCACTCGCGATACTGGAGGACAACGAGCATTTTCTTTGGATCAGCACGACCAATGGTCTGTCGAAGTTTGATCCTGAAACGGAGCGGTTCCATAATTATTCATTAAAAAATGGGTTTCAGAACAATCAGTTTACGTATGGTGCGGCCTATAAAACACCCGATGGAGAACTCCTTTTCGGAGGAATAACGGGGTTTAATATTTTTAATCCGACCAGAATTAAATCGGGCGATTACTTTCCCCCTATTGTCCTTACCGACCTGAAGATTTTCAATAAGCAAGTCCGGATCGGGAATCAGAAAAGGGACGTTTTAACCAAAAGCATTTCAGAAACCGAAACCATCAGGCTGAAATACGACCAGAATTCTATAACCCTCGATTTCGCCGCATTCGATTTTGCCAGAAGTCTTGGAATTCAGTATTCCTATTTCCTGGAAGGATTTGACAAGGATTGGAACGAACCGTCGTTAGACCGCTCGGCGACCTATACCAACCTCGATCCGGGCGAGTATACTTTCAGGGTAAAAACAGTTTCAATCGACCGGTTGGAGAGTAACCAGGGACCTGTTTTAAAAATTGTAGTCCTGCCTCCTTACTGGCAGACCTGGTGGTTCAGGAGTTTGATGTTTCTGGCCTTCGCAGGTTTGATCTATCTGCTGATCGCTTTTTTGCTGAATAAGGAAAAACTCAAGAACACCCTGATCCTTGAACGTTTAAAGGCGAAAAAACTGCATGAACTTGATATGATGAAACTGCGGTTTTATACAAATATTTCGCACGAAATCAGGACCCCGCTTACACTGATTTTAGGTCCGCTTGAAAAGATGAGGACCAATTCGATTCCCGAAGCCGATATCAAGGAGCATGTTGAAGTGATGCACCGTAATGCCACACAGTTGCATCAGTTGATCAATCAGTTACTCGATTTCAGAAAACTGGAGACGGGCAACCTCAAACTGGCTTTGACCTGTGGTGATGTCGTCGCTTTTCTCTCAGGCGTCGTGGGCTCATTTGATAAATATGCCGAAGAGAAAGAGATTGAGCTTAAATTTAATTCCCTCAAAAAAGAGATCATTACCAATTTTGATGCCGACAAGCTGGGTAAAATCATGAATAACCTGTTATCGAATGCCTTTAAATTTACCGGGAAGGGGGGCAAAATTTCGGTGAACCTGGCTTTGGTTTTTGATACGGATGAAAATGATCCCACAGGAAGTGCTTCGGATAAAAGGTTGATAGAAATTACCGTAAAAGACACCGGTATCGGGATCGCAGAAATAAACCTGGAAAAGATATTTACCCGTTTTTTCCAGGTTGATGACGGTGCCAAACAGACAGGTACCGGCATAGGACTTGCTTTAACCCGTGAACTGGTTAAATTACACAACGGTCGTATTATGGTACATAGTAAACCGGGTAAAGGTTCGAAGTTTACCATCCACCTGCCCTATGCTGATGTTTCGGTTCAAAATAATACGGCACAATTAAATCAGGTAGTCACGAAGGAAGAGTCAGGTAACCGCCGGACCGGGGGACTCCAGGAGGAAACAATGCCGACGGGTCGTAAAATCATGCTCCTGGTTGATGACCATCCTGATGTACGGTATTTCATCAGGTCACACTTCATTAACAACTACCAGGTTCTGGAAGCAGAAAACGGACTGGATGGCTGGAATATTGCACTCAAAACAATTCCCGATATCATTATCAGTGATGTGATGATGCCCGATATCGACGGCTTCGAATTTTGCCGTAAGATCAGGAAGGATGAGCGTACTTCACATATCCCCATTATCCTGGTAACTGCGCTGGGATCGCGTGAGCACGAAATTGAAGGACTCAGTAAGGGAGCCGACGACTATATCACCAAACCTTTTGACCTGAGCATCCTCGAGGCGAAAGTCGAAAATATCCTTTCAGTCAGGCAGTCCCTGCGGCAAAAGTATACCAGCGAAATGCTTCTCCAGCCCAGGAATGTTATCCTCAGTTCGCCCGATGAGCGTTTCCTGCAGAAAGCCATTGAGGTGGTTGAAAACAATATTTCGGACCCTGACCTTGACATCGAACGGTTTGCATTGGAAATTGGCGTAAGCCGGATGCAGTTGTACCGTAAACTCGATGCGCTTACTGAGATGACGGTAAAAGAGTTTGTCCGGAACATCCGCTTTAAAAGAGCAATTCAGTTACTGGTACAGAAAAAGCTCAATGTTTCGGAAGTGGCCTACGCTGTAGGCTTTAAAGACCTCTCGCATTTCCGTAAATGTTTTAAACAGGAATTTGGCATGAGCGCCAGCGACTATGTTGCCAAACATAGCGGTGAATAGAAATTGTCTCCGGAACGGTTTTTTTTGTCATGCCTCTAAAATTCAAATATTCAATCAGATATGCCATCTCTGCTTTTTGGTGGTATAATTTTACCCGCTATTTGGGAATTTTCACCCGCTGTCGGTACGCCTGTCTGTCGCTTCTGATACGCATTTTATTCCCTTCTGAATTCCGCTGATGTAATTTTACTGCATCATAAATCAACCTGATTATGGAAGAGATCATTAAAAAACTGAGAAGGATATCCATATCCATTGTTCTCATGACGATCTTACTTGCCGTCATCCTGGTTTTTTTAATCTGTATAATCTTTTAACGATTACCGGATGTGATGTTTATGAAATTTTCAACTAACAATAAATTAACAGTACAAATGACAAGACTCTGGACAATCTTCATCGGAATTACAATCGTGTTTAACTCCTGTATTGCCCAATCACAAAAGGAAGCAAACAATGGGCTTGAAATGGCTGTTAAAATGGCCGATTCGGAAATTAAACATTTTCCCGAGCCCTGGACAGTTGACTTTAACCCCAGACCTGTCTGGAATTACACACAGGGATTAATTGCCCATTCAATGATAAAAGTCTGGCAGCAAAACGGCAATGAGAAGTTTTACTCGTATGCAAAAACTTATGCCGATAAAATGATTGACTCCACCGGTAATATTTCGGGTTATAAAATGGAAGATTATAACATCGATTGTGTAAATTCAGGTAAGTTCCTTTTTGATCTTTACCAAAAGACAAGGGATGAACGTTATCTGAAAGCGATTCACCTGATGCGTGAACAGTTAAAAACTCACCCAAGAACCTCGGAAGGCGGCTTCTGGCATAAACAAAGATACCCTCACCAGATGTGGCTCGACGGTTTATACATGGGAGCCCCTTTTTATGCCCAGTATGCTGCCTGGTTCAAGGATGAAACAATTTTTGATGACGTTGTAAAGCAATTTATTCTTGTTCACAAACACACCTATAATCCTGAAACTGGTTTGAATTACCATGGCTGGGATGAAAGCAAACAACAAAAATGGGCTGATCCCGTTACAGGCTGTTCTCCGAATTTCTGGGGAAGGGCAATGGGGTGGTATGCCATGGCGCTGGTTGATGTACTCGATTATCTTCCACTTGAACATCCCGGCAGGACTGAAATTCTTGAGATACTCGGCCAGGTGTCAACAGGCATTAAAAAATACCAGGATCCCAAAACCGGTCTTTGGTACCAGGTACTGGACCAGGGCAGCCGCGAAGGGAACTACCTCGAGGCAACAGCCTCATCGATGTTTACCTATGCCCTGTTAAAGGCTTCCCGTAAGGGATATATTAGTAAGGATTATAAGGAAATTGCAGTCAAAGCTTACAATGGCATTGTTGAGCACTTAATCAGGGACAACGGTGATGGTACAATCAGTCTTACAAAATGCTGTTCAGTAGCCGGTCTTGGTGGTAATCCCTACCGGGATGGTTCTTATGAATACTATATTAATGAACCTGTGCGCGACAATGATCCCAAAGGAGTGGGACCATTTATTATGGCATCACTCGAATTCAATAAGCTATAATTATATCTGTAAACAAATTTAACAATTATCTATGATGAAAAAGAAGCAGAGTTTTCCTTTAAAGGTTTGCCTGTTAGCACTTTTTGTAATTTTTACGGGCGTACAACTCTTTGCCCAGGCAGTTACCGGTGTGGTGGTCGATGAGTCCGATACTCCGATACCAGGCGTAAATGTTGTTGTTAAGGGAACAACAAATGGTGTTACTACCAATATTGACGGGTTTTATTCAATCACACCGGGCAATGTTCTAACCGATGTCCTGTCATTCTCTTTCATTGGTTTTGAAACCACTGAGATAAAGATCAACGGCGAAAAAGTGATCAATGTTCAGCTAAAAAGCTCCGTTCTTGAACTGGATGAGGTGGTTGCAATCGGATATGGTTTTGTCCGTAAAAGGGATCTGACCGGGGCCGTTTCGTCAATTAAATCATCTGAAATTGTCAAAACGGCTACCAATAATGCGTTGCAATCAATGCAAGGTAAAATTGCAGGGCTTGATATTACGAAATCGAGCGGGGAATCGGGAGCGGGGCTCGATATTACATTGCGTGGCAACCGTTCGGTTAATGCATCGAATACTCCTTTGTTCCTGGTCGACGGGGTTGAATATGGCTCTACGCTTGACATTAACTCTTCGGATATTGAATCCATCGAAATTCTCAAGGATGCTTCTTCAACCGCAATTTATGGGACAAGAGGTGCCAATGGTGTGGTTATTATTACAACCAAACGAGGGGATAAGGCGGGTGGTAAAACGAGGGTTTCACTGAATTCCTATGTTTCATTCAACAGTCCGACCAATCTTCCCAGATTAATGAACGTTGAACAGGAATACCTCTTTTTGGCAGAACGCAGGCGCTATGCCGCTGAAAGGCTAACTTCGAACTGGGGATCAACGAGTTTAAATGATTATCCTGCAAGTACAGTGCTTTCGAATGTAATCAGTGCTCCCTACGAAAAATCGGTTTATGACCTTTATAACGAGGGTGGAGTCAACTGGTTCGATCTTATTCTGAGAAACAGCCTCACCCAAAATTATGAGGTCTCGGTGTCGGGTGGCAGTAACAAGACATCATTCAACCTTTCGCTGGGATATATGGGGGAAGAGGGCTTGCTCCGAAATGATGAACTTAAACGATACAATGGCCGCATCAACCTTGACCATAATATCGCCGATAATTTAAAAGCCGGTGTTAGTCTGCAGTATACCTATCGTGACTGGGATCGCCGGGAGGATGAAGTGTACGGGCAGCTGATCAAGATGCACTCACTGGCGCAGCCCTATCTGGCCAATGGTACACTGCTTGATAAACCATCGGAACTGGCTTCAAGCCATACCAACCCGCTGATTAACGAAGTGCCCGGTTATTACCAGAATAATAACCAGAAAAACAGGCTTTTTGGGAATGTTTACCTGGATTGGGAAATTATCCGGGGTTTGCGTTTCAAAACAATGCTCGGAATAAACCAGGAATCGAATCGGAGCGGAGAATATTCCGACTATATGAATACGGGTAATTACCAGTCGGGAAGAGGGTCCTCTTTCGAGGTTGAAAACTACCAGTCGATGGAATATACCTGGGAAAATACTCTGAACTACACCAGGAAACTGGGTGATATTCACGATTTCCAGTTTCTGCTTGGTCAGAGTGCTAACCAGTATGTTTATGAATCCCACGGAATTTCCGGCATCGGGTTACAGGACCATTATGGGAAAAATTCGTTTTATGAGTTATCGAATATTCTGCCGGGCGGACGTACTATCTTAAATACCTATACTCAAAAGAACATGCTTTCTTATTTTGGCCGTATCAACTATAAACTGAAGAATAAATATTTACTTACAGCTTCTTTACGTGCCGATGGTTCTTCACCATTGGCTGAGGGGAACAAGTGGGGTTATTTTCCTTCTGTTTCGGGTGCATGGGTATTAACTGAAGAGCCATTTTTACAAAATTCGGATAATATCAATAACCTCAAACTGCGTATGAGTTGGGGGAAATCGGGAAATTCGGCAATTGATCCTTACAAAACCCGAACTGTCCTGGGGTCGAAAAAAGTATACTATACATTTGGCGGTACCTTATTTAGCGGGCTGGTTCCATCAAATCTGGGAAATCCGGAACTTACCTGGGAAACTACTACGAATTATGACCTTGGCGTGGATGTCTCACTTTTCAAAAACAGGGTATCGTCAACAGTTGATCTTTATTATTCTCAAACCAGTTATTTGTTGCTCCAAAAAAGTCTGCCCGCAACTTCGGTCTATCCGCAAGTCAATTCAAATATTGGAGAGACTGAAAATCGTGGCATAGAAACAGCTTTAAGTTTTAAGGTGATTGAGAAAAAGGAGATAAGCTGGAATTCGGATCTGACATTTTCGCTAAACAGGGATAAGCTGGTAGGACTTGCAAGCGGCGAAGCGCAGGATATCTCCAACCCCGATCAGGCTTTGGTTGTGGGTGAGCCGGTTCGTGCGTTTTATAATTATGAAGCCAACGGTACATGGAGCATTGCAGAAGCTGCACAGGCACTGGTTTATAATCGTGTCCCGGGTGATATTAAAATCGCAGACATGAACGACGATAAAGTGATTAATGAATTCGACAAACGTATTTATAATAAAAGTCCTGATTTCATTTTGGGTTGGAATAACAACGTCTCCTACATGGGATTTTCATTATCTGCTTTAATGTATGCGCGTGTTGGTCAGTGGATTCAGTATGATTATAACACTGCCTATAAACCCACAGAACAGGACGGCTCTCCCGATGTCGATTTCTGGACACCGGAGAACCAGGATGGAAAATTCCCGAGACCGGGTATTGCTTCACAGAACGATATGCCTGCACTGGCTTTTGAAAAGGCATCCTTTTTTAAGATTAAGGAGGTAACACTCGGTTATCTGCTTCCTAAAAACCTGATTTCAAAGGCAGGAATGAGCAAGCTATATCTGTATGCTTCAATGCAGAACTATTTTACGTTCAGCAACCTTGATAATTACGATCCCGAACGGGGAGGTGAAATCTCAAATCCGCTATCGAAACAAGTGGTCTTTGGTGTTAATATCGAATTTTAACAGGAAAATAATAAAAAGATGAAAACGAAATTAAGATATATCCTGATAACATTTGTTTTACTGGTAATGACGAATGTTTCATGTTCAGATTTTTTGGTGGAAGATAACCGGTCAAACTCGACCGAGGATCTGATCTACTCAACCAAATCGGGACTCGATGGGCTGGTTGGAGCAAGTTACTCTTACCTGCGTGGATGGTATGGCAAGGAAGCCGCCTTTGGATTAAGTGAAGGTGGAACAGATACATGGCTTACCGGCTATGATAACCGGCAAAAGGTGTTGGTTAATTATTCCGGAATTACGCCCGAAGTTGCAACCAGCTCACGCGAGACACAGAATGCCTGTTTCGATGAATACTGGGAACTATTTTATACGGCTATTAATGTCTGCAATACAGGAATCAAATATGTAACGGATGCACCTGCCTCTGTTTTGTCCGGCAATGATAAAAATGCCTATCTCGGGGAACTCAAAACGCTAAGAGCTTTCTATTACTGGCATTTGGTCGAAACCTGGGGGCCGGTTCAGATTAACCGGGATCCCGTTCACAATTCATCCACAATTGCCCATCGTAATTCGGAAGCTGAGGTTTATGCCTTTATGCTCGAAGATGTTAATGAAGCAATAACCCTGCTTGCTGCAAAAACTGCCAAAACAGGCCGGATCAATCTTTGGGCAGCCAAGGCATTAAAAGCCCGGCTTTTGATTTATAAAGCAAGTAAATTTAATGATACACAGGCGTATACTGAAGCTGCGGCTACCGCCGAAGAGGTTATTGCAGGTAGCGGAAGTTCATTCTTTGCCAATTATGCCGATTGCTGGTTAGGCGCAAATGAAAATGGAGTTACAAACAAAGAAGTAATCTGGCACATTGATTATTCCGACGTTCTGGAATACAATATCATGCCCGACCGTCTTAAACTCGATGAAGATGGTAAACAGATGACCTGGTCGGGGATGATGATCCGTAATGCTGCAAATGCAATCGGAGGAAATGCCTCTCACCTGATGTTTGTCGGTGTTTGGAATGTAGTTCCTGCTACCAGTGCTATTTTGCGGCGTACAGACACCGAAGCCAACAAAAGGGTGACTTATCTGGGGGTTCAGTATGACCTGGGTACAAGTTATCAGCCTTACAGCAAAGGATTCACACGGTATGTTCCTTCGGGTTACCTGCTTGATCTGTTTAATGATGAAACAGATCAGCGGTACCAGGCATCGTTCCGTGATGTCTATAAACTTGCTCCCTCACTTCAGGCTGCCTTCACCGGAGGAATTGCACCGCCATCGGGCTATGCCGCCATGCGGGATACGGCAATTTACCTGTTGAAAAAGACGGCTACTCCCGCTCAGATAGCACGGGCAAATGCCCGGTATGTTTTATTTTCCCGCACCGATGTCGGGAATGCCAAAGTATACCCGCTTTACCAGGATGCAGCAGGTACCATACCTACTATCGCTACCGGAACCTCAGGTAATGAAAACTACAAGGGCAATCGTATGTATATTCAATTGAAGAAGTTTGATGATTATACAGGCTCAGTGATACGCGACCTGGGATCGCGTGATGCTTTCGTATTCCGTCTTTCCGAGATGTATCTTATTGCTGCCGAGGGTTACATGATGGCAGGCCATTCAGGCCAAGCCATACAGAAATTGAATGCCTTGCGGACAGCTCGTGCAATTGCAGGTAAAAGCAATGTGCTTAAAGCTTCGGAAGAAGCACAGGTTACTGCAAAAGACATTACCGTTATCCTCGATGAGAGGGGTCGCGAACTTTGTGGCGAACAGCAGCGGTGGTTTGACCTTAAACGTACAGGGAAGCTGATCGACCGGGTAACATTATATAACGGGAGTGCAAAAAACAACATTAAAAATTTCCATATCTTACGTCCAATTCCGCAACCACAATTGGATGCGATTACAAACCGGACAACAACAGCCGATCCCGAAGGATTCTGGCAGAATGAAGGTTATTAATTGAAATTTTCCACAAAGCCCTGTCAGGGTTTCATCCAATATTTAGAGCCCTGTCAGGGTTTCAAACCCTGACAGGGCTGTTTTTTGACAGGGCTGATTTAAACCCTGACCAGGCTATAATTCACAACTATTGGTCCTGAAAAAATGTCAGAATTATTACGGGGCGATGTGCTTTTCAACGTATTCCGGAGTACTCATACCAAACTCCAGTTTAAAGCATTTACAGAAAAGGAAGGTGAAGTTTGATAACTTTGTGTATCGTAAACTGCGACACTAATTTAAAGGGATAAAAATGAAAAGCATCTATTTGGTTGGAATCTGTATTTTGGGATTTACCCTGCAAAATTGTAAACCGGAAAAGAAACCTGATCTTTTCCCGGACGGAACTAAAATACCAGCCTGGTTTTCGGAGGTGACAAAAATTAAATTGGAAGACCTTGGCACACCGTTTAACATTTCAGACCTGGGTGCAATCGACGATAGTACAGCAATACAAACCACTATTATTCAAAAGGCAATAGATAAAGCTCACAGTCAGGGCGGTGGAGTAATTGTAATTCCAAAAGGGACCTTTCTGAGCGGTGCTTTGTTTTTCAAACCCAATACCCACCTGTATGTATCTGAAGGAGCTGTTTTAAAGGGCTCAGAAAATATTGCTGACTATCCTTTTATTCCTTCAAGAATCGAGGGGCAGAGCATCGATTACTTCTCAGCCCTCGTAAATGCTTATGGTGTTGATGGCTTTACTATTTCAGGAAAAGGAACAATAGACGGAAACGGGTTGAAATATTGGGAAGCCTTCTGGCAAAGACGAAAAGAGAACCCTCAATGTACCAATCTTGAAGTATCAAGACCTCGTTTGGTGTTTATTTGGAATTGCGACAATGTACAAGTACAGGATGTAAATCTTCACAATTCGGGATTTTGGACCAGTCATTATTACCAATGCAACAATGTTAAGATTCTGGATCTGCATATCTTTTCGCCACACCAGCCGGTAAAGGCACCAAGTACCGATGCCATCGATCTTGATGTATGTTTAAATGTACTGATTAAAGGTTGTTACATGGCTGTAAATGACGATGCCATTGCCTTAAAAGGTGGTAAAGGTCCATGGGCAGATACAGATTCTACGAATGGCGAAAATACCAATATCATCATCGAAAATTGCGAATTTGGATTCTGTCATGCCGCCTTAACCTGTGGCAGCGAAGCCATTCACAACAAGAATATTGTGATGCGAAATTGCCACGTTAATGAAGCCAAAAGGCTCCTGTGGTTGAAAATGAGACCCGACACACCTCAGAAATATGAATATATCACAATTGAAAATATTAAGGGTCAGGCATATAGTATGATTTATATAAAGCCATGGACACAGTTTTTTGACTTGAAAGGAAGAACAAGTGTTCCCTTGTCCTATTCTGAAAATATCACGTTAAGAAACATCGAACTCGACTGCGAAGTATTTTTTGATATGGCCATAACTGAACACGACCGGCTATCTGATTTTACTTTCGATAATCTGAAAATCACAGCAAAAAATGGTGCTTACGACAAAAGTTTGATTAAGCGACTGACTCTGTCGAATGTAGTGGTTAATGGCAAATTAGTTGAATAAAGAAATCGGTTCAAAAACGTTTAGAATGAATCGAATCAGTTTAATTGTTCTGGCATGATGAGACTAATCTATCTGATGATCTGCTTCACTTTTGTATTTGCTTTAATTTCGGTGGCTCAGACTCCGTCAGTTTTATCCAAAGTCTGGGTGCCCGACAATGGTGACGGAACCTATACCAATCCGGTTTTGTATGCCGATTATTCCGATCCTGATGCTGTTCGCGTTGGCGACGATTATTACATGACCGCTTCATCATTCAACTGTATACCGGGTTTGCCAATTTTGCACTCGCACGATTTAGTCAACTGGGAGCTGATTGGCTATGCGCTCGAAAAGCAATCTCCGTTTGATGTGTTCGACAAGGTCCGGCATGGCGGGGGTGTTTGGGCTCCCTGCATTCGCTTCCATAAAAACGAATTTTACATTTATTATCCCGATCCCGATTTCGGTATTTACATGGTAAAGGCTAAAAATCCTGCCGGTCCGTGGTCGGAGCCTTTGCTGGTTCAGCCCGGGAAAGGTTTGATTGATCCTTCGCCACTTTGGGATGATGACGGAAAAACTTACCTCGTTTATGCCCTGGCCGGAAGCCGTGCCGGGGTGAAAAGTGTAATTATGGTCAGCCGGATGAACCCTGAAGGAACAAAACTGATCGGTAACAGTGTAATGGTTTTCGACGGGCACAAAGATCATCCAACGGTTGAAGGACCAAAATTTTACAAAAGAAACGGTTACTATTACATTTTTGCACCGGCAGGCGGAGTGCCCACCGGTTGGCAGCTTGTTCTGCGATCAAAAAGTATTTTTGGCCCTTATGAAACTAAAATTGTGATGGCTCAGGGAAAAACCGACATAAATGGCCCGCACCAGGGTGCGTGGCTTGACACCAAAACAGGCGAACACTGGTTCCTGAATTTTCAGGATTTAGGCGCTTATGGAAGGGTTGTGCACCTGAACCCGATGAAATGGATCAACGACTGGCCCGTTATCGGGGTCGACGAGGATGGTGACGGTACAGGGGAACCAGTCCGGACCTTTAAAAAACCGAATGTAGGTAAGACTTATCCAACAATGACACCGTCCGAAAGCGATGAGTTCAATTCCAGTGACCTCGCTTTACAATGGCAATGGCATGCCAATTATCAGACTACGTGGGGATATCCCTCCGGAAACCTGGGCTTTTACAGGCTGAATTGCATCCCGCGGCCAACAGATGCAGCCAATTTATGGAACGTCTCCAACCTTTTATTACAGAAGTTCCCTGCTCCCGTATTTATAGCAACAGCTAAACTTACTTTCGATGCCCGTTTCGATGGGGAAGAGGTTGGACTGTTAGTGTTGGGACTGGATTATGGCCGGATTGCTATTAAACGGGAAAACGGTAAACTGGTAATTCAGTCTGCTTCATGCAAGAATGCTGATAAAGATGGAAAGGAAGAATTATCATCTGCGCAACCAGTTGAAAACAATACGATTTATTTCAGGGTCCAGGTTCAGAAAGGCGGCGAATGCATGTTAAGCTACAGTACCAACGGGCAAACATTTACAACTTTAGGCGACAAATTCAAAGCCCGCGAAGGTAAATGGATTGGCGCCAAAGTTGGGTTTTATGCAGTTCGAAACGGAGTGATCAATGATGCAGGATCAGCAGATATCGACTGGTTTAGAATCGATAAATAATTCAAGTAATTCATCATTCGTAATTCATCATTCGTAATTCATAATTATAAAATATATGATCCTTCGTAAATTATCCATAATCCTGATGACGGTAGCTTTAGTCTCTGTCGGTTTGTTTGCTCAGTCTGGTGTTGAATCCGGTTCCGGTGACGACTTATATAAAAACATTGAATTCACGATGCCTCGCGTCCGTGAGCCTGTCATTCCCGATCGGACAGTGTCGATTACCGATTTTGGAGCTCAACCCGGAGGTCAGGTTCTTAATACGCGCGCATTTGCCGACGCCATCGACGCCGTTTCGAAGAAAGGTGGAGGTAAAGTGATTGTACCACGGGGAACCTGGCTCACCGGACCGATTACCCTGAAAAGCAATATCGAAATCAATACCGAAAAAGGCGCGCTGGTAGTTTTCAGTACTGATAAAAGTTTGTATCCGTTGGTTGAAACAAATTTCGAAGGCTTCGATACCTGGCGGTGCATGTCACCTGTAAACGGACGTAACCTCGAAAACATTGCCATCACCGGAAATGGTGTCTTCGATGGTTCAGGCGATGCATGGCGTGCGGTTAAAAAGGAAAAACTGACCGAAAGTCAATGGAAGAAACTTGTGGCTTCCGGCGGGATCGTGGGTGAAAGCGGAAAGATATGGTATCCCTCACAACAATTCATCAATGGGGAGAAAGTGGCGGAGATGAATGTACCGCGCAACTTAAAAACAAAGGCCGAATTCGAAAAGATAAAAGATTTCCTGCGTCCTGTAATGATCAGCCTTATTTCCTGCCAAAAAGTACTGATCGATGGACCAACTTTTCAGAATTCACCGGCGTGGAATATCCATCCGCTGATGTGCGAAGACTTCACCATGCGCAATGCCACCGTGAGGAATCCGTGGTACTCACAGAACGGTGATGGAATTGACATCGAATCGTGTAAAAACAGCATCATTCATGACAGCAATTTCGACGTGGGCGACGATGCGATCTGCATCAAATCGGGTAAAGACAAGGAGGGGCGCGACCGCGGGATACCGAATGAAAATCTGATTGTAAAAAACTGCATTGTCTTTCATGGACATGGCGGAGTAACGGTTGGAAGCGAGATGTCGGGCGGGGTGCGCAATCTTCATGTTTCAAATTGCACCTTCATCGGAACTGATGTTGGTCTCCGCTTTAAAAGCAACCGTGGCAGGGGAGGAGTAGTCGAAAACATCTACATCTCGAATGTCGAAATGATGAATATTCCGACACAGTCCATCTCATTTAACCTTTTTTATGGTGGTAAATCGGTTTCCGAAGAACTGGAAGCGGGCGGTAATGCTGCTGTTGAACAACAATTTCCCGTTACCGATGCAACCCCTCAGTTTAAAAATATTTTTATCCGTGATGTGAACTGCCGGGGAGCATTACAGGGAATATACCTCCAGGGATTGCCAGAGATGAATCTCGAGAATATCCAACTCGAAAACATTCAGATGGAGGCCGATTATGGCATGATCTGCACGGATGCCAAAAATGTGCAAATCAAAAATCTGACCCTTAAAACCAAAAACAGACCGGTGATTGACCTGATAAACAGCAAAGATGTCACAATTGATGGGCTTACTGTTCAACCCGGTGTTTTTCCGGTCATACAGATTTCGGGGGTAAGAACCGGAAATACTGTTTTTAAAAATGCAGGCTTTACCAATCCTGACAAACAAATTGTGATTGAAAAAGAGGTGGCAAAAAACAGGGTTCATGTAGTTAAATAATTAAAGAATAAGCTTTATTTCAGTTCCCCGTCACTGATGAACAGCACCCTGTCGGCATATCGGGTAATCCGTTCATCATGACTGGCTATGATGATACACCTGTTTTCGTTCGTGGCGCTGTTTTTTAAAAATTCAACAACTTCCAATCCCTGTTTTGAAGCCAGACTCCCCGTAGGTTCATCAGCAATGATGAGTTCTGCACCATTAATAAGCGCACGGACAATGGCAACGCGCTGTTTTTCTCCCTGACTTATTTTTGAAGGAAATGAGTTTGCAAGGTGTCTGATTTCGAATTTTTCAAGAACCTCCAAAGACCTCTTCCTTGCAAAATCCCTGTTCGCACCGGCAAACTTCATCACCATCATTACATTCTGTAGTACCGTAAGCGAATCGATCAGATAAAACGACTGGAAAATAAATCCCAGTCTCTTTGCGCGAATAATTTGCAACTCTTGCTCCGAGTATTCACTGGTTTGTTTTCCAAAAAGGAATACTTCACCGGAAGTTGGCCCCTGCATTCCAGCCAGTAATGTCAAAAAAGTAGTTTTGCCGCTTCCACTTGGTCCGAGTAACAGTACCATCTCCCCGGGTACCGCTGCAAATGAAATATTGTTTAATGCAACAGTTCCGTTACCTGAACCCTCATATATTTTAGATACACTAATAAGTTGAGTAATATAACTGCTATTCGCTTCCATAATTATTTAAATACTTCCAATGGGTAAATTTTACGGACACTCCGAATTGGTAAAATAGTGCTGATAATACCGATAATTATTACCCCAAATGAGACGACAAGTACCTGTGAACAGGATGATTTTGTCGAAACTTCCGGTGAAATTCTTTCGACAATGCTTACCATCGGAAAGAAAAGTACCAATGCAAAAGCTGATCCGGCAAACGATAACATCACTGATAATCTGACCACCAGGCCTGTTATAAAGCCTCGCGGCGAGCCAAGTGCTTTCATAATGGCCAGGTCTTTACGCTTTTCAAGTACGCTGATCGATAAAATGAGACTTAAGATAGAAGTAAGCACAATTGCCGATATAATCGTAATGATAAACAGCAATGGGACAATGCCACTTTCCATTTCCCGAAGGTTGTTTTCCAGGAATGTTTTTTTATCAAAAACCACCACATTTTTAAATCCTGAATAAATAGCTGATCTGATGTTTTCAATACTGGAACCTGGTATTGCATGTACCTGATAGCAAGATACAAAAAATCGGTACCCAATGATATACTGTGCCATCTTTAGCGAAATAAATGCATATTGAATCACGAACATGTTCGTTCCGGTACAAATGCCTGTTACGACAAGGGAATCGTCCCTGACTTGTATCTTCTCTCCAATTTTGATCTTGTATTTTGCCGCAAATGCTTTGTCAAGTACAATTTCGTCATCTGATACTATATTCCGGCCTTTGATGATTTCAGGTGGTCCGCCTATCCCACTCTTTGGATCGAAGCCGGTAAGATATAAAGAGCCATCCCCATTCTTATGTTTTATTGAAGCAAGGATAAAAAAAACAGGAGATGCAGATTCCACCCCTTGAATTTTATTTAAACGCTCCCTATACGATGAAGGTAAAAGCGATGTGCTTCTTAGTATGTTGGTTGCATGTTTTTGGAGCACCCACAGATCAGCCTTACCCGACCTTACATATTCGACTGAACCATAGGAAACGCCTTTGTATATTGAGATAAGAAATAACATCAAAAGCGCACAAAGAGAAATTCCAAGTGCTGTAAGCAGATACCTTATCTTGTGCTCTGATAATATATAAAATGCATACATATCAATTGAACATTGGAACATTCACATTCAGTCGGCCTTTGATCCTATGAAAAATATCCCGGATATCGGGGCCTGTAATCGTGAGACCGTGATTTTTTAATCCGACTTCTGTCCGACCCGGATTAGCCGTATTTTTGAGTAAATCAACAACATTATTCGCCAGTTCACTCGAACCGCACGGATAGGTTTGGGTGGTGCATAATACACCATCAATCCACGCATGCACATGAACGATGGCACCCACATCAGGGAATTCCCTGTAAATCATGTAATGCTCAATAGCTTCAACCGAAACCCTTATCCGGGGATCATGTTCACGCGGAACTGAAACAAGCATCTCACCATTGGTTTCATCGTATCCTTTTACCAAAAGCAGGTCATTCCCGATCCCTTTTAGGTGTGACTTGTCGACTCCCCGGGCAGTCATCCAAAAAGTTGTACCCCCAATTTTATAATTTACATTCCTGATACTCAGGTTTCCATAACTGAGTCCTTTGATCTGGTAGAGTCTGAAAAGCTGATCGATGAGATCCTGATCCAGGAATTTTGTCAATGGAAAAGGGGCGGGCAAAACGCCAAGTGCACCTAATTCTTTTCCGTATAAGATGATATCTTCCACCTCCGGAATTAATTCATTCCTGTTAAAATAAAGATCCTCAGAAAGCTTATTCCGGATCACAAAATGGGAACTAATAACCGGATACATGTAGTCGTACAGCCGATCTGGACTATAAGCGAATTCTGTAAATCCAACTTCAGGTGTAACGCTAAACGCTGTAAGTTGCTCACTGCCATCAGGCATTAAAATACAGAAAAGCATATTAGAAATGCTTTTAACCAATGCCGCATAACAAATTGACAGTGTATCAGGTAGAGACTTACTGATTAACGTAATGGAGATGACCATTTCTTCCTGGCTTTTACGATTATAGGCCTTTGGTGAATCCAGATCTATAATGTTAAGCACAAAATTTGAATTTTCAGCTAACGCGACCAGCTCATGTCCGTTATCTAAAATCCTCTTAATTAAAGCATCGCCAAGTTCAAGAAGATCCGTACATTCCGTCACTTTATTTATTTTAAATTTCATAACAAAGTGAATTAAAGTTAAATTAACCATTAAAACTTATCGAGAGCTATCATATGTTCGAAGGATTCCCGTGATCTTATAAGACCAGGCCGGCCGTTTAAAACCGAAACGATGGCTGGTCGCGGAAATCCAAAAGATGATTCCCATGAAGTAAAATATGCTCCGCTGTCAAGAATCGCAATAATCTCTCCGGGAGCTATATCCGGCATTGGTTTGTTTCGGTAGACAACATCAGCAGCAAAGCATCCGGGTCCGGTGATTGTTACTTTACCCGATAGATTTCTGTTCACCTCGTTACACAAAACAACCTCATGTTGTTCATAATAGGTTGGCATTGTTAAAGTACCAATTCCTGCATCGGCAATCAGCCATTTTTTCAATCCTTTACGCTCTTTTACCTGGTGAATTTTTAATAATAAAAGCTGGTTGGGACTTGTGATACATCGTCCGGGTTCAAAAATCAGCTCCGGGATTTTCCGATTCCCGAAAAGTGTCAAAATTCCTGACGTTACAGAATCAGCATAATTGCTGAACGATATTTTTTTATTTGGTAACCTGCAGGATGGTAGACGATCAAAAGCCTGGTACAGTAACAATTCCCATGTGGTCATCTCACGCGAATCAGGAACGCCCAAACCGCCTCCCACATCAAAAATATCGACATGGAACCCTAAATCTTCCGTATATTTTAAAATGTTTTTCAGCCCAATAAGTGCTTTTCTGAAATCATCCGTATTTTGAATACCGGTTCCGATATGAAAATGAAATCCCCTGAATTTTATCCGCTTCAGATCTTTAAGTAATGCTAATGACCGATTGACTTCGCCGCCTTTAAGATCCAATCCGAATGGAGAACCTGCACGATCAGCAGCTGCGCTTCCGCGGTTCATTCCTGCGGCAATAAAATCAGGATTTATCCGGAGCAGAACCTCCGTAGTTTTATTTAGACTATTACACAGCTGATCAATCTTTTGGAGTTCAAAAAGTGAATCTATATTTATTAACCTGATATTATTCTCAAGAGCAGAAGTGATCAACCTGTCTGTTTTAAATGGTCCATTGACAATTATCTCATGGCCCTTATACCCCAGCTTAAGTGCAAGCATCAGCTCATATTCACTCATTACCTCTGCATTGATCCCTGCATTCTTAATGATTTTGATAATGCCCGGAACCGGATTGCACTTAAACGCATAGTGTACAGCTATTTCTCCGGGATATTTTGATTTAATCGTTCCCAGAAAAGCTTCAGCCGTTTTCTTCAGCCTCGCTTCGTTCACAACATGAAGAGGCGTCCCATAAATATTGTTCAGATGAATCGTATTGCATCCTCCGATAATAAGCTCCCCATTTTCGTTTGTTTCAAGGTCCCAGTTCTTAATCAAATCGCTTATAATCCTTTTCCCATTTGACATACTCGGCCATTATAAATATTTTGAATAAATCGAAAAATGCTTATAAGGTTTCATTCCCAATAATTCACAAAAATGAATGACTCCTTTATTCTCGTCTGAAATCCAGGTAGTTGATAAGGTCGAATAATCCTGAAATATTTTTAATATCGATTTAACGATCATTGCCAATACCGGCGAATGCCGGAATTCATTCTTTACACCGACCGTAAAAACTATCAATTCCTTTAATTTTTTTCGTTTTAACACCAACCCCGGCAGGTTCCACCACTTCATTCTTCCCTCATATGGCTTGATCAGCCTGTTAAAATTCAGCACACATTGAATAGCGCCGGCAGGTTTTCCTTTATATTCAACGATTAGAATAAGTCGTGGTATGGTGACAAAAAAGAGAAATTTTGCAGAGAACTTATACTCCTCGCGTGACAGCGGAAGGAAATACCAGTTATTCGCAAATGCGTCATTATTTATTTCACGCATTATTTCAAGATCCCTGCGTGTTCTGAAGATATTGAACTTCCGGATGGTATATCCATTATTTTCCACCGGAAGATCAGCTATTCTGATATTTTTTGATAACGTGGCAGCGATATCATTATTGTGCCGGGTATGTAAGATACGTAATTCTGAAAAGCCCGCTTTATCAAGCAATTGCGGATAGTAAGGCGGATTATAAGTTTCGAAGAAAGCAGAAACAGAATTGAAGTTGTCAATTAAAATTCCAAGCTCCGAATAATGATTCGGATTAAAAGGTCCTTCAAGATATTCAGCGCCCCCTTCCCGGCTATCGGCCTCTATCTTATCAAACAAATACTGAACCGCAGTACTGTCATCAATTGATTCAAAAAATCCAAAAAAAGCCGTCTTCTTTTTCCACTTTTCCCAGTGGAGCGGATTAATGACCATTATTGATCTGCAAACAGGCTTTCCGTCGGAATAGCAGACATATAATCGTAAAGAGGCATTTTTAAAATAGGGATTTAAAGTTGGAGAAAGCGTCCGCTTTATCTCAGAAAGTTGCGGAGCCACCCAATATGGATCGTTCCTGTAGATCTCTGACGGAATGGACAGAAAATCATTCATGCCCACTGTCCCTGTTATTTCCCTGACGGAGAATGCCATTCGTTTTTCGTTATTCGTTCAACTACATATGCTTTGTAAATAAATGAAAGATCTCTTTCGTGAAGCTCCGCTGATAATTTAGTGTCCTGAATTAGCTGATCTGCAAGGCTTTCAGGTCGGTTTCGTGTAACGAGGTGATTGCGGTAAGTGACTATTGCACCATCTTTTGCTACTCTGATTGTCTCTTTTAGCAGAAGAGCATATTCCTCCAAAGACATCCATTCAAAAATATTCGTAAAATTGAATTCTGAGATGGTCTCAGAAGGTAATGTTGTGAAGTAATCCATGCAGCCCGAGGTAATCATTTTAATCCGGTCAACACGGTTTCGAATTGAGGCGTAATTTTCCTTTTTCAGGTAAACCGGGAAGTTTTCCCTGAAGTAATTCCCCAATAATATATAAGCGAGAAAGTAGTTTTCTTTTACCGGCAGTTCTGTAACAACCCGTTTTACAGCCGAACTGTAATAGTCTTTAAAGGAAAATGAAGGTTCAATATACTTATAGAAAGCTTTATCGAAGAACATGCTGGCGAACGAACGGCTTAAAAACAGGCGGCAGAATAACCTCCATCGTAAATTATTCCACTGCGTATCAAATAAAACTTTCCTTTCCTCTTTACTGACAGAATTAAACAAGTCATTGATAATCTTCTTCCCAATAAGGATTCTGAAAATTCTTTTCAATAATTGCATATATTTTTCATACCGGCCACAATGAAGGATTCCCTTATTGATATCCTCTTTTTTAGTACGCCAATACTCCTGCTCTTCTTCAGGAGAAAAGGTTTTATCCTTTCGTACAACTCCAACCGTCGTGTTGAAGCATGCACGCCAAAAAATTCAAGGATTTCGTCATGGGAAAGCGATCGGAATGCATTTATTTTAAGCGACAAAAGAAAATTCTGGTACCGGTTCATATCCAGGCAAATAACCTTTTTCGGATCATCAATGAGAAATGCCAGTGCATTACACCCTCCTGATGTAATTGAGAAGACCGTATCACCGGGCTTTATTTTAAAAGCGATTCTGTCAAGTTCCGGATCCTCCCAGCATTGCGCATATAAAATGTCCCTGAAAACTTTTGAGCCGGTGAATTTTTTCCGTTTTGACTGCAATTCGTCTTCTACCGAAGTATCCTTTGTAACTCCAATAATTGTATGAATGATTGCCCAATCAACAACGGCAGGCAGACCAATAAAAACTGCGTGAATAAATTTACCTGTGTATGCAGCAATGATTAAACCCGGAACAAACAGCATATACTGGGCGTTATGGCGGAATCCGTCAGAATTTATCTGAAAATCTGAAGGAGATTTAAATATTTTTCTGATTTGCGATATTCGCGGAAAGATTCGGGGTACTGAATTAACATATTTATCATAGGCCTTTCCGAATTCGATTCTGAGTTTTTGCTCCTCGTAATTAATCAGTTGGTAATAATGCAATAAAATCAGCAACGGCATTAATAAACCGACAGGTCTGAGACAAAGTGAAAAAGCAATAAAGGCAATCATGTCAGCAAAATATATCGGGTGCCTTACAAAGCCATAAGGTCCGGATATCAATAATTTACTGTTTTGGATTTTAAAAGCCATGACGGTTTTGGATGTCAGGACACTACCTGCCCACATGCGGATAGCTGATGCAAACAGTAATAGAAAGGCTGCAAAATAATATCCGTAACAAATTGATAATTCGCGTGATAATCCGCACCAACTTCCGGCTATCTCAACATTGGTGCGAGTATCCTTAAATACCAGGAATGAAAGCAAAGAGATAATTAATACAATGGAAAGAGAAATAAAGATTCTAACCTCAAACCACTTTTCTCTAATCCTGATAAATAATGGTTCCATATTTATCTCCAGTTATTTAAAACCTTAACGACACCAAATAAACTTCCACATTCAAATCCAATTATTATCAGCCTTAACTCTGATTGCGGCAGGTAAAACTTCTATTTCAAAGGGAGAATTCCCCAACACCTCACCATCGGCTTCAAGAGTGACCTTGCCGGATGAAAGAATCTTTAATTTCTTGCACCTTTTTACTGAACAATAGGGTGCTAACAGATGTGTTCCGGAATAAACTTTTGAAAAGCTAAGCAATCGTCGGTATAGGTTCATATCATAAATTGAAAGTACATCAAAAAAGCCATCGTTCAATTTTGCAGCAGGTGTAAGTTTCATTCCTCCTGCACATTCCGGACCATTACCTACAACAAGTCCTATTAGTTTGAATTCATGAAATGGTTCATTATCGTATCCTAATTTCAATACCTGGGAACTCAGAAAGATTGCCTGAAAAATGGCAGCTACACCGAAAGCAATTTTACCGCCGAAGATTTTAGAACTCTTCCCAACCATCGCAGCTACTTTGCTGCCAATACCGGTTTGGCATTCATTTGCAAATATTCTGCGAACTGTTTTCCCGGTAGTGTCCTGGTAAGTAATACATCCCAGATCCAAAGTTAAACTCGCAGGCTTGAAAAGCAATTCAATTTGTTGCGTGATTGATTTTGTACCTAATAGTGTTCTTGCAAAACCTCCCCCAGTGCCACAGTTGAGTATTCCAAGTTCACAAGCTGGGTTAACCTGATTTCCATCGCTATAAAATCCGTTAACAACTTCATTAATCGTTCCGTCACCGCCAACAGCAATGATCATTGAAGCCCCGGATTCAATGGCCTTACGGGTAATGAATATTGCATCATTTTTCTCCTTCGTATAGGTTATATTGAGATCAGATGGCGCAATACAATTGATTTTTTGCAACAAGGTTTGCACAACGCTTTTAGCCTTTCCGCTTCCTGCAACCGGATTTACCACTACATGTATATTGCTGTGTATCATTTGGAAAACCCATTGATTACTGAATCAAATTTAAGTAAAATTTACGACAAAATCAATTCTGAAATTTACCAATTTGAATGGGTGCATTTTTCGAAACACCTTTGCATGCCTCTACCGGGAAATTTTCATCGTAAACGGATGGAAAATTTATAAGAGGCATTAAAAAATAATTCCAGTATACTTCACGTTTCCGGAAAACCCCTTTGTTTGTCCGGATGGATCACCAAAAAATAGTGATCAGAAAGTGACAAACAAAGGGGTAGAAAGGGTATTTGAAACGATTTATAATTTCAGTTTATAGGCAACAACCTTGTTGTCATAAAACGTTGGAACCAACAGAAGTTTCTGTGAAGGGATATACCCCAGATCGGCAGCATTAATTTTTATTCCGATGGTATTTATGAGGTTTTCGATCCCCTTTCCCGGTTCGATGAGCTGTACCTTCCCCTGGAAATCGGAGGTGACGAATTTATTACTGCCCACCATTTCAATGCCATCGAGATACCCTGTTTTTTCAGCCAGTATGTTAAATGCCTTTGTTTTCTGATTAACAGAAATAAAATTGTCTTTCGAACCCAGGTACAGCAGGTTGCCGTTTGCAAAAATACCATTCATCCTTTCGAGCTGATCGCTTTCAAGAAAAACTTCGAGCGCATCTTTACCGACATAAAATATACAGTTTCCGCCTGAATCAGAAATGTAAACCCTGCCATCGGAGGCTACGGTCACATCGTTGAGCGATTTCGATTTCGCGTTAGCGTAGGTTTTAGTGATTTTACCAGTTGCCAGATCGATCTCCACCACCCGGTCAATATCGGTTACAAACAATTTTGTTTTGGTGCATGCTATTCCTTTGGGAGCATTTAATCCTTTTACCCATTCTTTTTCAATGAATTCACCTTTTTCGTTTAGTTTTGAGATGTATCCCACATTGTCTTTGATATTGTGCATTCCAACAATATTTGAAACATAAATGGTTTTGTCGGACGCGTTATAGAACGACGATTCGGGCACATTTAATCCTTCGGGCGATGTCCAAACCTTTTCAAGTTTAGGACTAAAAAATGCTTCCTGTGCCAAAATGTTATTACTGATCAGAAGCGTTGCAGTAAACAGGAGTGCAATGGATGTTGATTTCATAGTATGCCGTATTTGTGGTTAATAAATCGTGTGTGTAGAGACGAGGCCATACCTCGTCTCTACAGCATGCCTCGTCTCTACACACAAAAATACAATGATTTAGCAATTTAATCAAGGAACAAATAAAACTGGTAGCAAAGCAATGATTTTGATATCGGAAGGGTATTACCACCCCGGAAGGAAGTTAACGCCAAAGACTCCTCCCTTGTACCCTTTGTTCTGAAAAGGAAATGCGTAGTAAGGTTCAATCACCATGGCTCCGAACAGATTAAGACGCAATGAAGCACCGGCGCTGAATACCGGGGTTCGTTCGTTGAAGTCTGCCGGTTCCCAGCGAATTCTGACCACGTCGCCCTTGTTCCAGGCCAGGCCACCGTCGAAAAACAGGTTGAAGTCGGTGTAAAATATTTTTGATTTGATAATAGCCATATTTTCAGGACCAGTGAATGGTAAACGGATTTCGAAATTGGCCACGAATATCCGTGATCCCAGCAAATTTGAAATATTAAAGTAGTAGTTATTGGGTGAACTCTGCGTACCACCATAATATGTACTGTTCTCATATCCCCTGATCAACCATGGATAACCAAGGCTGAGAGGATAAATAAGCTGGGTTTCCGAGTCTCCTCCGTACCTCCCTGTATGATATGCTCTGAAAGCAAAGCCGACCGGTTTCATGAAGCGGTATTGGCGAAAGTCAATAAGCCCGGTGAAAAAATTGACGCTGCCTGAATATTTTTCGATCGAAAGGCGTGTGCGTGAACCTGTCATTGGGGCAGTCATTCCAAATGCCGAGTTATCGTGTACATAGGCAAAGTCAAGAATCTGGTAATTACTGCCTTTTGGCGCGGGTAGTTTTTCCTTTTTTACACCGATGGGATAACCCAACAGATCGTAATAATTGTTGTACCGGTCAATTCTGTAATAGTACCACGATGCTGAGACTCCGGCCTCAAACCTGCGCGTTTGTGAAATCGGATAAAAAGTGAACAGTGAAATTTCATCCTCGAACATCCGGATATAATCCAGCATGAGATTGTTTACAGGGAATTTTTCACCTTCTATTGTCAGTGAATCTGGTTTGAGGAACATATTTCCACTGCGGTTGGGGATGTGCGATATCGATCCTCCCCACTTGAATCGCCTGGTTTGATTGATGTATGCTGTTTGTCCGCCGAAATCATAAATTTCGCCGTTGAGAGCCAGCGCTGAATAAATCTGGTTGTTTCCAACGATGTCACTGAAGATCATGAAGATACTTCCACCCATGTTATTGCTGTAATACCTGCCTGAGGAGATACCAATATTCACACTATTGGAAATATAATCCAGGCGGAAGCGGGGGCGGTATGGCACATCCAGGATGGAATCGGGTGGAAGGACAAAGGATTCTTTTGACCGGTTGTAAAGCGATGCATCGACGATGTTGGATTTAAGATGTGTCAGGGGGGGAAGCGTTCCTGCATCAAAATTAACAATGTCCCTGTTGGTTTCAATAGGAGTGAATTCGCTGCCTTTGGCTGAATATATCTCATAACTGTTGTTGAAATAATAGGTGTAGGCCATCAGGTCATTATCGCGTGCAGTACTGATTGCCGGTGAAAAAGGGGTGATTCCGCTAATGCCTGTCACATATTCTGTAAGACGGTATAGTTTGTCATCTTCGATGTCATATCGGTACAGGTTACGGAAACCATCGGCATTGGAGAGGAAATAAACGGATCGGTTATCATGCGAAAATCTCGGATTCAGGTTGTCAGCCCCCGGAAACAGGTTCAGGGTTCTGGTGTCCCTGGTTTCCATGTTCAGAATGCTGATACTAAAGCAGTATCTCTTCGACGCGAGGTTATTATTGACAGATTCCGACGAAAAAACAATATTTTTACCGTCGGAGGACCAGGCAGGATGAATGGATGAATAAAAGTTGGAGGTCAGCTTTTCGGTTTTTTTCAGCTCCATATCATAAAGATAAAGATTCCCGATGCCGTTCACCAAACCGTTGAAAACCATGTATCGCCCGTCGGGCGACCATTCGGGACTGGTCAGCGACAAAACTCCCTCGATTGAAATTTCCGACTCAATTTTCCCTTTCTGCACATCGATAACCGCGATCCTGTTACGTCCCCGGTTGAAAACCACAAAAGCATACTTACGGCTATCGGGCGACCAGGCGCCTCCCGATTCAAGAAAGCTGAAGTCATCGATCTCGTGATTTCGCGTAATCTTCGATACTTTCCGGACCATTTTCCCGGTTTCGGTCTCAGCAAGAAACAGGTCAAGTGAGAATACATTTTTTTCCGAAAAAAAGGCAATATATTTTCCGTCAGGACTTAACGATGGTGAAAGATTCATCCTGCCAGAGTTTTCTTTCGAAATAATTTTTCTTCCGGTTACCACCCTGGAGGAATCCTTCATGAATGGATTGTAATAGTTTTCAAGTGTGGTTTTCCACATACCTGATAAGGTTTTCGAATCGAAGCCGATAATTGAATCCAGGGCGCGATCGAGGCCGATCAGGGCTGTTTTTTCGAAAAGCGGGACAATAATACTGTCGCCCCATGTCTTCCCAATCATTGCCCATAGCGAATGGCCAAAACGGTATGGAAAATATTTGTAATCGGTTGACATTTTTTTGATGGTTGGAAAATCCCTGTTCAGCAAAGCGTCGCGCATCCACATGGCAGTATTGGGGTCGACGCTCCCGATGGACAAATACTCAGCCATCCCTTCGACCATCCATAAGGGGATATTGTTGACTGAGTTCTTTTTTATGCTGTCGGAGTGTAACAGCCGGTTGAACTGAAATGCATGAACCAGTTCGTGTCCCAGCACATGATCGGTTTGGGCAATGGAATGGGAAGCAGGCATGACGACACGGTTTTTCATGCTTTCGGTAACACCCCCGGTTCCTACCCCTAATGAACCGCTTACTGCCGTTGTCTGCTGGAACTCGGCATGCGTTGAATACAGAATCACCGGATTTCTTTGCTTAAAGGTGTCAGCAAAAATCCGCTGATGCATGGTATACCATTCTTCGGCCCTGTTGGCAAAATAATTCAGTAAAGCATCGTCTTCGAAGTAATGGTAAATTTCAAAATCGGGCATCTGTTTTACCTGATAGCGGAAGGTGCGGTAACTTGGCTTGTTCTGCCCGAAATACTGAGCACCGGCGCCGACCGGGAATAGAGTTGCAACAAAAACCAATGATGCGATCATTCTATGAATCCGTTTCATGGTACTTGCTTTTAACCAACAAATAAATATACAAAAAATCCGGCATTAAAAAAACACCATTATACCTCAATTTCAGAACACCTGACCCCGGCCCCTAAAAATACAGCATAGAAAAATTTTGATCGTAAATAAGAAAGTCGCAAATTGCAGGGAAAAAATTAATTGCCATGCAGATGCAGTTACAGCTTATTCTGCCTTCAACCCCGGTTGATAAATAGCTTTTGTCACTGTTGTATTAAAAATTCAGCAACGAGGGTTAAAATACTGAAAATATTACTTCTTAATACCACGACCTATGTACCAAAAAGACTATATTTTAAGGATGATCGAGATGATCGGTGATTTAATTGCGGCAATCCTGGGATTAATCAAAAAAGGTGATCCGGAACAGGCGCAGAAGTTGCTCGAAAGAGGTTATTACGAATTACTGCGGCGTGAGGCTTCGTTTTTTCAGTTGATTCCAAAAGAACATTTAACCAATACACTGCTCAACGAGCATAATTATACGAATGGTCACCTGGCCGTTCTGGCAGAATTATTCTATGCCGAAGCCCTTGTAGGTGAGGCGCAGGGCAGGAAGAAGGATAGCCTTGTCAGTTATGAGAAATCGCTGGTTTTATTTGAATTCCTCGAACAGGAAGATAAAACCTGGTCAGCCCGGCGTGAAGAACGAATGAACGAGATTAAAACGAAGATCAGGGAATTGTCGTAAAATGCGTAGAGACGTTGCATGCAAAGAGACGTTGCATGCAACGTCTCTACACCATTTTACAGATTCATCATTTTGATCCGGTTCAGATTTTTTCTGCGTTTGATTTTTAACCTGATTACATAATCAAGATAATACAACGCCGGGACGAATACAAGGGTAAGGAATGTTGCGAAACTTAGTCCGAAGATAATGGTCCAGGCGAGCGGTCCCCAGAAAGCCACATTGTCGCCCCCGAAGTAAATATGAGGGTTCAACTCGGTGAATAAGGTCACAAAGTCGATATTCATACCTACAGCCAATGGCACAAGTCCAAGCATGGTTGCTGTAGCAGTAAGTACAACGGGTGTGATACGCGTCCTGCCTGCCTCAACAATTGCCTGGCGTGTTTTTAAACCTCGTGCTTTCATTACATCGCAGAATTCAACAATCAGAATTCCGTTTCGCACTACAATTCCACCGAGTGCTACAATTCCCAGACCTGTCATCATAATCACCAGCTCCATTTTAAAGATCATTACGCCCAGTAAAACTCCGATTATACTGAAGATTACCTCACTAAGGATAATAATTGTTTTGCTGATGGACCCGAATTGGGTAATGAGGATAAAGAAAATAATTCCCAGCGCGATAACCATTGCTTTCAACAGGAATGCTGTGGTCTCTTCCTGATCCTCCTGCTCACCGGTCAGTTTGAACTCAGTTCCTTCATGTTTATTGAACGATGCTGCGATGCGCTCGATTTTCGGAACAATGTCGTTGGCAGAATAACCGGAAAGGACATTGGAGTAGACCGTAATCACCCGCTTCTGATCGAGCCGCTTTATTCCTGCATACGAAGTACTATAATCGATTGTTGCTACAGTTGATAGCGGAATGCTACGGAGTTGTCCGCTGTTCATATCACGGTAGGTAATCAGCAGATTTACCAGTGCATTGATGTTATCGCGGGTAACTTTTTTATAACGTAAAGTAATCGGGTATTCATCCTCATCCTGTTTGAATTTGGAAATTTCCTTCCCGAAAAGCGCCGTACGAATCTCCATGCCTATCTGTCCCGTGGAAATACCTTCACGGTTGGCACGGTCGCGGTCGATATCGATAATAATTTCGGGCGAGTTCATCTCAAAGTCTGTTTTCAATTCTTCTATACCCGGAATTCGCATCGAATCGAGAAGATCCCTGAATGCATAGGCATCGGCCACAAGGTTTTCGAGGTTCTCACTGGTAACTTCTATATTGATCGGTTTACCCGTTGGAGGTCCGTTCTGATTCTTGTCGACTGTAACCTCTGCTCCCGGAATATCAGCAACTCCCTTGCGCATCATTTCCATGTATTCGGTAGTCGATTTCCCGGTAGTACGCAGCTTGTGTTCCACAAAATTAACCGAGATTTTCCCTTTGTTGTAAGGTTTTCCTGCCGATGAAAATCCTTCTTCTTCAACGCCAATCGTAACATTTGAGATGATAGATTCCACATCAGGGTTATTTCTGCCTATTGTTTTATAGACACGTTCCTCGGCGATCCGGGTAACGCTGTCGGTGACCAACTGGTCGGTACCGCCAGGCATTTTTATATAGACATAGATATTGTTCGGATCGTTATCGGGGAAAAACAGTACCTTGGGTTTAACGATACCGGTAAGGAACATCGTAAAGAAGAATAGCACAACCATTGACACCAACATCCAGACTGCGCGGTTTCCCCTAAGAGTAAAACGAAGGGTCCGTTCATATTTGTCCATCAGCGAAGGCCATAACCTTTCCTGGAAACCTTTGATCCAGAAGCGGATTGCGTAATGATAGGCGACTACAAGCAGGATTACCATTACCAGGAAATTTGCAAGGCCGATCATTTTGGTGGCATAGAACAGGAGTGCAAAGCCGAAAACCACGATCAGGAACCGTCGTGTCTTGCGCCACTCGCTCTTTCCGTCTGTTTCATCATCGTATTCATGCTGCATAAACGATACTGCAAAAACAGGATTGAATATATAGGCCACAAAAAGCGATGCAAACAGGGTGATAATCAGTGTAACGGGTAAATAATGCATAAACTGTCCGACAATACCCGGCCAGAAAGCCAGCGGAAAAAAGGGAGCAAGTGTCGTTAACGTACCTGACAGGATGGGCATAAAGACCTCGCCGGCAGCCATTTTCGCGGCCACTTTTATATCTGGATTCTTCCGGTGAAGCCGGTGCGTATTTTCGATTACAACAATGGCATCATCGACTACAATTCCAAGGGCAAAGATGAACCCGAACATCACGATCATATTCATGGTGAACCCAATCCCCGGAAGGACAAGATAGGCTACAGCCATCGAAAGGGGTACGGAGAGGCCTACGAAAAATGAGTTCGTGAATCCCATGAAAAACATCAGTACAATAGTGACCAGGATAAAGCCGATGATGATTGTATTGTTCAGCTCTTCAAGTGTATTCCGGGTAAACCGGCTTTGATCGCCTGTTATTGTCAGGGTCAGATCGGAAGGGAAATTCTTGCTTTTAAGCTGATTTTCAACAATATCCTTTATCTGATCAGATGCATCCAGCAGATTGGCACCACTTTTTTTGATGACATTCAGTGTAATTACATTGTTACCGTCGAGACGGGCAAAGCTCTCCTGTTCTTTAAAATCGTCCTTGATATCGGCGATGTCGCTAAGTTTTACAAATGCACCGCCTGAAGACTGAACGACAATATCACGCAGATTTGCCACCTCCTGAAACTGACCTTTCAGACGAACTGTATTTTTTATACCGCTGGTATTGATCGTACCGCCTGAAATTGTAATATTTTCACTGGCTACTGCACGTTCGATATCACTGAAAGTCACTTTTGCTGCCTGCATCTTAAAGATGTCTGCATCAATCTGAATCTCACGTTCCAGGGCACCAACAATATCGACACGGGTAATTTCCTTCACCCCTTCGATCATATCCTGCGCTACTTCTGCAAATTTTTTCAGTTTGTCGAGACTGTAATTCCCCGAAATATTGATGTACATCACGGGAAATTCCGAGAGATCAATATCCAGAATCTGAGGCTGATCGGGCAAATCGTTCGGAAGATCTGTCTTTGATTTGTCAACCGCATCGCGCACCCGCTGTTTGGCATCCTCGATCGAAATATCAGGGTCGAATTCCACAACAATGGATGAGAAATCGGGTACCGAATTGCTGGTCACATTTTTTACATCCGAAATCGATTTTAGCTGCTTCTCTATCGGGCGTGTAACCAGGTTCTCGATATCCTCAGGCGAGGTGCCCGGATAAGGGGTATTCACAATAATATAGGGAATAACAACCTGGGGAAACTGCTCTTTCGGTATGAAATAATAGTTCATTAGCCCAAGGATTGATATCAGGAACGCGAGTACGTAAATACTGGTCTTGTTATCAATCGCCCAGCTCGTGGGCATAAATTCTTTTATTTTTAGTTTATCGGATAACATAAATTGAAGTTGTTAGGATTAATAAGTGATCAAAGAGCCTTCATTAATATTCTGGTAGCCCGAAGAGATCACTTTATCGCCTTCTGAAAGCCCTTCAAGGATTTCGGCCACTCCGTTGTAGTCCATGCCGGTCTTTACCGGACGACGGGTTGCCATCCACTTATTGTCTTTCGGAACGGCTACGAACACGAATTTCCCTTCCCTGTTGGACTGGATATAATTCACCGGCAGGCAGATCGCCTGCTCATTGATGTAGTCTTTGATTTTTACATAGGCGATCATATTGGCCCGTAAAGGAATTTCGCCCGTCTGAATCTTACATTCAACCTGGAAGGTTCTATTTGAAGGATCGATATAACGGCTGGTAAAACTTAGTTTTGATTCTATCTCTTTTCCAAGGTCGGGAAAACGGATCAGTACATCATTCCCTTTCTGGATTTTTGCAGCAAAATTTTCTGACACGTCGGCCTTAATCTTTACCGAGTTCATATTGATTACCCTGATGGCAGAGGTGGGCATTCCCGGCGAAGCCATCTGACCAACTTTTAACGGCACACTTTCGACTGTTCCGTTGATTGGAGATATAATTCTGGCCATGTCAATCTGACCCTGAAGCGTTTTTATTTTCATTTCGAGCGCCTCCTTATTGGTTTTTGCCTGAAGATACTGCACTTCGCTGCCGATATTCTTCTCCCAAAGCGCTTTTTGCTTTTCGAAAAGGCTGCTTACGAGGCTGGACTGCGTTTTCAATTCATCGAGTGATTGCTTAAGCACCACTGCATCCAGTTCTGCCATTACCTGTCCTTTTTTAACATTTGAACCTTCGGAAACATAAACTGCGGTAACAATTCCCGGAGTCTGCGGACTAACGGCGACATTCTGATCACCATCCACTATTCCCTGAACCTCGACATAATGGGTAAACACGCACCCGGTAACAGGTTCAACTTTTACAGTCACTGATTTAGCAGCCGTATCGGTACCTTGCGGATAGATCTCTGCCTCGAGCTGAGCTATTTTAGTGGCTATCTCATCGTGCTGAATTTTTAATTTTTCCAGTTCTGCATTTTTGTCCGTGGTACTGCTGCATGAAACTAATATGGCTGTGACGGCCAATGTATAAAAAATGTTTTTCATATAAATGGTTATTTTGAGAGTTCCTGATTGATATTATATAATTTTTCTAATTTTGATTTGGCCCCGACTACATCATAAATGCCTTGATAATAATCTGTAAGGCTGTTGAGATATTGATTCTGGATGGTCATCAGTTCCATACTTGTGGAGATGCCCTGTTTGTATTTTTCGAGTGTCCGCTGGTAAATGACGTCTGCCAACTCCCGGCTTTTTTTCTGGATCTGAAACTTTTCGAGCTTTGTCCGCAGGTCATTCTTATATTGGGTTGATTGCATCAGCAAGGTGTTCCCCACATAGAGTTTATTGTTTGTGGCCTTTTCAAGTGCCATTTTTTTCTGTGAGACCAGTGCACTTCTTTGTCCGCTGCTGAAAATGGGCAGGCTTAGATTGATCCCGAATACATCCTTGGGTGCGAAATCAAAGGCAGGGCTTTTCCATTTTTCCTGGTGATTATAAAAGGCGGCAATTGAGGGTAGTGAATTGGTCATCTCCCTTTTATAATCATATTTAGCGAGCAGTTCCTGCGTGGTCAGCAATTTGAAATCAACATTTTTCTCCACTATAAAGGTTTCAGTAGCCAATGCCGAAAGGCTGACGATCCGGGCATCATCCAGTCCCAGCTGATCGATAAGGGCAACTTTTGTATTTTCTGCAATACCCATGTGTATGTTCAAAAGGCTTTTGGCCATCACAAGGTTATTTTCAACCTGCGATATCGCGTTTTTGAGGGTATTTGCCGTAATCTCAAGCTGATCGGCATCGGTCTTTTCGACAAACCCCTGCTTGTACATCTCCCCGATTTCAAATAATGTCTTATTGACATTTACCAAATTGGAATCCAGAATTTTCCGGCTTTCCTCGCCAACAAGAATCATGTTATAGGTATTGGTAACTGACTCGTTGATCTCGAGCATTGATTTTTCGTACGATACTTCCGACAGCTTATAATACGCCTTTGATGCTTTTAGGCCGACCAGGTAGGCGCCATTAAAAATAAGCTGCGATACGGTAAGATCGTAAACGATATTTTGTTTTACCCCAAGTTCAATTACATCACCCTCTCCGGTATTCGGATTAGAATTAATAGAGTCTGTTGGAAAAAACTCTGCGGGCAAGGTAGGAACAGTCGGAGTAAACTGGTATTTGGCCGTTCCGTCGATATGTGGTAAACCGATCGCTATTGTTTCCCATATTTTCTTTTGGGCTATTTTCAGATCGAGCTGCGAGTTCTTAATATTGAGGTTGTTTTGCTGCGCCATTCTGAGTGCGTCGTTCAGTGAGAGGCGGAGAGTATCCTGGGCTGTGCTCATCTTAACTCCTCCAAACGAGAGAACGATCAGCAAGATAATCTGACATTTTCTTGACAACATGTTTTTCCTTCTTTATTAGTTATTATTATTGCTTAAGTATTCTGATATTTCTTTTTTCCTGTTCTCGAAATAGGCCACTCCGTCAGGGGTTGAAATTGCGCGTATATGGTTTTCAAACATGATTCTGAATAGCTCATCAAAGGTAACTGCTGCAATTTTGCAGAGTTCCGAATTGTGCATCTCGACGAGGTGATTCATGTAAATCGCCACAACCGCATCCTGATTCACATCCTGCCTGTATAACCCCTCCGCGATTCCCTGTTCGAGATTCCGGTGCATAAGTTCCGAAACATGGGCCAGTTTTTGTGAATGATATAAGTTGAAAAGTTGTTCGTAGTATTTGCGGAGTTCAAACATGAGCATCGGATTAAAGCGTTTCATCTCCTCATAAACCATAAGACTCACATTAAAAAGCTTCTCAATTGCATTAACTTTCTCATTCGCAATACGTGTTGATACTTCCACCCATTTTTGCTGCTCGTAGTAAAACAACTGTTCAATCAGATCTTCTTTACTTTTGACAAACCGGTACAACGTTTTTTTCGATATGCCGAGCTTGCGGCTGATATCGTCCATGTTGAGATTCTTAATGCCAAATTCGAAGAACAATTCCTTAATTTGTTCCAGCATCGGTTTAAACTGCTCAGCATGAATGTTTAATTGATCCTCCATGTAATAATCGTTTTCCTTTTTTTCGAATGGCAAAGAAAGGAAACATTTGATACGAAAATCGTTTCCCAATGTTAAATGTGTCTTAAGTTTATTTCAAAAGTATTTCATTCAGTTTTCTGATTAAAATAAATGTCGGTGAATGGGCCAAAAAAGTAGATGAACGGTCCGATATGGCGGATAAACGATTTTTACTAATGATTATATTTGTAGTATCTCATTTACATTCCCGTTTTTTATGTCCTTACCCCAATAATTGCTACTTTTATCCGGAAGCTGTTAATCATTACCTGAAAAATAGTTGAAACGTCCTAACAATTATATATTCAACCAGATGAAAAACCGGATACTTGAGAATCTGCACAATCCTGAAATGCTCGAAAATTTGTACCGCGAGAATAAGCAGGAATTTGCACGGTCATTTTTTGATATTCCTGTTGATGATTCAGAATTGCTGCGGTTTTGGAAGATCCGCCTGGCTCCTGAAACCGGAACTGAATTTAAGGGATTCCTGATGTTGGATTTATTGGTAGTGATTATCCTCTCATTATTTACAGGGTTCCTGGTGAAGCTTCCTGAGCTGTTTACCATATCCGAAGCTTTCTTTTACCCGAGAGACCTTGCCATAATCGTATTTAATGGAATTATTGTGTATACATTCTGGCAAAACAGAATTTTTGATCAAAAGAGAATTCTGATTTACGGATTAACACTGTTGGTATTGGTGTTGTTTGTAAATAAATTGCCCACTAATAAAAGTGATTCAATCACCCTTACATTTATTCATGTCCCCTTATTTTTATGGGGAATGTTTGGATTGTCGTTTATCTCATTCGATTATAAAAATACGGGTAAGCGCATTGAATTTATACGATTTAACGGGGAGCTTTTAATTATGACCGGGTTAATACTTATCGCTGGTGGTATTATGACTGGTTTAACCCTTGGACTTTTTGAGGTAATTAAGATAGATATTGCGAAATTCTACCTCGAATATGTAGTGGTATTTGGTGGAGTTGCGGCTCCCATTGTTTCGTATTACCTGATCCGTTTGATTCCCAACATAACCAGCAAAATTGCACCCGTCATCGCGAGAGTTTTTACACCACTTGTCTTGATCACACTTGCGGCATATTTAATTTCACTGATCTTTACGGAAGTTAAGGTTTTGGAAGACAGGGATTTATTAATTCTCTTTAATGTTATGCTTTTGGCTGTAATGGCAATAATTGTATTTTTAGTCTCGGAACTTGAAAGAGAAAAAGTAAAAAATCTGAATGTGTTGATCCTGCTATTTCTTGCTGTATTGGCTATTGTGATCGATTCGATTGCTTTGTATGCAATAATATCCCGGGTGTCCGGTGGTTTTACGCCCAACCGGACTGTTGTACTGGTTTCGAATATCCTGATTTTTATTAATCTGGTACTAATTGCAAGAAGCTTATACGAGTCGTATTTCAGGCATAAACCGCTCGGGGCAGTGGAGGCAGTTGTTGCAAAGTACCTTACGGTATATTTCGGCTGGACCATTTTCGTGATATTTATACTGCCATTTGTATTTGGATTTAAATAAGTTCTTATTTTAGTGACACGAAAAACTTAACGATGAGCGAACAGATTGCAGACTTTAGCGAATTAATAATTCCATGGCTCCTGACACATGGAGTTAAAATTGTGATCATCATACCTGTGGCGTTTCTCCTGGCCAAATTATCGGGTAAATTCGTTGAAAAAGCTGTCCGGATAGCGGTTACACCGGATAAATTTTCATCACGGGAGGCGGAAAGGAAACGGGAGGATACACTGATTCATATTTTTTCTGTTACCTTGCGCATTACAATTTTTATCATTGCTGTCCTAATGATTCTTGAAGAAGTAGGAATGAAGATCGGACCAATTCTGGCAGCGGCTGGAATTGTTGGACTGGCCTTTGGATTCGGAGGTCAATACCTGATCCGTGATCTTATTTCAGGACTCTTCATTTTACTTGAAAATCAATACCGTATTGGTGATGTAGTCGAAATAGCCGGGGCAAGCGGATTGGTTGAGGACATTACCCTGAGAATGACCACTCTCAGAGATATGGACGGCACAGTTCACCATATTCCGCATGGTGAGATTAAAAAGGTCTCCAATATGTCGAAAGATTTTTCGCGCATTAATTTAAATATCGGCGTTGGATATGGTTCGGATATGGAACAGGTGATTGATGTCGTAAACCGCATAGGCAGTGAGTTATATGCTGATCCGCTTTGGAAAGAATTCATCCTTACACCACCGAAATTCCTGCGTATAGATGACTTTGCAGATTCTGCTATAATTATCAAAATAGTCGGGGATACACAACCGATTAAACAATGGGAACTGACCGGGGAGTTGCGCAAACGTATTTTTATAACCTTTCACAAGGAAGGTATAGAAATTCCTTTCCCGCAACGGGTTGTCCATCACGTAAAAGCCCGAAATAGTGACGGCAGGGACCAGGAGTCCGGGTCAAATGACACTTGAAAATTTTATATCCTTCTTTCATGTTTGGTTGAATGGTCCGGAGGTCGCAGTGTAATGCTGCCGATCCTTCTCATTAATCATTGAAAAAGCTTGTCTAAACCCTCTTAAATGCATTACATTTGTTGTGTCAACTAACATAAAATTGAATCATTCCCTTATAATCTTTGAAGATGAAAAAAATGTATAGCCTGATCATCCTGGTCCTTAGTGCGGTGTTAATACTCTATACGGGTATGCCTGTGATTGCATATGGGTTCTGGGGATTGCCAGCAATGATTGCCGCTCTGACTTTATTGTTCATTGTATTAAATATTAAGGTTTCTCCCAAGTATAATGCAGGTGTCCAGACCTACCAGTTTAAACCGCTTGGGAATATTAAGGTGCCCGTCGTTATTTTGATAATACTGTTCCTCTATATAACTGTTTTGCCTATAGTAACATCGTGGCCATTGCTGCGAACTTCGGCTTACCGCAATTTAATTGGTACGGTTGAGATCGGGCAGAACTTATCGACACATATGGCTCCTATTTCGATGGCAAAGGTGAGGGTCGTCGATCAGTCGCTGGCCAATATCTTAGGTGATAAAGTCCTGGGAGCTCAACCTGCGCTTGGAAGCCAGGTGCGTCTTGGTACATTCAATATTCAAAAGGTAAAGAATGATCTTTACTGGGTTGCACCACTGTTGCATTCGGGATTTTTCAAATGGAACAAGAACACTGAAGGGACAAATGGTTATGTGATGGTGAATGCCTCGAACGAACGCGATGTGAAACTGGTCCAGGATATTGACGGGAAAAAGTGCTGATTAAGTATCAGTCCGAAGGTTATTTTAATGACTTTCTGGAACGCCATCTTTACCTGTGTGGTTTTTATAATGTCGGATTGACAGATTACAGCTTTGAAATTGATGATGAAGGGATCCCATACTGGGTGATTACGAAATATAAAAAGACAATAGGATTTTATGGCGGGGATGCTGTTGGGGTGGTAGTGGTGAATACAGAAACGGGTAAGTGTAACGAATATGGGATCACCAACGCTCCGGCCTGGATTGACCGTATTCAGCCTGAAAGTTTTATCGAAAATCAGCTCAGTGACTGGGGCGAGTATGTGAAAGGGTATTGGAATTTCTCGAACGAAAATAAATTGCAGATCACGCAGGGGGTGACCCTGGTGTATGGAGAGGATAATAAATCGTACTGGTATACAGGGCTCACTTCGGTAGGTGCCGACGAAGCCACTGTGGGATTTGTGCTGGTCGATACCCGCACAAAAAAGACGGTATGGTACAAACAGAGTGGTGCGACCGAATATGCAGCGCAAAAGTCAGCACGCGGGAAAGTACAGGAAAAACGATTTTCCACTTCACAGCCGATTCCCTATAACATCAACAATATACCAACCTATATGATGACATTAAAAGATGATGGCGGCCTTGTGAAGATGTTTGCGATGGTTGCCATTGAAGATTATACGATTGTAGGGGTCGGCAATACACTCACAGAGACATTAATGGCCTATAAAAATGCCTATAATATGGCCGGAAACAAAATTAATCCCAAAAGTACTACGAAAAAACTGGTACTTAATTCGGTTGTGGTACGCATTAATTCGGATATCAAAAGTGGGAATAGTTTTTATTATTTCACGGTAGAGGGCAAGGACAATATTTTTATCGGTTCATCACAGATATCGAACGAACTTCCCGTTACGTTTGCCGGTGATAGCGTGGTGATCAGCTTTGATGACGATACGCAGGGGCTCATTGATATTTCGAGCTTTAAAAACAAATCAATTAAAAACTAATTGATTTAGGATTTAGGATTTAAGATTTAGGATTTATGGAGGGGATATTTCAGGATAAACTACGCAAGAGAATCTCTATCAAATATGTAAAAATATTTTCTCTGGTTTTTATATCGCTTCTTATGATTATTGGATCTACCTGTTTTATCAGCGCAGTTAGCGTTTCTGAATAATTTTAATGGCTTACCAAATGGCACAATGGAATCCATGGCATGGTTGTCATAAGATAAGTACCGGCTGTCAGAATTGCTATGTATACCGTATTGATGCCAAATACGACAGGGATGCTTCGGCAATAACAAAAACGGCAGCTTTTAATTTACCGTTGAAGAAAACGCGCGACGGTAAATACAAGCTCGCGGCAGGTGAAACGGTATATACCTGTTTTACCTCAGACTTTTTCCTTGAGGAAGCCGATAACTGGCGCATTGAAGTGTGGCAAATGATACGGTATCGAAGCGATCTGCATTTTTTTATTATTACAAAACGCATCGACCGGTTTAAGGTCAGTCTTCCGCAGGATTGGGGCGATGGTTACAATAATGTGACAATTTGTTCAACCTGCGAAAACCAGGAGATGGCTGATTATCGACTGCCCATCCTTCTTGGACTGCCTCTCCGGCATAAAGCGATCATTTGCGAGCCTTTGCTGGGGCAGATTAATCTTTCACAATGGCTGCTCACCTCCATTGAAGGCGTGATTGTGGGTGGTGAGTCGGGTAAGGATGCCCGAATATGTAATTATGATTGGGTGATTGATATCCGTAACCAATGCATCGAAAAGAAGGTACCATTTCATTTCAAGCAAACGGGAGCCCGGCTTGCTAAAGATGGGCGCTTATTCAACATCAATAGAAAAGATCAACATCTGCAGGCTGCAAAAGCGGGAATCGATTTTATTATTTAGATTACAGTAATAAGATAGACATGCAGTTGGAATTAATGAGATTAAGGAGAAAAATTGACAGCCGGATTGAACCTCATCCATTTAGAGAGAGCGAATTTGAATTGTCAAATCCAATTGTTAGCGAAATCATAAAGTATGGACAGGAAATAAAAATAAAGTAAAAAGCTGAATTCGGTTTTAAGAAAATCAAGTAGATTACTTGAGAAAATTCTGAGTTTTACCAATTTGCATATATTTTGGGATTTGATTTTTATCAATAACTTTGTTGTAGTAAAAGAATTGAATTTTAATTATTGATATTCTAAAGTTATATCATTATGGAAGTTACACAAAAATTATCGAATCTGCAGTTAGAGTTGATAAAATTATTTAGTTACCAACTCGATGATGTTCAATTGCTTGAAATTCGCGATATTTTGACAAAATATTTTGCGGATAAGGGAACTCAGGAGATGGATGATCTTTGGATTGAGAACAAATGGAATAGCAATACGATGGATAATTGGGCAGAAGAACATATGCGAATTCCATCTAAAGATTAAGATATGCGAATCGTTTTAGATACGAATGACAAACATTTTGGAGTTTTAAAATCGATCGGGTTTCCGCCAATAACCATTGTCAGCATTGATGAATTCCTTGAACTACTAATTCGTAATTCGTAATTAACCAATCCTTAATGGTTGAAAAGGAAATTGATAAATGGTTAGGATTTAGGATTTATGATTTAAGAATTGTTGAGGGGATATTACAAGATAAACTACTTAAAATTTGTGATTCAATCTTCGTAATTTGTAAGTGATCATTCGTAATTCAATTTCGTTTAGTTAGCAATAGCAGTTGAAATTTTACCGCAGAGATCGCAAAGATTTTACGCAGAGAACCGCAAAGAAATTCGGGAATATCTACCTCTGAGGTTCTTTGCGCCTCCTCAGCGTTCTTTGCGTTTAAATTTTTGTTCTCATAGACCTTAACTAAACGACAATAATTCGTAATTAATCATTCGTAATTCGTAATTGATAATTCATAATTAACTTAACTCCTTTGTTGACAATAAACCGCATGCCGCATAGATATCCTGTCCGCGTGAAGCCCTGATCGTGGTAACGATATCCTTTGCATTGAGCTGATCCCTGAAATTGTGGATCGTCTCATCGTCAGGACTTTCGAGGGGTGTACCCGGCACGGCGTGAAAACGGATCAGATTGATCCGGCACCGGATACCGGCCAAAAGTTTTGTAAGCTCACGAATATGAAGCGGTGTGTCGTTCAGTCCTTTAAACAGAATATATTCGAAAGAGACCCTCCTTTGACGACCAAAATCCCAGCCCTTGATTTCGCGGACTACCTCTGCAATCGGGTAGGCAATCTGAACAGGCATAAGCTTGCGTCGCTCTTCATCGAATGGTGTATGTAAACTAATAGCCAGATGAGCTTCACTTTCGTTGAGAAAACGGATCATCGCGGGAATTATCCCGATCGAAGAGACCGTGATGCGGCGCGGACTCATCGCATATCCCCACTCTGAAGTCAGAATATCAAGACTTTTCAGTACGGCATCCAGGTTATCGAACGGTTCGCCCATACCCATGTATACAATATTGGAAATATCACCATACTCTGTAATACTCCTGATCTGGTTCACAATTTCCCCGGCTGTAAGTTGCCCCTGGAAACCCTGTTTGCCCGTCATGCAGAAAAGACAACCCATTTTACACCCCACCTGGGTCGAAACGCACACTGTTTTGCGATCCTCATCCGGAATCATGGCCGTTTCGATAAACTTATTTTGGGAGGTTGGAAAAAGGTATTTTTTTGTTCCATCGATACTTACCTGCACTTTCGAAGGGGCAGTTAAACCATATTCATACTTTTCATTGAGCAGTTCCCGCGTATTTTTCGAAAGATTGCTCATCTGATCAATCGAATTGATCTCCTTTTTGTAGAGCCAGTCGGCCAGCTGTTTCGCGGTATATTTGGGCAAACCAAGTGCCGCACTGATCTCCTGTAACTCGGTTAAATCTTTTCCAAAAAGCTGATCCTTCATCTCTGCTCACATTTATTATTGAAAATCTTTGAAACTTTAGGTGATAATGGCTTAGAAAAAGATCTCTGCAAAAATATTCTCGTAAGGTATTCCTTTGGATATCAAAAGATCACGTACTTCAACCACCATCAACGACTTGCCGCAAAGGTAGTATTTATAATCTTTTGGGAACTTATTCGTCTCTAAAAGATAGGTCGTGATCCGGCCATGAAACACATTGTCTGACGGTTCTCGCGTACAGCAGCGGATATAATTACGTCCCATAGCCCATTCCAGCTCGTCTTCAAAATAGAATTGATTCAGATACCGCACCCCGTGTATCAGAATTTTATGATCCGACATCCCCGACTGGAACATGCTGTAAAACGGTGCAATACCGGTTCCTGTGGCGATCCAGAATGAGGGTGAGTGATCACCGTGAAAACTGCCGTAAGGTTTGGAGACCAGCACTTGGTCACCCGGTTGTGCTGCCGCAAGTTTTGGTGTAAGGTAGCCTTCCTCTTTAATGTTGAAAAGAATACTGATTTTTTCATCAAGATTTCCACAGCAAACACTGTAAATCCTTGGTGGCTGTTCAGAATCGACAGCTACCTTGACCACCTGGCCGGGAATAAAGACACCGTTCTGCCTCCACGAAAGGAGGTAAACGCCCGGTGATATTTCAACATTCTCAATCACTTTCACAGCAAACAACTCGTGACTGAACACGGAGGTTTCTCCCGTTTTGACCATCTGATGGGTTTTTAATTAAAACACACAAACCGACTGAAGGTTTCCAGGATCCCCTAAAGTTTATTCAGTATGATGGCAATCCCGTTTTTCTGTTTCAGGTCAAAGTTAAGCCGGCTTGCTGATGTAACTTCCTTTTTGGATATTCTGACTTTCGTTGAGGTATCTAACGAAGAATCATCGGTATAGATCGTTGCCTCGTATTTTCCACCTTTATCAAGGAATTTCAGATCCAAAATTAATTTCCTGGGCTGATCGGTCAGTGAACCGATGAACCATTGTTGCCCGTTTTTCCTCGCGATTGTGCCAAATTCACCAATTTTTCCTTCCAAAACTTTTGTGTCATCCCATACGGTAGGTAACCTGTCATAAAATGAAAGGTCGGGTATTTCAGGAATAAAGGGATTTGCATCTCCTGCACCACCTTTATTTCGGGGTGAAGCTTCGGGACGATCGTACCAGTAAAGGAACTGCCACGGACTGTAAATGCAGATTGCCTTGGCCATCTGTGACGCGTGTGAGCCCATTTTATCCTTTACCCTCGGGGCGAAGTAACAGTTGGTATGATCACCTGCGCCGGCCAGCATGCGTGTGAACATCGTGGTGAGTACCGTTTGATTGTCGGGACTCTCCTCATCGCCCCTGATACCTTCCTGGGTAAGCAGGTTTGGCCAGGTACGGGAATAGCCGGTCGGCCGGTATTCGTCATGAATATCGAGCATTATTTTGTGCTCCCCCGCTTTTCGAATGGCCTGGTGCAGCCACGAAGTAGCTTTCTGTCCACCGACATCAACAAATCCGTATTTTATACCTTTCACACCCCATTTCTGATAAAGCGGAAGAATAGTATCGAGCTGTCGGATTAATGCTTTTTGATTAACATACAGGATGATCCCAATGCCTTTATCTGTGGCATAGCGAATTACTTCATGAAGATCAAGCGGTCCGGGAGAACGTGCCGGATCGACTGTTATAGTTGTGGCATCCGATTCGGTGCTGTTCTCGGGGCCATACCAGCCTGCATCAAATTCGACATAGGCAATATTGTGGCGCGCGGCAAAATCGACACACGCTTTTCCCCCCACGGTTGTGAGTGTTACCTCCCTGATTACCTTTCCCGGTTTGATCCACGAAGCATCAGCTATTGCCGAAGGTTCATTCAGACTTAGAATAAAGCCGTTATTTGCGAGCAGTCCTGCCGGTGAATCAGCAATCATTACATAACGCCAGGGTGTATTAAATGACGATTTATACTCAACTTTTCCGTCAAGGGCGGCAACTATCATGAGCGAATCTTTTTCGGAGCGATCGAACTTCATCCGTGCATGATCGACAAGAGCCGCTTCCCCAAGGGCTATGAATTTCTTTGGTGATATTTCGATCACATATGGCCGCTCGCACCCTTTTCCTGTCTTACTTACCGAACCTTTCAGATATTTTGCCTGGGCCTTTGGTGCAATCCACGACAGGTGATCCTTTGTAAACCTAAAACCTGTCAGCTCTTTTGTAAGGGTAACCGGCTGCTCGCTTCGAACCTGGTATCTGAAGGCAATTCCTTCATTATACGCTCTTACCACGATCGAAAAATTTCTGTAGGGTGAGCTGGCTTCTTTCAGATTTACGGCACTTTCAACATAATGATTCTGGTACAGGTTCCTTTCCCCATAAACCGGCTTCCAGGGTTCGTTAACCTCTTTTTGCGTCATTAACACGATCTGCAGTTTTGACTGTAAGGGTTCCTGTTTTTCGAAAGTCAGTCCGAGCGGGGAATCGGCAATGATTGTATTGCCCTGGTTTGTAATGGAATAATAAAGAGAGTTGTCCTTCTTCGGATCCAGTTTAAGTACCACCAGTATCTTCTTATCCGGGCTTAGGGTCTTCACTTCCACACCAAATGAACTGAAAACAAGTATCAGGAGAAAGGCCAAAAAAGGCAGTAAAATTTTCATAACTAAGCGGTTTGTTGAGATTTCAAATTTAATTAATTTTTAGTTTTCGCCTCGTGCATCATATAGCCTTCTATAATCCCCGCCAGTTCCTGTGGTGATTTTTTAAACACGAGGTAAGTGTGCGGACCATCATCTGAATTTTCCCAGCGATTATAGCCTGAGGGCTCGGCAATCATGTGGCCATACACCTCCGTGAAGCCAAAAGATGCACCTTTTACAGCAGCCAACACGGCTGTCTGATCCCAGCTCATTCTGCCATTTATATCTCCCTTCGATTTTGGCATTGCAATGCTGAAAGCCATTTTTGCAGGGGTTTTTAAGCTACTGCTGATCAATTTTTTTCCTGTTTTTATTTTTTCACCGATTTCGAAACCGCTCAGAATAATCCGTGTAGGCCAGTGATCGAAAACGTATTTCGAGGAAGTTGAATCTTCCTTCACATTAAATTCCCATCCTTCGGGAAATTTCCCTGCCATTGAAACCAGGCGCTTCACTTTTTTCTTCACTAAATCATTCCCGTTTAACGGGGAGATCGCATCGGGTTGTGAAAGCAACAAATCATTCAGATTGGTCAGGAAGCCTACCGTGACGATTACCACAGAGGTATCGGGTTGGGAAGCAAGTATTTTCCGGTAAAGCAAAACCGCATCTTCTGCTTCCGAAGTAGAGGCTATTCTGTGTGGATAGCTGGCGACAAGTGAATCTGTCCAGTGCTGACTGCATCCGATATTAGCGCCATGCGTTTTCGGTGCACCGATGGGAATAGCGGGCCGACCAAACCAGGTGTTGATTACATCGATTGATGGTGCGACCAATGCATACTGATTGGAAGCCATTGTTGCTAAAATCTCCGCCTTGCCACTATCGGCAAATGCATGCAACATAGTTAAGGCGCCTACATCGTCGTAATCGGGACCCATATCGGTATCGAAAATAATTTTAACCGACTCGCCGGATGGCCGGGTAGTACTCTGGCATGAAAAAACAATCATCAGGCAGAATAGAGCGAATAAGGTGGTTGTTAATCTTATACTCATTATCGTAAATATAAATAAAGGTTAGAAAAATCTAAAAAGTAATGGAAACTATTTATTGTCGTATTTTTCACCCCCAACCCCTAAAGGGGAGTCATGCTTCTAGCGGCGTCAGTGCTTGTGAGTAGCGAAAGTCCCCTTTAGGGGATTTAGGGGTAAATCAAGAAAAAATACGACATTTGTTCTTTCTTTTAACTTATAACGTTTAGATTGTTGATTTGCATCCGAAATATCTGCTATTTCTGAAATGAAAACTTGAAATTTTCGTTCTTCTTATCCGCAGTTTTAAATACCACTGCTTTCGAAAGATAGAGATTGGCTGCTGTGGCTTCGGGTCGTTTCTCTCCCTTGACCACCACTTTTAACCTATGTTTTCCCTGCGGAAGATTTGTAATATGATACAGGTTCATATTGTGGTGGGTCTGGTTGGCAAAGCCAAAATAACCGTCAATGGTCCGTTTTAATTCCCCGTCTACAAAAATATCAGCTTTACCCCCGTCTTTGAACCAGTTACCGACAATTGAAACGCCGGTCCCTTCGAAATTGAATAATGCCTCATCGCCTGCGTTTGCGCAGAACTTAGCCTGATCTCTTTTATTGTTCTGACTATAAGTTTCCCATTTTCCTTTGAACTCCCAACCTTCCTTCTCAAAAACGGTTACCTGGTGGTCAAAAACCAGTTTTGGAAAGGCCACTTCGAGGGCAAAAGGTTCCGGGGACTGAATTTTAATCGTTAATTCCGAATCAGTGGCAACGCCACCATTCTGTACAATAAGGTCTTTCGCATATTTCATGGTTTGATCAACCGCCTTGTTGAAAGAGTAGTTGGTATTGATAAAAAGAGAATCTCCGATGGCTACGACAGCTTCACGGTAGGCTTGTGGCAGTCCGCTCAGACCTTTTATGACACCGAGTACCGCCATTGCGTTCGAGGGGTTACAATCAGAATCCTGTCCGCAACGCGTGGCAATTTCCATTGTTTTCAGCGGATCACTTTCGCCGTAAAGCAATCCCATCACGATATAAGCCCCGTTCAGTTTGGCATCAATGTTGAAAGTTGTACCCGCCTCGCAGATTTGCACACTTCCCCATTTTGCCTCGAGCTCATTCCATGCCGCGCGCCAGTCTGCCGGATAGTTATCATGCAATGCAATGACGTCTTTTACAATTTTATAATAATCACTCTGCGCAGGAATTGAAAGCAGCGCCTTATCAATCAGTTTCGGGATATCATTTTCAAAATAAGCTTCCGAATAGAGGGCAGCAACGAAAACTCCTCCGTAAACTCCGTCGCCATAATTCATAATATGCCCTATCTTATCAGCAATCCTGTTGGCAGTCTGTGGCATTCCGGGACACATAAAACCGATATAGTCCGCCTCAATCTGGAAGTCTATGTCATCGGCATGAAGATTATAATCAGGATGGCCTGACTGAGGTGGAAATATGCTGTCGAAATAATTTTTGCGTGCCTGTACGTTGGCATGCCAAAGATGGTATCCCGCTTTGGCAAAAAGTTCCTGGAATTTTTTAGCCGGGGCATCCGTTCCATATTGATCCATCGTCATCAGGAAGGTGAGCTGAACATAGATGTCATCCTGCCAGATCGATCCTTTTACATCTGATGGAACCCATTTAATCGAATCTTCATAAGTTTTACCCTTGGCCCTGAATTCAGTCGGCGCACCATAGGTTACCCCGATCATCTTACCCGCCCAGCCACCGGCAATCTTGTCTTTCAACACCTCCGTTGTAATGGTGCGCGAATCAGCAGGCTGATTGGTTTTTGCTTTGCACGAAGCAAAGGCGATTAAAAGGACAGGAATAATCAGGGCTAACAGATTTTTTTTCATTTTCTTAAGTTTAGAATTCTGATTGATTATAATGATCGGTATCTCAAAATTAGTAAAGTATCCATTTCATCAGGAAATTGATGACATATTTTTATTTAGTTCATTGAAGAACTACTCCCACGCCTGTTATGCGCAGTTAACTTAGTCATTCTTAATGTCAAGTATTGCACTAACTTCTTTCAGAATAAATTCTGCGCAGGCGTCCTCTGCTGTCGTAAAAGATTTTGAGAAATTTTCTTTTCCGTCTTTGTCTAATGAACCAACAAAATACTTATCAGAACTAATTGATAAAAAATAACCCCAAGTTCGTTTATCTTCTGACCAAACTTCCCAATTGTCAATTAAGCGCTTGTGGCGGGATAAATAGTCTTTAATGTCTTGCTTTGTAATATCAATATGAAAGTCTGCAAACTTTGATTCATGTAATAGCGTCCATGAAGATTTGGCTGCAGCTTTAAAGTCTAAGGGCAGGTTGCAAATTTTTTCAATACAGTCGTCTTTGGTAATCATATTAATTGTCGTCATAGCTGCTAAAATTCAATTCTATATTTTTCCATATTTTCATTATTGTTTGAGTATTCTTCGATGCTGTTTCGTATTCAAGTTTACCCTTGGAAGTCAATTCGTAATTTCTTCCCTGTTTAATTATTAGGCCGTATCTCGTAAGCCAAGAAATAGATGTTTGTAATTCTTTTTGGGTCGGGACAGCGTAATTAATTCCGTCTGCAACTGAAGAAATTCCGCTGATGTCTGTCGGCTTAGTGTTAGTCGCCAGAGCTGCCGCTAAAAAAATCCATGATATTGTCTGTATGTCTGTCATTTTAATTACGCATAACTTGTATATTATATTTTATCAGGGCATTACTGCCAGGTTCTCCCAGCGCACTTTCCAGCTACCGTCATGAGGGAACCCCGGCAGATCGGTTTTACATCCGTCAAAGCCTGCACACATCATGGCAACAGCGGCCAGAACGCCTCCATTTCCCGGAAGGTAAAGGCGCAAACGCTTATCCTGGTAATTATGACCATTAACCAGGTAGGTGTTTTTTACCACGTCCATAAACAGTGCATCCAGTGCTTTTTCGGGCATCCCAATACGTGTGGCAGTCATGGCCGTGAGCGGAAAATCCCATCCCCATGTTTTATTCCATTGCCAGTTCTGCCAGATATAGTTGAAAGTTTTTTTCATTGTAAGCGTATCAATCAGCGGTGACCCCGGCAGGTATCCGAAGGCACCCAGGACTGTAGGGTGATCGGTAGTGAAGCGTGGATTCGTGTAAGAATCGGGAGTGCTTTCGGTTGCCAGGTAGATCCCCTCTGATTGAGCTGGCACCGAAAGTTTTGCCAGTACATCATCCCACTCTTTCTTCGGCGCAAGTCCAAGCCGTTTACGCCATTGTTGCGCGGTGGTAAGTCCCCAATGCCAGTATGATAATTCAAACGGGGGATTGAAAGTAGTTTTCGGATCGAAACATTCCTGTGCCGGAATCAACGGAGGGCCAAGGATATACCGGTCTGTTTTTTCATCGTAGAAGGCAAAGGAACTCATAAAATCGGCTGTTTCATCGACCAGCTCTGCATACCTGTTTAAAGTGGCTGTATCCTGGTGATTCCTGTAGCACAGTTCTGCAAAATAGATAATATGCGGTTGCTGCCAGATAAGAAACGGGCCGACTCCTGAGGGGCTGTCGAGACCGTCCGGACTTACCATTTTTGGCCAGCGAACACCTTCGAATCCCTGCCTTTGCGCGATTTTACGTGCTTCGCCGCTTATTTTTGAATACCATGCAAGACTTTTTTCCAACAATTCAATCCTGTTCCACAGGGCAAAGTGGACTCCGTGCCACCAGTGCATTTCAAGGTGTGGTTTGCCATACCAGCTGTTGCTCGTAAGACCCGTCTCCTGTGGCGGATAACTGCCTTCACACTGGACTTTGGTGAGGTATTGGGATAAGATAACCCTTCGTTCCAGCTCATTCGCACGCGGATCGGTGCTTCCCGAAAAGTCAACGGCACCGCCGCTTTCCCAGAATTTCTTCCAACCCGACTTGCTGCTTTGCAGTACAGGGGTAAAAGAGGGAAGGTCAGTTTTTGCCGGAGCTAATAACGAAAAAGAGGTTGAAAAGGAGAGCTGTTTTTCTCCCTTCCCGGGTTCCAGTTTATAAACATGAGGTTCGTCCGAGGTCAGTAAGGCTGTTCCGCTCCATCCGACTTCAGTGTAATAGGAGGTGCTGTCGAGCCGGTGCTCAATCAGTGCTTTTCCCGCATTGTTTTCAATAAGTTTTGTCTGGTGGCTCTCCGGGCGGCTCCAATCGCAACCTGAATCAACATGTCCGCCCGAGGGATATGGAAAGCGGATCTTAATGCTTAATAATCCTTTGGCAATCAGTGAAGAAGTGATTTCAGCCGAGATCAGATCTTTTTCCTGGCTGCAACAGGTCACCACGTTCACCTCTTCCCCGTTCACTTTAAAACTGCTCCTGATCACCCCTTCCCAAAGGTCAAGTTCCTGGTGAAGATTGGTAATCTCCGTTGATGTTATAATTTTCCCATCCGCTGTTTTTAATTCAAGCCCGATAATTCCCAGGTGCAGCCGGTGAGGATTCTGACGGAAATAATTTGCCGCATTTACTTCTCGTACAGGCTCCTTCACCTGGACATCATAGGGTATCATGCGTCCGTGAAAGTCGAAATTCTTTAAAGTCTCCTCAAACCGGTAATCTGCAGTATCCGGAAAGCTGTGCCAGCCCCATTCCGACTGTGTGCCCAGCGAAATGCCATTATTATAAAGGTCGGGAAATGACTGAAGTCCTGTGGCATCCACCGTAAAAGCGAACTTTCCGTTACCTACTGTCAGGGAACCTAAAGTATCAAACTGAGTGATTTTGACGTTATGCCTTCGAACCAGTGCTTCACGGTCGATTTTCGCGGGATCAGTTTTCTTTGAATTACAGGAAACAAATAGCGAAATGGTGGTCAGGAGAAAGAAAATCCGGTAAATTTTCGATATCATCATATTGAAGTTTGGTAGTTTGAAAGTGACGAAATACTGGTCAGATGGAGCGCGCGTAGGAAAAGCGGTATGCAATTTTATGCCGGAGCGGCTGATGGTCAGGTAAAACCCGGAACAATGGGAGGATGCCATGCATCTTTCCCATTATTCCGGTTCATTACTTGATTATATAAAAAGCTTATTTTTTCGCCTTCGAAAGGAGTAATTCGGTAAGGTTATGAGCTGCCTTGAGGTTCTCGAAATCAGCGGGCAGCATCGTGTGATCGATGTATTCGTTGTAAAGCCACGGATCACCAACAGCCAGAACGTACCCTTTCCCAAACGAATTTTCGGCGATGAAAACCTGCTGATTGTCGGTAAGAACAGCTTTCGCACGCCCGGTCAGACTAATCGATGAGACTTCCTTCATATAGATTTTATTTACCCCTTTAAAGAGCGGGTGAGCGGGCAGGTTTGTTTCCGCGGCCATATTATATTCTTTTCCGGTTACGGGATTGAGGATTACGGGGTTAAAATGTAAACCAAATTTTTTCCCCAGCTGGTTGAGATGAGTGAATTCGCAGTTTGGTTTGTCGTTGGCCAGAATCAGGAGTACGCCACCTTTTTTTACCCACTTTGTAATTGCCTTGATATCAGAAGGTATAAGATAGTTGGGTTTCGGGCTTTCAGTAGTGGTATCCGGATCAACAATAATATATACGTCAATGCCAGCAAGGCTTTTTGCATCTGCTTTTGATCCGATGGTCCTGAGTACTGCACCCTTGGTCTTGAACAGATCACCTAATTGTGAGAAACCACTGTTTTGGGTATCATCCCATGTATAGTGGAAGATTTTTCCTGTTTTCGCATTGATTTCGTGGTTATACCAGTTGTCGACAGCTACCGTTTTCTGGGCATATCCGCCGAGTGTTACCGCGAATAACACTACTATCACTGCACTTTTGAGCAAAAAATAATTCTGTTTCATCATTTATAGTTTTTATTTTTTAAAGAATCTCATCATGGTGATTTCCCGGAACAGTCGGAAATCAAAATATACAGTTGGTCAAAAATATTTCTTAGCGCTTTAGTAAAAAATCAAGGTCATCTCCGGCATTCAGTTCCTGCGCAGGAACACTTTTTCTGAAAATGCGGGCACTCCTGCTGCCGATCAGCATCAAGGAATTATTTGCATAACTGAGCATTGTTCCTTCGCGAAGTCCTACCACGGTAACCTCCGGGTTGACTTCAAGGTATTCTTCGATGCGTTGTTCACGGGTCTCACCGCCGTGGCCTGCCGGATTGGCGTCGAGGTAATGAGGATTGATCTGAAACGGAACAAGACCCATACAATCGAATCCTTTCGGATCGATAATAGGCATATCATTCGTAGTCTGTAAAGTAGGACATGCTACGTTCGCCCCGGCGCTCCATCCAATATACGGAGTTCCGCTGACAACCTTTTGGCGGATCGCTTCCATCGCGCCATTGTCATGCATCATCCTCACCAACTGCCAGGTATTTCCTCCGCCAACTACGATCACCTCTGCCCGCCGGATGGCCTCCACAGGATCGCTGAGATGATGAATTGAAGTAATGTGATGACCTATTTCAGAAAACCTCTCCTGAACTTTTGATTCATAGAGGTCGAAGGAAAATGTGACGGCCGCGTAAGGAATAAACAGCGCCTGTACAGGTTTTAGCCCTAAAAATTTCTGAATCTCATGCTTCGGATAGTCGAGATAAGCCTCGCCGGGCATGGTCGAATTGCTGATCAACAAAAGTCTCATAATAAGATTAAATTTACCGCCGCAAGTTAAGTAAAAAACTGCCGGAAGATAAAACTAAGAAAGACCGAAAACAAATTGTACAGCCAACTTGTTAGAAAAAGTTGATTTCTCCGTTAAATTTAGTTTATTTGAAAAATTTGAGACAATTAGATCTTCTTATGGAACACAAACCAATAAAGAAAGTACTGGTCGCCAACCGTGGAGAAATTGCTATCCGTATCATGCGATCCTGTCGGGAAATGGGGATTGAGACAGTAGCAGTTTTCAGTGATGCCGACCGTACGGCCATGCATGTGAGATACGCCAACGAAGCCTATAATATAGGCCCGGCACCTTCAACGGAGAGTTACCTGAACATGGAAAGAATAATTGCAACAGCCAAAAAATCGGGTGCTGATGCGATACATCCCGGTTACGGATTTCTTTCAGAGAATGCTGCCTTTTCCCGCAGATGCCGCGAGGAAGGATTAAGCTTTATCGGACCATCGCCCGAATCGATTGAAATGATGGGGGACAAAATCAGTGCCAGGAAGAAAATGATTGCGGCAGGTGTTCCTGTTGTTCCCGGTACAACCGAAAAAGTGACAAGCGAAGCTTCCGCGATAAAATATATCAAGGAGATCGGACTCCCGGTAATGATTAAGGCATCGGCAGGTGGCGGAGGTAAAGGGATGCGTCTGGTAAAACGCGAATCGCAGATTGCCGGTTCATTGCGGGCTGCGCGGTCGGAAGCAAAAACAGCATTTGGTGATGATGCCTTATATATTGAAAAATATGTTGACTCGCCACATCATATCGAATTTCAGATACTGTCAGACAAATACGGAAATACTGTCCACCTTTTTGAGCGGGAATGCTCTGTTCAGCGCCGGCATCAAAAAGTGGTTGAAGAGACACCTTCCCCTATCCTTACGCCCGAAGTAAGAGAACGGATGGGAGCCTATGCGGTTGCCGCAGCCAATGCAGCCCAATACGAAGGTGCCGGAACCATCGAATTCATCATGGATAACCAGTTGAATTTTTATTTTCTTGAGATGAATACGCGGTTACAGGTTGAACATCCAATTACTGAGCGTGTTGTCGGGGTAGACCTTGTTAAAGAACAGATCCGAATTACCGAAGGGAATAAACTTCCCTTTACTCAGGAGGAGTTGCATCAAAATGGTCACGCAATCGAATGCCGTATTTACGCTGAAGATACAGACAATAATTTTATGCCCAATCCCGGAACCATTACTCACATCACCGAACCATTTGGTTTTGGAGTCAGGTGCGATGGCTATGTTTATGAAGGATATACCATTCCGATTTTTTATGATTCTCTGATCAGCAAGCTGATTGTGTGGGGTCGGACACGCGACGAGGCGATTGAAAGAATGCGGCGTGCGCTTTACGAATACAAAATCACGGGGGTAAAAACAACCATCAGGTTTCTCGAGCGGATTATGGAAACCCCGGATTTCAGAAAAGGAGAATACAACACCCATTTTATTGAAAAAAACAGTGAGTTTCTGCTTTCGAATGGTGCCTTTGACAGGAAAAATGAGGATATGGCAATCATCGCCACCTTTGCCCAGTATCTCTCCAACCTTGATAACAGCAAGAAAATAAATGCAGTCACACCAGGAAAAAAGGAGACTAACTGGAAAGGACAATTCCGTAAATTCACATCCAGATTTTAGCACGAAAGATAAGAACTTGAAAGTCAATGATCAACAACAATTGATCTTGAAGACTAAGTTATATGTATTAAATAAACAGCAAGCCATTTTCAGATAAATTTTATTTCATGGAACTCGAACTTAAAGTTAATGACCGTAATGCTATTGTTAAAGTAATTAAACGTGAAGGCAGTCTCTTCACACTTGCAGTTGACGACGAACTCTATGATGTCGACATTGTCAAAGTAAGCGCCCTGGAATTTTCGATCCTTTATCAGGGGAAATCCTTTAATATCGAGGTTATTGAGAGCAAGGAGCCTAAGCATTTCAATGTTAATACCTTATATTCAAAATTTGATGTCGAGGTGGTGGATAATGAGTCACGCTACCGCCAGAGCAGAATGCAATCCAAACAAGTTCACAACGATAACACCATAAGAAGTCCGATGCCCGGAAAGGTAGTCAAGGTCTTTGTTAAACCCGGCGAAACCGTTGAGGCAGGACAACCATTGATCGTTTTATCTGCCATGAAGATGGAAAGCGAGTTTAAAGCTGGTAAACGGGGCATTGTCAGTGAGGTATTGGTAAAAGAAGGTGATACAGTCGACAATGATCAGCTTTTGGTGGTTATAAACGAAATTGAACCAGAATTAAAGTAACTAATTTATACATTTTCATTCAAATAATTGAAAATACATGTCATCACAACAAAATAAGTTTGAGAGACTCGGGGAACGGATTAAAGAAGCCGAAGAGGGTGGGGGTAAGGACCGTATTGACCGCCAGCATGCTGCCGGAAGAAAAACTGCACGTGAAAGAATTGATATACTGATTGATCCAGGTACTTTTGTCGAATTGGATAAATTTGTGATTCATCGCTCACATGATTTCGGGATGGAAAAAAACAGGTTTTCGGGTGACGGTGTGATCACTGGTTATGGGAAAATTGATGGCCGCCTTGTTTATACATTCGCGCAGGATTTCACCGTTTTCGGAGGGACTATGAGCAGGGCAAATGCCGATAAAATTGTGAAAATCATGGATCTTGCCATGAAGATGGGCGCACCCCTGATCGGTCTGAATGATTCAGGCGGAGCGCGGATCCAGGAGGGGATCGAAAGTCTTGCCGGTTATGCCGATATTTTCTACCGTAATGTCATGAGTTCGGGTGTAATCCCGCAGATTTCAGCTATTCTCGGGCCATGTGCCGGAGGTGCAGTGTATTCTCCTGCAATCACCGATTTTATTGTGATGGTCAAGGACACAAGTTATATGTTTGTGACAGGGCCTGATGTGGTTAAAGCGGTAACTCATGAAGAGGTAACCATGGAAGAATTGGGGGGTGCTTCGACCCACCATATGAAAAGCGGAGTGGCTCATCTGACAGCCGATAATGAAGATCATGCTTTGCTGATGATCCGCGAACTGGTAGGGTATCTCCCTTCAAACAATCTGGAGGATACTCATGTCATGGAGTGCAAGGACGATATTAACAGGGAGGATAAAAAGCTTAACACGTTAATCCCCGATGATCCCAACAAACCTTACGATATGAAGGAACTGATCACCAGTATTGCCGATGATCAGAACTTTTTCGAAATACAGCCTGCCTTTGCACCGAATATGATCATCGGATTTGCCCGTATGGCAGGCCGAAGCGTTGGCATTGTGGCTAATCAGCCTGCAAGCCTTGCCGGAGTGCTCGATATCAATTCATCGGTTAAGGGTGCCCGGTTCGTCCGTTTTTGCGATGCGTTCAATATCCCTATTGTGACTATTGTTGATGTACCCGGATTTCTTCCCGGAACATCCCAGGAATTCGGAGGGATTATCAGGCATGGTGCCAAGCTGTTGTATGCCTTCGCCGAAGCAACAGTACCTAAAATCACCCTTATCACACGTAAAGCATATGGCGGCGCCTACGATGTGATGAGCAGCAAACATATCGGGGGGGATATCAATTTTGCATATCCTTCGGCTGAAATTGCCGTGATGGGTGCCGAGGGTGCGGTGAAAATTATCCATCGCCAGAAAATGAATGAAGAGGAGCTTGCCCAAAAAATTGATGATTACCGCGAGAAGTTTGCGAATCCTTATAAGGCGGCAGAACTTGGATATATTGATGAAATAATCTATCCGTCGCAAACCCGTTTCAAAATAATCCAGGCACTCGAAATGACGCAAAACAAGCATAAAACAAATCCATTGAAAAAGCATGGAAATATACCGCTGTAGGATTTCTGTCACTCTTTAAGTGGTAAAATAGGGCACATGAAAAAGTGATTAAATATTGACATTCAGTAATATGAGTTGTTATTTCTATGAAAAGATGTACAACGATTTTCTACGCCATACCACACTCATCCTGTACTTGAAATTTAGTCGGAACAAAAGAAAATATCCCGGAGGGAATATATGTTTATAGTAAATACAGCAAACAATAGAAGGGATTCGACTCCACCGGAGTCTAATCCCTTCATTTTCAATCTGTTTCTATAAACATGAGGATGTCCAAAAAGTAAAATAACAACACTTTTTTTCTCCGTGAAACTCTGTGCCTACTCTGTGAAACTCTGTGATACAATTAATTACACAGAGTCACACTGAGGATACACAGAGAGACACAGAGTTTTTAGACAGCCTCTTGAATATCTTGTGAGTTTTTCAGTACACCCTAAAATAAATTTAAAGGCCATCTCACGATTAAACCTGAGATGGCCTTTATAATAAATATATGGTCTATGAGATGTAAAATGAAGAATCATTTCTGAATTTCTCCTTCTCCTTCCAGGGTACCAACCACGGTTTTTACAGATGTATCCGGTGACGAATATTTACCAGTTCATTAAGCCGATTCCAATTGTAAACGGAAAAAGCTCAGGACCGCGACCGTCCTTGAAAAATGGTGAGAAATAATAAGTTCCGAAGATATTAATTCCTTTATACCCCAGACGCGCTGTTGCTCCATAGCGAAACGGATTGATATTGAAGTCGTCACGGTTTTTCGACTTGTCGCCGTTCACTTTAACTTTGGTATGTGACCCAACTTTAACACCCCCGATAACCCCTCCTGAAAAATAGATCCGTCTGTCCTGATCATTCACCGGAATCTGGAATTCAAACATTACCGGTACAGACACAAAAGTGGTAGAAAGTTTTGATTTTGAAAGTCCTGTTTGCTCCAGCGCGACAGGCGTGACAAGGCCATTCTCATTCTCAATGGTATACGGATTCGAGAACCTGTAGTCGTTGAAGGAAAGACCAAGACCTGTAACGATACCAATATTCTGCTTCTCTTTTTGCAAACCAATACTGTATCTCAGGATATTAATATTTACCTCGTACGATTTGTTCTGGTACAGGTCCATAAAATTAGGCGTGAAATTCTTGTAATCGACTTTGTCAAATGAATTCATTCCTATCTCAAAAGCAGACCAGTGACCTTTGAACCGGGCGGGATGACCAGTCCATGATTCCAATTCATCGTCATCGAGATCATCAATTTTGATATCGGACCCATGGTCCTTTTCCGTAATTATAACCCCCTTTCGCCCGAGCCTGACTTTTACGGTATCGCCATCGCCATCGTGAATGTCGATGGCGTTATTACCGACTTTTACGTCGGTGCGACCTTCTTCCTCAACAACGGTAACCACATTTTTCCCGAGAACCTTTACCCGGACGGTATCCTGAGCCTTCAATCCGAAGGCACTGCAAATAAAAACAACTATAAGAGTAAAAATTGACGTTTTCATTGTTGTATGTTTTTGATTTGCTGTTAAGACGGTTATCCCAACAATTAGTTACAGTATCATATTAAAATTTCGGAAATTTCTTTTGCCGGTAATTTTGGATGATCAGGGTAAAAAATTCTCAATCGCGCAGGCTACCCTGGGAAATGACTGGAACGGGCTGAGGTTTAAATAAATGTATTAAGGAGTCTATGGCATTTATTAATCATCTGACCGGATGTAATGCAACTGCACTAAACCCTTTTCGAATTGTTTTGAATTAATTAGTTTTAATTTCTGTTCGGGTCGGCCATCTTTAAACAATCGTATTCCATCGCCGAGTAAAACCGGGATAATTGAAATAATGTATTCATCGATAAGATTTTCCCCGAGGAGTTGGGTCACGATTTCGGCACCTCCGTCAATAAAAATTGATTTTCCGCTCTCACGTTTCAGGTTTAACACCAGTTCCCTCAGGTCGCCGGTATAAAATTTTACCGTTCCGGCGGAAGGTCGCGGGTTGTGAGTAATAACATAGGTTTTTTTGCCTGTGTGCGGAAATTCATCCATATATTTCATCATCCAGTCATAGGTCCTGCGTCCCAAAATAACAGTATCAACAGAACTGATAAAATCAGCATAACCATAATCCTCACCCTGCTGCTCAACCATCGATAAAAAAGTGAGGTCGTCGTCCGGTTTTGCAATATATCCATCAAGGGATGTTGCAATATAAATGTATACTTTCCGATTTTTTTCCATGCTTTGTATTTTTTATATTTAGCTGAAATCGGTGTGTGATGTTATTTTTTAGATCTCACCAATAGTAGTACAGCCGTAATATTATTTACTTAATAATCGCATCCTGTAGGCATTCATTGCGGTGATACCTAGTTTTTTAATCAGTTGATAATTAACAATCAGGCCAACCGGCGCCCCGATCAAAGGAATCATCTGGGCCATTTTTGCAAGATCGATATAATCGCGGTATTCCTGCTGAAAATTCCTCCAGTCAAACTGGTTGATGTCGGCCGGTAATTTCTTGCTCTTTTCCGCCCAGTCGGTCATTTTGAGGTATACCTTCTTTCGGTGTGCATCACCCGAAAATGCCAATTCGAAAATGTGCAACAGGTAAACCCGTTCTTTGTAATCATTGACATCGAAACCATAGAGTGACGCTATTTCAAACAGGAGTTTTATTTTAAAGCCGATTAAGACCGGAAAATCTGCAAAACTCAGGAGAATTCCGCCTGCCCCTGTTATACCACCTTCAACGGCAGCTGTATTTTTGTACCAGTCTATTTTTTTCTGAACTCCTTCCTCGCGTTCCTGCAGGCTGGCATTCGTTAATGGCTGGGAAGTTACATACTGAGCACTGAACAGGACGGCCCGTATCATCTGTTTAATCGTTGTTGTTATGGCCTGGTGTACTTTTTCAGGGATCCAGTTATTGACCTTCGTTTGAATTTTTTTTGACAGGTAATTCAACAACGATGGCTTGCGCACCATTTTCTTTTGCCATGCTGTCATTTCCAGATACGCCAGACGATCATATGTTTGCAATTCCATCATAAATCAGTATCCCCGCTTTTAAAAAAGAGATAACAATTGATTCTCATAAAGGGTTGTCGATAAATGTGGCTTGCTTAAAAACCCAAATTGCTTTATTTTGATTAAATCTGCTTCAACTAAGAATTGCTAATCTTTTTCCTGAATTCGTTGTGAGTAGATTGGACTGCCAAAAGATAAAAATTAGAACGCTGATTACGCGGATGCTACAACCTGTCCCAGGAATCGGGAGATAATCACAGATGAGAAAATCAGTGGAAATCAGTTCAATCAGTTCAATCAGCGTCCCTAATAGTCGAAACTACTGCCACCCAGAAACTCTCTCAGGACAGATGTCGGCGGGATTTCTTCTTCAGGAATTGGTTCAAAATAGGAGTTAAAGATTAACAGCCGAACGGCTTCGGAGTATTCAGGGGTATTTTCCTTTACCTGTTTTAACAGCGGGCTTGCATACTTCTTAATCACAGCAAGTTCATAAATAAGTGCCGAATTAAACATGAAATCGGCATTCTCCTGAAAGGGAAAAATATGTTTTTCTTCACCCCTGCGGACACTCGGCCAGCGACCAATTGTTGTACCCGCGTCGTATCCGCGGTATTTACTGTCGCGGATGATCCTTCTCAGCAGTCGGTTATCAGTTGTAGGGATGTAGGTGTGCTCATCAATCGATATCTGGGTCAGCGCAGAGACGAAAATCCGGTATGTTTTTACAGGATCAATCAATGGTATGAGATCCGGATTCAGTCCATGTATTCCTTCAATTATTAATATATTATCCTTTTCCATTTTCAGCTTCTTTCCGCTCATCGCACGTTGTCCAAGAAGAAAATTAAACCGGGGAATCTCAACCTCCTCTCCGGCGGTCAGCCTTAACAGAAAATCATTAAAGTAGGGGATGTCAATTGCCTCCAGGGATTCAAAATCGTAATTACCCTGTTCATCAGTTGGGGTCAACTCGCGGTTAACAAAGAAGTCATCGACCGAAATCTCAATGGCATGCAGTCCGTTTACGGCCAATTGAATGCCCAGCCTGCGGCTAAAGGTTGTTTTGCCTGAGCTTGACGGACCGGCAACGAGAACAATATTAACCTTTTCGCGCTTGTTGGTAATTGCAGTGGCAATCTCACCTATTTTCTTTTCGTGCAATGCCTCTGATATCTTTATTAAATTGCCGTACTGACCAGCTTTGGTGACTGCGTTCAGGCGCGGAATATCTTCAACTTTCAGAATTTCGGCCCATTTTTTATGTTCTCGGAAAATGCCGAAAAGTTTATCCTGCTTAATCGCCGGTTCCAATTCGTTTGTATTTGCAGGGATCGGGAAACGAAGCAGGATGCCATCATAGTATTTTTCGATCCCGAAATTCTGGATACAGCCGGTTGAAGTGAGCATATGCCCGTAGAAAAAATTTACATGATCACCCAGGTAAAACATAGGAGCATAAAGTCTTCCGTAATTGCGGTAAAGTTCCGCCTTACGTAACAGGCCATTCGTCTCAAGTAACGTAACAGCTGTTTCTGTGAGAATCATCTTCCTCTCAATGGGAATATTCTGTTTGATAATTGACCTCATTTCGTCCGCGATCAGCCAGACATCTTCCTCCGTGAATGTTTTATTCAGTCCTTCAAGTTCACAAAAATATCCTTTCGAAATGGCATGATCGATTACCAGCCTTGAATCGGGCCACAGATTCCGTACCGATGCATACAATATAAAGGAAAGTGTCCGAAGATACATGCGCTGACCATCACGGTATGAATAATCAATAAATTCGACCATACGTGGTTTGACTAACTCATAATCGAGAGGTTTGGGCCGGTGATTGACAAAAGCGCCAAGGATTGGCCTTTTTGAATCAACTGAAAGCTCCTTTGCTATCTCGCCCAGGGTTGTTCCAAGTGGAAATTTACAGGTAACTTCTTTATTTACACACCTGATTTCTATATTTTTTGCCATACTCTTATCTACGATTGTTCTAAAGAAAATCACAAGATAGCCTATTTTGACTGAAAATAAACTATTGGAATTCATTCAATTTGTTACAGGCTTTACTGCTGGGACTTCTGATTCCCGGAACGCAAGAATCGTGTTATAAACCCGGTTTCTGATCTCATGAGGAGTGGGATTAAGTTCAAGGGCTGTAAAAGTGCCTGAATCGGGATTAATGCGTTCAAAAACCATCAGGTAGAGATCGAAGATGATTTCAAGGCTTAACTGGTAGCGAGGTTCAACCAGTGGCTTAATTCTTTGAATCATCCGGAACGTCTTTAACCGGTACTCATCTGCGATCTGATGGTATTTTCTGATTAATTCCCTGAATCCCTGTGGAATTTCACCCCCGTTACTGATCGATTTGAGCTGCGCACGATCCAAACCATGTGCCGCAACAAGGTCATCGGCAAAATAGTTCAGGTTATTGTGCTGATCTTTTTGGAAATCCCTGATGATATGAACAATATAACTGAATACTGCGCATGGTGTGGCTGCCTCCTTTACATCAAACACGGGTTCCCTGTATTCTGAGCCATTCAGATTAATTCCGCACAGATGAACAAAGACCGAGGCGGGGGCAATAGAAGCCCCGCTGCAGTAGTCAAGGAAAGTTTCGAGCGAGGCAAATCCATCGTGATAAATATCATAGATCATCGATCTGGCGAAAGTTTCCATAGTCCACCGCGGTATCCTGAACCTGTTTAAGGTTCCGGTCAGCTCCCCTTCCCTCTGCCCGTTTTCGTGTACTGAATTGATCCATTGCATCACTTCAAATTCGAAATGCGCTCTTTCTGATTCTGCGATTGCTTTGTTTACTGATTTATAATTGTCGATTAAATCATCGATCTGCCGCATAAACCTGTAACATGTTTTCGCAGCAAGGTATCGATCCTCATCCCAGAAATTGGCAGCAATAAGGATATTTGGGTGATCGATAATCCTTTCGAAATCGAGTTGATTAAAAATGGAGAGGTATGTTCCGGGCTGTTTATTCATAGTTAAGTTTTACCAAAAGTAGATGATTCTGACGGAAATCACCAAATTAAATGACATAAAATTTAGCATGACATCTTATCACAGTTGAAATTAAAAATGAAGGTAAATTCTGATCTAACATTAGTATATAGTTGTCTGTTTTCGCTTATTCAATTGGTTTTCGCTTTAAAAATTCATTTCAAATCTGCCAAACACTAACTATTCAGCATATCACTTAAACCGGACTATTCTCCTTTATAATCCGTTCTGACGTAAGCTTCGACGATAACAATACGAGAGGGACTCCGTTCCCGGGATGTGTGCTTCCGCCGGTAAAATAGACATTGCGGTATCGGTCATGCCGGTTATGAGGCCTGAAGTATCCCATCTGCATGATGTTGTGTCCAAGACTTCCGAATACAGAACCATTCGAGATATTATAGATTGATTTCCAGGCAACCGGAGTGTAACAAATTTCAAATTTAATGTGCTGCTCCAAATCCGTAATTCCCTCCTGCCTGAGTCTGTCAAGTACTCCGGACCGGGCATTGTTTTTAAGTTTCTCCCAATCCTGCGGGTTCTTTTCGCTCAGATGTCCGACCGGAACTATTACGGATACCGAATCCTCCTGTGCAGGAGCTGAAGTAGGGTCGGTTACCGAAGGGGCATGAATGTAAAAACTGGGTTGCCCGCATAATGAATTATGATCAAAAATCGCAGAGAGACTTTCGCGGTATTTACCGGCAAGAAAAATGCTGTGATGGGCGAAATGGGGGTAAGCTTTACTGAGTCCCCAATGGAAAACGATGGCCGAACAGGCATAAGCTTTGTCTTTCAGTTTTTCAGATATCTTCTTGTCGGGCAACAGATTGTTGTAGGCATAAGGAAGGTCGGCATTGATAACGATAAGATCAGCTGTCGCAGTAGTTTCGTCACTGAAATGCAGCAGTTTAGCAAGGTTTCCCGATGTCTCAATCTTTTCAGCCACCTTGTTATAGAAGAATTTCACACCCGCCTCTTTCGCCACGGATTCGAGTTTCAACGCCACGCTGAACATTCCTCCGACCGGAAAGAGCGCCCCTTCGGTTAATTCGGCCGCAGGGAGCATTGCAAAGAGGGCTGAAGCCTTTAAGGGACTTTGTCCCACATAGATGTTCTGAAAGGTAAAGGCTTGTTGTAACTTACTGTCTTTGAAATACCTGCGGATGAATGTGCTGTGTTTGAGGTATGTTTTTAACCGCAAGAGCATCATAAGGTTATCAGTAGTGATGAATTCAGACAAGTTGTAGAAGTTACGCGACAGCAGATTTTTATACGAATCGCGGAAGAAAGCATATCCTATTTCAATGTAGGTTTTATAAGAATTAAAACTTCCGGGTTCAATCGCTTCGAGCTGGGTTTTCATCACCTTATCATCCTTTGAGAAATTCAATTGCTCACCATTACCCAGATAAAGTCTGTAAATTGTAGAAAGATCCTTTAACTCAAAACATGAATCAAAATCCAGCCCCATGGAATTAAACACATCGCGGTAGATCGAAGGCATTAAAAGAATGGTTGCCCCAAGGTCAAACCGGTGACCGTCACGAACAATCTGGCTGCACCTGCCACCAGGTTGGGCATTCTTCTCAAAGACGCTCACTTCGAAACCATTTTTTGCCAGACGAATCGCCGTGGCTATTCCCGCGATTCCGGCACCCACTATTAAAACAGACTTTTTATTCACAACAGTTAGGTGATAACATAAATTATTGATCTTCAATATAAGAAAATAATAGATCTTTAAAACAGCGTGGTTAACCTTTATACTTAATGTTTTTGAAAAAAATATTAAGTATAAAGGTTACTTGTCAAGTAATATTTGAGCATCAAAGGTAGAAATAATATTTTGCAACTAAACGGTATTTGACACGCGATTTGGAATTGCTTCAATTCTGACGTGCACACACTGGCAGAAGAATCCGGGCTTCCAGTACGGTGCACGGAACCGCAGGGTTTAATAGTGGGATCAGGCGAATTGTAAACGCCTTAATGCGATTGGTTAATAACAGATCGATTACAAATCGCACGTTCCAACTTGTGAAGAATGTTTTTATTGTTTAATCTATTCATCAACAGGGTTGTATAAGCTGTTCCCGGAGTTTTTTGTATTCAATCCACTCAAATTTTCTCAGAAAATTCGCGGCAGCCACTGCACCGCGCCTGAACAAATCAACTTTTGCCTCATCCGAAATTCCGAAATTTAACCAGTCGTGATGGCCAATATCAATCTTGGCGATGAGCTGACTGAAGTCGGGATTTTTGAGTAGAAAATCATAATCGTGCAGATGACGCGAGGAGTTGAACATCGCTCCGAACAAACTGGTTGGGTTAGAGATCCTGTTCGCAATATCACGGTTATCTCCCAGACGAATACCAAAAGTGGGTAAACGGGGGATTGAATTCCATTTGTGGAAAACATCGATCGGGAAATTTGATAAAATTCCGCCGTCAACAAAATAACATTCCTTTGGTGGAGGGCCATTAAAACTAACGGTTTCCTCCCAGTTTTTCTTCGCTTCGGGACCATCAGGTATATCCCTGATGCATACGGGCCGGAAGAAGTAGGGAATCGACATCGAAGCCCTTACGAACAGTGCAGGGTTCTCCTGGTGAGGGTTAGCCCAGTAAAGACTGGCCATTCGGGGGAATTCAACCTTGGTTTCGGTGGTAAGATCAGCAGTGATAATGGCCAGTCGGGATTGAAGTCCATCGAGAGTTCTGTCAATCCCTTCACGGATTAACAGGTCGGTGGGCAACTTTAAAAACTGGTTGTTCAGATCGGCCAATGTTTTAATGTTATGGTCATTCAGGAATTCAGTAAGCCAGTTCAGAAAGTCATCTCCGGGGTTTAATCCCAGGTCGTCAAATATTTCATCAAGAACCTGCCATCCTTTCCAGATTAATTTCACCCGTTTTGCCTTTTCGACCAGCGCCTTGATAAAGTCTTTCGCATCATCCTCCCCATCGACAAAGTCATACAGATTTTTATTAACCAGCACATCGATTACCTTTTCCGTTTTAAGCAGTGAAACATCACCCAGCCCGGCGAGTAACATGGCGTTGATCGATCCCGCAGAGGTACCCGCAAGACTAAAAAACCGGATTCCCATCTGTTCAAGCACATAGGTATAACCAAGCAATGCTACACCCAATACTCCTCCACCTTCCTGTACAAGTTCAATATACTGATTGCCACTCTTGTCCAGCAGATCAGAGAACGGCTTCTGATCTAATTTATCGTTTTTCATCCCATTGATCAATTGTACCACTTCCGGATGATTTGTAAAATCTGTTGTTTTCATGTGTAGTGAATTTTTTAAGAATTAATAACAACCTGATTCCGAACGCTTTTTTTGTTAATCCGCGTTTCCCGATTAGTGTACTGCATTCAAACAGGCTATCAATCCGCCTGTGGCTACGATTATTGAATGCGGATTCAGACTTACAACAGCTTTGCAAAATGTAACAGCAGAACCGGCAATGTCGAGTGCGTCCTGAACCAGCAGCAGTTTTTGATAAGTGTTCTTCATTTCACCGGTTATTTGCTTTATGGTAATCAATGAATTTTGCACATTATCCATTACCAGGATTGCAGACAGGGTATATAAGTCGTCGGCATATTGAAGTACCTGCTTCGTCGAAGCGCTCAGTTCATCATTTTGTGCTTTTGTAAGGCTGTGAAAATTACGGATCCTGTAATCTCCGATCGCTTCGGCCATAGCCAGGAAATTGTCTGCAAGTTCGTTTACCTGTTGGGAGGTTAGCTGTGCCATTTTTATTTTTTTGCGATTTTGTTATATTCCGTAATCAGGTCCTGAATGTCACTTGAATATTGTGTCAGCTGTTCAATGATTTCATCTGTATTTAACCGCTCAAGATTATCGGTAAGTTTTTGATGCCCGCCTGCAACCTTTTTCAGAATTTTAGAATAAGTCGTCAGTTCTTTTTGTTTGGCCTCGATTTTATTTATCCGGTTGTAATAATCCTCTGCAGCGTTTCTTTTTTCAAAGGTTGAAAGAGTTGAGTCGTTGGTAAGGTCAAAATAGTAATCTTTTAATCGTTGCTTCTGAACGTTTAACTTACCCGACAAATTTTCAGACAGATTAAAATCCAAAAAACCTGTTAAGACTTTCAACGGTTCGTTGCCCGCGTTTACATATTCCTTGATTTTGTTTCTGCGATATTTATTGGTAAAGGCTTTAAGCAGGATATTGGAGATGTTTAACCAGGCCTCAACGTGTGTTTTTTCGACATTCAATGACTTATAATCCTGCTGATTCAACGACTTTGTCACTGCATTTACCTTATAATTGGTTAGGGTATTATTCGAAAGGTTGGATAAACCATCGAGGTAGCCCTTCACCGCGTTATAAATTATCAGGGTTACACTGTCCGCGCTCTCGTTCGTTTGGCAATCGCACTCCCGTGAACTAAAGTTCAGGTCACTAACCTTTTGCTCCTGGCAGTTCTCAATACAATTCATGGTGAAACTGTAGCCGATCTCCTCGAAATTCCGAACACTTTTTAAGGAAGAAGACGAGAAATTACTGACGTATTTCAGGTTCACGCAGCCGGTTAATGCTGTAACCAGAAAAAAGAGCGAAAGAATATTTTTTAAGGAAAGCCTGTTCATCGTATCTGATAGATTTTAATTATTCCTCTTCCGGTTCACAACACAAGATTTACCCTAACTGCTGTAATCTATAAATCCGGCATTGATTGTGTTGATTTTTCGTCTTAATTCGGCCACTCCAAGCCCCTCGCGGCTGCCTGCAATATTTGTATTTCCTTCGATAGTATTCATATACCCGTTACCAACGCTTCGCACAATCCCGGTATGCCCTTTGCCTTTTCCATGATCCATAATAAAAATGAATCCGGGATGAATAAGAGCCGGGTTTTGAGTGGCTTGAGAACCGGGCACCTTTTTCCCTTTTGTTTTTATCCAGTGATTCATACAGGAACCAGTTCTGGCCAACGGATTTTTCATATTAAGTGATTTTGCTGCTTCATTAAAGCACCAGTATACAAATGAAGCACACCATGGATCGCCGGGATTGCAACCTGCACTGGCAAGGTACTGCTCCACTTTTGGTCCACGGTTCGATCCGGGAGGAAATTCCAGAACCCCAACCTGAGAGGCTGCTATTTCGAGGACTTTCGACAGAAGTGCATTGGTTTGAGATTCGGATTCAGGTCGTTTTTCCCGGTCTAAAAACAGCGCAGCCCAACTGATTGGCCCCATTTGACCGTCAATTACTAGCGGATTTCCATGCGAATCGCGGGTCTGGGATTGAAATAAACGTACCGCACTTTCGGTAATTTCGTTAAAAATGCCGTTTACCTTGATAATGCCAAATCCTCTTTCATTTAATTTCGTCTGAATGGCTTTAACAATTTCTCTGTTCGATTCTCCCCTTACGATGACTCTTCGTGGATATTCCATCTTCTTAATGTTTAGGTAAAATAAACTCATACGGTGATTCGGTAGGATTTGTTACAGGAATGCCATGATGCATCCACTTTTTTACGAATTAGATTAAATTTGCACAAACATTATAATTACGATGAGAAAATTGGTATTTGCAACCAACAACGATCACAAACTAAAGGAGCTCAGGCAGATTCTGCCATCAGAATATGAATTGACAGGTCTGGCCGATATTGGCTGTACAGAAGACATCCCGGAAACGGGGGATACCCTTGAGATCAATGCCACACAGAAATCGTTCTATATATGGGATAGATACGCGATAAATTGTTTCGCTGACGATACTGGTCTCGAAATTGAGGCGCTCGGGAATGAACCGGGTGTCTATTCGGCCCGGTATGCAGGGGAAGAAAAAAGCTCTGTGGCCAATGTTTTAAAAGTACTGGAAAAAATGGCAGACCAAACCAACCGGAATGCTCGTTTCAGATGTGTGATTTCGCTGGTTATTGATGGGAAAGAAACTCAGTTTGAAGGAATTGTTGAGGGGAAGATACTGACTGAAAGACAGGGTGATGCAGGATTTGGTTACGATCCTATCTTTATGCCACATGGCTTTAATCAGTCGTTTGCCGAAATGTCGGCTGAAGATAAAAACCAGATCAGCCACAGAGGTCGTGCTGTGAATAAACTGGTTGATTATCTTAAGCAATTGGTGTAAAGACTATCATTCGAAGAGAGGTATCTCAAATTACTTTATGTCTGTTCGATAAGAGAGCCGGTAATTTTCTGACTGAAAACCTGAAAAATGTTGCAAAAGACGCGGGGAATAGTTCTTCAGAGCCTCAAATATGGTGATAGCGCGGTGATTACCACCATTTACACCGAGGTGTTTGGCAGGATGTCGTTCATCATGCAGGGAATTCACGGGAAAAAATCGGCTGTAAAGGGAAACCAGCTGAAGCAATTTTTCCTGTTGGAGATGGAGGTCGACTTTAAGCAGGGAAGAGAATTACAGCGGGTGAAAGAAATAAAAAACTTATCTCCGTTCGGATCGATCCCCTTCTCGATTGTAAAATCCTCACAGGCAATATTTCTGGCTGAGATGCTCTATAAAGTTCTTCGCGAAGAAGAGTCGAGACCCGAATTGTTTGAATTTCTGTACCGGTCGATTCAAATCCTGGATGTTATGGAAGAAGGGGTCAGCAATTACCATCTGTTGTTTTTGATTCAACTAACCCGTTACCTTGGATTTGCCCCGACCAACAACTATTCGGAAACGAACCGGATTTTTGATATGATAGCCGGAAAATTCGTTGCCTCGACTCCCGCTCACCAATGGTTTTTAAAATATCCCGACAGTTCGGTCCTTTCCCTTTTAATGGGGATGAACTACCAGGATTCGCCGGAATTCAAGCCCGATAAGCGGTTACGGGCCACATTTCTTGATTTTATACTCGAATATTACGGACTCCACCTGGGGAATAAACTTTTGTTGAAATCGTTGGGTGTAATTCAGGAAATGCTTCATTGACAGCTTAAAAGATTTTAACAGATAAGATATTTACGGAGCATCAATTTTGGTCCTGCAAATCTGAATGATGCGACGAAAATAATGTTACTTTTGCAATTAGCAACTGATTACATAAAAATGGTTTCATCAAAAATTCCAGCATCGAAGAAAAATGCCTTTGCAGCAATTCTCGAAATTGCTGAAGAGGTTCATGCTATTGATCTGGCAAACCCTATGTCCAATCTTGCCTGTCCCGATAAACTGATCGACCTGGTAAGCAAATATATGCGATTGGGGAATAATGATTTTTCTCCGGCCGAAGGTATTGAACAGTTAAGGAGGCAAATTGTCGACCTTGTAAATCAGCAGAGTAATACCAGTTACGATGCCGAAACCAACATCACCATTACAGCTGGTCCCGCCCAGGCGATGACCACCGCAATAAGCACTTTTGTTAAAGAGGGTGAAGAGGTGATTATTTTTGAACCTGTTCAGGAATCGTATGCTCCGTTTATAGAACTCAATGGCGGACGTCCGATTTTTGTTAACCTGAAAAAGCCCGATTTCCGCATCGACTGGGAAGAGGTGAAGAAACTGGTCACTTCGAAGACCAAAATGATTATCATCAATAATCCCCAGAATCCGACCGGAAGAATATTCAGTGAAGAAGATCTCGATCAGTTGAAAAGGATGACCAACGGCACGAAACTGGTTATACTGAGCAACGAAGTTTTCGACAATATTGTTTTTGACGAGCAGCAGTTTCACAGCCTTGCCTCAATACCTGAGCTGGCGGCTAAGAGTCTGATTGTGTCAAGTTTCGGACATGTATTTAATATTACAGGTTGGGGGATTGGCTATATTATCGGTCCTGAAAAGTTTATGACAGAATTCAGAAAAATTCAGCAATTCCAGGGATTCAGTGTTAATACTCCTGCCCAGTATGCGTTGGCTGAATTTTTAGGGGAAGGTCAGGATTTCAAGGCGATTTGTGAGGCCTATCATCGCAAGCGTGATTTATTTATCTCCCTTATGAAGGGAAGTAATTTTGAAATTGTCCCTACTCATTCGACCTATTACCAGATTTTGGATTACAGTAAGATATCCGATGAACCGGATATCGATTTTTCCATACGGCTCATACGTGAATTCGGTGTAGCCACTATTCCTTTTTCTGCGTTTCAGCACGAAAAAACGAAGAATCAGCTAATCAGGGTCTGCTTTGCCAAGCCTGATGAAGTTCTAGTTGAGGCTGCCAGTAAACTGAAGAGCATACCAATAGGTAATAATCATTAGCAGTAATCCCGATCTGTTTGTCGGGATCGGAAAATGATTACTTTTGCACTGCAAAATATTTTGGCCTCATAGTTCAAGGGATAGAATGGAAGTTTCCTAAACTTTAGATTCGCGTTCGAGTCGCGGTGAGGCTACAGTTAAAATCTCAATCATCTGAAAATCAGAGGTTGAGATTTCTGTTTTTAGGACTGTTGGTGGAATATTTGATGGTTTTAGAGGCGGTTGATGGGTAAACCTGTCAGCGTGCGCAGCACATGGCAGGTTTACCCAATTCTTTAAAGTTTATCGAAGGCACCACATTCGAAATTGGTATCGTTGCGCTGATCCCTTCAGTTCATCAAACAAAGCAGGTTTTCGAAATCAATTCCTGTAATTTTTGAAATCCGTTTTTTCTTGCCGTAAAGATTCTTTTCTATAAAGGACATATCTTCCAATTCCGGTTCATCGTAAGGATCTGCTTCCGAAAGCTTCCATATTTTGTGTGGAGGCCTGATGTTCCATGTTGCCAAGTGAATATCGTCAATTAGCTGTTCGATGTATCGTTCCATAAATTGGTTGTTTGTGTTACGGGTTATTGATCAGATTTTGAATTTGGAGAAAGCGCTTTATGGATTAACTAATTTTGGGCGTTAACATTTGAACCATTTTGAACTATTTAGATTATGCCCGTCTTAAATATTAGGACCTGTCAGGTGCAGAGCACGCTGACAGGTCCGTTGCACACGCTGACAAGGTCGGTTTTTATCTTACTAAAGTAGTGAAAATCAGACTAAATATTTAATAATTATTATTAATTTGGTAAGTTTACTATATCAAACTTCCGGTTAACAGACAGTTTTAATCAGCAGCATTGTCATTTAAAGCTGTTTCTTCATTGACAACCTACTGCGTAATGATCCGACAATCATCAACCCCTATGTCTATGATGTTAAGCTGATACCAGGCCCGATAAATACTCTGGGGTCATCAGCAAAAAAATCGTCGATAGGCGTATTGTCGTTTAAAATTTAATATCAGCGAAAAGAAGTGCCGGAACAACTCAAAATCCGATCGGGAACAATTTCCCTGGTCGGAGCTTACGAGGTAGCCAACACGTCGCCTATTTGATTAAATTCATCAATTATTTTATCAGCTTTTGGACCGGTAAGCGCTTTGGTGTTTTCCAGAATTGGTCTTACAGTCCCCCAAACCATGGCAAATTTGTCAAGCAATTCACTTTTCTCGTTCTCCGATGGGGATTTACAAAGCTTATCGACGACAACTGTTAATTCCGTAATGGTTTTATTGATTTTTCGCGGAGTAATAATTTTGGCCAAATTTAAAACCGGCTTCGCGACTGTCCAATAAATTCCCAGTTGTGTCAATGCATCATTAATATCGAATTTTCCTTCGAGAACCAATTCCTTGCTTTGTCTTTTTGGAATTATTTTTATTCCGCCGACTGCCATGTTAAACTGTTCATTGGTCATTAAATTTTCCATCTTTTTTGAATTTTAAATTAAACAACTAACAGACAACCAATACGTATTAAATTGCAAATATGTTACAGGAATTTTGTGATTTTTGAAGCAGAGCGATTATAATATAACAGGAGCAACCGGGTAAAATGATGGAGATTTAATTGATTGAACTTGCCTGTAGCTTGTGTCCCTGAATTGCAGGTAAGGTAAATGAAACAGTGGTACCTTTACCCTTTTGGCTGTCAATTTTTATAGTTCCATTGTTTTTCTCGGTAAAATCCTTAACAAGGATTAATCCTAAACCGGTACTCTTTTCATCTTCAGTACCGTTTGTATGAAGTATATTGGTTATATCAAAGATTTTGGAGAGTGAAGATTCTTCAATTCCGACGCCATTGTCTATAATATGAATATTTGCACTATTCATGTTCATCACATCTGTTTTGATGATTACCGAACCTCCCCGGGGTGTGAATTTAATTGCATTGCTGAGAATATTACGCATTATTGTCTGTATCATGTTTGGGTCAGCCAATACAAAAATCTGATCATTCAATTCAAATGTAATATCAATCTCTTTATTATCAGCAGATTGCTTTAGTCCCTTTATAGAATTCTGAATAACATCAGTCAGTTTTAATTCCGTCGGACTGAATTCGATTTTATTTAACTGTGACCGTGCCCAAATAAGCAAATTTTCAAGTAGTCCACTTACATTTTCCGCTGATTTATATAATGACGATAAAATATCTTTTAATTCAGCAGGACTGTGATCATTAAACGATTCATTCAGATACTCCAGAAAAGCAGCCAAATTCCCCGTTGGTCCGCGCAAATCATGTGCGATGATTGCAAAAAATTTATCCTTGGCAGCATTAATTTCCTTAAGTTCGAGGTTTTTCTGCCGGATTTTATTGTAAAACCAATATATCGATACAGTAATTAAAAATGCAATAGTGATTCCAATAATCATAAGTAGTTGTGAAATCCAATGTTGATTGATTATTAGGGAATTGATTTCGTTTTGTTTTTCAAGTTCTATAATCTGCCCGTTTTGCTTATCAAGCTCATAAATTGCCTGCAACTGCTCCATTTTAATGTTTGCAGCACCTGTAAGTAGCAAATCCTGAATTTCGATTTGTTTTTTCTGGTAGTTAATTGCATTTTTTAGATCATTGATATTCAAATAAGCTTCGGTTAACTTTGAATAAATATTTAACTGGATTTTTTTTTGGTTGTTTGACAGGGCTAAGGTTAACCCTCGTTTTAAACTGCTGAAACCCTCATCTGTTTGGCCTTTCCCAATGAGGCATAATCCGAGATACTCATATATTGTGGGCAGACTGAGTAAATCTCCGACTTCATTTTTTACCTTAAGTGACTCATATAAATGTTTTTCAGCCATCTCGTAATTTCCCATTGAATAGTCAATTATACCCAGGTTCTTATGAGCGTTTGAAAGTCCGATTACAGATTTATTGGCGGTATATATTTTCAGCGTTTGATCAATGTACTCAACTGCTTCCTTGAAATTGCCCGAAGCTAAGTTGAGCAATCCAATCTGCTCATAGCAAATTGCCACGCCATCCTGGTTTCCATCAACAGAGGCCTGTTTGGTGTATATTTCCAGGGCTTCCTGAAAATATTCCAGGGCTTTTTGAGGAAGTTTTAAGTCCGAGTATATCCGTCCTAATATATACGCATCCCAGGCATTGCCCTCTAAAAATCCTGCTTTCTCATAATTTAGCTTTGAGTTAATTATATACTCAATGGCTCTGTCATATAGTCCGTTAACCCTGAATATGGTTCCCATCATTGAGTAGGAAGAGCCCATAATTTTGAAATTGTCTGATAAACGACAAGCCTGAAGCGAGGCATTAAAATTCTCAAGTGCATTTATTTCTTCACCACGATTGTACTGAATTACACCTTTGCGGAACAGGATTTCTCCTTTGTACCAATTATCACCGGAAGCCTCTGTGATTATTAAGGCAGTATCGTAATAAGCCTCAGAAAAATCCTTGTTGCCCAATAACTCATTTATTCTGCCCAGAATAAAATAAGCACGCAATTCCAGGTTTATATTATTCGTAGTTTTGGCTGCAATCAGCGCGGAATTTGCCAGGACCTGCGCTTCCTGTTTGTTATTTCCCATGATTCGAAGAGCAAGTTCCAACTGGGTGGAGATTTTATCGAATCCTTTGCTATTATTTAATTCGTTACGGAGACTGTCTAATGGAGTAACGCTAATGTTTGCCGCAGCGAAGGCAGTGCAGGTAATTACAATGGTTAATAAAAACAATAACGACCGGATAATCTTTTTATTCATCATTTTAATTTTCTTTGAATCCTGAATATCCCGTGATGCTGACATCCCCATATCCGGTCATACTGACCCCTGCAAGGAGAAAGGTTCAGGGAACGGTAATGAATGACAATCTTACCGCTTTTTTCTTAAACTTTCATCTTTTAATTTGATGCTGAAACAAGAGTCAAAAGCCTGCAGGGAAAAGCATCCGTAATGGTGTTCTTTCCAATGATATCCTGCCGGTTGTAGTATCGGGTTTTTTTGTAGTTTTAGTTCCTTGAAATCTCAAATCCCAACTAACGTTGAAACTAAGCAATTTGAGTGCAAAAGCAAAGAAGAATTATAATATTCTCTAAGAAGCAAGTTTTATATAAATCAATTTTATTCTTCTGTCAATGAGACTGATACCCTATAATTTTTTACTGTTTCCATTTGTGCAATTATTCGGTAGCCAGGCGGATGCAATAGCAAAAGAACCTGTTAAGCCGAATGTGTTATTTATTTGTGTAGATGACCTTCGTCCTGAACTCGGTTGTTACGGAGCGGGTTATATCAAGTCTCCCAACATTGATAAGCTGGCTGCCAAAGGTGTTGTTTTTACCAGCCATTTTACGGTTATCCCAACCTGCGGGGCTTCGAGGTGCAGCATGCTGACAGGGATGCTTCCACGGACAAAAGGCCATCTTTCAAATGAAGCCGCCCGTACATTCATTTCAGGAAAACCTGAATCAGAAGTTCCTGAAACATTTATTCACCATCTGAAGCGAAACGGTTATTACACCGTTGGGATTGGGAAGATCAGTCATTACGTGGATGGGTTGCTATATGATTATACCGAACCAACCGGCATTGAATACGAACTGCCACATAGTTGGAACGAGATGCTGCTGAATCCCGGTAAATGGGGGACGGGATGGAATGCTTTCTTTGGTTATGCCGGTGGCGAAAACCGGCAAAGTATGAAAAAACAGGTGAAGCCATACGAAATGGCCGATGTGGCCGATACTGGTTATCCTGATGGGCTTATTGCAGAACAGGCACTGGAGAAAATTGGGGAACTGGCCAAAAAAGGTGATCCATTTTTCCTCTCAGTTGGATTTTTCAAACCACACCTTCCATTTAATGCGCCCAAAAAGTATTGGGACATGTACGATGAGAACAAGATTCCTCTTTCGCCCAGCCCGTTTATACCCGCGAATGTAAACAAGGCCAGCCTGCATGGCAGCGGTGAGCTGAACGGCTACGAACTGGGAGATGAAAAAGCGTCACTCGAAGGGCCTGTTTCCGATGCATATGCCCGTAAATTGCGCCATGCCTATTTTGCCTGTGTGAGCTACGTTGATGCCCAGATTGGTAAGTTGATGAACGAACTTGAAAGACAGGGACTTGCCGAAAATACAATTGTTGTTATCTGGGGCGACCATGGCTGGCATCTGGGTGATCAGCTTGTCTGGGGTAAACATACCATTTTTGAAAGGGCTTTAAAAAGTGCCCTGATCATTAAACTGCCTGGAGACATGCACACCGGAAAACGGGTTGACAAGGTTGTAAGTTCAGTTGATATTTATCCGACCCTAATGGAGCTGTGTGGTGTGGAAATGCCTTTTAAAACAGATGGGAAAAGCATGGTCGGTTTAATAAATAATCCTTCATTGTCAAACTGGGAAGAAGCATCCTACGGATATTTTTCAAACGGGATTACTGTAAGAACAGGCAGATACCGTTTGACGAAATATTTCCGCAATAAACAACCTACAATAGAGCTGTACGATCATCAGACTGATCCGAACGAGAATATAAACATTGCAGGTAATCATCCTGAAATAATTAAAGATTTACTGCCTGTATGGGAAAGAGGGAATACCGGCCTTTTCGAAAATTAACTCTTTAATTTTCTGAGATATAATAATGGGTTTTTAACTAATTTAGTATGAAACGACAAACAATACTTTTTCATCATCAACCAAACTACGTATGCCCAATAAATTTGTGGTATCGTCGTTTGTTCGGTTTGGTACTGGCTCTCATGCTAATCGCAATCACCCTGACAGCACAGGTGGAAAAGATGAAAGACAAAAACAGATAAACCCATATAAGACTGAAGATCCGTTACCAGCTCCCACTCTAAATGTTGAAATCATTCAAATGGAAAGTTTTCTGATGACTTTGCTGCGTTGGCAGAACATATATACAGGATAAAATTGTAATTACCTATAAAGCTAAATATTATGAAAGAAAGAAGAGATTTTATTAAAAGTAGCCTGGTCGGTACAGCTGGTATCGCTATTGGCGGTATGGGCTTCAGCGCTAAGTCGTATGCTTCGGTTATGGGCGCCAACGACCGTATTAACCTGGCTGTGATTGGTATCCGAAACCAGGGGAAAGTCCATATCAATAGCTATTGTGGACTGAAGGACAGCCACAATGTTCAGATTAAAACAATATGCGACACCGATGAACAGCTTTTTGAGTCAAGGTCAAAAATTATATATGAGAAAACCGGTGTAAAACCATTGGTGGAATGGGATATTCATAAGGTTTTGGATGATAAGGATATCGATGCTGTGTCAATTGTTACTCCCAATCACTGGCATGCCTTGGCTACCATTTGGGCTTGTCAGGCCGGGAAGCATGTCTATGTTGAAAAACCTGCATCGCATAATATCTGGGAAGGACGAAAAATGGTTGAAGCAGTCCGGAAATACAAAGTGCGGGCACAGGTGGGACTCAATAACCGTTCATCAGTGAATGTCAGGGAAGCAATCAGGTTTCTGCATGACGGAGGCATCGGTGATGTTTTTATGGCAAGGGCGCTCTGTTATAAAGGCCGCGATTCGTACGGCGTTGCAGTAAACGGCGAACCGCCTGCAACATTTCATTACGACCGCTGGTTAGGCCCTGCTCCATGGCGTCCGTACAGTGAAAAAAGGAGCCATTACTGCTGGCACTGGTATTGGGATACAGGAAACGGGGATACCGGGAACACAGGCCCTCACCAGTTGGATATAGCCCGTTGGGGCCTTAAAAAGGATGAACATCCGGTTACAGTATATTCAGATGGAGGATTGTATGGTCTTAAAAAGGACGATAGTTCGCCAAAGACCCCGGGGAAAATGGTTTATGGAGATGTGGAAGCTTTTGGGAATGACAGAACTACACAGGAAACCCCCAATACACAGACATGTGTATATAAATACGGCGACGGAACCATGCTTGAATTTGAGGAGCGCGGACGTTTCACCAATCATGAAGGTTATCAGGGAAATGAAGTCGGGAACCTGTTTTATGGTTCAGAAGGTTATCTGGAAATTTTTGGTGATACATGGAGAGCGTTCCGTCATCGTGAAAAAAAACCATTTGCCAGCTCAAAACCTGAGGATAAGCAGGATGAAATTATGAATAACCACTGGGCCAATTTTATTGATGCCATCCGTTCCGGTAAAGATGATTTGCTTCATGGTAATATTAACGACGGGTTTATGTCAACATGCCTTCCCCTGTTGGGCAATATCTCATACCGGGTTGGCCGGAAGCTAACGTTTAACGGTAAAACAGAAAAGTTTGTAAATGACTCTGAAGCAGATGAATTGCTGACCAGAAAATATCGCGACCCTTACGTTGTACCTGATAAAGTATAAATTTATCCGGAACAAGATGAAAAAAATAATATTTCTGATACAACTGCTGGCAATCCTCACGGGATGCCGGCAGTCCGGGTTGAAGCCAAACTATTCAACTCCCCCTTTCATTATTGATTCTCATACGCATTACAAGGCAACCAATCTAAAGTGTTGTTTAAACCTCTTTTTTTAACCTCTCCTGGCGGATAGCCAAAATATGCTGAAAAGCAGGTACTAAAATAGGCCGGACTGCTAAATCCAACCTTAAAGGCAACTTCAGAAGCGGTGAAGGACTCCTGACGGAGCATTTTCATCGCCCTTTGCAACCGTACATCACGGATAAACTGGTTGACTGTTTTCTGGTTAATGAGTTGTAACTTCCGGTTTAAGCTGAATCTGCTCATACCAGTTGCATGAGCCAGTTCTTTGACCCCAAAATTCTCATTTTCCAGGTTTGCCTGAATAATTTCGGTCAGTTTCCTGGTAAATGCATGATCAATAGAAGATAGATCGTTCATGCAGGAATTTTATTTAAATCAAGGTTACCTCAAATTTACTAAAATCTGGTAAAAAACAACGGGTCATAAATCCATGGTAAGCCAATATCAAAGTATTGATTTAAAAACGGGAATAATGTTACAAACAGGGAGAAGTAAAGAGGAGAGGGAGAGAAGCTGAGTATGTCGTTAATGGGAAGGAGAATCCGAATAGAAACATTTACTATTCACGGATTTTCTCTTCGTTCCAATTATTTACATTGACCTAAGCATCCTACCAGTTCATCCGCTTTGTCCGATGAAATAAAACGAGGCAAAAATGAATAGATAAGCCGGATGCAGAAGCATGGGAGCCCGGTGGCTAAGCGTGAAGAGGGTTTGGGTGAGAATATAAGGGATCATCCTGTCGATGAAGGATTACAAAACTTGACAGAGTTTTTCGAAACAATTGATAGTAGCGGGGCAATGGCAGGATAAAGAGGAGCCAGAAGATATATTCTTCAAACGGGTAGGCCGCATTATACCTGGTATTGAAGCAATAAATATATCCAAAAAATGAACCCGCATCCTTCCGTATTTGTGATATGAACCACTCGGCTGGATGCGGGGTAAACTGCTTATCGAAACCGGAGCTACAGGATTAATTCAATGAGGGTTAATCACGTCCTGGTCTCAGCAATATAAAACCATTTTCTGTCTTAAAAATTCATACCATCTCTCATATCCTCGAGATTATCCGTAATAGTCTGCCCGAATGGTTCTTCGGAAGTATCTACATTCATGCCTGAGATGATGTTGTTTTCACCCAGGTCATTTACACTTTCTCCGAGATTACCCCCGACAATGCTCCAGTTCCGGGTTGTACTGTACAAAAATATCGTGTATAAAGAAGATGTGAAATTAGAAAAGTTATTACCGAGCATTAATCCATCTTCATTAAAGGTTGTTCCGCTACCTCCTATTCGTACCCCAGGTAATGAACTACTTCCTTTGAACTGATTATTCCGGATTACCATTCCTGTCAGGTACGCACAATTGACGCCGACCGATGCCCCGCCATCCAGTTCAATTGTATTGTTTTTAAGCTGGACAAGCATAGGGAATTGTTCACCGTAATTACGCCTTACATCCCAAATATCTATTGCATACTTTCCATCGACCGCCGTTTTGAAAGTATTTCTATCGACATTGCAAACTGTTTTTCGCTGCTGGGATTCACTAATGTATTTGCTCAAAGGGATATTAGTTAACCATAGGCCCACCCCATCCTTCGGAACAAAGAATAAATTTCCTGTTAAAGATAAAGGAACATTGATTATATCATAAATATATGCTGACCACTTGCAGCCGCTAAATGAATTTCCATTGCTTTGTTTACCTAACACCAGGCTTCCATTATTAATGTTCGTATACTGTACAGCATATTCAATGGTTTTAAACGAGCAATTTGTAATCGTAATATCAATATTGGATCTGGTAAGGTCAGATGGTCCGTTTGAATCACACGATGCCCTTATTCCTTTACTGGTATTATAATTTGGTTTGTTTGCAACAATCAATGGCTGCCCGATAAATTCAACGTTGTTTACACTGGCTTTGATGTAATAATTTATTTCCGGGTTTAAGGACCGGTCAGAAGTTTGATAATCAGAAAATTCAAGAAGCCCACTTATTTTCCCGTCTGGTGTGTCACCTAATTTTCCGGGAGGAGATTGGATCGTCATATCAGACATGTAAACATCCCCTCTAATAAATTTAATCAAATAGGTAAATAGCTTCTGATTACTGATAATATCATTACATAAAAGGTCGTTCCGGGCCGTCAATATGGTTTTACCCTTCCCGGCTCCTACGAAATTGCCGGTAAAATTATGGACTGCAATAAATCCGATTTCATAATTACCCGCCGCGAGTTGGACAATTGAACCGGGTCCGGCAACAACAGCAAGATCAAAGGCATGCTGAATGGAAGGTGTATCATCTCCTTCGACAGGTTCAACCAAAAACAATGGTCCGCCCTTCATAGCGCCGCTTTTCAGTTCCATGCCTGAGAGGTTGTCAGTAAGCTGATCAGTTTTGTTACAGGCACTAATAAATGCCGCACATACAACTAAATACAAAAATTTAATGAGTGTTTTCATGATACTCGGGTTTTAAGATTGACAATAAAGATTTTTCACTGCTTTTTGAGCAGAAATACAATCACACTAAAAAAAATTGTCTTTTTCATAATAATTAGTTTTTTTGGTTAAAATTTTCCTACTCTGTTAAAGGATTTTCGGATTCTTCCCAAAAGCAAATATTTTCAGACAAGAGGCGTTTCGGTTAACAACAGCGTGATAAATGATTTTTGACAGATATACGCCTAAGCTTTTGGGATTTGTTCTCTTGACAAATGCACCCGATAAGATAAAGCTACCGGGCGCATAGGGATTGGAATGTGGAATATCTGAAGGCAAATTCATTACTCACTTTCATTACTTCCTCCATAGCAGGCTTTGTCAATTACAAGCAAAGACCTTATTTTTAATCGTTCCTTTAACCGAAACACCATTTACTTTCATATCTGTCCAAAAAGTTGTATAACCACTTTTCCCTTTACCACAATCAACCTTTACTATAAAACAAAACATATCATTCTTACCTGCTTTTAAATCTGTTGTACACGAAATCACTGTAATGTTATCTTTATTATTAACAGTATATGTATATGATTTTTGTCCGGTCACAAAATGTGGAACAAAATCGATAATGTGCGGGAATGTAAATTCAATAACTGAACCAGCTACAGCTTTGGGGCTGAAATATTGAAAATGGCACATAACATCATAGTTGGCGGCAACATATACAGGATAACCTGCAGGGGCCGTATAAGCTGCTAGTTTAGGCCAAAGAGAAGTTTCCAATTCAGCAGTATTATCCCATGTTTGTTCAGCAAGAGGGAGATATGGGTTTGTTTGATTTATTACAGTTGCAGTTCTTGCTGACTTTAATAGGTTTTCATCCGGATTAACAACTGAAACATCGTCAACTTTTGAGCATCCCAATAAAATCAGGAATGTGACCAGACTAAAATAAATTGTTTTTTTCATAATAAATTGTTTTTTGTTAATAATTTTCCTACTCTGTTAAAGGATTTTCGGATTCCTCCTGAAAACTTCTAATGCTTGTTTCTGGTAAAGTTCGGTTAAAACACAGGCTGGTACATATTAATTTCAGAATCAAAAACTTTCGTTTTTTGCATATTCATTTCGATTTTTATGCAAAACTTTCAATTTTCGATATGGGATGTTTAAAACCGCCGGAGCAGATGGGAGGGATTAGAGATATAAAATATGGCTCTATGTCGTTTGGTATGGGTAATTGGATTTTTTAATGAATGCTGCTGGCTATCAGAGTCTGGCTGCTGGCAGACTCGCCTACTAAATAATCAGGAGCTATCTTAACTTTTAAAGGATTGGGGTCAAAATAGTTAGCACTATCATGCCAGGTGCAAGTATCCAAAAGCCAGCTGCTTATTGCATAACCCATTTATAGTAGTTTCCAAATTTACCCTCACAATTCGTTATAGAACCAAAAATATAGTATCCGATTGAATAGCTAATTATTCAAATTTGACTTCATACATTTAAAAAATGGGAGAAAACTGGTTCATTTCGGGATTTCAGGAAAGTAAAACCGTTGATTATTTGCCTGAAGATTCTAACAAACCCTCGGTGCGCAATAATTTTTCAACTTTGTTGTGTTCTTCCAGGTACCGGACTTCTGCATTTTTAATAAATTCTTTGTATTCGGGTTCGTTGCGGATGCAGTCAACCATTGGGTTGATTTTTAATCCGGTAATATGCGCACATCTGTATAAAAATGGGGTACATCTGTTAACGGCTCTCATGTGTTCCAGTGCTTTTGCCTTATTGCCAAGGGCTGCATAAATAAAGGCCAGACCTAAATTCGGAGGAGAAACTTCCGTTGGTTTGTTCTGTTCTATTATTTGTAATCTAAACTTAATTGATCCTTCCATATGAAAATTCGCCTCCGCAGTCCGGCCATTTTGCAGGCAAACGTATCCGAAATAGTGATTGGGTTGAACTTTTCGCCCTTGCTCTTTCATTGATTCGGTGTATTTTTCTACCATCCGGTAGGCTTCCTTATATTCTCTTAAAATCATGTAAGTATTTCCGAGGAAATAAGAATGGTGGTAGCCGAGTAGTTTGCCTAAATTTAGCGAGTCTGTGCGATAAATTTTATGGGCATAATTATTTACCGATTTAAAATTGCCATGGTTATAATCTATCTGGAGCAAGGTCCAATAATAATAAGTTGAATCGCCGGTAAGTGCAATTAGTTTTTCAGCATATTTTTGGGCTTCCGCATACAGGCCTACGTTATTGAAACTATCCCATAAGCTAATTAAATTATTACGTTTGTCAATCGAATTGCTTTCAAGTCTAATTGCCTTTAACTTGTACATAATTGCCTTGTACGAATCGCCCCTGTTGTAGTACATATCCGCCAAAAAATCATAAGCCGGAGAGCAATTCGGATTAAATTGTATAGCCAGATTTAATGCTTCTTCTGCTTCTCTTTTCATGCCTGCCTGTGAATACAGCCACCCTCTCAGGCTGTAAGCGTTTGAATTTTTATCATCGAAATGCAAAGCCTTTTTTACATAGAAAAATGCAGAGTCTGAATCATCGGACGAACAGCAGATCCATCCAAGCTGCACGTAAGGGTCAGAATAGGTGGAATCGAGTTTAATCGCCCTTTTGAAGTAGTCTTTAGCCTGCCGGTCATTTACAATGTTATTTTCCAGATCTGCAATATTGCGCAATTCATATCCCCGCGAATACATTTCCCAGGCAGCCACGCTGGTTGTTGGAGGTTTTGCAATTAATTCCTTTTCATCAAAGGTAATTCTCGCCTCAATTTCGGAAGCAACTTTTAATGCCACTTCACTCTGAAGGGTAAAGATATCTTCCAGTTTCATATCGTATCGTTTGGAGAACAGGTGTTTGTCGGAACCGGCTTCTATAAGCTGAATGTAAAGACTTACCTGGTCTCCGATTTTCTGACCGCTCCCTTCGATGATGTAATTCACCCCAAGTTCCCGGGCTATTTGCGGTATAGTTTTGATTCTATTATTCCTGTATTGTTCAACTGATGTTCTCGGACGGACTTCCATGTCTTTGATCCTGGAAAGGTTATCCAGGATGGCTTCCAATACCCCGTTGATAAAATACTCATTCTCCTGGTCATGACTGTCATTGATGAAAGGTAAAACTGCAATTGATCTCGCCTGGGTTTTTAACCGATGGTTGGTTATGAAATTTAAATTTCCGAAAATTTCAGAATTGAAAAAATAGGTTAGAACAATTATACCCAAAATGATGAATGTAGCAAATGCAACTGCCCACCGGACAAGCCTTTTCCGTTTCAATGGTTTTGTTCCCGTTTGTAACGCCTCCTTTTTTGAGCTTAATGGCTCCGGGGAAAATTCTTCCTTATTTTCTAAAGTGTTGTTTAAACCTCTTTTTTTAACCTCCCCTGGCGGATAGCCAAAATATTCTGAAAAGCAGGTACTAAAATAGGCCGGACTGCTAAATCCAACCTTAAAGGCAACTTCAGAAGCGGTTAAGGACTCCTTCCGGAGCATTTCCATCGCCCGTTGCAACCGTACTTCACGAATAAACTGGTTGACTGTTTTCTGGTTAATGAGTTGTAACTTCTGGTTTAAGCTGAATCGGCTCATACCAGTTGCATGAGCCAATTCTTTGACCCCAAAATTCTCATTTTCCAGGTTTGCCTGAATAATTTCAGTTAGCTTCCTGGTAAATGCATGATTCATGGAAGATTGATCGCTCATGCATGAATTATATTTAAATCAAGGTTACCTCAAATTTACTAAAATTTTGTAAAATACAACGGGTCATAAATCCATGGTAAGCCAATATCAAAGTATTGATTTAAAAACGGGAATAGTGTTTCAAACAGGGAGAAGTAAAGAGGTGAGGGAGAGAAGTTGAGTATGTATTTCGCAAATGGTAAGGAGGATCCGAATAGAAACATTTACTATTCACGGATTTTCTCTTCGTTCCAATTATTTACATTGACCTAAGCATCCTACCAGTTCATCCCCTTTTGTCCAACGATTGTGGAATGCTTTTCCCCATAGACATTCAGAAAAACATAGATTAATCTGCTAAGATAGTGCAGGAAGAAGTGTCATTCAGACATTAATCGATTATTTCCGTTTTCAATCGAATATTTACGTTTGCGCTTAAATAAAACCCTCATGTCTTAGCTGTAGAAATGTGAGAGGAACCCCAACTTAAATAATTGTGCTTTTCTTGTTTGAACCTGATGGTTAAAATTATGATGTCTGTTATTTGATTTAATTTAATTTTAATAAATAAGACCTGATCTGATATTCATAAATCTTCAGGAAAAGCGACCTGTTAGGGTTTCCCGGTCTCTCCGATTATTTCTTTAAACGGAACACCATCAATCATCAGATCTCCGGCTACAAATTGATTTTCCTTTATTTTAATCTTCAGATAGTTGGTTTTCAAAGTATCGCAGAGCCCGTTTTTAATCACCGATTCAACCTTTTTAATTTGAGTGTCCTGGATATAATAGTTATTAAAAGGATAAAATAGCTGTAACCTGGTTGAATCTTTCCAGTGAATATTTACTCTTGCCCGGACCCAATCGTTATGGCTGACAGGCTTTACAGTTGTGACCGATTGAATTTTTGCAAAACCTGCACTATCGGTGGTAAATTCAACATAGGCGCCCTCGATATTCTCCCAATCTTTTTTATCCGATATTTGGATATGGTCATCCCTGAACTTTAACATTATAAACTTACCGCTGAGGTCAGAGCCGGTTCCATTAAAATCCGGATTAAACCTGTTTTCCGTTTTGAATTTAAATTCTGTACCTGTTTCTGCAAAACCGGCTTGTGTGCGGATCATCTGGTAAGGAATAAAAAGCTGGGCCAGGGCAACCAGGATGAAAGCGGTCAATAACAATGGTTTAGACTTCATTTTCTTTTCTTTTTTTGATCATTAACCAATTCGCTGCAAAAAAACCGATGCCGACCAGCACAAACAGGATGCCTTTTACGACAAAGGTTAAATCGGAATCAAACGACCTGCAAATGACCAGCAACGCAATGATTAGCATTCCCAGGTTAATTACCCCAAGATGGCTCTGCCTGGCACCTTCTTTAAGCAACATCAGGCCAAAAACAAAGACCAGGAGATTGGTGAGGATGACAGACAGCGTGGTGGCCAGTGCTCCCAGGGAAAAAAAGGATCAGGAACAGGAGGAAAGTTCCGTCCATCAGTTTCCATTCTCTCCATTTTTTGCCGAAGTTTTGCCTGAAAAGCAGGATGGAGGCCATTGCAAACAATAAGAGGCAGCCAATAAATTCAGGGGTGACAATAAGATTTGAAAATTGATAAACCTCCCCCGTCAAACCCTTCCATGTTGCTTTAAATGACATCACAAGCAGCGTAATGATGGTCCCTGCAAAGCCGAAAATAAGATATCCGTTATAAAGGAGTGGCCGGCTCCTGAAGAATGGCCGTTGTCCGATGAAATAAAACGACGCAAACATGAAAAGGTAAGCTGGGTGCATGAGCATGGGAGCCCGGTGGCTAAGCGTGAATAGGGTTTGGGTCAGCACGTAAGGGATCATCCAGTGATGAAGGATAAACAAAACACTTTCCGGTGTTTTTCGAAAAAGTTGATAATAGCGGGGTAACGGGAGGATGAAGAGGAGCCAGAAGGTAAACTCTTCAAACGGGTAGGCGGCATTATACCTGGCATTGAAGCAATAAATCATCACTCCGAAAAGGTAAGCCAGGGACAAAGCGGATGCATCAAGCAGGTAGATCAATGGAAGGCTCAGCAACATCCATTGCAACAGAAAAGTACTCGAATCGCCGTTGATGTGATAAATCTGGCTCACGAGCGAGATATTGGCGCCGATAGCAAAGAAGAGCAAAAGGGCGGCGATTTCTCTCCATACCACTTTCTCCGTTTTCTTTAGCAGCACATAAACGCAGAAGAGTTGCGGAATGATCAGCAGCAGAAAAGCACACGTCGTTTTGGCAATCCGGGAGAATTGGTCCCATTGGTTGGCTACGATAAACATCACGCCGATTCCTACCAGGATGGCTCCCAGAATTCCGAAAATGAGCAATTGCCGGTTTGGGGAGGTTTCAGGTTTTTTTTTGTAGTAATCGGTAATTTGCTGGGCTGTGTCATTCGTGATGATGTTGGCACTTACAAGTTCGGGGAGATCTTTAAGTAAACTCATATCACAAAGGTTTTTAGTTCGTTCCTTATCTTTAAATATACGTTATAAATGTCAGATTATTTTTAAAATCAGCAAAAAAGAAATGGGGAATTGACAATTATTAATTGATACTAACTTACTTCGTTCCGGTGATTTGTTGACAGGTCCCGATAGCTCAGCGATCTATTCAAATTCTCACCTGGATTGAAAATCTATTTCAAAGTACTAATAATATGAAGGTAGTAACAAATACGAATGATCTTGACCAATTGGAAAAGCTGCATAGTTTAAAAGAAAAGTTTGCTTTTACATTCAAATTCATCTAAAAATCCATGAAAAATAAGTGACGAAGACAGGACCGATATCCTGTTTTTTTTCTTTTCTTTATCAAACTAAAAACAACTGAACCAAAAAATGTTTTTTACAATGAAACTATCCATGCTTCTTTTAACCACATTCCTGGTAATGCTATTGAGTCCCGAAAACGAAATTTCGCAGTGGAGGGGCCCTGCCCGCGATGGCATTTATCCTGAAAAGGGGCTATTGAAAAAATGGTCTGCCGAAGGTCCCACGTTAAAATTTAAAATCGAAACCATCGGGAAAGGATTGTCACAGCCCGTAGTATATAAAAGTGTAATCTATATAACCGGTCTTAAATCCGATACACTGGATGTTATTTCGGCCTGTGATACGGATGGAAAGCTGCTTTGGGAAAAAACATACAGTCATGCATGGATAAGAACATATCCGGAATCGCGGGGAACGCCAACCATCGAAAATGACCGGATTTACCTGATTGGTGGGATGGGTGACCTGGTTTGCCTGAGTACAAACGGGGGAGAAGAAATCTGGAGAAAAGAGCCGCTAAAAGATTTCGAGGGTAAAAATATGCACTGGGGAAATGTGGAGTCGGTTCTTTTAACCGACGAGGCTGCTTTATACGTGACCGGGGGCGATAAAACAACCCTTGTAGCCTATCACAAAAAAACGGGTGAATTACTTTGGAAAAGCAAAAGTATGGGTGGCAGCAAATCTTATGCTTCATCATCTTTGGTCGAATGGGCTGGAATGAAAATCGTACTGGTACAAACTTCTGACGATCTTATCGGGATAGATGCAGACAACGGAAATATCCTTTGGAGTTACAACACCATTCAGTATCATAATGAAAAAGGGAAGGGCGAAGCTGCAAACACGCCTCTTTTCTACAATGGCGACATTTTTATTACCTATGGCAACCAACAGCCTGCCTTGCTTTTCCATATTTCCGACGATGGAAAATCGATTTCACTGAAATGGAAAAACGATGTCCTCGATACGCATCATGGTGGTTTGGTTTTACTTAACGGGGCAATTTATGGCTCAACGATGCTTGATAATACCAGGGGAAACTGGGCATCGGTTGATTGGAAAACCGGAAAAACCAACTGGGAGAAAGAATGGTTCACCAAAGGATCTGTTATTTCGGCCGATGGCATGTTATACTTTTATGAAGAAAAAGGCGGAAATGTTGCCATGGTAAAACCCGATACCAGCGACTTGAAAATAATAAGCACATTTCAGGTAAAAGGTGGCGAAGGTCCACACTGGGCGCACCCATCAATTTACAATAAAATGTTGCTGATCAGGCATGGAAGTGTATTGCTGGTTTATGATATTGGGGAGTAAACACATTCGCGCAGTGAGTGTCGTGATGAAAACTGCAACTGATCACTTTCCCTTCCTTCAGCTTTAGGTGAAAGTTAATAATATAAATAAGCAACGGTATGAATAATTATTTTTTGAAAAAACCGGCTGAAAGTTTACTGGAAATCCTGACGCGAAACTGGGAAATGATACTTAGTAAAGTCTTAATAACCCAGTTCATCATTCTGCTTTTAATCAATCCGTTTCTGGTTTCCTGCAATAATAATGGAGAAAAAAGAAGCGGTAAATGGGAACTTGTTTGGGAAGATCAATTCGATGACGGGGAACTCGACCTGACCAAATGGTCGCTCATTCAAACTTCACCAGCTCAATATGATAATTTCCCTGCCTGGAAAAAGCACATGATTGCCGATGATGCAGTTTGTACTGTCGAAAATGGGAAAATCTATTTAAAAGGAATTAACAATCCGGGCAATTTAGATGATCCGAGACCATTCTTAACTGGAGGAATCAATTCCCAGGAGAAATTTTCATTTTTATATGGTAAAATTGAAATCCGTGCAAAAAAGGAGTGCGCCCAAGGTGCGTGGCCCGCGCTTTGGATGATGCCGGAGAAATCTGTTTATGGCGGCTGGCCACACAGTGGTGAAATTGACATAATGGAACATCTGAATTTCGATAGTATCATTCATCACACAGTTCATACCAGATATACCAACGTGCTGAAAAATACAACCAAACCGCCCAGAGGCATTGGAAACATAAAGGCAGATGTGACTGAGTGGAACATTTACGGACTGGAATGGACTCCTGATATTTTAATATGGACAGTCAATGGCAGGGAAACGTTCAGTTATCCCCGGGTAGAAGGTTTGGATCCGGAAATGAAACAATGGCCATTTGATCAACCATTTTATATCATCCTGAGTCAGCAACTTGGAGGATCATGGGTAGGCGAAGTTAATCCGGACCAACTACCTGTTTCCATGATTATCGATTTTGTCAAAGTATATCAGCTAAGGTAAGGCAGATAGAATTATGACTCCGAATAACTGTTATTGATTTTAAACATGGGAGTTGGTTGGATAGGGCTGAGATCGAACTTAACGTAGTTGAATAATCAATGTCCTGGGCGGAGAATGGAGTAGATTGATAAAGTTCGGGAACTTTTTCAATCTACTCCCCAAGTTGTGTGCAAATTGTGTGCAGAGGCAAAAAAAAGAACTTACAAAAATGATTGTAAGTTCCTGATATTCTGGGGTGGGCCCAGCAGGGCATGATCCTGCGACCCCCTGATTATGAGTCAGATGCTCTAACCAACTGAGCTATAGGCCCTCAAAATTCACTGTGGAATTTCGGAGTGCAATTTTAACGATTTGTACCGTAATTTGCAAATGTTTTCACAAATTTAAATCATCGGAATCACTTTTAGCAATATATTTATCACGTTATGTACATTCTGACCGAAAACCTTCAGAATCTCTTCCCACGAAACGGGTGTTTCATCTTCCTTCCAACTGTCATAATCGGTGGCCATTGCAACTGCTGCATAAGGTATTCCAAGTTCATTGGCCAGAATACACTCAGGTGCAGTACTCATGTTGACCAGATCGCCCCCCCAGCTCCGGAACATTCGCGATTCGGCACGCGTTGAAAACCGTGGTCCCTCAATGGTGATCACACACCCTTGCTGATGAACAACCAGTCCCAGTTCAAGACCCGCTGAAATAAGTTTCTTTCTCAGGACAGCATTAAATGGATCAGCCATTGGGGTGTGCTTCATGAACCCAGGTTCAAATGCTTCAAAGAAGGTCGTTTCCCTGTTACGTGTAAAATCGATAAACTGATCGGGAATTACAAGATCGCCCCTGCCAATATTTTCACGCAGACTGCCGCATGCCGTTGTCGCGAGGATATGCGTACATCCCATTTGCTGAATCGCATGCAGATTGGCCCGGTTATTCACCTGTGAAGGAGGAATAGTATGATCGCGCCCGTGCCGTGATAACAGGACCACATTTGTGTGACCGATTGTCCCGCTGATAAAATCGGAACTTGGTTCACCAAAAGGGGTATCCAATCGTGTACGTTTTACATTTTGCATTAGCCCCGGATTCTCCAGGCCCGATCCACCAATGATTGCTATTTTAGTCATGTCCTTCTGGTTGTATTATGTTAATTTATTTCGTATGTTTTAGGCGTCTCACTGCTCACTGCTCGCTGCTGGCAACTGGCTACTGGCAATTTTCTGAAAATCAATAAGCTGTCGGTGTTCACATAAGTGCAATCATATATAATCCTTCTGTAAAACCCGGCATCCGGCGTTTTCATTCATTTATTCGCTCCAGCGTAACTTATATGTTCAAATATATGAATTGCTCCGATGACTAACAAACGAATTGTCGAATTACCGAAGTGTCAAATTGTCGAATTTCCCAAAGCGATAATGACCAATGTGGCTTCCTCCACCGTTTTCCCGAACGAAATAATCCCATCCTTGTGACCACCCATCACAAAGATCTTTTTACTCAAAGTTTCGGGCATGGTCATTATCCGGGCGATTTCGTAAGCCATTCCGGGAGTGCCGTACTCCACATTTTTATCTGTTGTGGGAAGTATATCCAGGTATTTTTCCCAGAGATTACGGTCATGGATATGGACAACAGCACCTACTTCTGAGTTGGCCGAATAGATGGCGGCATGACTCATCGATTCGGCCGAAGCCCTGACCTGTCCACGGCACCAAAGTGAATTTTGTGCGGGATTACACTGCTCCACCAGCGCATAATGCAACTGATCGAGTTCAGGTATTCCTCCGGTAGCTGTACCTGAGATATAAAATTGATCACTTTTGGGAATGCGCACCGATATATTGCCATAACCGATCCCTTCGGGAGTTGCACCGATGAGGCATTTCAGCCAGAGTTCATTTCGCCAGTGATTCAGCGGAATGAAAAGTTCCGGTGGAATCACCAGCTTTTCGGTCTCAAGGTGACAATCAAATTTAACGTATCCTTCGTTAGGTTGAGCAGGGTTCATAATAATGGCTAAAGTTAGGTCAAAGATAATGATCGGTGATTAATGTTCAATGATCAATACTCTATGTTTTCACAGCTGGTTTCTTTTTTCAGGAAATAGTTTTAAGATGTCATCTTCATTCGCCTTACAGATGCCCCGTTCGGTAATCAGCCCGGTGATATATTTTGCCGGGGTTACATCAAAGCCGTAATTGGCCACAGGGGACGCTTCATTGACAATTCTTACTTTCCCGATCTCCCCGTTTTCAAGTCTTCCTTCCATCCAGCTGACTTCTTCCGCGTCGCGTTGTTCGATAGGTATTTCCAGGATTCCATCTCTCATCGTAAAATCGATGGAAGAAGAGGGTAGGGCTACATAAAATGGAATAGTGTTGTCGTATGCGGCAAGTGCTTTGAGATAAGTCCCGATCTTATTGGCCACATCACCCGTCGAAGTTGTGCGGTCGCTGCCCACAATGCAGATATCAATCATTCCATGTTGCATCAGGTGGCCCCCGGCATTGTCAGGGATTACTGTATGTGGAACACCCTCCTGCGAAAGTTCCCAGGCAGTTAGTCGTGCGCCCTGGTTTCGTGGTCTTGTCTCATCAACCCAGACGTGAACAGGGATTTTTTTATGAAATGCTTTGTAGATGGGAGCAGTAGCCGTTCCCCAGTCGATACAGGCCAGCCAGCCTGCATTGCAATGTGTCAGAATATTGACAGGCTCACCCTTCTTTGCTTTGCTGATCGCCCCGATTAAATTGCATCCCAGGTTACCTATCGCCTCTGACCAGATAATTTCCCTTCGTTTCATGCGATTGGCTTCATCAAGTGCAATGTCGCAGGCCTGTATCCGGGTCGAACAGGTAAGGAGAATATTGACTATCTCATCGATTAAAATAGCCAGGTTAACCGCAGTCGGACGTGCCGATTTGAGGTATTCTGCAGAATTTAAAAGGGCGGTTTTCCAGTCCTGATCTTTTGCGTTGATCAGTCCAAGGTAAATTCCATAGGCACCTGCAACCCCGATTAGTGGTGCTCCGCGAACAGTCATGTTACGGATCGCTTCAAAAGCATCGGCAGGGGTTTTAAGATCGAGTATATGAAATTCGAAAGGTAATCTACGTTGATCAATGACCCGGATAACCCTGGTATTTTGGGGATGAACCCAAATGGTATGATAATTTGTGCCGTTAACGTGCATTTTGTGATGGAAAAGATGAATATTTTACGAAGATAAGTATTAAAGCAATCGTCTTACTTTGTTAAATTCAGGATCAACGTATTTTTCTCAGGCTTAATTCTGAAAATTATTCCATTCCGAGGTACCGAAAATGAGCCTTTTTCAGCTGTTACAGCATATTTCATAACATCAAACTCATAATCAATCCGGTGGGTGCCTATCTTGACAAAAGGCAATTTCAAATTGTCGGCAGTGGTCATATCAAGAAACCAGTCGATTGCTTTATCCCCTTTAAATTTCATCTTTATTTGCCGTTCGTCAATGTCCATCACGATAGTTCCGTCAAACGACTTCAATGGCCAGGATATATACAGTTTTCCGGTTTTGGAATCCGTTATCGCAGGATCTTCACCTTCAATCAGTGTTTCCTTGCCGTTTAATATAGCCTTAAATCTCAGACCTGCAATTTTTTGTGGTGTGCTCCAGATATATCCGTCAACAAAAGGAAGTGTAAAGAAAGAACATTCGTTGCTCGTGGCTTTTTTAGCGAAGTAAGCGGACTGGAACTTTTCATCAAATAAATGAATATCACGGATGCGCAATGTGCCATGTTCCCACAATAAATTTATCCGGTAAAACCGGCTGTTGAACCACACGGTTTTTCGGTCACTTCCCTTTAAATCTTCATTCACGGTTACGGAGGTTGCCGGTGTGATATTATAATGTTCGCGAAACCATTTGCCTGATTCAGCCAGGGTTTCAACAGTTATTTTCTTTTGATCCCTCAAACGTGCAATCAGGGGCAATTGTATTTCAAATCCTTTTGACATTGCATCCCATGTAAACGAATTTTCCTGTCCCGCCTGAACATATGCATATTCCATAGCAGTCCCTTCCACAAATTCTTTAAAATACCAGTTTACCCAGGCAGAATCTCCACCGCCCTCTTTATATACAGGTTCAAGCGTAATTACACCCTGCCGGTCTGATCCAAGACCGGTGTCATACTGTCGGACAGGATCACTTCCGAGCATCCGGAAAATTGGTACAGGTATCTGGTTGCTTTCATTCTGTGCAGGCATATACGAATTTATTTTGCTCGGATAGTATGCCTGGTTCCAATAACCTCCCCACATTGTGTAACCATCAGTGCCATACTGGTCTTTACAGTTAGCGGATGCAACGATCTTATATTTTTGATAAAGATAATTTAGGGTATGGGCGTCAATAAACCACGAAGCAACCGATTTGGGATAGTATCCGAATATCTGTTTAAAATGGCTCATATAAACATCTGCGAGTTTCTCCCGTTCTTCCGACGTGTAACCCGTTGAAAAACCGATATTTGCATGCCAGTCCCATGGATAACGCCCGCGCCATTTGAGTCCTGCTTTTTCTACGAGGGGCTGAGGGATTTCCCACCAGGCTCCAATTTCGAATGAACTGTCGGGAAGGCTCTTTAACAGCTTTTGATACCGGGGATCAAGCAAGGCATCGTACTGTAACAAAAAAGTACCGCCAAGTTTGTACTTGTTCATCATTTCAATTTGCTTAACCACCGTTTTATAAAGCACTTCTTCTGTAATTTTAGCGTCGCGTGGTTCGAGTAACCGGATGAAATTGATGATGTTTACAATCCGGGGTTGACTTTTGTTTTTCTCTGATTTTTCAGGAGCTCTTTTGTAACGATTAAATGAATACAGCAATAATGTGCTCAGTATTATCAGAATAAATGAAAGCTTATTTATCGCACTTTTGATCTTTGTCATTTTATTCATTACTGTCGTGTTTAAGTTTTTTATAAGTATGAAGAATTTGAGAGCCTGCTAAAAGGGAGATTTCTCATTTTTTCTGTTGAGAGAGAAATGATTCGACCAGATTTTTATAATTTCTTCCGATAGGGAGTTTTTGTTTTCCAATTTCGATGGTTCCGGCCAGTATTGCATCGATATGCCGGATTGAAACGATATAACTGCGGTGAATCCGGATGAATTGGTTCGCGGGTAACATTTCAAGTAAATTACTTATTCGTTCCTTTGTGGTTATATGATCAGTTTTTGTATGAACTATAACATAGTCGCCTAGACTTTCAACATAAACAAGATCGTCGATATCTATTTTGTAAATTTTCTTATCTGCTTTCAAAAATATGTAATTGGGAACTAAATTAGAAATACCGGAGAGTGAATTCAAGCTGATATCATTTTTTTGCTGATAAAACTTACCAATTGCTTTCGCAAAGCGAGCTAGTGAAAATGGTTTTAGCAGATAATCAACCACATTGAGGTCAAATGCGTCGGCAGCATAATCGCGGTAGGCTGTGGTTAAAATGATCATCGGTGAATTTTGAAGACTCCTGATCAGTTCAATTCCTGTAAGTTGCGGCATTTGTATGTCGAGGAAAATCAAATCAACCTGATGTTGGCCGAGGAATTGAATCGCTTCAATAGCGTTGGCACATTCACCTGCAATTTCAATGTTGACGAAATTCTGCAAATGATTTTTTACTATACTGATTGCAATTGGTTCGTCGTCCACAATCAGGCAACTGTATTTCATAAGCTTTTAATTACACTGTTTTCATTGGTTTGACTCAGGCTAATCCCGAAATTAACCGTAAAGGAAGTATTTTCTGATAGGATATCAAGTTTATACTTATCGTGATAAAGTAATTCAAGACGTTTTTTTACGTTTTTCAATCCGATTCCTTTGGTGTAATGGTCTTCGGTACTGACTCCATTAACTTTGCTGTTTTCAATTCTGAATTTTAGGTATTCATCCTGAATATCAATTGATATCCTGACAGATGGATCATGTACCTGCTTACTAATTCCATGTTTAAAAGCATTTTCAACAAAGGGAAGCAGCAGCATCGGAGCAATTTTTAAGAAATCAGCCTCCCCTTTTTGATTAATCTCCAGTTTCAAACCTGAACCATATCTGATTTGTTCGATTTGGATGTAGTTATGTAGATGCCCGAGTTCGGTTTTTAAGCTGACCTGGGGATGGCTGCATTGGTAGAGCATATAATCGAGCAAATCTGAAAGACGCAATACCAGGTCAGGAGTAAGGTCTGATTTTTCGAGTGCAAGTCCGTATAGATTGTTAAGCGTATTGAACAGGAAATGAGGATGAATCTGGGCTTTTAGAAGCTTAAGTTCTGCTTCCTTCAGCTTTAATTCTGCAGAGAGTTTTTTATGTTCCAATTCTGCATTTAGCTGCTGCATCCGGAAAGCCTGTTTTACCTGATTTATGGCAACAGCTATCATTATAATAAAATACAGACCAACAATTAGTGAGAAAATATCGAAAGAGACCGGAATCATTGACTGGACCTGGTAATTGGCAATTTGCATAAAAATAAAAATACTGATCAACTCTGAAATCCACCCGGTTATAATGATCATGTAAACAAGTAGCAGGAAAAATAACGCCCGTTTGCCACTTAGTAAAAATCCTGGAATAAGATAGTATATAAGCAGGTAAGTGGTTACAATTGCAACAGGGAAAAGCATCGATACGAAAATAAATGTCATCCGGTAATTTTGGTTGGCTCTTCCATAAAAGGTAATGAAGAAAAGGTACGCTACCATCCAGAATGCAACATGAATTGCAATCTCTGCTATTTTATTTTTGGCTATGATAGGGCTGAAGTGTGTTTTCAATGGAATAGTTTATTTAAAAACGGAAAGTACAGTTTTAATCCAAGGAAATGGAAAAATTGTCGACAGAATACATAAATAGGACCGGATTCGACAGATTTTCATTTATTCCCATTTTCCGGTTGAAAAGCCTGAGCACAATGTTGTCTGTCGATAAATTTTCCGATTCATTTTCAAGTTGCATAGGTTTGTTTCATATTAAATCTATAAATTTATCGTTATGAAACTAATTCAGTATTTTTTCGAAGGTAAGCCTGCTTATATGGCCATCATCACAGTGTTTGGGCTGTTGATGTTCTATTTTTCTTTTCGTAAGGTTTACAGGATGGTTTTTAAAAAAGAATTTGACTTGCTGCAGCTAAACTACATTTTATTGTTCGGTAGCTTGTCTTTTATCATAGGAGTTCTTTTTCAGGCTTACGGATTTTTTATTGCCTTAGGAGCAATTTCAGATGCTGGTGATATCTCTATGTCTCTTATGGCTAAGGGATTATATCTGTCATTGATTGCACCTGTTTATGGACTGATTCTTCTTCTTCTTTCTTTGATTTCATGGGGAGTATTAAAGGAAATAAATCTTCGAAAAATAAGGAGTGTTTAATCCAGGTCTTTAATTCGTGGAAAGGTAGCTCCCTAATTAATTTTCGTTATATCGATCTATAGTATTAATTAAAAGGTATACCAATTGCCAGGCCCTGAATAACTAAAAGACCCTCAAGGTTTCCAAAACCTTGAGGGTCTCCTTTGAAGTTTAAATCAGGCCAAGCCATTTTTCCAAATCAAGATTATCCTGATCTGCTGCGTGAGCGGCTTTAAAGTTTGCTTCATTATCAAACCACCCTAACACTACATCACGAAGTATATGCGTTGGTTTTAACCGAAATAATGGTAAGATATGATGACCAGTGATAATCCTTCGCATTTTTTACAAAACCATGGTGAACTGGATTGTTATGAATATAAACAACGACGTGTTTAAAATATTCGATGTCTGAAATTAGTTTCCGTTGAAAAGGATGTTCAAATAGACTGCCTGTCCGATTGTATCGTTTGTTAAAAGCTTTGGCATAGGCGTTGAAAAGATTCGAAAAAGATTGGTAGGGTTTTATCGAATCATCATCTGTGATCTCCTTAATCCTGACCAAAAGGTGAATATGATTTTTCATCAATACCCAGGCCATAGTGTCGGCAATCGGCGATAAATGCTTGACGTACAAATTCAGAAAATAGGTATAGTTTTCGTTTGTTTTAAACAAGTCACAACTATTGATCCCACGATTGTAAATGTGGTAGATTTTTCCATAAGTCAGAAGTTCCAATTGTTGCATGATTCTGTTGCTATGGATGACACAATTGTACGACACTCAATCAACTGACAGACCCTCAAGGTTTCCAAAACCTTGAGGGTCTCCTTGAGGGTCTAATATGATGTCTTTATTACTCCTTACTGAATGCTGCATCAAATGCCAGCGTACTTGGAGAAAAGTCTTTCTTTTTCACATATTCGCACGATTCGGCAGCACCCAATTCACGGTCCATACCGCTGTCTTCCCATTCTACCGAAAGAGGGCCGGTGTACTGAATATCATTCAGTGCCCGGATGATTTTCTCAAAATCGATCTTTCCGCGACCTACACTGCGGAAATTCCAGAAGCGGCGGTTATCACCAAAATCAGTATGTCCGCCAAACACGCCAATCGTTCCGGGCTGATCGTTCCAGGTAACATCTTTCATATGAACGTGGAAAATCCGGTCACTGAATTCGTATATAAACCGTACGTAATCAACGCCCTGGTAGCCGAAGTGGCTGGGATCGAAATTAAAACCAAAAGCAGGGTGATTATTTACCGCTTTCAGAGCCCTTTTTGCTGTTTCGATATCAAAGGCTATCTCGGTAGGATGAACCTCGAGCGCATATTTAATTCCCATTTCCTGGTATGCATCAAGAATCGGGATCCAGCGTTTGGCAAAGTCCTTATACCCCTCTTCAAGTGTCTCCTGCGAAACAGAAGGGAAGGAGTAGAGATAAGGCCATATGGAACTTCCCGTAAAACCATTCACTACCTTCAGGCCAAGACGCTTTGCCACACGTCCTGTCTCAATTACTTCGGCTGCAGCCCTTTGTCGGATTCCCTCAGCGTCGCCATCACCCCAGATTGCTTCCGAAAGCATTCCCTTGTGGCGCATATCGGGATTATCGCAAACTGCCTGGCCCACAAGGTGAGTCGAGATGGAAAATAACTGAAGATCATACTTTTTCAGCAATGCAAGTTTGGCATCACAGTAAGCCTGGTCTGCTTTATCAACTTCGATATGGTCGCCCCAGCAGGCCAGTTCAAGACCATCGTATCCGAATGATTTTGCTTTCTGTGCAACTGTTTCAAGCGTCAGATCGGCCCACTGGCCGGTAAAAAGTGTTACTGCTCTTTTCATTATCGTTATATGTTTTAAATTATTCGGCGAATTTTACCCATTTCTGCTGGTCATTGTACCCTGCTTCCACAACGGTATCGATAAACTGCATTCCGCGGATCCCATCTTCGACGGTGGGGAAGTCGAGCCATTCGGCTTTTGGTGTTTCACCATTCATTTTCGCGCGCACAGTTAATGAGAAGTTGCGGTAAATATTGGCAAAGGCTTCAAGGTAGCCTTCGGGATGTCCTCCAGGTGTGCGGGTATTATGTTTTGCAATGTCACTCATATAGCCCGATCCCACACGGACAACTTCTGCGGGTTTATCACTCCATTTAATCATTAAGGTATTGGGCTCGTGCTGCAACCAGTCGAGGCCGCCTTTATCACCGTAAACCCTTAGCCGGATTGCATTTTCTTCGCCTGCGGCAATCTGTGTGGCAACGAGTACCCCTTTTGCGCCATTGTTGAAACGGAGCAAAGCTGTCCCGTCATCATCGAGCAAACGGCCTGGCACAAATACGTTGAGTTCAGCACAAACTTCGACTGTCTTTAATCCTGTTACATATTCTGCCAGGTGATGAGCATGAGTACCGATATCGCCCATACAGCCTGCCTTGCCAGAACGTTTGGGGTCTGTACGCCACGAGGCCTGCGGGTTTCCTGAATCTTCGAGTTTGCTGGAGAGCCATCCCTGCGGATATTCGACAAGCACCTTGCGTATTTTACCAAAATCACCTCGACGTACACGCTCGCGGGCTTCCTTAACGGCAGGATAACCGGAATAGGTATGTGTGAGAGCCAATGTGAGACCAGTCTCCTCAACTTTTGCCTTTAATTGTTTGGCTTCATCGAGGGTGAAAGTGATGGGTTTATCGATCACCACGTTGAATCCGTTTTCAAGCGCCATCATGGCGGGTTCGAAGTGTGCAAAGTTGGGGGTGACGATGGTTACGAAATCCATCCGTTCGCCTTCAGGAAGTTTCACCTCGTTCTCAAACATCTCTTTGAACGTAGCATATACGCGGTTGTCGGGCAGGAAATACGATTTTCCTGATGAGATTGATACATCAGGGTTAATACTAAAACAACCGCAAACCAGTTCGATCTGGTTGTCCATAAGGGCTGCAAGACGATGAATTGCACCTATAAAGGCGTCGCTTCCTCCGCCTACCATCCCCATTCGCAATTTTCTATTCATGATTTTGAATTTATTATAGTTAAGTGTTTTTATTTGGCAATAAAGTTACAAACAAAGTTTAATGAATCGGTTTAACAACTCACTTTTTACAAAGGAATAAACACATTTTGTTAGGAAGGGTCAGAAAATCTGACATAATGGTGCTAATTTCGCGGCCGGTAGAACGACAGTGCAGCATGATATCCGGAAATCATCGCCGGATAAATAATTACAGGCGTTTAATTGAGCAGTTCCTGTGATAAAATATCCATAAATGTAACTATAATGGTCTCTAAAAAACGAAAACCTTTAAAACGAAAACCTTTAATCAGACAATTGATAAATACCCTTCTTTTAACGATAATTATTTCGGGTGTTTATATTTGTTATACAATTATTTATGATCTGCGGGTACGTTTTATCAACAATTCTGAACTGAGCGATGTTGCCGGCATAAATAAAAAGTATGCCGCCCGTTTTGAGGAGTTTGTTGACGAGATTGAAAAGGAAACAGAGTGGAAGGTTTTAATTATTAGTGGCTTACGCACAAAGGAGGAACAAATTCAGTTAAAACGCGATAACCCGCGCAATGCGGCAGTCAGCAAAAGCCGTCATGTATTGGGGCGTGCTGTTGATATTAATCTGTATAAGCGTGAAGGTCTTGGTATCGTGTGGTTGAAAAAGAGTAGCTCAGTAGCTTCGTGGCGAAGAACAGGGGTTGCAGAAATCGCAAAACGACACCAGCTTTTATGGGGTGGATTATACCGGAATTATCATGATCCGGTTCATTTCGAGATCAATTAAAACAGGTAGAGACGGGTTAAAATACGTAGAGACGGGGCATGCCCCGTCTCTACGTATTTTAATTAGCGTGAATTACGCTTTAGCTACTTTTTTCTCTTCCTTTTTGGCTTCTTTAGCCTTACCAGGAACAAGGACTACATAACTGCTCATATCAACTGCACCGATTTCCAGTTTTTCAGGAAGATAAGTCAACGTTGAATTGCTGATCTCTTCCCATGTTACTGACTTACCTGAATAAGCTGATTCACGGCCCATGATTGCTGTCAGACATGAAACGGCTGTTTCTTCGGCCTGGTTAATAGGGGTATTTGACCTGATATGGTTTACAAAGTCGACATGTTCAAGCACGTAAGGATTGAGCTGTTTGAAGTCGGCTTTTTCTTTTTCCTTATCAAAACTCCAAATCACTGTTCCCTGAAGATCGGTGATTTCCATGGTATTGCTGCTCCACGCACCTTTTGTTCCCTGGATATGTTCCGAAACATTGTTTGCACATCCGTCAATCTGGCGGCACATGCTGTGTAAATGAATTCCGCCTTCATATTCAAAGTCTACACTGAACATATCGTACTGGTCGCCTGATAACCTGCGTTGTTTTGCACCAAATCCTACTGCCTTTACCGGTTTTTTACCTAAGAACCAGTTGAACACGTCGAGATTATGAACATGCTGTTCAACGATATGATCACCTGAAAGCCATTTCCAGTTTACCCAGTCGCGAACCATGAATTCCATATCGGTCCATTCCGGTTTACGGTCCCTGTACCATAACATCGACTGATTCCAGTAAACATTTCCTGATACAATTTCACCGATCAGACCGCTTTGAATCTGTTTGAAACTTTCAACATAGCTTCTCTGGTGATGACGTTGTGTTCCTGTAACTACACAAAGTCCCTGCGATTCCGCTTTTTTTGCTGTTGCCATAATTGAACGGGCACCAACCGGGTCAACACAAATGGGTTTTTCCATAAATACGTGTTTCCCTGCTTCTACGGCTGCTTCAAAATGGGTAGGACGAAATACCGGTGGAGTGGCAATGATGACCAGGTCAACTCCGGCGGCAATTACGTTTTTATAATTGTCGAATCCTGTAAAACACATGTTGTCAGGAACTTCGACCTGGTATTTTTCTTTAAGTCCTTTTCTGCAATCGTTAATGCGATCCATGAAAAGGTCGCCAAGTGCTACGACCTGAAGATTTGGCGCTGAATCAAGGAAATTCTGAACGGCACCTGAACCTCTTCCGCCGCAGCCGATTACCCCTGCTCTTAAAATTTTACCATCGTTGGCTTTATCTACTAAATCAGGAATGTAGGCTCCTGCCAATGATTGTACCGGCACTAATTTGGCCGGTCCTGAAGAGGTGCAGGATGTCATAATTGCTCCCGCGCCCATTGTACCAACAGCACCAACAACTGCTGACGTCTTGAAAAAATCTCTCCTGTTAAACGAATTCTTTTTAGTCATGATTTCTGTGTCTAAATGGATTAGTATCAAACTCAAATTTAATTAATAATTACAGAACTATCGGGTTCACAAACAACCCGGAATCCAATCCCTTTAATATCGGAATACCACCAGATACTCTTGGGTTGTTGCGGATCTGTCTTCAACCAGTCAGCGGTGCGGGTAAATCCCCTGGCAGCCGACCGAAGATCTTTGGCATCGTACGAATAATTTCCTCCGCGAATGACGTGCTCTTCACCCGATTCGGGTCCTTTAGGATTGGTAACGGTTGTACCGGTTTTCGAGTAGGCGTCTTCAGTATAAAAATCGGAGCAATATTCGAGTACATTTCCTGTTGTATTTTTTAATCCGAAAGGATTTGCTTTTACAAATGATGGCTCCTGTGTTTTTCCCAGCGAATTTAGCTCATATACCACAAAACTGTTTATTACTGAAGTATCGGCTCCCATAATTTTGCTGCGTAAACCTTGTTTTGATAAACGTTTAGGATCGCCCGGGAAGAAATACGGAGTCTCACTGCCGGCTCTGCAGGCATATTCCCATTCTGCCTCTGTTGGCAACCGGTAATGCTTTCCGGTTACTTTTGACAACCACTGGCAATAGATACTTGCAGAGTAGTGGGTCATTGTAATCGCAGGCCGTTTTCCGCTTCCCCAACCCTGGTCCGGAATTCCGAATGGCGGTGTCGGGCCGGTCACTGCATCGGGAGCACTGGCATTGTGAGCAATGGTAACTTCAGGATCAGCACGTCCTTCCGACATTGTGGAAGCGAAGTAAGTCCAGAATTCATCCCATGTAACTTCAACTTCTCCCATAAAGAAAGGGGAAACAGTTACATTACGGACGGGACCCTCATCATTTTTGCGGTATGCCTCATCCTCAGGACTTCCCATTTTATAGGTGCCGCCTTTAATGGCAATCATATTGAACGAAACGGCACTGTTGGGAATAAATTCCTCAAAGTTTTCAAATTTGGTTACTGTTGCAGGTGCAGGATATATAACCTTCGACGCGGTACTGGTAACCGGTACGCCGGTCATTTGACCATGTATGTAATTCGGCAAAAAGTGACCGACATCAAGGTGACAGTTGATGCATTGAAGATTAAGTGCCTCAGCGTTCTTTTCATAGTAAAGATGGGCGGTTCCTCCTTCGGTGGAAAGTCCTTTTGAGAATAAATTCTGATGGCATTTTAAGCACGATTCATTATAGACGATCTTAGCCGCATATTCAAGTGTACGCCTGTTTTCCCAGTTAAAGGAGGCGCTGTCTTTAAAATAATATCCATAAACATCCTTAAGACCGGTTTTTGCTTTTACGAATAAATAAGAATTATCTTCTTTGGGTGGTAAATGGCATTCTACACAATGTATTCTTACCCCACTTGCATTGTAATAATGAGTCGATTTTTTCCATGCAGCATCTGCCTCCGGGTGTATATGACACGATTGACAATACTCGTCGGTAGATGTGTAATGTAATGCCTTGTTACTTAAAATCAGTAAGATGGTGAAAATAATCAATCCTGAAAAAAATACAAGCCAGGACCATCGGGGGAGTTTAAACTTTTTGCTCATAAAAAAAGGGAAACCGTAAAATTAAAATAATTAGTTCTTTGGGGGCCAAATATAACGAATAAACGCGTATATAGTCATAGTTTTAAATGTGGATTCATTCTTAATAACATGGAATATATTTACTTAAAGTTTCAAATTTTAGGTTGAAAACACACGGATAAACCAATGAGACAGGATAATTTTTGTAATTTAGGATAAGGCAATCATCTTCGACATCCCGAAAGATTTCCCGGAATAATTGTGTCATGTAGCCAGCCAAAATAAGGATGAATATCCAGTTATGGCTGATAATAAAATATTATACACAGCCAAAACAAGAATTTATATGTATATTTGGCTGGATATAAAAATTTATATCCAGCCAAAACGAAAAATATTGTGTATATTTGGCTGATAATAAAAATCTATACTCAGCCAATACCGATCTTATGGCAAAAGAAAAGATTATTGGACGGTTTGATGAAACCAGGATATTGGATAAAGCCCTGCATTCTGCAGATCCCGAATTTATTGCGGTATATGGTCGTCGCAGGGTTGGCAAAACTTTTCTGATCAGGGAGTTTTACGGCGATTCGATTCGTTTTGAATTGATTGGTGTCCATGAGGCATCGCTGAAAGTACAGCTTAATAACTTTGCACAATCCCTTAAAAATGCAATCGGTATGGGGATCCTCCCTCAGACCCCGGGAACGTGGTTTGACGCTTTTTCTTCCCTGGAGCAATTCCTGGAATCGTTAAATCAGAAGCAAAATACGGGCAAAAGGGTTGTATTTATTGATGAACTTCCATGGCTGAATACCCCTAAGTCAAATTTTTTAGCAGCCCTGGAGCATTTCTGGAATAGTTATGGTTCGAAACAAAGCAACCTTATACTGGTTGTTTGCGGATCGGCAGCCTCCTGGATGATTCAAAAAATTGTCAACTCCAAAGGAGGCCTTCACAACCGGCTCACACGTCAGATCAGGTTATTGCCTTTCACTCTTTCCGAAACTGAAAGCTTCCTGAAATCGAGAGGTGTTGTACTTACAAAGTTTCAAATCATTTCACTTTACATGGCTATGGGTGGTGTTCCATTCTACCTCAGTCAGGCCGAGCCGGGTCTTTTATCGGCGCAAATTGTCGATAAAGTTTGCTTTTCAAAGGACGGACTACTAAGGAATGAATTTGAAAAACTGTTTGCATCACTTTTCGATCAAAGCGATCAGCATATCCGGATTGTTGATGTGTTAAGACGAAACCGGACCGGAATGAGCCGCAACCTGATATTATCCGCTGCCAAAATTCCGAGCGGAGGTACGGCCAGCAAAATTCTGGAGGAGCTGGAAGAATCGGGTTTTATTGTATCATGGATTCCGTTCGGGAAAAAATCAAAGGATGCCATTTACCGTATTACCGATGAATTCACCCTCTTTTATTTCGACTGGATAAAACCGCTTGGGAAAAGAGATCCGGGAGAGGGGTATTGGCTTTCGCGGCAAAATGATCCGCGCAGAAGAGCATGGGCAGGTTATACCTTTGAAGGTATCTGCATGAAACATTTACAAAAGATCAAAAATGCACTTGGAATTGGCATGGTGGAAACATTTCATGGCCCCTGGTATTATATGCCACCAAAAAACAGTGAGAGTGCAGGGGCTCAGATCGATCTGCTGATCGACAGGAAAGATGCCACTATAAACCTTTGCGAAATGAAGTTCTCAGAATCTGAATTTACAGTTGATGCTTTTTATGCAAAACAACTCAGGCAAAAAAAAGAAGTCTTTAAAAATGTGACCAAAACAAGAAAGAATATCTTTATTACCATGATTACAACCTTTGGAATTAAGAGTAACTCCTTGTCCAATGAAATCGTATCCAATTCATTGACAATCGAAAGTTTGTTCTGAATGATTTTCTCAACCCTTTGGGCGTTTGCATACCCCCGAAGGGTTTAGAAAAATTACTAGTACTATGAATTCGGAAATATAAGAAAAGGTTAACTTTCCCAAACTTTATAACGACCGTAAAATTAAGACCAATGTTGAAAAAATCGCTTCAAATCCTAAGGAAATCACTGTTGTTGATTGCCTTGGTTTCGGTTAGTGTTAATCAATTGAAGAGCCAGGATCAGCCTCTTACCTGGACAAAAGAGGCAGCAGGAGTCTGGAAGGCGAAGGCCGGAAATCCGGAAGCCATAAATTTCACAACCATTTCAGGTGTCAGTCCGAAGTTGAATGCTCTCAATGCGATGAAGGATGTGGAGTTCCCGCTTGCAGAGAATGAAATCAAGGCCGTAGTTTTTGACGGGAAAACCTATCTTCAGTTTCCGCTCGATACGCTTGAAAAAGTGTTTGGTCTCGGTCTTAATTTTAAAACGGTGGAGCAACGCGGACGTATTCTTCGCCTGCATGTTGATCATTATGGAGGAGAGGACAATGGACGTACTCATGCGCCGGTCCCATTTTACGTTTCATCAAAAGGATATGGCGTCTTCATCAACTCAGCCCGGTATATTGATGTGTGGGCCGGCACTGCCGTAACAAAGGACAGTAAAGTACCTATGAATGCCCGTGATCGGAATACCGATAAAAAATGGACTTCACAACCTTATTCCGACAACGTATCTTTTCTTATACCGGTTGAAGGCGTTGAGATCATGATTTTTGGAGGTCCGACGGCCCTCGATGCCGTGAGTCGTTTTAATCTCTACAACGGCGGTGGTTGTATGCCTCCCAGATGGGGACTTGGATTCTGGCACAGGACACCTACACTATACAGTGATCAGAAAGTTTTGGATGAAATTGCTGAATTTAAGGAACATCAGTTTCCGTTGTCAGTAATCGGACTGGAGCCGGGGTGGCAAAGCAAATCCTATCCCTGTACCTATGAATGGGATCCGGGTCGTTTCCCTGAACCGGCAAAGTTTATCGCGCAGTTGAAAGCACAAGGTATTCAGACCAATCTTTGGATAAACCCTTATATCTCGCCAGAATCTCAGCTTATCGATAAAATAAAACCATATACCGCCTCACATACAGTGTGGAACGGCTTTGTTCCCGATTACGGGTTGCCACAGGTTAACAAGATTATTGGCGATCATATGAAAAAATACCAGCTTGACCTGGGTGTGAGCGGTTTTAAAATGGATGAAAATGATGGTTACGACAAATGGCTCTGGCCCGATATAACACTTTTCCCGTCCAAAATTCCTGCAGAACAGATGCGCCAGCTTTATGGGGTGATGATGCAAAAAATGACAGCCGACCTTTACCGCGAACAAAACCGGCGGACCTACGGCCTGGTACGCGCTTCGAATGCAGGTAGTGTTTCTTTCCCCTATGTAATTTATAACGATTATTACAGTCACCGCGATTTTATTACAGCCTTGATTAATAGTTCGTTCATCGGGGTGTTGTGGACCCCCGAAGTCCGGGGTTCGAAAACTGCCGAGGAGTGGTTGCGGCGTATGCAGACCGTTTGCTTTTCACCACTGGCTATGCTCAATGCGTGGTCGGACGGTACCAAACCCTGGTCATTTCCTGAAGTTGAAAAACAAGTCTCCGAGGTTGCCAACCTTCGCATGCAACTCATACCTTATATCTATACCTGCTTTGCCGAATATGCATTTTATGGAAGACCACCTATGCGTGCAATGAATCTCGTGGAAGGGTTCAATGCAACTGATGAAAAAATTGAAGGTAAGCTAAGCTCCACCGAGAATCCGTATGCCCAGGCAACGAAAAAGGAGATGAAGGATCAGTTTATGGTGGGCGACAATATTTTGGTGGCACCTGTATTTGCCGGAGAAACAACACGAAAGGTCATTCTTCCGAAAGGAAAATGGTACGATTTTTACACAGGAAAACTTGCAGGCGAGGCAGAAGTAATCAATGTATCACCGGGTCTGGATATTATTCCTGTTTATGTTAAGGATGGCGGAATTATCCCGATGTACGAATCGGCTCAGGCTTCCGCGAAAGCAGGGGAGAAGAATAACCTGGTCGTTCGTTATTACGGGACTAAAAAGGAAGCCAGCTATAAACTGTATGATGATGACGGTGAAACATTCGATTACGAGAAAGGTGATTTTTCATGGCGTGAAATAAAGATTGCAACCGGAAAAGATGGCGCATTGAAAGGCACTGTTGCAAAAGCCGAAAAATCAAAACCCGATAACATCGGTCAGGTGAAATTTCAGTGGATGACGGAATAAGACGTGAATGAAGTGACATGGTTTCAAAATCCCGCTTATATTCCCTCTTTTTTCAAAGGGGGATTCCGTTCAAATAAAATAGATATCAAATAAACATGATGAACCAATTTACACGTATTGCCGGAGCAGGAATGATGGCTACTATTTCATTGGCAGGCTTAAGCCAGGATAAAAAACATCCGGGAGGGCAACAGCCGAATATCATCCTGTTTTTAGTCGACGATATGGGCTGGCAGGATACTTCGGTTCCATTATATAAGGAGAAAACGCCATTCAATAGTCTTTATCAAACCCCAAACATGGAGAGGCTTGCAGCCTCTGGTATGAAATTTACCCAGGCTTATGCCTGTACGGTCTGTTCCCCCTCGCGGGTTAGCCTGATGTCGGGCATGAATGCTGCGCATCACAGGGTGACCAACTGGACCTTAAAACGTAATGCATCGGTTGATGGCAAAGACGACAAGCTGGATTTCCCCGTTTGGAACGTGAATGGCCTGCAGGCAGTTGATTCGATTGAACGGTCTGTGTTCGTTACCACCCTGCCACAAATACTGCACGATCATGGATTTTTTACGATTCACTGCGGGAAAGCACATTTTGGCGCGATGGATACTCCCGCAGCAGACCCGTTGAACCTGGGATTTGATATCAATATTGCCGGCCACGCAGCCGGTGGTCCGGGTAGTTACCTTGGTGAAAAAAATTTTGGAAATGCCGGGAAAGGTGAATATACAAAACCCTGGGGAGTTCCGGGCCTGGAAAAATACCATGGCGACTCCATCAACCTGACCGAAGTGCTTACCCGTGAAGCCAAACAGGCCATGGATAAAGCACAGGAGGCAGGAAAACCTTTTTACCTCTATATGGCCCACTACGCTGTACATGTTCCGCTCGAAGCTGACCGACGTTTTTATCCCAGGTACAAGGCGATGGGGCTTGCAGAACCGGAAGCCCGGTATGCTTCCATGATCGAGTCCATGGACAGAAGCCTGGGCGATCTGATGAACTACCTGGATGAGAAAGGGATCGCAGACCAAACCATCATCCTCTTTATGTCGGACAACGGTGGCCTGAGCGCCCATGCCCGCGGGGGTAAACCAAACACGCACAACCTGCCCCTTAACAGCGGCAAGGGTTCGGCCTATGAAGGCGGAATCCGCGAACCGATGATCGTGAAATGGACCGGAAAAGTGAAACCGGCTTCCGTCTGCAACGATTACCTGATTATTGAGGACTTCTTCCCGTCAGTTCTTGAAATGGCCAGGATCAGAAAATATAAAACAGTGCAAAAAGTGGATGGTAAAAGTTTTGTCCCCATGCTGTTGCAAACAGGAACAACGGCTAAAGATCGCGACCTGTTCTGGCATTATCCCAACAATTGGGGTGTGAGTGGCCCGGGAATCGGCACGACAAGCACGATTCGCAGCGGTGACTGGAAGCTGATTTATTGGTACACCAACCGGCAGATTGAACTGTATAACCTCAAAGAAGATATTGGCGAAAAGAATAACCTGGCCCGAAGTGAACCCCGAAAAGTAAAAGAGCTGGTAAAAAAACTGGGAACTTATCTCCGAAGTGTTGATGCTCAAAGGCCGGTATATCATGAAGACCAAAAAGCAGTTCCCTGGCCTGACGAAACTGGTTTGATTATTCCCTAATTTCTATTCAATCTTGTTGATATACGTTTTACGAAAACTTCAGAACGTTTTTTAACCGGCTAATCGTATAATCTTTCCTTCTTCGCGAAATGCCGATCTGGTCGCCATTCGACATGATCAGTATACCGGCATCATTCCGGTTGTATGATGTGACGTGATTCAGGCTGATCAGGTGGGTTTTATGCACCCGTATAAAGTTGTACTCACCAAGCAGTTCCTCGAACTCGATCAGCGATTTGGCTACCAGCATCGGCTTCTTGTCGGTAAAATAGAGGTGGGTGTAATTGATTTCACCCTGGCACCGGATGATGGAATTCACTTCCACAAACTCGACGCGGTCGCCGGTTGCAAGGCCTATCTTTGGATTGGAGGGATGCATCGTGTTGAGGTAAAGTTGCCGGATCCGTTCGTTTTCGCTTTGATGACGGATGCGCTGGCTCACTTTTTCAACGGCAACAATCAGTTCGTTAAGATTAATTGGTTTGAGGATATAGTCACTGGCTGAAAACCGGATGGCTTTAATCGCGTAGTTGTCGAAGGCCGTCACGAAAATAACCTCGAACGGAAAATCCTTGAAATGTTCGAGCAGCTGAAATCCGCTTCCCCCGGGCATCTCAATGTCCAGGAAGATTAGCTGAGGCCGGTGATCCTGGATTTCAATGATGGCTTGTGCTACCGAACTGGCTTCGGCGACAATCTTTACCTGCGGACAATAGTTTTTGATCAGACCCGAAAGGTTTTCCCGTCCGTTTTTCTCGTCGTCAACGATGATGGATTCAATAAGCATCTGTCATGTGTTTTATACTTCATCGGGTATTAAAATCTCAACCCTGGTTCCTTTTTCGGGACCTTCATCCAGGTCGGTAATTTCAAACTGGTATTTTTCACCTTGTTTTTCCTGCAACATTGCCAGCCGTTCTTTAATCATATTTGTGCTTTTCCCGTTATTTCCGACAGCGATTTTTTGGGATGCTTCGCGCCCGATACCGTTGTCTTCAATACTAATGCATATCCCCGGTTTTTTCCTGGTAATATCAATTTTAAGTTGCCGGTTCAGGAGTTTATGCTGTAACCCGTGAATCACGGCATTTTCAGCAAAAGGTTGCAGCAGGATGGAAGGAACCATCGTATTGTGAGGATCAATGCCATCTTCGACATTGACCTCAAAATTAAAATCAAAACGTAATTTTTCAAGCTTAAGGTATTGTTCCACCATCTCCAGCTCTTCGGCGAGCGAAACTTCCTCCTTATCGGAATTCCGTAGTACTTTGCGGATCAGCCCGGCAAAATCGGATAAGTACAAATGGGCCTCCTCGTTCTTGTTTTGTTGGATTAGGTTTTGCACTGAATTCAAACTGTTGAACAGGAAATGAGGATTCATCTGGGCACGGATGGCAGCCATCTGTAGTTCGCGAAGCCGCTTTTCCTGTTCCTGCTTTTTCATTCGTGACCTCATCCTGTATTTGTAAATAATGAAAACCACGAAGAACAGGAATAATAAAAGTGACAGAAGCTGGATGATTCCTGTCAGGGTCGACTTGCTGATCTCTTTCTTTTTAGGTTCAAGGCTCTGTTTAGCGAGTAAGATGGCTTTTTTCAGGTCACGTTCAATCCCGATCCGTTCTCCTGAGCGATTGTAAACCAGGTAGCTATTGATTTTGTCAAGAAACACATCCTGCAATCTGACCGAATCATTTATCATGAAAAGCTGGTGCGCCACGGGTGCAGCGCGATCGTTCCATTCTTTCCATAAATCGTAATTAGTTCCGCCGTTAATCAGCACAAAATTGATTCCGGGATTTTCTGATGCCAGATCATCCATCTCATACCGTGGTACCGACCAGTTATTGGTCGCATAAATGATGGTCGGTTTTTCTGCGATAAAGGGACGAAGCGTAGCGGGTTTTCTTTGCAGGTTTAAAAAGACAGTTCCGGGTATATAGCTCAGGTCATTCCAGCTCAACTGGGTATTTCGAAGCTCCTTTAATGCATTGATGAATACCTCGTCGTTACATCTTTTAATCATTAATTCAAATGTTTCGTCAATCGTTCGCTGCCATTGCAAATAATTGCGAAATATACCAGCATAGACATTGTTTGTACCAAATGAATATCCATAAAGTTGGCTGGCCATTTCGCGGTAAAGTGGCGATCCGCTTAAAATCAGTTTGTTGAATTGAAGATTTTGTTCAACGTCATTCACCTGGTTAAATTCGTTTGAACTTTTAACCCTCCTGCTTAATGGTATCAATTGGTTATATTTATATCGCCAATATTGCGTTGTGAGATTTCGCGAAAACAGGCCATAATCGTTATAAATCCGGTTAATATTTAAAGTGTCGAGTTGCGATTGTACCAGGTCTTTCCTATCTTTTGGATTAGCAGGTAAATTGGAAATCCATGGCCACATTATTTCCCATTCAGCCGGAGGTGCTTCAATAAGCTGGGCATACAAAAAAGCCTGCAATTCGTGTTCCAGGTATTGAGCAGATTGGCTGCTTAAACTTTTGCGCGAACTGTTCATCATCTGTTCCAGTTTATTTAATGCATTCAAATACGTCTTGACATCATCTATGCCCCTATAATACTGCAGTTTATTGTTGAGAATTTTAAATGAATTCAATCCGGATTGTTCGTGGAATTTATACAACAGTTCAGCTTCCTCTTTCCGGTCTCCCGAAAATGAAATCTGTTCTGTAATCATATATTTTCTATTTATTGGAAATGGATCTGGGGCATCAATAATTTTTTCCTGGATTTGTTTTAGGGTTAACCGGGTATTAAGATGAAGCGAATCTCCAGGTTCGGCATAAAGCAGAATCACCGGACCCGGGATGTTTTGCTTTTTATTTGGATTGATGACGATAACCAGACCCTTATTTTCCAGTTTTGCCTCGATCCGGAAATTTCCTGCTTCATCGAGGTAACCCATTTTGCTGTCAAGATCATTTCCAAAGAATTTATTTAATGTATGAACGATCACCTGGTTGCTGACCGGATTCTCAATATGTCCGCAAATGATCACCTGCGGGGGTTTCCGAAATGATTTTTGCAATAAAGTATACAGCTCGCTTATTTGGACTTTGGAATTGGGCATATATCCAGTCTTATAGTCTTTTGCTGTTATGATTGAATTCCTGCTAAAGCTCGTCACTAATCCATATTCAAGGTTGAGTGTGCCACGGCTATTATTTCCCAGGCTATCTGGAGTACTGATCAATTCGAGCTGATCTCCCTTGCGATTAAGTGTCGTGAATGTGATACCAAGTTTTTGCTGATGAATGGTGGTCTGATCGATATCGGAATCCAGGAACATAAACGGGTACAGAAATGGTGGTTTTTGATATCCCATTTTTATGTTGTTGATTATGCGCAACCTGGTCTTATCATCATATCCTTTAGCAACCATGTTCGATTCACACTGCGCGAGGATTTCCACAAGGTTGGTTAATCGTATTGTCCTGGTATTTAAATCCAGTTCGTACCGGATTTTTTTTTGGTGCAGGGATTCGTCGACCAGGTGGTCCGGTGGATTCAACCAAAAATAATTAGCTAATTGCGGGAACCCCGGATCTTCAAATTCGGAAATTCCATATCTCTTATTTTCTGATCTATACCATAATGTTTGGATTGTAAAAAAAACCTTGTTGTTTTCAATTTTATCGATAAACAATGAGTACCTGGTTGTTTTAAACTTATCAGGTATCCAAGCCATTTTATCTGGATGAACTTCCTTTTCTGTCCATTCATAAATCAGTTCCTCATTTACTTTTAACCGGACTTCAACTTTTTTCCCGCTCGTGTAGCCTGGAAACAGCATAAAACATACGATTGTGGTAAGGCAAATAATGATTGTTCTCATTCCGTTTTTCTGATTGGTTTCCTCAAAAGTTGGGAAAAAATTTAAAGATACAAATAAGCACTTATTTAACGGAAGATATGATTTATTAAGCGGTAAGTAATGGCTACGGAGTAGCGGAAAGGATCGGTTTGATTGGTTTCCACCGTATTATTTTAGAAACACTATCATTAGAATATTAATTTGAGTTTTTCAGCAGACCAAATAAAACTGACCAGGCGGGTAGCTGCGTTGCAACTCCTGCGCCGGTCAGTTTTTTATCCAGTATAAATTTCTAAGAAAGTCAGTACACCTTAATTATTAAAGTTTGGGTTCCCATCCCTTTTCATAGGTACGGCTCCAGAGTTTCTGAGCCTCTTTATCCCCGATAATATGACCGTTTTTGGGATCAATATTCAGGTCACGACCTACACGCCACGAAATATTTCCCAGTTGCATCGCAAGAACACTTTTAAAACCGGTTTCCACGTCACAGTTCGGAAGCCGTTTATTCCGGATGGCATCCAGGAAGTCGGCGACATGCAGGCTATCCAAACCCAAACTTGGACTAGCCGTATTCCTGCCCTGGACATCACTCTCTTCGGTCAGTGATTTAACTTCTTTAATTAATTTTCCGCCCAGGTCGTAAACTTTGTAACTGTCGCCTCCTGTATCGAGACTGCCATTTTCACCATAAAAAATGATGCCCCGGTCAGAACCTTCAATTTTGCGGCCGTTCGAACTTCTGCTTTCCCATACCAGTGAAACACGCCCCGGATAATCCATCGCAATTATTTGTGTATCGGGTGTTTCCCAGTCATCCTTGTAATTGTATCTTCCGCCTATTGACGTCACCCGGGTTGGAAAGTCAACACCAAGACCCCATCGCGCGACATCGACTTCATGGGTACCGTTGTTCAGCGCTTCGCCTGTTCCCCAATGCCAGAACCAGTGCCAGTTATAATGAATCAGTCCTTCTTTGAAAGGAACACGCGGAGCAGGGCCCTGCCACAGGTCGTAATCGAGCCAGGTAGGAACCGGTCCGGGTGTGAGGATATTTGCCTTACGCGCGTTGGTATACCAGGTCTTTGCCAGGTAAACCCTTCCGATAATTCCCTTGTGCAATTGTTCAATACCTTCTGTGAGAACCGGTGCGGAACGGCGCTGTGCACCCATCTGAACTACTCGGTCGTATTTCCGTGCCGCCGCGATGGCAAGTTCGCCCTCGTGGGGATTATGACTTAAAGGTTTTTCAACATATACATGTTTTCCTGCCTGGCAACCCATAATGGTAAGTGGGGCATGCCAATGGTCGGGAGTCGCTATGTAGATGGCGTCAATCGTTTTATCTTCAAGTACTTTGCGACAATCTTTTTCTGATCGCGGAGTGTTAGCCTGACCTGCATCTTTAATCGTCTTGACCGTCTTGATGATGGCTCTTGAATCGACATCACAAACGCAGCCTATTTCTGCGTTTTTCTGACTCACAAATGTCTTTGACATACTATCACCCCGACTGTTGACGCCAATCATGGCGACATGGATTCTATCGTTTGCGCCCATGATATTGTTATAGCTTTTGGCACTGAATCCAAACGAAGTTCCGGCAATCGACAATCCGACCGAGCCTGTGGTTACTTTCTTAATAAAATCACGTCTGTCTTTCATAAATTAAATTTTTATAATTAGTTGGTTTTAATATTCTTACTCCGGGATCAATATAAAATTGGATTCCAAAATTCTTTATTTTCGATTTATTTTATTTTCGTAAGAGTTTTATCATTTCTGCCGCATAACGTTCGCCAAGCAACCGCTGACTTTTTGAATTAAAGTGGGTGCTGTCAATGGTTGCTGTGCCTTCAGTTGTAGCAATCCCCGTATTTGGTACTGATTCAGGCAGGTGAAGGATCATTTTGTTGAAAACCGCACGTTCTGGCCTCGCTTCCGACAACTGACCTGCTACGAATGGTAGTTCGGGAATTCCCAGATCAGCGCGCAGTGATTGAATCAGTTGCGCAATTTTTTCGGGATAAATTTCGCTTTTTGCAACATCCGATTCACCCTGGTGCCAGACAATTCCCCTGAGTGTGCCGTATTTCATGGCCATCTTCGCCCTATTCACAGCTTCGTTGTAGAGCGTAGTTCCCGGCATCCATTCCGAAATAGCTGTTCCGCCTTTTGCATTTACCACGAGCCCGATCTGTTTACGGGGCAGTGCCTCGGCCATCTTCTTCGCAAAAGTATATCCCGGCCCCAGCTTTTGCATCGCGAGCTCTTTTCGTACCGTAGAGTACTTATTTAACGGGTTAGCTGCCTTTTCCCACTCGTGTCCCGGGATTCCTGTAAACAGAAAAACTCTTTTGAGAGAATCTTTATCCTGGTCTTCAATCGCGGCCCTGCCTGCCATATTCGACTGTCCGATAAGTAAGAATAACTGAAGCTTCCGTGGTTGTTTGTCTCCTTTTTGGGATTTTCCATCCGCCGCTGCTAGCCGGCCAGTGAAGGAGAGGCAGAAAATTAAAGAGAGAAATGCTAATGTTATTTTTTGAATCATGCTTTGATTAATGTGTAATTCTCCAGGAGTAAAAGAGTACTAAGGAGAAGTAGAGGTAATTATTAACAATTATCTTCTGATTTTAGGATAGGGCACATTATATCCCTTAACGGCATACCAGATTATTTTATTCAGTTCATCATCATCGGCTTCGTCGGCTTCATCCAGCGGCATACTCATTGATTTTTTAGCCCAGTACAATTGTTTTCCCTTCAGTGCTGACAATTTTGGATTCATCTGATTAAGCGGAATCTGGTTGGGCAGTGCTTTGTAGGGGGTGAAGTCGGGTTTGTCGGTGAAACAATCACCCATCGGTTCGGCAACAAGGTCAAACTGGCTCATTGGCGGCAGGCCAAGAATTAATTCTATTGTCCGCAAAATACTGTTCTGATTGTATTGGGTACTTACAACCTTTCCTCTTTTCGTATAAGGGCTAATGCAGAAGGCCACAGTGCGCTTGCCATCCACGTGATCGAGCCCCGATTGAGGATCATCCTGGATAACGAAAATTGCCGTTTCTTTCCAGAATTTACTGTGGCTGATTGCTTCAACAATCTGTCCCAATGCCAGGTCATTATCGGCCACTGCGGCTTTTGGTGTCGGGTAATTTTCGTTCACCCCCACAGTATGATCATTGGGAAGTAACATCAACATAAATGAGGGCAGTTCTCCCTTTGCTTCGTAAGCGTTAAGTTCCTTAATAAATTCCCTCGCACGCGTTACATCGGGTATTTTACCGGTAAAGCCCGGAAATGTCGGACAATTGTAAGGCTCCAGGGTATGAAGTTTTGATTTGGCGATGATCTTTACGTTGTTCGTCTGATTCAGGTATTCATTGTACATCTGAGTCCATGATACATTTTTTGGATCGGTCTCTTCGCCAATAAATTCACCATAGTTGCGAAAAGTCAGTCCTTTTTTCAGTACACAATCCCAGATAAATCCTGAAGATGCAAAAGCCATGGGATCATCACCCCGGTATGGATAGCTTCGTATAAACCCGCCAAAACTTTTTTCAAGATAGTCGGTAACATATCCTTCGTCTGTCCACTGATGGCCATCGGCACTCAATACGCCATTGCAATAGGTATTGTCGAGCAGGACAAAATTCTCGGCAAGGGCATGATGATTCGGAGTAACATTTCTGCCGAACTGGCACAGTGTACTGTCGCCGTTGCCTTGCTTCAAACCGCCGAAAACCTGGTCATAGGTCTTGTTCTCTTTGATGATGTACAATACATGTTTAAAAACTGATTTTTCGCCGGGTCTGGTCGGGACGGGAACAATTTTCTCTTTTACCTGCTCCAGTTTCATCGCTTGGGTGATTTGCGGCAGTCGCATATAGGTCGCCGCTTTCACGGTATAATCTTCAAGCACTTTTTGGGAAGGAACAGGGATAAATGAAACGGAACCTGAATGATCGTTTGACTTATAACCCTTTGCCTTTGCGGTTAAATTGCGGGTTCCGGTTCCTTTAATGTTGGCTACAAAAAGCTGATCATTATTTTTACCCAGGATTACCGCACCAGGATACCAGCCTGTTGGAATTAATCCTTTGACTTTATCCGTCGAAAGGTCAATCACTGTAATCAGGTTATTCCCGCCATTTGCCACATATAACGTCTTGCCATCACCGGAGATTGCGAGAGCATTGGGAGCACTGCCAAATGGAAGGTCTGTCATCGGTTTCGGGTTAATGTCTTTAATCACCACATCTGTTTTCGTATTTATCACAGATATAAGGTCACTGTTTGCATTGGCCACATATAAACTGGAGCCATCGGGATGAAGCACCATGCCTGAGGGATGAAGATGCACCTTGATTTCCTTAATAACCTTACGGGAATTTATGTCGATCACGGAAACAGTACCTGACGAAGCGATGCCTGTGGCCTGATCTACAACAACCTCCGATCCACCTGACATGGCCGTTTTATCACCTTTTACCGGAAGGCGTCCGCCCCAGTTCGTAACATACGCCTTATTGCCCGTAACTGTAACGGTATAAGGTGCAATTCCAACAGGAACATGCGCCTCAAACTTAAGGGTTTTCATATTGATTATACCCACTGAATTGTTCCGATTAAGGGTGACATAAATATATCCGTGTTTTTCATCAATTGTAAAACCACCCGGGTATTCCTGACCATTGGTGGCTTTGCTTGATTTGTCCAGAATTTCACTATCCCATTCAAACTTTCCGTTGGATAAAATTTTTGAAGGAAGCAGTATCTCATCGCTCCAGGCAAAAACTCCGTTTTCCTGCAATTTAGCCGAACGCAGGTAACCTTTTGTATCGGTTATCCAGACTTTTTGCCCGTTGTCGCTAAAGCTTATACCTGTGAAAGTATTACCGCCACCTGGCAGGTTAAGAGTTTGTTTTATGGTTTTATTGTTTACATCAAAAAAAACGATGTCCTTAAGATTTTTTGCGGCAAGAATTGTTTCATCGGGATTCAGCGCGATATCGACCGGTCTGCCCGGAAATGCAATGGTTGTTCCCGCGGGAGCGATGACCTGGGAGGTTTGTACTATATGACTTTCATCCTTTTGTTTGCCGACCAGCGATTTTTTTTCAAACTTGTCTCGCAGAGGTTTTTGTGCCTGTAATTGTGCAGAACAAACACACAGGGACACAGTCAATACGATTAATAGTTGATACCATTCGCCGCACTTTCCAGGTTTACCAAACAGGGTTTTCATATTTTATGAATTTGGAGAAATGGTTTTGGATATATTTACTGCAAACATACATAAATTGCCTGTACAACAGAACGGGTTTCAGCAGGATGATACTGATAAGTTATCAAATTTCATTGGCGGAAAGCACGAGCATGAGATGAAGGGATAACACCATTCTTAACGGACTGTGCGGTGTATCAAATCAATCGCCAAAAAATTTAGATTGCCGGGGACTTTAAGTTAAGTTTATATATACAACTTTAGTCCTTCAATATAATTAAAATCCTTTATGTTAAGGGTGAAAAGTTCGACATCATTTGCTATTGCCGTTGCTGCAATAAAGCCATCGGGAACAGTCAAACGGTGACTAAGGGCATAAATGCTAATAAGGTTTACGAATATTCCACAAGTTTTATTATCAATATCAAGCAATATAAGGTGTTCAATATTAAAAAAAGATGTTGTATAACAGAAAATTAGATAAATTATAGAATGTTAATGAATTTGAAAAACTTTATATTTACCACAAATTACATAATGTAAATGCTTCAGTCATCGATTAATCAACTAATATCCATTACAATTCGAATTTTCGCATTTGACATGATGGTTTCAGGAAATCTTGATGATTCAAACCCTTTTGATTTGCGTCATTTGCGTGGTATTGTTTACGATTATACATCAATGGGGATACGGCTTGTAGGAAACAATCTAACAATTACAATTAACACCATAAGGGCAAAACAAAGATTAAAGACTGAATATGTTTGAGTTAATTGCTACTTAGAATTTTAACCTACACTAACTAAAATACATACAATGAGATTCAGAAGAAAAGCAAAATTGTTCCCGGGTGTTTACCTAAATTTTAGCAAATCCGGAATAAGTACAACTATTGGAATACCTGGAGCAAGTATTAACTTCGGCAGTAAGGGTACATTTTTAAATACTGGTATTCCAGGCACCGGACTTTACGACAGGCAAAGATTAGGTGGAAATCCTTCAAATCCACAACCAGGATATCAGAATTATCCATCACCAGTAGATACTTCTGTTTCTGAAATTGGTAACATTAGGAGCGAGGATGCAGAATCTACCACCAGCAAAGGACTTTTGGGATTAAAAAAGACTTTAACTGATTGTTATCAGGAAAGAAATGATTTAAAGAATGAGATTGGCAAGGCAAAATTTAAACTGACCATGGCCACCTTGCTCTGGATTCTTTCATGCTTAATTATTATTGGGTTTGTTGTAAAGCAGATTAAACAATATCGTAATGATGCGAGAGAAAATCTAAACGAATTACAAATTCAATTACAAAAATGCTTTATCAATATCGATATCGAAATAGACCTTCCATTTGAAAATAAATACCTTGCATTGCTCGAAAAGTATAAAACATTAATGAATTCGCACACGATTTGGGATATAACATCTTCTGTTACGGTGGATAGAGTTACTACACGTTCAGCTGCAGCATCAGTTGTACAGCGCAGGATTGTGAAATTTAGTTTTGGTAATATTGATATTATCAAATCAAAATACGATGCAATGCATTTTGAAAATGCCAATGGTGGTGATATTTATATTTATCCTGCTTTTATAGCGATGGTGGATGGAAATAAAAAATTTGGTCTTATTGATATACGTGATCTTGATTTTACTTTTTACGAACAGCGCTTTTTAGAAGAACAGTCGCTTCCATCTGATTCTACAGTTGTTGGAAATACCTGGGCTAAGGTGAATAAAAATGGTACTCCGGACAAGAGATTTAAAGATAATTACTCTATTCCAATATGTCAATATGGAGGAATGGAACTTAAAAGTACTACTGGATTAAATGAGGCATACCTGTTCAGTAGCTATAACAAATCGAACGAGTTTGCTGAAAAGATGAATGAATACCAAAGAGTAATTAAGGCCTGAAAACTTCAGATGAATAACTGATTTTATAAAATGGAAGTTGCAGAAAAAGAAAAGATGGGATTTCAGAATCTCATTATCCTCATATTGTCAATTTATGTGCTTGGGGCTCTATTGGTTGATACATTCATAAAATTGCCAACTGAGATTTCAAGTTTGTTGCTAAAAATTGACAATTTTATATGTATTGTTTTCCTTTTAGATTTTTTCATAAGATTTAAAAAGGCTGAAAATAAACTTAAATTCATGAAGTGGGGATGGATTGATCTCATATCAAGCATACCTTATGTGGATATTCTTCGTGTAGGCAGGTTATTTAGGTTGATTCGGCTATTCAGAGTTCTTCGCGCATTTCGTTCTACAAAGGTATTAGTACATCACATTTTTAAAAATAAAGTTAAAGGAACAATGACGACCGTTTCAATGATAACGGTATTGATAATTATTTCTTCTTCGATTTCGATTTTAATTGTCGAGAATGTTCCTGAAAGCAATATTAAAACAGCGGAGGACGCTATATGGTGGGCAATGGTTACAATAACTACAGTAGGTTATGGAGATAAGTTTCCAGTAACTACGGAAGGAAGAATAATTGCAGTTGTATTGATGATTACAGGAGTAAGTTTGTTTGGTGTTTTTACAGGCTATATTTCGTCAATATTTGTAAGCGAAAGACATAATGATAAAATAGATCAAAAAGATTAAAATCGATTTAATTTATAATATTCACCTGTAGGTGTTTTTAGTACGACTGTAATGTAGCTCAATGCAATGTTTTGTTGTCCTATTTTTTCAAGCTCCGTAATAACCTCATCGTTACCACGATAAAATACTATCGTCACATCTGTATCACACAATACTATTTTAGCCTGTTCCATGCCTTGGTCCTAAGTTCTTTAGCATCAATTATTTTATCTTTCCATAATCCGGCGGAGGCGAAAAAATCATATTTTTTAGATGCAGACCTTTTTTTTGCAGGCATTTCGACTTCTACAAAATCAAGTTGCTGTACAAATTGAAGAAAAGACAAATATTTTGTCTGGTCTTTAATGTTTATAACAATTGTTTCCATCAGCATTATATATTTCTATAACTATTCAAATATATATCAAATCTTTCGTTTTATACATTTTTTACTGCGTTTTGTAAAAGTAAAAATATTGTTCCGACGAGCTACTTTCCCAAATACATGACTTCGGAAAAGGTTATATTGGGTTTAACAACTGGTTCCGGCATGTACCGCTCCGAATGGAACGGTACATCTGCCTCATTTACTACCTGATTTTCCCCGGACCAGGTATAAATCAACAGAAATTATTGCGTGATCACATCAAATTCTGCAATTCCTGCACGTTTCTGGTCGGCCACTGCTGACAGCGCACGCAACTTCACAAAACGACCGGTAACCGGATTAAAAGTTACCTGCTGAAGGACAGGGCTATTTTCAATATTTGAAAACTCACCTGCGGCAACCGGCATACCCCAGTTTCCGTTGATAGTGCTCACGTAAAATTCGTATCCGAATATTGTTCCCGGATTTCCACGACCCTGGTAGGGAAGATAAGTAAACCCTTTTACCGGCAGGTTTTCACCCAGATCGACTACAAAATCAAGGGGCAGCGACTGAGACAATACCAGTGCGGTATTTGGATCGCCATCAAAAATGGTTCTTGCACGTGGGTTTAATCCGGGTTCATCCACCAAACGCCATTTTAATTTCGAAAGACCAAACACCCCCGTAGTCACGAGGCTTTTCACACCCGTTAAAGGATCAATGGCGATTGCCTTCACATTAGCTTTATGGTCAAGAAGGAACGGGGCACTGTATCTTGCGGATGACTTACCTGGTTCCGAATCATCAGTAGAATAATAAACGTCGAGTCCTTTATCAAAAGTTGTTATCGTGACCTGTCCTTCCTGGTTCCTGGTCACAACCGGATCTTCGAGTACTTTGGGCGCGTTGAAGACCTGCAGGTTCGAAATCAGCGGACAGGCTTTTGCATCATTTACCGTAAACCGGATCTGGGAAGCAGTTACTGTGGGCAGGCGCAGAATCCGCTTATAACCAATCGTCGTTTCATCGGCAATGGATTCCCATTTGTCCTTAACGAGGGCTTCGATGGTAAATTTTTTAACACGTTGTCCAAGCGGGATATATTCCTGGATTAAAATCCGGTTGAATGCTGTTGGCTGCTTCAGATCAATGATGAGTGAAGCCTGAATTACACCATCATTGGTTGCCCAATACGTATCCGGATTATTGTCTGTGGCGTTTCCGGCCTTGTATTTTGGCGAATCACCACGTGTATCTGAAGCCACAACCGGTTTCCCTGCTGCGAGGTCATTGGCTAAATCAGCCTTTATAGTGGAAGCCAGCTTTAACACCTGTTCTGCATCTTTCTCGTGAATCAGTCCGCGTGTATCAACGGGAAAATTAAGTAGTAAGGATGCGTTGCGTCCGACAGAATGGTAGTAAATGTCAAGAAGTTCGGGAAGTGTTTTTACACGGTGATCCTCCGATTTATGATAATACCATCCCGGGCGGATTGAAACGTCCACTTCGGCAGGCAGCCAATGCGTGCCATTTTCCTGACCTGAACGCAGATATTCAATTGTATCGACTACCCCCGGGGCAAAATCGTCACGTTTCAGCAGGCACCAGTTAGTTGGTCGTGCCCAACCCTCTTCGTTTCCTACCCAACGGATATCCGGACCTGCATCGGAAAATAGCACCGCGTTAGGTTGTAGCTCACGAACTATTTTATAGGTATTCTCCCAATCGTAATAGGTAGCGCGGTCGATGCGCCGTTCTTCGTTCGCCCCTCCGTACCAGCCAGTGCCGCCATTGGCTCCGTCAAACCACACTTCGAAAATCTCCCCATAATTCGTTAGCAGTTCGCGTAACTGGTTCCGAAAGTAAGTGATGTATTCCGGTTTACCGTAATCGGCATGATTCCGATCCCATGGTGACAGGTAAACGCCGAATTTAAGGCCGTATTCCTTACACGCTTCAGACAGTTCTTTCACCACATCACCCTTTCCGTTTTTCCAGGGTGAGTTTTTCACCGAATGTTCCGTATAGGCTGAAGGCCACAGGCAGAATCCGTCGTGGTGCTTGGCAGTGATAATGATCCCTTTGATGCCCGCCTCTTTGCAGATGCGTGCCCATTGCCGGCAGTCGAGCGCCGTGGGATTAAATTGTTCAGGTTTTTCACTCCCCATACCCCATTCCATATTGGTAAAAGTGTTCATGTTGAAATGAACAAACGCGTTAAACTCAAGTTTATGCCAGGCCAGTTGTCGTTCGGACGGTAACGGACCAACGGGTGCCGGTGCAGGAGTTTGTTTGCAGGCAGAGAATAAAACTGCCAGAAAAATGGAAATGTAAATAGATAATTTCATGGTTACTTATTATTGATTAGATATTTTATCTGCCAAACACTGATAATTCTTTGATCTGAGGTGTAGCCACAAATTTATGAATGTTTATCCTGATTTTTGTTGTTTCAACTTCAGGAATTTTATGTATTCGTTTGTGACCAATTGAAGTTCCCTCAGCAATCGTTTTCCAGGCGTTATCCAGCCAGGCTTCGATTGTATATTCACGGACACGTTCGCCATCAGCAATATTTTCCCTGATCACCAGATGATCTATTTTTGCCGGAATCCGTCCAATTTTCAATTCAATAATGTTCCCATTTCCCGAGGTGCCTGCAACATGATTTTTAAATACCTGCTTAATTTTTTCTCCGAATTCTTCAAACACGAGTGAATCGGGTGAAGGAAACCTGCCCGCGGTATCAATTACCATACCTATCAGCATATTTGCATTATGACCTACACTGGTATAATAGCGATCAACAAGGTCATCTGACGAAAAAAGGTGTTTTTCTTCTCCTGCCCGCCACAACCATCCCCCGTTCCATGAGGACTTTTTACGGTTTGGAAAGTCTGCCTCACCCGGGCACCATATTTTCCCATCCGGCTTACCGTTTAAACGAATGATTTCTTCCACACCCAATGATGATGTGGTGAAATCACTGGTGCTCCAGTGCGGATAAGGGGCACGTCCATCTTCATTTCCAATCCACCTTATCAGGTTCCTGCAGGTTGAGGGTCCCTGAAAAAGAATGGCTTGCGGCTGATGTTCCTTTATGAGGGCTGTTACTCCAGATGCAATTCCCATTTTCTCGTCTGTCATCACTCCGCCATCAAACCAGATTTCAAATAATTTACCATACCGGGTCCAAAGTTCAGTCAGTTGAGCCAGCACAATTTTGTTGTACGCTTGCTGTTCAGCTTCAGTGAATTTTTTGAAGGATGAACCTAACAGGGTGTTAATATTGGTGTTGTAATAAATTCCCGGTTTGATATTGAATTTTTTGCAGGACCGGATAAAATCAGCAACTATGTCCCCCTTTCCATCTTTAAATGGTGTATTCCCGATGTGATAATCGTGTGCTTTGGTCGGCCAGAGACAAAAACCTGTACCATGTTTGGCTACCAGTACGGCATATTTAGCGCCTGCTTTTGCTGCCGCACCAAGCCATTGATCGGTGTTAAGCCTGCCGGGATTAAAAACCGACAATGGAGGAAGGGTGTTTTTATTATTGTAGTGGAACGTTTCCGGGGCATAGATATTAATATCGAGATGAATAATTACCCCGATCTCAGACTCTGCCCATTTCACCTGTTCACGGGTTGGAAGCACAAGCGGGTCTTTGGGTTTAAGGCTGAAATTTCCGAATAGTAAAATACTGCATGTGGCAAAAATTATAGCGCGCATTCTATTTCCTTTTTTATGATTTATTTGTGAGCCGAGTATTGTCATTTACTCCTTCCATTCTGTAAGATCAGTAGGTGAGTCTTTTAATGCAAATATCACCCGATGACTTTGTGGGTTTTGACCTTATTTTCAACTTTAGCAGGGTAGGAAATTCATCCAGGGTTTGTTGCGAACGTGTCAGCCGGATGGAATTCTCTTTTTCGTTTACCTGTAAGGCGTCAGCGGCATTTCTTCCGTACATTTCCAAAAGGGGTTCCTTAAATTCGAGACCTGATGGCTCCTTTTTGGTGAAATCCCTGATCAGTGTTGAGAAATAGAGTTCGTATTGTCCCACAGCAGTCACATATGGCGTGAGGTCGAAACTTACTTCTTTCCATTCCTGGTCATAAGTGTCAGCCTGCCAGTTGCCAATAACCGTTACCTCTTCTTTTGAATCACTGCTGAGCACTTCAACCGGAATATTATAAACTGCAAAATTCCTTATTTGAGGAGTAGCTTTGACTTTAATAAACCGAACCCTGATTTTTTCGGTTTCGACGGTATTAAAATGATCGATTTTTTTATTTCCAACAGAAGTTCCTTCTACAAGTTTTATCCATTTATTCTGGTTATAACCTTCAATTACATACGAAAGCACGCGTTGTCCCTTACCAATATCTTCCTGCAGGATAACATGGTTGAGGGTTGCAGGTTTATTGAATACCATTTCCAGAATTTCGCCCTCACCCGAGGTTTGTTTTAATGGTTTTGAAAATCGTTTCTTTATCTCCTGTCCGAATTTTTTGTACATCTCACGGTGTGAAACGGGGATCAGACCAGTCGTATCCGGAGTAGAGTTCAGTAAGAGTACACCACCCCTTCCGACCGATTTGTAATAAACTGTCATCAACTGCCCGATATCCATCAGCAGATGGTCAGAATCAGGTGCCCAAAACCATTTGTGACCCTTGTTTTTCAACAGCGGAACATCAATTTCAACGGGTGCATAAGCATCGCCATAGGGATCGGAATGGAGTGCTGTCGCAATTCCTGTGGCTAAATCGCTTCTTTTCAAAGTATACCAGTTTGGAGACGGAGCGTAGCCATCTTCGTTGCCTACCCAACGGATAGTTGCCGATTTACCCTGAAATATGACGGCATCCGGTGCATATCTGACCAGAAGATCACTCACCGGAATATTACAATTTCCGTCGAACCAGACCTCACGGATGGTTCCGTACCTGCTGAGCAGTTCTGTGAGTTGTGTGCGAAATACCTGGTTGTAGGCTTCCTGTTTTGACGGATCCTTGGTTGTACCGCCACTGCCTATACCTGCTCCCCATTGATCGTCGCCCGGATAAACATAAATACCCAGATCGAGGCCGTATTTTTTGCATGATGCAGACAAATCGGCCACCACATCACCTTTCCCATTTCTCCAGGGAGTTTCTTTAATGCCGTAACCGGACGTTTGTGTCTGCCACCAGCAGAATCCTCCTGTATGTTTTGCGACATAAAGGATCAGCTTTGCGCCCCATAGTTTTGCGGTCTCACACCATTGGTCTGTATTTAATGCCGTGGGATTTATCCTGCTTAAGGGCAATGAATGATTATCATATTCCCTTCCCTGCCAGGTACACGGGTCGAGGCATACAAACATAATCTGCTCATATTGCTGCCACCTCAGTTGCTGGGGTGACGGCAGGGGTAAAGTCCCCGATAAGGGCTGTGCGCAAAGAGGGATGCTTAATATAAACGACAGTGTTATTAAGTATAATTTTATATTCATATTGTTTCCTGTTCAGGTTTTAAAAATTTCAGAGTGTTTATACCCGGATTCCTTTATTATCGGGTGATACTTCCCGGGATTATTCCCGGTATGGTCTATTCATCGGTGAATTTGGTAATACGTTCCGTTTTCCTGTTATGATTTTCCTGTGACATCATTTACCCACAGAATTGTCAGGATTTATTTTTGACAGGAACCAGGTAGTTTTTATCGGAATCGTCTTACCCGAATGCATGATTGTTCCTTTTATAACGATGGTTCTTTTCCCACCCGAAGGATGAGCGGTGATGTTGATATTATATTTTCCATCGGTTTGCCGGTGTACAAGTCCCGAGGTTTCCATTCCCTGTAATACCAAAACAGCAGCGGTGATGGGGGCGGCAGCGTTTTTGTCGCCCAGCGCCACTAACTGATATTGCCCTGCCTGCCGGATATAATCGGACAGATCGATTTCGAAATTCCCGGACTTATCGGATGTTATTATTCCAAGGGGGATATTGTCCTTTATGTTTGAAGGGGTTTTGGATGCATTTGCATCCACATAAAAAACTTCAAAATTTTTAATCACAGGGGGGAATGAGGAATTGTAAAAGAGGATCCGTACGGTGCTTACTTCAACCGGATCGAAACGTTGAATGCGTTTATTCCCGATTGATGTGCCTTTTGCCAGTTCAATCCATTTCCCGTTAATGTTCCCTTCGATCAGGTATTTACGAACCCGTTCTCCGAAAATTATATCTTCCTGAATGACGACATGATCTATCTTTATGGGAGTTCCAGGTTTTAACTCAATTGTATCTCCGTTACCCGATGTGCGGGCTATGCTTTTTCCAAACCTGCGTTCGATTTCATTACCAAATTGTTTGTAAAGGGACATATCTTCGGGAGGGATCAGTCCTGTTGTATCAGGTGCTGAATTAAGCAGTAAAACTCCGCCACGACCCACCGAGGTGTAGTAAATATCCATTAACTGGTTAAGATTACGCAGATTTTTTGAATTGGTCGGACTCCAGAACCAGTTGTGGTCTTTTAGTGTCACATCCACCTCGAGTGGCATCCAGACTTTGCCATCGGGATTACCATGTGCACCGGTGGCGATGCCAGTCAGCGCATCCTGGGAATTAACGCTGTTCCACGCAGGGTAAGGCGCGATGCCCTGTTCATTGCCCACCCAGCGGATATTTGCAAATGGTCCCTGGAACACAATGGCGTTAGGAGCATATTTTTTTACAATATCTTCCAGCGGAACAACCAGACCGCCATCATACCAGATTTCATGAATCTGGTTTCCATATCGCGACAGAACCTCTTCCCATTGCAGACGCAGCACTTTGTTATAACCCTCCTGCCTGGCAGGATCTTTTGTTTTTCCACCGCCACCAAGGTAGGCCCCCCAAGTGTCATCCCCCGGATAGATATAAATGCCCAGTCGCATGCCGCGCCGGAAACAAGCCTTAGCCAGTTCGTCGAGAATATCTCCCTTCCCATTTTTATAAGGCGTGTTTTTGATGCTGTAATCGGTCGATTCGGTTTGCCACATACAAAATCCGCCAACATGTTTTGCCACGAAAATGATCATTTTGGCACCGAACGATTCTGCAGCGTCAATCCATTGATTGACATCGAGCTTTGATGGGTTTATTCGACCCAGCGGAGTGCTTCTGTTGTCCAGTTCGGTACCCTGCCACGTATTTGGCGCAAAATGTACAAACATCGTGCGTTCCATATTGTGCCATTGTACTTGCTGGGGTGAGGGGAGTGCCGGTTTGTTATGAACCTGCGCCCTTGCATATATAACTGATATGCAGGAAAGCAGCAGGAAAAGGATGAGCTGTTTCATGTCTTTACCGCGTATAGAAGATTAAACAGTGATTGATCGTATAAATCTGCATTGCCGCCTTAAATCAGCGTGTTGTCATTCTGATCCATAACCTTAATGATACAGTTAGCCGGCCATCAGTTACCATTAAAAAGGTATTTTTTGATGTATCGGAATGGTGCGGATAACTCATGATCCGCACCATTCCGAATAACCTATTATGAACCCCATCCAGGATTCTGAACCAACTGCGGATTTAATTTCAACTCATTAGAGGGAAGAGGATACAGATATAGTTTATCATTCCAGGTCCTTGTTTTTCCAGGATAGAGAATGCGATAGTCACCTGTTGACGGGTCCCTGGCACCCAGATAGGTCTTTAGATTGGTCAGTAATTTTCCTGCTTTCCAACGGGTAAGGTCATCAAATCTAAATCCTTCAGCGGCCAGTTCAATACGGCGTTCACGACGTATTTCATTGATAAGCGGAGTCACCGGCACTTCCCAGTTTGGCCAGTTCGGATCAACAAAACCAACGTTGACATCAAGATTTGGCATGCCGACTCTGGCCCGGAGCAGGTTGACCGATTTATTTAATACCTCCTGGGTAGCTTCTCCCAATTCTGCTTTTGCTTCCGCATAATTAATCAATACCTCTCCGTAGCGGAAGATGAAATCATCGAGTATACATCGCTGGTATTCAAAGTCCCGCTGGGTGGGAGAAAAGAATTTGATAATCCGGTAGCCGGTATAGGTCATTCCGTTATCAAACTGCGGCACATTCTGATATTGATACTGACCCGCATTGGTAATATGATACGGACGTGCCTGGGTGTATATTGTCTGGGTCATCCGGGGATCGCGGTCCACAAATTCATCAGCGAATACAGCATCACCTTTATACATCGGACTGAGGGCAATTGGTTTTCCATCCTTGGCCAAATAGCTTTCGGCGAAGTCTTTAGTAAACCCTGATCCGGCTTCACCTAATTGACGGACACGATTGTGCATTTTCTTGTCTTCGACATACCGCTGGATCAATATTCCTTCGGTATTTCCGGTCAACTCAGGCTGAATAAATAAATTGTAAAAATCATTGTTAGTGTCACCAGTTGAATATAAACTAAACTTCCCGGAATTGATAATGATTTCAGCTGCCTCCACGGCTTCACGCAAAACTCTTTCATGATCGCCCAGGTTGTGGTATTTTCTGAAAGTGCCTTCAAATAAACATACCCTGACTTTTAATGCAAGTGCCGCATATTTGGTCAGGCGACCGTCCGAAGCAGTTTCAGGCAAATTTGCACTGGCATAATCAAGGTCTGCTACAACAGAATCGATCACCAATTTCCTGGAATCCCTGGGAGCCATTAATTCATCCGAATCTATTTGCAGATCAGTAGTTAACCAGGGAACATCACCGAATTGTTTGACTTTCAAGTGGTAGTAATAGGACTTAAAGAAGCGAATTTCAGCAACATATCTTTTAATGTCCGTAGGATTTCCTTGTACCACCGAATACCTGTTAAGGAAATAGTTGGTACTGCGGATTCCGCTCCAGTCACTTTTTGCCCAGCCACCGCCGCTCGATGGAACAACATATTCATTCCAGGTATAACTGTTGAGACTTGCCGGGGCCTGGTTATCGCTCATATTATCTGTTCTCCACGCATCTATTCTGCTTAAAACCGGGTAGTACTGATTCGCGTAGGTTTTCAGATCATCGGGTGTTTGCCAGAAATTGGCATCATTAATTTTGTCAAGGGGATACCTTTCCATAAAATCGTCATTACATGAAAAACATGTAGTTAACGATAATATTACAAATATGACGTATATTCTTTTCATATGATGTTTTATTAATCAGTGAATTAACTAAAGCGTTATGTCCAGTCCAAATGAGAAGGAACGCGAAAATGGATAGGTCTGTGTAGAAGTGACTTCAGGGTCGAAAATATCGAGCATTTTGGTCTGTTCCCAAAGATTATTCCCGGAGAAATAAACCCGGAAAGTTTCAATCTTCGCTTTTTGGGTTATGGCCTTTGGAATGGTATAACCCAAAGTGAGTTGTTTTAACCGGATATAGGCTGCATTTTGTAAAAATCGGGTTTGAACCTGGGTTACCTCACCGGCGTTTCCTATTCTGGGTCGCGGGAAAAGGGCATCAGGATTTGTAGGTGACCAATAGTCTGCATTGATCTTCTGTGGTACTGCCCATTCACTTCCGTAATGTGCGAGGAAAAAGGTATTTCCCACACTTAAATCCCTTTTGCCAACACCCTGGAAGAATATATCGAAATCAAAACCCTTCCATTCGGCCCGCCCTTTTATACCATAACTGTAACGCGGAGTATTGTTACCGATAATTTTAAGGTCTCCGTGATCAGTTAAAGTCTGACTTCCCCTGGTGATTTTCTTGTCATTTGTCAAATCTCTGAATTTAATATCACCCGCGAGGAATTTGTGCCCCGAAATCTGAGACTGATCCTGTAGTGCTGCCTCTGCGTCAGACGCGAAGAGTCCTTCTGTTTCAAAGCCCCATATCTCTCCAATTTTTCGACCGATGTAATAATCTGAAATAATTCCGTTAGGATTATCATATTTTGTAATTTCTGACTGTGAGTCTGCCAGAATAAGATCAAAATCATATTTCAGACCATTACCCATCTGACTATTATACGAGAGGGTAACCTCAAAACCATTTGTCTTCATATTCGCGGCATTTGCCTGAGGTTCAGTAGTGCCAAGGACTGATGGCAAGGATTTTGACTTGGTAAGCATATCTTCAGTGTCCCGGCGGTACACATCAATTGAGCCCTGGAATTTGTTATCCCACATGGCAATATCGAGACCGAAATTTGATTGCGCCACTTTTTCCCAGGTCAGTGTGGGACTTACAAGACCCGCAGCAGTAACAGTCATGGGTTTTTCTCCACCCAGCAAATAGTCTACCTCACTTGTTCCGTAGGTGGCTACATACGGATAGTACGCGGCCACGGCCTGATTCCCCAGGTTTCCATACGATGCCCTTACCTTCAGATCGTTGATGATGTTTTTTAATGATCCAAAGAAACCTTCATTCGAGATGCGCCAGCCGAATGAGGCTGAGGGGAAGAATTCCTGGCGGTCATTTTTCGGGAATCTCGAAGAACCATCATAGCGTCCGTTAAATTCAAACAGGTATTTTTCCTTAAATGTATAATTAAGTCGTGTGAAGACCCCCCTGATGGCATATTCCGATCCTGAGTCATAAGCATACCTGTCTCCTGAAGCCAGATTCATATAGGGAATTTCGTTGCTGATGAGTTTTTGCCTTTGCGCCTGGAACCAGCTGTTTATTCCAAGTTCCTGATTGAAACCAGCCATAAATTTGAGGTAATGATTGTCATTGAATCTCTTCTCATACTCACCATAGGCGTTAAAGGAAGTATACCTGTTATTTGTATTGCTTCGGGTTACAGCATTGGGCGTAGTATGCGGGAATAAAACCGCGGGACCGGAAGCATCATAATCCCAGTATTGCTTCATATAATTCAGGGATACATCATTGTATGAATTATAGGTGTAGTCAACATTGATTGTTACCGCTTTGACCGGAGTGAGTACCATCGCTCCTGTTAACCATAAGTCAGTAATTCTCTTTCGCTGGTAACCTCCTTGTTTTATGTAGGCCACGAGATTCGTAAAATATCCGTTTCCTGAATACCCTGCATAATTACCGTCCGGATGATAAACGGGCATAATTGGTCTGGAATCTCCAGCTACATACATATTATCGGTTGCAAAACTGCCCCATTTATTCTGGGGATTCATTTTGTTATTATCGCTGTTCAATGAAGCCTTCACACTTAGATTCAGCCAGCTGTTTACATTATATTTGATATTCTGCATGAAGTTATAGCGGTCATAGTTTTCATTTCCGGGCTTTGATATTCCTTTCTGGTTGAAATAGCCGAAAGAGGTATAATAGGAAACTTTATCGTTACCACCATTAACACTTGCATTGTATTGTTGCATGGGATAGCTGTCATTTAACAGCTCTTTAGTCCAATTTGTATTCCCATTGTATCTGTAAAAATTTGGTGCATCTGTGGAATGCTTATACACGGGTAGATTATTTACCGGATCATTGAAATACGCCTCTACATGCTGCATTGTTTCTGCATCGAAATATGGCCGGCCGTTCGTGTTCGTAAAACCTTCATTCATCCAGCTGGTGTATTCGATCGAATTCATATATTCCGGAATCACGGTTGGTCTGTTCATCGAATAATTTGCCGAAAATGAGACAACCGGCTTTTCGTTTTTCAATCCACTTTTTGTTGTAATGAGGATAACACCATAAGCAGCACGTGCTCCATAAATAGCTGCCGAAGCGGCATCTTTCAATACGGAGATACTTTTCACGTCCGAGGGATTGATCAGGTTTGGGTTCATCTGAACCCCGTCAATAAGTATGAGTGGTTCGCCACCGTTTATGGAAGTCATCCCGCGAACATTGAAGGTAACTCCACGACCGGGCGCACCGCTGACCGGGGATATATTAAGATTGGCAACCACTCCCTGAAGTCCTTGTCCCAGGTTGGTAATCGGGCGGCTTTCCAATACTTTTGAATCAACCTGGGCAACGGCTCCTGTAAGATTCACTTTGCGCTGAACACCATATCCGATCGCCACAACTTCTTCAATTCCAACTGTCTCTTCTTCCATTGTGATACTTATACTTGTTCTCGTACCCACGGCAATTTCCTGCATTTTCATGCCTACAAATGAAAATTGCAAAATGGAATTTTCAGGAATATTCGGAATGGAATAAGTCCCATTGTTATCCGTGATTACCCCGGTTGTTGTTCCTTTTAAAACTACCGAAACACCCGGCAGCGAGGCCCCTGAAGAGTCAGTGACTTTTCCGGTTATTGTTCTGCCGGGCTGCTGGCTGCTCATTGAAGTGGGAGCCAGAACTATTTTGCGGTCAATCACTGTGATTTCAACCTTTTCACCCGCGAAAATTGTATTCAGGATATCACCAATCTTTTGATTTTTCACCTTGATGTCTATCTCCCGGTTTACATCAATGAGTTCGTTGTTGTAGATAAAGAAAAACTCACTCATGTTTTCAATGGCCTTGAGCGCCTCTTTGACGGTCACACTTTTCATTTCGAGCGATACCTTCGTGTTTTGGGAATAACTTCCGGTCGCGAACAAGCTTAGTGTTGAGGCTATTAGTAATATCAGGGTCATTCTCATAATTAGAAATAATTTTCGTGTGAAAGTTCCTTCCGGAACTTCCCTGTCCTTAAATTTTTTTTCCATAATTTTGATCGATTTTATTAATAATTAATTTTTGTTTGCCTGTCTATCACAGGCTTTCGTAAAATCCGGACAGGGAAGTGCTTCCAACACTTTCCTGTCTTTTTTTTGATTTATTTATTTACTCATAGGCATTGTGTTTTTTGCGTAATTGGTTTATTTTGATTTCAGGATAATTTTTCGTTTGGTATAAGAGTTATCGTCACGTTTTTCTGCAGGAATGATTGAGTAACTCATTTTTGAGGTCAGGTTTAGAATAGTCAAGACCTGCTCAAGTGGTTCATCAATAAATGTCCCCGTAAAACGATATTTTTTAAGGACAGGGTCGGATAGCTCAATATCGACATTGTACCAGTTCTCCAGTTTCTGAATGACCGTATTTACAGGATCGTTGGAGAAAACAATCTTCCCTTCTCTCCAGGCTATGTATTTGTTTAAATCATCTTCTGTTTTCCACTGCAGTTTATTTTCGGCCTGTTTGAAGATGGCCACATTGTTAGGTTTCATTTCCAATAGGTCGGTTATATCCTCACCGTTCTGCTGCTGAAGTTGTATATTACCTTCAACCAGGGCTATGGTAATGGACGGATTTTCAGGATAAGCCTCTGCATTAAAGCTTGTTCCAAGCACTTTGATCTGTATCCTTTGAAGATCAACGATAAAAGGTTGTTCATTGTTTTTGGCAACGGTGAAAAAGCCCTCTCCAGTAAGTTCCACCCTCCTGGTTTTCATATTGTCGAATGAATTCGGAAACCTCAGCGTACTTCCTGAATTCAAATGAACGATAGTTCCATCGGCCAGTTCCACTCGGCTTTGCGTTCCATAACTTGCTTTTACTTCCTGGTAAACAAGCGATGCAGACATTTTCACATGATCCGGAACCAAAAGTTTATTATAAACTGATGAAAAAAGGAGTGCCAGAACCAGGACAGCAGCTGTTTGAATGAAAAAAAGACGCCAGTTGAATTGTTTGCTATCAATTCCCGCTTTTTTGCGGGTTAATTTCAAAGATTTTTGAAGATCAATTGGGGATGGCATCGCCAATCGTTCTGAGCGGGTCCAAATTATCTTTATATCATTATACTCCCTCAGGTTTGATGCCTCGACGGTTTTCCATCTGTAAAAAAGAAGGGTTTCTTCTTCAGTTAATTCACCTGAGAATGATTTGGTAATTAGTTCGTAGATCCCGGCGTGTTCTTTTTTCATTAGTGTGTTCTTTCGGTATAATGACAAACAGAGCTACCTGTTACCCTACATAAAGGAAGTGGAAAATGAGAAAAAATATGATTAAATAGCAGGAAGGGCATGGGGCATTGGGCAAAGGGCATGGGGCAAGGGTGGGCGAAGAGTCAATGTGAGAGAATGAGAGGATGATAAAATGTGCTAATATGTCAATTTGCCAATGTGCCAATGCTTTCAGATTGGAATCACATAGTTTAATGTATTATTATTAGGAGAAACACCTAAACTTAGTAAGAATTCGTCGTAATATTCTATATTCCAATCCCGGAGGGATTAAATATTAATGACCCCGGGTAAGCGAATCCGGATTCTTTAAATCATTATTAGCTATAACATTATTCGGAATCGCGCCACCTGGGGTTAGGACGATTAAATGAAATGCGGCGCAACCACGCTTTTAATTGAAAATCATAGGTTCTATGCGCCGCAAGATCCAAAATCCACGAACAAACGCCCTTTGACATTGCTCAATTTTTAACCGCAGCCACCCGGTCACTTCTGAATCTGTAAACAAAAATCAGGACCGGTAATTCACTACTTTATCTTTTTTTTCCTGAATAACATTAATAATATCGGGTTCGGAATTTTAATATTTTTTGATGCAGGTAAGTATTCGGCCAGTGAAATGCGCAGTAATTTTAACGCTCTTCCTATCAGGGCTTCAACCGCTTTAACCGAGATTTCCATTTTTTGCGCGATCTCCCTGTTCGTCAGATTTTCAAAGCGGCTGTATTCGAATGCCAATTTGCACCTTTGTGGCAGCGAAGATAATGCGATGATCAGTTTTTCTTCAAGTTCATTCACTTCAAGTTGATTTTCGGTAGTATTTTCGGTCGTGTTTTCGGTTTGGGTTTCGGTATGAATGGCTGAAAGTTTGATATTCCGCTTTTCGCGATTGACAAAATTGATACAGTGGTTATGAACCATACGGGTCAGGTAAGGCATCAGATGGTCAATATGATCCATTGTGGTACGGCTTTCCCATAACTTCACATAAACATGCTGTACAAGACTCTGTGCATTATCCTCATCATGGACAATCGAATAAGCAAAGCGACAAAGGTTGGGATAATAAGCATGGAATATTTTATCAAAAGCCCGTGTATTACCGATTCTTAACTCCTCTAAAAGAAAAATGTCTGTGCCTTTATTTTCAGTCATTCCGGATGAATTTGGTCGAGATTGATAAACAAATGTAATGATTTGATTGCAATCACATTCATTAATTGCGTAATTTTTTAAACATTTAAAGTGAAAGTTATCATACATTTAGGGGTGGAGCCTTGTTCTGCCTGACAACTGATTGTTGCAATTTTACGTAACATTCTGTTGCGCCAGACTAACGGTATTTGTAGGGATTCGCTTCGTAGCTCGATGCGGAAGTGCTGCACTTTTTAATGGAGCAGCAACCATTATTCTTCATCTATCCTGCCAATGAGGATGATTTTATTTATGGTTTCCTGGTCTAATTCACTGAGATCGGAAAGTGAAATGATGCCGTGATTCAGTTGCGCCGCCAATACCCACAAGTAATCCGATCCTGAAATATTGTCGTATAACTGGCCGATATGTTTATCGAATTTTTCGACTGTATTATATACTTTATAATAAGTCTCTTTTACATCTCTCTTCCCTTCTTTCCATTGCTGAATGATCTTATCGATTTTCCCGATTCCCTTGATAAATTCCCTTTCAAGACCGGTATTTATGGTCTGACGGGCAATTTTCTTTTGGGCTGTTGATAATTCCAGTGGGTTCATCGTATTTTTTTGTTAGTTAAAATGTAGTGGACAAATCACCTGAATGTATTTCCAGTCGGGAGTTATATGAATTTATTAAAAGGGTTAAATCAAAATGGTCATGATTGAATGAGGTAAACTTGTGACGGGTGCTGCCTTGTCGGCGATTGACAAATGGAACGGTAGTTTTTCGTCTGAGAGATTAAGTACGACAACCACCAATTGCCCATCCGGATTTAAAAAGGCAGTTGACTGGAGTTTATCGCGGTTTGAAGAACAGCTTATCCTTTTGGCACCCGGCTGGATAAATTTTGAAAAATGGCCAATGTAGTAATAGCTGTTGGTGTAGATGAGTTTGCCGGTTTGTGTATCGGCATGAATAGGTGCAAAACAGAAATTGCCGACATGATTCGGTCCGCCTGTTTCATCGAGCAGAATATTCCAGTCGGTCCAGGCAACGGTTCCGCAATTAAAATCATTGACCATCGAATAGCCATACTTTTCACCGAGAGACCAGTCACCGACCCTGTCAATACTAAACTTTTCAATACATCCTTCTGTAAAAACAAGGTTTTTGCCGGGGAATGCTTCCTGTACGCGCTTTAAATTGTCGAACTGCATACCGCTTCCGGTCCATGTTTCATACCAGTGAAACCCTATTCCCCAGATATATTTTGCTGCATTTTCGTCACCCAGCAGGACACTGGCTCTTTGAAAGATCAGATCCCTGTTATGATCCCAGGCGATCAGCTTCTTATCACCCATGCCGTTTTGAGTAAGTGTCGGTCCAAGGTGATTTTTTATGAAATCCCGCTCTTCTTCTGCTGTAAAGATACAGGATTCCCACTTTTGCTTTGCCATTGGTTCGTTCTGTACAGTGAGTCCCCATACAGGTATGCCTGAAGATTCGTAAGCCTGGATAAATTTAACATAGTGGTTGGCCCAGGCCTGGCTGTATTGCGGAAGTAGTTTCCCCCCCTGCAGGAGATTATTATTGTCTTTCATCCAGGCGGGAGGACTCCAGGGACTGACATACAGCGGCAACGATCCTCCTGCAGCAGTGATGGCGCTTTTAATAAATGGAATACGGAATTCCTCATCGTGGGCTATTGAAAAAGAACTTAATAGGGTGTCATTATTGGCAACATAGCCATAGGAACCACTTGAGAAATCGCAGCTTGCAATGTTTGTTCTGGCGAAATTATATCCAATTCCATTCTGATCATCATAATAAGCCATCAGGAATTCCTTTTGTGCAGCCTCGGGAAGTTTCGCAAAAACTTCGGCAGAAGCATCCGTTAAGGCTCCTCCAATTCCAATCATTGTCTGGAATGTTTTGGTTTGATTGACGAATATGCAGACCTGTGTTTCAAGGGGCTGACCAAAGGTTTCAAAAGCTGCATCAGATAGCCGGGTCATCCGTAAGGAGGTGTCCCTGGCAGTTGCGAAAATTTGGGCATTTACAGGATCTGCAAGCTTAGCCGGTTGCTCTGCGGGTTTGTTGGCGGTTTTGTTTGTACAGGCCGATACCACAAAAAATAGTATTGCGACCAGTAGTTTATAACTTTTCATGATTCAATCGATTAATTCTCAGACATAATTTCCGGTTACATCCGGCATGATCTGCAAGTTAGCAAATTGTCTGTTTTATTGTTCCTTTTTCTGTCCATTTTTTATGCTTCAGCCATAAGTCACGATATTCAATAAAAGTTTACTTGTTCCATACGTCTGGAATACCGCCATACCCGCGTGGTTTTTCAGGTTTCAGTTCAGATGGCTTTGTATTACCTGTATGAATATCATACAATCGTTTTGAGGTTTCCATCATTGCTTCCACCATGTATGGATAGGGGCGATCGGTTACATCCACCAGGCCGCAATTGTAGTTTTCGCCATCTCGGCGACCCGTGAAATCCTGGTCTGACCACTGGAACCAGGCAGTCCCTATGAGTCCCGGATGAGTATATGCCTGTTCAGTATAATAGCGGAAAGCAACGCCCCTTTCTTTCTGTGAATTAACCTGCCACAGCGACTGGGCCATACCCCTGTCGACTGTTCCAAAATGGTATTCACCAATGATCATCGGTAAACCTGTGATTTCGAGAATCTGGTCCATCATCTCTTTTTTGGGCGACAGATCGTAACAATTGAAACTGAAAACATCAAAAATATCCTTACAGATATCCGAAATTTCTTTGCCAGGAACATGCCCGAAACGCATTCCCAGGTTCAGGTGATTGGGATCATATCGTTTTACGGCACTGTCAACCGTTGTCAGAAATATCCGGAATGTATTGTAAATAAACTGTTTTCTGCGTTCGGGTGTGTCTCCGGCAGCGAGATATTTTTTCAACTCCCCTTTGATGGGTTTATCGTCACCCCCGAGAATCATTGAGCAAAGCCGATCCTCCTGTTCCAGCCACGACGGTTCGTTCCCGGTAAAATAGCCGATTAACCATGGGTTATCCCGGTTCGGAGCGACCACTGCCTTGCATGCGGCATCAATTCGCGAAGCAAAATCGGGTGCATAAACATCTGGCAGTCCCATTACACCATCTTCAATGCCAACTCCGCGCAATTGCATCATGAAAGCTTTCCTGTTCAATCCGGTTACCTCGGGACTGGACCAGTTGGCAATGGTGTTGAGACCCCATTTGTCCATGCGTTTGATAACCATCTCCCTCGATTTTTCGGGATAACTTTCACCGTAACGGCGAAAAAGATTCCATGCTCCAAAAGAGGCAGAGTTTGGTCTGTCGCGATTTTGGCTGATCCCCGCGGGCGGCAATTCCTTGTAAAGGTTTTGCGCTTGTCGATATTAATTGCATTACCTCCGCCACCGGGATTCACACAATCGACACCTGCTGAAAGAAAAAGGTAACCCTCAGGATCAGCAAACCACCACCGGCCATCTATCTTTTCTGTTCTGAAAAATCCTGTTGACTTAACTTTTGCATTGAGGTATCCGCCAAATTTTGAGTAGTTGTAATTTTTCGTCGAAACTTTCTCCTGCTCCTCAGCATTCCATGCTGCGTTTAGCTGATCTGCAGAGTTGATTTTACCTTCCCAATCCCCCAGGTTCCATTGGCCAAATTCGTCAACCACGGGCTTCTCTCCGAGATACTGATCACCCGGATCTTCAACTGAGAGAGAAATAGAACGAAGTTCGAACACAGGATTATTGATTGGCGCATGCATTCTGATACCAATTGAATCAACCCCTCGCAGCGGTCCGCGTTTGCCTCCCAGGTTGATCCATCCCGTGTAGCGGGCCTGGTTATAGGTTGCGGCCAGGTCAAGGGCTGCTCCAGGCAATTCACGGTAAAAAATAAGCGGTATAGCCAGTTTGTTCCATCCATTTGCGGTATAACTCATCACACGAAGTTCATTGTAGCCTGATTCAGTTGTAAACCCAACCTGGAAACGTTGCGATGTTGTAATTTTGAACTCCAGAATCACATAGTTGTAGTCATCCCAGTTTACCGGAAGTCCGGGCGAAATGTCTTTAATGGCAAATTTTTGTCCCGATACTTCTTTATTGCTGTCAAATTGTATCCTGATAGGATCCTTGGCTTTGCACTGCACAATTATGCCTGCAAACATCACGATAATTAACATCCAACCCAACAAAAATCTGTTTTTCATTTTAGTTTAGCTAATTAGATATAAAACTTCACCATTCAGGCATAGTCTCACCGGAAAGCGGTTTCACGATCCGGTCAAGACCGGGTAAAAGTAAGGTTTTGTGAGGGATTTTGAAATTAATAATCATCCACTTGGTTGGAAAAAAAACTTCCAATAATTTGATTAATCAACACGAATCAGAGGTGAAAAATCGGAAAGTGGATATTTAGGTTTTCCTCCTGTTTTCGTCACTTTTTTCAAGTAATTTTTATTTGTCTGATATATAGATATATACGATTGTAATATTTTGATTTTGGGTGTCCCGCGACTATTTTTGCTGTAAGTACGGGAGACGTAAGCCAAATAGAACGGGACAGGAAAACATCTTATAAACACAGTTGGTAAAGCGAACTCTGTTCTTTTTTCAAGCGACTTAGTAAGCTTGATGATGGCCAGTTAATTTCATTTTGGTTTTTTTATTTCCACAGAAATTCGAAAAGTATTATATCGCCGAAATTGAGAAATTAAAAAAGCTCAAACCTGCATTTCCCCGTGTAGTCGATGCCATGGTTATGCAAAATTAATATATTAAACACACCCTCCTTATTCCATTAGTAGAAAAGGAAACACAAAACACCTGTTCCTTATTCCCTTATTTTTAAATCCAACGGGTGTTCAATGGGTATTAGTAACCCGGGTTGCCGTTGGTTCAGAGAATTTAATCCTCGAAAAATTAGTTTTGCGGGAGAATATGGGACACTCCTAAAATTCTATCAGAAAACCTGAAACTCAAAATAAAGGAATAAGGGGAATTTATGGGCGAACTGAATTTTCTACTAAGGGAATAAGGGTCGCTCACAATAGATCAACACCACTATAGGGCCTTTAAACAGATCAATTGTCTGTTTCTTAAAAAGAAAAATAATCTTTGTAACTTTTAATTTTTTTACCGCAGAGAAGCGCAGAGGTATTCGCAGAGGGACGCAGAGGTGTTCTCTTTAATTTCTTTGCGGTTCTCTGCGTCATTCTTTGCGGATCTCTGCGGTAAAAAACTGAAAACTAATTATGAGATGAAAATATTTTTTGGGTGTCCCATTGACGAAAACAGGAAAAAATCGGAAAGGGGATATTTAGGTTTTCCTGCCTTGAAGCTATCTGAATATATTAAAACCAACTGGTATCAGTTTTTTCGTATGCGGATGTAGTTTTTACTGGTTCGTAATACAGCAAAACATTCCCGGAATGAAAAACTCTTGAATCAGTAAGTTTGAAATTTAATGGGTGAGCAACATTTTGAAACAAAGGATTCCCCTTGCCCAATACAACTGGGTTTATCATAATCCTGTACTCATCAATTAAGTTCAATTTTGTCAGTGATGAGGCAAGATTTGCACTGCCAAAAATCATCATCTCTTTCTCAGACTCCTGTTTCAGGTATATGATCTCTTCGGGGATTATTTCCTTCATTAACAATGAATTACTCCAGGTGACTTTATCCAGTGTTTTTGAAAAAACCAGCTTCTGAATACTGTTCATTCTTTCAGCAATTATCGGGTCATCTGTCAGCGCAGTCAATGTTGGCCAGTAGCTTGCCATCAATTCATAAGTTTTTCGTCCGAATATCAGGAGATCAACAGTTTCCAGCTGATCGACGGCAAATTCGTTAAACTCCTCATCTACAACGTGCCAGTCGATTTCCCGGTTAGTTCCTTCAAAGTAACCGTCAAGGGTTACCAGGTTGAAAAGAATCATTTTGCTCATTTGAATGTTGTCTTTTTCGTCTGTTTTAATTTAACGGAGGAATTCCCTCATGCATTTCAAAATTTTCGGATCAGGATGGCCAGCGACCCTGCATTTGACGGGTCACCATCCAGCCGGGGTATTCTGAAGTCAGTGCACTTACCTCATCGAGTTGTTGCAATTCATCTCCTGTAAGCTGCAACGATGTCGCAGCAATATTTTGTCTGAGCTGATCCAGGGTTTTTGCCCCGATAATAGTGCTTGCAACTCCCGGTTGGTTTATTACCCAGTTAAGTGCAACGGTAGCCACAGATACGTTGTGAAGTTTGCCAATTTCGGCCATCACATCTATAATTTCGTATGCTTTCTGTTTGTTGACGGGAGGAAAGTCGAACGTATCGCGACGGCTGCTACCCGCTATTTCGGTGTCGCGGGTAAACTTTCCGGACAGAAATCCTCCGGCAAGCGGGCTCCAGGGCATTATACTTATATTTTCGCTTTTTGCCATTGGCATGATTTCCCGTTCGATGTCACGCCCTGCAATGCTGTAATAATTTTGCGAAGCAACAAATTTCGTCCACCCCATCCTGTCAGCGTATCCATTCGCTTTAGCCACCATCCATGCGGGATGATTACTTACACCGATGTAACGCACCTTTCCTGAGCGTACAACGTCTTCGAGCCCGCGCATGGTTTCTTCAAGAGGAGTAATATAATCAACACTGTGAATATAAAGCAGGTCGATATGCGAAAGATTGAGCCTTTGAAGACTGTCATTCACCGAATCGGTAATATGAAGCCGCGAAAGTCCAATCTGGTTCGCACCCGGTCCCATCCGTAATCTGACTTTGGTTGCAATAACGACCTCCTGCCGGGGTATACCCAACATTTTCAGTGATTCACCAAGCATTGATTCTGAAAGTCCTTCGGAATAGGCATTGGCTGTGTCAATAAAATTAATGCCATTATCCAATGACGTTTTGACAATCTGGTTTATCTCATCCTGTGGTAATTGACCAACCACCTCCCAAAAGCCTTTTCCGCCAAATGTCATGGTTCCCAAACAAAGTTCCGAAACCAAAACGCCTGTTTTTCCGAGTTCGTTATATTTCATATCCTGTTAATTATCCCTGAAAGAGTATTCCGGATTTATTGCCTTATGAGATAAAACAATCGTATGAAATAGAATGTTCTGAATTAGGTAGTTATTTTACTCTCTTTAGTTGGGTATTAAACCGATCGCAACAAGGCGCAATGAGATCGAGTGTATCGTTATGAATCACGATAAATTTTTCCGGATCCTGAACAATTTCACTGCGGACAATAGCCGGATCTGTTTCCGATATAAATTCAACACGTAATTCCTCTTCTGTCTGATTGAGGATTGAGATTTTTCCGGTTGTAATCAAGCTGCCATTCCGGATAATTCCGAATATGCCGTTATTTTTGATTACCAGGTAGTTGAAGTCAGGGGTATATCCTGTACCCGCAATTCCTCCTGATGTTCCGATGACTTTCCATGTGCCATTAAGGCTGGTATTTTTGTCATTCAAAATCGGTGTGGAATAATATTTTGATGGTGATAGTGAATCCAGCAGGTTTAAATAGTTCATTTCACTATTCTCCTTCTGACACTGCGTAAATGTTGAAAACATTATTGCAATCAACATCAGATTTCTGAATATTTTTGTCATGGCTTTTTTGTTTTTTTTCAATAGATGCAAGATCCTTCATAAAGGTTGCATAGGGTGCCTGCATGATTGTAAAAATAGTGTAACTGGTTCATATTAACATAATTCCGGTCGCCATTCTCCCTGTTTTTTGTCCGTCACGACGCGCGGAATAAAACCGTTCAGGATCAGAATACGTGCAAATATTTGTAACCTCGATCTGCCCGGGAGGTATTCCTGTCAAAGTCATCTGACTGAAATTGACACGACGGATGTCGAGCAACCTCTTATCGGATTGGGCTGGGTTTGAGGGATGGTAAAATTCAGGGTCAAACCGGTTCCAAACCTCTTCTCCAACTTCATAAACTTCGGGACTAACCGAAGGACCAATTCCGGCCCAAAGATCTGAGGGTTGAGACCCGAATTCTTCCATCATTTTATTGATTGTTACCGATACGATGTTCTGCATAGTTCCGCGCCAGCCTGCATGAACAGCTGCCACTACGCTTTTTTTTGGATCATAAATGAGTATGGGAACACAATCGGCTGTTTTTATGGCGATACAAACCCCTTTAAGATTTGTGATTATGGCATCCGTTTCCATGAGTAAATGTTTGCGCTCTTCATTTCCGGAAATAAAAAACCTGGCATTAATGGTCTTAACAGTTGCCGAGTGGGTCTGTTTCGGAAAAACTAACCTTACGGGGCTGATCTCAAGAGCCGAGCAAAGTCTGAGCCGGTTCGCAGTCACACTTTCAGGAAGATCACCTGAATTGAATCCGAGGTTTAGACTACTGTAATTACCCGTACTGCAACCTCCGGAGCGGGTGGTCGAAAAGTGGATCAACCCCGAAAAACTACCCAGGTTACCAAACTGTAACAGGTTCAATTCATTTTTATCCAACGGAATCATAATTCGAATTTACTGGATTGAGGGCAATATCATCCCCAAATAAAAGGTATTATAGCAGGAATTGCACTAAATTCGCTGCCAAATTACAAAAGTTCTGCAATGGACGAACTTGGAAATATGAAAATTGAAATTCTTCAGCTCACGGAAGGTGCTAAAAAAGCGACAGGACTCACCGTGGTAATCGATGTCTTCAGGGCATTTTCCACCGCTTGTTATATTTTTGATGCCGGAGCCGCAAAAATTATTCCCGTTGAGCATGTTGAGGATGCATTTACACTGAAAGAAAAACAGGCCGAAGTGATCATGCTGGGTGAACGTCATGAGCGTAAAGTTCCGGGTTTCGATTTTGGAAATTCGCCGACCCACATTATGAACCAGGATTTTGATGGGAAGACCATCATTATGACCACGAGTTCCGGAACCCGTGGAATTGCGAATGCTACCCTGGCTGATGAAATCATCACCGGTAGTTTTGTAAATGCGGAAGCAGTGATTCGCTACATACGCGAAAAAAAGCCTGCAGTGGTTAGTCTCGTGTGTATGGGTTATGAAGGGCGCTATCCTACTCAGGAAGACACTTTTCTTGCAGAATATTTGCGTGATAAGTTGCAGGGCAATGAGACTAACTTCGAAAAGATGAAGTTTATGCTTCGCACGGGTGATGGTGCACGATTACTCGATCCGGCAAATCACGAATGGTCACCGGCAACTGATTTTGAGTTGTGTCTGGATCCTGACCGGTTTGATTTTGTCCTTAAAATTGAACGAGGGGAAGAATTCGATTTTTTAAAGAAAATTCAGTTGTAAAATAAAGAGTATTTGTAAGAAATTATCAATTAATAAATGCTGCTGGCGATTGGCAACTGGCAGCTGGCTAATAATAAATGCTGCTGGCGATTGGCAACTGGCAGCTGGCTAAAACTAAATTCGCGTCATAAACATTTTTCAAAAGAATAAAAAAAATTTATTTGCAGAACCTGCCAGTTGCCAGCAGCCAGTCGCCAGCAGCCAATTGCCAGTAGCCAGTAGCCAGTTGCCAGTATTAAGTCGCCAGCAACCCTACTAATAATATCACAATACATTAAGAATGAATATGAAGCATTACAATTTTGATGAAATAATTGAACGACGCGGAACCAACTGCGTTAAATACGATATGCTCCAGACTTATTTTGGGAACAGTGAGGCCTTGCCATTATGGGTAGCCGATACGGATTTCCGTGTACCCGACTTTATTATGGATGCCTTAAAAGAGCGGATGAGTCATGAGATACTGGCCTATTCCTATCGTCCTGACACTTACTATACTTCCATCGTCAACTGGATGGAGCGGAGGCATAACTGGAAAATTGAAAGGGAAATGATCACCTCGAGCCCGGGAGTTGTTTCAGCGGTGACAATGCTGATCATGGCACTTTCCGAACCCGGAGATAAAGTCATCGTGCAACCACCTGTTTACTTCCCGTTTTTCACGAGCATTAAAGGCTCGGGTCGCAAAATGGTGGAGAATCCTTTAAAACTCGTCGAAGGAAGATATACTTTTGATTTCGGTCAGCTCAGGCAGGTAATTGATTCGGAGACTAAACTCCTGATCCTGTGCAGTCCGCATAATCCGGGGGGGATGGTCTGGAAAATGGAGGAACTCGAAGAACTGGGCAGAATCTGCACCGAAAATGGCATCGTGATTATTTCGGACGAGATTCATTCTGATCTTGTTTTTGACGGTTACAAACATATTCCGGTCCCTTTGGTATCGGAACAAATTGCCATGAACAGTGCCGTGCTCATGGCTGCCAGCAAAACATTTAATATGGCCGGGCTTTCATCAGCCTTTGTAATTATCCCCAATAAAAAAATCAGGGTAAAATACGAAAGGGTGCTGCATACTGTTCATATCGATAGTGGCAATATTTTCGGAAATGTGGCAACGGAGGCCGCCTTCCGCAACGGCTATGACTGGCTTGATCAGTTGATGACCTATCTTGCAGATAACTATAATTTTCTTGAGAAATTTATTTCACATAAGATGCCGATGGTTAAAATTATGAGGCCTGAAGCCACATTCCTGGTCTGGCTCGATTTCTCGGCTTATGACCTTAGCGAGAATCAACTGGCTAAACTTTTAATCGAAGGAGGAGTAGCTTTAAACAAAGGCAGTATGTTCGGTACAGGAGGTGAGGGCTACTTCAGGTTAAATTTTGGATGTCCCCGGGCCACACTCGAAGCGGGCCTGAATAAAATTGAAAAGGCGTTACCGCATAAACTGTGATTTGTACCTGTTCCTGGTAAACAAAAAGTGCAACATTCCGTTAATAAGGGATGAAACTTTTTTTAAACCTGATCTTCGTTTTTACAGCCTGTTCGCTATCGGGCCAGGATGTTAAACCGGCCACCTATCCTTCGGATACGACTGTCACGCTGACACAATTGCGGGTTGATTTATCAGAAATTCCGGTAACTGCCTTTCGGACTGCAGGTCAGCTAAAGTCAACTGCAGGATCAATATCCGTTATTCCCGGCGACAAGCTCGAAAATTCGGCAGTGAACGTCGCCTCTTCTCTTTCGACCGTTCCCGGGATCGTAATGCATGAAGGGACACAGGGAACCATCAAATTAACCCTTCGCGGTATAGGATCACGCTACCCGTATGGTACAAAAAAAATCAAGCTTTTCTTTGGTGATATTCCGATGTACAGCGCTGAAGGTGAAACAACCTTTGACGATATTAATCCCGAATACCTTGGTAAAATAGAGGTCTTACGTGGTCCTGCCTCCAGCATTCACGGTGCCTCATTGGGTGGAACTGTAATCCTTTATCCGCGCCGTGCGGAGTTTAACCGGGAAGAATTTAAATTGATCAGTTCTGCGGGAAGCTTTGGTTATTTTAAAAACTCAGTTAATTATTCGGATGGAGCTGCCGACAACGATTTGTTAATATCACTCTCCCGCATTCAGTCTGATGGTTATCGTGAAAACAGTCAGTACAGCCGCAACTCCTTTTTTGTCAATCATAATCATAATTTCAGCAATCATCTTTCCGGGAATTTGGTGGTGTCGGGATCACTTATCAAATCGCAAATACCTAGTTCAATCGATTCGCTAACCTTTGCAACATATCCACGGAAAGCTGCTGCCAACTGGTTGAAATCAAAAGGATATGAACATCCGGACCGGATTTTTGCAGGTTATAGCCTCAGTTATAAAGCGCCTCAAAACTGGAACTATTCGACCTCTGCCTTTCTTTCGTACCGAAAAACGGAGGAGAACCGGCCTTTTAATTATTTAAATGATTCGGGCTTTTCTTACGGAGGACGGCTATTGAGCCAACATTCAAAAAAACGTGGAAACACGACTTTTGAATTTATCGCAGGGTCGAATCTTTATTTTGAAAGGATTGGGAGTTCGCTTTCAGAGAACATTGGCGGAAAAGGTGTCAAGGGAGTGTTACTGCAAAAGGGGAAAGAATCCATCTACCAGACCGATTTCTTTGCCCGGATGGAAACACGCTGGAAACGGATTGCCATCACCGGAGGGTTCAATTTTAACTGGTCAGGATTTCGCTTCACCGACCAGTTTACTGCCGACACCCTGCATCAGTCGGGGAATTATAATTTCAGCCCTATCCTTGCTCCGCGATTATCACTTACCTGGAATCCATTGGGCGGGCTACACTTCTATACATCTGTCAATAAAGGGTTTTCTATTCCCTCACTTTCTGAAACATTAAGTCCGCTCGGATTGATCAACAGTGAGATTAAACCGGAAAAGGCATGGAGTTTTGAGCAGGGTTTCCGGGCAAGTCTGTTTAATCGTGCCACATTTATTGACGTCGCCTTGTATTACATGCGGGTTACTGACCTGATTGTTCCCAAAAGAGTTGCTGAGGATATTTATGTAGGCATGAATGCCGGCTCGTCGCTCCACAGGGGATTGGAAGTTGCCGTTCAACAATGGATTCTGGGCCATATGAAATCCAATTCGTTAGCATTAGTGGCAAATCTGAGTTATTCGGTGAGCCGTTTTGATTTTCTCAATTTTACGGCAGATAATATCGACTATTCGGGAAATAAACTACCCGGAATGCCTGATCAGCTCTTTTCAGGAAATCTTGATTTTAAAACCAGGGGTGGATTTTATTCGCGGATTGAGTTGAACAGTTCGGGCCGTATTCCACTAAATGATCTTAACAGCCGGTTTTCGGCGGCATGGGTTGTACTGAACATCAAAGCAGGAAGAGTTTTTGGATTATTTAAAAGGCTGACAATCGATACTTCATTGAATATCCATAATCTAACTGACGAAAAATATGCCTCGATGGTTGTTGTGAATGCTCCGGGTACCGGCTCACCTCCACCCCGTTATTTTTATCCCGGATTGCCTCGCTGGTTCAGCTGCACGATGGTTATTTCGACACAAAATCTCAAAAACAAGCAACCAAATTTATCCCTTAAACGTTAAAGAGGGAACTATCAATAATTCTGTTTTTAATTAATAATACGTGATATGAAATTTACCTGGTTTATTCTGCTACTTGTGCCGATCATTTCGATGTCCTGCAACGGGACGCCTGGTCAATCCGGCAAAGCCAAAAGCAGTTCGGCTCCGCTGAATGATTCAGCAATGACCCTGGCTACAAAAAATTACGCAAACTTCTGCGCCAGTTGTCATTACGATGACCTAGGCTGGTTTACCAAGAGAGAATGGAAAAACGGTCACAGGCAGGAGGATATAATCGAAAGTATCAGGACCGGATCTCCCGATTTTGGGATGCCGTCCTACAAAAAGACGTTTACGAAAAATGAAATACGTGATCTCGCGTTGTTTATTCATACAAAACTCGAACTTGGCAAAAGAGAACAAAGTATTAAGGATCAAAAAGTGATCACTACCGAAAAACTCAAACTGAAACTCGACACGGTGATCACCGGTCTCGATGTCCCGTGGGGAATGGCTTTTCTGCCCGATGGCGATATGCTGATCAACGAACGCGAAGGTAAAATGTTAAGGTTCAGGGACGGAAAAAAAGTAGCAGATATACAGGGCCTTCCTGCTATCCATGCAGTCGGACAAGGCGGATTACTCGACATCCGGTTACACCCTGATTATAAAACCAACGGTTGGATCTATTTCGCCTATACGGCCAGTTCAACCAATGTAAGCAACGGGTGGAATACAAACGTGATGCGGGCCAGGTTAAAAGACAACACTCTCGTGGATCAGCAACTTCTGTTTAAAGCAATGCCTGACACCAAAACGGGTCATCATGTGGGATGCAAAATAACCTTTGACGGAAAAGGGCATGTGTTTTTTGGCGTCGGCGAACGTGGCAAACAGGATAATGCCCAGGATCTATCCAACGATTGCGGCAAGATTCATCGCATCAACGAAGACGGAACTGTTCCCACCGATAACCCTTTCTTTAACAAAGCGGGTGCACAGAAGACCATCTGGAGTTATGGCCACCGAAATCCCCAGGGACTGGAATACAATACAGCCACTGGGGTGCTTTGGGAAAGCGAACATGGTCCCAAGGGTGGAGATGAACTTAACCTGATTCAACCCGGAAAAAATTACGGATGGCCCGTAATCACTTTCGGAATCAATTATGATGGAACCATTATTACGAAAGATACGGCAAAGGCAGGAATGGAGCAGCCGGTTACCTACTGGGTTCCGTCGATTGCCCCATGCGGGATGACCTTTGTCAGCAGTGACAAATATAAAGGATGGGAAGGAAATGTTTTAATCGGATCATTGCGGTTCAAATATCTTGTGCGATGTGAAATGTCCGGTAATTCTGTGGTGCATAAGGAAATTCTGCTACCCGATGTCGGCCGTTTGCGTAATGTTGAAATGTCGCCTGACGGGTATATCTATGTCGCTGTCGAGTCACCGGGAATAATTTACAGATTAGTGCCTGTGCCATAGTGAAATTGGTGAAGCCTTGATATTAGTGAAGCCTTGACTTGTTCATGAAACGAGACAGTCAAGGCTTCACTAACTTTACGGACAAGTCAAGGCTTCACTTAATTATGCCTGGTTTTGATCCAATTGTTTTAATTTTTCCGCCAGTTCATCAACCAGCATTGGCTGATTGCCGGATAATTTTAATTTGCTGGTTATAAGGTCAAACCATTCCCCACGGTCTATTTCCGGAAATTCCTGTTGTTTGCCGGATTTTAAATTCACCCTTTGGAATTGACCAGGCCCCCAAATCTTTTTTTGCCCAAAAAGGTCCGCCGGGATGGACGAGCAGCAGTTGCGGGATTTTATTTTTGAACCGGTACAACAGTATACCAGCACTTAGCTTTGCCATTTTTGGGGATTATCGAAAAGAAGCAAACAGTTCAAATTACGAAGGAGACACCCTTTAATTATTTAACGGGCTTACTTTTTCAAGGTCCACTCGAATCCTTCTTTGGTATCTTTAATTTCAAAACCAAGTTCGGTGAGGTTGTTTCGGATTTTGTCGCTCGTTGCCCAGTCTTTGTTCTTTTTAGCCTCGATACGAAGATTGAGTAACAAATCAACCACATTGCCCAACACTTCATTGTTTGCAGATACGCCTGGTAAAATTTCGGTTCTTAATCCTAGTATTCCGACCACAAAATCACTGTAGATCGTTTTCAGGAGCTCAAGATCGGCGGCATTAACCGACGCTTTGCCGTCACTGACCGAATTGATCATTTTAACGCCGTCAAACAAATGGGCAATCAGTATTGGTGTGTTGAGGTCGTCGTTCATTGCAAGAGTGCATTTCTCCTTCAATGCGCCAACATCAACGGTAGAAATGGCAGACGGCTGAAGTCCTTCAAGCAGTGCCATTGCATTGAATAACCTTTCCAGGCCCTTTTCGGCCGCCTGCAGTGCCTCGTTCGAGAAATCGAGCGGACTCCGGTAATGGGCCTGAAGGATGAAAAAGCGGATACATGCGGGTGAATAAGCCTTCTCAAGCAAGGGGTGGGAGCCTGTAAAGAGTTCATCAAGCATTATAAAATTACCGAGTGACTTGCCCATTTTCTGACCGTTGATAGTGATCAGGTTATTGTGCATCCAGTACCGGACCGGCTCGTGCCCGAAACAGGCTACACCCTGGGCAATCTCAGCTTCATGATGCGGGAAAAGCAAGTCAAGTCCGCCTCCATGAATATCAAACGGTTCGCCAAGATATTTCGTGCTCATCGCAGTACATTCCGTATGCCATCCCGGGAATCCTTCTCCCCAGGGTGAGGGCCATCGCATAATGTGTTCAGGGGCAGCCTTCTTCCATATCGCGAAATCAAGACCTGACTTTTTTTCCGACTGGGCATCAAGATCCCGGGTATTGAAATAAAGGTCTTCAATTTTTCGCCCTGAAAGTGTACCGTATTTGTGAGCTAATGAATATTTCGCAACATCGAAATAGACTGAACCATTTTTTTCGTATCCAAACCCTGAATCAATAATTTTCTGAACTACGGCAATCTGCTCGATCATATGTCCCGAAGCGGTTGGCTCAATACTAGGGGGTAACACATTCAGTTGCAACATATTTTGTCGGTAGCTGTTTGTGTACCGCTGAACGATCTCCATGGGCTCGAGTTCTTCCACTTTCGCTTTCCGGGCAATCTTATCTTCACCTTCATCGGCATCATTCACCAGGTGACCCACATCGGTAATATTACGTACATACCGGACCTTGTAACCCAGGTATTTCAGGTAACGGAACAATACATCGAATGTAATCGCGGGACGTGAATGACCAAGATGAGCTTCTCCGTAAACGGTCGGACCACAAACATACATCCCGACGTGACCGGGATTGATTGGCTTGAAAACCTCCTTTTTTCTGCTCAGTGTATTATATATTGTAAAATCGCTCATCTGTTTATTGCTAGCTATTCGAAGTACAAAAATAAAAAAAATACTGTAGAGACGCACGGCCGTGCGTCTCTACAATTCCAATAACCTTTTATTATCTTTGACAACAAAGATTATACAACTATGAATATACTTTTAAAAGGGGGAATTATACTGGCTGCAACTTTAATGGTTTCGTGCGGGACCGCGCAGGAAAAAGTTGAAAAACGATCAGTTGTAGTGATTAAAACAGATTTTGGAGAGATGAAGGTCGAACTCTACAACGAGACTCCGAAACATCGTGATAATTTTCTTAAACTTGCAAAAGAGGGTTTTTACGACGGGCAGATATTCCACAGGGTAATAAAAGAATTTATGATACAGGGTGGCGATCCTGAATCACGCACGGCAAACCCCGAACAGCATCTTGGCAACGGAGGTCCTGATTATACCATTGATAATGAAATAAATCCGAAATTTCTACATAAAAAGGGAGCATTGGCGGCTGCCAGACAGGGTGATCAGGTTAATCCTGAGAAAAAATCATCGGGATCCCAGTTTTATATTGTCCAGGGCATCGTGTTTCCGGCCAATGACATGGCAGCGCTGGAGGCGAAAGGAAATGAAAAACTGGCACAAAGTTTTATGCGTCAGCTTGCCCAGGCCAACAACGATTCAATAAAATTTTACCAGCAATCGGGCAACCAGGTTGCATTTGCATCTCTGATCGAACGATTACAGAATGAAGCAATGGCTAAAGTTGAAAAAACACCATTCACGTTGACTGAAGTGCAAAAGCAGGTTTATTCCACCCTGGGAGGAACTCCACATCTCGATGGAGGGTATACCGTTTTCGGAGAAGTCATAGAGGGATTATCGGTTATTGATTCAATTGCAGCTCAACCAACAGGAGCAAACGACAGACCATTAAAGGATATAAAAATAGCAGTAAGGGTGGAGTAATATAGTTGAAGACAACCAGTTATTTATAATGAAGATTTTAATTTTAATAGCTTTCCTTTTGGCACTTGTGGCATCATCTTCTGCTCAGGATAAGGAGCGGGTGATTGTGATCACGACGAATTTAGGGGATATAACGTGTAAGTTATACAACGACACTCCTTTACACCGGGATAAATTTCTCCGGGAAGCGGCTGCGGGTTTTTACAATGGAACCCTGTTTTACCGGGTGATTAAAAATTTCATGATACAGGGTGGCTCAAAAGATACAAAAAATGCCCTGCCGGGCCAGCGCATTGGATATGGGGATCCGGAATTTACCGTCGCAGACGAGATACGTCCCAACCATATCCATAAAAGGGGAGCACTCTGTGCGCCACGTCAGCCCGATGAAATCAACCCATTGATGCAATCTGATATCTCGCAATTTTTTATTATCCATGGAAAAGTTTACCGTCCCGGAGAACTCGACACCATGGAACTGGCCAGGAATCTTCCCTTACAGAAAGAGATTCAGAAGCGGCTGATGACTCCCCAGATTGTGGCTCAACTTCAAAAACTCAAAGAGGAGAAAAAAGTTGAGGAGTTCAGGGCAATTGCCAATCCTATCAAGGAGCAGATGGAGGTAGAGATGAGAATCCATCCTGAGCGCTTAAAATTTACCCCCGAACAACGCAAGGCATTCACAACCGTGGGAGGGTACCCTGAACTTGATGGGAAATATACAATTTTCGGTGAGGTAATCAGTGGTTTTGAAGTCATTGAAAAGATAGCCGCATTAAAAACAGATGCAAACAACCGGCCGATAAAAGATGTGAGATTGAATATAGTAATCAGGTAATGCAAAAATTGTTATTAGATGTCTCAGCTACGCTGCTTCCAGAGCACCATCAGAGTTTAGCTACAAAGATACTGCAACTACGTTGCAGATCTTATTACTAAATTTAACTTCAATTTACATTACAATCATTTCAAACAATGCATCTAATTTTCATTGGATTACAGCGTAGCTGTAATATCTTTGTAGAAAGTAGTCTTAGTATTAACGAAAGCAGCGTAGCTGCGACATAAAATCTAAATTATGGCAAATACCTACTCGCAAATGTATGTTCAAATTGTTTTTTGCTGTATTAGGCAGGGCTAATGCAATAAAAGAAATTCATCGTCATGAGTTGGAGAAATATATCTGTGGTATAGTGTCAAACAAAAAATGCAAGCCGCTTTCTATTTATATAAATCCTGATCACGTTCATTTGCTATTCGGATTGCATCCCACTATATGTGTTTCTGATCTGACCCGTGATATCAAAGCCAGCTCTTCAAAATTAATAAATGACAAAAAATGGGTGGCAGGAAAATTTAACTGGCAGGATGGATTTGGTTCATCACCTATTCAAGGTCACAGATTGATGGAGTTATAAAATACATTTTAAATCAACCGGAACATCACAAAAGTACAACATTCAAAGCAGAGTATTTACTAATGCTTCAAAAGAATGAAATTGAGTATGATGAACGATATTTATTTGAATGGTATGATTAGATGCCGCAACAAAGCTGCTTTTAGAGCGCACTTATGTTTAGGCTATAAAGATGTTGCTACTACGTTTCAAGTCATAATGCTAAATTTAACTTCAATTTACATTACAATCATTTCAAGCAATGCATCTAATTTTATTGGATTACAGCGTTGCTGCAATATCTATGTAGAAAAATCATGGCAAACCAGAAACCTATGAAACCAAATATTTTAATCATTCTCATTGCAATATCTTTTTTAATCTCCGGATGCGGAAACCGTCCGAAAAAAACAGAGAAACCGGTGGTGCAGGAGGCTACACAAGCACTAGCTCCCCAGGAGACAACTACCGGCTTATCACGTTTCCTGCCCTCCATGGTAACGATCACCACCTACAGCGGGGAGAGGAGACTCGAATCGGGATTTGGATTTTTTGTTGATGATCAGAGTATCATTGCTTTGAATTCCCTGTTTGGTAATTGCGACCGTGCAACTATTGAGGTATGGGATGGAGATGTTGATGAAGTGGCAGGATTCCAGGCTGTAGACCGGATTAACGATCTTGTACTATTAAAAGTCAAAAATTTGAAAAAACCGGCGCTGAAACTTTATACCGGTGATGTACCCAGGAATTCTGTTACGCGTATGGCCAGTCCCCCTAGAGAGACCATTGTCCCTGTCAATAAAGGTAAAATGTTGCAGGAACTTATTGTCACCGGGACAAAAATGTTCAGTATTACCAATATGATTTACTGGACCTCACAAGGGCGCCCGGTATTCCTGAATAACGATGAGGTGCTTGGTGTCGGCGTTCTTAAAACTGTACAGGCGACCCAGGAGTACCTGGCTATCCCGTCAATTTATATTGTTGAACTGTTAAAATCGAAAAACAGCCCGGTTCAGGCGCTATCCCTTCTTTCCGGGAAAGTCGATCCTGCCGTAAGTGCTGCCAATTCAAGGATTAAGGGAGTTGTCATCGAAACAGAATTGGGGAATATAACCATCAGGCTCTTTAACGATACACCGGAGTACCGCGATAATTTTCTCAAACTGGTCAGGGAACATTATTATGATTCCTTGCTGTGGCACAGGGTGATCGCCGGATTTGTGATTCAAAGCGGTGCTGCCGATACCCGGTATGCAAAAAAAGGAGATATTATCGGATGGAAAGGGCCGGGATATACATTGCCCGCAAATATTCACCCAAAATATTTCCATCGCCGGGGGATGATTGGAGTTCCACGATTACCTGACGATAATAATGCTTATAAACGCTCGGATGGAAGCCAGTTTTACATTGTTACGGGCAGGCTTTACGGTGAAACTGACCTTCAGGATATCGAAAAGAAGAAAAAATTTAAATTTACACCGGAGGAAAAGGAGATCTACGGGATCATTGGCGGCGCTCCGACACTCGACCATGAATATTCTCTTTTCGGAGAAGTCATTGACGGAATGGATATAGCGGACAAAATTAATGAGGTGGCGGTAGATACTGACTGGCGTCCTGTAAAGGATATCCGAATCATACGTATCAGAATTTTGAAGTAGATTTAAGGTAGAAATTTGCAATAACGAGGTCTTCAGGGAAAGTAATTTTAATGTTTTCGCGATTCCCTCTCACCAGATTAACGGTCATACCTGAGTATTCAACAACCGAGGCATCATCCGTAAATTCAGGTCTCCACGATTGAAGATAACTATCCCGGATAATCGATGCTTTAAAAACCTGTGGTGTTTGAACCATAAAAATGCGTGTACGATCAACAGGAACTGATTCACTCATGCTCCCTTCCCGCACCGACTCATGAGCAGGTAAAACCGGAATTGCTGTCCCAAGTTCAGCAGCACTATTAAAGCAGCGTGCAAGTGTTTCGTGGCTGACCAGCGGGCGGACGCCGTCGTGTATCGCAATCAGTTCGCAATCGCTGGCCAGGGACAGGCCGTTTTTTACAGACTGAAAACGGGTGTCTCCTCCTGCAATCACCTGATGTGCAATGCTGAAGTCATATTTAACACATAAATCGTTCCAGGCATTCACCTGATCTTCGGGAAGTACCAGGATTAACCGGAGCGCAGGATCGAATGTGTAAAAATTACGAATAGTATGCATCAGCAGAGGAGTCCCGTTTACACAAATAAATTGTTTCGGGAGTTCTCCTCCCATGCGTAAACCACTTCCTCCGGCAACGATAATGCAACAATTCTTCATTATAAATCAATTTCTGCGCGGCGTAAACCATTTTAAGCCGATTAATGCACAAAAATAATGATTTGAAAGTAACAAAGGCATTAGCCAAAAAGGGAAAAATAAAAATTTGAAAACGAAAGAAACCGGAACGCAATGGTTTTTAATTCACCGATTTCTGTTATTTTTGAATTATGGAACGACCCCCTGATGTTCGGAAAATATGTCGGGGCAAACTCGGTGAATCAATCCTGTATATACATAATAAATACAAGACTTCCGATGAAGGAGATGCTCGATTTTCTTAAAGATCTTGAAGCCAATAACTCACGTGAATGGTTCGACCAGAACCGTAGCAGGTATGAGGCGACACGAATGCAGTTTCTCAGTGTGGCAGCCGGCCTGATTTCCGGGATCCGGCAATTTGATGATGAGATTCCCGCATTAAATCCCAGGGATTGTGTTTTCCGCATTTACCGTGATGTGCGGTTTTCGAAGGATAAGCAGCCTTATAAAACAAACTACGGGTGTTTTGTTTCTCGTGGAGGTAAGAAATCGGGTTATGCAGGATATTATCTGAATGTTCAGCCGGGCGAATGTTTCGTTTCTGGCGGAATTTATATGCCATCTGCCGAATACCTGCATGCGATCAGGCAGGAAATCTTTTATCATCCGCAGGATTATCTGCGCATTATTGAAGACAAGGAATTTAAATCGACTTATATCCTGCAATACTACGATAAACTTAAAACTGCACCGAAAGGCTATCCGAAGGACTGGGAGCATGTCGAACTGATTAAAAACCGGAATTATGCATTAGGACATCCGGTTGAGGATAAGGATTTGTACGCTCCTGATTTTGTAAAAAATGCAGTTGACCTTTTTAAAATTATACAGCCATTAAACCGCTATTTAAACAAGGCAATTGATGAAAATTTAAATGTCTGAAAGCAATGGTAGATTGGATTTTGAATCTTGCGGCGCATGGCAGGTTCGATTTTCAATTATGGGGGTAGTTGCGCCGAATTTCTGTTGATCGTCATTACCCCGGGTGGCACGATTCCGAATAAGCTCAAATTCAATTAATTAATTTTTGATCCGGAACGCTTACCCGGGGTCATTGAGATTTAATCCCATCGGGATAACGCGAATTCATACCAAGTTTCGGTGTTACGCCTGATAAGGACACATAAAACTCTTTGAAACTCTCCCGAAAAACGGGATAAGTTGCGTAGTTCTATTGATTGGGCTTCATGTGAATATGAGCGATGACCTAATTTGGACACTATCATGCAGATGTTAGCACTTTGGCAAATTGGGTGAAGTCGGACTTGGAACTCGCCCTGTCGACCCGTCGCCTCGTCGAATGTGCCGACCGTAAAAATTAAGGCTAAAATTTATGGTCGACCGTAAAAATTAAGGCAAAAAATTATGGTTGACCGTAAAAATTAAGGCCAAAATTTATGGTTTTCCAGAAATTGTTTATATCTTTGGTTAAGATTTAGTATGAAATGACAATTCCACGGTACATAGAAAGCCAGTGTCTCAACCACCTTACAACAAGTGGGAAAATAATGCTTATCTATGGTCCCCGTCAGACCGGCAAAACCACATTGGTAAAACAATTGGGGAAAAATTCCGGATTAAAGACCTTATACCTTTCTGCAGACCTTTCTAAAAACGAGAATTTGCTGATGCAGCGCGATATAAAAACACTTTCGGATTTGACCGCAGGTTATCAATTGCTGATCATCGATGAGGCTCAGCGGGTAAACGAAATTGGTTTGGTTTTAAAAGTGCTTTATGATGAAATGCCGCAGGTTAAAGTCATTGCCACCGGATCGTCGTCTTTTGACCTCGCAAATAAGACCACGGAATCTTTAACTGGTCGCAAAAGGGTATTTCACCTTCTCCCCTTTACACTGGGTGAAATCGCCAATGGATTGAATAACTTTGAACTTGACCAAAAAATTGAAGATGTTCTAATTTATGGATTATACCCTGAAGTGTATACCGAAAGTATGAATCAAAAGCGGAATATTCTGGGTGATATTTGCGAATCGTATCTTTTTAAGGATGTCCTCCAGCTCACTACAATTAAGTATACGGCAAAAATCAGGGATTTACTTCGGTTACTGGCTTTTCAGGTTGGTCAACTGGTTTCGGTGAATGAACTTACGCAAAGATTGTCGATAAACAGGGAAACGGTGGAGCGATATATCGACCTGCTCGAAAAGTCATTTGTGATTTTCAGACTTCCGGCTTACAGCCGCAATTTGCGTAATGAGATCTCAAAAATGGATAAAATCTATTTTTATGACAACGGTATTCGTAATTATTTGATAGATAATTTAAAACCTTTGGATTTGAGAATCGATACCGGTAACCTGTGGGAAAACTTTATTGTGTCGGAGCGTCGGAAACAGCTCTTTTATCGTCAGAAGAGCGTGCAATCATACTTTTGGCGGACCTATTCGGGGTCGGAAATCGATTTTGTGGAGGAAGGTGAAAACGGGCTGATGGGTTTTGAAATTAAAATGACAAAGACTAAAAGCCGTATTCCCAAATTATGGCAACAGGAATACCATGGAGGATTCCAACTGATCAACCGTAACAATTATCTTGATTTGTTGATGGAGGGAATGCGGTAGCAACGACAGAATTAAAAATGTAGGCATTAAAAAATGAAATGGGAATAATACGATTATCGAAAACAATTGTCCGGTTTAAGGGGAGACGGAAAAAGACGGGGCTTTTGCCAGCCACAAGAAGCCAGTTGCCAGAATCCAGTTGCCAGAAGCCAGCAATAAGCCACAAGCCATAAAAATTTTTCCTTTGGGTTCCTCGCGCACTTTGCGAGATAAAAAAGGCTACTTTTGGGCAATTAAAAATTTAATCATGGCGTGTTTCACCAAAACTAAATATAACCTTCAGTCACTTTGCTGCGGAGAACGTTTCGAGGATCAAAACTGGGAATTGAACTGTCCCAACAATGATGAGCCCGGCCTGCTTCGTGCAATTTATGATCAAAAACAACTGGTGGTTGATGAATCACTGCCCGGAATCTACAAGTTTTCTTCATGGCTTCCGGTTCATAAAATACTTGAGGGTTCAGGTGCGCCGGTAACCTTCAAAAGCGTAGGACTTGCCAGAGAACTGGAATTAACAAATCTTTATATCACCTTTAATGGTTACTGGCCAGAGAAAGGGGCAAAAATGGTTACCGGTACCTTCAAAGAGTGTGAAGCCTTTTCGGTATGTGCACGTCCATCGGGAAATACCAAAGGGGTGATGGTTGTCGCCTCTGCCGGAAATACTGCTCGTGCCTTTGCAAAAGTCTGTTCTGAAAATAAAATACCTGTACTGATCTGTGTGCCGGAAGACAATCTTAATGCCTTGTGGTTTGCACAGGAAATTGATCCTTGTGTTAAATTAATAGCCTCAGAATCGGGGGGTGATTATTTTGATGCGATTCACCTGTCGAACCTTGCCTGTTATATTGATGGTTTTTATCCCGAGGGAGGGGCCAAAAATGTGGCCCGTCGCGATGGAATGGGAACTACTGTTTTATCGGCCGTTACGACAATTGGAACTATACCTGATTACTATTTCCAGGCAATTGGAAGTGGAACCGGCGCAATAGCGGCCTGGGAAGCCAACCTTCGTTTCCTGGAAGACGGGCGTTACGGTTCGGTAAAAATGAAACTCATGTTGTCACAGAACGCACCTTTTCTCCCCATTAAAGAGGCCTGGGATGCCGGTTCAAGACAGATGCTCCCGATCAATGACGAGGAGGCCCGGAAACAGGTAGAGGAAATTAATGCGAAGGTATTATCGAACAGGAAACCACCCTATAGTATCATAGGCGGATTATTTGATGCCATGAAAGATGCCGGCGGTGAGATCTTTGGAGTAACCAACCACGCGGCCTTTGAGGCGGGTCAGTTATTTTTACAAACTGAAGGAAATGACCTTGAACCTGCTGCCGCGGTAGCAGTTGCATCATTAATCCAGGCAGTTAAGGATGGCCGGGTTGACAAGAACGCCACGATTATGCTCAACATCACAGGAGGTGGGATTGAAAAATTCAAAAATGAAAACCAAATTCATTACCTTAAACCGTTGATCGTTTTTCCGGTCAATCCCGATCCGCAATCGGTTTTTGAGGGGGTTAAAAATCTGTTTGTATAACACAAAGTATTATATGATCAACAGATTAATTTACATTTCTCCGGTACCTCCCGAGTTTGACTGATAATTTTAATTGAACCTCTACAATCCCAGTAAATACTGATGTTTTTTTTATGATTTCAGAAAGTGTAGTGAACAATTTTTCGGGAGTTCATTGAAAAATCAACTGATTTTCATAGGTTTGGATAACTAAATTGTATCCTGCATGTTGATCTGTTATACAAGCATAAAGAGGATATTGAAAATATTTGTTTTCATATGGTAAGAATCTTTTTGACATTCATTGGCCTCGTCAAAACCTGTCTCAAAGAAGTTTATTACCAACCGGGCATATAAAAAATATATTCTGGTAAAAAATGAATCTCAATGTGCATTAAATCAAGAAGCTATAAACGAAGAGAAAAAGAAGGATGGTTTCTTTGGAATTATAACCAATGTCAAAGAGATGTCTTCCACTGAGATTGTTTCCAATTATAAAGAGTTATGGAGAATCGAGGATGCTTTTGGCGAAATGAAGGGCACATTGAAAAGCCGACCAATGTTCCATTGGACAGATCAAAGAATCATTGGCCATTTAATGCTGTGCTTTCTGTCTCATTTTTGTGAGGCGCATCTTACTAAACTGCTGAGAAAATCAGAATTATTGCAAAGTTCAAAAGCCATAGATAATGGCATCATAAAAAAACGTCCGTTGACTGTCAAAGTTGCGATGGATGAACTAATTCAAGTAATGGCTGTGCCGGTAGGGGTTAGGGAAGATACCATCTGGCTTAGAACAGATATCCCACCTAATGCATGTAAGCTTTTCAGAGCAATAGGGATGCCAATACCCCCGAAAATTATACCGTAAATTCACAAAATGTAGTGGCACAAACCAATTTTGTCTGCTCGTAAAATTTGATTAACAGGATGTTGCGTAAATCATCTGTCAAACTCGGGACAGGAGGTGGGATCGAAAAATTCAAAAATGAAAACCAGATACATTACCTTAAACCATTGATCGTTTTTCCGGTCAATCCCGATCCGCAATCGGTTTTTTAGGGAATAAAAAATCTTATTTTTAACACAAAGAATTATATGATCAACAAATTAATTTACATATTTCCGATACTTCATACTTTTTTAGGAGTATAAATATTACCATTAGTAAAAATGCTGACCGTTCACAGCTGTCATGTGTGTCAATGGCATTTTTACGCTACAGACATAATCACCTTATGCCTGTTTACAGTTAAAATAATGCTGCCAGGCTGTTAGAAATTTCCTAAGAATTTATTAAAAAGCGTAAAAGTAATACCCTGCTTATAATGATTTAGTTAGTTAAATACATTATCAAAGTCAGTATATAAAGACAGCACTATTTAAACATAAATATATTTTTAATTGGCACTAATAATAACAATAAAAAAAATTAACTATTGTATTCTTAATAACGTTTTATTCCATACATTAGAGACTTAAAATTGTATTTCCTGTGATAAAAATTGTATTTCCGGGAAGTTTCTTCCAGGAAAGTATAAAAATTCATAATTTTCTGTTAATTGCTTCTGTTAATGTTTTGCTCAGTATATCAGCTGATTGTATAATTGTATAAGATAATACCTTGGTTTAATCATAAAATCATTTAAATATTAAATACTGTGGTAAAAAACTATCCTTCAATGTTTTCAATTTATGAGTAGACTTTTAAATGTATTAATGGTTTAACTCACCTAAACATGTTCTATAACATGTCTGATACTTTATGAAATATATAACCTACATATATTTAAGTGAATGCAAATTATTGAAAGTGTTTTCAGCTGGGGAAATCGGGAATAAATATTTTTTTTCTTTTGTTAACAGATTTATCCTTTTACCTTAGTCGTGTGCCTTAACGATCCAGAGCAACAACTTTTAATTCTCGCGGAATTGCAGAAGTCTGCGGAAACAAAAACATAATATTTATCGAAAGAGGTGCAATATTATTAACATAAATTAACTAATGTGGACATGTATGAAAAATGATGCAATGCAAAATTTTTTCCTGAAAAGACATTTTCTGGTCTTTGCAACGTTTTTTTTAGCGGGGATTTTTCTTCTCTCCCAGCTAAGTGCTTCGGCACAACAAAAAACAATTAAGGGTACAGTTACCGGCGACGATAAAGTGCCAATTCCGGGAGCTTCAATTGTCGTTAAAGGGACGACCCAGGGAACAGTTACCGATTTTGACGGTAAATTTACCTTATCCATTCCGGTTTCGACTAAATCGCTTATATTCAGTTTTGTGGGCCTTACCCCTAAGGAAATTCAGGTCGGTAACGGAACCGTTTTTAATGTAACCCTTTCTGAAAGTACCATCGGCATTGATGAGGTGGTTGTAGTGGGTTATGGAACACAGAAAAAAGAGAGTGTTGTCGGGGCGATTTCTCAGGTTGGGAATGCGACCTTGATGCGTTCCGGGACTTCCAATATTACCAATGCAATTGCGGGTAAACTTTCGGGGGTTTTAACCATTCAGCAAACTGGTGAACCGGGGAATGATGACTCTGAAGTAATTATTCGTGGTGTCTCGAGTTGGAACGGTTCAGCACCACTGACACTGGTCGATGGCGTTGAGCGTGACTATAAAGACCTTGACCCGGCTGAGATAAATACGGTGTCGGTGCTTAAAGATGCTTCTGCCACGGCAGTATTCGGGGCAAAAGGAGCTAACGGGGTTATTATCGTGACTACCAAACGGGGAAGTTTAGGTAAACCTCAGATGAGTTTTGCAGGTTCTTATGGTATAGAAATGGCAACAAGGATTCCGGATTTCATCGATTCATACACCACAATGTCGATGTTAAATGTGGCCAGGATGAACGGTCAGCAATTCAGCGAACTTCTTCCGCAGACAACCCTGGATCAATACCGTAATCCATCTACGCCACTTAATGCCCTGCGGTATCCGAATGTCGACTGGTTTGGAGAACTCACACAACCATATGCTCCAACTGCCAATGCAAATTTTAATGTGCGCGGCGGGACAGACTTCGTTAAGTATTTTTGTTCACTGGGTTGGTTTAACCAGGGAGATTTTTTTAAATCAGCAAATTCAGGGTATCAGGATACCCGATATAAATACAACCGCTTTAATTACCGTGCCAACATTGATTTCACCGTTACTAAATCTACCACGTTTTCGGTAAATGTTGGTGGTGAAGTAGGGATTAAAAACCAGCAGGCAGATTCTCCATGGAGAAACCTGTATTCAACCTCCCCGGCACGGTTTCCTGCCTATTTCCCCGCGTGGGTTATCGAACAGGTTCCTGATCTCGATTATCCGAATGCAGCAGGAATAAGGCAGGCCGCCTCTTTTGGGGAATTTACAGGGAATCCGTACAATACCCTTAATAGCGGCTCCTTTAACCAATATCTTGATTCTAAGCTGTTTACTGACCTTATTTTGGATCAGAAACTCGAAGGCATAATTCCGGGATTATCGTTTAAAGGGAAAGTTTCATTTAGTACTTATTACAGAAACCGCTCATTGTATGCTTCTTACAGTGTACCCCAATATCTTCTTGACTATTCGAAAATCGGTCTTCCAGGTGTAAATCCATGGAACCGTAATGGCCAGGGTAACGAAGTTTATAATCAGGCTCCTCTGGATATTAATGTGGGAGGTCTTGAGGGCGATTATTACCGGGATCTCTATTATGAGATGGGCTTTAATTATAGCAAATCGTTTGGAAAGCACTCCGTAAGCGGTCTTGCCTTGCTAAACCGCCAGCAAAAAAACAGCGGAACCGATTTTGCTTATTATAACGAGGCTCTTGTAGGCCGCGCAACTTACGATTTTTCGCACAAGTACTTGCTGGAGTTAAATGTTGGATACACTGGCTCAGAAAGATTTGCACCAGAGAACAGGTTTGGATTTTTCCCATCGGGAGCTATAGGATGGCTGGTATCAGAAGAGTCGTTCTTTAAAAGTGCGTTACCCTGGATGAATAAATTAAAACTTCGGTACTCCGACGGTTTGGTAGGGAGTGATTATGCTTCAAGTCGCTGGCTGTATAAGAGTGACTATACAACAAGTGGAAGTTACATTCTTGAAGATAAAGGGGCGAATGTTAATGCCCAATGGGAACAAGCCAGGAAGCGGGATTTGGGATTTGAGATCGGCATTTTCAAGAGTATGTTTAATTTAAGCGTAGACCTGTTTGACGAATACCGGGACAAAATGCTTTTATCCCCTCGTGGTGTTACCATGCTCGTAGGAAATTCATTTAAAGATTTAAACCTGGGTAGCATAAAAAAGCAGGGTTTTGAAGTAGAGCTCGAGTTTAATAAAACAACCAGTTCACAACTCAATTATTTTGTAAAAGGACTTTTCGGGTTTAATGAAAACCGGATAATCTTTAAGGACGACCCGATCTATGCACCTGATTATACCAAAAATGCAGGAAAACCTGTTGATGCCCAGTTAAGCGGAGTTGTGCTTACGGGGACAGGATATTACACCTCGGTAAATGATATCCACAATAATCCATCACCAATAGCCCTTGAGAAACTAAACGTCGGGGACTATAAATTTTTGGATTATACGGCAGACGGGACAATATCGAGTGTTGATAAATATCCGCTTGCCGGTTCACAGTATCCGCCTATTACCTATTCGGTATCGGCAGGATTTGATTATAAGGGATTTGACTTTAATTTCCTGTTCCAGGGAAATGCCGGGAAATATGTCGTTTATAATCAGACATACGAGGCCGAATTTATAAAAGGTGATTACCGTGTCCATTCTTCGCAACTCGATTACTGGAGTCCTGATATGCAGAATGTAAATCATTCAACCCTGCACTACAGCGGAGGTAACAGCGCCGATATTCTCTTTTGGGGTGGTGGCGAAGCAAACAGCGGTTACGACATTATGGTTGAAAATCGTTTCTGGAGAAATGCCAATTACATTCGGTTAAAAGAGATTTATGCCGGGTACACCTTTAACTCTGCCACTCTGAAACATTACGCGGGAATTTCAAGAGTAAAGGTTTATGCTACGGCCAATAATCTTATCACCTTCACCAAATTAATCGAGGGTGATCCTGAACGGAAGGATTTCCAGCAGGGTTTCTATCCGCAAATGAGTCGGTTCACTGTTGGTGTGAATTTTGATTTCTAACCCAAAAAAATTTTAACAATGAAAAGATATATTTTAATTCTATGCCTGGGCTTATTCCCGGTCCTGATGTCCTCCTGTCTGAAAAGCTATCTTGATAAGGCTCCGGATTCTGGTTTAACAGAGGCAGATGTATTTACCAAATACGAAAACTTCAAAAAATTCTTTGAAACTGTATACGAAGGACCCAGCAACCAAAACATCAAGTGTGGTTTTTCACTTTTTTTTAGTTTCTGGGATCAGAAATATACCTGGGATGCCTTAACCGATATGAGTGATGCCGGTCGTCTGATGGAAGGTCAGACCGTAAAAGGTGGTCAGGTTTCGTCAGTTGTAAATAAATTTACGTATGATACAGGCCGGCGACCGATTCTCTCTGCCATGTTTAAAATCATCAGGATAAGTAATATTTCATTAGCCAAAATTAGTCAGGTGACCGATGGCGATCAGGTTGATATTGATGATTATATTGCACAGGCCCATTTTGTGAGAGCATTTGCCCATTTCACGTTATTTAAGATATGGGGGCCTATGCCTTACCTTACAAAGGCATTAGGACCTGATGATCAGTGGGATATTCCCCGCCTTTCGAAACACGAAACCCTGATGAATATCGTAGCCGATCTGGATACCGCTGTGACATATTTTACTAAAGCAGGTAAAATGCGCCGGGATAACCCTGAAATGGGTGGCCAGGGTCACCTGAATCATCCCGATTTATACAAACCAAACGGGGTAACTGCACTGGCTATGAAAGGACGAGTCCTGTTATATGCGGCAAGCCCGCTTAACAACGAACTGGGCGTAAAAGACTGGGAAGCGGCAGCAAAGGCAAACTGGGACGCCATTCAGGCTGCACAACAGTGGGGTTATGTTTTACTGACTAAAACTGATTACAAATTAAATTATACCGGCACCAGGTACTCTGATGAACAGTTATGGGGATGGTCGGCGGGAAATAAAGCATACAATAATGGAGATCTTGCTGGAATTATGAATGGGATTTTTGCATCAAGCAAAGGTGGTAATTCGGGTGAATGTCCAACCCAGAATGTGGTCGATAAATTTGAAACCAAATATGGTGAACCGCTGAATACGGATGCCGACCGGCAGGCTGCAATTGCAGCAGGTCATTATAAGGAACAGGATCCCTATGCAAACCGGGATTCCAGGTTCTATATAGATATAATATATAATGAAGCACCTATTCCCGGCTATGTGACGGCCAAGATATATTACGAGATGAAGAGTGGCGTCGCAACTCCGAGCCAGTTGCTTGATCCGACTTACATGGGAATTACCAAAACCGGTTATTACCAGCGTAAATTATGGGGGGATCAAAGTGTTCTCAATAAAGTACAACCTCTGACAACTGATCCGGTCATCCGTCTGGGGGAGCTTTATCTTAACTATGCCGAGGCTGCAAACGAGGCTTACGGGCCGACTACAGCCGCTCCCGGAGCTTCATTAAACGCAGTACAGGCTATTAATGTAATCAGAACACGGGTGGAAATGCCAGATGTATTAACACAATATACAACAGGCAAGGATATTTTCAGGCCCAGGATCAAGAACGAAAGAAATGTTGAATTGTGCTTCGAAGGACATTACTATTTTGATATTCGTCGCTGGATGGATGCACCCGCAGTAATGCAGGGACCACTTATGGGAATGGATGTGGAGAAAGTTACCGTCTCGGCCACTTATCCAAGGGGATATAAATACACACGATTACCTCTGCCGGCCGATCGTCAGACAAGGTGGAAAGAGGCGATGTACTACTTTCCCTTCAATACATCAGATATGTACAAGATGAAAAAATTCGTTCCCAACGTAGTTTGGTAACATTAAACCTATAAAATGGAAATTATGAAATTTCAATATCTATTATTTCAAAAATTCAGGTTTATCGGCGTGATTTTGATTTGCCTGCTATTTTTAGGAACAGTTCAAGCTCAGAAGAGCAAACGACTAAAAGTCAGCGGTGTTACACTCAAAGTGGCCGACGAAAACGGAAATCCAATACCAGATGCACAGGTTATTGTCGGCGAAGGGATCATTCATGCTAAAACTGATGCCAAGGGGGAACTAACCTTTCAGGCTTTCCTGAACGATTTTGTAACCATATCTTCACGGGGATACGAAAATGCTGTCCTTCTGGTGGAGAACATCCGCTCCGATAATCTGGTAAAGCTTGTTAAATCGAAGTTGTTCATGTCTACGGCTGACGATGTGCCACTTCCGTTTACCACGATTAAAAGACGCCAGGCAACAGGCAGTTCAACCGTGATTTCAGGAAACCAGCTGGAAAGATATCCCACCACCGATTTGCGGAATTCATTTACAGGATTAGTTCCCGGGATGGATATCCTCGAACGATACGGTACAACAGGGATGAGTGCTGAAGAAAAACTTGGAAATTTTGGTGCATTGCAAAAAGTGGATCTCTATACAAGGGGACGGAGCCCGATCTTCATCATTGATGACGTGCCAACCGACATTACCGAAATGCAGCTCGACCCGCAGGAAATTGAATCGGCCACCATTATTAAAGATATTGTGGCTAAAACGATGTTCGGACCGCAGGCGGCTGATGGAGTTATATTTATTAAAACCAAACGCGGCAAGAAGAACGAGCGCGTCTTAAGTGTAAACGGAGAGTACGGTATCAGTCAGATTGACCGGTTCCCGCAGTTTGTAGGCGGGGCTGATTATGCCCGGCTGAATAACCTGGCTAAGGAAAACAGCGGATTAACAGGTAATTATTCACCTGATGCAATTGAAAAATATGCTTTGAATAATCCCTATGATTTGTACAACCCAAGTTCCAATTACAGGGAACTGATGCTCAATGAGCAGAAGTCTTTCAAAAGGGTGAATGCATCCTCCCAGGGAGGTAATGATGTGGTTCAGTACTATGCTAATCTGGCCTTTGATGGCGATGGTGACATTCTAAAAATCGGACCTAAATCAGACTATAACCGGATCAGCACACGCGCGAATATGGATATCCGGATTAATGAGCTGATAAAAGTTCAGTTTGACTTTTATGGCGGACTCACCCTGCGCCGATCACCTAATTACGGATATGATTCCAATTATGGTGAAGATGACAGTGATGATGGAACGATGGATATATATGAATTCGACAGGTTACTGGATGATATCACAGTCATTCCCCCTATTGCGTTCCCTGTCTATGCCAATAACGATCCTTCGTTGGAAGCACCCTGGTACGGCGTCAAAGCCTCTACGTTCACGAATAACCCGATAGGTCGTCTGGAGGACAACGGATATTATACCGAATCAGGCAGATCAGGAAATGCCAGTCTCGCACTGCATTATGACATGAAACAATTTATTCCCGGTCTTACTTCAAAAACATTTGTTAACTTTCAGGGATATAACCTTTTACGAATTGGAAAGGCGGAAGAATATATTGCCTATATTGCTACTCCTTCGCTTACAGCCGGTGGTGCTGATACAATTCTTTTGGAGAAAAAACGCGATGGCATAGAAATGTCGGGTCAGGCTAAACTGCATGATTATTATTTCCAGCGGTTTGGGGTATACCAGACATTCAGTTATGACAAAACCTTCGGGAAAAGCGATATCCAATCAACGCTTACCTACTATATTTCAAAATCATCACAAAACGGAATTGAAGAGCCACGGCGTCAGCAAAACGGGATCTGGAGTACAAACTACACGTATAATAATAAGTATGTCCTTCAGGCTGTGGCCAACTATGCCGGAACCTACAGTTTCGCTAAAGGAAAAAGATACGCGATGTTTCCTGCAGTCGGTTTGGGCTGGGTCCTTTCGGAAGAAAAATTCATGTCGAAGCTGAAATTTGTGAATTTTCTGAAACTTCGTGCTGAAGCCGGAGAGCTTGGTTATGAAGGAAATACCTCTCCATTCTATTACAATAGTGTGATTGCTTACAATACAAGCGGTACTAAATTTGGTCCTGCACCTACGGGTTACTGGTTTGGAAGCGCCGAGGATAAAACCCAGTACCAGGCCTATCCAAGCCGGACCGGAAATCCTGATATCACCTGGGAAACCAGAAAAGAGATGAACGCAGGGATCGAAGCACTTCTTTTTAAACAGAAACTTTCACTCGAAGTTAATTACTACAATAATCTTCGCGATGGGATGATTACGCAGCTTTCAAATGTATTACCCTATACAGCAGGATTATCAGGAGCCAAACCTTATGTTAATTACAATAAAACCCGCTATACCGGCATTGAGGGTGCAATTCAGTACACGGATAAAGTCGGAAAATTTGAGTTTTCAATGGGTGGTAATGCGACCACGCAACAATCAGAAATTGTGAAACTTGATGAACCAAATTACCGTTACCCTTACCAAAGCAGGGTAGGTCAGTCGGCAAATACGTACTACGGTCAGACTTATATCGGTAAATTTGAAACCGATGCTGAAGCGCTGGTCGTTCCTCAGTTATATGATGAGGTTCTTCATGCGGGTGATCTTAAGTACAAGGACATGAATAATGACGGTGTAATTGATGACAATGACATCAGCGATATTGGGAATACAAGTCCGCGTCTTTATTATGCAGCTAATATTAAGGCAAGCTTTAAAGGATTTGACTTAACGGTTATCGGAACAGGCAGGGCATTTTACGATGTTGCAATGACGAATAAGTATTTCCATAACGGATGGGGTGATAACAACTACTCTAATTTTGTCAGGGACAACATTGGAGGAGCCTATCCAAGGCTGACCTACTATAAAGTTGAAAACAATTTTAAGGGGTCTACTTTCTGGTTAACCAAGGGAGGATTTTTTAAGATCCAAAATGTGGAACTGGCTTATACTTTACGTCAGAAAGCTGCCCATACCATCGGGGCCAGAGGTGTTCGTATCTTCGTTCGCGGCGCAAACCTGTTAACGGTTACAAAGATGAAAGATCTGGATCCCGAATCAATGGCTTCAGGTATTGATTCTTATCCATTATTCAAAACTTTTACCGCTGGAATTAAATTATCTTTTTAAATTTTGAACATTATGAATACAAAGAAAATAGTAGTTCTGACCGGGTTCCTATTCGTTGTCCTGAGTTCGTGCGTCCACTATCTGGATCCATACCCCAACGGACAACGCTCAGAGGCTGACCTTTGGAAATACCCCGAAATGGTGCAGGGACTGATTGGTCAGATGTACAGTGGCATACCCCGAAACTATGACAATATCGAAGGCGCTTACCTGGATTGTGCAACGGATAATGCCGTGTCAACCAGCAGTACCAGGGATATGACTAAACTTGCCCAGGGACTTCTTCCAACTTCCGCCGATCCCTTCCGGACTTTTTGGGATCGCGATTACAAAATGATCAACCTTGCAAATACTTTTTTGAAAGACAGGAAGGGATTCAATACCCGTTTTCTTGTTTATCCCCATCTTGACAGCCTGGTCCGGTTCCGTTTACAGGGAGAGGCTTTTGCTTTAAGGGCCTGGTTCGAATGGGATCTGCTTCAAAAGTTTGGTGGTAAAGGGTTAAATGGTGAGTTACTGGGTACACCAATCGTTACAGAGCCTGTAGATATCACCAATGAGATAAACCTTGCCCGCAATACCTATGATGAATGTGTAAAACAGATCATTGCAGATTGTGACTCTGCTTTTAAATACATCCCTATTGCCCATCGTGACTTCCTTGTAAAGAATTATTCAACCGATGCAGCCTATGCCGGATCTCTTTATTGGGGTCGTGTTGATGGAATCTCCACGAGAGCCCTTAAAGCCGTAGTTTACCTCACCTGGGCAAGCCCGCGTTTTAATCCCAACAATGATTTGTCACGCTGGGATTCAGCGGCTGTTTACGCCAAAAAAGTGATGGACTTCAAGTTGAATGTCGATGGGGCTACCAATGCTGGTAACCCGCAAAAGGCTGCGGCATTTAAAGCAGCAGATGCGATTAACTGGGTCAATCCGCAATTTTCGGGTGGTATCTGGATTACGCAGTACGGTTCAAATGATGCGATGGAAAGGATGTTCTATCCCGGCGGTTTCCAGTCGAATGGCACAATGGGGGCAACCCAGGAACTTGTTGACGCCTTCCCGATGAAAAACGGCTATCCTATAACCGATTCACGCAGTTTGTACGATCCGGCAAAACCTTATCTCAATCGAGATCCCCGGTTTTACAGTTCTATCTTTTATAACTCGGTTACAGCATTAAAAGGCAATAAAACACCTGTGATGTATACTTTTGAAAACTGGGAAAATGGGGGTAAAGACGCTGCGGGAATTATTCCTACAAACAGCCGGACCAACTATCACATTAAAAAGTTTGTCTATATGGGCCTGGATTTAAATGCAACGACCAAGGATGTACAACGGCATGCGAAATTTATTTTCGAATGGAGCCATATGTGTCTTGCATTCGCCGAAGCAGCCAATCATGTTGTGGGTCCAACAAATACTGCCAAATATGGCATTTCAGCCAAAGCGGCCATTCAGTATATCCGCACACGTAAAACAACTGATGGTCTTGCCGGATTTACTACAACTGATCCTTACCTGGATGAAGTTTCTGCAAGCGAATCAACATTTGATCAGTTTGTGAAAAACGAAAGACGGCTCACAAACTGTTTCGAAGGCCAGCGCTTTTATGATCTCCGACGTTGGACAACCAATCTGACTGAACTGAACAAGTCGGTTCATGGCGCGGGTGTTGTAAAAAATGCGGATGGCTCATTTACCTACGATTTAAATAAAGAAGTTCAAACCCGCGTCTTTTCCTCGGCTTATTTGCCTATTCCTTACGATGAAATGTTAAGAATGAGTAACCTTGTACAGAATGAGGGCTGGGAAAGTTGGAAATAAACTATAAAAAACAGACAGATATGAAAAAGATGTTTTTAATTGCAGTCCTTGCCGCGACAATGGTTTCGTGCTACAAGGATTATATAAATGATTTCGATTACGATGGCATCTATTTCCCCTACCAGACCGATGTTCGTACATTTGTTGTGGGTGAGGGGATGTCGATTGAAGTAGGTGCAGCTTTGGGAGGCGTACGCGAAAACATCAAAGATCGCACGGTGTCATTCTCGCTCGATAACAGCCTGATCACCCCGGCTTTGTTGACCATTATGAAAGGTGGCGCTCCGTATATTAAGGATGCTGTGGCCCCGGTAACTACTCTTTTACCGCTTCCGGCCAATTACTATACATTAAGCGATAACAGCAAAATGGTGATCAAGACTGGTGACCATATGGGATCGGTGGTGATGAAGGTTGATTCTGCCAGATTCCTGGCCGATCCGCTAACGTTGTTTGCCAACTATGCCATCCCGTTCTTTATTACCAGCGCTGATGCCGATACGATTCTGTCGACCAAAAGTTCTGCGGTGATCGGTGTTAAATATGAGAACATGTTGTTTGGTAACTACTGGCATGGCGGTGTAACTATCAGGAAAAGTCCTGCGGGAGCAAATCTTGATACCATTAAGTACTATACAGCGGTAAATCAGCCTGAAAATAAGGTGTGGAAACTGAAAACAGTAGGTCCGAATGCCCTTGTGACCAACGGGTACAGTGACCAGACCACTGCAAAGGATGAGATGCAGCTCACGCTCGATGGAACCAACATTACAGTAAGTACCAGGACCGGTTCCACATTTGCCGTAGTGCCTGAAGGAGCAAGTACTTATAACCGGGCTAAGCTTTTACAGAACAGGAAGATCCTGCTTAATTATAAATACGTAAATGCTGCAGGTAATACCTGTTATGCCCAGGATACACTTACTTTCCGTAACCGGATCCGTGACGGCGTAAATGAGTGGCAGGACGAGAATCCGGCGAATTATTGATTAAGGTAAATTAATTTATTATAAGGTGGTTGACTTCAGTTGACCACCTTTTTTTATGGGTTAAAGCGAATTACACGAATCGAAGTTCGACGAAGTCAATTAAGACGAATTCCACGAATACTCCGATAGATTAGGTCTTGCTCCTAATTAAGACACATAAAACTCTGTGAAACTCTGTGTTCTTACTCTGTGTCACACTGTGTAATTCTTTTTATTAGGTCAGTTTAAATCCAATATGAAAGCATTAGCAAATTGGCATATTGTTAAAGTTGGACACGGAATATTGCCACCTTAAGCAAAGAATCGAAAAAGCCCAGGCAGGGTTTCAAACCCCTGTCGGCTCCCAATCTATTATTAAATGGAATTTCATTTTTGAAACTCAGAATTGTGAAATTAAATGTAAACCTGATCCCGGCCCGCAAATACTAATAGCCATTAGGTTAAGGCTGAAGTTTCATCCAGGATATTGCGGATAAATTGACAACATTTAAAGAAATGATCTGAAAAGGCAATTAAATTAAACAAAATAAATAAAAAGATAATAAATATTTGTAATTTGTTAATTTGTTTTAAAGGATGTTAATTTTATGGGGTTTTAATGAGATTGGCGACATTCAGTTCAAAAAACGCTTCTTTAGATTTAATATTATCACGTGAAATCAGGGAGGAAAGTCTGTTTTCGCTGCAGCCTTACTTATATTTGTAAGTTGGTCGTTATGACAAATATTTCATAATGAGATTTATAAGGGATTGAATTTAACTATCGGCTTGTGATTTATGTATCCCGGACTTATAGCATTGAGAATTGATTTTATTGAAAAGGAACTATTCTGGTGAAATAATAGTATATATCAGATAATCAAGCAAATAACTGGAATGGGACAATTTAATTCTTAAAAGGTTTAATGCATAAAAACATGTTGTACAACATGACAGATTGACGCTATATGTGTTAATAAACTGAATATCAATTCAATGTTTTGGCACAATCGATTGCACAATAGGGTTACCTCCAAAAATGTTTGTTAACAATCTTTAAAATCGAAATATATTTTTTTACTTCGCCGTGTGCCTTAACAGACCACGTACTAAACCATTTTATCCTCTTTTCCGGAGAATATAATTACTTACGCAGAAAAAAGGGGCACACAAAATTAACGAAAATTAACTAAATGGACGTGTATGAAAAATGATGCGATGCAAAATTTTTTCCCGAAGAGACATTTTCTCCTCTTCGCAACGTTTTTGTTAGTTGGGATTTTCTTTCTTTCCCAGCTAAGTGCCTCGGCACAGCAAAAAACGATTTCGGGTACGGTTATCGGAGATGATAATGTACCTATTCCCGGGGCCTCGATTGTTGTGAAAGGTACAACCCTCGGTACAGTTACCAACTTTGACGGGAAGTTTACCCTGACAATTCCTGCTTCATCCAAAACCCTGGTCTTTAGTTTTGTTGGGCTTACACCCAAAGAGATCACTGTAGGAACAGGGTCTGTTTACAATGTAACCCTTTCGGAAAGCACGATCGGTATCGACGAGGTGGTGGTTGTAGGTTACGGAACACAGAAAAAAGAGAGTGTGGTTGGTGCAGTCACACAGGTCAATAACGCGGCGCTGATGCGTTCAGGTTCTTCGAATGTGACCAATGCCATAACAGGTAAGCTTTCAGGAGTATTGACCATTCAGCAGAGTGGTGAACCGGGAAACAATAACTCCGAAATTGTAATCCGCGGTCTTTCAAGCTGGAACGGCTCCGCCCCTTTGGTCCTGGTCGATGGGGTTGAACGCGATTTTAATACATTGGACCCAAACGAAATCAATACCATTTCGGTTTTAAAGGATGCTTCTGCAACGGCCGTATTCGGTGCAAAAGGGGCTAACGGGGTTATTATCGTAACTACCAAACGTGGTAAGGTCGGAAAACCTGTCCTGGATTTCTCTGCATCCTACGGAATTCAAAAAGCAACCCGGATTCCTGATCATATCAGTTCTTCTACAACGATGTCAATGTTCAATGTGGGATTGATGAACGGTGCCAAATTCCAGAATTTGTTGCCACAGAGCGTGCTTGATCAGTACGCCAACCCATCAACACCACTCAATGCTTTACGCTATCCAAATGTCAACTGGTTTGAGGAGGTGACCCGCGAATTTGCACCCACGCTCAATGCCAACTTCAATGTATCGGGAGGAACAAATTTTGTAAAATATTTCTGTTCATTAGGTTACTTCAACGAAGGAGACTTTTTTAATGCCAAAAGAGAGGGCTTTTACGATTTAAGCTATCGTTATAACCGGTTTAATTACCGGACAAATGTTGATTTTCAATTAACAAAATCTACAACTTTATCCTTTAATCTTGGGGGGGAAACCGGAATTAAAAATTCACCAAACAGTTCACCATGGCGGAATCTGTATTCTACCGGCCCGGCCCGCTACCCTGCTTATTTCCCGTCATGGGTATTGGAACAGGTTCCTGACCAGACTTACCCCGGCGATTCAGGAATACGTCTTGCCGCAAATTTTGGGGAGTATACCGGAAATCCTTATAATAGTCTCAATACGGGTCAGTTTAACCAGGATCTGGATTCCAAATTATTTACAGACCTTATTTTTGATCAGAAGCTCGACTTCATAACAAAAGGGTTGGTATTCACAAGTAAGGTCGCTTTAAGTACCTTCTATAAGAACAGAATACTTACCGCCTCGTGGACTTTCCCGGAATATCAGCTCGATTATGAAAAAATCGGACAAACAGATCCGGATACCGGATTACCGCTTGAACCATGGAACAGAATAACCGCGGCAGGTAACGAATACTACAAACAGACGCCTTTGGATATCAACGTTGGTGGTTTGCAGGGTGGCTATTACCGTGACCTTTACTATGAATTTGGCTTCAACTATGCCAACACCTTTGGAAATCACTCTGTATCGGGTCTTGCGTTGATGACGCGTACCCAGAAGAATGAGGGAACCGATTTTGCCTACTACAATGAATCACTTGTCGGAAGAGCTACCTACGACTTCTCGCACAAATACCTGATGGAGGTTAACGTAGGATACACCGGTTCAGAACGATTTGCCCCCGGAAACCGTTTCGGTGTTTTCCCCTCGGGAGCAGTTGGATGGGTGGTTTCGGAAGAGAAATTCTTTAAAAATGCTGTCCCCTGGATAAGCAAACTAAAACTTCGTTATTCCGATGGTTTAACAGGTAGTGATAACGCTGGTGCGAGGTGGCTGTATAACAGCGGCTACTATTCCGACAATGCCGGTTCTCCGGGTCCTTACCTGCATGAAGAATTGGGTGCAAACACCACCGCGCAATGGGAAGAGGCGCGTAAAAGAGACCTTGGATTAGAGTTGAGCCTTTTCAAGAATGCCCTTAGCTTCAATATTGATATTTTTGACGAACACCGCGAAAAGATGCTCCTGAAACCGCGAAGCGTGACCATGATGGTGGGCAACTCCTTTAAAGATCTTAACCTTGGAGAATTAAAAAAACAAGGATTTGAAGTTGAAGTTGAATACAATAAAACAACAGCTACGCAACTGAACTATTGGGTGAAAGGAATTTTCGGATACAACGAAAACAGGATCATCTTTAAGGACGACCCTCCTTATGCTCCCGATTATACGAAGGATGCCGGAAAAGCTCTCGGTGCCCAGCTCAATGGTGTGGAATTAACCGGAACCGGCTATTACACTTCGGTTAATGATATCCATAATAATCCATCACCGATCGATCTTTACAAGGTCAATGTCGGAGATTATAAGTTCCTCGATTACCGTGTTGACGGAAAAATCACCAGCCTCGATAAATATCCGATCGCGGGATCGAATATGCCCCCGATAACCTTCTCACTTTCAAGCGGATTTGTTTACAGGAAGTTTGAGTTCAACTTTATGTTCCAGGGTAATATGGGAAAATATGTTGAATACAACCAGACCTATGAAGTTGAATTTATCAAGGGAGACTGGCGTGTACACTCCTCACAACTGGATTACTGGGCGCCTAATAATCCAACAGCCAATCATTCCACGCTTCACTACAGTGGCAGTTCAAGTGCCGACATTCTGTTCTGGGGTGGCGGTGAAGCCGACAGGGGCTATGACATTGCAGTCAAAGACCGTTTCTGGAGAAAGGCCGACTACCTGCGCCTGAAGGAAGTTTACCTCGGTTATAACTTCCCTTCCAAATTTTTGAATCGTCTTGCGGGAGTGTCAAACATATTGTTCTACTCTACGGGTAATAACCTTTGGACACTGACCAACCTGATTGAAGGTGATCCGGAACGGAAAGATTTCGAGCAGGGATTCTATCCGCAGATGACTTCTGTCAAATTCGGTATTAAAGTTGCTTTTTAAACGCTAAAACTGATTAACAAATGAAAAAATATATCATAACATTAGTGTGCATCGTACTTTTCCCGGTCTTCTTTTCATCGTGCCTGGAAAGCTACCTCGATAAGTCACCCGAATCGGGACTTGTTACCGATGACGTCTTTAAAAAACTGGATAACTTCAAAAAATTCTTCCGGGCCGTTTACGAAGGGCGTCAGAGGTATGGATCAAACTGGAGGGATTTCAACATCAAGAATGGAATGCCTTTCTATTTTGGTCAATGGGATCAGAAATATACCTGGGAAGGGTTGACTGATTGTGCCGATATGGGACGTTACATGGAGGGTCAGACCTTTAAAAGCGGCCAGGTATCAGCTTTTGTGAATAAGTTTACCTACGACGGGGACCGTCGTCCAATCCTGGCTTCGATGTTCATAGCGATTCGTATCTGTAATATGACCCTTGAAAACATCCACCTGCTTGAAGCTGACCAGGTCGAAATTGATGATTTCACGGCCCAGGCTCATTTTGTAAGGGCGTTTGCCCATTTCGAACTGTTCAGGATATGGGGGCCAATGCCTTATATCACCAAAGTTCTGGGTCCTGAAGATCAGTGGGATATTCCCCGCTTATCCAAACACGAAACCCTGATCAGAATTGCTGCAGATATGGATACCGCAGCCACTTTTTTTGCAAAAGCAGGCAGGATGCGACGTGACAATCCTGTACCGGGAACACCGGGTCACCTGACTCATGCCGATCAGCGATATCCGGCCGGGGTAGCTGCCAAAGCTTTTAGAGCGCGCGCTTTGCTTTATGCTGCAAGTCCGCTGAACAATGAGTTGGGTGTTAAAGATTGGGAAGAGGCTGCCAAGGCCAACTGGGAAGCGATTGAAATTGCATTGCAGAACGGGTACGCGTTACAAACGGCTGCAAAATACAAGGACAACTATGTAGGTGTCACCTACACCAATGAACAATTATGGGGTTACAGTTACGGAAGCTGGGCTTACAATGCTGGTGGTCAGCAGGGGATGATAAACGGCGTTTTTGGGAATAGTAAATCTGGCTGGTCGGGAGAGTGCCCTACCCAGAATTTTGTCGATAAATTTGAAACAAAGTTTGGCGAACCGTTAAACACCCCGGCCGAGCGTGAAGCTGCCGCTGCAGCCGGACATTATAACGAGCAGGATCCGTATAAAGACCGCGACCCCCGTTTTTATATCGATATTATTCATAACCAGGCTACCAATATTATTGGCTGGCAAAATACAAAAGCACAGATATGGTATCAGATGGTCAATGGTGTGGCTCAATATGGCGAATTGATTGACCAAACCTACCTGGGAATTACCAGGACGGGCTACTATGCACGCAAACGCTGGGCTGAGAACAGCGTCAAGAACAAGACTTCGAAACAGATAACCGATCCGATTATCCGCCTGGGAGAACTCTACCTCAATTATGCCGAAGCGGCCAATGAAGCTTATGGGCCTAATGGTTCAGCTCCCGGGGCATCAATGACGGCCCTTCAGGCTGTAAACCTGATCCGGACTAAAATCGGACAATCTGAAGTTTTGGCTCAGTACACGGTCTCAAAAGATGCATTCCGACCACGTATTAAGAACGAGCGTAACGTTGAGCTTAGTTTCGAGGGACACTATTATTTTGATATCCGCCGCTGGAAAGATGCCCCCGCCGCTTATGCCGGACCATTAATGGGTGTTGATATCGAAAAGGTCACAGTAAGTCCTTCTTATCCTACAGGTTTTAAATATACGCGTTACGCCCTGTCCGCTGACCGTCAGAGCAACTGGAAAGAGGCGATGTATTATCTTCCTTTCAATACGGAAGATACCTATAAAATGAAAAATTTTGTATCAAACGAAGTTTGGTAACAACAACCTAAAAAAATGAGAATTATGAGATTTCATAATATATTTTTGAAGTACAGAACGATCGGTCTCGTGATACTTTGCTTCATACTGGCAGGAGCAGTATCCGCCCAGGATAAAACAGAAAAAAAAGCCAAAACGATCAGCGTGAACCTGAAAGTGACCGATGAAAACGGGAACGTTATGCCAAATGCCCAGGTGGTAGTCGGTGAAGGACTGATTCATGCAGATACGGATGAAAACGGAACCTTCGCTTTTAAAGGATTCCCCGATGATTTTGTCTCAGTTACCTCAAAAGGGTACGATAAAAGTGTCATACTCGTAGAGGACCTGTTGACTGAGAGCACAATAAAACTCGTAAAGTCAAAATTACAGATGACAGCGGAGGACGATGTTCCGCTTCCCTATATGAGTTTCAAAAAGAGAAACCTTACAGGTGCGCCGACTGTTTTACGTTCCTCCCAACTGGAAAAGTACCCTACAACCGATATCCGTAATGCCCTTGCCGGATTAGCTCCTGGAATGGAAATACGGGAACAGAACGGGCAACCCGGGATGAGCGCCGAAGAAGAATCGGGTCGTTTCGGATTTTCCGAAAAAGTGAGTGTTGGTAGTCGTGGTTTCAGTATGATGTACATCATTGATGATGTACCTACTGACATCACCGAAATGCCGCTCGATCCCAATGAGATTGAGTCGATTACCATTGTAAAGGATATCGTGGGAAAAGCGATGTTTGGTCCTGCTGCCGCAAACGGAATTATATTTATCAAAACTAAAAGGGGAAAGAAGAACGAAAGAATACTTAATGTGAATGTTGAGTCGGGTGTTTCAATGATCGACAGGATGCCGGGATGGGCAGATGGCGGTGAATATGCAACGCTCAACAACCAGGCACGAACAAATGATGGTTTAACTGAAAGGTACACCCCGGATGATGTGGCGGCTTATGCTAAAAATGATCCGTACGACTATTATCACCCAAGCATCGACTTCAAGGCAATGATGTTGAAAAATTCGAAATCGTTCCAGAGGGTAAACGTTTCTTCATCAGGCGGTAACGACAGGGTTCAATACTTTGCCTACCTGGGTTATAGCGGTGATGGGGATATCACAAAAATGGGTCCGACTGCCGACTATAACCGGTTAAATGCCCGGTCGAATATCGATATTAAGGTGAATGACTTTATTAAAGTGCAGTTTGATTTCTTTGGAGGCTTATCCTACCGGCGTTCGGCTAACTATGGGTATGATTCAGATTTTACAAGCCAGAGTACATCCAATAATCCTGTTTTAACCGGTCTCGAATTTAATACGATAATTAATGATATTACCGCTATTCCCCCGATTGCATTCCCTATTTATGCAGCCCCTTACGATCCGGCATCAGGAAATCCTCCGTATTTCGGAGTAAGTTCCAATTATACCCAAAACCCGATCGCCAATCTGACCCAAAATGGTTATTATACCGAATCGGGCCGGACAGGAACTGCGAATGTCGCCCTCGAGTTCGATATGAAAAGCATTCTTCCCGGTTTGAAATCGAGATCCTATCTTGGGTTCAACTCCTACAACCAGTTGCGTGTCGGTAAAGCTACCGATTACTATGCCTATATCGCCACACCGGCTTTAACGGCAGGTGGCGCGGACACGATCTTGTTATCGAAAAAACATGACGGTACCCAAATGGCCGACCAGGTGCTGTTGAATGACTATTATTACCAAAGGATGGCGATATACGAAAGCCTGAGTTATGAAAAAACGTTTGGTAAAAGCGAGGTACAGGCTGTTATGTCCTATTTTGTTTCCAAAGTTGCCCGTAACGAAACGGAAGAACCTCAGCGTACACAAAACGGCGTTGGAACAATGAGGTATTCGTACGACAATAAATACATTATCAATGGTGTATTAAATTATGGGGGAACTTCGAGTTTTGATGTTGGTAAACGATACGATTTCTTCCCATCAGCCGGCCTGGCTTGGGTTATTTCGGAAGAGGGTTTTATGAAAGATGTCAATTGCGTTGATTTTCTTAAGCTGCGCGCTGAAGGTGGTGTTATTGGCTATGAAAGCTTCCTTTCACCTTTCTCTTATCGCGATCGGTGGAATGTCAATACCAGTGGGATGCAATTTGGTCCTGCATCTACAAACCAGTGGTTTGGAAATACAACCGAAAACACGGTTTACAGGATCTCTCCCAACCGTACCGGTAACCCCGAAATTTCCTGGGAACAACGCAGGGAGTTTAATACCGGACTGGATGGTATGTTCTTTAAACAGAAACTCACTCTTTCGCTCACCTACTACAACAATCTGCGCGATGGATCGATCTCCCAGGTCTCGAGCCGGATTCCGAATATTGTAGGGATCTCAAGTGCACTTCCCCGGTATAATTTTAACCAGATCAGGTATACCGGAATAGAAATGGGTATTCAATATTCTGATAATGCTGGTAAATTCAAATATTCATTGGGTGGAAATGCAACCACGCAAAATTCGGAAATTGTCAAATTCGACGAGCCACAGTATCGTAACGACTATCAGGTACGTACCGGCAGGGCTACTGATGTGATATATGGACAGACTTTCATTGGCAAGTTCGCCAGCGATGCTGAAACTCTCGTTGTACCACAACTTTTTGACCAGGAACTTCATGCGGGCGATTTGAAATACAAGGATATGAACGATGATGGTTTTGTGGATGACACCGACCAGGCCCCTATCGGACATTCGACACCACGTTTGTTCTATGCTGTTAATTTTAAACTTAGCTTTAAGGGATTAGAATTATATGCTCTGGGAACAGGACGCGCTTTTTATGATATTGGTTTAACGAACCAATACTTCTGGAATGGGTGGGGCGACAATAACTATTCCGATTTTGTAAAGGATAACATAGGTGGTGCCTATCCAAGGCTTACATACGATAAAGTCAACAACAACTTTGTAGGTTCAAGTTTCTGGCTGGTCAAGGGGGGATTTTTCAAGGTGCAAAATGTTGAACTGGCCTATAATCTGCCAGCCAATGCACTCAAAATCATTGGAGCCAGGGGTACCCGCTTCTTTATCAGGGGCGCTAACCTGTTGACGATATCGAAAATTAAAGATGTAGATCCTGAGTCGATTAGTTCCGGAGTAGATTACTATCCATTGTTCAGCACCTATTCTGCCGGAATTAAATTAACCTTTTAATTAAAGAAATTATGAAGACTAAAATAATAGTACTGTTAGGGGGTATTTTAGCGTTGTTCGGTTCGTGCAGCAAGTATCTCGATCCTTATCCAAACGGAGACCGTACAACGGAGGATATCTGGCAATACCAGGATATGGTTCAGGGATTGGTTGGGCAATGCTACGATAATATGGCCATGATCTACAATTGCAACGAAGGGGTCTATTTTGATATGGCCACCGACGATGCGGTTTCCACCAGTCCAACCCAGGCTACACGCCGGCTGGCGGTGGGTTCCTTAACAACAGGAGGCGACCCGTTTTCGACCTACTGGACGCGCGATTACAATTCAATCAGGCTAGTGAATATCTTTCTGAAAGATCGTCGTGGGTTTAATACTAAATTTATTGTCAATGCAAGATGGGACAGCCTTGTGCGGCACCGTCTGCAGGGTGAAGCATTCGCGCTTCGTGCCTGGAATCACTGGGATTTACTTCAGAAATTCGCAGGTAAAGGATTAACAAGCGGTAAGATGTTAGGGATTCCGCTCGTTCTTGCCCCTATCGAAATCGGGGGTGAAATCAACCTTGCCCGCGATACTTACGACGATTGTGTAAAACAGATTTTGGCCGATTGCGACTCAGCCATCAAATACCTTCCCATTGCACACCGCGACTTCCTGGTTCCCATAGCTGGCGACCGCGTTTATGCGGGTGGACGGTACTGGGGAAAATTGGACGGAATCACCATGAAGGCGGTTAAATCGAATGTTTACCTCACCTGGGCGAGTCCGTTATTCAATCCGGGCAACGTAGTCTCGCGTTGGGATTCGGCAGCCGCGTACGCCAAAAAAGTGATGGATTTCAAAATGAATGTCGACAAGGTTACGGGTGGTTTTACCACGAGCAAAATCATCAACTGGTTTGATCCCAATTCGCCCGAGATTATTTTCTCTGCGCGTTACAGCAACAATAACGATGCGATGGAGCGGATGTTCTACCCGGGAGGATTCCAGGGCAATGGCGTGGTCGGTGCAACCCAGGAACTCGTTAATACCTTCCCGATGAAAAACGGCTACCCCATCACCGATTCAAGAAGTCTTTATAATCCTGCAAATCCATACCTCAATCGCGACCCAAGGTTTTACAGCCATATTTTCTATAACGGGGTTCAGGCGAAAAAGAACAACACAGGAGCGCTGATGTACACGTTCGAGAATTGGGCCAATGGTGGCAAGGACGCTGCCGGTGCAACGTCAACAAACAGCCTTACTAACTACCATATCAAGAAGTATGTTTACATGGGCCTGAACTGGTCGGATGCTTCGGTCAGCAGACAACCCCATACCAAGATGTTTATTCGCTGGACCCATATGGTGCTTAACTTTGCCGAGGCTGCCAATAAAGTGGTTGGTCCGACTGATGCCACCAAATACGGAATTTCAGCCAAAGCGGCGATGCAGTTCCTGCGTACACGAAATACATACGATAATGCAGTATTGTATACAACTGCCAATGACCTATATCTGAATGAAGTATCGTTGGATGCCGTGAAATTTAACGATTTTATCAAAGACGAACGGAGAATAGAAACTTGTTTCGAAGGAATGCGTTTCTATGATCAGCGCCGCTGGTCAACAACTGTTTCTGATATGAATAAATCGGTGCATATGGCTGAGATTACCAAAAACGATGATGGGACATTTACTTACGACCTCTCAAAAGAAGTTGAGACGCGAAATTTCAAATCACCCTGGCTGCCTATCCCCTATGTCGAAATATTAAGGATGAGCAAACTGGAGCAAAATGAAGGCTGGGAAACCTGGAAATAAACATTAAAAAAACAAACAGATATGAAAAAGATGTTTTTAATTGTAATTCTTGCCGCGACAATGGTGTCGTGCTACGAGGATTATATCAAGGATTTTGATTACGATGGCATCTATTTCCCCTACCAGACCGATGTGCGTACATTTGTAGTGGGTGAGGGGATGTCGATTGAAGTAGGTGCAGCTTTGGGAGGCGTACGGGATAACATCAAAGACCGAAATGTGTCTTTCTCGCTCGACAACAGCCTGATTACCCCGGCTTTGCTGACCATTATGAAAGGTGGCGCTCCATATATTAAGGATGCTGTAGCCCCGGTAACAACTCTTTTACCGCTTCCGGCCAATTACTATACGTTGAGCGATAACAGCAAAATGGTGATCAAAGCTGGTCAGCATATGGGATCGGTTGTGATGAAAGTTGATTCTGCCAAATTCCTGGCAGATCCGCTCACCTTGTTTGCCAATTATGCCATCCCGTTCTTTATTACCAGCGCTGATGCCGATACAATTCTGTCGTCCAAAAGCTCTGCGGTAATTGGTGTAAAATATGAGAACATGTTGTTTGGTAACTACTGGCACGGTGGTGTCACAATCAGGAAAAGTCCTGCGGGAGCAAATCTTGATACAATTAAGTATTATACAGCGGTAAATCAGCCTGAAAACAAGATCTGGAAACTGAAAACTGTAGCTCCAAATGCCCTGGTGACCAATGGGTACAGCGATCAGACCACTGCAAAGGAAGAGATGCTGCTCACGCTCGATGGAACCAACATCACGGTAAGTACCAGAACCGGTTCCACGTTTGCCGTAGTACCAGAAGGAGCAAGTGCTTATAACCGGGCTAAGCTTTTACAGAACAGGAAGATCCTGCTGAATTACAAATACGTTAATGCTGCAGGCAATACCTGTTATGCCCAGGATACACTTACTTTCCGTAACCGGGTACGTGACGGCGTAAATGAATGGCAGGACGAAAATCCCGCGAATTATTGATTAAGGTAAATTAATTTATTAAAAGGTGGTTGACTTCGGTTGACCACCTTTTTTTGTGGGTTAAAACGAATTACACTAATTAAGACGAATTCCACGAATACATACTAAGATTAGGTGTTGCTCCTGAGAGATGATGAGAAGGTGCGGGGATTAGATGCGGTCGAACAAAATATACATTCTATCTACCATAAAGGACCACAGCCTCAGGTGCAGCGCACCGTAAATAGTTATAGCAATAATCGTATCTGAAAGTCCTTAGGTGCAGCGCACCGGTAATAGTCAGCTCATGGTAAGTGACCGGGTGACTGCAGTTAAAAATTGAGCAGAGTCAACAGGCGTTTGATCCTTTATTTTGGAAGTCACCCGGTCACTAAAAGTCTGCGGGCGTTCGTTCGTTATTTTAGAAGTCACCCGTTCACTCCATGTCTCATTTTCTCACATTCTCATTTTCTCACGATCTCTTCTCTGCTAATTCGCTTTTTGTTGATCGTCGTTACCCCGGCCGGTCGAACATTTATCTGTCATATCATTTTTTATAAACATATAATGCGTCAGCTGACGAATATTTTCTTTTGTTCATATTATATTCCAGGTGCAGGATGATTACGGTAATACGTTGAAAATTCTTGTACATCATTCTTAAAGTATTAGGAGTGAGATAATATTACATATTGTTTTACAGCTTTTTCCTTAAACCTTATTTTTAAAGGCAACCTCAGTAGAAGATCTATACTCACAGCCCCCAACCTTATTACCTTATTTGATGTTTTATTTGACTTACATAAATAAGGTAATAAGGTTTGACCCATGGCGACTGTGTATTTGCTACTGAGGTTTTTTTCTTTAAAAATAAGGTTTTTAATATCCTTAAAATATGGTTTTTTTATCACAAAATAATTTAGTAAAGCATTCACTATGTAAGTATTGAATTCCCTGGCATATCAATTGGGAGCTTCGATTCTCGTCAATAAGAATATATATGAAACAGTAAGCTATTGTAAATAATTAATAAACAGGACAATAAAGAATAGTTGAAATTTCCTAAAAATTGTGTTAAAATATGTTTTAAAACATTTTTTATTTGTCTGTACTTCAAATATGTACTTGCTGGACAATGAAATATGCACTATGCAATCGATTGCAATTTGTGATTTCAAAGTAACAACAGATTTGTGTGAATTTTAACCTATATCTTCGCCGCAAACCTTAATGAAATAATTGAGCTTGTTATCGTTTGATATTCAATCAGATAAACACTATTAGTCCTTCGGGTAAGGACTATTATTAATTAACGAAAATTTACTAAAGGAACATGTATGAAAGGTGATGAAACACAAATTTTTTCAATGAAGAGTCGATTTCTGCTCTTCACAGTTTTTTTGGTCGGGATTTTCTTCCTGTCCCAGCTAAGTGCCCTGGCACAACAAAAAACAATTAGTGGTACAATAACCGGCGATGATAAGTCGCCTATTCCGGGAGCTTCCATTATCGTGAAAGGGACAACTATCGGAACTGTTACTGATTTTGACGGAAAGTTTACCCTTAATTTACCGGCAACAGCTCAAACATTGGTATTTAGTTTTGTTGGATTTACGCCAAAAGAAATTCCTGTTAGCACCGGATCAGTTTATAATGTCACCCTCTCTGAAAGTACAATCGGCATCGATGAGGTTGTGGTTGTCGGTTATGGTGTCCAGAAAAAGGAAACCATGGTAGGAGCCGTTTCACAAGTCGGAGGTGCCGCTTTAATGCGTTCAGGAACTTCGAATGTAACCAGCACTCTTGCAGGAAAGCTTTCAGGCGTTTTAACCATGCAGTCTACCGGTCAGCCCGGTAGTAATGACTCCGAAATCGTAATCAGAGGTTTGTCGAGCTGGAACGGTTCCAAACCGCTGGTATTGGTCGATGGTGTAGAGCGCGACTTTACAGATTTGGATCCTAATGAAGTAGAAACAATCTCCGTATTAAAGGATGCTTCTGCTACTGCTGTATTCGGAGCCAAAGGTGCGAACGGTGTTATCATTGTAAATACCAAACGTGGAAAACTGGGTAAGCCGGTACTCGATATATCGGCATCATATGGTTTACAACGCGCAACCCGTGTTCCGGATCACATCGATTCTTATACTACCATGAGCGCTTACAATTACGGATTGAAGAACCAGGGTCGTTTCTCAGAAATTATGTCGGATCAGATTTTGAATGAGTACAAAAATCCTTCAGACCCTATTAAGGGACTTCAATATCCTAATGTTGACTGGTTTGATATTATGACCAAGGATTTTGCGCCTACAACAAATGCAAATTTTAATATCACAGGTGGAACCGAATTTATCAAATATTTCTGTTCCCTTGGTTATCTTCACGAAGGTGACCTGTTTAAATCAAAGAGTGACGGGTACCTCGATCAGGCATACAAGTATGACAAAATAAATTACCGGGCAAACCTCGACTTTTCACTCACTAATACGACTTCATTAACCTTTAACGTTGGTGGCGACTTTAGTATTCAGAATCAACCCAAGAATGCACCATGGCGTAATTTATACCAGACAAGTCCTGCGAGATTTCCGGCATATTTTCCTGCATGGGCGCTCGAGCTTATCCCGGATATCGACTATCCCGATGATAAAGGAGATCGTTTAGCTTTCCAGATGGCCGAATACACAGGGAATCCATATAGTCTTATGAATCAGGGAGACTTTAACCAGTATACCGATTCGAAACTTTTCAGCGATTTGGTTTTAGACCAGAAGCTCGATTTCATCACAAAAGGTTTATCGGTAAAAGCGAAAGTGGCGTTGAGTACTTATTATAAGATGCGAACACTCTATTCCGACTTTTCATATCCGAAGTACAGTCTCGATTATTCAAAGATCGGAACATCAAGTAATCCCTGGTTGCGTGAAAGTCAAAATACTGAAATTTACGTTCTTCCGGCTATCGACTTAAACGTTGGTGCGCTTGAGGGGGGCTATTACAGCGATCTTTATTACGAAGCAGCGGTTAATTATTCCCGTACGTTTGGAGACCATGGCGTTACGGGTCTCGGACTTTTCAACCGTCAGCAGAAAAACGCAGGTACCGAGTTTGCCTATTTCAACGAAAGCTGGGTAGGTCGTGGTACTTACAACTTTAAGCAAAAGTATTTGCTTGAAGTAAACGTAGGTTATACCGGTTCCGAACGTTTTGCTCCTGCCAACCGTTTTGGATTTTTCCCTTCCGGAGCTATCGGATGGGTGCTTTCAGAAGAAAGTTTCTTTAAAAGTGCCTTACCCTGGATCAGCAAAATGAAAATCCGTTATTCTGATGGATTGGTTGGCAGCGATGCTGCTGATGAACGATGGTTATATCAAAGCAGTTACTTTACCGATAATCAGGGAAAGATCAGAGAAGATAAATTTGCAAATTCCTCATCCAGATGGGAAAGTGCACATAAAAGGGATTTAGGTATTGAAATGGGATTTCTGGATAATGATTTAACATTCAGTTTTGACTTCTTTAATGAGGACAGGGATAATATGTTATTAACACAAAGGACCGTTACTTTCCTTGTTGCTAATACTTCCAAATCCTTGAATCTTGGAAAGATGAAGAAACACGGAATTGAAGTTGAAGCAGAATATCATAAAACAGTTACCCCCAATTTCCAATATAATTTCAGGGGTGTATTTGGTTATAATGACAACCGGGTAGTTTTCAAGGATGACTTACCATATGCACCTGAGTACAAAAAGGATGCAGGTAAACCTTTAGGAGCCCAGGCGGGCGGAACTCTTTTGGCCGGCGATGGGTATTATACCAGCATTGATGATATCTGGAATAATCCGGCACCGATCGCTCCAGGCGGTTTGAATGTTGGAGACTATAAATTCCTTGATTTCTCGGCCGACGGTACCATCAACAACATGGACCAGGCACCGATTAAAGGGAATCTTTATCCGCCGGTCACTTTTTCAATGGGTGGTGGATTTACCTGTAAAAATTTCGATTTCAGCTTGTTATTCCAGGGGAATACCGGTAAATATGTCGATTTTAACCAATCGTACGAAAACGAATTTACCAAAGGAACGTGGCGTATTCATGAATCTCAGCTCGATTACTGGACTCCCACCAATCAGGATGCCAATCACTCCACGCTACATTATGTAGGTACCGGTGATGCAGCCTTGCTGATGTGGGGTGGCGGTGAAGCAGACAGAGGTTATGGAATCAAAATCCAGGATCGTTTCTGGAGAAACGCTGACTACGTGAGGATCAAGGAAATCTATGCAGGATATACCATTCATTCAACCTATCTTGACAGAGTAACCGGTATTTCCAATTTTGTGGTTTATGCTTCCGCAAACAATGTTTATACGTTCACCAAATTAATTGAAGGTGATCCTGAACGCAAAGATTTCCAACAAGGTTTCTATCCACAGTTGATGACTCTGAAATTGGGATTAAAGATTGTCTTTTAAAATGATAAAAATGATAAAAATGAAAAAATATACCATTAAGACACTCGTTTTGTTCTTGTCCATGTTTTTTCTTGGTTCGTGCGAGGAATACCTGGATAAAGCACCTGATGCAGGACTTACGGATAGTGAAGTATTTGAAAAACAGGCCAATTTCAAGTTGTTTTTCGAAGCAGCTTACAGTGGGACAACACTGGATGGAAGCAATTGGCGCAACGTAAATATCCGGACAGGTTATCCCCTTTATATAGCTATGTGGGATCAAAAAACATTGTTCGATGCATTGACCGAAATTGCCGATGCGGGTCGGCTTTTCCGTGTCCAGGACTGGAAACAAGGTCAGATGGGTGCAACAGCAAATATGATGACCACTGATTTGGCCAGACGGCCGATCCAAAAGGCGATGTTCTCGGTGATCAGGATCTGTAATATTGCATTGGCAAATGTGGATAAAGTAAAAGATGCAACAGAAGATGAAAAGGAAGATTTCAAAGGTCAGGCCTATTTTCTCAGGGGTTATGCCCATCTTACTTTAATCAACTATTGGGGACCCATGCCTCACCTTGGAAGAGTTATAGGCGAAGACCCTTCAGGGTGGGACCTTCCCAGGCCATCGAAAAGTCAGGCGTACAAAAATGTTGCGCTTGATATGGATAGTGCATTTGTTTGCTTTACAAAAGCAAGCGTAAATTCAACGAGCAAAATCAGACGTGATGCAGGACCCGGAGAATCAGGTCACCTTGCCGATCCGTTACAGGATCGGCCTACAGGAAATTCAGCCAAAGCAATTAAGGCGCGTGCTTTACTATATGCTGCCAGCCCGCTCAACGCTCCCAATAATGTAAAAGACTGGGAAGATGCAGCAGCAGCAAACTGGGAAGCGATCCAGCTTGCACTGGCCAGTAAATACACCCTGTTACCAATGTCGCAATACTCAGATAATTACCTTGCGAAATACAGCAACGAGCAATTGTTTGCCTGGTATTATGGTAACGGCTTGTCAAACACTTCAGGTGATCTCCAGGGGCTGCTTAGCGGTGCAATTGGTAACCGGACAACCGGAAACTCGGGTGAATGCCCTACTCAGAATATGATTGACAAATTTGAGACAAAATGGGGTGAATCACTCGTTACGCCTGAAGACCGGGCAGCAGCTATTGCAGCAGGTCACTACAAGGAACAGGATCCTTATGCAAACCGTGATCCCCGTTTTTATAGTTCGATTATTTATAATCAGGCACCTATTGTTTATTCGGCATACCAGAACAAGGCTCAGATCTGGTCCCAGATCGATGGAAACGGCGCAACTGTGTGGGGTGAACACAGAAATGAAGTGAAATACGCCGGATGTACACATACAGGTTACTATTCAAAGAAACATATTGGAGAAGTATCTGGCGGAAACACCAGTTATAAACCTTATATGACCGATCCGATCATCCGGCTTGGTGAATTATACCTGAATTATGCAGAAGCGGTAAACGAAGCTTACGGACCGACCGGTATGGCCCCCGGAGCAACTATGACTGCTATTGATGCGATTAATATTATCCGCAACAGGGCAACGTTGCCAAATCTTGATCCAAAATACACCGTAAGCAAAGAGGTCTTCAGAGATAAAATCAAAATCGAACGTACTGTGGAACTTTGTTTTGAAGGTTTTCATCACTATTTTGATATTCGCAGATGGAAAGATGCCCCTGTTGTGATGGGACAAACATTAATGGCGATGGAAGCTGAGAAAGTTACAGTTAGTTCAACTTATCCGACCGGATTTAAATATACCCGCGTTCCGCTTCCTTATAATCGTCAGGCACGTTGGAAAGATGCGATGTATTACATTCCGTTCGATACCGATGACTACTATAAAATGAAGAATTTTGACACCAGCCTGAATCCGGTTTGGTAATAATAAACTGTGAAAAATAACAATATGAGATACCAAAATATTATTAATAAGGATTATATGTATGCCTTATTCTGCATCTTTTTCCTCAGTTTTGTTTTTATCGGAACTGCTGAGGCTCAGGATGTGAAAGAGAAAAAGGTGAAAACTGTGAATGTCAGCCTCACCGTTACAGATGAACAGGGAGCAGCTATTCCTAACGCAAATGTCGTAGTCGGTGAAGGTTTGATCCATGTCGCTACTGATGTGAACGGAAGTACAACTTTTAGTGCAAAAGCAGCTGAGAGTGTCACCATCTCCCTGCACGGTTACGAAAAAACCGTAACTATTGTCGAGAATTTGATTTCAGAAAGTAAGGTTGTTCTTAAAAAAGCAATTCTGTTTAAGACCGCTGAAGATCTGATTCAGTTACCTTATGCTACAGGTTACAAAAGAACTGCAACCGGTGCCTATAATACACTGACCAGTTCTCAACTCGAAAAGTACCCATCAAATGACCTCAGGAATGTAATGGTTGGATTGGTACCCGGATTGGATATATCGGAACGTGAAGGTGCAACCGGATTAAGTGCTGAAGAAACAAATGGCGCTTACCGCTCGACGACTAAAGTGGATATGTATATGCGTGGATTTACTCCGCTTTACATTATTGATGATATCAAAGTGGATTTTCCTCAAATGCCGATTGATCCCCAGGAAATCGAATCTGTTACGGTGATAAACGATATCGTTGGAAAAGCGATGTACGGTTCGGAAGCAGCAAACGGGATTATTTTTATAAAAACCAAACGCGGTGTAAAGAACGACCGGATCATGAATGTAAACCTCGAAAAGGGAATCAGTTCTATCGATCGTTTTCCGGAATGGGTTTCGGGCGGTGATTACGCTCGTCTTAACAACCTGGCACGCACAAACAGTGGATTGCCTTCCTTGTACAGTGATGAACAAATCGAGGGTTATGAACTGAATGATCCATACAATAAAGTAACTCCGAATGTCAATTTCAGGGAACTCATGTTGAAAAACACGAAATCCTATACGAAAATGAATGTATCCTCGCGTGGAGGAAACGAGGCTGTACAGTATTTTGCCTATCTTGGTTATTCGGGAGAGGGTGATATATTTAAAATTGGTGCACCTGCCGATTACAACCGACTGAATGCCCGTTCGAACATCGATGTAAAAGTCAATGATTTTGTAAAACTTAAATTCAACTTTTTTGGAGGTCTTACTTTAAGGCGTGCACCCAATTATGGGTACGACAGTGATTATACAAACGAAGATGGTAATACCAATTCGGCACTGGATATTCAGGAATTTGGATCCGTTATTGGCGAAATTACCTCAATCCCTCCGATTGCTTTTCCAATTCATGCTGCAGTTGATCCTGTTTCAGGTCTTCCCTGGTATGGTGTATCCTCAGCTTATAAAAGCAATCCGATCGGTAACATCTTAGACAATGGTTATTACACCGAAAAAGGGAGAACCGGTGCAACGAACGTAATTCTGGAATATGACCTGAAGAGCATTTTGAAAGGTTTGAAATCGAAATCGTATGTTGGATTTAACATGTTTAATTCGACCCGTATCGGAAAAGCAGTACGATATATTTCGTACATCCCAACACCTGTTGCAATTAAGGGTACAGACGGTACTCCGGTATTGGATGAACAAGGTAAACAGACCTATGACATTACGCTGACTAAAGTCCAGGACGGTACATCAATGGCCTCTTTGGCTAAATTGCATGACTACTATTCACAACAACTTACCGCTTACGAGACCCTGACATTCGAACGCTCATTCGGAAAGAGTGATATTCTGACCAGTGCAACCTATACGATCTCAAAATATTTACAGGATCGCACAGAGGAACCACTACGTCAGCAGAATGCTTCATGGACCGGTATGTATACCTATAACAACAAGTATACGATCCAGGCGGTGATGGCTTACAATGGATCTTCAAGTTTCGCCAAGGGTAACCGTTATAAAATGTTTCCTTCGGTTGGTGCCAGCTGGATAGTTACTGAAAGTGCGTCGAAAGCGGTTAACTTTTTGAAACTCCGCGCTGAATACGGCCAGATCGGTTATGATAATCTTCTCAACAGCAACCAGTATTACATGGATGTTGACAGATGGACAGCAAACAACTCAGGTTCTGTTTTTGGTCCGCATACTGCTAACAGGTGGTTTGGAAGTACAATCGACAGCGACCGGAGTTACAGAACAACCTATAACAGGATTGGTAATCCAAACCTTACATGGGAAACCCGTGAAGAAATCAGTGTCGGATTCGATGCTTTGTTATTTAAAAACAAGCTTGCTTTACAGGCGACTTATTTCAACATTATGCGTAATGATATCGTTGTCCAGGTGAACAATTATTTCCCTGCATTGTCCGGTTACCTCGCGAACCCTTTTTATAATTTTGCCAAGACGAGTCACGAAGGGGTCGAATTAGGCTTCCAGTATAGTGAAAAGATCGGACACGATTTTAACATTTCTGCAGGAGGTAATGTATCTACATTAAAAACAAACCGAATTAAAGTAGATGAAATTGATTATGCAAATGAATATCAGCGCAGAACCGGTACATCCAATAACGCCTATTTTGGTTTGGTTTACCTGGGGAAATTTGCAACTGATGAGGAAGCCAAACAGGCCCCGCTACAGTTATTCGATGAAACTCTTCACGCAGGTGACCTGAAATATGCTGACCTGAATAACGATGGTGTAGTGGATGGCAACGATCAGACTGAAATTGGTAACACTTCACCAAAATTAGTTTTTGGATTGAATGTCAATGTAAATTACAAGCGTTTCGACTTAACCGTCATCGGTAATGGTCGTGCATTTGTTGATGTGGCTTTGACTAACAAATATTTCCAGAATGGAACGGGAGATAACACCTACTCCAAATTCGTCCAGGACAATATCGGTGGTGATTATCCGGCATTAACCTATCAAAGAGTAAACAATAACTTCCAGGGCTCTTCTTTTTGGCTCCGGGATGGCAGCTATCTGAAAATTCAGAATGTAGAACTGGCTTATAACTTTAAGCTATCGCCTTCAAATGCTGCAGGAGTCAGAGGTGCAAGGCTTTATGTTCGCGGGGCTAATCTGCTGACAGTATCAGGTATTAAAGATGTGGATCCGGAATCGTTGAATTCGGGTATTACCCAATACCCGTTGTACAAAACGTTTACCGCCGGTGTTAAATTAACTTTTTAAGAATTCAGATATGAAAAGAATAGCAATATATTTAAGTGTCATTACTCTTTTTCTGAGCTCTTGTTCCGATTACCTCGATCAATATCCGTACGGAAATTATACCGAGGAAGAGAACTGGAAGAACCAGCAATTTGTTCAGGGTCTTGTTGGTCAGTGTTATGAGTACATGACAAGGGATTATAACAACAATGAAGGGTATTACCTCGATGGTGCAACCGATAATGCGGTAGTAACAGCTACCACAAATGCGATGAATAAACTGGCGGTGGGTTCATTGGTTACCGGAGATGATCCGTTTGCAACCTATTGGACAAATGATTATCGTGTCATTTCGCTCGTCAATCTTTTTCTGAAAGACCGTAGAGGGATTAACTCGAGGTTCCTGCTTGATGCAACCAACAATACTTTGGTTGCCAGAAGATTGCAGGGAGAAGCTTATGCACTGCGTGCCTGGTTCCAGTGGGACCTGTTGAAACGCTGGGGTGGTAAAGGAATAAACGGAGAATTACTTGGATTCCCGATCGTTCTGGAACCATTGCTTGATCATGCCAAGGATATGAGTCAGCAAGTGAATGTAGCACGAAATACCTATGCCGAGTGTGTTGCTCAGATTCAGGCCGATTGTGATTCAGCATATGCGTATCTTCCGATTGCACACCGTGACTTTCTGGTTCCCGGCGACAAAACCTATGCCGGTGGTCGTTTCTGGGGTCGTATGGACGGAATCACGACACGTGCCATCCTCGCCGATATGTACCTGACTTATGCCAGCCCGCTGTTTAATCCGGCAAATGATAAAACCCGCTGGACTAAAGCCGCACAATATGCAAAGGCAGTCATTGATTTTAAATTGACAGTTGATAAAGTTACAAACGGGTTTAATGCAGTTAATCCGGTTGTCTGGACAAATCCGAACTTCCCGGGCATCGTTTATTCCTCCCGTGTGGCAGGTGCTTCGCAAAATAACATCGCCACCACAAGCGACGCGATGGAAAGAGCATTGTATCCAAAAGGGTTCCAGGGAAATGGTGCAATTGGAGCAACACAGGATTTCGTGGATGCCTTCCCGATGAAGAACGGTTATCCCATTACCGATTCACGCAGTTTGTACGATCCGCAAAATCCGTATAAAGACCGTGATCCTAGGTTCTATAGTATGATTTATTACAACCAGGCTCCCGTAAAACTTAATAACACCGGCGTACTTTGGTACACCTTCGAAAACTGGGAAAATGCATCAGGTACTGTTGGTGTTGGTAAAGATGCTGCAGGTCCTCAGGCTACCAGTCGAACGAACTACCACATCAAGAAATTTGTCTCGATGAAATTAAACTGGTCCATGTCGACAATTACTGTTGAACCACATTCGAAGTTTTACTATCGCTGGGCACATATGGTTTTGACATTTGCTGAAGCAGCCAATGAAGTAGAAGGTGCCAATGGTACAACTTTCGGACTTTCTGCTAAAGATGCAATGAAATATTTACGCACCCGTAAAACCTATGACAACGCAAACGGATTCACGGTTGATCCATATTTGGATGAAGTAGCTGCTTCTGCTGATAATTTCAGGGCATTTGTCAAGAATGAAAGGCGGATAGAAACAAGCTTTGAAGGTCTTCGTTTTTACGATATGCGCCGCTGGAGTACATCGGTTGCATCGCTTAATAATCCGGTCCACAAAGCAACAATAACCAGGAACGAAGCAGGCACTTTCACTTATGGAAAAGAAGTGGTTGATAACCGTAATTTTAAATCTCTTTATCTGCCAATCCCGTATACCGAGATGTTGAAAATGAGTAATTTGATTCAGAACGAAGGCTGGGAAGCCTGGGGCAATTAATAAAATATACAAATGAAAATGAAAATTAAGATTTTAGCAATATTTCTTTCCCTTGCAATGGTTTCGTGCTATGATGAATATATCAAGGATTTTGATTACACGAGCATTTACTTCGCGTATCAAAACAACGTGCGCACTGTTGTTGTTGGTGAAGGAATGAAAATTGAAGTTGGACCTGCCTTCGGAGGTGAAATGGTGAACTCAAAAGATCGCCAGGTTGCATTAAGTTTGGACAACACACTGATCACACCGGCAATGTTGATAGGTATGCAGAATTCGTCCATTAATTCAATCAAGAACTATGTCACCGGTCTGACAGAACTGAAATTGTTACCCGCAGATTATTATACGATGAGCGGAACTTCAGTTACCATCAAACAAGGTCAGAATTCAGCCACAGTCGTCATTCGTCCTGATTCTGTAAAATTCCTGTCTGATCCTGCTACGCTGAAAGCGCAGTATGTTTTACCTTTTAGGATTACCAGCGCAGATGCAGACACTGTACTTGCTTCAAAGAATTATGCTGTAGTAGGTTTGAGGTATGAAAATATGCTGTTTGGCAACTATATTCATGGTGGTGTTACAATCCGGAAAAGTGCTGCTGGTATTGCGTTGGATACTGCAAAGTATTATACCACAATTCCACAGGCTGATGCTAAATCGTGGGCATTAACCACTGTTGCCCCATTCGAACTGGTAACCAATGGAATCAGCAATGTAGCGGGTTCGTTTAAGTTAACTCAGAATGGCGGCACAATTACAGTAGGCCAGGCAACCGGTTCAACAGTTGTTGTTACTCCTGACGGAGCCAGCACTTTCAACCAGTCAAAATTACTTCAGGACAGGAAGATTTTCCTGAATTACAAATACATCAATGCAGACGGATCAATCTCCTACGCTAAGGATACTCTCACCTTCCGTAACCGTGTCCGCGATGGCATCAACGAATGGCTGGATGAAAATCCTTCTCACTATTAATTAAGGTAAATTAATTTATTAAAAGGTGGTTGACTTTGGTTGACCACCTTTTTTTATGAAAAACCTCCCCCTCGTTTGCAACGAGGGGTTAGTGGTTTTGAGTTTGTAACTCACCCGAAGCTTCGGGATTGCTTTTAAGCGAATTACACGAATACTCTATGGACAAACGAATTACACTGCCTGCCCCGAGCATCGGGGAGAATCGGGGGATACTCCGATAAAATAAAGTTTAAAAGAAGGCGGGCATGCGAATAAACAACAATTGAATCAAATCATATTTCTTATAAACCTTATTTTTAATGATATAACCTCAGTAGTAGTATTGAATAACTAATAGAACCAACCTTATTACAATATTTACAGTTGATCCCGGCTGAACAAAATGTTTATACTATCCAGCCCTCATTACAACATCTTAAAGGTGCAGCGCACCGTAAATAGTTATAGCAATAAATCGTATCTGAAAGTCCTTAGGTGCAGCGCACCGGTAATAGCATCTCCTGGCATTCAGATAATTCATTCATAAAAAGGTCTTGCACCTAAAGATTATTCCGGGCCCCACTCATAGTCAGTCCGTAAAAATTCATAATATAAATTATCAAACAGATGTATGCAAATTGACAACCTGGTAAAGTCGGACCCGGAATATTGTCTTTGGCACAGAAATCAAAAAATGCTGATTTTTATTTACAGATTCAAAAGTGACCGGGTGACTGCATTTATAAATTTAGCAAAGTCATCTCATGGCAAGTGACCGGGTGACTGCGTTTATTGATTGGGCAAAGTCATCTCATGGCAAGTGACCGGGTGACTGCAGTTATAGATTGGGCAAAGTCATCTCATGGCAAGTGACCGGGTGACTGCATTTATAAATTGAGCAAAGTCAGAGGGCATTTGATCGTTATTTTAGAAGTCACCCGGTCACTTCTATGTCTGCGGGCGTTTGTTAGTTATTTTGGAAGTCACCCGGTTACTTCTACTTCTCATTTTCTCACATTCACCGTTTCACCTCTTCGCCCTGCGGATCTGGTGCTTTTCAATCGCTATTTTTCTCGCCGCGATTACAAATCGCGGAACCCAATGCCCGGATAAAACGACCAATTCTGCAATGTCTGCGCCTCTGGTTATGTTATTGTTAATACTTTAATTTTTGTTAGATTTGCAAATCAATTACTTCATAACAATATTTATCATAGACTGAATTGCTTTATTCTTTACATACCTTTTCAAAGTAAGATACAAGATGCTTTATGTGTAATTTAGAATTGTCACTGTGTACTTTTTCTTTTGTTTTATTTTAAATAAACCTAAAAAAAATGAATATTTTAAAGCTAGAAAGATTTTTCCGGATTGACTTTGCTCAATCTGATTCTATTGAAAGGATCAAAGTAAGGTATGATAAATTATTGTATTCGTTAAATTTCAGGACAAATGCTGAACCTGATGGAATTTATTTTAAAAGAGTACTAAGATCGACAAAATATACAAGTCAGAAAAGTGTAGGTGAAATGAACGTATTTCGGGAAGGACATATTAATTTTTGCTTCAAAAACGGTAAACTGCAAATTAACTGGTGTGTGAATCTTGATGTATTATATTTCCTCTCAGGTTTGATAGGTCTTGCATCAGGATTTACCATTGGATTATATTTTAATACCCCATTGTTCCTGACAATTATTGCCGGGTTAGGTGGAACCATATTCTCAATCACAGTAGGAATTGTGGCAATATTTATTAAAATCGATGAAATTAATGAATCGTGCTTACACCGATGAACCCATGGTAATAAAATTGGAATCTCACCATGTCTTCAACTGACTTTAGAATTTATTAAATCAACGTCTTCCTTAAAACAACCCTATGATGCCTGACGAAACATATCCAAATTTCAAACAGTTTTTATTTCTTGTAATTTTATACCTTACATTCCATTTTACATTTACGTTTATCGTAATTATGCCCAAGGTATTTGGATGGCCATTATTAGAATCATTTAGACAATATTTTTATTCTGCCGCTATACCTTTTATTAACATTCCATTAATATTATATGTAAGCCATAAAAGTAAACTTCCGGTTACCTGGAGGATGAATTTACCAACTGTCCATTTCGTTTTGATAATGGTTATTTCTGCAATTGCAATCAGGTTATTAATACAACCACTTATAAATCCAACTGAATACTTTGGTCACCTGATGGAGGGAAGAATTAAATTATTAAGATTTAATGTGCCTGAAATTAATGCTCTTATGGTAATAAGATTTATTAGCCAGGTTATAATTACTCCTGTTTTGGAAGAAATATTTTGGAGAAAACAAATTTTCGGACTTTTTTTAAAAAAATATTCACCATTTGTAGCAATGGTTTTATCATCAGCTTTATTCGCCTGTGCTCATTTTCAAACAGGAATTATTGGAGTAATATTTTTCGTTGGCCTTCTAATGGGTTTTGTCTATTACATAACTAACTCCATTGAACTTTCAATCGTGCTTCATTCAATTTTTAATCTCTCCGCTAACTTTATTGAGCATAAATTTGTTCAAGCTACTGAGATACGACTTATTGATAGTGTCACACCGATGCTAATCAGTGCGATTGTACTTTACCTGATAATCCGCTATTTAGTGAAGAACAGATTGGACAGAAATGATTCACCGGCTGATAAACCTTTAGCTTTGTAATAGGCTTATTCTTTGCGGTCTTTGTCACTATTACAAATTCCAAGAAACGACCTCCATTTGCGGCCGACGAAGTCAATTAAAAAAAGGTCTTGCATATCAAGAAAATGTCAACAGAAGAAAGCCTGGCGAACAAAATGTATATTCTATATCAATAATGTAACGAATTTAAACTGCCTGCCCGGGATCTTCATGTTGTAATTCCGGGCCCGACTCTAAGTCAGACTTATATTATTGCAGTACACTAAAAATCATTATTCAGATATTCGCAAATTGACCAATTGGTAAAGTCGGACCCGGAATATTGTCTTTGGCACAGAAATCAAAAAATGCAGATTTTTATTTACAGATTCAAAAGTGACCGGGTGATTGCATTTATAAATTGAGCAAAGTCAGCTGATGGCAAGTGACCGGGTGACTGCGTTTATAAATTGGGCAAAGTCAAAGGGCATTTGATCGTTATTTTAGAAGTCACCCGGTCACTTCTACGTCTACGGGCGTTTGTTAGTTATTTTGGAAGTCACCCGGTTACTCCATTTCTCATTTTCTCACATTCACCGTTTCACCTCTTCGCCCTGCGGATCTGGTGCTTTTCAATCGCTATTTTTCTCGCCGCGATTACAAATCGCGGGACCCAAAACTCTCCCCAACAGAGGTGCCAATCCTAATTTGATCGCTCCTCGAAAATATTTCTTATGAGTGCAGGCGATGCTGTTTTTATCCGTTCCATGGGACGGTAGACATAAATCAAACCATATTCGGCTGCCTTTTCACGTTTCTGGTCATCGGCCAATGTGGCGTAAAATTCTTCCACCTCGTTCCAGATGTCGAGGATAATCTCGTCGGCTTCTTTCCTTAATTCGGCAACCTTCATAGTCCACCGGGCCGTATTATTCTGTAGGGTTTTTTGAAAGTGATAGGCATCTATAAACTGGTCGAATTTCACCTTTACAACGGCTATCGAAGGGTTATAAAGCGGATTGCCTCCGTGACTGATCCGTTTGTGTTCGCCTTCGATAATTTTCTTGCCCCATTCCAGAACCTCCGCATCCAGAATAAGCGATGGAGATTTCACGTCGTTAAATCCGTAAAACTCCCTTACAGCCGGTTTCATATCACCACGCTGAATGGCAAAATTAAGTACCTGTATGAAATGTGAAAGATATAACCTGGCTTTTTTTACGGTTTCGAGGTAGGTATTACTGCTTTTTTCCTGTTGCGTCCTGGCTAATTTATGATGGATAATGGTGGTCTCAAAATTGGTATAAAAAGTTCTGAGCCTGGCCAACGATTTGGTTGAAAAAGCCAGCTCTTCAGCCTCTTTTTTCTGACCCATCATAATTGCTGTCTGAAGAGCTCTCAATCTCGCCTGATCGGTATTCGGAAGTCTTCTGTATGGCATACGCTCAATTTTATTTATTAGTCCCTCTTGCTGCGAATTTATGCATAAACTTGTTTTTTAAGTACTTCGCAATCCGGAAAGGTCCGGGAGTTATCAACCACCGGTGGTTAATAACAAAAAACGCGGTCAAAAGACCGCGTTCAGTTAATGTATTGTGCTGATATTTAGTTAATCAGCAATTTTGGCTTTGAGATATTCACGATTTAATCTCGCAATATGTGCTATAGAAATGCTTTTCGGACAGGCCAGTTCGCAGGCACCTGTGTTGGTACAACCACCGAATCCAAGTTCGTCCATCGTCGCGACCATCGCTTTTGCGCGTCGTTTGGCTTCAACTTTTCCCTGGGGTAACATGGCAAGCTGCGAGACCTTGGCGGCCACAAACAACATGGCCGATGAATTCTTGCAGGTTGCGGCACATGCACCACATCCGATACAAGCTGCTGCATCCATCGCCTCCTCAGCATCATCCTGTAAGATAGGAATTACGTTTCCGTCTGGAACGCCACCTGTGTTTACAGAAACAAAGCCACCTGCCTGCTGAATTTTTTCAAAGGCTGTGCGATCAACCATCACATCCTTGATAACCGGGAACGCTCCCACACGCCAGGGTTCGACAATGATTGTCTGCCCTTCGGTAAACCTACGCATATGCAACTGGCAGGTTGTTACCATTGTATCGGGTCCATGCGCATGTCCGTTGATATAGAGTGAGCACATCCCGCAGATTCCTTCACGACAATCGTGATCAAATGCAATAGGATCCTTTCCGCCGAGAATGAGCTGGTCATTCAGGATATCGATCATTTCGAGAAATGAAGTTCCCTGAGAAACATTTTCAACTATGTATGTCTCAAACCGACCTTTAGCCTTCGGACGGTTTTGTCTCCAGACTTTTACATATATTTTTTTGAGAATTATATCAGCCATTTTTATCGTTATTAGATATGATCTGCAATACCGTGTCTTTTATTTGTAACTTCTCTGGGTTAAATGAATCGTTTCAAATACCAGGTCTTCCTTGTGAAGAACAGGATCTGAATCAACACCTTTGAATTCCCATGCCGCAACATAGGCAAAGTTTTCATCATCACGTTTAGCTTCGCCCTCCTCGGTTGCTGATTCTTCACGGAAGTGTCCGCCGCAAGATTCATTACGATTGAGTGCATCGCGTGCGAGTAAATCTCCAAGTTCGATAAAATCAGCGACTCTTCCTGCTTTTTCAAGTTCAGGATTCACATTGTCTAATTCGCCAGGCACGAGAAGATCCCTGTAGAATTCCTTGCGCAACTCCTTAATGGCCGCTATCGCCTTGATCAGTCCTTCGGCATTTCGCGCCATTCCCACGTTGTCCCACATAATCTGGCCCAACTGCTTGTGAAAATGGTCGACTGGTGTTTTGCCCTTAATGTTGAAAAGTTTTTCCAGGCGGGAGACAACCCCTTTTTCTGCTTCGATAAATTCGGGACGATTGGTATCAATTTTGGGTACCATAATCTCATCGGCAAGATAATCACCAATGGTATATGGCAATACAAAATAGCCATCTGCCAGACCCTGCATCAGCGCTGAAGCACCTAAGCGGTTTGCACCATGATCGGAGAAGTTAGCCTCTCCAAGGGCATATAATCCCGGGATCGTGGTCATCAGGTTGTAATCGACCCATGTGCCGCCCATTGTATAGTGGATTGCGGGGTAGATCTGCATAGGTTCTTTATAGGGATCGTGGTCAGTAATTTTTTCGTACATCTGGAATAAATTACCGTACCTTTTTTCGATTGTATTACGACCTAACCTTTCGATTGAATATTTAAAGTCGAGATAGACGGCTTTACCTTCCGAATTTACGCCGAAGCCTGCATCACACCGTTCCTTGGCTGCTCGTGAAGCAACGTCGCGCGGAACAAGATTTCCGTATGAAGGGTAGCGTCTTTCGAGATAAAAATCGCGGTCAGGATCCGGAATATCATTTGGACTCATGAGCCCTTTACGCAACTTTTCAGCGTCTTCCTTCTTCCTTGGTGTCCAGACCCTTCCATCGTTACGCAGCGATTCCGACATAAGTGTCAGTTTTGACTGCTGTGAACCATGAACCGGAATACAGGTGGGATGTATTTGAACATAACAAGGATTGGCAAAAAAGGCGCCTTTTTTATAACATACCCACGAAGCGGAGGCATTACATCCCATCGCGTTGGTAGAAAGAAAGTATACATTTCCGTAACCGCCCGATGCGATAACAACAGCGTGTGCACCAAATCGTTTCACTTCGCCTGTCACCATGTCGCGGGCAATAATTCCGCGAGCTTTTCCATCGATCGTTACCAGGTCGAGCATTTCATGACGCGCATACATTTTTACACCGCCTTCGGCAATCTGCCTGTTCAGTGCTGAATAAGCCCCAAGAAGCAACTGCTGACCTGTCTGTCCACGTGCATAAAAGGTACGGCTCACCAGTACGCCGCCGAATGAGCGGTTCGAAAGTAAACCGCCGTACTCGCGGGCAAAGGGAACTCCCTGTGCAACGCACTGATCGATTATATTTGGCGAAACTTCAGCTAAACGATGAACGTTCGCTTCGCGTGAGCGGTAGTCGCCACCTTTAACAGTATCGTAGAACAACCGGTAAACCGAATCGTTATCATTCTGGTAATTTTTTGCGGCATTGATTCCTCCCTGGGCAGCAATCGAATGCGCACGACGGGGACTATCCTGGTAGCAAAATGCCTTTACATTATAACCCAGTTCCGAAAGTGAAGCTGCCGCAGATGCTCCGGCCAATCCGGTTCCGATAACAATCACTTCGAGTTTTCGTTTATTATTCGGGCTGACAACTTTAATCTTTGCCTTATGATTTGACCATTTCTGTGCTATTGGTCCTTCAGGTATCTTTGAATTTAAGATGCTCATATTGTTGGATCTTTTTATTTCAATTAGAATTTAATCAGAAAATAGAGCGGGATTGTTGCAAATCCGATTGCAAGGATAACGCCAATCAGGTATGCCAGGAATTTCAGCCTTTTCATCCAGTTGATATTATTCAGTCCGATTGTCTGAAAGGCACTCCAAAACCCGTGAGAGATATGCAGACCCACGAAAATTCCACTCAGAATATAAATAATATCGTAAACGGGGTAGTTTTTAAACAGGTTCGATACCAATGCATAAGTATTGTGCATCTCGACTCCTGTACTGGTTGCCTGGTCTAAGAGCGGATCGCCGGTAATTTTAATTTTAACCCAGAAGTTGAAAAGGTGCAGAATCAGGAAAATCAGGATCATGCCCCCAAGGATAAACATGTTTTTCGAAGGAGCCCACCAGCTGATAAGCTGATCTCCTGAAGCATAGCCTTGCGGACGTGCCCTCATGTTCTCAAGGGTTATCCATCCGGACCAGATAATGTGAATAATGAAACCTAAAGCAAGTATGGGCTCCAGGATCATAATGGCAGGATTTGTTGCCATGAAATGCGCACCCTGGTTGAACAGGTTACCTGTGTCATCGAAAATAAGCAGCAGATTCAAAGTCAGGTGGATAAACAAAAATGAGATAAGGAAAAGTCCTGTGAGGCTCATAAATACTTTCCGGCCTATCGAGGCGCTCAGGAAATTGCTCATAAGTACTTGATTTTAATTATTATTTGAATGAAACATTTCTTTTATAGAATTCCTCACAAAAGTAGCCCATGACTTTATGCAATACAAGTTGAATCTGAAGTGGACCCTAATTTAAAATGTTTCTACACAATGGTCCGCAAAACCAAATAATCAAGAGAGAAAATATCCGAATAATGCAAAGATTCCGTTCAGGTAACGGTCTTTGTTGTCATTCAGTTTTAAATATTGGATATAAATTATTTTTAAATATATTTATGCTTTTCAACTTTCCAACTGAACGTTATGCAAAAGACCCTGATTAGTTTAATGATGCTGTTAAGTCTCACCGGGATTTCAGCCGGAATAACAAAAAATGTTTCACAGCAGAAACGGCCGGATCAGAAAATGATTAAGGTCGAAGCTCAGCGAAGGCTTTACAATGCGGGCAACGCAAAATATGCTCCGTATGAACCTTTTGAAACGCGAACCGTCGGACTTTTGGCGGGTTACCAGGCGCCCGGGAAATTGCCTGCTTTGAGTAAATATGGCGGTTGGCTGAAACATAAGGTAGAGGCAACCGGGTTTTTTCGCGTGATCAAAATTAATGACCGGTGGTGGGGTGTTGATCCTGATGGATACCTGTACATCAATGTTGCACTGAACAGCATCAGCATGGGAAAATCGGACCGCAATCAAAAGGCAGTGGCGGAGAAATTTGGAACGCCCCGGGTATGGATCAGCAAAACGCTTGAAATTTTGGAGGAGAACGGCTTTAATTGTGCCGGGTCGTGGTCCGATTCTGAGGCAATTATCGAAGCCAATAAGACAGCGAAACGTCCGTTTGCCTATACCATTAACTGGAATTTCATGAGCAGCTACGGTAAGGAACGTGGCGGGACATATCAGCAACCAGGACATACCGGTTATCCGAATGATGCCATCTTTGTATTTGACCCTGAATTTGAAAGTTTTTGCTATCGCCACGCGAAAAAGCTTTTGGAAACCAGGGATGATCCCAATTTGTTTGGCCATTTTTCGGATAACGAAATGCCGTATAAATTTAAGTCGCTCGACAATTTCCTGGCTTTACCCCAGAGTGAGCCCGGCCATCACGCCGCATTAAAATGGATTACAGCACACGGAATTACCAAAGAGCAAATCACCGATCAGCACCGTGAAGAATTTATGGCACTTGTGGGAGAGAAATACTTTTCGGTCGTTTCAAAAGCCATAAAAAAATACGATCCTAACCACATGTATATCGGCGCTAGGTTTTACAGTGAGGAGAAGAATCATGCCGGATTTATGAAAGTTGCCGGAAAATACCTCGACCTGGTTTCGAACAATTACTACAACTACTGGACGCCCGATTCAACCCACATGGCTAACTGGACAGCCTGGACCGGGAAACCATTTATTGTTACGGAATATTACACCAAGGGTGAAGATTCGGGCATGCCAAATCAGAGTGGTGCAGGCTGGATTGTCCGCACACAGCGTGACCGCGGACTTTTTTACCAGAATTACAACCTGGCATTGCTCGAATCGAAAAATTGCATCGGCTGGCACTATTTCAAATACCAGGACAACGACCCGACTGCTAAAGGTGTTGATCCTTCGAATATCGATGCCAACAAAGGTATCGTGAACAACGACTACGAACTCTGGACACCCATGACCGATCTCATGAAGGAATTGAATACGCAGGTTTATTCGCTGATTCAGCATTTCGATAAATAAAATTTTGAGCGAAAATCAAAAAGCGGTCCGGGTTAATAATAATCAAATTAAAAAGTATGAATTTAAATGATAACATATTTCATGAACCCAGGAAGCATACCTCTATTGAATTGTGGCAAAACGTCACTGACGAACAATGGAAAGATCCAAACTGGCAAATAAAGAATTCAATACATACTGTCGGAGATCTTAAACGGGTTATAAAACTTAATTCCTTTCAGGTAAGTGAAATTGAAAGAACTGTAGAAACACTGAAAGACGAGGGTAAGGAACCATTGCGAATTACCCCTTATTATGCGTCACTTATGTCGGCTGACCCGTTTCATGTGAATATGCTGGAAGGGGAGAAATCAGCTAAACGGCTCGATCCTGTTTTCTGGCAAAGTGTTCCGACTCCGGCGAATCTGCTGTTCCCAAATACAGGCAAAGAAGGAGCAATGTGCGAAGGCACAAGAAGTTTTGGTGCGGTTTACCAGCGGTATCCTAACAGGGTTGCCCTTTTTGTAGCCGAAAATACGAGTTGTGCATCCTATTGCGTGCATTGTCAAAGGGCAAAATCTCTTGATGGAACAGTTGAGGTCAGTAGTCTCAAAATGGCCAAGGGGTTGTTTTATATAGGCTACAACACCAATATTGATGAAGTTCTTGTGACAGGTGGCGATGCTTTAATGATTAGCAGAAAGCGCCTGCAATATATTCTTGAAGAGCTGAGCAGGATACCCCACCTGAGGGTGATACGGATCGCGACCCGGGTTCCGGTAGTGCTGCCGATGGGAATAACTGATGAATTACTGGAATTGATTAATGTTTCATCCAATAAATACAATAAGGGAGCCGATAAATACGTGTATTTTATGACGCATATTAATCATTACCAGGAGATAACTGAGGATTTGGCCAATGCGGTTAAAAAAATCCGGAAGCATGGTTTTACGATCCGGAATCAGACTGTATTATTAAACCATGTCAATGATTATTATAAAACGCTTGCCATAACTTTCAGGAGAATGTTCTGGATTGGTATTCATCCTTATTATTTACTGCAATGTCATAAGGAAAAAGGGATTGTACATTTTATTACTCCCATCCAGATCGGGAAAATTTATATGAAACACCTCCAGGGGTGGATTTCAGGTGTTACAATTCCAAGGTATGCCGCAAATATAGAGGGTGGAGGGGGAAAAGTACTCCTGATGCCGTCGGGTCATGATACACTGAATAATGATACCAGTCTCGAAAAGGAAATTTCCGAAAGTTATGCTACTGTGACCACCTGGGACAATAAAGAATTGCTTAGATATGAAGCACTCGGCAGGGCGACGAGTGATGAATATGAGAATGCTGTGAAAATAATGGATAAGTTTATCGGAAGAAAGGGGGTCTTCGTCCCAAAGATTATCATTACAGACGAGGACGGGAAACATATTAAGACCACGAACAGGACTAAACTCCCTGTCTTCGAAAAAATTAAAAAAACGGATCTTCTGGATTATGAAATTTTCGATAATGATATGCCTTTGACCAACCCGGTTGATATTGCCGATAAACTCGAAAAATTGTTTAACGATCATATAAACACCACCGGACAGTAAGGCTTTCAAGTTTAACTAATCTGTCTCTTATATTTACGTGATATGGAATGTGCCATTTTTAACTTTAAAGGAATGAATACGTTTTCAGCATTCAGTAAAGTTTTTACTCTGATGGTGACTTTATTTTGTCTGCATCAACCTGTTTCAGGTCAAATAACCGTCCCTCTTCGGGGTTGGAATATCCTGTCTGATAGTCGTGAGGATGCATTGGTAACCATAGCTGCAGCACCTGAATACCAGATCAATCATCTTCAACTCTCGCACGACCTTGTTATGGATCTGCAGGAGATGCGTAAAAAAGAGAAGTGTTCGCTGGTAAATGATCTGGTGGGCAAGGCGCATGATGCCGGTATCCGGGAAGTTGTGCTCTGGGATCATGCCCTGTATAACCTGAGCTATTACCCTGCGAAATTCAAAACGGGTCCGAATAGTACGCTCAATTTCGATGATCCCGGTTTCTGGGAATGGTTTAAGGAGGATTACCGCGAAATGATGAAACTGGCTCCCGGGGCCGACGGTCTGGTTCTCACCTTTATCGAGACCGGTGCCCGTGCCGAAAAACAGTATTCCGAAAAACTGAAAACCGGCGCCGAAAAACTGGCGGCAGTTGTTGATGCTGTTGCCGCCGTTGTTTGTAATGAACTTGGAAAAAAGCTGTACATCCGCACCTTTGCCTACACCGATGCAGAATACGAAAACACGATCGGGTGCCTTGCACATATCAAAAGCGATAAAATCATCCTGATGATGAAAGAGACACCGCACGATTTTTTTCTGACCCATCCCAACGACAAATATGCCGGCACAATTAACCGGCCAACAATCATGGAGTTCGATGCCAGTAACGAGTTTAACGGCCAGGGAATTATTGCCAACACCTGGCCCGAATACATCATCAAACGCTGGAGTGAACTCATTAAACGCCCCAATGTAATCGGCTATGTTGCGCGGACCGACCGGTACAACGATACCCGCCTGGTAGGCACACCCAACGAAATATTGCTTTATACGCTGAAACGGTATTCCGAAGATCAACAGGTACAGGCCGATAAAATATATGATGAATTTATTACTCAAAAGTATGGCGGAAAGGCCATTCCCTTCCTGAAACCTGCTTTCAAACTGGCCTTTGACATTATCTCATCGTCGTTCTATACCCTTGGCACAAACATTTCCAATCATTCGAAAATGGATTTTGATCCCTATAAATCGAGTTATGGCCGGCATGTTTCGGGCAAATGGCTCGATCCACCCACGGTTTTGGTGAAACACGGGGTCAACCGGGAATTTCATTACTGGACCGATGTGATTGAGCACCTCGCACCCCCCGTTATGAAGGAATCAAAGGGTGCACTGGCTGTCGAAGCGCCTGCTGTGATCCGGAATAATTGGGTTTCACCGGTTGAGAAAATGGATGCACCCTTTCTGAAATACATCATGGATGAAAAGCATTATGGCACGGAAGCAGCACGAAAAGCGCTGTCTCTGGTGGAGCAGGCAAAATCTGTAATACAGGAAAAAGACTACCACCAGGTTTACCAGTTATTTTACCGGACACTGCTCACTGCCCGTGTGTATGAAGCAACAGCAACAGCCTATTTCGGCTACAGGGTATACGCACGGGGCAAGGAATTCCAAACACCGCAGTTAAAAGAAATCATGCAAAGAGCGCTCAATTCCATGTTGGCGGTAGCCGATGAAATAGATAATTATGGAGAAAAAGTTCCTGTCGGACAGTGGAAATGGCGTAATGATTCCAAAACTGCCCGGGAATACTACCAATTAATTACAGAAACCGGATGGAAAGAATACAATGGTGTAATTTTTAAAACCGCAAATAGTAATTAGGACTGGAATATTTATCAATATAAAATCACACTTTATGAAACTGATCACATTAATCGTCTTATCCGGAATGCTGGGACATTCAGCCGTAGCCCAGGTTCTGCCCGCAAAAGATTCTGCGGAATCTAAAAAATACACGATCGAAAATTGCATCAATCCATTTAATATGGACAAGGCAGTCAAGACATCGGTCGGCTACCAGTATTGGTTTATTGCTCAGAATTTTCTTGACGATGGCCTGACTGTGAAAATGAGTGTGGTTGGCCCGAACCAGGCGACTCACGCACCGCACAGGCATGCAGGCGATGAAACCTTTTTTGTCCTGGAAGGTACCGCACAATTTTTTCTGAATGGCAAAACCACAACCGGGAAAGCTTATACCAGTTTTTATTGTCCCGAAAACAGTGAACACGGAATCAGTAATGCAGGCAACACGGAATTAAAATACCTGGTGATCAGGAAATACCCGAAAACTGATAAATAGGCTTTGCCGGTCAAACCTGTATTTATGGCTGGTAACTCTTGCTCATCGACGAAGGCGTACAAATAATGCAATCGGCAAGTCCCTCAGTTTCCTTATCAAGTTCATCCGTTTCGACCTGTTCTGTCGATCCAATGGTAAATATCTTTAACGCCGGATTCGACTTTTTAAGATACCAGACTATTCCCTGGTACCTGTCGCTGTGATAGGAGCCATTGAAATGAATCAGGGTTTTACCTGTTGAGAAGTTCTTCAGGATAAAGTATGCCATCGTAGCATCTTTGACAGCCTGCGATTTAGGCAGGTTTTGTCCCCCGTGACCTTTGGCTTGTTTGTAAATGTCTGCATAACACGCCAACGTACTGTCATAGGCGATCGGAAGCGGTGCGATCCATCTTTTTGCCTCGGGGTTGATGCTGTCAAGCTTTTCCAATCCCCTGGTATAAACCATATTGGCATAGCGCCGTGGAATATTTGCTGCAATAAATTTTAGCCTGTTCTCCTTCGCCAGATCGAGCAATGGTTTGTAGTCAGTCGTGTAATTTGTCCAGAGTTTGGCTTCATCTTTCATCGTTTTCTCTGAAATTGATCCTGAGAGATATTCGTCAATTATGATCTGATCATCAGCCTCAAACATTTCAGTGCTTAAAATAAGATTTCCCTTTTTTATGGCGTAAAGGTCTTTTGAAAGTTCCTGTTCGAGCCAGTGATCAATCGGATTGTTATGCAATTCGCCAAACAGGATAATATCGGCCGCTTGTGCCTTTTCCAAAAGATGGGTATAGGTGATTTGTTTTCCCTTTGAATCAAATAACTGGTAGGCTTTTTTATCACTTTTGAAAGCGGCTAATGTGATTATTATCGCGGCAAGCATCAGGTAATTCTTCATAGTTGTTATTTTTGTTGGTTAATTGGGTTAGCCAAAGATAAGAAAGTTTCATTATATCATAAAAATCACAGAATGAAGATTTTAACGTGTTCAGGTATCGTCCTTTTAATACAGTTGGCAACGGTAAATCTGGTTTCGTCGCAGAAACTACCGGCTGAGCGCTCGTGGTCGTCGGTAGCCACAGGAATGCCTGAACAATGGTATGGTTCTGAAGAATCGGTGGTAGTTGCTGATAATGTGTTATTGTATCAGCGGAATTTAGGTGGCTGGCCTAAAAACACCCCTTTTCACATGCCCCTCACAGCGAGTGAGAAATCGGTCATATTGAAGGAGAAAAATCTGCAGGATGCAATATTCGACAATGGAGCGACGACAACCGAGATGAGATTCCTGGCTAAAATGTACGCGAAAACCGGAACAGCAGCGTACCAGGCTGCTTTTGAAAAAGGGCTCCGCTTTATTATGGATGCGCAGTATGAAAATGGTGGCTGGCCCATGTTCTATCCCGTTAAAAAAGGCTATTACACACATATTACCTTTAACGATGATGCCATATTCCGGTTAATGAACATTCTGAAAGATATTTACACGAAACAACCGCCCTATACGCTGGTCGCGGATGATAAGATGATTTCCGATGCGAAAAAAGCATGGAGCAAAGGGCTCGGTTGTATTCTCAAAACACAGATTGTGGTGGACGGCAAACCTACTGTTTGGTGTGCCCAGCATGATGAAATCACCTTTCTACCTGCGAAAGCACGCTCGTATGAACTGCCTTCATTCAGCGGGGCGGAATCAGTTGGCCTGCTACAGTTGTTGATGGAGATTGAAAATCCCTCTCCCGATATTATCCGGTCTGTACAGGGGGGTATTGAATGGCTCGAGCTTCATAAACTGAAAAACTGGCGATGGGATACTTTTACCAATCCGGAAGGGAAAACAGACCGGCGGATCGTGAAGGATCCTGAAGCGGGAAGTTTGTGGGCGCGGTTTTACGACCTGGAAACCGGTTTGCCTTATGTTTGCGACCGTGATGGTATTAAAAAAAATACGCTTGAAGAAATTGGGTATGAACGCAGGAACGGCTACAGCTGGTTTACCGACCGGCCACAAAAAGTGCTGGTTGCATATCCTGCATGGAAAGCGAAATGGGTAAAATAATTAGCATTACTAAACAATAACTTATGATGAAACGAATTTCCAGTTTTCTGTTCTGTCTGATCTTTATCTGCTTTAACGCTTATCCGGGTTTTGCCACTAAAAAGGGAAAAGAAAACATCAGCAGGGCTGACCAGACACTCAACCAGATTAAAACCCTTTACCAGGCCCAACGGGTGAATTTATTCAATGAAAACTATCCCAACGACAACAAGGAAAAGGTGACCTATCTTGCGGGTCCCGATACGTCGGTTCATACCAGGTTTGCTTATCTCTGGCCAACATCCGGGGTATTATCGGGCGTAAATACCCTGTTAAAGATCACAAAAGATAAAAAATACGCCATCTACCTGAACGAGTCTGTAATTCCGGGTATTGAAACCTATTATGACAATACCCGATCGCCGTCATGTTACCAGTCCTATATTGCGGATGCAGGGCATTCCGATCGCTTTTATGACGACAATGTTTGGCTGGGCATCGATTTTTTGGAGGCTTATCATCTGACCGGCAACCGGAAGTACCTCGATAAATCGGTCGAAACATGGAAGTTTATTATCAGCGGATGGACCGATGAGCAGGAGGGTGGAATATTCTGGTGCGAACAGAAAAAGCGTTCGAAAAACACCTGTTCCAATGCACCTGCTGCTGTACTTGCGCTGCAGCTTTTTGAGACAACAAAAGACAGTCTTTATTTTAAATGGGGCGAAAAAATCTATAGCTGGACCAAAACAACGTTACAGGATCCGGAGGATTACCTTTATTTCGACAACATCTCGCTGTCGGGAAAAATAAGCAAAACAAAATATACCTATAACAGCGGACAGATGTTGCAGGCCGCTGCCCTGCTGTATAAGCTCACGGGAAAAGAAGTTTACCTGGCAGATGCAAAAAATATTGCAAAATCTGCCATTCAATACTTCACCGAGGATTTTGTAACTCCCGAAGGAAAACATATTAAACTGTTCCGGAAAAGAGGGAATTGGTTTGTCGCAATACTGCTGAGAGGTTACACCGAATTGTATGCCATCGATAAGAAAGATGAATATCTGCAAATCTTTCAGAATAACCTTGATCATGTATGGAATCATGCCCGTTATGACAAAGGTCTTTTTACAAAGGACTGGAGTGGCGAAGACCAGGGTTTGAAACCGAAATGGTTGTTGGATCAGGCTGCTATGGTAGAGATGTATGCCTCGATGGGCCGGTTTTTTTAAACTGAATTGCCGTTTTTTTCTGACGGAAATGAATTCACATCTTTAAATGAATTAAATCGAATATAAAATGACAACAAGAAGAAATTTTCTCCTTAAAGGGGGAGTCGGGATTGCCGCCCTTACAGTTGAAACAAATTTATTAGCCGCTTGCGGTACTACTCCTGGAGCTGTAGCCAGTTATGTGTCGAAACGTCCCGAACTTAAGGAACGCAAATTCACTTCCAGGGCTATTGAGGATAGCATCCTGAGAATTAAAAAGAAAATCAGTGATCCCAAATTGGCATGGTTATTCGAAAATTGCTTTCCAAATACACTCGACACAACAGTAAATTTCAGATTAAAGGACAATAAACCCGATACCTTTGTGATCACTGGCGATATTCATGCGATGTGGCTCCGCGATTCATCGGCCCAGGTCTGGCCTTACCTTTCGTTAATCAGGGAAGATGAACCCCTTCGACAATTAATTGCCGGGGTTGTGAATCGTCAGACCAGCTGTGTGCTGATCGATCCTTATGCCAATGCATTTAACGAAGGACCAACCGGGAGTGAATGGATCACCGACCAGACCGAAATGAAACCCGAATTGCACGAACGCAAATGGGAAATCGATTCGCTATGTTACACAATTCGTCTTGCCTACAATTATTGGAAAACCAGTGGTGACACCGCGGTATTTACTGATGAATGGAAAAAAGCGGCCGCACTGATCGTAAAAACCTTCAAAGAGCAGCAACGCAAAACCGGAAACGGACCCTATTCTTTTTTACGGAAAACCGACCGGCAATTGGATACTTTATCCAACGGCGGATGGGGAAATCCTGTAAAACCAGTTGGCCTTATTGTCTCTTCATTCCGGCCTTCGGATGATGCTTCAACATACGGCTTCCTCGTTCCTTCAAATCTTTTTGCCATCGTATCGCTGAAACAACTGGCCGAGATCTCTGAAACGGTGACCAAAGATGCCTCCTTTGCGAAAGAATGTCTTTCACTGGCCAACGAAGTACAGGAAGCGATCAATAAATATGCAATTGTCAATCACCCAAAATACGGAAAGGTGTATGCTTTCGAAGTTGATGGATTTGGGAATCATCTTTTTATGGACGATGCGAACGTTCCGAGTCTGCTGGCTTTGCCTTACCTGGATTGTATTCCGGTTTCGGACCCCGTTTATCAGAATACCCGTAAACTGATCTGGAGTAACGATAATCCCTATTTCTTTCAGGGCAAGGCGGGTGAAGGTATCGGAGGACCGCATGTCGGCTACGATATGATCTGGCCGATGAGCCTCACGATGAGAGCAATGACGAGTACTGACGACAAGGAGATCAAAGCCTGTCTTACCACGTTGCGCAATACTGACGCCGAAACCGGTTTTATGCATGAGACCTTTCATAAGGATGATCCCAAAAAATTCACCCGTACCTGGTTTGCCTGGGCCAATACCCTGTTCGGTGAACTGATATTAAAACTGGAAAAGGAAAATAAAACCCATCTTTTATAACTTATTTGGAGCAACACCTTACTTTGATCCGTCTGACGGACGTTAATCGAAGATCAGCTCCGCTAAATTCGCAACCTCAGATTCTGAAATAAGGTAATAAGGTTTGGTTCAATTATTTATTCAATTTCTACTAAGGTTTTTTCCTTGAAAATAAGGTTTTTAAAGACATCTGATTTGGGTTGATCCAATTTGATGTTTATTCGCATGACCGCCTTTTCTTTAAACCTTATTTTACAGGGCTACCTTAGTAGAATATACACGCCCACAAATCTGCAACCTTATTACCTTATTTTAAGACAGTTGATTGGGTTGAAAGGTCGAAGGGGAGAAAATGAGAAAGGCGATTCAAAGGTTCCCGGTGCACTGCACCTCAGGATTTACAGATAAGATTAATACTATAAATATTAACGATGCTCTGCACCTGACCATTTACTTTCTCACGATCATATCCTCTCCGGATTGAGAGCCCTGACAGGGGTTAGGATCCCTGTCAGGGCTTTTTCTGTGCTTAAGGCAATATCCCGTGCCCGGAATTACCTTTACTACACTGAGTTTTACGTATTCTTATTAGGAGCAACTCTAAACTTAGTAAGAATTCGCGTAATCCGTTATAATCCGTGTCATCTTTCCCCTTATTATTTACCCGGATACAATACCAGCCGAACCAGATTGGTACCGGTGAGGTACTTATTAGCCGCAACTTTTAATGCCCCGGGTGTGATTTTCTTCAATGACTCCTCGTACGAAAGAATCTGCTCCGGACTTTCATCATTCTGGAACTGACTTGCCAGGTAATTCAGCCAGAACCCATTCTCTTTAAGTTGTACTTCGGTAACACGACGATCCTCGGCCACTACTTTTTCCACATCCGTTTGGGTAGCACCATTATCCTTGATTTTCTTTATTTCATCGAGTACCGAGTTGATAAGTTTGTCTACATTTTCGGGGGCACAGCCGAAAGAAACAGTAAAGGTGTACCTGTTCTGCGGATATTTGGTGTACGAAGCCCTTGAGCCAACGCCATAAACCCCGCTTTCATCTTCACGAAGCCGTTCAATCAGCTTGATATTCAGTACCCCCGACAACGCGTCAAGCAGGTTGTTTTCGGTTTCATTGTACTGATATACCCCGCTAAATACCAGTCGTACGGTCGATTTTTGTTCCTGGCCTTTGTAAACCTGCTTTTGTATTACCCCTTCAGGAACATGTATGCCGAGATCCTTAGCATTCTCAATTCTCTTAGTGGAAGGAAGTGCTCCAAGGTATTGTTCGATCAGAGGTTTTGTCTTTTCAACATCAAAGCTACCTACAAAGGTGAAGGTAAAATCACTCGCATCGGCAAAACGATCTTTGTAGATTTCGAATGCCCTGTCGAGGTTGATCTTATCATATTTTTCGAGACTTGGACCGGTACGCCGAACGCTGTAATTACCCAGGACTGCCGAAATAGTGTCCGAAAAAACAGATCCCGGGTCGTTGCTGCGATTCGCCAGTGCTGCTTTTTCCTGCGAAAGTAATCCATTGTAAATCTCGACATCCTTACGTGGGTGAGTGAAATACAAGTAGACTAATTGTAGTGCAATTTCGAGATCCTTGGGTGTAGCGCTGCCCGAAATCCCTTCGGTTCGCTCGCCGATATACGGCGAAACACGAACTTTTTTGCCGGTCAGGTACTTGCTGAGCTGAACTGAGTTGTATTCTGCGACTCCGCTATTGTTGACCAGGGATGATGCACGAGCCGCTGATTCGTACTCGGCATCGCTGTAAAGCGAAGAACCACCCGGACTGAATGCATTGAAGTTCACTTCATCGTTTTTAAAGTCGGTGGGTTTGAGTTTTACCTTTATGCCATTGCTGAGCACCCATTCGGTAACTCCCAACTCGTTGCGTTTTGTTTCTGCGACCACTTTGCCGGCTACCGGTTTTGTGGCAAGCAAAGGCTTATCAGATACGTTATCCACATAAGCAGTAATATTGCTTTTCTGAACGTCGGCAACCCATGCGTTAACCATTGTTTCCGTTGGAAGATTTGCGGCATCCTTATCGGGTCCTAAAATTATAATATCACGGTTCACATCTACGAGGTATTTCTTTACTACATCATTAACTTCCTCCAGCGTGATACCGCCAAGATTGTTTTTATAGAAATTGTATTCATAGGCAATGCCGGGTGACGCTTCTTGTTTAAGAAAGAGGTTAAGGTATTCACGTACATAGTTGTCCGAATTAGTCTTGTCGCGCTCTTTATAGGCCGTTTCGAGATTTTGAATCATGGCTTCCTTCGCACGGTCGAGTTCCGTTTGTGTAAAGCCGAATCTTTTGGCGCGTTCAACCTCTGTCCAAACTGCCTTAAAACCTTTTTCAAGTTCGCCCGGTTTTCCGACAACAACCGAGGAAGCAACATCGAGATTTGCCAGGAATCCCCCGATTGAACTACCTCCCTGGATAAACGGCGGATTGGCCTGTTTGCTCAGTTCAGCAAACCGTTCGCCAATAATGCGGTTGTATAAGGAACGGATAATGCTATTCCGGTAATCGGTTGTCGTGATTAATTTACTTTCGGGATGTTTGATAATAGCCTGGATAACAGTTACCGGGAACTCCTTATCGGTAGCTGCGAAGAACTGGTTTTTCTGTGTCAGGGGAATTGTATATTCAGTTCTGGGCCTGGGTTTTGCAGGTAACTTCAGGCTCGAAAATAAATCTTTGATTGTTTTCTCGGTTGCACTCACATCGATATCGCCTGCCACGATCAAAGCCTGAAGGTCGGGGCGGTACCAGTCGGCATGGAAACTACGGATTGTAGCCGGGATGAAATTCTTTAATACTTCCTCCGTTCCAATTGGAAGCCTGTTGCTATACCTCGACTTATTAAAGAGAACCGGCAAATACTTATCCTGCAAACGTTGCTGCGCGCTTTTTCCAAGTCGCTTTTCTTCGAGGATTACTCCGCGTTCCTTTTCAATTTCCAGTGAATCGAGCGTGGCATCCTGTGCCCAGTCACGCATAATCAGGAAGCCGTTTTTCAGCACTTCGGGATCGTCGGTAGGGATGGGTAACTGATAAACTGTTTCATCGAAACTGGTAAAGGCATTCAGATCGGCCCCGAAACGAACACCGGCCTTCTGGAGGTAGCTCACCAGTTCATTTTTTGGAAAATGTTTGGTGCCGTTAAAACTCATATGTTCCATGAAGTGCGCCAACCCTTGCTGATCATCATTTTCGAGGATCGAACCTACTTTGGTCGCGAGATATAGTGTCACCCTGTTCTTAGGTTCTGTATTTTTTCGGATATAATAGGTAAATCCGTTTGACAGCTTGCCTGTTTTGACGGCTGAGTCGAGCGGCAATACCTGGCCTTTTGCAGTAGTAGGTTTAACGGCACTCTGCGAAGGTTTAGCCTGCGAAAAAGAACCGGCAGGCAATAGGAACACTATTGCAATGATCAGCGCAAATAGTTGAAACCTGTTTTTTTGCTTCATATGATTTTATTTATAGATTGGTTTACTCAAACAAAAATAAGGAGAAAATATCAATATCTGTTTATGTAACTTCATGCCCGAAAATATTGCACTTTTTGAATAAAAGTAATGGGTATAGCCTGTTACAAGAATTAACACGTTCAATTTATTAAATAAGACCCATGCAACCAACTAAATTCCTGTTCGTACTCTTCTTCACCCTTATCCTGTTTGGGATTGGCGAATGTAACAGTCAAAACATTACGAAGTCTACCAATTGCCTGCGCCCTGTACAAACGAGTCATAACAGCTGGTACACCGGCAACAGAGTACCATTGAAAACTGCAGGTTTCGAAAAGTTACCCCTGGGAAGCATACAACCAAGGGGATGGATTCTTAAACTGCTTGAACTGCAAAAAGATGGTTTAAGCGGTCATCTGGGAGAAATTAGTGCCTGGCTCGAAAAAAAGGATAATGCCTGGCTGACTGAAGGTGGTGAACATGGATGGGAAGAGGTTCCTTACTGGCTTAGGGGATATTCCGATATGGCTTTTATCTTCAATGATCCGTTGATGAAGAAAGAAACAATGATCTGGATTGAGGCTATCCTGAAAAGTCAGAAGCCATCCGGATGGTTTGGACCGGAGGTGCGTTCAGGGGATACGAAGCAACTTGATTACTGGCCCAATATGCTGGTGCTTTTTACCCTTCAGAATTATTATGAAATCACCAAAGATCAGCGGGTCACCGATTTTATGATGAAGTATTTCCGTTTCGAAATAAATGTACCGGAAAAGGAGTTCCTGACCAGTTATTGGGAAAAAAGCCGCGGAGGAGATAATCTCTACAGCGTTTACTGGTTATACAACATTACCGGCGAGGCCTGGCTGTTGAATCTTGCCGATAAAATTCATAAAAATACGGCCAACTGGATGCAGCAATCAAGTCTGCCCAACTGGCATAACGTGAATATAGCCCAATGTTTCCGTGAACCCGCGACCTGGTTTATGCAAACCGGTGATTCTGCCCATCTAAATGCGACTTATAACAACCACAACCTGATCCGCCGGACTTTTGGCCAGGTACCCGGTGGTATGTTCGGGTCGGATGAGAATGCCCGGATGGGATATATCGATCCGCGACAGGGAACCGAAACCTGCGGTTTTGCAGAACAAATGACCTCCGATGGTATTCTTGCCCGCATCACGGGTGATCCGTTTTGGGCCGACAATTGCGAAGATGTCCTGTTTAACAGCTTCACGGCAGCTTTTACTCCCGATATGAAAGCCCTTCGCTATATCACCAGTCCCAATGGCGTGGTGGCTGATGGTGAAAACCATGCACCCGGTATCGCCAATAAGGGACCATTTCTCACGATGAACCCTTTTAGCAGCCGCTGCTGCCAGCACAATCATGGTCATGCGCTGCCTTATTATCTTCAGAATCTCGTGATGGCCAGCAATGACAATGGATTGGCTGCTCTCATGTTCAATTCCTGTATCACTTCGGCAAAAGTCGGAGACGGAACAATGATTCGTTTAACCGAGGAGACCAACTATCCGTTTGAAGAGAGTGTCCGTTTTACCATTAACACGGGTAAGAAAGTCTCCTTTCCGTTTTACCTGCGAATTCCGGGATGGTGTGCGAAAGGTTCGGTCACCGTTAACAACCGCACAGTTAAGGTTGATGCGGTGCCGGGTTCCTATATCAGGATCGAACGCGAATGGGCTGATGGAGACAAGGTTATACTGAAATTGCCGATGGAAGTTGCTGTCCGCACCTGGCAGGTCAATCAGAACAGTGTTTCAGTCGATTATGGTCCGCTCACCTTTTCTTTGAAAATAAAGGAGGAGTATACAAAAATCAGTAGCACGAAAACAGCTATCTCTGATTCAAAATGGCAGGTAGGAGCTGATCCTGAAAAATGGCCTTCTTTCGGAATCGACGCGAAGAGCAATTGGAATTATGGTTTGATCGTCAACACAAAGGACCTTGCCCGGTCTTTTTCTGTCGTGCATAAAGAATGGCCCAAAGACAACTATCCATTCTCACAGCAGAATGTTCCCATCGAAATTAAAGCCCGGGGACGACAAATTCCTTCGTGGCAAATTGATCAGTACGGATTGGTGGATGTTCTTCCGGCATATCCTGCAAAAACGAATAAACCTGTCGAAGAAATTACGCTTATCCCCATGGGTGCAGCCCGTTTACGGATATCCGCTTTCCCGGTTGTAAATTAAAGAGAGTTGTTTTTAGAAGGACACCTATGTTGTGAAGACATTATTATCTTTCGGTCCAGTACAATCTTTAGATCGGTTTTGAGTTAAGTTTTTTCTTTGACTGGCGTATTATGCGTGGTGCGATTGGAAATCACATGACCCAAGTGAACAAAAAGTAAATGTTTTAGGCGTATTACTCGTAGTGCGATTGAAAATCACACGACCCGAGACAGTGCCAAATCTCTTCGTGTTACTTCGTGGTCTTGTGTCTTCGTTGCAAAAAAAATCCGGATCGACGCTTCCTGCTTTTTGTCTTTTTCTTTTTCCGTTTGTCTTATCCTTGTAATTCTGCTTTTGTTTTATGAGTTTTGTATTGAATAACCATCTCAATTAAATCATCTGAATATGCGTACACGAATATTAATAACCTTTTTGGTTACCCTTATTTTTGCAGCTAACATTTCGTCAGCCAGATCACAAAAATCACATGAAATTAAATTGCTGATTGTCGATGGATTTTCGAACCACGACTGGCAGCGGACCACTCAAACCATCATTAAGTTGCTCGGTGAGAACAAGGGTTATACTATTGAAGTGTCGACATCCCCTAATAGTTCAGCAACGAAGGAACAAATTGAAAGCTGGAATCCCGATTTTTCGAAATATGATGTCGTGCTTTTGAATTGCAATGACCTGGGTAGTCCGGTAAACTGGAGCTTGGTGACGCGGAATAAACTCGAAAATTTTGTTTCAGGTGGCGGCGGACTTTTTATCTTCCATTCGGCCAATAACTCTTTTGCGAATTGGGAAGAGTACAACAGGATGATAGGGCTTGGCTGGCGGAAAAAGGACTTCGGGAAAGCCGCTGTTATTGATAAGGATGAGAAGGTCCGGATAATTGAACCGGGATCGGGTGATGGGACCAGCCACGGAGATCGTGTCGATGCTTTGGTTCACAGGATAGGTAATCATCCGTTACAAAAAGGTTTGCCAAAGAGCTGGATATTTGCCGATATTGAAGTCTATACCTACGCAAGGGGTCCGATGGAAAATGTTACGATCCTTACCTACACCGAAGACAACAAATATCATCTTAATTTTCCGATAGAATGGGTGGTAAAATACGGCAAGGGGAAAGTCTACAACTCTACCCTTGGACACTTCTTTAAAGATCAGCAGAATCCTGAAGGACTCAGATGTGCTGCCTTTCAGACAGAAATGTTTCGCGCTCTTCAATGGCTGGCCGGCAGAAAGATTGACGCCCGCCTGCCCTCCGATTTTCCGGGTACTGAGAAGGTATCTTTAAGGGATAATATTTAAGTATTGAGAACGATTGGATGTCGTATGTTAAATAATTTATTACCTTATTTAAAATCCTTAAAGTGTCACGCAAAGACCGCGAAAACTGCAAAGAAAAATTAGATAGTTTAAACGTATAAGGTTCAACCAAATTAGGAATATCATCAATTGAACAATAGATAGGATGAATATAAATAGAAGGCAAAAGCTCATACGTGCTATTCCTGGTTTAATTGTAGGATCTGTTATGATTTGGATGTTAATCTGGGGAGTTTCTTCGGATAAACGATGTGAGAAGTTGTCCCGATTGTTATGAATTTTTATGGGATTCTATCATCACCGACAATAATCAAAAGATTAGATATTTTAAATTAAATCAAAAAGGGTATGATTTTGATATAAAAAAAATGTAAATTAGGTTTGCATTAGTGACCGGGTGACTGTCCACAACCTGAACAGTCACCCGGTCACTAATTAAATAGCCTTATAGCGGTTGTTGTGTGGTAACAAGGAATCAAGCATAAATTCGTTACCGCGTAGCGGTTGTATTATTGTAGAAATTGCATACACACAAACCAATTACCGCGTAGCGGTTACAGTATTGAATTTTTAATCAAATATTAAATCGAAATTCAAGAACAATGTTTGTTCCAATTCTTTGATTAATAATAGTTTAACCGCTACGCGGTAAAGGTTCAGATGTGTACCATAACTCTATAATACTTAAATCGCTTCGCGATAGCCTGATAAAATAATTTTCTAAGTTAACCTCAAAATGTTTATGATCCTCAATGGTCAGGTTTTATTTGATTCAAAAAATACCAGCAATTTTTCAATTACAAGGTCTTCTTCTTCAATAAAACCCAAATGCCCGGAGTGGTTGAGTAAAAGTACCTCAGCAGATGGGATCAGGCTGGCATCATTCAGTTGTTCCTTTGCACTATACACCTTGTCGTGTTTTCCAATGATGATCAGAATCGGGAACGTGGCATTTTGCAATACTGCCAGCGAATTTCCACGGTGATTGATCGCATGAATTGTCCCTAATGATCCCTCAAGGGTTACCTGGCTGCTTGTCTGGTGAAGCAGGTCAACCTTATTTCCCATCTTAACCAGGTTTTCGTGGGAGAAATTAGAGGGAACGGTGACCTGTAAAAATAGAGACTTCTTTCCTTTTTGCAGTAAATGGCCTTCCTGTTCACGGAGTTTAATGCTTTTTGCATCTGCTTCCTTTACGAGGGCATGCATCAGAACCAGTGCGCCGGTTTTTTCAGGATATTTAGTTACGTATGCCAGCGCTGCATAACCACCCATCGAATGACCAACAATTGAGATTTTCTCATGAACGCCCAACCGCTTTAAAAGCTCATATAAAACCGGGGCAAACTTATCGAAGGTGAAATTGAAAGGGGGAGGCCCCGATTTCCCATGTCCCGGAAGATCGACTCTTATCACTTTCATCTTTTGCGAAAGCACAGTGGCAAGAGGATCGAATAAACCCAGGTTGCCCCAATAACTATGAAGGAGTAAAACCGGCAAACCTTCGCCTTCTATACTTGTGTTGAGGCTGTATTCCCCGAGTTCAATAACCTGTTCCATGCTATTTGGGACTTGTATAATATTATTGTTGACAAAAATAATTACAATTTCCAATCTTTCATCCGTATCCTTTTTAGTTAAGCTGCAATGTTAATCAGGTAGTAAGGACTTTGGCAGTAAATTAACGGCAACTGATCTGAAGTTTATTTAAACAGACATTAAAATTATTGATAATTAAAAAACCTTTTATCCTTATTTTTCGTTTATTGTGTATTTTACTAATTTATAAAATCATATTTGTTGGTGCCACTTCTTTTACCGGCATCAGCCTGTTTTATTTCATCCTATGATAAACCGTTATTATTTCTTTTTAATTATTCTCTTCTGCACCTCTTTTACTGCCTATGGTGTGGGTGTTGTCAAAGGCAGGGTATTCAATGTAAAAAACAATGAGCCGGTAATGTATGCATCCGTCCTGATCTGGGAAACCACAAAAGGTACAGTAACGGATGAGGCGGGTAATTTTTCCCTGGAAAACGTAGAGCCGGGATTTTACAAGATCAGGGTCTCTGCCCTTGGTTACAGAACCTATTTCTCGGAGTCGTTCCGCATAACAAAGGCGACAGGCGCTACCTTGCAGGTACCGCTTGAGGAAGAAAATATTAATCTCGAGGAAGTGATCATCCGGCCTTCCTTCTTTCAGAAAAGGGAGGAGAGCCCGGTTTCGCTGCGCACCATCGGGATTGATGAAATTGAGAAAAATCCGGGGGGTAACCGCGATATTTCAAAAGTTATCCAATCATACCCTGGTGTCTCTTCATCCTCTTCATTCCGTAATGATATTATTGTTCGTGGGGGAGGTCCAAGTGAGAATAAATTCTATATCGATGGTGTTGAAATTCCGAATCTGAACCATTTTGCAACACAAGGTGCCTCCGGAGGACCGGTTGGGATTATCAATGTCGATTTTATCCGCGAGGTTAATTTTTATTCGGGGGCATTTCCTGCTTCCCGGGGTAACGCAATGAGCTCGGTTCTGGAGTTTAACCAGCGTGAGCCAAATGAGAAGATCAAATTCAGGGGGACAGTCGGTGCCTCCGATCTTGCCCTTGCGCTTGAGGGACCGCTTGCGAAAAACACAACATTTATGGCTTCGGTACGCCGTTCGTACCTGCAATTTTTGTTCAAAGCTATCGGGCTCCCGTTTCTTCCTACCTATAACGACTTCCAGTTTAAGGTCAAGACCAAAATCAATCCAAAGACAGAGCTTTCGGTAATCGGGCTCGGAGCATTGGATAATTCGGTATTGAACCTTGATGCGAACGAAACGGAAGAGCAACGATATATTCTGGGCTATCTGCCCGTCAACGATCAGTGGAATTATACGTTGGGTATTGTTTTAAAGCATTTTAATCCTAACGGGAACGACACCTATGTTTTAAGCCGGAACAAGTTAAATAACTCCGCGTTGAAATACCAGGATAATATTGTACAGGCAGAGCTAATGACGCTCGATTACAATTCGTATGAAGAGGAATCCAAATTCAGGTACGAGCATAACTACCGTTCTGAAACTGACTTCAAACTTAATTACGGAGTTGATCTCCAGTATGTCAGTTATTTCAACCGTACTTTTCGAAAGAGCTTTGCTAATGATATTCCTTTTACAATCAATTATCAGTCATCGGTTGATTTTGCCAAATATGGCATTTTCGGACAGATTGGTCACAACTTTCTCCAAAGCCGGCTCGACCTTTCATTTGGATTAAGGGCAGATGCCAATACTTATTCAAGCGAGATGTCCGATCCGCTCAGGCAGCTAACCCCCAGACTCTCGGCGAGCTATAAGTTGACTCCGGGTTCATCGCTCAATTTTAATGCCGGTCGTTTTTCTCAGCTTCCTTCCTATACCACCCTGGGCTACCGCGATACAGACGGAAGGCTTGTCAATAAAATCAATCGAATTAAATACATCCAGGTGAATCACCTGGTGGCCGGAATTGAATTTCGCCCTTCAGATAATTCACAGGTGACTGTTGAAGGATTTTATAAGCGATACTCCCGTTATCCGTTTTCTGTAAAAGATTCAGTGTCGCTGGCCAGTAAAGGTGCCGATTACGGCGTATACGGTGATGAGGAGGTTACCCCAACAAGTAAGGGGAATGCTTATGGAGTAGAATTTCTTGGACGTTTGAAAGAATACAAGGGGATCAATGCAATAATCACGTATACATTTGTCAGGAGCGAATTTACCGACAAAAGCGGAACCTATATTCCTTCATCCTGGGATAATCGTCATCTGCTTACAATTACCGGTACGCGTACTTTTAAAAAGAACTGGGACCTTGGTCTTAAATGGAGGTATCTCGGAGGTGCACCTTATACTCCCTGGGATATGGAAAGATCAGCCATCAAAACGGCGTGGGATGCCCAGGGTCTCGGCTACTTTGATTACGGCAAATTTAATGAACTGCGGCTGAAAGCCTTTCATCAGCTCGATATAAGGGTAGATAAATCATGGTATTACAACAAATGGTCGCTGATGCTTTATTTCGATGTACAGAATGCCTACAATTTCAAATCCGATCAGCCCGATTACCTGGTAAAGGCCACCGATGACAATGGGGCAGCTCTTACCGATCCAAATGATCCAAATAAATACCTGCTCAAAACGCTGAAAAATGAATCGGGCACGGTTCTTCCGACACTTGGGATAATGATTGAGTTTTGATCTGGCAACTGGCTGCTGGCTATTGGAAACTGGAAACTGGAAACTGGCAACTGGCAACTGGCTATTGGCAACTGGAAGTTTGCGATTTCTTTTAACTTATCCCCATCTGGTTACTTCTGAAATGCAGATAAAAAGCCGAATTTGTTCCTGCGTTTATTCAAAGTAAATTTTTATTCAATTAAATGAGTCATTTGGTTAGAGTGTTCCGAAAAAAAAGTAAAATTGCCGTGCTTTAAATTTCGAGTGTACTTTATTTGGTTATTAACTCCGGGTTTAATCGTTATTTGAAGCCTAATAATTTGTTTATCTGATAAAACAGATATGCTTAAAATAGGTGTAAACCATGAAGTATGTTGATGTCGCCGGTTCCGTAAAAGCAAGCGATTCGAAATTTTTGAAAAGATTTCCTGCGTTTGTAATCCGATGGTTCGAAAAAATAATACACCAGGATGAATTGAACTGTATTCTCGAAAAATACAAAGATTGTCAGGGTGCCGATTTCCATCGGGCTATCGTTAAGGAGTTCAATTTATCATTTGAGGTCGAAGGTCTTGAAAACCTGCCTGAAAATGGAAAATGTTTTTTCCTCGCCAACCATCCGTTTGGTATTATAGACGGATTGACTCTGACTAAAACGGTGATTGAAAAATACGGAACTTTTAAGGCAATTGGAAATGAGTCATTTAATTTTGTGCCAAATCTACGTCCTTATATCGCGCTTGTAAATCCTTATGGGGCGAGTTCAAAGGCGTATGTGGCTGAATTTGAGAAGTTATATCAATCGGATATTCCAATTACCCATTTCCCTGCAGGTAAGGTATCCCGTCGGTATCAGGGAGTTATCCAGGATTGTGACTGGCAGAAAAGCTTTATTACAAGGGCTGTTTCGTGCCAGAGAGATGTTGTACCTTTCTATTTTTATGGACGAAATTCAGGCTTGTTTTATGGAATTAACAGGCTGCGGATGTTTTTAGGTATTAAGATCAATCTTGAATTGATCCTGTTACCTCGCGAAATGTTTCTGAAACGGAATAACACTATCCGGTTTAAAATCGGGAAACCTATATCGTGGAAAAAATTCGATTCCTCGAAAACGCATGTCCAATGGGCACAATTGGTTAGAACGCATGTCTATAAAATGTCATCCCTTAATGGGCATCAGCTGGACTTTTGACTTTCGTTAAAAGTGGTGATTAACGAACTTATTTCATCTGTATATAATTTGTTTTTTAAAGGTCAGATGGAATAGCCATGGTGATATTTTAATTCCGGTTTGTGATTTCTCAACCATGGCTATTTCATGTGAAGTTTTACAACCAGGGGAAGGAGCAGATAATCGGAATAAAATAGTTCTTATAAAAGAGTCAGGCGTATTTTTCGACCCAGACCAGTCTCGAATATTTTGTACAATGTTGATACTTGTATGTCGGCTTTCCCGTTTTCCAGTCTGGAGATATAGCTTTTCTTTGTGCCGATTCTTGGATTAATCAATTCTTAGGCTTTTTTGATATAAAATCTCCAGGTCAAAATCTGCATCATTGTCCCATCCAATTGAATCGCTAAGTACATTATCTTGTAAGTTGATAATCACTGATCAATAGTCCTGGAGAAAGATTTAATCGTGCCGTCAGTTTGCGAATCATATCAACCGTCAACTTGCGCTTGCGATTTAATATCTCTGAAACCCGACTTTTTCCACCTATCTCATTTATTAAATCAATTTGCTTTAGATGCATTTCTTCCATTCGAATCTTAATAGCTTCAATTGGGTCAGGTGCTTCAATCGGGTAATGTTTTTTCTCATATTCATCAATTATTAATGCGAGCAAATCTGCTTCGTCGCTTTCAGGTGTACCTGTTAATGCATCAAAAACCACTTCCAGTCTATCCAAAGCCTGGTGATAATCTGAATCTGATTTTATGAGTTGTATATTCATAATTTAATTTTTTATATTGAGTTAGCATCTATTTTATCGTACTCAGAATGAGTACCGATAAACCGGATAAAAATCCATTGTTTCACAAAATTGAATTTTACCACAAGTCTGTATGAATTGCCTTTTATATTAAAGACTATTCGACTGTTCCGAATAATACTGGCATTTGCATATGTCTGTTTAACATCGTTTGGAGTTTTCCAGTCAGAACTTAAAGCTGTATCGTGCCAGGTTTTTAAATACTGCTCACAATCAGGATGGATTTCCCAATATTCTCTTAATGTACTCTTTGAAAATATTCTCTCCATTTATTTACCTTAATCCGCATCCAAAGGTAAAAGATAAATTTGCAATTTGGGAACTTTATTTTGTATACGAATAGGGAAAGCTTTCGGATGTCGTACCCCGCGATTGATTGGGGGTTTTTGCCATTTCGAACTGCAGTTTCCCGCCTTTCATCAGGTCAGTATGCGAGATAAAATTCTTGTTATACCCTTTCCCGTTCAAGGTCGTCTTCTGAATATATACATTCTCTGCACTATTTTGCGGAGCGTTGATCTCGAATACCTTTCCGTTTTCAAGGGTAAGATTGATTTTCCGGAACAGGGGTGATCCAAAGACATATTCACCGGTTCCCGGCGCAACAGGATAAAAGCCCATTGCTGAAAAAACATACCAGGCCGAAGTCTGTCCGTTATCTTCATCACCGCAAAGTCCGTCAGGATTTGGATTGTAAAGTTTATCCATCACCTCGCGAACCCGGTATTGCGTCTTCCACGGCTGACCAAGATAGTTGTACAAATAAATGGCATGCTGAACCGGCTGGTTCCCATGAGCATATTGCCCCATGTTTGTGATCAGCATCTCTGTAATCTCATGAATCTGAAACCGGTAATAGGAATAATCGAAAGTAGGAGCGGAGGTGAAAACTTCATCGAGGCGCTGCGCCATTTTATCGCGGCCTCCAAAAAGATTGGCCAGCCCCTGCGGATCATGAAATACACACCAGGTATAATGCCAGCTTGAGCCTTCGGTAAAAGCATCGCCCCATTTATCAGGGCGGAAAGGCGACTGAAAGGTACCGTCTTCGTTTCTGCCACGCATAAAGTTGACTGACTTGTCAAAAACATTGGTGTAATTCATCGCACGTTTTGCAAAAAGGTCAATCTCCTGCTGCGGCCGTTTTAAGTCCTTCGCGAGTTTCCAGATACACCAGTCGGCAAATGAATATTCAAGTGTGCGCGCCGTATTTTCATTAACCTTTACATTATAAGGAATATAACCTAATTTATTGTAGTATTTAACTCCGAAACGACCGACAGAGGTTAAAGGCCCTTCATTTTCGGTGTTTTTTTGGATCGCCTGGTACAATGTGGCGATATCGAACCCGCGGATTCCTTTAAGGTAAGCATCGGCAATGTTGACCGCCGAATTCGAACCAATCATGCAATCGCGGTGCCCCGGACTTGCCCATTCGGGTAACCAGCCACTCTCGTTGTAGGTATTGGCCAGCCCTTCCATAATATGAGAACTCAGGGTGGGATGCATCATTGTGAAATAAGGGAATACGGCACGGAAAGTATCCCAGAAACCATTGTCCGTAAACATGTATCCCGGCAGAACTTTACCGTTGTAAGGACTATAATGAGTCACTTTATTATTTGCGTCTATTTCGTAAAATTTACGCGGAAAGAGCATTGTGCGGTAGAGGGCGGTGTAAAATGTACGGGTTTGTTCAATTGTTCCGCCTTCAACCTTTACCCTTGCCAGTTCCTTGTTCCAGGCTTCCTCCGCTTTGCTTTTGGTCTGGTCGAACGAATTGCCGCCTATTTCACGTTGGAGATTAAGTTCTGCCTGTTCGGGACTGATGAATGAGGATGCCACCCTTGCATGGACGAGTTCCCCTTTTTTTGTTTTGAAGGAAAGAACGGCCATTACATGCTTTCCTTCGGCCGACATACTTCCTTCGGTTAATGTACTGTCCTTCCAGGTGGACACTTCATCAAAAGCCTTATCAAAAACGATAACGAAATAGTTGTGAAAGTTTGCGGGAACACCACCGCTGTTATTCCGGCAATAGCCAGTTACTTTTCTTTCCTGTTTCGAAATTTTTACCATCGATCCCTTGTTAAAGGCATCAATAAGAATGTGTGAAGACTCCGATTCGGGAAATGTGAAACGGAACTGAGCAGCCCTTTCGGTTGGGGTAATCTCCGTAATTACATCATAGTTCGAAAGATAGGCCCTGTAATAATGAGGTTTGGCAATCTCGACTTTATGCGAAAACCACGAAGCCCGCTTATTTTCATCAGTTATCACCTTCCCCGTTTCCGGGAATAAGGCGAATGCCGCGTAATCACCGATCCAGGGACTGGGCTGATGGGTTTGTTTAAATCCCCTGATTTTGGTATCATCATACATATACGCCCAGCCGTTTCCCATTTTGTTGGTCTGCGGTGTCCAGAAATTCATACCCCATGGTAATGCAATTGCCGGATAGGTGTTGCCATTTGATAATGCAAAATCGGAATCTGTTCCCACCAGGGGATTTACATATTCCACGAGCGAGCCCGGGTTATTGTTAATGGTTTGCCCATAAGTTGTCTGAGCAATCAGCATCGTCACGAAAACCACGAACAGTAATTTTTTTTCCATTGTAAAACTCATATTAATTTCAGGTAATTATATTTATTGTTTGAGTGTTTCCTGTATTCGGTTAAAATCAAAGTTAAGAATACTTTTCTTTTATTTCTAAAATATGACAGATGGACAGGCAATATTTAATCTTCCGGTTGGTTACCCGCTTACCTGGACTTCGAGTCCTGTTTCGGTTTTCACCCGCTTTGCAATGAATTCCAGATCCTCCGCCGAAACCTTTTGAAGATTGTTCGCGGGAGTATCGCGCGCAATGGTATAAATCATCACAAGTTCAGGGCGTATCTGCTGAAGCAGCGCAATCCAGGCAACCTGTTCTGTTTCGGTTGTATTATCAATGATCGAATCCTGATAATTCCCTCTGATAAACATGGTTTGAATTATAAGATGCCCTTCAAATTTTTTGAGCCTGTTCACCACCGCAGGTAAATCGAACCTCCCTACTGGCTGATCGAGTAACCGGATTGTTTCCGGAATTCCGGAGTCAAGTTTGAGGATGTTATCATCAATTTTCCGAAGCGCCTCAATTACGTTCGTTTTATGCAGCATGGTTGAATTGGAAAGGACAGCGATCCGCGCATGCGGACACAGTTCATTCCTGATAAGTAAGGTATCGTCAATAATGGAGGCAAAATCGGGATGCATGGTGGGCTCGCCATTGCCGGCAAAAGTGATGACATCGGGTAGATTTCCTTCATTTTTCATCTGCACTAATTTTGCCCGTAATTTCCCGGCCACCTCAATCCGGGTCGGAAGTATTGCTTTAACAGTGCCTTTTTCGGGATTCCAGCCACATTCGCAATAGATGCAATCGAATGAGCATAGTTTTGAATCGTTTGGTAATAAGTTGATTCCAAGTGATATGCCCAACCGGCGACTAACAACAGGCCCGAAAATTGTTTGATCAAAAAGAAAAGTCGACATAAAACAGTCTGTAAAATTTCGTACTGGGCAAAGTTAAGTTTTGTGTGATGGATTTGTGCATTCGCGACGTTTTTACATCAATCTTTTTACTTTTGATTGTGGAAGTAACCGGAGATTTTGCAGATCCATGCCGGTAATCAGGTTGATTCCGGGCTTCTTTCCGATCTCAATAGTACCAGCCCATTGGCTCATTTCCAGGGCTTCAGCACCGTTCCGGGTTGCCCAAACCACGATTTCGCCAAACGGAATAGCGGGGAATTGCGCCTGGATTGTTTTGAGCTCTTCCAGCATTGAAAGTTTCGGATTCGATGAAAGACTGTCCGTTCCCACGCATAACGGCAACCCATTTTCACGGAACAGGTTGATGTCCGGAAGACGGTCTTCGATATACAGGTTTGAATTCGGGCACAGGACAAACCATGTTTTATTCCGGGCCCGGGTTGATTGAATCAGATCGATATCGTTTTGGCCGGTATGGATATTGTGAACGAGCAGTAGATTATTCTCCTTTGGAAGAAGGTTGATTACACTCTCCAGTGCCGATTTGCCTGTTGGTTTGAAAAAGGAGAGGTCGATACCCAGGTTTTCACTCAGATGCCGGACAAAATCTCCGTTACCGGATTGATACAGATCGTCCTCTGATGAGCTTTCCTGGCTATGCATGGACAAAACTGACTGCTCATTTAGGGCAAATTCGTATATTTTTTCAAACAATTCCCCGGATATCGAATATGGGGCGTGCGGAACAATTGAAGCGGATAATCCAAGCGATCGTGCCTGGTCGTAACAGTATCGTGCCCATGAGAAGGCCTTTTCGGCGCGCTGAGGTGAAAAGCCAAGTGCTTCAATAAATGTATGATAGACTATTTTTGATTGGGATTTAAGCGCTAACGTATAATCGGAATTCGAGATATCGCCAACTGCGACTACCCCGTTGTTCCAGAGCTCAAAATCAGCTTTTTGCGCGGCCTCAATAATGCTGTTCCCTTCCTGGTTGCGATGGTCAACCACATTTTTCAAAAAATGGGGTAAGCCTGTCTTTTCGGGAAAAATGCCCAGCAGATGTGATAATTCCAGGTGGCAATGGGCATTTACAAATCCAGGTATCAGTACCCCATTGTAAAACTCCACGCCGGCCATCTCTTGCAGATCTCCTTTGGTATCGATGATATCGGTCACAATTCCATCATCCGACAGAACGATGATTCCTTTAATAAGCACGGTTCCTGTACCCTGGAAGATGTAGTGAGCTGATAATTTACGCATAGCGGGTCGTCTTATGACTGAACAACTTCATGAATCTCACTTTGCCCTCATTTCATTGTTTGTGGAGGCTTCCTTGGGTTTAGGAACAGGTTTAATCAGATTGCCTTTAACCGTATCTTTACCTTTTGGAACAGGCTTTATAAGATTGATCGTGTCTTTTGATAGGGAATCTGCTTTAATCGTATCGTTCAGAATGGTATCTTTCGCGATTGAATCTGCCTTCATTTTAATGAGTTCAAGGGAATCTTTTGCCCTGGTCTCTGCCGCTCTGATTTTAATCTGGATTGAGTCTTTTGCCCTGTTTTTTGCGCTCAACGCATTAAGCCGGTTGAGGACTTCATCGTAAATTGGTTTGTATTTATCGGGATATTTGCCATAGTATAAAACAGATTGTTCAAAAACCTTCTGATCAATCTTATACTTTTTGAGTATGGAAAGATACAGGTCTTCCTGGAAATTTTCGCGGCTGCTTTCCAGCGCAAATCGCTGGGCATATATGGCTTCCGCCAGATGAATATCCACCAATACCGGGGTGATTTGTTTTTTTGTCAGGATCCCCTTTGGTACTTTGTTTTGGGAACAGGCAAGTGTCAGAAAAAGCATTAATACTATCAGCATGTACCTCATTCGTCATCCTCCATTTGTTTTATTTCTTTAAATTTTTTTGAAAAAGGGGAAGCGAAAACAAAAGCGTTCAACTCCTTATTTTGTGTATTAAAAATTTGTGTATTATTTCCTTCCCAGCACTTCCTGCCTTCGGAAATAAACAGGATTCTCTCCCCGATCTCCATGACTGAATTCATATCGTGGGTATTGATAATCGTAGTGATATCGAATTCTGCCGTTATTTCCTTTATAAGTGCATCAATGAGGATAGAAGTTACCGGATCAAGCCCCGAATTGGGTTCATCGCAAAACAGGTATTTGGGATTTAATGCGATGGCACGGGCAATGGCCACGCGTTTACGCATTCCTCCCGAGATCTCAGCGGGGTATAAGCGGTTCGATGCCATAATGTTCACCCTTTCGAGGCAGAAATTGAGTCTGTTTGTCTTCTCTTTCATACTCATCATGGTAAACATATCCATCGGAAACCGAACATTCTCCTCTACTGTGAGAGAGTCGAACAGCGCACCATTCTGAAAAACCATGCCGATCTCCTTCCGGAGTGCCTTTTGTTCTGTGAAGTTCATCAAACGGGTATCGCGGCCATCAAAAAGAATTTCGCCGCTTTCAATTTCAATCAGACCCACAATAGATTTTAGCAAAACAGTCTTTCCTGATCCACTCTGCCCAATGATCAGGTTAGTTTTTCCTTTTTCGAAAAGGGTGGAAATATTCCTGAGTACCTCGCGCCTTTCGAAAGACTTGAATATATTTCTGATTTCAATCATTTGAATAACAGTTGGGTAAGTATAAGATCGAAAAACAGTATCAGTATACTTGTATTGACCACCGATTTGGTACTTACACGACCTACCTCCAGAGCGCCTCCCTGAACATAATAGCCCAGGTAAGCAGGGACTGTGGCAATTAAGAATCCGAAGAAAAGAGTCTTTATGATTGAAAAGGAGACATAAAACGGGACAAACAGGGTGGTAACACCGTTAAGATAAGTTGCGACGGTGACACTTCCCGACAAAGGGCCGGTAATAAGCCCACCAAAAATTCCACATGCAACGCTGATGATAAACAAAATAGGACTCATAAAAACTACCGCTATAATTTTGGGCAGTATAAGGAAGGAAGCTGAGTTAACACCCATAATTTCCATTGAATCAATTTGCTCTGTCACCCGCATACTGCCAAGTTCCGATGCGATATTTGAACCAACTTTTCCGGCAAGCATAAGGCTTAGTACTGTTGATGAGAATTCGAGGATCAGGGTATCGCGGTTTCCCAGTCCGATAAGGTAGCGGGGAAATAACGGATTGATCATGTTGTATGTTAACTGCAAGGTAATAATGCCTCCCATGAAAACGGAGATAATGGCAACAATGCCAACTGAGTTTATTCCCAGTTTTTCAATTTCAAGGACCAATTGATGCAAATAGATCGAATGCTTCTCGGGTTTTTTAAATACCCTGACCAGCAGTAAAAAGTATTGTCCGATGTGATGAATTACACTCACGTGTTGATAGTTTATTAGATACTAAATATACTGCTAATTGATAAATATTTACTCAGCAAATGTATGATACTCCAAAGGAAAAAATCTTCTTTTAAATTTCCAGATAAAAATACAAATAATTTCATCAATGGATTGGGGCATTTTAAACAGTCGGGGTTTTCGCGTTAAATCAATGGTGAGATATCCCAAAAAAATGAATATTTTTGAATAAAAATAGCCGCATGGAAAATTCAAAGAATTATTGTGTAATTATGGCTGGTGGTATTGGTAGCCGGTTCTGGCCCTTGAGCACCGCCGAAAAACCCAAACAGTTTTTAGATATTCTCGGGGTTGGACGCACGCTTCTTCAGCTTACATACGACCGGTTTTCCCGAATTATACCTACCCAAAACTTCCTGGTTGTAACGAGCGGGAATTATAAGGAAATAGTGCTGGAGCAGCTTACCGAATTGTCAGAAAGTCAGGTATTATGTGAGCCGTTAAGGCGAAATACCGCTCCATGTATTGCCTATGCAACCTATAAAATTCTCAGTATTTGTCCCGATGCCAACGTGATTGTTGCACCATCGGATCATTTGATTCTGAAGGAGGACTACTTCCTTGAGGAGGTCAACAATGGTCTGAGGTATGTTGCCGGACAGGATGTTTTGCTCACATTGGGTTTACATCCCAATCGTCCCGAGACGGGCTACGGGTATATTCAGGTTGCAGAGAAAACAGAATTCGAAAAAAAGGAAAACCTTTTCAGGGTAAAAACATTCACCGAAAAACCCGACCGCAAGATGGCAGAGTTATTTCTTGAAACAGGCGAGTTTTACTGGAATTCGGGAATTTTCATCTGGTCGGCCAAAGCCATTCTGAATGCTTTTATAAAGCACATGCCCGAAGTGAACGGCCTGTTCGATTATGGTAAAAAATATATCAATACCCCTGACGAGATTCTTTACATCAATAAAGTATATTCTGAGTGTCCGAATATATCGATCGATTACGGAGTAATGGAAAAGGCCGACAATGTGTTTGTATTGTGCGCTGATTTTGGATGGTCAGACCTCGGAACCTGGGGATCGTTGTACGAAAATCATAAAAAGGACACTGCCGGAAATGCAGTAAGTGGTAACAAGATTTTCCTGTACGATACCGAGCAGTGCATTATAAATATGCCGGATAATAAAATTGCTGTAATCCAGGGGCTCAGTGATTACATTGTTGTAGAATCGGAACAAACGCTGTTAATTTGTAAAAAGGAAGATGAGCAGCAAATCAGGCAGTTTGTCGCGGACGTTTCACTTGATGAAGGAAAATCACCCAAAAAATCGCTCCACAACGTCTCGTAACAAACAGTCGTCTGTTGACTGAATAATGGCCTTATTGACAAACAATAAGGCCATTATGCTTAATAAAAACGTATTGTACTCCCACCGGTAAAGAATTGAGAAATTTGGAATGTAATTTAAACCAATAAATACAAAAATTATTACAATTCAATAAATTGGCTTGACTATGGAAATTTTTTGTATGTGCCTTTGTCCCGTTTACTAAAATTCATGGTTATTTAATTAAAAATTCCAATACTTTACTTTTGTCGCCTTTTCCACTTTTCCGCGAAGCAGTCATTTGATTTGCCATATAATCTTTATCCGTCATTTTATCACTGGTGACTATTACGCGTTTGACGCCCTTCAACATTTCAATGGCTTCAATCAATTTCGATATGTTTGCTTTCGGGCTTAATACTATCTTAATTGTTTCCATATAGTAAATTTTAAAACGATTTTGTCCGGTAAAAATTGAATCCGATTTTTGATATCGCGTTGCTGATAAGAATGCTGCGTAGCAGCTGAATCTTTGTAGAAACTAATACGAAATGAAAAGTGAAGCCACGTAGTGGCAATATCCATATTTCGACTTAGTAATCTTAGGATTGAAAGATTTTAGAACATCATAACCGGACAACAGTATTTTTTTAAACAAAGATAATAAAAGGAAAAGTACAGTTTTAGTGATAATCACCATTTTCACAGGCCGATACCAAATTGTCACTACAAATGTGAATTTAAGTAATACCTTATACTGAGTTTCAGTCCCATTGATTGTAAAGACACCTTACTGCACCCACCCATCAGGCTGTTCAGCTGATCAACATCCGATGTAAGCCGGAATTCACTGTCTGAAGCATAGGCTGAGATAGTGGAAAGTGATTTGCTGTAAAAGGCCGCCACTCCGATCTGCATATTTTTTTGAACGAAGACCTCAAAACCGGCAGAGACTATTGCATTAATTGCGTACTTTTTTAAATCCAGGTCACCCTCTGCAACCGTGTGATAATTATTCGGAAATCCATAGGCAGGGAGATTTTCAAGCAGAACATTATAGGCAGGATAATATCCTTTATAGGAAAATGTTCCGCTGCCCGAATAACCCGAATTTACTGGAATTGCCACATTCGCACCGGCCTGCATAAATAAACCAACAGAGCGGGTAACAGGTATCCGGAGATTCATACAAAGGGGAACAGTTAAAAAATCAATCTCCTGCAATTCTTCAATACCGGTACCGGTAACCTGCCGTTGGTATGACTCATTCTCCGAATCGGTGGTATTAAACTTACTTTCATAAGAATCCAGCAACAACTGAGTTTTCCAGGCATCAAAACCGATTCCGGCCGAGAGTCCAAAATAGCGCGTAAAAAAGTACCCGATCTCAAACGAACCGACTTTAACATTCATTTTGTTGGAAACAAGTCCTGAAACAGATAGTTCTCCTTCATTGACAATATGAGATTTTGACTGTCCTGCACCAAGTCCGATATACCATCCATTGTGCTCTGCTATGCTGAGTTTTCTCTGCTGGGAAAACAGATCAGAAGGAGAAATAATCAACATTAATGCTGTGCAGCAAATTTTCAGGACAGCTATTGCAATTTTCTTCATGTGACAAGTTTTTACAATTAGGTGTTTACTTAAAAACTACAATCTTCGTGTAATACACATCTTCCTGGTTCACGAGCAACTGAACGATATAGACACCATTCACCAGATCATTTACGGGAATAGTGTTAAGCAGTTCATCATCCAGATTTTTTACCTGTAATTCCATTACTACCTGTCCTGCCTGATTGATCAGCGTAACTGTAGCTTTTTCGTCTGATCCAATCTTCAATCCGGTGGTGTCAGTTAATTTTAATGCAAAGCTTACCGATGCAGGATTTGGATAAACAAAGAGTGATTTTAACCCGGCGGCAATCACCTGAACCGGAGTTGATGAATTTTTACACCCATCCAGGTCTGTGGTCATCACAGAGTAACTACCCGATTGTTTTTCTGTTGAAAAATACTGCAGGGTTGCATTTGGAATTAATGTGCTGCCCTTGTACCACTGGTAACCTGAAATTAAATTGTCAAGGTTATAACAGATCAGCAAATCACCCCATTTGGCTTTGATTTCGGGAATTACACCTGTCTTAACAACAACGGATGACTCGTTACCGAAATTGCTTTCAGCACCGCCGTTATTCATTGCGGTGATCCTGAAATAATTCATCTGACCTCGTGTGAGTCCTGATATTATTTTTTCAGTCTCCGAAATACCCCCCGTCGTGGAGTCTATCTGTGTTGTCGGATTGTTTGTCGTACCCTGATAAATCCTGTAGCGTTTAAAATTTGGATCGGTGTTTTGATTCCATTTTAAGGTTACCAGGTCATTGCATGATGTAGCGGTCAGTCCTGCGGGTGCCGAGGGTTGGGCATAGATAACCACACTCGGTGATGAAACCGAGGTGCATCCTGAGGCATTGGTCACAGTGTAGGACCAGGTTCCGGCTGCAAGTCCTGTCAATGTTTTACTGATTCCACTACCTGGCGTGACTGTTCCGCCAGGAGAGGTGGTCAGGGTCCAGGATCCGGTTGCCGGTAACCCATTAAATATTACACTCCCGGTTGTTACTGTCCTGGCCGGTTGAGTAATTATTCCCAACAGAGGAGGTGTTGGTGTAGCCGGCTGAACATTGACCGTTACATTGGTTCCGTTGGAAGTACATCCGGCGGTGCTCCTGTCAGTAATGTTGTAGGTGCCTGCCGGAACACTTGTGAAAATACCCGATGTATTGGTATAAGTCAAACCATTAATACTGTAAGTCATTCCCGGTCCCGTTGGAGCCGTTACCGTGATGGTTCCTGTGGATACTGTACAGGTGGGTTGCAGGGTTACACTGGCTGTTGGCAGGGCAGGTGTCGGCGGTTGCGCATTGATGGTTATAGTAGTCCCGGCGGAAATAATTCCATCAGCATTTCTGGCAGTTATGCTGTAAATGCCCGCGGGTAACAGGGTGAATATACCATTTGTATTGGTATAATCTGTACCGTTGATGCTGTATGCAATACCTGCGCCTATTGGATCAGTTACCGTGATTGATCCAGTGGATACGGAGCAGCTTGGTTGCTGTAAGGTCGCGACAGGAGCTTTAAATACCTGTAAAATAGTAATTACAACCTGGTCTGCTGGAGAATCCACCGTTCCGTCATTCACCACAAGTGTAAAAGTGTAGTCTGTGTCAGCAGCGACTTCGGGAGCCGTAAATGTTGGTTTTGCGGCAGTCGCTGAACTCAGGGTAATCCCGGCAGGTGTTGTCCAGGCATAGGTCAGCGTATTTCCATCAAAATCATTTGATCCGATTCCATCCAGCGTAACCATTGAGCCTTCATTAACCGACTGATTTACTCCGGCATTGGCGGCAGGTGCTTTGTTGACATGCTTCACAGTGACAACAACCTGATCTGATGGAGAATTTACGGTTCCATCATTCACCACAAGAGTAAAAGTGTAGTCTGTGTTAGCAGTTACTTCAGGAGCCGTAAATGTTGGCTTAGCCGCAGTTGCTGAACTCAGCACAATTCCGGCAGGCGCTGTCCATGCAAAGGTCAGCGGATTTCCATCAAAATCAGTTGATCCAATTCCATCCAGCGTAACCGTTGCGCCTTCGTTTACCGACTGATTTGCTCCGGCATTCGCCTGAGGTGCTTTGTTGACATGCTTCACGGTGACGACAACCTGATCAGCGGGAGAATTTACTGTTCCGTCATTGACCATAAGTGTAAAAGTATAATCTGTGTCTGCAATGACCTCCGGAGCCGTAAATGTTGGTTTTGCCGCAGATGCTGAACTTAGCACAATCCCTGCAGGTGCTGTCCAGGCATAGGTCAGCGGATTTTCGTCAAAATCAGTTGATCCAAGTCCATCCAGCGTAACCGTTGCACCTTCATTAACCGACTGATTTACTCCTGCATTGGCGACAGGTGCTTTATTGACATGCTTCACAGTGATCACAACCTGGTCTGCAGTAGAATTTACTGTTCCGTCATTCACCACGAGTGTAAAGGTATAGTCAGTGTCTGCAATGACTTCAGGAGCCGTAAATGTTGGTTTTGCAGCATTCGCGGAACTCAGCACAATCCCGGCAGGTGTTGTCCAGGCATAGGTCAGCGGATTTCCGTCAAAATCAGTTGATCCAATTCCATCCAAAGAAACTGTTGCGCCTTCATTAACCGACTGATTTACTCCTGCATTGGCGACAGGTGCTTTATTGACATGCTTCACGGTGATTACAACCTGGTCTGCAGGAGAGTTCACCGTTCCGTCATTAACCACAAGTGTAAAGGTATAGTCAGTGTCTGCAATGACTTCGGGAGCCGTAAATGTTGGTTTCACAGCATTCGCGGAACTCAGGGTAATCCCGGCTGGCGCTGTCCAGGCATAGGTCAGCGGATTTTCGTCAAAATCAGTTGATCCAATTCCATCCAGCGTAACTGTTGCGCCTTCGTTAACCGACTGATTTACTCCGGCATTCGCTACAGGTGCTTTATTGACATGCTTCACGGTGATTACAACCTGGTCAGCAGGAGAGTTCACCGTTCCGTCATTAACCACAAGAGTAAATGTGTAGTCTGTGTCAGCCGTGACTTCAGGAGCCGTAAATGTTGGTTTTGCCGCAGTCGCTGAACTTAGGGTAATCCCGGCAGGCGCTGTCCAGGCATAGGTCAGCGGATTTCCATCAAAATCAGTTGATCCAATGCCATCAAGGGAAACTGTTGAACCTTCATTAACTGACTGATTTACTCCGGCATTCGCCTGAGGTACTTTGTTGACATGCTTCACGGTGATTACAACCTGGTCTGCAGGAGAATTTACTGTTCCGTCATTAACCACAAGTGTAAAAGTGTAGTCTGTATCAGCAGTGACTTCGGGAGCCGTAAATGTTGGTTTCACAGCAGTCGCGGAACTCAGGGTAATCCCGGCAGGTGTTGTCCAGGCATAGGTCAGCGTATTCCCGTCAAAATCAGTTGATCCAATTCCATCCAGCATAACCGTTTCGCCTTCATTAACCGACTGATTTGCTCCGGCATTGGCCAGAGGTGCTTTATTGACATGCTTCACAGTGATCACAACCTGGTCCGCAGGAGAATCCACCGTTCCGTCGTTAACCACAAGTGTAAAAGTATAGTCTCTATCAGCAGTAACTTCGGGAGCTGTAAACGTTGGCTTTGCAGCAGTCGCAGAACTCAGCTCAATCGCGGCAGGTGCTGTCCAGGCATAGGTCAGCGTATTTCCGTCAGAATCTGCTGATGCAGATCCATCCAAAGAAACCGTAGTACCTTCGTTTACAGACTGATTAATCCCCGCGTTTGCTACAGGCAATATATTCGATTTCAAGATGTTCCACTGAGTTTTTGAACCCGCAATTCCCTGCTTGCCACTGTTGTATTTCTGCAGTTTGGTGAGATCCACATTTAAACTGTAGGTGCCGCTGGCTGTTCCTGCCTGACTCATCCCTTTCAAAACATAGATCTTGTCAGTTGTCTTCGTGACTGTCAGATTCTGAACGCTCAATGACTGACCATCCCGCTCAAATTTCAGGTATTCCTTCAGTTTAGAGTCATCAAGCAGTTTATCCGAGAATTCGATTTGCAGGGAATCAGGTTGTAGATTCTGTACAGATTGCGGTGTATTCTTCCAGCTGCTAACCAGGGCTGCTTCGTCGATAAATACCGGGATTTCTGTTATCGCTTTATTCGTATATTGATCGATACAATAGGCCTGCAAAGTCAGGTTTCCGGAATAGTTCAGATTGATTGGCAGGGAAAGCGGACCTGCGTTTACATTCATCGTATCTGCCAGAAGGATCGGATTTACCTGGTCGGTTTGATAAATCTGGATTCGGGTACCCGGCTCATTTACCGTCATATTTGCAACCAAAACCCTGGTGGCAGTAATATCATCGGTACTGGAGAATCCCAAATCAGGAGTAATATGAAGATTGGTTACTGCTTTGGGAAGTGTTCGTTTCACAGTCCATTCATACTTAGCTGAGTCGGTTGATGTGTTACCGGCAAGATCGGTAATGTCTTTCATCTTAACCCTTAGCAGGTAATTGCCTTCGTACCAGGTAAGCATCCTGAATTCCGTAAACAGGTAGGTGGAATCGTTCTTCCGGGCGAAGTTTACCTGGGAGAGAGGTTGTCTTAATCCATCTTTCCACAACTCCAGTGAACCGGTCCCAAAACCTGTTACCGGTTCTGTAAACTCAACCGTAAATACAGTTTTGTGCTGAGCATCGTAACCTCCGTCATCCGAAGATATTATCTTGTTAACCTGCGGAGCTTTCATATCGATTTCCCATGCAACACTTTGTTGCAGGATACCGTTGTTTCCCTCCAGTGATTTGATGCCTGGCAAATCTACTGTAAGTGAATAGTTTCCATCCTGTGACATAAATGCGTTTAGTCCCGAGAGCTGGAATAGCCTGCCTTCGGTATCCATGCCGGCAATATGAATTGAACCGGTTACCGGCCTTCCGTCTTTCATCCAATTAAATGTGGCAGGCAGTAATGTCGTCCTGTCGATGGGCAGATTGAACCGAAGCAGGATAAAATCGATAGGTGCACCAATATTATTGTCGGGTAACCCGATGAACTCGCTGACTGCAGGGATACTGATAAATTGCGTCCAGGTAGCCTGTTTTCCGGTCAGCCCTTTTGTACCCGACAGATTACTGATCTCTGCGGCCTGAACCGTGAGAACATAGTATCCGTTTTGTATCGACTTGCTTGTGAGATCGATCCTATAAGTTACCGGATCAAGCTGACTTACGTTAACTGCGTTATCCATAACATCTGCGCCGCCCTGTATCCGAAGGGTCATATCTTCGAAAGTGAAGGTAGCCGGATCAATGGGTTTATTGAATACCACGTTTACTGATGTCAACGGTGATGTTACAGCCGCAGACGGTACATTATCGAACCGCACAATTTCAGGCGGGTTCTGATCTTTGGCAGTAAAACGAATCGTATATTTTTGTGTGGCCGTTGTTGCGAATACATCCAGAAAATGAATCATATTTTCGTAAACAGGATCTTTCCCGTCAGGAAGTGTAACATGCGTCTGCCAGACATTATCCAGTGGAATGGCCTGTCCATCTTCGCGGATTACACTGGCAATCCTGTAAGTGCCATTTCCGGGATCACTGAATTTAATATAGTTCCATCCGGCCTGTTTTGGAGCAACCTGCAATTCAAGTTCGTGATTACCGGATGCCATTGATCCTGTTATACTTGAAGAAACTGCCGGATAAACATCGAGTACACCCCCATTCGAGAGATAAATAACATCAGGAAACTCCTTCGCATCCTGAACTTCATTCACGAGAAAATCGTTGATCCCGTCCTCCGCGCCGGAATAAATCCGAACACTTTTAATCAGTTCATGAAGCGTTGCTCCGCTGATCAGGCTCAGATCGGGGTTTCCGCGGCTATCGAGGTGGCTGACTTTTGCTTCATACGAAACAAAATGACCCAGCAGATCGCTGGTAAACCACCATTGTCCGATGGCTGCCTTCTGAGGTGAAATATTTCCAAAATCAATGTTCGTCAATCCTAACTGGCGCGGCAGTCCGTTGAGGTTCGAGCCGATCAGTGCAAAATTGATGGCAAGTCCTTTTTCATTTTCGACAATCTTTGGCTGAGCACTTTCGATACGCACATTTTGAGCTGTACCAAAACCGTTGTTTTGTACCATGACGGCAAATTCAGCCGGAACGATAGGTTCAATCGGCGCTGTTAATGCATCATCGCCCAGGATGTCGCGCTGCATAAAATAGTGCAGGTACAAATCGGGACTTGGATTCACATCGAGCGTTACGGGGAATAATGGTTTGGTTACAGTGACTCCCGTAAACGGATCAAGATAAGAAAATGAACCACCAAAGGAATAACTTTTGGGAACTTCAGGAGCTGCCCCTTTTTCAGGGATAAATAGAACGGTGGCACTTCCTTTTTGCCCGGATGCCAGTGTTCCGGAACCATCAATTCCGGTCAGGATATCCAGCGCTTTGGTATCGATCTGGAAAAGGTCGTTACACAATACGCCATTTTCATCTTTTATTTCCAGATTAAGTTTTATTTCCTGCATTGCATCGGTGGTATGACCATTAAAAATAGTCAGCGTACCTTCAAATGCTTCACGGGTCATGACCACCTTCTGGGTAATGTTAATAGAAACAGAGGCACAAACCGCGCTGCGTCCGGCTTCAATTTGTTCTTTAGTAGTGGCCAAAGCCTGGTTATACATATCAAATATATTCTCATATCCCCTGGAAATGGCATAGTTCTGAGCTGTAACCAGTTTGCCAATAAACAGTTTCATTCTTAATTTATCAATGATATCCGGATATTCAATGGTTGGTGAATAGACATGATGGCTCCATGCATTAACCGTATTATTCCATCGTGTAGTAAAAAGGCGGATCTCATCCCTGGTAATATCTGTACCGGACATTTTTTGCTCAAGCATAACAATGTCTTCAGCGGTAAATGGCTTGTTTTGCTTGATGAACGGATCTGTTTCCCGGTTAAAATCCTTCAGGCTGATCTTTGATTTCCAATCCCATTTCCCCATGATTTCGGTTGACAAACTATCCAAAGATTCAAGGGCAGATAAATCATAAACCAAATCCTGTAATGATTGCTTTAAAATTGGCGGCATCAGCGGACGTGATGGCAGCTCCCCGGATTTCAGGCTTGCACTTTTTATAAATATCGGAGGATCTTTATAACAGTCGTATGCAGTACGGGCAAGTCCATACGCACAACCAATTTCAGCAAGATCCACCACAAGTCCGACACCCGTCATACCACAGTCTGCAAGATCCAGTAAGGTTACATCCATATCGCCAAGTCCGATAATACACCCGAGTATGCCCGCACCATTCGTTATGATAGGACCTAATATTGGAAAACAGCCAATGCCATTTAATGCCAGTGATATCAGGCACGGTTCGCAACCTACAGTCGTTGAACCGATTCTTGGTACATTAAAATCCGGGTCGAACCAGTACGAACCGTTACCTGCCCTGTTTGGAACAAGTGGCCAAAACCAGCCATTGCCCCAGGGTCCGCCATCGGGACCAGTATTGGTGCTGGTTCCCTCACAAACCCTTCCGTTAAATGTGAATCCATTTTGCGATTGACCCCAACGTTTGTCCTTGCCGCATTCCCATCCGTAAATTGTTACTGAATAATTGGAACAAGGGCCGGATGATGGTGTGCGAAGCTGAGCAGATTTTAGGGGAATCCTCCTTTTCATGACTACAGGAACCTGTATGGATTGCTGAGCTAAAAGATCCAGCATGGTAAAATTGGTCACAAACTCATATTCGGGATCGTCCTGTGGAAACGTCAGCTGAACGTCTATTGCAGTTATCAAACCCTTGTTCGTCATGGTAACGAGGAACGGATAAGTTTCATCGTTAAAGAGTTGCGGCATTACTTTGGGCATTTCGACAAGCACAACCGGCACAGGAACACTGGTTTCGTATTTCATAACCAACTGAACATCATACTTATCCTCAATTTGAGTCGGCACTACTTCCCAGGTGTAAGTGATAGCCTGGAAACTTATAAACACACTTTGTTCATTTACACGTCCCGGATCAATAATTATCGTTGTCTGAAAACCTTCATGTTTTTCTGCTTCAACCATCATCTTATACGAACCTTCAGGGAGGCCGGTAACTGCAAAAATTCCGTTTTCGTTGGTGAATCCATCAGCCATAATTTGTCCTGAAAATGGATGACGAACCACAACATGTGCATTTTTAACATGTGGCTTATCTTCTGTAAAATAGGTATATTCATCAATCACATCAACTTTTAAATCACCGGTCTCTTCTGATACCGCCTCAATCCGGTAGGGCACAAGTACTCCATTGCCATTCACACAATTTACAGCAATATTGCCTGAAACCGGTGTATTCAGCGGAATATCTGCAGTTGGTGTAAGTGACAGAATTACAATTGCTGTATCCTGTGGAGCCATATTTGTAAGCGTTGCCGGGCTTACCAGTGTCATCCAGTTAACGTTAGGCAGACTTATGGTTACTGTACCCGATTCTCCTGCACCATTGTTATAGATTTGAAGTTCATAAAGTCTTGATTTTCCTTTCGTCATCGTGGTATTGATGCTTACCGGATTGGCTTTTAACTGTCCCTGCAAAGCCTGGCAATAGTACCAGGCTGGAAATTCAGTCGTGATTCCTTCGCTGGATTTTATCCTGAAGTTTATTTTTTCGTAGTCCCGGCCGCTGGTCAGTTCTGTTGCCTTCAGTGTAAAATTGAAATCCATTGTTTGATTCCCGGCCATTAAGGTTATGGTATCAAATTTAAGCTCACATCCTGCAGGAAGATTGTCCGGCACAATTACAAGTTGTTTCAGCGGAGCTTCGCTGGTATTTTTAACAGTTATTTTGCCGGTTAGTGTCTGGCCCAGTTTCATTTCCCAGATGATAGTTGAACCGGATGCGAGACGGATGCCGGGAATGTCGAAATTATCCTGGGCAGTATTAAGATTTTGACCCGGATAACACGCTCCGATTATGTAATGACCTGATTCGTTGCTGTTTGGTACAAATTGAGTCGTATATTCGCCAAGATTATTCGTTTTTGCCTTTAATTGCCTGCGGGTTCCTCCGGTTAAAATATAAACGTCAACGTCAGCATTGGGAACAAGCCCGTTTTTGGAATTCAAGGCATTGCCATGAATGGAAATTGTACTATTCGGCATATACCTAATGCTATCAGAAACGGCAGTGACTGAATATTCAGGAATAATGGTAAACGCTGCAGGATTGGATTCATTGTTGAAATAAACCAGTTCGGTAATCTGTTCACCGGGATTAATTTTTGCAAGGATATAAAAGTTTCCGGGTTCATCAGGAACATTCACAGTCTTCACAAATTCCGCCGATGTTTCCTTTACAATCGGATCCGAAAAGGCATAATTACCCATTAACTGGTCACCCGAATCAAAGGTCTTATCCTTCGAAAAATAGAAATTTACCTGAACTCCTGCATTTGCATTTGAAAAACCAACGTTAGAGGCAGATCCTCTGATTTCAATTACGTCGTTTGTTGCAACAGTATCGCTGTTTAAAGAAATATTGGTGATGACCAGGTCAGGTTTATTCTGGTCGGAAACAAAAACATACCCATACCCCGACGAAAACGACTCCGCGTTGGCCTGAATGGATACCATCTGGTTTCCATCTTCGATCTGGTCATTTTTTGTTCCGATCGGAACCTGAACTGATTTCTGACCTGCCGGAATGGTTGCCGTTACCGGAATGCTGACTTCAGAAGTATCATTGTGTGAGATGGTTATATTCAATGCCTGATCTGTTGGCGTGTTGCGTGATACGGTCAGCATTCCGGCATTCAGTTTACCTTCGGGAAGTGATACCGGGTTGACTGAAACCGACAGAGAAGGACCGTCATTATCAACAATGACCAGGTCAGCTGTTACAACTCCACCGTTTTCTGCCGATGTACCGCAATTGCACGATGAGATGAATACGGAGCCCGTTATTGTTGGCTTGCGGTTACCATCCACTTCGATGTTATCCACAACGCCGATATTAAATTTTTGCTCCGGTACCCCCTGGGGCAGTGTAATCCCGGCAGGGAAAAACAGGGTATTCAGATGACTGGAAGTTAAATTCACCGTTATCGAACCATCACCTTTTAACCGTTTGATCACACCCCACGTCGCATATACTCCGGCAGATTCCGATACAGTGTCCGTGAGTAATTCAAGGCTCACCTGCGGAACATCATTATCGGCGATACTCACGGTTACCTGGCTCGTGGTGATACCGGCGGAACTGGCGTAGATCATTGCATCGCCGGCTAATTCCGGGATATTATCATTAGTAACAATAACTGAAACCTCAACGGAGGCAGTATTTGCAGCAATTATAACAGATGAAGGGAAGGTCCATTGCGAGGATTTATTGGTTGCGAGGCTTACCATTACCGGAAGGTTCGTAACCAAATCCCTCGTAACTGTCAGCCTGATAGTATCCCCTTCGGTTGCCGGGGTTTTACTTATTTTAGCCGAAAGGGAGGAAACTTCGTCATCGAGAATGGTGATTTTTTTTGCTGTATTGGAGTAAGAAGCAGCGCCTGCTATTATGTCAATGTCTCTTGTCCCTTCCAGTACCGTATTGTTTATGGTATAGAGATTGAATACAACGGATGACTGATTGGCAGGAATAATGACCGTGGATGGAATTGTAAGCTGCCCGTTAACTGAAGCAGATAAGGTAACAGTAAGATCATTCGTATAATTGCCGCTGCGGGTAATAATACAGCGAACTGGTGAGGCATTACTTTCAAGGACCGAGGTAGTTTGTATCTGCAGGGAAAGAATTTCCCCGATATTTACTTTGTTGACCGATGATGCCTTGTTGTTTGCTTTGTTTGCAATATGTTCCTCAAGTTCAGGAAATGGAATCAGTTCTACCTCAATGTTTGCTTCGCCTGAAAACCGGGGAAGATCAGGTATTTTGATTTTTACACTTCTGTTAACTGCCGATCCGGCATTCAGCGCTGCTTTGTATTCAATGTTTGGACTAAGCGTCAGTTTTAATCCGGAAACAGGAACCAAAGATATTCTTTCTGCCCATCCTCCCGTTGCATTAACGCCTCCTGTATTCTCAACTTTCCAATTAAAAGTAACTGAATCACCCGGGTTGATATTTAACTGTTCAGACTGAATATCATTTACCAGAATATCCGGAAGCGATTTTAAAGCCACAGTTGTTGGATTGGGGGATATTAGCTGATTATTATCTTCCAGTAATTCAGCCACGGAGCTGTAATAATCACTCCTGACGAAGAAATAATAATCTCCTGAATATTCATTGGGCAGCGAAACGGTTATTGACTGCGTGTACAAGCTATCACGTTCCAGTTGTTTAATGTTTACATTCGCAGAGAGCAGTTTGTCCTCATTACTGAAGGTCCTGTCATTTGAAATATAAATAACATCTTTCCATTGATTTCCTGCTGTATTGCCTAAACCAATGTTTTTAATTTTATAAGTAACGGTGAAATTACTGCCCGATTGGATGTTGCCCGGAGCCTGTAGATCAGTCACGGTCAGGTCGGGAAGTTGCCTGACTTTAAAAGTCTGAACTGCACTTTCAGCCGATGAGCAGTCATTCACGGAACCAATTTTCCAGCGGTATAACTGGCCGTATTTCAAATTGTTAAGCTTGAAAGTAGTACCAGTAATAGTTGCCTGGTACGGCACTGTTGGAACCGAAGCCCCGTCCTCCCACAAGAAGAGATTGTAAGAAGTTGTATTTGACGATGGCTGCCAGAACAGGTCGCAAGTCGCATTCAGATTTTCCTTCCCATTCTCAGGGACTAATCCTGTGACTTTATCAACTGGCGGACAAAATGCATTAAGGATAACCGGGTTCGCGTAATCGGGAACCTGGTTTGGCACAAATTCGATTTTCTCAGTGATATCATAGATTTTTTCTGTGAATATATCATAATATTTAAACCGGATGGTGTCGCCGATGGCTTTATCGTTAAACACCAGCACTTTATAAACATTATTCCCGGTAGGTGGAAACAGGACCGAAGCGGTTTGTGCTCCCCTGATTTCGCCGTTGATATAGGCGATTAAAGCTCCGCTGGGTAAAAAAGTCTCGCCTGCTTTTACCCTGAAAATCAATTCTGTGCTCAGTTCGAACCGTTTGGCAAGGTTGCTGTTACTCGGAATAGCGGGTAAGGTGAGCGTGGCGCTTACAGTCATTGGCAACCATAAAAGCAGCACAAGGATAATGCTCCATCTGCTTAAACTGAATTCATTCCGGATTCCGGCAGGAAGCTGCTGGCTATTTTTACTGATAATTTTTTTCATGTTCAGTCGGGTTTTTCTTAATTATGAATCATTTAATCAATTTCCTGATTATGATCCCTTTTGATGTTTCTATTTTCAGGATATACATTCCCGGAACCAGGTTTTTGGTATTGATAAAATAGTTATAGGCTGAAATCTTTGATCTGGATAAAATGCTGTAACCTGATACACCGGACAACGTGACGGAATGAATTAATTCGTCTGACCTGATTTGAAGTTCATCACCTACCGGATTCGGATAAACGAGAACGGATCCGTCAATCTCTGAATTTTCAATTTCGATTGAGTTGGCCAGATGAAGCTGAAAAGGGGTCATGGCCTGTCCGTAAACCTCGTTTGGGATGAAAATCAATTCCTCATTGAGCGGTTTTTCACTATCAATTGCCAGCGATTTTACCTTGAAAATCAATTTTTCCTGGTTTGAATTTGAGAACATCGTCAACAGGAAAACATACCGGTTGAGTGCCGGTACAAAACAGGCTTCGGTAACACCCCTGGGCTCGTTTTGTAAATAAGCAATCAGGAGATCTCCCTTTTTGATCAGATTTTCCCCCTCCTCATTTACAAGTTCACCAACCAGGTTAGCCGAATGTTCGAACTGCGAAGGCGTGATCCGGTAGTTGTCATGTAATTCATACCTTGAAAACAGAGATTGTTGGGCCGATTTTAACACGGCGCTGGTGGCCTTATAACGGATGTTGCTGTTCGAAACAGTTTTCATCATATATCCATGCAATACTTTTAGCGAATCAAGATCCCCTATCCAACCCGTTCCCGGGTAATAAATGGCAGAAGCTTCCTTGCTCTTGAGCAGAATATCTCCCGAAGGAAGGGTTGACTGTTCGAATGCGCCTCCGATTGCCGCATTGCCTTTCAGAATATAGCCGATCCTGTTCCAGCCTGTTGAAACCGGAATGGAGGTCAAAACCGGGTTGATTTCAGTTCCTGATAGTGTGAAAACTTCAGCAGATGATTTTCGAAGCATCATTGATTCATATTGCGGAAGATTTTTCAAATCGCCAAACCAGCCTGAAGTAGTGTAATATACGGCCGAAGATGTTGCCGATTTAACATAGTCCAGGTTCTCGGGCGAAAGGCTTCCCAATACAGATCCGACTTTCAGATCAGGGGGAACCGCACTCAATGAAATCCAGTTCCATCCGGTTGTAAGGGCTCTTTTCAGTGTTAATGTCGGGACAAATACTTTTACCGAATAGGTTCTTTTAGTAGTGCCGTCTTCCGCAGTTACGGTATACTGAACAGGAGATACAAAATTCCGGATTGATCCGCCTGCCGGGTTGATGGTTGCTTGTGGTGATAACTGGAAGGTTGGTGCCAACGTCCTTACATCGTAGCCGTAAGGCATATACATGACGACACTAAATAATGACTGGTCTATCCGGACCGAGTCGGCGTTCAATACATCAACCTTCAAAATTTGGGCTTCAGTACTCAGTATATCCACATTTTTTACGGTGATGGAAACTTTATCGGTATCTGAATTCAGTTTGCCATCGTTAACAACCAGCGAAATGACCAATACCGAATCGCGCTGAACAGAAGGTGCCGTAAATGTTGGATTGCTAATTGCCTGTGATGTTAAAACAACCACAGGTGGTGCAATCCACTTCCAGGTAATCGCATCATTATCGGGGTCGGAGGACAATGATCCGTCGAGTTGAACAAGAGCGCCTTCATTTACCGTCAGGTCTCCTCCTGCAAAAGCAACGGGTTTTTTATTGAGCTGCATTACCTTTATTTCAACCGTATCGGGGAATGAGGTGAGCACACCATCAGATACTTCAAGTTTAAACTTATAAAAGATATCGGCATTCACCTGGGGTGCAATAAACGATGGTGAAGCGCTTAGGGGATCAAAAAGAATTATTCCACCGAGGGAAGTCCATTTATAGGAGATCACATCCAAATCAGAATCGGAGGATAAACTGCCATCAAGCGAAACGGAGTTTCCCTCTGTATAGCTTTTATCGGGACCTGCATTGGCAACAGGACGTTTATTGACTTGCAAAACTGTAATTGTAACGTTCGAAGGATCAGAGTCTGAAGTCCCGTCGTTTACAACCAGGGTAAATGTATAGATCGTATTCACCTTAACATCCGGTGCAGTGAAAGTTGGTTTCATCAAAGTGCTGTCATTCAGATGAATTCCTTGCGGAGATCTCCACGAGTAAGTGATCGGACTGCCATCCTCGTCATACGATTGTGATCCGTCGAGTTGAAAAGTTTCACCTTCCTGTACTGTTCTGTTTGTACCAGCTTTAGCCACAGGCCGGTAGTTCAGTTGTTCAACGCGCGTAATTTTTCCCCCCGATATATTTGAGTACAGCGATGACTCATTGGCCTTAAGAGAATTCAGCGTAATTGATGACTGTTGATTTAAAGCAACAGTGTTCTTTAGTTGAAATTTTAAATAGCAGATTATTCCGGATTGAATTCCTGTACTGGTTGCCCCAACGATATGAACTGAATTGCCGTTTTTGACAAATGCGGTCATCATACCCGGATCAACCGGATCAATGCCTGTAAAGTCCAGTTCATTTTCATTGAAAGTGATAACCCCTTCGAAATCAAAAACTGCTTTTCCAGTTGGCAGTAATGTAGTGGATACCGGCACCCGGGTAACCCTGTCGAGTACACCGTCAGTATTTGTAATTGAAAATTGATTGTCGAGGATCAAAAAATCATCACTTGTTTTGGTTGCCCCGTGAAAATCGGTGGCCGTTACCCTCACTTTCCCGCCGGATAAAGCCTGCAGGTTTCCCTGTACGTCGATCGATGCCCGTATGGGATCAGAAACTTTATAGGTCATCGGGGGAGTTCCGTTTGTAACTGTAATTTTCTCGGTGGCTCCCCACATCAGTGTTGCACTGTTCGGTGACAGGTTCAGCACGGGTAAGGCATAAACTTCCACATAATCACGGTAAGTGAATGCGCTCAGTGTTTCGTTGAAAAGCAGGTTCCGGAAATCGAAATAATGGTTTCCGCTGTTTACTGCTTTAAATCCCAGGTAACAAAGAATGCCGCTTCCTGATATGCCGGCGCTGGAGGCAAAGGATACTTTCACTAGGTTTGATGAGGAGTTATTCTGAGCTGATACGGGAAAGTCTCCAACTTTTACACTCTCTGTAATTCCCTGAATATTCGTATTAAATGTAAGTTCGAAATACCCGGAATAAACCTTTGTTCCCGGCGCAATATCAATCTTCACAGGAAGATAAAATGTATCCTTTGGCCATGCCGTGCTGCGCAGGGCAGTTAGCTTAATGGCCCTCACATCAATATTTCCGGTAGTGAATGATTTTTCGCCATCCTTATCCGTTACAAATACTTTGGTGAGACCAGGTCCCCTGGCTTTAACCATCGTCTGGCTGCTGATTACCGCGATCGACGAATCAACGGTGCTGTAGATAAATGGAGCCGTTCCGCCATTTACATGCATCTGAGCTTCATCTCCTACATAAAGCTCTATATTATCCGGATAGATATCGGGATAGGAGCGGTAGCCTGCCTGAATCAATCCTCTTTTCAGGGTCATTATGGGTGAACCTTCATTGAGTGAACTCTCTGCTGAAATATTGTCAACATAGGTATTGCCGCCACGCAATGCTTTGAATCTGAGGTAGAACATATTTCCATTTCCCGTGAGTGGCGAAGATCCGGCTCCTGCAATAATAATTCTGCCCCGGGTTTTATTGCTGAAGGCGGGGATTCCCCATCCTTTCAGCACTGCTCCTGCTGAATCGATATTTTGAAATTCAATATAGTCAGGGTTATACGAAATACCCAAACGAAATGCGAAGATGCCTTTCCCCGTTAACAGGGAGTCGGCTTTGACCGCTATGGTGAAACTGTCCTTTTCCAAAACCGTTGTCCCTTCGATCGAAAATCCGGTGATTGTTTGTGCCATTGCGGTACCTGACAGGAATATCGCCAAACAAAATGGACATAGGTATAAGGCAAGTATATAGCTGATAAATCTGTTCATTGGTATAATTTTATTTAAGTGTCTGGTTCCGGTTCCAGAATGCATAAATGCCTGTAACAGGTATGAAGAGTAAGAATTCCAGAACAAGAATGCGTTTATCTATAATGATTGCAGTCCGTAGTAAATGGCCCTATTGCTAAAACAGAGCCATTTATGACGGATTGATTACTTTATCAGCAGTTTCCTGGAATAACTGAAACCCTCAGCTTTTAAATATAAAATGTATACTCCGGTATAGGAGTTACCGATATCGGAGATGGGTAAATCAATGTACTGAAGTCCCTCGTCCGTAATGTTAAATGATCGCAGGTAGAGAGATTTCCCAACGATATCAAACAGTTGGATGTGCAATTTCTGATTTGCCTTTGCCAGCATTAATTTTATATGAATCGCATCGAAGTCAGCATAAATTAAAGGTTCGGTAAGGCCGGATTGTGAGTTGCTTCTTATGGTTAGATAGCTGTGAATGTCAGTCAGGTAATGATCGTTTGCCATCGCAGATGATAGATTGAACCGGGATTCGGGTATCCCTGAATTCAAAAATTCAAATTCGAGTATCACCGACTGATTGCTCATTACCAGATCATTGGCCGATGCCAGTGAAATGGCGATTTCTCCCGTTTTCTCATTGAATCCTGTTTCGATCGAAAATCCGGCCGGAAGTTTCTCTTTATTTACTCCCAAAAACCTGATTTGATTCGGATTGATGGAGTATTTCATATCCAGTGATTTGATTCCCTGGGCAGTTGAAACGGAGAGTGGGATTTCGAAGGTCTTTTTAGCTGGATCACTGATGATTTCGGAAAATGAAATGGTGGCCGGGTTATTTAATATGGCCGCTTTGGTGCCTGAAGGTTCGAACCTGGTGATCAGGCCGACACTGTACTGCAGAATCAGGGAGGCATCGTAGGCTGAAATTGCACCATTCCCGCTTACATCAGCAACAGTTTGCTGCTTGGTGGTTAAGATGATGTTTCCCACAGCGTGCTGCAGAACAAGTGACGCATCGAAAGGTTTAACTTCACCGTTCATGCTCACATCGCCCAGTACAGGTTTTGCCAGTTGAACGGCAAATGGGGTAAAGTTGACATAGTCGGATACCCGTTCACCCATACCTCCCGGATTTGAAACATGCCTTGGCCCCGTATTGCTGTTCCACCAGCAACCTGTTGCAGTTACTGTATTTGCTGCAGTCTGGTTTAAGATTCCAAAACCATTCGTCGGTTCCGTTCCCACAAAGTCGCAGTTGGTAATTTTTGGTAACGAAATATTGAATGATATAATTCCGTTGTAATTATCTTCAAACAGGCAGTTTGTGAGCGTGGGGGAGGCATTGTCCAGGGTGACTGCTCCCTTGTTGCCTGAATATGTCTGGTAATAATAATATGAGCCATTTTTAATAATACAATTTTCGAGTACGCAATTTTCGTCAATCGATTCGTTATAAAAATAGATGCCATACCAATGGTTCAGGGAGGGAAGATTTGCATCGCCATCGCCGTAAGTATCGCCACCATAAAAGTCATCCCTGTCGGATGTAAACACAATTGTACTGTCGGTTGTGCTTCCTCCCCTGGCAATTAGCCCGTTCTGGATATTCAGATATCCATACTGCATAAACTTGCAAACTATTCCAGGTTTGATGGTAAGTTTTGCACCGTTTCCGACGGTGTAATTTTGGAATACATAAGGTATATTCGTAATCCCTGCAAAATCGCGCCTCACCAGTGTTACGTTGCTGGTCAGAGTCTCATCGGAAACCCGAATAGCCCTTCCCGTTGTGCCTGAAATAATATTACCGGTTGATTCCGAGGGATAGGTAACCAGTGAAGTTGTAAATGGAAATGGAATATTATGAAATGTACATTGGTTTATAGATGGAGCACTTGATCCCGCCAGGGAAATTCCGGCATAAGCCATGTTCTCGAATTTAGAGTTCAGTATTTTGGGTGAAGCATTGGTGAGTTTAATTGGAATTGACGCCGGGTAACGGAATAATGCATGATCTATTGTGCTTAGGTCATTCGATTCGTCGTAGAAAACAAAATTGCTTCCTCCGTTATTATTTGCTATTGTTCCGTTTTGCTGAGTGTCTTTCGGATTTCCGTACAGATCATCCTCCTGCGTTGTGAAGATAACCGGCTTTTGTTCAGTACCCTGTACATCAATCCTGCCTCTGATGTACCATATTCCAGAACCTTTGAAAGTTAATCCGGCAGGGATCGTTAACTGGCCGGTTACGGTCATGTTTTCTTCGAGAAGATAGGTGATAGTATCAAAACCTGCGAAACTCCGGACAGGTACGATACCTGCAACAGTTTGCCCCCGAAGAAGTAACCCTATCCGTGGTACATTTGCAATCTTATTTCCGGTGAAAGTTGGATTGGAGAACATATCCATATAAACAGGAGCATTAGCCAGGTTGTAGAACTGACTGTTGGTTATCACCGGATTTGCATCGCCCAGAATAGCCATCGCGCAGGAATTGCTGAAATTTACTTTGATTGAATCCATCACAACGCGGCAATCTGTCATTCTAAGCGCACCTTTAGTATAGTAATAATTACCGCTATACCGGATTTCACAGTTTTTCAGGATATTTTCTGTATCACTGGCAGTTCCCGAATATTCAATTCCATTCCAGTCCCCAGATGCCGGTACTGTGGCAGTTCCGTTGTTGTTACTGTCGCCGGATGCTGAGTCGTCCTTCAGGGAAGTGAAAATGATTTTGTTGCTCTCCTTTCCCAATGCTTTTAAAGCACCATTCACAAGAAAGGTCCCATTCCCAACAAACTTAATGACCACTCCCGGATCAATGGAAACGACATTCCCTGCAGCGATAGTCAGCGATGATTCAACAATATACGCCACATTTGTAAATCCTGCAAAATCAAGCGATTTAAGTACCGGAGAATCAGTACCGAAACCAGCGATCAGTATTCCGACATTAGCAACATTCGAAATAGTATTTCCCAATAATACAGGATTGCCCTGATTTACATAGCGGCCCAACGGATAATAGTTAATATTCTGGAATGAATTGTTCAGAATCTGTGCATCCTGACTGAAGTAAATCCCGCGGTATGAATTTTTAATTTCGCATTTACTTACGATATTGCCGTTCGAAACATATACAGCCCAATTGTCTGAATTGTATCCGCCATACTGTATTTTCCAGTTTTCGATTTTAGAAGTTGCTTTCGCGTAAATTGCAATTCTTCCGGAACTACTATTGCCCGGAACATTAATTCCGTCATTTTGAGAATCCCTGGGATTTCCGTATGTATCATCCGCAATATGGGTATAAATAATGGGTTCCGTGTCGGTGCCGATGCCGGTTAAAGTACCATTCGCTGTGATCATTGAGGAATAATCGCGGCATTTGATCACGATTCCCGGATCAATAACCAGAGATGAGGTATCATGCACGGTGGTAGTTCCATAAAGGCAATAGGTGGGATTGGCAAGATTTTTAAAGGTAAGCTGCTTCAGGTTGCCATTGTCAATTATTGTAGACGGAAGTATTTTAATAGCCCGTATTTCCTTGTCATTAAATTTGATCGAGTCGGTACTGAAAACCAGGTTCGCGTTCATATCCATACCGATATTATAACATTCACCATTTTGAACGATAGAAGGTCCGAAATTGCAATTGGTAAAGGTCGGTTTGCTGATTCCGGTAACTATCAGGTTTCGGCAGTTACCCGAAAAATTGCAGTTTTCAAATGTTGGCGATGCCGCGTTAATTTCAATTGCGACATGAGACTCGTAGTCATAGGTGGCATTTTTTATCCGGCAGTTTCTGAAAATACAGGCCGTATCAATCGAACTGGCTGTTAAATTAATCCCCAGCCAATACGAGGCTTCCGGATGTTTATCAAAAACAATAGGTTTGTCAGTGGTTCCGACGGCCTTTATCTTCCCGTTAATAGTCATTTCACAATTGAAAAGTTTTAACTCAGTCCCGGGAGCGATGTTTAAGGTACCAGTTTCATTTACTCTAAGTGTGGTACAGCGATAAGGAATATCCAGTTTGGGCATATTGAAAGTACCGGAGATATCACTGAAGTTAAGATAGATATAATCAGCCGAATTGCCAGTTAGCAGATTGTTATTTCCCGTGTTAAGGATACCGGGACCATTGAAATAGATAGGGTGATTGGTGTTTTTAATGACTGTGTTCTCAATATTTAAAGTACCCAGGCTATAAACCTGAACGCCATACCCGCTAAAATTATTTATGGTTGATTTTTTTAAGGTTAGCTGCCCTTTACGTACATAAATATTACTTGCGTACTCAACACTACAACTGTCAAGGGTAACACTTCCCACCTCGGCACTTCCCTCGTACGATACATAGATGCCATCCCATGCCCCTTTTGAAGTGGTGCCATTGGCAGTAAACGTTGCACCTTTGGCATTGAGAGTCCCAAAAACCTGCAAATAACTTCCGGAGGCGAATTTGATTATGACACCGTCTTCGATGGTAACAGTAACCCCTGCGTTAACATTGATCGAATTTGTAATCGTATAGGGGCTGTTCGCCCTGGTTAAGGTAGTGTTCGTTGCGAAACTGCTACCAATGCTGGTTTGTGCATAGGATCCGAGCGTGAAAAGGAATGCACTTAGAAAGAAAAGGATACACTTTTTCATATTCGTAAAAATTTAGTACGTTACTGTTATTAATATTTTGATTAATTAATTGGAATTCAGTTTAGTATCTTGTTTGGTTTGTTAAATGATGATTGGCACCAGTATTTTTGGATGTAATTTTTTTCATAATCCAGGGTTCCCGGTAGGCTAACCTTATTCCGTTGTACGTATTATTCGCAAAATGTTTCCTTTTTGATCTTTATTTAAAATCATTAAGCGCAGATTTTTAGTTTCTCCATTTTAGCTGTTAATTCAGAGGATAAAATGAGGAAAATCAGATGTCGTATTTTAAATATCCTGAATTTTATAATTAGAGACTTATCAGTTTATTTAAAATCCTATATATTTGTAAAGACACAGATATACAGAGATGTATACATGTTCTTATCAATAGCAACACTTAAGGAAATTTGCCAATTTGCCAATACTTCCCGGAAGGCTGGAGGCGATGGGGCGATGGGAGCGGGGCGAAAACTGTTGATTGGGCAAGGGGGCGATGGGGAGAAGATGAGAAAATTTGCCAATTTGCCAATATGCCAATATGCTAATGCTACCTTGAAGGCTAATGGTTGGCTATCGGTCTGGCGATTTTCAGTCGCCATTTTTATTGCCGCGATAAAAAATCCCGGGTCCCAACATTTTATTTCCATTAAATTAACCACTTTGACACTAATTTCTTTCAATCCCGGAGGGATGTAACATATTGTAGCCCCGGGTAAGCGAATCCGGATTCACCAAATTATAAATAGCTCAAACATTATTCGGAGTCGCACCACCCGGGGTTAGGACGAACAATAACATTGCGGCGCAACTACCACCTTAATTGAAAATCATCCGTTCCATGCGCCGCAAGATTCAAAATCCGAAAAGGGCAAGGGGCAGGCGCTGGGGGCAAAGGGGCAGGCTGTTGTAGAGACGCACGGCCGTGCGTCTCTACAACAGAGGCGAAAATGAGAAGACGAGAAAATGGGATAATGGATCAATTTGCCAATTTGTCAATGCTTTCGGATGGGATTCAACGAAGGTCTTTTTTAGGAGCAAAACCTTTCTTTAAATAAATCCCGGAGGGAATCTCATCCCCCTTCCATCTATTTAATAATCAAGTATATAATTTCCTCTACATACATTTTCCCATACATTTTTACCCCGTTTTACTCCCTGATTTTCAGTTAGCACTCATTTAGTGTATCGGCGATTTTTGAGACATCTGTGATCACATTTTCGCTCTGAAAATCTGTTTTCTCTTCAATCAGATTGTTCTGAATAATTTTTGAGGCCCTTTGCATGATCTTAATACACTGTTCCAGGTCTTCCATGATGATTGTCATATCTTTCAAATCAAGTCTGCAATAGTTTCTCAATTTACCGATTTCCATTTCACCAGCGACAAAAACTGACATCAGCTCCTGTTGCTCGTTCATCATTGCACCTTCCCCAGTTAAAAGCCATCGTGCATTGATTTCTTTGTACTGAATTACCGTTTCCCTGAGGTATTTCTCCGGTACCTTCTCTTTTAAATTCATCCAGTTACTTATCTGCTGGAGCCTTCCGATGCCTAATTTCTTGCGAAAAACATCGTACTTGATATTTTTTGTTTTTAAAAAGAGGCGAAGTCGCTCATTTATAGAGATGTCCATTTTGATAGTTTGGAATGTTTATAAATAACAAAATATTTTTAATCAGAGAAATTACAACAGATTATTTGCTTTATATTTGAGATTACAACAAATTATAGCGTTTTCGCTATACTTTAAATACAAGTTATACAATACTTTACAACGTTATTACAACAAGCTTACAACTTTTTTGCAACTTTGTTACAACAAAAATAAAACAATTAATTAGATTTTTATGACTAAAGAGGAATTATTAAAGTTAAAAAAGTCACTGCCAAAAGGATCCATAAAAATTCTTGCAGATCAGCATGTTTTATCGGTATCTTATATTAACATGATTTTTAGTGGAGAGCGTGAAAACCTCGAGATTGTCAAAAGTGCGTTGGAAATTGCTAAAATACACAAGCAAAAGAAATCATCCATCAGTCAGGCAATTAATAAATTGTAAATCCCCTTTTGTTTCAGCCGGATGCTCAGTACGGGAGTTTGTCAATCAGTTCGAACCTGATATCCGGCACGATTTTGTTTCAGTTTTGGGCCTTATGAATTTGTTTAACCAGAACAACATAAGGATGCGAGCCGATACATAGCATAGGATGTTTCACTGGGTTCGATTCCCACTCGGCTTCCAGGTGAATAAGTTAGTGAATCTCCGGGGCATTCGGTTAACCAGACCGGACTCCGGATTTGAAAATCCTTAACCCAATATATTTTCCGAATACTTATTTTTTTCCTGCGGCGGCGGGAGCTTCAATCCCTGGGCGGGGGCCTGTTACCCTCGTTCAGGGGTATTTCAAACTCAGTTTTCTCTTTTTGTTGGTGGATTGTGTATCAATTAAAAAATTACTGTTATGCGAATTGCTGTCATAGGTGATTATGAATCAGAGAAATACCACGAATTATTGCAGCGCGTTCAGATTATTTTTCAGGGTGAGTACGTGCTCGATTTGTCACGCTATACCGGTGACTGGAAAAAGAAAGCGGATGCCCGTCTGGAGGCAATTTCGTCAGCGCACGAGGTCATTATCTGCTCCGACTGGATGTACTATACCGATGCCAAAGTCGACATTACCCGGGCGCAGTCACTTAAAAAAGAATGTTTTATCGATATAGAGGGCAAATTTTTGCCATTCCCTGAGTACGCCAGAAGATGGTAAAAACTTTTAAATTACTTAACCATGGATAACTTAAACACTGAATTTGAACTTAAATTCACCTCGCGCGAAATTTTCAGTATCATGCTTACACTGCAAACGATTCTTAAATTGAAACCAAAAGATTCGGATGTTCTTGAGGTGACAAAGATCATTCACGGCCAGTTAAAAACAACAATGGAAGATCAGGTCATCAAATTGGATTTGTACGATGCAACAACCCTTCTCTCCGAATTTCTCCTTTTCAACGATCATTATTTACACAGCTCTTTTTTAAATACGCTGTGCATCAAGATTAAAGACGGCTTGATCGCCTATATAACAGAAGAATTCCTCGACGATATCGAACTTCAGATACTTCTGAAAGATTCAGGAATTGTATGAAAAAAGTCATCGTCATTAACCAGGGAAGGGCAAACCCGCCTTACTTTCACATTATCCAGCCCATTGGTGCTGAGATTTGCGTTGATGATGAAGTTCGTTGCATTAATCCCAAAACCCACGTTTCCTTAACCGGAGTCGTGACCGAACACGACTGGATTTTCGACTGGAACGATGTTCCCCGGGGATGGATACTGGGAATTTGGGGAGTCGAACCTAAACTGCTTCGCAATGTGTTGCTGTTAAACGATCCCGGATTCCGCGACGATTGGGCGAGGGTGATTTTAATTAAGGAAACAACCTAAATGAGGTCGTATGATAGACAAAATCCTTGAGCAACAGATCATAACTGCCGCCAGAATCGAAAACATTATCGGCGATTACATCGCTCTTAAACGTGCCGGAGTCAATTACTTGGCCATTTGTCCGTTTCACGACGAGCAGACCGGGAGCTTCACAGTTTCACCGTTAAAAGGATTGTTTAAGTGCTTTGGTTGTGGCAAGGGAGGTAATGCGGTTCACTTCGTCCAGGAGTACGAGCGTGTTTCTTATCCCGTCGCGTTAAAGAAGGTGGCGCGGCGTTACAATATTGAGGTACCCGAACGCGAACTTTCTCAAAATGAATTAACCGCTTGCCAACAACGTGAGAATTTACTCAATACGCTCAAAAAGCAAAACGATATTTTTACGGCGGCGCTTCAAAAAAATTCCAAAGCTTTTTCATGGCTGACCAAAGAACGCGCAATCACTCCAGAAACGATCGAAAAATGGAGCCTGGGTTTTGCTACAACCGGGTTCTGGGCGGGGCGCATTACCTACCCGATCCGGAATATACAAGGCGAAATCTGCGGATTTACGGGGCGTCGGCTCAACGATGAAATTCAGCCCAAGTTTAAAAACTCATACGAGAGCGAGTTATATAAGAAGTCTGAATTGCTTTTCGGATTGCACATAGCCCGCAAACAAATCGTGAAGTTTAAGAAAGTTTACCTCGTCGAGGGTCAGCACGATGTGTTGTCGATGGATCAGATCGGCTTTGGCAATACGGTGGCACCCAGTGGTACGGCAATAACGGCGCTGCAAATCCAGGCGATCAAACGATTTACCAACAACATTGTTCTGTTGCTTGATGGCGATAAACCAGGGTTAAACGCGGCCATCAAAACCATTTCCCCGCTGTTGGCAGAACAGGTAAATTTACGGATCATCATATTGCCCGAAGGAGACGATCCCGACAGCTTTATCCGGAAATCTGAACCGGCTATCGCGAAACAGTACATCGAAAATTCCGAAATTGATTTTATTGAATTTAAAGCCGGTCAGTTCAGTAAGGAAATCGAAACCGATCCCACCCGGAAGGGAGAACTGATCACTGAAATCACGAGCGACATCAGCTTGGTTAGTGATAAAAATGTAAGGCATTCCTATATACAACGGTGTTCTGGGATTTTTGGAATCAGGGAAAATGAGTTACTCAAAGATATCCGTGCGCTGCGCGATAAAATGGCAATCCCGGCTGAGGAAGGAAAGTGGTTTGCCTGGGAGGCAGCGGCCGCCGATATTAAGGAAAAAAATCAGGTCAATATACTTTCGCAGTTCGAATATGTAATCGAAAATCACCTGAATGACAACCGGAATTACATTGGAATGAACTGTGCGCAGTTACAGAAAAGCGAAATCTTAAAGCTTAAAAAGCTGACCCGGATTGTTGTTTTCGATGAATTTGTGATCGACTGCTACGACAGCAGTGCGAAGGAAGAAACGCCGACGGTCAAAAATCTGAAACGGCTGATCAGTTTTGGCATTGATGTTCGCATGCGTGAGGGAACCGAAATCCGCTACGATAAAGAAACGGGCGATGCCTACGAAATAACGTACATCAATTTCACCGATTGGTACATCAACAGGCTGACCGATCTGTTAACCCATGCCGATGATGTATTTACTTCGTATGCGATCGAAAAAATAGCCGAGTTGCTGTCGTATCTCCCCGAGAGTTCGCGGATGACCAAAATCAGCAATGTCCAGGCGATGTTCAAAATCCGGGGAGTTAAATTGATAATCGGTGACTTCAAAAAAATCCTGGCAACGTTCACGAAGAAAAATGCAAAAACCTTTGAGCCCGATTTCGAATCCGAAATCAGTGGCGATAATCCGCTGAACCTTACGCAGGAGCAGCTCAGGGATTTGAACCGCTACAACCATTTTTTCAGGGATAATTCAATGCATCACTATTCCAAAACGGGACATGTGGCAAAAATTTCCAATTTCATCATCACGCCCATCATCCATTCAAACACGTCTACGGGTCATTTTAAACTTTTCGAAATGATTAATGAATATGGTTTGAAAGTGAATATTTCCCTCGACACCAAAGATTTAAACGATTTACGACGGTTCAAATGTGCCGTCGAGGAAAAAGGGAATTTTGTATTTAAAGGCCAGCAGAACGAACTCGACGATATCAAGGAGCGTCTTTATTCGCACACCACCTATTCCAATGAGATCGAGCAGTTGGGCTGGCAAAGCGAAGGATTCTGGGCCTGGGCCGGGGGTATCACGATGCTCAGTGGCGAATATATCACAACCGATGACAATGGTCTTATCACGGTGGGTGAAAAGAACTACCTGATCAAACCTTTCAGTAACTTGTATGCTTCCGATAAAACCGCTTTTCTAAACGAGAAAAAATTTTTCCACATGACTTCCGATGTAACTTTCAAAGAATGGAGTTCCCGTTACCGGGATGTTTTTGGCGATAATGCGATGCTTTGCATTTGTGCGCTGTTGACCTGTGTTTACTCTGATGCAATTTTTAAACTGGTGCACGGCGAGCTGCCGCTGATGAATTTTTTTGGCCCAAAGGGAACCGGAAAAACGCAGCAGGCCGATTCGCTATTGGCATTTTTTGGCGAGAAGCAACCTATAAACAACCTCTCCAAAGTGACCATTTTTGGTCTTGCCCAGACAATGAAATCATTTCACAACGCGTTTGTCCTGGTCGATGAGTACAAGAATTCCCTCGACATGAAATACATCGAAACGTTGAAATCGTTCTACAACCGTCAGGCCAAGATACAGGGAAATTTCGCGTCCCAGGGTACCAAAACCGAGCACATCCCCGTCAACCAGATGGTGCTGCTTTGCGGTCAGGATCTTCCCACGCTTGATGTGGCATTATTGGAACGGTGCCTCTGCCTCACAGCCTACAAAAACGAATATACCGACGATCAGGTTAACCGGTACAAAGAGCTGAAAGACATAGAGGAGAAGGGCTTAGCGCATCTTACCGACGATTTTATCCGTTACCGCGAATTTGTGATTGAGCATTTTGCGGAGGTAAACAGCACGGTTCAATCCTTAATAGCCGATAAGTGCCGCGATGTTTCGGTACGCCTGCAGAAAAACCTGACCACCATACTGACCACCTATTATATTTTGAAGGATAAATTCGAGTTTCCGTTCACGGCCAATGAAGTGCTTGAATTTGGGGTATCAGTAATAATCGAACAACAGAAGTTTATCGAAAGCTCCGACGATCTGAAAAACTTCTGGAGCATCTTTTCCACGCTTATCGAACAGAAGAAAATCAAGGAAGGCCGTAACTATGTGCTTTCCGATGTTTGCCAGATGCGCTATGTGGGAAGTGACGAAGCAGTGACCTATTCAAAGGGCATGATGTGCCTCTTTATTCGGTGGGATGGCTTATACCCGATGTATGCGCAATATTCCCGCATGAGCAACATGCCGGCGTTGGGTGAAAAAACAATTCAGTTTTACCTCGAAAAAACAAAATATTTCCAGGGTAAAATTGCCGCCAAACGTTTTGTCGATCGCGATACGAAAGAAACCTGGAATCACCAGGCATGGTGTTTCGATTACAATAAAATGGATATAAATTTGATCGAAAGCCAGAGCATTGAATCCGATAACGACAACATGAAACCCAATATTTCGAATCCTGCTATGGCTCGGATGATTGAACAGGATCAGGAGGAGAAAAAATTAAAACAGGATGAAATTGATCTCAAAAAAGCACAGGAGGAACTTCCGTTTTGAAGTCAAAAATAAAAAAAAATTCTTCTCACGCGAGAAAAAGGCCACAACACTCACAAAATTGATAACGCTTTAATATACAATGAATTAATTCAGTTGTTTTCTAAATTTGGTGTTGTGGTTGTTGTGATTGTTGTGGATGTGGTGATGTTTGTGAAAAATACACCCGTCGTTGTGTGAAGAAAAAAAAATTTTTTCCAAATTTTCTAAAATATGAACATAAAACAAACAGCCGGGAATGATCCCAAAAAACAAAAACCAGGAAACTATGTCACCATTAAATTCTTCTGAACAGGATCACATTTTGAGTTTTAAAACGTTAATCGATAATCTGCGAAAGTCGGCCAGTCAATCCTTCGTAAGCGTGAGAGAAAAAAAACTCTCCGAAATGCTCGACGATTGCAAAGTCAACACCAAATTTCGGGGCCCTGTTTTGGATTATCTGAAAGACAATGGGTTATTGATTGTTCAGGATAAGCGGGCGCTGATGCGGTATAAGTTTGTCGAGTCCGAATTGAAAATTGATACGCTTGCGCAGGCGCACAAAGCGTACAATGCCATTTCAAATCTGATCAAACCGCGAAAATCAAGGTTCAAAAAATTCAAAGTTCCCGACGAGGTAATTGTAAATAAAATCAATTCAGTGACAAAAAAGGAATTTGCCATGAGAGAAACAGTTCTTTTCATGAAAAATAATAAAATCATTCAGGGAAAAATTATCGCGCTTCGCTTCGCTACTTTACCAGTATCCGATGAATCCGAAGTTATGAAAGTCAATTATGAGGCTGTGTTTGCTGATGTGCTAATTACGAGCATCATCCCCGAAAAAGATACCATCGAGTTTGGTCTTCGTAAGGAAGATATTTTTTCTTCCCTCGAAACTCTTTTCGCAGTACAGAAAGTAAAGTATCACAGTTCAATTGCAACGGTAAAAACTGCGTGAGGTTTTCATTTTTTTAATAGCTGTGAATGAAAGTTTGCAGCTATTTTCTTTACCTTTGATTTTCCCGCCGCAAGCAGGTTTCATTTACCCATGAAATCTACTATTACCATGAAATTTAATGTCACCATTCCGGTCAAGCCTTACGTGAAGCGGTTCCTGGAAAATAACTACGGCAATCCGGTCGATTTCCGCAAGCATCCGCGCGAGAATGAGCTGTTCAGGCGTATGCTCAAAAAACCAATCCTCGATAACGAGCACAAGTACCGTAATGAACTCAACAAACAGGGGCATACAGTCGAAATCCTGATTTCCGATCACGATTTTTACCGCTATGGGTGGGAGTTGTCCAAAACCGATGTGGTCAGCTTCGGAAAATATTTCGAGAAAAATGCGAAATGGCTGATGCACACAGTCATCAGTACCTATGTCAGTTTTGGTACGCCAATTTATATCGCGATAGCAAATTTTCAGGCCAGGTTTCAGATGGAGGAGGAATACTGGCCCTACGATTCCATAAAGAAGGATTTTTTCAGGCTGCGCGATGACCATGAGATTGATTTGAATGAACTGGCTTATCAGCACCTCGAGCGTTTAATCCTGATCAATATGTCCCAGGCTGGTGCCATCACCGAAATTGCCTTAAAAAATCACGAGCGTATTTGTTCGCAATTACCATTATTTCAAAAAAATAATCGCGGAAGTTGTCCCCTCCGGGAGACATTTTCACGTAACCGGTCAAAACAATGAAAATAATCACAAAACAGGCCGACAACATGGGTGGAGTTGTCCGTCTCTGGGCGATCCCCCCGTCAGATATTTCATTATACGAAAACAGTCCGTCGATCACTTCCGTGGATAAGGTAGTCTGCCTCGAAATTACCCAGGATAGTGCGGGAGCTGAATTTACGCCTAAGCACAGTTTTTCGGGGACTACCTATGTGCACGAAATAAACGGCTTTATACCGGGTTACAGCGCCGACACCGAACGCGTGATGCTGGATATGATTCGTCAGTCCCGGTATGTGGTCGTTTATACCGACAGCGAAGGAATTCCCGTGCTGCTCGGCAGGCCCGATATTCCCATTCGGTTCACGGCGACCTTCGGAACAGGTCAGTCAACTTCTTCGCTGCGCGGGTATAAAATCTCGTTCAGTGGCAATGTGCATTATCCTCCCATCCGGTTAACTTCAAATCCCGTGGGTTAACTCGCTGAAAGAGGCCCGTTTTCTGCTTGTACAGGCGGCCTGTGTCCTTTAGGCTGCCTTTTTTATGGGTTAATTTGGCAGCAAAACGAAGGAAGTTATGGCTTCAAAAATTATTGTTATCGACGGTTACATTGGCCCGTACGGCTATTCAAAGCAGTTTATCCGCAATGAACTGGCAGGACAGTCAAAAAATCCGGTGCTGATAAAAATTTCTAGCCTGGGTGGTTCTGTCGACGATGCGCTTAATATTTACGATCAGTTGGTCGAGCATGGCAATGTCACGGTCGAGCTTTCTGCGTTTGTCGCGAGCTCAGCCACGCTGGTCTCACTGGGTGCGAAAACGGTTCGTATGAACGAAAATTCATTTTACCTGATCCACAAAGCGATGAATTGGGTCGATGAATGGGGCCGCATGAACGAGGATGAAATTGAAACCCTGATCGCCAAACTCGAAGCCCAGAAACAGCAGTTGGCCAAAATCACGCTTCAGTTGGCCAAAATGTATGCGAAGAAATCGGGTAAGACACTTGCGCAGGTAATCACCCTGATGAAACAGGAAACCTGGCTGACCGCCGAAGAGGCAAAAACCTGGGGCTTTGCCGATGAAATCTTTGCACCCGAAGTAGCCGTCAACTACCTCGATAACCTTCAGACGATCTCCATGATCACCTCCAACGGTTTCCCCGCCCCTCCCCGCAAAGCCGTAAATAGTCAAGTGTCTGCCGAGCCTGTCCAACCCGTCCAACCCGTCCCAACTGTCCAACCTTTCACCGTCCAACCTATCCAACCTTTTTCTCCCGAATCTTTTTTCGATCGTCTCTTTAACCTGTTCCTCCACAAACAAAAAGAACTCACACCCCAAAATAAAATCGCCGAAATGAAAAAACAATTTCCGCAAATAAACAAAACGCTGAATATCCAGTCGCTCGAATCTTCAGACGATGGTATCTTCCTAAACGAAGATCAGCTTCAGTTAATCGACGAATCGCTCGAAGCAAATCAGCAGCTCGTTGCCGAACGCGATACGGCAGTCCACGAACGCGAAACTTCAAGTACTTCACTAACTTCCGTTCAGGCATCGCTTGCTTCTGCATACGATCTGTTCAATGCGATCGACCCTGCAATAGCCCTTGCGGCAACAGCCGAAGCCAAGGTAGCTGCGGTTCGCACGCTGCTTGCCGCGCGTCCTTCTGCGGCCCCTTCTCAGGTGCTCGACCAGCACGACAACAGCACTTCCGATGAAGTCAATTGGGAAGCCATTAACAATCTCGAGCACAACAAATTGGTTGATGCAAACTCTTAATTAAATAGAACCATGTCAATTACCACTTCTGCTATCGTTCAAGAGTATGGCGCGTATTACATCGACGCCGGTCAGAACAAGAAACGTATTCTGATGATGCTCTCCCAGGGGCGCGAAATCACAGGTTTTGCGACCCCCATCAAAACGGATGATACGATCTTCCGTTTGGCAAATGCCACCTTCCGCACCCTCGTTCAGCCGTTCCAGAAAACATTTACCCAAAAAGGGGGTGTCGATATCGTTCCGGTCGAAATCCGTACCTACCGTTTCAAAATCGACGACGAATTTATGCCGGATGAACTGTACGCCACCTGGCTCGGCTTTTTGACCCAAAAATCTGTCGATCGTAAAGATTGGCCGTTTGTCAAATGGCTGATCGAAGTCTATTATGCGCGCCAGATCGACCAGGATATGGAGCTGAACGAATACTACAAGGGAATTTACCAGCCTCCCGTTATAGGCCAGCCGGGTGCCGATGGTACCGGGATGAATGGGTTGAAGAAATTGATTGTCGATGGTGTCAACATCGGGAAGATCAACTCCATCAATATTGGTGCGCTCGATAAGGCCACGATTTTCGATCAGGTTGAATCATTCACCGATTCCATCGCGGAGGTTTACCAGGGGATTAAGATGAATGTCTTTATGAGCCGCTACTGGTACAAGAAATACCTTCAGGACAAACGTGCCCAGAGTTTTTACCAGCGTACTTCCGATGCCGATATCGACGGAAGCATAGATTTCACGCCGCTCGATGTAAAACCCCTGGCATCAATGGTGGGTACCAGCGATATGTTTTGCACCCCGGTTCAGAACTTCCTGCACATTTCCCCGGCTACGCTGACCAAAAACATGTTCAAGCTCGAAGAGTCCAAACGTTCGGTAGCGGTGATGGCCGACTGGAGCGAGGGTTTGGGTTTTGGTATCAACGAAGTGGTCTGGACGAACATTCGCCCCACAGGTTCAGGTTCCAACTAAACAAACTCCCGTCAGTCTCCTGACTGATGGGAAATTTTGATCAACCTTTAAAAAGTAGTACGATGATTGATTTTACCGATATCAACAAGAATCTTCCGAACGGGGAGAACATGGGTGGTTTAATCCAGAAGGTTTATTTTGGATACTGGGCCGATGTTGCCACCTATCCCACGAGGCCGGTGAACCCGACAACGCTTGAAACTTCTGCGGTTTTAACGGGCGATGTTACAATGAAGCCCGGGAAACGGATGTTCGAAATGTACCTGACCGACGACACGGGCGAGTTCAAAATCGAATCAGTGGGTGAAGTGGATGGGAAATCCTATGTCGAACACTTATCACTCTTCCATCCCGGACTTCAAACCCGCATCCTGGGATTTATCAACGCGGCCAAGAACGAGAACCTGGTCTTCATTGTCACCGACAGCGATGGGCAGAAATACCTGATGGGTGATGCGCTCCGTCCCGCTATTTTCGCCTCCTCGCCCGATGGTGCCGGAACCGGGAAAACCACCGCTGCGCGTAAAGGGGTCTCCATGGAATTCACCTACAAGACCACGAATATTCTGGTCTACACAGGCAACGTTCCGCTTACCGAAGCCAGCGTGTAAAAACTCCGGGGCATGTGGAAACGGTATTTCAAATTTGTGAAGCTAAAACCCGGCAAGGTAGTTACTGCCCAATTTGGTGAGATAGATTTCAGTGCCGACAACCTCGGCATTGAAATCCTCAAATCCCTTTACGAAAATGATTTCCCCTATCTTGAAATCACGCAAGCTGGCAAGGCAGAATTGTATGGAATACCAATTGCGAATAAAAACGACTTTGTCAATAATTTACCCAACCGAGTAAAATAATAAGGAAAAATCGACCGCTTCGCGAAAATAAACAAATAAACAAGTAACCAAACAGTCAAATGAATCAATCCCTTACTAACCGAACAGACATACCATTCAGCTTGACATCGAAGTTCTTGTACAAGATTGGGCTATAGTAATGCAGGTGCCGGGAGTAGGCGTGGTAAACATTGTACTCGGTAGAACTCCACCAATAGCCGTCTGTCGCAACGGAGCGGAAAACCCCGCTACGGGTGCCACCCGGAAGGGCTGTAAACCCGGTGCTGTTGTTGTTTTCGGGTGCTGCGCCACGAGTGCTGGAGTCACTCGATAATACCCAGTTAGTTTTAGCACAAATCGATTTTGCAAACTTGTTTACATATTTGGTGCCACCGTAATTGTATCCGTTGGCAATCAGATAGTTTTCCAAGATAGTCCATTCATCGTTGGTAGGTACATGCCACCCTGCCGGGGCAAGCTTGCCTGTGTTTACCGCATACCAGCTGTAAAGTCTTCCGTAGGTAGCTGCATTGCTTTCGAGGTTGTCGTAATTACAATAGGCGCCTGTTTTTAAATCTCTCCACTGTGTGGAGCTTGTAACATTGGTCATTACAGTGTCATCGTTGTACTTGGTGGTTTTCAGATTTTCAACCGTCCACACTTGTGAGCCAGTTTTAACGATGTTGTATATGTTGCCATCGGCATCTTTCACGGTAACTGCACTTGCACTTGGGAAATCGCCGACCGGGTCATCAGTTTTGTCACAAGCTGCAACAGCAGCATATAGTAAATCTGCTATTAAAAGCAGTTGAATAAATTGTCTTCTTTTTTTTCATAATGGTCTGTCATTAAATATGTTGATAATTGATTATTAGAACTTTCGTGTCTTTTTACAATGAACACACACGGTCCGCAGCTACACGCTGGCGGGGATTTTTATTACTAAACTATTTACGTATCAATATTTTACTTTTTCTTCTTTCCTATCCTGCGAGCACCGAAACCCCGCTTGCGGGTAGGTGCTGTTATAGCCATGTGCTTTATTTTCTGTCGTTTAATTGTCTGTTCGCTTTTAATTATTTCTTGAAGTACTTTTGTATTAGCGAAAGTAATTCACCTTTGTTAATGGGTTTTGAAATATACTCATTATACCCAGCCTCCTTTATTTTATACTCATCGCCACTTAGTGCATGAGCGGTAACAGCTATGATTGGCAAATCATTTCGGTAAGATTTGATCATATGAGTTGCTTCAATACCATTCATTACCGGCATCTTTATATCCATTAAAACGAGGGTGATATCCGAATGCTTCCTGCATAAATCAACGGCTTCTTGTCCATTGTAAGCCCTTAAAATTTTGTTGTCTTTTCTCAACAATGTTTCAATATATAAATAACTATTGTCGTCGTCCTCTGCGATTAATATGAGGGGCATTTCCCCAACATTGATGGCATTTGTCGAATTCTTTGGTTTTACAGAAGCTGCTGGTGTATTAATCGGAAGAGTTAAAAACGCTGTAGTCCCCATATTTTTTGCCGATTCCAAACGTACTTTTCCACCAAGCAATTGTATTATACCTTTTGCAATCGACAACCCCAACCCACTGCCTTCATGACCACGTGTATTCCTGACATCTTCCTGCATAAAATGCTCGTATATACGCTCTTGTGCATCCTTTTCAATACCTTTGCCGGTGTCTTTTACAAAAATTTCAATTTCATTATTTATAAGTTCAACCCCCAGCGTAATACTGCCCTCTTTTGTAAATTTTATCGAATTATCTACCAGTTTAGAAACGGCCTTTCTCAGCATTTCTCCATCGGTATTTAGGATAAAATTATCAGCATTATCGTGAAATTGCATTTTAAGGCTCAGATTCTTTTTTATACTGGACTCTTGAAAATCCTCAATGACTTTCGTTAACATGGAAGAAATATCGATTGGTCTGGAATGTACTTCCATATTGTCTGAAATGATTAGGGAAATATCCATGTAATCCGTAACAGTATTGATCAAACGTTTGCCACTGAAATTCAGAATTTCCAAAAATTCCTCTTTCTCTTCCATTGAAATATCGGGCTGGATAACAAAGGGGGCAAACCCCAGGATACCATTAAGCGGAGTTCTGATTTCGTGCGAAATATTATTCATAAAAGCTGTCTTGAGACGGTCGCTTGCCTGGGCTTTGTTTTTCGCAATTTCCAGTTCAACAATCGTATTTTCCAGTTCAGCGGTTCTTCCCTTTACTTTTTCTTCCAGAATTTGGTTTTGGTTATTTAGTCGCTGATGCAGAAATCGCGTTTCCAAAAGATTTTTAATACGCAGCCCGACTTCAACTAAATCAAAAGGTTTTGTAAGAAAATCTTTGGCTCCTTCAGAAAGAGCGTGTTGTTTGTCTTTTTCTATTATACTCGCTGTTAATACTAAAATAGGCAGATAAGTGTTTTGAGTAATCAAAGCACCCAACTGTTCCATAACCTGAAAGCCGTTAAAATTTGGCATCATTAGGTCTAGTAGAATTAAGTCGGGTTTAAATGATTCGAACAATCTAACTACTAAGCGTGAGTCAGTGGTGGATTTGAAGTTTGTATAACCTTGATTTTCAAGCAGACCTTCCAAAACATCAATATTGGACTGTTTATCGTCCACAATAAGAATGTTCGCATTTTTTGAGAATGAATCGATCATAATTTTGTTTTTTAGTGTTTATTGCTTTGTTTACCACTTGGTTTTATTATCATATCAACCACTTTCAAAAACTCCAACACATCGAGCGGTTTTGTCAAATAATTTTTAGCCCCGGCTTTTAAGAGCTTTTCAATCTGGTCGTTCTTGGCATCTGCGCTTAAAACAACTACCGGAATTGATTTTGTTTCGTTATCCGCCAGTAACAGTTTCAGTACTTCGCTGCCGTGAATATCGGGCAAATCGAGGTCAAGCAATATGACATCAGGCTTGTAATCGGTGGCCAGTCTTACCGTTCGCTTCCCATACATTTCTGTAATCAGGCGGACTTGCGGCCGGTGCATTTCCAGAATCTGTTCAACCAACTGGATATTCGAAACATTGTCTTCGATATACAAAAGTGTTCCGTTGACTACCGATTCAGTTTCGGGTTTGTTGAAACCTCCTTTTCGTTCATGTCGGTCAATTTGTCCTTCAGCCTGCGGCACTTCGATCCAGAATGTACTGCCAATACCGGGTTCGCTTTCAACTCCAATTGTTCCATTCATGGCTTCGATCAGTTTTTTTGAAACTGCCAGACCAAGGCCGGTGCCTTCCACTTCCGAAATTTCAGCTCCAACCCGCTCGAAAGGATTAAACAACCTTTCCATGTATTCGGGCGCAATTCCTTTCCCTGTGTCGTTTATGCTGATGCGAACAGCCGGAAGTACTGAATCCTTCGGTCTCCTGACTTCGCATTCTACCTTCAACGATCCGCCTTCGCGGTTATATTTCACCGCATTGCTTAATAAATTCAGCAATACTTGCTTTAGTTTTTGGCGGTCGGCATTTACAAACAGATCACAAACGGGAGATTCAGGGAATTCAACTGTTATATTTTTCACTGTTGCAAGTGGTTTGATAACATCCATGGTTTCGGAAACAATTCCGTGAAGATGAACAGGTTCTAATGATATGGAAAGTTCTCCCGCTTCAATCCGCGAAAGGTCGAGTACTTCGTTGATCAGGTCGAGCAGGTGTTTACCACTTTTCAGGATATGGTCAACCCCTTTTTTGTGCGCTGGAGTTAATTCACCCATATTCATTAATTGCGCGAATCCGAGAATTGAATTCATTGGCGTGCGAAGTTCGTGGCTCATGCGCGAAAGGAATTCGCTCTTGGCAAGATTTGCCCTTTCGGCTTCGGCTTTGGTTGCCTGAAGTTCTATTTCGACAAGTTTTCGATCGGTAATGTCTGTGTTCGTGCCAAACCAACGGTATATTTTTCCCTGCTCGTCGCGTATCGGTACAGCACGAGAGAGAAACCAGCGGTAAAGCCCGTCCTTGCCTCTCAACGGGAAGGTGTCTTCCCACACTTCACCCGTTTCGAAGCAGTGTTTTATCTTGTCAACTACGCGTTGCACATAATCGGGATGATAAACTTTCTGCCAGCCCCAACCGCTCATTTCCTCAATGGTGGTGCCAGTGTAATCGAACCATCGCTGATTATACCAGAATATTGATCCTTGTTCATCTGCCTTCCACGCTAGTTGCGAAATATTGTTGGCAAGGTTTCGGAAACTCTTCTCGCTCTCGTGAAGTTCGGCAGTTCTTTCTTCAACTTGTATTTCAAGGGTTTCGTTCAGTTTTCTTATTTCATCTTGTGCCTGCTTTTGTTCGGTGATGTCGAACATAGTAATCGCGATTTGAGTAACTTCGCCGACACTATTGTACACAGGCATACTTGTAAAATTACAAATCCATTTGTTATTGCTTTTAAGATGGTGATATATCAATTCGAAATTTTTTAAGAATTCTCCGCGAATAGCGCGGGGCAAGGGCCATTCGTCAAAAGTCATTAGCCTGCCATCGGTATAATATAATTTCCATTCATTAGCGTATTCTTCTACCCTGTGGTGCATGTCTTCAGCTGAAGTGAAGCCATGGTATCTCAGTGCGGTTTCATTCATAATAATGTTTCCGCCATGGCTATCGCACAAGACAAAACCTATGAACATATTTTCAAATGCGGCTTTTAATTTGTTTCGTTCCAAAGCAATTTCTTCTTCTGCCTGCTTACTTTTATTTATTAATATATTTAATTCTTTGTTGGCAATGATTAACTCTGCTGCACGTTTTTCTTTCTCCTCGTTCTGAAAGATAAGTTCTTTGTTGGCAATGATAAACTCTGCTTCCTCTTTTTCTTTTAAAGCCTTTAAAAGATTATTCTCTTGAAGTAATAACTGCAATTCGCTTATGAGTTCTTTCTTGGTCTTGTTCTGAATGTCCATTGCAAAGTTTGTTTTAAATGATTAAATGTCGTATTGCAGGACTTAGCATTGGCTATAACGGTTTGGCGCTTGGCGAAGAAGCGGATTTCGAAGAACTGAACTGTCTGCCAGCACTGAACTGGATACAAAACACAAAGCTTCATTTAAGTACTGAACCCGCTTTTTGCCAAACGCTTGTTATGCCCAGTTTTTCTTTCTTCCGTCATATTTGTAGTCGCAATATTTGGTTTAGTTCTTCTGATTTATTGAGAGTCATTAAGTGCCCACCGTTTTTAATTGTCGTGTTGCATTTTACAAAACTCAAAGGTAAAATTTTGTCGCTTGTTCCGTGGATATGAAATATGTTTTTGAGCTTCGTTTGATTTGTCCACCGTGCAACTTTATCAATAGCCCACTTCAAAAAAGTAGGGTCGGTGTCGACAATAATTTGCTTTAATAGCTGTTTGTCAATTGTTGAGCTTGTCGCGAAAAACCAGTTTGTAATAAAGTTTGAATTTTTTAAAAGTTGTGTCGGCAAAAAATTATGAAGTCCAAGTTGTCCAGCAAAACGGTAGTAAAATTTAATTTCCTTTTTTGTCTTGGCAGAAGCAATTAAAATTACTTTTTCAGTATCTATTTGTTTAGCCACTTCAACCGAAATAAGTCCTCCGAAAGAAAGTCCTATTAGTGTTGGCTTTGTTGTCGTGATTTGTTCAAGAAGTCGTGTTTCGTAATGTTCAATTGTTTCTTTGTCTTGCGGAACAATCCATTTTACAAAAGTTGTCGAGAAGCCAGAGAAGTCAAGTCGTTGAAAAACTCTTTCGTCTGCCCCAAGTCCACTAAATATGTATAGTTCTTTTGTCAAGTAGTTGTCGGTTTATGTGTCGCCCTAAAATTGGGCATAACACATATATACACCTGATAAAATCAGACCTACCCTTCGAAATTAATGTGAATAGGCTTGACACATAACATTCTTTTTACCTTAAATTTTAAAACTCCTTTCTGATCAAAAATCACAAATCAGTTTGTTAAATACACTTGTTTATTCCACAAACTTAACGATAATAATTTCAATAGATTTAATAAACTAAATCTTTTTTTTTGATTTTTTTTGATTAACTGTTTAAAAAATCTATTATTGCCTTATAATTGCATCTTTCTGTCCTTTCTTCCCCTTTTTCTGCATGTTACTTTCGGTTTAAAACAAGCAGCATGATCTGGTTCTTCACACCATATGCCCACGATAAGAAATTACTGGATGCCATTGACCGGTGTTTCAATCTGGTTCCAAATCCAAACGACTGGGTGGTGCTCATGGATGGCGATACGGCCTTTCTGCGTTCCGATTTTGGTCATGTCATTAAACGATATACTGATTCTTTCCCCGAAACCGGGCTGTTTACCTGTTATGCGAGCCGGTGCCATTACCAAAGCCAGGTACCCGCCGGAACAAATATGGATTGCGATTCAATTTTATACCATAGGCAAATGGCCAATTACCAGGCAGAAAATTTCAAGGGCCAGGTACTCGATTTAAATTGCCGCATCGCGGGCCACCTGATGGTAATCCGCAAAAGCACCTGGCTGCGCCTGCGGGGCGATGTCTATTCCAAAGCGATCAATAAATTCATCCTTGGTGTCGATACCAAAATCAGTTACGCGATCTTCGATGCAGGACTCACAATCCGCCTGATGCGCGAATTGTACATCTTTCACTACCTGCGCCTGGCCGAGGGCTTCGATTACGATAAACATTTAAAACCATAGGCCATGCACAAACAGGTCAAACAGTTTTGCGAAAGTGTCAAGCACCGCTTCCCTGGGTACTTTTCCAATACAGAAGTGCTCGATTGCGGGAGCCTCGACATCAATGGCAACAACCGTTACCTGTTCATTAAGTGCCAATATACCGGCATCGACCTTTCATCCGGCCCAAATGTCGACATCATCACACCTGTCCACCTGTTTAAACCCGAACATTGCTACGATGTAGTAATCAGCACAGAAATGCTCGAACACGATTTCCATTACCACGAATCGTTGAGCAACATGGTTGTTCTTGTGCGGTCTGGCGGTTTGCTGCTCATCACAGCCGCGGGAGTTAACCGGCCCGAGCATGGAACTTTCCGGCATCATCCTGGTGACAGTCCGCTCACTCCTCACTACTACCTGAACATCACTGCCGAAATGTTGCTCCACGCAATTAACCCCGATCTGTTCAGCTGGTACGAACTGTCCTACATCAATACCGATATCCGCTTCGCGGGAATTAAACGTTAGCCATGGAAAAACTCACCGATGTAGTTTATGCGCTGGGAAACGGTTCTGCCTGGAACAACAACGAAATCCGTTTTAGCCTCAGAGGTCTCGAAAAAAATGGAATTAATTGTGGGAAGATATTTATTGTCGGGGTTTTTCCCGATTTTCTGTCCGGTAAGATAATTCATATCCCCGCAGAGGATATTTACAATCCAACCGTGAACGCTGATGGCAACATTGCGCGCAAGGTGTTGGCCGCTTGTGCCGATAAACGATTATCCCATGATTTCCTGTTTATCAACGATGATCACGTGATTCTCAAACCGGTCGATTTAAAAGCGATTCCGTCATTCCACAAGGGCGACATGAATTCATACCCGGATAAGTACTGGTCAGCAAACCAATGGCGCTGCAGGCTCAAAAAAACCAGGGAAATCCTGAATCAGCGTGGTCTTACTGCGCTGCACTTCGATTGCCATACCCCAATCATGTTAAATAAGAAGGTATTTCCAAAAGTAATGGCGGAATTTCCAATTTTCGAAGGAATTGGCCTGACCATGAAAAGTCTTTACGGCAACTGCGTGTGCACCGGTTCATGTAAGTTGCTCGATGAGGAGAAAAAGACGGTTTTCACTGGGCTTACCCTCGATCAAATCACCAAAAAACTTTCCGGGTGTTGCTACATGTCATTCAACGATTCCGGGTTGAACAATTCACTGAAGAGCTGGCTGTACCACCAGTTTCCCGATCGCTCCCGTTGGGAAACCACCGATCCCGACGACAGGACTCTCGAAATTTTAAAATGGGTGGATGGTGACCGCGATTTCACGCAGGGTGTCCGTCTCTTCGAAAAATACCTGCATGGGGTGAATCTGCTGCAAATGTTCCGGAAAGGGGAGAATGAAATACTGCGCAAAAAGCTTGAATATAAATTAATCGATGCAATAACGGGGTTATGAACGACAACAAATCAGCCGTGATCACGTGGATCAGTTCAGGAATGAATTACAGCGACGGTGTCGTCCTGCTGACCAGGTTATCGGGCAAACAAAATTATGCGGGCATCTTCGGGGGCAAGGAACATTCCCTGCGCGATAAGCTGGCTTACGAAATCTGTAAAGCCGCGAAGGTAGCCGATCACATCACCTGGAAACAATTTATTCAAAGCTCGAAAGCGGGTAAGGAGGATAAATCGTCTTTAAGGATTGAAACCACGGTTAATTCAGAGGCTCCCTGGTCTGATCTTAATCCGCTGGGCGAATATCCCCCGATCATACACCGCATTTTGCACGAAAGTGCTTCACTCTTCCAGCAACGAAGCAGGCTGCACAGGCAAATGGTCGATATGCCCGAATCCAATGCGGCCCAGTTGGTGAGCAAACGGGCAGAATTATTCGACCAGGTCAAATCTCTTTCCGAACGATTGAGAGTGCTGTACGAAACCAAGAAAATATTCCTTGAAAAAGGCATTGTTCCAGATGAACAGCAGTTATATCCCGAAGAAAAATCTTCCGGTTCAAAGGTGGAAATCCAGGATGAAACAGTACTTAAAAAGCAAAAGAAAAATCTGCAAACCAGTAATTCAAAAGATCTTTCCCTGTTGGACGATTCATCCGCAAAACCAATGCCTCCCTCACCAAGGCGAATGTTGCTTGAATCAAGAATTAAGGAGCGATCAAAACGTATTGAGAAGATAGATTATCAATTACTTAATCTGAGAACTAAATGATATTTTTTGTTATAATCATACGGATTTTTTGGGCGGTTCCCTGCGGGTCGGGCTTTCCGTTCCAATCTTTTGCTCGTTCCTCACAAAAGGATTTCCACTGCAATCCCTAACGCACACATTGCTAAAAATGTTAATCACTCCTTCGAATATTATAATCCAGTCACCTCCCGAAGTGATCAATGATGATTCCCACGGGTCAAAACAGCAATCGTGTTCATTGGTCCGTGAGAACAGCTTTCCTGTTTTTGTTTCAGACAAGGAATTAAGTCTGACTAAATCCATAGGTAATCTTCAAAACGAAAAAACAACTCATTATTACAGTTGGGGAAACTTCAACCTGGTTCGCCTGATCATGTACTTGGTCAAGCAAACCGGGCCGGCGCATTGCTTTATGACATCCTATTCCTTTAGCCAGACGAGTATCGAACAGCTTCAGAACCGTTTGGATAAAAAAGAATTGCTTTCCTTTCGCGTGATCATCGATAACCGTGTAAAAACAATGAGCCCGAAACCGTTCCAGATGCTGATGGATAGTTTCGATTACCGCTGTACTTCCGTTCATGCAAAGGTGGCCTTACTGTGGAATGATACCTGGAAAATTTCTATCGTTACGAGTCAGAACGCAACGGATAATCCCAAGCTCGAGCGCGGAACAATTTTTACCGATCCTTCCGTATTTAATTTTGATTTAAAAGTACTTGAAGATGAATTTAAACGAGGCACAGCTTAACGCGGTGGAAGAAATGGCAGGACTGTTCTTTTCACCCGAGGATATTGCGGTGAATCTGGAACTGGATGAAGAGGATACCGACCTTTTTGTTTCAGCGATCGAATGTAAGAAAATAGCGTTACCCATTGTGGCCGCTTATCTCAAAGGATGGTTAACCGCCGAGATTACACTTCGGAAGGCCATCAAACAATCTGCCATGAATGGGAGCAGTCCGTCACAGCAAATACTATTGAATTACCAAAGGGAGGCACGAAAATGAACCGTACTGCACTCGAAGATCAGAATTACGAAATGATCAAGGCGCATGTTTTTGATCCTGATCATTCACCCCTGCCAAAAGATCAGCGCGAATTGCTCGATCGGGTGATTGCAGCCGCGAAGATTCTGGCTAAAAATCCGGTACAGCGGCATGCGCTGGCGCTTCACCATCAGTTGTATTCAAACATCAGCAAGTACCAGGCTTATCAGGATCTGAAACTGGCAGCCCGCCTTTTTAATACGCTCCATACGTTCGATTTCGACTTCTGGCACACCTGGATTATTAACGACATTGTCGAAAATATCTTAGCCTGCCGCAAAACGAAGTCCGATAAGGATCGGCGGATTATTGCCATGGAACATTCAAATCTCATTAAGATAATAGGTAATAAACCAGAGGAGTTATCCGATCCAAAGAGAACCGAAAAGCACCAGTTCTACATCATGATCCAGAACAATAACCAGCACATTAAAGTCGATCCTGGTAAATTGCAGAACTTGCCTGTTGCCACGCTGCGCGAAATTAACCGGGCAATCTACGGGGGCAGTGAAATCACTGAATCAGATGCAGAAGAAATAATGCAGTCATGATAAACGAATTAATCGATTTAAATCCTCCACAGCAGCTTTCGGTGATCAACGATGCCAAAAGCGAAGTGGATGTTCACGGGCGTGGTACCGGTAAATCATACGTGATAGGCTGGGAGATGAGCCAGATTGTGCGTACAATGCCGCGTTCCATCACTTCGATCACAGGTCGTACGTACGGGCAGATTTACACGCGTACCCTGCCGTCGACCCTTAAATTTCTTGAAAAGTTAGGGTATGAAAAGGATAAGGATTTTATCATCGGTGGAAAACCTTCAAAAAAACTGGGTTTCATCGAGCCGTATGAGAAGATAACAAAGTACGATAACTTCATCTCCTTTTCCAACGGCACAGGCTTTCTGATGCTTTCCCAGGAGCGCCAGGGTTCTGCGCGTGGCCCCAATCTTGACCGCGAAATTGTTGATGAAGCGCTTACACTCAATAAGCAACGGTACGACGAAGAGGTATCTCCGGCTAACCGTGGCAATGAGGAACTTTGGGGATTTAAGGCACTGCAAAAACACAAGGTCAAGCAACATCACGGATTCCGGTATGTTTCTTCCATGCCTTATACAAGGGAGCAGATGTGGCTGTTGAAGTTCGGGGATTATTACATGGAAGAAGCCGGTATTCAGATTTTTGATACCTGGAACCGGATTGTAAAACTTCAGCTTCAGTTGATTGAATCGCATAAAGCTTCAGATAAAAGGCTGTTCAAAGATATCTGGAATGAAACGGTTCGGCTCAAGAAACAAATTGCCCCGTTCGTGTCAAAGGATGGCATCCTGTTTACACTGGCAAACGCCTTTGATAACATCCAGAACCTGGGTATGTCGTATATTGCCCGGGAATACGAAAAGCAAAACCTGCTCACATTTATGGTCGAAATCCTGAACTGGATACCCGACCAGATCGAGGACTGTTACTACCATCTCGACACCCAGCAGCACATTTATTATGATGCCTATAACGACGATTACATCCGTTCGATAGCCGAGAACAGCAATTGGGATACAGCATTATTGGAAAACGATGATTCCCGGTTTGATCTCGATTGTGATCCCAGCAGGCCGTTGGAGATTGTTCCCGATTGGGGATCCAAGATTGCGCTTTTTTCAGTGGGTCAGGAGCGCAACTTTAACTTCGTAACAAAGAGGATCGAACCTGTGGATTGCGCCATCAATGAGTTTTTTGTCAAGTCAAATACGCCTGGTGTAATGATCGACGATCTTGTCGATAAAACTTGTTCATATTACAGGTCACATCCAACACGAAGAATCTGTTACTACCGTGACCGTTATGGTGATTCGCGCCAGCCCAATGCCAAAAATTCCAAAACTTACAACGAGCAGGCAATCGATCGCTTCGCAAAGAATGGCTGGACTGTTGAAACGAAAGTCCATCGCGGCCAGGAACCTCCCCAGCACGACAAGTACCTTTTATGGATGAATATCTTAAAAGGCAAAGATCCGCGTTACCCGAAGTTTATCATCAATGGCCGGAAATGCAAATTCACGCTGATATCCATGAACAATACAAAGGTGATCGACAAGGATGGAAAATTCGAAAAAGATAAAAGCTCCGAACGTAAAAACTCCATCCTGCCCGAAGAAGCAACCCACTTTGGCGATGCTGTCGATAAACGCATCTGGACCAAGTACGGCCATTTGATTAACCTTTCTCAAAGCACATTCATTTCTCCCCGCATGTAATCTAATCCCCACATTTAATTGTTGTTTCCAGTGTTCGTTACTTTTTTGTTACTGGCCTTTGTTAATCCAGATAAACCAGACCATTAATAATCCTTTTCTGGTTCGTTACTTTTTTGTTACTGGCTTTGTAATAATTCCGATAATCCTCACCATTAATGATCCTTTTCTGTTTCGTTTCTTTTTTGTTACTGGCTTTTTAATAATCCCGATAATCCTGACCTTTAATTATCCTTTTCTGGTTCGTTACTTTTTTGTTACTGGCTTTTGATAATCCCGATAAATCTGACTTTTAATTATTTTTTCTGGTTCGTTACAGTTTTGTTAATTTCAATAATTCAGACCTTTAATTACCTTATAGTTATTCGTTACTTTTTAAATCTTATACAATAACCTTTGCTTTTCCACAAGCTTACAGGACTTTTTTGATTCCTGCAGGACTTTTTTTTTCATTATGCCTCGCATGAAAAATTTCGCCATGTGGCTATAAATATATTATTATATGTTTATACTATGATTTTTCGTTTCTTCGACTTGTTCTGTCATTATGGGCGCTTGAGGGCGGGCGCTGCGGGGGGCGGTGGGCGCTTGCTGTGGCCGTTGCGGGCGGGCGCTTTGTGCGGGGGCGCTTTCTGTGGGGGTTTCCTGTGAGCGCTTTAGGGCGTGCGCTCTGTGGGTGCGCTCCGTGGGTGCGGTGGGGGCTTGCTGTGGGCGTTTGAGGGCGGGCGCTGCGGGGTGCGCTTTGGGAGATTTGGTCATATTTGCTGCAAATTTCTGCCGCCGTTTCTGCCTAACGGTTAGGGCGTGTGGGGGCCCCAACTTACAACTCCAAATTTTCTTTGGGAAAATTTGGAGTTGTAAGTTGATTTCCAAAAATATATAATATTCTGAACTTTAAATTTTCTTCCAGGCAATTTCCTGCCCGATCATCCAAATAAGAATACTAAGTGAATTATTGATGGACCAAATACTTTCCCAATTTATATTCAATTCTAATTTTAAAAATTGTTTTAAATAATGAGTCACTTCTTTTTTACGATATGAAATCCTTAAAATTAATAAAAACTCTTTTTTAGATTTTTCATACAATATTTTTAATCTTTAAATTGTAAAGTGCTTTAAAATAATTTGTTACTGCTTTCTAAAATAATTTTTCCTCTACACAAGATCCCCCTCACAGGATTACACTCGTTACTCATTTGTCGGGCAAAGTTATTGATCGCCGGCCGGAAAAGTCAAGGGGCCTCGGTTGCTTGAGTAAATCATTCAAACATTGGCAACCTCCGGCCACTTCGTGCTCGGTCACTTTCACAGCAGGGTTTCAACTGTTCGGGTTGAAACTGACATTCGCCCTTGACAAGAATCCGCCCGGCTCAATCCAGGTACGCCCAAAAATGATTAACCGGCGTGCCTGATGCCAAAATAAGTCCGCAAGGCAAGCGGCATAAAAGATGAATAAACTGGATCTTTATGAAATTGTTACGCAGAAAATTATCGACCGCCTCGAATCAGGGGTTATTCCGTGGCAAATCCCCTGGCGAACAAAAAACGGAATGCCCCGAAATCTGACGTCCAATCGTCCTTACACCGGAATCAACTTCTGGATGCTCCTCTGCCTGAAATTCCAATCTCCGTTTTACATGACCTTCGAACAGGCAAGGGCGCTTGGCGGCAATGTACGCAAAGGTGAGAAAGCCACGCTGGTTGTCTTCTGGAAACTTCTCGAATCGGAGGAGAAAGATGGATCCAAAAAGAAAACCCCTTTCCTCCGCTACTACAATGTTTTCAACCTGGACCAGACAGAAGGAATCGATCCGAAGAAAATTCCCGATTCCGAAGCATTTGATCACGATTTCAATTCCATTGCCGCAGCTGACCGCATCATCTATGAATGGAAAGACTGCCCCCAAATCGAATGGACCAGCGATCATGCGTATTACTCCCCGCTTGAAGATAAAGTCTGCATGCCTGACCGAAGATCTTTTTTTCATGATGAGCAATGCTATTCTACTTTATTTCACGAACTTATCCATAGCACGGGCCACCGCTCCAGGTTAGGCCGCCATGAAAAAATAAAAGATCACACATTTGGCTCCCATGATTACAGCCAGGAAGAGTTGGTTGCTGAAATGGGTGCAGCATTCCTCTGCGGGATAACCGATATCCAGCAGCAGACCATTGAGAATAACGCAGCCTACATCAAAAGCTGGATCAGAACCTTCCAGGATGATCCGAAGGTACTGGTACTTGCAGCGGCCCAGGCACAGCATGCAGTCAATTACATACTAAACCAACACGCAGAACCAACCAGCTCCGAAACAGCTGTTTAAGAGACCCTAGCGGGTTTCTTTTTTGGCTCATTCAAATAATTTTTGTATCTTTAATAGGGCGTGCCAGATAGCTCAAATAAATCCGCAGGGCAGCGGTCAGCAAATTGACAAAAACCACGAAACGTAACAAAAGCTTTTGTTCTTGTGATCATCCTTCCAGGTCGAAGGGCAAAAATTACTGCATCAAATGCAATAAACCATTCAAAAATCCTAACCACGATTCCAATCCCGTCATAACTGCAGCATCCGAGGCACCTTATGCAGCAACTTCATTGCTCGATATTTTCCGAAATTTCTTTTCATAGCATCTTTTTGCCGTTCCGTCTACTTAATGTTTCATTTCTTTTATGAATCTTCATTGACAGTATCTGAATCTTTTCTTTTCCAGGAATTCTAACTACTCCGCCCCCTGAAATTAGGACAAGATGTTTTGCTCTCGCTATAGCTTCTTCAAGAATTTTTAAACTTGCACTTGCATTTATCCCACCTTCCCGTGTAATTTTCCACAATCCTGAAATAAGGTCTTTTGAAACTTTATAATTCGCCATGATGCGCAATTTTATATAGATATCTGTAGAATACCTATTTGAATACGAATCTCACACATGGCAGGTTTCAGGATGAATAGCGCTAACCTCCGTTTCGTTTGCCCTGAGCCTCCCTTCGGTGCGGCACAGGGCAAAAACAACCTGTACTCCCCATCATTACCTTTTGGTGGTTTGCCCATCGTTGCCGGGGCACCCGTACATTCGGAAGAGTCGCTGCGGCCACTGACTGACCTTCGCTTCGCTCGACCAGTCAGCGCCTGCGAACCGAATGTACTGTACCCCCGGCAACGATAATCCGTTTCACTAATGTAAATCTGTTTAAGTATAATGTCACGATATATATCTAGGATCAAAACTCATCATCATTTGTTTCTTCTTTTTTGATTTTAGTATCTTCATTTTCATTAAAAAATTTCTCAACTTCCTTTTTATCCTTCAAGTTTCTCTTGAAAAGAAAAACAATCAAAATAATCGCGCATAATACTCCAATACCTATTACTGTCCAATTTACTTCCATTGTTTTAATTTTTAAAATAGTTTAAGCGAATCTAACTTAAATTTCCTCAATTAAAAATTGTCAGCGATAAATGGTCATTCCCCGATGACCCTTCTCCAGATTTATAGTTCGTGCCTCTTATAACAAAATTAAACAAGTCCAATGAATAAATAACATTCGGATTCCTACTCCTGTTTGCTCCCCGAATCAACATCCTGCTTCATTTCCAACATCTTCAAACAAATTCGTTCACGGCGTTAATCGGTTGAAATTCTATGCTAAGGTAGGGTAGCCCATCGGGTACCGCTACGCTCTGTCAAGAACTTTCGCGGCATATCCTCACGATCATTTATGAAATCATTTTAGATTTTAGATTATACGCAAAATGATCGCTCCGGTATTCCACGGTTTCTTGACAGCCCCGCTGCGCCACCCTGATCACCTTGCATATAATTTTTAACCTTATAAATTATCGCCATGAAAACTAAATTAATTTACGAAGAGGTTCAGGAACAAGACGATCTTGAGTATTTATTCGGTAAAAAGAACAGTGCCGAAGATTCCGAATCACTTTTAACCTGGGAACATGAAAATCCCGATTACTGGGAAATGTGGTTCTGGTACGTAACTGAACTTCAATAAATCACTCAAAAAACCCTATCATGGGTTTTTTGAGTGTTCTCTTTTAAATTATCCAAAAAACATAATAATATAGTTACAACTGAAATTATTAACTTAACTTGCCGCGTCAAATAGTATAAAACTAACCTTCAACGAAATAAATTATATGGCCTTAGGTTGGAACGAAATAAAAGAGCGTGCTGTTAAATTTTCCAAAGAGTGGGCAGGCACATGTAACGAAGAAGCAGATTCAAAACCTTTCCTGATCGAGTTTTTTGATGTTTTCGGTATTTCACGTCGCAGAATAGCTACGTTCGAGCACAAAGTAAAAAAACTGGGTAACTTCGATGGGTACATCGACATGCTTTGGAAAGGAACGATGGTCATCGAAATGAAAAGCAAAGGTAAGAATCTAGATAAAGCCTACACTCAGGCCAATGACTACCTGCACGGTCTTAAACAATACGAATTACCACGCTATATTCTGGTTTCTGATTTCGAAAACTTTCGGCTTTATGATCTGGAAGACGGTTCTCAATCCAATTTCCAGCTCAAAGATTTTGTAAAACATGTGCGTGAATTTGGCTTTATCGCCGGATACCAAAAACGATCTTACAAATCCGAAGATCCGGTCAACATCGAAGCTGCTTATTTGATGGGCAAGCAGCACGATGCTCTAAAAGAAGCGGGTTACACGGGTCACGAGTTGGAAAAATATTTGGTGCGTCTTCTCTTTTGCCTCTTTGCCGAGGATACAACAATTTTCGAAACCCGTATTTTCCAGGAATACATCGAAACCAAAACCAACGAGGATGGCACCGATCTCGGTATGCACCTGGCACAACTTTTCCAGGTTCTTAACACACCTCCCGAAAAACGCCAAAAGACGTTAGACGAAAGTCTTGCCGCGTTTCCTTACGTAAATGGCCATTTGTTCGAAGAGCAACTTTCGTTTGCTTCATTCAGCAGCAAAATGCGCCAGACCCTTTTGGAAAGTTGTCTGCTCGATTGGGGTAAAATATCCCCTGCCATCTTCGGTTCATTGTTCCAGAGTGTGATGGATGCAAATCAGCGTCGTAACCTGGGTGCGCATTATACAAGCGAGAAGAACATTCTTAAGGTGATCAAACCTTTGTTTCTCGATAAGCTTTGGCAGGAATTCGAATCCGTGAAATCAAACACGAATAAGCTCAAACAATTCCACCGCAAGATAGCCTCACTACGGTTTCTCGATCCTGCTTGCGGTTGTGGCAATTTCTTGGTGATAACTTACCGCGAAATCCGGCTGCTGGAGTTCGAAATATTAAAGGAGTTGCAGAAAGGTCAGCAGGTCACCAATGTGGCAAACCTCATGTTGTGCGATGTCGACCGTTTTTATGGCATCGAGTACGAAGAGTTTCCGGCCCAGATTGCACAGGTAGCGCTTTGGCTCATCGACCACCAGATGAACATGCTGATCTCGCAGGAATTTGGCGAATATTACGTCCGTTTGCCATTGATTAAATCTGCGAAGATTGTACACGGCAATGCGCTGCGAACCAATTGGGATACGATGATCGAGCCATTGCCATGGGAAAACAAAACAAGCACAATCCAGTTCGATTATATCCTTGGAAATCCTCCTTTTATCGGCAAATCACTTCAAAATGTGGCCCAAAAGAGTGATATGGCGTTCATCTTTAATGGTGTAAATGGCGCTGGCGTACTCGACTATGTTACCGCATGGTATATTAAAACGGCGCAATACCTCGAAAAACACAATACAGGCGTTTCGAACCTCACAGCGACCCAAAACCTGTTAAGTTCTGCTACCCGCGTTGCCTTTGTTTCAACCAATTCAATCGCTCAGGGCGAACAGGTTGGTATTCTTTGGAATGAAATGTTCAACCGGTATAAAATAAAGATTCATTTTGCACATCGCACCTTTAAATGGGGTAACGAAGCAAAAGCAAACGCGGCTGTTCATGTGGTTATTATTGGATTTTCTAACTATGATATACCCGAAAAATACATTTATGAATATGATGATATTAAAGCTGAACCACATGAACTAAAAGTGAAGAATATTAATCCTTATTTAGTGGAAGGAAAGGATTTAAATATATTTAAAAGAAGACATCCAATTTGTGATGCTCCCGATATTTCATTTGGCAGTATGCCTAATGATGGTGGGTTTTTACTTCTTTCTGATAATGAGAAAAGCGATTTTGTAAAAATCGAACCTGACTCAGAACCATATATCAAACCTTTATTAAGTGCCTATGAATATCTAAATGGTCAAAAAAGATGGTGCTTATGGTTAGTAAATTCGAATCCGACGGATTTAAGAAAATTACCGATGGTATCCAAAAAAGTAGAAAATGTAAGAAAAAACAGAGAGGCAAGTACAAGAGAGGCAACAAAGAAACTTTCTGCATATCCTACTCTTTTTGGTGAAAATAGACAACCACATTCCGATTATATTTTAATACCAAGGCATTCCTCTGAAAATCGCAGATATATTCCATTCGGATTTTTCGATAAAGATCATATAGTAAGTGATAGTTGTCTTTTTGTTACTAATTCCAACATTTATCATTTCGGTGTTTTATCTTCTTTAATTCACATGACTTGGAATAAGTATACGTGTGGCAGAATCAAAAGTGATTTTAGATACTCAAATGAAATGGTTTACAATAATTTCCCTTGGCCCGAAAACCCTTGTGAAAAACAAAAAGAAATCATCGAAAAAGCTGCTCAAAAAGTTTTAGCAGTAAGAGGATCATTTCCTAACAGTAGTCTTGCAGATCTTTACGATCCTCTAACCATGCCGCCAGATTTGGTAAAAGCCCATAACGAACTCGATAAAGCCGTCGATTTGGCCTACCGTCCCCAACCATTTATCAACGAAACCAAACGGATTGAGTTCCTTTTCGAGCTGTACGATAAATATACAGCCGGATTATTTGTGGCGGAGAAAAAAAGCAAAAAGAAATGATTTTCATAAATACGATTTTAAAAAATGGTCATCAACGCCAGGCATAAAACTTAGTTTAACGACTTTTTCCCATGCGGGTTCCGATAAACAAGGATCTGAATCATGTTCATATTTTGCATAAAACAAATCAGCGGTATCTTGTTTAAAAATTTTTAACAATAAATATTCAGTTTCATTTATTTTCAAAAAGTTCAGGTTTTTCTTCTTTTTACATTCTCTGAACCCATAAAAAAATAAAATTTGCTCTAAATCACGTAGAAAACTCATAGAATCAATTTAATAGCTCTTGCTGTTGTAAACATACATAATTTTCCCAAATTTAAATCTTCAAGCTTACTCCAACTCATATATCTTTTTCCCAATTTTATTCTTCCCCACAAAACCCTCTTCGCTCTCTCCTCCAATTTTTACCAAAGTTATTGATCGCCGGCCGGAAAAGTCAAGGGAATTCCGGTGATGTAATTGATAATTTAGGGGAGCATCACCGGAATTCGCTTCGCGCTCGGTCACTTTCTGCACAAATCACTTCACACAAGTTTAATTCCCTACGCAGAAACTGACATTCGCCCTTGACAATATCCGCCCGGCTCAATTGCATTCGGTGAAAATTAAAGGGCGAGCTAGAAGCCAAAATAAATCCATAGGGCAATGGTAATTAAAATGAAAGTTGCAATAATAGGTTCAAGAGAATTCAATGATTATGAGTTATTGAAGAAAAAATGTGACGTCTTGTTAAAGAATATTCAGCGTCCGACAATCATAACTGGTGGTGCGCGGGGAACCGATACCATGGCCGAACGGTATGCAAGAGAGAAAAATTTGCCGCTGATTATTCATAAGGCAGATTGGGATGGTTATGGGAAAAGTGCCGGCATGAGACGAAACTACCTGATGTTAAAAGAATGTACACATGTAATCGCTTTTTGGAATGGAAGTTCACCCGGCACTAAACACATGATCCACTACGCCAAACTTTACAAAAGAGAAATACGTATAGTGTTAATTATCTGATAGCCGAGTCCAACTCGTTCAATTCGTGTAATTCGCTTCAATTCGTGTAATTCGTTCTTTCCTTTTCCGAAACAAAATTTATCTCAAGTTTTCATGGCAAGTTTTAAGTGAAATTCCAGGCGAAGGTAGGGTAGCACATCGGGTACCGCTTCGCTCTGTCAAGAACTTTCGCGGCATATCCTCGCCCCCGGTAGTTAGATTCAGTAGTCCAGGCAAATAATATCCAACCGGGGGTTCCGGTATTCCACGATTTCTTGACAGCCCCGCTGTGCCACCCTTAAACCTTGCCTATAATTTTTAACTTAAAACTTTGCGCCATGAAAACTTCTAAAAAAATCACTTGCATCGGAAAAGGAAAACAAACAGATCCTGCTTCACCAATTAAAATGACCATCGACATAGATGACATTTGTGGCCTTGCTTACGAAAGAGATGGAGGTTACTCAATAGATTTACAGATTGTCAGGATGGAAAAGCCAGATCATCTTGGTCGTCAGTATCAAGTCTTTGCTGAATATAAAGATCCCGTAATTTACATGTTATATCCCTATTAATTAAAAGCCCTGTTTTCATGGTTTTTTTTGGTCATTTCTTTATAAATTTCCCTCCTTTTTCACCAGGTATTAGTTGTACTTGTCTTATTCGTCCAACCCGTCCAACTTTTTAAGGCAAAATCTTCAATCCCGAGAGCGAAGCGATTCGTGATTCGTGCAATTAGTTTTAATTAGTGTAATTCGTTATAATCGGATAGGAGAAACGGGATTAATTCCCGTTTCGTCCTTCCACACCACCGTACGTACCGTTCGGTATACGGCGGTTCCTTAATTTACGCATTGACTTTCCGAAAATATCCCGTAAAGAAGATGTAACCTGCTTGTTGAAGACGTGCGTTAGTGATAGTCCTTGCTAAGATTGGGCTATTGGCAGTATGCCAGTAACCTTTTCTTGTATTCGCATATTCCCAGGCCTTGTATTTATTAATGCCAAGTTTAATGAGATTCCGCAAACGGGTTCTTATCCTTTTCCATTGTTTCCAGATAACCATCCGTAAGCGTCTGCGATACCATTCATCCACTTTTTGCAAAAGTGACTTCATGTTTGCCAATTTAAAATAGTTCACCCATCCAGTAATGTACTGTTTAAGTGCTTCCTTCCGCTTATCATCTCCCCACCCATTGCTCCGTGATGTGATCGCTTTTAAACGCTCCTTCATCTTAGCTAAGCTTTTGGGATGTAATCGCAATTGTCCAACCTTTTTATACATCGAAAAGGTGTATCCCAAAAATTTAATCTTTGAGATATAGGCAACCACAGTCTTTTCCCTGTTCACTTTCAAGAAAAGTTTCTTCTCAATATACGGGATGATGTTCGTCAGTATCCGATCGGCACTTCGTTTGCTTTTGCAAAGAATGACCATATCATCAGCGTAACGAGCAAAGTGGTGTCCTCGCTTTTCAAGTTCCTTGTCCAATTCATTTAGCATAATATTGCTCAACAACGGACTAAGTGGACCTCCTTGGGGAACCCCAACTTCTGTGTCTTCAAACTTGTTCCGTACTACAACACCAGCATTAAGGTACCTGTGGATAAGAGAAATGACCCGTCCATCTTGTACCGTCCTTGATAATACTTCAATCAATTTACTATGATTTACAGTATCAAAGAACTTTTCCAAATCCATATCGACAGCATATTTATATCCGTCAGTGATATGGTCTTTGCATTTGTTCAATGCCTGGTGAGCGTTGCGTTTAGGTCTGAACCCGTAACTGTTTGTTGAAAACTGTTTCTCGTAGATTGGAGATAAGATTTGTGTAATAGCCTGTTGGATAACACGATCGAAAACCGTGGGCACACCCAGCATTCTCATCTTCCCGTTATCCTTGGGTATTTCTACCCGCCGAACGGGATTTGGACGGTAAGTTCCGCCCAATATGGATTGTATAAGCTTGTCCTTGTTTGCAACAAGATAATCCCTTAGGGATTCGACTTCCATCTTGTCAATACCTCCGCTTCCGTTATTACTCTTTACCTTTTTATAGGCTCGGTTCATATTGGTTGGAGATAGGATTTGCTCAAGCATTCCATAACTCGGTTGGTCTGCATTAGTGATGTTGTTTTCAGCTATCCGCATGTAGGTCTGCCCTTCTGCATATGCTTTGGGTTCCGCCCTATCTTTTTGCAGGCAGGTATCTTTCGATTTTTTCTGCTCTCTTCCCTTCATTTGGTAACATTCATTTACTTTCACTTCTTAAGGTTCAGCCCTTCACTGTGTTTGTGAGTCCTCCATCTATCTATGATGGCTCGTTTCTTCAGCTACTATGGCCTCTGCTGACTTCTCACAGTAAATCTTTTTTCAACCGTGCTTCATACTTCGTTTCCGCACGTCTGTGAGATCTCCCGCGGTAAGGCGAATAACCTTCATTCCATGTACCCGCATCATTTACACTCCGGTGTCCGTGTAGCTTTAGGACTTTGTTTTGTAATGCAAACTCATCCCACCGGATGTGCCTGATAACGTTTGTGTTCCTCGGGTCGGAATTTTGCCTCCAGCTTCCTTCAGATTCCACCTCACGATGGACACCCTTGCTCTTGGCTAATGGTTGGCTATGCTACATACCCCCATAACGGACTTTCACCGTCAAATTATTCGCCATGCGCGGCACACATTGAAAAGGATGAAACCGGGCGGTTCCATCCTTTTACTACCTAACCTAATCTAAAACCTAAACCTTTACAAAATTAATAATATTAATCCGTCAACCAAGCAAAATATTTTAATAAGTTCACCCAATCAATCCAACCGTCTTAACCGTCCAACTCTTTCGAATCTAATTGGTCACTGAGCGAAGTCAAAGTAAGCCGAAGTAAATCCCGTTAACTCAAATTCCGGCGCAAAGTTATTGATCGCCGGCCGGAAAAGTCAAGGGCCGTCCGGTATCTGTACGATCAACTCCTCTTGTCCCTCCCGGCACTTCGTGCTCGGTCATTTTTTTCGGTCATTGAGCGTAGCCGAAATGACTTGCCGAAAAAAAAGACATTCGCCCTTGACAAGAATCCGCCCGGCTCAATGTTTCTGGCCCGTAATTTAAGTTAAACGGTGAGCCAGATACCAAAATAAATCCGCAGGGCAGCGGTACATGATGATGAATACAAAGAAGTCAGTTGTTGCTGTTGAGCCGGTTCAAATTGCTGAAGTTTCAGCACCTGTCCTGACCATTGTGAAGAACGAAACAGCCGAAAAACCGTCCGAAATTCAGCCCCCTCTTCCGGACGTTAAGGAAGAACCCCGCAAGCTTACCCTTGAGGAGAAGATCCAGCGCGTCGAAGATCTCACCCTGCTTATCGAGCGCTTCAGGGCATTGGCCGAATCCCGCCGTAAGTTGCAAACCTTCCAGATCGGGGCCGATTCATTGAGCTCATCGATCCTGCTTCGCGATGCTTCCGGTAACGAGTTCAGAACCTCCAATTCCGCTGTAATTACCACGGTAATCGAGGAGATGAAACGTACCCTCGACACCAAAGTCCGCGAAGTCGAAACCCAGATCAACTTTTAAAAAAAGAGGGAGCACTGCTCCCTTTTTTTGTTCGTCCATTTACACCATCGGTCCAATCTTTCAAATTTATTTAATTCGTTTTAATTCGTGTAATTCGTATTTACTCCAACCCGTCTAACCCGTCCAAACTGTCCAACCCGTCCAACTTCTTAATCATTTTTCAAAGCTAACCTGCCTTCCTTTTTTGCTCGTAAGCCATCAAAATTAAAACAGTTATTTTTAAGTAAATTTTATTTACCAGATTTACTAAATTTTTTCCTTATTTACCAAATCTTTTTACTTCTTCATTTTGTATGTAAAAATTAATAATACTTTTGTCAAGGAATCTATCTTAATCCCTAATCCATACCTTAAGTATTTTTTTTCGTTACCGAATAGTTGAAAAACAGATATTATTATTATTTCTGTTAAATTAAATGTCAATCTTTTTTTTGGGAATTAATTACGTTGGGTTATGGATAAATCAATCATTCTATCATTGCTGCAAAATATTACCATTTTGCTTTCCTTCAGCTTAATTTATGAATATTTCTGGACGCGCTCTTCTTACCCCAAAAGTCTGGTGTGGAAAGTAATGATTGGTTTCGTGATTGGTGGCACCACAGTTATAATTATGATGACACCATGGAAAATGATTCCCGGCATTGCTTTTGATGTTCGCTCTGTTTTACTTGCAATTTCAGGCCTGTTTTTTGGAGCTATTCCAACTGTTATCGCGGTAACCTTTGCTTTAATCTACCGCGTCTACTTAGGAGGCGGTGGCGTGTTGATGGGAATTACAGTGATCATCTCCTCCGGATTGATAGGATTAGCATGGCGAATCTTCAGGCCCCGGTGGAAAAATAAAAATGCGGCAATCGAATTGTTCAGTATGGGGCTTTTAGTTCATGGGGTAATGCTGGGATGCACTTTTTTACTCGATTCCGAAATTGCCCTTTCCACACTTCAAACTATTTCTTTACCGGTAATTATTTTGTTTCCGGCAGCTACTGCTTTTCTGGGTCTTTTAATGATTAATTCAGCACGTAACTGGAAAAACAAAAGAGATCTTAAGCGGAGTGAGGAAAAATTCAAAGCAATTGCAAATTATGCCGCCAGTTGGGAGTCCTGGTTTAACCCAGCCGGCAAACTTATCTGGATGAATGATTATGCTGAAAAATTAACCGGGTATACCCCTGCCGAATGCATTGCTGCAAGCGATTATCTGATGTTGATAACGGCAAAAGAAGATCTCGACATTGCAAGAAATAAATTTCAGGATGCCATAGATGGCATAAGTGGCGAAAATTTCGAAGTTCGTAATATCCGGAAAGATGGTTCCAGGTTTTGGGTTTCCATTTCATGGTGTCCCATTTTGGATGTCAGCGGCAATTCATTGGGGTTTCGAAGCAGTGCGCGTGATATTACTGAAATCAAACAGAGCCAGAAAGAGCTTCGCCAAAGCGAACTCCGGCTGAAGGATGCACAGCGACTTTCCAGGGTGGGAAGTTTCCACTACGATGCCCTGAAAGATCAGACCTGGTGGTCCGATGAGCTGTTCAATCTTTATGGAATAGAACCTGTCAAAAGGCCATTTACACGTGTCGAATTAAATCGGTTAACGCATCCCGACCAGCGAAATCTGCTCGAGGAAATTATAAAAATTGCACTAATCACGGGTGAGCCTGTCGAAAGTAATTACCGCATATACAGGTCCGATGGTTCAATACGTCATCATCATTCCGTTTCAAGAATTTTAACCGACGAGTTCAACAAACTGTTAGAGATTGATGCAATAGTTCAGGATATTACCGACGATTTGGAAGCAAAACTTGAATTGGTGGCAGCCAAAGAGAAAGCCGAAGAATCCGACAGGTTAAAATCTGCTTTTTTGATGAATATGTCGCACGAAATTCGGACACCTATGAACGGCATACTTGGATTTCTGGATTTGCTCAAGGAAGCAGACCTCGATGAGGCAAATAAAATAGACTATATAAATATCATTAATAAAAGCGGCGAGCGTTTGCTCGATACAATTAATAACATCATCGAAATTTCAAGGATTTCTGCCGGAGAGTTGAATGTAAATATTGAACAGGTGAATGTCGCCGAGATCATGCAGTATCACTATAAATTCTTTAAAAGTCAAACGGCCGGAAAACGATTAATGTTCTCTGTTTCACAACAAATTACAGGCCCGGCTGCCCTAATCAAAACCGACAAATACAAACTGGATAGTATCCTCACCAATTTAATTAATAACGCGGTCAAATTCACAGCCAGCGGGTTTATAGAATTTGGCAACTATTTAGTGGGTGATTCTCTCGTGTTCTTCGTAAAAGACTCTGGAATGGGAATTCCTTACAAAATGCATAAAACTATTTTCGATCGGTTTATTCAGGCTGACATGGAACTGACCCGCGATTTTGAAGGCTCCGGGCTGGGCTTATCAATTGTAAAAGCCTATGTTGATGAGCTGGGTGGAAAAATAGAAGTGCAATCCTCACCCGGTAAAGGCAGTACATTTTCTTTTTCAATTCCATATAAAAAGTCCTCCGATCAGGCTGTTCCTTCCGAGTTAATTGCTCCGGAACCTGTAATAAAACCAATTGTGAATAATACACTTATTTTAATCGCCGAAGATGATGATTTATGTTTTTCATTGCTTCAAATTATGCTTTCAAAAGAAAATTTCAAGCTGATTCGTACGATAAATGGGGAGGATACTGTGCGTGCCCTGCATGAAAATCCTTCTATTTCACTAATACTGATGGATATTAAAATGCCGGGAATGGATGGGCTGGAAGCAACCCGGCAGATAAGGCAATTTAATCCAACGATTCCCATCATTGCCCAGTCGGCGCATTTCTTTCAGGGTGATAAGGAAAAAGCCATAAATAAGGGTTGCAATCATTACATAACCAAACCGATCAATCGCACCGAATTACTTGCATTGATACGAAATTACACAAGTACTCCATATTAAATAGTAAGATGAATCAACCAATTTTCCGATCGAACAACCACTTGTCTAATCTGTCCAACCCGTCCAACTAGTCCCAACCGTCCAACTCACGTAATTTTAAGCACCACCTTCCTTTTATAGAATTCGTGCAATTCGCCTAAATTCGTGAAATTCGTTTCCTCTCCACTATACCCTCTCCTACAATTTTTCACCAAAGTTATTGATCGCCGGCCGGAAAAGTCAAGGGCCGTCCGGTCACTTAACTCAAAACACCGCTTATCCCTCCCGGCACTTCGTGCTCGGTCATTTTTTTCGGTCATTGAGCGGAGCCGAAATGACTTGCGAAAAAAATGACATTCGCCCTTGACAAGATTCCGCCCGGCTCAATTTGCACTGGTTCAAATTATAGCGAGCCAGATGCTAAAAAAAGTCTCCAGGGCAGGAGCAAAAATCATGACACGTAAAATTAAACTTCAGCCCCATTATGTCACATTAAAGTGGCGCGAAACGAAAGTTGTTCCGAAGTTAACCCTCTCCGGAAAATGGCTTCAGACCGCAGGTTTCCTCCCGAACAAGACAATTTATGTGAAAGTCGAAAACGGCCGTCTGGTAATCACCGCCGAGAAATTAGATGCCTAAATTAATCCATAATCAGCGTGCCAGATGCTGAAAAAAGTCCCCAGGGCAGGGGCAATTTCCATGACTGAAGTTCAGTTTCTACAAAATCTGGAGTTTTACCAGCGTCAGTTCGAGAAACTCCATCGGAGTTTGGTCAATGAAATGAATCTGTACATGCGCCAAACCCGCTTTTACGACAGCAGTTATTACAGAAAAATTCTGAATTATTCAGTCTACATAACCCTTACCGGAGCCTGGATTAAGTTATTAAAAGATTTTAATTCAGATAAATACAACAACATTTTACGTTTTTCAATCGATTTCAATAACGGCGTGCCAGACTACAAAGCCAATACAAGTCCGCAGGGCAGCGGCAAAACAGATGAATAATTACAAAGGTGATCCCCGGCTGATCAAAGCCAAATTCGCTTCCATCTGCACCAAATGCAAAACCAAAATCGCGAAAGGAGTCAACATTTATTACTGGCCCTCATCCCGCGAAGTATTCTGCATGCAATGCGGCGAAACCCCGTACCGTCAATTCCTCTCCAGCGCGTGCGACGAAGAAGTCTACAACGGTACCGGCAACCCGTATGCTTGTTAATTAAAAGGGGGAATTTCCCCTTTTTAAACCGGAAATTTTCCTTTGGTTACACATTCTTTAAGTAGGTCCTCTTTCATCTCGTCCAATCCGTCTAAATTGTCCATATTGTCCCACTTCAAATAAATCCGTCCAAACAGCCCAATCCGTCCAACTTGTCCACCCCATTTTTCTTAGAATCCGTATCATCCGCCCTAATCCGTGTAATCTTTTCCATTTTCATGGTAAGAGCTTTTTATAAAATTCCACGCTAAGTTAGCGCACCGCCCAAGGTACCGCTTCGCTCTGTCAAGAACTTTCGCGGCATATCCTCACCCCCGTCCAATCCGTCAAAAATTCGTTAACCGTCCTATTCGTCCACTCCGTCCAACTCTTCCAACTCAAATAAAATCCGGCCGGGGATTCCGGTATTCCACGGTTTCTTGACAGCCCCTGGTCGGTGCGCTTTCAACTTGCATGTAATTTTTAACTAAAAATCAATACCATGAAAACATTCGTAAAACATTACATCGGAAAAGGAAAACAGGTTCCCGGATTAACCATTGCAAAATGTACCTGTAAATTGGCCGACCTCGAAAATTTTAGCTACGAATACGAAGGCGTTCGATTCGTAACTTTCGAAGTGGCTAAAATGAAAACAGCTGACAATTTCGGCCGTGACTTCACCCTTTATATAAGCAGAAAAGAAGATTCCGGCACAGAAGCCACTTCAAAAAAATCCAAGAGGGAAGTAGAACCTGCTAAACAAAGATGATCAACTAAACACAAAAAAACCCTGTTTCAGGGTTTTTTTGTGTTCATAGTGAACATTCGTTATTTTTTATGTATGCAAGTAAAAATTATTGTTTACATTTGCAATAATTATTTCAGTAATACGAACAAAAATAATTACCTCAACTAAATCAGTTAGTAAGCATAGCTTTAAAATAGTTGGTGCAAAATACAGAGATGAAAGTGCAACCCATCTCTTTAAAGGAGAGCTTGCTCTCCTTTTTTAATGATCCTTACTTGTTTTCTTAGCCTGGTTCCGGAGCGTGATCACCGAGTCTGTTCACAGAGCGTGGTCACTGAGCGAAGTCGAAGTGAGTCGAAGTGATTGGTAATCTTCACCATAATTATTAAACGTTTTTATCCGTTTATATCCGGATAAAAACGTTTGTATTCGGATATAATTGGTTAAAATCTGTTATTGGATGTAGTTTCGGAATTCCAAAATTTAATGCCTTATTTTTCTGCACACTTGACCAACAAATAACTAACTTCCTAAATAAACGAGTATGAACGAAAGAAAATGTCATGAATGTTCCGAACCCCTCAAAGGGCGTGCCGATCAAAAATTTTGTAATGATCAATGCCGCAGTATGTACAACAATAAAAATTCCTTGGATAATAATTCCCTCGTCCATTCCGTCAATCGTATTCTTAAAAAAAACCATACCATACTTACAATGCTCCAGGCGATAGGTAAAACATTGGCCTCTAAATCCGATCTGCAGAAAAGAGGTTACCGTTTCGACTATTTCACCAGTACGGGCACATCACGAAACAACAAATTCTGTTATTACTGTTATGATCATGGATTCAGGGAACTTGAAAACAATAAACTGGTATTGGTCAATCTCGTTTTAGAAGACGATTCCGAACAACCCGTCAAAAGGATTCCGATTCTTGAACCACCCAAAAACCATATCCAGCCTGTAACCAAAAAATTCAGGATTACCGACCATTACAAATTGCATCAGCAAAATTCAAAGTTACAAAGTGCACGTTGATCTTGGTCACTTAGCGGGGGGGCACTGAGCGGAGTCGAAGTGAGCGTGTTCACTGAGCGAGGTCACTGAGCACAGTCACTGAGCGTAGCCGAAGTGAACCGAAGTGATTGGTAATCTACACAATAACTCTTAAACGTTTTTATCCGGTTATATCCGGTTAAAAACGGATAAAAACGGGTATTGATTTTAGTTTTGTGGCTCAAAATCTGGGCCGGATTTAGTCGGTTCGCTTTATCATAAAACAACGAATTTGCTGAATAAACAAGTATGAACGAATTAAAATGTCTTGAATGCGCTATACCCCTCAAGGGTCGTACCGATCAAAAATTTTGTAGCAATCAATGCCGTAATGCCCACAACAACAACAAAATTTACCTCGAGAGCAATTCCCTCATCTTGTCTGTCAACCGGATTCTTCAAAAAAACCATAGCATACTTACGATGCTTCAGGCGATAGGGATAACAGCAATCACTAAAATCGATTTGCAAAAAAGAGGTTACCGTTTCGACTTTTTTACAAGCAAAGGTATATCACGAAATAACAATATCTGTTATTACTGTTATGATCATGGATTTAGGGAAGTTGATCAAAACAATATTGTACTTCTCAAACTCGTTTTAGAAGAGGATGAACAGTCACCAAGCTTGTTCACTGAGCGTGGTCACCGAGCGGAGTCGATCTGAGTAGAGGTGGTGATTCTGCAAAAAGGACAGAACTTTTCAGGTTCTATCCTTTTACAGAAACTTGAAATTATGAAAAAATTGGAAAGGTTAATGAAGAACAAATATGCAAAAATATGTCATTCATACTGTATTAAAAGAGAATTTTTTTCAGAATTTTTTGAGGAATAACTTTTTAACATCAAAATGCCCTCAAGAATAAATCCTTGAAGGCATTTTTTCAATCCCTATCCTAATCTAATTTAACCTTATATACCTTTACGTCTGATTCATTAAAAGGTTTCCGGATTTTATGAATTTTAGCTACCAATACGATGGCTTTCGATACTTAATGGTTTAATTACCATCGAAAATAGTACAAATTTATCAAATAATAATGCGATGTGCTTTATTACCTGTGGTTTAATTTGCAAATTTTAATTTATTTATGGCAATGCATATTTATTAATGACATTAATTTGAATTTATTAATCGGCTTAGAAATAAAATCATTACATCCGACATTAAGTGCCAATTCTCTATCACCAGTTAGCGCATTAGCTGTTTGTGCAATAATGATCACTTCTTTGTTAAATTGTCGTATTCTTCGGGTGGCTTCGTATCCATCCATTTCAGGTAATTTAATATCCATCAATATTAAATTAATTTTAGGGTTATTACGGCATGCTTCAATAGCTTCAATTCCTGTTCCGGCATTTAAAACTTCTTTGCTAATTGTTCTGACAGTCAGCGATATTAGTTTTTCTGATACTTTATCGTCTTCGGCAACTAATATAATTAAATCTTTATTCTGATTATTTTTTGGTTCAATTGAAACAATGTTCTCAAGCATTTCACGTTTTTCCGGTTTTCCATTGTTCGGAAGGGTAAAATAAAAGGTTGAACCTATTCCTGTTTCGCTTTCAACCCATATTTTTCCACCAAGCATTTCTACATAAGCCTTCGAAATAGATAATCCCAATCCGGCTCCTTCATAATTTCGGTTCAGTGATTCATTACCTTGCCTGAACCTTTCAAAAATGATTTCTTTTTGTTCATGAGACACACCTGGACCTGTATCTTTCACAAAAAATTCAAGATAATTGCCTTTCTTCTCATATCCCAGTACAATTGAACCTGCTTTAGTAAATTTCATGGCGTTTTTAACCAGGTTGGTCAGTATCGCATAAACTTTTTCCCGGTCCGTTTTAATGATGCAGGCTTTTGATGGGAGCGAATTTCTAAAGCTTAATTGTATTCTTCGTTGATCTGCTTCAAGTTTAAAGAAGGTGTAAATGTATTCAATCTGCTCATTTATATTTGTCTCTTTAATTGAAATTTCCATTAAGCCTGATTCTACTTTCGAAATATTAACGATATCGTTAATGATACTTAGCATACGTATACCACTCTTCTCAATAATATTGATGTATTCCTGCTGCTCTATTTCTGATAGTTTTGGCTCTTTAAGCAGTTCAGCAAATCCCAGAATGCCGTTCATGGGGGTGCGTATTTCGTGGCTCATATTGGCAAGGAATGCCGATTTTAAGCGGTCGCTTTCCTCTGCGTGTTCTTTTGCGATAGTCAAATCTTCAAGTATTTGTTTCCGCTCAGTGATATCTTCTTTAACGGCAAGATAATGTGTGATTTTTCCTTTTTCATTTAAAATAGGAGATATTGTAGCAAGTTCCCAGAAAAACTGACCGTTTTTCTTTTTATTGTGAAATTCACCACGCCATGCTTTACCTGACGAAATTGTATCCCAAAGTACTCGATAATGTTCTTTGGGTGTTTCTCCTGAACTAAATATTTTCGGATTTTTGCCCAATAATTCATTTAAACTATAACCGGTAATTTCAAGTACTTTCGGATTTACATAGTCTATATATCCGTTTGTATCAGTTAAAATCACTGAAATTGGGCTTTGTTCAACCGCCTGTGAAAGCTTTTTAACCTCTTCTTCTGCATGCTTGCGCTCAGTGATGTCAGCATTAAATCCATACCAGGTAATACTTCCATCAGGCAATTTTTCAGGCGTTGACTTGGAATAGATCCATTGGATAGCCTTACCGGGTATTTGCACTCTGAATTCACAGGTAAAAAAATTCAAATGTTTCGCAGAATATTCAATATCATTAATGACCCTTACTGAATCTTCTGGATAGATAACCCTGGCAATTGGACCAAAGTCTTCAAGTACATCTTCCGGTGAACATCCAAAAATGTTTCTGATACCTTCTGAAGCAATCGGAACAAAATAAGTTCCGTCAGGTCTCCGGGTAAACTGAAAAATTAAATCTGAAACATTTAAAGAAAGCTTTCTAAACAGGATGTCTTTTTCTCTGATCTTCTCCTCTGTATGATTGACTTGGGAAATTTCCTCGATTGCACCCTCTTCTGCATGCTTGCTTTCAGCAATGTATTTTGCATACGATAACTTCAATAAATCATTCTCTTGCCGCAATTCCTTTAACTCTTTAATTAGTTCTTCTTTAGTTTTATCTTGGTCATTCATAATAATATCCTTTAAAAACAGAAAATTTTTTAGTTGTAGTTCATTCTTTTGCATTGGCTGTTACAATTCAATTTTTGCAACCATTACAATTATTTTCAGCATTGAAATCATCTTGGGTTTAGCCATAAGAATACAAAGAAACATTCATTTAACGATTCATTGATGTTTTTTCATCCCATTACGGTTATTTTAATTGATCATAATTTATGATCATCAATAACAAAGAAAACAATAATCAACGTAATTCCAATGTCCAACACACTGTAATCTTTTTTTGTCCTTTCCCTCTCCATTCCCTCCCTCTACCTTCACCCCTGAATTAGCATAATCCTTAATGGTCATAATCGTCCAAATCGTCCAATTTCAATTCTTCAGTTCGCGTAATTCAATCCGCGTAATCCGTCCCGAGAGCGTAGCGACATGTCCCGAGAGTTTACGATTCGGGATTCGGGATCCGTGTAATCCAATTCGTGTAATTCGTTTTAATTCGTGAAATATGTTTCCACAATACATCCCCCGCTCCCTCGCCCTCCAGGAGTTCGAGTTAAAAGAAACCCCCGATGGCAAGCCCGTCACCTTCTCGATCAAATTCGTGAAGAAAAACGGAGAGCTCGTTTATGTTCCCCGGGCCGTGTCCGCTGGTCTCCGCTTCAACATGAGCGACAACTCCATGCGCGGCATTCTTCCCGTCGATTTCAATAATAACGCCTCCGGTCACGTCACCCCCGTCCACATCGACGGCATCACCGAATGGAACGGCAAAAAAATCAAACTTTAATGTCATTGCGAGCGAAGCGAAGCAACCCCTTAATCATAAATCATAAATCGTAAATCATAAATGTCACAAATCCTCTTCAACCCCTCCGGCACTCCATTAATCGCCTACGGCAAAAGCTACCAGGCCACTACCACAGGAACCCCTGCCGAGAAGCCCAAAAATATCCTGCAACCCAAATATCCCGACGAAGATTACCTGGTGGTTGGCGACGTTAAGATAGCCTCCTGGGGAAGTTCCAACGATTTTCCCACGCGTGCCGATCAGATCATTGCAAGTGTCGGCGTCTTAAATACTGGTCTGAAGTTCACGCGAAATTTTACCCTTGGCCAGGGTATTTTTGCGTGCAAGGTCAGCGATTACGACGAGCAGGGCAACGAAATCCTCGAGCGCGTGAAAGATAAAACGCTGTTAACCTTTGCCAATTCACGGTTGGTGCGCCGCTACATGGCAAAAGCACTGCGCGATTACCTGAAATTCGGCTGTGCCTTCGTTCAGGTAATCATGAATGCCGACGGGTCAAAAATCGTGGGCATCAACACTATCAATGCCAAGTACTGCCGCTTGAGCATTGCCGATCAGAATGGGGTGATCAACAAATGCGTGGTGTCCGGCAAATGGCCCGATTCCCCGGGGGAGGGTCAGTACCAGGTTTTCGAGGTACTCGACGAGTACGATCCGTTTGCCGATCTTCAGCGCCGTCGCTGGGGCGGTAAAACTTCCGGCAAATCGTTTATCCTGGTTATCCGCGATTCGTGGGGAAATGGCGAATATTACAGTTCCGCCATCTGGTGGGCTGCTTACCTGGCAGGCTGGATCGACATTGCCAAACAGGTCCCTTCTTTCTTAAGAAAAGCCTACGAGAACCAGATCACCTGGAAATGGCACATTCAGATTCCGTATGCCTTTTGGGATAAACAATTTCCGAAAACCGATTTTCCCAATACCGAACTCCGCAAGCAGGCCATCGAATCTTATATGGATTCCATCGAGGCCAATTTGTGTGGCACAGGCAATGCCGATAAACCGATCTTCACGTTTTTTGAGATCAATCCGCAGAACGGAAGAGCGGAGGAGCAATGGATCATCAAACCGCTCGAGAACAAGCTGAGTAACGAGCAGAACCTGGTTACTTCTGCGGCGGCCAATTCCGAGATCATGTTTTCAATCATGGTCAATCCCAATGTTCTCGGGGCCGGAATGCCCGGAGGTACTTATGCGGGCAACCAGGGCGGCAGCAATATCCGCGAGGCGTATCTGGTCAACATTGCCAACTGCTGGCTCGACCGTCAGGATTTGCTCGATCCCCTCGAACTGTTCATTCGCTACAACGGCGCCGATGAAGACATCGAATGGCGTTTCCGCAACACCGTCCTCACCACCCTTGACACCGGTACCGGCACTACAAAAACTCTTTCTTAGATCCGTGAAATCCGTTACAATCCGTGTAATTTTTAATAGTCCAAACAGTCCCAATAGTCCAACTTTCACCCTTTATTTCTTCTACCATGCTCTTCACCAAAGAAAACAACCCCAGGATGGAGCAAATCCGCACCTTCCTCTCCGTGAGCGCCTCCTCCGACTTCAATCTCGTGGCCCCCCATATTATCAATGCCGAGCGCGATTACCTTCTTCCGGTCATAGGTGCCGTTCTGTACGAACAACTAATCGCCTTTCAGGAAACAGAATTTTTGGCAGAGCTTACCGAGTCAGAGCAAAAAACGTTTCAGTTACTCCGCCTGGCTCAGTCGGCGGTAATCCACATCGCGTACTGGATTGGCTTCGATGTCTTGAATTCGCTGATCACTGATGGCGGTTTCAAGCGTACGGAGACAACTACCGTGAAAGGCCTTTACAAGTACCAGGAAGATAACCTTAAAAATTACCTGCGTACGAGCGGCTTCAATGGGCTCGACACTGTCCTGCAATACCTCGAATTGAACCTCGCCGATTTCGAAGCCTTCACCCAGTCTCCCGCGTTTTCAGTAATGAAAACCTCGTTCATTCCAACGACGTACATTTTCAACGACATTGTTTTCATCAACAACAGCCGGCTTACGTTTTTACGGATGAAATCCCACATTCAGCTCCTCGAAGATACCGATATTGCGCCTATCCTTGGCCCGGTCGCGTATGCCTATGCGAAGGCTGAGCTGGCCAAAGAAAACCCGGCCTCCAAAGTTTTGTCGTTGCTTCCATACATCCGCAAACCTTTGGCTTACCTGGCATCCGCGATGCTGATGGAGGAAAGTGGGGCCGATCTAACGGATAATGGGTTGTATTTTACAGCCGTGGCGGCCATTTATCCCAACGACACCAATCACGCGCCAGCCGCTTCTGACCGTATCCTTGCCCTTGCACAGCGTAACCGCGCTTTAGGCAATGCGTACCTCGACTTGCTGCGTAGTTACCTCACGGCAAATGCGTCATTGTGGTCAGAAGTTCCCCCTTCAACCGGTAAATTATTCCGGCGAAACAACACCGACAAAAAAACTTTCTGGTCATGATCACTCTCCAAATCGAATACCCCGTGCTCTTTTTCACCCGGAGGGTGAAAGGCCGTTTGCCCGCTTCCTGGAGTGAATTAACCGTTAAACAGTTTACCGAAATTGCACGGAACATCAACGGCACCGAAACGGATTTTCATTTCCTGTCAGTGCTCACTTCAATTTCTGAGCATGTTCTACGGATGCTTTCCCCGTTTCACCTGCTAAAACTCTCCGGTGAAATATGTTTCTTCAAAAATTTGGGTGATTTTCCTGGCATATTTTTCATCCGGAAACTGCACGGCACGAAGCTTTGTTCCCCCAAACCAAAACTGGAGGGAATGACCTTTGGCCAGTTCATTTTTGCCGACACCTATTATGCCGATTGGCTGGCTAATAAAGATCCCGAAACCTTGAATAAATTCATCGCCTCTCTGTACATGTACCCTGGCGAGAAATTTAGCGAGAAAACTCTCACTTTAAAAGCCCCGTTAATCTCCAAAACCCGCCTCACCGATCGCCTGTCAATCGCCTACAATTATTCCCTTATCATCATCTGGCTCCAGCAATCCTACCCCCTCGTCTTTGCCCACGCTCCGGTCACCGAGCGAAGTCGAGGTGCTGTCATTGCGAGCGAAGCGAAGCAACCTGTTGGCGTTGCAGTAGCTCATAAATCGGGCTGGCTCAATTTGTTTGATTCTTTAGTCGCCGACGACCTCATCCATCGCAACCAGTACGCCAAACTCCCCATCCACACCGTCTTAGGATATCTCACCCAGAAATACAAAGAACATGCCCGTACTACTTAATCGTCCACATTGTCCTAATCGTCCAACTTTTTTTAATCTCTTAATTCCCACTCAAAATGAACTCCACTTTCTCCGACATCATCCACTACTTCCTTACCCTGGCCACCCAGCACCAATCCATTCGCCACAGCACCGCCGAAAAGCATTTTTACCGCTTCGAAATTGAAGAAGTACTTTCCGGATTAAAAACCATCAATTATCCGGCGTTAATCCTCGAAGGATACCGCTTCTCATTGGTCGACAAGCAAAGCGACAATGTGCTCAAAGAGCGAACCGGTGCCTTTATTTTGCTCGATCACCTGAACGACAGTGGCGATTACGATGCCATGCACGAGTTATGGGATCGCCTCGAAACCATCTGCGACGACATCATAGCCCGCATCAAGTCCGACAAGTTTAATCCGTCCGCCCACGCCGTCCGCGATTTCGACTTGAACAACATCGAATTCGCCCTAATCGCGAACGAAAACAATAAAAACTTCGGCATCCGCTGCACCTTCACCATCATATCTCCTTTCTCCACAACCGTTAATCCCACCAATTGGAACTATAATTGCAACATCCCCTAATTTCTGTAACCTTCCAAAATTCCAAAGGTCCACCATGTCCAACTAGTCCAACTATTCTCACTTCCAATATTTTCTCAAAACAACACCATGTCCCCCTCAGTAATCACAACCCACTCCATCGGAAATTTTGATGCCAAAGCACATAACGAAGCCATCTACAAATGGTCATCTTTTGTGCAACGCCGTTTACGCGAAAGCACCACCCGATTTGTGCTTGGAAAAGAAGGAACTATCACACGCCCCGGCCGATCCGAAACAAAACTTCGGGTCAGTATTACAGGTCGTACTTCAAAACAATATGGGGTAATTGATAAGGCATCATTAATTTTCGAGCGGCATGGCGTTTTCGTCCATAAAGGCGTGGGTCGAGGTTACCAGATGCAAGGAGGAGTCGTCATCCGGACAGCAAAACTTCACATACCCAATCCCCGGCCCCGCACTCCCGAAGCCTGGTTCAATCCCATTCTCGAACAAACCCTTCCAGAACTTGCCGACAAATTGGCTGAAATAAACGCCGATGCTGTGCTGAACATTACTCGCGTTTTAATCAGGTAGCCATTTTATTTTATGTACCTACGCGTTTTAAACGAGTCTAAATTGTCTAAATTGTCCAAATCATTAAATCATTTAAAATGAAAAGGATGAAACCGGGCGGCTCCATCCTTTTACTAAAACTAACCAAACTAACTAACCGATAATAGATGGACAATTATCGGGCCAATAAAATCATCTGCCACATTTTTATCAATTAATTTTAAATTTGCTTACAGAACATGAATTGCTCCGATCTTAAATGCCTCGACCTGAATTGCCCTGACCTTTAGGTTGGGCATGAATTATCTAATTTCATAATCCTATTGCAACAATTTTTTCCAATCTTCTGCTTAGTGTATCAAAATGATCAACAGTTCTTTTGTTAAATTTTTCTTCTTTTTCCGCCGTTAAACTAAAAGAGTTGGTTCGTAAAAAATGCTCTAAAATCAGTATCGCTATGTTGATTTCCGATTTTTTCAGTATTTTTTTCATGACTGCCGACATCTCTTTTAGTCCTATGGCCACTACCAAAAGCACATCAAGATCCTTAAATTTAGCCCTTTCCATATGAAGTAACTTGAGAGCTGAATCGGCTCTCAGTTGCGAAGATTTCTGATCGACAATTTTTTCCCCAATTTCAATCAGTAATTTCTCAATATACAATTTTATCATAATCAATGATTATGGTTTTGTTTCATTTTTTTTCGATAGCTTTATTTTAACTGCTCCTTTCTTGAATTTCCCCAATCTGAATTGCCCCAACCTGAATTGCCCCAGCCTGAATTGCCTCAACCTGAATTGCCCCGGCCTTTAGGCTGGGGATGGGGAAACAATTTTTTCTAATCTCTTGTTTAGTTTAACCAGATGATTAACTGTACTCTGGTTAAAATTTTCTTCAGGATCAGCAATAAAATCAAAGGATTTGGATTCTAAAAAATGCTCTAAAATTATTATCGACAAGGTCATTTCAATGTTTTGCGTAATTCTATTCGAAGCATCTGACAGTCCTTTGAGGTCACCGATCATCTCAATATCCATGCAATCGTCCAGTTCAAAACGAAGTAACCTGAGAGCAATATCTGCCTTAAGATGAGAAGTTTTGTGATGCGCCAATATATATTCAATTTCAAGCAGTAATTGTTCAATCTGTAATTTTTTCATAATATTCTCCGAACACTTTATTTTTTAATTGCCCCGACCTTTAGGTCGGGGTAAGAGAATTATCCCCATGATCACCGTTCGCGCACAATCCCGATCAATACATCATCCTTACCTTCCTGATAGGATGGAATAATTTCCCAAGATTGATTCCGAGGCTGTACTAATATGTGTCGTTCAATTTTCGGATAATTTTCCTGTCAACCAAGTACAGCTACCTGACTTACCGGGTAGCTTTCTGTTATAAGCAGGGTTTGGTTCATTTTAATATTTCACTATCAATAAAAGTATTTATTATATATTTTGATGTCTCCGGGTCTCGTACAATTGGTATTTTATATATTTTTTCATCTTTTGCAATAAAGTCTTTCCAAATTTCAAAAAATTTATTTTTGTATGGAAAAAGATTAATGAGAAAACCACCAGCAATAAACGAATAAAAATAAGCGTTTAATTTATTGACTTCTACAATATTACAAAGAAAATCATCACTTTGTCCATTATTTAAATACAGAATAACAATTTCAAATTCATCATTGATATTCGTTTCCTTATGATTAAGAAAATCTTTAATCCTTGAATCAAAGCGATCAAGATTAACGTTAGAAAACTCGGGTCTCGAAGAAATACTTGCTCTCCAAAAAACAGATATAAAAAATGCTTTTAAAAGAAAATAATTTGATATCTCAAGTTCAATTAAATCTGAACTTTTGCCTTTATCCCTATTTCCAAGTAAACTTGTAAAGATTTTTTTGCCAAAATCATCATATTCTTTCAATATTTTCGAATCGCAATCTTCGCATAATATAGTTAAATCATATATTCCTGATGGAAGCCCCTTCTTCAGATTCTCAATATAGCCATTATTATTTGTGATTCCATGAAGTCGACCTTGACCTTTTTTGTCTGGAACATAGAGCTTCAAGTCCTTGTATAAAAACTCTGGTATTATATGAGCTTTTATTAGTTTTTTATCTTTATCACAGAGTCTGCATATCATTGTTTAACCTTGCTTAAAATGTTTGAAGCTATACGTAGAGTCATATTGCGGTCAAATAATTTGGCTTTTATTGTTTAATTTATAAGTTGTTAAACCACTCATTTTTTATGTCAACAGTTTCGGTTAATTTAGTGACAACGCCTAATTTTAATTCTTTCATTTTATCGCAAAGTAGATCACCGTCAATAAGGTCAATTGGTGGTGCACCGTCCCTTGTTGCTTCCTTAATTGCTTCTCTGGTAAAAGTCCCTGTTGTTATTACAAGTCCCTTGTCTGCACGACCTTGCATTGCTCCTCTAAAGTCACGAATTTGGCTTGATGTTACTGAACCTTTATAACGCTTGCACTGAAAAATTACGTGAAAACTTAAAAGTCCGCTTACTCTAACAATTCCTTTTCCGTCAATTCCACCATCACCGGCTTTTCCCGTAACTTCAACTTGAAAAAATCCACTTTCCCTTAAAAGTCGTTGTGCAAGTCGCTCAAAAGCCGATGGAGTTATGTTGTAAAGAATATTTAATAATTTTTCTTTCCATTCTTCTGTATTGTCAACTTCTTCAGTTACTTCCTGTTTAATTTCTTCTTCGGTTATCTTGTTCGTTTTATTTTTTGATTGAGTTGGTCTGTCTTGTTCTCTAACAGTTCTTACAATTTCAATATAGTCAAGTTTTGTTATATCAATGTCAGCCTTTGATAAAGCCCAGATTCCTCTGCTTGAATTTTCTAAAAGTCCAAATTTTCGCAAGTACGTTCTGCTCCAAGCAAGTCTATAATCTACTTCATTTATAGACCCCTTCTCACCGTGAGGAATTTGTAAAATATCGTCTGAAATATGTGCTATTTCGTAAACTTTCGTATTTATCTCTTCAATTGTCCCAGAACCACCCAACTCAATAAGTGCTTTCACCGTCGGAACGATTAATTCGTCAAATGAAGGTAAAATGCTGTTTAGTTTTTTTCTTGCCATTTTTATTTGGTTAATTTTCTGCAATATTTTCCCCGCAATTTACATAATTTTCTCATTATCTACCCACCCAAACTTATTTTTTTATTTCCCCATATTTTTTCTGTCCTTTCCCCTCCTATTCCCCTCCCGTAACTTCGCCCCAAAACACTTTCATGGCATCCACTTACAACCGGCAAATCAACCTGTACATTAACGGGCAGCAGGTTACAAACGATATCCGGAGCATCCGGGCCGAAATGACACGCCTGGTGAATGAACAGGCCCGCATGACCATCGGCAGCCAGGAATACATCGCGCATGCCCGCCGTATCCGCGATCTGCGGGGCATCCTTGCCGAACATAACCGGCAGATTGCGGCGACATCCCGTTCCTGGTCGCTTGCGAGTCTCGGCGATTCCTTCAACCGCTATTTCTCGCTGGTCACCGCTTTTGCCGCTACGGTCACCGGTTTGGTGCTAGCGTTTAAAACCCTGGTCAAAACCTTCAACGATTACGAAGAGCGGGTCGATAACCTTTCGGCGCTTACGGGGCTGGCAGGAAAGAACCTCGAATGGCTCTCCGAAAAGGCCAAGCAGCTAAGTACATCAACACTCGAATCGGGCATCCGGGTAACGCAGTCAGCGCAGGAAATCGTCGATGCGTTCACCAAAACGGGTTCAGCCCGGCCCGAACTGCTCAAAAATAAGGAAGCGCTTTCCCAGGTCACGCAGGAAGCGATCATTCTGAGCAATGCGTCCAAAACCACGCTTCAGCCGGCCATCGAAGCTCTCACGATGGTGATGAACCAGTACAATGTTCCGGCTACCGAAGCCCGCCGGATCATCAATGCGCTGGGTGCAGGCTCCAAGGAGGGTGCGGGCGAAATTCCGTATCTCACCCGGGCATTCGAAAAAGCGGGTACGGTCGCCGCGAATGCGGGGCTGAGCATCGAAACGATGGTAGCCACGATCGAAACCCTGGCTCCCCGGATTTCCCAGCCCGAAATCGCGGGTCGTTCCCTGAAAGGGGTCTTGCTCGATCTGCAGAACAGTGCCGATGATACCAATCCTGCTATTGTCGGCATGAGTACCGCGCTCGAAAACCTGGGTAAGAAAAACCTCGATATTACCCAATTAACTAAAATGTTTGGCTCGGAGAACATCACGACGGCCAAAATATTGCTGAACAATGTTGATGAACTCCGTAATTACGAAAAAGCGGTTACGGGTACCAATGTCGCCGTGGAACAGGCGGCCATTAATACCAGTAACAACAATTCCAAGCTGGCCCAGGCTCGTAACCGCATCAACCTCGTATCGCTCGAACTGGGCGAGAAGCTTTCCCCGGCGATGCGGGCCGTCACGGGTTATTTCGGAATGTTCCTGCGGTTTACCCTTTCGCTGGTCGATGTGTTTTCAAAATACGGCAGAACAATCGTTACGGCTACGGCCGCTATCATGGGTTACGCGCTTGCGGTTAAATTTCAGGCCATGTGGATAGGCCGTGCCAACCAGGCAACATTGGCCCAGATTATCGTGCAAAAGGCGCACGTAGTAATCACAACCGCCGAAACCATCGTCACCCAGCTCTGGGCGGCCGCGGTGATGCTGCTCACGGGTAACCTGCGCGGCGCGAACCAAGCCTTGCGGGTGCTCACCAATACGATGAAACTGAATCCGATCGGTCTTTTGACAACTGCCCTGATTGCCGGGGCTTCCGCGCTTCAGTATTACACGCAGAAGAAAAAACTGGCAACTGAAGCCGCGAATGCTTCCAATAAGGTACTCAAGGAAGAAAAATCGTTGCTCAATGGTTATTCTGCAGAAATCATCAAAGAGCGCGAGAACCTGAATTCCACGGTCGCATCCATTGTTCGCACGAACGAGGGGGAGGAAATGCGTACCGTTTTGATCAAAAAATTAAAAGAGCAGTACCCCGCTTTTCTGAGCTTCATCAAAGATGAAAAAATATCCAACGAACAGTTGTTGCTTCGACTGTCTGAGGTAAATACGCAGTATGGCGAACGCATCCGTCTCTCGGCTCTGAAAGCAAAATCCGAGGCGATAACCAACGCGTCCGTTAAAGCGGAAGAGCGTAAACTGGAGATCGAAGATCGCCTGGTGCAGATCGAAAAAGAGCGTTACCGCGTGGGAAATAAAAAGTCGGATCAGGAAATTTCCAAATTAAACCTGGAGTACAAACAACTGAATACCACGCTTACCAGCTATACCGAAAAACAATCCCAGATCACAAAATCGTCAGCAACGCTCGATGCGCAGATAAAATCCTTCGATACGTTGCCGTATGTCGAAAGCCAGCTATCCGGTTTTACAACGGCACGTGCCAATTACAGTGCATCGCTCAAAAAAGCCCGCGAAGCGGATAACAAGATTGATATCGACTATTATCAAAAACAGGTGGAGCTTTCCGACAAGCAAATAGAATTGTATGCAGGTAAGCGCGAAGCGTTGTTGGCTTCCGCGAATCAAAAAATTTCGGTTCCAAAACAGGAGGATTACGAGAGTGAAACGGGTAGTAAAGTAGAAGTGATAACCGGGGATAAATCCGAAAGTAAGGAGTTGAAACTGCGTTTAAATGCGGTCGAGGCGGCAAATAAAATAGAGATTGACAAGATCAACAAAAAGCACCTCGAAACTAAGAATTCGGAGGAGCAATACAACAACGAACTTCTGGCGCAGGAAATGGCGTTCATGCAGGCAAAACTATCCCTTTACGACAAGGGCAGCAAGGAGTACGAAACCATCAATACCCAGCTTTCCGATAAAATAATCCGCGAGTCACAGCGGGTGAATAATCTGCTGGCCGAAACCGAAAAAACGCTGGCTGATGCCAAAATCGCGAATCTGAAGGAGGGCATTGCCAAACAGAAAGCGATCGAAGAACAGCGCTGGAAGGAAGAGCTTAACGGTCTGAACAAACAGCTCGTGAGCAAGGCAATCTTGACGGATGACGAAATCAGTTTAAATCAGAATGTGCACGATACGATTGCCGAAAAAACCAAATCCCACAACAAGGTAATCGCTGACCTGAACCTCGCCGCGCAGCTTCAAACCCGGGTGGATGATGCGCTGATGGCTGCGGCGAAAGCCCAAACCGGGGAAGAAACCTGGGCGGCTGAAAAACAAATGGCGCAGATCAGGTACGAAGAGGCAATCGCTTCCGCGGAAGGCAACGCGGTCGGTATTGCCCAGGCGGAGCGAAATCTATCCGATACATTGCTGAAAATTAAGGAAGAGGAGCTGAACAAACGCCAGCAGATCGGCGATGCCATTTTAAGTACTGCTGCCAGTGCGTTCGAAGTGATGTCCGATCTGGTAGGTAAGGAAACGGCGCTGGGCAAAGCTTTTTTCCTGTTGCAGCAGGCCGCGGCGGTGGCGCAGATTATTTTCAACACGGCAATTGCGAATTCAAAAGCGGTCGCCCTATCGCCGTTCACCGGGGGTATGCCGTGGGTGGCTATAAATACGGCAACTGCGGCGGTGAGCATTGCGAGCGTGGTCGCTCAAACAATCAGCTCATTTAGTAGCGGGAGCAAAAAGAAGAAAGATTTTTTCCAGGGCGGTTTTACGGGGGAAGGCGAAAGGGAAGAACCTGCCGGGATGGTTCATAAGGGCGAGTACGTTATTTCAGCCGATGGCGTCAAAAATTCACGCCTTCGTCCTTTTATCGAAATCATTGAATCGGCTAGGCGAAACAAAAACCTGGCAAAACTCGATTTGAATCCGATGATTACATCCAACATAATTTCCCGGAAATTCAGTGCGGGGGGTTATACGTCCGGTTCCCCGGCTTCCCCTTCAATCCCGTTCGAAACCGTGTCCTCACGGGCGGCCGTTCCGGTACCCGACAACCGTGATCCCGAACTGGTGGCCGCGATCAAACGGCTGAATAAAAATCTGGAAAAGGGAATCGGTGTTAACAAATACGGCACTTCGGGCTTACTGGAGTCAATGAACGAAATCACGAAATTCAATTCAAAAATCGGAAGGTAATGAAGTTAACCATATCCGGAAAACAGGTCGCTCTCCCGTCCGATGCGAAAATCAGTATCGAGAAAACTTCCTCATTTACAGGAGATGAAACGGGTTCTTTCTCGTATCCTTTTCCGGTGCCGACGCTTCCCAACCAACAGTTGCTGCAATGGCCCGGGAAACTCCAGCGCGCGGGCGATCTGCCCGATCAAACCTTTATTCTTGAAGATTCCGGATTGCAGATTTTCCGGGGAGAGGTCGATTACGAAGATATAACTTCCACCGAAATAGGGTTGATCCTGAAAAGCGGCTACACCGAATTTTACAAGAAGATGGAGGGGAAGATGTTAAGCGGTATTGATTACGGGAGCGAATCCTGGCCCATATCCTCTGCAACATCTCCAAACCTGACCGCGATAAATGCTAAGATGACAGAATGGAACAACGCGAACAGTACCGACAACGGCAAATATGTGCTGAGCCAGTTTATCATTAAAATGCTGTATGCACAAGGCGATTTGTATGTGAATAAATTTTTCCACACAACGGGCGCGAATGGGATTCGGTTTCTATGGCAGGCGGGTGCGGGTGCTTATTACGCGTGTTACGGGCTCCAGTTTAAGGTCTTTTTTTTGATCAGCAAAATCTTCGAATCTGCGGGTTACACCATCGCGGAGGAAGTGCTCTCACAATCTCCGTTTTTCAATAAATTGGTGATCTTCAGCAACATTATTTCAATCAACGTTTCCAGTACTGGAAGTATTTCACCGGTATTGAGCACGTTAAAATATGCCATGCTGATGCCCGAAATCGAAGTGCTTACATTTCTCGAATCCTTCAAAAATATGTTCTGCCTGTTGTACGAAATTGATGAACGGAAAAAGGAGGTGCGGATTAAATTTAAAAATGACGTATTCCGCCCTGAGAATCTCGATCCGATGAATATCCGGGAGCTGACCGGCTGGGTACACAGCGAGCAGAAATCGAAAAAAGGCTTTGCGCTGAGATATACTTCCCAGGAGAATGAGCTCGATACCTGGACGGATTTCCCCGCTTTTATAGACGTGGTACCCGTATTGCCGGCACCCTCCGAGGAAGGCAAAATTGTGATGAGCAGTTTTGGCCGTTATTACATTACGCAAAATAACGAGGGTGTCCTGGAGTGGAACGAGGTGGGAAGATTAAGGGAAGTATCCGAGGGTGAGTCGGATAATATTTCCGAAATAAAGGTGATCGTCCCGCCGCAAAAACGATATAAAATAGTAAGTGGCGCTAACGAGTGGAACCTGGAGTGCCCCGTTTTTAATACTATTTTCCGCGATGGCAAACTAAATTTTATAGTTATCCCTCAATTCGCTGTCACCCTGTACCATGGCATAAAAACGATGGATGGGATAAGCATCCCTTATGCCTCTTTCGATCGTTTTTCCCTGGATAATTCAATTGATACCGGGATGTCACTGAAGCCCGTTTACTTGTACGAAAATTTTTACGAACAATTTCTCGACTGGCAAACCTACCGGGCAAGATCATTTACAAAATACATTCAGCTCACCTTAACCCAGGTGCTTGCTCTTCAATGGGGAAAACGCTACAACATCAACGGAATAGAAATTATTCTGGATAAAATAAACTTCGAGCTTCCACATCACGGCACCGTAAAAATTGAAGGCTACACAAGTTAAGGGTATGAAATTTTAGCAAGGCAGGGGCGGCTCGTCGGGACGCTTCGCTCTGTCGGGGAACTCTTCCCGGCATTCGGGATGCCGGAGTTCCCCGACAGCCACGACGGCCGCCCCCTTTGCCTTGCAAAAATTTAAATAGTATAAGTGCATCAGTAAGTAACCCTTAAAACTTTGTCCTTTCTCTTCATTTATCAGCACTGTACTTTTCCCGAAAATTAACGTGCAATGTCCGGTCACATTCAAAATTACGATTTCGAAGATGCCACGCAGGGTAACACCTATGATTCTGTTCTCTTCAATTTTAACGAAGATCCGGCCAACGATCTGACGGGTTCCAAAATTTACATGCAGCTCCGTAAAAAGCCGGGTCAGGCTTTAGCTGCCGAGTTTTCGATCGACAACCAAAAAATGGAAATCATCAGTCCATATTCTTTTTCATTCAAAAGCCAGGTCATTGAAGTGATAGCCGATACCTACGATTACGATATCCTGATACTTTTTCCCGACAGTCGTCGCGAAACCTACATCGGTGGCCACTGGACGATCCGTCCGGCGGTCACGCACAAAAAATAAAAGAATGTCCGATCAAATTGTAAATATCACGGTCAGTCACACGGCAAAAGAGGTCAGCATTACAGCGATGCGGGGCGAAGAACCGTTATTCCTGGCATGGAAGGAGGCAGTTTTCTTAACCGGGGTTAAGAAAACCGGCATCGATGCGGGTGTGATGCCATCTTTCTCAGTCACCGATGATTACCTGTATGTCCTCGTGCAGGGCGGTGCCGTGGGCGAAGCAATCTGGAAAAAAACAGTCTTATTTCAGTCAATATGAGAAAATCTGCAACAGTTAAGTTGGAAGCAAAAAGAGTACGGGAAGAAGCCGAAAAGATGATCGGCAAACTCAGGGAAATCGAAATCCTGGTCAATGAAGCCGATCTCGAAGAAAACGCAAAAATGGAAGTCACACGGCATGCAATTGACGCGCTGTGCGTGGAGGAAAACATGTTCTGCGGGATCATCCTAACAATAGATGATCTCCTGAACGTAATCCGGATGGCAATCGAAAAAAATGATGCGATCAAAATACCTTTCAATCTTTATTACAACGATTAAAACATTCAGTTATGACACAGTATGATTTGATTCTCACCCAGGTAACCGCCGGTGGTGCTGACTTTACGGAAAAGAAAGTCAATATCGCGAAGGGCGGTTTACTCTCTTCGGCTACCGATGGCACGCCAACAGTGCTTCCAGCGGGTACCAATGCGCATATGCTCGTGAGGGATGATGCGGAGGTAACAGGTTTAAAGTGGATTGCCGTTTCCGCAGGCCATACCCAGGGTACTGATACCGGAACCACGGGATCAACCTTCTCAATCGACAGCGATGGGTACAATTTACCGATCACCGCTGAATCGGCTTCCAAACTAGGTTTCAAAGTGGCTGGCGGGGCAACCTATGCCGATATCCAGGCAAAGGATGCAACCTTTGCTCAGGTCACGGGCACAACCGCGCCCACGACGGGCAACCACCTGACCAACAAAACCTACGTTGACGGTCTCCTCGCTGCCAACGATGTTTTTCAGTACAAAGGCACGATAGGGGTGGGAGGCACATCCGAAATTGCGGCTTTCAACGCGCTTACAACCTACAATGCCGGCTGGTGCTACCGGGTAATCACAGCGGGAACGATAAAGGGCAATGTTTGTGAAGTTGACGACATCATCGAGGCACTGGTCGACCGCACAGGCACAGGAAATGTGGATGCAGATTTTCATGTTTCCCAGGGAAATAAGGATGGGATTGTTACCGGCCCTCCTTCGGTAACCGACAACTACCCCGCGATATTCGACGGTTCAACTGGCAAAATTTTAAAAGCCGGTACAGGCGCTTTGGGTACCGGGGCATACGCAGCGGCTTATGTGCATCCCTCTACCGATGGAAATAACCATGTGCCATCAGGCGGTTCCACCACAAAAATTTTGCAGTGGTCATCAACGGGCGTTGCCAAATGGGTAACGGTATCCTCCGATATCGCGATCGCAGACAACGGCGCCGCAACAATTGCCAACAGTGCGGTAACCCTGGCCAAAATGGCAAACGCTGCGGCCAACTCATTTATCGGGAACAATACCGGTTCTGCAGCAACTCCGGTCGCGATGACCGTTGCCCAGGCAATGGGAATATTGTGGCAGTCAGTTCCTTCAACGAACACTACGGCGGGAACTGCCGGGTGTTTTGCCAAGGATGCCAATTATTTCTATATCTGGGATACGGCCAACACGGTTTCCCGGGTACCTAAATCAACCAACTGGGTGAACTAATGGCAGCAGGCGATATCAAGGGTTTTGTCGAAGTAGCCGGATCACTGTTTACCGAAACAGTGCTCCAGGCTACCTCTGCCGAAATACTGTCAGGAACCGAATCCTCAAAAGTGGCAACACCTAAAAACCTGAAGGATGCTGAATTTATAGCCATCCATATCGGAACCTCTGCCCCCGCAGATACCACAAAACTTTGGCTCGACACAAATTAAATAATGTCAGTATCCCTCCGTACATACGCGATTCAGTCCTCCAACACGGCAACAACTTCGGGAACAATTACTGTCCCAACCGTTTACGCCGGGGAGGATTTGTACGTTCTGGCGGTAAGCCGTGATCATACTGTTGGTACCAATAAATACACGTGTACCGATAACGATACAGAGGGCAATACATGGACGGAAAAGGTTATTTCATCAGACCGGAAATCAACACTTTTCTGGAAAAAGGCAACATCCGGAACATCCGCAAAAACGATAACTATAAGCGGAACGGTTGGCTCTGTGGCATCCGGATTATCCGTTTTCGCGGGGGCTGCGTCAGGCGATCCGACTACAAACATAGTTATTGAAGAAAACATTTCCGGTAATGAGGCGCATGCCACCTTTACGCCCGATTTCGATGATTCGTTTGTGTGCCTGGGAATTACCAACGATGCCAACGACAATGCCGTAACCAATGGTGCAGCAGCTACTTTAGGTGCACTTACCTCACAGTGGGCACGGCTCAATACCGGCGGCAGTGACTGCGCCGCGACAATATGGGGGAAGGCGCAGGTGGGAACCAAAACCGCAACGGGCGGTTTTACCTGGTCACAATCCAATGGTACCACCTATTCGGTTTCGTGGGCAATAAAACCTGGAGTAATTTCGCTTACAACCAACGCATGCACCAATGTAACCAGTACTTCTGCCACGTTAAACGGTGTCATTGACTCCCTGGCAGGTACCAATGCCACGGATCGTGGATTTTGTTATTTCCAGGGAACAACGGGTGATCCCACGACTGCGGATTCCATTGTTTATTCAAGTGGTGATTTTGGAGTTGGGGCATTTACTGAATCGATCAGTTCACTTTCGCAGGATACGGGATACAGAGTAAGAGCTATTATAAATGTTGGCGGGTATTATTATGGAAGTACCGTACAGCTTACCACGGCATCGGCTCAATCATCTCCGACCGTTGCGCTTAATTCACCTGCGGATACATCATCGACTTCAGAGACCACCCCAACGCTGAATTTTACGGGCACAGACGCACAAAGCGATACTCTCGAATACCAGATCCAGGTTGATACTGCCAATACATTTGCCAGTGGCGGGCAAGGCGTTAATCCGGAGGTACTTGATTCACTCAATGAAAGTTACCGTGATGAGTTTATTCCGCTTTATAATGGTTCATATACAGGAGTCGGACAATCTTTCACAGGAACTGTTTCAAAACTTACCGCTGTCAAATTTTTCCTGTTCCGGTCTGGTTCACCAACAGGATCAGCAACAGCCAAACTGTATGCTCATACCGGGACATACGGATCATCGGGATATGCCACAGGTACCGCACTAGCCACCTCAGATATACTTGATGTAAGTACCATATCGGGTTCCGGATACGAATTAAAAACAGTTGCCTTTTCAGGAGCCAACCAGGTTATTCTGGAAGCATCAACTGCATATGTTATTGCACTTGAATATTCAGGAGGCGATGCCTCAAATTGTATTCTTTGCGGCATAGATTATACTGATCCTGCACATTCGGGTAATTTATGTATGAGTGTCGGTGGTTATTCGGCATTTGCCGCTGACCTGATTTTTTACGTGTACACGATTCCCGCAGCTCCGCTTTTGGATAAGGTATCGATGACTGACGCAGGGTTCACAGCCGGGCATCCGTTTGCGTCGGGAGCAGCAAAAGAATATACGGTACAGAGTGCCTTAACCTCGCCGGATACCTATTACTGGCGTGTGCGTGCCATTGATCCCTCCGGATCGAACGTTTACGGGTCATGGAGTTCGGTTTACAGCTTCGATTTAACAGCCGGCTTTAGCACAAAACCGCTAAAAATTTACCTGGGCAGCTCATGGGTCGTCAAACCACTAAAAGCATATGTGGGTGGAGCCTGGGTCACAAAGAATTTAAAAATAATGCCATGATTAAGTATTGTTTGACCTTAATATTTCTTCTGCTGGTAACGTCCGGTTATGGTCAGTTAAAAGTTGTTCAGAACATTCGCTATTATAAGGATGTAACCTTCGATCTTTCACCCATTATTCCGCTCGCATCTGGAAATAACAGGGCGGTTAATATGGGCCAGATGCGTGATTCCATTGCAGCAAATGCAGGCGGTGCCAATTCCTCCGCCACCTATCTGGTAAAAACCGCTACGAATGCCCCCGCCAATGCAACAGTACTTGGAACGCTGGCAACGGGATTACTGAAAAGTACAACCAGTACTGGCAATGTAACGATAGCGGTACCCAAAGTCGATTATTTAAGTCCTTCGGATACAGTGCCTCTGAGCAATTATATTTCGGGCACATCGAATCAACTGGCAAAATTCAGGGGCGATTCGTCGGTTATCGCGATGGCAGCGGGTACGAACGGGCAGGTAATGACGATGGTGGGCAGCAGTCCGGGGTGGGCTGATAATGCAGGTGGGGCAAATTCGGCAGCGACCTACCTCGTAAAAACCGCTACAAACGCTCCCGCTAACGCAACAGTACTTGGAACACTGGCAACGGGATTGTTGAAAAGTACAACCAGTACGGGAAATGTCACCATAGCGGTACCCAAAGTCGATTACTTAAGTCCTTCGGATACGGTGCCCCTGAGCAATTACATATCGGGCACATCGAATCAACTGGCAAAATTCAGGGGCGATTCGTCGGTAATCGCAATGGCAGCGGGTACGAATGGGCAGGTAATGACGATGGTGGGCATCAGTCCAGGGTGGGCTGATAATGCAGGTGGGGCAAATTCGGCAGCAACCTACCTTGTAAAAACCGCTATAAACGCTCCCGCTAACGCAACAGTACTTGGAACACTTGCAACGGGATTACTGAAAAGTACAGCCAGTACTGGCAATGTCACGATAGCGGTACCCAAAGTCGACTATTTAAGTCCTTCGGATACGGTGCCGTTATCTGATTATATTTCGGGTACAGCGGGAAGGCTCGCGGTATTTCGTGGGGATAGTTCGGTAATTGCGATGGGGTCTGGCACAGAAGGTCAGGTGGTGACCTCGGTAGGGGGAACTCCAACATGGCAAACACCCGCTGGCGGCACTGGGGGAATGAATTTACTTTATGCCGATCTTTCGCAAGATGTAGTGATTAATTCAACAACGCTTACCGATGTTACCGGAATGGTGCTTATGTTAGCGGCAAACTCGAAATATATCGTTGAATTTATGTTGGTAGGCATCACCAGCACGAGTGTAAATGACGTGGGTTTCGGGATAAATTTATCGAATACGACAGGGGCAACAATAATTGGTGGGCTTACCGGGCCAACGACATTGGCAGATACGTATTTATCGGGCACTTCGGACATGATTAATGCGTTTAACACTGCAACGACTGGATTTTTTAGGAATTCGACGCTCAATGGTTCGGTTACTTTTAAAGGGAGAATATTAACGGGTGCAACGGCTCCAACGGTTCAGGTTAGGGTACAAGGTTCGTCAGGACAATTCACAATTTATGCAGGATCGTTTATTACCGCCATAAAAATTTTATTATGAAAAAACTAATTTTTATATTCTTATTGCTGGCAAACTTCACATTATCAGCAACAACCCGTTATATTTCACCCACAGGGAACGATACATCAGGTGACGGTTCAACAGGAAATCCATATAAAACTATGGAGAAAGCGGGTACTGTTGCACAACCCGGTGATTTAATTATTTGTAAAAATGGGGTTTATCTACCTGCCAATACAACATGGCATACACTTATTTCGAACGGGGGAAATGCGCTTAGTGGAACTGCCGGGGCTTATATTACCTTTCGATCGGAATCAAAATACGGGGCGATCCTCGATGGTACAACCGGGACAGAGCAGACAGGTATCGGTTTGGCGATTGCCTACGGAAGCAATTATCTGAGGTTCGAAGATTTTGAAATCAGGGATTGTAGAGCTGACGGAATTAATATTAACCACGAACCTTACATTAGCAGTTATATCATAATTTCAGGATGCAAGGTAAGAGACATTGGATATTTTAACAATTCGGAAGAAGGGGGAGGTAACGGGTTGTATATTGGAAAAAAGCAACACCATATTACCGTGGATAAATGTTTGTTCTATAATATTGGGAGAACAGGTCCAGATAATTACAGGTTAACAAAGGATCATGCCATATATAGCAATACTGCACAGGAGGTAGGGGACGTTTCGTACAATCATACATTTACCTATAATGTTATTTTTTTTAATTCAGGAAACGCTTTTAATATCGGTTCAAACAATGACCTGATCGCTAACAACACGGTAGCCTGGAGTAATGAAAATATAGAAGGAAGTATATGTTTTATCGCAAATGAGGGAGTTGGGGGTGACAACACAACAGTAGCGAACAATATTTTTTATCAGCCCCCGGCAGATTTTCCGTGTGCCATAATTACGTATTCTACTCCACTGGGATATACAAACTGGTCAGTTAAGAACAATATTGTTTATGGGGGGAGAATGTGGTACAGTTCATCATCAGAAACAACTGCTGCAATGGATGGAGGTAATTATGGATTAACAGACTGTGAAAACAGTGAAGTTAATCCATTGTTTGTTTCCGCAGTTAGAGAGAGTGCACCAAATGTAAATTTTGCACTTCAGGCAAGCAGTACGGCTATAAATCATGGTGCAGATGTAGGATTGACTACCGATTTTTTGGGTAACGCTATTGTTGGATTACCGGATATTGGGGCCTATGAATATCAGGGAGAAGAAGAACCTCCCGATCCGGGAACGTTCAAACCTTTTAGTTTGGTAAAAAATGGCAAAGTTATTTCCCGTAATGGCCTGATAATATCTAAAAATACCAGTGAATTAATTCCTTAAAAATGAGCACGGTAATTGATTATCCTGATTCATTGTCCTTCTCAGGTAACCTTAAAAAGTTCTCGGTTACTGCTGCCGCGGAAGTGATTTTTGTGTTGAAAAAAGGTGAAACTGAAATTCTGAATGAAAATTATCAGCCCGATGCTTCCGGTTTGCTTACCATCGACGTCAAAGCAATTGTGGAGCGTTTGCTTGAAGTCACCGTACCTGCAACTTCCGATCAGGTTACGGAACAAACGTCTGGCGTAGCCGATTTTACAGCATCAATCGACAGCACGGATATTAATTTCAGGGTAATCAAGGGTGGTGTTTTGGAATTGGTCGAAACAGCTTCATCATGGCTTACCGGTCATTTTCTGACCTGGCAGCCACAAACCAAATATACCTTGCAAACCCAACCCGAATGGTTGGGAATTTACCCCATCGAAAACGGGGATCTGGTTATAAAAGTTTTTTATACCACCGGCAATTATGATGCTACCTACGCCTCACTTTTAAAGGATAAATTATACAGCATCAATGTAAATTTTGGGGTGGTGGCCGCATGGCTTGCAGCAGCTCCTCAGTCACAAACACAAACGTTTCTTGCCTGGGATATTTCTTACGTTGTGCCCGGTACAGGGGTAACAATTCCGGTGCATCGTTACCAGTTATGCCATCCGTCCGATGCTGAATTCGTTTATATTTGGGCAAATTCCCTTGGGGGAATTGATTCTGTTTCGTTCACAGGCTATCAGGAAGAAGATTATAAATTGCAGCACCTTAACGCGCTTTACGAAGATGAAACAATTTTCGAATACGACACAAAACAGGCGCGTGAGATCAGGCAGAGCACAGGATATTTAACCGACATAGAGCGAAGGTGGATAGCCGATTTTTTTTATTCACGCACCAAATATGTACTTCGCTCGGATGGCGCGCTCAAACGGATTGCGGTTGTCAGCTCCAAAATGATCTCCGTAAACAAGGATGACGAATTTGATCTTGAATTTACCTACCGTCTCACAGAAGATTTGCAGTACCTTAATCTTGATATTTTGCCAGCTTCCTTACCGGCTCCGGTCGATCTTGATGATTTTTTCCTGACCTCCCTCCTGGCCGGATTGCCCGACGCAACCTATGCAAGTAATTTATTAATGGCTGTGCAAAGTCCCTATGCCTTGGGGTGGAGAAAATTATCCCTTTCACAGCTTTGGGGCGGAGCTCTGCCTACACTGGTTGACGGTACCAGTATTTTTTATTCCCGGGGAAAAATAAGGGCGACAGGTCTTGGAGGGAATGGGGGAGTTGATTCAATTACCTGGCAGCAAATACAGGATTACATTGATTCTCTAGCCGGTAATCCGATTATTGACACATCCACCAAAATAATTTCCGGCGCGATTATATGGCAAAGCGGTCTGAATTACAGATCAACCGATATCGTTTACAGGATTCTGGGTACCCAGTACACTGCTCTTGCAACCCTCAAAATGCTTGAAGCTGCTGATCCTAATCTTAGTCGGATTGATCTTTTTTATGTCGATACATTCTCAAATCTTCAGGTAGCCACCGGAATTCCAGCAGCAAATCCTGCCAGTCCAGTTCTCACTTCGTTACAACTCGAGGTGATGCTGGTATTGATCGAACCCGGAGCGCTGATTCCCACCGGGGTTGATAACATAGTGGTGTATGATGAAAATCTCGAGTGGACAACTACGGAAACGCACGATAGCGATATTTCAGTCGATTTTGATTCAACGGATACGGCGTGGAATGGCAACAAGAGAGTAAAAATAACCCTTGCGATTCCCGACGGAATCACGTCAATTTCTCACATGATCGGCGAAACCTACCAGGGCGGCAAAATTTTCTGTCTCGATTCAACAGGAAAAATGGGATACATTGCTGCGGAATCCGATACGGCAATGGATCAGCGCTGGGGATATGGATTTATTTCAGTATCCGGAACATCTGCAGCAATAGGAGCGGGAGCTGCAAATACAGCCTTAATGCAAGCCAACCCCGCTACACGCGCTTATGCGGTCAAGCCCTGTGTCGATTTGGTGGTTGGCGGTTATGACGATTGGGTTTTGCCCTCTCAACTCGAATTGGCTCAAATGTATGCGCGTAAAATGGAGATTGGGAACTTTATAAACGATGCCTACTGGTCATCTACCCAGGCCAGCAGCTTTAATGCTTTTTGCATCCATTTCGGCTCCGGTACAGTATACAGCCGTGCCAAATCCAATGAGTATCAGGTACGCGCAATCCGTTCTTTTAACGATAACTTGTTGCCCCCGCTCGAACCGGTCACCGTTTATGCCGTTCAGAATACGGCGATAAAATTCACCGCTTCTGCTCCCGTGGGTATAGCAGGCGGTATCCTGGCTTTTCATATTAAAAGTTCAATTCCGTGGCAGCGAAATTCTGTTTTGCTGATCGAAGCGATGCTGGGTAGCGTTGTTTCCGGAAGCGTGGCGATGTCTCCGGCTTCGTACATGTTTTCGTACAATCACAACAACGACGAATGGGCAATGGTGGCAATCCAGATTTACCATTTCATCCCGTCAACCGTTACTGTCGATGCATTCCGTTTTAGTCTGTTAAGCGATTGGCCGAATTTGCTCGAATTGGGTTTGGATGATATCCGTTTTCAGCATGGTGGAGTATCAACACCCGAAGATGTTTTGGCTAATCCCGGCACCTACGGATCAGCGACGCAAACCCTTGAAATTACCGTAAATCCACAGGGAAAGATCACGGCAATTCAGGAACATGATATTGCGGAAATAGCTGAAGCAGGTATTCTTGATTACATTGCTTTCGAGTGGTGGGGAATTACTCCGGGTACAATTCAGGTTTTTGATGCCGACATCAAGGCAACGTACGATTATACGATTGAAGGTATCATCCTCGAAACAGACAATGGTACCCTTACAGGTGTGGCTGTGAAAATTGGTGCACTCACCGTTACCGCACTTGGAAATCTTACCATTGGAACATCAGCCAGTGAAACAGCTTCCCAGGGATTAAAAACAGTAGTTCCGGGCGACAGGGTAACCATTGTTACATCGGCGGGTTACAGCGGTACCCCAACCATGTTTAAAGGAAAACTGATCATCAAAAAATGGGTTAATTTCCTGTTGGAATCATCCGTAACCGGCACATCACAATTGGTTGCAATCATGGCCAATGAGGATAAGGATTATGACACAGGCTCTTCAGCAAAACCCAAATTTATCCAGGTATTCGACGCTGATGGCGTTGCGCTCGGTTTCGAACGCTCATTCTCGACAACCTACAAGATCAAAATTTTTTCCACCGGTACCGCCCAGGATGCGGAAGTAAATATCATTTATTAATGAGAATCCTCTATAAACCACCTTTTTTAACCAGTCCTTATGTGCTGGAATTAACCTGGGATTCTATTGCGAATGTTCCTGTTGCCAATCCATTGAATGTTGCGAACTGGAATACCTTTTTTGATTTACCCGCCAATGGCACAGTTTTTATATCGGTAACAGTTATCGGCAATGTTATTCGTCTTATGGGCGGCTCCGGAATAACACTTACAAGTAATAAGTTTAGTGCCAACTCGCATTTACTTGAATTTAATGATATTTCGGGATGTGTTTTACATGCCGGGAATGGCAGTTTTAGCGGGTGTTCATCGGCCACCTGGCTTTATCTTCCCAAATTATTAACAGCGTCAGACCTGTGTTTTTTAGGTTGTTTGGCTTCAATTGAATGTCCGGAATTGTATTTAGCCGGGGATTTGTGCTTTGGGTACACTACCATGCAGGTGATTACCCTTCCTGCATTAATCGAGGCAGGGGTAGCGTGTTTTCAGGATTGCCAGTCAACGTCGATATTTAATCTTCCGCTTGCCACTGTTCTTGGTGAGTTTTGTTTCAACCGGTGCTATAACGCGGCTACATTTTACCTGCCATCGGTAGGAAACTTGGGTGGATCAACTTCATCGACCGGTGTTTTTGAGGATATTTCGGGACAGACAATTACCCTTACCGTTCCGCTGTATTTAATGACCTGCTGGTATGGTCTCCCCGACAACGATATCCAGCTTTTGCAATCGAATAATAATGTTACAATTATCCAGGTTTAATTGCATACTGGATTGTCCTTTCTTACAATAGTACAAGTTATATTTTTGAAATAAAAAAGTCATGAATGAGAATGTTTTGCTGATTCTTTCCTCGGTGGTTACTTCAATAGTTACATGGCTGCTTACCCGTCGCAAAATAAACGCGGAAGCCGAATCTTCCGAACTTGACAACGTGGCCAAAGCGGTGAAAGTCTGGCGTGAGCTCAACGAAGAACTTGAATTACGATTCAATCATGAGATCGATCTTTTGCGAAGGGAAAACTGCGATCTTCGAAATCAGGTTTCCGAAGTGATGAAAAAAAACGAGGAGATGAGAGCTCAGATGGAAGCGCTTGAAATCGAAAACCGCAAATTAATCGAACAGCTGATGATTTTCAATAAAAACAACCACGATGGCAAAATCAGGTAAAAACGAAAATTGTCCTTTGGTGGATGTTTCATAACCCCGAAATTCGATGTAGTCTATTAGAAACTAAATATTTTTTGATCATGAAAAATTTGCTGATGCTTATTTTGATGCTGGGAATCTTTGAATATTGTTTTATTCCCGCGAATGATTCAAACCAACCTGTTAAAAACCACTTGGTTCAGGCAGATGTAGTTTTTGCTGTCGATCAGGTTGCAGATCCTTTTCCCGTCCCTTCAGTTCCTGCCAAATGGCTCGACAATCACCTGGTATCTGCGATTTCGGGCGTCACCCTTATCGTTTATGAATTTCTTGCCTTGAAGCTGCCCACTTCAAAAACAGTTTCAATTATTGGAAATCTGTACAAAGCCATCACATGGCTGATACCCGATCGTTCAAAAAAAGGTGGTCATTTCAAATTGAAATAGATAAGCTGATTTTTATCCTGGTTACTTGTTTTTGAAAAAGAAACCCTGCCGGGGGCAGGGTTTCAGCGCTTTTAATGTTTTAGAGCGTGCTCCAGAGATTTAAGGATCTCTTTGGAATCAAAGATGACTTTCCTCCCGATCTGGTAATACGGGATTCTCCCTGAATTTTTGAATCGCTGGGCGGTTGGTAAACTGCATCCCAAAAAATCCGCCAGTTCTTTTAATGAATAGAGCTTTTTACTCGCGTTGTCACCTTCGCTTAAATTACTTTTCATTTTAAAGGGTTTGTTGGTTTCGATTTTGTTCCATTAGTACAAATATAAATCAAGTTTTATTCATTTTATATATTTTGATTGTATTTTATTTAAATGATATTCAATTTATTATAATGTTATTAATTGTTTTAATTGATAATAATAATGCGATCCGCAAAATTTTGGATTCACTATTCGATAAGGTTTATGGCCACTTTCTGGTCATCCCTGTCAACAGCGTAGTACCTGGCAAATTCCTTACTGTGTGCCACGTGTCCCGACATTGAAGCAATAATTTCGGTTCTTACTCCTTTTTTAAATAATCCGCCTATAAACACGCGTCTTGCCATATGCGACGAAACAATTTCAGAAATTGGTACCTGGATACTTTCACGTGTTTTTTTATCCGGTACGGTAACTAACCTGGTTAATTTCAGCTTCTCAAAAAGCAACTTCAAATTTTTATTGTATTTGTTCACATCCATAAATGGCAATAATTTAACACTTTCTCCATTATACTTTTCAATAATGCTTATTGCTTTTGATGTGAGTGGTACGCGTATAACCCGAGGTTTATGATCTTTTGTTTTCGACGCTATATATTCCAGACAATTATTAATTACAGTATTTTTTTTCAGCTTAAGCATATCACTTACCCTGCATCCTACCGAACACTGGAAAATGAACAGATCTCGTGTAATTTCTAATTCATTGTCTTCCAATTTGGCAGTATAGATTTTATCTCTTTCTTCCAGTGTTATATAAACCGGAATCCCGTAAGATTCTTTGTCATATTCGAAGTCCGAAAAAGGATCATTCTTGAGCAGTTTGCACCTGGTTGCATGTCTGCACAAACCCCTTAAAATGCTCATTTGCTTACAGGCCGTGTTTTTGCTTACGCTGCGCTTAGCAAGTAGATATTTATAGAAATCCTTCAAAAACTGGCTGTCTATACTTGCAAATGTTGTGGTATTTTTAAACCGTTTCAAATTATTCAATACAGTATGCTGTACCACCTTTGCATCATCCGTGATCGTTTTATTATCAATAAATTTGTCAAAATAGTCAAAGAAATTTACGCCCGCCTGATCCATTGATTTCTTCCCTAATCTTAAATCAAGCTCTTTTCTTAAATTTTCTTTCGTCGGCAGTTCACCGGAAAGGTCGTACCCTTTGAATAAATTATTTACAGCCAGTTCGATTTTACTTAAGTCAGCATTAAAATCCCGCGAACTCTGACCATTAGGGGCAATTTGATTCCGTGATATTTTATTCAGATCAGCATCCCACTGCATAATGTCGCATCGTTTTCCTGTGTAATAGAAAACCCTTTTCCCCGAAAAGGTAATACTAAGAAGCAGCGGAACATTTTTATCTACATTTTTTCTTTTTTCCGGGTAAAAAACAACTGAATACTTCATGTGCAGTAAATATTTCTCACACAAATTTACATACAAATTTTCGTTTATTGTAATATTGCTTATTATTTTTCATTTAAATTAAATACTTATCAACATATTATATGACTGATATTTATGATTGTTTATAAATGTCTACCTGTTTCCATATTGTTTCCTAATATCCATAAAAATAAATCCCGGAGGGATTAAATATTAATGACCCCGGGTAAGCGATTCCGGATTCTACAAATTATTAATGATTCTAACATTATTCGAAATCGTGCCACCCGGGGTTAGGACGAACAATAACATTGCGGCGCAACTACCACCTTAATTGAAAATCATCCGTTCCATGCGCCGCAAGATTCAAAATCCGAACAAGGCGATGTGGCGAGCGGGCGAAAGGGAGACGGAGCGACGGGGCAATGGGAGCGGGGCGAGAATGAATATGAGAAAATGAGAAAATGAGAAAAGGGGGATTAGAAAATTTGCCAATATGCCAATGTGCAAATTTGCCAATTACGAACAAAACCTTATTTCCTTTTTAAAATCCTTCTAAGTGTCACGCAAAGACCGCCAGGAACGCAAAGAGAAATCGGTTGCCTTAATTTCGTAATATTCTTTCTTCCTATCCCGGAGGGATTAAATATTAATGACCCCGGGTAAGCGATTCCGGATTCTACAAATTATTAATGATTCTAACATTATTCGGAATCGTGCCACCCGGGGTTAGGAAGAACAATAACAATGCGGCGCAACTACCACCTTAATTGAAAATCTAATCTTCCATGCGCCGCAAGATTCAAAATCCGAACAAGGATGAGGCGATGGGGCGATGTGGCGAAGTGCGAGTGGCTAAAATGTTAGGACGAGTCTGTTGGGGTTATGTAGAGACGCACGGCCGTGCGTCTCTACGTTTCGACATCATGGTGCGTCTCTACGTAATGGTGCGTCATTTACATAATGGTGCGTCTCTACATAATGGTGCGTCATTTACATAATGGTTCGTCTTTAAACAGCCGTGTGTCATTTACATTAAGGTTTATCTCTGCATGAGGATTCTTCTTTAGTGTCACGCAAAAACCGCAAAGGGGAAATCCACAGCGGTCTGGAATAAAGACCCCAATTAAATGAAGAATGGCCTTATTGTCAAGCAATAAAGCCATTCTGTTGTATCAATTTGCTTTTAACAGTCCTATATCATTAGTGTCCGGTTAATCCGCAAAATATTAACCATTCGCATTGCATCTTTGAGAACAATGCTTTTTATCTGAGTTTCAGCCCCAGCGTTACATTCACTCCACTACCCCAGCTTAATTGTTTAATCTGGTCATTCATTGAGTTATTCATATCAACCGAATAGCGAACATCCAATGTTATAAATCCCAACAGGTCGATCCCTCCACCCCCCTGCAGGGTAAAATTGTTTTTTTGCCGGGTCATGGCAGGATCGGTGACGCTCTCACTGAGGAAAAAAGATGCTGACGGCCCTGCCATAATATGTGCACTAATTACTTTTAGATTAATTAATCGCATACCAAACATCAATGGCACCTTCAATGTATTTATTGTCACTTCGCTATTTAACAAACTCTCGGATTTTTCCTTTTGAACTGCATAATAAAATTCCGGTTGAATGTAAAATTTGCGGCCAAATTGCAGAAAAAAACCTGTCTGGTAGTTCGATTTGATTTGTGTCAGAATTTCATTTTGGTCAATCGTTGGCCTCATAAGATCAAGACCAACTTTTGGTCCATACCAAAAATTTGGTTTTTTTGCTTTGGTTTCCGGATCGGGCTGGTCCTGCGCGTAACAAATCCCTGAAAAAAGTAATAGACCGAATAAAAGTCCTGATAAAAGTTTTTTCATAATGAAGAATTTAAGTGAACATACATATTGGTAAATATAAATTACATATCGCTGTTAGTAATAAATTATATTACGGTTAACTATCTCGGTATATGATTTTTATTTACAATAAGTCTACGCTTAAATTAATTTGTTGTTACATATTTATCGTACTTCTTTTAAAAATTATATTTACTGATCCTGGTTTATATTTGGGGGTTAAAAACACTCATTTAAAATTCATCATCTTCGTTAAAGGGGATATCGTCATCAGGATCGTGATCGAACGGGCCCACGCCGGGAGGATTAAAAAGTCCCCAGCGGTCGATGACATAATTCCAGCGATCAAAATTTGAGACCCAGTCAATAAACAACAACCGGTATTCCTCCAGCAGATCTCTTACGATCTGGAAATACTCCACATGTTCGAAACCAAACATCCCGAGGGAGTGGTTTTGTATCATCAGGTTATTGGCCGCTTTACGGATAATTGTGGCTGCCTCCATTTTAATATCGTACAATCCGCCCCCTGTTGCTCCGGCAACTTTTACCGTTAATAACATCGCATCTTCAAGCATAATGCTTTTCACATACCCCAAATGTTCGTTATCCTCCGGAATCAGCTGACATATTTGATCCACCACTTCGTAGATCTCCCATCCTTTTTTATAAATCGGCAGTTCCCTGGGATCAATTCTTTCATCGTCGTCAAACATGGTTGTTTTATGCCTTTGTTTATGAATATTTTAAGCGTTTCTTAGAATGGATATTCCGGTGTGGTTAATTTCCATGAATTCTAGCTTAATTGCTCTTTTCTTAATTCAATCTTTCAAATTTAACATTCTTATTCGTATAAGTCTGGTTATCTTTCGTATTAAAATAAAAGGCCTGAAACGTCATTTAATTTCAGGCCTTGCTATTCTATTTTACGCTCCTGCCAGATTTTTCACCATGGCGGTGGGGCGGCGGGTGAACCTTGTGCCTGTGCGTTATCTGGCTTACCCAGCAGAATCATCATCGTGGCAGCCGAAACAGCCAGGTAACCCGACTTTTTGATGGCTTCCTTACGGGTCATTTTTTTCTCCTTAAGATCAGCCATCTTTTCCTTTGCGATGTCTTCTATTTTCTTTTTCATATCGTTGAATATTTCTTCTTATTTCGTAAATCGTAAATCGTAAATCCTAAATCGTAAATCCTATTCCCTGATCAAAAACTTAAATGTCTGCAACCTGTCGTTATCCTTCACATTCAGCATGTAAATTCCCATTTTTATGTTCGGTGTCGGGATAACATTTAAACTCCCTTCTTTCAGATTTTCAATCAGCACAACTCTTCCTCTGACATCATAAAGGGTTGCAACCGCATTATTACTTACTGCACCAACTACCCGGATTTCAATGTTTTTGATCGCAAAGGCATTCAGTTTTCCACCTACCGTTTCATTATCCAGTCCACCCGCCACATTTGTGGTATGCAGCAGGAACCGATCACCAATCGTTGAATTGGAAGGGATTGCGACTTTATAGATATCCTTCGAAATATTCGTAAACGTTTTGGTAAGTTTGTCCTCCAGGATTACCTTGCAATCAGCCGGCATATTTAATAATTCGGCCGAAAAGACGACCTCGCCTCCCGTTTTAAAATCAAGACCAACCGGGATAATCATACTGCTTAAATCCTTTTCGGGCAATGCCTGGATCGCAAACGGAACTCCTATGTCTTCAACCAGCCTGGAATAAACAAGCAGATCCGAGTTTCCCTTAAGCAAACCAGCATCGTAGGTTATGTCGAGTCCCCTGGTCATGGAATTGTTAAATGCGATCATCGTTGAGCTTACCTGGCTGTTGAAGGTTGCGGCCAGTTTAATGCCTGGCCATGGCTTTTGGGTAGATTTTAAAGCAAGAGTTGTGTTGTGGGTCTGCATTCCGTTGGTAAAGCTGAAAGCAGGAGCACCCGTCTTACGCTTCACCAGGAATGCCTGTCCCTGCTGAAGATAGTTGTAAGGAGGGGTGGTATTGTTTATTGCAGTGTAACTTCCGGCACTTCCATTTGAACTATCCGTTTTGTCCCAGATATAAATTGCACCATAAACAGGATCAAAATTGTCGGCATTGTGCGAAACAAAATTATTCGTTGTAGTACTGCCGGATGTTATTCCAATAGCGGAAGTGTAGGGGTTTCCGATACAATCCCATAACCCTTCCATCGCGGAAGCCTGTAATGTACCGGCCTGAAGCACTCCTGCAAAGGTTACCGCGGCGTCTATATCCCCGACGCGCATGGAGAATCCTTTTCCTGCCCCCATATTGCCATAATTGGTTGCATTAACGAAAAAGTTGTTCCATTTATTGCCTGCCGCGTCATAGTCCATCATTCCGCGGTTTCCCCCTTTTAACGGAACATTGCCATTTGCGGTAAGGAAACTACTTACGGTTTGTTCAGATATGGGCGAGGATATGATGTGCCATGCGCCGGTGGTCATCCAGCGGTTGACAATTGCCGAACCGGCTCCGGAAGCTGTGGTTGTTATCAAAGAACCGGTACCGGCAGCATCCGATTGTATGGTTAGCCCGGCAGGGGTTTTAATATCGGTATTTCCTGTAACTGTAAGCTGACCTGTCACCGGAATGTTTAATGTCGCCGGGTTTTCGATGCGCAAATCTTTGGCATTCGAAAGCGAACCTCCGGGGATCTCAGCATTTCCATCCCAAACCGTAGTGCTGACCGGAGTTGCCCAATCGATAAATTGCGTATTGTTTGTTGGTCCGCCTACCTGCGACCATAACTTCGATGCGGAAAAGAACCGACCTGTATAGGCAGTCAGGAAATCACGGGCATCAAACAGGTTTGGCGTGGTGAACTTCGTGTCGATTACATCCGGTGCCGAGATGTACTGCTCGAAACCGTTCATGCCCGATTCAAGAAAATCGATCCCTGCAAGCGCATCGCCTGAAGTATCAAGTAACCGTGCACTCACAGTGATTATGGTCGTCCAGTCGGCGGGAATTGCAGTAAAATCAGCGGCATTCGGACCATTCCCTTTCACACCAACATCTCCCAGTATGGCAACATTAAGCACTGAGCCGGTAATGGTCTTTGTAATGGAATATTTAAATGCTCTTCCGCTACTGTTAAGACCATCAAAGGTACCCACCGGAGTAACAGCCCAGGTTGTGGGGGTATTGTTAAATGTGGTAGGATTAAAATTTAATTTAACGGTACCTGCCCACAGGAACTTGTCTGCCTGGTTACATTTTACCTGAACATCGAATTGAAGATTATTAAAATTCGAGATCCTGATCATCCTTGGATTGGCAAACCGGAACGAAAGCTGTTGCGCATTTATGGTTCCTGAGAAGAGGAACAACAGGGAAAAGAAAAGGATAAATTTTTTCATATTCGTTGATTTAATACATTGGTTTTGTTTTGATAGTTTAGTTTGAACCCGGCACCTGGCTTCTGTATTTACTCGCCGATCCATCGAGACTCATTTTTTTCAGCGGCGGGATATTTTCAGCCCCAAAATTGGTCGCCCATTTTGAAAAATCAAGAACAGATACCTCGCCATCTGCATCAATATCCGAAGGAAGATAAATGCTTGTCTGGCCATAATCGGTAGCCCATTTTGTGAAATCAAGGATGGATATATTGCCATCCGGATCCGCATCCCCGCTTACCATTCCGAAAACACCCGCTGCAATTCCCTTGTAACCCGATGAACCTCCGTGCGCTTTCGAAAGTGCATCGGTGAAATTGTAAACGTAGTTGCTGCCCGTGAGAGTCATCCCGGCTGCACTCATAATCGCAATATGATTCCGGTGTCGGATAATTACATACAGGTTTGTTGTAATTGTTGGATTGCCCAATGCCGGAGGTGTTATTCCGTCAAGGTCAACAATAGAACCGTTCGATTTCAGGAAGCATGCTTTTGGCCATCCGGGTAGGGTAGTAGTTCCGGGAAGGGCAGCTTCAGGAGTCGCGGCCTGCCGGAGTTCTACCAAAACCCAGTCGACCACATCGGCAGGAATAGAAGTTACCGTTTCTGTTCCCGCGTAGTTCCATGGTGTAATATTGTAGGGTTGTGACAGTGTCAAAAGTGCACCTGTCTTCAGGGTGGTGCTCATAAGGCCTGCACCTGCGTATGCTCCTTCAAGGAATACATTCACCACAATACCGGGTACCCCCTGTGTAACCACGATATTTTGCGAAGGTACACCTGTGGCCGAAACGGTTACAGTTGCCGTTCTTGGTGTGGTGTTCGGGTTTGCGGTTGCTGTTAAGGTGATCGTAGAATTTCCGGTGCCTGATTCGTTGCTGATTGTTAGCCAGGTTTCATTACTCGCTGCTGTCCAGTTGAGATTTGAAGTTATATTAAAGGTAGCTGTGCTGTTGTCTGAGGATCCGATTGTAAGGGCATTGGTTGAAACTGTTAAAAGGGGTCCGGACAAAACAAAATCAGAGAAATACTTGTCATTTTTAGATGAAAAAACCCACGTGAAAAAATTCCATTGATAATAGGTATAGGATGCAGCATTGATGTCAACATCTTCATCGGCATAATCTTCCTGAAAGTAAGGCAGGATTAGATTATTCGGTGAAACTGTGTAGGCATAAGTGTACTCACTTTTCCGGGAGTTCAGCCACAGACCGGGACCTATGGACATCGCATGAATAGCCGATAAAAGTCTTTTGCTGGCATCATACGTATATTCACCTCTTTCGTATAACATCCATTCACTTGTTGTACTATCCCAGATAGAATCATAGGATAAGTTCATATTGCTGTTTGCATCATACGCATAGGTGGTTTTTTTTGTATCTGACCAGTTGTTATTGCTCCACATCCATTCCTCTTTCAGAATTCGTCTGCTCAGACCATCGTAGGTATATCCGAATTTCCAGGTATTATCCCATTGTAGTGTAATTTTGTTCCAGGTATAGGCAATCTGGCTTGAGTAAATACCATTCAGGTAGGTGAATTCAATTTTAAACTGATCAGTCCATTGATTATTCGTCCATTCCGATGTTTTGATCAGCGATACCAGGTTATTTGTATAGGTTAATTCATATTTGCTTGTTGTTACCCATTGATCCGTTGTTGTATTCCAGGTATATCCAAGGGCTGACAGTACATTGCCATTTGTTCCGTATGTAAATTCTTCCTTCTCCAAATTTACCCAGCGCGTATTTACCCAGACATATGATATGTGTTGAGTATTGCGTCTGTCATTGTCGTAGATGTAGTAGTCTTTTGCCACGTTTGGTGTGACCGCGCTGTCTAGTTTCTGGAATTCGGCAGCTTTTAAGCCTTGCAAGTAATTATTCCGGGTGTCATGTTTGATTAAAATTCGTCGGATTAAATCTCTGTATGCAAATTCATGGCTCTTGTTTAATTGTGCTTTTGTTGTCAGGGTAAAAAGCACAGTGGCTGCGAAAAGTAGTACCGTTTTTTTCATATGTATATAGTTTATTAGTAATGGTCAGAAGCGGAACTTTAATTTAAAATCCGGATTCGACGGATATAATTACCCGTAAGTAAAATTGAACTGCAGCTAGCAATTAAGTTAGCTTTTATGAAACTATAAATGTTTTTGATACTCATGAAAGGGGTTGTCAGGCCTTATTATTAATCAGATAAGCACATCATAGTTCAGATGATGAAAACATCAGAAGATAAAATTATATAACTTGTATACGGAAGTAAGGAAATAAGCGAGTATATTCGAATATATCCGGTTGTATAAGTATAATTCCACGTTTGATGTCGTTCCCGGACTCTGCTATATGTATTACAGCCTGAAATTTTGAAAATCTGATAATTTGGGAATGGAAACCAGATAGAGATTTGTGTGTAGGCGGTGGTATTGAACCGGGGGCACTGCCATCGAAAGTTTAAAAAAAATAATTTTGCACTTTAATTTTTTAAAATTTAGGATAGTAAGTAATAGGAATGAAATAATGTCGTATTCTTTTCTTGATTTACCCCTAAATCCCGATAAAATCAGCGATTTTCCAGGTAATATTCATTTTAGTTTCTGCTGCTAAAATTAGTTTTATTTTCTGTCATCATTCTCAATTTTCATTGTTTGACCTTTATTTCATTGTTTAAAATTCAAAATATTTCTCGTGGTATTATTTATATACTAAAATGAAATATGGCGGTGTATTTTCCCTTTCATTGATCGGTATTTTCGTATTATTTTTCATATATAGTTGCATATTAGTTAATATCGTTTAATTTCTCTTTTGTTTATTCAAAAATATATATATCTTTACCGCCATAATCTATTTTAGTATTTATTGTCCAACTAATCGTTAAAACAATGAAACTCTCAATCAAAGGTATCAAGGGAAAGGATTTTGTTATTGATCAAGAGGATAGTTTATGCAAGAAGCTGGCGATGTTAATTGAAGGACATTGTACCATTGGTATTCATGAAGCTATAAAAAAGTATGGTTACACCGAACAAAGGTACTACCAGCTTTTAGTAAATTATCAGCAAGGAGGTGCACGGGCACTAATCGATCGCAAATCCGGATCAGACAAGCAACCTGTCAGAAACCAAAATATAGTAAACCAAATCATCCGACTCCGGTTTTTAGATCCCCTTTCCAGTGCTGACGTAATTGCCCAAAAGTTAAAACAGATTGGTCACAAAGTGAGTAAACGTAGTGTGGAAAGAACAATTACGGAGTATGGGCTCCAAAAAAAACGCATGTTCTGAACCCCCAAAAAGAGAAGCAAAGGCAAGATATTGAAGTACTTGCGACAAAACGGGAGACAATAACGATTAAAGTTAATAACCATGATGTGGAGCGGTTGTTCAGGGAAAGTCTCTCGAAAAAAATATGTGGGACGTTAGTCGGTTTATGGTTTCTGGCTGCGGAACACTTACGCCTGGGCAATTGGGATTTGATTAAAGGGTACACCGGATGTGCCGATAAAGAGATCGAACCCCGTATAGCGATGCAGATAGTTAATGAGGCCGCACTATGTAGTAACCGCGTTAGAAGAAGTAATTATATTAACCATCAAGGCTTTGAGTTACTTAACGGACTTGGGTTTATGGTAACCGACACGCAGGTTCATGATTTGCTTGATAAGCATACGGTCAGTGAAGCACAATCATTACAGGAATCATTAGCTGTAATAAGATTGAATAACGGTCATTATAAAGGGAACTTAATAGCGATAGATCCTCACCGTATTGTATCTACCTCTAAAAGAATAATGCCGAAAAAGAAAAAGCAACCGGAAGAGCCCTCAAGGAAAATGTTACAAACCTTTTTTGCTTTGGATACTCAAACCGGGCAACCGATAGGATGTGGCATAGGTTCGCCTGGCGCAAATACTACAAAGGCAACATTAGATCTGCTCAATATGGTTGATCTGGTAAGTAAGAATGCGCTGATACTGGCTGACAAGGAACACTTCACCGAATATTTATTTCGAAGTATAGATCAGAATAGCGATTTTGAATTCCTTGTCCCGGTAATATCAACAGAAAGAATACAAAAAATAGAAAGGTCTCATTCCTACCAACGTAAATGGGCAGGGTATGCGATTGCTGAAACAATGTTTAATTTTACAGGATGCAAAGAACAGTTCAGACTGATCACCCAACGTGAAGGAGAAATGACAAGAGATTACGTATACAAATCATTCTTAACCTTATCCAGTAGATCGTCAACAGAATTGTTAAGCGAAATGTATCAGGAGAGGTGGTCCATAGAAGACTTTTTCAATTTTGACGGTGCTATGGGGTTTGATAGAGCTTCCACATTTAATCTCAATATAAGGTATGGAAAAATGTCTTTAGCATTATTGGCTCAGGCAGCCACCTATGAATTGAGACAACGGCTACCAAAACCTTATAATCGCTGGAATTCAACTCATTTATCAGAGGCGGTATTCAAAAAAATGGATGGTGATATACGAGTTAAAGATGATACCATAATTGTAACGTGTTATAATGCTCCAAAAGAATTAAATTTACAAAATAGTTACCAAGGCTTACCTGGCAAATTGGTATCCGAGGGGATTAATCCAAAGATGCCTTGGCTCTATGATTATAAATTGGATTTCAGATTCAAGTAGAATTTACTAAAATGAATACCCCCGAAAAAATCGCTGATAAAATCGGGACTTTCGCTGCTCACAAGCACTGATGATACCAGAAGCATGAGTCCCCTTTAGGAGGTTGGGGGTGAAAAATACGACAATAAAGAGTTTCCATTACTTGGTGGTTTAAATAGTAGTGGTTTAATCTGCACTTTTTTAAAGTCAATTTTTATCCCTGACACAGCGGACAGAAATCCCATTTGGTTTTTCAAGTGGACCTTTGATCACAAGTTCGATATTGTTATTCATACCCCTGAACCAGGTACGTTCTGGATTATAATCGGAAGAAGTCCACCAGTTTCCTCCTTCCTTAACAAGCTTGAATGTTCCATCCATGAAACGGGACCCACCCGGAAGTGCGTTAAAGCCTGTTTTATTAGTAGCCCCGTCGTTAGGAGTAGCCCAATGGGTATATCCTGATTCTTTCAGTTTTCCCCCAGCAACACCTTCGCCCCCCAGATAATCTGTCAGGACAGACCACTCAGCATCACTTGGAAGATGCCATCCGATTGGACAAAGTTTGCTTGTTTTTATTGTGTACCCATTGTACAAAGCTCCGTATACATCTTTATAGGTTGAGTCATTATCATACCAGTAGTATGCTGAGGTAGTAATTGCTACTGAATCACGGTTTATCCATGCAGTATTATCAGAAACAAAAGGTATTGCAGTACCATCGTTGTAATTTGTGGTTTTCAGGTTTTCTGCCATCCAGGTTTGAGTCCCAATGGTTACAGTTTTATATACATTCCCATCAATGTCTTTTACTGTTTGCGCCTTAACTACTGTAAAACTTAAACTAACCAATAGAACAGCTATGGTTTTTATTATTTTTTGTTTCATTGTAATTTGCCAGAATTACTTCTTAACAATTTCCACCCTTCGATTTAATTTCCTACCCTCCTCTGTATCATTTGTGGTAACGGGGCAAACCGGGCCAACACCATCACCTGTCAACCTGGTGACGGGAATCTTATATTTAGATACCAGATAATTCTTAACTGATTCACCTCTGCTTTTAGATAGCTTTTGATTCATTACATAATCACCCACATTGTCGGTGTGACCTACAATATAAACATTCACTCCCGGGTTTTCCTGCATATAAGCAGCAACAATGCTGATAGCTTTTTCCGATTCCGGTTTGATGTCCGATTTTCCGGTATCAAACAGGATCCCATACAAAGCTATTTTCCCCTGAGAAGCAATGCTTCCCTTGATATCCTGGGCGCTCACTTCCTGTTTCATCACATCAACCTCGATAGAAATTATTCCATAATTATCCAGGTCAGAGCTGTTCGTGTTTGCATTGACATAAATCCATAATTCATTACCATTGTATGTAGTTCTGAATACAGATCCGTCCGATTCTTTTACAACTTCCCCGCCAACAGCCTTAATGGCATTAACATGGTTCTGTAGGATCTGAAGGCCTGAGACAGTCCGGTTATTATCTTCCTTTTTACGGAACCACACCTCACGGTACACTCCTTCCTTTTTTATTGACCGGGCGCCCTTGTCAACCATAAATTCTGCGGAACCGAATTCAGAATATTTACAATAATCTGTCAGATAGAAACCATCAAACGGAGTAAAAAACTTAAAAGTCTTTTCAAGACACTCAGGATTATCTTGCTGTGCAAATGAAGAGATTACTAAAAAACTCGCAAAAAGTGAAAAAAGAATTTTTTTCATAATGTCTGATATTTATAAATTAATAGTTAAAATGACCGAATTGCACGCACATGTGCACCAAGATCCTTATTTCCATGATGAACTGGGTAGTCAGCCCATCCAAAAATATAGACAAATGCCTCATCCTTGTTGTATTCAGTAGAAGTCCAATAATAGTCATCCCCATCAAATCCACCAAGATGTTGAAGATACAAATTCGTTCGGATCAAGGACATTTCACTAATGGAAGGCAAAACCCAATTATAGAAATGGTTTAGTGTTAAATCGTAACAAATTCTGGCAGCACAATGGGTTTGGTGACAGGTAGCCACAATAATATTGGTATTCCCGTAACCCGATAAATGATCAAGTGGAATTCCTGAATCTCTTGAAATATAACCACCCATGCAACCCCATGCTTCGTTTGTGTCCTGGTCGGTTTCGGAACAGATTAATCCGCGTCCCCGTCCATCGTTGTAAAACACCAAACCTCCGGCATAAAATGAACCCATAATTTGTCCGGAATTAAAACTCAACTCATTTCCATAAGTTGTACCCTTAATTGTGGTTGCAAATCCCCTAACATAATATATCGTCTCAGGTATTAGTCGGGTCATTAATCCACGTTGAGCTATCTGGCTATCAGCTGTTGAAGGGTTTGGACTTGTACTCCAGCAAAAACCAGAAGAGATAATTTCCGAGCCCTCGGCAGAAGCCCAGATAGCACCCTTAATAAGGGCAGAAGTGCCTTTTATTTCGCTGATCTCATCAAGGACCACATTTGGCGGATTTAGGTTTAAAGGGTCAGTATTTATTGCTTTTTCAGTGTTTTTATTGAATGAAACTGTTGTTATATCCTCAGATATGGATTTTAAATTTCTGGATGTTGCGGGTATTGGGGAACCACCAACATTTTCATTGAAATTATATTCAGGTAAACCAACGGCACCAGCTGGATTAACGGCTCCCGCTATCTTAACCGGACCCTGTTGGCTTTGTGGACTCCCGGTACTGTCAATCCCGGTTGCTCCGTCCGATACGCCAGTGACCTGCGAACCTGTTCCTTGCGTTGTATGGGGTATTTCGATGGAGATAATACCATAATTATCCAGATCGGAGCTATAGGTATTTGAGTTCACATAAATCCATAATTCTTTTCCGTTGTAATTAATTTTAAATACTGAGCCATCTGATTCTTTAACAACTTCCCCGCCTGCCGATTTAATTGCATTAACGTGGTTCTGAAGAATCTGAGTGCCAGAGACATGCCGGTTGCTGTCTCCCTTTTTCCGAAACCAGACTTCACGGTAAATACCCTCTTTCTTTATTGAACGGGTGTTTCTGTCGATAACAAATTCATAAGAGTCAAATTCAGAAAATTTGCAATAATCTGTAAGGTAGAAACCTTCAATAGGTGTAAAAAACGGGAGAGTTTTATCGAGACACCCCGGATTGTTTTCCTGCGCAAACAAAAACAATGGAATACAATAAATAAAAAATGATAAGATAGTCCTTTTCATGATGTTCCATTTTGGTTAATTAGAGTTGGTCTGTAATATATAAAATATATGAATATCAGGCATATATCTTTGGTTAATCGAAATCTTCCGTGGATCTTGTTGGCGAATTAAAGATAGCTTTTATAATGAAAAAATTCACTGCCATCCAAAAGTTTTAAAAAAATAATTTTTAAAACGCAATGTATATATAATCAGTTAAATACTCTGAACAAATCTGCCGGCACAGGTAATTTATATCCATCAATATATCAAAAATGCATCCTCCTTATATTTAAAAGAGTATTGGTGTATCAGATAATTTTAGCATTCAGCAATTGCACTACAGAATCACGAAGGGTGTTGAATTTTGTTAGATTAGCCGGCTTTATAGGTTCTGCCGGTTCTGATTTAATTTTGAGTGGATCAACTGCGGTTCCTCCGATGTAAACCCTGAAATCGAGGTGTGGACCCGATGACAATCCCGTCGAGCCGACATAACCAATCACCTCCCCTTGTCTGACCCTGCTTCCGGATTTAAGGCCACTCGCAAACTTCGATAAATGCATATAGCTCGTGGTATATACCGAATTGTGCTTGATTTTTATGTAATTTCCTCCGCCTGCCGCCTGGTAGCTTTTTTGGATGACAACGCCGTCACCGATCGAAACAACAGGGGTGCCTTTTGCTGCGGCATAGTCAACACCATGATGGGGCCTCGAAATTCGTAAAACAGGATGCATCCTGTTATTTGAAAACCTGGAGCTGATACGTGAGAATTTTAAGGGTGCTTTCAAAAACGATTTACGCAGGCTGTTCCCTTTTTCGTCAAAATAACTCTCGCCGTCATCCTGTAAAAAGTGGATCGCATAAAAAACAGTTGATCCCTGGGTAAACGATGCCGAATGAATTTTTCCTAAACCTATCGATTCCCCATTGACAAAATCTTCATCATAAATAACGGTGAAACAATCCCCCTTCTGAATACCAAAGAAATCAACAGACCAAGCGTAAATTTCCGATAATTCGACCGCAAGCAATGGACTTATATTGCTGTCTTTTATAGCGTTCCAGAGAGAGGATTTAATTACTCCCGATTTTGTCTGCCTGATTGAGGTCACCTCGTGTTTGCCGGCGATTACTTTGAGCGAACCGGTAAGTGAATAAAGGTAGTAGTCAACACCATTATTCGCGTAAGCCAGATATAACGGTGACCTTCTGTCATCTTTTGAGTAAAATACCGAATAGCGGTTTCCGGCTTTCATTTTTCTGACATCAAAAACGGCAACCGAATTCTTTGCCAGTTGATCGACAGACTGCGCTGAAACACCACGGTCAACCAGAATGTCGGACAGATTCTGGTTACGCGAAATTGTACTTTCTTCGATGTGGAATGAATCCACGGGCAATCCGTAGAGTAGTTTGGGTTCAGGGACTACAATAACCACATCAGCCTCTGGTTCCGGAAGTATTTGATAATAGCGTATAAATCTAAACGTTAAAAATACGATTAAAGTGACGATCACTATTCCTGCTATCCAATAAATCCGGCGTTTCTTCATCCTTAAAAAGTTTATTTTCAATTAATGCAACAGCATAGAAAGACAACATAACTGCTGTTATCTTTCCGATTGACGATCGGCTAAATTAATTATTTGAGGGAATATTCAGTACTTGAGCTGATCAAAACCTTTGCCATAAACACCCATTACCGAATTCAGGGAGATAAATGCGTTGGGATCCAGTTCTTTAATTTTGCGAAAAATTTCAGGTGACTCACGTTTGCGTACCACGGTCATAATTACTTTAACATTTTGACGGGTGTACCATCCTGTTCCATCAAAAATTGTTAATCCGCGCCTGGCTTGCGAATTGATAAAATCGGCGATCTGTTCGTATTTCTCCGAAACAATAAATAATTGAACAGATTGCTGGGCACCAGTCAGTAATGCATCAATTGAGTAGGCTACAACCCACATTGATACGTAACCATAAACCAGTTTTTCAACCGATTCCAATACGAAATACGAAGAGGCAATAATGATGACATCGCAATACATAATGATCCTGCCGGGACTGATGTTCCGGTATTTGTTGATGATCATCGCGATAATGTCTGTCCCTCCGGTGCTTCCTCCTTCATTGAATATTAATCCGATGCCTACTCCCCCCAGAATTCCGCTCAGGACCGCGGATAAAAACATATCACTCAGAATTGGTTCGGTGATATAAGTTTGCATTACATTCAGCAATACCGAGATGATCGACATGCTGAAGATCGTTTTTAATCCAAAGTTGGCCCCAAGTACTTTAATAGCCAGAATGACGAGAAAAATATTGATGATGAAGTAGGTATATCCTGTTCCGAAGCCTGTCGCATAATAGACCAGCATCGAAATGCCGGTTACACCGCCTGCGGCAATTTTTAGCGGAATCAGAAAGGCAGTAATCCCAAAGGAATAAAGTGCCAGACCGATAACCATGACCGTGTAGGAGCGAATTTGCGTTAAGATTTTTGACGACATATTTACTTAATTTTTCCGGCGCAAAAGAATAATAATTTGGACAGCAAAAAGCTGATTTTAGGCAGATTTCTTGTTGAGTATATAAAATATCCTATATTTGGCCCCATCAAACCAAATCAGGAACCCGGTTCGAAACCAATTTTAAATAAAAATGTTAATATAAGGGTAATTTCTGAAAGTGGAGTGTTTCACAAATAATTAATCCAAATATGAAAATTCATGAGTATCAGGCTAAAGAGGTTTTAGCACGTTATGAGATTCCCGTTACCAATGAAATCTTATGTCATACAGTAAAGCAGGTCCAGGATGCGGCCATTCAGCTTGGCTTTCCTAATGTGATTAAAGCCCAGGTTCTTACCGGGGGAAGAGGGAAGGCTGGGGGTGTTAAGCTTGTACGTAATACAGAAGAAGCAACCGCTGCCGCTGAGAAAATCCTGGGTATGGACATCAAAGGATTTACCGTTGAAAAGGTGCTTGTAGCACAGGGTGTTTCATTTACAAGCGAAATTTATGCAGGCATAACCATCGACAGGAACACAAAATCTGCTGTTTTTATGGTCAGTCGCGAGGGTGGTGTTGAAATTGAGGAGGTCGCCAAAGAAAATCCGGATGCAATCCTCAAATTTACGATCGATCCCGATTTGGGAATGGCCCCTTTTATGGCACGTAAAATTGCCTTCTCACTTTTCGATGATTCGAAATTAGTCAATCAGGCAGTAGATCTCTTCCAGAAATTGTACAAGGTATTCGTTGAAACCGATGCTTCTCTTGTCGAGATAAATCCATTGGTTATAACCTCCGAAGGTAAGCTGCTTGCCCTCGACGGGAAGATGAATTTTGATGATAATGCACTGTATCGTCAACCTTATATTCACTCACTCAACGAACCAACCGAAGACGAAAAAAAAGAGATCGATGCGAAGGATAAGGGTCTGTCCTATATCCGGCTCGACGGTTCCATCGGTTGTATGGTTAACGGGGCGGGTCTTGCCATGGCCACAATGGACATGATAAAACTATACGGCGGCGAACCCGCAAATTTCCTGGACATTGGCGGCAGCTCTAATCCACAGAAGGTGATCGATGCAATGAATCTGATTCTTTCGGACAAAGGTGTGAAAGTGGTCATGATCAATATATTTGGTGGGATTACCCGTTGCGACGATGTGGCAAAAGGATTGATTGCAGCGCTTGAACAAATCAAGATTAAGATCCCGATCGTGATCCGGCTCTCCGGAACCAACTCAAAAGAAGGACTCGAAATTTTACGGAAAGCCAATCTTCCGACTGTTGAAACGATGAGTGAAGCGGCACAAAAAGCAATCAGTCTGAGTGTCGATTTTTTAAGATAACCTATTTAAAGAAAAAATATGAGCATATTAGTCAATAAAGATACCCGATTGCTGGTTCAGGGTATCACAGGTCGTGATGGAAGTTTCCATACCCAAAAAATGATCGAATACGGAACAAAATTAGTCAGTGGCGTTTCCCCGGGGAAGAAAGGGCAGCTTGTCAGTGGTGTTCCTGTTTTTAATACAGTGTCCGACGCCGTTAAACAAACCGGCGCCAATACTTCAGTTATTTTCGTGCCTGCTTCATTTGCTGCCGATGCTGTACTTGAAGCGGCTGAAGCCGGAATCAAACTGGTGATTGCCATATCGGAAGGGGTTCCGACATTGGATATGGTTAGAATCACCCCTTATTTGCAAAAGATGGGCACAAAGCTGATCGGTGCAAATTGTCCGGGACTAATTTCCCCCGATGAGGCGCTGGTCGGAATTTTGCCGGGAAGCATTTTTAAGAAAGGAAATATCGGGTTAATGAGCCGCAGCGGAACTTTAACCTATGAAATGGTATACCAGTTGACCAGCAGCGGACTTGGGCAAAGTACATGTGTCGGAATTGGCGGAGACCCGGTTGCCGGGCTCTATTACCAGGAATTATTGCAAATGTTTGAGGATGATCCCGAGACTGAAGCGATTGTTCTGATTGGCGAGATTGGTGGAGATGCCGAGGAGCGGGCTGCAAAATATATCAGCGAGCATATTTCAAAACCTGTTGTCAGCTTTATCGCGGGACAGACTGCTCCTGCGGGGAAGAGAATGGGACACGCTGGGGCAATTATCTCGAGCGGAACAGGTACTGCGGCCGAGAAAATTGCAGCCTTCGAAAATGCAGGCGTTCAGGTAGCCCGGCAACCAGCCGAAATACCGGAACTGCTAATAAAACTGTTAAAAAGGTAACCCCTAATTATTTAGGTACATCCTGTTACGGTGTTAAAAATAAATGTCAGAACCCGGTTTTATACCGGGTTTTTTTGTGTCTGCGGGGTGTTGTTGATGATCGTGTTGGTGGTGTTGTAGAGACAGGGCATGCCCTGTCTCTACACGCATTTAAAACACCTGATATCTCTGATTGAATATTGCCTGCAATTTCCTACCTTTATATTTCATAAAGCGGTTGTATGAACAATTTCAGAAAATTGCTTGCAGTCATATTTTTTATTATTGGAATTCTATTCTGTTTTACACAACAGGCTTTGGCTCAGGGAGACTCCATCAGGAAGAAGTTCTATATGGGGATGGATACGGGCATAGGATTGTTGAAACTCTCAAGGAATGACCTTTCAACACGTAACACTTGCTTTGCACTGGGTTTTAACGCCGGATTCATCCCTTTCAGATGGCTCCGGACGGGTATAAACGTGAATGGCTGGCTACTCGAATCCTATGGAAATTTCTATGTCGATCCTGCAAAAGGGAAAAGTATAAGTAATTTTTTTGGGGAGATCGAAGTCTTTCCTTTTAAAAAAGCCGATCTTTTTGTAAAATTGTCCGGCGGTTTTTCCAAATATATCTCAATGCATATCGACGAGTTTGATGCGAAAGGTTTGGGAGCGCGGTTTGGAGTGGGATATGAAAGGCGTTTGTACAGAAGAATGAATGTCTCATTGATGATGAACTATGGCTTTGGCCGGTTTAATGATGTGAAAAATGTGATTGCTTCCATCGATAATCAACATTACAGGATAACCGAATTTGTGATCGGTTTCGTTTACCGTTGATGGGATAAAGCGTCTGAGATTTTCGAACAAGTCACGCTAATCACCGTAAATGTTAATCTAAATTCAGGTAATAAATATTAATTAATGGGATTGAAAATCTTTGAAAGTACTGTTTTCGGAAAAGATGATTTGCCGGACAAGGAATTAATTAAAGGGGAATATGAAAGGTGCACCTTCAAAAGTTGTGATTTTGCCAATGCAGACCTGACAAATATAACCTTTATTGATTGTGCGTTTGAAGATTGTAACCTAAGTATGACCAGGATCAGAAATTCTTCATTTAAGTCAGTGAAATTCATCAACTGTAAACTTTTGGGGTTAAATTTCAGTGAATGTAACGACTTCCTGTTATCTGTTAATTTCGAAAACTGCCTGTTGAACCTGGCCTCCTTTTATAAGCTCAAACTTAAGGGAACCAAATTTAAATATTGCAATCTACAGGAGGTCGACTTTACAGAAGCTGATCTTACCGGTGCTATTTTTGATAACTGCGACATGGACAGAGCAATATTCGGGAGGACAAACCTTGAAAAAGCTGATTTCCGCACCGCTTATCATTATTCAATCGATCCGACAGAAAACCGGATGAAAAAAGCCAGGTTCTCAAAAGATAGCCTGGCCGGATTATTGGAAAGGTTCAACATCATTGCAGAATAGATTTTCGGGATTTACTGTATTTTAAAACGGACCAGTCTTAATGGAACTCCCGAGCTGTTTTTGATAGTCTGTAACCCATAGATATATCCATTATGAAAGACCATCTTTGACGGATTGATTTCAAGATTGTATTCATCACATACAAAACTGCTCTGACAAACAAACTTCCCGGTCTTCTCATAAATCCAGACATTAAACCTGTTGGTATTATCTTCTTTGGGAAATTCAAAGAAAAGTAAATTTCCATCCGAATCCTGGATAATCGTTGAGAAAACAGGAATTGGCAGGGGGTCTGAAATCTTTGTCAGATCGGCTTCCATTCTTTGCAGTATATAATCATAAGCCTGTTTATTTTCTTCCTTCGACGCCCAGCTGGCATAGAATGGATTTGCCTTTTTAAAACGGTCAATCGCTTTTTGCTGGATTTCTTTTTGTTCATCAACAGAAAGATACGTATTTGCCCATCCGATCTTGTCTTTTGACTGTACGTTTCCATTTGAATCGTATACTGATATTTCTCCCGTTGTAGGAATTGCTACAACCAGCAGGTTTCCGACAGCAGCAATCCTGGGCGGTGAAGTCATCCCAATTTCTTTTGTATAAGGCATTGTATTAATCGAAAATGCACCGCGTTCCTTAAATGAGTATCCGTAATTGAAGAGTGAGCAGCCGGTCATTTGCGGACATCTTTCGGTATAATGTTCCCAGATCACTTTCTGGCTGTTTGTTTCATAATCAACTATTGCAACAAAATCCCTGAATTTTTTTTCCCATATCACCCATCCTACAACCGCAATCTTTTTATTGGGAAGCGATACCATTTGTTTTGTCATGTAATCCAGGGTCAGCGATTTGACGAAGTTACCATTGAAATCGAAACAAACCATTTTACCCATATTGTCGAGACCGGTATAAAATGTGTTGTTATTGATGATGCCCTGTATTGCATTCACTTTTTTAAACTGTTTTCCGCTGCTGTTTTTTACCCCAAATTCTTTCTCAAATCGGCCATCGGGTGTGAACCTGGTAAAGTAGTTTCTGTATGCGTGATTGACAACCACAGAACCATCAGGCATTATGAACAGCGATTTTCGGTTCCCCATCGGTTTGCCATATAAAGTATCGGAAAATGTATTGAATACTTTGTCCCAATCGTTAGTGCGGGCATATTCTGCATCCGGAACCAGTTTGACAATCCCTTTTTTATATACATCGATTAAATTTTGCGCAGTGACCGACATTGCAAAAAACAGAACCAGCAAAGCAAAAGTTAATTTTTTCATTTTTTATGTTTTCGTTAAACTATTGAAATTCAGAATTACAGAAAATATTTTACTACCTGATCAGATATTCGGTTACATTCCCTTTCGCATCACTGACACTCAGTATTAATTGTTGTTGCGATAAAGGTCGGTTGGCATCGACTTCCCATCCTGAGCCTGGTGGAATTGTAATCTCAGACTGAACCAAAGGTGATTTTCCGGGAATATCAATCAATACAAACAGCAAAATGCAAGCCGCCGAAAGGATATAAATGAGTCTTTTAACCTTTAATGTGATAGTTTTTAGCTGTCGCGGGGCATATACCATTACAGGAATTTGAACCGAATTATCCGACAAAAGGTGTACAGCCTTTTTCACACCGGATATTAGCTTTAATTGATGATTGACCATTGCGGCGCATTTTTCACATTCGGCGATGTGTTTTTCAATTTTGATAACCTGCGCCGGCGTTGCTTCCCTGTCGATATAAATTTGAATTATTTCTGAATTAATACAGCTCATGGTGTTGATTTTTAAATTCTGTTTCCAGCTTTTTTAGTGTGCGCGACAACATTTTTCCAATGGATGTAAGCTTTATACCTGTTGCCTCCGATAATTCCTTATAGGACAACCCTTCACCATAAAGTATTGCTAAAACTTTTTCCTGCGGATTCAATTTCGATAAAACATATTGTATGGCAGCCTTCATTTCCCGGGTTTCGATGCTTTCGTCTTCGTTTTTACGGTCGCATAATGTATCAAGGCTTTGAAATCGTTTTAACCTCTTTAAGTTATCACAGCATTTATTTGTTGTTGCCCGGTATAACCAGCTTTTAGGGTGAAGAACCGGACTGCCATTTTTGAGCTTATCAAAAAGAAATTCAAAAACATCCTGAACTATATCTGCGGCATCATCGCAATTACCAACCATTTTTTTGGCAACACGATACATGGTCGTGTAGTGGGCAGCATATATTTCCTCGAATGAGTTCAATATTTAGATTTAAATTGGTCCTTTGGTAATAAGTCGTAAAACAAGGTTTATTTGTGACAAAGGAAGGTGTTTTTTTTATTCGGCTTCATTTTATCATTATTATGTTAGAAAAACCAACTTAAAACGAAAAGAACTTTACAAGGGCACTGGCCCTTATAAAGTCCTTTTACATAGTTGGCGAAGCAGACTGCAGCCCTTTAAACTTTGATTAGAGTCCGAATACCCCCGTGTCCACCCAGTCCTGCTTGATCAGCGACCACCAGTCCGCAGCAAGTCCTTTATTGACAAATTCATAAGGCAGCCAGCCATAGCCATCCATTCCCCATTCAGTTCCCCATGAATTTCTGATCAAAAATGCGCCTTTAGTTTCGGTCGCACCTGTTGTTGTGCTCTTTATCTTCATATTGTCGTCGTAGCCTACCGCAACAATCGCATGTCCTCCAACAATTTTTTCCGATTTGGTCGGATAGGGAATTTTTCCTGTTGTAGCAGCCTGAGCGATTGAATTATAAACTGTAAATCCGAACATCGATGGAAGTCCTGCGGCAAGGTTTGTCTTGATTTGATTCAATAGCTTTGCTGCCGGGGTTCCCGGGGGATCGAGGCGGTAATAGCTGATTGCCTTGTAATTTTGCGCAAAGGCATAGCAGAAACCTGTAGGTTCTTTTTCGTAATCAGCAGTTAAATAAGGCCAGTACTCTTCAGGGGGAATTCCAAACAGCACTAATGCGCCCATGGTGGTGCGAAGAAAGGCTCCGGTATCACCTGTCCAGTGCAACAGTCCGCGGGTTACCTTGTAGAGAAAGAGTCTTGATCCGTCGATATGCTTCCCGTGGGTCCGCCGTTCAAAATACTCGACCATCCCGACACCGGCATTGGCGGTGCAGGACCCAATTTGTCCCTGATCTTCTATGGGAGAAAACCATGGCCTTAAATCGGCTGTAGCAGGCAGAGTTGCTTTTGCAGTTTTTTCGGCTCCTGCTTCTGCAAGCATGCCCTTTACAGTTTCCTCTTCCACGGTGTAATCCCTAAAATCGGGATAGTCGGGCAACCATCCCATTCCTGATGTTCCAAATAAATGACTCATGCTATATTGTTTTTAAGGTATAGCTGATGACTTTGGATTAAGTACAAGGCTTTCATCAGCTTTAAAAGCCTGTGTCTGAACTGGTGTAACCTTGATTCTATCATTTTATGTTATGCCGAACACAATATTGACATCCTGTTGAAGCACAATCAAATGATGATTTTTCAAATCCGGTCACAGGGAAGTATCATTAAAATACGATGTGAAAATTATTAAGTTTCAGTTTTTTAAACCGAAATGTAATATCGGTTGGGGAAAGTGGTAATACCAAAAAAGTGGTAATACCAAAATAGCATATTAGTACGGGAATGTATCCCGCACTAATAAAAAGAATTGTTGCAAAGCAAGATTTTGACGCTGTTAATTAAAGAATCAGAAAGTGTATCCCACCCTGAGTCCCAAAAATGACTTATCTACGTCATCTTTGGTTGCTGACTGGTATTTAAGCAAAAGATCCAAATTCTCTGAAATTTTGTAACCAACTCCGGGGGCAAATGTAAAGGCGCTTCCTGAACCACTTTCCGTTCCAAAAGAAAGGCCAATCTGAGCGCTACCATAAATCTGGTCAGAAAAATAAAACTTTGCACCAGCAAGAACTGGTATGATACCCAGTTTTAATTTTGTGTCCAGTTCGTCCTCCAGGTCTTTCCATTCACTTTTCTTGGAAAAATCAACATACCCGATACTTAGCGTGAGGGCAACTGAAGGTCCAACAGCATATTCACCCATTAAATCGAACCCGTAAGCCAGGCTTGCCATATCACCAAAATCACCTACAGGAAGACCGATCATTGCACCAACCCCGATTTTAAAGGGCGTATCTTCGTTAGTCTGAGCTTTAACAGAGAAAGTTAATGCGACTAACATAACAAATAACAGAAGTTTTGCTTTCATAATACTTTAATTATTGGTTAAATTTATGCATGTATTTTCTCTCTTACGTTTAATGAATTTAAATGTTACGCGGGGAAACTTATTCTTTGCAAAAAAATAGGTGGCAATTGTAAGTGATCAGATGGTTAATGGTATAGCGATCTTGAATTTGGCAGGTACTTCAGTAATTATTTTCCGGGTACAGGTGATTTTCCTGAAGATATTGGTTGTACAGTGGAAGTTTTCCGGAAATTTAACATGATAATTATATTGAATTCCAATTAAAGTGTTACAATGTTTGCAGGGTATGAAATTATGTTATTTTATGTGACTCGCTTTTCAACAAACTAAACACTTTTAAATCGAAAAAAAGATCGTGATACCGTTCTCCGCTCCGCTCTGTCCCTTCGTAACTGAAACCCAGGCTGCGGGCGACTTTTTCACTCGTTGAATTGCCTGTTGCACAACGGATTATTATTCTGTTCATTCCTGATTTTTCGAAGGCAAGTTTAATAAGTTCGCTGCAGCAACGTCGGATGATTCCATGTCCTGTCATTTCGCTGATCAGCCAATATCCCAATTCGGTTTTTTCATTGACCCTGTCTGTGTTATGAAATCCGATCAATCCTGCAAAACTGCCTTTAAACCAGATCGTATATACCTCATTACCCGTGTCGTCGCGGTTCTTAGCGACGGTGTGGATAAAAGTTTCGGTATCTTTAACCGTCCTGGTGGAGTTCACAAAAGGTAACCAAGGTCCTAAGTGTGAACGGTTTTCATCGATGGCATTAAAAATGGTTTGCGCATCATTAATGTTCAGCCGCTCGAGTAATATTTCATGGGAAACGACAATACTTTGCATTTTTTTTCGGGTAAAAAAACCCGGACGTTAGTGCCCGGGTTTAATTTATTTGAACATGAAGTTTGAATTGAATTCAGATAATTGTGTAATGATCAGCATCTCTATTCCAGGACCGCCGCAATTCCCGGAAGGACGCGTCCCTCAAGATATTCGAGCATTGCGCCGCCGGCAGTTGAAATGTAGGATACTTTTTCAGCGATACCAAACTTGTTGACAGCGGCAACCGAGTCGCCTCCGCCTACCAGCGAAAAGGCACCTTTGCTTGTCGCTTCCACAATCGCATCGCCGATAGCCCGGGTACCGGCAGAAAATTTCTCCATTTCAAATACACCGACCGGACCATTCCAGAGGATCGTTTTTGATTCGCTGATCACTTTTTTGAACAGTTCAATCGTTGCAGGACCTGCATCAAGGCCCGACCAGCCGTCGCTGATATTGTTTGAAGGAACAACCCTGGTATTTGCCGTTTCCGCAAAAGCATCTGCTTCAATCACATCAACGGCCAGAATAATTTTAACCCCTTTTTCTTTTGCCTTTTTCAGGATGTCAAGCGCCATCGGCATATAATCATCCTCACACAGTGAGCCTCCGATTTTTCCGCCCTGGGCTTTCACGAAAGTGTATGTCATCCCTCCGCCGATAATAAGATTGTCAACACTCTTTAAGAGATTTTCGATAATTGTAATTTTGGAGGATACTTTGGAGCCGCCCATAATTGCTGTGAAAGGGCGTTGAGGAGCTTTGAGTACTTTATCAAGACTTTTAACCTCACTATCGACAAGATATCCGAATAATTTATCATTGGGGAAAAACTGCGCAATTACCGCTGTTGAAGCATGTGCGCGGTGCGCCGTTCCAAAAGCATCATTGATCCAGCAATCACCAAGCCCCGCCAGTTGTTTTGCAAATTCTGCATCACCACCTTCTTCTTCAGGATGGAAACGAAGGTTCTCGAGTACAAGTACCTCTCCCGGCTTAAGGGCATCGGCCATTTTTTGGGTCGCTTCGCCGATACAATCGGGAGCTATCTTAACTTCCATACCTCCAAGTAATTCCGAAAGATGGGGTACCAGATGCCTCATCGAAAACTTATCTTCGGGACCTTTTTTGGGACGACCAAGATGCGACATGATAATTGCTGCACCACCATTTTCGATCACCTGTTTAATTGTGGGAAGCGCTGCTGTCATACGGGTATCGTCGGTAATCACGAATTTTTCATCAAGGGGTACATTGAAGTCAACCCGGATCAGGGCCTTTTTGCCCGAAAAGTCATAATTCTCAATCGTCTGCATTTTTCCTGAATTTAATCCCGCACATGCGGGTATTGTTTTTCAAAGATAGGTAAAAAGTGTTTTACAGCATCTACAAGAAACAGATTTTTGAAACGAATTGATCCATTATTAACAATTTTTCTACTTTTGGAGAATGAATTGAATAAATGCGCCTCATTCACCATTACCAATACAAATTATTTATACCGGATGCAATTTAAGGACGTTATCGGACAAGAGAGTACCAAACAACAACTGATTCAGGCCGTTAGCGAGGCTCGTATACCGCATGCCCAATTGCTCGTCGGACCGCAGGGCAATGGTAAAATAGCGCTGGCACTGGCTTTTGCCCAGTATATCAACTGCTCCCACAAGGAAAACAATGATTCGTGCGGGGTATGCAGTTCCTGCCGGAAATATTCAAAACTGATCCATCCTGACCTTCATTTTACCATCCCGGTGATAAAAACCGCAGCTATCGACAAGCCGACAAGCAGCGATTATATGACAAAATGGCGAAATTACTTCCTGGAGAATCCCTACCCGCAATACGAAAAATGGATGCAATTGATTGCAGATGAGAATAAACAGGGATCGATCTATGTTGATGAAGCCAAATATCTGATTCATAAGCTGAATCAGAAATCGTATGAAGCCGAATACAAAGTTTCGATCATCTGGCTGGCTGAAACGATGAACATAACATGTGCCAATAAGATTCTTAAAATACTGGAAGAGCCGCCTGAAAAGACGATTTTTATCCTGATTTCGGAAGCCGGAGAGAAACTGCTAAGTACGATCCGGTCGAGGTGCCAGTTGATCCGAGTCCCAAAAATTTCGGACGAGGATTTACAAAAGGCAATTACCCAAAGTGCAGAGTCGGCTGGCAATAATCCCGTTACGGTAGCCCGACTTGCCCGCGGTAACTATTTTATGGCGCAGGAGATCATTGAGAACGACGAACTGAGGAGGTTTAATTTCCATCAGTTCACCTCTCTCATGCGGAATGGTTATGGCAGGAAGCTACAGGAGATTCTTACCTGGTCTGAAGAGATTGCCGGCATTGGGAGGGTCAGACAAATGGGATTTCTAAAATATTGCGGGGAATTTTTGCGCGAAAATTTCTTATTCAATCTTAAAGAACCGGACCTGGTTTATATGGATGATCATGAAAATGATTTTTCACAGAAATTTTCACCTTTTATAAATGAGAAAAATGTGCTCTACCTTTTCCGGGAATTTGAGAAGGCTTATACCGACATTTCCATGAATGGCAATGCTAAGCTTATTTTCACCGACCTTGGTTTAAAGGTTTCAAAGTTTATACGGATGTAGGATTGTCGGAAACTGCCCGATTGCACCGTTTTTCCGGTTCGGTTTATCCTAATAATTTGTGTATGCGGAAATTTTGAGCAGAAAGAGAAATAGAATCACTATTTTTGTGACATTCAAATTTTTCCGTGTCGGAACCATTCAGGGACCGACAGTCTAAATATTTCTATATCAATGATATGAATACAATAGATAAAACTGCACGTGGCTGTCCGACGAATGATCGTGTTGGAAGTTGCGCAAAACTAAATGTCTACAACTGGCTTTACGATGTCAAAAGTACCGTTAATACTGAAGAAATTGTTGAGGTCCGTTTCAAAAATACACGTAAGGATTATTTTCGGAATGTCAATAACTTAGCACTTAAAGCCGGCGATATGGTGGCTGTGGAGGCAAGTCCGGGACACGATATCGGTATGATTTCACTTGTGGGAGATCTCGTACTCAGGCAAATGAAACGTCATAAGACAACGATGGTTGATGGCGAATTACGGAAAATATACCGCCTGGCCAAGCCTGTTGATCTCCAGAAATGGGAAGAGGCCATAGGCATCGAACATACAACCATGCTGAAAGCGCGGAAAATTGCCGAAGAGCTGAAATTGAATATGAAGATCGGTGATGTTGAATTTCAGGGCGATAAAACGAAAGCTATTTTCTACTACATTGCTGATGAGCGGGTTGACTTCCGGCAATTAATTAAGCTATACGCCGATACCTTCCGCATCAGGATTGAAATGCGCCAGATCGGTGCCAGGCAGGAAGCGGGCAGGATAGGGGGAATCGGGCCTTGCGGCCGCGAACTCTGCTGCAGTTCCTGGATCTCAAATTTTGTTTCTGTTACCACCAATGCAGCCCGGTACCAGGAAATTTCGCTCAACCCGCAAAAGCTGGCCGGACAATGCGGCAAACTAAAATGCTGCCTTAATTATGAGCTTGATTGTTACATCGATGCTCAGAAAAATTTCCCGCCTACCAATATTCAGATTGAAACTGAGAAAGGAAATTACAATTATTTGAAGGCTGACATTTTTAAAGGGATTTTCTGGTATGTAAAAGAAAATAATCAGCCAGGCGGAATGATGGCCGTATCGGTTGAAAAAGTGAGGGAGATTCAACTGCTGAACCGAAGCGGGCGGAAAATAGCTCAGTTAACCAGTGAAAATGTCGTTGCGCTTGAGGCTGAAGGACATACCTATCATGACTCGGTCGGGCAGGAGAGCATTGAAAGGTTTGATCAGGTATCAAAAAATCGCCGGAAAAAAAGACGGAAACCAGTTTTAACGCGGAAACCAAATACAGGCAATGAAAATCTGCAAACGCCGTGATCGAAATTTCTTGTTGCTGCTCTCCGTGGTGCTTTTGCTGACCACTTTTTTAACTTCGTGTAACAAAAGGGCGGTGATGGAAGAATACCGCAGCCTGAAACGGGCAGAATGGAATCAGGATACAGCACTGGTTTTTATTGTCAATATTGCTGATCCCAAAAAAGTTTATGACCTTTCATTTACTGTGCGGAATGAGGGACGCTATGCCTACAGTAATCTTTGGCTTTTCGTTTCAATTACTCCTCCATCCGGAAAAGAACTGTTGGACACGGTTGAACTCACACTTGCCAAACCATCGGGTGAATGGTTGGGTAGTGGTTTGGGCGATCTTTACGATCGGAAATATCCCTATAAAAAAACAATCTTTTTCCCCGAGACCGGAAAATATGCCATTTCAGTCAGGCAGGGAATGCGTACCCAGGACGGAATCCTGAAAGGTATTCATGATTTTGGAATTACACTCGAGAACTCATTTCCATAAATCAAAATTGACGAGTCGGGGTGAGAACCGGAGTGACCGGGTGACTTTTTAAGGGAAGAAAGGTGGCCCGTTAGTTTTGCTCAATTTTGAATTGCAGTCACCCGGTCACTTTTGAATCTATAAACAAAAACCTGGACGAGTCCGACAATCGGACGGAGAGTTCAGACTTTAAATATTATATTAACTGTTTAATTAGTAATTATTTCGCATGAGTAAAAACAAACTGGCCAAGTTTGCAGAACTGAATGTTTTTGGCCACGTTATTCAGGTGCCATACAATGAATTAATAAAGGAGAGATTCGAATTAAAAGGCAACTGGAACAAATTCTTTAAAAACGACCATCCGATTGTTCTTGAGCTTGGCTGCGGGAAGGGAGAATATACGGTAGGACTTGCCAAACTCTTCCCTGAAAAGAATTTTATCGGAGTCGATATAAAAGGTTCGCGTATGTGGACCGGAGCTAAGGAAGTCCACACGGATGAGCTTACGAACAGCGCTTTTGTGCGCACAAATATTGAGCTGCTGCACTACTTTTTTGATCCCGGTGAGGTTTCTGAGATATGGCTCACCTTCCCCGATCCGCAGATGAAAAAGACCCGTAAAAGACTTACCTCGATCCGGTTTTTAGACGCTTATTGCGAAATATTGCGGCCCGAAGGGATGATTCATTTAAAAACAGACAGCGACTTTCTTTATCAATATACACTGGCAACTATCGGTGTGAATAAATTCAGGGTGCTGGTGAACACTGATGATCTGTACGCCTCGGGTATGGCAGACGAAATACTGAGCATCAAAACTTACTACGAACGTCAGTGGCTCGAAAGGGGAAAAAAGATCAAGTATATACGGTATATTCCTCATAATATTGATCTTATAGAGCCTGAAGTTGAGATTGGGCTTGATGATTACAGAAGTTTTGGGCGTAACTCAATCAACAGAGACAACATAGTTACCAAAATATAAAGTGTGTCAGACTTTTATGAAAAAGTTTTTGAGGTAGTACGGCAGATACCTCCCGGTCGGGTTACCAGTTATGGCGCAATTGCACGATATCTTGGGACGACGGGATCGTCAAGGATGGTGGGTTGGGCGATGAATCTTTCGCACCACCAGGTTGTCTTTGTTCCGGCTCACCGGGTCGTTAACCGTAACGGATTACTTACGGGGAAGATCCATTTCGGCTCTCCGGAAGAGATGCAGGAACTTCTTGAAAACGAAGGAGTAATCGTGGAAAATGATCGTGTTGCGGAATTTGAGAAAATTTTTTGGGACCCGATGCATGAACTGCGGTGAACAATTCAGATGTTATAACGTTCGATACAAAAAAATCATTAAAATTCGGAAAGAATGAGTTTAACGCCAAAAAACATTACAGATATACTACGTAATATACCTTTCCCGGGAACGGAGGAAAGTATTGTCGACCTTGAAATGGTGCAGGAGATCAGAACGGCAGGGAGCCGGATCAGTTTTACACTGGTTTTTCAACGCGATGACGATCCGAACATTCAGGTCCTTTCTGAAATATGTGCCGTTGAGATCGAAAAAAATCTCGGAACAGAATACGATATAACCATCACACCCAAGGGAATCCACCGGATGAAAACTCCCGTTTTACCCGGAGTCAAAAACATTATCGCAATTGCTTCAGGCAAGGGAGGGGTTGGAAAATCCACCATCGCGGTAAATCTGGCAGTGGCCATGGCGAAAACAGGGGCAAAAGTTGGATTGATTGATGCTGACATATTTGGCCCGTCAATTCCTTTGATGTTTGGTGAAGAAGGAGCACAACCTTTTATTGAAGAGGTGGGGGGTCGTGATATGATTATCCCGGTTGAAAAATATGGAGTGAAAATCCTGTCGATCGGCTTCTTTGGCGAAAAGGAAAACGCATTGATATGGCGGGGTCCCATGGCTTCAAATGCACTTAAACAGTTAATCGTCCAGGGATTATGGGGTGATCTTGACTATTTGTTAATCGATCTTCCTCCGGGCACAAGTGATATTCATCTCACTATTGTTCAGACACTTCCTGTTACAGGTAGTGTAATTGTAACCACTCCTCAGGATGTCGCGCTGGCCGATGTAATCAAAGGGGTTTCGATGTTCAGAAGCAAAGCTGTAAATGTCCCGGTCCTTGGAATAATTGAAAATATGTCGTGGTTTTCTCCTGCAGAACTGCCTGATAATAAATACTATATTTTCGGAAAGGACGGGGGAAAAAATCTGGCACAATATATGGAAATTCCCCTGTTAGGTCAGATCCCCATCGTTATGGGTATTCGGGAAGGCGGCGATAACGGGATACCTGTTGCATGGCTTGAGGAAACAGTCGTGAAAAATTCTTTCGGTGAGCTGGCTCAAAATGTCATCGAACAACTGGATTTCCGTAACGAAAATTTAAAACCGACAGAACGTGTAAGGGTCAAAAAAAATTAGCCTGAAACCGTTACTCTTTGTATATTTACCGTTGATGAAAAAGAGCGCAAGATTTATTCTGTTTCTCCTTTGGTTAACCGGAATTTTTGCAGGATGTTCGACAAAAAAGAACACCCCGGCTACCCGCGCGTTTCATAATTTATCGGCCCATTACAATGTGTATTTCAATGCCACCGAGAGCTACAAGAACGGGCTTCGACGAATTGATGAAGCAATTCCCGAAGATTATACTCGTACACTCCCTGTTTTTAAAAGCACTTTACCTGAAGCTTCAAAAGTGGCAACCTCCGAAATGGAACTGGCTATCACGAAATGCAATAAGCTGATTTTAATGCATTCCATCACAAAAAGCCCGCGGCGAAAATCAAATAATTCGGAGCGGTATAAGAAATTTGCCTCCAAAGGAGAGTACAATGAATGGGTGGACGATGGCTATGTGTTAATGGGTAAAGCCAGTTACTGCAATCATGATTTTCACCGTGCCATCGAAAACTTTAATTACGTAATCCGGAAATTTACCGATCAACCCACCCGTTACGATGCCTTTTTGGGAATGGCCAGGTCGTATATCGAAACGGGCGAAAATGCGCAGGCGCTCGAAATATTCAATTCACTCTCGCGTGACCAGGGATTCCCGCGGCGATTAGGACAGGAACTCAACCTCGCGCAGGCACATTATTACCTTAAGGACAATCAGCCTGATTTAGCCATCAATCACCTGAAGATTGCACTGGAATCACCCCTTCCCAGGGCCGAAAAGCTTCGGATTAACTACATCATGGCACAGTTGCTGGCATTAACCGATAAACCGGAAGAGGCTTCAGCACAATTTTTACGTGTAATAAAAATGCGTCCGAATTATCAGATGGCCTTCAATGCAAAAATATCGCGGATGGAAATAGAGGGTGGCGACAATGAAGAAATAGCACAGCAGTTGCAGAAGATGCTCAATAATTCGTTGAATTCGGAGTATCGTGACCGGATATATTTTGCAAAGGCACAGATAGCACTCAAAGAAGGGCGAAAACAGGATGCCATCGAAGATCTTAAAAATTCGGTGCTTTACAGTACATCTAATGAGAATCAGCGTGCTTTGTCAAGTTTGAGTGTTGCCCGGTTATTTTTTGAAGAGGATGAATACCAGCAATCGTCCTGTTATTACGACAGCGCTGTAGCCGTTATTGATGTCAATTATCCGGGATATGCAGAAATTACCACGCGCGCCTCTGCTTTAAAGCGTCTGGCTACCGATCTTAATGCCATCAGCCGGGAAGATAGTCTGCAAAAATTAGCCTTGATGCCCGCGTCTGAACGTAATACCATAATTGGCAAAATTATTGCTGATCTGAAAAAAAGCGAGGCAGATAAAATTGTGGCTGATAATTCCGAAACGGCTGATCAGAATTACTTCCGGTCACAACAATACAGGTCACAGGCCGGAGTCAGCAACAATCAGAATTTGTGGTATTTTTACAATACGCCAACGGTGGGAATCGGCAAATCCGACTTTCAAAAAATTTGGGGCAAGAGGAAATTAGAGGATAACTGGCGTCGGAAAAATAAACAATCGTCTGCCGAAAGTGATCCTGAAGAAACAGCAGTAGCTGAAATACAAACCCCCGCTGCAGAAACCAAAAAAAAGGTCGTAGATCCCGGATCACTTGAATTTTACCTCCAGGATATTCCATTGACCGATTCATTAAAAGAGGTGTCGGATGAAATAATCAAAGCAGCATTGTTCAGCGCCGGAAGGATTTACCGAACCGATTTTCTCGATTTTAAACGTTCATCTGAAACCCTGGAAGAACTTAACCGGAGATTTGGCGGAAGTATTTATGAATTGCCCGCTTTTTTCGAACTCTATCAGTTGTATAAGGCAGACAATAATCCGGGTAAAACAGAGGAATATAAAAATAAGATTATCCGGGGATACTCTGACTCAAAATATGCACAATACCTTCTGAACCCGGATTTCTTCACTGAATTGGAGGAAAAAAAGAACGCTGTTGAAAAAAAATACGGTGAAGCATTACGCCTTTTCCAGGCCTACGATTATTCGAATGCAGCGGAAACCGCCGGGGCAACTCTGGCAATGAACCCGGATAGCACACTGCTTCCGAAAGTGAAATTCATTAACCTTGTTGCGAACGGACCGGCCCAGGAACGGACGGCTTTTGCCAGCTCGCTCGATCAGTATATTAAATCCTTTCCGCAACACCCGACCACTGAGATTGCAAAGCATATCAAAGAGCTCATCGCCACAAATTCATTGGCAGATTACCAGCAGTTACTCGCGAATGGATATGTGAAGGAAGAAATTAGTAACGAGGAGGTAAATGGGAATAAAGGACAGAGTAACGATGATTTCGGCGGTAAATTTTCGTATGATGAGAACCTGTTTCACTATTATGTAATCGCCTTTTCGAAGGAGGCCAAAGTTGATGTGAGTCGTTTAATATATGATATTGCCAATTATAACCTTGATTACTACACGGCCACTGATTTTGATATCGAACCCATCAGCCTGGATGCCAAAACACAACTGGTAGTGGTGAGAAGTATCCCGAACAAGGAGGAAGGTCTGATCTATTTTCGCTCAATTATGCGGAAGCGTCCCGTATTCCAGGCCTTGAAAGGAATTGAATATGTCAATTTCGTGACATCCTCATCCAATTACAGGACCCTCCTTGCGGAGAAGGATTACCTCGGTTACCTGCAATTTTTTGTAAAGAATTACAGTTCTTACGTTGGCGCCGATATTCCTTCCGACCCATTACCCAACCCGGAGGAGCTGCTCTCAAAAGTAAGAAAAGAGGAGGAACCTGTCGAAAAGGGAAAATTTGTGCTGCTTCAACCTGTGAATACTGCAGATTCTGTTTCCAGCGCTGTTAAGCCGGTAAAAGTTGCCTACAGCGGACCTTATTCTCAGAAACAAAGTAATGCGTTGTGTTACTCCCTGATTTACCTGAAGAAACAAGCCGACGAAACGAAATTATCCGAAGCTTTTGAAAATTTCAACAGAACAAATTTCGGAGCAACGGCAATAAAAGTCACCGTAGAATCACTCGATGAAAACAGGGGAATTTTGACTGTGAAAGGTTTAGGTGAAAAGAATTCGGCATTGGCCTATATGCAGAAATCCTCATCCGACCGCGCGCTTGTTGAAATATTCAAAGGCGGCAGTTTCCGGAGTTTCATCATTAGTGACGAGAACCTGACCATATTCAGGCAGGAAAAGAACCTGCTGAAATATATGGAGTTTTACAATCAATGGGAATAGGAGGCTGAACCTAAAACCCAGCCTGGCAGTTGTTATACTGTCTGGTTATGCCTCTATGGAAATTTTTTTTCCCGAAGATTCAACCACATCGCCAACGCGTAGTTTCGCACGTTTGCGGTATTCGACCTCCCCGTTTAATTTCACGTCACCCTCTTCGACCATTATTTTGGCATGACCACCCGACTGAGCGATATGAAGCAGTTTTAATAACTTGATCAATTCAATATATTCGGCGCCGTTTAAATTAAATATCATTATTTATGCTAATTAAATTCGTTCGTTTTAAAGTTGCTCAATTTCCTCACGGTTTTTTCGGGGCAAGGATTTTAGGACCAGGTCGTAAGAGTGATCGATCATTTGCATGATCAGGGTTTTTGACAGGGAGCCATCCAGAATTACTGTATTCCAGTGTTTTTTGTTCATGTGATACCCCGGTATAATAGCCGGATTTGCCTCTCGTAAATCGATTGCCAGGTCGGGATCGCATTTGAGGTTCATCGAAGGGTCGCCCTCAAGATTGATCAGGACAAATATTTTTCCGCCAACTTTTATAACCAGTGTGGTATCATCGAACGGAAACCCCTCGTCCGTGCCTTTTTTTGTGAGACAGTACGCCCTGATTGCTTCAATATCCATAATTACACGAAGTTGATTTACTGATCAAAATTATTAAAAAATCCGGCTCTTTAACGAAATGCTTGTGAAAATAGGTATGTATCTTACCTGGTTATAAAATACGCAGCTGGCTACTGGCAACTTGCAGCTGGCAACTTGCAGCTGGCAACTTGCAGCTGGCTACTGGCTACTGGCTACTGGCTACTGGCAGCTGGCAGCTTGCTACTGGCAACTTGCTAAAGGTAAATAATAACACATTTCATTTTTCAAAATAACCTGGTGAATAGTGAGGCCTTTGATGATCTCCTTTTCTCTTGAAAAGTACAGGTAGCCAGTATCCAGCCGCCAATAGCCAGCCGCCATGTATTTCGCTGTAACTAAACGAATTGCCACGAATTTAATTCATTTATTCAACTAATTAACAGGCGGAATGAAAGCGCCCGGGAAATGCGTCAGTTTGTAATTGACATCATCGGAGTAGACAATTGAGATTACATCAAATCGTGTCTCCAGGTCAATTTTCCGCAGATTGAGCCATGCATCGGCCACGTCGACCAGATTTCGGATCTTTCTCAGCGAAATGGCCTCCCAGGGTTCCTCGAAATAGTCACCTTCGCGGGTCTTTACCTCAACTATAACGATCTCCTGGTCTTGCTGTGCGATAATATCTATTTCCTTACGATCCCAGTACCAGTTGCGTTCCCAGATTTTGTAACCCTCTTTTTTAAGGTAAGCAACCGCAGCCTGTTCCCCCATTTTCCCAAGTTCTTCCGGTGTCATGAGTCAAGTGTTTTATAAGGTTTTTAGGTTTACCTGGTTTTCTGTAACAGTCAGTGAAATCCGGTTGCCCAGCAGTAAAGGGTAATTTGGCAGCTCGTGTCCTGCCTGAAAACCAAAGATCACCGGATAGCGATAGGGCTCAACTGCCTCCCTGATAATTTCGTAAGCCGTTTTGCCAAATGGTGTCTCCTGCTCTTTCATCCCGGAGAAGTACCCCACGACCAGACCAGATATTTGTTCAAGGACACGCCCTGCTTTCAGATTCATCATCATCCGGTCGAGATGATAAAGACGTTCATCAATATCTTCGATGAAAAGAATTTTCCCTTTGGGTGAAATGTCGAGTGAGGTACCCCTTAAGCTCTGAATGATGGATAGATTTCCACCGGTCAGAATTCCGGTGGCAGAGCCATACCTGTTCAGTTCATGAGGTGACACTTCAAACTCAGGTGTATTTCCACACAGCATACTGATCATCCGGATAAAACCGGATGTCGGAGTGCCGTCCTGTTCAAACCAGGCGGTCATTACCCCATGTACCGATGCAATGTTATGCCTGGCGAGGTAAGCATGAAAAACAGTTATATCGCTAAATCCTATGAGCCATTTTGGCTTCCTGAAAAAAGAAGACCAATTGAGTCTGAGGTGAGTCCGTACAGATCCGTAACCACCCCTGGAGAAGAAAATTGCCTTTACCGATTTATCGTTAAGTGCTTTTTGCATATCATCCGCGCGGTCAATGTCCGAACCGGCGAAAAAGCCGTTTGCATCGCAGGCGTGCTGGCCGATTGTGACCTGAAATCCCTGCTGACGCAATAGTTCAGCACCGCGCTCAACTGTTTGATGGCCGATTATTCCAGCAGGTGAAATTATCGCCACTTTATCACCTTGTTTAAGGAATGAAGGAAACTTCATAACTGCTAAAAATTAATTAACTCTTTTGGTGACCGGAGATATATTATTGTTTAATAAAAAATTAAAGCCCGGGCCGGTTAATCCGGGTTGTTTTGATTCAGATAATCCTCAATAGCCTGCGGAAAATATTTGTATTCGAGCGCGTGAATCCGTTCAGCAAGCGATTCGGGTGTATCGTCCGGTAATACAGGGCACCTTACCTGGAGTAATTGTGCCCCTTCATCGTAGGCTTTATTGACCAGGTGAATCGTGATGCCTGACTCTTTTTCCCTGTTGCGCACCACTGATTCATGGACAAACGAACCATACATTCCCTTTCCTCCGTAACCTGGCAAAAGGGCAGGATGGATGTTGATAATCGGGAAAGCATCGATAAATTCAGCGGGAATCAGCCAGAGAAAACCGGCTAAAACGATCAGGTCGATCTGCCGTCGTTGCAGTTCGTCGATCATCTGATCGGGCTTGCTGAACTCTTCACGCGAAAAACTGTGCGATTCAATGCCCAGATCTGCCGCTCTTTGAAGAACATAAGCATTTTTTTTGTTCGACCAAACGGAATCAACCCTGATGTTGGGATGGTTTTTGAAGTATTGGATAATGTTCCCGGCATTGGTGCCTGATCCCGAGGCAAAAATAGCTAAAGATTTCATTTATAATACGATATATAAAATTAAGAATTTGAACATTCGAACGATTTGTTTTAAAAAGAATTGAGGACAGTGATTTATAAGTCCAAAATAATAGATTCTTGTATAAATATTTGGAAGATAAATTTCTTTCTTCGTTTCTTTGCACTCGCTGAGTGAAAATATCAGCGAGTAAATTTAGTAATAGTATTAACGTAAAAAATTTAAAAATCATGTCTGACATTTCAGCGAAAGTAAAAGCGATCATTGTTGATAAGCTTGGTGTTGATGAAAGTGAAGTTACTCCGGAAGCATCGTTCACGAACGATTTGGGCGCAGATTCTCTTGATACCGTAGAGTTAATTATGGAATTCGAAAAGGAATTCAACATTGCTATCCCCGATGATCAAGCTGAAAAAATCGGAACTGTCGGTGATGCAATCAATTACATTACCGAAAACGCAAAGTAATCAAGTTTTTCAATATTAAAGGGCTCATAAGCTTACTATGGAATTAAAACGAGTTGTTGTAACCGGAATGGGCACGATAAACCCGCTTGGTAAAAACATAGATGAATTCTGGGAAAACCTGTGTAATGGGGTTAGCGGTGCCGGCCCCATTACTCGTTTTGATGCCTCAAGGTTCAAAACGCAGTTTGCCTGTGAAGTAAAAAATTTCGATCCGGGTGAATATCTCGAGAAAAAAGAAGTACATAAACATGACATGTATGCACAGTTTGCATACATTGCTGCTGACCAAGCGCTTAAACATTCAGGTCTCGATCTTGGGAAGATCGACAAAGATGAGTGTGGAGTTATTTGGGGGGCTGGTATTGGAGGTCTGAACACTTTTTTACAAGTTGTAACTGAGTATAATGCCACTCCTGATAACCCCAGGTTTTCACCTTTTTTTATCCCAAAAATGATTGCCAATATGGCAAGTGGGAATATTGCACTAAAATATGGTTTCCGCGGACCAACAATTACCACTGTTACCGCCTGTGCATCGGCTACGCACGCCATGATTGACGCTGCGACCTATATCCGTCTCGGCAAGGCAAATATCTTTATTGCAGGAGGGTCGGAATCTGCCATCAATGAAGCAGGTGTTGGAGGATTCAATGCTATGCGTGCTTTATCCACACGTAACGATGATCCTCAGACAGCTTCCAGACCGTTCGATAAAGGACGCGATGGTTTTGTTATGGCAGAAGGTGCAGGCGCATTGATTCTGGAAGAGTATGAGCATGCCGTTAAACGGGGTGCAACTATCTACGCCGAACTCGTAGGAATTGGAATGTCGACCGATGCATATCACATGACTGCACCGGATCCTGAAGGCGGAGGTGCCGCATTGGTCATGAAAAGAGCATTGGACGATGCAGGACTGAAAGCTACAGATATTGATTATATCAATGTTCATGGAACTTCAACCGGGCTTGGTGATATTGCCGAACCCAAAGCAATCCTTAAGGTTTTTGGTGAACACATCTACGATGTGAGCATCAGTGCCACCAAGTCGATGACCGGCCATTTGCTGGGCGCGGCGGGAGCTGTTGAAGCCATTGCCTCAATCCTCGCGATGCGTGATGGTATTGTCCCTCCGACAATTAATCAGTTCGAACTCGATGAGGCAATTGATCCAAAGATTGATTTTACCTTTAACAAGGCAAAAAAACGCGAACTCAATTATGTTTTGAGTAACACTTTTGGGTTTGGTGGACATAATGGAACAGTAATCTTTAAAAAACTTTCTTAGTAAAGTGTTACGAGATTTAATGTACCGAATAAAGCTCTTTTCTTCTCCAAGAAAAGAGTTTTATTCATTTATTAAAGAGACCACAGGATTTAGCCCCCTGAAGCTAAGGCTTTATGATCTGGCTTTTATTCACAAATCGGCCTCCTCTTCCGATTTGATGGGTAAACCTGTTAATAATGAGCGCCTTGAGTATCTTGGTGATGCCGTACTGGGAGCAATCGTAGCCGATTATCTTTATAATCGTTTCCCGCGAAAGGATGAAGGATTTCTGACCCAGATGAGATCACGTATCGTAAACAGAAGCTTTCTTACCAGTCTGACATTTAAGCTTGGTCTGAATCATCTTGTAACTTCCAATACCAATAATGTCAACGAATCGAGCCATATCTTCGGCGATGTATTCGAGGCATTCATCGGGGCTATTTATCTTGATATCGGGTACCAGGGCGTAAAGGAATTCGTGGTTAAAAAAGTATTGTCGGTTCATGTCGATCTTCACGAGCTTGAGAGAAATGATAATAATTTTAAGAGTCAGCTTATCGAATGGGGCCAGAAAATCAAAAAAGACATCGAGTTCGAAACAATCGAAAATCCTGGTTCGGGTAACAATAAGCTGCCCTTTATTTCTACAATCAGGATTGATGGTCAGATAATCGGGAAAGGCGAAGGATATTCGAAAAAAGAAGCTCAGCAAAATTCTGCCTGTAAGGCGCTGATCAATCTCGGGAACATGATTGATTAAACTCCTAAGTTAAATAATGTTAAGGAGAACCGGCCTGATCCATTAATAACTTTATCTTTGCTACGATGAGCAAGAGAATGATATATTCCTTAAGTGTGGTAATGGCTATTGTGGCCGCATCGCTGATTGGCGTACAAATGCTAACCATAAAACATACTGCCGAACTTCAGGAAAAGAGTTTTAGTACCCAGGTTTATTCAGCATTGCAACTGGTTCAGGATGCCATTGACATGGCTGAAATCTCTCTGTTCTATGCCACTGATGCCCAGGAGGATATCTGGCAAATGAACTCTTCGGGGGTTTTTCCTAATTCAGATATTGAAGTACCCCTGGGAAGCATCGAGAAAAGTGGCACTATAACCGAATACCGGAGTTCGAAAGACAACCACCTGTCAGGTGGCAGGATCGACCAGTTTAACTACTTCTCACAGTCACAAATTCAAAGCTTTCAGTTTGGCTATAATCTCAAGAGTGCAGAGGATGCCAGAAACCTCAGGTACCTGATTTTTATGAAAGAGCGGGCGGAATTGCCCTTAACCGAGCGAGTGCCGCCAAATCTTTTGGCCGAAGCACTGGAAGCCGCACTCAGGCAAAACAATATCGAACTCGATTATAAATACAAAGTACTCACACAGATCGATGGTAAAAATAAGTATATCATGGGAAGTGAGGGCTTTAATCCGGGAAGAAAGAACATCGTTTACAAAAAATTACTTTTGGCAGATGATGATCAATTGAATAATCAGAAGCCTGACTACCTGTGCGTTTATTTTCCCGACCAGCGAAATGTATCCTTCAAAACTACCTCATTCCTGGTCATTCCAACACTGGTGCTTACCCTGATCATTATTGTAATATTTATAGTTACCCTCCAGATTATTTTACGGCAAAAGAAAATCTCCCAGATTAAAAACGATTTTATCAACAACATGACCCATGAGCTCAAGACCCCGATATCCACGATATCGCTGGCTTCACAAATGCTTCGGGATTCATCGGTCACATTATCGCATTCAACAATAGATCATATTTCAGGAGTAATTTTTGATGAGAGCAAACGGTTAAGCAACCAGGTTGAGAAAGTATTGCAAATGGCCGTGTTTAACGAAGGCAGGTTAAAACTTAAGTTTACCCATATCGATCTGAATAAACTGGCAGAATCGGTGGCCTCGAATTTCGAAATCAGGGTTACCAACGAAAGCGGGGAACTGAAGACCGATTTACAGGCTGTAAATCCGGTAATAAAGGGGGATGATGTACACATCACCAATGTTATTTTCAATTTGCTCGATAATGCCGTGAAATATAGTAAATCGAATCCCGAAATTGAACTGTCAACCGAGAACAAAAATGGGTGGGTTATTGTTCAGGTTAAGGATAATGGCATCGGAATTCCGAAGGAGCACCTGACGCAGATTTTCGAGCGTTTCTACCGTGTGCCGACAGGAAATATACACAATGTCAAAGGATTCGGACTTGGTCTGTCGTATGTCAAGCGAATTATTGATGTTCATAAGGGTAAAATAAAGGTAGATAGTGCTTTAGGGAAAGGTACTCGCTTCAGATTGTATTTCCCGGTAAAAAATACTTAAAATTATGGAAAAGAAAATCAGAGTGATTCTCACGGAGGATGATGAAAATCTTGGGCTCTTGCTCAGGGAGTATCTTATTGCCAAAGGGTACGACACCGACTTGTATCCCGACGGAGAAGTGGCTTACAAAGGGTTTCAGAAAAATCAGTATGACCTGTGCATCTTCGATGTAATGATGCCTAAAAAGGATGGGTTCACCTTAGCCAAGGAGATCCGGATGCTGAATTCTGATATTCCGATTATCTTTCTGACAGCTAAAACCATGAAAGAGGACGTAATCGAGGGATTTAAAATCGGGGCCGACGATTACATGACCAAACCCTTCAGCATGGAAGAGTTGTTGTTCCGGATTGAGGCCATTTTGCGCAGAAGCGGTGGTGAGGGCGACACTTCACAGTCCGTTTTCAAACTTGGGAAATTTATATTCGATGCACGCAAACAGACGTTATCGGATGCCAATGAAAATACAAAACTGACCACAAAGGAATCTGACCTGCTTAAATTGCTTTGTGTCAATGCCAATAAAATTCTGGAAAGAAATTTCGCGTTAAAAACCATCTGGGTTGATGACAACTATTTCAATGCACGGAGTATGGATGTTTACATTACCAAGCTTAGGAAACATCTGAAATCAGAAGAGAGCATTGAGATTATCAATGTACATGGTAAAGGATATAAGCTCATCGTTTAAAATCGGGGAGGTGATAAATCAATAAATAAGCCCGGGCAGAAATGCCCGGGCTTATTTATTATATGAATTTTGATGAATGTAAATGACGCACGGCCGTGTAGAAACGCACGGCCGTGCGTCTCTACAAACCCCTGCGTCTCTACAAACCCCTGCGTCTCTACAAACCCCTGCGTCTCTACAAACCCCTGCGTCTCTACAAACCCCTGCGTCATACAACCCCTGCGTCTCTACACCCCTGCGTCTCTACACCCCTGCGTCATACAAACCCTGCGTCATACAAACCCCTACGTCATACAACCCCTGGTCTGCATTTACACCAGCCCCTGGGCAAGCATCGCGTCGGCAACTTTCACGAAACCTCCCACATTGGCTCCTTTCACATAATTGATATATCCGCCCGATTTACCGTGTTTTGTACACGTATCGTGAATGTCTTTCATAATCAGACGAAGCCGTTTATCGACCTCCTTGCTAGTCCAGTTGTAGCGCATGCTGTTTTGCGACATCTCCAGTCCGGACACGGCTACACCTCCTGCATTGACTGCCTTGCCCGGGGCAAAGTGGAGTTTACTGTTCACAAAATAATTCACCGCATCGGAGGTACATCCCATGTTGGAAACCTCGGCCACCAGAAAGCAGCCATTTTCAGCCAATTTCCGGGCATCTTCTTCATTAAGTTCATTCTGGGTTGCACATGGCATTGCAATGTCAACTTTGGTATCCCAAGGCTTGGCGTCCGGGAAAAATTCCACGTCGAACTCTTCTGCGTACGGGGCAACCACATCGTTGTTGCTTTCGCGTAACTCAAGCAGGAAATCAACCTTTTTGCCGGTTATCCCGTTAGGATCGTAGATATATCCATCGGGGCCTGAGATTGTTACAACCCTGCCTCCCAATTCATTGATTTTGCTGATAGCACCCCAGGCTACATTCCCAAAACCCGAAACGGCAAAGGTCTTTCCTTTTACCTCTTTCCCCATTTCTTTGAGCATGTGCTCTACAAAATAAACTGCGCCAAACCCTGTCGCTTCCGGACGGATCAGAGATCCTCCCCATCCAAGTCCTTTGCCTGTAAGAACTCCCGTAAATTCATTCCTGATCCGCTTGTACTGACCAAAAAGGAAACCTATTTCACGACCACCCACGCCAATATCACCTGCCGGAACGTCGGTATTGGGACCAATGTGACGAAACAGTTCTGTCATAAACGACTGGCAGAATCGCATAATCTCACTATCGCTGCGCCCTTTGGCACTGAAGTCGGACCCTCCTTTTCCGCCGCCCATCGGAAGCGTCGTGAGACTATTTTTGAAAGTCTGCTCAAACCCAAGAAATTTCAGAATACTTAAGGTTACACTTTTATGAAACCTGAGTCCCCCCTTGTAGGGTCCCAGTGCACTGTTAAATTCGACACGGTACCCCCTGTTGATTTCAATTTCGCCCCTGTCGTTGCTCCAGGGAACCCGGAATATGATTGTGCGCTCAGGCTCAACCATACGTTCAAGAATCTTTGCCTGTTTATAGCGGGGATTGGCATCGTATACATCCCAGACCGATTCAACCACTTCCAAAACTGCCTGGTGAAATTCAACTTCACCCGGAGTCCGGGATTTCAGCCCTTCCATAAAAATATCTATTCCTGCATTCATTTTAATTGTGTTTTTAGTTCACTATTAGTTCTTTATCTGCTTTACGTATTCCAAGTTAAACAGGCTCAAATTTACAGATTTCTTTATCATCCGATTGAAAATGATATTAAATCGGGGAAACTGCATCGTTCAGTAATTCAATGTATTGAAGTACTTAAAAAACTGATTTCAAACATGTTTTCCTGTTTTATGATTTAAGTCAGCGTTATAAACGCACGGATCAGCTATTTTTTTACACAATTATGACCTTTGGAGGGGATGAGTGGGAATAAAGCGTTAATTTTGCGGCTTAATTGAAAATGAACGAAGACGCTCAATACCGATGGATTACAATTTCAAAGAGATAGAAAAGAAATGGCAGCAATACTGGGCCGATAACAAGACTTTTAAATCGGTTACAGACCTTACCAAGCCGAAATTCTATTGCCTCGACATGTTCCCGTACCCGTCGGGTGCCGGCTTGCATGTGGGCCATCCGGAAGGTTATACCGCTACCGATATAATTTGCAGGTATAAACGAGCCAACGGTTTTAATGTTCTGCACCCGATGGGATGGGATGCCTTCGGACTTCCTGCGGAGCAATATGCCATTCAGACCGGTACACATCCTGCCATTACTACTCAGCGGAACTGTGATACCTTTCGCAGGCAGATTCAGTCACTGGGTTTGAGTTATGACTGGGACCGTGAAATCAATACCACCGATCCCGGTTATTTCAAATGGACACAATGGATCTTTACCCGTTTGTTTAATACCTGGTTTGACAAGGAACAAAATAAAGGAAGACTGATCAGTGAGCTTCCCATCCCTGAGGAAATTAAAAATCAGGGAAAGGAAGAAATCCAAAAATATATTGCAGGAAAACGCCTCGCCTATTACGATAACGCGCAGGTTTGGTATTGCCGGAATTGTAAAACAGTCTGCGCGAATGAAGAAGTGCTCAATGACGGAACGCACGAAAAATGCGGAACCCGCGAAGTGGAACGCAGGTATCTGAAACAATGGATGTTACGCATACCGCATTATGCCGAACGTCTGCTTGAAGGATTGGATGATCTTGACTGGCCGGCAGGAGTTAAGGATATGCAGCGCAACTGGATTGGCAGGTCGACTGGCGCGGAGGTTGATTTTGCAATCGAGGGAACCGGTAGTAAATTGCGGGTCTATACAACTCGTCCTGATACCCTGTTTGGCGCAACATATATGGTACTTGCACCCGAACATGACCTGGTTGCTGAAATCACTACTCCGGAACAGACCGATGCTGTGAACGCCTATATCCGTGATGCAGCTTCCAAAAGCGACCTCGACAGAACCGATCTTGCCAAAGGTAAAACCGGGGTTTTCACGGGTCGTTATGCGATCAATCCGATCAATAATGAAAAAATACAGATCTGGATTGCCGATTATGTATTGATGGGTTACGGAACCGGCGCCATTATGGCTGTTCCGGCGCACGATACACGTGACTTTGAGTTTGCCCAAACATTTAATATCCCGATAATTTGTATCCTTGATCCGGCCAATGCCCCGGCAGAGTTACGCGAACAGGTCCTCAAAGGTGAGGCATGCTGGACCGAAGACGGCGTCTACATCAACTCCTCAAACAACGAAATTGGCATTGATATCAATGGTCTTTCGAAGGAGGAGGGCATCAAAACGGTTACCAGCTGGCTTGAATCAAACGGACTGGGTGAATCAACCATCAATTATAAATTACGCGACTGGTTATTCAGTCGTCAAAGATACTGGGGAGAGCCTTTCCCTGTAATTCACTGGGAAGACGGTGAGGTTAGTGTTTTGAATGATGATGAACTTCCATTGGCACTGCCTGTTGTTGAAAAATATTTGCCGGGTGAAACGGGTGAATCACCCCTTTCGAATGCAGGTGATTGGCTGATTGTGACCGATAAAAACGGCAGAAAAGGACGGCGCGAGACCAATACGATGCCTCAGTGGGCCGGATCCTGCTGGTATTACCTCCGGTTTACCGATCCCAAAAACAACAATGAACCTTTCAGTAAGGTGGATGAAAACTACTGGATGCCCGTCGACCTGTATGTAGGAGGAGCGGAGCATGCTGTTTTGCATTTGCTTTACAGTCGTTTCTGGCACAAGGTACTCTTTGACCTGGGAATTGTTTCGACGGATGAACCTTTTCAGAAACTATTCAACCAGGGGATGATCCTTGCCTTTGCATACGAAACCACCTCAGGATCAAAAGTTCCTTCCGACCAGGTTGAAGAACGTGAAGGAAAATACTTTAGCACAGTAACGGGTGAAGAACTTCGCCAGATTGTTGCGAAGATGTCGAAATCGTTGAAAAACGTGGTGAATCCCGATGATGTTGTAACAAATTACGGAGCTGATGCCTTGCGTCTTTTTGAGATGTTTATCGGTCCGCTCGACGCCACCAAACCATGGACCGAAAATGGGGTTAAAGGGGTTTACAATTTCCTTCGCCGTGTTGTTGCCTTCTTTGGTGAACAGAATAACATCGCGGAAGGGGAGGAGAGCAAAGAGACTTTAAAGATACTTCACCAGACCATCCGCAAAGTGAGTGACGATATCCGCGATATGAAATTTAATACCGCCATTTCGCAGATGATGGTCTTTACAAACCATTGTTATAAGGCCGGTAAAGTGAATCACGAAACAGCGGTAACTTTCTTCCAGCTTCTGGCACCTTTTGCGCCTCATCTCGCGGAAGAATTATGGGAAATGTACGGTAATAAAACGGTGCTTACCTATCATCAATGGCCGGCATTCGAAGAATCGTATCTGACTGAAGACACCTTCGAGTATCCTGTTTCATTTAATGGTAAAGCCCGGTTTAAAATTGCACTGCCTGTTGATATGTCAAATGCAGAAATTGAGAAAGCCGTTCTTGCCGACAGTCATACCAACAAATGGATTGAAGGAAAATCAATTGCAAAAATTATTATTGTCCCGAATAAAATTGTCAATGTTGTGGTGAAATAACTGCTGATTAACATCTAATTATAAAGCCGATCCCAAATGGTCGGCTTTTTTTGCGCCCTCCGGTGAAGTGAGTGGATGAATCCTCATCTGTACATTTACCTGTTCACTGCATGACGTAGGGGCGAAAATGTGAAAATGTGACATTATGCAAATAGGCTAAATGCTTTCATATTGGGTCCAAAGTGACCTGATGAAAAGAATTTCACAGAGTTACACAACTTGTTCCGATCCTTCGGGAGAGTAATTTCACAGAGTTTTGTGTTTCCTTCTCAGGAGCAACACCTAAACTTAATATGAATTCGCGTAATCCCGGAGGGATTAAATCTTTGTAGCCCCGGGTAAGCGATTCCGGATTCTTTAAAATATTATTGGCTGTAACAATATTCGGAATCGTGCCACCCGGGGTTAGGGCGATCAAATGGAATGCGGCGCAACTACGCTCTTTATTGAAAATCATAGGTTCTATGCGCCGCAAGATCCAAAATCCGAAAAGGGCAAGGGGCAAGGGGCAGGCGCTGTGGGCAAAGGGCAGGCTTGTTGTAGAGACGCACGGCCGTGCGTCTCTACAACAGAGGCGAAAATGAGAATGTGAGAAAATGAGAATGTGAGAAAATGAGAGGATTAGAAAATGTGCTAATATGTCAATGTGCCAATGTGCCAATGCTTTCAGATTGGAATCACAGAGTTTAATGTATTCTTATTAGGAGCAACACCTAAACTTAGTTAGGATTCGTAAAATTCGTCATGAGCAAAATAATTATTTTTAGCAACACCTTGCTTTGATTGAATCCGTGTAATACGTTTAAATTAGTGTAATCTTTTATCCAAGCTTACTGATCTTTTCAAGCTTTTCAAGATTGATCACTTTAATTTTCCGGCCATCCATCGCAATTACTTTTTCACCCGCAAAGATCGAGAGTGTTCGTATCGCATTTGAAGAGGTCATGTTCGAGAGATTGGCGAGATCTTCTCGGGGAAGATAAACCCTCAGCGTCTTATTATCATGTTCAAAACCATATTTCTCAATCAAAAGAAGAATGGACTCGGCTAAACGTCCACGGATATGTTTTTGAGTAAGGCTTACCGTGCGATGGTGAGAAAAACCTAGTTCCATCGCAAGATCCTTCAGTAATGCAAGTGAAAAATCGTAATTCCTCAGCAAAACATTATAAAGAATATCGGGAGGTATTGTAATTATTTCAGAATCTTCGATGGCAATGGTAGTGCCATTATGGGGTTCACCTGCAATTAAAGAGCGGTAACCGATAAGACCATTCCGCGTAATCATCCTGATAATCTGCTCCCTGCCGCCAATTCCTTCCTTGATCAACTTCACCATCCCCTCCTTGAGATACTGCATCCCAACAGGCATTTCACCTTCACGGTAGACAAAATCATTCTTTTTATACCGCGTAACATCATGGTTTTTTTCAAGAATAGCCTTTTCCTCGGGTTTTAACAGATAAAATATACAATTCTCATCCTTGAATTGACTCTCAAAAAATTGACCTGAATCCAACATAAATTGCCCGATTAGATGTTATAAAACATCAAAATTAAAAAATCTGACCGAAAATCAAAGTATTTATGCATGGAATCGTATTAGGACGACAAATAGTTATTTTTGATTAGCCTGTTAATCATTTTGCTGTACACATTTACCCTTCCGGGCATCCGTATCCATTTTACCCGGTGATGCTTTCAATTAAGATGATTTCCCTGGTTCCTGCGGTTTCCGGTATTTCGATTGCTGATGAAATTATCGGTCACTCATATTCACACCTACAGCGCATATTTTGCCACGAGAGGCATTTTGCGTCCGAATCCGAACGCCTTGGATGAAATTCTGAGAATTGGTGGGGTTTGGAACCTTTTGTATTCATTGCGATTCACCATCAGAATTGTGCGATGAACAATCGCCTCGTCATAGCCCATAGCAATAATCTCGGCCGGACTTTTTGCAAGTTCAATATAATCGAATAATATCCTATCGAGTACTTCGTATTCGGGAAGGGAGTCGGAATCCTTCTGGTCGGGACGTAATTCGGCCGAGGGCGGTTTGAGAATAGTATTTACCGGTATGATCTCTTTGTCCCTGTTGATGAACCTTGCCATTGCGAAAACGTCCGTCTTATAAACATCGCCCAAGACCGACAATCCACCGTTCATATCGCCGTATAATGTTCCATACCCTACGGCTGCTTCACTTTTATTTGAAGTATTTAATAAAATATGACCAAATTTATTCGATAAACCCATCAGCAAAGTACCGCGCACTCTCGCCTGGATATTTTCTTCCGTAAGATCAGGCACTGCTCCCTTAAAGACAATGGCGAGTGTTGAATCGAATGCCTCGACAATATCGTGAATTTTGACAATATCATATCTAACTCCAAGATTATCAGCCAATTTAACGGCATCATCGATTGAATGATCGGAGGAGAACTTCGAGGGCATCAGCAACACGTGAATATTTTCGCTTCCAAGCGATTCTGCTGCAAGAACAAGGGTAACCGCTGAATCAATCCCGCCCGAAAGTCCGAGCGTGGCGGTTTTAAAACCTGTCTTCCGGAAATAATCCCCTATCCCCAGAACCAGACCATCGTGTATCTTGGCAATGGTTTCAGACTCGGGCTGAACAATAGGCTCAATTTCCCGATTCGCGGTGTCAATAATGGCGAAATCGGGCGAAAAATAGGCCATCTCACGGACAACTTTCCCGGTGCGATCCACAAATAATGAGCCGCCGTCGATGATCAGTTCAGTCTGTGCGCCAACCTGGTTGACATATATAATCGGTATCTCATATTGCTTCGCGTTATCAAGCAGGATATCTTTCCGAAGTTTAGCCTGGTTGTAAGAGAATGGCGATGCCGACAAATTGATAATAAGATCGGGGTGCAGTCTGCTATACTCGGCCACCGGGCATATCGGATAAAGATTTTCCCTGCCGAAAGCACTGAAGACCGGCTGATTAAACCAAAGATCCTCGCAAACTGTCACTGCCAGTTTTAATCCCTTATATTCGATGAGCCTGAATTCACGGTTGGGTTCAAAATGGCGGTATTCGTCAAATACATCGTAGGTAGGCAACAGCGTTTTACTGTGTATACTTTCAATCTTCCCATCCATTAAAAAATAAGCCGAATTGTGCAGCATTTTTCCGCTCGGAGAAGGGTTAATGCTCGGGGCGCCAACCAGGGCGGCAATTCCGTGACAATGGAGGGCGATCAGGTTTACCGAATCAAGGCATTGCTCAATAAATTCCCGCCGTTCGAGCAGATCGTTCGGATAATACCCGCATACCGCAAGCTCTGAGAAAACAACAAGTTCCGCACCCTGCTCCCGGGCTTTTTCAATATGGGCGATAATCTGATTTCTGTTTGCCTCAAAATTCCCTATATGGTAATTGAGCTGAGCGAGTGCTATCTTCATATACGAATGCTTACATGATTTTTCTTAATCCCGCAAATGCAGCCCTGATTCCGGAAACCCGAAATCATCTAATGGCAGGATTAGTTAATTAAAAAATTCAGTCCGGAAATGAATCCTAATTCCCAGGTTCTTTAAAACACAAAACCAAACCTGAAGCGTAGCGACTTCAGGAGTACTGAATCACTTACTGAGCTGTTGGTGGTCAGGTCGTTTAACCCGTTGGAATAAATTATTCCTGCCGTAAGGGCATTTCCATGACCAAGATCGTAGGCTAATCCACCCCCGACATTGAGTCCTATATTGTAAAAACGAACCTCGTCACTTACCGCCTCTTTTTGAAACGAACGATCGCTAGTAGTCGCTTTTGTTTTGATATTTAACCAGTTAGTAAGGCCAAATTGTGCATAAAACCGTGTACGGTTAAAATCTTTTGTAAACATTTTTACAGCAAGGGGAATCTCAAGGTATTTAAGAAAATAATCGACTTTAGTCCCGGCCGGCAGTTGTGCGCCGTCAAACAGTGTTGAAGTGCCATAGATCAATGAGCCACCTGTGGTGCTTACGGTTAAGCCTGTAACCAGGGAATAACTCTCATTTCCAAGGAAAAAATCTCCCTCAACACCATACCCAAATCCAAGAAAGCTGCCATCCGCTTTAACATCTTTGGAATCGGAAGACATCCAGGTTACCTGGGGGCTTGTCAGAAATGTGAGGCTAAAACTCTTTTGGGAGTAACCTTCGGCGGTTAACGACAGTAAGGTCAATAACAGAACCAGTTTTTTCATATCTATAAAATTTTTATTCCGGTTATGCCGGTCATTTTATACTTTTACGCCAATTAAACAGTACAAAAGTAGTCAAAATTCAAAATGATGTCGATGCTTAAAGGTCTCCTTTTATTCCCGCTTATAATTTTACTGATCAGTTGCCAGCGAAATCCACTCAAAATTGATGTGTCAGGTATAGATGTAAACCTGGTTATTAAGCGGTTAGATCGCGACATCTTTACTGCTGCTTCGGAGGATAAAGAATTGGCAATTCAGAAATTAAGGCAGACATACGGTTCCTTTTTTAATGCCTATAACGAAAACGTAATCGCTTTGGGCGATCCTGCCGATTCGTTGTACCCGGTGTATCTGAATACATTTCTAAATGATTCGATGCGTATATTGTCGCACCTGAAAATCGATTCAGTATTTAACAACCTGAATGAACTTGAGAAAAAACTGCAGGACGGTTTCCGGCATTATAAATATTACTTCCCCGATAAAACAATCCCCCAGGTTATTACAATTATCTCAGGTTTTAATCAGTCGATGATAATGACCAGCGATGCCATCGGAATCAGTCTTGACAATTACCTGGGAGCCGATTGCCCGTTTTACAGGATGCTTGGTCTGCCCGAATACAAACGCGTGAATATGCACAAGGATAAAATTCCGGCCGATGTGCTTTATTCGTGGGGAATCTCTGAATTTGCATTTGATGAATCGAATACCAGCCTTTTGTCGGAAATGGTTTACGAGGGGAAAATGCTCTACTTCCTGGATGCAACGCTCCCGGAAGAACCTGACTACCTTAAGATAGGATTTACCCCTGCCAAACTCGAATGGTGCACTAAAAATGAAGCCGGAATGTGGACTTATCTCGTGGAGCACAGGCTGCTTTATAGTACCGACAGAATGAATATCATCCGATTCACAGGCCCTGCTCCCTTTACCTCGAGTTTCACTACCGAATCGCCCGGAAGAACGGGGGTATGGCTGGGATGGCAGATTGTAAAAAAATACATGAAGAAGAATCCGGGGATTACACTTTCTGACCTTATGAACGAAAACGACTACCAGAAAATACTTAACGATTCAGGATATTCGCCTGAATATTAGCAAATGAAAAGTCAACAAAAAGGCCGGCTCCACGAATGAAGCCGGCCTTTATAAATACTCTCCGGCAGATTATAACTTTTTGATCTTAATGTTGCGGAACCAGACATCATTACCATGATCCTGCAGGCCTATGACACCTTCTTTGGGAACATTCGCCCAATCAGGATTCAACGCCGGGAATTTTGAATTTTTCACCAGTTCATTCCATTCGGGTGTCCAGAGATGGTATTCAAGAACTGTAACGCCATTCTGTTTATGGACTACGCTTCCCTGGTAGCAGATGATTTCAACGCTGTTCCATTCACCGGCAGGTTTTGCATTCTGTGGTTTAGCCGGTATCAGGTCGTACAATGAACCTGCTTTACGGTTACCATCCTTACCTAACAATGCATCAGGATGACGGTCGTTGTCAAGAACCTGCATTTCAGGAGCTGTTTTATAAATAGGCCATCCTTCCACTTCTTTTCCAAGATAGAAAATACCGGAATTGCCACCTTCTGAAATTTTCCATTCGATTTTAAAATTAAAATCCGAAAATTTCTCCTTTGCATACAAAATATCACCACCATCGGCCGCTCCGGCTTCACCTCTGCCTGACGCCTGGCATTTCAGGGTACCATTTTCAATGACCCAACCTTTAGGAAAATCAGTTTTGTTATTCCCTCTCCATCCTTCACTGGTTTGCCCATCGAATAATAACATCCAGCCGTTTGCTTTCTCCTCTTTGGTCAGCGCATTCATTGCACTTTTCTCTTTTTTGCCACTTTTTTTCTTTGGCTCCGCATTACTGTTGAACGCGAACAAAACAAAAACAAATAAAAGTAAAATTGTACTTTTCATCGGTATTAATTTTAATATGTAAATTTAATTAATCAAACTTTCTGCTGCAAATTTCCAAAAATCTTTTTGATTTTTCTTTATATTCAGAAATAATAAATTCGCAATTGTTTTTACAGTTCCCTGATTTTTATATTACGGAACCAAACATCATTTCCATGATCCTGCAAACCAATTACACCTTCTTTTGCAATATTTTCCCATTCGGGATTCAATCCGGGAAATTTTGAATTTTTAACCAGGGCCTTCCATTCGGGGGTCCATAGTTCATATTCAAGAATCTGGACACCATTCTGACGGTGTACAACTTTGCCCTTCAAGCAGATAATCTCAACTGAGTTCCATTGGCCAACTAGTCTTGCATTCTGTGGATTCGCGGGAATCAGGTCATAGAGCGATCCGGCTTTCCGGTTGCCATCTTTACCCCTTGAAGCGTCGGGATTCTTTTCATTGTCGAGAATCTGCATTTCGGGTGCAGTTTTATAAATTGGCCAGCCTGCCACTTCCCTGCCTAAATAAAAAATACCCGAATTTCCACCTTCAGAGATTTTCCATTCCAGCCTCAGATCAAAATCTGAAAAAAGCTGCTTTGACCATACGATATCTCCGGCATCCGCTTTCCCGGCCTCACCCCGGCTCTCCTCACCTCTACATCTTAGTGCTCCATCTTCAACAACCCATGCCGCAGGAAAATTTGTTTTATTGTATCCGTGCCATCCCTCTGTTGATGTACCATCAAAAAGCAGTTGCCAGTCCTGTGCCTTTTCAGCATCGGTGAGCTGGTTTAACGGACCTGTTTCGCAACATGCCACGTTTTCAAGCTTTTTTTTGTCCGCTTCCGAAATCTCACCTTTCTTTTTTCCTAATTTACAGCCGGTAACCAAAAAAACCGATACCCCCAACAGAATGAAAAAACGCATCATACGTTCTATTTTTTATTTACTAATTTTATAAATTACAGGCACGGGTTTTAACCGGCCCAATCGGATTCCGGATTCAAATTTACAATTAAATGAGTACAGTGAAAACTTGACCGCCAAAATATGTATTAGTTTTGCATAGTTATTGTTTCAAAAAATGATCTGTCTATAAGATATTCAATAAAAATTGATTGTTATGAGTAAAAAAATTGCTATTCTCACTGCAGGAGGAGATTGTCCCGGCCTAAATGCGGCCATCAGGGGTGTCGGGAAAACCGCAATTGTAAATCATGGAATGGAAGTAATCGGGTTTACGGCCGGTTTCAGCGGCCTGATCAGGAAGGAATATGTGATTCTTGACGAAGCCAAATTGTCAGGAATCCTCACGCTGGGCGGAACAATACTTGGAACTTCACGTGAAAAGCCCTTTAAACTTGAAAAGGGGGAAGCTTTTAACGAAAAACCGGGATTGATTAAAAAAAATTATGAAGATCTCGGATTGGATTGCGTGGTTTGTATCGGGGGCAATGGCACAATGAAAACTGCCAATCTTCTTGCACACGAGGGTCTTAATGTGATCGGAATTCCCAAGACTATTGACAATGATGTTTACGGTACCGAAATCACTTTTGGATTTGACTCGGCGGTAGAAATTGCCACTGAAGCTATTGACCGTCTGCATGCTACTGCCAACTCACACCAGCGGGCAATGGTAATCGAAGTAATGGGTCACAATGCGGGATGGATAGCTCTTTATGCCGGAATAGCCGGTGGTGGTGATATTATCCTGATTCCTGAAATCGGGTATGATATCAAAAGTGTGTGCAAAGAGATCGAGGAAAGGTTTTCGAAAGGAAAAAATTCCGCTATTGTTGTGGTTGCTGAAGGGATTGTAAAACCCGATAACATATCGGCGGCGTCCTATCTGGTTTCGAAGATTCAACAGCTCACAACCATTGAAGCGAGGGAAACACGGTTGGGTTATGTACAGCGCGGCGGAAGCCCGTCGGCGATGGATCGCATCCTGGCAACACGTTACGGAGCCTTTGCCACCGAACTGATCGCCAGGGAAGAATTTGGCCAGATGGTTGCCATCCATGGTGGTGTACTAAGCGCGGTTCCTCTCGAAGAGGTGGGAGGCAAGCTGAGCCTGGTTGATCCTAAACACCCGCTGATCACCAAAGCGAGGAACATGGGTGTACTTTTCGGCGATGAATAATAATTTAAAACAGATGAAACGAATATTTGTAACTTTTGTCTTGCTCCTAATGATGGCTGCTTTGTATAGTGTACAGGCACAGCCCCTGGCGGATATTAAGTTTGAAAAAATGGACCACAACTTCGGAAAAATCAAGGAGGAAGGAGGTCCGGTCACCTATAATTTCAATTTTACCAACACAGGTAAATTCCCGTTAATTATTCAGGGGGTAACCGCTTCGTGCGGCTGTACAACACCTGAATGGAGCCGGGAACCGATCCTGCCAGGTAAAACAGGTTTTATAAAAGTATCATACGATCCCGCGCTGCGCCCCGGAGTTTTTAACAAAAGCATAACGATTAATGCAAATATTCCGCAAAACAGCCGTGTATTGACCATCTCGGGCGATGTGATCCCTAAAGTTTTAAGCCTGACGGATCAGTATCCCGTTGATTTCGGAAGTATTCGACTGACATCTTTTGATTTATCGTTTGTTAGAGTCAAAGACACTGAAATAAAAACCGACACCCTTCAATTTTATAATCCCGGATTATCACCCGTTACGGTAAAATTTAAAATAATACCGTCTCATATCTCGGTAAAAACAGTCCCTTCAGTCATTCCGCCTAAAACGAAAGGATATTTCCTGATTACTTTCAATGGTACTAAAAAACCATCTTTCGGCACAGTATTCAACCGCATCTATCTCTCATTCAATGAGGAAGAAAAATACAAGCATGCCATTGCTGTGAGTGGTACCATTGAGGAGGATTTTTCGAAACTTAGTGCAGCCGACCTGACAGCAGCACCCCGGATTGATTATGATAGCAGGACATTTGATTTTGGCGAAATTCCTGAAGGTAAAAAGGTGGATTACACCTTTAAAATTTTGAATAAGGGTAAAAAGCCCCTGATTATCCGGAGCGTTTCTACTTCCTGCGAGTGTACCACAGGTCAGCCGGCTTCAAATACTATTCAACCCGGGAGTAGTACCTTGATGAAGGTAACCTTTGATTCGAAAGGAACTGTAGGCATGCAGAATAAAATTTTGACGATTATTTCGAACGACCCCGAAAATACAACAACTGCAATAAGGGTAACCGGAAGTGTGAAAAGGTAAGAACAAATATCCATAGCTATGAGCCATCATCATCCCGAAAATGACCCGAAATATATCGGTCTGGTCGTCAACCCGGGAATCGATAAACCCGATTCGGTCAATGCCGACTCGGTTAAAAGATTTTTAAAAAAAAGCAAACGTAAGCTGCTTTCCCCGGACGATTATCTGAGAGGTATACTTGACGGGAATATTACCATCCTGAGTCAGGCGGTCACGCTCGTCGAAAGCAATAATCCTGATCATCAAAATGTTGCACAGGAAATTATTATCAAGTGTCTCCCTTATGCAGGCAAATCAGTCAGACTGGGAATTACCGGAATGCCAGGAGCCGGCAAGAGTACATTAATTGAATCGCTTGGCAGGCATATCACAGGCCAGGGAGGTAAGCTGGCCGTGCTGGCCATCGATCCAAGTTCGGAACGTTCAAAAGGATCTATTCTTGGTGATAAAACCCGGATGGAAGAACTCTCATCCGATCCCAATGCCTATATCCGGCCAAGCCCCGCAGCCGGATCACTTGGGGGTGTTGCCCGTAAAACGCGTGAAATAATCATTTTATGTGAAGCGGCAGGTTTCAGTACAATCTTTATCGAGACGGTAGGTGTGGGTCAATCGGAAACTGTGGTCCATTCGATGGTCGACTTTTTCCTCCTGATTCAGATAGCCGGAGCCGGCGACGAACTCCAGGGAATTAAACGCGGAATTATGGAAATGGCCGATGCTATTGCAATTAACAAAGCTGATGGAGATAATTACCAAAAAGCACAACTTGCAGCGGCCCAGTTCCGGAACGCCCTGCATCTCTTCCCTCCTACAGGATCGGGTTGGAATCCCCCTGTCTTAACCTGTTCCGCGCTCGAAAATACAGGAATATCACAAGTATGGGAATCTGTGAATGAGTATGTTGCCTTAACAAAAGGGAACAATTATTTTCAGAACCGGCGACACGACCAATCGACTTTCTGGATGTATGAAACAATCAACGAGACACTCCGGAATAATTTCTACCAGAATCCTCAGATCAGGTCAAAGCTTGCTGCCTATGAAAACCTGGTATTAACCGATGGTATGAGCTCATTTATTGCCGCTCAGGAACTGTTGAATACCTATTTCAAACTTGTTGGGGAGAAGGACAATTAGCGATTCACCGAATTGATTAGTCACGTGTTTAGGTGATTTAAATTGTTTTAATATCTTTGTTAACTCAATTTAAAAAACAAAATAAATCAACATTATAAATTACTATCCAATGAAACATCTTCTAATTATTTTCCTGGCAATTGCAGGACTAATGTCTTGTACAAAACCGGAAGGGTTTGTTATCAAGGGACAAATCGCAGGGAAAGAGAGCGGTGATATCAAATTGATGAAATATTCTGAAGGCAAGTGGGTTACAGAAGATTCTGCCAAAATTGAAAACGGGAAATTTGAATTAAAAGGGAAGACCGAACTTCCGGAATTGCGCCTTGTTTCAATGGGGGCACAAAGTGTGGTTGCGCAGTTCTTCGCCGAAAACGGAAAAATCACGTTGCAAGCCTATGCTGACAGTCTTGATCAAACAGTGGTTAAAGGCTCCAAATCAAATGACGAATTTACGATTCTGACCAAAGAACTCAAAAATATCTCAAAAGAAACAGAGGGATTACAGCAAAAATATTCCGAGGCCATGCAGAGCGGAAACGAAGAAGGGATGAAAAAAGCCCAGATCGACTTCGAGGCGATGATGGGAAATCAAAAAGTTTATGCGAAGAACTTTATTCGTGAACATCCCAAATCCACGGTGTCACCATTAGTCGCCCTGATGCAGTTTGCCCAGGAAATGACCGCTCACGAAGTCGATACCCTCATTGCATTTCTCGACCCGTCGGTTCACCCATCGGTTTATGTGACCGAACTTAAAAAGCTGGCCGATAAGATGAGGGTTACGGAAATAGGTGCATTGGCTCCCGATTTTTCACTCAATACACCTGAAGGAACCCCTCTTGCACTATCTTCGCTGCGCGGGAAAATTGTCCTTGTCGATTTCTGGGCTTCATGGTGTAAACCTTGCCGCCAGGAAAATCCGAATGTTGTTAAAGTGTATAACCAATACAAAGACAAAGGCTTCGATATCCTTGGTGTTTCCCTTGACCGCGAAAAAGAGGCCTGGTTAAAAGCCATCGCTGATGACCAACTGGCTTGGCATCACATTTCGGACCTGAAATTCTGGCAAAATGAAGTAGCCGTTAAATATGGTGTCCAGTCCATACCATTCACATTGCTGATCGATAAGGAGGGAAAAATTATTGCAAAGAACTTAAGAGGTGAAGAACTGGCCAATAAACTGGCTGAATTGCTTCCCTGATCATCTGACCTCTATTAATTATAATTAGGGATATAAATAATTACAATACAATTGTTTCTAAAAAATTCAAATTATGAGAAGACACATTTTAATGACTTTATCACTCGCAGCAGCGGTGTTGATCGCGGTTCCTGCATTTTCCCAGGAACTGAACAAGCTTTCGAAGAAGGAGCAAAAAGAAGGCTGGACGCTGTTGTTTAACGGCAAAGATTTTGACGGATGGAGAAAATGCAACGGTACTACAATGCCTGCAAACTGGAAGATTGAAAATGATGCAATGAAGGTCTTTACAGGTGAAGGTAAAAATCCGGGACAGGGAGCTGACGGAGATATCGTTTTCTCAAAGAAGAAATTCAAAAACTTTGAATTATCCGTCGACTGGAACGCAGGCAAGATGGGCAATTCAGGAATTTTTTACAATGTCCGCGAAGTACCGGGGAAACCGATTTACTATGCAGCTCCCGAAGTTCAGGTTCTCGACAATGTAGATGCCACCGACAATAAGATTGACAGTCACCTGGCTGGTTCGCTTTATGATCTGATCGCAGCTGATCCAAAAACGGTACATCCTTCAGGTTCATGGAATACCATCGTGATTAGAGTAAAAGATGGTAATGTGACACATACACAAAATGGTGTCAAGGTTCTTTCTTATACTTTATGGACACCCGAATGGGATGCCATGGTTGCCAAAAGCAAGTTCAAATCATTCCCCGGATGGACCGAAGGAATTGCAAAAGAAGGTTATATTGGACTCCAGGATCACGGATTCCCGATCTGGTTCCGCAATATTAAAATCCGCGAACTCTAGTTAAAACGAATTTCACGAAAAATTGACCGGGTGACTTGCTGAATCAGCAAAGTTACCCGGTCTTTATTTTTAATTACGTCAAGGATATGTTGCTCACTTTTCTGCTCTTCAGTAAATGGCAGACAACCCTGGCTTGCCTGCTCAATTTCCTTTCCTGCCTCGTCTCGCACGGAAATTCCCGGATTTATCTGGTTCAACCCGCCCTTGAGTTAACAAAAATTTTAATAGTCAAAAACAGCACTAAATCAAAAAAAAGTCGTATCTTAAGCTGAAATTTTCCGATGGTTTTAACTGCTAACCATGAACGTATGACACCGGAGCGAGAAAATAAATTAAGGATGTATAATTCATGTGACACATTTCTGCTATCCCGTCATGATATTTTGAAAGTCCTGCCAAATTTCGAGCCGACCTACAGGACCTTTCAGCATCAATTCGCCGGGATTCAAAAATACGCCGCCCAGGAATCGTTCGAAGTAGTAAGGCATGCTACAACGAAAAAAAAGCGGAAGAATGATCTTGCCTTTATGACCCGCGATATTTCCCGCAAACTTCACGCATTCGCCCATTCTGCAAATGATTATGCTCTTTTGAACGAGACCTGGCTTACGGAAAACGAACTCCTGGCTCACTCTGACTTAAAATTGATTGACAGGGCACGGAGAATCTACGAACTTGCAGCAATTTATCTTAGGGAACTGACACTTTATGGAATTACCGCAACGACACAGGCTGCATTCAGTCAGGCAATCGCACATTTTGAGGCATCTCTGCACCACTCAAAAGGCGTGGAAGATGCTAAGATGGCAGCCGGTGAGCTCGATGATTTATTTATAAATGCTGATCTGGCACTTGAACAGATCGATGGAATGATAGAGATTTTCCGCGTTTCATCTCCCGACTTTTACAATTCGTACCATCAATCCCGGAAAATCCTTGAATATGGTCCACAACTCGCGGCCGTTGAGGGAAAAGTGACCGACGCCGATACCAATGATCCGGTCCAGGGAGTGACTATTTTATTTGTTAGTTGTGATAATTCTTTCCGGCAACCTCCATTTCTGAAGATCAGCGCCGATCATGGAGATTTTTATGTCCAGTCGCTTGCCGAGGGAACCTATGAAATTAAAATGAATAAGATCGGCTACCGGGAAGTGATTCTCACGAGTAAGGTCAATAAAGGGGAACATTGCCAGATTCACACCAAGATGTACCGGGTGTAACGAATCATACAATTTTCGATACTTTTACCGGCCCTTTCCGATTAATCAGGTATACCCCGGCGAGGATAACAGCCATACAGATCAGGTGAAGTAAAGTGATTTCTTCCTGGTCAAGCACTCCCCACATGATTGCAAAAATCGGAATTATATACGTGACTGATGAAGCCGTTACAGCAGAGGAGTAACGAATCAAGCTGTTCATCAGCAACATAGCCACCGCTGTACCTAGAATGCCGAGAATAGCCAGGGCAAGCAGGTGGTAAGTCCATCCGGGTTGTATCACAACAGGTACAAGATCGGTCGTTAACAGGTAGGCCAGCGCCACAGGACCAATAAAGAAAAACGACAGAGAAGTAACCTGTACCCCGGTGAGGTGAGTTAAATGCGATTTGATCTGGTTGATGCTAATCGCGTAAAATACTGTGGCCAATACAATTAACAGGGCATAGCTGTTGTTGACTCCAAGGTGAAATCCATCCCCTGACAGGATCAATCCTGCAGCACCTGCCAATCCAATGGATAATCCGATCACCTGCAGCCACCTGAAAGCCGTTTTATGAAAAAGCATACCTACCATCAGGGTGAATACGGGGGTGAGGGAGTTTAGCATTCCGGCCAGTGAACTGTCAATGCGCGTTTCGGCTTGCATAAACAGGAAGGCTGGAAACAAACTTCCGATGAATCCTGCAATGAGCAAACTTTTAATATCTTTTCGAAGCATCTTTCTCACCAGACTAAGTGAGATGGGCAACAACACGAGTGAGGCCAGAATGATGCGGATCGCCGCTGCCTGATCGCTGCTAAAACTCTTTAGCCCGATCTTCATTAATATAAACGAACTGCCCCATATAAAGGCGAGTATCATCAAAATGGCAAACTGGAACCACCGTTTTTCCCAGATCATACGATTTTATTTTTCAGGCGTGAAAGTAATACAAAAAGCGGGGTCAATCACCTGGTGGATATATGATATTGATCAGGAATAATGTCTGAACAGGCGATTATTACAAAAATTGATTCTTAATTTTTTGACGAAACACAATCATTTGTGATCGTTGTTCAACATGGAATCACGGCAATAAAATAAATAAAACTACCTATCTATTGATCAACGCATTGGAAATCGCTTACTTTGTAACTATAAAATAACCCCAACTTATGAAAATCACCCGCTGTCCATCCGTTACCGGCTTAGGCCCAAACCCGGTGGTTCTTTTCTCCGGTTTAATGCTGGTCCTCCTCATATCTGCATGTTCTGCACCCAAAATTGATTATATCAAGCGAAACTACCCTTTCGATTCAGGCTGGAAATTTAATTTGGGTGATCTCCCCGGAGCAGAAATGGCGAATTTTGAAGACGCGCAATGGCGTTCGCTCGATCTGCCTCACGACTGGAGTATCGAAGATCTGCCTCCTGCAAGCGATGCGAAACAGATTGGGCCTTTTTCATCGGCAAGTCCCGGCGGAGGATCAACTGGTCATGTGATGGGAGGAACCGCTTGGTACCGCAAAACGTTTTCCATCGATCCGTTGTCTGTCAATAAACAGGTTTCTATCCTTTTCGATGGCGTTTATATGGAGAGCGATGTGTGGATCAACGGCAAACATGTAGGTTTTCACCCATACGGATATACCCCGTTTGCTTACGACATTACCGAATATCTGAATACAACCGGACCTAAAAATATTATTGCCGTGAAGGTCAGTAATCCGGGCAAAAACAGTCGCTGGTACAGCGGTTCAGGAATTTACCGTCATGTTGAAATGATTATCACCAATCACCTGCATATCGCGCAATGGGGAAATTTTGTGACCACACCCGAAGTTTCGAAGGAGAAGGCCGCGGTTAAAATGGAGACAACCATCGAAAACAATACAGGAAAAACGCAAAAGGTAAAAGTGGTGACGACCCTTCTTAATCCCGAAGGCGAAACGGTTGCCATTGATGAAAGGAGTCAAACGCTGACATCCGACCTGTATACGGTTGTTGAACAGACACTTTCAGTGACATCACCCTCGCTTTGGTCGCCCGGGTCTCCATCCTTGTACTCGGCAGTTGTTGAGGTTAAGGCAGGGGGTACACTCTGGGATCAGACGGTTACCCCATTCGGAATCCGGCAGATCAGCTTTGACACACAAAACGGGTTTTTATTGAATGGTGAAAAAGTGCTGCTAAAAGGGGGCTGCATGCATCACGACAACGGAATATTAGGTGCTGCAACAATTGACAGGGCCGAAGTCCGACGGGTTGAACTGATGAAAAAATTTGGATACAATGCCATCAGGACAAGTCATAACCCACCCTCGCGGCAGTTTTTGGATGCCTGTGACCGGTTGGGGGTATTGGTGATTGATGAGGCATTTGATATGTGGGAAAAAGCAAAAAAACCGGAAGATTATCACCGCTATTTTAAAGAGGGGCACGAAAAAGATCTTCGTTCAATGATTCTGCGCGACCGTAACCATCCATCGGTGATTATGTGGAGCATCGGTAACGAAATCCCCGAAAGGGCCGATCCGGCAGGGCTTGCCATCAGACCGCAATTAATGAAAATTGTAAAGGCACTTGACACCACCAGACCTGTTACCGAAGCGATCTGTTCATTCTGGGAACAAAAAGGGCGGGACTGGAAAGACTCTGAACCTGCCTTTGCGGGTCTTGATATTGGCGGATACAACTACCAGTGGAAAATGTACGAACCCGATCATGCGCTGTATCCTGCACGGATCATGGCCGGAACGGAGTCGACAGCCCGAGAGGCTTTCGAAAGCTGGCAGGCTGTAAAGGATAAACCCTATGTAATTGGCGATTTTTTATGGACTGCTATGGATTATCTCGGAGAATCTGCCATCGGTAATGCCGTCACCCACCGGAAAGGCACAAAGGCAGAAAGCCCCGCATGGCCCTGGTACAATGCATGGTGTGGCGATATCGATATCTGCGGATTTAAAAAAGACCAGTCGTATTACCGCGATGTTATCTGGGGAATCAGCGATCTTGAGATGGCTGTGCATGCGCCCATTCCGACCGGACACGTTGAAACCGTGAGTTACTGGGGCTGGCCCGATGAGAGACAGTCGTGGAACTGGAAAGGTGCAGAAGGGAAAAAACTTTCAGTTTCTGTTTATTCCAATTTTCCTGAAGTGCGGCTCGAACTCAACGGAAAGGTGATTGGTACAAAGGCCGTTTCGCCCGAAACCAAACTTACCGCAACCTTTGAGGTCGCCTACGAACCGGGTGAACTGAAGGCAATCGGCCTGAAAGACGGGATCGAAGCCAAAGTGATCTCCCATAAAACAACCGGTGCTGCTGCTAAAATACGATTAACTCCTGACCGTACAACGATCAAAGCTAATCGTAACGATCTGGCATATGTAACGGTCGAACTGCTGGATGCTTCCGGAAATCTGGTCAGTGACAATGATATGCCGGTAAGTTTTACAATTATCGGAGCGGGAGAGGTGGCAGGAATTGGGAATGCGAACCCTGCCGACATGCGGAGTTTTAAATCACCTGTTTGTACAACATTCAGGGGTCGTTGCCTTGTTATATTGCGTCCCGCAGGTCCCCCGGGCGAGATCAACCTATCGGCACAAGCACAGGGATTGGAAGGGGCCACACGAAAAGTGGTCGTGAATTGATTGAAAAACCTGAGAAGTAAAGAAATGAAGACAGATAAAATGAAAGAAGCTGTGAAAGGGAATTGAAGTACACGGCAGCTTGAAAGGTAAATTAACCCCGCTGTATATTGTTTGATTTTGGAGATCACAATTTGTGACCTCCAAAGATGCAAAATAGAATGTTCTTAGAGTCAATGGAGTCGTAGGCTCAAATAGCACTACGCATCAAACATATATAATTACAACACCTACATCTATATGAAAAAAAATGGAATCTTCGCATTTTTAGTTTTATTTCTGCTCTTAGCAAATTGTGTAAGAATAAGCCAAGATGAGGCAATAGGACTGTATGTTTCTCGAAACAATGTTAATACGATTGATACTTTACGGGTTCTTAAAGATGGAAGTTACATACAAGTGATTTACAGAAAAGGCGATAAATCTCTAATATATAAGAATGTAGGCAATTGGAAAGCTTCGTTAGGATATATAAAATTTGATGATTTCTTTGCTGAAGAAGATGAAATACATAGTACAGAATTTACGAATTATGAAAAGGTTCTAATGACAACAAAACTTTCTTTAGAAAAATTAAATAGGAAAATCATTATTCATCATAAGTCTATGCATGATAATATTTATTTAGAAAAAATTAAATAGCATAATTAAAACCTGGCCACTTAGTTTACCTGAGTTGTCGCTGTGACATCGTTGTCGAAGGATTTGTAGGTATAACTTCCTTTTGATGCAGGCTTAAAAACGTATTTTAACCGATGAACCGGAATATTTAAGGGGCAAATTGCAGGATGTGCGGGATAGTTATAAAAAGCTTTAAAAGTTACGATGTTCCCGGCAAAAGCAGCTTCGAGGTGATCGGGTTTGGCACAACCATCAGTGCCACCCCGAAAAGTTACAGTAATTGTATCGGAGTTTCCCAGTGTGATGTTTGTCAACGATTCAATAGCGGTTATCTCTCCGGCAAAGACATTTGTCTCCGTTTTGTCTTCAGTGCAACTCAGCACAAACAGGCAAAAAATCAGGGTAATTGCTCTCATATTCAATCTATTTAAAAACACCTCTTTCAGGCAAAGGTGATTTATCCTGTTTAATCAAGCTTTAACACAGCAAGGAAAGCCTTCTGCGGAACTTCCACATTTCCGATCTGTTTCATCCGCTTTTTCCCTTTTTTCTGTTTATCAAGCAGTTTACGCTTACGCGAGATGTCACCACCATAACATTTGGCAGTTACATCCTTTCGTACGGCTTTAATGGTTTCGCGCGAGATAATCTTGGCACCGATGGCCGCCTGGATGGCTACATCGTATTGCTGCCTCGGAATTAGTTCTTTGAGCTTTTCGCACATCCTGCGTCCGAAATTATAGGCATTATCGAAATGAATCAGAGTCGACAGCGCATCAACCGGTTCACTATTAAGAAGAATATCGAGCTTAACCAGTTTGGCCGGACGGTAACCGATGATATGGTAATCGAATGAGGCATAACCTTTTGAAATACTTTTGAGTTTGTCGTAGAAGTCAAAGACAATTTCGCCAAGAGGCATATCGAAGGTTAATTCGGCCCGTTCGGCTGTAAGATAATCCTGTTTCTTCAGCATTCCCCGCTTGTCAAGACACAGGGTCATTATGGAGCCGATAAAATCTGAACTTGTGATGATCTGTGCCTGGATAAATGGTTCTTCAATAAGTTCGATCAGAGAGGCATCGGGCATCCCGGCAGGATTATACACTTCGTAAGTTTCCCCTGCTCTGGTATGAATAAGATAGGATACATTGGGAACGGTGGTGATTACATTCATGTCGAACTCACGATCGAGCCGCTCCTGGATGATCTCCATATGCAGTAAACCGAGGAATCCGCAACGAAATCCAAATCCGAGCGCCGCCGATGATTCGAGGGTATATGTGAGCGAGGCATCGTTTAACTGCAATTTCTCCATGGCTGCCCTGAGATCTTCATAATCTTCGCTGTCAATGGGATAAATTCCGGCAAATACCATCGGTTTAACATCCTCAAACCCAGAAATGCGTTCAGCACAAGGCCGTTTCACATTGGTAACGGTATCGCCCACCTTGATTTCGCGTGCAGTTTTGATGTTTGAAATAATGTAACCCACATCTCCCGCGCTGAGCGACTCGCGGGTCTCGAGACCCATCTTTAAAATCCCGACTTCATCAACGTTATATTGTTTTTCGGTAGAGACAAATTTAACGACATCACCTTTCCGAATGGTGCCATTTACGATCTTTGTATAAGCGATTACGCCACGGAACTGGTTATAGACCGAATCGAAGATCAATCCCTGCAGAGGTGCCTCCGCGTCACCGGCAGGAGCAGGAACATCAGTAATGATGCGTCTCAGAATCTCCTCAACCCCTTCACCGGTTTTGCCCGATGCCCTGATAATGGTACTCCGCTTGCAACCGATCAGTTCAATAATCTGATCCTCCACAACTTCCGGATTCGCATTGGGAAGATCCATTTTATTCAGAATGGGAATAATCTCAAGGTCGTGTTCGATAGCAAGGTACAGGTTCGAAATTGTTTGTGCCTGGATGCCCTGAGTGGCATCGATGATCAGCAATGCCCCTTCACAAGCAGCGATGGATCGGGATACTTCGTACGAAAAATCGACATGCCCGGGGGTGTCAATCAGGTTAAGCTTATACTTTTCCCCATCCTGAATATGTTCCATCTGGATGGCATGACTTTTAATCGTAATCCCCCGCTCTTTTTCAAGCTCCATATCATCAAGTACCTGTGCCTGCATATCCCGTCCGCTGATAGTCTGGGTTATCTCCAAAAGACGATCGGCGAGCGTACTCTTTCCATGATCAATATGCGCAATAATGCAAAAGTTCCTGATGTTCTTCATGAGCGGGAAATCCTTATATACTTGATATTCTTGTTTAAACCTTATCTGCCAAAATCACTACAAAGATATTTAAAATTCGAAGATTTGAAAATGGGAGTTTTGGCCCCGTTACCCGGAATTCAGGCGCAATATTTACGGTTTTAATTTCGCAGAGGTCAATTTTATGAGCGAAATGCCGGTCGAAGCTGCTGATTACAAAAAGAGGATCAACCATGACTTATCTGTTTGCCACCTGAATGAACTTCTTACAGACTCCGTGAGCATTCCCCTTTTTATAAACGCCGAACCAATTTCTTTTTATTAAATTTGCATTCCATTTTAACCTTTATCTCTTTATGGGTAATCCCGAAGACGAATACCAGCTTACAATTATCGTCCCGCTTTTTAACGAGGAGGGGAATCTTCCCCGACTTGCAAAAGAGCTATCCGAATATATCTCTGACTCAGCTTACAGAGCTAAAGTCTTATTTGTCAATGATGGATCCACGGATAATGGTGCGGATCTTATCGAACAATTTTGCGCGGAGAATGAACATTTCGGCTTTATTCACCTGAAACAGAACAGCGGTCTTAGCACCGCGCTCAAGGCCGGAATCGACCAGGTTGAGACAAAATACACAGGATATATTGATGCCGACCTCCAGACATCACCTTATGATTTTGATCTTCTGATGGAATATGCAGGAGATTTCGACCTTGTTACCGGCATTCGCACAGGAAGAAAGGATGGGAGTATCAAACGCCTCTCCTCGCGGATCGCAAACGCTATCCGACGGAGTGTAACGCACGACGGGGTTTCAGATACGGGATGCCCACTCAAAATTTTTCGTACAGAAGTATTTCGGCGGGTGCCATTTTTCAAAGGAATGCACCGTTTTCTCCCGGCCCTTATTCAGCTTGGCGGGGGAAAAGTCAAGGAAGTACCGGTCCGGCACTTTAAACGGATTGCAGGAAAGTCAAATTTTCATCTCTTCAACCGGTTATTGGGACCAGGCACCGATCTTATCGCTTTTGCCTGGATGCGGAGTCGGTACATACGTTACGAAATAAAGGGACGAGGATGAACATTTCACCCCTCTGGATTTTTTCGGTTGGTTTTTTAGCCCAGCTCCTTTTCGCTGCACGGATGATTGTGCAATGGGTAAAGTCTGAAGAGGCCCAAAAATCACTCTCTCCTGTTTTGTTCTGGCAATTAAGTATCCTGGGCTCATTGATTTTCCTGCTTTATGGTATTTTGCGACACGATTTTGCCATCGTACTGGGCCAGACTTTGGTCTATTTTATCTATATCCGGAACCTTCACCTGATGAAGCGCTGGCGAACGATTCCCCTGGCATTCCGGTTATTCATAATTATTGTTCCCATTGCCACCCTGTTCTATCTGGTTTCAGGCTCGCCCGGAACCCTAACGTCAATATTTAGGAACGAAGATATTTCTTTACAATTGCAGATTTGGGGGATCATGGGTCAGGTGATCTTTACATTCCGTTTTTATATCCAATGGATCGATTCCGAATTTAAAAAGGAATCGGTATTTACACGACGGTTCTGGCTTGTCAGTGTTTTGGGCTCTTTGATGATTGTTGTGTATGCAGCTTTTCGTCACGATCCGGTATTATTTCTGGGACAGTTCACAGGTTTAGTGATTTACGTGCGAAACCTCATGCTGTTAAAGACAATCAGAGACAATGGCTAAACCGGAAAAATTCGTTATTTTTGATTACATAACCAGGGCGATTTGAAACCTTGAAAAATAAATTATCCGGAATGTATAACCGTAACCTGCAGCTTTTTCTCCTCCTTTTGATTACGCTCATTGTATTCGTGGTGAACAACGGTGCGCTCGATGCAAATATCATGGAAGCGCGAAACCTCACCACCGCTCGCGAAATGCTCAGGAGCGACAACTGGCTCGAACCAACTATGAACGGTGAGTTACGCCTCGAAAAACCGCCTCTCCCTACCTGGATCAGTGCCGTTACAATGCTCATCGCAGGAGAGGATAACCTTTCCTTACTCCGTCTGCCTGCCGCACTGGCCGCTATGTTACTGGTTTTCTTTCTTTTTAAACTGACTGTTGAATTAACCCGTGATCGAATAGTTCCTTTTCTCGTAGCCGGAACCGCAGCCACCTCCTTTTATATCTTCTTTATGGCACGTGATATCAGCTGGGATATTTTCTGTCATAGTTTTATGATTGGTGCAATCTGGCAGATCCACAAAGGATTAAAGCGTAAGGACAAAGGCTGGACTGAACTGATCATTGCTGGACTTTTGATGGGCCTCTCGTTTTTAAGCAAAGGTCCGGTTTCTTTTTTCGCTCTGCTATTGCCTTACCTGATAGCCCGTACTTTCACCTTTGGATGGAAAGATGCCGCAAACAAAAAATCGGCGCTTGGGGTCATGATTCTCATAACCCTTGTTATAAGTTTCTGGTGGCCAATAATGATCTGGTTTTCACACCCTGAATTCTCAGCCTCGATCGCGCAAAAGGAATCCTCTGCCTGGCTTAACAGGAATGTACGCCCTTTTTATCATTACTGGAGTTTTCCGGTTCAATCGGGGATCTGGGCAATTATTGCAGCAATAACGCTCTGGTTCCCATACGCGAGGCCACGAATTAACCGGTTCGGAAACTACAATTTCATGGCTGGATGGGTTGTGGCGGCTGTGATCCTCCTCTCGTTGTTTCCCGAAAAAAAAGAGCGTTACCTGCTTCCTGTTCTCCTGCCTCTGGCAATGCTCACCGGGTTCTATTTCCGTTACCTGATCTATACGTTCACGACCCATGTTACCGGCAAAACCGATCTTCTGCTCTTTCGCTTCAATGTTTTGCTGATGACTCTCATTAGTCTGATTATCCCGGTTGGTGTCATCGTATTACTCCCCGCAAAGGAAAGACCAGGAGTTGTATCCGTTATTCTGATTTTCAGCCTGTTCTGGAGTATTTCGATTCTGCTTATTGCTGCCTTACGCAGGAGAAATCCCCTGTGGCTATGGGGAGGAATGGTTGGAATGGTTCTTTCATTGTGTTTGTTACTTATGCCGCTTGCGCTAAAATTCGCGATCACCAATCCTGCATACCGTCCATACCAGGAACTTCGCGACCGCACCGATCTGAAAAATGTTCCGTTCTTTTTTAGCGGTGATACACAAGGTAAATTCATCGAAGTAATCTGGAACTCCGGCCACGGGATAAGAGAGTGGAATCCCAAAACGGACCAGCAGCTTCCTGTGACTCCGCCACTTATATTTCTGTCGGATGAAGAGCCGTCAAAAGTGTTACCGGCGGAAATCAGGAACAACTATCACATCGAAGTGATTGGTTACTTCGACAGCAATATGGGTAAAGGCATGAAAATTCAGATACTTGCTAACTATGTGACACTGATAGGCAATAGAATTAATTAAAAACCATAGCTATACTAAGGCAGGTTAATTATCAGGGGTTGAAATATTTATCCCTGTAATTTTACACTTTTTTTCCTGAATCCGTTATAGATTAAATAAGCTACATACAAACCACCCAATCCCAAAAATACCAGTGACAATTCGGTATAATATTTATCAAGAATATCTTTTTGAGACCAGAAGAAATAACCTAAAATGGCAAGAATCACATTCCAGATTGTTGAGCCGATGGTGGTATAAATAATAAAATCACTCAGTTTCATATTCGCCAATCCGGCAGGAAGTGAAATAAGCTGACGGATACCTGGAACCAAACGACCAATTAATGTTGAACTCTTTCCATGTTTTCTGAAGTAAGTCTCCGATTTTTCAATGGAGTGCTGATCGATGAGCATTAGATGCGCAAGACGCGTATTGGCGAACCTGAGTACCAACTTGCTTCCTAACCATTTGGCCAGATAATAATTAAACAGTGCGCCAACCAGTGCACCCAGGGTTCCGGCGAACACGACAAGGTAGATATTCATTTCGCCGTTGGCTGCTTTATAGGCTGCAGGAGGAATCACAATTTCAGACGGGAACGGGATAAACGAACTTTCGACTGCCATCAACAAAAAAACGCTCCAATAGGTGATATGAGCCATGTACCAATCAACAATACTTTCGAATATTACTCCCATCTAAATAATTTTTGCCAAAGCTACTATTTTCCCGGGTTAAATAAAACATGGATATTCTGATAAAGGAGTTCTGATAACAGAACACAGACCAACTGGGCGATATTGCGTGATCGCCACAAATTTAAAATGTGCCCAAAGTATCCTGACTCCCCCTATAATCAATTTGTCAGCAACGGATTTTCAACCTTTCCGGCAAACAAAATCGCGTCCGTGTCTGCCTCGGTTATGAAAAACAGGAAGGGTCGGGTAACATGAAACTCAGGTTCCCCGGGTCCGATACTGGTCACACCTATGCCGACCGAAGTAGCCGCAGCAGCTTCTGTCCCCTCTTCATTGACCTCGATAAAGGTCTTGTGTTTCACTTTGGTGATAAAGAGCTGACTGTTGCTGTTGATTTTCGAAAAATTGGCCTGACTATCAGAAAAGGCAACAGACATGCCGAGTGATGAAAGAATATCATTCAGATCACTTTCCCACGAGAATTTAAACCGCGGCATCCAGACATCCACCTTTACAGGAGAGGCTAATGCTGTTTTGAGTGTCTGCCATGACGACGGATTCAGCTGGCTCATAAGCTGGTCAGGTGTCTTGCCCGCATCAGGAAGCAGAATAATCATCCCGAATTTACCGCGGCCATAAGGCATTTTCAGTGCTTTATATCCTGACTGTTCCGAATACCCGAATTTTTCCTTAACCTTCATTAGCGGAACGCTCACCGGGGAGCCGGCAGAAAGGGTAAAAGGGCCGTTTTCGGTCTTCGATTTTTCGAATTGAACCTGCCATTTCCCGTTGAAATAGATCGCGTTAATCAGGAACATAATCTCATCAGCCGAAATCTCATCAAGAATTTTGGGGATTTTGGTGTTGGTTTTTTCACTTACCCAATTGTTTATCGTAGTTAATGCCTGTTGGTTAAAATCGAGATTTTCAACCCGTGCCTCATAAAATTTCTGATTGGTAGCAATAAAAGGTTCAAGTACAGGAAAGCCTTTCCTGATCCAGATTGAATTGGCAATATTCATCACCACATCCTTATCGGCCTTTTCGGAGAGCGGTCACAAGTTCAGAATAGATCACGTTAATATCATCAACACTTAACCCGCTAAATCCCAAAGCATTAATCATATCCGTTTTTGTGGTCCCTTCCGCACCGTTAAGCGTCATTGACAGGGCAAGCGAAATACTCAGCGGTGAAACCATCACATTATGTCCATCACTACCCGGGATTTTATTAAACAAATTAAAAGTAAATGCATTATCGGCATTTACCAGCTGCACCGATTTTTGGGACAGCACGATATCTTCGGGTTCAGGATCGGATGCCAGATTGTTGGAGCAGCCCACAACTGACAAAATCAGAATCAACAGAATTACATAAATTTTAGTTTCCATTTTTCATAAATTTTTTAAAAACCTAAATATAATACACTTTTCCCATCGCAACACTTTTCAAGGTCATATTTCAGCCCATTGTCAGGTAGATGTAGTAAGTCAGCAAAAAGTTGCATCTAATTTTTGGGCTAACGCAACCAATCGTATAAATATATCCATCTTTACTCAAAAGAAACTATTAACCGCAAAACAGGAGTAATAAATATGAGAAATCTATCTGGAAAACGGCCGCCTGGAAAATTTTCGTATGCCAATAAGTTTCTTTCCCGTTCTTTAACATATTTTATAACTAATGTTGCAAATTTTGTTGTTCCTTCGGGCCTGATTTTTGCTGTAAAAAACTAAAAATCGAATTGTGACCAATCTCGAAGAAACGATACAAAAATGTGCATCGGGTGACCGGAAAGCCCAGACAGCGCTGTACAATCAATTTGCATCGAAAATGTACGGAGTCTGCCTGCGTTATTCCAAAGATACCAATGAAGCTGAAGATAATCTTCAGGATGGCTTTATACGAGTCTTTACGAAGATCGGCCAGTTCGGATTCAAAGGATCATTCGAGGGATGGATGCGTCGCATTATGGTTAATACCTCCCTTGAGAAATTTCGTAAAAACAATCACCTGTACCCCGTTGAAGATATGATGGTTTTCGAAAGTATCCAGGTTCCGGAGGAGACGGTTTCTTCCATATCGGCAGATGATCTGATGAAAATAGTTCAGGAACTGCCCCCGCGGTACAGAATGGTTTTTAACCTTTACGCTATCGAAGGTTATTCACATCAGGAGATAGCCAAAATGATGAATATTACCGAAGGTACCTCCAAATCAAATCTGTCGAGGGCACGGATGATTCTTCAAAAAAAGGTTATAGAAGATTTTGGGTTAGAAAAAAATACAGTGACAACAACGCTATGTTAAATGAAAATAAAAATATAGACCAACTTTTCCGGGAGAAACTGGGAGACTACGAAAAGACTCCCCCTACGATTCTCTGGACGAATATTCAGGGCGGGCTCAATGCCCACCGAAGAATACAACGTATTACCATTTATAAATCAGTCGGTGTTGCAGCAGCTCTCATTCTTGCCTTTCTGGCAGGATGGTGGATGACCAATCCTGATAATAAAGGGGCGATCAGACAGGAGCCTTTTGCTGAACAACGAAATGTAAACACTGATTCTTCGAATCCGACCTCCGTGATAACGGGTAATCTTCCTGGTGAATCCATTAAATCAACTGCCAGGCCGGCAGAACTTCAACCAAAAGAAAGCCGTGCAACCTCTGCAAATCGCTCTTCGCTCGCTTCCTTCGCTGCAAATACCTCATTTATGGATAAACCTTTGGATGCAATTGCTCCAAAATCAGGCGAATTGGAACTTTTCGAAACTGAAAAAGAATTTCTCGATGAATTAAACAATAACTTCGAAGTTGTCAGGAAACTGACTGACTGGATCGCTAAAGTAAAAAAAGATAGTTTAACCGACCTTAAAAACAATTCAGCAGGTGTGATTACCGACCTGTTCAAAAATAACACCACTAATAAGTCCGTTGAAATTGCGATGAATAATCCGGTCAGAAATGATGGACGGTGGAGCCTTAAAGCAGAATTTGCCCCGGTGTTCAATAATCAGGCACAGAACAGTCGCCCGGTAGTAGAACTGGTATCGAATGGTGCTCAAAATTCCAAACCCCAGGAAACCATCTCCGAAAACACGTTCTCAGGCGGAATGGTGGCTGGTTACAAGGTTGGCAGGCGGCTGATTATCAAGTCGGGATTGGTATACAATAATATCAGGCAGACTACGCGCAATATAGATTATATGGGGGTAAACAATTTTTTTAATGTGCCGGGAAACTCAACAATTGCCTCAACACCCGCCGGGCAGGTTAGCCTGAAAAAGATGGGTAATGTTAGCCGGGAGGCGACTGTTATGAATTTCAGTTATCAACTGGACAATATCGTAACCAATCCTGTCAATAACGAATTAAAACAGGATATCGAATTTATCGAGATACCTTTACAGGCTACCTATAAACTGATTGATAGCAAGTTCAGTGCCGGTATTACCGGGGGAATAAGTACAAATATTCTTATCGGGAACTCAGCGATCTTATCTGAAAATGGCGAAAAAATCAGTGCAGGCGAAACGGCCAATATGCGGAATGTCGTCTATTCAAGTGCAGTCGGGATTGAAATGGGCTATGAGCTCACCAACCGGATTACACTCACTGTCGAACCTCGTCTAAAGCACTTTATTAACTCGTTAAGCACCAGTAAATCTGTTAATTACAAACCATACCAGGTAGGAATTGTAACCGGCTTAACCTACTCATTTAATTAAGTTACTGGTTATTCATTGGATTAAACCGCCAAATCAACTAACTTTGGTGGGTTAATTTACACAGTTCAATGGAAGATAAAAACCTCTTTAAAAATAACACCAACCTGTCAAAGGTAATCTTGTCGCTATCGCTGATCGCATTCAGTGTTATTATTGGCGGACTTTTTTTTAACTCTCAGCCACCCAATTTACCGGGCCGGTATATTGACACTGCGACGGGGCCGCAGGAAATCTTTTTTACAGCAGCCAGGCTTCCTGAAAAACTCGATTTTTCAGGTGAACGGGTTCCTCTTGAAAACTTCGATGTAAGTGAATCGCTCGACAGGGAAATGCTTATCGTTTCCAATTTTCATTCACAGGATCTTATCTACCTAAAAAAAACAACACGCTATTTTTCGGTCATTGAGCCGATTTTAAAGAAAAACGATATTCCCGACGATTTCAAATACCTGGCCCTTGCAGAAAGTGGATTTCTGGATAAAGCGGTTTCTCCTTCCGGGGCAATCGGAATCTGGCAGTTTATGAAAAGCGCCGCCATAGAAAACGGACTTGAAGTGAATGAGGAGGTTGACGAACGTTATCATATCGAAAAAGCAACCCAGGCTACATGCAGGTACCTGAAAAATTCTTACGCCAGGTATGGAAGCTGGACAATGGTAGCCGCCTCATATAATGCAGGGATAAGCGGAATGAACAAACAGATCGATGTTCAGGACAGTAAAAACTATTACGACCTGCTTCTCAACGACGAAACCTCGAGATATATCTTCCGCATCCTGGCACTCAAAATGGTAATCGGAGAACCGGAGAAATACGGATTCAGGATGAGTGAGGCGGAGAAATACCCTGTCATACCGGTAAATGAGGTAAAAGTGACCGGAAGCGTTAATAGTTTTACGGACTTTGCCCGTGCCCACAATATCAATTATAAGTTGCTCAAACAGTTTAATCCCTGGCTTAGACAACCATACCTGAAAAATCTGCAGAAGAAAGTTTACACTATCAAGATACCCGAGGTTGGGGAATACCGCAAATTCGTCTTCCCGGAGAATAATGATCCACAATAAATTTTACCGCTTTAACTCTATGGAGAGTTTCAATATATGAATGGAGAAGATAAAATTATCGTGCGGGGAGCGCGGGAGCATAACCTCAAAAATATTAATGTTGAAATACCCCGTAATCAACTCACTGTAATAACCGGACTGAGTGGCAGCGGTAAATCCTCACTGGCATTTGATACCATCTATGCCGAGGGTCAGCGCCGTTACATCGAAACATTCTCGGCTTATGCCCGCAGTTTTCTTGGAAATATGGAGCGCCCCGACGTTGACGAGATTACGGGGTTAAGTCCCGTTATCTCCATAGAGCAGAAAACCACCAATAAAAACCCCCGTTCCACAGTCGGAACCGTTACTGAGATATACGATTTTCTGCGTCTGCTGTTTGCCCGCGCGGGTGAAGCCTGGTCGTATAACACCGGCGAAAAGATGGTTAAATATACTGATGAACAAATCATTAACCTGATACTGGAAAAATTCAGCGGAAAAAAAACGATGATCCTTGCCCCCGTGGTACGAGGCCGTAAGGGACACTACCGTGAACTCTTCGAACAGATACGCAAAAAAGGATTTCTTTATGCCCGTGTTGATGGCGTAATCACCGAAATGTCGCACGGGTATAAGGTCGATCGTTATAAAAATCATAATATCGAGATGGTGATCGATAAGATGGTTGTCGATGAAAAAGACCGCAAACGGCTGCGCGATTCGGTTGATATTGCGATGAAACACGGACAGGGAATTATCCTGATTCTTGACCAGGAGTCGGGCAATACCCGCTTCTTTTCACGTCACCTGATGTGCCCCACTACAGGAATCTCTTACAATGATCCTGCACCACATAGTTTTTCGTTCAATTCTCCTCAGGGAGCCTGTCATAAATGTAACGGACTGGGCGAAATCACTGAAATTGACCTGGAAAAAATAGTGCCTGATCCTTCCCTATCGATTGCCAAAGGGGGAATTGCCCCGCTTGGCATTGAAAAAAACACGATGATCTTCTGGCAGATCGAAGCATTGGGCGAGAAATATGGTTTCACACTCAAAACCCCTGTAGGACAAATCAGCGAGGAGGCGTTAAACGCTGTTTTAAATGGTACGGGTGAAAGAATCCAGCTAAAAAATTCACCCCTGGGAAGTTCGATTGATTATATGATGACCTATGAAGGGATTATAAAATATATTCTCAACCAAAAAAGCGACAATCCTTCGAAAACTGCTCAAAAATGGGCCGAGCAGTTTCATAAGAACTGTGTTTGTCCCGAATGCAATGGGCAAAGATTGCAAAAGGAACCACTGCATTTTAAAATCGACGGGAAGAACATTTCTGAACTGGCAAAACTTGACATCAGCGAACTCACCGATTTTTTCATGGATATCGAAAAACGGTTGAGCAGCCGGCAGTTGCTGATTGCCGTTGAAGTAATCAAGGAGATCAGAACCCGGCTTCGTTTCCTGGTTGATGTCGGACTGACTTACCTGTCACTCGACCGCCCCGCGGGAACCCTTTCAGGCGGTGAGTCGCAACGAATCAGGCTGGCTACCCAGATCGGATCTCAATTGGTTAATGTGCTTTATATTCTCGATGAGCCCAGCATAGGATTGCATCACCGCGATAACCTCCGGCTGATTCATTCGTTGCAGCAACTTCGCGATACCGGCAATTCCGTAGTGGTGGTTGAACACGATCGTGACATGATGCTGCAGGCTGATTACCTGATCGATATGGGACCGATGGCAGGTATTCACGGCGGTGAAATAGTTGCGGCAGGCTTACCCTCCGAAGTCCTTAAAAGTAATACCCTCACCGCTAAATACCTTACGGGAAAAAAGAAGATTGCGGTTCCCCTCATGCGCCGTCCGGGCAATGGAAAATCACTCGTGATCAAAGGAGCATCGGGTAATAACCTTAAAAATATCGATGTGGAATTTCCGCTCGGAAAATTTATCTGCGTCACGGGCGTTTCGGGAAGCGGTAAATCGACATTAATCAATGAAACTTTACAGCCCATATTAAGTCAGTTTTTTTACAAGTCGCTCCTCGATCCGCTGGCTTACAGTTCGATTGAAGGGATTGAACATATTGACAAGGTTGTCCAGGTCGATCAGTCACCCATCGGCAGGACGCCGCGCTCAAACCCGGTAACTTATACCGGTGTTTTTACCGACATCCGGAATCTGTTTACACTCATACCCGAAGCAAAGATCAGGGGATATAAACCCGGACGATTCTCATTCAATGTCAAAGGCGGCAGATGCGAGGAATGCCAGGGAGCAGGACTCAAGGTGATTGAAATGAATTTTCTTCCCGATGTGTATGTTCATTGTGATAAATGCAACGGCAAACGATATAACCGCGAAACCCTCGAGGTTCGTTTCAAGGGTAAATCAATCAGCGATGTACTGAACATGACTATCAACCAGGGGGTTGAATTTTTCGAAAGCATCCCGGCGATTGTTCACAGGTTGCGGACCCTGCAGGATGTCGGGCTAGGCTATATCACGTTAGGTCAGTCGTCCACCACATTATCAGGTGGGGAGTCACAACGTGTGAAATTAGCCACCGAGCTAAGCAAACGCGACACCGGTATGACTCTGTATATTCTTGACGAACCTACAACAGGACTTCATTTCGAGGATATCCGTGTATTGCTTGAGGTACTTAACAAACTGGTCGACAAAGGCAATACGGTGATAGTGATCGAACACAATATGGAAGTGATTAAAATGGCAGACCATATCATTGACATTGGTCCTGAAGGTGGCAAGGAGGGCGGCCGGCTGTTGTGTAGTGGCGCTCCCGAAGCGATTATTGCCATGAATCAATCGTATACGGCCAAATACCTGAAACAGGAGTTAGCCAATTCAGTAATTGCCTGAGAATAATCTGCACTGAAGGTTTTTTTATTCCTTCATCCATTCAAATACACGATAGTGTTCGCCGTTCATACCTAAACGCGCATAAACATCACGCGCTCTCTTATTCGACTCATCGACATATAACCGGATCCCTTTCAATGTATCGTCAAGCTCAACACGTGCTTTAAGATAAGTGTACAGTGTTCCGTAAATTCCCTGTTTCCGGTAACGGCGGTCAACAAAAACGGACTGAATCCACAGAACGGTTCCGTTACGCCAGTCACTCCATTCATAAGTGGTAAGTAAGGAACCCGCAATTTCGTCACCAACAACAGCGACATAATAAACACCAAGTTTTTCGTTGCTTAATACGGCCTCAACACCTGCAAGGACAGTGTCACGATTGAGCTGGTAATTTTCAGTTTCCCAGGCCATTTCTACCTGGAAACCGGCAATGGCATCACGGTCTGAAAGCCTGGCTTTTCGAATTTCAATTTGCATATGGTTCTTTTTGCCAAAAATAATATTTTGATTTATAAGGACAATCCCCTGTTACCGGAAAAAAGAATGCGGGGAGGTGAAAATCAAACTCATTTTCACCTCCCCGCATTCACCCTGTTCTTTAGTAATTATTCGCTGATTCCTGCATTCATTCCCTAAAGACTATCACCAAAATCTTCACGGAATTTCGCCACAAGGTTGTCGACCCAGTTGCCAATTGGTTTGAGTTTACCGACAAAGAAGCGGAGCACGGGTGGTTCTTCGGTCCATTCCAGACCGCCAACCAGTGCACGATTTTCATAAAGCCATTTGATCCGATCCTCGGCATATTTAATCTGTGACAAGGTAAATACCCTGCGTGGGAAAGCCAGACGGAGTAATTCAACATCGGCGAGGACATCATCTCCGTTTGCATCGCGTACACTTGAGATGGTACCGCGCTCCATTCCACGAATTCCGGAAGCAATGTATAACGCTGCCGCGAGTGCTCCGGCAGGATATTGCTGCTGGGGAACATGTGACAAAAACTCGCCCGCGTTCAGGTGACAGCCCAGTCCACCCGCAGGTGTGATTACAGGAATCCCCTGTAAATCCAAAGCATCGACAAGATATTTGATAAAAGTCGGCGAATGGCTGATTACATTAAAATCCAATGTTTCGTAAAGCCCGACTGCCATAGCCTCTATCTCGCGGACACTCATCCCGCCATAGGTTAGAAATCCTTCATAAAGTGGCACCCAGTCACGCATTTTCATGTAAATATCGTGGTTGTTTGTGCAGATTCCACCACCGCGTGTACAGCTTACCTTGCGACCGGAGAAGTAGGAGAAGTCTGTATAACTGAGCATCTCATGCAAAATATCCTTAATTGGTTTATTCTGATAACCTTCTTCACGTATTTTGATGAAATACAGGTTTTCATTAATTAAACTCGTGTCCATCAGCAACATAATCTTATGGGCTTTTGCGATTGTGGAAACCTCACGCAGGTTCGCCATCGAAAAAGGTTGTCCACCAATCAGGTTAGTGCCTGCTTCGAACCGGATATATGCCACATTGGCGGCACCCCATTTTTCGATCACCTTGTTCAGCTTGTCAATGTCCATATTCCCCTTAAACGGGAAATCACTTTTGGTCTTTAGTGCTTCATCGGTATAAATTTCCTCTACAACACCACCAATCATTTCGATATGTGCTTTTGTTGTTGTAAAATGGTAGTTCATTGGAACAACAGTTCCAGGCTTTACAAAGGTCTTGGAGATAATGTGTTCGGCTGCACGACCCTGATGTACCGGCAAAAAGTACTGCTGATTGAAAACTTCCCTAATGGCTGTCTCCAGTTTATAGTAACTGGCCGACCCTGCATACGAATCATCGGCAACACTCATTGCCGCAACCTGGTTATCGCTCATTGCATTGGTCCCGGAATCGGTAAGCATATCGAGGAAAACATCCTTGTTCTGAAGCAAAAATGTGTTGAAACCTGCACCAAAGACCGCCACTTTACGTTCTTCGATGGGTAAAAGGTTTAGTTTTTGAACCACACGCACTTTGTGCATCTCAAGCGGGGTTGTGTCACCACTGTAAAACTTTACAGTCTTCAATTGTTCGAAATTCTCCATGATTATTACAATAATGTTAGTTGTTTGCTTTTAATGCCGATACCTTATAATTACACTGATGTTTTGATGCTTCATATAATTGGTTTTCGACGGTGCGAGTTTACAAATAAATAATCTGTAATCAAAACTACCTTTATAACTTTTGATTTGTAAGTTTTTAATAAAAATCGCTTAAAATCAGACTTTCTAAAGCCGGAACATCCATGATGCAATAGTATGATTTTTATCAGGATACAACATTTGTTTTCGGTTTGGTTCGTTCGGAACTAAAAGTCCCTCTTGACCTGCAGGATCAAATCCGGTATATTTACGCCAAAATTGCACAATGTTTATTGATACCCATTCGCATATTTATTCTGAAGAGTTCAGTTCCGACAGGGACGAAGCCATAGCCCGGGCTGTAACAGCGGGAGTCAGTAAAATTGTCTTACCCAATATCGACAGTTCTACGATAAAGCCGATGCTCGATCTGACTGATTCCAATCCTGAACTGTTTGTACCATTAATCGGCTTACATCCGACCTCTGTCCGGGAAGATTTTCGCCATGAGCTGCACCTGATCGAAGACTGGTATAACAAGCGGTCATTTTCAGGAATCGGAGAAATCGGAATTGATCTCTACTGGGACAAAACATTTATCAATGAACAGATAGAGGCTTTCAGAATTCAAATCGGATGGGCAAAAAAGGGAGGTATTCCGATAATTATCCATGTCAGGGATTCGTTTACCGAGGTTTTCGAAGTACTTGAAAAGGAGAAAGATAAATCACTGACAGGGGTTTTCCACAGTTTCACCGGAAATTTAGCACAGGCACAACAGGTGATAGACCTTGGATTTAAAATCGGAATAGGCGGAATCGTTACTTTCAGGAATTCAGGACTGGACAAAACCGTACAGCAAATTGACCTTAAGCACATTTTGCTTGAAACAGACTCACCCTGGCTTGCCCCTGTCCCACACCGCGGACGCCGGAACGAAAGTGCCTATATTACACTTATAGCCGGGCGGATTGCACATTTGCATGAAACCAGCATTGAGCAGGTAGCCCGTATGACGACCCTGACTGCGCAACAATTATTTGGATTTTAGGCGTTTAATTTGTCGGGGTTTTTTATTTTTGCAATAGATTAAGCACCTAATACATCTGCATACAAGTGGCATCACCTAAACAATCCATTCTGATTATTTATACAGGGGGAACGATCGGAATGCGTGAAGATCCCAAGACCAAAACGCTCTCTCCGATGAAGTTTGAACTTATCCAGGAAGAGATTCCCGAACTATATAAACTCGGGTTCGAGATTGAATCGGTGACGTTTAATCCGCCGATCGATTCTGCCAATATGACCCCGGATATCTGGGTTCAGCTTGCAAAAACAATTAAGACCAATTATTCAACATACGATGGGTTTGTGATATTGCACGGAACCGACACCATGGCCTATACAGCATCGGCGCTTAGCTATATGCTCGAAAATCTCGATAAGCCGGTTATTATGACCGGATCCCAGCTTCCGATCGGTGTATTACGCACCGATGGCAAGGAAAATATCATTACCGCTGTGCAGATTGCGGCGGCAAAGAAAGAAGGTAAGGCAATCGTTCCGGAAGTATGTATCTATTTTAGTTCGCATCTTTTCAGGGGGAACCGTACGACGAAACAGGATTCACAACAATTCAGTGCATTCACCTCTCACCATTATCCCTCCCTTGCCATTGCAGGGGTTGATATAAAGTACGATTACGAAAAGATAAATTACCCAAGAAGCAAGGGAATACTTAATATTAACACCTCAGTTGATGATAATGTTATCGTCATTAAGATTTTCCCCGGACTTAGCCGAAAATATTTTGAGGCAATTCTTGCGCTTCCGGGACTCCGGGGAGTCATTCTTGAATCTTACGGATCGGGAAATATGCCAACTTTTCCCTGGATTTTTGAGGCAATCAGGCAATCAACACGTTCTGGAATTGTATTTATGAATGTCAGTCAATGTCCGGGAGGAAAGGTGAAAATGGGATATTACGAAACCAGCAGGGAACTTCTGGAGGCCGGAGTTGTTAGTGGTAAGGACATTACGGTGGAAGCGGCAGTAACCAAAATGATGTTTCTGCTGGGTCAAAACCTCCCCATTTCGGAGGTTAAAGCATATCTCATGCAAAATCTTAGCGGTGAGGTTGAAAATTAATTGTTTAATCCAATTTCTTTTTATAATTTTCGCAGCTCAAATAGAAACACTTAAACCATTAAAAATGTTTTTTTTGATTTTCAGTATATTGGCATGTTCATATTAAGAAAATTCTATACTTTTGAATCGAGTTTATTTTATCATGCAAAATAGTAAACAAAGAACCAATTATTTAAAACAATTTATTAATTAAAAATTCAGAACCAGTTATGAGAAAGCTATTTGCACTAATTGCAGTTTGTGGGTTGCTTAGTTTTGGGAATTCCTTCGAAACCAAGGCACAGGCACAGACACCGGCTTCTACCCAGGCACAACCAAAAAGTTTGACTGCTGATCCGATTGAACAGGCCGCTGCCCAAAGTGAAGCTGGCCAATCGATGCACAGTCAGTTGAAACAGAAATTTATCGAGGGAGGTCCGGGATTTATGGCTTCGATTCTTGCCTGTTTGATTTTTGGTCTTGCACTTTGTATCGAAAGGATCATCTATTTAAACCTCGCTACGTCAGACACGAAAAAGTTGCTTCGTAATGTTGAAGAAGCATTGAACAAAGGTGGTATTGAGGCTGCAAAAGCGGTATGCCGTGACACACGCGGACCAGTTGCTTCTATTTTCTACCAGGGTCTTGACCGTCATTCCGAAGGGCTCGATGTTGTAGAAAAATCGATCGTATCATACGGTGGTCTTCAGGTGGGACTGCTTGAAAAAGGGTTAAGCTGGATTGCCTTATTTATCGCTCTGGGTCCCATGCTTGGATTCCTGGGAACAGTTATCGGGCTTGTCATCGCCTTCGATGCTATCGAGGCTGCCGGTGATATTTCTCCTACCCTTGTTGCACGTGGTATGAAGATCGCGTTGATTACAACTGTATTCGGACTTGTTGTTGCTATGATTCTTCAGGTATTTTACAACTATTTCCTTTCCAAGATCGACAGCATCACCAGCGCAATGGAAGATGCTTCTATTTCTTTGATGGACCTTCTTGTAAAACATAACCTGCAAAAATAATTTAATCAATTTATTTCTTACTTCCATGAGTATTAACAAAATTCTCAAATATTTGAATATCAGTCTTTACGTCATGTTTATTCTGTCCGTCCTCTTTGTATTTTTTGTAATAAAAAACAGTGACGACAATGCCAAACTTGACGGCTCATTGGATACAAATTTTTATTGGGCCTATTTTCTCTTAATTATAGGGGCACTTGGTATTCTTGGCTTTTCTTTATACCAGGCCTTTACAATCAAAGGAGATAGTAAAAAGATGATCATTTCTTTTGTGGCATTAGCAGTTATTATTCTGATTGCTTATTTGATGTCTTCAGATGAAATTCCACAATTCTTTGGGACACAGGCTTTGATTGCAGACGGAACATTGACACCAAATACAGCCAGGCTGACAGATGTTGGCTTATATGCCACCTATATTTTAGCTTTTATTTCTGTGGCTACATTGGTATACACCTCTCTTTCAAGGTACTGGACCAAATAGCTTAACAGTTTTAAGCTTGTTATCTGCTTAAATAAACTAATTAATAGTAGCACAATGGCAAAAAAAGTTCCGGAAATACCCAATGCGTCGATGGCAGATATTGCCTTTATGATTCTGATCTTCTTTCTTCTAACAACAACAATGGATGTGGATTCAGGTCTTGAACGGAGACTTCCTCCGCCTGCTGATCCTAACCAGGTTCAAACGGATATTAAAATCAATGAGCGAAATATCTTTGTGGTTTTAGTGAACGCCCAGGATCAGTTGTTGGTTGAAGGTGAATGGTTAGGCATAAAAGATTTGCGTGCCAAAGCGAAGGAGTTTTTGGATAATCCGAAGAATCTGGAAACGCTTCCTGAAAAGGAGACGAAAGATATTCCATTTTTTGGCCCGACTGAAATCGTGAAAAACGGGGTAATCTCGTTACGAAACGACTTCGGAACCACTTACGGGGCTTACCTGCAGGTGCAGAATGAGTTAGTGGCCGCAGTCAACGAACTTCGGGATGCAAAAGCGATGGAGAAATGGAGCAAACCATTCAATGACTTGACTGAGGAGCAACAGGAAGCGATCAAATTGATCTATCCGCAGAAAATATCAGAAGCCGAGCCTAAAAAGGTTGGGGTTAAAACTTTATAATTAAAGGAGGACAAAAAATGGCAAAATTTAGAAAAGACACCTCGAAAGAGATGCCAGCAGTATCTACTGCCTCGCTTCCTGATATTGTTTTTATGATGCTTTGTTTTTTTATGGTTACGACAACCATGCGTGAGGTAACGCTGATGGTGAAAATCAGAAAACCTGAAGCAACTGAGTTGACAAAACTGGCAAAGAAAACTTTGGTCAGTTACATCTACATTGGTCAGCCAATACCGCAATATCAAAAAACGTTCGGTACAGAACCACAGATTCAACTGAATGACCAATTCGCCAATCCAAGCGATATTCTGAGTTTTATAACTGCAGAAAGAGCTGCCCGTGACGAATCGGAGATCCCGATGATGATTGCTTCAATCAAAGCTGATGAAAGTACCAAAATGAAGATTATCCAGGAGGTGAAGGAAGAGTTAAGGAAAGCGCAAGCGCTTCACATTAACTATTCAGCGAGAAAAAAACAACAGGTGAAATAATTTCATTATCAATCAAAAAAAAAAGACAACTCCGGTTGTCTTTTTTTTTCCTAAATCAGAACCATGTTGAATTAGCCTTTACTTTTAGGCGTAACCAATGCAAGGCACAGTTCATCGAGTTGTGACTTGGCAATTTCGGAGGGGGCATCGTTCATAACATCCCTGCCTGAATTATTCTTCGGGAATGCAATCACATCACGGATTGAATCGAGCCCGGCAAACATCGATACAAGACGATCGAAACCAAAGGCAATTCCGGCGTGGGGTGGCGCTCCATATTTGAATGCCTCCATTAAAAATCCAAACTGGTTTTCAGCCTCCTGTTTGGTAAAGCCGAGCATTTTAAACATCTTTGCCTGTAGCTCGCTGTCATGGATTCTGACCGAACCGCCGCCTATCTCCACTCCATTGATGACCAGGTCATAGGCATTCGCCCGTACTTTTCCAGGGGTTGTTTCCAGCAGCGGAATATCAGCCGGGATTGGTGAAGTAAACGGATGATGCATCGCGTAAAAACGGGACGTATCCTCATCCCACTCCAGCAATGGAAAATCGATTACCCAAAGTGGTTTGAAATTTTCCTTATCCATTAAACCGCACTGCCTGCCCATTTCAAGACGCAGAACCGATAATGCAGACAAAGACCGGCTTTTTTCACCCGAAATGATCAGGATCAGGTCGCCGGGTTTTGCTTCGAAAATAACGCTCCATTTCGCCAAATCCTCCTGGGAATAAAATTTATCGACAGATGATTTCACACTTCCGTCAGTATTGATTTTGGCATAAACCAGGCCACTGGCACCAACCTGGGGCCGTTTGACAAATTCGGTCAGGGCATCCAGTTGCTTGCGGGTATATTCCCCGCAACCAGGCACACATATTCCAACAACATATTCGGCCTCATCAAATAATTTAAATCCTTTATCTTTAACTATATCTGATAAATTCCTAAACATCATTCCGAAACGGATATCAGGCTTGTCGCAGCCGTAATTTTCCATAGCATCGGCCCAGGTCATCCGGGGAAATGCTCCGGGATCGATACCTTTAATTTCCCTGAACATGTGGCGTGCAAGACCTTCAAACATATTCAGTACATCTTCCTGTTCTACAAACGACATTTCACAGTCAATCTGTGTAAACTCCGGCTGACGGTCTGCACGTAAGTCCTCGTCCCGGAAGCATTTCACGATCTGGTAGTAACGATCGAAACCAGCCACCATTAATAGTTGCTTGAAAATCTGAGGCGATTGTGGCAGGGCATAAAACTGGTTCGGATTCATCCGAGAAGGAACCACAAAGTCACGAGCCCCTTCGGGTGTCGATTTCATCAGGACCGGTGTTTCGGTTTCAATAAACCGGAGATCGTCGAGGTAATTGCGGACAACATGCGCCATTCTGGCCCTTAACTCAAGGTTTTTACGCACTGCCTCACGCCGAAGATCAAGGTAGCGGAATTTCATTCTTAACTCGTCTCCTCCGTCAGTATCATCCTGTATCGTAAACGGGGGAACAGCTGCCTTATTCAGAACGGTCAACTCCTTTACGTCGACCTCTATATCACCGGTAGCAATTTTGGAATTTTTACTTGAACGTTCACGGACAATCCCTTTCACCTGAATCACATACTCGCGTCCAAGTTTACTAAATTGTTCCTTCAACTGAGCAGGAGTATTTTCATCGGCTACCAGCTGGGTAATTCCATATCGGTCACGAAGGTCGATAAAGGTCATTGCCCCAAGGTTCCGCACTGTTTGTACCCAGCCAGCCAGAACCGGTTCCTGCCCGACATGCGCCTGCCGGAGTTCACCGCAAGTAAAGTTTCTATACATTTTATTACTTTGTATGTTTAAGGCGTAAAATTACAAAACTAAGGGCATATAAGAAAACCTATTTTGTCATCCGCGACAGGTTATTGAAGGGCTCACCACAGCTGGAAATAGTTATCCGCAAATCATTTGTCAAACCGGGGTCCGTTCCCGGATCACAAATTAGCAGAAGTAACGAATATCCTGTACTTTTGAGCTTTAAAACACCCGATTATGATAGCTCCTTTTGATGATGAATATTTTATGAAACGTGCCTTTGCCGAAGCGGAACAGGCGTTTGCTCAGGGAGAGATTCCAGTGGGAGCCATAGTGGTGTGTCGCAACCAGATCATTTCAAGAACCCATAACCTTACCGAAACGTTGAATGATGTCACTGCCCATGCCGAAATGCAGGCCATTACTGCTGCAGCCAACATGCTTGGGGGAAAATACCTCACCGGCTGTACTCTTTATGTCACAATCGAACCATGTGTAATGTGTGCCGGGGCTCTTGGATGGTCGCAAATCGACCGTATAGTCTACGGAGCCGCTGATGAAAAGCGGGGATTCATTAAATTTGCGCCTGACGCGCTACACCCTAAAACTGTACTCCTGGGCGGCATTCTCCGGGATGAATGCGCGCTGCTGATGAAACAATTCTTTGAGCAACGAAGATGAAGCGATGGGGCGATGGAAGCGAGCGGGCGACAAGGCAAAGAGAGGCGAGAAAAGTGACCGGGTGACTTATCAAACAAATGAACAAACGCTCGCTGACATTGCTCAATTTTTAACCGTAGTCACCCGGTCACTTCTGTCCCGGGTGACTTTTTAAGGAAAGAATAAAGGCCCATTAGTTTTGCTCAATTTTGAATTGCAGTCACCCGGTCACTTCTGAATCTATAAACAAAAATCAGGACGAGTCACAGGGCGAGTCACGTGGTTCCCGGGAGGCGAAGATGAGAAATTGTGCAAATGTGGTAATATGCCAATGCTTTCGGACTGCATTTCGCTATAAGGCTTTTCCTGATTCATTACCTTCCAGCATCATTTGAATGGCCACCTTTTCATTTTCGGTGAGGGTATCTATCGATTTGAGGGCACTCTGAATTTTTGTTTTGAAATTCCAGCAGGTCATCTGCCGTAATGCCAGACGCCGGGCAAACTCATAGGTCGAAACATCCTCCTTCCCTTTGCAAACATTATACGCGATAAAAAAAGCCTTATGAACCGGGAATTTGCAATTGTGAAAAATCGTTCCTGATGTTGCCGACTCCTCCGATTTACATTTTGTACATCGTTTTGAAAATGGTGTCTTTCCAGTACACGAATTTGTATTTTTACACTTTCTGCACGAAAAACCTTCAGCCCATTTGAGATCTGCAAGAAATTCAAGACATTTCTCATCACTCTCAAAAAGCTCCTGAGCTACATTGTCAGATATATCCTTCTTAAAAATCAAATCCATAATTCTCTAAATAACTTCAACCAGGGCAAAAGTATTAAAAATAGTGATACTAAAAAGATTTAAGTGATACTAATGCGATTTATAATAAAATATTCAGTAGTTTTGTACGGTCACAAATAAACAACAAATGAGTGGTTCTTGCGAAATTGATAACAAGCCGAAAGGATTTAAAGCGGTAATGACATCATGGTACTTCTGGAAACCGGTTCTCGGCTTTTCGACCGGCGCTGTCGCCGGTATACTGTATTTCTATTATTTTGGCGCGGGATCGGGTAGTTCTCCTGTTACCAGTGATCCGTACTCCAACGCCCTTTTTGGCGGCCTGATCGGACTCTTTATTGTGAAAAAACCTTGCAGTACATGTTAACTCAGGTAAAAATTTAGTATTTTTAAACTATAATTCCTAATTAAATGAATATCACGGCCATTAATATCAGGTATGGCGCCCTGGCAGACACAGATTGTTGTTTGTCTTGCGGTGGAGCGATCAATTACTCCGCACCAAAACCGGGTGAAGTTTGTGTTGATTTAGGCAGTGGTCGCGGAACCGATGTTCTGCGGATGGCAGAAGAAGTCGGGGAAACAGGATTTGTATACGGGATCGATGTTTCGGATGGAATGCTCGAAAAAGCACGGCAAAATGCGGCAAAATTTGATGTAAAGAACGTTCGCTTCCTCCGTTCTGATTTGGAGAATCTTAACCTGGACGATGAAATTGCCGATCTTGTCATCTCAAACTGCACGATTAATCACGCGGCTGATAAAGACACTGTTTGGAGTGAAGTTTACCGTATTCTGAAAAAAGGGGGACGCTTTGTTGTTAGTGATATCTACGCAACCACTCCTATCGCTGAAGAATACCGCAACGACCCGGTCGCAATTGCCGAGTGCTGGGCCGGTTCCGTAACCCGCACGGAATACCTCGCTACCCTGTATAAAAAAGGTTTCCAGGGAATTGAAATTATCGAAGAATCGAAACCTTATGCAAAAGGAAAAGCAGAAGTAGCCAGTCTCACCATCACGGGGAAAAAACCGTCAGGCGGAGGATGTGGCTGTAAAAGATAAATCATCCGGGAATAAAAAAACCGGAAGTTGTAACAATGAACGAATTTATATTGCCACGAAACGAGCATGTTCGTCAGTACAAACAAGGATGGGTAACCTACATGCGGGTTCAATCCGAACATTTAAAACAAATTAAATACGGATGAAAAGTCTTATCAAGAAAAAAGAAGTGTCCAAAGAGGTAAAAACTGCCCAGTGTTGTGCAAAAACTTCACGGACTGTAGTTGGATGTCATGATTGATTCATGATTTTTGAAATGGAGTGCCGGGAACAAAATTGCCGGCACTCCGTTAAATTCAACTGATTCTGCAAATCATCCATCATCATGAGCCCTGGTTTCATTATGTTAGAGACATATTTCGCATGAAACAATACTATTTTTATGATCCCAGATCTTATGCATAAATATCACCCTTATGCATTTGTATTCACCCATAAACAGAATCAAACCGATCAAAAACATACAAGTCAATTAAGAGTTATCCGGAATGAGATATTCAGCACAAAATATATTTTCGAAAGTTAAGAAGAGTGAAAACTTCTTCATTGTCAACCTGTTATCGGGCAACGCCGATATCCTCGATCCGGGGGAGGCCGGTATGCTTAAAATACTGCGCGACGGGGGCGAAGCCGATCCCGAATTTATGGTTGAAATGGTTCAAAAAGGCTACCTGGCCGATGAAGAAACCGAAAAAAAGCTTTTCCGCTCGCAGTATTATAATGCAGTGGATTACCGCGACAAGGACGAAATTCAACTTTTTTTCATTCTGAATTATAGCTGCAATTTCGGATGTACCTATTGTTACCAGGACGAATATACCAATCAGGGTGCAGCGCAGGGTACAGCACTGACCGATGCTTTCTTTCAGTACCTCGAAACTGAATTTGTGGCTCGCAAAAAATACATCACGGTTTTTGGCGGTGAGCCATTACTTAACACACCTCATCAGAAAGAGCAAATCACCTATTTACTGAAAAAAGCAAATGAGGCTCAACTCGAAGTTTGCTTTGTCACCAACGGGTACACACTCGAAGAGTATACCTCAATTCTGAAGACAGGAAACATCCGCGAAATTCAGATCACGATTGACGGGACCGAACCCATCCACGATGTCCGCAGAACACTCAAAGGTGGCGGAAAAACATTTGACAAAATTGTCCGGGGTGTGGATGCGTGCCTTGAAAATGGAATTGCAGTAAATCTCCGGATGGTCATCGACAAGGAAAATATTGATAACCTTCCCGAATTCGCAAGGTTTGCCATCGAAAAAGGGTGGACTTCTCACCATTTGTTTAAAACACAGATTGGAAGAAATTATGAACTTCACCACTGTCAGTCCACCCCTGATAAACTCTTTACCCGCCTTGCATTATATGAAAAGATTTTCGAACTGAACAGACAATATCCTTATATACAGGCTTTTTACAAACCGGCCTATTCCATATCGAAGTACCTGTCTCAAAATGGTAAACTTCCCGAACCGCTTTTCGATGCGTGTCCTGCCTGTAAAACGGAATGGGCTTTTGATTATACAGGCAGAATTTACTCCTGCACGGCCACAGTGGGTAAAACCGACGAGGCTTTGGGAACGTTCTACCCCGAAGTCAGCCGCAACGAACAATTGATCAATCAATGGGAAAACCGTGATGTCACAACCATTCCCGAATGTAAAACCTGCTCAGTTCAACTCGCCTGCGGAGGCGGCTGCGGATCGGTTGCAAAAAATAAAAACGGATCAATCTGCTCGCCCGATTGTCGTCCGGTGAAAGAATTACTTGAATTGGGTTTTGCAGCCTATATGGAATAATAAAACGTGTTACTGAATATTAAAAAATATATAAAATGACTGAAATTACATCTGCTGAATTTGAAAAAGAGGTATTGCAATCCGGGAAAGTAGTCCTTGATTTTTACTCCTCTGAATGTCCACCTTGTGAAGCATTGGCACCAAAATTTGAATCACTTTCCAAATTATATGGTGGGGATATTAAATTTTTGAAGATTTTCAGGCAGAAAAACCGGGAACTTTCCGATAAACTTGAAGTAAAATCTTCCCCTACCCTAATATTTTATGATAATGGGAAAGAGGTTGGCGAACGTTTGACCGGCGGGATTAAACGAAGCGATATCATAAAGAATTTGAACAGTTTACTCCCCGACAGCAAAGTTGCATCGATCATTGGCAAGATCAAACGTACGGTATCGGAATTCGATGTGATGATTTTGGGTGCAGGACCCGGCGGTCTTACAGCCGGACTCTACCTGTGCCAGGCAAAGATTAACACTGTGTTAATTGATATTGCGTTACCGGGTGGTCACGTTGCAACAACGCACGAAGTGTCGAACTATCCCGGTTTTATTGAACCACAGGCCGGTTATATGCTGTCACACAACATGTCGGAACAGACCAAGCTTTGCGGTACGGCTTACAAAGTTGCCGTTGACGTGACAAGTATTGATCTCGACAAAAAGGAGATCGTCCTTGATGAATATGAGACTGTAAAAGCGAAGAAAATCATTATTGCGACGGGTACATCCCCGAATTTAATGGGAGTTCCCGGCGAAATTGAGCTGAAAGGGAAAGGAATATCGTATTGCGCCACATGCGACGCCAAGTATTACGGAGATAAGGAGGTCGTTGTTATCGGCGGAGGAAATTCAGCCGTGGAGGAATCGGACTTCATTTCTAAATTTGCCGCTAAAATAACAATGGTTCACCAGTTCGATGCATTTACTGCCAATAAAACTGCGCAGGAAAAACTTTTTGCCAACCCCAAAATCAGCGCGTTGCTTGAGCATGAGCCTCGTTCCTTCAAACGTGACGGCGATAAGATCATTACGGAAGTAGAGGATCTTAAAACAAAGAAAATCAAAACATTGATCTCTGACGGAGTATTTATCTTTATTGGTATGAAACCCAATGTTCAGCTTTTTAAGGATAAACTTAAACTCGATAAATGGGGTTATATTAAAACGGATGAGGATATGCGTACCAACCTGCCCGATGTATTTGCCGTAGGTGATGTAATCAGCAAAAAATACCGGCAAATCACAACTGCAGTGGCCGATGGAACCATAGCCGCAATTGCTATCGCTAAAGAAATCAATTAAAACCCGAAACCCGATATGGAAACGAATCAGTTGATTATTGAAAATGTAAGTCCCTGGGACTTTGACAAGACCGTTGATTTATTGACTCTTGCTGCCTCAGGCAGCGAATGGAATATTCCGGTTGTTCACGATTTACAGCAATCACTTGCAAAAGATGGCAAAGCTGTGAAGCCGGTTAAAGTACTCGAAATTTGTAAATCGGAATTTTCAGGCAGGATGCTGGAAAAGAGCGACGAAAGAATTGTTTCTGTCATGATGCCTTGCCGGATCTCCATCTACATTAAAGATGACGGGAAAACCTATGTCGCTTCAGTAAACCCGGAAGTGATGGCTGCGAACATGCCCGATGCGGTAAGAGCAACGATGAAAGATGCGGCAGACGAAGTGATTCGGATTATTGATTCGGTAATTCAATAACCAGATTTTGCTCTTCCCTGATTTGCAGCTTTTTAAATAATTACAGTTACGAGGTCCGGCGATCTCGTGGAGTTACTGTACCCTATTGGAACAAAAAAATACGGATTAACGATATTAAAAAAACAAGTTTCGCCTGATTCTTAAGGCAGAGCTTTTAAAAAATCACAGCAAAGATGGTTGGAATTCTAATTGCGGCAATAGTCCTAGGGATTGCCGCCTATGTATTTTTTGCTTTTCAAAAAATGAAAAACATGCCTGTAGTAGCTGACAATGAAAGAATCAGAGTTTTAACAGACAAGAATTTCAGTCAGCAAATAAAAAAGGGAGTTATTCTGGTCGATTTTTGGGCATCATGGTGTGGCCCCTGTAAAATGATGGCACCAGTACTGAACGAACTTTCGGAAGAACTTTCGGGGAACAATGCGGTAGGGAAACTAAATGTAGAGCAATTTCAGTCTGTTTCTTCAACCTATAATGTCCGGGGCATACCAACCATGATATTGTTCAAAGACGGGACTGAAATCAACCGGTTTGTGGGTGTGAAATCAAAAGCTTTCCTGTTAAAGGAAATGATGAAGGTTTCCTGAAACTCTCTTCCAATTTGCTGATCTGCAATAACCGGTTTAGTTCAAATTTCAATTTCTATTAAATCGCTTGCTTCGCGACGTGAGGTCAGCCTGAGATTGAACCTGTGTTCGAGATGTTTCAAAGTATCCCATGCAATTTGCGGAGTATTATTCTCGGCTGAGAGATGGCTCAGAAACACCCATTTCAACGATGGTCCAGCGTGTTCAGACAATAAATTCACCGCCTGTATATTGGATAAATGCCCGACATCCGATGCCACGCGTTGCTTCAGGTGATAAGGATATGATCCCTCCCAAAGCATTTTTTCATCATAATTGGTCTCCAGAAATATTGCGTGACAAGCTTTAATATGAGAGGTAACATTCTGACAGGGTAACCCGATATCAGTAAAGACTCCTATATTTATTCCCTGAAAATCGATGCGGAAGGAAGTGGGCTCTTTGGCATCGTGATTTTTCAGAATGGGATGAATAATAAACGGGATCAGCATAACCGGCTCGCCCGCCTTGATGAATCTTACGGCATGCGGCTGATTCGTCAGGTAGAGCGACTGGTAGGTACCTTTGGTCATATAAACAGGAACATCCAGTTTTTTCCCCAGCACACGCGCTCCGCATACATGGTCGTTGTGTTCGTGCGTAATGAATATCCCCCTGATTTTCGCCGGGTCGAGACCCTTTGATTTCATCCGCATCAGGATTTGTTTGCAGTTAATACCGGCGTCGATCAGAATTGCATCCTCTTTATTTCCAATATAATAGCAATTTCCATTACTCCCTGAAGCCAACGCGCATATCTCTATCATCCGATTTTCTTTTATCCGGCAAATTTAAGCTTTATTAGGAATAGAGAAACGAATTGACCATTTAAACATTGGGTCTACTCCGAAAACTATTTGTAAAAATACCTGGCACACCTGCCAAATTGCAAAGGAGAAACATTAACTTTATATAGATCTGATATCAGTCAGACCTGTTCACCCAATTTGCGTAAAATAGGTCTGCTTTCACCGGACAATTAAACGTTATAGCCATTTAATAGACAACAAGACCAATGAGCCTATTTGACAGAATATTCAAAAGCAACCCTACGGACAGACAAAGCTCTTTAGACATTGCTTTGATAAATGCGATTGTTACCGACAATATTGCCCAAGCTATTCAAGCAATCAACTCTGGTGCAAATCCGAACTCGTTTGACAGAAATTGTATTCCAGCAATTCTACTTTCTGCAAGCAGACAACAAGTGAAAATTGTTGAAGCCTTGATTAAGAGCGGTGCTGACATAAATAAAAAAGGGACAAACAAGAAACAGAAAATATTTAACAGCTCAGCTTTAATTGCAGCATCTGCAAATGGCAATACTGAAATTGTTAAAGCACTATTAGAAGCTAACGCAGACATAAATATCACAGACGACACGGGACTAACACCATTAATGTCAGCAGCATATATGGGCAATGACAATGTCGTTGCACTGCTAATTCATAAGGGTGCTTCCATAGAGCAGAAAGACGAAAAAGGTTATACAGCATTAATGTTTGCATCTAATGCCAATAAAATTAATTCAGTTAAAGTTTTGTTGGAATACAAAGCAAATGTCAACGCTAAAGACATTGACAATTCAACACCTATTATGTTTGCTTCGCAACATGGATTTAACGATTTAGTTAGAGTTCTATTATCGCATGGAGCAGACATGAATTTTATAGGTAATTATGGACTGAATGCCATTGATTTTGCAAAACAGAATTCACTAAATGAAACTATTGAGATATTGGAAATAAATTAACTGGCTATAATGGTTGCAAGCTGAAAAAATCCTAACTTCGAAGATAATCGCATATAAAAATAGAATGTACCTTTGTGAAAAAGAAGCATTATGAAACAGATTCAATTATATAAAAAGATCAATTACTTGCCGTCAGACTTAAAGGCTGAAGTAAATGACTTCATCGATTCTTTAATGAGTAAAAGAAAAAATGAATTAAAGAAAAAGATTCCAAAGTTTGGTTGTGCTAAAGGACAAATTTACATATCTCCAGATTTTGATGCTCCATTGGATGATTTCAAAAACTATATGTAATGGACATACTCCTTGATACTCACACTCTTGTCTGGTTTCTCAATGGTGATGAAAAATTATCAGGTAATGTTAGAGATGCTATTGAGGATACTGACAATTTAAAGATCGTCAGCATTGCATCCATTTGGGAGATTTCGATTAAAATCAGTCTTGATAAATTTAGATTTCCTAAAGGGTTTAAGCGATTTCTTGAAATGGTAGAAGAAAACGGTTTTGAATTATTGCCTATTACATTTGACCATACAATAATTGTTTCAACTTTGGAATTTATTCATCGCGACCCTTTTGACAGACTTTTGATTGCTCAATGCAAAAACGACAATTTGACTATTGCAACAAAAGATGAAAACATAAGGAAATACAATATTCAGACTATTTGGTAAGGAATAATAACTACAATATTTGACTGTCCGGTCATGGTTTCATCCTCACCCGATCTGTGTCAGGTTCCGTCCCAGCAGTAAGGTGATCAATTGTTCGCGGTAAGCTTCTGATACCACGAGTTTTTGCTTACCGATGATTGCCATATTTCCCTCGATATGATTTATCTTTTGAAGATTGATAATGATCGACCGGTGTATTTTATAAAAAGAATATCCCTTGAGTTTTTCTTCCCAGCTTTTCAAAGTTTCGTGCGCGATCAGCTTTTTATCGGAGCAACACACTGTGGTGTAATCACCGCAGGCCTCAACATACAATAGTTCATCGAGGTCGATCTGGTAAATACGCTTATCGGCCCTTACCAGGATTTTTCGCGAATGTGAACTATCTGGTTTCGGGATTAAGCGTTCTTTCGCCTTATTTACTGATTTGTAAAACCTTTCAAACGAAAACGGTTTTAGCAGAAAATCGACGACTTCAAGATCGAAACCATCAACGGCATATTGTGAATAGGCAGTCGTGATAATTACCAGCGGCGGTTTAATCAGCGTACGCAAAAAACTGATTCCTGACATTCCCGGCAGGTTGATATCCAGAAACATAAGATCCACATTATTCTTATCAAGAAAACTTTGGGCCGAAAAAGGATCTTCAAATGAACCACACCACTCCAGATCGGGGCATTGCGATATGTTGCGTTGCAGAATTTCTCTTGCAGCGGGTTCATCTTCGATCACTATACATTTAATGGCCATTATTATCTGACAGATTAAGCTTTAAATCAACACTGAAGGTATCCCCGTTCTCGTCAAATGAGAGCAGGTGCTTTCCAGGGTACAACAAATTTAATCTTTTTTCGACGTTTTTAATCCCGATTTTTCCCTGCTCATTATTAACCGGATCTTCGCGGCGTGCAACCGGATTTTTGGTGATAAAATGCAGCTCATGATTTGAATAGGCAATCTCAATGAGTATCGTCCCCTTATTTTTTCCGACCCCATGTTTGAAACAGTTTTCGGCAAGCGGAAGCAAAAGCAGGGGTGCAATCAATGCGCCGCTGAAATCCCCTGTAATATTCAGAATTATTTCGGTAACATCGGGATTGATACGTTCCTTTTGTAAACCGACATATGTTTTTATGATTTCAATTTCCTTCTCAAGCTGAATTTTTTCACTCGAGGTATCGTACAAAACATATCTTAAAAAATCGGATAACTGCAGAATTACATCCTTTGTCCGCTGATCACCTCTGGATGCCAATGCATAAATAGTATTCAGATTATTAAAAAGAAAGTGTGGATTAATCTGGGCTTTAAGTGCCGATAATTCGTGCTGTACTTTTTCTCTGTTGTCGATAATCATTTGCCAGTACTTCACCAGCAGGATGATAACGGTCGTAATAGTTAGATACACCATCATTATCAGAATGAGTTCAGGCACTGTAAACCACGAAAGAAAGAACATCTGCGGGAATATCAGGTCGATGAAAAGATCGAAAAGTGCATAATTCAGAATACCGGCAACGATAGCCAACCCAAGCGTATTTACCAGGTAAACCCATATCCTGCCTTTCGACAAATATCTCGTTATCAAAAATCTGATATTTATATAAACGGCCACAACAATCGTAAGGTGAAAGATTAGTACGTAAAGGAAGTTAGAGAGAAAATAGATTAATAGAACAGGAATAAGAAGATCGGTTCCGGAAGGGAAAAAAGATAAATAAGCACCTGCCAGAATCAAAATCAAATTCAGTGCTGTTACCCATCGTTTTAACCTTATATTGATTCCCTTTACAAACCAAATAAATGGTGTTAAAACTACAAACAGAATTAAATTGGTAATCCACAATAAATCCAGCCAGGTTAAATCCATTCCGTTCAATACATAACCGGATTCTACCCCGCGACTAAAAAAGCTATTAAACAGATTGAAGGATACGATCCAGAACAGCAAATGCAATGCAATGATTAATTGCCTTTTAAATTGAATAGTTTTCATAGTTCACTATTTTATCCGGGTTAATTCCAGTTTCGCTTTTTGATTATTCCAATCCATGAATCGGGGCTGATCGGCATACCGCTCAATCATTCCATATAGTTCTTTCGAAGTTGCCGTAAGTACAAATTTACCAGCCTCATTTATCCACTGGTATTTAACACGTACACGCTTGTTTTCGATCATATCCTTTACACAGTCTGCACCCAGCCACGACAAGGTCATTCTATTATTGATAAAAGTAACCCGGGCCAATGTATGAACCTCGAAGAAATTGTTCGTGGCCAGTTTGCTTGAAAATAATTTTTCCTTATTTGATGTACTAAAATCGGCATAAAGAACATTTTTTGCACGAAACAGCACAACTTTAAATTCATAACCGGCCGAGTCGGATGAATTTCGTAATTGAGCGATGTAAAAATTTTCGGGTTTCCAGGAAATTGAATCAGCTCCGTGCTTATCCTTAACTACATTTTTCGAAATGTGTTGTTTTATAAGCCATGTGGATGTAGTATCCGCAAATCCCCAAATTGCCGGATTAATGGAGGAATCTTCAGTCGCGGGTATAGCCTGTACAGTCCATGATCCTTCAACTTTCCGGTCAAGCGTGATGTTTTTTTCGGTGTAGAACGGGTTAAGAGAACTGACCATGTAATAATTGTTACAACCGAAAAGGAGTAAAATGAGTGCGGCGATCAGAATTAATTTTCGTTTCATTTTCTATCAGTTTATGATTACGATGACGAAGATATCCCTTAGCCTGATGGTGTACCAATTTTTTTCGATGAAATGCCTCGTAATTTCGATGAAAAGGGTATTTGCTTTAACTTGCGGCGCATGGAACACATGATTTTCAATTAGGGATGTAGTTGCGCCGCACAATTGGTTGATCGTCCGAACCCCGGGTGGCGCAATTCCGAATAGACTCGATTTCAATATATTAATTTTGGATCCGGAATTGCTTACCCGGGGTTACAAAGATTTAATCCCTCCGGGATTGGGAAATAGAATATGACGGATTTAGCTGCGTTGATTTTCGATTCACAAAACAAAGTTCGACTGCCTGCCCCGAGAATCGGGGAAGTCAATTCATACAAAAGTTTAGGTATTACTCCTAATAAGAATACATTAAACTCTGTGATTCCAATCTGAAAGCATTGGAACATTGGCACATTGACATATTAGCACATTTTCTCATCATCTCCCTTTCGCCTCTTTTGTAGAGACGCACGGCCGTGCGTCTCTACAGCCTGCCCTTTCGCCCTTTCCCCATGCTCTGCCCCCCTGCCCCTCGCCCCATGCCCTTCGCCCGGGTTTGTCTGCAAGAATTCTAACATTTTTAGGAAGAATTGAGTTTTAAAAGTTCACAATCGGGTTAAAATAAAATGCAAACTGAGTAATATTCTTGAAGTTTTTGAATTTGTATTTTTTTTCCTTTGATATGATTACCGGGCACCTACGGTATTCAGAGTGATCTGATTTCATACCCAATCCGGAATTATGTCAATAAAAAATGAATCCCATGAAGTTTCCCACCTATAATGTTCTGACCGATACAAAAAGCCCGGCGCATCCTGCAGCCAACAGCTGGTTTAGACGGGCTATTGTCATTTCTTTCCTTGCTGTTCCATTCCTGATGCTTTTCTGCCGGCAATCCGAACCGCTCATTACCTCCAGGGTGGAGGTACTAAAGGAAAACTGGAAAATGCAACCCGAAAATAAGCTGAACAATATTGATGAAAAGCTGATCTCACAGAATGGATTTGATGCCGGTTCATGGTACCGGGCGATCGTTCCGGGAACTGTACTGGGCAGTTGGGCAACCACAGGAGTCATCAAAGATCCTTATTTCGGGATCAATATGCAGGATGTAGATTATGATCAGTTTAAACAACCCTGGTGGTTTAGAACGACCTTCCTTTTAAATCCGGAAGATCTTGAAAAGGAAGTCTCCCTTCGTTTTAATGGCATAAACTACAGGGCTGATCTGTGGGTTAACGGTAAAAAAGTTGCTGGCAGGGAACAGTTCGCGGGTACTTACCGGATGTTCACCTTTAAGATCAATGAATTTATTATTGCCGGGGAAAATACGCTGGCTTTAAAGATGTGGCAACATGCCGATGGGGAATATTCGATTGGTTTTGTCGACTGGAATCCGCTTCCCCGGGACAGAAACCTGGGTATTTTCAGGGAAGTGTTCCTCGAAATAAACGAGGGAGTCAAAATCCGCAGCCCATTTGTGTATGCAAAAGTCAACAAAACAACGGCGAAAGATGCAGAGCTCTTTATTCAGACAGAACTGGTTAACAGCACTGCGAAACCAATCGAAGGGACTCTGCGGGTTGATTATCAATTAGGTATTGTTGAGCAAAAGGTAACTGTGCAATCCGGCGATACCTTGTCGTGCAATTTTTCGCCAGGTGATTTCCCGGAACTATCTGTTAAAGACGTAAAACTCTGGTGGCCTAACGGGATGGGTAATCCCTCCCTGTATAAGCTTAAAGTTGAATTTGTTGCCGGGAACAAAATTCTGGATGTGATGGAGAAGCAATACGGCATACGCGAAATCAGCAGTTCTCTGGATGAAAGAAAGAACCGGGCTTTTGAGGTCAACGGAAAGTTTGTATTAATCAAGGGTGGCGGCTGGACCGATGATTTGTTGCTTCAGGATACCAGAGAATCGGTTGAAGCACAGTTAAAATATGTACAGCATATGAATCTGAACAGTATCAGGTGCGAAGGTTTTTGGGGGAAAGATGAAAAATTATATGATTTGTGTGATGAATACGGTATTCTGGTGATGATCGGCTGGAACTGTCACTGGGAACATGAGGAATACCTGCTTAAACCATGTGATGTAAAATACGGAGGTGCTGTTACCGAGGAAGACATCAATCTTTTAGCTGCCTCGTGGAAAGATCAGATGCTTTGGCTTCGAAATCATCCGTGTATTTATCTCTGGATGCTGGGCAGTGATAAACTACCTGCTCCCGATCTGGAGCGGAAGTATATTGAATTATTCAAAAAATATGACCCTTCACGGTCGTATGCCACGTCGGCAGGAGGGGCAGGTACTGAAAATAACCGCGTTGTAGCGGAAGTTCCGCTGGTAAGCGATATCAGTGGTCCTACCGGGATGAAAATGATGGGACCTTACGCGGAGACGCCTCCTGTCTATTGGTTTACTGATACAACGCTCGGTGGTGCCTGGGGATTTAATACCGAAACCTGCCCGGGTGCTAGTATTCCTCCTGTTGCTTCACTAAGAAAGATGTTGCCGGAAGAGAGCCTGTGGCCTATTGATAAGAAATACTGGGAGTATCATACTGGCCGGAATGAATTTACTACGCTTGACCGTTTCCGGGAATCATTGGCCCAAAGGTACGGTGAATCTTCGACATTGGAGGAATTCGCGTTCAAGTCACAGGTCAGTAATTATGAGTTGATGCGCCCGATGTTCGAAGCTTTTGTGGCACACAAACCGGTCAGCACGGGGTTGATTCAGTGGAAACTAAATTCCGCATGGCCCGAACTGATCTGGCAGTTGTACGATACTTATCTGCAACCAAATGGTTCGTTTTATGCCGTACGAAAAGCCTGCGCACCACTTCACGCAATTTACAGGTATGGCTTTGAGGATATTTACCTTGCCAATGAAGATTTATCGGATGCCATCCACCTGACTGTGAAGATCAGGGCTTATGATATCAATTCAAAGGAAATATTCGCTGATCAGTGGACGGGCGATGTAAAAACGAATACGTCAAAATTTGTTTATAAGCTTCCGGTAATGAGAAACCTGACACCCGTTTGGTTTTTGGATTTGAGAATTTATAACAGTGAAAATAAGGAAGTCGACAATAATATTTATTGGTTGTCAACAAAAGATGATGTCCTTGACTACGAAGCGGCCAAAAAATTGTCCTGGCCATTTTACACCCCCACAAAACAATATGCCGATTACACGGCACTTGACCGGCTGCCTAAAGTGGGGCTGACTTATGATTACCAGTATTCGAAAGATGATAAACATGGTATTGTCAGGTTAAAGGTTAAAAATCCTGCGAATGCAATTGCCTTCTTCATATTTTTCGATATCGTGGATCCTTTAACCGGACAACCCGTATTACCTGTTTACTGGCAGGATAACTACGTCACTCTTTTGCCGGGTGAAGAGCGTAATTATGAGGCCAAATTTTTCCTCAGGGATGCCGGTGCTGGCAAACCGGTCATAAATGTCAATGCCTGGAATGTGGATATGGTTACCTTAAAATAAACAATGATTAGCTGATGAAAAAAAATTACATGGTTGTCGCATTGATCATGTTCGTGTTTTTTGTGATCTCATTTCTTACGAATATCATGGGGCCGCTTATCCCGGTGATTATCTCAGATTTCAAGGTAAGCCTTGCCATGGCAGGACTTCTACCATTTGCTTTCTTTATTGCGTATGGTGTTTTTTCAATACCTTCAGGATTTGCTGTTGAAAAATACAAGGAAAAGAAGGTTATGGTTTTTGCTTTTGCTGTGGCATTACTCGGATCGGTCATTTTTTCCATAATTCCCTCGTTTCCGGTCGCCTTAATCTCGTTGTTCCTGATCGGCTCCGGCATGGCCATGCTCCAGGTCGCAATTAACCCGTTACTCCGGGTTGCCGGCGGGGAGGAACATTTTGCATTTAATTCGGTAATGGCTCAATTGGCGTTCGGATTGGCCTCATTTATCAGTCCCCAGTTGTTCTCCTACCTTGTCATTAATCTAAAAGACTATCCTTCGACAGGCGTTAGCAATGCACTATTGGATAATCTTCACAAGGTTGTGCCAGCAGATCTTCCCTGGATATCGCTTTACTGGATATTTTCGGTGGTTGCCCTGTTAATGGTTCTGTTAATGATTGTGATAAAACTTCCAAAAGTAAAACTAAGCCAGGACGAAAAAGCAGGGGCGTGGTCTACGCATGTTAAATTACTCAAAAACAAGACGGTTATCCTGTATTTTATAGGGTTGTTTTGTTACGTGGGCACTGAACAGGGAGTGGCAAACTGGATGTCAAAATTTCTGAATGAATATCATGGTTTTGATCCATTGAAAGAAGGAGCCGATTCCATCTCCTGGTTTTGGGGTTTGCTCACAGTCGGATGTATCCTTGGATTGGTGTTGCTGAAATTTATGGATAGCAAGCTTGTATTGAAGTTATTTGCGGGCGCGGCTATCATAAGCCTGACGGCAGGGCTGTTTGGGCCCGCGCAGGTGTCATTATGGGCCTTTCCGATCGTTGGTTTTTTTGCATCCGTGATGTGGTCCGTTATTTTTTCGCTCGGTCTTAATTCGATGACAAGTCACCATGGTGCGGTTTCTGGAATTCTGTGCTCAGGTATTATTGGCGGAGCACTGGTTCCGTTGATAATCGGTGTGATTGGTGATGCGATCGGCCTTAAAGGCGGGATGACATTTATATACCTTACACTTGGTTTTGTTTTCAGCATTGGCTTTTGGGCCAGGCCATTGATCAATAATAAAACGGTCAGATTAAGTAAAGTTTCAGTATAAACTGCTAAATCAAAATACCATGAATAAATTAGCAATTCTTGGCGGAAATCCGGTTCGTAATTCAAAAACAAACCCATGGCCAAAATGGCCGGTATGGGATCAAAAAGAGGAGAGGGGCCTGATTGAGGTATTAAACAGCGGTGTGTGGTCGTATAATGGTCCCAAAGAAAGAGAGTTTAATAAGAACTTTGCCTCATTTACTGATGTAAAATATGCTGTTTCGGTGGCCAACGGAACCGTGGCCCTGCAGGTAGCACTGGAGGCCTGCGGTATCGGGATTGGTGATGAGGTTATCCTGCCCGGATTAACCTGGCAGGCTACTGCTGCGACCATTTTGGATGTCAACGCAACACCTGTCATGGTGGATGTCTGCGATGATACCTGGTGTATTGATACCAAAGAGATCGAAAAGGCAATTACCCCGCGCACAAAGGCAATTATTCCGGTGCATTTGTATGGCAATTTTGCAGATATGGATGAGATTTTAACAATTGCCAAAAAATATAACCTGTTTGTTATCGAAGACTGTGCCCATAAACATGGTGGAGAATGGAACGGGAAAAAAGCGGGAAGTATTGGCGATATTGGTTGTTTCAGTTATCAGTTATCGAAACATTTAACAGCCGGCGAAGGTGGAACGGTAACTACAAATGACTTCAGTCTTTACGAAAAGCTTGATGCGCTCCGGAATTGCGGGCGACGGCCTGAGCCCGAAAGTATGGCCAATGCAGATAAGGGTGAAGGATTGTATTTTGACGCCGGAAATTTTATTCAGTCAGGCAATTACAGGATCACAGAGTTCCAGGCGGCCGTTTTAATCGAAGGTTTGAAAAGATTACCCGAACAAAATCGTGTAAGAGATGAAAATGCAATCTACCTTAATTCGCTGTTTGTCTCAATTCCCGGTATTTATCCAATGCGACGTGATGCCCGGGAAACGAAGGAGGCCTATTTTAACTTCTCCTTCAGGTATAAAAAGGATGAATTTAAGGGTTTGCCTGTTAAAAAATTCAGGGACGCCCTTACGGCAGAACTCGGTATTGATGTGGTGGCCAGTTATGTCCCCTTGAATAAATGTTCATTATATGTGCCTTTAACCAAACCCGCACGTCATAAGCTGAGTGAGGAATACTGGGCCGCTATTGATCCTTCGAAGGTTGAATTGCCTGTGTGTGACCGGATTCATTTTGAAGAATCGGCCTGTATTCACCATAAAATTCTTATGGGATCGAAGGCGGATATGGATATGATTGCTGGGGCCGTAAGAAAAGTTTATGATAATGCAGAAAATTTGTAATATTATTCTTGAAATCGTGGATGCTGCCTATAAATCAGCTCAAACCGGTGAAGTTGTAAATCTTTGATAAACCCGTTATAATTAAATCCGGAATGCCTGAAATGTATAAGAAATACCCGTTGTCGATGTTTATTATTTTCCCTGCAATTTCAATGTTGCTGGGATGGGGCCTGAGGGGATATATTGGAGGCGGGCCGTTTGGTGCCATGATTCCCGGCGCAATGGTGGCTTTGAGTATAGCCATGTTACTGCAACTGCCGGCTTCCCTGGCATCAATAGTTGTTGTTTTCGGGGTGGTTGGTATTGGATTGGGAGGTGAAATGACTTACGGGCAAACCCTTGGATTTTTAAGGAATCCGGACACGATGTGGTGGGGAACACTCGGTACAACGGTGAAGGGATCGGTCTGGGGATTACTGGGTGGAATCATTTTAGGAATGGGCCTGATTTATAAGCGGTTGTCGGAATGGACGATCGTTATTGCCTTCTTACTTCTCCTGGCAGGCATGTTAATCGGTTTTAAACTGATCAATCAGCCGATGATTATCTATTTTTCTGATCCCGCCAATCCACGTTCCGAATCCTGGGGAGCGCTGCTTGTTGGTGCGATCGCGCTGGTCATTTATCTTAAAAGCAAAATCAGGAATGACGATTTTAAAATCATCTTTCGTTTTGCGTTTTGGGGGTTTATAGGAGGGGGGATTGGTTTTGGATTGGGTGGATTCTGGATAGTGCTTGGGAGCTATTTTCCTGACGTAATCTTCAGGGAGTGGTGGAAAGCCATGGAGTTCAGCTTTGGTTTGATCCTGGGAGCCGCCCTGGGATTTGCTGCATGGCTTAGTCGTGGAAAAATAATGCGCAAAATTGTTGATGTTCCCGGGGAAAGCATAACAGATTCAGGACCGGTGTGGAAAGAGCTGACAGTCATATTTATTGTCGGATTGTTGATATTCTGGTTATTCTCATTCTGGCTCGATCCGGTTGTTGAGGCAGGCAATAATTTGAGGGGGTTTTCGATGGTGAGTCTTACAGATGTTGCGAAGCTTTTGTCGAACTACGCTTTTTTTGGATTGATCATGATTGTTGTGGCGATAAATTATCCTGTTGTTGCCTGGCAAATTGCAATTACTTTAACTTTTTGTCATACCGTTATTGATTTGTCCGGTGATCTTTACCCCGATACCACAACTGAAGCTTTGGTATCCCGATTTGTACTGATATTTGTACCGACGTTGATCGTTGGGGTTTCGACCGCTTATATCCGGCGAGGTAAAAATGTGTTGCATAACCTCTTTCTTCTTATAGTCTGGTCAACCGTTATTGTTGCCTTCCTCAGATTAACGGTTAATACTGAAGTGCTGAATGTGACCGGATTGTCATTTTGCGAAATTGTATGCGAAAAATTCTTTGTGCACATTACTTTCACGCTATCAGCTCTTTTTGTATCCTGGATATCGTTATCCCTGGTTGTGAAAAACTCAAGGATCTGACACTCAGATTTTTAATAATTCTGGAACAATTGAGCGAACATTTCGTAAAAATATCAAAGTACTGCTTTCGGACACGAACAAAATATGAATTGCAAAACCGATGGCAACCGGACCGGTTATACTAAAGAATTATTCCCGTTTTAAAGAATCGCAGCAGGAAAACTGCGATTTTTTATCCGGTATCTTTTGTTGTGTAACGGATATTGATTGTAATTTTATGATTCTGATCAACTAACTATACCAGGGTAATTATTCAGCTATTTTATAAACCAAATCCTATGACGATAAACATGAGAAAAATTGTTTTACTCCTGCTTTTGATTTTCCCAATTGTTCAAACCTATGCCCAGTCGGTCAAAGTATCAGGGGTGGTGGTGAATCATATTCCGGCATCACTGAACGTTTATATTGGATCACCTTCCATTTGTATTCTCCCGAACGGCGATTATATTGCCTCCCATGACCATTTCGGACCTGGTTCGACTGAACATTTACAGGCTGTAACCTCGGTTTATAAATCCACAAACCGCGGGAAATCCTGGAATAAAATTTCAGATATTGGTGGTCAGTTCTGGTCAAATCTTTTCGTCCATAATAAGGTATTGTACATTATGGGAACCTGGAAGCACCATGGTAACCTTATCATTCGCAGTTCTGATGACGGCGGGTTTACCTGGAGCGAACCAACTTCCAAAACAAATGGTTTGCTGCTAGAGGGAGAATACCATACAGCGCCAATGCCAATGCTGATTCATAACGGACGAATCTGGCGTGCCATTGAAAACGCAAAATCGAACAGCACCCAATGGGGGCTCCGGTATAGTGCCATGATGATTTCCGCCCCTGTGGATGCAGACCTGTTAAATGCATCAAGCTGGACTGCGACCAATTTTCTTCCGCATAATCCGGCTTATCTCGATGGTAGGTTCGGCGGATGGATCGAAGGAAATGCAGTTGTTACCCCTGACGGGAAGGTAGTGGATATTCTCCGGGTGGCTACCTCTGAAAAAGGACGTGAACTCGCTGCATTTGTGAATATTAGTGATGACGGATTGACCGCTTCATTCGATCCTTCGAAAGGATTTGTTGATTTTGTTGGAGGAGCACGCAAATTTTCGATTCGTTTTGATCCGCAATCAAAACTTTACTGGACAATATGCAACATGATAACTCCTGAATTCTCTGACAGGGATGCCGGTTCAGTGCGCAACACCCTGGTACTTAAAAGTTCATCCGATCTGAAAAGCTGGAAAGTGAACAAGGTCCTGCTCCACCATCCCGATATTTTAAAGCACGGATTTCAATATGTTGACTGGCAGTTTGATGGTCGTGACATCATTTTACTGTCCAGGACAGCTTATGATGACGAATTTGGCGGAGCAGATAATTTCCACAATGCCAATTACCTGACGTTCCATCGGATCAATAATTTCAGAAAGCTGCAAACGGATTCCGCCGAAATATTTACCGGAAAATAAAGTAAGAAGTAAAATCTTTGCTACGATTAATTTTTTTTCCCGGGGAAGATCGGTCAATAAGTTTAATATTACCCGGATGCTTTTAAATAGAACAGGTCAATGAAAAAAATAGTTTTATTTATCTTCTTCATTTTTATTGTCTGGAGCTCTGTTTTTTGTCAGATTATTGTGGACAAGGGAATCTACAAAGCGAACTTCAGCAATACCTTTCGCGGACCCCGGTACATTAGCTATATATTACATAAAGGAGGGGGCGACTGCAACCGTGGACAGTTCAGTTTTAAGAATGATGATCCGCGACTTGAATGTGCGACTGATGAGGATTACAGAAGTTCCGGTTATGACAGGGGACATCTGGCTAATGCAGAAGATTTCGCGTTTGATTGTGAGAAAGATGAACTTACCTTCCGATATTATAATTGTCTTCCACAAACACCAAACCTGAACAGGGGTATCTGGAAAACAAAGGAGAGACAGATCAGGGAATGGTCGCAAAACGACCGGCTGTATATCGTCTGCGGGGGATATTTTGGAGGCCGGAAAATGGGAAAAGTTATTGTGCCATCCCATTGCTGGAAGGTAGTACAATCGGTAACATCAAAGGAGGTCCTGTTTTGCGGATGGTTCAGCAATTCTTCCCCGGCAGCCCTGGAGGAAATTAGTGTTCCTGAATTAGGTAAACGACTTAAGTCATCTATTATTCTGCTGAAATAGAAAGATTGGTCAAAGCTTAACTACTTTGCGCATAACAACCTGTTTATCAAAGGTGAATCGCAGAAAATAGGCGCCTGGTGTTAAGCCATAGGTCAGGGCATCAAGCTCCCCGGTATGCAGTCCGGCAGACTGGTCCTGGGTTTTTACCAGCCATCCATTGTGTTTCCCTGACATATCATAAAGTTCGATTGAAACAGGCAACTGTTCTGACAGAAAATAGGTGAAAGTGAGATTCCTGTCAAATGGGTTTGGGGAAAGAGTGACGGTAACTCCGGTTTTTTCAGGCTGATTACCTTCATCCTTTTTGGTAGGTGCGTTATCAGCCATTAAAATTGCGCTTCGTTCAATGAGCTGGTTATTATTTATATAAGCACTCTTTGTAATTTGTGAAACACCTTCGTTACTCCGGGTTTCGGTCGCACAGACGCTAAACACGGGATACCTGTACCCGGAGGCATACCATGAATACCTGGTCATGCTGATTTCTGTTGTACCACACATATTAATCTGGAGCCCTTTTTTCACCGATTTTATACGCAGGACGTTTTCGATGATCTGAGTCGGGAGAATCAATTTTCCATAAGCATCTGCCGCAAGGGTACAGTCGCCGAAGAAATCAATTGTATTTGTGTCGCTATACCAGGCAACACCGATAAAATGATCAGTGAACTGATCTCCGTATGAAAAGGGGTATTTCATTTTTATCACCGGATCGGAATACCTAAGGATAAGCTTTTGTTCCTGGTTTATATACCCCCATTCTTCCAGATTACTCTCTGAGGAATTCATAAAAAAGTCATTTCCATTCTCCGTAATCGAAAGGTTATAATTACCGACTCCTTCGGGTTTTTTAACCGGTGCGTCCTGGATGGTGCTTACCGGATTTTTTCCCGTATACTGAATCATGGAAAAATCCCATACCTGGTTGCTTCCGGAACGACCAGGTTCGGCATACTGAATTTCCTGCAATGTATTTGAATCACCGGTAATCATCGCATTGTTCCTGTGCGTAAGGGAGGTTTGAGCCGACAAACCAATGGAAATCAATAATAAAACGGAGGTAAGGCAGGTTGTTTTCATCCGTAAGGTATTTAGTTTCTAAATATACAGAAAAATGTTCATAAAGTTTGCTGATTTTCATTTTTTTTACAGGTTAAACGGTTAATATTTAATATTCTTTGTTCAAAACACATAAAGTAACCTGTGGCGGGAAGTTTTTGCATATAAATATAACCTATCTTTGGTAGGATTATCACAATAATTGCATTGAAACCGGATTAACCAAATACTAAAATCGATATGAAAACCTCAGGAACGATCAGACAATTTATGCTTCTCCTGTTTATAAGCCTGAATATTTCAGGATACAGCCAGGATAATTTTTTATGCCAGGGTAAATACTGGACCGAAGACCAGGGGAATTTGATGATGAAGCAATTTGCCGGCGAATGGAACAGTGTTGTGTCGTGGGAAAAGCGGGCAGAAGTGATACGAAAAGGGATAATCGGGGGATTGAAATTCGACCAGATGCCTAAGGTTGATAATGATATTAAATTAATCATTACCAATACCCATAAGGGAGATGGATATATTGTTGAAAATGTTGCATTTGAAAGCTTTCCAGGGTTTTATGTGACGGGGAACATTTACAGACCGCAGAATGCCGGTAAAAAAAATGCCGCCATATTATGTCCTCACGGGCATTGGGCTAACCGGCGACTGATGGCCGAGGCTCAGTTGCGCTGTGCTGCTTTTGCGCGTATGGGCGCTATTGTATTTATCTATGATATGGTAGGTTATACTGACTCACGCCAGGTGACACACGATATCCCGGTTGCATTGTTACTCCAGACCTGGAACAGCAAGCGAGTGCTCGATTACCTGCTTTCACGGCCGGATGTTGACGCTGAAAGAATCGGCATTACAGGCGCATCAGGGGGTGGCACACAAACATTGGTTCTCACGGCTATCGATAACCGGATTAAGGTTTCAGTTCCCGTTGTAATGGTTTCAGCACATTTTTTTGGCGGGTGTAACTGCGAAAGCGGGATGCCCATCCATAAAAGTAAAAATCATCAGACCAATAATGTCGAAATAGCTGCACTTTGCGCACCCCGGCCAATGCTGCTGATTTCTGACGGTACCGACTGGACAAGAAATACTCCGCTGATTGAGTATCCGTACATTCAGAAAGTCTATGCATTGTATAACGCTGAGCATAAAGTTGAAAATGACCATTTCCCAGCTGAAATACATGATTATGGCTTCAATAAAAGATCGGCGGTTTATCCATTTCTTGCCCATCATCTTCAGTTAAGCCTAAGTAAGCTGCCATACAAAAACGGATTTGATGAAAGTTTTGTCACCATATTGCCCGACGATGAACTACGTGTTTTTTCCGCTGAGCACCCTATTCCTGCCAATGCACTCAAGGATAACGATGCCGTGTTGAAATACCTGAATCTGAAGTAAGGCAGCCTGTTAAAAAGAAAAACCGGACCTGATTTAATTCGGGAAATGAGTCCGGCATAAATCAGGGATTGGAGCACTGATCATTGCTATTTTGGAAGTGTATATATAAAAATATATGCTAATAAAATATGCCTCATATTAATTGGCTGCAAATGAAGACTAAACCTACTCGAATTATTTTTAGATATCAAGGAAAATTGTTCAAATTCATGAATTATTTTTCTGACAAAAAAGACAATTCGTTTTATTTTCATATTTATGAGGAGTCAACGGAGAAACTTAAAATTCCCAATATTCCTTTACATGAACGTAAAGACAGAATGATTGATTTTGAAGACTTTGTTGATACTGATTTTAAAAGAAATAAATTATCATTTCATCAATCGGGTTTTATTCATTCGACAGATGAAAATGGAAAAAGGTTTAAGGATGGTGTCGTTGGGAAACCTTTTACGTCTATAGAGAAATCGTTGTTAATTTTGGCTTTAGGACCAAAAAAAATTGACACATTAATTGAAATTGAAACAACTAATTTAAAAACAGACATTTTGATCGAGTTGATCTCTGATATTAAACCATTTACTGTTAATTTTGAGGTTTATAGAAAAACAAAAATGTCAGAACTTGACATTTCGATACCAAATTTAATTTCTGGTGGATTTTTATTGACTGAATATGATAGTAAAGAATTTGGACTCAGACTTTATCTTCAGAGAGTTTTGGGAGATGCAATTTGGCCAAAATTCAATCTAGTGTTGACAAAAATTGGGTAAAATATAAGACATAACAAAAACTATATATCAATTGGGGCCTCCATTATACGTGAGCAGTCGGGTTCAGCAACAACTTTAGTCGTATGCGGTCAGTACAAAGCCCGCCATTCCTCAACTAAATATAGTTTCAGACGATCCATCCCGTTAATTGCATCAGTGGTGAAATCGTTGAGGATAATCAACCCATTGTCGCCACAGGTATGTACGTCAGAGATGTGACATATCCGCATATGCAGGGAGTATTGCAGGGCTGAACTCATCGTCACGATTGGAGTCGTGATGGCAAATGGGTAGGCTATACCTATAACGATGCGATTATGAAAAGCCTCAAATGATCAAAACAAACAGATATTTGTTATTAAGGCCGGACACTAAGTAATGGAAACTCTTTAATGTCATATTTTTCACCTCCAACCCCCTCGAAGGGGGACTCATGCTTCTTGTATCGTCAGTGCTCGTGAGCAGCGAAAGTCCCCTTTAGGGGATTTAGGGGTAAATCAAGAAAAGAATACGACATTTATTCATTCTTTTAACTTAATAAATAAACCATGGCACCTATAATCCGTGTGGCTCTCCTTCTCTTTTTGGCATTAACCTGTAAAACCGGTTTCTCACAAAAAAAGGTGAATATCCTGACTGTTCCGGCTGAGAATGAATTTACAAAAATAAACCCCAGTGGTAAGACAATCCTGCCCAGCGGGCGATTTTTAACCCCTGCAGGTGATCTTATCCGGATTACACATGATCCCTTCGGAATGGCCATCTCCCCGGATGGTAAACAGGCGGTAACACTGCATAATGGAGTATTTACAATTATCGATCTTAAGTCGTTACGCCAGGTAAGAATCCCGGATTATGAAAATAAAATCAAATCACCCTTATCGCGGGGATCATTCCTTGGGGTAGCTTTTTCAGCAGATTCGAAAAAGGTTTTTCTCAGCGGCGGCGATAACGGGTCAGTTATCCTGTATGACGTTGAAGGTCTGAAGTCCATCGATTCCCTTTCATTAAATGGCAATGTTGAGGGCGTTGAATATGCTGACAGTTTTACTTCGGACCTGGTTTATAATGAAAAGAGCAATGAATTGCTTGTTCTGGACAGGGCTAATTTCAGGATGGTGCGGATTGATTTAGCCACCCGCAAGTTAACGGCATCTGTTAAGGTGGGTCGTCAACCTTTTGGTCTTTCGTTAAGCCCGGACAAAACAACCGCGTTTGTGGCGAACGTTGGAATGTATGAATACCCTTTAATCACAGGCGCCACTCCTGAAAATTACGATTCAAAACTAATATCGCATCATCCCTACGGCGATAATACAAAGGAATCTATTCGCGGAACCAGGATTAATGGCCAAAAAATTCCGGGGGTGGGCAGCCCGCTTCATCCCGACGCGATGAGTGTTTTTACGGTTAATCTGGCAACAAATAAAGTCACCGACAAATTCAAAACGGGCCATCAGATCGGTCACATGGTTGAGGATGCCGAAGTGGTAGGTGGTGCCAGTCCGAATTCGGTCGAGGCGGGCAAACAATTTGCCTATGTTACAAATGCAACCAACGATAATATTTCGATCATCGACTACAAGAATCGTAAGCTGATCGGAGATATTCCGATACTGGTTGATCCGCGCATTGACAAATACCGGGGATTACTGCCCTTTGGTCTCACCTTAACCAAAGATGAAAAAACACTCTATGTTGCGTTGCTTGGATTTAACGCGGTGGCTGTCATTGATGTGGCAACACGTACCACGAAGGGATTAATTCCTTCGGGATGGGGGCCCACAAGGGTTCAATTGTCCGGAGATGAGCGGGAATTGTATGTGATTACCTGCCGGGGACTCGGTGCAGGTCCTAACGGAGGACAAGGGTTTGTAATGCCTCCTCAGGGTGATTATATCGGTGATATTCAGTTGGGTAGTTTCCAAAAGGTGATTGTGCCTGATTCTGTTCAATTGGCCGGCTATACCCGGCAGGCCATTGAAAATACCTTTAAAAGTACAGGTATTACTGATGACACAAAAAATCCTTTGCCTCCTTTGCCTGGTTTACGAAAATCACCCATAAGGCATATTGTATACATCACCAAGGAGAACAGAACCTATGACGAAGTACTGGGTCAGCTTAAAAATGCGAAAGGTGACAGCACTCTTGCACGGTTCGGAGTTAATAATGAATATACGCTGCCCGATTCGCTGCGCGGGAAATTTCCAAATCTCCTGATCAGCCCAAATCATATTAAAGCTGCCAAACAATTTTCGTTCTCAGATAATTTTTACTGCGACAGTGATGCCTCTATTCATGGCCACCACTGGATGATGGGTGTAATTCCCAACGAGTGGGTAGAAGCCAACTCGAGTGTCACTAAATCGGCCAAAATTTTTTCAAAGGCTCCCGGAAGGCGCCATCCCGGCTCAACCGGAAGTATGGATCCTGAAGATTATGCTGAAATCGGCGGGCTCTGGGAAGCTCTCGACAGGAAGAAAGTATCGTTTTATAACTTTGGAGAGGCCAACGAAACTGCGCATGTGCGCGAAGAATGGTTCGACACGCTTACGGGTGCCTCTCACGGGGTAATGGTTCCTATGCAAAAAGCATTATTCAAAAGAACCAGTCATAATTATGCAGGATTTAATATGAATATTCCTGATCAATACCGCATGGATCAGTTCGAAAAGGAGTTTACCGATAAGTGGATTAAAGGGAAAGCAGAACTGCCCTCCTTAATTACCATGCAGGTTCCAAACGACCATGGCGCCCGCACCCGCCCCGAAGATGGTTACTCTTATCCGCAATCATTTATGGCCGACAATGACCTGGCTGTTGGTCGTATTTTACATTTTCTCTCCAGAACGAAATACTGGAAAAATATGCTGGTAATAATTACTGAAGATGATCCGCAGGGAGGAGTGGATCATGTCGATGCGCACCGGTCAATATTAATGATGGCCGGCCCTTATGTAAAAAGAGGATACGTGTCGCATACCCACGCAAATTTTGGTTCGGTTCTGAAAACCATTTACAACATCCTTAATGTTCCCTGTGTAAACCAGTTTGATATTACAGCTTCGTTATTACAGGATTTTTTTACCGATATACCCGATTATTCGCCTTATACCCTCGAAAAGATTGATTCCCGGGTCTTTGATGCCGAAGCGGCTATGAAAAAATATAACCGAACCATCGATTGGCGCAAAATTGAACAAGGCCCGCCATTGGATAACGAAGATGTCGAACGTGAAAGACATTATCAGCGTAAATGAGAGTGGACGAAATTTGACTATCTTTATTGGTCAGGTTGTAGATAATCAATCGACTGATATTTTCCCGGGCATGGATGCTCAGCCTGAAATCAGGAATATTGGAGCCGGTGCAATAAATGATTTGAAATAAAAGTACCCTTTTTGATTTTTTTTACGTACATTACTAATTACAAAATCACAGGTCATCTTCATTAAATACAAATGGTTAACTAAGATATTTGCGGATGAAGGCAATATTTAAATTTGCGGGATTCTTTTTACTTGTAATAGTTGTTGGATTATTAATCTGGTTCCATCTGAATCTGAAGGACCGGAATCCGGGATATAAAGCCGATTTAATGATATCTGGTATAAAGACCGGCTCCCTGAGTGCCGGATTTGCCACTATCCCGATAACACCTGAAGTGCCCGACCGGTGGACCGATATAAATGGTGATGCGAAGTACCGGCCAAAAGATGGGGATACTTTCACAGACGGGAATGGAAACGGGGTTTTTGATCCCGTGTGGATTGCCGGGTTCAGCAACAGCAGGGCTGCAAATGGAATACACGACGACACCTGGGCCCGCACCATGATCATCGATGACGGAAACACACGGCTGGCGATTGTAGTTCTCGATGCTATCGGATTTATGAACGATGACGTTATTGATGTCAGAAAGCGGATACCGGAAGCATCAGGCGTTACCTATACAATAATATCCTCTACCCATTCGCACGAAAGTGCTGATTTGCTGGGATTATGGGGAAGCTCTCCCTTTAAAAGCGGTGTTAACAGCGGGTATATGGAATATGTCAAAAACCAGATTGTGAAGTCGGTCGTTACTGCTACTGAAAATATTCGTCCTGCACGGTTGGTTCTTTCGGAAGACCTGACCGGGGCAGTTCCTTTAGCAATCGATACCCGAAAACCCGAAGTGTTCGATTCAGGACTCCGCTTAATCAGGGCTATTGATAAGGAAAACGGCAATACACTTGGTACACTGATTGCCTGGGCTGATCATCCGGAAACTTTATGGGGAAAAAATTTACTGGTCACTTCCGATTTCCCGCATTATGTACGTGAAGGTGTTGAAAAAGGTGTTTTTAACGGCAACAGCCTGTTTAAACCTGGCATTGGAGGGATTGCGGTATATATCAACGGCGCAGTGGGCGGATTAATGACGACTCATCCGCGATTGGCCGTTCAGGATCCTTTTACCGGCAGGGACTTAAGCGAGCCGACTTTTGAAAAGGCTGAAGCGCAGGGAACACAGTTGGCTTTGCTGGCACTGGGTGCCATGGAAGATCCTGTCGAGGAGGTCGATTCAGCTGCAATTTCGTTAATTGTCCGCACGCTGAAGATGCCGATTGACAATAACATGTTCCGGCTGGCTACAATCCTTGGAGTTATGAATCGCGGAACGACAGGCTGGATGAATATGCGCTCTGAAGTTTCGGCATTTACAATCGGACCTTTGTCGTTTGCTACGCTTCCCGGTGAAGTATATCCCGAAATTATCAATGGAGGCATTGAGGCACCCGAAGGCCGCGATTTCAATATTGAGTCCCTGGAAGTACCATCGGTTCGGGGGATGATGTCCGGTAAATACAAGTTTGTATTTGGTCTTGCAAACGATGAAATAGGCTATATCATTCCAAAAAGTCAGTGGGATGTTAAGCCTCCGTATACTTATAGCAGGGAGGATTCGCCCTATGGTGAAGAGAATTCCTTAGGCTCCGAAACTGCATCTATCCTCCACCGTAATCTAAAAGAAATGTTCAGTGAATTAAAGTAATTATAACAGGTGATGAAAGCAAAATTTTTCAGACGTATTCTATATGGCGTGCTGATTATCTTTATTCTATGTTGCTTATTAATGGTGACACCGAGGATATGGTCAGTCATATATCCCGATAAACCTCCGGTTGGGTATCATTTTGTGGCGCCCACTTTTCTGGCAACCAGGGTAGGACTGGAACACCTGATCAACAGAACGCCGGCAGTTCCTGAGAACATCGAAGAAATTAAAAATATTGAATATAAAAATGTTAATGGAAAATCGCTTCAGCTCGATTTCTATAAATCAAAAAATAGTGTAAAGTCTGCGCCATTGCTGGTTTTTATCCACGGAGGGGCCTGGAAACAAGGGCAGCGGTCAGATTACCTGGTGTACCTGCTTTCATTTGCTCAAAAGGGTTACGTGACAGCTACGGTTTCGTACCGGTTGATCAGGGATGCCCCTTATCCGGCCTGTGTGGAAGATATTACCGATGCAGTAAACTGGTTTTTTAAAAATGGTGAAAAATATGGTTATGACCCCGACCGTATAGCACTGATCGGAGGCTCGGCGGGAGCACACCTTGCGCTTCTGGCTGCCTATGGGTGGGAAAGTCGTGGAGTAATACCCGATAGCCTGACTAACACGGATAATCATCGTCGGGTAAAAGCAGTCATCGACATTTATGGCCCCATCGATCTGACTACTGAATATTCTGTCAACCATCCGCTGGTTACCTCATTTCTGGCTCATTCCTTTAAGGAGGCTCCGGAACTTTACAGGGAAGCATCACCCATACAATACCTGGATAAGAACGACCCTCCTACGATGATCATGCACGGAACCTCCGACAGGCTGGTTCCCATCAGTCAGTCAGACCTTTTAAAGGCGCGTATGGATAGTCTTGGTGTTCCTAATGTTTATTACCGGTTTCCCTTATGGCCCCACACAATGGATATTGTTCAGAGGGTGAATGATTTTTCGCAGCTCAAAATGACCGATTTTTTCGAAAAATACCTGAATTAAAAGGCAATACGAATTAATAAAGAATACAAAAAAAGAATAAAGTTGTTGTTTGCCCGATACGTTCATGGAAATATAATCACATAATAATCAAAAAATTAAAAAAATGAAAAAAGTACTTTTTTTGACCGGAGACTTTACGGAGGACTATGAAACCATGGTTCCGTTTCAGATGCTTTTAATGGTTGGTTATGAGGTTCATGCGGTATGCCCCGACAAAAAGAAGGGCGATACGGTTAAAACGGCCATTCACGATTTTGAAGGTGATCAGACCTACTCTGAAAAGCCAGGGCACAATTTCACCCTGAATTACAGTTTTAGCGACATTATTGTCAATGATTACAGCGGTTTGGTAATTGCCGGGGGGAGGGCGCCCGAGTATTTACGGTTAAAAGGTGAAGTAATTGAGATTGTCAAACAATTCTTTTCGGCAAATAAGCCCGTTGCCGCGATCTGCCATGGCATTCAGATTTTAACTGCAGCCGGGGTCGTTAAAGGAAGAAAGCTAACTGCCTACCCGGCTGTCGGACCTGAGGTAACTCTTGCTGGTGGTGAATTTCAAAATATCCCTGTCGACAGTGCCTTTGTGGATGGAAATCTGGTAACCGCACCTGCATGGCCGGCCCACCCGGCATTTATCAGGGAATTTCTAAAAGTGATGGGCGCCAGGATTGAAATTTAAAATTGCAGGAAAACGATTGTTGCTTATTTAATCAGTTCAATACCAAAAATCAGGGCTGAACTATTGACCAGTGTGTGGACAAGTGCACTGTAGAAAACATTGCCCGTTTTGATATAAGTATATCCATAGGCCCAACCCGCCAGGCAGGCGAATCCGATATATACAATCGCCCCTGAGTGGTAATGAACAAGTCCGAACAGGGTGCTTGTTATTGCCAGTGCTGTATAAATGCCTTCATGATGTTTGCCGGACCGTTCTAAAATGAAGGCTGCCACAAACAGGAGGGTTGTCATTAATGCCGGAAACCATTGCAGGTCTCCCTTTAGTGTATATCCCACCAGGAAAGCCAATGGCAATAAAATCGCGAAGCCCCATGCCATGAAAATTCTCCATGCGTTGTTTTGTGCGATGCGTTTTGTAAGCAGGTTCTGTAAAATCCCCCTGAAAAACAGCTCTTCAAAAAGTGGGGTATGCAGAAAGGTTACAATAAGTGTCAGAACGATCTTCCATAATAAATCCTGAGAATAATTGTAATGCCCCGGAAATTTTATAAAATTGATATTAAAAATAGAAAATTATAAAGAATGGCAGGGCTAGCAGTGCCTCTGTCAGGAAACTACCTGTCCGGTTATAAAACAGAAACAGGAGGGTAAGAAGAGCAGCCCATAAGGTGCTGCTAATGAGTGCATGTTTTATTGGATTCCCGGTTTCCATTCCGATGTGTTTAGACTATGATCAAAATTAGATTTTTCTGATCTGAAGTGTCTGACACCAAAACTTACGGAAGAATTTCTGCAATTGTGAAACATAAATTCAAAATTTGAGTATAAAGAACATGCGTCGTGAAATGTGATTCCCTCTAAATCTGATATTGAACAAAATTAATGTTACAAATAGTTAAAGGTGTAACCAATAATTAATTCACGTTAGTCATGAAAAAACAACTTATCATTTTGTATTTTTTATTTGCCGTTGGAATGATGCTGTTCCAAACGTGTGATAAAGAGGAGTCGAATGATCCCCCTAAGGCAGATATTTTTCACAGCGTTGTCGGCAAGCAGGTAGCGTTTACTGCTTTAACCAAACGAGCCGAAAGCTGGACCTGGGATTTTGGCGATGGTGAAACAAGTACACTCAGGGATCCGGTACATATCTATAAGGAGGGTGGTGTTTACGATGTTAAACTAACTGTTGTTGGTAATGGTCAGACGGTTGTAGCGACACGCGAGGTTTCACTTGCCCTTTCTAACTTTCAGATGCTTACAGGTGGTTCGAAAGTAACGGAAGGCAAGCGGTGGAAGATAAGCAGTTCCCACTCTCCGAGGGATTGTTTTGCGTTGGCTGATGACAAATTTACAAGCGTGCAACAGTTGGCTACCGGGATGCTGGGCAGCGTAGGTCTGGGACTTGGAGAGGTTTATGATGATGAATTTATTTTCAAATCTGACGGTACTTATATACACTCCCCAAAGCATGGCGGGGCATTGGCCGGCCTTGTATACACAACATTAACTGCCAGGACAATCATTAAAATAACCCCGGTAAGTCAGAAGTTTGGTTTATGTTATACCGCCCACACTCCTGAAGCCGGAGCTAAATTCACTTTGACAGAAAAAAAAGACCTGGCTGTAACTACTGTAAGTGTGAATGGAAATACTGCCACTGACAGAACTTACAAGGATGTAATGACACTTAATTTCACGGGTGCAGAATTTATTGGTTGTATGGATTTTATGCGCGAATGCATTGTTGAAGAGATAACCCCTGAAAAGATGCGTCTTGTAATGTTTATTTGTACTACCCAGAAGGCCTATTATAATAAGCCTTCACATACAGCCATATTGACTTTTGAAGTTGTAAAATAAATGTCCTTTAAAACCTGTCTTTTCACATTAACCAGCTTATTCCAATATCATGAAACGTAACAATATAATAAAAAAAATGATCAGGAACCTGATGCCTGTGATATTGTTATTAAAATTACTTTTTATAACTGCCTGGTTGGCAAATGCATCTGCTGTACCGGATTTGCCGGGGAACACGGAAGCTCAGCCGTTTTTTATTGTAACGGGAAAGGTTACTTCCAAAACGGATAATTTGTCATTGCCCGGTGTGAGTATCCAGGTTAAAGGAACTCAAAGAGGTGCAGTTACCAACTATGATGGTCTTTATCGTATTGAAGTGCCAACAAACGATGCCACTTTGATATTTTCCTTTGTCGGATTTAAAGTAGAAGAAATTCCGGTGAATGGCCGCAGCGTAATCAACGTTGCCCTGACCGAGGATATTAAGTCGGTCGATGAAGTAGTGGTAACAGCATTGGGTATTACCCGAAAAGAAAAATCGCTCGGTTATTCCATAAGCAAAGTGGGCGGTGACGACCTTGTCAGGGTAGTTCAGGAAAATGCCATAAATTCACTTGCGGGGAAGGTATCGGGGGTACAGATCAACTCAACAGGCGGAACAGGCTCTTCGGTGAGCATGGTCATCAGGGGGGCAACCTCTTTAAGTAATGATAACCAGCCTTTATTCGTTATTGACGGAGTTCCGATCGTCAATACACTGAACAATGTATCAGGATTCGGCAGTGATAACCGGGTCGATTATGGCAATGCCATGTCGGACCTGAACACAGATGATATCGAAAGCGTAACCGTTCTTAAGGGTCCGAGTGCTGCAGCGTTATATGGATCGCGGGCCGGTAATGGGGTGGTGCTGATCACCACAAAATCGGGTAAGAGAAACCAGGGAATCAACGTAACCATTAGTTCCAATACCGTGTTCGACCAACCTTATAAATATTTTGCCGTACAGAAGAAATTTGCGAACGGCTATTTTTCGTTCACTCCCGAAGATCTTCCTCCCGGCACAGTGATGCGGGTGAACCCGGCGGAAGCAGCAGGAGCCGGTATCGAACTTGACAAAGAATATTTTGCGGTACAATGGAACAGTCCAAGGGATGCAAATGGAGTTCAGATTCCCACTGAACTTGTATCGCATCCGAATAATGTAGCCAATTTTGTTCAGACTGGTATTACAACAACTAACGGTGTATCGGTCTCGAATAACACCGATGTCATGAATTACCGGATCGGGGTGACAAATATGAGCAGCAGGGGACTGGTCCCCAATTCTGATCTGTTCCGAAACAACCTCACGGCCGCAACTTCAATTAAAGTCCGGGATAATATGACCATCAGTTCCAATATCAATATCAACAGGTCATGGTCAAATAACCGTCCCTCAAGTAACCGTGGTACCAACCCCCTGCAGTGGGCGTACAATGTTCCCCAAAATACAGATATTCGGGATATGAGGCAATACTGGGCGCCGGGGAAGGAGGGTTTCGAACAATATGTTCCTTTTAAGGGAACATATGAGAATCCTTATTTCTTGGCTTATGAAGTAAACAATAGTTTCAACAGGGACAGAATATTCGGCAACCTTAAAGCCGACTTGCAGTTGACCAAGGAGTTAAGTGTCATGGGGCGTTATTCACTCGACAGATTCAATGAGACGCGGGAATCGAAAATTGCACCGGGTTACAGCAAGGAGCCGAATAATGGGGCCTACGGGATTCAGAATATCATGAACTATGAAAGAAATGTTGATGCACTGGTAACCTATACACGGGAAATGAATACTTTCAGTGGAACATTTTCTGTGGGAGGAAATGCCTTGTATAAGAAAGGGTCCTCGCTCAGCAATTCATCAAATTCAGGTGCAGGGCTCATTGTGCCGAATGTTTACACGGTCAGTAATATAAAATCGGGCTCTTTAAGCTATTCCAGTAGTTGGTCTCAAAAGGCGATTTACAGTGTTTATGGTCTGGCAAACCTGGGATGGAAGGATATGATTTTCCTGGATCTGACTGCACGAAATGACTGGTCGAGTACCCTGCCCAAAGAGAATCGGTCCTATTTTTATCCCTCAGCATCCTTAAGTATTCTGGCAGATCAGTTTGTTAATCTGGGTGATCGGGTGAACCTGTTTAAAGTAAGGGGTGGCTGGGCAAAAGCAGGTAACGACACTGACCCCTACCAGCTTTACAATGTATATGGGAATGCCGGACAGTGGGGTGACGCAACGCGTTTGTCAAAATCGGGTCAGATATTAACTCCCCATCTGAAACCTGAAGAGGCTACCTCATGGGAGGTTGGGACTGAACTGAGTTTGTTTTCAAACAGATTAAGGTTCGAAGGGACTTATTATGTTGTCAAAAACCGGCAGCAGATTTTAAGAAATATTCCCGTTGCCAGCTCAACAGGATTTGACGTAGTCAATATAAACGCGGGGTTAATAGAGAGCAAAGGCTGGGAATTTACATTTGGCGGTGTGCCTGTTAAGACGATAAACTGGAATTGGGATATCAGTGCAAATTTTTCCCGGAACAGGACAACACTTGTAGAAATTTCTCCCGGTATTGATATTATTAAGTTCTGGGAAGACGCCAAAGGAGGAGCATGGTCGTATGTCGGGGATGAGATCGGGGATATTTATGATGCGGAAATACTTACAGTTACCGACGAAAACTCTCCCTATTTCGGTTATCCGGTTATCGGCAGCGAACTGGAATGGCAGGAGATCCAGATACAGGATACCCGGAACAAAATCGGTAATTATAATCCCAATTTTATCATGGGATTACAAACGTCGCTGACCTATAAATCTTTCTCACTGAATATGACCTTTGACTGGAGAAATGGCGGTCAGTTTATTTCTCAGACACAGCGGTACAGTGCTGAAGACGGGAATTCAGAAATCTGGCTGGAGAGTCTGATCAACCCGGGAGGCAGAACAGGAAAGGAACTCCGCGACTGGCTGGTGGAAAATGAGGATATTTACATCAAAAACGGATTCCATGTGGTAGGTGGGCCAACTGCTGAATACGGTGGATTCCGCGAAAACTACAGCGGATTTTATGTAAGTGACGGAGTATTTGTTCCCGGAGTCGTTGAAGTGCCAGATGGTGCGGGGGGTAAAAAATATGTTGAACACCTGGGAGAAAATATGGTCCTTCCTTTTGCTCCTTATGTGGTAAGTTATGCATGGGGATTTGCAAAACCTTCGATGTTTGATGCCGATTTTATTAAACTTCGGGAGATTTCTCTGAGTTATATGGTTCCCCGGGGTTTTATAAACAGGATTGCAGGAATTAAGGATCTGTCAGTTTCGGTGTACAGCCGGAATATAATGATCTGGACCAAGGCAAAAGCCGGACTCGATCCGGAGCGCGCATTTCAGGCAGAGTCTTCAACAGAGGGCAGACGAGGTACACAATTTAAACAGGGTATTGAAAGATATAACCTCGATCCCTGGGTGATCCCGATTGGTTTTAAAATTGACCTGACTTTTTAGAAATTTTTAAAATCTGAAGTTATGTACTCAAAAAATAAAATCTTAGCAGTATTGATCCTATTCCTGGTTGCAATGTTTTCCTGTAAGGATCTTGAGGAATTAAATATCAATCCGAATGGAGTTGACCCGGCAAACGCACATCCAAATTTATTGATTGCAACTGTCATTACCGCTACCGGACAGTCGGTTGTTGGTCTTGGTTTCGGTGATATTGCGGGTGTTATGCAACATACCCAGAAAGACGGGTGGTCAGGAGGTCATAATGGTTATGAATGGTCGAACCAGGACTGGTCAGGATATTATGGTATTCTGAGAAATTCGGAGGAGCTGTATAAAAAATCCGCAGCCTTGAATCTTGATTTTCATAAAGGGGTTGCCCTGGTGATGAAAGCCTACAATTACGGTTTTATTGCTGATCTGTGGGGAGATGCTCCATATTCCAAAGCTCTTATGGGTGAGTTGGGTGGCGAAAATTACAAACCGGTTTTTGATGCTCAAAAAGATATTTACCTGGGTATCCTTCAATCGCTCGACAGCGCCAACACTTTTTTATCAAAAAGTGCCGGCGACTACAAAGAAATTAATGCCACGCAGGACGTTTTGTACAAAGGTAACGTTACCCAATGGCGCAAACTGGCAAATTCCCTTGCCCTGAGATATTACCTGAGGATTTCATCAAAAGAAGAAACCGCTGCGAAAGCGGGGATTGAGCGTATTGCTTCAAATGCTGCGCAATACCCGCTTATTCTGTCAGCAGCCGATGATGCAAATTTTCCCTATATAGGCAACAGTTCCGCCGACTCATGGCCAAGCAATACCACCTACGATATCAGCGAAACCAATTACCGGAGGCTTAAGATGTGTTCGACGCTGGTTGAAAAGCTGCAGGCTTTGAATGATCCGAGATTGGCTGTCTGGGCGAATAAGATCCAGATACCACTTGTTATTGACCCAACGAAACCAAATAATTATGACCAGATTATTGACGGTAAGCGTATTATTGCCCAGAATGTTGCGGACGTTTATACCGCAAACTATAAAGTGCCGCTCGATCTCGATCCGGAATATGTTGGATTGCCGCCTGCATGGTCTATCGTTCCGCAATCGTATAATTTATGTCCGAACCTCGAACAGGCACCGGTAAATCCGCATGCCTCTCACCTGAATGACATCTATAAAAAGCCTGCAGGCCCGCACCTCAAAGCAAGGATGTTATCTGCTGCTGAGGTGCATTTCAGTCTTGCCGAAGCAGCACTGAAAGGCTGGTCTGTGGGTGGAACCGCTGCCGATCATTACAACGCCGGGGTGAAAGCTTCGCTGGATGCATGGGGTATAGGTGGTGATTACGCGGCCTATATTGTGAAAGCAGGTGTGGCCTATAACGGAACCCTGGCTCAGATCATTGAGCAGAAATGGATTGCAAGCTGGACCGCCGCCGCCGAAGCATGGTTTGACTACAGAAGAACTGGTTTGCCAGCATTGGTAGCGGGGGTTACTGCCAAAAGAGCCGTCCTGCCATTAAGGTTTTATTACGGGGTGAATGAGTTAAGTTTTAATCCTGTAAATGCACAAAGTGCAATAGATAAGCTCGAAACTACGTCATATAATTCACCCGACGGAAAAAACAGCCCCTGGTCGAAGACCTGGGTACTGCAAGGTACAGGTAAACCCTGGTAAGCGAATCAATATTAACACACTAATAAGCAGGAGCTGCACTCTTCACATCCCTGCTTATTACTTTCAACAACCCCTGTTATTTTTAACTCAATTAATCAATGAGAAAATTGCTGTTTTGCATACTGGTCCTGATCAGTTCTGTTTCAGTTGTTTATTCGGCTCCCAATAAACCGGTAACACCTGAAACCGCACTGCAGGCTTATCTTAATAATTCCGACAAATCATTTAAATGGGAAGTTCAGGAAAAAGCAAAAGGTGAAGGGGTGACCTTGTACCGCATTTTGTTTACCTCTCAGCAATGGCGCGGGATCAGCTGGAACCATGAAATGATGGTGATGGTACCTGATCTCTTAAGGTACAATGACGCATTATTGTTTATTACCGGTGGTAGTGTGAGTGACGGTAAGCCTAAAATCCATAAATGGACCGATGAATTAATTACCGCGTTGAGCCATGTTGCAAAGACAAATATGACAATGGCGGCGGTAATCTGGCAGGTTCCCAATCAGCCATTGTATGGCGACCTTACGGAAGATGCGCTGATATCCTTCACGCTGCATAATTACCTGAAAGATCATGATTTTACATGGCCATTATTGTTCCCGATGACCAAAAGTGCTGTCAGAGCAATGGATGTTGTGCAGAAATTCGCCAAAAAAGAGATCAAAAGGAAGGTAAAACAATTTGTTGTGGCCGGCGCTTCCAAAAGAGGTTGGACAACCTGGCTTACCGCAGCAAATGATAAGCGGGTAAAATCCATTTGCCCCATGGTTATTGATGTGCTCAATATGCCGGTAAATATCGATTATCAAAAAACGGTGTGGGGAGATTACAGCATAGAAATCCAGGATTACGTTAAGTTAGGAATTGCGCAGCAAATTGGAACCCCCGGAGGTAAAGAGCTGACTGCCATGATTGATCCTTACTCATACCGCAAAAAGTTAACGATGCCCAAAATGCTGTTCATGGGAACGAATGATCCCTACTGGCCGGTTGACGCAGTAAAAAACTATATCGACAGTATTCCGGGTGATAATCATATCTGTTATATTCCAAATGCAGCTCATGACCTGGGTGACAAGACGCAGGCTTTCATAACGCTAAGCGCATTTCTTGGAACTACCGTGACAAACGGAAAATACCCGGTATGCAATTACACAATTGCGGAAAAGAATGATACAATTATCCTGACTGTAAATTCTACGCCTGAATTAATGGTGGATGCAATGCTTTGGAGTTCTGCCTCTGAAGATCAGGATTTCAGGGACGAAAAATGGAACGGTAATAATCTTGACAAGGCAAAAATTGCTCAGTTTACTGTCCGGATCGGGAAGCCAGTATCGGGATTTAAAGCATTTTATGTCGATCTGAAATACAAGGCCGTTTTCGGGGAAGATTATACGCAGAGTACGCGGATGTTTGTCACAAATAATAAAACGTTGCTGCTAAAGGATAATCGGTAAAGCTAACGCGGATGTCTCCTGAAATGTGCTAAATTTGATTTCTCAGGCGATTAAATTTATGTGTAAATTACGCCAAATTTTCCAACCACACAAAACTAATTTCATGGCATCAAACAGGAGGGATTTTCTCAGAAAATCAGTAATCGGTACGGGAATCCTGGTATCAGGATTGACAGGTCATGCATCTTCCCTGAATAGTGAATCACTGCGCGAACCGAACGGGACCAGTCCGAAACAGCGGTTTAACATGAGCGGTTATGTCGCACCAAGACTTGAAAAAGTGCGCATCGGATTTGTAGGGCTGGGCAACCGTGGCCCCGGTGCTGTTGAGCGAATGTCGCATATCGAAGGCGTTGAGATCGTCGCTCTGTGCGATGTATTCGAAGATCGTATTGCAAAGTGTCAGAAAATTCTTGAAAAACAGGGATTGCCCGCGGCCAAAGGATACTCGGGTTCAAAAGAGGCGTGGAAACAAATGTGCCAAAACCCTGAAATAGACCTAATTTACATAACTACCCCCTGGGCCTGGCATACCCCCATGGCTGTCTATGCTATGGAAAATGGGAAACATGCTGCGGTTGAGGTTCCGGCAGCTAAAACCATTGATGAGTGCTGGCAACTTGTTGAAACCTCTGAACGGACTCAGAAGCATTGCATGATGCTTGAAAACTGCTGTTATGACTTCTTCGAACTATTAACCCTTAATATGGCCCGTCAGGGTTTCTTCGGCGAAATCATCCATGGCGAAGGAGCTTACATCCACGATCTGCTGGCCGGGAATTTCAGCAAAACTAAGTATACCGAAATGTGGAGGTTAAAGGAAAATTTCCGCAAGGGAAACCTGTATCCGACACACGGGTTAGGGCCGGTGTGCCAGATTATGAACATTAACCGTGGCGACCAGATGGAATATCTGACCGCCATGTCGTCCAATGATTTCCATATGGCACCAATGGCCATTGATCTGTCAGCAAAAGATAGTTTCTATAACGAATTTGCCGGCAAACAATTCCGCGGAAATATGACGACAACAACTGTCCGTACTTTCAAGGGTCGTACCATCATGATACAGCATGATGTTTCCAGTCCGCGACCTTATTCACGGATCCACCTGATCAGCGGCACAAAAGGGATGGCTGCCAAATGGCCTGAGCCTGCCCGCATCTCATCGGGTCATGAGTGGATGACCCCGGAACAAATGAAACAGATAGAGGATCAGTATACTCCTGAAATTGTGAAACGTATCGGAGAAATGGCCAAAAAAGTCGGTGGTCACGGGGGAATGGATTTTATGATGGACTGGCGTTTGATCGACTGCCTGCATAACGGACTTCCGCTTGATCAGAATGTCTATGATGCCGCGCTCTGGAGCTCAATTGCCCCGCTTAGTGAAAAGTCGGTGGCCAATCGTTCTGATTCGGTCAATGTTCCCGATTTTACCAACGGTGCCTGGAAAACGAATGCTCCCGTTGAACTAACACTCAAAGGTGGTGGTACAACAGGAGTAAGGACTTCAACGAAAACGGTTTCATCGGTTTAACCGGGACAGGAATTACTCCTTAAAAATAACCACTGAAAGTTCAAAATGATGCCCCTAAAACAACGTTAGACTGATTTTCTGTCAAACTTCAGGTTAATGATATTCGTATGCGAACAGATCTGATTATGAAAATAATAGCATTCATAATAATGGCCTTTGTTCTAAAATTCCCGGCTTTGGCCCAGGTGCAGGTAAGACCATTCCCGGCTCCCGGATTCGAAACGCGCATGAGCGATTTTATAAATCAGATCAGGGTAGTCGATACTCATGAACATCTGGCCAACCCCGATGAGTATAAAAAAAATCGCAAGCTCGATTTTATGCTGCTGTTGCACCACTATGCTGATGACGACATCAAATCGGCAGGAATGCCCAAAGCGGACTTTGAACATTTATTGACCGATCGCATGCCTCCTGTTGAAAAGTGGAAGCTGATAAAACCCTGGTGGGAAGGTTCTTTCAATACTGCTTACAATCGCGCGGTTGTTCTTGCGGTGGACAGCTTATTCGGGATCAGGAACATTGACGAGTCGACCGTTGACGAATTGTCCGAAAAGATCAAAAATGCCTATCAGACAGACTGGTTTAATACGGTACTGAAGGAAAAATGTAACCTTGAATATGTCGTAGTCGATGGCGAAGACCGCAGTTTTGGTGATCCGAATATGTTCAGGTATGTCAAACGTTATGATTATACAAATATAAATTCAAAGAAAAGTATTGAAAAGATATCAACGCGTCAGAACCTCACTATCCGAACGCTCGATGATCTTGTTTTTGCATTAGGTGTGGAATTTTATTGCGCCCTTGACAAACAGTGCGTGGCAGTTAAAGTAGGAGTGGCTTATAATCGAATATTGTTTTTCGAAGATGTTTCAAAGAATAAAGCGGAGGAGGTTTTTAATCGGATTATCTCCTCCACAGCAGATGCTGCCTTGTCGTTTGAGGAAGTAAAACCGTTGCAGGACTACATGACTCACAGGGTTTTGGATCTGGCAAAATCAACAAATAACCCTGTGCAGATTCATACCGGTCTGCAGGCGGGTGATGGAAATTATATCGGAAACTCCAATCCGACCCATTTGGCTAATCTGTTTCTTAAATATCCGGAGGTACGGTTTATCCTTTTTCACGGAGCCTATCCGTTTGGCGGTGAACTGGCTACCCTGGCAAAAAATTTCAGGAATGTTTACATCGATCTGTGCTGGCTATATATTATTTCACCATCCTATACCGAAAGATACCTGCACGAGTGGCTCGAGACAGTCCCCGTCAATAAAATAATGGCTTTCGGGGGTGATTTTCATAATGTTGAAGGCGTATATGGGCACCTGTTATTTGCACGGCAAATTGTTACAAATGTGCTGATTAAGAAAGTCAGGGATGGTTATTTTACAGAAGAAGAGGCACTGAAAATTGCGCAGATGATATTTCGCGACAATGCGATTGAGATTTTAAAACTTGAACAGAAATAACATTAATAACTATTAATTATGTCCTATTATGCGAAACTGTTAATGGCTGTATCTGCCAGTGTGATGATTGGCGGATGTACTCAAAAAGAATCGGGTAAGCCAGGATCTTACGGATATGATGTAGATTTTTTCAGAAAACACAATATTGAGTTTGTTGAACTTACCGGTGAGGACAGCCTGTCGAAAGTACTTATTGCTCCTGGATACCAGGGGCGTGTAATGACTTCAACAGCAGGTGGACACGAAGGCGACAGCTATGGATGGATAAATTACAGGTTCATTGCTTCGGGAACGACAGATGCCCAATTTAATCCCGTAGGTGGTGAGGAGCGTTTCTGGCTTGGACCTGAAGGCGGTCCGTTCTCGTTGTACTTTAAGAAAGGAGAACAGCAGGTTTTTGAAAACTGGCATGTTCCACCGGTGATTGACACGCAAACTTTCGATATTGCGGAGAACAATTCAGCCCAGGTAAAATTTACAAAAAATGCAGTTCTTTCAAATGCACAGGGGACAACCTTTAATGTGGGTATTGAACGGACCATATCGCTTTTGAAAAGGGATATGGTGGCTGCCCTGCTTAAGACTGATATACCCGCTGATCTGAAAATCATTGCTTATCAGTCTGATAATACGATTACAAACAAAGGTGAGCTTGAATGGAATAAAAAGGACGGGCTTATCTCTGTCTGGATCCTTGGAATGTTCAATCCCACTCCAACCACCACCGTATTTATCCCCTATAAAACCGATGCGGAAGGGGTTATCGTGAATGATGAGTATTTTGGCAAAGTCCCCTCTGACCGGCTGATTCCAGAAGAGGGTATGATATATTTTAAGATTGATGGCAAATACCGGTCAAAAATTGGAATCCCGGTTGCCCGGGCTAAAGAACTTTGCGGAAGTTATGACACTGAGAAAAAGCTGTTAACCCTGGTTTGGTACAATCTGCCCTCACAGCCACAGAGCTATCTCAACGGGCAATGGGGAGAACAGAAAGACGCATTCAATGGCGATGTAGTTAATTCCTATAATGACGGACCTGTTGCTGACGGATCAGTTATGGGTCCATTTTACGAAATTGAAACTTCCTCACCCGGAGCCGCTCTTAAACCCGGTGAATCACTGACACACATTCAGCGTGTGATGCACATTCAGGGCCAGGAGATTCAGATTGCACAGATAGTCAGAACTTTATTTAATGTTGATTTGTCAGAAATAGCCTCACGATTTAGGTAAGGAATAACCAGTACTTCGAATGCCGGATTAACAAACTAGTGTAATTCATAATTATGGAAAAAAAGCCAATAATTCCGAAAGGCATTGTGTTCCCTTTCATTTTGCTAACGACACTTTTTTTTGCATGGGCGATTCCCAATAATCTTACAGATACCATGCTGGCAACGTTTAAACGGATAATGAGTATCTCTGATTCCAAAACGGCATGGATTCAGGTCGTCTGCTACCTGTTGGGATATGGGTGTTTTGCCCTGCCCGCCGCAATGTTTATAAAACGTTATACCTATAAATCAGGAATAATGGTTGGGCTGGGGATGTACGCCATGGGAACATTTATTTTCTATCCTGCAATGTTGATCTCGGGAGTAAATATAAATATCGGGTTTTATCTTTTTTTATTTGCCATATTTATTTTGTTTGCCGGATTGTCAATTCTTGAAACAGCCACGAATTCGTATGTATGCGCTATCGGTCCTGAAGAAACAGCAACACAGCGTCTTAACTTTGCACAATCGTTTAATCCATTCGGCGCCATAACCGGAGTCGTTATCAGCCAGGTGTTTATTCTTTCGCAACTCAATACGATGAATGCGGCTGAACGCGGGGCATTGCATCCCGAAGAACTAACCAGGATACAGGGGATTGAACTGAGTGCCGTAACCATGACCTATGTAGCTGTCGGACTGGTAATGGTTTTACTGCTGCTGGCGTTCCGGTTTACAGAGATGCCAAATCTCAGGGAAGACGATAAGCGTGTGGATTTTGCGGGCACTTTCCGTCGGCTCATGAAAAATAAGAAATATGTCTGGGGCGTAGTCGCTCAGTTCTTTTATGTTGGTGCGCAGATTGCCGTCTGGTCGTTTGTCATAAGGTATGTAATGCAGCAGTTTAACTTTGATGCTGTAATTGCGAAACTGGGCGATCAGGCTACTACAGACCAGATTATTGCCGCGCTGCGAAGTGTTGAGCCAATTGCCGCAGGATTTTACTCATTTTGCGATAGTGTCGGACTCGATGCCCTGTTACCCCGGACCCCTGAACAGGCTGCTGCAACGTATTACATTATGTCTCTGATTCTTTTTGTTATAGCACGGTTTATTTGTACAGCCGTTATGAAGTATGTAAAACCGCACAGTATTCTCACTGCGCTGGCTGTATTGGCTGTAATATGCTGTATGATTGTAATCTATGGGAGAGGGGCTGCAGGAGTATATGCGCTGATGGGAATTTCAGCCTGTATGTCGCTCATGTTCCCCACAATTTACGGGATGGGTATAAAAGGTTTGGGTGATGATACCAAAATAGGCGGCGCAGGAATGGTAATGGCCATTGCGGGAGCGGCAGTGTTAACCCAGATTCAGGGTATTGTGTCTGATAATGTGGGAAGTATAGAGCTTGCCTACTAGGTTCCTGCTATTGCATTTGGCGTAATTACATTTTATGGCGCGGTCGTCTGTAAACGCGACTAAATAATCCTGTTCCTATTAAAATTTAAAAACTACTAATTACGTGTTCATGAAAATTACACGATAAATCCAAAGTTATGGTTAAAATTTCAGTCGTTGTTTTTCTGATGTGTTTGATGAATCCTGCTTTTGCGGCAGATAATACCGCTCCGGATTCTGACGGACACCAATTCAATGAAGCATACTCAGGAAAAAACCTCGATCGGATAGCTTTCCCCATAGGAGGGATTGGTGCCGGAATGTTTTGTTTGGAAGGTACAGGTGCGATCTCACATCTCTCGGTCAGAAACAAGCCTGAAATTTACAATGAGCCATTCGCGTTTGCAGCAATCAGTATCAAAGGAGTTGCCAATGGAGCCAAAGTTCTGGAAGCCCAGGTTCCTGCATGGAAATTATTTGGTCCGGGCGGAACAGGAAATGGCAGTTCAGGACGGAACTACGGACTTCCCAGGTTTGAGAATGGGCGGTTTTTACCGCGTTTCCCGTTTGCGTCCCTGAAACTTGAAGATAAGGATATTCCGCTAGATGTCGAAGTTTTAGGATGGAGCCCATTTATTCCAACCGATGAAGATAATTCGTCTTTGCCGGCCGGTGCCATGGAATATCATTTTAAAAACACTTCCTCAAAGGCTGTTGAAGCTGTTTTTTCGTGGAATGCGCGGAATTTCATTGCCGAAAAAAATGGCCGTATTCTAAAAGCTAAAAATGGATTCACATTAACTAATAACGGCAAGGAAGGCACAGGTTTTACCATTTTTGTTGATGATAATAATGCTGTAGTTGACCATTGCTGGTTCCGTGGAGGGTGGTTCGATTCGCTGACCATGCTTTGGAAGACAATAAAGAACGGCGAAACTGCTGCAAATCCACCCGTTGACAGTCAGTCGCCGGGAGCCTCAATCTATGTTCCTTTCAAATTACTTCCTGGTGAGGAAAAAGCGATTACCGTAAACTTTTGCTGGTATCTGCCCGAATCTGAACTTACTGCTGGTCGTGCTGTAAAGGCTGGTCCTGCTTTCAGGGAAAAACCTTCAGAGGGGAAAGCACCTGGTCAACAGCAGATTACCGGCGTTATAGGAAATCAGCTTGTAAATACTTTCGATCCGGGTGGTGACGAACAAACAGGGATCTTACTATCGGCACCATTTACCGCGGATAAACGGTACCTGAAATTTCTTGCCGGAGGAGGCAATCTTAAAGATAAAACTTCTGTAAACCTTGTGGTTGAAGGTAAAATTGTTGAGACAGCCACAGGAAATCAATCTGAGACTTTAGAGCCGAAAATATGGGATCTCAAACCTTATTCCGGAAAGGAGATCAGGATAAAAATTATCGATTTGTGTGTTAATCCGTGGGGACACGTGTTGGCTGATCAGTTCGTGATTACTGACAATAAAGAGGAGGATCTTAATAAATTATCAGCTTCTGCGCGGCTAATCGAAAATTTCGAGAAGAATAACTATGAAAACTGGGAAGTAGTAAAGGATGAAGAAGGGACCTTAGCCTGCTGTCCTGCTGGTGGTGTTTGTGAGGATCCTTATTACAGACCCTGGTATTCGAAGCGTTTTCAGAATCTGAATGAAGTGGTCAGGTATTGGACGATGCATTATGCCGTATTGAAGAAAAACAGTGAATTATTCCGCGATGCATTTTTCTCGTCCACGCTTCCGGCCGAAGTAATCGAAGCGGTTGCCGCCAATCTCACCATATTAAAATCTCCGACGGTATTACGACAAACCGATGGGCGGTTATGGGCATGGGAGGGATGCAGCGATAATTCGGGTTGTTGTGCGGGAAGTTGTACCCATGTCTGGAATTATGCCCAGGCGGTTCCTCATCTTTTCCCCGCTTTGGAACGGACATTGCGTGAAACTGAATTTAGCGTAAGCCAGAATGCTGAGGGTCATCAAACCTTCAGGGCGAATCTCCCGATATCGGAACCACAACATGGTTTTCATGCCGCTGCGGATGGTCAGCTGGGAGGAATTATGAAAATCTACAGGGACTGGCGGATCAGCGGTGATACAGAATGGATGAAGTCGCTTTTCCCGAGCGTTAAAAAAAGTCTTGATTATTGTGTCGAAACGTGGGATCCCGGGCACAAAGGTTACCTTGAAGAGCCTCACCACAATACCTACGACATTGAATTCTGGGGTCCCGAAGGTATGTGTACCAGTTTCTACCTCGGAGCGCTGACTGCTTTTATCGAAATGAGCAAATCATTAAACCAGCCTTACAAAAATTATGAAACGATTCTTGCCAAGGGTAAAAGTTATATGGAAACCGAACTCTTCGATGGTGAGTATTTCATCCAGAAAATTAAATGGATAGGGTTAAAAGCCGCAGACCCTGTTAAAGTGCAGTCGTTTAATCAGGGTTATTCCGCCGAAGCCTTGGATATACTGAAAAAAGAGGGGCCTAAGTACCAGTATGGGATGGGTTGTTTGTCTGACGGAGTTCTGGGAATGTGGATTGCCTCGGTTTGCGGTCTCGAAGAAGTGATTAACGGGGACAAAACCAAAAGCCATCTCAATGCAGTGTACAGGAATAATCTTAAGAAAGATCTGACTGATTTCGATAATCCGCAACGGCCCTCTTATGCAGCCGGTAAAGAAGGCGGATTGTTACTCTGCACCTGGCCCAAAGGCGGAGCATTATCTCTCCCTTTTGTATACAGTAACGAAGTCTGGACCGGGATTGAATACCAGGTTGCAAGCCACCTGATGTTTAAGGGTGAAGTAGAAAAAGGGTTGGAGATTGTTCGTGAATGCCGGAAAAGATACAACGGCGTTGTGCGTAATCCATTTAATGAATATGAATGCGGCCACTGGTACGCCCGGGCCATGTCGAGCTATGGATTATTGCAGGGATTAACAGGCGTGCGCTTTGATGCAGTACTTAAAACGTTGTATATCGATTCTAAAATTGGTGATTTTAAGAGTTTTCTTTCAACAGAAACGGGGTTTGGAAACGTTGGTTTGAAAAACGGGAAGCCGTTTCTGAATATGGTTTATGGATCACTGGATGTTAAAAAAGTCCTCGTTTCAGGAAAGGAACACATACTGAACTAATGATCAATTAATTAATAACATTATTTTCTGATGAAACGCTTTGGAATCGCATTGGGGATTATTGCATTAATTATTCTTGTGATTTTTTTCATGAGTACTTCCGCTGTCAGACAGACGTCCTATTTTCAGGAAGATTATTATCACAAAACTGTAGCCCGAATTGATAGCATAAGGTCCGGGATGGTCTCAGACGTTGATTCTGTACAGGCAGGTTTTGCCAGGGTCAGTATTACACCCGGGTTAAAGAATCCGGTGGATAATGCCCTGGAAGGAAAATTCATTGAGGTTCCGCTGGCAGGTTTTGGGGCACGTAAGGGTGCACCTGCAACCGGTATTCACGACAGCATTTTTATAAAAACTGTCGCACTTAAGATAAACCGGCAAACGATTGTTGTAATTGGCGCCGATTTACTCATTATGCCACCCGCTATTACTGATTCCGTAACCTCCTTACTGGCTGATAAAGGGATCGGGCGTGAACAGCTGTTTTTTTCTGCAACACATACTCATTCCAGTCTGGGTGGCTGGGGAGGTGGTGTTATAGGTGAACTGTTTGCGGGTAAAGAGAATCAAAATATTGAAAAATGGCTTGTACTTCAGATTTCCGGGGCGATTACCTCTGCGATTGCCGATCTGCGGCCGGCACGTATTGGATCCGGGAGTTTCAAGGCCGGAAGCTATACCCGGAACCGGCTTATTGGTGAATCAGGTACAAAAAACGACGATTTCAATTTTATTACGATTGAACAAACGGGGGGAAAGAAGGCAGTTATTGGTTCCTTTTCTGCTCATTCAACAACTATAGGATCATCGAATATGGAAATCAGCGCAGATTATCCCGGCTGCTGGCAACGAAAAATAGAGGAAACCCCGGTCGATTATGCCTTGTTTGTTGCCGGTTCGGTGGGAAGTCAGAGTCCTGTTGGAAAAGGGGAGGGTTTCGGCAAGCCGGAATTTATCGGTGAAGCCTTGGCCGACAGTCTCAATGCCTATCTTCCAAAAGTGACTTTAACTGACAAAGTTGCCTTTTCTGCATCGACGTTAAAGATGCATTTGCCCGGTTATCATATCCGGTTAACCTCCAAAATCAATGTTGCAACCTGGTTAAGCCGGATACTGATGCCATTGCCTGAAAATGTTTATTTGCAGACATTGAGAATCGGAGACACGATATGGATTACCACACCATCGGATTTCAGTGGCGAGTATGCCCTTCAGATCAAGAATGCGCTGGCGGTTAAAGGATTTACGGCAAATATTTCAGGTTTCAATGGCAGTTATGTCGGCTACATTATTCCGGGTCGTTATTTTTATTTTGATGAATACGAACCCAGGATGATGGGTTGGTTTGGCCCGAATATGGGAGAGTATACCGTTGATATGATTCGGCGGATGACAGATATCGTAACTGAAGCTGAAAAAATTAAACTTTCCGGCCTATGATCTTTAGTATACTTAAATACCTGGTCTCTTTTATCCTGGGAATTGTGGTCCTTGCAGTTTTTGTCCTGTTTACGATCCCTCTGTGGCATCATTGGATTACCTATCCCCGGCTTGAAAAAGAGGTAGCTGATTTTCAGAAACTTCGGAAAGAACCCGTGCCACAGACTAAACTGAATGTCTACCGCGGTATCATTCATGCGCATAGTTACCTGTCACACGACAGCAGGGGAAATCTCAATGACCTTATTCCTGCGGCAAAAAGTAGCGGCATAGATTTTATTTTTCTGACCGATCATCCGCGTAATCGTATGGACACATTTCCTCATGGTTACAAGGGTTTTTACGAGGGAATTCTGATCGAGCCAGGCAGCGAAAAACAGGGATTTGATGTCTGGCCGCTCGATTCCGCAATCATCGATTGGAAAGTTGATAAAGATACGATTGCTGAAAATATTGTTTCCCGTGGGGGAATCGTCTTTTACGCGCATACGGAGGAGCCACATAACTGGTCTAATCCGTATTACCAGGGTATGGAAATTTACAATTTACACGCGGATTCCAAAGATGAAACCCTGGCTCCGGTAATCTTCAACTTTATCGTAAATGGGAATAAATACAGGCACTGGGCCTTACGCGAAATGTTTGATGAGCAGACCTCTATTCTGGCTTTATGGGATTCTTTAAATACGGGCAGGAAGATCGTCGGTTTTTCAGCAGTGGATACCCATGAAAACCAGAACTTCAGGGCAAGGTACCTCGACGATGGCCGTATACAGTGGATTGGACCAAATGCCCGTATCATCGATACCATGGAAGTAAATTTCGGGAACAGGTGGCTCTTTCATGAGCCGGATGAGAACGGATGGATCTTCAGGTGGATGATCGATACCTACGGGTCAGGCTTCAATTATATCACCAACTATGTACTTGCGGATACATTATCGGTTCAGTCTCTGGCCCATCAGCTGAAAAACGGGCATCTTTATACTGCATTCAAAAGCCTTGGAGATGCTCAGGGATTTATGTATTATTCTAAAAATCACAACGATAGCATTTGTGGTATTATGGGTGATTCAATTAGTCGTGATCAAATAAAATCTCTTTACGCGGTTTCACCTCTGCCGGGTCAGTTCAGGTTAATTCATGATGGAATTCCGGTCAGTGTTTCCTCCCCCGGCCAATACAATTATAGCTGGTCAGAACCAGTAGAAAAGGGTGCCTACCGGGTTGAAATTCATATCAGCCTCAACAGGAAACTAGTCCCCTGGCTTTATTCAAATCCGATTTATGTCTGGTAATTTTGAGTTAAATCATGAGAGTATGAAAATATCAATCCTCTGTTTTTATCTTTTTTTCTTCAGTATAAACATTAACGCTCAGTCGTTCAGGGCCGGTGCCTCCAGCCGGATAATCACACCCGTGAATTTAATTCCAATTTCCGGCGGAATGGGAACACCTGTAATGCCAACAGGTAAAAAAGGTGATCTGTTTGTCCGTGCATTGGTGTTCGAAAAGGGTGAAATCAGGATTGCAATTGTAAGCGTCGATAATCTTGGTTGGCCCGCCTGGCTTGGTGATCGTTCGCGTAAGCTGATCAAAGGAATAAAACCTGAAAACGTTCTCATAGGTGCAACTCATACCCACAGCGCTCCCGATGCCTATGGTTTTACGGATGGACAGGGAAAAACAGGTGCAGACTTAAAATACCTGGATTGGTGTGTAACCCAAATTGCCGGGGCTGTCAACGAAGCGGCTTCAAGGCTCGAACCTGCTGTTCTCAGAACCGCCGTCGGGGAAGCAAAAGGAAAGATCGCTTACAACTATTATGCTGAAAAATTATATGATCCGCGTTGCGGAGTGATCCAGGCTATAGCTACATCGGGAAACACCGGAGGCAAACCAATTGCCACACTTGTCAATTACGCTATTCATCCTGAAGTACTTGGTCCGGACCGCAAATTAGTGAGTCCCGATCTGTGCGGTCCCCTTTACGAGCGGATCGAATCAAAAACCGGAGGTATGGCCATCTTTATGAATGGAGCGCAGGGCGGCATGGTTACAGCCGATACACGGCGTGAAAATGGCAAGGAGGCCAACGACTGGAATGAATGTTTAAGGATTGGTAATCTGCTGGCAGATGAGGCGTTAAGAATTATTGAATCTGCTCCTGTCCAGGAAAATCCTGAAATTTACTGCACTTCAAAAGTAATCGGGTTTCCGGTTAGTTCCGAATTGATGCGGTATGTCTTTAAGCATTCTCCCCTTGCTGACCCGGGCAAAAAAGACGATGATTTTTCTACTGTCTCAATACGCATTTGTCTTGTTAATATTGGAAAAGCTCAGGTGATAACCATTCCGGGTGAGGCTTTGCCCAATATCGGTTTCTACCTTAAAAGAAAGATGAAGAGCGACCAGCCTTTTCTGTTTGGACTGACCAACGATGCTTTTGGTTATATACTGACGAAGGAGGATTATGATAGTTTCGCGCGTTATGACTATATCAGCCGTACTTCACTGGGTGAAATGACAGGTTCAATTTTTGTAGAAGAGGCTCTAAAGCTGATGAATGATCATCCTGCGGCTGCGAAGTGATAAATGCTCAACAAAATATTGATTTACAGAAGTATTAATGCTTCCGAAGGAAAAAATTACTTAATTTCAAAACCTTAAATATATTATTTTTATTATTCTACCTTAAATCATTAACCATGAAAAAAACATGTCTTATCCTTATGATCGTTTCCTTTTTAGCGTGTAATTCCCGGAAGGAAGAGGCCGGGTTTTCTATCCCGATTGAGAAGTACAAATTGAACAATGGTTTAACTGTTGTTCTTAACGAAGACAAATCAGATCCGATTGCGGCCCTTGCGGTGTATTATCATGTCGGGTCGAGCCGCGAAGTTCCCGGGAAGACCGGTTTTGCCCATCTTTTTGAACACATGATGTTTCAGAAATCAGAACATGTGGGTGAGGATCAGTTGTTTAAAAACATCCAGGGCGCCGGAGGAACTTTGAATGGCAGTACAAGCGCCGATGTAACCAACTATTATGAGGTTGTTCCGAAAAATGCACTCGAAATGGCGATGTGGATGGAATCCGACAGGATGGGATACCTAAGCAATACTGTGACAAAATCAGCATTGACCAATCAGCAGAATGTCGTTCAGAATGAAAAACGCCAGAGTGTGGATAACGCGGCCTACGGATTCAATTCAGGCCTGATCGCGAAAAATCTGTACCCGGCACAACACCCCTATAGCTGGACGGTGATCGGGGAAATGGAAGATCTTACAAATGCCACAATTGAAGATGTTAAAGCATTTCATGGCAAATTCTATACTCCCGGTAATGCCACACTGGTAATTTCGGGGGATATCAATAAGGAGGAGGTAAAAGCCCTGGTGGAGAAATATTTTGGAGAGTTTCCCGGGGGAACGCCGGTCGAAAAAAGGGCTGCAATGCCTGTAACACGTCCTTCAGTAGTTAAGTTGTACCACGAAGATAATTTTGCAAAAACTCCTCAGCTGACAATGGTTTTCCCTACAGTGGAACAATTCACAGGAGATTCTTACGCGTTGATTTTCCTGGGTGAATTGCTTTCCAATACAAAAAAAGCCCCTTTGTATGAGATACTTGTCAAGGAGAAAAAACTGACTTCGCGTGTTATGGCACGTAATCAATCGCAGGAGCTGGCCGGAAGTTTCAGAATTTCAGTGAGTGCTAATCCCGATGTAAATCTGACCGACGTGGAGATCGCAATTTTTGAAGCACTCGATAAGTTTGAAAAAGAGGGATTTTCTGAAGATGACCTGGTAGGCATTAAAGCCAAATATGAAACTCAATTCTACAACTCTTTTTCAAGTGTGCTTGGAAAGGGATTTCAGCTTGCCGAATACACAATCTTTACCGGTGATCCTGAATATTACAAAAAAGATTTTGAAGGGTTTCAGACCGTCACCATGAAGGATATAAAGAATGTCTATGCGAAATACATTAAGGGGAAAAATTTTATCGAAACAAGCTTTGTTCCCAAAGGGAGGGTTGATTTAATTTCAGCAGGATCTGTAAATGCCGGAATCATAGAAGAAGATGTAACAAAAGCCGCTGAGGTAAAAACAGAGGCCGTTGAAGAAGAACCGATCGTCATGACGCCCACTAAATTCGATCGTTCGGTTATGCCGGCAAGCGGACCGGATCCCGCGGTGGTCATACCAAACGTATGGACAGATACACTAAGCAACGGTATGAAGGTATGGGGAATTCAACATCAGGAACTTCCTCTTGTTCAGTGTTCAATTGTGTTGGACGGGGGACATATGGCTGAGGATATTTCAAAGGCAGGTCTTGCAAACCTTGTTGCGTCCGTAATGAATGAGGGGACTAAAAACAGAACTCCCGAAGATCTCGAAGCAGCAATCGGACTTCTGGGAGCATCAATAAGAATAACTGCCGGTAATGAAAACATTTCGGTCAATGTAAGCACGCTGTCAAAGAATTTTGATAAGACCATTGCCCTTGTTCAGGAAATGCTTCTTGAACCAAGGTGGGATGAGGAACAATTTGAGCTCGCTAAGAGCCGGATCATAAATACAATAAAGCGGGATCAGGCAAACCCCGGTTATCTGGCTTCCACCTCTCTGAATAAGCTGATATTCGGTGAAAATAATATTCTGGCCATTGAAGCTACGGGAACGGAGACTTCGGTTAATTCGATTTCAATTGATGACCTGAAAAATTTCTACGATAAATACTTTTCTCCTTCAGTTGCAAAGCTGCTTGTTGCGGGTGATATTGATAAAGTAAAAGTTAAAACTGCTTTTGAAGGCCTTGCCCGTAACTGGCAGAATAAAGAAGTAGTGTTGCCCGGGCTGAATATACCTGCGCCACCAATAAAACCGGCAATCTACTTTGTGGATATTCCGGGTGCCAAACAATCGGTAATTGCTATCGGAACTCCTTCCTTAAAAAGATCAGATCCTGATTTTTATCCGGTTTATGTTGCTAACTACAAGCTGGGTGGCTCATTTAACGGGATCTTTAATCTTATTCTCAGGGAACAGAAAGGTTTTACCTATGGGGCACGCTCCGGCATCAACGGATCACAGAAATATGGAACATTTACAGCAACTTCCATGGTCCGGACAAACTCAACGCTCGAATCTGTAACTATTTTCAAAAATGAAATGGAAAAGTATCGCCGGGAGATGCCACAGGAGTATATTGATTTTACCCGGGATGCGTTAATAAAAGGAAATGCGCTGCGTTTCGAAACGATAAACAGCCTGTTAGGTATGTTGTATACGATGACTTCATACGGATTACCATCCGATTACATCAGGCAGGAGGAGGCATTTGTAAAGGAACTTAAAGTTGACAAGCAATTGGATCTGGTAAATAAATACATTGATCCCCAAAGGATGTATTATGTTGTCGTTGGGGATGCCAAAACACAAATGAATGAACTGGAAAAAGTTGGATTAGGCAAACCAATTCTTATTCAGTAATAGATTTCAATAAAAAAAAGGCGGTCAGAATGGCCGCTTTTTTTTATTGAAATTGAATTCTATTATTATCTTTGTTCCAGTGTGTGGAAATAGAGAGTCGTTATAGCTATAAATGAAGCTTCCACATAGCTACTCTTACTAAGAAATCGGGAACAAAGAAACAATGACAATAAAAGTAGTGCCAACGTTAAAAATAGGTGATCTGGAAATCAATCCTCCAATCATCCAGGGAGGAATGGGTGTCAGGGTATCAGGATCGGGGCTGGCATCGGCAGTCGCGAATGAAGGTTGTGCAGGTATCATTGCCAGCGTTGGATTAGGCCCCTTCGAAGATACTACGGCATCGAAATTTGTAGAGGTAAACAACCTGGCATTAAGGTCAGAAATCAGGAGAGCACGATCACTTTCAACCGGTATAATCGGTGTTAATGTGATGGTGGTACTATCGAATTACGAGGAGCTTGTGAAGGTTTGCGTTGAGGAGAAAGTTGATCTGATTATCAGCGGATCAGGACTTCCATTGGATTTGCCTAAACTTACAATGGGTTCAGGAATCAAATTAATTCCGATTGTTTCGTCCGCCAGGGCATTAAATATCATCTACCGTAAATGGAAGCAAAATTACAACAGGGTTCCTGATGCAGTAATCGTGGAGGGTCCGATGGCCGGCGGTCATCTTGGATTTTCATTCGAGGATATCATCCAGGATAAAACGCCAACACTTGAGCAACTGGTACAGGATGTAGTAAATCTTGAGAATACGTTCGAAGAAACGATTCCGGTTATTGCAGCCGGTGGCATATTCGATGGCGCAGATATTGCCCGGTTTTTAAAGCTGGGGGCGTCAGGCGTTCAAATGGCTACCCGGTTTGTGTGCACGAACGAATGCGATGTTCACGACGATTTCAAGCAAGCATACATTACTTCGAAAAAGGAAGATATCACCATTGTCCATAGTCCGGTTGGATTGCCGGGCAGGGTTATTCTGAATGAATTTACCCAGAGAGTGACCCGGGGTGAAACCATCCCGTTCAGGTGTCCCCATCATTGTCTGAGGTCATGCAATCCCCGTACGGCCCCGTATTGTATCGCCAAAGTACTGGTCGATGCCTCGAAAGGGAGACTACATAATTCGTTTGTTTTTGCGGGATCGAATGCATACCGCTGTACCGAAATTATTTCAGTGAAAAAGCTCGTGGAACAATTGACTGAAGAGCTAATTAATGCGTTGTAGTCTCGTCAATTTTATTTCATTTTATGAAAGCTTACCTAAGCCCGGAAGATCTGTAATGGTTAATTTTTTGCCCCTTTCTGTGCTGCATAAAAAATAATGCTAATTATATCCATTTAAAATTTGGTTATAAAAAAACTTCTTAGTACTATTATTCGACTAAATCAAAACCGCTGATGATACGCCGGATATTTATTGACGAATTGCGAAATCTGTCCGGGATTACGTGGGATATTATTGTTATCGGCGGAGGTGCAACCGGACTCGGAATTGCCCTTGACGGTGCATCACGTGGGTTTAAGACCCTTTTACTTGAACAATCCGATTTTGCCAAGGGAACTTCGTCGCGAAGCACCAAGCTGGTTCACGGGGGTGTAAGGTATCTTGCCCAGGGCGACCTTTTACTCGTAATGGAGGCTTTGTATGAACGGGGATTAATGCTAAAAAATGCACCTCATATCACTTATAACCAGGAATTTATTATCCCAATTTATAGCTTATGGGATGCTTTTTTATATACTGCCGGTTTAAAATTCTATGATTTGCTGGCAGGGCGGTTAAGTCTTGGGAAATCTTACTTCATCGGTCGGACAAAAACACTAACACGTTTACCGTTATTAAATCCTGATGGATTAATCGGGGGTGTCGTTTATCACGACGGACAATTCGATGATTCACGCATGGCCCTGGCCCTGGCTCAGGCTTGTTCTGACAAAGGAGGTATCGTACTGAATTATTTCAAAGTTACCTCATTATTGAAAGATGAGAACGGCAAAATTAATGGGGTTGATGCCATTGATCTCATCTCAGGAGAGCATTTCGGGCTGAAGTCCAAAGTTGTGATCAATGCAACCGGGGTATTCGCCGACGTAATTTCAAGAATGGATAATCCGGAATCAAAACTGACCATTAAACCAAGCCGGGGCGTACATATTGTGCTCGATAAATCGTTTCTTAGGAGTGATTCGGCTATTTTAATTCCCAAAACTGCGGATGGAAGAGTTCTGTTTGCCATTCCATGGCACGAAGTGGTTGTAATGGGTACGACAGACCGCCCCCTTGATGTTATCAGCCTCGAGCCTGTTGCCCTGGCGAGTGAAGTCGATTTTATTTTGGAGACCGCCGCAAAATACCTTGTAAAGCCACCCCGGCGCGAGGATATCCTTTCAATTTTTGCCGGGTTGCGTCCACTCGCTGCCAACCCAAATAACCCACTCTCTACCAGGGCAATATCCCGCCGGCATAAAATCACGTTGTCGCCTTCCGGGCTCTTGTCTGTAATTGGCGGAAAATGGACAACCTATCGCAAAATGGCAGAGGAGACCATTAATAAGGCGATCAGGAAAGGTTTACTGGAAAACAGGCATTGCGTCACGGCTAATCTTAAACTGGCAAACATTAAGGCGGAGATTTTTTCAAATCCACTTCATATTTATGGAGACCGGTTCGTTGAAATTGAGAGCATGATCGATGCAAATCCGGAACTTGGTGTTCCGGTCGATTCCCGATTCCCTTATACAAGGGCGGAATTTATATGGATTTGCCGGAATGAAATGCCTGTAATGCTTGAAGACATGCTTGCAAGACGAACACGTGCACTGTTCCTGAATGCACGTGCAAGCTCTGATCTTGCACCTGTTGTGGCCGCGATAATGGCCGAAGAATCAGGTTATGATGCAGTATGGCAGAAGGAACAGATAGAATCATATAATCAACTAATTAATAACTATATATAAGTAGATATGCGGGAATACATCTTAGCTTTTGATCAGGGGACTACAAGCTCCCGGGCAATCGTTTTTGACCACAACGGTCTTCCGGTAGCCTCAGCACAAAAGGAATTTACCCAGTTCTATCCCAAGCCAGGCTGGGTTGAACATGATCCCGATGAGATATGGTCAACCCAGGCAGGCGTTGCTGTGGAAGCCATCACCAAAGCGGGACTCGAAGCTGTCAATATTGCGGCCATAGGAATCACAAACCAGCGTGAGACCACTGTAGTCTGGCACCGAAAAACAGGCAAGCCGGTTTACAATGCAATTGTATGGCAGGACAGGCGGACTGCTGAGTTTTGCGACCAGTTAAAGGCGGACGGAATGAGCGGGAAGGTGCTCGAAAAAACAGGACTGATCATTGATGCCTACTTTTCTGCGACCAAGATCAGGTGGATACTCGATAATGTAAACGGGGCCAGAAAACTTGCGGAGGCAGGAGAGTTAGCTTTCGGAACCATCGATTCATGGCTCGTGTGGAATCTTACCCGGGGAGGACTGCACATTACGGATGTGACAAATGCTTCCCGAACCATGCTGTTTAATATACATTCGCTGAAGTGGGACGAGGAATTACTCGAAATGTTCAATATTCCCAAAAATATGCTTCCGGAGGTCAGGTCATCAAGCGAAGTATATGGCAAAACTGTGGGTCAGCCGGGTATTGGTATCCCCATTGCAGGTATTGCGGGTGACCAGCAAGCCTCCCTGTTCGGGCAGATGTGCACTGAGCCGGGTATGGTGAAAAATACTTACGGTACCGGTTGTTTTATGATGATGAACATCGGGAATAAACCGATAACCTCAAATAATCAACTGCTTACAACTATTGCCTGGCAAATCGGCAATGAAACACAGTATGCTCTTGAAGGAAGTATCTTTATCGCGGGGGCTGTCGTTCAGTGGCTCCGCGACGGCCTGGGAATTATCAAAAAATCGGGCGATGTCGAGAAACTGGCGGCCAGGGTAAAGGACAGTGATGGCGTTTATTTCGTGCCTGCATTTGCCGGTCTTGGTGCACCGCACTGGAACCAGCATGCACGCGGGACACTGGTAGGGATTACAAGAGGTTCGACGTCAGCACACATTGCCCGTGCTGCACTCGATAGCATTGCTTATCAGACGTTGGAGGTACTGCTTGCCATGCAAAATGATTCCGGGATTAACATCAGGGAATTACGTGTCGACGGGGGGGCAACAATCAATAATCAGCTCATGCAAATTCAGTCCGACTTGTTACAGGTCAAGGTAGTACGTCCTAAAATTACTGAAATCACGGCGATTGGAGCCGCATATCTTGCCGGTCTTGCTGTCAATTACTGGAATGATGTCAGGGATCTGAAGCAGCAGTGGCAGATCGATCGCACCTTTACTCCTGGGATAGAAGGCGAAAAGACCCATGCATTGATAAAAGGGTGGCACCGGGCAGTCAATGCCGCCAAAGCCTGGGCTGATGACGCGGATTAAAATACGGTCGGGGCGGCTGACTACTGGCTACTGGCAACTGGCTACTGGCTATTGGCAACCGGCTACTGGCAATTGGCAAGTGGCTATTGGCGCCCAGCCGCCAGCCGCCAGTCGCCAGTCGCCAGCCGCTTTATTTTACTCTTAGCAACTTAGAGGCCTTAAATATAATAACCTGATCAATTAACTAATTAAACTATGAATGCTTTTTTTGCTGAATTTTTCGGAACAGCCATGATAATTGTTTTTGGCGGCGGAGTTGTCGCGAATGTTCTTCTCAATAAAACAAAAGGAAATGCAAGCGGTTGGATTGTAATCACATTTGGATGGGCAGCGGGAGTTTTTACAGGTGTGTCGATTGCCGCGCCATATAGCGGCGCCCATCTGAATCCTGCGGTTACCCTCGCTCTTACTCTTGTACATAAATTTTCTCCGGCACTAGTGCCGGTTTACATCAGTGCACAGTTACTTGGTGCCATGTTTGGTGCGTTTCTCGTATGGCTTGCGTACAAGAAACATTTTGATGCCACCGAAGATGGTGATTCGAAACTGGCTATTTTCTGTACATCACCAAACATCAGGAGCTATTTCTATAATGTCATCACTGAAGCAATCGGAACATTTGTTCTTGCACTGGCTGTACTTTACATGGCAGAACCTGCGGTTGGCCTTGGGTCAATAAATGCATTGCCTGTTGCTATCGTAGTGCTTGGTCTTGGTCTTTCGTTGGGAGGTCCAACCGGTTATGCCATAAATCCTGCACGTGACCTTGGACCCCGGATCATCCATTACCTGCTGCCCATTCCATTTAAACGCAATAGTGACTGGAGTTATTGCTGGGTCCCGATAGTCGGCCCTATGCTCGGGGCAGCACTCGCGGCCGCAGTATTCGAATTGTTTATTTGAAAATTAGTCTGGAAACCCCGGATACACAATTATCATTAAGGATTCAGGCATTTCTGAATCCTTAATGATTTATTATCAATAGCTTTGCGATAATTTTAGTAGGTGGTTCACTTAGGCTTCTGATCTGCCCTGGTTTTTGCGACATGGTCCATCAACCGGGTCATTTCCGGTTCCGGACTGAAATCAATAAATTTCAGGTCCTTTAGTACTACACCTGTGTGAGGAGCCGGCAAATAAAAAACTTCCCCGGCATTTATAACTTCTTCTTTTCCATCGGGGTATTTCACACGTATGGATCCTTCAAAAATATATCCCCAATGTGGTGAAGGGCACATGTCATTCGGTAAGCCCACAAACATCGGTGAGAAATCGGTTCCTGCCGGGGCTTCAATATAACCGACTGTCATTCCGCCCAATCCTGACTGGTTGCGAAACGAACTCTCTGGATCAACAGCAATTTTTTCTTTGGCGATATGAAACGAACCGGTGGCTTTCTTTTCAAATGCAGAAACATTTATTACGTTAACTTCAGCAATCTTCCACTTACCATCAACCTTTTTAAGTATTCTTGTTTCCTTTTTTATGCCTCCGTCTATTCCACCCCAATTGTCCTGCTGATCGAAGCTTGCAAACGCTACATCGTTGTCGATAATTATGTTGTAGTTGTCGCGCTTAAGTTTTAATTCAAAGGGTTTTGCGTCTTTTAAAAAATCTTTGAGGCTGTCCCATCCTTTGTAATCATGGACCCCATCATCAGCAACATATACAAACCGGGCTTCATCGGTTTTGAGCCAGGAATCTGCCCATTTTAAGGTATCAGCCGCAGCTGCGTAATGGGTTTCGTCTTCAATGAGTTGAGTGATTAATTTCTTGTCGGATTCAACGTCTGGTTTTGCACATGCCCAGCACAGCAAAACGAAAAGTGTAATTAAGTATTTCATAATTTTGCTTTAAAGTTTGTGATCATTACCTGCTTGAATTAAGAGTAAATACCTCAAATTATATTACTCCGGATAATCCCCTATTGGGATTTGAAAAATAATAACGTAATCAAAAACAAATATGTTACAAAAATCGACCGTAATTTTTTACAACAGGGATCAGTTGTCATAGACGATTGTTTTCAAAATAACTTCTGATTTCGTTTTGTCTTTCATGACCACGTACACGTACACCGTTTCAACGGATCCCCATTGATAGCCTTCAAACGAAAAATTATTTACACGGGTTGCGGATTTCCGGAAGGACTTATCTTTAAATTCAGAAAAGGTTTTATGGTTTCGTTGATAATAAACCTCTTCGATATTGTCAAGCATTTTACCGTCACCCTCAATGTAGTATTGATAGGAAATTGTCTCTCCCATTTTGTCATTAAAATCTTTTTTGACATGAACGATTAATGCATCTGCCACAGCATTGGCGTCATACACTGCCTCAAGCGTCGGTGGCGCAATTGGTGCATTCAGCCAGGTATCATTAACCGGTGATTGTTGCACCATCTGATTCGGATATTGCTGCTGCATAATCTGCTGATTTATATTGCCTGAATCCGGAACTGTAATCTGCTGCATCTCATTTTGCCTGTCTTTTTTGGGAAGAACAACATTTGGCAGGTCATTTGGGACCGGATCCTGCCTGTTTGTGGTTGGGCTCACCGATGGCGGTGATGGCTGGAATGGACCGAGTCTTATTCCGTATTTTCGGTCCATCCATTGATTAAATTGTTTTTCTATGGTATCAATCTCATTGTTTAGAGTCAGTTCGAACAGATCTGCATCTGTCTGAAAAAGAGTGTCCGAATCTTCGGTGATCTCTATCCTGTTTTTCACAGCCGAGAGTAACGCTTTAAGCTTCCCCTGCTCCTGCATGTAAAGCATCAGGTGTTTGCCATATGCATAATTTATCGATGCCTTGCAAAGATCATTGGCTTCAAAACCATCAAACTGATGCCAGTTGTATCCAATGAATTCCCGCAAATTGGGAATCTTATCCCGCATTTCATAGCTTGCAACTCCCAGAACATCAGTGCGCCAGTTGATGACATCGCCCATTAATTCGTTTCCTGACCATTTACTGGTCTCATAAATACAGGCAATTCCTTCGTCCATCCAGGGTGGTACATCACCAACATCAGTGCGCACCATTAAATGAAACATCTCATGACAAAGTGTTCCGATCCGCGTAACGTCACTGACCCCTACAAGGCTCAGGTCGCTGATGTTCGAGTAGCCAATATTGGCATCCGGTACTTTTACGCCATGTACGAGTAAGGCCGTTTGCCGGAATGTGTATTTGTCGGGTAATAAATATACCGTGAGTAATTTATCCGGCGGACGCAGGTTATAGTAAGTGATAAAAAAGTTGTAGGCATCTTCGAGTCTTTTGCTTGTCTGAGCCAGCTGCTCACTATTAAGAATGGTATTGCCATAGGTGATCAGGAGAAAACGACCCGACACACCAATGTGATAATTGCTGTTGAGTATGGATTTATATTTATTGATTGCATCGGCACCTTTATCTAAAGCAAATAATCTCGATTCCAGCTCTTCTGTACTTATCGCCCGGGTATAAGTCAATTCCTGCGGATTCATCCTGCAGTTGGCAATCATCCCCATTTTACCCCTTACCGCGGCTTCAGGTAAATTCATGGCCATGATATTACTGAAATCACGGATATTCATGTTGATCGTTTTGACGGGAATCCTGGCATCACCGGGCCTGCACATTTTCATTTCGTTGGTGATAAAATTCCGGTTGGCATCACTCAGCTTGTAGTTTTTCAGGATACTGGCGTATTTGATTGCTGCCTCCCTGTGGTGTCCGTCACCGCATAATGCCTGGGCAATAAAAAAGTCGATCATCAGGCATTTCCCGTATTCTTTCTTGCGAATTTCCTGTGCTTCACGGAAAACATCCCCATATCTTCCCTGTGAAAGCAAGTTGACAAAATGCTGCTTGTCAATTTTTATCTGGGCACTGCCTATAATACTCAACAGCGTGCCTATTAACACCAACTGTATTTTCATAGCTATTGATCATTATTTTCTTCAAGTCCTTCCAGGTCTTCCGGATTAATCTGGTAGACAGGCTTTGCCAATGAATCTATGACAACTGCATTTGCAGAATTTACATATACATTTGCCGGGTTTAAGAATAATGGCTGATCCACGACCGATATCTCCGCATGCTGAAGAATTGTGGATAGCATAAGCACCGTACCGAGCACTCCGAAAATAATTCCGGGCGATGACGATATAATTTTCAGTTTCATTTGTTCGCTGATCGATCCCTCAATATCAGCGGTGCTCTCCTGCAATTTCCCGATAATAAAAACTGCGCCAACAATGGCGAGTATCATTCCCGTGAAGAAGCCCAGGTATTTTGTAAAGATGCGCGAAACCAGCAGTAATCCGCCCTGGCTGTAGCGTCGGTCCAGGCTTTTCTCTTCCATCCGGGCCAGGGTTATCCACCGGATGTATTCGAGATTTCCTTTAAGTCTTAGGTTTAGTGCCGAATCAGAACTAGCGGGTATAAGTTTATCAATAACCGATTCCTCTTTTGCATCGATTACTGCGTTAAACCGTTGCATCTGTCTGGTTGCAAGGTAAATAAACAACAGGATCAGGATGGTTGGCATTATAACCAGCCAGGGCAGCAATTTATTCTGCCACGCGAAAAGCTGGTTGAGTTCATGCCGCGATTTTTCAGGTTTTCCTGGGACCTTTGATGCAATATCCTGGGTAGTTTCGTCCATTGATGTCTCGGATTAGGTACGATTAACCAATTCTGTAATGCCTTTCAATAAAACTAAACGTACGTGTTTAATAAATTGTTCACGAAGCAAGGCCACGAAGTCACCAAGACCCAAAGGTGCATAAAGGTTACGCCTTATTGTTGCAGAGATGCGTTATTGTTGTATGACGCACGGCCGTGCGTCACATAAGGGTTTGTCTCTTTATTAGGGTGCATCCAAAATGTCACGCAAAGACCGCAAAAAGCGCAATGAAAAGTCGATAATCTGAAACGTACAATGCTCTTATTCAATCCCGTAGGGATGTAGCATATTGTAGCCCCGGGTAAGCGATTCCGGATTCTACAAATTATTGATGGCTCTAACATTATTCGGGATCGCGCCACCCAGGGTCAGGACGATCAACAAAAAATGCGGCGCAACTACTTCCTTAATTGAAAATCATACGTCCTATGCGCCGCAAATTCCAGGGTCGATCTGGAGATACGGCGAGAATGAGAATTGAGAAGATGAGAAAGTGAGCAAATTAATCCCGGAGAGATTAAATATTAAAATGAGTAATTCATTGACAGTGAAGCACTTCTCCCAACACCATTGATTCCTGATCCGTGCAGGCGGTAATCCTCGTTGAAGATATTCTGCAATCCTACATTGAATTTTACAGAAGATAGCTGGTATCCTAAATAGCAGTTTATCACTTCCCAGCCCGGAGTACCGCCCGCAGGAATACGATTATCGCTCATATCGCCCCGGGCAAGGCGATCCTGTTTCGAGGCGAATAAAAATTCTGCCGTACTGAAAAAGTTCCGTAACCGGTATGTTCCCGACACTCTTCCGTTAAATGGCGGAATTCTTCTTAACGGCTCATTTGCGGTCACACTTTGACCATAGGTATATGAAATTCCGCTGTTGAACTCAAGTCTGCGCCATGCTTTCCAGCTAAGGGCAGCTTCGACTCCCCGGATATAAGCTTCGTCAACATTCTCCTTCTTATACACCTGGTAGCCTTCGATAAATTCGCCATCTTCCTTAACCCGTGTGATTAAATCATTAAGTTTCATGCGATAAGCAACGAATGTCCCCTGAAATTTCCGCAGGTTAAACTTGTAGCCCAGTTCGATATTCACCGACTTCTCGGGAGTTAAATCATAGGCAGGAACCTCGTACCTGAAATCAACAATTCCCAGCGTCCCCATATCATCAATATTTGGGGCACGGAATCCCTGGCTGAGTGTCGTATAAAAATGATGGGCCTGATTGATACTGTACATCACCGCACAGTTGAACACAAGAGCATCAGGCGAAATTTCCACCTCCCCCAGCGTTACATCACTAATATTAATTTTAAATGAATTGAACCGGACTCCTCCGTCTATAATCCATTTGCCAATGTTATAATGGTGCAAGGTGTACAACGAATAATTGACCCTTTTGGAATCATCGGGATATAACCCTCGTTTGGAGACGGAGGTTTCTGTGCCTGAGTTACTAATCTCATTTCGTGTACTGCCTACCTTATCGTGATAAATTTCAATTCCCGAATTCGCAGTCCATCTGCTGTTCAGTGTTGAGCTGATGTCGGAGGTAAATCCAACCGTATTTATTTTATCGTTTTCTCTGATCAGCAGGTCACTCCCATTTTTTTGGCTGTACCGGCCTTCGGTATTTTGTTGCCACGAAGCAATGATTCTGACCTGATCGAAAAGTTTATTACGCCCCTGAATGTTAAGCCGGGCATAGTTTAAAATACGCTCCTGCGGATCAATTTCGTTAAGCAGGTAATTCTCGAGTCTTACTTTGTGATAGACCGGAACATGTTGCTGGCGAAGAAACTGGCTCGCTAAGGTAAGTTGAATATCGCTTCGCAGCGCGGTGGTAATTTTAGCGTCAAAAGCTTTTTCCGTGTAACCTGACGGACTTTGTTTCCCGGTTGTTTTACCCCCGATTATGTCGCCGAAATCACGAAGGGTTCCCCCGATTATTGCGGCGAGTCCAGGGGAGCTGTATTCAAGTTCACCGCGGGTCGATTTCTCCATACCGCCCGTCATGAAATTGCCAATCACCTTGCCGTGCAGGGAAGACCTGCCCTGGCTTAGTAAAGGTTCCTTTGTGAATATCTGGAGCACTCCGCCGATTGCATCAGTCCCGTACTGTACCGAACCAGTTCCCTTGGCTACCTCAATTTTATCTATAGAAAAAGCATCGATCGTGTTCAGATACTGATTGGGTCCGTACCTGTAAATTGAATTATTCAGCCTGATGCCGTCGATTAGAAGTAAGGTCTGATTTCCGGTCAATCCTCTGATAAAAGGAGATCCGCCGCCGTGATTGGTTTTTTGTACAAATACCCCGTTCATATTCATCAATGCTTCGGGTGTCGTGCGCGGATTCAGATCATCCATCGTTTTCCGCGTCATTGAATTAACACTGTAGGGGACATAGGTTGCCTCCTGAGGTTTTCGTTGTGTGGTTATAACTACTTCGCGGAGTGATATGACCGATGTCGTATCCTTTTGGCCCATAACCTGGAAGGCAATTGTCAGAATAAAAAACAGAGGTATATACCTTGACATAAACATTTAATTTAATCAGGAAGCGAAATAAGTAAAAATTGTTAATTATCCGGTATTGTACTTTTATAATCGTTGGAAGAGTTCATGGTGAAGTGTACGGCGACAACATCCGTTTCACCGTTATTTCAGACTTAATAATATGATTTGCAGTAAATAATTATTGTTTTAATTCATTAATACGCTCAATTTCAGGCAGGAATAATTATGATAGTAAAATTACGATTTTGTCAGACCGAAAATCAAACATTGAATATTGACGAACATGTATCTGTTTTTGAACATTTAGGGACCGGTTATTGTTATCCGGAAATTAGGATATTTTAACACAAATGTAACCATATATTAACTATTATTAATCAATAAATCGGTTTAGCAAAATCCTGAAGGTTAATATTTGATGTAAAATGTTAATATATGATGCAAACTGATTAAAATACCATAAGAGTCGCACCTTTTAATTTAAAACCTTTGTTGGCGATGGAATGACCCCATAAATGATTTGAAATGGCGGTTTAGATATGAATAAAATTAATAATTAAATAATTTAACTATGAAAAGAAAAATCTTTCAGATGCTCCTGCTGGCGATGTGTTTTCTTTTTGCAAGTAACACATTTGCCCAGCTTAATGTGAGTGGTGTTGTGAAGAGTTCGGCAGGTGAATTTCTTCCCGGGACTACGATCGTGATCAAAGGAACGACAACAGGGGTCGTTGCCGATATCGATGGGAAATACAACATTACAGTCCCTAATGCCCAGGCTGTGCTTGTATTTACTTTTGTAGGAATGGAAGTCCGTGAAATCCCGGTGGATGGCAGAACAACCATTGATGTAACGATGACACCAACAACTATCGGGGTTGAAGAGGTAGTTGTAACGGCATTGGGCATTTCAAGGGAGAAGAAATCGCTGGCCTATTCAGTCAGTGAAGTTAAATCGGATGAACTGGTTAGAGCAGGAAATACTAACGCGATGAAATCACTTGATGGTAAAGTGAGTGGTGTTAACCTGACCAGCCTAAGCAGTGACCCGACATCATCCGTTCTGGTAAATATTCGCGGTACTACAGTCATGCCATCAACAGGTGATGCCAATATTACGGTTAAAGGGCAACCGTTGTATGTGATTGATGGGATTCCTGTAGGAAATCAAACTTTCACAAGCAAAAACGGAGTTGATTTTGGTAATATCCTTTCGCAATTGAATCCTGAAGATATTGAAAACATCATCATTCTTAAGGGTGGTAGTGCCGGTGCTTTGTATGGTTCTCAGGGCGGTAACGGTGTTGTTATGATCACAACCAAATCCGGAGTAGGGGGTAAAAAAGGAATCGGTGTTTCAGCATCTGTTTCTACAACAGCCGATACTCCCTATCAATTTATAGAAGAGCAACAAATATTTGGTCAGGGTGAACGAGCCTATGAGTGGCAGTATGATAATACTGATACATGGGGCCCAAAACTTGATGGAACCTTTACGGGTGATTTTTGGAATACAGCTACTAAAAAATGGGATAATGGTCCGATGAAATCATCCGGGGAGAACAGGATGAAAGCTTACCTTCGAACAGGAAATACAGTCACTTCCAATGTCAATATTAACGGGAGTTACGAAAAAGGCGCTTTCCGTTTATCTCTTACCAATATGGGTAATAAAGGGGTGATGCCTAATACAAAAACTAACCAGAATTCAATTACCCTCGCTGCGGATTACAAATTGACAGATAAAATAAAAGTTTCTGCCAATGCAAATTATGCGCGTACTTATTCTCCCAATAAAGCCAATGTTACCGGAAGTAATTCTGTTCTGAATGCGCTGTTATTCAATTTCCCGGCTAACCTTCAGCCGCTTTCGGCGATGAAGGATTACTGGCTGGATGGATTCAAGGGAGTACTTATGAACGGGGCAATTATGCGGGATAATGGGATTGATGTTTCATCAGATAACCCGTGGTGGTCAACATATGAAAGGAAAAACATCTTTACCCGTGACAATTTCTTTGGTAAGGTTCAGTTAGATTTGAAATTTAATCAGGAATTTGCTTTGATGCTGCGTTCGGGGATCGATAATGTCAGTGAAAATTATGAATACAGGCAATCCTTTGGAAAACAAAGATTATCGAACAGACCGACCTCGGGTGACGGACAATTTCAAACCAACAACGAAAATAACTTCAGTGTCAACTCCGATGCCATCTTATCTTTTAATAAAACGCTGGGCGATTTCAATATCACTGCCGTTGGAGGGGTAAACTATGCTTACTCAAGCTCAAATTCTTACCTTATCAATGCTGCTACCCTTAATGTTCCAAGGTTGTTTACGATGGCCAACTCTTTCCCTGGTAAATTGTCTGCAAGTTATGGATGGGGTGCAGGTCATTCCTACAGTGTCTACGGAACCGCCGATGTTGCATGGAAAAATCAGCTATTTGTCGGCCTTACAGGTCGTAACGACTGGAAAGGGAACCTGGATGAAGAGAAGATCGATTATTTCTACCCTTCCGTTTCTGCAGCCTGGGTTATCTCTGAATCTTTTGAGTTACCTGAAATATTTGATCTGTTGAAATTAAGGTTAGGTTATGCAAATGTGGGTAACGGCTTGACTAAACTAAGGCCGATTGATACCTATACCTTCGAAACGGTCGATTGGTCGGGTACCGTTAAAACAGCGAATATTAATGCCACATTGGTTGATCCCAATATTAAACCAATGTCTTCAAATACGAAAGAGGTTGGTATAGATGCATGGATGTATGACGGAAGAATCCTTTTCGATTTCACTTATTTTGTCAAAGATCAAATCGACCAGCTTGGTGGAATACCTGTAGTTCAGGGGACCGGGTTTACCTCCATGACAACAAATATCGGTGATGTCAGGAATGAAGGTTATGAATGGGGGCTGACTGTAAATCCGGTCAGGACGAATGATTGGAACTGGGATTTAACCGGAACTTTTACCCATTACAAAGCCCATATCACCCGCTTATCTGAAAATTTTGCCCCGAATGGTTATGTTTTTGCATCTTACGGTGGGAAAGCCAAGGTTAAAATTGCTGAAGGGGAAGAAATTGGTAATATTTATGAAGAAAACCCCGTTGTAAAAGTCAAAACGGGTAAATATGCGGGTCAATATTTGTTGAGTAGTACAACAGGTAAATTTCAGTCTTCGGGAGATGAAAGGGACCGTGAACAATTAGCGAACTACAATCCTGATTTTATCATTGGATTAAATACAACCTTAAGATACAAGCGTTTCTCCTTAAACATGGTCGGAAGTTTTAGGGTTGGTGGAAATTATATTTCACAGAATCAGCAATATTTGGAGTCGAACGGCAGGGCATATACTACCCTGGGCTCCGGGCCGGACAATCCTTTGTGGGTTGGAGGACGTAATGCCGAATACGGTGGTCTGCCCTGGCCAGATGCCGGTTCAAGTACCTATGCTGCCATCAATAATTATAACGATAAGATTCGTACTGATCAAATTGATGATGCAAGTTATGTTCGGGGCGTATTTGTTAAACCTGGTTTTACTGGAACTCCAACAGATGCTGATTACATAGAAAATGGAGCTGATCCAAAAAATACCTTTTACGATTTCCCTTATAATGCCTATGGTGATGCCATATGGAATTTTACCCGCACCCGGGTTTATGAAGCGACCAATTTTAAATTACGTGAAGTTTCCCTCAATTACAATCTGCCAACTTCAATTACAAATAAGTTAAAGCTCAACAATGTGAATGTTTCATTGATCGGCAGGAACTTGTGTCAATGGAATAAATCGGGGAGAAACGAAGATCCCGAAACGGCGTTTGATGGCACTGGAACAAGTCAGGGCATTCTTAGGGCGACATTGCCGGCTGTACGTTCAATCGGATTTAAACTTGCACTGGATTTTTAATTATTGACCTTCATTTAAAAAACAAATAATATGAAATCATTATTTACAAAAATATTCGCAATCATTTTGCTTTCAGGAATTGTCTCCTGTAGTAAAGATGCTTTACGTCAATACGATCTAAATCAGCAAAAAGATGCTGTAGAATCGTTGAATGACCCCTATCTGTTATCATCAATTCTGAAGAAAACTTCGCTTTTTTACCAGGATATTGGTTGGGGCACTACCAGGCTTCCCGGAGCAGTTCAATATACGGTACGTAATTATCAGGGTGGGGACAACACCTATAGTGGTTTTAGATCGCCCACTACCGATATGTATACGGCAATGGATATTCTGAAATTTATTGATGCCTCAATCAAATTAGCGGAGGAAAGAGGGTCAAAATCACATGTGGGTATTTTTACCACCTTCAGGGTGCTCTTGTTTTCGTTTATGACAGATTTCTATGGTGATGTCTATTACAGTCAGGCATTAAAGGGGCGTGAAGGTATCCTATACCCTGTTTATGACAAACAAGCAGATATCTACAATGGACTTTTGGCCGAGCTTGACCAGGCAAGTGCCAATATCTCCAATGGTACAGATGTAATTAGTTCATCTTATGATCTGATGTTTGCCGGCGATAAAACTCAGTGGTTAAAATTTTGTAATTCACTTAAATTGCGGTTGCTGATGCACGGCTCAGATAAATTGCCCGATGCAGCCTCCAAAATAGCAGCTGTTGCTGCATTACCGCTCTTTTCTGCCGATGCCGATTTAAATGGTTCTATCGCTTACGTTGGAACCTCTGCTGCCAATTCCTGGATTGGTGGTCCAAACAACTGGTCCGGCGCCAGCGGTGAATTCGAAAGAAGAAGACCGTGCAAGACCCTGGTGGATATCCTGGCAACACTCAACGATCCACGTGCTGCTGTTTGGTTTGCTCCGTGTGAAAATCCATGGACTAACGATCCTGCTAAAAATGGCGTCTCCGTTACCACCACAGATCCGAACAGTTTTAAATATACCTCAACCTGGGAATTTATTGATCCAGCCAAACCTGAAATTGTGGCCCAGATTCCGAATATTCTGGATGTTGATAAATTATATGCCGGATTTATTGCGGGGATGCCTGGTGATTTTAAAAATGGGAATGGTCACTACAATACAGCTGCTGGTGGAACTTATGGTAATTTTAAAGTATCCAAATATTCACAATTATTCCAGCAAAACAACCATCCCCTATTGCGTGCCCAGGTGATGAACAAAGACGAGGTTCAGTTCAATCTTGCCGAGGCAGTTGTTAAAGGATGGATTTCCGGTAATGCTGATACTTATTACAGAACAGGAATCAGGTTTTCGATGAAGCGCTGGGGGATAAGTGATGCCGCTATTACTGCTTACCTGGCTCAACCTGCCATTGCGTTGCCAGGCGATAATCCAGGCAAACTGGCAAAGATTGCAGAGCAGAAATGGATTGCGCTCTTCTCTGTTGCCAGTGAATCTTATCTTAGCCTGCGCAGAACCAAGTTGCCAAATATTTTCAATAACGGTTTATTAAGCACATTCCCATTTCCTGTTCGTTACCGTTACCCGGGAAATGAACTTGGTCAGAATAAAGATGCTTATGATAAAGGAGTTGCAACCCTGGTCCCGGCAGTTGATGATGAATATTCCAAAATATGGTTACTGCAATAGCTTTAATTGAAATATGAGTTTGTAAATGAAAAGGGTGCTGTTGATTTATCCGACAGCACCTTTTTTACTGAAATGTAAACAACCGGAGTATGTTAATCAATAAGATAGAAATGAATATAACAATAAAAATAATCTGGCTGCTAATTATCCTGGTAACTGCTTCTTGTGCTTCAAAAAAAGAACCGAAAACTAACCAGCTTCATAAAGACAAACCTTTTATCCAGGATTACAGCATAAAATTTAATCTTGAATCCAGGGATGCCGAATTGAAAAAAGTGGTGTCGGATAGAAACGGCTATATCCAGGTTTTGTCATCAAAAGGGTTAATGAGAACAAGGGACGGGCAGTTTTTGTTTCCCGGAACCCTTGTTAAAGATGTTCAGGACCGGGCTACCTCCGATAAAAGGATTGCCGGGATCGGAACTTACCAGGATCAACTGGTCTATATCGATGATAAAGCTGTTTTAAGCAATGCCTGGGCAGGAAAATTATTTTCGCTTCATTCGATGCCTGATGCCCTGATTTTTGCCGGCGGAAACGATTTTTCTTTCCTGATTTCCAATGGCAAAAACCTGATCCTGCTTCATGATTCCAAAAAATTATGGGAAGGCTCACTTTCAGGAGACGATGTAAAAGATATCAAATTTGATGTTGTGAATAACTTTTTCTGGATATTAGGTAAATCTTCCATCACCGTATTTTCACCGGAAAATAACGAGCTGTCGAAAGTTGCCGATGGCAGTAGTCTGACTTGTATGGAATTAACTGCCGGTAAAGCAATTATTGGGACAACAGATGGTTATTTCGAAATTGACACACGATCGAAAAAACAAGCGGGTGAAGTTCAACGGAAAATGCCATCGACTGAACTCACTGCCATCAGTAATGTTAATGACAAACTCTGGTTCGGATCAACCTCCGGAGCAATGATGCTGCGCGAAGACGGAAAATTCAGCTATTATGCCTCGGAGCGCTGGATACCTTCTGATACAGTGATAAGTATTTCAAAGGGACCCGACAATTCAGTGTTGATTCTGACCAGTGCAGGATTGGGTAAGATCTGTTTCGAGGAGATGACTTTACATGAAAAGGCGGTGTTTTTCGATAAACAAGTACGTGAGCGCCATATCAGGACCGGATTTAATGCCACGGTATCCCGGATGGTTAACGGGGATGTAACAACCGGTAGTATGGAAAATTCAGACAACGATGGTCTGTGGACTTCGATGTACCTGGCCGGTGAAACCTTCCGCTATGCAGTCACCAATTCTGATGAGGCGTTGCAGAATGTGAGCGAATCGCTCGATGCTATGGAACGGCTTTATACGATTAATTCACTCAATTCAGGCTTTCCCTCGCGTTCGTTCGAAAGGACAGGTTATAATGATACGGATAAACCCTGGAGAAAATCAGCAGATCCCGAATGGGACTGGAAATCAACCACAAGCAGCGACGAAGCCATTGGCCATATTTTTGCATTCGGGGCGATCGCCGAACTGGTTGAAAAGCCCGAATTACGCGATAAAGCCATTATGCTGATCGATACGTTAATGTCGCATGTGGTGAAAAACAATTTTTACCTGATCGACTGGAATGGTGAGCCAACCCGCTGGGGTCGATGGAACCCGGAGTATGTTAATGCGCGGCCCAAAAATGTTGGCGACCGGAAAATCAATTCATCAAACATCATCGGAATGTTGCAGACGGCCTATCATTTTACCAAAAAAGAGAAATATAAAGATGCTGCATTCCGCCTGATGAACGAGCATGGTTACTTCGAAAACCTGATGCGGCCTATGAAAGAGATCGGATATGCTCCGTCTGATGCTGATGAATTAAGCAAAGACTTATCGGATGCCTGGAACCATTCGGATGATGAAATGTATTATTGCGGGTATTGGGGCCTGTATCGGTATGCATTTAACGATACCCTGAAAGCGAGATATAAGGAAGCGATCACTGACCATTTTGAAATTGAACGCCCCGAAAAGGAAGGCCTTTGGAATATCATGACAGCTATTGTCGGGGCTGATGATATTGATCTTGAAGAAGCAATATGGTACCTGCAGGAATATCCGCTTGATTTAATTAACTGGACAATCATAAACTCTCATCGGAAAGATATTGAGAAGATCGAACCAAATTTCAGGAGACAGACGATCAAGGAAGTCCTTCCACCTGACGAACTTCCAATTTCAAGACACAATGCCAACCGGTTCAATCTCGATGAAATGAGTGCGGGTCGCTCCGAAAACAGCGCAGGTGACATCTGGCTGCTGCCTTACTGGATTGGCCGGTATCTGCAGGTAATCGGTGAACCGGAAAAAGAATGAAAGAATGAAAGAATGAAAGAATGAAGGAATGAAAGACGATGAGAAAATGTGCTAATTTGTCAATTTACCAATGTGCTAATGCATTCAAAATCAATGAGTATGATATATTCTTATTAAGAGTAACACCTAATCTTTTGTGTAAATAAATCGAAGATTAGCACAGCTCATCCCGAAGGGATTAAATATTAATGACCCCGGGTAAGCGAGTCCGGATTCAAAATTAATTTATTGAAATCGAGCCTATTCGGAATCGCGCCACCCGGGGTTAGGACGAATAATAAAAAGGCGGCGCAACTACACATTTAATCGAAAATTTGCTGATGCATGCGCCGCAAGATTAAGAAGATGATGAAGAGAAACTGAGAAGATGAGAAAGCGTGAAGATGTGAAAACGAAAAGGTGAGTTATTCAATTGCCAATTTGTTAATTTTAAAATGGCAAAACTAAATTTTAAGTAATCACCACAGAGTGGTGAAATGTTGGTAGCCCGGGATAAAATAGAATAAGAAAAGGCGCAACTAAAAAGTCAGATTGAAACAATTCCGCTTTATGCGCCGCATATCCAGAGGGAAATCGATGGGGTGACGTGGCGACGAGGCGAAGAGGGGATTGCCACCCTTTTCTCGCAAAGACGGGAGAAAATGTGCTAATGTGCTAATTTGCTTTGTGCTAATGCTTTCAGATTTTTGGTATTAATAAGTAATGGAAACTCCTTCTTGATTTACCCCTAAATCCCCTAAAGGGGACTGTCCCCTTCGAGGGGGTTGGGGGTGAAAAATATCATTCTTTTAACTTAATGTAATACATATTTCTATGCTATTCTTAATTATTTAAACGGTATGAAAACATTGATTAATTCAGCTGTAACGGCACTTTTACTGATTAACCTTGCGGCATCATTGTCCGCTCAGAATCGTTCCATAATACAGGAAAAATTGTGGCAACCGCAACCCGATGATGTTTACTTACAGGAGGTGGCAAAGAAAATTTTTTCGGATCATTCGGTTGACGCGCTTGCACTGATTAAAGGAAATTGCTTTGTGGTGATGGATCAAAAAATTTACCGGATCAGCAATGATGTTTTCGTTGCTGAAAAATCTGCCCCCGAAAAGGTAAAGCGACTTAAATCTGTCAATGATGATTTATGGGCAATGGCCACGGATGGCATTTACAGATTAAAAAATTCGGTCTGGCAGAAAATCGACAACCAGGAGTATACAGATATCTGTGTTCACCAGGGTGTTTTACACGGAGCGACAAAAGAGGAGATCTACCGGCTCGAAAACGATCGTTTTATTTCAATTAAACCTGCAGGAGGATACTATTCGAGTGATGTGACAATGCTGATGGAGGATGGTTCACAGATCCACGCTGACCCGGTTCGGATAGGTCCCATTACCCGAATCGCCTCCTATAGCGGAACACTCTATGTACTTCAGCCCGGGCGATTGATTCTTTTCGATGGATTGGTCGTTAACCGTGATTTTATTGACTGGGGAAGACTCCTGTCCCGAAATACCAGTGATATGCTTAGTTACGGCAGCCGAATGCTGATAAGTACGGATAAAGGTTTAGCTGTATTGCGCGGTGCTGCCTTAAGTTCGATAAAGGGAATCCAGGGACTACCGGTCGAAAATACCACATGCCTTGCAAAGGGTTTTGAAGATGATGCCTGGATCGGAACAACCCAAGGGGCAGTTCGAATGACCACTAAAGAATGGCACTATTTCGGAGCCGGTCACTGGTTGCCGGGTGATCGTGTAAATGATATCACGGTGGGGGATAAAATCGTGTATATCGCCACCGATAAAGGGCTCGGTATAATTCGTTATGAACCATATACCTTGCAGAAAAAAGCCGGGTTTTACGAACGGCACATCGCAGACTGGGGACACAAACGGCTTGGTTTTATTCATACCTTGTATAAAAAGAACGGCGAATGGGTGAGAGAGATCAGTGATAACGATGGTGGTCATACGGCCACCTACCTCGCGGCCATGTGCTATAAATATGCTGTAACCGGTGACATAACAGCCAGGAAAGAGGCTGTGGAATCATTCAATGCGATGCTCTGGCTTGAACGGATAACACCGGTTGACGGATTCTTTGCACGATCAATCTGGTCAACTACGGCCGATAAAGATGAAATGAGCACACAGGGTTCAGGCGGGTTACCTGCAAAATGGTATCCAACGGCCGATGGTAAATGGTTCTGGAAAGGGGATACCTCGAGTGATGAGGTTACCGCCCATTTTTACGCGGTGTCGTTATTTTATGATCTTGTTGCGAAAGGTAAGGAGAAGGAAATGGCTAATGAACACCTCGACAGGATTGCTTCCTATATACTGAAAAGCGGCTGGGTTTTACCCGATATGGATGGCAAACCTACGCGGTGGGGCCGGTGGAATCCCGAATACCTGCTTCGGCCTTACGGATATGCCGACCGTGGAATCAATGGGCTGGAGGCTTTAATGTTTTCACAGACAGCTCTTTCCATCACGGGAGACGACAAATACAAGGCAGGTTACCAACAGTTGGTAGGTTGGGGTTATCCCGCGAATACACTGCGCCAGAAAAATGTATTTCCACCCGAAAATCTTGCTCCATGGGACGACAACCTTGCTTTCGAAAGTTACGTCACCTTGCTTCGGTATACGGATAATCCTGACTTTCGGTCAGTTTATCTGCGCAGCCTTGAACGAACCTGGGAAGTCAAACGTATGGAGCACATTCCCTGGTTTAATTTTTCATATGGTGCCATAACCGGAAACGACTGCGAACTTGAACAATCTATGAAGCATCTGCGCGAATGGACGCTCGATTGTACGTCTTATAATTTTCAGAATTCACACCGTGATGACCTCTATCCGGAACCAGGATACACTTCGTATGAAGGTGGATTACGGGCAATTTCACCGCGTGAAACAATGGTGATGACCGGGAGTCGTAATGCCACAGTTCTGGACGGAGGTGCCGGTGGAAATGTAGTGAAGGAACCAACAGGATTTTTAAGGGATTACTGGATGGGCCGTTATCATGGTTTTATACTGGCCCCTTCTGCAAATAAGTCAGAGTTGATTTCTGTGCCTGCCGGAAAAACAGAACAACAGGGTGCCAAACCGTATGACGGTCCGCCGGCACCCGTTTATTATTAGCGTAATTTCCTGACCTTTGTTTTCACAATAGCTTGTAAACATGAAAAATCGCTTACCTGTCCTGATTTTATTGTTGTGTTTTGTTTTCGGAATTGGAATCCGGGATTCAGTGGCGCAAACGGCCAATCCTGTTGATCATGTCAATCCTTTTATCGGAACCGATTTCTTTGGACATACATTTCCCGGGGCGTCCCGCCCGTTTGCGATGGTTCATTTGAGTCCCGACATAAATACACAGGGCTGGACCTATTGTTCCGGATACAGCTATTCCGAATCTTCGATCATGGGTTTTAGTCATACACACTGGAGTGGGGTGGGAATGGTAAACGGCGGAGAGATTCTGCTGATGCCGTCCACAGGAATAAAGCTTCAGACAGTTCCGGGGTCGTTGGAAAATCCTGATGAAGGTTACCGTTCACGATTTGACCATTCCGAAGAGGTGGCCACCCCGGGATATTATTCCGTGATTCTAAAAGACGTCCATGTTAAAGCTGAATTAACCTCCACACAAAGAGCCGGATTTCATCGGTATACTTTCCCAAAAGGAGAAAATTCGCGTATAATCCTGGATTTAGGTCATCAGATCGGGAATAATTTTTCCGCTGATCCGTCAGAATTAAAAATTGTTAATAACAACCGGATTGAAGGGGTGAAAAGCGCAGGACTGGGAAAAGTGTATTTTGTTGCCGAATTCAATAAGCCTTTTGCCTATTACGGGACTTTTGACAATGACCTGCAAACTCCGGAATCGGGCGGCGGTGTCTGGCCTTATAAAAATGGCGAGTCGGGTAAAAACATCGGAGCATTTGTCACCTTCAGAACGACCGAAAAGGAACAAATTCTGGTAAAAGTCGGAATCTCCTACACCAGTGTCGAAGGAGCAGGGAAGAATTTAAAAGCAGAGATTCCTCACTGGGATTTCGACCGGATCAGGAACGAATCACGGGAGCAGTGGAACGAACAACTATCACGGATTAAAATTGAAGGCGCTACCGACGACCAGAAAGAGATTTTCTATACAGCGGTATACCACTCTTTACTGGCCCAGTATATTTCGGGTGACATTGACGGAAAATATATGGGTTCAGACAAAAAAGTGCACGAGGCGAAGGGTTACGACTTTTACGGATCATTCTCATGCTGGGATACCTACCGGTCACAGCATCCGCTTTTAACCATTATTGCACCAGCGCATGTAAATGATTTTGTCAAGTCCATTGTGGCCAAAACGAAAGATTATGGATGGCTTCCGGCTCAGCATTTTCTGAATGTGTATGGGGAAGCGATGGTGGGCGATCACCTGGTCCCGATAATCGTGGATGCTTACCTGAAAGGGTACCGCGATTATGATGTGGATTTCCTGTATGATGCCATGCGAAAAAAAGCACTCGAAACACCCAAGGCTCCCGTACCACCTTCTGCCGGCAGGTCGGGTCTCCCGTACTATATGGAATTGGGATTCACACCCGTTGACAAGGTAACCGAGTCTGTTCCGAATACACTTGAACTGGCTTATGATGACTGGTGCATTGCCCAATTGGCCAAAGAACTTGGAAAAACCGGTGATTACGAATTGTTTCTGAAAAGGTCACTGAATTACCGTAATTTATGGGATGACCAGACACAGTTTATGCGCCCCAGAAAGGCGGATGGCTCCTGGCTTGAAGCGTTGAACGGGAGAGAACAGGAAATTGTCAAAGAGGGTGAGCATTCATATTACAAATATTTTGATCCGCTGCTCGTGGGCAAACGCCCGAACCGCTATTATACCGAATCAAATGCCTGGCAATACATCTGGTCTGTACAGCACGATGTACAGGGTCTTATTAATTTATTTGGCGGAAATCAAGCATTTACAGCCAAACTGGATACTTTTTTTGAAATGAGTCCCAATATTACACCCCCGAAATATGTGGGAGTTGTAGGTACCATCGGGCAATATGTGCATGGCAATCAACCTTCACATCATGTTGCCTGGCTGTACAATTATGCGGGAGAGCCATGGAAAACCCAGCAGCGTGTCAGAGAAATCTGTGAAGAACTTTACAGGACCGGCCCTGGAGGCTTATGCGGAAATGAAGATATGGGCTCACTGTCTTCGTGGTATATTTTGAGTGCCATGGGATTTTATCCATTTACACCCGGAAGCACGTTTTATGTCCTTGGCAGCCCGTTGTTCCCGAAAGTGACCTTAAATTTGGATCAGGGCAAAAAATTTGTAATCCTGGCCAATAATAATTCTTCGCATAATAAATTCATCCAGTCAGTTATCTTAAACGGGAAACCCCTCACCCGGACATGGATTTCGCAACAGGAAATTACCGGAGGAGGAGTTCTTATCTTCAATATGGGACCTTTGCCAAACAAAAAATGGGGTGCAAAACCCGAAGATGCGCCGCCATCGGTGAGCAAACGAAATTAAAATCCTGACCAGTGGTTTGTTTTAATATTAAATAATTTAAATGTTTAGTAAATAGAGATACTCTAATCATATTTTTCTTTTATTTGTATGCTATTTCTTCATCCAAATTATGAGCTCAATATTCCTGTCGTAATCTGCATGGCTGGATATTCATGAAAAATCAATGATCTGAATATGACGTTATTATTAAAAGTCTGCGTTTTATTTTTTAGTGTTTTATTTTTTACCGATCTGACAGCCCAGACGGATTTTCGGCCGGGATATATAATCACTAACGAAAATGATACTTTAAATGGTTTCATTGATTACAGGGGTGATACACGTAATTCGAAAAGATGTGAATTCAGGGAGACTGAAAATGGAGTATCCCGGGAGTTTCTTCCCTTTACAATCAAGGGTTACAGGTTCTCAGACAGCAAATATTATGTGTCTAAAACTATCAAAACGGAAGGGAAGGAATTTCCGCTGTTCCTTGAATTTTTAGTAAACGGTATTTCCGATTTATATTATTACACTGACGGGGTAGATTTTTTTTACTTTATTGAAAAGAGTGATGGACAGTTACTTGAACTTATCGGAGAACAAAAGCGCACCACTGCAAACGGAGTAGATTATACCTCTAAAACTAAAAAATATATAGGGTTACTGAAATATGCATTTGCCGACTGTCAGCAACTCTTTCCTTTGATTAATAATGCCCGGCTTGAAGATAAGTCACTAATTGATATCACGAAAAAATATCACGAATATGTTTGTAAGGATGAAACATGTGTCATTTACGAAAAGCAAATCCCGGCTATAAAAGTCAGGTTTGCTCCGTTTATTTCGATGAATAGTTCCTTTTTAAGGTTTTACCGGGATGATATTTACAGCAATCTTGAATTTGATCCATCCACTTATCCCATGGTTGGGTTTTTGATGAATACCTCATTGCCAAAAGCTAACGAGAAGATCTCGTTTCAGATTTCAGCAGAAGCGGGTAAAGGTTATTTTTATGGAACCGGCACCCGGGTAAGTGGCGATTATTTTGATGAAGTCCATATTCATTCAACGCTGCTAAAACTTAAAGCCGGATTTAAATATACCTATCCAACCGGAAAAATCAGGCCTACCTTGATGGTTGGCATGAATGCAAAACGGTATTTAAAATCAGAAGGACGGAGAATAGAAGAAATTTTTAATTGGAAAACAATCTATTCGCGTGAATGGAATGATGCCGCAATAACACAAAATCTTATGGGTTATAACATCGATTTGGGCATCGATTACCACATTTCGACCTCTTTTATTTCCTTTTTTAGTTTTGGCTATGATAATTCTATAACAGGAGGCCAATTAAATGATTCATACCCTTATTCCACCAATTTTAAAACAATTAGTTTAAATGCAGGCATCTATTTTTAAATATAAATTCAGCAGGCAGACGAAAATGATCGGCTGTTATTTGTCCGTTTTGCTGATATCCGTCGTATTAATTAATTGTCAGAAGGAAAAAGTGGCATCAAAGGAATATCCCCGCCTTACTACCCTTGATGTGACCGATATATCTGCTTCCGGTATGACATTTAAGGCAAATATCCTGTCCGGAAACCTTGCTGATATTAAAGAATATGGATTTGTCTGGGACATAAGTTATAATCCGATTATTGAAATTCATAGTAAAAACGTGCTTACCGGGGATATCAGCGGGAATCAGTTTCGCACCGGAATTATGGCATCTTTGGAAAAGAATAAACTATATCACGTAAGAGCCTATTTAAAAACCGAAGATGTTCTGGTCTATGGTAAGATAGTCGAATTTAAGGTTCCCTGAATTTAAGGGTCTTTTTTAATTGGTTTTAGGTTTAAAGATATTTGCCCATTTCTCCAACTCCGCCTCTGCCCGTTTACGATCAGTGATATTTATTGACAGGACAGTTACGCCACTGACTTCATTTTTATCATTCATCACCGGGTTATAAAAGTTTTCGTAATATGCCAGTTCCAGATCACCCGATATTCTCATATTGCTCACTGATTCACCTTTTAAAGCTCTTTCGTAATGATCCCTGAATGATTTTCTGTCACTCTCCGAGGTAATGCAATCCAGAATATTCATTCCAATTTTTATTTCCTTGTTATAGGTATGTTTCATGACTTCTGAATAGGCTTTATTGAAGTAGATATACCTGAACTTATGATCACCGAAGAGCAAAAGTGTATTTCGCAGGCTCTCAAGGCTAGACATCAGAAATAACTGGGATCTTTTAATTGTTTCGACCGCGTGTTTGTACTCGGTAATGTCACGAACTGTTCCGACCATTGTGACAGGCTGATTTTTAGCATCGAATTTCAGCTTCCCCAATCCATGAACCCAACGCTCTGATCCGTCATCCTGCCGGATAATTTTATATTCTTTGTCAAAGTTTGTCTTGTTGCCGATAACTTCCTGGAAAAAATAATCTTCCATTGTTTTTCTCCATTCCGGATGAATAATCGATACCCATCCGTCAAAAGTTTTTTGAAAACCAGCGCCTACTCCAAAAATCTGATCAAGCACTTCAGAACTTACCCATGAGCCGGAATTAATGTCCATGGTATAGGTCCCCAACTGAGCGATTACCTGTGTTTCCTTTAAAAATTTTTCGTTCTCCCTTAGTAATTCCTCAACCCTTTTTTGTTCGGTGATGTCGGTTCCGGAAACTAGACATTGTTCTGCGCCTTTAGTGGCTATGCCGGTAAAAAGAAGATCTGTTCGCGGCAAAGAGTCACTTTTCTTAAGTGAAATTTCGCAGGTTTGCCTGGTGTTGCTGGTAAATACCTGTAACAGGAAGAGGTTAAAAATAGGTTTGGTATCATCGGAAATAAAAAAACTCAATTGGCTGTTTACTAAATTTATCCGGTCTTTGCCGAGCAATTCAGCTCCGCTAAGATTTAACTCAAGAATTTTACCCTCCTTCGAAAGGGTAAAATAGCCTGACGGGGCAAAATCGTATAACTCAGCATACTTACTGGCCACATTTTGTGCATTTAATCTTGCCTGGCTAAGTTCATTATTTTGGATTTCAAGTTCTTCCTGCCGCTGTTCAAGTTCATTGAATAGTTTCATTGTTTCCTGTTCAGACAGTAGATTGCCATCTTTTGATGGTTTATTATTTAGTATTTCATCTATTTTTTCTCTAAAAACTGTCTTGATCGAAGGTTTATCTAGTTTTTTCATCCCTGGATAATTAGTTTTTTTATGGCTCCGTTAATTAAAGGAATGCACTTTCATAAAATTTATTCGTCTTTAAGATGTGCCGAATCATTGGTTATTCCTGGTGTTTAGCTTGATTTAATCCCAAACTTTGTAATCACGAATTACTAAAAAGTCACAAATGCTTAAATCACGCCGGTATATTATTTTTCCAAACTTTGAAGATATGAAAATCATTTGTCCCTTTACAGTTTTGTGACATGTTTTTTAACATGTTTTTTAACACTTGAGCCAGTGAAGTTAACTATATTGTTCAGCAGGTCGTTTATTGGTATTAGAATAAGAAATTATACATTTGTAACTATAAGTCATTTAAACGTCATTCATATGTCAGATAGGGTTTTAGGAGTTGGCTCGCGCGTAAAACACCCGCAAATGGGGAAAGGAGTAATTGTTCAGGTACGTTCTGATGCCTATGAAATTGGATTTGTTGATTTTGGTGTTAAGCAGATTATGCGTGATTATGCAGGACTGGAGATTATTGAGGCCGTAGAAACACCTTCGGACCTGGCAACCTACGATAAGATCGAAAAAAGTATGATCAGGGTTTTACGCCGTTTCAGTGATATACAGGAAACTGTGCCACTCGGACAGAAATGGACCGGTGGAAGAATGGTCCTATATCCCGGGGATAAATCCTTAAAGGAAAAAGAAATTCCTGTAGAAACATTTTTCCATAAAATAGTAATGGTTCGGGACAGAGTCCGGGTTATGGAGCAACGAATCAACGCCAGTAATCTCACAGATGAGGAAAAGGTCGATCTGGAACAATATATCACAAGGATTTATGGCAGCCTGACCACCTTTAACGTTTTATTCAAAAATAAAGAAGATCAGTTTATCGGTGAAAAAGGGAAAGAATAGGTCTTAATTTGATTTTTTGGTGAACGGCTTAACCGATAAATTGTAATGCAGGCCAAACGAGAATTGCGTAAATTTTTGTCCTGCTAAAACCAGCATGGGTTCCAGAGAAAGATCTTTGTTTATTGGCAGGTAGGCTGAAAAATAGCCATCCGGTGTGTTCGCAAATGGATCATCCCGGGCTGGAAGGAAAAATCCTGCCCGTATATAGGTGTTATTTTTAGCACCAAATCCCGATCCAATACCCAATTGCTGCATAAAACCTGGAAATGGAGCAGGGAAATGATCAGCTAAATGATAATCCATGAACAGAATTCTTCTGGGGCCGATGCGACAATAAAGTTGAGGGTAAACAGGTGTTTTTTTTATTGCAGTTGTCAGATCAGTTTTATCATTACCAAATTTTTGATAGGCGAGGCTGCCGGCATGTAGTCCGACGCCGGCTCCAATCCATTTTGCGTCAAATTTATAAAATGGATTTAATCCAAACAGAAAGGTTTTTGTTTCAGAGTTATCCGATAGTATAACTTCGTTGTTTTGTCCTATATAAATATTTAGTCCGTAATTTGTCAGGATATTTTTCGTAAGATCATTGATTTCAACAGAATAACCCGCCCCACCTAGGATATACTTTTGTTTAAAGTATTCTGTGTCATATTGATCGCACCCGTCACTTGAAGTCCCTGTTTTTACCGTAATCGCATTTTCAATGTTTCCGGTGGAAAGACCGAAACTGACTTTTTTGGTTTTTACGAATTTTGACGAATCATTGTAAGCTTGTGGAATGGTCTGACCTGTAATTAACAATGGAAGAATGAGTAACCCGGCATATATCATCTTTGTTTGCGATGATGCAATTTCTTCGAGTATCCTGTAGAAAAACAGGATACCTGAAGTCAGAAAAATCAGGGTCAGGGCGATTATTTCAGAATAGGTAAACCAATAACGTACAGCCCAACACAACAAGGCTTCTGAAGTAAATATTAACAGACAAGTTTGTATACCAAGGTTTGAAGAGTGCGGATTCGGTTGCGTTTTTAACCCGTTTTTCATTTCACGATAAAGCAGGACGAAAGAAAAAATTACAATTGAAATTAACATGATCCATTGGATCAGATTTAATCCGGCTACCATTTTCCCCCCGGCAGAGTGTGCCAGATTATCTCTGAAAAATTCGGTGATCATCCGGACAAGGAAGTACAATATTGTGGAAAACATAAACAAACTTCCTTTAGCTTTCCAAACTTTCCGTGTTTTAAATACGATAAAGGCAGCAAATAATACGCCTGCCATTTCATAAAGCTGGACCGGATGAATCTGTAAGGAAAGCAGATCGTTTGTTCCGATCAAACCAGATTCGAAATGGTGATAATGCGGCAGGGTATTTACAGGATACTGAACTCCACACAACAAAGTAGTGGGAGTACCAAAACAACAGCCATTTAAAAAACATCCGAGTCGCTGAATTCCGATACTTACCGGGAAAATGATTGCAAAAGCATCAAGGACATCTTGTTTAATCCTCAAAATATATTTCCCGGCAAGAAGAGCCGGAAATCCCAGGACCATACCACCTAAAAGAATCTTTCCGGTTGTTGGTTCGAAGGTGGCGTGTTTGATGATTAATAACCACTGTTGCTGGTTATAGGTAAAGATTTTGGTACCGACAATAAAGAAAATCTGACAAAAGACTAATAAGAGCACCCATTGAATTGTCGGAATTTTTCTTTTGTATCCTTCCCATAAAAGTAACAGAAATGCAACGTAGAAAGCCAGGGAATAAAAAACAGTGAAACCGATACTACTTGTGGTGGGAATAAGCATGATTGTCCTGAATTATATGGTTTAAACTCAATAAATCGAAGACTTTAAAACTCAATTAAATTTAAACTTTTTTCAGACATAAATTGTAGTGAATATGTAATTAATTTTATCGCTCAGATTTAAAATCCCAATTAAGGGAGGCTGTCAGCAGTCCTGTGTAGTTTTTTAATTAAACGACCGTACAAATGGTTCGTCATTATTGTTAATTTTCAAACAGATATCGATGATAAAAATGAAAAGTGGACAGGTTTTATTAGTTCTCGTTTTAGGCTTTCTTGCTGCAATTCCGGCGCACTCCCAAACGGAAAGAACAAAACGGCAACAACAAAAATACAGGACTTCCTACGAGAGCTCGACCCTTGCCGGGAATGACCTGCCTGTTTTAATGCCTTATAACCGTTGGATAGATCCTGCCGGTACTCAGCTTTATTTTGGCGACAAGGAACTCGAAAACCACGCGCTTGACTGTGCTGTTTCGCCTGATGGTAAGTGGGTGGCCGTGGAAGGGCGTTATTCGGTCGTAATCATTGCACCCGAAACAAGGAAAATTGTGAGCCGCTTTGTGTTGAAGAGCCATTTCGGAGATGAAGGGTTAATGAACACTTTTTCGGGCATCTCGTGGCGTAAAACTGTTGACAGTTATGAATTGTACTGGAGTGCCGTCGGGAAAGCCAATAAATCGTACGTAATCCAGGCGGCATGGAACGGAAAGAAAATTGATGTGCTGAAATCATTCCTTTTTACTGCCGTAAAACCAGCCGAAACTGCACTGCCAAATGAATTACTCGTTGTTGAGGAAGCGGATTCACCAGTCCTTTATGTTGTTTTAAACGGAAATAATACCCTGGAGAAGATTGATATTCAAACCGGTAAACTGATATGGTCGGTTCCAACAGGGGTTGCTCCATTTGGTCTTGCAGCCGCAGATGGGAAACTCTATGTTACCAACTGGGCAGGATCGGTTCCTGATATAGGGGATATTCATGTTGCAGGAATTCCATGGGGAAGTGCGAAGGTCGATCCGGAGACAGGAGCCACGCGTGAGGGGACAGTTTCGGTATTCGACCCCCGGAAAGGGACGCATTTGAAAGAAATTATTGTAGGATTACACCCCAACGACATAATCAACAGTCCTGACGGTAAGTTCGTTTATGTGGCTAATGCAAACAGTGACTTAATATCAGCAATCAGCACATCAACTGATGAAATTACCGAACAGATTTCTGTCAGGTTGTTAAAGGAAGACAATCGCTATTTTGGTGATTCACCCAATGGATTGGGAATTACCGGTAACGGAAAGACACTCTATGTGGCTAACGGTATGGATAATGCGCTGGCCGTTGTACGGCTCGGAAAGGCTTCATCATCAAGTTCGTCCGAAAAGGAGAGTCAGTTGACTGGATTTATACCTACTGGAGCCTATCCCGGGGCAGTGGCTATTTATCGTGACAGCCTTCTTTTTGTGGCTAATATTGAGGCAGAAGGTGCACGTATCCCTTCTGTTTCGGAGGTTACAGGCAAGCCCTCATACAATGCACACAGGATGATGGCATCCGTATCAGTTATTGCTGTACCACTCAGGCTGCAGTTAAGGGATTATACTCAAAAAGTTGAAAAGATCAACCAGACTTTCAGGTTATCCCTTACTGAAAAATTGCCGCGAAAAAATGCTGACCCTGCTCCTGTTCCGTTACGGATTGGTGAACCTTCTGTCTTTAAACATGTGGTTTATATTATTAAGGAAAACAGGACGTATGATCAGGTACTCGGGGATATGCGTTCCGGTGATGGCGATTCAACATTATGCATTTTCGGGAAGACTATTACACCCAATACTCACAAAATTTGCGATGATTTTCTGCTGATGGATAATTATTATGCATCGGGCAAAAGCTCGGCAGAAGGACATCAGTGGACTGATATGGCTATTGTTACCGACTATGTTGAGAAGAATGTCCGTGGCTGGTTCAGGAGTTATCCCCATGTTCAGGAAGATGCACTGGTGTATGCCCCGACCGGTTTTATCTGGGACAACGCCCGGAAACATGGGAAAAGTGTGCGAATCTATGGTGAAGCATGTGTTCCGGAATATGATAAGAAATTTACCTGGACTTCAATCTATGAAGGATTTCTGAAAGGTGAGCCGTTTAAATTCAAAAATAAGACGACAATTAAACCTGTTGAACAGATCCTGAGCCAGAATTTCCCCGGATATGATAATCACCAGATCACGGATGTATTGAGGGCCAAAGCGTTTATTGATGAGTTGAACGGCTACGAAAAAATGGAAGGTGATCAGTGGCCTGAGCTGATTATAATTGCACTTCCCAATGACCATACAGGCGGTACCCGCCCGGGACTTCCGACCCCGAGGGCTATGGTGGCTGATAATGATGTGGCGCTCGGACAAATTATTGAAGCGATATCTGCCAGTCGTTTCTGGAAAAACACAGCCATCTTTATGACCGAAGATGATTCACAGGCGGGTTGGGACCATGTCTCGGCATATCGTACGGTTGGTGCAGTTATAAGCCCTTATTCGCGAATGAAGAATACTGTCAGTACTAATTATAATCAAACATCAATGGTGCGCACCATCGAACAGATCCTGGGTATTCCACCGATGAACATCGGTGACGCCACTGCAATACCGATGTTCGACTGTTTTTCGTACACACCTGATTTTACTCCTTACAAATCGGTACCCAATCAGATTCCGTTGAATGAGATGAACAAAAGTTTAGCTGAGTTGAAAGGACCCGCACTCCACTTTGCCCGTAAAAGCCTGGAACCGCAGTTCGACCATATCGATTCAGGCAATGATGATCTGTTTAACCGGATAATCTGGTTTGCAATGAAAGGGAAGGAGCCCTATCCCAGGAAATTCAGCGGAAAAGATGAAGAAGAAAATGAATAAAATTGGCTAAGCAGAACGCAAAAGAGGCTACCGTTTTTTGCGGCAGCCTCTTTTGTTATTCATAAAATTAAATTTATGAATGGTCATCTCATTTCAATCACGAAGGTCTGATCATTTTTTGTGACCGTTGCTTTATTGTCGCAAGTGCCTTCACCAAAATCAACTTTAAATTCAGGCAAATCTTTTGGCGTAATCAGCATGATACCCTTGCTGATCCACCTGCAGGTGGCAGATTTTACCAGGGCGCTGCTCACTCTTGCTGTCCAGCTTACTCCGTCACCGGTTACTCCTCGTGATGTGCCTTCACTTCGCCATACATTATCCTCCAAGGTGACTGTAGAGGCACCTTCAGCCAATATTCTAACGGATTCAGACCTGTAAGTCATGAATTTGCCGTTCGGGAAATCAATCCTGGCTTCAGTAAAAACATTATATTTTGGGTTTCCGGTACCTGCAACAAAACCTGTATAGGTAAGTTTGTGAACTCCGGTTATTTTATATTCCTGGGTATAGAAATTATCGAATGAAAAAGTAGCCACCGAATTTGCAACATCCATTTTTCCTGTGAGGCTAACCGTAATTTTCCCTTTCCGGCTCAGATTATCGGTACCGGTGCACCCTGTTCCCCAATCAAATGAAAGTGAAAAAGGAAGCGCGTTGAGATTCCAGGTAACTGAAGGACAAGTCTCCAGTGATTGTGATTTTAATCCGCTCTCTTTCATGTAATTATCTGAAAACGTGTTGATGTCGTTAAAGGTTTGTTCCGCCAGGAGACTGCTTTCTTCTGTAGTTACAGGAGCCACATTTTCTGTAATTGTATTGACGGGATCTTTTTGACATCCTGAAGTGATTACCAACAGGAAACTGAACAGCAGAGAAGCATTTCTCAGATTTTTCATTCGTAGAGTTATTTAGAGTTGTTAATAAATTCAGCTATTCGGATCGCGCTTGCAAAAATCCTTACTCCGAATCCTGTTGCCACTGACAGAATTTAATTCAAAACTAGAAAATTAAATTAGACTAAAAGAATTAAGTGTTAAAAAACATGTCTGGTTTAATTAGGCTTTTCCCCGAATCGTTTCATAATCTCTTTCCAATTGGTTACAATTATGTCCTGGTCTTTAAAAAACTGATGAACTACCGGATCTGCAAATAATTCCCCCTCCCAAACCCGTTGCTGCCACGAACCTGTAATCGATTTTAAATTTTCGGTCAGCACTGCCGGATGGAAGATTATTTCAGTTAATCCTGCATTGAGCGATTTTACCAGGTTGAAGAAATTTTCCCGCTTTTCCTCATAAGTTGCTCCCTTTGGAACGCTGGAGAAATTATCCAGTTTGGGCAGGCGATAGTCATTCACATCTTTAATCACATCATCGTCAATGGGATAACCGGCTTTTTTGAAATTTTCGGCCACCTCGGGAACAGCGAGGTTAATTATATTTGCCGGTATATTGTATTCTTCGGCAATTTTTAAAAATACTTTGACATACTCAGGCGATCCATACAAGGTGCCCATATGGGTATCGATGTGTGTCGGTTTGTTTCCCCATTCAATGGCTTTATCGATCTGCGCACGAATTTCTTTTTCAACTTCCGCGGCACTGGCATTCTTAACCACTTCAGGAACATCATGATAGAATTTCCCATCTGGATCAAGCAGTCCGTGAACGCTGGCGGGATCGGAAACCGGTCCCCACCGGTAGGTTTTCCACTCGCTGGTTAGGGTAAGATGCACACCAATATCGGCTTTGGGATGTTTCCTTGCCCACTGAATAATTGCTTTCGCTCCCTGACAAGGAATCATTACAGCGGCAGACATAATCTGGTTTCTTTCGATATACTGTTGTGTAGCAATATTTGCCTCCGTACACATTCCTGCATCATCAATATGGAGCAATAAAACTTTCTTCCCATCCGGATATCCGAGTTTTTTGGCCCAGGTATTCTGCGCATTCAGATAACCTGGATAAAGGAATATTGTTAAAACAGTTATCACGCTGATCATTTTCAGGTTGTACAGCATAGAAATCATCCTTCCTTCGGATGGTTTTACAGATTCATCTTCAATGTGTTTCATGTTGGTTGCTTTTTAGGTTATTTTACAGCGATATTTTTTTGGGATCGATGACCACATGCTTAATCGTTTTCTTTCCCTCTCCGGGAGAATATGAATAAGTAATGTGGAGAAGGCCATCGTCAGACTGGATCATACAGGGGTAGCTGAAGCTCCCTTTCCGGTCCGGATCGTATTCGATCAATTCTTTCCATTTCCACGATGAACCTTCGTCATCCGAGATATAGAGCGATAGCTGATAACGGCCATCACTGATGTCGTTGCCAAAAAATGCCCATTTCCCCCCTTTTAAAACACAGATTTCGACACTGGCTTCGTTGGGAATGCCGGTTTTTTGCGAATAACTCCACGATTCCCCGTTATCGGTTGATATACTGGTGTGTACCCGCCCAGGTGCATCGCCGCTGTCGCGCATATAGGCTACGATTTCACCGTTCTTTTTTACCGCCAGGGATGGTTGGATAGGACCACGACCTACTATCGGAAGGCTGGGTCGCCAGGTTGTTCCATCGTCATCCGAAATGGCAACCATCGAAAAGTTAAAACCATCTGAATATAGCGGTAACAGAATCCTTCCACTTTCAAGGGTGATCGGATGTATCCGGGTCATCCAACCAATGCTTCGCTTTAACAAATCCTTGCTTGCCTCTTTGATCATGTTATCATAGAGTGGGGCATAGGCTGCCCATCCGGCCTGGTTCTCCGGCATTTCCTTAAACCGTTTTTCCACCTCCTGTGCGAAACATTCACCGGGTTTAAGTAACATGTTATCCTGCCATTCCCAGACAGGTGCAGCATTCCCCGAATAATTCGCAGTGGTACGGAATCTCAGGAGCGAATTCTCCCATTTATTGGCAACAACAGCGATCCAAAAAAGGAATAATTTCCCATTGCGATTGAGAAAAAGTACAGGATTACAATCGGGAATTCCTTTGGTATCGGCCATTAAAAAAGGTTCAGTCCATATTTTCGATCCTTTCTTCAACCGTGCCCCCCTTATCCGGACATCATCTGCAGTGCGCTCGCCGCTCCCCTGGAACCAGCAAGCCAGCAGGTCGTCATTGGGCAGCATTACGAGACTACTTCCATGCACATGTTCATTTTGGTAAGGGAAAATGAATTCTTCGCTTACAATTGCCTTTTTTGCGTTTCGTGTTTGCGTTGAACCTGTGATGGCTGCAAAAAGAATCAAAACTGTAAATACTTTAAACATGCTCATAGTCACGTTTCTTAAATATTATTTTTCAGGCCAGGTGCCGTTGATGATCGGTTTTGTTTTGATACTTGCAGGATCAATAACAACATGTTTAATTAATTTCCGGTTCCAGGTGTAGGTAATATGGATCTGACCATCCCTGGATTGAATAACCGCCGGATATGAAAATTCTGAGGATGTGTTGAGGTCATCTTCGAGTAATACAGCTGCATTCCATTGGATGCCATCTGCTGAGACGGCTACTGCCAGCTTATGCCTTCCTTTCACGATGGGATTGAAGATGAGAATCTGCCTTCCGTCAGAAAGTGTAACTGCATCGATTCCTGAATTGTTATTCGGAAGCGTTGTGGGTCTAACCGGTGTCCAGGTTCGTGCGTTATCTTTTGACCACGATTCGTTGATGCTTTTATTCTTACTTCGGCAAAGTAACTGCAGTGAACCATCCTTATAAGTCAGAATAGTTGGCTGAATAGAATTGAGTTTATTATTATCAATTTCTATTTTCTTCCACGTTTTTAATTCCTGGTCTGAGGTTTCGAGGTAAATATTCCAAACATCAGATGTTTCAAAACTTGTTGGATATAAGATTGTACCGGTACTTAATCTGACAGGTTTATTTTTGATGGGGCCCAACAGATTCCCGGGAATTTTGAACGCAGAAGACCATGTTTTACCGTTATCCTGCGATGTTTTGTACATGCCCCACCAGCTCCGGGGATTCGGTCCGACTTTATAATAAAGCACAATTTCACCGTTATCCTTTGAGAACAATACGGGGTTCCAGCAGGGATACCTTTTGCCATCCTGGACCCCGTCGGCAACCATTACCGGACGACTCCATCTTCCGTTTGTTTTTGAAGCGGCATAGATACAAACATCGGGATTTCTCTCTTCCGTACCGCCAAACCAGGCAGCGATTAACCCTTCAGCTGTTTCGGCGATCGTTGAGGCATGGCATTCGGGGAAGGAAACGTCCTGCTTCTGATAAATATACTCAGAATTAACAACGGCATTTGTTCCTTTAAACGGATTTTGGGCAATAAGTCCCGAAGTAAGAAACATTAAAAGGCAAAGTTTAACCAGCTTTTTCATACATCAGTTTTTTTTTGTTGAGAATAATTTTGCCAACAGAAATCCAACAAGTGAAATGGTAATTGTCCCGAATACGATTGTCAGGTTGTTGTGAAAAGGGCTCCTGAAAGCCAGCAAATTTCCTTCTGTAAAATATATCGGTGACAAACTCATCCAGATAATAAGCAAAGCTCCTGCAATTACCCCAATGGCAGCATCAATATTGCGCACCCTTTTTGAGAGATAACCCAGCAAAAATAATCCAAGCATTCCTCCGCTGAAAATAGAAGCAAGGCCCCACCAGGCATCCAATACACTTTCAACCCCCACCAATGCTAAGGCAATACTAATTCCCAGGGCACCGAATATCAATGATGAAAGATACAAAATTTTCATCGATGATTTTTCACCGGCTGTGACGTTAAAATAACGTTTATAATAGTCAGATAAAACTATTGTAGCGGTGCTGTTTATGCTGGTTGCAACAGTACTCATACCGGCAGCAAATATCGCCGCGATTAGCAGCCCGGTGAGCCCGGTTGGAAGACCATTCACAATGAAATAGGGAAAGACTTTATCGCCTGAACCAGCAACTTTAAGTTCATCGGGTAATAAATCAGGTTGCGCGGTATAATACGAAAATAATGCTGTTCCGATATAAAAAAATACAAGTGAAACGGGAATGTACAACAACGAACCAAATAAAGCGGAAGACTTTGCTTCTTTTTCTGAACTTGTTGTCATATAGCGCTGAACATAGTTTTGATCTATGCCAAAATTTTGCAGATTTATAAACAGACCATAAATCAGGACCACCCAGAAAGTGGATTCTGAAAGGCTTGTTCCAAAACTTCCCAGGCTAAATTTGTTGTTGGCAATGGCGATTTCAAAGACCTGTCCCGGTCCCTCTGGCATCGAAAACGTCAATACAAGCGCAGATACGACGGCACCAACAATCAGAATGATCCCCTGGATGGCATCCGTCCAGATAACGGCCTGAATACCACCGAGCATTGAATAGGCGGTTACTGCAATACCTGTGACAATAATTATAGTATTAATATTCCACCCAAACAGGGCGTTGATGGGTAATGCCAGCAATAACAGGATTGCTCCGGTACGCATCAATTGCGTTAATATATAACATGTTGAGGCATAAATTCTGGCCCAGGTACCAAAACGGATTTCCAGGTAATTGTAGGCAGAAATATTTCCAAGGCCCCGGTAAAGCGGAACGAAAAATTTCACAGCCAGAACGGATGCAACCGGAATTGAAAGGCTGAATACAAAAGCATTCCAGTTCGACATATAAGCCTTTCCCGGCAGCGCCAAAAAACTAATGCTGCTGACAAAAGTTGCAAATATCGACATCCCCACTATCCAGGCGGGAAGTTTACCACCTCCTGAAGTAAATTGATCGGATGTTTTGTTCTTAAAGTAAAAACTGGCACCAAATATCACATTTCCCAAAGTCAGTACGAGAAAGACAACCAGATCAAGTAGTGGTAGTTTCATTCGCTAATTTGATAAATTGAACTGATAATTATTGAACTGATAATTATTAGAGCGTTCCGGCGAGATCGGCAATATAATTTTCTATTTTCTGTTTGTCCTCCCCGTCAAATTTACGAAGCGGTAAAGCCACATAGTCGCTGCAAAGACCCAAAACTGATAACGCACATTTAATCCCTTTTGTATATTTTGAACTTGTTTTGCCAACACTGTAAATGGTGTTGTAAAGATTCATTACGATAGCGCGGAGGGCAGATATCTTTTCAAAATCACGCACCAGGGAGGCTTCATACAGATCAACGAATAACCGTGGAAACATATTGGCCCCTCCGGCGATTGCACCATGTCCGCCTTGCATGATGGTCTCGGGCATAAATAGTTCTGTTCCAGAGATAATCGAAAATTCGGGTGTGCCTTTGAATTCTTCGATAAGGGAGTACAGGTACAGCATATCCCCGGAACTGTCTTTAATACCGATTGCACCCAAATCTTTGGCCGCTTTTACGGTTTTTATGGCCATATGCAATTTCGTATAACTCGGCATGTTGTAGAGCAGCAGAGGTAAAGATAATCGCGGTACAAGATTTTCGAGATAAATGATCATTTCGGATTGTGAAATCGGAATATAAAAGGGCGGGGCAACAACAACTGCGTCGGCACCTACATCTTTTGAATAGTCAGCTATTTCGAGAGAACCCTCAAACGAGGTATCTGTAATTCCGACCATCACGGGTATCCGGTGATTAACCAGGTTGCAGGTGCGTTTTATAAATTCCTTGCGAAGCCCGTAACTTAAACTTGGCGCTTCACCGGTTGTTCCCAGAATGAATAATCCGTGCACACCGCCTGAAACAAGGTGTTCAACCAGATTTTCAAGTCCTTGCACATCAATTGTATTATTGTCCAAAAGCGGAGTGATAACAGGGGGGATAATTCCCCGAAGCGGTAATTTCATAATTATGAGTTGAATGTTATAATAACGACTTTTCGGTCGAAGCCGAAGTTGTTAATTCATAAAGCAAATTAACAGGATCAGGTAGTGCAATACTTCCATAATCTTGTTCAATTTGCATTGTTTTTTAACTGTTGAGTAATAAATATCTCCTATATTTGTCTTTTAAGGTTAAAATTGATTAATATGGAAATAATTTATGAAAAAATATTTGTTTCGCATAATTATTCCTTTATCACCCGGAAATTGCAGATGTCAACCTCCGTCCATCGGATTCATTCGCATCGGAATTTTGAGCTAAATTACATTTTATCAGGATCGGGCAGAAGGATTGTCGGTAATAGTATTTCGGGTTTCTCAAAAGGAGACCTTGTACTTTTAGCCCCAAATATTCCCCATTGCTGGGATATTCTGGAAACGGAGCAGGGCACTGTACCGGAATGTATAGTCACCCATTTTAACGAAAATATTATCAGCAGCGATTTTTTCAATATTCCTGAACTTGAGCAGGTTGTGGGTTTGCTCAACAGTGGAAATAACGGGATCTGGTTCAAAGGAAAGAAAACGGAAAAAGTAGGTGTCGCATTAAAAAAAATGGTGACACTGAAGGGCCTTGAACGTTATATCGAGTTATTAAAAGTATTTAACCTGTTGCTGCAGATTGAAGATCGTGAAAACCTGACACTTCCTACATCACTCCCGCACGCCTATAATAAAGATCATGATCATATTAACCGAATTTACGAATATGTCTTCAAGAATATTCAGACCGGGATAAATTTGAAAGAGGCCTCTGCACTGGTGTTTAAGGAACCCGGTTCATTCTGCCGGTATTTCAAAAAGAAAACCAAGCAAACTTTTATGGATTATGTAAAACAGGTGCGTATAGGGTTAGCCGCCAAGTTGCTGGCTGAAACTGACAAGCAAATCACGCAGATTTGTTACGAATGCGGGTACAATAATCTGGCTAATTTTAATCATTATTTCAAGGTGATCATGGAGAAAACGCCTTCGGAATACCGTAGGGATTTTAAATAGCAGCAATGAAAAATCTTCAAAGAAAGGCGGACCTGGATGAATTTATATGGCTGAATAAGCCAAATGAATTTTCATTGGAAAATGATCGCCTGGTTATAGTAACCGATCCTGAAACCGATTACTGGCAACGTACTTTTTATGGTTTCCGACATGATAATGCCCATGCTTGTATTAAAGAGATTGAAGGTGATTTCACTTTTTCGGTAAAAACAGAGTTTGATGCTAAAAACCTCTATGATCAGTGCGGTTTAATTCTATATCAGGACAGTGAAAACTGGGTAAAGGCATCAGTGGAATATGAAAATGAAAACTTTTCGCGGTTGGGATCGGTTGTAACCAACCTTGGTTTTTCCGACTGGGCTACCACCGATATTCCTGCACCGGTGAGAACAGCCTGGTACAGGCTCAGCCGGAAGAAGCAGGATTTTTTTATTGAGCATTCACCCGATGGACAGCATTATCGCCAGATGAGGATTTTTCACATGCATAATTATATTTCGCTGGCCAGGGTTGGCGTATATGCATGCAGTCCGGGGCAATCAGGTTTCAGGGCTGTATTTTCGGAGTTTGATTTAAAAATTATCCATACACTTTTATTATGAAAAAAGTATCACTCAACGATATCGCTAAGAAACTTGGAGTTTCAAAAACACTGGTTTCGTTTGTATTGAATGGGAAAGGGAAGGAATATCGGATCGGGGAAGATATTTGCAGGAGGGTGCTCGATGTTGCCAAAGAAATGAATTATACACCGAACCGGATTGCGCAGGGTTTACGTACGGGTCGAACTAACACAATCGGTTTGATTATTGCCGATATAGCCAATCCATTTTTCGGAATTTTGGGTCGCGAAATCGAACAGGAAGCGTCTCGTTACGGTTACCGTGTAATTTTTTGCAGTTCGGATGAAAACCCCGAAAAGTCAAAGCAGCAAATTGCCATGTTGCAACAAAGCCAGGTGGATGGTTTTATCATCTCTCCCCCGATGAACAGCGAGGAACAAATTCAAGCGCTTGCAAAGGGAACAATTCCCTTTGTGCTGATTGACCGCTATTTCCCTGGGATAGAAACAAATTATATCGTTGTCGACAATTTTGAGGCTGCTTACAAAGCCACGAATCATCTTCTGGCTTTGGGAAGGAAGAAAATTGCCAATATTACCTTAAATCTGAATCTGGTAAACATGAAGGAACGGACCGACGGCTACATGCAGGCACTTCGTGATGCATCAGTTACCGTTGATGAAAATCTTGTCAAAGTATTGCCATTTTCTCATGATAATAAGGATGTTGCGAAGGCTATTAAAGACCTTGTCGGTAAACCGGGAAGTAAGAAAATTGACGCAATCCTGTTTTCAACAAGTAAACTGGGAATAAATGGTATCGCAAGTATTACCGATTTAGGATTAAAAATTCCTGATGACATCGCCATCGTTAGTTTTGATAATCCGGATGCCTATAAAATTTGCATCAGTCCCGTCACAGTAGTCAGTCAACCACTTAAAGAAATTGGTAAAACTTCAGTACAGGTACTTCTTAATCAGATAAAATATCCTGATATCAAAACTGATTTTCAGAAGATTAAACTAAAAACTGATTTTATTATCCGAAAATCATGCGGGTCATAAATTTTTTATATTTTTGCTAAAACGATTTAGTTAAAAGCCAAAATAATGTATATGGATGAAATCATTCATAACCAACGTGATATATATATTGGAATTGATATCGGCGGAACAAAATGCAGTGTTGTAATCGGAGATGCTTCTTTTTCTGTAAAACAGAAGGTAGTTTTTGACACCGCAACTGAGCGTGGTTATCAGGTGATTCTGGATGAATTCAAGGAGCATATTCAACGATTGTTGGTTGATTATTCCGGTCACAACCTAAAACGGATAGGTATTAGTTGCGGTGGCCCGCTCGATTCCAGAAGCGGGGTAATTTACTCACCTCCGAATTTACCTGGCTGGGATAACGTACCGATCACGAAATTTTTCAGGGATGAATTCAAAGTCGATGTTTCGTTACAGAACGACGCGAATGCCTGCGCGCTGGCCGAATGGTTAATGGGAGCAGGGACGGGCACTTCAAATATGATTTTTCTGACCTTCGGGACAGGTATGGGTGCGGGTTTGATACTGAATGGGAAGTTGTACAGTGGCACAAATGACCTCGGAGGTGAAGTGGGGCACATCCGGCTTGATAAAACAGGACCGGTTGGTTTTGGAAAAGCCGGTTCGTTCGAAGGATTCTGCAGCGGGGGAGGAATTGCCCAGCTTGCAAAATCCATGGTCCTTGCACGGCTAAATAATCAACAGGTGACAGGTTTTTGTCCTTCAGAAGAATTCGTCAGTCAAATTGATGCCAGAATGGTGGCGAAGGCTGCAAATGAGGGTGATCCGGTTGCACTTGAGATTATCCGGGTTTCGGCGGAATACCTGGGTCAGGGTCTGTCTACACTGATTGATATTCTGAATCCTGAGTGCATTGTTATCGGGAGTATTTACGCGCGCAACGAAATGCTCTTTAAACCAATCGTCGAAAAGGTTTTGCATTTGGAAGCAATACCTTCAGCGTTTGAGGTCTGCAGAATAGTACCCGCAAAACTGGGTGATTCAATTGGTGATTATGCTGCCTTATGTGTAGCCGTTTATGAGGATAAATTTTAAACTTTTCCAAGATGGGTAATGAATTTTATTTACAGGAATTGGTTGACAGATATCCGCAGCTTGTCAAGGTCAAAGACCAGGTCGGAAAAGCCGCTGAATGTTTGATCAATTGCTATGAACAGGGCTTTAAGGTACTGGTGTGCGGAAACGGTGGCAGTTGTTCCGATGCCGATCACATCGTTGGAGAACTGATGAAGGGTTTTGAACATAAGCGATCGATCGGAGAACCGCTGAAAAAGGAGTTGATTGCTTATGGCGGAGACAGGGGCACTTATCTGACCGAAAAACTTCAGCAAGCGTTGCCGGCCATTTCGCTTACGGCTCACAATGCCTTGATTACAGCTATTGCTAATGACACCCATGGAGATCTTATTTTTGCCCAGCAAGTGGTTGGGTATGGTAATGCGGGTGACGTTCTGATGGCAATCAGCAGCTCTGGTAATTCTCAGAATATACTGGATGCAATAATTACGGCAAAGGCAAAAGGGTTGACAGTGATTGGACTGACAGGTGAGTCGGGCGGAAAAATGAAACCGTTATGTGATATCCTGATCAATGTTCCCGGAACACGTACCGCTTTTGTCCAGGAATTGCATCTGCCTGTTTATCACACCCTTTGTCTGATGGTTGAGAATTTTATTTTTGGGAACGGAGCCCGTTTAACCATTTAAACTTTTTCACTTTCACCGGTAATAACCTGGACTATGAAAAATCAGCAAAATTCAAAGGTCAGCAATCACATTTCACGCAGAACCTTCATTGGTCGTACTACTTCCGGTGCCGCAATTCTGGCTATGGCTCCGGTGACAAATCTCCTGTCCGATTTACAGAATGCAGTGCCCTGGCCCGTCGATGCCACAAAATATAAAGTCCATATGATTGGACACGGACATATCGACCCGGTATGGCTTTGGCCAATGTCTGAAGGAATCTCAATTGTCTACAGCACCTTCCGGTCGGCACTCGACCGGATGAATGAGACGCCTGACTTTAAATTCACCGCAAGTTCAGCACAATTTTACCAGTGGGTGGCAGAAAACGATCCGCAGATGCTCGCCCAAATCCGTAAACGTGTGGATGAGGGCCGCTGGAGTGTCGTAGGCGGATGGTGGGTGGAGCCCGATGTCAATATCCCGGGTGGCGAAGCCCTGGTAAGGCAGGGTTTGTACGGACAGCTAACCCTGCAGCGTCTGTTGGGCCATCGGGCTACAATCGCATTTAATCCTGACTCATTTGGACATACAAGTACCTTACCCCAGATCATCAGGTTACAGGGAATGGAAAATTATGTGTTTATGCGTCCCGGACCCCATGAAAAGACGCTTTCGTCCGACTTATTCTGGTGGGAAGGGATCGACGGAACACGCGTTCTTACGTATAGAATTCCTTTCAGCTATGGCGACGGAGGTTCTGTTCGAAACCGGATAAGCCAGGTGATCGACCGGTTCAGGGATCAGCCGGTGAAGAGTATCATGAGTTATTATGGTGCCGGTGATCATGGTGGTGGTGCCACAAAGGAAAACATCCGGTCTATTGAAGAACTTCAAACCGAAAAAGAGGCACCGGTAGTTACCTTCAGTACACACGACCTGTATTTTAAAGAGATTCGTGATGATCGGAAAATCAACCTTTCCGTTGTTAAAGACGATCTTCAGCACCATGCCAGAGGTTGCTATACCGCAGAATCTGTAATCAAGAAAGGGAACCGTCTGTCGGAAGCCGCGCTTATTGCAGCGGAGAAAGTAGCCGCGATTGGATCCGCGGTATGGGGTGGCAGGTATCCAAAACCGGATTTATCCGCGGCATGGCAACGAGTGCTGCTGCTGCAGTTTCACGATAGTCTTGCCGGAAGTTCACTCTTTGAACATTCCAGGTCCGCCGCCGAAGGGTATGGGTATGCGCTTGACATTGCACATCAGGTATCAGACCTTTCAATTCAGAAACTTGAATTACAAATTCCATCTGAAGATCCTGCATCACAATATCTTATTGTCTTCAACACCCATGCCTGGGAAGTCCGCGGGAACATTGAATATGATTTTAACTGGGGTACAATGCACAAGTCATCGCGTGTTGAGGATGACCAGGGAAATTCACTTTTACATCAATGGACAAGCGGCTCTTCAGAGACAGGTAGTCGTAAAAAACTTATAATAAATGCAGCAATCCCCGCAATGGGATACCGCCAGCTACGGCTTTTGGACGGGGATCCCTTCCTCAGCAAAAATGTTGCAATTGCGAAGGAGAACAGGCTCGAAAATGATCTTGTTGTCGTGCGTTTTAGCGCCAACGGCTCAATAGGAATTTTTGACAAGGAGCTTGGGAAGGAAATATTTACGGGCGGGCAAACCGGTTGCAGGGCAATTGTTATTGATGATCCGAGTGATACCTGGAGTCATGATATTGTGACATTTTCGAACGAGATCGGAACCTTTGGAAATGCATCAATCAAAGTTCTGGAAAATGGCCCGTTACGTGCAACAATGAGGGTAACAACCACCTATGGCGCCTCGGCGTTATCCATCGACTGGACACTTTATGCACATTCCCGGAATCCGGAAGCAAAGGTGACACTCGACTGGCATGAGCATCTCAAAATGCTTAAATTTTCTTTTCCTGTAGATGTTGAATCACCGGCGGCAACTTATGAAACTCCATACGGATATATCGTGCGGCCGGCAAACGGTGAAGAAGAGCCTGGCCAGCGATGGATTGATGTCACCGGTAAACGGGATGGAACCCTGTGCGGATTAACCGTGATCAATGATGCCAAATACGGGTATAGTGTTCCCGGAAGTGATATCCGGATCTCTGTTACCCGCTCTGCTGTTTATGCCCATCACAATCCAACCGTTCTCGACTTGAATGCGGAACACTTGTGGATGGATCAGGGCATACAAACATTCCGTATGTTATTGATCCCTCACCAGGGAACCTGGCAGGAGAGTAAAATTGTGAGAGCTGCCGAAGAGTTCATTACCCCTTCAATAACCATTTACCAGGGCATACATGGCGGATCGCTGCCTAAATCGGGTTCTTTTTTGTCTTTGGATGCACCTGGTATAGTGATTACGGCGATTAAACAATCCGAAAACGGTGAAGACACAATCGTTCGGTGTGTGGAAACAGCCGGATTGCCAACTTCGGCAAATATCAATTTGCGTTTTGCCAATCTTAAATGGACAGCAAATTTCAGAGCCCACGAAATAAAAACCCTGCGGATTAATAAGAACAAGGGGTCAGTCAGAGAGGTGAATCTCCTCGAAGAGTGAGGCGTTGAAGGAGATGATGACTGAATAATGAAAAATTGATATGTATCGCCTCAAAACAGATTCATTATAAAATTAAATTAACTAAAAATAAACTTGTGAATAATTCAAAAATTGAACTTCGGAAAATACTTCCTGTATTCCTTTCATTTGTTATAATGGGCTTTGTCGATATAATCGGGGTTGCAACCGGCTATATCAAGCAGGATTTTAAACTGACCGATTTTTCAGCCCAGTTTTTACCCATGATGGTACTGCTTTGGTTTTTTGTGCTGGGTGTTCCCGTGGGTGTTTTGCAGGATAAAATTGGCAAGCGGAATATGCTGAATATTGGCATGGTTGTGCAGGCGCTTGGTCTGGGCCTGCCATTTATTCATTATTCTTTCGGAATGATGTTCGCCTCCTTTATCCTCCTTGGTATTGGAAATACGATCATCCAGGTTTCTGCCAATCCGTTATTGCAGGATGTATCGCCTGCTGATAAACTGGCAAGTTATATGAGTACTTCGCAATTTGTTAAGGCCATAATCTCTTTTTCAGGACCGATTATTGCAACCTACTTTGCCGCGAATTTCGGCGACTGGAAACTGGTTTTCGCAGTTTATGGTTTCACCTCCCTGCTGGGCGCCTTATGGCTCTCAATGACTCCCATCACGGAGACAAAACCAGAACGTAAACCGGCATCATTTGCATCATGCCTTGGATTATTGAAAAATCGTTTTGTAGCATTCATGGCATTGTCCATCTTCCTTATTGTTGGTGCCGAAGTGGCTGTAAATACAAACATTGCCAATGTTTTAATTTCGAAATTTGGGATTCCGCTTGGTACGGCAGCTTATGGCATCAGCTTCTTTTTTGCCGGAGAGACAATTTCACGTTTGCTTGGTGCCATCATCCTGAACTGGATCAGGCCACGTCTTTTTCTGTTGCTGATTACTATCTTATCACTTTTGGGTGTACTGGGAGTGTTCCTTGCTCCGGACTATACCATTGCGTTTGCAGCAATCTTTATTATAGGATTAGGGGCCGGAAGTATGTTCCCGGTAATTTTCTCGCTTGCATTGTCCAGACTTCCGCAACGAGCCAACGAAATATCGGGTTTGCTGATTATGGCAGTATCAGGTGGCGCAGTCATTCCATTGGTAATGGGTTTTGTAAGCACCACTTTGGGCCCTTTAATCAGTATTTCAGTAGTTGGCGCCTGTATGCTTTATATTCTGTGGGTTTCGGTATTCGTAACTAAAAACGAAAAAACTGAGATTTGAAAATATGTAATTTAAGACTTTAAGGTTTGCAATTTAATTCTTCACGGTAACCAAACAGTGAGAAGTAATTATGTTTTGATTGCCTGATTTTGTCTAATATTTTATTAACATGAAAAAAGAGCAACTTAAACAGATTCTTACAGATATAACTGCTGTTAAAATTGCAGTAATCGGTGACTTTTGCCTGGATGCTTATTGGTTCATCGATGAGGCAATGAGTGAAATATCGGTAGAAACGAACCAGGCTACACGCCCTGTCTCGCAACAACGTTACTCCCTGGGAGGGGCTGGAAATGTAACAAGTAACCTCGTGGCAATGGAGATCAGGGATATCCGTGCATTTGGTGTGATTGGTGCCGATCCGTTTGGTACCGAAATGATCCGGATTATGAAAGATTCAGGCATCCAACCGAAAAATCTGATCATCCAGGAAAATAATTGGCATACACATACCTATGCCAAACCTTATATCAATGACAGGGAACTGAACAGGGTCGATTTTGGGAATTACAACCAATTGTCTGATGATACCGCCGACCGGTTGATCTGGAACCTGATTCAGGAAATCCCTGAAATGGATATGATCATTATTAATCAGCAGGTGCCTTCCGGAATTCATACCGGGTATTTTAAAAAGCGGCTGGCAGAGGTGGTAGCTCATTTCCCGGAAAAAATGTTTATTGTCGACAGCCGAAATTACAACGACTTTTACAATGGCTGTATCCGAAAAATGAACGATACGGAGGCAGCCCGGTTATGCGGACTTCGCAGGAAACCCGATGAAATGATATCTCATTCTGAGGTTGTATCATCTGCCAGGGAATTGTTTAAGCGTTACAAAAAGCCGCTATTTATCACCAGGGGAAGTAAGGGTTCGCTGACCATTGATCAAACTGGTATTTCTGAAATCCCTGGTCTGATGATTCTTTCAAAGGTAGATACCGTAGGTGCCGGAGATAGTTACCTGGCAGGTGTGGCAGCATCACTGGGAGCCGGTTACGATATTGAAACTGCTGCACAAATCGGATCCTTTGTGGCGGGGGTTACCGTTCAGAAATTATTTCAGACAGGTACCGCCACCCCGGAAGAAATTATCGGAATCGGGGCAGATCCGGATTTTATTTTTGCCGAAGAATTAGCTGAAGATAAAAGGCATGCGAGGTACTTTCCGGATACGGAAATTGAAATCGTCAACAATTGGGAGGAAAAGCTTCAGATCGAATATGCTATTTTTGATCACGACGGCACCGTTTCCACCTTGCGCGAAGGGTGGGAGCTGATTATGGCTCCCATGATGATAAAAGCCATATTGGGAAATGAATATGAGGTTGCAGATGAAGGAATTTACCGGAAAGTAAAAACAAGGGTTGATGAATTTATTGACCGGACTACCGGAATCCAGACATTGGTTCAAATGAAAGGATTGATTGAGTTAATCCGGGAATTTGGCTTTGTGCCTGAACCCGATATTCTGGATGAATCCGGCTACAAACAAATCTACAACGACGAATTGCTGATCCTGGTGAAAGAACGCGAAAAAAAATTGTCGCGCGGAGAACTGTCCCTGGATGATCTTACCCTGAAAAATGCAGTTCCCTTTCTTCAAAAACTATATGATTCCGGCATAAAGCTTTACCTTGCAAGTGGCACAGACGAAGAAGATGTGAAAAGTGAGGCTCGTGTTTTGGGTTATGATCATCTTTTTGAAGGGCGGATTTACGGCGCTGTCGGTGATATTTCGAAAGAGGCAAAAAAAATGGTTTTGGATCGTATCCTCGGATCAATTGGAGAGGCGGCTTTCGGAAAAGTTGCCACGTTTGGCGACGGTCCTGTTGAAATACGCGAAACCCGGAAGAGAGGAGGCATTACCATAGGGGTTGCCAGTAACGAACTCAGACGTTATGGCCTGAATGAAAAGAAGCGCACCCGTCTGATTAAAGCGGGAGCCGATCTCCTTATTCCTGATTTTTCCCAGCCAAATCAATTGTTAGGCTTGCTAAATATCTAATATTCAGAATATGCCATACCCAAAATTGGACAGGAGCCTGCTTCATATCGAAAAACTTGCAGAACGAAAGAACAAGGTGTATATCGAAAGGGATCATATTCCTGTCACACAAAATCCTGTGGGTCTTTCAGGTTCAGGACATCAACTGATCGGAAAAATTGCCGTTCGTATCGGGGTGGCGAGGCAGGAACAACGATCAGTAATGCTCGCTTTTGGCGCTCATACCATCAAAAACGGGATGGCCCCCACCCTGATTGCCTTAATGGAAGAGGGGTGGGTCACTCATTTATCAACCAATGGTGCCGGAATAATCCATGATTGGGAGTTTGCCTTCCAGGGAAAATCGAGTGAAGATGTTCGAGAAAATGTTGAACACGGACAATTCGGAATATGGGACGAGACAGGTTTTTATATTAATCTGGCACTGATTATCGGAGCTTACCAGGGATTGGGTTATGGCGAATCGGTAGGCAGAATGATTTCAAACGAAGGGTTACAAATTCCTGAAATCGCTGAACTGTATGAGGAAGCCAAATCCAAAATGGAAACCAGTCCCGGACTGGCTGCAGCGGCTATTGACCTGGCGGGCATTATAAAGGAATTTAACCTGCATCCGGGATTTATGATCATTCCCCATCCTTTTAAAAAATATTCGGTACAGGCCAGGGCTTATGAGCTGGCCATTCCGTTTACCGGTCATCCGATGATAGGTCACGACATCATTTATAACCACCCGATGAATCATGGGGCAGCGCTGGGCAGAACGGCTCTGAATGATTTCCTGAGTTTTGCAAAAAGTGTAAGCAATCTCGATTACGGCGTCTATATGTCTGTCGGTTCAGCAGTAATGTCACCCATGATTTTCGAAAAAGCCTTATCGATGTCACAAAACCTTATGATCCAAAATAACGTACATATAGATCATCATTATATGGTGGTAGTTGATTTGGCAAAATCGGACTGGGACTGGCAAAAAAAGGGAGAGCCGCCAATGAATAATCCGGCATATTACCTGCGGTATTGCAAGACATTCCAGCGTATGGGCGGCGAAATGGATTACCTGACAGCCGATAACCGCGATTTTTTACTCGCGCTTTATCAACGACTGAGTCAAAAATGAACGATCATACTAATGTAATCATACGATGGACAAAAATGAAATATTGTCATTAAAGGAAGAGGCACAAAACCATCTTATTAATGAGCTTCTGCCATTTTGGACGACCCGGATGAAGGATGAAATTAATGGTGGGTACATTACCCATTTCGACAGGGAAGGTAACGATACGGGTGAAGACGAAAAGTCGTTGATCGCTCAAACCCGCTGTCTTTATACAATTTCTTCGGCTCACCGGGCAGGTTATGGCGATGGAAAATATGCGGAACTGGCCAGGCATGGTGCCGATTTTCTGATCAATAAAATGTGGGATAAAGAATTCGGTGGCTTCTATTGGATGATGGACCGCAAAGGGAAGGTGAAAATTGATCAGAAGATCATTTACGGGCATAGTTTTGCGATCTATTCGTTAAGCGAATATACTCTGGCAACGGGTGATCAGCGTGGAATTGAATATGCTGAAAAGGTATTTGACCTTCTCCGGATATATTGTGTCGATTCGATGTATGGCGGGTATTGGGAAATGTTCCATCGCGACTGGACACTATGTGGCCCCGGAAGCCAGGGAGGTGATCGTAAAACTCTTGATGTGCATATGCACCTGATGGAAGCATTTACAACGCTGTACGAATGCACGGGTAAAGAGGTACATAGGCGGATACTACTCGAAGACATCGATCTGCTTGTCAACCGCATTATCCATCCGGTCTATAAAACAGGCATCCCGCAGTTTTTCAAAGACTGGACCGTTGCACCACAAATAAAATTCGAAGTGATCTGGGGTTGGGACCGTTTTTCGGAGGAAGGAGAGAAAGGAAATGCAACAGATAATACCTGTTACGGTCACAACGCAGAATTTGCCCATTTGTTAATCCATGCGCTTAAAATTCTGGATATTGACCCTAAAATGTATTCCGATGTGTTGCGGATGATTTTTGAACACTGTGTTAACAATGGTATCGATTATGAGTTTGGGGGTGTTTTTGTCGAAGGGCCCCACTCCGGAGGCGTTTACGATAAGGAAAAGGAGTTTTGGCAGCAGGCTGAAATGCTGATCGGGCTGCTCGATGGAGTGATTATGTTTGGCGATAAAAAGTACTGGGAAGCGTATAAAAATGTACATCGTTTTGTTTTCGATAAGGTGATCAACAAAGGCGTCGGGGAATGGTATCCGTTGCTCTCACGAAAGGGTGATCCGGTATGGACGCATATGGGTCATTCGTGGAAGATCAACTATCACACGGTCAGGGCTATGATTCAAAGCATAAAACGATTGGAGATGATCGCGGCGAATATCAAATAAAGCTAACTAAACCGATATGAATCTGACACTGACTTTTTTGGATTGGACTGTTTTGGGAATTGTCATGGGTGGAAGCCTATCGTTTGGACTGTATATGGCATGGCTTAAAAAGGCAGGGCAGAACAGTACAAATTTTTTCCTCGGTGGAAGGTCGATTAAATGGCCGGTGATTGGTGCATCGATGTTTGCAACAAATATCGGTGCAGAACATCTTGTTGGTTTATCGGGTGACTCTTACCGTTACGGACTTTCGGCCGGGTCCGTTGAATTAACCTGCGCAATAACACTTGGCTTTGCCTGTGCGATACTGTTCCCATATTACATGAAAAATAAAATTTTCACGATTCCTGAATTTCTCGAACTGCGTTATAATCGTCGTGCAAGAACTTTCTTTTCGGGATTAATGCTGGTAATCAGTATAATGACCAAGCTCGCTTTTACTTTGTTTGCGGGGGCGCTTGTGCTGAACAGCATCCTGGGATGGAACGTCATGACAACGGTATTCTATATTGGAATAGCGGTCGCGTTGTTTACAATGATCGGAGGATTTACAGCCGTAGCCTACAGCGATGTAATCCAGGTTGTGATAATGATAGGCGGTACGGCTGTCATGCTGTTCATTGGCCTTGACAGGGTGGGGGGATGGAGCGGACTTATGACAAAAGTGCCCGATATGATGTCTATTGCAAAACCCTATGATGATCCCGTTTATCCCTTTTGGGGAATTCTGGCAACAGCTTTTTACGCCGGGATTTTTTACTGGGGAATGGACCAGGTGAACGTACAGCGTGTTCTGGCAGCGCCCAATCTTAAACAGGCACGATGGGGAGCCATGTTTGCAACATTTCTTAAACTTTTCCCTGTATTTCTGTTTGCACTGCCCGGAGTCATCGCTTATGCCTTATTTCCGGGGGAACTGGAGGGTGATGCTACAAAGCAAACTTTTGTCCTATTACTAAACAAACTCCTTCCTCCGGGATTGCGCGGTCTGCTTCTGGCGTCTTTAATGGCTGCACTGGTTACGTCATTAATCGCCGTGCTCAATTCTGTTTCGACACTTGTTGTCCGTGACTTTATAGTCGAATTTCATCCCAATATCCCCGAAAAAAGACAGGTTACTTTAGGTCGTTATATCATATTGATTGTTAGTTTCTTAGGTATCGGGGCGGCTTATTTTGTTTACAAGAACGACGAGGGGCTGTATAAATATCTCCAGACAATCAGTGCTTACCTCGTAATTCCGGTATTCCCCGCGATTTTTTTCGGGATCGTGAGTAAGAAAGTTACCTTGAAAGGAGCAGCCGTTTCGGTAATTGTTGGAATAATCCTCGCCACTGTATTTGTCATTGATCAGTTGATGGGTCCAAAAGCCGGCAAAGAGCTGTTTCCGTTTCTTCACTATCCGCTCACCCTGAACTTCGGATACAGGGGACTGTGGGCGGAGATATTTATTACCGGGATTTTATTTGCTGTCTCTGCCTTCACCGAAAAAACGGCTCCTGAAAAACTTGTCAGGACAACCATCAATTACAACAAAGGAATTGCCCGGTTCGAGGGAATTACCGATTGGCGATTGCATTTAGTCATACTTTCATTAATTACCCTTTTTCTGTATGTGTGGCTCAGTTAGGTAATAAGAAAGGAGCGAAGGGGCGACGGTGCGACGGGGAGAACTGGCGACGTGGCGATTAGGCGATCGGGAGAAAATGAGAAGTTGAGAAGTTGGGAAAATGTGACAATTTGCCCATGTGCCCATGTGCTAATAGAAGGCAATATTACGGGTCCGACTTTAATCGTTTGTCAGTTTGCGAACATCTTTAGGATGATTGATAACGTAATGCAATAATACGGGTCTGATTTTGAGTCGGGCTCGGAATTACCTTCACACGAAGAGAATATCATTATTAGGAGCAATCCTTTGATTCGACAGATGGACGCTGTCTTAAAATCCCGAAGGGATTAAATATTAATGACCCCGGGTAAGCGATTCCGGATTCTTTTAATTATTAATAGCTTCAACATTATTCGGAATCGTGCCACCCGGGGTAGGACGATAAACAAAACGTGCGGCGCAACTACTTTCTTAATTGAAAATCAAATGATCCATGCGCCGCAATAGAAAAAAATTGAGAAGGGGCGACTGGACGAAGATGAGAAGATGTGAAAATGGGAAGATTTGCCAATTTGTCAAATTGCCACCTGCCAACAAGATCTTATTTCCTTGTTAAAATCCTTCCAAATGTCATGCAAAGACCGCAAAGAAAAAATCGATAGCCTAAACCTATTGAAATAAATAGGTTGCACCGCTGTGGAAGAGATCAAAGCGATCGGAGATAATCACTGAAAATTGCTCTTGTGCCTGATGGCCCGTGCAATGACCTGTAATTAACCTCATACCGGGGTATTTTTGGTTAATCGTATTGGCAATATCCCCGATCTCTTCGCCGGTTTCGAAACTGCTATACAAGTCGCTGTCGGGAAGATGCATCCCGCCTATGGTGGCGATTATTATTTCATCTTCAAAGGATAGAGAAGCGGCTCTCAGAATATTGAGAATGCCGTGATGCGAGCAACCCGAAAATAGCACCACTCCCTCCTTGCATTTTACGGTCAATGCAATTTCGTGGCGAAAATCATCGGGGCGTTCCACTTTACCGTCAGTTTGAAAAAGTAAACGGTTAGCCTTTGGAAGGGGATCTGTTTCAGGTATTGTACGTATTAGTTTTATATTCGGAGATAAGCTGCGGTCGCTGTCTCCAAAATCAAACCGGTCAGCAAATGCTTCTACGATCTTATGATTGATGGTAATGTCATGATGAATATTTTTCCGGTACGATATAAATAACTGGCCGCTGTTAAGGGGAGCCATAACAACGCGTGCTTTTTTATTCTTCCGGAGAAAATACTCCAATCCGCCGGTGTGGTCAAGATGGGCGTGCGAAAGAATAAGATAATCAATATCGTCAATGTCAATCCCCAGTTTCCGGGCATTGATGCCGAAATTGGGTGAAGCTCCCACATCAAACAGCCATTTCAAACCGTCGGCTTCGAAATAAATGCTTATCCCGTGCTCTGTAATAAATTTTTCTTCGGGATCCGGATTATTATCAATAAGTACTACAACCTTCATTATTGCCGTTATTTTTTTATTGCAGATAGGCTCCTGTACCCTGACCTAAATCCCCTTGATACGGATTATTTTTGAAGGCAAGGCTGTTTTTCCGGTCATTCCGGTTTCATTAATGAACGTATCCCTTCGATCGGATTGTGGTGATTAACCCGGTCTTTCACTACAAGGGTTGTCACGGCAACGGACGAGTTCTGACCGAACAGCATATCGTGTCCTACACACAATCCCATTGAAATGTTAAGTTCCGTGTGATGCTCTTTCAGAAATTCAGCCTGGCCTGCAGGATTACACATCAGGCTATTCCCTTCGCAGCCGAGCATTTCGTGTCGGGTGATCCTGCCGCACTTGCAATCGATGACGGACATTTCAAAATCCCCGGCAAGATACTGCCTGACAGCTTCCGCCTCTTTTGGCATTGAAATACAATGAGCTATCCCGATACGTTTTATTCCGGCCTTGCGTGCATAATTGCGTATCTCCTCGAGCCGGTTTGAACCCCGTACATATCCCTCTTCGGCAAAACGCATTACAGACAATGATTCTTTATCGTATAGTGCAGTTACAATTTTATTTTCCATCTTTATATTTAATGATTGCACTGGTGATTATCCTCATGATGTTGACAACTATCACCCGAATCTTTGATAGCTCCTGCGAGATAATTTTGTGCCACTTTCAGTACATCCCCCGAACAACCCCGGTACACGGTAATTCCATGACCGTTCAAAACATTCAGCGCACCATTGCCCATGTTACCGGCCAGCATAATTGTTACACCCATCTGCTGAAAGACTGATGCAATATTACTCTTGCATCCGCAGCCTTGCCGTGAAGGCAGAGATTCTCTCTTTGCAATTTCATGATCATTGTCAAATGTGAAAATGGTGTATTGCTGGCAATGTCCAAAATGATCATCCACAACATTATCCCTGGTTGGGATTGCTAATTTGTTCATTATTTTCGCTTTTAATTTTTAAATATAGTTGATGGTGATAACTGTTTTCGCGCATCATTACCTTGCCACAATTGGGACATTTATCTTCACGACACGGTTTCCCGTTTATATGAAGCACCTTTGTGCCACAACTGATACAAATACAATTGCCTCCGTAATCGTCTGTTTTCATATTATTCGTTGTTTTTATTTAACCTGCGCAATGTCTCCACACCACAATTGGTGCAATATTTAATTTCAACAGGACTGATATTTAATTTCAGGCAATTATCGCAACGATACCAGCAGTTATCGGTATGGTAATCGCCCCCTTCTATAAATATTGCCTTTCCTTCGACAAAAGCCCTGGCAATCGAACGGCGCGCTTTTTCGTAAATGCGTGTAAATGTAGGCCGCGAAACGTTCATTTGCACCGATGAAGCCTGTTGGGTGAGTCCATCATAATCGGTGAGTCGCATGGCTTCATATTCTTCATAAAGAAGTATGACAGGATCAAGATCATTAGAGGCAATGCCAAATGGTCTGAACCCTTCCATAACCGGAGGATTTGATATGATCCTTTTTAATTTAGGTCTTGACATCTGATTTTTTTGAAGCAGTGATCAGGAAAATCGGGAACGATTTTGTGGTATTATCACCCAGAACCTTGTTTAATGTGTAGCATTTTTCAAAAACGACAGTAGTGAAACCAACTTCCAGCAATTGCGTCCGGAGGCTTTCGGGATCAAATCCCTTATGACCATTAAATCCTTCGCCATGGAATGAACCATCCTCAGTATAGAGATCGGCAATGGCCAGGAAACCACCTGGCAGGATCATCCGGTAAAATTTTCTTAAAAGGGATTCCACATCCGCAATATGATGTAAAACCATCTGATTGAATATCAGGTCAAACATTTTATCGGATGCCTCATGTTCAAGATCGAAATATACCGGAAAAACATTTGTAGCATTTAATTGGAACATCTTTTCCTTCATCACATTGACCATTTCCGCTGAGCTGTCCATCATTACAACGGTATTCAGTTTGGTATGAAGCATTAAACTCAGCGTTCCTGTTCCTGCCCCATATTCAAGGGCATTCATCTGTTTATCAAGCGGAAGCATCTGTTCCAGTTTTGCAGCTATCGCTTCGGAACGCTCCTTGTGGACCGGATTTTCATCCCATGTTCTTGCACGGTTATCAAATTCACTCATAATTATTTTTCATTTAGAACAAAGGTAATGAACTTTTGTTCATTATTAATATTCCTGTCCAGAACATTCACCCGCTTATTCCTGTTTAATATTTACAAACGATATATTGGATTGAGTCAATGTTCGTAAAATATAAATAGTAAAATAAAGAATATGAGGTTATTATATATTGTGGGAATGCTGATTTTCTTCCCTGTAATTCTGTTCGGACAAAAAACCGATGCAAATGTTTTTGGTGATGTAAAAGCAAACGGGGAGCATCTTTCGTTTGTTACTGTATTTATTCAGGGAAGTCCCATCGGTACTTCAACCGATAATACAGGGCATTACATGCTGGTTAATCTCCCCGAAGGTGAACATACTCTTGTGGCTCAACTAATCGGGTACCAAAAGCAAACGAAAAAAATCAAGGCAGTAAAAGGAACGACCATCGAAGTAAATTTTGAGCTTGTCGAAGAGATGCGATCGATCAACGAGGTGGTGGTCTCAGGCACAAAAACATCGAAGCGAAAAACCGATTCCCCGGTGATTGTAAATGTTCTGGAAGGGAAAATGCTCAATATTATCCAGGCAACGACCCTCTCTGAAGGATTATGTTTCCAGCCAGGCTTGCGTGTCGAAACCGATTGCCAGACATGTAATTACTCCCAGTTGCGCATGAATGGACTCGGCGGGGCTTATTCGCTGATCCTGATCAACAGCAGACCTGTCTTTAGTCCGTTGACGGGGCTTTACGGACTGGAGCAGATTCCTTCAAACATGGTTGACAGGATTGAAGTGGTACGGGGTGGCGGTTCGGTTTTGTACGGCTCGAGTGCGATTGGCGGAATTGTAAATGTCATCACCAGAATACCCGAATATAACTCCTACCAGGCCACTTCGAACCATGCATGGATCGGTGGTGAGGCGATGGATTTTCAGCTCAACGCGAATGCAAATGTCCTCTCACCGCAAAGAAATTCGGGGATGTCATTTTTCGCATCTCACCGCGACAGGGACAGTTATCATCACAATGGTGACAATTTTTCAGAACTGCCAATGCTGAAAAACAACTCGTTTGGGGTATCTGCATTTTTAAAGCCAACCCTAAATCAAAAGATCGAGTTCAATATCAGCAGTATTTATGAATATCGGTTCGGGGGCGAAATGGTCAAAAAACCGGCGTATCTCACGCAACAATCGGAGGAAAGAACCCACAATGTGTTGATGGGGGGAATCGATTATGAGGTTAAATTTGGGGAGAAGAGTTCATTCATTGCTTACGCAGGGGCGCAAAGTACGAAGAGAGATCACTACACAGGTATTCGTCCTGAACCGGATAACCAGCCCGCATTTGACAACCATCTTTCAAATCCACCCTACGGCACCTCCCTGAATCATTCCTATCAGGCAGGTGCCCAGTTTAACTACGAAATAGAGAAATTCATTACCGGCTCCAACGTTATCACTCTTGGCTCTGAGTATTTTTACGACGATATCACCGATGAAATTGAGGCTTACCGCTATAAACTCGATCAAACTACCCGGACTGCGGGAGGTTTTATCCAGAGTGACTGGAATTTAGCCCGTGGTTTGACTTTTCTTTCAGGAATTCGTGCTGATAAACACAACCTTGTGGATAAAGTGATTGTAAATCCCAGGTTGTCGCTTCTTTACAAACCACACAGCACCTCTCAATTAAGAGTTTCGTGGTCTACCGGGTTCAGGGCTCCGCAGGCTTTTGATGCCGATATGCATATCGCATTTGCCGGCGGAGGGGTCTCCCGGATACAATTGTCAGATGAGTTGCGCGAGGAGCGATCAAACAGTTTTAGTGCCTCTTATAATTTCGATAAGGCAACAGAGAATTTTATTGTGGGGTATACCCTTGAAGGCTTTTACACGCGGCTCAACGATTCTTTTGTGCTGGAACAGATGGGAGAAGATGAATTCGGAATGATTTATGAAAAGCGAAATGCCGCAAGTTCCCTGGTCAAGGGTATTACGCTCGAGTTGAGGGGAAATTTTGGAGGGAAGGCACAGCTGGAAGCGGGTTATACCTTGCAAAACAGCAGATATGAAAATCCGGTAAGCTATTCAGCGAATCTTCCATCTGTCAAACATTACCTTCGCAGTCCTGATCAATATGGTTATTATACGCTCACATTGACACCCAAGGGACGATTTAATGCTTCACTCAGTGGTGTTTATACAGGGAAGATGGAACTTATGCACCTGGCAGGTGCTCCTGAAAATCTGGCAAACGACCGGTATGTCACTACCCGTGAATTCCTGGAAAGTAATGTTAAGTTAATTTACCTCGCAAAGGTCACGCGGTTAAATCTTGGATTGGAGGTATTTGGTGGAGTAAAAAACATCTTCGATGCCTACCAGGACGATTTTGACTCGGGAAAAAACCGTGACAGCAATTACATTTACGGACCCTCAGCACCACGGACCTATTATTTCGGAATCAAGTTTGGAAGTATCTAAAGATTATCACTATACAAATTTTCGTCCACATCATCGTATATGACGTGCTAAATAATATGGATGTCGTATACGATAATGTGATCGTTTTAGTTTACAGCAGTGTTCGCGGTTTTTCCATGTGTCTGTTGTGAGGGTAATGTAAACCTAAAATTACTTCCTTTTCCTTCTTCACTGTCAACCCACAATTTCCCTCCATGTTTTTCGATAAAATATTTGCTGAGGATCAACCCAAGGCCTGTACTATATTCGCCTTCCGTGCCTTTTCGGCTTGTATTTTTGTCGGGACGGAAAAGATTACCAATCATAGTTGCATTCATCCCAATACCGGTATCCTTAATAGAAATCTCTACCGATTTAATGGAAACAGGTTTTGCTGAAATTGTAATGTTTCCACCTTTGGGAGTAAACTTCACCGCATTGGACACTAAATTTCGGATGATGATTCCAAGCATATTCTCATCGGCAAAAACCACCAAATCTTCAGGAACATTATAAAAGATTGCAATTCCTTTTTTATCTGCTGCATCGAGCGTTAAAACCAGGCTTTCAGGTATTCCTGGCATTAATAAGCAAAATGAAGGTTTGAAAGCAGTTAAACCTTGTTGGAAACGCGACCACTCTAACAGATTACCAAGTAAGTGGTACAGATTAAGGGCCGAGGTCCTAACGTGCCTGGCAAGTTCCTGTATTTCATTAATCTTTAGGCGCGACATTCCTTCAACCATTTTTTCTGTTAATCCTAAAAATCCGGTGAATGGGTTTTTCAGGTCATGTGCAATGATGGAAAAGAACCTGTTTTTTTCAGCATTAATTTTCAGAAGTTCTTCATTTTTCCTTTGTATTTCAGCTTCTGTCCGTTTGAGTTCAGTAATGTCGATTGCCAAAGATATCAATACTTCCTGACCGAAATATTTGCCTTTTACCGTCCATATTTCTTCGGGAAAAACAATTCCATTTTTTTTCTTCCCCCAAAATTCATATTTCTGTGGTCTCCCCTGATATGCAAGTTTAAGATATTCCATGATTTGCTTCATATCATTTTTTTCAGAAGCTGACAGAAATTTAGGTGTTTTACCAATGAAATATTCTTTTTCGTAGCCATACATATCAACCGCTCCCTGGTTGACATTGATAAACGTTGAATCAGGATTTTGAATATAAATGGCTTGCCTTATGGTGTTAAAAAGAATAGTAAAATTGATTTCCCTTTCCATAAGCTCTTTTTCAAACAGCTTACGATCGTTGATATCCATGTTGACCCCTATCAACCGGACAACTTTACCATTTTTTAGTACAGGTTTGGTAATCAGTCGAATCCAATATGATCGTCCCTTGACTGTCGTGATACGGAATTCCAAATCGTAGGGTACTCCTTCCACTACACACCGCTCTACAGCTTTTCGGATTTTTGGCCGATCCTCCGGAGTAAAACACTCCAGGTGCAGATCAAAATATTCCGGCATTCCTTGTACATATCTTTTTGGATTTAAATCAAAGAGGTTATACATTTCTTTTGTCCAGAACATCACCTGCTTATCGATATCCCACTCCCAACCACCAACATGGGTTAGCTGTTGTGTGGTGGTGAGCAGTGATTCGCTTCGTTTCAACTCATTTACCAACCGTTTGTGCTCAGTGATATCAATTGTTACAACTGCACAAATTGAATCTGGTAAGTTCAAAGGGGCAGAACTTATTTCTGTCCATATGATATCGCCATCTTCTTTTTCGATTCCAACTTCAATATTCCGGATAATTCTTTGTTCTTGTACACTCCTTTGACCTGGATATTCGTCCTGGTTCATTTCACTTTTGTCGAGATAAACGTATTTTCGATTTTTGTAATCAGACCCCTGCAATTCTTCCGCAGTTAATTGCAGAATTTTTTCCAGCGCAGGATTATGTTCCGAAATATTACCCTTTTTATCAAGAATAGAAACGCCTACTGGCAGAATTTCAAAAATTGTGCGCCACTTTTCTTCACTTTTACGCAATGCTTCTTCTGCCCGCTTGCGGGCGGTGATATCGCGGATAATCAATAGTACGGCAGGTTTATTGTCCAGGCTGATTGACATTCCTTTTACTTCTACATTAACTTCTAAGCCATCGAGACGTATAAATTTTTCTTCTGCAAGAGACAAAACTGTTCCTTGTTTAATAATATCTTTCATCCGCCCGATGGCGAATTCCCTGTAATCCGGATGAACAAATTGTATAACAGGCTTTCCAATCAATTCTTCAGCACTATCTGCTGCCATCAAATGAAGACCTTCCTTATTTACAAATTCAATAATACCTTCCACATAAATAACAATTGCATCAGGCGAATTTTCAACCAACTCACGATATTTTAATTCACTTTCTTTTATTGCCTGTTCTGCCCGTTTGCGCTCGCTGATATCATATCCCAGATTCATTACCGTTCCATCAGGTAGTGAAAAATTAGCCCACATGCATGTCAGAACAGTTCCGTCTTTAGTGTGTGGATTAAATTCTCTGAAATGCTTTTCAGGGCTTGATGAAACCGTCTTTATGACTTGCTCTCTTATACCGGGATCAGGATAGAATAAGGACAGGGGGTTGTCATGAGAATTAATCTCATCTATAGTCCAACCGAAGGTTTTTTCGCACTCTTTATTCCAAAGGGTGCAGCGCCCCTCTTTGTCAAATGCATCTATCAATGCAGGGGCGTTCTCATAGATTGTTCTAAAACGCACTTCATCCTCAATCAGCTTTTTCTCAGCTTTCTTCAATTCAGTGATGTCAGAAATCATCAAACAAACATCTCCTAACAGACTGGATGGCAATGGACTGAGCGACAGATAAAAATAGCGGACATCACCCTCCCGCGTTAAATAAAAAAACTCTCCGTTGCAACTTTTTTCGAGACCTGTTTTTAGTAACCCTTCGAATTTTTCTCTCTCATCTTCAGGAACAAATTGAATGATGCTTGCACCCATTGCCTGTTCATGCGGAACGGATACAAATTCGGCAAACCGTTGGTTGCAATAGAGAATGGTTCCGTCAGCCAGGAGAATGACTGCTCCTTCGTTCATCTCTTCAATTATAACACGATATGGCGTTTCGGCTGAAGTAAGGGAGTATATTGTTTCACCTTTGGCACCCTGAACAACAATTGCATCTACTTCGCCATTGCGTATTGCATTAAGCATTTCCTCTGCCTCGTTTAACCGCGATTGTAATTCCTGGTTTTCACAAAGAAGCTGTTTTTCTACTTCTGAAAATATTTTTTTTGCCATCGGATTACCTTCATAAATTTTTAGATGAACCTCATTTTAGATTTCCTTTCGCAAATCAAGACCTACAAGCACGCGATCTGTATTTGACATATCTCCAACAATTTGGCGCAGGGGAAGCGGCAGTTTCTTTATAAGGGTTGGAACAGCAATAATCTGTTCTCCAATTGATAAAAGCGGATTCTGATAGAGATCAACCACTTCGAGCTCATACCGCCCCTTTAAATACTCTTCGCAAATATTTTTTATATTTGCTATGGCACGTGCCGATTGCGGCGTTGAACCTGTAACGTATAACCGTAGGTGGTATTTCACTTTTTTTGACTTGTCAAGGGCCATTTCGAAATCCTCGGTCGATATCGTTCTATTATCTATTTTCTTTTTCATCCATAAGGTTTTTAGGTGCTTTTAAATACTTCGTGGTTTTATATCTAATCCGATCAGTACACGTTCTGAATCAGAAAGGTCGCCAATGATTTTCCTGACGGGCACGGGCAATTTCCGCACTAATGTCGGTACAGCAAGTATCTGATCATCACGGCCAAGTTGTGGATTCATCAATAGATCAATCACTTGTATCTCGTATTTTCCTTTGAGTTGTTCCTCACATATTAATTTTAGATTTTTAAAAGCCATGATTGCCTTTGGAGTTTGTCCTGCCACATACAAACGCAAGACCCACTCATCGCTTACCGGCTTTGCAGGTATTTGTTTCCCATTACCTTTTTTGGATTCTGTATTCTTTGTTTTCATATGTATATCATTAGATTTTAAAATAAAATGGAATGAACTCTGAAGATCTTTGATTTGTTACGATAATTCGGGACCCATTTCATTTTAACTATTTTTATTTTTTCCCATCGGTGTCGGATTTGTTAACCGATACATCCGCTTTTCGGTACGATGCCATTTCTTCACGATCTATTACTAAACGTTTAGATTTGGCCTCTTCAACAGCAATAAACTTAAGCGCTTCTTCTTCATCTTTCTCGAATTCAAGTTTCAACAATGCAATCTGCGCCTCCAATGCTTTCCGCCTTCGGTCCAGTTCAAGCTGTTTCCTTTGTATTTCCGTGTGGCTTACCATTTGTTCTGCATGTTCTTTTGCTTCCTGTGCTAACCTCGCCGAGCCGGTCAGTACACCTTGCGGACCTGCATATACATCAAGTAAATCTATTCCGTGATCAGTAAGCAGAAACTCCCGAATCTGATTGGAGTGCTTCATACCCCGTGATTTAAGAATATACATTCCGCGCGTACGTTCACCTCCAAATTCAATATCCCGCAGAAGAAGCCATGTATCAATCGACGACGAAATTTCAATATCGGTATGCTCCAAAGCTGTACCTGCAGCGGTCAGATTGGTAAAGAAACCGGTGATCTTATTTAATTTCAAATAGTCGATTAAACGCATCAGCATTAATTTGGTTTCGATGTTGTTTGACCCCATTATAAAACTGTTGATTGGGTCAACAATTACAGCAAGTGGTTTAAACTCATTTACAATTTTGAACATTGTGGTCAGGTGCATTTCCAAACCGCAAAAGGTTGGCCGCATTGAATGAAATTGCAGTAATCCTTTTTCAACCCAACATTCCATGTCGATCCCGATTGAACGCATATTGCGAATGATCTGGTTTGGTGATTCCTCAAGGGCAAAATAAAGGACTTTTTCACCCTTCTCACAGGAACCGGCCGCAAAACTTGCCGCAGTACTCGACTTGCCGCAACCGGCAGTTCCTGAAACCAGCACACTGCTTCCACGGTAGTATCCCTTTCCATCGAACATCGTATCGAGCCGGGGAATACCGCTGGAGACCCGCTCTGAAGAAACAAGATAATCAAGCCCAAGTGAAGTTATAGGGAGAATCGAAAATCCGTTATCGTCGATCAGGAACGGAAACTCATTGGTACCGTGTGTTGAGCCGCGGTATTTTGCCACGCGCAGCCGGCGTATGGATGATTGCTCGGATATCCTGTGGTCGAGAACGATGACGCAATCTGAGACGTATTCTTCCAATCCCTCACGCGTAAAGGTTTTATCTCCGCTCTCACCGGTTATGATCGCAGTTACCCCTTTATCTTTCAACCACCTGAATAACCGGCGTAGTTCAGAACGTAGTAAAAGAGCATTTGGCAGCCCTGCAAAGAGCGATTCAACCGTATCCAGGACTACACGTTTAGCCCCCACACTGTCAATTGCATAACCGAGCCGGATAAATAGTCCATCCAGATTATATTCACCGGTTACTTCAATTTCACTCCGCTCGAGATGTACATGGTCGAGGAAAAGCTTTTTGCGTTCAATCAGGTCGTTCAGATCGAACCCCAGCGAGGCCACATTGGCAGTGAGTTCTTTTTCGGTTTCCTCGAATGACATAAAAACACCCGGTTCGTTGTACCAGGTAGCCCCCCGGACCAGGAATTCCATGGATAAGAGGGTTTTCCCACAACCTGCATTTCCACATACAAGCGTTGGTCTTCCTTTGGGTAATCCGCCAAAAGTAATCTCATCCAATCCTTTAATTCCAGTTGGGGTTTTTTCTAAAATCATAGGCTGAATCTGAAATTTGTCTTTTCTCATATTCATTGTTTTTTTCTGCCTTAGGGGTAAGGCTTTAATCGATCTTCGATTTGTTCACCACTTTCATGAGAAGTTCAATTTTATTGGTCTCAGGAAATTAGTATATTGATGTCTTATGTATAAGAAATCAATCAAACTTGGCAGATTTCATGGGAATCATTTCTGCTATACTTCGATTTCACTACGATTCACGTTTTCCTATATTTACCTCTTCTTCAAAGCTGTATGATTTACTGAAGAAGTAAACTTTTGAAACTGAATCCAGGTCTCTTCCGGTTGTCTATTGTAAAATTAAGTAAAAATAATAATCTGAAGCAAGTTTTTCAACTTTATTTTATGCTTCTGTGGTTAGTTATAATGATGTTCTGAGCTTAGAATTCTTCAGTGATCCAATTTATTAATCAACGCTTTTTCATCATCCCGGACCCATTCGGGCTGAATGTTGTAATGGTGTATATTGTGTTGATGCAATGCCTTTTCCACGTTTTCGAGGATATCTTCAAATTGAGATATGGTAAAATCCTGCTCCAGATCAAGGTGGGCTTCAAACATCATTTCATGGTCATCAAGCCTCCATGCATGCACATGATGAATATTTTTTACCCCCGGGATACGTGTTATTTCATCCGCAATAGTTTCAATACTGATCCCGATGGGGGTAAATTGCATGAAAATCCGGACTGAGTCGTAAAAAATTCCCCAGCTACTGTAAATCAGATACATCGAAATTGCAATCGTCAGCACGCCATCCACCCAATACCAACCAAGATAGCGGATGGCAAAACCTCCGATCAGAACTGCAACGGAAGTAAGCATATCAGAAAACAGGTGCAGGTAAGCCGACCGCATATTGATATCTGCTTTTGCCCCTTTCTTTACCAAAAGTGCACTCAATCCGTTAAAAAGAATTCCCAGCCCAGCCAGGTAAATTACGATCACACCTTCAATCGGCTTTGGATTTACCAGTCGTTCAATCGCTTCCTGGATGAGGACTGTTGCAATAATCATCAGGGTAGCTGCATTGATAAATGCTGCAAATATACCTGCCCGTTTAAAGCCAAAGGTTTTCTTTAATGTTCTTTCGCGCCCCGAAAGCTTTGCTGCGATATAGCTGAATATCAGGGCAAGTACGTCGCTGAAGTTATGCGCTGCATCAGAAAGCAGGGCCATGCTTCCGGATATTAATCCCCCAATAACTTGTGCGACAGTTATTCCTACGTTCAGAATGATCGGAAGAATAAGTCTTTTTCCGCTTTCAGTTGTATGATGATGGTGATGATCCTTGCTCATGATTAGCCTTCAGTAAAGTGTAAAATTTAAGCGGTTACCCTAACAAATATAAGACGTTTTAGCCGGGATTTAAATTGTTCAGGGATTTTTAAAATTTGAAACAATATCTTTGCACAATTAATAACAAGCTATGCCCTTAAAAACAATTCGTAATATAATTTTCGATCTCGGTGGAGTCATCCTCAATATTGACCCGCAACTCACAGTCGAAGCATTCCGGAATCTGGGATGGTCCGATTTATATGATCCCGGCAATATGAACCTGACCAAAGAACTTTTTTTCAATTTTGAGCGGGGAGATTCCTCACCCGAAGCCTTCCGTGACAGGATCCGGCAGCGGATAGAAATTAAGCGGGAAGATGCTGAAATTGACGAGGCATGGTCGGCCATGATTCTCGATATTCCAGCTGAGCGGGTCAGGTATCTTGAGGAGTTGAAAAAGAGTTACCGGATATTTTTACTGAGTAATACCAACGAAATTCACCGGATAAAATTTCACCGCACTTTCGAAGCCAGTTTCGGCTATTCGTTTTACGATTTGTTCGAACACAGTTTTTATTCGCATGAGATGGGAATGCGCAAACCTGATCCGCAGATCTATCTCAAAGCATTAAATGAGGCCGGAATTGTTCCCGGCGAAACCCTGTTTATTGATGACATGGAGGTGAATGTTGAAGTTGCCATCTCAACCGGGATGAAAGGGCTGCATATTCAACCCGGAACTTTGCTGGAAAAACTGCCTGATTACCTCAAAGAGAGACTACAATAATACCTTTCGTACCTTATCCCAGCGACTTTGAGTAATTTAACTTCTGCCAATAGCAGGTTTTCTATGTTGACCGGATGCGCTTGCAAAAGCTTGATTTTAATGCTATTTTTGTGCTATAATGTGGTAAAATTATAAAACAATGAACATCCAGGCTTTAAGACAAATTGTAAATGTTAAGAACCATTCACTAAACATCGTATTACCGAACGATTTTACAGCCGATAAGGTCGAAGTTATCATATTCCCTTTTATTGAGCCAAAAATACAGCCAAAAATCAGCAACTCTGAACGTTTCGCTGGGGCTATCTCAAAAGAAACTACCGATAAACTTCATAAACACCTTAACGAAGTACGCAACGAATGGGAATAAAATACTTATTAGACAGCAACACGGTTATTGATTATATTGGCCGGCAGCATCCGGATAAAAGCAGACTATGGCTTAATCAGGTTATTGATGAAGAAATTAACGTTTCAATCATCACAAAAATCGAAGTGCTTTCTTATAATCCTGAAGAGGACGATAATTATCAGGTGTTGGTTGACTTTTTTGATGTTGCACATATATTTGACCTGACGGACAATATTGTGTATAAAACTATTCAGATTCGTCAAAAACAAAGGATCAAACTACCCGATGCCATTATTGCTGCGACTGCTTTAGTCCATGATTTAATTGTTGTTACCCGCAATACCAAAGACTTTATAAATATCGAAGGTTTAGAGGTTATTAACCCTTATGAAATTTAATAATCGATAGCTTCATCTGTCCAAAAAAATTTGTAATCAGAGTCCTTACTTCTGCTTTACATCATCATGAAGTGTAACTCTGCCTGCATCAACATCCTGTAATCCACGTACAATTCCATCCCTTTGCACATGGTTCAAATCGTACCACCAATCATTATTTGATTTGTTGGCATCCTTTACCAATTTGAGGTAGTTAATTGTTTCGTCATCTTCAAGCTTTGTGAGCCATTCAATTAGTTCCAGTTTTACAGCTTCGTGTCCCATTTTTTCCAAATTTAAGAGAAATTTTGCATATTTTCAAAGTAAAATTCTCATATCAATTCTCAGTATCTCTTTCTATCTTTGTAAAACATGATTCCAAAACACATTTAGAGTAAGTACATTAGTTTGGACATTAAAAAAAAAAGGAAGAAGGCCTAACAACAGTACAAACTACTTAAAACTGAATACAATGACCTAATACATGTTATCATGAAGACTGTAACGGTGGAAATAAAAGACGATATTGCATTAACATTCCTGCACAACCTGGAAAGTTTACACATTCTTAGGATTATAGAAAACAAAACTACCCCGAATAAGCAAAAACTTTCCGAACGATTTGCAGGTTGCATATCAAAGGAAAGATATGAAGAATTGCAAAAAGAACTTACCCAAATGCGGACGAATGGAACAGAATCTGATTGACATGAAAAGAGTTGAAGTTTATTAACCCTTTTAATGTTCAATAAGGATAATTGAAGTCTGGACTTTCTCCGTAGGTATGATGTTATAATAATTGTCAGTACGAACCAGCTTACACCTTACCTAAAAATATGAAGTGGTTTCAAAGTTACCGGGGACGATTAGGGGAAATAAAATTTCCAAAACATTAGAGGTTATATCACCTGTATATTTCTTATATTCTTTTATTTTGTCGGGCAAAGTATATTTAGGATAACCTAAACGCGTTTCTTTCTTCAAATTTTGATGCTTCAGAAATACCTTATATTTTCCTTTCAAATTTGATCCAATTAAATCAAAAAAAATTGTGTGGTTCGAATGAGCTTTTATATAAATTACACTCATACTTTTTAACAATGAATATGATCTGCCAATCCCAACCGAATTTTTGATTTGATTAGCAATTAAATTATCAGTATACATTAATAAATCATCGGGTTTATTGAAACGGTTATTTAATCCATTTCCACTATTCATAATAACCTCAAAATCACTCGGTGCCAAGGAAGATTCCACAGAATTAGGATCGAACTTCGAATAGATTGGTTTTTTATAAACACCATTCTGATAGAAAGATAACTCATTTTCAATATCGAATCCATCTTCAATATAATAGTCATCATTAGAAAAATTAAATAGACTTATGAGGATACCTTCATGATTTGTAATTTTTTTGTTATTGCATCCACCATAATGAACGGTCATAAAGCCGATCTTGGATACTATACTTCTTTCAGTTATTTGTGCATAACATGGGATGAAAAGTATCGAATTTAAGATCAAAAATAAATATCTCATAAGGTTAATATATAGATGGTTACTTATAAACTTTAAAGAATCTGGTGAATTAAAGTGACATAAGATATTTTTGATTAATCAAATGTAATGATAAGAATTAAATTGAAGATAAGAACCCAAATTTCTCTTTATATTTAAAACCTAAGCTCACCTCATGCCACTCAACCCTCAATCGACCGGATAAAATAATTCCAGACGGGATCATTGGGAGGTGGTGCAACAATGGAAACCGGATCGCCCGTTACGGGATGGGTGAATTCTATTTTGCGGGCGTGAAGATGAATGCCGCCATCGCTGTTGGATCGTGGAAAACCATACTTAAGATCACCTTTGATGTGTAAACCGATTGCTGCAAACTGCGCCCTGATCTGGTGATGGCGCCCGGTATGCAATTCTATTTCAATCAGGTGAAAGCGATCGGATGAGCAAAGGTAACGGTAGGTAAGGCTGGCTTTTTTAGACTCCGTCCTTTCGTTCAAATAAGCAATGGATTTATTTTGCTTCGTATCACGAACTAACCAGTGATCGAGCTGACCGGTTGCCGGTTCCGGCTTTTTATCGGTTACTGCCCAGTAAGTTTTTTGTATTGACCGATCCTCCTTGAACATTTCATTGAGACGGGTCAGCGCTTTTGAAGTCCGGGCAAAGAGTACTGCCCCGCTTGTAGGCCGGTCGAGACGATGCGTCACTCCCAGGTAAACATTGCCCGGTTTGTTATACCTTTTTTTAATATACTCCTTTACATCATCACCCAAAGTTTTATCGCCGGTTTTGTCCCCCTGCACGATATCGCCGCATTGTTTGTTGATCGCAATAATGTGATTATCCTCAAAAAGAACGGTTAACTGCGTCATTTAGAATCACCCCGGAAATTAGTTGTAAATAGTTGAAATATCTGATGTTCAATACTTTTAGCAAGAATTAGAACAGTAATTATTAGTACTGCTCCTTCTCATTCGGAAAATCGCGCGATTTTACATCGGCCACGTAATGTCCGACAGCGCCCTTAATGTCGGCTGCAAGGTTCAGGTAACGGCGTAAGAACCTCGGGGAGAATTCCTGGGTGAGACCCAGCATATCGTGAATTACAAGGACCTGGCCGTCAACCCCTCCGCCGGCACCAATGCCAATTACAGGAATCTTTAATTCACTGGCCACCCTGGCACCAAGTTTTGCGGGGATTTTTTCAAGCACGATTGCAAAACAGCCGGCTTGTTCGAGAAGATGAGCGTCTTCGACAAGTTTTTCCGCCTCGACCTCTTCTTTCGCCCTCACTGTATAGGTTCCGTATTTATGTATAGATTGTGGCATCAATCCAAGATGTCCCATCACGGGGATTCCGGCCATAACAATTCTGTTAACCGATTCGATTTCTTCTTTACCGCCCTCGAGTTTTACGGCATCGGCATGCGTTATTTTCATGATTTTTATCGCCGAATTCAGCGCCTCGAGTGAATTTCCCTGGTAGGTTCCGAAGGGCATATCAACAACAACCAACGCCCTGGTTACGGCCCTTACCACCGATTTGCCATGATAGATCATCTGATCAAGGGTGATAGGCAGCGTAGTTTCATTCCCGGCCATCACATTCGAAGCCGAATCCCCGACCAGAATCACATCAATTCCAGCCTGGTCGACCAATTTGGCCATGCTGTAATCATACGAAGTCAGCATTGAAATTTTTTCGCCATGCAACTTCATCTCAGCAAGCACATGAGTTGTTACCCTCTTCACCTCTTTCTGTTCCGACATAATATTAGTATCATCAATGAATAAATCATGGCAAAAGTAGAAAAATCGTATGATCTCAGTTACATACTGTCCGTTTTTAGTTGCAGAAATTGCAATTCGGACTAACGTAGCACAATTAATGGTGAAAATATTTTGATTTTTTCGACTGACAAAGTTCAAACCCGAAGGAAGATTTTCCTTCGGTAGAGGTAATACAGAAGCATCCATTCAAGAATAATTACACCTACGATAAGGACCCAATCTCCCAGCGGGGCTGCAAGCCAACCCAGGAAAAATTTCGATGTAAAACTAAAATTGATAAATGCATGTGCCATGTAAATTGTAATAGAATTCATGCCTATAACTTTAAAGAACAGAATCTTCCAGGAGGCCACTCCATGAGTCCAGCCTTTAACATCGATGGTGTAATAAAATAACGATAATAACAGAAAACTGATTCCGGCAGTAAGCAGGTTGAACGGAACTGTCCATGCTGCTTTGATGATCGGATAGAACGGAGATAGTATCAGCGCCACTGCAATCAGTAAAACACCTGAAAGAGCCAGCATGCCTGACTTTCTAGAAGTGGCAGGCGTACCATCGCGCAGGATCGAACCGGCCAGTGACCCCATCAGTGTAACTGTAATTGCTGAGACAATGCACAATAATCCTTCCGGATCAAATGTTCCGCCATGTAGTCGTCCCGGAAGTAGCGTGCGGTCAATCCATGCATTCATCCCGCCAACCTTGTCCAGAAGACCGGCACCATAACCTGGCACCGGAACTACTAACTGTAATACGGCGATCCCTGACAAAATGCCAATCAGCCAGGCAATACGGGTTTTGTAGGATTTGGTATATAAAACGATGGTTGCTGCAAATAAATAGGCAAGTCCGATTTGTCCGAGCACACTTGCCACACGCATATTGGTAAACCCATTTTTTAGAGCTCCATTATAGATTATACCCAGGATAACCAAAACGATCCCCCTTTGTACAATTCTGTTGAATATCTTTTTCCTGTTAATCCCATGTTCAATTTTGGCAGAAATTGAATAAGGAATAGCTACTCCCGAAATAAACATAAAAAGTGGAAAAATAAGGTCTTCGAAATGAAATCCTTCCCATGGAACGTGTTCCATCTGCGACGCAATCACCTCCAGCCAGTGCCATTTTGTGCTTGCAGCCAACGCAACAATCAGGCTGCCACCTCCTATAATCCAAAACATGTCAAATCCACGCAAAACATCAAGCGATTGAAGCCGCTCCTGTTGTTTCGGTTCACTTTTTTTTGTCTTCATTGAATAGTATAGTTTTTGGGTTAATTAAGTTTGCATCAAAGTTATAAAATATGAAATACCGTGCAAGCGCGATAAGAACAGATACAAAATTTTTATTCTTAGCTATGAACGGTACCAGATTTGGCTGTCATCGCTCCCGTTTTTTGCGTATACCCGTTTGATTGGGAACTCAAGAAAGCTGTTTTTCATGCGACTCATGTCCTACCGCTGTCGTTTTGTCATAAACAATGACAACATGATTTTATGATCTGCATTATATTGTGCCATTATTGCCAAATAAAGTTGTTTGAGCATGATTGGCATACCGATTGGTAGGAGAAATGTGATAACATTAAAAATTGACTCATACAGTATAAATATAACTATAGAAAAATGGGAAAGATAATTGGAATAGACTTAGGAACAACCAACTCCTGCGTTGCCGTAATGGAAGGTAACGAACCGGTGGTAATCCCCAACAGCGAAGGTAAACGTACAACTCCTTCTGTTGTGGCATTTGTTGAAAACAGCGAACGCAAAGTCGGCGACCCTGCCAAACGTCAGGCGATTACCAACCCGAGTAAAACGATATCTTCGATTAAACGTTTTATGGGAGAACCATATACCAGCCTTACAAAGGAAATTAAAAGAGTCCCTTTCTCGGTTATTCAGGGGGATCATGCCACTGCAAAGGTGAAAATCGACGACCGTCTTTATTCCCCGCAGGAAATTTCTGCCATGATTCTTCAAAAAATGAAGAAAACTGCAGAGGATTATCTCGGACATGAGGTAACCGAAGCGGTGATTACTGTTCCTGCCTATTTTAACGACTCACAGCGCCAGGCTACAAAAGAAGCCGGTGAAATAGCCGGATTAAAGGTTCGTAGGATCATCAACGAGCCAACAGCCGCTTCATTGGCCTATGGTCTTGACAAGATGCATAAGGACATGAAAATTGCTGTTTTTGACCTTGGCGGCGGGACCTTTGATATTTCAATTCTCGAGTTGGGAGACGGCGTTTTTGAGGTTAAATCAACCGACGGTGATACCCATCTTGGAGGCGATGATTTTGACGAGGCAATTGTAGACTGGCTTACCGACGAATTCAAAAGAGACGAGGGTGTCGATCTGCATAAAGATGCTATGGCTTTGCAACGTCTTAAAGAGGCTGCTGAAAAGGCAAAAATTGAACTTTCAAGTTCGACTCAAACAGAGATTAATCTCCCTTATATTATGCCGGTGAACGGGGTACCAAAACATCTTGTGAAGACCCTTACCCGTGCTAAATTTGAGCAATTGTGCGATAAACTGATCAATGCCACAATGGAACCATGCCGGAAAGCTTTACAGAATGCCGGTATGACGATTAAAGATATCGACGAGGTAATTCTTGTTGGAGGTTCTACCCGAATTCCTGCTATCCAGGAAAAAGTACAGAGTCTTTTCGGAAGAGTACCATCCAAAGGAGTTAATCCTGACGAAGTGGTTGCAGTTGGTGCGGCTATTCAGGGCGGCGTTCTTTCGGGGGAAGTGAAAGACGTTTTATTGCTCGATGTTACTCCGCTTTCTCTGGGTATCGAAACTATGGGTGGCGTGATGACAAAACTTATCGAAGCCAATACAACGATTCCTACCAAAAAAGCAGAAACATTTACTACGGCAGCCGATAGTCAGCCATCTGTAGAAATTCATGTACTGCAGGGTGAGCGCCCAATGGCACAGGGAAATAAAACAATCGGACGTTTCCACCTCGACGGACTTCCACCTGCACCACGCGGTGTACCACAGATAGAAGTTGCCTTTGATATTGACGCAAACGGAATTTTGCATGTTACCGCAAAAGACAAAGCGACAAACAAGGAACAGTCTATCAGGATTGAAGCCACAACGGGTCTTACCGAGGAGGAAATCAGACGGATGAAAGACGAAGCTGTTGCAAATGCAGAATCGGATAAAGCGGCAAAGGAAAAGGTTGAAAAACTGAATCACGCCGATACGCTTATCTTCCAGACCGAGAAACAACTCAAAGAGTTTGGCGATAAAATACCGGCTGATAAAAAAGGACCTATCGAAGCTGCGCTTAGCAAACTGAAAGATGCGCATAAGGCACAGGATTTAAATGGTATTGATTCAGCTACAGCCGAATTGAATACTGTTTTCCAGGCCGCATCACAGGAGATGTATAATGCATCAAGTGCTCAGGGACAGGGTGCTCACGCAGGTCCTCAGGACGGTGGTCAAAATGCACAGCAGGGTCCTAAAAGTGAAGGTGATGTAACTGATGTCGATTTCGAGGAAGTAAAATAAGGTCGGTTAAAAACGATAATCAATAATAGGCAAACCGCAGTAAATACTTGATTTACTGCGGTTTCTTAGTTTAAAAAATTGTTGGGTTTGATATTTTATTATCAATTCTTATTATACATTCGTACCATATTTGCAACGTGCGTTAATCAGCGTTAACATGTGACTTATTCATTCGAAACTTGAAGCACAATACTATACAGAGGATAAACGAAAAGATTTATTTTAAGCTTCTTTTTTTGTCTTCAAATCAAGTAGATAATCAGAAGGTGTTTTTCCATACAGCTTTTTGAAACTGCTGGTGAAATAGGAATGTGAATTAAATCCAACGGCATAGCCCACTTCATCCACATTTGAATTCCCTTCATTCATCAGTTTGATAGATTTCTTAAGTCGGATATACCTTACAAACTCGGTTGGCGATTGATTAGTTAAAGTTTTTAGTTTCCGGAATAATGAACTTGTACTCATTCCAAGTTTAGTCGCCAAATGATCAACAACAAATGACTTATCATTCAAATGTCGCTCAACAATGGAAGTAGCCTTATCGACCAACATCCGGTCTGAATACAAAACTTCCATACCATTGTTCCATTCAGTGTCAGACAGAGAGAATACTTTCCGGAGATTTGCTCTCGATTGGATTAAGTTATCAATTAGGGCCAACAGAATATTTTCATCAAATGGTTTGGTAATGTAGGCATCAGCTCCGGACTTCAATCCACCAATTTGTTTTTCAGCTTCACTAAGTGCCGTCAGCAGAATAACAGGTATATGACTAGTCAGAATATCCTTTTTAAGTAGTTGGCAAACTTCAAAACCATCCATTAGAGGCATCATCACGTCAGTAATCACCAAATCGGGCAATATGGTCAGCGCCGTTTCGAGGCCTTGTTTCCCGTTTGGCGCCGAAACTACCCGGTAATCCAGGCTCAAAAGGTTTTTTAAGTAATTCCTGAGCTCATAATTATCTTCGATAATTAAAACAGTAACAAATTTTTCTTTATCCCCTATTTTACTATTCCTGAATTTTGATACATCTACCTGATTATGCAAGGCTGAATAATTGTGGTCCTCAGAATTCGGTATAAATTGTTCGTTCCCCTCAGATAGAGGAAGATTTACTATAAATGTGGCCCCTGATCCAAGTATGGATTTTACCCTGATATTTCCTTTGTGCATTCGCACGTACTCCATTGCCATGTGTAATCCAATCCCTGTTCCTGAAGACTGATGATTTTTTCCCTGCTCAAACCGATCGAAAATGAGTTTGAGATCATCAGACTCAATACCAGGTCCATTATCTGAAAATTCGATACATACCATTGGACCAAGAATTCTTTCACCAACAACGGTAGTTTCATCGTCATATTCATCAGAATATACTGAATACTCAGATATTTCGATTGTTCCGTTCTCAGGAGTAAACTTCATCGCATTCGAAAGAATATTGAAAAATATTTTATCCGTCTTTTCCGGATCAAGAAACAAGTTTAAAGCTTCAGCTTCAGAATTAAATAACAAATGAATGTTCTTGTCTTTTGCCTCCATTTCAAAGCAGCTGATCACATCCCGACATAATTGAATCAAATCTGTGTTCCGGGCTTGAAATACTGTTTTTCCTAATTCTATTTTTCGAATATCAATCAGCTGGTTGATCAATCGTAACAATCGGTTTGAATTACGCTGCATGGTCAGCAAATGCTCTCTGACTATCGGTTCAAGCTTAAATTTTTCAAGCAAAAGGTTTGCCGGAGAGGAAATGAGGGTCAGGGGAGTTCTGAATTCGTGCGAAATATTGGTGAAGAACCTAAGTTTCATCTCCTGGATTTGCGCTTCTGATTCGTGTAAAAGTCGTTCAAGTAACAGTTCCTTTTTGAATTTCTGGCGTTCAGCAATCCCTCTGCGGATGTAATAGAAGATAAAAGATATTAACAGGATATAGGTTATATACGCATACCCAGACAGCCAATATGGTGGTGAAATACTGATTTTTAATTGTTTGGGTGTGGTATTCCACAAATTGTCATTGTTACAGGCCATAACCTCGAACAAATAATCTCCGGGCGGTATTTTGGTATAAGTGGCATAGTTTTGGGCTCCGGCATTGACCCAATTATTATCGTAGTTAACCAGGCGGTATTTAAACTGATTTTTATTGGGAAGCAAAAAATTATTGGCCACAAAATTAAAGGTAAGTGAATTCTGATGATAGGTAAGCTTTAGTAATTTTTCAGCCTGAAGTGTTGTCTTTAACGGCGAATCTTTGGTATGATTAGTGACAGTCACATTATTGATCGACAAAGAGGTTAGAATTACCTTGGGAGGGACCGGATTGGATTTCATCTGTTCTGGGGTAAAAAGCGTGAACCCTTTGGTATTGCCAAAAAGTATTTCACCTGAACTGTTCTGAAACACCGCTCCCGGATTAAACTGATTCCCTTTCAATTCATCTTCCCTGTCAAAATTCCGAAACTCGTTTTTTGACAGATCAATACTCGAAATCCCGTTTTCGGTACTAATCCAAAGAATTCCATTTTTGTCTTCCTGGATGCCATAAACATCATTTCCGGCTAATCGGTCTTTTAATTGGTACACCTCAAATTTTCCGGATTCCTGATCGTATTTGTTTAGTCCTCCGCCACTGGTTCCAATCCAGATTTTGCCTTGCCTATCCTGAAACAATGATAAAACCTCATTGCTCGTGATGGAGTTCGTTGCATTGGGCCGGTTCATGAATTGTTTAAAATGCCCGGTTTTTGAATTATAATGGTTTAATCCATTTTTGGTTCCAATCCATACGCTTTTATTTTTATCGATTAAAATCGAACGAATCTGGTTGTTGCTTATGGAATTTATATCATTTGCCAGCCAAACATACTGTTTCATGAATCCGGAACTGGTGTTGTAATGAAAAAGGCCTTTCCCATAGGTTCCAATCCACAAACCACTGTCTGATTTTGCAAGTGCATATACACTTATTCTTCGGTCGTTGAATTTTTTTAGTTCCTGCAAAACTGATTCATTCTTTTTCTGATACCACAAGCCGTCTAAAAATGTACCTACCCAGAGCGTCTCAGTATCTTTGTCAAACAGCAATGATTTTATATTTTCAATTTTTTTCCCGTTTTCTGTTTGAATGGGGATATTGATCATTTTATTTGAAACCCGATCGAGTTTGTTCAGATTCCCGAACTCGGTTCCAATCAAAACCGTTTTGTCAGTTTTTTCTGCAAACGAACTTACAAACTCATCTTCTATTTCGGAATCCAACTGTTCTTTTTTGAAATGGAAAAATCGATTATCAAAATTCGATCGGTAAGCAAGGCCACCCGACCAGGTACCAATCCAGATTCCGTTCTTCGAATCGCGGAATATCTTGTAAACACTGTTGTATGGAAGGCCGGATATCTCCTGTGGAAGGAGATTGAAACTTTTTCCTTTATCAATTATCGAGATACCCTTGTAGGTCGAAATCCAGATTCGTCCGGCTTCATCCCGGTTAATATCCCGAACCCGATTATGATTAATTTTATTTTTATCCTCAGGATTACTTCCGTAATGGGTAATCAGATTTCCTGTATATCCCACCAAATCGAGTCCCGAGAGATCATACCCAATCCAAACTCCTGAATCATCAGCGAATATCTTTCGAATCAATTCGGACTGATGATGACAGAACACACGAAATTTTTGGATCGAGGGTTCATACAGCCAAACTGTTCCATTTACCCCGCCAATCCATATTCTTCCTTTCGAATCGTAAGCGGCACAGGCAAAATTCTCCTGCAGGGATCCATCTACATTAACCTTCTCGAACTGTTTGAATTCCATATTATACTTTCCCAGCATAGTACTGCTTATCACATAAATCTGGTGATCTTTCCCTTCGAAAATATCGCGAATGTTATTTCCCAGCAATTCGCCCGATTTATCCTGAAATTTAGGTGTGCTGAACTCGTCTTTTGTTTTATCATAGCAGCAAACACCCTGAGAAGTTCCAATCCAAAGTGTTCCTGAAGAATCACAGAAAATGCTTCGTATTGAATTGCCTGGAATAGAAGTTGAGTCGTTTGGATTATTGGTAAATCTTTGGACATCGACCGAATTATAACGGTACAACCCGTGCATGGTTCCAAACCAAATAAATCCGTCAGCATCTTCTCCAATCGAATTAATTGATCCATAAGTAAATCCGCCAATTGGAGAAATCCTCCTAAAGGAAAAACTAAAATTCCCGGGATCCGATCCAAATGAGAAAATTGGTGAACAGCAGCAGGCAATAACTATCAATAGGAATGCTTTCATTAGTACAACCTCAAAAATTTTAAGGAAAAGTAATTATAAAATCCAAGTATTTCTCTACTCATTGAAAAACTACTATTAATTATCAATCAATTTGAATGATATCTTATAATGTGACTTATTTTTTTAAGAACACGAATGATAAGTTAAAGCAAAGGTCTAAACATCTTTATACTTTTAATCATCCTAAAGCAAAGAATTCAATCCGATCTGCCAATGTCAGGAATTTAATTCAACAAATAATTGAAAAACCATAAATTAACGATTAACGAGTATGAAAAGAAATGAAATGATTTTTACTTTCCACAAAAGACAGCAAACCCGAAAGTTTCGACCGACCTGGATGCTTGCTGGTCTGATTCTGCTACTGAACATTTCACCGGTTCAGGCTGAATTATTAACGAATTCAAATTCTCTGCCTGTAGAAACTTTACAGGCAAAGAAAGTAACCGGTAAAATTACTGATGAGAAGGGTGTATCCTTACCTGGTGTTACAATTGCCATAAAGGGAACGACAACCGGGATTATTTCCAACAACGATGGTACATATTCGATTAGTGTACCAAATGACAATTCAGTTCTGTCGTTCTCTTATGTTGGTTTTGCCATACAGGAAATCCAAACCGGAACTCAATCTGTCATAAATGTAATAATGAAAGAGGATGTTCAAAGTGTTGATGAAGTGGTGGTAGTGGCCTATGGTACGCAAAAGAAATCTCATCTAACGGGATCCGTCGCAACTTTAAAGAGTGAGGGATTGGATGAAATTCCTGTTTCGGGAGTTGCCCAGGCGATGCAAGGCAAATTAGCTGGTGTTACAATACAGCAGCTTGACCCTATGGCAGGAGAAGCACCGGTAATCCGTGTTCGTGGTATGGGCTCAATTAGCGCCGAAGCATCTCCATTGGTAGTTGTTGACGGATTTCCTATTCCTGACGGTTTATCATCGGTCAGCATGGGAAATATAGAATCTATCGAAGTGCTTAAAGACGCTGCATCGGCAGCCATGTATGGTTCGCGTGCTTCAGGCGGTGTTATTCTGATTACAACGAAAAGTGGGAACAGCACAAAACCAAAATACAACTTCAAGATGTACACCGGCCCTCGTACTCCTTTAAAATTGCCAGAGATTCTTAATAATGACCAATATGTCCAGCTTCAGTTTAATGAAGCAGCCATGCGTATGCAAGACCCACTGGTTGATGGAACTAAGGCTACCATGTTATTTAATTTGTCGACCGATGGTGATAAAGCCGGTTATTTATTGACGAAATATTATCTTGATCAGCCTACCGACTGGGTTAAAGAGGTATTGCGCGACCGAGGTTCTATCCAAAATTATCAATTAAGTGCTTCCGGAGGTAATACCAACATGAAATACTACCTGTCAGGCAATTTTAATCAGGAAGATGGTATAGCGAAATATAATAATTATAAAAAATATAATTTTCTTGCCAAACTCGACGTCAATTTGTCTAAAAAAGTGACAGTTGGATTTAATATTTCCCCAACCTACAGCCGTCAAACCTTACCGGCATCCGAACTTTCAAATGTGAATCGTACTCCATCCTGGTTGCCGGTCCGACACAATGCTGCTACTGCAGCTTTAACCGGAAAAACTGTTGGTGATTATGCCATGGCTGGTGATTTCTCGGCCGTTAACATTTCCGGCATTGGATTAAACGGAGAAACCTGGAATATTCCCAGCGCCAGTCTTTCCGGATCTTCAGCTCAGAATCCTGTTTCAGTAAATGAGCGCACAGAAACCGGTACAGATGACTACCGACTGAACAGCAATTCATATATGTCTGTTAATATTTTACCTGGCTTGCAGTTTAAAACATCAAACGGCGCCTATGTTCAGTATAGAGAATATAACGTTAAAGAGAAAACCTCTGCTTCCAAATCGGGTAATCCAAATACACTGACACGACAAATAAGATTGCATTCAGAGTTATTGTCAGAAAACACCTTAAACTACAATAAAAAATTGGGCGATCATGAATTTTCGGGATTAGTTGGCTTTACCTTTCAAAAGACAAGTGACAAACAAAATCAGCTGGTAGGAACAAATTTCCCGAGTGATGATATGTTGTCATTTAATCTGGCTTCTGCCTTAATACTCGATAGCCCGGCAGCCAGTGGAACAACTTCATTTTATTATACCGAAGCTTTGGCTTCCTACATCGGTCGTTTAACGTACGCGTACAAAGGGAAATACTTACTTTCAGCAAGTTTACGTGCTGACGGAAGTTCAAAATTTGCGGAAGGTCATAAATGGGGAACTTTCCCTGCCGCTTCTTTAGGATGGCGAGCCTCTGAAGAAAAATTCATAAAAAAATATGACTTTATAACAAACCTGAAATTGCGTGCCAGTTATGGATTAACGGGTAATAATAATATTCCCCAATATTCATACCTGAATGCGCTTAATACTTCAAATTATGTAACGGGCTCAGGTAACGGAACTTTGACTCCAGGTATGGCTGCAACCGATGCTTTTATCGGCAATACGAATATAACCTGGGAACAAACTGCGGAAAAGAATTTCGGAATCGATTTAGGGCTGCTTAAAAACAGAATTAATGTTTCAGTCGAATATTATACTGCAAACACCGTTCAATTATTACTTCAACAACCGGCCATGTTCATTACCGGTCATCAAACGTTCTGGAACAACATTGGTAAAGTAAATAATAAAGGTATTGAGATTGAGCTAAGTACTACCAATATCAACCTTAAAAATTTTACATGGAAAACCACCGCAAATTTTTCAACCAACAAAAATACGCTCCTGAATTACGGAGATAAAACCTATCAGGATAACTTTGGTGAAAGAAGTGAAGTTTACAGAGCAATCGTTGGTCAACCAGCTATTCAGTATTTTGGATATAAAAGCGACGGCGTTTGGAAAACTTTCGAGGAGGTAGCTACAGCAAAGGCACTTGTTGGCCCCGATGGGAAGCCATTTATTTACACCAAATACCCTCCGCTTGTGGGTGGTTTAAAGGTTGTAAATACAAATGGAGATAACACAATAAATCCAGATGACCGTGTTATTCTCGGCTCCCCATTTCCGGATTTTACCTATGGTATTACCAATACAGTTAATTACAAAGGGTTTGATCTGAGTTTCCTGATTCAGGGAGTTCAGGGCGGAAAGATTATTGATGGTAATATGAATTACAACGAAACACTTCGTTCTACTGCATCTTACCTTGCCAATCGCTGGGTAAGCCCCTCCTTCCCCGGAGATGGGAAAACCACCTTCGATAAAACTACGTCAGGAGGTGATCTTTGTTTGACCGACTATGTTATGCAGGATGCTTCATATGTTGCTTTGCGTGATCTGACATTTGGGTATAAAGTTCCGGACCGAATATCAAAAAGCATCAACCTGAGTAGCATAAGAGTTTATTCCTCAGCTTCCAACCTGTTTTATGTGATGGGTTCGGATTATAAAGGAATAAATCCCGAAACCCGAAGGACTTCCGGGCAATACTCGAGTGCTTTCCCTTTGGTTTCCGGGTATCAGCGTGGTACTTTTCCACTTACACGGTCGCTTATTTTTGGAGTTGATATCAACTTCTAATAGTTAATAAAATAGAATCATTTACTACAACTGCGGAGCGGGAAAAGCTCAGCTATGCGGTTTAAAAATAAAATGAAAATGAAAAATAAAACTGGAATCATCATCTCATTGTTAACGATGATAATGTTCTCCGCCTGTCAGGATATAATCATCGACAAACCTCAGTCGAAACTGGTTCAGGATGGTTTCTTTAATAGTCCAATGACTATTAATGAGGGAATCATCGGTTGTTATGCCGGTATGGCAAACATAATGACCGACGAATGGCGATTTACTGAAAACAGAAGTGATAATGGTTGTGTGAATAGTATTGGTACAGGTTCACAGCCTCGTGTCGATCTCACTGACATAAAATTCTTCCGGACTCCCACCAGTCAACCAATGTTATACAGTTTTTGGTACAGATACTTTCAGAATATAATGAATGTCAATTCTATTCTTCCTTCAGTTGCAGAAGGTCAGCCTTTTGTGACTTCTGAAACACAACGTGCTCAGTATGAAGGTGAATTATTGTTTATGCGTGGATATCATTATTTTTCGCTGGTCAATCTTTGGGGCGATATGTTTAAAATCACAAAAGTCATCTCGCTTGATGAAGCAAAAACATTTGATCGCCGTCCGGTGGCCGAGATTTATAAAGACGTTATTATTCCTGATTTAACAAAAGCTGCATCCGAATTACCCTCTTCTTATTCTTCATCGGCTGATTTGGGAAGAGTTACCAAATGGGCTGCCAAAGGTTTGTTGGCTAAAGCTTATATGACACTTGGAGGAGCTGCCAATTTAGCCCTGGCGAAGGGTTTGCTCGAAGAGATCATCAATTCGAACCAGTACAGTTTAATAACTACCGGAATCACGGTCGCCGGTACAACACTCAGCCCTTATGCCAGTGTTTTTGATGTTTCGAATGAGATGAACAAGGAAATCATTTTTGCAGCACGCTATTTGGGAGGTTCAACAGGGATTGGTTCTCCGTTTTGGACACTTTTTGCTCCTGATGGAACGGCAAATTTATTCCTGAAGGTTGGAACTCCCGGAGGACACACGAATCCAACTCCGGAACTTGTGAAGCTTTTCACCTCTGATCCTTTGGATAAACAACGCATGGATGCCAGTTTCCGCTCATACGTAAAGAACAAAACAACGACAATTGTATACCCATCAAAATATATCGATCCGAATATGACCCAGTCGAATCAATCGGAGAACGACTGGATTGTACTCCGTTATGCAGATATAGTACTTTTGCATGCCGAAATTATGGCACAGGATGGAAATTTTGCTGCGGCTCATCTTGATGTGAACAAAGTGAGGGAGAGAGCAGGAGTTACTCCTGTTACAGCTTTTCCCTCTCCAACCGCTGCACTGGATGCTGTTTACAAGGAAAGACGTCTCGAATTTGCTTTCGAAGATCAACGATGGTTTGACCTGCTGCGCATGAACACCTCTTACAATGATCCGGATAAAGCAATTAATATCCTGAAAACAAGTGTGTTTACTACAGATTGGGCAGTTTTGTATTCCTTATACAATCCGATCGTACCTCCTACGCAAAATTACTTTACAACAGGTCGTCTGTTGTTGCCGATTCCTCAACAGGAAATCGATGCAAACGACAAATTGAAAATTACTCAAAATGCAGATTATTAATTATTAAAAGAGAGAATATGAAATATATAGAAAAAATATCGCTTCTTTTCCTGTTGACTTTTATTTCAGGAATTGGTTTTTATTCGTGTACGAAAGACCAGGAAACCGTTATTACACCGAAATCGCTTGGTCAGTACCTTGATGAACAAGTCACCTTCGTAAATTCAGAGTTAGGTTATACCAGAAGTATTATCGCTGTTGGATACAACGTAAGCGAATATTCGGTTTCTTTAAATGCTGTTTCAGCAACGGCATTTACTAAAATTAAATCGGCCTATTTGACAGCTTTAAAAACTGATTCTGTACTGCTGGTATCACCAACCGTTACAATTCCTCAGATTGTTGCAGGCAATCAGACGCTAGGTGCATCAGGCAAAGCTTTTCGGGGTGCAATTAACCTGTGTGACAAACGTCCGCTTAACAACGCAGCTGTTGATGCCACAGCTTTAAATGCCAGCGTTTTAGTTGGCTCAGCTTCTGGAAACGTCCCGGCAGATGCCAAAACAACGTTTACAGCTGCCATTAAAGCTGCAACAACAACCCGAGATGCTTCAACCACAATTCTTGATCGGCAAATAAGTGAGGCAATTGACAAGTTAAAAGCAGCTACTGCAACATTTAATGCAGCAATAATCAAATAATCAGTTTTTTCACTGCCGGAATTAACTCCGGCAGTGAAAAATTTAATACAAATTCTATTGATATCTGAATTTCAAATGACCATAAGAATCCTTTTACTGCTGTTTTTTACTTTGTCAGCACAATCAGTTACTTATGCCAAAAACATTAAGGTAGCTAATATGGCTCAATACAATAGCCTTGTTAATAATTTGGTAGCCGGCGATTCAATTGTATTGGCAAATGGAGTTTGGACTGACGCACAACTTATTTTTAAAGGTAAAGGAGAAAAAGGAAAATACATCTATTTAACTGCAGAAACACCCGGGAATGTAACTCTCGAAGGAGCATCCTGCCTTCAACTGTCGGGCGAATGGCTCTATGTTTTCGGATTAGTCTTTATAAACGGTCATACGCCAAAGAAAACAGTTATTGATTTCAGAACCAGTTCAAAAGAATTTGCAAATAATTGTATACTAACAAATTGTGTTATTGATAACTTTAATCAGCCGTCAAAAACCTCAGCCGACCATTGGGTAGACTTATGGGGAAAAAATAACATGGTTGAATATTGCTATTTTGGTGGAAAGACCAATGAAGGAACCACATTGGTTATTTGGCCCGACGACCTCAATTCAATGAACAACCGACATATCATTTATCGAAATTACTTCGGATATCGCCCGCCTCTGGGTATTAACGGAGGAGAATCCATCCGGATTGGAACAAGTGAGGTATGTTCAAACAAATCGGGATCTGTTATCGAGGGAAATTATTTTGAACGATGCAATGGTGAAACCGAGATCATCTCGAACAAATCGGGCGGCAACGAATTTTTAAACAATACGTTTTTCGAATGCGAAGGAAGCCTGACCTTACGGCACGGCAACCGCGCAATAGTTTCCGGTAACTGGTTTATTGGAAACGGGAAAGCAAATACCGGAGGAATTCGGGTCATCAACGAAGGACACCAAATCTATAACAACTTCTTCTACAAACTGAGAGGTGAAGAATTTCGTTCGGCTCTTGCAATTATGAATGCTATTCCGAACTCTCCACCCGCTGGTTATGCTCCTGTTAAAAATGTAATTGTTGCCAATAATACCTTTTTCGACTGTTCCTTACCCTGGAATTTCTGCGTTGGTGTCGGAGAACGAAACCGCACCATTCAGCCTGAAAGCACCCTTCTGATCAATAATCTGGTTTATTGCCCCAACGAGTCGGAGCTGATTAAAAGTTACGGCAATACCTCGGGAATTACTTTGGATAACAACCAGATGGTAAATGAAAAAGGGTTTTGTAAAACGACTGGATCAGTGTCAGGCGAGGTAATTATTACTAAATTGGGTTCATTTGAAATTACTTATTCTACATTGAAAGCCAAAAGTTCGCCATTTTATAAAACCGACATTTTGGGTCAGTCAAGAACTGATGCTGTAGTTGGCGCATTTCAAAACAAGGGTGACAATCCAAAAATTGAAATTGCATCGGCTGGAAACTGCGGACCACTATGGTATAAGCCAATTCAAAAAGCCTATAAATGAGAACGTAAAATATTTAAACACTTAATAGAAAAAAATGACAACAAAATTTTATATTCCAAAAACAAGCCTAAGTCTGGCATTAATTGGGATTGCTGCATTCCCTTTGTTTGCAGAAAGTGCGAAAGAAAAATCAGTGAAACCAAATATCTTATTTATTGCAGTTGATGATCTTAAACCTTCGATAGGTGCATATGGTGACCCGTATGCGAAAACCCCCGGTATGGATCGGTTGGCTAAGGAGGGAGTCGTTTTTCAACGCAGTTATTGCCAGCAGGCGATCTGTGCCGCGACAAGGGCGAGTATCATGTTAGGTTTACGTCCGGATAAAACCAGAGTATGGGACCTTGTTACCGACTTCAGGCAGGTTAATCCAAAGGCCGTTTCTATGCCGCAATATTTCAAATCAATGGGCTACGAAACCGCTGCTATGGGGAAAATTTACCACATGGGAAGTACAGGTCCCGGACACGATGCTCCCTCATGGAGTGTTCCTTACGAAGATGCAAAATGTCCAGCTTATGCATTACCCAATACCATTAATGCCAGGGGGAAAGGAAAAGCTACTGAATGTGCCGATGTGCCTGATGAAACCTATGCAGATGGTGCTTTGACCAAATTGGCCATTAAATCACTTGAAAAATTAAGCAAAGGCGATAAACCATTTTTTCTGGCTGTTGGTTTTCACAAGCCACACCTTCCTTTCGTTTCGCCAAAAAAATACTGGGATATGTACGACCGTAATAAAATTAAAATCGCACCATTCCAGGAAAAAGCAGCGAACAGTCCGGATATTGCCTATACCGTGTCGGGAGAGTTGAAAAGTTACACAGACATCCCTCAATTCGACAGTTATTCAGAAAAAGAACTGGATCACCTCCCGATTGACAAACAAAAAGAATTGATACATGGGTATTACGCAGCCACCTCATACACCGATGCCCAAATCATGCAGTTGCTCAACGAACTCGACCGTTTGGACCTTCGGAAAAACACTATTATCGTTTTATGGGGCGACCATGGCTGGCATTTGGGCGATCACGGCTTGTGGAACAAACACACCGATTTCGAAAATGCAACCCATACTCTGCTGATGATGAGTGTTCCCGGCTCAAAACCGGGCATCAGACCGGTTACTTTGTGCGAATTCACCGATGTTTATCCAACACTTTGCGAACTGATGAATATTCCGGCTCCAAAATATCTGGATGGGATCAGTTTGGTACCGGCCATCAGGAATCCGGAAGTTCTGCTGCGTGACTATGCATTCAGCCAGTATCCGCGTGAAAGTGCTAAAGTGATGGGATATACCATCCGTACTGCACGTTTTCGTTACACCGAATGGATGAAAGACAGCTACAGGACCAGCACCCCTTATGATAAAAAATATGTCATGGCCCGCGAAATGTACGATTACCAGAAAGATCCACTTGAAAAGGTAAGCATCATTGACAAATCTGAATACCAGAAAGATCAGAAAAACCTGGAAAACCTTTTTCAGGAAAGTATGGTTCGCGAATACAAGAGTTGTGTTGAATATGCAAAAATTGCCGACTTTAAAGCCCCAATCCCGGTAGGAGAAGATACAATTAAACTTAAAAAGATCAAAGAAAAAATAAAAGTCCAGAATTAACTTTTGTAAATTTAAACACGAAGGTTAATGGACATTTCGGCTTCCGGACAATCCAAAGTCATCTGTTATTCAGTAATTTTAAAGTGTTCGGGAATCCATTGTACACGTGGTTAAAAACATAAGCAGTGACACACCGCTTTTTAATATTGTACTCGAATTAAAGCCGGAACAATGTATTAAGCCCATCATTCAAGGATCAATAAAACCTGATCATTCAAGAATCAAACGAATAATGTGATGAAAGAATTGAGTAAATTAAAAAACATAAACCTAATCTTAATGGGTTTAGCAACCCTGCCTTCATTTGCGCAGAAGGATCAGACAAAAACAGACAAACCCAATGTGCTTTTTATTGCAGTTGACGATCTGAAACCGATTCTTGGGTGTTACGGCGATAAACTGGTTAAAACTCCTAACATCGACCGGCTCGCAGCCAGAGGAACGGTATTTATGCAAAACTATTGTCAACAGGCTGTTTGCGGTCCGACTCGTGCCAGTCTGATGACGGGTATGCGCCCCGATCACACCAAAGTTTGGGATCTGAAAACCCGAATGCGCGATGTCAATCCGGAAATTCTAAGTTTACCGCAATATTTCATTACTCAGGGCTATTCGACCCAGGGTATCGGTAAAGTTTATGATCCGAGATGTGTGGATAAAGAGCTGGATGGACCATCGTGGAGTGTTCCTTATTACAAAAATTCGGATAATTATTTTCCTCCAGGTATAGGTGGTCCTGAAATGAACTATCAACTTCCGGAAACAAAAGCATTAATCAGGAAATATCGGGCAGAGGGAGAAGCTAAAGGATTGAAAGGCTCTGAGCTGAGTGATTATATTCAGGGATTTGTGAAACAATCGGTTGAATGTGCTGACGTTCCCGACAATGCGTATAACGATGGCGCCAATGCACTTAAAGCAAAAGAAGTATTGATAAAATTAAATAAAAGCAAACAACCTTTCTTTTTCGCTGTCGGATTTTCGAAACCACATTTGCCTTTTGTGGCACCCAAAAAATACTGGGATTTGTACAAACGCGATGAAATGCCGGTCGCTCCCTTTCAGCAAAAAGCTCAAAATAGTCCTGACATGGCCTATCATCATGCAGCTGAATTATATAAATATTCCGATATACCACCAATTTCGTCTTTTACTGACCAAAAAGTTGGGCTGGATATGCCAGTTGACAAGCAAAAAGAGTTGGTTCACGGCTATTATGCTGCAACTTCATACACTGACGCACAAGTCGGAATCCTTTTAAACACCCTCGATTCGCTTGGATTATCAAAAAATACAATCATCGTTCTATGGGGGGACCATGGCTGGCATCTGGGCGACCATAATCTATGGTGCAAACACACTAATTTTGAGCAGGCCACCCATGCACCGCTGCTGATTTCAGCACCGGGAATCAACTCTTCGAAGACCAAATCACCATCAGAATTTGTCGATGTATTCCCTACCCTTTGCGACCTGGCCGGTCTGACTATACCGAGCCACCTGGATGGAAAAAGCCTTGTTTCGGTAATGAAAAATCCGGATGCCTCAGTAAAGGATTTTTCAGTAAGTCAATATCCCCGTACCCGTAGTACACTTGATTCGGAAAGATTGGGATGGTCTGATGGCCAATTTATGGGTTATTCAATCCGGACAGGACAATACCGCTATACCATTTGGATGAAAGATAGTTTTAGAAGCAATCAGCCTTACAAAAAAGATTTAGAGGTTGCGCGTGAACTGTACGATTATAAAAACGATCCGAATGAAACAGTGAATGTGGTTGATTACAAAAAATATGCTTTGGTTACTAAGGATATGAACGATAAAATGCTAAGTTTTTTGACAAGCCAGGTAAAAAAATAGATGATCATGAGAAAACCAGATATTATACTACTTTTTTCATTCCTGCTTCTATTCCTGTTTTCAGGTACATGTTTTGCCATGACAATTGAAAAGGGTAAAGAAGTCACTAAAAATCAATCTTCTTACGGTGTTATACTAAAGCAGATCATGGAAGTTGAACGGGAAAGGGTAATTCAAAGGGCAGATAAATTTTTAAATGAAAAGCCCCGGACTGTTACTGCCAGCTCATCGCCACGGAGTATGGGCGGGAAGCATGATTTCTTCTCGGAAGGCCCGTATTGGTGGCCCGATCCTGCAAATCCGGACGGACCTTTCATTCGGCACGACGGATTGAGATATCCGGGACGCTTCGAGAATCACGATGATGATCTTCGCAATTTTTCATGGATTGTCGGTACCCAAACTTCTGCCTGGATCTTAACAGGGGATGAGAAATATGTGCGGTCGGCCATGTTGCATCTGAATGCATGGTTTGTGGATACGCTTACCCGGATGAATCCCAATATGCTCTATGCACAGGCCATCAGGGGAATTTGTACAGGTCGAGGAGTTGGAATTATTGATGCTGGTCAGTTGATGGATGTCGCACAATCGGTTTTACTGCTTGAAAAATCGCCATCTGTTTCAAAAAAGGATATCGCACAAATTAAAGAATGGTTCAGCAAATTTATTGCCTGGATGACAACACATCCTTACGGCATCGATGAGATGAACGCCAAAAACAACCATGGAACCTGGTGGCATGCGCAAATGGCTTCGTATGCCCGTCTGGCCGGCGATCAAAAAACACTTCAGCTCTGCCGCCATCACTACCAAAACATGATACTGCCCAATCAAATGGCATCCAATGGTAGTTTTCCGGAGGAACTGTCAAGAACAAAACCATACTCATACTCGCTTTTTAACCTCGATGCAATGGCCTCGATGCTTTGGATCCTATCGGAAAAATCATTTGATGACTGGAATTATACCCTTCCCGATGGCAGAGGATTGCAGATAGGATTGGATTATATGCTGCCATTTCTTAAAGACAAGTCAAAATGGCCTGGAGCGAATGACGTAGATCACTGGGAGGTACAGCCAGAAGCCCGTCAATTTATGCTTTTTGCAGCTCTGGCCGGCAATGATCCTTCATGGTTTGATTTATGGAAATCGTTGGCTGTAAAAAATGGCAGTGACGAGAGCCGCAGGTCTATGATGCTGAAAAATCCATTAATCTGGATCCAAATGAATAACAACAACATAAAATAAAAAAGACATGAATATTTTAAAAATGGTTTCGAACAGCTCCTCCGTAAAATCAATCGGAATGATGAGCCTTCCAATTATCGGAGCTTTGATGAATCCTTCGATGGCTGAAGCGCAAAATAGCCAACAAAGGAAACCCAATATCATCTTCATTCTTGCGGATGATTTAGGCATCGGAGATGTTGGTTGCTACGGAGCCGACAATTACAAAACACCCAATATCGACAAACTGGCCAGCCAGGGAATTCGTTTTGTGCATGCCTATACCGCTCCGCTTTGCGGGCCTTCGCGGGCAACCATATTAACCGGCAGGCATTTGTTTCGAACCGGCGCCACCAATCAGGATGCCTGCGGATTGCTGCAACCTTCGGCAGAAACAATGATGCCTGCTTATCTGAAACAAGCCGGATATGTAACAACAGCCATTGGTAAATGGGGTCAGCTGCCACTCGAACCATCCGATTGGGGATTCGACGATTACCTGAAATTTCAGGGTAGCGGCATTTACTGGAATACCCAGGAAAAGGGCAAAACTTACACAGTTAACGGAGTCAGGACTGAGCTGAAAGACAACGAATACCTGCCAGATGCAATGCACAGGCGTTTGGTTGAATTTATGACTCAAAACAAGAATAAACCGTTTTATGCGTATTATTCCCTGTCGCACGTTCATGGCGAAATTCTGCCAACACCTGACAGTAAAGCCGACAGCAAAAACCTGTACAACGACAACATTTCGTACATGGATAAGCTTGTTGGTCAGTTAAGAAGTGAACTTGTACGACTTAAACTGGATGACAATACCATTTTGGTTTTCTTTGGCGATAACGGAACTTCAGGAGGCAAGGCCGACGACGCAACCATTGGCGGACGACGACTGAGTGGTCAAAAAGGTTCGATGCTCGAAGGTGGGGGTTTAGTTCCGTTAATCGTTTATTGGCCGGGAGTGACTCCAAAGGGAAAGGTTTCCGGCGATTTAATCAGCGCAACCGACTTTGTACCAACATTTGCCGAAATTGCAGGAGCACCGCTTCCGAAAGAGATGATTCTTGATGGCCAATGCTTTAATGCCCAGCTTCATGGCCAGAAAGGAAATCCACGTACTTCATTGTTTGTTCAGCTTGCCAACATGTACTGGGTTCGTAACACCGACTGGAAACTAAATGAAAAAGGCGAATTGTTTGATATGAGCAAAGCTCCTTTCGAAGAGATTGCCGTTCCTGCCGATACCAAAAACACCGCTGCCATTGCTGCCCGTAAAAGTCTGCAGGCTGAACTTGATCGGTTGAATCCAAAAGGCGGATACATTGACAAAGGAGATGGAACAGGCCGTCATGCCAACAAGGAAAAGAAGGAAAATAAAAAATGAGGACAAAAAAAATTACAACGATTTGTCTCGCCCTGATGCTTTCAGCATTCTCCTTTGCCGGTCCGAAAATCATTCTTAAACTGGATGATTTATCGGTCAAAAATGGCGTATGTGCTTTTGCACCTGCCATGGATTATCTGGTGCAAAAACAACTAAAAGCCGGACTTGGAATTATTGCCGGCAGAAACGACAGTTCCGCTTTGAAAACCTTAAGGCCTTACCTGCAGGCAACAAATCCGAAAGGCGAAAAATTGATTGAAATCTGGCACCACGGCCTGGATCACTCAAAAACGGAGTTCAAAGATTCAACGTATGCCTATCAGAAATTGCATTTCGAACAAGCCGATAAAATGATACAAAAGTTGTTGGGGATTCAGATGCATACATTTGGAACGCCTTACAATGCAAGCGATTCGGTTACCAACAAGGTTCTTTCAGAAAATTCAAATTACAGGGTTTTCATGTATAGCAGCCGGAAACCAGCCCTTTCGAATGGAATTTTGTATCTCGATAACCGGGTAAATATTGAAAATGGCACAGGAAACCCTGATTTCAATTTGTTCATGGAGAATTATACAAAAAACAAGGATAAATACACGGATTATATGGTTCTGCAAGGACATCCGAATATGTGGACTTCAGAAAAACTGGAGCAGTTTAATAAAATCATCAGGTTCCTTGTTTCTGAAGGTTGTGAATTTGTACTCCCATACGAATATTACCAAAGTATACACTAAGCTGAACCTCAGACTAAAACAGGACTATGAGAAATGCATTTATAAACAAAGGATTTAACCTGGCATTGCTGAGTTTGGTTTCTTCTCCGGTCTTTTCGCAGAACAGCAGCTCAAATTTGAAAAGACCAAATGTGATTGTCATTTTAACTGACGATATGGGTTATTCCGATATCGGCTGCTTCGGATCGGAAATAAACACGCCGAACATTGACCGGCTGGCAGCCACAGGATTGCGCTTTACTCATTGTTACAATACGGCACGTTGCAGTCCATCGCGGGCATCGCTGCTCACCGGATTGTATCCACATCAGGCAGAAATGGGATTTCTTTCCAATTCCAATTTTGAAGAAAAAGGCTATCGCGACGATTTGAGTAAAAATGCGGTTACCATGGCCGAAGTATTTCACCAGGCGGGCTATTCAACCTACATGACCGGCAAGTGGCACCTCAACAAAGATATTTCGGTAAATGGGGATAAAAGTAACTGGCCTTTGCAACGTGGCTTCGACCGGCATTTCGGTACGCTTAACGGCTCCGGAAGTTATTACGATCCGGGGACACTGGTCAGTAACAATCACTTTATTGCTCCCGGTAAGGATTTCTATTATACCAACGCCATCAGCGATACAACGGTAAAATTCATTCAGGAAAATCCAAAGGATAAGCCTTTTTTCTTCTATGTTGCCTATACTGCAGCGCATTGGCCTTTGCATGCACCTGAAAATGAAGTGCAAAAATACAAAGGGCAGTACGATAAAGGTTGGGATGCTATTCGGGAAGAACGTTTTCAGAAGCTTAAAAAACTTGGAATTATCAGCGGTCAATGTGTCCTGACTAAACGCAGTGCCGATATTCCGGCGTGGAAAGACGAAACGATGAAAGAATGGCAGTCGCGGAGAATGGAAGTTTATGCAGCTATGGTTCACATTATGGATGATGGGATTGGACGCATTGTTTCGGCATTGGAAAAAAAAGGGGAATTAGACAACACCATCATTTTTTACATGCACGATAATGGTGGTTGTGCCGAACCTCAGGGCACCGATCAGCCGGAAGTTCCGCTGACCGCCCGACAAAAAATACTGCATCCGCTTTCGAATGATTCAATTTTCTACGGAAAACGACCGGAATATTCCCGCGATGGCCGCTATGTGCGAAGTGGCAAAGGTGTCATGGCTGGTGGTCCGGATACCTGGGAAGCTTACGGCAAAGAATGGGCTAACGTGAGTAACACACCGTTCAGACTTTATAAACATTACACCCATGAAGGCGGTATTGCCACCCCGCTCATTGTTAATTGGCCCAAAGGCATTGCTGCCCGGGGCGAACTCCGGACACATAATGCGCACCTCATCGATATCATGGCCACCTGCCTCGACATTACAGGCATGAATTATCCTATAACCCTTAACGGAAATGCGATTCAGCCTTTCGAAGGAAAAAGCCTGGTCCCGGCATTTACAAACAAACCCATCGATCGTAAATATCTATTCTGGGAACATGAAGGAAACAGAGCCATTCGTGTGGGCAACTGGAAATTGGTTTCGAAAACTGCAAAGGAGAAAAAATTTACAGCAGCCGATGAAAATGCCTGGGAATTGTACAACATGGACGCCGATCCTTCTGAAACTGTTAACCTCGTTTCGAAGTACCCTGCAAAAGTGAAAGAACTGGCACAACTGTGGGAAAAAGAGGCCTTACGCACCAAAGCAAAACCATGGCCCTGGGTAGTTAACTAATTATCGGATTAAAACGGTTTTTATGAATAGGTATAATACAATAGTATTGATGATTGTTCCGAAAATCAACTATAGAATAATGATGAAACGAACTTTAATAACCTTTGCGATAGTCATTGGACTGAGCTTTTTTAATTTTTCATCCGCGCAAACCGAAAATAAAATCCGGCTGAATGAGAACTGGAAATTCCTCAGAAGCGACCTGGGTGGTATCTGGGAGGCGGTAAGGCCGGTAAAAGCCGGCAATCCGGAGAGTGTTCCACTGTGGGAAAATGTAACCTTACCGCATTGTTTTAATACTTCCGATGCAGTTGATCCCGATGTTAATTATTACCAGGGTCCGGGTTGGTACACCAATCTGCTTGAAATTAAAAATCCTTTTCCGAATGGTCGGATGCTGCTTCATTTCGAAGGCGCCGGGCAAAAAACGGACGTCTATGTGTACCTGACCAAAGTCGGTTCGCATGTTGGCGGATACAACGAATGGACGGTTGACATTACTGACGCTGTTCATAGTTTCCTTCAGGATAAGAAAGTTGCCGATACATTCAATGGAAAAATCCCAATTTCCATCCGGTGCGACAACTCCCGCGATCTGGAAATGATTCCGTCCAGCTTGTCGGATTTCAACGTGTATGGTGGCGTTTACCGTTACCTGAACCTGGTGTATGTGCCATCGCTTTCCATCGATCGCTTGTTCGTAAACGCTACGGCTGATTCAAAGGGTCTGGAAGGAAAATTCGATCTCAGCCTGAAATTACTGGACAAATCGGCCTCAGCAAAAGGTCAGCTAAAAATTGCAATAACCGACCCCGCCGGAAAGCTGGTTAGCTCATCGAATCAGAATATTGAATCCTTTCCCGGAGAAAAAAGCATATTTTCGGGCGCCATTAAAAAACCTGCCTTATGGTCGCCCGATCATCCAAATTTATATACCTGTACCACGACGATTGATTCTGAATCAGGCAAACAAACAGTTACCGAAAAGTTTGGATTCCGGAATTTTGAATTCGTCGATTACGGACCTTTTAAGCTAAATGGTGCCCGCCTGCTCATCAGGGGAACACATCGCCACGAAGATCATGCGGGAGTGGCAGCAGCAATGACCGAACCAATGATTCGCAACGAAATGAAAATGATGAAAGAGATGGGAGTCAATTTTATCAGGTTGGGACATTATCAGCAATCCCGGATTGTGCTCGATTTATGTGACAGCCTTGGGATCATGGTTTGGGAAGAAATACCCTGGTGCCGCGGCGGATTGGGTGGCGAACGTTATAAACAACAAGCCAAAGATATGCTGACCGATATGATCGGACAGCACAGGAACCATCCGTCGGTGATTATCTGGGGACTTGGCAATGAGAATGACTGGCCCGGCGATTTTCCGGAATTTGACAAGGAAAAAATCAGGGCTTTCATGTCTGATCTGAATAATTTGTCCCATCAGCTCGATCCTACCCGCCAAACCGCCATTCGCCGATGCGATTTTTGCAAAGACATTGTGGATGTTTATTCGCCTTCCATCTGGGCAGGTTGGTACCGGGGAATTTATACCGAATACCGCGAAAATACCGAGGCTGAAATCAAAGGAGTTAAGCACTTTTTTCATGCCGAATGGGGTGGCGACAGCCATGCCGGACGTCATGCCGAAAATCCGGATAAAGTTCTTCAGAAAATCAAAACCGGTGGAGGTACGGATGAACGTAATGGCGATGCATCACTCATGGGTGGCGCCGCCCGCGCATCGAAAGACGGCGACTGGAGCGAATCGTACATTTGCAACCTGATCGACTGGCACCTGAAAGAACAGGAAAACTTGCCCAGCTTAACAGGCTCGGCTTACTGGCCTTTCAAAGATTTCTCAACACCGGTCAGACCCGACAATCCGGTACCCTATATGAACCAAAAAGGTGTGGTAGAGCGCGATTTTACTAAAAAAGAAGCTTATTTTGTTTTCCAGTCGTGGTGGACCGAAAAACCGATGGTCCATATTTATGGACATAGCTGGCCTGTACGCTGGGGAAACACAGGTGAAGAGAAAATGGTAAAAGTGTATTCCAATTGTGACGAGGCTGAATTGTTTGTAAATGGTAAAAGTCATGGAATAAAGAAACGGAATGGACAGGATTTTCCTGCTGCCGGATTGCGCTGGAATGTAGTTTATCAGGAAGGTGAAAATGTACTGAAAGTAGTCGCCCGTAAAGAGAAAGACATCCTTACCGATGAAATCAGACAAGTTTACCAGACTGAAAAATGGGGAACTCCGGCTAAAATGGTTTTAAGCAGAATCGATCAGAATGGTGAAATTTCAACGATTGAAGTGAAGCTGTTTGATGCCAAAAACGTGCTGTGCCCCGATGCCAGGAATGTGGTGGAATTCGGTCTGACCGGTGATGGTGTGCTGATTGACAACCAGGGTACTTCATCCGGATCGCGGAAAGTTGAAGTCTACAATGGCAGGGCCATTATCCGGATTAAATTGAATGGTGGCAAAAGCATTGCAAGTGTAAAAAGCAAAGATTTACCAACAGCATTTTTCGAATTGCCTCAATTAAAAACAACTCACAAACTATGAGAAAAATATCAATTAGCCTTAGCATTATCTCGTTCATTACGATTTTCAGTTTCAGCCTGAACACATCGGCACAGAACCTTAAAAAAATAGTTGCTGAAGCTGAAAAGCAAACGAGCTATATATTCGGTCAGATCAGCCAGTCAAAAGCAACCTGGAGCAATGATGTTCAGAATAAGAATAAACCTGAGGTGGTTTCGCCACGCAGTTTATCAGCCGATGGAAAACTCATACTGGTTCCATCCAAAGACTGGACAAGTGGTTTCTTCCCAGGCGTTTTGTGGTATTTATATGAATTTACCGGAAATAAAAATTGGGAAACCCAGGCGCGCCTTTTCACCTCTGGTATTGAAAATGAAAAGATGAACGGAGGCACTCACGATATGGGATTCAAAATATATAACAGTTTTGGCAATGGTTTCAGGCTAACAAACGACCCAAAGTATAAGGAAGTTATTATTCAGGGCGCCAAAACCCTTTGCACCCGTTTCAAACCGGTGGTGGGGTGTATCCGCTCGTGGGATCACAATAAAGACAAATGGGACTACCCGGTTATCATCGACAACATGCTGAACCTCGAATTGCTGTTTGAAACCACGAAGCTGACCGGCGATTCATCTTTTTATAAAATTGCTGTCAATCATGCCAACACCACGATGAAGAACCATTTTCGGTCCGACTTCAGCAGTTACCATGTGATCGATTACGACACCATTACCGGGAAAGTGCTGAAGAAAAATACACATCAGGGTTACAGTCATGAATCGGCCTGGGCGCGTGGGCAGGCCTGGGCATTGTATGGATTTACCATGTGCTATCGCGAAACCAAAGATCTGAAATACCTCCGTCAAGCCGAAAATATTGCCGGTTTTATCCTGAATCATCCACGATTGCCTGCCGATTTGGTTCCATATTGGGATTTTGATGCGCCCAACATTCCGAAAGAACCGCGCGATGCCTCTGCAGCAGCTGTTATCGCATCAGCGCTTTTGGAGCTGTCAGCATATTCTGCAAATGGGAAAAATCATCTGGCTAACGCTCAAAAGATAATTCAAATCCTCACCGATAATTACCGCGCAAAACCCGGTGAAGCCCATGGATTCATCCTGCTCCACAGCACTGGTTCAAAACCCATGAACAGCGAAGTGGATGTACCGTTGAATTATGCTGACTATTACTATCTCGAAGCGATTTTGCGGTTAAAAAAACTGAACGAAAAGAAATCACTTTTTTAAATTATTATCGAATGCCCAAACTGAAAGTAACCAATAAATAAACTGATGGAACGAAGGGATTTTTTAACGACTTCAGCAGGTTTTCTCGCCTTTATGACTTTATCAGGAAATTTCATGATCGAAAAGCCTGCAAGCAAAGCCATGAAGTTTAAGTTCAGGGATTATCAGCCGGAAACCAGTTTTGGTAAAGTGAAAATTGTAACACCCGACGATGGTTTTTACATTCAGGCTTTTTTCGACGTTTGCCCTTTTAGTCCGGGTCAGAAACTCCTGGCGGTCAGTAAACTTCCCTATCAGGGGAAAGAAGCAAAATATGGTGATACCTGTGATGTTTGTATCGTTGATCTGGAAAATGAAACCATTGAAACGGTCTATTCAACCAAAGGATGGGGCTTTCAACTGGGCGCCAACCTGAACTGGGGAAAAACAGATCGTTACATCTATACCAACGATATCGTTAATAATCAGGCTGTTTGTGTAAGGATTGATTTGGATACAAAAGAAATCAGAGCTTTTGGCGGCCCCATGTACCACATCGCTCCCGATGAATCGGCTGTAATTGGGTTTCCGTTAGATACGATTAATATTACCCAAATGGGATATGGTGTTCCAAAATTCAAGGAATATGATCAAATAAAAGGAGCTCCATCTGATCAGGGCCTCTGGCAAACCAATTTACAGAACAATCAAAAGAAGCTGTTGGTTAGCCTGAATGATGCGGCAAAAAAAGCCGATGATCCTGACTTTTTGAAGGGTGGCAATTGCTACTTTTTCCATTCAAAGTATAACCGTCAGGGAACACGGATCTTTCAGGTCATGCGGTGCCTCTTTCCTGAAAAGGATATTACGGGTGGTTCCTCCAGTCCCGACCATACGAAAGAAGGATGGAATCCGATGGTTTTTACCTTCAATGCAGACGGGACAAATATTGAGCAGGCCGTTACCCGGGAACAATGGTCATTTGGGGGCAATCACCCGAACTGGCATCCCGACGGGGAACACATCGTTATGAATATAAAACCGGGCTGGTTAGGTGATACCAATATGCGCTTCTGCATGTTTCATTACACCGGGAAGGATTTTAAAATATTGTCAACCAAACATTTTGGCAGCGGACATCCGAGTGTCAATGCTGATTTCACCCATCTGCTTTCTGATTGTTATGTTGGCGAGTACAAGGCGCTTGGCCTCGATGGAGCTCCCATCAGGTTGATTAACCTCAGTAATGATGAAGAGGTTTACGTCTGCACCGTATTTACCGATGTCGACAGTGATAATGAAACCTTGCGGATCGATCCTCATCCGGTTTGGAGTCGCGATTACAGGAAAATATGTTTCAACGGTGCACCCGATGGGAAAAGACAGGTTTTTGTTGCTGATTTGACAGGTGTTATTTAAACAAATGACCTGCAAGTATTTAGTTTGGGATTTAAAAGAAAATTATATAGAATACTAACTTTATCATTAAAGTATTATGGAAAATAAGCTGAATAGAAGAAATTTTTTAGTTAATTCCGCATTTACCACAGTGGGACTTGCTGCGGGTCTTAACTCATTTGGTATGAATCAGAATAGCAGAAAGATTGGTGCCAATGATAAAATCCGCATGGGCTTTATCGGAATTGGGAACAGAGGCTCACAACTTCTTGAGCTGTTTATGCAAAATAAAGACGTGGAGATTGCCGCTTTATGCGACATTTATGAACCGTATTTACTGCGTGACCGAAGCAAGGTGGATGCCCGCTACCTGGCGGACAGGGCCGGACAAATCCCTAAAATGGGTGAAAAATTTCCTTTAAAACCGACGCTGTACAACGATTACCGTAAACTGCTGGAGGATAAAACCATAGATGCAGTATGTATTGCAACTCCCGATCATTGGCATGCCATTCAAATGATTGAAGCAGTGAAGGCCGGAAAAGACGTCTATGTTGAAAAACCATTGACACAAACCATTGTGGAAGGACGAACCATGGTTAATGTATGGAAAGCCAGCGACCGCGTTGTTGCCGTTGGTCTGAACCGCCGGGGAAATGAAGTGTATCAGAGATTATCCAAAGAAATTCCTGCCGGAAAAATTGGCCAGGTAACGGTTGCACGTGCTGCCAGGGTAAGCAATATGTTTCCAAATGGCATTGGGAAACTCAAAGCCGAACAGCCGCCAAAAGATTTCAACTGGGATATGTGGTTGGGGCCAAGAGCATCCCGGCCGTATCAGTACAATATTGCACCGTATATGTTCCGCTGGTGGGGCGAATATTCAAGCCAAATGGGAAACTGGGGAGTGCATTACATGGATGCCATCCGGTGGATGATGGGCGAAGTTGCTCCTGTAGCCATTTCGGCCCATGGTGGCAAATACGTTTTGGATCACGATGGAAATATACCCGATACCATGCAGGTGACTTTTGAGTTTGCCTCAAAAAAGATGATTTCGTTTAGTATATACGAAGCCAGCAGTGGTGAAATTTTACCTTATGGCGAAATCGAACTTCGCGGAACCAAAGGAAATTTGTATGCCAGTCAGGATGGATATAAAATTATTCCGGCAAAAAAGGGACAATTTCAGAATTGGCAAGAAATCATTAAAGCCGAAGAATTTAATATTCCAACACAGAACTTGTCAGATGGCTCAAATGCTATGGCCACTGCAAACCTGATTCGCAACTTCCTCGATTGCATTAAAACCCGTGAAGTACCTTTATGTTCGCTGGAAGACGGACATCGTTCCACCAGCTTTGCTCATCTGGCCAACATTGCACTGGCTACCCAGACACGGCTTCAATGGGATCCTGAAAAGGAAAGGTTTACCAACAGCGAAGCAGCAAACAAACTGTTGCATTATGAATACCGTAAACCGTATAAATTATAACCGAAGTAATACTCTGACGATATGCAACGACGTAATTTTATCAAAACTACCGGCCTTTCTGTTGCCGGCATCAGCATTGCAGGAACAGGAACGGCAGGCACAATCAGGAATGGCAAAACAGTAAAAAGACCTGTATGTGCTTTCACCAAATGTCTTCAATTCCTGACCTTTGACCAGATGGGTGAAGTACTTGCGAAACTCGGCTTCGATGGGGCTGATGTGCCGGTGAGACCTGGTGGTCAGATTGAACCGAAAAATGTGAAAAAAGAATTGTCGCAGGCAGTGAATACCCTTCGGAAACATGGCGTGGAAATACCAATGTTGGTGACTGCCATCACCGATCCATCGGAACCGTTTGCTATGGAGACGCTCCAGGCAGCAGCCGATTCGGGAATCCGGTATTATCGCATGGGATGGCTTGCCTACGAATTCTCCAGGTCCATTCAGGAAAACCTGGATAACTATAGAAGGAACTTTGAAAAGCTGGCCACTGTGAACGAAAAACTGGGTATACACGGAGGATATCAAAATCATTCCGGAACACATGTCGGAGCTCCGGTATGGGATTTATATGAATTACTGAAAGATCTTGATCCCCGGTATATGGGGGTTCAGTATGATATCCGGCACGCAGTAACCGAAGCTGGCTATTCCTGGAAACTGGGCATGAAACGAATTGCCCCGTGGATCCGGACCATCGACATTAAAGATTTTATTTGGGGGAAGAATCCCAATGGTACCTGGAAGCATCAGAATGTCCCGTTGGGCGAAGGAATGATTAATTTCGACGAATTTCTCAAAGAATATGCGGGTCTGAAAATTGAAGCACCCATCAGTATCCATTACGAATATGACCTGGGGGGCGCCGAAGGTGGAAAAAAGGAAACCACGATGGATCATGAGAAAATTTATGCAATGATGAAAAAGGACCTCGACTGGTTCCATAATAGTATGCTTAAAAACAAAATAGAAAAATAAGGTGTGCTGGAATTCTTTAGAATATTGTTATCCCATTTGTTATTAAATTTTATCTTATGAAAATAGTAATTTTTACAGTTTTCATCATTTTTAATAAGAAAAGGCAAATTAACTGCTACGATACCGATGGAACCCGTGTTGAAATAATGGAAGCTAAAACAGTAGATGGAATGACGGTTCCTTCATCAACAGCTCCACCTCTGAAATATTTACCAACAGCAAACTAATCCAAAATGAACAATTCATTCTCCAGAAGAGATTTCATCAAAACTACCGGAATAACAGGCGCAGCAACATTGGCCGGATTTCATGCACTGGGCTCCCAGATTGTCTCCGGAGTACCAAAATCCATAACTATTGCAGCAGTTAACTCCAATTTCGAGCGTGAGCCCCTTGTACGTCCCTTCGGATTTAAAGGTGGGTACATGACAGAAATCTGGCAAACGGTTAATTACCTGAAAAGCAGTTCAGGAGACCATCAGATTGGCCTGTGTACCCAGAATGTACTCTGGTCGGATGCCCGGGTTTTTGCCTCAAACTCCGAAAGTGGCGGCAATGCCCTGATGTATGCATTGACCGAGCGGGCACTTCAGATCATGAAAGGCCAGAGTTTTACCTCTCCTGTTGATTTACTCGACAACATTTTGCCCGAAGTGTATGCCTATGGCCAAAAAATCACATCCAATCCCGATCTCCGGAAAACATTTGCCCTGAATGCTTTGGTTGGCACTGACAATGCTGCCTGGCTCCTGTATGCCCGGGAAAACGGATTTTCCACTTTTGACGAAATGATCCCGAAAGCTTACCTGCCTGCACTTTCGAACCATCACAAAGAGGCTGCAGCCATTCCGCTGATGGCTTACAACATTCCCATCAGCGAAATTCAGGAAGCCACTGAACAGGGTTATTTCTTCATGAAAATAAAGATTGGTCAGCCCGGGACACAGGAGGAAATGCTCGAAAAAGACAAGGCCCGCCTGACCGCTATTCATCAGTCCATTGGCCATGTTCGGACTTCGCATACAAAAGATGGTAAACTCCCCTATTATTTCGATGCCAACGGGCGATACGAAAAAAAGGAAACCTTATTGAAACTGATCGATCATGCCCGAAAGATAGGAGCTTTCGACCAGATAGCCATCATTGAAGAACCATTTGCTGAAGAACTCGAATTCGATGTTTCAGACATTCCGGTGCGTTTGGCTGCCGATGAAAGTGCCCACACCGATGCCGATGCCATCAAACGAATTGAAATGGGATACAAGGCCATTGCGCTGAAAGCCATTGCCAAAACCCTGAGCATGACCATGAAAATTGCACAGGCAGCGACCGAGCGAAATATCCCCTGCTTTTGTGCCGATCTGACCGTAAACCCGGTTTTGGTGGAATGGAACAAAAATGTGGCCGCCCGGCTGAACGCTTTCCCCGGACTGGGAAGCCTGGGACTGATCGAAAGCAACGGGCACCAGAACTACAAAAACTGGGATACCATGCTGGGCTACCATCCGCGAAAGGAAGGTTCTTGGGTAAAAGCCAAAAACGGAGTGTATGAACTGAACGGCGAATACTATAAAACCAGCGGCGGAATCTTCGATCGGATGCCACATTACGAAGAGATGTTCACTTCGAAGAAAAGCTGAAAACATCTTCCCAAAATACAATGACATTTATTTATCTTTTTACTGAATTAATTGTATGAAAGCCTATTAGTTTATCGTATCTTGAAGAGAAACCCCGGTGATATACAAAAATCTGATAATCGTTTTCTGTTTCCACATAACTTCCTTCCAGCCGTGTACTGTCAATAATAAGGCTGCCCTTTTCTGTGTAAACGTACTGGTAATCATAGAATCCTTGTTTTAGCATAAGGGTAACTTCGTAAATTTTTAGTTCCGGATTCCATTTCATTTTGTTTGACGGATTGCATTGCCAGTCGGATAAAGCCCCGAAAACAAAAATTTCTCCGCCGGCAACCGGTGCAGGCATTTCAATCGAAAACCGGACCAGCATATAGTCCGACTCAAGATCAGCATCGGTCACCCGGTCGTTTTTCACCAGGAACCGTCCGTTAATATCACCCTCCTGCGCGTAACCGCGTTCCCCGCGTAACTGGTCTTTTCGCAGTGTGATGTGGTAGAGCGGATTGACAAAATCGATGTTCGCGATACCCCAACCGTTTGCGCGCAGATTTTTAGTGTCAAAGTTACGGAATTCATTTCCGCCAGGGAAAACATTACCGCCGCTGAGATCATAGCTTAACTGGTTATCCCTTACAAATAGAGGTGTTAGATTTTTTATGCAATTATCAGCTCTTGAATTCTGCATAACCACAACTTTTACCTCTGTGCGAGGATCCTGAATCCGGATCCTCGAATAATCAACCTCAAAATCAATCTCCTGGTCATGTCCTCTGAAGCCTTCGAAGGTTGATTTTTTAACAATTCCGCTGATTGCAGTTAATGGCTCAACAATATAGAACCGCCGGGTGATCACGGGAGAATTCCTGTCGCTGTCATCAAATACCGATAGCAGGTAATTGCCTGACAGAAGAAAGCGAACCTGGTCATTGGGCAGTGATAGCTGGTAATTGGTAAATTGCAAAGTTGTATTGATGGAAGGTGCATAATCAGTTACCGGGTTGTCGATAAAACCTTCCATGTATTCCGATTGCACAAGGCGGGATGGAAACCAGTCAGCATCGCAATGCGTAATGGTATAATTAAAATTTGTAACTCCATCTGCCACTTCATCAAATTTAAGCAGGAGCCGCTGGTCTGATCCTAATTCCACAACCGGCTGCGAAAAATCCCATCCCGCACGGAAGAATTGAACAGTGTGAATATTTTCCCGATAAATTCCGTTAATCATCGGCTTGGTTTCCTGCTTGACGGAACCCATGACAGAGATTAACAACAGGTTGAAAAGAACTGTTGTTAAGAAATAACTCAATCGCTGATGAAAAAAATTTCTTTTGCTGTACATAAGTAAACGATTAATTTTAAAAATAGCAATTATTCCATGGTTAATTTTTTGTTAAATTTAACACATATTTCCATATGTCTCTGATTATTTGTATTTTAATGTTTTAATAAAAATGATCATTATAATTGGGAATAAAGGTGCGAATGCCTATTTTTGACGTCAAAATTAATACCTTAAGTTATAATGTCAAAAGTTATCAAGCTAAAGAAAGGTTTAGATATTCAGATTAAGGGCGAACCCGCTAATAATCTGGAAAATATCGTCAAGCCTGAGACCTTTGCCATCAAGCCTGCCGATTTTCACGGACTTGTTCCTAAACTTGTTGTCAAGGTAGGGGATAAGGTTAAAGCCGGAACCCCTTTGTTTTTTGATAAATACCAAACCGAAGTGCAGTATGTATCTCCGGTCAGCGGTGAAGTGAGTGCAATAAACAGGGGTGAACGCCGAAGGATATTGGAAGTGGTCGTGAAGGCAGATCATGAAAACCTTTCAGAGGAATTCGCTGTAACCAATCCCCAAAATCTCAGCAGTGAGGCAGTCAGGGAAGAGTTATTAAAATCGGGGATGTGGCCATTAATCATATCACGCCCCTTTGGTTTAGTGGCTCGTCCGGCAGATCAACCGAAATCAATTTTTATTTCATGTTTCGACAGTGCTCCGCTTGCGCCTGACTATGAATTCGTATATCAGGAGCAGGGTAATGCCTGGCAGACTGGTATTAATGCGCTGGCAAAACTGACTGCAGGAAAAGTACACCTTGGGTTGTCTTCGAAAAAGGAGAACAAACTTTTTTCTGCTACCCAGGGAGTTGAAATCAACTATTTCGATGGTCCGCATCCCGCTGGGAATGTAGGCATTCAGATTCATGCTGTAGCACCTGTCAATAAAGGGGAAGTTCTGTGGACAGTAAAGCCTCAGGATGTAATTATGATCGGCCGGTTATTTTTAACGGGGAAATACGATTCATCGAGAATTATCGCACTTACAGGCTCTGAAGTTCGTGAACCAAAATATTACCGGTTTTGGCTTGGTGGTTCATTAACCGGGCTTTTAAAGGGCAAACTTGCCAGGGATAATGTCAGGATCATCAGCGGAAATGTTCTTACAGGCACCGCGGTTGGAAAAGATGGATACCTGGGTTACGACGATACCATGATTTCTGTTATCCCTGAAGGGAATTACTACGAGATGTTTGGTTGGGCACTGCCCGGTTTCGGAAAATTCAGCCCTTCACGGACGTTCTTTTCATGGCTGGGATCAAAAAGGAAAAAATATGTCCTTGATTCAAATACACACGGTGAGGAGCGCGCATTTGTTCTTTCGGATGAATATGACAAAGTGGTTCCAATGGACATTCTGCCCGTTTACTTGTTGAAGGCAATTCTTGCAAACGATATCGATGCAATGGAACAGCTTGGTATTTATGAGGTGATCGAAGAGGACCTTGCCCTTTGTGAATATGTTTGTACTTCAAAAATAATGGTTCAATCGGTACTTCGTAAAGGGATTAACTCAATGATCAAGGAGTTGGGTTAGTATTATCCCTTTTATTGAAATTAAAACTCAATTAATGAAAGCATTAAGAAATTGGTTTGATAAACAAAAGCCCTCTCTCGAAAAAGGGGGGAAACTCCATATGTTCAAGGCCGGATTTGGCGCCATCGAAACTTTCCTGTTTGTTCCAAATCACACAACCAAAAAGAGGGGATCTCATATCCGCGATTATGTGGATCTGAAACGTACCATGACCGTGGTGATTGTGGCAATGCTTCCTGCGTTGTTATTTGGAATGTATAATGTTGGTTACCAGCATTATATTGCCACCGGGCAGGCGGTATCCTTCTGGCCTGTCTTTTTATTCGGATTTCTGAAGGTCCTGCCAATCATCATCGTTTCGTACGTGGTTGGTTTGGGAATTGAAATCGCTGCGGCTCAGATGCGTGGACACGAAGTGAACGAAGGATATCTCGTTACAGGGATGTTAATCCCCCTGGTTATGCCGGTGACGACTCCACTCTGGATGATCGCCATATCGGTGGCGTTTTCGGTTGTATTTGCAAAGGAGGTTTTCGGTGGTACAGGCATGAATATCTGGAACCCCGCATTGGTTGCAAGAGCTTTCCTGTTCTTTGCTTATCCCTCGCAAATGTCCGGCGATTCGGTATGGGTCAGTGTTGGAGATAAAGCGTTAATAGACGGTTTTTCAGGAGCGACACCGCTTTCAGAAGCCGCGGCAGCCAGTTTAAAACCTATGGCTGAAGTGGCTTCCAACCATGGAATTTCCTATTCAATGATGGATATGATTCTGGGTTTTATTCCGGGATCAATCGGTGAAACTTCAAAAATTGCCATATTAATTGGTGCTGTTATTCTGATCTGGACAAGAATCGGAAGCTGGAGAATAATGTTGTCTACTATCCTGGGCGGTTTGTTTATGGGAACAATCCTGCAAATTTTCGCGGTTAACTCCTATATGGCTTTACCTCCATGGCAGCATATGATTATGGGAGGCTTCCTCTTTGGGGCTGTATTTATGGCCACTGATCCTGTTTCAGGTTCGCAGACGAACAGAGGAAAATGGATCTACGGTCTTCTGATCGGAATTTTCGGTATCCTGATTCGCGTAGTTAATCCGGCCTATCCCGAAGGAATGATGCTTTCTATACTGATTATGAATATGTTTGCCCCGCTTATCGACTACTATGTTGTTCAGGGTAATATCAAACGAAGGCTCAAACGCGCAATTGTTAAAGCATAAAACTCCAACAATGGATACGAACGCAAATAAATATACGATTACTTACGCGGCTGTAATGGTTATCGTGGTGGCCATTTTACTGGCTATAGCGGCAACGCAGCTTAAACCTTTCCAGGATGCCAATATCCTGATAGAGAAAAAACAAAATATTCTCAGGTCAGTCAATATTGTTGCAGACGTTAAACAAGCCGATGATTTGTTTAATAACACAATAAAGGAACTGTTCATCGTTAACAGTAAAGGTGAGAAGGTTGAAGGCGATGCTTTCAAAGTCGACTTAAAAGTGGAACATTCGAAGCCTCTTGATCAGCGAAAACTTCCCGTTTATATTGCAGAAATGGGAGACAAAGGAATGGTCTATGTGTTACCTTTAAGAGGAGCGGGTCTCTGGGGTCCTATATGGGGATATATCGCACTCTCGTCCGATATGAACACTATTTTCGGTGCGAATTTCGACCATCAGGGCGAAACTCCGGGTTTAGGAGCTGAGATAAATACTGAGAAATTTCAGAAGCCTTTTATTGGAAAAACGATTTTTGATCAGGCAGGCGCATTTACCTCGATTATAATAGCCAAAACCGGTGAAAAGGCCGATCCATCGCACAGCGTTGATGCAATTTCAGGTGGAACAATCACCAGCAAAGGGCTGCAAAAAATGTTATATGATGATTTGTCATCTTACCAGGAATTCTTTAAAACATTAAAAAAATAAAAGATGAGCGAAAAAGAATCACTTTTTTCGAAAAAGAATACCAAACTGCTCACAAATCCGCTGAGCGATGCAAACCCGATTACGGTGTTGGTTCTTGGAATCTGTTCAGCGTTAGCCGTCACAGCGCAGCTTAAACCTGCAGTGGTAATGTCCCTCTCGGTCATGATTGTAACTGCTTTCGCGAATATGATTGTCTCATTATTACGAAATACGATCCCTAACAGAATCCGGATTATTGTTCAACTAGTTGTCGTTGCGGCTTTGGTTATTCTTGTTGACCAGGTCCTAAAGGCTTTCGTTTATGATGTGAGCAAGCAGCTTTCGGTGTTTGTGGGATTGATTATTACCAATTGTATCCTGATGGGGCGTCTTGAGGCTTTTGCACTTGCAAATAAACCGTGGCCCTCTTTCCTTGATGGAATTGGAAATGGTGCAGGTTATGGATTAATTCTGATTGCAGTAGGATTTGTACGTGAATTGTTCGGATCAGGATCGTTATGGGGATATAAACTTATTCCTGAAAGCTGGTACATGGCTAACGGTGGCTGGTATTCCAATAATGGGATGATGATTCTTCCTCCCATGGCGTTAATCCTTATCGGGGTTATTATATGGATTCAGCGCAGTAAAAAACCGGAATTAAACGAGGATTAATTCAAAAAAGATAAAATAAGATTATGGAAAATTACCTTAATATATTCATCAGGTCGGTCTTTCTGGAAAATATGGTCTTTGCCTATTTTATCGGAATGTGTTCGTTCCTCGCAGTTTCTAAATCGGTTAAAACAGCAACAGGGCTTGGAATGGCCGTTATCTTCGTTCAGACTATCACTGTGCCGGTCAATTACCTGCTCGAGAATTTATTACTCAGGGAAGGTGCTCTGAAATGGCTGGGAGAGGGTTATGCGGACATAGACCTGGGCTTTTTAAGTTTTATCATGTATATTGCCGTCATAGCAGCAATGGTTCAGTTGGTGGAGATGGTTGTTGAAAAATTTGCGCCCGCATTATACATCAGCCTGGGAATATTCCTGCCCTTGATTGCTGTAAATTGTGCCATTCTTGCAGGATCACTTTTTATGCAGCAAAAAGAGTTTATCAATATTGGTGAGGCTACAGTTTATGGTATTGGTTCCGGAGCAGGTTGGTTTATCGCAATTATTTCCCTTGCCGCTATCCGTGAGAAACTTAGGTATTCGAATGTACCTGCCCCTTTACGTGGTCTTGGTATTTCATTTATTATAACCGGGCTCATGGGCCTGGCTTTTATGGGTTTTATGGGTATCAAATTGTAAGCATCCGGAAGGAATAACAATTGTAAATATTATTGAATAATGATCATATTAGCAACAACAATCACAATATTGATATCCGGAGTGGTAATCTTCCTGCTGATCACACTGCTGCTGGTGGGGATTCTGCTCTACGTGAAGAAAAAACTGACCGTTGAAGGAACAGTTGTCATTGATATCAATGACGGTAAACTTGCCATCGAAGTTGATCCCGGCAGCACATTACTCTCAACATTGGGTAACAACAAAGTCTTCCTTCCATCAGCATGTGGAGGAGGGGGAACCTGTGGAATGTGCCGCTGTCAGGTGAATTCGGGAGCCGGATCAATCCTCCCGACTGAGACTGACTTCTTCACCCGTAAAGAACAATCCCAAAACTGGAGGCTTGCCTGCCAGGTAAAAGTCAAGGATAATATTAAGATGCATGTACATCCCGAAATTCTCGGGATCAAAAAATGGGAGTGTACAGTGACCTCAAATGAGAATGTTGCCACTTATATCAAGGAATTTATCGTAAAACTTCCCGAAGGAGAAAACCTTGAGTTTAAATCGGGAGGATATATCCAGATTGATGTTCCTGAATGTGAGGTCGATTTCAAGGATTTCAACATTGGTGAAAAATTCCGGCCTGAGTGGGAGAAAAATAAGATGTTTGATCTTAAAATGAAAAATCCGGAACCTACCTTCCGGGCTTATTCCATGGCCAATCATCCCGCTGAAGGAAATATTGTGATGCTTAATATTCGTATCGCTACCCCTCCCTTCGATCGTGTTGCGGGCGGGTTTATGAAGGTTAATCCGGGGATCTGCTCCTCGTATATCTTTTCACTTAAACCAGGTGATAAGATTACAATTTCAGGACCTTATGGTGAATTCTTCCTGAAAGACAACAACAATGAAATGATGTTTATCGGTGGTGGTGCCGGAATGGCCCCTATGCGGTCACACCTTTTCCATATCTTCCATACCCTGAAGGACCGGACAAAGAAAGTGACTTTCTGGTACGGAGCACGTTCATGGAGCGAGGTGTTTTATTATGACGAATTCCGCGCCATCGAAAAGGAATTTCCAAATTTCACGTTCAATCTTGCACTTTCCGATCCAAAACCGGATGATAACTGGGAAGGTTTGAAAGGATTCATTCACCAGGTTATTTATGACAATTACCTTCGTATGCACGAAGAACCTGAAGAAATTAATTATTACATGTGCGGACCACCAATGATGAATACAGCCGTAACAAAAATGCTGTACGATTTGGGAGTACCCGACGAAAATGTTGCATTTGACGATTTTGGGGGATAATCCCATTTATAGAATACCCGAAATCCTGCTTCGTAATGGGGCAGGATTTTTGGTTTTATGCCAGGGCTGATATTGACCTGGTTAATACTTCTGCTAAATATAGTTCAAATGAAAAGACTGATCATTTTGCTGTTAACCTTCCTTTTGCCTGTCACCTTCCTTTGTGCTCAGGAGGCAATCAATCAGACGGACGCGTACGGACGTAAACAAGGTAAATGGACGGGTAAATATCCCAACGGATCTATACGTTATGAAGGTTTTTTTTCTGACGATAAACCAATTGGTGAATGGAAACGATTTCATGAGAATGGAAAAATCAAAGCTCAATTGTTTCATTTTCCCAATACCGGGAAAGTCTCGGCAGAACTTTTTGATTACAGCGGAATTCGCTATGCGAAAGGTAATTACAAAGATGTATTGAAAGACAGTACATGGAATTATTACAACAATCTCCGGCTGGTAGGTCAGGAAAGCTTTTCCGGCGGAAAGAAAAATGGCCGTTCAATCACCTGTTTTGAGAATGGGGCTCCGGCAACGGAATCGTCCTGGACCGATGGAATGCTTAACGGGGTAAGCCGAAGCTTTTATCCTTCCGGGAAAAAGAAATACGAGATTATGTACCGGCAGGGAAAGCGGCATGGATTAAATCTGATTTATTTTGAATCGGGTCAGCTGCAAATTACAGGTCAGTATACTAACGATGAATCTGACGGAACCTGGAAATTCATGGATGCCACCGGAAAGATTAAGTATGAATTAAACTATAAATCGGGTATTTTATTGAATCCCGAAGTAATTGATAGTATCAATTCCAACGAGTTTAAAGCTTTCGACAAGTCGGCAGGAAGGCTGAAGGATCCGGAAGATTTTACCCAGAGTCCGGAAGAGTACATTGGACAATAAGGAGGTTTTCCGGGGATGAATACTGAAACCCGGCGCGGATTTTCCTCCAAATGGTGATCCGGAAGCAATATCCCTGCGTTATTGCCTGTTTTGATACCAGCTTATTGCCAGAGATACCACCTTATTGTAATTCTTCACCCCTTCGTCGATACGGTTTGTTTTGAGGTAAACATTGTTGGCCGAAGTTTGCATCCTGTCAAGTGTCTTATTCCTCAGTCCCTGCCAGTGACTACGCTGGAAACGCAAATCAAGAATTACGTTTTTATCAATTTTTTTAATGTAATCGTTAATATCCTTGAATTGGGAAGCGTCCGAAAGAAAATATAGCATCAGGTTCACGTATCCCGAATATTGCAGGCGCCGATCGTCCGAAGTTGTACAAATCACAAATGCCGCCAGATTTGCTTCAGCCTCGCTGGTGATTCCGAACTGATGTGCTTTCTCGTGTGCCAGAACATAGGGATATTCCATGGGAAGTAAATAGTAATTCAAATGTATCTCATTAAAAAAAGGTCCGAAGTAACCGCTTACACCCGATTTTGCGAAAAAGGAACTGAAGAGCATCGTCTTGGGTCGTCGCGTACCATTTGGATAACCAATTCCCAATTCTTTGCTGTTTTTAAGGTAGGATTGTTCAATCAGGCTGTCAATGTCCGGGTAATCGGATGGTGATAATGCACAGTAGGTTGAATTGGTATTCCTGATGATAGAATCAAGAACTGAACGGAATACAGAATCGTTGGCCAGTGTTTTCGTCCAGGCGAGTCGTGTTTCAATTTTCGGCCTGAAATAGTTAAAGCCCCATACCAAATAGAAAAAAGCATAAACCAGGGCAAGAATTTGAAACACACGCAACACATAAACTCCAAATTTGACTTTTCTTAAAATAAGAAATACTAAACTGCCAATAAAGATTAAGATGGAAGTTATCCAAAACATATCCCACAGTGAAAAGGGGAGGAGATTGCTAATGGCGGAGAATATCCTGGCAATAAATGGATAAAGTCCGGCTGAATAATAAAATTCGACCGACACGGCGTTATTGACACCAATCCGGATGATCACAAACACCAGGACGGCAAGAAAAAATGGCCATGCGATCAGCAAAAACCTTTTCAAACTTATCTTATTCTTAATCATATTAACCTTTTTCATCCCCCCGTTCACAAAATCGATTTGTCCAGCTAACTGCACAAAGAAATTATGCGTGAATCATTAAAATATTTGACTGTAAAACTACGAAATGAATACCAATGTTTACCTTTGGACATGATGAATGAGCGACTTAAATTATCGGAATTAAACGGACTGGTGAAAAAAGCTGTTTGTGAGGCATTCACAACTCCTACCTGGGTTATTGCTGAGATTTCGGAACTGAAAACCAACAGGAGCGGGCATTGCTATCTTGTGCTGATCGAGAAGGATGAGAATGGAGACGCTATTATTGCTCAAGCCAGGGCAACGATCTGGTCGTATACTTTTAGGATGTTGCAGCCCTATTTTGAGTCAACAACCGGGAAGCCACTAAGCGAAGGGCTTAAGATACTGGTGAGCGTATCCGTTGAATTTCATGAATTATATGGCTATAGTCTGAACATCCGGGATATTGATCCGACTTATACCCTTGGCGATATGGCTCGTCGCAGGCGCGAAATAATCGCCCGGTTGCAGGCCGAAGGGGTCGCAGACATGAATAAGGAGCTCGAATTACCGCTTGTCCCCCAGAATATCGCCATTATTTCATCGGCAACAGCCGCGGGTTACCTGGATTTTATCAGCCAGTTAACCTGTAATGCGGCAGGTTATAAATTTAATCTGAAATTATTCCCCGCAATCATGCAGGGGAACCAGGCAGAATCATCCATTATTGGTGCCCTGGAACTTATCTATCTTTATGAAAGTCATTTCGATGCGGTGGTGATCATCCGCGGAGGAGGCTCACAGGCTGACCTGAGTTGCTTCGATAATTATAACCTCGCCTATTATATTACCCAGTTTCCATTGCCCGTAATCACAGGTATCGGTCATGAAAAAGATGATTCAATTGTTGACCTCGTTGCCCATACGCGGCTTAAAACCCCGACAGCTGTTGCCGAATTTCTGATCAGCGGAGTCGCCCGGTTCGATTCGCAGCTGGATGAACTAAACAACCAATTTGTAAGCCTTATCGGCAAATTCCTCCTGTCATCAAAGAATGAGATTGAACAAATTGGCAGGATGTTGGCTCCTGTTGCACGTGAGCGAATTTCAAAGTGGAATAACCTGCTGAATCAAACGATGTGGAAATTCAATACCTATGTAAAGAAGGCCATTCAAACCCAGGTTAATCAGTTGGAACGAAAAGAAGAAACCACAAAGAACGGATTCAGTAACTTCATTAAACAACAATCGGGAATCCTGCATAAAACTACAATGGTTCTTTCGGGTACAATCCGGTATTTAACAATTGGCAGCCATGACCTGCTTAACCGGAAATTGCAAAAATCAGAAAATCTGGTGCGAACTTTGCTTGCCGATAAGCGACACCAACTTGAGCTATCACGGCAGAAAGCGATACTTTCCGATCCATACAAAATACTTTCAAGGGGTTATTCTATAACTACCTATAATGGACGTGCACTAAAAGATACGGATATGATTAATGAAAAGTCACTCATAGAAACAAGGCTCTGTAGGGGGCATATAATTAGTGAAGTAAAAACATTGCTGGACGAAAACTAAAAACAATTAAAATACGTATATGATATGAGTAAAAAGAACGGATCCTATAAAGAAGCAATCACCGAAATTGAAGAGATACTCAGACAGCTCGAAAATAATGAGTTAGACGTTGATGAGCTCTCCGAAAAAGTTAAAAGAGTATCGCAGCTGGTCATCTTGTGCAAGGAAAAACTTCACAATACGGAAGAAGAAATTGATAAAATTCTAAAGGAGATGGATAATAATTATAAATGAAAGATATTTATACGAAATATACGAATAGTCATGTTCTGCTATTATAATTTATTGTAATTTTATAGTTCATAATATTTGAAAAATTTAAACTAATGTCTGAATCAAAAATTGATTTTTCGTTTGACAACCTTCATTTTTCCTGCGAAGGTGATAAGGATTGGGTTGAAGCCCAATTGAACCAAATACTTAATCGAATTCCGGGACTTAACAAACCTGAAATGTTTGTAAAAGCAGAAACTGTTAAACCATCACCTGTAAAAACTGTGACTGAAGATGTTTCTGTGTCTGAAGTTCCTGTTGCCGAAGAAAAAGAGAAAAGCAAACGGGGACGTAAACCAAGAATAGCAGTGGAACCGATTGAGGAAGAACCGGCTGGTGATCCGTTGTTTGAGTTTCTGAAGGATAAAAACGCCGATAAAAATCAGGTAAAGAAATTTCTTGCAACTGCAGTATACCTGAACTCGCAGGGTATGGAGAAATTTTCAACCCCGATAATATCCAAAACATTAAAAGCCGCACGCATCGAAAAATTAATCAATGCCAGTGATTGCCTGAACAAAAATGAGAAAAAAGGATTCTGCATCAAGGACGATAAAGAATTTATTCTTACAGAATCAGGTATCCGTTCCATACTTGGAGGCGAAGAGGAATAAGATAGATGTGGAGAGATAAAAGGCAAAAGACAAAAGACAAAGGGTAAAGATAAAAGGTTAAAGTATAAAAGTGTTGACGAGATTCATCTACTTTATGCTTTAACCTTTCTTCTTATATAACTTCTAAACTTCGAAGCTGACAACGGGTACAAAAGGGATCGAGTCTAGAATCCAAAGCTCAGACTTACCAGGAAATTTGTACCTGCCTGGGGAAAATAGCCATCCATCTTGTTGCGTTTTCCTTCGTACATATAGGAATATACCCACGCATTCCCTTCGTATTCTTTATCAAATATATTGTTGATCAATAGATTGATTTTTACCTCGTTGAATAATTTTTGTTTTAACAGGTAATCAAATTTAAGGTTACTGACCAGGTAGTCGTCCAGCATCCTTTCATCGCTCGACGTATTGTCGATGTATTGCTTCCCCACATAATTCGACAGGAAACTGATTTCAAACTGATCGGAAGGCTTAAAAGACAAAATGCTGTTGGCAATAAGTTCCGGTGAAAAAGCCAGATCCGTTTTACCGATTACATTGGCCTTAAGTCCGCCGTTATCCCAATCCTCAACATATTCGGTAAAATCGCTGATCCTGTTTCTGCTAATTGTCGAATTCACATTCCAGCTGAAATTCCTTAGAAATTTGATGCCTGCCAACAGTTCAATTCCCGCCCGGTAGCTTTTGTCGACATTGGTCATGATGGCAGAGCCTACATCATTGATCTGACCGGTTAGAATCAGTTGATTATTATAGTGCATATAATAAAGGTTTGTTCCTACTACCAGATTAGATGCTTTGTAAGTATAACCCAATTCAAGATCGTCTAAAGTTTCGTAGGTCGGTTGTTTCCCTGCCGGATCAGCATCCACAAAATTGTTGCGATTTGGCTCTCTGTTTGCCCGTCCATAGCTTAGATAGGCTTCATGGTTAATCGCGGGAGTATAAAACAATCCGAATTTAGGATTGAAGAAATTGAATTCGTGATTTTGTGTAAGGTTTCTGAGGTCATCATCAATTCCCTTTATTTCGTAATTGATATAACGGTACTGAACATCGGCCGAAGCATTTAGTTTTTCTGACAACTGATAGCTGTACCTGGTGTAGAGGTTATAATCTTTTTTCAATCCCGTGCCCCTGTACCATTCATGATCATATTTTGCATCTCCGGCAATCTTAGCCCAGATTACTTTCCCGAAATGACTGCCATCGTAGACATTCGCGCCACCGCCAATGCTCAGCGAACTTTTTCCCTTTTTGTAATTCAGGGCGAAAATCAACCCATAGAAATCGTTATCAAGCCATTTGCGCCGGATCAGATCGGTGCTTGTAACCGCAGTTCCATTAATTATTGGTTCAGCAAGTTGATAATCAGTGAATTTCTGATCTGTTTCGAATTGCTCATAATAACCCCTGCCATAGGTATAAAATCCCGAAGCATTAATGTTTAAACGAGGATTGAATTTGTGTGAGAATTGCAGTTGATAATGATCCTGCTGATAATGATCGACCTGGTTTTCGTAGGTATACAAATTGTAGGTCCTGCTGTCCGAATTAATCATGTGTTGTGTCTGTTCGGGCGAATATAAATAATGTTCTGTGTAAAGCTGCATTCCCGCAAGGTCGTTGTTCAGTCTCACGGATGGTATGCCGTTCCATGCCTGGTAGGTTTCTTCGAATCCGGAAAAGAGGGTGGCTTTCAGAATGGTATTTGCCGTGAAATAACCTCCGGAGATAAAAAATGATTTCAGGTCTGAGGCACCGCGATCAATGAAACCGGCCGAAGAAACTTTTGAAAGTGAAACGTCTACTGCAAATTTCCCGTCAACCATTCCTGTTCCGGCGGTGAGATTGTTCCTGAATGTGCTGAATGATCCTGCCGAGGAGCTGTAACTTGCATTTGCTGCAGGATTTAGTTTGCTCATCTGTAAATCGATGGTTGCTCCAAAGGCTCCGGCTCCATTGGTTGAATTCCCTACACCTCGCTGTATTTGAATGTTTTCTGTCGAGGCAGCCAGGTCGGGAATGTCAACAAAATAGGTGCCATGCGATTCAGCATCCGACATTGGTATTCCGTTAACGGTTACATTGATCCGGTTTAAATCGGTTCCCCTAATCCGGAAACTGGTATAACCCACCCCATTACCCGCATCCGATGTGGCTACGAATGAGGGCGTGTAATTGAGTAAATATGGAATGTCCTGACCTAAATTTGAATTCTTAATCGTCTCTTTACCAATTGTGGTATAGGCAACTGGTGATTTCTGCCCCGCGCGTGAGGCTGAAACCAGAACTTCCTCTGTCAAAACCTGCGATGGTTCCATCACGATCTCGAGATTTTCAGAGTTATCCAAACTTAATTCCTTCCTGAAGTTGTTGTATCCGATAAAAGTTACTACAAGGGTATGTTTGCCTTTCCGGAGTCCCGAAAATTTAAACTCTCCGTTTGATCCTGCCGTGGTCCCGCTCATGGTGTTGGCCAGCAATACATTCGCACCACTCAGTGGTGCACCTTTTTCATCTTTCACAATTCCTGTCAGCGACAATTGTCCAAAGACTATGATCCCAAGCAATTGAAAAACTAAAAATAATCCGATTCGTTTCATCTTTTAAATACTTAAAAAACATTATAATGCTTGAAATTTGCGGGGAAACAGGTAAAAAAAGACGAAATTATCATTTTCCCTTTCCGGCATTATCCGGACAGGTTCTATGGGTTTGATCTCAGCCCGTTTTTTTCAGGCACCCCTTTTGATTTCGGGACAAAGTTAAGTCAAAAATTGTTAAAACCGACCATCGGGCTCAAAAAACATCGTTGTTATGCAATTTCATGACCAGATATTTAATGTATTTTCATGATTATTGGGGATTTAGTCAAAGGTGAAATATTCCGACGAATTTGATCCCGGCGTTATAATGACTTTCGTTTTCAACTGGTATTTGAACAGGAACTTAATATCTTCGTACCGGTATCCATTTTAAATAGAAACTGATGTTTTTTCTTTACATATCCCTGGCCTATATCATCCCCAACATATATGTTTTTTTCCGCATCATGAACCTTTTCATTACTAAAGGTTACAGGCGCTGGTATATTCTTGTTTACCTGATGCTGGCGGTAATTTATCCGCTTGCGGGCAGGTCGTCAGGGTATGACCCGATGAGTTTTCCAATGCAGGCGCTCTCCATCGTTTCAGGCTATATCCTTCCATTTTATCTTTACCTCTTCCTGGCGGTCCTGCTTTTCGATATTTTTCTGTTAATCAATCTTTTCCTGAAAATACTTCCTCCCATTAAAAGGAAGAGCATTTCATTCCGGTTTTATACCCTTTCAGTGATGGTTCTTTTATCGGTTTGTGTGGTGGCGGGAGGAGCCATCAATCTGAATACCATTCGGATATCGAAGTACGAAATAGATGTTCCGCGAAAGAACAGTAAGATAGATCATCTGCGCATTGCTTTTGTTGCGGATATTCACCTGCAGCAAAATACAAGTATTCACTTTATGGAACAGTTTGTCAGAAAGACGAATGCCTTACAGCCTGATATTCTGCTTTATGGCGGTGATATTGTGGAGGGGCACCGGGACGACGGAAACCTTGACGCAATCGAATTAATTTTACGAAACATTCAGTTAAAATATGGATCATTTGCCGTTGTTGGGAATCATGAGCCAGGCCGCAGGGAGGAGCAAGGCCGCTTCTTTGGCAGGGCAGGTATAACGCTTCTTCGCGATTCGGTTGTCCGGATTGACAGTTCCTTCTATCTTGCCGGAAGAAATGATCAACGCTACAGGCAACGTAAATCCATTTCCGGATTTTTAGGTGAACTCTCACCTGATCTGCCGATTATCCTGATGGATCACCGTCCTACAGAATTGCAGGAAGTCAGTAAAACTGATGCCGATGTTCAGTTTTCGGGTCATACCCACAACGGACAATTATTTCCGCTCAATTTCATTATAAGCCGGATGTATGAATTGAGCTGGGGTTACCGCAAAATTGTAGATACCCATTTCTTTGTGACCAGTGGCTTACGTTTATGGGGTCCCCCGGTGAAGACAGCCGGTAAATCTGAAATAATGCTGGTGGACATCCGGTTTAAATAAAAGACCAAAAAAATACTGTGAATAAGAAAACTATTTACTAATTTTGTTAAGTTATTTTTTTAACAGTAATTGCAAGTGAATTGATCCTGAGCGTAAGTCCTTCCTCCAACTATTTTAAGTTATCTTTTTTGATCCCCGCGATTTCCTATATTTTTACCATTGATTTTGCGTTGAAATTATCCCCGAAAGAATCTTATTAACTTTGGGGAAATTAATTGCATGGCATGACAATAGAGAATTTCCCATCAAAACTGCTGGAAAACGCTGTAAATGAATTTTCCAAACTTCCCGGTATCGGAAAAAAGACGGCCTTACGGCTTGTACTTCACCTGCTCAAAAAAGATGTCGGTGAGGTTCAGCGGTTCAGCCGTGCGTTGACACAACTGCGCGAAGAGGTGAAACATTGCCGGATATGCCGCAATATTTCCGACTCGGATGTCTGCAACATTTGCAGTAACCCCTCCCGTGATCACAGGCTTGTGTGCGTTGTGGAGAATATCCGTGATGTGATGTCGATCGAAAATACACAGCAATACAAAGGAGTTTATCATGTGTTGGGCGGAATTATTTCTCCCATGGACGGGATTGGTCCGGCAGATCTCGAAATTGATTCATTATTGAAAAGGGTTGAATTTGGGGAGACCGACGAGATAATTTTCGCTTTAAGCACCACCATGGAGGGTGACAGTACCAATTTCTACATCTACAAAAAAATCAGGGAATACAATGTGAAGGTTACCACCCTGGCACGTGGTGTTTCAATTGGTGATGAGATTGAATATACAGATGAAGTTACTTTAGGTCGTTCTATCGTAAACCGAATGCTGTTTGAGAACTTTTTATGATTTAATGATGAAAAAATACCTCTCCAACGATCTGATCACGCTTCGGGCAATAGAGCCTGAAGACATCGAATTGCTGTATGCCTGGGAAAACGATCCCGAAATATGGGAAGTAAGTCATACCCTTGTTCCGTTTTCAAAATATATCCTGGCTCTTTATATAAAAAACTCAGACAAGGATATCTACGAAAGCAAACAATTGCGGCTGATGATCGATACGGCCGATCGGAAAACAATCGGAGCCATCGATCTTTTCGATTTCGACCCCTATCATTCACGGGTGGGAATCGGGCTATTGATCAGCAATCATGATGACCGGGCAAAGGGATACGGATCTTTAGCCCTTGAACTGCTAATCTCTTATTGCTTTCATAAACTGAAGTTACATCAGTTGTTTGCAAATATTGAGGATGGAAATAAGATCAGTCTTCAGCTGTTCGAAAATCATGGCTTTAAAATCTGCGGAACCAGGAAAGAGTGGCTTAATACCGATTCAGGGTGGAAAGATGAGGTAATGCTTCAGTTAATCGCCCATGATTGATGATCATCTTTTTCCATAACCCATATCCGGGGAGGAAAGATTAAAGATCATTATTTTCGATCTCTTTATAGTCAGGTATTTCGGGTAAAAACGTATAAGTGAGTTGCTGCTGATCGAATTTACAGCAATAATGCATCAACCCATTCGTTACAATAAGGTAACTTACCCTCAGATCGAGATTGTAGCGTGCAATCTGATCGAACACCAGCTGCGATATTTTTATCTCGGGCGCTTTGCATTCAACCACGACAAGCGGACTTCCCGATTTCGAAAACAGTACCACATCGGTCCGAAAATCGCGTAAATTAATTCGTAAAGATCGTTCTATGGCTATAAGTGATGCGGGGAAATGTTTCTCTTCAGCAAGATAGCGGACAAAGTTTTGCCTGACCCATTCCTCGGGATTCAGCGTAACCCATCTCCGGCGAAAGACATCAAAAATCAATTTCTTGCCCGGTTTATCGCTGGTTCGGAAACTGTAAGGAGGCAGATTAAGTAGCATTGTTAATAATTAAATCATTCAAAACTAATTTTTATTTTCATTCAAACCAAGAATCTGCAAAAACCGGATAATTTTGCCTAAAATTCGGATATGAAGACAAAAGAAGAGATTGTAAGAAACTGGCTTCCCCGTTACACGGGCCGTGCACTCGAAGATTTCACACAGCACATTATTCTTACCAACTTCCAGAATTATATTGAAAATTTTGCGGAGAGATTTGGTGTCCCGATTATCGGGGAGGATAAAACAATGCCAAACGCCAGTGCCAATGGTATTACGATCATCAACTTCGGCATGGGAAGTCCGAATGCGGCTACAATTATGGATCTGCTCAGTGCCATTATGCCTGAAGCGGTTCTCTTTTTGGGAAAATGCGGGGGATTAAAGCGGAAGAGTGAGCTTGGAAATTTGATATTACCCATCGCGGCAATTCGCAGCGACGGAACTTCGAACGATTATCTGCCGCCTGAAGTACCGGCTTTGCCCGCGTTCAGTCTTCAAAGAGCTGTTTCTTCAACAATTCGCGACCTTGGTCTTGACTATTGGACCGGCACCGTATTCACAACCAATAAAAGAGTTTGGGAATACGACGAACGATTTAAAAAATACCTTGCCAAGACCCGTGCAATGGCGATTGATATGGAGACCGCAACGATTTTTACAGTCGGTTTTTACAACCAGATTCCGACAGGAGCCCTGTTACTGGTGTCTGATCAGCCAATGATTTCAACCGGAGTTAAAACCGCGGCAAGTGATGCAGAGGTTACCCGCAAATTTGTGAACAGGCATCTCCAGATTGGTATCGGGGCATTAACCGAAATTATTAATGATGGCCGCTCGGTTAAACACCTGAAATTCTGAATCAGGATAAGGCCATCTGAAGAATATAGAATGCAAACAATTTGTTTTAAATATCATGGATTACTCTCAGATTATTGACGATCTCAGGAATAAAAAATATTCACCGGTCTACTTCCTCGAAGGCGAAGAATCTTTTTTCATGGATCGGATCAGTGATTTTATTCTTCAAAATGTACTCACAGAGGATGAGAAAGGTTTCAACCAGTCAATATTGTATGGTAAAGATCTGACTATGGATTCGATCATGACAGCCGCAAAAAGATTTCCTATGATGGCGGAACGCCAGGTGGTCGTGATAAGGGAGGCTCAGAATATCAAAAATATTGAAGACCTTGCTTCGTATTGCGAAAAGCCAATGCGTTCAACAATTCTTGTGTTTAACTATAAACACAAGACAATCGATAAACGGAAAAAACTTTATAAGGCACTTCAGAAAAATGGCGTCTATCTTGAATCGAAACCTTTGTACGAAAATCAGGTACCTGCCTGGATATCGAAATATTTGAAAGAGAAAAATCTTGGAATCGATCCGCGTGCTGCCCAAATGATTACCGATTTTGTCGGTAGCGATCTGCAGCGAATTGTGAATGAACTCGAAAAAGTAACCATTTCACTGGTTCCGGGTACAAGTATAATGCCCGAGGATGTGGAAAAGAACATTGGAATCAGCAAAGAGTTTAATACATTTGAGCTCCAGAATGCACTGGGAAACAAGGATATTCTGAAATCGAACAGGATCATCAACTATTTTATCGATAACGAGAAGAACCATTCATTAACATCAATTATTGGAATGTTGGTGACTTATTTCAGAAAGATACTCATCTATCATTCGATTGAGAATAAATCAGATCGTACAACTGTAGCCCAGAAGCTGGGAGTAAGTCCGTTTTTTATCAGTGATTACATTAACGCAGCCCGGAATTACAATCTTGATAAGGCTATATCCATTATTTCGATGATGCGGGAATATGATTTACGCTCCAAAGGCGCCCGGGGTGGCAGTACCAGCAATGGTGATCTGTTAAGGGAACTTGTATTTAAAATTTTACATATTTAAAAATGGGAACGATTACCTTAATGTTGATTCTTATCATTGCATTGATGTCTGCTTTTGCTTTTTCGCAGAAAGATACAATGGCTCAGTTGCAATTCAATGCATATCAGATTTATCACCGCCATCAATATTATCGCATTGTGACCCATGCTTTCGTTCATGTGAACTGGGAACATCTGATTGTGAATATGATCGTGCTTTATTCCTTCGGAATGGCTGTGGAACACTATTTCCGGATAAATTTTGGCACACCAGGCAGTTACTATTTCCTGATCCTGTTTTTCGGATCAGTCATTTTTTCAAGCCTCTGGTCGCTGATTATTCAGCGCGACAATCCTTATTACAATGCAGTCGGCGCTTCCGGCGCGGTTTCGGCAGTGCTTTTTACAGCGATATTTTTTGATCCGTGGAGCAATATTTATTTTTTCGGAATTCTACCTATACCTGGAATAATATTCGGGGGACTGTATCTTTATTACTCCTATTATATGAGTACCAAAAAAATGGATAACATCGGGCATGATGCCCATTTTTTAGGCGCTGTCTTCGGATTCTTTTTTCCGGTAATGCTCCGTCCTGAGCTGTTTTTAAATTTTATTGATATGCTTTTGGGCAGGATAAGCAACTAATAATGAGAGAATTATTAAATACAGGTATTGCCCTGGGGATAACTACTATTCAATAAAAATGAAAGGCGGATATGTACTTATTAATGGCAGGTTTTTTCGTGAAAATGAGCCATTATTTACAGGCACTGATCTGTACCGGTTAAATGCGGGAATCCGGGAGTCATTCAGAACAGAGAATAATCAGGTATTATTTGCCGCTGACAACTACAATTATTTTGTAAATGCCTTGTTATCAATTGGATTGCGGATTCCGGTTGAATGGGATTTATCCCGGTTCACACGTGATGTATCAAGATTGCTGAATAAGAATCATTTTTTCCTTGCGGCGAGGGTTGTTATTCATTTTATACCTGGCGTTTCGGGAACCGATTACTTACTGGCAGCGGAAGCAGTTCCTGCAGGATTTTACCCGATAAATGAGGGTGGGCTACTGATAGATTTTTATGAAGAAGGGGTAAAAGTATCTTCAATTGCCCATGCTTATGAACCATCAAGCCGGTTTTTATGGGCTGCGGCTTTAAGGACTGCGCTAATATCGGGAAAAAATAATCTGATACTTGTGAACAACAAAGGGTTTGCATGTGAATCCATATGCGGAACGTTTGGTTACCTGGAGGGTGAAACTGCTGTTTTTCCGTCACCCGGTTCACAGGGATACTGCCCTCCCATGCTAGGGGTGATTATGGAATGTGCGGAACAATGCGGTTTTCAAATTGTTGAAAAAGAGGATATCAGCCGCGAAGATCTGTTACATGCAGACGAACTTTTTTTAATCGATAATTGTCTGGGATTGCAGCTTGTCCTGGGTTTGAACAGCCGGCGGTACTACACCGCAGGCGCCACAAGGATTGCGTTGAAATTAAGCGAAATAGCGAAATTGGAACATCCAAAGGTATAGCAGTATTCAAACTCTCCTAATATACAACATTGATTATCACGATATTCATAGGGAGGTTTAATTTCATTCAAATCATTCAAAAAGCGTTATCCCCTATTGTCTGCAAGTGCAATTGCCAATCTTGAAAAATTTGTATCTTTGTAAAAATGGTAAAACAATGACAACAATAACAGGAACATATTATAACGGTCAGCTAAAGTTAGAAAGGCCATTAAAAACTAAAAAGCCATTGAGAGTTACGGTAACTTTTGAAGAAGAATCATTTGAAGAAGAATCAAAAACAAACCTCACGCTTTCAGATTTTTCATTCCTTGAAACACAGGAATTATTAAAAGATTATAAAGGTTCATTCTCAGACGAAGTAATTGAAGAAAGGCGTAAAGCTTTATGAATATATTTTTTGATACCTCTTCCCTGTTTAAACTTTATCATCGCGAAAGTGGAACCGAAAAATTAATGAGTCTGTTCGATGAAGTAGGTATTGAAATTATTTATCTGGCAGAGATTACCAAAGTCGAATTTTGTTCTGCGATTTGGAAAAAATGCCGAAAGAATGAAATTGATGAAAGATTGGCTAATCAATTAATTGAAAAATTTGATAATGATTCTGTTAAATTTAATTATGTGCCTGAGGGGCAATTATTGCGACAGAAAGCTAAAGGATTGATTGGTAAACATTGGAGAAAAGGTCTCAGAACTTTAGATTCAATTCAATTAGCGTCAGCACTGAAGGTGAAAAATAAAATTGAATTGTTTTTGACATCCGATGATTTATTATCGGAAATATCCCGGATTGAGGGTTTGAAGACTCAATAAAAATGCATTGCTGGCAGTTCAAAAGCCTAATTCGAAATGGGGTCTTCGGGAAAATTCCGCCAGGTTTTATAATGACCTCCGGCATTTATTACACTTTCGAGCCAGAAATTCTGGTTGCTTTTCATGATTTGTTTTATATCTGCTTCGGTTACAAGCCATGAATTATCTGCAATCTCACTGTCAAGTTGTCCGGGACTCCAGCCTGAATAACCTATAAAAAATTTCACCTGGTCAGGTTTCGCCTTTCCTAAATTGATCACTGATTTTAATTCATCGAAGTCACCACCCCAGTATAATTCGTCTTTGACCCGAATGCTTCCCTGGACCATATCTCCAAGGGTATGGATATAAAAGAGGTTATCGTTGCTTACGGGTCCGCCAACAAATACTTCCGGGATATAGTCAGGAAAGATCGATATTAACTCGTTGATCCGTGCAGCAAAAGGCTTATTCAGAATAAATCCGACAGCGCCACCCGGCGAATAGTCGACCAAAAGAACCGTTGAACGACTAAAGTAGTTTCCCGGCAGGAATGGCTCTGAGAGAATAATCCGGCCTTTTTGCGGGCTGAGCTTGCTGTGTATTTTAAAAAAATCGAAATCGACTTTCATAACGCTCAAATTTTTTTATGTCTGATTCACTCGTTATTTAAGTATTTTCTACCGATACGAACAGCTTTCAGGTGAATATCTGAAAGATGCTAAGGGTTTGGAAAAGGTTGCATAAACAATTACTCATCCTTTCATCAACCTATTCTTCTTCGATGACTACGAAAATATCCTCATTCTTTTTCTTCATTAAAAACTGCTCCCGCGCAAATTTTTCAAGATTTTTGGAACTTGTCTGCAGTTCCTTCAGACGTTCACTGTCAGCCAGAATTTTCTCCTTGTAATAAGTGCTTTCAACCCTGTATTTCTTCAGTTTATTAAGATTTTGCCGAAGAAACAGGATGTTATGATCGTCAAGAAAGATCATCCAGCCGCTGAAAACCAAAAATGCAAACAAGTATTTGTTTGTTAAGGTTTTAAAAAGTGCTCTTGGTATAATCGGTTTCATCTTAAACGCTCGTATATGTCAATACAAAATAACAGAATCCCCCGCAAAATAAAAAGCAGAAGCCGTCTAAAGTTTAATTTCTTTACTGCAATACGTGAGATTCCGACATTACGTCTGTCAAAACAGTTGGTTTAAAATCACTTAAGCCTGTATTTGCGACGGACACCTTTCGGCAGGCAGTGATTTGATGCAGGAAGTTTTCTGCCAGTAAATTTTCCTGTCCAAAGAGATCCTCTGAACGGATCAGCAGGAAGGGGAGAATTCTGCAGGATAGGTTATTTAAATAGCCAGCTGCCAGTTGTCTGAACCATGAGACTAATTCAGGCAAGTGGCAGCCGTTATTTTCCCATTAAATGAGGACTTTATGAATTAGTCATTATCCGGCAGGAAATTGGGGTACATAAAATCGGTGGCAGGGATAAAAGTTTCCTTAATGGTGCGGATTGAAACCCAGCGCAGCATATTAAATACTGAACCTGCTTTATCGTTTGTTCCCGATCCCCTTGCACCGCCAAATGGTTGTTGTCCCACGACAGCACCGGTGGGTTTATCATTGATGTAGAAATTCCCCGCCGCGTTACTTAGTCTCTTTGCCATCTTTTCGATTGAATAACGATTTTGTGAAAAGATTGCTCCCGTCAGGGCATAAACTGAAGTTGTATCGACAAGGGTCAGCGTTTCATCGATTTTGTCATCTTCATAAACAAAAATGGTGACCACAGGACCAAAAAGCTCTTCTTTCATCGTGATATAGTCGGCTTTTTTCGCCAGAATTACGGTTGGCTGTATAAAATAGCCTTTCGATTTATCGCAGTTTCCACCATAAATGACTTCGGCATCCTGGTCATCACGCGCTCTGTCTATATATCCTTTTAGTTTATCGAATGAAGCTTCGTCAATTACGGCATTGATAAAGTTTGTGAAATCCTCTGGTGGCCCCATTTTCAGACGTTGCAGTTGCGATACAGCCATCGTCCATGTTTTTTCCCAGATAGATGCAGGTATATAAACCCTGGAGGCAGCGGAACACTTTTGACCCTGATATTCGAATGAACCCCGGACTATTGCAGTTGCCAGCGCATCGGTATCGGCAGTGGGATCGGCAAAAATAAAATCTTTGCCCCCGGTTTCTCCTACGATCCGCGGATAGGACTTAAACCTGAAAATATTCTCACCGATTGTTTTCCAGATATCCTGGAATACAGCTGTGGATCCCGTATAATGTATACCTGCGAAATCGGGATGCTTAAATATAATGTTACCTGCCACTGGACCGGAAACGTAAACAAGATTAATTACCCCGTCAGGAAGTCCTGCTTCTCTTAAAATGTCCATGATGACAGCGGCTGAATAAATCGCAGTTTTTGAAGGCTTCCAAACACACACATTTCCCATCATAACCGGGGCAACGGGCAGATTGCCGGCAATAGAGGTGAAATTAAACGGTGTCAAGGCAAAAATAAATCCTTCAAGCGGGCGGAATTCGTTATAATTCCACATTCCGGGATTCGACTCGGGTTGCATAGCATATATTTCAGTCATGCATTTCACACCATACCGGTAAAAATCGGCCAGTTCACAAGCTGCATCAATCTCTGCCTGGTAGGCATTCTTCGATTGTCCCAGCATCGTTGCTGCATTAATCTTTGCCCGGTACGGACCGGCCAGCAGATCGGCGGCTTTTAAAAATATGGCCGCTCTGTGATGCCATTCCAGATCAGCCCAGGCTGAGCGAGCCGCCAAAGCTGCATCAATAGCCTGGTTAACATGCGATTCGTCACCCTGGTAAAAATATCCGAGCAAATGGTTTAAGTCATGGGGAGGACGTATTTCAATTTTTTTGGAACTTTTTACCTCTTTCCCGCCAATATACATGGGAAGTTCAACAATCTTTGAGCGATAATCTGCAATCGTTGCTTTAAGCTCGGTTCTTTCCGGGGAACCCGGAATATAGGCCTTTACTGGCTCATTTTTTGGAATCGGAACGTTAAAAATACCTTTGGACATAGCGATAAGATTTGAATTAATTCAGGATAACAAGTTGTTGGCTCCTGTTGTTTTGCATGCAAAGTTATGCGTTAGGGTTGACAATTTTCCTAATAAATATCAGCTTTCCGGAACTGTCCACAGCACAATATCAAAATACTCTTCACGGCCATCCTCCAGAAGTAAGTTTATTCCTGCAAAATGCTTAATACCCATTCTATATATATAGTATGTAGAAATCAATGATCACTACCATTTGGGCGACCGGAGACTTGAAATAGATGCAATCAGTTAATTACTACCCCTTTATAGTGTAATTTACACCGATTAAGGATTCATAAATTCCTTGAAATGGCTCTGGTATTATTTGAATGCATACTATATTAATAAGATTACCTGTTTATTACCAATATGCATCCTACGAACCATTGGTTGATTTTTTGAAAAACGGATCATGTTTTTGTCTCTTTCACGCGCTTTCACCGGGAGAATACTTTAATCTACATATTTTCCATTTTTTTAATCTTTGACTGTCGTCAAACAGGTAAATACCTCTAGTGTCTGGTATTTAGCATGTTGAAAAAATTTTGTTAAATATTTCAGGAATTGACGTTTTTAATTTGTCGGTCAATAATATTTAACATCGTCTTTTTTACCCGGGAATCAGAGAATTTTTTGGATCATATTTTTTTGAAATCTGATGCGAGGAGCAGGAAAAAGGCCCCGGTTTCTCAGTTTGGATTGGCATTTAGACGGAGAAAAACACAGTGAACGGGTATTGTGATCGCATAATAAACTACTATACAGTAATATATATTTATTCGGTTTATTTTCGAAAAAAAGTCAGATGGATGTTTTTAGTGTGGAAAAACCGTTTACATTTGCACCACGATTTCAGGGAACGATTAACGGGAACTTTTATCGGCGTTCACAGCATGATTGAGGCAACGGGGGGATAAGGATACCGGGAAAAAAAACGGAAAAAAAGTTTTGGAGAAACGGAAAATTGGATTACCTTTGCCGAACTTTCGCCTGAAAAAATCAGGGATAACGGAAGACAAGATTGAGGATACGAACACAAGAGTTCATTGAAGATATTTGAGAAGGAAAGAAGACAAACTACGAATGAGATAAGCTGCGACAGCTTATTGGATAATAAGTTCAGAAAGTCGGGTCAGGACAGAAAACATTTTTAAAATTTTCTATACAACGGAGAGTTTGATCCTGGCTCAGGATGAACGCTAGCGGGAGGCTTAACACATGCAAGTCGAGGGGTATAGGTAGCAATACTTAGAGACCGGCGCACGGGTGAGTAACGCGTATGCAACCTGCCTGTTACAGGGGGATAGCCCGTAGAAATGCGGATTAATACCCCATAGTACTGAGAAGTCGCATGATTTTTCAGTTAAAGTTTCGGCGGTAACAGATGGGCATGCGTGACATTAGCTTGTTGGTGAGGTAACGGCTCACCAAGGCTGCGATGTCTAGGGGTTCTGAGAGGAAGATCCCCCACACTGGTACTGAGACACGGACCAGACTCCTACGGGAGGCAGCAGTGAGGAATATTGGTCAATGGGCGAGAGCCTGAACCAGCCATCCCGCGTGCAGGAAGAATGCCCTATGGGTTGTAAACTGCTTTTTCGCATGAAGAACATTCCGGACGTGTCCGGAACTGACGGTAATGCGTGAATAAGCACCGGCTAACTCCGTGCCAGCAGCCGCGGTAATACGGAGGGTGCAAGCGTTATCCGGATTTATTGGGTTTAAAGGGTGCGTAGGCGGCAATTTAAGTCAGTGGTGAAATCCTGCAGCTCAACTGTAGAACAGCCATTGAAACTGAATTACTTGAGTAATCTTGAGGTAGGCGGAATGTGTAGTGTAGCGGTGAAATGCTTAGATATTACACAGAACACCGATTGCGAAGGCAGCTTACTAAGGATTTACTGACGCTGATGCACGAAAGCGTGGGGATCAAACAGGATTAGATACCCTGGTAGTCCACGCCGTAAACGATGATAACTCGCTGTTGGCGATACACAGTCAGCGGCTTAGCGAAAGCGTTAAGTTATCCACCTGGGGAGTACGCTCGCAAGAGTGAAACTCAAAGGAATTGACGGGGGCCCGCACAAGCGGAGGAACATGTGGTTTAATTCGATGATACGCGAGGAACCTTACCTGGGCTTAAATGTGCTATGACCGCTGGAGAAATTCGGCTTCCCGCAAGGGCAGAGTACAAGGTGCTGCATGGTTGTCGTCAGCTCGTGCCGTGAGGTGTCGGGTTAAGTCCCATAACGAGCGCAACCCTTATTGTCAGTTGCTAACAGGTAATGCTGAGGACTCTGGCGAGACTGCCACCGTAAGGTGTGAGGAAGGTGGGGATGACGTCAAATCAGCACGGCCCTTATGTCCAGGGCTACACACGTGTTACAATGGCCGATACAAAGGGCAGCTACCGGGCGACCGGATGCTAATCTCCAAAGTCGGTCTCAGTTCGGATCGAAGTCTGCAACCCGACTTCGTGAAGCTGGATTCGCTAGTAATCGCGCATCAGCCATGGCGCGGTGAATACGTTCCCGGGCCTTGTACACACCGCCCGTCAAACCATGGGAGTTGGGGGTACCTGAAGTATGTGACCGCGAGGAGCGTCCTAGGGTAAAACCAATGACTGGGGTTAAGTCGTAACAAGGTAGCCGTACCGGAAGGTGTGGCTGGAACACCTCCTTTCTGGAGACTGTACCCGACCGAAGTTATAGTATAGTAAGTTTGAAAGCTATTTTGTTTATAGCGCGTCTTCTTCCTTTTTAAAAAACATTACACAAACAGCGAATGGGCAATTGAGAAACAGGGCAATTGAAAATCGATACTAAATCAGTTGTCAGTTTTTAAGGTGCCGGTTTGGAAAATAGTCCCGTAGCTCAGCTGGTTAGAGCGCTACACTGATAATGTAGAGGTCCCCAGTTCAAGTCTGGGTGGGACTACTATTATTTACGATTGACACATTTACGATTTTCGATTTAAATAGTCAATAGTAAATGAAAGAATAGTAAATCTCCCGAAATAACGGGACTTGAGCCATATGATTATAGACCTGGGGGATTAGCTCAGTTGGCTAGAGCGCTTGATTTGCATTCAAGAGGTCAAGGGTTCGACTCCCTTATTCTCCACAAAACAATTACGATTTACGAAATTACAAATTACGATTTACGAAATTACGAATTGGAAAAGTGGTGGGAATAAGTTGGAAATACCTGGAAACAAGTAGAAATAAAAACAATACACGTTCATTAAAAGATTGAAATACAGATTACGAATTAGGAATTCCGAATTGGGATAGTGATAAATCGTAAATCGTAAATCATAAATCGTAAATCACAAGGTTTGCCTGGTGGCGAGAAAAAGAGAGAAGCAAGGTTCGATTCCTTCAAAATCTGCCTGTCCGAGAGGATAAAGTTCATTGACATATTGGAAGAAACAGAAGTTTTTAAAAGAAATGCGTAAAGGAGAAATCCGGTACACGATCAGTGATGATTTGTGTACCATAGGCGAGAGAAAGTAAATAAGGGCGTACGGAGGATGCCTTGGCTCTTTGAGGCGATGAAGGACGTGATAAGCTGCGTTAAGCTGCGGGTAGGTGCAAATAACCGTTAATCCGCAGATATCCGAATGGGGCAACCCTTCCGAGCAATCGGAAATCCGTTTATAACGGAGGCGAACCCGGGGAACTGAAACATCTAATTACCCGGAGGAAAAGAAAACAATAGTGATTCCCTTAGTAGTGGCGATCGAACGGGGATCAGCCTAAACCAAAGATGTTTCGGCATTTTTGGGGTTGTAGGGCTGCGATATACATAGCTGTAAGGAAGTGGAAATGTTCTGGAAAGACATATCATAGAAAGTGAAAATCTTGTACACGTAACTGACAGTGCGTTAGCAGTACCCTGAGTAGGGCGGGACACGAGGAATCCTGTCTGAACCAGCCGGGACCATCCGGTAAGGCTAAATACTACAAAGAGACCGATAGTGAACCAGTACTGTGAAGGAAAGGTGAAAAGAACCCCGAACAGGGGAGTGAAATAGTTCCTGAAACCGTACGCTTACAAGCGGTCGGAGCCCTTTAGTGGGGTGACGGCGTGCCTTTTGCATAATGAGCCTACGAGTTACTCCTCACTGGCAAGGTTAAGTGATTCAGTCACGGAGCCGAAGCGAAAGCGAGTCTGAATAGGGCGGCAGAGTCAGTGGGGGTAGACGCGAAACCTTGTGATCTACCCATGATCAGGTTGAAGGTCCGGTAACACGGACTGGAGGACCGAACCAGGGAGCGTTGAAAAGCTCTTGGATGAATTGTGGGTAGGGGTGAAAGGCTAATCAAACTGGGAAATAGCTCGTACTCCCCGAAATGCATTTAGGTGCAGCCTCGGTTACGAGTCTTACAGAGGTAGAGCTACTGATTGGATGCGAGGGCTTCACCGCCTATCAACTCCAGACAAACTCCGAATGCTGTAAGATGCTCACCGGGAGTGAGGGCGCGGGTGCTAAGGTCCGCGTCCGAGAGGAAAAGAATCCGGACCATCAGCTAAGGTCCCCAAGTGTATGTTAAGTTGAACTAACGAGGTCTGATTGCAGAGACAGCTAGGATGTTGGCTTGGAAGCAGCCATTCATTTAAAGAGTGCGTAACAGCTCACTAGTCGAGCGATCGGGCATGGATAATAATCGGGCATCAAACATACCACCGAAGCTATGGATTACACAATTTATTTTGTGTACTGGTAGGGGAGCATTCCAGTCTGCGTCGAAGGTGTGTCGTGAGGCATGCTGGAGCGTCTGGAAAAGCAAATGTAGGCATAAGTAACGATAAAGGGGGAGAGTAACCCCCTCGCCGATAGACTAAGGTTTCCTGATCAACGCTAATCGGATCAGGGTAAGTCGGGACCTAAGGCTAAGCCGAAAGGTGATGTCGATGGCAAACCGGTTAATATTCCGGTACTTTTGAATACTGCGAAGTGGGGACGGAGTGATGAAAGATCCGCGTACTGACGGAATAGTACGTTGAAGGGCGTAAGTAATGAGAGAGGTAGGTAAATCCGCTTCTTGAGCTGAAACCCGATAGTACCGAGAGCCTTCGGGCAATCGGATAGTGATCCTAAGGGCTTCCAAGAAAATCCGCTAAGCTATAGGTATTTGAGACCCGTACCACAAACCGACACAGGTAGTCAAGGAGAGAATCCTGAGGCGCTCGAGTGAATCATGGCTAAGGAACTAGGCAAAATCGCCCCGTAACTTCGGGAGAAGGGGCTCCCGCTGCAAAGCGGGACGCAGAAAATTGGTCCAGGCGACTGTTTATCAAAAACACAGGGCTTTGCTAAATCGGAAGATGATGTATAAGGCCTGACACCTGCCCGGTGCCGGAAGGTTAAGAGGGGATGTTATCGTAAGAGAAGCATTGAATTGAAGCCCCGGTAAACGGCGGCCGTAACTATAACGGTCCTAAGGTAGCGAAATTCCTTGTCGGGTAAGTTCCGACCTGCACGAATGGTGTAACGATCTGGATACTGTCTCAGCCATGAGCTCGGTGAAATTGTAGTAGCGGTGAAGATGCCGCTTACCCGCAACGGGACGGAAAGACCCCGTGAACCTTTACTGCAACTTCACATTGGTTTTGGGTAAGTGATGTGTAGGATAGGACGGAGGCTATGAAGCGGGTTCGCCAGGATCCGTGGAGCCATCCTTGAAATACGTCCCTTTGCTTGCCTGGGGCCTAATCCCGATTACTCGGGAGACATTGTGTGGTGGGTAGTTTGACTGGGGTGGTCGCCTCCAAAAGAGTAACGGAGGCTCCCAAAGGTACCCTCATGGCGATTGGTAACCGCCAGAAGAGTGTAATGGCATAAGGGTGCTTGACTGTGAGACAAACAAGTCGAACAGGGACGAAAGTTGGGCATAGTGATCCGGTGTTTCCGCATGGAAGGGACATCGCTCAAAGGATAAAAGGTACTCCGGGGATAACAGGCTGATCGCTCCCAAGAGCTCATATCGACGGAGCGGTTTGGCACCTCGATGTCGGCTCGTCACATCCTGGGGCTGGAGAAGGTCCCAAGGGTTCGGCTGTTCGCCGATTAAAGTGGCACGCGAGCTGGGTTCAGAACGTCGTGAGACAGTTCGGTCCCTATCTGTTGTGGGCGTAGGAAACTTGAGAGGACCTGACACTAGTACGAGAGGACCGCGTTGGACATACCTCTGGTGTACCAGTTGTTCCGCCAGGAGCACCGCTGGGTAGCTAAGTATGGCAGAGATAAGCGCTGAAAGCATCTAAGCGCGAAGCTCCCCTCAAGATGAGGTTTCCTTTAAGGGTCGTTGAAGACTACAACGTCGATAGGCCACAGGTGTAAAGGCAGTAATGTCAAAGCCGAGTGGTACTAATTGCCCGAAACTTTCCGGGGCCGGGATATTATTTGATACCCATTTTTCTTAAATACCAATGTTTCTTCCCTTGTGTTAAATGAATTTAAAGAAATTTGCGTTCATAAAAGAGAAAGCAACTAGCATCTAGCTACTAGTAACTGGCCAGCCGCCAGAAGCCAACAGCCAGTTGCCCTTTCTTCAAAGATATTAATTGCTGATTAGCTGAAAGAGATAAGGATTCGTTTCTTATCGCCTCCAAAGATTTAGGTGGCTATAGCGTCGGGGTTCCACCTCTTCCCATTCCGAACAGAGAAGTTAAGCCCGACAGCGCCGATGGTACTGCGTAAAGTGGGAGAGTAGGCCGCCGCCAACCTTAGATTAACCCCGGATTCTTAACTGAGTCCGGGGTTTTTTGTGTTAAAACGGATTACGCGGATTGTTGCGGATTACACGGATCGTACGCTAGCCCTTCAAGTGGTTGCATCCCTTGAAGCGGCTTTTCGAAGAGCAATTTTTGAAAGTTGCAGCCGGCAGATTGCGATGTTTTCACGAAACATCTCCTTTCATAAATTATCTCCCCGGCTATTATATTAATATGATCTTCAACCTGTTTTAAAATCTCATTGTCATTGATGGAAATTAATTGGATGTTCACTAATGATCAGTTTCCTATTTTGAATGCATTAAAAACTAATCAGGCTTTCCTGTAAAATATAAAACATTAGAACATCTAAGTAATATATTTTAAACCGCTAGAATAAATGTTAATTAATTGATAATTGTTAAGAATTTTACAGTATTATATTAAAATTCGGTAATATAATCGTAACATTGCGACCAAATTAATTAAATTGGGAAATGTCTTTTTTGTTTAAACTTAAAATCAAATAATCATGAATGATATGGGAGTCGCTTTCGAACTTTTGGGGGTCGGAATGGTAACAGTATTTCTTATTTTATCGTTAGTTGTCATATTGGGTAACTTAATAATCAAGTTTGTAAATCGGTTTATACCTGAAATTAAAAAAGTATCTGCTCAAATGGGTGATGCTGCAAAAGCAGAAATTCATCCGCGGAAAGTTGCGGCTATCGTTTCTGCCGTGAATGTTGTAACAAACAATACCGGCCGCGTAATCAAAGTTGAAAAATTATAATTAGCAGTAGTGTTAAATATATACTGTAGTTTGATTAAATATATATAATTGTAAAATAGAATATTAACTTATGAGTGGAAGAAAGATTAAATTCTCATTGGTTTATCGTGATATGTGGCAATCTTCGGGTAAGTACGTACCACGAGTTGATCAATTAGTTAAGGTAGCTCCGCATATTGTGGACATGGGTTGTTTTGCACGTGTAGAAACCAATGGTGGTGGCTTTGAGCAAATTAATTTGCTTTTCGGAGAAAATCCCAACAAAGCAGTTCGTGAATGGACAAAACCATTCCATGAGGCCGGAATCCAGACACATATGCTGGAACGTGCACTTAACGGCATAAGGATGAGCCCGGTGCCTGCCGATGTGCGAAAATTGATGTTCGACGTAAAGAAAAAGCAGGGAACAGATATTGCCCGTTCATTCTGCGGTTTAAATGATCCGCGAAATATTCTGGATTCAGTAAGATATGCCAAAGAAGCCGGAATGGTTGCTCAGGCAACTCTCAGTTTAACCTATTCAAAAGTTCATACCGCAAAAAGCTTTATTCATTTGGCTGATGAATTGATTAAAGGTGGCGCTGATGAAATATGCCTTAAAGATATGGCCGGTATCGCACGTCCGGCATGGTTGGGCAAAATTGTCAAAGGAATCAAGGCTATGCATCCTGATATTCCGCTTGAATATCATTCCCATTCAGGTCCGGGGTTTGCGATGGCTACAATTCTTGAAGTGGCCCGTGATGGTGTTGATTATATTGATGTGGCAATGGAACCACTTTCGTGGGGAACAGGACATGTCGATCTGCTGGCCGTTCATGCTATGCTTGAAGATGACGGATTTGATGTACCTGCCATTAATATGGATGCCTACATGAAAGTCCGCTCGTTGACTCAGGAATTTATGGATGATTTCCTGGGATATTATATCGATCCCAAGAACAGATACATGAATTCAATGCTTATTGGTCCGGGATTACCGGGGGGTATGATGGGTTCGCTGATGGCTGATCTCGAAAATAATCTCTCGAGCCTGAACAAGTGGATGGCAAAACGCGATAAACCACTGTTAACACAGGATGACCTGCTGATTAAACTATTCAACGAAGTTGAGCACATCTGGCCAATGCTGGGATATCCTCCACTGGTAACTCCATATAGCCAGTATGTAAAAAATCTGGCACTTATGAATGTAATGCAGATTGAAAAAGGCGAAGAACGCTGGAGCATGATTGCTGACAATATCTGGGATATGTTGCTGGGTAAAGGTGGCAGACTTCCCGGAGAACTGGATCCCGTTATTGTAAAACTGGCTGAGGAAGCCGGGAAGGAATTTTATCACGGTGTTCCACAGGATCTTTATCCTGATGCGCTTGATACTTTCCGCAAGGAAATGGATGAAAAAGGTTGGGAATATGGTAAGGATAACGAAGAATTACTGGAACTGGCCATGCATCCTCAGGAATACCGCGCCTATAAATCGGGTGCAGCTAAAAAAGCATTTGAAGAGGATTTGGCAAAACGTCGTCTCGAAGGGGGTGGTCTTAATGCCGGAACTGCTGTAACAAGTCCGGGTGAACCCGTAAATTCTGTGGCCGATTTAAAACCATCCACAATGTTTATTGAAGTGGAAGGTGAACGTTTCAAGGTGTCCGTCGAATATGGTGAAAATGGATATTCTTCCGAACTTGTGCCAGAGGCAACTCCTGCTGTTTCAGCACAGGAATCTAAGGGACCACTCAAAATAATCATGGCACCTCTCGAAGGTAAATTTTATCTGACCAAGGAAAGTTCCGAAGTTGCAATAAAAGTTGGTGATACAATTAAAGTTGGAGACCTGATCGGCTACATTGAAGCAATGAAAACATACAATGCTATCCGTTCTCATGTGGCAGGTGTTATTGTGGAAATCCATAAGACTTCAGGAGTTGATATTGAAGAAGACGACGTTTTAGTTAAAATCAAATAGCCAAACTGAAGACATGGGTATATTAGAGAATCTGTATAAAATGACAGCTTTCCAGGATATCTTCAACAATCCTGGTTATTTATTAATGTTGGGAATCGGGTCGTTTCTTTTGTATTTAGGAATTCATAAGAAATACGAACCTTTGTTGCTTGTTCCGATTGCATTTGGTGTCATATTGGCCAATCTTCCGGGTGGTGGTATGGGCGTTGTGTCTGCTGATCTGATTAATCTGGAAGGGGGCCATACAAAAAATCTGTTGGAGATCGCTCATGATCATGGAATTATGAATTTTCTGTATTATGCGCTGATCAAAACCGGATTTTTACCGCCGATCATCTTTATGGGAATAGGGGCCTTGACCGATTTTGGCCCGATGTTGCGCAATCTTAGAATTGCTTACTTTGGTGCCGCTGCACAATTAGGAATATTCATAATCCTGATAGTTGCTATTGCACTGGGATTTACGCCAAAAGAAGCGGCGTCGCTTGGGATAATTGGTGGAGCCGATGGCCCGACAGCCATTTATACAACCATAAAACTGGCTCCGCATCTGTTGGGCCCCATTGCAATTGCTGCCTATTCGTACATGGCACTGGTGCCGGTAATAATTCCGCTTGTAGTTCGGCTGACATGCTCTAAGAAAGAACTTTTAATTAATATGAAGGAAATGGATAAACTATATCCTCCCAAATTAAAAATTAAAAATCTTAAGGCGGTAAAAATTGCATTCCCGATCGTACTTGGTATCGTAATTTCAGTTTTTGTACCCTCAGCAGTTCCACTTTTAGGTATGCTTCTTTTTGGAAACCTGATAAAGGAAATTGGTGTCGATGTGGCGCGTCTGAGCGAAGCTGCCACGGGTTCGATCCTGAACACCGCTACCATCTTCCTGGGATTGACAGTTGGGGCTACAATGACAGCTGAAGTTTTTCTTGATTTTAAAACCATTATGATTGTTATCGGTGGATTCCTGGCTTTTGCGGTTTCCATTTTCGGAGGAATCATGGGGGTAAAAGTCACCAACCTCCTGGTTAAAAAGAAGATTAATCCGTTATGTGGTGCTACCGGGCTAAGCGCAGTTCCGATGGCTTCGCGTGTTGCCAACGATATCGCATTGAAACTCGATTCATCGAATCACATTTTACAGTACTGCATGTCAAGCAATATTTCAGGTGTGATTGGTTCGGCAGTTGCTGCCGGTGTCCTGATTTCATTCCTTCAATAGGGATAACAATTTTTACATATTTTAAAGACGCTCTTCAGAAACGAAGGGCGTCTTTTCTTTGCATAAAAATGATGTGGAATGAGTTATTTGTATTGCTAACCTGACCCGGAGGCCGGAAGTGACAGGATGAGCGGCCGTGTTAAGAATAGACGAGTTAAGTGACCGGGTGACTTTTTAAGAAAAGAAAAGTGGCCCGTTAGTTTTGCTCAATTTTGAATTGCAGTCACCCGGTCATTTCTGAATCTGTAAACAAAAATCAGGACGAATTACCCGAGCAGTGCTTCTAAAGAAAGATCCACCTTAAGTTTAGTGAAGTAAAAAAAGTGGGAAAATTCCATATAAGGTAACAAATTTGTTGCTATTTTTGCAGTGCAATAGCAAATCGAGGTACGATGCCTGAAGTTTTCAGAATGTTTGGATTGCGTTTTTTCTTTTTTGCAAATGAACATTTGCCTATTCATATTCACGTGCAGAATGCAGATGGAAGAGCGAAGTTTAATATATCACCTAAAATAAAGCTTGTATTCAACAAAGGATTGAAGCAGTCGGACATAAAACTTGCAGAGTCTATAATTGAAGAAAATGAAGCAATAATTATTAAAGCATGGGAGGTATTTCATGGAAAAGCAGAGTAATTTGAGAATAGAAAAAGTGTGGTTCGATGCTGAAAACATCTATATCCTGACAAATGACGGATCACAAAAAAGCCATCCGTTACGTTGGTTTGATCGGCTATGGAATGCAACCCCTGAACAGCGTGAAGAATATAAATTAGGCAGTTGCGGTGATTCTATTCATTGGCCCAAATTAGACGAAGACTTAAGTCTCGAAGGTTTTTACACCTACAACAAGGATGAAATAGAAAAACAGCAAAACGTGGTGTCGCGCGTATTCAGTCAATTTCCGGCAATAAATATCACACGGTTTGCTGAACAAGTGAAAATAAATCGCAGTCTTCTTGCAAGTTACATATGCAATGAAAAGAAACCTGGAATTAAAAACAGAAAACAAATCGAGGCAGCCTTGCATCAACTCGGTAAAGATCTCCTTGCGGTCAAATTGTAGTTTGCTGTCAAACTCAACTGCTGGTAAGAAGTTGCGAATACTGAATATTAATCGCTATTCTACTTGAATAAGTTATCCAGGTTCGTTACTTTTGCAAAATTTTCTTAATGCAGGTTTTTCTGCGATAAAGTACAATCATCTTTATAAATAATCTTATGGCACAATACTTTAATGATGTATCCCGGACATTTAGTGAGTATCTCCTCATTCCGGGGCTGACAACAAAAGATTGTTTTCCTGCGAATGTCTCGTTAAAAGTACCCCTAGTTAAATTTGTGAAAGGCGGGAAATCGGATATTGAGCTCAATATCCCAATGGTATCGGCGATAATGCAGTCGGTATCAGACCATAATCTTGCCATTGCCCTTGCTCGAAACGGTGGTTTATCGTTTATTTTTGGATCGCAGTCTATTGATAGCCAGGTTGATATGGTTCAGCGTGTTAAGAAATTTAAAGCAGGATTTGTTGTAAGTGATTCAAATCTCACCCCCGATAATTGTTTGTCCGATGTGATTCAAATGGTGAACAGAACTGGTCACTCGACAATCGGTATTACCGAAGATGGAAGTCCTAACGGGAAATTGTTGGGGTTGGTGACCAGCCGCGATTACAGGGTCTCGATAGATAGCCCTGACAAGCCGGTAAAATCGTTTATGACGCCATACGCCAAACTTATCGTTGGCAAACAGGGCATCTCTCTTAACACCGCTAACGACATCGTGTGGGAGAATAAACTGAATTGCCTTCCCATAATTGATGACCAACAACATTTGCAATACTTTGTCTTCCGAAAGGACTACGATGACCACCAGGATAATTTAAACGAATTGTCGGACAACAACAAGAAACTTTGTGTGGGCGCCGGAATTAACTCGCGCGATTACAAGGAACGTGTTCCCGCACTTCTAAATGCCGGAGCCGATGTTCTATGCATCGATTCTTCTGATGGATTTTCAGAATGGCAGGCTGAAACAATCCGGTATATTAAGGAGAATTTTGGCGAGCAGACAAAAGTAGGTGCCGGTAATATAGTCGACGCTGATGGATTTCATTACCTCGTTAAAGCAGGAGCTGATTTCATCAAGGTTGGTATAGGCGGAGGTTCGATATGTATCACCCGTGAACAAAAGGGAATAGGAAGAGGACAGGCAACAGCACTGATTGAAGTCTCACAGGCTCGCAAAGAATATTACGAAGAAACGGGTATTTATATTCCGCTTTGCAGCGATGGTGGGATTGTTCACGATTATCATATGGTCCTTGCCCTGTCAATGGGGGTCGATTTTCTGATGATGGGACGGTATTTTGCCCGTTTTGATGAGAGTCCGACAAAAAAGATGAAGATTGGCAATAGCTATGTGAAAGAGTACTGGGGCGAAGGATCGAACCGGGCCCGGAACTGGCAGCGTTATGATATGGGTGGCAACGAATCGCTTAAATTTGAAGAGGGTATCGACAGTTATGTACCCTATGCCGGTAAATTGAAAGATAACCTGGATGTGACCATTGGAAAAATTAAATCAACCATGTGCAGTTGTGGAGTAATTTCTATTCCTGAATTACACGAAAAAGCTAAAATTACACTCGTGTCTTCTACCAGTATCATCGAAGGTGGTGCCCACGACGTGATCTTAAAAGAGGCAAGCAATTAAGATTGCTTGCCTCTTTTATATATTGTTTATCAGATTAAGCATGACCGGTTTTTATTGCGCGGACTAATCCACGTCGTAAATACGGCGGCTTAATTTTTTTATCCGTAAGAAATAGCATATAGCCTTCTGAATTCGCGGTTTCGAAACCATACTGAGTAAGAAGTTGCGTAAACTCTTTTTCATCCTGTGGTTTATGATAAGTGCAAACGGCCACTTTCAGGAAACGCTGCTCCTGAAGAATTCTTTGGCAGCCATCGAAAAGTCTTGATTCTGCTCCCTCCACATCAATTTTCAGGAAAGATATTTTTTCGTCAGGTTGAAAAAAACTGTCTAATGTTGTACATTTTGAATTGCATATATCTCCTGCAAATTTATTGACAATCATTACTTTATCTTTCCAGGGTTCGAATGTTGCATGCAATGGTTCAAGCCACTCTTTATTGCTTTCGAAAAGAACAACACGTGATGCATTTTCAATATGAGTTAAGGCAAAATTTCCTTCTGCGGCCCCGATATCAACAATTACGTCACCCTTATCTACCCTGAAATTATCATTGATATAACAGTGCGGACTGCGTGGATCCTGTTCCTTACTCAACTCATTAAAATTTTTACGGATTCTTTTTTTGCTCCATCTTCTTTTGAAATAGAGTCTTTTCCCATCCAGGATTACGTAACGTAATCCTTTACCCTTATCCTCAAAGACTTCAATATCTTCTGCGCGGTACTGATCCTGGAAATCATAGGGAAAAATCGCCACCGGGTTTTTACTCAGATAATCAAGCACCGGGGAAATATCTTCGGCAAGAGGTTCAGTAACTCCGGCATAATATTTAAGAACATTTGCCCGTAACACCTTTGCTACGATTTTTTTCCGGATAAATTTGGGTATAATAATTCTGAAAAGCGGCGATTGAATAACATTCACGAGGTTAATATTTGGTGATTTTCGATTATAATTTACAGATCTTTTGCTTAGCCACGTTTTCGAATTTATGCGTTCGAGGTAGTAGTTGGCTAATTTGAAATAAACCCGTGATTTTATATTCAGACGACTGATGAAAAAAAAGAGCGTTCCTGCGATGGCAACAGGAAGGCCAAGCACCATGTTATCCAGAATTAAAATCAAATGCATGAATATGGCCCGCCATCCTGTTTCATGTTTCGAAACATAAATATGACGGGAGATATTCACTTCGGTTTTGGTTAAAGCGGTGGTTTTAAGGTTGATCCGCGATGACCCGCCATGATTGTGTTCGATACTCGTATTTTTCAGAATGACAATTTCTCCGTTTCGTAGTTTCGCCCGGCGACATAAGTCAACATCCTCGTAATACATCCAGAAATCCTCGTCCCATCCACCTAATCCATTAAAACTTTCCCTGCTGATCATGATTACAGAGCCTGATACCCAGTCGGGATATAAATAATCACCAGTCCGGAAAAATAACCTTTCCTTTTGTCTGTGAACTAACCTGTTGAAGGCACGTAGCCACCCGGTTACGGTGAATACCGATAAGAATTTCCTGTTCAGCCGCTCCTTATACCCATTCTCATTGACCAGGCCACATGAAATTACTGAGAATTTTTTCCTGGACAGAATTTCTTTAAAAAGACTAAATAATGCGTCTGCTGTAATTATGGTATCTGGATTTAAAAACAAAAGAAAGGAGCCGTGGCTTTTGGAAGCTCCCAGGTTGCAACCGCTTGCAAAACCCAGGTTACCCGAGTTGACGATAAAGGTAAAAGCCGGGTACAACTCAATGAAAACTTCAAATTGTCCGTCATTTGATAAATTATCAATTATAATCACCTCGTGTGAAAAACGACTATCTGTAATTAATTTAAGTGAGTCAAGGCATTGTTTTAGTCTTTTCCACCCTTTGTAATTTACGATTATGATTGATATATCAGGCAATTTTAACTGGTTTTGCTACAAAATTAATAATATTCGTCTACGAATTTTTTTATGGATAAGTAATCGGGGTGTAAAATTGATTTACACCCGTACTTTTCGGTTCGGGTTATTTTTTCCGTCGGTCTGTAACAGGAGTAAAAGAATCCCCCTTGGATTTTAAATCTTTGGGGGATTCGTTAATGTAATTAATCGGTATGATCTAATTATTCCGGCGAAGAACCAATTACCAATCCGACTTATTTTGTTTTAAGCCACAGACCTTCCATCTCTTCGAGGGTCTTTCCCTTGGTTTCCGGAACCATTTTCCAGACAAAAATAAAGGAAAGAAGACTCATCACGCCATAGAACCAGTAGGTCATTGCACCACTGAATTCCATCATGGCCGGATAGGTCGACGAAATAAAATAATTTGCTGCCCACTGAGCAGCAACAGCAATTGCAATCGCTCTTCCCCTGATTTTATTGGGAAATATTTCACTGATAAGTACCCAGCAGATTGGTCCCCATGACATCATAAACGAGGCGGTATAAATAACAATAAATACCAGTGTGCTAATTCCGATAACCTTCATAAAGGCCAGTGCACCGATGGCAAACATTCCTACCGCCATGCCTATCGATCCGATCATCAGTAGCGGCTTCCTGCCATATTTATCGACCGTTACGATTGCCAGCACAGTGAAAATTACATTGACCAATCCCATCACAACCGTTTGGAGCATTGAGGCGTCCTTGGCAGCACCCATACTTTCGAAAATACGCGGGGCATAGTAAAGCGCGACATTGATCCCAACAAATTGCTGGAAGACTGAGAGTAGAATCCCTATGATGATGACCACCTTTCCGAAGGCAAATAATTTTTCCGAAGCGGCCTCAACCGATTTTTTGATATCGTTCATAATGAGTCTGGCCTGCTGGATTCCATTAATTTTGGTCAGGATTTCCAACGCTTTGCCATCCTGATGGGTTAAGGCAAGGAATCGCGGCGTTTCGGGAACAAAGAACAACAATATTCCAAAAATTCCGGCAGGTATTGCTTCGGATAAAAACATCCAACGCCACCCGGTTTCATTGATAAATTCAATTGTTTTTCCCTGGGCAATTCCCCAGTTGACGAAATAAACGACCAGCATTCCAAAAATAATGGCAAACTGGTTGATCGAAACCAGTCGGCCGCGAATATCGGCCGGAGCAATTTCCCCGATATACATAGGGACAACAGCTGATGCCAGTCCAACACCAATACCACCTAAGATACGGTAAAAGTTGAACATGTATAACAAACCCATGGTAGGTTCACCTCTTTTGAAAAACAGGAATTCAGGATAACCTGAACCTAATGCTGAGATGAAGAACAAAACCGCCGCGAACATCAGTGTTTTTTTTCGGCCCAATTTTGAAGCCAGGATTCCTGAAATCATACCTCCGATGATACAACCAATCAATGCGCTTGAAATTGTCGCGCCGTGTGCCAGCGATCCAAGTCCGAGGCTTGTAATAAGGTAAGCCTGCACCGATTTTTCTGCGCCTGAAATTACTGCTGTATCATATCCGAACAAGAGCCCACCCAGTGTTGCCACCAGTGTAATCCCCATCACATAACCCAGATTACGTTCCTTCATGGGTTTAGATAAAGCTGTTAATCAGCTGTTCAAGCATTTCCTGTTTGCCGCTGATCTGTTTTGGTTCGCCAATTTCAGCCGCTATCTCACGCAGATCTTCGAACGTCAGTTTGCCTGCTTCAAATGCGGCACCCTTATTACTATCATAAGAACTGTAACGTTCTTTTCTGAACTTAAGGTAATCGGACTCTTTGAGTAATTTATCGGCAATGATAAAAGCCCTGGCAAAAACGTCCATTCCTGAAACATGGGCTATAAATATGTCTTCAAGGTCAGATGAATTACGGCGGGTTTTAGCATCGAAGTTGATGCCTCCGGTTTCGAAACCTCCGGCCTGAATGATCTCAATCATTGCTTCGGTGACTTCGTAAATATTTGTTGGAAACTCGTCGGTATCCCAGCCATTCTGATAATCGCCCTTATTGGCATCAATCGATCCGAAAACTCCTGCATCGCTGGCCATGCGCAGCTCGTGCGAAAATGTATGGCCAGCCAGGGTAGCGTGATTGACCTCGATATTCATCCTGAAATCGTTTTCAAGTCCGTACTGACGCAGGAATCCAATCACAGTCTGGGTATCAAAATCATATTGATGTTTGGTTGGTTCCATCGGCTTGGGCTCAATGAGGAAAGATCCTTTGAATCCGTTTTTGCGGGCATAATCACGTGCCATCTGCAGAAACCGTCCCAGATGTTCGAGTTCTCTTTTTGTATTTGTATTGTGAAGCGACATGTAGCCTTCGCGACCGCCCCAGAACACATAGTTAGTCCCACCCAGAGCAATCGTTGCATCAATTGCATTTTTAACCTGCACGGCTGCATTTGCCAGTGCACTGAAATCGGGATTTGTGGATGCTCCGTTCATGTACCTGCGATTCGAAAATACGTTGGCTGTACCCCAGAGAAGCTGAACACCGGAGTCTTTCTGCATCTGTTTCATTACCGGAACTGCCTGGCTCATCCTCTTTTCAATTTCAAATACCGATCCGTCACCGACGATATCAGTATCGTGAAAACAATAAAACGGAGCTCCGATTTTTGTGATGAACTCGAAAGCCGCATCCAGTTTGTTGTAGGCTGCTTCCATTGGATCGGCAGCACCTGTCCATGGAAAACTCTTTGTGCCAGGGCCAAAAGGATCGCCGCCGTCTCCACAGAATGTATGCCAGTAAGCGATCGCGAAGCGAAGGTGATCTTTCATGGTCTTGCCGTTGATCATCCTTGTTTCATCGTACCATTTAAATGCCAATGGATTTCTGGATTCAACTCCTTCAAATTTAATTTTTCCTATTCCCGGAAAATACTCTTTTTTGCCAATAAATGCGTCCATAACTCTTTCTGTTTTAATAAAATATACTAGTGATACTTAATACCGGTTATTTTTGATATAAATTACTTCATACCGGGAACTCCGGTTCCGATATGTAATTCTTCAGATAAATTTCTTCAGATTTTCTTCCCAGACAAGGTAAGCCTGGTTTATTTTATCCTGTTCGCTCGTATCCGGCTCTACAGTTTCGAGTTTTTTCAATCCTGCGAATGCTGACGAAAATGAGTCATAATATCCTGAACCTATACCAGCTCCACGAGCTGCTCCGGCCGCTCCGTCAGTATTGTACAACTCAATCGAAACACCGGTAATATTGGCTAAAGTTTCGCGGAAGACAGGGCTGAGGAACATATTTGCTTTGCCCGCCCGGATTACTTTTGCATCTATCCCGATCCCTTTTAGTATATCCATTCCATACTTAAACGAAAAAACAATTCCTTCCTGGGCGGCCCTGAAAAGATGCCCCTGGGTATGCCTGTTGAAATCAAGCCCGCATATCTGGGCACCAATATTCCGGTTCCCCAAAACGCGTTCGGAACCGTTCCCGAAAGGAAGTATTGAAAGGCCATCAGATCCGGCCGGAATACTTTTTGCCAGTTCATTCATCTGTTCGTATGAGTGATTTTTATTTCCTACATTCCTGTTCATCCATGAATTAAGAATGCCGGTACCGTTAATACAGAGTAATACTCCCAGACGGTCAGCATCGGCTGTGTGATTAACATGAGCGAACGTATTTACCCTTGACTGCGGATCGTATTTTACTTCTCCGCTCACTCCGTAAACAACGCCAGAAGTTCCGGCAGTTGCTGCAATTTCACCGGGATGTAAGACATTTAGTGACAGTGCATTGTTTGGCTGATCGCCGGCACGGTAGGCAACCGGGATGCCAGGTTTTAAACCCAGTTCATGAGCAATGTCGGTTAAAACATAACCCTGGATTCCCAAAGTATCAACGAGTTCAGGGATCAGCCCACTGCGAAAACCATAGTAATCAAGAACCAGATCGGAAACTTTATTTTTCCTGAAATCCCAGAACATCCCTTCAGATAATCCTGAGGCGGTGGTTCGGATTTCACCGGTCAGGCACATGGCAATATAATCGCCAGGCAACATTATTTTATCGATCTTTTCGTAAAGAGATGGTTCGTTGTCTTTTACCCATTTCAGTTTTGAGGCGGTAAAATTTCCGGGTGAGTTTAACAGCGCTTTCAGGCACTTTTCGTTTCCAATTTCATTAAATGCCTTGTTTCCGATTTCGGTTGCCCGGCTGTCGCACCAGATAATGGATGGTCGTAATACCTGCTGATGTTTATCCGTTACAACCAGCCCATGCATCTGATAAGAGATACCGACTGCAGTAATTGCATGACCTGGAATCCGGGCCAATGAAATTGCTTCAGCAATAGCCAGTTTAAGGTTATCCCACCACGTTTCGGGATGCTGCTCCGCCCAACCGGCTTGTTTGGCGATAATGGTCATTTCATTTTTCGGGTAAAAGGACGAACCGGCGATCACTCCTGTTTCACCGTTCAGAATGGAAGCCTTTACCGAAGAACTTCCAATGTCGATTCCTAATAGATACATATCAGTTTGTAATTCAAAATTTATAAATAAATCTGTTCTGTTGTGTCATGATCGTTCAGGGTGTGTAATAGAATAACCTATATTTTTGTTTTTAAATAAGCTACTTCATAATCGATTGTTGCAGAACCAAGTCATATAAACTATTTATTGCACACCCTAAAGTGATTCGCGGATAATTAATTCTGTAGGCACGAGAAAATCGGACTTTGTATTGGTTAATGCAAATTCAGCTGCTTTCTGGCCCATCAGTTTGAAATCGGTCGAAATAACGGTAATTCCATCAGCGATAAAACGTTTCATAGGCGTATCGTTATATGAAAGCAGTCCGAAATCGTCCCGCAGTTTGAATTTCTTCTTGTTCGCCTGTTCCAGTATTGCTGCAAGATCTATATCTTCAAATACCAGGTAGACTTTCCCAATCTGGATATCAAGATCGTCAATATCATATATAACGCTGAATTTCAATTTGTTATTATCACAAAATCGGTTGATGTTTTCAACTGATTCAATGGGATGAAACGTATATTCGGGATAAACACAAACCATTTCATCATATTTCCTCAGCAAGTGCCAACCGGAAGCTAAACACCGGTAAACCGATTCCCCAAAGTCCTGGTATACTTTTGACTGACCATTTCGGGAATGTATTGCCCAGTCAATCAGAAGTAATTTATCAGGATCAATTTCATTGATCACCTGGGGAATATCCGGGTGATTGAAATTCATGATGATATAGGAATTGAACTTTCCGATGCTATTGCGGATTATGGATTCAAAAAGATCGAAATTGTAATGATGAAAATTAATGTCTACCAGTACATTCCGTGATAAATTTTGTTTAAAGGAGGTATAAAGCACCTCTTTATACGATTTGAATGTATCGAGAAACAGAAAAACCTGTTTTTGCGAGCGGGTCACAAAGTAGCCCCTGTTAGGTATTGCCTCCACAATACCACGGCGCTTCAGCTCTGCATAACTTTTGAAAACGGTATCGCGTGAGAGTCCCGATTCCTTCATCAATTCATTCACCGAAGGCAAAGCATCACCCTGACGCAGCATCTTTAAATTAATGGAACGAATCAAGGCATCGACAAGTTGCTGAACCTTTGATATTCCCGAGTCTATATTAGGTTTAAAACTGAATCTCATCTCTTAATTTTTTCTCTCAGAAGGACTGTATGCTGCCACATCATTTGCTAAACCAGATCTATATTGGGATGAATACGACCATAACAACTCTACAGCGGCGAGAAATACTGTTTTGACTGGTTTCATCCTCTAAAAAACTAGCTGCCCAACTGTTCTGATCCGTTCTGCAAACTTACTTCTTTTATTTATGTGAAAGATTTATTTTACGGATGTTATTAAACATGTGAAATGACTTTTAATCCATGTTGATAAAGCGGTGATTCAGGCTTTAACCCGGTCATCACAGGTATACGATGCCAGTATGAATGCAAAAAAAATGTCACGTACCAATCAAATGCGCAATGAAAATAAGGGGATGTTGGCAACACCTGAGAATTCTGTTGGAATGTCGACACAGAGTTACCGTACCAATAATATTATCTACGGATCACCGATTTCAACCCCGGGTAAGATTGCGCGGGAGAGGATTACAGCGGGTGAAAGCAAAATTCTAACGGAGATTTATTCTGCCTTGGATCATGCAATACCACAAGGCACAGAAAATCGAGATTCAATTCCGGCCAGGTAAAAACCCAAAGGTAACAGTATGTTTACAATCAGTGGATGCTCACAGTCTCCGGTTTATTGTCTTACAATCATCGCTTTGAGGATGTGCCAGACCATGTTGGGATTCTCTTTAAGTCTGCGGGTTGAATAATTAAACCACTGTTTGCCGTAAGGCACGTAAACCCTCATCCGATGTCCGCGATCCACGATAGATTTCCTTAGTTTCGGAGCAACACCAAAAAGCATCTGGAATTCATACTTGTCTTTTGGGATTTTCAATTCCTCAATTATTTCATAGGCTTTTTCGATCAGATACTGATCGTGGGTGGCAATACCGACATATATGCCATTTTGAAGCATAAAACGCATATCTTCAACGTAATGGTCCCTGATTTCCTGATAACCTTTGTAGGCAATCGACTCATCCTCAATATAAATTCCTTTACAAAGTCTAAAATTAAGGGGTGATTCAGGTTTATGCAAATCGAGAAGATTTTTGATATCATCAAGTGTTCGACGCATATAGGCCTGGACAACGATTCCAACACGGTCAGGGAATTCAGTTTTTAACCTTCTGAAAATCTCCAGTTCGATAGTAGTGCATTCCGAATCCTCCATATCAATCTTAATAAATGAATTGCATTGATCGGCAGTTTCAACAATAGCGCGTATATTATAATAACAGGCTTCCCGGTCGAGTAAAAGTCCGAACATAGATGGCTTAACTGAAAAATTGCCGTCAATTTTCTCTGCAGTAAAGCGTTTAATCAGGTCGATATATTGTATTTTATAATGGTCAGCTTCTGTAAGGTCTTTAATGTATTCACCAAGTAAATCTACGGTCACCATTATTTCGCTTTGATTTAGTTTTCGTGATTCGGCGAGTGCGTCACTGATATCCTGACCGGAAATATACCGTTTTGAAAAAATCCACACGATTCTTTGGGGTATGTAAGGCAGCATCCAGGCAATTAATTTATTGATCATTTTTTCGGTGTATATGCTTTAGAATTCGATTATTGTTAAACTTTGTAAAAATAGCGGTCACTGATGGGATGATCTATGATGTTTATCAATTCACAAGCTCATTTTAGTTATTTTTACATGATAAATTGCAGGATAAAACAAAAAGTAAATCTGTTCGTTTTATGCTTCGACTTTTCGATTATATTTGTCCATCAAAAATTTTGCAGAGATTAAAACATAAATGATTTTTATGAAGAACTCGATTATTGTGAATATCGTTTTGGCAGTGGCTATTGTAGCTCTTTATGTTATCTATTTTACAGGAACTAAAAATGGCAGTTCTGCTCAGCCCGATGTGACAGAAGGGTCTAACAAACCATTGTCGTTCGCGTATGTTAAAATGGATTCCATGCTTTTTACTTATGAGCTTGCAGTGAAGCTCAACTCTGAATTTTCAGAGAAGCAGGCAGCTTTCAGAAAAGAGTACACCGACAAACGGATCAAATTTGAGCGCGATGCTGCTGCGTTTCAGGAGAAGGTACAGCGCGGAGGATTTTTAACAGAAGATCGTGCGAGGCAGGAACAGGAGAGATTGGTTAGTGTTCAGCAGGAAATTCAGAAACTCGACTATGACCTGACTCAGAAATTATCCGAAATACAGGGACAGATCAATCAGCAGATTGTTGACAGCATTTCATCGTTTCTGAAAAGTTATAATGAAGTAAAAAAATACGATATCATCCTCAACAGTGCATCCATGCTGGAAGGATCTCAGCAATACAATATAACCCAGGAGGTAACAAAGGGATTGAATGACCGGTACAGATCTCTGACAAAATAAAATTTTAAAGCCCTGAATTTTTCGGGGCTTTTTTCTGCTATGGAAATTCTTCAAAGATATATTGAGCGTCAGAATGACCACTTTGGCCGTAGCCTTGATCAGCCATCAAAACGTGCCTCACTATTTGTAGTGATTCCGGGTTACAACGAACCTGACATCCTTACAACACTTGATTCGCTTGCTGCCTGCTATCCTCCGAAGGCAGATGTTTTGGTGATCGTGGTTATTAACGATTCGGAAGATTCACCTGCCGGGGCGGTGGCACAAAATATCGCAACTGCTGAAAGTATCGGTCAATGGCAGCATCAGCACGAACATTTATTTTTTGAAGTACAATGTATTATAGCGCAAAACCTGCCCCGAAAATGGGCAGGCGTGGGCTGGGCACGTAAAATTGGTATGGACTACGCCGTAGGACAAATCATCAGGAACAATTATTCGGAGGGTATAATTTTCTCGTTCGATGCTGACAGTACTGTTTTACCCAACTACTTCCAGGCGGTTGAATCTGCTTTTTATGAAAATCCTTCCAGCAATTTTTTCACCATTCATTTTGAGCACCCCTATGATGGGCCGGGATTGAGTGCAAATCTTCGTGAAGGGATTATACGGTATGAGCTCCATATGCGCTACTACCGACTTGCCATGCACTGGTGCGGTTATCCGCATGCCATTCATACAGTGGGATCGAGTTTTGCCATGAAAGCAACGGCATATGTCCGGCAGGGCGGCATGAACCGACGGAAGGCGGGTGAGGATTTTTATTTCCTGCACAAACTGGTATTGCTGGGCCAGTATGGGAATATAACCTCCACTACAGTTTTCCCTTCAGCCCGACAATCAGACAGAGTGCCTTTTGGCACGGGAGCTGCCATAAAAAAATGGAACGAAGGGAGTCCTGAATTGAATTTTACTTATTCACTCGAAGTTTTTGGGCATTTAAAACCCTTGTTTTCGTTGGCTTCCCGATTCTGGCAAATGGATGCTACCGAAATATCTTCTTCATTCGGGAATCTGCATCCGTCATTACAATCATTCTGTGCGGAGGCTAAAACGACAGACGAAATTCTCGGGCTCAAGGCAAACTGCTCGAATGCAAAAGTCTTCGAAAAACGGTTCTTCCATATACTCAATGCATTCTGGATATTAAAGTACCTGAATTTTGCTCATGGCAACTCCATTCCGCGTGCCAGTCTGGAAACTGAACCCGTTCGATTATTACAAAATATTGGTATTCAATTGGAAGGCGAATTATCGATTGAAAATATTCTGGAAATTTTCAGAAATTTAGACAAGCGTATTTGAAATTGTTGGTTACCTTTGCTGCTTAATAAATAATTGAAATGATTACATTAAAAATTATCCTGATTGCTATAGCATTAATTTCGACTGCAGTTCTGGCATTGTCTATCAGGATTGTCCTGGTGAAAGGTGGAAAATTCCCCGAAACTCATATCAGCAGAAATCTGGCAATGAAGAAGAAAGGTATTCTCTGTGTTAAAACAATGGACCGGATAGAACAGGCAAAAATGGAAGTAAAGGACAGGTACAAAAATGTCACGGTATTAAAATCGGGACTGCAGGGATAAAACATTCAATCGGATAAAAAAAACGGGCTGCTAAATATTAGCAGCCCGTTTTTTTATTCTATAGTGGCCATCAATGTATCTTTGGGGATCCGGTTTCCTTTTGAAACCTCAATACTTTTGATTACCCCATCAAAAGGCATTGTCACCTTGGTATACATCTTCATTGCTTCGAGTGTTAATATCACTTCCCCTGCTTTTAATCGCTGGCCCGGTTTGGCAAAAACTTCGATTATTGAACCCGGGATAAAGGAACGAACCTCTTTCGGATCAAGTTTCTGCCATTTTTTACGTTTGTCGAATTTCGGAGTGGTCAATGTCAGATATTTGGCACTGTTCACAATGAAAACCTGGTATTTTGAACTGCTTTCTTCCATAATTAACTGTTTTACTCAAAATTGGGATCAGAATGGTGGAATACCATGTTTTCTGGCGGGACGAGGATCAACCTTGCTCCCTGATACTTCGAGTGAATGAATAAGTCGTGCCCTGGTTTCGGACGGTTCGATCACCTCATCAATATATCCTTTTGACGCTGCTACAAACGGATTTGCAAATTTGTCCTTGTACTCCTGGATTTTTTGCTGACGCATTTCGGCAGGATTTTCCGCTTCATCGATCTCTTTTTTGAACACGATATTTGCTGCTCCTTCGGGACCCATAACCGCAATTTCGGCTGTCGGCCATGCGAAAACAAAATCGGCTCCAAGGTGACGTGAATTCATCGCGATGTAACCGCCACCATATGCTTTGCGAATGATGACCGTCACTTTAGGAACGGTGGCTTCACTGTAGGCATACAATAATTTAGCTCCGTGTCTGATTACTCCGGCATGCTCCTGATCGACACCCGGTAAATAGCCCGGCATATCCTCAAGGGTTACAATGGGAATATTGAATGCATCACAATAGCGAATAAAACGGGCTGCCTTATCAGAGCTGTCACAATCGAGAACCCCTGCAAGATACATTGGTTGATTGGCAACAAAACCCACGGTATTTCCCTCGATACGGCCAAATCCGATTACAATATTCCTTGCGAAATATTCCATGATCTCGAAGAAGTCAGAACCATCGGATACCGCTTTGATGATATCCCGTATATCATAGGGATTATGTGGATCGACGGGAACGATCTCCTCGATACTTTTTCCGGGGATAGGTTCCTGTATAGGGAATTTAAGTGCTTTTTGAGCATTATTCCAGGGGATGAAAGTAATCAGCTTTTTAATTTGCTCAAAACATTCGTCTTCGCTTTTCGCGAAGAAATGTGCGTTTCCCGTTATCTCACTGTGAACCATCGCGCCGCCAAGTTCTTCCATCGAAATTTCTTCGCCAAGAACACTTTTAATAACGCCGGGTCCGGTAATAAACATTTTTGAAATATTCTCAACTACAAAAACGAAGTCCGTCAGTGCCGGTGAATATACAGCACCTCCGGCACATGGGCCGAGAATGACTGATATCTGCGGAATTACTCCGGAGGCATTTGTATTACGGTAAAATATTTCTCCATATCCTGCAAGCGAATTTACACCTTCCTGAATCCGGGCACCACCGGAATCATTGATCCCAATCAGCGGAACCCGCATTTTCAACGCATGATCCATGATTTTGGTAATCTTACGGGCATGCATCAGTCCAAGGGATCCGCCTGCAACTGTAAAATCCTGCGCGTAAATTGCAACCGGCTGAGAATACATGGTTCCTGTTCCAATAATAACACCATCACCATGTAATACCTTCTTCTCCATATCAAAATCACGACCAGTGTGTTCCACAAAAAGGTCGTACTCATGGAAAGAATTTTCGTCCAGAATGGCTTTTATCCTTTCGCGGGCAGTCTTCTTACCCATAGCCACCTGCTTTTCAATGGCTTTTTCGCCACCTCCTTGCTGTGCCTCCTTTTTTCTTTTCCGAAGGTCAAGGATGTTTCTTTTAAATGACATAAGTGTTTTTTAAATTTCTAATTCATCGTTTTTACCAGATCCAAACACAGTTTGGTTAAAAAAAATCCGGATGTAAAAATACTATATTTTATACTCTAATGTACCTGCTTTCTGAAATTAAACTTTACTAATACTTTATGAATCAAAGAATAGACTATTTCGGTAAAATGTTCTAACTATTTTGACGCCCTTATATACAGACCGATTGCAATCAGCGAATAAACAATATTGGGGAGCCAAACGGCAAGCAGGGTGTTAAATCCGACCTTTACAGCAAAGATTGTGGAAACCTGCATAAACATGATGTAGGAAAAGCTCAGTAACAAGCCAACTCCCAGATGAAGCCCCATTCCTCCTCTCACACGGCGTGAAGCGAGCGAAACCCCGATCACCGATAAAATAAATGTACTGATCGGACCAGCGGTCCGCCTGTATTTTTCCTGTTCGTAACGGGCGATATTATCTACACCACGTAGCTTAAGGTCTTTGATATAATCGTTGATTTGCCAGTAATCCATGGTCTCTTCCTTGCTGCTCTGCTGACCAAAATCGGCAGGCAGCATCCGCAGGGTTGTGTCTATTTCTGTGCCGGTAGTAATTATCTCCTGAGGCCCCCGTAAATCACGGACATAATAATTTTTTATGGTCCATTTCTTTTTCTCCCTGTCCCATTTAATACTCTCCGCAATCAGTTTCGATACCAGCCTCCGGTCTTCAAACTGTTCGATTGAAAATTTGTAACCTACATCCAGTTTATTGTTATAATTCTGCATGTAAACAAACAGCCCTGGTTCAAGCTGACGATGGATATTCTTATCAAGATTAATATATTCGTTTTTTATATAGGTGTTCCTGAAATTCACACGCGATTCGGTCGAGGCCGGAATAATGAAATTTCCCAGAATCCACGACATCACTGCAATAATGCCCGATGCGATCATGTAAGGGCGCATCAATCGGCTGTAAGGAACTCCGCTTGCAAGAATTGCAATAATCTCGGAGTTGTAGGCCATCTTGCTTGTGAAATAAATTACCGCAATAAAGGTAAAAAGGGCACTAAACAGATTCGCAAAATATGGTATAAAGTTCAGGTAATAGTCGATCGCTATTGCCCGTAGAGGTGCTTTTTTGGAAATGAAATCATCAATATTCTCGGAGATATCAAATATAATGGAGATGCTGATAATTAGGGCTATAGCCAGGAAGAATGTTCCCAGGTATTTTTTAATAATATACTGGTCGAGTCTTTTAATGTATTTAGTGACCATTGGCCTTTATTTATATTAAATGATAATCAGCTTAATTACAGACGTTTTCCAACTTGTTTAACCATCTTTTCCTTCCATGTTTTGAAGGTGCCCGACAATATTTGCTCCCTGGCTTCACCCACCAGCCAAAGATAGAAGGCGAGATTGTGAATACTCCCGATTTGTGGTCCAAGCATCTCTTTCGCCTGAAAAAGGTGACGAAGATAAGCTTTGGAATATTGATGGTCTACAAAGGAGGTTCCATCAGGATCAAGAGGAGAGAAGTCGTCGCGCCATTTATTATTTTTAATATTGATGATTCCATTACGTGTAAAGAGCATTCCGTTTCTGCCGTTTCTGGTAGGCATCACACAATCGAACATATCAATTCCGCGGTCTATTCCTTCAAGAATATTGACGGGTGTCCCTACTCCCATCAGATAGCGTGGTTTATTTTCCGGCAGAACCGAATTAACCACTTCAATCATTTTGTACATGTCTTCTTCTTTCTCACCTACCGAAAGTCCGCCTATTGCATAGCCGTCGCTTTCAAAAGTGGTTACATGTTCAGCCGCTTTTATACGCAGGTCGCTATAGACACAACCCTGAACAATCGGAAAGAAAGACTGGGAATAACCATATTTTGGTTCGGTCTCTTTAAATCTGCTGACACATCTGCCTAACCACCGTTGGGTCATTTCAAGTGACTTACGCGCATAATCATAATCTGCATCACCGGGGGTGCATTCATCAAATGCCATAATAATGTCGGCGCCGATAGAGCGTTGAACATCAATCACATTTTCAGGAGTGAAGAGATGACGTGAGCCATCAATGTGTGATTGAAACCGCGCCCCTTCTTCCGATAATTTCCGGATATCGCCAAGTGAAAAGACCTGAAAACCCCCGCTATCGGTTAGAATTGGTTTATCCCAGCCAATAAACTTATGAAGTCCTCCGGCACTTTCGATAATTTCGGTCCCAGGTCTGAGATACAAATGGTAGGTATTACCAAGAATAATCTGAGCCTTAATGTCTTCTTTCACGTCCTGAAAATGAATACCTTTCACCGAACCAATTGTGCCCACGGGCATAAATATCGGGGTATCTATCAGCCCATGAGCTGTTTCTATTTTACCGGCCCGCGCTTTTGATGACGGAGCCGTGTCCTGCAGTTCAAATTTCATTTTCCAATTTTGGCGGCGTAAAGATAGTCATAATAGAAGAATATTGCGAAAGGTTAATAAATCGTGAAATAAGCGGGAAAATCCACAATAATTCACGTGCCAATGTGTAATTTTGAGCACTTTCGTTGATATTATTATGATTGAAATAAGCGGGTTTTCATTTAGCATTGTTGAACTGGTATTACTATGCGCATTTGCATTGATGTTTTTTATCCAGTTGTTTTACCAGTGGTTGATGGCCATTTTCATCCTAAGTGCTAAAAAAAAGGCAGTGCATGATGAAATTCCTTCAATCTCCGTCATTGTACCCTCAAGAAATTATGAAGAAAATCTAAGAGAACTGATCCCTGCACTGCTGGAACAGGATTATCCTGATTTCGAGGTTGTGGTTGTGGATGATTGTTCACTCGACGGAACCGAATGGTACCTTTCGGAACTCAAGTTTCAATCCGGCAGGCTTAAAACGAGCCATATTATTCAGGAAACCGACTTTCCGAACGCCCTGGCCATAACAATTGGTATACGGGCTGCCACGAAAGATTGGGTCATATTTCTTAATCCTTTGTGCAGAGTACCCGGCAAGGACTGGCTGAAATCTTTTGCCGATGAGCTGCATCCGGGAACGGAGGCTGCCTTTGGTTTTGTGAAATACAGCAATAGAAACGGTTCGATGCAGAAATTCGTAAGGTATGAAAATTTTGATTCCTTCATCCTTTACGGATCGGCCCGTTACCTGGGTTTGCCAATGCCTGTTTCCGATATGAATATTGGGTATAAACGTGAACAATTCCTTAAACGCAGAGGTTTTGCCGCTGTTCTTGATTCTCCGTTCAGTGAGAATGAGTTATACCTGAACAAAATCTCCGGGCGCCGAAATTCAGTATATCTTCTTAACCAATCTGCTGCAGTTACCTATACCGGAGAAACAGACTGGTATGATGGAATGAACTTTAAGAAGAAACAATTGTTATTAAAGAGAAAATTCACTTTCGGACAAAGTGTTTTTTTATGGATTAACACTATTAGCCGGATCGTTTTCGATCTTACTATGATTGCACTGCTTATTCTTTCGCCGTGGCGAATTTGGGTGGCGGCGATATGGATGTTCAAAATTATTCATGAATTGGTATGGGGGATTATAGCGATGAAGCGCCTGGGAGAAAGAAAACTTTTCCCGGGATTGGTTTTATTCCGATCTTTAATTCCTCTTGTAAACGGCATAATTTCTTTAAATCAGTTATTTACTGGTCATAAACGAAAATGGAAATAAACCCTTTTCTATCTGAAGATGCCAGGCATGATATCGAGTATGTAAAAGCGGCGCGTCTGGGCGATGAAAAAGCCTTTACCCACTTGATGAAACGTTACAAAGATGCCATTTATTTTATGCTCCTTAAAATTGTAAACAATAAGACTGATGCCGAAGATCTTAGTATTGAGGCGTTTGGAAAAGCTTTTGCAAATATCCATCAATATGAGCCTCAGTTTGCCTTCAGTACCTGGCTTTTCCGTATTGCGTCCAACAATGCGATTGATCATTTGCGAAAAAAAAGAATTGCTACCGTTCCGCTCGAGCCTTTGATTAATATCAACAGAAGCGGTGGAAGCGAATACAATTACAATTCACGTATAGATTCCGATACACCTGAAGAAGCATTTATCAAAGATCAAAAGTCGAAATTGTTGCGCAAGGCAGTGTCCCGTTTAAGACCACGATACCGTACACTGTTGGAATTGCGCTATTTCAAGGAATATTCGTATAATGAAATTGCCAAAGAACTTAACCTGCCTTTGGATACGGTGAAAGTTCAACTCTTTCGTTCGCGGGAAATGCTTTTCGATCTGCTGAAAAACACCGATATCAGCGACTGAGAAAAAGTGTCATCACCCCGGACCAAATCCCATTAATTAATAGCTCAGATAATAGCTCAAATAGTAACGAAGTTCAGGATATGCAAAAAATTTTAAAATATTTCCCCAATCTGTCACCGGAGCAAATCACACGGTTCGAAAGAATGGAGCCTCTTTATCACGAGTGGAACGGGAAAATAAATGTTATTTCACGAAAAGATATTGATTCACTTTACGAAAAGCACGTTTTGTATTCACTTGCCATCGCAAAAATCATCAGTTTCAGACCCGGTACCAGGATCCTTGATGTCGGCACCGGAGGCGGCTTTCCCGGGATACCGCTTGCCATATTATTCCCCGACAGCCACTTTGTACTGATCGATTCGACCGGAAAAAAGATAAAAGTTGTGCAGGCGGTGGCTGAAGAGCTCGGACTTGAAAATGTCACTGCCGTTCATACAAGGGTTGAAGAGTTAAAGGATGAATTTGATTTCGTTATATCGAGAGCAGTTACGGCATTCCCTGCATTTGTGGGACTGGTCAAAAAAAATGTTTCGCGTAAACCAAAAAACTCACTTCCAAACGGAATAATCTATTTAAAGGGAGGTGATTTTCAGGATGAACTGGAGGATTTCAGGAAGAGGGTGGAAGTCTCCGAAATCGCCGGTTTTTTTAATGAACCCTTTTTTGAGACCAAAAAAGTGGTCTATCTTCCCGTAAATAAATAAAGTGTTGAAATATATTTGCACTTATTAGGTAATTGTTTTGCAATAAAGGAAAAAAGACGTAGTTTTGCACTCCAAAATATAGAAGAAACAGTTTAATTAATAAAATATTTTTTCCGAGATGAAAAGAACATTTCAACCATCGAATAGAAAGAGGAGAAACAAACACGGATTCCGTGAAAGAATGTCTACCGCTAACGGTCGCAAGGTAATTAAAGCGCGTCGTGCCAAAGGACGTAAAAAACTTAGCGTCTCGGATGAACCGCAGCATAAGAGATAACTGATTGTTGTTCAACAATCTTAAGCAAAAGGTAAAGAACGGTGTTCTTTACCTTTTGTGTTTAAACCGGATTACCTTAAATCCACTTTGATTTTGATATTGCTCTTACAGCTTATTTAAAACTATCCGGGTATGGATAACTCTGTTTTGTCATTAATGCAACTGGCAGGGATCGCACCACCCTTGTTTCGCGTGGCGGAAAAAGTGATCTCAAACGAACGCATAACTCCTGCAGATGGAGTTTTGCTCTATAATGAGGCAACTTTGCCGGTATTATCCCTGTTGGCCGAAGCGGCTGCTCAGCGAGCCAGCAAAAACCATGTGTTTTTCAACCGTAATTTTCACATCGAACCCACCAATATCTGTGTCAATCATTGCGCTTTCTGCTCCTATCGCAGACGTAAGGGTGAAGAGGGTTGCTGGGAGTTTAGTATCGAAGATATCATCGAAAAGGCATCATCGTATAAAAATTCGGGTGCGACCGAAGTCCATATTGTCGGAGGTGTTCATCCCGACAGGGATGTCTATTTTTATGCCGACATGATCAGTGCCGTCAGGGAATGTATTCCTGATATCCACATCAAAGCATTTACGGCGGTTGAGATCGATTCGATGTGCCGCAAAGCCGGTTTAACAATCGAAGCCGGGCTTCAACTCCTTAAAGCTGCCGGCCTGGGTTCAATGCCGGGTGGGGGAGCAGAAATTTTTGACGAACAGGTCAGAAAGAAAATTTGTCCGGATAAAACCGGCTCAGACGAATGGCTCCGGATTCACAAAATTGCGCACGAACTTTCGATTCCGACCAATGCCACGATGCTTTATGGCTTGCTCGAGAATTTTGATCACAGGATTGACCACATGGAACGCCTGCGTACATTACAGGATGAAACAAATGGATTCAATGCCTTTATCCCCCTGAAATTCAAGCATTACAATAACTCGTTTTCGCATATTACAGAGTCGTCAACCATCGCGGACTTAAGAAATTATGCGGTATCCAGAATATTCCTTGATAATATTCCCCATCTGAAAGCTTACTGGCCCATGATCGGGAAACAGGTTTCCCAGCTTTCGCTCGCCTTTGGCGTAGATGATCTCGATGGTACAATTGACGATTCAACAAAAATTTATTCCATGGCAGGTTCTGAGGAGCAAAATCCATCGGCATCGACTGAGGAATTGATTTCCCTGATCAAAGGAGCAGGTAAAATACCCGCTGAACGTGATACCATCTATAACATCATCAGAATATTCCCGTAAAATAAGTGCAGCACAATTTTTTGTTTGGCAGTTTAGGAGTAATTTTGTTCCCATTGATAAAATATTGAAACAACTTGTATGCCACTGAAAGAATTTCTCACCAGTAAAATTTTCCTCAAACACTTTGGATTTGCTGTTCTTCTGACAATTTTATTGATTTGGATTACGATGCTTTTTCTCTCGTTTTACACCAACAAGGGAGAAAATTTCCCGACACCCGATTTCAAGGGATTGAGCCTGAGCCAAATTGAAGCCATGGCCAGTGATCATGGTCTCCGGTTCGTTATCGAAGATTCAGTCTATCGGAAAGAAATTCAGCCTGGAACTGCGGTATTTCAAAAACCATCAGCCGGACATAAAATAAAACCTAACCGGGTAATATATATAACTCTTGCCTCCTTACTGCCGGAGCAGGTCGAAGTTCCAAAGCTTACCGATGTTTCTGTCCGCCAGGCGCGGGTGCTCCTTGAATCGAAAGGATTCGAGTTCGGGAGTATCGAGTACCGGCCTTCTGAATTTAATGATCTTGTCCTTGATCAGAAACACGGCGGCCAGACGATACCTCCGGGTTCACGGTTAAATAACGGCTCGGTAATTGACCTGGTTGTTGGCAAAAATATGACGGGTGGTGAAACAACTATTCCTGATCTGTTTTCCCTCAGTTTGCAGGATGCACAAAATATTTTAAAAAGCAGATCATTGAGCCTTGGCGCTGTAATTTACGATCCGGCGGTCATAACCACGGAGGATACTTTGAATGCCTTAATATGGAAACAAATTCCGGCCGCTGATTCAACAAATTATGTTACACCCGGAGTATCCGTGGATGTATGGCTAAAACTGCTGACTGAACCCTCCGATTCAATAATTAATTAATAGTAACAGGTCCTTGAAGAATTTCAATACAACAGACGATGATCCGGATGAAACCGGTGAAGAAATCGAACAATTTGAACATTACCGGTTTATCGCTGATCCTGGCCAGGGATTATTGCGAATTGATAAATTTCTGGCCAACCGGATTGAGGGAACTTCGAGGAACCGGATCCAGATTGCGGCTGAGGCCGGCAGTATTTTTGTGAGCGGTGTCCCGGTTAAATCAAATTACAGGGTAAAGCCTGGCGAAGAGGTGACCATAATGCTCGACTATCCCCGACGCGAATTAAGAATCATTCCTGAGAATATTCCGCTGAATATTACCTATGAAGATGACCAACTCATGATCATCAATAAACCCGCCGGACTTGTAGTTCATCCCGGACATGGAAATTACAGCGGAACACTTGTGAACGGATTGGTATATAAATACCAGGATCTCGAATTGTACGGGGGGAATGACCCCAGGCCTGGTCTGGTACACCGGATCGACAAAAATACCTCCGGTTTACTCGTCGTCGCTAAAACTGAATTGGCCAAACTGAATCTGGCGTTGCAATTCTTTAATAAAACAACCAAACGTAAGTATGTTGCCCTGGTATGGGGTAATCTTGCATCAGATGAAGGGACAATCGAAGGGAATATAGGCCGGAGTATTAAAAATCGACAGGTTTTTACCGTTTTTCCTGATGGCCTTAGCGGAAAACCGGCGGTAACGCATTACAGGGTAATCGAACGACTGGGATATGTTAACCTGGTTGAATGCGTTCTGGAAACGGGACGAACTCACCAGATACGGGTCCACATGAAACATATTGGCCATCCTCTTTTTAACGATGATGTTTACGGTGGAGACAAAATTCTGAAAGGAACGACTTTTGCGAAATACAAGCAGTTTGTCGAAAATTGCTTCTCAATGATCCCCGGACAGGCACTTCATGCCAAAATACTTGGTTTTGTTCATCCTGTGACCAAAGAGGAAATGATTTTTGATTCAGAGTTGCCCGAAAACCTTGGCAGGCTGGTTGATAAGTGGCGCAACTATATATCGAACAGAGATTTAGAATAATTAGAATACCTATGAATAAAAAAAATATTGCGATCGTCACGGGCGGTGATTCATCCGAATACGGGGTATCGGTCAAAAGCGGAGCAAACGTACTAAAGGCAATAGACCTGGAATTATTCACTCCATGGCTTGTGAGAATCAGAGGGGAAGAATGGATCGTTCTGGATGAGGAAAATAAACTGGCCGATATCGACAAGTCTGATTTTTCCTTCACGGTCAACGGGCTTAAATGCAAATTCGACTATGCCTATATTATCATTCACGGAACTCCCGGTGAAGATGGATTACTCCAGGGATACTTCGAAATGTTGCAAATCCCATATTCCTCCTGTGGTGTTCAATCATCGGCGCTGACTTTCAATAAATTTTTCTGCAATAATTACCTGCGAAGCTTCGGCATTCCGATGGCTTTATCGGTACGCCTGTTTACCGGCGAAAAATACAGCTCGGCGCAGATTGTCGAAACATTAGGTCTTCCTTTATTTGTCAAACCAAGTGCCGGAGGTTCCAGTTTTGGGGTAACCAAAGTGAAAAAGGCAGAAGATCTTGTTGAGGCAGTGAACAAGGCCCTTGATGAAAGTCCTGAAGCAATTATTGAACAATTCATTGAAGGAAAAGAGTTTACCTGTGGTGTGGTAAAAACCGGTGAACGAAAGTTAGTCTTGCCGGTTACCGAGGTAATTCCGGTGAATGAGTTTTTCAATTACGAATCAAAATATGTCCCCGGCATGGCTGATGAAATAACCCCGGCCCGCATTTCGGACGACTTAACCCTGAAAGTTCAGGCGCTCTCTTCCCGGATCTACGATCTGTGCAACTGTAAAGGGATTGTGCGTATCGATTATATTCTTAATGGTGAAACGTTTTACTTTCTCGAGGTAAATACGGTTCCGGGGATGACAGAAACCAGCTTTATCCCGCAGCAAATAAAAGCCATGGGATTGAATCTTACTGATTTGCTGACAGATATCATTAACGCGGGCCTCGAAAATCACGAATTGCAGGTGATTCGGAACAATCGATAGTTTTACACAATTGTGTGTAATCTCTGTTAATAAGGTGTTGACTAATTTTCCAAAATGGTCAAAGGGCTGATTCGGGAAATGATATCCGATATACACGTCGGATTCACTTTTTAAAATCCAAAATTGAATGTTATTTTTGAACCATGGGATGTTGAACCTTTTATCGGGTTTAATTTCTGTGAACGGATTAAAAATAATGGGTGCAAACCCGCGGAGGATCTTTTATTAATATCAAACTGCGACAATTAATTATATCCGTATAATTAATCATATTCTGTTACTAATCAATCGTTATGCCTGCCGAAACAAATAATTTCCGAAACCGGACAAAACCAAAAATGTCTGTTGAACAGCTGAATGCTCAATATGGAAAGATTCCGCCACAGGCTCCTGAAGTTGAAGAAGCTGTTCTTGGGGCATTAATGCTTGAGCGTGATGCCTACGTTATAGTTGCTGCAATTCTTAAAGCTGAAAGTTTTTACAAGGAAGAGCACCAGAAAATATTCAAGGTTATTCAGCACCTGGTTGCCAATGAAAAGCCTGTTGACCTGTTGATGGTTACCCAGGAATTGAAAAACAGGCAGGAACTCGATGAAGTTGGAGGACCTATTTATATTACTCAGTTAACCAGCCGGGTAGCCTCTGCCGCGCACATCGAATTTCATGCCCGGATTATTGCCCAGAAGTTCATTCAACGTGAGTTGATAAGGATTTCTTCCGATATTCAGGTCAAATCGTATGACGATTCCCTGGAATTGGACGATCTGATCGACTATGCTGAGGCATCACTTTTCAAGGTTACTGAAGGAAATATCTCGAAAGAGTCACAGCCCATAAAACCGCTGCTTCGCGAAGCAATCGAAAGGATAGAGGCAAATGCCAAAAAACCGGATGGACTGAGCGGAATTGCATCCGGCTTTACTAAACTCGATAAGATCACTTCGGGCTGGCAAAATACCGATTTAATGATTGTTGCTGCTCGTCCGGCGATGGGTAAGACTGCATTTGTTCTTTCAATGGCCCGAAACATGGCTGTCCTGAAAAATGTTTCTGTTGCCGTGTTTTCGCTTGAAATGTCCTCTTTACAGTTGGTTAACAGGCTTATTTCGGCTGAGACAGAACTTGGATCTGAAAAAATCAAAAGCGGAAAACTCGAAGACTGGGAATGGGAACTCTTTAACCGACGGATCAAAAATCTGGAAAATGCCCCTCTCTTTATTGATGATACACCGGCGTTGTCAGTTTTTGAATTCAGGGCTAAATGCCGGCGACTGAAAATGCAGCATGACATTGGTATTGTGATTGTCGACTACCTTCAGCTAATGACAGCCGGATCGGATGTCAAAGGTAACCGTGAACAGGAGGTCAGTACCATTTCCCGAAATCTGAAAGCCATTGCCAAAGAGATTAACGTTCCGATAATTGCCCTGTCGCAGCTAAACCGATCGGTTGAGTCGCGCGATGGAAAACGTCCCCAGCTGTCCGACTTACGTGAATCGGGTGCAATTGAGCAGGATGCCGATATGGTAATGTTTATTCACCGCCCCGAATATTACGGAATAACCCAGGATGCAGATGGCAATTCGTTGCTTGGAATTGCTGAAATTATTATTGCGAAGCATCGTAATGGTTCGGTGGGTGATGTTCAGCTTGCTTTTAAGGCTTCCCTGGCCAGATTCAGCGACATTGAAGAGATTTCAATGGGTACTATGCCCGATGACTTTGGAGAAGGTAAAAAAGAGTCGATTTACCGCTCAAAAATGAATGATGAATTTGCCCTTGCCGGAGCGGGGAGTAAATCGCCCCCTTCAGGGTTTGGCAGGCCGGGTAATCAAATAGACGAGGGTTCGCCATTTTAAATTCCATGATTTAATAAAGGCAGAAAATCAGAATACTGATTTCTGCCTTTATTATTACAAGATTCCCGTAACTCTCTTATTGATTGACTATAGCTGTAGTTTTACCGGTTTTGGTTTGGTCCGTTTTATTATCTGTATAGTCACCTTTCGTCTGAATGACCTCTTTCGATTTTCCGAAATCAGGAATAAAAATTTCCGTTCTTCGGTTCTGCCGGTGTTCTTCCGGTAAACAATCAATTCCATCAGAACACCTGTTCAGTAATTGCGATTCTCCATTGCCTTTTTCAGTGATTCGGCTGGCTGCAATTCCTTTTGAGACCACATAATTCACCGCCGATGCTGCGCGACGTTGCGATAACCGCATATTGTACTGTTTACTGGCACGGCTATCGGTATGCGATCCCAGTTCAACGGTCAGGTTCGGATTTTCATTCATAAACGAAACAAGCTGATCGAGTTCATGTGCAGCCTCCGGTAATATATCCCATTTATCCAGATCGTAATAGATATTGAACAACGTGATATTTTTATTGATACCCGGATTTAGCCAGACTGTATCACGTGGGATTTCCCCTTCCGGAAATTCTCTTGCAAACACCAGTTTCTTTGTATCCGGGTACCCGATTTTGGAAGTCAATACTTCACATTTTTCGATGAATGCCAGTGACCCGATTTTCCCCGCTGTATCAGTTAAAAAGTATTGAGTGTCGCAGTAAATTACTTTTGCGCCGGATATCGGAAGCTGACTTCTCTGATTGAAAACATATAATTCCCTTAATGGAGGGACCAGCGGTTTTGCGATTCGCCTGAATGTAAATTTGTAGATGTCGTCATTACCCGTTCCCGGGCGATCGGAGGTTAGATAACCAAACTCAGTATTCCGCGGTAAAACCATCGCAAAATCATCATAGGAACTGTTCAGGGGAGCTTCAAAATGCGATACATGATTGACCTGGTTAACAGGAAACCTGGTGTAATATAAATCTAGTCCACCATACCCAGGCCTCCCGGTTGATGAAAAAAGCAGGTTTGGCCCGCCGGAATCAGCATTCGTAATGAATGGAAATTCCTCCTTTCCGGAGGTATTTAACGGTTGGCCAAGATTAACAGGGGTGTCCCATTTGCCGTTTTTCCGGATGGAGTACCAGAGATCCGTTTCCCCGTAGCCTCCTGGCATGTTGCTTGTAAAAACTAACGTATCACCCGATTCCGTAATCGCAGGATGACCCACCGAATACAAAGGATTATTGAATGGAAATTCTGTGATTGAATCCCATCGGCCGTTGTTTTCCTGTGCAATAACGATCCGCAATCTTACGGTGTCTGTTCTCCATGTTTGTAAAAACGGTAATGCGCTGAGATTTTCAGATTGCGTTACAAATAATTCTCCCGTCTTTGTACACCAGGAGACCTGGCCATCATGGTATCGTGTGATAAATTCTTTGATGGGTTCACGGTTACTTATTGTATTGCCGTTTGAGTCAATGCGTGCTTTGTACAAATCATAGAAGGCATTTTTTCTTAGCTTTTTATCTGTTTTACCCATCACTTTGTCACGGTAGGTGGTAAAAAACAGGCTGTCACCCACTACTGAAGGGCCAAAATCGCTGCGGATTGTATTTGTTCCAATTTCGGAAATCCTGATTGTTGTATCATTAAAGATGCGTGAATCTGTTTCCTGTGAATATCCCGCGAGGGATACAATAAAAAGGATCAGGATAAGGTATATTGCAGTTAATATTCTCATAATCATAGGTTAATGTTTTGGTTAGATCATTTAGCTTAGAAATAACGCGGAGAAATAAAGAGTCGCTTTATCGTGACAAACTCATACGATAACATGATCTCATGAACACCCTGGTGATAGTTTTTTAAGTCGGTAGTAGTAAAATCGTGGGCGTATCCTATCCTGAGGTTTCTGTTTATAATCCACTGGGCCATTGCGCTTATTGCATCACCTGACCGGTACATCCCACCCAGCCAGAGTCTGTCGAAAAACAGGAAGTTGGCCGAAAGATCGTACAGGAAAGGTGCACCAGTTACCGTTTGAGTCATAAAAGTGGGTTTGAATTTTACCGATTCTGAAAGATTAAAAATCAGTCCTCCGGCAAAGAAAAAATGCCGTAATTCAGATTTTGTGTAGAAGTTGTTGACATTCGACTGAAAGTTGTTTTCAATGATTTTGGGCAATGAAAGACTTAAAAAATAGCGTGGCGAATTCAGGTACAGGCCTACTCCAATATTTGGCATGAATTTGTTGTCGATAGATGTCTGGAATATCGGATCTGAAATCCCGTCAGGGTATTGGGTATAGTCAGGAAGATTATTACTAAAGTTGGTAAACCCTCCTTTTATACCAAAACGTAAAGAAGTCTGATCCGATAATGAGACCTGGTAGGCATAATCGAAATTAACTGAAATTGTGCTGGTTAATCCTACCTTATCATGTATGATATTAAGCCCGATTCCGACATTTTGGGATCGTAAGGGAGCCTGAACAGAAAAAGTCTGTGTAGAAGGATGGCCGGCAATACCTACCCACTGCTGACGAATGATTCCCATAAATCCGATGGTCTTCCAGGTGCCGGCATAGGCAGGGTTAACGGTTTGAAGATTAAAAATATATTGACTATACATTGGATCCTGCTGGCCCATGGCAATAAGTGCCGAGAGTACCATCAGGGTTACCAGTGCCGAACGTTTTATTAATGTCATCATGTGCCGCTCTTTTAATGTCATTTATTCAGGAATACAAATCCGGTAAGTACTTTATTATCATCTAATTTAAGGATGTAGTAATAGGTTCCAACAGGCAGATAATCATTGGAAACATCCAGTTTGTTGTTCGAATGGCCATCCCACCATGCATCCTGTTCACCCCAATAGGCAACATCCCCGTAATGATCTTTAGCGTATAATAGATTTCCCCAGCGGTTGTAAATTTTGATTTCAGGATTGGCATAATTGTAAAGACACCTTATTTTGAAATTTTCATGGATACCGTCACCGTTCGGTGAGAATGAATTTGGCACATAAATCTCACATTGGTCATCTTTCTCAATAGTAAGCGATACGGTTGCAGTTGTACATTTGGAAGGTATCCCATTGTCGCACAATTCATAAACAAACGAGTCACTGCCAATATAATCAATCAAAGGTTTATACTTAAATTTACCATCGGGCATCAAAATAACCGATCCGTGAAGAGGAGGCGCCATCGCAACAGGGGTAACTGTAATAACATCTCCATCAGGATCTCTATCGTTGGCAATTAAATCTCCTTGAAATTCAGTGTTTTCAGGTAAACTAAATGCGTCATTTACTGCCACCGGAGGATCATTTAATGGTGTGACTGTAATGTGAACCATTGCTGAAGTCGTTCCTCCTTCGCCGTCTGTGATTGTATACGTGATCAGAGGCACTGCACCATTGTAATTAATGGTTGGAGTAAACACATAAAGTCCATTACTGTTGATCTTTATCGATCCTACATTCATTATGAGTGCGGTATTGCCGACGGCGTAAGTCATTGGATCACCCTGAATCATAAACTGAGTTACTGATAAGGTATTATTTTCAAAATCAGTATCATTTTTTAAGACATTTCCATTAGCCTGGGTATCTTCAACAATTGTAATATGATCATCATTTGCCGCAGGCGGATCATTCACTTGTAAAATGGAAATGCTCACTACCGCCGTATCGGTTTTGAAACCATTGGATATTATATAATTAGCGTTCGGCACTGATCCGTGAAAATTGGCTGCCGGAATAAATGTGCAAATACCGGCTGAGGAAATAGTCAATGAACCAATTCCAGGTATTTGGGCAGTGGTACCCGAAGAGCAGGCCGATCCTTCGACAACGAATTGTGAAACAGATAATGGCAAGCTGGAAGGTTCGTGATCATTTGTTAGTACATTCCGGATCACGGGTGTGTCTTCAGGCGTAGATAGGGTGTCATTTACAGCAATCGGATAACAATTAAACAGGGCGATTGAAGCATTGATTCCTGTATTGGAAGGGCATCCGTAGGCCGTAAGTTGTAGGTCAGTGTATATACCGGCCGGAGCAGAGATCGTTGCTTTTCCAGAAGCAATTACCGCTAGTGGAAAACTACCTGTGCTATGTGAGACAGTATATGTACCGTTCGGAACTCCCGAAAAACTAAGTGCAATACTTCCGTTACCACCGCATGTCGCCGGGTTGGTTATTGCTCCAAGAGTTATAACCGGAGTGGCAGGATCAGTCAGAGTTGCATTTATATCTAAATCTGAGATACATCCGTTTGCGGTAACCTGAAGATCAGTATAAGTGCCAGCCGGAGCTGTTATTGTTGCAGTCCCCGAAGCAACCGTAACGCCTGAAAAATTACCTCTACTATGTGAGACAGAATATGTACCGTCCGGAACATTGGTAACGTTCAGAACAATAGTTCCTTGGCCAACGCATGTTGCAGGATTGGTATTTGCTCCCAAAGTTATAATTGGCGTGGCTGGATTAGTCAAAGTCGCATTAACTCCTAAATCAGAAGTGCATCCGTTTGCTGAAATCTGCAAATCAGAATAAGTGCCTGCCGGAGCAGAGATAGTTACAGTTCCCGAAGTAACTGTGACACCTGCAAAGTTGCTGCTTGTATAAGAAATTGTATATACGCCATCCGTAACATTGGTAACGTTCACAACAATACTTCCGTTACCGCCGCACGTTGCAGGGTTTGTTATTGCACCAAGGGTTATGACCGGGGTTGCAGGATCACTCAAAGTTGCATTTACACCCAAATCAGAAGTACATCCGTTTGCTATAATCTGAAGATCAGTATAACTGCCAGCCGGTGCAAAGATTGTAGCAGTTCCCGAAGCAATTACAACTCCCGGAAAATTACCAGTACTATGTGAGACAGAATATGTACCGTTCGGAACTCCCGTAAAGCTAAGTGCAATACTTCCTTGACCTCCGCATGTTGCAGGATTGGTAATTGCTCCCAGGGTTATTACCGGAGTGGCAGGATCAGTCAGACTTACATCTACACCCAAATCAGAGGTGCATCCGTTTGCTGTAATTTTTAAGTTAGTATATGAACCAGCCGGAGCTGTTATTGTTGCAGTTCCCGAAGTAATTACAATTCCCGGAAAATTGCCTGCACTGTATGAGACAGAATATGTACCGTTCGGAACTCCCGTAAAGCTAAGTGCAATACTTCCGTTACTTCCGCATGTCGCCGGATTGGTGATTGCTCCCAGGGTTATTACCGGTGTGGCAGGATCAGTCAGACTTACATCTACACCCAAATCAGAGGTGCATCCGTTTGCTGTAATTTTTAAGTTAGTATTTGAACCAGCCGGAGCTGTTATTGTTGCAGTCCCCGAAGCAATTACAACTCCCGGAAAATTACCTGTATTATGTGAGACAGAATATGTACCGTTCGGAACTCCCGAAAAGCTAAGTGCAATACTTCCGTTACCACCGCAGATCACAGGATTAGTTGTTGCTCCCAGGGTTATAACCGGGGTGGCAGGATCAGTCAGACTTACATCTACATCCAAATCAGAAGTGCAACCGTTTGCTGTAATTTGAAGATCAGTATAAGTGCCAGCCGGAGCTGTTATTGTTGCAGTTCCCGAAGCAATTATAACTCCAGGGAAACTACCTGTACTATGTGAGACAGAATATGTACCGTTCGAAACTCCCGTAAAACTAAGTACAATACTCCCGTTACCACCGCATGTTCCAGGATTGGTGATGGCACCAGGGGTTATAACCGGGGTAGCAGGATCAGTCAAACTTGCATCTACACCCAAATCTGATGAGCATCCGTTTGCTGTAATTTGAAGATCAGTATAATTACCTGCCGGAGCTGTTATTGTTGCAGTTCCTAAGGTAATCACAACTCCCGGAAAAGTACCTGTACCCGAAAAGCTAAGTGCAATACTTCCGTTACCACCGCATGTCGCAGGATTGGTATTTGCTCCCAAAGTTATAATTGGCGTGGCTGGATTAGTCAAAGTCGCATTAACTCCTAAATCAGAAGTGCATCCGTTTGCTGAAATCTGCAAATCAGAATAAGTGCCTGCCGGAGCAGAGATGGTTGCAGTTCCAGAAGCAATTACTACTCCCGAAAAACTACCTGTACTGTGTGAGACAGAATATATACCGTTCGGAACTCCCGAAAAGCTAAGTGCAATACTCCCGTCACCACCGCACGTCGTAGGATTGGTTATTGCTCCCAGGGTTATTACCGGTGTGGCAGGATCAGTCAGACTTACATCTACACCCAAATCAGAGGTGCATCCGTTCGCCGTAACCCGAAGATCAGCATAATTACCTGCCGGAGCGGTTATTGTTGCAGTTCCCGAATTAATTACAACTCCCGGAAAAGTACCCGTACTATGTGAGACGGAATATGTACCGTTCGAAACTCCCGTAAAACTAAGTACAATACTCCCGTTACCACCGCATGTTCCAGGATTGGTGATGGCACCAGGGGTTATAACCGGGGATAGCAGGATCAGTCAAACTTGCATCTACACCCAAATCTGATGAGCATCCGTTTGCTGTAATTTGAAGATCAGTATAATTACCTGCCGGAGCTGTTATTGTTGCAGTTCCTAAGGTAATCACAACTCCCGGAAAAGTACCTGTACTATGTGAGACAGTATATGTGCCATCCGGAACACCCGAAAAGCTAAGTGCAATACTTCCGTTACCACCGCATGTCGCAGGATTGGTTATTGCTCCAAGGGTTATAACCGGGGTGGCAGGATCAGTCAAAGTTGCATTTACACCCAAATCTGATGAGCATCCGTTTGCTATAACCCGAAGATCAGTATATGTACCAGCCGGAGCTGTTATTGTTGCAGTTCCTGAAGTAATCGCAACTAGTGGAAAACTACCTGTACTATGGAAAATGGTATATGTGCCATCCGGAACGCCTGTAAAGTTCAGAACTATACTCCCGTTACCACCGCATGTCGCGGGATTGGTGATTGCGCCCAGGGTTATAACCGGGGTGGCAGGATCAGTCAGAGTTGCATCGATACCCGGATCAGAGGTGCATCCGTTTGCTGAAATCTGCAAATCAGAATAAGTGCCTGCCGGAGCAGTTAAGTTTGCTGTTCCCGAGGTAATTACTACTCCCGAAAAACTACCTGTACTGTGTGAGACAGAATATGTACCATTGGGAACACCTGTAAAGTTCAGAATCATACTCCCGTTACTACCGCAAGTCGAAGGATTGGTTATTGCTCCCAAAGTAATTACCGGAGTGGCAGGATCAGTCAGAGTTGCATTAACTCCCAAATCAGAAGTGCATCCGTTTGCTGAAATCTGTAAATCAGAATAGTTGCCTGCCGGAGCTGTTATTGTTGCAGTTCCTAAGGCAATCACAACTCCCGGAAAATTACCTGTATTATGTGAGACAGAATATGTACCGTTCGGAACTCCCGAAAAGCTAAGTGCAATACTTCCGTTACCACCGCAGATCACAGGATTAGTTGTTGCTCCCAGGGTTATAACCGGGGTGGCAGGATCAGTCAGACTTACATCTACATCCAAATCAGAAGTGCAACCGTTTGCTGTAATTTGAAGATCAGTATAAGTGCCAGCCGGAGCTGTTATTGTTGCAGTTCCCGAAGCAATTATAACTCCAGGGAAACTACCTGTACTATGTGAGACAGAATATGTACCGTTCGAAACTCCCGTAAAACTAAGTACAATACTCCCGTTACCACCGCATGTTCCAGGATTGGTGATGGCACCAGGGGTTATAACCGGGGTAGCAGGATCAGTCAAACTTGCATCTACACCCAAATCTGATGAGCATCCGTTTGCTGTAATTTGAAGATCAGTATAATTACCTGCCGGAGCTGTTATTGTTGCAGTTCCTAAGGTAATCACAACTCCCGGAAAAGTACCTGTACTATGTGAGACAGTATATGTGCCATTCGGAACACCCGAAAAGCTAAGTGCAATACTTCCGTTACCACCGCATGTCGCAGGATTGGTTATTGCTCCAAGGGTTATAACCGGGGTGGCAGGATCAGTCAAAGTTGCATTTACACCCAAATCTGATGAGCATCCGTTTGCTATAACCCGAAGATCAGTATATGTACCAGCCGGAGCTGTTATTGTTGCAGTTCCTGAAGTAATCGCAACTAGTGGAAAACTACCTGTACTATGGAAAATGGTATATGTGCCATCCGGAACGCCTGTAAAGTTCAGAACTATACTCCCGTTACCACCGCATGTCGCGGGATTGGTGATTGCGCCCAGGGTTATAACCGGGGTGGCAGGATCAGTCAGAGTTGCATCGATACCCGGATCAGAGGTGCATCCGTTTGCTGAAATCTGCAAATCAGAATAAGTGCCTGCCGGAGCAGTTAAGTTTGCTGTTCCCGAGGTAATTACTACTCCCGAAAAACTACCTGTACTGTGTGAGACAGAATATGTACCATTGGGAACACCTGTAAAGTTCAGAATCATACTCCCGTTACTACCGCAAGTCGAAGGATTGGTTATTGCTCCCAAAGTAATTACCGGAGTGGCAGGATCAGTCAGAGTTGCATTAACTCCCAAATCAGAAGTGCATCCGTTTGCAGAAATCTGTAAATCAGAATAGTTGCCTGCCGGAGCTGTTATTGTTGCAGTTCCTAAGGCAATCACAACTCCCGGAAAATTACCTGTATTATGTGAGACAGAATATGTACCGTTCGGAACTCCCGAAAAGCTAAGTGCAATACTTCCGTTACCACCGCATGTCGCCGGGTTGGTTATTGCTCCAAGAGTTATGATCGGATTGGCAGGATCAGTCAGACTTGCATTTACTCCCAAATCAGAGGTGCAACCGTTTGCCGTTAACTGTAAATCAGTATAAGTACCTGCCGGTGCTGATATTGTTGCAATTCCCGAGGTAACTGTAATTCCTGCAAAGCTGCCTAACGAATAAGAAACAGAATATACGCCATCCGTAACATTGGTAACGTTCACAACAATACTCCCGTTACCACCGCATGTTGCAGGGTTTGTTATTGCTCCCAAAGTAATTACTGGTGTGGAAGGATCAGTCAGGTTTACATTTACTCCCAAATCAGAGGTGCAACCGTTTGCCGAAACCTGAAGATCAGTATAGATGCCTGCCGGAGCAGAAATGGTTGCAGTTCCCGAGGTAACTGTGACACCCGCAAAGCTTCCGCTTGTATAAGAAATTGTATAAACGCCGTCCGGAACATTGGCTACGTTCAGAATGATACTCCCGTTACCACCGCATGTCGCGGGATTGGTGATTGCTCCAAGGTTTATGATCGGGGTGGCAGGATCACTTAAACTTGCATCTACACCGGGATCAGAGGTACATCCGTTTGCTGTAATCTGAAGATCATTATATGTACCTGCCGGTGCTGATATTGTTGCAATTCCCGAGGTAACTGTAATTCCTGCAAAGCTGCCTGAGGAATGAGAAATTGAATAAACCCCATTCGGAACACCTGTAAAGTTTAGTACGATACTCCCGTTACCACTGCATGTTGCAGGATTGGTTATTGCTCCAAGGGTTATGACCGGGGTGGCAGGGTTACTCAAAGTTGTATTTACATTCAAATCTGATGTACAACCATTTGCCGTAACCTGAAGATCTGAATATGTTCCTGCCGTAGCTGTTATTGTTGCTGTCCCCGAAGCAATTACAACTCCAGGAAAATTACCTGTACTATGTGAGACAGAATATGTGCCATCCGGAACTCCCGTAAAGCTAAGTGCAATACTTCCGTTACTTCCGCATGTCGCAGGATTGGTGATTGCTCCCAGGGATATTACCGGAGTGGCAGGATCAGTCAAAGTTGCATCGACACCCGGATCAGAGGTGCATCCGTTGGCCGTAACCCGAAGATCAGTATATGTACCTGCCGGAGCTGTTATTGTTGCAGTACCCGAAGTAATTACAACTCCCGGAAAATTGCCTGCACTGTATGAGACAGAATATGTACCATTCGGAACTCCCGTAAAGTTTAGTGCAATACTCCCGTTACCACCGCATGTTGCCGGATTGGTGATTGCTCCCAGGGTTATGACCGGTGTGGCAGGATCAGTCAAAGTTGCATCTACACCCAAATCAGAGGTGCATCCGTTTGCAGAAATCTGCAAATCAGAATAAGTGCCAGCCTGAGCAGTTATTGTTGCTGTCCCTGAAGTAACTGTGACACCTGAAAAACTGCCACTTGTATAAGAAATTGAATAAATACCGTCCGTAACATTGGGAACGTTCAGAATGATACTTCCGTTACCACCGCAGGTTGCAGGATTGGAGATTGCTCCCAAAGTTATGACCGGAGTGGCAGGATCACTTAAACTTGCATCTACACCCAAATCAGAGTTGCATTCATTTGCAGAAATCTGTAGATCAGTATATGTATCTGCCGGAGCTATTATTGTCGCTGTTCCCGAAGCAATTACAACGCCCGGAAAATTACCAGTACTATGAGAAACAGAATAAACGCCATCCGGAACACCTGTAAAGTTCAGCACGATACTCCCGTTACCACCGCAAGTCGCGGGGTTGGTAATTGCTCCAAGGGTTATTACCGGAGTGGAAGGATCAGTCAGGTTTGCATTTACACCCAAATCAGACGTACATCCGTTTGCCGAAATCTGTAAATCAGAATAATTGCCTGCCGGTGCTGCTATTGTTGCAGTCCCCGAAGTAACCGTAACGCCTGAAAAATTACCTGTACTATGTGAGACAGAATATGTACCGTCCGGAACATTGGTAACGTTCAGAACAATAGTTCCTTGGCCAACGCATGTTGCAGGATTGGTAATTGCTCCCAAAGTAATTACCGGTGTTGCAGGATCAGTCAGACTTACATCTACACCCAAATCAGAGGTGCATCCGTTGGCTGTAATTTGTAAATTAGTATAAGTACCAGCCGGAGCTGTGATTGTTGCAGTCCCCGAAGCAATTACTACTCCCGAAAAACTACCTGTACTGTGTGAGACAGAATATGTACCATCCGGAACTCCCGTAAAGCTAAGTGCGATACTTCCCTGACCACCGCATGTCGCAGGATTGGTTATTGCTCCCAAAGTAATTACCGGAGTGGCAGGGTCACTCAAAGTTGCATTTACACCCAAATCAGAAGTACATCCGTTTGCAGAAATCTGTAAATCAGAATAGTTGCCAGCCGGAGCAGAAATAGTTGCAGTTCCCGCAGTAACCGTAACTCCAGGAAAATTACCTGTACTATGGGAGACAGAATATGTACCGTCCTGAACTCCCGAAAAGCTAAGTGCAATACTTCCGTTCCCGCCGCAAATTGCGGGATTGGCAATTGCTCCAAGGGTTATAACCGGGGTGGCAGGATCACTCAAAGTTGCATCTACACCCAAATCAGAAGTGCAACTGTTTGCAGAAATCTGCAAATCAGAATATGTACCTGCCGGAGCTGTTATTGTTGCAGTTCCCGAAGCAATTACAACGCCCGGAAAATTACCAGTACTATGTGAGACAGAATATGTGCCATCCGGAACGCTGGTGAAGTTTAAAACAATACTCCCGTTACCACCGCATATTGCAGGATTGGTAATTGCTCCAAGGGTTATTGCCGGGGTGGCAGGATCAGTCAGACTTGCATTTACTCCCAAATCGGAAGTACAACCGTTGGCAGAAATCTGCAAATCATCATAGTTGCCAGCCAGAGCAGAAATAGTTGCAGTTCCCGCATTAACCGTAACTCCCGGAAAATTACCTGTACTATGTGAGACAGAATATGTACCATCCGGAACCCCCGAAAAGCTAAGTGCAATACTCCCGTTTCCGCCGCATGTCGCCGGATTGGTTATGGCACCAGGGGTTATGACCGGTGTGGCAGGATCAGTCAAAGTTGCATTTACACCCGGATCAGAAGTACATCCGTTGGCTGAAATCTGCAAATCAGAATAGGTGCCTGCCAGAGTTGATATAGTTGCAGTTCCCGAGGTAACTGTGACACCCGCAAAGCTTCCGCTTGTATAAGAAATTGTATAAACGCCGTCCGGAACATTAGCTACGTTCAGAATGATACTTCCGCTACCACCGCACGTCGCAGGATTGGTGATAGCTCCCAGGGTTATTACCGGGGTGGCAGGGTCACTCAAAGTTGCATTTACTCCCAAATCAGAGGTGCATCCGTTGGCGGTAACCTGAAGATCAGTATATGTACCAGCCGGAGCGGTTGTTGTTGCAGTTCCCGAAGTAATTACAACTCTCGAAAAACTACCTGTGCTATGGAAAACAGAATATGTACCGTCCTGAACTCCCGAAAAACTAAGTGCAATACTTCCGTTACCACCGCAAGTTGCAGGATTGGTGATTGCTCCCAGGGTTATTACCGGTGTTGCAGGCTGCGGATTGATCACCGCATTTGCCGAACCCAAAGAGGTGCAGCCTGCTGAACTGGTTACTGTAAAATTATAGGTGGCAGAACTTAATCCGCCAAATGTCGCTGATGTACCGGTTCCGGTAATTGTTGATAAACCAACGGATTCAGTTACGCTCCACACGCCAGAAGCTGGCAGGCCGCCAAGAGCAACGGTTCCTGTTGCCGTGCCGCAGTCGGGCTGGACAATAGTTCCGATTAAAGGTGCACCGGGCAGGGCAGGATCTGTTAAAGTAACATTCACACCCGGATCAGAAGTACATCCGTTAATCGTAATTTGTAAATTAGTATAAGTGCCTGCCGGAGCTGTTATCGTTGCAGTCCCCGAAGCAATCACAACTCCCGGAAAACTACCTGAACTATGTGAAACAGAATATATTCCATCCGTAACATTGGTAACGTTCAGGACAATACTTCCGTTACCACCGCATGTCACCGGATTGGTGATTGCTCCCAGGGTTATTACCGGGGTGGCAGGGTCACTCAAAGTTGCATCTACACCCAAATCAGAGGTGCAACCGTTTGCCGTTAACTGTAAATCAGTATAAGTACCTGCCGGTGCTGCTATTGTTGCAGTTCCCGAGGTTACTGTGACACCTGCAAAGCTGCCGCTTGTATAAGAAATTGTATAAACACCATCCGGAACATTCGTCACGTTCAGGACAATACTCCCGTTACCGCCGCAAGTTGCAGAGTTGGTAATTGCTCCAAGGTTTATGATCGGGGTGGCAGGATCACTTAAACTTGCATCTACACCGGGATCAGAGGTACATCCGTTTGCTGTAATCTGAAGATCATTATATGTACCTGCCGGTGCTGATATTGTTGCAATTCCCGAGGTAACTGTAATTCCTGCAAAGCTGCCTGAGGAATGAGAAATTGAATAAACCCCATTCGGAACACCTGTAAAGTTTAGTACGATACTCCCGTTACCACTGCATGTTGCAGGATTGGTTATTGCTCCAAGGGTTATGACCGGGGTGGCAGGGTTACTCAAAGTTGTATTTACATTCAAATCTGATGTACAACCATTTGCCGTAACCTGAAGATCTGAATATGTTCCTGCCGTAGCTGTTATTGTTGCTGTCCCCGAAGCAATTACAACTCCAGGAAAATTACCTGTACTATGTGAGACAGAATATGTGCCATCCGGAACTCCCGTAAAGCTAAGTGCAATACTTCCGTTACTTCCGCATGTCGCAGGATTGGTGATTGCTCCCAGGGATATTACCGGAGTGGCAGGATCAGTCAAAGTTGCATCGACACCCGGATCAGAGGTGCATCCGTTGGCCGTAACCCGAAGATCAGTATATGTACCTGCCGGAGCTGTTATTGTTGCAGTACCCGAAGTAATTACAACTCCCGGAAAATTGCCTGCACTGTATGAGACAGAATATGTACCGTTCGGAACACCCGTAAAGTTCAGAATGATACTTCCGTTACCACTGCATATCGCAGGATTGGTGATTGCTCCCAGGGTTATTGCCGGTGTGGCAGGATCAGTCAAAGTTGCATTTACACCCAAATCAGAGATGCACCCGTTTGCCGTAATTTGAAGATCAGCATAATTACCTGCCGGAGCTGTTATTGTTGCAGTTCCTGAAGTAATCACAACTAGTGGAAAACTACCTGTACTATGGAAAATGGTATATGTACCATTCGGAACACCCGTAAAACTAAGTGCAATACTTCCGTTACCACCGCAAGTTGCAGGATTGGTAATTGCTCCAAGGGTTATGACCGGTGTGGCAGGATCAGTCAAAGTTGCATCTACACCTAAATCAGAAGTGCAACCGTTTGCAGTAATCTGTAAATCAGAATAGTTGCCTGCCGGAGCAGTTATTGTTGCAGTCCCCGAAGCAATTACAACTCCAGGAAAATTACCTGTACTATGTGAGACAGAATATGTACCATCCGGAACTCCCAAAAAGCTAAGTGCAATACTTCCTTGACTGCCGTATGTCGCAGGATTGGTGATTGCTCCCAGGGTAATAACCGGTGTGGCAGGATCAGTCAGACTTGCATCTACACCCAAATCTGATGAGCATCCGTTTGCTGTAATTTGAAGATCAGTATAACTGCCAGCCGGTGCAAAGATTGTAGCAGTTCCCGAAGCAATTACAACTAGTGGAAAACTACCTGTGCTATGGGAGACAGAATATGTACCGTCCTGAACTCCCGAAAAGCTAAGTGCAATACTTCCGTTACCACTGCATATCGCAGGATTGGTGATTGCTCCAAGGGTTATGATCGGTGTGGCAGGATCAGTCAGACTTGCATCGACACCCAAATCAGAAGTACATCCATTGGCTGAAATCTGCAAATCAGAATAGGTGCCTGCCAGAGTTGATATTGTTGCAGTTCCCGAAGTAATTACAACTCCAGGAAAATTACCTGTACTATGTGAGACAGAATATGTGCCATCCGGAACACCTGTAAAGTTCAGAACTATACTTCCTTGACCACCGCATGTTGCCGCGTTTGTGATTGAGCCCAGGGTAATTACCGGGGTGGCAGGATCAGTCAAAGTTGCATTTACACCCGGATCAGAAGTACATCCGTTGGCTGAAATCTGTAAATCATCATAGTTGCCAGCCAGAGCAGAAATAGTTGCAGTTCCCGCATTAACCGTAACTCCCGGAAAATTACCTGTACTATGTGAGACAGAATATGTACCATCCGGAACCCCCGAAAAGCTAAGTGCAATACTCCCGTTTCCGCCGCATGTCGCCGGATTGGTTATGGCACCAGGGGTTATGACCGGTGTGGCAGGGTCACTCAAAGTTGCATCTACACCCAAATCAGAAGTGCAACTGTTTGCAGAAATCTGCAAATCAGAATATGTACCTGCCGGAGCTGTTATTGTTGCAGTTCCCGAAGCAATTACAACTCCCGGGAAATTACCAGTACTATGTGAGACAGAATATGTGCCATTAGGAACTCCCGTAAAACTAAGTACAATACTTCCGTTACTTCCGCATGTTGCAGGATTGGTTATCGCTCCAAGAGTTATAACCGGAGTGGCAGGATCAGTCAGAGTTGCATTTATTCCCAAATCAGAGGTGCAACCGTTTGCCGTTAACTGTAAATCAGTATAAGTACCTGCCGGTGCTGCTATTGTTGCAGTTCCCGAGGTTACTGTGACACCTGCAAAGCTGCCGCTTGTATAAGAAATTGTATAAACACCATCCGGAACATTCGTCACGTTCAGGACAATACTCCCGTTACCGCCGCAAGTTGCAGAGTTGGTAATTGCTCCAAGGGTTATTAACGGTGTGGCAGGATCAGTCAGACTTGCATTTACACCCAAATCAGAGGTGCATCCGTTGGCTGTAATTTGTAAATTAGTATAAGTGCCAGCCTGTGCAGAGATTGTTGCAGTTCCAGAAGTAATCACAACTCCCGGAAAACTGCCTGTACTATGTGAAACAGAATATGTGCCATCCGGAACATTGGTCACGTTCAGAATGATACTCCCGTTACCACCGCAAATCACAGGATTAGTAATTGCTCCCAGGTTAATTACCGGGGTGGCGGGATCAGTCAAAGTTGCATTTACACCCAAATCAGATGTACATCCGTTGGCTGTAACCTGAAAATCAGTATAATTGCCTGCCGGAGCTGTTATCATTGCAGTCCCCGAAGCAATCACAACTCCTGAAAAACTACCTGTGCTATGGAAAACAGAATATGTGCCGTCCGGAACACCTGTAAAGTTCAGCACGATGCTCCCGTTGCCGCCGCATGTTGCCGGGTTGGTTATTGCACCAAGGGAAATAACCGGTGTGGCAGGGTCAGTCAAACTTGCATCGACACCCGGATCAGAAGTACATCCGTTAATCGTAATTTGTAAATCATTATATGTGCCTGCCGGAGCAGTTATTGTTGCAGTTCCTAAGGCAATCACAACTCCCGGAAAATTACCTGAACTATGTGAGACAGAATATGTACCGTTCGGAACACCCGTAAAACTAAGTGCAATACTTCCGTTACCACCGCAAGTTGCAGGATTGGTGATTGCTCCCAGGGTTATTACCGGTGTTGCAGGCTGCGGATTGATCACCGCATTTGCCGAACCCAAAGAGGTGCAGCCTGCTGAACTGGTTACTGTAAAATTATAGGTGGCAGAACTTAATCCGCCAAATGTCGCTGATGTACCGGTTCCGGTAATTGTTGATAAACCAACGGATTCAGTTACGCTCCACACGCCAGAAGCTGGCAGGCCGCCAAGAGCAACGGTTCCTGTTGCCGTGCCGCAGTCGGGCTGGACAATAGTTCCGATTAAAGGTGCACCGGGCAGGGCAGGATCTGTTAAAGTAACATTCACACCCGGATCAGAAGTACATCCGTTAATCGTAATTTGTAAATTAGTATAAGTGCCAGCCGGAGCTGTTATTGTTGCAGTCCCCGAAGCAATTACAACTCCCGGAAAATTACCTGTACTATGTGAGACAGAATATGTGCCATCCGGAACTCCCGAAAAGCTAATTGCGATACTTCCCTGACCACCGCATATTGCAGGATTGGTGATTGCACCAAGGGTTATTATCGGTGTGGCAGGGTCAGTCAGAGTTGCATTTACTCCCAAATTAGAGGTGCAATCGTTTGCCGTAACCTGAAGATCAGTATATGTACCAGCCGGAGCGGTTATTGTTGCAGTTCCAGAAGTAATCACAACTCCCGAAAAACTACCTGTACTGTGTGAGACAGAATATATACCGTTCGGAACTCCCGAAAAGCTAAGTGCAATACTTCCCTGACCACCGCATGTTGCCGGGTTGGTTATTGCTCCAAGAGTTATAACCGGAGTGGCAGGATCAGTCAAAGTTGCATTTACACCCGGATCAGAGGTGCATCCGTTTGCTGTAATTTGAAGATCAGTATAACTGCCAGCCGGTGCAAAGATTGTAGCAGTTCCCGAAGCAATTACAACGCCCGGAAAATTACCTGTACTATGTGAGACAGAATATGTGCCATTCGGAACTCCCGAAAAACTAAGTGCGATATTCCCGTTACCACCGCATGTTGCAGGATTGGTGATTGCTCCCAGGGTTATTACCGGTGTGGCAGGGTCACTCAAAGTTGCATCTACACCCGGATCAGAGGTACATCCGTTGGCCGTAATTTTTAAGTTAGTATATGAACCTGCCGGAGCTGTTATCGTTGCAGTGCCCGAAGTAACCGTAACTCCCGGAAAATTACCTGTACTATGTGAGACAGAATATATGCCATCCGGAACTCCCGAAAAGCTAAGTGCGATACTTCCCTGACCACCGCATGTTGCCGGGTTGGTTATTGCTCCAAGAGTTATAACCGGAGTGGCAGGATCAGTCAGAGTTGCATTTACACCTAAATCAGAAGTACATCCGTTTGCGGTAACCTGAAGATCAGTATAAGTGCCAGCCGGAGCTGTTATTGTTGCAGTTCCCGAGGCAATTGCAACACCCGAAAAACTACCTGTACTGTGTGAGACAGTATATGTACCGTTCGGAACTCCCGTAAAGCTAAGTGTTATACTTCCGTTACCACTGCATGTTGCAGGATTGGTTATTGCTCCAAGGGTTATGACCGGGGTGGCAGGGTTACTCAAAGTTGTATTTACATTCAAATCTGATGTACAACCATTTGCCGTAACCTGAAGATCTGAATATGTTCCTGCCGTAGCTGTTATTGTTGCTGTCCCCGAAGCAATTACAACTCCAGGAAAATTACCTGTACTATGTGAGACAGAATATGTGCCATCCGGAACTCCCGAAAAGCTAAGTGCGATACTTCCGTTACCACCGCAAATCGCAGGATTGGTGATTGCACCAAGGGTTATAACCGGGGTAGCAGGATCAGTCAAACTTGCATCTACACCCAAATCTGATGAGCAACCGTTTGCTGTAATTTGAAGATCAGTATATGTACCTGCCGGAGCAGTTATTGTTGCAGTTCCTAAGGCAATTACAACTCCCGGAAAATTGCCTGCACTGTATGAGACAGAATATGTACCGTTCGGAACTCCCGAAAAGCCAAGTGCAATACTTCCGTTACCACCGCAAGTTGCCGGATTGGTTATCGCTCCCAGGGTTATTACCGGGGTGGCAGGATCACTTAAACTTGCATCTACACCCAAATCAGAAGTACATCCATTGGCTGAAATCTGCAAATCAGAATAGGTGCCTGCCAGAGTTGATATTGTTGCAGTTCCCGAAGCAATTACAACTCCAGGAAAATTACCTGTACTATGTGAGACAGAATATGTGCCATCCGGAACACCTGTAAAGTTCAGAACTATACTCCCGTTACCACCGCATGTCGAAGGATTGGTTATTGCACCAAGGGTTATTATCGGTGTGGCAGGATCAGTCAGAGTTGCATTTACACCTAAATCAGAAGTACATCCGTTTGCTGTAATCTGAAGATCAGTATAAATGCCAGCCGGAGCCGAAATGGTTGCAGTTCCCGAAGCAATCACAACTCCAGGAAAATTACCTGTACTATGTGAGACAGAATATGTGCCATCCGGAACGCTGGTGAAGTTTAAAACAATACTCCCGTTACCGCCGCAAGTTGCAGAGTTGGTAATTGCTCCAAGGGTTATTAACGGTGTGGCAGGATCAGTCAGACTTGCATTTACACCCAAATCAGATGGACAACCATTTGCAGTAAGCTGTAAATTTGTATAAATACCTGCCGGAGCTGTTATCGTTGCAGTGCCCGAAGTAATTGTAACACCTGCAAAGCTGCCTAACGAATAAGAAACAGAATATACGCCATCCGTAACATTGGTAACGTTCAGAACAATACTCCCGTCACCACCGCATATTGCAGGATTGGTGATTGCACCAAGGGTTATTATCGGTGTGGCAGGGTCAGTCAGAGTTGCATTTACTCCCAAATTAGAGGTGCAATCGTTTGCCGTAACCTGAAGATCAGTATATGTACCAGCCGGAGCGGTTATTGTAGCAGTTCCCGAAGCAATTACAACTCCCGAAAAACTACCTGCACTGTGTGAGACAGAATATGTACCGTTCGGAACACCTGTAAAGTTCAGAACCATACTTCCGTTACCACCGCATGTCGAAGGATTGGTTATCGCTCCAAGGGTTATGACCGGAGTGGCAGGATCAGTCAAAGTTGCATTTACACCCGGATCAGAGGTGCAACCGTTTGCCATAACCTGAAGATCAGAATAAGTGCCTGCCGGAGCTATTATTGTTGCAGTTCCCGAGGTAACTGTGACACCCGGAAAATTACCTGTACTATGGGAGGCAGAATATGTGCCATCCGGAACACCTGTAAAGTTCAGAACTATACTCCCGTTACCACCGCATGTCGAAGGATTGGTTATTGCTCCCAGGGTTATTACCGGGGTGGCAGGGTCAGTCAAAGTTGCAACTACACCGAAATCAGAGGTGCAACCGTTTGTCGTAACCCGAAGATCAGTATATGTACCTGCCGGAGCTGTTATTGTTGCAGTCCCCGAAGCAATTACAACTCCAGGAAAATTTCCTGTACTATGTGAGACAGAATATGTGCCATTAGGAACTCCCGTAAAACTAAGTACAATACTTCCGTTACTTCCGCATGTTGCAGGATTGGTAATTGCTCCAAGAGTTATAACCGGAGTGGCGGGCTGCGGATTGATTACTGCATCGTCAGACGGAAGGGATGTACATCCTTCGGCAGTGGTTACTGTAAAATTATAGGTTGCAGAATTCAGACCACTAAATGTCGCTGTTGTACCGGTTCCGGTAATTGTTGACGAACCAACAGATTCCGTTACAGTCCATTCGCCCGAAGCTGGCAGGCCGCCAAGAACAATACTTCCGGTTGCAGTATCGCAATCTGGTTGGACAATTGTACTAATTGAGGGTGCGCCGGGAGTGGGATTTACTGTTACAATCACAATCTGAGTTGGTCCATTGCAACTTCCAATTCGTGGTCTTATAGTATAAGTAGTCTTTTCCAATACATTGCCACTATTATTTAGAACTTGCTCTATGGAAGTCCCGCACCCAGTGACACAACCAAGATATCCTGTGAGATTCACTGAAGTTGCAACTGCTGTCCAAGTATATGTAACTGATGCAGCGGTAATCATAGTGGTAAGCTCAATATTGGTTGACTCTCCTGAACACAAAATGACATCTGCAGGATCATCCATTTCTGGTGTCGGATTTACACTGACCACTACTGATTGGGGAGTTCCATTGCAACCGCCAATTTTTGGAGTAATAACGTATGTTGCTGTTTGGGGAAAATTTTCCCCATTTAAAAGTATTTGATTAATTGAATTACCACAAGTAACATTACAAGCAAAATGACCGGATGCACTTCCTGATGTTGTCCAGGAATACGTTACTCCTGCAGTAGGAGGAAGATTTATTGCTGAATTAGTGCCATTGCAAATCGTCTTATCTGCTGGTTTTATCATGGTTGGAAGCGGGTTCACGGTAACTGTCACGGTGAAAGATGATCCCTGGCAAGTATCAGACCATGGTGTAACAGTATAGATCACCACCAACTGACCATTGGTCTCATTGGAGTACGCGTCGTTTTTAATTGCATCAGGGTCTGCGGTGGTTCCGTTAAAGCCGGTGCCGGTAAGACCTGCGGATACAGACGAAGTGATGACATAACTGGTGATCGGGGAAAGATTTGTACCTGCCACCGGAAGGGAAACATTGCTGACAGAACCACTGCATATCGTAGTAATCATATTGCCAACAGTCGGTGGTGTACAGCAGGATATCGTAATTGTCTGGATGCAACTGGTCGAATTCCCACCACCATCGGTTACTGTAAAGGTTCTTGATACAATCACAGGATTTGATCCGCTCTGGGTATCCTTATATTTTATTGACGCAATAGTACAGTTGTCACTTGCAATCCCGCCTGTACTCTGCAACTGCAAAAGGGTAATCGGAACATCCACTCCGCTGAATGTTAAACCGGTTATGGCGCTTGTATTACAGCCACTCAGTCCATAATCGTCAGGACATGTAATTTCCGGCGGAATTATATCGGAAATTGTTGTGGTTACAGTCGCACTGTTGTTATCAATACTTGAATCGGAGGTGCTGCTGGCCACCGATGCAGTATTGTTGACAGAGGTGCATTGGGTCGGAGAAATTGTTCCACGAATCAACAGGATTGACGAACCACCCGAAACCAGTGAACTTCCATAACTGTAGGTTCCGGACCATCCGGATAACCAATTCAGACCACCATCAATGGAATATTCAACATCCGAAAATGCGGCAGGCAACAAATTGTCAGTAATGGTCGGATTCACTGCATCACTTGGACCATTGTTGGTAATAGTTAAGGTATAAGTTAATAATTGACCTGTAGATGCGGGCTCGGGCGAGGAGGTTTTGGAAATGGCAAGATCGGCCACCGCAACCGGCACTGTAGTCGTGTTGTTGCTATTGTTTCCCGGAACCGGATCGGGCTGATTTCCGGTTATTGAAGCTGTATTGTTGTAAGATCCTGCTGCGTTTACCGTTGCAAGAATGGTTAAAGTTTCACTCGTACCTTCTGCAAGGTCTCCAATGGTCCATAAGGGAGCTTCCCATATTCCGGTTGAGGGGGTTGCAGATAGTAATGAATATCCAGCCGGCATAACATCTGAAACTTTTACTCCCGTTGCTGCCCCCTGTCCGTTATTGGAGGCCGTGATAATAAAAGTTACATTGCTTCCAACATCGGGTGTCGGATTGTCAACAGTTTTCAATACTGACAGATCGGGCTGAGTAAATATCTGTGTATCATTGGCGACATTGCTATATTGTCCACTGCCGAAGGTGCCTGTAGCCATAGCTGTATTGGTAAATGTACCGGCAGTTATATCTTCCTGTAAGAGCGTGTAGGTAGCAGTATAAGTGGTATTATCAGAAGCTCCCGGGTCCAATAAGACTATCGGACTTCCACTTATAGTGACCTTTAGATCGGTTACTAAAACACTGCTTAATGGTACATTCCCCGTATTGCTTACATTAAAGGTATATGTAATCTGGTCGCCCGGGTTATATACTCCTGCCGGAGCATTATCAACATATGTACCTGTCTTTAAAATAGTGATGGACGGATTCCGGGTTAATGTTTGTGTGTCACTATCGGTAGCTGTGTATTCATTCCCGTCATAAGTTCCACGGACAGAAGCAATATTGTTATAGGTTCCGGCATTGATGTCTGTCTGTGTTAGTATATATGTGGCTGAATAGGCCGTGTTGTTTGAAACCCCTGGCGCCATGGATGGTATCGGGTCGCCTGATATCGAAACCTGGGGATCGGTTATTGTAATATCAGTTAATGTTTGATTCCCTGTATTTGTTGCCGTAAAGGAATAGTTAATCTGATCTCCGGGATTGTATACTCCGAATGGGGAATTATCAACATAAGTACCTGTCTTTATTAGCGAGACAGATGGATTCGGGGAAAAAATTTGTGTGTCGTTGTCGGTCGCAGTATAATCAATTCCTTCATGCGTTCCTTTTACAGTTGCGGTATTGGTAAATGTACCGGCATCAATATCAGATTGTAAAATTGTATACGCGGCCGAAAAAGTTGTATTATCGGAAATTCCGGAGGCTAACGAGGCAATCGGAGTACCATTAATAGTCACCTTCGGATCGGTGACAATTATGTCGGAGAGTGCTACAATTCCATTATTTGTGACAGTAAAGGTGTAATTAATTTTATCGCCCTCATTAAAAGTACCACTATTGTCAAAGTCGTTATAAACTCCTGTTTTCGATAAGATTATACATGCCGATTGCAAGGTGAGTGTTCCGAGGCTGCATGCGCCATTAGAAGTGCATACCTGATAGTTAACTGAGAAAGTTCCGTAGAAACCAGCTGCCGGTGTGTATGTAAATGAACCATTATCGGATGAATCCCAAACAATTGTTCCCTGCTCAGGATTTGGAATTGAGAAAGGATAATAGCTTAACTGAGGCAATTCGGGAGCCAGGTGCAATGGGTCTGTTTCATTGGCGACACTTCCGCTAAAAGGGGAATCACATAATGGTGTAAAGGTTTCATTAACAACTACCGGAGGTGTACAATCCGGGGCATTCACTGTTCCACTGTTAACGGCTGAGCATAAATTTTTATCAGTTACAGTGACTGAATAAAGGCCGGCATCCAAGCCTGAAAGAGTCTGAGTATTTCCGCCATAAGGAGCACCATCTTTTGTCCATACGTAATTGTAAGGACCAACGCCGCCCGTCACAATTGCATAAACGGAACCCACATTTCCTGAACAGCTTTTGTCGAAAGCTGCCACACTGAGAGTCAGCTCCGGCGAAGTGCTGATTGTAACCGATGAATTCACGGAACATCCTGCATCATCTGTAACTGAAACGGTATAGATTCCCGGAGACAAATTGCCAGGGTCAGGAATATTCCCGATGGCTGTCGGGCCGCTCCAAACATAGGTGATCGGAGCAATCCCGTTTATTACAGTCAGATCGATTGAACCTGTTGATAAAGAACAGGATGACGAATTGGTTGTGGTTGCATATAATTCAATTCCCGCCGTCGGTTCATTAATAGTAACCTCTGTTGTTGCAGCACAGCCTTTACTATCAGAAACTGATACATTATATGTTCCTTCGGCAAGACTGCTGATATTTTGAGTACTCATGCCATTCGACCAGTCAAAGGTGTAAGGAGCGGTACCGCCATCGATAGTGAGAGAAATGGTTCCGTTTATACCCCCGACGCAGAGGACGTCTGATTTGGTAGTACTTAATGCAAGTAATTCAGGGGCTGTCAGTTCTGCGGATATTAAGGTCGACTGACAACTGTTGGCATCAGTCACGGTAATTGAGTATGATCCCGGGTTAAGTCCTGAAATATCTTCTGTAGCAGCTATAACAGCAGCATTACCAATCCTGGTCCATGAATAGAGATAAGGTGATAATCCTCCGCTGACAGTGAGATCTATTGCCCCGTCATTTTCACCGGAACATGAAATAGTAGTTTCAGTGAGGGAAAGATTGAGCGCTGGTTGCTGTGTGATCGTAAAGCCTGTACTTGTTAAGCAGTTGTTACCATCCTGAACCTCAACGGAATAATTTCCTGCTGCAAGATTCGTGCGGTCTTCATCAGTTGCACCATTTTCCCATTTATAGGTATAACTACCTGTTCCTCCGCTGGCAGTAATATTTATTTCGCCCGTAGATGCACCCTGACACAGCACATTTGTAAGTACTGCTGAAACGGATAATGCCGGAGGATCAGTAATTGATTCATCACCAAGTGAGCTTACACAGGAAATATGAGCAGCATCCCTGATTTGAACAGTATAAGTACCGGCAGACAAACCTGTAAAATCGGGACTTAACTGCCAGGTTCCGGAATTCAGCCTGTATTCGTAAGTTCCGTAACCACCTGTTGGTCCGGTTATTTCAATTGTGCCATTATTCGCGCCACTACACGATATATTGGTTTTTGAAATGACGCCATTCAATGGAAGCGGTTCCGCTATCGTTTGATCTCCAAGAGCAATAAGGCAGGATGTGTGTACTGCGTCCCGTATTTTTACACCATAAGTGGCAGGTGTCAGCCCGGAGAAGTTCTCACTTGCCTGCCAGTTTGCTGAATTAAGCTGGTATTCATAATTTCCTGATCCGCCTGTCGCACTGCTCATTATGATTGTTCCATCCTGAGCACCATTACAGCCAATATCGGTTTTGACGACAACTGCATTTAATACATCAGGCTGGGTAATTTCGGTACTCAAGGATATGGTGCATCCCCCGGCATCGGTAACGGTCACGTCATAAAATCCGGCAATACGACCTAAAATATCTTTGGTTATGGCTGTAAAGCCACCACCTGTTTTAGTCCATGAATAAGTGTAAGGAGTAGTGCCGCCTGAAACTGACAAAATTATCTGACCATCTGTTCCGCCAAAACAACTTACTTTCGACACGGAAGATGATACTGATAAAGCCTCTGCGGGCTGAGTCAGGGTAAATGATAAAGACGATTCACACAAATTAGCGTCTTTTATCCTTACCAGGTATGTTCCTGCCGAAAGCGAACTCCGATCTTCGGGATCCGGGCTTCCCGAAAGGTCATCCCAGGTGCAGGTATAGGGTAAAGTCCCACCTGTAATTGTCAGGTTGATAGCACCCGTTGATCCGCCAATGCAGTTTACATTGGTAATAACACCTTCAACATAAAGCGGGGCAGAAGGTGCTGTAATTATTTGTGTAACTCCGGTCTGGCAACCATTCGCATCAGTAACTACGACATTATACGTTCCTGCCTGCAGAGATGAAATATTCTGCGTTATAGCCCCATCGGACCATAAATAGTTATAAGGAGAGGTTCCTCTTGTAGGGTTATTCAGCGTAATGGATCCATCACTCTCTCCGTAACAAGAAACATTTGCAGAACCCGCAATTGTAACCTCCGGGCCATTATTATCGATAACCACGAAAGTTTCTTCGGCAGTGCATCCGGTAGCTGAATTCGTAACAGTTACAGTATAGTTGCCGGAAGATAAGTCAGTTAAATTTTCACCTATTACGCTGTCGTTGATCCTGAATATATAGTATAACGGCATGGAAAGCGCAGGGGCTACATTAAAATCGACAGAACCCGTGGAATTACCGCACGTTGTATTCCCAATTACACCAGTAAAGACAGGCGCTGTATTTACACTTACAGTCACCTTTGCGGAGGTTGCTTCGCATCCAAAATCATCAGTAACGGTGACGTAATAGTCTCCATTATTGATTGACGATGCATTATAAATTACCGGGAATTGTGTATGGCTGGTAAACCCATTTGGACCAGTCCAGGAGTATTGTGCTCCGCCAAATGCATAAAGGTTCAGGATGCCCTTTTCGCATACAGGATCTGCGTAAGCCGTTACCGAGGGTTCAGTTACATAAACACTCTGGCACGATTGCAGGCTTTCGCCACATGTGTTGCCTGAAACTACACAAACCTGGTAGACACCTGGTGAGACGCCTGTCCAGTTGACTGAAATTGAAGGTGTTCCCTGACCTGAGTTAATGGTTGCTCCAGCCGGTACAGTCCAGGTGTAGGAAGTATTTTCAGGATCAGGATCGACTGAAATTACCGAGGCAACATCCGATTTGCAAACACTGATACCCGTACATCCTGTAGCAGGATTTAAGGTGATTGTTCCTGATGTTGCAGTACATCCATTGATATCGGTAACAGTGACTGAATATATTCCTGCTGCAAGTCCGATCCGGTCAGATACATTGTTGCTGCCGGTCAGATCATCCCAGTCATAAGAATAAGGTGCAGTGCCTCCGCTTATAGATAATGTTATACTTCCTGAACCAAAACAGGATGGCTGTGATACAACCGGAGTTATGATAATCTGATTTACTGTAAAAGTAATCGCTGATGAAGTTCCGCCCCCGGGAGTGGGATTATATACTGTAATCTCAGGTGTACCTCCTGTAGCAATATCGGAAGCAGGTATTTGGGCAGTCAGTTCTCCGGAATTTACGAATAGGGTTGATTTTTCTGAACCATTTATCCTGACTTTTGATTGTGTATTGAAATCGGTTCCGTTTACAATAAGTGTAAAACCGCTTTCCCCTGCACAAACAGAGGTTGGCGAGATTGATGTAAGTGCCGGTGCAGGATTGGAAATATCAAAGGGACTACTTGTGGCATCACTTACTCCTGCTGACGTAGCCTTTAACGTATAACCACCTCCGGCTTTATCAATGGAAAGATCGCTGAATGTCGCCTGTGAGGTAATAATATCTGTGGCAACACTTGTTGTTCCGCTCAAAACTCCGCCCGGTCCTGCATTAGTTTGAATTGACAATGTGACATCACGTGGTGTTCCGGATTCTATGTTGCCGTACTGATCCAGAAAGGTGACTACTGGTTGAACTGACCATGGTACTTCCGCCAGTCCCCCGGCTGGCTGGGTAGTAAAATTCATTCCGATAGCTGCAGGTGATACTGTTACAAATAAACGGTCATCTCCGACAGTACTTAGGGTACCATCTGAAACAACAATTATATTGGTACTTTCTGCCCTGTATAAGGTCATCAAACCATTCGCTACTCCGGTTACGGAAGCAATGCCATTGGTAAACGTGATCGTTGTGGGAAATGTAAAGGGGATGGGAGCACCTGTTTTGTCTGTTACAGTAGGTTCTATTACCGGGTTGATTGATGCACTTGCCCCTGAAAATGTTAAACTTTTATCTCCTGTATACGTATTATCGATCGTATTATTGGGATACCTGACCGATATGGTCAGGTTCTGGGAAGAACCTGCTGTTTGGCTCGAAGCACCTGTAATGACAAACCTTCGCTCAGTTGAGGCATTAATGATACCGGTAGTCGAATTTCCAAACCATTGCAGATTTTTGTTGGATGCTGATGAGATAGTACCTCCCCATGAGCCACCTATTTGGGGTACACCACCGAGGGTTAAAGAATAGACTGTGGATGCTGTTGCATTTGCAAGTAAAACCACTGCAGTATTACCCACCGAAAGGGCCGCATTCACAACAATTGCCGCACTGACTGTTTTATTCCCTGATCCTGAAAATGTTACCTTATTGAATGTCGTCGAAGGGGCGGATAATGTCTGAGCTCCTGCAGCACCAAATACCACATTGCTGTTTTCTGCAATGAAATTACTTCCTGTTCCGTTCCAGGCTGTTGCCGAGAGGGAATTTACATTAAGTGTGGCGGAACCACCTTTTAATGAACCATTTATAAGTGATACATTTCCTGAATAAGTATGTGTTAAACCAGCTCCCAGACTTAGCGTACCTCCGGTTCCGTTAACTGTCAATGCCCCGCCCCCGGTATTGCCTGTAAATGTTGCTGTACCTCCTGTTTTCGCCAGGGTAACTGTGCCTGTCGTTGTAAAGCCTGAAATGCTTTGATTCCCGGTACAATCAATTATAATGTTCGAAGTGCCACCATTAAATGTTCCATTCCGGGTAAAATTTCCCCCTAAAGTTATGTCCTGATTATTGGTATTTAAGGTCGCCCCCGTGTTGATTTTAAGCGGAACTCCGCAACCCAGTACTTTGGCAGAATTCATCGTAATCACACCCGTATTGGCTATAATCACTCCACCTGTTGCAGTAAACGGAGTTATCCATTCCTCGGAGGTTGCGGTATACGCAGCCGGTTTATTATATTGTAGTGTTGCGTTTGGCCCGTATGTGATAACTCCATTGGTTACAGTAACAGAGGCGGTACCTTCAATTGAGAGTTTTCCGTTTACGGTTGGAGTTGTTGAAAATACTTTATTTCCTGTACCTGATAAAGTCAGATTGTAATAGGTGAGGGCAGGAGCAGTTTGATTCGCTGTCGCGGAGAATTTTACAGTTCCTGTGCCTGGTATAAAAGTGCCCCCGGTGCCTGAAAAGACTGCACCTGTTCCGATGAAGTTCACCGTACTCGATCCGCCGGCAAGTGTTCCTGCAGTTCTGGTCCAGTCTCCTGTAAAAGTGTGATTCAGACCGGTTCCCAAATTGAGCGTTCCTCCGGAACCATTGATGGTAAGCTCTTCGCCGTTTACATTTCCGGTAAGAGTTGCAACGCCCCCTGTTTTAGTCATGAAAACTTTGCCTGTAGTGGTAAAGCCTGATATACTCTGAGCTAAGGCACAATTTATGGTAACATCAGAATTGCCACCGTTGAATGTGCCATTTTGGATAAGATTGCCTCCCAGGGTTAAATCAAAATTATTGGTTATTAAGGTGGCCCCGGAAAGAACCGTAAGCGGAATTCCACAACTTAAAATTTTTGCCGAATTCATAGTAATCTCACCCGTATTGCCTACAATCACTCCACCTGCTGCACTAAAGGTGCTCAGCCATTCTTTACCGGCCGTTCTTGCAATAGTAGTGTTGTATTTCAGTGTGGCGTTAATTCCATAAACAGGTGCTGCTGAAATCGTTGCACTCCCTTCCATTGAAAGTACCCCGTTTATAACGGGAACGTTGTTCAGTGATTTTGTCCCGGAGCCTGAAAGGATTAAATTATTAAAAAATATTGCCTTACTACCTGATATAGACTGGTTCCCGGTAGCCCCTAAATTCACAGTTCCGGTACCTGCCAGAAATACACTACTGTTTTTAAAAGCATCGTTGCCGCTACCTGTTATGTTGAGTATGCCCGATCCACCGTTTAATGTGCCTGCAGAAATGGTTACTTTACCCGAAATGTTATGCGTTAATCCTGCACCCAGGTTAAGTGTTCCTCCATTCCCCTTTATTAATAATGAAGAAGCATTTACATTGCCTGTGAAAGTTACAACACCTGCAGTTCGTAGATATGCAACAGACCCTGTTGTTGTAAACCCGCTCACTGTGCCTGATACAGAGCTGGTTCCTGCAAAAACAACATCTGCTGAGCCTAATGTTAATGTACCTGTATTGGTAAAACTTCCCCCAATTGTCAAAGTTCCTGTACCGGAATAAATAAGGGTACCCGCATTCGTAAAATTGGCTGTTCCGGTAAGCGTAATTTCCCCTGTATCCACCGTTATTGTTCCATTGTTAGTAACATTACCACCAATGGAAAGGATATGTGTCAGCACTTCAAGAATACTGCCTGAGTTAACTGTAAGTCCGGCGCAGGATACTATGGCATCTAACGAAACCTTGTTTCCCCCTGTTGTTGCAATTACAACCAAATCAGTTGCTAAGGGTGCTACATCACCAACCCATGTAGAACCGTTAGTCCACGCTCCCCCTGTGGTCTTACTGGTAATTATGGCAGCATAGGTTTGAAATACACTTGTAACCAGCAACAGAAATGCGAGTACAAATATTTTTACGCCTTTTGAATAAGGTGATGTTGAGGCAATATTTTTTATTGCAATACTCATTGAAGCCGATCGGTATTTATTTTACTTACGTTATTAATTCTTGAATCGCGTTGCTACCGGTTATCGTTTTATCGTACCCGGCGTTACAGGAAGACTATTTAGTTGTTGAAGTGTCAGCGTTTTTGAGGAAATACAACTCCTTGAATCGGTAACTGTAACGGAATAAGTTCCTGCAGTGAGACTTATTTGATCCTGATTTGAAGGTGTGAGGCCAGATCCACCCACTGTTGTCCAGTTATAGGTATATGGACCAGTTCCTCCACTGACGCTTAAATCAATGGCACCATCACTGTTAACCGGAGAATCAGCTGCAGGCGGACATGTAGGTTGTGCAACTACAGTATTTATAACCAGGAGTGCAGGTTGTACAATGGTGACGTTAGTAGTTGTGATACAGTTATTTTCATCCTTTACACTTATCTGGTAAGGTGTGGCAGAAGCCGAAAGATTACTGAATGTATTTGTTGCTGTAAAAACACTTCCATCCAGACTGTATTGAGCTGATCCTGTGCCGCCGGATGCTAATGCTGTGATCTCCGAAGTTCCTCCATTACATTGAATCTGAGAGGCGGAAACAGAGGCTGTAAGGGCTGCGGGTTGGGTGATCGTTAATCCTGAAACAAGCAGTGAACATCCGTTGGTGTCTGTTACTCTCACAGAGTAAGTGCCTGCCGATATTCCGGTTCGGTTTTGCAATGCGTTACCATCATTCCACAGATAGGAATAGGTACCTGTACCACCTGTTACCACAAGAGAAATGGCGCCCGTTGACTTACCATCACAGAGTATATGTGTATAGGAAGGTGTTATGGTTATTGCAGAAGGTTGTGAAATCGTGGCAGAACCGGAAGCAGTGCATCCTTTGCTGTCTGTTACAATCAGGTTATAGGTCCCGGGGGGCAGGCCTTTCCGATTCTGTGTCGTTGCACCATCGGCCCATAAGTAAGTATATTTTGGCATTCCGGCCGATACTGCCACAGTAATGCTTCCATTTGATCCGCCAGGGCATGACACATTTGTCGGAGTAGCTACAATCGTAATCAGAGGATTCTGATTAACGGTTACGGTAAAAGTTTTTGAACATCCTGTGCCATTCTGGCCAGTGACTGTTACGGTATAAGTTCCGGCTGCCAGGTTAGAAATTGTTTTACCTGTCCCACTGCCGGTGTCAGTTCCTCCGCTCTTTGTCCAGTTCCAGACAAAAGGGGCAGGTCCTCCTTGAATATTCATACTGACAGAGCCATTGGTCTGTCCGTAACAGGCAGGGGTGGTTGTAGTCGTTACCCTAAGATTACACACCACCAGGGATGCTATCGAGGCCCTGTAAACTTTTCGGCATATTGATCTTTCGGTGAGCGTAACAGTAAGAAGACATGTGGTTGGAGTGGTAACCTGAGGTGGTGTAAATGTGGTGGATTGTTCAGTTGAGGAACCAAAAGTTCCTCCGCAACCAGAGGTCCATTGGATGTCAAATTCACTCAACAAACGGGGAGGTGTAATCTCAAAAGTAATCGCTGCAGGGTCACCCGCAACGAGTTTTGCCAGGTTAAAAGAAAATCCCGGGTCAGGAGAAGCGATCTTGGCGGCAATAAATGAGAAATTAAAAAAAGCGCGCTGAGCTGCAATATTTGCAGGCAGTGTTTCTTTCCCGATATCATGTCCTGCCTGCACCATGACCAATCCATTGGATTTATCGCCATAGCCATAACCATGGGCAATAACCGCTGATCTGTACTTATATTCGTTGGAAAATAAGTAGTTTTGGGTATTAGCCGGATCGTAACCGCCTATTGCTGTAGCACCAAGAGTCACATTTGTAGTCGTTCTCCAGCCCGCTGAAGTCGGAACAAAGATTTGTTCTGACCCATTTTGTGTGGCAGCATCAAGGGTTCCCATAAACTGCATGATGGGATCTTCGCCATAATCATATGCATAAGGCGGCAATCCGTCTGCATGATGAGACCAAAGTACCAGCGAATTCTGGGCGTAAGCCGTTGAACCTAGCACCGGCAAAATTATCCCCGTACCCGGAGTAGTAACTTTTTCAGTTAAAAAATTAGCCTGTTCCGAAGGATTCGCGGGATTATACATATTGTGAAGAGCACTTCCTGCGTGACAACCCAGCCATATTGAGCCCCTGTAGTCTTTGTTCCAGGTAATTAGATTTTTATGAGTAGCCCAGGTGGGATCTGCATGAGGCATTACAAAAATATCGTCACATAAACCAAGTTGAGAAGGAAGTTTCCACGCTGCAGTCGTAGGGCCGCCAAAGGCCGGATTGGGAATTCCCGCATTGGTAAAAAAATCCAGGGCTATTGCACCATTTTCCTTGTCAAGTGTCCATCGTGGCGCAGCGCTAAGTATCTGGCTATGAGAAGCCGGAACAGTGATGGGAGAGGTGGTGGTTACAGTAACAACTCCCTGTGCAATCCACAGTGAAATAACATTGTTCACCTCCGGTGTTCGGTATTCTGCATTAATTATAAACGGACCTCCTCTGAAATCATATCCGTTGTAATTAAAATCGACTCCGTCCTTTACTTTGGTAGTATTGATAACCCAGTTAACAGGAATAGCATTATCCTTGATTAATTGGTAAACTAAACCATAAGGTTTGAGTGCATTTGCCACCGTTTGAGGCACTATTCCCATGTCAATGATAAGTGAACCGGCCGAAAATATTGTCGTTTGTGCCTGGGAACCTTGTGTATTTGAGACCAGAAAAATCAGTATCATGACAAGTAACCTGAAAGAAGGCCGATCAGGTTGGTTTTCAGTACTATTCCCATGAGAAAGAGGGACACTTAATAACACAAAAAGGTCAGCGAGCGTATGCTTCCCTGAGATTAGGCTGAGGTTAGTCATTGCGGACTTATAAATTTAGATCAGGTAAACAACTATATTTAATTCAGGTAGCTTTGATTCATATACAAACCATTCCCTTTCGGAGAACTCTCTGTGAACCAAATTATAAGGTGTAATTGTCAAGTAAACCTTATTTTAACCAATTGTAAATGAACTACTATTGAATTAAATAAGCAATATTAGGGTATATACTATTAGTGTACAGCTATCCGGACATTTTCTGTACATGAGTGGTATACACATTGATTTATCAGGGAAAATTGATGGTGTATTTGAGTATATTTATCGATATAAAGTGTTTACTGTCCGGTTTAACTCTTTATGGCAAGACCCTTCTTAAGAATCGATTTTGATTAAAAAATCGATCAGGTTATCCTCCGAACAAAGCGTTAGTTTTTTGCGCAAACGATACCTGGCAGTATCAATGCTTTGAGGGTTCTGAAAAGTAATAGCAGCTATATCTTTTGTCGAAATGTTCAATCGCAGCAGCGCACACAGTTTTCGTTCCCCTGGGGTCAGGGCCGGAAATTGTTGCTGCAATCGCGTGTAAAATTTTTCATAAACGTTTTCGAACCGGGCTTCAAAATCTCTCCATACGCTTTCAGCGCCATGTATATTGTAACTGCTGATGACGTGTTTAATCATCTCACTTCCCTGCCTGTTTACAAATGTCTTAATTTTTGCCAGTTCAGAAATAAGATTATTATTCATCTCGCTAATCTGAATAAGACGTAAGGCGCTGGAGACCAATTCTTTTTTATTGCACTCCATGATTTTAGCATGGATTTTTTTGATTTCAGTCACATCAGTCATAATGCATAAAATGCCTTCAGCTTTTCCGGAGCAATTATAAAACAGGCTCTTCGAGAAGATAAAATCCTGATCCCGGGGGCCCATTTTGGTCTCATATGTTTTTTCCGATCTTTCACGTAATAGCTCAAGGTCGGCATTCATATGTACAGCTGCAGTTCCGGGAGTGCACTGCAGATAAAACATTTTATTCCTTAGTTCTTCTGCTGACTTCTCCATCAATTTTTCAAAAGAACGGTTGCATCCCAGAATAATACCATCACTGGTATAATAAATCAGGGGCTGCAGTACACTCTCTATCAGGGAATGAATAAAATTATTTCGGCTTACAATTTCCTGATATTTGGCTGCTAATTCTGAAGTTGATTTCGAAAGCAGTAACCTTGTGCGGACGCGGGCTTTAAATTCAATTTTGTCAAATGGTTTTCTTAAAAATTCAATGGCCCCTTCATCCATGGCATTTTTCAAACTTTCTGACGAGGTCAGCAGCCCCGTAATCATGATTACCGGGATTTCTTTAGTTCTTTCGGTGTTTTTGAGCACCTTTAAGACTTCCATTCCATTCAGCCGGGGCATGTTCCAGTCGAGGATAATCAGGTCAGGTGTCTCTTTTTCAACTTGTTGTAATGCTTCCATCCCATCGGCTGCAGTAATTAATTCATAATCTTCCTGCTTAAGCATTTCATAATACAACATAACATTTAGAGAGTCGTCATCAACAATCAGGATTTTAAGATTTTTCATAGGTTTGGTTTGGATTTTCGCATTAAAAATACGTTTTGAAATCCATAAAACCAATTTTAATAAACTGTTTCTGAATAATTAAAAATCCTGTTTGCTTTTTTTCAATGAATAAAGGCCTTTTACCTTATAAATCCTGCTATTCTTTAAAATAAACCCGCTTGACCCGTTGTCCGATAGTGGTAAGTATTTCGTAAGAGATGGTTCCAAGTGTAGTCGCAACTTCATTTACGGGTAATTCTTCGCCAAAGATGATTGCCTTATCCCCTTCGTGTGCATCGATTCCTGTAATGTCGACCATACACATATCCATGCATATTGTTCCGACAATAGGTGCTTTGATTCCTCCGATCACCACTTTCCCCACACCATTGCTCAATCTCCTGTTCAGACCGTCGGCATATCCTATAGGTAAAACAGCAATAGTGAGCGGTTTACGTGCAATGCCTTTCCTCCCGTACCCAATCGTTTCACCGGTACTGACAGTTCTGATCTGCGAAATGGTTGTTTTAAGCGTGGCGACATTGCGTAATTTGTTTTGACAAGTAGGGCTTACTCCATATAATCCGATCCCAAGGCGCACCATGTCCAGTTCCATTTCCGGATAACGCTCAATTCCTGAAGAATTTAGAATATGCGTTAATATCTTGTAATCGAACTGAGTAGTTACAATTTTGCAATATTCACGGAACTGGCTGAATTGAAAATTGGTAAAAGGATCATTCTGCGGGTCATCACTCACCGCGAGATGAGAAAACACCGAACGTATATACATGGTGTCGTGTTTTCGGATAAATTCAGCTACCTGGTTCAACTCTACGGCATTATCGAAGCCCAGCCGCTTCATGCCGGTGTCAACTTTAAGATGTACGGGAAAATCATTTACAGCATTTCGCTTTAATGCCTCATGGAATTTTTGCAGCAATCCGAACCGGTAGATATTTGGTTCGAGCCGGTTTTCGATCATGGCATCGAAGCTGTGCTCTTCGGGATTCATCACCAGTATCGGAACCTCAATCCCGTTATTTCGCAGTTCTGTCCCTTCGTCAGCTATGGCAACAGCGAGATAATCGATTCCCCTGTATTGCAGAATACGGGCAACTTCCACTGACCCTGTACCATATGAAAATGCCTTAACCATTGCCATCACCTTGATCCCGGAACTCAACTTTTGTCGGTAAACATTCAGGTTATGAACCATTGCATCAAGGTCAATCTCCATCACTGTCTGATGCGCTTTCTCCTGCAACAGAGCGGATATTCTGTCGAAACGGAATTGACGTGCCCCTTTTAACAGGATAACCTCATGATTAAAGTCGCGCTCCCTGAAATGGAGTAAAAATTCATCGGAGTCAGGGAAGAAGAGCTTTTCACGGGTCGTGAACATATCAGCGAACCGGGTTATCTCCGATCCGATACCAATCACGCGATCAATATGACGCATCCGGATATAATCGGCAATCTCGTGATAAAGTGTTTCGGGGTTTTCACCCGATTGAAGAATATCGGAAATAATTACTGTGCACCGTTTTCTGCGGTTTTCCGATTGCTGGTCGGCAAAATCAAGCGCATTAACCAGCGATGAGGTGTCAGAGTTGTATGAATCATTTATAATTGTGCAGCCGTTGATTCCTTTTTTCATTTCAAGGCGCATGGCCACCGGGGTAATCTTTAAAAACTTCTCACCGTACAATACCGTTTTAAAATTGGTGGCCAGCATATATGACCAGCAATGAATTGCATTTTCGATGCTGGCATCATCGGTGAAGGGGATTGTTATGGAGATATTCCCGGATTGATATATTCCTTCAATAAATGTCGACCCCTGACTTTTAGTAGTATGAAGTATCAGCAAATCTGCCGATTGATCCATTGAAGACCATGTAAAAAGCCTGGGTTTTTTCGAAAATGTTGCTTGTTCAATTGCCCTGCAAAGCAAATTGAAATCTTTGCAATATACCAGTAATGAGCAATTAATGAATAATTTAACCTTTTCTTCCGCCAATTCTTCAACTGATCTGAAATTTTCGAGATGGGCTTCTCCGAGGTGGGTAAAAATTCCGTGATCGGGCTGTATAATTGCCTCCAGTTTTGCCATTTCTCCCGGCATGGAGATTCCGGCTTCGAAAATTGCAAGATCGTATCTGTGGTCCATCTGCCAAACAGACAGGGGATTCCCGATCTGGGAATTGTAGCTGCGCGGACTTCGGATAATTTTCAATTCAGGACTTAAGAGTTCACTGAGCCATTCTTTTACTATTGTCTTGCCATTGCTCCCTGTAATTCCCACAACAGGATAGGTAAATTTCCGGCGATGAAAGGCTGCCAGTTTTTGAAGTGCGGCAAGCGGGTTTTTTACCACGATAAAGCGCACCGGGGTATTTACGGAAGTCAGTACCGGGATATGTTCAACAACAAATGATGAAACTTCCCTTGCTATAGCATCTTCAATAAAATGATGACCGTCATTCCGTTCACTTTTAAGGGCGAAAAAAAGCGTCTCCCTGCCTGCCAGGATCGTCCGGCTATCGAACGACAAAAACCGGATAGGTGTGGCATCGGTAATATCATGGCCAGTTAACTGACCGTCAATTATTGATATTATTTCGTTTAAAGAATAGGCAATCATAATTTTTTGTTGCTATAACGGCAAATAAAACATGTTTTGTAAATAAAGCGGCTGGCTACTTGCAGCTGGCATTAACACCTCTACCATGGCAATAGATTGTCTAAAACAATATTTTGCTTAAAGTAACATTCTCCCGAAGCAGGGTTTCCAGCAGTAGCCAGTTACCAGTAGCCAGCCGCCAGCCGCCAGCAGCCAGTTGCCAGCCGCCAGCCGCCAGTTGCCAGTCACCAGTCGCCAGTCTCAGTGTGGAGCAAGTCCCAGGTCAAAGAAACATTCGCGGCAAAGTGGTTCATAGGCCCCTTTTTCACCCAGGACTACAAGTTTTTCGGTATCAGAGAGGCGGTGACTATAATGGGCAAGGTTTCCGCATCGCATACAAATGGCATGTACCTTGGTCACATATTCGGCACTTGCCATTAAACCAGGAACGGGTCCGAAGGGTTTACCCCTGAAATCCATATCAAGACCGGCAACAACAACACGGATTCCCATGTCAGCCAGTTTATTGCAAACATCAATCAGACCGACATCAAAAAACTGCGCCTCATCGATACCGATAACATCGACATCACCGGTTAACAGCAGTATGGTCGCCGAATTGTCGATGGCCGTCGAGCGGATTGTATTTTCGTCGTGCGATACCACATCTGTGGACGAATACCTGATATCGATACTTGGTTTGAATATTTCAACTCTTTGACGGGCGATTTCCGCCCGGCGTAATCTTCGGATCAATTCTTCGGTTTTTCCTGAGAACATCGATCCGGCGATCACTTCGATCCATCCGCGTTTACGGCTGTTGGGGAGATTACTTTCGATAAACATAGAACAAAATTAACCATTATCAAATGGTTTTTGTAATTTTACTTTCGAAAAAATAAGATCGATGGAAGTAATAAAACTATTGAGGTTGATTAAAGATGATATCACCCAGCTTGATGCGATTACAGGTGAATTCAACGGGCAGGCAATGCCCTTGCCCGAAGAAATTGAAGTTGCCTTCGTCAGGTCAAAGGCATTGTTGAGAGAACTTGAATTACTTCATAAATTGGCAGAACAGCACGAAAAAGGTATTAAAGCAGCTCATAATCCTGAAGAACAGCGGTTTGAGGTTCTGCACAATGAAGTTTCAGTACACGAGCCAATTGCGATGCCAATTCAGAAAATCAATAATCACGAGGCGGCAGGTACATTGCACGTGGTGTTCCCTGCTCATGTTCCCGAGGAGAATGTACAGATTGAAATGCCGGTGATGGTTAGTCCACAGGCGGTTGATGAATATCCTGAAGATACCCTTGAAATAGTGCCGGAAACTTCTTCAAAGACCGTTGAAATACAGGTTGAACCGGTGGTGGAAGAATATTCAGAACCTGTTAAGACCAATATAGAGACCAATATAGAAACCAATGTTGCCCGGGAAAATCCGCATTCTGAAGAGGCTGTCGGTATCCGTCCGCTGACCGTTACCGATATTCCGGATCATAAAACAGAGATTATCGATGAAGAGCATTCGGAGGTAAGAAAGACACTGAATGAGACCTTTGGTGAACAGCATCAGATGGTGAATGATTACCTGACACCGGAGAAAAACGAATCGGGCTACCGCATTCTACCTATACAAAGTATGTGGGAGGGTATTGGTATCAATGACAGGTTTCTCTTTATCCGTGAACTGTTTTCAAACAACAGTGTGAAGTTTGAATTGACTGTCGATGAGATTGACCGGCTGGAGTCCATTCAGGAGGCTGTTAACTATCTGAAATTGAATTTTAAATGGAACAAGACCGAAGCCAGTCAGAAATTCCTGGTTTTAGTTAAACGCCGGTTTACAAAATAGGATGGGAAAATTATACATTGTACCCACCCCGATTGGAAATCTCGAGGATATCACGCTTAGGGCACTACGGATTTTAAAGGAGGTGGATCTTATTTTAGCCGAAGATACACGCACTTCTTCTGTTTTGCTTAAACACTATGCGATTACTACCCGTTTCTCGTCTCATCATAAATTCAATGAACACCGTAACGTAGAGCGTATCGCTGAGCAGATATTGAATGGTGAAAATATCGCGCTGATCTCAGATGCCGGTACCCCGTCGATTTCCGATCCCGGTTTTCTGCTTACCCGCACCTGTCTTAATATGGGGGTCGAAGTAGAATGTCTTCCCGGAGCAACTGCATTTGTACCGGCACTGGTCAATTCCGGATTTCCAAGTGACAGGTTTTGTTTCGAAGGATTTTTACCTCAGAAGAAAGGCCGGCAGAAGAAATTAAAAGAGCTGGCCGACGAAACCCGGACTATGATTTTTTATGAGTCTCCATTCCGTTTAGTGAAAGCCCTGGAACAGTTTTCGGAGTATTTCGGTCCCGACAGAAAAGTGTCGGTTTCGCGTGAGCTTTCCAAACTTTTCGAGGAGAATTTCCGGGGAACTGTAGCCGAAGTATTGGCTCATTTTCGATCCAAGACGGTGAAGGGGGAGATTGTGATCGTGCTGGAAGGTAAACCCGACCCGAAGGCGAATGGGAGGGATGATGAGGAAGAGTAGGGCATGGGGCAGAGAGCATGGAGCATGGGGCATAGAGCAGAGAGGCGACGGGGCGACGGGGCGATCCCGAATCACTTCGTTCCCGGGAGGCGAAAGGGCGACGGGGAGACGAGTCAATGAGAAAATGTGTCTTGTCCTGAAAATGTGAAAATGAGAAGAGGAGACAATGTGCTAATTTGCCAATGTGTAAATTTGCCAATGTTTTAGAATTGGATTCAACGAATGTCATTTTAGGAGCAGGACCTTTCTTTGATAAATTGACTTCCCCGATTCTTCCCGATTCTCGGGACAGGCTGCGGCAGGCAGTCGAACTTTATTTCGTGAATCGAAGATCAGCGCAGCTAAATTAGCAATGTTCTCTTTTCCTATCCCGAAGGGATTAAATATTAATGACCCCGGGTAAGCGAATCCGGATTCTTCATATTATTAATTGCACTAACATTATTCGGAATCGCGCCACCCGGGGTAACGACAATCAGCAAAAAAGCGGCGCAACTGCACTCTTAATTGAAAATAATCGGTTCCATGCGCCGGAGATTCCAGGGTCGATCGGGAGAAAGGGAGATGGTGAGAGATGTAGTGACCGGGTGACTTCTAAAATAACGATCAAATGCTTTTTGATTTTGCTCAATCTATAACTGCAGTCACCCGGTCACTTGCCATGAGCTGACTTTGCTCGATTTATAATTGCAGTCACCCGGTCACTTCGGAATCTGCAAACTAAAATCAGGACGAGTCAATGTACCAATTTGCTAATGATTAGGATTGTATTCACAGAATATCCCTATTAGAAGCAATACCTTTCTTTGAAAAAATTTGTGTTAATTCGTGTAATTCGTATTTTGAATGCTAAAAAAAAAATATACCCACCTTTTTTTCGATCTTGATAATACCATCTGGGATTTTAATTCCAACTCGTACGATGCGCTGTATATCGCGCTCGATAAACTAAGTTTATTAAGTGTGATTGGCTCTTACAGCACCTATTTCGGGATCTACCATGAGGTTAACGAACGTTTATGGGAACTCTACCGGCAAGGGTTGATGAATAAAAAGGTATTAAGTGTTCAGCGGTTCGAAGAATCATTTGAAAAGAATGGTACCCCACTTCGTATCGGTGGTGAAATTGTAAATGCTGCCTACCTGTCCGAAATGCCTTTCCAGACCAAACTCATCGATGGAGCACGACAGGTTCTGAATCACCTGCACGGGCGATATGAAGTCGCGATTATTACCAACGGATTTAAAGAAGTACAATATGAAAAAATCCGGAAATCAGAATTGTCGAAATATTTTCGGAAAATATTTATTTCCGAAGAGGTCGGATATCAAAAACCCCGTAAGCAGATTTTCGAATATGCTGTTAAATCAATGAATGCCCCCAAGTCGGGTTCCCTGATGATCGGCGATTCATGGGAGGCTGATATTTTGGGCGCAATGGCGTTTGGGATTGACCAGGTTTATTTTAATCCGCATCATAATATAAAAAATGGATCTACCCCGTTAATTCCGGGGCATAATCTTAAAATATCAGATATTTCAAGTAACTACCCCTGTATTATTGAATCTAATGTGAATAATAGTAATAAAAAAAATCCGGAGACAACTGTAATCTCAAATTTACTGGAATTAATTAATATTCTTTAAATAATTTTTATTCATTCTACATAAGCTTTGGTACCTGTTTTTTTGCCGCATCGCAATTATCAGGGAATCAACCGGGTGTATATGGGGTATGAATTTCACAAAAGCTAACAAACATGATAATAATCATATTTATTAGCTTTTTATTTGATCCTACTACTCAGTTTACGAACGTTTTGGGACTTTTTTTTCTTTGAATAAATTTGCATTGAATAACAAATATTAACATCTTTGCCGTTTGTGTTAACAGATTGCAACAAATCTGGAGTTTCCAGCCAAAGAATAGCTTAGCGGAGCTTGTTTTGTCAAATGAATTATTATAGCCGTGATTATTAGGTTGTAATGATTAGGAATTTCCCTGTTTTGTTGCTTTCTATTTATTCTATTTTATTTTTTTATTTAATATTAATAATTAGTCTATGAAGAAAATTTCGCTGTTGCTTGTATTTCTGGGGTTCCTTGGAATTCAAGTGGTTTTTGCACAGACCAGGGAGATCTCGGGGCAGGTGACTTCTGTCGATGACGGAAGCACAATTCCGGGAGCTTCTGTTGTTGTAAAAGGGACAACCCTTGGTACAGTCACCGATATGGAAGGTAATTTTACCTTAAAAATTCCTGCCAGTTCCAAGGCATTGTTGGTCTCATTTGTTGGTATGACTTCTGCTGAAGTTTCGGTCACTGCTTCTGCCTCTTATGTGATTAAACTGAAATCGGAAAATGTTTCCGTTAATGAAGTTGTTGTTACAGCCTTGGGTATTAAACGTGAAAAAAGGGAGGTAACTTATCAAACGCAGAAAGTTGATGAAGCAGAATTGAATAGAATCGCTCCAACAAGAGCCGCCACTGCACTGGCAGGTAAAGTTGCGGGTTTGCAGATTAACGTTCAGGATAATGGTGTTAACCCAAGCACACAGATCTTGCTCAGAGGTTTACGCTCAGTAAGCGGAAGTAACTCTGCATTAATTGTTATTGATGGTTCCATTGCTTCCCAGGGAGCATTCGATGCTTTGAACCCTAATGATATCGCGAGTATCAGTGTGCTTAAGGGTGCAACTGCAGCCGCGTTGTACGGTTCAAGCGCCGGTAACGGTGCACTTCTTGTGAGCACCAAAACGGGTGTGGCCGGAAAAAAACTTACCATCGGGATAAATTCAGCGTACACGATGGAAAAAGTGGCTTATATGCCGGAATTTCAAACTGAATATGGAACAGGATGGGAAGGTGCTTACGATGCGATTGAAAATACAAACTGGGGCCCTCGCTTCGACGGTACATCCCGCCAGGTAGGACCAACATTTGCTGATGGCACGTACCAGGCAGTCCCCTATGCACCGGTAAAGGATAATTTACTTAATTTTTACAATACGGGTTCAACACTGAGTAACTCAGTTTATTTAAGCGGAAGCAATGAGACAAGTAAGTTCTATGTCTCTATGGGCGATCAGAGGGCTGATGGAATTGTTACAGACGATACCTACAAAAGAAATACTTTCAGGGTTAATGCAAGTAAGCAAATTGGTAATGTTGAGTTGTCTGTAAACACGAGTTATTTTACTGACCAAACCGATGTTGTTGGCAGCACGATCGGTTCTCAGAACAGGCCGTTATACTGGTTTATTTTAAATACTTCTGCAAACATTCCTTTATCTGAGTATAAAGATTGGAAAAGTCCAACCAGTTTCGGTCATGCGAATAATTATTACAACGGTTATTACCAGAACCCCTATTGGGCGATCGGTACGAACAGGAATATAGATGAAACCAACAGGCTTGTTGGAAACTTCAACCTTTCATGGGATATTCTTGACTGGCTTAATTTTACTACGCGGGTTGGAGTGAACAATGTTTGGGGAAATGGAAAAAACTGGCGTGCCGCTCAAAAATATGATAAAGTTTTAAAAGGTTCAATGGATGAGGTTTCTTCGTTTGTTGAGGATTCTGAATTTCAAACGAAAACTTACACCGGTGATGCACTTGTCTCGGCTGATTTTAAGTTTTTTGACGATTTTACCTTTAAAACAATTTTAGGTGGAACAGTTTATTCAACCGATTACAGGTCCAGCAACATCAGGGCTAACAATTTAAGTATACCGAATTTTTATGATATTTCAAACGGAACTGGCTCATTAGTTGGTAGTGTTGATGAATCGCTCAAGAATTCCTACGGATTTTTCGGGGATTTTACCCTGGGCTTCAAAAACTATTTGTTCCTGAATTTCTCTGGTCGTAACGACTGGACTTCAACACTTGCAAAAGGGAATAACAGTTATTTTTATCCTGCTGCCGGTTTGTCATTTGTAATTACTGACGCTGTTGAATCGCTTAAAAACAATAACATTCTTTCTTTTGCTAAGGTAACTTTGAGTAACTCAACTGTTTACAACGACCTTGATCCATACAGAATCAATGAAAGTTATGGTCAGGCAACAGGCTTCCCATTTGGCAGTAAGAATGGTTTCTTTTTGTCAAATACAGCAGTTGATGCAAATATTACCAAAGAGAAGATTAATACCTCTGAACTGGGATTAAACCTTGGCTTCCTTGACGGTAGAATGTGGCTGGACGGTTCTTATTTCCATACCGTAACATCCGACCTTATTACTTCTACAACACCTTCTTTCGCTTCGGCTTCAACGGTGTACCTGACCAATATCGGCAAATTGTCGGGCCAGGGATTAGAATTGACCTTAGGTGGATCTGTCGTTAAAACCCGTGATTTCAAATGGGATTTAAATCTTAACTATTCATCAAATGAAACCGTAGTCGATGAAATTAAAGAGGGATTGGATGAAATATCGCTGACAACCACAGGCCAGTATGGTATTTACGCCATAGTTGGGCAGGCATTCCCCCAGATTAAAGCTAATGTTTATGACACCGATCCTCAGGGCCGGATAATTGTTGATCCTGTAAGCGGCCATCCTTTGACCAAAGAAGGAATGTTCAGTATGGGAAAAACTACTCCTGACTATATCGTTGGATTAAATACAACCATGAATTACAAAGGATTCACAGTTTCTGCAACTTTTGACTACAGGACCGGGCACGTTTATTACGAACAAGGCTCCGACAATATGGAATTCACCGGACGGTCAATGGCCAGTATATCGGCAAACAGACAAGATTTCGTAATCCCAAATTCGGTAGTTGAAACCAGCCCAGGTGTATATACTGAAAATACCAATATCCAGATTTCAGGAGGCCGCCAAAGTTATTGGACCGATGTTTACAATGAAGTAAAATCGAACTATGTAAAAGATGCTACTGCACTTAAATTCAGAGAGCTGGCATTTGGCTACGAATTACCTAAAAGTTTGTTAAGTAAGACTCCGCTTCAAAAAGTGACTGTCAGTTTTATCGGACGGAACCTTATGACCTGGTTGCCGGCAGAAAACAGATTCTCTGACCCGGAATTTAACAATACAAACAGTAACTCTATCGGCCTTGGCGGATATTTACAATCCCCTCCGACAAGATCGTTCGGATTTAACTTAAATTTAGAATTTTAAAAACAGCTCAATATGAAAAGCATTTTAAAATATTTTAACGTGTTGATAGTTATTTTGCTATTAACATCCTGCAGTGAGTTTTTGGATGTAAATGAAGATCCGAACAATCCCACCGCCGTTGCTCCCGAATTGGTTTTACCGGTAGCACAGAATTACACAGCCCAACTTATTCAAAACGACCGAAGAGTGAACAGTTTGGGAAATATGATGATGTACAACTGGAGCCAGAGTGATGGATTTGCCTGGTATTCCGACGAGTTTAAGTACATTGTTACTTCATCGTTTTATCGCAATATCTTTAATAATTCATATACCCAACCACTGAAACAGTATCAGGTACTTGACCAGCTGACCAGTGAATATGATCATTACAGGGCTATTGCCAAAATCATGAAGGCTTATCATTATCAGATCCTGGTCGACCTTTACGGAGACGTTCCTTATACGGAGGCATTGCTCAGGAAAGAGAATGCCACTCCCAAATATGATGACGCCAAAACAATCTATGAGGATTTGATCGTACAGCTCACTGCTGCTATTGACCTGATCGATGCAGCCGTTGCACCTGTTAAACCCGGTGCCGATGACATCATTTTTGCCGGTGACATGACCAAATGGAAAAAGTTTGCCAATACTATCAAGATGAGAATCCTGGTGCGTCAGGCTAATATGTCGGGAAGGGATGCTTACATTAAGGAGCAAGTCGCCGCAATCGTGGCCGAGGGTTCCGGATTTATAACTACCAATGTTGGTGTAAATCCAGGTTACCTGCAACAGGCTGACAAACAAAATCCTATCTGGCAGGCTTATGGTTCTGAGGTTTCCGGCAGTCCTACAATGAATAACCAGGCAACATGTGCCAGTGACTATGCAATCAATTATTTATCAAATACAAATGATCCCCGGATCAGTTTTATTTATGAGAAACCAGCCACCGGTCACAAAGGTGTTCCACAGGGTTTATTGGATTACGACACGCCTGTTGTTGACGCGTTTATGCCCGAAGTAGTTTCAAATATCGGGCCTGGAATCCTCAAAAGCTTTAGCCAAAGTGCGATTATCTTCTCATTGGCTGAGAGCTGTTTCAACCAGTCTGAAGCGGTATTAAAAGGCCTTATGACTGGCGATGCAAAAGCTTTGTATCAACAAGGTATCCAGGCATCCTGCACTTATCTTGGTGTGCCTGCAGCAAACGCGACTACTTACATTAATCAGGCAATGAATTTAGTGTCATGGGATGCATCGGTAAATAAACTTCAGGCCATTATCACCCAGAAATGGATTGCCGTAAATGGTATTACCGCAGAACAGTCATGGTTCGATTATTCGCGTACCGGCTACCCTTCGGGATTGCCCATTTCGCAATTAGCCTCAACTCCTAACAGGCCGGTCAGATTGTTTTATACCTCTGATGAGATATCATCAAACGGAGCAAATGTTCCGGCACAACCGAATGCTTTTTCAGAAAAAATCTTTTGGGGAAAATAAGTTAAAAAATTAATTATGAGAAAACTATATAGAATATTGCTGTTAATATTAAGCCTCGGGATTTTTAATTCCTGCTTAATTGACAATGAAACAGATCTGGATATGAATGACAAGGGTAATAACCTGGCAACATTCAACAAGAATGCCATTAACCTGACGGCTTTAGCCAATGGCACTGAATATCCGATGAATATCCAGATGAAAATTGTGGGCCCTTCCATTGACGAGCTATCCGGCGATGTAACCGTTACCGTTTCTCGCGCAGCATCTTCAACCGCGGTCGAAGGAGTTCATTATAAATTCGCCAGTAAAACAGTTGTTCTTAAAAAAGGAGATAACTATTTTGCAAATCTGGGCATTACACTTCTGACTGTAGGCAATACTCCTCCAATGGATGACACGCCTGAATATCTCGATTATAAAGCGCCAATTTTGGATCTTGTAATCAGCACAGCCACCGGCGAAACGAATGTAGTACCAAGCGGAAAAAAGACGAGTATTGTTTTAAACTATACTCCGCCGAATCCTTACGCAGGTGATTACGACGTCACGATCAAGTATTTCCATCCCACAGCGGGGGGAAGTTATCCAAATGACCCTTATGGCGGATTAAGAACAGATGAAAAAACACTGGCTGCTGTAACGGGCAGAAAATGTGAAACAGGATTTAGTATCTGGCCTGATACGGATATTTGCTGGATTACCATCCTGTCCGATAATTCCGTCATATTTACTGTTGATGATACCTGGCCATATGATGTTAAATCGGGTGATCCGAACAATGCAAATAATGTATCCCATTTCGATCCTGCAACAGGTAAAATCTATTTGTATTATTACTATGCCGGAACGGGGGGAAACAGAGTATTCTGGGAAGTTTTAACTCCAAAGAATTAAGGCTTGGAGCTAAGTTTAAACCCTGGATAAAATACATAAGCATTTTACAATCACTAAAATTTGATTACGATGAAACATTATTCAAGATACAGCCTGTTTGCTTTAATACTGTTGCTGTTTAGCATGGTATCGTGCGACATGGTCAGAACCGCTGAACAAGACGCCAATGAGGTTGTCAGTCCTGACGGTAACCCGGTTGCAACATTTACTTCGAACGTAGTAAACAATACGATTTTTGAAATTGATACCGTTGTTTACACGATCAAAACCGATAAAATGATCGATCGGGCCATTACATTCGATGCGAAATTTGTCAGCGGAACTGCAACCGAAGATGATTATACCGTTTTGCCGGCTGTTATGGAAGCTTACGCCAAGGAGACCAAATTAAAGATCGTTTTTCACAACGATGGTGTCCTTACGAATCAGACGAAAACTGCAAAATTTGAAATCGGTGTTTATGGAATAGCTGAACGGTATATGCTTAATCCGACTCAGCAATTTCCGACTTTCGATCTGACCATAAAAAATGCCAATGACCCTACTTTATTGATTATTGAATTGAAATGGGCTAACAGCGATGATATGGATATTGTCACCTGGAGCGACACACCGACAAATCCTCTTACTGAGTGGGGCGATGGTGGAGCAACAGGCGCTAATCCGGAGACCGATAAATCGATATTGGTTTCGGATCCGAATGGCAACTATTATCTGAGTTTTATGGATTGGGATGCCCCTGCCTTTGATTATACACTTACCTTGAAATATCCAAATGGCACATTTGAAATCATCACAGGCACATTCAACAGGGCTATTAAAACCTATACCAATGATGCATGGAAAGCATGGGGAGGTAGTTACGATTCATTCAGGGTACTTAAGATCGTTAAGACCGGAAACACTTTTGTAGTCACCAAGCTTTAGTACCTGATAAATATCGCTATAAAGGATATCGCCGTACGGCATTTCTCGAGGATGAGCATTGAGTTTAACTTGCACTAATACAAAAGACCGCCACCAATTAATTTTGGAGCGGTCTTTTTTTTGCTGTTATGCGCTATAAATTTAAAAACGAATTGCTAAATCCGTTTTTCCTGAGATTGAAGCCCTGAAAGGGCTAAATCTAAATAACCCCGGGTAAGCGATTCCGGATCCAAAATTAATTAATTGAAAGCACCCTATTCGGAATCGCGCCACCCGGGGATAGAATGATGCAGCAAGATGCGGCGCAACTAATCCCCTAATTGAAAATCTAACCTTTCATGCGCCGCAAATTCCAGAGTCATTTGGGCTGGGAGGCGATGGGGCGAAGTTGAGAACAGTCATTTACAACGAATGCATGTTGAAGCCATGTAGAAACGCACGGCCGTGCGTCTCTTACATAAGGGTTCGTCTCTACATAAGGGTTCGTCATTTAGATTTGCACAGACACAAAACTATCAATTCACTCTCCTTCAAAATCCCTTTAAATAATTTATAATGATTCTATGAACAATTTATTTGCTTTTCTTGTATATTAATGTTAGAAAATGTAATGAAAACAAAAAAAGTTTTTGTATATGGGGTTAAAAATGTGATATTGAATTAAATAAATAATTTACAAATTTGGATTAATAACACATAGATACCTTTAAATGTCATTAATTGTGAAGATTTTATTTTTTAATTCTTTTAAAATTTAGTCTATGAAAAAGATTTCGCTGTTATTAATTTTTCTGGGTTGGGCAGGTTTGCAAGTCCTCTTCGCCCAGGCCAGGGAGATCTCAGGTACTGTGACTTCGGGTGAAGACGGAAGTACAATACCAGGAGCATCGGTCGTCGTTAAAGGAACGACACTGGGAACGGTCACGGATATGGATGGAACGTTTACCTTAAAAGTTACTGAAAGTGCCAAAGCGCTGGTAGTCTCTTTTGTGGGCATGGTTTCTGCTGAAGTACTGATTACGGGTGCAACCAATTATGCTGTCAAGCTGAAATCTGAATATATTTCGGTTGATGAAGTAGTCGTTACGGCTCTTGGAATTTCGAAGCAAAGAAAATCGTTGGGTTATGCGGTTCAGGATGTGAATGGTGATAATATCAATAATGCGAAAACAGGCAACGTTCTGTCGGCGCTCACCAGCAGAATGGCAGGGGTGAACATTACAAGTTCTGCCGGAGCCGCCGGAGCCTCTTCTTTTATTAATATTCGTGGCCAAAACTCCATTAATGGAAGTAATCAACCCTTGTTTGTCGTTGATGGCGTCCCGATTGATAACTCCATGGCTTCATCTGGAAATCCTGATGATGGAATAAACAACCTTACCAATGGTGTGGCTTATTCGAATCGGGCAATTGACCTGAATCCTGAAGATATCGAAACGATTTCGGTATTAAAAGGTGGGGCTGCTACGGCACTTTACGGTCTTAGAGCAGGTAATGGCGTTGTTCTTATTACCACTAAAAAGGGTGGTGGAGTTGACGGTAAAATGGCAGTCAGTTTCACCTCCTCAGTAGGCCTCGATCAGGTGAATAAATTACCTGAAATGCAAATGATGTATGCACAGGGTAATAATGGCATATATGGTACAACAACCACCAGTTCATGGGGGCCTAAAATCTCTGACATGCGTTATGACGGCGCCACTGATTATCCTCGTGATAAAAATGGGCGATTGGTGCTTGCAACTGCGCCAACGGCCAAGCAGAATTTATTAGGCAATGCTTACGATAATGCAGGCAATTTTTTTCAGACAGGTTTAACTTTAAATAATAACCTAACCCTTTCTGGCGGAAATAAAGATGCAAATTTCTATGTTTCTATCGGGAATTCTTCAAATAAAGGGATTGTCCCAAGAAACAAATTTGGCAAAACATCGATAAAAATTTCAGGTGAAACCAAACTAGGTTCTAAACTTATAGTTTCTGCCAGCGCAAACTACCTCCGTTCAGGCGGTGACAGGATTCAGCAGGGTTCAAATACTTCAGGGGTTATGCTTGGCCTGTTACGTGGAACACCAACTTTTGACATTAATAATGGGCACGGCAAGGACGGGTACAAATTTGAAGATTCATATATGTATGCCGACGGAACGCCGCGTAGATATGCATCGTATGATAACCCAAACTGGACCGTTAACAAAAATATTTTAACTGACCAGGTTGACCGAATATTAGGATATCTTTCATTTGTTTACAAGCCAATGGATAATCTTACCATATCTTACAAACTTGGTGATGATTTATACAGCGACAGGAGAAAAGGGCATACTGCATTGATGTCAGCCAATATACCTGACGGACAGCAAGAGGAAGACCACCACTATAACAACGATATCAATTCTGATTTGACCATTAATTATACCAGGGAATTTCTTGCCAATTTTACTGCAAATATTACTGTCGGTCACAATTTGTTCCAGAGTTATTATCATCAACTTTACACCCAGGGTAATGGGTTTGTGGTTCCTGATTTTTATCACATGTCAAATACTTCTTCCCAGATTGTCCGTGAAAACACCACTAAATATCGCACAGCTGCTTTATTTGCTGATTTACAATTTTCATATAAAAGTCTGTTGTATTTAAATCTTACGGGACGTAATGAATGGTCGACGACTTTGCCTCAGGCCAATAATAGTTTCTTCTTCCCATCAGCCAGTTTAGGCTTTGTTTTCAGCGAATTGCCAGGTCTAAAAGATAATAATATCCTTTCATTTGGTAAATTAAGGGCCTCGTATGCCGAAATTGCAAACCATGCAACTCCCTATAACACCGAAAACACCTTTACTTCCTCCGGAATTTCTGATGGTTGGGCAACGGGTGGTTCATTCCCTTTTAACGGTTTTGCCGGATTTGCTCCCTCAAACACGCTTGCCAATCCGACTATTAAGCCTGAAAGTCTTTTATCCCGCGAAGTTGGTGTTGAGTTAAAGTTTTTAAATAATCGTGCAAGTCTTGACTTTACCTATTATAACAATCAAAATCGCGACTTACTGATCAGCGTTCCGATAACCGGTAGTACTGGTTTTAATGCACAGTATATGAATGCTGCCACAATGGAAAATAAAGGGATTGAAATTATGGCCAGTGGAATTCCAATTAAGACGAGTGACCTTCGCTGGGAGATTTCAGTGAACTTTACAAAGAATAAGAATACCGTTTTATCACTGGCTCCTGGTGTAACGGACATTGGATTAGGCGGATTTACGGGCAGTACAATTAATGTGGTAGCTGGTGAAGCCTATGGCAGTATGTTTAGTACTTCGTTTTACAAAGATGACCAGGGCCGCGTTATTATCAATGATGTACCTACAAGTGCAGGATATGGTTATCCGATCAAAGATGAGACGATGAAATCATTGGGGCAAATTTCTCCGAATTGGACAATGGGTTTCAATAATGACATTACCTTCAAAGGATTTGGTTTATCTTTCCTGTTTGATATCAAGAACGGCGGTATTATGTGGAATGGTACAATGTCAAGGCTGAACGGTTTCGGAACTTCCAGGGAGTCCGAAAACAGAGGCCAGGCTGTTACCCTCGATGGTGTTAAAGGTCATGTCACAGACGGAGCCGTGGTGACTACAGGCGTTAAAAACGATATTGCAGCCACTTATTCACAGTATTATTATCAAAATATCAGGGGTGGTGCAAGCCCGGCACAGGAACAGAATGTTGAAAAAACAGACTGGGTGCGTCTTCGCGAACTTACTGTCTCGTATCAATTTGGTAAACTGATCCGGAACACGTTGATCAAACAATTGAAAGTATTTGCAACAGGACGTAATCTTTGGTTGGATACCCCATATACCGGAATCGACCCTGAAACCAACCTCTTCGGTGCTTCCAACGTACAAGGACTCGATTATTTTAATATGCCCAATACCAGGTCATTAGTATTTGGGGTGAAACTTGATTTTTAATTTAATAAAATTACAGAACATGAAAAAAATATTTAGTTTCATAATGATGATCGCTGTGCTGTTCTGCTCTTGCAAGCAATGGATAGACCCTGCAATGAATGTCGATCCTAACAATCCTAAAGAAGTTGCAATGGCACAGCTTGTAGCACCTATTGAGGCAAACCTGGCCTATATTGTAGGTGGTGAGCTTGCACGGTGGGATTGTGTCTGGATGCAACAAATTGCCGGAATACAAAGTCAATCGGCCGAAAACGATATTTACATATTCGGAGAATCTGATGCCGACAACGCCTGGAGTTATAATCTTTATGCTCCGGGTATGATCAACACAAAAATCCTCATAGAGAAGGCAGTAGCTGAGAATTCGCCTCATTATGCAGGGATCGCCAAAATTTTGATGGCTTATCATTTGGGTGTAACCACCGATCAGTGGGGAGATATTCCATACTCAGATGCTTTAAAGGGTGCAATAAATGAATTTAAACCAAAATACGATACACAGGAAACAATCTACACAACCATTTTCACTCTTCTTAATGAGGCGATCACTGATCTTGGTGCAGCTTCAAGTGTATTTAAACCAGGTGCTGAAGATCTGATTTACCAGGGTAGTTTGGCGAAATGGAAAAAGACCGCCTTTGCATTGAAAGCACGATACAGCCTGCATCTGGCAAAGAAAAAAGGGGCATCGGCGTATACCGATGCATTGACTGCCATTGCAAGTGCCTATACGAGCAACGATGATGATTTTAAGTTCGTATTTGGGTCCGCCTATAATAACTCAAACCCGATCTATCAATCGGAACAAGAACGTGCCGGATATTACTCAGCAAGTGCAACTTATATGAATATGTTAAGTGCTGTAAATGATCCCCGTAAAGCGGTCTATTTTGATGGAACCGTTGGATCCAAACCTGGTGAACCCAATGCAAATGCTGCAGTTATCGGCGCTAACTATGCTTCACCTACTACGCCGGTTTACCTGATGTCGTTTGTCGAACTTAAATTTATTGAAGCTGAAGCCAGTTTTGCCACCGATAAATTAAGGGCCGCTACTGCTTATAATGATGCTTTGAAAGCATCGCTGCAACGTGAAGGTGTTTACGGAGACGGGGTTTGGTATAATGCCAATAAATTAACCGATGTAACCATCACACTGGCTAAGATTATGAACCAAAAATACTTAAGTTCTTTCCTGAGTATTGAATCATGGACAGATTGGCGACGTACAGGTTTTCCAGTATTAGTAAAAGCTACAGGAGCAGTTACTACTGAGATTCCCCGCCGGTTGCTTTATCCTGCTGATGAAAGATTATATAATAAGGATAACATACCTACCGGGCTAACCTTAACAAGCCGCGTATGGTGGGATACTGCAAATTAATTGCTTAGCATTTGATTCTTTAAATAGTCATGGAGGGTGTCCAAAAAGGCATCCTCTTTTTTTAGTGAAAAAATTGTTGGTCCGGTTAAAATTCAATGAGATTTTGTAATACGCATATCATGTGCGTTTATTAAGATTACGCCACGACGTGGCGTCCTTCTCCCTTTCCATTTTTTCTACAAAGATTTTGCTGCTACGCAGCATTTTTTCAGCAACATAGTTGCGATATCTTTGTAGATAATTGGATTATGGTACATTAAAGCAACGTAGTTGCGACATCTCATAATATTTTAATTTTAACCTCTAAGTAATGAAAATAAATATTAAAATTATTTGGATATCACCTTAATTATTAGTATATTGGTGCCATAAATCATTGATTATGCAACCAATATTTAAACAATACAATCAAGTACAAGCCGAACTATTTCCACAGAGACTTGATGAATATATTGGGGAAAATGATCCTGTTCGGCTGGTCAATCAGGTAGTGGATGAGCTTGACCTGAGCCCGGTAATCCAAAGTTATAAAGGAGGGGGAACCAGTAGTTTTTGTCCCAGGATGATGATCAAGGTATTATTTTATGCCTACATGAGCAATATCTACTCTTGCCGCAAAATTGAAGCTGCTCTATCTGAAAATCTACACTTCCTGTGGCTTTCCGGTAAACAATTTCCTGACTTTCGTACCATTAACGATTCTAGAAGCAAAAGGCTTAAACATCAGATTCACAGTGTTTTCAGTAAAGTGGTGATGATGCTTGTAGAGTTAGGATATGTGAGTCTTGATGTTCAGTATGTTGATGGGACCAAGATTGAATCCGCCTCCAACCGTTACACATTTGTGTGGCGCAAAGCTGTTGAAAGGAACAAACTTAAACTTGAAGCTAAAGTTGGTAATATTATTAAACAGAGTTTAATTATTTCCACAAAGAGCAAAAGCAATTTTTCAAAAACAATCCATTCCTGGCAGACAACCTTTTCTACAATCCGGAGGGTGATTTTTATGTCTGTCCGCTGGGTCAGAAAATGGAGTTGATTGGCAGGAGTAAAAGAGTATCCGATAGGGGATATTGCAGTGAAATATCACATTATCAAGCAAAAATATGTGAGGGATGCCCGTTAAGAGGATCATGCCACAAAGCAAAAGAGAACAGAATAATTGACATAAATCACAATTTGCTGCGCCATAAAAAGATTGCCCGCGAAAACCTCACCTCAAAGAGAGGTTTTAGACACCGAAGTCGAAGACCTATAGAACCGGAGGCTGTTTTCGGTCAGATAAAATCAAACCGAAAGTTCAATCGTTTCCGACTAAGAGGATTGGATGGCGTAGCTGTGGAGTTTGGTTTAATAAGTATAGCGGTTAACCTTTCAAAAATGATAAAATATGCAATAAATGTAACGATTGACAGCCCAAAATCGTTACTTTTAAGCGTTGAAAACTTAATTTGTACCGCAAAAACTGAAATCCAGAAGTGGATACCAAAAATTTTAAATCAGTGCTTGAGTTTTTCAGCAATTTGAGTGAAAATACGAAGGCTGCCTTTTCAGACGGCCTCTTTTTTTATGACGATCATCGCAACCCCTTGCATTTACCAGCGATTCAATAATTAAAAAGACCATCCCGAAACGGATGGTTTTTTTGTTCATTTTATCATCCCTTTTCCCTGGATTGAATTGAACTTTCCGAGGAAAACGACTGTGGCCAAAATATTTGGATGAGTCTATATATCAATGATTAGTCACACTCAGTTTTCATCCGTAAAGAGGTATGTTCAGGATATATTTTTAGTGAGATATAATATATATACATTCTAAATAGATTTTTGATATCTCCCACGACAGTTCGCAAATAATTAATATATACCTAGATAGGATTGGATTATCGCATATGTGTTCAAGATGGCATCACATAATTCATGTGGAATGATTCAGAGTTCATTTGGGAATAAGGTTGCGAAGTTGCAAGAGATCAATGAATGAATATATTTGTAAATAATAACACAATTTAACTTTTCCCCCTTTTTATTTGTTGAGCGTTTCTAATTCTATAACCTTTAAAATTTTGTCTATGAAAAAATTTTCGCTGTTTTTAGTTTTCTTGGGTTTCATAGGTTTGCAGGTCCTGTTTGCCCAGACCAGAGAAATTACGGGTAAAGTTACTTCCGGTGACGATGGAAGTACAATTCCGGGGGCCACGGTGATTGTCAGTGGTACCACGATCGGAACAATTACCGATATGGAAGGGAATTTCACCCTCAAAATTCCGCAGAATGCCAAATCACTTTTAGTTTCGTTCGTGGGTATGACATCGGTTAATGTATCCCTCACCAGTTCCAGTAACTACAGAATCAAAATGGAACCGGAAAACATTTCTGTAAATGAGGTGGTCGTCACGGCAATGGGGATTACGCGTCAAAAGAAAGCCCTTGGGTATGCAGTACAGGATGTTAAATCGGAGGAGTTAAATCGTACAGGTAGTGGAACACTGGGAAGTTCGCTCCAGGGTAAACTATCGGGTGTCGAAATTAAACCATCCAGTGGTATGCCGGGCGCTTCAACACAGATTACAATACGTGGTGCCAGATCTTTCACGGGAAACAATTCGCCGCTTTATGTGATTGATGGTATGCCGGTTGCTTCAACCGCCGATTACAGTACCGGTAATAGTGTTACGGGTACCGATATTGCCAACCGTGCGGTTGACATTGACCCGAGTGATATAGAGAGTGTCAGCATTCTTAAGGGTCAGGCTGCTGCTGCACTTTACGGAATTCGTGCATCAAATGGAGTGGTTGTAATTACGACTAAAAGCGGAAAAGGAACCAAAGCGGGTAAACCGGTTGTCACTTTTTCTTCCTTTGGTAGTGTTGATGTAATTTCCAGAAAACCTGAGATGCAATCAACATGGGCCCAGGGAAGTCCCACCGCAACAGGATACAGTTTTAATCCCAATGCAGCAACGAATTGGGGACCAAAAATTACAGACATCCCCAATGACAAAACATATGGTGGAAATGTAGCCAATTCTTATAACGGGAATGATGCCACTAAATATTCCGGAAAATACTATGTTCCACAAAGGTTGATTGCAGGTCTTGATCCCTGGGTTGTTCCTCAGGTCTACGACAATGTCAGCAGTTTCTTTGAAAAGGGATACTCCTTAAACTCTTCGTTTAATATTAGTCAGGCCACAGACAACACAACCTATTCTTTTGGTATGGGAAATACAACTCAGGCAGGAATAGTTCCGGGAACATCGATGGACAGGTATACAGCCAAGGCTTCCGCACAGTCACAACTTGGCAGATTCTGGAAAACAGGATTTTCAACCAACTATAACCAGACCTATATCAAAAAAGCTCCGGGCGCCAATGATGGACTGGTGGCAACAGTATTTGCCGCTCCAAGGAATTATGATCTGCAAGGGATACCCTATGCTTCACCCACAGATCCTTATACACAGATTCTCTATCGGGCCACCAACTTTAACAACCCTTACTGGGGAATTGCCAATAATAAATTTGATGAAAAAACAAACCGGTTTTTTGGAAATGCCTTTGTTGAATTCGCACCAGTCATCAGCGTTGATGGTACTAAAAAACTGAATTTTCGTTACCAGTTTGGCGCCGATTCATATACCACTAATTACCAGGATATTAATGAATACAAAAGCAAGAATACTCTAGGTTCTATTTCAAATTACGGGGCTTCAGTGGCCAACTATAACTCTTTGTTTACAGCAATTTATGATATGAATATTACCGAAAATATTGCTTTTAATCTGATGGCCGGTAACGAAATCAATCACGAATTCAACAGGTATTACACGGAGACAGGTCAGAATTTCAACTTTGGTGGTTGGCCACATATCGGAAATGCTACAATCAAAGATGCCGGTGAATCAAAAACGGAATCCCGGACTGTGGGTTTCTTCGGCAGCATGAGTCTTACTTTTAAGGACATGTTGTACCTGAATGTAACCAGTCGCAAAGACATTGTATCGACTATGCCCAGAAATAACAGATCGTTCTTTTACCCCTCTGTTTCCCTGGGATTTGTATTCACCGAATTGGAAGCACTCAAAAATAGTTCAGTCATTTCATTTGGTAAATTACGTACCTCTTATGCTCAGGTCGGGCAGGCAGGCAGGTACTACGACAATTATTATGTAACACCATCTTACAGCGGAGGTTTCTGGACGGGAAGTCCGATTGTCTATCCGCTAAATGGAGTAACATCGTACATACCTAATAATGTGCAGTACGATCCGAATCTGAAGCCTCAGAATACAATCTCCTATGAAGCTGGTGTGGATCTTAAATTCTTCAATAACCTTTTAGGGATGGAATATACTTATTCCAGGCAGGATGTTAATGATCAGATTTTTAGCGTTCCACTTGCAGGTTCCACCGGTGCTGCCAGTTTAGTGATGAATGGCGGCGCTATTTATACAAACACGCATGAATTCCTTCTTTCACTGAATCCCATTAAGACAAAAGACCTTGACTGGCTTGTGAGTGTCAATTTTACAAAAATGGATAATTACGTAAAAGAACTTGCCCCGGGTGTTGAAAGTATTTTTCTCGGCGGATTCGTAACTCCTCAGGTTCGTGCAGGGATTGGCAGCAAATACCCGGTAATATACGGAACATCATTTAAAAAAGATGCCGAAGGAAGAATTCTTGTCAATGAAACTGCATCCAGTGTATATTATGGTATGCCAATGACCGGAAGTCCCGGTGTAATCGGAACCGCATCGCCCGATTTCGTAATGGGCGGTTCAACGACCTTACGTTGGAAATTAATTACGGCCACTGCAACATTTGATTGGAAAAACGGTGGACAAATGTATCATGGTACCAATGGATTATTAAGTTATACTTACGGTTTGTCCAAAACCACGGAAGACCGTACCACTCCTTTTATCTATCCTGGTTTTAAGGCTGACGGAACACCGAACACAATCCAACGGGGTGGAAGTAATGATAACCTTGCTTATTATAATCTCTATGCAAATACCTTGGGCAGTATTGACGAAGCCTTCGTTTTTAACAATTCATATGTAAAGATGAGGGAATTATCATTGTCGTTAAAGTTGCCTAAAGTCAGTGCTTTTGATATTAGTGTTACCGGTTTTGCACGAAATATCCTTTTATGGACAAACCTGCCAAATTTCGATCCTGAATCTTCGCAGGGTAATACCAACATGGGCGGTGCTTTCGAGCGTTTCACTGTTCCACAAACCTCCAGCTATGGGATGGGTCTTAACTTAGTATTTTAATCATTTAAATGATAAGACATATGAAAGCAATTAAATTAAGTATACTGATCGCTCTGCTCTTCTCAATGGCTTCCTGTTCAGAAGATATTATGGATTCAATTAATGAAAATCCGAATAATGCAAAAAAAATTGCCAGCCGGTTTATTCTGACTGATGTTATGACTTCGACTTCATTTACAATTACAGGAGCCGACTATGCCTTTTATTCTTCCGTTTACATGGAGTTGAATGTTGGCATTTATGGACAAATGTTTAATGCTGAAACCCGTGTTTCGGAGCCTATCTCTTCTACCACTTACAATAACATCTGGAATGCCCAGTACAGGAATCTGTACGAACTGAAAATCGTACGGGAGAAATGCTCTGAGGGTGGTGATGAGGCCGGGAATTTTGTTAATCTTGGTATAGCACAGGTTCTGACAGCGTATAATCTGGCCCTGTTGACCGATATGATGGGCGACATACCCTACACTGAAGCACTACAGCCCGGGATTATTTATCAGCCTAAAATTGACAAACAGGAAACTATTTACGCCGAAGTTTTCAAAATGCTTGATGATGCGATTCTCAATTTTGGAAAAACATCCACGTTTACTTCCATAGGCACACAGGATTTGATTTACAAAGGCGATAAGGTTAAATGGACTAAAGCCGCTCAGGGTTTAAAAGCGCGTTATACCATGAGACTGTCATTTAAAACCCCGCAATATTCAAAGGTTATTGAAGCAGCCAATGCCGCTTTTGCCGGGCAAGCCGATGAGTTTAAGTATATTTATACCGGAACAACTTCTGTCAATCCTTTTTCGAGATTTTTTCAGGACAGGAATTACTTTGGAGTTAGTAAAAGTCTGAATGATAAACTTGTCGCAAGGAACGATCCCCGTAAGGCAAAATTTTTCAAGCCTTACACCAATTTGACAGTCATAAATATCGCTACAAACGGAACCCCTGAACAACGTCAGGGATTTTATGGCATTTCGGCACTCTCTTCAGCCACTGCACCCACTTATCTGATGAGTTACCACGAACTTCAATTTCTAAAGGCTGAGGCATATGCACGCATGACCCCTGCCCAGACCGCCAATTCGGAAGCTTCCTTAATTCTTGGAATTCAGGCAGCATTCATTAAGTCCGGACTCACAGTTGCCGATGCAAATGCATATTATACAGCAAGCGTAAAAGCATTATTTGATGCGAATCCATTGAAGGAAATAATGGTTCAGAAGTATCTTTCATCCTATGAGGATGAAGGTATTGAAGCGTATAATGACTTTCGCAGAACAAAAGCAATGGGCAGTACATTTGTTGACCTGGCCAGTACGCTGCAGTTTCCGCAACGCTTTACCTACGGCAGCAGCGATGTGACAACGAATCCAAATGTTAAAAGTGCCTATGGTGACGGTTCCTATGTTTATACTGAAAAAGTATGGTGGGCAGGGGGTACCCGATGATCGGAGGAGAAAATTAATTTAATCTGAGAACTACAGGCATAAAAGGTTGTATTGTATAATAATAACACCCTCTTTTATGCCTGTAATTTTGTTCTGGTAATGGGGAATGATCTTCCAAATTCTTATAAAATTTTCTGTTCTCTTTACTAATGACAAAATTTTCAATCCGCAATTAAACAAATGACTTTGCCACAACGTTATGTTTCCGGAAGCTCATAAAACCGGAACTCTTCGGCCTTGTAATATTCACCGAAAGAATATAACAGTTTTGTAATGAAGAAATTAATTTTGCATCTTTGTTACCGGTTATTCGGATTACAAACCAAATATCCCACAGAAACTTAACAGGGAGTTAAATAGTCTGTCGGAATATTTACAGGTTGAAAAATAGTTTTTCTCCTGGATCTGATCAGGCAGTTTGTTTCGATTTATGAGCTCATAATTAGTATTCAAAAAAGAAGGATCAGCGCAAATGAGTATTTCTTTTTCACAAACAAATGTACGCGATCAGATCGAATACATTTATTCCTTATTCAAACCGGAGGCCGACAAAAAAGGGATACAACTTGTGTTAAAAAATTTATTGCCTGCCAATGATGTGATTATTAGTACAGATAAGGAAAAAGTCAATGCTATTTTGATCCCCCTTGTCAGTAATGCCATTAAGTATAGTGATGGTGGCACCATTGAACTGGGATATCATCTGTTAAAAACATGGGGAATTGCCGATGAGTCCGACGGATCGGATGAAGTAGAATTTTTTATAAAAGATACTGGTACTGGTTTGACCCTGAACTGGTACAAAGCTTTTTTAGACCGTTTTGTTCCCGACGAAATTACGGATGAAAGAGCCTGCCAGGGAGAATTGGATATCTCCATTACCAAAGCTTATGTAAATATGTTAGGCGGTAAAATGAGGGTGGAAAATGAAAAGGGAGTAGGTTCAGTTTTTTATGTCACTATTCCCACAGATCATGAAAAGAATGACATTCAGGATTATAGCAATTCAAATGGCCAGATTAAAAACCTCAAAATATTGATCGCCGAGGATGATGAAATTTCGGGGATGCTTCTGACAATAGGAGTAAAAACTTTCGGAAATGAGGTTTTAAAGGTTCATACCGGGGTGGAGGCTGTCGAAACCTGCCTCAATAATCCTGATATCGATCTGGTTCTGATGGATATTAAAATGCCTGAACTCGATGGATACGAGGCTACACGGCAAATACGGCAGTTTAACACTGATGTGATTATAATTGCACAAACGGCCTATGCCCTGATGGGGGACCGTGAAAAGGCATTAGAAGCCGGATGCAATGAATATATCGCAAAACCTTTCGGAAATGCAACATTAGGTTCTGTAATAAGAAAGTGTTTTTTATCTTCGTGACCAGTAATAAAATGAGTAACAAAAACGTTATCAACCCAATTAAAGTAAAACGGGATTGAAGAAAGGAATTTTAATACTTTGAATACATGAGAAAAAGTTGTATTGCGGGTTTTGATTTACTTCGTGCTGAGGCAGGAAATGTGACGGAGAGATCAAATCCTGTTGTGCAGGATAGGGAAACCAATGTGCTGATGCTTATGCAAAAGACAGACAGTAAGCATGTTGCAATGATCAACTTTTTGTATTCTCATTATCCCTTAAGAATTTTACGATGATTCAGGTAATTATGATTAATTTCGGATTCTTCCCGGTTGCAGCAGCGGTTTTATTACTTCTGAATATTGGGCTGGTTTTTTTTATTTTGCGTAAGCGCCTGATATATAACTTGAAAACTGCGCACGATACGCTGGTTCAGACTTTGCCTGATGGGATTATTGTACTCGACGACCAAAACAGGATCCTTGAAATCAATACGACTGCTTTGTCATTCCTGGGAATAGAGAATAAAAAAATTATCGGATGTTCTGCCAGATCTTCAGGCGCTACCGTCGAATCATTACTTACTGCTACCCTGGATCAGCATTCCACCGATAACCTTGAGATCCGGACAGAGACGGGAGTCAAATCCTTCAGGGTTGACGTTCATGCAATTGAACATCATGCAGGCAGCAGGCTTGTTGTTATTCATGATATTACCGGGCAAAAAGTGACTTCGGCATTGGAAGAAAGATGCCAGGAGGGGCTTAATATGTTTCGGCTTATGGCCGATAATATGCCAGATTTGATGTGGGCAAAAGATACGGATAACAAATATATTTTTACCAATAAGGCTATCTGCGAGACCTTGCTGCATGCGCAGGATACCGATGAACCAATTGGTAAAACTGATTTTTTTTTTGCTGAACGCGAACGCCGGAAGTATCCCCTTAAACACGACTGGCATACCTTCGGGAAGAACAACGATGAAACAGGTAAGGTTATTTCATCGAAACCGCAGCATGGTAACCTGTATGGGAATGTGAACGGAAAATTCCTTTTCCTTGATGTCTGGGAGGCACCTGTATTTGATAAAAACGGAACTATAACCGGTGTGGTGGGAAGCGCCCGCGATATAACGGCACAGAAGAAGTCAGTATCAGAAATCTACAGGAGGGACCGTCTGCTGGATGCGATTTCCAAAGCTACTGCACTGTTGGTGCAGAATGATAATCTCGATGAAGCGATCAACGGGGCCTTGCAAATTATCGGAAGTGCCTCAGAAGTTAACAGGGTGTACATTTTCAGAAATGGTGATTATCCGGGACATGCAATGCCGGTGATGAGTCTGCGCTATGAATGGAACGATGGCTCACTCGAACCGCTGGTTAATGATCCCCTGTTGCAGGAGATTCCTTATGAAAGTGCATGCCCGGGGTGGTATGACAAACTATCTGAAGGGTTTGTCATTGCGGGTAATGTCGGGGAATTTCCGGAACCTGAAAAAACGATGTTCAGCCGGCAGGGAATTAAATCAATCCTTATTACACCTGTATTTATTGATAAGATTTTTTGGGGATTTATTGGTTTTGATGATTGCCGGATCGAACGAAGATGGACATCAATCGAGGAACGGCTACTGGCTGCTGCTGCCAATACATTCGGGGCGGCGTACCTGCGCAAGAAAAACCAGAACGAACTGATCGCCGCCAAAGAACAAGCAGAAGAAAGCGAAAGGTTGAAATCTGCATTTCTTGCAAATATGAGCCATGAGATCAGGACACCGATGAATGGAATTCTTGGTTTTGCAGGTCTGCTAAAGGAACCCAAATTAACGGGAGAAGAACAGCAGGAGTACATTGGTATTATCGAGAAAAGCGGTGCGCGAATGCTCAATATCATCAACGATATTATTAGTATTTCAAAAGTCGAGTCGGGCCAAATGAAAATGACCGTTTCGGAGACAAACATTAACAGTCAGATCGGGTATATCTATACATTTTTCAGATCTGAAGCGTTGCAAAAAGGGATACAGCTATCCTATAAAAATTCGTTACCCGAAAAGGAGGCCATTATCCTAACCGATAAAGAAAAAATTTATGCAATCATTACCAATCTCATTAATAATGCCCTCAAATTCACAGAATCAGGGGCTATTGAATTCGGTTACGTGTTAAAGAATCCGGCAGAAAAGCCAGAGATGGAATTTTTTGTGAAGGATACCGGACTCGGTATCCGACAGGGACAGCAGGAGTTTATTTTTGAACGATTCAGGCAAGGGAATGAAATGCTCAACAGGAATTATGAGGGAGCAGGGTTGGGATTGTCGATTTCGAAAGCTTATGTCGAAATGCTGGGAGGAAAAATCTGGGTCGAAAGCGGAGAGGGGCAAGGCTCAGTATTTTATTTTACCATTCCTTATCACCAACAACGGGTTGGAAAAACTGTTTTCAGAAATAAAGCAGATGCCCTACCAGGAAAACCGGTGAAAAATCTTAAAATACTCATAGCTGAAGACGATGAAATATCGGAAAAGCTCATGATTAAGTCGCTCGAAGTATACAGCCGGGAGATTTTAATTGTAAGAACAGGAAAAGCAGCTGTTGAAGCCTGCAGAAATCATCCGGACATTGATCTGGTAATGATGGATATTAAAATGCCTGAAATGGACGGATATGAAGCTACGACACAAATCAGGAAATTTAATGCCGCGGTAGTGATTATTGCACAGACAGGATTTGCCCTAAGCGGCGACAAGGAAAAGGCCCTTGTTGCCGGATGCAGTGATTATGTCTCAAAACCAATCAATCAGGCGCTGCTTCAATCATTGTTGAAAAAGCATTTCTAGCTACTTGTACTATTCTTATCTTCGGAGGGAGATTGATTGTAAATGTGCTGAATCACCAGGCCCGCGAGTGTAAAGCCATAGATGGCCGTAATATGCGCAACGGTTCCATTGATCACGGCTTTCTGGCTGCACCATTCATGATCGTCCAGTTCCGGATCACCAACACCGCTTTTTGCTTTTGGACAGAGGCATTGCGCTGTTCCGCACGAGGATCCAAAGCCCCGGTTCTCGAGCACCTCCTCACTGTAAATGCACATAAATGGCTTGGCCGGAAGGTCTCCTTTACGAATGTACTTTCTTATTTTCGAACCTAACGGACACCCTTTTACTTTCCAGAATTCGGCCACCCTGATTTGTGTAGGGTCAAGTTTCAGCGATGCTCCCATAGACGAAATAAACATGGCATTGGTTCGCGTAGCCCTGCGGATCAGATCCACCTTGCTCCCCAGGCTGTCTATTGCGTCGATGATATAGTCGTACGAATCAAGTTCAAACTGATCATGATTGTCGGTGTTGTAAATCTTCTGAAGGGCCGTAATTTCGGCCGTGGGATTAATTTCGAGCAGCCGCTTTTTTAAGGCATCGGTTTTCACTTCACCCACTGTTAACATCGTGGCATGGAGCTGCCTGTTGATATTGGTAATGCAAATCCGGTCGGAATCGACAATCGTGAGTAACCTGATTCCCGAACGGACCAGACTCTCTGCACACCAGCTTCCTACGCCGCCTATTCCGAATATAATCACCCGTTTGCGGGCAATCTCCTCCATTTTATCTTCGCCGAATAATAGCTCTGTGCGCTGGAATATTCCTTTGTTTTTTCTCATCTGTCAAATAAAGGCGCAAAATTAGAAGAAATTATCACATTGACGGTGTTGTCAGAGAAGACCAAATTCTGTCGCGATAATGATAAGCAGGATGACAATAAGTGAAACCAGCGTTATGATTTTCAGGTTTTTCCGAACGATGATCTTCACCCCGGCACCATATGTGAGGATCAGCCATGCCAGCAGGGAAAAGCGGAATCCCTGGAATATAAGAGTCGAAAGAGCGAAACTCAGCAGATCAAAATTAAAAGCGCCTGCAGTAATCGAGAAAACCTGGTACGGAATAGGCAGTATGATCGTAAAGAACAGAATGCTGTACCTCCATTTAAAATACAGACTTTGAACATTCTGGTAGCTTACCTCATTAAAATTTGGAATATGATCAAATAGGTACCGGGCAAATTGAGTATAGTTCCCGTCGGGCAACAACCATAAATAGTGGCCGATTGTATATCCGACTACTGCGCCTGAAACCATAGCTGCTGTGGCTGTCAATGCATTGTAATAGGATCGTGTGGGTTGAATGAGGGATATGGTGATGAATATGACCGTAGTAGGTAGGGGAATTATAGAGGCATCAAGAAATAAGGTAACAAAAATCAACAGCAGGCTATATTTGCTGTTAGCCCATTTTTTTGTCCACGCATAGGTTTGGGTTAAGAAGCTTTGCATGTCAAAATAGTACATTAATGTGTTAGAAAACAATACCTGGTATGCGAACGCAAGTTAGTGGATAATTAGTAAAGAAAAAACAACTAACTAATCGGATGTTTTCAAAATGAGGAAGATTACCAATTTCAAGATTACAAATTTCACGAATTCATTCAAAGTAAGGTGTTGCACCTAATAGGGACATTCTAAGAATACAATCCAAAGCATTAGCAAATTGACCCATTGTCACATTGACTCGTCCTGATTTTAGTTTACAGATTCAAAAGTGACCGGGTGACTGCTATTATAAATTGAGCAAAGTCAGCTCTTGGCAAGTGACCGGGTGACTGCACTTATAAATTAAGCTAAGTCAAAGGGCATTTGTACTCTATTTTAGAAGTCACCCGGTCACTCAGAGTCAACAGGCGTTTGATCCGTTATTTTGGAAGTCACCCGGTCACTAAAAGTCTAAGGGCGTCCGTTCGTTATTTTAAAAGTCACCCGGTCACTACATCTCTCATTTTGACTCATCCTGTCCTTTCTCATTGGTCTCCCTTTCTCCCGATCGACCCTGGAATCTCCGGCGTCCCGACTCACTTCGTTCTCGGGATTTCGCTTTGCTCAACATAACCTGCCGATGTCCTAGTTGCACAGCATTTTGTTGTTCACTTTAACCCCGGGTGGCGCTTCCGATAAATCAGCGATTTTTTATACCGATTTTATTTTAGTAATCAAATATCAATGTACTAATATTCACTAATGTACAATTCTAAAAGTAAATATTAAATATGGCGGATTCATCTTAGTGTTTCTTACTTCTGACGAATTGGATTTCATCATTAAAGAAGCATTCAAAAGTTACAAATCCCCTTTCGTAACCCCAAATCCCCCCTGCCCCCCTTTCGTTAAAAGGGGGACGGGGAGATCGTTCATAGCAATATTATTGTCCTGAAATATTTATGTATTAGCACTTAATATATTAGGATATCGATCTGATTCTGAATGACTCCCCCTTAGAAAAAGGGGGAATACAAGGGGAATTTTGAAGAGTGGCGCATAACTTCCCGAAAATCAGACAAACCCTTCTCTGCGTAGATTTAGTATTGTTTTCATTGGGAAGACAATTGGTGTTAAGCCTTTTAAGTTCGATCCTGCACGTACGGGATTAAGGCGCAAAGAACCGCCAAAGTTAAATTCCGTGAAAGAATCACAATCAACAAATTTCCCGCACGTGCGGGATTAAAAATGAATTAACTCAAATGGAATAGCATAAAAAAATCGCTGATAAATCGGAATGCTTACCCGGGGTCATTAATATTTAATCCCTTCGGGATAGGAAAAGAGAACATTGCTAATTTAGCTGCGCTGATCTTCGATTCACGAAATAAAGTTGGACTGCCTGCCGCAGCCTGTCCCGAGAATCGGGAAGAATCGGGGAAGGCAATTTATTCAAAGAAAGGTCTTGCTCCTAAAAAGGACATTCGTTGATTAGTACATTGGCAAATTGTCACATTGGCAAATTGGCACATCTCTCATCTTCTCATCTTCTCATTTTCTCATCTTTTCATCCTGACTGACTGACTCGCCCGATCGCCCCATCGCCATGCTCCATGCCCCATGCCCCATGCCCCATGCTCTCTGCTCCATCCTCGTTACTTTGCCCTTAATAAATCCAGCACCCCATTAATAAATGTTAGCGGGTGTATTGGGTTTCCCGGAACGTACAGATCAACGGTATGATTGGATAAAAATTCACGGTTTATTGCCGGGCTATCTGCAAAGATCCCTCCGCTGATGGCATCGGTTCCTGCCAGGATAATTATTTTGGGGCTTGGTACGGCATTGTAACAACGAACAACCGATTCGGCCATATTCTCCGTAATTGGACCTGTGATGACTATTCCGTCGGCATGTCGTGGTGAGGCTACGAAATCAATACCGAAGCGGCTCATATCGAACTGAACGTTATTGGCGGAATTCAATTCCCATTCGCAGCTATTATCTCCTCCTGCCGACACCTGCCTAAGTTTGAGCGATCGCCCGAAGAGACGGTGTATTTCGGAACGGATTAAACCAGGATTTAAATCAATCGCCCGGTCATCACCTTCCCTGATCACCAGCCGTTCCCGTTCATTCGACGAAAGTTTATAGTCTTTCGTAAACGCTATTTTTTCGGGAAATTGTATCGCGCATTCACCGCAAAAAGTACATTTTCCCAGATCGATACTTACGGGACCAATTGAGATTGCTTTGGTCGGGCAAAGATCCACCAATTGTAACTCATCAACTTTTGCATCACTAATGATGGGCCTTCCCCTGAAAATCCCGGGGACTTTTGCGGTTGTGACATCGGGAATATATTGTTTTCCCTGGTGCCATAGTATTTTTAAATTATTCAGCATCGCTTCTTAATTTACTTCGCATTAAAAATATGTTTGCAGCATTCATTCGACTTAAATCATAAATCATAAATCATAAATCAATGTCGTTTAGCTTGCAATAGCAGTTGAAATTTTACCGCAGAGATCGCAAAGTTTTACGCAGAGAACCGCAAAGAAATTCGGGAATATCTACCTCTGCTGTTCTTTGCGCCTCCTCAGCGTTCTTTGCGTTTAAATTTTTATTCTCATAGACTTTAACTAAACGACATTAAATCCCAAATCTTAAATCATAAAGCATAAATCATAAATTCTTATAGGTCGTGACCGCAGTAGGATAAACTAAAGCTCTTGTTACAGATCGGAAAATCGGATATGTCATTGTTGCGTACCGCCTGTGATAATGCCATCCAGTTGTGGTACGACGGATCTTTTATTTTATAGATTACCAGGTTGCCTTCTGTATTGGTAATGGCACAATGGCATATTTCGCCACGCCATCCCTCTACCAGCGAGAGGATGAATTTCTCTTTTTGAGGCAGTAATTCAAAATTTTCCGGCTTGTTAAAATCAGGGACTTCATTGAGCAACTGTTTTATATAGGCGATGGATTGTTTTACCTCCTCCTTCCTGATTTGCACCCTTGAATATACATCACCGTGATTTTTTATGATGGGTAAATGGTTGAACTGGCTATAAAGGTTATTCGGATGCGAGGAACGAATATCCCTGTTGAGACCGCTCATTCGTGCAGCCATTCCGACTGTTCCTATTTCAAGTACTTCTTCATGGGTGACGACTCCCGTTTTTTCCATCCGTGATAAGGCGCTGGGCAGGTTGAATAGTTTACCCGAGATTTCATAAAAATCGGGTTCATAAGCTTCAAATACCTCATGAAGCCTCTTTGCATGTTCACCGCTAAAAGGGAAATTAATTTTACCCGCTCTTATCAACCCTTTTGCAAGACGGTTTCCGCCCCATTCCTGGTAGAAGTTAACAATTGGAGTACGCAGTCTTCCATAAACCGAATTTCCAAGCTGATAGGCAATATCGGCACAGATGCCGGCCATATCACCTGTATGATTCGCCAGGCGCTCGAGTTCCAATGCCATTGTTCGGGCATAATGCAGCGAATGATCAGGTGTATAACCACACAAACTCTCCCAGAGGTTAACAAATGCAGTAGTGTGCCCGACAACTGTGTCACCCGCAATACTCTCCGCCAGTGTGGTTAATTCCAGCAATTTTTTCTTTTGGAGAAACAGCGCTTCGATTCCGCGGTGCTGGTAACCCAACTGAATTTCGAGGTGCATAATCTGCTCGCCGTTGCAAATAAAACGGAAGTGTCCCGGTTCAATAATGCCTGCATGTATCGGACCGACACCTACTTCGTGCAGCTCATCGCTTTCGACGTTATAAAATGGGTAATTTTCGATTGTCTGATTTTTGTCCGCACGGTTTTTTGAATAGCGCACCGGTTTCAGCCAGGGATGGTCTTTATAGCCGATTGCGAAATTCTCGTGTATTTCCCTTTCAAACTTTTCGAAGTTATGATTTCGGGCCGTGAATGAAGCCAATTCGGACCCAACGGTCACCAGGGAGGAAGAAACCATGATTTGGTGCAGATCATCATCTGCAATGCAACAGATCAGCCTTATTTTGTCCGCTTCGCGATAGCCAAAATAGCTCACACAGTGTCGTGCCGGATTGCCCTTTAGCAGGTCAGGATTGATCTCTGCGAACAATTCATAGCTGTGAACGGGAATGTCACTTAAGGCAATTGCCTGGTTGTTTGAGATGCTGATGTAATTATTTATTGTCATGATAATAGTTTTACGGCATCCTGTAATAGCGTGACAAATTGAACAGGGGGATTGTAGGCCAGGTAAACAGCAAATCCCAGCAATGCATATTGCGCCACCGATTCCCATGAGGAAATGTAAGGGATCTTACTTTCGTCAATTTCAATCGGAGGTGTAAACAGCAGTTTGAAAATATTTGTGCCAAATCCCCAGATGATCATGGTTAAAAGAACCAGCACCACGAGCAGAATAATCGTATTGTGCGCTTCGAACAACGCCTGGAAGATCAGGAATTCGCTGATAAATAATCCGGAGGGAGGCATTGCTGTCGCAGAAATAAATGCAAGCAGCAAAAGTATGGCGCCTACCTTGTTGTATTTGAAATAGTTGCCCACGTCATAAATGCTCTTGCTTTGGTAAACCCAGTAAATTTGATTGAATTGCAAAAATAAAGTGGGTTTGACCAGGGTATGCAAAACGATATGCAGTACCGCGGCATAAACGCCAATCCCGCCTGCGGCAAGTCCCAGTATGACAAGACCCATATGTTCGATACTCGAATAGGCAAACATCCGTTTGATATTTTTAATTCGGGTCATATACACGGTTGCAACAAAAATGGAAAGCAATGCCGCGATGATCATGACCGTATCGGCCCAGTGCTGGAGCGGAGTCCGTGTCATTACTGCATACAACCTGTAAATACTTATGAATCCGGCGTTCATCAGAATGCTCGAAAGCAATGCGCCTGCCGGGGCCGGCGCTTTATCCTTGGCGTCAATACCGGCGGTGTACATCGGAACCAGTCCGAGTTTGGCCGTAAATCCTGTGAAGATAAACAGGAAGGCCAGTTTTAACCAGAAAGGATTCAGCTTTGCGGCATTGGCATAAAGCGAATCAAACGACATGTCCTCTATTCCTGCCTCTTTAAGTGATAAACTCAGGAATAAAATCCCAATGTAGACAAAGGTGATGCTGATGGCACAGATAAAAACGTATTTCCAGACTCCTTCAAGTGCCCGGAGATTACGGTGGTGATAGATTAAAGCCGAAGCGCTCAGGGTTGTAATTTCGATAAAAATCCAGGTTACTGCAATATGGCCTGATAAATAAACCACACTGCAGGCTGTGATCAGTAATACCATAGACCCGAAAAATAGTCCTCTGGACTTAGGTGTTTCATCAACGTTGTGTTTCTCGATATACCGGTATCCGTGTATAATCACAATAATTGAAACAATACATGAGGCAAACAGTAAAAGTATGCCGATTGCATCCGGCTTAAAAAATTCAAGTTCCGTAATGTTTAAATGATTGTATTCAGTAATACTAAAAACGACCAGCAGTGCCGAAAAAACAACCAGCAAAGCATAATTGACAAATTTATTACGGTTGAAAAATAACCCCGCGCTAATGCTGAAAGCCAATGTTAGAAAAATCCCGATCATAGTTTCTAGTCTTTGAGGTTACGTAATTGGTCAATATCAGGATCTTTTAATAAATCGCCAATCCGGTTGAAGAAAACACCCAGAATAAGAACACTGGCAAAGATGTCGAGCATAATACCCAGGTTCACCAGCATCGGCATTTCATTTCCAACGGCCAGCGAAAGCACAAAAACACCATTTTCAATGATGATGTATCCAATCACATGGGTGATAATTTTTTTCCGTGTCACAATCAGGTAGAGACCCGTGAAAATTGTCGACAATGCCACTACAAAAAAGGTCTTGTCAAGATTTGGGTCTTTAATGGAGCTCGACAGGATAATCGTTGAGACGGTAATGAAGGTCACAATGATCAATGAAACGAAATTGGGAAGGTATGGCTCCGCTTCTCGTGTTATCCCATTTCGCCTGATCACGTAATTAATAAACCAGGGAACGGCCAATGCTTTGAAAACAATCGTTTCGAGCATGATCAGCATCAGGTTAATTGTACTGAATTTGGTAAGTGTTAAATACGTTACCCCAAAGAGAATAAAACCCTGGAATACCAGGATGGTCAGGTAAGTGTGAAGCCTGTTTGCTATACTGATGTAGAGCAGCGACATGGCTAACGCGATTAATAGAATATCTGTCATACGTTATGATTTATGCAAATTTTCCCAATACCAGCAGCACGCCAAAAAAGATCAGTAATGACACCGAGGTAAGAATAAAAACGAATTGTGGATTATGTCCCATTCTGAACCGGGCCATAAATGATTCGATTATCCCGACCGCGATTGCAAATCCAATCTGGATAATAAAAAACATTGGTACTGATATTTCAAGCGGTAATATCCCGATAAAAAAGTTCGATATGATGGCGCCGTACATGGCAAATTTCAGGTTGGTGGTATACATGATCGTGCCCAGATCGAACCCGCTGTTGTCGAGAATCATCACTTCGTGAATCATTGTAAGTTCAAGATGGGTTTTGGGATCGTCGAGCGGCATACGGCTATTTTCGATCATGGCGATTAAGACTAAAACGAACGAGGCTAAACCTCCGAGCAAATACGAAATGTGAGAACCGTAATGCAAGGTGCTGAAAATTTCGTGAAAAGAAGTCTGTCCTGTAAACAGGGCAAAGGATCCCAGTAATATAAAAAATGCAGGTTCAACAAGCATTGAGAATAGCGCTTCACGACTCGCTCCCATTCCTTCGAAACTGCTGCCGGTATCGAGTGCCGAAACAATCATCAGAAATTTACCAAAGGCCAGCATATAGGCAAACATGATAAAGTCGCCGTTAAAAGAGATAAATCCGGGATTATTTCCGTGCGGGATCATCAAAACCGCCATCAATACGGATGCGAAATAAGCACTGGGTGCGATCTGGAATATAAAACTGGTTGTTGTACTCACCACAGAGCCCTTCTTCCATAATCTGAAAATATCGAACATCGGCTGGAATATTCCAGGCCCCTTTCGACCCGACAGGATGCTTTTTGTCCGGATAATAAAGCCTGAGAAAAACAGGCTCATTAAAAGGATGAGTATTAAACTGACCATACTATAATTGGTTTAAGAATTTAATTATCACGACTATCTTTTCGATTAAGGTTGGCAGGAGCAATGCCAGTCCCACGAAGACAAATCCGTAAAGTATATAGGCCTGAATATTGCCGTTTTGCAGGAATACAAAGGAGTTCAGGACTCTTCGGATCAATCGTAATGGTTTATCAATCAGCCAGGTTTCGATTTTATCGAGTGCATGTGTTTTCTGCATTACTTTTTCAGGGTACAATCCTTTTGCTTCCGCTTTTTCCTTTACGATTGAAAGAACAGGTTCGGCAAGTTTACGGTATGAGCGGACAAATGAAGAGGCCGTGTATTGCATTTTCGCTGTCGGAACAGCATAAGCACATCCCCATGTTTCGTCCTGTGCGACAAGCTTCCTTTTGCTGATCATCAGTTTCAGGAAATAAATCAGCATAATCATCCCCAGAAATCCGAAAGAATACCAGCCAACAGTTGTTAGTTTGCTGAGGATTTCGGCAAATTGAATTTTCGGCAGGGGTTCCAATCCCGGATGGAACTGGCTCACAACATTTACAAGAAAAGAACTAAATAGTAAGGGGAATACGCCAATTATAACGATAAGCAGACCAATGAGATACATAGGCCAGATTCGTTGAGGCTCCTCAGTGATTTCAAGTTGGTGCCTGACTTCGCGCGGGTTTCCCAAAAATACGATGCCAAAAGCCTTTGTAAAGCAAATAAACGCAAGACCTCCAATGATCACCAGTCCCAGTATCGTGAAAAGAATGATAAGGATAAACTTAAAATTCCCTGATACAAGGCCATGAAATAACCCGTTGAATATGAAAAATTCGGATATAAACCCATTGAACGGAGGAAGTCCGCAGATAGCAAGTGATCCGATCAAAAACAAGTATCCTGTCCGGGGCATCAGTTTGATTAAACCTCCTAATGACTCGATGTTCATGGTGTGTGTTGCCTGATAGACATTACCGGCGCTGAAGAAGAGAAGCGATTTGAACAGTGAGTGGTTCAGGACATGAAGCAAAGCACCTCCAAATCCTGAAAGTATAAGTACCTGGTTATTATAGCCGAGCCCGAGCGCACCCAATCCGATACCAATACCGATGATCCCGATATTCTCAATGCTATGGTAAGCCAGTAATTTCTTAAGATTATGTTGAACAATGGCCAGCATTACCCCGTACAGGCCGGTGATCACCGAAACGAACAAAATAAAATAGCCAACAGTGATCATATCTGTTTTAATCAGCATAAGTACCCTAAAAATGCCATAAATTCCAATTTTAATAATTACACCTGACATAATTCCCGAAATGTGAGCCGGGGCTGCCGGATGAGCCAGGGGTAGCCAGGTGTGAAAAGGAACAAACCCGGCCTTGATGGCAAATGCTGAAAAGAAAAGGATAAACAGCGCCAATCCGGTAATTGGAGTTTGTGAAGCGGTGAATATGGAAATTGTTTCCAGATCAAAAGAACCGGTTTTAACTCTCACCCAGATAAAGGCAATCGTTAGAAACAGAATACCAATATGCGATTGGATTAAAAAGTTAATTCCTGCCTTTAATGTAGCCTTCTTATAATATTCAAAAATCACCACCACAAAGGATGATAAAGCCATGATCTCCCAAACGACAAGAAATACAATGCTGTTTTGAACCAGGCAGATATCAGTCAGTGAGGTATAAAGTAAAATAAATGCCACCGCATGCAAGGCCAGGTTATCGCTCTGATCGGAGTATTTCTTCATATACCGGACTCCATACCAGGCACCGGTGAGGAATGTAAAACTGATCACGAGTATAAACCATGCCGACAAATAGTCGATCCTTACCGGGATGCTTCCGGTTACCCATGACCCGGGATAGAAATATTCAACCGGCCCGTTTGCAAATACAGAAAAAGCAAGCGCCGAGTTGATAAGTACCCCAAGCGTGATTACTCCAAGGGTAAGTATTCCGCGACCCTTTGTCTTTAGAAAGGGGATGCAAAATACCGCCATAATCGCGAGCAGGTTTACTATTTCAACGGATAGCTTTTCCATACACTATTCAATAAATAAAATTGAATGCCGTCCCGATAAAGATCAGGATGATAAAGAACAGGCCATAAAGAACATACGATTGAATTTGCCCGTTTTGAATAAACTGAAAATAATTTAAAGTAAATGTAACCCTTTTAACTACAGGGAGGATAAAATATTTTTCAAGAACGTCAATGTATTGGGTTGAAAAACTCCGGGGCCCCGGGTAAATTTCATTTTTTGGGATTTTTTTATCCTTTTTCCGCTCTTTAACCATAAAACTAAACAGAAGGCCGAATGAACGCGTGAAAGACTGACCACTGTACTGGGCTTTGGGTACCGGGGTTACATATCCGCAACCCCAGGTATCGGATGTAACTGATGACCTGTTTCGTACAATTAACCAGCGAATCCCGAACACTACCCCTAGCAATACTATAAAACCCAGGGTGATCATTCCGATACTGGCAATATTTTCAACAATAGGTGTTAGAGAAACTGCAGTTCCGGTGGTAAGAACAGAAAATGAACCTGATACTACATGATTGGCGTATGAGAAGAAAAAGCCGGGAAAGATGGCTACCGATAACATCGCCGCTACAATGAGGTATTGCGGCAGGAGCATGATAAAGGGTCTTTCCTTTGGTTCATGTGGAAATTTTTCGCGGGCATTGCCTAAGAATGTAATCCCGAAGGTTTTAGTAAAAGTCATCAGCGACATTCCACCTACGATCACCAGCCCGGTTATGGTAAGAACAAACAAAATTGATTGTGAAATCCCCTGGAAACCGAGTAATCCCTTGAATAATCCGTTATAAATAATAAACTCGGAGACAAATCCGTTAAACGGAGGTATTCCGCCTATGGCCAATGACCCGATAAGAAACATCGTGGCTGTAACCGGCATTTTTTTGATCAGTCCGCCCAGACGTTCAATGTTCCGGGTATGGGTTTGCTGGTAAACACTTCCGGCGCTGAAGAATAAAAGTGATTTGAATAACGAATGGTTCAGTGTATGCAAAAAGAGCTCCGCTAAATCCAAGCATAGCCATCATTTTATCATTATTCCCCATTCCCATCAATCCGATTCCGATTCCGATCCCGATAATTCCTATATTCTCAATGGTACAATAGGCCAGCATTTGTTTAAAATCAAATTTCAATGCAGCATTGGCAATTCCAAAAATGGCCGTCAGGATGGAAAGGACCAGTATTATTTCACCGTACAGCAACCAGTCATGACGCATATACATAATGATCCTGAAAATTCCATATATACCCAGTTTTACGATCACACCCGACATTACTCCTGAAATATGGGAGGGGGCAGCAGGGTGGGCATGCGGAAGCCACGTATGAAACGGAATAAAACCAGCTTTAATCGCAAAACCCGCAAAAAGCAGGAGATAGATCCACCGCGAATTATTGTTTAAGGCCAACTGAGCCAATGCTTCGAAATTAAATGACCCCGTGTTGAGGTACAATAAAATAAAGCCAAGAGTCAGTAACGCGACACTCAGGTGCATTTGCACCATATAATTGATCCCTGCCTTCAGCGTTTTCTTATTTTGATATTCAAATATGACCAGCATCAGTGACGACAAGGACATTATTTCCCAGGCAATAAGAAATGCAATGCCGCTGTCAAACATGCAAACCCATAACATTGACAGGTGAAACACGATATAAAACGCCCAATGTAATTCCAGGTTTACTTTCAGATGCGAATATGATTTCAGGTAACCACTTCCATATAAGACACCTGTAATCGATGTGAAATTTATAATTAGAATGAACCAGGCGGAGAGACTATCTATTTTAATCAGCAGGTCACCCGCCAGATGGGGAATATTAAATACCCCTGTTTGGGTTACTGTAGTTAGCGCAGCGATTGAAGGAATTGAGGATAAGAGCGTATTGATCAGGATGACCAGCAGGGCAATTAATGGTCTGTATTTTTCCCTGACAATAATTAGTCCAACCAGGCCCATGGTGAGTGTAAGAGCCATCCATCCCATTACTTGAGTCGTATCCATATTCTAACAAAAAAATCAAAATCAAAAGCATTGCAAAACTAGGGATTTTTTAACTTTCAAATTATTACAATGGTCAATCATAAAATTGATTCATGTCAATTTTTGTAATAAATTTGCAGTAAATACATCGATTCACAATTTCAATCATGCCGGATAATGTCGCCGAAAGATTCATTTTCAAAAGTGATTCTGCTTTTCACAATTTGCCGGATCAGGTAAAAGAGATCTTCTTAAGCCAGATGATCGTCAGGCAGTTTAAAAAAGGGCAGAATATTTTTACTGAAGGGACCTACCCCGCGGGAATATATTTGATCAAAAAAGGTAAAGTCAAAAAATATAAATCGCTCAATGGTGGTAAGGAGCAGATTATTTATGTGTGCAGTGAGGGAGAATTACTGGGATATGCCGCATTTCTGAGTGAGGAGCAGTACCCTGATTCAGCTGCCTCATTGACCGATGCATTAATCGGATTTATTTCGCGCGATAAACTGCTCAAACTCCTGGATCAACATGCCGAACTTTCCGGTATGCTTATAAAGAACCTAAGTCATGAGTTTGGGGTACTGGTGAATTTTATTGCAACTTATACACACAAAACAGTAAGGGAAAGGATTGCGTTGACTTTGTTAATTCTGCAGGAGAAATTTAAGGATACAGTCAACGAAGCTGGCGAAGTCCAGATTGTACTAACACGGGCAGACTTTGCCAACATTGTGGGAACGGCTGTTGCAACACTGGTGCGACTACTGCACGATTTTAAACAGGAAAATCTTATCCGGACACAGGGACGTAAAATAATGGTTATCAACAAATCGCAATTACTTGTTGTAGCCGATGTCGCAGATATTTTTTAGAGATATTACAGATACGTACAGATAAGAAAATCCGTAAAAATCAGTTCAATTATTGTCAAGGTGTTCAATTAATGATAAAAGAAGAACGTAAATAAAAAATAGAACGCGGATGACACTGATACAACAGATAATCACAGATAAGAAAATCCGTGAAAATCAGTTTGATCCGTGTTATCGGTGTTCAATTAATGGTGATAGATGATCACCGATTAAGATTGGAACACTGATGGCATGATCTGTCCCGTGAATTGGGAGATGATACAGATGAACAAAGATTTTGCGGATACATTGACAAAATTTGAAGAAATGACCTGTGTCGTTATCTTTTCTTAATTCCGGTCTAATTTTTTTGCTAAAGTTTCTTAACTTGCATAAAACTTGATCTATGAAACGCCTGATCCTTTTAATCGCCATAATTTTGTCGGTGGGTATTCTTTCCTGTGACAAGAAAGATTTAATAAACGGTCCTGACGAATTACCTTCCTGGCTTAAGTTGAAAATCGCGGAATTAGTTCCGGAGCAAAATCTGTGCAACATAACAACAGTGACCATCATCGAATATAACGGAAAAAAATATTATTACCTCTATTGTATGATCTGGTCATGCGCCTGGTGCCATCTTTTTGATGAACAGGGGAACCGTCCTGCTTGGACAACCTGTCAATGGGATGATTTCTTTGCCGGAAAGAAAGATGTTCAGACTGTTCCTGCCTGCAAATAAATTGCCCGAAAAAGAAAGTGATTCAGAAAATAAATACGCAAAATTGGGGTTTTCTTCAAAGATTGATGATCTCAGAAATATGTTATAATGGTAGTTTCATTTAGTTGAAATGTATTAGTCGTTTTTTCCAGCAAAAATTTTAACCCATAATTTGGTCTGAGATATTCAAAGATTTGCACTAGGCTAATTTTCAAATGATTCCAATAAATTACCAGCCTTTTTTACAGATTATAGTGTACTGACATTAATTATCTTAAAATTCAATTGATCCGGCAATGTTTACTATTCGTTTAATAATCATTGACCGAATCCCACTTTCTTTCTGAAAATATTTAAATAAGAGGCTGTATCAAAAGTCTTGTTAAATTATCTTCGAATTAATTTAAAAAATTCAAAATTGCTTAACAGCGACCGAGGCAATTTCAAGGAGAAGATTTGCTTACGGTTTATTTAGGCTTTTGATACAACCTTTTTTATTGCTCAATCTAATAAAGCCGGATTGATATTAGTTTCGGATTCTGGTATCGGCCAAACTTCATCCACCCCTTTTTTAAATGCTTTGCTATCGACCCACCACCTTTTGTGCCCGGTAGGATCGACTTTGCTGCCTGTTTTCGTTGCATCAGGGAAAGAAGCTCCCCAAAAATTGCCTTGCATCACATCGCCCAGGGTCCCCCAGCGAAGCAGGTCCCAGTAACGGATGCCTTCCAATGCCAGTTCAATCCTTCTTTCTTTCCGGAGCATTAACCGCAAGGCACTGGCATTGGTTTCGGTGATTGACGGCATTTGTACGGATTGTCTTCTTCTTGTTTTATTGATAGTCATGTCCAGTAGCTGCTGCGTAACCGGCTTCCCTGCTTCAAGTTCGGCTTCCAGATAGCTCAGCAAAACTTCCGCATAACGTATGATGGGCAGGTTGCCCCCGTAACCACTCGTAAGGTCTCCTGAAAAGTTTTCATCAAAAAACTTACGGAGCCCGTAACCGGTGCGGGTTGCTTGTTTCGAATAGGTCAACTGGTCAACAGATGAATTGTGGTCGGGATGGCAATCATAGACATTTCCTCCAAATATGCACCCGTCATAGAGGAAAGTCGCCGCAAAACGCGGGTCCCGGTTTTCTGCCATATTATGGGAGTTAAAACGTGGGTCATCATACGAAAATGCTGTCCCATCGGTGAAATCATATTGGCTGGCCAGGCTTTCCAGGGGATTTATAATATGCCAACCGCCTTTATTGGCTGGCAGCCCGTGCTGGGTTAATGCGTTTCCCGCCAACCCTTCAAAATATTGGACGCTAAAAATATTCTCGGCACTTGTTTCATTGGATGTATTAAAAATGCTTTCATAATTCGGATCAATGATATTGTCGCCAAAGTCAATGATTTGCTTGTAAGTGGCAGAAGCGGCTGTATAATTTTTTTCAGCCAAATAAATCCTTCCAAGAAAAGCAAGTGCAGCCTGCTTTGAAGCACGTCCAAATTCCGATGCTGCCATAACTTTGTACCGGGGAAGATCATTTGCGACGGCTGTAAATTCGTCAATAACAAATTTTACTATGTCCGATTTTGGGGTTTTTGTAACCACATTCGCCTCTTCCGGGGTCAGGGAATTGGTTACGAGAGGCACAGATCCCCAAAACTGGCACAGGTAAAAATATTGGCAAGCCCGGATAAACCTTGCTTCCGCAGACATCCGCCTAATTTTTGATTCATCCATAGCGACCCGGTCGATGTTTTCAAGAAAATCGTTACATACGGCGATACGGATATAAGATCCTTTCCAGTAAGTGCCAATGACAGCATTGTCTGCCAGCAAAGTTCCGTTGGTTATCCGGTTTTGTGCTGCATTTTTTCCGCGACGGTCAAAAGCATTATCCGTAGCATGTTCAAAAAAGACCAGGCCGCAATAAGTCCACCAATCACTGGGATTAACCTGCGTTCCATAATTTATGTTTCCACGGTAAACGCCGGTTAGCGCAATCATCGCATTGGCTTCGTTTGTCCAGAAATTTTCTTTGTCGAACTGGTCTTTAGGATATTGTTCGAGTTCCTTTTCACAGGAAGTTAAAACTGACAAAAGTGTAATAATAGTAATACTTGCCAGAATATATTGAATATTTAATTTTATTTTCATCGTAGTTGTTTTTTCCGGTTCAAATCAAAATTTCACGTTTACACCCATTGTAAAAGTGGCTAAAATGGGATAATAGTTTCCGTTTGTATTAATTTCCGGGTCCCAGCCCTGACGATAGCTATTGAACGAAAACAAGTTTTCAGCGCTGAAATAAACCCTCAAATTATCGATCCGGGTTGCTTTCAGCAGGGATTTTGGCAACGTGTAGCCTACCTGAAGGTTTTTAACACGCAAATAAGATGCGTTGATTGTCCAAAAGTCAGAAAGCACGGTATTTGGAGTACCACTGTTTGTTACAATTTCCAAACGGGGATATTCAGGATAGCGTGTCGGGTTTTCAGGATCAAACCTGCCGTCAATCTGCCATTGTTGGATAGTGCCCAGGTTATTGAAGGCATACCCAACATACCCTTCCAATCGTCCTTTAACACCGGACACCCCTTGTAAAAAGGCTGAAAGGTCGAAATTCTTATAGTTGGCGGTCAGGTTCATCGAAAAGGTATATTTTGGGATCCGCGAACCAATATAAGTCCGGTCGTAAGTTGCATCGACCACACCGTCAGGAATGCCTTCCGGCCCGCTGATGTCTGCATAGCGGATGTCGCCGGGAACTGCATTGGGCGTGACTTTTTTCTGATCTACCCATTGGGTAATATCTTCTTCGGAAATAAAAACACCATCGGTTTTATAGCCATAATACATTTCCATCGGATAACCTATAAACAAATCGCTTCCGTTGCCCACTAATCCATTGGGCTGATCAACATTGCCCAATCCCAGTGTGACCACTTCGTTATTGATAACTGAGAAATTTCCCTGAATTTGGTAATTGAAATCACCAAGCTGGTTGTTGTGCCCCAATTCAAATTCCCACCCGGTATTTTTCATTTCACCGGTGTTGGTTTCGCTAATGCCAACACCAAGGATCGAACTCACACTGGATGAAGGTCTGTACAAAATGTCGGAAGTAAACCGGTCAAAATAAGTGGCATTGAAAGTTAGCTTTGCATCAAAGAAACCAGTTTCAACGCCAAAATCTTTTGTTTCTGTTGATTCCCAATGGATCATTGGATCTTTGTAAGTTGTGTAGGCGGCACCATTGGCAATGCCTGTTCCAAATGGATAATTCTTCCCGGTGGCCAGCGTTGACTGGTAGGGATAATTGCCAATATTCTGGTTTCCAAGTTTTCCCCATGATGCTTTTAGTTTTAGGTTTGAAACCCAAGGCAATCCTTCTTTAAAAAATTCTTCCTCAGTTAGGCGCCAACCTATAGCCAGTGATGGGAAGGTGGCATATTTTTGGTTTGTGGGAAAACGTGAAGAACCATCATGGCGAACAGTGGCTTCTAACAGATACTTGTGGTTGTAATGGTATTTCAAACGTCCAAATAACGACTGAATGGCCCACTCGGTGTCGTTTCCATAAACTTCCTGGTTATCGACCCCGCCCATGCTCATCACCGTATAGTCATTACTGGGGAAATTCTGCCTGGTGCCGTTGAAGTTTTCATTTTTTTCATCTTCAAAAGAATACCCGGCCAATGCTTTAAAGTAATGGCCTTTGAGCTCCTTTGAATATTCGGCAAAAAACTGCATGGTTTTAAAGACTGTATTATTTTTGTACTGTTGTAATGTGGCCAGGGGTAGGGTTAACGTTGGATTAAGTATTTGAGACGCCCTGTAATGCCGTCCTTCGCTTAACGTAAAATTATAACCTCCAACAGCCGAAACAATCAGGTCTTTCGCTGGTGTCCAATCGAGCATGAAGTTTGCACTGGCTTTGGTAATTGGGCGGGTATAATAGCCTTTGGAAGCCAGCCACGAAACTGGTGTGCCGCCATTCTCCGGTCCAACTCCAAAGTCCCCGTTTGTTGCCCGTCCCAAATAAATAGCCGGATAACGTACTGATGTTTCTATTACAGATTCAATTTCCGAACTGTTTTTATTGGCGGTTGTTGTAGGCTCATTGGATTCTTCCTTTGAACCGGCAATTCTTGTGGTAAGTTTCAGTGTTTCGGCTAATTGACTTTCCAAATTAAACCTTAAATTGAAGCGTTCGTAATCGTTGTGTATAACCAGGCCTTGTTGGTTCAAATATCCAACTGACAGGAAATACTGGTTTGATTTCTGTCCGCCGGTAATTGAAACATCGTGCCCGGTTTGAATGCCATCGCGGGAGAATGTTTCTTTCAAAAAATTGGTATTTGGATAATTATTAGGGTCGCTTTGTGATTTATAGTTGGCGATATCTTCTGCCGAATAGCTTTCGGTCCCGTTGGCAATATTAAACATTTGGGCATATTCCCATGATTCTGCCAGGTCAGGAAACTCAGTTGTTGATGAAATGCCATAATAGCCATTGTAGCTCACGCTGACTTTTCCTTCTCTACCTTTTTTTGTAGTGATAAGAATTACCCCGTTTGCCGAACGCGCACCATAAATGGCTGCCGAAGAGGCATCCTTCAACACCGAAATGGATTCAATGTCATTGAGATTGATTTCATTCATCGAAGCGGGTATTCCATCAATCAAAATTAATGGTGAAGGTATTGCCCCAAAAGAACCCACGCCACGTACCCGGATTTGGCTATCATTAAACCCCGGTTTTCCTGATCGTTGAATAACCGTTACACCGGCCATTTGTCCGGTTATCGCATTAGAGAGGCTGCTCACGGGCCTGTTTTTAAGCTTTTCTGATGATATTTGGGAAACTGAACCAATAACATTTACTCTTTTTTCAGTACCAAATCCAATGGCAACAATTTCTTCTAATCCAACTGTTTCTTCTTCCAGCGAAACATCAATTGTGCTTCTGTTCCCAACTGCAACCTGAATAGACCTCATTCCTACAAACGAAAAAACAAATGTTGCATCACCTGGGACATTCGGAAGTGAATAATTCCCATAGCCATCCGTAATGGTTCCCTGAGTGGTTCCTTTTACCACTACCGTTACACCCGGGAGCGAAGCGCCGGAAGAATCGGTGACTTTTCCTGTGATAGTTTTTTGTTGCTGCAGGTTAATCCCCGCTGATTGACTAAAGGTTTCAACGGCAAAAGACATCATGGAAATCAACAGTAAACCAAGCGTTAATTTCATAATTTTTGAAATTTTTTGGAAACTGCACCTTTCACGGCACATCACCCATCGATTTTTTTTCATAAATTTCTGTGTTAAGTTCAACATTTAAACTGTTTATCCGGCAGTTTTTATTTTAACATAAAAGTGTGCTGTGGTCGTGTCAATTTTTTATTTGCTTAATTTGATGACAGTTACTTTGTCTCTTTATTTTCTATTTTTATAGTTGTAGTTAGTTTTGGAATCTCCAGCATCTGTGCTACCGGATGACACTGGTATACGTTCGGTGTACGTTACTTGTTTCATATCTTCACCAACATTCAAGATCGACAAGCCATAACATATTTCAATCTTTTTATCGGTGATATTCTTAATTTTGCCACCTGACCAAATACAGTAACTCCTTCGAATGGAACTTTCAGGTATTTTTTCGGATTACAGCCTCTTCACGTTAATCCTCTTATCACTTTTGGCTTTTATCGCCGGATTCGTTGACGCGGTCGTTGGCGGTGGCGGGCTTATCCAGCTTCCGGCACTGCTGGTCTCTCTGCCAAATGCTTCGTTGCCAACGATTTTTGGAACCAATAAAATTGCAGCACTGTCCGGAACCTCGATTGCAGCCTTTCAATATGCAAAACGGATACGGTTTAATGCAAAACTGTTGTTTGCAATTTCGCTCTCCTCGTTTATTGCCTCGTATTTTGGCGCAAAAATAGTGAGCATCATTAATCCAGCCACCCTCAAACCGATTATCCTTGTTATATTAATTGCTATTGCAATCTATACTTTTCTCAAAAAGAATTTAGGTAAAGTTCAGTCGAAAAAACTGTCATTAACCCACCAGTTGATGACCGGATCAGTAATCGGATTGGTTATTGGATTCTATGATGGCTTTTTTGGTCCCGGAACAGGAAGTTTTTTTGTGCTCGCATTTGTGCTCGTGCTTGGCTTTGAATTTGTTCAGGCCTCGGCCTATGCCAAAATCGTGAATTGCATGACCAATATCTCAGCCTTGATCGTATTTATCCGTCATGGAAACTATATCGCCGGGATTGCAATTCTATTGGCTGTATTCAATATAACGGGAAGTATCCTCGGAAGCAGGATGGCGCTAAGAAAAGGGAACAGTTTTATCCGGATCTTTTTCCTGATCATCGTTACCATCATGATTATCAGGTATGGATATGATGTTTTAAAATCGCTTTAAAAGACTATAAAGTTTTAAAGATTTTTTTTGCATCTTGGTATTTTATATCTTTGAAAAAAAAGATCATGGATATCATAAGTAGAAAACTAAGTTTTGTTCAGGAATTTCTTCGTATTTCGGATGAAAAGCTTATTGCTAAACTTGAGCGAATGCTTCGCTCTGAAAGAAAAAAAAAGATATCTAAAGAGTTGAGTCCAATGACAATGGATGAGTTCAACGAAATGATTGACTTATCAGAAGAGGATTTCAAAAATGGCCGGGTAACTGAAACAAAAGAGCTTCTTAAAATTGTAGAAACATGGAAGTAAAAATCTTTTGGTCTGATATAGCATTATCTCAACTTGAAGACATCTATGATTACTACAAAGCTAAAGCCTCCATTACTATCGCCAGAAAATTGGTTAAATCCTTAATCGAAAAAACAACTATACTAGAATTGAATCCATTAATTGGTGAGAAAGAATCACTTCTTTCTGACAGAACATATGAATATCGATTCCTGGTAGAAAATAATTACAAGATCATTTATAGATTCAATAATAAACACATAAAGATAATCTCAGTATTTGACTGCAGGCAAAATCCGGAGAAAATCGGAAAAATAATTGATTAACAAGATTTTAGAATAAGTTCATTGCAGATAAGGTTTCCACCAATTATTACCATGCCAGTTGTGTAACATACAATTATTAATAAGTCCCTTATATGTGGTATATGGCCCCAATTAGAATAATTTTTAAAAAAGAAGTTACATAAAAGGTTTTAAAATCTTTTCCTCGCCGTGTATTTTGTATGTAAAAGGTGGTGCGACTTTTCTCCCAATGGTTTTCCCAGAAAATCCTTATAGATCTTTATAATTTCAGGATTCTGATGCGATTTCCGGATCGGCATCCCTTCGTCTTCACTATAGATGGCTTCGGCACGTTTGCGCCGGATTTCGGGATTGGTTGGGATCGGTTGGCCACCGCCACCCAAACATCCGCCGGGACAAGCCATAAATTCGATAAAATGATAATTTGCCTGGCCTGATATAATCGATTCCATCACCTTTTTTGCGTTGACAAGGCCATGTGCGACGGCGCATTTCAGTTCAACTCCATCCAGGAATGCCCACTCTTCTAAAGGATTCTCAATTTTGACCGAAGCTTCCTTAACTCCCTCCATCCCGCGTACCGGGGTAATATTCAGGTTTTTAAAAGGCACGTCTCTTCCCGTTACCAGTTCATAAACTGTACGCAATGCCGCCTCCATCACCCCGCCGGTAACACCAAAAATAACTCCGGCGCCTGTTGATTCTCCCATTAACCGATCGAAATGGGCATCCTCCAGTTTCATAAAATCGATACCTGCCTGTTTGATCATGATGGCCAGTTCCCTTGTAGTCAATACATAGTCGACATCGCGGTAGCCACTGGCGTGCATTTCGGGGCGCGCAGCTTCAAACTTCTTGGCGGTACATGGCATTATCGAAACGGAAACAATTGTTCCAGGATCAAGGTTACGGGCTTTTGCATAATAGGTTTTTGCCAGTGCGCCAAACATCTGCTGAGGTGACTTGCAGGTCGAAAGGTGATCAAGATAATCAGGAAACAGATGTTCGATGTACTTTATCCAACCGGGTGAACACGATGTTGCCATGGGGAGTTTTATCTCCGGATCATGATCAACCAAAACCCCTTTCAGTCGCATAAGCAACTCTGTTCCCTCTTCCATGATGGTCAGATCGGCAGTAAAATCGGTATCCATTACTGCATCGAAACCTAATCGCTTTAAAGCTGCCACCATTTTACCTGTCACACGGGTTCCCTGAACAAAACCAAGCTCTTCACCAAGTCCAATCCGCACTGCCGGTGCTGTTTGCACAACTACATGTTTGGTCTTATCTGAAATTGCATCCCAGACTTTTTCGATGTAATTCCGTTCGACCAGTGCCCCGGTAGGGCAATGATTAATGCACTGACCACAAGTGGAGCAAACCACATCGTTCATGGGTTTTTCAAAGAAGGTGGTTATCTTCATTCTGTCACCTTTGTAAGCTACTGTCAACGCATTTACCCCTTGTAATTCGGCGCAGGTCCTCACACACCGCTGGCAACGGATACATTTGCTGTCATCCTTAATAATCGAAGGTGAGTACTTATCGATAGTGTAGTTTTTAAAAGGTGCGAGCCTGATAAAATCCTGTTTCAGAATTTTATAATCCGAGGCTAGTTTTTGTAATTCGCAGTTCCCGTTTTTAAAACAACTGGTGCAATCAGCATTGTGTTCCGATAGTAAAAGTTCGATGATCTGCTTGCGTGAGTTCAGTACATTTAATGAGTTGGTGAAAATTTCCATCTCTTCCTCGCAGGGAGTGGCACAGGCAGCTGTCAGCCGTTTTTGCCCGGCAATTTCAACCACACAAACCCGGCAATTTCCCGCAATACAAAGGTCTTTGTGAAAACACAGTGTAGGAATGATGACTCCTGCCTTGCGCGCGGCATCCAGAATCGTTGTTCCATCTTCCACTTCAACAAAAATTCCGTTGATACTTAACTTTATTTTTTTAGCCATGGCAGATCAATTTTGAAGAATTAGTAAATCATTTCTTCCCTGAAATTTTCAACGATCGATGAGAATGAATTGGCCACAGACTGACCCAAACCACATTTGGCCGTGAGTTTCATTGTATCGGTCAGGCGAAGCAATTTATCCAGGTACTTTGCGTTTTTTTCACCCCGCTTAACCGCTTTGATCCCCATAAGCAATTGCTGGCAACCAACACGGCAAGGGGTACACTGGCCACATGATTCTTCGCGGAAAAATTCAAGGTAGTTGTCGAGCACGTTGAACATGGAGCGTGAACTGTTGAAAAGCATCATTGAGCCTCCCGTGGGTAATGAGATTCCGGTCAGTTTTCCCTGGTACCCAATTGCGGTCTCACCAAAACGTTTACGCGGAACCAGGAATCCGGATGCTCCACCTACCTGGACAGCCTTGGTATCGCCGTCGCCGAATTCATCCACGAAATCGGCCAGGCTCATCCCCAACTCAAGCTCATAGATTCCAGGTTTTGGAGTATCACCTGAGACTGAAAATAATTTTGATCCGCGCGAATACTGGACGCCCAGGTCGTAAAAGCGTTTGGCACCATATTTAAAAATGGTATAGGTATGGGCAAGCGTTTCAACGTTGTTGATCACTGTTGGTTTGCCCATATAACCGTGAGATGAAGGATAGGGAGGTTTATTTCGTGGCTCACCGCGTTTCCCTTCCATTGATTCGAACAGCGCTGTTTCTTCTCCGCAAATATATGCCCCGCTACCCATGAATATCCGGATTGTGAAATCGAGGTTGATTTCCCGGCAATAATATTCGAATTCGCTGATTGCCTTGTTAAGTTCTGGCTGGAGAAAAAAGTACTCGCCACGCAGATAAATATAACCCTCTTTTGCCCCGATTACATGACCGCAAACGGCCATTGAAGTCAATACTTTAAACGGTACCATCGATAGTATTTCCCTGTCCTTGAAGGTTCCTGGCTCGCCCTCGTCGGCATTGCAGATCACATATTTGGTTTCATTAACTGCTTCTGCCGAAAGTTTCCATTTCAGACCGGTGGGAAATCCGGCTCCGCCCCTTCCTTTTAATTCAGAACTAATTAACTCATTGATTAGTTCCTGGGCAGTGCGACTGATACTTTTACTCAGCACTTCTTCCCAGTCGTTTTCATTTTTAAAAATGAAGTCGGCCCTTTTAAGCTGGTAACTGGTTGTCATCAGATCCTCCTTCCTTTTTTTTGTTCAGGTAAACACTCAATATTTCGCGGACTTTTTCGGGTGTCACGTCATTATACACCTCGTTATTGATTAGCATTGCCGGTGCCTTGTGGCAAAACCCCAGGCAATTGGTTTGGAGCAATGAGAACATTCCGTCAGGAGTAGTTTCCCCGATACCGATTTTAAGCATATCTTCGATGGCCAGCAGAACCTGGTTTTTCCCTTTCATTGAACAGGTAATGGTTTTGCAGACACGAATAATATACCTGCCCATTTTTTTGCATCCGAGGAAAGAATAGAAGGTCGCCGTACCATAAACTTCAGATGCCGGCAGATCAAGCTCGCGGGCAATCTCAATCATGGAATATTCTGACAGGTATTTTTCCTGCTCAACGACACCCTGCATTATTGGCAACAGGTGATGCCGGCTTCGGCCATGCTGGTCGGCCAGGTTTTTAATAAGTTCAGATACCGGGTTCATTTGAAAATTAGTTTAGTGATTACAATCGTAAAACCTTTCAACCATGGTATATTTTCAAAAATATGTCCACTCCGGGGAAATGCCGGAGTCATTATCTATTAGTTTTTACTCCTCGGCATATAAATCGTGTGAAGCAATTCATGTGATTTATGTCCGAGGGGAACGCCAAGGAAATCGCGATACAGCATCAGCACATCTTGATTTTCATGCGATTTCCGGTGTTTTTTTCCTTCGTCTTCCCTGTAAATGGCTTCAAGCCTGAGCGTTCTTATTGCATCATTAACCGGCCTGGGCTGTCCGCCTCCGCTGATACATCCTCCGGGACATCCCATAATCTCGATGAAATGATAGGGACTCGTCCCATTTTTAATGTCTTTTAGCAATTCATCTGCCCCTTTTAATCCGCTGGTAACGGCAACTTTTACGGTTACTCCGTCTAAAAACCGGAATGCTTCAACAGGATTTTCAACTTTCAATTCGGCAGTCTTAATTCTCTCCAATCCTTCTAGGAGGGTAATGCGAAGATTTTCCGAAGGAAGTTCACGCCCTGTAACCAGCTTATAGACTGTGCGCAAGGCAGCTTCCATCACGCCGCCTGTTGTTCCGAAAATATCAGCAGCGCCGGTTGAAATGCCTAACGGACTGTCAAATATCCCCTCGGGCAGATTCCGGAAGTCAATACCGGCATCTTTAATCATTCTTCCAAGTTCGCGGGTAGTAATCACCGCATCTACATCGGCCAATCCGTTATTAAACATTTCGGGTCGTGTAATCTCAAATTTTTTGGCAGTACAGGGCATTACCGAAACGACAAATATACTGGTAGGATCAATACCCATCTTCTCCGCAAAGAAGGTTTTGGTCAATGCACCAAGCATCATATGGGGTGATTTACAACTCGAAAGATTGGCCAACTGGTCAGGATACTGGTGTTCAATAAATTTTATCCAGCCCGGACTACAACTTGTAATCATGGGTAGTACTGCATTTTTCCCGGGAGAAGTGAACGCATTTTTTACTCTTCCCAGAAATTCAGATCCCTCTTCCATTATGGTGAGATCGGCCGCAAAATTGGTGTCGAAAACGTAATTAAAACCCAGTTCGTGAAGCGCCGATGCCATCTTCCCGGTGACTAAGGTACCTGGTTCATAGCCAAAAAGTTCGCCAAGTGTAGCCCGGACAGCAGGTGCAGTCTGAACGATAACGGTTTTTGATTTGTCGTACAAAGCTTCCCAGGTGATTACAGTAGAATCTTTCTCCTTGAGTGCCCCGACAGGGCAAACCAGCACACATTGACCGCAATTTGTGCAAACCGATTCCCCTAAAAGTTCGTCTTCCGACGGACCAATAAATGTTGAGAATCCGCGGTGATGTGGATTCATTACGCTAACGCCCTGAATTTCATTGCACACTGTCACGCAGCGACGACAGAGAATGCATTTGGAACTATCGCGGACAATCGAAGGACTTGAACTGTCAATAATATCCTTCGATTTGGCACCCTCGTAGCGGAATTCACTGATCTGGATCAGGTTTCCCAGATCCTGCAATTCACAGTTTTGGTTTCGCCAGCAACGAAGGCACTCTTTGGGATGATCGGAAAGCATCAGCTCGTAAATCACTTTCCGGACATTACGGACCCTTTCGGAGTTGGTCTGCACATTCATCCCTTCCTTAACTTCGGTGACACATGAGGCCATAAGCGTTTTACCCCCTTCCACCTCAACCACACAGATCCGGCACGATCCAATCTGGTGGACGTTTTCCATGTAGCAAAAGTGGGGGATTAAAATATTGTTCTGTTTGGCCGCTTCAAATATTGTGATTCCCTCCTCAACCCGGACCAGCTTATTATTGATTGTCAGATTTATCATTTTTTCGACTGTTAACGTTTTGAACATTGTAAACACCTCATCGCCTCTGCAATGGCATTGAGTTTATGAAACCCCAGCGGGACCTCGTCAAAATTCCCACTCCGTTGGTCCAGATCGAGATACCGCATACGAAGTCGCTCATGTTCAACAATATTTGCATCTTCCATTCCTTTGGATGGAATTTCGATAGGCTCGCCAAGATTAAACTTTCCCTTCCCGCCAAGGTAAATGTCAATCGATTTTGCGGCATTCTTCCCATCTGCGATGGCAGTGATTACCACATCCGATCCCCGGGCAACATCACCTCCTGCAAAAATTCCCGGTTTGGTGGTCATTTGTGTGTCCGGATTAACAATAAATGTTCCCCAGTCTGTGATTCCTACCTCAGCCTTCGTAATAAACGGGAAATCGGAATACTGGCTCACTGCAGGAATTGCCATATCGATCTCCATAAGGAAATTGGAGTCCGGAACTATCAGGGGTATCCGTCGCCCGTCTTTCCCGAAACTGCCGGGTTTCATTTTAACGCATTCGATACCTGTGACCGCTCCATTTCCGATAAAGCGGACAGGAGCAATCAGTTCATTCAGGATAACACCCTCCTCAATGGCATCTTCAATTTCCCGTTTATCTGCAGGCATTTCCTCTTTTGTCCTGCGGTAGAGCAGATAAACCTTCCGGGCGCCAAGACGCAGGGCCGACCGTGCTGCATCGATTGCCGTGCTGCCACCGCCAATCACCGCCACTATTCCCTTTACCTCCACATTCTTTTTCAGATTGATATCGGTCAGAAAATCGAGTCCGTGGTAAACCCCTTTTTTCTCTTCCCCTTCGATCCCGATTTTTCGTGACAGCTGGGTTCCGGTGGCAATATAAACAGCGTTGTATTTTGATTTCAATTCATGGAATGTGATATCCTTTCCCACCTTTGTATTGTAGATGATATTGATTCCTGCACGGGTAATGGAGTCGATCTCCTGGTTCAGGGCTTCCTTTGGCAGACGGTATTCCGGTATTCCATAAGCAAGGATACCCCCGGCTACACTTTTTTCCTCATAAATATCAACGGTATACCCTTGTTTTGCGAGATAATAACCACAGGTCAGACCGGATGGGCCGGCCCCGATGATCCCTACCGATTTTCCGTTTTTCTGCGAAATCAGGCTCATAAAAGGTTCTCCTGAATTTAATACAAAATCGGCAGCATACCGTTTGAGATCAGCAATGGCAATCGGTTCGTCGAGCTGGGCCCGGCGGCATTTACTTTCGCAGGGGTGTGTGCAAACCCGGCCGCAAATCGAGGGGAAGGGGTTTTCCTGGCGGATCAGGTTATAGGCATCGCGCACGCGACCCGCGGCAATAAGGGCTATATAACCCGGCACATTCACGCCCGCCGGACAGGCATTCTGACAAGGTGAAATAAAAAGATCACTGCAAACTCCCGCACGGCAATGCTGATGACGGATATGTTCATCATATTCATTTCTGAAATATTTTATCGTACTGAGGACAGGATTTGGCGCCGTCTGGCCTAAACCACAGATGGCCGATTCCTTGATTGAATTACCCAATTCGATTAGCAGCTCAACATCGCCTTCTTTTCCTTTGCCAATGGTTATTCGCTCGAGAATTTCGAGCATCCGTTTTGTCCCTATGCGACACGGGATACATTTGCCGCATGATTCATCCTGGACAAAATCCATAAAAAAACGGGCCATATCGACCATGCAGGTATCTTCGTCAGCACAAATCAGACCTCCCGATCCCATGATAGCACCATGCCGCACTAATGAATCGTAATCAATTGGAGTGTTGAGGTGCCCGGGGGTCAGACATCCTCCTGAGGGTCCGCCGGTCTGGGCCACCTTAAAAGCTTTTCCTTTTGGAATTCCACCCCCGACTTCATAGATAATTTCACCAAGGGTAACACCCATCGGCACTTCAATCAAACCCTTGAAAGCAATATCGCCCGCAAGGGCAAAAACTTTGGTTCCCTTACTTTTTTCCGTTCCAATGGATGCAAACCAGTCGGCACCATTTAAAATTATAGGGGCTATGTTTCCGAAAGTTTCAACATTGTTGATCACGGTTGGTTTTCCGAATAAGCCGCTTTGAACAGGGTAGGGGGGTTTCTGACGGGGTTCGCCTCTTCTTCCTTCCACGGAATTCATTAACGCGGTTTCCTCTCCGCAAACAAATGCTCCTGCGCCTATCCTGATTTCGATATCAAAGTTGAAATTACTGCTTAAGATGTTATTTCCCAAAAGTCCCAGGTTGCGGGCTGCCTTGATGGCCATGGTCAGTCTTTCGATAGCAACGGGGTACTCTGCCCGGATATAGACAATTCCATTTGAGGCCCCGATCGCATAACCGCCGATCAGCATACCTTCAATTACCGTGTGGGAATCACCTTCGAGCAGACTGCGGTCCATAAATGCACCCGGGTCACCCTCATCGGCATTGCAGATAATGTATTTCTGACCGTTTTTGACGGCATTTGCCATTTCCCATTTAATACCTGTCGGGAAACCACCACCACCACGTCCGCGTAATCCCGATTTTTTAATCTGGTCGATTACTTCCAGGTCAGTCATCGAACCGAGAACTTTGGCCAGCGCAAAATATCCGTTATGCGCGATATATTCATCAACAGAACTATAGTCAATAACCCCGCAATTCTGAAGCACAATCTTTTTCTGATGTTTAAAAAACGGGATGTTAGTTAAATCGGGAATAATCTCACCGGTATCCTTATTTTTATAACAGTACCTGTCCGCAATACGCCCTTTTTTAATATGCTGATTGACAATGTAAGTGGCACTTGCCGGAGTGAGATTGCAATATAACGTGTTACCGGGATTCATTATAAGGGTAGGGCCAAGTGTGCAGGCACCCATACAACCGGTGAGCTTAATTTTGACCTTGTTCTGAAGATTTGCCACTTCGAGAGCCTGCACAAATGCCTCCTTAAAATCTTTACAATCGGAGGATAAACAACCGGCAGCATAGCAAATATGAGCGGTGAACTGAAATTCTTTTTCTTTATTCAGAAAATCGTCCTTTAAGGCTTGAAGATCGGTGAGGGTATTGATTTTCATGACATCTAAGCGTAATTATTAAATGTGTTGAGTGTTGAATTGTCAAATTTCCGAATTGTCGGATCGTCGTTATTTGAGCATACCCAGGATGAGCGGAATTTTATTGGGATTTACCTGTTTATATACTTTGTTGTTAATGGTCATCGCAGGGGCGAGTCCACATGCCCCGATACATCGCATGACAGAAAGTGAAAATATTTTATCCTCGGTTGTTGCACCCACATCGATACCCAATACCGATTTCAGCTTAGTTAAAACTTCTTTACCCCCGCGTACATAGCAGGCAGTTCCCAGGCAAATCGATACCGAATATTTACCCTTGGGTTGTGTCGAGAAAAAGGAATAAAAGGTTAATACACTATTGACCCTTGAAGAAGACAGATCCATTTGTCCGGCTATAAAATGTTGTACTTCGGAAGAGATGTAGCCAAATATGGCCTGCGCCATATGCAAAATCTGAATAAGATTACTTTCCTTTTTTTCGTAATCGAGGATGATTTCTTTAAGAAGATCGTATTTCTCCTTCTCTGTCATTGAATGAATATTGCAAACCTCATCTTTAAAAATCATTTTGGAGTCTCCTTATATTTTGTTTGTCAGAATATTCGTGTTGAGTTATTCAGTCTGCTGAAATGATTAGGATTAACAGTTAGCAGGGTAAGCTTTTCAAAAATAAATATTATTTCTCAATAAAATACTGATATATGTTAGTGAATTTCTTTTTATTTCTTCGTGAAAAACAACAAATACTCCGTGTTATATTTTTTCTGAATGAGATAATCGGCTGACCTAATGATGCAAACAAAAATGGAGTATTTACGATGCCATAAACACCTTCTTATATTCCTAAAGCAGGCCTTGTAATCGTATGTTGTTTTGTGTGTTTAATTATTTGGAAATGGAGTATATTGCGTTCTGTGAATGCAGCTAAAATGAATGATATTTACTGGTCCATGAATGATTTAAACCGCAATTCGTAGATTTTTTACTGTATTAAAGCTAAAATTTACAGGAATGACTTATCCATTAGTGTCAACTTGCAAAAGTAAAGAGATGGTTCAGGATGTCAGCTGGCTTCACTAAAATTGGCAAGACAGGTCGGCCAGGATCCCTCCTTGTGGCTAAAAAATAGACAGGCAATTGTATGAGATTATAAAAGAAGGGAGAGCACTCCTATACCAGGTACAATGATTCGGTAAAAACTGCATTTCTTAATGATATTTACTAACACTTTACATTTTTTAACTAATTTATTTTATATTTGCACCCATTGCCTACCAGTACCCACCAGTTTTAATCCTGGATTTCTTTGAATAACTTTCAAAACTATATTTAATGATATCGAACCATCATTTTTCAGACTAAACAAAATATTAACACTAAAAAAACGCATATGGAGGAAAAAAGAGACGAAAATCAGTGACTTAAGTTGACCTGTTCTGCTGAAAATTTATTCTGCTTTATAGTTGAAAAAACAGGCTATTTATCTTATTAAATAAACAAACCTTACAAATTTATGCAAAAAGGATGTCGAACTACTGATGTAACTATACATCAAATCGCTAAACTATTTAAAATTATGAAATTAACGGGAATTTTGCTGTTAATCCTGGTGATGCAGTTTTCGGGTAAAGTCATCGCCAAGGATGTTGTTATTATTCAAAAAGCGCCGACAGAACAAAATGTCGGTAAAAAGATTACAGGTACTGTAAGCGACGAAAATAGTCAGCCTATTCCGGGAGCGACAGTTTCAATTGAAGGAACGACCAAAGGTGTGATCTCCGATATGGATGGTAACTATACTATTGATGCGGAACCTCAAAGTATACTGGTTTTCTCATTCGTAGGCTATACGACCCAAAAGTTGAGAGTTGGTGATAAAAAGATTATTCACATAGTCCTGGCAGAAACAACCCAACAGTTGGAAGACGTTACAGTAGTAGCCTTTGCCAAGCAGAAAAAAAGCAGTGTAATGGCTTCCATTACTACAATTAAGCCTGCAGAGTTAAAAGTTCCGTCGAGTAATTTAACGACAGCACTTGCCGGAAGAATGTCTGGTGTTATCTCCTATCAGCGAAGTGGTGAACCGGGTCAGGATAACGCCCAGTTTTTCGTTCGTGGTGTCACAACGATGGGATTTAAAAAGGATCCGCTCATTTTGATCGATGGTATGGAATTAAATGCTACCGACCTTGCCCGCTTGCAACCCGATGATATTAACAGTTTCTCCATCATGAAAGATGCTGCGGCGACTGCATTGTATGGCGCCAGGGGAGCAAACGGTGTTATATACGTGACCACCAAGGAAGGGAAAGAAGGTCCTGCGGTCGTTACTGCCCGCTATGAAGTGTCGGGATCGTCCAATACGCGCGATCTGGAACTAGCAGACCCGATTACCTATATGAAAATGCACAATGAGGCAGTCAGGACAAGAAATCCGCTTGAGCCGCTTCCTTATTCACCCGATAAAATTGCAAATACAATGGCCGGAAACAATCCTGTTCTTTATCCGACCACTGACTGGTACAACATGATGTTTAAGAACCAGGCCATTAATCACCGCTTAAACTTCAATATCAGCGGAGGTGGAAAAATTGCCCGATACTATATTGCTGCAACTGTTAACCAGGATAACGGGATTCTGAATGTCGATAAGAAGAGTAATTTCAACAGTAACATCGACCTGAAGAAATACCAGATGCGCATGAACCTGAATTTGAACCTGACAAAAACAACGACTGCCAAGTTCATTTTCAACGCGAACATCGATAAATACATCGGACCAATTACCGGTGGAGGCGATGTATTTAAAAATGTAATGCGCACAAACCCGGTTTACTTTGCACCTTCCTATGAACCCGATGATGCACATAAATTTACAAACCACATTCTTTTTGGGAACTATGGGCCAACAGGCAATTATTACAATCCTTACGCCGATATGCTCAGGGGTTACAAGGAATACAGCTCTTCAAGGGTTCTTTCACAATTCGAACTTGCACAGGATCTCGGTTTTATCACGAAGGGATTAAAAGTAAAAGCAATCGGTTACGGCAATATCTATTCATTTTTTGATGTTTCAAGAGCCTATAAACCCTATTACTACCTGCCTGTGGTTAATCCTGAAACAGGAAGTTACATGCTCAATGCATTGAATCCCGAAACAGGAACCGAATACCTCGATTATGTGCCCGGAACCAAAGACAATAGTACCACCTTCTATTTTGAGGGATCGATGGCCTACAACAGGACATTCAATGTAAAACACGAGATCAGCGGGTTGTTGGTTTATACCATGCGAAATGAATTAAACGCAAACCCGGGCAGTCCGCCTGAGCTTCAGAAAACGCTTCCATACCGTAATTTGGGTTTGGCTGGTCGTTTTACCTACGCCTATGCGGATAAATATTTTGCTGAAGGAAACTTCGGGTACAACGGATCAGAAAGATTTGCAAAGAAAAATCGTTTCGGATTTTTCCCTTCGGCCGGTTTGGGCTACCTGGTATCAAATGAAGCATTTTTTGAGTCGGTTAAAAAAACCATTTCCAAGCTTAAATTGAAAGCAACCTACGGTTTAGTGGGTAACGATGCCATCGGAAGCGCTGACGACCGTTTCTTCTACCTCTCGAAAGTCAATATGAACGATGGTGGCAGAACCGATCAGTTTGGTAAATTTATGGATTACAGTAAACCGGGAGTTTCCATCCAGCGGTATGCCAATGATGCCATTACGTGGGAAACATCTTACAAGTTAAACCTTGGCGTCGAAGTCGGGTTGTTTGATAAATTCGAAATTCAGGCTGATGTATTTCACGAAAGGCGTACAAACATCCTGATGGATCGTATCAGGCTTGCAAGTATGGGTTTACAGGCAGGTGTCAGGGCTAATATCGGCGAAGCAATGAGCAAAGGTATTGACGCATCAATCGACTATAACGAAACATTCCAAAATGGATGGTGGGTTCAGGCACGGGCTAATTTTACCTACGCTGTCAGTGAAATGACCAAGCTCGAAGAATCTGATTATACTTCAACCCCATGGTTATCCCATATCGGGCAATCAATTAACCAGAATTACGGCTATATTGCCGAGCGGTTGTTTGTTGATCAGCGCGAAGTGGATAATTCACCCGCCCAGTCATTCGGACAATATAGCGGAGGAGATATCAAATACCGCGATATTAATGGTGATGACCGGATCTCAGGTCTTGATGTAGTTCCAATCGGCTATCCAACCACTCCGGAAATTGTCTATGGTTTTGGATTCTCAACCGGTTATAAGGCCTTTGACTTCTCTGTATTTTTCCAGGGACTGGCCAATGAGTCATTCTGGATCGATACTTATGCTTCGGCTCCTTTTATTGATACCTATGATGGCAATGCAATCGGAAACAATCAACTCTTAAAAGTCTGGGCCGATAGTTACTGGTCAGAAGAAAATCCGGATGTGTATGCACGCTGGCCAAGATTATCGAATACTTTATTGGCGAACAACAACCAGTGGAGTACCAAAATGATGCAGGATGGTTCATTTCTGCGGTTAAAATCGCTTGAAGTCGGACTTACTGTTCCTAAAAATATTTCCGCCAAATTAAAGATGGCCAAATGCCGGTTTTATGCCAGTGGTACGAACCTGCTGACATTTAGCAAATTTAAATTATGGGATCCGGAAATGGGTGGTAACGGATTGGGTTATCCTGTTCAGCGGGTATTTAACCTGGGCGTATTAGTTGAATTTTAATTTAGAAATGATATGAAACGAATATACTATATTATTGCATTGACATTTATGGGAATGGTAAATTCCTGTAGCTCCTTTCTGGATGTTGTGCCGGACAATGTTGCCACCATCGATAATGCATTTACAGATAGGTATAATGCTGAGAAATACCTTTTCACCTGTTATTCTTATCTGCCTACGTTTGCTAACAGAGAGGCAAATCCTGCACTGAATGGCGGAGATGATATCTGGTATTCCGAAAATCACCAGGGTAAAGCCGGAGTTCAGTTTGCAAAAGGATACCTGAACATCACCAATCCTATTTTTGATTACTGGCGTGGTTCATGGGGTGGAAAAGCGCTCTATGTTGGTATTCGCGATTGCAATACTTTCCTTGAAAAGATTGGCCCGGTCAGAGATCTCGATGATTATGAGAAAAAGCAATGGATTGCTGAAGTGAATTTCCTGAAAGCCTATTATCACTATTACCTGGTCAGGATGTACGGACCGATTCCAATCATGGATGAAAGTCTTCCTGTATCGGCTGAAACAGATGCCATAAAAGTGACCCGTGAGCCGGTTGATACTTGTTTTGCTTATGTCGTTCGTTTACTCGATAAGTCAATTCTTGATCTTCCCGATGTTTTGGCAACACCGTTCACGAGTCTGGGACGAATAACCAAACCTATTGCGATGGCCGTTAAAGCAGAAGTATTGATGACTGCAGCCAGTCCGTTATTTAACGGGAACCAGGTTCATTCTACCCTGAAAAATAAAGATGGGAAAGCATTATTTAATCCAACCTATGATGTAAAGAAATGGGAACTGGCAGCAGCGGCATGTAAGGCGGCTATTTTTAAAGCAGATTCAGTCAGTATTGGTCTTTATAAAACATCTGATTACCAGGCTGGATTTTTGATGAACGACACCACGAAAAAAATTGCAGCATTACGAAGTATAGTATCTGAGCGTTGGAATAAAGAACTGATCTGGGGAGGTACCAACAATAACTCCAATGATCTGCAGTTCAATTCGAGCCCCAGGTGGTATACTTATATCGGCAACCCGGCAGGATCACAACACTCTCCGACACTTAAAGTTGCGGAAGAGTTCTATTCAAAAAACGGTGTACCGATCAACGAAGATAAAACATGGAATTACGAAGGCCGTTATAACCTCAGAACTGCAACTGCGAAAGAGTGGATTTTTGTAGAGCCAGGCCAGGAAACTGTCGGACTTAACTATGACCGTGAATTGCGTTATTATGCTGCTATTTCGTTCGACAGGGGAGCATGGTTTGGAAACGGATCTCCGACTACTCCAGTCGAGAAGCCCTGGTACATCCGTAATCGCAGAGGCGAATTTGCCTCCATTTTCGAAATCAGTCAATTCTCCGTCACAGGTATGTATCCTAAAAAACTGGTTAACATCAATAACGAAGTGCGCGACGGGCAGAGCTACTACACCGAAAGTTATCCATTCCCTGTTATTCGCCTTGCCGATCTCTACCTGTACTATGCTGAGGCATTGAACGAGATTAAAAGCGTACCCGATGCAGCCGTGTATGAATACATCGACCTGGTAAGGGCTCGCGCCGGATTAAAAGGTGTTGTTGAAAGCTGGCAGCTCTATTCAAGTTTACCGGCGAAACCCACGACAAAAAATGGTATGCGTGAGATTATTCAAAGAGAGCGACTGATTGAACTCTCCTTCGAAGGTCAGCGTTTCTGGGATTTACGCAGGTGGATGCTGGCAAAAAAATTCCTGAATAGCCCCGTTCAGGGTTATAATGTTCAGAAAAATGATCCCCGTGAATATTATCGCGTGACGAACCTGTATAACCAGACCTTTACCGAGCGTGAATATTTCTGGCCGATTGCTGAGAATGAAACGGTGAAAAATCCGAACCTTGTACAGAATATTGGTTGGTAGTTGATATGTATATGAAATTCAAATAAATAACAAGATGAAAAAAATCTATTTGTTTTTAGTATTGCTGAATATGGCTCTGCTAATGAGCTGTACCGAAAGCACCTTGAAGCCGCTGTCTTCGGATGGAGTTCCCCCTGGAAAGGTGCAGATCGTCGCAGTTACTCCGCTTCACGGAGGATTGGAGATTGAATTCAAACAACCCGCCGATAACGATTTGCTGATTATAAAAGCCATTTATGACCTGGTTGGTGATGTAAAAGGCGAGGTGCAGGTTTCCTACTTCGATAATAAGATTAAGGTAATGGGTTTTGGAGATACTGATGAACGTGCGGTAAAGATTTATGCCGTCGACAGAAGTGGAAACCTTTCAGAACCTGTTGAAATTAAGGCATCACCGCTTATTTGTCCTGTTAAGATGATTCAGGATTCGCTGACCATCACTGCTGATTTCGGAGGAGCGAGGTTTACATGGTTCAACTATACTGAAGCTGCAGTTTCTATTGAAATTTATGCAGAAGACTCTGTAACGCATAAATTGACAAAGGTAAATACGCTTTATACATCCCAGACAGCGTCAAAGTATTCAATCCGGAACCTGCCATCAATACCGACCATGTTTGCCGCGGTGGTTCGCGACCGATGGGATAACGTTTCTGATACCATCAGGCCACCGGGAGGAAAACTTATCCCGCTGTTTGAAGAAAAATTGAATAAATCAAAGATGCGTAAGGTTGTTCTTGCCAGCGATACGAAATGGGATGCCTGGGGATTTAAATATGAAAATCTGATCGATGACAATTTTACAACGAGCGGACATACACAGGGTGATCATGCATGGCCGCAAATTTTTACGGTAGACCTCGGCGTAAAAGCCAAACTGAGCCGGTTCAGGGTGTACCAGCGCAGTGTAACCGAACAAGGATTCTGGTTCACACACGGAAATCCTAAAAAGTACGATGTTTATGGGGCAACCTTAATGCCCGCCAACCCTAATGACTTGTCGCAATGGCAAAAACTCAGGGAAGTATGTGTGGCATCCAAACCTTCCGGCCCCGGATCGCAAAAGACCAGTGAAGACATTCTCCATGCTACAAATGGCGATGAGTATGATTTCGACCAGACAAATAATCCTTCACAGATCAGGTATTTCCGCCTGGTAGTATGGGAAACCTGGGATGGAGCCGGGTATGTCGATTTCAGCGAGTTATCGTGGTGGGGAAATATTCTTGAAGTTTACAATTAAAAAAGACGATGATGAAGAGAATTTCATTCTATAAATTTCTGCTAATTACGATGATTATTGCAGGATTCTATTCATGCAAAGACATGATGGATTTTCACAAGGAATTTGTCAAAGATGGTGAGATTGTTTACCTGTCGAAAATGGACTCCGTGATTTCCTACGCTGGTAAAAACAGGGTCCAGCTTTCGGGCTACCTGAGTAATGCCTACAATGTCAACAAGGTAAAGGTTTACTGGAACAATCGGGCAGATTCGATGAGTTTTGATTACACTAATGTTACATTAATGGATTCCTTGAATTTAATCATTCCAAATCTTGCGGAAAAATCATATATCTTTGATATCTATACGCTTAATACAGCAGGGAACCGCTCTGTTAAGGTATCGATTGCAGGTACTGCCTATGGCGATTTTTACCGTAGTAACCTGGCAGCACGAACCAGTAATGGATTTAGTTATGACGGGACTATCCTTAAATCACTCTGGTTAACCGCCGATGGTCTCGACAGAGGCACCACAATTAGCTATACGACCGTGGCATCTGGTATTCAATCGATTTTTTTAGCTCCTGAATTGAACGAGATCGCTTTAACAGACCGGAAAACGGATACACCCTTATCATTCTATACGGTGTATGTTCCTGAAGCTGGCGCCATTGATACTTTCCGTACAGTTACGAAAACTATTCCTGTTGCCTATGAAGGTCAAGTCAGTAAAGCTGGTTGGTTAATCACTGGTTTTAGCACACAGGAGCCTGCCGAAGGAGCGCCAAACGGATTGGCAAGCGCAGCAATTGATGATAAATTAAACACTTTCTGGCATACGCAGTGGAGTGGCGGCAGTCCGGGATACCCTCACTGGTTTAGCTTCGACATGGGCAAAGACGTTGTTATTTCGACCATCGAAGTATTCAGAAGACAAGGTAATGGTAACGGACAAACCAAACACCAGTTCCTGGTCAGCAGTGATGGTATTACCTGGAGCGATTTTGGTACATTTAATATGAATGCCACGATCAATACGGGTCAGAAATTCAAAAGCACGACCAATCCAACGGCCAGGTATATTAAGTATGTGGCACTCGCAGGATCGAAGAATTATGCCTTTCTTGCCGAGTTAAATGTTTATACACCGGGGAAATAATCACCGGTTTATCGGTTAAAATCCGTACGGCAATTAAGAACAATTTTTAACCGTATGGAATAATTTTCAGAACATTGTTAAGGATAGGTGGGATCAGATGATTCCACCTATTTTTTTAATCATTTATTCAGGTTTCCGGAATTATGATAATTAAATGAATATTTTTATAAATGATAAATATTATTAATCGTAAGTATTTATTTTGTTCATATATTTACTCCGTGAATTCCGATAACCATGTCCTGCCTGATCTCATTGTAAGCTTTATGTATATGATTGACGATTAACTTTAAACCTGTAATACCATGCATTCAAAACACTTCGCATTACTCTTGCTTTTTTCCTCTGTCTGGCTAATTTCGGCAGCTCAGCCAAAATTTAAAGAAGGTTATATTGTTACCAACGACCACCAAAAGACGGTTTGCCTGGTCCGAAATAACAGCAATGCGACGGAGTCTTTGATGAAATATGAATACCGGCTAAAAGATGACAATAAAATTGAAAAAATCGAATTGTCGAAAATTGAGGAATTTGGAATTGTAAATGAATTGAAATGTGTGAGGGCTTTGATTAAAATTGATGTCTCACCCGACAGGATCACCCATCTGAAAGATACTGTTAACAGCCCTGAATGGGAGGAAGGACACGCCTATTTAAGAGTGCTTGTAGATGGGAAATCTGCTTCACTCTATTCCTACTTTAATGAAGGGACGAATAATTACTTTTTCAGTGTTGGGGAATCGGCAATCGAACCCTTGTTTCACAAAGAATATAGTCTGGAAATTACACCAGGCATTGTTGAACGCAAATTATTGAACAATGCCTACCAGCAACAACTAAAACAATACCTGGATTGTGAAAAAACCGAAGATGTTAAAAAGGTTTCGTATACTAAAAAAGATCTGATAAAGTATTTTACCAGCTTTCAATTGTGTGACGACTCTGTTTATGTCATCCCTGAAAATTCCCAACCCGCAAAGGGGAGTCTGAGACTAAAAATAGCAACAAGTTATAATAAGGTACAGCTTGATATGCAGACCATGACAAACGCTTCTGAAAAATTAATTTTCTCACAGGAGAACAGTTTTGGATTTGGAGCCGAGGCAGAATATTTGTTCCCATTCAATAATTATAAATGGAGTCTCTTCGCCGAATCAAATTATTATTCCTATAAGTCCGTAAAGGTATCCACCCCATCATATGAGGGATCTGTTGTTGATTATGAGACTATAGAGTTCCCGGTAGGTATAACTTATTACATGAATATAGTTGAAGATCACAGGATGTTTATACGGGGGGCGTTTGTTCCTCACATTATCCTGAGTGCTTCCTTTGTTTCGTTCAGTTCCTCTGCCGTTTATGAGTTTATGTCCGCATCGCGAATGATGTTCAGTGCGGGATATAATTACCGTCGGATTAATGCGGAATTGCGGTTTTATTCAACGCAGAACATCACGCAGAATCTTTATAAAAGAGGTTCGAACTTATCACAGCTTTCATTACGTCTGTCGTATACTTTGTTTAAAACAGGTAAATGATGATTTTTTAACGAAATGTTCGGGTTAAAAACTGGCAGACTATAAAAGGGTAGGCCGCTTATTTCAGGTTTTCGTTCCTGGTTAATTTCTCCATACAATAAATTTCAGGAGCAAAAAATATTTTAATCCTTCAATTTGATAAATTCCGATGGTGTTTGCCCATAAACTTTCACGAAGCATTTGGAGAAATAATTAGGGTCACTGAACCCGACTTCATAAGCTACTTCATTAATCATCAGATTGCCTGAAGATAAGAGCAAGGCCGCCTTTTTGAGCCGGATATTGCGGATAAATTCTGAAATAGACAGATCGGTCAATGCTTTTATTTTCCGGTAGGTCTGAGGCTGACTCAGGTTGATTTCCTTGCACAGGTGTTCCACATCAAACGAAGCATCGTTGATGTTTTTTTCAACCTCGGCAATTACCTTGTTCAGGAATTGCTGGTCGTCGAGATTATGCACATTTTCCGTATTTCCCAGATTGATTCCCCGGTAGTATTTAGCCTGCAATCTTCTGCGCTGACTGATCAGATTTTCGATAGTCAGGTACAGATGCTGCAAATCGAAAGGTTTGGTAATGTAAGCATCGGCACCCGATTTTAAGCCGCTCATCTGGTTGGGAAGATCGGCCAGCGAAGTGAGCAGAATAACCGGAATATGGTTTGTTTTAAATTCATCTTTAACCTTTTTACAGAAATCGAACCCATTCATGCCGGGTAGCATAACATCACAAATAATGAGGTCAGGAAGTTTGTTGTCAACCAAAGAAAGCCCCGTAGTAGCATCACCAGCCTCGTCAACACGGTAATTTGATGAAAGGATTTCCTTCAGGTAAGCCCTTAAATTAGTTTCATCTTCAACCAGAAGCAGCCTGGACATACGCTGTTCTTCTCCGGTTTTGATAGTGCGGATCAAATTTGGTGAGTATTCCTCAATACTGGCGATCAGAACATCACGATTCGAAAGGAGTTGCTGTGGAAAATCCAGCATCTTCATGCTCTTCTCTTCTGCTTCCACGATGGGGATATTCAGTTCAAAAGTGGTTCCTTTTCCAGGTTTGCTAATGACTTCAACGGTTCCGTCATGTAGCTCAACATATTTTTTGACCAGGGCAAGTCCAAGCCCGCTTCCCGACTGCTGCAGATTTTCGGTATGATCAGCCTGGTAAAAAGTGTCGAAAATGTATGGTAGTTGGTTTTCGGCAATTCCCTGACCATTGTCTGAAACGGTAATCCGGAATTGCTCTTTTTCACCCTTTCGATGAATCAGGTCGATCCCGACTGCTATTTCACCCTGCTCAGGAGTAAATTTGAAGGCGTTGGAAATGAGGTTAAACACGATTTTTTCCATCTTCCCGGCATCAACCGATACTTCGAGGGCTTTTTGCGCCGGCATAAAACGAAAATTAATTTTTTTCCGCTGGGCAATATCATTAAACAAAAAAACTATTTGCTGAATATAGGACACCAGATCCAGCTTAGACCGCTCAATCCCGATTTTATTAGTATCCACCTTTCTGAAATCGAGCAACTGATTTACCAGCACTAGTAATTTGGAAGCATTTCCGTAAATAATCTTAAATTTCCGCTGAAGATCATTCTTACTCATCTCATCGAAACGGATGATAAGCTCTTTCAGCGGACCGATGATCAGGGTGAGGGGGGTGCGGAATTCGTGTGAAATAGTGGTAAAAAAATTAATTTTTGCCTGATTGGCTTCCTGTACCTGCTGTGCAAGGGCCAGCAGGTTATCACGCTGTTTTACAATCTGTTCGTTTTGTTCGTTCAGCTTCCGGTTCTTCTCTTTGATTTTATCATTTCTGCTTCTGATTTCCTCATTAATACGAACCAATTCCTTATTTTGCAGCTCAATCTGAAGATTTTTTTCGGAGAGGTCCGCGGTTTTTTCTTCAACCAGTTTGCCAAGTTGTTCGCGCTCGCGGGTGATGGTTCTTAACCTGAAGTAAAGATACAGGTATATGATCAGCAGAACAAAAAGTATCCCAATCAGTTTAAACCACCAGGTGAGCCAGAAAGGCGGCAGAATAGTGATTTTAAGTACGGTAGGTTGTTCGTTCCAAACCTGGTCATTATTCGAACCCTTTACCATAAAAGTATAGGTTCCCGGGTTGATATTGGTGTACGAAGCCATTCGCTGGGTTCCGGCCTTAACCCAGTCTTTATCGTACCCTTCCAATTTATACAGGTACTGGTTTTTTCCTGAAAGGATATAATTCAGGGCAGTGAACTCAAAAGTAAAAATCGACTGATCGTGCCTGAGTGTAATTTCCCTGACTTCACTGATATGCTGCATCGTAATCTCAGGATGCGAAAAAGAGGTGACATTCTGATGATTAACTGTTAATCCGGTAATTACAACGGGTGGAATAAACTGGTTCGGATTAATGCGCTCCGGATCAATAATGTTAAACCCATCGATGCCTCCCATATATATCCTCCCGTCAGCGGCTTTATACCAGGCGTTTTGGTTAAATTCATTGCTTTGAAGGCCATCCTCCCACGAATAATTCAGGAAAGATCTGGTTTTGGTATTGAAAACAGAAATCCCAAGGTTGGTCGGGCACCAGATCCGGTCTTTTTTATCATGAATTACAGAATAAACCACGTTATTGGCCAGTCCGTCAGAATCCATAAAACGGTTCAATGTAGTGCCTTTTTCGTTGTATTCGAACAAGCCGTTGTTGGTGCCAAACCAGATGATGCCCGGGGCTTGTTCACAGACTGAAAAAATCCGGTTAAAAGTTGAACTGTTCTGATATTTATCTGAAGGGATAATCTGGTCATAATGATTGGAATTCGGGTCGTACCTATATAAAATACCATCTGCCGTACCAAACCAGAACTTGCCGTTGTAACCCTCGGCAGCTGACAGAATATTTTTCAAACTTTCAATCCCATCACTGTTCTTCAGATCTTTTAGTTCAACCGAGTTTTTCCCGGGATCATATTTCAATAATCCTTCATTCGTTGCGAACCAGATCATTCGTTCCGAATCTTCAAAGCCAATACTAAACCCGTTAATTTTTGGATAAGATTCCATATTAACCGGATTAAACTCCTGAAACTGACTTGCTCCATTTTTTAAAACAAAGAATCCCAGATCATTGGTCAGGTAGATGTTTTGCTTTGAGTCGCCAAAAATATTCTCCTGATTAATATCTTTGAAAAACAAGTCGGTTTCGGTTAGTTTTTTAGGATCTTCAAGGTATCCTTCTTTCAATGCGATCAATCCTTTTGATGTAGTTAACCAAACCGTATTTTTTTGATCACAATAAATTCCCTTTACATTATTAACCGCTTTGTTCAGCTGAAATATTTTGTGAAAGTTATTGTATTTCCTGAATCCTGAATCTTCAGGATCAAGTTTGTTAATGCCCCCCAGGAAAGTTCCTATCCATAATATTCCCGACTTATCTTCAAAAAGGGAATAAATAAAATCATCGTTAAGTGTTTCATAATCATACGGGTCATTTCTGAACGAATCAAAGTTATCACCCTGGGGGTTGTACCGGTATAATCCGCTAGCCGTTGCAATCCAAACCGAACCGTCTTTCCGCTGAACAATACTGTTAATTGCATTCGCACTGGCTGGATTCAATTTTGAAGAAGAGAATTGGTAACGGCTGATTTTACCGGTTTCGGGTTGATATTTGAGCAATCCATGGTTACTGGTGCCTATCCACAAATTGCCTTTTACATCGTATAACAACGCAAAAATACGAGCCAATGAGTCAGCTCCAAGATCAACCTTAGCCGGTATATCACTGCCCGACAAATTATACCGGTATAGTCCGGTACTTGTTCCCATCCAGAGACCACTTTTATTATCAGTTGCAAGTGAATAGATAAACCTGAATTGAGGTTTCTTACAAAAATCGGGTTGATTAAACGACGAATCGGCCGGATTGAAGCTGCAGATCCCGCTACCATTGACTGCAATCCATAGTTTTCCGACAGGATCGGCCAGCATGATTCTGACGTCATTGGAAGGTAACGAAGTTGCTTTTTTCGTATCGTGGCGAAATGAAATAAAGGTATCATGTTTTCGGTTGTAAAGGTTAAGTCCTTCGCCCAGTGTGCCAATCCATAGCAACGAATCCACCGGGTTTTCATAAATGCACTGAATGTCGTTGCCACTCAGCGAGGCCGGACTGGAAGGATCATTGCGGTAAACAATTAGTTTGTAGCCGTCATACCTGCTAAGGCCATCGGCAGAACCAAACCACAAAAATCCTTTCGAATCCTGGAAAATACTCTTCACCGACGATTGCGACAGCCCATCTTTGATGGTAAGATGCGTAAAACGGTTCACGCCTGTCACAACCTTGAAAAGAAGTAGAAGTAAACAAACCATGAGCGCCGAAATACTTACTTGTCGAGACATTCTTCCTGAATTAATTTGGTTCATACAAAACTAAAGAAATCATTGTTTTTGCTTCTGAGTTTTGTACTATTTTCAACTTTCTTTTTTCTGAAGGCGCAATTTTCGAACTGAATTCAGACAACCAACTTAAGTAGTTAAACTACAGTATATTGACAAAATATGATGAATGATATTTACATTGTTCCGAATGATTTGAACTATATTTTGTCGTTATATTACTGCATTTAAAAAAAATACTACAGTATTACAACCCCATTTATTATCAATTTGCGACTCAATAAAAAGCAAAACCGAATAACTAATGATAAATTTTATTTCCATCCTTGCAGATCTTGAAAAACTGAAAGTGGCTTGTATTTTGATTTTAACGACAGGAAAGGAATTGTCCACATTAAAACAAACGAATTGGCTACCGATAAAAACACAAGTCTTGCCTGGAAATAATTAATCACCTGAAAATATAAAATCTAATGAAGTCAATAAACTTGTTTAGCCTGATTCTGCTCATGGCATTTTCCGGGAATTTACTCAAAGCCGAAACTCCTGATTTCATCGTCATTCCTGCCTTTATTTCGTATGTTGAACCTGTAGAAAAAGGGGTAACTATTGACGAAAAAAAGGGAATTACCGACTGGACCAGCGATCAGGCAGAAATTCAATGTTATTTCCATCTCGCCGGGACCGGAAAATTAAACCTTGCGCTGCTTGCTTCCGGGATTGATGGCGACAACACGGTAAAGGTCAGCCTTGACGGGAAAGATTACCTGGTAAAATCGGATAAATCAGTTTCGGAGAAAACACTTAAGGTGGGCAGTTTCAATATTGGTAAAGCGGGCTATTACTGCATAAAACTTAAAGGGATTGCCAAAAAAGGGTCTTTTTTTCCATCGGTCAGCGCCTTTTTAATTTCGGGAGAAGCCAGCAAGGGTGCGCATTTTAACACACAACCACGTCGTAATGCGGCATCGGTACATCTTGGTTATCCCATTCCTGAAAACACCAAAGCTGAATGGTTTTACAATGAGGTGACTATACCCCGGGGGTTTGATCATGTCACCACTTATTATATGGCCAATGGCTTTAAACGAGGATACTTTGGAATCCAGGTGAACAGTGAAACCGAACGCCGGGTGATTTTCTCTGTGTGGGACAGTGGCAATGAAGCAGTCGACCGCGACAAGGTAAACCCGGAGAACCAGGTTACACTTTTGGCGAAAGGAGACGGAGTGGTTGCCAACGGTTTTGGCAATGAAGGTACCGGTGGCCACAGTCACTGGGTGTACCCCTGGGTAACCGGGCAAACCTATCGTTTCCTTTTGCGCGCTCAACCCAAAGGAGAAACGACCACCTACAGCGGATATTTCTACCTGAACGAGAGCAAAACATGGAAAATGATTGCCTCATTCAGGGCCCCCAGGGACGGAAAATACCTGAGCAATTTATATTCGTTCGTGGAGAATTTCTGGGGGACCAACGGTCACAAAATGAGAAAAGCCCTTTACAGCAATCAATGGATCGTGACCAGCGAAGGTAAATGGATTGAACTCACTACCTGCAAATTCACACACGACCCGACCGGTAAGGTCGAACGCAGGGACTATGGGGCAGGGGTCGAAAACGGAAGTTTTTACCTGTTTAACGGAGGTTTCGTGCCAGGAACGGCCAAATATGGTGATCTTTTTACACGGCCGTTCAGTCCGGCCAGCCCGGATTTAAATCTTCCTGAATAAATGTCTACATTGCATAACTATTTCTAAACAAACAACTATTTATAATTTAATAATAATTTAAAAAATGGCATCAAACAGAAGGAATTTTCTTAGGCAAACATTGATTGGAACCGGAGTTCTGGCCTCCGGATTGGCGGCACATGCAACGTCGTTGGGTAATAACGAATCGGTTACAAAACAAACAGAAAAAAGTCCGAAACAAAGATTTAACATGAGTGGTTATGCGGCGCCAAAACTTGATAAAGTGCGCATTGGCTTTGTCGGTTTGGGTATGCGTGGTCCGGGTGCCGTTGAACGGATGTCGTATATCGAAGGGGTTGAAATTGTGGCCTTATGCGACGTTTTGGAAGATCGGGTTGAAAAGTGTCAGAAGTCGCTTGAAAAAAAGGGACTTCCAAGAGCCAAATCTTATTCAGGATCAAAAGAAGCCTGGAAAGAGATGTGCCAGAATCCCAATATCGATTTGATTTATATTACAACGCCTTGGGCTTTTCATACCCCAATGGCTGTTTATGCGATGGAACACGGCAAACATGCGGCCAGTGAAGTTCCGGCAGCCAGAACCATCGAAGAATGCTGGCAACTGGTTGAAACTTCAGAAAAAACTAAAAAGCATTGCATGATGCTTGAAAACTGTTGCTACGATTTCTTCGAATTATTAACCTTGAACATGGCGCGACAGGGTCTCTTCGGTGAAATATTGCATGGCGAAGGGGCATATATTCACAACCTCAGGGATCTTAATTTTAGTAAAAATGGCTATGCCGATATGTGGCGGCTGAAAGAGAATTACCGTAACGGAAATATCTACCCGACACATGGTTTAGGCCCGATTTGCCAGGTGATGAACATCAACCGGGGCGACCAGATGGAATACCTGACATCCATGTCTTCCAACGATTTCCAGATGGCGAATATGGCCAATGAATTGGCATCAAAAGATAGTTTCTTTAACGAATTTGCCGGGAAAAAATACCGTGGAAACATGAACACAACCACGATTCGTACTTTCAAAGGACGCACCATTATGATTCAGCACGATGTGACCAGTACGCGCCCATACTCGCGCATTCATCTGGTGAGCGGAACAAAGGGAGTGGCCTCAAAATGGCCTGATCCTGCCAGGATTTCCATCGGTCATGAATGGATGAATGAAGAGCAAATGAAACAACTCGAAGAAAAATACACCCCGGAAATTGTAAAACGGATTGGCGAGATGGCCAAAAAAGTAGGCGGCCACGGCGGCATGGACTTTATGATGGACTGGCGCCTGATTGACTGTTTACGCAACGGACTTCCGCTCGATCAGAATGTTTATGATGCCGCCCTCTGGAGCTCCATTTCCCCGCTAAGCGAAAAATCGGTGGCCAACCGCTCCAATTCGGTTGATGTTCCCGATTTCACCAACGGCGCATGGAAAACCAATGCTCCCGTTGAACTGACATTGAAAGGTGGCGGAACAACCGGTGTAAGGGCAAAAAAAGAAAGCGGTGGAAACCAGTTAAATATCAAATAATTATGCTCAAAAAAATCAGGATGATGTCTTAAATGTTATTTTAAAGAGATCATCCTGATTTTTATTTAATAAATCCGCAAAAAAAGCACCGATCAAAAAACCACTTCCCGAACTACTTTTCTTTCAACAATCTAACTATGCAACTGATTAAACTGGTTCTTATTTTCACGCTTGTCTTCTTTACAACTGCCTATTCTGCCTGTAAAAAAAAGGAACTTCCTGCTCCCCTTTTTCTGGAAATTGCAAACAATGATCTTACAGTCAGTTTCCCGGCAGAAATAACATCCAAAAGCATTGCCATTCAAACCAATTCCGACGACTTATCTGTTAGCTGCGACCAGGGATGGTGCAGCGTATCCGTATCTGACCAGGCTCAGAAATCAATTAATATCACAGTTTCGCGAAACGAGTCGTTTGATGTACGCAATGCCATAATTAAAATAAAAGCCGGTAATCTGAACAAAGAGATATCCGTCACGCAATTAGGTTTAAATCCTGTCATCCTGTTAAAATCAAAAAAACAGGTGGCCGATTTTAAGGCGCAAACCTTTTCTGTTGAATTAACCACCAATACGGACCTGGAAATAACCTGTTCTGAAACGTGGTTAAAACAAAGCGCGGGTACCAAAAGCGCCAAAATTGATCTGGTTGATTATTTATACAAGTTTGATGTTCAACTGATGAATGTTCAGTCGGGTCCCCGGATTGGGAAAATCTATTTCCGTCAGAAGGGGGGAACCCTGTCCGATAGTGTGACTGTCACCCAATCCATCACACTGACAGATCGTTACAATCCTGAGTTGGCGTCGGCTTTTGAAAAAGATAAGAAGATCAGGATTCTTGGGGCAGCACTCACACCTGCTGATAAATTCCAGGGCGGCGAGGGAATTGAAAAATCGATTGACGGACAGCTCAGCACGCTGTATCATTCTCCCTGGTCAGGAATACCTGATAAAACCACAATCACCCTGGAATATGCGCTGGACCCGCAGGAGGCCCTGGTTGCCAACTATGTCGTCCTTCATCCCCGCACAAGCGGATCCAATGGAATTGTGAAAAGTGCCACTGTTTGGATTACAACAGAGGAAGACCATGTATTTAAGCAGGTAGGGTCCATAAATGCTCCTTTCTCAAATAATCCGGTGGTTGTACGATTCAGTACTCCTGTGATCAACCCTCGTACCATTAAAGTGATCGTTGGCGATGCGTGGTCGGGTGATGCCGGGAAATACTACTTGTCACTCGCAGAATTTGAATGTTACGAAAGTAAAGCGATGAATAACGCTTCGGAGGATTTGAAATATTTTACGGATGTTTCCTTCTCACAATTGCAGGCAGGAACGACCATGGCAGATATTGCCAACATTCAGAATCCGTTCCTGCAAAATATTGCTGCCTTTTTAATCGCAAATAAGTATCCCAAAGAGTTCAGGGTCCAGGAATATGCCCCTTACCGTGAAGTTTCGGACCTGGCACATGAGCTGAAAATAAGCAGCTACAGCCAGTTTGAAAATATGACAGGAATGTATTTTGCAGCGAATGAAGAGGTAGTTGTATTTGTCGGACCATCCAATGGCCAATCGGTAAGTTTACGAATCACTGACTTTGGCCCATCCAAAAATGACTACAGCTATCCGTTATCTGAAGGTGTGAATATCCTGACGATGAAAGGTAAAGGAAACGGTTATATCAGTTATTACACGCCTGATTATCAATCGGCGGGAAAGATAAAAGTTCATATTGCCTCAGGAAAGGTAAACGGCTATTTTGACCTTTTTCGTCATACTGAACAGGATGGCAAGGGATTACTGGACAGTGCGGTGAGTGAAATTATGGATTTGCGCGGAAACAGAACACAACTGGCCTACAGTGTAGCGTCATTACGTAAACAGACTTACGGACGGTTGGGTGAACTGGTAACAGAGTACGATCATATTATCGGCGAGGAACAACTTATGATGGGTTTGGCAAAATATAACCGACTGCCTAAAAACCATATGTTCGGCCGGGTAATCTGGGAAGGGTATATGCATGCCGATGGCTGGGGTGCGGCCTTTCATGACAATACCATGTCGGACCTGGCAAATCCTGTCAATCTTCGGAATTCAAACTGGGGAATTGCACATGAATTTGGTCATGTTAACCAGGTGCGACCGGGAATGAAGTGGGTCGGAACCACCGAATGTACCAACAACATCTATTCGGCATGGGTGCAATATTGCTACACACCTGGCAACCTGCGTCTTGAACACGAAAATATTGGTGGCACACGTGGGGGGCGATTCAATGCCTACCTTAATAACGGAATTATTAAAGGCCAGGAATGGGGTCTCCAGGGTGGACCTGATGCTCCATACGGGGCTGACAGTAATGGGAAATGGGGTGGCGACCATTTTGTGAAGCTGGCGCCACTGTGGCAGTTGCAACTCTATTATCATATTGCAGGTGAAGGTAATAGTTGGCATAAACCTTATTTCTGGGCAGATATTTTCGAGAAAGTACGTAATACTGACGAAACAGGCCTGACGGATGGTCAACTGCAAATTAATTTCGTTAAAAATACTTGTGATGCAGTTCAGGAGGATTTAAGTGATTTTTTTCTTAAGATAGGGATGCTTAAAATAGTAGACAAAATTTTTGATGATTATACTTCAGCCCGGAAAACCATCACCCAGGCGATGATTGATGAAGCTGTAACGTATGCTCAAAAATATCCGAAACCGAAAACCAACTATATTTTCTACATCAGCGGAAATAGTATTGATGCCTATAAATATAAACGCCAGGTAAGCGGACAATACAACACGGGTGTGACCGGTTCAACCGTAAAGCAGATATTGCATAGTGAATGGAAGAATGTTGTTGTATTTGAAACCTATGCCGGTAATGCATTGGTGAATATAACAATGGCAGGAACCGGAAGTAGTGACAATACTTTCACGAATGCTTCATATCCTGAGAATGCTACCCGGATTGAAGCGGTTGGATACGACGGTACAAAAGTCCTGGTATTTGGGGCAAGATAAGTTCCGGGATAATTGTACATTGCGGATTCATTCCAGGAGCATTGAAGCACAGCTTTGTATTGAAGCAGCTGGCTTTTGGCAACTTGCAGCTGGTATGATCGTGCGAACGAATTGGTCCTGATTCTTTAAACGTTAAGATAGCTCCTGATTTTTTAGTAAGCGAGTCTGCCAGCAGCCAGCCACTAATAGCCAGCAGCAATCATTACATAATCCAGTTACCCATACCAAACGACATTGTGCCGATATTTTATAGTTTTGGTTACTTAATTATTATAAACATGCTAAAGACAATTTTTTTATCGCTTTTCACATTGCTGATGGCCTCGGGTTACGGGCAAAGCAAATCTTTCTGGCTGGATGAGCTGGATATGAAAAAAATCGAAACAGGATGGGGAACCACGAGGTCTAATAAAAGCATCGATGGGAATACGCTCACTATTGCAGGTCAAAAGTTCGAACGCGGTATCGGGACACATGCGCTGAGCCGGTTCATGCTCAATTTAGCCGGGAAAGGGATTCGGTTCACTGCACAAATCGGTGCTGATGACGAGGCAAAGGGAGGTAATATGTACTTCTATATTTTAGGTGATAAAAAAGTGATATGGGAAAGTGGTTTGATGAAAACAGGGGACAAATCCAGGGCTGTAAACATCGGCCTGGAAGGGATCCAAAAACTTGCTTTTTTAGTTGCTGAAGGAGAGGATGGGATGAATTTCGATCATGCCGATTGGTGCAATGCCAAAATTGAATACAATGGCAGCGACAAACCGGCACTTATTCCTCAGGAAATGCCAAAATCTCCAAACTACATCCTTACACCCAAGCCCGCCGACACACCACGCATCAATGGTTCAAAAATAGCCGGGGCAACTTCTGGTAATCCCTTTATTTACAGGATTGCGGCTACTGGATTACGTCCGATGTCGTTTACTGCCGAAAAACTTCCGCAAGGTTTAAATCTTGACTCCAACACAGGAATTATTTCCGGGAAAGTGGAAAAGGAAGGTGAATACATTGTGAAAATTATGGCAAAAAACGACAAGGGAATATCTACACAAAACCTGCGTATTGTGATCGGAAACAATAAGCTAAGCCTTACTCCGCCGATGGGATGGAACAGCTGGAACTGCTGGGGTCTTTCGGTTAGCGAAGAGAAAGTAAAAGCCTCGGCCGATGCAATGATTTCGAGCGGATTAATCAATCATGGATGGACTTATATCAACATCGATGATGGTTGGGAGGCTCCCAAACGTAAGGCAAACGGCGAAATTGTCACCAACGAAAAATTTCCGGACATGAAACGCCTGGGTGATTATATTCATTCAAAGGGTTTAAAAATAGGTATTTACAGTTCTCCCGGCCCGCTTACCTGTGGCGGATACCTTGGAAGCTACGGACACGAGGAGCAGGATGCATTCATGTATGCAAAATGGGGAATTGATTACCTGAAATACGACTGGTGTTCATATGGTGATAAAGTGAATAACTCAAATCCGAAGCTTGATGAGTACAAGAAACCGTACACCATTATGAAACATGCCTTAAAGAAACAAAACCGCGATATTGTTTACAGTCTTTGCCAGTACGGTATGGGTGAAGTCTGGAAATGGGGCGCGGAAATGGGCCAGTTATGGAGAACGACGGGTGACATCACTGACACCTGGAAAAGTATGTATTCGATCGGTTTCTCTCAACACCACAACACGCAATATGCAAAACCCGGAAACTGGAATGATCCCGATATGCTAGTGGTTGGAAAAGTGGGCTGGGGGCCAAGTTTACACGCTTCACGGCTATCTGCAGATGAGCAATACACGCATATTTCGCTGTGGAGCTTACTGGCTGCTCCTTTACTGATTGGAGCTGACATGAGCCAGATCGATGAATTTACGCTGAACCTTCTGACCAATGACGACGTGATTGGGGTTAACCAGGACCCTTCAGGCAAACAAGCTCATCGTTTGATCAAAGACAAAGTAAAGGAAATATGGGTCAAGGAGATGGAAGATGGTTCAAAGACAGTAGGCCTGTTTTTTATTGGCGGTGGCGAAAAACCGGAAGACCAGTTTGTCTGGGACGATAAGGCTTTGAAAAATACTGCTAAAATCAGTGTGTCGTGGTCTGAACTGGGAATCAGCGGGGAGCAGGATGTCCGTGATTTGTGGAGACAGAAAGACATGGGTAGATTTGCTGACCGGTTTGAGATAGAAGTTCCTTATCACGGTGTAGCACTTGTTAAAATTGCAAAAGCGGAATGACAGACAGAGGCGCAATCGGGAGGTTATCTTGAGCAAAGCGAAATCCCGGGAACGAAGTGAATCGGGACGCCGCAAATCCGTGGAGAGTGACCGGGTGACTTTTTAAGGAAGGGAAAATAGCCCGTTAGTTTTACTCAATTATGAATCGCAGTCACCCGGTCACTTCAAAATTTGTAAACAAAAATCAACACGAATCAATAATGAAGAAACTACTTTCTTTACTCTTTCTATTCATGCTATTCATGCTGTTTTGCATGGATGCATCTTCCCGGGAATTAAGTCCTAAAGCACCTGATTCCAATCCCCCGGCTGAAATACCGGGGATGAAATTGGTATGGTGTGATGAATTTAACCTCGATGGCAAACCAAATCCGGAATACTGGAAATTTGAAAAAGGATTTGTGAGAAATGAAGAGTTGCAATGGTACCAGGAGGATAATGCCATTTGCGCAAATGGAGTCCTGGTCCTGGAAGGCCGCCGCGAACAAGTACCCAATCCGGAGTACGATGCCGGAAGCCGGAACTGGAAAAGGAACAGAAAAGAAGCTCACTATACCTCATCGAGTATAAATACCCGGGGAGTGAAACAATGGTTGTACGGAAGGTTTGAAATAAGGGCCAGGATCGACACGGCGATGGGCTCCTGGCCGGCAATCTGGACCCTGGGGATCAATAATCCATGGCCATCAAACGGAGAGATCGACATCATGGAATTCTACAGGGTAAAAGGTAAGCCAACAATCCTGGCCAATGTTGCATGGGGAACAACCCGGCAATACGTAGCCAAATGGAATACTCAAATGTTTCCCTTTTCGAAATTCACCGCTGCGGATGCTGATTGGGCCATGAAATTCCATACCTGGCGCATGGACTGGACACCGGAATCGGTTAAACTTTATCTTGATGATGAATTGCTGAATACGACCTTGCTCACCGCAACCATCAATCCTGAAGGCATCAATCCGTTTACACAGCCGCACTATTTACTGCTGAACCTGGCCATCGGTGGTAATGGCGGAGATCCCGGGAGTACCAAATTTCCGGTTAAATACGAAATCGACTATGTGCGGGTTTACCAGGATGCAAAGAGGTGACGGGGCGAATTGGTGACGGGGCGCACAGGCGAAGTGGCGACCAGACGAAAATGTAAATTTGCCAATTTGCCAATGTATTTGTCAGAGCCGTTGGCTCGGGTCATAAATATATGGATCGTACCTACACCATTTATTATCTGTAATGTATTCATATGCAACAGATTAAAACATGGGCGAATAACCATCCTATTTGATCAGATCTCCGGATTGGATTCACCGTGACCTAATAAATGATTACACAGAGTTCCACAGAGTAAAGACACAGAGTTACACTACTTGTCCCGTTTTTTCGGGAGAGTTTTAAAATACGGACATTTATATTAACGCCTTTACCCTGACAGGGTTAAATATTAATGACCCCGGGTAAGGGATTCCGGATTCTTTAATTATTAATGGCTCCAAAATTATTCGGAATCGTGCCACCCGGGGTTAGGACGATCAACAAAAATGCGGCGCAACTACTCCTTTAATTGAAAATCAAATGTTACATGCGCCGCAAATTCTGTAAGGCAATATTCCGGGTCCGACTTTACCAATTGGTCAATTTACGGGCATCTGTTGGATGATTTATATAGTAAGACAATATTAAGGTCTGATCTGGAGTCGGGCCCGGAATTACCTCCCGTTAGAGATTGCAACCCCGTAGAGACGCACGGCCGTGCGTCTCTACGGAGTTTGTTTTATGGATAGACGCACCGCCGTGCGTCTCTACATAATGGTGTGCAAAGTTTTAAAATACAGACTTTTAGTGGCTCCCTGCCAACATAACCTTATTGCCTTTTTTATTTTCTTCCTGCTGTCACCGGGGTTAAAAAATGATATAACTATGTTTAGTTTACATCCATTCTAAACTATTTCAAGGCTGATTTTGGTTGAGATATATTTTTACCTTCGTCAGAAGCCTTTGCGAAAGCTACAACTACTCCTTATATGCTCTGTATAAGATATTTAGGACCAATACTAATTTGTGAGGGCCGTTATAAAATTAACTATAATTAACTAAAAGCGCATGTATGAAAGATGATGAAACAAAGATTTCATTCCTGAAGGGCCATTTTCGGCTTTTCGCAGCGGTTTTCTTAGTCGGTATTTGCTTTTTCTCACAACTTAGTGCTATGGGACAGCAAAAAACAATTACGGGGACGGTGACCGGAGATGATAATTCGCCGATCCCGGGGGCATCAATTATCGTAAAAGGAACAACAACCGGAACGATGACCGATTATGATGGTAAATTTACCCTGTCGGTCCCCACGAATACACAAACACTGGTATTCAGCTTTATTGGAATGCAATCGAAGGAAGTTGCTATTGGTAACAGTAGTGTTTTCAATGTAAAGCTTTCCGAAAGTACAATCGGTATCGATGAGGTAGTTGTTGTGGGATATGGTGTTCAACGGAAAGAAAGTGTTGTTGGAGCGGTTGTTCAAATCGGAAACGACGCACTGATGCGTTCCGGTAGTTCAAATGTAACCAATGCTTTGGCAGGTAAAATGTCGGGCGTACTGACCATGCAGCAAGCGGGTGAACCGGGGGCCAATAATGCAGAAATTGTAATCCGTGGGGTGTCGAGCTGGAACGGATCACAGCCTTTGGTGATGGTCGATGGTGTAGAGCGCGATTTTAACGGCCTTGACCCTAATGAGATCGCAACAATTTCTGTCCTGAAAGACGCAAGCGCTACGGCAGTATTCGGAGCCAAGGGAGCAAACGGGGTTATTATTGTTACCACAAAACGTGGTAAGCTGGGAGCACCTGTAATGAGCATTTCCGCCTCTTATGGTATGCAGAAACCCACACGTATGCCTGATTTTATCGATTCGTATACCACCATGTCAGCTTTGAATATGGGATTAATGAACGGCGCTCAATTTGACAAATTAATTCCACAGGCTGATTTAAATGAATACCTCAGTCCATCTTCACCCTTAAAAGCATTACAATTTCCAAATGTTAACTGGCTCGATGAGATGACATTACCATTTTCGCCAACTATCGATGCAAATTTTAATATTTCGGGAGGAACAAAATTTGTAAAGTATTTCGGAACATTTGGATATTACAATGAGAAAACCTTATTTGAAGGCTATAAAAATGGTTATCAGGACACGCGTTATAAATACGATCGGTTTAATTACCGGACCAATCTTGATTTTAATTTAACACCAACCACCCTATTGTCATTCAATATTGGCGGTGAAACAGGTATTAAAAATCAGCCGACAACTTCACCATGGCGAAGTCTGTACGCCACAACACCCGCTTCTTTTCCTGCTTACTGGCCGGCATGGTTGCTTGAGGACAAGGTGAACGGCATACCGGATATCGATTATCCTGATGCCACGGGAGAACGACTTGCGTTAAAGCTGAATGGATTTACAACGAATCCGTATACCTACCTGGCCGCAGGAAACTTTAACAAATATCTGAGTTCCAAGTTATTTACAGATATGGTTCTTGATCAGAAACTCGATTTTATTACCATGGGTTTATCGGTCAACGGGAAGGTCGCTTTTAGTACCTATTATAACACCAGAACATTGTATGCCGATTACGTTCGTCCTGAGTATAAAATTAACTGGGCTGATGTAGGCAAACCAGGTGTAAACCCCTGGTATCGAAACGGCCAGTCCGGCTACTATAAATACAACCTTAATCCATTGGATATCAATGTAGGAGGAATGGAGTCCGGTTATTATCGAAACCTTTACTATGAAGCCTCATTGAATTATGCCAATTCATTTGGTAAGCATGGCGTATCTGCCCTGGCGTTGATCAACCGTCAAAAAAACCGCTCCGGTACTGACTTTGCTTTTCTCAATCAAGCGCTGGTCGGTAGAGCTACTTACGACTATTCACACAAGTACCTGGTCGAGGTGAATATCGGATATACCGGATCGGAACGATTTGCTCCCGGTAATAAATTCGGATTTTTCCCTTCCGGAGCATTCGGATGGGTCATCTCCGAAGAACGGTTCTTTAAAGAAAGCGTTCCTTTTATCAATAAATTGAAATTGCGTTATTCGGACGGTATAGTAGGTAGCGATAATGCCTCGGCACGATGGTTATTTCTAAGTAACTATTATACCGATCCCCGTGGTTTTATCAAGGAAGATCCGGCAGCTAACGCTGATGCACAATGGGAAGAGGCAAGGAAAAAGGATCTCGGATTGGAAATTGCTTTCCTGGATAATGATCTGACCATCAATGTCGATTTCTTCGACGAGTACCGCACAAATATGCTGCTCACGCCTAAAATTCCTATAACCGTTGGAAACAGTTTCAAGGATCAGAACCTTGGATCGATGAAAAAACATGGTTTCGATCTTGATATAGAATACAATAAATCACTATCGAATGACTTCAGCTTTTTCGTGAAAGGAATTTTTGGATTTAACGAAAATCGTATCATCTATAAGGATGATCCTAAATATGCACCCGAATATGCCAAAGAACAGGGTAAACCTTTGGGAGCCCAGGTGAGAGGCGCTGAGTTGATCGGAACAGGGTATTTTACTTCAGTTGATGATATTCACACAAGTACTTCACCAATTCCGGTAGGCGCTTTGAATGTTGGCGATTACAAATTCCTTGATTACTTTGCTGATGGGAACATATCGATCCTGGATCGTTACCCGATTCCCGGGTCACTCTATCCTCCGATTACTTATTCTCTCGGAGGTGGATTCATCTTTAAAAACTTTGAATTCAATTTTAACTTCCAGGGAAACGAGGGGAAATATGTTCTGTTTAACCAGGCATATGAAGTTGAGTTTCCGAATGGAAACTACCGTATTCATGCTTCCCAGTTAGATTACTGGACGCCAACAAATCCTGATGCCAACCATTCCACGATTCACTTTGTGGGTGATGCCAATCTTCCGAACCTGGTTTGGGGGGGAGGATCATCGTATTACAGCGGTTATGAAACAGCTATAGAGGATCGTATCTGGAGAAAGGCCGATTACCTTAGGTTGAAAGAAGTGTATATCGGGTATAATTTTAAGCCTGCATTCCTTGAAAGAGTCATTGGAATTACGAATTTGTCAACTTACGTCACGGGGAACAATCTTTGGACAGTAACCAATCTTATCGAAGGCGATCCTGAGCGTAAAGACTTTACACAAGGCTTTTATCCCCAACTGTCGAGCATCAAATTTGGATTAAAAATTGGATTTTAACCCTGACAAACAGAGAGAAAAAGATGAAAAAATACTTTAAAATAATTGTACTTACAGGGATGCTTGGGATAATTCTCCCGTCATGTGATGAAAGTTATCTGAATGAAGCGCCTGACGCCGGATTAACTACCGAGGTTGTATTCTCAAAATATACGAACATCCTCAAGTTTTTCGATTCAGTTTATGACGGTCAGCGTATTGTCAACGGTACCACTTACGATTACAATATCAAATGTGCGCACCCGTTGTATTTCTCGTGTCGTATGGAATATACCTGGGACCAGATGACCGATATGAGTGATGGCGGTCGCCAGTATGAAGCGCAATCGATAAAGGGTGGACAGATGGGTGGAACAATCGATAAATGGGCTGGTCCCGTTTCGTCCAAGAATATCCCTATTCTGCCTTCGATGTTCGAGAGTATCAGAATATGCAATATGACCTTAAAGAATATTGATAAACTGCAGGACGCACAACAGGTGGATATTGATGATCTGATCGGACAAGCGCATTTTATTCGTGCCTATGCACATTTTGGCTTATTTAAGATTTGGGGACCTATGCCGTACATTACCAAGGTTTTGACCGATCGCGGGGAGTTTGATATAGCACGTCTGACGAGGTATGAGACCTGCAAAAAAATTGCCGCAGATTTTGATACCGCGTATGTCTATTTCAAAAAAGCAGGACTTATGCGTCGTGATGCCGATTTGCTGTTGAGTAATCCAAAGCAATTTCGTCCGGCGGGTGTTGCTGCCCTAGCATTGAAATCACGCGCTTTGCTGTATGCAGCAAGTCCTCAAAACAACAAGAACGGTATTGCCGACTGGCAGGACGCAGCCCAGGCATGCCGGGCAGCAATCGATACCGCCAAATTTTATGGCTTTGCCATGCAAACTGCTGCACAGGCCAGTGGAAATCTTAAGCAGGCGTACAAAAACAATTTTATGAATGTACCCCGTACAAATGAGCAATTATGGCCATTCTATGTGAATTATAACAATCCAAATATTGCTAATCCCAATTACAGCATCGGTCTTACAACAGTTCAGTCAATGACCAACGGGGTATTTGCACAGCAGGCGACAGCGATGTCAGGAGAAAATCCAACGCAGAATTTTGTCGATAAGTTTGAAACCAAATGGGGAGAACCATTGAACACCCCTCAGGATCGTGCCGCAGCAGTTGCACTTGGACATTATAATGATCAGGATCCGTATGCCAATCGTGATCCACGCTTTGCCTGGGGTGTAATTTTCAACCAGACTACTGAGGTTGCGGGTTATAATCCGGCCAATATCTATTACGAAACTGTGAACGGGAAACAGGTATTCAGCGATTTATTGAATTATGCTGCATTCCTGGGCGTTACCCGCACTGGTTATTACCAGCGGAAATCGATCTACGATTCAAATACAAAAGTTACAACAAGTTATAATCTGACCGATCCGATTATTCGTATGGCGGAGTTGTATCTCAACTATGCTGAGGCAGCAGCCCAGGCATATGGTGGAGAAAACGGTGCTGCACCCGGCGCAACACTTACGGCAACGCAGGCTGTAAATGTCGTAAGGAACAGGGTTGGCATGCCAAATCTGGCAACCGGCTTGTCACCGGAGATCTTTATAAAACGGTTGAAAAATGAGCGGACCATTGAGTTGTGCTTCGAAGGACATTATTTCTTCGATATCCGTCGCTGGCTCGACGCACCTGCCGCCATGGGCCAGGTTCTTTATGGTATGGACATCGAAAAAGTTCCGGTCACAACAACTTATCCTAAAGGATTTAAGTACACTCGTGTTCCTTTGCCTTCCGACCGTCAGTCGATGTGGAAAGATGCCATGTACACCTTCCCTTTTACAACCGAAGACAATTATAAGATGCGCAATTTTACACCTAATCCGATTTGGTAATTCATACAAAATAATGATCATATGAAACTAAATAAAGAAATATATTCAAGGTACGGCTTACTTCTCTTTGCGCTTCTGATGCTTCTGTCAGCAGTAAACCTGAAAGCACAGGATAAACCTGGAGGTAAGAAGCAAAAGTCGGTGGTGGTCTCCCTTAAAGTGACCGATGAAAAAGGGGATGCCATTCCGCGCGCAGAAATCATCGTGGGTGAAGGCCTGGTTCATACACAGACCGATCAGATGGGTTCGGTAAGTTTAACCGTCAGCGATATAGAGTTTGTTACCATATCTTCAACAGGCTACGAACCCCAGGTGTTGCTGGTTAGCGATCTTGTAAGTAATCAGGCTGTTCAGATGGTGAAATCGAAATTGTTTATGACAACCGATGATGATGTCCCCCTGCCTTACCAAACCATTAAGAAAAGGCATTTAACGGGAAGTACAAGCGTTTTTGATGCCGTCGTTTTGGATAAATATCCTTCAACTGACATCCGCAACGCACTAACGGGGTTAGTGACAGGCCTGGAAGTTTATGAAAGAGATGGTTCACCGGGAATGAGTGCTGAAGAAAAGCTGGGATCGTATGGGGCTGCTGAGAAAGTAGGACTTTACTCCCGCGGAAGTAGTCTGATGTACATTATCGATGACGTTCGTATGGATATCACCGAAATGCCGCTTGATCCGGGAGAAATTGAGTCCGTATCTCTTGTCCGTGATATTGTTGCTAAAACAATGTATGGCCCTGCCGCAGCAAATGGTATTGTGTTTATCAAAACCAGGCGGGGAAGAAAAAATGAGCGATTATTAAACGTCAGCCTTGAACAGGGTGTAAGTATCATCGACCGTATGCCCGAATGGGTATCGGGGGCTGATTATGCCCGGTTAAACAACCTTGCAAAAAGGAATAGCGGAATTACAACTGGTTTATATAGTGATGATGATATCGCGGCATATGCAAAAAACGATCCTTACGATATGAATCATCCCAGCGCGAATTATCGCGGTCTTCTGCTAAAGGATAACCGCAGTTTTACGCGTGCAAGCGTTTCAACTTCAGGCGGTAACGATGCCATGCAGTATAGCGCCTATGTTGGGTACAACGGCGAGGGGGATAATTATAACATGGGTCCTAAAGCTGGTTACCAAAGGATTAACGCGCGTTCGAATCTCGACATACGAATTAATCAATTTTTGAAAGTTCAGCTGAATTTTTCAGCTGGAATATCCATCCGTGATTCTCCAAACTATGGTTATACCACTACTGTAGGCGAAGGTGGATCCCAGATGGGATTAACCGAGATGCCCAGTTTATTGAACGATATCACTAACATACCGCCCATCGCCTTCCCAGTTTACGTCAACAACGATTCAACGTTAAAATCACCATGGTATGGCATCTCTACAGCATACACCCAAAATCCGGTGGGAAACCTGGTGAAGAACGGATACTACAATGAGTCAGGGCGTAACGGCGCTATCAGCGCACTATTCGAGTGGAATATGGATAACATCATTCCGGGTTTGAAATCGCGCACTTTTATTGATTTCAATACCTACTACCTCCTGAGGATCGGCAAAGCGGAAAATTACACCGCCTACAAGATCGATCCCCGAACTTATAACCCGACATTAGGTATTGCATCGCTGATAAAGGACAGGGATGGTGTTGATGCAACAAACTATGCCAATCTGCACGACTTCTACTTTCAGAATTATGCTGCCTATGAGAGTTTAAGCTATGACAAAAAGTTCGGATCAAATTATGTAATGGCAACAGCTACATACCGTATGTCTTCAATCAAACGAAACGGATTTGAAGAACCACAGCGCGAACAGGCCGGAATTTTTACTGCCCTATATTCCTACCAGGATAAATACACGGTCCAGGGTGTCCTGAACTATGGAGGAACCAGTGGTATGGCGCCGGGTCATTATTATACCATATCTCCATCTGTCGGTTTTGGTTGGATTGTCTCGGAAGAAAAGTTTATGAAAAACCAGCATTTTCTTAACTATCTTAAAGTCCGGGGAGAAATTGGTGAGACATCAGTAGATGCATTCAGAGGCCCTTACGCTTACAGAGACCGATGGGATTTAAATACCAACACTGGTAATACAGATAAATTCGGAACTTATTACAGCAATACAGGAAACTGGATCGGAACCTATAAACAATCTGCAAACAATTACAGGGCTTTTCCCAACCGTATTGGTAATCCTGAAATTGATCTTGAGCGCAGAAGAGAACTTAGCCTTGGAATCGACGCCGAAATGTTAAAACATAAGCTCTCACTTGAGTTTAATTATTACAACATCCTGAGGTACAATGTTATCACAAACAGGGCCAATACGACCCCTATACTTTCCGGTACAACAAGTACGCTTCCGGTCGTAAACTACAATTCCTATTCGTATAAAGGTGTTGAGCTTGGACTTAAATTCAGAGACAGGATCGGTGATTTTAGTTATTTGGTCGGCGGAAATGCCTTTACTCAAAAACCAATTATCGAACAGGTGGATGAACCGAATTATCGGAACGATTATCAAAAAACAGTTGGCGGACCATCAGATGCCATTCGCGGATTAAAATACCTTGGACGTTTTGCAACTGATGCTGAAGCAAACCTTATTCCTCAGTTTGGCGAAAATCTGCATGCCGGTGATCTCAGGTACGAAGACAAGAATGGTGATGGCGTGGTTGATGATAACGACGCACAAACTATTGGACATTCAACCCCAAAATTGTATTATGCGATCAATCTAAATATTGCTTATAAGAATATTGAGTTGACAGTAACCGGGGTTGGACGTGCATTCTACGACCAGATGCTGAATAGTAAATACTATACCAACGGTTCGGGTGATAATATCTATTCTAAATTTGTTCTGGATAATATCGACGAGAATGGTATGGGTGGTGCTTATCCTAAGTTGACTTACTACCAGATATCTAACAACTTTAAAACTTCCGGTTTTAGATTGGTTGACAATAGTTTCTTCAAGATCCAGAATTTCGAGTTAGCCTGGAAGTTGCCTGTTCAAAAATTCGACTGGATGAAAGGGGTCAGAGGATTCAGAATATTTGCACGCGGTGCTAATGTTTATACGATAGGTAATCTTAAAGATAAGGAGGTAGAACCCGAAAATATCAACGCGGGGATTAACAATTATCCTCTGAATATCACACTTACCGGAGGAGTTAAATTAACCTTTTAAAACAGACCAATATGACTTATAAAAGCACAATAATAATTTTCGTTGCATTGTTTTTCGGTTCATGCAGCGACTTTTTAGATCCCTATCCAAACGGAGACCGAACAAGAGATGATGTATTTGCCTATCAGGAGAGTGTGCAGGGTTTAATTGGTCGTAGTTATGACTATTTGGGCAGTGACTTGTCCTCGAAGAACTATAGCAGCAACGAAATGGCTTACCTCGAGTGTGCCACAGACAATGCGGTGAGACGCTCAACTACCGATGCGATTGTTCAATTTGCCAAAGGCGAGCTTACTACCGGAAATCAGGCTATAGTAAGAGATTACTGGAAAAGAGATTACGATGCAATTTTCTTGTTAAATCTGTTTTTAAAAGACAACAGGGGGATCAACTCACGGGTATTAATCAAACCCGAATTAAATACATTGGTTGTGCGCAGACTTCAGGGAGAAGCCTTTGGTTTGCGTGCCTGGGCCCAGCGCGACTTGCTGAAAAAGTTTGGTGGTAAGGAACTTGGCGGAACCCGTTTACTCGGATTCCCGATTGTAACAGAACCGCTGAATGCATCAGAAGAAATAAACATTGAGCGGAGTACTTACGATGAGTGTGTGAAGCAGATCATCACCGATTGCGACTCAGCGCTTAAATATTTGCCCATTGCCCATCGTGACTATCTTTATACCTCGGCATACCTGAGTGATAAAAAAGATTTCCTGGGAGCTGTAAACTGGAACCGTGTGGATGGACTGACTATGTATGCCATCAAGGCCATGACTTATCTTTCGTGGGCCAGCAAACGTTTTAATCCGAACAATGAGGTTGCACGTTGGGACTCCGCCGCAAAGTATGCCGCTAAAGTGATGGACTTCAAAAGGGCCGCTTCACCCAATGGCGATGGTTATGATCCCACAAAACGCGTAGATTTCAATGATATTTACGATAAGAGTATTATTTGGTCATCAAGGGTTGTTGAAAACGACATCACCATGGAGTCGGTCTTTTTTCCTGCAGCCGCCAGCGGAAACGGATTCAATCCTTACGGTGATATTGGTGCGACAAGTGAATTTGTAGGCGCATTTGGCGATAAGGATGGCTATCCGATCAGTGCAAGCACTGTTTACGATGCTGCCAAACCGTTTGATAACCGAGAGCCTCGCTTCTATGCTCAGATTAATTACAACTCGAGGACTTATATTCCTGCTTACGGAACAACCAGCCCGATTTATACTTTTGAAACATGGGAACCGGATGCAGACGGAGCCAACGGAGGAAAGGACAGAGCCGGCAATGGTAATAACGTGAGAACTAATATTTATGTGAAGAAATTCTGTTACGGCATCAACTGGAAACAATCCAGTTTTGGACGCAGGCCACGTGCCAGATTTCATATTCGGTATGCACATATGGCGCTGGCATTTGCCGAAGCAGCAAACCAGGTTGTAGGTCCAAATGGTATGCTTTACGGCTATTCACCCAAGGCAGTAATCGGCACCTTGCGTTCGATGAAAACCTATGAGGACAAAACAGGTATTCCTGCTGCAGATCTTTATCTGAACAGTGTGGCAACAGCCGGAAAAGAACCGTTTTATGATCTGATCAAGAATGAACGACGCATCGAACTGAGTTTCGAAGGTGAACGTTTTCACGACATGTCACGCTGGACAAATGATACGGAGTTCAATGCACTTTATAACAAACCTGTTCATGGTGTAAAAACTATAAAAACAGGAAGTGTATTTGCATATGACCTGAACTGGGAGGTTGAAACGCGTGCTTACAATTCTGCATATATGCCCTTGCCGTATGACGAAATTCTTCGCATGAGCAAATTGGTTCAGAACGAGGGATGGGATAAATGGAAATAGGTAAAAAAGCAACTATGAAACGAATAGGTTTTAAAATCGACAACAGGGATGGAATATTCAAACCGGTTGGAAAGAAAAAATACTCAAGGATGAAAAAAATATTAGCTTTTCTTTTGCTGGCAGGGACAATTACTTCCTGTTACAAGGACTATATCAATGATTTTGATTATGATGCCATCTATATCCCGATTCAGCTCGATGTCCGGACTTTTGTCGTGGGCGAAGGTATGAAGTTTGATTTCGGCGTCGAATTGGCCGGAGTCAGGGAGAACACCCGCGACAGGATTGTAACTTACCAGATCGATAATAGTCTGCTAACTGCTGATGCCCTGGCAAGACTCAAAGGCGGGCAGGCATATATCGCCGCGGCAACTGCTCCGGTGACTGCCTTACAGCCATTGCCGGTCAATTATTACACGCTGAGCAATACAAGCCAGATGGTCATCAAAAAAGGCGATCATAATGCCAGGGTAACGATTAAGCCTGATTCGGTAAAATTTTTAGCGGATGCTGCCTCCATTATTCCAACTTACGCGCTTGGAATAAGGATCATGACGGCAGATGCCGATTCATTGCTTTCGACCAAGAAAACAGCGGTCATCGGGGTTAAATACGAGAATATGCTTTTCGGCTCCTACTGGCATGGTGGAGTTACTATGGTTAAAGATGCTGCCGATGCAAATGTTATTGATACAATTACCTATTTCACCCAGATACCTGTTTCAGAGGTTAAAACCTGGTCACTGAAAACGATTGCTCCGAATGCAGTTGCTGCTAACGGCTACAGCGATCTTACGTCTCCCGCAGGGATGGAATTCGCGTTGAATCTGAACGGCGGAACAGTTACAATCAGTTCGCTGACTTCCGGGAAATATGTAATCCAGCCTGACGGTGCCAGCACTTACAACCAGGCCAAATTATTGCAGAACCGCAGGATTTACCTTAATTACAAATACCAGGATGCATCGGGTAACTGGTGTCATGCGAAAGATACCCTAACGTTCCGCAACCGCATGCGTGATGGCGTGAATGAGTGGCAGGATGAGAATCCGGGTAATTACAACTGATAGAAAGCAAAAACTATAACTTATAAGCCCCGGGCATTTACCTTTTGGTAATTGTCCGGGGCTTATTAATTCAACGGTCAGCAGTCAGATCAACCGACAAATTTAAATAAAGGCTGACCGGTCAGGGCTTTTTCTTTTATCGCTTTCACTTCGCTGTTTTTCAAGGGATCGAGATTATCTTTCAGATTCAAGGCCAGTGTGAACAGGTTGCCATCACCCGGAGGAATGGCCGCGGTGACCGGATGCGAAAGGGTGAACCGAAGACCCGTTCTTGCCTCTTCAGGGTCGGATAATGGTTCATACCAGCATTTGGGAAACTTTGATTTGTCAGCACCCTGAGGCCATGGACCCTTGGCCATTGCCTTAAGTGCAAGAATTCCCATTTTCTTCTCCTTTGCACGTTCAAGAACCTGCGCGCCAAAATTACCGGCATACCAGGTGGTGTAACTTACCGGGTATAAAATGGTATCGAAATCGAACTGATCCATTAGTGCAAGTGCCGCTTCAACGGAATGAGCCGAAAATCCGAGATATTTGATTTTTCCCTCTTTCTTTGCTTCAATGAAGGTCTCCATTGCGCCACCTTTACCCATTACTTTTTTAACATCCTCCATAGAGGTCATCGCATGCAACTGATAAAGATCGAAATGATCGGTACGTAACCTGGTCAGTGATCTTTCGAGTTCTGCCCTTGCTCCGTCTTTCATCCGTTCGCCTGTTTTGCAGGCAAGGAAAACATCTTTCCGGTAGGGTTCCAGAGCGGGGCCAAGCATAATTTCTGCATTCCCGTAGGAGGGTGCCACATCAAAATAATTCACCCCTGCGTCAATCGCCGATTTAACGTAGGCAGAGGCTTCCTCCGGTGTAACATCCTTGACAACAATCCCGCCAAAACCGATCACCGATAACATCTCCCCGGTGCGTCCCAACGATCGTTTCTCGAGCTTTCCCGCTTCCGTTTTCCTCGAAATCGCGGATAAATCGGTAGGAAACAGACTTAGCATAGGAACTGCAATAGCTGTTGTTTTGATAAAATCACGTCTTTTCATTTGTTTTATTATTTGATTATTAATACGTCAGAAAAAGAGATTATTATCGTATTGAAAATCAATAGCTACAGACAAAAGTGCTATTGTGAAGTAGTAAAGATACAAAAAACAACTCGCTAATTCAAACAGAGGTAAAATTATTTTACATCCGCAGCCTAACGAGAAGATGACCTCGGAGAGGTCGCATGTTTATAGAAAACCTGGCAAATTCGCTACATACGACCCCGGCCGGGGTCGAACGTTTCTTTGTCACATCCTTTTCTATAAATATACAAACCCCCCGGGATTAACCCAGGGTTTACTTAAACAGTTCCTTATTTGGTGTTGCACCCATCGTAAATTCGAGGGTTCCGCCATCCATAATTTCCTGGTGGGTAATGTATGATCGGTCAAGAACCTGGCCGTTCAGTTTTACTTCCTGGATATATTTATTGTCTTTTGACGCCTTTGGTGCTTTCATGGTGAAGTATTTGCCCGGGGCCACTTCGAGTCTGGCTTCCTGTACCAAAGGTGATCCAAACTGGTACTTCAGTTCTGCAGGATTAACCGGATAAAAGCCCATTGCACTGAAGATATACCAGGCCGACATTTGCCCGCAATCCTCGTTTCCGCACAACCCGTCGGGTGCATTGGTGTACATGGTGGTCTGGATCTCGCGGTTCAATTCCTGGGTACGCCACGCCCGTCCGGCATAGTTGAACAGAAAGGTAGTATGGTGACCCGGTTCATTACCGTGCGCATAGGCCCCGATTAAACCCGAAATGTCGCTTGAAGCCTCTGTTCCCTTTACGCCTTCTTCGACTTTAAACAACTGGTCGAGTTTGTCGGCGAAAGGTTCCTTGCCTCCGAGAAGGTCAATCAATCCCTCAACATTCTGAGGCACCAGCCATAAATATTGCCATGCATTGCCCTCGGTATAATCACTCCCTTCGTGTTTCGAAAAGGCCGGATCGAACGGGGTAGTCCACTGCCCGTTGCTGAGTTTCCCGCGCATAAATCCGGTTTCCTTATCAAAATATGCTTTAAAACTTTCAGCACGTTTACTGAAATAAGCGGCATCTTCTTTTTTGCCGAGCTTTTTAGCAACGGCTGCTACACTCCAGTCATCGATAGCCACTTCGAGTGATTTTGCCACCGATTGCTGTATCTTATCGGCAGGCATATATCCCAGTTGGTCGTAAAGTCCCATGCCGTCACGATCGTGCATCGAGGTTACTTTCATTGCTTCGAATGCGAGCTCATGATCGAAATCACCGATCCCTTTGAGGATAGCTTCGGCAATTACCGGGATTGAATGATTGCCTACCATGCAAAAAGTTTCGTTGCCTTCGAGTTCCCATACAGGAAGTAGTCCGGTTTGTTTATAATGATCGAGCATCGACTTGACCATGTCGTTAACCTTTTGTGACTGGGTAAGTGTAAACAACGGATGCAGCGCGCGGTAAGTATCCCAGAGAGAGAAAACGGTATAACGATTATAGCCGGTTGCCTTCTGAACATCACCCTTAACTCCTTTAAACTCGCCGTTGACATCGGAGAACAGGGCAGGAGCGACCATGGTATGGTAGAGTGAGGTGTAAAAGATGGTTTTTTGTACCGTATCTTCCGATTGAATCCTGATTTTCGAAAGTTCCTTTTCCCAGGCATCGGATGCTGCATTCCGGGTTGCTTCGAAATCCCATCCGGGCAGGGACGCATCGAGGTTGGCCATCGCGTTTTCAATACTTACAGACGAAACGCCCACCTTTGCCATCACCTGTTTATCTTTGAATTTTAGCAAACCAACTGTTCTCCCTTCTCCTCCTACATTGGTGATCACCGATGTTGAAACCGGACTTGAGAACCGGACCGCAAAATAGACATGCTGATCGGCTGCCCAGCCATGCGACAGACGCGAGCCGGTAACCAGTAAACTATCGATTACAGCTAGCGTCGTCTGGTAAGGTTTATCCCAGTTAATGGCAAATCCCAGGTTAATGAGTAAGTTATTCTCTCCGCCCTCGGGGAAGGTGTAGCGGTGAAGTCCGGCTCTTTCGCTCACCGTAAATTCGGCTTTTATCCCGTTATTTTTCAACGTTACGGCATAATATCCTGCCTTTGCAACTTCCTGTTGGTGGTTGTATTTCCCGGCATATCGCGAAACGAAATCACTGTTCTTTTCGCCTTCCTGAAAAGTGACGTCGGTGATTACCGGCAGGAAAGAAATATCTGCGAGATCGCCGATGCCTGTTCCGCTGAGGTGCAGGTGACTAAATCCGGCAAGTATGCTGTCGGAGTAATGGTATCCCGAACACCAGTCCCAGCCCTGGGTTCCGTTATCGGGACTTAGCTGAACCTGGCCAAACGGGAACGCAGCTCCCGGGTAGGTATGTCCGTGATAAGCCGTTCCGATCATGGGATCGACAAAATTTGTAAGTCGTTCTTCGACAGTTTGCTGCGGAGAAGTACCGGTACACGAGGCAAGCAGTAACAGCGCCCCGCCAAGCAATAAATTCGTTTTTATCATTTGATAATCTAAAATCTGTTTGATGCAAAAATAGTGAAATGTTTATTCCGGTAGTGTTAAACTCTTTATCAGATCAACCTCTTCCTGTTTATAGGGAGTTCCGTCAGGTTGGAAAATCTCGTGAAACCAGAGTTTTGGTTCTGAACCATCGGTAATGGGTTCGTCCCAGGCGTATTTGGTGTTCGATTTTCCGGCAACGAGTCCCCAGTTTATCGCGCCAATATTATTCTGTTTCAATAATGGCATAATGTTGGTAAACAGGCTGTTGTTGCGGCGTGCCATGTATTCGGTACAGACCATCGGGCGGTTGTATTTTTTCAGGGTATCAATCGCTGCCTGGTGTTTTTCGGGATTTTCGTAATTATGATAGGTAATGATATCTGAATTCTCAGCCTGGAATTTGTTAAGTTCTTTCAGACTTAAATTCCACATGCCGCAGGATAAGGGTTGAGACGGATTTATTTCACGTCCCCACTGGAAAACTTTTTGCAATAAGGGCATAGATTTATTTCCGTAGCCTGAATTTCCCGGTTCGTTATACAGATCCCAGATCGCAATACGCTTGTCGTCCTTAAAAGTGGTGAGGACATCTTTAACATAGCTTTCCAGTGTTCTGATCAGGGTTGTGTCAGTGAAAATCAAATCTCCCGGATCGCGCACCCAACCTGAGTTATGTACTCCTGGTTTGGGATCGGGTTGTTTGCCAGCCTGGTAAGTAGGGTTCCAGCAATCGTCAAAAAATACGAATACTGTTTTGATGCCATGTTTCCCGGCAATATCCATGTAAGTATCCATCCTTTGTTTGAATCCTTCCGGATCAACCTCCCAGGCAAGATGGTGGAGGTAAACACGCATCACATTCATACCGATACCCTGGGCCCAGCCCAGTTCACGGTTGATCGTTGCTGTATCAAAGGATTCGGCCTGCCAGGTTTCGAGCTGGTTGATAGCGGTACTTGGATTGAAGTTGCTGCCCCGTAACCATCCGTATTCAGCACTCCATTCCTGTGCTTTTTCGATAGTCCAGCGGTCAGCGGTTTTAACCGGGGAGGGCTTTTGTTTGCAAGCTGTAAGCGCCAGGGTTCCGGCAACAAAGAGGATAAATAGAAGTTTTTTCATTTTTAATTTATTATTGGGTTTTATTATGAATGATTTATGAAAAAAGTTTACGAATATACTCAATCCTTTTTAGTCTGTTTCACCCGAAGGAAGATTCAGCTTCTGACCTGCCTGAACCGGGCTCCCAAAATCAGGTGTTCCGTCAGCCTTCCACGTGAAAGGCTGCATGCGGACATCCCGCTCCCAACCCGGTGAGGTGCTTTTTTTCGAATGGTAGATCACCCAGTCTTCCGTATTATCGGGTGATTTTACAAATGAACAATGACCTACGCCGTAAACTTTCGAATTTCCCTGGAATACAGGTCCCGATTTTTTCCAGTTGGCCGGATCCTGCAGATTGCCAGCCGGATTTATCAGTTGAAGCATTCCCTGCCGGTAATCAACGAGCCATGATTCGCGGCATGAATAAATAATAAACACATGTTCACCTTTCTTCAGAATCTCGGGACCTTCATTCAGATTAAGCGGCCCGCCGGTCTCCCAGCCTTCAACCGGCGATGAAAGTTTCACACGGGTGCCTTTTAGTGTGTAAGGATTTTCCATCTCTGAAATGTACAAGTGCTGTGGTGTTGCATCCGTTGTTTCCTGTTTGATCCAGCCTGACCAGATTGCGTACAGTTTTTCGTTATGTTCCAGGATAGTCATATCAATGGCCCAGATGTTTGACAAGGGATCGCCCGGATAATCGCCTGTATACATAACACCCATATCTTCATATTCGCTGAAAACATCGTCAGTTTTCGCGCGCAGAACTCCGGCACGCTGATGAATAAAAGGTGGGCCCGATTCGCCGGCCGCATAATAGACATACCATTGGCCCTGGATAAAATGAATTTCCGGAGCCCACACGTTTGACCGGTTCCATCCGGTTGCAGGGGCCTGCCAGATATTTCGCAGCTCACCCCGTTTGGTCATTTTATCCGACCGGGAAACAATGATTGAATTGTTTGCCGAAAAACAATAAATGTATTCATTGTTGTGTTTTATCATCCATGGATCGGCGCCACCCCAAACGGGGTTCGTAAATGTGGCAATTACTTCTTTTCCCTTGTTGCTATCTTTTTCACTGCACTGTCCCAATGAACCGATTGTCAACAGTGAAAAGAGTATAATTTGTAGCTTTATCATTATTTTACATTTTCGGTTTTTCAACTCCAAATTTTTCAACCAACCGGTCATATTCGCTCCTGGATAATGTGATCATACAACCATGGCGGACTGAAGCCGGTAAGGAGTACTTATCCCAGTCGCTAAAGAAGGTGTAGCCGGAAGCCTGGTACCATGGTCCGTTCATATTATCTGCTATTGACAAGCCATACGAAACACCGGGATATTGCTCGTAATACAGGTACCATATTTTTCCATCCGGCGACGGGATCAGCATTGGAGCCTCCCTGAAATTGGGACTGATTGGCGCCGAAGGTTCTGAATACGGCCCTGTCAGTGAGGGCGATTTTGCAGTTCGGATGGTTTTGCCGGTTACCCAGAACAGGGTGGGATAGTTTTCGTCCTTCAGCACTGCAAAATATTGATTGTTAATTTTCCGTATAAATACGTCGATGGTGGCGATATTCCATTTAAACAATCGGGTGGGATGGTCCGAAAAAGTTTTTAAATCTTTTGATAAGGCAAAAAGTGTACGCTGACTGGCCCAGTATCGTTCCGGGTCCTGTTTTGTTCCCTCTTCATGAGGCGTATGCCATGAAACCATATATTGACGCAGGCTGTCGTCATAATAAATTTTGGGTGCCCCTATACGCTGAAGCGCCATTGAATAATCGGGGGTGCTTTTCAGATCAGGAGTGTAAGTGCTGTATTTCGTCCAGGTAATTAAATCGGATGAAACCCAGAAATTAATATCCGGAGAGGCGTCACTGGTGTTGCCGGCCAGGTAATAACGGCCATCGTGTCCTTTGCAAATATCGGGATGCCCTTTATAATCCTCAAAAACTCTTTTTTTATCGTTTAGTGCATACCAATGCAAACCATCCAAACTAACCGAATAATACAGGCGGCCATAATCCTGATGGGTCATATGAGCAAATAAATAGGCCTGGTTTTTTGCGCTCAGGGGATCCTCCGATTGTCCGGGAGGATTTGGTTGCTGAGCAAAAGCTGCCATTATCAGGACATTTAAAAAAACTGCCAGGCTTGATTTTATTAAATGTATATTCATGGTTTTGATTTTGGTAATTTGTGATTATATTTTCACGGTTACTGTTGTTTGAGGGTGGGGGTGATGTAATTATTATCGATTACCATCACTTCTTTACCTCCCTTATTTTCGAACGTTACGTTAGTGATGTACATGTGACGCGGATGAATTTGTGTCGTACTGTTATGGGCATGAAATACTTTACGCAACTTACCGTCCTTGCCGGTAAACATGGCGCTGTGACCAACCCCAACCAGGTTCCCCGGCTTCTGAAATATGGGATTGTTTTCATATTTGATCCATGGACCGGTAATCTTTGTGGAAGTGGCTACTCCAACTCCATAAAAAGGGCTTTCGTAACTATTGGCCGAATAGGTCATAAAATAGACGCCGTTCCTTTTGATCACGAATGACCCTTCGTTTACCCTTGGCCAGACCTCTTCCCATGGTTGTGACACACTGATGCATTTCTGCATTGTTCCCGGTTTGATGTTCAACAGGTTATCTTCCAGCTCTGCCACCCATATGTTCAGCCCGTCATTAAACCGGTCGAAAAAGAGGTACGGTTTCCCGTCGTCATCGATAAACAATGAATTGTCGATGCACTTTTCGCCTTCGATCATCGGTTTTTGGATATCCTGTTTAAAAGGACCAAGCGGAGAATCGCTTGTGGCTACGCAGATATGTTCATCAGCCGAGTAATACATGTAGAATTTTCCGTTTACATGATAAACTTCGGGAGCCCAGAAAAACCGGTCGGCCCAGACATCGGCTTTGTCAAGCGCGAGTCCGTTGGTTACCCCGGCAGGAACACTCCAGGTTTGCAGGTCGTCTGAAATCAACACCTCAATACCATTGTCTGCGTGGGTGCCGTAAGCGTAATATTTATCCTGCCAAAGCATAATGAAGGGATCGCCAAAAGGAACTTTAACCAATTCCGGGGTCTTGTCTTCCGGCCGGTTTTCAGTTTCCTTGGCCTTGCAGGATGCAAATTGTATGAGGAGGGTCAAAAAAGTTAATGTGAATAAAAATTTCTTCGTAATCATAATTTCAACTGATAAAAAAATTAACGGAATTAGTACTAAGTAATGGAAACTATTTATTGTCGTATTTTTCACCCCCAACCCCTAAAGGGGAGTCATCCTTCTAGCATCGTCAGTGCTTGTGAGTAGCGAAAGTCCCCTTTAGGGGATTTAGGGGTAAATCAAGAAAAAAATACGACATTTATTCTTTCTTTTAACTTATATGTCACCGATTAAATAATGTGTCCGTAAATCGTCATCCATACAAAGGTCATCGTTCCTTAGGTACGTCCCATGCAAAAATAATATTTTAAAACGCCATATTTTCCGAAGTTTGATTAAGATACAGGTTCTTCCGTTGTGAAAGAACCTGTAATCTTTAATTTCTATTAATCCTTTAGTACAATGGATTCTGATCCAGGTTTGGATTGTTATCGACTTCACTTCGGGGAATAGGCATCCTTTCTGTTTTACCGACGACAAAATTGGAAAAGTCCGGATCACGGCTGATTAATTCATTCAATCCTGCAGCAGTACTCCAGATTTTCCACCGTTTAAGATCTGCCCATCTGACACCTTCATAGCAAAGTTCGAGCGAACGTTCCATCTGTAACCTTTTCAGGAAGTTTGCTTTCGAGGTTACAACGCTGGCATAGAGTGCGCTGTTTTCCAGTTTCGGTAACCCAACTCGTTCACGTACGCGGTTGACACAGGTAACAGCCAATGCGGGAGGTGCGCCGGCAGAGAGTTCAGCCAGGCATTCCGCATAGGATAACAACACATCCGCATAACGGATAACACGGAAATTAATCGGTGAGTAATAATCCTCCTGGTTCCGGTAATAGTCGCCCTGATATTTTCTGAAAAAGCAATCGGTTCCCCATCCTGCCTGCCAGTTGCGTCCATAAATCTTTTCACCGGGATAATCGGTTTGCAGTTCGGGATAAAAAATATTTACCCTTAACCGCGGGTCAATTGTGCCGGCAAGAGTGGCTTCTTTTTTATATTCATCGACAAGCCATCTCCGGGGTTGACCATCGCACCAGCCAATTCCGCGCGGTGCAAAGAACTGTGCCCGGTTAGAACCTACGTTTGGATTCGGCTGGTCGCCATATAAATTATTTTTGTGTACTTTAACCCATTTATCAGGCGATTCTTTTACGGAATTGGAACAATAAGGGGAATCAGCCTGACTCCGGAAAACTGAATTATCCCTTAGATTGGTTTTTCATCTTCATCCGCATACTCAGCATCTTCAAAATCCCCATCGTCTTCGTAATCGTCATAGAATTCATCATCGTCACCGAAAATGTCATCACCGGATGGTTCATCTTTTTGCATAACTGAATAATTTCCCGGGCCCGCAGTCCGTTCAAGCTGGGCAATAATTCTGGCCACATCGCGGGGATTATCCAGGGATTCGTTGTACATGTAAAAAGGCTCCCCCTGACTATTCCCCGTGTCAATCTGCATGAGTGGAATATCGTCTGTGTCCTCTTCGAGAAAATATTGAGTGACTGAAGTGAAATCTTTGTACGGTTTAAATTCGTAGGTTTCGGCAAATTCGACCCCTGCGAGAATAACATTGTGTGCCAATGTGTAATCGATTGGTATGAAATGGTGATCCTCGATTAAATCCAGCACTCTTGCCTTATAGGCTGCAGGTGAAATATTGAATTCAAAATGAGTATTCTTTACCCCAAGCAAAAACAGATCCACAAGGTACATGCAATATGTGATGTTTCCGTTTGAATGCTTACGCGATATCATAATATTTGCCATTTTGGCCTCTTCCCATCCCGAATTAACCATACATTCATATACAGGTAATTTTCGCGACCTTGACCGGATATAATTTTCAGGGGTCGGCAATTGCATATTTTTCTTAGCCATAAATTCTTGTTTTATTTTTTGCGATAAAGATAAGCCAAATCAAACAGATAATCGACCATTTTGCTGTTTGGTTTTTTACAGAGACCTCGCAATTCCTGGAGATAAATAATTCCCCTTAAATGCTGTTTTATTTCCATAAATTATCGTATATTAGCTTATAACCAATATATTAAGGCCATGAAAAGCACAATTACGTTTCTGATGGTAATTCTGATTACAGCAGGATCAACCTTAACCGCACAGATCGAAAAAGGCAGCTGCTTTGTAACCGGGAATATTTTATCATTCCGGGCAGGCTCGCTTGAATCAGCTGATGAAGCCCATAGTGAATATGATTCAAAAACGAATTTTACCTCATTTGCGATTGGCCCTTTTTCCAGTTATCCGAGCCTGTCCAACGCTCCATCATTGAATTATGGGATAACCGATCATTTGTCAGGGGGTATTTTGCTGAACCTGATCCGTGAAACCCGGAAAAACGGGGCGAAAAGCACGAGTTCGGGTTTCCTTGTCGGTCCGTCTTTACGGTATTACTTGTTGAGCCAAAAGAAATTTATCCCATTTGCCGAAGGCCGTATGGGTATTGGAAGTAGCCGTTATGAATATGGATCTTCAGCTGAGAGAAAAACGAAAGTGTTTGGATGGCATCTGGGTGCCGGGGCTACCTATTTCTTTACTCCCGGTGTTGGCCTTGACTTGACGTTCGGGTATGAAAATATAGAAGATAAGGAAAAGGATTCAGTTTATCCAATGACAGATTCTAAGATTACATACCGGTTTGTGCAATTTGGAATGGGGGTACTTTTAATTTTTTAATGTCCGCCTTCAGTACTGTGGATTAACCAATCAATTTTGAACTTTAAGCCTGGGGTCTTTCTTCAGGCTGTATCTTTTTGGAAGATTGCAGCAAGTGAGCGAGTATTTTTTCTGCTATTTTTGCCCTTTCATTTTTTAGATTCATTTATGAGACTCCTGCTGCTGCTTTTCTCCTTATTCTTCCTGAGCTCAGGAATGACTTCAGATTCATTCAGAGAGAAGCAAATGAAGTATACCAGGGTAAAGGAAGCTTATGCCGCCAAAGGGAAAATTGTGGATAAAACGCTTTCCGGACATTCTATTTCACGCGACAGCCTGAGAATTTACCTCCGTGCTTTCAAAACCGAAAAAAAAATTGAGTTATGGGCAAAAAATATTTCCGACTCTGTTTTTGTCCAAATCAGGGAATTTCCCATCTGTGAACTCTCGGGCTCTGTCGGTCCGAAGAGGCGTTATCGTGATTTGCAGGTTCCTGAAGGATTTTACCACATTTCCGATCTGAATCCTTTCAGCAGGTACTATTTATCGATGGAGATTAATTATCCGAATGCATCCGACAGCATCATGGGTGTGAAAGGTCATCTGGGAAATGAAATATTCATTCACGGCTCCTGCATTTCATCAGGATGCCTTGCAATGACAGATGACAGGATCAGGGAACTTTATGTTTATTGTATTGAGGCTTATAACAGCGGTCAGAAAGAGATCGGCCTGACCATATTCCCTGCTATGCTGAACGATGCCAGGTATTCCGGATTAATCGCCGGTTATAGCAGCAACAAGGACAAGATCAGCTTATGGGCCGATCTGAAAAAGAGTTATGATCTTTTTAACCGGACCAGGGTGCAGCCAACCGTTAAGTTTCTTTCGGACGGTACGCATGAAGTGAAATAAGATGGAAGGGAAAAAATAAACGCCATGGAATGTGTAATTTGCAGAAACGGAACAACCCGCAAGGGCAAAGTAACAGTTCTCATCTGAAAATCCGGTTATCAAAAGGAAAAGGCTCCGTGTTTATTATGCTTATTTTACTGAAATCTGAATGGAATGGATTAATAAGAATATTGAAATCACCCTTCGTAACAACTGATGGAATTTTTAATAAACAATATTTATTTTCATTAATAAATTCATCACCAAATTTTTGGGTGGAAGGACTGTAAGGAAATTGGTTCCATTCTTTTGGTAAGTCTTTTACCTGAATTATCTTCATTGTTGTATCGTCAGGTATGAAAATAGTTATCATCACATAATCCTTTGGAATTGTTGCAATAGTGAAATGAACAGCAACCTCAGCCATAGCAAGTGATCTGTTAGAGGCTGTATAAATAATCTCTGTACCATAGGAATTCCATCGAAATCCTTTGGAAGCAGCACCTTTACCCGAAAGGATTTTTGACGACTTTTTCTGTGATAATCTAAAAACTTCCATTACACCAGTATTCCATGTGAAATTCCAGTTAATTCACTTATAACCAATTCTTTCCCATATGAGGTTTTTAATAATTTAAATGGTTTAATTTTTCCAAGTGCAAAATTCGGTGTATTCAGCCATTGGTTAAATGAATTCTGGTCCCCAAAAACTTCCAATCCCAGTTTGAAAACTTCAATCAACTCAATAATTTTCTCGCTGTAAATCGGTGAGAACGTCTTATTTTGTATTAAATACCTGTTTAATGATCTCGAGGATAATCCTAAATAATCTGCCCAATTATCGGTTGTGAGGGGAGTAACATTTTTTACTGATTCGAAAATGGAAAATGGAATACCTTTTTCTATTGTTCGGATAATTAACAGTTGGTTATTGAAGAATTCGGAAAGGGTAATATCAGCGTTTAAAGGAATTTCAATCTTCTCAAAATTAGATTCAAGAATAAAATCCAGCAGTTTTTTGCCTAATTGTTCAAATTTTAAAAAGTCATTATCGCCAGGTGCTATATCAGAAACTGAATCTTTAGATCCCCTTCCTTTACCCTTTATATCTTTAGGTTCCCTTCCTTTACTCTTTGTTAAATCTGGCTTTTTCATTTTTAAATTTGCTTTGACATGTGTCTGTAAATATAAGACATTTGTCTATTAATTGCAAATATATTTTTAAGTGAAGATAGGTGGTCAACAAATTATTTTGTAACTAAAGGAGAGATGCAAAAACGCAACCGAAATCACCCTCAATTAGGGTGATCAGAGTAAGCAACTAAAATAATAGTACACTTAATTTATTACTGATCCTCAAGGTTTTCAAAACCCTGAGGATCTTTTAAATCAAGGCTTAGGAAAATCGGTCTCTCTTGACCATAATAGCTTAAAAAAAGTGAAAGAAAAAAGGGTTAAAAAACGTGCTATTCGTTTTTTAACCCTTGATATTCAATGTTTTAAATGGTGTAGCGAGAACCGGGAATGATCCGGTGACCTCGCGATTATGAATCGCGCGCTCTAACCAACTGAGCTACCTCGCCATTATTTCAAAATTACATGAACAACCTGGTGATTCCTGAATACTGACAGGACCTTTTTGCTGTTTGAGGGTGCAAAGATAATACCTTTCTGGTTTAAGACAACCCCAAAGATTGTTTTTTTAATTTTTGTTTGCTTACTGTAATTAATATTGGAATTCAAAAATAAATAGCTACTTTGCAACTTATATTCCCCGAATAGCCTCAATTTGCCATTCAAAATGGCCAACTTATGAAACAAGTTCCGGGTAAAAGGAACGTAAGATACTGCAAATGCGGGATGTTTATAAACAATATTAATCGTTCGCTGTCTGCCGGAAAATTTCTGGAGCGGTTGACAATCAGTTATGCAAGGATGGGTTAGTAAAATACATCTTTAAGTATTAGCTACTTTAAGCTTTTACAGGTCACGGAATATAAAGTATAAATATATTAACTAAGATAATTTTTTTGATGAAAGAAATCAGACTAGAGTTTTTCCTTAAAACTTCACCTGCTGTTTTATTCAGCCGGATCAGTACTCCGTCAGGACTGGCCGAATGGTTTGCCGACAACGTGAAAGTTGATGGGAAAATCTTTACATTCGTCTGGGGGGCTACCGAGCAGCAGGCTCAAATTCTGGCGATGATACCCAATGAATCGATACGTTTCAAATGGATGGATTCAGAGCCTTTTTATGAATTCAGTTTCAATATCAGCAAGGATGAACTTACTGGTGATGTAGCTCTTATTGTAATTGATAACTCAGAGGATGATGAAGTGGAGGACAATAGCAGCCTATGGTGTTCGCAGGTGGCAAAATTGAAACAAATGATAGGGTCGTAGATCCCGAAAAAGGTGTAACTTTGCGTTCGTTTCAGAAACTCATTGCATGAAGCGACTACATCTGTATATTATTAAGAGTTTTGTTGGGCCATTTTTTGTTACTCTCGTCATTTCCCTGTTCGTACTGCTGATGCAGTTTTTATGGGTTTATCTCGATGAGTTGGTCGGTAAAGGATTGGAGTTCAATGTCATATTGGAATTCATTGTTTATACGATGGCCATGTTGATGACCAATGCCCTGCCGTTGGCAATGCTCCTGGCATCGATCATGACTTTTGGTGATTTGGGCGAAAACAACGAATTACTGGCCATGAAGGGTGCCGGTATCTCACTTTTCCGCATAATGAAACCCATTATTGTTCTTGGTATTATACTCAGTATTGGATCTTTCTATTTTTATAACCAGGTTATACCTGTTTCCTACAAAAAGCTGATCGCCCTCATGCAGAGCATCCGTCAGCTGCGTCCGGAAATTATTGTCAAGGAGGGTGTTTTTTCCAACGATATCGATAATTTTTCCATTAAGGTTGGAGAGAAATCTGCAAATGGAGATATGCTTTATGATATTATGATTTACGATCATAGAGAAGATAAAGGCAATGTCACCGTTACTGTTGCTGATTCGGGAACGATGAAAATCACAAAAGATAAAAAATATATGATTTTGAACCTGTATTCGGGTCAGACTCATTCCGAAATGCAATCCAGGGACCGGCAGAAAACAAATTACCCATCAAGAATTGACAAATTTTATAAGCAATCGATTTTCACTCAACTTCTGGGGAGGGAACTTGAACGGAAGGATGAAAGCATTTTCAGAAATGCAAACAGGGCATTAAATAATTCGCAAATTGTTTATTTTGTGGATTCGCTCGGACGGGAACTCGAAAGGCAAAGGGTGGAAAATGCGCTGACGCTTAACTACCTGTCTCCCTTAACAACAAATATTTTAAAAGCAGCCCGGAACGATACCTTTCCCACACCGGAAATACAGCTTGTTAAATATTCTGATGTTGATTCGATCCTTTTAAAATCACCACCCACTGTAAGGTTGGATATTATCAATGTTGCCCTCAATAATGCACGGAACAATGCTCGTTCAATACAATTGGCCGATGAGATCAACGTGACAAGCAAGAGGAATCTGAATCGTTTTGGCATTGAGTGGCACAAAAAATATACTTTTGCCGTCGCATGTCTCATCTTTCTTTTTATCGGTGCTCCGTTGGGTGCCATAATCCGAAAAGGAGGTTTGGGTATGCCACTGGTAATCTCCGTATTGCTGTTTATATTTTACTGGATTATAACCACCACGGGTGAAAAGTTTTCGCGCGAAAGCGGCACTTCGGTCTGGCAAGGCGTTTGGTTTTCAACCTTTATCTTCCTTCCTGCCGGAATTTTCCTGACCTACAAAGCGGCAAATGACTCGGTGGTATTTAATGTAAATACATACACAGATTTCTTTAAAAAAATTCTAAAAGCTCTGAAAATAAAAGTAAAAGAGGAGCAGGATAAACAGATACAATAATTAATAATGAATGACATTAAGCTGAATACCATTGCTGAAGCCATCGAAGATCTGCGCAATGGCAAATTAATCATAGTTGTTGATGATGAGGACCGTGAAAATGAGGGTGATTTTATTGCAGCAGCCGAAAAGATCACACCCGAGATGGTCAACTTTATGGTAACAGAGGGGCGCGGACTAATCTGTGTGCCACTTACTGAAGAGCGTTGTGAAGAACTGGACCTTGATATGATGGTCGGGATAAACACCTCGCTGCATGAAACGCCTTTTACAGTTTCTGTAGATGCGATAGGGGAGAATGTCACAACAGGCATTTCTGCACACGATCGGGCAGTCACCATACATAAACTTGCCAACGCGGCCACCCAACCCAACGAACTGGGTCGACCGGGGCATATATTTCCTCTGCGTGCAAGAAGTCGCGGAGTACTTCGCCGGGCCGGACACACCGAAGCGGCCGTTGACCTTGCCCGTCTGGCAGGACTTGAACCAGCCGGCGTTCTGGTTGAGATTATGAACCAGGATGGTTCGATGGCACGACTTCCTGAACTTTATGAAATTGCACAGAAATTTGACTTAAAACTTGTCTCAATCGCCGACCTCATTGCTTACAGGCTGAACCAGGAAAGCCTTATCGAAAGGGGTGAGGAGGTGCAACTGCCAACTGCGTTCGGAAATTTCCGCTTAATCCCTTTTCTGCAGAAATCGAATGGTGTGGAACATATCGCCCTGATCAAGGGCGAATGGGAACCAGAAGAAGCTGTTCTGGTAAGGGTTCACTCATCATGTGCAACAGGCGATATTTTCGGCTCGTTGCGCTGTGAATGTGGTGATCAGTTACACAAGGCAATGGAGCTTATCGAAAATGAAGGAAAAGGGGTAATTGTGTACATTCAGCAGGAGGGACGTGGTATTGGTCTGATGAATAAAATAAAAGCCTATAAACTCCAGGAACAGGGAATTGACACTGTTGATGCAAACATCCATCTCGGTTTTGACCCCGATGAACGTGATTATGGCGTAGGCGCACAAATTTTATGCAGCCTTGGCGTACATAAAATGCAACTTCTTACCAATAATCCTGTTAAAAGGGTAGGCCTCGAAGGATATGGATTGAAGGTAGTCGCATCAATTCCGATTATAATCAAATCCAATCCCTTTAACGAGGTCTATATGAAGACCAAACGCGACAGAATGGGTCATTCGTTGTGAAAGTAAATTCAAAACAATTGTATGTTCGATAATATAGAATACCAAAGCGAATTAACAGAAGGGGTTGATTATCATTTATCAAAGGAAGGTTACCGGATAATGACTGAAATATTCCTGAAAAACAGGGGGTATTGTTGTGGAAACGGCTGTAAAAATTGCCCGTATTTTCCTAAAGCACATAAGGGAAACCGTAATCTGCGTTAATTGAATAAGGCACGGATAATTTTTGATTTTGCCGTGTAAGTCGAAATTTTATAAAAAACAAACCCTTGCCCAGTGAGCGGAAAAGAACTTAGGATTGTTTTTATGGGGACTCCGGAGTTTGCTGTCGGGAGTTTAAAAGCCCTGGTCGAAAATGGCTATCATGTTGTCGGAGTTGTGACCGCTCCTGACCGGCCATCGGGTCGTGGTCAGAAGCTGCACCAGTCTGAAGTCAAACAGTACGCCGTTAATTGCGGATTAAAGGTACTTCAGCCTGAAAAACTTAAAGATGAGGGATTTTTGCAGGAATTACAATCGTTAAACGCGGATATGCAGATCATAGTAGCCTTCCGGATGCTTCCTGAAGTGGTTTGGAAAATGCCTCCTATGGGGACATTTAATCTTCATGGCTCTTTGCTTCCTCATTATCGCGGTGCAGCTCCTCTTAACTGGGCTATCATCAATGGTGACCAGGAAACTGGAGTTACAACTTTTCTTCTGAAACAGGAGATCGACACCGGGAACATTTTGTATCAGGAGAAGATTCAAATAGGCCCTGAGGAAACACTTGGTGAGATTCATGACAGATTAATGATTGTTGGTGCAAACCTGGTACTAAAAACTGTGGATGCACTGGCCGACGGAACGGTGACCCCGGTTTCTCAGAATTTGCTCTCCGCAGATCCTCAAAAAATGCATGCCCCTAAAATTTTCAAGGAAGATTGCAGGATTGACTGGAGTAAACCGGTAGTAGCGGTTAATAACCTGATCAGGGGCCTGAGTCCATACCCGGCGGCATGGACCAATTTCAACAGTTCGGAATCTGAAACGGGGGTGAAAATTTTCAAAGCAATGGTTGAACAGATCGGTCATGATTGCAAACCCGGTGAAATTCTGAGCGACAATAAAAAATATCTGAAAATAGCTTGCGCTGATGGGTTTCTGCACCTGGTTGATTTACAGCTCGCAGGCAAGAAAAGGATGGGAATCGCCGAGTTTCTGCGTGGTTTCCCGAATGCGGACAGGTATACGGCAAAATGAAATGTGAAAGAATAGAAGAATAAAGAAGTCTGGTTCTATGATATGACGTACAGGTAATTGGATTTTGCAATGATTGCTACTGGCTGTTAGTGGCTGGCTGCTGGCAGACTCGCTTACTAAAAAATCAAGAGCTATCTTAACGTTTAATGGATTAGGACCATTTTGTTGGCATGAACGTACTAGCTGCAAGATGCCAAAAGCCAGCTACTTATCCCAATTTATCGCTTCACTTTTTTCCTTAATGAAATTCGCTCTCCCGGTTTCGGTTCTTCCCCCGGATTCATCCTGTTTTTACGGTAGAGTGAACTCATCCTTACGCCGTACCATTGAGCGACAGACCAGAGCGATTCACCTTGCCTTATGATATGAAATTCGTTTCCCCGGGGTGCACTTCCTGACTTACTTTGAATAAACACTATTGATCCGGCCTCGGGTCGGGCTCCCTTTTCAACATCATTGTATTTGTAAATTTCCCACTCTTTGAGCGAAAACTCGGCGGCAATCTGTTCGTAAGTATCTCCCGCCGTTGCGAAAAAAGCTTTGGCGCCATTCCGTCTTTCCACTTTTCGGGTAGCGTATGGATTAATCGAAAATTCACCGATTCCACTTTTCCCCTTGTGTTTGGCTATCGGAGTGGTTGCAAACCTTTCCGGTTTGACATACCGTGTTGTACTGTTGTAATAGGCATCGAGCTTATGAAGCTGAAATTCCTCAATAATTTTTATTAGTCGTTCGGGGTACTGCGGATCAGTGGCATAGCCTGCTTTCTTCAATCCATAGGCCCACTTTCTGTAATCTGCTATTTTATAGTCGAATAAAAATTGATAACGCAAACCTCCGGTTAAAAATTTTGAATGATCTCTGAACGATTCAAGGGCCGTTTTGTATTTCCGAAAACACTCATTACTGCTGTCGTCATCCTTTCGGACAGAGGGGCCCTTCCATGAACTGTTGCATTTTATGCCAAAATGGTTGTTTGCCTCCTGTGCCAGTATTGAATTGCCATTCCCCGATTCCAGACATGCCTGGGCCATCGTGATGCTGGCTGGAATATGAAATTCATTCATCTCCTGTATTGCGAGCTGGGCATAAACATCGATATATTCCTGCCGCGTATTTTTATGAGGCGAAACCCCGAATGACAGAGTACTCAGGCAGACAACCAGGCCGATTAAATAAAATATCCTTGAGGTTGATATGTGCATATGCAGTTTATCAGGTTATGTTTTTATTTCAGCCCCAAAATTAAAAAAATCAGCAAGAATGCCATTATAAATAACAGAAAGAAACAAGCACCAGCGGTCGGTACCAATATGAATTAAATATATTGTACATTTGAGGCTCATATAATCAATTAATTAACATTATTATAAGCGCATGAGAGAGATCACCCTCCGGATAAAATTTACGGAATACGAGTCGTTGTCCTATTTGCCTCAGCAGGATAGTGATTTGATCGGCAAAGCCCGTGAAGCCGCTAAAAATGCTTATGCCCCCTATTCCGGATTTCGTGTCGGTGCTGCAGTTCAACTTGGAAATGGTCTTGTAATAACAGGAAGTAATCAGGAAAATGCAGCGTATCCTTCAGGATTGTGTGCCGAACGTACGGCGTTGTTTTATGCATCTGCTCAATATCCTAACATTCCGATTGTGGCCTTAGCGGTCAGTACTATTAATGGAACAGCCACCCCGTCAGAAATTGCCAAACCATGCGGGGCCTGCCGCCAGGTGATGGCTGAATATGAAGATATTGCAGGCAGCCCTTTAAAAATTATACTTGATAGTCAGGATAAGATAATAGTTATCAACGGAATCGACAACCTTCTCCCGCTTCGGTTCAAAAAAGAAGATGTAAAATAGTCAGTCAGTTGAACGATGGTTGAAGCGTCTGATGGTTTATTCCACCCTTATTTCGGACTGATATCCAATCCACTGACCCTGATCGGTGAATCCGGCGATGTCAAGTACAAAGGTTGATTTAATACCCCCGGTTTTAAATGGAATGACTGCCTCCCCATTTTTATCCGAAAAAAGAACCGGTATCCATTGTAACGTAGTTTTCAAATCATACTTATCGTTTCCTATTGCATTGGGTTTGAATATTCCGGGTGTATGCTCTGTTGGTTTTTCCGCATTCTCATTGGTTTCACGTTTGCCACCCCCCTGTTTTGTCGTTATTTCAATTACCCCTACCGAATTTAACGCCGTATACCGTGACATGTCCACGGGATCAAGTAAAATCCGGATATCTTCCACATCATTTGAATTGACCATCGAGAGCATTGAAGCATCAGTTCCCATTTTTTGACCATCAATTACGATCATAGCTCCGTCCTGTGCAATAAAGGAATTCGAACCCCGGAAGACAATTTTTCCGTTAATTAGTTCATAGGGTCGTATCGTCTTAATGATCTCAAGCAGATTGGAAGTATTGGCAAGGTATTTTTTCCAGTATGCTTCCTTTGTTTGTTTATCTTCATTCCTGACTTTTGATACAGGTATTGCTTTAAAAAAATCGGGATTTTCCTTAAAATATTTCGACTGGTAGAGCTGTTCAAGCAATGACCAATCATTGACCGAGGTATTATCCAGACTATTTACAAGTTCCTCTTTAAAGCTCTTATTCAGTATCACCCGGTAATTTCCTTTTCCTGAAGCATCTGTTGCCGAAGCTGAAAGGTTCCTCTGGTCAACAGAAACCGGTAAATTAATTACAAATCCGCCATGCTGATCACTGCGTGCATTAAATTGCTGAAGTGATGAACTGGTCAGGCTGACAAGCGCGTTGGGTACTGCGAGCTCCTTTGAATCCAGTACAGTGCCGGAAATCCGTATCAATCCTGAATTTATGTTTTGTGTTTTTGCAGGATCAACAGACAGCACGTGGCTCCAGTCAAACCCTTTCAGCTTATTGGTAATCAGGTGGGTATCCAATAAAATCCCGTCAATTTTATCGATTGGTTCCTTAAATGGGATTGGCTTTTCGAGCCCGTATTTAAGAAAATCAATAGTTGATGCCGATGCCGGGAATGCGTATTTATCAACCAGACTTACTGACAGTTCTGCTTTCACTGGTTTTCCGTCGGGACCGGTAATTTTCACCTTAATCTGACCTTCATCCGCTTTTTTATAACTATTTTTATTCGGTGTAACTGCAATATTTACTGCCTGTTTCCTCCCGGAATAAATCAAACGTTGGGCAACTAAATCGCCCGATTCAGTGAGAACTGCAATAGAAGCAAATTCCGAACGGAAATTATCGGGCGGAATATTAACAATTCCGCCTGCCTGTTCGAGTTCGAAGTCACTTGCCCAAATCAGCTCCCCGTTGCTTACCGCGACGATCATAAACTTAGCGGGTTTCGAATCAGGCGATCGTCCCAGCAGGAGTGAAAGGTTTTTACCATCGTTCTTCTTTACCGTGATACTCATACTTCCGGGTGAGAGTGCGGGAAGTGGTGTAACCTGGTTTTTACCGATATCGCTCACAATTTTCAGCGCCATTTTTTTTCCTTCGGAATTGAAAAGATGTAAAACGCCCAGGCCCGGTTGAATCGTTTCTGTTGATGTTATAACATTTTTCTGCTCATCGATAATTTCTGCTTTGATATTCACAGGATGTCCAAACTGGTCTTTTGCTTCATAGATGATATTTTGAGGAATTCCCGGAACCATTCGACCCCCTTCAGGATAAAACGAAATATCGATCTTCTCGGAAACCAATGGAATTTTGCTGATCAGGTTTAACCGGTCATTCCCCGAAGTAATATCCAGGGAAACTGTCATTGGATTCCCGTTTTGCTGCGAGGGGGTTAAAAAAACAATTTCCCCTGCTCCGTTTGCCCCGGTTTTCCCTTTCCCCGATAAAAGTTCCCTGTTTTCGTTGATTACCTGGTATTCATACTTTTTGCCTGAAAGGGGCTTCCCGTTAAAGTCCTTAAGGCGGATCACTGCAGTTTCTTTTCGCTCAGGAGCATAGAAGGGTTTTGAATACTCAAGGGTTGGAATTATATCAAGATGTTCGGGTCTTCCAATGAAAATTTCTCTTTTGAAAATGGTCTGTATCCCACTTCTCTCCATTTCGGGAGTGTAGGCAATAAGGTAATAAACATCGCTTTGCAGGTCAGCAGGAATTACAAAATTGCAGTCGGCAACCCCGTTTTTAAGGGGGTATTTTCCTTCCGACAGATTCACTCCTTTATTATCGGAAAGCTGAACCGACAATTCGAGGCTTTTCAATGAAAGTATATGCGTTATTGCATCGGAGACATAACCTTTCATCCAGATCGTTTCACCCGGACGATATAGTGTTTTATCTGTCTGTATTACAATGGTCTGATCGGTTGTTTGTGTCCGGTATAAAAGCAACTGTGTTTTTAAACGTGAGATAAATTCATTTTCCTGTCCCATAGCAAACGAGCACAAACAAATCAGAAAACCCAAAGATATCAAGCCCCTGTAAATTTTTTTCATGGCTGTATTTATTGGTTTATTGTTCAATTTCATAGCTGTCATCATCCGGATTCTGTTCCGGTATTTTAACATCCCGGAGTGCTTTGCTTAAATCTTCGTCCGGTTTGATCACATTGTAATTTCCCCAGAATTCAGGATCGTACGGGCCAATAATATCGGCAAAAATATCATCTGCCCTGAAGAGTCCCTCAGGGCCAAACCTTGCCCGGCGGGGAAATGTGTATTGTTGGGTGACCAGGATATCAGAAATGCTCCGGTATTCGGTTTTAAAATTTTCTTTATTTTGCTTTACCTTGAATATCACATCCGTGCGGGCGGAATAGAACTGCCAGCGGCCCTCAACCATCCTGTAACTCACTGAATACTCCGCCCCTTCGGGACGTGTGGTAAAGCCAAAAGGCTCCTTTTTGATAAAGGTGTCGCCATTCATTTTAAGACTTTTTTTGTCAAGACCAAACTCTGCATTTACAAGGGCATAACTGTCAGCATCGATTAATATCCTGCCATAGTAACAGGGATAATCTACATCTTCTTTTCTCGAAAAACTGATTACCCACGTAACGCGGCCGTTGTACATCACCGGTTGTTCAAACTTATAGCGGTAGAGGTTTTCGAACTGTGGATCAAGAAACGTCTCAAGATTCCTGACAATATCCAAACGTGTTATGTACCAGGGGCCTCCCTGTATTTTAAGACTGATATCCTTAAATGATTTGTTGAAATTGCTCTTGCGTCCTTTGAGAAATCTGACCCTGTCGATTCCTTCCGAAGTATAGGGGCTTTTTAACATCTCCATCACAGCCTCCCAGACGCCAATATACTGATCGTCCCTTTTGATTGTTTCACGGTAGAAAGTAATCATCAGCTGGGCAGACAGTTCGTAGTTTTTTTCGATATCATTCCGGAATTTAGCCAAAACATCAGCCACATTTACCGGTTTTACCTTTATCTCCCGTAACCGGATGGTCACCGGTTCGATCCGTATTGTAGAATTTTCCCTGAGTTCCGTTTGTGTCAGTTCAAGCGTCTGGTAGCCCAGGCAGCGTACAGAAATCAGCTTATCGCGGTACCTCCAGGGAATGATAAAGTCGTATTGCCCGTCAATGTTGGTCATAGTTCCGATACTTTCACCCGAAATGCTCAGTGACGCATACGGAACAGGCGAATCGTCTCTGCCATCAGTAATGGTTCCTGAAAACTTGATCGGACTAATCTCCTTAAGGGTGATAATGACCTGGTTGTCTATTATTTCGATGCGGTATTCTTCTTCAGGGAGTACTTTCCGGAGTAAATCGCCAAGTGGCACATTACGTAAATGGATAGTACTTCTCTCTTTGGGAAGAATGTCAGGGTTATAGGAAAAAAACAGGTCGTTTTCGTTGACTATTATTTCAAGCATCTGTTCGGCTGTGGCTGAATCGACCTGGCAGGTTATCCGGCGTTCGAGCAAGGACATACTTTCCTGTGCCTGCATTTTAAAGCACAGCATAAGTAACATCGGGAGTACTAAACACGATCGGGTAAACCACATGCTCAGAATAATTTAATTAAATACGAATTTAACACTTCCCAGTGATATTAGATACTGAAAAAAATTAGATGTCGCAATTTAAATAACATTCACATCAAATCGGGACAACCCTTATTTAATGTCTTAAAAAAACCTTATTTTTAGTTTAATACAAAATATGTATCAATGTCGTTTAGTTAGCAGTAGGAGTTGAAATTTTACCGCAGAGATCGCAAAGTTTTACGCAGAGAACCGCAAAGAAATTCGGGAATATCTACCTCTGCGGTTCTTTGCGCCTTCTCAGCGTTCTTTGCGTTTAAATTTTTATTCTCATAGACTTTAACTAAACGACATTAAAATATGTATAAAGAGTAGCTTCAGGTAAAGAAGGACAGAGTATCATAGGCTGTGTGAGACTTCGGTGTGATTATTTCCCGTTTCTGGCAAATATTATTTCGTCGCCGTTTCTTTTCACTTTAAGCTGATGGGTTCGCGCCATAACCTCGACAATATAATCCAGTTCGAGATTTGCGAAATTAGCTGTATAAGGGATACTTCCGATATCGGAGGTTTCTGTTTTGATCTTTACATGATAGGTATTTTCAAGGACAGAGAATGCCTCTGCAAGGGGAGTCCGCTGAAAAATTATCTTCTTGGTGATCCAGGAGGAATAATTGGTTGAAAGCTTGTCAATATGCCCCAACTCATTATCCGCTACTTTTAGCCAGCCACGTTCGCCTGCGGGGAGAAGAACCGATTTTTGAACCGATTTTTCTACTGAGAAGGGGGTTAACTTTACTTTTCCGGTTTCGACATTAACCTCCACCATACCCGAGCTGGGATAGGCCGAGATATTAAACGAAGTTCCAAGCACCTCAACCGATGCAAAGGCTGTCTCGATAATAAATGGGCGTGCCGTATCGGGGATTACTTCGAAAAACGCCTCCCCTGAAAGTTTTACTTTACGGATATTGGTAAACAGTTCAGGATATTCAAGTCGTGTACCTGCATTCATTTTCACGGTTGAGCCGTCAGGCAAGGTAACAATGCGCAGATTTGCCGGATGAGCTTCGGTTTCGGCAACAGCCATCATAACCGGTGCCACAATGTGTTTGTCGGGCGACTGTAAAACCTGATAAGCAGCAAATCCCACTCCAAGTACCATAACCAGCATGGCAGCGATTTTTAAAAAGTGTGATTTAAAAAGGCTGTTTTTGAACTTCTGATCAGGTTTCATCATTTCTTTCTGCAGATTTAACCATGCCTGGTCAGGATTGGCAGCCGAATAACTGAAGTTATTACCCGCGGCTTGCCATGCCTCGGTAAATTCAGTAATTTCCGCTGTTTCCGGATTTGAGAGATCCATGATGTCCGGTTCTCCATTTAGGAAAGCGGTCCACTGGTTCTCTTTTTTTGTTGGTATGTCGTTGTTAAATTGCATGCTACTCTTGTTTTTTAAAAAGACAATTATTTAATTATTTACCCCTAACAGTGCACATAAAAAACATCACCAGGTTTTTGTACGCTCTTAGTGATTCACGCAATTGTTTCAGGGCAAGTGTCATTTGAGTTTCAACTGTTTTCTCCGATATGTTTAGGCGGTCGGCGATCTCGCGGTATTTTAATCCCTCTTCACGGGCCATCCGGAAGATTTCCTGTCGTTTTGGGGGAAGTGCGGCTATTGCTACCTGGATTTTCATCTTCAAATCGTATTCCAGAAAGAATTCACTGTATTCGCTCCGGTCCGCTTCATGGTTAATGACCATTGACTGGTAACCCGATTTAATTTTTTCATGTTCTATATAATTAATACAATGATTTTTAACGGAACGGAAAAGGTAATGCTGCAACGATGAGGTGATCATGATCTCCTTTCTTTTTTGCCAAAGACGCAGAAAAACATCCTGTACAATACTTTCCGATTCGGTTAAATTGCCCAGGAAACGGAAGGCATAAGCAGTCATAGGACGATAATTCTCACGAAAAACTTTTTCGTAAGCGCCATGATCATCCCGTTTTATAGCTTCAAAAACCTGCTTGTCGTTACCTGTCAACATGAAAAAGGTTCAATAATACAATTAGAAGGTCTAATATAAACGATTGACAGCTCAAATGCAAGATACCCTTAAGGAATAATGGTAAAATAGTTTTGTAAAAAGAAATTTGGATTATCTTTGTGACGCTGTAAAAAGCTGTTCTACCTGCCCGGGTGGCGGAATTGGTAGACGCGCTGGACTCAAAATCCAGTGATAGCAATGTCGTGCGGGTTCGATTCCCGCCCCGGGTACTTTAAAACCGCTTAACTAATTGATAGTTAAGCGGTTTTTCTTTTTTAGGAAGAGAAACGGAAGAGAATAAGTAAGAACATAAATCAAAGTGTTGTCAGGACTGTACCTTGATAACTTGAAGTTGTATTTCCAAAATGATTCAAGTGATCCATATAACACTGTCTGGATATGCGATCGGAAAATATTAACAACACCTGGCACTACCCTAAAAAATACGGATGGGATCCCATGAGTTTTATTTAATTATTGTAATAAATTGAGTGCGATTTTTGCAAATGATAAAGGCCCCAACAAATTAGCGATTCAGGGACCTAATTTATTGAGACCAAGAGCATCAACCGGCAATAACGTCCGGCAAACATGTTTCAGACGTTTACTTTAAAATTATTTATTCATCTAATTTACATATCGTTACTTCGCCACATCCAAAAAATTGATCTTCGCCTCGACCAAATGCTATATCGTATTTCGTATTGGTAAATAAATTGAAGCTTTCTCTCGCATCCGTTGATGATGGGAATACACCTCTTACTTTCATTATGATTTCAATAGGCTCAGTATATGGGATTGATGTACCATCATTGATAATTAATAGATCTCCCTTTGAGAAATTGGCCACTTCATCAACTGTTACATCAATAGATAATACTACTTTCCCATTATTGCCCCACAAATAAGCAGGAAACGTGCATGGCTCTGGTTCCGGAACATAGGATTGCATATTTATCAAAGAATCAGGCTCCGGATCAGAATAATTCTTAATTGCATTCGCAGCAGGTGTTTTTTCAAAAGTTTTTTTCATCCAAAAGAAGAATCCAACAATACCCAAACCCCCCAAAATTACTAATAAACTGGTTTTTTTGTCCATAACTTAATTGGGGTTTACAATTTCGTAATAGTGAATATTTTGATTGGCATCTTTCGGATCAGCCCAGGCTTTGGCTGTATCCATTGCCCGTGAGTTTATTCGTGCCTGTGCCTGTGCAACCTGATCATAATTAAGAATTACGTTTTTTCTCCTGGCAATATTATCTTTTGTGAGAAACAGAACAAATTCCGATGCATTAGTAAACGCCTGGGGCGGAACATCCGTAAATCCATGACCACACATGATGATGTCAATCATCTTTTGCCGGCGCCGGATGTACAGCCTTTTCAATTCCGGATCGGTAACACTTGACAGGTAGGCCCGGCAGTCATCAAATACAACCAACCCATTGAAAAAATACAAATTGATTTTTTTTATCACTTTTGAATCTTCCCAAATAAACTTACGGGATCCTGTAAATTCAAAATCCGAAGGTTTTTCCAATAAGGTTTCTGGCACATCAATCCATTCCAAAAAGTCAGGCGTGATAATCAGTACTTTTTCACCACGTTTAACAGACCTGTCTACAAATTTCTTTGTTAAGGTCGTTTTTCCTGTACCATTAAAACCCAGTATGATAATTTGTTTAGCTGTTCTACTCATTTTGTTTATTCTTTCAAATTTAAAAGATTATTGTAATCACAAAGCAAAGAATGAATCACGGTAAATATCTACCTTCAATAGATTCGTGTACATTTGTAATCATCATAAATTTGTTTTAGTAATTTATTTTTTCTTCATCCATTTCATTCAAAACAGATTCAATATCGCATTCGCGAGCAAAATTAATAGGCTTCACCTTCTTCTTCATGATATCGGGCTCCTTATGTGACTGGACCTCTTTTTTAAGCTCTTGAATTTCTTTTTCAGTTGCTTCTTTTTGCTGGTCCGTTAATGAGACTTTATCCGGATCTGTTTTGTCCTCTGGTTTATCCATCTGTTTTTTCAATGAAAAATGGCCTAAAATGTTGTAGGTCGAAAGGATTAATAGAAATACAATACTTCCGCTAATGATCCAGGGGAATAACTTGTGTTGAAATAATTTTTCCATAATAAATTAGCTTTTAGTGGGTTTGTTTTGGAAATAAAGCCAAATCCACGCTATGGCGCTCACGATTAAAATACCTGTTAAAACGTAGTAACTATTGTATGGCACACAACTGCCTACGGCGGATGAAACAATGTTGCAAAAAGAAAGAATGAGTAGGACCAAAAGACTTCCGCTAATGATCCAGGGGAATAACTTGTGTTGAAATAATTTTTCCATGATTAAATTGAAGTGTTTTGGTTTTTAAAATATAAAAATATCCCTGCGATCGCAACGACAATAAAAACAACAATAATAACACGGCTGCCATTCCCGGAGCCGGCTCCAATGTTTACAAACGGGTTAACTACCTGTGTGATTTCCATAACTATTTAATTTTAATTGATTTCAAAATAACGGTTAATACATCTTCCAGGGTATTAACTTCAATTTCTTCAGTTTCACCTGTTTTCTTGTTGGTAAATCGTGCCATGTTCCCTCGATTTTTATCCAACACCGGCTGAAGCATCGAAATAATTTTAGGGCTAAATACATCCCGGTTATTTACCTGATCAACCAGATTTTGTTTTTCCCTTTCTAAAGTGGCCTTTTGAATTTCAAAATTGGCTTCAATCTTTTTTATTGCCCCCTCATGATCCGGATTTAAGTAACACTCCAAGAGCATTCCCAAAAATTCACCTTTAGAATTACTCCCTGATTGTTCAAATGTATCCTGAAAAAGAGTAAACAGGTCCGGCCTTGCCTGAACCTGAATGTTTTTAAAGTCTTTTTTTATCATGCTACTTATTAAATATTGATTTCAATAAAAGTATATATACCAGTCATACACCTTACATAGAGTGCGTGTATTATCACCATGACACGGGCATAATCGGTAAATAGGAGGTGTATACACCTCCTATTTACCGATTATGCCCAGGATATTCAAACTTTGTTTACTGTAGAACCTGGAGTGTCATTCTCAGAATATACAAAAGCATTCCAGGCAAAGGCCGGCTGCCCTTCAAATTTTTTGATGTGTTTAGTCCAAAACTTGGGGAGCTCCGATATAGACACAAAATTTCTATGCTCTTCGTTATAAAATTCTATTATGGATCTTTCTTTCACATTCAAATCAGTAACGGGCTTTATCCCCTTTTCCCTGATTGCGTCATTCATCAAAGTGAAAACATTAGAGTGATGAATACCAAAGCAGGCGGATAATTCATATACTGAAATTCTTTGATGTTTTTTTTTGTGCAATGCCCGGCTAATTTTAGATTTTATATTTGATGCCTGGCGAAGCTCTACGCCGAATAGTCGAACAATATCCTTTAAACGAATAAAGGCGGATCTTTGAAAATCAAGAGACAAACTAATAGATTCCAATGGCACACCATAATAAACACTTACATCGATATCAGAAATTGTTTTGTTACCAGCTGTCATTAGAAAAACAAGTATTTTGCGCTTTATAGCCTTTGCGTTTCGCTCACAACACCCCTCAATGATTGATAATTGTTTGATTGTTAGATTCATATTTGGTCATTTTTAAAATAAGAAAGAGACCGCCCAAATACCGGGTGATCTCTTTCAGTAATGTTGGTTATTTAGGTTAACTATTCTCCTCGATCTCTGAAATGACATTCGAAAGCTCTGCTAAACAGTAAAGCTTTGCTTTCAACTCATCATCAATATCAATATTTGAGAAATGTACTGCAAAATCATGTATTGCCCTTAAATATTTACTCAGGCTTCCTGTTTTGTCTTCGATCAAACGCAATAATTCAGTTACTTCTGAAGATTGGGGATCTATTTTGAATATCTTAGCTTTTTTACTCATTTGTTGCCTCCTTTAATTTTACAATGTTTTTTTAAATCTGATACAGCACTTACAATATTGTATAACCAGGTATGTACGCGATCCGGAGATTTACAATCTTCAATTAACCAGACCATCATATTTACGGTATCCTGAATACTGTAAAGATCATCCCTTATTTTTCTGGAATCAATTGATTTACTCATTTGTATCCTTTTGTTTTAAACCATGATTTGTAATTTCGTCGTATGTTTTTTGCTAAGCTTTCGTTACAGGTAAGACAAAATTTATTGTGACATGGAACATTTGCCCTAAGCTCATTCAAGTGCTCTTTTAACTGTCTAATTGATTGGCAATGTTTTAAAATTGTCTTCGGTTCTAATTTAACTTCTGAACCTACCTCGCATACATAAAGCAAAAAATCATTTAGTTCGGTTAATCCTGTGATTAGATCAATGATGCCGGCATTATTAAAAACGATGTCACCCGGTTCATTCCATACGGTTCCTTCGGTCTGTAGTAAATTAATTTCGTGCAGAATACGTTCATTTAATTGTACCTTGGACAATCCATCTGCCATTTTGAAGTCTGTAAAGTTTTCCATAATTTTGAATGTTGTTTAAAAAGTGAATTAATGCCCTGATAGTGTTACAGCACTTAATAGAGCTATTTGAAAATTTATAAACTATTTTACTTTTGTTTGTTACGTAACTATTTCTTATTTTTACAATGTTTCAAGATTAAAAGCCCCTGAAGGTATTGGTACTACTCGAAAGGGGTTTTTAGTTACAACAATATGTAGGGTATCAGCAATAGTTTTGTTTAATTAATGTTGATATAGTTAAAGTCATCTCCCTTTTTTGAATTGTGTGCTCATCATTTCTGCCATTCTTTTCACCGCCTGGCCTGTGGTTTGTGCATCGAGCACAATAGACCGGCGTTTAGCTTCATTACCCAGCTCAATACAGTAATCACGTTCCGGGATATGACGAACAAATAAAGGGTTCGCGAGATAAAATTTATTCGCCTGGGTGATCTCGCCTGTGCCTTCATCAACCAATTCTTCTACGGCATCGGAATATTCTTCCGCTATGTCGCAATCCTCGGTAACATTTAGCGACTTTTCACCGCGCAAACAACCAAACTTATTATATAGTCTTCTATTGTACAAAATCGGCGCTATTTCGGCCATTAACGCTAAGTCAAATTTTCCTGTTTCTTTTTCGAATGCATAGGGTTCAAAATGGTAACTGATTGTCTCGAGAACAGCAATCATCATTTCTTTTGAATTCCATGTTGCGGATCTTGTTTTTTCGCCGGCTGCTGTATAGGTGTAAATATTTTGTAAGTCTAACCATGTTGATCCCTTTGGGTTTAATTTTGCCACAAATAGATTATCAATCATTTTATTTCCCCGGATTATAGCTTTTGTTTCTTCATCCGTAAATTGATCCCTGGCAACATCGTTATTAACCGTTGCATTGTTCCAATACTCCATAATGGCCAGATGAAGCTTGTTCCTGCTCTGACGTTCACAACGAACTAACAATAAACTGTGAATATGAATATGCTGACCGTTTTTCTTTTTTATCGTTTCTAATCCAAATTCACCGCCAAATACCAGCCGTTTCCATTCTATACACTCATTTCGCATCCGTTTAAACAAGTATGAAATTTTTTCGAAATAGTAGAGATCCCCATTAAATCCTGTATTTTCAAAATGGGGAACGGTCAACGTCAAATGCATTAAATCATATTCACGGTAACCTTCCAGATTCCATTCCGGGTATTTATTGCCGGTCCATCTGGTTTGCGTGGTATATTTGACCGCTGTTTTTCCGTTGGTGTGTTTGTGAATTTCAACAATCGATTGATTTGTTTTAAACCAGGCCATGTATTTACGACGGATGTTTTTTTGACGAGCCCAGTTGCAGACAAAACAAAGCTTGTTTTTGCATGATGCGGCACCAATGAATGTTGTTTTACCACTTTCAATTGCTTCGCGGTAAATGGCTGCATTGCTGCAATTCTCAACATCCTTTTTTAATTTCTTCATTCGCGCGTCCTGAACGTCTGTTAAATCCGCTGTACCGATATAGTTGTTCATCTCTTTTGTTAATTTATGGTTTTTACGTTTCAACTTGGTGAGTGTCCATGAACGCCGATTGTTGGGGTCTGTTATGTTTTTTTTGGCCCAACCTTTCGGCTTTCTAACCTCTTTTTCCATCAGTGTTTTTTTCCGTTTGTTTCTTATTTAACGAGGTAGGGGTTATGATACTAGTACTCTGTTAATTGTAATTGTTAGAGATTTAGGCTTTTTTCGCCTTTTTGTGTAGTTTTTTTGTTTTCTGTTTGGCTGTTTGAACCAAAGCTTTTAGTGTGACATTTGGCCTGTTCTGTGGCTTGAATTAGTGATTTTGGTGCCCTGGTGACAACCCTGTCCAGTTCGAAGAAATTTAACGATACTGGAGCTGTAGTTGGTACTGATTGAATTAAATTTAACATTGTTTCAAGTTTTAATTATTAAATGTCCTTTGGGTTTTTTTCTTTTGCCCTCGCTCTGGTGACTGGCTGTTCATCTGGAAAGATTTGGGATAGCGGTACCGGATATATTTCATCCGGGCTCCCGCTTTTCCCTTTTCACTCTTTGAAACAACAGCCATATAACCGAGGCGAACGGGCATTGGCCTGAGTTGTACCCCTACAGAGCTCAGGCAATATCTTTAATCACTGATTTTTCGTTGTGTTTTTGCTTTTAGTAGTGGGCTTAATCCTGGATTTATATGGTTTATTTAAATTGTCTTCTGTAACTTGACGTAATGCGATCAAAATTTCAGATTTTAAAAAATATTTCCGGCCTCCAAGATTATACTGCTTAAATCTTTTTGCTTTAATGAGATTGTCCAATGTCGGAATACTAATTCCAATCATTTTTGCAGCTTCAGGTTTTGAAAGTTTGTCCTTATCAAAATCGGAAAATTCGTCTTTCTTTTCCCTGTCGCCTAAAATCCGCAAAATTACCTGCTCAAGCATTTTCTCTGTTACTACTAAAATTTTTTCTGTTGCTTCCATGATGTATTTATATATTTGCATTACATGGTACAAATATAGATAAATTTATTTAAAAACAAAGAAATGCAAATAATTATAAAAAATTTGAACATTTTTATTTATTCGAGTGCAAAAGATTGTTAATTTTGAAGTTATGGAAACAATGAATCAGAAAATTAAAAGAATAAGGAAGTCTAAAGGCTTAAAACAAACTGATGTCTGTGAATTAATTGGAATAACTCAACCATCTTTTGCGAGTATAGAGGCAGGCAGAACCAAATCTATAAGCATTGAATTGGGAAAGAATATTTCAAAAGTGTTAGGTGTAGATTTTAATGAACTTTTTGAAATTTCAAACAATAATCCATCAACGGAACAATTAAAAAACGAAATCGATCAACTAAATAAAATTATTCAGTCAAAAGAATTTACTATTGATTTGCTTAAAAGAGAGAGCAAACAAATCAAATTTCATATCATGCGTATGATTGTTTCAGAAATAGATTTGGCCTTAACAAGAAACAAGCTAAGTAAAGATATTAGTTCAGAAAGTATTAAAGATGAAATTTTTAATACGAATATTCTTATAAGAAAAAGCATCGATTCATATGTAAATGTTGGCATTCTTTCCTATAATGAGTTTGATGAGTTTTTAAATAACGGTGGTATTGCTAATGAAGAATTAAAATTATATAAGGATGTGTTTTTGATTCCTGGAAATGAATTATAATAGTTCAACCAAGATTATTTAATGAATCAAAAGCTTTCTTTAATTTCTCCATTTTATTATCATTCGAGATTGATAAATAACGCCTTAATGTTTTTTCTCGTGTGATTCCGGTTATTGATTTAATCATTTCAATATCTAAACCCCTGTCATGTGCCAAAGTAATAAATGTTTTCCGTCCGGTATGTGTTGTGATCAACTCATGCTTTGGCCTAAATTCGGTTTTTGTCACATTTTTAATAAACGTTTTTGATTCTGTCAGACTATCAATTTTAGCATCTTTGCAGCATAGTTTTATATATTCGTTTAATTTCGGATTTGATAATTTTGGTAAAAGCTTGTATTGATTTGGATATCTATCAATGATGGTTTGCAATCCCTGGTAAATTGGAACGGTTACCAGGGTATTTGTTTTCTGGGTTGTGATTTTTAATAATCCATCCGCTATATTATCCCTGGTTAATTCTTTCAAATCGCAATATCTTAAGCCGGTCAAACAACCAAAGCAAAAAAAATCACTCGCCTTTTGTAATTTTTCGCTTTTAAATTCATGGTTAATCAATTTTTGAAGTTCTGGAAAAGTCAAATAAATTATATTACCCTCTTTTTCAGGTGCGCAAAAACTTTTATAGATGGTATTGTTATGGTAATCCCTTTTTGAACTCCAATTCATAAAAGCTTTGAATTTGTCCGTTATTGCAGGTAAATAATTGTAAGTGTGCTTTTTTTCGATTAAAATATATTCCTTCAATCGGTCGAAAAATATTAAATTAATACGATCAAATGTCATTTTATAACCTGTATCTTTTTCAAATTCTTTCAGTTTATTTTTTATGGTTTTCCGATTGCGGTTGGTATTGTACGCTTTTTCCAATTCACCCAGATTTAAAAACTCCTCATAAGCTTTCCAAAAACTTTTTTTCTCCTCCTCTTTAGGCTTAAAATTCAATTTTTCGCCTTTAAAATATTTTCGAATAATATCTTCAGTAAGTTCCGTTTTATGTTTTTCCAATTCAGTAAAATACGTTTTTGAATCTTCCTGCATTTCCTGGAGCATCGGATTTGTTTTTAAATTGGCCTCTTCAAAAATAAAAGATTCTTTAACTCTCTGTTGTGATTTACTCCACTGGTGAACCTTAACAGCTCCAACGGATTTAGATATATTTTTATAAATCGTTTCACCTGAAATATTTTTATAACTAAATGATATGTTGGCTATTATTGGAACTAATCCAGTTTTCTTACTTTTTTTGTAAGTGTTTAAATAAAATATTAGATTTACCATTGCTGAAAAAATAAGTTCATTCAAAGATACACAATTGAACAATCAGGAAGAGAAACGGAAGAGAAAAAATATAAAAGTAAATTAAACCGTACAAATATAAATTAAGTTTAACGCCTCAAATGTCAGTAAACCAGCAATATTATACAAATTAAATAAAATGAAATTAATATGGCGTGATTCCCGCCCCGGGTACTTTAAAACCGTTTAACTATTTGATAGTTAAACGGTTTTTCTTTTGAAAAGAGAGTATGAAAGAGAGAACGCAGGTCTTGAGCTATTGTAAAGTTTGGTTATGCGGGTAGGTACTGATTGGTATTATCTTGTGAATTACTCACTACCAACGTTTTGAGAATCCACCTGGTAGCATACGATGGTATCATTTCCCTTTAAATAGAGCCGGCCGTTAAAAAGGGTAGGCTGTTGTTGAATCCCCAGTTTTATTCCCGGATTGACGCGACCTGACTCCTTATACCCCTCTTTGCCTGCCTCCGCCAAAACAAGTTCGTCACGCTTTGTGAGGGCAAAAATCAATCCATCGGCAACAATCATGTTTCCGTTGCGGCTCCACTCCGGATTTTCCTGTTGCCAAAACAGTTTTCCACTCAGGAGGTCCATGCATTGCAGAGCGTCGCCACTGTTGCCGCGCCCGAAACCATAAACAGCACCCTCATAAACCGAAGGAGTATGAAAACCATTGCACATCAGCCTGTCACTGATATAGACTGTATCTGGCGAGATCTTCCCTTCCTTCATGGTGAACTCCAGTAAGGCGCCCCAAGAGGCGGCTCCCTGGAAGGTTGAGACAAACATCCGGTTACCCAGCACAACCGGTGTAGGAACCGGTCCCGAGGAAGGTGCAGTCGGAAAGCTCCAGTGCCAGAGAATTTCTCCGGTAACAGCGTTTACCCCAATATAATCGTTCTTATAAATGGAGCATACGATCTGAGGAACTCCGCAGAACTCTGCGTAACTTAGTGAACTGCCGGTCTGGAAGCAATATTCTGCGCCGGTGTCGTCACCTGTCTTCCATAGCATCTTTCCGCTCAGCTTGTCAATCGCTATGAGCACATTATCTTTACCACTGGAACCAATGTACATGATATCGCCAAGGATCAGAGGCAGTCCGCCCTCGGAAGCATTGAATTGCTCGTGTTCCTCCCACATTGTTGCACCGTCGCTCACCTGCAGGCAGAAGATCGGGCATTGCGGATACCAATAGTTGCCTTTGTCGCTGTCGTATGGAAAAAAGTAAACACGGTCACCATCTACTATCGGAGTCGAAACCGTGCCATTTACAACATGATGGTTTTCAATGGCAATTAATACCTTTTTCCAAAGTATCTTACCCGTCAAAGGATCAAAGCACACAGCCCACTGCTTGCCATCGGCCTGGTAACCTGTGAAAGCTCTTCCTCCTGATTCCACGATGGCGGCTTTCCCCTCACCGATCTGAAGCCTCCAAAGCTCCCGCGGGCCCCCCTGCGGCCATTGACGCAGCAGATTTTTGCCGGGGTAGACACAGTTCCCGTTATTGGGAAGCAATCTTACATATTCGTTCGTAGCCGGAAGGTCCTTTTCGTTGACCTTGCCTGATTGCAGGTTCCGGGCGGATTCAATTTTTTCCTGTGAAACTGCCTTCAAATCAGTAAGCATAAAAATGAACAGGATCGTGTTAAAAATTGTAGTTCTAGTCATGATCATTGAGTAATATAAAAGGTAGCGGTGTTATTGCTTTTCGAAAACGATATATTGCGGCGCTCCGGTAAGGAAAAGGTTTATTACCCCACACTCAACTGCGGTAGTTTCTTTATCGCCGTAAAGCTGGAATATTTCCGGCGATCCGGTTGCCTCGACCGGGATGGTTATCTGATGCTGGACAATTTTATCCGGACTACCACCTGTCGGCGGAGATGTCCAGGCTACAATTTTCATGCTGCCGGTGTTATTGGTGAATTGCACCACGAAATCCCTGTCCGATGACGTAGGTAGGCGCTTGTCAAAATGAAAGCCGCTGAGTTGACCGATCATGAACTTCACAGCGTTGTAAGCCGGGGTTTTCTCAGTGCCATGCAGGAGGCTGAATCCTTCAGTACCACTCCATTCGTACCAGATTGTAACCTTGATGTCGCACAAAATATCGACAATATTTTGGCGCACGATATGCCAGGCCTGGTATTCATGGCTCTGTTTCGGGTCACCACCGGCATAGCCTTCGGCCTTCCCGATAGGGTAGCCGCGTTCGCTGTTCAGGATTGGAAATGTAGCAGGAGCGCCGGCCTTAACCATCATCTCCCGAATTTTAGCGTACCAGTCGATGTAATCCTCCGGATTCTTAGTCCCGTATGGATGCACAGACCATGCGTCAATGCCCGATTTGAGAATTCCTTTCTCAAAGCAATATCCCATCCAGTTGAAGGACTGATCCCAAAAGGCAGACATCGCGCCGCCCATCACGAAGCACTTTGGGTTTGACTTACGCATGGCGGGAACTGTTACATTGACAAGAGCAAGATATTCGTCCGCGTACCGTTCCGTGTTGCCTTTACCCCCGTGTTTGCCCCAGAAGGTCATCGTGTTGGGCTCATTCCATATTTCCCACAAAATATTGTAGTCCTTGTAGTGTTTGGCCAGGGCGGCGGCAAACTTCGCATAACCTTCACGGCCTTTATCTTCAAGTACAGTGCCACCGTAGAGTTTGTTTGCGAAAGCGATGCAACCCACGACTGTAAGTCCGCGGTCGCGGCAGTCCTTCATCAGCCGATCGTAAGCGCTGAAGTCGTAAACGCCCTTCACCTTCTCAATGCTTTCCCAGATAAATCCACGCCGGACGACTTTATACCCAAGGGTCTGAATCATATCGAGATTCTCTGCTGAGACATTTCCCGTCTTGAGCTGAATACCCCATGAGTGCGGTATCGGGGCCTCCGGCAATTGAATTTTTTTTGGGTTTTTATCATTGGTATTGATACCATTTCCCGATGATTTGGTCGACATAAGATTAGAACTGCCGTTTTCAGCGAGAGTCACTCTATCGTTGGACGTTTGTGCCGATACAAAATGGATGCAGAAAGCAACAGTTACAAATAAAAGGATGATGATTCGTTTCATGTTTAAAAGTAAAAATCGGTCAATTAAAGTTGGTCTTATTCAATTGTAGTTAGTCATCCTGGAAATCCCGGCCCCGGCTATGATCATGATTCACAAAGCGGATGCATCCTGGTATTTCAAAGGAATTTATCTGAAAGGTCAAATGTAATTATTTTCAGCAAAAACATTCTTCATTCATAGTAATACAATATGCTAATAACCTTTGTCCCTGGTTAAAATAATTGGATTCGATTTTACTCCGTCAATCTTTTGGTATAATTTCCAGGCATTGTTATCTGATTTTTCCAGGGTCCAGTCTTTTGCAGGATCGGCCAGCTGTTTTTTTACCCATCGGGGAAAAGCATTAGCCGCACGGGCATCTTCCCATGTTCTGATAACATTGAAAATTGCATCCTTCTGAGGGCAACTTTCAACATCTTTTTGGTTAAGAGACAGGCTATAGGTTGTTCCTACACCCACAGAAATTGCTTGTATGTGTTCGTACTGCTCAACTGTTGAATTGGCCTTAATGGGAAAATTGCCTCCCATGCCCACCGGAAAATAATTGGAATATGTTACGTCTCTAAGGTCTTTACCCTGACTTGTTGTACTTCCCCATTCCCGGGTGTCAGCATCGTACAGGTTTTTACCCCTCCAACATTCCAGATACTTTGATAATGCCATGAACCTTCTGACAAAGTAGCTCCGGTAAATCGGATATACGGAACACCAAGTTTTGCCGCTCTTTCAAACATTTTTCTGAAAAAGCGCTTTGCCGAATAGTACCCATGTCCGTTATTGAACAAAAATTCCTGTCCGTCGAAGTCGTAATAGCCTAAACCATTCAGGTAACAGATGTCGGCATAGTACTCAGCGATTTTATCCTGAAGCTGCATATTTGGAATCAGTCCGTCGTATCCGTAATTTAGGGTTACCTGAAGTTTGTAGATGGTATCGCGGACTTCGTGGTTCGCGGGAATAGTGTTCCAGTATCCCCGTTTTACATTTAAAAGTCTGTAAGGTTCTTTATCCGATACTCCCAGATAATGAATCAGTTCTTTGCCGATTTTTATCATATTTAAATTCCGGGCGTGTCCTTCCCAACTGGCGATCTCTTCCAGGTATTTAGGGTCGTCTGCAATTATGATAGTATCTGTCGGACTGATACTTTCCATCAGCAGGCGTTTTTGCTGATAACACAAGCTGTCGCTCGGAATCGGGCTGGCATCTTTGGTTCCGGGAGCCAGTGAAGTGGTTATTGGGGTCCTTCCCACAAGAATTCCATGCTTTGCCGCCATTTCAGAAAACTCCTTATGCGATTTATTCCCGGATGTAAGTTTTATAGGTTTTTTTTCGAAATTTTCACCATCAAGATATCCTTTATTGCCCCGATCGGGTCTGATAAATCCCTGATCATATAAACTGATTGCCTTAAACCCCAACCTGGCGGTATAGGGAATAATGCTATCGTACAAACCTCCGCTGGTAATAGCATCCGGAACAAATGATGCCGGATCTTTCACCCATTTGCCATTAATAGTTGGATAAGGCAGGTTTTCTGACAACACAATATTCCTGATAATTTTCATCAGGGCAATACTGTCGGGACCACCCCAAAAAGCTACGGACGAGCCGATATAATCAACCGGCAAGGGCTGAACCTCGATATGGTTTGGAGTATTGGCAGCCATATTTGGTATTAATGAAAAATTAACTTCTCTTTTCAAAGACCTGTCCCTTGAATGATAATTAATTGATATTCTTCCCTTATCGTCAACCATCGCGGCATTACCATACATGATCCGGTAAAAGGGTTCTTTGTGGGCGTAAAAAGCTACATCACTGATTCCATCGCCCCCAAGCGTAAAAACCTGTCCTTCATGCAGATGTTCAGGCAAGGGAAAACGCTTTGAATCAGGGCTGTGGATAATATACTGAAAAGGAGCTGCATCGGCAATTGTTTCAGATGTGCCACCCAGGGTATTGTCATCAAGAGCGAGCATGCCAATGGCAAAGTTAACTGCTTCGCTGGTATCGCGGGCCACGCCTATTATTTCTCCTAAAAGATTGGTGATGCTGGTATGATAAGAGCCCCATTGAACACCATCAATAGAAGTGCGTGGTGCAAGCGACTGAAGCGTTAGCTTAAAATAGTTGTTTTGCGGAATCAGACTAACCCGGGCAACCGACCCGTTTGAATAATTTAGAGTGATGATTTTTTGAGCTTTATTATAATGAGCCTTAATGGGTTCATAATAAATGGCTTTATTACTGTCGTAAAGGCTCAGTAATGGCGAAGGCTTATCCGGCAGACTGAATTCCCGGTTTGGCTTTGCCGTAATATTCTTCATACTGGTAATTAAGCCCTTTTTATTGATGTGAATGCTGAAATAGTCAGTCGTGAAGTTCCATTGGCCGCGGGAAGATAAACTGAACAGAAAAACTATCAGCATGGTCATGACTATTTTCCCGTAACGCTTCGTATTTGTTAATCCGTAATGCATGATTATTTTCTAAGTAATACGCTGAAATTGGACGCTACCCCCTTACTAAACGAAAATATAGTCTTATAATTATTGCAAACGATTGAATCTTAAACTAACCTGATACTTTAAGAATTTACAGGAATCAATTTGTAATGAATAATATAAAAACTTTATGATTATCACATTGTAAGGGTTGGGGGGCACCGGAACTCACCGGGCATTAATACTGTTAATTGTCTCTTAATCTTTCAATATTTTGGAACAGTTCTTCTTACCAGTTAACATCGATATGACCAGGCTGATGCCCTTCTCCTTTTAATGCGCACGAAAGCTGTAATAAACCCCAGCATAAATTATCGGCTCCTGTAATTGCTTCGTAATGGACGACAGTCCCATCGGCACGGAATAGTCCGTTTTTACTGAACAGTTTATCTGCCATATCTGCCACTTGTATTGCGTAGTTCAGAAAAATCATTTGATCAGCATTGGTCAGTTGGGGTTCCTGATAAAGACTTGTACAAAGTGAGATTACCTGGCCACATATTCCTGGCCACAAATCGTCTTTTACATTCGGAATTCCACTTTCAACATATCGCCGTGCTATTGTAATAGCCATGTTCATAAAACGTTTATCTCCTGTTTGATTATACCTGGTCAGGTATTCCAGGGCCAGGGCACTGACACCCCATGAGCCATAGCTGGCCCGCCATATCACGGGCAGACTCTGACTAATTGTCCGTTTACCCCCTTGAGTTAGCTGTAAACGCACAGGGCTGTTCTTCATGTCGGGACTTGCTGCATCCTCTGAAGTAGGCAAAGCTGCAAATTCCTCAGGTATCATTTGTTTGTCAATCTGTTTAACTATATCTCTCCATGAGTCCGTCTTTCCCGGAACCAAACCAGCCGCATCCCATATCAGGAGCCGAAGTATATGGTCTTTCCCATTCTCAGGCTTAAACCCACGCTGATTAACCAGCACACTATAAGGTTCAGGAGATATCCCGGTTCGGCTTTCAATAAGTACTTCTATACGATTGATGTATTTGGGATCGCGTGTTTGCAGGTATGCATTCGCATAATCCCAGATATAAAAACCTGCATGCCGCTGGTAAGCTGCACTGTCTTTGGTAAAATAGTTATGATAACTGGCATGGCGGGAATAATCACCGACTTTTTTATCGTGTATCTGGCTCATCCATTCAGCATCAGCTATACTGGCTGCCTTTTGAGGATTTATAGTATATAATTTATCCCATAGGGGATTTTTGCGGTAGCATTCACGGATATTGCCGAATGCCTGTTCATGGATGAAATCCCAGCACATGTGTTCACCCGATGCCATCAGACCGGTGATTGGACTTTGGCAGTGTTCTAACCAAAAGCTCAGGTAACTATTGGCATGTGCTGCATACTGAGGTTCCCCTGTAACCAGGGTAAGCTCATACAACGTGTTTAAAAGCACCATGTCGTGCTCGAAATTGCAACCCAACGGAGAACGATCCGTTGGTCTGATTCCTATTGGTAATGGGGGAAATCCATACTTTGCCAATCGCTTAATATCCAATTCCTGAGGCAGACCGTTCGCAGAATTTGCCTTCTTAATTACATCTTCGGGCAATTCCTTGACAGCCAATTCCATGGAATCAAGATTTAGCATGGCTGCAAACAGGGGAGAAGATTCAGTACCATAATGGTCTGTACCTTTTTCCATCATGGTTTCAACGAATAATTTCACACGTCCAAGATATCGGTCAGCTACAGCCAATGATTCCGGATTATTTTGGGATTGCCCGGGCAAGTTTCTATTTAATGAAACCGGCAATACTGCAAAACTACCTATATAACAGAATGTACAACAAAAAATGCCAAAAGTTTTAATCAACAAAAATCTTAATTTGAGGTTTTTCGACCTGATTTTCCTGGAAAGTAATGAATTCATATGGTTGATAAATTTAATATAATCCGTTGTGTTTAATTTAAGGTTGATTTCTTTTGTGATTTCAATACCTGAAATCTTTAAATAGAAAATAAAAAGGAATCAGAGCAATTGGTTCCTCCATCGGTGCCGGTATCATTTAACTGAAACGGTAAATATAATTATTTTCAGCAAAAGCATTTAAGTTGTTGTTTGGGTTGTGATACAATATTTTTCGAATAGATTTTTCGAACATTTCACTATTTATAATCGTTCTTAATATCTATTTATAATCGTTCTTAATAAATAAAAATTCAAAGTTATGAAAGCATCTGATCTATTCCTTTTCACGGCTTTGTATTTGGCATTTCCCACATACCAATTTGCACAGCCAACAATAGGCAATTATAATGTCTATTATGGAGGTCTTCACAACCATACCGATGTTTCGGATGGTGTTGGTACTCCTGCTCAGGCCTATAACCAGGCGAAAATTGCGAATCTCGATTTCTTCGGCTTGTCGGACCACAGCGGATCCATTGATAATACAGAATGGGCAGCCACAAAAACAGCGGCTGATTCCTTTTATGAACCGGGTGTCTTTACAACATTCCGGGGGTTTGAATGGACCACGTTTGTTTATGGACATGTGAATGTGATCAACAGCGAGAATTATTTCGACTCTTTTACATTTACAGAATTATGCGACTGGATCAATAACCAGGAGTGTATTGCCTTTTTTTGTCATCCCGGATTAACAGATGGTGAGGGAACGGAGTTCAACCATTTTTTAACAACCCCGTCTTCCAAAATAGTCGGGATGGAACTGGCGAACGGGTTTAAAGACTATAGTGTGTATTATTATAACGATGGGTACTTTCCCAATGATGGAAACAAAGGTTACTACGATGAGGCACTGAGCCGGAACTGGAAAATTGGTGCAGTCAGCAGCGAAGATAACCATCTCGGAACCTGGGGTACTGCTACTGACTACCGGATGGCTATACTTGCCAATGCCAATACACGTGAAGACCTGTATGATGCATTAAAGGCAAGAAGGTTTTACAGCACACTTGACAAAAATATAGCGCTCTCATTCACGATCAATGGGAACGAAATGGGATCCACTGTTGTGGCGGGTACTTACCCCGTTCGTATCCTTGCTTCCGACGGGAACGGGGAGCTTTTTACACATGTTTATTTAGTAAAAAATGGTGTCATTGTCAATACCTGGATGCCAAATTTGGCAAAACCGGATATCATAACGACACAGCAATTCCTGGATAATGAGTATTACTTTGTGAAGGTCAGGCAGCCAGACGGGAATGAGGCCATTTCGTCGCCAATCTGGATTTCGGGAGTGAATCAATTACCGGTGATAGCCTTTACAAGTCCGCTGTCCGGGGCTACTTTTACGGCTCCGGCTTCGGTTACCCTTACAGCCACAGCCACAGATCCTGACGGAACAATTGCCAAAGTTGATTTTTACCACGGCAGTGCTTTACTTGTTTCTGATAATATTTATCCATATTCATTCACCGGCACAGGTGTTCCCACGGGAACTTATACTCTTACTGCAAAAGCGACTGATAATGCTGGAGCTACCGTTACAAGCGTTCCTGTTACCATCAATGTAATTCAATCCTCCAATTTGCCTCCGGTTATTGCTTTTCTAAGTCCGGCACCGGGAACGACTTTCACTGCCCCCGCATCCATTACACTCACTGCCTCAGCTTCTGATCCCGACGGATCGATTGCTAAAGTTGATTTTTATTATGGAAGTATTTTACTCCGTTCAGACAATTCAGCTCCTTATTCATATACCCAAACGCTGGTACCCGCAGGAAATTACATCCTCACTGCCAGAGCAACAGACAATAAAGGCGCTTCCGCAACGTCTTCCGGTATAAATCTGGTAGTTAACTCACTTAAATCAGCAAACCTGGATGACCTGCTTAAAAATGGGTGGCTTGATAATCTGGTCTTTGAATCCTACCGGGGAGGGGAGAAGCTGGTGTGCTATCCTGTGCCTTTTACAACCCATCTTTATATAGACCTGATTCAGGGTGACGGAGAAAGTATTACCGGAATTGAATTGTATGATTCATCCGGTAAATGCATCAGGAATCAAATTTCAAATAATAGCCGGATCGTAATGGATATGTCAAATCTCAATCCCGGCATATATATGCTCAGGGTCCGTTCGAACAAAGGTGCTTATACTAAAACGGTAATAAAAAATTAAGATAAAAAAGCAGTCACGCGGAATTACCGGCTATTTCAAAATGGTTCTGACCGATTCCTTGAGCATAAGTGTAGGTTTGAGCAGAAGTTGTGTCGGCTTGACTTCTTTGTTTTTTAACCTCGAGAAGAGATACTTTATTGCAATTTTACTGATATCATTTACGGGCTGGGCAACGCAGGAGAGTGGTGTTGCAAGATAATCAAGATAGGGGTGATCATCGAATGTTATAAGCGATATATCATCAGGAATCCTGACCTTTTCTTCCTTGAGCGCTTTCATGCACCCCATGGCAATGGTATTGCTAAGGGCAAATAAGGCAGTGGGTCTTATTTTCTGTTGAAGCAGCATTTTGGTTTCCAGGTATCCGTTCTGGACACTGAATTCGTCTCCGACTACGCTGTACGTATCGAAACCTGCTTTTTCCATGGCATCGCTAAACCCTTTTACCCGCAATTTATTTGGGGTCGATTTCTGAACACCCTGTATGCAGGTAATGATGGAATGGCCGTTATCGATTAGGTATTTTGTAGCAGAATATGCACCTTCATAATTATCGGTTGCAACATATGGTAAATCCAATTGTTCAAAATAGCGGTCAATGCAAATTAACGGAAATCCGCGATCGTATAATTGTTTGATGTTTTCCCACTGGTTTCCGCAGGGTATAATAATCAATCCCTCTATATTCCTGGATACCAGTTGTTGCAGTTCCATCTTTTCGATATCCTGGTTCTCGTCACTATCGCTGATAATGGTAATGTATCCGAATTTGCGAACCTCAGCATTTATCGCGCTGGCAATGCCGGCAAAGAAAGGATTGTTCAGTGAAGGTACAATTAAAGCTATGGTGTTGCTCCGTCCGGTTCTCAGATTTACGGCAAACTGGTTAGGAACGTAGTTTAAGGCTTTGGCAGCGGCAAGTATAACTTTTTGCGACTCCTTGCTGATGCGGTATTGTTCCGCTTTGCCGTTGAGTACTCTTGACACCGTGGTAATTGACAATGCGGTTTTTTGGGCTATATCGTTTATGTTAACTTTCTGATTTTTCATATACTGTACAAACGTTTGTACAAATGTAGGCATTATTATTCACACTATAATTTTTTTTCCGGTGAAGATTCAAAATCAGGTAATCTTACTGAAGGTTAGGGCTACATCGTTAATATACTGAACTCTGAAATATGCATTGAGCTCCTATGGCACTGGTTCGAACACCTGGGGCTAAAAATATTATCTCAATTCAAAAATATTTTGCACAAACGTTTGTTCTTATTATTTTCTTTTCTATGTTTGTACCGGAAATAATGTCTGGCGGTATATCGCACCTGTTTCAATTGAATGAAAAATGTAACGCCAGCAATATTGAATCCTATTAACTCACCAGAAAAACAAATGATTGTGAAATTTAAACCAGGCATTAAAGAAAAAAGAACGAATTAATACGAAACTACTAAACGTGCAATGTGCAGTTGCGCGACAAACACGGACGAAAGTTCATACCAATGTGTTCTCCCCGCGGAGGCGGGATCAAATTTAAAAACCAATTAATTACGGATGAAAAAAAAATCGACGATCAAAGGGAGTAAGTTCCCGGCTACCGGTAGCGCTCCAAATTTTGTCAGGTTGCTGTTTTTTACGGTATTCATGTTGACCTTGGGCCTTGTGCAGGCTACGACAGTGGGATCAGTTACCCGGCAGGTTAAATCTGTAAGCGGGAAAGTTACTGATCAATCGGGCGCATCACTACCCGGGGTTTCTGTTGTAATAAAAGGAACCAGTTCAGGAGTAATAACGGATACCGACGGGAAATATTCAATTTCCAACCTACCGGCAAATGCAACTTTGCAGTTTTCGTTTGTTGGAATGAAAAAGCAGGAGGTCATCGTCGGGGATAAGACCAACCTGAATGTTGTACTCGAGGATGAAACAATAGGATTGGAAGAGGTGGTTGCCATTGGATATGGAACCGTTACTAAAAAGGAGGTAACCGGCTCGGTAGCTTCAATTTCCGAAAAAAGTTTCAGTAAAGGTGATGTGACAAATCCAATGTCACTTATTCAGGGCAAAGTACCCGGATTGTCGATTACCAACAGTAGCGGCGGTAGTCCCGATGGTAGCTTTCAGATTCGTTTGAGAGGATTTAGCTCGTTAATGGGCGGTCTGCAACCTTTGGTAATTGTGGATGGAGTAGTGGGAGCCATGGATATGGTTGATCCCAATCAGATCGCTTCGATTGATGTATTGAAAGATGGTTCGGCAGCCGCAATATACGGTACCCGGGCAACCAATGGCGTTATCCTGATAACCACCAAAAAACCTGAAATTGGTAATGTTAAATTTGATCTGAGCACATATGGTGCATATCAGGTGATGGATGATGATGACCGGTTTCTTAATCCGGCAGAATACAGGGAGGCAATCACTGATCGTGGCCTTGCTGCCTTTGATAAGGGTGAAAGTCTCAATGTACTGAAGGAAATCACACAACCGCAGATTAATAAGAATTACAGCTTTACCGCTTCGGGGGGATCTAAAAATTTAAATTTTAAGGGAAATATCTACTTTAAAGACAATGAGGGTATCGTAATTGGAACAAAATCAACGACTTTTACTCCCAGTATATTTGTCAGCCAGTCTGCATTGAATGATAAGCTTAAAATAGACTACCGGATGACTTACAGTAAAATTAAAAACACTAACCTGGGAGTTGGCGGTGCTGTAAATAATGCCCTGACACGCAATCCGACCGCCCCGATCTACGAGCCGGACAATGGAACCAATGGCGGTTATTATCCGTCAACTCTTGATGATGCCAATCCAATGGCACAGGTAAAAGAACGTACTTATGATGTCGATGAACATTCCTTTAGCGGGGATGTTAACGCATCCTATATGCTGTTCAATGCGTTGAAATTGCGCGTGCATGGAAATTACTTCAACAGTCAGGATTACATCGGAACTTATTATACAAAACATTATCCCAACCAGGGCACCAACCAGGCATCACTTTCCACAAGAAACCTTGAAAATCTTCTTTTGGAACCTGACTTTGAGTATATAAAAAGTTTCTCCGGGCATACCATGAAGGTACTGGGAGGATATTCTTATTCCTACGATACCAATAAGGGATTTAATCTGACGAATAATGATTTTGATTACGATTCTTTTTTATACAACAATATTGGTTCCGGTGCCGACCGTATAATTGGCAAGGCAGAATTTGGATCAGGGAAAGAAGCCAATACATTAATTGCATTTTATGGCCGGTTAATGTATAACTACAACGAGAAGTACCTGCTTTCGGCATCTTTGCGCCGTGAAGGCTCATCACGTTTTGGGCAAACAACAAATGGGGATGGTTTCCAGCTGTGAGTGCCGCGTGGAGGTTGAATGAAGAGGATTATATCAAAGATATTCCATGGATTTCTGATTTAAAAGTGCGTGCGGGTTATGGGATAACGGGTAACCAGGATATTCCCAATTATCTTTCACTCGAAAGAATGCGTGTGGGCTCAAGGCTGATGTTTTACAATCAAAAGTGGATCAATGCTTATGAGGCAGCCAGTAATCCAAATCCGGATCTTAAATGGGAAATGAAACAGGAATACAATCTTGGAGCTGATTTCGCGTTCTTCGACAATCGACTTTCGGGAAGTGTGGATGTTTACCACCGGTTAATTTCCGATTTGTTATGGAGATACAGCGTGCCTATGCCGCCGAATGTATTTCCGGAGACAATTGCCAATGTAGGCAAGATGAAAAATGACGGTCTTGAAATACAATTAAATGTGGAACCTTTACGGGGGAATGATTATTCGTGGGTGAGTTCTGTCAGTTTTTCAATGAACAGAAATGAGATGGTTACCTTCTCTGATTCCACCAAAGGTTTTAACACGGCATACCTTGAAATGAGTCCTGTTGTCGGAACGCTAACCCAGAGAATTGTACCCGGAGGGCCTGTAGGTGATTATTACGCTTTAATTTACCAGGGAATTGACCCCGCAAATTCTGCAAAAATAATTTACGAGAATGTCGATGGGAGTGTAGATGCAAATGGAAAACCAACGATCGACAATAATGACCGGAAAGTCGTAGGGAATCAATATCCTAAATTTGAGATAGGCTGGAATAATAATTTTCAATATAAAAACTGGGATTTATCTTTCTTTTTCAGGGGAGTCTTTGGCGTAAGCGCGCTCAATTACGAACGGGTTTTTTACGAAAATCTGAATGCGTTGAACGGGAGAAACATTTTAAGATCAACCTTAACCAATAACGCAGAATATACAGGTCAACCGGTATATGACAGCCGTTTTGTGGAGGATGCTTCCTATATTAAACTCGATAATGTTACGTTAGGTCATAATTTCCTGTTTGGCAAGAGTAGTTTAAGATTGTATTTAACAGGACAGAACCTGATGACAATCACCAGTTATTCAGGAAATGATCCTGAAAGAGCCATTCCAAAATTCGATTTCCAGGCTTCCGGTGCCGGCAATGATCAGCTACCTTACTATCCTTATACCAGGAAATTTTTAGTGGGATTATCTTTTAAATTCTAACAGCAATTAACAGGAATCATTATGAAACGAATAAATTATATATTATTGCTGATCAGTTTGTTTTCAATCAGTAATTCGTGTACCAATCTGGACGAGGAACTCAATTCAGAATTATTGGCCGATAGCTACTACAGTTCTGAGATGGCATTTATACAGGCTGTAGGCAAGGTTTACATGAAGCCGCAGGACAAGGAAATGGATCCGTGGGGCATTTTCGGCATCCAGGAAATGACGACCAATTCCGCCATTACACCAATTCGCAACAAAGGAGGTCTCAATAATAATGGGATATTTGTGGAGGCTTATTTGCATAAATTCAGACCCCAGTCTGCAATCGTTAACAATGCATGGCAAAACCTTACTGCAACAGTTGCATTGTGTAACCAGGTGATTGGAGAGTTGGACAGTACAAAGGTGGAATTTGGCAAAAGACCTACTTTCATTGCCGAACTCAAGGTGTTGAGGGCTCATCAGTACTCCTGGATGATTGATTTTTGGGGAAATATCCCCTTCACCTTAAGTACCAGTCCTACCGATATTCCTCCACGCATGACAAGGACCCAGGTATTTCCGCTTTTGATTGAGGATATTAAACAAAATATTCCCCTTCTCGAAAAAGCGCTTACAAAGATGAATTACGGCAGGCTTACCCAGGGTGCGGCTTATACACTGCTGGCCAAAATGTACCTAAATTCCCAGGAATGGACAGGTGTTGCTAAATGGGATGAATGTATTAACGCCTGCGACTCAGTAATTCTTAATGGATATTACAGCCTTGAGCCTGATTACTTTAAGAATTTTAAAATCCTGAACGAAAGCTCAAGTGAGAATATTTTCATCCTTCCGCTCGACCGCAGAAATGGCTGGGGATGGCAGGTTCATCAGTTTGCCCTTCATCCCAATCAGGCCAAAGAGGCATTTAATATTACAGCCCCAATCTGGGATGCTACCGCCTGTACTGAGGAGTTTTTTAATCTTTATCATCCGAAGGACCTGCGTATCAATTCATGGGCAACCGGTCTGCAGACCTATGCAGGAAGACCCATTCTTAAAAGTGATGGCACGCAGTTGGATTACACAAAGACGACAACAATTACAAATTTAAACACACTCACCGGAGCTAAGGAAGGGGAAGGCCCACGTTGTTTTAAATGGGAATTTACCCGTGACATCAAGATCAAAAATGAAACAATGGAAAATGACTGGGTTTATTTCCGCTATGCAGAGGTGCTGCTGATGAAGGCAGAGGCACTGATGCGCAAAAACGGAGGGGTTGCACCACAAGCTGCAGTCGACCTGGTTAACATGGTACGTCAGCGTGCGTTTGGCAATACATCCGGTAATTACACCATCGCAACGCTTACACTTGATGAACTTTGTAACGAACTGGGACGTGAATTTGTGTATGAAACTCACCGTCGTACCGACCTGATCCGCTTTGGCAAATACGGCAACGCCTGGTTTGCAAAATCGGCAGATCCTGCAGACGGATATCGGAAATTGCTTCCAATATCAACTGCTGCCTTAGCCGCCAATCCGAATTTGGTACAGAACCCGGGTTATTAATCAGTTATAGTATCAATATGAGCTTACAATTCAACCCTGATAGGCTATTCCATCCTGTCAGGGTTGATGGCTTAACGATGTCCGGGATAAAGACCCAGGTGCTGTGATTTTGAACCTTGGGAATTATAAAAATAACATGAGTGAAGAATGACTCATTGTAGTGATTTAAAATAAATTAATTGATATGAAAAATAAATTTCCAAATTTCAGATTCACTGCGAAGATTATAAATTACATATCAATTTATTCAATAATACTTCTTATAAATCTTGCTCTGTGCCATGGCTTAGCCGGTCAGGGCATGACATTTCAGAATGAATATCTCCCACCTTCGGCTATTTCAGTCAGGGGATTACTGGGCAGTGAGATTCAAAGCAGTGAGGAGGGACGTTTACTTTTACTTCCCACCTGGAACGACGGACAGTTAATCAGGATGTTTAGCGAAGAATACCGGGCTACAAATAAGACAAACGACTGGTATGGTGAGCATGCCGGAAAATGGTTGTACACAACAACCCTTGCCGTAAACCGAACCGGCAACCCGGAATTGAAAAAACTCCTGTTTAAAACTGCCGGAGAACTAATGTCATATCAGGATAAGGATGGCTATCTGGGCAGTTATTCACCCACTCAGCGCATTACGGCTGACAACGAAAAGTTTCATCCCACTTCATGGGATGTATGGAACCTTACCTATATGGTTATCGGGTTCCTGGAGCTAAACAAGTATTATCCGGATGAGCGGTATTCAGGTACAGCCAAAAATATTGGAGAACTTTTCCTCAAAACATTTGGTGAAGGGAAAGCGGATATCACCAATTATGGTACACGGTATGGCTTGTCTGCCACCATAATTCTGGAGTCTGTCGTTGAATTGTATAAAGCGACAAAAGACCAACGGTACATCGATTTTGGAAATTACATCATGGACAGGCTCAATACCAAAACCGGATTAAAGCTTATTCCAATGATGCTGGCAAATAAAGACCTCGAACAGGTCGGGGACGGCAAGATTTATCAGAATATCTGGAATCTTTATGCGGTCGGAAAATTTTATGAACTATCTCCGAATCCCGATTATCTGAAAGCGATGGAAAATGCGTGGCAGGATATTCATAATTTCCATCTCACCCCTGCCGGGGGCGCCTGGGGTGGGATCGGTAAGCATAAGGAGTGTTTTAACGTGAAAAACTTCTTTAGCCCTTACGGATATGTAGAGACATGCAGCATTATGTCGTGGATTCATTTTAACAAACAAATGCTGCGCCTGACAGGTGAGGCGCGTTATGCGCAGGAAGTTGAAACTGCCCTTTATAATTCGTTGCTTGGAGCCAAATATTCAAACGGCATTGATTGGAGTTACCATAGTTTTTCAAATGGGCGCCGCCATATTGCACATTTTAATGATTGCTGTCCGTCAAGCGGAGCATTAGCCCTGGAAGAACTGCCATCATTTATTTATTCACTTAAAGAAAACGGAATTGCCTGTAATTTATATGCCGAAAACGAAGCGAATATTCGCTTAACTTATGGCGGTCAGGTACGTATTGTTCAGAAAACGGATTACCCGTTAAGCGGAAATATCCAAATAACCTTATATCCGAAACAGGCAACCACCTTCCCTCTGTTTGTGCGTATTCCCGGTTGGGCAAAAACTGCAGTTGTAATGGTAAACGGGAAACCGGTTGATGATGTTTTGGTTAAAACTGGCACTTATTGCAAAATCGATCGTGTTTGGACAGCTAAAGATATCGTTGAAATCCAGTTACCTGACGATCTGAAGGTAATCTATAAATCCGAAAATGCAGACGCTCCCCAGGGTGGTAAAAGCATGTACAATGTCGAATGGTTTGCCCTTACCCGCGGACCTTTGGTCTATGCAGTCGAAGGACTGATCTCGGGAAAAGAGCGTGAAGAGGTCATTCCATTACCTGCAACCAATCCTGAATCCTCATTTACAGTAATCCCGGCAAAAGGGACAGGTGGAAATGCAATTGAATTAAAAATCCCCGGCAGCGAACCTCTCCGTTTTGTGCCATTCTATAGTGCCGGGGAACGAAAGGAAGGTGCATGGCGTCTGACCTGGCTGCAAAAGAGAATCGACTGATCCGTCTTTAACAGGTGCTCGCTTTTTACTGGTTTATTTAATAATATGTTGTTGGCCGGAATTTCGGAAATCGAAAACTTTGAGATGATAAAATTAAAACATTGGGGTGTTGTGCTTTTGGTAGTTTTGCTTCAACTAGGTTGCAAGAAGGGTGAGGCAACAATTCCTGTAAATGAAAATACACAGGATGAGGGAACCGGCCCGATCAATTACCCGGGGGTACCCATGTCAACTGTTTATGAAGTGACAATCACCAGGGGAAACGAAAAGGAGAAAGTGGCGGTTTTTCAAAATACATGTCCGACTTATGAATTGGGGAAAATGAATATGATGGATAAAGACCAGTATCCCCTCGATATTTTTGCCGGGAGAAGCATCAGCTGGAGTAATTTTTCCTTTTCGGGAAGTGTCACGGTAGAAGTAAAAGTCATCAATCAAAGCAAGGTCCCGGTTTCAGGAACCATCAGGATATTGCCGTCAAGATATGCCATATCCCATACTGTGGAAGGAAATGTCATCCGCTTCACCCTGACAAAGCCAGGACAATTTTCTGTCGAAATAGGTGAAAACGGGTATAAGAACGGACTGATGATATTTGCGGACCCACCCGAAACCGATATCCCCGACCAGGCGTCGGCTCAGTATGCGGTGTTGTCGAATGCTACTCAGGCAGCCATTAATGCTGTACCTTCAGCGGCTTCGGGCATCTGGTTTAAAAGCGGGGTACATAATATCGGGGTTTACCGTCTGCCCGGCAACATTAAAAATATTTATTTTGAAAAAGGATCATGGGTTTACGGCTCCCTGATAATGGATGGGAAGCCTAATGTTAAGATCTTTGGAAGGGGCGTATTATCTTCCGGAAAACTGAACTACAGGGAATCACATTGCATCGAGGCCATCAATCAGAGTGATAATATCCGGGTTGAAGGAATAGTGGTTGCTGATCCCAAATATTTTTCCGTAAGGTTGATAGGTGAAAACAATACGGTTAGCTGGACCAAAATAATCGGCGGCTGGATATACAACTGTGACGGAATCTCCGCATTTGCCGGTTCGACAGTTTCAAATTGTTTTATTTGGGCTAATGACGATGCAATTAAGGTTTTCAGGGACAATATAACCTGGTCGGATATTGTAGTCTGGCAGCTGAACAACGGTGGAGTAATCCAGATGGCCTGGGGAGGTTCTGTTGCAACAAATGTCCGTATCAGCAGGGTGGATGTTTTACGTGCCGAGTGGAACAAACCGGGATTCAATCGTGCTTTGTTAAGTTGTGTGGGAAATAAATACGAAGAGGCTGGCAGGTATGGCGAGCAAAAAGACTGGCTGATTGAGGATGTTGTAACCGAAACTCCCATCCCGGTAGTATTCAATATTACACCAAATGATTTCACGTTTAATCATATTCACAACCTGACTTTGAAAAACTGGAATGTCCGGATGCCGTTGAATACGGAATATCAGAATATGATCATTGGCAATGACCCCAATGAATATTTTGATGGTTTTACGTTTGACAATGTAAGTTTTAACGGAACAAATCTTACGCAATCAAACTGGCTCGGGATAACCGGATTGATGACCGATAGGCTGGTAACGCCAATTTTTAAATAGCGATGATAGTTTAAAACCAAAATACCGATTAATAATGATGCTTAAAATACCCGCTTTTTTTCTCATTGCTGCAACTTTTTTAAGTGCATTTGCTTTTGTCGCATGTGCCGGCAAGGAAGATGTTCCTGTGATCGTCGGTGCGGATGCGGTTACCTATTTTATCGACTCTGAAAACGGGAACGATAATAACATCGGAACCACGGAGGTGTTGCCCTGGAAATCGATAACGAAACTTGAACAAACTGAATTGCTCCCGGGCGATATTGTCCGCTTCAAAAGAGGATCAAGCTTTACCGGCCCTTTAACGATCACAAATTCCGGTAAAAATTCGAAATATATTATACAAAATAATCTCTATTTTGCAGCATCCGGTACGTTGGATATGGGTAAAGAGGGTCCGGGCACAGCTCCGGTTTACGGTGACCCTGGATTCGTTAACTATCCGACTGGAAATCAGGCTTCAGATTTTGCGGTAAAAACGGGAAGCCCTGCAATTAACAAAGGCCTGGGACTGAGTTATGATGTTGACTTTGCAGGAACACCTATTCCCCAGTCATCAACTCCCGATATCGGGGCTTATGAGTATAAAGCACAATAAATAATAAGTAATAACCCTTTGAGCCGAACATATGAAAAATAAGTTATCCGAAAAGAGTACGACTAAAAAGACTTACCGGTGGTATGCGTTGGGCGCAATTGGATTAACAGTGGTTGTTTCATCCTGTAGCGTTGATAATCAGACCAAGAAAGAAAAGCCAAACATTATTTTTATCCTTGCAGATGACCTGGGATATGGTGATCTGAGTTGTTACGGGGCAACAAAAATTGCTACGCCGGCCATTGATAAAATCGCCTCGGAAGGGATGAAATTTTCAAATGCATATGTCACATCATCATTATGTTCGCCTTCAAGGTACAGTATAATGACCGGCCGTTACTCATGGCGTACACGTTTGGAATACGGCGTGTTAAAGAATTATGAGACACCATTGATAGAACCTGATCGTACAACGCTGGCTTCGTTGCTTAAACGGAACGGCTATCATACCGCGTGCATCGGGAAATGGCACCTGGGGCTCGACTGGCCGCTTAACGATAAGGCTCCCGCTAATCCCGCCGAAACGGTGTTTAACTCGGGGAAGGATAATTTACAGGAATACATCGATTTTTCGAAACCGGTAAAAGGCGGACCTGTGGAACGGGGATTTGATTATTTTTTCGGAATATCAGGGTCGAATAACATGCAGCCATGGGTTTATATCGAAAACGACAGTGTATTACAGGCACCTTCAGAGGAACAAAAACCTTTCGATTTCCTTGCGACCAATGTAAAAAAAGCACCCGACTGGGATATCAAAACGGTTAATCAGGTTCTTACTCATAAGGCAGTTAAAGTTATTAACGGCCATTTTGCACACAATAAAAAGCAACCTCTTTTTCTTTACTTCCCGACAAGCGCCATCCACCGTCCATGTTTGCCGACATTCACCAAAGGCATGAGTCAGGCAGGATTAAGAGGCGATATGGTTGTTGAACTTGACTGGACCGTCAATGAAATCGTAAAAGCGCTGAAAGAGAACAATGCCTATGAAAATACTTTATTGATATTCACCTCTGATAATGGTCCGAGGCCCGGTGACCCGGCTGTCTGGATTGACAGGTACAAAAAGGAAGGCTATGAAGAATCCCAGGATTATTTCGATGATTACAAACCGGAATACATAAATCCTAAAGGTAATGAAATCTGGAAAAATGGATGGATGACCTACGGGCATAGTTCTGCCGGTGAATTACTGGGATTTAAACAGGATCCCTGGGAGGGAGGACTCCGGGTACCATTCATTGTTCATTGGCAGGGTAAAGTAGAACCCGGAACTATAAATGATAACGCTATATCGGGCAGTGACCTGTTGGCTACTTTTGCAGATCTTGTTGGCGAGCCTCTTCGGGAGGGTGAGGGAGAGGACAGTTATAGTTTTCTGTCCAATTTGTATGACAGTAGTGCACCCCAGGTGAGGAAAACGCTGACGCTGGCAGGCGGTGGGAGTGGAGCTATTATTACAATCAAAGATGAATGGAAAATCATCGAAGCGGCAAAGCCCGGCAGATGGCCTGAAACTTATTATCCCAATGGTCCCGGCGCACTGGAACCCCGGTTGTATAACCTGAAGAACGATACTTCGGAACAAAAAAACCTTTATGACCAAATGCCGGATAAAGTTTCCGAATTGATGAATTTCATGGAAATAGTCAAAACCCATCCAAAAAGCGAGGCTAATTAACAATAAATTCAAACGGCAGAATCGAAAAATGAAAAAATATATTCCGGTCATTATCGCAGCAGCAATTCATGCAAATACCTTTGGAGGAACGGTCAGGATTACAAATTCTGGGGACCCTGTTGAGCGATATTCCGGAAAGATTCAAAAGCCGGGAGAACGGCCCAATGTCATCATTATATTGTCAGACGATCAGGGATATGGCGACTTTTCATGTCACGGGAATCCTGTTCTAAAAACCCCTGCATTGGATAAATTATACGGCGAAAGCGTCAGGTTCGGCAATTTTCATGTTGCGGCGCTGTGTACTCCCACACGAGGGCAGCTGATGACCGGTCTCGACGCAATGCATAATAAGGCGGCAACGGTACTTACAGCCAGGAACCTGATGCGAAGAGATATCACCACCATGCCTGAAGTATTTAAGAAGAACGGGTACCGGACCGGTATTTTCGGGAAATGGCACCTGGGTGATATCTATCCTGACCGTCCAATGGACAGGGGATTTGAGAAATGTATCTGGCACAAGGGCTGGGGCCTTTTTTCAGAAATTGAATACGACAATGATTATTACAAAACGCGTTATCTTGACAGTCTTGATACTAAGCCTTCAGATAGCTATTGCACTGATCTGTGGTTTAATAAATCCATGGAATGGATGGAGGAAATGGCAGATAAAAAACAGCCGTTTTTCACTTATCTTGCATTAAATGCTCCTCATGGTCCGTTCCATGCGCCATCTGAAGATTTTAAATTTTACAGTACCCAGGTTAACGACAGCTCAACGGCTTCATTCCTCGGAATGATCAGTAGCATTGACCGGAATATGAGCCGTCTTGATAAATGGCTAATGGAGAAGAACCTGAAAGACAACACCCTTATTGTTTTTATGAACGATAACGGGGGTACCGGTGGCGTTAAACTCTACAATGCAGGCATGAGAGGGGAAAAGGGGAGCAATTATGAAGGAGGCCATCGCGCGGCATGTTTTATCCGATGGCCCGATGGTCATCTGGGAAAACCACGTACAGTTTCGTATGCTTCACAGATCCAGGATTTGTTACCCACTTTCATTGATTTGTTTGGTTTTAAAGTAACGGAAGATGTTCGTTTTGACGGCGAAAGTCTCGTCCCCGTGCTGAGGTCGGAGAATGAGGCGGGCAGCAGAATGTTTGTGGTCCAGTACGGCGGAAACGAACGCCCTGAGAAATATTTCAGCTGCGTAGTTTGGGACGCATGGCGGTTAGTGGGTGAAAATGAATTGTATAATCTTGACAAGGATCCGGCGCAGGAGTATAATATTGCAAAATACCATCCTGGGGTTTTGATAAAAATGAAGACATTTTACGAAAACTGGTGGGTAGGTGTTGAACCGGGAATCAATCAGTTTATCCCTGTTCTTATTGGTTCCGGCAAAGAGAATCCGGTTATTCTTAATTCAAATAACTGGGAGGAAGAGGCAGTGAATTCTCAGTGGAAAATTGCCCAGGCTGCCGGGAATTCAAGAGGTGGTATTTGTCATATCCAGGTGATCGTGGAAGGTAATTACAGGATAGAATTAAGCCGCTGGCCTTTTCATTTGAACAGATCACTTTCAAAAGCAGGTCCTGCTGAAACACCAGGTGGTACAAAAATTCGTACAGGGAAGCCTGTTCCGGTTGCGTTTGGTTGTGTATCTATTAATACGAATGTTCCTGTTATTATCCGAAGCAAGGTGGCTGATCCGACGAAAATCGCATTTGAGATGAAACTGAAGGAAGGGGACAACACCTTGCAGGCATGGTTCAAAGATAAAGACCAAAAAGATCTGTGCGGGGCTTATTATGTGCGCATCGAAAAATTAATTGATTAATTCAATCAAGGGGTAAAATTATGAATAATAAACTGTTTGTTTTAAGTATGGGTATTGCCATTGCAGGCACAATCCCAACCACCCGTGCTGAACAAAAAGGAGGAAACAGGATAAAAAAGCCCAATGTGGTTTTTATCCTTGCAGATGACCTGGGTTGGAGCGATTTAGGGTGTTATGGAAGCAGTTTTTACGAGACTCCGAATATTGATAAATTTGCACAACAAGGGGTCCGGTTTACCAATGCTTATGCGGCCTGCCATGTCTGCTCTCCGTCGCGTGCAAGTATCCTGACCGGCAAATACCCGGCCCGGCTGCATTTAACCGACTGGCTTCCCGGTCGTAAGGATTTTACTTTTCAGAAATTAAAAAATGTTGTTTCAGAACAACATCTGGCCAATGACGAAACTACTTTACCCGGAACACTCAAGGCCAATGGGTATCGCACGGCGATATTTGGGAAATGGCATCTTGGAGATGATTCAGCCTCAACCACACAACAGGGCTTTGACCTGCATATTCCCGAATGGAACAATGGCTGGCCAAACGGAACGTACTTTTCCCCTTATGGGATGAAGGGTCTTGAAGGTGGTTCCGAAGGCGAATATCTCACAGACAGGCTGACCAGTGAAGCCCTAAAATTTATCGATGAAAATAAGGAAGTCCCGTTCTTTCTGTATCTGTCACATTTTGCTGTTCACGACCCGATTCAGGGGCGCCCTGACCTGGTAAAAAAATATCAGCAGAAATTGGAGCGCATGCAACCATGGGATAAGGAACCTTTTATTCTTGAGGGAAATCCCGATACTTCAGAAGTAATTTCAAGGGAAAAATTAAACAGGTTATTGTATGATAAACCCTTTGAAGGTTATAGTGTCCTGCCCCAACGGACTGTCAAAATTAAACAGCGACAGGACAATGTCCAGTTTGCTGCCATGGTCGAAAGCCTGGATGAAAGTGTCGGGCGTGTACTGACTCAACTAAAAGCATCGGGCATTGAAGACAATACAATCGTAATTTTCTTTTCCGACAACGGTGGTATGTCGGCAGCTAACTTTGGAAAGCCAACCAGGATAATTCCTCCAGCCAACCTTGACAAAGCTTTTTCAACTTCAAACCTTCCGCTTCGCGGAGGAAAGGGATGGTTGTATGAAGGGGGAATCCGTGTACCATTGATGGTAAAATGGCCGCAGCAGGGAAAAAAAGGTATTGTTTGTGACGTGCCGGTGATTTCCACTGACTTTTTCAAAACGGTTCTGGATATGATTGATCTGCCGCTTGATCCTGAAAAATATGGGATTGACGGAATGAGTATTGTCCCGTTGCTGAAACAACAAAAAAATGGACAAAAGAAGATTGCCGGAAGGGCAATATTCTGGCATTTCCCGCATTACAGCAACCATGGAATGCAGAGCCCGGGAAGTGCGGTACGAATGGGAGATTTCAAACTGCTCGAATATTTCGAAAACAATATAGCGCAATTATTCAATCTTAAGACAGACCCGGGTGAACAGCATGACCTCTCACAGTCGCATCCGGACAAGGTTCGCGAACTCAGGGCGTTGTTACACTCCTGGAGAGTAAAGGTAAATGCACAAATGATGACTGAACAATAAAATTTAAAATAATAAATACAGTTATGAGTAAAATATTAGTAATAGGAAGTTCAAATACTGACCTGATTGCAACAGTGAAAAATTTCCCCGCTGCCGGGCAAACAATCCAGGGAACCTCATTTCTCCAGGCGATGGGTGGGAAAGGTGCTAACCAGGCGTTGGCGGCGCATAAACTGGGGGGTGACGTAAAATTCATTACCTGCCTTGGAAATGATGCCAATGGTCAAAACGCATTAAAATATTATCTGGATGAGGGAATTGATGTCTCAATGACATTGGTTGTGGATGAAATTCCTTCGGGAACAGCCATCATCCTTGTAGATGAAAAAGGAGAAAACTGTATTGTGATTACTCCCGGAGCAAATAATATGCTCAGTCCTGAGTATATCTATGAGGTGGAAGAGGCGATTATAGCTGCTGATATGGTGCTTCTGCAAATGGAAATTCCTTACGAAACGGTCAAAGCCGTCTGCCTGCTGGCTCATAAGCACCATAAGCGAATAATGCTTAATGTTGCCCCGGCCAGGCAATTGGATGCAGATCTGATAAAAATGATCGATATTCTGGTTGTTAATGAAACCGAAGCAGAAACAATTTCGGGTGTTAAGATTGATGTGATTGGCGAAGAAGCCATTGCAGATTCGTTGCTTGCCATGGGTGCCAAAAATATAGTGCTCACATTGGGTAAGCAAGGATCATTACTCAAAAATAATGAACTGTCTTATTTTATACCGGCGTTTCGTGTAAATGCACTCGACAGCACGGCTGCGGGTGACACCTATTGCGGAGCATTGGCTGCTGAACTTGGCCGGGGTCACAGTTGGGATGAATCACTGAGGTTTGCAACGGCAGCATCGGCTATTTGTGTGACAAGGATGGGCGCTCAACCTTCGATTCCCACGGAAAAGGAAGTACGTGAGTTTTTATTCCGGAATATTGAATTAGTTGAGAAATGACTGTACTGTAATTACTAACAGAAAACTATGAAAACACAATTACTATTCGTTGCTATTTTGGCCGTGGCAGGTGCATCCTGCCGGAATCCTAAAGCTGATATTCAGCATGTGGAAAAAAAAGCCACCACGATTACACTTTCAAAGGACTTGCTCAAAGACAAAATAAAGGGGGCATGGGCGGCTCAGACAATCGGGGTTACTTTCGGGTTGCCCGCAGAGTTTAAGTATAATTCCACAATGGTGCAGGATAATCAGGCGCTTGCCTGGAATGACTCCTCTATGCTGGTCGAATTCAGGGATCGGCCGGGAACTTACGATGATATTTATATGGACCTCTCTTTTATGAAAGTCATTGAAGAGGAAGGGATCGAAGCCCCTGCACAATCGTTTGCTCTCTCTTTTGCAAAAGCTGATTATAAACTGTGGTTTGCCAATCAAACGGCACGCTATAATATTTTAAACGGGCTAACTCCTCCGCAATCGGGCCATTGGTTAAATAATCCTTGTGCGGATGATATTGATTTTCAGATCGAAGCTGATTTTGCCGGGTTGATGACTCCCGGAATGATCAACAGTTGCACAGAAATATGTGATAAGGTGGGCCATATTATGAATTATGGCGATGGTTATTATGGCGGGGTCTTCGTGGCAAGCCTTTATTCATATGCCTTAATTTCAAATGATATTAAAGATATTGAATCTATCGTGGAAAAATCACTGGCCGTTATACCTGCAGAGAGCAAATTCGCAGCATGTATCAGTGATGTGATCAAATGGCACAAAGAGAATCCCGACGACTGGAAAGCAACATGGTATAAAACAAACCGCAAATGGAGTGTGGATATCGGCTCTCCGCTTGGCGTTTTCCAGCCATTTAATATTGATGCCAAGATCAATGCTGCGTGGGTAGTGATGGGCCTGCTGTATGGCAAGGGCGATTTTACCCGCACCTATGAAATTGCCACACGTTGCGGCGATGATGCAGATTGCAACCCGGCAACGGCCGGAGGAGTTGTGGCGGCTATCTCAGGGTTTAAAAGTATCCCGGAATACTGGACACAGGGGCTGTCAAAAGTTGAAAATCTTACCTTTATGGGGACGAAAATTTCTCTGACCGATGCTTACGATATGTCTTACAGGCACGCAGAGCAGATGATTGTACGAAATGGGGGAGAGGTCAGCGGAAATGAGGTGGTCATTAAATTACAGGAAGCAACGACTGTACCCATGGAAACAGCGTTTGAGGGTCATTACCCCGTTGCCAAAGTTATTCCCACCCGGACCGATACAGAGATCTCATTTGAGTTTGACGGGATTGGCTTTGCCCTGGCTGCCCCTCCTGACGGAAAGGCCTATGCAGATAAAAATTATGTATTTGAAACAGAAATGTTTATAGATGGTGTTTTGATTGAAAAAGCAAAACTGCCGACCGCCATTAATGAGCGGAGGTTTACCCTCTTCTGGAGATATCAATTGCCTGCGGGAAGGCATAAAGTGGTAATCAAAATCTTAAATCCGGTTGATTATGCCAGGATAGATTTTTTACATGCCATCATTTACGGGGATAAACCTTTCGAGGTGAAATTGTAACCCGGATCAACGGACTTAATCTTAAAACTGGAAAAAATGGATCATAAATTAATCGCATCAGGATTAGCTCTTCTGTCGTTAGGTGCCATACAATGTCAGCACCAAAAAGAAAAACCATTGAATATCGTTTTCTTTTTGGTGGATGATTTAGGGTGGAGCGATACGGGATGTTACGGAAGCTCATTTTACGAAACGCCCAATATTGACCGGCTGTCGACCGAAGGTGTACGTTTTACCAGCGCCTATGCCGCCTGTCATGTCTGTTCACCTTCCAGGGCAAGCATCATGTCGGGGAAATATCCCGCGACGCTTAATCTGACTGACTGGCTGCCGGGGCGTGAGGATTTTTCATTTCAGAAGCTGAAAAATGTTCCAATTAACCAGCATCTTCCTTTTGAAGAAAATACGCTGGCAGAGGCCCTTAAGGCAAACGGATATCAAACCGCCATATTTGGGAAATGGCATTTGGGTGAAGATCCGTCAGGACCAACCCGGCATGGGTTCGATATTCATGTTCCTCACTGGGCAAAAGGTTGGCCCCTTAGTTATCATTCTCCTTTTAAACTTGAAGGGCTCGAAGGGCCGGAAGGCGAATACCTGACCGACAGGCTGACCGACGAAGCGCTGAAGTATATGGAGATAAATAAGGAAAAACCGTTTTTCCTTTACCTTTCTCATTTTGCAGTTCATGATCCCATTCAGGGACGGCAGGATCTTGTAGAGAAGTACCGCGATAAATTAAGCCATTCAATTCCCGGTCCGGAACCCGCTTTTATACTCGAAGGAAACCCGGATGCTGAGAAACCCCTTCAACGGGGAGAATTAAATAACTTATTGAATGATACAGCTTACGCAGGATATAGCGTTTTACCGAATCAAACCGTTAAAATCAAACAATATCAGGATAATGTTGAGTTTGCGGCAATGGTCGAAAGTATGGACATGAGCCTCGGAAGGGTGCTTGATAAAATGAAAGAGCTGAATATCGAAGATCAGACGCTGGTTATTTTCTATTCGGATAATGGGGGCATGTCTTCTGCCAATTTTTACTATCCCGACAGGAAGATCCCGGCAAATGAACTGGATAAAGAATTCTCTTCATCCAATTTACCGCTCAGGGGGGCAAAAGGTTGGCTGTACGAAGGAGGGATACGTGTCCCGCTTATCGTGAAATGGCCCGCTAAAGGGGGCAGGGGGATTTTGTGTGATGTCCCCGTTACCAGTCCTGATTTTCTGCCATCCATTCTTGAAATGGCCGGGATTCCCCTTGGCCCTGAACAGCATACCGACGGCGTAAGTTTTGTCCCATTGCTGAAAGGAGAAACGAAATTGAACCGGGAAGCCATTTACTGGCATTTTCCCCATTATAGTAATCACGGGATGCAAAGCCCCGGGGGAGCGATACGGTGTGGCGACTATAAACTACTCGATTATTTTGAAAACAACACGGTACAATTATTCAATTTAAAGGATGATATCGGGGAGCAGCATGACCTGTCGAAATCGAATCCCGAAAAAGTTAAAGAACTGGGCGACATGTTAAATTCATGGAGAAAAAGTATTTCCGCGAAAATGATGGAGCCTAATCCTTCATATAATACAAAAAACTAATTACTAATCATTTAATTATTAATCTTATGTTTATTGTCGAAAGTTATCCAATGGCGATTATCCTGTGTGTAATTACCATGTTGTGTTGGGGTTCGTGGGGCAACACCCAGAAACTTGCGGGTAAGACCTGGCGTTTTGAGCTGTTTTACTGGGACTATGTCACAGGAGTCCTTCTTCTGTCACTGATCTCTGCCTTTACTTTGGGAAGCATGGGAGAGAATGGACGCGGCTTTATTGACGATCTTGCCCAGGCTGATTTAAAAAACATTTTCAGTGCCTTTCTCGGGGGTATCATTTTTAATGCGGCCAACATACTTTTATCGGCCGCGATAGCAATCGCGGGTTTGTCGGTTGCATTTCCTGTGGGGATCGGCCTCGCACTGGTTTTGGGAGTAGTTGTAAATTATCTGGGATCACAAAAAGGAGATCCGCTCTTCCTTTTCCTGGGAGTTGGATTGATTGCAGTGGCAATCATTATCAATGCCATTGCCTACCGGAGGACCTCTTCGGAAAATAAAAAAGTAACTTCGAAAGGAATTGTTATCTCCATTATAGCTGGTCTGTTAATGTCGTTTTTCTATCGGTTTATCGCAGCTTCAATGGATCTGGATGACTTTGTAAATCCGGCTGTCGGAAAAATGACGCCCTACACTGCAGTGGTTATTTTCGCAATAGGTATTTTTATAAGCAATTTTCTATTCAATACTATTTTAATGCGGAAGCCAATCACAGGCGCGCCAACGAGTTATAAAGAATATTTTAAAGGAAAATTCTCCATTCACATGGTCGGTGTGCTCGGCGGAATCATCTGGGGTATCGGTAACTCATTCAATCTTATTGCAGCAGGAAAAGCCGGGGCGGCCATCTCGTATGGACTGGGTCAGGGCGCTACGCTTGTCGCCGCATTATGGGGCGTATTTATCTGGAGAGAATTCAGGGGAGCATCCAAAAGCACCAATCTTATGCTTGCCGTAATGTTCATCTTATTTGTGATGGGCCTTGCTTCGATTATTTATGCAGGACAATAATTTATAACAGAAAATAAAATAACAATACCCGCTGAATTTCGGCGGGTATTGTCTTTTTCAAAAAATACGGGTGATTATTTTCCTGATTTTATTTGTTCGAGCCTCGATCGTAGTTTTTCCACGATCTGAGGATTTTGGGACGCAACATTAGCTTTTTCGCTCAAATCCGTGGACAAATTGTACAACTGGTCACTGCTAAGATTTCCAAGTTCAGTATTGGTATTTGGCTGATACGCTATTCCTTTTCCCGGAGCAATGTATTTCCAGGTTCCGTCTTCAATCGAGAGGTTATTTTGTACATTTTGAAGCACAAGAATTTCGCGTCCTTTTCCACCTTTATTGAGCCAGGCATTCAAATGACTTTCACTGTCAGGTGCTGCTCCGGAAGGTAATTTTACTTTGAGTAATTCGGCAAAGGTGGCCAGCATATCCACCTGGCAAAGCAATTTGTCTGACACGCCCGGATTTACCGTTCCAGGCCAGCTCAGGATACCTGGAATACGGGTGCCGCCTTCAAAACTGCTGTATTTCCCTCCCCGGAGTCCGCCGGCTGGCTTGTGATCACCCAATAGCTCAATGGCCTGGTCTTTATAGCCATCGTCGACAACCGGGCCATTGTCGCTCGATAAGATAACGATCGTATTTTTTTCAAGTCCGAGTTTTTTAATCGTTTTCAGCACTTCGCCTACCGACCAGTCAAATTCGATAAGGGCATCTCCCCGTGGTCCCATACCGCTTGTTCCGACAAAACGGGGATTTGGTACACGCGGCACATGGGCATCCTGAGTGGCAAAATACAGGAAAAACGGTTTGTCTTTATTATTCTCAATAAATGCAACAGCTTTCCCTGTGATTGCATCGGCCATTTCTTCATCAATCCACAAGGCCGATTTACCACCTTTCATAAACCCGATGCGCGAAATGCCATTCACGATCGACATATCGTGACCATGGCTGGGATGCATTTTCAATAATTCGGGGTTTAATTTACCCGTCGGTTCTCCTTCGAAATTTTTTTCATAGCTCACCGATATCGGATCTTTGGGATCGAGATTAACGACACGTTCGTTCTCGACATAGACACAGGGTACCCGGTCGCCTGTCGCCGCCAGAATATAGGAATAATTGAACCCGATATCCGACGGTCCTGGAGTGATATGGCCATTCCAGTCCTGGGTTCCCGTTTTATCGCCCAGTCCCAAATGCCATTTCCCGACCACACCCGTCTGGTAACCCGCATTTTGAAACACATCGGCCAGGGTAAATCTTTCGGGCCGGATAATCGAACCCGCATCTCCCGTGGCAATACCTGTTCCCTGCCGGCGCCAGGCATACTCGCCTGTAAGCAAGGCATACCTGGATGGAGTGCAGGTAGCCGCAGAACTGTGCATATTTGTAAAGCGAACGCCTTGTTTTACAAGGAGGTCTACGTTAGGGGTTTTAATGGTCCTGGCTCCCATCCAGCTCAGATCGCCGTAACCTATGTCATCGGCATAGATAAAGACAACATTTGGTTTTTTTTCTGCCGCCTCTTTTGCCTGTGATAAAACCGGAAGCAAACCAAGACTTACTACTACTGATAATTGACCAATAGTCTTCATGTTATAATTATTTTAAATCGTTAATATTTCGTCAGGATAATTTCAAAGGATAAAATTAAGAATTTCAATTGTTTTTAACTTATTTATCACCTATTTTTGCTTAATACTGGATTTTAAGAAAGGATTGATTATGCAAAGGGTAGTACTCGATATTCCGGATAATAAAATAAACTTCTTCATGGAACTCATAAACAACCTGGGGATTAAAAAGGTGAAAAGACTTTCTAAACAGCAAAAGGAGTTTGTTGACGATTTAGAAAACTCATTAAATGAGGTTGAATTACACAGGCAGGGCAAGATAAAACTACAACCTGCAAGAGATTTCTTAAATGAGCTTTAATGTAATTATGATAAATCCGAAAAAGAAAGTATTGCCGATAAAGAACTGGATGAGCTGCTTACATTTGCCGGTCTGCTATTATAGCTTATTTAAAATCCTTTGTTTGTCTTCATTCTCTTTATCATTTTTGTGATACAGTTCAACAAATATTATTTTTTCCTGATCTTTGAAGTAAGCATAAATCAATCGCAATCCGGAATTTACACCACGACCTTTTAACGATTTACAGGCAATCTTTTTTACTTTGATTACACATGTTTCTAACGTCAAATTGTCGATACGATAACTAAACGGTGGTCTTTCATCGGGTGCAGTAGTCAACACTTGTTTCACTACAGATAAATCATCGTTGAGTGAACTGTATTTTTTCAAAAGGATCAAAAACCCTTATTCCCTTAGTAGATAATTTCAGTCGTCTACAGATATTCCCCTTATTCCTTTATTTAGGTATAAAGTTTACTGGCAGATTTTAAAAAATCTCAAAATCTCTATCAATAATTTCTTTGCGGTTCTCTGCGTCTTACTTTGCGATCCTCTGCGGTAAACTTGGCTGTTCGCGGCGCATGGAATGTTTGATTTTCAATTAAGAGTGTAGTTGCGCCGCTTTTACTGCGCTATTCTACCCCGGGTGGCGCGATACCGAATGATGTTTAAGCAATTATGTAATAAAGAATCCGGAATCGCTTACCCGGGGTCATTAAGATTAAATCCCTTCGGGATACCAAAAAGAGCGTCATATGCTTATGGCTAGCGAACTCTAAATCGGAACTGGCTGATTCCAGAAGTGACCGTGTAAATAAGAGATGGAAATATACCGCAATAAGTCTCCATCTCTTGCCCACACTCATCTTTTTTTATCAATTTTTTGCGGATCGAAGCCGGTATTTGGAACGGGTAGTTGTGCATTGACCTCCTTAAGCCAGTTCTTTAACAGCTGGTTAAACTCTTTCATTTTTTCGGGATTTTGGGCAGAAATATCATTTTTTTCTGATAAATCGACCTCAAGGTCGTACAACTCGGTGTGATTATCTTCATAAAATAGGTAATACTTCCATTTGCTTAACCGCACTGCGCTGTACGGAGTGGCTCCCTGGGTATGATAATGAGGATAATGCCAGAACAATGGGCGGTCAGCTTTTGTCTTTTGCCCGTTTATTGCCGGGAGCAGGCTTTCTCCATCCATGCCGGCACCTTGTTTTGAAATATTTACCAGATCAAGAATGGTGGAAACAACATCCATGGTAATCGCGGGATCGTTCACAATTTTCCCTTTCGGAATTTTCGGTCCGCTGACGATTAGCGGTGTGCGCGTTCCCCCTTCATAAGCGGTTCCTTTACCCTCACGTAACGGGTAATTGGTGGTTGCCTGCGGACGTAATCCCCCGTTATCACTCATAAAAAAGATATAAGTTTTCGAAGTCAGTTTAAGCTTTGCAAGTTCTTCGAGTATTTTTCCCATGCTTTGATCCATGCTTTCGACCATGGCAGCATATACCGGGTTGGGCTTCGCATTATCAGGATCAGTTTTGGCTTTATATTTTTCGATCAGCTCTTTTTTTGCCTGGAACGGGGTATGCACAGCGTAGTGTGGCAGGTACAGGAAGAACGGCTTTTCCTTGTTTTCGCGAATAAATCCGATCGATTCTTCCGTAAGACGATCGGTAATGTATTCTCCCGCCGGACCATCTTTCATTCGGGGATTTTTATACGGGCTGAAATAGCTGTTGGGTTGTCCTTTGAAATAACCACCTACGTTAAGATCGAAACCCTGATTCTCAGGCCAGTAAATTGAGTCTTCACCCAGGTGCCATTTGCCGATGCTGGCTGTCCGGTATCCATGTTCTTTTAGAATTTCGGCAATTGTGATTTCTTCGGTTGGCAGAAACATCGTCCAGTCTGGGATATTCAGAATGGGATTGGCTTTTTTATGACCTGCTATCCAGTCGGTAAGATGCAACCTGGCCGGGTATTTCCCGGTCATCAGGGCTGCCCGGGTGGGTGAACAAACCGTGCATGCACTGTAAGCATTGGTAAATCGCACTCCGTTTTGGGCAAGTTTGTCGACTGCCGGTGTTTCATAATATCGGCTCCCGTAACAACTCAGATCTTTCCAGCCGTAATCATCCACAAGAAAAATCACGATATTTGGTTTTTCTACTTTTGCAGAAAAACCTATGGCCGGAACAAGCATGGCACCGGCAATAAGATTCAACATTTTATGGCGCATAAGGATGATTTATTTAATAATCTGAATTGACATTTCTGCTTTACTTAATCCCGGTGAATGTGCAACAAGCTTCATTTCGCCTTTCGCTGCTGTTGATTGAATAATTGCCATACATTTCCCATTAAAGGCACTGCGGACCGGATCAACAAAGGATTCAACGCTGGTGGCGTCGCCATTATCAGCTGCTCTGAGCTTTCCGGCACCCGTTACACTCAGGGTAATTTTATTTGAAGCTCCCGGGCAGACCAAGCCTTTGTCATCGACCACTGTAACTGTGACAAATGCAAGTTCTTTTTCCGCGTACGAGACCTTTTTCCTGTCAGTCTGTAATATAATCCGGGCCGGTTTGCCAGCGGTTCTTATGATCTCTTCTTTAAGTGGTTTATTGTTCGCATCGAGTGCAACAACTTTAAGTTCACCGGATTCATAGGGTACTGCATCCCATACCAGACGGTATTTGGTGTAAAGTTTTGAGGGATCTTTCATTCGGATACCCATACTTTTCCCGTTTACAAAAAGTTCCGCCTTCTGAAAACTGGTATAGCAGTGCACCGGGATTGGCTTTCCTTCCATTCCGGCCCAGTTCCAGTGGGGTAGAAGGTGAAGCACTTCTTTGCTGGTCCATTTACTTTGATAGAGGTAAAAACGGTCTTTCGGAATTCCGGCCAGATCGATTATCCCGAAGTAGGAACTGCGCGAAGGCCACACATCATTAAAGGGTGTGGGTTCACCCAGGTAATCAAAACCTGTCCAGACAAACTCGCCACCCATAAAGGGAAAGGAGTCCTGGGCTGCAAATTCGGTGTCGGGTGAAGTGGCCCAGCCGGGATATTCCATATCATAGGATGAACATTGATAGGGAACTCTTTCCTTGATTACTTTAGCTACAGCCGGAAGGAAATATTCACCCCTTGAACTGACCGTTGAGGCGGTTTCGCTCGCGTACATGGTCCATTCCGGAAATTTTTCATGAATATAGGCATACTTCTGAGGTTTGTAGTTCCATCCCGGAACATCAACAAGGTCGGCAAACCCATTTTTAATGGCGCCTTCCCACTGGTTGAATCCTGCCGTGGTGGGTCGTGTCGGGTCTTCCCGCTTGCAGATATCGACGAGAAATTTGCAATAAACTTCTCCGCCTTTCATCGACTGTTCCCTGATTTCGTTTCCGACACTCCACATAATTACGGAAGGATGGTTGCGGTCGCGGTGAATAAAGGCCACCATATCTTTCTCAGCCCATTTATCCCAGAGTGTGTTGTACCCGTTTTCGCATTTGGCATTTTTCCATTCATCAAATGCTTCATCAATTACCACGAACCCCATCGTGTTGCAAAGTTGAAGCAGTTCAGGCGCGGGAGGATTATGGCTTGTGCGGATTGCATTGCATCCCATGTCCTGCAACATCGTCAACTGTCTTTTAATGGCACTGGTATTAATTGCTGAACCGATCGCACCTAGGTCGTGATGCATACAAACCCCGTTCAGTTTCAGGTTTTTGCCATTCAGGAAAAAGCCATCGTTTTTGGTGAATTTAATGTAACGAAATCCAAATACAGTTTCATAACGGTCAGTTTTTTTTCCGTCAACTTCAACCACCGATTCTGCCCTGTAGAGATATGGATCGGATACTGACCACAGATGAGGCTGCTTAACTGAAAGCCGCTGCATTGTTTTACTGCCTTCCGCGGGGTTTATGACAGTTGCAACCAGCTGATTTTTACCATCGAAGATATTGGTCGTAAGCTTTATGTTTTTGCTCCCCTGCGCTATTCCTTCCAATGTAGTTTCTATCGCGACAGTGCCGTTCCCTTTTTCAATTTCAGGTGTCGTGATATAAGTTCCCCACTGTTTTACGTGGACCGGATTTGTTGCCACAAGCCGTACATTCCGGTAAAGACCCGCGCCGGGATACCAGCGCGAAGAATTGGGTTTGTTTTCAAGCCTGACGGCGAGCAGATTTTTACCCCCGAAAGCGATTTTGCCGGTAAGCTCAAAACCAAACGACGCGTATCCATAGGGCCATTCACCGATAAACTCACCATTGAGGTAAACCTGTGCATGGCTCATCGCGCCGTCGAATTCGGCAAAAATTCTTTTCCCCTTCCAGGTTGCGGGAATATCAAGCGTTTTCCGGTACCATCCAATGCCGATATGAGGAAGGCCGCCCGTCCTGCCTGAACGTCGTTTGGCTACCTTTTCGCCATCTTCGGTCACCTGTACCACCTGTAAATCATTATTCTCGTCGAAAGGACCCGAAATAGCCCAGTCGTGGGGCACTTCAACCGTCTGCCAGGATGTGGTGTTCAGACCAGGTTTTTCTCCCCCCTGAACTTCAGCATTAAAAAACTTCCAACCGGAATCGAGCAGCTGAATGATTCGTTTTCCATCATTCTGTTGAGCTGATGCATTCATTCCAATCAATATTAAAATGAAAAGGATCAATGTATTTCTGTAAAAATTCATAAGAATATTATTTTAATACTGATTTTGATGAAGAAAATCGGTGTTGCGGTATCCCTGATGTTTTTTTAACGGAATCTGCATCCCATCGGTCTCTTCCATCCACTTGTTTAACTCCAGAAGGTGCTTTTTAATTTCGGGCTGAAGCTCCTTTTTTTCGATAAGGTTATACATTTCATCAGGGTCGCTTACCATATCATAGAACTCATTTCGGTCCCAGATTCCCTGGTACCTGATGTATTTGTATTTATCCGTACGAACGCCGAACATGGTTGGTGTCATAGGGAAATCGTATTCCCAGTAGTACTCGTAAAAGATCCGGTCACGCCAGTTCGTTTCATCTCCTTTGAGCAACTGAATAAACGAATATCCGGGCATATAATCCGGCTTTTTTAACCCTGCTACATCGAGACAGGTGGGCCCAATATCCACATTCTGAACCATTTTCGAGATTACCTTTCCCCCTTTGAACAATTGCGGGCAGCGGACCAGGAATGGTACCTTAACCGATTCTTCATAAAAATGCCGTTTATCAATCAATCCGTGTTCTCCCCAGCTAAAGCCGTTATCGCCCATGTAAATAACCAGTGTCGATTCATCCAATCCCTCTTTTTTTAGAAAATCCATCACACTCCCAACGCTTTCATCCACGCCGAGCAATGTTTCGCAATAGTCCTGGACCATTGTATTTAAATCATCGTTGCCATTGTACATGTAATCAACGCCATGCCAGCTTACCCGTTGCTGCGCCACCCATTCGGGCCATTTAAGATCGCGGTAAGCACCGGTTTTCGATTGGGCATAAGTGACAGGAAGGGTATATTTCTTGTCTTTATACCTCCCTTTATGCCGTTTGGCAGGCATAAATCCGGCATGAACCGCTTTGTGTGAGAGGTATACAAAGAACGGTTTGTTCCGGTCACGTTCCTTGAGCCAGCTGATTGTATGTTCCGTGAGCAGATCCGTAATATAGGTCGAGTCCTTGTAGATTACCTGTTTTCCGTCAATATTTAAAACCGGGTTGTAATAAACCCCCTGTCCTTTAAAACTTTCCCAATGCGTGAAACCAGGTCTGGGTGCATCGGTTTCTCCTCCCATGTGCCACTTCCCGAAAAATGCAGTCTGATACCCGGCCGCCTGCAGATACTGCGGGAAGTAAGTCAGGTTTCCCGGATCGGGGGCCTGGTTATCGACGATGGTGTGTGTATGCGAATACTGCCCGGTTAAAATGGATGCCCGGCTGGGTGAACAGAGTGAAGTTGTCACAAAGGCATTCTTGAACCAGGCTCCTTCGGCCGCCAGTTTATCCATGTTGGGGGTTTGAAGCCACGGCACTTTACCCGTAAATCCCATGAAATCATTCCGGTGATCGTCGGTAAGAATAAACACAATATTCTGTGGTTTAACACCGGGTTTCTTTTGAAGGGGTTTAAATCCGGCCTGGGGATTTTGCGAAAATCCTCCTAATTGGGAACATAACAGTGATGCTCCCAAAAATACTTTCTCAATAGATATCATATATATGTAATAGGAATGAAATAATGTCATATTTTGTTTTATTCGCCTTATCCTGACTCCCCATGTCGTCAGACAGTTGGCTGACTCTGCCCTTCTTCCACCAGCTGGCTGACTACTCATTATGCCTATTTTGTTTTTAATAAACATTGACTGCCTTTTCTTTAAACCTTATTTTTAAAGGCAACCTCAGTAGAAGATTCAAACGCACAGCCCCCAACCTTATTACCTTATTTAGGGTTGATTGTCTTTTGATAGAATTTGTATACAATTTCCATAAATGAGGTAATAAGGTTTGACCAATTTGGCTGAGTACTTGCTACTGAGGTTTTTTCTTTAAAAATAAGGTTTTTAAAACATTAATCTTTGTAATACGTCATCAAATTTATCGCAGTACTTATGTTAAAATTCATCTTTGATTTATACTATAAGTTTAGATTTAGTTAATCTAACAAAGAACGTGAAATTTACTGATAATTTAATTCAAGATAGATTCCATTTTTCAATACTCCTGCCGCCCTGACTCAGATGCTCTGCAGGATTCAATAATTAACCGATTTTCCGGCTTTCTTCGCTATTTTTTGGGTCTGATTTGGTGAAGTGGGAATTGGCAAAGGCACCACATCGCGATAAATGATCATCCACCGGTGAAGCGCGGCTTTAAGCTGGTGTTCGATATCGCGATACTGCTCCTTCCCCGAGAGATTTACAAATTCATCAGGATCATTTACAAGATCATAAAGTTCAAACATTGGCCGCTCTTTGGTAAAAAGAATAGTTCCGGCAAACCGTTTGTCAATTTTATTCTCCCCGTTAAGCGCGTTAAGTTCCAGCCAAAATGGCGAAGCTGAAAAATCAACAGGATGATACGGAAGCTGGAAAAGAGGATTGTAAATCAGTTTGTATTTTTTGTTGAACACAACCCGCGACAGGTCAAAAGCGGATGATTTTCCGGGAAGTCCGCCTCCATGAGCACCACGAACGGCAAATACATATTCCCTGATCGCTTTCTCCTCACCGGTTAGTGTTTCAAGGAAACTCTTCCCGGTCATTTTCTCTTCCGGTTTTAATCCCGCGGCTGCCAAAAATGTGGGGGCGAGGTCATCTCCCGAAATCTGAATACCGGCAGTTCTTCCGGGTTTGATTTTTCCGGCCCATCTCACCAGCAACGGAACGTGCAGACCGCAATCGTACAAAGTACCTTTTCCCCTGAGCAGCGCACCCCCGTTATCTCCCATGAAGACAATCAGTGTATTGTCAAGTATTCCTCTTTTCTCCAGTTCATTCAGCAAAAGACCTATGTTCTGATCGAGCCGGTTTATTTCTCCTAAGTATCCTGCGAGGTCTGCCCTGAGAAGTTTTGTGTCAGGCATTCCCGCGGGAACATGAATTCCGGAGGCATCGGGATCAAACATCTTTGCATTGTAGGGCCGGTGCGGGTCGCTGTAGTTCACCCATAAGGAGAATGGCTTTTTGTCGGGCACCTGGCTCAGAAATTCAATGACCTGCGGAAGCACCTGGACGTCGCTTCCCGATTTCAGGTAATCGACCCGGTTTTTAAACGTCTCCATACCAAACTCCTCAAATGTAGCAGCCGTTTCAGGAGGCATATTTCCTGATCCGTCGAGATGATACGACCTTCCGCAGATACCTGTATAATAGCCCGAATTCCGCAGTAACTCAGGATACGTGATGATGTCTTTATCGAGGGGAGCTGAAAAACGGAGCATCTGAACATCGAGGACATTTCGACCGGTTAAAATCGATGATCTGGACGGGACGCATTGTGGCGCTGTTGTATAGGCGCTTGTGAACAGGATTCCCTCACGCGCGATCCGGTCGATGTTCGGAGTTTTCAGGTCCTGATTGCCGTAACAGCCCAGGTAAGGAGCACTGTGATCATCTGAAAGAATTAGCAGAATATTGGGTTTCTCTGCACTCAATACCGTTTTAGTAAGGGCTACAGCCGGTGAAACCGCCAAAATTCCGGCTAACAAATTTACAGAACTGATAATTGAATCTTTTCTTATCATGGGTAACAAACGTGTATAAATCCTATTTTATTATAGTCGGAGATTCAAATTTAAATATAGCTGATTCTGTGCGTGCCGCTACCATCAGTGCGCTTAATTCACTCACAATTTCAGGATTTGCTGCGGCAAGGTTTGTTTGTTCTCCAACGTCTGTTGAGAGGTTGAATAATTCAATGGTTGCACGATCCGGTTTCTGGACGTTGTATTTTACCAGCTTCCAGTTTCCTTTTCTGATCGCAATCCTGCCCCCAAGTTCATGAAATTCCCAATACAAGTGATCGTGTTGTTTTTGTCCTTCTTTTCCCAACAGGGTCGGGAGTAATGAAATACCATCGATTTTTCCCGGTGTTTCGATCCCTGCAAGATCGGCCAGCGTAGGCATAACATCCCAGAATGCCGAAATGTGTTCAGTTTTTGATCCTGGTTTTATCTTTCCTGTCCATTTTGCGATCATAGGCACGCGTATTCCGCCCTCATAGAGGTCACGTTTATTCCCTTTTAAAGGTCCGTTGCTCTCAAAATAATCGGGATCCGCTCCACCTTCCTGGTGGGGTCCGTTGTCGGAACTAAATATGACCAGCGTATTTTCTTCGAGTCCAAGTTCTTTCAGTTTATCTAAAACTTCACCAACCTGTTTGTCGAGCAAGGTAACCATAGCTGCAAATGCGGCATGGCATTCGGCCTGCGTTCCGTAAGTTCCGTTCCTGAATCCTTCGTCACCGGGTTTGGCTCCTGCAAAGCTTTTTTCAGGCAGAAATTTCCCCCGATACTCCTGAAGATTCTTTTCAGGTAACAGTAATTCTGCATGCGGAATTGTGGTCGGGTAAAAAAGGAAGAATGGTTTATCCTTATTTTTATCTATAAATTTTAGGGCACGCTGATGGATCATTTCAGGTGCGTATTGTCCGAATTTATCCGCACTGTTTCCGTCAAGAATAACTTTATTCTGATTATCCCACAAGTGGGCAGGATAGTAATTATGAGCCAGGCGCTGGCAGTTATACCCGTAAAACTCGTCAAAACCCTGCATGTTCGCATCTCCTTCAGATCCGGGATATCCCAGGCCCCATTTGCCGAAACCACCGGTTACATACCCCGCTTCTTTCATCATCTCAGCAACAGTGAATGCCTCAGCAGGTATCGGCCACTGTCCCTCAGGTTTCCATTCCTTGTTTCCCCGGATTGGAGTATGTCCAGTCGTTAAACCTGTCATTAAAGAGGAACGTGATGGAGCACAAACCGTACAGCCGGCATAATGTTGTGTGAACAGCATCCCTTCCTTAGCCATCCGGTCAAGATTCGGCGTAGAAAAATGCGTTTGACCATAACAACTCAAATCTCCATAACCAAGGTCATCGGCAAGAATATAAATAATGTTTGGCTTTAATGATTCCGCCACTTTTGCATGATTCTGACAGGCAGTCGCCAGAAGAAATGCAGATGGTAAAAGGATGTTCATTTTCTTCATGTTTAGAGTTTTTCAAATGTAAGCAAAGTCAGTGAAATGCCTTTCGAAATAAATTGTGTTAGAGTGGATTTATCTGATTTTAGTAACGCAATGTTTGCAAGTGTATAATTGCTTCCATCACTGTTTAATGTAAATGATTGAGCATCTTTAAATTTCACTTCCGAAAATTGCTCCATCCTGAATTCCGTTACGATATCTCCTGTTGTTTATTCTTTGCCACACCGGGCCGATAAGGAGGAGAATAAAAGGATTATAAGCGAAAGCCTGTAGAATTTTGATTCAATATTTTTTGAATAAAAGGTGCTTTTCTTCATGGGTTAAGTTTCACTAATTTTTCAGGCATTCGAAAGGCCCATAGACGTTTTTAACGTTAAATGATTCATCATTGGTTGCAAGCAAAAACACCGAATATTGTTTTCCACCCGGAGCAACTTTAATAACGACATGTCCTCCGTCCCCGGTTAGTTTTTTAACCTGGTCATCTCCGAGGTATGCCTTCGATATTTCGGGAATATTCGTTGGAATGATGTGTTTTAAATTAGGATTTATGCCTTTGTTTGACATACTTATCATGGTCGATAATTCAAGGTGCGTAACATGCCAGACCTGCATCACTATAATCTGTGCTTTTACACTGCTGAGAAACGATTCGTTCATCGCATCGACCCAGGCATGGTGATTGGCTTCACACACCTCAACGGGACCAACCGCTTTTCCTGCAGGCGTTTCAATATCGCGCCAGGCATCAGAATGCAGGGGTAAACGTCCGCTCAGGTCGCCGCCATTGAAGTAGTCAAAGTCGCCATAACTGATCCGGATACCTGCACTGCATTTATTTTCATCAATTGACTTTCCTGCCGGGAAAACTTCAGGGAAGAATTTCTTCGTTTTGCTCCCTTCTCCGGTCCAAACCTCCCCGGATGAAACAATGTTCCGTATCTCAAAGACTCCTTTGTACTTTTCAGGATTATTTAACAGAACAAACTGGTTATTGACTCCCGGTACAAACCGATCCATCTTCATCCCGTTATTCTGGATGTTCCAATCAATGAAATTGCGGTAATTTTCGAAGCCTTTGCCTGCCTGTTTTGATGGATACTGGTAAGTTGGCCAGTCGCGGTCAATCATTCTGGCAAAAGGGAGGTATTCGTACACTTCGGTGAGTCCGCTCAGCAAATAATTGCCTCCTTTGGAAGTTTTCGGTGAGTCCTTAAATACACCTCCCATATGGTCGTCATGAAAATGAGTCAGGAAAGTATAATCAATCTTTTTTCCCGGCTTATGATCCGTCAGTTTTGTGATATACCGGGCAATCCATTCACCGGGTTTGCGGCTTTCGTCGGGGGAGCCGTGAGTCGTTCGGGGATCACTGTAAGGTCCGCCATCGCCGGCATCAATAAGCATTGTAGTTTTGTCAGGCAAAATGCAGAAAACTGCTTCGCCTCTTCCTGTATAAATATGATGAATTTCCATCTCTCCCTCCTGCCATGACGGAAGCTGTTTCCCCACCTGCTGGGCTGAGAGACTCCATGAAAAGATTATGATTAAAAGTCCGGATAAGGTTGTTTTCATTTTATTTTATTATTTGGCTGACATATCAAAATTCCAGGCTGGGTTTTGCGAAGGGATACGCTGTTTCACGATTTGTTTAAATCTTTCAACCAGATCAGGATGCTCTCCTGCTACATTGTTCTTTTCGTCAACATCGGTGGCAAGGTTATAAATCTCCCATTGTGGATTCTGACTCCTGCTGACCTGCTGGCATACCCCTTTCCAGTTGCCGGATCTGATCGCATATTGTCCTCCGCCACTCGAAAACTCCCAGTAGAGGTATTCGTGTTGCTTCTGATTTTTTGTTTCTCCGCGAAGTGTTGGCAGAAATGAAATTCCGTCGGTATCAGTAAGTTTTTGACCGGTGAGGTCAGCCAGTGTGGCCATCAGGTCGTAGTGTGCCGAAATATGTTCGGTTGTTTGTCCCGAAGTTATTTTGCCGGGCCACCGTACGATAAAGGGTTCGCGGATGCCTCCTTCATAAACCTGCCCTTTTCCGCCCCGGAGTCCGCCTGAACTGTTAAAAAACTGAGTGTTCAAACCACCACCTCCCGCGGGACCGTTATCACCCGAGAACATGACGATTGTATTGTCATCTATTCCCAGCTCTTTTAATTTCAGGAGAATAGCCCCGATTTTACTGTCCATCCGTGAAATCATTGCTGCATAAGCGGATAACGGGCGTGGATGAGGTGTATAACCCATTTTGCCGTCATAGGGCTGCTCATCAAATTTTCCGTTATACATTTCAAGGCTCTCGTCAGGAACCTGGAGCGCCTTGTGAGGAGTCACAAAGGCCAGGTAAAGAAAGAATGGTTTTTTACTGTTTGCCCCGATAAATTTAACCGCTTCATCCGCCATCAGATCGAGGGAGTAATGCGCCCCTGAATATTTTTTATATTCCTGTGTATCAACTGCTTTTGTATTGTCGACTTTAGGATGAACGGAGGTGATATTCCCTGGTATAAACTCCTGCTTTTCGTTTCTCCATAAAAAATCGGGGTAATGATTATGAGCATGTACCTGGTCGGCATAACCATAGAACAGGTCGAAGCCCTGTTTGTTGGGTGCCCCTGATGATGCCAGGCTACCCAATCCCCATTTCCCGATAATTGCTGTGGTATACCCGGTTTTTTTTAGCATTTCGGCCAGGGTAAAGGTCTCATCAGGAATGGCTGTTTGCCCGGTTCTGAAGGCAATGCTGTCTTTAAGCTCGCCATTATTGCGCACAAAGGTATGACCCGAATGTTTCCCGGTGAGTAGACTGCAACGTGCCGGGGCACAAACAGGGGCTCCGGTATAATGCTGGGTAAAACGGATACCTTCGGCAGCCAGCCTGTCGAGATTAGGCGTCTTTATGTATTGCTGTCCATAACAGCCGAGCTCGCCATAACCCAGGTCGTCGGCAAGAATGTAAATAATATTGGGTTGTTTGCTTTCCTTTTGAGCATACGCCATATTCATACCTGGAACCAGCGCAAATGCGGCCATCCCGGAATATAAAACCTGAATTTTTTTCATGGTAAAAGGTTTGAGGTTTTTCAAAATATATCTAAAGCTATTTTTGTATTTTTGAAATGTAGGTGGCCGATGAAAGTCTGTTTTCAACTACCTTACTTACCGGAACCGGTATATCTGTCTCGAGAATATCAGCTCCTAAACGGTACAGTGAATTGTAATCTTTTTTCAAATCATCGATAACCGTTACTCTTCCTTCAATGAATTCCCGATCATAGTTCCTGGAGGTTCCCTGGATACAAAGTGCCCCTTTTTGATGGATCATATCAAATATGGTTGAATCGACCGGTTTTTTGTGATTGATAAATGCAACGATGTTATCCCATGGGACACCTGTCTTGTCAAATTCCATGACTTTTTCGGGGGTAGGCAGAAACACCTGCATCATAATGTTTTTATTTAAACTGTAACAGAGCTTTGCCTCTTCGAAGCTGTAGGCCATGACAATCGTGTAGGCTTCAGCATTATATTTTTCCACCATTTTTATACGGTCTTCTATCGGAACGTCTTTTTTATCGAGTATCAGAATTGTTTTCCCTTTTGCCCATTTCAGCACCTCTTCGAAAGTCGGAATCCCGTATTTTGTGACATTCCCTTCGGTATCCTTCAGTTTTAATTTTTTCAGTTCCTTAAGCGTAAAATCGGCAACCTTACCTTTTCCATTGGTGGTACGTTGCAGGGTGGGATCATGATGCACAATCATCACACTGTCTTTTGTATAACGAGGGTCGATTTCCATAACGGAATATGAATATTTGAGCGTGTTCTCAAAGGTGGCGATACAGTTTTCGGGAAGATTCTTCTCAGGGCCGCCCCGATGGGAACTCAGAAAACATACACTATCACCTGTGTAGCGGAAGATTTTTCTAAGTTCTTCGGCCGTTCGGACATTCATGTAGTGACTGCGACTTTTTTCGGTACCTAATGCCTCAAAACCCGGAAGAATGATTGCCTGAACGAAGAACAGGAAAATTAGAGATTGATACTTCATGTTAGATGTCATTATGATGAAAGTTAGTTGATTACGTATACAAGGAGTTTTAATAGCTCAGATCAAACTGATCAAAAGCTTCCTGCCGCCACGACAAGTGACGTGTAGCCGGAGAGATAAAAAATAGTGGAGAAAACGTGGATACCTTCAGCGTTTTCTGATCGGGCAGGAACTCGAAGATTCGTAACCATCCGTCACCCCCGTTGCCATGCCAGCCACCTCCTTCGCGCTGGGCGTTGAACATCATCTGATGAACAGTATTCCCGGAGCTGTTTTTTTCTGCACTGTATCCAACCTGCCCCTTGTGATCGTCACCCGCTGCGATATGCCCGCAAAGGACAAACCGGATATTGGGAGAGGGCTGAACAAATTCGTTCCAGATGGTTTCTCCATAGTTTGCCCCTTTAAGAAGATATTTTTCCTTCGAAATCCTGGCACCTTTGCTGTCGATGTAGCTGTGTGTAAGTAGAATGCCCGAGTGTTGCCGGTACTTTTGTCTTGCCGCGACCTCTTTTGCCCATGAGAGCATTTGTAGCCTGGGAGCAAATTCGAGTGAAAAAAGAAGAAAAGGCTGGCCAAAAGGTGAAATCCACTCATAAGCGGCATTCTCCAGCGATTGAACTCCCTGGTCATTGAGGACCGCTTCAACCAGAATTTTCCGGTTAAGGGGATTGCGCTGTGGCGGGAAGTAACTGTTGAACTGTGAATACCTGTTCTCAGCGCTTTTTATCCCGTAATCGTGGTTGCCTGTGCACAATATATAGGGAAGAACACCGTCGAGTTTTCCGAAAGCCGATGAAATCGACCGCCATTGTTCATCGCTGGTCTGGTCACCGTTGATACTGTCAGGGGTGAAAATGTTGTTTTGTTCAACCAGATCGCCCTCGCAAAGTACCATTTGAATGTTAAGTTTCTCTTTCTGATCGATGATCCAGCTGGTCATCAGATCAAACAAAGGCTGGTTTCGCCCGAATTTCTGATAAGTTTGCGGATCGGGTAATACGATCCATGTGAATGATCCCGGGTCAGATAATCCGGGAGTCGATTTCATCTGGCCAGCTGCCGGTAAAATCAATGCTACAAGTGTGAACAAAAGGGTAATCCTGAGGATGCTAGTCTTCATTCGATAGGTTTTACATGAAAAGTAATCAGTTCGGGCAATTTTACGCTTTTTTCAGGTATTCACAATTCTTTTCTTTTTTATTGAAAGAAGATAACTCCCGTTTCAAAGAAGTAATAATTCAAAAGCCTGATAAGCCGGGTGCGCGCTCCGGTCACTTCTTCGCACAAAATTATGGCTGATTCCCTTATTATCCTGACTCCTGTAAATACGGAGAAATTTGTAAATCCTTTACTGTCCTGGTAGATGCCCGATACTGTAATTTGTGACAAGCCCAGTTCAGGTGCAAGACTCTCAAAATAAATATCATCATTTTGTGCCCTCAGTCGATTTTGTGTTCCGTTCAGCAGAACCAGGAATAAACCAATGACAAAGCATGGATAATGAGATTTTAAAATGGGCATTGCGTGTATAAGGTTTAATTAATCGAATAGGTAGGGTTGTTAGTCAACAAATTTATTAAAAAAATGGCTCTATGACGTTTGATGTGCATAATATCTTTTTACTATGAATTCACAGTTGAGATTTTTTTGATAGCGCTTTTTATAATTTAAAATATGAATTAACCGGCAGGTGGATAGCGCTTTATAAGTCTGTTTTGCCTCCGGGCGGCTTTTAAAAATTGCATAAGACGATCAGGTTTAAATCCCCGTTTCCTGTTTTCGGCAGCAATCCTGAACAGCAGACGCTGTGTTTTGAATAATTCGCGGTATAAATTAAAAAGAGAGATTTCAGGATCCCAGGCATGGATCGGTTCTGAACCTGCTCCGTTGATTTCAATAATAGAAAAATCCTCTCCCGCTTTTAGTAATGCTGTTGATTTAAACCGTATATCGAACCGTCCGAAATAAAATTCAGGAATACTGCGGGCTATTTCATCAAATCGTTCTGATAATGCAGGTGTTATAAGACGCCTGGCATCACGGTATATTCCACCGACCCTTATGCTTCCGATAAATGAAAGGCGAACCATTTCATTTTCGTATGGCACCAAAGCTAGTTTTTCGTTGCTTAATCCTATATGCCCAGGATACTTTCCCAAATAATATTTGGCCTTAAATCCGGTTCTTGGGTTGTTTTTTATAAGTTCATACAGGGTGGAATTGCCATCACCAATAACATAAGGGTAATAACGAAGAGTAAGTGAAATAATGCATCCGTTTGTTTCACCGGGCATCCGGGCATAAAAAATACCGGCTTCTCCATCGTAAGGTATCAATTGTTGAATCAGCAACCGTTCGTTTTGCGGGTAGGCCAACAGATAGCCGGATAATTCTGATTCATTGTCAATTTTACGAACCCCAAAGCCCTGCCATCCTATATCCGGTTTGGCTACAACCGGGAATTGAAGTTGTTGCTCATCCATTTTCAATAATATTTCCCGGAGGTCAATTTCTGCCAACTGATTCGTGCGATTAAAAGAGAAATAGTTTGCCATCCATTTCCGTTGTTCATTCCCTACAACTTCGAGTATCGAACTTTTTGATTCGCCCCAGAAACCGCCGGTCTCAATTAAGGGATTTGCAATTGTGGGCATTGTAAAGTTGCCGTAGCGGATGGAAAGGAAAATCCAGCGAATTCCGACGGGGATATAAAATAATCCTTCCGGAATACGCTCTGCCAGGGAAATCAGGCGCTTTATTCCTTTCAGGGAGGGCATACCTTTGTGCAATCCTACCTGGTTAATCTCCTTAATTGAAAAAACCGATTGAAAAGGGATGATCGAGTTCGTTTTATTATTCCCGTTGGTGGTGAAAGCGAGAAAGGCTTTCCGAAGAGGAAACAGCATTACTGTCACAAAGAGGATTCCCCAGGCCCAATATCCAAGCCGGTACAAAACCATTTCTCCAAGCAGTTTAACAAGGAAAAAAACAATTGGGGTATAAATGGCGGAGGAGAGGAGTGAAATAACAAAAAAACGTTTGACTGGCATTCGAAACCAACCAATTGCTACAAATGTGGGGAATAATAAACTTGGAGTAATTCGGCACATTGCCACTGCCCAAACGAAATTTTTTTCAAGCCATATTTTTACCTGATCAACTTTCGGACCTATCACTTTTGATCGCAACCAATCATTGCGCTGGGCAACCCGGCCCAAACCATAAATAAACAGATCACCGGTAACAATTCCCAAATAAATACTGGTATAGGCCAGACTAATAGGTAATCCATACTCAACATTTGAAAATGAAGCGGCGACAATCGCGGCATCTTCCTGAACAAATGTGAACATGAATAATAATATGCAAAGCTTAATCCACGGATAAAATAGAGTATTAAACATGGTATGAAATATTATTGTGGATTTGGTCAAAATTCCCTAACAAATGTACTTTTATAAAGAGTCCTCCTTTAATAGACAAAATCAACCGATAATATTCCGTATCCTCCCATCGAGCAACTGCTGGTCTGCATTAAATGAAGCCAGGCCTGCAAGCGTCAGTAAGGTATCGGGCGCAATTTTGCCTTCGGATATCATCTTCTTCCAACGGGCGTGTACCGGTATTTTTCCGTCTGATGCTATTAAACCAAGTTCTTCCTCTGATAGCAAGGGAAACATATCACCGCAACCTTCTTCATGAGCAATCTGAATCAGTCCGGATCCTGTATCCGGTATTTTAGTGGCGAGTCGGTCCGCGAGCTTAAGTACTTTATCATCGACTGCCCAGAATTTTTCAATGTGCGCCTCCTTTGCTGAATCATTGAGATCCACATCATAGTTTTCATGAATCCGGGACGAAAATTTTCCGCTTAACTCGATCCTCCCGGCAGCTGCTACTTTTGGAGGTATTGTAAAGACATCTGTACCCGCAAGCAATTCCAGCTGGTTGTGATTACGAAGGCTTGCCGCGATGAGCCTGGTCTGCCAGGGATTCATTGCCGATAGCCCGGTGATCCAATTCTGGGACGCAATTACGGCTTTTTCTCCTGCTCCTGAACCATCACCCAATTGATTATTAATGATATATGCGCCAATTCTGCCAAGAAATACGTTCGCATAATCCGGCCTTGCGACCCGGGTTACAAGTACATTTTCACGGGCGCTGAATTCCAGGGTGAAATTTACCCTTACACCCGAATCTTTTAGTCGCCTGGCACCCAGTAAACCTTCGGCGGTATAAGGTACTTTCACAATAAATTGTTCGGGGCAGATCTCATGATATCTTTTCCCGTAATATTCAATCGAATGAATGTCATGAGCAATTTCGGTATGCAGTTCCACACTAACGAATCCACCGAATTTTTTGGCCAGTCTTAGTCCGTGTCTTGCATTCAGAATAAAGGCAATCTCCTTAATCTGCTCATCTTTTGATAGATTTTTTACAATGCTTTTTGCTTCCAGAATGAAGTTATCGTAAGTGCCTTTCTGGATCTCATTGTTGAGAAGGGTATTGTTTGTAGTAAGGGCACTCATTTCGGCCGACCAGTTTGCCCCGGCTTCCTCCATATCACCCGTATCGAGCCATAACTCTGTGCCGGTGTCAAGAAGTGCTTCCCAAAATTCATCTCTGTTGGCCGTTATTGGTTTCTCATTCAGATCCTTCCAAACAAAATCGCTGATTATTGAATTAATAGTTGCCATAGTGTCAAAGGGCTAATTGATTACTTAACCAAAGATATAAATTTTTTTCTGAAACGGTTTGCCGGTTTTTGTTGATCTGAATATGAATTAATTGCAACTTTTCGACGACTAATACTCGTCCGGAAACCGGATTTCGGTGTCATTGTAGTTCCATCTCATTACATTTGCGATTAAGGGGACCAGGGATAACGCAGTTTTTCGCTGACCGCGCCAGGAGGGATGGCCATCGGAACCGAGGTCGGTGGTGTTATTTAGTAAACCGGACGGAATGCCGGCAAAATAGATTTTTGGTTTGCGATGGATTAAATTGTAGTCATCAACAACTTCCTTGACAATTGAATAGCAGGGCTCATTGGTCATTGGTCCCACGACGCAGAAAACCGGAACCGGTCCATAAACCTCGGCAATCCTGGCGATCAGCTCTTCATACCTGTGTTTGAACATAGCCTTGTCAGGATGAGGTAACGTGGAGTAGTCATTGGTTCCCAGATTTATCACAACCGCATCCGGTATCCATTGTCCGAAATCCCATTTTTTGACAGAGTCGGTATCCAGAACACGGTCAAAACGGGGCGGCATCGGAGCCAGTTTAGTCGATATCTTCGATTTATCGTTGTAATTCCGGATGATTCCAAGTCCTGAATGGGCAACCAGGGCATAGTCAGCTCCAAAGGCACGTGCAGAAATTGTGGCATAGGAGAGGTAACTGTTTTCTGATTCCGGTTTAAATCTTTCCGCAGCTGATAATCCTTCCGCACCATAGCCGCATGTTATTGAATTTCCGATAAACTCTATTTTACGCTGATTTTTTACAGCGGTCGGAAGGATTTTCCCGTGCTGTTCAATGCCAATACCATAAAAGCGGGCCACACCCATGTCTGCCTCCGTACGTTTTGTGACCAGTAATTCATGCGTGTTTTTACCTGATATTCCATGGATAACAAATACTGAATCAGATGTCGAATGAATGACTCTCACCGGTTCATCATCCACAAAAACGTTAAAATAGTCACGTGGTCCGCCTTTTAGACGAAGCTCAAGTGTATTTTCCGTAAAAGCGCACCGAAAGTAAACACCGGGCCAGTCAAATCGTACTGATTTGGGATCTGACCGGTCGGTACGTCCGAAATAGCTGAAGGCTGTATTGTCAGCATCAATTGATTGTACATTTGGCTGGGCAATCGTCGCCAGGAATAAAAACATCGCTGCCAAAGTCAGCAATTCGTTCTTTATATGCATATTGTTTCTGTTCACTCATATTCAATCCGGGAAACCGATTTCAGGACTGCTTAAACCACCTCTTAATCGATTCAATATTTCTGGCGTTGTTAATCTCTTTTGCTTCGGGAGTATAACTAAAATCCATCTCCGGTCTAAAGTATTCGGTGATTTTTCCCCGTACCATTTTCAGGGTGCTGTTCAGTAAATGATTCTGCTCTGTGAAAGCTTCCGGGAGCACGATGATCGCAGACGGCAGCCACCTTTCGGGAAACATACCATCGAATTTACCCCCTTTTCGGTAGGTGTCAATTTCCTGTTTAATAATTTCAAGCGACTTGCCGATGCCCTCTTCGCTTTCTGGAGTTATTCCATGTTTGCTTAATGTGCGGTTAATGGCAGCAATATTGGGAACAATAAATCCTACTGTATAAGCATTTTGATTATTATAAAGCATTACCTGATCGATATATGGCGACTGTTCAACAATGGCTTCCTCAATCCCTTCGGGGCTGTATTTTTCACCGTCGTTTCCGATCAGCAGACTTTTAAACCTTCCCAACACATAAAGATATCCGTCGGGTGATAAATATCCGGAATCACCGGTATGAAGCCATCCGTCTTTAAGGGTTTCCTCTGTGGCTTTGGAGTTTTTCCAATAACCTTTCATCACATTCTCGCCTCTTACCACGATTTCACCTTTTGCTCCGGCCGGAAGAGTTGCTCCGTCGTCATCACAAATCTTCACGTCGAGGTATTTCACAGGCTTTCCGGAAGAGCCGAATTTAACGGCCTGGGGTGAATTTGCCGAGATAACAGGTGCGGCTTCGGTAAGGCCATATCCCTGGAAAACCGGGGTGCCGATGGCAAAGAAAAAGCGTTGGAGTTCTGTATCGAGCAACGCTCCGCCTCCAATGAAAAATTTGAGGTTTCCGCCGAATCCCTCGCGTATTTTCGAAAACAGGATTTTATCAAATAATGCATATTCGGGTGTTAGCAACGCGCGCCACCCCTTGCCGCGGTTCCATCCATCACCGTTATAGAGATAGGCTACCTGAAGTCCATGATTGAATAGCATTTCAGTAAACCTCCCTTTTGCCTGAATCCCCTTTTCGATATTCTTCCTGAAACTCTTCGATAATGCAGGAACACTCATCAGGATATCGGGCTTGAATTCCCTGATATTAACAGGTACATTCCGGAGTGTCTCCATGGGTGTTCGGCCTGTCTGTACCGACCCTATCGAAGCTCCTTTTAGCATAAAGCTGTAAAGACAGGCCGTGTGAGCGAAGGAGTGATCCCATGGGAGAATGGCTAGTGTTTTATAATCTTCATAAATTTCCAGTATGGTGTTTGCCTGAATGACATTTGCTGTATAGTTCAGATGAGTAAGCATAATTCCCTTGGGATCGGCCGTCGTCCCGGAGGTGTACGAAATATTTGCAACATCATCCGGCTGAACATTACCCCAGACCGCCTCATACTCTTTTTTATTTGCCTCTGAACTCAGAAATTCACGTCCCTGCATCAGGATGTCATCAAAAATAAGATCTTTTGATCCGGGATTAACGACAGGATCCAGATGGATCACATAGTCTATTCCGGGAAGTTCATTGATGATTTCGGCAATCTTTGAGGCCTGTCCGTCCGAAACTATGATCATTCGCGATCCGGAGTGAGCCAGTCTGAACTTTAATTCTGTAGCTTCGAGTTTTACGGAAAGTGGAACATTAATCACACCACAATAGAACATGCCCAATTCACTAACCAGCCATTTATTTCTCCCTTCCGCAAGAAGTCCGACCCGTTCCCCCTTTTTGAGCCCAAGTGACATAAATCCGGCCCCCAAAAGATAAACCTGTTCCCTGATCTCGAGATATGAGCTTGGGATATACTGGTCTTTGGGCTTTTCCCATAACAAGGGATTATTCGGAAACTTCGCGGCACTTGTTTCAAATAGTTCGATCAGTGTTCTCATCAGGTGATTTTTGGCTTTTCGTTGGCAAAGAGGTTCAGTTCTGTAAAACAAAGTCTGTAACCGGGGGCTACAGACTTTGATCATGCGAAATTCAGGACTTGATCCCGAATTTGTAAATTGTTTTCGATTTGAATACTTCGCCGGGATGAAGCGATGTGGATGGAAATTCCGGATGGTTTGGCGAATCGGGGTAATGTTGAGTTTCGAGTGCCACACCCGCGTAACTGCCAAATTCTTCGCCCGATTTTCCAACCATTTCAGGAATCCAATAGCCTGTATATACTTGTATTGCAGGTTCAGTTGTGAATATTTCAACCGTTCTGCCTGTTGTTTCTTCCGAGAGCATACCTGCTTTGACCAGCTTTTTATTCGGATTGTTCAGAATAAAATTGGTATCGTAGCCGTCGGCCAGACCATCAATCTGTGATCCGATGGTGGCAGGTGTGGTAAAATCAAATGGTGTTCCTGCTACTTCGATAATTTCGCCGGTAGGAATCATCTCATCATTAACAGTTCTGGTTTTGGCTGCCAGCTGGAGGGTATGGCCAAGGATGTTTTCTTTGTTTCCCGTGAGGTTAAAATAGGAATGGTTGGTTAAATTAATCACTGTTTCCCGGTCCGTTACGGCTTTATACTCGATGTGTAATTCATTCTTGTGATTAAGGGTATAGGTCACGGTAAGATCGAGGTTTCCCGGAAATCCTTCCTCCATATGGACACTTCGGTATTTCAATTCAACCCCTACAAGATCAGGTTTTTCGATCTTTTTAGGAACCCAGATCACTTTATCGAAACCGGTAATGCCGCCGTGGAGGCAATTTTCACCATTGTTCACGGGGAGAGTATACTCTTTTCCACCGATCGAAAACTTTCCTTTGGCGATCCGGTTGGCATATCTTCCTGTAATACAACCGAAATAAGGACAATTCTCGATATAGGCATTGGTCAGGTAGTCTTCCAGGGACTTAAATCCCAAAACGATGTTTGCTTTTGTACCGCTTTTGTCGGGAGTTTTAATCGAAGTTATGATTCCCCCGTAATTGGTGATTTTAATGGTGACCCCATTGTCGTTGCGCAGTGTGAATATATGAATCTTCTCACCTCTGCGGGCATTTCCGAAAACATCTCGTGTTAGTTCCATAAAATGAAATTTAGTTATCTGTGCACAAACGTAAAGATAAATATAAAAATAACATATTTTTATGGCTGAAAAATCCATCCTGTGAATCTATCAAATATCTTTAATATTGACGAAGCGGCGGGAATCCCAAAATACAGACAGATTATCAATTCTGTCTGTATGGCTATCGAACAGGGTATCCTGCACAAAGGCGATAAAATTGCCTCAATCAACCAGATTTGCGGGGCGTTCTCCCTGTCGCGCGATACTGTTATGCTTGCTTTTAACGAATTGAGAGCCCTGGGGGTGGTTGTTTCCGTTCCCGGGAAAGGATATTACATCGAAAGGACCGACCTTAATTATGCCAAACAGATTTTTCTCCTTTTCGACGAATTGAATGTTTTTAAGGAGGATTTATATGCGGCTTTCCTCGGTCAGTTAGACAACCGGATTAACGTTGATATTTTTTTCCACCATTTCAATTTCAATGTTTACAAAGAACTGATCGAAAGTTCTGCAGGCAAATACAGTGCTTATGTTATTATGCCGGCCACATTTGCCAATTCGATAGAGCTGATCAGGCAATTACCCGCTGATAAGGTTTATATTCTCGACCGGCTTAAACCCGATCTGATGGATTTCCCTGTCATTTACCAGGATTTTGAACAGGATGTTTATGATGGGATGATGGCCGGAAGAGAACTCTTTTGCAAGTATCAGAAATTGATCATGGTTTTCCCCGGGGGAAAGGAACCCGAAGAACGGGTGATGGGTTTTAACAGATTCTGCAGGGAGAATGATCTGGAATCCGAAATTATCCGGTCGGTCGACAAGCGGAATGTCCAAAAAGGGGAGGCCTATCTGGTTGTATCCGATCGAAACCTGGTCAGGATTGTTAAAAATGCGGCGGACATGAATCTTAAACTGGGTGAAGATGTCGGCCTGGTTTCGTTTAACGATACAATGCTGAAAGAGGTTGTCGCGGGTGGAATCACCACCATATCAACCGATTTTGTCCTGATGGGGAAGGTCTTGGCCGATATGATCTTAAATCACCGGAAGATAAAATTTCGCAATCCTTCGAGGTTGATTGTCAGAAGATCATTATAATGTTCTTTTAACATTGGCAATAATTGACATTGAGAATATTAATTCAAAAGCGGCTGGCTGCTTGCAACTGGCTGCTTGCAACTGGCGGCTGGCAACTTGCAGCTGGCAGCTTGCAACTTGCGGCTTGCAACTGGCGTCTTACGATTAATTGTTGCGTTTGCAACTGATTGGTACTATCCCGAAAGATATGTGCAGTTGTAATAGTGAATAAATCCTACAGAAAAAGGTGAAAAAATTAAATATAAAATGAAATCAGTCTAATATGGACTGCGGGCTAGCCGCCAGTCGCCAACAGCCAGCAGCCAGATGCCTTTATTAAATTTCATAGAAAAACGCACTGTGTTAACAAATCGAATCTTCCACCAGCAGAAATCTGTTCTTAAACATTTTTTACCTCCTTTCTTTACGATCAAATTATTATACATTTGCCCCTACCAGTACCTACCAGTTAATACTCTAATTTTTATAGATATGACGATTGAACAATTAAAAGCAAAGTTTATTGAAAAATTTGGTGAAGGCGATGTAAGTGGCTATTTCTCACCGGGTCGCGTAAATCTGATAGGCGAGCATACCGACTATAACGGCGGTTTTGTTTTTCCATGTGCCCTAAGTTTCGGCATCTATTGTCTTGTTCGCACCACTGATCGTAAATCAGTGCGGTTTGCTTCTCTGAATATGCCCTTTGAAACAGAGGTAAAGGTCGAAGATCTTAACAAGGCGATCGGTAAAGAATGGGTTAATTATCCCATCGGAGTTTTTGCTCAGTTTATGAAAAAGGGATTAACCTTCGACAAGGGTGCCGATATGTTGTTCTACGGTGATGTTCCGACGGGCGCCGGTCTCTCCTCATCTGCTGCTCTTGAAGTGGTAACAGGTGTCCTGATCAATGATGTGTATGGTTTCGGTATCGACAGGGTTGAACTAGCCAAAATGGGTCAGAAAGCCGAGCATGAATTTGCGCTGGTAAATTGCGGAATCATGGATCAGTTTGTCTCTGCAATGGGTCAGAAGGATCACGCGATTTTCCTCAATTGCGATACGTTAGCTTACGATTTGGTCCCTGTAATACTCGATGGCACTAAAATCGTGATCAGCAACACCAATAGTCCCCATAAACTGGATTCAGGTAAGTACAACGAAAGGGTTGCCGAATGTAAGGCTGCCGTTAAAGCAATACAACCATATCAGCAAATTTCTGCTTTAGGCGAGATATCATGGGAAGATTTCCTGAAAGTGGAAGATAAAATTGAAAATGTAACGGTTCGTAAACGTGCAAGGCACGTTGTTAGTGAGATCAAAAGAACTGAAGATGCCGTCAGGGCTCTGAGGGCAGGAGATCTTGTTCAGTTTGGTAAGTTAATGGAAGGATCACATGATTCCCTGCGCGACGATTATGAAGTTACAGGCTTTGAATTGGATACCATGGTTGAAGAAGCCCTTAAAATCGACGGAGTGATCGGTACGCGAATGACCGGCGGCGGTTTTGGCGGTTGTACGGTCAGCCTTGTGAAAAATGAGGCTGTTGATACATTCATTGCACAGGTCGGAAAAAACTACGAGGAAAAAACCGGTTTGAAACCTGTATTCTATGTCGCCGAAATTGGTGATGGGGCTAAGAAGTTATTCTAAAAAATTGTATTATTGCCAACTGAAATTAATTAATCAACAATTGTAAATTTATCTAAATTATGGATCAGAAAAAGAGTTATGCATTGCCTATTGCAATGATGTTTGCCCTGTTTTTTATGATTGCCTTTGTAACCGGACTTCCAAGTCCAATGGGGGTAATTGTGGCAAAACAATTTGGAGCATCTAATTTCCTGTCTCAGTTAGGCTTCTTTGCTAATTTTATTGCCTATGCATTTATGGGTATTCCTGCAGGAATGTTACTTGAGCGGATTGGTTATAAAAAGACAGCATTGATAGCTGTGGTGGTTGGTTTTACAGGTGTTGGTGTGCAATTTCTTTCAGGTCAGCTTGGAAGTTTTATCGTTTATCTGGCAGGTGCTTTTATTTCAGGTTTCTCTATGTGTATGTTAAATACTGTGGTAAACCCGATGTTGAACACCCTCGGTGGCGGAGGTAAAAAAGGAAACCAGCTTATTCAGACCGGTGGATCTTTAAACTCTGTTGCAGCGACTATCGTTCCTGTGCTTGTTGGTTACTTAATGGGTGCCAATGCTGCTGAACGTACTATTGACAAGGCAAATCCTGCACTTTTCATGGCAATGGGAATCTTTGCAATTGTTTTCGTTGTTCTTTATATCATGGAAATTCCTGAGCCTCGTTTGATAGGTAAAGTGAAAATTAAACATGAACATAGTCCGCTTTCATTCCGTCATTTTATTTTCGGAGCGATCGCAATTTTTGTATATGTTGGAATTGAAATTGGAATACCGAGTACTGCAAACCTTTTTATGACGTCAGATCTGGCCGAAGGTGGCCTGCAGATTGATGCTACTATGGCAGGTTCTGTTGTTGGTACTTATTGGTTTTTAATGATGATCGGCCGTATTTTCGGGGCCTCTCTTGCTTCGAGATTCTCAAGTAAAGCGATGCTGGCGACTGTTTCACTACTTGGTTTGATCTTTATTTTAGCAGCGATATTATTTCCTGTAACTACCACAGTAAGAATGCCTGTATTCCAGTCTGATATTTCATTCGGTCTTGCCGAGGTTCCAATTGGAATTATGTTCATGATCTTCTGTGGATTGTGTACTTCGGTGATGTGGGGCGGTATCTTTAACCTTGCTGTAGAAGGATTAGGAAAATATACTGAAGCTGCTTCAGGTATCTTTATGGTGATGGTTGCTGGTGGTGGAATCATACCGCTTCTTCAGGGTAAGATTGCTGACATGACTTCTTATAGTGCAAGTTATTGGTTAATCTTCATATGCCTTGCCTATTTATTGTTCTATGCCTTGATCGGCAGCAAGAATGTTAACAAAAATATTCCTGTAGAAGTAATCGCATAATCTCCTGATTATTTGGAATTGTATTTAAGATGGCAGGCGAACCTGAAGTGGTTGTCCTGCCATTTTTTATGTCCTGAAAAGTTAAATTGGTGCTGGTATTCGGGTATTGTTAACGAAATAGTTCTAATTTTGAATGATATGAGCACGCAGTATTATGATATAATTGGTGATGTGCACGGATACGCTTCGCTTTTGAAGAAACTACTGAAGACGATGGGATACGTGAAAACGAACGGGGTATGGAAACATCCCGAACGTATAGCCATTTTCATCGGCGATTTTATCAACAGAGGACCTGAAATAAGGGAAACGTTTCAGATAGTAAGGCAAATGACTGATGCAGGTTTTGCTCATACCATATTGGGTAATCACGAATACAGCGCAATTTTATATCATATAAAGGACTCCTCCGGGATGTATCTTTCGCGTCATATTGCAGGAAACAGGACCCAGATTCAGAGTACTCTTACTGCCTTTAAAGGATTCCAGGCTGAATGGCGCGATCATCTGAAATGGTTACGTACCTTACCTTTTTTTATCGACCTGGGCCATATCAGGATCGCTCACGCCTATTGGAATGATAGTGACATTAGTTTTTTAAGGAGCTTCCTCCCGGAAGGAAGGTTGAAGAAGGATTTTCTGAGAGCAATTCACGAACTGCATCATCCTGCAGCAACAATAATTTATAAAACACTTAAAGGTCTGGAGTACCATTGTCCGAATGACCTGATCGTTAAATGCAGTAAGGGAATGAGCAGGACGATGTTCCGGATGAACTGGTGGGAGTCGCCTGAAAATAAGACGTTTCGTGAGCTTTCGTTCGGGAATAAGTTTATATTGCCCGATTATACAGTGCCTGTGCAGATCGCTCCGACTTTTGAACCCTACACTCCCGGTCAGCCACCTGTTTTCATCGGGCACTATTGTCTGGGCGAAGGTCCTGCAATCTTCCAGGAAAATATCTGTTGTGTCGACAGTTGTGTTGTTTCAGGCCAATTATCCGCGTACCGGTGGAGTGGTGAAAAGTTCCTGCAAAGTGAGCATTTAATCAGTGTATCGTTGTAGTGTTACGAATTTCACGAATTAAGACGAATTTCACGAATTCTTTCATAGAAAGGTGTTGCTCCCAGCTTCAAAAGTGACCGGGTGACTGCAATACAAAATTGGGCAAAGTCAGCTCATGGCTAGTGACCGGGTGACTGCATTTATAGATTAAGCAAAATCAAAAAGCATTTGATCGTTATTTTAGAAGTCACCCGGTCACTCAGAGTCAACAGGCGTTTGATCCGTTATTTTGAAAGTCACCCAGTCACTCAATTTCTCACCTTGACTGCACCTTCACGTGCTCGCCCTTTTTCCAATTCTCCTCCAATTAGCAAATTACCAAGCTGGAACGATTATTTTTTCACCTTCTCATTTTCTCATCTTCGCCCCATCGCCTTGTTGCCATGTCGCCCCATCGCCACACCGCCTATTCCCACTCAATAGTTGCCGGTGGTTTTGAACTGATATCATACACAACACGGTTGATGCCCGGTACCTTATTGATAATGTCATTCGAAATTTTGGCGAGGAATTCGTACGGGAGATGTACCCAGTCGGCGGTCATACCGTCAGTTGAGGCCACAGCGCGCAAGGCAACCACATTTTCGTAAGTCCGTTCGTCGCCCATTACACCTACCGATTGCACGGGAAGTAACATCACGCCTGCCTGCCATACTTTGTCATAAAGACCCCATTCCTTCAATCCATTCATGAAAATAGCATCCGCCTCCTGAAGCACCCTGACTTTTTCAGGGGTAACATCACTCAGAATCCTGATGCCAAGACCCGGTCCCGGGAAAGGATGTCTTCCGAGCAGTTCAGGCTTGATTCCAAGTGCGCGGCCTACACGACGGACTTCATCCTTGAACAGAAGATTTAATGGCTCTACAACTTTTAAATTCATTTTCTCAGGAAGACCACCCACATTATGGTGCGATTTGATCGTGGCAGAAGGTCCATTTACCGAAACCGACTCAATCACGTCGGGATAGATGGTCCCCTGGGCAAGCCACCTTACATCCTGTATCCGGTGGGCTTCTATATCGAATACTTCAATAAAATCGCGGCCGATAATTTTACGTTTCGTCTCCGGATCACGTTCTCCTTTGAGATCGTTCCAGAATCGCTCGCTGGCATCGACGCCAACAACATTCAACCCCATATCTTTATAAGAATCGAGTACATCCTGAAATTCGTTTTTACGCAAAAGTCCGTTATCGACAAAAATGCAGGTTAGGTTTTTTCCGATCGCCTTATGGAGCAAAACACCTGCAACGGACGAATCGACGCCACCCGAAAGTCCGAGAACCACCTTATCATCGCCTATTTTATCACGCAACTGCTGAATTGTGGTCTCAATAAAGGAGGCGGGAGTCCAGTCCTGTTTACAGCCGCAGATGTTTACCAGGAAGTTTTCGAGAATTTTAGTCCCCTCCGTGGTATGAAAAACTTCGGGATGAAATTGTATTGCGTAAGTATCTTCATCCTCTATTTTGAAGGCCGCATTTTCGACGTCTCCTGTTGAGGCAATTATTTTGCAATTTCCGGGTAAGCTGATTATCGTATCACCGTGAGACATCCATACCTGTGAGTTCTCGCTGATCCCTTGCAATAAAACACTGTTTGAGTCAGTAACCCTGAGATTTGCTCGGCCATATTCCCTCGAATCGGAGGCTGCTACTTCACCGCCAAAAAAATGAGCAAGATATTGAGCTCCGTAACAAACTCCCAGCAAAGGAAACTGCCCTTTGATTTTTGCCAGGTCAATCCGTGGTCCGTTTGCATCCCTAACCGAGTAAGGACTTCCTGAAAGGATAACTCCTTTAACCGATGAATCCATTTCCGGAAAATGGTTGAAAGGGTAAATTTCGCAATAAACATTGAGTTCACGAACGCGACGGCCGATCAGTTGGGTATATTGGGAGCCAAAGTCAAGGATGATTATTTTTTCCTGCATCAGATTGGATTTAAAACGAACTGTATTTTGGCGCAAAGATATGGATTATTGCGTTAGCCGGAAATGATCTGATAAATGATAAGAATTCATTAACGAACCCTGCATTTTTGGATTATAGTTCAAAAGAACATCGTTGAACATCGTCTAAAAGATTGAGTATTGAAGGGCAGAATTCAAAAACCCGCTCTCCTCACTCTGAGGAACAAGCGGGCTTGTTATAAATAGGCTAACTCTTCACAACTATGGATTCGAAGCAACCGCTTTAACCGAATTCCTGTGGGCAAGCAGATCGGAATAATATTTACGGGCAGTATTCAGTAATGACAATTTTAAGTTGAACGGAGTTGTAATATGAGCTTTACTCATTGCCAGAATATACGCGATGTAATCATTGTAAATTTGAAGCATTTCGGCACGGATGGTCTTCACGTCATAGGAATCTGTCGTGGCGTTAATTTCCATACGACTGCTAAATATTGTTTTAAAATCCTCATTGGTTACTTTCATCCGGTCAACATTTCTTTCAAGATTCAATATGGCGATCTGTTCAGCATAATGTGCACTTTGGAGATCATTCACCAGCTTGTCAAGGCCAATCGACTCGGCTTCATAACTTAATCTGGCCAGGTTTTTATAAGTGCTGAATAAAATCCTAAGTATTCTGCTCGCTTCTATCTCTTCCGGTTTGTCAGAAATGGCATATAACTTAAGGGCTTTAGCGAACGAAGATATTGCTTTATCGCGAACAGTATCCGCAATGGCGATTTTTTCAGTTTCTTCATTTTTGCGTACCTGGGCAAGTCCTTTCTCATAAATAGTCAACTTGTCAGTGAGTTCGCGGAAATAGTCCGTGTAAGGCTGGTCAGTCAGTAATGTTTGATCGATTGTTGAAAGATCATTCAGGAGTCTTTTCATCAGCTGACCGAATTCCATATGAGTCAAAACTGATGCTTTCAAGGGTTCCAGGTAGCTTTTCATATGCTTTAAAGTATTTGGTTAAACATGCTTAAAGTTAACATCTTATCATTCATAATGCAAATGATTGGAAAAAAAAATTTTGATTATCTAAAAAATAAATCAGACGGTATTTCATGAACCTTGTTAGATATATCCCGGGGTCGAACCGTTAAATTAATTGTTGTTTTGGCCGGTTGCCGGAGGGCTGAATGAAATTAATCGATTTAAATTAACCAAATCTTAAATCCTAAATCCTAAGATGAGTCCAAACAAAAAGATTCAGACCGGCTTACCCCTAAGATGAATCCAAACAAAAAGCTTCAGGTCGGAATAGCCCTAAGATTTGTCCATGCAAAAAGATTCAGACCGGCATACCCCTATGATTAGTCCATGCAAAAAGATTCAGATCAGAATAGCCCTAAGATTTGTCCAGGCAAACAAAACCTTATTTCCATTTTTTAAATCCTTCCAGGTTGCACGCAAATGACCGCAAAGAATAATCGATTGAAATTCATCCGTTCAATGCGCCGCAAGATTCAAAATCCTAACAAGGTGACTGGGAGAAAGGGCGAGGGGAGAAGACGAGAAAATGAGAGGATGAGAAAATCTGCCAATTTGCATATTATCAACAAAATCTTATTTCTTTTTTTTATCCTTCCAGGTGGCATGCAATGACCACAAAGAAAAATTCAGAATGCTCCGATACTGATCGTAATCGGAAAAAAAGATGATTTAGTATCAACCGGATAAATTATTTGTATAAATTCATTGTTAATAATAAGATTTACGTACTTTTAGTGCACTATAATTATCTCTGTTATGGAAAACAAAAATGAATTAAGCAGGCGTAAATTTTTATCCAATACTGCATTGGGTACAATAGGTACTTTGGGATCTGCCGGACTACTGGCCTCGTGTATAGGCAGCGAAAAGAAAGGTGCTGAAGTAAAGTTGCCGGAGTTACTTAACGCGGCACCGGACGGAAGAGTATTAAAGGCCGGACTTATTGGTTGCGGCGGAAGAGGAACAGGAGCCGCTGTTAATTTTCTGGATGCAGGTCCTAATCTGCAGATTGTCGCCCTGGGTGATGTCTTTCAGGATAAACTCGATGCCTGCCGTGCAACACTGAAAAAGCAGCGGAATGTGGAAATCGATGATACCAAATGTTTTACAGGTTTCGATAATTATCAGAAAGTAATTGACTCAGGAGTTGATGTTGTTTTGCTTTGTACACCTCCGCACTTCAGACCATTGCATGTTGAAGCAGCCGTGAATGCGGGGAAACATGTCTTTATGGAGAAACCGGTTGCCGTAGATCCAGTTGGTGCCCGTTCGGTACTAATATCCTCAAAAAAAGCTGCGCAGATGGGTTTATGTATGGTCAGCGGAACAATCCGCCGCGTACAGAAGGATTATATGGAAACTTACCGAAGAGTTGCAAATGGCGAAATTGGAGAAATTGTCGGGGCAAATATTATTCGTAACGGCGGATCGCTGTGGGCTAAAAACCGGCAGCCTGAATGGAGCGACATGGAATATATGCTGCGTAACTGGGTTAATTTTACCTGGTTGTCCGGTGATCATATTGTTGAACAGTTTATCCATGAAGTAGATGTGATGAACTGGTTCGTGGATAAAATCCCCGTAAAAGCGATAGGGTGGGGTGGCAGGCAACGCCGGATGACAGGTGATCAATACGACTTTTTTAGCATTGAATATGTATATGATACAGGAATGCATACCCATTGTGCAGCGCGCCAGATTAGCGGTTGCAGTAACCTGAAAAAGGAACTAATAACGGGAACTAAGGGTTATGCCGACTGTAGTGGTGCTCTTTTTGATCTGAAAGGAAATCCAGTATGGAAATACGAGCATCCAAAAGAAGGAGATACAGACCTTACCTGGAAAGTTAAAGATCCCTATGTCCAGGAACATATAAACCTGGTAACCGCGATCAGGACGGGAAAGACGATAAGTGATGCGGAAGCCCAGGTAAATTCGACACTGATCACTATCATGGGGCGCATGTCGGCCTATACCGGCAAAGATGTAACCTGGGATGAGATGTTGAATTCGGACCTCACACTCGGTCCGCGGAGTTATGCCATGGGACCCGTACCAAATATTCCCGAAACTGTACCGGTTATAGGTGTGGAAGCAAAATTAACTTAAGTGAATCCGATATTTTGTCATGCATATTTATTTGATTAAGGTATGAACAGACGACAATTTACAAAGAATACGATTTTGGCAACCGCCGCGATTTCAGCAGCTTCCATTAACGGTTTTTCCACTGTCCGGCAACCGGCAGGCCGCAGCCTGAAAAAAGGGATCATGTGGGGCAGTATTGGTGTCGGGAAGACTATTGCCGAAAAATTTGAGGCCGCAAAAAAGGCAGGTTTTGATGGCGTGGAAGTAATGAGTCACCTCGACAGGAATGAAGTTTTAAAGGCGCGTGATGCCACCGGTTTAATCATTCCGAGTGTCTGCTGTGCATTGCATTGGAAATTACTTTTATCTGATCCGGATGCTTCGGTACGCGACCAGGGTATTGAAGCGCTTAAGCTGGGTCTCGAAGATGCCAAAGCTTATGGTGCCGATACGGTACTGCTCGTTCCGGGCCGCGTAAGCGAAGCGGTTAGTTATGACGATTGCTGGAAACGCACAACCGAAGAGATCAAAAAAATGATTCCTCTTGCCGAACAATTGAATGTTAAAATAGCGATCGAAAATGTATGGAATAATTTCCTGCTGAGTCCCGTTGAGGCTGCTTATTACGTTGATCAGTTTAAAAGCAGTATGGTGGCTTCCTATTTTGATTGCGGCAATATCCTCGCATTCGGATGGCCCGAACAATGGATAAAAATTCTTGGGCCCCGTATAGCGAAGGTTCACATTAAGGAATACAGTCGTAAGATTGCTGATACCAAGGGCAAAGGTGCCGGTTTTGGGGTAAAACTGCTCGAAGGTGATGTAAACTGGCCTCTGGTAATGAAGGCCCTCGATGATATCAGCTACAATAACTGGACAACCATTGAACAACCTGGCGGCGATACCCCTGAAGGGTTGAAAGACCTGTGCGACCGGCTGACAAAAATTCATTCATCATGATGATTTGTTGTTGGGACAGGGCACGCCCTGTCCCAACAACAAATCATGTTATAATTTCCTGATCCAGATATTTCTGAAACTGACCGGATTGCCATGATCCTGGAGAACAATAGGGCCCGGGCCATGAAATTTGTATTTAGGAATTCCGATGTATTCTGTAGGTCCCGATAAATGAACATTGTTTTGTACAAGAACACCATTGTGAAGAACAGTGGCACGTGCCGGAGAAAATAAGGTGCTGTCGGCCTTAAACCTTGGGGCAGTATAGATCACATCATAGGTCTGCCATTCACCGGGTTTTTTACAGACGTTCACAAGCGGAGCATGTTGTTTGTAAAACGAACCTGCCTGACCATTGCGGTAGGTGCGGTTATCATAGTTGTCAAGAACCTGTAATTCGTATTTTCCCTGCATAAAAATCCCGGAGTTTCCGCGTCCCTGACTTTTACTCTCAGGATTTACTTCGGCGGGCGAACGCCATTCGATATGTAACTGATAATCTTCAAAATCCATCTTCGTCTGTATCGTACCGGTACCTTTAGTCACGGTAACACAATTATCAGCGACATTCCATCCCGGGGCTTCGCCTTTTCCGTTTTTCCAGTTTTGGAGCAAAGTCTCACTGGTCCCGTCAAAAAGAACAATCGCATCTGAAGGGGCATTCAGATTACTTTCTGCCGGTGTTACCACCTTTACTTCAGGATCCCAGAATTCGGTCATCTCCGGTTTCATTTTTGCATCCTCGGGTTTCTGATTCTGAGCATTTGCAGTAAACGCGCCAACAAGGCATAGTCCTAAAAGAATTTTTTTCATTTTCGTAACAGTTTATTAAATTGATTAAAACATTAAATTTCGGTGTTGAGACAAAAATACACTGTTCCAACATTATTTAGCTTAAAAAACAGTAAGGATTAAAGCCCAAGATCATTCATCACCTGTTCAATTTTAAGGTCAGTCCGGGCCGCAACGGCATCGTACTGGTCGCGCGATGTCAGTGAATCTTTAACTTCGATGTAAAATTTGATCTTGGGTTCGGTTCCCGAGGGCCGGACCGATACCTTGGTCCCATCCTCAGTAAAAAACTGCAGTACATTAGAGGTAATTTTCTGATTAATGGCTTTCTGATCGCCGGTAACCAGGTTCTTTTCGGTGATCGTTTCATAATCCTTAACTACCTGCAGTGCTGATCCTGCCAGTTGTTTAGGTGGATTATTCCTGAAATTTACCATCATTTGTCCGATCTCTTCTGCACCGGTTTTCCCTTTGCGCACAATGTATTTCATCTTTTCCTTCGAATATCCATAGGTTAGGTAGATGTCCTGGAGCATTTCGAACAACGTGCGTCCATTATCCTTTGCCCATGCAGCAATTTCGGCCATCAGGGCACATGAACTCACGGCATCCTTATCGCGGACAAAATCGGAAGGGAGAAATCCAAAACTCTCTTCCCCACCGCCGATATATTCCTTAATGCCTTCATTTTCACGAATTACCTCAGCAATATATTTGAAGCCCGTGTAACAATCGTAATACTCAACCCCGTTTTTCAGGGCTATTTCGGCCGCTAATTCAGAGGTTACAATTGTTTTTACCACATACTGTTTCCCCTTCAGCAGACCAAGTTCCTTGCGCCGTGTAATAATATAGTACAGGAAGATAAGTACTGTCTGGTTTCCGTTGACCAGAATAAATTCACCCTTGTCATTTTTTACAGCTATGCCTAACCGGTCGGCATCGGGATCAGAAGCCATTACGATGTCGGCATCCGTTTCGATGGCCTTTTCGATGGCCAGTTTCATCGCTGCCGGCTCTTCAGGATTAGGTGATACTACTGTTGGAAAGTCGCCGCTTACGATATCCTGTTCAGGAACATGGATGATATTTTTAAAACCCATTTTGGCCAGTGCCATCGGGATGATTTTTACCCCGGTGCCATGGATTGGTGTATAAACAATTTTAAGATCTTGCTGGCGCTTAATGGCATCGGGTGACAGCGAAACAGAGATTACTTTCTGAAGGAATTTTTCATCCATCTCTGCACCAAGAATGGTGATATTTTCTTTAGGTCCGTTAAATTTTATATCATCAACCTTAACTTTTAAAACCTCGGCGATGATATTTACATCATGCGGTTCGACAATCTGGGAACCGTCGTCCCAATAAGCCTTATATCCGTTGTATTCTTTGGGATTGTGTGAAGCGGTGAGGATAATTCCGCTCTGTAAGCCAAGTTCCCGAATCACAAACGAAAGTTCCGGAGTGGGGCGTAAATCTTCGAAAAGGTAAACTTTGAAACCATTGGCCGAAAAAATTCCGGCTGCTGTTTCGGCAAAAAGACGGCTGTTATTCCTGCAATCATAGGCAATCGCTACACTGATTTGCGGCAATGTGGCAAATGCTATTTTAAGATAATTACTGAGGCCCTGGGTCGCGGCGCCTACCGTGTAGATGTTCATGCGATTCGATCCTGCCCCCATAATCCCGCGCAGTCCACCGGTTCCGAATTCAAGGTCGCGGTAAAATGCATCTGTTAAGGCTGTATTGTTTTCATTATTGAGCAGCAGACGAACTTCATCCTTTGTAAGCTCATCGTAATTTCCGTTTAACCACTCATTGGCACGCTGTAAAATGATTGCAGGAGTTTCGGTAGTATTCATATTTTTAATCGTTAACACAGTTTTTAATTCTCTAAGGCCTGAATGCAAAATGATTATTCAAAGATAGCGGTGTTTTTAAATTTAATGATATATTCATGGTTCATTAATTATTTTTTTAAAATAGATCAGCCATTGCAGTAACTTATATTGTGCCTTAATTGAAATAAACAGGATTATCATTTGATATTTAAGGTATAAATTCTAATTTTGCGGCACAAAATAAAATAATGTCTAATTTATTAATTACAAGAACATTTTGAATGAGTGAATTTAATGAAAACCCCGAAATTAACGAGGCGGCAGAAATTGCTGCTAAAGTCCCTGCAACTCCCGTTGTAAGGGTGCTAAAAGAAACATCGGCCAAAGCTGATGAAGATTTTGACTGGGATGCCTTCGAAGGTGTCAAGTCTATCAATAGTACAGCCAGTAAGAAAGAGATGACTGAAATGTACGACAATACACTTTCGATACTTCAGGAGAAGGAAGTTGTTGACGGAAAAGTTATCGCGATGAACAAACGCGAAGTTGTTGTAGATATCGGTTATAAATCAGACGGTATTGTATCTGTAAACGAATTCCGTTACAATCCGGCATTAAAAATCGGCGATAAAGTCGAAGTTTATGTCGAAACCCTCGAGGACAAAAAAGGGCAGCTAACACTATCACACAAGAAAGCCCGTGCAATGCGCAGCTGGGATCGTGTTAACGCAGCGCTCGAAAATGACGAAATTATTACCGGATTCATTAAATGCCGCACTAAAGGTGGTATGATAGTAGATGTCTTCGGAATTGAAGCCTTCCTGCCGGGATCGCAGATTGATGTTAAACCAATCCGTGATTACGACATTTATGTGAACAAAACGATGGAATTCAAAGTTGTGAAGATCAACCATGAGTTCCGTAATGTTGTTGTTTCGCATAAAGCGCTTATTGAAGCAGAACTTGAGCAGCAGAAGAAGGACATCATATCCAAACTTGAAAAAGGACAGGTTCTTGAAGGAACTGTTAAGAATATCACCTCTTACGGAGTATTTATTGACCTTGGCGGTGTAGACGGTTTAATTCACATTACCGATTTAAGCTGGGGACGTGTCGCTCATCCTAACGAGATTGTACAACTCGATCAGAAGATCAATGTTGTTATTCTTGATTTTGATGACGATAAAAAACGTATCGCCCTTGGTCTTAAACAATTGTCATCTCACCCATGGGATAACCTCAGCGCAGAGCTTAAAGTTGGCGATGTTGTGAAAGGTAAAGTGGTTGTGATGGCCGATTATGGCGCATTCATCGAAATCGCTCCCGGAGTTGAAGGTTTGATCCATGTTTCTGAAATGAGCTGGTCACAGCATCTTCGTTCGGCGCAGGACTTCCTTAAAGTAGGTGACGAAGTTGAAGCAACTATTCTTACTCTTGATCGCGAAGAGCGCAAAATGTCATTGGGTATCAAACAGATGAAAAATGACCCATGGGATAAGATCGAAGCTAAATATGCGATTGGTTCTAACCATGTAGCACGTGTTCGTAACTTTACCAATTTTGGCGTATTTGTCGAAATTGAAGAAGGAGTTGACGGTTTGATTCATATCAGCGACCTTAGCTGGACCAAAAAGATCAAACATCCGTCAGAATTTACGTCCATCGGCGCAGAAGTTGATGTTCAGGTACTCGATATCGACAAGGAAAATCGTCGGTTAAGTCTTGGCCATAAACAGCTCGAAGAGAATCCATGGGATGTATTCGAAACTATCTTCACCGTTGATTCAGTGCATGAAGGTACCGTAATTGATCTTTTCGACAAAGGTGCAGTAATTGCATTGCCTTATGGTGTTGAAGGATTCGCTACTCCACGTCATCTTGTAAAGGAAGACGGCTCGAATGTCAAGATGGATGAGAAACTTGATTTTAAGGTTATTGAATTCTCGAAATCAGCAAAAAGAATCATTCTTTCCCATTCAAGGGTGTATGAGGACGCTAAAAAGACGGAAGAAACCGCTAAGAAGAAGGCTACTGCAAAACAGACTCAGAAAGGGATGAAAACCCTTAAAGATAATGTTGAGAAGACCACTCTTGGTGATATCAGCGAACTGGCTGCCTTGAGAACTCAGATGGAAGAGAAAGAGAAAAGAGATAACTAAAAGCAGATTATTGATTGGGTATTATCCCCTTAAGCAGCAACCATGAATTTTATCGTTCGCAAGTCAGGTGGTTTTTCTTGTGTAAAAGTTGTCAAAGAGCGTCTCGATAGTTTTATCGCTCCTGAGTTGAAAGCAAAACTTGTGATGCTTGCCAGCAGTCAGGAACGTAACCTTATTGTAAATCTGGAGGAGTGCATATATTGTGATTCTTCTGGACTGAGTGCTCTCCTGGTAGGAAAGCGGCTTTGTGAGGACGCTGATGGAACCTTTGTCATTTGCGGTCTGTCAGACAACGTTGAAAAATTGATAAAGCTGGCCATGCTCGATACGATACTGGTCATAGCGGCAAACTTTGAGGAGGCTGAAAAACTACTCATCATGAAATCTCAATTATAACAAAGAAAGAAACCCGGTCTCAACAGCCGGGTTTTTTTTACGCTTAATTCACCTGTGCCCTGTGAAAGCAATAATTTCTCTTCAGGTTAAGCATTTGTACAAAACCATCAATGATCTCACAGGACCAGACGTATAGTTCAGGTAATTATTACCTTCAATCCAATAGCCTTATGGATTAATTAATTGTCCCCTGATTTCCCCGCCGGGGTAAGTCGCACTGTGTACATTTATGTAATATAAATTGGCCTTCAGGTCTGCCTGTTGAGCGGCATTCAATACAACAGGAGCCAGGACAATTGGTGATACGTCGAAGGGTGCAGTAAGCGGGAAAACTACACCACCTGACACATTAGCAGCACCTTTATGAATATGAGCGTTGGTTCCGGTGAAGCCCGAGTACTTAACCCAACCACTCAGGGTATAGGTGAGCGTGTCATAGGTAAAACGTGCTGTGCCGGTTGCAGTTGATGGATTTGCAGGCACTTCTTTTGCACCATTCAAAACTACATTGTACGTAATTGTTGGATCTTCGTCATCATCTTTGTCACACGATGTTATCCCGAATGCAAAGAATAACATCAGCACTGAGAGGGTAAGTAATTTTGTTTTCATTTCAATTCAAATTAATAATTCAATTAAAGCGTTTAAAGTAAATCATCATACTAACTTATTATTTTCCAATATCATGGTTAAATATTTTTTCTGCACCAGATAGCACAACAGGATATCTGATCTCTTCCCGATGAAATAATAATTCGCTGCCACCATGTAATGTCGCGTGCAGCTTATGTGTATTTAGTCTAAATACAAATTAAGACGATAATTTGTTCGCGGGCAGCACTATTTTTTTATTTTGTTTGTTTTGTTGAATCGCCGTTTTTCATGTACGTTTGAAAAAAAGATTTGTAATGCTCCCTTTTTCGGTGACTATTTTAGGCAGTAGTTCTGCTCTTCCCACCTCAGACAGGTTTCCAACCTCCCAGGTTGTAAATCTTAACGATCGGTTGTTTCTGATTGACTGCGGTGAAGGGACGCAAATCCAGCTGCGTAAATTCGGATTTAAAGCAGGTAAAATCAACCATATCTTTATCTCTCACCTGCATGGGGATCATATTTTCGGATTGCCCGGGTTAATTTCGACAATTGCTCTGGGTGGGAAGAAAGGGGAGCTGCACATTTATGCCCACTCCGAACTGAAGATCATGATGGATCATCTGATGAAGTTCATGAATGAATTTGATGATTTCCGGGTAATTTATCATCCATTAAGTTTTCGTGGCCGGGCTGTTATCTACGAGGATTCAAAGCTTAGTGTAGAATCTTTTCCGCTGAAACACCGAATTCCCTGCTGCGGATTTATCTTCAGGGAGAAACTTCATGAGCTTCATCTTCGCGGGGAGGTAGTTAATTTTTTAAAAATTCCCATCAAAGAAAGGTTACTTATCAAATCAGGGGCTGATTACCTGACACCGGAAGGTAAGATTATTCCGAATCAGGAGCTTACCTTTCCACCTGATCCGATCCGTGCGTATGCCTTCTGCACTGATACGGTTTACCGAAAACAGATTATCCCTGTACTTGAAAATGTCGATCTGCTTTATCATGAGGCAACCTTTGCCCATGAATTAAAGTTACTGGCATTGAAAACCTGTCATACCACATCATTACAGGCGGCAGAGCTTGCACGCGAGGCCGGGGTTAAAAAGCTGATCATCGGTCATTTTTCGAGCCGTTATAAAAGTGTAAAACCGCTCGTTGATGAAGCAAGAACTGTTTTTCAGAACACTTTTCCGGCGAATGATGGTGACAGGTTTGATATTTAATTTACGAATTTTACGAATTAAGACGAATTGCACGAATTCTTTCAAAATATAGGTGTTGCTTCCAGATTCAAAGAAGTGACCGGGTGACTGCATTTCAAAATAGAGTTTAAACTAACGGGCTTCTTTTCTTTCCTTAAAAAGTCACCCGGTCACTTCTTTTTCTCCCATTCCCCCTTCGTCCCGTTTGATTGGTCATCAGACGCACGGCCGTGCGTCTCTACAATGCTCTGATCTGCATTTTCGCCCTATCGCCTTTTCGCAAGATCGCATCTTCTCATCGTCACATTAGCACATTGGCACATTGTCTCATTTTCTCTTTTTCATCAATGCCCCATGCTCCCTGCCCCATGCTCCCTGCCCCATTAATCCTGTTCATCGTCATCAAAAAACTCCTTATTGAAATTAACCAGGTAGAGTCGCTCGGTGGGCCGGGTGAATGCGGTATAAGCCCAACGCAGGTACTCGCGGTCAATCATCTCTTCAGTGAGGTAACCGTGATCAAGAAATACGGCTTTCCACTGACCACCTTGCGATTTATGGCAGGTCAAAGCATATGAAAATTTTACCTGTAAGGCATTAAAATACTCATTTTCACGTATAAGTTCCCACAACTTCCGTCTGTTATGGATTTCAGGATAATCCTGTGCTATTTCTTCAAACATCCTCTTCTGGTCGGCCTGGGTTAACGACGGAGCTTCGATGGTTAAGGTATCCAGGATTATTTTACAATCAATTTCAACATCTTTATAATCGATAAGCCGCAAGGTCACATTCACAAAATGAAACCCGTATTTTTCCTCGAACTTACGTATTTTAACCACTTCAGCGATATCCCCGTTGGCGATAAAATCAAGCTCATCAGTCTGTTTTGCCCAATGGTAATTATTTTTCACATTCATTACCAGGTCACCCGTTGAAATCTGCTCTTCCCGGTACAGCACTGATCGTCGGATGCCCTCATTAAATTTATTGGCTCTTTTATTTGACCGCGTAATCACAATTGTTTCATCAATACCGTATTTGTGGATACAATTCGATAGTTCTTCAATCAGATCAGCACCACCTATTCTTCGGATGTCATTAAACCCCGAGGTTTTAATTTTCCAGTATCCTTCAGGTTGTTCAGTGGATAACAAATTCCTGATTGTTGTCGCGTTTTCAAGAATTCCCGATTCCAACGCCTGCCTCACTACCTGTTTCAGTTCGCATTTTACAACATCCAGATTAAAAAATTTCAGTTCCTCTTCTTCAAGTGCCGGACTGATGCTCAAGCCTACCGGGGGAAGCTGGGCAGTATCTCCGGCAATGATAAGCCTGCAGTTCTCGCCCGACATCACGTATTCGATCAGATCTGCCAACAGGTATCCGGTACCGAAAATGTTGTTTTCCTGTAAGCTGTTCGAAATCATCGAGGCTTCGTCAATAATGAAAATGGTATTTTTGTGCAGGTTTCGGTCAAGAGCAAACCTGGAGGATCCATCTGTCATGGATTCCTGACGGTATATTTTTTTATGAATTGTTGTTGCGGGTTTGCCGGCATACCTCGACAGAACTTTTGCAGCTCTTCCGGTGGGGGCCAGCATAATTGTCTTCCTTTTTAATGCCCCCAGTACCTTAACAAGAGCGCTGAGCGCTGTTGTTTTCCCGGTTCCGGCATATCCTTTTAGCAGAAACAGCATGTTTGGCTGATCGCTGGTAATGTATTCAGATATTTTCTCTGCCATTTCTAGCTGATCATCAGTGGGTTCGAATTTTATTTCATCGATTATCAACCTGGAAATGTAATTTTTTAACATAGGAGTTTTTTTTTATTCTATTCGTAAGCAAAGATTTATTTTTTTTTTAAATTTGTAGCCACACGAACTAATTCATTGCAAATAAAAATGAAAAAAGTAATACAAGGTTTATTGATCGTTGGAAGTTTAGTTTTAGCTTATTATGTTTACTCTACAATTCTAAATCCTATCGAATTCAGCACTGAGCAGGCGAAACGATACACAGCCACCATTGAAAGTCTGAAAAATATCCGAAAAGCGGAGATGGCTTTCCGCGATGTCAATGGAAGGTTTACTGCCAGTTGGGATACATTGGGGAATTTTGTTAAGACGGGAACTTTGCCATTGGTGAAGAAAATCGGGTCATTGAGTGATGAGCAGCTGGAGGCTGGTATGACAGAGAAAGAAGCTATATCCAAAGGATTGATAATCCGGGATACAATCAGGGTTTCGGTCCGTGACTCCCTTTTTGATAAAGCTTACAATGTTGACAGATTGCGGTACATCCCTTATACAAAGGATGAAGTCTTTTTTCTTGGTACAAATCTGATTACCACTGGATCAGGGGTCAAAGTTCCTGTATTTGAGGCCAGGGCACACAATAATCAGATTCTTTCTGAATTGCAGGATCGTTACAAACAGGAAATTATCAATCTCAACGAAAAGAGGCGTTTGGATAGTAAGTACCCCGGATTAAAAGTTGGATCACTAACCGAAACGAATAACAGCGCCGGTAACTGGGAATAATTTATAACAAATGCGTGATATTTGTTTTATTGACAAAACTTTCGATAACACACAAACTCATTTATACCACTTGTCCATCCAGATTAGTCTGGATGGATTTTATTTTTCTGTACTTGATATTCCCCGTGGGAAATATGTCGTACTGAATGGGCATCACTTTTTTCTTAAACGTGCCCGCCTGTTGTTAAAACATGTGCGTGATGTGTTTGAATCGGATGAAATACTTAATCATGACTTTAAAAGTGTTGAAATTCTGTACTCAACACGGAAATTCACCCTCGTACCCCAGGCATTTTATAGTCGTATATCGTCAGAGAAATACCTGTGGTTTAATAATATTGTTGAAAAGGGCTTCATGATCGGGAAACTTCATTTTCCCAATGCCGGGTGCTGGTGCCTGTTCGATATTCCTCAAAATCTAAGTGAATATTTAGCTTCAAAATTCCCGGGTTGTCCGATAAGGCACAGCCTGTTTCCCTTAGTTGAAGGTGAGCTTAAAAAAAATCATTCCTCCTCAGGCAAAGGTCAGGTTCACCTGAATTTTTCGCGCGACAGTTTCGAGATGGTGGTTACAAACGGGCCGAAACTAATGCAGTGTAACATATTTTCGTATAAAACTGAGCGGGATATCCTGTATCATGTCCTGTACACTTTCGATCAGTTAAAGTTGTCGCCTGAGGAAACAGAGCTGATTCTGCACGGGCAGATACCCCAGGTGTCGCCTGTGTACCATTTATTTAAGAAGTATGTGAGAAGGACCTCCTTTGCGAGACTGGATACCACATTCCAGTACAGTTATACGTTCAATCAATTACCAGAACATTATTTTACCTCATTATTAAGTGTTTATAAATGCGAATAATAGGCGGAACCTTTAAAAGCCGGATATTCAGACCTGGAAAAAATTTCAAGGCGAGACCAACTACTGACTTTGCTCGTGAGAATCTTTTTAATATTCTTTATAACCGGTATGAGTTTGAAAACAAAAAGGTTCTTGATCTTTTTGGCGGTACCGGCAGCATCTCGTTTGAATTTGTTTCGCGCGGATGTCCCGATATTACCTGTGTTGAACTCGATCGCTTTCATTATAATTTTATCTGTTCGGTCATCGACACGCTTGATGTCAGGAAATCTGTTAAAGCGGTAAATGCTGATGTTTTTCGGTATATTAATCGTAAACCCGGTCAGTTTAACATTATTTTTGCAGATCCTCCTTATGAGCTCAAACGGCTGGCCGAAATCCCGGATTTAATTTTCAACGCAAATCTTTTATACGACGATGGACTGTTAATTTTGGAGCACGGTAAGACGAATGATTTTTCATCACACCCCTTTTTCAGTGAATTAAGGACCTACGGAAGTGTTTATTTCTCCTTTTTTACGCCGGTCAGGACAATAGCTGTCATGCCAGGTGACTGATAAACAGGGGAGTCCTGGTATAAAACATCATTTTTTTATCTATTTAATTTTGATACATTTGTAGTACCGAAAAATGCAGTATATTTGCAGCGCCTTAGGAAAATAAGGCTTTGGTAAAGTTCTTGATTTTTCTGTAAGATTTTTCTGTTCAGTTGGTTAGAATACATGCCTGTCACGCATGGGGTCGCGGGTTCGAGTCCCGTCCAGACCGCCATTTTTGTTTTTTATTTATTGGTTTGGTAGTTCAGTTGGTTAGAATACATGCCTGTCACGCATGGGGTCGCGGGTTCGAGTCCCGTCCAGACCGCCCACATTCGATTAATAGATAATTTTGGTTTGGTAGTTCAGTTGGTTAGAATACATGCCTGTCACGCATGGGGTCGCGGGTTCGAGTCCCGTCCAGACCGCGAAAGCTCCGGAAGAAATTCCGGGGCTTTTGTGTTTAATAGCGGAGCCAGCATTGACTTTATACAACAGCAGGAGTGTGCATGGGTAGGTGTATGTTGCTGTCTGAAATATTTCTCGGATGCAAATTTGAATTTTATTACTTTAGCGACGATAAACAAGGTATATGTTCGAGAATCTTAATCAGCCTTATCCGTTTAATAATAATTTTAAACACAACGTGAAAACCATTGGATTAGTTGCCATGGGATTTATGTTGCTGATGTTCTATTTTCAACCTTTTGGTATCGATTTTCTGAAAATGGAACACGAAGGTTATTTTGTTCTGGGAGCCTGTTTAATGAGCGCAGGTACCCTTTTTGCCAACACGTTGATTTTACCCGGAATTATGCCGAAGGTTTTTGATCCTTCGCATTGGACGATCCGGAAGGAAATGGTCTGGAATATCTGGCTTTACAGTAATTTATTTGTAATATTCGCATTCACGTCCTGGTTTGTAAGCCGGTTCCAGCACACCGATTTATCGGTTTTCCGGATCGGAGCACTTGCTTTATTACCATTGATCCTGTTTAACCTGATCAGTTATAATCATGCACTTAAAGATAAAATGGTGCATGTATTGGACAATAGCCGGAAACATTGGTTCGGCGAGGAAAAGCTCATTACTGGGGAGGCTGATATTCTGCCTGCCCGACAAATAAAAATCACAGCCGAAAACGGGAAAGATCTTTTTTCGGCTAATGCAGGAGATATCCTTGTCTTTCATACATCGGGCAATTACATCGAAATTTTCTGGATCGAAAAGAATGTCAGGAAGAAGAAGCTATTCCGGCAAACTTTTGCCTATGTCGAACAGTTCTTGCAGGACAAACCGGAATTTAAAAAATGTCATCGTTGCTGGATGGTAAACCTTAAACAGATCGAAGCATTGACAGGTAATTCGAAAGGTTATTTCCTGGAGTTAAATAAACTGGGGTTTAAAGTACCGGTGTCACGAAACTATATCTCTGCTTTCCGGCAACTCATGTCGGGGAATGATCAATGATGAGATTCATCTTTATTTGAGCCATGCAATTCATCCCTCAAAAATGTGCATTTCATCCCAAATTCATGTATTTGTACCCTATTTCTGCATGATAAACCATATTGTATCTCCATGTAACCAGTGTTGACTAATATTGTATGTGAATCGAAGCCCTCGAAAAAAAGAGTATGCTATTATTCCCGCAATATTTTTGTGATATTAATTCAATTATTTTAGTAACAATGAAAGATCTGAACATTGGAGGTTTAAAGATTAGCCTGCCTATTATACAGGGTGGAATGGGGGTTGGAATATCCTTGTCAGGGCTGGCCTCTGCTGTTGCCAACGAAGGTGGAGTCGGGGTCATATCTCCTGCAGGAATAGGATTCCTGTATAAGAAACACTCAAAAGATTACCTCGAAAACTGCATTTTCGGACTAACCGAAGAAATCAGGAAAGCCCGCGAAAAAACCAGGGGAATTATCGGTGTAAATATCATGGTAGCCTTGTCAAATTATGCCGATCTGGTGAAAACTTCTATCAAAGAAGGTGTCGATATAATTTTTTCGGGTGCCGGTCTTCCGCTTGACCTTCCTAAATACATTACGCCCGGCTCTAAAACCCGTCTGGTTCCTATTGTATCCTCAGCCCGTGGTGCTGCTTTGATTTGCAATAAATGGAAAAGCAATTTCAACTATCTTCCTGATGCGATCGTTGTGGAAGGTCCAAAGGCCGGTGGACATCTGGGTTTTAAAGTGGAACAAATTGACGATGAGAATTTTTCGCTCGAAAAAATTATTCCCGAAGTAATTGCTGTTGCTAAGGAAATGGGTGAGAAGAATGGCTGTACAATTCCTGTTATTGCCGCAGGGGGAATCTATACAGGTGAAGATATTGAACGTTTTTTTGAAATGGGGGTAGCCGGAGTACAAATGGGTACACGATTCGTTACAACGGTTGAATGCGACGCTTCAGAGAAATTCAAACAAGCTTATATTAATGCTGCTCAAAAAGATGTGAGGATTATCAAGAGTCCGGTTGGCATGCCTGGACGGGCAATTTCAAGTGAATTCCTCGATGAGGTCGATGCAGGTTTGAAACAACCTAAGGTATGCCCTGTTAATTGTATAAGGACCTGCGATATTAATACTGCTCCATATTGTATAATTGCCAGCCTTACAGCTGCTCTGAACGGTAACTTCAAAAATGGGTATGCTTTTGCGGGCAGCAATGTATGGCGGAATGACAAAATTGTCACCGTGAAGGAATTATTTTCTACGCTGGTTCAGGAATTTAATGATTACCAAAATAGAATCCGGCTGTCATTGACCTAAACCGGATCACTGTATTATAATACCGAAAAAGATGAACACGTTTAAATGTTCATCTTTTTTATTTACAGACAAATCCTTTCATTGTTAATAGTCCTGATTTGCAAATTTTCTTCTTATTTTTGAACATTATTTTTTAAGTTTTGCGGCAGGAAAATCTACCGGATCAGGATCTTAATAATTCCTTTCCGTTAATGTTTTCTCAGGCCCCGAATATTTAATTCATTCATTATGAAATTTTTAAATACAACGAAAGCACTGTTGCTTGTTTTGTTAACTACAGGCTGCATGAGTTCAATCGCGCAGGATATCCAGGGACAAGCAATAAAATTTGGCCGGGTTTTAAACTTGATTGAGAGTTTTTATGTAGATACTACAAATATTAACAGGCTGACAGAGAATGCGATAACCGAGATGCTTGGAAAACTTGATCCGCATTCGATCTATATTTCCAAAGATGAGGTGGAAGAGATGAATCAGCCTCTTGAAGGAAATTTTGAAGGTATCGGCATTTCATTCAACGTGTTTCATGATACGCTGATAGTCATGACGACTATCCCCGGCGGACCGTCGGAACGGGTTGGTCTCCGACCTGGCGACAGGATTGTAAAAGTAAATTCAAAGTTAATCGCTGGAACTGGTCTAAAGAATCCCGATGTCTTTAAATTGTTGCGCGGTGATAAAGGGACCAAAGTAAATCTGACCGTATTAAGAAAAGGGGAGAAGGCTCCGCTGGAGTTCACAATTATCCGTGATAAAATCCCTATTGTCAGCCTTGACGCTTCATTTATGCTCAATAAGGAAACTGCATATATCAAGCTGAATAAATTTGCCGCAACGACTATCGATGAATATAAAAAGGCGATGACCACCCTCACCGGCAAAGCAAAGGTTAAAAATCTTGTATTGGATTTGCGGGGTAATGGCGGCGGATTCCTTGGTGCTGCCTATGAACTTGCCAACCAATTCCTGGAAGACAGAAAGCTCATCGTTTATACGGAAGGGACGCACAGTCCGCGTCGCGATTATTTCTCAACAACCCGCGGAGGCTTTACTCAGGGCAACCTGATAATACTAATTGATGAAGGTTCTGCCTCGGCTTCCGAAATTGTGGCCGGGGCTATTCAGGATTGGGACAGGGGGGTAATTATCGGCCGGCGCTCATTCGGTAAAGGACTTGTGCAACAACCTTTCCCGCTGACTGATGGTTCGATGATCAGGTTAACAACGGCACATTATTATACCCCTGCAGGTAGAAATATTCAAAAACCTTATAAGGACGATATCAAGAATTACCGGGAGGACTATTTAAAAAGATTTACAAACGGCGAAATGTTCAGTAAGGACAGTATCTCTTTGCCCGATTCATTAATGAAGCCAACACTGGTCACCAAACGTAAAGTATACAGCGGCGGCGGAATCATGCCCGACATTTTTATCCCGATGGATACTTCAATGTATTATCGTTATTTTAATAACCTGGTGCGCAAAAATGTTTTGTTTCCTTTTGTTGTGGAATTGATTGACAATGACCGGGACAAACATAAAGCAAAATATAAATCATTCGAAGAATTCAGACAAAATTTTCAGGTTGATGATCGTACAATTGATAAATTGATACAGGCGGGTGAGAAAGAGGGAATTAAAAAGGATGAAGAAAGTCTGAAAGTGTCGGGAGCTATTATTAAGCGACAGATCAAAGCACTTATTGCCAGGGATATATATGATACGCAAACTTATTATCAGATTATGATAGAGGAGGATAAGGAAGTTGAGAAAGCAATGGAGATACTCTCTGATCAGAAGGGATTCAATCGTTATCTGAATAAATAAATAGTGTGTATTTTCTTATCGGAATAGTCCGCTTAATGGATGGTATATGAACTTTTATTTTGATTGGGCTCTCGCTAACAAAGCAGAGCTAAGCGGAACTGTTTTCGGATTGATCTATGTGTGGCTCTCAATCCGTCAAAGTATTCACACATGGACTGCCGGCATTATCACCTCACTGCTTTACTGCTGGGTCTTTTTCGATGCGAAATTCTATGCCGGGATGGGTCTGCAGGTTTATTATCTGGTTATCAGTGTTTACGGAATATGGAGCTGGCGGTATGGCGGACAAAAAGATTCAAATGGTGAAAGGCTGAGAGTAAGTTGTACCGGCAACACCCTTTGGACCAGGTTGTTCCTATTAAATATGATTGTGACTTTTTTATTGTACTATTTATTGGTCAGGTACACCGATTCACCCATTGCCTTTGGGGATGCGTTCACAACCTCTCTCAGCATTTTTGCAACATGGATGTTGGCACGTAAGAAAATCGAGCACTGGCTGATCTGGATTTTTATCGATGTTGTTTCTGCAGGACTTTACCTCTACAGGGGTCTTTATCCCACTGTCTTCCTTTTTCTGGTATATGCAGTAATGGCCGGAATAGGGTATTATGAATGGCGCAAGGAACTGGTGAAATTGCCATGTTAAACAAAAATAACATTCGACGGATCGTAGTTACCGGACCCGAATCGACAGGAAAAACAGAGCTGACACAGGCATTGGCCGAAAAATTGGGCACAGTCTGGATTCCGGAGTATGCCCGACAATATGTCGAAAATCTCAACAGACCTTACAATTACGAAGATGTAGTTTGTATTGCCAGGCATCAGATATCACAGGAGGTGGAATATGAATCGAAAGCTAAAAATGGATTATTGATTTTCGATACATGGCTGATCATTACAAAAGTATGGTTTGACCTGGTTTTTGGGAAATGCCCCGAATGGGTTTCGGACCATATTCGTGCAACAAAAATTGATCTGTTTTTGGTATGTAATACTGATTTACCCTGGATTGAAGATCCCGTCAGGGAAAACGGGGGTGAAAAAAGAGAACAATTGTTTCAATTATATTGCAGCGAAATACGCGCATTTGATTTTGAATATGAAATTATCAGTGGATTTGGACCCGCCAGGGCTGAAAATGCGTTTCGTGCACTTTTAAAGCATGGATTGAAACTATAAAAGGATTTGATTGTTAGTTAGTCGAACTTTATGCCTTGAATAAAAGAATATTTAATTACCAATTTTGATAACTATGAAAATTGCAAACAATATTATCGATCTTGTTGGGCGGACCCCACTGGTGAGGTTGAACCGTTTAGCGGAAGGAATTGAGTGCGAAGTGATTGTTAAGCTTGAATCGCAAAACCCCGGGGGATCTGTGAAGGACAGGTTGGGATTTGCAATGATTGACGCGGCCGAAAGAGATGGTTTAATTAATAAGGATACGACCATTATTGAACCTACCAGTGGAAATACCGGGGTAGGCCTGGCTTTTGTTTGTGCTGCAAAGGGGTATAAGCTTATAATCGTTATGCCCGATTCTGTCAGTATCGAACGAAGGATGATTGTGCAGGCTTATGGAACCGAAGTTATACTCACACCGGGCAAAGACGGGATGAAAGGTGCTATTGCCAAAGCTGAAGAGATACTGGAAAGAACTCCGGGAGGCTTCATTCCGCAGCAGTTTAACAATCCTGCAAATCCTGAAATGCACCGTAAAACAACAGCTAATGAAATCTGGGATGATACGGATGGCCGGGTGGATATATTTGTTGCCGGCGCCGGAACGGGCGGAACGATCACGGGCGTGTCAGAGGTAATCAAGGCTAAAAAGCCTGATTTTTATTCAATTGTGGTTGAACCCGAGGATTCGCCGGTTTTATCGGGAGGCCTACCAGGCCCACATAAGATCCAGGGTATAGGAGCCGGTTTTGTACCGAAAGTGTTAAATACTTCATGTTACGATGAGATTATTAAGGTTTCAGCCGTTGATGCATTTGATACAGCGCGGAAATTGGCCAGCCAGGAGGGAATATTCAGTGGGATGTCGTCAGGGGCAAATGTATTTGCCGCGCTTCAGGTAGCCAGGCGACCCGAAAATAAAGGAAAAATGATTGTTACCATTATTTGTGATACCGGTGAACGCTACCTGAGTACACCATTATTTGCTGTGGAATGAAAACTAAGGATGAAACACAATTGATAGAGACTACTGAGGCTGCTGTCAGGTCATTAATCGATGCCCGGTCGTTTGATATTTTAAGTCACAGGCACCGTCCGGGTGAAACAATGCCTTCGACAGAAAAGTTAAGATTATTTGTCGAAAAGGTGCGGCAGATCGTTTTTCCCGGGTATTTTGGAGAGATCAATATGAAATCCGAAACACTTCCGTACTATATGGGGGTACTTGTTGACGAAGTGTATGAATTAATTGCGGAACAGATATTTGCCGGGTTATGTTTTTGTGAAAATGAAGAGGATCGCGACCTTACAGGTAAAAGAGCCACCGCAGAAACTTATGCGTCCGAATTTGTAAACGGACTTGCCGAATTGAGAAGGGTACTTATCACAGACGTTAATGCTGCCTATCTCGGTGATCCGGCAGCAAACAGCGTGGCGGAAGTGATCTTTTGCTACCCGGCTATCCGCGCAATTTCAAGCTACCGCATTGCCCATGGTCTGTTTTTACTTGAAGTTCCCCTCATTCCGCGAATAATCACCGAGATGGCTCATTCTGAAACAGGAATCGATATTAATCCTGAAGCTGTTATCGGTGAATACTTTACCATTGATCATGGTACCGGGGTAGTCATTGGTTCTACAAGTATTATCGGAAATAATGTAAAGCTTTTCCAGGGAGTAACCCTGGGGGCCAAAAGCTTTCCACTTGACGAAAATGGAAATCCTGTAAAGGGAATACCACGTCACCCGATCGTTGAGGATAATGTGATTATCTATTCCAATGCAACCATCCTTGGCCGTATAAAAATCGGTCATGATTCGGTGATCGGCGGGAACATATGGGTGACGAACGATTTGCCTGCTTACTCAAGAGTTGTTCAGAACAAGAGCCGCAATGCCGATTTTTTTAACGGGACCGGAATTTAAACGATTATTTATATCCACAGAAAGAACTACTTTTGTTGTCGCATGATGGAGGTTACAGATGACAGGTCAGTGAACCTTCAGCAAGCTGAGTAGATTTTTTGTCAATCAGTAAAAGGTAGTATTCGTGAGTAAGTTTAAAATAGTTGCCAAAACACTGGCAGGATTAGAAAATGTTCTGGCTGATGAAATCCGGGCATTAGGTGCTGAATCTGTTTCTGTCGAAAGGCGTGCAGTAACATTTACGGGAGATCAGGAGCTTTTGTACAGGGCTAATTTCCAGCTTCGTACGGCCATAAAAATTCTAAAACCAATTGCTGAATTTGAGGTAAACAATCGGGACGAGCTCTACGATCACGCCAAAAATATTCCATGGACCGATTATCTTGCCCTCGGTAAGTCGTTTGCGATCGACAGTACTGTTCAGAGTGAGATGTTTGTAAATTCAATGTTTGCTTCCCTGAGGGTGAAGGATGCAATTGCCGACCAGTTTCGTGAACGGACAGGCAAACGTCCTTCGGTAAATGCAGATGATCCGGATATCCGGATCAATGTTTACCTGATGAATAATCACTGTATCCTGTCGCTTGACAGCTCGGGTGAATCGCTTCACAAACGGGGTTACCGGATAGGACAGGGGGAAGCGCCAATTAACGAAGTTCTTGCCGCCGGGATGATTCTGTTGACCGGATGGCATGGCGAGAAAGATTTCTTCGATCCCATGTGCGGATCAGGAACCTTACTGATCGAGGCCGCCATGATTGCAAAGGGAATCCCGCCCGGAATGTACCGTAAATCGTTTGGATTTGAACATTGGCCCGATTTTAATGAAGAACTGTTTGCCGAAATTTATAACGGGGATTATGAAAAGGAATTCACCGGCAAAATAATGGGCTCCGATATTTCGTCAAAAGACATTGCAATTGCAAGGGCTAATATTAAGAACGCAAGTCTTACAAAGGTAATTGAATTGCAGGTTAAGGATATTCTCGATCTTGATCCCCCATCCGAAGCGGGAATAATAATTACCAATCCACCCTATGGTGAAAGGATGAAACCACAGTCTATTGCCGAATTATACACAGCAATAGGAAATACCCTTAAAAATAAGTTTGCGGGTTTTGAGGCGTGGATTATCTCAAGTTCGGTTGACGGATTAAAGAGTGTTGGATTAAAACCGGCAAAGAAAATTGAGCTTTTTAATGGTGCGCTGGCCTGCAGTTTCAGATGTTTCGAATTATTCAAGGGAACGCATAAAGAGGCAGTAACCATTAAAAAGCGCGTACTTTAAAATTACTGATAGAGGATTTCCTGGGGTTTACCTCCAAAAAAGTCATCAAATTTTGCTTTAGGCTGGCCAAAGGCATTAAAGATAAACGGATCATAGTTTTTTGGTGCGAAAGGAATCCAGCTTAGTCTCAATTCAAGGATATTTAATATCAGCGACTCGTTGTGAACGCGGATTCCGAGCCCAAGTCCTGCATAAAACCGGTCATTGAAGATTGTGTGTAAATCATTCGAAAGAAATGCAGCATCTGCAAAAAAGTAATTGGCGAATCTGAAACCGGCATAGTTCCATCCCAGAAATCTGACTGATTCTGCATTGATTTTTAAACGGTTAATACCCCTGGTTTCCCTCGAATAAAAATCCCGGATACCGAATCTTCGGTTAATTACAAGGTACTCCTCTTTAAAGCGGTTAATACCGCTTAACAGTTCCATATTGATGAAAAAACGGTAAGGCTGTCTGTTGATGTAGACCAGCCGGGTAAAATAGTTTGTACTCATTGATATTGCTCCCTGTTCCCATTGTGAACTGCTGATAAACCCCCCGGCACTGACCTGCCATTTAAAGTATGCTCCCCCCGGCAGAATATTTGCTTTCGAATACCGCAGATGAACATAGGGACGGGTTCGTTGGGCGTCAATATCATATCCAAGTGCCAGCTCGGCAAACCGACCATAAGGAATATCCTCGGTAATGCCATAACCATAGATCCGGTTATTTTTAAACAGGTAACGCTTACTTATTCCGATTGAGCCAATAATGAAATCATGGTTTCTGTAAAGGGTGTTCACGGCAGGTTCAGCCCTGTCATGGTAAAAGGTTTGATGCAGATACCTCCCTGCCACGACCAAATTTCCAAGGGTAGAGTAGATATTCCGGTTGGTAAGTAATCTTCCGTACCAGATATCAGAATTGAAATAGGAGGCCGCAGTATCTAGCCACCTATACGAATATGGATTCAGGTAACGGTCTGAAAAAAATCGTTGAAGGGAAATTCCTCCCGCCCAGTCGACTTTGGATGCGATAAATTGTTTGTCCAGGAATGCATTCCACCCGTTGCTTCGGTAGGTATTGGTATATCCCAGGCCGGTCCGGATGAACTTCCCTCCCAAATCACTGATAATATAGTCGAAACTACCACCCCAATGAGGGCGTTCCGGTTGATAATAGACCATTTTAGCCGAAAACTGGTGACCAATTCCGAACATATTTTGATCAACAATCTTCAGTTCTGCTGATTTTGAGTTTAATCTCCCACCTATCCCGTATTCAAATCGTTCCTTAATCATCACTAAAACATCCACCGTATCATGATTTTGTTCAGGATAAGAAAGTGTAATGGTAACATCCTGGATATAGGGTTGATCACGAATAATCTTCTCATTCTCAGCCATTAATTGCGGATTTACTTTTTCTCCGGGGTTAAAGAGCAATAACATCAGCAACTTTCGTTCGGTTGTTTTTTTATGAATCGTATTTGCGGTTTTTCCTAACCAACCCGTAGCCTGCCTGGTGGTATCCTGAAAAGTGGGTCCGAAAACTTCGAGCTGTTGAATGCGGATTTTTCCTATTTTTTTACCGGTAAATGGAGCAAAATAAAGCGAACTGCTCACTGCCATCTGTTCTTTGGAGGGCTGATTTTCCTTAATAATCAGTGAAAATAAATTTCGCGTTATAAAATTATTGTCATACTTGCTTTTTAAAGCCGATAATTGTTGCTTGTTGAGCTGATCTTTATTTATCTCAGTAGATTTGCGGATGGTATCATCAATTAATCCAACTGATAATTTTGTGAAGCGGGGTTTAATATAATCGTCATCGGTTTTGCCGGCTGCCGGTGAATTTTCAGGTAAACCGAAATCTGAAGAAATGGGTTGAGGTTGGAAAGCAATTGAATCAGGGATAACGATGGATATCGCACCATTTGCCCTGGAGATCAGTTCAGGAACAAAATGGCATGATAACAAGATCATGAGGGTCGAAATAGAACGGTATGTAAGTAGTGAGGCCTTCAATCAGTTGTCGATTTCAGTATTACAATTATTTACTTTAAGAAGCAAAGCCTAAATTAATGGAAAAATCCGAACTTTAGAACTAAATTGGCAGGCGGAATCAGGCGGAATAAAGTTAAGGATAAATTTATGACAAAACCAAAGGCGGTGATTTTTGATATGGATGGCGTCCTGGTTGACAGCGAGCCGATCCATTGCGAAATTGAAAGAAGGCTTTTCGCAGGATTAAAAATTGTGGTACCGAAGGATGTACACCATACCTATATGGGAACTTCCGGTGATTTTATGTATGCCGATCTGAAATCGAGATTTAACCTGGCTGCGTCAGTTGTGGACCTTATGGAGATGGATGAATTATTCCGGTACGATTATTTTAAAAATTTGGAGGTAATTCACCTGAATGAAGGTATCCTTAGCCTGCTTACCGGTCTTAAGGCAGCAGGAATTAAACTGGCCGTGGCCACCTCTTCATCGCCTGAAATAGCAAAGCTGATTTTGGAGAGATGTGGAATTACCTCCTTTTTTGATGCTGTCGTTACCGCCAGTGAGGCTGGAAAAAGTAAGCCTGAACCTGATGTCTATTTTCTGGCTGCTCACAAGATAGGTGTTGCTCCGGCTGATTGTGTCGTTTTTGAAGATTCGCCGAATGGCCTGCTGTCGGCAAAAAATGCAGGGATGTATTGTGTAGTCCTTCAACCGAACAATGCCATGATGAATCAACTTTCGATGGCTGATTACAAGATCATGTCATTTACTGAAATAACACCGGTTAAATTATTTGAAATATTTTTGCGGTGAATCCGGCTTTTTGTAAATTTCGTAGAATTTTAAACCTTAATAATGATGAAAACTTCTGTTTTTTTATTGTTATGCGTTATCAGTTTCTCTGTTTTAAACGCACAGGAAACTGCCCTTGAAGGTATCTGGAACCTTACTGAACTTATTAACATTGATTATAACGATACTCTCAAAAGATCTCCCGAATATATAAAGGAACACAAAGCGATATGGGAACTGGATTTTCTTAAAACGGGTAAATTTAAGCAGTCCAGTAATATGGACCCAACCAAAACAATGACTTCTTATGAAGGAATCTGGCGTACTTCGGGGCCTGATTTAATCGTTAAACTTCAGATAAAAGGGGATACTATCGATATGAAGTACAGTTATGAAGTAAATAATGACACGCTGATTCTGAGACGTTCTTCCCAGGAAGGTAACCATAAAATTATTTCGAAATTTCATAAGAAATAAACATTGGTGATCCCTCAGACACCATCTCAATATGATTCAAATCTTAATTTGAATTACGAAGGTCTTTTGAATTGGATTTCAGGGCCTTGCCCTTTTGGGTTGTACTATTAACCCTGAAGTAAACGCTAGATCCGGATCGCCGCGTCGCTGCATTGTTTCACAGAGGGTGCGCAGACCCGGTTTCAGTTTGTGTTTGCTGATCGCGCCGTTAAGATCGAGTATGACAGGTCTGTTGAAGTCGATAAGCCGGCTGTCCAAAAGAATGGAAGCGGAAGCAAGATCTGTTTTTACCTTCAACTGATTATTGCTGCAGGTGACATCCAGTTTCTTTCCCGTTTCCGGAGAGGGTACATGGAGCCAGAAAAAGTCAGTAATGACACTGTCACTCAGCAACCATGTGAGTTCAGCTGGCACGGGATTCCGCACATTGGGGTACATCTCTGCAACCTTATCCCTGTCAGGTAATCCGGAATGAGGGTGGTCTTCCACAACCTGCACTGTCACAGGATAGATATCAGTCCGTGCGCCACGCAACTGTTTAACATCATTCTCAAATTTCAGAATGCGCCGATAGCGGCCATACATGGTATCCTTTGCGCCAACCATGGTAGTAAATACAGTGTTCCGCAGAGTCAGTGGTACCGCTCCGTCTGCCGGCGCCGCGGCACTTGCATGAATTGCCGCGAAATGGTCAGGCATCTTTGGACCAATAGCAAACGCACCATAACCGCCGTGAGAGTATCCCATGATAAACTTTTTGCCGGGATCAACATCGCCGAAAAGCATAAACTGGCGCAGGAGATTTTGGATCAGAGGATAAGTATACCCGGTGTAAAAACCATTCCATGTATTATCGGGTGCCCGTAAAGCCACGTAGATATATCCCCCGGCTTCGGGATGATCACGATAGTAGATCTGCATATGTTTCCACTGCCTGTCGTTGAATTCCTGGGGTACACCGCCGCCGCCGTGCATGGCAATGAACAAAGCCCAGCCATTGGGAGGGCGGATTCCAACAGTCTTAACCGTGTACGGACTTACATGATTTCCGGAGCTAACTTTATTCGATTCAAAATCCTTCCGGAGTGAATCATGAATGGGCGCCTTCCTGTATATTTCCCACGCTGCGTGGCGCACTGACGGTTCATTGATACGAAGCAGTTTTTCAAGGCTTCCCGGAAATTTCCAGTTCGCCTGTTCGCTGGAAGATGCTATGAAGAATGCAGCAAGTGCTTCTTTAAGCCTGGCCTTTGTATTGGTTCCGATGAGTTTGATTACCGGTGATGGAGTATAACGATTTGCGGATGGTGCAGTGACCGGAGGGATGCCGCCCAGAAATACGGGCAGTTTATCTTCGGAATCAGTTCCCGACGTATAATTTTGGCGAATCTTTTGATTTTTATGTTCCACTTCCACAATATAGGTCTTCTGCAATGGCAGATGGAAAAACAGGTGGTCGTTCATGTCAGCCGTATCGCCTTTACTGATTCCTTCGAATCGTACGGTTTGGTTTGCGGCATCGGTTACTGTTACTTTGGCTGCCATGCGTTTACCGACAGGCTGGTCAAAAACATCAAGCATTAGTCGCAGTCCGGTGACGACTTCGGGTTTTGCCCCGGCGGTATAGCGATCGGTAACATTGACAGCATTAACATAGTCAGCATCTCTCGCCCAGGTCATAGGGAATGTCAGCCCTGTTTTTTTGAAACTACCCGCGTAAATGGCACGCCTTCGGTCGTCTTTTATCGCCGTGGATGCATTGCCGACAAACCAGCCGCGATTAAACCCCTCGGGACTCTGCTCGGCGGCTCCTGTGAACAGCCAGTCGCCATCCCAGACCTCAATCCATGTATGGTTCCCGCTGTTATTGCTCCAAAGCGGAGTTCCTGCAATGCGTGCCGGTACGCCAACCGAACGACAGGCGTCAACCAGAAGAATGGACAATCCTGTGCAAGTTGCAATGCCGGTCTCTATCGTTTCGAGTGGCCCCTGGTCGGCTACACGACGTTTTGTGGAGTATTTCACGTTGAGTAGCGTAAAGATTTGTTCATTCAGAATCCGGCAGGCTTCTGAGGATGTTTTAGCGTTTTTTACCAACGGCCGGCAAATTTCATAAAGCCGCTTGCGCCAGTTGTCGCGTGACTCGGTAGTACTCGCATAGGGAAGGACATCATTTAAAAATATATCTTTGGGAATACCTGACGACCATGGTGCTTCCTCAAAAGCTTTGTAAGCCATCGTAAGATTTTCCTGTAAATAATCAGCCGGGAGTGTCTGCAAATCCCGAAGGGGCATATGTTCAACGAGGAACTGTATTCCTTCACGTTGATTTATTGGTGCCCGGTCGAGTGCTCTTACCAGTTCCTGGCGGTTGGTACCCGATTTTTCAAGCGACAATTCTGTGGCATCGGACCACCACCGCGATTTTGTTGGCTGAGATGTTGCTTTCCCAACGAACAGGAACAATAACACAATGGGGAGAAGCAGGTAGATTCTCATCCGTAGCCTGTGATGCTGAGTTTTATCTGAATCTGATATCCGAACCCTGATTTGTCTGTAAACTACTGGTAAAATCTCTTTGTTAACCTTGTCCATGAAGTTGGTTTTTATGACTGTTCAGACCAAAATTAAGTAAAAAATTGAGATGCATTGTTTTTGTAATTCTGCAAACATTCGGGTTAGTTAATTGTCTTTCTGCCATACAGGAGACCTACACAATGAAGGTCAAATACATACCAGGAATTTCTTTATAAATACATATTTTAAAAATCAAAAAAATGTATTTTTACCTTATGATATTCTAAAATATTGTAAACCTAAATAGTATTAAAATGAAAAATGAGATTAAGGGAAATGCATCCTCCGGTGCAGTTTACGGATTGGGATTTATCGGTGCTGCCATTTATTTTATTTCTCATGCCACCACTTTTTGGATCGGAGTGATCGGCTTTTTAAAAGCAGTGGTCTGGCCGGCAATTTTTGTCTATGAGACCTTTAAGCACTTTGTCGTCTAACAAAAGGCTAAACAATCTTTTGAGTAAGTATGATGTTGGAACCCTGCCAGATTCCAAAAGGGTTATACCCAGTTTTGAACCCGGTAATCTGATGCGCATAAAATGCCCCGGGACCTTAAATAAAGATCTTTAATACTTTAAAATCAGGTGTCTCAAATATTTTTGTTTGAGACACCTGTTGTTAGCGGATGAGGAATGGTGGATAAAAACAGGAAATCAATCGATTAATTATCCTGCCACCTTTCGCCGGGGTCACCCGGAAAAGTAACATTTTTCCTCGAAAACTTGAAAATCCGGGGTTTTACCAGACGTTCAAAATCCTCGTATTTTAATCTTATTAATTCGGTATGGGAGCCGGCATTGAAGGCAATCTCCTTGTCTTCGGTGAGCTGTTCGGCTACATAGACTTCCATATCGTAAAGATTGCCGAAAGGTGGCATTGCTCCTATCTCACAATCGGGGAATCGAAACCTGAATTCAGTTTCAGTTGCCAGTAACACATTTTTGGTTCCGAATATTTGCTTTAGACTGTCAAAATCGATATGATAGGAAGCCGGGAGAACGGCCATTGCCATTTTTCCATCGATTGTAATTATCACTGTCTTTGCTACTTCTTTCCCGGAAATATGAGTACTAGCTGCGATTTCCTGAGATTTAAAGGCCATCGAATGTCGAATCGTTATATACTTAACATTATTCGCATCGAGAAATTCTTTTAATTTTTTTACGGGCATTGTGTTAGTTATTAAAAAGTTAAAAAGTCAACTAAAAAATAGTATCTAAACAGCCTCAAAAGCCACGTAGTGTCAGCGAATAAAGTTACAATATTTTGCAGGAGAATATTCCGGAAAAGACAAAAATTTGTGATTTATGATTTGTGATTTATGATTTGTGGGATTGATATGCCTGTGATTTTCTTTTAAATCCTGACAGCTCCAATTAATTATCGCCTGTATTATTTAATATATTTGTGCAAAATGATCCTCAATGACTACCAACAGACGTAATTTTTTAAAAGCCGGGGCACTGCTGGGTACTGTCACACCATTCTGTGGGGTGGCTATAGGTGCCGGATCCTTTGCTGAAAAAGCTTCAGGATTTAAAGAACCATCGCGATTATTGCCTGTCGTAAATGAATCCGATGTGATTGTTTGTGGTGGTGGTCCTGCCGGAATTGCCGCGGCTATTGCCTCTGCACGCGGGGGAGCAAAAACCACGCTGATCGAATATCACGGATGCCTTGGTGGAGTATGGACGGCCGGCTTGCTGAATAACCTCATCGACTATCAAAACAAGCCAGGTATCATGAAGGAGCTGGTTCAGCGACTTGAAAAAAGCGATGCCCAGTATTCGGCCAAAGTTTATGATTGTGAACTGATGAAATTTATCCTTGACCAGATGTGCCTCGAAGCCGGAGTTGAAATCCGGTTGCACACCAGGGTTACGGCTGCTTACAAAGGCGCAGGCAACAGGCTGGAGCATATCGTAACCGAAAGTTTTTCTGGTCGCGAAGCCTGGAAAGCCAAAGTATTTATTGATGCAACAGGAAACGGCGATCTGGCGGCCCAGGCGGGATGTGGCTTTGATTATGGTCATCCTGAAACGGGGAAAACTCAGCCCATGTCGTTGATGGCTATCCTGGTCGGTCTCGACGAAAAAGCATTGGTTGCTGAAGGAATAATGGGTGTCAGGGGACAAACATCCGAGGATTCGAAACGAAAACTCCATGCTGAAATTAAGCGCGGAGGTACCGATGCCAGTTATACTATGCCTACTTTCTTTGGCGTCCGCCCCGGAATGATTGCCATGATGGCCAATCATCAATATGGAGTTTCTGCCATTGATGCTGCCCAAATTTCGAAAGCCACTATTGAAGCACGCCGTGAGGTTAACCAGATTGTCAATGGACTGCGGTCTTTGGGAGGGGTTTGGACCAATGCCCGGATCGCGGTTACCGGCTCGCAAATTGGCATTCGCGAGGGCCGCCGGATTCATGGGATTTATACAGTGACTGGTGAGGACTTAATCAAAGGGGCACGGTTTGATGACGCTGTATGCCGTGCAACATTTGCAGTTGACGTGCATTCACTGGAAAAAAAATCAGGAGGTGGTTACGGCAGTCATGGCATGAGAGCAAAACCTTACGACATTCCATTGCGTTCGCTTATTGCCAAAGATGTCAATGGCCTTATGATGGCCGGAAGATGTATCAGCGGTGATTTTTTTGCCCACGCCAGCTACCGGGTTACCGGAAATGCAGTAGCGATGGGTGAAACCGCGGGTCAGGTTGCGGCACTGGCTGCAATGGATAATAAATTACCCCAGCAAATTAAATTCAAAGGGATTACAGAATAAGGCCCAAACCACCGTGCCCGATTAACGGCAGGGCTTTCTTTACATTGTTATATTGCAGCAATATCTGTTTACTGTTTCAAATAACTCATAAAACCATCTACCGCTTTTTGCATCATCACCCTGGTTTCCATGTCATCGTAACCGGGACATTTTTCGGGATTTAATTTACAGGCTTCCCACATTTGATTAACTTCATAAAGGTCTTCTTCTGAAAAATCAAATATCTGGTCAGAAAGAATTGCGAAGGCACTTATTTTTGACTCATACGTCTCAAAGAACAAAATCTTAAAAATCTCTGTTAGCTTTTGACTACAATCCAACGATTCCAAAGCAAACGCCATTGTACCATTATGATTGTGGTTTTCTTTTTTGAAAATGGCAGTCAATAAAGGTTCCAAAGCCCGGTTATCTTTCATATCTGCTAATGCGAGTGCCGCTCTGTTTCTAATGCCTGAGTTGTCTGATGCAATCAGAGAAATAAGAAAGTCAAGTTCATCTATCTTGTATAAAAGAATCAGGCAACTTGTATCGGAAATAATTATCTCAGAACATTGCTGCATCTCTTGCGATATCTGATGGAGGATAGTTAATTAATGAAACATTAAAATCTGCCAATATCTCAGAAAAGGCCATTTTTGAAAGTCCTGCTAATTCAGCAGCTTGTCCCAACGTAAGTTTCCCTGATTCATACATTTTAGCTGCAAGGAATCTTTTGGTTTCTCTTTCGTTGAGATTCAGACTATCAGGTATATTTAATGTCAAATGTTTCATATTTCAAAATTAGTAAAAAAACAAAATAAACCTCTAAAATCGCACTGGAAAAAGTTCAATTATTTGCTGATATTCATGCCTTTACTTAATCCTCTTTCATTTCCGCTTACGACAATTATACCGTTGAATGACTTCATATTGGTTATAGCAAGATTGACTGGCAAGCCGTTACTATATGATTCCCAGGTGTCATATTCATTATTTTTTCTGTATACCCCATCCCATTGTGCGGCAAAAACTGAATTGCCGTTTTTTATTACATTGAATGTGTAAAGCTCACCTGGTAACCCTTTTTGTATATTTCGCCAGCTTTTGCCTTTATCAGCCGATGAAAGCAATACATTATAAGTCATCGCGTAGATTGTTTTATCGTCTGAACTTATATTGTGTAAGGTATAATTAGTCAAAATTTGTTTCCACACTTTCCGGTCTTTTGGAGTTGTAAATGCCCCTTGATTAGTCCCGATATAAATACTTTCGTCAAATTCTGTTATACCATTAACCTGCATTGTACTGTTTCCATATTCCAATACCCATTTTTTATGCACTTCATTAAAAGAGTATAAACCTGCATCGGTTCCTGCATACAATTTATTGTCAATTGTAACTAGTTTTCGAATAGTTGGATTGGCAAGACCGATCTTTAGGTTTGCCCAGCTTTTTCCATGGTTTGCTGAAGAAAAAACGCCGCCCGATTGTGTTCCAATGTAGATTTGTCCCTTAAAAAAAGTAAAAGTGCCGGGATTATTTTCTATAATTTTTTTGTCAGTAGGGATATTAACCCAAAGCTCTTTATTAAAATCAAAGAGATAAATCCCATTTTCTTTGGTTGGGATACCAAGTAAGCTGCCGGAAGTAGCTATTGCTCCAAGCCCTAATCTGATTTTTTTTGGTAATCCTGCACTTTTGTTCTCCCACGTCAAACCATTATCCCTGGAAAAATAAACTATGCCATCAGTCTCTTCAATTTGATTAGTAAGGACAGTTAAAGGAATCCTATATCTTTTAGATTCTCCTTCGGCTGAACTTTTGGGCTGCCTGGTACACGAACAAAGTATAGCCAAAAAGATAAAAACTGTAATTTTTCTCATTTGTCCCTTGTATTAATATCTTATAGTCTATTTTTCAACAAACTAAAATTGGTTTTGTTACAATACAAAGATCGTGCTGGTGGAAAGGATTTAGTTTCCTGTCATTTTATAAATCATAAAGTTACTTGTATCTTCATCAAAATTATTGTAAGAATAGTCTTCAAACATTTCAACAATTTCTAATCCGGTAGTCTTAATCGACTTAAACTTGTAGACAAATTTCCTTGTAGACAAATTTCAGAACGGGTCAGCACTGCCTATAATGGCTGGTGCATGTTGCGGAGCGGATTTCGGAGAGCGCACCTGTCCGCCAGTACTGAACGGCGATACGAGAATCCGCGGTTGAATGCCACACCGACCCCGCTCATAAATATTCACTTTTATATGCTGCATTTATTTAAATCATTTAATTAGAGTCTGTCTGTAAAGTCACCTTATTTTGATTTTTTGGTCCTACGCATTTTATTTTCCCGACGATTTGATGATGATTTGCGTTCAAACTTTTGCTTTTCGTGTTTTTCTTTGAAAAATATGCTCCAGTATTTTCAACCAATCAATCTAACTAACATAATAACAAGCTTAAGGGCGTTCAAACTAAAGTGTTGTGATAAAAATTGCTAATCTCTCAATTAATCTTTTCAGGCAAGTCCCGCTATTCGGGACAATGTCATGTTAGTGAGTACCCTGAAGTTATAACCCAGGACACTCCACATCACCTTTGCTTTGAAATGTTTAAATCCTTTCCAGTTACAAATCCTCAAGTCGAAGCCCCGTTTGAGGTTTGAAATAGCGGCTTCAATACCGCTTCGCCATTTCTTCAAACGTGTTTCCATATTGAGGCTGGTGGCAACATTTTTAAGGCTTTTTGTTACTTTATTGAATACAATATTTACTATACCTTTTGATTTGCAATGATCTAAGCTTCCCTGACTGGCATATCCGCCATCAGCAGATGAATCTCTGGGAGTTATCCCGTAGTTATCTATCACCCTGTCAATGGTAGGGTTGAATAAAGTAATATCAGCTGGATTCCCCGCAGGTATAACACAATCAATGATCAGGTTGCTTTTTCCTGTGGCCAGATTTACCTTGTGACCGAATTGTACTTCGCGTCCACCCTTGACAATAATGTCAGCGTGTAGTTCGTATATCGAGAACAATTTTTGGTCGTTCGGTACTGACTCGTCCTGAATCTGTTTCCGATAAGTCATGCTGTAAACCTTTTCCATCAATGGCAGCAGTTCTTCAAGTTCTGTGATAAAAATGTATGCTTTAAGGCCGAGGCTGTCGAACTTTTTTTATAATATTGGAAACCTGATTGATCGCCTTTGTGAATGTAACTAACTGTTTATTAAAGAGATCGGCTTGCTTATCTTTTGACTTGGTGACGTTTATCTTGAAATAGGTGGTTTTGGCAGATTTGGTATAATCGATAAACGAAAGTACACCGACCTCTTCTTTGAGGTGGCTCAGCAGACGGTGGCTTTCATGAATACAGTCCCAAACGAGTGAATTATTGGTCGGGTAATGAATATTGCTTTTGACAACTGTGCTGTCCTGTCTGATTTTGCTTATATCTTCATAGCCTTCGTCAATGGCAATTTTAATCAGCTCAACCAATACTTTGTGAAGGGTATCTTCACTTATTCTGGAAATGAACTTCTGGAATGTCTGAAAACAAAATGGTTTGCGCTCATCAAGCTTAATAAATGTAGCACAAATCCGTGAATCGCTTTGTGCATATTCAAGTTCCCGATAGTCATAACCTTTTAACTCTTTATAAATCGCAGCCCTGACAATCTGTTCAACAGTGGGTGTATCACCACGTCCAAAATTGTTAACCTCTTCATTGCCAGCTATATCGAATTTGAAAATGCCGTAAATTTCAGGATGAAGTTCAAGAATAGTGTCGATCACACCAAACTCGGGATTCTTGGCCCAATCAGATTTTTCAAATTTCAACACCAGGTCGTTAAATATTTTCATTATAAAAGCTATCTTTAATTCGATAACAAGATACAAAGAAGATTTGGATAAACCTAAGATATGTGCCTGATATTCATATATTTTATCTATTACAGACAGACTCTATTTAGAGTCTGTCTGTAAAGTCACCTTATTTTGATTTTTTGGTCCTACGCATTTTATTTTCCCGACGATTTGATGATGATTTGCGTTCAAACTTTTGCTTTTCGTGTTTTTCTTTGAAAAATATGCTCCAGTATTTTCAACCAATCTAACTAACATAATAACAAGCTTAAGGGCGTTCAAACTAAAGTGTTGTGATAAAAATTGCTAATCTCTCAATTAATCTTTTCAGGCAAGTCCCGCTATTCGGGACAATGTCATGTTAGTGAGTACCCTGAAGTTATAACCCAGGACACTCCACATCACCTTTGCTTTGAAATGTTTAAATCCTTTCCAGTTACAAATCCTCAAGTCGAAGCCCCGTTTGAGGTTTGAAATAGCGGCTTCAATACCGCTTCGCCATTTCTTCAAACGTGTTTCCATATTGAGGCTGGTGGCAACATTTTTAAGGCTTTTTGTTACTTTATTGAATACAATATTTACTATACCTTTTGATTTGCAATGATCTAAGCTTCCCTGACTGGCATATCCGCCATCAGCAGATGAATCTCTGGGAGTTATCCCGTAGTTATCTATCACCCTGTCAATGGTAGGGTTGAATAAAGTAATATCAGCTGGATTCCCCGCAGGTATAACACAATCAATGATCAGGTTGCTTTTTCCTGTGGCCAGATTTACCTTGTGACCGAATTGTACTTCGCGTCCACCCTTGACAATAATGTCAGCGTGTAGTTCGTATATCGAGAACAATTTTTGGTCGTTCGGTACTGACTCGTCCTGAATCTGTTTCCGATAAGTCATGCTGTAAACCTTTTCCATCAATGGCAGCAGTTCTTCAAGTTCTGTGATAAAAATGTATGCTTTAAGGCCGAGGCTGTCGAACTTTTTTTTTATAATATTGGAAACCTGATTGATCGCCTTTGTGAATGTAACTAACTGTTTATTAAAGAGATCGGCTTGCTTATCTTTTGACTTGGTGACGTTTATCTTGAAATAGGTGGTTTTGGCAGATTTGGTATAATCGATAAACGAAAGTACACCGACCTCTTCTTTGAGGTGGCTCAGCAGACGGTGGCTTTCATGAATACAGTCCCAAACGAGTGAATTATTGGTCGGGTAATGAATATTGCTTTTGACAACTGTGCTGTCCTGTCTGATTTTGCTTATATCTTCATAGCCTTCGTCAATGGCAATTTTAATCAGCTCAACCAATACTTTGTGAAGGGTATCTTCACTTATTCTGGAAATGAACTTCTGGAATGTCTGAAAACAAAATGGTTTGCGCTCATCAAGCTTAATAAATGTAGCACAAATCCGTGAATCGCTTTGTGCATATTCAAGTTCCCGATAGTCATAACCTTTTAACTCTTTATAAATCGCAGCCCTGACAATCTGTTCAACAGTGGGTGTATCACCACGTCCAAAATTGTTAACCTCTTCATTGCCAGCTATATCGAATTTGAAAATGCCGTAAATTTCAGGATGAAGTTCAAGAATAGTGTCGATCACACCAAACTCGGGATTCTTGGCCCAATCAGATTTTTCAAATTTCAACACCAGGTCGTTAAATATTTTCATTATAAAAGCTATCTTTAATTCGATAACAAGATACAAAGAAGATTTGGATAAACCTAAGATATGTGCCTGATATTCATATATTTTATCTATTACAGACAGACTCTAATTAAACATGTATTTAACGTAGAGAATATTTTATCGATATCTGCTAATTGTTCCAACAACAGTATCCTGTTTAATATCATATTTAAAGTCAATCCCTATTCTCTTTGTCATGATTGCAACATGACCGTATAAATAGCTTTCAAATTCTTCAAGGGAAACACCAATGACAGGGCCATTTTTAAAATATGAATCATACGGTCTGTTCCACCTCATTTTTGCTGAGGAATTTGATTCTGTAAGCAATTCAAATTTGCCTCTTGGATAAGCAGTCATAACCGCATTGAATGTTTTAATAACTGCTGAAATACTTGTGTCATTAGGACTAGTGATTGAATGTTTACTTGCAACAAAAGCTGCAAAATCGTTAGCAGTCATTCCAAGGCTTTTTGCATATGCAATACCAGTACAGATATAGTAATCAACACGCCAGGTTGCATAATTCAGTTTAGATTCAATTGGTGGGTCAGAGATTTGTGTCTTTGGATTTTGAATCACTTGTGAAATACCTGAATTACTTATCAACAAAACCAAAACGACGAAAAAAGACAAGTAAATATTTTTCATAACTTCAATTTATTATTTATTCCAATTTACTGAAAGAGTTCCCACTCTTCGGCAATTTTCCCGTCAACCAATCTAAAAACAGTAAAAAATCTGAAATGTAATTCTTCTCCAACAGGATAAATATCACCAAGAATGCCAGTGTATGTACCGTAAAAAACAGCCCTGCTCATTACTAAATCTCCTTCGGCAATCAACTCTTTAATTTCAAACCTTGTATTAATCATTGCTGCCAAATAAGTGTTATAACTGGTTTTATATTCTTCTATTCCAGTCATTTCCTCTTCTCCGTGATATTTTATATCTGTGCTTTGAAGTTCATCGAGTATCTCAGGGCGCCTTTCATTCCATTTACCATCCCAATATTGCCGCACAATTGATTTATTCTGTTCTTCAAGTGAGTTTTTCATGATTGTAAGTTTTAGTTTATTAAAATGACAGCTCACAATTTAATTGACGCAACCAGTTGCGTGTATTTCTGCCTTGAACGTAAACCGCACAAGACGTAAAAACCCTGGATAAGCTTCTCTACCAAAGGTAATTATTTCTTTCCTGATAATTAATTTTAAAATGTGATTTCGCGGAAGAATTAAGACCCTTAATCTATCGAAATGTCAAGATATCATCATCTGTTACATCAGAATGCGCCTGGGCGACCGGGACAAAACAAAAGGCGCCGCCGATGTCCTTGCTACCGACGACGTGAATAACCTGATGATGGATCACGTTTCACTGAGCTGGGCCATCGACGGTATCCATGACCTCCAATGCCCGATCTGGGCGAAAATACACCGGCTTTTCAGCCTGCCATGAAGGCTTACGAACTGGCCTCAAAAACTCAGGCGCCTCCCTGAAACGAGACGCAGTGATCCGGAAGACCGGAATGGTGATATGAAAAAGAATGGTTTTACGAATTTGGAAGAATATCTCAATAGTTTGACATCTATAAATCATTAACCGAGGTGAAAAAAATCATTAACCGAGGTGAAAAATCATCGCTTTGAAATACTTTTGTCGCAGGATAAATACTATATTGGCGGCTAATATTTATCACGGGATTATTTCAAAACAATCAAATGAATTATTCAACCAACTATCTATTTTTCCTAAGTTTCATATTAATCAGTTATTGTACGGATTCGAAGGCTCAGACAAATCAATGGACCAGGTTTAGAGGAACTGACGGGACGGGAGTTGACTTGTCGGGGAATGTTCCGGTTACCTGGAAGGATACTGACTATCGGTGGAAAATAACGCTGCCCGGGATAGGAAATACGTCGCCGGTTGTTTGGGGAAATACCATTTTTACTACCGGTGGAGATGATAAAAAGGATATTGGGTATGTTTTTGCCATAGACGGACAGGACGGAAAGATTCTCTGGCAAAAAGAATTTGGAGTAACGGATTTGGAAATGCATATTGACAATAAGCTTGCAACGGCATCGCCTGCTGTTGATGCAACACAAGTTTATTTCATTTGGTATTCCAAAGAAAAAACAACTTTGACTGCTCTGGCACATGATGGGACTTTTCGTTGGGAGGCCAATTTCGGAGGGATAGAGAGCCGTCACGGGGGAGGAAGCTCGCTTATGCTCACCGATAAATATGTTGTGTTTACGCGTGAGCAGGAAGACTCAAGTCCACAAAAGAGTTCGTGGGTTGCTGTGAATAAACTTACAGGGAAAACGGCCTGGGAACTGGAACGGGAATCTGCTATCGCAAATTCCTTTTCGACACCGCTTTTGGTGAAAACGGAGAATCATTCAGAACAATTGATTTTTACCAGCCAGGCACACGGACTTACCGGCGTGAATCCGGAGAACGGGCAAGTTATGTGGGAACTGAAAGAAATATTTCCTGCCCGGGCTATTGCATCCCCAATCTATTCAAATGGGATGATCGTTGCATGTCGCAAAGGAGACGCCGTGGTATTTGATTTCAATCCAAAAGCAATTGTACCGAAAGCCGCAGTACGCTACTCCTTGCCGGTTAACTTGTCGCCTTATGTGCCAACGCCGATTGTTGCGGGCGAATTGCTATATTTATTCATGGATAGCGGAGTGGTGGCATGTGTAAAATTGACCACTGGTGAATTGCTTTGGAAGGAAAGGCCGGCTGGACCCCTATTTGGTTCTCCGATTTGTGTTGGAGGAATACTTTACTGCATAACAAAGGAAGGAAAAGTCCTTGCGATTCGCGCTGGTTTACCTTACCAACTGCTGGGAATATTTGAATTAGGCGAGGGAAGTTACTCAACACCTGTTATGACTGAATCGGGAATGGTTTTCAGAACATTCTCACAGCTGATGAGTCTTTAAATCAAATACAGGAGACCTGTTTTCAATTTATACGTTTGTGTGCAATTTGTGTGCACACCCAAAAAAAACGTTTACAGAATGTCTGTAAACGTTTTTTAATCAACTTGTTGTCCTGTCAGGTTTCGAACCTGAACTCTTCTGATCCAGAATCAGACGTGTTGCCAATTACACCACAGGACAGTTTTGGGTTTTTGTCACAGCGTCCTTTTCGACTGCGCCTCACGGGACCTTGCCGGGTTAACGGCGTAAAAACTTTTCTCAGAACTTTAGTTGACCCGTCAAGGCTCGAACTTGAACTCTTCTGGACCAAAACCAGACGTGTTGCCAATTACACCACGGGTCAATCAATAATGTCTTATTTATTTAAGACGGGTGCAAAAGTACGAAGTTTTTTTTTCCTGCAAACTGATCCGTGAATAAAAATTCAGCCAATCGTCTTATTTATTAAATTAACTTCATATTTCCGGTTGAAATTTTACGGCAAGCCCCTTTAAATAATATAAAATCAAGCGGATAGATAAAAAATCGGATTCTCCGGAAAAAACGGATTTTTTACGCAGGTTTCCAAACAGGATCAGAGTCTGGCAATGACGTTCGATTTTCAATCCGGGAACCTCTGCAACTTTGAGTGACAGGAATCATGAATAGTTTTCGCTGAACGACAAATAAATGGGAGGAGTATATCGGAATTTCTGCCATTTGCCCCGTAATTTGATTTAAAAGTTAATTTATTGAAATGTTCATCAAATTAATGAATGAGAGGATAAAGATTATTAATATCTTCGTAAAAATTTATGACGTCGGGCGAAATAAACGCAACAGATTTCAGAAATAGGTAAAACAGAGATTTTTATGGAGACAAAAGGGTATAAGTTTTATAATACGGTCGTTGGATGGTTCATCTTTCTTATCGCGGCTGTAGTGTATCTGATGACGATGGAACCAACGGCTAGCTTCTGGGATTGCGGCGAATTCATCACAACAGCTTATACGCTCCAGGTGGGTCATCCCCCGGGTGCACCGCTTTTTATGATAATGGGACGTATCTTTACCCTGTTTGCAGGTAGTCCGGCTCAGGTTCCCGTGATGGTAAACACGATTTCGGCGCTGGCCAGTGCGTTTACCATTATGTTCCTTTTCTGGACGATCACACACCTGGCACGACGGGTTATAACCACCAATACATCAGAACTTACGTTAGCCCAACTGATTGCCGTCCTGGGTGCAGGAGCGGTCGGGGCACTGGCCTATACCTTTTCGGACACATTCTGGTTCTCAGCAGTCGAAGGGGAGGTATACGGTACCTCATCCCTGTTTACGGCACTCGTATTCTGGAGCATCCTGAAATGGGAAAACGAGGCGGATCTGAAATTTGCAAACCGATGGATTATCCTGATCTGCTACCTGATCGGTCTTTCAATCGGGGTGCATTTATTGAACCTGCTGGCAATTCCTGCCATTGTACTTGTTTATTACTTCAGAAAATACCAGGCCACAAGAAATGGAATAATTATTTCACTGATTGTTTCGATGGTAATCGTGGCGGTTATTATGTTTGTCCTTATTCCGGGTTTGGTGATTGTTGCACAGTGGTTTGAGTTACTTTTCGTAAATGGATTTGGGGCACCCTACAACACCGGGGTAATTATTTATGCCATACTGCTGATCTCTGCAATTGTATGGGGAATAAAATATACGATCAGGAAAAAACTGGCGCTGGCCAATACGATGATATTGGGATTAACAGTACTGATTATCGGGTACTCATCGTACGCCATGATAGTCATTCGTTCATCGGCAAATACCCCGATGGATCAGAATAACCCCGATAATGTCTTTTCATTGCTTTCGTACCTGAACCGCGAACAGTATGGCAGTAAGCCTTTATTCCACGGGCAGTATTATAACGCACCACTCGACAGTGAGAATCCTTACTCTAAAGGTAGTCCAAATTATATTGAGCGAAACGGCAGATATGAAATTGCCGATTACAAGCAGAAACCAAATTATGACAGTCGTTTCACAACAATATTTCCCCGCATGTTTAGTCCCAGTCCGGAGCATATCCGGGAGTATGAGGCCTGGGCAAAAATCAAAGGTACTCCTATAACAGTAACCAACAGGGATGGGGAACCTGAGCGATTAATCAAACCAACCTTTGGCGAAAACCTTACCTTCTTTTTTGGTTACCAGATCAACTGGATGTATTGGCGGTATTTCATGTGGAATTTCTCAGGCCGTCAAAACGATATACAGGGGAATGGTGACATCTTAAACGGAAACTGGATCACGGGATTTAACTTCCTCGATTCAATCAGGCTGGGTGATCAAAGTCATCTCCCCAAGTCAATGGCAAATAATCCGGGTAAGAATAAGTACTATTTGTTGCCGCTTATCCTTGGATTGCTTGGACTGTTTTACCAGTTTAATGGCGGTGAGAAAGGGAAAAGAGATTTTTGGGTAGTGATGACGCTTTTCATTATGACTGGTCTGGCCATTCTGATTTACCTGAACCAGGAACCTCTTCAGCCCCGTGAACGTGATTACGCTTATGCAGGCTCATTTTATGCTTTTGCGATCTGGATTGGATTTGGCGTTCTTTCAATATACGAAATGCTTCGGAAGGTGTCACCCGCTAAAATCAGCGCCATTGCTGCGACAACAGTTTCGCTGATTGCAGTACCTTTATTGATGGCGAATCAGAACTGGGATGATCACGACCGTTCGAATCGTTATACAGCCCGTGATTTCGGAAGTAATTACCTCGAATCGTGTGCACCAAATGCAATCATATTTACCAACGGTGATAATGATACTTTCCCGCTGTGGTATGCCCAGATGGTCGAAGGGATCAGAACGGATGTCAGGGTCTGTAACCTTAGTTATTTTCAGACCGACTGGTATGTCGATCAGATGAAGCGCAAGGCGTACGAATCGGAGGCGTTACCGATCAATTTCGATCATAACCAGTATGTCCAGGGGACTCGTGATGTTGTATACATTCTGGATCAGATCAAAAGACCGGTGAACCTTAAGGAAGCAATCGATTTTGTTCGCTCCGAAAATCCGGCAACCAAATTGCAGCAGGCCGACAATGCCTCCTTTTTCCCGTCGCGCCAATTAATCTATCCGGTCGACAAAGCTGCTGTTCTGGCCAATAATGTAGTCGATTCAAAGAAAGCCGACAGCATTGTTTCGCAGATGGAGATTAATCTTTCGGGCAGTTATTTAACCAAGGATGAGCTGATGATCCTGGATATCATTGCGAATAACAACTGGAAACGGCCGATCTATTTTGCGATTACCGTTGGTCGTGACAAATACCTGAATTTGCAGGATTATTTCCAGACCGAAGGTTTTGCCTACCGCCTGGTACCCATTAAGACCCCTTCTGATGATCAGTCTGTGGGAAGTGTGCGTACCGATGTGATGTACGACAATATCATCAACAAATTCAAATGGGGCAACATGAATGACCCGAAGGTTTATCTTGATGAAAACAATATCCGGATGTCAATGAATGTGCGCAACAGTTTTGTCAGATTGGCCGACGGGTTGATCGCGGAAGGGAAACGTGATTCAGCAATTGCCGTCCTTGATCGTTGTAACGAACTGGTTCCAAACGAAAAAGTTCCCTACAATTATTTTAATTTGCTGATGGCAAAGTCTTACTACAAAGCGGCACACAACAATATGAACAACATGGCTCTGGATAGTTCGGTTGTCGAGGTGAATACCTTCCCGGCGGCGATTCAAAAAGCAAATGAAGTGGTAAGAATAATGGCCAATAATTGTGAAGAAGATTTGAACTACTATTTTAAGCTCGCACCTCGCTTCCGTGCCACTATCCAGGAAGATCTTCAGCGATCGTTTTATATCATGCAGGAGTTGAGTAACATTGCAGGTTTTTACGGCGAAGAGGCATTAAGCAAAGAGGTGGCAAAAAGGCTTAACGATATTGTATCTGTCTATCAGCCTGAATTAGTCAATCCTGAATTGAAAAAATAAGTTGTTTATTCTGAATAGATTTATTTACTTTTGTAACGGATTAAAAAAGAATTTCTCCGATAGAAATTTCAAAGTATGAGATTAAAACCGCAGGTTCACCTGCCTCGTTGGATTACAAAGTGGTTTCCGCTTGCAATATGGCGGATGCCCGATGATTCGAAAACGGTCTATCTTACTTTTGATGATGGTCCCATTCCTGAAGTTACTCCCTGGGTTTTAGAACAGTTACGTCAAAATGACATTAAAGCGACATTTTTTGCAGTAGGAGAGAATGTTTTCAGGTATCCCGAAATATTTGAGCAAATTATTGAGGAGGGACATGCGGTTGGAAATCATACCTATCACCATTTACAGGGTCTGAAATCTGATAACCGAACCTATTACAAGGATATCGTTCATGCCAATCAGCTGATCGGTTCAAACCTTTTCCGCCCGCCGCACGGGTGGCTGAAGCGGGCGCAATATCGGTATTTGTCAGGGAAATATAAAATAATTATGTGGGATGTGATCTCCTGTGATTATAACCGTAACATTTCCAAAGAGGAGGTTTTGCAAAACGTGCTTGACTTTGCCCGGGCCGGAAGTATTATTACGTTTCATGATTCGACAAAGGCCGCGAATCATCTTTATTGGGTGCTGCCGCGTGCCATCGCGGCATTAAAGGCCGAAGGTTTTAGTTTCAATAAAATCGAATTCCCAAAAGTTCGCCGGCTGTTCCTTTCTCCCACAATTCAGCTTTTCCGACGTTTAGGAAACAACCTCAGACAACTGAGCCATTGGGCGTAAAAAACTAATTCCAATATTACGAATTTTACGAATTAGGGCGAATTTCACGAATTCTTTCATTGAAAGGTGTTGCTTAAAATGATTACACGGATTATAACAGATTACACGAATTCTTCCAATGAAAGGTGTTGCTCCAGATAAATACAACCCTGGAATATTATGGTTGCGAACGGAAAACAGTTTGTGGAATATTGCCCGCCCCATCACCCCATAACCCTATCTCCCCATCTCCCCGTCGCTCTTTCGTCCCTGTTTGATAGTTAGATATATCTAACTATATTTGTAACCAAAATACACAATACACCATGAAGGAACTGGAAGAAATTATGGCCAGACTGACAGCATACATGACGCGTGCTGAGGAGGAAGCAAAGGAACAGTATGGCTTTAATGAGCTGACAGTTACTCAAATGAATTATCTGGAGATGATTTACCAGCTAAAGAATCCAAACCTGACAGAGTTGGCCCTTGCCATGAAACTCACTAAACCTACAGTTACCGTGCTGGTAGACCGTTTAATAGAAAAAGAACTGATTTATAAGGTGCAATCGGATGCTGACAGACGAAGTACACACCTGCATTTAACCGAAAAGGGACAGCTAATCAACGAGATGCATGAATCTGCCCATAAACGCATGGCCGCTGAGATTCAAAAAAAGATCAGCGCTGACGAAACGGTTGAACTTATGCGTTTGCTTGATCAAATTGTGAAGTAATATGATTTGTTTAATAATAAGACACTGAATAAAAAGTTATTGCGATGATCGATACGAATATCCGAACAGAAAAGATTAAGGGACTTACTGAAGACCAGGTGAAACAGAAATTGTCAGTTGAAGGGTTTAATGAACTACCTTCTTCAAAACCCAGAAGCCTTTTTCATCTTGCAGTCGGGGTAATACAGGAGCCCATGTTTCTCCTGCTCGTAGCCTGCGGAACCCTTTACCTGATTTTAGGTGACATTCAGGAAGGTATTATGTTGCTTGCATTCGTTTTTGTAATCATGGGAATTGAGTTTTACCAGGAGAAAAAGACCGAGAAAGCACTGGATGCATTGAAAGACCTGGCAAGTCCGCGCGCGCTTGTCATTCGTGATGGTGTCGAAAAGCGGATTGCCGGCAGGGATGTGGTTACGGATGATATAATTATTCTCCAGGAAGGAGACAGGGTGCCAGCGGATGCTGTTGTGTTATATTCGGTTAATCTGACGGCTGACGAATCCCTTCTCACAGGAGAACCGGTTCCGGTGCGTAAGGCGGAATGGCAGGGCGAAACGAAACAGGCCCGGCCCGGAGGTGACGACCTGCCCTACGTCTTTTCCGGTTCAATGATTGTCCAGGGGAATGGAATTGTAAAGGTGTCGTCCACTGCATTAAATACCGAAATCGGAAAGATTGGTAAAGCGTTGAACGAGGTGAAAGAGGAACCAACAAAGCTGAAGCGCGAAATAGGCGGATTGGTTAAAAAGCTGGCTATTTTCGGAATATTACTTTGTATTCTGGTGATTGTGGTCTATACATTGACCCGTGGTGACCTGATGAAGGGCTTTTTGGCAGGAATTACGCTCGCTATGGCCATGTTACCGGAAGAGTTTCCGGTTGTACTTACCGTTTTCCTGGCTTTGGGTGCATGGCGCATCTCGAAGAAAAATGTACTTACCCGTAAACCGGCTGCTGTCGAAACGTTAGGATCAACCACTGTTTTGTGTACCGATAAAACCGGCACTTTAACAAAGAATAAAATGACTGTGGCCCGACTTTTTAACGGGAAGGATTTTATGACAGTCGATCATGAAAGCACTTTCCCCGAAGAATTTCATGAGATCATTGAATTCGGGATTCTGTCCAGTCAGATTAATCCCTTTGATCCCATGGAAAAGGCCATCAACCTGGTGGGAGACCAGTTTTTAAAAAATACCGAACACCTGCACGCTGACTGGGAGATGATCAAGGAATATCCTTTGTCGAAAGACTTACTCGCGATGTCGCGCGTCTTTAATAACGAAGAGGCTAAAACCCGTACAATTGCTGCCAAAGGAGCTCCCGAAGCAATTTTTGATCTCTGCCATCTTCCCGAAAAACAGATCGCTGAATTGAACCAGGCTATCGAAACCATGGCATCAAATGGGTTGCGCGTGCTTGGTGTGGCCAAGGATGTGGAGTCAATGACCGCTTTGCCAGATATTCAGCATGATTTTAATTTCGGGTTTGTTGGTTTAATCGGGCTTTCGGATCCTGTTCGTAACAATGTACCACAGGCGGTTTCCGAATGTTACAAAGCCGGTATCAGGGTTATTATGATTACGGGTGATTACCCGGCAACTGCAATGAATATAGCGCGTGAAATCGGATTAAAAAATAGTGATTTGGTAATTACAGGTGCCCAGTTGGAGGAATTGTCGGTAGATGAATTATCGGAAAAGATTAGAACAGTAAACATCTTTGCACGCGTTGTTCCCGAACAAAAATTAAAAATTGTAAATGCGCTCAAACTAAACAATGAGATCGTGGCAATGACGGGCGATGGGGTGAATGATGCGCCCGCCCTGAAAGCTTCAAATATAGGTATTGCAATGGGGGAGAAGGGGACCGATGTTGCGCGTGAGGCGGCTTCACTTGTGCTGATGGATGATAATTTTGCGTCAATTGTGGGTGCTGTCCGGATGGGTCGCAGAATTTCAGATAATCTGCAAAAGGCTTTGGGTTATATTTTTGCAATTCACGTTCCCATTGCCGGATTATCTTTGATTCCTGTTTTTTTCGCCGATCTGCCACTGATCTTATGGCCTGTGCATATTGTCTTTCTCGAGTTAATTATCGATCCCGCCTGTTCCATTGTTTTCGAAGCAGAAAAGGAGGAAATAAATATCATGAGCCGGCCTCCCAGGGCGTACGATGATCCATTTTTTGGTTCGGGGAAAATTTTGCTGAGTTGCACCCAGGGAATCGGAATCCTGATTATTGTTTTTGCAGTTTACCTGTTTGGATTGAATCATGATTATTCGGAACGCGAAGTAAGGGCGCTGACTTTTACTACATTAATAGCGTCGAATATTGCGGTCATTTTATCGAACAGGTCGTGGTCCCGGAATATTTTTCAGATACTGGCTACATCAAATAAAACGGTAAAATGGGTAGTAGGGGGAGCCGCATTTTTCCTGGTATTGATTCTGAATATTCCCTTCCTGCGTGATCTATTTCTGTTCGATAAAATATCACTGACCGAAGCCTTGATCTGTGCCGGTGCCGGATTTCTGAGTATTCTCTGGTTCGAGCTTTACAAGGTTTTCAAACTTTCAAAGGCATTTTAACTGGCATGGGGCATGGGGCATGGGCATGGAGCGAAAATGAGAAAATGGGACAATTTGCCAATGTGACAATGAGAAGATGCGATCGGGCGAAAAGGCGATAAGGCGATCCCGAATCACTTCCCGAATCCCTTCGGTCTCGGGACGCGTCGTTCTCGGGAGGAGAAGGGGGAATGGGAGAAAATGAGACAATGCGCCAATGTGCTAATGTTTATGCTCTGGTGATTTTCAATCGCCTTATTCATCACGCGAATAAAAATCGTGGGACCAGCGTTTTTATTTCAATTAAATTAACCATAAAGACAAATTAACCTTAAAGACACAGCTATCTTCCAATCCCGGAGGGATGTAACATGTTGTAGCCCCGGGTAAGAGATTCCGGATCATATACTAATCTAAAAAAAACAAGCTTAATCGGAATCGCGCCACCCGGGGTTAGGACGATCAGCCAATTATCAGGCGCAGCTACCCCCTTAATTGAAAATCATACATTCCATGCGCCGCATATTCCAGGGTCAATCATGCATTTTTTAAAATTCCTTCTAAGTGTTACGCAAAGACCATAGAAGACCGCAAAGAAAAAACCGTTAACTTTAACCTTATTAGCCATCATGGTCTCCCTGTCAACATAACCTTTTGTGTAACTTGTTTTTTCATGCTGCCTCCAAAAGTTCCAAAAATATTTGGTAATTTAGATCTTATAAAGTCAACAGTTACCTATTCAATCAACTTTACATTGTTTAGCTATGAAAATCATTAAAAAATCCGGAACAGCAGGGTTATTTGTCATAGCCCTTATTGCAGGTCTGATTATTATTTCCTGCCAGCGCACTTCTAAGAAAGCAAGCGAAAAGATGGCAGAAAATGCCATTGAAAACGCCACGGGTAAAAATGCCGAAGTGGATATTGATGATGAAAAAACTGTAGTTGAATCGGGTGGAAACCGCATTGTGGTCGACGGTAAAGCCAACTCCTGGCCCAAAGATATTCCGGGAGATGTGCCTGAATTCAAATCCGGCCGGATAGAAGCTTTAACGACCAGCAGCAATTCGGATGGCGAAAAAGTCTGGAGCATTACTTTTACGGAAGTACAGGATGGGTTTCTTGATAAGTATGAAGCCCTGTTGAAAGGCAAGGGATTTGAAACTACAATCATTAAATCGGGTGATAAAGGGGGTTCGGTAATCGGGGAGACCAATAAATTTGCTGTCATCGTGATCAGCGGCGAGGGGTCGGCTACTGTTTCCGTAAGTGCTAAAAAGCAGGAGTAACCGGATGCGGAATTCGTGTCATAGTATGTACCACATGTTAGCCAGGACTTCCCGGTGGCAGAAGAACACATATTAAAATTGGAACACGGATGACACATCCTGTCCCGGGAATCGGGAGATGTTACAGATAAACACAGATAAGAAAGATCTTGAAAACAATTTAATTCACCGATTCTGTTTGCCTTATTTTTATAAACTATAACAGATCAATGATAAACAGGTAATATACCGAAGCAAGGAATCCCAATGCGAACACGGCATAACCCCAACGGTAGTCCCGGCGCACCCTGAGCCACATGATCCAGCTGCCAATGCACAGAATAATCAGGATCACCGCGATAATGTCCATCATCAGGCGCCACAGTTTCGCGACAATCCATTGAGGCGTTTTTGCGGGATCGTTCTTATTCACCCCGTTGAACACATGCAAAGTATGCAGCTTTCCCCAAAAGTTGTATTCCATCATCTTCATGGTGCCCTGGCCACTCTTGGAATCGATGTGTATTTCATGAACCAGACCGGGAGATGAAACCCTGAAATCGATACTTCCTGGTTTTATTTTTACATTCCCCACTTCTCCCGTGATTTTGAGCTGATTCGCTACCTGGCTTATCAGATCAGGATTATCTTTTAACGTTGTTTCGGGCAGAACAAAATCAGTTTTGCTCTCTTTCCTTGTTTCATAGAACTTCGCAAATTCCCATTCTCCGTGATTCAGGATAAGCCCCGAAACAGAAAACAGCCAGACGAATAACAGGACAAACAAGCCAAGATGGATATGAAGTTTGCGGTTCACGTTCTGAAATGATTGCAGGCTACTTTTAGGTTGATGGTTTTTCATTCTTTCAAAATGTTAACAGTAAAAGTCCGATAAGTATCAGAATGCCGGTTGCTAAGGCAAATAATCCCATTTTTCGTTCCGACTGTAAGAAATACCACATGAATATTCCGCTGATTGTCAGGAAAAGAATTGAATAAACCAGCGTATCGGTCAGGTATCGCCAGGTGTTAATAAAACCTGAATTTCCCCTGATTGCGACATTGTGCGGGCCAGGCATAGCGTGTAAGTAGGTCGTACCACGAAAGATTCCCTGCTCTGAGCGTTTTACAGAAACCATTCCTGTGCCTTTATTCACAACGACGCGGCTTACCATTCCGGGAGTACGGACGGGAAATGATAAGCTGCTGTCTTTTTTAGTGATATAGTCAATTTCGCCTGTCATATCCAGTTGAGTCAGTATGGCTCTTGCCGTTAATAAATCTGAGCTTCGTACCGGGAAAGAATCAAGTCTTAAATTTTGCGCGGGCAGTTCCTTTACAGGATATATCTTACTGAAAAACAACGGATGATTAAAGACCAAAATGCTTACTGCAAAGATTATTACAAACGGACTGATAAACAGACCGATGTATAGATGGACATTACGTACCAGGGAGTAATATTTTTTCATTGGAAAGCGCAGATTTAGACTGCCAAAAATAGCTTTATTTGACAATTCTGCAACTTCTGCATAAATCAATGTCTCTGTGATTTGCTTTCAGATTATAATATCTTTGACTTTCTGACAAACATCCATCATCCAAAATGTATTATTAAACAATATTTGATGAAAACAATAATTATAGCTTTGATTTTTGCAGGTTGGTCAACTTCTGCAACATTACCCGTTAATTCCCTTACAGAATCTTTACCAATTGATAAAGAAAACGTGTCGGTTAATGTAAAAAACTTTGGTGCGGCCGGAAATGGCACGACTGACGATTATCCGGCAATTCAGTCAGCGATCAATTCTGTATCGTCCGGCATCGTATATTTTCCAGCCGGAACATATTTAATCCGTAAAGGGTTGGTTGTAAAATCCAACAATACGGTATTGATGGGTAGCGGAAAGAATACTGCCTCAATTATTGTATCTGCCTGTAATACTGATATAATCACTATCAATGGTATGAGATGTAGTATTGACGGTTTGGCGATTGATGGAAATGGTAACGGTAAAGGGGGAAGGGGCTATAACAAGAAAGGTGATGGAATTGTAATCAACGGTACACAAAGCGAAGTATCCAATTGCATTATACAGAACTGTGCCGGGAACGGAATAAATGCCCCTTACGTAAAGGGAAGTAACCACAACAAGAATATAAGTAACTGTAAAATATATACCTGCAAGCAGGCAGGGATAATGGTCTCATCGAACGATATGTACATCAAAGACTGTGAGATCGCCAATAACGAAGGGAATCAGCAGGTTATTTTGGCCGGGGCCAACGACAGAATGCATAATTGCCATATATGGAGCGCAGATCAATACACGGCTAACAAAAATACTGTAGGGGTTGAAATCAGGGGAGACGGGGGACAAGTTCAGGGATGCGTATTTGACCGGAATAACAAGTACGGAGTATGTATAAATCCGAACGAGTATCAATCTGTCAATACGGCTATCGTGGCAAACAATTGGTTTTATCAAAACGGTGTATCGGGGATTCATTTCTCGGGAGGATCCAATATTATGATTAGCGGAAACGCTTTCAGGAATGATGGAGTTGGCACTTATACAATATCAGGCGACGGAGCCAAATATAAAAACATAAGCATCTCGAACAATACATTTGATGATAAAAGAAGCAGGTATAATTTTGATGAAAGCAGGGTGAATTATGTAAGGTAAAGTGTTGTAATGAAGGCATTTCAAACAGAAAATCCAAAAATGCACTACAATAGTGCGTTTTTAGCTAAAATATGCACTGTGATAAAGCTTTTATCGTAAAAGATGACATTGAGCAGGGATATTTGAATACTATTCCACTCTGGCAGTTTGGTTTAACTTATTGATGTGTAGAGATATACAAATCGTGAAAGAAATACCTTCAACATTCTGACAGCGTTGTGCGTTATTGAATAAAAACAATGATGCACCCTGTCCTTCGCGAAAACATTCAGATTGTTGGCAAACCATATTCCGATCTGCATTTTTTACTCGAATGTTTTGCCGAATTGCTTGAATCAAACAACGAAAAAGCGCTGATTGCTTACATACCCTGGATCAACGATGAAGTTGCGCCACCGGCTCCTGAGCTTGAACAAAAAACCATTCACCTTTATTCAATTTGCTTTCAGCTGCTCAATTTATGCGAAGTCAATTGGGCTGTGCAAAGCAGACGTCAGAAGCAGCAAATGAAAGGAGCTCAAAGTGTGAACGGAAGCTGGGCAGACACCTTTCTGGAGTTAAAAAACTCAGGTGTTTCGGAGGATGAAATCGTTGCAGCATTGTCGCAGTTAGAGGTTGAACCGGTACTAACTGCTCATCCCACCGAGGCCAAACGCTCGGTCGTACTTAAATATTACCGCGAACTTTACCAATCATTGGTTCAACTCGAAAACCCGATCTATACGGATATTGAACGCCAACGCATTCGTACAGAGATAAAAGAAGTCCTGGCAAAGCTTTGGTTTATCGACGATATTTATCTCGAAAAGCCTAAAATTGAAACCGAACTCGAAAACGTGTTGCATTACCTCACCAACGTTTTTCCTGACGTTTTCGATCTTCACGACAGACAGTTAAGACAAGCTTGGAGCGATGCGGGGTTCCAGCCCGAAGCATTGCAAAACTATCTTCATCTGCCTAAGATAAGCATGGGGACCTGGGTTGGCGGCGACCGTGATGGTCATCCGCTGGTGACCTCCGAAATAACATCTTATGCACTGAAAAGACTTCGTACCGCGTCGTTACAACTCGTTCGGCAGCGATTAGTATTGCTCGCTGAAAGTTTAAGTATTTATACAATTGAAAGTAACATTCTTCCCGAATTTTGCAGACACAAATCAATCTTAGCTGAAGAATTACCTGATATTACCTCCAAGACATTGTATAAATCGGCATTTCGTGAACCATTTAAACAATATGTTCTGCTTCTTATTGAGAAACTTCCTGTCAGACAGGATTCACTTTCAGGAAACATCCTGATCACGGATGCTGCCTGGACTTATACCTATTCGGCGCAATTATTGAAAGATCTGGAGATTTTACAGCAGGCACTTTCAGTTTGGGGAGCTCCTTCACTTGCCTATAACGAAGTGCAAAAAGCCCTGAGCTTTGTTCGTAACTTTGGCTTTCACCTCGCTCATTTAGATGTCCGTCAGAACAGTGTCTTTTACAAAAAAGCCTTTTTAGGCTTGCTCGAAGACATCGACACTGCAAGTTATTCACTCAACACAGACGGATCGCCCGACAAAATATTTTTGTTGCATGAACTCACAATCTACCGGCCTTTCACTCATACTTATGCAGGTAAGGTGGATGAAACGACGAACGTGCTGAGCTATCTAAGAGTATTGACAGAATACATCAGCAAATATGGTTCCTATGCGCTTGGTTCGCTGATTGTCAGCATGACACGCAGGGTAGAAGATCTGTTTACCCTTTACCTGTTGGCACGCGAAGCTGGCTTATTCGTAAAAACGGATCATGGGCCTGCCTGTCTGATACCCATTGTTCCCCTGTTTGAGACCATTGACGACCTGGAGCGTGCTCCGGACATCCTCAGTGAATTTCTTGCTCACCCGGTAACTCAAAATACGCTTAAACTCCAGATGAGACAGAAAGGTTATACGCGTCCGGTGGCAGAGGTAATGATAGGATACAGCGACAGCAACAAGGATGGCGGAATATTATCGAGCCAATGGAATCTGTACGAGGCACAATACAAACTTTCTGAAACCGGCCGCAAACTTGGCGTAGATATTCGTTTTTTTCACGGTAAAGGAGGTAGCATCAGCCGGGGAGCAGGTCCTGTGAACTGGTTTTTACGAAGCCTGCCACCATCGTCTTTATGTGGAAAACTGCGACTTACCGAACAAGGAGAAACCATTGAACGAAAATATGCCAACAAGGTAAATGCGGCCTATAATATAGAGTTGCTTACTTCGGGTCTTTTACGCAACACACTTATAAACAACAAACCATCAGGACATGAACTATTTGATCTGATGCGCTATATGTCCAACGAAAGTATTAAAGCCTACACTGCCCTGGTAACTCGTCCGAACTTTATCCCTTTTTTTGAAAAGGCAACTCCAATTGATGCAATCGAAACCAGTAAAATAGGCTCGCGACCGTCAAGGCGCACCAACCAACGAACACTTGCCGACCTGCGGGCGATTCCCTGGGTGTTTAGCTGGGCACAAAGCCGCATTAATATTACGAGTTGGTTTGGAGTTGGTAGCACTTTGAAACTGCTTAAGGATCAACAACCTGCAAAATATATCCTGCTTAAGCAGCTGTTGTCGGATCATCCATTAGTAAGGTATATTTTTACTAATATTGATTCAGGTTTAGCGGCAACTGATCCGGCTATTATTATGCTTTATGCCTCTCTGGTTGACGATGACCAGGTAAAGAATGATATTTTACCGCTAATACTTTCGGAATTGGAACTAACTAAAAGTCTTTTGTTCGAACTGCTCGAAAAACCTTTCGAACAGCGTCGCAGTAATCATTATTACTCCACACGTTTACGATCTGTTGCACTTAAACTAATGCATCAGTTGCAGGTAAACACGTTACGCAGCTGGCGCAGCGAAAAAGGCACTGCAACCGCTGAAATCGCCAATCATCAGAACATCGTATTACTAAAAACGATAAATGCTGTTGCCAATGCTTTGGGATCAACCGGATGATTAATGAACAGCATTATAGTTTGAAAAAGAAATACCCGCACCCATACAACATCACCCTTCGTTGTCGGTTCTGCAAAAGAAGCTTGAGAAAACCAAAAGATGAAACTGGGGATGACGCTGGAGTTGTTTTCGGAGAGGATAAGGCTGAAGAATAAGGTTTAATTTATAAACATTCTAATTGGATGTTTGTTAATATTAGGAGCAAAATAATTAATTTTGTATACTTTATTAACGGATTATTAATCAGCATTAAAAATTACATCAAAATGGAAACCAACAATTTCATTAGCAAAAACATCAGGGAACTAAGGAACAAGTTTGGTTATACACAAGCGTTTATTGCCGATTATCTTAACATTACCCCTGCCGCTGTCAACCAATACGAAAATGATGCCCGTTCCATTCCTGAATCGGTTGTCGGGAAATTGGCCATCCTGTTCAATGTTGATGAGTACGAACTTTACGAAAAGAATCCGGAGAAACAGCTTGTCATCTCATCATTTGCATTTCGCGCCGATGAACTGACTCCTGCAGATATGCAGCAAATCAGTAAATTCAAGAAAGTCATTACGAATTATATAAACATGTCAACAGAGTTGATCAATGGATAATTTGGATTTAAATCTCGAGCTTAAGGCTACTAATTTTCGTCAGCAGAATGGGCTTAATCCAACAGAAGCGATCAGGTTAAAGAGCGTTTTATTAAAGAATAATATCCTCACACTATTCCTTCCGCTGAATTCTGATTTTTCAGGCATGGCAGTAAAAGTTGAGGGAGAGCAGGCATTGAAACGTTTTATGCTTATTAATAGTAGTCACACCATAGGACGTCAGCACTTTACAATTTGTCACGAACTTTATCACCTCTACATTCAGGAAAACTTTCGATCAGAAAAAACGGGAAACCTATATTTCGACAAGAAAGGTGATCCGGAAGAATATAAAGCGAATATTTTTGCTTCATTTCTGCTGCTTCCAACAAATGGTATCCTGCAAATGATCCCGGAACCAGAACGAAGGAAAAACAAAATATCGCTTAAAACGATTTTGTCAATCGAGCAATATTACTCCTGCTCACGTATTGCATTACTGAACCGTTTGCTCCGTATCAATCTCATTGATCAAATTACTTTCACTCAGTTTTCGCATGATATAATAAAAAACGCACTCCTTTATGGCTACTCCATCGACTTGTATAAAACAGGAAACGAAGGAGATGTAATTGGCGACTACGGCACTTTAGCGCGTGGATTATTTGATAAAGGGGTGGTATCCGAGAGTTCCTACTTTTCATTACTTGAAGACCTGGGAATAGACTTGTCGGATTTTGATAATATAACCGACAATGAATAGGAGCGAAAAACTCATATTGTTGGATGCCGATGTTATATCACATTTCATTGCTTGTAGTGAAATACTATTTCTTCCCAAAATTCTTGATCCACACGAAATTGTAATCCTGGAAACTGTTTACAATGAAATTGCCCGGATTTTAGTAATTGCATTGAATAAAGGTATCTTTGATGAGGCGAGATGTAATCATTTTATCGCGACGGCAAAGGCTAAAAATAATGCGCGATTTCCGGTTGGAGTAGTAAAAATTACAGATTATCGGGCACCTGATCTGACTTTTATTTGAAAGTTCAGGTACCATAATTATGTATTCTTGGTGAAAAGATTGCTGTTACCGATTATGTTACCGATCATGAATAAACACTGATTGCTGAGAAATAGGCTGATCTGAAGGAACTAATGCTGGAACTGTGCAGTATGCATTTTTTGGAGAAAAGCCGATCATTCTTTTCTTGAGAGAAGATTAGAAACGAAGATTGGAGAGTATAGTAAATACATTAATTACGGAGACCAGACTGAAAGGTAGTGAGCCTTGAGTTCTTAAAATTGAATTTGTGTAAAATTTGAACTGCTGTTATAAAAATCAATTTGTCAGTTGAATGCATAGACAGGGATTACATCTGGAAAGCGTGTGTACGCCGAAAGTCCAATACTGCTTCAAAACTAATTCAGTTTAATACAACAGAACTATGGAAATTATTTTCAAAAAAAATCTTCTTTTTCACCTGATCCTTTGCCTGGGCGTTCTTTCCTTTACATTTCAAAAGAAAACATACATTGTAACAGGACAAGATTTGGTTATCACGGAAGCCGGAAATGATTTGGCCGCTTTCCTTTCGAAAACGTATCCACGCGACCGGTTTGAAGTGGTTCACGAAAAGGTGGAGGGAGGCAGAAATATCGTTTTGGAGATTTCGAATGATGATAGAATAAGGAATGATGAAGCTTACCAGGTATCAGGTGCGGGGGAGTTTCTTTTCATCCGGGGGAAAACACCACTTGCTCTTGTTAATGGTGTTCATGGCTTATTAAAACACCTGGGCTGGAATTTTTATTTGTCGTTTGATGTGCCACCCGTTGAACCCAAATCCCTGGATTTTTCAGCGATTCAACTCGAAAATGCCCCCTTAAAAGCAAAGCGCATCCTGTTCAACTGGCATAATTTTCTGAGTGGTTGTACGGGTTGGGACTATGAACAATGGCAGCAATGGATTGACCATGCCTCTAAAATAGGATTCAACACAGTCATGGTCCACGCTTACGGAAACAATCCCATGCAGTCGTTTTCCTATAATGGTCAGGAAAAAGAATTGGGGTATTTAACTACCACCCAAAAAGGGCGCGACTGGGGCGCTCAGCACCTCAATGATGTTCGCTCGATGTATGGAGGCAAACTGTTTACTGAGGATGAGTTTGGTTCAGAATCCGCAAAAGTATCTGAAGTTCAGCGAAGTCAGGCAGTAACCACACTAATGCAGGAGGTATTCCGGCATGCTGCCCTTAAAGGGATGGGCGTCTGTTTCGCCGTTGATGTAGATACCTGGATGGCCAATCCGCAAAATATCATTACCACTCTTCCCGGTGAAGCCCTGATCGAAATTGGCGGGTATAAAACGGCCAATCCCGAACATCCGGAAGGCAAAAAGTATTACGAAGCACAGGTGAAAAAACTCTTGTCCGACTACCCTGAAATTACCATGCTCTCAACCTGGATGCGGAAACCAGCGAAAAAGCCCGGAATGGGCTCCATTTGGTTGCTTTATGATTCGGAATCACTTCCTGAAGAATGGAAGAAGGAGTATTTTGACAGTTTGAAAAAATTTCCGGAATTGAAAGATGAACTTCCTTATCCGGGACTGTTTGCGATCTCGAAGATAATTAAGGTGTACCGTGAAATTTTGGATGAAATTAAGCCTGAAGTTGAATTGGCCTTGGGATCATGGGATTGTGATTTTACCGAACAGGCCGATCCGTTTATACCGGCATACTGTAGCTTTATTCCGTTGGATTACAGTTATGTTTTGAATCAGCCGGAAGTTATGGGCAGGCTGAAAAAAGTAGGTGAAAACCGTAAGTTATATCCGGTCGTTTGGGCCCACCACGACGATCATCGTTATATTGGTCGTCCGTATATCCCGTATTCCGGATTCAATGACCTGTTGGACGAGACCAACTCTTCAGGCTATGGGATTATTCACTGGACAACCCATCCGCTCGACTTGCTTTTTAATAACTATGAAAACCAGGTTTGGCAAAATTCCAAAAATGAAACCTTGGAAAAAGCTGTGACCAATTATTCGGGGGCCATGTTAAAACGGCCGGACGAAAACCTGGTCCGCTATTTTGAAGAATGGTTTGCCCATGCTCCGATGTTTGGGCGGGAAACTTCCGATTATTTCCAAAGACTGAATGAGGATTACAAGCTGGAAGGTTATGGCTCATCGCTGGAAGCAATTGAAAAAGCGAAACAAAGACTTGCCGTTCTAAACGCAGTAAATATAAATAACCTGAATAACCAGGGGAAAAAAGAATACCGCTACCAGTTGGGAATGGAAAAGATGATTATTTCATTTTTTACAAATCATCATTATGGACACAAGGCGTATCAATTGTTACAAAACGGAAATCGGGCGGAGGCGCTCCCTTTGGTGCAAAGGTTAAATCCATCGGAAACCATTGGAATCTATGCGGAAACTATCTCCGAATACGGGGCAACGCGAGGAGAACAAGGTGTTTTGATTTCGTTGAACCTGCGCTGGCTGCCCGACTACATCGACCTGAAACAAAGGACAGGGTTGGAACCGGTTCGTATTAATTTTCAGGCAACTTCGCACGACCCGCTTGCACAGGGCGCTGGGCAGAATACCTTTTTCATAGATAAAGAAAAAAACTACTGGCTTTCTTTGGGTGAAAAAGAATCAGGCATTCCTGCCGAAAACTCAGGGAAACGGTCGCTGGAAACAATAACGGACAGTTGGCTGAATATTTCAGGTGAGCAGGTCATCCCGTTAAAAACCATGAGAAAGTACAAACTTCCCGCCTCAGATTATGAAATCCAACTGTATTTTGGTTCCCAAAGTGCCGGTTGTGAGGTTCAGGTAACCGAAGCCGGACGAATCATTTCTTCATTTAAAGCAGGAAGAGCTCAGGATCTTGCAAAAAGCAATTTTAAAGCCAGCGGCGATGAAGTTACGATCAGGATCATTCCTGCAAACGGGCTTGTGAAACTGGCCGGATTAATGGTGATGCCGCGTCCATAATGAACCATGAAGAACAATTTATATGCAGTAATTAATGTAAAAATAGTGTATATTTGCATTAACGCAATAGCCATTACAGTAATGCAGGTTGCAATAAATAACAATCAGGATTCATGAAATTCTATAACAGAGAGAAAGAGTTGGAACTTTTGAGTTCAATTAAAGAGCGATCAGCAACAGACGCCCAAATGACTGTCGTTGTCGGTCGTCGTCGTATCGGAAAGACAAGTCTGTTAAAAAAGGCCATTGAGAATGAAGATACTGCGCTTTATCTATTTGTAACCAAGAAAAATGAAATTCTTATCTGTGAAGAATTCAAAGAAGAGATTGAACGTAAACTACAGGTGAAAACTTATGGTTTGATTGCCCATTTTAAAGATTTATTCCAATATCTGATGGAGTTATCTGCGTCCAGAAATTTCACACTTATAATAGATGAATTTCAGGAATTTTATTCTGTTAATCCCTCTGTTTACAGTGAGATGCAGAATATCTGGGATAGTTATAAAGAAAAGAGTAAAATAAATCTGGTCTTTTGTGGATCTGTTTATTCTTTGATGAAGAAAATCTTTGAAAATTCCAAAGAACCACTCTTTGCCAGAGCAACTGAACGCATTCACCTAAAACCGTTCAATGTAAATACACTCAAAGAAATACTTGCAGATAACTATCCAAAGTTTAAAGCAGAAGATTTATTGGCATTTTATACATTTACTGGTGGAGTAGCAAAATACGTTGAATTATTAGTCAACAAGAAGGCTTTTACGTTGGCTAAGATATTGGATGAAGTTTTCCGGGAAAACTCCCTTTTTATTGATGAAGGAAGAAATGTATTGATTGAAGAATTTGGAAAGGATTATGCCACTTATTTTTCAATCCTGTCATTGATCGCATCATCAAAAACTTCCCGTTCAGATATTGAATCTATTCTTGAAATAAGCGTGGGTGGATACCTGGAAAGAATGGATAATGATTTCAATTTGATTCAAAAGGTACGTCCTATGTTTTCCAGGCCCGGAGGACGGAATATTAAATATGCGATTGTGGACAATTTTCTCAATTTTTGGTTTCGCTTTATCTACAAATATCAAAGTGCCGTTGAAATTGGAAATTTTGGATACCTCAGAACGATTGTAGAACGGGATTACCCTACTTACACAGGGAAAATATTGGAAAGATATTTTACAGAGAAGTTAGTAACTCAACACCTCTACTCGGCAATAGGAACTTACTGGGAGAAAGGAAATCGAAATGAAATTGACATTATTGCTGTTAATGATTTTGAAAAGACCGTTTTGGTTGCAGAAGTCAAACGCAGGAAAGAAAATATCAGCATATCTTTATTGCAGGAAAAAGGAAAAAATTTACAAAGTCAATTAAAAGGATATACAATTGAATACCAAAGCTTATCTATGGATGATATGTAATCCAGAGCTTATACCTTCCTACCAGGTATATAAAGGTGATGTTTTTCAAATGGTAAATATGGCCGTCGATGTTATCCTCTCCCGGATTTATGTATCGGTTGGCACGCGTTATATAACTGCCCAGTCGCCTGTCAATCCAGAATTCTTTACTTTCGGATACAAAGTACCTGGCTGGCTACAAATAAACTCAACTTTCAACCTCCTAAATAACAAGGATTTAAATTGATTTATTATCCCATTTAGTCTTCTGCCAGTCACTTATAATTCCTTCGTTTTTACATCTTGTGCATACCCAATGGATTTCATTATTTGCACTCAGAAACTCACAGTTAATCGCAATATAATGATCTGAATTCCGGCAATTATTATTTCCACTAAATAGTTTTATGTATCTTACCCACCTAATTTTCAGATTTTAACTTGATGCCTAACCAGAATCCTGAACAGATAGCAAGAGATCAAATTGATAAGCAGTTGACTGCTTGTGGATGGACTATTCAGAGCATAAAGAAGGTTAATCTGCATGTTGGCATTGGTGTTGCTGTGAAGGAATATCAGACTGATGCTGGTCCTGCTGACTATGTATTATTTGTTGATGGTAAACCATGTGGTGTTATTGAAGCCAAAAAAGAAGAAGAAGGGCATAAATTAAATGTGCATGAAAATCAGTCAGAAGGGGAATGTTTGCAATTGCACCAAAGTTGGAAGATGCATATGTAAATCAACATGTATGTCTTTGCCGTCCTAAAGCCGGTTTTAATAAAAAGCCCTTTTAAAAAGTGAATCGTTGCGGCAATCGATATTGAGGAAGGCATTTAGTGGCGAGCTTATTAAAAATCTGGTTAATCCTTAAATCAAATAAATCATAGTTCAGATATTTTAATTCACAATTGAAATGAAAATACCATTAACCGAATTTGAACTTCATATTGACGAGACCATCTTAAATCGGGGTCTTCAGTATTATAAAAAAGGCCTGGTAAATGAACCCGAAGAGGTAGCTCCCGGCGAATTCGAAGCCATCGTGGAAGGAACTGAGCTATACACAGTCCAGCTCGCAATCAAAAATGAAGTTATAACCGAACATGTTTGTTCGTGCCCATATGATATGGGTCCGGTATGTAAGCATGTGGTTGCTGTTATTTTTCACCTACTGCAAAACGAATTAGATCTGAAAGTTAAAAGTAAAACAAAGACCAGAGAAGGAACAAAAGATGGAACGGAAAAGAAAACCCGGAAAAAGAAAACCACTACTGAACAGGTCGATGAAATTCTTGAAAAGGTTTCGCTCAGCGACTTGAAAAAATATGTAAAAGAACAGTGCGCAAAGGATCGCTCTTTTCGCCAACTCTTCTTTGCCAATTTTGCCTATTTGGTGATACCCGACTCGAAAGAACTTTATGTCAAACAAATTCAGGCAGTCTTAAAAGCAGCATCTGGCCGTTTTGGATATATCGAATATTCCGAATCAAGTGCTGTTGGTATCGCTGTTTATGCAATGGTGGAACGTGCCAAACAGTTCGTTGAATCTGCAAATTACCAGACAGCCATGTATATTGCTTGTGCTGTACTCGAAGAAATGAGTCAGGCTTTGGAATATGCCGATGACAGCAATGGCGATTTTAGCGGATGTGTAGAATCCGCAGTTGAGGTTTTAAATAGCATAGCGGAAAACTCTTTGCCCGAAGACATTTGGAACGAGCTATTAAATTATTGTCTGGAATCATTTAAATCAGAAATCTTTAAAAGCTACGACTGGCATTTTTCGATGTTAAGCATCGGCACAATGTTGGTGAAAACCCCCGAAGAAATTAAGCTTGTTCATGAATTAATCGATCGTGTTAAACCTGCGGGAAAAGATTGGGAGTGGGACTATGATCAGGCACGCAGTATAAAACTGGAATTAATCAGAAATACCGAAGATGAAGATAAGGTAACCGCTTTTCTGGAGCAAAACATCGATAACGGCGATTTCAGAAAAGAGTTAATCGAAAAAGCCATTTTAAATAAAGATTATCAAAAAGCAATTTCAATTGCCGAAGATGGTATTGTTTACGATGATAAAAACAAACCAGGTCTTGCTGACGATTGGCGCAATTATTTACTCAAGGTTTATACAATTATTAACGACACAGCGAATATTATAAAATTAGCACAACATCTGTTCATTCATTCCCGCCGTGAGTCAGGTAACTTTTTTAAACTCTTGAAAAAACACATTGAGAAAGACGAATGGCCTGATTATGTAAATCAACTAGTTCAAAGTATAATCAAACGCGATCGGTACGTTGATTATTCATCCATTGCACAAATCTATATTTGGGAAGAGAGCTGGGATCGATTATTCGAAGTTGTGAAGAAAAATTTATCACTTACCTGGTTAGATATGTATGGCCAATATTTAACCAAAGATTATGCAAACGAAATCTCCGGTATGTATGAGAAAGCCGTACTTGACTATATGGCGGCTAATATGGGACGAGATCATTACCAGACCGCTTGTCGTTATTTGCGTAAAATGATAAAAATGGGTGCACGCGACAAGGCAAATAATGTAATACAACAACTCAAAATGTTATATCCCAAGCGTAAAGCATTGATGGAAGAGTTACAAAAGGTATAAAAATCAATAAATGAGCAACAACACATCTTCAATAGAGAAGCAGGTTGAGTTTTGGATTTGAAGTTTGCTTAAATATAAGGTGTGAAACTTCAAAATACTGGGGAAGCATCAAGTCAATTGCAATTTAGTTGAATGAAATTCTTTCAAATGTTTGTATCTGATGAGCTGTTATTGTTTTTGATCTCCTTTGGAAAGTCTTACTATGTTCTTCTTTATTGAGTTTGTATGTACAATTTTACGCATAAAAAAGAGCTGCAAATGTGTTTGCAACTCTTTGATTTTCAGTGGAGAATATCGGAATCGAACCGATGACCTTTTGACTGCCAGTCGTAACTTAGTACTTATATTTGTTATTCATTTGCTAATCAATTGGCATGTATATCAGCTTCCCGCAGGATCGATCAAAGGGAGGATTAAGGTTCAACTTACGGAGCAATTTTTTAATGACCCACTTTCTTTTGCACCACTTAATAGTGTGAATTATGTAATACCTCTTATAATTACGCAAGTCGAGAACTTAGACACCATATTAGGCGGAAAGCCCCTGATTAGCAATCCTTCAAGAGTTGTTGCAACTGATTGGGAAATCTTGCCTAAAGATTACACGCTTTACGGGATAAAATTCATGAATAAATATCAGGCAACGTATTTACGACGTGGTGTGGATGTTATGACTACAAGTGCAAATGTATCGGTCAGTAGTGTATCACAACCAATACGTTGAACGGGATGAACTGGTAAAGCTTACTACAACAGGGAAAAACAATGTTGAATTATCGAATTTGGTACGAAGAGGATCAGCGGCAAGTCCCGGAAATGTTAATTTTGAATTACTTTTTAACGATGATGGGAATTGCTCTGTTAGAAGTTTTGGTAGCGATAAATATAACGTTTCCGGATCTGGAAAATTTGTTGAAAAAGGTGATAATTGGGGAGGAAAAAAACGCGATGTAATATATTTGGATTACTCTTACACTGATGTTGTAAACAAAGAAACCCATTCAGTAAAGGATACCCTGGTTGTTCGTGACAGAAATGTTGTTTTTGAGCAATTTTCAATAGTTCTTAAATAGTAAAAGGAATTAGTTTAGTTTGATATGTTAGTTATAAGGGGGGCTACATGGGCAAAGAAAAACAGAAGGTTCGAATCGCGAAGTAAAACTAATTTGCCCACAATTGACCGGTGTTGGCCCATTTCCCGGATTATCTTCGGCATAAAAAATTGAAATTAGATTTTTAAGTATAATTCAAAGAATTTGAACATGTAAAAGAGAACAAAATATGAAGAACTTTAAAACGCCCTTAATTTTAGTGAGCTTAATAACGTTAAGCTTTTTTGCTACTGCACAGGTAACTGAAATGAAACCGCTCAATCGACAATTGGGAGAAGCCAGGGTCATCGTGGAGAAGGATCAGATTACAGTGAAAACAGGACGATTTCAGCGGCACTGGAGCTTGACTCCGGCTGGACTGAAAACCGTGAGTATCAAAGGACCCGATGGGATCGACTATGCAAACAAAAACTCAGATCACCAATGCGACTGGAAGTATCAGGGGTTATTTACAAATGACACCAAGGCAGAAGTCAATTCAGTGACCGTCAAGGAAGCAGATGATCAAGGGTTTACCGGGAAGCATTTAGAGCTGACTGTTGAAATGACCTATCCATCCACACAATCTGCCATTCGGTATGTGGTCTGGGTCTATCCCAAAGCGACGGGGGTCCGAACCCAGTTATGGATCAAAGCCCCACGTCAAGACAGATTAACAACAAACGATGCAACAGGACCCGTACAAATCAAAACGCTGAAAGGATCGCGAAAAGCTGGAGGTTATAAGGCAAAAGGAAAATTACCACACTGGTGGGTTGTAGCCACCATGCATCCTGAAGAGGTTGCGATCGAGCTTTCCGGGCTTAACCCTGAAAAGAAGTATAAGCTGCGAGCGTCTATGGTCAATATCGATGATGACATGTCAGTAGTCGAAATTTCGGCACTAGGGTCTTCTTCGGGCAAAAAAACGTTACTTCAAGAAAATGTTAACATCAGCGGCTCCCAGAATCCGGATAAGTTCCAGGAGCTCACTATGGATCTTCCAACGTCGCTCTACTCAGATGGACGATGCGTGATTGCGTTCAAAAAGACCGATGGAGCGGTTGTTACGGTCAATGAACTCGCTGTTTTTGAGCAAGCAGACAGCTATTACCCAATTCGGACCATTGACCCGGAGAGGTATGTTGCGTTAACCCAACAGATGCCAAAGGGGTATACGCTTAAGGGATATTCTGAATGTGACGATAACAAAACAGCTGAGTATTATACCCCTGCCGGGAGTGTTGATTACATTCCCCTGGCCAAGGATGCGTTTACCTATCGGTTTGCAGGATACTTTGCCGACACCCAGCACCGCAATAGTCAGAATACCCCCATCATAATGGAAAAATCTTATTCGGAAGCTCCTCCTGCCGGGTTTATCAACAACTGGGCCAGCGTTGCTATGGTACAGGGCAAACAAGGGGGCCTGGCGATTGTGAAAGAGTCCCACAAATGTGTCAACCAATACGGAGTAGATACGGGTGGATTCGAATTTCAGGATAGCGGCATAGCGGTTTCGGGGACCTCGATTCTTCCTGCTGCATTATCACCAGATAAATTTCTGTCTTGCTGGGCTACTTGGACTATTGCTTTTTCAGGACAAGAGTTTGAGGGACAATTGGCTCTTAAGGAGTTTGATCGTTTTCGGTACCCTGTGGTTCCTGAACGTGATATCTATACCCAGGCCAACACATGGGGAACCGCCTACCGCGCTGGTGCAATGGAAGCCAATGTGCTCAAGGAAATACAATCACAAAAGGAACTTGGGATCGATTATCTGCAAATCGACGACGGTTGGCAAGTTCCTCCGGGTTCAACGAATTGGAATCCTGGTGCAAATGGATGGAAACCTAATCCCGAGGTATATCCCCAAGGCTGGAACAATGTGCGCAAGGCCGCGAAAGAAGCAGGAGTAACCTTAGGTTTGTGGGCAGCCGCAGAAGCTGTATCTCTGGATGAATTGAAATGGAATTATGAGCATGGCGGTTTCTTAAGTTATAAATTGGATTTTGCCAGCTTATCTGATCGAAACCGCATCGAAAACATGATAGGAAAAGCCAGAGATTTTGTAATTCATACAGAGCATAAAGTAAAGATCAATTGGGACTTGACGGAAATTGAACCACGTTATGGCTATTTTTGGGCCAAGGAATATGGTTCTATTTATCTCGCTAATAGAAAACCTGATCACCCTTATTATATTCCTTATCTGGTGCTTCGCGATGCCTGGCACCTTTCCAAATATATCAATATCAATAAAATACAGACTACAGTTCAAAATGTTCGTCTGGTAAACCCCAAAGGCAGCGACGCCGTTAAGCACAATCAGGAATATGCACTGGGTATTGGAATGACCGGAACCCCCTTATTTTTTCAGGAAACATACAAGTATGATGGAGTGGATAGAAATACCGTAGCAAAGGTGATGGAGGTCTATAAGCAACACCGTGATCATATTTATCAATCTTATGCATTCCCGGTGGGAGATGAGCCCAATAACAAAACATGGAGCGGAATACAATATATAAAACCCGGTTCAAAAACTGGCTATTTGTATCTCTTTCGTGAACTCCTGAATATGGAAAAGGGTAAAGCCATACGTTTAGAGAAAATGGCAGGGAAGACCATTGAGTTTAAAGAATTATTGACAGGAAAATCCTGGGTTGGATCGGCAGATAAAGACGGATCAATGACATTCGCAATTCCCGAGCCGGCAACATTCATGTTTATTCAATATAAAGAGCAGTAAAAAAAATGGAGGGCATTTTATGAAGTATTACTTTATTCTTGCATTGTTGTGCTTGACGCTAACAACATTGGGGCAGAATTATGACACGCGGATATCCGGCGCAGAGATTTTAACACCAAAAGCCCCAGACAAACCAAAAATCAATGGTCCCCGTTTGAGTGGCGCCCGACCGGGAAAGCCGTTTGTGCATCGCATTCCAACAACAGGTGTGCGGCCTATCAAATTTCAGATTAAGAACTTGCCGAAATCACTGATTCTAAATGCAGAAACAGGTGTTATAACAGGCAGGACTCCCGATAAACCAGGCGAATACAAATTGCAAATCAGTGCAACGAATAAATCAGGTAAGGACTCTTTTGAATTTACATTGGTGGTAGGCGACAGGCTGGCTCTAACACCTCATATGGGCTGGAACCATTGGTACACCCACTATCTCAATGTTAAGGACTCGATCATACGAAGTGCGGCAGACGAAATGGTAAAGAGCGGCATGGCTGATGTAGGGTATCAGTATGTAAGCATCGATGATTGTTGGATGCAAATGTCTCCACCCGTTCTCGAAGACCGTCTGAAAAATGGTCAGGAATTTAGAAAGAAACGATTGCTGTTAATGGATCAGAAAAGTAAAGTGGGACAAGTGCGTGATGATGAAGGTCATATTCTACCTGCCCAAGATTTTCCTGACATGAAAGCACTTACCGATCATATTCATGCCTATGGCCTTAAGGCAGGTATATACAGCAGTCCAGGGCCTAGAACCTGCCAGGATTTTGTTGGTAGTTTCAATTTCGAGGCACAGGACGCGAAGCAGTATGCTGACTGGGGATTCGATTTGCTGAAGTACGACTGGTGTTCGTATGGAAAAAATCATTGGGAACAGTTCGTTAAAGATCCTGAATCAGGAGCCCGATATCCTTATGAGTTAATGGGCAATTTGTTGAAACAGCAAGATCGCGATATTGTATTGAATATTTGCCAGTACGGTAAGAATGATGTTTGGAAATGGGGCTCCGAAGTAGGCGGACATAGCTGGCGAATTGGAGGAGATTTAGGATGGGAGATGCAAAAACATGGTCTTTATGCTGCTGCAAAGAAAACACTGGAAATTCGTGAATTCAACAAACCGGGTGCATGGAACGATCTGGATTATATAATTATGGGAATGTGGACACCACCACAGGATATGGGAGGTAAGATGGTCAAAAAGTTACTTACTCCAAATCAGCATTATACCTATTTCTCCCTCTGGGCGATGATGGCGACACCACTCTTTTTCAGCGGAGATATGGGATCAGTCGACGATTTCATTCGTGGCATCCTGTGCAATTCCGAAATGATTGCAGTTAACCAGGATCCCTTGGGTCAATGCGCTGAGGCCATCCGGATCACTGATGAGGAGTGGATCTTGAAGAAAACATTGGAAGATGGATCTCTGGTGTATGGCTTTTTCAATCTTATGGGAAATGAAGATCACACCATCAAAATGAACTCCCGCGACCTGGTAAATCTGAAAGCCAGAGATCTGTGGCGGCAAAAGGATATAGGAACTGTTAAAGACGCCGACAGTTTCAATGTTCAGGTAGGGCCGCTTGGCTGTGCAGTGATCCAATTTTCAGGCAAAAAATAAAATATAAAACCATAAAACCACAGGGTCTATCCCTGATGGAAGTAACTTAAAACATCATGAAAACCAAACTATCTACCCTTATTCTTCTGGCTCTCACTCTCCCCGTGAGTGGATTCGCCCAGGCGTCCAAGCCGTTGGCCGAGCGGCAGCAGGAATTTCTTTCGTGGAAATTCGGGATGTATATCCACTACGGCTTGGCCAGCTACAACCAGGGGCAATGGGCCACGGGATATGAAGACCCGGGCACCTTCGCGCCAACCCAGCTCGACTGCAGCCAGTGGGCCGATGCCGCCAAGGCGGCGGGAATGAAATACGCCGTGTTTACGACGAAGCACACCAGCGGCTATGCTCTGTGGGACAGCAAACACACGACGCATGACATCACGGCGTTCACCAATTACCGCCAGGGTAAGGGCGACCTTGTGCGTGAGTTTGTGGATGCCTTCCGGGCGCGCGGGTTGAAGGTCGGGCTCTACTATTGCCTGCCGGGAGATTACTCCAAGAACAAGCTGCAGCCCGGCCAGCCTGACCTCCACGGGCTGCCGCCGGAAGCGGCGGGCGATTATGTCAAGTTCATCAAGCTGCAACTGACCGAGTTGCTGACCCAATACGGCGCGGTAGACTTGATGTGGTTTGACCAGTATAACAACAAATACACCCGGGCTCAGTGGGGTGAGATCAAGGCGCACGTCCATGCGCTCCAGCCCGACTGCCTCGTCCTCGCCAACAACTCCACCGACTTCAAAAAAACCGATATCCACAGCTACGAATATCCCTGGCTGAAGGCCAAGAAGCTCAATGCCTTGCCGGCGGAAGATAACACGAATGCCGCCGAGGTTTGTGACTGCATTACGCCGGGTGCCTGGTTCTGGCAGACCAACTTAACGGAAAAAAGCGTGACGAGCGCCGTGGAGGTTGTGGACATGCTCAAACTCTGTAATTCCCGGCAAGCCAATTACCTCCTCAACGTCCCGCCGGACCGGACGGGGCGCATTCCGGAGTGGCTGGTGCGGCGGCTCGGGGAGATCGGCCAAAAATGGCAGACGGCCCAACTGGCGAAACCGGATCCGAAATGATTGTCACATCACTAGAACTTGCGTTGAAGAAAAAACAGAAATATTCTTACTTGGTAAATCTGAAAGCCAGGGATATTTGGTGGCAAAAGGATATTGGAACTGTAAATGAGGCCGATAGTTTCAATGTTCAGGTAGGGCCGCTTGGCTGTGCAGTGATCCAATTTTCTGGCAAAAATATAATATAAAACCATAAAACCACAGGGTCTATCCCTGATGGAAGTAACTTAAAACATCATGAAAACCAAACTATCTACCCTTATTTTTCTGGCTCTCACTCTCCCCGTGAGTGGATTCGCCCAGTCGTCCAAGCCGCTGGCCGAGCGGCAGCAGGAATTTCTTTCATGGAAATTCGGGATGTTCATCAGCTACGGCTTAGCAAGTTTCAATCAGGGGCAATGGGCCACGGGTTATGAAGACCCGGGCAGCTTCGTGCCGACCCAGCTTGACTGCGGCCAGTGGGCGGATGCCGCCAAGGCGGCAGGAATGAAATACGCCGTGTTGACAACGAAGCACACCAGTGGTTATGCTCTGTGGGACAGCAAACACACGACGCATGACATCACGGCGTTTACCAATTACAACAAGGGCAAGGGCGACCTGGTGCGCGAGTATGTGGATGCCTTCCGGGCACGCGGGATAATGATCGGACTCTGCTATTGTCTGCCAGGAGATTTCTCTAAAGGCAAATTGCAGCCCGGCCAGCCTGACCTTCACGGGATGCCGCCTGAAGCAGCGGGCGATTTTGTCGGGTTCATCAAGCTGCAACTGACCGAACTGCTGACCCAATATGGTGCGGTGGACTTGATGTGGTTTGATCAGTATGAAAACAAATACACCGGGGCACAGTGGCAGGAGATCAAGGCGCACGTTTATTCGCTCCAGCCCAACTGCCTCGTACTTGCCAACAACTCCACCAACTTCATGGAGACCGATATTCACGGCTACGAATATCCCTGGCTGAAAATCAAGAAGCGCATGGCATTGCCGGCAGAAGATAACACAAATGCCGCCGAGGTCTGCGACTGCATTACGCCGGGTGCCTGGTTCTGGCAGACCAACTTAACTGAAAAGAGCGTGACGAGCGCCGTGGAGGTTGTGGACATGCTCAAACTCTGTAATTCCCGGCAAGCCAATTACCTCCTCAACGTCCCACCGGACCGGACGGGGCGCATTCCGGAGTGGCTGGTGCGGCGGCTCGGGGAGATCGGCCAAAAATGGCAGACGGCCCAACTGGCGAAACCGGATCCGAAATGATTGTCACATCACTAGAACTTGCGTTGAAGAAAAACAGAAATATTTTTACTTGGTAAATCTGAAAGCCAGAAACCTGTGGCGGCAAAAGGATATAGGAACTGTTAAAGACGCTGACAGTTTCAATGGTCAGTTAGGGTCGCTTGGCTGTGCAGTGATCCAATTTTCAGGCAAAAAATAAACAATGAAGTAATCAATACACCGTGATCTGGTATCTCTGTATCACGGTAAAGACGGAAATAAAGCGCGAAATAACGACCAATGAAAACCAGACGAAGGCCATGCCAACTGTAGATTTTACAAGCATTTTTCCAGCGAGGGCAATCCTCCAGATATTATCTTAATATCCAATTTTTGTTACCCTTTTTGTTACAAATTTGTTTCGCGGAAAGAGAGCTGGCGGATTGCCCTTGACTATAATAAACTGGTCCTTCAGGCAGAAAAAAATTCTGCAATCAACTTGTGTAAAATGATTAGTTTTTTGAGATAAGGGAGAAGGCTGCTTAAGGAATTCTCTGCCAGCCGCAGACAGGGGGATGAATATAAACATACAATTGATGGGAACTCAATCATGAGTTGGAAGTTTGTGGATTCCGGTAGTAAAAAAAGTATATGCAAATAGCTATAGTTGACATGTTGATACTGAGGAAAAAGGAAAGTTTCGGTGCAACTCTTTTATCACCTGCGCATTTATCTTTTTCATCTTATTTTTTTTCATTAAAAGAATAATTAGTTGATTTAATAATCTTTTATGAGAGCTTTATTTTTACTATTAATCGCATTAATTATTTCTTACAGTGGATTCTCCGAAGAGTATTCTTTTGAAGATAAGAATATTAAGGATGGACTACCTCATTCGTATGTGAATTGTATGGTTCAGGATAAACAAGGCTTTTTATGGATTGGAACTGCCAAAGACCTGTGTCGATACGATGGTTATATTTTTGAATTAGTGCAACTGGGTAATTTTAATGCGGATGAAGATATAACCAGCTTACAACTTTCGTCGGATGACCTTCTTTGGATAACAGTAAAGGGAGGCGAGATATTTTGTTATGACTTAAAACTGGAAAACTTTGTTCCTTTAAAGTTGAGTCGCTCAATTGCAATTTCGGATATTAACGCTGCTGAATTACAAAATGACACCATTTTATGGGTCGGAACACGAAATGGTTTGATAAAGTATACAATTACGAAAGATGTTTCTCAGAAACATTTCACACTATCACCAGAGGTAATTATGTCGGATACTAATTCTACCATACGCAATTATAACTTTATAACATCGTTAAAAATTCACAAAAGTGAAAATTCATTATGGGTTGGCACCAATTCTTATTTATTCAAACTTGACCTAAAAAAAATGAATTTGTAAGAATTGCGACTGAGAATAAGACGGCAGTCCGTTCAATCACTCAAATTTCTGAAGAGAATTTAATTGTAGGGTTCTGGAGCAGTGGTATGATCCAGATAGATAACAAAGGCAATGTTGTTACTTCTCCTTTGATAAAAGCAATGGAAAATGTAGTTGGTGATTCTCGAATTCTTTCTTTTCTAAAAGAAGATGATCATTCATTTTGGATTGGAACGAGCGAAGATGGTGTATTCAATTTTACGATAGAAAATGGTTCAATAACTAAAAGGCAATTTGAATATAATCCTTCCAGTATAGAGTCTTTAGGCTCAAATTCTGCAAGTTGTTTTCTTAGAGATCATTCAGGTATCATTTGGATAGGACAATTAAATTCAGGAGGGCTATCAAAAATTGTTTCAAAGAGATATCATTTGGATTATATCAAAGAAACCAGTAACATAATTGCAAATTCTATTTTAGTAAGATCCCCCTCAAAAATGTGGTTAGGTACTAAAGGCAGTGGTCTTATCTTTTTTGATATGGAAAATAATCGGAAAACAATCCTGAATAAATCAAAATCTCAGCAAACAAATCTCAACCATAATATTATCGTAAAAATTATGGAAGATCAGTATGGGAATATGTGGATTGGTACACATGGGGGAGGTATTAAAATTTTACCAAAAGAAACAGTAAAAGCAATTGAAGAAAATCACCCGTTGAATTTTACCTCCAGGTGTTCAGTAAAAGGAGCGATGGTGAATGTCTTCAAAGTTCACAATAAACTGCATTGAATACCCTGAACGAAGGTTCTCCGAATCCTGCAAATACAATGTTGCATCAATTTTTGTGTTCCTATATAAAGCATATTTGAAAGTTTGAGGTGGTGATCCTGCCAATTTATTTCAGTAAGAAAACAGAATCGTTTCAACAGGGGATGAGGCAGTTTTTAATGGTAAAAGCGAATCGACATAATGACATCTAAATCATTTTTCAATACTGATCAATCTCAAATGTTGAAAATGTTAAAAACCACACAATACTCCTGGTTGTTTGTGTATTGTTTGTACGCATAAAAAAAGAGTTGCAAATTTTTATATCTGCAACTCTTTGATTTTCAGTGGAGAATATCGGAATCGAACCGATGACCTTTTGACTGCCAGTCAAACGCTCTAGCCAACTGAGCTAATCCCCCCATTTGAGGCCACAAAGATAGAAATATTTTTCATCCGCAACGGGTTGACTAAATCTATTTTTTAATTCAACATCCAGGAAATTCGTTCGAAATTTCAATTTCCCGGATTTTTGCCCAACAAGAATTACTGAAAATGAATGGACTTTAGAAATTTTTTATTGGATTTCATATTTAAATAAACGATTTTAAAGACTTCAATTTTTGCAATTCGTTATTGATTAATTATCTCATTTCTTTTTGTCAAATGATTCAAGTTTTCAATACTTTTATGATTCAATCACAATCTGAAAAGTAAGCCTCATTATGAACAGTAAGTTTAATAAATCAAAAATAATTTTTATTGGATTTTTTCTCGTTATCTTATTTAATTGCAAGAAAGAAGTTACCAAGGTTGCCCCGACAATTTAAACTTTAGCTATAACGTAAGCATTCGGCCTAGTACATATTGTTTAATATTTTTTAGCCCTCTACCTTTGTTGAAAATATCCAACGATGAAACAGAGAAGAACAATGGCAGAAGCTACCACCATGATGGAGAACCGGCTGACAAGCGGACTGAGCGTACAGGCATTTTGTGTAGCAGAGAATATTAATCCGGCAACTTACTACTATTGGCGTAAGCGTCAAAAATTAAATGAGCATCCGGAATCCTCCCGGTTGATTCCAGTCTGTATTGAAAAACCAAAACACCAATCCGGCACGAACAGGGAGAATCTTGAACTCACCTATCCCAACGGTGTATGTCTTTCGGTTCCCATAGGATGTGAGCTGAACCTGATCCGTGAACTGGTTCTGATCATGTAAGGCATGTTATCATTATCGGATAATTTACAGTATTATTTGTGCACCGGCGCCACAGATATGCGCAAGGGCTTTAATACGCTTTGCGGAGTGGTGCGTTCCCAGATGGGCCGTGATCCCTTGAGCGGGGAGGTTTTCATTTTCATTAATCGTCCGCGCAGTACAATCAAACTGCTTCACTGGGAAAGCGGTGGCCTGGTTCTATATCACAAACGCCTGGAATCAGGAGGATTTGAACGTCCCGCTTACGATGAAAAACAAAACTCTTTCCAAATGAAATGGACGGAGCTTGTAATGATGATCGAAGGGTTGTCGATGAAAAATATCGTACAACGTAAACGTTTTGTTTCGACGTTTGCGACGGGAAAAGAAGATAAAAATAGATACACGAAACAGCACACTTTTTAACCGGTAAATAGTTTGTTTTTTAGCAAAAAAAGATTGAAAATAATCTATTTTATTTGCATAAAATAGTTGCCTAATTCATTGGTTTTATGTATCTTCATGCCATGAAAACAAGGGATTTAGCACCGAAAAACGAGACCTCTGAGCAGAAAATTGAGCGCCTGGAAAAAGGGATCATCGAGCGCGATTCTAAAATTGAGAAGCTGACCTCCGAGCGTGATGTAACAATTCAGAAACTGCTCGCTGAGCGTGACGCGACAATCCAAAAGTTAATTAACGAGCTGATTGCCCTACGGCGCAGGATGTTTGGCCGCAGCAGCGAACGTTTTGTTCCGGAAGATCCCAGCCAACTGTCTTTAGCCTTTGACGGACAGGAAAGCCTCCCCGAAGAACTGGCGGTTGAGCCCGAAAAAACAGGAGTCACCTATACCCGTAATAAAGAGAATAAGGCAAAAGCAGTACGCTGTGCTATCCCCGATTCGATTCGTCGTGAAGAAGTTGTCATTGAACCGGAAAACATCCCTGAAGGCGCCGTGCGAATCGGGGAAGAGATTACCGAGAAACTTGCATATATCCCGGGAGAAGTATACGTACTGCGCACTGTTCGACCAAAATATGCCCTTCCACAGGAGGAGGCATCAGGATCGCTGATCTTCCCACACAGGTATTACCAAGATCAAACGCAAGCGCATCGCTTCTGGCATACCTGTTAATTTGTAAATTTTTGGATCACATCCCCTTTTACCGGCTGCTGGAGATCTTCAAGCGACAAAAGATCTTCATTGCGGCATCGACCGTAAACGGATGGTTCTCCGATACGGTCGATCTGCTAAAACCCTTATATGAAACACTGAAAAAGGATGTGCTATCATGCGATTACATTCAAATTGATGAAAGCACTATCCCGGTTATGGATAAAGATCACCCGGGGAGCACAAGAAAGGGATACCATTGGATTGTTCGAAGTCCGATGCAAAATCAGTTGTTTTTTCATTACCAAGATGGTAGCCGCGCCCAAAAGGTCGTTGTAGAACTATTGCGATCATTCCAGGGAGCAGTCCAGAGTGATGCCTATGGCGCTTATGATATCTACGAAAATAAAAAAGGCGTTTTACTTCTCGGCTGCATGGCCCATGCCCGGCGTAAGTTTGAACAAGCCTTAAAGGACGATCCGCAGAGAGCCGGATATGCATTAAAAATAATCCGTGATTTATACGCCATCGAGCGGGAGGCTCAGGAAATGGAGCTATCATATGATAAGATCAGGCAAATACGGGAAGAGAAATCATACCCGATAATCAAAGAGTTTGAGAAATGGCTGATCGAAAACTGCACAAAAAAGTTTTACCCAAAAGCCTTATCGGAAAAGCTATCGCATACACTTATAATATTTATCCCCGCCTTGCACGTTATGTACTCGACGGAAGATACAATATCGATAATAACGGGGCTGAAAATGGGGTTCGCCCCCTGGCATTAGGTCGGAAAAATTATATGTTCTGTGGAAACAACGAAGCAGCCGAACGAACAGCCATTATCTATTCCTTGTTGGGTACTTGCAAGGTAGCAGGAGTCAATCCAACACTATGGCTCACCGATGTGTTGAACCGGCTGCCTGATCACTCCGTTCTCCGATTAAGTGAACTGCTCCCCGCAAACTGGAAACCGATCGAATAGAATCCTGTCGAATCCAATATCCATCATATCCCCAAAAGGAACGAAATCGACCCCGTACCAGGCCGCATACTTACGCTATAACTGACATTACATCTAATATGGTAATATGCGGGGGAAATATTACTGACGATGGAGGATCAGCCATTTCTGTCAGGGCTGTTTGTTGGAACACAAATCAAAATCCAACGATTTCTGACAACAAGTCTAATGACGGTTCAGGTATTGGGACATATAGTAGTTTGATTACGGGATTAACTCAGGGAAAGACTTATTATTTAAAAGCCTATGCTACCAATATTAGTGGTACATCTTATGGGAAGCAAGTAACGGCCAAGATTTCATCATTCGTTTCAATATCTCCAATATATAAGTATCCAAATTCAACAAACGGAGAGTTGATTTCCAACTATTATTGGCCAGCGAATCAATTAAGAGGTAAACAGATTTCAGAATTTATGCCATACATCCCTCAGGGATATACATTTGAAAATTCGGGTGTAACTTTTATGGATATAAACAAGGATGATATACTTGATCTAGTAGGATATTTACCTCATCCTGACTGGTTATCTGGAAAGACTGGAAAGTTCTTTGTTTTATTAGATGCTTTCGGCAAAAAAGAATTAAAAGTTTACTCATCAAAGTTTTCTGTTGTTCCAAGATTTGAGATAAATGACTATAACGGCGATGGAATTCTTGATTTGCTCGCAATTTCATCAAATAGTCATCAAAATGCACAAGGAGTTTCACCAGCCGAAGATCTTCCTTATATTTTTTATTTTTTCAATAAAGATGGAACATTTCAAGAAGTTGAAATAGGCGATCCTTGGAGTGAACATGATGTAGCAACGGGAGATATTGATAATGATGGTGATATTGATATATTAAATTGGGGAAGTAGACTGCCTAATATAAGAGCCTACCCAAGGATTTTCTTAAATAATGGCGTAGGAAACTTTGTGATGAGAGAAGATCTAATTAAGGAAGTTGATAATAAGTATATTTGGAGTTACCAAAGCTTAGCTCAAAGATTTTTTGATTTAGATAACGATGGATGTTTAGATTTGATTGCAGGATGTCATTTCGATAAAAAATCTGTGGCGGAAAATAATGCTTTTCCATATTCCATTTATTGGGGAGATTGTTCTGGAAGTTTTAGTTTATATTCAAAAAGGACAGAACTCCCTTCTGATTTACCAAATGAAATTGAAACTCTCAACTTTCTTGTAGTTGGAATAAATATCATTGATTTTGATAATGATGGAGATTTTGACATTGTAACTAGCACAACTAAAAGGGAATACGATGGATATTATCTTCAGCTACTGGAAAACAAGGGTAATAGAGTTTTTGAAGATGTTACGATAAAGTTAATTGACAAAAGTTTTGAAATTGGATCTATTAAAAATAATGTTTACATGTTTTATAGAACCCGAATTGCTGATATTGATAGGGATGGCGATTTTGATATAATTCCAATTCATCAACACCTTGACAATTAATTTCTTAATACATATTGGGAAAATGTTAATGGAAGATTCGTTAGGAGAAATTAGCGTAGACTTAAACCAAACTAACCTCCCTGTGTCGTTTTTCAAATTAACCAAGTGTTCCACATCAGTTTGACCACTAATTCTTTATAGGCTCATTTGAAAATTTCAATAAAATATTTGTTTAGCTGCAATAACTTGGAGCCGTACAAATTTTATCATAGATCCTCAGATTAATCATTATGTACTCCGGACCATGAAAAAAGTCAATCTTGCATTGATGATTACTTTATCTGTCTGTACGTTTCTCTTTTACATTAATTTTTTAATTGGCAGTAAAATCAAACCGTATAATCATGAGTGAAGTGACACCGTTAAAAAAGTATTGGGCATTAACATTTCATCTGTACATCTGTACATCGGAATTATTGAACTAATGTGCAGAAATGTTTCTGATAATAATTAAAACAGGTAATTATTTAGACTCCTCAGTCCAACTCAACAATTTCCAGTGGTTATCCGGTTTATTCAAAAGAAATTACATTCTAATAGGGTCAGAAACAACAATACTATCGTTTTTTAACCTGGTCACCCAACTCCAGAAAAAGGCAATACTGCTAAAAATTTGTAGTCCACGATGCATAATATTGAGAACCAATATGACCAGTCCCCGGGGCACTGAAATATTCATTGCCGCCTATATTGGCCCCACCAATTTTTACAACCGATTTCAATCTGGCTATCAGGTAATTCACCTGGGCGTCGAAAACAGAATTTTCAGGTACAGCACCATCGACAAAACCTGATTCCCAGAAATACCAGTTATGCCACCTGAAGTTGATGTTGAATCCGAAATTTTTAAACAGATTCATATTACCCAACGAAGCTTTAAAATTATGCTCCGGGGTGTTAAATCCGGCTTTGTAATCGGGATCAGATGATTTGTCAAAATCAAATGTAGACCAGGTATAATTAAAACCCAGTAAATAACTCCTGTAAATTTTAGTGGTAATACCAATACCTATTCCGCCGGAAGAAATTTTTGCCGCAGAATTTGTGTAAACCTGGAAGGGTTTATAATCTCCGAATTGTATGGCCATCAATGCATTTGGTACTTTTGTAACAGGGTGAATATCTGAAAGATCGGTTTTTCCATAATAGGGAACCAGAACTGTTTTATTTCCTATAAAATCGTTATATCTATTTATATAGCCATTTAAATCGATTGAAATAAATTTAAAAATCCCCCTGTAGCCAATTTCATACGCTTTAATTTTTTCGGGTTGCACTAAATTAAAAGCTGATTTCTCAGGACTTCCGGATAAAACCGAAGATAAAGAAAATGAGTTGTAATACGCGTTACGACCTGATAATTTAACAGTTGCAGGAAATCCAAGGCCAATTCCTGTTGTACTTATATTTATAGGTAAAGTGGTGTACCTGTCAAGATTATCGGGCGCCGATCCGACCAATATGGCCCTTCCGACATCCAGTCCAAGATATAAATCCTGGGTGGTGGGATTTCTGAAGCCTGTCTGGTAGGATACCCTGAAATTATGATTTTTTTCCCTGCCTGCCGAATAGGTAAAAGAAATCCTGGGAGATAAGAAACCATCAAATTGCCTGGCTTTATCATATCGTAGTGAACCGGTAAATTTTATCCGGTCATCAAAGACTTTCTTCTGGGCCTGAACATATGCACCAACCTCATTATAGGTTATGGCCCCATCATAATCGGTGAAAATGGAGCCATTTGAATTCAGTGAATATTGCCTCCAGGAGCCTCCTGTCTGAATCTCCGCAAATTTAACAAGGTGACTGAAATTATAATTTGCGTCCACATGATAAGTCCTGGAATTATCCGCAAATTTTGCCCCTGTGGAAAAATGAGGATCTGTTACCACGGTTTGAAAAGCCTGCTGAAACTGTGGTGTTCCGGGTACTAAAGCACCGGTTTGTGCAGCATTTCTGGCAACCTGATGAATTTCAGCAGGAACGGGTGTTTTGCCTCCTTGTATACTGGCCATAAAGGTCTGAATATATGTGCCTGCATATTCTGTAAACCATTGATTATCCGGTTTCCAGCTTCGGTTGATATTAATTGCCGCGAACCGGGCATCGTATGATTTTGCCGCATCTTCACCCGTTGTATATGCCCTGAAAAAAAAGTTGTTATTCCTGACCTCGAATTTATACTGGCTCAGTGTAAAGTCCCTGAGTGAATACCTGTTGGCCCCCTGGTAAATTGAGGTTCCTGTTCCAAATCTGGCATTTAAAATAAATTCCAGATCATCTCCTGTTGGACGATAATTCAAAGACAGGTCCGACTTAATGGATTTGGCGCTGTAGTCGATCAGGTCGGTTTCGTTATAGCCTGTTCGTGAAACTGTCTGGGAACCCATCATGGCTGCATATTGTGCCGGAACATTTGATGCCAGGGCAATTTTCTCAAAATTCAGTAATGTTGAAACTTCATCCCCATAAACATTTAATCCGTCATACGCGGGATTGTTCCTGTCAAACCCTGCGTTGTTATAGTCTTTATAATCCGTGGCATACCATTCTGTCCCCTTCAAAAATGATAAGGTTGCTTTTGCTGCAAATTTATCACTGAATACATGGGCAATCCTGAATCCGGCATCAACAAACGGGTTGGTTCCTGCAGCTTTTTGCACAGTAAATCCTGTCTTTCCGTAAACACTTATCCCCCTGTAATCGAACGGATTTTTACTTACCATGAACATAATTCCATTAAAAGCGTTGGCTCCATAAAGTGCCGAGGATGCTCCGGGAAGTAATTCGACGGAATGCACATCCAGTTCCGACATTCCTAACATGTTCCCAAGTACAAAATTCAGCGCGGGGGATGAATTGTCCATCCCGTCGACCAACTGAACAAACCGGGTATTGGCAAAAGTTGCAAATCCACGGGTATTAACAGATTTGAAAGTCAAACTATTCGTATTTACATCAACACCTTTTAAGTTTTCCAGCCCTTCATAGAAACTGGGAGATGAAGTATTTTTGATATCCATTATATCTATTTTTTCAATGGTCACCGGCGATTCCAAAATCCGCTCCTGTGCTCTCGACGCTGAAACAACTATTTCATTTAATTCAGTTTCTACTTCATTTAATGTAATATTTAAGATCTGGTTGTTTTGATTTATTGTTATATATTTTGTTAAAAAACCAACCATTGATATTTCAATCGTAAATGGTGGTGACTGATTGACAATTAGTTTAAAATTACCTTGAGTATCAGTGTATGTTCCCGTAGTTTTTCCGGCCAGAACAACAACCGCATCATGAATTGCCAATCCTGTTTTGGCCTCCGTTACTGTACCTGTCACAGTTGTCTGGGCAAATAGTGATGTTCCAAAACAGACCAGGTAAATAAGAAATAGAAATTTTTTCATGGCATAAGTTTTTAGAATTACCTATACAAAATTATAAACATATTTCAATTAAACAAATCAAATGATAGATATTCAGCCGATTACAAATTTTTTAACAAACGGATCAAAGATTCAAATTGTTTGCATTTGAATGGAAATTAACAGAGCATCATACAAGTCAGCTGCGCTGGCCATCCGGGAAAATCAGCTTAAACCACAACGAAAATTGCATGTTATGCAATGAATTGAAATACAAATAATTGGATGTGCGTAAATTTTTTTTGGCGTAGTGGCTTAAAATTTATTCCAATTTGAATATTTTTTGAGATTTATCATTATCTTTATTGCCGCTAAAATGAGTATAAAATAACTTGAAAATAACTTAATTATGGAGCTCAAGAAGTCGGAAAAAGCAGATCTGGAAAACAAGAGGGGATTATTCCTCCAGATTGGTATGTTCGTTGCACTTGCAATCGTGCTGTATGCTTTTAATTATACTGAAAAAGTTTCTAAGGCCGATTCACTTGGACAAGTGTCTGCCGCAGACATTAATGAGGAGATGATCCCCATAACACGGCAGGAAGAAATAAAACCACCACCACCACCACCTCCTCCGGTAGCCATTGAAATTCTGAGTATTGTCGATGATAAAACGACAATTAATGACAACCTTGAAATTATGGACTCTGAGGCTACCAAAGAGACCAAAGTTGAGGTTGCACAGATTGTAACCGAAGAAAAAGAGAAGGTTGAAGATGAGATCTTTGTTGTTGTTGAAAATATGCCTGAGTTTCCCGGCGGAGAACTGGCATTGCGTAAATTTATCGCCCAGGCGATTAAATACCCAACCATCGCCCAGGAAAATGGTATACAGGGAAAAGTTTTTGTGAATTTTGTGGTCGATAAGGATGGTAGTATTTCGAATGCTAAAATTGCACGTGGAGTTGACCCTTCAATTGACAAAGAGGCACTTCGTGTAATAATGACCCTTCCAAAATGGAAACCTGGTATGCAGCGTGGAAAACCGGTTCGTGTATCTTATACAGTACCAATTAGTTTCCAGTTGCAATAGACAATCGTACTTTTACAATATTTATCCCGGTACCGGTTAAGGTGCCGGGATTTTTTGTTGAAATTAAACTATTTTTGCATCATGGCGAAATTACATGATACAGCAGAGCAGAAAGAGAAAGTTGTTATAGTCGGATTAATTACCGGCAAGCAGGATGATAAGCAGGTAAAAGAATATCTTGATGAACTTGAATTCCTGGTCGATACTTCCGGTGCCGAGGTTTGGGAGCGCTTTAGTCAGCGATTGGATAATCCGCATCCCGGGACTTTTGTAGGATCAGGCAAGCTCCAGGAAATTGCTGATTTTGTCAAAGTTCACGCGATTGATGCAGTTATCTTTGATGACGAGCTTTCACCGACCCAGATAAGGAATATCGAACCTGCAATTAATTGCAAAATACTCGATCGTACCAATCTTATTCTCGATATATTTGCCAAAAGGGCACAAACAGCACATTCAAAAACTCAGGTGGAGCTGGCTCAGTGTCAGTATCTGCTCCCGCGGTTAACCAGGTTCTGGTCGCATCTTGAGCGTCAGCAGGGGGGAGTTGGTTCCCGCGGCCCCGGGGAATCGCAAATTGAAACTGACCGCAGGATTGTTCTCGACCGGATTTCATTTCTGAAGGAAAATCTGGAGAAGATCGATCGCCAAATGAGTGTTCAAAGACGCAACCGTGGGAAAATAGTCAGGGTGGCATTGGTTGGTTATACGAATGTTGGAAAATCGACCATCATGAATATGATCAGTAAGTCGGATGTATTTGCCGAGAATAAGCTGTTTGCCACACTGGATACGACTGTTCGGAAAGTGGTTATTGGTAATTTGCCATTCCTGTTAACCGATACGGTGGGATTCATACGTAAACTGCCACATCACCTTGTTGAATCGTTCAAATCGACGCTCGATGAAACCCGTGAAGCTGATTTGCTGATTCATGTTGTTGATATTTCGCATCCCGGATTTGAGTCGCAGGTCGAAGTTGTGAATAAAACCCTGGGAGAGATTGGGGCAGCCGGCAAGCCGATGATCTATCTTTTTAATAAGATCGATGCTTTCACCTTTGTTGAAAAGCAGGAAGACGATCTGCTGCCATCTACCAGAGAAAACATGAGCCTTGAAGACTGGAAATTGTCGTGGGTGGGGAAACATGAAAACATCTCCCTTTTTATCTCTGCAAAATATAAAACCAATATCGAAGAATTTAAAAAAGTTTTGTACCAGGAGGTAAAAGACATTCACACAAAACGATTCCCTTTCAACGATTTTCTTTACCAGGTGTATGATGAAAGCTAAAGCAATTCGTTGCTGAAAAGGATGCTGCGTAGCAGCTATCCCGTACGTAGGCATAGGTGCCAGGTTAAAGATATTTTGTTTCTTCCGAATTTCATAGAATAAAAAAAGCTACCCGGTAACAGGTAGCTTTTTTTGTTTCTGATGAGTAAAAATCGTGTTATTTTACAACACCCTCTTTTATAAGATATTCTGCAATCTGTACAGCGTTAAGGGCAGCCCCTTTTTTGATCTGATCCGAAACAGTCCAGAAAGCCAGACCGTTGGGGTTCGAGATATCTTTTCGGATTCTGCCTACAAAAACCTCATCACGTCCTGCAAGATGCAGCGGCATCGGGTATTGTTTTTCACCCGGTTTATCGATCACAATAACCCCATCGGCATTATTGAAGGCAGTTCTGGCCTGTTCGAGTGAGACTTCCTTTTCGGTTTCAACCCAGATTGCCTCAGAGTGAGCCCGAAGAACGGGAACACGCACAGCTGTTGCACTTACCATGATGTCGGAATGCATGATTTTCCTGGTTTCGTGAAACATTTTCATCTCCTCTTTCGTGTAGTCGTTATCCGTAAATACATCGATATGGGGAATCAGGTTTTGAACAAGCTGGTAAGCGAACTTGGCAATGGTTGGTTCCTCTCCGGCCGCAACCTGCTTTGTCTGAGCCTCCAGTTCATCCATTCCCGAGGCACCTGCACCGCTCGCACTCTGATAAGTTGCAATGTGAACCCTTTTAATGTGTGAAAGATCCTCGATGGGTTTTAACGCGACAACGAGCTGTATGGTCGTACAATTTGGATTTGCAATTATTTTACGCGGCATATTTTTTGCGTCGGCAGCGTTTACCTCAGGGACAACAAGTGGTATATCGTTTTCCATGCGGAAGGCGCTACTGTTGTCAATCATTATCGTCCCAAATTTAGTAATCGTTTCAGCATATTCTTTCGAAATTCCTGCACCGGCTGAAACCAAAGCGATATCGATCCCCTTAAAATCATCGTTGTGCTGTAACTCTTTGACGAGCAATTTTTTACCTTTGTATGAATATTCTCTTCCTGTACTCCGGGCTGAACCAAATATGACCAGTTCGTCGAGTGGAAAATTGCGTTCATCCAACACGCGCAGGAACTCCTGGCCCACTGCGCCACTAACACCTACTATTGCTATTTTCATTTCTGCTTTAGATTCATTAACTTTAACTATAAAAACTTCCTGTCAAAACTTTTCACAAACTTTGATTGAGCAAAAATATTGAATATTCTTAATAAATTGTGATAAATGGACAAGAATATTTACAAATTTATTTTTTACATGCTGTTTTTTGTCTTTTTTGAAAGCAAAGGACAAATTATGTTCGTTGATGATTTTGAAAACGGACAACTGGGCAACTGGGAAAATACCGCACACTGGAACATCACTAACCAATCGCCCCTGGCAGGAAACTATTCCTTGCATCATAACCTCACAGGCATCCGTAGTTCAAGTTTTATCAGCCGGAAGATAAATCCTTCTGGTTTTAATAACGGGTTGATTACCTGGCGTTTTAAATTGAAAAACGGGAACTGGATTTTCGGAGCCACTGAGCAGTTCGGCTTTTATCTTATATCCGAAAGAGCTGATCTGACAACATCGAATGGGTATGCAATTGGATTAAACCTGTCAGGTGCCGATAATATCCTCAAAATCTGTCGGATGGAAAACGGGAAAGCGGTACAGGACATTATTCTGACCGATTTGATCTGGGAAGCGGGTATGTTACTCGAGGTTGAAGTTTCGCACCAATACGGGCTCTGGAAGGTTCGATACAGGGAGGGAACCCAGGGTAACTGGTCGCGGGAAATAACAGGGAATGAAAAGCTGATAAATTTTGTATTCAGCGATATTGGCCTGTTCTTTAAATTCAATACTGCTCACGGCGGACAGATCCGTATTGATGATATTTCGATGTCATACCAAAACACTCCACCTTCGGTTCACGAGGTTCACTCAGTTGGTCGCAATGAGATACTGGTCCTTTTTTCGGAAGCAATGGCCCAAATGCCGTTACTTGAACCCGGTAATTACCGGATCAGAACCGCCGGAGGCAGTCAGGTTGAGGTTCTCTCGGTGCGGAAAACTGAAGGAGATACCGCCGGAGTCCTTCTGCTCTTAAGCGATTTAACCGATTGGAAACTGCATATATCAATAGATAATTTAACTGATAATGATTACGTTCCATTGACCGGAAATGATTTTGATTTCACTTTTATTCCATCGGCGCAATTTGGCGACATCGTTTTCAATGAACTTATGGCCGATCCTGTACCTGTTGTTCAACTTCCTGATAAAGAATTTATTGAAGTGAAAAGCACCTGCAATTTCGTGGTCAGTATAAAGAACTGGATACTGGAGGTGAACGGGAAACCAAAAGTGCTGGGCGATAAAACGATTGAACCGGGAGGTTATGTAATTATCGGTGGTACCGGTGGAAACGCGGTTTGGGAGGGTTATGGTAACGCTTTGGAGGTGCCCGGATTATCGCTCACCAATGGTGGATTTGGCGTAAAACTCTTTTCGGCTGCCGGTGTTTTAATCGATTCTTTCAGCTATAAACCAGCCTTTCACCGCATAGGTTATTCTAATGGCGGATATTCACTGGAGAAAATTGATCCTATGCGTAATTGCGGGGTTTATTCAAACTGGGAAACAACGGTATCGGATAAAGGGGGTACTCCGGGAACAGAAAATTCAGTTTTCAGGAGCAATACCGATAATATACCACCCACCGTTACTTCGGTAACTGTATCAAGTCCTTTATTAATCGAAGTTATTCTTTCAGAAATCCCCGACAAAGGCTCAATAGCAGGAAATGTATTTTCCTTTGTGCCATCAATGACCGTACCCGACAGCATTCTTTTTGATCCGGACCTCAAAAAATTTCTTATTTACTTCGCGGAAGGAGCAATAAAAAACGGGATGGATTATGATTTGATAATTACCGGACTGGCAGATGAATGCGGCAATCAAACCCCCGTTGAACATCATACTTTCTCGTATTACCTTCCCGTTCCGGGTGATTTGCTGATCAGCGAAGTCCTTTTTAATCCGTTTCCGGGAGGTGTTGATTTTGTCGAAATTTATAATCATTCCGGCAGAAAGATCGAGCTTTCCGAAATCTATCTTGCCTCGCGCAATGATTCGCTCGTGATAAATTCCATGTATCCCTTGTCAACTATTTCCAAACGGTTACCCGATTCAGAGTATGCCGCTTTTACCTCCGATCCGGATGCTTTATTGAGGAATTATTATTCGTCGTGTCCGGATTGCATTTTTGAAATGACCAGGTTCCCCGCCTATGACCTGGATGAAGGGTGGGTTGTGCTATTAAACAAGGAGATGGAAGTTATTGATGAGTTTCATTATAAAGAAACGATGCATCACCCGATGATCGGCGATGTAAAAGGAATATCGCTCGAAAGAACCAGTTTTTCAAAACAGACAGAAAATCCTTTAAACTGGCATTCAGCCTCAAAAACGGTTGGATTTGCGAGTCCGGGTTACATGAATTCAACCAGTGAAATCGTTTCTGAAATTTCCGGTGTGGTTTCATTTGACCCTAAGATATTTTCTCCAAATGACGATGGGTTCAATGACCGTTTATTAATAAATCTCGCGCCGGGTGAGCCGGACTGGATGGTTAATATCCGGATTTATGACGAATATGGTCTGGAAATAAGGAGATTGGCAAATAATGTGATGATCGGGGCCACAGATGTTATCGAATGGGATGGAATGAAGGAAAATCACCGGAAGGCAGGTCTTGGAATTTACATCATCAAGGTGGAACTCTTCCGGTTGCAAAGCCGTCCCAAATATTTTAAAGCGGCCTGTGTGCTTACCGACAGGCTGAAATAACATTTATTTCACCCTGCCTTGTCCTGATTTATGTTTATAAATTGATAAGTGACCGGGTGACTGTGATTATAAATTGAGCAAAGTCAGCTCATGGCAAGTGACCGGGTGACTGCAGTTATAAATTAAGCTAAGTCAGCTCATCGCAAGTGACCGGGTGACTGAGTTTATGAATTGAGCAAAGTCAGCTCATGGCAAGTGACCGGGTGACTGCACTTATAGATTGAGCAAAATCAAAAAGCATTTGATCGTTATTTTAGAAGTCACCCGGTCACTCAGAGTCAAAAGGCGTTTTATCCGTTATTTTGGAAGTCACCCGGTCACTCAAGGTCTGCGGGCGTCCTTTCGTTATTTTAAAAGTCACCCGGCCACCTTCTCATTTTCTTTCTCTTCCTTCGGCCGTTCAGCTTTTACCATTCGCTGTTTCTCGTTGATGTCTTTTCGTACGATGATATTGACGAATCCTTTTTCTGCTAAAAGATTACAGATTTGGTTTCCAAACTGTTCATTTATTTCAAAATACAGGTTTCCTCCGGGTTTCAGTTGAGTCAGGGCCAGTTCAGAAATCGCCTGGTAGAAAATCAGTGCATCCTCATCCGGCACAAAAAGGGCAAGGTGTGGCTCATAGTCGGTTACATTTCTGAGCATTGACTGTTGCTCTGAGAAGGTTACGTAAGGGGGATTGCTTACAATGATGTCGTATTTTTTCGAATAGGGCGAATTCTTAAGATTAAGAATATCAACGCATTGAAAATCAATTTCAACATTATTTATTTCCGCGTTTTCCTTAGCAACAGCCAGGGCATTAACCGATATATCCCAACCTTCGGCGGATGCCCCGGGGAGATTTTTGACCAGGGTAACCGCGATACAGCCACTGCCTGTCCCGATGTCTAAAATGCAAGGGTTCGATCCCCGGTAATCACTGACAATCCAATCAACAAGTTCTTCAGTTTCAGGGCGCGGAATCAGCACCGCCGGATTCACCTTTATGATCGATCCGTAAAATTCTGTCTCACCTAAAATATACTGAATGGGCTCAAAACGGATTAACCGATCGGTAATCTCTTTAATTTGAGTTAAATTCGCTGCTGAAATTGTTTCATGTTGATTGAGGTGGAACCGGAGTCTTGAATAACCGGTAACTTTTTCGAGAATCAATCTGCCAAGACTTTCAATTTCCTGTTTGGAATAATGGGCAGAGAGATTATCGCGAATTAATTTTTTTGCAACCTGCATTTTTTTTTACAAAGATAAATAAAGCGGATGAAGAGAGGGCTGATTGAAGTTGATGAAAAGTTTATGTACCGTGCAATAAGCCTGGCACGCCTGGGCATGGGAAATGTAGCTCCTAATCCGATGGTCGGATGTGTCATCGTACATCAGGGAGTTATCATCGGAGAAGGTTATCACCGTGAATATGGAAAATACCATGCTGAGGTTAATGCTATTAACAGCGTAAAAAACAAAACGTTGCTTAAAGAATCGATCCTGTATGTAACACTGGAACCCTGTTCACATCATGGTAAAACACCACCTTGTTCCGATTTGATACTTGAATGCGGAATTCCGGATGTTGTGGTTGGAACCGGTGATCCTTTTGCACAGGTTGCCGGACGAGGAATTGAAAGACTAAGGAACGGGGGGTGCAATGTAACAGAGGGATTCATGGAAACAGCATGCATAGCGCTGAACCGGCGATTTTTTACTTTTCATCAAAAGAAGAGACCTTACATCATTTTAAAATGGGCACAAACGGCTGATGGATTTATCGATATTGATCGTTCGCACGAACATTACGGGCAGCCAACATGGATAACAAACGATTTGTCGAGGATGGCTGTTCATAAAATGCGTTCGGACGAATCGGCGATCCTGGTGGGTACCAACACGGCAAAAAAAGATAATCCATCGTTAACGGTTCGTGAATGGAGTGGTAAATCTCCATTAAGGCTGGTGATCGACAAGGATCTGAAGTTGACAGCAGATTTAGCACTTTTCGATCAAAGTGTGCCGACTGTTGTCTATACCGCTCAGATGTCGTCCGGTAAAAAGAATCTTGAATTCTGTCAAATTTTGTTTAATGGCAGTGAATTGGACCAGATATTGGATGATCTGCACCGCAGGGGAATTTTGTCGCTGATTGTTGAGGGAGGTCAGATAATGCTTGACTCTTTTATTCAAAGAAACTTATGGGATGAGGCACGGGTATTTACCGGCAAATGTAATTTTTACACTGGAGTTAAAGCACCCTCATTTGATGCCAATCTGGTAAAATCGGAAGAATTGGATAACAGTTGGATGTTTGTCTTTGAATTGCCTCAACTCTGAAGCCGGGGCAATTCAAAAATCAAAATTTCATTGCAGTCTGTTCTCCGTCCAGCTCACGCTTGACCAGAACTACCTTATTGTTTTCCTGTTCTCTGTAGCCATGATCGTAACAGAAATAATTTGTGCGACTGTTACGGCCCGTAATAGTACAGGTGAAATAATCGAACCGATACCCTTTTTTCTGTAAATCGCTCTTTAGCGCGGTGGTTTTACCCTTGGAATTCAGGTCCGCAAGGATAAAATAATTTTTCTTAAGTATCCGGTTAATCATTTTGATTACGTTGTTCGACTCAATATGCTGCTGGTTATTATAGGCGCTCCGACATTGATCGTTGCAAAATTTTTGGTCGGCACGGCCTTTCAGTTGCTCATAACACTGAAGGCATTTTCGATCATTCATAGTTAATATATTAGGTGGTTTACTTCAGGGAAACATTTAAATTTAAATCATATCAAAATGGTTTTTATATTATTCTCCTAATATACGAAAAAAATATCTGATTAAAACGGATATATCCGATTATTTTTAAAAATAATCGGATATATCCGTTTTTTATTCTATGCAGGGGCCAATCGTCCTTAGTTTTGTATTTTAAAATAACTATAAAATGTCTGTTGGCTGATTTCCAACGGCGGTTAAAACTTAGTTAAATGCCTGAAATATAGAAATTAATCGAATAAATTTGTCCAGGCAATGCAGATAATATTAAAATATTTCCACGGGTTAACATCTGAACAAATAAGCCACTTTAAAAAAATTGGTTCCCTTTACCAGGACTGGAACGTAAAGACAAAAATTCTGCCACGAAATGAAATCGATTCAATTTACGAAAGACATATTTTATATTCCCTGGCCATAGCCAAAATTATCCGGTTTACACCGGGTAGCAAAATTCTGGACGTAGGAACAGGAGGAGGTTTTCCCGGAATCCCGCTGGCTATATTTTTTCCATCGAGCCAATTTGTACTAATCGATCCGATCGCCAAAAGGATTAATATGGTGGAATTGATAGCCCGGGAGCTTAAGCTCAGCAACGTGATTGCAATCCGGTCAAAGGTTGAGGTTTTTACAGAAAAATTTGATTTTGTTGCATCACGGGCTGTTACATCTTTCCCGACTTTTGTTGGTTTAGTGAAAAAAAACATTTCGGCCGATTCGAAAAATGTATTGCCCAACGGAATAATGTACCTGAAAGGGGGGAGTCATTCAGAAGAACTGTCTGATTTTATGGATACTGCAAAGATATTCGAAATTCCGGATTTCTTTCCGGAACCATTCTTCGAATCAAAAAAGGTAATCTATCTTCCTGTAGTTTAAGATATTGGCGGCAAATGAAGCCTTTCTTTAATAGTATCGTTTAGCCCAATCATCTGTGATAGAATATTATATTCGGTTATATATGAATATTATCGTTTAGTTACGGATCTAATCGGACATATGCGATTAATATACACCTTCGACTTGTGACTTCGTTAAATTTGAATATCAATTTTTTATCTCGGGGTATTCTGAAATTAGATTGATGAAACCGCAACCTTAATCTACCAGAATGAAAAAACCGTTAAAAACCAGGCGTTCCGTACGACCCTTCAACCTATCATTTTTCAGTGCATCAAAAAACGCAAATCGGGAGTATCAAAACAGGATAAATCCTTGTTTGGCAAGAGATTTCCATGTTCAATCAGTTTATGCGCATCTTGATTATTTATGTAACGACAGTTGAGCTGCAAAAATCATACTGTACAGTTATTTAATTGTGGAAACATAGCTTCCGGCAATTTTTGTTCAACTGTAATCCTGCTTCCCTGCTCAAGTGTTACCTGGCATCAGAAAGTAACCTGAATCAGCAGAAACTTCGGCTCCAATAAATTATAAGCAAGCAACGATCAGCCAACTTAATTTTATTTTCCGGACGATACCGGGTACACGGAAATCTCCGGTTCCCAATTCCAATTTTCGTGAATCCGGCAGTAATGCTCTCAATCCGGCTTAAAGAACTAAATGACAGTATTGTAAAATTTTAATAACTTGAAATTGATATTATGAAAAAGATGTACACTGGTGTTCCCAACGTGCCAGGTTCGGAGGGAACAGGCTCATTCCCGGTAAATCGAATGAAAAATTTAAAGGCAGGATCTGCAGGATTTTGCCGGTGGATCAGAGGTTTCAGCAGATTCCTCGCCATTGCTGTTTTCAGTACTGTTCTCGCACTTGGAGCCAGTGCAGCCGGTCAGGTGATAAATTTAGGCACTGCATGTTTCACCAGTTCAACAAATCCACCTGATCCCAGAGTCAGTGCGCAAATGACCTGGACAATAAATGCGGATAACACTGTCACAATAAGGACCACACTGGCGAAAACCTTTGTGGATAACACCTATGGTACAGGAGTTATAGGCTGGCCATCAGGTCATAAATTCAGTGAGCTTACCGGGTCCGACCACCTGCAGCTTGCTCTTTATGATGCAAACAATGTGAAAAAGATGGAATTCCGGATGGATTATCTTACGGCAAGTACCGCTGCTCCCTCGGGATATAAATCATTGGGCGTCACCGGTGGGGAAGGAGATATGATTGTTGGAAATGCAACTGATGTTTTAGGGGTTGTAACTTCACTGGATAAAAACTTCAATTCATACGGGTACGTACTTATCACCAATTCGCCTTCTACCAACGCGAATTATGCACCAAACCAGTCTTATCCAAACTGGATATATGATGTATGGTATGAAGTGACCGTGAGAATGAGCGTGTTTGGTACTTCAGGATTTGGCCAGGGGGCGATTACAGGTGTTCATGCCAGTCCAAGCAAGACAGGTAGTAATTCTGAACCCGTGACTAAAACTACCTGCCCGGTACTCACCGCATCAATTACAGCAATCAGTGAGACCTGTATATCGGCCCGCAACGGATCGATTGATCTGACAGTAAACTATGGGGATCTGCCTTATTCCTATTTATGGTCTAACGGAGCAACAACCCAGGATCTGGTGAATTTAGCTCCCGGAACCTATAGCGTAACAGTCACTGACGCTGCAGGAACCAAGGCATATGCAAGTGCGGTTATAACGCAATCGTCTATGCCCTGTTCTGGTATTTTATGTTTCTCCAGTTCAGCAGTTCCGCCTAATCCGAATGTCGGAGCACGGATGTCATGGACCATTAACGCGGATAACACGATAACAATCAGGACGATACTCTCAAAAACGTTTGTGGACAACACCTATGGTACAGGTGTAATCGGCTGGCCTTCAGGTCATAAATTTGGCGACCTTGTTGGTTCTGATCATTTGCAGCTTGCTGTTTATGATGCAAACAATGTAAAAAGAGGTGAATTTAAAATGGATTATATCACCGCAAGCTCTGCGGCTTCCTCAGGTTATAAATCGTTAGGAGTTACCGGCGGTGAAGGTAATATGCTCTTTGGAGATGAATCTGATGTTGTAAGTGTTGTTACTTCATTGGACAGGAACTTCAATACCTACAATTATATATTAACAACCAATTCACCCTCTACCAATACCGCTTACTTGCCAAATTCATCGTATCCGAACTGGATTTTTGATGTTTGGTATGAAGTCACCCTGAAAATGAGTATGTTCGGGACCTCAGGATTTGGCAAGGGGTTGATTTCAGGTGTTCATGCCAGCCCAAGCAAGACCGGTAATAATACAGAGCCAGTGACTCCTTCTCCCTGCCCGGTACCGGTTCCACCTACCGCCATCGTCACTCAGCCGACATGTGTCATGACCACAGGAACGATCACCGTTACATCACCACTGGGAGCAACTTATGAATACAGCAAAAACGGCACGACCTGGCAAACTTCAACGGTATTCAGCGGGTTACCTGCCAATACTAGTTATACAATCAGTGTAAGGAATATTACGGAACCTGGATTTGTTTCGATAGCGCAGTTTGTTATCAATTCTGTTCCGAGTGCACCACCTCCACCGCAGGCAACATTAATTCAACCGACCTGTGCTGTCCCCACCGGATCTATCACGGTGACCAGCCCGACAGGAGCAACATATGAATACAGCAAAAACGGAGCAGTCTGGCAAACCTCAACTCTTTTCAGCGGATTACCACCCAATGTAACCTACACAATATATGTCAGGAATACTGCCACCGATCCTGGTTGTATCTCGAGTGCTACATTTATAATCAAACCGGTTCCCAATGCACCGACACCACCGCAGGCAATCTTAATTCAACCTACTTGTGCTGTACCTACCGGAACAATTACCATTACAAGTCCTGTAGGACCATCTTATGAATACAGCAAGGACGGGATGACGGTCCAAACCTCTCCGGTATTCAGCGGTCTGGCAGCCAATACGACTTATATTATCTACGTAAGGAATATTGCTGCTGACCCGAGTTGTATATCAAGCTCCCGGTTTGTAATCAGCGCTGTGCCCAATGCTCCTGCCGCACCTCAGGCAACTCTGGTACAGCCAACCTGTGCAGTACCGACAGGCACGATCACGGTTACATCACCCACAGGCGCTACCTATGAATACAGTAGAAATGGCTCCGTCTGGCAAACTTCAACTGTGTTTGGCAGTTTACCGGCCAATTCAACGTATACGATTTTTGTAAGAAATGTGGCCATAGACCCCGGATGTATTTCAAGTACAACGTTCCTGATCAATCAGGTCCCGAATTCACCTGCTACACCATTGGCAACGGTGACTCAGCCGACTTGTGCAATACCAACAGGGACAATCACTGTGACTGCACCAACAGGTGCAACCTATGAATACAGTAAAAACGGCACCACCTGGCAAGCATCACCTGTGTTTGGAAGCTTGCCTGGGTATGTTACCTATACGATTTATGTGAGGAATTTGGCTACTGATCCGGGATGTGTATCAAGTGCTCCGTTTACAGTTAATCTTGTACCGGCTGCACCATCAATGCCGCTGGCAACCGTTATCCAGCCGACCTGCGCGATACCCACCGGTACGATCACGGTAACCAGCCCGACAGGGGCAGCATTCGAATACAGTAAAAACGGGACGTCCTGGCAAATTTCACCAGTGTTCAGCGATTTAGCCGGAAATGCGACCTACACGATCTATGTAAGAAATATAGCCATAGATCCGGGTTGTATATCAAGTGCCACGTTTGTAATCAATCCGGCACCCAATGCACCTGCCCCGCCACAGGCTATTTTAATCCAGCCTACCTGTTCTTTGCCCACCGGTACGATCACTGTTACTTCACCAACGGGTGCAACTTATGAATACAGCAAAAACGGTACAGTCTGGCAATTGTCAACGGTCTTCAGCGGATTGGCAGCCAATGCGACCTATACGATTTATGTCAGGAATCTGGCTACTGGTTGTATTTCGAGTGCTCCGTTTGTCATCAGACCTGTACCGAATCTCCCGGCTACACCAATGGCGACTGTGATTCAACCAACCTGTTCAGTGCCCACCGGAACCATTACGGTAACCAGCCCAACCGGCCCGGGCTACCAATACAGCAAGGACGGAATGACTGTGCAGACCTCACCTGTTTTCAGCGGCCTTGCACCCAATACGACTTATACGATCTATGTCAGGAATATCGACACTGATCCTGGTTGTATTTCGAGTGCCCGGTTTGTAATCGGGACCGTCCCGACTGTCCCGGCCATACCATTGGCAATACTTATCCAGCCAACATGCGCAATGCCTACAGGAACGATCACTATTACAGCACCACTTGGGGAAACTTATGAATACAGCAAGAACGGTATCAATTGGCAAACTTCACCGGTATTCAGTAATTTGGCTGGTAATATGATCTATACGATCTATGTCAGGAACACAGCTACCGATCCGGAGTGTATTTCGGCTGCGCAGTTTATAATCTGCGCTGTACCGGGAATACCTGCTATACCAATAGCGACATTGATTCAGCCTACCTGTGTGGTACCTACCGGAACAATCACAGTAATCAGCCCGACAGGCCCAACCTTTGAATACAGCAAAAACGGCACCACCTGGCAAACATCAACGGTTTTCAGCGGCCTTGCACCCAATGCGACCTATACAATCTATGTAAGAAATACGACCATAGATCCGGGTTGTATCTCAAGTGCCCTGTTTGTGATCGGTTCGGTGTCAGATGCGCCGGCCTCTCCGTTGGCAATACTGACTCAGCCGACCTGTGCGATACCTACCGGAACGATTACGGTGACCAGTCCTGTTGGTCCATTGTATGAATACAGCAAGGATGGAGTGACGGTTCAATCTTCACCTGTTTTCAGCGGGCTGACAGCCAATACTACCTATACGATTTATGTCAGGCATATCACTACCAGATGTATATCAAGTGCCCGGTTTGTAATCGGTCCTGTACCGAACGCTCCTGCCACACCATTGGCAACTGTGATCCAGCCGACCTGTGCAGTACCAACGGGTACCATTACAGTTACGAGCCCGACAGGTGCATCCTATGAATACAGCAAAAACGGAACAACCTGGCAAACGTCAACTGTATTCAGTGGTCTTGCCGCCAATGCGTCCTATACGATCTACGTGAGGAATACAGCCACTGATCCGGGATGTATTTCGAGTGCAATATTTGTAATCAATCAGGTACCTAATGCCCCGGCAACACCATTGGCGACTTTGATTCAGCCAACCTGTTCATTACCCACCGGAACTATTACGGTAACCAGCCCGACCGGCCCGGGCTACGAATACAGCAAGGACGGCATGACTGTGCAGACCTCACCTGTTTTCAGCGGACTGGCTGCCAATACAACCTATACCATCTGGGTGCGAAATGTCCTTACCGATCCGAAATGTATAGCTAGTGCCAGTTTTGTAATCGGTCAGATACCGAATGCTCCTGCCACACCATTGGCAACTGTGATCCAGCCAACCTGTGCAGTACCTACGGGAACCATTACAGTTACGAGCCCGACAGGCGTAACCTATGAGTACAGCAAAAACGGTTCAACCTGGCAAATGTCATCTGTTTTCAGCGGTCTTGCAGGCAATGCGTCGTATACGATCTACGTGAGGAATACAGCGACTGATCCGGGATGTATTTCGAGTGCAATATTTGTAATTAATCAGGCACCTGATACCCCGGCAACACCATTGGCAACTGTAACACAGCCAACTTGTGCAGTCCCTTTCGGAACGATCACCGTGACTTCTCCGACAGGCGAGACCTATGAATACAGCCAAAACGGCTCAACATGGCAAACTTCGACTGTGTTTGGCGGATTAACAGCCAATACGACTTATACGATCTACGTTAGGAATACTGCAACTGATCCGGACTGTATATCAAGCTCTTCATTTATAGTGAACCTGGTGCCGAATGCACCTGCCATACCATTGGCTACCGTGATCCAGCCGACCTGTTCAGTTCCTACCGGCACTATCACAGTAACCAGTCCGACAGGAGCATCCTATGAGTACAGCATTAATGGCACCACCTGGCAAACGTCAACTCTCTTCAGCGGACTTGCGGGCAACTCAACTTACACGATTTATGTAAGAAACTCCTCAATTGACCCGGGTTGTATATCGACTGCGCAGTTTACAATCGGTTCTGTGCCAAACGCGCCGCCTGCTCCGCTGGCAACCTTGATCCAGCCGACCTGTGCTGTACCTACGGGTACGATTACAATTACCAGTCCGACAGGCCCATCGTACGAATATAGTATAGACGGAGTAACGGTACAATCTTCACCCGTCTTCAGCGGACTTGCTGCCAACACGACCTACAAGATCTATTTAAGGAATAAGGCCACTGATCCGGCATGTATTTCGAGTGGCCGTTTTGTTATTGGTCCGATTCCTAATATCCCCTCTGCACCATTGGCAACTGTGACTCAGCCGACCTGTTCAATACCTACCGGCACAATCACGGTAACCAGTCCGACAGGAGCATCTTATGAGTACAGCAAAAACGGTACTTCGTGGCAAACGTCAACAGTCTTCAGCGGTCTTGCAGCCAATGCAACTTATACGATCTATGTCAGGAATACGGCTTCAGACCCGGGTTGTACCAATAGTGCCCCGTTTGTAATTATTGCAGTGCCTCAGGCACCGGCAGTTCCGCTGGCAACCATAATCCAGCCGACGGGTACAGTACAAACAGGAACGATAACGGTAACCAGTCCGGTAGGTGGGACCTATCAATACAGCAAGAATGGCACCACGTGGCAAACTTCACCTGTATTCAGCGGACTGCCCGGCAATGCGACCTATACGATATATGTAAGGAATATGGCCACCGATCCGACTTGTGTATCATATGGTACGTTTGTAATAAATTTGATATCAATTACGACTCAGTGCTTCTCAAGTGGTGAAACACCTCCGGATCCAAGAGTAGGCGCACGGATGACCTGGACAATTAATGCTGATAACACAGTCACCATAAGGACCACACTGGCTAAAACCTTTGTGGATAACACCTACGGTACGAATGCAATTGGCTGGCCATCAGGTCATAAGTTTGATAATCTTGTTGGTTCTGATCAATTACAGCTTGCTCTTTATGATGCCAATAATGTGAAAAGGAGTGAGGTAAAGATGGATTATATCACAGCAAGCAGTGCTGCACCGTCAGGCTATAAATCATTGGGAGTTGCAGGTGGTGACGGTAACATGATTTTTGGAAATGAGTCTGATGTAATTTCGGTTGTAACATCACTGGATGAAAACTTCAATAAGTTCGGGTATGTTCTTACGACCAATTCGCCTTCGACCAACGCCAATTATGCTCCGAATCCCTCTTATCCGAACTGGATTTATGAGGTCTGGTATGAGGTTACCTTAAAGCTGAGCGCATTCGGAACTTCAGGATTTGGTAAAGGTTTGATTACAGGTATTCATGCAAGCCCAAGTAAAACAGGTAGCAATACCGAAATTGTGATTCCAACACCTTGCGTGGATCTTACTGTATTAGTTGCGGTAACCAATCAGAGCTGTTCTACGGCTAATGATGGTTCCATTGACCTCACAGTTACTGATGGTGTGCAACCTTATACCTATTTATGGTCAAATGGTGCAACGACACAGGATATTTCGAATCTGGCTCCCGGATCGTACAGTGTAACGATTACCGATGCCGCAGGAAGTATTGCCACTGCGAATGCAGTTCTCATGGGATCAACCGTGCCATGCACAGTAATTACAGCAATAGTAGCTGTTACCAATGTGACCTGCAGTACGGCCAGCAATGGCTCTGCAGACCTGACAGTTACCAATGGGGTACAACCATATACTTATGTATGGTCAAACGGTGCCACAACGCAGGATCTTGTGAATCTGGCTCCGGGTACCTATAATGTGACGGTCACCGATGCTACGGGTGCGACCGCAACTGCAAGTGCTGTTATTATGGGATCAACTGTTCCATGCCCCGTGCTGACTGCAATAGTGGCTGCAACCAACGTGTCCTGTATTTTAGCTCAGGATGGCTCGGTTAATCTGACGGTTACCAATGGGGTGCAACCATATACTTACAGTTGGTCAAACGGCGCAACGACCCAGGATCTCATCAATCTTACTCCTGGTACCTATAATGTGACAGTCACCGATGCTACAGGAGCAACTGCAACTGCAAGTGCGGTTGTGCTGGGATCAACTGCTCCGTGCACCGGACTTACTGTCATTGTTGCCGTAACCAATGAGACATGCGCTTCTGCCTTCAACGGCACTGTTGATCTTACGGTCATTAACGGTGTGCAACCAATTACCTACTTATGGTCAAATGGTGCAACAACCCAGGATCTCACAAACTTAGCTCCGGGTACTTATAATGTGACGGTCACCGATGCGGCAGGAGCTACTGCAACTGCAAGTGCTGTTATCATGGCGTCAGGAATTCCATGTTCCGGAACGCAGTGTTTTTCCAGTGCATCTACTCCGGCAAATCCGAATGTCAATGCAGAATTGACCTGGATATTTAATTCCGATAATACGATCACCATTCGCACCACACTGGCAAAAACATGGGTTGATAATACTTATGGTACAAACGCTGTCGGATGGCCTTCAGGACATCAATTCAGTGATCTTACAGGGTCAGACCAGTTGCAGCTTGCTCTTTATGATGCAAACTATGTGAAAAAAATCGAATTTAAGATGGATTATTTCACAGCAAGTACTGCTGCTCCGTCAGGCTATAAATCACTGGGTGTAACCGGTGGCGATGGTGCAATGCTATTCGGAAATGCATCTGATGTTGTTGGAGTTACAACCTCTATGGATAAAAACTTCAATACCTATGGATATATTTTTACTTCCAATTCACCGGCTACTGACAACAATTACACTCCAAATCCATCGTATCCGAACTGGATATATGAGGTATGGTATGAAGTTACTGTTAAAACAAGCCTGTTCGGAACTCCGGGTATTGGCAAGGCGTTGATTTCAGGTGTACATGCCAGTCCGGGCAAGACTGGAAATGATTCTGAATCTCTGATTAAGACTCCATGTGTTGTATTTTGCGGAATTCTTGCTGTTACGAATGAGACCTGTATGTCGGCCGGCGACGGCTCCATTGATCTTACTGTCATTAGCGGTGTGCAGCCTTATACATACCTATGGTCAAATGGTGCAACAACGCAGGATATCAGTGATTTAACTCCTGGTGTTTACAGCGTATTGATTACCGATGCCACCGGAGCGACAGCTACTGCGAGCGGTGTTGTTTTAGGATCAACCGTACCGTGCACTGTACTTACTGCTTTGGTTGCAGTAACCAATGTGACCTGCATTTCGGCCAATGATGGTGCTGCTGACCTTACAGTTACGAATGGCATACAACCCTACTCGTATGTATGGTCTAATGGTGCGACAACCCAGGATCTCACGAACCTGGCTCCGGGTACCTATAATGTAACGGTTACCGATGCTAAAGGAACTACTGCCACTGCAAGCGCTGTTGTTATGGGATCCGCTGTTCAATGTCCAGGGACACAGTGTTTTTCAAGTACAGCTACTCCTCCTAATCCAAATGTCGGTGCACAGTTGACATGGGTCGTTAATGCTGACAACACGATCACCATCAGAACCACTCTGGCCAGAACATTTGTGGATAATACTTACGGAACGAGTAGGATAGGATGGCCAGGGGATCATAAATTTGGTGATCTTGTAGGATCCGACCAACTGCAGCTTGCGCTTTATGATGGCAACAATGTGAAAAGGATCGAGTTTAAGATGGATTATCTCACAGCAAGCTCTGCCGCACCTTCAGGGTATAAATCATTAGGTGTTACAGGTGGCGATGGAAATATGATCCTGGGAAATGAATCGGATGTGGTAGGAGTCGTAACCTCTCTGGATAAAAACTTCAATACCTACGGATATATACTGACAACCAATTCACCAGCCACGGATATCAATTATACTCCCAACTCCGCGTATCCGAATTGGATCTTTGATGTATGGTATGAGGTAAAAGTGAAAATGAGCGTGTTTGGTACATCCGGATTTGGACAGGCATTGATTCCAGGCATTCATGCCAGTCCTAGCAAGACAGGCAAAAATACCGAGCCTGTGGGTCCATGTGTCATCTTTACGGGTGAATCTCTGAACAAGTCGGCAATTGCAGGTATTGGAAATACAATAACAACTGATAAACCTGCAGTGGATGAACCTTCGATTGATCTCAAAGTTTATCCTAATCCGAGCAGAGGTCCTGTAACCTTCGAGTTTACGGTAAGTATTGATGCGGATGTAGCTATCGATATCTATTCACTGTCCGGACAACGTATCGCAAGGATTTTTGACGCTGACGTTGAAGCAGGAGTAAATCAGACGGTTGTTTTCGACAAATCAATGGTAACGGGAACTTATCTCTACATTCTGAGATGGAATAATGAAATAGTCACGGGTAAGGTCATTTTAGCCCGGTAGTTTTCTATTCCTGATCCTATAAAATGTGAAGCCGTTTCAAAGAAATTTGGAACGGCTTCACTGTTTTGCATGACTGTAAATTCCGGTCATGGAAAATTTTCCCGGCCGTACCGAATACCCGGACACTGTAAACGATTTATGGTAAAATACGGACAGGATAAGCATAAATTGGTTTTTCAGTAAAATGTATTTAAACCAATTATAAAGTATATTTCCTTTTGTGATTGGGGTGTCTCACTTACTGCAAACAACCAGGTATTCCGCCCCTGAGTAATTCCAAATAATGTCACATGCAACAATATTAAATATCGTAGGCTCTCAGTAAATTACATGCCATTAATCAGCCGACGGATCATTAGTTTCACTATCCCCAATTATTCCCGGAGGCCTGGTTTTTCAGGGTGAATTATGGAAATGATTATCCCGGGTTGATTTTTCTGAAAATGTAATTATTCCAAATATTTGGTGCTAATCTAATAGTTAATTTACAGGCAATATGTTGGTGTGATCTAACCGGCAGTTATGGACTGTGTCGGGTGAATCCGGAATTCTGGTGTAATGCGGTTTAGCTCTTTTCAAAAGTTTATAATTGAGCTGAAGAACTCAGTTTTATATTCAAATGACCCTTGGCGATGTCGCATCCCGAAATTTCAGCGATAGAAATGATTGAAGGTGAAGGCATTCGACCCAAGCCGGCAACTCCTTCACTTGAATTCAAAGAATTCAGGTTATTTTTTTAATTTCTATAGGAACATTTTTAAACTAACCAGGATCAGGAGCACCACAAAAATCGCCCGATTTATTCATTCCATCAAGACCCGGTTTCCTTATTCGTAAACGATTGGATGATAATAATTGATCAGAACATAAAGCTGTCAAATAATCGCTTAGAATTATCCTTCTAAAGATCAAATGAATAATCGCATTTATACACACACAATCGGATATATCCGATTATATACGGATATATCCGGATATTATCCGATTGTCAAAAGGTATCTGGTCTAACATTGTGTACTTAAATACATCAATTTATAATTCAAATTTTGTAAAACACCTGACAATTATCTGAGATCATTTTCACCGAAAAGTGAATCCGGTAGGTGTCAGCAATTATAGTGGAATACAAATTTCATCATAGTTAATCGGAACGCAGGGATGCAGGGATTAGGAACCATGAAAAAAATGCAGATCAAAATTACGAATGTCAGTTCCGGTTTTCAATAAAAAATTTATTTAGTATGAAGTTTATTTATAACATCTACCAGGTAATCCGTGGGTGGGGAATTCTTACCCTTGTTTTGGCACTGTCCATGAATTTTTGTTATGCCCAAATACCTGCACCCACCATCATTCCGGCCGGATCATTTATTATGAATATGGGAATTGTTCCGCAAACGGTAAGCAACGGCCTTAAACCTTATGGACTGGTTTATCAGCTTCTGATGGTAAAATGCCCGGTACATTGGGTAATTAACAGCTTAAAAGTAAGGGATGGAGCTGATTTCAATTATCACGGAATAGACTATAAGGGGGGCACTTTTATTGTGGAGGCGCAGTACCGGACTCCGGCAGTCAATTTATTAATCTCAACCTGGACAAATCCTTCCGGAATATATAAGGTAGTTGGTATTACTACGATCTCCCCGGTTACAGTCCCGGTATTTCTGACTTTTTGGAATGCCCCAAACTGGACTATGGATAAGCAAAACGGATCAATCGCGGAAAATTTTTTCAAATATGCCGGAATTCCGGCATCAGCTTACGGGGGTTCCTCCGATTATTGGAAAAATCCGGCGGACCTGACTTGCTGCGATGATATTTTTGTCATGCCGCATGCAGACCCAAAATGGGAGACTCACCAAAGGTTATTAACATGGAATTCTGCCTGTAAAGGTGCTATCTGGTTGGGATGCCACGCAGGAAGCGCCCTTTCTGATATGTTTAATCCCAATGATCCGGGTCAGCAAACAAATTTTCTTTCCGTTACAAACGGTGTTGTACCTTTTGGAACAGGTCCTTATTTCGAAAATTCACTGGTTTTATGGGGTAATCACGATGATGGATCAGCGCCTTTTTCGTATAACTATCCGACAGACCCGATCATGCAGTTTATGGGTAGCATGGATGCTGCAGTGCGAAATGGTTCCGAACAAATTTACCTGCCGGTTATAAATGGAGGATGGAGACCAACGACGAAGATTTGTATTTATGATCCGACACAATCAGATATCCCGTTAAAATCAGCCGGACCTGCCGCTGTTCTCGCGTATGGTCCTGGAATGGGCGATGCAGATAATGGAAAAGTAATGCTTCAAAATGCCCATAACGTTAGCGGTACAGGTTCTGCCAATGTTGCAGCACAGCGCGCCTTTTTTAATTTTTCTTTCTTTACTGCCGCTGAAAGAGCGCTTCTGCCCAGTCTTGCCGATCTTCCCGGAACAATAAATTCAGGTAGTGCCTACACGCTTACCTACACCTTGCCTGCATGGGCTAGTCCTGAGGATTATTCAGTTCAATGGAGTTCAAGTTGCGGCGGCACTTTTACTCCCGCGGCAGCAGACAAACAAACCGTAACTTATACACCAGCGGCAGTAGCAGGGCCAACAATATGTAATATATCCGTGACCATCCATGATCTCTGCGGCCGGGTGACTTTCGATACTCATGCAGTGAATGTCGAATGTAATCTTCGGGTTGAAACGAGCATAACCCGGCCCTGTTATAATATTCCGGATGGTGGAGCCATAGATATGACAATTATCAACGGAACCGGACCATTTATCTGGACCTGGACCAAAAACGGCGGGGGGTCGGGTTCCGGTGAAGGAACTACCATTTCAGGTTTATTTGCAGGACAATATACAATAACACTCACAGGCAATGACCCCCTATTGCCCGGTAACGGTGACGGTTGTCAATATACATTTACAGTTAATGTTTCCCAATTGCCCGAAATTATTATTTCCGCTATTCCGGCAGTTATCAGTTGTACCGGTGGTTCTGACGGAGCAATCAATGTTTCTGTTTCAGGTGGAGTTCCGGGATATAGTTATGATTGGGGAGGAGGGATTACTACCCAAAACCGCAGCGGACTTGCAGCCGGCACCTACACGCTTGCAGTCACCGACAGTAAAGGTTGTACAGCAAGTGAATCAGTTGCTATTTCTCCTGTACTCCCTATCGAAATTACCGCAATATATGCTGATTTAAATTGCTTTGGATTAAAAAATGGAAGTATTAACCTGGCAGTTAGTGGAGGTACTCCAGGGGTTACTCCCGATGAGTACACTTTTTTATGGAATGATGGCTCTGCTACGCAAAACCGGACGGAGCTGGGAGCGGGTACCTATTCGGTTACGGTAACCGATGGTAATAATTGTACTAAAACCAGTTCTGACTTCCTGATAGGTCAGCCTTCAGCAGCACTCAGCCTAAGCGAAACGCATTTAAATGTACTGTGCAATAGTAACCTTACTGGCACTATTGACCTTACAGTAGCCGGTGGTACGGCGCCGTATTCGTTTAACTGGGCTAAAACCGGTGGTGGATTTAGTGCAGCCACCGAAGATATAGGGTCACTTGGGGCAGGTAATTATACTGTGACAGTTACAGATCAAAAAGGTTGTTCTGAAACCTTATCCGTTGAGATTACACAGCCAGAGTCGTTGCGAATTAGCACAATTGATACACATCCGGGTTGTCCGCCTGTTCCTCCGGTCAACCCTCCTGCTCCTTCGTTGAACAGCAACGGCTTTATTGATCTTATTGTTACTGGTGGCACTCCGGGTTATAGCTATTCATGGACTGCAAGTAATGGAGCGATAATACCTGTGGGTCAGGCCGGTGGAGAGGATATCTCAGGCCTTGTTGCCGGCACCTACTCAGTAATTGTGAAAGATATCAATATGTGCTCTTCGGCTACCTCCGTTAATCTCAATTACCTGAATGACAATCCGGTTCAGCCTCTGATGATCAATCATTAACCTATTGCAGGCGCAAAAATCAGCGTTTGAAACATATAAATCAATTCCAATGAAAAAAGTGGATTTAACAATAATAACCCAGCGAAATCTTATCATCAGGTATACCCTATGGTTCGCATTCCTTAAGCCGGTATTACCCGCGCTGGTTTTTCTGCTGCTATTCAGTGAGTTGCTAATGGGACAACCTGTTGTGGTTCGGCAAACTTCAGGGTCCGCAACCAGTGGTACAACAGTTACAATTGCCCACGATTTGAGTACAGCTGCAGGTAATAACTTTCTTATGCTCGTTGGGATATCTGCCAGAGGCGTCAGTACTGTTGGTCTGAATATTGGAGAACCTACCGACTATGTAACTTATGGCGGAGAACCAATGACATTTCTGGGGGTTGAAAATTCCAACTCGGCTGCTCTGACTTGTATATTCAGTTTGGTGAGTCCACCGTTAGTTAATAGCAATGTAGTGGTTACTTTCCCGTCTGAAATAACTTATGCAGCCATCGTCGGAGTTATCACTTTTTCAAATGTCGATCTCTTTAATCCTGTCGGACCATTTACCTCCTCTTTTGGAAATAATGCAGGCCCTGTTTCTCTTACACTGAATTCAACTTCAACAGATATGTTGGTTTTTGATGTTGTCTCGGTAGATAATAAAGCGATAACAAACCCTACTGACCGGATATCCTTCTGGTATATTTCTTCCCCTGGAAATGTCAAGGGTTCGGGTAGCGTCAAAACAGGGGGTGCCGGTTCTACAACCATGAGCTGGAGCATTGCCGGCAGTACCCGTTGGTCAATAAGTGGTGTGCCTGTCAACCCGGCTATTATTGCTGACCTGCAGATTACTAATTCAGTCAATTACAACTCACCCTATAGCGGGCAGGCTGTAACGTTCACACTTACAGCGAGTAATGCAGGACCTTCCAACGCAACAAATGTCAATGTAAGCGATTTGTTGCCATCCGGACTCACATACCAGTCACACATGACAGGAACAGGCACATACAACGGTGGTTCAGGATTATGGAACCTGGGATCTTTAAATTCCGGTTCCTCTGCTACGCTAACTATTTCGGCGGTTGTGGTGAATTTAAGCGGAACAATCTCTAATACAGCAATAATAACCGGTGATGTATTTGATGCCAGTGGCACCAATACTGCCAGTTCAAGTGTAACCGTTTGCCAGGCAGGTGGTGTAGCACCCCTATTCGAAAATTGAATGATTAAAATTTACCAGCCTTCGTACAGTAAAAAGTAAGGGTATGAAAAATTTTTTCTCCCACGTATTGGAAACACGGATAAACATGCCCGGATTCACAAAAAGTAAGTTTTTGTGGCTTCCATTGCTTCTGTTTGCAGGCATATCCATTAACCTGACGGCACAGGTAACAGTGGATGGGACACAAACATTTACTTCCGCCACAACCGGTAATTCCTTATCGGTGAGCCATCCTGTCGGAGCTAGTGCAACGCTGCTGGTCGTTGGTATTTCCACAAAAGATGAACTGGTATCCTCCGTTACCATCGGAGGAGCCCCATTAACCCTGGTTGGCTCGCAAACCACCTCGTCGAATGCCAAAACGTTCATATATAAACAAAATTCACCTTCACCCGGAACAGCAAATGTCATCGTAAATTTCAGCGGGACTATTTCCAAAGGAGCGGTTATGGGTGTGATGACTTTCAATGAGGCCAGTATTGTAAAACCTCTGGATTATACATCGGGTACCGACAATTCATCGAACGCTTCCCTGAATATTCCTTCTTCAAATGGCGATATCCTGTTTAATGTTGTTTCCGTATTTCATCGTGACCTCTTACCTTCCGCGGGACAATCTGTGAGATGGAACATTAATACTTCCAGTGATGTTACCGGTGCAGCAGGTACTGTATTGGGAGCAATTTCGGCTACTCTGGTAGACTGGGTACTTGATGGTTCAAGTGAACCATGGTCAATGAGCGGTATATCGGTCAAACCCCTTACTGCTTCAGATGTTAAAATCACTAAATCGGTGAATAATGCCACTCCCTTATTGGGTGACAATATTGTATTTACTCTCACCGCATCTAATTCAGGACCGGATAACACCACAGAGGTCAACGTAAATGATAAATTGCCCACAGGTTTCAGTTATATTTCGCATACAGCGACTACAGGAACCTATGACAACGTGACGGGAATCTGGTCAATCGGCAATTTTAATGTATTGGCCAGTTCAACACTTTCAATTACTGCAAAAGTAGAATGTAGTCCGGACTATTTAAATATCGCCACAATAACTGCCAAACAATCCGACCCGGATGTCAGTAATAATACGGCGACAGTATTTGTTAAACCATTGAACAGTATATCAACAACTTATAATCTATGCCCGGGGTCTGACTTTAATCTGACAAGCTTAAACCCCTGTAATATTCCGGCAGGTACAAATGTCACCTGGCATACAGGTACCCCTGCTTCTTCTTCCAATAAGGTAGTGACACCGTCTGCAGTGGGTGCAGGTACCTATTATGTCGCTTTCGAAGATGCCGCCAATAGTTGTTATAGTCAGACAACAGCCTTTACCATTAGTTTGTATCCGGCCATTACCGCAAATGCATCTGCAGGGGCAATATTATGTTATGGTGGGACTACTGTTTTAATGGTAACTGCGAGTGGTGGTGCAGCGCCTTTTCAGTATAGTCTGAATGGAGGCGCGTATCAAAGCAGTAATACTTTTGCAGTTTCAGCTGGAACTCATACTGTAACGGTGACCGATGCCAATAACTGTACAAAAGCTACAGCTCCGGTTACTGTTACTCAGCCTTCCGCACTAGGCTCAACCCTTGTTTCGAAAACAGATGTAACAGGTTACAATCAAAACACCGGCACCATTACTATTACCGGAAATGGCAGCACAGCGCCTTATAGTTACAGTCTGGACAATAGTGATTTTTCAAATACTACAGGTACTTTTAATAATCTCCCTGCCGGCACATATACGATTTATGTAATGGATAAAGGCAATTGCGGGTCTGTAAATCGAAATGTAACCATTACACAACCTTCAGCGGCGCTTTCTTTTGTAACGAACTTCCCGAACATTACTCAACCAACCTGTTTCGGAGGAGGTACGATTGAGCCGGAGGTTACAGGAGGGATGCCCCCTTACACATATGACTGGTCTGATATCCCTGGAAATGATGATCCAAAAGAGAGAACAGGTCTGCTTCCAGGCACGTATAGGGTTGAGGTAAAGGATTTTAATGGTAATTCAATTCTGTCTGATAACCTGGTATTGAATACACCCACTGCCTGCGCCGGGAAAATTGTCTGCCGGACAGAGACAGCAAGTGTATTTTCAGTAGATCCGGATCCGGCAAATACTACCTATACCTGGACCGTGCCTGCCGGAGCAATTATTGTTTCCGGACAAGGAACCCCATCGTTGGTAATCAACTGGAACGGTGTGGAACCTGGCAGCTATGAGGTGTGTGTAACCGCTTCCGGAATTTGTGGTGCGGTCGATCCGGTGTGCATTCCCACTCATGTAAATTCTGCAAATGCTGTTGTGTCTGCTGGTCCGGTATGTGAGGGAGGCGACCTGCACTTATATGCCAGCGGAGGTCTTACCTATCACTGGACAGGGCCAAATGGATTCACTTCATCGAGCCCAAATCCTGTTATTTATGACGCCACTTTAGCGAACAGCGGGAATTATACCGTCATTGTAACCGAGGCCGGTGGCTGCATCGATTGGGCCATTCAGAATGTTACAGTGCATCAAAAACCGGAATTAACCATTGAAACCGTAACAGGTGCTAATTGTGGCCAGTCAGATGGTGCAATAGATATTTCCACGTCCCTGGGCACAGCACCCTATACCTTGTTATGGAATTCAGGAGCCACTACAGAGGATTTATCCAATATTTATTCAGGAAATTATACTGTTACAGCAACTGATTATAATGGCTGTACTGTAACATCCACCATTCCTTTAAGTAATATTGGTGCACCGACAGTCACTGCAACCGGAAATAATATCAAATGCACTGGTGGGACTGGTTCCATTGCTTTGGCAGTTTTACCCGATCCTGGATCTTATACCTTTGCATGGTCTACCAGAAATGGTTCAGGCCTTGTACAGGGGCAACAGGACCAGGCAGGCTTATCGGCCGGTACCTACAATGTTATTGTAACCGATGCTTGTGGTTGCCAGGGGACTGCCACAGTCACTATTACTGAACCTGATCCGCTTACACTTGACAAGACCCAGGTTAACAACACTTGTTTTGGCGATAATTCCGGTGTGATTGACCTGATAGTTACAGGCGGTAAAACTCCGCCACCATATTTTTACGAATGGAATACTGCAGATGGAACGGGACTTGTTCCCGGGCAGGAGGATCAGACGGGATTGACTGCGGGCACCTATTCTGTAACAGTCACCGATGGAAACGATTGTGTAAATAGCCTTTCTGTAGTTATCACCCAGCCTGAAGTCCTTTCGGCAACTTTAGCTTCTGCAAATCTTACCTGTAATGGTGCAAATGACGGAACTATTATTATTACCAGTCCTGCCGGCGGTTCAGGTACTTACGAATATAGTATTGATGGCGGTATTAGCTGGCAAACAAACGGTGTCTTTACTGGCCGTGCAAGTGGAAATTACAATATTCAGATCAGAGACAGGGATTATCCCGCATGCACAAAAATACTTGACGCCGACTTTAATATCACACAGCCTGAAGTTCTTCTTGCAACAGTAAGTTCAACAAATATTACCTGTAACGGGGCTAATAACGGGACAATTACCATCAGTAATCCGACCGGAGGATCTTCCACATTCGAATACAGCATTAACGGTGGTGGGAGCTGGGAAGCAGACGGCAATTACACAGACCTGGTCAATGCAACCTACAATATTCTTATCAGGGACAAAGTAAACCCGGGCTGTATCATCATACTAAATGGTGCTCTCGAAATTACGCAGCCGGGTGTGCTCTCAGCCAATTTAACGTCTTCGGATATCACCTGTTATGGTGCCAATAATGGTAAAATAACCATTGACAATCCGACCGGAGGCTATACTAACTACGAATACAGTATTGACGCCGGAGTTAACTGGCAATCAGCAAAAACATTTACAGATCTGATGCCAGGAACTTATAATGTTCTGATGCGGGATGCGGATCATGTTACATGTTTCAGATTACTGAACAGTATTACTATCATCGAACCCCAAATGATAGCACTTTCTGCCGTGGTATCCAATCTTCTTTGTAATGGAGCTGCCACGGGTGAAATTGATATTACCGCAAGTGGTGGTACAGGAATGTTAACTTATTTATGGACAACTTCAGGTGGCACAGGCCTTGTGGTTGCTCAGCCTGATCAGACGGGCCTCACTGCCGGAATATACAACCTGAAGGTAACGGATGCAAATGGTTGTTATTCAGAAAGAGCTTTTACAATAAGCCAGCCAACTCCATTAGCACTCACGATGATTAATTCCGATATATCATGTAACGGCGAAATCAACGGAAGTATTAACCTGTCAGTGAGTGGCGGTATTTCTCCGTATTCCTATGCCTGGTCAAATTTGGCGACAAGCGAAGATATTGCCGGGCTAACTGTCGGAACTTATACGGCGACAGTTACGGATGCCAATAATTGTATTGCAGCATTAACTTCGCCCTTGATTCAACAACCGGATTTATTAATTCCGGGCGCATCAGTGATTAATGATGTAACCTGTAAGGGGGGCAGCGATGGCAGTGCAACCGTAAATCCTTCCGGTGGCACAAGTCCCTACAGCTACCTGTGGTCGAACGGTTCCACTGATCAGACACCGGCTAATTTCGCTGCCGGTACCTATACTGTTAATGTTACGGATGCCAGGGGGTGTACAGCCAATGCTTCTGTTATTATTAACGAGCCTTCTGTTTCTATTGAATTAATCACAACTACAATTGATGCTTCCTCATGCGGTGGAAATACCGGGTTAATTGATTTAATTGTTACTAACGGTAGTCCGACATTTCATTATTTATGGACAGGTCCAACCGTTATTGGTGACATTGAGGATCCGACAGATCTTGCAGTCGGGACTTATGGTGTTACTGTTACTGATAATCTGGGATGCTCAACTGATTTAAGTGAAATCCTTGTTAATAAAGCGCCTGCCCTTGTAGTTTCCGTTGAGGTGGAGGACCGCACCTGTCAGGCTGCGGATGGTTCCGTCAATACGTTGGTATCCGGTGGGGTAGGACCGTTTACTTATAACTGGTCCCCGGGTGGTGCAACAACCTCTTTCCTAAGCGGATTAGATGCAGGCACTTATACAGTGACTGTTAAGGATGCCAATAATTGTGAAGTCAGTGCGACTGGTGATGTGAATATTCCTTCGTGCGGACCACCTGTAGCAGTTGATGATAACTTCAATTCATGTGCCGGTGCCAGCGTTTCCAATTCAGTTGCAACCAATGACTCTGATCCGGAATCGGCTTTGCTTGAGTACTTACCCCTGGATTTTCCCGATGCATCACAGGGAACCATAAACTGGGATTCATCCTACAATGGCGCTTTTATTTTTGAGCCCAAAGCTGGTTATAATGGGGCTGTTGTAATCAGGTACCAGGTTTCCGATCCTACAAATCTTGTTGCTACAGGTACTCTGACGATTAATGTATCCTCAATGTCCGCACAGGTTACGGCCGGAAATACAATCCACGAATTATGCGGAAGTGCGAATGGATCGGCCACAGTTAGTTTTACGGGAGGATTTGCTCCTTATTCCTATTTATGGAACACTTCACCTGCACAGACCCTGGCAACTGCGTCCAATCTTGCAACCGGTAATTATACCGTAAGGGTAACAGACAGTAAGGGTTGTTTTGCGGATGCAGGTGTGACTATTCAGAACCGATGTCTTAACTTAATAAAAACACAGACAGGTGGTCTTAACCCGGTTACAGCTTCAGGCCAGGTACTTACTTATAGTGTTGTTATAACCAATACCGGCACTCTGGATATTTCGGAAGTAGTACCAACGGAGATCTTCCCGGGTACAGGTGCCAATACCTTTACAGGTCCGGCAGAAAATATTTCGGCTAATGGTATTTTGAATATTGGTGAGACATGGACTTATACGGCCACATATTCAGTAACTTCTGTTGATGTTCATGCAGGTCCGGATCTTGTTAATACAATAAGTATAATAACTGCTCAGATTCCCGGACCGACTATTGCTACCGCAATTACTCCGGTTGATGATTCGCCTGTAGCGGTTGATGATGCTATTACAACAAATGAAGATACCCCGATAAGCAGCACGGTAACCGCAAATGATACCCCGAGCGGTGATGGCGGCAATGCCTGGAGCCTCGACGGAATCAATGGCGGTGCAGCTCACGGAACGGTGACGATGGATCCCGACGGGAGCTATACCTATACTCCGGTTGCCGATTATTTTGGAACGGATATATTTACGTACCGGCTATGTGACGGCAGTACGCCACCGGATTGCTCCGTGGCATCAGTTTCTGTCACAATTACTTCGGTTAATGATACCCCGGCAGCTCAAAATGATGTTATCACCACTAATGAAGATCTTCCGGTCACAGGTGATGCTTCGGTAAACGATACCCCGAGCGGTGATGGCGGTAATGTGTGGAGCCTCGACGGAATCAACGGCGGTGCAGCTCATGGAACGGTGACGATGGATCCTGACGGGAGCTATACCTATACCCCTGTTGCGGATTATTTTGGACCGGATGCATTTACGTACCGGCTATGTGACGGCAGTACGCCATCGGATTGCTCCGTGGCATCAGTTTCTGTCACAATTACTTCGGTTAATGATACCCCGGCAGCTCAAAATGATGTTATCACCACTAATGAAGATCTTCCGGTCACAGGTGATGCTTCGGTAAACGATACCCCGAGCGGCGATGGCGGTAATATATGGAGCCTCGACGGAACCAACGGCGGTGCAGCTCATGGAACGGTGACGATGGATCCCGACGGGAGCTATACCTATACCCCTGTTGCAGATTACTTTGGATCGGATCTGTTTACTTACCGGTTATGTGACGGCAGTACGCCGCCGGATTGTTCAGTGGCAACAGTTTCGGTTACAATTACTTCTGTCAATGATGTGCCTGTCGCGGTCAATGATGGCGCAATCACAAATGAGGACACGCAAGTATCAGGTAATGCTTCGGTAAATGACACCCCGAGCGGCGATGGCGGTAATATATGGAGCCTCGACGGAGCCAACGGCGGTGCAGCTCATGGAACGGTGACGATGGATCCTGACGGGAGCTATACCTATACCCCTGTTGCGGATTACTTTGGACCGGATGCATTTACGTACCGGTTATGTGACGGCAGTACGCCGGCAGATTGTTCAGTGGCAACAGTTTCTGTTACTATTACTTCGGTCGATGATACCCCGGCAGCTCAAAATGATGTTATCACCACTAATGAAGATCTTCCGGTCACAGGTAATGCTTCGGTAAATGATACCCCGAGCGGTGATGGCGGCAATCTGTGGAGTCTGGTCGGTGTCAACGGTGGTGCAGCTCATGGAACGGTGACGATGGATCCTGACGGGAGCTATACCTATACTCCAGTCGCAGATTACTTTGGTGTGGATGTATTTTCTTACCGGTTATGTGACGGCAGTACACCACAGGATTGTTCCGTGGCAACAGTTTCTGTTACAATAACATCGGTTAATGATACCCCGGCAGCCCAAAACGATGTTATCAATACAAGTGAAGACATTCCGGTCACAGGTAATGCTTCGGTAAATGATACCCCGAGCGGCGATGGCGGCAATCTGTGGAGTCTGGTCGGTATTAACGGCGGTGCAGCTCATGGAACGGTGACGATAGATCCTGACGGGAGCTATACCTATACTCCAGTCTTAGATTACTTTGGACCGGATGTATTTACGTACCGGTTATGTGACGGCAGTACGCCGGCAGATTGCTCCGTGGCAACAGTTTCGGTTACAATTACTTCTGTCAATGATGTGCCTGTCGCGGTTAATGATGGCGCAATCACAAATGAGGACGCGCAAGTATCAGGAAATGCTTCGGTAAACGATACCCCGAGCGGTGATGGCGGCAATGCCTGGATCCTCGACGGAATCAACGGCGGTGCAGCTCATGGGACGGTAACGATGGATCCTGACGGGAGCTATACCTATACCCCTGTTGCAGATTACTTTGGTCCGGATGTGTTTACGTACCGGGTTTGTGATGGCAGTACGCCGCCGGATTGCTCCGTGGCAACAGTTTCTGTTACAATTACTTCGGTTAATGATGTGCCTGTCGCGGTTAATGATGGCGCAATCACAAACGAGGACACTCCGGTCACAGGTAATGCTTCGGTAAACGATACCCCTAGCGGTGATGGCGGCAATGTGTGGAGCCTCGACGGATCCAACGGCGGCGCAACTCACGGAACGGTGACGATGGATCCCGACGGGAGCTATACCTATACTCCAGTCGCAGATTACTTTGGTGTGGATGTATTTTCTTACCGGTTATGTGACGGCAGTACACCACAGGATTGTTCCGTGGCAACAGTTTCTGTTACAATAACATCGGTTAATGATACCCCGGCAGCCCAAAACGATGTTATCACAACCAGTGAAGACATTCCGGTCACAGGTAATGCTTCGGTAAACGATACCCCGAGCGGCGATGGCGGTAATGTGTGGAGCCTCGACGGAATCAACGGCGGTGCAGCTCATGGAACGGTCACGATGGATCCTGATGGGAGCTATACCTATACTCCAGTCTTAGATTACTTCGGACCGGATGTATTTACGTACCGGTTATGTGACGGCAGTACGCCGGCAGATTGTTCAGTGGCAACAGTTTCTGTTACAATCACTTCTGTCAACGATACCCCGGCAGCCCAAAACGACGTTATCACAACCAGTGAAGACATTCCGGTCACAGGTAATGCTTCGGTAAACGATACCCCGAGCGGTGATGGCGGCAATGCCTGGAGCCTCGACGGAATCAATGGCGGTGCAGCTCATGGAACGGTGACGATGGATCCTGACGGGAGCTATACCTATACCCCTGTCGCAGATTACTTCGGATCGGATGTATTCACGTACCGGTTATGCGATGGCAGTACACCGGCAGATTGTTCAGTGGCAACAGTTTCTGTTACAATCAATTCGGTAAACGATACCCCGGCAGCCCAAAACGATGTTATCACAACCAGTGAAGATTCCCCAATTAGTAGCACAGTCACAGCAAACGATACCCCTAGCGGCGATGGTGGCAATGCCTGGAGCCTCGACGGAATCAATGGCGGTGCAGCTCATGGAACGGTGACGATGGATCCTGACGGGAGCTATACCTATACCCCTGTTGCAGATTACTTCGGATCGGATGCATTCACGTACCGGTTATGTGACGGCAGTACGCCGGCAGATTGTTCAGTGGCAACAGTTTCTGTTACTATTACTTCGGTCAATGATACCCCGGCAGCTCAAAATGATGTTATCACCACTAATGAAGATCTTCCGGTCACAGGTGATGCTTCGGTAAACGATACCCCGAGCGGTGATGGCGGTAATGTGTGGAGCCTCGACGGAATTGATGGTGGTGCAGTTCATGGAACGGTCACGATGGATCCCGACGGCAGCTATACCTATACTCCTGTTGCAGATTACTTTGGATCGGATGTATTTTCTTACCGGTTATGTGATGGAAGTACTCCGGCAGATTGTTCAGTGGCAACAGTTTCTGTTACTATTACTTCGGTCAATGATATCCCGGTAGCCCAAAACGACCTTCTGACAACTAATGAAGATCTTCCGGTCACAGGGTTTGCTTCAATAAATGACACCCCGAGCGGTGATGGCGGCAATGTGTGGTGTCTTGACGGAGCCAACGGCGGTGCAGCTCATGGAACGGTGACGATGAATCCCGACGGGAGCTATACCTATACCCCTGTTGCAGATTACTTCGGACCGGATGCATTTACGTACCGGTTATGTGACGGCAGTACGCCGTCGGATTGCTCCGTGGCATCAGTTTCTGTCACAATTACTTCGGTTAATGATACCCCGGCAGCCCAAAACGATGTTATCAATACAAGTGAAGACATTCCGGTCACAGGGTTTGCTTCAATAAACGACACCCCGAGTGGCGATGGTGGCAATCTTTGGAGTCTGGTCGGTGTTAACGGCGGTGCAGCTCATGGAACGGTGACGATGGATCCCGACGGGAGCTATACCTATACTCCAGTCGCAGATTACTTTGGTGTGGATGTATTTTCTTACCGGTTATGTGACGGCAGTACACCACAGGATTGTTCCGTGGCAACAGTTTCTGTTACAATAACATCGGTTAATGATACCCCGGCAGCCCAAAATGATGTTATCACCACCAATGAAGATCTTCCGGTCACAGGTAATGTTTCAATAAACGATACCCCGAGCGGTGATGGCGGCAATGCCTGGAGCCTTGACGGAACCAATGGCGGTGCAGCTCATGGAACGGTGACGATAGATCCTGACGGGAGCTATACCTATACTCCGGTTACAGATTACTTTGGATCGGATGTATTTACGTACCGGTTATGTGACGGCAGTACGCCGGCAGATTGCTCCGTGGCAACAGTTTCGGTTACAATTACTTCGGTAAACGATGTGCCTGTCGCTGTGAATGATAACGCAATCACAAACGAGGACACGCAAGTATCAGGAAATGTTTCAACAAATGATACCCCAAGTGGCGATGGCGGCAATGTATGGAGTCTTGACGGAGCCAACGGCGGTGCAGCTCATGGAACGGTGACGATGGATCCTGACGGGAGCTATACCTATACCCCTGTTGCGGATTATTTTGGACCGGATGCATTTACGTACCGGCTATGTGACGGCAGTACGCCACCGGATTGCTCCGTGGCATCAGTTTCTGTCACAATTACTTCGGTTAATGATACCCCGGCAGCTCAAAACGATGTTATCACAACCAGTGAAGATTCCCCAATTAGTAGCACAGTCACAGCAAACGATACCCCTAGCGGTGATGGCGGCAATGTGTGGAGCCTCGACGGATCCAACGGCGGCGCAACTCACGGAACGGTGACGATGGATCCCGACGGGAGCTATACCTATACTCCAGTCGCAGATTACTTTGGTGTGGATGTATTTTCTTACCGGTTATGTGACGGCAGTACACCACAGGATTGTTCCGTGGCAACAGTTTCTGTTACAATAACATCGGTTAATGATACCCCGGCAGCCCAAAACGATGTTATCACAACCAGTGAAGATTCCCCAATTAGTAGCACAGTCACAGCAAACGATACCCCTAGCGGTGATGGCGGCAATGCCTGGAGCCTTGACGGAATCAACGGCGGTGCAGCTCATGGAACGGTGACGATGGATCCTGACGGGAGCTATACCTATACCCCTGTTGCGGATTATTTTGGACCGGATGCATTTACGTACCGGCTATGTGACGGCAGTACGCCACCGGATTGTTCAGTGGCAACAGTTTCGGTTACAATTACTTCTGTCAATGATGTGCCTGTCGCGGTCAATGATGGCGCAATCACAAATGAGGACACGCAAGTATCAGGTAATGCTTCGGTAAATGACACCCCGAGCGGCGATGGCGGTAATATATGGAGCCTCGACGGAACCAACGGCGGTGCAGCTCATGGAACGGTGACGATGGATCCTGACGGGAGCTATACCTATACCCCTGTTGCGGATTACTTTGGACCGGATGCATTCATGTACCGGTTATGTGACGGCAGTACACCGCCGGATTGCTCCGTGGCAACAGTTTCTGTTACAATCACTTCGGTCAACGATACCCCGGCAGCCCAAAACGATGTTATCACAACCAGTGAAGACATTCCGGTCACAGGTAATGCTTCGGTAAACGATACCCCGAGCGGTGATGGCGGCAATGCCTGGAGCCTCGACGGAATCAACGGCGGCGCAACTCACGGAACGGTGACGATGGATCCCGACGGGAGCTATACCTATACTCCAGTCGCAGATTACTTTGGTGTGGATGTATTTTCTTACCGGTTATGTGACGGCAGTACACCACAGGATTGTTCCGTGGCAACAGTTTCTGTTACAATAACATCGGTTAATGATACCCCGGCAGCCCAAAACGATGTTATCACAACCAGTGAAGATTCCCCAATTAGTAGCACAGTCACAGCAAACGATACCCCTAGCGGTGATGGCGGCAATGCCTGGAGCCTTGACGGAATCAACGGCGGTGCAGCTCATGGAACGGTGACGATGGATCCCGACGGGAGCTATACCTATACTCCAGTCGCAGATTACTTTGGTGTGGATGTATTTTCTTACCGGTTATGTGACGGCAGTACACCACAGGATTGTTCCGTGGCAACAGTTTCTGTTACAATAACATCGGTTAATGATACCCCGGCAGCCCAAAATGATGTTATCACCACCAATGAAGATCTTCCGGTCACAGGTAATGTTTCAATAAACGATACCCCGAGCGGTGATGGCGGCAATGCCTGGAGCCTTGACGGAACCAACGGCGGAGCGGCTCATGGGACGGTGACGATGGATCCTGACGGGAGCTATACCTATACTCCTGTCGCAGATTACTTCGGACCGGATGCATTTACGTACCGGTTATGTGACGGCAGTAGGCCGTCGGATTGCTCCGTGGCATCAGTTTCTGTCACAATTACTTCGGTTAATGATACCCCGGCAGCCCAAAATGATGTTATCACCACCAATGAAGATCTTCCGGTCACAGGTAATGTTTCAATAAACGATACCCCGAGCGGTGATGGCGGCAATGCCTGGAGCCTTGACGGAACCAACGGCGGTGCGGCTCATGGAACGGTGACGATGAATCCTGACGGGAGCTATACCTATACCCCTGTTGCAGATTACTTTGGTGTGGATGTATTTTCTTACCGGTTATGTGACGGCAGTACACCACAGGATTGTTCCGTGGCAACAGTTTCTGTTACAATAACATCGGTTAATGATACCCCGGCAGCCCAAAACGACGTTATCACAACCAGTGAAGACATTCCGGTCACAGGGTTTGCTTCGGTAAATGACACCCCGAGCGGCGATGGCGGTAATATATGGAGCCTCGACGGAACCAACGGCGGTGCAGCTCATGGAACGGTAACGATGGATCCCGACGGGAGCTATACCTATACCCCTGTTGCAGATTACTTCGGATCGGATGTATTCACGTACCGGTTATGTGACGGCAGTACGCCGGCAGATTGTTCAGTGGCAACGGTGTCTGTTACTATCACTTCGGTTAATGATATCCCGGCAGCCCAAAACGACCTTATCACAACCAGCGAAGATCTTCCGGTCACAGGGTTTGCTTCGGTAAATGATACCCCGAGCGGTGATGGCGGTAATATATGGAGCCTCGACGGAACCAACGGCGGTGCAGCTCATGGAACGGTGATGATGGATCCCGACGGGAGCTATACCTATACCCCTGTTGCAGATTACTTTGGATCGGATCTGTTTACTTACCGGTTATGTGACGGCAGTACGCCGCCGGATTGTTCAGTGGCAACAGTTTCGGTTACAATTACTTCTGTCAATGATGTGCCTGTCGCGGTCAATGATGGCGCAATCACAAATGAGGACACGCAAGTATCAGGTAATGCTTCGGTAAATGACACCCCGAGCGGTGATGGCGGCAATGCCTGGAGCCTCGACGGAAGCTGTGGCGGTGCAGCGCATGGTACGGTGACGATGGATCCCGACGGGAGCTATACCTATTCCCCTGTTGCAGATTACTTCGGATCGGATGTAATTTCATACCGGGTTTGCGATGGCAGTACGCCGGCAGATTGTTCAGCGGCAACGGTTACAATTACAATAAATCAGGTCAATGATATCCCATATGCTGTCAATGATACTACATTCACCATTGAAGATACACCGGTTTCCGGAAATGTTTCGGCGAATGATAACCCGAGTAGTGATGGTGGCAACGTATGGAGCCTGGTCGGAGTGAACGGAGGTGCCGTACATGGTACAGTTATGATGGATCCTGACGGGCATGGCACCTATATTCCTGATACAAATTACTTTGGATCGGATGTGTTTACTTACCGGGTTTGTGATGGAAGTACATCACAGGATTGCTCCGTAGGAACGGTTTTCGTTACAATCAGTCCGGTTAATGACCTGCCCCTTGCTGTCAATGATTTCAATTCAACCAATGAAGATACTCCGGTCTCAGGAAATGTTTCGATAAATGATACCCCGAGTGGTGATGGCGGCAATGTCTGGAGCCTTATCGGAATAACAGGCGGTACAAACCATGGATCGGTTACCATGAATCCCGTCGGGAGCTATATCTATACTCCTGCGGCAGATTACGTTGGTACGGATGTATTTTCTTATCGCTTAACTGACGGCAGTACTCCCCGCGATATCTCAGCGGCAACGGTTACAATTACAATAAGTCAGGTCAATGATATCCCATATGCTGTCAATGATACTACAGTTACTAATGAAGATACACCGGTTTCCGGAAATGTTTCGGCGAATGATAACCTGAGTGGTGACGGCGGCAACATCTGGAGCCTGGTCGGAGTGAATGGAGGTGCAGCACATGGTACAGTTATGATGGATCCGGACGGGTATGGTACCTATACTCCTGATAAAAATTACTTTGGATCGGATGTATTTACTTACCGGGTTTGTGATGGAAGTACGCCACAGGATTGCTCCATGGCAACGGTTACGGTTACAATCGCTTCGGTTAACGATTTGCCTCTTGCAGTCAATGATATCAATACCATAAGTGAAGGCGCGCCTGTATCGGGCAATGCAGCAAGCAATGATATCTCAAGCAACGATGGCGGCAATGTCTGGAGTATTGTTGGGATTAACGGCGGAGCAGCTCATGGGACGGTCACGATGGATCATGGCGGAAGTTATACCTATACCCCTGTTGCGAATTACTTAGGCTCGGATGAATTTTCATACCAGTTATGTGACGGGAGCTCTCCGGCAGATTGTGCGACAGCAACCGTAACTATTTTGGGAGCACCCGGGACAGTAGATGATGCTTCTAACGGAATTATCACTGGAGCACCGGTCACGTTGAATGTCACAGAAAATGATGTAACCGGCAACCTGGTTCTTCCTGCAACAGTGAGTTGTATTGGTGGAACTGACACCGATGGGAACGGAACCCTGGATAAGTTGATCGTCGCAGATCAGGGTATTTGGAGTGTTAATCCCGTAACAGGTGCAATCACCTTTACTCCGGTGGCTGGTTATTCCGGCAATCCGACACCAATATTCTATACCGTCAAGGATATAGATGGAGCGACATCGAAAAGTGCTTCTGTTACAATCACCTTTGCATGTGTTCCGCCGCTTGTACCCTCAGCTACCTTAATCCAGCCGACATGTGCGGTGCCAACCGGTACAATCACGGTAACCAGTCCTGTCGGGGAAACACTGGAATACAGCAAAGACGGTTCAATATGGGGAAGTGCAAAGACATTCAGCGGGTTAGCGCCAAATGCAACCTATACGATCAGGGTACGCAATACCGCCTCAGACCCGGGCTGCGTGTCGTCGGCTGAATTTATCATCAATCCTGTGTCAGGTGCGCCGGCTGTGCCTTTGATTAGCGGCACCATAACCCAACCGACCTGTGCTTTGGCAACAGGAAGTATACTTATCAGTGGATTACCGGCTTCAGGAACCTGGACATTAACCGGTTCGGCAGGCGGATCGACGACGGGCACAGGCACAAGTACAACTCTGCAGGGATTAATTACAGGAACATATACTTATACTGTAACCAATGCCGAAGGATGCACTTCGCCGGCATCAGCCAATGTCATAATTAATGAGCAACCGATCACCCCGTTAAAACCTGTAATTGAACAGGTGTTGCAGCCTACATGTACAGAAACTACCGGAACCATAACTGTAATACCACAGGTCGGCACCGGATTAACCTATCTTCTCGATGGCTCAACTTATTCGGATATGAATAATACCGGAATATTTACTCTTTTACCTTCGGAAGACTATACAGTAACTGTGAGGAGTCAATCCGGATGTGTTTCGCAGGGTACCAGTGTGACGATAAATCCAAAACCAACAAATTGTGCCGATAGTTGTGTCGTATTTGTACCAAATTCCTTCTCCCCAAATGCGGATGGAATCAACGATAACTTTATAATCAGGTGTTTGGATAACTATGAGAATCCTGTCATAGAAATATACAATCGGTGGGGTAACCTGGTCTTTAAAAAAGACCATTATGGAAATGTCGACTTCTGGGGCAGCGAAAACGAAGCATGGTGGGATGGACACTCTGATAACAAACTGACAATAGGCAATCAAATGCTGCCGGTCGGTACCTACTTCTATGTACTTAAATTAGACAATGCCAGTGTTCTGACAGGATTCTTATTTCTGAACAAGTAAGCCTTAAGAAGGGTCGCATAAACGTGAATTACAAAGAATGCACAGATAAGAGAACTATGAAAATAAGAAAGATAACGTTGGCATTGCTGATGATTATGGGCACACTCTTTTCTAAAGGACAGCAGGATCCTATGTACACTCAATATGTCTTTAATCTTCAGACTGTTAATCCGGCGTATGTGGGTTATTGGCAAACCATGGGGATCACTTTGTTATCCCGCAACCAATGGGTTGGATTGAATGGTCATCCCACCACACAAACTTTTTCTTTTCAGACACCGTTAAGATCTGCAAATGTGGGGCTTGGATTTAATGTAATCCTTGACAAAATCGGGCTGGAAAAAAAACTCCTGGTCAATATGGACTATTCTTACCAGGTTTTTTTGTCGGATAACACTTCTTTACGGTTTGGATTGAAAGGCGGATTTACCAATTATAGCAATAACCTGTTTGACTATGTACAGAACGATCCGTCTGACCCTGTTTTTCAGGAAATGGTTGAAAATAAGTTTATGCCCAATGTGGGTGTTGGTCTTTTTCTCTCCTCCAAAGTGTATTATCTGAGCCTTTCATTGCCAAAAATTATTGAAAACAACTTTCAGTCGAACGTGAATAATTTCTCGACCAAATCGGAGGTGCGTAACTTTTTTTTCGCGGGGGGATTGTTGTTTGATCTTTCAGATAATTTAAAATTTAAGCCTTCGTTTATGACAAAAACTGTGATGGGAAGTCCTTTCAGTTATGATCTTTCTGCTAATTTTTTACTGGCCGAGAAATTCTGGCTGGGAGGAATGTATCGTTCAGGCGATTCATTCGGGGTAATAGCTCAGTGGATAATTAACAGAAAACTTCGTTTCGGATATGCATATGATTTCACAACGACCGACCTGCGGAATTATCACAATGGCGTTCACGAAGTGATGATCTCCTACGAGTTAATTCCTGTAAAACGGAGGTATGTCTCTCCAAGGTATTTTTAAAATTCACTCAAAATTTTCAATTTGAAGCCTTACCCGCAAATGAAATCACTAACTGTAAATCACTGCCTTTTTTTATTTTCCCTGTTGTTTTTATCAGCTGCCGGATCTTCACAAAATAAAGACAACCGGATTTTTGATCCTTCATCATTTAAAATTACCGAAATAGGTACAAATTCGATTCACAGTGATTTTGGTCCTACCCTGGTTGAGGATTCACTTTATTTCACAACATTCAATGATGACCTCAAAAGTAAAAGTGATCAAAAACTCAGGAATAAGGAATTTTATGACCTTTATAAAGCCGGGGTTGATCAACAGGGAAATGTGTCGGGTAAACGTATTCCGATTAAGGAATTTATTACCATGTATAATGATGGGCCTCTTTCATGGTGTGCAAAGACAGGTGAACTATTCATCACAAGGAACTATGACGACCAGTCGGGTAATTTGAAACCCTTCCAGAATATTCTGAACAGATTAAGAATATATGTTGCAAAAAAGATTGATGGCCGATGGGTGCGGATCAATGATTTTCCGTGGAATAATCCGCAGTACTCAGTCGGACATCCTGCTGTTACTGCTTCAGGCGATACGCTGGTTTTTTCGAGTGATAAACCCGGGGGGTACGGGAAAACAGATCTCTATTATTCGGTAAGGAAGAATGGAAAATGGGAAAATCCTGTTAATCTTGGACCGAAAATCAATACTTCCGAAAAAGAAGAGTTCGCCTTTATTACCGATAAACTCTTTAATGGCAGATTCCTGATATTTTCCTCCGTTCGCCGGCCAGGGGAAAGTGACCTTGATTTGTATTACACGAAATTTCCTTCCGACTATAGTGAGATAACCCGCTTCGAAAAGCCGGTCAACAGCGAATTTGACGATTTTGCAATGAGTATTCCTTCCGGTAAAGAATATGGGTACCTGACTTCCAACCGGCCGGGTACGGGAAGTGACGATATTTATAAATTTACTTTCAGAAGAATTTCTAAAGTATTTAAATCGAGAGAGGTATATGTTTATGATATCAACTCCAGGCATCCTATACCTGGCGTGAAGATATCCATGTGTGATAAAAATGGCTACCTGACTGATGCAGCAGGAAAGATAGATTCCTTAGCTTGCAATGAAGCTGAATGTAAAGTCCTGGCAAGCGCATTTGGGTATTATGATGAATCACAATTACTGACCTCCTGTAATATGAATGTCACTGTCACACGGGATACGATCTGGATGAAGATTGTCGAAAACAAGAAAATAGTGTTGCGAAATATTTATTACGACTTTGATAAATGGAATATTTTGCCTGAGGCATCGAAAGAACTCGATCGGTTGGTTTCACTGATGATGGAAAATCCTGAAATGAAAGTTGACCTGAGTTCACATACTGATGAGCGGGGTAGTGATATTTATAATTTGAAATTATCCGAATTGCGCGCTGCTTCAGCGATCGGTTATATCGTTTCAAAAGGAATCGATTCAACAAGGATCACGGGTAAGGGATTTGGCAAAACGCAGTTAATCCACAAACGAACAGAGGGCTTAAATATCACCCCTGAGCAAAACAGGGAAAACAGGAGAACCGAAATCATTATTCCCGGCTTTTTACGCGGTGAACCGGTTAAACAGAATACAGGTGATTATTCGAATGGTATGCCCGACCACTCAGTAGATTACAGTTCCTTTAAGGAACACGGGTCCCTGTTTGGTAAGTTGGGAAGTGCAGGTGTCAATAAAAAGTGGGACAGGGAATTTTATCTGATTTTAGGTTCATTCCGCGATCAGGTCAGTGCTTCCAGGTTTGTACGGGAGCTAAAAGTAAAAGGGTACGAAGCAGTAATTTTTGGTGAAATTATTCCATTCAGGGTTGGATGCGTATACGATTCCATGGGTAAGGCCAAAAAAGCACTTGAAGCCTTAAAGCCCGATTACAGCGATGGATGGATATTGAAAAATTGATTTCTAATGATTTGAGAATTACAGTTTATCTTCAACACCCGAATCCGAATTACTGCGCCGTGAATGCCATATACTGACATTTAATTCGAAGCCGATAAGCAGAATTAAGGCGTTGAAATAGACCGAAAGCATTACAACGACAAGGGTTCCGATGGAACCATATAAGGTGTTGTACTTTCCGAAATTATTAATGTAATAGGAGAATCCGATGGTCGTAAGAATTGTCAGAATGGTTGCCAGGGTTCCGCCTGCTGAAAAAAACCGGAATTTCGTCTTGCGGGCCGGTGCAAGATAAAAGAGAAATGCATAACCGAAGAAAAATAAAAAGCAGATTATCAGCCATCTCCCACCAAGTATAAGTTGTTTGTAGGTAAGATCGATCTGCAGGAATCCATGATCAACCATGAAATCCATGACCGCCTGACTTACTGTAATTAGGGCAACACTTATTGCTGTTAACAAGGTCAGAATAACAGCTATGATAAGTGCTACCAGCCGCTGATTTATCCATGTCCTTGTTTCGATGGCATGAATTGTCCCGTTAAAGGCAGCGATCACAGAAACAATGCCGTTTGTGGCAAAAATAAATGCGGCAAAGAATCCGAATGACAGCAAACCTCCACGTGGCTGAGTGACAATATCCTCAATTGTACCGCGGATAGCCACGAATGCATCATGTGGTAAAATACTTTGCAGCAATATTAATAACTGCTCCTGAAAATCAGGGATTGGTATGTAAGGAATCAACGTAAAAACAAAGATGATGGCGGGGAAAATTGCCAGGATAAAGTTGAAGGCAATAGCAGAAGCCCGCGTAGATATTGCACCGTCGTAAAGACCTTTCCAAAAAAAAACGGCAACATCATACAGAGGTTCACCATCAAAAAAAGGAAGCGTTATTAATCTTGCTTTCCGGACGATGGCCTTTTCAAGGCTTTTTAACCTTTGCTCTAAAGCTTTCCGTATCGACATTCAGCGAAAATTACCGGTTTACAAACTAATCTTTATCAATCCTGAGCTGGACAATATGAGATTTACCTGCTTTCGACTTTAACAGAAAATAGACTCTGAAATTACCACTGCCGGTTTGCATTTTGCCAATGGCATACGGCGAATCGTCACCTCCCTGATGAGTTATTTTGAAATCTATTGGTTTGTTGCGGGTGAAAAAATCTTTTAAAATTTGTTCCCCTTGTGCCTGAGAGCAAACCAGTTCCCGGTCTAATACAATAAGTTCAATATTCTCATTAAAATGGGAAGCTACTATTTTTGCATCACCAGCCTTGAGCCCGGTGATTAACTGTGCGGGAATCTGACCGAAAGAAAATAACGGATTTATTGAAAGACAAAGCATTATAAACAAAACAAATTCCCATTTCTTTTTCATCATGATGATTTTCATTTTCTTTTTACCCACAAGAACCATGCAAATTCCGGGTATAGGTTAATTCCGACAGGTAATTAATACATTCGTAAAGATACATTTTTAATTTGAGTGAGATGTTTCTGTTGATTTACTTTTTACTTCAGCCCTCACCCGGTGTAAATAGTTTCAATTGACAAAATAAGCAAATTTATCTTCACCTCATTCCATTTCTGATTATAAAAACAGCATTTTGGCCCCCGGCTGTTTTATAGAAATTATACATCAAATATAGTTGTTTATTCATATCTATATCACTATTTATAGGAATCGATAGATTTATGCCGGAATTATCTGATTGAAATATTTAATTCACAACAACAATATTGCTATTGACAATTGTTAATACAATGGCAAAAAATGTTAATAACTTTGTTAATAAAATTTGATCAATGTAAAATTAGTCACCTTCAAGGTCTGTATTTTATATTTACCATTGCTGAGATTTCTTGACAGCAGACGGAGAGGGGGAGGTGTAAGTGAGTATACACATTGATTTATTTTTAATGATTTCACACGGTAAGATACAACAATATTTATTATTTTCCGGTTCTTAGGTATAACCCGACCATTTCCACTGCTTTATTAATAATTAATTGCATTATTTATAATTTAGTAATTGTTAAGTATCACAATGAGATCCTCTGGTCATATTATGTGTTTTTCTCAAATGTTAATAAAGTGTTTTTTATCTAATTCAGGGATAGCTTTCAGTAAAAGATAGTATATGAAAATAAATCTTAATATAAACCTCAATACCCGGCTGATTCTTTATTGTTTAACGCTCTTTGTTATCCTCATTATTTTGAATAAAAGTGTTTGGGCTCAGGAGAGTTTCACAATTCTGAAAATTCATGATCCGGCTGCAGTTTGTTATCCATCAACCGTTGATCTGACTGCCGCCAAAATTACGGAAGGATCTACGGAAGGATTAAAGTTCAGTTATTTTACCGACACTGATCTGAAAACTTTAGTATCAGATCCCGAAAGGGTAGTGTCGGGGATATATTACATCAAAGGCGTATCAGGTAGTACCCGAAAAACCTGGGTTGCGGGATCAGTTAAAGTAACAGTAACCGATAAACCCAAAATGGTAATTGCAAATCCGGTTTTAAAAAGCCTGAACGAAAAAGCAGATTTGACGTTATCAACAATCAAATCCGGATCTGATGAGGGGCTGGTTTATACGTATTGGTACGATTCAGATGCAGCACAACCATTAACATCGCCGGAATCAGTTTTAAGCGGTAAGTACTTTATCAAAGGGACATCTGTTAACGGATGTTCAGATATTCAATCAGTTACTGTAAGTGACAGATAGGTCCTGAATGATTTTATTTTGAATGAAACATGTGCAATAAATACCTGATCATGATTGCAAACTTACTCGTCAGAATGACCGCTTTTCTTTACAGGAAAATCACGATATACTCCATTCGTCCGGCTACGCTGATTTATCTCTTTCTGATTATGGCGTATCAGGCAAAGGGTGATGATCAGGTAATAATTCGAATTACTGATCCTGCCCCTGTCTGCTTTCCTTCAACTGTCGATCTGACTCAGCCGGCAATCACATCCGGCTCAACAGCGGGTCTTGTTTTCACCTTTTATGAGGATGAGATGTTAACCAGAATTGTCCCGGATCCCACGAAGGTGGGGAATGGTACTTATTATGTACGAGGCGTCCGTGAAATCCCTTTCGGAATGGTCGCGACGATGATCAATGTAAAAGTAAGTGTGCTCCCTACTGTTGCCATTTCGTACGACGGAACACCTTTCTGTTCAGACAATCCCGGTTCCCAACCCATAACGCTGATCGGAACGGGGAACTTTACGGGTGGAATTTTTAGTTCGGATGCCGCTTTGGTTCTGAATCCCGTATCAGGGGCACTAACTGCATCGGGCAGTGCTGCCGGATCACATATCATAACTTACAGCCTCGCGGCAGTTGGGGGATGCCCTGCAGTAACTGATTCAACAACAGTAGCTATAGCTTCTCCTCCCGCAAATTCAGATGCGGGCAACGCACAGAGTTTATGCGGCGTAAATTCTGCCACACTGGAAGGAAATATTCCTTCTTCCGGAAGCGGTACCTGGACATTGATAAGCGGACCGAATGTTCCGGTGTTTACAAATGCCTCTCTTTACAACACTACTGTCACCGGTTTGATTCCTGGTACTTATGTATTCCGTTGGAGTATTGTTAACGGGTCGTGCGCTCCTTCTGTGAGTGATGTTAATGTTACCATTTCGAATCCCCCGGACCCCGCCATCCCTGGTCCGGCACAGAATCTTTGTAGCGTGATTACAACTACCATGGCAGGCAATCAACCAACCATCGGAACCTGCACCTGGACAGTGTTAAGCGGGCCAAACACACCATCCTTTACAGATAATTCACTTTTTAATACAACTGTCACCGGTATGGTTCCGGGTGTTTACGTGTTTCAATGGAGTATTTCAAACGGAGCATGTGATCTATCCTCAGGCACGATCACAGTTACTAACTCAGCAGCTCCTTCAACATCGGCGGCAGGTCCGGATCAAAACCTTTGCAATGAAGCAGCTATTTCCATGGCCGGTAACTCTCCGGCAAACGGATCAGGTTTATGGACAATGATAAGCGGTCCGAATACACCTTTATTCAACAACGCATCTCTTTATAATTCAACAGTTAGCGGAATGGTTCCGGGTGAGTATCTGTTTGAATGGACAATTTCGAATGGAACTTGTGTAGCCTCTTCTGATACTGTCTCAGTAACTAATTTCGTCGCTCCGACAACATCAGGCACCGGCACGGCTCAAGATCTTTGTGAAACCTTAATAAGCAATGCGTTGGGTGGCAACGTACCGGTAACCGGAACCGGCCTGTGGAGCATTGTAAGTGGTGGCACAGGGACTTTCAGCAATTCCGGCAGCGGCAGTTCAACCTTCACGGCTGACACTTACGGAACATACATTTTACGTTGGACGATTAGCAATGGTACGTGTACACCAGCTACGGCTGATATTATCGTTACCTTCAGCCAGACCCCGACCACCGCAACTGTAGGATTGACACAGGATAAATGCGGTGTGTTGGTTAGCGCAGCATTAGGCGGCAATACACCTGCTGTTGGGACCGGTGCCTGGGGTATTCTGAGCGGAGGTACGGGTACATTCAGTGCTTCCGGCAGCGGCAGTTCAACCTTTACCGCCGATGCTTACGGAGATTACGTTTTAAGATGGACCATCCGTAATGGCATTTGTACTCCGTCCATTGCCGACATTACTGTCAGATTTAATCAGGCTCCGACAACGGCAACAGCCGGAGCTGCACAGAATCACTGCGGAATATTGGCAAGCAACGGGTTAGGTGGAAATACCCCGGCCGTGGGTACCGGTACCTGGAGTATTGTAAGCGGGGGCACGGGAACATTCAGCAATTCGGGCAGTGGCAATTCAACTTTTACCGCAGATTCATACGGACCTTATGTTTTGCGCTGGACTATCACAAATACCGCAGCTTGTATTAATACTGCAGATGTTATCGTGGACTTTTATCAGGCTCCCGAAGCAGCAACAGTGGGGCCAGTACAGAACCTCTGCGGAACACTGATAAGTAATCCGTTAGGAGGAAACAGTCCGGGTACAGGAACCGGCCTTTGGAGTATTGTAAGCGGGGGCGCAGGTACTTTCAGCAATTCCGGCACAGGCAGTTCAACCTTCACGGCTGACACTTACGGAACATACGTTTTACGTTGGACGATCAGCAATGGTACGTGTACACCAGCTACTGCCGACATTACCGTTACCTTCAGCCAGGCAGCGGTAACTGCAACCGTTGGACTAACTCAGGATAAATGCGGCGTGTTGGTTAGCGAAGCATTAGGCGGCAATACACCTGCTGTTGGAACCGGTACCTGGAGTATTTTGAGCGGCGGTACGGGTACATTCAGCGCTTCCGGCAGCGGCAGTTCTACCTTTACCGCCGATGCTTACGGAGATTACGTTTTAAGATGGACCATCAGTAATGGCATTTGTACTCCGTCCATTGCCGACATTACTGTCAGATTTAATCAGGCTCCGACAACTGCAATAGCCGGAGCTGCACAGAATCACTGCGGAATATTGGTAAGCAACGGGTTAGGTGGAAATACTCCGGCCGTGGGTACCGGTACCTGGAGTATTGTAAGCGGGGGCACGGGAACTTTCAGTAATTCGGGCAGTGGCAATTCAACTTTTACCGCAGATTCATACGGACCTTATGTTTTGCGCTGGACTATCACAAACACCGCAGCTTGTATTAATACTGCAGATGTTATCGTGGACTTTTATCAGGCTCCCGAAGCAGCAACAGTGGGGCCAGTACAGAACCTCTGCGGAACACTGATAAGTAATCCGTTAGGAGGAAACAGTCCGGGTACAGGAACCGGCCTTTGGAGTATTGTAAGCGGGGGCACCGGGACGTTTACTGCACCTGCGGGTGGAAGTTCAATCTTTACAGCCGATGCCTATTCAACTTATGTTTTGCGCTGGTCCATTAGCAATGGCACATGTACACCAAATACCTCCGATATTACAGTGGATTTCAGGCAATCGCCCACTGCGGCCACGGTAGGTTCGGCTCACAATATTTGTGGATCAATGGTTAGCGGAGCTTTAGGTGGCAGTATACCCACATCAGGAACCGGTGTCTGGAGTATAGTGAGCGGTGGAACGGGTACTTTCACCTCACCGGGCAGTGGCAGTTCTACCTTTATTGCTGACGCCTACGGGTCATATGTCCTGCACTGGGCAGTTAGTAACGGAACATGTACAGAACCCGGAGCCGATATTGCTGTCGGCTTCCACCCGGACCCTTTCCCACTGGCTTTTAGCGGTACAAATGCTACAAAAGCCGGAGTGGCAGATGGAACCATTGATGCGACTATTACAGGTGGAACCCTGCCATACAATCATTTGTGGACCGGACCAGGATCGTTTACAGCGTCTTCAGAAGATTTAACAGGACTCAAATTTGGAGTATATAGCCTGAATATCACGGATAAGAACGGCTGTTCACAGAACGACTCTTTTGTGGTACTTGATCCACCCGCTGCCAATGACGAGGATATAAATACCATCGAACAAGAATCTGTAACTTTTAATTTGGTTTTAAATGATACGGATGCTGATGGTCAGATTATTCCTGCAACAATTGATCTTGATCCTCTCACTTCAGGTCTGCAGAATTCATATAATGTGGCCAATAAAGGTGCTTTTTTGGTGTCTGGTGAAGGTGAAGTTACTTTTACAGCAGTAGCTAATTATATTGGTTCAGTTAATATTCAGTATGTTGTAAATGATAATGATGGTTTATTGTCAAATCGTGGCAATATTTCTGTGAATGTGGCATTGAAAAATCAGCCGCCGATCGCTGCTGCTGATCATTTTACCACCGCGGAAAATAATCCGGCCAACGGAAATTTATTTGAAAATGACCTTGATCCTGAAGGGAAATCGCTCGCTCTTGAATCCTTCACAATCGGTTCTACGATTTATTCCCCTGGTACAAATGTCACAATTGGCGACGTTGGCACCATCCAGGTCAACCGGGATGGCACTTTTTCATTTGTACCGGATCAGCATTATAATGGGAACATACCTCTTGTGACCTATAGTGTAGTTGATATTGAAGGTCTTGCTGCAAAATCAGATCTTATACTTAATGTAACCCCCGTAAATGATCCGGCTAATGCTGTAACAGATAACTTCGTGACAAAAGAACATCAAAAGCTGGAAGGAAATATTCTGATAAATGATTTCGACATTGATGGCGATGAGATGAAACTGAATGTAACTCCGGTACAAGGTCCTGCATATGGAGTGCTGATTCTTGGTCCGAATGGTGACTTCACTTATCAGCCTAAAGTTGATTTCATTGGAAACGATTCATTTAAGTACCGGATTTGTGATAATGGTATCCCCCCAATATGTGCGGAGGGAACCGTGATGATCATTATTGAGAAGGATGAAAGTTGCGAGGTCTTTGTCCCCAATGTCTTCACCCCTAACGCTGATGGTGCTCATGATTATTTTAAAATACGATGTTTGTATAATTATGAAAATCCTGAGATCCAAATACTTAATCGTGCCGGCGTATTGGTGTTCAAAAAGGATCATTATGGCAATACTGATTATTGGGGTAGTGAGGACCAGGCATTCTGGAACGGGCGCTCGGAGCATAAATGGAATCTGATAAATGGCGAACTGCCCGTGGGAACTTACTATTATATTCTTAAACTGGAAAATGGTAATGTACGTACCGGATTTATTTTCCTTGGCAAATGAGCGCAATACCCTTTATAAGTAAAATGCTTTTCAGCAAAAAGGCGAAAAACATGAATAGAATTATGATGAAAATTCGGGATAAAATCAGAAAGGCAGCGCTGGCATTGATCATTATAAGTGGTCCCCTATTTTCAGCAGGTCAGCAGGATCCGATGTATACTCAATATATTTTCAATCTTCAGACCGTAAACCCGGCTTATGCCGGTAGTTGGCAAACCATGGGTTTTCTGGCCTTGAGTCGGCATCAGTGGGTCGGATTCACAGGCCATCCCACAACGCAGACTTTTTCATTTCAGACGCCACTGACAACAAAAAATGTGGGGATTGGATTTAATGTTGTACGTGATGAGTTGGGTTCTGAACGCAGACTAATGTTCAGCCTCGATTACTCATACCGCATTATGCTTAATGATATTTTATCCTTACGGTTTGGTCTCAAAGGTGCAGTAACCAACTATAATAATGATATTTATATTCTTAAACCTTTTCCTGACGGAGTCCCCGACCAGGTTTTATTGCAGGAAGTTGAGAACAGATTTTTACCAAATGTCGGACCCGGATTGTTTTTGTCGTCTCCCAAATACTATTTGAGTTTTTCGGTACCGCGGCTTATTCAAAACAGTTTACTTGAAAGCACAGGAAATTCTTCAGCGAAATCACTTGAAGTCCGGCAGTTTTATTTTGCGGGAGGTTTTGTGTATAATCTATCGGAAAATGTAAAGTTTAAACCCACATTTATGACCATTGCTTCAGTTGGTGCTCCTATCCGGTATGATGTTTCTGCCAATTTTTTACTTGCGGAAAAATTCTGGATCGGGGGAATGTACCGGTCAGGTGATGCGGTTGGAGTTATTGCTCAATGGGTCATCAGTAATAAATTCAGAATTGGGTATGCATCAGATTTTACCATTACAAGTATGAAACATTACCAGCAAGGCGTACATGAAGTGATGATTTCGTACGAGATTGAGTTTACTAAACGGAGATATGCCTCTCCCCGCTACTTTTAAATCCACATTGATATGAAAAACAGGCTGTCCCAACTGGTTTCAAAATGCAAATCGAATGATTATAAAATCGATATTCATTTTAATGAGATTTCAATATTCCTGGTACCATCGGAATTTAAAAAACTTTTATTTTGTTTTATCGTGGTGGCGGCTTCCTGTCTGACAGGTAATGCCCAGTCGGATCAACATATGCTATTCGATCAATCGTCAGTGAAAGTATCAGAAGTAAAGACAAATACGATCAGGAGCGATTTTGGTCCGGCCATTATTGGCGATTCTATTTATTTTTCTTCGTTCCGCGACGAAGTAATCGGGCAATCAGATATAAAATTGATGACCCGGGAGTTTTATGACCTTTATAAGGCGGGTATCGATGATTCCGGAAATGTGATGGGCACACGGCATGCTGTCGATGAATTTATTACCAGGTTTCATGATGGTCCTGTATCATGGTGTGCCCTGACAGGTGAATTATTTGTCACTCAATCAAATTATACTTCACCACTGATTAAGTATAACCCCTTCCGAAACGAAAATATTAAGCTCAGAATAGTCATTGCCAGGAATACCGGGGGGAAATGGAATATTGTTGAGGAGTTTCCGTTTAATAATCCGGAATATTCGGTAGGACACCCGGCGATCAATTGTTCGGGCGATACACTTTTATTTACAAGCGATATGCCTGGTGGCTTTGGCGCTACCGATATCTATATGTCTGTTCGTAAAAGCGATAAATGGTGTATTCCTGTAAATATGGGAGCACAGGTTAATACAACCGGGAAAGATGAATTTCCTTTTATCACCGGTAATAATTATCCTCAAAGGGTCCTGATTTTTGCATCAACAGGACACCACAGCAGCGGAGGATTTGATCTTTTCTATAAAAAGATGAACGATATAAATATTAATCAGTTCCCGGCGCCAATTAATAGCACCGCTGACGATTTCGCGATGACTTTACCCCCGGCGGGGGAATTTGGTTATATCACCTCAAACAGGCCTGGCACCGGTAACGACGATATCTATAAGTTGACTTTTGACCGTGGATTTGAATACCTGCAGGAAATTTTTGTGAGAGATGCTAAAACATTGCACCCTATTCCCGGAGCACTGGTTAATTTTTGTGATAAAAAACCGGATTTTACCAGCCCCGGTGGAATAATTTCCTTTTCGTTTAAGAAAAATTCAGTCTGCGATATTACAGCTTCTGCCCTGGGTTATAAGGATAACCATCTGGTAGTTTCAAACGGAATACCAAAGCCCGGGATTCCGCGCCGCGATACAATATCGCTGGAAATGAATGTGAATGAAAAGATTGTGTTGAGAAATATTTATTACGATTTCGATAAGTGGGATATTCTTCCTGAATCTGCCAGGGAGCTTGATCGCCTTATCTCTTTCACAAAAGAAAATCCTGAAGTAAAAGTTGAACTAAGTTCCCATACCGATGAAAGGGGGTCTGAGCAATATAATCTGAAATTGTCCCAATTACGTGCTCAGGCAGCAGTGGATTATATTGTAGCCAAAGGAATTCAAAACGCAAATGTGACGGGAAAGGGTTTCGGTGAATCTCAGTTAATTAATAAAACTGCGCCCGGACTCGACATTACACCGGCACAACATCGTGAAAACAGGCGGACTGAAATTGTTATTCCGGGAATTGTGAGCGGTGAACCCGTTAAGCAGGAAGCCGGCGATTATTCGGGAGGCAGGCCGGATCATAAAAGCAATTACAGTTCTTTTAAAGAGCATGGATCAATTTATGGTAAATCAGCCAATGCGACAATTAAAGCCGCATCCGCCGCGGGATATTGTCTTATCCTGGGTTCCTTTACCAATGAAACATATGCCCTGAAATTTTTCGAGGTACTCAAAGCCGCAGGCCTCGAGGCTACAGTTCTTGCCGACAGTAAACCATTCAGGGTTGGCATTCGGTACAACTCCTTCAGAGAGGCAAAAAAAGCCCTTGAATACTTAAGTTCTGATTATACTGGATGGATCGTTGCAAACTGACTGTTTATACCATAGCCGGGCTGAAGGTGAATTGTCTCAACTGATTCTCCGCTAAAACCTTTTGCCATAAATCTTACCTTTTAACAATCCCGGGCTCCGGGTTGAAGAAAATCGTATCTTTACCAATATATTGTAGCAAAGTGGCTTAAAATCCCGCGCAATTTTCCTGCTTTTTGATATTGTCAATGCCGGCAAGATTTTTTAGCATTGCTTTTGTTAGTGATAATGGTTTAAATAATTTGTTTTCGTGAAAATACTTTTACTGACAATCGGAAATACCGACAGGAAGTACATGAAGGAGGGAATAGATGACTATGTAAAAAGACTCTCCTTTTATTTACCTTTCGAAATAAAGGTTATTCCCGATCTGAAAAACAGGGGATCTCTTTCAGTTGATCTTCAGAAAGAGAAGGAAGGACAATTAATTCTGAATCAAATTTCACCGGGTGACTTTATGGTATTACTCGATGAACGCGGTGAAGAGTTCACATCCACCTCTTTTTCGGGATGGATCGAAAAGAAGATGATTGCCGGAACCCGTCAGCTTGTTTTTGTTATCGGGGGACCTTATGGTTTTTCGAAAATGGTTTATCAAAGGTCTGATCTGAAAATTTCGTTATCAAAGCTTACTTTTTCGCATCAAATGGTCAGGTTGATTTTTGTTGAACAGGTTTACCGTGCAATGACAATAATCAAAAATGAACCATATCATCATGAGTAATGGTTATGAAAAATTTCGCCCTTAGAAATATTTATTTACTGATAGCGGTACCAATATTGCTGGCTTTACTGCTTTGTGAGTTTGTTTTTTTCAGGGAAAGCAACCCCAGGGAGGAATCAGCACGATTATATAAAGTATTTGAAAAGAAGGAAAAGCGGCTTGACGAACTTATGGATGCAGTTTCTTTAAGTGTTTTAACTAAGCCTGAGACGTTAAGCGATTGGTCACTACTAAATTTTCCGGATCTGGATAAAGAAGAGTTGGCTGTGGCTGTATCAAAAGAAAACACATTACTGTTTTGGTCCAATTCATCGATTGCATTCCCCTCCGGTAATAATATCATGAGACCAGCTGGACTAATCCATATACCGACAGGCTGGTATTACCAGTTCTCGCGCAAATCAGGAATTTATACAATCCAGGGGTTTGTGATGATCAAACGGGAATTTCCGTACCGTAATCGTTTCATTAAAAGCTTTTTCGATAAGGACTTCAAGCTTCCTGATGATTACTCTGTACAGTCTTTTCCACAACCTGAAGCCTTGAATGTTCGCCGGCCGGATGGATCTCATCTGTTTTCGGTTTTGCCTCACCAGACTGCCCTGCATCAGCCAGCCAGGTCCGACCTCTCTGCTTTGCTGTATTTTGCACTTGTCATTATGGTTTTGGCTCAACTAAATGTGTGGTTAAAAAGGAACCGGCATTTCCCGTTAAGTTTTAAACTAATTATAGCTCTGGGGGTTCCATTGCTCATTTATTTGGCAGCCAGTGGAATGCAATTTCCTGACTTATTGTATCGGACTAATTTATTTTCACCCCGTGATTTTGCTTTTAGTGGCTGGCTTTCTTCGCTGGGCGAATTTATTCTCCTTTCTATCCTGATGTTTCATGCGGCACAGGTATTTTTTATGCTGAACGACTTTGAAATGGAACACAGATCGCTTAGAATCAGGCGGATATTTTCGTTTCTGTTTGTGGCTTTCTATTTTTCATTTTCTGTCGCATTAGTGAAGATTCTGTTGCTTAATTCGGGTATTTCATTGGAATTTTTTAGCAACCTGAAATTTTCTGCCATCAATCTGTATGCCTTTTTTGCTGTTTTGCTTCATGTTATAGGTTTTGTTATAATCGTATTGCGCTTACGGACTGATTATTACGGGGAGCTTGGTTTCTACAGGTTTGTGTTGTTAGCATCTGTCGCCGGGGCTGCCTCCGGATTAGTAGCAGGGATGCTGGGTTTCAGTATCGATTGGGCGCCATACATTTATTATTTGCTGGTCATCTTTATTATGGCCCCGCTCGAAATTGAAAAGATAAAGGAATATAATTATACCTTTCTTTTAATAATGTCGATTGCAGGAGCTGGTTATGTAAACTTATATGCACAGGAGCTCATCATTGGGAAAAAGAATAAAGTACTGGATCTGTTGGCAGTAAAACTTAGTTCTGAAAGAGATCCGGGTGCAGAAATTTTTTTGTCGGAACTCGACAACAAGCTTCGTAACGATACCATTATTCAATACTATCTGACGCCACCTTACAAATTACTTGAGGCGTATTTCCGGAACAATTATTTTACAGGCTTCTGGCGAAATTACGACATGCAGATCACTGTGTGCAGTCCTGATGATAATGTGATTTTAACTGACGAGAAGAGACATTATCCCTGCTTTGAATTTTTCGATAATTTAAAGAAAACAAAGGGGATGTTGGTTTCCGGAAGTAATTTTCATTATATGGATCGTGTCAACGGGCGTATCTGTTATCTTGGACAACTTGATTTTGTAAATTTGATCAAGGTTCCGGTCAAGGTATTTATCGAGTTAAATTCCAAGGCCATACCTGAAGGTAAAGGATACCCGGAACTTTTACTGGATGAGCATGCTTCAAGGGAGAATAAGGAGGGTGATTTTAGTTATGCCAAGTATTTCGACGGCAAGCTTGTTGATCGGGGTGGAGAATACCAGTATAGTATGATGCTTCCTGCCGATATTACCTTAAGTGAAGAATTCACCTATTTTTCGAAAAACGGATTCCTTCACTGCGCCTACAATCGGAACAAAAATAATATTGTAATTGCAAGTTATCCTGAAACACCTTTTTATGAACGGATCAGTACTTTTCCCTACCTGTTTTTGATGTTTTATCTGATCGGTTCTACGGTGCTTATTTTTTACGGGATGAATTTCCGGATACGCCGGCGAAAGTTCGATTTCAGGGAAAAGATTCAGCTTACCCTGATTCTCTCCTTACTGGGGATTTTAACAATAATTGGATTGGGTTTGATGTTTTACAATTCCAATAAACTTCTCGATTCACTTCAGGCTAATCTTAATGAGAAATTAAGTTCAGTTTCTTTCGAATTAAGTATGAGAATGGGTGACGAGACCGAATTAAATGCCCCGATGCGCGAGTTTCTGAACGAACAATTAATTGTTTTGTCAGATATCATTTGGGCCGATATAAACCTTTATGATCTTAATGGGCGTCTGTTTGCCACTTCCCGAAGTGAAATTTATGACCGGGGACTCTTGTCCCGCCGAATCAATCCGGTCGCATTCAGAGCGATTTCTGTTGAGCGCAAAACGCTCTTTTTGCATCAGGAAAAACTTGGTCAATTGAATTTCTACTCAGCATATTCTCCGGTCTATAATCAAAATAAAGGACTCATTGGATTTTTGAATCTTCCTTACTTTGCCCGTCAGAATGAATTAAAAAAACAGGTTTCCGATTTTATTGTAGCTTTTTCAAATCTGTACATCCTGTTGCTAATGTTTAGTTTGATAGTTGCGATGATAATTAGTCATAAATTGACCGCACCATTGTTGCAGATTGAAAATAACCTCAGGGGAATACAATTGGGTAAATCAAATGCAAAGATTGAATATTCGGGTGAGGATGAGATCGGACGACTCGCAAAGGAATACAACAAAAAAGTGGATGAGCTGGCCATAAGTGCCCAGTTGCTTGCCCGGTCGGAACGTGAATCCGCATGGCAGGAAATGGCGCGGCAGGTGGCACACGAAATTAATAATCCGCTCACACCCATGAAATTAAGTCTTCAGTATCTGCAACGGATTAAAGATAAGGATCCTGCAAACTTTGACAGTTATTTTAAACGGGTAAGCCGGACATTGGTTGAACAAATTGATGCTTTATCGATTATCGCCTCCTCGTTTTCCGATTTTGCCAGTATGCCCACGATCCGTGAGGAATTGATTGACCTGGAAGAGAAAATACGTGAAGTTGTTCTTCTCTTCGAACACATGAATAATCTTTCAATCTCATTGGTAGCATCCGACGAAGGTACCATTCATGTAGTTGCCGATAAAGTCCAGTTGGGAAGGGCAATTATAAACCTGATCAAAAATGGCATACAGGCCGTCCCGCGGGACAGGCAGGGTATTTTAACTGTTAAATTATACAAAGATCTGACATGGGCCTTTATTTCCGTAACGGATAACGGAATTGGAATACCGGCTGAATTGCAGGATAAATTGTTTGAACCAAGCTTTACAACCAAATCAAGTGGTATGGGATTAGGGCTTGCAATTACCAAGCGAATTATCGAAAATTTCAATGGCGAAATATGGTTTGAATCAGACCATGAAGTCGGAACCACTTTCTTTATTAAACTCCCGTTGCCTAAACCGGTTCTCTAATTTCCGACCTCTGCAAGAAATTTAATCCGGACCATTCTGATCTCTTCTACTTCATAGTCATCGCCAAATTCAGCAATGGCCTCTTCCATCGAATCCGATTCCGCATCTTCTTTAAAATACCTGAATATGTCTTCAACCTGATCCTCGTCCATAACTTCATCGATGTAATAATCGATGTTCACCTTCGTTCCGGAATTGACAATTGCCTCAAGTTCTGTGAGTAATTCTCCCATACTCAGTCCTTTGGCTTCGGCAATTTCGTTAAGCGCCAATTTGCGGTCTATATTTTGAATGATATAAACCTTGTTTTTTGATTTGTTGGCCACTGAACGCACTATCATATCCTGAGCCCGTTCAATACCTTTTTCCTCGACATAATCCCTGATCAATTCGACAAAAGCTTTTCCATAGCGCTGTGCTTTTCCCTGGCCTACACCTATAATATTCTGAAGCTCTTCAAGAGTTGTGGGATACTGTATCGACATATCGGCCAGCGAAGGATCCTGAAAGATAACGAAAGGCGGCAGTTTCTGTTTGAGCGCTACTTTTTTGCGAAGATCTTTCAAAATCGCAAACAACTCGGGATCACCCGCTGCAGTACCACCCTGGGGAATGTCATCACCTGCCTCTTCAGATTCGTAGTCGTGATTTTTGACAATCATGAATGAATAGGGATTGGCTAAGTAAGCTTTACCTGAATCGGTAAGTTTTAAGACACCATAGTTTTCGATGTCCTTATGGAGAAAACCTGCAATTATCGCCTGTCGGTATACTGCATTCCATATATTGTCATCATATTCATCTCCTTCGCCGAAAATATTCAGTGTATCGTGTGAAAATGATTTAACCGTTGCATTCTGAGTCCCCAATAAAATATTGACAAGATGTTCTGCCTTGCACTGTTCCTTTACCTCAATTACTGCCTTGAGCGCAGTGATTATAAGATCTTTGCCTTCGATCTGTTCTTTTGGATTCAGACAATTATCGCAAAAACCGCAATTATCTGTTTCGTATTTTTCTCCGAAATAATGCAGCAGTATTGTTCTTCTGCAAAGTGACGATTCAGCGAAGGCGACTGTATCGAGCAAAAGCTGCTGGCCGATTTCCTGCTCAGCAACCGGTTTGCCCTGCATAAATTTTTCAAGCTTCTGTATATCCTTGTAACTATAAAATGTGATACATTTACCTTCTCCCCCGTCGCGTCCTGCACGCCCCGTTTCCTGGTAATAACCCTCAAGCGACTTGGGGATATCGTAATGGACGACGAAACGGACATCGGGCTTGTCAATTCCCATTCCAAAGGCGATTGTTGCAACTATTACATCCGATTCTTCCATCAAAAATTTATCCTGATTCAAGGATCGTGTTGCTGAATCCATTCCTGCATGGTAGGCAAGTGCTTTTATCCCGTTCACCTGCAGTAATTCTGCGATCTCTTCAACCTTTTTACGGCTCAGACAATAGATTATCCCCGATTTGCCGGGATTATTTTTGATCATGCGGATTATCTGATCTTTTGCCTTATTTTTTGGACGTATTTCGTAGTATAGGTTGGGTCGGTTGAACGATGACTTAAAAACTTTGGCATTCTGCATTCCAAGGTTCTTCTGGATGTCGTGCTGAACCTTTGGAGTGGCTGTAGCCGTGAGGGCCATGATGGGAGCCTGTCCGATCTCATTGACAATAGGTCGGATTCTTCTGTACTCCGGGCGGAAATCATGTCCCCACTCAGAGATACAATGCGCTTCGTCGATTGCATAGAAAGAAATCTTAATTCCCTTCAGAAAATCGATGTTTTCGAGTTTTGTCAGTGATTCGGGAGCGACATACAATAGTTTTGTATGCCCTCTCGAAATATCCTCTTTTACTTTTTGAATGGCTGTTTTCGTGAGTGAGGAATTAAGAAAATGGGCAACTCCATCCTCGGTGCTGAAACTTCTTATTGCATCAACCTGGTTTTTCATTAATGCAATCAGCGGAGAGATAACTATTGCTGTACCTTCCTGCATAAGAGCGGGTAACTGGTAGCAAAGCGACTTGCCACCCCCCGTAGGCATTAATACAAAAGTGTCGTTTCCATCTAGTATACTGTTAATTACTTCTTCCTGCTGTCCCTTAAACCTATCAAATCCAAAATACCGTTGAAGCTGCGTATTAAGTAAATTTTTATCCCTCATAATTGTTGTCAAAGTAAATCCAAACCGAATTGTTTTATTACGACTAAGTTATTAAATATATTGCTTTGCGCAAGAACTTAATTCCCGAATATAAAAATTTAACATTGGATGGATTGAGGAAGGTTATTTTCCTGAAATTTATGGGTTAAAGAATTGTATATTTGCCGCTGAATTCTTTGTTTTAATCTTTCAGTCATAATCTTAAATAACGGTAAATGTCCATAAAGGGAGTACTTGCAGGGAAAACGCAAAAAATTAAAAAGTTGAAAAACAGCGAAGAAATGTCTTTTCTCGAGCATCTTGAGGAACTGCGCTGGCACCTTGTTCGCGCTTCGGCTGCGGTAGTTATCTTTGCTGTTTTTTGTTTTATCGAAGCACAATACATTCTTGACAATATACTTTTTGCGCCCAAGAATACCGGTTTTATTACAAACAGAGCTTTCGCATGGATAGCTCTCAAATTTGACTCCCCTGAACTGGCTATTAATAATCTGCCCTTTAATGTTATCAACACCGATATGGCCGGGCAGTTTACAACCAACCTGACCATAGCGCTGATTGGTGGAATAATCATGTCAATTCCTTATATCTTCTGGGAGTTCTGGCGCTTCATCCGACCCGCCCTGTATGAAAAAGAGCGCAAACATGCCACGGGCGCTGTTTTTTATAGCACCCTTCTGTTTTTAATGGGTGTCGCTTTTGGCTATTTTCTGATTGTTCCGTTGTCGACTCATTTTTTCGGATCTTATCGTGTAAGTGCTGAGGTCCCGAACCTTATCAACCTGAACTCATACATCAGTGCTGTAACTACTGTAATGCTGGGTAGCGGAATCGTTTTTGAACTTCCGATTATCATTTACTTTTTGAGTAAGGTGGGATTAATCAGTTCCGGATTTCTGATTAACTACAGAAAGCATGCGTATGTGTTATTGCTATTGCTGGCCGCAATTATTACTCCCCCTGATATTTTTAGTATGTTGCTGGTATCTGGTCCCTTGCTTCTTCTGTATGAATTGGGTGTTATACTATCGAAACGAATCGAGAAAAAGCGCGTTAACGAAGAACTTCTTGAGGCATAATTATATCGTAATTTTAATTTAAAATGAAATTAAGAGCTGAACATTTAGTCAAAAAATACCGTAGCCGAACGGTCGTAAAAGATGTTTCGCTGGAATTGAAGCAAGGTGAGATAGTAGGTTTACTGGGACCTAATGGTGCCGGAAAAACCACCTCCTTTTATATGATTGTTGGATTGATAAAAGCAAACGACGGCCAGATATTTCTCGATGATACAGATATCACATCTTTCCCTGTTTACAAAAGGGCTCAATTGGGGATAGGTTATCTCGCGCAGGAAGCATCAATATTCAGAGGATTGAGTGTTGAAGACAATATCCGGTCAATTTTGGAGATGTCCAAATTCTCGAAGGAGTATCAGCACGAGAAGTTAGAGTCTTTACTCGATGAATTTGGTCTCCAGCGGGTGCGAAAAAGTAAGGGTATACAGTTGTCAGGAGGAGAGCGCCGACGCACTGAGATCGCCCGTTGCCTGGCCATTAATCCCGCTTTTATTCTGCTCGATGAACCCTTTGCCGGAGTTGATCCGATCGCGGTGGAGGATATTCAGCAGATAGTATACCGGTTAAAGGACAAAAATATTGGTATTTTGATTACTGATCACAATGTTCATGAAACACTTTCGATCACCGACCGTTCCTACTTATTGTATGACGGGAGAATTCTGAACAGCGGAACGGCAGAGGAACTTGCTGCAGATGATGAAGTAAGAAGATTGTACCTGGGGCAGAATTTTGAATTGCGCCGGCCTGTTCTTCAAAAGGAGGAGCATCTAAATGGTCTTCCCAAAGATTAATCCCGATTAATTTTATAACGGGATACCAACATTAAAAAAATAACTATATTTGCAGCGCTAAAAAATGCGGACGTGGCGTAATTGGTAGCCGCGCCAGACTTAGGATCTGGTGCCGAGAGGCGTGGGGGTTCGAGTCCCTTCGTCCGCACAGATTACCATTAAACCGCCTTTTTCCCTTAATGGAAACAGGCGGTTTTTTTAATTAATACGCGATAAGTTTTATTTTGTCTGTAGGCATAGAGGATCAAAAAGGAGAAAATTATGAAAATTTCGAAAACAAGTGTTGATGATTTAAATGTTGTTGTCAAAGTAACCATTGAAAAGTCTGACTATGAGGCAACGGTGAACGAAACATTGAAAGATTATCGTAAAAAGGCAAATATGCCCGGATTCCGCAAAGGTATGGTACCGGCAGGCCTGATCAAAAAAATGTATGGGAAGGCTGCACTGGCCGAGGAAGTAAATAAATTACTTAGCCGTGAACTTACCAAATATATTGCTGACGAAAACCTTAATATTCTGGGTGAGCCTCTTCCATCTGAAACACAACAGGAACCTATTGATTTTGAGAATGGTGCCGATTTCGAATTTGCTTTTGATCTTGGCTTAAGTCCCGAAATCAACCTCGATTTTGAGAAAATGGGTAAGTTACCCTACTATGAAATAAAAGTTGACGAACAACTTATTGATAGTCAGATAGAAAGCTACGCCAATCGTTTCGGGGAAAATGTCCCGGCTGAGGTTGTAGGCGAAAAGGAAACCATTATCGGCGATTTTGCCCAGCTTGATGAGGAAGGAAATGTGGTTGAAGGCGGAATTGCCCCTAAAAATGTACAGATGGCTGTGCAGCTGATTAAGGACGAAGCTGTTCAAAAGCTTTTTATTGGCGCCAAAATCGGCGACGTGCTGAAATTCAATCCAAGAGTTGCGCTTGCAAACGATCACGAAGTGGCTCATCTGTTGAAAGTGAAAGACGATCAGATTGATACTGTTGATGCCGATTTCAATTTTACAATCAATACAATCAATACTTTTGTTCCGGCACAGGTTGATGAAGCACTGATCAAAAAAATCTATGGTGAGGACTCAGAGGTTATAACAGTTGAAGATCTCCGCCTGAAAACTCATACTGATTTAAAATCAAATCTTTTATACTCCAGTAATTATCGGTTCTTAGTTGATGCCAAGGAAGCTTTGACGAATGCCGCTGCTTTGCAACTGCCTGAGAAATTTCTCAAGAGATGGCTGGTCGAAACCAATGAAAAGGTGACTGCCGAGCAGATTGAGGAAGAATTTGACAGTTTCCGGAAGGATCTCGAATGGTCATTGATTAAAAGCAAACTGGGTAAGGAAAATGGAATCAGAATTGAAGAGGCCGATTTAACTGCCATGGCCCGTGAAATGGCCCTTATGCAGTTTCATCAGTACGGCATGTCCAATGTACCTGAGGAATATCTCGACAATTATGCCAACTCCATACTTCAAAATAAGGAGCAAAAGCAGAAAATGGCTGAGAAAAAAATAGAGGATAAAGTTCTTGAAGTCATTAAAGAAAAAGCACATCTTGATTTTAAAGAGGTTACCCAAAAAGAATTTGATGACCTGTTTGAAAAATAGGGCTGAATAACAGTAATCGCAGTATTTTTATAACTTTGTGGGACAATTTGTTTATCGGGTATCAGAATACTCCAGGCAGGCAAATTGTACCAACAAAGTTTTTTTCATTTTAAAAAGATTGTCTTATGAACACGAACAGTGACGAATTCCGCAAATATGCAACCAAACACTTAGGTATTAGCAGTCTGAGCCTGCACAGGTATGAATCCGTCTATGCAGGTGCTTATATCTCCCCGACAATTATCGAAGAGCGACAGTTAAATATTGCCCAGATGGATGTTTTTTCACGTTTGATGATGGATCGCATCATTTTTCTGGGAATTCCGATTGACGATTATGTGGCCAATATTATCCAGGCGCAATTACTATTTCTCGAATCTTCGGATCAGGGAAAAGATATACAGATCTATTTTAATTCTCCTGGCGGATCTGTCCACGCAGGACTTGGGATTTACGACACGATGCAATATATCAATTGTGATGTGGCGACAATCTGTACAGGTATGGCAGCTTCGATGGCTGCAGTTTTAATGACTGCAGGAACCAAGGGAAAGCGATCAGCATTGAAACATTCACGGATCATGATTCATCAGCCAATGGGCGGAGCTCAGGGGCAGGCTTCTGACATTCAGATTGTTGCAAAGGAAATTGCCAAACTAAAGACTGAATTATACCAGATTATTGCGACTCATTCGGGTCAAACCACCGAAAAGGTTGAACAAGATTCAGATCGCGATTACTGGATGACTTCGCAGGAAGCAAAGGAGTATGGAATGATTGATGATATCCTTATCCGTGCGAAAAAATAGTTGGGGCATTTTAACCCCATTTATAACACTTAATTTTGAATAATGAAAAAAATGGACAAGTGTTCGTTTTGTGGCAGGGATAAAAAGGATGTTCAGATCCTGATTGCCGGTATGGAAGGTCACATTTGTGAAAACTGTATCGAGCAGGCTCATGCTATAATCGACGAGGAATTCAAAAAAAATAAAAACTTCGATCTCACAGGCGTCGAATTAAAGAAGCCGAAAGAGATTAAGGATTTTCTTGATCAGTATGTAATCGGACAGGACGATGCTAAAAAGGTGTTGTCCGTGGCTGTTTACAACCATTATAAACGGCTAAATCAACATGCTGATGATGAGGGGACCGAGATCGAAAAATCAAATATCATACTTGTAGGACCAACTGGTACCGGAAAGACATTGTTGGCCAAGACAATAGCCAAAATGTTACATGTTCCTTTTACAATTGTGGATGCGACAGTTTTAACCGAGGCAGGATATGTTGGCGAGGACATCGAAAGTTTACTTACCCGTTTGCTTCAGGTTGCTGATTATAACGTTGAAGCAGCGGAACGTGGTATTGTATTTATCGATGAAATTGATAAAATTGCCCGCAAGGGAGATAATCCCTCTATTACACGCGATGTTTCCGGCGAGGGTGTTCAACAGGGTTTACTTAAGCTTTTGGAAGGTTCTGTTGTAAATGTACCTCCACAGGGTGGGCGCAAACATCCCGAACAGAAAATGATTCCGGTGGATACGAAAAATATTTTATTCATTTGTGGCGGAGCTTTTGAAGGAATTGACCGGAAAATCGGGCTTAGGCTTAATACCCGGGTTGTAGGTTATAAAGCAAGTCTCGATTCGGGCCAGGTTGACCGGAATAATCTGCTTCAATACGTTTCACCTCAGGATCTGCGTGCCTTTGGACTTATTCCCGAAATTGTGGGTCGTTTACCGGTCCTGACTTACCTGGTACCCCTTGAAAGAGATGCGCTGCGCCGAATTCTGACTGAGCCAAAAAATTCGATTATCAAACAATATCAGAAATTGTTTAAGATGGATGGAATCAAAATTACCTTCCTTGAAGAAACACTTTACCTTATTGTTGATAAGGCAATAGAATTCAAACTTGGTGCACGCGGTCTTCGGGCTATATGTGAAACGGTAATTATGGATGTGATGTTTGAAATGCCTTCAGGGTCAAAAACTGAAATAGTAATCACACCGGAATTTGCTGCTGAAAAGATTGATAAATTGAGTGCAATCAGGTTGAAAGCCAGTTAAATTCAACGATAAGATCAATCAAAAAAGACCCTCAAGGTTTCTAAAACCTTGAGGGTCTTTCTGATTGAACGGAATTGTATTTATTCCGGCACTTTGTAGACTATTGAATTAATGGTCATTCCGGCTCCTACCGAAGTGAGAACGATCACATCACCTTTCGAAATCTGATGGTCTTCCATCTTATCCTTTAAAACAAGGTCCAGCAGCGTTGGTACTGTAGCCGTGGATGAATTGCCAAATCGTTGTATAGTCATGGGCATTACACTTTTATCATATTCGCGTTTGCCATAAAGCCGGAATACCCTGCTGAGAATTGCTTCATCCATCTTTTCATTCGCCTGGTGTATCAGCACCTTTTTAACGTGATCGAGATGCATCCCCGCTCTATCGAGGCTTTCCTTAACCACACCGGGAACTGTACTTAAGGCATAGGCATATACCTTTGCACCCATCATTCTGAGATACAGGTGATTTTTAAGTATGTTGGGATTAAGCGAAGAACCCAGGTTAAGCATATTATGGTCATTGTCAGACCGGCTGGCATGCGATAAAATACCAATTGGCACATCACTTTCGACTGCCTCGACGATCACGGCACCTGCTCCATCCGAAAAAATCATCCGATCGCGGTCATAGGGATCTGCCACCCTTGACAACACATCGGCTCCAATCACCAATCCCCGCTTATAGGTGCCACTTTTAATAAAGGCATCGGCTATAATCATGGCGGTAGTCCACCCAGGGCATCCCGATGTGACATCATTGGTTAAAACGGATGGATTTTTAATCCCAAGTTTCGTTTTTACACGACTGGCCAATGCAGGGGTAAGATCAGTTTGCGGCGCTTCGTGAGTCATATCTCCGAAATTATGAGCCAATATTATAAACTCAAAAGTCTCCGGGTCAATGCCCGAAGTTTCGATCGCATTACGCGCGGCGAAAGTCGCCAGATCACTGGTTACCTGATCATCCTCAGCATACCTGCGTTCCTCAATATTCGTAATCTCAAAAAATTTACGGATAATCTCCGAATTTGGAATTTCAAATATTTTATTCGTTGCCGGATCATAAAATTCCGCATCGAGAAAAAAATCATTCGTGATTATCCTAACCGGGATATAGGATCCGGTTCCAACAATAAGAGTATAAATTTTTTTATTCATAACTAATATTACAATTCGTATGCGTTGTTATTATTAATCTTTTCCAATTTAAATGTATTTCCATCAAAAACACCATAGGTACACTCATTAAACCAGTCACCAAGAATGATCACTTTGCTGTTTTCAGTTAACTGATAATCAAGGGCAATGTGCCGGTGACCCAGAACAAAATAATCAAAATGTTTTTCTTTCAACAATTTACGTGCGAATATAAGCTGGTGTTCACGTTGCTCGCCCAGGAAGCCCAGACCGGAAACACCCCGTGCCAACCTGCTGTTTTTCGACCAGTAATGTGCCAGCCGGAACGATAAGTCGGGATGAATTTTTGCAAATGCCCACTGAGCAATCTTATTATGGAAAAATCGTGTTAAAAACTGGTATTTCATATCCGTTTTTCCAAGATCATCTCCGTGTGCCAGAAAGAATTTTTTCCCGTAAAGCACTGTTTCGAGCGGTTCATGGTGAATAATCATTCCTGTTTCACGAGGAAGGTAATCGAAAACCCAAATGTCGTGATTTCCCGTGAAAAAGTGAACCGGAATTCCGCTATCGCAAATCCCGGCTATAGCCCCGAGCACACGAACAAAACCCTGGGGGGCAACTTTGCGGTATTCGAACCAGAAATCGAAAATATCGCCAAGCAGAAATATCATCGAAGCATCCTCTTTGACCTGGTGCAACCAGTTCACAAACAGCATTTCTCTTTCCCGGCTGTGCTTTAATTGCGGAGCTCCAAGATGAACATCAGAAGCAAAATATATTTTTTTCGATGGATTCAAACCTAATTATACGCTTAGTGTTAATCGTTCTTAAACTGCGGGCAAAGATAGACCTAAAAAGCATATTTTCAAGATGTCGGGCATATTGTTGCCATATTTTGTAATGGCAATTATTTGCCGTATGGTGCTTTAAAATTGTTGAATATGCAATAGTCAGATTGTTAGTTACTTGAAGATTTTGCTCAATGTCTGATCCAGCGCAGGACCCTTTAGATTCCTGGCAATTATATTCCCCTCCTTATCAAGCAGGTAATTAAATGGTAACTCCTGAACATTGTAGTTTGTTACGGCCTGGTAGCTCCCTTTCATATCCCCAACATTGATACAATTCAGATTATCGTTTGCAATTGCCTCTCTCCATGCGATTCTGTCATCATCAACACTTACCATAAATATTTCGAATCCCTTGTTTTTAAATTTATTGTACAACTCCGATAGTACGGGATTTACAATGAGTGATGCACGGTCTTTGGCGGACCAGAAATGAAGTAAAACGTATTTACCATGCAATGACCATAAACTTCTCTCCCGACCATCCGCGTCCGGCAGGATAATGTTTGGAGAATTTACTGCGTTCTGTTTTAAAACCGCCGATAGTTGTTTGCTCTTTTCATTATTCACCAATTGTAGGGTATTGTTATAAAGGGCAATAACCTGTTCATTTTTGGGATAAACCGAAAATAGCGCTGATGCTGCAGTTTTCATGGTTTGTAAGTCATTAACCACGTAACTGTTCTCGTCCCACTTCTGGTAAAGCGCATAGACCGAAGCGAGTGAAAAAGGGTTTTTCTTGACCAGAGCGGTAACATAAATAGAATGATCAGATTTTATGTCATTTGACCTGCCCTTCCACTGCCCGATCTGAGAAGTGTAAAGCGGATCGTTTACATACCGGTTAGTTAGTTTTTGAAGTGAATCGATCTGCGTTTTTGCTGTATAAAACCGGTTGTCTAATTCTCGCAGAACAGAGGAACCAATTGATTCTGATACTTTATAATCGCGTGTAAAATTTTTGTAGGATCCTGTCACATTGACATTTTCTGCCGAATCGATCAACATAGTCACGTAACTGTTTTGTGATAATTTAAGGCTATAAAAAGTTGGGGAGGAGGTATTTCCTTTGAATTTAAATTTGCCTTCCTTATCAAGTTTAACAGAATCGGAAGGTTGCTTACTGCTCAGTAAAAGTCTGTCGAAATACACTGTTTTACCGGCACCTCCATCCAATTGTCCTGAAATGGTGAAATTTGTTTTCTTTCCGCAAGCGAACATAACGGATAGTGTAATCAAAACATAAAATGTTTTTTTCATTGAAGAATGGATATAAGACTTATTTTTTAATTAATATAATACCTGCTTTTGTGAACTTTGCCTAAGTGAGCGCATGAATTCGGAATAACAAAAGTATTAATTCCACGATAAAATCAATCAAATGATTTCGTTTTAAGCGCCTTTAATTGGCCATTATCAGCAGAAGAGACATTTCTGCGATTTATTTTAGCTATTTTTGCAACCTGAAAATTGGGTCGCGTGCAGATACATTACGATTTAGATACTTTCAAGGCTAAAAATCCGGTAGTCACCATCGGAACTTTTGACGGAGTTCATCGGGGACATCGTGAGGTCATTTCTGAACTCAAACGAATCAGTATTCTTTCGGGTGGCGAATCGGTTATTTTCACCTTTGAACCGCATCCAAGGATTGTGATTGCACCACAGGATGATTCCCTGAGATTATTGTCGACAAAAGAGGAAAAGATTGACCTGCTGCGGAAAATCGGAATCGATCATCTTGTGATTTATCCGTTTACCACCGCGTTTTCAAAAATATCGTACAGCGATTTTGTTTCAAAGATTCTTGTGGGGCGTATGAACATTTCAAGCCTGGTTGTAGGATATGATCATCGTTTTGGACAAGGGCGTCAGGGAAATTTCAGTTCTCTCGAGTCTCTTTCAGAATCACTCAATTTTAAGGTCGAACAACTTTCGCAACTGCTTGTTGATAACAAGGTGGTTAGTTCCACTAAAGTACGACAAGCCCTGGAAGCCGGGGACATAGTACATGCCAACCATTTTTTGGGATATTGGTATACGCTTTCGGGCAAAGTGATTGAGGGGAGACAACTTGGGCGTAAACTTGGATTTCCGACTGCAAATATAGAGGCTTCCGATCGTTACAAACTGATTCCCGGTGATGGAGTTTATGCCGTATTGGTAGAAACAGGCCACAAACGACACAAAGGGATGCTGAACATTGGTGTTCGTCCTACAGTCGGGAATAATGCAGATGGTAAGAGTATTGAGGTGCATATCTTTGATTTCGAAGGTGATATCTATAATTCGGATATCACCCTTTATTTCGTTGAAAAGATTCGGGAGGAGCAAAAATTTACCGGTCTGGCAGAGTTGCAACAACAACTGGTAAGGGACCGGGTTATGGCGCTGAATATTCTTGCAAAAGAAGATTTAGATTAAAATAGTTGATACTTAATTATTTAATAAATACATATGATGACTTCTCAGAGAGAAAATTTTAGAGTTAAAGACATTTCGCTTGCGGCATTTGGTCGGAAAGAGATTGATATCGCGGAAAAAGAAATGCCAGGTTTAATGTCACTTCGTGAAAAATACGGTAAACAAAAACCGTTACAGGGATCCCGGATTATGGGATCATTGCACATGACCATCCAGACCGCTGTTTTGATTGAAACGTTAGTGGAATTGGGAGCTGAAGTAAGATGGTGCAGTTGTAATATATTTTCCACCCAGGACCATGCAGCTGCTGCAGTGGCTGAGGCGGGTGTTCCCGTTTTTGCATGGAAGGGTGAGACATTGGCTGAATACTGGTGGTGCACCGAGAGGGCTCTCGATTTTGGAAATGGACAGGGACCGATGTTGATTGTTGATGACGGGGGAGATGCCACAATGATGATCCACCGGGGATTTGAAGCGGAAAGTAATTCCGGGATTCTCGACAAACCGGTGAGTGCGGAAGATGAAATTGAATTAAATAAAATTTTAAAGAAAGTACTGACTGCCGATCCCGATCGCTGGCATCGTCAGGCAAAGGAAATCAAAGGTGTTTCGGAAGAAACTACAACCGGAGTACACCGCCTTTACCAGATGGTTGAGCAGGGTAAATTGCTCTTTCCTGCCTTTAACGTGAACGATTCGGTAACAAAATCTAAATTTGATAACCTCTATGGTTGCCGGGAATCACTTGCCGATGGAATCAAACGCGCAACAGATGTTATGATTGCCGGTAAAGTAGCGGTAATCGCAGGATATGGTGATGTAGGAAAAGGATGTGCTCACTCTATGCGATCATATGGCGCCAGGGTGATCATTACAGAAATTGATCCTATTTGTGCATTACAGGCTGCAATGGAGGGTTTTGAGGTGAAAACCATGGAAGAAGCGGTCACCGAAGGCAATATCTTTGTGACAACAACCGGGAACCTGGATATTATTACCGGAGAGCATATGGCTGCCATGAAAAACCAGTCGATTGTTTGTAATATCGGTCATTTCGACAACGAAATTCAGGTTTCGCGTCTTGAAAAGTGGGAAGGTATCACTAAAATCAATATTAAGCCGCAGGTAGATAAATATATTTATCCAGATGGTCATGCCATCATGCTGCTTGCCGAAGGTCGGCTTGTCAATTTGGGTTGTGCAACCGGTCACCCATCCTTTGTAATGAGTAACTCCTTTACAAATCAGACCTTGGCTCAACTTGAATTATGGAATAAACAATACGAAGTGGGTGTTTACAGGTTGCCAAAACATCTCGACGAAGAGGTGGCCAGGCTTCACCTGGAGCAACTGGGCGTTAAACTTACAGTGCTTACACCGCAACAGGCAGAGTACCTGGGGATTTCGCCAAATGGTCCATATAAACCTGATCATTACAGGTATTAATCGGTTACCTTAATTACAAAAGCGGTAAGAATGCAGAATCTGTAATCCTTACCGCTTTTGCGTTGAATTAATGGTGATTCTCTTCAATCGGAATAGTTCAGTTCGTAACCGTCAGATATTCAAATGCAGGAATTATTGTGTAAGTCTGGAGATATTTAACTGCTGGTCCTTTAACCGGCTGGCCACTCCCCATTAAATTAAATTTCGATCCGCATTTGTTACATATTCCAAAGAACTCGCTGCTGTACACTGTTCCCGGCGGTGTCTGAAGGCCGGGAACCGGTTCAGAAACAACAACTCCTGAATAATCTTTTTCGTACGGACAACATGCATCATAGGCATAATACTGGTTAAGGTCAGGATTAACACAAACCACAATTACCCCTTTAACTCCATGGTTTTGAAATAAGATCGAATTTCCAGGAATCTTGAGATGATTATAGGTTGCCAGCGGGATTGGAAGGTACACTTTTTTATAGGGTAAGAAAGTATTCTCATCCTTTGTACAATTCACCGCCAAAATAAATATTAAGGCAGAAATTGCAATTTTTGTGATTATAATAGGTTTAAACTTAAACATTTTATTTAATTTTATGGGATTGCTAATATAGTTAAAAAATGGAATTCAATTCTGTAATATTTCAATACGCTTCAATCGGAGATTATATATTTCTGATCATGATTGTTGTGGTCTCAATTATCCAGGCAATCACCCAAAACAAAAAGAAAAGGGCACTTATGGATCAGGAACAGGGGAGACCTGTGCAAAAGAACGCACAAACCTTTCGCGATTATGAAAAAGAACCTGAGACGATGGCGGGTTACGAGACACCACTGGATAATATTTATGACTCGTTTGAGAGAATTCTTACACCCGAAATCGAGGATGAGAAATATGGGTGGGGTGATGATTATGCGGAAGAAGTAAAGGAAGAGAAGCCTGAAAAAGAAGTTAAAAGCACAAAATATCAGACAGAGAAAGTAACTGCGGAACGAGTGGAAAAAAGTCCTGTACTTTTAACTCCCAAATCTACAGCTGAACTTCCGGTAAAAACCCGTAAATCCGCAATCAGGGAAGGATTTAGCTTACGAAAAGCCGTCATCTATTCTGAAATTTTGAACCGAAAGTATACCTAAAAAAATGTGTTAATATTTTTCAGGTGCGTAGTTGTATATTTCTTGAAGAATATTTTTAAATTTGTATCTTATCATCGGGAAGAGTTCCGGCATACCGGAGTTCTTCTTATTTTTTATGTGTTATTACCAAAATAAATTTACAAATGGGCAAAATTACTTATATCTCTGCCGAAGGATTAAAAAAACTTAAAGCAGACCTTGATCAGATGATCAATGTCGAAAGGCCGACTATTTCCAAAAATATCGGGGAAGCTATCGAGAAAGGGGATATTTCCGAAAATGCAGAATATGACGCTGCGAAAGATGCCCAGGGTATGCTCGAGGCTAAAATCTCCATGTTGCAGGCTCAACTGGCCGGTGCACGGGTTATTGATCAGTCAAAAATTGAAACGGATGTTGTTCAGATTATGAACAAGGTTACGATTAAAAATACAAAAAATGATTCCACAATGACCTATACGATCGTCTCGGAACATGAGGCTGATCTAAAGCAGGGAAAAATTAGTGTAAATACTCCAATCGCACAAGGTCTTATGGGTAAGAAAATCGGAGACGCTGTTGAAATCAAGGTGCCTTCGGGTGTGATTCCATTCGAAATTATCAATATTGAACTAGGTATGTAATTGCTTAATAAGAAAGGTCGATGTCAAGTATTTTTTCAAAAATAGTAAAAGGCGAAATTCCCTGTTATAAAGTGGCTGAGGACGAGCTTTTCCTTGCCTTTCTCGATATCTTCCCACTTGCCCCCGGCCATGTGTTGGTTATCCCCAAGGCCGAGACGGACTATTTATTTGATTTGGATGACCGGAATTATACGGGATTAATGCTTTTTTCAAAACGCGTTGCTGTAGCGTTAAAGAAAGCAATATTATGCAAAAAAGTGGGGGTTGCTGTTCTGGGACTGGAAGTGCCTCATGCGCATATTCATCTTGTTCCTTTAAACAGCGAGAGCGACATTAATTTTTCGAAACCCAAATTGAAATTTACCGCCGAAGAGTTTACCGGAATCGCCGCAAAAATTGCACGTGAATTTGTCTGAAGTAGTTTAGGTTGACGAAATTCAGAGATTATCTGACTCTATTGGGATTTTTACGGATAAACGATTCCCAGTTCTTACAAGTCCCATCGCTGATGGGATTTTTTAATTGCAGAAAATGACACACCGCTGTGGCGAGTCCGTCAGTTGCATCCAGGTCGTTGGGTGTAATTTCAAGGTTATACATTTGTTTCAGAAAATAGGCGACCTGTTCTTTGGTCGCTGACCCGTTTCCGGTTATGGCCTGTTTGATCCGAAGAGGGGCATATTCAAAAATTGGAACTCCCCTGTATAATGATGCTGCCATTGCGACACCCTGTGCACGGCCAAGTTTTAACATCGATTGAACATTTTTCCCGAAAAAAGGAGCCTCAAGTGCTGTTTCATCAGGTTTGTACTCATCGACCAGGTAAAGTGTCCTTTCAAAAATGTGGCTGAGCTTTTGATAATGTCCCGAAAAGCCGGCTGTTTTTATAACGCCAAGGGCAACAATGTGGGCTTTGTTTTTGACGATTTTTAATACACCGTATCCCATGATATTCGTTCCGGGATCAATTCCAAGTATTGTTTTGTTTATTTCCATAAAAGACTTTTTAATCAGCTTCTGTGTCTGTTATTTTCGATGGAATGATTGCATGCTCACTGCAGTTATGAAATCACGTCCGTGAAAACGGGAGATTTCCGAGATCAACATTTCCACCTGAAAGAATGATTCCTATGCGTAAATTCCTGAAAGCTTCTTTGTTTTCAAGCAGTGCCGCCAATGGAACAGCAGATGAGGGTTCAATAATCAGTTTCATTCGTTCCCAGATCAGCCGCATCGCATTGATTATCGATTCTTCGGATACAGTAATAATATCATCAACTTTTTGGCTGATAACCGCATAGTTGATTTCTCCCAGTGAGGTGAGAAGCCCGTCAGCTATTGTCTTTGGATGATCCGAAGGAATAATATATCCCGCCTTGAACGATCGCCATGCATCGTCAGCTCCTGACGGTTCGGCGGCAATTACCCTGCAGGAAGGGGTAATTGCTTTTACAGATAACGCAGTTCCGGAAAGTAATCCTCCTCCGCCCACGGGGCACATAACAAGGTTAAGAAGCGGTACTTCCTCTAAAAGTTCTTTGGCAGCTGTTCCCTGTCCCGCGATAACGTTGCAATTATTATAGGGATGGACAATCACAATACCTGTGCGTTCGGCTATTTCCTTTAACGTATTCTCGCGCGATTGCAGTGTTGGTTCACAGAAAGTGATTATGCCTCCATATCCCAAAACCGCTTTTTTCTTTATGTCAGGAGCATTTGATGGCATAACGATCTGAGCTTCGATTCCCCTCATCCGGGCGGCCAGAGCCAGTGCTGCAGCATGATTACCGGAAGAATGGGTGCCAACTCCACGGGCAGCCTGCTCATCAGTGAGTGAAAAGACAGCATTGCATGCACCGCGAAATTTAAATGCCCCTGTTTTCTGCAGATTTTCACATTTGAAAAAAATCTCCGATCCGGTAATCAGATTGATTGCTGAACTGGTCATAACAGGCGTACAGTGTATATATTCGCGGATAAGCCGGTGAGCATTAATGATATCCTGGTAAACTGGTAACTCCATGATGATGATTATTTTTCTGCCGCTTTTTTATCGCGGTATTCGATGAGAAGTTCATTTAACCGCTTTTCAACATCGTAACTCGTGGCGTTGACGGGTAATCCGTTATACGCATTACAGAAAAGCATAAAATCTTCAAGAGCCTCGCCGGTAAATCCCGAAATTCGTCCAATTACATCTTTATTATAGACAAGTGATAATATTTGCCAGTCGCGTTCCGAGCGGATCGCCGCCAGCGTAATCCGTTTTTCTTTCTCGCTTTTGCTCAGATGATACGATAGAAACGACAGAGGTCTGAATATTGCCGTAAGGGTTGTTGGTTTTGATGCAAAATAGTCGCTTCGCAGTTCAACAGGTACATTCACCGGTTTTCCAACAGGTATCCCGCTCATATTTACTTTTGGTGCAGTACCTTCGACATCGACTTGTCCAACCAGGATTCTTACGGCCGATAAGGTGATTTTGGCATTTTCACTCCCGGATGCAATGATGACGGCAACAGGAATTTTTTTCTCTTTATACCCCATCGATTTAAAGGTGAGTGTATCGGAAGGGTCAGCCTGGATCGAAAAATTCCCGAGTGCATCGGCCATGGTTCCTCCGCGAATCCGCAAATTGAGTACCTGAACATATCCAATGCCTTCTTTGGTCACCTCATCAATTACCTGGCCTTTAATGTTGATCATATCTTCCGGGAAATACAACTGGCAATAGGCCTGGATCTGGAATCCGGCCGAAATAAGCAGAAATATTACAATTATTCTAACGGTTTTTATTGCCATATGAATTACTCTGAATTTAAAAGAAGTACAATGCGCCCGGAAAAGATACTTCAATTCGTGTGCGCATGTCATCGTAAAGATGCATATTTTCTGTCTATGGTTGTTTACAAGGACAGACTCCTGATTCGTTGCATTGCTTTAAGTACGTTTTCACGATCGGCAAAAGCCGAAAAGCGGAAATATCCTTCTCCTGCAGGACCAAAACCCGAACCGGGGGTGCCAACCACGTTGGCATCGTTAAGCAATTTGTCGAAAAATTCCCAGGAAGTCAGATCGTTTTTTGTTTTGACCCAAACATAAGGTGCATTCACACCGCCAAAAACAGTGAAGCCGGATGCGAAAAGACTTTCCCTTATTATTCGGGCATTTTCAAGATAATAGGAGATAAGTTCCTTTACCTCTTTTTTACCTTGTTCCGAATACACCGCTGCCGCAGCTTTTTGCACTGGATAGGAAACTCCGTTGAATTTTGTAGTTTGACGGCGCATCCAGAGTGGTTTTACTGCAACAGCATTTCCTTGGCTGTCGTAAGCAAACAGTTCATTGGGAATCACAGTAAATGCACAACGGGTACCTGTAAAGCCAGCCGTTTTGGAGAAACTCCGGAACTCAATAGCAACATTTTTGGCACCCTCAATTTCGAAAATCGAATGGGGAATCGTGTCGTCTGTAATATATGCCTCATAAGCAGCATCATACAAAATAATGCTCTTGTTGGCAATCGCGTAGTCGACCCATTGTTTCAATGTATCTTTATTGGCGACGGTACCTGTGGGATTATTCGGAAAACAAAGGAAGATCAGATCGGGTCTTGTTGAAGGTAATTCAGGAATAAAGCCATTCATTTCGTTGCACTGCATATATACAATATTATCGAAATAGCCATTTGACTGGCAAGGTCCTGTTTTTCCGGACATTACCGTGGTGTCGGCATACACAGGATAAACCGGATCACAAATAGCGATAATATTATCATTTCCGAATATTTCCTGGATATTTCCGGTATCACATTTCGATCCGTCGGATACAAATATTTCATCTGCAGTGATATCTACCCCGCGCAGCTTGTAATCATTTTCAGCGATCGCCTCACGCAAAAAATCATATCCCTGTTCGGGACCATATCCTTTAAATGTATTTTTATTTCCCATCTCTTCCACTCCTTCGTGGAAGGCGCTTAGAATTGCAGGAGAAAGAGGTTGTGTAACATCGCCGATTCCCATTCTGATAATTTCACGTCCGGGATTTGCAGCAGCAAATTCTCTCACTCTTCTCCCGATTTCCGGAAATAAATATCCTGCTTTTAATTTCAGGTAGTTCTCGTTAATGAATGCCATTTAATCGATTGTATTATAGTTATTTATATCTTAATTTAACGACTTTGAAGACTGCAAAGATACAAAATAAATGATGGCGATTTCCGGACGAAACCTTAAGATAATATGGATACCGATCGCATCTCTATCCAATTCCATTTTCTGACAGACAGATTGGAGTCCCGGTTTTTTTATAGTCTGGCCGGCTTATTAATCCCGAATGTTTTAATAGATTTAACTCGTTAAACCTTAGCTTAGAGTTATTTTTTAAAGTATTGTAAATGAAGGTATTCAAATTTGGTGGAGCTTCCGTGAAAGATGCCGGAGGTGTAAAAAATCTGGCTTCAATTGTAAGGAGTTATCCTGATGACCTGGTTATAGTAGTCTCTGCGATGGGAAAGACTACCAATGCGCTTGAATCGTTGACAAAAAATTACTTCAACGGAAATAAGGAGGGTGTAGCCATTGATCTAAATACGATAAAACTGTATCATTTGGAGATTATCACAGCACTTTTTGGTGATGATTCAAGTGAACTTTACGATGTCATTTCAGCTGATTTCGAAACTTTGGAAACCCGGATTAATCGTGCTCCTTCTCTTGATTTTGATTTTGAATATGACCAGATTGTGTGTTTAGGGGAACTTCTTTCCACAAAAATTACCAGTGCCTATCTTAATTATGCAGGTGTTCCCAATAAATTCAAGGATATACGTTCAGGATTGAGGACTGATGCAACCTGGAGGGAAGGTAACATTGACTGGGAGCTGTCCACGGAGCTGATTCAGTCGCAATTTAATTTTGCCGAAAACAGAATCTACCTGACCCAGGGGTTTATTGGAGCTACCATAACTGATCTGACAACAACTTTAGGACGTGAAGGCTCAGATTATTCAGCAGCCATTATAGCCAATATCCTTAATGCAGAGAGTGTAACAATATGGAAGGATGTTCCCGGAATAATGAATGCAGACCCTAATAAATTCGAAGTTACCCAAAAACTCGACATGCTTTCGTATCGCGAGGCAGTTGAAATGACTTATTATGGCGCTAAAGTTATTCATCCAAAAACTATGAAACCACTGGTTGAAAAGAATATACCGTTATATGTACGCTCCTTTCTCAACCCAGGGGAACAAGGATCGGTAATTTGCAATATCGATCATGTGATGAACTATGTCCCTGTCGTAATCGTAAAAGAGGATCAGGTACTAATCACAATATCCCCGCTTGATTTCTCTTTCATGGCAGAAGAAAGTATGAGTGAAATATACCAGTTGTTTGCTCAATACCGGATGAAGGTGAATCTGGTTCAGCAATCGGCCATGAATTTTTCGGTGGCAATTGACCGGCCGGAAAGGCGTTTTGAGAATCTTATTGATGATTTAAAGAAAAATTTCACGGTCCATTATAACAGTGATCTTGAGCTCTTGACGATCAGGTATTATAATGAAGAAACAATCAGCAGGATGATTCTGGACAGATCTGTTTTTGTTGCACAGAGAACCCGGACAACTGCACGCTTCCTTGTAAAATAACAATAATTCACTTTAACTTAAATTTATGATGGAAAACTATTCAAGAAGAAGTTTTATGAAACTTACAGGTGCAGGTCTTGCACTGGCAACGGTTACACCGGTTTCCTCTGCTATGGCGGCAACCCGGACTGCAGAGCCGGACGATATGCTGAATCGGCTGGGACTTGCATCGTATACTACGCGCAAGCTGACTTTGGATGAGACCATAAATTGTGCGAAGAATCTTGGGTTGAAGCATGTTTCGTTAAAAGATTTTCACCTTCCGCTTAAAGCTACTCCTCAGCAATTCAGCGAAGTTAAATCGAAAATGAAGGATGCCGGGCTGGATTTTTATTCAGTAGGGGTAATTTACATGAAATCGAAAGACGAAATCGACAAGGCTTTTGAGTATGCAAAGAACGCGGGAGTAAAGATGATTATCGGAGTTCCTGCTCACGAATTTGTTGATTACACCGAACAGAAAATTAAGGAGTACGATATCAGCGTCGCTATTCATAATCATGGTCCGGGTGACCTTGTATATCCAACAGTGGTTTCCGCATTTGAGAAAGTCGACGGACGTGATCCCAGGTTCGGATTGTGTATGGACATCGGCCACACCTTCCGCATCGATGAGGACCCTGATGCCATTATGAAAAAATATAAGAGCCGGATTCTGGATATTCATGTAAAAGATGTGACTACACGAGGGAAAGAAGGTTCAACACTTGAAATGGGCAGAGGGGGAATCGATATTCCCGGGTTTTTAAAGGCGGTGAAAAAGAGTGGTTATAAAGGCAACCTGTCTTTTGAATACGAAAAGGATGCCAATGCCCCTATTCCCGGTCTGGCTGAATCGGTAGGGTATATGCGGGGTGTGATTAAATGCTTAAGTCTTTAGTTTACAATCTCAGGTAAAAATGGCAGGAATCTAACCTGCCATTTTTATTTCCTGAATATCAATTTGAATATCGGTTTTTGTCCTCTTGAATTTCCGGAATTATCATACACATCGTACGCAAGGGTAAGCGAAATCAGTTGTTTTTGCATTTCAGCTTTTTCTTCATCCCATATCCAGCGCTCCTCGAATTTTATTTTGCTGATGTCTTCACGCGAAAACTCTGTTGTTTCCAGTTTTTTAATTTGCCGCACCGACATTTTTTCTCCCGAAAAATAGTCGTATGGAGTAATTTTTCCATCGTATACTGCTTTTAATATTTTATCAATTAATGCTTTACGGTCAAGCCCTGATAAACTTTCGGCCGCCCACGAATCCGTTGAATCGCGGTTAATAATCGCAGTGTCGTAGATGATTTTCCCGTAATTAGTACCCTGGGGTGATTTACCCTCGTCCGGCTGATTACAGGCCCCGGCCAGGATAATCAGCAACAGAAGTATACAACGGCTAAGAATGGTTCCTGCTAAAAGTGAGTCTTTCACCTTTGGTCTCCTCATAAAAAGTTCCTATAGAATTCGGATTGTTGTTTTCATAAACAAGTTTGCCGTTCACAAAGGTCTGATTTACAAAATAGTAAAACGATTGGCCTTCGAAAGGAGACCAGCCGCATTTTGCAAGGATATTCTCTTTTGAAACAGTCCATCGTGCTGCATCAACAATAACAAGATCCGCCTTATAACCCTTACGGATATATCCCCGTTTTTCGATTCCAAATAAATCAGCCGGGGTATGGCACATCTTTTCAACAACTTTTTCCATTGATAATTTGCCATTACGGCTCATTTCAAGCATAGCAATAAGCGAATGCTGGACAAGTGGTCCGCCGGATGGTGAATTAAAATAGGTCTGATCCTTCTCTTCGAGCGTATGAGGGGCATGGTCGGTTGCAATAACATCTATTCTGTTCTCGTTCAGCCCTTTTAATAATGCCTTACGATCGTTTTCCGATTTGATTGCGGGATTCCATTTAATATGTGTGCCATGTTGTTCGCAGTCAGCTTCTGAAAACCACAAATGGTGAACACAAACTTCGTTGGTTATTTTTTTGTTTTTAACAGGTCCTGCTTCAAATAATGCAATCTCTCCAGCCGTTGAAAGGTGTAATACATGTAATCGTGTACCATATTTTTTAGCCAGTTCAACCGCTTTTGAGGTCGATTTGAAACAGGCATTGGCATCCCTGATCTTTGAATGTTCGCTCATGGGAACTTCTTCACCATATTTTTCGCGCGCGATTGCAATATTTGCCTGAACGATTTGTTCATCCTCACAATGTGTAGCAATCAGCATTTTCGATTTGGCGAATAAAGCGGACAATGATTCCGGGTTGTCGACAAGCATATTCCCCGTTGAAGATCCCATAAAAACTTTCACTCCGCAAACTTTGGCAGGATCGGTTTTTAACAATTCTTCCAGGTTATCATTGGTAGCACCTATATAAAAGGAGTAATTGGCTAAAGAAACTTCCGATGCGCGTTGAAATTTTTGCTCAAGTAATTCGTGGGTGATCGCCTGGGGGATTGTATTGGGCATTTCCATAAAAGAGGTAATCCCTCCGGCTATGGCCGCTTTTGATTCTGATTCGATATCACCTTTATGGGTCAGTCCGGGTTCCCGGAAGTGAACCTGGTCATCGATGACTCCCGGCAGAAGAAATTTGCCCGATGCATCGATAATATCGGACTGAGCCAGGATGCTGGCAGGAACTTCATCTCTGAAAATTTTCTCAATGATGCCGTTACGAATTAATATACTGGTGTCTCTTAAAATTTTACCTTCATTAATAACCCTGGCATCTTTGATGAGGATATCTTTCATGATTTATTAAAAATTGTTTAGTATTAATTGTTTAATATGGAGTTAACCATATATGAAGTGAAATTATATAAAAATATTGAACCAATTAATTTTCACCGTGATTTTTGTTGTTAAAGTAAAATCAGGTTATTGGGTGAATTGCCTTTCTTTAATTTGAGGATGTCATATTGATTCTCTTTTGTACGTTTTAAAATAGCTCTGTATTTTCATTTTAATGACACCTTTAAATGCTTCACCAAAAATCCCTCCGCTCATTTTTGATGTTCCTTCTTTTCTGTCAGTAAAGATGATCGGAATTTCCATGATTTTGAAACCATATTTCCAGGTTTTGAATTTCATCTCAATCTGAAATCCATATCCTTTCATTTCGATAGTATCCAGATCGATGGTTTTCAATACGATATTCCGGTAACATTTAAAGCCGGCTGTTGTATCCATAATTGGCATTCCGGTAATTTTACGGACAAAAACAGATGCAAAATACGACATAAGCACACGTTTTAGCGGCCAATTTATTACGTTAATTCCTGATATATAGCGCGATCCGATAGCCAGATCGGCCCCCTGGTTCTGGCAGGCCTCACGGAGTCGTATCAGATCGTTGGGATCGTGTGAGAAATCTGCATCCATCTCGAAAATGTAATCATACTGGTGTTCCAATGCCCATTTGAAACCTGCAAGATAGGCAGTACCCAATCCCAGTTTCCCTGAACGTTCGACTAAATACAACCTGGTATTATTTTCACTGATTAGTTCCTTTACGATTGATGCGGTTCCGTCGGGGGAATTATCGTCTATAATAAGGATGTGGAAATCTCCTTCAAGTGAGAATACCTTCCGTATGATCTGTGCGATATTCTCTTTTTCGTTAAATGTTGGAATAATTACTATACTATCGGGCACTTTATTTATATTTATTAAGGTGTAAAAATAACATTTTTGATAAATAAAATCTGTTTTTATTGGGTATACAGCTATATTTTCTGATTTGAACCAAAAATATTGGCTCAGGCAATTCCAAATTTATCGTTCTTTTTTCGTTTTTCAGGGCTTTCACGATGTTTAAATGACTTCATTTATTTGAGAATACTCATTAAATGCAGTCTTTATTTGAAGCAATGTTCTTTTATGATCATATAATATGCATCAAATCAGGGTAATATAGTCACATGTATTTTTATTGACTTTTTTTGGTGTTTTGGTTTTTAGTGTGGAAAAACCGTTTACATTTGCACCACGATTTCAGGGAACGTTTAACGGGAACTTTTATCAGCGTTCACAGCATGATTGAGGCAACGGGGGATAAGGATACCGGAAAAAAAAACGGAAAAAAAGTTTTGGAGAAACGGAAAATTGGATTACCTTTGCCGAACTTTCGCCTGAAAAAATCAGGGATAACGGAAGACAAGATTGAGGATACGAACACAAGAGTTCATTGAAGATATTTGAGAAGGAAAGAAGACAAACTACGAATGAGATAAGCTGCGACAGCTTATTGGATAATAAGTTCAGAAAGTCGGGTCAGGACAGAAAACATTTTTAAAATTTTCTATACAACGGAGAGTTTGATCCTGGCTCAGGATGAACGCTAGCGGGAGGCTTAACACATGCAAGTCGAGGGGTATAGGTAGCAATACTTAGAGACCGGCGCACGGGTGAGTAACGCGTATGCAACCTGCCTGTTACAGGGGGATAGCCCGTAGAAATGCGGATTAATACCCCATAGTACTGAGAAGTCGCATGATTTTTCAGTTAAAGTTTCGGCGGTAACAGATGGGCATGCGTGACATTAGCTTGTTGGTGAGGTAACGGCTCACCAAGGCTGCGATGTCTAGGGGTTCTGAGAGGAAGATCCCCCACACTGGTACTGAGACACGGACCAGACTCCTACGGGAGGCAGCAGTGAGGAATATTGGTCAATGGGCGAGAGCCTGAACCAGCCATCCCGCGTGCAGGAAGAATGCCCTATGGGTTGTAAACTGCTTTTTCGCATGAAGAACATTCCGGACGTGTCCGGAACTGACGGTAATGCGTGAATAAGCACCGGCTAACTCCGTGCCAGCAGCCGCGGTAATACGGAGGGTGCAAGCGTTATCCGGATTTATTGGGTTTAAAGGGTGCGTAGGCGGCAATTTAAGTCAGTGGTGAAATCCTGCAGCTCAACTGTAGAACAGCCATTGGAACTGAATTACTTGAGTAATCTTGAGGTAGGCGGAATGTGTAGTGTAGCGGTGAAATGCTTAGATATTACACAGAACACCGATTGCGAAGGCAGCTTACTAAGGATTTACTGACGCTGATGCACGAAAGCGTGGGGATCAAACAGGATTAGATACCCTGGTAGTCCACGCCGTAAACGATGATAACTCGCTGTTGGCGATACACAGTCAGCGGCTTAGCGAAAGCGTTAAGTTATCCACCTGGGGAGTACGCTCGCAAGAGTGAAACTCAAAGGAATTGACGGGGGCCCGCACAAGCGGAGGAACATGTGGTTTAATTCGATGATACGCGAGGAACCTTACCTGGGCTTAAATGTGCTATGACCGCTGGAGAAATTCGGCTTCCCGCAAGGGCAGAGTACAAGGTGCTGCATGGTTGTCGTCAGCTCGTGCCGTGAGGTGTCGGGTTAAGTCCCATAACGAGCGCAACCCTTATTGTCAGTTGCTAACAGGTCATGCTGAGGACTCTGGCGAGACTGCCACCGTAAGGTGTGAGGAAGGTGGGGATGACGTCAAATCAGCACGGCCCTTATGTCCAGGGCTACACACGTGTTACAATGGCCGATACAAAGGGCAGCTACCGGGCGACCGGATGCTAATCTCCAAAGTCGGTCTCAGTTCGGATCGAAGTCTGCAACCCGACTTCGTGAAGCTGGATTCGCTAGTAATCGCGCATCAGCCATGGCGCGGTGAATACGTTCCCGGGCCTTGTACACACCGCCCGTCAAACCATGGGAGTTGGGGGTACCTGAAGTATGTGACCGCGAGGAGCGTCCTAGGGTAAAACCAATGACTGGGGTTAAGTCGTAACAAGGTAGCCGTACCGGAAGGTGTGGCTGGAACACCTCCTTTCTGGAGACTGTACCCGACCGAAGTTATAATAGAGTAAGTATTGTTTGCTATTTTGTTTATAGCGCGTCTTCTTCCTTTTTAAAAAAAATTATACAAACAGCGAATGGGCAATTGAGAAACAGGGCAATTGAAAATCGATACTAAATCAGTTGTCAGTTTTTAAGGTGCCGGTTTGGAAAATAGTCCCGTAGCTCAGCTGGTTAGAGCGCTACACTGATAATGTAGAGGTCCCCAGTTCAAGTCTGGGTGGGACTACTATTATTTACGATTGACACATTTACGATTTTCGATTTAAATAGTCAATAGTAAATGAAAGAATAGTAAATCTCCCGAAATAACGGGACTTGAGCCATAGGATTATAGACCTGGGGGATTAGCTCAGTTGGCTAGAGCGCTTGATTTGCATTCAAGAGGTCAAGGGTTCGACTCCCTTATTCTCCACAAAACAATTACGATTTACGAAATTACAAATTACGATTTACGAAATTACGAATTGGAAAAGTGGTGGGAATAAGTTGGAAATACCTGGAAACAAGTAGAAATAAAAACAATACACGTTCATTAAAAGATTGAAATACAGAATTACGAATTCCGAATTGGGATAGTGATAAATCGTAAATCGTAAATCGTAAATCGTAAATCATAAATCGTAAATCACAAGGGTTTGCCTGGTGGCGAGAAAAAGAGAGAAGCAAGGTTCGATTCCTTCGAAATCTGCCTGTCCGAGAGGATAAAGTTCATTGACATATTGGAAGAAACAGAAGTTTTTAAAAGAAATGCGTAAAGGAGAAATCCGGTACACGATCAGTGATGATTTGTGTACCATAGGCGAGAGAAAGTAAATAAGGGCGTACGGAGGATGCCTTGGCTCTTTGAGGCGATGAAGGACGTGATAAGCTGCGTTAAGCTGCGGGTAGGTGCAAATAACCGTTAATCCGCAGATATCCGAATGGGGCAACCCTTCCGAGCAATCGGAAATCCGTTTATAACGGAGGCGAACCCGGGGAACTGAAACATCTAATTACCCGGAGGAAAAGAAAACAATAGTGATTCCCTTAGTAGTGGCGATCGAACGGGGATCAGCCTAAACCAAAGATGTTTCGGCATTTTTGGGGTTGTAGGGCTGCGATATACATAGCTGTAAGGAAGTGGAAATGTTCTGGAAAGACATATCATAGAAAGTGAAAATCTTGTACACGTAACTGACAGTGCGTTAGCAGTACCCTGAGTAGGGCGGGACACGAGGAATCCTGTCTGAACCAGCCGGGACCATCCGGTAAGGCTAAATACTACAAAGAGACCGATAGTGAACCAGTACTGTGAAGGAAAGGTGAAAAGAACCCCGAACAGGGGAGTGAAATAGTTCCTGAAACCGTACGCTTACAAGCGGTCGGAGCCCTTTAGTGGGGTGACGGCGTGCCTTTTGCATAATGAGCCTACGAGTTACTCCTCACTGGCAAGGTTAAGTGATTCAGTCACGGAGCCGAAGCGAAAGCGAGTCTGAATAGGGCGGCAGAGTCAGTGGGGGTAGACGCGAAACCTTGTGATCTACCCATGATCAGGTTGAAGGTCCGGTAACACGGACTGGAGGACCGAACCAGGGAGCGTTGAAAAGCTCTTGGATGAATTGTGGGTAGGGGTGAAAGGCTAATCAAACTGGGAAATAGCTCGTACTCCCCGAAATGCATTTAGGTGCAGCCTCGGTTACGAGTCTTACAGAGGTAGAGCTACTGATTGGATGCGAGGGCTTCACCGCCTATCAACTCCAGACAAACTCCGAATGCTGTAAGATGCTCACCGGGAGTGAGGGCGCGGGTGCTAAGGTCCGCGTCCGAGAGGAAAAGAATCCGGACCATCAGCTAAGGTCCCCAAGTGTATGTTAAGTTGAACTAACGAGGTCTGATTGCAGAGACAGCTAGGATGTTGGCTTGGAAGCAGCCATTCATTTAAAGAGTGCGTAACAGCTCACTAGTCGAGCGATCGGGCATGGATAATAATCGGGCATCAAACATACCACCGAAGCTATGGATTACACAATTTATTTTGTGTACTGGTAGGGGAGCATTCCAGTCTGCGTCGAAGGTGTGTCGTGAGGCATGCTGGAGCGTCTGGAAAAGCAAATGTAGGCATAAGTAACGATAAAGGGGGAGAGTAACCCCCTCGCCGATAGACTAAGGTTTCCTGATCAACGCTAATCGGATCAGGGTAAGTCGGGACCTAAGGCTAAGCCGAAAGGTGATGTCGATGGCAAACCGGTTAATATTCCGGTACTTTTGAATACTGCGAAGTGGGGACGGAGTGATGAAAGATCCGCGTACTGACGGAATAGTACGTTGAAGGGCGTAAGTAATGAGAGAGGTAGGTAAATCCGCTTCTTGAGCTGAAACCCGATAGTACCGAGAGCCTTCGGGCAATCGGATAGTGATCCTAAGGGCTTCCAAGAAAATCCGCTAAGCTATAGGTATTTGAGACCCGTACCACAAACCGACACAGGTAGTCAAGGAGAGAATCCTGAGGCGCTCGAGTGAATCATGGCTAAGGAACTAGGCAAAATCGCCCCGTAACTTCGGGAGAAGGGGCTCCCGCTGCAAAGCGGGACGCAGAAAATTGGTCCAGGCGACTGTTTATCAAAAACACAGGGCTTTGCTAAATCGGAAGATGATGTATAAGGCCTGACACCTGCCCGGTGCCGGAAGGTTAAGAGGGGATGTTATCGTAAGAGAAGCATTGAATTGAAGCCCCGGTAAACGGCGGCCGTAACTATAACGGTCCTAAGGTAGCGAAATTCCTTGTCGGGTAAGTTCCGACCTGCACGAATGGTGTAACGATCTGGATACTGTCTCAGCCATGAGCTCGGTGAAATTGTAGTAGCGGTGAAGATGCCGCTTACCCGCAACGGGACGGAAAGACCCCGTGAACCTTTACTGCAACTTCACATTGGTTTTGGGTAAGTGATGTGTAGGATAGGACGGAGGCTATGAAGCGGGTTCGCCAGGATCCGTGGAGCCATCCTTGAAATACGTCCCTTTGCTTGCCTGGGGCCTAATCCCGATTACTCGGGAGACATTGTGTGGTGGGTAGTTTGACTGGGGTGGTCGCCTCCAAAAGAGTAACGGAGGCTCCCAAAGGTACCCTCATGGCGATTGGTAACCGCCAGAAGAGTGTAATGGCATAAGGGTGCTTGACTGTGAGACAAACAAGTCGAACAGGGACGAAAGTTGGGCATAGTGATCCGGTGTTTCCGCATGGAAGGGACATCGCTCAAAGGATAAAAGGTACTCCGGGGATAACAGGCTGATCGCTCCCAAGAGCTCATATCGACGGAGCGGTTTGGCACCTCGATGTCGGCTCGTCACATCCTGGGGCTGGAGAAGGTCCCAAGGGTTCGGCTGTTCGCCGATTAAAGTGGCACGCGAGCTGGGTTCAGAACGTCGTGAGACAGTTCGGTCCCTATCTGTTGTGGGCGTAGGAAACTTGAGAGGACCTGACACTAGTACGAGAGGACCGCGTTGGACATACCTCTGGTGTACCAGTTGTTCCGCCAGGAGCACCGCTGGGTAGCTAAGTATGGCAGAGATAAGCGCTGAAAGCATCTAAGCGCGAAGCTCCCCTCAAGATGAGGTTTCCTTTAAGGGTCGTTGAAGACTACAACGTCGATAGGCCACAGGTGTAAAGGCAGTAATGTCAAAGCCGAGTGGTACTAATTGCCCGAAACTTTCCGGGGCCGGGATATTATTTGATACCCATTTTTCTTAAATACCAATGTTTCTTCCCTTGTGTTAAATGAATTTAAAGAAATTTGCGTTCATAAAAGAGAAAGCAACTAGCATCTAGCTACTAGTAACTGGCCAGCCGCCAGGAGCCAACAGCCAGTTGCCCTTTCTTCAAAGATATTAATTGCTGATTAGCTGAAAGAGATAAGGATTCGTTTCTTATCGCCTCCAAAGATTTAGGTGGCTATAGCGTCGGGGTTCCACCTCTTCCCATTCCGAACAGAGAAGTTAAGCCCGACAGCGCCGATGGTACTGCGTAAAGTGGGAGAGTAGGCCGCCGCCAACCTTAGATTAACCCCGGATTCTTAACTGAGTCCGGGGTTTTTTGTTGGTAATAATTACACGAATTAAGGCGAATTACACGAATCTTAACTGCCTGCCCCGAGAATCGGGGGATTGCACAGCTTGCCCAGCCTAAAAAAAGGTGGTATATTTGTAATACTTATTCATAAAAATTCATTAACAAGATGACAGTTACAGTTGAAATTGAAACAGACACGGCGGCTGGTCTGAAATTAATTACTGAACTTCGCCGCTATCCTGATATAGTCCGGTTTGTTGAACCTGACCAGATTTCGGAACCAATCCCTGAAGGATATGTTGCAGTTAAAGATGGTTTTGACGAGGTCAGAAATCATGTTAAATCATTGTACAAAAACGATCTTCAAACTGAATAACAGCACATATAGGTAAAAAATGGCTGCTGTCTATATCTCACACCAAGCCGTCGATGACTTAAAAAACATTTTTACGGCTTTGATAACCTGGAAAAAAGGCCCGTTGGAGCTTGAACACGCCCTACAATATATTGGTGATATTGAGGCTAAATGTTTTTCGCTGGCAAACAAAACGTATCATTTCCGAACTGCTTTTCCCACCCATAAATTGTTTGGAGATAAGGTTTTAACTTATCGCCGAAACCGGGCAACTGTCTGGTATATTATTTACAATATCGACACGTTTCATAATGTCCTTATCACAAAAATTATCTCCAATTATCTTACGATCGAAAAGTAGAAGCTACAATTATTTGCATCACGATGTTTCGGGATGAAGTGGCGTTTATCATCCATTCTGTGCAGCTTGTGGCGGTTCGATTGTTGGTAATACCCGCAAATAGAATGAAGTAAACATCTCAATTAAATTAACCTAATAATATTCCCGGTTATATTTAGGTATTCATAAATCCGTTGTGTAGGTTTGTAACAACCAAACTATTTTAACCTTTATACCTGAACATACACCTGTGAACTCAACAACCAACAATTCCGAAATTTCTTTTAAAGAGGCAACACTATATTATGAAAAGGGACAAAATAAACTGAAAACAAAGGATTTTCAGGGAGCGATCGATGAATATACGATAGCTATTGACTTGTACCCTGATTCAGTCAAAGCACTAAGTGGTCGTGGAATGGCGAAAATGGGAAATGGAGATTACAAAAGTGCAATTGATGATTTCAATAAAAGTGTTGAACTAGATCCCGGAGCATATAACCCATTAAGTAGTCGTGCATTTGCCAAAATGAATCTGAGCGACTACTCAGGTTCTGTTGAAGATTGCAATAAGGCACTCGAAATTGAACCTTCTCAGGGGCTGGATTATCTAATACGGGGAACCTGCAAATTCAAACTGGAGGATTACACATCAGCTCTTGACGATTTTAAAACTGCGATCGGATATTTACCCAATCTGGCGAAGGCTCATTATTGGCGCGGTAATACGCTGCAACAAGTGCTCGATATAGACGGAGCGATTGACGCATTGAGTACCGCCATTGAAATAGATCCCAATTTTGAATCAGCCTATTTTGCCCGTGGAAATCTTTACCAGGGTCAAAAAAATCTCCCGAAGGCGCTTGCCGATTTTAATGAGCTAATCAGGCTTAAACCTAACGAAGTAAAATACCTTTTCGCCCGGGCAGAGGCAAATAATGAAATGAATAACTTCTCAGAATCTTCAAAGGACTTTGACCACATCGTTGAAATAAATGACAAATTAAACCAGGTATCTTATGAACGCGAGTTAGCAAATGAGAAAGCGGATAAACCCTGCCGATCAGAAGCCGAATCCTATCGTATTAAACAGAACAATATAAGACATTTAATTGAGCACACAGTTTTTGAAAAACTAAAAGCGGGTGATGCAAAGGGAGCACTTGCCAGTTGCGCTAAAGCAATCCGGAATGATTTAAAAATTGCCTATTTATATGCTAACACGTGGCATGCAACGCACACGCTGAATAATGCGATCGGTGGGATTGCTGACTTTAACAGCGCCTTGGAGATTGATCCGCGAAATAAAACTGCATTGTTTAACAGCGGATTAGCGAATATTCAAAACCGCGACTACCAACGAGCAATCGCCGACTTTACTAAAGCAATTGCGATTGACCCGAATGATTGTGTTTCCTATTTTAACAGGGGAATTGCGTTGGACCATATATGGTACTTCGAAAAAGCAATTGCCGATTTTGACAATGCCATACGGATTGATTCAAAGTATGCACTGGCCTGGTTTTTCCGCGCAATGGTAAAGGAAAATATCGGTAATCATGATGGTGCAAATAATGATTTATTAAAAGCTTTTAAGGTCGATCCACAGCTAAAGGTAGTCTATAATGGTATTGAATTTACTGAACGAAATCTGCTGAAATATTCCGGAGGTTTTTTTTGCTTATACGACGTGAATCCCGATTTTGTGGAGTCGTATTATAAAAAGTCCCGGAAGAAATACCTTCTCAAAGCCTACCAAAAAGCAATCGACGACTGCACTGATTTAAAGGATCTAAACTTTAATCTGGCAAGAATCTATGAGGACAGGGCCAACGCAAAATACCAAATGCAGGATTACAAGGGCACAATTGCTGACCTGACCAGGATAATAGAGCTGGACTGTGAAGATGCGATTACGTATTACAAAAGAGGTTTTGCAAAGATGAATATCGGAGACACGACCGGAGCAATTGCCGACTATTCAAAGACCATTGAACTCGACTCCATGTTTACAGACGCCTATTACGACCGGGGAAGTGCAAAAAAATCATTAAGCGATTATCACGGAGCAATTGCCGACTTTACGAAGGCGATTGAGTCGAATCAATGGAATAACACGCATGATGCTTATATCAGCAGGGGTGGTGCAAAAAATTCAATGAATGACTATCAGGGTGCAATTGATGATTATACAAAAGCAATTGAAATTGAACCAAATGATTCGGAGGCCTATTGTAAAAGAGCCGACATAAAGTCAGATGGCAAACAGGATTACTGTGGAGCAATAACTGACTATACTCTTGCCATTGCGGTCGATCCCAATAATGAACGGGCGTACTACATGAGGGGCATTACAAAAGAACGACAAAAAGACCACAGCGGCGCTATTTCAGATTACACGAAAATGATAGAGATGAACCCTCATTCTGAAAATGGGCTTTATGCAAGAGGTTATGCCAGGATCTCCATCGGCGACTACCAGGGAGCGATAGACGACTTTGATATTTTAATAGAAGATGATGACGATGCTGATAATTTTGCAGATCGCGGATACGCAAAAATCCACCTTAAAGATTACACCGGAGCAATTGACGATTGCACCCTAGCCATAAATAATAACAAGCATAGTTACTATGGTTATTGCTATAGAGGCAAATCAAAAATTGAACTTGGAGACTATAAAAGTGCAATTACCGATCTGAATGCGGCAATTAAGCTTTTTCCCGAATACGCAGAGGCATATTACAACCGGGGGCTTGCTAAAATTCATTTGGGCAGGAAAAAGAGCGGGGGTTTAGATTTAAGCAAAGCTGGGGAGTTGGGGTATCATAAAGCGGAGGATGCATTAGATAAATACTGTAAATAAAATCAATAATAGGCAGATTTGTATTTGTAACTAAATTGTTATCAAGATAATTTTAATAAAATGACTGATAAAGAAAAATTATTGGAATATTTAGAGGGTGGTTCTAAAGGCAAATTTGAACTTGTGAGTTCAAATCTAAGTGGATTAATTTTAATTGGTGCAGATTTAACGAAAGCGAATCTAAGTTGGGCGAACCTTCGAGGTGCTATTTTAAGAGACGCGATCCTGATCGAGGCCAATCTAAGTAATGCAGATCTAAATGGTGCTGATTTAAATGGTGCAGACTTAAGAGGCGCTGACCTTACAGGAACAACAATATTAGGCGCAGACCTAACCAATTCCAGAAGAGATTATACTTAAAGTTTTGGGGAAATAAAAATTTACATTAACCATAATTCAACATAACCGTAGACAAAAACAATTGGAATTACAAATATGAAATCACAAAATGAGCAAACAGTCGAAGATATTGACGGTAATGTTTATCACACTATTACCATTGGAACACAGGTATGGATGGTTGAGAATTTGAAAGTTACACGTTATCGCAATGGAGATCCTATTCAATACATTAAAGATAGAAATTTTTGGGGCTGGAATTGGGACATGCGAGGAGCCTATTGTGATTTTGAAAATATTTCAAGCAATGGAGAAATTTATGGCAGACTTTACAATTGGTACGCAATAAATACTGAATTACTTTGTCCTCCTGGATGGCATGTACCAAGTGACGCAGAATGGGCAACACTCACTGATTACCTAGGTGGCGAAAATATTGCTGGTGGGAAACTTAAAGATACCGATACGAACCAATGGCATAGTCCTAATGAAGGTGCAACAAACGAAAGCGGTTTTACAGCACTTGCTGGTTGCCACCGTAACGATAAAGGATCGTACATCGGATTGATAGGACTCTATGGGCAATGGTGGAGTTCTACTGGATTGGAATTTGGTGAAGCTTGGAGTCGTAAAATGGCATATAGAAACAGTATGTTGAAAAGACACTGTCCGAATAAAAAATTTGGATGCTCTGTACGCTGCATAAAAAATTCAAAACTTGTGGGGAATCCAATTTTAATTCAAAAACCAATCATTGAATGGATAAATATTCCCGCAGGAACTTTTACTATGGGTAGCCTTACAAATGAAGCATACAGGGATGAAAATGAAACCCAACATGAGGTAACTATGAGTGCTTTTAAAATGAGCAAATTTGAGATTACTTTTGAACAATTCGACCTGTTTTGTGATTCAATAGGCAAGGGAAAACCAAATGATGCGGGTTGGGGAAGAGGTGAAAATCCGGTGGTAAATGTAAGTTATTACGATGCTCAAGCCTTTGCTGAATGGTTAGATTGTCGTCTTCCTACTGAAGCTGAATGGGAATATGCATGTCGGGCTGGAACTACATCCAAATTTTTCACAGGTGAAAAAATTGATATTTCTCAAGCTAACTTTGGCAGGAATTCACATTCTTTGGAAAAAATATTACCTGTAGGTAGTTTTGCCCCAAATGCTTGGGAATTGTATGACATGTGTGGTAACGTATGGGAATGGTGCAGTGATTGGTACGGCGATTATACATCAGAAACACAAATTAATCCAAATGGATCCAAAATTGGGATGGAACGAGTGCGTCGTGGTGGTAGTTGGTATCACGGTGAACTGAGCTGTAGATCGGCTAACCGTAACAGATGGGTTTCAGACTGCCGAAGCTCCGAAATTGGCTTTCGCTTGGTCTCCTCTATGGATGTATAATAAAAGGGATCCATAATGACTAGACTAATTACCAAGTGACATGCTATGGGTAGTTAATTTACAGATATGAAACATAAAAAGCATGGTGCTGATTTTTAGTTTTATTGGTAGATTATAGAAAGAAATCCGGATTATGCAATAATGCGATTAAAAAATATCATACTGATTTATATGGAGAACGATTAAAATCTGATATAATACGAAATCAAAGTCTTCAAAATCTCGGAGGGAGGTAATTCGATTCTGGTCATATGAGAATAAGGGCAAAATCGATTATTGTATTGATAGAATTAAAGCAGAAATTACGGAACATGATAATAAACAGGTTTAAAATATATTTATGTTTATCCTTAAAATTAAAAAGATTAATAAATACTCTGAAGAACTATGCTTCCTATTAAAGAAAAATTATACTCTCCATTTCAAAGAAAAATCTATCAACCAATAATGCATGATGGAGAGTGCGGCAACAAAACTGAATGGAAAATTAACGATGCAACGGTTTATAAAATTAGGTGTAGTCCTGGTTTCCCAGTTAAAACATTTAAACAACTTGTTGATGAGGTTGCGCTTGTAACATTGAGCAACAAAAATTATGAAATGTATTATAGAGGACAAATATTTGATTTTAAAGATTCAACGGCAATTCGTTATAGAAAAGAAACACCTAAAACAATAATTTATCCATCTATTTGTAGACCAGAAAAAAAAGAAGATGGGTCTTATAAAACCTCTATTAAGGGAACTCAAATTAAAAAGAGATATGAAGAGTTGTATAATTTAATTGATATTGCTAATGAGAGTATTTGGAAACCAAATGAATATTACTTTTCGTTATTTCAACATTATGACATTTTACCAACTCCTCTAATTGACATAACTCAATCACTTAGAGTTGCTGCATCATTTTCACTTAGAAATTCTGATTCAGGTTATTTATATGTATTTGGATTACCTTACCCTTATCAAAGCATTTCATATTTTAACGATTTGGGAATTGTTTTAATAAAATTGCAGAATGTCTGCCCTGTCGAAGCTCGTAGACCAAGATATCAAGAAGGTTATTTAGTTGGTAATTTTCCAATTCGCCCAACAAAAGACGCAAGTGACAATTTAGCTCAAAGACTTGTTGCTAAGTTTTATATCGATAATAAAGATGGAGAATTTTGGGATAAAGATTTTCAATCGATGCCTGAGGATGTCTTGTTTCCAAAGCATGATCAAGTTAAAATTGATTTAAAAACGATAAAAGAAAGATTTATAAAAAAGTGCCGCAACTAATAAAATGAATTTCAAGTAGTACTTCGCGTCCAACATTTGCCCGAGGGGTACTTAATCACTTGTACTAATCCTAAACGTGCTGTTAAAAAAGTGGATCAAAGGTTGCATGTTTGCTGCGGAACAACGGCCAACAGGTTGGTGAATTAGCAGTTAAGTTTTGACTTTTTTTGATCTGAACAAGTCAAACCATCATATTGAATCCCAATAGTTCACTTTTAATTCAATGGTCTGCGGAAAACAGAAGTGTCTGGATGAGTGTTCAAATCAAGAACACTCACCCACTCACTGCGATTTAGCCCTTACTTGTGATGATATCAAAATATATTTGACTAATTTCCTCAATATTTAAAGCACCTTTAAAGACATTCCAATTTTCCGTTTCATCTAATAATTCAAAAAAGCTTTGACCATATTGGTGAATCCAACTGTCATTTTCCCAATTATGATCCCCAATTAATCGGACTTCCCGAATCTTTCCATTGAAAGAGAATCTGTAATAATAACCATCTAAACATTCACCGTTAGTTTCGTTACAACTAATCACATCTAGTCCGGTAAAAAAGCATTTTTTTGTTTTGTAAAATCCCATTTTTATTATATATATTAAAGTGAGATTAATTTCTCACTGGCCAAACTTAAAAACAAGTATTTATATCGTCAATACCCATTTTTCAAAGAAAAAGGAATCGTCAATGTAAAAGAGGATATTTCAGAGGATATTTCAACAGAAAGGGACTTTAATGGGAATTAAATTTCGTACTCTTTTGTGAATTAAATATTGTGTGTACAAAAATTGAATTGTAAATATTTGTACGTACAATTATATAGTTTTACTCAATGCAACCTATTCAATTCAATGGACAGCAGAAAATAAAAGTGACCGGGTGAGTGTTCGTGATTTGAACAATCACCCGGTCACTGTCGCATAACAGTGAGGGCTGAGTGGGTTCATTTGTGATAGTATGACTTCTTCAGGACTTGAACAAGTCATACTATCACTTTGAATAAAGTCAATTATTTAATGCCAACACTTTTGCGGTTTTTTCTTTGGATTTATGTCTGCCCTTTATCTTTCTGATAGCAAACCATCCATCAATAAAAGGTTCATCATACATCATACCCTCGAACGCATCATCCAGTTTGTCGAGGATAATGCGCGCTTCAGCAATCAGCTCCCTGATCAAACGACCCGCACTTTTACGATCGTTGGTGATCATGCCAATCGTTGGGTGCATTTTTTCAAGTTCTGAAAGTTCGGAGGTAAGACTGTCTAGTTCTTCGGCGGTAATACCATAACCGGCTGTTTTCGGAAGATATTCAGTGCCGCGTTTAAGCAAACTGCTGCATTTGATCAGCGATTCTTTCTCCGGTAAGAGAATAAATGTTGATTCAGGAACATCAGCATCATTCAATAACACTTTGTCGCCGGTATCTTTCGCATAAAACGACAACTTCCGTCCCAGTTTGTAAATCTTCCGGAAAAACGTGGTAAACTGCTGGTTCTTCAGAGCTACATGTCCACCCGGATCATTCTCATCCTGCGCTTTAAAAGCAATGTCCAGCGCATGCTCATTTCTTTCAAGCAATTTCACATTTGCCGCAATAACTGCCACGTTCACCCAAAAATTTTCATTTTTGTATAAATAGGAAATCGATTCTTTCTCCATTTCCCAAAAAGTCTTTCCTTTTAAGTCCATAAAGATTATTTTTAAACACTGTTGTCCGGTAAAAAAAATAGAACCGAGTTAGCCTTTGAAGACTAACCCGGTATGGTTACCTTTGAAGTTACGAAGCAACAATTGTAACCATGGGTAAAAGTAAAAATTTTAGCGGACAGCCGATCTTTAATCAGCTAATAAAGTTCATTGACAAGGGAGAGATTAGAAAAATTGCCAAACAGCATCGTGCTGAACACTATGTGAAAAAGTTTTCCACATACAATCATGTCATTGTGATGCTCTTTGTTGCTCTGGAAGGCTATCATTCAATCAGAGAAGTCATTCTGGGATTGCTGGCCAACGCTCATAAGCTTTCACATTTAGGGTTATCCTATGTGGTGAGGCGAAGTACGTTTTCTGAAGCAAACCAAAGGCGCACCAGCAAGGTTTTTGGAGACATCTATATGAGTGTTTATCGTAATCATGTATCAAATTTAGCGGACAGCCGATTGAGTGATGCCGACTTAAAGCGACTTTATATCATGGATTCAACGACCATCTCGCTGTTTAAGGATATTCTTAAAGGTGTGGGACGTAATCCAACGGAAGGCAGGAAAAAAGGTGGAATAAAAGCTCATACGATTATTAAAGCCAGCGAAAATGTGCCATGTCTAATCCGGTATAGTGAAGCAGCCAGACACGACCACATGTTTCTGAAAGAGGTTCATAATCTGGCACCCGGCTCCATAATCACTTTTGACAAAGGATATGTTGATTATGCCCAATATGAAGCATTCTCAAAAGGTTCAATCTGGTATGTAACAAGACTAAAAGACAATGCCCTTTACGAGGCCAGAAAAGAATTCGATATTCCGGATGATGCTGATTCCGGTGTGCTGAAAGATGAGGAAATTGTATTGTACTATGGTGAGAAAAAGAAAGAGGAACACCGTTCAAGACGAATTGCTTATTGGGACAGCGAAAATGGTCGTTTATTTGAGTTTATTACCAATAATTTTGATTTGTCGGCCGAAAAAATCGCTTTAATTTACAAAAAACGTTGGCAGATAGAACTGCTGTTTAAGCAACTAAAGCAAAACTTTCCATTAAAATATTTTTTGGGAGACAATGAAAATGCCATAGAGATACAAATTTGGACAGCCATGCTTGCTAATTTACTGATAACTCTGGTGAGGGGTCAGTTGAAACGCAGTTGGGCATTTTCTAATCTGGTGTCCATCATAAGACAACAATTAATGAGTTACATTAACATGTATGGATTTTTGGAAGACCCTGAAGGAAGTTGGCGCGAAATAATAAAAGAGAACAAAATGAATTATCAAAATTCGCTATTCCCCGAAATAGAGGGGGCTTACTTTTGAAATTTTAAAATATGCAGATTAATTATCAATGCATTAAACACAATAATTAAACAAATTCCGGTTTTACCGGACAACAATGATTTTTAAATTAGAGTGTATTCTAATTACTCTTAAAACATAAAATTGTTTCATAATAATGCTGTAAAACAGTTCCGACAACTAAAAAATCCGGGCATTTATGCTGTAAAGCAGTTTCTGCAACCAATTAAGTCTTGCATTTATGCTGTAAAGCAGTTCTTCAACCAGAAAAGTCATGCATTTATGCTGTAAAGCAGTGACGACAAACAAAAAGGTCGTGCATTTATGCTGTAAAGCATTGATGACAACCAAAAAAGTTGGGCATTTATGCTAAAAAGCAGTGCCGGTGACCAGTAAAGTCGTGCAGTATCGTTGTTTGGCATTGCCGATAGAGAATATAGTTGTGCAGTTGTGCTGAATTGTAATGACAACGACTTAAAAGATTGTGCTATAGCGAAAAGCATTGTAGATGGCCTGGTGAGTAGCGGATTAATTTTGCTGTTAAATTGTCGTCGGTCAATTGACAGATCAATTTGCAGAATTGTCTATCTTTGCAACCGATGAATATTCTGTTAAAACAACTTTTAATAATCGCCATTTGCTCTGCATCAGGCCTAACCTATGCACAAAACCGCGAATTTGGCACTGGTTCTCCCAGCCAGAGATCCGGATCGGAAAACAGCACCCAGGAAGAAGGGGGTGAAAAAGCCGAAAAGGACACAGTTGTGTTCAAAATGAAGGCTTTTAAATTGCAAAATGGCTATTCACAACTGAAGGAAACAGCACTGGATACTGGTTTTGTGGATTATCAGACCTATAATCCGCTATTGAAAAAATCAATATCGGTGCAGACACTCGGAAACCTGGGTGCGGCCGCCCAAAGTAACGATTATTTTGAACGATCTTCTGATCCGGGAGAATTCCTGTTTTTGAAAAATTTAAAGGATTACGGAAAGTGGCCGAAAGATATCCAGTTCTATAATACTACCAAGCCTTTTACTTTACTCGAATACGGACAGTGGTTCAGCAACAGACCGAAAGGCGAATCGTGGTTGAATGTCTTCCATACCCAAAATATCAAACCATCATTGAATTTTGGTTTTTCGTATAGTTCCATTTCTTCACAGGGAAAATACCTGAACCAGGAAGCCAAGGATAATAGTCTCAATTTTTTCGCCAGCTATAATCTCGACCGGTACGACCTGTGGTTTATACTCGGGAAGAATAAATTTACAAACCAGGAAAACGGTGGACTTCTCTTTCCTGACGATATTGAAAATCCCGATTTAAAACCTGAAAATCTGCCAGTATGGCTTGAAGGTACTTCGGCAGTAACTAAAAATTCTTTTGGTGTACTTTCACACCAGTATAAATTTGGCAAATGGATCAAGGTTCAGGAAAATAAGGAAGAATTTCAAAAATTTATCACACGTTTTGCCTTAATGCATACGGTTGAATTCACGGACAATTCACGGTTTTTTAAAGAGGTGGAGCCTAACCCTTCATTCGATTACTCCGGATCTGCCGATCCTGTTTATTCATCAAGAGGACATGTTTATTTTTATGGAAGCGGACATGTTCCTTATATTAAGGGAATTGCGGGTACCGAAACATTGCCGTCAACACAGGATAGATCGGGAATGAGACGTATTACCAATATGTTCTATATTAAAGCCGTGGAGGCTCCCGACCGGAAATATACCTTTGGCAAGCAGGCGTATATCGGGAATGACCTGATCAACGTCTACATCCCAAGGGAAAGATTAATATATACTCCCGGCTTCATGCAACCACCTTTGGGACTTACTCAGTCTGATAAACTGACCAATACCTTTGTGGGTGGGTCCATTTTCAGAACGGAAGGGAAATTCTGGAATTATAATGCCTCAGGCAGGTATTATATTCTGGGATATCGTTTTGCAGATTTTGATCTTTCGGGACAAATTGAAAAGCCCATCAGAACGTCGAAGGATACTTCGTTTATCAAAATTACAGCGGGTATGTCAAACACAACTCCTGATTATTTTTATAACCATTTCTATTCCAATCACTATAAATGGGAGAATAATTTTGATAAAACCTATGAATTAAAACTGGGTGCTGTATATGATAATCCATTCCGGAGGTTTAAGGCAGGCTTTAAGTACTCTATTATTACAAACTACCTGTATTGGAACGAAGCCTCGCTTCCCGCTCAGGCAGGCTCTGAGTTTTCCGTAGCCCAGGTTTTTCTGAAAAAGGATTTTAAGTTTGGAGGATTAAATATTCAGAATACGGTGATGTATCAGAAATCGACTACCGATATTTATATGCATGTACCGGAAATATCTACCCGGAATACCATTTTTTTAGAGGGTATTCTCTCAAAAGTTCTCACCTTTAATATCGGGGTTGATTTACGTTACGATACACAGTATTATGCCGATTATTACAGTCCGGCACTGGGGATGTTTTATGTTCAGCACAATGAGAAAATCGGAAATTATCCCTGGCTCGATGCATTTATTAATCTGAAAATCAAGCGGACACGATTCTATGTGAAATATTCAAATATGGGCACGATGATTGTTCAGGGCGGGTATTATACAACACCGGGTTATGCGGCTCAGGTAGGCTCTGCTTCATTTGGTTTGTCATGGACCTTTTATGACTAAAATGTTTCACTGCCTCTGTTTGGAAAGTTAAAAAGCTGTGACCGGATGTAGTTATGATTTGTAGATTTCATTAAATTCAGCTATAATCATTGCCGTAGCTCCCCATATAAATAACTGATCGCAGTAAAACCCCGGCACTTCGAAAGTTCCATGAATTGTGGTAACCTCCTGTACCTGAAAGGATGCGTGATGAATTAATTTTTCGACCGGCACAATAAATAATTCTTTAACCTCCTGATTATCAATTTTAAAATCCGGTTTAACTTCATTCCATCCTATATATGGATTGATTATAAAATTACTTACCTGCACATATAAAGGGGTAAGGCTGCCTAATATTTCGACCTGATCAAAATTAAGACCTATCTCCTCGTTGGATTCGCGCAGAGCAGTCTCGGTTAAATCTTTATCCGAAGGTTCATACCTGCCGCCGGGAAAAGCGATCTGTCCGCCATGTGTCCGCATTGTAGCAGGACGCCGGATCAAACAAGTACTTAACTGCCCCTGATAAGGGAATAACAGCATCAGGACACTACTTTGTATAATTGTGCTTTTGTCAACTGCGGGAATCAGCTCGCGTCCCGGTGGCAGGAGCAGGCGATGAGCTTTTTCTCCCGGAAGCGTCCTTTTCAGGTTTTCCTTAAGATGGTATTTTATGGCGGTTAATTCAGACGGTACCACTTCATTTAAATTGTTTTACATATTCAAGGAAAGTTCTGGCGGTCTTATCAAGATTTTCTATTGAACCACCACCTTTGAGTACTTCGCACATCTCGTAAGTAATATAGCCCTGGTATCCAATTTCCTTTAACGTATTAATAAAATTCTTGTAGTCAAGATATCCTTCACCCATCGGCACTGCCCGGTTTTGCGGTACTAATGGAACATAGTTCGTCTGCAAAAGTTCGTATTTATAACGGGGATGTTTTTCGTAATCGGCGGCTATCGTATGGACAAGATACGGCTTCATCGTGTGAATTGCACCTTTGATTTCCTCCGGGGATAATCCTTCGAGTGTTGGTGACCAGCAATCGAACGATCCCATCACGTTCGGCAGGTTAATTTCATCCAGCATCCATTTCATCGCATCGTGATGCAGTGCTATATCGTGATGATTCTGAATAATGAGGGTAACGCCGTAACGGGCTGCAATTTTTCCTGCCATCTGCAATCCTTCGACTACCATAGCATATTGCTTGTCGTAAGGAACATCTGACCGTTCATACCCGGTATAGACGCGAACCATTTTCGTGCCCAGGTCCCTTGCAAGTCTGGCAAGTTCTCCGACATACAAAGCCTGAATTTCAACATTGGGGATACCTGCTCTATCGGTCCCAGCAGTAAAATCACTGTACCCGGCAAGGCATACGAGTTCAAGGTTAAGCGCCTTGATCCTGTCCCGCAACGCTTGTCTTGCCGCATCATCATAATCAATAATAGAAACATGTGGCCGCTTGGCCATTAACATAACTCCCTCAAAACCTAATTCCTTTGCTTTAACCAGGAATTGGTCCACCGTAAGATATGCCTGACCCCGCCACAGACCACTGTAACTGACCGAATGAAGGCACGTTTTTACTTTAAAGTCATTTGGATTACCCGTTGGTGTTTTCTGCCCTGAAACCGATATGGAAACGAGCATTAATGACAGAATGAAAGTGGTTAATTTTTTCATAAATAGCTGGATAATAGTTATTTGACAATATTTTCAGTCCGTTAAGATAAGCGGGATAAATAAATTATTAGTTAGTTTTCACTTTCATCGTGGCGGTATTTTATATCCCTTACATTAAGTTGCATATAGGTTTTGCCGCGATATTCATTTTCAGTTACGGTATAACAAATATCGAATGGAAGTGATTTTTGAATCATCTCCATATGTTCCGACTGCGAAAAAGCAATTCCTGAAAAAACAGCCGATGAGCGATTGGCCTCCATCAGATCAAGTTTCAGATGCTCGCTGTTTTTACCCACCAGACGACTTGTTCCGTAGTCAAAAACGTTTTCGGTGAGAAAAGTTGGCATCATATTGTGCGGTCCGTAAGGCTCGAACTGATTTAGCAAGCGCAGAAATTTTGAGGAAAGGTCGGATAATGAAATTTTTGCATCAATCTCAATGGTTTGTTTCAATTGATCCTTTGAAATTGAATTTCGTACAACCTGCTCGAAACGTCGTGAAAACTCTGCCACATTCTCAAGTTTCATCGACAGACCGGCGGCATACATATGTCCTCCATACGATTCGAGCAAATCGGCACAGGCACTAATGGCTTCATAAAGATCGAATTCACCTACCGAACGTGCTGAACCTGTGGCCAGACCGTTTGATTCGGTCAGAACCACTGTTGGCCTGTAGTAATATTCCGTAAGCCGTGAGGCAACAATTCCGACTACTCCTTTATGCCAGTCGCGGTTGTAAATTACAGTCGATACACGTCCTTCGTAAAACTGGCTTTTTTCAATAATGTCAAGGGCTTCCTGTGTAATGTCGCGATCGAGCGTTTTCCGGATTTCATTGTATGAATTAATCTCTATTCCAAGATCTTCCAGCTCTTTTGCATCTTCTGCCAGAAGGATAGCCACCGATTTTTTGCCATGTTCGATTCTGCCCGATGCATTTAATCTTGGCCCGATTTTAAAAACAATATCGTTGATTTTAATTTCACCGGTCATCCCGGCATATTTGATAATTGTTTTGAGTCCTGTTGAAGGATTTGAATTTAGTTTTTGCAATCCATAATAGGCTAAAACGCGATTTTCACCCGTTAATGGAACAATATCGGAGGCGATACTTACAACGACCAGATCAAGATAGCCAAAGGCAACCTCCTCGGGGATTTCCTGACTGATACAAAAGGCCTGAATGAGTTTGAACCCAACGCCGCAACCCGATAAGTCTTTATACGGGTATGAACAATCGGGCTGTTTCGGATCCAGGACAGCTACGGCTTCGGGAATTTTATCATCCGAATTATGGTGGTCGCAGATGATAAAATCGATACCCAATTCGTTGGCGTAGGCAATTTTATCAACAGCCTTAATACCGCAATCCAGTGCAATCACCAGTGAGAAGTTGTTCTGGGCAGCATATTCGATACTGAGTCGTGATATCCCATAGCCTTCCATATAGCGGTCGGGGATATAATAGTCGAGATTTGTGAGCCGGCTTCTTAGAAATGAGTACATTAGCGCAACAGATGTCGTGCCGTCAACGTCATAATCGCCGTAGATCATCACTTTCTCATCATTATCAATCGCTTTTTTGACACGGGCGACTGCTTTATCCATATCTTTCATCAGGAATGGATCGTGGAGATCTGTAAGCCGGGGACGGAAAAATGATCGGGCTTCGGAAAATGTCTTAATACCTCGCTGTATGAGTAAATTGGCGATCGCCATGTCTACACTCAGGGCTGCAGACAAGTGCTTGAGGTCGTTAATTTCAGCAGGTTTTTTAATTCTCCACGATTTTTGCATATAGATTTCTTAATACGGGCTTCTGTTCTCAATATTTCTCCAAATATACTAAAAAGTAACTATTCCTCACACGATATCTTTTTGTACCTTTGCGATTAATATTCGAAAAACAGAAGGTAAATATTTGAAATGAGTAATATAGAATTAAGTGAGCAGGAACTTATCCGCCGCAGTTCATTGCAGAAGCTTCGCAATCTGGGGATCAATCCATATCCGGCGAATGAATTCAAAATCAACACAACCGCGAATAAGATACTCACTACTTTCAATCCCGAAATTCCCAATTTTCAGGAAGTTATATTTGCAGGTAGGCTGATGAGCCAGCGCATAATGGGTAAAGCCTCGTTTGGCGAGCTTCAGGACGAGACCGGAAGGATCCAGATTTATGTCAGTCGTGATGAAATCTGCCCCGGAGAAGATAAAACTCTATATAATGAAGTCTTTAAGAAGTTGCTCGACATTGGTGATATCATCGGGGTGAAGGGGTATGTATTTATAACCCAGATGGGTGAAACCACAATTCATGTCCGGGAGTTTGAGGTGTTAAGCAAATCAATCAGGCCTTTACCTATTGTTAAGGAAAAGGAAGGTAAAACTTTCGATGCTTTTACTGATCCCGAACAGCGTTATCGCCAACGGTATCTTGACCTGATAGTGAATCCTCACGTAAAGGAGGTTTTCCTGAAGCGGACAAAAATGATTAACCAGATGCGTGAGATGTTTAATGAACGGGGTTATGTAGAGGTGGAAACACCCATTTTACAACCGATCCCGGGCGGTGCTGCCGCCCGTCCGTTTGTCACACATCATAACGCACTCAATATGCCGCTCTACCTGCGTGTGGCTAACGAATTGTATTTAAAACGCTTAATTGTAGGCGGATTCGAGGGGGTCTATGAATTCTCGAAGGATTTCCGCAACGAAGGGATGGACCGCACGCATAATCCTGAATTTACAGTGATGGAGATCTATGTGGCCTACAAGGATTACAACTGGATGATGGATTTTACAGAAGAGATGATCGAGAGGGTAGCGCTTGCTCTGCATGGTAAGACCTTAATTCCGGTAGGTGAAAAGGAAATTGATTTCAAACGTCCCTACAAACGGATAACCATGTTCGAAGCCATCAGGGAGCATACCGGCTTTGATATTGCAGGTATGGATGAAGACGCACTGCGCGAGGTTTGTCAGAAGGTTGGTGTAGAGTGTGACAATACCATGGGAAAGGGAAAACTGATTGATGAGATTTTTGGTGAAAAATGCGAAGGCCATTACATTCAGCCCACATTTATTACCGATTACCCTGTTGAGATGTCGCCGCTTTGCAAGAAGCACCGCACCAATCCCGATCTTACCGAACGTTTTGAATTAATGGTGAACGGGAAAGAACTTTGTAACGCCTATTCTGAGCTGAATGACCCTATCGATCAGCTCGAACGGTTCCAGGAACAGCTCCGCCTGTCAGCAAAAGGCGATATTGAGGCGATGTTTATCGACATGGATTTTGTGCGAGCCCTCGAATACGGTATGCCACCTACTTCAGGAATGGGAATCGGAATTGACCGTCTCGCGATGTTGATGACTAATTCAGTATCCATTCAGGATGTGCTGCTTTTTCCTCAGATGAAGCCGGAAAAGAGAGCCGAGGAAGATCCTGCGGAGAAGTATCTTGAATTGGGAATTCCATCCGAATGGGTTGAGGTTCTGCTTAAGATGGGATATAAAAAAGTCGCTCAGCTTAAAGAGGTGAAACCCGGTAAATTATTTAATGATTTATGTGGTTTCAATAAAAAAAATCAGCTGGGATTACCAAATCCTGCAGCAAACGATGTTTCAAATTGGTTAAATTAAGTTGTCAGTAAATGACTGAAATTAACGAAAGAAGCCGGGTAGCCATTATTGGTAGCGGAAGTTGGGGCACAGCGCTTGCCAAGATATTAATCCATAATTTGCCGGAACTAAACTGGTATATCCGGAAGGAGGAAAATATCGAACTTTTTAAGAAGTTCCGGCATAATCCAAATTACCTGCGGTCGGTGGAGTTTGACATGTCGCGGATTAATTTCTATACCGACATTAATAAAATAGTCGAAGAATCTGATATCCTGGTCTTTGTTACCCCATCGGCATTTCTAAAGGATGCACTTAAGCATCTTACGGTCGATTTCGGTGAACGTTTTGTTATATCGGCCATTAAAGGGATCATCCCCGATGAGAACCTCGTTGTTGGCGAATTCTTCCACGAGTTTTACGATTTGCCCTTCGATCAGTTTGGAGTTATTGCCGGACCATGCCACGCTGAGGAGGTTGCCCGAGACCTGTTATCCTATCTGACCATTGCCAGTCCCGATGTTAAGCGGGCACGGCAGTTTGCAATGTTGCTTGAAAGTCCTTCCATTCGTACTCATATCTCAGACGACATCTGGGGAACGGAGTATTCGGCCGTTCTGAAAAATATTATGGCCATTGCCGCAGGGATTTCTCATGGACTTCGTTACGGTGATAATTTTCAGGCTGTATTAATGTCAAATGCAATCCAGGAGATTAAAAGGTTTGTCGATACGGTCCATCCCATAACCCGCGATATCAAATCATCTGCCTATCTTGGCGACCTGCTCGTAACGGGATATTCACAGTTTTCGCGAAATCGCTCGTTTGGAACCATGATTGGCAAAGGCTATACTGTGCGGTCAGCAATGCTCGAAATGGATATGATTGCCGAGGGTTATTACGCGACCAAAAGCATTAAAGAACTTAATCTTCAGTATCATATCAATATGCCAATTACTGACTCTGTCTATAATATTATTTACGAAAACATTTCGCCGGCTATTGAGATCCGGTTGCTAACAGAACATCTGCGTTAATTTATATATTTTCTTTATGACAAGTATTACTTTAAAACTGGACAAAGTCTATGATTTTGTTACCCATGACGAAATTGTAGCCTACAAGAAAATTGCTGAGCAACAGAATGTTGCATTGCATGAAAAAACCGGAAAAGGGAACGATTTCCTGGGATGGGTAGACCTTCCGTCTTCGATTTCAGAAGCCACGCTCGATGAAGTTGAAAAAGTTGCGTTAAAGTTGCAATCCAAGCACCTCGAAGTATTTGTTGTGATCGGAATCGGAGGCTCTTATCTGGGAAGTAAGGCCGTAATAGATGCATTATCTGATTCGTTTTCCCATATCAAAGGAAGTTTTGAAGCGCCAATCGTACTGTTTGCCGGTCAGAACATCAGCGAGGACTATCTTTACGAATTACGTGATCTGCTCGATACAAAGGAATGGGCATGTGCCATTATTTCAAAATCGGGAACGACAACCGAACCCGCTTTAGCATTTCGTCTTTTGAAACAAGACCTTGAAGACAGATACGGTGTTGAAGAAGCGCGCAAGAGAATCATTGCAATTACAGATGCTGAGCGTGGCGCATTGCGTACACTCGCCGCCGAAGAAGGTTATAAAACGTTTGTAATTCCCGATGATATTGGGGGACGGTATTCCGTTTTAACTCCGGTAGGTCTGATCGCTATTGCCATCGCCGGATTCAATGTCCGCGAACTGGTTAGTGGTGCAAAGTCGATGGAGATTGCCTGTGGAGTGGATGTCCCGTTTGAAGATAATATTGCTGCCCAGTATGCCGCCGCACGAAATGCGTTATACAAAACAGGGAAGAAAGTGGAAATTATGGTTAACTATAATCCTAAATTGCACTTCTTTGCCGAATGGTGGAAACAGCTTTATGGTGAGAGTGAAGGAAAGGAGTCAAAAGGAATTTTCCCTGCAAGTGTCGACTTTTCGAGCGATTTGCATTCAATGGGTCAATATATCCAGGAAGGTGAGCGCATTCTGTTCGAAACCGTCCTTTCTGTTGAAAATGTAAATAACGAGGTTTTAGTTCCTGAAGACAAAGCTGATCTGGACAAACTCAATTTCCTTGCCGGCAGAAGGGTTGACAACATAAACAAAATGGCTGAACTGGGTACGATGATTGCCCACGTTGACGGAGGAGTTCCCAACATAAAGATCAACATTCCGCAATTAAACGAGTATTACCTCGGGCAATTGATCTATTTCTTTGAAATAGCCTGTGGAATAAGTGGTTATATTTTGGATGTAAATCCGTTTGACCAGCCCGGAGTTGAAGCTTACAAAAAAAATATGTTCGCCTTGCTTGAAAAGCCGGGTTTCGAAAAGGAAACTGCTGCGATTAAAGCACGCTTATAATTGCGGTTTTCCAATATTTCAATTTATACAAGAGGCTATCCCACATGGGGTGGCCTTTCGTGTGTTTATCAAATGTTAAAAGCACAACTCTCTGCCTGTGAAGAGATGCGGGTTGTAAGTCACCAACGTCAGGCCGGATAATTTCACGTCCGGTTTTTTCAAATACAGGCGTTTAAAGTCCCGGATTGATTCAGTATCTTAGTCCTCCGAAATCCTAAATTATTTACCGATCCCCCGGGGTCTTAATGTATACTCATTATGGTCAGATTAAGCAGTCTTTCATTTCTACTTCTTCTTTTCTGCTCCTCTGTATTTGCCGCAAATCCCGGGACGGGGCCCACTGACCTTATGGTTGAATTTCTGCGTAATCCTTCAGCCGGAGCTGTCAATGATCCGAAGCCGGAATTTTCCTGGATTTCAGGCGATGTTAAAACCGGTATTCAGAAGAGTTATCAGCTTCTTGTAGCATCTTCAGCTGAAAAACTCAAATCGGGTGAAGGGGATCTATGGAACAGCGGACAGGTTTCGTCGGAGATGTCGGTGAATGTTGAATATGGAGGAGAGCCCTTAACTCCAAACACTACTTATTTCTGGCGTGTGAGAATATGGAAAGGCGATTCGAAGTCAGCCATGAATTCTGAAATTCAGCAATTCAAAACAGGCTTGTTCAACAGGGAATATCAAACTTCAGTCATGCCATTGGGCAAGGAGGTCATTCAACCTCAAAAAATTATAAAGGAAAATACACAGGGTAACTTTTTTGCTGATTTCGGAAAGGCAGCTTTTGGCACTTTACGGGTTCAGATTGAAAGTAAAAATCAGGATTCGATAGTTATACACCTGGGCGAAAAGTTGTTTTCACACGGTCGTATCGACAGCAATCCGGGAGGAACGATCCGTTATCGCCGCATAGTTCTGGCAGTTGAAAAAGGAACCCAATGGTATTCGATCGTTATACCTCATATTGAGCGGAATTCTAAATATCCCGCTATTGTCATGCCGGATGAGACCGGTGAGGTCACGCCATTTCGTTACTGTGAAATCGAAAAACATTCGCCTTCAACAACATGCAGGCAGGTTGAACAGGTAGCGGTTAATTATTACTGGGACGAATCTCAGAGTAGTTTTTCGTGCTCCGACAAGACACTTAATCAAGTCTGGGATTTGTGTAAATACAGTATCAAGGCAACTACTTTCTGCGGAGTGTATGTCGATGGCGATCGTGAGCGGATTCCTTATGAGGCAGATGCTTATATCAATCAGTTAGGTCATTACAACACCGACCTGGAATACAGTATAGGTCGTCATTCTCATGAATACCTGATGGTTAACCCGACCTGGCCCACTGAATGGATTATGCACTCGGTCATGATGGCTTATGCCGATTATCTTTACACGGGTGATACCGAATCACTGGCCTTTTTTTATAAAGATTTGAAAAATAAAACTTTAATATCCCTGGCCCGGGAAGATGGATTGATAAGCACCCAGACCGGTCTTCTTAATCAGACTATTCTCAGCGATATTCATATGAAGGCACCTATCCGTGACATTGTTGACTGGCCCCTGGTTGAAAGAGATGGAAATGAGATGCCTAAAGTTAACACCGTGATCAATGCATTCCATTACGAATCGCTTAAATTAATGTCGCTGATTGCCGGAGCATTAAATTATCCGGATGATGTACTTTTTTATAAAAACAGGGCAGAAACAGTAAAAAAAGCAGTAAATCAGAAACTTTTCGACCAGGTCGGAAAAAAATATCTGGATGGTGAGGGTTCATCGCATTCCTCGCTTCATGCCAATATTTTCCCGATGGCATTTGGCCTTGTTCCTGGTGATGCGGTCAAGGAGGTGGCAAAGTTTATTGCTTCCAAAGGAATGGCTTGCAGCGTTTACGCGGCACAGTTTTTACTCGAGGCATTGTATCAGGCAGGGGAAGATAAAGCCGCACTTGATCTGATGTGTGCCACCCACGACCGTAGCTGGTGGAATATGATCAAAGCGGGCTCTACGATTACACTCGAAGCCTGGGATGCCAAATACAAGCCTAATCTCGACTGGAATCATGCCTGGGGTGCTGTACCGGCCAACATGGTCGCACGGGGTTTATGGGGCATCCTGCCACTTACTCCCGGGTTTGGATTGGCACAGATCAAACCTCAGACAGGTGGTCTCACTGTTTCGAAAATTAAGGTTCCGACGCTCAAAGGAGCAATTAGTTGCGAGTTTAAAACCGATAATTCAACCAGGTTTGATCTCGATATTTCTATACCCTCGAGTATGAAAGCCGTTGTATATGTACCCATTCGCGAAATCAGTAATCCTGTGCTGTTCATTGATGGAAAAATAGCTCAAGGGACGAAGCAAGGTAAGTTCTTTGTAACCGAAACCGGAGCGGGAAAATTCCGCTTCACAGTTCGTAGCGGAGATAAAAAATCATAATGTCAGGTCGTGGTTCAAAATAAATTCGAATACAAAAAAATTGTCCGGAAACTCATTTGTACTAATCCAGTTGAAATGCGTTATATTATTATCATACTGATCAGTAGTGTTGTATTATCCTGCAATTTTCAGCAGACAAAAAATGTGGATAACAAACCTGTTGTCGCCGACGTTCCGGCCATTGGCCCGGAAGATGTTGCCGCGATCAGGGTGACAAATCCCAATGATTTCAGACTTGTACTCGAAAAGCTGGATCCGGGAGATCTCAATTCGCTGAATGTGGCCGGTATTGTCTTCAGAAACTGTGTAGCTGATACGCTGACACGTGATTCGATGTTTGTTGTTTTCAACGACTTCTATAATAATGTGGCAGCGAATTATCCCGAAAACAACGAAGGTTTCAGTACACAACTTTCGGAATCATTCTCAGAGAATGATTTAAATCAATTAAAGGCACACCTGGCTTCGTATGGAATTCTCCTGAAATCATCGGAAGGGATATCTTACATTGAACCAGGATTGGAATTTTTATCGGAAAATTTTGGATCCGGACTTTCAGTGGCTTATCGTGAATATCTCACCCTATGCATTAAAGAACAACGGGCACCCTTCGCGGAAGACGGTCTGATCCTGATCCCGGTCGATTCGCTTGCTTCCCGTATTCTGGCGTGGGAAAACTTTATTACGAAGTATCCCGATTTTATTGCCATCAGGGTGGCACAGGATCAATATACACAATACCTTGGCGCATTTCTGGCCGGGACGGACAATTCGCGGGTGTTTGATTCAGAAACCAATCGCCTTGATGATAAAGCTAAACTCGGCTTTGAATCGTTCATTGCTAAAAATCCCGGAAGCGGGAGCTCCGGGATTGTGAAAGGGTATCTCGATCTGCTGGAGTCAACCAGTTTCAATTATACCGAAAAGGTTGATTCATTTCTGCTCGAAAAGGTATATCATTAGTAATTAAAGAATTAAAATTATTATATTATGGAACAAAAACCCTCGTCTTCCGAAAAAGGGACATCTCCCAGGCAGATCCAGTTAGACGTTAAATCAAATACCGAATTGTTGAAATTTTTGATTGACCAGCTTAAAGGGAAAAGCAGGACAACTGTTAAGGCATTACTGGCTCACCGGCAGGTGGCTGTTGATCACCATACAATAACACAGTTTGATTATCCGGTCTTATCGGGACAAAAGGTAACTATAACCATGGGAAAGATTCCCGAAGAGATTAAATACAAGGGCTTGAGAATTCTGTTTGAAGATCCTTATATAATTGTGATCGAGAAGGAAGCAGGCATGCTTTCCATCGCCACTGCAAAAGAAAAACTGCTCACAACCTATAGTATTCTGAGCGGACATGTGAAACGTGAGAATCCGAATAACCGTATTTTTGTCGTCCACCGTCTCGATCGCGATACTTCGGGCATTATGATGTTTGCCAAAAGTGAAGAAGTGCAGTCTGTAATGCAACGCGCGTGGCAGGAAGTCGTAATTGAAAGGACATATGTGGCTGTAGTTGAAGGAGTGGTGGAAAATGATGAAGGGACAATCCGTTCTTTCCTGAAAGAGAATAAGGCATTGATCATGTATTCAACAAAAGTTCCTGGTGAAGGGGATGAGGCGATTACCCATTATAAGGTGCTGAGGCGTGGTGATTTTATCACCCTGGTCGAACTCAAACTCGAGACCGGTCGTAAAAACCAGATCAGGGTTCATATGAAGGACCTGGGACACCCGGTGGTTGGTGACAAAAAATATGGCGCAAAAACCAATCTTATCGGACGGACTTGTCTTCATGCGAGAGTTCTGGCATTTAAACATCCCGTGACCGGTGATGAAGTCCGTTATGAGACTCCCGTTCCCGGACGATTTATGTCGGTATTTGCAAGGCATGAGAAACCAACTGATCAGTCAGAAAGGAGCAACGCGTAAAAATCAGCCATCCGGTATGGAAATTCTTCTTGAAAGAGGTAATGAGAGGTTTGTTCTTGATAAAGTATTCGATATTAAGTATTTAGATCCAATTGGCCAGTATGTCCGATTCAAATCAGATTCCGGAAATGGGGATGACTATAACGAGCTTTATCATGCCACCCGGTTAATTGAGCAACTTAAGCAAGATCCCGCTCTATGGTTCGATACGCATGTATTGTACCGGGGCGATGTGATAACGGGTGTCTTATTTATCGTAGGTGGCAACATCCTGAAGTTAGAGCACAAGTTTAAAATAGAACAGGAAGATCAATCGCTGTTACTGAAATATTTTCACATTGTGGATAAAGGAAGGGGCCTCGGAACTTTTTGGATAAATTCAGTGGTACTTCCGTATTACAGAAACAAAGGCTTTAAATATATCCATATCAATTCAAGTCATCCTGATTCTTTCCCTTTTTATGAGCGAATAGGTTCATTAAACGCAACATATGTACAGGTGAGCGACAATAATCAATTTAAAAGAGTGGGTAAAAGCTTTTTAATAAATTTGTAATACCTGCATGTAATCCGTCAACTTTTCTGTTGTTTCATTGTTTTCTGTATGGCTAATGAAAACCATTTAAAACTTTGGGTATGAAGAAGAACATGGGAACTGCCGACAAGACGATTCGCATTATTATTGCGGCAATTATTGCATTACTGTATTTTATGGGGACAATCACAGGGACACTGGCTATTGTTTTAATGATTCTGGGTGTTATCCTGGTTCTGACATCTTTATTCAGCTTTTGTCCTCTGTATACCTTATTCGGAATAAGTACGGCCAATAAGGTCTGATCAGGCTGCTTTGATGAAGGTCGTTTAAACCTTCATCAAAGCAGCCTGATTATCTTATTTATACGGGTAATTTCAACTTATCTTTTCAAGCAGCACAACATTCTCGACGTGGTGGGTATGCGGAAACATATCCACGGGTTGTACTTTTGTCACCGTGTAATTATGGCTAAGCAAACCAATGTCCCGTGCCTGTGTAGCCGGGTTGCAACTGACATATACGATGCGTTCAGGAGCCGCAAATAAAATGGCACTGATCACATCCTCGTGCATTCCCGCCCTTGGAGGATCAGTAATAATTACATCGGGATGACCATGTTCCTCAATGAAATCAGTCGTAAGAATATTTTTCATATCCCCTGCGAAAAAGAGTGTATTCGCGATGCCATTATTTTCGGAATTGATCTTTGCATCCGTAATCGCCTCAGGAACATATTCAATGCCAATTACTTTACCTGCCTGTGCGGCCACAAAACAGGCGATAGTGCCGGTTCCGGTGTAAAGATCGTAAACGATCTCAGTTCCGGTAAGGGAAGCAAAATCACGTGCAACCTTATATAATTCATGAGCCTGATCCGAATTGGTTTGATAGAAGGATTTGGGTCCGATAATGAATTTAAGCCCTTCCATCTCTTCGAAGATATGGTCCCGTCCTTTAAATACATGGATATTCTGATCGGTAATTGTATCGTTCCCTTTTTCGTTTATCACGTAAAGTAAAGAGGTAATTTCAGGAAATTTATCGGCAACGTATTGAAGTAAAGCTTCCCTTTTTTCGGTGTCATCACTGAAAAAATTAACAATTACCATCACTTCTCCTGTACTGGTTGACCGTATAATCAGGTTACGAAGGAGACCTTCCTTATTACGCAAGTCATAAAAAGCGAGGTTATTGGCAATCGCATAATCCTTGACCGAATTCCGGATTGCATTCGACGGATCGGGTTGCAACCAGCATTTATTGATATTCAAAACCTTATCGAACATCCCCTGTACATGAAAACCCAGTACGTTCATGTCTTCGAAAAGTGCTCCTGAACGCACTTCGTCAAGTGTGAGCCAGCGTCGGTTCGAGAAGGTAAACTCCAGTTTATTCCTGTAAAAGGTCGAATTAGCCGATCCTTTTATGGGCAATATCTCAGGTAAGACCACTTTTCCAATTCTTTTGAGCTGATCAAAAACCTGTTTCTGTTTGTAATAAAGCTGCTTATCATAGGGGAGGTATTGCCATTTACATCCTCCGCATACTTCAAAATGCTCACAAAAGGCAGCGATACGGTCAGGCGAATTGGTGTGAATTTTCACCACTTTAGCCTCCTGGTATTTCTCTCTTTTTTTAATCACTTGGAGATCAACTATGTCTCCGGGGATCACATGGGTGGTAAACACCACAATCCCATCAACCTTAGCGATGGCCTTTCCTTCAGAACCGATATCGATGATTTCCGCTTTTTCGTAAAACGGCAATGGTTTATTTCCTCTTCCCAAAACGTTATATATGAAATTTGTGCAAAGATAGGAATTGATTCTGTAAGGAATTGTGCGGTTAAAACATTATTCGCCCTTTTTAGTAGGTTAAGTATTGTGGCTGGCAACTGGCAACTTGCAACTGGCTTGCTTTCAGTCTTAAACTTTTGTCCTGGACATTTGATGGTATGCTGGGTTGTAGATTTTGAATTTTTTTTGGAGCATGTGCTTAAACTTGAATTGCCAGTAGCCAGCAGCCAGTAGCCAGCAGCATATCAAAAGCAATTGCTCCCTCAAACGTCACAGAACCCTTGTTTCTCCGGCCAGATCCTGCCCGAAAAATAATTCCCTGTCACGCTGCAAATTCTTGTATCTTTGCAGCGACTTTTAAAATAATTTTGGAATTTTCCCCTTCGTAGTGATTGATGGGTAATCCAAAAGGGTATTTATCCTTGTATGTGTTTGTAAATCATGAGTGTTTCAGTAGAAGAATTATACGTCGAATTTGGCGGTTTTGAGCTTTTTAAGCATGTAAATTTTATTGTAAATCCACGCGATCGTATTGGTCTGGCAGGAAGAAATGGCGCCGGCAAATCAACCTTACTTAAAATATTTGCAGGATTACAGATTCCAACCTCGGGTCGCGTCGTTGTTCCGCGTGATATTAAGATCGGATATCTTCCGCAACAAATGGAGCTCTCCGATTCCAGAACGGTGATGGAGGAAGCCATTACGGCATTTGCAGAGATTCAGAACCTTGAACGGCGGATTGAGTTTCTCAATAATGAGCTTTCGGTCAGGGAGGATTATGAATCAATTGAATATCATCGCATTATTGATGAGATGCATGAATCAAACGAGCGATTCCAGTTAATGGGAGGTACCAATTTTCATGTTGATATTGAACAGACTTTAATTGGATTGGGTTTCGAACGGTCCGATTTTACCCGCCAAACATCCGAGTTTTCAGGCGGGTGGCGCATGCGCATTGAACTGGCAAAGATACTGCTGAAGAAGCCAAATGTTTTTTTGCTCGACGAACCAACAAATCACCTTGATATTGAGTCAATTGAATGGCTCGAAACTTTTTTGAAGGAATATGCCGGAGCCGTGGTACTTGTATCTCACGACAGGGCTTTCCTCGATAATGTAACAAATCGTACAGTCGAAATCAGTCTTGGAAAGATATACGATTATAAAGTGAACTATACCAAGTATCTTGAACTTCGCCTCGAACGGCGTGAACAACAGATGGCTGCGTTTCGCAATCAGCAAAAAATGATTCAGGATACCGAGGATTTTATTTCGAGATTCCGGTATAAGGCTACCAAATCGGTGCAGGTACAATCCCGTATCAAGCAACTTGATAAAGTTGACCGTATTGAGGTCGATGAAGAGGATACCCGCTCATTAAATATCAAATTTCCACCATCGCCCCGTTCAGGAACTGTCGTTTTTGAGGGGATTGATGTGAGTAAGCGGTACGGCGATTTACTGGTTCTTGACAGGGTTGACCTTAAACTTGAAAGAGGCAATCGGGTGGCTTTCGTTGGAAAAAACGGCGAAGGTAAAAGTACGATGGCCCGAATCATTATGCAGGAACTTGAATGCACAGGTGAACATAAACTTGGTCATAATGTAAAGATTGGATATTTTGCTCAGAATCAGGCCGATGGACTGGATGAAGAACTCACGGCTTTTGAGACAATCGATAAGACTGCCGTGGGCGATGTCCGGACGAAAATACGGGATATCCTTGGAGCATTTATGTTTTCGGGACAGGATGCCGATAAAAAGGTAAAAGTACTCTCGGGTGGGGAGCGTGCCCGCCTGGCAATGATCAGTTTGTTACTTGAACCGGTCAATTTCCTTGTTTTGGATGAGCCTACCAATCACCTTGATATTCATTCAAAAGGGTTATTAAAACAGGCATTGATTAATTTTGACGGAACCTTGCTGGTCGTGTCGCATGACCGTGAATTTATGGATGGATTGGTTGATGTGGTTTATGAATTCAGGCACAAAAAGATAAGACAGCATCTGGGTGGCGTTTACGAATTTCTGCAGAAACGGAAAATGGAGTCATTAAAGGAACTCGAGCTATCGGCACCCGAAAAGAAGGTTAAGAAAGAAGTTGTTAAAGAGGTGGTTACCGTGAGTTTTGAGGAGCGAAAGGAGATTAACCGTATGATCAGCCGTATTGAACGACTGATCAGTGAAGCAGAATACCAGGTCTCGAAACTTGAAGAGGAAATTGCCGATATGGATAAAAAATTGGCCGATTCATCAACGATTGACAATGGCTCTCTTTTTGAACGCTATGGGGAAAGTAAAAAACAGGTTGAGACAGAAATGAAACAATGGGAGTCGCTCCACGAAGAATTGAAGGAGTGGAAAAAAAAGAGAACCTGGTAGTAGTATAAAAATTCAAAGAAGTTCAGATATTTAATATGGAAAAGACAGATTATATTTTTGGAATGCGCACCATTATCGAAGCAATCAATTCCGGTAAGGAGATTGAAAAAGATTTTGATAAAAAAGGGATTGCAGGGGGAGCTGTATTATGAACTCATGGACCTTGTTCACCAGATGCAAATTCCGGTTCAGCTTGTTCCCATCGAGAAAATTGACCGTGTAACGCGTAAAAATCACCAGGGAATTCTTGCCTTTATCTCACCGATCGTTTACCAGAATATAGAAGAGATTATACCAAGGTTGTACGAGGAGGGGAAGACAGCCTTGATCCTTATTCTTGATGAATTGACCGATGTGCGCAATTTTGGTGCGATAGCCAGGTCTGCTGAGGTAGCCGGGGTTCATGCGATTATTATTCCTGAAAAAGGATCTGCGCAAATTAATGCAGATGCAATAAAAACCTCCGCAGGGGCGTTGCATCATATCGCGGTATGCAGAACAAAAAGTCTTTTAAATGTTGTTAAGTATTTAAAAAATAGCGGGTTGAAAATTGTCTCAGCAACAGATAAAGGGGAAAAATTTTATTATGATATTAATTTTAAAGATCCCGTTGCAATCATTCTTGGTTCCGAAGATCTGGGTATTGAAGCCGGATTGCTTAAGGTTTCGGACGAATGGTCCAAAATTCCGCAATTGGGACAGATTCAGTCGCTGAACGTATCGGTCGCAGCCGGAATTATGGTTTTTGAAGCCGTGCGTCAGCGTTCGTCAGGTCTATGAGAAAATCGGTACTTCGCGTTTAAAGGTCTGCTCCAGAGAGATAAATGTTTCGGTACTCGACACCCCTGAAATGCGTTGTATCTTTTCGCTGAGGATCTCTTTCAGGTGTTCATTGTCGCGGGCATACACTTTTATAAAAATGGCGTATTGTCCTGTGGTATAGTGACATTCGACAATTTCACTGATTCTGTTCAGCTGATCTGCAACCTCATGAAACAATCCTCCTTTTTCAAGGAATATTCCAACATAGGTACATGTCCTGTAATCTACTTTTCTTGGATCGATGTAATAACCCGAACCTGTAATAACTCCCATTTCGGTCATCCTGTTTACCCTTTGGTGAACAGCTGCCCTCGATATTCCACATTCGGTTGCCACATCCTTAAACGGAATCCGGGCATTTTTTGTAATGATGTCCAGAATATGTAAATCAGTATCGTCAAGTTGATTTCGAAGCGCCATCTTTAATTAATTTTTTACTTATTCAAATATAGATTTCTTTCTTAATATTTCCATTATACCTGAACAAGTTGTTTATAAAATCGTCAGAATTGAGCTACAGATCGCGGCAGCAGAAATCACTTCGATGTTTAGTGCACGAAAGCAATTGTTCGCTGATCCGGCGCTGGAATTATCCGGGATTTTCAGCTATTGTAACGGTTGATCGAAACTTTATCCCATAAAATATCACAATCAGAAAGCGGAGGTCGTTCAATAGCCTTATACCCGATTCCTACCACTGAGAGAACTTCCAGTCTGTCAGGAATATTGAAATGCTGGTGAATATATTCATTGGAAGTAATTTCGTCGTTATAATACCGACGATTGATCTGTACCCAGCATGATCCAAGTCCGAGGGCTTCAGCTTCGAGCTGAATGAATACCGAGGCAATGGAACAGTCTTCAATCCAGACATCACTTTTTGTTTTATCTCCGGCTATAATGATCGCGAGCGGGGCATGCTTGATAAGAGACGCTCCGTGTGGTTTCGCATCAGCCAGTACACTCAACAGAGCCAGCTCAGTTACAACTATAAACTCCCATGGTCTGCTCCCTTTCGAAGACGGTGCAAGTAATGCAGCGGTAAGAAGTTTTTTAATCTTGTCATCTTCTATTTTTTGATCCAGGAATTTGCGGGTGCTTCGTCGGTTATAAAAGATATCAAGCATGGTAGATTAGATTTGGCACAAAATTACAAACCTTAGATGAACTTTCATTAAAAAAGCCATCCTTTTTTGGGATGGCTTGATTTATTTTTAAAATTTAACAATTAGTGTAGCAGATGTTTATAATTAGCATTGATCAAATCAGGGAGAAAGCCTGCAATCAGATTAAGTGCTGATTCATTGCTGACCTGTTCACTGCTGATTATTTTCTGGTTGTTTAGTTCGTCGAAATTGATTATTTTTTCGAGTATCTGAAACGGAACCTGCGCCTTTCCGGGTTTAACCATTCGCGCTCCAAAGCCGGTTTTGTTCATAATATAGGCGACTTCAAAAAACTTGTTATGTACGTTATAAACCTTCTCCCCATTTTTATCAGATACAGTGATGGTAAAAGCGTTTTTTGATTCTGCATATCTGAGGTTCCATGCTGATGAATTTACTGAATTTTCGGCTGCAGTGATGGTGAAATTTTCGTTTTCTGCTGCCCGCACATTTCCCGAACCAATAACGAGACAGATAACGATAAAAAATCCGAAAATTAGAATTGCTCTTCCCAAAACGCGATTAATCGATTTCATTTTTAACTGTTTTTATTTGTTTACTTTCAATTTGTAATAACAATGCAAAGAAAATGGTTTTTTGGGAGACAACCTATGGTAAACTGGTATTTTTCAATCGCGTGGTATTGATCACTAAAAAGGGTTTAAACACTTTTAAATAAAGGTGTTTCATTTAAAATATGCTTGTGTTAATATACGGGGGATTGGTTAAGATATAGCTTTAATATTCGGCTTCTGCTTACGAATTGAAAGTTACATGTTTTACAACATGTTTTTGTCATAAATATATTTAACATGCAGATATATAGTTTGTAAGGCATGTATGTTAAATCATGAATTTTAAAATGCCGGTCAAAAACAGGGAATAATTACTATAAATCCTTCTGGTGTGCAGAATTGAAAGTGAAAAACTAAAAATATGTAAGTCAGTATTTCGTCAAAATCAAAAGGGATATTCTGCAATATCCCTTTTGAACTTAATGTGTTGGTAGTTATATTAATATGACTGAAGTTTATCTTTTGACAGTTTTAACAATAAGCTGGTCAAAAAACCATAAGGCAATAATTGCCACTGCACCGATCGCAACTGCGGGAGAGAGATTAGTTAACTTTTCAAAAATATGACTAATGGGTGTAAATAACTGAGTCAGGTCAAATCCATACACGCTTTTTACGGCGGAATCAGCTTCAGCAGGAAGAGATGCGTGAATCATTAACAATAACGTGGTCGTTATCAATGCAATTATCCCTATAGACCACCAACCTTTTTTGCTTATTATAGGCTGATATTTGATAGGATTCAAAGTCCATTCCGACATTACGCGTTGCATGACTTTTACCGTAAAATCGGGTGATGGTTTTTCTGCAGGTAACTCTTTGATCCATTCTTTCAGGATATCTTTCTGATTCATAATATGGAGATTATTTCATCTTTTAAAATTAACCTTAATTCAATAAGAAGTCTTTTACGGCTCCTGTGAATCTTTACTTTTACATTCGAAACTGTAAGACCCGTGATTATGCTTATCTCTTCCATTGAAAAATCGTCGTAATAATACATTTTCAGGAGTGCCTGCTCATCAGGTTCGAGTCTTTCGAGTCCGGCCTGCAAATATTTTTGCCTGTCAGTTGTCTTCAAATGTCCGATTGCATTTTCAGCAGACTGAATTTCGGCATCTGAAATTTTCGCATCGTCTAGATTAACCTCAACATTTTTACGGGTTCTGAGTCTTGAAATGGAAGTATTGTAGACTATACGAAAAAACCAAGTTTTAAATGAAGAATTGCTTTGGAACGAACCCAGCGAATTATATGCTTTGATAAATGAATCCTGGGCTGCCTCCTCAGCATCTTCCCGTTGATTGAGTATTTTCATCGAGAGTGAGAAAGCGAGATGGCTGTATTTTTCAACCAATTGTGAAAAAGAGCCTGAATCCCCTTTCAGAATCTCACGAATGTAATATTCATCTGTTTTCTTCTCCATTTGCCAATTAGACGAAGACCGTCGGAATAAGGTTACACCATTACAACATTTAAAATTACAACAAAGATGCAATAAAAGGAAGAATGTTGCAGTTTTTTTAAGAGATAGTGTAACCACCTCTGAAATCCCTGCGTCAAATGGGCAAATGTCAAACCTTTAAAAACAAATATTATGGGACCTTTTTTAACAGGGATATTAGTTCCCCTTGGATTATTCGCAATGATTTTCGGTATTGTATATATGGGTATCACATCACGCAACCGCGAACGAATGGCTTTGATCGAAAGAGGGGCTGATCCGATGCTATTTGAAACCAGGAAAAAAGCTTCCACGGGTGGAATAATGAAGCTGGGTCTGTTCTTCTGCGGAATTGGCTTGGGAATTGTGGTGGCTTACCTGCTTACTTCAGGCGGCGGAATGGACGAAGGTGCAGCCTATCCTTCTATGATCTTTATTTTTGGTGGAATTGCATTAGTCACGTCTTACCTGTGGCAGCGCAAAGTTGAACTGTCGGAAACCATGAAAGTCTGAACCTGAGGATTAATTTTATAGAAACGCCCGGGAACACCGGGCTTTTCTATTTGGTATTTTCAATTATAATTTCTTTTGTTGCCTGTTGGCAAACGGGGCAAAACGCTCTCGTTTCATTCGATTTCATGCGGCAGTCCTCCATCGGGCTGTAAATCCCTTTGGCACTGTAGCCGCCCCCTTCGAAGACCCCCACTTTGGAAACATATTTTTCACCCCGGGGTGTAGGAACAGGGGTAGACTTATCGACCATCTGCTTCCATTTCGAAGAGAAATTCACCAGGGTTGTGATATTTGGTTCCCAAGGCTCAACCTTGAGATTATAATAATAATCATACGCTACTTCCGAAGTATAGTATTCGTCACCCAATCCTGCAAAGCCATGTCCGAATTCGTGTACAAATACATTTGGTGAAAGGGGGTGATCGGAAGTACAGACATTTACAAAGTTGTAAAATCCCCCTCCTCCGTATCGTGAAGAATTCACGAGAATGTAAATTTGATCGTAAGGTACCACAGCAGCCATATCATGGATTGTTTTCATTTCTGAAGTCGTAAGATACCTCGAGACGTCAAACGTATAAAATGTGCTGTTGAATAGTGTGTTCCGGTAAACATGCTCCCCGGGGATGTCGGTCCCTGACTCAAAAGAAGGGGTTTTCAGTGCGTAGACATTAAAATACGATTTCATCTGCGAGTATGGCGGAACGGCAAACAGTGAATCTGTCAGTCTTTTCGCATCCTTCACAAATTTGGGCATATCTGACACAGTGTACCCTTCGGCCAATATGGCAATATCAATTTTGTGGGAAGGTTCACCCGAATCATGAATTTTTATGACGGGAATATCCGGCGGATTTTCATTAATTATGAAGTAATTATCCGGTTTTATAGTTGTGGTATATATTTCCGAGAATTGCCCGTTGTACTCCCTCTTCTCAATTTTTAACCGGACACTATTTTTAGGGAAGGGAAACCTGATCACCTGGTAAAATGCTTTTCCTGTTTCTTTAGCCTCAGGGGTTGCCTGCCATTCCTGGAAAAGGGGTGAAAACCCTTTTAGGAAGATCAGTTCTCCGCTCTTTTCATCATAAACCTGAAACCGGAAAGTACCCAAATCTAATTTGTCTATTGTGCTGTTGGGTGATCCTCCCCAAAATTTTTCCTTCTTAATCTCGACCGCTATCACCTTATTTATGGTATCGTTCCCGCAGAGGATGTAATCGAAACGTAAAACCTGACCGGTAAAAAAATTGTCAAATACGGGTGTACTCCATGCTGACAGTGGCCCAAAAAGAATAATAAACCTGATTAAAAGTTTCTTCATAAGTATCTTTTACGGAAATTGCGCATAAAAAAACGACTGGCGGATGACGCGCGTAAAGATTATTTTACAATCATTTGCGTAAATTCTTTTTAATCCGTGCAAACTCATTTTTGCCATCATCGTAAGAAAGCAATGTTTCCTTATCAGCTTTTTTCATTTCACGTATAAGAGCATCATCGGCCATAGTTTCAATGTCGGATCGCGTTATTTTATCCGATACGCTTACGACCCCCTTCATCATCTTCAGGGCTTCTTTCACCTTCGATTTATTAACAGTTGCGTCCAGATGGATTATTAATGTTTCCATAACTATATATTTTACACAAAATTAAATCATTTTTAAAATTTACTTTTGCAACGTGGTTTCAAAATTAGCGTTTTAGATTAAATATTTGCGTTTATGTTTGTTTTGTATGAGTATATCAGGGAATTTTTGCTTAGCAATGGGTTTATGATGCGAATGGCTGTTTTCGGTGCTGCCCTGTTTTCCTTTGTCCTGCTTATAGCACTTGCTTCAATCATTTTTCTGATTCTCAGAATATTCTTTGTGAAAATTGTAAGTCGGATTGTCTTACGCACCAAGGGGATTTGGGACGATACACTCTTTGCCCACAAGGTTTTTCATGTCCTTATTCATATTATTCCTGCTGCAATAATATACAGTTCATCAGGTTTTGCGGGTGAGGATATCAAATGGCTGCCTACCCTGATAAGAGGATTTGCTCAGATCTATCTTGCCATTGTTATGGTGAAAGCCTTTACACGCTTTCTAAGTGCGGCACAGGAAATTTACAACACGTATCCCTATGCCAAAGACCGGCCGATAAAAGGTTATATAGAGCTCATGAAGATACTGGTCTATTTTTTCGGCGGAATCTTTATTATGGCGGTACTGATTGATAAAAATCCGGTCAGTTTGTTTGCAGGACTGGGAGCCTTGGCGGCGGTATTAATGTTTGTATTTAAAGATCCGATCCTCGGTTTTGTTGCCAGTATTCAGCTTGCTGCAAATAATATGGTGAAACCTGGCGACTGGATTACCGTTCCCAAATTCGATGTTGATGGAACAGTTTTCGATATTTCACTTACCACAGTTAAGGTTCAAAACTGGGATAAAACGATTACAACGGTGCCTACCTATTCCCTGGTTTCGGAACCTATGACAAACTGGATCGGAATGTTGGAATCTGGCGGACGCCGCATACAACGGTCTGTGAATATTGATATTACAAGTATACATTTGTGTAACGAGAGCTTGATGGCTCAGATCGGAAAATTGCCCGGATATGATGAATTTGTAAATCCGGAATCACCGGACTGCATGACCACCCAAAATACCACTACGGGCGATTCCTTTAGAATGCCCGTTTTTGGCAAACCTACAAACCTTTCATTATTTAAAAAATATCTGGAAGGATATTGTTGTGCACATCCCGGAATTCACGATAAAATGGCCCGTATGGTCAGGTTGCTGCAGTCTACCGAAAGAGGGCTTCCGGTAGAAGTTATTGTTTTTAGTCGCGCGCAGCAGTCCGATCAATTTGAAGCATTGCAGGCTGAACTATTCGATCATATTTTTGCAGTACTTCCCGAATTTGGTCTGAGGGTATTTCAGAATCCTTCCGGGAGCAATTACCCTGCGTCAGGGTTGTGAAAAACAGATTTCTAACCTTTGAATTAACCAAAGTTCAGAAAATTGATAGCTTATTTACCAATAATTTGGTTGAAAAGTTAGAAATGTGAAAATATTTAATCATTTTTGTAACAAATTGAAAGTATCGTGAAGAAAAACAATATTGAGTTAGAGGAAGATTTTAAAGAACAGAGCGTTCATATTGATGATCTTGACCGGAAAATTCTTAAACTGATTACCGCAAATGCAAGGATACCATTTCTGGAAGTTGCCAGGGAGTGTGGAGTTTCGGGTGCCGCGATCCATCAACGTGTTCAGCGACTGGTGTCAATGGGGGTGATTATTGGATCCGAGTTCCTGGTAAGCCCGCAGAAACTCGGTTACAATACGACCGCTTATATGGGGATTTATCTTGAGAAAGCCAGTTACGACAAAAAAGTATTGAAACAGTTGCGTGAAATTCTGGAAATCGTTGAATGTCATCATACTACGGGGCAGTATGCAATTTTCATCAAGATTCAGACAAAAACCAACAAACATCTCATGAAAATTATTGACACGGATCTTCAGGCAATTGATGGTATTGCACGAACAGAGACATTTATTTCACTTGAGGAAGACTTTAAACGCCAGATTCCGATCAGGTAGGCGTCAAAAAAGAACCAATTTTAATTAACAAAGCCTCCTGTTTAGGGAGGCTTTGTTATTCGTGCTCATTTACGGCTCTTTGCCATATCTCCTATTTTAAAGCCGGATCAGAAAATCCTGGTCCTTAGGATCAAAACGGAAGATCGTCCTTATCACCTGAATTTCCGGAAGGAGGGATATCGGATGATGAAAAGGAGGGAGGAGTATTTCCTGAACCACTACCCTGGTGGGCTGCTTCGACGCGAAATGCGTTAATGTTGCTAAACCATTTATCGTTGTATTCACGTGATTCGATACTAAAGGTAACCTCTACCTCCATGCCCGGTTTGATCTTCTCAAAGGTGCCATTTTTGTCGTTAAAAAGCGTAAAACAGATTTTTTTAGGAAATTGCTCTTCCGCTGTTTCAATGATAAAATCCTGTTTTTTCCAGTCACCGCGTGCGCTTGTCCCTTTTATTTCGGGAAGAATCTGTAATACTTTTCCTGTTGTTTTAAAGCTCATTATCTTTTGTATTTGAGTTACTTATAAAAAAAGATCCGGAATTTGAAATCCCGGATCCTGCAAACGGGGTTCATCCCCCAAAAGTAATTTAAAAAATCAATCTATTTTTTGATTTCGAGCAATTCGACATCGAAAATAAGCACTGAATTTGGTTTAATGTCTGCACCGGCTCCCTGCTCACCATAGGCAAGTTCAGAAGGAATAACCAGTTTCCATTTTGATCCGACAGGCATCAGCTGAAGAGCTTCAGTCCATCCCGGAATAACCTGGTTTACAGGAAATTTGGCAGGTTCTTTGCGGTCAACAGAGCTGTCAAATACTTTACCTTCAACTGTGGTGCCATGGTAATGAACAACTACAGTATCAGTTGCAAGGGGTTTTGGGCCTGTTCCTTCTTTGATGATTTCGTACTGAAGTCCGCTTGCTGTAGTTTTCACTTCGGCACGCTTACCGTTATCGGCCAGGAATGTCTTACCTGCCTCGGTTGCTTTGGATGCTTCAGCCTGCTGAGCTTTCATAAAGTAACTTTGTGTCACACCCTGAATTGTAGCGGATGGAATTTGTGAAGAATCACCCTTAAGTGCGCTGGTGAATGCGGCGAGGATAATTTGTTGATCAAGTTCCTTTCCTCCCGGAGCTGTAGGAAGATTTTTCTTAATGTTGTTTCCTATATCAATTCCAATTGCATAGGCTGCTGAATCTGCAAGAGTTTTCAGCTCAACTTTTGAACTTTTAAATGTGTTGCATGATCCTAGTATGAATGTACCAGCAACTAATGTAACAACCAGAGATTTGATTTGCATAATTGTTTTTTATGAATTTTTAAATATTTGTTCTAAAAGGTGCGAAGATAGAAATTTAATCCTGAAATCTGTAGCGCAATTGTGGTTAATAATTTAAAATTAAGAAATAATCTTTTGGGATTTAACTCACAATTTTTCACGCAGGATCACTTACCCCTTTTGGCCGTTTCACCACATCGTGTTTTCCTGCAGACACATTTTGCCTTCGTAAGAATTAATTACAAATTTTTGGTTCCCCTGAGTATCTCCCGTTTTCCGGGTGGCCCCGGAATTTTTTCAGGGGTAAATCCGGCCTCCGAAAGCGATCGGCGTACTACGCCTTTGGCACAATAGGTTACAATTTTTGCACATGGAAAGCAATGACCGGCCAGTTGACGGAAAATAGCGATATCCCAAAGTTCGGGTTGCTTTTCTGGCGAAAAGGCATCAAAGTAAATCAGATCGAACAGCGGGAATGCTGAAAAATCGCACACCGTCAGGTCTGATGATTGCTTCAGTATCGAAAAGTATTCGGTTATTTTTACCTCCTGGTTCCATGCTGCCTGATGAATTTTTTGAAACAATTCCGGATCACCTCCGGGAATAAATGCCGGATAATTGAGTTTTGACCAGATTTCGGGCGGCAAGGGATATTTTTCGACTGCAATATACCGGATAGCCTGCCCCGTGCCGGAAATTTCCAATGCCGTTAGGTACGCGTTTAAACCGGTGCCGAATCCTGCTTCGAAAATGTTTAGAACAGCTTTTTTGCATTGCCGCAAACCTGCATCAATAAAAATATGCATTGATTCCTGAACTGCACCAAAAGTGGAATGGTAATGTTCACCGGGAACACTGATGAATAATGTGTGGGAACCATCGTCTGTTTTAACCAGCTCGGGTTTAATCATATAACCGCATGTCATGGTTTATTTTTTAGCATTCGTGTCCCTTCAGCTTGCAGGAGAAATCACACCGGAATTTGGATGAACTTCCTCAACTGACAATCCCGGGATTCTCGAAATCAAAGAGTGAACAGGGTTAGTTCACCGGCATCCGGGCTGCAAAATAATGATTTTTACAATTTGAATTAAAAACGTAACATACTATTTAATTTTTCGTATTAAATGGTATTCATTATTCTGAACTGACATCATGCATGTGCAGGTTAATCAGACTTAATCCAAATTCCTTAAGCGCCAAAATTACGATAATTTTCGGATATGCCGATTCCTGAAAATGCAATATAATAGATTTTGAACCTGTTGGATAACTTAATTTATTTAAAATGAAAACTATATCACTCGTACTGGCTGCGTTATTTTGTCTGGCATCTTTCAATTTAAATGCCCAGATTAATGTTGAAAAAAAGGTAAAAAACCAGACTACAAACAAGGCTAACAAGAAAGTTGATCAGGGTATCGATAAAGGTTTAAATGCGGTAGAAGAGGGGGTGAAGGGAATTTTCAAAAAGAAAGAGACTCCGGCGGAGAAAACCACTGATCAGGAAAAGCCGGTCAGCAATACTGAGGTCAATGTTGCAAAAGCACCGGCAACTGAACCCGGACTTGAAACCTATTCAAGATATGATTTCGTCCCTGGTGAAAAAGTGATTTTCTTTGAGGATTTCAGTCAGGACAAGATTGGCGACTTCCCGGCTCTTTGGAATACCAATGGCTCCGCAGAAGTGGTTACTACCAATTTGTACCCTGGGAACTGGATGAAATTCTCGGGTCGTGAATCGGTTTGGACCGATGAGTTGCTTGTATTACCCGAAAACTATACAATTGAATTTGATGTAATTCCAATTAAGGGAGTTTCAGGAAATACGATGGCAGGGTATATTTTCAGGCTTATGCAAAGCAGGAACGCCAAAGCTTTCGATGCAGGCTCGGTCCCCGGGCAGGCAGGCTTCAGTTTTAAAATAGAGTATTTTGGACGACCTGGATACCATACTTATATTAATAGCACTGAAGGCCAGGGTCTCGGATTGAGCGGTTTTAACGAAGATGCGGCGAACAAACAAAAGGAAAACCAGAAATATCATATCGCTGTTTGGGCACAAAAATCCAGAATCAGATTGTATCAGAACGAATCAAAAATCTTCGATCTCCCGAAGGCATTCCCCCTGGCAAGTGTAAAAATGGACCGGATCAGGTTCGAAGCAGGTGCCTTAATGGTAAGTAATGTCCGGATCGCCGTCGGTGCGCCCGATACGCGCAATAAACTAATGACTGAAGGTAAACTGGTTACTTATGGAATTTACTTCGATGTCAATAAGGATATTGTAAAACCGGAATCATATGGTACATTAAAGGAAATTGCCAGTACACTGAATGAAGTGCCGGATGTAAAGGTTAAAATCTTTGGACATACTGATGCTGATGGACAGGATGCCACAAATCTCGATTTATCCAAACGTCGTGCCGCTTCAGTTAAAAATGAACTGGTCAAATCATTTGGTGTAAATGCCGACCGACTTGAGACCGATGGGCTGGGCGAAAGTCAACCAGTAGCGCCAAACGATTCTCCTGTAAACAAGGCGCTTAACCGAAGGGTTGAATTTATCAAACTTTAAAACCAAACAATTTATAATGATGAAAAATCTGATTTTAGCTGCATTGATAATCCTTAACGGGATTGGCTTAAGAGCCCAGGAAACTTTCTTTCCGGTAAAAGAAGGCATCGTGCTGGTTTATAAAACTTACGATAAGAAAGACAAGGAAAGCAGCATGGTTCGCTATACCGTAAAGCAGGTAAAGAGTGAAGGCAGTAATCTTGATATTACGTATCTGTGTGAAGCTTTTGATGCCAAAGAAAATCCGTTATTTAAAGAGGAGATTACCATCCATCAGAAAGGTGATAAACTCTATTTAGATATGAGTAATTTCATCAACAAAGCCGCTTTTCAGCAAAACGGTGAGATCCCTGCCGAAGTACAGATTACGGGCAATAATATGGAGGTTCCTGTCAATCCAAATCCCGGCGATGCCCTCCCCGATGCAAACGTCGAAATGGCCTTGAAAATCGGGTTTGTCAATATGAAAATGTCTGCTGACATTACCAACCGGAAGGTTGAAGCCATTGAAGATATGACGGTAAAAGGGGGCACTTTCAAATGTTACAAATTTTCAGGTGATGTAAGCTCGTCATCAATGGGTCTGAAAATGAAATCCAAAAATTTCGACTGGTATGCCAAAGGAATCGGTGTTGTTAAAACGGAGACCTATGACAAAAATAACAACCTGCAATCGCATACAGAATTAATTGAAGTTAAAAATTAGATATTCTTTAATTTGGCTTACTGCCGTTTCCTGCGGGATCTAAATTATGTTTTAAACTTCTCAGCATCAAAAATTGCTAATACTAACCGAAATTCTATGGCTATGAAAATTCTAACAGCAATCACATTTGTGTTGTGTACTTTTTTGAATGCTTATTCGCAGAAATCACCCGAGTATTGCCTGGGAAAAATGCCGGAGCTACCTCGAACGGCCTGCGATATGAGGGCTGTCGACAGAGATGAATACCTTGATAAAGTAAGTCAACTCTCCGATCTGCTGAGAGAGGAGATTCAACTAAGGAAAGAGGCAAGGGAGGCTTTTGTTGCAGAAAATACGGACAAGATGCGGCAGAATATGGCCAGCCAAATGGGAATGTCAAAAGGTGACATGGAAAAACTAAAAAACGGTGGTGAGTTGTCTGAAAAGGAGGCAATGGCTATGGCCGCAAAAATGATGAAAACAAAATCCGGTATATCTCTGGCAGAGGCTAAAAACCTTGGAAATATGAGTGAGGCTGATAAAAAAGCATGGGCAGAAGGTCACTCTGCTGAATTAATGGCAAAAACACAGGCAAATCCCGGGCAGGCATTGGTTGATATGAATAAAAATCAAAAAATGTTTGATCTGGCGATGGAACAAAAAAGGCTTATTGATAAGATTGGGGCAAGTGAAAGTGCGATTCAGGGGCAGCTACAGGAGATGAAAACAAAAGACATTGAGGAGAAAGATAAACTTGATAAATTATTGGCACCTTTATGGGAGGAGGAGCGAAAGATTAACGATGGTGAAGGATCGACAATGGCAGATGTAGCGTATTCGAGAGCTGTCATGCTTAAGATTTATGGCCATCAGCTTGTATATTGTGAAAAAATGACACCCCTAATTCTCGATATTCTGCAACGCGACCTGTCACGAATTAAGGCCAGTCTTCCTGACTGTTATCGTTTGCAGCAAATCGCGGACGAACAAATGAAAGCGCAGACAGGGGTTGAAATAAAAACGATCGCTCCTGACCTGCTGGCCATGGAATCGTTAACCGCACATATCAACCTGATGAAAGACGTTTTCAGGTTTATTCCAATGGAAAAGCCCGGCAATAACTAATCCTTTTAAATTATGGATCGCAAAAAAGCCGGCTACATACATGTACTAATGGCGGTTATCCTGTTTGTTTCAGGGTTTGCCACCTCACAGGAGCGCCCGTTGCTGATCGATAAACAGGGGACGTTCGAAATGCTGGAACAGGTTAATTATACAGGTAATGAATGTGGTTTTTCCAGGACTGAAATAACCGATAACCTGAAAGAAATCACCACCCTGGTGGAGATCATCCGTAGAAATCCGGTATTGACTGATCTCAGGGGTTTTGACGGTAAGGCGCGGATCTGTAACATGAATTGCACGGAAAAAGGTGCCTACGGGATTCCTTCGAGGATAAGTTTCGAATTTTGTTCCTGGTTTTTGAAAAAGGACGGAACGCCAACCAGGAATACAATTGAACCACCAAATTGGGATATAATTATCAATAAACAAAAACCTTCAACTGCCTGGCCATTTTCTGCTGATGAGTTTTCCGCAGATCATAATTGCTTTATGGTGCCTGCCAAAAAGGAAACGCTGCAACCAGGAATTGACCTGTACGATGGCGAAATTTACGTGATGTACAACCCTGATCGCCCCTCGTACTGGCTGCCTGTAACAATTGATGAAGCCTTCACTAAATTAATCACCTACTGGAAAAATCAACCAGATAAAGTAGCGGGAGAATTTATGCTGAAGACAATTGAACGTGATTATGCTGCTTTTCCTGCATTGGAAAGGAAAAAGCCTGCACATTACGGCAGCGGGAGAGTAGAGAGTCTTACCGGCATTAGTTCCGATACCAGTGCAGTCCCCATACTTCAGGTTAATCCCGGATACTGGGATAAAAGCCTTCCACGGTCGTCCATACAACTGATGTATTTCAGGATTGTAAATAATAAACCGTACCTTAAATCCCTGAAGGAGGAAAGTCTTCGGAATAATAGCATAAGTTATAATGTTTACCGCTTCCAGGAAACGCTCGATATTAATACCGCAAGATCGCTGGTTCCACTCCTTCGGAAATAATTCCGGACAAACCGATCCAAAACAGACACCACCTGCCCTGAATTGTTTTTATTTGCAGGTTTCGTTGTAAAATTTGCACAAAAAATGTTAATTTTGCCTGATTCGATAAGAATGTCAATCAGTTAGTGCATAAAAAAATGCTTATTCGGTTATACAACGAAAACCCAAATCCCAAAGATATTCTGAAGGTGGTTGAAATACTTCAGAACGGAGGAGTTATTATTTATCCTACCGATACGATTTATGGCATAGGATGTGATATAACCAAACCTAAAGCGGTTGAACGGATTGCACGTATTAAGAATATAAAACCCGAAAAAGCCGAATTCTCTTTTATTTTTTATGATCTGAGCAATATTTCCGACTACTGTAAACCCATACCGAATACGATTTTTAAACTGATGAAGAAAAATCTGCCGGGTCCGTTCACCTTTATTATGCATGCGAACAGTAATATTCCGAAGCTGTTCCGAAGTACCAAAAAACATATCGGGATTCGTATTCCTCAGAATAATATTATTCGCGAGATTGTCCGCGAACTTGGGAATCCCATTCTTTCAACGTCGGTGCGCGATGATGACACCGTTATCGAGTATTCGACTGATCCGGAATTGATCCACGAAAAATATGGGGAACTTGTCGACCTTGTGATCGATGGAGGTTTCGGGGGAAATGTGGCCTCCACAATAATTGATTGTACTGGCAGTGAGCCGGTTGTAATTCGTATGGGTAAGCTGGAGCTAATTGAATAAAAGTTGAGACAGATTCTGCCATAGCTGTAATGTGGTCTGTTATCAGATCCCCTGTAACAGGATATCTCGTGGCGTTATTATTGGTTTTTTAAACAACCTGTCATTGTTAACTTATTTTTAACCTTTAGACACTTATATTGTTGTAGGAATGAAGTAAATTTGCGAATAACTTTATAATCGTTAAATTATGGACAAAATATCAGATGTTGTTAAGCCAGGAGTGGTAACAGGAACGGATCTGCAGTATATCTTCAAAGTGGCCAAAGCCAACGGATTTGCTATTCCTGCAGTTAATGTTGTTGGATCATCAACCGTTAACGCTGTAATAGAGGCTGCTAAGTTAGTTAATTCACCGGTAATGATCCAGTTCTCCAACGGAGGTGCTGCGTTTAATGCAGGTAAGGGATTGAAACTTGAAGGTCAGCAGGCCGCAATTCTTGGCGCCATTGCAGGAGCAAAACACATTCATACACTTGCAGAAGCTTATGGCGTGCGGGTTATTCTTCATACAGACCATGCTGCAAAGAAATTACTTCCATGGATTGATGGACTTTTGGATGCCAGTGAAAAAAACTTTGCCGAAACGGGAAAACCACTTTTCAGTTCACATATGCTCGATCTTTCAGAGGAGCCAATCGAAGAAAATATCGCGATCAGCAAGCGTTACCTCGAACGGATGAGTAAAATGGGGATGACACTCGAAATCGAACTTGGAATTACAGGTGGCGAAGAAGATGGCGTCGATAACAGCGGATTAGATAACAGCTTGCTGTACACTCAGCCAGCCCATGTCTTTTATGCATACCAGGAATTAAGCAAGGTTTCTCCTAATTTTACAATTGCAGCATCTTTTGGAAATGTTCACGGGGTTTACAAACCGGGAAATGTTAAACTTATGCCTGTAATACTTAAAAATTCACAGGATTATATCAAAGAAAAACTGGGCATTGAAGACGCTCATCCTGTAAATTTTGTATTCCATGGTGGTTCCGGATCAACACATGCCGAAATCAGGGAAGCAATCAGCTACGGCGTAATCAAAATGAACATCGATACCGATACGCAATGGGCTTACTGGGATGGTGTCCGTCAGTTTGAAGCGGCCAATCGTGGTTACCTGCAGGCGCAGATCGGTAATCCGGACGGTGCAGAAAAACCAAATAAGAAATACTACGATCCCCGCGTATGGTTACGCAAAGGTGAAGAGGCTCTTATTGCCAGATTAAAACAAGCCTTTGAAGATCTGAATGCTGTAAATAGCATTTAGTATTTAATGATCATATTTTTAATCCGCTTCGGTTTATTCCGAAGCGGTTTTTTTATGCCGTGTAGTCGGGTTCCCCTGCCGGGATCTTCTCTCCCGCTTAAAATATCGGGCAAGCCTTATTTGGAAGTGAGTCACCTTATCATTCACCTGACCTCACGACGTGTTTTACTCATGGATTGAAACCGGGCAGTGGTTCCGATTTAGGCTTCCTTCAAGTTTTTAGGGTGAATCTATCATTAAAATATATTCGATAAAGATTAACTTTGGGTTGATTTATTTACCACGATAATTTACCGGTTTGCAATGAGGAGAATCTTATTTATAGTTACCTGTTTTATGATTTTTGGCAATGCTATGGCTCAGAAGGGCAATGCACAGAAGGGCAGGGCTGCCGGACTTTATAATGAAGCAAAAATCAATGCACAGGCGGGTGACAGGAATAAAGCAATTTCCCTGCTCAACCAGGTAATAAAAATTGATCCCCAATATTATATGGCTTTTTTCGGTCTGGCTGATGTTTACCATGAAACAGGTGATCGTGAGCTCGAACGTGAAGCATTGGTTAAGGGATTGATAACGGGAGCCGATCAGTTTCCAAAAGGTTACAAGTTCCTTGCAGAACTATTATTTACAGAGGCCAGGTATGCTGAAGCCTTAAAAAATATGGAGAAATACAATGAACTGACAAATCGCCTTACTCCCGAAGAGAACAAGTTGCTGGAATCGTGCAGGTTTGCTGTTGCGGCTGTTGAATCGCCCGTGGCTTTTAAAGCTGAAAATGCAGGCGATTCAATCAACACCGATGAAGATGAATATTGGCCAAGCCTCAACGGAGAATCCAACGCTTTGGTATTTACCCGATTGATTAGCAAAGACCACGGTGGCCGTAAAATTGCATATCCCCAGGAGGACTTCTATATTTCGAGGAGAGATTCAATAGGGTGGGGTCATGCAACACCTTTAGGACCAACAATTAATACGGTCGAAAACGAAGGAGCACAATGTATTTCGGCTGACGGACGACTCCTTTTTTTTACCGGGTGTGGGCGTCGGGGCGGATTAGGTAGTTGTGATATTTACATGTCTGTATGGCTAAAAGGGAAATGGTCAGAACCTGTTAACCTTGGCAATCCTGTAAATACCGGTTCCTGGGAGTCGCAGCCGTCAGTCTCAGCCGATGGACGCTGGCTCTATTTCACAAGTAACCGGAATGGGGGTAAGGGGAAAATGGATATCTGGCGGGCCGAAAAATTGGGAGTCTCTCCCGAGGGTCTGCCTGTGTATGGTAAAATCTGTAATCCTGATGACCTGAATACTCCCGGAAATGAATTATCTCCTTTTATCCATGCGGATGGCCGAACCCTGTATTTTGCTTCCGATTTCTGGCCTGGTATGGGAGGAAACGACCTGTTTTTCGTTTCGCTTGACAGTACCCGGACCATCTGTCCACAGAATTTGGGCTTCCCCATCAATACCGCCGGAAATGAAGAAGGTATGGTTGTTGAGGTTTCAGGACGCACTGCATGGTATACGTCCGACAAAACAGGTTTTGGCGGACGCGATATTTTTACATTCCAACTCCCTGAAGCATTTATGCCTCACCCTGTATCGTGGGTGAAAGGGAGAGTGACCAACCGCAAAACGGGTCAGCTGCTTCTGGCGGATATTGTATTAAATGACCTGGTTACCAATCGATTGGTCCAGCATATGTATCCGTTTGAGAATGAAGGTGAATTTCTGTTTTGTCTCCCGTTGGGACACAATTACGGATTAAATGTATCGAAAGAGGGTTACCTGTTTCATTCTGAAAATTTCAATTTACTGGAGGCATACAACAAATTGCAACCCATGTTGCTGAATATTGCACTTGATCCGATTGAAACCGGCCAAACAACAATACTGAAAAATATATTTTTCGATACTGATTCCTTTCGTTTAAAGCCTGAATCCATGGGTCAGCTCATGGAAATTGTTGTTTTCATGAATAAAAATCCGCGGTTGCTGGTCGAAATCGGGGGACATACAGACAATCAGGGTTCCGAAAGTTATAACCTGACCCTTTCGGCTAAACGGGCAGAGGCAGTTGTCAAAGCCTTGATTAACATGGGTGCATCAGCATCAAAACTAAAAAGTAAAGGTTACGGATTTTCGACACCTGTGGCGGATAATATGACCGAAGAAGGGAGGGCACAAAACCGCAGGACTGAATTCAGGATACTGGAAAACAAGTAATATCCTTTTTATTATTTTTCCAGGACAATTTCCACCATGTAATCGAAATGGGCACCAGCGATTTTTTCCTTCACAGTAAAACCAGCTAATGTTGCGTAATCGGCGAATGTATCCGGATCGACAAACAGCCATGGGAATGGTTTCCCTACTATTGACTTATAGCTAAGCTGATACTCCATCTCGCCGTAATAGGCATCTGAGGCAATGTCCACCCACATTTCACCATTCTCATCAGTAAAAAGATAGAGCAAATCTGACGAATCTGCCAGAATTTTGCCACCGGGATTAAGCAGCGTCTTCAGGTGCAATAACAATGTCCCGAGACCGGGTAAAGTCTGTGCAACCCCGGCGCCATTCATAAGCAGAAGAATCGTATCGTATTTCTGATCTTTTAGCGAGTAAATATCTTTAAGGAGTACGTTTTTTAGGCCCCTTTTTCGCATTGTATCACACGACAATGGTGATATATCGAGTGAATCGACATCGAATCCCTGGTTCTGAAGCCATAGTGAATGAACTCCGGCACCGGCGCCAACATCGAGTATCCTGCCCGAACACCGTCTGAGTGCCTCTTGTTCCTGGACCGGCATTTCATCGAAAGATCTGAAAAAATAGGAGGGTGAAAGCATTTCATCTTCTGCAATATCGGTTTTAACTACAATTGCTTCTCCAGTAATTCTATTCTGGTAGTCCCAGACAGCCTGGCCGATGGGATCATGATGTTTTTTTAATACGGGCATTTTAGTGATTACGGATAGTCATGTTAATAAAGAAAGCTGATGAAAAGGGTTATATTTAAGGCAGTTACAATAGCTCCGATAAGGTAGAGTAAAATCTTGTTCATCGTTGTGTTTTTATATTTACCCATTACCTTTTCGGATGAAGTGAGCCAAACCTGTACAAAGACCGTGATTGGTAGCTGAATACTGAGTATCATCTGTGAATAAATCAATCCCGAAAACGGATTTGAGATAACAAAGATAATCAGCAAAGCGGCAACAAAAGAGATGGTGATTCCGAGTCTTGAGTGATTGTCTTTAAGATCGTAGGGCTCGCTGAAGATCCCTGAAAAGATCGATCCTGCCGCCATCCCGGAAGTAATTGTTGAAGCAATCCCCGAAAAAAGCAAGGCAACCGCGAAAACCACTCCTGCATGAATGCCTAATAAGGGATCGAGCAGGCTTCGGGCTTGCTGGAGTTCGTTTACCACCTTTCCAGCCTGGAAAAATGTAGCAGCTGCAAGTAAAATCATGGCGCTGTTTATTGCCCAGCCAATAAGCATGGATATTAATGTATCCAGAAACTCGTAGTTCAGTCTTTTTTTGATGGTCTTCTCGTCCTGGAGATTCCATTGCCGGCTTTGAATGATCTCGGAGTGCAGAAAAAGATTGTGAGGCATTACCACAGCACCGAGCACACTCATTATTATTACCATCGAACCTTTTGGAAAACTGGGGGTTACCCATGACTGGATGGCAGTGTTCCAATCAATATTAACCAGTGAAAGTTCATATAAAAACGAAAGTCCAATGACAGAAACAAATGCAATAATCCATTTTTCAATCATTTGGTAGCCATTGGAAAAGAGCATGATGACTACAAATACAACCACCATTATTGCGCCTGCCCGGATCGGAATTTCAAATAACATATTCAAAGCAATAGCACCGCCCAATATTTCGGCCAGTGAGGTAGAGATCGATGCAAGGATGGCAGTTATGAGTACAGAAACCGAATAACGCGGTTTCATATATTTTGTGGCCGCCTCCGAAAGACATAATCCTGTTGCAATCCCAAGGTGAGCTACGTTATGCTGAAGCAGGATCAGCATGATTGTCGATAAGGTGACCATCCACAATAGCTGGTAGCCAAACTGAGCCCCGGCACCCAGGTTCGATGCCCAGTTTCCCGGATCGATAAAGCCGACAGTCACCAGCAACCCAGGCCCCAGAAATTTGAGGATTTCCAGACCACCGAATTTTGGCCGATAATCTTTACGGTCTATATTATTGAAGAAGTGAGCAAGTCTTTTGAACATCGTACAAAGTTAATTTTTTTTGTAATTTTTGCCTTTAACTATTTAACAGTTTTCCGTTTAATGAGACTGGCACATGGCCCTTTCGTCTCATTTTTCGGGTTGAATGTGTTTTCTTTTAATCCGATCAACTTCAATTATCCGAAAAGGGGTAAATTTGCAGCCGTATGACAAGAGAAAAAGTTGTAATTGGCCTTTCGGGTGGCGTTGATTCCAGCGTGGCTGCCTATCTCCTTAAAAAAGAGGGATATGAAGTGATTGGTGTGTTTATGATTAACTGGAAGGACAACACCGGAACACTTACAGCAGAATGCACCTGGGAGGATGACGTGACGTTTGCTGAAATGGTTGCCAAAAAGCTGGATATTCCGTTTCATGTGGTCGATCTGTCAGATTTTTACCGCAAACGTGTAGTCGATTATATGTTTTCGGAATATGAAAGAGGGCGAACTCCAAATCCTGATGTGCTGTGTAACCGCGAGATTAAGTTTGATCTCTTTATGGAAAAAGCGATGGAACTTGGGGCTAAGTATGTGGCAACGGGTCATTATTGCCGTAAAGAAATCATTGAGGTTGAGGGAAACAGGTATTACCGTTTACTGGCCGGTACCGATCCGAATAAAGATCAGAGCTATTTTCTGTGCCAGTTGAACCAGCAGCAATTATCAAAATCACTTTTTCCCATCGGCAATTTGCTGAAGCCTGAAGTGCGCGAAATTGCACGTGAGCAAGGTTTGATTACCGCCGAGAGAAAGGATTCCCAGGGGATCTGCTTTGTGGGGAAAGTCGATCTTCCGGTTTTCCTGCAGCAGCAATTGGCCGCAAAAAAGGGAAATGTGATCGAAATTCCTGCCGCGTTTATGACGAAAAAGAAAGAGGTGCCCCGGCTGCCTGAATTCTTCAATAAACTGTGCTTTCCTTTCCCTTATAAACCATGGAATGGCAAGGTAATCGGTGAACATAACGGTGCACACTTTCATACCATAGGTCAGCGAAAAGGACTGAATATTGGCGGATACGAAACACCGCTATTCGTACTGGCAACAGATGTCGTACGCAATATTATTTATGTAGGTGAAGGGAAAGAGCATCCCGGTCTCTATCGTCCCGGATTATTTATTCCCAAAGAAGATATCCACTGGATTCGTCCCGATCTGGCTATGGCAGAGGGCGAAGAACGCACTTTTCTTTTCCGGATCCGTTATCGGCAGGCGCTTGAGAAAGGGCGAATGTATATGAAAAGCGATGGTGCCTATGTGCTGTTCCGTGACGAACAACGCGGAATTACATCGGGTCAGTTTGCTGCCTGGTACATTGATGATGAGGTGGTCGGTTCAGGTGTGATTGCTTAATGGTCCCAGGGTCTTCTTAACTTCTGCATCATCGGTCTGCGCTCCGGATTTCCGAAGCAACATTCGGGTTACTTTACGGGGATGACCTTTCCATGCAAAGTAACAGGCTTTTTATCATCCGGATTGAGGATTACAACAAAATCATAGGTAATGCCCTTGTCGAAAATTTTTCCGCAGTTAAGTTCAATATTAACCTTTTGAAAAGGCTTTAGGCTGGGAATTTTTCCGGAGGCAACTTCTGTTTCCTTTTGATCTTTGGAATACACTATTTTCAAACGGGCAGTTTTAGAGGTTACCTGGCCAAAATTCTGAACTTCAACCTTAAGATTGAACCCATTGGCCTCCGGTGTAATTTCAGGCAAACGGGCCGAAAGTATGGGCTCAATGAATTTAACCCAAGGCAGACGGGCATATCCGAAAAGTAGTTTTCCGGTACTTGTTTTGCCTAGTAATTTCGCGGCAAACTCATCATCGGGAATTCCGTTCCCTTCTCCATCGAAGGTAACAATGAGGTTGCTTCCCGATTTTTCTGTTTTTAACACTTTGCAGCCGCGGCCAAAATTCACTTCTTCAGGATCTCCGAATCGTAATGAATAAATATCTATTTCGTTATGAGGATCAAAGCCTTCCTCAGCCGCTATTTTAACCTTGATAGTTTTTGTATCGCCGGTGATCTTCTTTTTGTCCATTATCGTTAGCAACCGACCTGTTGTAAGTGGAATACCGATATTTTTTGAGCTGTGGTTATCATTGCCTTTATCAAATTTTTTCTCCACATCGATTACCGCGAAATTGGCCTGTGTCGCCCTCCCGAATCGGTCCTGGAAAATTTTCATTCGTTCCAGCTTAAACCACCCTTCAACGGTCCCATCTTCGTGTTTTGCGATGCCGGGCAGGTAGGCTTCACCTGACTCGACTTTCCAGTTTATTCCATCCTTTGAGCGTAAATAAAAGGCGATGCGGCCAAGCCAGTCATTAACGACCAGGTTGTACTGAATATTATCACGCCAAACGACCGGATCTTCAAAATTTCCTTTGACCGGTGGGTAAACTCTTTTTTCGGTGACCTGATTATAGGAAGATATGCCTGTCTGGCTGAACCATATTCCTCCTCCGCGGCAAACCATTAAATACGACCCATCCTCACGTTGGGCAAAGGTCAGGTTCGATAAGCCTTCAATAATCCGTCGGTCGCGGTTCAAAAATTCAAACTTGCCATATTTCCAGGGGCCGTTACACCCATCAGCAATATAGTAACCATCAATAACATAAATGACATATCTTCCGTCTGTTAATTTAAATACTTCAGGATTATGCCCTGGCCCAATTGTATCTTTGACTGTAAACGGTCCGAATGAGTTGTCTGCCACAGCATGAAAAACAGTTGATTGAGGCCATGTCGCATGGCCTTTGGGCGAATTTTCAGGCCAGCCACAAACATAAAAGTGATATTTACCATCTTCACCCAATTTTATATTTCCTCCCCAGAAAGACCACGTGCTGTTTTCAATGCCATTATTAACATAACGGGGCAAAACTTCATCAGCTCCCCAGGTCTCCCGTGTTAATTCTCCGATAACTGGCATTGGCAGAAACCTGTCCATAAACCGCCCTCCAAACACGAGATTATTCCACTCAGCCGGACGTTCCCTTACAATTGTCTGAGCTTTTGCATCGTATCGAAGTGCAAAAACGAAAATCAAAGAATATATTAATATCGTTAATCTCATTTTTAGTGGCAGGGTTAATTTTCATTCAGAAACAGGTAGTTGTACTGAAATTCAAATATAGTCAAAATTCATTTGTAAACTCATAAGGTTTATTCAGACATTTTTAATCAATGGAACATTTCAGACATTCATTTATAAGATTATGGTATTTGTTGCAGGAGGGAACTTATTGAATAAAATCAACATAAAATATACTAAAATAGGTCCAATCTAACTTTTTTGATTCATTTATTCTAAATAGTTAATGAAAAAGTATAGGATATAATAGATATACAACCGTATAACGGTCGATGCAATTTAGAATTTCTTTTTTTGAATATTTCTTGCATTGGGCGTTTTGCTGGATTATATTTGTGTTTATTTAATCTAAATAAAAAGAACGATGAAGATAAAATTTGTTTTTGTCGCTTTTCTGATCTTCTGCTTTTCCGGTCTTAAATCTCAACAGAAGAAAATCAATTCGAACATTCCGGTAATCGGGCAGGATGCTCCCCCGTTCAATGCTGAATCAACCATAGGGACATTATCCTTTCCTGATGATTATGGAAAAGATTGGAAAGTTATATTCAGTCATCCCCGTGATTTTACACCTGTTTGTACTTCCGAAATTCTTGGGCTGGCACGGATGCAGGATGATTTTGCAAAGCTTGACACCAAACTTATAGTTATTTCGACCGATTTTATTCAGTCACATTTTCAATGGAAAAAAGAATTGGAATCTTTACGATCTGAACGCTTCGCACCTGTTACAATCAAATTTCCCTTAGTAGCTGATGATCATTTTATAATTGCCAGGAAGTATGGAATGATGCACCTTACTGCCAGTACAACACAAACAGTCAGAGGCGTCTTCTATATTACTCCGGATAACAAAATTGCTGCATTTAGTTTTTATCCGATGAACATCGGCCGGAATCTTGAAGATATTAAATCTACGTTAATCGCATTACAGTCTGCTTATTAATTATTTGTGATTCGTTTTAATCATTTGGAACAAAACATCCTTTTTAAATAAACTCTCTCTGGCATTGGGTATTAAAGTTACTCCAAATGCGCTACAACCTTTTTTACATTAAGTATTATAAATTATTGTTATGATGGAATCTAAAAAATTTTGTGATCATGAAAATGCGATTTGTTTTCTTTTGTTTTCTATTGCTGTTTTCCGGCCATTTGTGGTCCCAGGAAAAGAGAAATGGCAATGTATTGATGATTGGGGATCAAGCCCCCTCCTTTACTGCTGAAACTACTTCCGGCCTCCTTAATTTTCCACAGGATTTTGGAAATAAGTGGAAAATTCTTTTTAGTCATCCCCGTGACTTTACTCCTGTTTGCTCCTCCGAGATTTTAACGCTGGCGCATATGCAGGATGAATTTGAAAAACTAAACGTTAAACTGGTGATTCTTTCGACTGACACACTTCTTAAGCACCATATGTGGAAAGAGGAGTTGGAAGCACTTTCCTACAAAGACAAGGATCCTGTAAAGATTAAGTTTCCACTCGTGGATGACAACAGGATGAATATATCAAAAATGTATGGTATGCTGCATCTTCCTATAAGTAGTACTAAAGATGTTCGGGGGGTTTACATTATCGATCCAAAGAACACGATTGAAGCGATTTATTTTTATCCCATGAATATTGGAAGGAACATGGAAGAAATTAAAAGGACAGTAATTGCGCTTCAAACTGCAGGAAAGGGAAAAGATCATTACCTGACTCCGGCGAACTGGCAGGAAGGGGATGATGTTATGGTTCCCTATTTTCCGTATACCCAAAAAGAGCTGACTGCAAATCCTGAACTGAAGAACTCCTATTATAATGTGGGTTCGTTTATGTGGTATAAGAAAATGGGATCTTCCAAACCAACTGCAACTGGAACATCTTCAAAATCAACCGCAAGTGATGAGTCCGGATCAGGTGCGAACTGATTTTTAACCCATGGTTGAAATGATAGGTTCGCTATCTCTTTTCTTTATTTTTGATTAGTCCACCAGGTTTTCAGCAAAACATAATTCAGTCACCGAAAATCGTGGTCTGGCAAAGGTGTTCTTCCAATATATATGTTTATTCAAAAAAGTTAAAGCGCCTCACAAGGGCGCTTTACGTTTTTTCAGCGTGAATGTAATCAGAGTTTATCTGCATTTGCGAGCAGATAAGCTTCAGCCGCTAAATTCCAGAGTCCATTATGTTCATTACATATTTCTGACAGGCGTGCATATACCGGATTTGTTTGACCTAACCGGGCGAAATCTGTAATCGGAGTCAGCGGCATTTCCAGGTGATTATAAATTAGTTTTTTGCCGCCCGGGATTTCGGGAAGGTGAAGTGTGGTTTCGATAACCGCATTTATTCCCCCTATATGGGTAACCAATCCTGCCGGATCAAGCCCCGCAGACATCAATCGGAGTGCTTCTTTCATATCATCGGTGTTTCCTCCGCTCGTTCCTACAATATGGGTGTAAGCGTAATGGACATTGTAGAAATTGAGCGTTGCCCTGAAATTAGGATCCGACGGACCGGCAAAGAAATTCAGGCATCCGTCGAAGGCCAGTAGAGCATCGGCCTGCTCGATAACAGGCGCAACGGGAGCAAAGACAAACACATCATTGTAACCTTCACCTCCGCTTATGGCTTTGAGTTCTTCAACTGCATTGGTGAATGCAGAGGTATTGATATAGCGCAGATCGATTCCCCTGGATGCGGCAAAAGCTACGGAGTATAATCCTGCGGCACGATCGAGCCGGGTCTGATCGATATCGGTAACGATGAGTAACGAGGGCTTGCGGTCCTCGCGGTGTAACACATAGTTGATTGCTGCAAGTCCCATTGGTCCCACTCCGGCAAGCAGCGCCATTTTCCCTCCGTCGACAATCTCCATTCTATGAACATAGGAGCCTGGCGTGGTATGATAATTGGCATGTATGGCACCGATTACACACGAAAGTGGTTCAGATAATGAGGCAGGGTAAAATCCTTCACCGGTGAAAGGAAGCAAACAATCGGCTTCCATAACCTCGTTGGGAATCACAACATAGGTGGCATCACCCCCGATAAAACGATAAGAGTAACCGGGTGCGCCGAGAATACCAACCGGACTCCCGGGGAAATTGATTGCGGGTTGAATCGAGAATTTATCGCCAACCTTGAATTTGTCTTTCCATTTTGATCCGATTTCAATCAGCTCGCCAGCGAATTCATGTCCGATAATGGGTGGATTTATGGCACAATCATCGGGAATCCTCTTGTGATCGGCTCCCTGGCTGGCCGCTTTGTAGGAGGACATGCAGATACTGTCGCATACTACCCTGGCCAGTATTTCACTATCTGTTATGTGAGGTAATTCGAACTCCTCGAGCCGCAAATCCTTCTTTCCGTATAATCTTACTGCGCGTGTTTTCATGGTGATTGTATTAATTTTTACTCTATGATTTTAGCATCTTGCAATTAGCGACTAGCAACTGGCGACTAGCAACTGGCTGATTGTACCAACAAAAATCGGCTGCTGGTCCCGACGCTTCGGGAGCGACTAGCAACTGGCTGATTGTGCTAACAAAAATCGGCTGCTGGCGACTTGCAAGCTGCCATCGGCCAGCCGTCCGTAGCCATTTGCCAATTGCCAGCCGCCAGTTGCAAGCAAATAATTATCGCTCAAAATTTTTTAAAAAATTATTGAGTTTCTTACCTAATAATTCAAATTTTGGCAACTTTTCGAGACTCATTTTATGTATCTCTACAGCCACTTCTCTTGCCAGCTGCCATATTTCCAAATTCTTGTACGACATATTTAATTTCAATAGTACTTATTTCATTATTAGCACTTACTCCCAGTCGCCAGTCGCCAGTTGCCAGTCGCTAATTCAGCATGTTCTGTCCGCCGGTAACAGGCACGGCCTGACCGGTTTCGTACTCCTGTTCAATTACATAGAATATTGCCCTTACAACGTCGATGACGCGGCAACCTCTTCCAGCCGGAACCTGGGCCTCGTAAAATGCTTTTACATCTTCGATATCTTCAGCTCCGGGCACTTTACCTGCCTTGAGATATTGAACGAAAAGTCCTTTTTCGGGATCACTCCAAAGCGGTCCTTCGAAAAAATTACCCGGACAGATTGAGTTAACCTTAATCCGGTATGGCATTAACTCCATCGCAAAGGATTGGGTAAGACCGATTCCGCCAAATTTTCCGCCTGCGTAGGCAAAATTGCGGTTACTTCCCTTCAATCCCGATTTTGAATTGATCTGAATAATATCTGTAAAATAATTGTCTTTGTATTCAGACTGCACCTTCATAATGGCCGAGGCATATTTTGCACAAAGGAAATAGCCTTTATAGTTGACATCAGTCATCACCGAGAAAACTTCCGGTGTCATTTCATCAAGACCACCCGCTCGCAGAATCCCTGCATTGCTGATGATGAGATCCAGTCCGCCGAAATGTTTTACCGTAGTTCTTACCATATCTTCAACCGAGAAGGGATCAACAACGTTTGCTTTCACAAAATAAGCCTGGTTAGCCTGGTTTTTAGTATTCAATGTAGCGACCAGCTTTCGGCCAACCTCTTCGTTAAGGTCTGCAATTACTACATTTGCCCCTCCGGCATACAACAGTTCCGCAATGCCGCCTCCAAAGCCCTGTGCTCCACCTGTTACGATAGCAATTTTATCCTGAACCCTTCCTGTAACTATATTGACAGGTACTTCCTGACCTCCAAGCAATACGTCAAGCTTTGCAGCATTATTCGCAACGGCAGCTAATCCGATCCCTTTCAATAAGATATAATCGGGGGGTGTTGTCCTGGAATCAAACCATGCGGAAAGCTTTACCTTTAGATCATCAATAATCTCTTCAGGATCGGTGGTTTCGTCGACAACCAGAATACCTGATGACGGTTGAATAAAGTTTAATGCCCGGAGATCTTCCTCGCTTTCAACACGAAGTAATTCACTCCGATCATCGAACCTGACGGTTCTCATTTTGTCATTGGAAGTTAGCATCCTGATTGCAGGGATGACACGATCAATTATCAAATTATTCATATTCAGTTTTTTGTCAGATATTCAACAAGAGCTTTGCCGAGTGTTGAGAAGTATTCCCTCTTGTCCGGATCAGGTTTGCCATCTTTATCTAAATACCCTGTTTCATTTGTTGCAACCAGATATTGATGCGCAGCGGTGATACACGCTCCTTCGTAGTTAATATCCAGCAGCCTTTTACTCAGTGGGGTACTATTCCGGGCGAAAAGTTCAATGGGTTCCATCGCGGGAGTGTTGTGTTCTGTTCCAAAGGTGACCACAAATCCGTGATTGTTAAAATAACCGGCATATTCTTCGAGCACGGCTAAACTGTTTCGCGTGGGAATGAACTCCACGGACCAAATATTTCTTTTTCGGAGAATTTCCAATGCAGTTTCTTTCGATTCTTCGAAATCTGTGAAGTTGCCGTTATTGTCATCAGCCAGGAAGGGGTAAGTAGGAATTCCCCCGGAGTTAAGTATGATCCGGCAAACCATTTCCATGTCGGGAAATGCTTCCGGACTTTCGGGAATGAAAGCGGCACCTCCGGCTTTTAGCAGATTCCCCCTGATTTCATTTTCGACAGCTGCAGAGTTATCAATTGATGATTTGAGCGCTTTTCCTCCGAAAATTGTTTTGTAAAAGAGTTTCTCTTCGTCTGTGTCCGTAATTTCGGAAGCTATTTTTTCGCGTAATGCTTTGGCCAGATGCCTTTCCCGCACCATCCCTTTAGTCATCCCTGTTTTGATCTGCTGAAAATCAAGACGAAAACCGGCATCGCAGCTGGCAAGAAGCTCATTGAGTTTTGCACACATTTTCTCAACCTGGAGATTTGCTTCCTCACGAACCGATTTTAGCGTTGAAGCGTAAGGTTCGGCTAACCGGGCAGGGAAAGCCAATCCTTTCCCGCTCAAATACGTACGTCCCGGATTGTTGGGGTCGTTAACTTTTATGCCTTCAGCCTGATCGGTGCGGTTCAAACTGATGTACTCGATATTGAATAGCGGGAAGATTTTGCGTTTTGCACACCCTTCTGCCCATTCAGCATAACCGTCGGTTGAATAAAAGTCGTTTATTCCAGCGACTTTAACATTTTCATTCAATGTTCTGTCCAGCGCATCCGAAATATCATGAAAGGCACTGAATGAATAGGGTGTATGCATATGGGCATTTACCAGACGTGTTTCTCCGTCGCCATTCGTCGCGTACCATTTTAACAATTCTTCCTTCGCGGGAAAATATTTCCAGAAATCCATAAAGCCATTTTTAATCAGTCAAAAAAATAATTACGAGTAAATAATTACGAATTACGAATTTGTAAATCCTAAATCCTAAATCAATGTCGTTTAGTTAGCAATAGCAGCTGAAATTTTACCGCAGAGGTCGCAAAGTTTTACGCAGAGAACCGCAAAGAAATTCTGGAATACCTACCTCTGCGGTTCTTTGCGCCTTCTCAGCGTTCTTTGCGTTTAAATATTATTCTCATAAACCTTAACTAAACGACATTGAATCCTAAATCCTAAATCCTAAATCACAAATCATAATTTATAGTGTTATGCCGGATTATACACCCAGCTTTGCTCTGCGGATCTGTTCCGGATCACTAAAGTTCTGACCTGAAACATGACCTTTTAACGGAACGATTTTTTCGTGAATAGCATCAATAAACCATTCCGGTTGCGGGAAGAAAGCCTCTTCCAGTTCATATGCCGGTGTGATCCAGTTCCTGGAACCCACAACTACAGGTGGTGCATCGAGGTAGTCAAATGCCAGTTCGGTAATATTGCGGGACAGTTCACTAAGGAAAGATCCGCGTGCCGTGGAATCGCCCGAAATAACGATACGACCTGTTTTTTTAACCGAAGCAATTACTTTTTCATAGTTAAACGGTACCAGTGAACGTGCATCAATTACTTCAGCGGACAGACCATATTTTTCTTCAAGAATTTTCGCAGCATCAAGAGCGCGGTACAGTGTGGCGCCGATTGTAAGGATTGTTATATCTTTTCCTTCGCGCTTCACATCAGGTTCACCGATAGGAATTTCGTAATAACCTTCCGGAACACCGCCTTTGTGGAACTGTTCCCCGATATCGTAAATACGCTGACTTTCGAAGAAAATCACCGGGTCAGTGCCTTGTAATGCACTGTTCATAAGACCTTTGGCGTCGTAGGGTGTTACCGGAAATACTACCTTCAATCCAGGGATATGTGCAACCAGCGAGGTCCAGTCCTGTGAATGTTGTGCGCCATATTTCGATCCTACGGAAACACGCAGTACGACAGGCATGGTGAGCACATTTCCGCTCATTGCCTGCCATTTGGGAAGCTGGTTGAAAACCTCGTCGCCACATCTGCCGAGGAAGTCGCAATACATGATTTCAGGAATTACACGTCCGCCACACATGGCATACCCGATGGCAGTACCGACGATTGAACCTTCCGCGATCGGAGAATTAAACAGGCGGTGATACGGTAATGCTTCGGTGAGTCCGCGGTAAACAGCAAATGCACCGCCCCAGTCACGGTTCTCTTCACCATAAGCCACGAGTGTTGGATCCTTATAGAAACGGTCGACAATGGCATCGAAAATTCCATCGCGCAACTGGTATTGCTTCATTTTCGAAAACGGCTGGCCGTTTGAATCAAAAGCAAAACGTTCCTTTTTTGATATCTGGATTACCCTTGGATTTTCAGCCATCGGGTGATTGACCTCCGGAGTCCGGCTGTCCATGCTGTCAACGGACTGATTGGAAAAAATCATTTCGCCAATCTGCTCCGGACGCTTATGTATATCCATTCGTGGTGAAATCTCGTCATTGATTGATAGTTTCATCATATCAACCATAATTTGTTTTATTTCGGCCCAAATGTTATCCAGGGTTGACTGACTTGTCACATCTGCTTCGATAAGGCTTTTGCCGAATGAAGCGATGCTGTCCTGTGCCTGCCATGCTTCGATTTCCTCTTTTGAACGGTAGGATGAGGCATCGGAAGGGGAGTGGCCGCTGATCCGGTAAGTAAGTACTTCGAGTAATACCGGGCCATTTTTTTCTTCAATAACTTTCCTTTTCCGTCGGTAGGCGTCAATTACGGCCAGCGGATTGTATCCGTCAACCCGTTCAGCATGCATCTGTTCAGGATTAACACCCGCACCGATACGGGCAACTTTGCCGAAACCCATTGTTTCACCACATGTCTGGCCACCCATTCCATACTGGTTGTTCATCACGTTGAAAATAACAGGCAGACCGCCTTTCATATCGCCTTCCCAAAGATTTTTAAACTGGTCCATGGCAGCAAACGAAATCCCTTCCCAAACTGGACCGCAAGCCATTGAGGCATCACCAATATTGGCAATAACCATTCCCGGTTTACGGTTGATTTTTTTATAAAGTGCGGCACCGACTGAAATATCACCACTGCCACCTACAATTGCATTGTTCGGATAAACACCAAAAGGGGTGAAGAAGGCATGCATACTTCCTCCAAGGCCTTTGTTAAAACCCGTTTCACGGGCAAAAATTTCGGCCAGGGTTCCGTAAATCAGGAATCTGCGTCCCAACTCCTTTACAGTTCCTTTGAAATCCTTTTTCACAACATTCAGAACTGTTCCGTTGAAGAACGATTCCATGATATGCATCAGTTCAGCATCATTCAATTTTTGAATAGCACTTAATCCTTTTGCGAGAATTTCGCCATGGCTCCGGTGTGAGCCAAAAATGAAATCTTCGACTGTAAGTGTATAAGCCATTCCTACTGCCGCAGCTTCCTGTCCTGCCGAGAGATGGGCAGGTCCGGGATGATCGTATTTAATCCCGCTGTACTCCCCGGTTGTTTTAATCAGGTTTAACATCGTTTCGAATTCGCGGATTACCACCATATCGTGATAAATGCGAAGGAAATCTTCGTTCGAAAAATTTTCTTTCTCTTCGTTTATGGTTTTGTTGTATTGATTTACCGGGATAGGAGTAAAGGTAATTTCTCCGGCTGATCTGGCCACATTAGGGTCAATGAACTGAACTTTAGGCATATAAATTTATTATTGAAATGATTTTATCTCAGTTTTAATTAAAATGAAAAAATATTTTCCTTGAATATCTCCGAAACGGTAGGGTGAGGAAAGACTACCTCTTCCATCTCTTTAAGGGTCATCTCCATTTCGATGGCCATTGCAGCTCCGTAAATGATTTCTCCTGAAGGATTTCCAAGAATGTGAACGCCAAGTATTTCGCCATATTTTGCACCTACAAGTACTTTACTCAAACCATTTACGCCCTCATTTTCCGCAACAAAACGTCCGGCATATGCCATTGGCAATTTGGATACACGGTATTCTATATTTTTTGCTTTGGCTTCTTCTTCGGTTAAGCCGACACCAGAAAACTCGGGATTGGTGTAAACGACAGCAGGAATAGCGTTGTAACGCATTCTATCGGCGCGGCCTGTAAGGTTATTTACCACCACTTCCCCTTCGCGGCTTGCAGTATGGGCCAGTAATGAGAAACCTGTCACATCGCCGGCTGCAAATACATTCGGAACATTGGTCCTCATTTTTTCGTCCACTTTAATTCCGCCACGGTAGGTCTCTACACCGATATTTTCAAGGCCAAAACCGGTGGTATTGGCTTTCCGTCCGACACTGACCAGAATTTTTTCACCCGACACTGACTCCTTTTTTCCATTTTTCTCGAATATTACTTCATTCCCCTTCACTTCAGTTACTTTAGCCAGCAGGTTAAAAACAATACCTTTTTTTGTATACATCTGCCTGAGCATTGTGCTCATTTCACGATCCATCCCCGTAAGGATTTCATCCAGCATCTCAACTACTGTAACTTTGGTTCCCAGGCTGTTAAAGAAACTGGCAAATTCGAGACCGATTACTCCGCCACCAATAATCACGAGTGATTCGGGCCGTTGATTCAATTCAAGGATCTCTCTGTTCGTTACAATCAGTTCTCCCGGAGCTCCAAGACCAGGGATAGGCGGCACAAAAGCCTCAGAACCGGTGCAAATCAATAGGTTAGTAGCCAGTATTTCGGATTCTCCGGCTGATATTTCGATTCCGGCGGCTGAACGACCTTTTATAAAGGCTGTACCTTTAATAACTTCCACATGAAACTCTCTCATTTTTGCACCAACTCCGCCAACCATTTTTTTGACTACTTTTTGTTTGCGGGCCATCATTTTTGAAAAATCGAAAGTCACCTCCTTTGTATCTACGCCGTACTTACTGCTATTCAGGGCATTGTCGTAGAGTTTCGCGCTGTACAAAAGGGTTTTCGTGGGGATGCATCCTTCGTTGAGGCATACTCCTCCCAGTTCGCTTTTTTCGATTAAAACGACCTTAAGTCCTTTTTTACCAGCTCTTTCTGCTGCTACATATCCGGCAGGACCTCCGCCAATAATTGCTAAATCAAATGATGTACTCATATCGTTTCTCCTATTTTTTAAAGTTCAAACTCAAGGTTTTCGATTTCCAGGGCGATTTGTTTCAGAAAACGCGTGGCTTCACCACCATCCAATGCCTGGTGGTCGTAGGTAAGACTAAGGCCGATGAACGGAACGAACCCGTAAACTCCGTCACCCAAATCTTTCGGACGAGGTACTATGGTGTTAACACCAAGGATACCTACCTGCGGCAGGTTAATCACCGGTGTAAACATTTCCACTCCATAATTTCCCAGATTTGAAACTGTAAATGATGCAGCTTCCGAGGCAAGCAATTCAGGATTGACTGCTCCTTTACGACATGATGCGGCAACTTCGCGCATCTGGTTCGAAAGTCCCTGAATTGAAAGATCGTCAGCATTTCTGATTGCAGGAACCATTAATCCGCGATCTGTATCGACCGCTATACCAAGGTGTATTTTATTGAAATATTTCACGCTATCGCCTAGAAAATGGGCATTGGCCTGCGGAAATTTCCGTAAAGCTTTGACCACTGCAAAACAAACCATATCATTAAGGGTAATGTTCACCGGATACCCGTTATCGTTGGCTTTTTTTACTTTTCGGCGCAATTCAAGCATTCTGCGGGCATCTGCGCCCATGTGATGTGTTAATTGTGCCGAATTTTGCAGCGAGTTGTGCATCGCTTTGGCAATCATCTTGCGGATATTGGATAATTTTTTGATTTCAAAATCGTTGCTGTATACAGGATTTGGACTTGTGAGGTCCTTTGCCGTTACAGAACCACCCAAACCGCTTCCGGTTGAAACGGGTTGCAATTGTTCCTCACCGGCAATTTTCCTGGCCAGCGGGGTTGTTTTCGGGATACCGGAGATCGCTGCAAGAACGTCCTGCTCAATGATGCGCCCCCGGGGACCTGTTCCCGATAGGTTTTGTGTAACTATTCCCTCTTTTTCTGCCAGGTTTCTGGCTCTGGGCGAAATAAATCCGCCTTCGGAGACTGCTTTTATGGTCAGCTCTTTGGTCTCACCTGCCTGATGATCAGCAGGAACTTCGGGTTTCTGAAAATCTTCTGTTTTTGGGGCAGTTCCACCCGGTCTGTAGCTTGCGGTTGATTCACCTTCTGCACCGATTACACAAACATTTGTCAGTACCGGAACTTCGTCACCTGCTTCATAAAAAAGATCGAGAAGAATACCGTCAGCAGGAGCCTCTTCTTCGAAAGAAGCTTTGTCGGTTTCGTAGGCAAACAGGATGTCGCCTTTGGATACCTGGTCTCCTTTTTTCTTATTCCATTCTGTAATTATACAACTTTCAACGGATTGGCCTTGTTTAGGCATGATAACGACTGTTGCCATAGAAAAAAAATATTTTTTACAAAGATATTTCATTCAACTTGTATTTACAAGTAAATATTGAATTTATTTTAAATGATAAAAAATATCTCTTTAAATGATAGATAATCAATTTAATAAACAAAGGACGCGATTTTGATCATGTAAATACAATTATTTATTTTTGTAAATTATTTTATTACTTTTGCAGGTGAATTACAATCAATCGCAGCAGATGTTATGCAACAAACAGCTTTAGTACCACAGCACCGCAAAGTGTATGAAATTTTAAGATCTCATATTACTGATGGTGTTTTTCATGAAGGTGATCTGCTTCCCTCTGAGAATGAATTGTGTACTGTCCATAAAGTGACCCGTCCAACTATACGTAAAGCTCTGGACCGGTTGACCAACGAGGGATATATCGTCCGGCGTCAGGGAAAGGGTAGTATTGTAAAAGGCATTCCCAAAGGGGTTGGGATACTTTCGATGAGCGGTACAACTTCGGCGATTGGACAGGACAATCTGCAAACTCACATAATTATTAAACCTGAAATACGGAACTGGAACGAAGCCTTTACCTTTCCATTGAGTCAGCCTGAGATCGAATCGGGTTGTATTTACATGGAACGTCTTCGCCTGGTGAATAACAAACCCGTGTTTTTTGATACCACGATGATCCCGAATATTAACCTTTCGCGTTTTACATCCCGTAATTTTGAAAATAAGTCGCTGTTTGATATTTTACGCAAGTATTATCAGATCGAGGTAAAGGGTGGGGAACAGAAACTTCATGCTATTGTGGCAGACGAACGTCTCAAAGAATATTTCCAGGTAGGATCAGGTCATCCGGTTTTACAACTAAACCGTAAAATTGAAACGAGTCGTCCCGGTTTTTACATTTATAGCCAGGTGTTCTGCAATACTGATGAATACGCGTTGTACGGTACCTTCTGATTTCCTTGCGACATATCCAGTTCTGATGTCCGACCTGCCAGCTGCAAAACCAGTTCAAGAAAGCTTTTATGCAACAAAAAACCCGGCTTAACCGGGCTGCATCCAATCAGGAGAATTCTGATTCTTAAATTTTCATCACCGATCGTTTCGGTAATGAAGCTTGGAGTATTTAGTTGTTCGCCATTTGGCTGGCAATATTGATCTGCTCTTCTGTACCTGTCCAGTAAGCGCTGCTGTTCATCCATGATTCAATCGCGATTGCAGGTTCTGCTTCTTCATTCTCCGGGCGACCATTCCAGTAAGAGTTGTCAGTCATCCAGTTTTCGATAGCCAGTGCGGGAAGCGTTTCGGGTTCTTCAGCAGTGTCTGATTCACCCCAGTAAGCGCTGCTGTTCATCCATGATTCGACAGCTAGTGATGATTCAGTTACTGTTGAGTAGTTAGTTGATCCGTTCCAGTATGCACTGCTCATCATCCACGATTCAATTGCGATTGCAGGTTCTGCTTGTTTATTCTCCGGGCGACCGTTCCAGTATTTGTTGTCAGTCATCCAGTTTTCAATTGCAAGGGCAGGAAGCGTTTCAATTTCTTCAGCAGTATCTGATGCTCCCCAGTAAGCGCTGCTGTTCATCCATGATTCGACAGGCAGTGATGATTCAGTTACCGTTGCATCGTGAGTTGATCCGTTCCAGTATGCACTGCTCATCATCCACGATTCTACTTCCATTGCCTGTTCGGTTGTTTCGCTGGTCAAAGTTCCGGTCCAGTAGTTATTGTCGGTCATCCAGTTTTCAACGGCGAGTTCCGGTTCGTTTTCAATGGCTTCTGTACCCGGATTTGTACCTTTGGAGATGGTTGAGAATGCTGCCATGATAATGAATAATGCTACTACTGCTTTGATCCCGTTTCCTGTTTTGCTATTGAGTGTTTTCATTTTGTTTGTCTTTTAAAATTTGTTGTCCGGTTTGCTAATCCCATCAATCGTGCCAAAGATATTAAGTTATTGAAATACAAATTAATAACTGAGTTTTCATGTCGGAAATGAAGCGTTAAAGTGTACGATTTCTTAACCGTCGGCTGTACGTTTTTGGACATTTTTTGCAATAAAAAACCCGGCTTAACCGGGCTGGATGTTATTATCAGATGAGGAATCAATACTGTACTGTTTATTTTGTGGTACCCCAATATTGCGGGTCATTCATCCAGGATTCAATTCCGAGAGGTACCTCATCTTCTTTAACTTCATCTGAAGAGATTTGTTGACCAGTCCAATAGGATTCAACCATCATCCATCTTTCAATTTCGGTTGCCGGTACACTTGATAAAATTTCTTCCGCGACTCCGGAAGTACGGTTAATCGGATTATCAATTGCAGACTCAGCCTCCGCTTGTTCAATGTTGGTTCCTGCACCCCAGTAGCTATCGCTGGTCATCCATTTTTCAACTTTCAGAACAGGATCGCTGATCAATTCGGCGTTAAGAATGGGCAACGAAACAATCGCAACAGGTTCTGACTTCAATTGTGGAGTTTTATTTTCCGATGCAAGTTGCCTTTTGTTCAAATAAAATTCATTGATTTTTACTGTGGATAAAATAGCTACTATTAATATTACGACCAGCCCGATTCGGGATCTGATCTCTTTGCCGGTATTGTAGGTTGTAGTTTTCATTTTATAATACTCCTCCTTTTTGAGTCTGTTAACCAGGCCGCATAAAACGTGCCAGAGGGTTTATTAATCATATAGATAAAACATTATACTTCAATTGTCAAATTCTAATCTGTCCAAACGTGTACGAAAAACGGCAATCGACTGTTCATTTGTGAACACTGACTTATTCGGACATAGAAAACCCCGGAAGTGACCGGGGTTTTCCAACAGCAGATTAACGGGTATTCAGTTTCCTGCAAGATTCGGGGAAGAAAGTTCTTCATACTCACCCGTCCAATAAGTGGTGCTGTTCATCCATTGTTCAATTTTCAACTCTTTTTCTGATTCTACTTCCGGTTCCTGATATCCAAAATATTTATTGCTGGTCATCCATCTTTCAATTTGAAGAGGTTCTTCGGTCTCCATTATTTCAGGGTTGTTCCGGACTCCCCAGTAATTGTCACTGGACATCCATTTTTCGATCTGCAGCCCTGATTCAATTTCGGTTTCTTCTGCACTTACCGGATTGCCCCAATAGGTGTTACTTAACATCCAGCCTTGAATTTCGTTCATCGGTTCAGATTCTATGTATTCAGTATCCGACAGGTTAGACATAAATGAATCTTCTGAGTCGGATTCGTATTCAGCAGGGATCATCGCAAAGTGTGAGTCGGATCCCTGCCCGTTTACTTTTGCCATCAGGGCAAATGAGAAAATCAGAACTGCTATAGCGGTCATTATCTCTTTTTCGGGGTTATAAGTAAGTGCTTTCATGGTGTTTTCTTTTTAATTTGTTTCTGATTCGTTGTCGCAAACCAATACACAGTTATTGTGCCAAACAGATTAATATGTTGAAATACAGTGAAGTAGAAAATATTTTCTACTTGAAGGACTTGTCCGGTTGTAAACATTTTTTGAACGGAATGTACGATTTTGGACAATTTTAGGAGGTTATTCCGAATCCTTCAACGAATCTTTTAGAACTGAAATTGGTTTATGCTCCGGGACAGACACTCAACCGGGTATTAACCTATAAGTTGCAACGGGTGAATTTTAACCAGCATGAAAAGGATGATCGTCCGGTTTCTCAAAAATTTGTGAATAACTGGAAATTCAGGCAGCTCAGGGATGAGACCAACCGGACGATTTATGACATTTCTGCATGTTCATCAAGCAGTACTTTCAAAGCCCTGTTTGATGACCTGAACATTAAGGCAGATCAAAAAATTGTTCAGTCGAATCGTTGCTCCTCCCTTACAGCGGAATATTCCTGGTCAATGGCAACGAATCCCACTTCTGACGTCTACGTGGATTTATTTCAGACGAATGATGGCACACGCAGATATATTTATGGAATTCAATACATTGATAAATATCAGATGCTTGTACGGGTGGTTGACAGCCGATCGGGTCTGCAGGACAAATACACTTTATGGTTCAGGAATATCGATTGATGCGAATAGAAGTAATTTAATTTCTGAACGGCACTTTTACCGAATTCCATGCTACTTTTGCATTTTAATTGAGAATTGAACATGGATATTTATCCTTCGAATTTTGAGAGTAAGATTGGTTTTGATAAAGTGCGTGAAATACTGCAGGGGCGCTGTCTGAGTACATTGGGTAAAGAACAGGTGGAGGCGTGCAGTTTCTCCTCCGATAGGGAAAATGTTGATCGTCAGTTGGATGAGACGATTGAGTTTGTGAAGATCATCAGTGATGGGATGAATTTCCCGAATGGATATTTTATTGATATGCGTCCGGCTTTGTCGCGGTCGAAAGTCGCGGGAACATTCCTGGAAGTATTTGAATTGTTCGATCTCAGACGTTCACTCGAAACGGTACGTGCAATCGTGGCATTTTTTCGTAACACTGAGGAAGGATCTTTTCCCCGGTTGAGAGATGTGGTACAAAATGTTCAGATTTTTCCTTTTATTTACGAACGGATCGATCAGATCATTAATAAACATGGTCAGATCAAGGATAATGCCTCTCCCGAACTTTCACAAATCAGGCGTGATATTTTTTCCCTGCAATCGAGTATCTCGAAGATTATGAGCACCATTTTACGGAAAATGCAGGCGGAAGGGCTCGTTGAAAAAGATATTTCCGTCTCAATGCGTGATGGTCGTGCTGTAATTCCTGTTTCATCAGCCAATAAAAGGAAGATCAAAGGAATCATTCATGACGAATCAGCTACCGGAAAAACAGCTTATGTAGAACCGGAGGAGATGGTCGAGACGAACAACCGTATCCGGGAACTCGAGTCTGCCGAAAGACGCGAAATAGTTAAAATTCTTACCCGCTTTACCGATGATATCCGTCCTTATGCCGATGATATCGCCTATTCTTACCAGGTAATGGCGATCCTCGATTTTATCAGGGCTAAAGCAATCTGGTCAATTGAAAGTAAATCGGTGAAACCTGTATTATTAAAGGAGATGGGGCTAGACTGGATTGCAGCCCGTCATCCGCTTCTGGAGATTAACCTCGCACGTGAACAGCGCAAAATTGTTCCGTTGGATATACGACTCGATAAGACGGACCGGATATTATTGATTTCAGGACCCAATGCGGGAGGTAAATCGGTATGTTTGAAAACGGTCGGTCTGTTGCAGTATATGTTGCAATGCGGCATACCTGTTCCGGTTCAGGCAGATAGTCATGCTTGCTTGTTCCGCGCAGTTTATATGGACATCGGCGATGATCAATCCCTGGATAATGATTTGAGCACGTATAGTTCACATCTTTACAATATGAAATTTTTCGTGAAGAACTGTACGCCCGATTCATTGGTATTGATTGACGAATTCGGTACGGGAACTGAGCCAATGCTGGGCGGAGCCATTGCCGAATCAATTCTGAATAAAATAAACGAGCTGGGATCATTTGGTGTGATTACCACTCATTACACCAATCTTAAACACTTCGCCTCATCAGCACCTGGAATTGCCAACGGTGCCATGCTTTACGATTCGCACAGGATGGAACCGCTTTTCCAGCTTCAAACCGGAAAACCGGGTAGTTCGTTTGCTTTTGAAATTGCCCGAAAAATCGGTTTGCCCGAGGAGATTCTTCAGGATGCAACGAATAAAATAGGGGTCGATCACATCGATTTTGACAAACACCTGCGTGATATCGTCCGCGACAAACGATACTGGGAGGATAAGCGTCAGAAAATCAGGCAGGAGGAGAAACGCCTTGAGGAACTTGCAGAAAGTTACGAAACGGGTGTAGCTGAGACAAAAAAGCTCCGAAAAGAGATTCTGGATAAGGCAAAGCGTGAAGCAGAGGAGATAGTTTCGGGGGCGAACCGGATCATAGAAAAGACTATTCGTGATATAAAGGAGGCTGGAGCAGCAAAAGAACAGACGCAGGAAGCACGGCAAAAGCTCAGCGATTTTAAGGCTGAAATTTCCAATACAGGGAGTGAAGATGATGAACGGATTCTCCGTAAAATGGCCAAACTCCGGAAAAATGAAATCCGGCGCAAGGAACAGCCACTAAAGACGGAGGAGAAAAAAAAGGAAGTTGTTGCAGCCCGTAAAGCCCCCGCAGAAATCGAAATAGGAGGTTTTGTCCGTCTTGCAGGGCAGGATACTTTAGGTGAAGTTCTTGATATTAAGCTGAATAGAATTACAGTTGCATTCGGTCATCTCCGGTCTGTAGTAAACCGGAACAAATTAACGCCTGTTTCACGCAGTGAGGTCAAACGGGCAAAGGTTGAAAACAATACGATAGGCCGTATTAACCAGGAGATCGGTGACCGGAAGCTTGTCTTTAAATCCAATATCGATGTCCGTGGACTGCGTGCAGAAGAGGCATTGCAAAAAATCAGGGAGTTTGTCGATGAGGCAATAATGGTGGATGTGAATGAACTTCGAATCCTGCATGGAAAAGGAAACGGAATCCTGCGCGAATTGATTCAGAGCTATCTCCGGACAGAGCCGGCAGTAAAAAACTGCCGTGATGAGCATGTTCAGTTCGGAGGATCGGGAATAACCATCGTGGAACTGGGATGATAAGGCGACAGGGCGAAGGGGCCACGGGGCGATAAGGCGAAAGGGAGACTCGGTCAGGGGAGAAAAGAAAAGGCGAAGGGGAGATGGGGCGAAAAGCGAACGTCGTTTCGTCAGATGAGATGAGAATTAAGGTAAGTGACCGGGTGACTTCCAAAATAACGGATCAAACGACTGTTGACTCTGAGTGACCGGGTGACTTCTAAAATAACGATCAAATGCCCTCTGACTTTGCTCAATTTATAAATGCAGTCACCCGGTCACTTGCCATGAGCTGACTTTGCTCAGTTTATAAAAGGAGTCACCCGGTCACTTCTAAGTCAGTAAACAAAAATCCGGACGAGTCAATTTGAGATCAGAAATTTCGTTATTAAATACAGATCAATTGTTTAGATTCTATTTCACAATCTCCATCTCCTTCAGTAAATACCCTGCTCCGGCAAATTTATCGATGATAAAAAGGGCGTAACGCATATCAAGTGCGATGTTGCGGCACTGATCCGGATCGTAAATGATATCACTCATCGTACCTTCCCATGAACGGTCGAAATTCAATCCGATCAGCTCGCCCCGGCCATTTACCACGGGGCTTCCCGAGTTGCCGCCCGTAGTATGGTTTGATGCGCAAAATGCAACGGGTACTTCACCCGATTCATTTACATACCTTCCAAAATCTTTTTCCCGGTATAGCTTCCGAAGCGCCTCGGGAACATTATAATCGTAAATCTCAGGATTATCCTTCTGTATGATCCCCTTTAATGTAGTAAAACTCTTAAGCGTCACACCATCAGCAGGTTTATATCCTTCAATTTTTCCGTATGCGATCCGCAATGTAAAATTGGCATCGGCCATAATCCTTTTGCCAGCGTTCATCTCCATTATGGCGGCTGTATATTTTTTCTGAACGACACCAATATTTGCATAGATTTCATTATAGATCAGATCAACATTTGCAAGGTAATGCTGTCTGATCATTCTGTAAAGGGCAAAAGCCGGGTCTCTCTGAAGCTTGTTGACTGATTTCTGATTAAAATTTTCTAGTAATTCTTTGATTTTTGTGCTGTCTGTCAAAATTGACTTGCTGTAAATCTTTGCCAGATAATCGTTTTTGCTGAAATTCGGAATTTGTCTGATCAGTTTTTCCGGCAAGAATTTTTTGTCAACATTTTTTACATAAATCTGCATTAGTGCCGTCCAAACCAGCTCGTCTGTTTGCTGATCGTAATCCTTTAAATATCCTTTGAGAAATTCTCTGAACTTTTCTATCTCCAACGGTAAGTCCTCCTTTTTTGTAACTCTTCCAAGTGATTCAATTCTTGAGGCAAGGGTGAAAATGTCGGATCCCCGCTGAATACACTCCGTATAATAGTCATATGCAGCCTGGTAAGGAAGATATTCGGTATAAAGTTTATCGAATTCGTCAAGTACAGTTCCATATTTCTGGATGCGACCCGGATCGACCGTCACCCATTTTTTAAATTCGGCTTCACCTGCCTTCTTCAGATTGATGGCATCCATACGTTGTAGCCCTTTGACCTCTCCCTGCCATTTTTTCCAGGCATTCGAAGCTGACACGTACTTATCAGCATACTGAATCCTGATTTTAGGATTGGTTTTCATGCGCTCTGCCCAAATATCCAGCTTGACAGTGCGGATTATTACCTTTGTGGGATCACTCTGGTTCATAATCAGGTTCACAGCCTGCGAAGGAATATACCGTTGTGTGGTACCCGGGTAACCAAATACCATCGTAAAATCACCTTCCCTGAAACCGGTCAGGTTAACGGGGAAAAATTTCCTGGGCCGGTAAGGAACATTTTCGGGTGAGTAAGCAGCCGGTTTATTGTCTTTTCCGGCATATATCCTGAACAGCGAAAAATCACCGGTATGACGTGGCCAGACCCAGTTATCCGTATCTCCGCCGAATTTACCAATTGCAGAAGGAGGAGCGCCGACTAACCTGATGTCTTTAAATACTTCGTACACATAGATAAAATACTGATTCCCATTGAATAATGGTTTTATATCGGCAATATAGTCCGTTCCTTTGATATAAACATCCCTTATTTTATCGGCGTTTTTTTGAATTGTATCAAGCCGGACAACCTGGTCCATCTTATCGGTTACATTTTTCAAAACCTGGTCTGTAATATCTTCCATTTTCACCAGGAATCGCACCGTCAGCCCCGGATTAACGAGTTCTTCCGATTTGTTCATTGCCCAGAATCCATTCGTAAGGTAATCGTGTTCGACAGTGCTGTGTTGCTGGATTTCGCCAAAGCCGCAGTGGTGATTGGTGATCATCAGACCTTCGCCGGAGATTACCCCTCCTGTACAACCTGAGCCAAAAAGAACTACCGCATCCTTCATACTGGCATTATTGACATCATAAACATCTTTTGCCGTAAGTTTAAAGCCCATTTGCGACATCTCTTCAATATTGTATTTTTGAAGTAACGTTGGAATCCACATTCCCTCTTTGGCCCATAGAGCTGTGGTAACGCATATAAGTACAAGGACGATGGAAAGTTGACGTAACATTTGAATTTTTTTGAAATTTGTAAATCAGAACCTGGATAACTCTTCGTATAAACGTTGCACCGGAAGTCCCATCACATTGAAATAGGAACCTTCGATTTTGTCGATCGCAATATAGCCAATCCATTCCTGAACGCCATATGACCCGGCTTTATCGTAGGGGTGATAATTTTTCAGATAGTAATCTATTTCACTATCCGTTAAATTTTTAAAATAAACATCCGTCGAAGCGGAAAAGCTAACCTGTTTATCTTTCGAAGTAAGGCATACTCCCGTAACGACCACATGTTTTTTTCCCGATAATTGTCGCAGCATCACAGTGGCATGCTCGTAATCATTAGGCTTCCCCAAAACGACACCATCAATCCAGACAATTGTATCCGCGGTGATGATCAGGGAATTATTTTTTATTTCTTCCAGGAAAGGCTCCGCTTTCAGTTTCGCCAGATAAACCGGGATCTCTTCCATGGGCAATCCATCCGGAAATACTTCATCTACTTCGTGAATAACCACCTCGAACGGGATATTCAGTCCTTCAAGCAGTTCCTTCCTTCTAGGCGATTTTGAGGCAAGTATTATGTTGTAATTTATTTCCATGATTTTTTCATTAATTCTAACCTGATAAATTCCGGGAACCGTTTTATAAGTAATAGAAACTCATTATTGTCGTATTTTTCACCCCCAACTCCCTGAAGGGGACCCATGCTTCTAGTGTCGTCAGTGATTGTGAGCGCCGAAAGTCCCGATTTTATCAGCGATTTTTTGATGGTATTTCATTTGAGTTAAATCATTTTTAATATATTATAAATGTGATTATTATGCCTCTTTTTGCTAAATTTAAATTAGGCGGTTCTTTGTGAACCTTTCTGCCTTAGTGACTTTGTGGCATTCCGTTTTCATTGCCACTAAGGCACCAAGTCACGAAGATGCACTAAGATTTATCCGCCATATTTAATATTTGCTTTTAGAATTGTATGTTATTGATTATTAACATATTGAAATTTGATTCACTAAAATTAATTAGGTTTAAAAAATCGCTGATTTTATCGGGATTTAGGGGTAAAAATTAAAATACGCTCCAGTTCATTTTTTCAAGATCGATCCATTTGCCCTGTGACCGAAGAACTTGTTCGATAACATCGCGCACACAACCTTCGCCTCCTTTTTTATCCGAAATATAATGAGAAATAGCCTTGATTTCGGGCGAGGCATCGCTGGGGCACACAGGCACCCCTACCACCAGCATAGCGGGATAATCGGGCAGATCGTCGCCCATATACATGATTTCATCCGCAGTCAGGTTATTTTTTTTAAGAAAATCGAGCAAACAGGGTAATTTCCGAAGAGTTCCCGTATATAAACTGGTAATCCCGATTTTTTCGCATCTTCTGATTACTTCGATCGTGTTTCCGCCGGTGATTATACAAATCGGAATCCCTATTTTTATTGCATAGATTAACGCAAATCCATCTTTAAGGTTTGATGTTCTTACGGTTTCTCCTTCGGGTGACAGGAGCTGAGTTGCGGTGGACAATACACCATCCACGTCAAATACAAATGCTTTGACTTTTGATAATTCTTCTTTGAAAAATGCCATTATTACTGTTTATGTATATGAATTATTCGTTCGCTGACCAGCGCATAGAGATTTCTCAGGTCAGGATGGTCGGCAAGCATTGAGAGGTGTTTATCCATTACGTTTTTATCATTTCTGATTGCAGGACCTGTCTGTGATGAATGAGGTGAGTGGTCATTTATTTTGGCAGCTGTCTCAAGGATCAACGGCTTCAGAATTTCAAAACCGATCCCTTTTTCGGCCAGCAATTCTTCACCAATTGAATAAAAATGATTGACAAAATTGCACACGAAAACCGCAGCAAGATGGATTTGTAGTCGTTGACCCGAATCAACCAGTTTGATATTTTGAGAAATGGATCGTGCCAGGTTTTTTAAAAGTTCAATGTTTTGTGAAGTGTTGGCTTCAATACAAACAGGGACCTGACTGAAGTCCACCTTCTTCTCAATTGAGAAAGTCTGAAACGGGTAAAACACACCATAATTCGTGCAGTACGGAGCAAATATATCCATCGGAACGCTTCCCGCAGTATGAACGATCAAAGCATCGCCCCAGGGCCGTGCTGATAAAACCGACTCTATTGCCATATCACTTACTGCAATAATGTAAATGGCAGATTCATAATTTAATGCCGAAAGATCAGTGGTGTATGAACAATTCAGTTTCATCGCAAGGTCTGCTGCACTTTTGGCAGTCCTGGACCAAACCTGCACAATCTGATGCCCCTTTTCAGAAAGAGCCATTCCAAGCCTGGTAGCCAGGTTTCCTGCTCCGATCAAACAAATCTTCATGCACTTAAAATTTTTTACAAAAGTATCTTTTAATGATCATTCTACCATCTGTTGCCTGCAAATCTTGTGTTGACAGGAAAAACAACTTATTTAGCATGAAAAAGGCGCCTGAAAAGACGCCTTAAAATACAATGGTAGTTGCTTACATTTGAAGTGAAAACTTTATGGGTACCTGAAATGAAACTTTAACAGGATTTCCGCCTTGTTTCCCGGGTTTCCAGTCAGGCATTGAGTTGACCACCCTAAGTGCCTCCTTGTCAAGGACGGGATCTGTACCCCGCAATAATTTTACCTGTTCGACCTTGCCGGTTTTGCTGATGATAAAGGTCAGGTACACCGTTCCCTGGATTCCCTGTTCCTGTGCAAATACAGGATATTCAACCGAATTTGCCAGAAATTTCTTCAACCCCAGCATCCCTCCGGGAAATTCGGGATTTTGATCAAGTGTTCCCATGATAAAAACTGTTTCTTCCTTGACTTCCTCAGGTGTTATAAGTGTTGAGGGATCAATAAATGTTTTTGAATTTGCCTCGGAGGTAAGATCAAGTTTCTCTTCTCCGATCAGGGTGGTGTTGTCAATGATTTCAATCCTTTCGATGACTACTGGCTTTGGCAGTTCGAGGGGTTTTTCTTCCGGGCGTGTGATCGGCATCAGTTCATCAATATCATGATTTGATTTTTCAATCGGACCAAAGACATCGGTTGGGGTTACCGGTGAATTCAGCTCGAAGGCCAGGAGGGCGAGGCCCAGCGAGATAACAAAACCGATTTGCAGGAAAAGTGGCCTTTTGCTTTCCAGATCTGCTCTTTTAGTTTTCTTTGCTTCCATGACTTTAGATTTTAAATGATTAATGATATCAGCACTCTAAAGTCAAAGGGTGTTCCAGTATTGTTAATTCGTCAAAAAATATTTTAAAGTATTTGTAACTAGATAGTTGTAATTAGAGCAATATTTTAGATAAGGAAAAAGCGGTCATAAATCCGCTCGTTCGGGCGATATTGATGGCGCTGGAATAAATGTTAATCAATTGATTTTTTTATCCCCAGGTTGAATTTCTGAATTTTTCGTTTCATTGCATCACGCGAAATGCCCAGGATAACAGCCGCTTCGGTTTGGTTATAGTCTGTATGGAGCAAGGCTTCCCGTATGGCCGATTGTTCAAGCTCGTCAAGATTGAAAACAGAAGGCCTGCAATTCCCGCCCTGTACCTTATCTTCGGTTAAGGGAAAATCGGAGGGGAGCAGCTGATCTCCGTTGGTGAGAATCATTGCACGTTCAGTCAGATTGCGTAATTCCCTCACATTTCCTGGAAAGGAGTAATACTTTAATTTATCAATCAACTGTTGACTGATATATGGCTCTATACGACTCTTTTTCCGGGCGATTTTATGGACAAAATGCCTGAGAATGGGTTCAATGTCTTCGGTGCGCTCCCTGAGTGGGGGAATATGAATTTCGATGGTGTTAATCCTGTGAAAAAGGTCGATTCTGAACTTTCCTTCTTTCACCAGATTGGCGGGATTTTTATTTGTAGCCGAAATAATTCTGACATCCACTCCAATTTCGCGGTTTCCACCTACCCTTCGGATTTTACGCTCTTCAAGCACACGCAAAAGTTTGGCTTGTAAGGCCAGGGGCATGTCTCCTATTTCGTCCAGGAAAAGTGTTCCGCCAGTAGCGATTTCAAGAAAGCCTTTCTTGTCGTCGCGGGCATCGGTAAAGGCCCCTTTTACGTGACCGAAAAACTCGCTTTCAAGCAGGTTCTCAGGGATGGCGGCACTATTTACCGACACAAAAATTCCTTTTTTTCGCGGACTGGCATAATGGATAATGCGCGAAATAATTTCTTTCCCTGTACCGTTTTCGCCGGTAATCATAACATTTACATCCGGATCAGCTGCAACACGAAGGGCCAGTTCGGTTACATTTTTAATGGCTGAACTTACACCGATATAGTCCTTGTCAACAATTTGTTCAAGTTCCCTTGTAAGCAGTGAATGACGGATTTCAACATCATCGAGTTTGTTTTGTAGCCGGACCATTTTCCCGGTCCGCTCAATAGCCACCAGAATGTCCATCATCTGAAACGGTTTGCGTATAAAATCGGTTGCACCAAGGCGCATTGCATTGATGACCATCTCCATATTTCCAAAACCACTCATCATAATGACTGCTGTATCGGGAGAAATGGATTTGACTTTTTCAAGCACTTCTAATCCGCCGATTCCGGGCATAATAACGTCCAGCAGCAGGATATCGGTATTTTCGTAATGAAGATGGCGAAAAGCTTCCTCCGGGGTATTTACTGCAGCAACGTCCATCTCCTTTTTTTGAAGATGCCACTTTAGCTGTTCAGTAATTTTTGGTTCATCATCGAGAATCAGTATTTTTAGTTTTTCCATGAATCGTTGTTTTTTTCGAGCGGAATAATAATTTTCATTGTGGTCCCTTTCCCTGCTGAACTTTCAGGAATAATCCGTCCGTTCATCTGTTTAATAATGCCATGTGCGATCGACAAGCCAAGCCCTGTGCCCTGTCCCAGTTTCTTTGTCGTGTAAAAAGGGAGGAAGATATCAGTCAGTTTGCCGGGTTCTATGCCTATCCCGTTGTCGGCTATCCCGACGGTTAGCTCCATATCATCAATAGAAGTCCTGATGGCAATGGTTTTTTCCGGTCCGTTAACCCGCTCTGAAAAAGCATCCCGTGCATTTGATAGGAGATTCAGGATTACCTGTTCGAATTTGTGCGGATTACCCGAAATACGGGCATTCGGCGCGTTGCGGTTGTCGATCAGCTTTATTCCATGGTTTATCAATTGCTGCCCCACCATTTTCAGGGCGTCGGTAATCACTTCGTCAGGAGAGAAAAGCTCACAAACCTCCTCTTTCTGACCGCTTGAAAAAATCCGGATGTGATCAACAATCGTGCGGACCCGTTCAATATCATCGAAAATCCCCCTGGCCGTATTTTTTACAAAACCGGTATCCGGATTGGATTCCGCCAGCTCATCCCTGATTGCTTCAGCCGACAGGGATATGTTTTGCATGGGCTGATTAATCTCGTGAGCAAGACCGGCTGCCAATTCACCGAGTGAAGTCAGGCTTGCCTGGTGAAAGATGATCTTTTGCTGCTGTTCCTGGTTGGCGATCGCCTGTTTTACCTCTTCTCCCAGCCTTAGATTTTCATTTCTTTTCAGGATATACCGGTATACAATTATTCCGATCGCGATAATAATCAGGAAGATAGTGAGTCCCAATGTAATACGCCATTTGTTCAGTGATTGTTTCTCAAGACTGAGTCTGAAGTTTTCATTACGTGCCTGAAGAATGTCGTTTTCCTGTTTTTTTTGCCCCAGTTCATATAGAACCAGTGTGTTGGCAAGCTGATCGTTGCGTTCCTTCAACGTTTTCTTTTCGAGCATCGCCGAATATTCCAATTGTAACTCAAATGCCTGTCTGTCATTCCCCAGATCATGGTAAATCAGGGAAAGTAATTTGAGCCCTTCGCGAAGTTGTTCATTTTCGTTATTCTTACGGGCAAGAGTGACCGCTTTCTGTGCCCAATTAAAGCTATCGGGTAATTTTTTGGTGGTGAAGTTCACCCGTGCAAGATTCAGGTAATTTGCGGTCATTCCAAATTCATCCCCTGTTTCGGTTTGAATCTCAAGTGATTTTTGAAAATTTTGGAGTGCCTTATCGAAATCTTTCAACATGTAATGAGTACTCCCGATCTGGTTAAGTGCTGCTGCGATACCTGACTTCGAGGTTATGATGGTATATATTTCAAGTAATTTTTCGAATTCGGCCAAAGCCTTATTGTAATTTGCACGACCATAATGCAATCTGCCGATCTTTTCAATGGTTACCGCCTGGGCATTCACATCCTGCATCTGCTCTTCGTTAAAGAGTAAATTATCATACCATTGAAGGGCCGAATCGAAATCTCCGAGATTATAATAGACTTCTGCAATGTTGGACGTTAACTGTGTAATTTGCTTACGATCACCTGACTTGCGGGTGATTTCGAGCGAAGCTTTATAGTTTTCGAGCGCTTTTTGATATTTGGCAATTCTGAAATATATGGTTCCTGCCCTGGTGATCCCCTCTTCGTCACCCATTTGTTCGTAGGTATTCAATGTCCGGCGGTAGTAATCGAGTACCTTATCGTAATCACTCGAAAAATAGTAACCCACCCCTAAATTATTCAACGCTTCGGCTTCGCCTCTTTTATAGCCGGTCTTGCGTGACAGGTCAAGTGCCTGTTGTGCAAGGCTTATTGTGGATTCAGGATTAATATACCAATTGGATGTTGAAAGTGCATTAAGGCTATCGATTGTACTCCAGTTGCCTTGCTTTACCGGCACCTTTTCCAGGGAATAAACCAGGTTATGCACAGAAATTATGAATGCAACGGAAACAACCAGGATCCTGACCCACTTGTGAAAATCGATAATTGTCCAAAGGTTAATCCTGAAATTCATGAATTATACCGGTTAGTTAAGATGTTACAAATTTAATAAATAGATACAAAATAGGAACTACCAGAGGTTGATCAACAGATTTTTAAAAAATTAATTTAAATTTGTTCTCTGATTAAGTCTAAGATTTATTCTCTAATTAATATTGTAATTATGACTAAGTACGTTTATACATTCGGCAACGGACACGCCGAAGGTGGAGCAGAAATGAAAAACCTGCTGGGTGGCAAAGGAGCCAACCTCGCGGAGATGAACCTGATCGGAGTACCGGTTCCCCCGGGATTTACGATTACAACCGAAGTCTGTACGCTCTTTAATGAAAGAGGCAGATTCGAAACTTTCGAGATGATCAGTAAAGAGGTGAGACAAGCGGTAGCCTATGTTGAGGAACTGACAGGAACCAAATTTGGATCAAAGGAAAATCCATGCCTGCTTTCGGTTCGTTCAGGTGCAAGAGCTTCTATGCCTGGCATGATGGATACTATCCTAAACCTTGGTTTAAATGACCAGGCTGTTGAAGGGATTGCTAAAAAATCGGGAAATGAACGTTTCGCGTGGGATTCATATCGCCGGTTTGTTCAGATGTACGGTGATGTTGTGTTGGGATTAAAACCACATACCAAAGAAGATATCGATCCTTTTGAGGAGATTATCGAGTCGATGAAAGAGGAACTCGGAATAAAGGAAGATACCGATTTTACAGTAGCAGATCTTAAAATATTGGTTCTTAGATTTAAACAGGCAGTACTTAAGAAAACACGCAAAGATTTTCCTTCCGACCCTTGGGAACAATTATGGGGTGCGGTTGGTGCCGTTTTCGAAAGCTGGATGAACGACAGGGCTATTTACTATCGCAAACTTAACAATATTCCTGTGGAATGGGGAACTGCTGTTAATGTTCAGGCCATGGTATTTGGTAACATGGGAAATAATTCCGCAACGGGTGTCGCCTTTACACGTGACGCATCAACGGGAGAAGATATTTTCAACGGCGAGTACCTGATTAATGCGCAGGGTGAAGACGTTGTTGCAGGTATCCGTACCCCGCAGGAAATTACACTGGAAGGATCGTATCGCTGGGCTGCACTCCAGGGTGTCAGCGAAGAGGAACGCGCTTCGAAATATCCTTCGCTCGAGGAGGCTATGCCGGTTGCCTATGCCGAATTAATGGAGATTCAGCAGAAGCTTGAAAACCATTACCGCGATATGCAGGATATTGAGTTTACAATTCAGGATGGCAAGCTGTGGTTACTTCAGACACGTAACGGAAAACGTACGGGTGCTGCAATGGTGAAGATGGCCGTTGATATGCTTGAAGAAGGTTTTATCGATGAAAAAACCGCATTGTTGCGTGTTGAACCTAACAGGCTGGATGAATTACTTCATCCTGTTTTCCATACCGAAGCGCTGCTGTCGGCAAAGGTGATCGCCAAAGGATTACCCGCATCTCCGGGTGCTGCCACCGGCCAGATTGTCTTCTTTGCTGACGAAGCCGGAAAATTTGAAAATTCCATACTCGTTCGTATTGAAACTTCTCCCGAAGATCTCGAGGGAATGGTTATAGCCAGGGGTATTCTTACTGCCCGTGGGGGTATGACTTCGCATGCGGCTGTTGTTGCCCGCGGAATGGGTAAATGCTGTGTGTCAGGTGCCGGATCATTAAGGATAGACTATAAAACCAGGACTTTTGAAGCCATTGGTAAGGTATTTAAAGAAGGAGACTGGATTTCATTAAACGGCTCAACAGGAGAAGTTTATGATGGAAAAGTTAAAACACAGGAAGCTGTTCTGAATAAAGATTTCGCGAAAATCATGGATTTGTCCGAAACCTTTTCACGAATGAAAGTGCGTACAAATGCCGACACTCCAAAAGATGCCGCTATTGCACGGCAGTTTGGGGCCAAAGGAATTGGTCTTTGCCGTACCGAGCATATGTTCTTCGAAGGGGAGAGAATCAAAGCGATGCGCGAAATGATTCTGTCATCCGATATAAAGGGTCGTAAAAAAGCACTGGCCAAATTGTTGCCCTATCAGCGTGAGGACTTCGAAGGAATTTTTGAAGCAATGGCAGGCTATGGCGTTACCGTTCGTTTGCTTGATCCGCCATTACACGAATTTGTACCTCACCAGCAGGCTACTCAAAAAGAACTGGCCGCAGAGATGGGTATCTCAATTGACCAGATTCGTATTAAAGTGGCTGAGCTTGAAGAGTTTAACCCAATGTTGGGGCACCGTGGATGCCGCTTGGGGATTACCTATCCTGAAATCACCGAAATGCAGTCGCGTGCAATTATCGAGGCTGCCATGAATCTGAAAGCCAAAGGTATTGATGCACGTCCTGAAATTATGGTACCGCTCATTGGAACGGTTGCCGAATTGCAGAATCAGGCCGATATCATCAATGCAACAGCTGAACAGGTATTTGCCGAACGTGGCGACAGGATCGACTATCTTGTAGGAACCATGATTGAGGTACCACGTGCCGCGTTAACTGCCGAAGGTATTGCCAAAGTAGCCCATTTCTTCTCCTTTGGAACCAATGACCTTACCCAGATGACGATGGGATATTCCCGCGATGATGCCGGTAAATTCTTACCCGCCTACCTCGAAAAGGGAATCCTTAAACAAGATCCGTTCCAGGTTCTTGACAGGCATGGTGTTGGCCTCCTGATGGAGATGGCCGTTCAGAAAGGTCGTTCGACGCGTCCCGATATTAAACTGGGAATCTGCGGCGAACATGGCGGCGAACCAAGTTCTGTAGAATTTTGCGATATGCTGGGTCTGGATTATGTAAGTTGTTCACCTTTCAGGGTGCCGATCGCACGATTGGCTGCCGCACAGGCAAACCTCAGGAAACAATAATCAATTTCTGAATTAATATATTGTTGATTGTATTGTATTGAATTGTAGAGACGAGGCATGCCTCGTCTCTCTTTTTTTATGAATTTTCTATTATATTCAAAAAGAGACGAGGCATGCCAGAGCGAGACGAGGCATTGCCTCGTCTCTACATATTTTATCAAACCGTTTGATTATTTAATGTGTTGTTGTAAATACAGGGCAACCTTTTCGGGAACCAGATACGCGATTGATTCCCCCTTTGCCAGTTTATTCCTTATTTCGGTAGCTGACAGATTAATCAGCGGGGCTGGAATAAAGGTAGTATTCCGAAAATTTCTGTTGTCTGTGTCCTCAAATCCGGGACGGGGATAAACAATTAATCCAAATTCGTTTATTATCCTCTGATATTCAAACCATTTATGGAAAATGGCAAGGTTATCTCCGCCGATCAGAAGTGTGAACTGATGCATCGGGAAGCTTATCTTAAGCTTTTCGAGTGTGTTTATTGTATAGGTTGGACGTGAAAGGGAGAACTCGAAATTGCTCGCCATCATGCAGGGTTCATTTTCAATGGCCAGTTTCACCATTTCGAAACGATCATTTTCAGGGAACAGATCACCATTTGTTTTCAACGGGTTCTGAGGAGAAACAAGAAACCACAATTCATCAGCAGCACCTTGTTTAAGTACTTCATGCGCAATGGCCAGGTGCCCGTTGTGAATGGGATTGAATGAGCCTGAAAAGATTGCTATTTTCATTGCTGACAGGTTATGATGTTATCAAAAACAGATGCTTTCAGCTATCTGTGTTCAGAAATTGGATGATTTTTTCCTCTGCCTCCTGAAGTGCCTCCTCAAGTTTATCATTGATGATGACGATATCAAACAGATTTACATAAGTTAGTTCATGCTCCGCTTTGGCAAGGCGAGACTTAATCACTTCAAGACAGTCGGTTGATCGTGTCAGCAACCTTTTTTCCAGTTCTTTAATGGACGGAGGCTGAATAAAAACAGCGAGTGCTTTGTCCTTGTAATATTTTTTGATGTTACTCCCGCCCACAACATCCACGTCAAAGAGGATGTTCTGTCCGTTTTTACAAATCCGGTCTACCTCGCTTTTTAATGTCCCGTAAAAACATCCGGGATAGACTTCTTCCCACTCAAGAAATTCGCCGTGGCTGATTTTGTCTCTGAATTCTTCAGGACTCAGAAAATAATAATCTTTACCATTTACTTCTGTTCCCCTGGGTAGTCGGGTAGTGGCTGAAATTGAAAATCCGAAATTCAGACCCCGGGACATTAAATGTTTTACGATGGTTGTTTTACCGGCACCGGATGGTGCTGAGAAAATAACCAGTTTACCTTCCTTCATTTGAAGAATTATTTGTTATACCATTGGCTTATGGAAATTCCAATGAGTTTTGATTATCTTGTTTAGTTTAATAGCAGAATACGGATGCACCGGATGCTGTTCGTGCTATAATGCATTGAGCAGTTGTTCTTTGATCCGTTCCAAAGCATCTTTCATTCCAATTACCAGCTTTTGCATTTCGGTATGATTTGCTTTTGACCCGAGTGTATTGATTTCACGACCTATTTCCTGGGCTATAAATCCTAACTTTTTACCCACCGGTTCATCCTTTTCAAGAGTTTCGATAAAATAGGAACAATGATTGCTTAATCGCACTTTTTCTTCGTTGATATCCAGCTTTTCGAGGTAAAAGATCATTTCCTGCTCCAGACGATTGTGATCGACCCCTTCAGGAGACGAAAGTTCCTTTAATCCTTCCAGGATCCTCTCCTTTACCCTGGTCGACCGCTCGTGTTCGTAAGGGGTGATTTGTACCAGAAGCGAACGTATCATATTCAAATTGATGATGATGTCGTTATAAAGCGATAATCCTTCCTGAATACGGAAAATATCGAGGGCTTTAATCGCTTCACCAATTGCTCCGGAAATAATCTTCCATTCACTTTCATCAGGTTCTTCCCGCGTAATTTTGACAACGTCAGGCAACTGCATAATCATCTGCATGGTCAGTTCACTTACATTCAGGCCCAGTTCAAAATTGATTTCAGAAAGCTGACTGAAATAACTTTTTACCAGTGAAGTGTTGATTGCACAGTTGCTTTCAACACCAAGTGATTCAGTGAACAGGCTGAAATCGACTTTCCCGCGGATCAGTTTATCCGAAAGCTCACGCCTGATTTCAAGCTCCTTCTCCCGGTAAACTCCGGGTATTCTGGTATTGAGATCCAGCTGTTTGCTGTTAAGCGATTTTATTTCAATGGTCACTTTTTTTTGGGCCAGCTCGCATTCTGCCTTCCCGTAACCGGTCATTGATCTGATCATCCGATATATTTTGAAGACAAATTTAACCTTTTAATTCAAAAGGCATTAAAATTATAGTTAATCTTAAATCACTTTGGTGTACCGGGGATAATCAGTATAACCCTTTTCACCCGGAGTATATAAGGTATTGTTGTCAAGGTTGGCTGATAACGGCCAGTTGTTTTTAAACCGATCAACAAGATCAGGATTGTTGATAAACGAGCGGCCAAATCCTACCAGATCGGTGAAGCCACTTTTTAAATCTTCTTCAGTGTTCTCGCGGTTATAGCCGCCTGTCATTATCAGGGTGTTACTGAATCTTTTATGAATCGACTTCTTGATCGCAGAAGGTACTTCAGGGGCGCCCATGGAACTGTGATCAACCAGGTGAACATAAACGATGCCCCGGTTATTTAGTTGTTCAGCAAGATAGGCATATGTTTCATCAATTTCAGGGTAGTACGGCATGTCGCTGGCTACTCCATAAGGTGAAAGGCGGACTCCGGTTTTATCCCTGCCGATTGTCTTTATGACGGCATCAACCACTTCCAGTACAAAACGGCACCGGTTTTCGATACTTCCGCCATAATTATCCGTTCGCTGATTGCTGACTGGCGAAAGAAACTGCTCGAGGAGGTATCCATTGGCACCGTGTAATTCGACTCCGTCGAATTCTGCCTCCATGGCAAGCGACGCCGCATTTTCAAATTCACTTACGGCCTGTTTAAGTTCATCTGCATTCATTGACCTGGGTTCAGGGAAATCCTGCAAACCTTCCTGGTCTGTCCACATCTGGCCTGCAGCTCTGACTGCGGAAGGGGCAAGTAAAACGGCACCTGACGGTAAATTAAGGGGATGACCAATCCTGCCTGTATGCATCAGCTGAACGAAAATTCTGCCTCCGAAAGCATGAACTGCCCTGGTTGTTTTTTTCCAGCCTTCTGCCTGTGCTTTACTAAATATTCCCGGTATACGACTATAGCCCAGGCCGTTTGGAGATGGGGATGTTCCTTCTGTAACAATAAGTCCGGCAGTGGCCCGTTGACCATAATAAGCAGCCATCAGGTTGTTGGGGATATTCCCAATGGCCCTTGAACGGGTCAGTGGCGACATTACAATCCTGTTATTTAATTCGTACTTTCCTAATATGTAACTTGAAAATAATTCTGATATATGCATAAATTTCTTTCCGTTTGTAATATTGATATGCCACATCAACATTCCAACTGGTCAGATTGTTGGGCGATCAGCTGCAAAAGAGAGGATGTTAACTGAAATTTAATATTGATTATTCATCTGATCAGCCCGAAAAATTGTTGCATGAAACTAATTTGGCTGTAATTAGCCTTTATCGATAGCCTTTTGCTCCATAAAAAGAACCTCCCACTGGTGCCCGTCCGGATCTGCGAAACTGTGGGTATACATCCATCCATGATCCTGGGGTTCCGAATAAACTGATCCGCCCGATGCTATGGCCGTTTTTATCATTTCATCCACTTTATCCCGGCTTTCTGCATCAATCGCGATCAAAACCTCAGTAAATTCCTTAGCATTACAGATCTCTTTTTTTGTGAAGTCCCTGAAACGGTTTTTCAAAATCAACATGACAAAAATATTCTCCGCTATGATCATACAGGCAGCATTCTCGTCGGTAAACTGCGGATTAAATGAAAAACCGAGGCGGGTGAAAAAATCAATGGATTTGTCAAGGTTCTCAACGGATAAGTTGATAAAAACTTTTGTGGCCATAACTTTGTGATTTAATAGAATTGAATAATAATGATGTAAATTAAAGCAAGTTAGATCCAATTTTATTGTTTTGTTGCGCACCAATTTAGTAAACCAAATTGGCAGTGGTTTTGTTCGGCAACAGCAGTAGTTGACGGATAAGAAATTTAAACCAACGGATTCTAAATTACACAGCTGTTTCGGTTAATTGTGTTATTTTTGATCTGGCTGTGCAATATGACAGTAAATAACTGAACTGAATTATCCCGGAGAATGGAAATCTAAAAAATCAATCATATTCCTTGTAAAATCAACCTCTTATAATATCCAAGCATGTTACGATCTATACTGACATTACAATTCATCATCGTTTTATTTTTTTCGGGTCACAGTGCAGGTAAAAATGATATCCGGCTATTTAATCTTAGCTGTGAAAATCTTGTCAATCCATTGGGAATAGGTACGGTTTCACCCGCCCTGAGCTGGAAGATCTGGTCTGTGAAAAATGGAACAGCGCAGTCAGCCTACCAGATACTGGCAGCAAGCGACAGTGCTTTACTTCAGGATGAAAATAAAGCTGATTTATGGAATTCAGGGAAAACGGACACCAATGCCTCTGTTTTAGTTACCTGGCACGGAAAAGATTTGGCTGCGAGATCGGTAGTTTACTGGAAAGTCCGGGTATGGGATCAAAACAGCAATTTATCGGTATGGAGCAAAGTTGCATTTTTCAGTGTAGGGTTATTAACCGGTAAAGACTGGCAGTCCGCCTATATCGGCTTACCACGGGAGGCGGGGAATCCGGAGAATCCGCAATTCAGGAAAAGTTTTAGCCTTTCCGGAAAAGCGGCTAAACGTTTGCTTTACATCAATTCATTAGGTTATCACGAAGTTTATCTGAATGGTAAAAAGATTGGCGACGCGGTTTTGTCACCGGCTGTTTCTCAATTTAATAAACGATCGTTAAGCATTACATACGATGTGTCACCCTATTTAAGGGAAGGGAATAACGATCTCGTGGTATGGCTGGGACGTGGCTGGTACAGCGCTGGCTTGCCGGGTGTACATTACGAAGGCCCTTTGTTCAGGGCGCAACTCGAAGAGCTGATTTCGGGAAAATGGAGGCGTGTACTTTCTACCGATCTGTCCTGGAGGGCTCGGGAAAGTGGCTTTTCATGTATCGGAACCTGGCAACCCGGCCATTTTGGCGGAGAAAAAGTGGAAGGTTCCTTAGTTCTGAAAGATATGTCGGTTCAATCATTGGATAAAGCTAAATGGCACGCAGTATTTGAAGCCACTGTCCCGACGCACCAGGTCACACCGCAGGCAGTTGAACCAAACCGGATCATGCAAACGATAAAGCCCCTGGCAGTCCGGCCCTTTGGCAAAAATACCTGGTTGGTTGATATGGGTACGACGCTGACTGGCTGGGCAGAGATACATTTTCCTGTTCTGCAATCAGGTCAGGAGGTCATTATGGAATATTGCGATCATCTTGAAAAGGATTCACTGTTTGTGGATCAGAAGCAGGAGGACCGGTATATCGCGACGGGGGAAAGCGCAGAAAGCTTCTGCAATAAATTTAATTATCATGGCTTCAGGTATATAAAAATTTCAAATCTGACTGTGGAGCCCCAAAAGGAAAATATAATTGGCTATCTGATCCATACCGCGTTTGAGCAGGCTTCCACCTTTGAATGCTCAGATACCGACATGAATCAAATACACGATATGCTCTTTTATACGCTTCGTTGCCTGAGTCTGGGAGGTTACCTGGTCGATTGTCCTCAATTTGAACGCCTTGGATATGGGGGTGACGGAAACGCCTCGACCATGACGGCACAAACCATGTTTAACCTTGCACCATTATATGCCAACTGGCTCCAGGCGTGGGGTGACTGTATCCGCGAGGACGGCGGAATGCCACATACAGCCCCGAATCCCTATCCTGCAGGTGGCGGTCCCTATTGGTGCGGGTTTATTATTTCAGCTTCATGGAAAACTTATCAGAATTATGGTGACATTCGTTTCCTTGAGAAGTATTACCCCGCTATGCAACAATGGCTTGGTTATGTGGCAAAGTATTCTCCGGATGGATTATTGTATCCCTGGCCTGAAACTGATTACAGGACCTGGTACCTGGGCGATTGGGCTACTCCTGTGGGAGTCGACCAGAAAAATAAAGCTTCAGTCGATCTTGTCAACAATTGTTACATCAGCGAGTGTTTCGGGACAATGCAAAAAATTGCCAGGGTTCTCGGAAAGAACGAAGAGGCACAGAAATATTCGCTTCAGCAGGATAAGTTAAAGGCGCAAATTCATTCCACCTTTTTCGATGGACTAAAAAATAGTTATGCAAGTGGTTCACAAATTGATCTTACCTTTCCGCTATTGTCACGGATAGTTCCGGACTCACTTGTCGCGAGTGTGACGAATGTTCTTAACAACCATATTGTTATAAGCAAAAGCGGACATATTGCCACTGGTCTTGTGGGGCTCCCTGTATTTACAGAATGGGCTGTAAAAAATAAGGCCGCCGGATTATTCTATTCCATGCTTAAAAAGAAGGATTATCCCGGGTATCTTTATATGATTGAAAAGGGTGCTACAACAACCTGGGAGCATTGGGCCGGCAGCAGGAGCCGTATTCACAACTGTTACAACGGCATTGGTTCATGGTTTTACCAGGCTGTTGGCGGAATCCTTCCCGATGATGATTACCCGGGTTATCAACGGGTGGTGATCGACCCCCAGATACCTGATGGAATTACCTGGGCGAAAACTACGAAACAAACGCCATATGGATTAATTGGTGTTAACTGGCAGCTTCAGAAATCGCGTATTGAATTTAAACTCCAGGTACCGGTCGGTTGCAAAGCGGCAGTTGTCTTGCCGTGGGAAACTACTGACTATATGCTTAATGGCCGTAAATTTAAACCGTCTCAAAATGCAGGCGGACCTTTGGTTGAAATTGAAAGCGGAAATTATACCTTATCCTATGACTATAAAAAATAGCAGCATTTAATACCCCAATTCCTTTCCTTTCCGGATAAAGGGTATACCGTTCTGCATCCAGGATGGCATAGGCTCACCTTTTAAATAATGATCAAAGAATTGCTGCATCCGGATGGAAAGATCCATGCGATTTGCCCAGCTTTCTGCTTTAAGATTATGCTCTTCGTTGTTGTAGGTAAGCATCCATACCGGTTTGTTCAGGCGCCTCATGGCTGTGAATAGTTCGATTCCCTGGTACCATGGCACAGCTCCGTCTGTGTCGTTATGCATCATCAGCAGCGGGGTTTCGATGTTGGGTACATAGAATAGGGGAGAGTTTTCAATAAATTGTAAGTGCTTGTCCCATAATGTACCACCAATCCGGCTTTGATCATGCTCGTACTGAAACATGCGCGATGCACCGGTAGCCCAGCGGATTCCCCCGTAAGCACTGGTCATGTTGCTTACCGGTGCGCCTGCCATTGCTGCTTTGAATAAATTGGTTTGGGTGATGAGCCAGGCTGCCTGGTATCCGCCCCAGCTTTGCCCCTGAATGCCGATATTTTTATCGTCGATAAAGGGATACTTTTCACTCACGAACCGGGTGCCGCTCACCACGGCATCGAATGCAGATTTTCCCGGGTAACCAGCGTCGTAGGTAATATCCGGAATAAAAACAATGTAATCGTTACTCGTGTAATAGGTCCTGTTTACCGTCGAACGTGTAGGTGCCGGAGGCGTGTATGTGTGCAGGTTGTCGGCGTTACGTTCATAAATGTAAACAATCATCGGATATTTGCGCGTAGTGTCAATCGTTTCGGGTAAATAGAGCAAGCCTTCGATTGCCTTTCCTGAAAATGTATGCCAGTTCACCAGCCTGACTTTCGGCCATTTAAATAAATCCTGATTCGAATTGGAATCAGAGAGCTTTTGCATACGCCCGAACGACAGGTTACTACTCCACACATCCGGTGATTCGTTTACATCTTCACGCGTACAAATCAGTGCATCAGCTTTTTTTGCCTTTAACAGGTTATTGAACTTCTTATTTTCCATCAACAGCAAACGTGGATTTGCATTAGTGCGGAAATTAGTACTGAAATATCCTTCCGATTTATTGTCTTCATCAAAAGCTTTAATTATTACCGGCTTGCCCGTATCAATAAATTCCTGTTCCGGATCAAGTTTCAGGTAGCGCAGATTAATGTGATTTTTCCTTCCGTAACTGTTTGTCGCATTTACCGGTGATGTGGACCCACTTAAGTCGATTTGCCAGATATCGTACCGGTCATTTACAAACAGGTATTTATCTTCTTCTGACCATCCGGTAATCCCGTATGGATTTGGTTCACCCGGTGTGTCGCAACGTTCATCGCAGAGTGAGACTGGAATTATTGAGCTTAGTTTTATTATCTCATCAGATCCTGTTCTGGTTGATCGGGCTGAATAAGTGCTGTCGGCAGGATTGTACCATGCGATATATTTTCCGCCGGGAGACAGGTAAACCATCGATTTATTCTGAACCATCATTCGCTTGCTACCGGTTTCAATATCGACGAGGTAATAGTCTGCATTCGAATTTCCTGTCCATGAGGATTCGAGTTCGTAGCGTGAACGATCGACACCAAGTGCTAACCGGCCATTGCCTTTCCGGATGGTTCTGATTTCATTTATCGTTGAATCGCACAATTGTACCAACTTATCCTTATCAGTCAGATAAACTGCCTTAAAGGTCCGGTTTCTCTCTTTCGCAACATTGATTTTTTGCCCCGGTTGCAGTTCCTTGTCTTTCCAGCTCCAGATATCGAGTACCGGTTTTTCATCAGAAAGTGTGTCTTTTGCAGGTGCCTGTGGTTTCAGGTTGGTTCCGAAGAAAAGGTAATGCCCGTTTTCAGAAAATGAGAGGTCCGAAAACTCCGATGGAGCCCAGCCTTGGGGCAAACCTTGTCCATCGGGAACAGCCACTGCCTTTGGAGTTGAATTTTTCGATCCGTAAAATAAACTATAAACTTTTTCTTTGATGGTATCAGACGAGAACAGGAAGCCAAATTGTCCGCCCTGTTCATCAGAGTTTATTTTTTTTGCTGTACCGGCCTGCTTGAAAATTGTAATGATTTTCCTCGTTTTGGTGTCAAAAACCATTACCTCCGTCCGATCAAGTGAATCTTTTGTCTGACGAATAAATGATATACTTGTTCCAAGAGGTGCATAATAATATTCTGTGACATTCTGAAAACAAACAGTATCGCCCGATTCTGCATGAAAAAGCACCAGTTGGTTTTTTTTATCGTCCTGTTTATCAGTTTCTTCCTTGGTTTTCGATTCGTCATCTTTCTTTTTATCCTTCGTTTCAGGTTTTTTCATGTCGGTCATGAAGGCCACCCATCGCGGGTTTTCTTTGGGAAGCGAAAATTTTTTCAGTTCAGGAAAGGTGTAAATTTGGTGCCGGCTGAAAACCAATATCCCCAGGCTGTCTTTAATCTCCTGTTTTTTCTTTTTTGCAATCCGGATATTTTCTTCGGGTTGTTTTATTTTATAAACAATAAAATCCGTTTCAGGTGAAATGCGCGCATCATATCCCCTGGCCAGGCTGTCTGTTTTTTTTGATCTAATCCATTTTATCACCAGAGTTCCATCACCCTTGAGTGGATTGATTTCGAAAGAAACCAATTCGCCATTGTCAGAAATCGCCTGATTTTTTATTGACTTCCAGGCGTCGAAGTCATTGATTGTAAGTGCTTTTTTTTCAATATTTTGGGCTTCCGGGTTAAGGGATAAGCATAAAATAAAAATCAAAATAAGTAAACTTGATTTTTCCGGATATTTCATTTTTTTTTCGGGATTTTTTTCAAAGATAATGTTTGAAGCGTAGCAATGTAAAAAGTTATGAAATAAAATTTTTTTACACTGAATTTACTGTGATACATGAGCCTCACTCCTGCAGATTTAATTTAGAATGAGTCAAAACTTTGGTACTAAATTTGTGACTTCCCTTCCCGGTATTTATCGTAAAGTGTTTCAGTTATGCAGACTTCATTCATCAGGCAACTTGTGTTGTATTTTATTGTACCTTTTTTCAGTTTGTGGAATGTAACTGATGCGAACGCCAAACCGTATTCCCCTTACAGTGAGTTGTGGAAAAAAGTTGATTCGTTGTTACTGATACAGCAGCCTGAATCTGCTCTGAAGAACCTGGAAGCAATCTATTCAAATGCAATACAGGATGGCGACCAGATTCAGCAGATCAAAGCATTTATTGGAATACAGCACGTAAAAACAGAGACAAGTGATCAGGCCAATCCATCTCCTTTTAAAACCTGGGAGACGGAACTATCCGGTTTAAGTCCCGAAAATCAGTCGGTCCTTCTGGCTTACCAGGGTGAATTTATGATTTCGCTTTTCAACCGTGACAGAGGTGAGGTTTTTCGGCGTACAAAGGGTACAGCCCGCGCTGATGATATCCTGACATGGGATATTAATTACTTTAAAAACCGGATTGACAGTTGTTTTCAGAGAGCCCTTGATAATCATAAACTTCTCTCGAAAATTTCATCACGCAACTATTCCGCACTGCTCGATACTGCGGAACTGGCCTGGCAATACCGTCCAATACTGCTGGATCTTGTTTCTGTTGAGGCTCTTAAGTTTTACCGCAATGACGGTTTCGATTTTTCACCGGTTCCTTTTACATGGTCAGGAGATGCCCTGGCGTTTTCGGCTCCATTTTTTCCCAAAAACACAAATAGCGGAAGATATGACAGCCGGGTATTCAAAATTTTCAGGCTGCTCGAGGATTATCATAAAATAAACAATGAATATGATGCGTTGCTGTATCTACAACTCGAACGACTGGATTATATTCATCAGCGTTCTTCGCACAACACAAAGGATGAACTTCACCTTGATGCATTAAAGTCGCTGGCGATTCAAATCGGAGACCATCCGTTTAAGGCGAATGTGCTTGAGAAACAAGCCGATGTTCTTTCGGGTATGGCTTATCGCTATGATCCGTCAATTCCTGCCTCTGAAATATTCAGGTTTAAAAACAGCGAAGCCGCCCAAATTTATGAGGCAGTAATTTTGCACTATCCCGGGTCTCCGGCGGCAATCAGGAGTGCCAATAAACTCCGGCACTTGCAGGCACCTCATTTGCAGATGAATGTTGAAAATATTACACGGAGCGGATTCCCGTTTACTGTTTTGGCTCAATACAGAAATTTGTCTGTTTTAAAAGCCAGGCTATCGCGCATCAATCACTCCGAATACCTGGCCTTCTTAAAGTCAGGTAACCAGTATATGCAAAACGATAATCATAAATATAAATCTTTAAAACTGATTTCCGAAACCGATTATAAATTGATCCCCGATGTTGATCTTCGGCAACATTCAACAGAATTGATTTTCCAAAAACTCAGTTCAGGAATGTACTTTATCGAATTACAGGGAATTACTGACCGCGATACCTGTTCCTCAAGCGCTTTGTTTACCAATTCCGGGATTACTTTTACGGAACAGAATGGTATTTTTAATGTGATGAATATTGAAAACGGCATTCCTGTAAAGTCGGCTGATATTGAAATATTTAAGCAAATTAATACCGGATGGAGTACCTCGAAATTCAAAACGTCTGCCGACGGCCTCATAAAATCTCCTGCAGAGAGCAATCTGGTGCAGATTACGTATCAAAAAGATACTATTACAACACGTTGGTATACTACCAAATATAGAGAAGTCGTTACTGATATGCAAGACCGGTTATACCTGTTTACGGACCGGAGTATTTACCGGCCAGGACAAACCGTTTTATTTAAGGGCATCCTTATAAATAAAGAACGTGATAAGGCTAAATCTATTGAAAACCGGTCCATAGAGGTGATTCTACAGAATAGCAATTACCAGAACCTTGATACCTTAACAATAATTACCAATGGATATGGAACCATCTCGGGCAAATTCAATCTTCCTTCGGGTGGTCTTCCGGGGGAATTCAGGCTAAGTTCCACTCTCGGAGAACTGCAGTTCAGGGTAGAGGAGTACCGCAGGCCCGGGTTTAAGATTGAGTATGATGATCTCAAAGGAGAGTACCGGCTAAATTCACAGGTTGAAGTAACGGGTAATGTTGTTTCGTTTTCGGGTGTACCGCTTAAAAATGTGACTGGAAAATACCGGGTAGCGCGCAGCCTTGTATGGGTATGGCGCCCATGGGGTGAGCCGGAACAAATTGATGAAGGTACATTTACTACCGATAGCGCTGGTAAATACCGGTTTAGTTTTTTAGCAAAACCCGATGAAAAATATACCCGGTTGTTAAAGTTCCCTTCCAGGTTTGATATCCAAACAGAGATAACAGATATAACGGGTGAAACGCAGGTCGCATCCAAATCGGTACAAATCGCGAAAGAAGCATTGACGGCTACATTAAGCGGACCCGCAATTTTGGATATTGCCAGTAAATCAATTCAAAAAGATTTTAAAATCACTTTTCAAATTCGAAATTCGGATAACCAGGAAATCAGTTCAACTGGAAAAATTGAACTGATTCGTCTTGAAAGCCCGGAGAAGCCGTTGCGAAAAAAAATATGGGCAAATCCTGACCGGCCGATCTATTCCAAAGCACAATGGGACCAGCTCTATCCCGGAAACCAGTATGGTGACGAAATCCAACCTGTAAATTATGCAGAGGATAAAATCATTCAGACCATTGATTTTGATAGTGGCAGAGCGCAGGATAGGCTGTTAAATGCGACCTTGCTACAACAGGGGTATTACAAAGTCCGGTTAACGACGACCGATCAGTTTGGATCAGTTGTAAGAGCAGAACACCTTGTACAGGTATTTAATAGCTCGAAAAAGGATTTTTCGTTTCCTGAAAACTCCTGGATAAATCTTTCCGGAACCAAGGTCTTGCCGGGTGAAAATATTAAATTACTGCTTGGGAATTTTGGAACACAGTTCTGGAAAGTTTTGGTATACCACGGAGAAGATACGGTTACAGTATTCAATAGTCTGATTGAAAGGTCGATGTCGAAAATTACAATTCCTGTGCCGGCGGCCCATCAGGGTGGTTTAACAATCAGTGTATCATCAGTCTGTATGGGAAGAGTCTATTTTAAGGTATTTAATGTCGAAGTTCCCTGGGTTCAGAAAACGCTTAAATTATCGGTTGAAGAATTTCCTGAAATAGTTGTTCCCGGGAAAGAGGTCTCATGGCATGTTAAAGTAGTTGACTCGAAAGGGAATCCGGTGAAAGCTGAAATTGCAGGAGTGGTTTATGACGCCTCTCTCGATAAAATACTTCCGCACAATTGGGAACTTAAGATTTGGGAAAGTTTCCATAATTATCCCAGGCTGCGTTTTCCGCAGGATATCGTCTTCGGTATGGGTCAGTGCACGCAGCCCGAATGGATCAGTGAAAAACAGGAAATTCTGCCGGAATTTCAGAGAATAATAGATTATCAGGAGATTATGTACGAGCGGGAGGTAACTTCATTGCAGATCAGGGGAGGATCGAAAAGAGGAACTAGTCCCGAGACATTGATGGCCTATGGTACTATGAAAAAATCGTCCCTGGTTGGCAATGCAGCGATTGTTCAGGATGCTGTTACCCGTGAATCGGATACTGGCCAGGAGAATAAACCAATAGAAATACGCAGCGATTTCCGCGAAACAGCCTGGTTTGATGCCCGTATCGAAACGGACGAAAATGGTCGGGCTGAGGTCCGTTTTAATCTTCCCGGATCAGTAACTGAATGGAAATTTATGGCGATTGCACATACTCCCGATGGTCTGTCCGGCACTGTTACAGAAAAATTTGTCACACGGAAACCACTTGTCGTTGAACCATTTCCGACCCGGTTCCTCACTGTGGGCGATCAGGTAACTCTTCCGGTAAAGGTGACCAATCTTTCGGGGAAATTATTGGATATGGATCTGCTTATGCAACTTACCAATGTTGAGACCGGGGAAAAAATCGAGGCCGCCACCCGTATGGAAAAACTCAACATGGCAGACGGAAAAGCAGAGGCGGTTAGCTGGAAGCTGGCCGCACCCTCAACTCCGGGTCTTTACACAATCAAAGTTACTGCCCGGGGAGGCGAATTTTCAGACGGTTTTGAGTCGGTTCTTCCTGTTGAACCAGACCGGACCTGGAAAACTGAAGCAAAGGCATTCACAATCAGACCAGGGAATAGTTATCAGGTAAAATTTAACCAGGTGGGTGGTGCCGATCAAATCAAGTATGGAAAGTGGAACTTCACCCTGATGACAAATCCGGTTGGTTTGATTCTCGATGCACTGCCTCAGTTAATGGGAGCAGAATCGTATACAATCTCTGGTACAGCCTCCCGCTTGAGTGGTACACTGATCCTGCGGAAGATGCTTGCCGATCATCCTGAGATTGCCACGGAACTTGAATTGCAGCGCCAAAAATTACTGACATCACCCGACTCCTTCAAAACGCGAATCGAAAAAGGGGAGCAATTCACGAATCTGAAATTAAATGAAACACCCTGGCTCAGGGAATCAAATTATGAAAAGGAGAAACTGGTGAAATTTAATACCGATACAATAAAATCAACGATTAAGGAGGCTATTGAGCGTCTTACAGTTGCGCAGTTGCGCGACGGCGGATTCGCGTGGTGTCCCGGAATGGCGTCCTCCGATTGGATCACCTCCCGGATTTTAACCGATATTGCCCAAATGAGAACGAAAAACCTGCTGACAGGAACCGAAAACCAGGTAATATCGGCAATCGCCCAAAAAGCGGTGAATTACCTGGATCAGAAAATCATGGTATCCTTCCGTCAGTTGAAGGATAAAGACAAGATTAACTATCAACCTTCAGGTAATATATTCGATTATTTGCATGCACGTGGTACTTTTAAAGAGATTGAATTCGCTTCCGGGGTGGTGGAGGCGTACAATTTTTATCTTGAAAAGGCTTCGAAAAACTGGAACAAGTCGGGTATCTGGCAACAGGTTCAGCTTGCCTTTGTTTTGAACCGGGAAAATTCAAACCCAAAATTGCTACAGACAATTATTCAGTCACTTCGGGAGCGGGCGATTAAAAACGAAGAGACCGGTATGTACTGGAAACAACCGCGCGGTGTTTATTTTTATCGTGAACCGGATATCGCGCTGCAAAGTATGATCATCGGATTATTTTATGAAATCAACGCTCCTGCAGCAGAAATCGACGCCTTGAAGCTTTGGTTGCTGCAACAAAAGCGTACTCATGCCTGGGAATCGACTTTTGCTACCTCCCAGGCGATCTACGCTTTAAGTTCCGGTCAGAACATAAGCCATGGAAATCAACCTTTGCCCGAAATTTTTCTTGATGGGAAAAAGATCTTACCTGAAGGAAGTACAGGGATTGACGGGTTTATTCAATTGTCGGTTAAGCCTGGTGATCTGGATGCTGACAGTAAGCTTGAATTCAGAAATCGCGGAAAGAACATCATATTTGGAGGACTCTATCATGGCTTTTTCAAACAGGTAAATGATACCACTGGCAGTGGTAGTTCATTAAAGATAAAGAAAGAAATCTTTAAGCTTGAAAAATCGGTCCGTGGAGATTCATTGGTAAGCAATTTGTCAGAAAGTCTGCCGGGCGATTTGCTGATGCACCGTCTGGTGATTGAAAATGACCGTGATCTTGGATTTATTACCCTCGTTGATCAGCGGCCTGCCGGAACAGAGCCTTTGAAGCAGCTTTCTTCGTACGAATACAATGGTGGATTGTGGTATTATCGCGTCAATACCGATACGGGTACACGATTTTTTATTGGAAATTTACCGAAAGGAAGATTTGTGCTGGAATATCCCGTTCGTGTGAGCCATTCGGGTACTTTTTCGGGGGGAAGAGCAACTATCCAAAGCAGCTTTGCACCTGAGTTTGGTGCGAATCACTCACCGGGAAAGGTGCATTTTGAAGAGAGATAATAGAGTTGTCCGAAAATATCGAAATTGCTTTTTAGCATTTCCTTATTTCCGGACTGTTTTAATCGCATATAAAGGGTTGATCCACGACTGTTTCTCCACACGCACTACTAACGAAATCCCCGGCTTCCATTAGCCGGATTAATTCTTACACTATCAACAATATACGTGTAATCTCCTCTCCAGGGCAGGGTAGCCTTTTTTTCCGTATAATGGACAATAATATTTTCACCCTGGATTCTTTCAAGCTGATGTGCAACATCTTTATCGGTTACCGAAAAGAAAAACTTCTCAGAGGCAATTGCCACGTTGGCATTACTTTGCACACTGCTAAGGATCATCTCCCCTTCATAAGTTTTGAAAATTGTTCCTTTTCGTGAAAATTTTTGAAGTAATCCTGCACGATAACCTTCGCTGTAATTAAAGTAATAACTGTAATAAATAACAGATCCGATCACGAGTACGAAGATTAACAAGAAATAGAGAAGAAATTTTTTCATGATAATACGAATTTATTTATGACAACAAACTTAACGTAATTCTGTTATTTTTCCCATTTCAGGTTGCAGAATCTTTGGACTAATTTATTGAAAATTAATTTAATTAGCGTAAGTATTTAATTCTGCGAAAACTTTTGTCAAATCTGATTTAAAATACGAATTTTGGGATTCGAATAAAAAATATTTTTCAATGGCAGAAGATAGACAAATTATATTTTCGATGTACAAAGTGAGCAAGACTTATCCGCCTCAAAAGCAGGTAATCAAGGATATCTCACTTTCGTTTTACCTGGGGGCCAAGATCGGGATTATCGGCCTGAACGGTTCGGGTAAATCGACCCTTCTAAGGATAATTGCCGGTCTTGAAAAAGACTACAACGGCGATTTGTCCTTTTCACCCGGCTACACGGTTGGTCACCTGTCGCAGGAGCCGGTGCTTGATAACTCGAAAACGGTCATGGGTATTGTCCAGGAAGGGGCACAGGAAACTGTCGATATTTTAAATGAATACGAGGAGATCAACCAGCGGTTTGGGTTGCCCGAGGTCTACGAAAATCCTGAAGTGATGGATAAACTGATGGACAGGCAGGCTGTACTCCAGGAAAAAATCGATGCAACTGATGCCTGGAACCTCAATAACCGGCTTGAACGGGCTATGGATGCCCTCCGCTGTCCCGATGGCGATACTCCTGTGAATATATTGTCCGGAGGTGAACGGCGCAGGGTAGCGATGTGCCGACTGTTGCTTAAACAGCCTGATATTCTGTTGCTTGATGAGCCTACCAACCACCTTGATGCGGAATCAATCGATTGGTTGGAGACACATTTGCAGCAATACAAAGGGACTGTGATTTGTATTACCCACGACCGTTATTTCCTTGATAATGTTGCCGGTTGGATTCTGGAACTCGATCGGGGCGAGGGTATACCATGGAAGGGAAATTACTCAAGCTGGCTGGAACAAAAGTCAAAACGGCTGGAGATGGAAGAGAAAGGAATCTCAAAACGACGCAAAACCCTTGAACGCGAGCTGGAGTGGGTGAAGATGAGTCCGAAAGCGCGCCAGGCCAAATCGAAAGCAAGATTGGGGGCCTACGAAAAGTTGTTAAATGAGGATGTTAAACAGAAGGAAGATAAACTCGAATTATTTATACCGAACGGTCCCCGGCTTGGAGATAAAGTGATCGAAGCTCATGGGGTTTCCAAGGCATTTGGCGACAGATTGCTGTTCGAAAATCTTGAATTTGTATTGCCACCCAACGGCATCGTTGGTGTGATTGGTCCGAACGGAGCCGGTAAAACAACACTGTTCAAGATGATTCTTGGGCTTGAAAAAATTGATTCGGGAAGTTTTTCTGTGGGCGAAACCGTAAAAATAGGTTATGCAGATCAGGGACACGAGGCAATAGTCAATGATAAGACGGTTTACCAGGTGCTGTCAGGCGGTTCTGACGAAGTGATGGTTGGGGGACGGATGCTCAATGCACGCGCGTATGTTTCGCGTTTTAATTTCAGCGGATCAGACCAGGAGAAAAAATGCGGGGTTCTTTCAGGTGGAGAGCGGAACAGGCTGCATCTTGCATTGACTCTGAAATCAGAAGCCAACGTTTTACTCCTTGATGAGCCTACCAACGATATTGATGTAAATACGCTCCGTGCACTTGAAGAAGGATTGGATAGTTTCGCGGGATGTGCGGTGGTGATATCACATGACAGGTGGTTTTTGGATCGTGTTGCCACTCATATACTTGCTTTTGAAGGTAATTCCCAGGTTTATTACTTCGAGGGGAGTTATTCTGAATACGAGGAGAATAAGAAAAAACGGCTCGGCGATAATACACCTCACCGGATCAGGTATAAAAAAATAGGTGAATAACCGAAAGGTAAACGCCTTTAAATCCAATAAAAAAATCCGGATATACTTCCGGATTTTTTTTGTTTTCATTCTTCATTTTCTAAATTCCTAGCATTGAAAACAACTTCTTAGAATCTTTCACTTTTGTGCCTTGAAGGGTTTCCACGTCGCTGATTGCTTGTCGTGTTTCATAATTTGGTGTAGATTCTTCAACAATTTGAGTATCAATATTCATCTTTTTTAAAAGCATGGTGAGAAAATTTTTCTCTGCTTTATTCTTTGGTTTTATTACAATTTTTGTCATATGAATATGCTTTTTGCAAAGATATATAAGGTTTCGAAAAAGTGACCGGGTGACTGCGATTCAAAATTGAGCAAAACTAACGGGCCTCTTTTCTTTTTATAATAAGTCACCCGGTCACCTGGCATAAATTCTTCTCCTCCTCTTCTCTGCTTCGTTATTCTTCCTTGAAATCCACCGTCTTTTTTAACCGGTTACTTTCAAGGCAGGCTTCAAGAATACGAATGGTTGTTAATGCTTCTTCCGGCTTAACCATAAGAGGCTTACCTTCGCGGATTGATTCATGAAGACGGACAAAAAAAGTGGCATAATTACCTGGAAGTGTTTCTATTTTTCCGTGAAAATGAAGTTCATTTATAGTGGTATTCAATGTACCCCAGTCAGTTGGTAAATCTTCCCCCCATTTGGGTTCGTTTGGCAGGCGATGAAGTTTCAGCATCTCTTCCTGCGGATCGCTTCCCATCTTTGTAAATGACCCTTCAGTTCCGTGAACAATATATTGTGGTCCCATTTCACGTACAAGGTAGGAACTCCGTAAAATTGCATTAAACCGGTCGTAATGAAGCCGGATATCGAAATTGTCGGTCGTACGCCCTCCTGTCCGCAGTACGTTCAGGTGAGCGGTAACCGCCTTTGGTATTCCAAATAGCATAAGGGTCTGATCGACAATGTGTGAACCAAGATTAAACAGTACCCCTGTTCGCTCATCCCCATCCTCCTTCCACGAACCTTCCTGTATAAAGTTGCGGTACCGGTCGTAATGCGATTCATATTCCACAATTCTGCCAAGAAGTTGTTCTTCAACAATTTTTTTAACGGTCAGATAGCCATTGTCTAACCGACGGCTTTGGTAAACAGTTAAAATAACCCCTTTCTTTTTGGCGAGTGCAATTAATTCGCGCGCATCCTCACTGGTTTTTGTAAAGGGTTTCTCTACAACGACATGTTTACCTGCTTCAATGGCTTGTTTGGCCATATCGAAATGCAGGTAATCAGGTGTGTTAACAATGACAAGTTCCACTTCAGGATCATTTAAAATCATATCATAAGAGCGCACAATTGTGGCTTCATGATACCTTTCGGCCGAAATATTTTTTGATCGTTCAAGGATTTTATGAATCTTAAACTGCAGCGGAAGGATTTTTAAAGATGGTCCCTGGAAGACAACACCCGACATCCCGAAGGATGCTATGGCAGTAACTATCGGTTTGCTCATGGTAAATGGTATATTAAAATATAAAGATAGGTGTTTGTTTTGACTTTACCGGACTTGATACTGATTAGTCTAAAACCATTTTTTCCGACGAAAATAAATCAGCATGCCGGCCGCAATGAGGATCATAATCGCCCAAAAGGTAAAATAGCCACCTTTCCAGTTCAATTCCGGAAAGTATTTGAAATTCATGCCATACACACCGGCAAAAAAGGTAAGTGGAATAAATATGGTCGAAAAAATAGTCAGTATTTTCATGATTTCATTCAATTTAAAACTGACTTTCGACAAATACAGATCCATCATGCCTGCCGTGAGATCGCGCAGACTTTCGAGCGTTTCAATGATCTGAATGGTATGATCGTAAATATTCCGGAAGTAGATTTTCGTGCCCTCATTTATAAGTTGATGATCAGAATACTGTAATTGGTTGAGCACCTCGCGGGCAGGCCAGATTGTTTTTTTTACATAACCAAGTCTGCGTTTCAATTTATAAATGTCGTCCTGGCTGGCCTGTCCGTTCGATGCGATTAAATCTTCTTCGATCTCCTCAATGGTTTCACCGATATCTTCCATCAATGCAAAGTATTGATCGATAATAATATCCGTAATTGAAAAAACAAGATAGTCGCTTTTCATTTTTCTTACTCGTCCCAGTCCGTTTATGATTCTGGTCTGTAATGGCTCAAAAATTTGAGGGGTTGTTTCATGAAAAGTTAGTACAAAGTCGGAACCCAATACAATACTGATCTGTTCTATATTAACATCGCGGCTTTCGGGATCTAATTGCAAGATTTTGAATACCATGAAGATATAATTATCGCGTTCTTCAATGCGAGGACGTTGTGTGGTATTGGCAACATCTTCAAGATCAAGGGTGAGGATATTGAAAAGTTTCCCCGCTTCGTTTAATATATCGGGGTTATGAACTCCGGTAATCTGAAACCATTTTATGCCCGGGTGCTTTTGGTACGCTTCCAATTCCTGCACTGATCCTACAACATGCTCACTGATAGTTGTTTCATCATATTCTAAAACTTCAACTTTGATATTTTCCACGCGAGGCTGGCCGATATACTCAACAGTGCCAGGTATACTCCCTCTTTTTGCAGTCTTAGAGACAAATTTCAGAAGGTCAACTTTTTTTAGTTTTCTTTTTCGCTTCATCGCCCAGGTTTTGGATCTTCTAACAAATCGTTTGTATAAAAATAATCGGGTAAAAGAACAGGAATTTATTCAGTTACAAAAATAGGAAATTGAACTTTGTTTCCTTACTTTTTGTTTTGCTGTTCAGCGGAATTTATTTGCTGCATGCAAAAATATTTATTTAGGCACGATATATGTAGAAAAGTGCATATGATTGAAGAGCTATTTTTTAACGATTGGAAATTTAATAATGGAGCGTATGAATAAGATATTATTGACTGGATTTTTGATGGTATGTTTTGCAGTTATGGCTGCAAACCCCGTTAATGCGGCTGAAGGTGGGGTGGTTAGAATTAATAAGGATCAGTTTAAAGCACTGATTATGGATTATGAAAAAAATCCTAAGGAATGGAAGTTTGCGGGTAAATTACCGGTTGTGGTTGATTTTTATGCCGATTGGTGTGGTCCATGCCGTCTTGCCTCTCCTGCACTGGAGGAACTGGCCCAGAAATACAAAGGTAAAATAGTTGTCTATAAGGTTAATACGGATCAGGAGCGCGAATTATCAACCGTTTTCGGGATCAGCGGAATTCCTGCCTTTTTATGGGTGCCTCAAACAGGTAAGCCTACAATGACGAGTGGAATTGCAAATGGAGCAGAAGCTACCAAGGTAATGTTCGAAAAGATGATTAATGATATACTGCTCAAGAAATAACCTTCACTATAAAGAAACTAAAGAGGCTGTCCCGAAAGGCAGCCTCTTTTTTATTCGTACAGTTTAATTTAATATTTCCTGACAATTAGGCAGTCTGGAAATTATCCGCCTTGCGATAAGCCTCAATTAATGCAAGTTCACCCTCCTTACCCGAAATGCTTCGGCCATGTTCCATACACAAAACACCATCGTAACCTTTCGAGTGAATGTGTTTAAAGGCATTCAGGTAGTTGATTTCGCCGGTTCCAGGTTCTTTACGCCCGGGATTGTCGCCAATATGAAATGCCCCAATTTCCGACCACGCGGCATCAATGTTGGGAATTATGTTTCCTTCAGTGATTTGCTGGTGATACATGTCATCGACTATTTTGCAGGCCGGACTGTTTACCGCACGGCAAATGGCATAGGTTTGGGGAACTCCGGTGAGGAACAGACCAGGATGATCCCGTTTGTTCAATGGTTCCAGTACAATGGTTAATCCGCCTTTTTCAGCAATATCGCTAAGTTCGCGCAGAATATCAATTACATTGGCTGTCTGATAATCCCAGGCCAGTCTTTCGTTGTAACGGCCTGGAACCATTAAGGCTTGTTTGATGCCGGTGCGTTTAAATAGTTCAACGCCTTCGTTGACTTTTTTGATCAGCATCTCGCGCATGGCAGGATCCTTAATAACCATCGATTCCGTTTTGAAATCGGCATACAATACAAACGGACCCATATCCATATTCTGGCGTGTCAGTTCAGCGACTATCTTCGCCTGTTCTTCGTTATTGCGACCTGGAAATCCGTTATCGAACATTGCTCTAAAGCCCTGATCGGCACAGAATTTTATCACTTCAACAGGATCTTTTCCAGCCAGTTCAGGAAAACTTCCAAATCCGGGTGCATATTTAAGTTTAAATTTTGCAGAATTCGATGGGGGTGTTTCTACAGGATTACTGCCGGAGGCGAAGTTTGAAAATCCTACCAATGCAGCAGCCGTAGCAGTGTTTTGAATGAAGTTTCTTCGGTTCATGATGTTTTTTCGGAGGTAAGTTTATAATACTTTAATAGATTCAGGAAACACAAATGTCCATCCGGGTTAAACAGTGCGGATGTGTTGATTTATAAAAGGTATGGAAAAATAAGCGTTAGTAGATTGTTGGTTCTTTGGGAACAACGATCCACATGATCAGGTAGATCAAAATGCCGGGAAATACAACTGTGAAAAAAGTGGCCAATGCAAAAACAAGTCTTACAATAGTAGGATCGACCATCATATATTCGGCAATTCCGCCGCACACTCCACCCAGCATTTTATCCCTGGTTGAACGAGTGAGTCTTTTGGGAGTATTCAGTTCCATAATTGTGTTATTTAAGGTTATCTATTTCATCATCATCCTCTTGTTCCTCGTTTTCCAATTTATAAAGCTCTTCCTCGTATTCAAGTTCAAGATCTAAAAATTCTTCTGCCTGTTCGAGTAATTCTTTTTTCAATTCTTCGCTTGCAGGTTCATCATCAATCCAGTGAATTTCCTGGTCCTGGGAAAATGCTTCAACATTGCAGCCAACAATAAATCGTGGTTGCTCATTGTGGATAACGAATATCCTGTCGGGCAAAACCTGTGAATTGTCTGCTAATAGAAATTTAGGTAACATGGTACTTTTTTTTTGAGATTAAATATTTGCGCAATATAAACTTGAACAATCAAAAATACAATAATTTGGTTTAACTGATTGCATTTTAATTTTATTTCTTCTTCAGTGATTATAGGTCTTCCTGATTAAGTCAATATTTATACTTTTACGCACTTACTATAAATACCAAACAACTAATGCGGCAATTGAACGAATTTTTAGCATCTATCGACAGTCATATAGGGGATCTCAGTGGTTTGTTTTTCTGCTTTTGGGAACCGGCCTGTTTTTTACGATTTACCTTCGATTTCCACAATTCAGGTACCTGAAATACTCATTAAAGATAGTCATGGGTAAATTTGACCGTCAAAGCGACAAAGGTGATGCTTCCCATTTTCAGGCACTTACTGCTGCATTATCGGGAACGGTAGGAACAGGGAATATCGCCGGTGTTGCGTTAGCCGTGCATTTGGGAGGCCCGGCCGCTCTTTTCTGGATGTTGGTAACTGCAATAGTGGGGATGACCACCAAATTTGTTGAAGTTACACTTTCACATAAATACCGGGAGCAAACTCCCGATGGTACAATGGCAGGCGGGCCGATGTATTACATGAAAAACCGGCTGAATATGAAATGGCTGGCAATAATTTTCGCAGTTGCCACAATATTTTCTGCCTTTGGAACAGGGAGCTTACCCCAGATAAACAGCATTTCGAATGCGGTATTTTCAACCTGGGGGATCAACAAGATTGTTACTGGTCTGGTCTTATCGTTCCTTTTGGGATTGGTCATTATTGGCGGTATTCGCCGCATCGTAAAAGTTACCGACAAACTGGTGCCTGCCATGGCCCTGATTTATTTTGCAGGTTCACTTTCAGTAATACTTTACAATTATCAAAACATCCTTCCGTCTTTTTACGCGATCCTCAGTGATGTGTTTACCGGGACAGCAGCCACGGGAGGTTTCTTAGGCGCAGGGTTTGCCTTTGCCTTTAACCGGGGTGTTACCCGGGGATTATTTTCAAATGAGGCCGGGCAGGGATCAGCACCGATTGCACATGCTGCCGCCCGTGCTCATGAACCTGTTTCTGAAGGTCTGGTAGCCTTGCTGGAGCCGTTTATTGATACCGTAATCATTTGTATGCTCACCGGAATGGTTTTGCTTTCTTCGGGTGTATGGAGCGAGAAATTCCAAAACAGATTCCAGGCTGCTGATATGCAGGTATTAGCGGTACGGTTTGATGAGAAGCTCCCCCCCGACGTTAAGGCACTCCAGCTCCATCTCGCGGGTAAAAAGATCCAGCAGGTTTATTCGGGTAAAATTGTGGTAAAAAATGGAAAAATTGAAACTGGTATCACCTTGATTAATGCCAGGTCAGTTGCCGAGAATATACTGGTTTATGAAGGCAGTAATAAGCGGTTTTCGGGGAATATTTCGGTGAAAAACGGAATTATCCAGGATGCCGACAAATATATTTTTGAAGGTAAATCGCTGTTGCACAGCGCTCCATTGACAAATGAGGCATTCGCACGCAGTTGGTTTGGTGATTATGGCAAGTATATCGTGACCATCAGTTTGTTATTATTTGCCTTTTCCACAGCAATCTCATGGTCGTATTATGGTGATCGTGCTGTGATCTTTTTATTTGGAATTGAGAAGGTTATTTATTACCGGATCATCTACGTTATTGGCTTCTTTATCGCTTCATTTGCCGATACAACTATTGTCTGGACGCTTTCAGGAATTACAATTGTCTTTATGACAATTCCCAATCTTTTTGGTATATTGATGCTCAGAAAGGAGATGAAGTCGGAAATAGGATTGTTCTGGAAAGAGTATGCCAGCCGGTTCCCGGATGAAAAAGTGCCCAAATAGACCCTCTCACTGCTCAAAAGCAGTAATAACTCTTTCATGTTCAGTGTCAGCCGGTGTAAAAGTAGATTTGTAATGCATAATTTCCCAACTTCATCCTTCGGTTTACTGGCTAAAGACGAGAGGCGAATAAGTCAATTTGTCACCCCAATATGAACTATTGTCGGTCAAATTGCCATTCCTCTAAGCTACTCTGTTTTTGTAACAAGTTGATTATATTTTAGTTGTATTTTTTTGGCAATTCAGTAGGTGACTCTGGCATTTAAGTTGTAAATTTAATATACGAAAACTTTGAAAAAGGATTTCATGTATTTTTATAGTTTAACAATTAAAATATGGAGGACGAAGTTATGACACTAGCAAGATTATCAGACAGGATGTTTCCATCGATGCCATCGTTTTTCAACAATTTCCTGACCGGAGATCTGTTAGACTGGGGGAGTTCAAATTATTCAAGTACAGACACTACATTACCGGCAGTGAACATTCGGGAAAATGACGAATCATACATTATCGAAATGGCAGCTCCCGGACTTTCGAAGGAAAATTTCAAGGTTAATCTTAACAGAAACCGCCTGGAAATCACTTCCGAAAAGAAGGAAGAGAAAAATGAAGAAGACCAAAGGTATTCCCGCCGCGAATTCAGTTATCAGTCTTTCCAGCGTACTTTCACACTTCCTGAAGGTACGGTCGAGGGCGAAAAAATCGCAGCTAGATATACCGATGGAATTCTTATGATTACCATTCCCAAGAGGGAAGAGGTTAAACCAAAACCTGCAAGGAATATTGAAATAAATTGATAAAAGTTCGCACCGCTCTCTCACGAGGGCGGTTTTTTTTTGCAGTTACTGTCTTCAGTAAAGGATAAATGCCATTTTGGTTTACATTTCCCGGTTCAAAATATTTATCTCTTCTATTAAGACCTCCTGTATTTCGAGGAAGTTTTCCTGCAGTTGAAGCATATTCTGAGCCAGAAAATCGTAGATCACAGGCCAGTCACTTATCTTTTGGAAATTCACCTGTTTTTTTTCGACATAGATACGGCAGACTTCCTGATTTGTGGAATTGAGGTAATTAAAATCCCAGGTCAATCCATCTCCAAATCCTTGTTCCAGCAACAACCGGTATCTCTCAACCAACTCGTAAATTTTAAGACGACGGTCTTCTGATCGGTGATTAATTTCAAGAGCAACCAGGGCATAGTTCAATCCCAGATCGAATTTTAAGTCAACATGGCTGATTTTTGTATCGTACAAAATCCATTTTTTTTTGCGCCATCCCAGTTCGGGAATCGTATCGCAATAATCGTCAAATTGCGACCAGAATTTTTGAACCAGCGCTTTCTTTTCCTCCTTTGTAAACATGACTCCGTTTAAATTGGATAAGTGATAATCCGATGGTTAAATTTTGACTCTTTTCGGATCGGTTTTATAAAGCCGTTTAAAATGTGGTGGTTTTCCCTGGATTTCAGGGTTAAAGATTTACAGTTTGATACCGTATCCAGCTGTAATAAAACCGAAACGATGAGAACAAAAGGGGAATTCCCATGGTAATGTATGCTAGTGAAAGAAATGCCATGGGTACGACTGAAGTTGTACGGAGAATTACACCCAATAAAATCATGGATAACATCATCAGATAACTACGGGTGTTAAAGAACTCATAGAACCAGTGATGATCGCCATCAAGGTTAGAAATTCTTTTTATGTGTTTTTGAGATAGCCTGGAAAAAATCAGGAGAAAGAAGATTAATCCTGAGATAATGCATGAAATTATCCTTAACCACGAAAATCCGGATGAGGCTTCAAGCATTGTACTGCCTTTTACCAGTAACATGGTTCCCGCGAAAGTCCAGATAATGGCTGCCTCGAAAAGAAGGATACGTTTGGTAACGCTGAAGTATACAAATTTGAACAAATCGACTTCTATTTAATAATATATTGACAGGTAATTAATTAGCAAAACTAATGGTTTTTACGGACTATTTTTATTCCTGACCAGGTTTTTTATTTTGCTACTTCCTGGAAAAAAAAGAGCCTCACATTTTAGTGTAAGGCTCTTTTTTTTTAAGCTTGATTTAGTTTGTAAAAACTATGCTAGTTTTACATTTACCGCATTCAATCCTTTTCTTCCTTCAGTTACATCGAATGTAACATCATCATTCTCTCTAACTTTGTCGATAAGACCAGTTACGTGTACGAAATACTCTTTATCAGAGTCATTGTCTTTGATAAACCCAAAACCTTTGGATTCATTGAAAAATTTTACTTTACCTGATTGCATTTTGTTAATTTTTAATCGTGACAAATATAATCCAAAATGATGAAATCCAAATGATTTTATCATTATTATTCTTTTTTTACTGATTTATTTGTCGATAATTTCAAAAAATGAATAAATAGTCCGTATTCTTCGGGATTGGCCAGGAACGGAATAGTTTGGAGAGGCTAGTTGAAATCTCAAAATATCTGTTTTAAGGAGGCCGGCCTCAGTATGCAGAGTACAATATGAATGGTCGAAATGAAGAATGCCAGGGCTTTAGCTCCCTGGCATTCTTCATTTCCAAATAATTACTTTTCAATATAACTGATAGTGACATTCGGAACACAGTTTTGTTTTCCATTCGTCATTAATATCGACCGGATGTTTAAACGCGAGTGGTTGAAATGAATTGGAAATCTCCATCCCTGTATTGGTTCCCTGGGCAACAATATTATGGCATAAATCACAATCACGTGAAATTACCTTCCCGTCGGCCGAGGAGTGACGGTCGTTGTGACAACGGAAGCAGCCATTTGTTTCCATGTGTCCGATATGATTGGGGTAGGCCTGCCATTTCACCCCCATTTCGGGAAAGAAATTCTGACCGTAACCTTCCTGGATTCCGGCAATTATTTTTTCTATTTCTTTCTTTTTTGGTTCGACCAAATCAGGGTACATGGCAGTATAGTATTCATTCACCTGGTTTTTAATAGCCAGCATTGCGCTGTCGGTTGTTGAATAATCCTGATTCAGGATATTCATGGCCACCACTTTTACATCGGGCATTTCATGAGGGATTTTGCCGCTGGTAATCAGCTCATCAATGAAATTTTGCGGTGCCTTGTAATTGTGCGAAGGCCTGTTGTGGCAATCGATGCAATCCATTTTGCGTGTTTCAAGCGTATCGTGCTGAGCAGGTGTCAGCTTTTCCTCCGCATCTTCAAAAATGGTGACTTCGTTGGTTTTGAGGTTTGTATATTTAACCCATGGAATTTTTTCCCTGTTCCGTACTGAGGCAATATACTCGATTTTTACATCCGGATTGATATGCCAGTGAATGCCCTGTGCGTTACCTTGTGCACTGTTGCTGGCACTGGTTTTCATCTGAAGGTGTACATTCCAGGTAGTCGTCGTGTCATCAGCCAGGTATGAAATAATATTTCGCTGTTTACGGTCGTAAAATTTTTGTGGCCAGTGACAATGTTCGCACGTTTCCATAGCAGGACGTAAACTTTCAACCGGTGTTAAAATCGGGTGGGGAATTTGATTGGTGATTACCGCATATACCTGGTAAAGTCCTGTAATTTTGCTTCTTACATACCACCCTGCACCTGACCCAACATGACACTCCACACATTTCACCCTTGAATGCGGAGAGTTCTGATAGGCTGTATATTCGGGTTTCATCACATTGTGACACAATTTTCCGCAGAATTCGTTTGACTCGGTAATGTGAAAAGCCTGAAAACTTCCGATTGAAGACAAAATTGCAAGGCAGATAGTACCAATAAGGAAAATTGCAGCAGCATTTCGTGTCGATGGTTTGTTGAAATCCCAGAGAGGGTATACCGGAGAACCGGCTGCCTTTCTTTTTTCTTCTCTTCTGGCCCTTACCATTCCAATGGGGATTAAAATCAGGCCAAAAACCATAAGCGCCGGAAGCGCCATGTAAATAAATATTCCTAAAAAGGAATTTTGCGATTCAAATAGGATTGAAATGAGAAATAATAAAATAATGAGCAACAAACTGACGATGGCAATTGTTGCTCCGGCTATGGTTAGTAGATTTTTTGTCGATTTTGGCAAGTTCATATTTCAGATATAAATGTGTAATAATTGTGAAAATGCGAAATTAAAAATGATTGACTTTAAAATATTTACTATCTTCATGATAATAGATATTTAAAAGTCAATCAAAAATACTCTTTTAAAGTTTCTTCCTTAATATTTTCATTAAAAATTATAACGTCTTGTAATTGAAAATCCCACTGCGAAATCTCCTTTGAAGAAATCATTTTGATTATACATATAATCTTTTTGAGGAACAAGTCCTCTGTTATTACTCACAAATATTTGAAAAACATGTGCACTGGTTGCAAACTCTACTCCAACACCTAATCCTGCTTTCGGTTGTTTGGAGGCATCAAAATGTGAGAGTGGTTGACTATAATCAAATAGGATCGATGTTTGAGGACTGATCTTTACCCGGCCTCCAAATGCGATACCTAACATGTCATTTTTCAGTGTGGATTCAACAATATTGTAGTGCGAAAGGCTTGGTGCAATCTGCAAAGAAATGGCATCAGAGAACCTTCTTGCAATAATCAGTTGATTAAAAAACGAATACCTATCATAAAGATGATTGAAATTCTCACGCTTTCGTGCATCAACAGCCATATTCCCGTAATAGGTTACACTTACAGGCATTTTATTTGTTACTGTCTGCCTTAATAGAACACCCTTCAGATTAAAATCCTGAAGACGGTTGTCCTTTGTAGTACCAAAACCGACTGCTAACCGGTTGGTCAAACTGTAAGTCAAACCAATCCGGATATTTGAAGGAGCCCAAATTCCACTTAAATCGTTAATTCCGCCACTAATTAATCCAAAACGATGTTGAATAACTGCCTCAAGTGTATTTTTAATAAAAACAACATTCGTCTGGTTGTCAATAGTTTGTGAATTTTCAAAAGCTGGTCTTTGAAATTTTCGTTTTATTGGTTGTACTACCGTTGTTGAATCTTGATCCTGAGCAAAACCAACAATAGGTATGATAAATAGGATTAAAAATAATATTTTTAAATAGTTCATATTTTTTAGTATATTTTAATTATTAAGAGCGCCATCGTTAATCCATTTTTCTACCAGCGCAATTTTTAAGGCACTCCATTTTCCACTTGTTGGCATTTGTGGGGCACCAACTCCATTTAAACTTTTAAATAAAATGCTATTGGCTGCATTATTGGGTACAACGTATTTGTTATTTGCTGTTAATGCTGCATAGGACTGAGCTGCAGTCAAATCCGGAGATATACTGCCCGTTTTATGACAACTTACACAATTTTGATCGAATAATGGTTGAATGTCACTTTTATAAGATACATTCTCAGGGACTGGCACTAGTGTATCAGCTGGAAATTCATCATAATAGCAGGATGTTGCCATTAGACTCATGGATAAAATCGCCAGGAACTGAAATAAATTTTTCATCTTTATTTATTTAACTAATTATGATACTGTTGATTACTCGACAATTTTCATTGTCAGAAGGTTTAGTGTTCCGTGAGCAATTGCAGCATTATTAAAGAACGACATACCGAATTTCATTTCTTTCCCAATTTCGAACTTAACATCATTGGCGGCGTCCTCTGTAACTAACTTACGAGTAATCTCTATAACCCATTTAGTGCCAGTGTATGAAGCTTTAATTTTAGTGTCATTTCTGGAATCATACCCTACATAGCCACTTCCGTCATTGACTAAAATACTCGGAAAGCGTTTTTTCCCTTTACCTTGTGAATAAGATGCAAGATCAGTATTTGGGTCCAGAGTTTTTATGGTTCCGGCAGCATCATCTTTATACGACAATGTTCCGTCATCAGCAATACCTGTAACTAATTTTGCAGTATAGTTTACTAATTCCGCCGTGGTTACCCAATAATAACCTTCTACTCCTGGTTTAATCCATTTAGGTCCCTTTTTACCGGTAACTGCATCTGTAAATACAGGAACATCATCATATTGTTTTTTTCCCGCGTCTGTAAGTCTTCCGTTTGCTTGTGCAGTTCCTCTTTTATCAACAGTGCCAGCAAAATCATTAAAAGCACTAACAAAACCATCATCAACAGTATTAGAAAGTGAATTTCTATCTCTTTTCCAATGCCACAAATCGGCTTTTGTTCCGGCAACCGGCATATAATGTCTTGTATCTTTGTCTCCCCGGGCTGCTCCAGTTAAATTAGTATGGCAAGTGTAGGTACAGGTTCCTTCGTTCCACCCTGCTGGTATTGCTCCTGTGGCATCTTTAATAGGAAACATAAATCCAACTTTATCTTCATAAAACTTGTCCTTCTTGTTGTTGGCATATTTATGCTCCTGTTTCCATGTTTTGGTTACTGCGTCAAAATAAAATGATTCCCTATCTCTACTATCCGCATCATCATCCACTTCTAATAATAAATATAGATTGGTGCCATCATGACCACCCTTTAATGAAAATTTGTAGGATTCGCCCAAATAGGGTTCAAAAATGTCTAAAGGTTCTGTATTTAAAAATCCATCTGAATTCAGCGGTACTGTTCTAATTCCTGCGGAAGGAACGTTGTATGAATTAATCAATGGTCTGGCATCTGCCCAAACAGCATCGATATTACCATCAACAACTGGCGCTGTTGCAAATTTCTTTACAAGTAATTCATTTGTACTCGAAGTTGCTTCCTCTGTAGGAACCAGATCTGAATCATCCTTCGACGTACAGCTTGTTAATGCCAGAATTGACATTACGGAAAATGCGGTAATTAATCTTGTTATATTCATGTGATAATTAAAATTGTTATTACTTATTTGTGATTTTATTAACAAAACTTAATAGTAGTTTTCGGCGGTGAAGGTAGACTATTAATTTATTAATTGTAATGGCTAATATTGATAAATGTACTTCATATTGGTGATTAATAGTAAATTAATAGTGACATTAATCAATCAGGAAAAAGGTCGGGACTTTATACTTAAAATAATTTATTAAAATAATTGCTGCAAACAAGTCAGCACAATGTGTTCACCAAAATATTCTGACATAATATTATAATGCCACTGTATCGGTGATTCGACTTGCATTATCGGTTGTTGAATAATCACAATAAAGGATATTCATAACAACAGCTTTTACATAGGTCTGGTCAGGAGGAATTTTTTCGGTAGGAATTTTGTTCTTTTGTGATCGTAAATATTGTTCCTGCTATGGTTATCAGATTTCGGTTGATTTTGGCAGATTCGTAAGGTTCTGCGAATAAGGGATCTCCTAATTTCCAACAATGATCTCAGAAAGAAACTGTTCAGGGGTTTTACCGGAATTAATGAAAAATAATTAAAGAAAAAACTGAAATTAAACAAGTACTGAGACCAAAAGTGGTCTCAGTTTCTTGTTCGATAGGCTTATTTTAGGGTGCGTACAAAATTTACAACTGCCCAACGATCTTCTTCGTCTGCAATTTTTTTATCAAAAGGCGTCATTTCATCTCTTCCCACATAGGTTTGAAAATAAATTTCACCATCGGTCTGAGCCTGGAATTTGGCATCTTTGAACGAGGTCATCTTTGTTTTCATACTGGATCCTTTGGGTCCGTCACCAAGTCCGGTACCGCCATGACAAGATTTGCAATGTTTTGCATAGAGCATTTTACCAACATTTGTGGAGGCAGCATCTGCTTTAGTCGGATTTTTCATGGCTTTGTATTTTGCCGGAATTTGCCATGGGGCGCCGGCTTTCTGATCCTGGGGAGCAACGAAGGCAAAAAGTACCATCATTCCCAAAACAACACATACACCAGCAAATAGATCACTTAAATTCTTTTTCATCATTTTAATTTTTAAAGATTTAATTTCATTTAAAGTATTCCTAAAACGGAATAATACTTTGCAAACGGCATGCCAATTATCAAATTATGAACAACTCAAAAGGTAAAAATCGTCTGAATAATGAATACCTGTTATTCCTATCGAAATTCATCCCCTGATTATTTTGGTGATTTCATGCAAAAACATTCAGAAGCAAGGATGTTTTTACTCGTAATTCGATAATAAGATGACCTTATTTTCGCCAAAAATAGGTATGAAATCAATCTAAGATGGATAATGACAATTGATATAAATGAGCTAAATAGTTGATATATGATAAAAATAGATATGTGTTTCAAGGATTGTTTATATTTTAGATAAACAGAATGCTGACTATTTTATAATATTCCTGAATTACATTGAACCGCAAACACATAGGTGAGATTAGAAAATTGTGTTAAAATTTGAAAATGTAAAATTAATTATTAAGTTTGATTAATATTTCAATACCCGGGGAAGTGGTCAGGATAACCAAACAAGCAGCGATAACAGGAATTGGCACCTGCAATATGAGAAATTTATGGACTTTGTAAATACCATTCCCGGGAAAAATGCCTTGTGAACGAATTAGCTTAAAAAAGGCTGGTACAACGATAACCATGTAGCAGTAAATCCTTTTGATATTCAATAATTACAAATATATCGATATGTCTGTTAAGCTGAAATTTTCAAATGCAGGGAAGGTTTCAATCTTCTTTTTCATGTTATTCATTGCAAGCCACATATCAATTTATGCCCAGCCGGATGATGATTGCCTGGCGTGCCACGATGATGAGGAATTTTCTGTTGTGAAGAACGGTAAGAAGTTATCTCTGTATGTAACCGCTAATATGTTGGAAAAATCCGTGCACAAGGAGCTGACCTGTATTGCATGCCATGAAGACGCTGCAACTGTCAAATGGCCGCACGCAGTCGGGCTCAAATTGATCAACTGTGGTAAATGCCATACTGAACCATCAAATCAATTTGAAGCAGGGGTTCATGGACAGGCCAAATTACTGAAATCGCTTTATGCGCCTGATTGCAAAGAGTGCCACGGTTCACACGATATTTTGCCCAGTGCCAATCGTCTATCCAGGACCTATAAAATGAATATCCCGTTTTTATGCGGTAAATGCCATCGTGAGGGGGCACCGGTAGCCCGGATTTATAATATTTCCGAGCGTAATATCCTTGAAAATTATAGTTCTGATGTTCATGGGATCGGTTTATTCAAAAAGGGATTAATTGTTTCAGCAACATGTAATGACTGTCATGGGAATCACCTGATTCTTCCTCATACTAGTCCCAATTCCGCGATTTCGGCCGGCAATATAGCCAGGACATGTATGACCTGTCATACCAGGATTGAAGAGGTTCACACCAAGATTATTAAAGGTGCACTTTGGGAAGAGAAGCCGGGGGCAATTCCTGCCTGTACCTCCTGTCATATTCCACATAGAGTTAGTACTCAAAATATTGTAGCCAATATTTCAGATCGTGAATGTATAAAATGTCATGAGTTGACGACAGCTCATAAGCTTGTGGGAGATTCACTTGTTTCGATGAAAGTAGATAAGGCCGATCTGGCAAATTCGGTCCATAAAAATATAGCCTGTGTAAAATGCCATTCTGATGTATCATCAAACAGGAAACGGCCATGCGAAACAGCAGGAAAGATCGATTGTTCTGTCTGCCATGCTGAGGTATCCTCGTTATATGCAGGGAGCGGGCATGGTCAGGCCTATGATAGAAAAGATCAAAATGCCCCCTATTGCACGACTTGTCACGGTACACATAAGACAAAAACGAGGTATGACGATACTGCTCCTACCTACCGTGCCAATATTCCGAAGCTCTGCGGACAATGTCACCGTTACAATGGTAAGGCCAATAAGACGGTAGCGCTTCACCAGGTAAATTCATTGGTTGATTATTCTTCAAGCGTTCATGGCAAAGGCTTGACTGAAAAGGGATTAATAGTAACTGCTGTATGCACCGATTGTCACTCGACGCACAATATCTTAAAGGAAACCAATGAACTCTCTACAATCTATCCGAGGAATGTTCCGGCTACCTGTGCTACTTGTCATAAGGGTATTTACGATGAGTATATTAAAAGCGATCATGCTATTACCAATGATAAAGTCAGGAAAACGTTACCAACCTGTGTGAATTGTCATACTTCTCATATGATCAGCATCACTGGAGCAAATCAGTTCATGAATGAGGTTACGGTGCAATGTGGCTCCTGTCATGAGGAAACGGCGAAAACGTATTTGCTTACCTCTCACGGAAAGAAGCATTCGCTAGGCTATTCAAAAGCAGCCAAATGCTCCGATTGTCATGGATCTCACTACATCCTGAAGGTAAATAATCCTGAATCGTCAGTAGGCACTACGAATATTGTAGCCACATGCCAGAAATGCCATTCTGATGCAAATGTAAGGTTTACAGGCTATTTAACCCATGCAACTCATCATAATAAGGAAAAATACGGGGTGCTGTATTATACTTTCTGGGCAATGACAAGTTTGCTGATCGGGGTATTTATGTTTTTCGGAATCCATCTGATGCTATGGTTCCCAAGATCTTTTAAAAGCCTGAGAGAGAAAAAGGCACATGAGGAATCTGTAACAGATAAATATTATATCAGGCGGTTTTCGCGCAGTCAGCGGATAACTCATATATTCGTTATTCTTAGCTTCCTGATGCTGGCATTAACCGGTATGATCCTTAAGTTTTCAAACATGGCGTGGGCGTCTTATCTGGCCAATATATTGGGTGGGGCTCATGTTGCCGGGCAGATTCACAGGTTCGGCGCATTCCTAACTTTTTGCTATTTCACCTTTCACCTGTTCTCCTTAATTCAGACTAAGATCAGACTGCACATTCCGGTCGCCAGGTTCGTCTTCGGGAAAAATTCACTGATGTTTAACAAACAGGATATCAAAGATCTTGGTGCAACGATCAAATGGTTTGTCGGCAAAGGTCCCAAACCAAACTACGGACGTTGGACATACTGGGAAAAATTCGATTATATGGCAGTATTCTGGGGCATTGCTGTCATTGGATTTTCAGGTTTAATGCTGTGGTTTCCTGAAGCATTTACCAGGATATTCCCGGGTTGGCTGATCAATGTGGCACAGATTATTCATAGTGACGAAGCCTTACTTGCGGTGGGATTTATTTTTACAATCCACTTTTTCAACACCCATCTGCGTCCTGATGCTTTCCCAATGGATACGGTTATATTTACCGGACTTGTCCCTTTTGAAGAATTCAAAAAAGACAGGCCGCGTGAATATAAGGAACTAAAGGAATCGGGCCGCCTTAAAAAAGTCATGGTAAAAAAGGAATTCCAAAGCTGGTATTACAACATTATCAGAACGTTCGGATTTATATTTGTCGCCCTTGGTCTTATATTGGTCGGATTTATCATCTATTCGATGCTTTTCGGATACAAATAGCCGTCATAAATAAAAACTCCTTTATTCCGATGAATAAAGGAGTTTTTATTTATTTGGAACCACTTTTCAAGGGATGATTATTGGCGCTGTGTCGTTTGCTGCTGGCTGCTGGCAGACTTGCTTACTAAAAAATCAGGAGCTAACTTAACATTTAAAGGATTAGGGTCAAATAGTTTGCACTATCATGCCAGCTGCAAGTTGCCAAAAGCCAGCTGCTTACAACATAAACCATTTAAAAGCAGTCTGCAAATTTACCCGCACAATTCGTCACAGAAGCAGCGTCAATGTCCGTTGACGTCATGATAACCGTTAATGATGCTTTTAAAGTTATTTAAAGGATGTTTCCCGATTGTCGCGACATAGAGGTGAACAACTAAAAATATTGAAACCAGGAATCCGAGACAGGCATGTAAAATAGCTGTCATAAATATTCCGCTGACAGAATAGACATCCTCTATGATTAATTCAGGAAACAGAAGGGCCAGCCCTGTAATTATTAAGCCAGGAACTAAAATGTACATCGCCAGAAGGTACGAAACTTTTTGCATCGGATTAAACTTCCGTTTTTCATTCAGCGGGAATGGCGGCGGTTGGTTTTTGAACATTCCCGAGGTATAGTAACCGATCTGCAGGTTGAGACGTTTGGATAACCCTTTGAGCTTCAGCCGATAATATTTGCTATTGGGAGTCAGTATATTACCAAAGAAGAAAAGCAGGTAATTAAACGTAACCAGAATTCCGGCAATATTATGAAGATTAACTGCCAAACCAAAATTGATTATTTCAAAGCCCGGATCTGAATACTGCATATTAATCCCTGTAATGATCAATATTAGTATTCCCAGTGCATTAATAGCATGCCAGATTCTCAGCCAGAGCGGATAAAAATAGATTTTATTTTCAGAAGTCATGAACTTATTTTTTAACGATCCGAACGATCAGGTGAATACAAATTCCGGCCATTGCCAGGCAAAAAATTATAATGCTGATATAGTTAAGCCAGGCATTCTGATAAGCCCCTATCACATACGACTTGTTTGAAATTATGGAATTAAGCTTGCCTCCTTCGGACCGGGTCTGAAGATTTTTATATTTATACAATGAAGCCTCAAGCATCGAATTTTTGGAATGGCATTCGACGCAGTTTTTCAAGGCTTGTTCCTTCGGCAGAATGTTGTGGGACACCTGCAGGGAATCGATGACCTGAGTATGACACTCAATGCATCTTACATTTTTAAAATGAAGATCCTGATTCGGAAGCCATTCATGAATAAGCGAAAGTGCAGGCTTGAGCGTATCAGACATGAGCTGAAATTTATTGTTGTTGCTGTGACACGACATACACATTTCGTTGCTGAAACCAACAATTTCATTAACCACAGAGCTCGTACGCGATTTAGCCTGGTAATAATGCTGGTTGTGGCATTTGGAACAGGTAAAGCTTTCGCCGCTTTTCTGGAAATGGACACTTTTCTGAAATTCTTCATCAATTTTTTCAAATTGATATACTGCATATTTTTCATCGCCTCCATGACAATCCTGACACGTGCTCAGAGGCTCGAGTTTGAGTTCAGCATTATGGGGATAGGTGGTGTAATCAGCCGAGTGACAATCGGCACATTTAAATTTTGCGTGTACACTTTTTGCAAAATGATCTTTATCCAGGATGTATAAAGGATTCATCATCCTTTTATCCTGCTGATCGGTAAGCGTGTTTTTGAATGTAAAAGTTTGGTGGGTATGGCACCCCAGGCACAAATCATTTTCGGGTGCCAGGACCGTTTCCTGCGCCTGTGCCTGTTGTGTTAACCCGAGAAAAATCAGCAATAAGAAAAATTGGAAAAAACTTCGCATAGCAATGCAGTTAAATAAAAATGCTGAAGTCCGGATTTCGGACTTCAGCATCTGTAAAAAGTAAGTATTATTTGAGAGTCCGCACAAAGTTTACGATAGCCCAACGTTCATCTTCTTCAAGAATTTTTTTCTCGAAATTAGGCATCTCATCGCGACCTACAAATGACTGGTAATAAATTTCACCATCTGTTTGAGCCTGGATTTTCGCATCCTTGAATGGATTCAGCTTAGTTTTCATACTACTTGCCTTGGGGCCATCGCCCATGCCGGTAGCTCCATGACATGATTTGCAATGTTTGGTGTACAATAATTTGCCCACTTTGTCAAGTTCAGCGTTTCCTTTTGCCGTATTTTTCATGGCTTTATACTTTGCAGGAATAACCCATGGTCCACCGGCTTTCTGATCCTGGGGTGCTGCAAAAGCGAATAATACTACAGCGGTCATCACTAATACGACGCTTCCAATTAATTGTCTAAAAGTTTTTTTCATTTCGTTAATTTTTAATAATGAATACTTTACATAAGTTAACAATTATCAGGCCAACCAATCAAATTTTCATACTGGTCAAAATCCCCACAAACGTGTAATATTAAAACCAACTGAGAATGTGGTCGGGCGGATGATGGAGATTTTATTCATATTAAACATGGTATTATCCTGCGGTAATAAACCGCTGGCGGTTCCCATGTAAATCTGGAAGGCGTGGGTACTTGTTGAAATCTCGTAGCCAAAAGCAAGATTTGGTTTTGAAGTGTTCGTCCATTCATGCTGTTCGGTAATGTCTTTTATTTTTAAAGGCTGGTCATAATTGAAAATAATAGATCCCTGCGGAGATACTTTTATCCGGCCGTTAAAATGCACGCCTACTTTATCATGGTCGTATGTTTCTTCCACCGAATTATAGTGTGTAAAACTGGCTGCTGCCTGAAGCGATAACCAATCGGTAAATTTCCTGCCAATAATCACCTGGGAAAAATAGCTTAAGCGATCTGAAAATTTAAAATCACTTACCGGACCGGAGAAGGCCTCTCTGACAGTTCCGGACTGAAATGCACTGATATTCTGTCCATCAATGGCTACATTGCCATAAAGTGCGATCGCAAGTGGTTTTGTCCCTTGCCTGGTCTGCTGTATAATTGTCCATTTGGCACTCAGATCTGTTGCCATATCTCTTTTGGTGATTCCTGCACCGATCTGAAAGTTCTTTAACAGAACATAATTCAGACCCAGGCGGATGTTAGAGCCGGCAGCATATATCCCATACAAATCAGAACTGCCATTCTCCATGGTTCCGAATTTATGCTGGATAACGAATTCGAGTGTGTTTACGTTCGGAATTAAAGTAGTCTGGGCATCGATCAGGTATCCGCTTTCGAACGGTGATCTGACAGGCTTGTCTTTTTCATCGGCTACGACAGTTGAATCAGCTTCCGCATCCTGCGCAAAGGAAAGAGTGGGGATAAAGGAAGACAGAATTAGGAATAAAATATATTTTTTCATTTCTGCGAATATTAAATGTTTGCACTAATTGTTTTTGGCACCGTCTTTTATCCATTTAAGAATAAGTGCAGCCTCACCGGCGGTATACTTTTTCCAGGGATGTGTACCGGTCGTAGGTGCAGGGAACGAATAAATGATGCTACTTTCCGGAGTTGCGGCATTAATTAAAGCAGGAACAATCTGGGCATGGGCGCTGGCAGCCCTCAAATCGGGCGATTGGCCACCATTGTGACATGCAGTACATTTATTGCCTGCCGAAAAAATGGGTACAATCTGCGTTGAAAAGCTGACGGTTTCGGTAATCGGCGGAACTATCTCCGGTAAAATGAAATCGTATTTACAGCTGTTCAGGGACAATGCAAACAATATTAAAACAAGGAATATGGGGCTTTTTTTCATGATATTCATTTTTAATGTTAATACAAAAAAAGACTTCAATTATTAAAAGAGAAGCCTTTTTTTATACGTTTTACGATATTGCCTTATTTAGAGCTTCGCAATTGAATTCGTAAGCAAAGCCTTGGTATAGTTAAAGTTATGGATACCTAAACTATATTCCCTTAAGCATAACTGGAAATTCAGAAGCGCGCCATACTGAGCATTGGTTAAACTTAATTTTGGAAAAGTAAGGTTTAACGCTTTTTGTGCGGCTGACCATGATGATGATGGCGAAGGATTCTGGAATGTAGCTGGATTGTTAGATGCAAAGTCTGGATTGTTTACCGGATCATATACATTGAGGTAACCATCGTAGTTGTTGGTGGTTAAGCTTGCCCACAGGTTATGCTCTGCATCAGGATTTCTGTTCAGGATATCGACACCGCCAACAACAAGTTTTGCGGCAAGGCTATTCAAAAGTGTTTTGATTTCTGCACGTGGAGTAAGCCAAAGAGTGGTTGAGGCAGTGGTAATGGCTGTTGAGTGACATCCGGTAGCATTACATGTTGTTAAATTACCCTTGGCTGTAAATGTGTGGCCACCTGCTCTGCCAACCATTGCTCCCATATGACAATCAGTACATGATGCTGCAGTTGTATGTGTAGAATTGGTGTATGGCAGACTTCCGGCGAATTCGACACCACCCATACCAGCATAAATTGCACCAATTGCGCCGTAATGCACATGCATACGGTAACTTGGCCTTACAATGTTGGTAGTTGCACTATTATTATTGGCATCGTATGCCAATACCGTTGGATTAGCCGCAATAGCAACATAGTCCTGAACATTACCAGTCTGAAGATTGGTTTGAGGACGCGGCTGATGACATTTAACACAAAGGTTACTCTTGCCGCCGTCTGCAGTAAGATTTATTGTCTTAGTACCACCCCACATTGTCATTGGAACCGGAGCTACCGTAGTAAATGCAAGATCTGCGTTGGTATAAGAGGTATGTAACTGACTATGACAAGTCGAACAACCAATCTCACCATATGCAGCAGAGGCAACAGTAGCATAGTTATTTACATACTTTCCGGTAGATGCATTTAATGAAAATGTTGCAGGAATATTATTCTTTACCACATATTTAAATGCTTCCTGGGCATGACATGGTGTGCAACCTGTATTTCCTGTTTCTTCGAAAGCCGCCTCACCGTAACTGTGCTTAGAGAATTGGAACTGGGTTGATATCATATCTACTTTGGTGGTAGTATGGCAAATTTTGCAGGTTTCATTGGCATCAACACCATTTGCGCCGTCAGCACCTGCAGGTCCTGTTAATCCAATGGGTCCTTCCTTAACACATGAAGGAGCAATGCACGCAATTACAACTGCATAAAGCAAAAGTCGGGTTACATTTTTAAGTTTCATAAAAAAGAAAATTAAGGTTTTTTTATTTTTTTTTATTTGTTGTGTAAATTATTGAACGATTCTTTTCGGGAGGTTATAGCTCTTTCAATTTAACCCGCTTAAACCGATTCAAACTTTTCTTGTTTCACAATTTTTAACGGAGGTAAAAGTATTATTACAACACAAATAAACAAATGTATTGAGATTGATATGCTAGGTTCGCAATCGGCATATATGAGCGCAAAAAAGAAGGTGGATGTCAATATAAAATTGACATATATCAATTAACCGTTTTTGCTGATTGCTGAAAGGTCCTCTTCGTTAATGATTTGGATCGAATTTCGTGAATGCGTGATGATTCCTGAGTCTTCGAAATCTTTAAGATTACGGATAAAACTTTCCTTGGTCATACCCGACATTTCGGCGAGTTCCTGTTTGGTCAGGATAAAATGGAAAGGATTCGACAAATAAATCTCGTTTTTAAGAAATAACAGGGTGTCAGCAACTCTTCCCGGCATGTATTTGTGGATCAGGTTAATCAGCGTTTTATGCATTTTGATATGCTGACTGTTGTACAATTTCATTAGATCGATTGCAAAATTGCTGTTCTCGGACAATACTTTAAATATTTTTGAAGTTTCGATAAAGCAACACTCGATATCGGTTAGGGCTGCCACTGTAAAATGATGGGAATCATCTATAATTGTACCTCCACCTGTAAAAATATTATTGTCTTTTATGATATCAATGATTAAGTTCTTTCCTTTTGGCCCTTCCGAAACAACTTTTGCAAGACCACTTTTAATGCAAATCAGGTGCGTCAGAGGGGTATTTTGTTTGGTAATTGTTTCGCCCGCACGGAATTTTATTTGTCGTTTATTATCCATAATGGACCGCAATTCTATCTTACTGAGATTGTTAAATACGTGTGAGACGCCACAATTGGACCGGTTAAGGCAACAATCGTATGAGCAACCCTGGCATTTATCGCAGTTAATTAAATTTGGAAATGCAGACATATAGATATACTAATTTGTAGGCGAATATAGATTAAAATTTCTGTATTTTCTATCTAACAAGTGAATGGGCTGTAAGTTTTAACATTTTATCAGTTGCCTCAATTTTAGGTCTCTTTCATGAACGTAAGTTATCTGAAGTTTTTACGGTATTCAGATGGTGTCATTTTCATAATGCTTTTAAAATAGAAATTAAAATTGGCCAGGTTGCTGTACCCGCTTTCGAAGCAAATCTGTGCAATTGGCAACTCTGAATTGGATAATAAATTGCAGGCACGACTTACACGGATATCTTTCACGTATTGAATAAAGGATTTTCCTGTTCTCTTTTTGAAGAACCGGCAAAACGATCCGGGTGCCATGTGGAGCAATCCGGCAGCGGTATCTAATGTGATCGTATTCTGTAAATTGCGGAGAACAAAGTCATAAACAATTTTTATCTGGTCAATATCCTTGTAATAGCTCAAGGGCAATTCAGGGGTTAATGATATAATTTCCTGGTCTTCGATTTCGGTGAGTGTATTGAGTAGTTTCATCAAAACAATAAAGCTTTCAAAACCATTTAATTGCGCCAGATAACGCAACTGTGTAGCTATTTCATGCAGTTTATTTGCTTTAAAAGCCAGCCCTTTCATTGCCCGCGCAAATAGTTGCCTGATCGTATCCAATTCTCCGGAAAGTGCTAATCCTCCGGTAATGAAGGATTCCGAAATAATCAATGCGAGACATTCGGGAAGATTGCTTTGCTCCGATTGTATGAATTCATGGCCATGTGGCAAATCAGGACCTACAAGAATCAAATCACCATTTTCGAATGCCGATATATTATTTCCCACAATTCTTTTTCCATGCCCCGAGGTGATCAGTTTTAACTCATAATCCTTATGTGCTTGAATAACCGAAAACTCCGGATTTGGCAGAACTATAAAAGATTTGCCAGGTGGAAAACTATTTGATATATATTGAAATTCCATCCGTAAGATTGTAAGCGTTAATATGCAAATATAAAAAGGTTAAGCGATTAATAGTTAAAATTGCATTATACCAGGTTAATTTTATATCGATTGCTCCCCTCCAGCCTAAAATCGCACCTAACTTAAATATTCATGTTCAGAATCAGGCTCATTTGTGTGTTTATTCCTGTTTTAGTCTATCAATGAGAGTTAATATCCGGAAAAATTAAGTATAATTGACCATTAAAAAACTATTATTATCACGGTATGAGAACGAAGATTTCCTGTTTGTGTCTGTTGGCAGTGATGCTGATTTCCCATAAAGGGGCTTATGCCGGTTGTGAAGCCGGAAACCTCAGGTGTGAATACCTGGCAAACCCATTGGGTCTTGATTCGCCGAATCCCCGCCTGACATGGTTTATCGTTGATGAAAGGCGCGATGCAGGCCAGAGTGCCTGGCAGATTACTGTGGGAGCCGATTCAGTAAAGGTCAGCAACGGAATTGGTGATAAATGGAATTCCGGGAAAATTAATTCACCCAACATGCTCACCGAATATAAGGGTTCAGCACTCGAACCATTTACACGTTACTTCTGGAGTGTGAAGGTTTGGGATACATGGGGTAATCCTTCTGTACAGGCGGTTCCTGCAAGTTTTGAAACCGGTATGATGAAAATGGAAAACTGGAAAGGGGCATGGATAACAGATTCACGTGATATTAAGCTGAAACCCGCGCCCTATTTTCGTAAAGAATTTAGTGCTGTTAAACAGATACAGTCGGCCAGGGCTTATGTGGCTGTGGCAGGTTTGTACGAATTATACATTAACGGGAAAAAGATTGGCAATCACAGGCTCGATCCCATGTATACACGGTTTGACAGACGCACCCTTTATCTCACACACGATATTACAAGTTACCTCACCGAAGGTAATAATGCCGTGGGTATGTTATTGGGAAACGGATGGTACAATCACCAGTCGACAGCAGTCTGGTATTTTGACGAGGCACCCTGGAGGGCCAGACCACGTTTTTGTATGGATATTGTAATCACCTACGCCGATGGTTCGCAGCAGACGGTTATTTCGGGCACCGACTGGAAAACGTCACTCAGTCCTGTTGTCTTTAACAGCATTTATACCGCCGAACATATTGATGCAACACGTTCACAGTCAGGTTGGAATAAACCAGGATTTATGGATGCCAAATGGAAGAATTCAATTCCTGTTGGTGCACCATCCCGGAATATTGTTGCCCAGGTACTGCACCCAATCAGGGATGTGGAGGAGATTCCTGCTCTGAGGATGACCAAATTCAGTGATCGGAGCTATGTTTTTGATTTGGGACGTAATATTGCAGGTGTCAGCCAGTTAACTGTAAGCGGGAAACCCGGCACAGTTATCCGGTTAAAGCATGGGGAACGGCTGAGTGCAAACGGGTTGGTCGATCAGTCGAATATTGATGTTCATTATCGTCCGACCGATCAGCTTGATCCGTTTCAGACCGATATTTATACCCTCAGGGGAGAAGGGGAGGAGGTTTTTAAACCTACTTTCAACTATAAGGGTTTTCAATATGTAGAGGTCACAAGCGATCAGCCCGTTGAACTTAAAAAGTCAAGTTTGACCGGATATTTTATGCATAGCGACGTTCCGGTTGCAGGAAATATAACTGCTTCGGATACGATTCTGAATAAAATTTGGAAGGCTACCAATAATTCCTATTTATCGAACTTATTCGGTATACCGACCGATTGCCCCCAGCGCGAGAAAAACGGATGGACAGGCGATGCTTATATTGCTATCGAAACAGGGCTGTATAATTTCGATGGGCTGACGGTTTATGAAAAATGGCTGGCCGATCATCGTGATGAACAGCAACCCAATGGAGTTCTCCCGGCAATTATCCCGACGAGCGGATGGGGTTACACCTGGGCTAACGGGCCTGACTGGACCAGCACAATCGCGATTATCCCATGGAATATCTACCTTTTTTATGGAGACACTAAACTTCTTTCCGATTGCTATGAAAATATCCGCCGCTATGTTGATCACATTAACCAGACATATCCGTCAGGATTGACCGATTGGGGCCTGGGCGATTGGGTGCCTGTTAAATCGGTGGCATCCAAGGAATTGATGTCGTCGATCTACTATTATACCGATGCTTCTATTCTCGCGAAAGCCGCAAATCTTTTGGGGAATAAGGCTGATTACGAAACGTATAACGCACTTTCAGTAAAAATTAAAGATGCAATAAACTCGAAATACCTTAACCATGAAACTGGAATTTATGCAAAAGGTCTTCAGACAGAACTGAGTGCACCGCTGCATTGGGGAATTGTTCCTGAAGAATTGCGTTCCAAAGTAGCCGCAAACCTCGCAAACCGCGTAATTGCCGACGGAAAACACATCGATGTGGGTCTGCTGGGGACTAAAACCATTTTAAACGCTTTGAGTGCAAATGGTTATTCAGACCTGGCCTACGAAGTTGCGTTGCAGAAAACATTTCCTTCGTGGGGATGGTGGATTGTCAATGGTGCTACCACCCTGTATGAGAACTGGCCGATAGATGCCAAATCAGATATCTCCTTGAACCATATTATGTTTGGAGAGATAGGTGCGTGGTTTTACAAGTCCCCGGGAGGAATTTATCCCGATGAGCAGCACCCCGGATTTAAAAACGTCGTGTTAAGGCCCGATTTTGTAAAGGGACTGAACAGCTTTGAAGCGACTCATCTCGGGCCATACGGAACAATCATTTCCTCATGGAAAAGAATGGGCAAAAAAATTGAATATCGTGTAACAATTCCTCCAAACAGTACTGCCGGGTTAGTTTTGAAAGGAAACAAAATCCAGGAAAACGGAAAAGCTATATCGGGTGATGATGCAATTAAATTAGTTAAACGTGAAGGAGTAATTAACGAGTTGAGCCTTAAATCAGGGAGTTACAGGTTCACGATCAATGTAGAATAACTAAATGCAGAAGTTATCACATTTGAGATTTGACTCCAAAATCCAAATAACTTTAGAGTAGATTTATCAATAAATAAAGGCCTTCATAAAATAAAAATATTGAGGTGTAAAAACTCCGAAGGAGTTAAATGTTAATGACCCCCAGTGTAGCTTGCGGAACTGGGGGAAATGGACATAACACGGAAACAACCCGGTACGGGTTGAATTATTATTTACACCAATCGTGCAATAATTTTGAGGTGGTGTTCGTTGAATAACATTTAATTCAACCCGTTTCGGGTTGCGGTTCAGTAGTCGTGCGAAAGCCCCCAATAAAAATTGGGGGTCATTAATATTTATCCACCTTTGGTGGAATTATTCCGTCCCGCGGAAATTAAATTCATTAATTCATTGTATATTAAAGAAAAAACCATCCGGATTCTAAATGCGGATGGTTTTTTTAAGTTTAATACCTCAATTCGTCAGATTACAAAACCGGAAGTTTCCAGGGTTCCCTGTAACTGAGTTTGGTAAATTTATTGGCTTCTTCTTCAACAAATTTCATGTTCGTGGCGTCCCAGTGCAGTAGGTTTCCGGCACGGTAAGCAATATTACCCATTTCAGAAATAATTGCTGTTTTAGCGCCGACTTCAACCGATGCGTTTTGCTTTTCCCCTTTCCTGATTCCGTTCAGGAAGTTTTTGACATGATTTTTAAGTCCATCTCCAATTTTGGGTTGATTTGGAACATCATCCACAAATTTTTTCTTGTCTTTATTGCTTACTTCAGAGTTAACCCACCACCCATCGCGCGAGACAATCAGTGTACCCCTGGTTCCTGTAAATGAAACTCCATGATGCATTCCGTAAGGGCCCATGCGCGGTATCAAACCACATTCCCAGATCATGGTATGGGTAGGATAAGCATACAATGCCTGCTGAATATCGGGTGTTTCAATTACTCCCTTGTTCAGGTAACAGCCGCCTCCGGGTGAGACTGAATCGGGATAGCCGGCATTCATTCCATAGATCGCAAAATCAAGCAGGTGAACTCCCCAGTCGGTCATCGCACCACCTGCATAATCCCAGAACCATCTGAAATCGTAATGGAAACGGTTTTTGTTGAACGGACGTTCGGGGGCAGGTCCCAGCCACATGTTATAATCAACGCTGGCGGGAGCTTCCGAATCGGGTTGGGCCGGAACCGCCTCACCCATTCCTTTGTAAATCCATGCCCTAACCAGGTTCACATCACCAAGTTTTCCTGATCGGACATAGTCAGATGCATCGAACCAGTGTTTTGAACTCCGCTGCCACATCCCAACCTGTACGACCTGTTTCGGATATTTTTCTGCAGCTTTCACCATCATCAGGCACTCTTCGATGCTATGCCCCATCGGCTTTTCAACATAAACATGTTTGCCGGCTTCGAGTGCCATCATCATCATTACAGCATGCCAGTGATCGGGCGTTCCGATAATGACTGCCGTTATTTCTTTTAACTCAAGTAATTTGCGAAAATCAGAGAAGATCTGAGGGCGTTTGTTTTTCAATTTTTCAACTTCAGTTGCCCTTGCTTCGAGGATTTCTTTGTCGACATCGCACATGGCAATACATTCAACATTATCCTCTGCAAGAAAAGCTGTTAAATTGCTGAATCCCTGGTTTCTGCAGCCTATCAGTCCTACCCCTATTTTATCCGCCGGGCTGTTACAACTGACGGTCCAGGGAATGATTGATGCGGCCACAGTGGTTCCGGCAACAGCTCCCGATTTTTTCACAAACGATCTGCGGTTAATCTCTTTCATTATTTATCTGATTTTTGGTATAATTTATCCAGTGTAGCTAATCGTGTTCCTTAACGGTGGACAAACCTATAAAAAATTTAGTAGAAGTAAAAATAATGAATACAATTATTACCGTAAATATCAGATTGATCAGGATTTTGTAATTGTGATGTTTAAGAATTTAATATTCAGTACAATAAAACTGGTCATACTGTTTTGATGCCTGAAATCTCTGTCAGGAATAGCCTTGTGTGAGTTGGAGTCCTTTCGGAATGTATAATATTTTATCAATTCAGATTAAAAATAAACCCGCCGTAAATTCTGCCGTTTAAGATTGATGATTTTCCTGATCTTCTTTCATTGACCAAAAAGTCGTTGTCATTAATGTAGGCGATACGGAAGTGTTTAATCCGGAAAGCCAGGGAGTAACTAAGCTGCTTTACCGCGATGCCCGCAGAAATAAGTGCATTATTAAATGGTACATAATTGGCACCAAATGCTGCATCATAAAGCCCATCTTCAGTTAACAGCACATCAGTTCCCACATTCATCCGCTGCCATTTGTAAGTTAATCCAAGCCCGAGTGAACGTTGTTTTTGAACAGGGATATATGCCTGTTTTGGAATAAAGGCGTCCGCGTAAAGTTCTGTGCCTGCGAGATTCATCAGGTTTATACCGGCCTGCAGGGCATTGGAGATTTTATAGGTAGCTGAAATATCGACATCGAAATATTGTTTTTTAACTGTCCTGCCTGTGAAAGTGCCTATGCCCGAAACATCGACGAATTCTACAAATAACGAGCTGGGTACGTTAAAATCCTGCCAGATTGATTTAAGGGTAACACCAATACTAAAATTATCATTCACCTTGTAGACAGGGCTTAGAAATGCGGCATATTCCTTCAGCTTCATTTTAGTAGAATCTACTTCCAATATATCGTTCGGGTCATTAATAGGAGTTCTGACGAAAACCGATTTTCTCCTTTCATCCTGTACGGTGTATATTCCACCCCCAGCTACCGAGAATTTATCATTGATCTCGTAAAACCCTCCTAATTTGACATTATTTTTAAGATTGGTGAGCAAACTTATATTGTGAGGATTCCTGCTTTGGGTGATCGCTGATGGGTTCCAGAACATCGCTTCTGACATATCACGTGAGGGAGAAAAATTAAACCCGGTATTGGCGGAATGTGAAAGTGGCGAAGACATTAAAAATTGCCCGTAAGTGATTCTTCCCTGTAAGAGGCTTTGTATTTCAAATGTTCCGGCGTTGGGCAGGACACCAATAACAGGGGTGATGGTAGTTAAAAAATTTAGAAAAGCGGGCGCTCCAACCAAAGCTGTAGCTGTTGAAACTTTATCCAGGTTTTCTTCAGGCTGTTTCACAATTACTTCTAATAAACTATCGGCGGCCAATGGAATAAATTCAGCCTGCTGACAATTCGCATTCAGCATCCAGTCTTTTATGGTAACATACCGTTTTGAATCGTCCCTGTTTTGCCGGTCCTGGTCTTCGGAAATAAAAACTCTTTTTGATACTTCCTTGCAACTGGTGCATCGTGAGATTACATATACATTCACGAATTTATCCTGTAACCTCGAAATGGGTACGCCTGTATTGAATTCGAAATAGCCGGAAGGTCTTGAGGCCGTAATGGTTGCCCGGGAAGGCAAAAAAGTGGGAACCACAATAATATTTTCAGCCCCTTTGGTAGAATTCTCATTCTGGTTGATACACCGGATCCTCCCTTTTATGATCACATTCTGACTATGCCCCTGGAAATGAATGAAGAATACTAAAAATAAGCAGAAAATGATTATTTCCAGCCATCTGTTACTGGTTATTTCTGGTTTCGGCAGTGGCTGCATCTCCGCGGTTTGACTGATTTCAGTCGGGTTTGATTTTAATATACATGCTTTCATGGCGACAATTTTTAATGAGATACTGGATTTAAAAATATGTCAAGGTTATTTATGCTGGGTGAATTAATTCTGAGAGAAATAGTTTTATCCTCATAATCCTTATGAGATGTCGTAAGTGTTATTTCATCTCCGAGTGTATATTCTTCGAGTCGGATATTGTAAGTGCCATCAGTGATGGAAATTCCATAGTAGCGGGTGCCATCAACAGTTACTTCGACTCCTTTAATCGGTATTTCAGCAGCTGTCTTTATTCTTCCTGAGATAGTAACCATGGCTGTAAGCGGCAAAATAAGCTCAAGTGTTTTTGAACCGGCAAGCAGTGTATCGAAATTTTTAGTGGCATATCCCGGACTTGACACTTCAACTTTAATTTTATTGTTAATCATATCAGCAGGAAGACCTGTGAACAGTGCCTGACCCATATTGTCGATTGACTGGGTGCGGATATATTCCTGCAGGTATATCTTAACGTCGCCCCGGGGAACCGGATTTTTTTTCCAGTCGAATACGCGGATCGTTAAATTTTTATCCGGAGCTTTGGCAGGCAGGTACAAACCACCTAATACGATGAGTAATACCCCTACTCCCGGACCTGCCATTTTTAACTGTACATTTTGTTTTTCACCTTTTAAGGCTGCATAGGTGTTCATCACGCCGAAAACAAGGGCGCTGGCAGCAATACCGAAGAGGATAAGGATTAAATAAAATATCCGCTGACCGACCTCATCCGATACCTTGCCCTGAATATATTGAATGTAGTAATAAACAAGAAGCAGCGAGAAGACAAACCCGATTACAGCAACTATACTATAAGCGGTAACTGAAACCCGATGATCGGGTATGGAATTGTTTTCGCCCGGAGCGGATTGCTGTCCGGAGTAATTCCCTGGCCGGGAAGAAGGTTTAGCCGGGACCGATTTTTTGCGGGTAAAGCGGGGACGACTTGTTGCTACAGTTTTATTCGCAATGATATTTTCTATTGCAGTGAAAAGCATATCCAGTTCAGGATGTTCCTGTTCTCCATTCCAGTCAATCAGCATTGCCGACTCAATTCTCTTAAATGCGAGCGGTATGGGAACCTGTTCAAGTACAACGGGTAGGAGGGTTCCTTTCTGCGCCGCTTCGGTAGCTTCATTCATTACCCAATCTGACTTTACTGACCCTTGTGTCCATAACACAAGTACGCAACTTGCCTGCTGCAATTCATTTTCAATTACGTTGTCATATTTTTGACCAATCGGTATTTTTCGGTCCCACCAGACGGACCATCCTTTATTTTCGAGTAACCCTGCAATTTGTTTTGCAATGGTTATATCGCGGGAAGAATAACTGATAAAAATATCTGCCATGATATGACCGGTTTAAACATTTTTATGGAGTTAACTTATTTTTTGCTGTTAAAACTTAAAGTCTTGATCTTTAAAAATGATGTTAACAACTAAATATGCGCAAAAGTTGTATTTTCAGATTATTAAACCTCATAGTGATTATTAATGGCAAAATTTTGATAAAAACAGATTTTTGGAGATACTTATACAGTATATATAATTAATTGTTAGATTTGACCATCCTAAATTTATGTAGTCACGTCGTGAAATAACTAACTCTTATTCTAACCAGAGATGATTGAATCTTTAAAAAGGATTTCCGGATTGGCCTTAATCAGTTGTGTGCTGGTTGGTAATTTCTCCTGTAATCAGGATAAAACTTCTGTATTCTGGGATTTTAATCCTATTCCCGACCGTATCTGGGCCGGGGAGGATTTCTGGACCGTCCCGCTTGAAGACTGGCAGGTAAAAAATGGCAGAATTGAATGCAACAGTTTATTGCAGAATGCCACCTTTTCTGTGTTGCCTTACCTGCTGACTGAAAAGGAAGCGCCTTTTCTTGTTTCAGTCGACATGGGGATTACCAAAAAAAGTGAAAATGATGGTTCAGCAGGAATCATGATTGGTGTTGAAGCAACGGAAGAAAAGGACGTCCGGGCGGCTGTTTATTTTGGCCGGGGAATCAAGGCTGGAATAAATACGGGCGGATATGCATTTCTGGAGCAAAAGATCAAACAACTGCCCAAAAACTTCGATTTTGATAAATTCACACTGGAAGTAACCGGTAATGACACTAAGGAAGGATATCTTCTTCAGATGAAGGTACTTGACTCCAATGGAAAACTAGTTGAGGAACTTACTATTAAGCCCGAAAAATCAATAACCGGTATTGTTCAGTTGGTCAATAACTTCAGGAACGCCAACTCAGCAAACAACGGACCGAAGTTTTGGTACGACAACCTAAACTTCGAAGGTCCGAAGTTTGAATCTCATCCTGAAAACCGTTTTGGTCCTGTTTTATGGACCATGTATACCTTGAGCAGAAATACGATAAGGCTGACCGCTCAACTTCCCCCGGTTGGAGACACCGAAAATCATGAGGTTGAATTGCAGCTGAAGGAAGGAGATAAATATAAGACAGTGGCGAAAGGAACAATTGATCCGGATGCCCGGTGCGTAACCTGGCAACTCGATAATGCGGACGCTTCGGCCGACAAAGAGTACAGGGTCATTTACAATTATAATGATGTATTTGGCAAACCAAAAGTCGCTGAATATAAGGGAATATTCAGCAGGGAACCTCTGGAGGGAAATCTCCGGATGGGAGCCCTGACCTGCCAGTATCATTACGGTTTTCCCTATTCTCCGCTTGTTAAAAACCTGGCACTCTCAAAACCGGATATTCTTTATTTTTCGGGCGATCAGATCTATGAGGGAAATGGTGGCTACCCCATCAAACGTAATCCCGAAGATGTTTCCGTTCTCAGTTATCTGGGTAAATGGTACATGTTTGGCTGGGCTTTCGGCGATTTAATGCGTGACAGGCCAACTATTTGTACACCGGATGATCATGATGTGTTCCAGGGAAATCTTTGGGGTGCCGGGGGTTTAAAGGCAGAGGAGCCGAAAACCGATGACTTACAGGGTTTCGTACAATCGGTAAAAATGGTGAATGCCGTAAACCGTACCCAGTGCGCCCATTTGCCGGCACCGTTTGATCCGAAACCCATTGATCAGGGGATGAGCGTTTGGTATACAGATCTTGTTTACGGAGGAATAAGCTTTGCAATCATCAGCGACCGGATTTTTAAAAGTGGTCCTGACCAGATCGCGAAATGGGAAGGCAGGAAAGATCACCTGAAGGCACCGCTAATGGATCCTTCTTCCATCGATAATAAGACATTGCAATTTCTTGGAAAAAGACAGGAAGATTTTCTTGAAAACTGGATCATGGATTGGAACGGGGCAACTATGAAAGTGCTTCTCTCCCAGACTCTATTTGCCAATGTTGCAACTCATCATGGCGATTACAATGGTTATCTTTTTGGTGACCTCGACTCGGGTGGCTGGCCTAAAAGTGGCCGTGACCGTGCCATCCGAATATTGCGTAAAGGATTTGTTTTTCAGGTTGCGGGTGATCAGCATGTGCCCTCCCTGGTTCAATATGGAGTTGATAAGTACCGGGATGCAGGCTGGTGTTTTGTGACGCCGGCCATTGCCGTTGGCTATTCGCGCTGGTTCCGTCCCGATGAACGTGGCATTCCGGTTAAAAACCGTCCGGAGCACAACCTTTCAAATACGGGTGAATACCAGGATGCATTTGGTAATCAGAATTATGTGTATGCCATAGGTAATCCGGGTAATTTTAAGTTGGATGAAAACCGTTACATCAGGGCACAGGACAAAACCTCCGGGTACGGAATGTTGATTTTTGATAGCAAAAAGCGGACAATTACAATGGAATCATGGCGATTCATAGCCGATGTTGCAAATCCCGGCCCCGGCGACCAACATCCGGGATGGCCTCTAACGATCAGTCAGTTTGATAATTACGGGAGGGATGCAGTTGCCTGGCTGCCGAAGCTGAAAATCAGCGGCGATCCCGATCCGGTAATCGAAGTTACAAATACTTCTACCAATGAATTAGAATATATAGTCAGGATCAGTGGAAATGAATATTCACCCAAGGTTTTCAGCAGGGATAATTACACACTACGGGTTGGCTATCCGGAAAAGGGAATCTGGAAGAAATACGATAATGTGACAGTTACGGACAAGCGCGACCAGGATGAAATGGCAATCGGGTTTGAGTGATACGGAATAGAACCAGAGATTTGATCCAATCCATTTGATCGGATAATAAAACCTGAAATATAATTTAATATCAAACCACTAATCAGTCGGGATTATGAAAATTTATTCATCAATTCTTGTTGTTATTTTGTTCATTGGCTGTAAATCTGTCAACTATAAAGACCGGGATTTTGCTGTTGCCGTCGAAAACGGAAGCCTGGCCAATGAATCCTATGTCCGGTCGCTCAACTGCGTGAAAGCCTGGATGGACAGAAGGGATAGTATCAGCGGATTGATTCCTACAAACCTGACGGGAAAAAAAGACCTGTGGGAACCATTCAATTCAGCAGCCGATAATTATGCATTTATGGTGCTTACCGCCTATTTGCTGGATCAGGAATTATATAACGGACCAATGACCGATATGCTTCATTCCGAGAAAAAACTTACTTCAAGAATTAAGGTATTGCCCGATGTGTACAAATTTTCTACTCAGAGTTTTCTAAACCCAAAGGTTGATACGACCTGGATCATTTTTGGTACTTCAGAATATATTAAGGATGGGTTGATTCCGCTGACCGAATATATCGGTCCTTCGCCCTGGCAGGAACGGATGATGGAAATGCTTGATGAACTTATGGAACATTATACCGTATTTAAAAATATAAACCAGGTTGAATCCTATAAAGCTGTATCGGAAGAGGTTAACGGGTCGATGCTTCAATCGTTGTGCCGTGTATACTGGATGACCGGGAACAAAAAATATCTCGATGGCGCGATTAAAATCGGGGATTATTACCTGACCGGGGAACGTGATTTAAGCCAGGTGGAATACCTGCGATTGAGAGACCACGGTTGCGAAATTATAGGAGGATTAAGCGAGTTGTATGTCACCGTAAATTATGCCTTGCCCGAAAAGAAAAAACAATACCAGGAACCGTTTTATAAAGTGCTCGACAGGGTTCTCGAAGTTGGGAGAAACAAAAACGGGCTGTTTTACAATGCTGTAAACGCGTTGACCGGGCAGCCGGTTGACAGTGCTGTCGTGGATAACTGGGGCTATATTTTTGATGCTTATTATTCGGTTTACCTGGTCGATCACAAAGAAGAATACAGGCAGGCTTTCCTTGACGGGATTAAAAATCTGAACGAAAAATACCGTAACTATGCATGGGAAGGTAAAAGCCATGATGGCTATGCCGATGCATTGGAAAGCGGCATTAATCTGTATAACCGTGAACCTGTCCCTGCATTGAAAAGCTGGATCGACAGCGAGATGAAGGTGATGTGGGGAATGCAGCAGGCAAATGGCATTATCGGCGGAGCCCATCCTGACGGGAACTTTGAACGTACCGCAATCATGTATGCCTTATGGAAATCGGGCGGAACGCATTGTACTCCCTGGCGTGAAGATGTGAAAATTGGTGCTGATCTCAGGGATGGAAAAATGTATATTGCCGTTTCATCAGAAAAAGCATGGCAGGGTAAACTGACCTTCGATTACAGCCGTCATAAGGAAATATTGCATCTTCCGATCGATTACCCCCGTATTAATCAATTTCCTGAATGGTTCACGGTAAGCAGCGACAAGGAGTACAGCATCACTGATTATATTAAAAAAACAAAAAGCCGCGTGAAGGGATCGGAATTAAGAAATGGGATTGAACTGAATCTGGGTGCAGGAGAAAAATACTTCATTCTGATTGATAATATTTAAGGAAAACCGGAGAAATGTCAACCATAAACTTTTGAACCAGTAATTATGAAAAAATTAAATCAATTCCGTCGCTGTCTCTCAACGATTCTTATCGCATTTATCCCGTGTCTTTTCTTCAATGCCTGCCAGCAGAAACCGGATTATTATACGGCCGGGGATTTTGAGAAAGCACCAAAAACAGATGCCCATTTTCATTACAACAGCACCAGTTTACAATATTTTGAGCTGGCTTCGGGATTTAACTTCAGGCTGCTTTCACCCAATGTCGACTCCAGGATTTCAATTGATAAACAATTAAATACTGCCGCTGCACTTCGGCAGGCTTATCCTGCAAAGTTTTCATTTTTTGGCACTTTTTCTGTTGACAGTTTTGGAACAAAAGGATTTGCTGAAAATACTATCGCACGGATTGAAGAATGTATGAAGGCCGGGGCTTCCGGAATAAAGATATGGAAAAACATCGGGATGGTTTTAAAGGATAAGGATGGACGTTATGTGATGGCCGATGATCCCGGATTTGATCCTGTCTTCAGATACATGGTTGAGAATAAGATTCCTGTACTGGGTCATCTTGGTGAACCTAAAAATTGCTGGCTCCCATTTGAAGAAATGACCGACACTTCAAACTACAGGTATTATAAAGCCAATCCGCAATACCATATGTATTTACATCCCGAAGCACCCTCGTATGAAGATCAGATTAACGCTATGGATAACCTCCTAAAGAAAAATCCCGGGCTTGATTACACAGGTGCCCACCTCGCAAGTCTCGAATGGAGCATTGATGAGGTGGCAAAACGTTTGGACAAATTTCCCGGTTTTAAGGTTGAATTTTCTGCCAGGATTGCGCGCCTGCAATCGCAGTCTATTGCAGACTATGACCATGTCCGTGATTTTTTGATTAAATACCAGGACCGGATTTTATATGGTACCGATGTCACCATCCCGGAAGAAGAACCTGATTTTGCGTCCAAATCAATCGCCCTTGCTGAGAAATGGAGATCCAACTGGATTTACCTGGCAACTGATTCAACGCAACAGATAAAATACCTTCCGGGTAAGGTAAAGGGATTGCATCTTCCTAAGAGTGTCGTCGATAAAATTTTCCATAAAAATGCGGACCGTTTTTTCAAACCGGTTTAGCAAACAATGGTGTCCTCAGTATGATGTGAAAAAGCTACCTGATTAACTGAACGAATAAGATTAAACCCAATGAAAACCAACAGAAAATTAATTGCAGATTAAAAACAGACTAATTTAACAAACTATTATGGAACATCAACAATCGGAACGTTTAGGATCTCTCGATGTATTACGCGGATTTGACCTTTTTTTCCTGGTATTTTTCCAACCTGTCTTTGCCGCGTTAGTGAGTGCGGTAAATACACCCTGGATGGATACAATTAATATTCAGTTTGAACATGTCATTTGGGAAGGATTTGTTTTCTGGGATATAATTATGCCCTTGTTCATGTTTATGGCAGGTGCCTCTATGCCATTTGCCTTTGCCAAATATCTCAGGACAGGAAGCAAATCACAATTGTACCAGCGAATACTCAAACGGATACTGCTTCTATTCCTGCTGGGTATGATGTGCCAGGGTAATCTGCTTGCTTTTAATCCGCAGAAGATATTCCTGTATTCGAACACCCTTCAGGCTATTGCCATCGGTTACCTGATTGCCTCAATTTTGCTGATTAATTTTAAACTGCGCTGGCAGATCATCATCACGGCAGGATTACTGGTGCTCTATTGGGTGCTTCTGACCTTCGTCCGTATGGGTGGATCCGGAGGAGGTGATTTTACACAGGACTATAATCTTGCAGAATATGTCGATCGTATGATTCTTGGCAGATTCAGGGATGGCGTAAAAGTTACTGATGCGGGGCTTGATTTTGGAAAGTATCGTTATACCTGGATTGTTAGCAGTCTGAATTTCGGAGTAACCGTAATGACAGGAGTATTTGCCGGACAAATTATGAAAGGCAGCCTGTCTAAAATCAAAAAAATGCAGTGGCTTGCAATCGGAGGAGTTCTGATGATTGTTGCAGGAATGCTTTGGGGCTTACACATGCCGATTATCAAACATATCTGGACAAGTTCGATGACACTTTTCAGCAGCGGCATTTGTTTCCTGTTAATGGCGCTGTTTTATTATATGGTCGATTACAAAGATTATGGAAAATACCTGAACTGGCTGAAAATTTATGGGATGAACTCCATCCTGGCTTACCTGCTCTATGAGTTGATTAATTTCACAAGTGTTTCACAATCACTGTTTCACGGCACTCAACAATTCCTTGGTGATTATTACCCGGTGCTTATGAGACTGGGAAATGTTTCGATCACCTTTCTTATCCTGTTGATCATGTATAAAAACAAGAAATTTCTGAAGGTGTAAAAATTCTGTATATTTATAAACTTAAATTTCCAATCCGGTCAGGCAATATGAAGCGATTCATTGCAGTTTTCGTGCTGGTATTTCTCTGCAGCAATCTTCAGGCTCAGTTTCACGACTGGCCCATGTGGAGGTATGACCACCACCGTTCCGCTTCAACACCGGAACAACTTGCTGATAAACTTTTTCTGCAATGGCAGGTTCAATTCTCTGCAAGGACACCTGTATGGGATGATCCGCTCAACCAGAACCTGATGCAGTTTGACAGGATTTTTGAGCCGATCGTGGCTGATGGTAAAATATTCCTGGGATTTAATGATCAGGATAAGGTTATTGCACTCGATATCAATTCAGGAAAAGAACTCTGGCATTTTTATGCCGATGGCCCTGTTCGGTTGCCATTGGCTGCAAATAAAGGGAAAATCTATTTTACAAGCGACGACGGATCATGTTATTGTCTCAATGCGAATACAGGCTTGCCGGAATGGCAAAAACTTCTTGCCCCTGCATCCAATAAACTGCTTGGAAACAAACGTCTTATTTCAATGTGGCCGGCAAGGGGAGGAATTGTGATAAAGGATGATATTATTTATACCGCAGCGAGTATTTTCCCGATGATGGGAACTTTTATTTATGCTCTTAACGCTGAAACAGGTGAAGTTATCTGGAAGAACGAAGGTACGGGAAGTAACTATATTCTTCAGCCACACAAATCTCCCGCATTTGCCGATGTTGCTCCGCAGGGAAGCTTTACAATCAGTGGCGATAGGTTGCTGGTTTCCGGGGGACGCACCGTGCCCGCCGCATTCGATCTCAAAACGGGAGAAGAGCTTTATTATCCGCTTGCTGCGAGCGGCAAAACCGGTGGCGCTTTTACTTGTGGAAACGAACGCGTGTATTTCAATCATCACCGCGGACGGATGACCTATATGTATGATTCAGGAACAGGTGAGAAATTAAAATCAGATGCCGGCGAGTACCCGGCTGTCGATGGGAATACGATTTATTTTTCGGGAAATAAAATCAGCGCATCGGTTCTCAACGATTCGAATAAACTTGAAACACTTTGGAATTCAGATATTGCGGCTACCAACGATCTGATCAGGGCCGGCGATTATCTTTATGCTGCCGATAGTACCGGTATTACTGCAGTAAATATTAAAGGTGGAAAACCACGCAAAACCTGGACCCTAAAAAATGAGAAGACCATCGAACGTCTCCTGGCTTCAAACGGAAAACTGATTGCTGTTACTTCCGATGGTGCATTATTGGTGTATGGGGATGCTCCGGTAAAAAGAGTGCTCATGGTCCGAAACAAGGCAGCAAAAATCAAAGCGAAATCACACCTGGCCGATGAGATTATAAAAGTTACCAAAATTACAGATGGATATGCTGTTGTGTATGGAACGAAGGATATTGATCTTTTCAAAGCTCTCTGCTTAAAAACTACGTTGAAAATTATAGCATTCGGGAAAGATCCCGTAAGGATTGAATTTCTGAGAAAGTATTTTAATCAGGCAGGCATCTCTGCTGAAAAATTATCTTTCCTTCGTTACGATTCAACTTTTAAGGCAATTCCAAAATATTTTGCTTCCCTGACAATCATCAATGACCCCGACTGGTTCAATAATTTTGACAGTGGGATTCTTACTAACATTTATGAGTCTACCCGTCCGTACGGGGGAAAAATCTGGATTCAATCAAATGAAAAAGACCTTTCAATGGCCTTAAAATCAGTTGATCAGTTAAAACTTTATGGAGCCGAAGTAATAACAGGAAAAGCACACGCGATGATTACACGTTCAGGTTCGCTGGAGGGATCTGCAAGCTGGACCCATAACTACGGAGATATTGCGAATACGGTAAAATCAAATGATGATATAGTTAAGGCACCTCTTGGTATTCTGTGGTTTGGTGGAAACTCAAATATGGATGTACTGCCCCGCCATGGGCATGGTCCATCGGAGCAGGTTATCGATGGCCGCCTGATTATTCAGGGTATTAACAGCATAACGGCCCGTGATGTATATACCGGAAGGTTGCTTTGGAAAAAAGTATTCGAAACGCTTAAAGATGATACATGGCTGATTTATTATGATGAATCGTACGACGAAGAGCATCCGCTCGATACCAAATACAACCAGATACATCTCCCGGGTGCGAATGCGCGTGGTACAAATTTTATTGCTACAAAGGAATTTGTTTATGTTATCGAAGGAAATAAATGTCATCTGATTGATATTAATACTGGTGAACAGGTCAAAACCTTTACATCCGGTGATGGAAATATTGAGAAATTCGGCTACATCGGCGTCTATAAAAATTACCTGATCCTGGGTTGTAACTTCACAAAATACCCGAAAATACCGTTGAGTGAGGGTGAAAAGAGCAATATAAAATTTGATGATGTGGATGTTACCGCCAGCAGCGGGTTGCTAATCCTTGACAGATTCACTGGTGATAAGAAATGGAGCATAAGTGCAAATCACGGATTTATACACAATTCGGTCATCGTGGGTGATGATGTTCTTTTCTGCCTCGATAAACTTCCGCAAAATCTCGAAACCCGGCTTAGAAGAAGGGGAGAACCCCTTCCTTCAGGAACAAGGCTTTTGTATCTCGACATAAATACAGGCAAAAAAATACATGAAGAAACCCGGAATATTTTCGGTACATGGCTGGGTTATTCTTCCGGGCACAAACTCTTGTTGCAGGCCACACGGCCCTCGCGCGATATGCTGAACGGGGAAGACGGCAAAAGAATGATCGTGTATAAAGCAACCACGCGGGAAGTGCTGTGGGATAAAGCGATAAGCTATTCCAATCCTCCGATTATTTCGAATGACAGGATTTATACCAATGGCGAAGGGTTTCAGTTGCTCACCGGCGAGCCTATCCTGGAAAAGGACCAGGTGACAGGGGAGGAATTGAAATGGAAATTCAAACGTGAATATGGCTGCGGATATGTTGTAGCGAGCGAACACCTGCTTACATTCCGATCGGCATCGGCGGGGTTTATCAATCTCGATGTTATTGAAGGAACAGGCAGTCTTGGCGGATTTAAAGCCGGGTGTTCGGCAAACCTGATCGTTGCTGACGGAGTGCTTAATTCGCCCGACTATACCCGTACCTGTCAGTGTGCATATCAGAATCAGACCTCACTGGCATTAATAAATATGCCGTGGATGAACTACTGGACAAACAGTAATTACGGATGGGGCGGTAAACAGATACGAAATCTCGGCCTTAACCTGAATGCACCCGGAGACAGGACTTCAGCTGACAATATCCTGTGGTTTGATTACCCCAATGTCGGGGGAAGTGCAACCGGCATCACGGTAAAGATCGATTCCGTGGACTATTATCAGATACGTAAAGATCCTATCTCCGTTCAATCGGAAGCTACCCCTTGGATAAGCTCAAGCGCGATTGGTGGAATCCGATCGATGGAAATAACCTTATCAAAAGAAATTGTGGTGCCTGAGGCCTCTTACAAAGTCAATCTCTATTTTGCTGAACTCGAAAATAAAAAACCGGGAGAGCGTGTTTTTGACATCCGGCTACAGGACAAAAAAGTAGCCTCGAATGTTGATATTGTAAATGAGACGGGATGTACGGATAAGGAAGTGGTCAGGACATTCACAGGGGTAAAGGCTGGTAAGACGTTAAAGATCAATCTTGATCCTGTCAGGGGAAATACGATACTCTCAGGAGTTGAACTGATTATGGAACTTTAATACTTTGATTTTGAAATAATGCTGATTGCTATAAATAAAATCATTCATAAAATATCTTTCCGAAGCAGGACCTTTGTTTCGGTGAGGGTTATCCTTTTGTTGGGCGTGATAAGTCTTGCATGCACTACACGGGTTTCGGAATGGGTGTTATTGAATGCATCCCCCGAAAAATACACCCTTATTTGCTATGACAATTCTCCCGTGAGTGATGCTGCAAGAAAACAAAACGGCATCCTGACGGATAACTTTAAGCTGGCTAATCTGAATGTCTCACGGGTATTAAAGGAAGACATCAAACAGCCGTATTATGCCCTCTTTTATAAGAACAGGCTCCTTGAAAAATTCAATAATTACGAGGATATCAAACATATAGCCACTTCTCCGATGCGGGTGAAAATTGCTGATGAACTTTTGGGTGGCAAGCTTTGCGTGATGCTCTATCTTAAAACAGGGGATGATGTAAAAGACAAAGACCGATTGCTGATTCTTCAGAATACAATCAAGGCCTCGCCCTTTAAAGATATTATATCAATTGTCGAACTGGACAGGAAAAACAGGACTGAGGCGCATTTCACCTCTTTGCTGCTCAATGTTGAGGACGATCTGAAAACTATAAATGAGCCAATGCTTTTTGGTATATTTGGTAAGTTTAAGGCACTCGAGCCTTTACTTGCAGGGGGCATCTCGGAGGAGAATATCAACCTGATGATTAAATTTCTGATTGCAGAATGCAGTTGTCTGATCAAAGATGATCTCCCCGGGACAGATATCTTGTATTCAGGTAGTTGGGAAAATCCGAAGCCTGCACTCCTGAATAAAATGATTGACCTAAATCCTTCGCTGGGAAAATGAGGCAGGAAGATACTTTGACAAACGATTCTGCTGCGGCGCGACCTTTGCCGAAATGGTTAACTGATCAGAAGACAGGCATAAATACCACACAACCCCCGAAAATTGTCATCAAAAAAGATAACTCACTGAATATCTCATTTGCCATCACCGGAATTTTTGTCCTGCTGGTGGTTGCATTTCTTACTTTATACATTCTAAGAAAACATAAGAACCCGTTATGAATCCATTAAAATTAGTTATCAAAGAGATCCTCTACCGCAGGATTAATTCTGTGGTGATCCTTATTACGGTGATTGTCGCGAGTTCTGTATCGGTTTCGATCTTCTCACTGAGTAAAGCGAGTGAAAACGAAACCCGGAAAATAATGCGGGAACAGGGTCTTAACCTGTATATTTATCCCAAAGGAACCAATCTCATTGATTTCTATACCGTAAATAATACAGGTACATTTCCTGAAAGTTATGTGGATGTACTGGCTACGTCAAAAACATTTGATGCAGTGAGGCACTTAACGGGTATTTTGCAGGTCCGGTTTCCAGACTGGAAGGATCCAAATGGTTCCGTGCACCAGATTATGCTGTTCGGATATAAGGATGAGGCTATTCAAAAATACCTTCAGGCACAGGAAACCATGGGTTTTGACGTGGCAAAAGGAACGGTTGTGCTGGGTTCACTGATCAGTAAAAATATAAAACCCGGGGATCCTTTTGTCATAACCGGTGAAGATGGCAGGGAGTATACCTACGAGGTCGCTAAAAGGCTTACTGAAGGAAAAGGATTAATGGATCAGGGCGTATCGTTTAATCTCGAAGATTTACAGCAGATACTTGGCATACCGGGACAAATCAATAAAATTGAAGCGTTGGGTTGTGTCTGTAAGGATGGCAGGATTAAAAATGCAAGAACCCAGGTTCAAAATATATTTGCCGACCTTGAGGTCACCGAGATCAGCAGTATTGCCGATGCACGCGAAAATCAGCGGGTAATGATGAATAAGTATGGCGCTTTCATAATTCCGTTTGTAATCCTCTCGTGTCTGCTTATTACGGGGCTTCTGTTCTATCAGAATATCAATGCACGACGTCGCGAGATAGGGTTATTGAAAGCGATGGGACGCAGCATTTACAGCATTTTATACATTATCCTGTTAAAAGCTTTTATACTTGGATTGGCAGGCGGCATTATCGGATTCTTCGCGGGCAGTGCAACAGCGGGATATTTCGGCAAGGAGATATTTTTGTTTACCGCACAGAGTATCAAACCCATTTGGTCTCTCTTTTATGGCAGTATTGTGATATTCCCTCTATTGTGGATGTTAAGCAGTTGGATTCCTGCCCTACTTGCCGCAAGAATTGATGCTGCCCGGACTCTAAGTGAAGAATAAGCGATTGAAAATTTTAAGACAATAGGTTGTAACATGATAGAAATAAAGACGGTTAGCAAAAAATATTATACAAACAGTCATGAATTTACGGCGCTTGACGCGGTCAGTTTAACTGTGAGCAAAGGTGAATATTTAGCAGTTACCGGGAAAAGTGGTGCGGGCAAGTCGACCCTTCTCTATGTAATTGGCGGTCTTATACATCCTGATACGGGTTCAGTCATTTTCAGGGACAGGAACATCTACGATCAATCCCGCAGGGAGAAGGATGCGTACAGGAAAAAAGAGATTGGATTTGTATTCCAGCAATTCCACCTGATGCCATACCTTAGTGTACTTGATAACATCAGGCTGGCTTGTTACGAAAAAAGTCATTTTGAAAATATTGATTCCTATCTGGAGAAATGTTCGCTCACGGAACTTAAGGATAAGTTTCCCTCGGAACTCAGTGTAGGAGAGAAACAGAGAACCGCTTTTATACGCGCAATTATCTCAAATCCTGAAATTTTGCTTGCAGATGAACCTACGGGAAACCTTGACCCGGGCAACAGTAAAATTTTAATGGATCTTATCGGCGCATTTCACAGGAATGGCGGAACGGTGGTCATGGTCTCGCATAATCACGATATTGTGAAATACGCGGACCGGATTATCACGATTGAAAAAGGTAAAATATTTATTTAAAATTTCATTAAGCTGGCTTGCCAGGCAAACCTCAAATATCTATGTCTTTATCAGAATGTTACGTGAATTATAAGATCAAATCCGGCTATCCTATTTTATCGTTGTTTCTTTTGATCTTTCTGATTTCCGGTTTCACTGAAATAAACGCCCAGACCAACATCACCGGAATTGTATATGAGATTGATTCAGTTACTATTACCGCTCAGCGACAGATACGAAATCTGCTGAAAGCGCCCTATACCGAACCATCATCGCTTTCACCGGCCATTACCATTATCAAATCTGAAGATATCCGCAGGCAGGGTGCCATCACGGTAATTGAAGCATTAAATCATGTACCCGGTGGTTTAACAGAAACCAGGGGACGACAGGTAAAACAATTTTTTTCGGTAAGGGGTCAGAAATATCCCTATCCCGATTATGCGGTTAACGGGGTATGGCAACAGGAATTTCAGGAACTTCCCTATTTCTTTTCGGCTTCAGACATCGAAGAGATTGAGATTGTGCGGTCAAGTGCTGCACTGTTAACCGGATTATCGGGTATGGCCGGGCTTATCAACATTAAAACTAAGGAATATACCACACCTGAATTGAATGCCGACGTTGAATATGGTACCTTCAACAGTTTTCACAGTCATATATCACATGGAGGAAAAATCGGCAAATTGGGTTACCGCGCGGGGATAGGCTACGACAATACCGATGGTCCCGAAGGTAAGCATGCAAAGGAGAGCATGGCCAATTTCAATACCGGTTTTGACTGGCAATTATCGGAAAAACTTGGAATTAAAGCTACTTTATTCTATCTCGACGGGAGCCGGCAATTGAGAATAGCCGAAGCACCTGCAGATAAAAAATACATCGATATGTTACAAAGCTTTGATCCGTACAAGGCTTTGATCTCGAATATCAAGGTTGCATACAGGCCAACAGGCAGACTTTCTTCCGAAATCCAGTTATTCTATTCGTACCGCAACCCTACTTTTAATGATGAAGCAAAGGGAACAACATCGAACGAAAGGGATTATGAGGCAGGCGTAAATTTTATGCAGTCGGTAATGTTATCCCAATCAAACACCCTTCGTTTTGGCGGACTATACAACCGTTGGATAGCACCTGAAGGCAAACGGTTTTACATGGGCAAGCGTTGTGATACGGAAACTTTTTCGGGAGTGATCGTGGATGAGCATCAGTTGGGACATTTTACGCTTGATGCGGGTATCCGCTGGACAAAGGCATATCTGAATGATTATGCTGCCTTTAATATTGAAGGAGAAGGCGGGCTGTTCAAAAATGTAACACCCATCACCGACACCTGGGAACCCGGCATTTTTCAAAGCAATCTTGGGATAACCTGGCGTCCCGGGAACAAACTCTCGTTTTATTTCAATGCCGCGGCAGGAGAGATTAAACCCCGGCGTGGTGCACTTAATGAAGATCTTGAGGAACTTAAGAATGAAACCCGCATCAAGATTGATATAAGTGCAATCCGGAAAATCGGCCTGACGGGGAAAATGTCGGTTACCGTCTTCGGAATTTTGCAGGAAAACGCTATTGCCCTGAGCGGAAAAACAAATAAGGACCTGGTTACAGGATTAATCAGGGAGTTATATGTAAACAGAGGGCAGAACCAGGCAGGAATCGAATATGAACTGGTGACACCCCGGCTTCTCAACCTGGTAAATCCCTTTGTGAATTTTACCCTGATGAAGTCGGAGTTGAAAAAGGAGGGAAGCATGATTCGTAACCTTGAGAATCCCGTGTTTATCTCAAGCGGAGGACTTTATCTGGATAAAAAAGGGATTGATTTAAATATTCTCTGTAAGTATGTTTCACCCTTCGAAAATCAGCGTTTTGCCAGTGTTACTGCCGGTCCGCAGCAGCTTGGCGATTTCGTAAGTATAGACCTGACGGGTGGCTATAGTTTTAAAGGCAAAATTCCTGTGAGGTGTTATTTCAAAGTAAAAAATTTAACGGATAAGCGGTACTCCACGGTAATCGGCTATCCCGATTTCGGGCGGATGATTTACCTGGGAATGAGTCTGAGTTTAAAGTAGCGCCTTTATCAAAACATGTTTAAAATGCCGGAAACCCTAGTCCGGCTTAATAAAGACAGGCAACCATATCCTGTCTTTTTGTTTATGGTTAAGATATAAACCTGCTGAATAACAGGAAAATAAAAACATACTTTCCGGAACTAAAAATGGTTTTGACCGTATATCGCAATGTATTAAAACTACTAATATTAATATTTCATTTTTGCAATAAAAGAGAGGAATATTTTTGAGTTTCCTGCAAAAAAATAAATTGTTAAACCTTAAAAAATTCTCACGACATGAAAAAAAGTATGAGGTTTTGGTTTTTCCGCATTGCGGCAATTTTATTTGTCGTAATGTTAATTTACCGGTGTGATTTGTTATTCCCGCCCGACATGGATGATTCGGCTAACACCATCAAGGACATTGATGGAAATGAGTACACTACCGTTACGATTGGTACACAGGAATGGATGGTTGAGAACTTAAAAACAACCAGGTTCAATGATGGAACCTCAATTACATTAAGGACTGATCTTCCAACTCCGCCACCACCAACTAATTATGAAGCTTACTGTTGGTATAACGACGATATATCGTATAAAAAGCCGTATGGGGCATTGTATAGCTGGGGTGCTGTAAAAAGTGCAAAACTTGCACCAGCAGGATGGCATACTGCTGATTTTTCAGATTGGCGTCTTTTAATTGATTTTTTGGGTGAAAATATTGGGTGTAAATTAATGGAAACCGGTTCGGCACACTGGATAGGCCAGGCAAATGATTGTGCGACAAACGAAAGCGGGTTTACAGCATTACCGGCGGGCTACATTTCCAATCATTTCGGATTTGATGAAATGGGAACAGGAGCTGGATGGTGGAGTTCTACGATGCCTAATTACCCCATAGCTTATCCAACAGCATTCGTTTTATCCGGGAAATTTTTACACGCTGTTGAACCAACATCGGTACAGTATTTTTCGGTTCGTTGTATTAAAAATACTGTACCCACTGTTACTACAGCAGCAGTGGCAGACATAACAACTTCTGGTGCATTTTCAGGTGGTAAAGTAACAATTAAAGGAGGCTCCGAAATTGCATTTCTTGGAGTTTGCTGGGATACCTCGCATAACCCGACAACGAGTGATTCAAAAACCACAGACGAATTTTATATTGAGCCATACTCTGGTGGATGGAAGCCCGGAACTTTTAATAGCACAATAACCGGACTGCAGCCTAATACAACCTATTACCTGCGGGCATACGCTACCAACAGTGATGGCACCGGATATGGGAATGAGGTTACCTTTAAAACGTTACCTTAACGGATAGGGGAAGATGTATTTTGTCATACATAATAATTGCAGGAAATTTTTTTGACCCTCAAAACTTTCAAAGTCTCGAGGGTCTTTTTTATCTTTCCCGCTTTACACTGGTTGTGAAGTGCGATTATACTAATGCCTGAATTAAAAGGGAATAAAACTGCCTGGATAACTGCCTGGCCCGTAGCAGCAGTTTGTATATCATTTTTTAATCCCACCAGCCTCGGACCACGTTTTAAATGCCGGAAACCCTAGTCCGGCTTAATAAAGACAGGCAACCATATCCTGTCTTTTTGTTTATGGTTAAGATATAAACCTGCTGAATAACAGGAAAATAAAAACATACTTTCCGGAACTAAAAATGGTTTTGACCGTATATCGCAATGTATTAAAACTACTAATATTAATATTTCATTTTTGCAATAAAAGAGAGGAATATTTTTGAGTTTCCTGCAAAAAAATAAATTGTTAAACCTTAAAAAATTCTCACGACATGAAAAAAAGTATGAGGTTTTGGTTTTTCCGCATTGCGGCAATTTTATTTGTCGTAATGTTAATTTACCGGTGCGATTTGTTATTTCCGCCCGACACGGATGATTCGGTGACAACCGTTAAAGACATTGATGGAAATGAGTACACTTCTGTTACTATTGGTACACAGGTATGGATGGTTGAGAACTTAAAAACAACCAGGTTCAATGATGGAACCTCAATTACATTAAGGGCCGATTTGCCAACTCCTCCACCACCTACTAATTATGAATCGTACTGTTGGTATAACAACGATATATCCTACAAAAAGCCTTACGGAGCTTTATATAGCTGGGGTGCTGCAAAAAGTGGAAAACTGGCGCCAGCAGGATGGCATGTCGCTGATTATTATGACTGGCTTCTTTTAGATAACTTTCTGGGAGAAAACGGTGGGTGTAAACTAATGGAAACCGGGTCGGCACACTGGACTAGCCCGTCAAATGATTGTGCAACGAACGAAACGGGATTTACAGCTTTACCAGCCGGCTATCTCACTATATTTGGAGGTTTTGAGCAAATGGGAACAGGGACTGGATGGTTTCCTTCATCGATGCGTAATTCCCCAATGGCCTACCCGGTTACCTTCTTTTTGCATAGAGAAGGATTGAGTGCTTCCGAAACAAGGCCGAATGAGTATTATTCGGTTCGGTGCATTAAAAATACTGTACCCAGTGTCACTACAGCAGCAGTGACGAACCTTACAAGTTCTGCTGCAATTTCAGGTGGGGAGGTAACGATAAAAGGAGGCTCCGAAAATACAAGCCGGGGAGTTTGCTGGGATACGTCGCATAATCCGACAATAATTAATTCAAAAACCATTGACGAATTTGATATTTGGCCAGCCAGTGGTGGATTGAAAATGTCAACTTTTAAGAGTACCATAACCGGACTTCAGCCTAATACGACCTATTACCTGAGGGCATACGCAACAAACAGCGATGGAACCGGATATGGGAATGAGGTTACATTCAAAACGTTACCATAACTAAAAAATGGGAAGAGATATTTTTATCATCGGGTAATTTCAAAAAATTCAGCAAAATACTTTTCCATCCTGATTCGCAAAATACTTGTGAATTAATCCTGACAACAGATCAGTATCAATAGGTTTAGTGATACTGTCATTGCATCCGATCATAATTAATTGCTCCATTTCGCCTGACAGTGATGAGGCTGTCTGGGCGATAATTACCAAATCTGCATTAAACTCACGTATTTTCCGTGTCGCTTCGTATCCATCCATTTCGGGCATATGCATATCCATCAGAACCAAATCGAGATCAGGATTATTCCTGCACGCTTCGATTGCCTCAATCCCGGTCTTTGCTGTTAAAAGTTGAGAACAAAATGTTTCAGCAAATTTCGAAAGTATCCTGGCCGACATTGGTTCATCTTCGACAATTAATACTTTAAGCCTTAAAGCTGAGAGATCAATTTTGTTTTGTGCACCGGCAGCTAACCCGTTTTGAAGTACGACCTCTTTCCCGTCCTGATTTAACCACGCCGGAAAGGTAAAATAGAACGTTGAGCCCTTTTTTTCTTCGCTTTCCACCCATAATCTGCCACCATGTTTTTCAACAAATTCTTTACAGAGTAATAAGCCTAATCCCGTACTTGGCTCTCCATCGGTCCCTTCCCTGTTCGTTTTAATATCGAGACGAAATAAATCATCAATCATTTTACGATTCATGCCGATACCTGAATCCCGGATTGATATTTCAATTTGGTTGTCAACAGTTGGCTTTGCCACAATGGATACTTTACCTCCTTTGGGGGTAAATTTTATGGCATTTGATACAAGATTACGAATAACAGTCTGAAGCATATTACCATCTGCGAAAACTTCAAAATGCTGAGGAACAACTGTCCCGATCTCAATTTTTTTATGATTGGCAGATTCAATGAGCATTTCTACACTTTCGGCAATAAGAGGAAACAAAATGATTCTCTCTTTATTGAATGGAATAATCCCTTGTTGCATCCCGGCCCAATGCAAAAGGTTCCCGAGTAAACGGAACAGGTTTTTTGCAGACTTACGCATATTTACTGCCATTTCCTGTATTTCATTCCTCGGCAGGTTCGATGATTCTTCCGCCATTATTTGTGTTAATCCTAAAAAACCATTGAAAGGTCCGCGCAGATCGTGGGCAATAATGGAAAAGAATTTATCTTTTTCGCGATTTAGTTTTTGAAGTTCGTTATTCTTGCGTAGAACTTCGGCTTCTGCTTTTTTACGTTCGGTAATATCTATTTTTATGGCGACGTAACTGATTATTGTCTCTTTTTGATCAAAAATCGGTGCGATTACCGCGCTTTCAATAAATTCCTCCCCGTTCTTTTTCCGGTTGATAAATTCGCCTTGCCAGGTTTTACGGGCATTAAGTGTCTGCCAAAGATCTGTAAAAATTTTCTCGTCTGTTTTTCCTGATTTTAAGATACTTGGATTTTTACCAATTGACTCTTCAATGGTATAACCTGTTAATTCCGTAAACTTAGGATTTGCATACTCGATGTTACCCTTTAGATCTGTGATTACAATGGTAGTGGGACTTTGTTCCAGTGCCGTTGATAATTTCAGGATCAGGGCTTCAGCTTTTCTGATAGAAGTTATGTTTAAATTGGTTTGTTCTTCACTTTTCTGCAATTTCATCGTCCTTTCTGCAACCTTGGTTTCCAGATTTTCGTTGATGTTCTTTAGTGCTTCAGCTTGTTTTGATGCAAGTTTATAGATGTCACTTTGCTGCCACGACACAATGAAAAAGAACACCACTATTGTAAGAAACATCATGTAAGGCAATAATAATGCGTATGGCTTATTTTGCAATACTCTTGCGTAATACATATCGAAAAGCAGACAAGGAATAACCAGCAAATGGACCACCGCAAGAATATAGGCATATTTGGTCCGCGCACGAAATGCAAAAATAAAGCAGCTTGTGATGGCAGCTAACGTCGCTAAAACATTAATTAACGAGGTATACTTAAGATTAAATTCCACCACACCGGGAACGGTATCGGGTAGCCAGCCTAAGATTAAGACTGGAATGTAGATAATGCCCAATGCAAGGATAATCTGATTCTTAAATCTTGTGATTTTTGTAAATTCAAGCAGATAAAAAAGGACGAAATAAGACCAGATTGCACTGCCGAGACGAGTGATTCGTTCGAGCATTAAAGTATCCGCGAAATTGAAAGTTACCACATTTGTAAGATAGGCCAGGGGATAAAAAAGACATACCATCGAAAAAGGAAGGTAGTAGCTTGTGTTTTCCGATTTACGCTGAAATGAAAAGATTAAGAAATAAAGGAAAACAATAAATGAGGTGAGCATCATTGCTTTGATAAAGTCGATGCTTAAAAAATTTCTCCAAAAAACGTACGTCTGCCCCTGTTTGCGGCTGGATACAAATATTCCGGAAACCGAATTGTTTTCCCCGTATTGCGGCAATATTTCTATGGCAATTACATTATTTTTTCCATTCCGGTGCAATAAATCGGGTGATAGAATGAAGCTTTCTGTGGTATGGTTTCGGCTGGTATATCCGTATTTTGCATCACCTCTTATCCCGATCAGCTTTCCGTTAAGATAGATATTACATACGTAAAAAACAGGTGGAAAAACCAGTACCCATTCCTCAATTTCAACTTTAGAATCAAATACCACAGAGGATCGTAACGTGAGCATTCTGTTTTGTGAGGGCAATTTTCCGGGCATGTTTTTGAAGGAATAATCTGAAAATCCCAGTGAATCAGCATTGCCATCCACATATTTTCCAATATCTGTTGTGCTTTCCAGTACCTTGAACTTCAGGTAATAGTTTTCGTCTCTTTTTTTAATTTCTGTTTGCGAAAAAACTGATGTGGCGTAAAGAACTGAAATCAAAAAAAATATAAACGAGCGGTAGTGGATCCTGATGCGTGAAAATACGAGGGTCATAAGTTTATTTAAATTTTGCAGTCACTGCCTACCATTCCTGAATCAATTTCACCCCCGTTATGTCTCACTGAGTTTTGAAACCAGCCTTTAAAATGGAACAACCTGGATTTTATTTTTAATGTTTTGTCAAGTTCTTTTGAAGCAGACAAATTTAGGAAAATATGCGAAGCAAAAAATTGAACGATCGATGCCGGAACATATGCTTTTCATGCTTATGCTGCGCGAAGGCAATGGCGCCGGCTATGGCCAAGTCAATGACTTTAGAGCAAATTCATGAATTTTCTCTAAAGCTAGCGTTATCACCACAACCATAATTATTGCCACCCACGAAAAACTGACTAAAACAATTTCGTCGTTTGTGTCACAAAATATTGATTCCCATATTATGCATTATTTTTTTAGTGAAGGCAGCAGTTCGTCTAATCCTTCCATTGCCAATGCAAGGCCTTCTTTAAATCCCATTTGAAGTGTTGCTTCAAGTTGATCCGGATCATCAAAGGACATGAGGATTTCAACAAGCGTATTCTGACCTTTGATAGTAAAGGTTACTTCCCATTTTGATTGTGGTAATTCTGCATTCACGTTACCTTCGGCATCTGTAAAGGCATCAAGGCCGGTGAATTTTTTTTGAATCTGGATGCTTCTATAGTCTGCCCTCGACCAATGTTCCTCGCCTTCAGGTCCGACCATCGCGTAAAGCCAATGCCCGCCTTCGCGGAAATCCATTGTTTTTGTTCGTGCTTTCCAGGGTTTTGGAGCCCACCACTGGTCAAGGATTTCACTTTTTGTGTAAGCGTCCCAAACCAAAGGAAGTTCTGCTGCAAATTCTCTTTTTACCGTGATTGTTTTGTTTCTCTTGTTTACAGAAAAATCATAAGCTAAATTGCTGCTCATCTTTTATTGTTTTTAATTATGATCTTAAGTTATTTAATAAGCTTAAAGTTACAATAGAGATTTAATCTCTGCAACTACAATATTTGGTTATTTACTGTCAATTTTATTTTGTGAACTTTTATTTTATCAGATCTAAATTCGAAAAAACCCTTTGCGTTCCAGGCGTCATTTGCGCGAAACTTTTAATTGGCTACCTTTGAATTAATTGCTCAATGATTTTATTATGAAGCGTTTTGCCATTATCACAGGTATTTTGTCAGGGTTTCTTTTTGGTACCGCCACGCCGTTCAGTAAATTGTTATTAGCCGGTTTAAACTCCTTTCAATTGGCTGGTTTACTCTATTTGGGAGCTGCACTGGCGATGTTGCCATCTGTTTTCCGAAAGAACAGCAATCTGAAATTGCTTTTTCAATCAGGAAGCAGGTCTAAGACTTTCGGAATCATTTTTTTCGGTGGATTAGCAGGTCCCTTGCTATTGTTGGCAGGTTTAAAAACAGCCAATGCTGCATCGGTTTCTATCTGGTTAAATATGGAACTGGTTGCAACCGCCATTCTTGGCGTCCTGATTTTTAAAGATGGGCTCAACCGGGCTACATGGATTGGTGTTTTTTTGACCGTTGCAGCAGGAATAATAACTTCGTTTGGAGAAGGATCGGGTGGTTTAACTTCAGGTTTGCTCATTACCGCGGCCTGTATTTGCTGGGGATTAGACAATCACTTAACTGCTCTGACAGATGGTGCCTCTCCGCAAACTGTAACGTTTGTCAAAGGGTCAGTGGCCGGATCGGTTAATTTATTGATCGGCAGTTTTATAGCCGATAGTGCCATGACACCTGAGCATGTGTTACATGCAATCGTTGTGGGTGTTTTTGCATACGGATTAAGCATCATGTTATACATCATCTCGGCCCAAAATATAGGGGCGACCCGCAGTCAGATCTTGTTTTCCACAGCGCCGGTTTGGGGAGTGCTGTTGTCGTATTTATTTGTTCACGAGCCTTTTCAATGGGTTCACCTCGTTTCGATTGCCTTTTTAGCGCTTGCGGTTATAGTTACAAATCTGTTTTCCCATACACATCAGCATTCGCATGTCGCTATGGAGCACGTCCATTATCATCATCACACAGATGGGCACCACAACCATACCCATGAGGGAGAAACAATTCCGGCTAACAAATGGCATTCTCACCTCCATATTCATGAACCTGTTACCCACGAACATCCTCATGATCCCGACCTGCATCACAGGCATAAGCATAAGTAGGTGAGGTGTGTTTTCCTTTTTCCGGAGTTTCCGGTTGCCACCTCTCCCTTTCAAATGGCGAACAATTATTTCAATGGCTTGTTAAAGTTTTTGGGTGATTCTTCACTTCAATGTTTTACTTAATAGTTGCAACAGTGAAGCCACTTCTGAGGAAACTTTCATTATTGTTTTTCATACTAATAATAGCTACTACCAGTTGTAAAAAGTCACAAAATGTGAACGATATAAAAGAGGAAAAGAAAATGATTCTCTTTCTACTACAGTGTTACCACTTTGGGCGAGATATGGGCACTTGGATTACGCAATCCATGGAGATTCAGTTTTGATCGGCTTACCGGCGATTTGTGGATTGCCGATGTTGGACAAAACAAGATTGAAGAAATCAACTTTCAACCTGCCTCCGGTAATGGCGGCGAAAACTATGGATGGAGATGTTATGAAGGCAATGAGGTTTACAATATTTCCGGGTGCTCGGCAGCTTCATCCTTAACCTTCCCTGTTTATCAGTACGTGCATGATATTGAATGTTCCGTTACAGGCGGTTATGTTTTCCGGGGAGATAATTCATCATCATATTATGGTCATTATTTCTTTGCTGATTATTGTACCGACAAAATCTGGACACTGCATAAGGTGGCCAACTCCTGGGTAAAGGAAGATTTTGGTCAGTTCCCCGGTAACAATTTCGGTACATTTGGCGAGGATGCCGAAGGACAGCTTTATATAGCCGGAGTAACCAGCGGAAAGATTTATCGTGTTATCGGACGATGATTTCAGTCCCTGGGCACAACCTGAGAGTCAAAAAAGGAATTACAGGCGACATTTACTCCCGCAGTTGAAGAGTTTATTAAACGGTGGGATATACGGAAAGGAGACCGGATCATTTATTTACCATATTTAAGGGGGAGGAAACTCCTGCGATTAATGCTTCGTGATTAGTCGTTGCTGAGACCTGAAATCACTTGGGGTCAGACCGGGTTTCTTTTTAAAGATGCGGTTGAAATTTGAAATGTTGTTGAATCCGCAATCATAACAAATTTCCGAAATGTTGAAAAAGTGGAAATGGGTATTTAAACTGATCCTTTCGACAATCTTTTTTTGCCTGGCAATTTCACCATTAATTGCTCAGCCGACTATGATTACCGGTAAAGTAACTGATCAGACAGGGGCATCTTTTCCTGGAGTTTCTGTTATTGAAAAGGGCACTACAAACGGAGTAACAACCGACAATGACGGAAATTTCTCTTTAGCGATACCTCCGGTGTTGGAACTGTAAGGCATAATTTGCAGGTAATGTGAAAATTACGCTTTAAGATCTGCTTAACTGCAAGTATTCATGACCGGATATTACCATTGAAACAGCAGCCGCGGAAGAAAAAGAAAGTTTTACCACTGATTGAAACCGATATGGTTTCCTGGTCGAGCTATGATGGATTGGATGCCACCGGTCTCAAATTGTACAAAGGAATTGAATATATTCGCAGTAATATCAGGCCAACCGAATTTATGAAAGGGAAAAAGATTGTCTTCCTGGGTGAAATCGGCATTCCGGAACAGCGTTATGAAGGGTTAACTGAAAAAGGACCTGTTACAGATCGCTGGGACGCTTACATTGGTGTTTGCCTGGCGCTCGATGTTCCGTACCTGATACAGTGGGAATTGTATTGCAACGAACCAAAAAATGAAGAGCTCAGGAAGTTGAATAATGTTCGCAAAACTGATGAAATGCGGGGATTCTGGTTGATCCGTCCCGATGGAACAATGGGCTTTGCCGCTGAATATTTCGACAAGCTTTTAAAGAATGCTGGAAAAAAATTAGTAAAAAAATAGATCAATGAGTCAGGATATTTATTGTTTAATACTTGTTTTCAGTTTGACTTTGCTTGGCTGCAGTCCTGTTGAAAGTCAGTTGCCTGGTAAGAACGGCCCAATAGTTTCATCATTTACCCCGATTTCCGGAAGCGAAGGAACCAGTATTACAATTTCGGGAAGCAATTTTAGCAGTACGGGCAATTCCAACATCATTACCATCGGTAGTATAAATGCAGTTGTGGTTTCAGCATCTTCAACCCAATTGGTATTCAACCTTCCCGCGGGTGTTGTCCCGGGCGATTACCGGATCAGTGTTAAAACGGGAAATTCGACCTCTGCCTCAACCCAATTGTTTACGGTGAGATCAAAAACCGAAATCACGGATCCAGAGGTGTTGAGTTACAATTATTCCATCGGAACTCAGTCGATAGGTCCATCCTATGGTTTTACCAGCGACGACCGACTGATTGAATCGGCAAAAGCTATCCTGGATATGGGCAGCAATATTCTAAAAATCTCGTTAAGTACCGGAAGTTATAACATAACAGGCCGTCCAAATTACAGCAGTCTGACATCCTTGGTTCGGGATGACCCATCTTTCAGTAGAGTGCTAGACATGCCTTTCAACTATTATTTCTTATGGGCTCGTTCGCATTCTAACTGGGCAGATGGCTATTCTAATTCAGAACGGGTGGAAGATTCAATCCAGATTGCTGATCTGACCAGCTATCTTATAACTAAATTTAACAATACCGGCAAACAGTTTTACTTAGGACATTGGGAAGGCGACTGGTATCTGCTCCCAAATTACGATGCCGGTTATGTTCCGTCAACTGATCGTTTAAACGGAATGATTCAATGGTACAGGACCCGGCAAAATGCAGTCGATGAAGCACTAAAAGTAACAGCTCACAGCAATGTTCAGGTCTTCACCTATTGCGAAGTAAACCGTGTTGTAGATGCAATAAACGGAAAAATCAGGGTGGTCAATAAAGTGCTGCCTTTCACCAATGTCGATTACGTTTCCTACTCATCGTACGATGCACAGAGCCTGAGCCAGTCGGAATACAACAATGTGATGAACTACATTGAAGGGAATTTGCCTGCACGTCCGAATATCAAAGGCAAACGTGTTTTTATTGGTGAAATGGGACGTTCTGCAATCGATTTCAGTTTTTCAAAAAGCCAACACGAATCGGTTAATCGCGAAAATATCCGTAAAGCATTGGTTTGGGGTGCTCCATTCGTGTTGTATTGGGAAATGTATAACAACGAAATCAAAGAAGGTGTTCAACGCGGGTTCTGGCTGATTGATGACAAAAACGAGAAATGGCCGTTGTATTATACTTACAGCAGTTTTTATATAAAAGCTAAAATATGGGTAGCCAGCCAAAAGCTAATCTTAAAACGTTTGCCAACCCCTGAAGAATATTTGAGTTGGGCGACCGGCACGCTTTAAATCCAAAAATGAGCACCAACTCGTCATACTGCTAATAAAGGATTTTTCGATTGTAGTAAATAAGGATGGCGATACGGTTTGTGAAGAAAAAATTTCGATATTGGAACTCGGGATTGATGGTAAAGTCAATAATAAATTCCGGGAAAAACGGATTACAAATCAACTATAAAAACAAAAAAACAGAAAATTAAAATAAAATTGACATGCGAATAACAAACTTATGGATAATAAGACTAACCACATTCCTAACAGTTATTTTTCTTTATCAATCAGGTTTTTCACAGAACTACAAACTAAACTTCGGACTCCAACAGCCGCAGGATACTGCAACACTGCCGAAGCCATCCGTTATACCTCAGGCTTCAGTGCGGAAAGCCAGGGTAGTTATTCCAGCCTCCTTACAAAAAGTGACAGAAAATGAATACGTGCTTTCGTCAGGATGGGAAATGGCTGAAGCAGATCAGGTCACCGCTTCCGAAAAATCGTTGTTTAGTTCTGATTTCAGCACTTCAAAATGGTATAATGCCACTGTTCCGGGAACCGTGTTAACCACGCTGGTTGATCAGGGAGTTTATCCTAATCCCTATTTTGGATTGAATAATCTTTCCATTCCCGATTCACTTTGCCGGATGGATTGGTGGTATCGCCTGCCGGTAAAACTTCCCGAAAATTGTTCCGGAAAAATGATCTGGCTGCTGTTCAACGGGATCAATTACAAAGCCGATATCTGGCTGAACGGCAAACTGCTCGGACGGATTGCCGGTGCATTTCAACGCGGGGAGTTTGATGCCACACAACTTCTGAATCTTCAGGGGCAAAATATTCTGGCTGTTCATATTTATCCGCCACATAATCCTGGCATTCCACATGAGGAATCACCAGGCGCAGGACAAGGTCCGAATGGCGGTCAGCTTTGTCTCGACGGCCCCACTTTTATCTCTTCCGAAGGTTGGGATTGGATTCCGGGTATCCGCGACCGTAACATTGGCATATGGCAGGATGTCCGCCTGCGTCTGACCGATGTTGTAACGCTTATTGATCTGCAGGTGATTACTGATTTACCTCTTCCCGATACAACAAGCGTTTCAATTACAGTGAAAGCAGGCATTAAAAACCACTCGCAAAAAATACAAAAAGTAAAAATTACCGGTTGGATTGACAAAGTTGAAGTCAGTAAAACGATTGAACTGAAACCTGGAGAATTTCAATATGTCGCATTTTATCCTTCTCAATATCCGCAGTTAAGTCTTAAAAATCCACGGCTTTGGTGGCCAAATGGCTACGGCCATCCTGAACTGTACAACCTGAAATTACAGGCAACACTTGAAAATGGTAACCTTTCCGATCAGCAGGAAAGCCGTTTTGGAGTACGCGAATTCACCTACGAAATAGCGGTAGCTCAACCTGAAAAAACAATGTGGCGCGTTGAGTTCAATCCAATAAAGGCGGCCGGAAAGGTGTTGTTCAATAATATTGACCGGGTGGATGTTGGTGAAGGAATTTTCCTTCCTGAATTAGCCGATTCGGCTGATCAGTCTTTGCTGAATTCGATTGATAGGAAAAGCGATAATCCATTCCTGACCATCAAAGTAAATGGAGTTCCTGTTTTCTGCAAAGGAGGCAACTGGGGAATGGACGACGGAATGAAACGGGTTTCACGGGAACGGTTGGAGCCCTATTTCAAACTGCACCGGGATGCGAATTTCAATATGATCAGAAACTGGACCGGAGAAAGTACTGAAGCGGTTTTCTATGATCTTTGCGATGAATACGGCATGCTGGTCTGGAATGATTTCTGGCTTTCAACCGAAGGTTATAACCTGAATGTGAACGATAATACATTATTTATGGCCAATGCAGCCGAAGTGGTGAAACGTTTCCGCAACCATGCTTCAATTGCCATTTGGTGTCCGCGAAATGAAGGTTATGCACCTTTGCAACTTGAGCCACAACTTCAGACCCTGATTGCCAATGAGGACGGAACCCGGTTATACCAGGGAAATTCACGAAATTTAAACTTACGCCCCAGTGGACCATGGAATTACCAGACCGATCCGGGGGAGTACTACCGGAAAATTGCCGAAGGATTTTCGACAGAACTTGGAACGCCTTCGGTGCCAACTGCTGCCACAATACGCAAGTTTATGCCCGCCGAAGACCAGTGGCCCATAAGCGATACCTGGTACTATCATGATTTACACGACGGGCAGAAAGATTATGTGAAGGCCATCGAAACCAAATATGGCAAAAGCGACAATCTGGATGACTTTTGCAAAAAAGCGCAAATGGTGAATTACAACAGTCACCGGGCTATGTTCGAAAGCTGGAACAGCAAAATGTGGCAAAAAGCCAGTGGCATACTGCTTTGGATGAGCCATCCGGCGTGGCCAAGTATGGTTTGGCAAACTTACTCGTGGGATTACGAAACATTCGGATCGTACTTTGGTTCGAAAAAAGCCTGCGAACCGCTTCATATCCAGATGAACCTAACCGATAACAAAGTCGTGGTAGTAAATTCGTCATTAAAACACTACAAACAATTGTCTGTCAAACAAGAGCTTTTTGATCTGAAAGGAAAAAAGATATACAGCAAAAACATCAAAATCAAAGTTCCGGCCAATCAGTTAACCGATTGTTTTACGGTTGAAGTTCCAAATGTACTTCCTCCGGTTTACCTGGTCAGACTTTCACTTTTTGAAGGAAACAAAGTATTGTCGCAGAACGAATACTGGAAAAACACAAATAAAGATGGTTCTTTCGATGAATTCAATGCGCTGACAGAAATCCTTTTGACAGCAAAAGTTGTGAAATATGAAAAAGGTTTTGCAACATTTATTGTGTCGAACCATTCGAAGTCAACCGCCATTGGATTGAAATTCAATCTGCGATATTCAGGGAGTGATAAACTCCTTCTTCCCGCCTACTTCTCCGATGGATACTTCACCATGTTTCCCGGTGAGAAAAAGCAAATAACGGTTGAATGGAACCCTTCAGAAGCTACTAATCCGGTTTTGATCAGAGAGGGTTACAACCTTAAATCTATGTTCCTTTTAGTGATCGAATAATATGATTACCCTGACAAGATAAAAATAGAGTGACATTTGTTGTTTCGAACTCATCAAAAGTTCGGTTACCGCCTTAAAGTATAACCTTCTATGTTAATATTAACCAGGTTAAGTATAATTGATATATCGGTTATCATGATCTATTTAACCGGTATTATCTGGTGGGGATTGAGAAATGCCAGGAATAAATCTTCCGTTGAATATTTTCTTGCAGGTAGAAGCATGGGATGGGTAATGGTGGGCTTATCTCTTTTTTCTGCCAGCATTTCCACCTCAACACTTATTGGTCACTCAGGGGCTACTTTTAAGTATGGATTGGTAATTTTTAACTATAACCTGGTATCGGTACTGGTTCTTGTATTCTTCGCGTGGATCTTCCTGCCTTTTTATATTAAATCGGGTATTTATACTATGCCCGAATTCCTGGAACGACGGTTTGACGCAAGATCGAAATATTATTTTTCTGCTATTTCGATCCTGGGGGGAATCTTTATGGATATTGCGGCTACACTTTATGGCAGTGCAATGATATTCAGCATTATATTCCCAGGTGTACGTATACAGTGGGCCGTAATCATATCAGCGGTGATAGTAGCATCATACACCATACCAGGAGGACTTTCATCAGTGATAAAAACGGAGGTTATTCAGGCCGTCTTACTGATTGTAGGATCAATGATACTGGCCTTTTTTGCTTTGCAAAATGTGGGAAGCTGGGATGTTCTTGCCGAACGCTTCGCAGATACTTCGAGGCTTCACCTGATCCGTAATTATGATGATCCTGCTGTCCCGTGGCCGGCAATGATTCTGGCTATACCCATCCTGGGATTTTACTTCTGGGGAAATAACCAGCAGCTGGTTCAGCGGGTACTGTCTTCAAAATCTGTAGATGATGGAAGAAAGGGAGTATTACTTACAAGCTTCCTTACAATGTTCACATTATATATGATTTTTATTCCTGCTATCAGAGCAGTTATTGCCTTTCCGGACACAAATCCTCCGGATGGGATATATCCTAAAATGGTTACAACATGGATGCCCGTAGGATTGCTCGGCATTATGCTTGCGGCAATGATTTCGGCACTCACCGCAAGCCTGAGTGGTTGCCTTAATTCTCTATCTACCCTGTTCGCAATGGATTTTTACCGTAAAAAATATCCAAAGGCTGATTCCATAAGACTTGTAAGAGCAGGACAGCTATCCGGTATAATTATTCTGATCCTTGGAGCCCTTTGGGCACCTTATATCCAAAAATTTGGTACGCTGGTTAACTATTATCAGCAAATGCTTTCATACGTGGGCCCTCCCGTAGTTGCTGCCTTTATGCTGGGTTTATTTTGGAAACGTGCTAATGGTACAGGTATATTTACAGGACTTCTCTCAACAATTCCATTTGCTCTTTTCATGATGTCGTTCGGGCTAAAACATACTTTTTTGGGAAGTATGCATTTTCTGTATATGGCTCCGGTTAATTTTGTATTTTCTATGGCAATTATGGTCTTTGTGAGCCTTTTAACAACAAAACCCCCTAAGGGAAAAACGGAAGGTTATACGCTGACCATAGAATTTTTTAAGGAAGAATCTGCTTCTTTCAAAACAGTAATATGGTATAGTGATTTCCGGCTTTGGGCTGTTTTACTTGTTGTTTTCTGCTTCGTAATATTGTTTTTATACCGTTAACTATTGACACTGACGTAATTTTAGACTTCTTTTTTGACAGAGAGCCGTTTTCGGACGATGCGGCAAAAGTTTTGTCATTATGTGAATCCAGAGAAATTAAAGGCTTCATTACATCGGTTATAATCAGCAATGTATACTATCTGCTAAGGCAAAGTTCTACTCATGAAAAGGTTATCGAAAAACTAACACAGTTGATAACGATTTTAGAAGTAATTATAACTGATAAAGCTGTTATTCTAAAAGCTCTAAACTCGGATTTTAAGGATTTTAAAGACGCATTACAAAACTATTCGGCAGAATTAAATGCGTGTTGATTTTGACGATAATTGAGGTTTGTTTTCCCTCTATTGGCCAGAACTACCATATTACCGCTTATCCCGTCAAACGACGAACAATTACTTCCATGACTTGTTAATGCTTTATTAAGTGATTCTTCACGTCAATGTTTTACTTAATAGTCGCAACAATGAAGCCACATCTCCGGAAACTTTCGTTATTGTTTTTGATGCTGTTAATAGCTACTGCCGGTTGTAAAAAATCCCAAACTGTAAACGATATAAAAAAAGAGGAAATGAAAATGATTCCCTTTGCCTCCGGCCTCAGCAACCCTGTATGTATCACGAATGCAGGCGACAGCCGGTTGTTTGTTGCAGAACAGGTTGGTCGTATCCTGATTGTAAATTCAGATGGACAATTAAAGACTCAACCGTTTCTCGATATTCGTGACAGAGTAACTTTTGGAGGCGAACGTGGCTTACTGGGTATCGCTTTCCATCCGGATTACAAAGCAAAAGGATATTTTTATGTGAATTATGTAGGTGCAGATGATATTTCAACTATTTCCAGATTTAAAGTAAGTTCAGCAAACGCTGATACAGCAGATCCTCAAAGCGAAATTAAATTGCTGACCATCGCTCAGCCATATCCCAACCATAATGGTGGCGATTTGATTTTCGGTCCTGATGGATACCTTTACATAGGACTTGGTGACGGGGGTTTGGGCGGCGATCCGGGCAACCGTGCACAGAACCCGATGGATTATCTCGGTAAAATGCTTCGTATCGATGTTAACCATGGAAATCCTTATGCTATTCCCCCTTCAAATCCTTTCTACAACAGCGTTACCACTTTGGGCGAAATATGGGCACTTGGCTTACGCAATCCGTGGAGATTCAGCTTTGATCGGCTTACCGGCGATTTGTGGATTGCCGATGTGGGACAAAATGCGATTGAAGAAATTAACTTTCAACCGGCCTCCGGTAACGGCGGCCAAAACTACGGATGGAGATGCTATGAAGGTAATGAAGTTTACAATATTTCCGGGTGCGCGGCATCATCATCCTTAACTTTCCCGGTTTATCAGTATGAGCATGGTATCGAATGTTCTGTCACAGGGGGGTATGTTTTCCGGGGGGATAATTCATCATTGTATTATGGTCATTATTTCTTTGCCGATTATTGTTCCGACAAAATCTGGACACTGCATAAGGTGGCCAACTCCTGGGTAAAGGAAGATTTCGGTCAGTTCCCCGATAACAATTTCAGTACATTTGGCGAGGATGCCGAAGGACAACTCTATGTAGCCGGGGTAACCAGCGGAACAATTTATCGTGTTATCGGACGATGATGCGTATAATGCAAAAAAGCCTGATAAAACTTAGCCGGATGATTTTAGAATTAAAATTTATCGGGTTTTTTCAGTTTAGCCGTCAGTAACAAGACCCAATCGTTGCTGTCTGGAGCGCTGAATTTTTGAATTGTCCCACCGGAGATAACAGCCGGTTTGCCGGATTTGCCAGTACGTGGATTGAACCACCTGCGATCCATCACCCCAACCCCCGACAGATCGATGGTGATGTCGCCACCATGCGGAAGATAAGTGAGGTATGTTTTCCCTTTATCGGCGAGCGCTACCGCATTGCCGCTTATCCCGTCAAATGGCTGCATCTTCCAGTACGGGAGCGTATTGAAGAATTTATAGAGAATTCCCAACTGCGGGGCCGAACCTTCGTCTTTCAACTCAAAATTGTATTTGTTTGGCGCATCGATCCGGTTCCATATATCACTATGTCCAAGTGTCCCGCGATAACCGGCGGCAAAATAGCCTCCTGCACAGACAATCCGCCACGAAGTTCGCCTCACCATATCGGGATGATGGACCTGCATTTTTCCCGTAGGGTAGCCCAGTCCATATTCATAACCATTCTCAGTGTTCAGCACCGGCTTACCGTAAGCGAGATCGACACGGATGCTCGCAACCAGATTCGGATCGTCACCCTCCCAGCAGTTGAGCTGTTTGTTCCACACGACTCCCTCTCCCGATTTTCCGGTTTGTTGTGAAAGGACATCCAGTGCGGATTCATCGCCATAAAAACCACCGATTTGCCAGGGTAATTTAAACGGACTGCGGGTACTGAACCCTGTTGTACTTGACGATATCACAGGGTGTACCGTAACAAGATGGTGGTAAGGGTCGTTCTTTTTTATAAAACGGGCAGTTCCCTTTACCCAGTTAATGTCGTCGGGCATATCTAGCCGGTATCTGCCGTCGGGATGGGTTTCGTACTCGTTGGAAATCGTCCACATAAAAATATTGTCGAATGCCCCATAACGCGAAAGGAGATAATGCAGCCAGAGGCGTTCACGCGAAGGTGTCCACTGCACCGGATCGGTAAATGGCAAACGATAAAAATTCAGCAGCAGCAATTCTGCGTTCATCCCGCATTCTTTCATTTGCAACAGCAATTTGTCGAGACTCCGGAAGAAAACCGGATTGAACCTGTCCAGATCAGGTTTCCGGGGCGTGCCGCCCCATGCCCAGAAATCGGGATCTGCCTGAGCCCGCTCGTGACTATGGCCAACGCTCATCCTCACAAAATTAAAGTTTTGAGACCTTCTTGTTTCAAGGTATTCCGCACGCAGCGCCCCGGTAATGGGACTGTCGTCGTGAAGCCCATAACAGGTGTCACCCATCGGGAAGAAGGGGGTTCCATCATCAGTGGCGAAAGAAGTAGGATTTGCGGGATGGATACGGATAAATCCATGACCAACCGCAGGGGTGCAGTTCAATCTACCGTGTCTGAGAATTTCGACCCCTTCACCGCGTAACTGGTAGTTCCATTCACCCTCTTCATCGGGAACAAAACGTAACCCCCAGGTATTATCACCATCGTAAAAGCCGTCAACTATCTTAAGCTTGCCCGATGGGGAAGTAAATTCGCCCACGAGCATCGCATCGCGGAAGGGGTTTTCGACGACTGTTTTGGCAGTTACCGTAAACTCGTGCATATTCCATTTTGGGAGTTCAAAGCTTTGGTCTTCAATGGATTTTGGTACTTTATTGTCGCGTATCTCTTCAATGGTGGCAAGAAAGGCCCGTGCAAACGACGCCCCGGCATTTTCAACATCCTCCACGTTGTTGTTCCACCAGGGCATTTCCCAGCCCCAGACACGCGTGCCGTATTTTTTCATGGCATACTGATGAACATTGTTCAACGACAACGAACGGCCCTCCCAGTTGTACCGTAGGGGGTTTTCTTCGTTGTGCCAGCGGTGGCCATAACAACGGAGTGAAGGGAACAATTGTGTAAATCGGAGCCATGCGCGGGAGGTTGGTTTGCCGTTTTCGCCATCCGTATAGAAGACAACATTGCGATCCCGCGGCGCGATCCAGTTGTGCAAGGCCACCACAAAATCGGGCTTTAACCGGTCGATTGCGGCATACGTGAGCAGGGCGGTAGCCGTACCGCGCGGATCGGGAAAATCATAACCGCCACGGTATTCAAAGCCTTCGGCCACACCATCGACATTTACCATGGGGTGGATCACAAAAATAAAACGTTTCCTGAGTTCCGATGCCTCATCCGAGAGTAGGTAACGGACAAGCCCTTCCATTGCGAAAGAAGAGAATGTTTCATAGGCGTGTTCGCGCGCATGCCACAATATCGTTTGTTTATGCGCTGCATTAACCGAAAGATCGGTGATGGTCAGCTCCCAATGTTCGCGGTTATGGTCACTTTCTCCCACCATCATTTTTTCGAGATTCGGATTTTGGGGAAGTGAGTTTATAAAATGCAAATAATCACTATAATTATACCAGGGGTTTAACCCCACTTTTGTTTCGCCGGGTGGCGCTTCGAAACTTACCGTCACCACCCAGCCTTCCGTCGATCCGTTCACTTGCCGCCATTCCCCGCCCGGAGTGCGAATAAAAATATAATCGCGATCGGGCATCCCTGCTTCGGGTTTGTTATTAAAATCAGTACGCTTACCATCGTCCGACAAATCAACATGGAGCGTTACCTGAATTTTTTGTCTACTGTTATTCCGGCATAGCAGTTCCATGCGTGAAACAGGGTGTTTCAGCGGGCTTGCTCCTCCCTCTTCGTACGATGCGCGGATATCAAATTCATGTGATCCGCTTCTGCGGATCCTTGTTGAATCACTCGGAGTGCCGCCATCTGTTGGGATAATCCAGGTGATTTGGTCCAATGTGTCAGCCTGAGGGGTAACACGAGTAATACTTGATGCAATACTTTGTGTTGAACTATAACACGCGATCGTAAATAAGAACACAAGCGATAAAAAGGCGATGCGAAGTGTCATTTTTATAAATTTTTCAGGCTTGTAAATTTCAAAACCTTTTCCTCAGGATCCGGCAGGAATTGCTGGACTATACCATGGTTTTGACGTGCAATATTACTGTTTTCCCATGAATTAGCCTCATGATCATAGAATCCGGTAACAGGCAGTTAAAGTATCGTAAACGATTTATTAAATGCACTTCATTTTGTAATTTTTTTACTCCACAGAAACATGTTCCTTAATCCAATTGGTGATAATATCCAGCACATTTGGTGAAATGGTTTGCTCAATAGACAGATATTCTTTCAAACTACCAGTCTGACATACCTGAAAATTGTGATTTAAACCCGGCAACTCAATAATCCTAAAATCTTTATTTCCAGCCTTCAATAGCGCTTTTCGTATCGCTTCCTGATTTCTTTCAGCGGAAACCAGGATGTCTTTGCTCCCATTAAGCGATAAAATCGGACAACTGAGCTTTTCGATATATTCTGATGGATCAGCATTTAAATTGTACAAAAAATGTTTACCTGACCTTATGGATATCATATCTCCCATCATCATCATAATCTCAATTGGAATTTCCGCGTTTACTCCAAAGCTGGAAGCTGCCTTAGCCTTGATATCTTTGATTAAAAACCTGGTTAATGAGTCACGAATAACCTTCGGCTCTGTACTTTGATTTAATAGCTGATAAGTTTTCGCGCTGATTTTATTTTCCTGATCAAATACATTTTTCGAAATGTCTCCATTTTGGTATTTAAGTATTGTCTGATGTTCAAAAACTTCTTTCAGGGGTAGGCCCGGACCAGCCAGTATGACAATAAATTTAATTTCAGGGTTTTGGCTTGCAGCAATTGCAACAGTCAATCCACCTTCGCTGTGACCAATTAAACCAATTTCATCGCTTTGAATATCTTTTCTTGAAGCTAAAAATTCATAGCCCGCCAAAAGATCACCAGCCAAATCGGCGACGGTTGATTCCCGAAAATCGCCTGAGGACCGGCCCATTCCCCGGTCATCGCAACGAAGCACAGCAATTCCATTTCTGGTCAGGTAATCAGCCAGAACCAGAAATCTTTTATGGCTGTCAGCCCCTGGATTCTGAGGTTCCCCATCCCTGTTGCCAGGAGTACTTCCTCCTTTCACGATTACTGCCGGAAATTTTCCTTCTTTTTGGGGTGTGGTCAATGTTCCAGCGATAACTGTATGATCTTTTGGGTTCGTAAACTTAACATCCTCGCTATGAAAGGGATATGGTCTTTGCGGCTCCTGTGGCCGGAGAACAATTTTATCGCTTCGACGCATTTGGAGAGGATATTCTTTCGTTGCAATAGTAAGTATACCTTCCAATTGGTTTTTATCAGCAGTCAATTCTCCGGTAAACGTTATATTTCTTTTTTCTCCTTTAAAGGACTCGGGTCTTTTGGGGGATTTGAGATGAAAGCTATTTCCATAAAAACTGCTGTCTGCAATAAGACACCATGCCGGTTTCACTAATTGTGCCCCTATCGTTGTGTCTTGCTGAATCATTACATTCATTTGGAACTGAATAATCGAATCTCCCTGATGAACTTCTCCTTTCCACATACCCACATAATTCTGAGCGAAAGCATTCAGCGAAATAAAAATAGAAATTAGAAAAATCAGGTGTTTCATTTTTTTGTGAAATGGTTTTTGTAAAGGGTGAATTCTTTAAAATTTGTCAGTTTAGATCTTATACACCAGGCTAATTCAGTCTGCTTAATGTCAGCTAACGATCCACCATTATGCTCAGGCGGGGATTTTTACTAACGGGACTTCTGCAATGAACTGCACTCCAAATGTAATATAATATATCATACGAAAATTAATGTTCTTCTGTTGCTATTAGGAAACTGTAAACGATTTCTCTTGATGCTGCTAGAGCAATTGAAATCTTTATTAAACAATTTATCAATTTCAGGGGACAAAATCATTTTTTTTAGCGACTGATTAGACGATCATCTTGAATTACAAAATTGATCATAATGGCAAATATTCGTAAACTTGTTTCTAACATCGTTGAAACTCAACAATTACATTTGACAATAAGCATTATCGTATCGACCTGGTTTTTTATCATGGTATATTGAGATGCAATGTATTGATAGATTTAAAATTAGGAGAATTCAGCCATGATGATGCCGGTCAAATGAATGTTTATCTGAATTATTACAAAGAAAACGAAACCCACGAGGGAGACAATCCACCAATTGGCATCATACTTTGTGCCAGCAAAAATGAAAATCTTGTAAAATATGCCACGACAGGTTTGCCTCAAAAGGTGTTTGTAAATAAATACATGCTAAGTTTACCTCATGAGACCGAATTGCAAAAAATTATAGAAGAAGAACAAATGAAAATCACTCTAAGGGACTAAAAAATTGGTTAAAAGAACAGGTGAGATTGTTTACATTAGAAGAGGATTTTATACTACTCTACCTCCTGAATATAAGAAATGATATAATCCGGCACCATACCCAAAAAACAAGGGTCAAACATTACTGCCTAACCCTTTTATAATCAATTAGTCGGGGTGACAAGATTTGAACTTGCGACCCCTCGCCCCCCAGACGAGTACGCTACCAGGCTGCGCTACACCCCGAATTGTTGTGCGTCTGTCACTAAACGCGGTTGCAAAAGTAATCCGCTTTTTTCTTTTTACAACTATTTTAAAAAAATAAAATTCAGAATTAATTTACACTAGCAACTATTGCTGTAGTGAAATTTTTTTTAACTTTGGAAAAACAAAAATACAAGCGCAGATGGAATTATTTAAGCCTTTGAACATCGCTGAAAATCAGCCTGGCACTGTTAAACCTGATGGAAAGTCAGAACATGTTAAATGTTTGATTATTGGTTCCGGACCCGCCGGATTTACAGCAGCCATTTACGCTGCGCGTGCCAATCTTTACCCTGTTTTATACGAAGGCCTGCAACCGGGAGGTCAGTTGACAACAACCACCGAAGTCGAAAATTTTCCGGGATATCCCCAGGGAGTAACCGGTCCGGTGATGATGGAAGATCTTAAAGCACAAGCCATAAGATTCGGAACTGATGTCCGCTGGGGATTGGCAACAGCAGCTGATTTTTCGGGATCAGTTCATAAAATCACGATCGATGGTGAGAAGGTGATTGAGGCAGATACCGTTATTATTGCCACAGGTGCTACCGCACAGTATCTCGGAATTGAAGATGAGAAAAAATATGCAGGTTCAGGTGTCTCGGCATGTGCCACTTGCGACGGCTTTTTCTACAAAGGGAAAGATGTCGCAGTTGTTGGCGGTGGTGATACAGCCTGCGAGGAGGCGATCTATCTTGCAGGACTTTGCCGTAAGGTTTATCTGATTGTTCGCCGCGATGTCTTAAGGGCGTCTAAAGTCATGCAGGAGCGGGCAATAAAAACCCCCAATATTGAAATACTGTGGAAACACCAGACCAAAAATCTGTTTGGTGATGGGGTTGTGGAAGGAGCAACGCTTATAAAAAATAAGGGAGAAGCCGATGAATCGGAAGTCAAAATCAATATCGATGGTTTCTTTCTCGCGATCGGACATCAGCCTAATTCCGAAATATTCAAACCATATCTTGAAACCAATGAGGTCGGATACATTAAGACGACTGGCGATAGTTCAAAGACAAATGTGGAAGGTGTTTTTGCCTGCGGTGATGTAATGGATCATGTATACCGGCAGGCTGTTACCGCTGCAGGATCGGGCTGTAAAGCCGCAATAGACGCAGAAAGGTATCTCTCCGAGCGAAAATGAAATTTCTCCCCGGCATTCCATTTGCCTCCGTAAAAAAGTGTTCACATTCATTAATAGATAATCTGCTTTATCAGTTTTAATCATAAATATTTATGTCAAAAACATTGCAGCGGGGAGGGCCAGAATGTTTTTGTCGAGTTCAATTACCCTGTTATCGTTGCTTAAAATAAAGGATTGAAGCAGAGGTTTGTCTAAAATATCAGAAAGACCTCTTAGATGTTTTGCATCAGTGCTGTTGATATTAACTGACTGCTTAATTTCAATAGCAATATATCCGTTCTCAGTCTCGAGAAGAATATCCACCTCGCGGCCATCAGTTGTCGCGAGGTGATAAAAGGATACAGGGAATGCGCTGTTTTTTATCTGCTTGAAAAGTTCAGCTACTAAGGCGCTCTCAAATTCATGACCGGTTACTTCTCCTCTTTTTTGCAGAATGGCTCTATGTACACCCGGATCCAGGTAATGTAATTTTGGACTTTTTACCAGTCGTTTCAAAGGATTTTTGTGCCAGGGTGCCAATAAGAGTGTCTGGTAACTTAGTTCAAGGTATTGCAAGAATCGTTGTGCTGTTTTTGGACTGATACTGGCTTCCTTCGCCAAAGCTGAAAAGTTAACCAGCTGACCAGTTAAGTGTGCAGTTATTTTTTGAACTTTTATAAAGGGTTCGAGGTTTTTGAAGTCGGCCAAATCGCGAATATCGCGCTCTAAATAAGTACGTACATAATTGCTTAACCATTCAATCCTGTCGCTGTCAGAAATGTTGTTTGTCACCAATGCCGGGTATCCCCCATAATGCAAGTAATAATCAAAATATTTTTGTTTCTCCGCAAAATCCGGATCGAATAAAAATGATGGATATGGGATTTGAAAGGACCCTTCTGTCATATATTGCTGAAAAAAAGATGGTTTTATTTGTTCATCCCAGCTTTTTGTTAAAAGTTCAGGAATTGTCAAAGGATAAACTTCCTGTATATGACACCGCCCTGCAAGGCTTTCTTTCACTTTTTGAAGTAACAATAGCTGACTCGAACCTAAAAGAACGTACCTTGGAGCAGGGTATTGGTCGTAAACTGACTTTATGCTTTCGATAAGACGCGGTTCTTTCTGTACCTCATCCAAAATGGCATTCGGATAGGTTTTTTCCCACTGCGATGCAGTTAATAAGGTATATTGACTCCTAAGTATTGGGTCTTCGATCGATAAATATGAATATTCGGGAAAACATGCGCATGCCAAGGTGGTTTTTCCTGTTTGACGGGCACCTGTGAGGATAATAATGCGTCCAAAAGGTGAAATTATTTTTGCTGTCAAGACAGCTTTCATGGCTCTGGATTTCATATTATGGCGTAATATATGGAATTGAATGCACAAAATTACGCCATTATTTGGAATTACACAACTTCATAACCTGAGAATTTTTGAAAATTCCAAATTCTGTTTTCTGTTTTTCGGCCTTCTGATTCATAAAAAAATGCCTCTCATTGCTGGAGGCATTTTTTATAGGGTATAGATCATTTATGAAATCTGTGCAAATTTTGAGCTTGAATATTTTCCTGCTTCAAGATTCTTGCGCACCTCAGTAAATGCCTTGATCGTGTATTCAACATCCTCAAGGGTATGAACTGCAGTTGGAATAAGACGCAGCAGTAACTGTCCTTTAGGGATTACCGGGTAAACAACGATTGAACAGAAAATATTGTAGTTCTCACGAAGATCCATTACCACATTGGTACCTTCGGGTATGCTTCCGGAAAGGTACACTGGGGTAACGGGTGAATTGGTCACTCCTAAATCGAAGTTTTGAGCTTTCAGCCCTGACTGAAGCGCCCGGGTAATTGTCCAGAGTTTCTCCCTTAATTCGGGTTCTGTACGAATTAGCTCAAGACGTTTGAGTAATCCCAGCACCATTGCCATCGGAAGTGATTTTGCAAATATTTGAGAACGCATATTGTAGCGCAGAAAATCGCACACCTCTTCGCTGCTTGCGATAAAAGCGCCTATCCCGGCCATTGTTTTTGCAAACGTTCCAAAATACATATCAATCTGATCCTGGACACCGTAATGTTCGCCAGTTCCTGCACCTGTTGCACCCATAGTTCCAAAACCGTGGGCATCATCAACAAGTAACCTGAATTTAAAATCATTCTTTAATGCAACAATTTCATCCAGTTTTCCACAATCACCGGCCATTCCGAAAACGCCTTCCGAGATAACAAGAATACCGCCACCTGTTTTTTGAGCCAGGGTAGTGGCATGTTCGAGCTGTTTACGGAGACTGTCCATGTCGTTGTGCTGAAAAACAAATCGTTTTCCCATATGCAGCCTTACTCCGTCAAGAATACAGGCATGAGCTTCGGCATCGTATACAATTACATCGTTACGACCACAGATTGCATCGATAATAGATACCATTCCCTGGTACCCGAAGTTCAACAGGAAGGCATCCTGTTTGCTGACAAAAGCAGCTAGCTGCCGTTCCAGTTCTTCGTGCATGCTGGTTTGTCCGGACATCATTCTGGCTCCCATCGGGTAAGCAAGACCGTATTGTGCCGCTGCCGCCGCATCTGCTTTCCGGACTTCAGGGTGATTGGCCAGTCCGCAATAGTTGTTGAGGCTCCAGTTAAGTACCTCTTTACCCCTGAATTTCATCCTGGATCCAATTTCACCTTCTAATTTAGGAAATGAAAAATAACCATGAGCTTCTTTTTGGTATTGACCCAGGTTGCCCTTGTCTGTTTTGAATTTTTCAAAAATATCCACGATTGTCTTGATTTATTTTAAAACTATGCAAAAGTATACTTTTTTATATTGCTACAATAAAGTTATGGTATTGATTTTTGCTGAATTAAATCAGTTTTGCATAATCCGGGGTGAGCAACCATTTGACAGGTTCCGCAATCATTGTAATATTGGAAGCATAATCTGATGATTAATATTCAAATAATCAATTCATTTATTACCTGAAAAAATGATGTGCCGAATTGTTGAAAAAATGTATCTTTGCAAAATGATTCTAAAAGTGAAAAATATCCTTTGGGCAGGCCTGTTTTTTATGGCTCTTTCATGTGGTGATTATCAGAAGGTAGTCAAAAGTACTGACTATGAGTATAAACTGAAAAAAGCCAAAGAGTATTACGAGAACAAGGAATTCAACCGAGCCTCCCAGCTTTACCAGGAATTGGTCAATATTTATCGCGGAACGAGCCGCGCCGACCAGATTTATTATTTTCTGGCCAAAAGTTGCTATGGCCAGAAGGATTATGTACTTGCGAGTCATTATTTCCGCCAATTGTTGAAGGAGTTTCCCCGAAGTGAATACAACGAAGAGGCTCAGTTTATGATTGGCTACTGCTATTATCTTGATTCGCCGTCTGCACGACTTGATCAGAAAACAACCCAGGAGGCCATTGATGCGCTGCAATTGTTTATCAATATATTCCCTTCCAGTTCAAGAGTTCCCGAAGCAAATAAGCTCATCGACGAGATGCGGGAAAAGCTGGTGTATAAATCGTACTTATCGGGAAGATTATATTACGATCTTGCAGATTACAGGGCTGCAGTTATTTCATTGAACAACAGTCTAAAAGAATATCCCGATTCAAAATACCGCGAAGAACTGATGTATTATTTGTTAAAGGCAAAATATCTCCTTGGCGAAAACAGTATTGATGAAAAGAAACGTGAACGTCTGAACAGCGCATTGGATGAGTATTTCACTTTTACGGATGAGTTTCCGGAAAGTAAATTTCGTAAAGAGGCTGACCGGATTTTTGCCAGCACGAAAAAGATGATGAATCTGAGTGATGAAGAAATAAATAAAACACAAGATTAGATATGGATTATAAAAAAACAAAAGCTGCCATAACCACTGTTCCCAGGGATTTAAACGAACTGGAAGCATTTACCGGCAATATTTACGAATCATTGATGGTAATTGCAAAACGTGCCAACCAGATCAATGCCGAATTAAAGGAAGAATTGAACACCAAACTCCAGGAGTTTGCTTCTCTGACAGATAATCTTGAAGAAGTATTCGAGAATCGTGAACAGATCGAAATATCACGTTATTACGAAAAATTACCGAAACCTACCCTCATCGCTTATGAGGAATTCAAAGAAGGTCAGATTTATTACCGAAATCCTGCAAAAGAGAAAAAGTAGCGGTCAAATATTTACGGATCATCCGGTATTTAGGATATCCTCCGGAACATAACCATTTAAACCTTCATCACAGGTGCAGCTACAGGGAAAAAAAATTATTCTTGGTGTCACCGGAAGTATTGCAGCCTACAAGGCTGCTTATCTTTTAAGGGGACTTATCAAACAAGGTGCTGAAGTTCAGGTTGTAATGACCCCTTATGCCAAAGAATTTATTACACCCTTAACGCTTTCAACCCTGTCGGGACGTCCCGTTCTGTGTGATTTTTTCTCCCGGAATGATGGTCAGTGGAACAGTCACGTAGATCTGGGTCTTTGGGCCGACCTGCTTATAATAGCTCCGGCAACTGCCGCAACGATGGGTAAGATGGCAACCGGCATTTGTGATAATTTGCTGGTTACGACTTATCTGTCGGCAAAATGCCCCGTAATGATCGCCCCTGCAATGGACCTTGATATGTTTACGCATCCCACGACCACCCGAAATATTGCACTTTTGAAATCATTCGGGAATATTATAATAGAGCCTGAGACAGGAGAGCTTGCCAGCGGTCTGCTGGGCAAGGGAAGAATGCAGGAGCCCGAAGTTATTGTTGACAGGATCGTTGACTTTTTTGCTGAAAAAAAAAACTCCTGAATAAAACCTATCTCGTCACAGCCGGACCTACACACGAGAAAATCGACCCGGTTCGTTACATCGGGAATTACTCATCGGGTAAAATGGGATTTGCCATTGCCGAAAGATTAGCCGCACTGGGAGCCAGGGTTATTTTGATTTCGGGGCCGGTCGCACTTCAATGCATTCACAAAAACATACTTCGGATAGATGTCGTTTCGGCATACGAGATGTACACGCAATGCCTGAACCATTTTGAACAATGCAATGGTGCCATTATGGTAGCCGCGGTTGCCGATTTTACACCTGTTGTTGTTGATAATCAAAAAATTAAAAGAACTGCTGACAATCTCATGCTCGAACTTCGGCCTAATCCCGATATTGCCGCAAGTTTGGGGAAGATTAAACGGGCAGACCAGGTTCTTGTCGGATTTGCCCTCGAAACTCAGGATGAGGTGCAGAATGCCCTTACGAAACTTCAAAAGAAAAATCTTGATTTTATTGTTCTGAATTCATTGAGCGAACCCGGATCTGGATTCCGGGTTGATACAAACAGGATCAGAATCCTGGATAACCGGGGTGAAATTTTGAATTACGATCTGAAACAAAAATCGGACGTTGCTGTTGATATTGTAAATAAACTTATCGATACGGAAAATTCCCTCTCAGAAATATCGTGAATTTTGTATTTTTATAGAAAATATTACTGCTCTTTATGTCAAGAATAATCTTCCTGTTCGTTTTGATCTGTTGTGCTGCCGGGGCAACGGGGCAAGAGTTCCGGTGCAACGTGAGTGTGTCGAGTTCCAGGGTAGAGGGAACCTATAAACAGGTGTTTGAATCGATGCGGACCGATATTTACGAGTTTATGAATAACCGCAAATGGTCTGACAATGTTTTTACAACCGACGAAAGGATTGAATGCACTATTTTCATTCAGATTACTGAGCAGATTTCAGCGGATGAATTTAAAGGAACCATGCAGGTTCAGCTGAACCGTCCGATTTTCAATACCTCGTATGATTCACCGCTACTGAATATCAAGGATAATGATGTGCAGTTCAGGTATGTGGAATTTCAGTCAATGGAGTTTGATGAGACTTCCAATTCAAATCCGCTTACCAATATTTTAGCTTATTATGCCAATATACTTCTGGGATTTGATTATGATACATTTTCCCCGTTGGGTGGTTCGGCTTATTTTCAGAAAGCCCGTGATATTGTAAACCGTTCACAGAATGCACGTGAAAAGGGTTGGCGGGCATTTGAAGGGAATTTTAACCGCTTCTGGCTGGTCGAGAATCTTACCAATAAAGCCTACGGACCATTTCGTGAATTGCTTTACCGTTATCACCGGTTAGGCCTGGATGTAATGGCCGAAAAACCTGATATTGGCCGCGTTGAAATTGCCGATGCACTTAAAAATATGCAGCGTGTATACCGGTCAAAACCCGATACGTATATCAACAGAATCTTTTTTGATGCCAAATCAGATGAGTTGGTTAATATTTTTTCGAAGGGCAGTACTGACGAAAAGGGGAGGGTGATGGTCATTCTTACCGAGTGTGATCCATCGAATACGGGAAAATATGACAGAATTTTAGATCAAAAAGTTTTTTAATACTTATCTTGCCTGAATGTTAACACGCTTAAAAATTCAGAACTATGCTTTGATCCGGGAACTGGATGTTGATCTCCGCCCCGGATTCTCCATTATAACAGGGGAGACCGGTGCCGGGAAATCAATTTTGCTAGGCGCATTGTCTTTGATTCTGGGTCAACGGGCCGATTCCTCTGTGTTGAAGGACAAATCGGTAAAATGCGTTGTTGAGGCAATTTTCAGGGTCGATGGATTAGGGTTTGAAGAATTATTTCTGGCAAATGATCTTGATTTTGACAATCATGCTATCCTGAGACGGGAGATCAATCCCGCGGGTAAATCACGTGCTTTTATCAACGATTCGCCCGTGATGCTCAAAACGATGCAGGATATTGGCCTTCGCCTGATCGATATCCATTCACAGAATCAAAACCTGGAATTAAACAACCAATCGTTTCAACTGATGGTGGTCGATATCTGTGCCGGTAACCAGGAATTATTAAATGCCTATAAAGAAAACTACAGCGACTTTCGCAAATTAATCAGCGATCTGAGCGAGGCGGAGCAAAAGGCTGAAAAATCAAAAGCCGATCTCGATTATTACCAGTTTCAGTTCGACCAATTGTATAAGGCAGCCCTTATTCCGGATGAACAGGAAAATCTGGAGAAAGAACTTGAATTGCTCTCACATGCCGAAGAGATCAAGGCCGGATTGTCGAATGTTTCAGAGTTGTTGAATGGCGAGAATATATCGGCGTTGAACCAGCTCAAATCCGCAATTGGCCTGGTTAGCAGAATGAATAGTTTTTTGCCGGAGTCAAAAGATTTTTCCCAGCGCCTCGAAAGTGTTTATCTTGATCTGAAGGATATTTCGGAGGAAACAGCCTCTATTGCCGAAAAGGTGGAATACGATCCGGAAAGAATTACCTCAATCAGTGAGCGGCTCGATCTGATTTTTTCGCTTCAGCAGAAACATCATGTGAAATCGGTTGAGGAGCTGATCGAACTGCGGAATTCACTCGAAGCTAAAATCCTGGCTGTCTCATCAACAGAAGAGGAAATTCTCCGCCTGATGGCATTAAAGGAGCGGAAGAAAACTGAAATTGACGCTTTGTCAACCAGCTTATCGGGTAAACGGCAATCGGTTGTAGCGGAAATAGAGAAACGGGTGTTGGGACAGCTTTTACAGTTGGGAATTCCTAATTCGAAGTTTAAGGTCGAAATATCCCCGCTTCCGGTGCCGGGAACTCATGGAATGGACAATGTGAGTTTTCTGTTTACGGCCAATAAGAACGGGGTACTTTGCGAAATCTCCAAGGTCGCTTCGGGCGGTGAAATGTCGAGGGTCATGTTGTCGATAAAAGCGCTGATATCAAAGTCAAAAGCACTTCCGACGATCATCTTCGATGAAATCGATGCCGGCGTTTCAGGCGAAATTGCAGAACGGATGGGTATCATCCTGAAGCAGATATCTGTTGATATGCAGGTAATTAATATTACACATCTTCCCCAGATCGCGGCAAAAGGCGATCATCATTTCCTGGTATACAAGCAGGATTCGGAGAATGAAACCACCACGCGGCTTAAGCTTTTAACAAAACCGGAAAGGATTGAAGAACTCGCAAAAATGCTTAGTGGCGAAAACATTACAGCCGCTGCAATTTTAAATGCTGAGGAATTATTGAAGGGTTAGTAGTGACGCACGGCCGTGCGTCTCCAGGGATAAGAGCGTGCGTCTCAAGGGATGAGCGTACGTATCAAGAATATTAGTCACGTCCGTGCGTCTGAAATGTTTAAAACGTGGGTCTGAAAGATTTAAAGTGTGCGTCTGAAAGATTTAGGACATGGGCGTGCATCTGAAAGATAGAGTAAATGCTGTTTAAAAATAAAAAAACAAATTTTGATTTGACCTGTAATAAACAAATATACCCTTAAGCGGGTTATTACCAAGTGATCTGAGAAAGATGCTGCTACGACACCGACTAAACCAGGGATTATTTATTAATTGAAAGCAATAGTTGTTTTCTGAAAATCGTAATAAAATGGGTTATAATTTATTGAAGGGTAAAAGGGGAATAATTTTCGGTGCACTGAACGAACATTCAATTGCATGGAAAGTTGCAGAGAGGGCACTTGAGGAAGGCGCAACCTTTACCCTGACAAATGTTCCGTTTGCCATCAGGCTTGGTGATACCCAAACACTGGCAAAGAAATGCAATACAGTAGTCATTCCCGCAGATGCCTCGAATGTTGAGGATCTTGAAGCATTGATCATTAAATCGATGGAATTCCTTGGTGGAAAAATTGATTTTATCCTGCATTCTATCGGAATGTCACCTAATGTGCGTAAGGGAAGACATTACAGTGATCTGGATTACGACTTTCTTTCAAAAACACTTGATGTTTCTGCAATATCGTTTCACAAGGTTCTACAAACGGCCCGCAAGTTGGATGCCATCAATGAATGGGGATCGGTGCTTGCACTGTCGTATGTAGCCGCGCAACGGACGTTCTACGGGTACAATGATATGGCTGATGCCAAGTCGCTGCTTGAATCGATTGCACGTAGTTTTGGCTATATCTATGGGGCGGAACGCAAGGTGAGAATAAATACGATCTCGCAATCGCCAACACCGACAACTGCGGGAAACGGGATCAAGATGTTCGGTAACCTGCTCGATTTCTCGGAACGTATGTCCCCTCTGGGGAATGCAACCGCTGATGAATGTGCCGATTATTGCATTATGATGTTTTCCGATTTTACGAAAAAGGTCACGATGCAAAACCTTTTCCACGATGGGGGATTCTCTTCGATGGGAATGAGTTTCAGCGCTATGGAACAGTATAATAAAGGTAACGAGGAGGATGAATCGGGACACAAATACGATTAAAAAAAGCGCTTTTCAGCGCTTTTTTTAATCCTTATACTCCTGTTAAATATTTTTATATATATCAGGATTAAGAGCTCCATGAATAATATCCAGGATCACAATTCTGGTATTTTCTATCTCAAAAACAATTCAATTCAAGTTCTTCATCGGTTAAAAACAAACCTTTTTTTACAGATTCACGTGATTTTTTTATACGTTCCCGAAACTCTTCAATACTTAAAACTGAAGCTGGATTTTGAGGAACATCATTTATTACAGAATATTGAATCCCAACAAGTTCCTTAAGAAACTGATTTAACCTGACGGACTGAGAGGGATCATCGGTTTTGATAGTATATATCATGGCATCACTATTAATATGACTAACTTCTTAAACTGATAAATTATTTAGCAAACACAAAGTTAGGTCAAAACTCAAATAAAAGCAACTTTGGACTTCGGACTTTTATTTTTTATGCAATCCACATTCCCTGGTATCCGGATTTTCCCACCACCAGCGGCCGGCACGAATATCTTCACCCGGGAAAATAGCCCTCGTGCACGGTTGACAACCTATGCTGGGAAATCCTTTGTCGTGCAATGGATTATAAGGAATCCCGTGAGCTTTAATAAACTCTTTCACCTCTTCTTCTGTCCAGTCGATTAACGGGTTCAACTTAATAAGTCCGTTGGCTTCGTCCCATTCGATGCGCTGCATATCGTGCCGTGTGACCGACTGATCACGCCGCAGTCCGCATATCCAGACATCCAATCCTTCAAATGCCCTTTTTAAGGGTTCTATTTTGCGGATATAACAGCAAAGCTTCCTGTTTTCAACACTTTCATAAAACAGGTTGATGCCCCTGGTATTAACCATCTCTTCAACATGTGATGCTTCAGGAAAATAAATACTTAGCTTAATGCCGTATTTACTGTTGGTCCTGTGAATCAGGTCATATGTTTCGGGAAATAGTCTTCCGGTATCGAGCGTGAAAATCTTTGTGGTTTTGTCAATTGCACATATCATATGGGTAAGTACCTGGTCTTCAAGACCGAGACTGCTTGACAATGCAATCTTTCCTTTAAATTCATTCAGGAATCCGCTCAAAAGCTCTTCAGCGGTGGCCTGGCTATATTTTTGATTGAGTGCTTCGATTTGCTCTTTCATTTCAATTCAAATTACTTTTTTGCAAAAGTAGCTTAATTTTACTTTTCATTTTGGGAAAGTAACGGATTTGGCACTAACGGCAATTTTGATTTGACACTTTTAACTTTTTCGATACTGACATCGTCGAAAACCAGCGCCTGAGGGACAATAAAAGATGCTGGTATTGATGAACTTAAAAAGGTGTTGTATACAATTTGCTCTCTGGTACCCATTTTGATTTCTTTAAATTTGTTCATCGGGAAATCACTGATTATAGCTGATCTTATCAATTGTTCTTCACCTGTTTTTATACTCACCTGATAAACCGCGATTGGTCTTGAATCTGCAAATTTACGTATAACATAAATATACTCAAGCCCGTCTTTGGCCGCTTTTTTTAAAACGGCCTTGCGTAATAACCGGGCTGATTCACCTTTATTGTAATAAACGTTTATCACCCCGGGAGCTTTTTGAGCACCCGCAATAATTCCATTCAAGGTAAAACGGCTGTGCCCGTTCGATTCCAATATTTTTTTGGTTGGAATACGGTCGTTAAGCAACGTTTTTAAGATTCCTCTATCCACTAAAATTAATTCGTCTTTTGGTACAACTCCTTCAGCATCAATTTCGAATGTGCCGATTAAGGGAGTGTTATTAAAAACCTTCAATTTTGGGGTTTCCTTTATGGTGATGTTTTCAGAAAAGATCCGCTGGTTTATTTTATCATCCATTTTATTCATGCCTCCATAACTCTGTCCAACGGCATAAACAGGTTCCCTGAATGCTATCAAACTATTTATTCTGAATAATTTTTGTACCACCAATTCAGCGGCTGCTTCTCCCTCAAATATAACCGTTCCTGAATATGTGTCCTTCATTAGGGGGGCTTTACTTAATGCTGAAATGTTATCAACCATTTGTTTGATATCTTGTTTTACTTTATCCGCGGTCGGTAATTGTTCAGGAGTTAAGGCATAATACTTGAGGTAGTCATTTAGAATATCGCCATCTTCCGCCTGGATGCTGGCAAATACCAACATACTCGCAATACTTAGCGGAATTTTCAGTTTAAGACCTTCGCTTGTCGTAATATAAACAATGGTGTTCAAAAAAGAGAACTCCACAGAGGAATTACTAATTTGAGTATGGGCTTTAAAAACCCCTGAAATATCCCTGGCGACAGCTTCCCATCTGGGTTTATCATATTTTTCCTTTGTACAATTTTTAACCAGGCTAACCGGTGTTATTTTCCAATAGTCATCAAGCTTCTCTTCGGTGGAATTATTTTGTTGATTTAGTGCTGAAATTTTTTGATCATAGCTGTTAATTGCCCTTTTGTAACAACGGTCGCTCGCGATCCAGAAAGCCCTCCGGATAGCATTGTAATCATTTTCGAGCGGCAATGTCGGGGAATCACTTCCGGTTATAAAGCCTAATGAATTATAAATATCATAGTTGCGCGAATAGTCTCCTACCATTAGCCTTACTGTTTGTTTGCGCACAGGAGATTCATCCGTACTTTGTATTGATCCTAATGTGGCCTGAACTGTAATTTTTTGACCATCATTAAATTGGTAGGAAATGAAAAAGGGGGCGCGGTAATCATTGAGCTTTAATTGTGACATATTCCGGTTCAATTCATCATTCATTGCTTTGAAAATGATATCTTCCGGGATGGTCTGGGCGATCAAAAGAGGTTGGCATGTCAATGATAAAATGGCCAGTATGACAAAAATTCTTGTTGTTGTTCTCATATTTTGTTGGTTATTTTTATAACGTTTGATAAGGTATGTTTGGATTCAATTAATCCCCCAAAGAAATTTTTCTGTCAATTTAATTACTGTCCGGGCGTGATAAAATTATTGGAAGTTCCTGTGATTTCACTTTCTTCTGGGTTTCAATTAATCGTAATGCAACCATTGGTGCGACACAGGCGACAGGTATTGATCCTGACTCTGCCCCGCAATACCCGTTAAATGTTTCCGATTTTCCCCCCGCCTGGTCAATCTGGGAGAAAATGGCAAGCGGTGTACCAACCAGATCGACCCCTCGTACAATTTCGTCAGGCCGGCCATCGGTATACACCTTATAAACCAATGTAGGGGTCACGTTAAAGGCATTGGGCTGAAATCTTCCGGTCGATGTAAAACCACCCTCAACCTCATCAAAAAGATACCCGTAAGTTTTGTTTTGTTCTTTTGCCAATTTTATTAGTACGGCGCGCAATTCCTGATTGGTTTTTGGTTGTGAAGTTTCCACGATAAGGTTTGATTGTCTTGCAGCTGGTTGCATGCCTGCCATTGCCCGTCCGTGTCCGTTTGACTTTGGAAAGTTATTAATTGGTGTACGTGACATCAAAAAGTCTTTAAGAATACCAGCTTTAACTATATCTACACGTTCTCCTTTTGAGCCTTGATCATCGTACAGATAATTGCCACTCATTTCCAGATTGTTATAAATTTTGCTTTGAGGATCGCAGTATACACTTAAGGAAGCAGGCAATACCTGTTCTGAAATTTTTTTCTTGAAAGTCTGGGCATCAGCTTCATTTTTCATCCGCTGTCCCTCTACGCGGTGGCCAAATATTTCGTGGAAGAAAACGCCTGCCGCCTTTCCGCTCAGTAAGGCGGGTCCGGAGTAGGGGTCCGCAACAGGCGCTTTTTTGAGGGCAACAAGGTTGTTTACCAGATCATTAAGGTCATTGGTCATTGTTTTGTCCGATGGAAGGCCTTCCGGGTTATAAGCGAAATACGACTCATTCAAAGGCATTTCCATCCCGTCTTTAGCTTTGATGATACCACCGAAGCCAGCCCGTGAATACGTATTGTTTTGGACGATCTTATCTCCTTCGCTTGATACAAAATATTTACGGGTCACCTGGTAACTGAAACTGCCCGTTCCGCTGAAAATGGCCGAATCTTTGAGAAATGCGGATGAATATTTTTTCATGCGGTTTTCCCATGATGTGATATCCAATTTAATCTCCTGGGTTGTAAAAGGAGGTTCGAAGTAGTTTTTAGCCTCCTCCAGGGTAAAGTCAGGTGATTTATCTTCTTCCTGCACTTTTACCGCCATACTGGCTTTGGCTCTGGCATAACCGGAAACGGCTTGCTGGTAGGCTTCGTTGGTTGCATTCCATAAAACCTGTTTTACAGCTTTAGGTTCATCCGCAGAGGGAAAGTTCCTGTATGAAGAACCAGCGGGGAATGAATGAAAATTGTCGAACTGAGGAGTGCCTACCCTGACAGTTATAGTAAATCTGCAGCTTTTACTGTCAAGGGAGCTGGTAATCGCACCAAAACTTGACGAGATAGTGTATATCCTGCTTTCTTCTACCCGGTAACTAATGTAGTAGGCTGGAATTTCCTGTTTCTTTAATATTTGCATTTCACGCTGAACTTCTTCGTCAAGTATGTTAATGAGCTTATCCTGGCTGTATACGAAAGGTGAGATGAACATAAAACAAACAAGCGCGCCGATTTGAAATGCGCCCGAAAAGGAGTTTGATTTCATAACTGTCTGTAAGGAGGTTGTAAATTAAGTGAAAATTGCACTTTATTTTAATCCCAAAAACAGGGATTTGTCAGAATGGAATTTCCGGGCTGAAATTACTGCAATTATAATTATTATGAATAGGTTTTGCAGAATAAATTTAAATGTCCAATGGTAAGGTGGCAAACAGCGCAAATTAATGCGGAGAGCGCAAAGAAAAATGACTGCCAGCTCTCCTGGTAGCGATTTCAATGGTTTGATCAGGTGTTCTTTGAAATATTTTTATGCTTTGGTCGGCTGCGTGTCTCGCGAATTTCAATCGCCATTTGTATCACCGCGATTGAAAATCGCGGGACCCAAAACCCTTCATCGAAGTTATTTTACCACTTAGAAGTGACCGGGTGACTGCGATTCAAAATTGAGTAAATGACTCGTCCTGATTTTGTTTACAGATTTCGTGAATACTGCCCTGTTCTTTTCTTGAATTTGCGGCGCATATAGCGGTATTGTTTCAATCGACCTTTGTAGATGCGCCTTTGTTGTTTGGCGCTCGTTTTTTCTACCAACATTAGGCTCCTCCGGAGCTATTTCGCCCCATCGCCCCTTCGCACACACGCCACGTCGCCTCAACGCCCCATCGCCCTACCTAGGCAGCGAAAACAAAAATTCAAGACCGCCACCTTTTCTTTTTCGGGCAGAGATCTCCCCTTTGAAACTAAGAATTGCATTTTTAACGATGGCGAGTCCTAACCCGGTTCCCCCCTGTTTGCGTGAACGACCCGAATCAACCCTGTAAAACCGCTCGAAAAGACGCTTAAGGTGTTCTTCCTCGACGCCTAATCCATTATCTGAAAAAGAGAAGTAGTAAAAGGTAGTGTCTTCGTGGTATTTGGTAATAAAAATGGTAATGTTTTCACCGCCGTAATTTACCGAGTTCTCCATCAGGTTTCTGAAGATTGAGAAAACCAGGGAATAGTTGGCGTTGACAATTACTGCATCTTCAACGGTACATTCAACCAATATCGACTTCTGACGGATCTGGTCATGAAAGCTTTCTATGGCTTCGTTAATGACCTTCCTGACATGAACTTTTTCACGAATATATAGTTCGGAGTATTCTTCAATCTTATTTAATAAGGCAATATCATTCACCAGTTGGGTAAGTCGTTCCGATTGATTATAGGCTTTTTCGATAAAATAACGCTGCTTACTTTGTTCCAGGTCAGGATTATTTAAAACTGTTTCGAGATAGCCCTTTACCGAGCTGATCGGGGTTTTCAGCTCATGCGAAATATTGGATGTGATTTGCTGTTTCATAATACTCCGGCGCATAAGCTGGGTCGTATCGGTAATAAGAATCTCAAAACTCCGGTCCGGGAAAATAATGCATTGAATATTAAAATGGTATCCGTCTTTTTGAACGGCGTATTCCATTCTGGGAAGTTCCACTGGCTGAAATGTGGTTTTACCGGCAATGGTTTTGTCGATAAATTTATTGACTTCGCGGAATTCTTCCGAGAAAAAGATCTTTTCGACCGAGATGGTTGATTCTTCGGCTATGGTATTGATGTAGAATATGAAATGACTGTTATTCAGGATCGCTTTTTTGTCGGGTGAAAAAAATGCAACACCTTCTTTTAAAACAAACAGATGACTGATTAATTTCTCTTTTTCAAGCACCAGTTCTGTTTTTGTCTGGCGCAATTGCTGGTATAATTCAATGATTTCACGGCTTATAAATCCAAGTTCATCATTCGAAAACCGGGTTGTATCATCGATAGTTACTGCTTCGTTACGACGGATTTTTACAGCGAAATCTTTAAGTTTTGTAATCGAATCTCCGATATGATTGGCAATATAGCGGAGAAGGAACCCAAAAATCAGAAACAAAAAGATAAAGAACGGGATAAAAATCCTTTCAGCTTTTAAAAATGCTTTTATACGTAGGTCATAGACGATAGCCGCTCTTATTACATAGTTTTTGTATGATTTGGCATAGTAGATATAATCTTCATTTGTTGAAGCCGAATGTCTGATATTTTCACCAAACTCGCTGTATAGCGCTTTTTGAACTTCAGGTCGCTCCTTGTGATTTTCAAGATGCTCATAATCGGCTACAGTATTGTCATACAATACTTTTCCTTCGAAATCAATCACCGTAATTCGTGCCTTATCAACCGGAATGATGTTTTTCAGGCTATCGAGTTTTGAAAAAGATTTCTGCTCAAACAGTGCGTAATGGTCAATATAACGATGGGTAAGATCGGTATATTCGTTTAAAGTGGTTTCAAGCTGGGCAATTCTGAAATGTTGCTCACGCTTATTCTGGTAGAAAATAATGGACAGGGTAAATACCGCGAAAAGCAGAAAATAGTAGATGAACAGTTTCCATCTGATTGTCTTTCGGTCGAATAGCATAATTGGAAGATTTAGTTTCAAATTTCAAAATAATATCCGAATCCTGGTTTGTTGCGGATGTAACTCCCGTATTCTTCCATTTTCCGTCGCAAACGGGTCATATTTACATCAACAGTACGGTCAATAACGATGACATCGTTTTCCCATATTCTGCGAAGAATTTCTTCGCGTGAGAAAATTCTCCCGGGCGATTTGGCCAGTAGCGATATGATTTCATATTCTTTACGCGTTAACTCTACTTTTCGGTCTCCGAGGATCAGTCTTTTTGATTCAAAATCAATAAGGATACCGCCTATATTTAATGAAGTAACCGTTACTGATTCTTCCTGTGCAGTTTTTATTCGTTTTAGCACTGCCTTTATTCTGGCTTGCAATGCTCTGACTGAGAATGGTTTCGTGATAAAATCATCAGCCCCGAGATTAAAGCCCGTTAACAGATCATTTTCAGTATCCCTTGCAGTAAGAAAAATAATCGGGACTTCGAGGTGCATTTCTTTCCTGATTCGTTGTGCCAGTGCAAAACCTGATATTTTTCCCATCATCACATCCAGAAGAATTAAGTCATAAACCGAAAGATCTCTCTTTAAGGCCTCTTCTGCAGAAAATGAGGAGTCGACGCGGTACCCTTCACTTTCGAGGTTGAATTGCAATATCTCATTAAGATCCTCTTCATCTTCAACTACCAGTATCCGAAAATTCTCATTCATACGCTAATAATTTTCTATTAAGTGCCCGGGACTTTTTTATAATTAAGCCTTTACTTCATTGTCGGGACTTTGATGCCGGATGTCAGTCCCTTCCATGGCATAGATTGAAGCCTCAGCCACATTGGTCGCATGATCAGCAATTCTTTCAATGCTCGAAATGATGCTGTTGATGTGAATGAAACTAAATAATAATTGCTGAGTTTCGTCAGACAATTCACTTTTCCCGATTGCTTTGCGTATCAGCTTATGGTTCATCTCATCAACAACCTCATCGTTTTGTATCGCCCAGATCGCAAATTCCTTATCGTTGTTTATAAAGGATAAAATAGCTTTCTGAACCATTTTAACACTGACCAGCAGCATATTATAAATGACTTCTGACATTCGGTTGTAAGTTTCGATATCTTTAATTCTGGGTATAAACTTAACAATATCCATCACCAGATCACCAATTCTTTCAAGATTTATAACAATTTGGTAGCAAGCCATCAGTTTCCTTAAATCTGAAGCAACGGGTTTTTGCAGAACGATGGTATTGACAATTTTTTCGCTGATCTTAATCTCAAAATTATCAGATCTTTTTTCGTTGGTTTTCAGCTCCTTCAATAACTCGTCAGAAATTGTCAGTGAACCCGAATTGATTATTTTCTCCAGGATTGATAACTGATTAAGTATCAGGTTGGCATAATCTTCATAATGGCCGATAATATTGTGTATGGCACTTTCTTTTTTGATACTCATTTTTTTCTTTTTAAGGGTGAAGGTATTCATTTAAAATTCTGTCGTACTAATTGATTCTTAACCGAATTTTCCCGTCAAATATCCTTCGGTACGTGAATCTTTTGGATTGGTGAACATCTTTCGGGTTTTATCGTATTCAACCAGTTCGCCAAGATACATAAACATGGCATTGTCCGAAATACGGGCCGCCTGCGACATATTGTGCGTAACCAAAATGATGGAGTAGTTTTTTTTCAATTCCACCAGCAGGTCTTCGATTTTTGCTGTTGACAATGGATCAAGCGCTGAAGTAGGCTCGTCCATAAGGATTACTTCGGGTTTAAAAGCCAGTGCCCGGGCGATGCATAACCGTTGCTGCTGCCCTCCCGAAAGGAAATTTCCCTTTTTGTTGAGCGAATCTTTCACTTCGTCGAACAGGCCCACGTCGTTTAGTGTACTCTCGACGATCTCATCTTTTTGCGCTTTCTTTAATTTACTGCCATTCAAATCATATCCGGCAATCACGTTCTCATAAATACTCATTGTTGGGAAAGGGTTTGGTCGTTGAAAAACCATCCCGATTTTTCGGCGAAGTTTGGTTGTGGAAATGCCGTAAATGCTTTCCCCGTTTAACTTGATTTCTCCCTTTGTGTGGATGTTCGGGTATAATTCGTGCATCCTGTTGATTGCCCTGAGTAATGTGCTTTTACCGCATCCCGACGGACCCATAATCGCAGTAATGGCATGACGTTTCAGATCGGCTGTCACATCTATTACAGCGTTTTTATCTTTGCCATAGGCGATCGATAAATCGATTATCGATAATACAGGATTTAATATTTGCAAAATATTCTCGTTCATGAATGGTACTTTTATTTTTACGGAAATCAACTAAATCTCATCGAAATCCGTTTGGCAATTATATTTAACGTTAAAACAAAGGCCACCAGAAACAGTGACGAGGACCAGACAAGGTCTATCATATTGGGATTGTTGTAAAACTCCCAGATCTGAAGCGACACGGCACTTGTTGGTTTTGTAAGATTAAAATTAATGGTAGTACTCCCTAAAGTCGTGAGCATAAGGGGTGCTGTTTCACCCAATACTCTTGAAATTGAGAGCAATATTCCGGTCATCAATCCGCTGAAACCGGTTGGAATCATTACTTTGAGGATGATTTTATGGTAAGGTACCCCTAAAGCCGCACCAGCTTCCTTAATGGTCCCGGGTATCATTTTCATGGTTTCTTCAGTTGAACGGATAATCAGGGGTAACATCATGATTGCCAGTGCCACACTGCCTGCCAGAGCTGAAAACCCTTTGGTTACACCCTGTACGATCCAGATATAGGCAATCAATCCTAATACAACTGACGGAACACCCTGGAGGATATCGGTCAGGCTTCGGATAAAGTTGGCATATTTCTTTCCCTGATTCTCATACAGGAATATCCCGATAATAATGCTCACCGGAATTGCGATTACCGCAGCGACCATAACCATGAACAGCGTTCCTGTAATTCCATTGGCAATACCCCCGGGAATAATCTCTCCGTTTCTTACCGATGTCATTGCCTGTAAGGTGTCGGGGGCGATTTTCAGGAAGAAATCAAAATTGATCTGTTTTAATCCTTTTGCAAGCAGCTGGTATACAATTAACAAAATGGGGGATATGGTGATACCGGCCAGTACAACCACCGTTCCGAAGAACAGTTTATTTTTCACTTCTCTCCAGTCAGAAGCATCCTTTTCGCCGATCGTAGCTTTTTGTTCCATTGTTGTTCGAGCTAAGCGTATTTACGAATAATGAGTTTACCTATGGCATTGACAATCGCGGTGACTGCAAAAAGAAGTAGTCCGATGGCAATCAGCGAACTTAACTTTAAACCATCAGCCTCTCCAAACTGGTTGGCGATGACGCTGGCCATTGTATTCCCGGGACTGAATAATCCTGTAGGAATGATGTTCGCATTTCCAATCAGCATGGTCACCGCCATTGTTTCACCTAAAGCCCTGCCGAGCGCAAGAATATAGCCGGCAACAAGTCCGGAACGCGCACCAGGTAAAATTACACTAAAAATAACCTCCATGCGCGTAGCTCCTAACGAATAAGCTGCTTCCTTCAGTTCGTTGGGAACCATCGATATAATTTCATTACTTATTGACGTTGCATAAGGTATAATCATAATTGCCAGAATTAATCCGGAGGTAAATATACCATAGCCCTGCCCGGGATAACCAAGTTCTGCAATCCAGGGCCGTATCGTATAAAAACCCCATAGTCCGTAAACAATCGACGGGACACCGGCAAGCAAGTCAACCAGGGTACTTAAAACGGTTGCAATTCTCGTTTTCCGGAAGTATTCGGCAATAAAGAGGGAGGTGGAAAAAGCCAAAGGGAAACAGATGACCAGTGCAAGCAGCGAAGTAATGATGGTTCCTGCCACAAATGCCAATGCACCATACGATTCTTTGCCTTCAGTCGGGTTCCAGTCTGATGAAAATATAAAACCAAGGAAACCAAACTCTTTGAATGCTGGAATGGCACCCTTTATCATGGAGTATGCCATTCCTGCAAAAATGAGTAAAATTATTACAGACGAGGCCTTAAGAAGGTTTTTTATTAACTTTTCGCTCACCACAAGAATTTAATTTTAGCTTAAGATCTTTATTTTAAAGCAGCTGGCTATTAGCAACTTGCAGCTGGCCTGGTCCGATTTTAAAAGTTGCTGATAGCTAAACCAGATTTTGAAACCCGAAATATTCTTTCGACTGAATACTGCCAGTTCGGGACCAGTTGCCAGTAACCAGTTGCCAGTTGCCAGTTGCCAGCTGCCAGTAGCCAGCCGCTAGCCGCCAGTAGCTCCTTATTTCAGAATCGCTTCCCCATTATAGGTAATTGACAGAAGGATCGATTTGGCCAGTGCAACTGTTTTCTCAGGTAGAGGAGCATAGTCTACTTTTTGGGCGATTGCCTGGGCATCAGGACTGATCATCCAATCCAGAAATTTTACAGTTTCTTCTGCCTGCTGCCGGCTTCTGTCTCCATAAGCCTGTTCTTTGTACAGAATAATCCAGGTGAATCCGCTGATCGGGTAAGCTTCCGGATTGTTTGAATTGGTTAGCATGATACGCGTGTCAGTTGGGACTTCACCACTGGCGGCTGCGCTGACCGACTTTAACGAAGGTTCTACAAAGTTTCCTGAACTGTTCTGCATCAAAACGTGCGGTAATTTTTGGGCAAAGGCATATTCTGAACCGATATATCCGAAAGCGCCTTCAGTTTGCTGGATCGTTCCGGCAACTCCTGGATTTCCTTTAGCTCCCATACCAACGGGCCAGTTTAATGATTTTCCCGCACCTACCTGGTTTGCCCATTTCTCACTGATTTTACTCATATAATCGCTGAAAATGTGGGTGGTTCCACTTCCGTCAGAACGATAGATCACCGAAATGTTCATATCAGGCAGGTTAACATCCGGGTTGTCGGCCTTGATTTGGCCATCATTCCATTTTGTGATCTCTCCCAAAAATATTTTGGTTAAGACGTCATTTTTCATTTTTAAGGAAGTTACTCCGGGCAGATTGTAGGCCAGAACTACTGCTCCTAAACAGGTAGGAATATGAACAATCGGCGCAGCGAATTCAGCAGCCTGCTCATCGGTAAGAAAGCCATCTGTGGCGCCAAAATCGACCACCTTGTCCTTTAAACTGCGTACTCCCCCTCCCGATCCGATACTTCCGTAAGTCACTTTAACTCCTGTTTTGTTGGAATAGTCGGAGATTAACTGGCTGTAAAAAGGAAATGGGAACGTTGCTCCGGCACCAGTCAGGCTTAAATTTTTTTGATCTTTGGCGGTACTTTTTTTCTTGCTGTTATTGCATGCTGCAAAAACCGCAATCACCATCAGGATAAGCAATAATTTTTTCATTTCACTTTGATTTATAATTATTTATAACAAATATAAGGGTGTATTGTTTCATTTTGGTTACATTTTGGTTACAATAGTATTTCATTAAACCAAACTAATAATTTTGTTTATAACCGGATTTCAACATTCACAAAAATGGTTGTAATTACTGATTCTGAATTATCTCTGGGACGCCAAACCTGGCAATTGGGCGAGATTTTAATTCCCTTCACCGGATTGCATTCGAGACCGGCCATAATAAGCTGTCCATCTTTTGAATAATTCCAGGCGTTGATCTGGGAATTATTATTTTCAGAATTTAGGTAATCGTACCTGGCAAAAAGGTTTGCCTTGTTACTCAGGAAGTAAGTTCCGTAAACCGAGTAGCCATTAAAATCATGATCAGGTTTCAGGCTATTGTCAAGCTGGTGATTATATTCTGCACCGATGCTAAAAACCTTATTGGCGTAACCGGCCATCAGGGCAGTAGTTTGTAAAGTTGCGCTCCCTTTTTTCATACGGTCGTAATAACCACGCAGCGTGATCGTCTCAATCGGATGAATTGTTAATCCTCCCCCGACTTTTAACGTAGAGTCGGTATCCAGCGACCTGGATCCTTCTCCATTCTGAATAATGGCATCTGCACTCAGTGATTTATTGAATTTGTAGGCTGCACTTAACCCAAGATCAGCGCTGGGACCAAAACCATACTCATCCTGAAATGATTTGTAGATATACCGGTATCCCCAGAATTTTTCCTGGACATCGTACCCCAAAGTACCGATCATTCCGAATTTCACGGTTAACTTATCTTTTTGATACTGAAGGTATCCATATTTCAGATGGGCTGTCATTTGTAATCTTCCGGCACCAGGATTGCCCACATCGAGGGTAACCCGTCCCGATAATGTAGGACTGAAATTGTATCCGTAACCAAAATAAGCCCGGGTCAGGTCGAATTTGTTCACATTTTGGCCATCTGAAAATGAACTGTGGAAATTTGTGAAGATGAGCACTTCAGGTTTACCGGAAGGTTTAAATTCATTGGTCTCCTGTGCACTCAGGGTCGAAATTGCATGACCGAAAACCGAAAAGATGATAATAAGTAGTATTTCTTTCACTTTTTTAGTATAAAATATTTTTAAACTATACTTTTAAAACAGTGCAAAAATTCCAATTTTTTGTTACAATCCTGTTACAGTTTAAACAAATGTTGTTACAAAAAGATTACATTCCTGTTACAGTAAACAGTAACATTACTAACAAATAAATGGGGTATTTTGTTATAATGCTTATGAAAACTAAAGGTAATTATCTGTTCGAATCACAGCTAAACAAAAAAGGAACTGCATTTCTGCAATTCCTTTTTCAGTTTAATTTAGTAAAACTAACGTTAATTTGAAGATTGTAATTTTATGCTGAGTTGCTGGTTTGATTTCTCAACGTTTAGTTTTTCAATAAAACTTTTGTTGTAGGAGATATAGGAAGCAATAAGATTATATGAACCTGGTTTAATGTTTTCAATCTTAAAATTCCCGTCGAAATCGGTATATGCCTTTTTTGATGATCCTTCGACAGCGACTTCAACCCCTGCGAGTGATTCACCCGAAGTATAGTCAATAACTTTGCCTGATATTGATACTACAGCATTGGCTGAGACTGTTTCTGTTGATTTCGTCTTATTTTCAGAATTACCTGTGTTGCCCGCAAATGCAAATACAACTGCTGCAACGAATGATAATGTTAAGAGTGTCTTTTTCATTTTTTGTTGTTTTATGTACACTGCAAATATCGGTTGCAGTTGTTAAGAAACGATTACGGGACTGTTACATTCCGATGAAGAAAATGTTACAGCTTAGTATTTCCTTTCGTTTAGGAGTTTACCTGTTTCGTCATAGATTTTCCAGGTTCCTGTTTTTGAGCCCATGTTGTAATGCAGTTCGTACAATGGTTTACCCTCAGCAGACCAGATATACCAGTCGCCATGTTTTACATTGTTCTTGTATTCTGCCTGTGCTGTTTTTTTACCTGATTCGTCCCAGGTGATCCATATTCCATCTTTATTTCCGTTTTTGTAGGAGCGCAATTCCTGTTTAACACCGTTCTCAAAAAACGTATTGACTGTCCCATCGGGTAATCCATTCGAAATATTCAGTATTATTTTGGGACTGTTGTTTGCGTAATACTCTGTGTGAACCCCTGAATAAAGCATCCCTTTTTTAAAGTATTTCCCATCAATATTCTCTATGTCCTGTGTGTAAGCATAGGAAGCCATGAAGAACATAAGGAAGATAACCAGTATATTATTTTTCATCACTATTGATTTATTGTTGTTTAAAATGACCTTGAATTTAATTATTCGCAGGGAGTATTCAAACGGTTCGATCTGAATTTATTAAAAGGCAGCCCCCGAAGGAGCCACCTTTAAATAGTTGATTTCTTTGAAATTAATAAACAGTTGTTTTGGGTATCCAATTGGCCCAGCCTGTGGTCCAGTCGGTAGTCCCCATTGCACCAACATAAGTTGTTGCTTCAAGACCTGCAGGAAGACCGGTTGCTGCACCTGTCAACAACGGTGAACCAGCCATCGGAAGAAGGTTTGGAGCTGAAAGGTTAAATGCATTGGTAACCAGCAGTGCTGTGTTGAGTGCAATAGTCCTGTTTACTCTTGCTGCATTTTCGAAGAAAGCCTGTTCCCCGGCGGCATTTCCGCTGAAGTTGTCAACGATTCCGGCAAGAATACACCCTTTCACCTGGGCACCTGTACCTGCATTTCCTTTTGAGTCAGCCATTAACAATCCTTTTGGCCATCCTGCAAAAACAGAATTGTAAACTTCAAGATTTGTTTTTCTTCTCAGGTGCATAGCTGCCTGAAATAGCGGATTGATCGTAGTTGTTGGAGTTGCAAGAGGTCCGTATAGGCTTATATTCGCAAATTTTGGATTCGTAGTAGGAATGTTTGAGGATCCTGATCCATCATTGTCAGATTCAAAACCATTCGATTTTGAAATATCGGCAATCGACGGGTCGCGTAATCCTATGGCGTACTGTACAGTTCCGCTGAAACCATAATCGGTATCAAACTCATCATCCACACCGCTGAAGGCGATCAGATGTTTGCAATTTACGGTACCACCAAACCATTCGTAAGAGTCATCATTTGAATACGAGACCTGAACATAGTCAATTGTGGTTCCGCTTCCTACACCACCCAATGTTAACCCATTGATCTCTTTATCGATTTGGAAAGCATAACCAGCAAACTCAATTCTGACATATTTCAGGATACCTGAATTATCGCTGTCGTTGCTACCACCGTATTTAGTACCTAATCCTCCTTCGATTTCGGCTTCACCACCGGCTACGTTTATTTTTGCATTTCCACAGATTACAAGTCCGCCCCAATCACCTGCTGCCCGCGAGCCTGCCGCTTTTGCTGAAGTGAAAACAATTGGTTTTGCAGCATTTCCTTCCGCCATAATCTTAGCTCCTCTTTCAATAACTAAAGATGCCTTGGTGTCAACTTTGCCTTTAATTACAGTCCCAGCTTCGATTGTAATTACGGCAGGTGATTTTACATAGACCCAACCATCTAAAATATAATTGATATCTGCCTTTAAGGTCATATTGGATGTAATGTTCCCGGCAGCAAGGGTAATTGTTGAACCTGCAGCAGGGTAGATGGTAACTGCGCATTTTTTCTCGAAATTTCCATCAGTTGTTTTAACCGTGATGTCTGTTGTCCCGGTAGCAATTCCTGTGACAGTACCGTCAGATGCAACAGTTGCGATCGTTACATCTGCACTACTCCATTCCAGTGTTTTGTCTGTTGCATCAAATGGTGCAATTGATGCTGTGAGTTTAACAGACGTGCCAATTCTGATAATTGCTGTTGTCTGATCAAGCGTTACACCCGAAACGTTGACGATCACTTCATCCTTCTTGCAGGATGAAATCCCAACTAAAAGCAGGGCCGCCATAAATAATCCGTTCGATAAAATTCGTTTCATAATAATAAAATTTTGGTCAATAATTAAATGCGTAATTTTTAAAAATGTTACTAATTGCGTTCTTCTTCAGAATAATGATTAAGTGTTTTTTAATTTTTAAAAGCGTAATCCAAGTTCAAGCGAATAGCTGCTTCCGGGCTTGTAACTCCGGAGCACCTGATCGCGATCGAAATGCCGGATATCGGAAGCACCGCCAGTGTAATGGCTTAAATCGACCGTTGCATTAACATTTTGCTTGTATACAATACTTTGGTTAAGAAGGTCTTTGATGCTGATTTTTACCTCAGCATACTTTCCTATTTTTTTGCTGATCACAAAGTCAACAAGGTTACGGGGCATCTCGTAAACATCAGGTATATCTTCCCATTTGTTTTGGAAAGGCACACCCACAATATGGATTCTTTTACCAATCACATTGTACAGCAGGTTAACCATCAACCGGCTTTTCTCTGTATCACTATAGAATAATCCGGCATTCAGAATATAAGGTGATTGACCTGCCATGGGCCGTGTCCTTTCAGTTGCTTTATTCGTAAAGTTGATTTCACTTTTAATCAATGCGCCATTCAGGACGACATTCACCTTTTCGAGAAATCCTGTGCCGCCAAGCGTTTTGCGCAATTCGGCTTCGATACCATAATTAAATGCCTCGTCTGCATTTTGGTAAGTATATTCCAGTCCGCTTCCTGTCTGAAGATATTTTACTTCAATAGGATCAAAGAATTTCTTGTAAAACAGACCCACCGAAATGATTTCGTTTTCGGATGGATAATGCTCGAACCTGATCTCGCCGTTGTGGATTGATGCATTTTTCAGGTTCGGATTTCCTGAATAGACGGCATTATTTTCGAAATCATAGAAAGGGAAAGGGGCAATTTCTCGAAATTCGGGACGGTTCAATGATTTCCCATAAGCCATCCGAACCAAATTTTTATCGTTGAATTTGTAAATAGCATTAACAGAAGGAAGTATATTGAAGGTGTCGTTCAGAACAGTGATTGGTTGCTGAAACCGGTCGTAGCTGTAAATTGATTGTTTGTTTTTCTCACCCCTCACCCCGGTATAGATCGAGAACTTTTCGGAGAAAGGTATTTGAAAAGCAATATAACCGGCAATCTGATCGTTATTTCCCGAATAGGAATCTGACTTACCAGTCTCTTCGGCTAATTTTATACCGGTTGAAGTATTGATATTCTCATCAATAAACATTTGGTCTAACGGCAGGTATCCCATACTACTATTATATTGTGATCTGTCAGAAACGACATAGCCTAATTTACGGGCGGTAAAATTGCGCTCTTTTTTTTCAGCATAGATTCCAGCCTTCAGTATGGGATTGATATCAAATAGTTTAAAAGTATTTTCGAGATTGGCCGCTGCCGTGTAAATATTTTCTCCAAGGTTCATAAATACCCTGCCTGCATTACTTGTCAACGGGTTGGATGGAAAAACCATGTAATACCGGCCATAATCAGGATCGTTACTGCTTTCATTCATGGTTAGCTTTAATCTTTTCAGATCTGGTTCGTCGCGGGTTGCCTTTGAATAACCGGTTGTCCAGTCGATTTTTGTTTTATTCTCGTTAAAGGAATGTGTACCGCTCAACTGGCCCAGATAGGTAAGGCGGCTCATAAATGCATATTCGTAGGACTTAATTTGGGTATTGCTGTAATATTCAGTTCCCCGGCGAAACGAAGTCTTTGTGTATCCAATGTGGTTGAGCAGGTTGCGAAATTCAATTTTGTTTCCTTTGCCCAGAAAAGCGCTCCAGTTGTGCATTATGCCAAACTTGACCGTGTTTTTATAGATGTTATCATTAAAAGCAAAATCATAACCTGGTTTATCATCCCCGAACTGATAGATCCCAAAATTATTATTTACAACCTCGTCTGAATTATTTGTATTTGAGTAGTTGACAGCTGTTACTTCGCCAATAATTACCTTCTTGATTTTGAACTTGTGAGCCATGGAAAAAGCGAAACGAAGATCGGGCATCGCAGTGTATGCTTTTGCGAGCCAGTTTTTATTCAGCATACGGCCTAATAAAGCCTGGTCGTTCGCGCCAACTTCGCGTAAATCTTTGGGAAATATAGATGGCAGCTTTCTGGTTCCGTCATCGAATCCGAGCCAATCGTATCTCCCTCCATCATATTTATAAGTATCGTTGAATGTTGTACCCGGCGTAAAAGATGAACCGATTGAAAAAGAGTAGGAATTGGATTCCGGAACATCTTTGGTTGTTAGTTTGATAAATCCTCCCGAAAAATCACCCGGAAGTTCGGGAGCGGGAGTTTTGAATACCATCATATTTTCGAGCATAGCGCTTGGAACAATATCAAAAGAGAAAGCCCTGCTGTCGGATTCGGAACTTGGTGCTGCCGAATTGTTTAACCAAACACTGTTGTATCGTTGTCCCAATCCTCGTACAATCACAAACCGGTCATCAACAATTGTAACGCCGGGCACCCGTTTTACAACTTCCGATGCATCCCTGTCCTGCGAGCGCATAATCTGCTGATTTGAAATTCCACTCGAAACAATCAGTCCCGATTTAATCGCGCTGATCATCGAAACGTCGGAACCTTTTCTCCGTGTTGCCGTCACCGTGATATCTCCAATTTTTATACTGGATTCTTCCATATCGGCTTTAAGCTGTACTTTTTTGTCGGCAACCACAACAACGCCATCAAATACAAGCGGATTGTATGAAATATAGGAGACTTTTACATTGTAAGTGCCAGGCTTTATTCCTGCAATGACAAAATGGCCATCAAAATCGGTGACAGTACCTGTTGTTGTCCCTTCAAGAATTATTTGTGCTCCGACGAGTGTTTCGCCCGTTTTCTTATCAATGACAAGTCCTTCAATGCTACCCGTTGCAGCGGTTATGTTGCTGTTAAAAAGTAAGATCATGAAAAATCCCAACAGACATTTGAACAGGTTTAATTTCGCTATGTTCTTGTAATTATGAATGCTATCATCTTTGTGGCAAACATTCGTTGTTCCCGGAAGCCAGGAAACACTCCAGGTTTCCTGACCATTTTTAAACATCTTCTCTGTGAAGTTCATAATCTCCATATATCAATTCTTATTATCTGTCAGCAAAATTGATGCTTTGGTGTTACAGTTGTGTTTCAAATCAAATACAAATTGATTAAACAGGTTTTAGTCCATTTAGAGGTAAGAGAGAGCTTATTTGTCGGATTATTTTCTGGAGCACAGCGGTTAACGGGTTATTCCGGATATTCCAGTTAATTGGCGGTTGAAATATTATTGTAACAGGAATTGAATTAATTAAAATGTTTATTTATTAGCTCCGTTAAACGCTCTTTACTTATGGGTTTTGAACTATGATCATTACACCCGGCTGCAATCTCCTTCTCCAGGTCAACCAATTAATGCAAATTCATTAAAGTTATTTAAAACAGTAGCTAATTTATCAAAAGAGGGGTTGTGGCTGGAATCCCTTTTAATTTTTCACAAAGTTATGTAAGTATCGTATGGCACATGTTAAACCTGTATAAACCTTATTATTATCCCAGCCTTATCAAATGAACGGGTCAATTTAAAAACTGAAAAAAAGGATAAATTCAAAAATAAACTGAAACATTTCTTATATATGTTTCGTAGTACAGAAAATCGGATTTAGTTTTTAAACCGATTCATCTCCGCCTTCCCGGATGCGGCCTGAATAAATTTATAATTAATTAGTTAATTAAAACTTAGGTTATGGAAAACAAAATTAATGTTGTTCTTACGCCAGAAATCAAAGAAAAGGTTCTTCAGGCAATCAAGGGTGCCAAAGCAGGCATGCTATTTCTGATCAAATTGTCTAAGGAGGATCGCAAATCACTGCAAAAGATGGATGACGGGCGCAAACCATTTGTCCAGAAAGGCATTGAATTTGCAAGCGCTAATAAAGATCTCGATCCGGGATCAGGTTTACTTGAAGGTGCACCCAATGATGTCGAACTTTATTCTTTCCTTGCAACAGTTGAGAACGAAATCAGGCAATTGCTCGAAATGGTGGTCGACACCAAAATGTTGGCAGGATCTGAAGCCTACGAGGTTGGACGGTTTATTTACATGAAATCAAAAATGAATGTTGCAATGGGGATTCCAGGGTCACAGGCAATTGTTGATGATTTAAGTAAACTATTTAAACAAAACGTTTCTACTGAAAAAGTTAAAGTAAATTAGCCTAATTAACCTTTGGTCCGGGAACTAAAGGTTTTTTTTTGATCAAATTTTCACACGCCACTGTCACCAACCATTCCTGTTCAAACATCAACAGATTCATGTTCAATATGCGGTCACGCACACCATTCATTAACAGTTTCTTCTTAAATATCAACAGTTTCATGGTAAACATGCATTCACGCTCCGCAAAAATCAGCTATTTCTTCTCATACATCAACTGTTTCATGGTAAACATGCGTTCACGTACTACAAACTTTAACTTTTTCTTCTCAAACATCAAACATTTTAATAATGCCGATGCTTTCAACAAGAATGTTAAATGAACCGTTTCATGGATATTACAATTTATTTGAACAGTTTATGGATATTGGAATTATCGTTCCTTTCTCTATCTTTGTTGGAGAGTCTTGTTGTTAAAGCGAAACGTATACGTATTGCTTTTTTTAACTGTTTTTCTTATTTTACCTTTTGAACAGATTTGAAAAGGAATGCGGATTGAATCCAGATATGAATAAAAATCTGGAAGAAGCAATTTAATTGCTGAAACATGCAGGAGAGAAGATTAAAAATTATTACAATGGAAGTTAGTTGGACAGTTTTAGGCATTGTAGCATTTTGTGCGATCATTTTAATTATTTATCTGATCAGGAAAAATTTGAAAGATAAAAAAGAAGTGACAAAATCTTTTACTGAACAAATTAAAATCGAAAAAGAGTTTGAATTAGATGATGATGATGATGAGTTATAATTGTTGCTTATAATTTGCAGCGAAATCTGTACAGATAGGTTTGGCGCAAGAATACACCATTTGATGATACCGAAAGAAAGTCTTTTACCCATTAAATAAAATTATACTACTAATAACTGATCATCAACGGCTGCATAAGGTATTGTTCTTCTAACCAATCCGATACATGCATATCGTTCAGCCGTATCTTCGAATATTTCACTACGGGCGATTACATCTCCACCTGATCCCATGACCCTGAAATAATATTTCCCATCGTTTGCCGTCATTAACTCGTATTTCGAATAATCGGTGGCATTACAACGAATCGAATCAATCGAATATTTACAATCGGTCAGATTCGTGCAGTCTTTTCCTCTAAGGATAATACGACCATTATTAGCTATTAATGTCGCATAATAATGCTCTTCGCCTTGCTTATGAATTACAAAATTTTCCATATTAACATTTATTACTCATTTCTAAACTTGGTTATTTGGTTTTAATTGCATTCGGATAACCGTTATCTAACCAGTGCAATTAATGAAGAATTTGTTGCGTTGAGATAACAAAATGATTACAAATAGGTTACTTTAAATCTTCCTTCATTAGACTTTCAATGTTTTAATAGATTATTAATCCTTTTGTAACATATCCGTAATTTCTTAACAGTTCATTAGCTGTGAGAAATACTGATCACAAATGGACAATAAAAGAAATGTAGAATTGGTAGTTATTTCTGATCTTCATCTGGGAACCTCGGGATGCCAGGCAGTCGAATTATTGAAGTATCTGAAAAGTATTAAACCTAAAACGCTGATTTTAAACGGTGATATTATTGATATCTGGCAGTTTAACAAACGATATTTCCCAAAATCCCACCTGAAAGTTATTAAACATATCATGGGCCTGGCTTCAGACCGGTGCACCGTTTATTATATTACCGGTAATCACGATGAGATGTTCCGTAAGTTCTGCGGAATGAAGATTGGAAGACTTCGTATACTGAATGATCTGAAACTTGATCTCAACGGCAATATGGTCTGGTTTTTTCATGGCGATATCTTCGATGTTGTGATGCAGTATTCCAAATGGCTTTCAAAACTGGGTGCTGTTGGGTACGATTCACTGATCTGGCTGAACACAAAAGTCAATTGGATGGGACGTTTATTCAAATTCCAGTCGGTCTCTTTCTCTAAAAAGATTAAAGCATCGGTAAAGGGAGCTGTTAGGTTCATCAATACTTTTGAAGAAACAGCAGCGGTTATTGCCGACAGAAAGGGGATTAATACGATTGTTTGTGGACATATTCATCATCCCGAAATGCGGACTATTCGCATTGAAGATCGCAGTGTTAATTATCTTAATTCGGGAGACTGGATCGAAAATCTCTCGTCACTTGAGTATAACAACGGGCTGTGGCGGATTTTTAATTACCGGAAAGATTTTGTTGAACAGCCCGAGGTGGTAGCTGCTGATTTCGAAACATTGGTTGATACCGAAGTAAAAGAATTATTTAAAAATATGCTTTTTGAATTCAGTAATTAAAGTATATCATATGAAAGTGCTTTATGCAATTCAGGGAACGGGGAATGGTCATATCAGCCGGGCCCGTGAAATTATCCCCCATCTTCGCGATTTTTGTGAATGCGACATCCTTGTTAGCGGAACGCAATGCGATGTTGATCTGGATTTTCCGGTGAAATACCGTTTTAAGGGGCTTAGTTTTGTGTTTGGTAAAAATGGAGGTATCGATCTATGGAATACCACAATGAATGCGAGTCTTCCGGGCCTTAGACGCGAAATTTCTGAACTTCCTGTCACGGATTATGATCTGGTAATAAATGATTTCGAACCTGTTTCGGCCTGGGCATGCCGCAAGAAAAATGTTCCGTGTATCAGTTTAAGCCACCAGGGATCTCTTCTGAATAGTAAAGTCCCCTTTCCGGCAGAAAGGAATCATTTCGGACGTTTTTTGTTAAGAAATTATGCACCTGCCATGATGCATTTTGGATTTCATTTTAAGGCATACGATCAAAATATCTTTACCCCTGTGATCAGGAAACAAGTGAGATCCTCTGAAATAGCTGAATACGATTATTATACCGTTTATCTTCCTGCCTATAGTGATAAACGGCTTGCCAAAAAGCTTTCCCATTTTGCAGATACAAACTGGCATGTCTTTTCAAAACACTCCAAAGTAACTTATCAGGAAGGTAACGTGATTGTTATGCCAATTAGGAATGATGACTTTGTTTTGGATATGGCCCAATCCAAAGGTGTTTTATGCGGTGCCGGTTTTGAGACGCCTGCAGAGGCGTTGTTTTTGAATAAAAAGCTCATGGTTATTCCAATGAAAGGACAGTACGAACAGCAATGTAATGCGGCCGCATTAAAATTGATGGGGGTGCCCGTGATTCAAAACCTCAAGGAAAAACAATACGATAGCATCGGTCTATGGCTTAAATCAGCCGAAAAGGTAATAGTTTATTATCCGGATCAAACGCGTAAAATAATTCGTAAAGTACTGGAAAATAATGTTCAAATGATATTGAAAAATAATAATTGGCATTACGGTTATCAGCTTACACTTAAATCACAGGAGTATCAGTAGTTGACCTTAAATGGGAACAAAATTTACCACACGTAAGTTCCGACTGCACCTTTGTCCAGAACAGCAGATACTGATTTATTGTTGTAAGTTATACTAAAGTTTTTCTGCGCGTCGCTGTTATTTTGCACAATCAGCACGATGCTGCCATCGGGAGTTTTGAACGCCACATTGGGAAGAGCAGGTGTTGGAACCAATTCTGCCACATTTTTCTGTTAAACAAATGTTTTAAAACATGTACTGGTTCACTATTTATTTTGTTTTAATCCATTTATAATAAATATGTTTGTTTAATCAAATAAATAGTTATTTCGTAATCAAATTAACAGCCTGAATGGTGTCTGTCTGTTCAAAATAATGAAGTGGCAAAAACCGGTTGAATGTTTAAGTGCCACTTTTATTTATGTGAATTGTAAACTCCAAATCTATACTTATATGAAAAGAATTATTCTGATAATTTTTACCGTGTTGTTTTTCATTTGCAGCAACTACGCGCAAGAAGTTGACAGCATCCAATTAAAAATTGACGCGATTGAGAATTCATTAATTTATGAAACCGGTACAATTGACCTGGAACCAGGCAATGCTAAGTTAACCGTCCCGGTTGGTTTTCGGTACCTTAGTAAGAATCAAAGTATTTATGTTTTGACTGATTTGTGGGGGAATCCTTCAGATAGTTCTGTTATCGGTATGCTTGTACCCGTTAATACAGGTGTCCTGGGAATGGATAGTTGGGTCTTCACCATAAATTATGATGATATGGGTTATGTGGAAGATGATGATGCCGAAGATATTGACTATGATGATTTGTTAAAGGATCAGCAGAAAGAAATTAAAGAGTCAAATCCTGAAAGAATAAAGCTAGGTTATCAGCCTATTGATTTTATTGGATGGGCTTCGCATCCCTATTATGATAAAAACAAAAATACGCTTCACTGGGCTAAAGAACTGAAATTTGGACAGGATAGCTTGAATACATTAAATTACAATTTAAGGCTGTTGGGTCGGAAAGGAATTTATTTATTAAATGCAATTGCTTCGGTGAATCAATTGGAGCAGGTGAAACTGAATGTAGACAAAGTAATAGCAAGCATCGAATTTAAAGATGGAAACAAATATGCTGACTATAGTCCGGGAGTTGACCAGGTTGCTGCATGGACAATTGGCGGTCTGGTGGCCGGTAAGGTACTGGCAAAAGTTGGTTTTTTTGTCGTGATACTCAAATTTTGGAAACTAATTGCACTGGCTATCATCGGAGCAGTCGGGCCACTGTGGAAATATTTCAAAGGGAGAAAGAAAAAGGAGGAGATTTTTATCGATGCTAATAAATAATATATTTTCAGGGAGAGGGGATATTATTGGAATCCATATTTCATAAAAGCAAACTAATCTTTGGTGATTTTGATATTGCTGATATAAAATTTATCGTTCTCTGCCGAGTTGCCGCTACAATCAAATGAAAGGGCATTAAATAAGAGCGCTGCCGGAATAGCTTTTTCGTATTCAGCTATCTTGGATTTATCAATAAACACCTGCAGGGTCTCACCACTCTTTTTAATGATTACCTTGATTTGGTTATTTTTTTTATTGTTGGAAAAGCCAGAGGCCACATACCATTTGGTTTCATTGGCATAACCAGAAGGGAATTTCGTCTCCAATGTTGCTTCGCCGTCGGCACCGCCAGAACCTGGGCGCAGTTTCAGCTTCAAATAAGATTCTGCATTGCCTGGCGTTGTTTCTTTTGATAATTGAAAAGTTAGTCCTTTTGCCCCCCAGGTAAAATTTTGGGCAGCGACCAGCTCATAACTCAATGTGAAATTTTGAGGAAGTGGTTGTTTTAGTGACGTTGGACTTACAAAGTGGCCTTTTAATGCAGCCCAGTTCCCACTTAATCCTTCGGGTTTTGTAACAACACTTGCAGATCCGTCTGATCCTAATTTGGCTTGCCAGCCAATTGGTTTATTACCAGTACCTGTGGTTGAAAAGTCTTCAAAGAAATGAACGTTTATATCATCTGTATTTTTTTTAGTGATTTCCGATGCTTCGGTAACTACTACTGCTTCTTTGGTATATGGAGAACGCAACGGTTTATAAAGCTGTCCTTTTACTTTCTCCGGGTCAAAGAAAAAGTGATAGACATAGTCAAAATTAAAATTGTTAATAATGGATTCATGCATGTATTTTTCTACGGGGTCATTGGGAGACCACCACCAGCTAACCAGTATCCACTGCGGTTTATCTTTTTTACAAAGCTCGGCCATTACCGGATCAATTTTGTAAACCGGCACCCTTCCTGCAGTTGATTCAGGGTCTGTTAAATAGCCACTACTAAATACATCCCCAAATTCCACATCATTAATAGAAGGCTGCTTCGTGGTCAATGCGATTTCCCCCAGGCGGTTCTTGTATTTCTCACTGGTTTTTTTTAAACCTGTGATAAGGCGTTCTTTTTTCTCCTCTAAATATTTCATTAAATAATCTATACTCTTCTGGTTGCCTTTATTCTGTTCATTAATTTTTTTCTTTTCTTTTTCATAGAATCGTGGTATTGCAGTTTCCAGTAATTGCAAATACTCACCTTTGGTTAGTTTTATAAAGGGCGATTTGTTGTCTTTGCATAACAAAACATAATCTGTTCCACCTCCTGCTTCAATATCCTTCACCCAAAAACTGATATACGGTTTCACGTTTGCAACTCCGGACAAGTCGTGTATTTTTTTCGTTGTTTCATCATCAAGAAAAGAAGGCATGGTGAAGTAGTATTGAGTAGGGGTGCTGAGATCCAGGACAGGCCAGCCCGGCACCTGGTTCGCATATATCCCCCAATAGGTGCCGAGATTGTTTGCCGGCATCATTTTATGGTTGCTGTCGTACTTCAGGAAAACGTACGTTTTTGAATAAGCTCCATAACTCTGCGGCTTTGCAGCAGTATATTGATTATACAATCCCAGTTGATCAGAAACAGCTTTTTTTACATCGCCCAATCCGCCTTTGGGAATATAGCTGGCCTGTATCCAGTTTGCAAGTGAATCACATATGGATAACTGGGCTGGGGAATAAAGTTTATCGTCAACTTTTTTAGATTCTTTAATGCCTTTAAAGTTGTACACTTTCATCCATCCTAAAACACTGTCTTCGATAGACTGAGGCGGGATTTCCTGGGCGAAAGTTATTGCCGAAGAACAACAGAAACACAAAAAGAAGATTAGTTTTTTCATTTCAGATTTTTTAAAAATAGCATTACCCTGCTTGTTAATTTCCCAGCATATTTTTCAATGTTACAAAATCAACAGCTTTTTCAATAGCTGCGATATTTTCTTCAAACACCGGATCTCCATGACCTATTTTATAAATAACAGTAAAAAACTGGGGCGACGACTTCGGTAGATTTTTTTTATAATATGAAAGATTGGGCTTTACAGCAATAAATGATCCACGGGTACCTTCCTCAACGAAACCCTCAAATCGTTCTTCATCATTCCACTTACAAATGGCAGGCTGACTCAATTCGCTTTCCGGCCTTGTCAGATATTCAATGATGTTATCAAAATATTTTTGGGAATATGCCTTTTCACCGGGACTCTCTTTTACTGTTTTCTCCAGTCTCTTCTGCTGTATTAATAAATATTCCTTCCGACTGACATAGGTAAATGGAAGTGTGTCATTATAGGTAATCAGCCATCGGTATTCCATAATTTTATTTTCGAGGTGGCTGTCACCTGCCACTTTTTCGCCCAGATAATAGTAACCGTCTTTTTTCTCGGGTCTTTTTTCCAGTTTTAAATAACCCCTGAAATCGTCGCCGGGAAGATTTGCGGCATAAAGGGTGTTTAGAAAATACATTGCATTGGCCACAATATTTACGGTTGTAGTTGTGGAAATATCTACATAATAATTTGATTTATCCTGGCTGTTTCTATCGCATAAATACCTGAGGATATACATGGCATAATAGTATGGATCAGCTTTAAAGACTTGCCCATCTAAGGGAACCTTTCCGTACACAGTACTGTATGAAATCTGACATCCCATCGGGTTGTAGTTCGATGAAATCATTTTGTGAATACCATCCAGGATGGCTTTTTCTTTTACTAAATCTGCAGCAGAAACATTGGTAATAGAACCCTGCTGCCCAGCTTTCCAGGTGCCTGGTTTTTGGAGCAGTAATTCTTTTGTACATTCCTGTGCTGATGCTGTAAATGAGAAAAATAATACAGCGTACAGAGTTAAGTATTTCATGTGAAAATGATTTGATTTTAAGTTGCCGCATGAAGAGGCTGTATCAAAAGTAAAAAATTTAACCGCAGAGAGCCGCTAAGGAAAACCGCAGAGGATCGCAAAGTATTAAAGTACAGCAAAATATCTCTGCGTAACTTTGCGCCTTCTTTGCGTTTCTCCGCGGTAAAAAGATTTTTGATACAGCCTCTTCATTTTTCAGACTTGATATTTTTGATGATCTATTGAATACCCTGCAGTATTCCCTTGCCCGATGTACTTACACCGCTATTAACCGTAACTTTTACATCGGCACCTGCAATGGTTGTACCTCCTGCATTTGCATCCACACCGGCAATGGCTCCTACATCGGTAATGCCTGAATTGTCCCATTCAACCAGGGCCGCTATTGTTGCTTCCAGTTCAGAACCTGCCGGCCCATCAAAACCTTTGCTTGCACCAATCATGGCCGAACCGGAATACCTGCCGGTTTCTACATTATCCGTCAGATTAATTTTTACCCCGCCAAAATCAAATTCGCCAACCAGGTTGCTGCAGCTTGATGTGATCTTATACACACCAAGGTTCATCGTACTTACATAGTCGCAATGCACATCATCAAAATTTTGCAATTGACCGGACTTTTTATTTTGAGGTACCGAATTGCACCAGCTACTCTTCGCTTTAAAATATACCCGCTGGTCTTTTATCTGGGTGAGCCAGGCGATCTGTGCATTTATTTTAGCCAGTTCAAATTGTTCGGGCCACATCGTGTACTGGTAATAATAGATTAGATCGCTGCTCCTTCGGCGTACATAATTAAAATAGTTCCTGTATGCACTTTGTAACCCGCCATTGGCTGCAGATAAAAATTCTGTGCGTATCGCATTTTCATCCTTGCATATTGCTTCCAGGGGATTGGGTTTGCCTTCTCCAACCTGGTCTTCATATTTCTTATCCAATAATTCCTGTTTTTCACTCAGTATATTTTCATAACCACCCGCTGCAATTAAAGCTTTGGTTACCGGCTCCAATGCACTGACAAATACAAACGACATGTTACCATTTATGTCATTGACACCCGGCCCCAGTTTTTTGATGGCTTTAGCGGCATAGCCGGGTATAAGCTGGACATATTGCCCCTTTTGACTTGCCTGAATAACCTGCTGAGAACGCAAACCGGATTGTGTTAAATATTCCTGCTCTGCTTTTTGCTGCTTAATTTCTAACTCATTAATTTTTTGCTTGCATTCATTTTTAAAATCATTCCACTCTTTTTCCGATAGTTTATTCTGTTCAACATCCAAAGGATAATCTGGCCAGGAAAATTTTCCCAAACCCAATGCATCCTGCGGCATGGGCCTGTTCCAGTTAATATCCTCACTCTTTAACTCGTACCCCAACTTTTTTAATTTGTTTTCTTTTTCAGTACTGTATGCTTTGCTGATGCTTTTTTTAGCAGCAGCTATCGCAGCGGGAATATTGCCTTTGCTTTCTTCAATCAAACATTTTGCCATATTGGCCTGCGGATGAAAGGCGTAAATCCGGATGGCCTTGTCGGCGAATTCTTCAGCTCTTTGTAAATCACCAAGGCCAAGCCATGCCTGTGCAATGTTATTGCTGATGCTGCTGTTGTCAGGGTAACGCTTATTGAGGTTGTTTAAAATGGGCAGGGCCAATTGTTCTGCACCGCACATGGTTAAAAATGACGCGTAGTTATTTAAGTTGATTGCATTGGCAGGATCAGTTTTGCAGGCATCGCCCATCATATAAATAGCCAATGTGGGTTTGCCATCCATCCATAATCCCACAGCCGTATTTGCCTCCGATTTATTTAAGCTTTTGATTTGCTGATAAATGGCTGCCCCTTTTGTTTGGGCCGCAGTCGATAATTTTAGCAGTACAGCCTGGTGTGTTTTATTGATGTAAGAACTCATCTCTCCATTGGATAGTTGCACCCCTAATGCAGCGTTTATCCTCGCCTCATCTTTTTGAGGTACGATCCTGTTTTCATCATCGTAGGCCTTTTTCAATTGGGCGTCGCTTATACCCGAAACATTTTTTTGCATGCTTTTCATGTCGGGCATTTTGATGCCCATGTCTTCCATCATCTTTTTATCTTCGGGGCTCATATTTTCCAGCTCCTTCTGTGCCTCTTTAATCATTTCCTCCATTTCATTCCCGGTTGGGGCTTTCTCTTTTTGTTTGGATTGATTTTGTGCGGGCGAGTATAAACCCCAGAAAAGAATAGAAATCACAACCAGAATCATCTTTTTCATTTTGACATTTTTAGAGGTAGTTTTTAATCATGGATATCAGAGTTTATTTCTCACAAATCATTGGATTTGCAAAATATTGCTTTTCCTGATATTGCATAAAAGATAACTGATTTTAATTAAACGTATATAAATATATAAATGTTTCGAATATTGAATTTAAGTATATCAACCAGGATTCGTCTGAAATTGAACAAGGAATGCAGAGAAAAAGCATTGCCTTATCTCTGCATTCCCTATTGGTCAGATACATAACCGCCCAAAATAAATTTTCAATTTACCACACATATGTTCCTACTGCACCTTTGTCCAGAACAGCAGTTACTGATTTATTGTTGTAAGTTATACTAAAGTTTTTCTGCGCGTCGCTGTTATTTTGCACAATCAGCACAATCCTGCCTTCGGGAGTTTTGAACGCCACGTTGGGAAGGGCAGGGGAGGTGCTGGAACCAATTCGTACCGAACCGGGCCGTACAAATTTTGAGGCATGGGCCAGGATATACCAGGCAGGATTGCGTATTACCTTATTGCCGTCGATGGTAACGGTTCCGAGGCACCGGTCACATCCGCCTTCAGTATGCGGATCGTTCTGCGGATCAGCGGCAAGATTCCATTCAAGCACATTGCGACACCAGTTCCGTGTTCCGCCGATAACCAGTGTACGCACGTGCCAGGCCAGATCTTTAGCCAGGTTACCCGGAGCGCCTACCCATTGTTCCGTAAAATAAAGGTTTTTATCCGGGTGGGCATCGTGAACCATGCTTAAGGTATCAATCGAACCCCCGTAAAGATGGAACGCCGAGCCATTGACATATTGAGCCGCTTCGGGATCATTGAGAATTGTCAGGGGATAGTCGGGCCTGTCGGCATTGTGGTCGTAGACAATAATTTTAGCCTTGATATTTGCAGCCCTGAAAGCTGGTCCAAGATTACGTTTGATGAACAGTGCCTGATCTTCGGCAGTCATATACATACTCGGATTATTCCCCGGATGCAGGGGTTCATTCTGAATGGTTATTGCATCGACAATAATCCCTTCGGCTTTCATACCCTGGATATATTTGACGAAATATTTAGCGTACGCATCAAAATATTCCGGTTTCAGGCTACCCCCTTTTGAATTATTATTTGTTTTCATCCATATAGGAGCCGACCATGGCGATCCCATAATTTTGATTTCAGGATTAATGGTCAGGATCTCTTTTAAAACTGGAATTAGATCCACCCTCTCGGTCTCGAGTGAAAACCTGTTCATTTCGGGATCGGTTTCCCCCGCGGGCAGATCGTTGTACGAGAATACCCGGTCGCTAAGATCTGAAGCTCCGATACTTACACGTAAGTAGCTAATTCCGATGTTGTTCCCATCGGTAGCAAATAATTCTCTTAACAGCTCACTTCTGCTTGCAGCATCCATACGGTGAAGTAGGGTGGCGCTCCCCCCTGTAAGACAATTCCCAAATCCGTCGATGGTCTGAAATAGTTGAGTCGGATCGATTGTAATGGCTGATTGAGTATTACCTGTACTTTTAAATATTAGTTTCTTTTGAGGCTGAAATAAGATATTGTTTGCCGGACTTGTTATCCATGGGGTCACCTTCGTTTTTGAAAAGCCGAACGGACAGACCAGTTTTGTTGAGAGGAAAGATACGGGAACAGATGCTGTACTAATCTGACCAATAAAGAGCGCAAGAAGGATTATAAGCGTGTTTTTCATTCTTATGTAATTTATTACTGACTTTTGTTATTTTTCAATCAATTTCCTATACTTTAATCCCAGGTATAGGTCCCCACTGAACCACTTTGCAATGAAGTGGTAACCCATCTTCCATTGTATTTTATATTAAACAGTTCCGTGGCATTCCCATCATTTTCAACGATTAGTACTTTTTTTCCTGAAGGTGTTTTAAACGCAACATTATTGATATTGCCATAAAGGTTACTGGCAATTCTTACTGAACCGGCCGGCACAAATTTCGAAGCATGGGCAATAATATAGTAACCCACATTCCGGGTAATATTTTCACTTGAATTAACCGTTACAGCACCTTTGCAGGTTGTACACCCGCCATCGGTATGGGGGCCGAATGCAGCATTGTTGGCCAGGTTCCATTCGAGGGCCACCTTACTCCAGTTACGCATCGATCCGATAATCACATTTTTTAAATGCCATTTCAGGTCGCCGTCAAAACTGCCGTTTGAGGCCGTATATTGCTCAGTGAAGTACAGATTCTTGTCGGGAAAGGCATTGTGAACCTGCGATAAGGCACTGATATCGCCTGCATATAAATGAAACGCGGAGCCGTCGATAAACGATCTTGCGAATGCATCATTCAGAATTGAAACAGGATAATCAGGTTTGTCACAATTATGATCATATATAACAATCTTTGCTGTAATATTTGCTGCGCGGAAAGCAGGTCCAAGGTGATTTTTGACAAAATCGACCTGCTGTGAAGCGGTCATCAGCATACTTGGATTATTCCCGGGATGCAATGGTTCATTTTGCGGGGTGATTGCAGTGACGGTAATACCTTCTGCCTTCATTTTTTGAATATACTTCACAAAATATTGCGCATAAACGCCATAATATTGCGGAAGTAAACTTCCTCCGATAAAGTTAGTATTATCCTTCATCCAAACGGGGGCTGACCATGGAGTTGCCATGATTTTTAGGAATGGATTTATTGTCAGAATTTCCTTTAAAAGTGGTATCAGGCCGCTTACATCGGCGGCCAGGTTAAAACTGGTCAGGTTTTCATCCGTTTGTCCGGCCGGCAAATCATCATAGGTAAATGGTGCGCTATCCAAATCCGATGCCCCGATGCTTATTCTTAAATAACTGATTGAAATGGCATTGTTTGCTGTGCCAAATAACTCCTGCAGCAATTCCTGCTTTTTTGATGCGCTTAATGAATTGATTACCTGGGCGCTTCCGCCGGTAAGCGTGTATCCGAAACCATCTACTGTCTGAAATGTCTCGGTATCATCAACCAGTATATTCGGGGACGAATTAAAGATAGTACCAAAACTTAAAATGGTGGTTTGTTTTTCAAGTTTTACAGACTGATCCCCTTTTGTTAGCCAAAAATCAATGTCATTAACACCAGGTTGTGGCGGTGGCGGGGGTGGTGCGGGCTTATCTTCGGGTTTGCTGCACATTTGAAATGCAGCCGCTAAAAAGATCAGGAAAATATATTTCCAATTATGTTTTATATAATTCATTTGTCGTTAACCAATATCATCATTTTTATTATACAATCCCACTATTCACCCATTTTTATGGGTGTGGCGAAGATAAACATTTACTTTTTTACCCATCCTTTTCTCCTGATTATTTTACTGCATATCAGGTTGAATTTTATTGTGTTATTAAAGTGGTATCAGTTTAAAGTACCAGGCATTTCCTGTTTCGGTGCCTTGTGCCCTGAGATACATATAAGTGGGTGTTAAAACCATTATTTCATATTCCTTCTGTAATGAACCATACCCGATGTAGGCGGTATTTCCTTCGATCATAATGCTGGTTTGGGTCGAAGGGGTGGATGCGGGAATTTTTGAACTGGAAGGAATAAACGAAAAACCTGCTGTCCCTCCTCCATAGCTGTAACAACCCTCTGCTCCTGATGCGGGTATTCCCGGGATAGATGCCAGGGCGCCCGTTTTTGTAAATGCACCATCAGGATTAGTAACCTGCAAAGTATAGGTATTACTCGAAGCGATCTTTGTAAATGTAAAGGTGGTTGTATAAAGGCAATTTGCCGCAGCCACTTTCTCATTCACACCTGCTGACCACCATGATGGTGTGGTCCAGTCGGTCGCTGAACCAGTGGGATCATGTGCAATCGGGCCTACTCCGAAATGGCCGGATACACTTTTGTCCACAACCCATGTTTTCGATGTTCCACCCGTTAAATTCGGAACAATTGTAGCGTCAGCGGGAGTATAATCGAACCTTACCGTGACTTCTTTGGTTAGTGTTGATGAAGTACCCCCTTTTCCGTAAACGACAGCTGTAACCAGGTAAGTATGTACACCCGTTGCCGTAAATTTTCTGGTAACAGTGCCGGTAGGTAAGTAAACCAGATCAAGTGCCGTGTTCGCATCATAGTCTATTTTATAAGCCAGAGCATTATCTGCAGTGATAGTAATTTTTACATCGCCTGAACCATCCCCGGCAGGGTTCGCAGTATTTGCGCCAATCACCTCTGTTGTGATCACTATGTTTGAAGGGGGTGTTAAATCCCCCATTTTATAGTCCTTTTGGGAACAATTGTGGGAGGTAATAACAATTGCGAATACACCTGTAAGGTATTTGAATATTCTTTTCATATCCTTATTATTAATTGGTTAATCTAAAATTATCGACATAGATAACAGCTCCTGCTCCATCTGACGAATCATTGAAACGTAGAACAAGCTGGTTGAATTTTGCAGTAGCAGGTATATTGGTAATTGTGCCGAAATCAAAAATTAATTCTTCCCATACACCCGATTTTGTGAGTGGGACTTTTCTAACGGCAACTCCGTTGGCAGGAGTACCACCCGTTGCGGCTTCGAGTTCCACGTTCAGACTTTTACCCACCAGTGCCGGATCAGGATTAAAAACAAGGACAGCTATTTTCTTGCCGGCTGCAAAATCTATCGGCGTGTTCAGCGGACTGTATGTTCCGCTCCACCCTTGTTGTCCGCGGGTAAATTTTCCAACTGTTACACTCGTATTGAGACCTGAGGAATTTGGATTGGCTGTTTTTATAAACTGCTGTCCGTCGCCAAAGGTTCCAAAAAAGTAATTGATAAATTGATTTTCAAAATCAATTGGTAATCCAAATGGATCGGTGACCTTTACGGGCGTAATTTTTTCAAGGGTTGCAAGGCCACCACTTAAGGCCACGACCTTTACATTATAGTTACCCGCGACTGCATAATCGTGCGAAATTTCTGCCCCTTTGGCTAGGGGCGTTCCAACTTCTCCGGCAGCATCTCCAAAATAAACAAGATAGGATGCGGCATAATCAGCAGAAGCTTTAACTTTTAGATTATGAACCGATTGATTTAAGTCTACAGTTAAATTCTCCGGGGCCCGGTATGTAAGTGTTAACGGGAAGGTCGTTGTTGTTTGTCGACCTGCTATGTCTGATGCAGTGATCGATACGGTATAACTTCCCTCGGGGTAAATATGTACTGTGTTATCGCCTGCCATAACTGTTGCAGATGCCCCCGAACCGGTACCGTGACCATAGGCTACCAGGAAAGTTGAAATTCCATCTCCTGTTGGAGTAATTCTCACCCTTCCGGAGTTATCGTTGCTTATAATAAAGATTTTATCCGCATTTCCCGGAGCAGCTGTGCCTAAAAAGGATAAGTCTTTATCAATACCATCTTTTTTATTGCAGCTTGATGCAACAACAAGCAGGAATGCAAAGCTGCAGATAAATGTTATTTTCTTCATGGTTTTAATTTTTATGATTAATTATAACCCGGATTTTGTTTCAATTTGGTTCCTTGCAGTTCCCGGTAAGGAATTGGAAAGATCTCATTTTTATTCGCGGTGAAACCATTACCGGCCAATACAGTAGCTGCATCACCCCATCTTACCAGATCGAAGAACCGGTAACCTTCACCGGCCAGTTCCAGCCTTCGTTCAGTTTTGATTGCAGTCAGTGAAACCGGAACAGAGGGTAATCCAACCCTTGCCCTTACAGCATCGAGCAGGGCCTGTGCTCTTTCTCCTGCTGCTCCCAATGCTTCGGCTTCCATCAGATAGGTATCTGCGAGCCGAAGAACATAGGTATTTTGTTTGTAATTTAACTCCAGGGCACCACCACCCGTTCGAACATCAGACTGACGGGGTAAAAACTTATTCAGAAAATAACCTGTATTCTGATAGCCAGCTATATAGTCGGCTTTACCTTGTTCCTTTAATGTTTTTAAATCGAATATTGTTGCCCCAAATCTTGGATCAGCTTTAATGAAATCGTAAAATTCCTGGGTAAACAAACTGAAGCTCCAGCCCGAAGGCAGATCGGGGGCAGTTGATCCTGCAGGTCTTGAATAACTTCTGGGACCTACCATTACATTTAATGTATTTCCTTCGTCTCTTCCGGAACCCCACCATCCCCAGTCGGAATTACCTGCACTACTGTGTGCCACTTCAATGATCGATTCCGAATTGTATTTATTGGAAGTTACCCACAGATCACTAAACCTGGTCAATAACTTGTATCCATACTGGCTTGTCTGGCCGGGTATTCCATTCACCTCCAGGAACTGGGCTGCTGCCAGGGCATTTTTGTTCTGGTACAGGTATACCTGGCCCAGTAAGGCCTGTGCGCCACCCTTCGATAAACGTCCACCTTCTTTCGGAAGATTTAAGATACCTGGTAAGCCGGGAATCGCTTCGGTTAAATCCTTTTCGATCTGAAGATAAACCTCCGCCGGGGTTGCCTGGGTAACGTCGTACATATTCGTAGCATTCAATGGCTCTAATAGCAACGGAATGTTTTTAAACATTCGCACCAGATTGAAGTAGTAATAAGCCCGCAAAGCTTTTGCCTCGGCTGTAAATCTGGCTTTTAGAGCAGCGTCCATAGTAATATCCGTTATTTTTAACAGCAAGGTATTTGCCCTGAAAATTCCCTGGTAATAATCATCCCAGAAACTTCCGGGTATTGAGAGGGAGGTTAATGTGAAATCATCAAACGTGTGTATTCCAACCCCATCTGTCTCACTGCCACCTGAGCCAAGCTGATCATCAGAACCGGCATTCATCATGGCAATCATATTTTCAAACCCGCCTGAATTTTTACGCATCACATCATAAACTCCGACCAGTGCACTGTAAGCCTGATCTTTATCTGCATAATAATATTCCGAAAGAAACTGTCCTTTGGGCTGAGTCTCGATAAATCCCTTTTCGCAGGAACCCAGCAAAATCATTATGACTGCTCCTATAAGTAAGGATTTGATTATATATTCTTTCATAGCTGCTGATTTTTAAAATTGTAATTGAATTCCAAGCATCACGGAACGTGCCTGGGGATAGACTCCCTTATCTATTCCAAAAACGCCACCTCCGATTTCAGGATCGTAGCCCGTATAGTCGGTCAGGGTAAATAAATTTTCGGCCGACAAATAAACCCGTAAGCGGTTAGCGTTGATTTTATCTGATAGTTCTTTAGGCAGTCTGTAGCCCAGTTGCAATACTTTAAGACGCAGATAATCGCCTTTTTCAAGATAAAAATCTGACATCCTGGTAAAGTTGCCGTTCGAATCGTTACTTGTTAGTCGTGGATAACTGTTTGAACTTCCTTCACCTGTCCAGCGGCTTAATGCTTTGGTCTGCCAGTTCGAATTACCGATGTCGAGGCGGCGTAATCCCTGGAAAATTTTGTTGCCGGTTGCTCCCTGGGCAAAGATCATAAGGTCGAAGTTCGCGTATTCGAAATTCAGTGTAAGCCCAAATGTATATTTTGGAATGCTGTTGCCCAGGAATGTTTTGTCATCACCGGTAATTATTCCCTCACCATCTGTTTCGACCCAGCGCAAATCACCTGGTCTTGCATTTGGCTGCAAAAGTTCTCCCGCTGCATTCTTATAGGCATTTACCTCTTCCATGTTCTGGAAAACTCCATCGGTTTTGAAACCGTAGAATGAATTATACGATTCTCCGGCCTGTGTTCTTGTTACAGGACCCATCGATTGAAACGATGCATCACCTGGAATGTAATTGGCATCGGAGGCTACATAGAGTACCTTGTTTTTGAGGTAGGCTATATTTCCATTGGCTGAAAAATTAACCGGCCCGATGTCTTTGCTGTACCCTAACTCCAGTTCGACACCCCGATTTTCCATATCTGCAATATTTCCTACCGGGGATGAAGAAACACCAACATATCCAGGGATGGTAACAGGTCTTAAAATACCGGATGTTTTTTTGATGTAATAGTCAAACGTTAAATTTAACGCGTTGATTAACCGTGCGTCGAAACCGATATTGGCCTGAGAAGTTTCTTCCCAGCGCAGATCCGGATTATCGAGAGAGGAGGGGGCATAACCGGTAGTTATACTTTCGGTATTGCCTATTGTATAGTTGAACCCGCCCTCTACCGTTGACAGATAGCCAAAATCACGGATGGCATCATTTCCCACTACACCATATCCACCCCTGATCTTTAACGTATTGACAAAATCATTTGCTTTCCAGAAATTTTCTTTCGACACTACCCAACCCACAGAAAACGAGGGAAATACACCGTATTTGTTATTGCTTCCGAATCGTGATGATCCGTCACGGCGATAGATACCCGTGAACAGGTATTTTTCCTTGTAATTGTAGTTTACACGTGCAAACAGTGAAGTCAACCGGTGTTCGATAAAATCACTCGCTCCTGCGACCCTGTTTGCCGCATCCGGAATATTAAAGCTAAATGAAGCATCGCGGTAACTGGTAACAGGCAAATCATAAAGAGTAGCATTTGCATCCCCGCCAATATTATCGACATAGGCAGCCTGTCCCAGTAATACTTCAAAGTTGTGGTCGTCAATAGTTCTGATATAAGTTGCTGTATTTTCGATATTCCAGTTTAAACTTTTTGAATTATTCTTATAGATATTATTCTTTAGGAGTGAAGACGTGGCACTCAGGTAATACACAGGATTAAACCCCTGATCTCCCCAAAACGCCATTTTTGCTCCTATGGATGATTTTATTACAATATTTTCAGTAATCGTTGCCTGTAAGTAAGCGTTTCCCACAAAATTGTCTGCCCATGAGTAGGTTCCCAACCTGGTTTGCATAAAAGCCACCGGATTTGTCATTTCCTGTCCTACAATGGAGGAGATTCCGTATGGATTGCCGGCTGCATCACGCAAAACCGGGTTGACACTGTATGGTGCTGCATTTGCTATGAGCGGATCGGTAATAACAAGTGGGGTTATAGGATCAAGATTTATGGCAGAACTCAGCGGACCTCCATACTCGCTGTTTGTGTTTCCGAGGCTTAGTTGTTTCTGGTGGTTATACCCGATGGTCTCGCCAAATGTGAAGATTTTAGATATTTTGTGCGTGGAGTTGAGCCGGATGTTTTTTTGGGTAAAGTTTGATATATCTGATGCAACTATTCCTTCCTGATCCTGCAGGCCAAATGAAAGGTAAAAAGTTGATTTTTCGTTGCCACCACTCAAACTCAGTTCATGGGAATATCGGCGTGCATCGTTGTTGAAAATGGCTTTTTGCCAGTCTGTTCCGGTTCCCAGGGAACCCAGATTTGGAAAGATCACGTTTCCACCCCCGGCTACAGACCGCTCATTTAATAAAGCGGCATATTGGGTGGCATTAAGCAGTTTAAGAACTTTTGCAGGTGCTGAAACGCCATAAAAACCGTTATAACTTACATTCAATTTCCCGGCAGTCCCTTTTTTGGTGGTAACCATAATAACTCCGGTGGCGGCACGGGTACCATAAATGGCTGCCGAGGCTGCATCTTTCAGTACCTCAACTGACTCAATATCATTTTGATTGAGGTAACCGATTCCGCCGGCATCAACAACAACGCCGTCAACAACCCAAAGCGGGTTATTTCCGCTCTCGCCAAAAGTCGTTACTCCCCTCACCCTGATTGTTGAAGCAGATCCGGGCTGCCCGGAGTTCTGGGCAATGGTCACTCCCGAAACCCGGCCTTGTAAGGCCTGTTCAATACGTCCGGGTGAGACTTTTTCGAGGTCTTTTGCTTTTATGCTGGAAATAGCACCGGTTACTACGCTTTTCTTTTGTGTTCCATAACCAACCACGATTACCTCATCGATAGCTTCAGTCGACGAGACCATCTCTACATTAATAGTTGTCCGGTTATTTACTGAAATTTCCTGTGATTTCATTCCAACAAAAGAAAATACGAGTGTGGCATTTGCAGGAACATTTATCGTATATGTACCGTTAACATCGGTAACTGTGCCCGTAAAGGTTCCTTTTACGACAACAGAGACACCCGGGATGGGTTGCCTGTCATCAACAGAGGTAACAACCCCTGTCACCTGTATCTCCTGCCCGATGAGGGGCAAAGAGAATACACTCACTAAAAGAACCAAAATAAATTGTTTCATTATTTAATGGTATTTAGAAGGGTTAATACTTGCGTTAAAAACAATCAAAAAAGAAAAAATTGTAATAAAATTAATGAATTTACGATGAATTAAATAGCGAAATATCGAAAAATATTACTATAGAAACACAGAAAAAATCAAATAAATTGAAAATCAGATAAAAGGTAAACAAGGAAATTTCGGTCAATAAAGCGGGAAGAAGGGGAGAAAATTTGCCAATTTGTATATTGTGAATTTCACGAATTAAAACGAATTGCACGAATTTATTCCAGGTTTAGGGGTAGTTTGTAAAGATTTTATTCCTTTTATTATAATCTCTTGTTTAAGGCTATCTCCAAATCCCGAAGGGATTAAATATTAATGACCCCGGGTAAGCAATTCCGGATTCTTTTATTTAATAATAGCTCTGAGATTATTCGGAATCGCGCCACCCGGGGTTAGGACGAATAATAAACATGCGGCGTAACTACACCTTGAATTTAAAATCATCCGTTTTTATGCGCCGGAGGTTCCAGGGTTGATCGGGAGAATGGGCAAAAGAGGTGATGGGGAGAAAATGAGAAAATGAGGAGATAAGAAGCTCAAAGCCAGAAGACATATTACCGGTGCGCTGCACCTAAGGACTTTCAGATACGATTATTGCTATAAATATTTACGGTGCTCCGCACCTGACCCTCTCATCATCTCATTTTCAAAAAGCGCAATGAGAAAATGTGCTAATTTACCCGTGTGTCATTATGTGTATTATAAGCATAATATTAATTCCTTTTTTAAAACCCCTCTAAGTATCACGCAAAAACGCAAAAACCGCCAAGACGGAAAATTTACCAATTTGCCAATGCTTTAGGATTGGATCGACGAATGTCCTTTTTAGGAGTAAGATCTTTCTTTGAATAAATTTGTAAATCGAAGATCAGCATGGCTAAATTCGTGATGTTCTCTCCAATCCCGGAGGGATTGTTTTTTAGGTATATATGTAATTAATAATGAAGTGATTATAAAATCAAGAGGAACGTATAAGGGAACGTTTAATGCGCTTTTAAGGGTATTTTCTCTTATAAGAACTCCACACAAAATTATAAAATAAAAAATCAAATCGCACTCTATTTATAATGCTTCAAAGCAAAAAAGTGTTCAAAAACATCCCTGATGTCAGAAAACATCTAAAATTTCACATGAATGCTTACCATGATATAAAAGTTTATTGATCGTAATTGTCAAATGGAATTACAATCAAGCCATTATTTCTGCCGATCAAACAAAAGAAATCCCCGGCATATTACATATTACGCCGGGGATTCGTTCAAAACTAAGAACTACACTTAAGACTAACTACACAAATAAGCCATTTTATCTGCGAATGGAGAACTGACCACCCTTGTTGGATTTGTCCGGAACAAACCTTGTAATAAGCTGGTAAAGATTCCCAAGCAAAGAAATACTTTTGGAAGTAGGCATTTTCAATGCCAGAAACTCGTACACTAACAGTAATACACCCAATAATGTTTGCCAAAGATTCTCATCCACCCATTTAATTGGGGCCGGAGTATCCGGTGTTGGTAATGCCGTTTCATCAACAGCATAAATGAGATCAGCCTGTACCTGGTCACTGGCCTTCACAAAACCGGTTTGAGGGCCTTGCAAAACAAGGTCGGGTGGGGGAGTACTCCATCCCATCGCGAACAACCCGATCAAAAAAATAGACATCAAGATCCTTTTCATAATTGAACTTAAGAGTAAATAAATATTTCAGATCAAATCTCGCCAATCCCAAAACGTTACTAAAGGACACCTTTTACAGCGGACCTCATTCTCTTTCCTCTTTTCTTCCTTCTCTTCTTTCCCGTCTTACCGTAATCCTGTTTTCTTTCCTTGCCTCACGCTTTTCTTCCCGGGTTTTGACATCGAAATGATCATCAACAAAATTTTCCGGATCGACGGTGACCGATGCAACGTTTCCTGTCCCGCGTTGTTTCATCTTTCCGATTTGCGTATTGTCATTAATCACAGTTTCCGGCCCGTCAATTTTTAAATAGACGATGAACCCAATGATAACCCCGGCAAATAATAACGCCAAATAACCCCAAACACTTTGCATTTGATTCCTGTTAAAATTTAAATTTTACTTGTCCCGTAGTAAATAGCCATGCTTCCGCTCTTCTTCGTCTTACAAGTCCGGGCAACTCTGTTTTGACACCGTCAACTTTTGCAAAACGATACAATAAAAATGCTTTATTGATGTCCATTCCGTTTTTGTAGGAAGTCAGCATGTTTTTAAGCGCACCTGCTCCCAGGTTGTAGGTGAAAGATACCAGGGCCGAAAACTTATCATCATCAAATTTCATAGTTAACGATGCACACACGCGAAGTACTTTCCCGGAATACCTGATCAGGTTTTTTTCGAGCTGTTTCGATGCACTGCTCTCGTCATAAATATCAGATAGCAGTGATGCCCTTCCCTTATTGGCTGTGCCGGTCAAAAACTTTCCCGTCAAAGGATCGATGATCGCGTTTCCATACCCTTCAGTCCAAATGCCAGCCGGGCACATTTTCGGTTGCAAACCGATACTGGTCAGATCTCCGTCATGAAGCGATTCAAAATGCTTGGCCAGCAACGTGCATTTTTCGTTGATCAGGTTCATTGTATTGTCTCAGGTATTTTTGAACTGGGAGGATTTGTCTTGTTAAAAATTTTCAGCTGTATGGTCAGCTTTGTATTTTCGTCTTCCAAATCTCTCATCTTGCGTAACAGGGCAGCGTTTTCCTCCACAACCTCTTTGACCTTTTTTTCAAGGTCGTAATTTTCTTTTCGCAGCTCTGCTACCTCCTGTTTAAAACGCGACTCCATCCCCAGGCTTAATTCCCGCCACATGGTAATAATCTTGGTCGTGTTGTTAAGCTCCGTACTGCTGGCCTCGGCAGCTGTTTTTCGCATGGCAAAAAACCAGGTTACAAAGGAGGCAACCAGTGGCCCCATTATTAACATTAATATTTGTTCCATCTTCTGTTTTTCTCAAACTTAACTCGCTTCTATGGATGCGTAAAGGACAAAAAAACCCGGCCTGTCAATTGACAAACCGGGGTTCCTGTTTACGATGAGTTAAAACTATTTTTTCACGGTCATCTCCGTTTTATGGCTTTTTGCCTCCCTGATCATCAATGCCAGTTCAACATTGGCGGCATTAATCTTTTTGTCCTTATCCATCTGTAGGAAATTAGAGTAGAGCAATTCGTATTCTTCGGCTGACAATTCAATCTCTTTTTTGAAATCTGTTTCCGGATCGATTTTTCCCTGGTACAGGGGGTGATATTGTAACGTTTTCATATCATCCTTAGATACAAAGGATTTGTCAAGAATTGACTTACCTATCAGTTGTTCCGACAAGTTTCCTTCTTTGGGTAGGAACTGTGCGATGCTCAAACGTTGTTCAATGTTCAATGAAATTTTCATACAATAGTTGTTTTTAATTTGAATAAATTACTTGTGATTTTTAAACTGCAGGCGTTGTCAGTATTGCCTGAATAGAAGATTCAATTCCCTGTAGCAAAAGAGTCATGTCACCTGTAACGACTAATCCTTCAACACTGATGGTCTTGTTTCCCATAATGCTCACCGACACGTTGATGTTGGTGCTCTGCATTGGATTTACAGCGTCCGGAATTGAGCAAATAGCCGAAACGTTGGCCGGAAGATCTCCAACCTGATTTTCATAGTTGATGGTCACTGCCTTCCCTACAATCGTTCCCGATAAGGTTGTTTTGATAACTTGATTTGAAACTTGATTGTCCATGATTAAATAATTAAATGATTAATAATATCCTTGTTCTATAATTATACTTCCAAGGTATGTTGAGTAATTATATGCCATTATAGTCGCATATCTTGTTGATGCGTTATATTCATTATTTTCCTGTATGTATAAGTCCAATGTCAGATTACCTGAATTACCTGACGGGTAAACGGAAACCCATCCAACGTCTGACGAAAAATTCAACTCCGTGTAATTCGACAAAACCTCACATTGTTCTGAATGCGAATAGGCATCTACCGAAATGTAGGAACTTGTGAACTCTATCGAAGTGTTAACATCGTCCAACGTCCCAAACTGTACATTTAAAGCAGTTGAAAAGTTATTGGAAGTGTCATAGGCGTAAATGTTAAAATCATAAACTGTGCCTGCGTACAATCCATCTATTGTGATATCTGTACCAACCGTAGTAAAGGTTCCCACTCCTGCTACCACAATGGAGTATCCGGCAACTGCCGCATTGTCTGTTGAAGCTGTCCAAGCAAGGGTAATGCTTGATGTAGATCCTCCTACATACACAGGGGATGATGGCGTTGATGGTGGTGTAGTGTCAGCTAACGGGCAAGTTACGATATCATAAATTGGAGCTACGTAATCGGGGTTGCCTACGACATTGTTTTTATAAAATCCCGTAGCAACACCATCACCCACATAATAAGTTTCAACTAAAGAAAAAGCCTTATAACCTGTATTTGCCATTATTCATTAATATTAAGCCTGCAAACAAGAAGGACCTGCCCCCCTCCACGCTTTGGCATTATAATCAATGTCACTCTGATTTAGGTAAAGTATCTCATATACAACACCATTGATCAGGTGAATTATAGGATCAGTAAATTGACTTGCTGTGAAGTACCAGGTTCCTCCACCTTTGTCAACAAGGTAATATCCATCATCGCATAAGTCTGCGGGAAGCAATCCCGGACCCGGAGGGTTATACATGGTATCGCCAACCAACGGGGGATACACTCCTGTAGACCATATCGTAGGTGCACTGTAACCAGTTACTATCCTAGTAGTAAAATCAACAAGTGCTCTTTTCGCCAAAAACGCAGACGGCCACAAAGCGGTTTGTCCCGGAACGCCAGCGGGTTTCAAAGACCAATATGGTATTATTTTTATCGAAGCATAGTAAGACTCAATATCGATATTCTTAACCCACTGATTTGATGCGTATGCGCTTAATTTCGATTCCTTTACTTTCATATAATCCAAACAGTTCTGTTTGGTCATAAATTGGTTAGAAGTTGGAACTGTTTGCAGTTTAATGAACGGACTTCCCTGAGCATCGGTAAACGACACAAACTGATTCCCTGCTAATGTTGTCCATGCCATTAGTTCACCCTCCCTTCCAATTCCATAACCCTGTTTTCCAACACGATTATTCTTTCAGCTTGCAGTTCAAGTTCTGATTTGGTTTCCTGGTGTGCTTTAAAGGACAGCCCATGCAGGGTGTAGGTATTAATGGCATTTCGGGTTGCACCGGACAGGACGTAATCACCGATTTCTTCCGGAATTTCATCCACAATAAACCCAAGAGTCCGGTCATAGTCAGGAATATTTTTGTAATTGAAGTCACGGATTTTAAATTTAGAGATTACATGAAGAGCATTGCCATCCCAATCAGGGTGTATATCTTTTATTTCACGACGGGAATGAAAACCACCACCCTCAAATGTTCCTGATCCGGTAGAACTAATTACACCATTAACGAAAACACCTCCGGGTTGGACTATCAAAGGAGTAGTTCTAGCACCATTTATTTTTTCAATAACAAACTCAATGGTGTCGCCCTCTATAAAACGCATCATTTGACCTGCATGATTTGTATTTGCGCGTGGGAAGCTGGTAGTGTTATACATGTTTCGGGCAATAGCTGCCCCTGTCCATGTCATACCTGGTTCACTGATCCAAGTGTAAAGACTTATCGCGCCATTACCCAATCCATTTTCTGCTGCTGATAATTCTAACCTGTGATTTTCACCGTGGCTTATCTGTTGTTTGAAATTCGCCCCTACTGTCAATTCTGTTCCTACCGTAACGCTACCCGTAGCTAAAACATTTCCTTTTATATGTAGCTTTTCAGTTGGGATATCAGCCGATGAAAAACTACCAATCCCAAGTTTATTCGCTTTTAAGCACATACCATCCGTAGGTAATGTAGCTGCCGCTAACTCCCCATCATATCCAGTAGCAAAATATATTGAACCACTTGTAACATTTTTCGCCCATATCCTCATTTCTGCACAACCAGCATCCCTCTGAGAAATCCCACACGCCCAACCTTCATTGCTGCCAAATCTAATCGTTCCGATATACGAACCCTCAAACATTTTTAATGGACCTGTTAAAGTTACTGCACCTGTGGTTTTGTGAATGTGTAATCGTTCAACGTTTTGAATTCTGAAACTTAAATCATAATCAGACCCCGTGATAAATTGTCCGTATGTTGGTTTGTTTGTCCAGTCGCCCGTATTGATGCCCTGAGCGTTTAGTTTAAGCCAAGATCCACCCTCATTTGAAAGGGTGCATGTGTCTGTTGCCGCATCGGCTCTTATTACGCCATTTTGGGAGTGTAAGAATTGCCCTTTAATAAGTCCCGTGGCTGTTACGGTCGTTCCATATAGTGCGCCGGTTAAGGTTCCGCCTGTTAAGGGTAGGTAATTCCCGGGTGTAAAATTGCCTGAATGATAAACGGTGCTTCCGTTTACCAGGAGATCTTTGTTAAAGTAAAAAGTCCCAAGGTTGGTGTAAATGTGCGCGGTTCCTGCGTTCATTGGCCCCAGGGCTATGTACCCGTAATCGGTATAAAACCAATTCGCTGTCCCGTCTGCGGTTGTGTTCGTGTGGGGTATGTAATTAACCACCTTTCCTACGCTTCCTGCTGTATCTGCATAACCTGCTGCTATTTTACTCCAAGCGCCCCATGTACTAGCTTCTTTGACCCTGACATAGTGGTACTTTAGTGGGGAATCTCTTGAAATCGCAGTTTGCAGAACATATTGAGTAAATGGGTAATCATTCCCTAATCCGACCGAAGTTGTGTAATATTGGGATCCGGTTTGGGGGGAATCTGCTGCTCCTGGAGCCTGCATGAAATAATTACCAAACCCCGGAATCGATGCGAAATCTTGAAAACTACCGTGAACATTACCTGTGTTATTCCAATATTGCGATCCTGTCAAACCGTTTAATTTGGATGAATCTGAGGCAGACCCTGCGGTGCTTGCGTATCGTACTCCGAGTTCTGATGCGTCTACCCATCCTGTTCCTGAATAGGCCCCGTTGTTATAAACGTACCTCGCGTAATCAATGTGATTTGTTCCATTAGCATTGTGTACAGCATAGTCATGAAAATGTCCTGTAGTAGAGTAATTGCCGGGGGTAAAATTGCCATCGTGCCACAATTTCCTCCAACCGTTCCATGCTGCTACGTCGCCATTCCTGGTCCTTACCGAAAACTCATTACCGCCTGAATTGTATACTCCGTTGATTTGCATTCCGTAGTTTGCTGCCTCAAAATGTGCAATTGGACCGGTGTGTGGTGCTCCTAATGAATAAGTAAAAGCCGACCGGTTTCCGGACAAATCGTTTGCGTTAACTCCGAATCCTCCGTACCTGAAAATTGTTCCGTCTGTTGGCTCGTAGTTGTGCGTGTGACCGGTTGTTGCAAAATTGGCTATATCTGATGTTGTTGGGATTGCCAGCCATGTGGTCCAATTGCCCGCGTTTAATCCACGAACCGCCAATCTTCCGGTTCTGTAATCCTGCATTATTTGTGATCCCCAAGATGATAGTGCTGGTGCGTAGGCTTGTTGGTATAGTGCTCCGTCGCTGTATGGATTCCCCGTCCCGCCACTAAAATAATTGATTCCGCTTTCACCTTTGGTATCGGTATTGACGGTTGCGTTCATTTGTCTTAGCGCTGTCAATTTGTCGGCAGTTGTTGCGGTTACAGCGGTGGTTGCGTTACCAGCATTAGTGGCCCATCCTGCATTCGTGGCTGCGTCTGCATGTCCTACATTAACCGGCGAAGGATGATTTGAAGTTAATTGCCAATAAACTCCGTCCCAGGTATTTGAAATCCAATAACCGTCAGGGTGTGATAATGATTTTAAGTAAGTTGCTTTGTCAGCAGCTCCGGTTAAATTGCCTATAAATGTGGGAGCTGTAACGCTGCCTGAAAAATAATGGTTAAGAATCGCGGTGTTACCCCATGTCGCGGTGTTGCTCCCATGTCCTATTGCAAGATATCCGATCACAATTTCGTTATCTCCCCCGATGGCGAATGCCTTCGTTTGAGCTCCAATAAAAACGGAATTTAAAATTGATGTATTGTTAAGTGCTCCGCCTGTGACTGATCCTGCGTTGTACCCAATAGCGGTATTTAAAAGGCCGTCAACGTTATTTCGTATGGCATTCCCCCCGATCCCGATGTTGCCATTTGCGTTGTTCATTTTTAAAGCACTTACGCCGATTCCGATTGAATAGCTGCCGGTGGTGTTGGCGTCCAAAGCGTAACCGCCCATAGCCATATTTTGCTGACCGGAGGTGTTATTCCTCAAACAATTGTTACCAATGGCATAATTATAATTGCCTGTTGTATTCAGTTTTAAAGTGCCAAAACCAATTGCAATGTTCTGATTGCCTGTTGTGTTTGAAATTAAAGTGTTGCCTCCTATGCCTAAGTTGTAATCCCCTTGATCACCCGTTCCCGTGATTGTTGTGTTCACGGTTCCTATCCATAGATTTGTGTTTGGCGTGGTCACATAATTGTCGGCGATTATTTGTCTTGCTCCAATAAAATACTTTGTTGCCGTCATAATCCTGGCCGTCCAATCAACGGTGGAAATGTTCGAATTGCCATCGTGCCACAAAGCCTTCCATCCGGTCCATGAATTTCCATTGTCAACATCGTAATTCCCGAATCTTACTCTTAGGGTGTTCCCTCCGTTGTTTGGTCCGTATGGTGTGTAAAGTTGGAGCGATCCTCCGCCACCGACATAAGTCCTCATGTTCATTACCGATCCGTACCCTGGCCATCCTGTTTCCGGTTGAACAAACGAGGATTGTATTCCCATAGCGTAATCGTTCGGCAAATAACCCGGGAGCCAAATGTAATTATCTGTAGCGTTCAGCAGGGTGTGTGTGTGCGCGGTAGGCGGGAGTGTTGTTGGGTAAGCAGGTAAATTCCCCGAATGGTAGTAAGTCGTATTGTCATACGAAACAACTGCACCTGCCATCCGGACCAATCCGGTTCCGTTCAATTTTGCCTGTGTAATAACATAGTCAACCGCCAATTTAACGTCACCAGTTCCGGGATCAGCCCCGGTACTATCATTGGTGACTTTAATACCCGAATTGGCTACTTCAAGTATCCGGCGAATTACCGCCTGACCAGAATCTAATACGTTCAGATCAGCTCTGGAAACAGACCCGTCATATATTGCGGTTCCTCTTATTTGGGTAGCCATTATTGCGTATTATAAAGTTGAGTAATTGACTAAAATTGTGTCTGCATAACCACTCCCGGACGGTGCGGTATGAAATGTAATAGTAGTAGTAGCTCCATAGGTAATTTCGTAATCATTAATAGGTCCTACACCTCCATTATAAGCGCCTGCATTCATCAGTACGCCATTTTTAAACACCTCCTCAGTTCCACTTATTACATTGGCTGTTAGAGTGAATATTCGATTTGAACTATTGACAAGTCCGGTCGGGGTAGCTCTGACAAAATGATTAATCCACCCAAGCATAGTTTTTAGCTGAGCTATTGTCAAGTCTACCGGATTCCCTGCAGATATCGCACCTTTAATCGTATTCGCGGCCATGTCAGCCAACTTCGCATTGTCAACGGCGTTATCTGCGATTTTTGAAGTCGTAACGTTTGCATCCAAGATCTTAACTGTGGTCACTGCATTCGTAGCGAGCTTCACATCAGTAACATTCCCATTGAGAATCTTAACCGTCGTTACGGCATCAGCACCAATTTTAATTGCGGTAACATTCGAATCAAGGATTTTCGCTGTTGTAACATTGTTGTCAGCAATCTTCGCTGTCGTAACGTTTGAATCAGCAATCTTCGCGGTCGTAACGTTTGCATCAAGTATCTTTATGGTTGTGACTGCATCAGAAGCAAGTTTCCCTGCGTTAACCGCCCCTGCAGCAATAGTTGTGGCACCATCAGCAACAGATGTGACATCACCGGAATGATTCGGGTGAGCATAAGTGAAATTGTTGTAAAGTCCATCAAAATAGGTCTTTAGAAAAGCCTTTAATGTTGCAAAGGTGAATTTACTTAATAAGCCACCTGTGATAAGGGGTACAGAATCGGCATCAGCCAATGTTATATCATCTGCAGTTCCGATAATAGCATTACCAACATTGGTCGCATTGGTTGGGGTTGCACCTTCGGTAACATTGATAATGCCAAGTACCTGACTTTTGGTTAAATCAGCAGGGTCGCCACCTGCCACACTACCTTTGATCGTGTTAGCCCCCATATCTGCCAATTTCGTATTCGATACGACATTGGGTTGAATGGTTGTACCGCCATCACCTGCAGATACGATATCACCCGAATGATTGGGGTGAGCGTAGTTATTTGCCCCTGTAGCAATACCTGAAAGTTTGTCCCGTTCTGCCTGTGACAAGTGATATTCCCCATTTCCAAGTATGCCATTCATTAGGCTATGGTCAGTAAGAATACTGCTCATTTTTATCCATCGCCCTGCGGCCGCATCCGAAGCCACGTCGGTAGGCCGGATAATTGTACCATCGTTCGAAGCGGCTGTGCTGTCAGCATCGTAATGGTATAAACCCAACGATTCAACAAGCATAAGCATCTTGTCAGTTTTTCCACCCACCGTCGTTACTCCATTAACAACCACATCGGTATTTGGAACCGATTTTGCAGCCGCCAAATCAGCAACAGGGGAATGGATGGAATTACCGGCCCCCGATACAGCGTTATTAATCGCTGTATTCAGTTGGTCAAATTCTACTGCATCACCTGTAGCAGTTCCAGGCGCTAAACCAACACCCTTTTTGGAATTAAACTGTAAATTTTCGTCAATGTACAGTTGTTGACTCGAACGAATTCTCGTACTCATTAGATTGAAATTTTAGATTACTTTTTAATATATATTGCCTCAATTAAATCAACAAAGCCGGTGTTTTTAGGAGCTACTGCAAACTCAATCTGTTTGTCAGATACCTCAATGAAATTCCTTTCTTTAAACCCGTTCAAAAAAATCGTGATTGTACCCGCTTCGTAGGCCATCGAAGTGTTAAATATCCGGTTCTCCCCGTTTACTGTGCCGGTCATCACTTCGTCTACCGGGTTCGTATCAACTTCGACGATATTGGTAACCACCCCTTGAGAATTGATGGTAATTACAGCCGATTTCTTTGTGGACCCATAAGTACCGGGTGCAACCGCAATCCCCGCCGTCGCTATTTCGGTATGCTGAAACCGGATATTGTCTATTCCAAAATCAATATTATTCGGCCAGCTACCTATGAGACTGATTTTAAATGCGTCTATGGTATCTCTGTTTACCGCGAATTTTGAAATAGCAATGGCTATAAGCTGCCACTGGTCATCCGCCGACCGATAACCCAGCATACTTGTTGAAGGGGATAAAGTTGTCATCCCGGTTTTTGTACCTCCCAGGAACGATTCAATCAGTAAGGATGAATTATACCGCCATGCCACCGAGCTTCGCAGGCTAAGGGATAATACCCCGTCTTTCGCCGATACCGTAACCGGCGAAGCAAAAGTCATCTTTGTATTCGTTGGCGTGAAGTAAAGCACCGGTTGCCCTGTTGGAAGTGCAACATCATCAAATGCCCTTATCGCGCGAACACAATAGCGGTTGTTTTTAAGGTTGTTGTGGCCGACCCGGTCTGAAAAACTCATGCACCAGGCCTTATTCCATGCACCCTCCGTCGACGACCAGTAGGTTTTAGTACCAAACCCTCCAATCTCATAACGTCTGAAATACATGGCATCCAGCTCCATATACGACGGCATAAACCAATCACTGTACGCACCAATCACCAGCTCATCACAAAACTTAACGGCCTGGTCCTTCGCCGCATTGTTGGCGAGCATCTTTACTGTATTTGCCTGTCCCGTACCTGTTTCCCGTCCTGTGGCACCAGTTCCGTAATATTCCGAGCCCGACAACCTGGACCAGAATACATCCGTAGCCGTATCTTCCTTGGCCGCAATTAATCCTTTTTTACCCGTAGCATCGAGCAGGAATATAATGCCGTCCTGGTACGGTTCGCCTAAATAATGAAGCGGTGCACTGACAACCGAATCCGGAATGGCTATTGCAACCTGGGTACGTTTACTCCCCGTTCCGGGTGTAACAGTTGAATCAAATGTGACGGTTACATGGTTGTCATGTGTTTCTGACGATATCCATTCGGTATTCTCATCATACACGATATCAACATCCATTCCCGCCGGTTCTGTGGCGCCCGGAGTGATAAGTACAGACATAATCTCCAGCTGTGTCGGATTCAGTACCGTGCTTGATGGATTTACCGATGGTATACCTTTGGCAACCTCTACATTACCAAAGCTATCCGCGTAAAACAGATCTATCCGCGAAAGGATAGGGTCTGCCGAGTCAAGTGTTAGCTGTTTATCAAGTGCGTGATACTCAACACCTAAAATCTTGTAGGTAATATTAAGCGAAGTATAGGTTAATCCTTCTTTCCACAGTATAGCGCCGCCAATAACTTCCGAACGGGTATCTTTAATCACATTGGCATTGGTGAGGCTGTCGATATATATTTTCAGTTCCTCCCACGTAACGGAACTGGCTGAACCACCGGACGTTGTTTCCGCGTCAACTAGAACTTTTAGTTTGCCATTTACAACAGTAATTGTTGTGCCGTCCACCAGCGTTGGAAGTGCCCCTCCCCAAAGTTGCGATAGTGATAAATTCTGCCATCCCTGGGCAAACGGACTCTGGACAGCCATCAAAAGGTTGTCCTGGTACAGAGCTGCAGTCAGTCCCGACAACAGCTCAGAAAGAAAAAAATCATTCAGCCCCTCCGGAGGCTGTAATGGAACAAACGTTCGTTGAAGGTTTAACAGGTTGGTGTCAGCTGCTAAACGATAAGTGAATCTGTGGTCAAACTCATCATTCTGGCTGCTGCTAATTAACTCCGACCCGGTGATCGCAATGCGTTGCAGGGTTCCGTTTGCACGGATCACATATTTCTTGGTCGAATAAAAGAAGTCTTCAACCCACCGGCACTCTTCCGGGTCCAGGAATCCTGTATATTGTGTGATTTCCCTGAACTTATCGATCTTGTATTCACTTATCGCATCATCTGCGTAGAACGCATTTTTGTGTTCGAGTTTTTTGTCTTCTTCGCTGGATCCGGAAAACGAAACAGTGTCAATTCCGCCAATGGTGTTACTCCAGATAAAACCATTTTCTTCTTCGCCGCGGTTACGAAGCTGGTAGCGTTGCGCTGCAATCTTTTGGTCCCCACCGGCATCCTCATACGACACATCCCAGGCAATTACCTGACTGTTTTGACCAGCAGCCAAGAGCCAGGCTGATACTACACTCCAGCTGGTATTTAAGCTGTATATTTTATCGGGACTCAGGCTGGCGTATGCAGAACTAAATGAGGTGCCATCACCGTAATATGCCTTTATCTTCACATGACCGGCTACAATGGGATATATCCCGAGCCATTCCGGGGATGCCTGGGGAATAAATTTGTGTTGTGGTTGCCAGGTGAGAAAATGCGCTGACAGCCATTCATCCGCTGTCTCCTGCATTTCGGCAACACCGCCTTTGATTGCAACAAATGAAGATGCCACGCCATCAATTGTTGTAAAGAAATTTCCAACAGCCAATAGTTGCTCATTTACAATATCCAGGTTATCCGGGACCGTAACATCCAGGAGCAGATCAATTATCCCATTTAAAGGTATTGTCACCAGGTTGTCAACTCCAGGTTGAAACTTCTCGCTAAGAACTATCGTTCTGCCGCTTGTAGTTTCCTGGCTTAGTTCGAAAACTACCACGGATGACGAAGATATTACGAAAGGCTTTATATTCCCCGAAAATGAAAATGCGTCCGGCTGTTTTAGTATCGTACTCACTCGCTATTTTTTCCCAAAGCTATTTGCGGCATTGCGTTCGGCAAAGGACAATTCTTGCCCCTTCTGTTTAAGGGAACAACATTGAGACTGAAAGAGGGATAGCCGTCAAGCTTGCTTTCAGTCTCGTACAGATGCATGTTGACAGATTGCTGAAATACAGGTGCAGTGGCAAATTTAAAGTTGTTTTCCGGCCAATTATCCTTTACATTTTTACGATAAAAGATGATGGCTATTTTATACTCTGTCCATAAGCGGTGAAAGAAGGCGGGTTTATAAGCCCATGATCGAAAATGAAAGTAAAATGGGGTTGGTGATCGTCTGATGCTCTGTCGGATAACAGATTTGTATATTGCATTTGTGGTATAATTAGGGGTTCAATGGGCGAATGTAGTTTTTCGGTCAGTTTTCTGCACTATCAGTTACAGCATCGAGGTTGGCTTTTAAATTTTAAAAAAAATATTGGTGTTAAAACAAAAAAAAGATCGAAAATGAGGTAACAATTTGCCATTATTTACTATTAATAATAAATAAGAAGATTATTAATAAAAAAACATTTATTTGTTAGATCTATGAACCAGTTTAACTAAGCTTACTAACTATGAAATTGTCAAGTAATTTCTTAACATTGTTGATGCTACTTATATTTTTAAGTAGTTATGCCCTATTTAGTCAGTCGTCCAGAGTCATTAATACAAGTTTGCCGGTGGGTTATACAAATGGAGACCCAGGAGTTACATCGACCGGTGCAGCTTCTTATTCAATTCCCCTGTGGGTTTCACCTGGAACCAATGGAATGCAGCCAAATCTTTTTGTTAATTATAATAGTCAGTCTGGAGATGGATTGTTAGGTCATGGGTGGAATTTGGCAGGGATATCTGCAATAACAAGATCCGTAAACAATGTATTTCTCAATGATACGGCTATAAGTATAAAGTTTTCTGTAACCGACAGATTAAATTGGAATGGTCAATATCTGGAGGCAACACTTGGTAATTATGGAGATAATGGAACTGTTTATCATACGCACGTTGAGTCATTTGCTACTATTACTTCTTATGGTAGTTCTGGTTCAGGGCCATCATGGTTTAAAGTTCAGCTTAAAAATGGAACCTTTATGGAATATGGGAATACTCCTGATTCAAAGATTGAAGCTCAAGGACGTACAGAAGTTCTGAACTGGTATCTTAATAAAGTGACCGATGCTAACGGGAACTATATGTCTTATACTTACACAGAGAATGGAACTACAGGAGAAAGCAGACCATCTTTAATAGAGTACACTGGCAATACTGGATTGACACCTTATGCGAAAGTTGAATTTACTTATGACATTCGGATTGATCCTCAAACTTCGTATATATGTGGGTCAAAAACTCTTAATGGATCTATATTGAAAGGGATAAAATCTTATTATAATTCTACAATTTCACATGAATATATTTTTAATTACTCCAATATAGATGGAACGACCAAACTTGTTGAAATTATAGAAAAAGGAAGTACTGGAGAGCAATTCAATAGTACTTTGATCGATTGGAATGCTCTAAATTATTCTGTTGAAAGTTACTCTGTTCCTAAACCTTCGATTATTACTCCTCAATATTATTATTACGGAGACTTTAATGGAGACGGAAGGGATGATTTTTTCAGTTTACCTCAGAATCCGACAACCTACCCAGGACCTCCCAACCTTATCACGAACTATAGTGGATTAGCTGATGGAACTGGATTTTCTGGTGGATCAATGGTAATAAATGAAGTGTTGAATGGCAATTATTGTATTGGGGATATTAATGGTGATGGCAAGGATGAGGTCTTAGTTAAAAAGAAACTATCAGAAACAAGTTATCAACTTTCAACAACCATGTTGGGCAGTACCATAGCAAATGCAATTCTTAATTTAACGACAGATTTCACCCCAACAATGGGCGATTTTGATGGCGATGGTATCGCTGAAATTTTGATTAAAATTGGTGCCAGCAGCACCAAATTGTATAAGTATATTAAAAATACAGATGGAACTGAGTATTTTACGTTGCAGAGTACACTTAATTCAACTCTTTCCGGATATATTTCTAAGGTTAATGAAAAATATATTGATATCAATAATGATGGACGGACTGACTTAATGATTGTTGATAGTAGCGGAACCCGCTTTTACAATATTGATAATGGGGCGTTTAATTTAATACTGAGTTCAGCTTCAAAACCAGTTAGTCCGTTTTTTCTTGGAGATTTTAATGGCGATGGACTTTCTGATATGGTTGAACGTCTGTCGAATAACCAGCTGAAATTTTATATTTGTAATGGTACAAATTTCATCGAGAAAACTATTGCAATTGCAAATTTGCCGGTTAATAGCGTTTTTAAGATTGGTGATTTTAATGATGACAATAGAACGGATTTATTTTTCTGTTCGGCTGCTTCAGGTGTTTCGTATTTTCATTTTTGTTTTAGTACTGGTGATGGTATTACTTCATTGACAACTCTGGCCACGCCAACTTTTGCAACGCCTAGCTCTGATTTAATTTCTATACTTGATGCCAATGGAGACGGAATCGATGATGTATTGAATATTGTCGGATACGGAACGAGTAGTATCACTGCCTTTATGCTCCATAAAACATTTACAGGGAATCTGGTTAGTGCAGTAACCGATGGGTTAAATAATAAAGTGAGCTTTGCCTATAGCTCCATGTCTGATAATCAAACTTATACCTCGGGAACAGGTGCAGTTGCTCCGCTACAAGAATTCAGAGGACCTATGAAGTTTGTGAAGACTTTGAGTTTACCTGATGGAGTCAATGGCAGCAATACAATTAAATATACTTATAGTAATGGTAAATACCTTTTGGGAGGGCCGGGTTTCCTTGGTTTCATGTCGACTACTGAAGAAAACTTAAATACCGGGATCAAAACAGTAAATGCTTACAATTTTGACAATACGAACTACTATGTTTATTCATCGGGGCAAACCCGTTACAACAGCAGTAGTACTGCATTTTATCAATCTTCGCAAGGACTCGGCTTTATCGAACTTTCACCGTCCACAGGGCGATTCTTTCCCTATATTTCGGCTTCCAGTTCCACAAATCTTCTTACGAACTCAAGCAAAAACATTACAATTAATATTAATTCCCTTGGGGATATCTATAATCAGGTGCAGTCTGTTGGTGATAATATCACTCAAACTATCTATGACGGGCACAATTCTTACGGATCTCCTTCGTTAATCACTGTTAAAACTAATAAGGCAATTGATAATCCGAATACCTGGATAACTCGTGTCAAAAGTCTTGAATATAATCCAAATGGCTCTGTTAAAAAAATAATTTTTGATCCGGGAAAAGCCAAAGCTGTTACAACCGAAACTACTTATGACGTATTTGGGAATAAGTTGACAGAAACCATATCTGCATCAGGAATCGAAACAAGAACATCATCTCTTCAATATGATCTTAAAGGTCGGTTTTTAACAAAACAAACTAATCCTGTTGGGCATGTTACCGAATGGACATTATTTGATGAGGCATTAGGGGTGGTAACAAAAGTTAAAGATTTGAATGGATTGGAAACATCATCTTCCTACGATGGCTTTGGACGGTTGACTGGTGTAACTACTCCTGACGGGAAAAGTATATCATACAACCGGTTCTGGTCTATAAACACTCCTGCTAATGCACTATATTACAGTCAAGTATCTTCTTCCGGTGAACCTACAGTTAAAACATATAGCGATTGTTTAGGCCGGGCTATTTATGAAGAGAAAACCGGTTTCAGCGGAGCCATGGTTGTAACTGAGACTAACTACAACAATAAAGGTCAACTGGTTCAGAAATCCGAACCATATTTTGCTGGCGGTACAGCACGATGGACAAATTATTTATACGACATCAACGGTAGAATGGATCGAATCACAGCTCCTTCATCAATAATGAGCTATAGTTATAATGACAAAACAACAACTATTACAAATCTAAGTACGAATCAATCAACGAGCCAGACTTTAGATGCATCCGGACTATTGGCCAGCTCCACGGATGCTTCGGGCGGATCGGTCATTTACAAGTACAATAGTTTCTTCAAAGTAAAGTCAACTACTCCAAACGGTTTAGCGACCACAATGGAATATGATGAATATGGCTATCAAACAAAACTTACTGATCCTGATGCAGGAGTTATAACTTATGAATACAATGCGTTAGGTGATCTAACCTCTCAAACGGATGCACGAGGCAACACGTACAATAATACATACGATAAAATCGGACGTCTTTTATCAAAAACATGCGCCGGTCAAACCACCTCCTATATATACGATAATAAAACTAAAGGTATTGGTTCTTTAGGTTCAATTTTAAGTCATGGAAATATTAGTACTGAATATGTCTATGACAGCGACTCTAGATGCCAGAGTGAAACACAAAATATCGATGGAGCGAGTTACGCAACAACGTATGGTTATTCGAACGGAAAAATTTCGTCATTAACATATCCTTCAGGTTTTGCAATTAATTACCTTTACAACACCAACGGATATTTAAGTGAAGTGAAGCGATCGGATAACAATACGACAATTTGGCAGGCAGAACAAATAAATGCCCTTGGGCAAATTGAGCAGCAAATGAACGGCAATAACCTGCGTACGACAAAAACCTACGATACCAATCATTTTCTGACCTCTATTGTTACAGGTACCGTCCAGAATTTGGAGTATGGCTTTGATCCTGCAACAGGGAACCTGACTTACCGAAAGGATCTGAAACGAAATCTCACAGAGGATTTCACCTATGACAATCTCGATCGTTTGAAAACAGCTACCGTTCAAGGACAATTGCCTGTTGTACTCAACTATGCTTCATCGGGTAATATTTTAGACAAAACTGAAATAGGGACATATAATTACCAATTACCTCAACCGCATGCTTTATCTAAGATTTCTGATTCAAATGGTGCAATCCCGGCTGTTCCGCAGACAATTTCCTACAATACATTTAATAAGGTGAGTTTGATTATAGAAGACACAAAATCTGCATTATTCACTTATGGACATGACGAAGAACGACGGAAAATGGAAATGTTAACCGGATCAACCGTTACATTAACGCGCTATTATATTGGATTATATGAGCGGGAGGTTTCTCCGGGTGAAATACGTGAATTGCACTATATCCCCACGGGCGACGGTTGTACAGCGATTTACGAAAAATTTGGCACTGGTGCGACCCAGATGTTTTACCTCCATTCCGACCATCAGGGATCGGTTCAAACAATTACCAATCAAAGCGGCGCTAATGTCGAAGAACTTAGTTTTGATGCCTGGGGAAGGCGACGTAATGTCTCCAACTGGAGTTATTCCAGTGTACCAACCACTTTTATTTTTAGCCGCGGCTACACGGGGCATGAGCATCTCGACCAGTTCAACCTGATCAACATGAACGGACGGCTCTATGATCCTCAGCTTGGTCGTATGCTTAGTGTAGACCGATTCGTACAGGATCCTTTCAACACGCAAAGTTACAACCGTTACAGCTACTGCATGAACAACCCACTTAAATATACCGACCCCAGCGGTTGGGCCGGCGAGGGAGGAATTGGCACCTATCTTCCATGGTGGGCTTACCCCTATCGCCCGTATGGTTATGGTATTACTCCTGCAGACAGAGCCTTTTGGCATAGCACCGATATGACCAATGAGGCAGGGATAAATGCTTCCAAACCTGGTGCTCAAGGATATTTGGAAGAAACAAAGGCATTTGCGGGCGTTGGGAACGATTTGATTTATAAAGGTTCAACATATAAATGGGTTAGCACTGATGCTGCTACATCAAGCTATGGGGTGGATTGGACATTCTATACTGGAGCTGGACTTACTATTGCGCAGAAGACTTTGTTTAGCAGCGAATTTGGAACTTGGATGGGAAAAGACGGGAAAATTAGACCTCAATCTTGGAGTGGAAATGGAACTACTGGGGGAAAATACAAATTTGCAAAATCATGGAGTGGCAAATTAGGTTTATTGGGTAAAAGTGTCGCTGTATATAGCATGTATAGCAGCCTTGAAAAGTGGCAAAACGGAAAAATAAGCAATGAACTTTTTGGAGGTGATATGGTTTCAGGATTAGCTGGTATTTTTGGGGGTATATATGGTGCTTCGTGGTCATTTGGATGGGAGTTAGGTAAGAATTATGGGCCAAGTACATGGCATAGTTCAAAGCCCCAGGAATCGGTGATTTTGGAATATATGCATGAGCACGGAATATTGGAACCTTAAATAACAAATTATGAACTTTTTCGATTATCTTTTTTATAAAATGAAATGGTGGAATACAAAAGTAGTTCTTGATTTCTCTCCACTTTTCTCGACCATTATAATTATGTCGGTATTTCAAGGGTTTAATATTCTCTTTGTTTTAAAATTCATTAAGTATTATTGGGGTTATGGTGTAAACTTTATCGACAGGAATTATTTGTTGCTTCCCGTTTTGTTTTTTATTTGGAACTACTTTTATTACCGTTCACCAATTAAACAAGCGAATATTAAAGAATGGGTGTTGAGTATATCACAAAGAGTTAAACAAGTTTATAACATACTTGTTGTGCTGTATTTCACTTTATCCCTTATCCTGTTAATTTGGATTGTATACCTTATCAGGCAACAAAATCTATAGAAAGCTCTGCAGAACCTGGCTTAAGCTTATAATGCAGTTTTATTATTCTAATATAAATCATTGAATTTCTTTATCTCCAATTCATTACCTATATGAAACAAACAAATCTTTATCCTATGAGACACCGCATACTCCTGAGTATTTTTGTTATTTTACTTGCCGCAAACACATACGGCCAGAACCACGAATATACCTACACATATGATGCGGCAGGAAATCGCACGGGCAGGATGATGGTCAAGTCAGCATTTTTTCCTTCCGATCTTCTGAAGGATCTTGAGTCAAAGCTTCCGCTGACAGATGAGGAAATTACCGAGCCCAAAATCATTGTTTATCCCAATCCTACTGATGGACATATTGTTATAGAAGTCACTTGCTGGCCTGAGAATGTTGCGTTGCGGATGCTCATTATTGATACGAGCGGCCGAATCCTGGTGAAAAAGTCAGACTGTTCGTCGACAGAATCTTTCGATATCAGTGCGCAACCAAATGGTATTTATTTTCTGCGTGTTGATGGCGGAAATTTTAGTCACAGCTGGAAGATAATGAAGGAGTAAATATCGTTTTAACCCAATATTTACAAATTTTCTCTTTTTAAACACCCGGAATTTTGGTAGTTTTAAATAAAATTTTAGGGCGTTATAATGACAGAATTTATCAGTAATGATAAGGTTCAATTTTTCAAATGCCTTTCGGTCCTTTCTCACTAGTCGAAAATACCGTAAATGAAGGTGCCGGGACAGAGAGCAAAACCAGCCTCGGAAAAGTGGCAAAACGTAAAAATAAGTAGTGAATTTTTTGGAAGTGATATGGTTTTAGGATAAGCGGGTATATTTTGGATTACCCGAAAGGAAGTTGACACGAAATAATACAAGATAACAAAATGAATTATCAAAATTCGCTGTTTCCCGAAATAGAGGGGCTTCCTTTTGAAATTTTAGATTATGATTAAACAAATTTCGGTTTTGCTGGACAATAATGATTCAAAATTGTCAATTTGACATTATTTAGCTGTATAACCGATTGCCTCTATCTTCCCAGTGTATGGCAACTCATAATTCAGTTTGTCAAAAATCACCACCACACCACTAATCATATATCGTTTGCCCCATTGCAACGTGAGTAACTGGATCAGCGATAATGCAAGATATTTTGTAAACGCTCTTGCTTTGTAGGTTTGCCAGGTCAAAAATTCCGAATACACTGTATCATAAAGATACGCTGGCTTAAGCGACATTCCTGTATCTATCAGACTATTTATCGAAAACCGGTCAAAGGATGCGTATGGATAGCTGGTGGTGCCAAACGGTTTCCTTCCATGGTATAGCGTGATTGCCAAAAAAGTAACTGGGGTCAAATACGAATCGCCGCTTTTTGTGATTCCCAAAAGGGATGGGCATTCCAGTTTCGTGTTGTTAAATGTATATTCTTTCTGCACCGGCACGGTTACAACCATTTCAATCACATTTTCACCATCTCCTTCCCGGCGCTCTTTTATCCTCCCTATTTCCTGCCATTCAAGTACAGCTATACTGTTTTTCTCAACAACATAATCCCGGTCATAGTCGGTAACGTGATACACCTGACCTTCTGTCGTTGGAGCAGGAAGAGTATTTGGCACGGAGGCCGTAATCTTGTAGTCATATTTTGTATCCTGGTCGGTGGCTTGTGAGGAGTATTTTAATGAGAACCCCTTTTGTGCCCGCTCTTCCTTGTGTGTCCATCCTGCAAGTTCATCGATCTTCATTCCGTCAAGATTCTCCGACAGAAAAATATCCTTTTTGAATTTAATCCGGATCTCTTTCTTTAACTCATTTATCTCGTACATCAGGCAGAACATATCTTTAACCGTCTTGAGAAAATCAAGTATTTCAACATCAGGCATCAGAATTGAATATTGCAGTGATGCCAGTACCGGGTCCAGTGTTGCATGTCCTCCGCTTAATCCCCGAAGACCAACAGACATCACCTTACCGTAAAAAATCGCTTTGTTGAATTCCGATTCTGAATAGCCGTCTTCCATAATCACATATCCTGCATTTTCGAAAATTTTGCGTAGTACAAACGACACCTTGAACTGGAGACAAAATAACCCGTAGGTATAAGTTGACATTCCCGGATCGAAATCAATATTTAGGCTTGACGGGTCAGTCCTATTCCAAAGCTGCTCGTTTACAAGTATCGGTATAGTACTCGAATAAGGATTAATCCAAAACGGAGAAACAACATATTTGCCGTTATCTGTGGTATTGGCTGTATTCCACTCCGCCAGCTTATCGAAGATCTTAGGCATGGTCACATAATAATCATCCGACACCGGCCACGATTCACTTCCGTAATCAATCTCCCCCAGCTTTTTGCCCTCCATCTTTTTAGTGAATTCCGTATAGCCGCTTTTCAGAATAAGTCCAATCTCATTAACGGTTATGTCATCGTATTCCACCTCTCCGCGGAAAACCTGTAACCCCGAGTCTTCCAGGATAAAAGATTGATCAGGGATATCTCCCGATCGTTCCAGTCTTCCGGGCCATCCGAGTACCAGCTGATTCGGCAACGTTGGCACCGGGAAAGGAAATGAAAAGGATCCTGTATCGTCATTTAATAGCGGGCTAGATCTCTCAATACTGATTTTGGTTCCTTCTGTTAATGCTATTGGTTTACTGCCTATTGTTAACTTCATAATTTATGGATTACATGGATTAGAGCGGATTGCACGGATTACTTTTTATAAACTTTTGTATTGAATTTCCTGATATCGTCCAGCGCATCCGATAGACCATTGCGGCCATATTTATTAATACTTGTGCGGAGTCCTTTGTCAAGGTGCGTATTCAGCCGGTTTATGGCGGCGATTAACTTCCCGTTATTCACATCTTCATTGTTTCGGTCTGGCGCCATTTCTCCGCTACGGCCTGTCGTCATTTCTCCCGGATAACTACCTTCTGCTTTTTGCCTGGTTCTGGATGGCCCCCTGCCTGCATAAGCATAGATATCCTGTAATATTTCAGGAGCATCGAGTTGTATTCGTCGGAAGGTATCCCCGTCAACAACCAGCTCGGGTGCTCGTTCACCGACCAGGCTACGGCCATCAGACATGTCCAAAAGTGTTGGCCGGTTATAAACGCCGGTTGCAGGAGTGCCTCCGTTGACCGCGTGATACAACCTCCCGTCATCTGCTCCAATCACCGGGTAACTACCTTCAGCCTTTTGTTTTGTTTTCGCCGTATTAATCGTGCCTACCAATCCGGCAGCTGCCCCAAACGCTGCTTCAATCAGCATTATTTCTCCTGCAGTAACCGCTATTCCCGCAGCATTGTATTTCAGAACATTGCTTGCAAGCATCTTGACGTATTGGAGTCGTATAAAAGCCCGAACCTCTTCAAGCGCGAGTAGCAACATATTTTTCGAAAACACTGCGAAGGCATTCTGCGATTTATCGAACATCGAGACAAAAGCATCCCCCATTCCCTGGCCCATCCGTTGCGCGATATCCTGAATCTTTTCTCCTCTTTCGAATGTTATTTGCTGCTCATTGGTGAATTTTGCCTTAATAGCATTTAGTTCATCCTCAATATTCTTTTTCTGATTTTTCGCCCTGGCCCGGCCATACTTTAACTGGATCTCCTCAATCCCTTTTTGCTTTTTTTCTTCAGACAGAAGCGCAAATTCTTCGCTCTTTTTAAATTCAGCAATCTCAATGGCAATCAATTCCTCCATTGAGAGCAAGGAATATTTTTTCTTAAACTCCAGAAGTTTTTCTTCCGACTCTTTCGCCAGCGCTGCTTTTGATATCCAGTACTGTTCATCCGAAATCAGTTCTCTGTTATGAAATTCCTCCAGCATCAATCGCCTGGCAGCATCGCTCACTGACTTATCTGCAAATTGTTTGTCCAGGTATTTAAGGTTGATGTCGGTTATATTCTGATTATGCGCCAGCGTTTCATATTCCAGGGCTTCATCGTTTTTCCAGTTTTTTGCCATCGATTGCAGATGTCTGTCATCCTCCTCCGCAATCGCCTTTTTCCGCTCACCGGTAATGGTGCTAATCCTCAGTTTCTCAACATCAATTAACTCCTGAGCAAACTCTTTCGCATCCTTAATTCCCTCTTTCCCGTCTTTTTTGTCTTCTTTTAATGCATCCAGCTGCCTATCCCGTTGAAGTGCAATCAGTTCTTTCTGAGCTGCAACATAAGCGGCTTCTTCTCCCTCCTCCGTTCTCCAGCTTGTTCTTCGGTCCTCAATTGACTTTTGCAGGTAACGGATCTTCGCCTGCCTAAGCTGTTCGTCCTCTGTTTCTTTTTTTGTGTTCATCCGGAGCGCACGGGTATTGATTTCAAGTTCCTCCTGGGCTAAAGCATCTTTCATACTTTCCTGCCGCTGTTTGAACGTTTCAAAAGCCTCATCTTTTGATTCCATTCCAACGGGAACAACTTTAATTTTCTCCGGCGCCGCTGATCCGGCCATGTCACTCTTTAGTTTAGCGTATTCGTCGGTATAGGTAAAGCGTAGTTTCTTTAATCCCATCAATACCCTGATATAATCCGTTTTCAAATCCGCATCGAGCTGTCTGTTTCGTGTCACCCCAAGGCTCTTTGCCTGTTCGGTGGCATCCTGGTGCTTTTTCATCAGCGTTTCCATTCGCTTAATCTCTGCCTCGTTGGCAGTAAATGCAGATCTGTTTACCACCCCGGCTTCCGTAGCCTTGTCGAAAATGATCTTTTTTCCCATCGCCTCCACGATCTTATCATATGACCCGGCTACCTCATCGGCAGTAACACCCTCTTTCATCAGTAAAGGGAGGTAATCGCCATACTGATCTTTCAGCGTATTCATGATTTTACTGCGCTCACCCTGGCTTGTATTGACATCTTTCAGCCGGTCGATCATCACATCCAGCGTGCCCTTTTCTTTGATATAGTCAGTCTGAATCGCCTTTTGCAGTGCAATATGTCTTTTCTCTTCCTCGGTAAGCGCCTTACGCCGGATGGTTAACCAGTAAATCGCTGCTCCAAGGGCAATCGCTGCCGCAATGCCGGCTGCTACCGGAAAAATCATATTGCTTGCCGCCCTGAGTATTCTCATCTCAACGATAGCAGCCCTTAATCCTTGTGTTAATGCAATATTGGCAATCCGTAAAAAATTGGATTGATTTGTTAACGCCAATTGTGCCACACTAAGGTTCCTGGTCCACAAAATTGTCGCTTTCATCCAGAAAATCCGTAGAGTTTCCTGTACGATCGCCTTTTTAACGATTAATTCTTCCAGTATCAGATTACTTATGCGCCACATAGCAGGTACTTTGTACGCGATATAAGCAAGCGTCAGTAATTTAATCGCGGTCCAGTGCTTTCCAATCCAGTCGGTAGTTGTCTTAATCCCAACCACAAACCGGGTCCAGGCAGTCACCAGGCTCAGAACTGCTGGTTCCGCATCCTTGTTCATCTGGTCTGTAGTTGCCTTTATGATCTTTTGCTGCTTAAGTACATTGGCTGTGAAGTTGTTGTTCATGATAATGTACTCTTCCAGGACTGAAGCCCCGGCAATCTTATTTTTCCATTGATCCTCCGCAATTTTCTGTTGTGCCGCCAGCACATCAAGATTCTGTGCCAATGATCCTATAACAGCAGTCATGTACTGCCCCTTGGCGCCAAAGTCTTTCATACCGCCGGTCAGTTCAACCAACCCGTTTTTGGTGGAGACAAACTTCCGGAGTAAATCTATCATTGCCTTGTTGGGATCATCCCTTAGCATCGTCCTGTACCCTTCAGCAGTTAGTCCAAGCGCTTCTGCGAAGTCGTTGATTTTTTTTGGATTCGCGAGCTGCATCATGATTTTTTGGACCGCAGTTGCACCGCGCTCAGAAGGGACATTCATTGCGTCCAGTGCAGAACCTATGCCTCCGATTTGTGCAATTGTAAATCCGGCCAGCTCTCCGACAGAACTTAGCCGGGTCATATAGTTCAGTATTGTTCCCGCCGATGCAGCACTGCTCTTCGCTAGTTCGTTCAGTACGCCACCTGTTCTAAGCATCGCCTCATTTATTGGCATCTCCTTATCCACTCGAAAAGCATTCATCAGTTTCCCCAGGCTGTTTACCGTATCTTCCACCGAGCCATCCAGGTCATCGCCGAGTGCAATCTGGATCATATTGGCTGATTCGACAAAGTCCATTACCGAAGTTTTTCCCTGTATCCCCAGTTTACCTGCCACGATGGCCAGCTTAAGCAAGTCATCCGTTTTTGTCCGGGTATCCCATGCATCAAAAGCCTCTTTCATTTCCCAGACTTCGCCCACGGCCAACCCGGTATTTTTTCGTACGGTACCCATCAGATCTTCGAGGTCCTTCATACGGGAAATGACATTGGTTACCACGCGCACTATAGAATAGATAGCCATAGTGAACATGCCCAGAATCGATCCGGCCCTGGTCGCGGTCCGTTCCATCCGTTCCCATGCCTGTGATAACCGACTTGCCCCGGTTGTTAAAGTGTTTATCCTTACGTTTGTTGCCTGGAGCTCACTCAAAAGTCGCTGTCTCAGTGCAGGATTTCCTGTCATGTTATTCAATTGCACCTGTAATGCCTTGGCATGGTTTCTCAGCTGCTGAACGGTCATTCCCGTCAATCCAACCTGTTGCCGCAATTTTTCTATTGCGGTCACTTGGGCACGTATCGCCAGGGTGGTATCGTTGTATTCTTTCCTGGCTGCCGCTAATCTTGTGGCATTACGTATCTCGTCCTTTTCAAGCAATTTAATTTCGACAGCCAGCTTCTTTGCCGCTTGTTCCAGACCGATCATTTTGAGCTCCATCTTTCCAAGTTCGGCAACCATAAGCCTGCTTCCCTGGCTTAATCCTTGTCCATTCAGAATCAGGTTCAGCCGCAAATCTTCATCGTATATCTTCCGTCCCATATCCTTTTTAATTATGAATTGCGAATTTTTAATTACGAATTGATGATCCTGATTCGTAAATAATCAATCGTAATTATATTTTTAATGTCAGCTTCCTTTTGGCTATCTTACTGCTTCTGACAAATTTGATCACTTCACCCCGTAAATCATTCATGCAGCGAAAGGCAATCGTATTCATCCGTCCCCAGATCATCCGGTTGTGTATTCCTTTCCCTTTTGTTTGTGTGATTTTCGGGGTATGTAGCTTCGAATTCGTTCTCCCGTGTTTTAGTTTTCGCATATCCTGGTAACGTAAATAGTCGGGATGGAACAGACTGGCAACGATCTCGTTTTTATTGGTGGTGATGGAATACCGACGTCCGGCTCCACCGGCATGGAGCAGTCCGGTATCCTTTTTTAGCCGCGCACCAATCGCCATATCCTGCGACTTTTTGAAGTTTTTCCATTCTTCGTATGCAATACGACGGCAGAGCGTTATGTCAATAGGGTTTTGATTTTGCATACAACAAGAATAACACTGTAGATATTGTTTCTAAAGGACAAAAAAAAGTGTCTCAAAAATAGAGACACCCTAGTGAATTTACCGTTGTTCAATATCCCAATACTGTTGATAATTGCATTGGACTTTGTCGGCCAGCCTCCATAACAAAAAAAAAGTTGACAGAAGTTTTAATTAGAGTCTGTCTGTAAAGTCACTTTAATTTGAACTTTTTATCCTGAGCATTTTATTTTCCCGCCGAATTGATAATGATTTGCGTTCAAACTATTGCTTTTCGGTATTTTCTTTGAAAAAAATGCTCAAGCATTTTCAATTAATCAATCTAATTAACATAATATCAATCAATAAGGCGTTCAAACTAAAGTGTTGTGATAAAAATTGCTATTCTCTCAATCTTTTCAGGCAAGTCCCGCTATTCGGGACAATGTCATGTTAGTGAGTACCCTGATGTTGTAAGCCAGGACACTCCACAACACCTTTGCCGTAAAATGTTTAAATCCTTTCCAGTTACAAACCCTCAAATCGAAGCCCCGTTTAAGGTTTGAGATATTGGCTTCAATGCCACTTCGCCATTTCTTCAAACGGGTTTCCATATTGAGGCTGGAGGCAACATTTTTAAGGCTTTTTGTCACTTTATTGAAAACGATATTTACAATACCTTTTGATTTACAATGATCTAAGCTTCCCTGGCTGGCATATCCACCATCAGCAGCTGAATCTCTGGGTGTTATCCCGTAGTTATCTATCACCCTGTCAATGGTAGGTTTGAATAAGGTAACATCAGATGGATTCCCCGCAGGTATAACACAATCAATAATCAGGTTACTCTTTCCTGTGGCCAGATTTACCTTGTGACCGAATTGTACTTCGCGTCCACCCTTGACAATAATGTCAGCGTGTAGTTCGTATATCGAGAACAATTTTTGGTCGTTCGGTACTGACTCGTCCATAATCTGTTTCCGATAAGTCATGCTGTAAACCTTTTCCATCAATGGAAGCAGTTCTTCAAGTTCTGTGATAAGAATGTATGCTTTAAGGCCGAGGCCGTCGAACTTTTTTTTATAATATTGGAAACCTGATTAATCGCCTTTGTGAATGTAACTAACTGTTTATTAAAGAGATCGGCTTGCTTATCCTTTGACTTGGTGACGTTTATCTTGAAGTAGGTGCTTTTGGCAGATTTGGTATAATCGATAAACGAAAGTGCGCCGACCTCTTCTTTGAGGTGGCTCAGCAGACGGTGGCTTTCATGAATACAGTCCCAAACGAGTGAGTTATTGGTCGGGTAATGAATATTGTTTTTAACAACCGTGCTGTCCTGTCTGATTTTGCTTATATCTTCATAGCCTTCGTCAATGGCAATTTTTATCAGCTCAACCAATACTTTGTGAAGGGTATCTTCACTTATTCTGGAAATAAACTTCTGAAAAGTCTGAAAACAAAATGGTTTGCGCTCATCAAGCTTAATAAATGTAGCACAAATCCGTGAATCGCTTTGTGCATATTCAAGTTCCCGATAGTCATAACCTTTTAACTCTTTATAAATCGCAGCCCTGACAATCTGTTCAACAGTGGGTGTGTCACCACGTCCAAAGTTGTTATCGTCTTCATTGCCAGCTATATCAAATTTGAAAATGCCGTAAATTTCAGGATGAAGTTCAAGAATAGTATCGATCACACCAAATTCGGGGTTCTTGGCCCAATCAGATTTTTCAAATTTCAACACCAGGTCGTTAAATATTTTCATTATAAAAGCTATCTTTAATTCCGTAACAAGATACAAAGAAGATTTTGATAAACCTAAGATATCTGCCTGATATTCATATATTTTATCTATTACAGACAGACTCTAATTACAGCAAAGCACTTATATTCCTCGTGAATTCAATTAAGTTTTTGCAAAACTGTAATTGAATTTCCCGGGATAATACAGTTTAATGACCTGTTTTGAGAATAAATCTGGCTACTAAAATTGCCAACATTGTCTCCTCCGAAAACTTCAGCATTACTATTAAATATCTCCAACCATTCGGCTTGATAAATTTTTTCACTAACTATTTCATAGGAAGGTTGATTGTAATGGATATTGGAAAGAGTAGCGATAATAAGATACTCATCATTATCATCCCATCTCCGAAAAACTAGAATACAATTATCATTATGGGTATAAACTATTTCTATGTTTTTACATCTTAAAGTACTATGCGTTCTCCTTAAAGCAATTGCTTGTTTATAAAATTCGAATAGAAATTTTCCAGATGTATTTTTAAACGCAATATAATCTTCTCTATTTTGAACAACATTCCCATATAAAAACTTCTTTTCAGCACCTACTTCCTCGCCAAAAAGAAACATTGGAGTTCCTGCTGAAAATATAGTTAGACCGAATGCTAATCTACAACGGGCTTCTGCATATTTTCTGTTTGATCCACTAATCTTAATATTTCGATCTGTCAAATTACCATTTCCAGCTTCATCATGTGATTCACTATAAACAATTTTTTTATTTCCTGATACCTCCAGAGCATGTCCAAAATAATCCATAGCTAATGATTTATCCCTACCAGTTCCTGCTGTTTTAATCAATTTTGCATAGTCTATACCTTTATCAGTATCGCCGATTAAATGATGATAAAAATCTGCATACCATGTGGCATCAAAACCGAGTCCACCGTCTTTCGAAGAATTAGTAACAAATGGCTCGTTTGAATGATCCTCTGCCATCAATATAATTTCTGGTTTGATAAGTTTAAGGGTAGATGTAAATTCCCTTAAGAACTTTTTACCAAACTTATTAGCTTCGTCAACAACATTTCCATCGGCATGTAATTTATTATAAGCATGTATAGAGGTGGTTTGGTCAAGACGAAAACCATCAATGTTAAATTCAATTGCAAGAGCAACAGCACTGCTGATAAACATTTTCCGAACCTGTTCTTCATGATAACGTGGTGCCCAGGCAGTTGATACATTATCTATATATCCTCCTGTACCTTTTCTTTCACTTTGCCCAGCTAACTCAACATCAGAATCGAATTTGTGGTAATCCCACGGATTTCCTTCATACCAGTAGTAACAATTGTTGTTGTGATAATATGTATCATATAACCATTCGGCACGTTCAGCATTATGGGAATAGTGGTTATATACCACATCTACAATTATTGAAATTCCTAACTTATGACACTCCCGAATAAACCATTTAAATTGATCTCTACCGCCACCACTATATTCAATAGCAAAGTAGTGAGAGGTTGAATATCCCCAATTTCCTGTACCACCTCCAAATTCTGACATTGGTAATAGCTCAATTGCATTAATGCCTAACTCTTTTAAGTAAGGTAAAAAAGCAATGGCATCCTCTATTGTTCCTGGTTTATCTATTGAATTCCCGAATCCTAAAGCTCCTAAATGTAATTCGTAGATTATAAGGTCATTTACATTTTTAGGACGTATTGGGAAGGTGTTCCCATCTTTCCAAAACTCTTCTTGCAAAATCCATTTTGATTCAGGAAAAGTGGATTCGTTAAATTCCTCAGTTATTGCATCGGGATCGATTACTACCGAACAACCAATTGTTCCATCCAACTTCGATACTTTTCCAGTATATATCCCCTTGGGCCTGCAATTTCCATATCCAATCTGGCATCTTGAATAAAGGTCTGTCATGTAAGAATATTTGGTGTCACCTTCCTTCATTATTCTATACATGTACAAAGAATGATCATACTTAGAAAAATCCTGTAAATAGGGATCGTTTACATTTGTAATCCATATTCCAGTATCACCTTTTAACATTGAATACACTTTCATATTTGGATTTATACCTTCTCCCTTGTCAGAAATATATCCGCCGCAAATATTATTTTTTCTGATGGGATTTTGAATCGGAGATTTTAATGGGTCATTTTCATCAAAAATATAAGAGAAAACAACATCAACTGATTGAGCATTGGGTGCCCACACAGCAAACCTTATAGAGGGTCTACTTTGTTCGTAAAACTTTTGTGCCCCTAATCTCCTTGATTCGTTAAGATAGTACTCTTCAACTTGCTTTCCATTCAAGTCACCCTTTAATTCAAAGCTTCTGTATCTATCTTGGGAGTTACTGTTTTTTACTTCCGTCATTATTCCCCAAATATTAGTTTGGGTTTCGGTGTCAAACATAATTCCCCAATAAAAAGTCCATCCAACTTCATTGTCAACTAGATTAACTTCACATGTAAAGGCTGGACAATCATCATATCCAGTAGTAACTATCATAGGAATTTCAGACCACATATCAGAATACTGGCCATTAGCATCCCAACTACCCAATAGCCGTGGATTCTTAAATAACTCAGCTTTAATACCAGTGTAATAGTAAAATGTTATCATAAAGATTTTTATATTTTTAGACTATCATTCAAGTCGTTATCAGTGCTCGAATAATTTTTTCTCGTAATAAAGGTTCCTTGATATTTGATGCAATATCGTATTGTGTTCTGCCAGAAAAATCCTCAATATCATATTTTGCCCCTTTCTCGACAAGCCACTTTATTTGTTTAATATAACCTTCCAATTTTAGTTCACTTGCTGTGCTTCGGTGTTCAATCATTTGGAAATTCTTGAATTAATGAGTAAAACGATTTCATCAGAAGAACTAACTTATGCTATGAATGAAAGACCAAGCGTAAATGGCTTAACAGCTCTCCATGATACTGTTTTGAGGGAATGTCCTGCAAAGTGAATTGGTAATGCACCTGATGCCATAAAAGGCATATTAGGATTTGCATTTAAGCCAATAGTATTGTTTAGTAACAGATGAACAAATTTTGCCTTGCCACGCACACATGCAACTAAAAGGGGTGTCCATCCTTCAAAGTCATATTGATTAGGATTGCCATCTGATTTTAACCATTTTTTCACAGTTTCAAAATCGTTATCTTTAATTGCTTTATTTATAGTTTCTACCATCCCCATTTTCTTAATTTCGGTTCTCCATCAAGTACTTCAATCAGCTTCTTGCCTGTTAAATACGAATCGGGAGTAGATCTTCCAGTTATAAAAGGATAATCAACAATGACACTTTTTGGGTGTCCAAAATTTCCCAAATACGCTCCGTTTGGGCCAGTTGCATCCCTTAAGATATATTCCAATGGGTACGGTGGTGGCCCCATATTAAACTGTAGAAAAGTATCTTTAGCAGCCATAAAACCAGTACCGTCTTTATAATCATATTCTAGGCAATGTCCTGTGACTCTTTTACCCCAAATTATTGATTTACGATCTTCAATATTTCTTGCAAATGCCAAACAAGCTACTCCATAGCATTCTGCTGCTATTGGCTTACCAGCTTTGTAAAATGCCAAAATAAGATCATGTACCTTTTGGTTATTAACTAAATCGACTATCGGCCCACTACCTCCGACAATTATTAATGCATCAAATTGAGTGATTTCATTTTCTGATATTTCTAGCTTCTGATTATATATTTCCATCATTCGGACAAATTGTGAATCTGCCCAATAAGGCCGTTCAGGAAATAAACTACTTAAATTAATTGGGTTCTCCAATCGCCTGCCATGAGCAGTTGTTGCATCATCAAAGGCTTCAACCTTATAGGCCATCTCTAAAGAAGTTACCGATCTACCTAAAGGTGGGTCAATATAATCTGCTTGTTTAGATACGAGAATTGCATTAGGCCGATTACCTTTTGGAGTCATAAAAACAGTTTCATAACCTACTTTGTCAAATTCCTCAAGTGGGCCAACTAACTCTTCTCCCCAATAACCCCATTCAGATACTAACATCAATATTTTTCTCTTTTGAGGGTTTTGAATCACTGACTCTTTGATAAACGCCGAAGGTGTTGTAAATGCGGTGATAGCTGGAGTTAAATTGCCGCTGTCACTTGCAATTATTTGGTTTTTTATTTCTTCAATTAAACTGAAAGTACGATCATGATCACCCGCTGCACCATCACTTGTAACAATATCAGCGTCTACAACAACTCCGTTTTTCGAGTAGGTATAAATACCACCTGCATTTCTTACATCGCCGATCATCACTTTGTTACAAATAACTTTTCGTCCGGCAAGCATTTCTGGAATAGCTGATAATATCCACAAACCATGGCAAGGGAAGCCCTTGATTATTTTTGAATTCATCATAACCCTATAGAAAAATTTGACCGCTGGTGATTGTCTGCCGCTATCTCCATTAGGTTGCTGGTTGCTTAGATCCTTTTCGTCATCGAGCCAACGTAGACGAACACTTGTATAGTTAGCCGCCATAATTACTGCGGCATAGTCATTTACATCAATTTCAGTGAAATCAATATTAACCTCAATAGTATCTGGTATCATATTTTCGATCTCAACTTCACTCACAAATTGAATTTTCTTTTGACCCCATAAACGGGACATTAAATGTACATCTGCTCCTAAATCGGCAAATTTGCTTTGATAAAATGCAATTTCAGACGGAATATACTGTGATTCTAAGATTACTGCAATTTTTTTACCTGCTAAAATCTTTTGTTCCATAATTATGTATTATTTTTTACGTGTGATTTAAATTATTTTGTAAAAGAGATTTGTACGTACTCTAATTTTTTATTATCGGTATGAATGGCTTGATCTGAAATTTTTCTTAATTTAGAGACAGGTTTTCCTTGTTCACCAACACGCTGATATTCGACGACTATTACTGAGTTTTCTGGAATGTCCGTAATAGGAATTTGAAAAATATATTGTTCCAGTCCCTTTAAAGGTATTTCAAACCCATTGATTTTATATCCAATTATTCTCAAATCTTGAGGTTTAAAAAAATCGGGTATAACATTTAAAGTTTGAATTCCACTATTTGCTTTAGGTTGATAGTGTAAAATAAAGTTATCATGATGCTCTTCACCTCTATCAACATACGATCTTATATATAAATGACTAAGGTAACATAACTCAAATGCATGATACCCTGCAATTGCATGTCCGCCTTGTATTCCATATTGACCCTCTATAATTGCAGCACCACTTTCATTTGTTCGGAAATAAATTTTTCGGTAATCCTGATCAATGAAAAATAATGACCAGAAAGCAGAACAATAGCGAGCCAACTGAAGAAACTCTTGTTTATCTTCACCTTGAGCCGTGTGATGCATAATATAATAAGCTAAAATTGCCTGCTCTTGTTGCCAAAAATCTTTTGTAGCCCCCCAGGCAAATTCTGTTTTTAAACCATTTTTAGGATGTCTTTCTAAAGCATCAAATATTCCGCCCCTTAATAGATCAACGCCGCATGTCTTCATATTATTACCTAGCCTAATTGCAAACTCATAGCATCTGTTAGCCAATTTCCGATATTCTTCTGCCTTTTCACCTGAGTTTCCTTCATCATATAATTCTTTAACTAATCTATCGAAATAAAATCCACATCTTGTTAGGTTCCATGAAATTTTTAGATTGTGGCCAACAATCCCTCTATCTTTTTGCCAACCCCAATTGTAATCGGGAGTCCAATCATTTTCAAATCTTTCAATTACAAATAATGAATCATCTTCAGGATCGAAATGATCTAGAATATTTGTCACACATTCTTTTAAAATTTGTTTGCATATTTCCAGCAGTTTTACCCATGAATCGTTTTCAGAGGTTTTAGGCAAAGGATCTATTGAAATTATTAAATTGATTAGGTATGCAGGAATATGATCGCCTATAGAATTCCAATTTTTTTTCATTTTGTTTCCACCTAAAAAATTTGAATCAGGTCTCATTGAAACTGGATCTATATGTGAGAAATAGCCCCCTAAACCTAAATAGCAATCATCTTCGTTAGTCCCAGTTTTTTCATCATAACCCACGCCATTGGCTATATCATCTTTAAAAAACTTATTAAAAGCAGCAACAGTTCTGGTGATAAAGTTTAAAACCCATGTATCCTGGGTAATTCTATAATATTGAGTTAGTCCAGATATTGCATATATTTGTTCATATAGTGCATACGTTCCAAAGTCATCTGGATTTAAAGATCCAATTATTTCTTTTGTGCTTTTAGAATCCCTAACACGACCAAATTTCCAAAAAACATATTTGCCATCGTGACTTGGGCTTGAATAAGCATTGATTATATATTTAGCACAAGCTTTTGCGGCTGAAAGCGATCTTTCATTACCGGTTAATAAATATGAGGAAGATAAGCCATATAAAAATCTAGATAAAGTAGCACATTCTTGAATACAATCCATTGTTGCACCACCAAGTAAGTCCAAATTTGTTCTGTAGTATTCAGCGAAATCATTTTCAGTAAATTCCCTTTTGGTAAGAAAAAGTATATCAAGCCAATTTTCAAATAATGTATTGATCTGTTGAACCCACCAATGTGTTTCCTCCCATCCATATCTATTTGGCTCACTATTCATTAGCACAATCCTTCGTGCAGAATAGAAATTAGTATTATCATTTTCACTGTATACTCCAAATACAGAAAGAAGTAAATCCGGCTTAATATATTTTATAAGTTGCCTTTTTGAGTCCCATTCTTCTTTTATAATAGCATTTTCTTTCTTCCCAATTTTCATCTCAACCATATTTTGATCTGGTTCATTTACTCTGTCACGATTAGCCCCACCTATGTTTCTTAATACTTCATAATAGGTTGTAATTGATGTTTGAATTTCAATACTTTCTTTTGTAAGCAGCTCAATAAAAAATGAGCCCTTATCTGGAGAAATTGACTTAACAGTACCTGTAAACATTGTACTTGAGTGAAATGATTTCATTTATTTGCGTTTTTAAAGTTATATTTTAACATTTTTAAGATAAGCTCCCAAAGTAGAAAGTCTTTATTAGTTGTAGGATGTCCAGTAGCATGATAGCCAACAATTCTACACACGTAACCAATTAATAAGATGTACGATTTATTTGGTACAAATATTTCAACATATGTCTTATATCAAGTTTTTTTTCCAAAAACAATTAATTTTAAAAATGGTGTACGTTTTTTTTGAGATAAATGTTTCAATATATTTTACAACTCCACCAAAAAAAATGATATGGAGTCTTGCTCCCTTTTCTTTAAAGTCCGATTGCTTTTCAACCCTGCTCTTCAACCTTCTGAATTTTTTCATCGAAACTCAGCTTTCATACCATTGTCCCCTTTGCCAATAACAATTAAAGATCTGGTTCATACCCCTCAATTGTAATTTCATTTTCGTGCACAATATTGAACCGGATACTCCAGCCCATGCAGCCCCATATACCATACTCCGGATCAATCTGAATCGAATCCGGCGCTACATCGTAAAGTTCTCTCCAGTTCGGATAATTGCGGTACCACTTCAGCGCCTTATGAATTCCTTTTATCCCGTCAAGTGTTTTTTCCCAAGTACTTACGAGCTCCTCTTCGCTGCGGTTACGGATTACATCCAAAGAATAAAAGAATAAAGGCGATTCATAACCCAACTCATCCATATTGCGACCGGTACCCATAATGGTTGGAAGAATACCAACCAGAACCGGATATTGATCGCCTTCCAATGCCTGAATTTTTGCCACGATATCCTCATCTGCGGCTCCATAAATAAAGGATTGCAACGGCGGAAAACCTGCAAGTAGATTCCCGAGCATTACATACCGTCGTACATCAATCATCTTTTTGAATTTTTTATCTGGTTATGAATCTGGTATAGTCTTAAAAACACATCCCACATGCTCACTTTGCTCGTTTGCTCCATATTGCCAAACACACCACTTTCGGCCATCTGAAACAAAATACCTGCCATTCCGGTATCGTTATCCTGGTCATTATTCCCATCGGTTTTATCCCGTGATTTAGGGAATAAACATCCAAATCTGATCTCGCTTCCATCGATCTCGATGGGTTCATCCCTAAGCCAGTTCATACAGCCAATGAAAAACAGGTAGATCATAAACTTCAGCCCGATCGGAACATGTGCTGCAGCCTTCAGTGCTCTGCGGTAATTTCGTGCTTGTTGATGTAAAGACGGCGGGCCTTGCGTCTCTATCAACTTGTCTCTCACCTTTCTGTTCCATATTAATCCTCCACGCTGATATAACACTGCAAAAATCTGGTCCAGATAATCGTCATCCCGCGTCTCTGAATACTTTCCTATTCTCCAGCTCGCCTCTTTAAATTCATAAATGGTCAGGTCAGACAACAGATCCGATGGCCCCACATACCATCGCGCTCCCACTTTCACAAACGGCACCGGCTGAGTGCAAAATTTAGGATTGATGGTTACCGTCTCGTTTCCTTCGCTGTTTGTGTCGTGGTTAAACAGAAACTTAACCGAATCAGCCAAAAGCGCTTCATTACCCCAGTAATTCTGAGTTTCATCGCTGTAAATGGGCTTGATAGCCCCGTTTACCCGGTTAAGAAAAGCATCAACGGCAAGTTTACGGGCCATATCGTAGTTGATTTTCCCGGTGTAACACTGGTGCATAATCTCACCGATCCTGCAGGCGTATTTACTTTCAATTTCATCCCATCCGGATGGGTACGAAACATCAATGTCCCGCGCTGATATGTAAAGCTCGTTCATACGCTGAAATAAAGATTACCTGCTGTGTTACGCTCGCCAAGCATTCTGACCGGTTCGGGCAATATATTATTCTCTTGTGCAATGATGGCTGCAATCTGGCTCTCCAGCAGTGCTGTTGCCTGCATCGCATCCTTGATCAATCCTCCCACAACCGCATCTTTCTCAGCTGTCGCAACCGGGAATGATGATTGCCGTGCCTGCACCGAACTTCTGAATTGCTGTACCAGTCCTTCTGGCAATAACTTAACAGATAGTCGTTTTATGCCCGTGGCCATTGTCCAAAGTGCAAGAGCAGGACCGGCATAATCAATCAATCGCAGCAATTTCTCATTACCTCCCGATCCGCTCGCATTCGGATCCAGGGCAATCATTTGTGCCAGCAGGTCCGCACCTAAAACAGGAGTGATGTATTTGCGCTGCATCTCCAGTTGAAACGGAAGTAACTGATTGAACAGGGCAAGGCTGTTCTCTATCGGATAATACCTAGCGAAGGTGTCAATGTCTGAAAGTAATACCTGGTGTTTGATTTTATAGGCCTTCGAGTTTATCCACTCTGCGATTTGTTTCCTGTCCAGGTAATCAATCAGCCGGTTTAACGCCTTTAGTATGCGATAATTTAATCCTTCATTATCACGCTCAATAAAGAATTCCCAGGCTTGTTTCTCATTGGCAGGATTAACCGATGCCTTTCGCCCCGAAAGGGAATGTTTCAGGTCATTGGTTATCGTATAATCCCGGAAGGCGATGTTGGCTATAGCTGCCTGAACAAGCAGGTAAAGCATATTGGTCACCTCGTCGGTTCCGATATTCTCATGGTATTCCATTTCGGCCCGTTCGTACACTGCCGCGCCAATAATTCGTTGTACCTCAAATTCTGCGTTCTCAATATCCGGAATCAGCGAGGCAAATTCAGTGATCTTATCCAGCTTCGGGACATGAACGCGAAACTCTTCGATCGATTTCAGATTCAATTTGTCTTTGTTAAATATCACAGATTTATTTTTTTAAGGTTGCTTATACTACTTTATTCACCATTCTTTCGGAGGGTGTTACATCCTGTTCCTTCATTACCGATTCACTGTAAAATCCAAGAATCGTTTTCTTTTCAGGCCAGTTGTAGCTGATCACATCGTTGACAATTCCAAAAATGGCATACTCAACCCGGTAAACCGATGAGGTCCGGAATAGCTTGTAAGAGTAAAGCGATTCACTCCCGGATCCTTGCCTGCCATCTGCCACAATGTTTGAAAGTGATGGTGCCAGCCCGATCCCACTCGCTATGGCCACATCAGCCCGCTTGCTGATTTCAATCTGGGAAGCAATAAACTTATCCATCTTCATATCTAGTGGGATAAACTCCCATTTATCCAGGTCGCTCTTTCCCATGTCAAGATCAATCCGGGATGATTGTGTATGGATAAATTTGCCCACGTTCTTTTTCCCTGCCAGTACCGTTGCCAGTGATTGCAGAAACGCCTCTTTGTAAGATTCCAGGAGATCCTGTTTCCACACTTTTCCTTCAGCTTCCACTTTGGTTTTCAATTTCACTTCCACGGCCTCCCAGTAGGACGAAGGTGAGATGATGTGCCATTTTACACCGAGTGTATTTTCGCTCAGGTTGTTTAGGATATCCGGAACATCCGTGCTTCGCGCCATCCAGCTTCGTACTCCCCAATAGGCAGGTAATATCGGCTGATTTGCACCCCTTCCGAACCGGTATATATTTCGGTAGGCCATCATGGTAGGCCGCAGCGTCTTTGCCAGCTTTGTCCACACCGGGTAAACCAGTTTTTCGGTGCTTGTACTGTCCCAGTCGCCAACAAACAGCCGGTTAATGACACCCTTGTTATCCGGCCATTCTCGCCTGCATTCCGAGGCACAAACATGCTGGAGTTCGTTAATCTTGGCGGTGCCGCCGCCACCCAAACGCCCGCCAACGTTGCGAAGTAATTTTGAATAATAGACGCCACCCTTAACGAGATCCTCCAGTGAGTTGATAATATAGGTTTTATGGTCCCACAATCGGAGCCACTCCGATATTTGCGGATCTTCCGCCCACAGCCTGACAACCTGGTTATCCTTTACTATTTCTGTATACTGTGCAATACCCTGGGCAAGAATCAGCCCGATAACTTTATCGAGTACACTTCCTCCAAGGTGATTCCCGTCAAGCAGTTCACGTAAATAGGTCGGAATATTGTTGTTAATCCCTTCCGGAATAACCTTGTATTCACCAACGCTTAGCGGATCGGGTGCAGTAGTTGTCAGTAGGAGGATGCCGAAGTGTCGGATCCGGAAGCCGCTGCATACGACTCATCTTTTACTGAAAAATAGAAAGCCTCATTAGCCACTTCAACCAAAGTTCCTCCGGGTAATGCAATTTGCCTCATAGTGTAATCCTCATTCCGTTATAGTACATTAATAATATCTGGTAAAACTGTCCGGGGATGTTTGTCTCAACATTGAGATAGTTAATGATGTATTGACTGTTTTTAAAAGCATCATCCGGCGCTGAACTTCGCAGTTTTACTTTTGTCAATTCCACCATTCCCGAACTTTTTTCCCGGCTGGTATCACATGACATAAAGGCGATCGAGAAAGTCTTGTCTTCTTTGGATAGCTTTCTCATCTGAGAAATCGCGTCATAGATATTAATCGATTGGTATTGTTCCATGGTTCAATATTAACTAATGGAGAAATTGTACTAAAGGACACTTTTTCAATAGTGGGAGGGGTTAAAATGACAGGTGCGATACAATCTGTAGTCAACTTTGGCTATCTGATTTAAAAAATGCTCATCGTAAACCGCATATTTTCAGATAATAGCCATTTATTTTGATGGCAAAAAAAAATTTTTTATTGTGTGATGGCCGAGCCGCCCGGCTTAGCTTATGTATATACATTAACATAATTTAAAAAGGATATATGATTTATGTTATATGTTAATATACATTAGTTTAATGTATTGTATTTTAATGTTTTAACTATTATTCATTATAGTTTTTTGTTGTTTAGTTTATATATTTATAGTTAAACCAAATGACAATTTAACTGTTTGATTGACTGTATATTGCAGACTATTTTGGGATGAACAGCGAGAGCGTATTATGCGCGGGCGCGATTCTATTCTTTGCTGTCTATTGGTTGCTGTCTGTTGATTACTGTCTGTTGATTGCTGTCTGTTGTTGCTGTCTGTTGATTGCTGTCTGTTGATTGCTGTCTATTGGTTGCTGTCTATTGGTTGCTGTCTGTTGGTTGCTGTCTGTTGATTGCTGTCTGTTGATTGCTGTCTATTGATTGCTGTCTATTGGTTGCTGTCTATTGGTTGCTGTCTGTTGGTTGCTGTCTATTGGTTGCTGTCTATTGGTTGCTGTCTATTGATATAATTATAGCTTAATAATCATAAACAATAGTTTAATATATTGAAATATAGATATTTATGAAATACGTGTTAAATAGCTTTTTATAGTTTGTTAAAACTAATTAGAGTCTGTCTGTAATAGATAAAATATATGAATATCAGGCACATATCTTAGGTTTATCCAAATCTTCTTTGTATCTTGTTATCGAATTAAAGATAGCTTTTATAATGAAAATATTTAACGACCTGGTGTTGAAATTTGAAAAATCTGATTGGGCCAAGAATCCCGAGTTTGGTGTGATCGACACTATTCTTGAACTTCATCCTGAAATTTACGGCATTTTCAAATTCGATATAGCTGGCAATGAAGAGGTTAACAATTTTGGACGTGGTGATACACCCACTGTTGAACAGATTGTCAGGGCTGCGATTTATAAAGAGTTAAAAGGTTATGACTATCGGGAACTTGAATATGCACAAAGCGATTCACGGATTTGTGCTACATTTATTAAGCTTGATGAGCGCAAACCATTTTGTTTTCAGACATTCCAGAAGTTCATTTCCAGAATAAGTGAAGATACCCTTCACAAAGTATTGGTTGAGCTGATTAAAATTGCCATTGACGAAGGCTATGAAGATATAAGCAAAATCAGACAGGACAGCACAGTTGTCAAAAGCAATATTCATTACCCGACCAATAATTCACTCGTTTGGGACTGTATTCATGAAAGCCACCGTCTGCTGAGCCACCTCAAAGAAGAGGTCGGTGTACTTTCGTTTATCGATTATACCAAATCTGCCAAAACCACCTATTTCAAGATAAACGTCACCAAGTCAAAAGATAAGCAAGCCGATCTCTTTAATAAACAGTTAGTTACATTCACAAAGGCGATCAATCAGGTTTCCAATATTATAAAAAAAAGTTCGACAGCCTCGGCCTTAAAGCATACATTTTTATCACAGAACTTGAAGAACTGCTGCCATTGATGGAAAAGGTTTACAGCATGACTTATCGGAAACAGATTCAGGACGAGTCAGTACCGAACGACCAAAAATTGTTCTCGATATACGAACTACACGCTGACATTATTGTCAAGGGTGGACGCGAAGTACAATTCGGTCACAAGGTAAATCTGGCCACAGGAAAAAGCAACCTGATCATTGATTGTGTTATACCTGCGGGGAATCCAGCTGATATTACTTTATTCAACCCTACCATTGACAGGGTGATAGATAACTACGGGATAACTCCCAGAGATTCATCTGCTGATGGCGGATATGCCAGTCAGGGAAGCTTAGATCATTGCAAATCAAAAGGTATAGTAAATATTGTATTCAATAAAGTAACAAAAAGCCTTAAAAATGTTGCCACCAGCCTCAATATGGAAACACGTTTGAAGAAATGGCGAAGCGGTATTGAAGCCGCTATTTCAAACCTCAAACGGGGCTTCGACTTGAGGATTTGTAACTGGAAAGGATTTAAACATTTCAAAGCAAAGGTGATGTGGAGTGTCCTGGGTTATAACTTCAGGGTACTCACTAACATGACATTGTCCCGAATAGCGGGACTTGCCTGAAAAGATTAATTGAGAGATTAGCAATTTTTATCACAACACTTTAGTTTGAACGCCCTTAAGCTTGTTATTATGTTAGTTAGATTGATTGGTTGAAAATACTGGAGCATATTTTTCAAAGAAAAACACGAAAAGCAAAAGTTTGAACGCAAATCATCATCAAATCGTCGGGAAAATAAAATGCGTAGGACCAAAAAATCAAAATAAGGTGACTTTACAGACAGACTCTAATTATATTGAAAATTGCATATATAGTATATTAAATAGATTATATAGTTGATATTCAATTATATAATTATACTATTTTGATTATGTTAATGTTTTTAAAATAGTTTATCTATGAATTTATTTTTATTTTTTTAAAAATATTAACAAATTGATATTCAATTTATTCAATTTATTATATTTAGAATAATTCCGAATAAACAACAATATGTTTAGTCTGCTTGCATATTGCATTTTTTAGATATTACTTTGCAATGTCAAAACGAAACAACCACGTTTCAATCTATTTAACATTTAACAATTAACAATTCAATCTTAAAAATTATTTACCATGAAAAACGCAAACGTTACCACAACAGAAAAACAATTAACCGCTCAACAAATTAAATCCAAGGCAAATTTTGAATACAAAAATTTTACCGGATCAATTTTTAAAGTTCTAAATTATATTTTAGAATCAAAAGAGTCTTATCATTTAGATTATTGTAAGCTCAAAAATATTGATCTTAAAGTTTTAACAGTCGATTACATTTTTGACCGTATGACAGTAAGAGAACAATTTAAACTTAATAAAGCGGGTGAAATTATTGAAAAGCGTTTGATTCATTCTTATCATAACGTTATGAATGCGATTGTAAGAGAAAAAAAATAATCCTGATAGGTCCCGTTTAATCGGGATTAAAGGACTGCAAAAGAAACGTTTTTTGCAAATAGTCTAAAGTCTATTAAATATAATGTAGTGTCCATAAGGAGAACAGAAAAAAACGCGCGATTGTGCGTTCTGGGATACCTACGCCCGATTGGGTCGTTTGATATGGATGGTTGATCTTTGACATGTTGAAAACTTTTATCTATTCGCGCTTAGCGGTGGTCTGCGGTAACTTCTGGAAAGAGCTATAACTTTGAAAAAAAGCTATAAACTTATAACAGGATAGCGGGCGATCGTTGGAAATCCGGGAGTTTGAATTCTATACTCAAAAGGAACGGGTTTGCGTTTGTGGAATAAGTAATCGGGAGCGGGTTTATTGCAGGAATATGCAATAAATACTAAAGGTCTGTGCTGAGCAGATCGGGATCCGAAACAAGTATGGTTTACGAGTTGTCCATACACGAATAAGGCTGGCACCTACCGGCAGACTTCGGCAAATGGCAAATATGCCATCAAATCACCCATCACAATTGAAAAATCCAATACCTAATGGCCATTCTGTAGCCTAAAATATCAGGCAACGAATGGCCATTAATCAATCCCGGTGAACCGGAATACCACTGCGTTCGATTCTCAGCACCGGCACAAAACGCCATTCCCTTTTGCGTTAAAAATAAGGGAAAATCCTAAAATCAAAACAACATGTTTGAATTTACTATCACCTCAGAATTTATGAGCCCGCTGGCTCTTATCGTATGCCTTGCAGGTTCTGTCGCTTTCTGTTTAGCACTGGCACTGTTAACCGAAAAAAATAAAAAACAATCCTGAAAATTCGTTTTAATCTTAAGCGAAAATTCCGGTTAATGCCTGCATACTGGGTTTCAATGCCTCATAATTTTCAAACCTAACCGGTCCGGGATAATGCGACCGGAAAACATTAAACCTCCCAATCGGCCCGGGACAATGTGGCCGAAAAACATTTAACACATCAGCAAAGGATAATCCGGTAAAGGCCGGCATAAGGGGTTCAATGCCCCTTTATCCACAAACCCCAACCGGCCAGGGTACAATTTGGCCGAATAACAATCATTAATCTACGTATTATGGATCGCAAAAGAATCAAAAAACAGCCGCTGTTAGTGTACAGCGTGAAAGTGAATGACACCACGGGAAAGCTTCAGGAAAAGACCAATGTGTCTCCATCCCAAAAGATACGGGAAAAACTTGAGGCATTGTTCGCACCTCGCATAGCAATGGCCTGATTTCACCGGAAGCTGCAATGGCCTGTAATGAATTTCTGAAACGCAATGCGGACAATCGTATTGCCGGGATTAAAAAGAAATACGAAAAGCGGTTTATCCACCCTTTCTGTGGAATATCGTTCAGCTCAAGCAACTACCAAAAGTTGCCCAATGGCTATTATGCCATTTACGACAATCCTGACCAGTTGGGGTTTACACTGGGAAAACCAATACACTAATTATCAATGACAGACACACGGGAAAAACTTCGGCAATACCTCTCTGATGAAGAGCTGATTTCAGACAAACAGGTTGAGTTAATCTACTCCCTGCTATCCTTAAGCGGAATGCCCTCCAAGACCGATATCCTGAAAATTGCAGGATACGACGTTTCACAAACCTATGACACGGCCTATCCAAGTCCCTATGCCGAAAGCATCCGGGAAATATATCCCGACTTCAGTAACGGGTGCCATATCTATGACTATTCTGAAAATCACTTCGGGCAAATGGTGAACATCAACAACCTGTTTGCCAAACACGTCCTGAAAACCCTTTCAATTCATTATTAATCCATTATTAGTCCTTTCATCCAACAATCCCGACGCCATCCGGTTAAAGATGGCCAAACAGTTATGAGTTTAAAATCAAAGATCAATGCCGCCAAAGAAAGTGGCGTTACGCCCATCACCTACAAACAAGGTGGCCTTATGTTTCAATTGACAAAACTGAAATGGTGGCAGCCCGAGACAATGCCTCCTCCGACGGTTGCACAGGCATCCCTGCTAATTGAAGCCTGCCTCAATTTTATCAAAACAGGCGAAGGCGGCGCTGAGCTGATTGAAGGAATCCAGATCTGGTTTCCCGACTTTGATAATCTTTCGGATATCCGTATCCGGTATGCCGCGAAAGGGAAAAAGAAAGATGATCAGGCAACGGAACCACAGCCGGAACCGCAACCGGAACCAACCCCGGAAAACAAACCGGAAGCAAAAGCAAAGCCGGGTTATCCCGGTGGCAGGCGGGGTAAGAAGGCAAACGCGCCAAATGATCCACCAATGCCGGAACCAATGCCAACAAAAGAATCCGAACCGGAACCAGTACCTGAACCCGCCCCCAAACCGAAACCCAAAAAAGAGTCAAAGCCCGTAAAAGGCACGGCTGAACTTGAAGCGCTGATAGGTGCGGGAATCAAGAATATCTGGATGGTAGGTCCTGCCGGATGCGGTAAGACGACCATTTGTATGGAGGTGGGGGATCTGGCCGGAATACCGGTAACCATTATCCCATGCGGAGCGGGAACAAGCGCCACAACATTCCTGGGATACAAGTACCCCGAAAGAGAGGGAACTCCATTCGTTCACGCCTTCGCCCAGGAAGGGATCATCGTTCTGGATGAGTTTACAAGCCTTGAGGCGCAGGTTGCGCAAATTGTGAATGGCGCCCTGGCCAATGATGAACTGACCAGCACAATCGGGACGTTTCGCAGACACGAAAAATGTGTGATTATCGCCACCAGCAACACCTTCGGCAATGGTGCCGACCGGATGTATGTGTCCAATAATCAGCTCGACGCCTCCACGATTGACCGGTTTGCCGGTGGTATTGTTGAAATTGACTATTCGAAAGAATATGAGCGGCAATACGATAGCGAGGTAGTGCAATACGTGTGGAAGATGCGTGATGCCATTAAGGCAAATGGCCTTCGTAAAGTAGCCAGCACACGATCAATCATCTCGGGATGTAAATTAAAGGCAGGCGGACTAAACTGGAAATCAGCACTTATACAAAACTGGACAAAAGATGAGAAAGCACTATTATAACTCGCTCGGCGAATTCTATGCCGACATCAGCAATTCACAGAACAATCCCATCTACAAGGATACCGCCGATAAAGACAAACCCGAATTCAGGGGTTTGTCTTTGACCCAAATTAAAAACAGCAAATACAGTTATCCGGTAGGCGTCGAAAAGCTGTCGCAGTTTAAAGACTTCAAAGTGGAAAAGGATGTTTCCGTCAAATTTTACAATCAGTTCGATGGTTACGACATCGACATTGACCGGATGATGGATGGCCTCGATTTTCTGGTCGATACTCACAAAAAACGGTTACTGCCAAAAACAGCGGATGTTTACATCAACATTGGCGAAGGTGGTAATGTGGACTACGAAATGCTGCTGTGCAAAACGTATGCGGCCATGACGGTCATCGATAAACTTGAAGTCCTTGGGGTCCGTTGTGCCGTCTATGCCTGTGCTTCATTTGGTACAAATACTTATCCCAGTAAGTTGAGTGAGGAAGGTTATCTTGAAATATGCATTAAAAACCATGCCGATACACTTAACCTGGGGGCACTCTGCACGGCCATCTCACCCTGGATGCTGCGTTACTGGATATTCATGTTCATTATCGGGAAATACCCCGGCATCGTGGACGGCATTGCCTATTCGTTGAAAATGCCATCCGATATCACCGGGATCATTATCGAAACTACCAAATGCCTCACCAAAGAGTCGTCAAATCAATTTATTGAATCCCTCAAATTATAAAATCATAAATCATAAATAAAATCATTTATCATGGAAGAACAAAAATGGCCCATTATCAGTGTTTACTCCAGAAAGGAGGCCGTCGAAGATGGCACACAGGTCCTGGCCGATCCCAAGATCACCAAAGAGGCCGGATTTAAGTTTCCGGTTTACATGACACGCAGTGTCTGGACCAAATATGTCGAAGTGCCCGAAGAATTTAAAGGCATACAGGATCCGGAAGGGCGGTTGTGGGATATTCTCACCATGCTCCGTTACGCAGCAAGCCGGTGTGATTCCAATATCGTGGAATTCAGGGTAAGTGTAACCCTACCCGATAAAGGCGACTGGACCAGGTACGAAAAAAGGTATGATGGAAGTCGCACACAGCGGCTGGTCACCCTACTGAGTGAAATCGGACCAAAAGAATACAACGATCCGTCACCGGTAATCACCGTTTCGTTACCCGACGAAGATTAATACCGGCAGGGGCAGTCCTTTAGTGGCTGTCCCTTTTCATATTCATAAACAAACAGGTATTTAAAAACAATCAGTTATTTAAAAACAATGGCAAAATTAAAGGGATTAGCCCAGTTGGCAAATGCGCTTGACCATCTGAAAAATGTTGCAGAGCAGACCCGTGAAAATCTTGAACAAAAGCGCGAATGGTGGGATGAGCGGTCAGAAAAGTGGCAGGAAAGTGACACCGGCCAACAGTGGGACGAACACCTGTCGGATGTTGAGAATATCCTGGATGAAATCGATGCGCTGGAAATGCCGGAGTGCGAATAAACATGCAGGGGTAATCCTGTAAGGGCAGTCCTGTGTGACTGCCCTTTACTATCTTAACATCTTATCTCTTAATAACTTAAAAATATGATCAGAAAAAACGGAACCGTTAAAGTATCGCAGATATTCAAAATCAGGGCATTTATCGCAAAGCGTACCAAAGAAGGCTGGAACCAAACCTACTATATGGAGACAGTAATTATCGCCAATCCCGACCATGCTTACCAGGTCTATATGCACGAACTGAATAAAATGAAACCCGACCTGTTTTATAACAGCGACACCAAAAAAGCCGAATGTGCACTTTTTATCCCGCACATTCACGGCGATGGCTCCCTGGCTTACTGGCCTGAAGACAGTCAATACCTGCAACGATTTAAACACAACATAGAATAGCTATGCCAAACGCCAGTCAATCCGCCATGCGGGAAATAGGGAAAGCGATCAGGGCAATCGACAGTTTCAGCTTTTTGAAACAGGATGCCGTTGAATCCACCGAAAACCTTGAGTGGTTACAAATTGCCCGCAAAAACCTGATCAATACGCTTTTCTCCTGCGGATACGAATTAGAGCAGTTTACATCGCGGGTAAAAAAATCAAAATACAAAAGAGCATTAATTTAAAATTTTACTATCCCGACGCCATCCGGACAATGATGGCCAATCAGAGTATGAATGCAAATTTCAAAACCTTTCAGTCTTTCGCTAATCGCAGCAGCAACACCCTTCCCATCCTCGACTATGTGAAAATTGAGAATGGCACGGCCACCATCTCAGATCTTGAAACACATGTACAATTTGATGCGCCTCTCAAAGACGGTTACTATTCCATCCGGATGAATGAGCCATTCTGGATCCGCGAACTGGACGACAATTACCCGGTGCTGCCTTCTGAAAAGGTAACAACAGCCAGCGCAGTTGTTACAGCATCGCTGCTGCTCAAATTTGCACCTCTAACTGCCAACGATGAGCTGCGACCGGTAATGAATGGCATCTTCATGAATGCCAGCCATATTGTAGCTTCCGATGCGCATGTCCTTCGTTACCAGACCGGGTTTGCCAACCGCATTGACGAATCGTTCGAAGCGATCATCCCAATTGTTGCACCATTACTTACACGGTGCAAAACCAATCCATCCGAGCTAATTACCATTGAATCATTCCTTACTGCAAATGATTACCAGCAGCTCCGGTTCACGTTCTCTGACTGCACCATTATTACCCGCGCCACAGAAGGCAAGTATCCGAACTTTATGGCTGTTATCCCGACAAACCAGGATCAGAAATGCTTTTCGCTTTCTGTCTCCACCATTCAGGAAATGACAAAGACAGCCAAAGCTTTTAAGAACGATACGGTGGTCATATCCGATATCGGCATGGTTATCTCGAATCCTGATTTCAAACTTGAAAAACAATGGAATACGCCTGCCATTGTTCCCATGCCATCCCGGTTCCCGGACGGCGTAATTATGCCAAAGATGGTTGAAGAGCTTGTTCCCGAATCCGCAGACAACTACCGTCTCGGACTGGATCCGAATAAGCTTGCACAATTTATAACGATGTTTAAGGGCAATATCATCATAGGATTTACGGAAGTCTCCAGGGCGTTTTGTGTCTGGTTTGAATCAACCGACAGACCTGCAGTTTCAGAGAAAAAGGTTACTTCACATGCACCGGCACCGGTAAAACAAAAGGCCGTTGATGTGTATCAGCCCCACCCTGTAAAGGTAAAAGCCATAGAAGCCCATGTGGTAACGGTTGCGCCGGTTGCGCAACAACTGAAGGAAATCGTAGCGCCGAATCATATCCCCGTACCACCTCAGGCAAAACAACAAAACATTGCTGAATTTGTGATTGTCAATTATTCTGAAAGGTCTGTTGCCCTGTTTGGGGATACCTGGCCGATTAAAGAAAAACTGATGGAGCTGCACGGAGTATTTAATCGCAGGCTCAAATATAATGATCAACCCGCCTCGGGATGGGTATTCTCTTTAAAACGCGAAGCCGCACTAAGGCAATTGATCGCATCCTGATCAGTTAGGGCAGTCTACGTCAACGCTGACGGATGGCTGCCCTTTTCATTCTTAATTCTTAAATCCTTACAAACTCTTATTGCTATGAAAATTACAGTTCGCTCATCACACGGAACGATCATATTTGGTTCCGAAACTGGCCTGGTACTCACCGGCGAATCAAATCTTTGTGGATGCGAAGAATGTCCACAGGTCGAACGCTTCGATGTCGAAGAATATAAAAAGTTCTATGGAGTTGAAAAGCTTCATGGAGATAAGGATATTGACATTCTCGATCTGGGCTACTGGGGTACGGATGGTATTTATGAAGAACCTTGTCACGAATGGCGTGAAGAGGTCGCTTTACTTCGTGACTGGAAAACAGACGGATCTGAAAAAAAGGTAAGAATCCCCGATCCTGTCCGTATCTCTGCACCAAAAGAAGACTATACGAATACAGTAATTCATATTCCCAATGTCAATCTTCATCTGCTCGAAAAGCAGCGCAGGGCATTTCTGGAATACACTGCTGGTATTGATTCATTTCAGGAAGAACGGGATGGTTTGGAAAACTTCCTGAATGCCATTTGTGACGCATTCTATGATCAGACTTACGGCAGAAGCGCACTCCTTCCGGAGCTTGAAGATACCGAAGATGTCAGATATTGGTTTGAGCACTTGATCGAAGGCCTTGAACTAACAATTCATCCGGACGATCCTTTCGAGGATTACTTCAACACTGAAACGGACCAGCCAACCTTCGATTCTGAAACAGCGGCGCTACTCAATCAGAAAATGGAACAGGCATTTCGGATCTGCTCCTGCGCCGGAAGGGACATCTACGAAATTGGAATAGATATTACTCGCAAAGCATTCAATCTTTCCATCAACGCAGATTGATTAGTACGGGCGATCTAGGTGATCGCCCAATCTATTTTATCACCCTCCATTATCTCTATTTTATTTAAACCTATTTCAAAATCCATATTATGTTTTCACCAGACTTTTTCCCAACACCAAACTCCGTTTTATCACAGATGTGTAGCGGTGTTCAACTCGAAGGCCGCATCATTCTTGAACCCTCAGCCGGGAAAGGCAATATTGTCGATTACCTTCAGAAGTACGGTGCCCATGTCCTTGCCTGCGAAAAAGATCCCGACCTGGCATCCATTGTTGCATCCAAATGCCGGTTACTGAAATCCGACTTCCTCCAGGTAACACCCGAAGAGATCAGCCACATTGACTGTATCATTATGAATCCCCCATTCAGTGCCGACGAAAAGCATATCCTCCATGCCTGGACTATAGCTCCTGAAGGTTGCGAGATTATTGCCCTTTGCAATTATCAGACACTTGAAAACAGCTGGAATCGGGACCGCAAAAAACTGGCCGAGATTGTCGATTCGTTTGGACACAGTCAAAACCTGGGCGAAGTATTCTCAAGCTCTGAACGCAAAACCGATGTGCAGATTGGCCTGATTCATTTATTCAAACCCAGAGTATCAGCCGAAACCGAATTCGAAGGATACTTCAACATGAGCGAAGAGGATGAACGACAGGAAAACAGCTTAATGCCATACTATGAAATCCGGAACATTGTCAACCGGTACGTGGGTGCTGTGAAGATGTTTGACAGCGTTATTGAGGCATCCGATACGATGAACAAACTAATCTATCCGATCAGTGACGGCCTGAATATCCATTTTGGCGCAAATTATTCGGGACGAGATAATATTTCTCACACCATTGACCGGGATACGTTTAAAAAGCAGCTCCGGAAATCTTCCTGGCATTCGATATTCAATAAAATGAAAATGGGTAAATATGTCACTCAAAAAGTAATCGGCGAATTAAATTCATTTGTAGAAAAACAAACAAACGTACCTTTCACCGTTACCAATGTTTACAAGATGCTCCAGATGATTGCCGGTACACATAAAGACAGGATGAACCGGGTCCTGGTTGAAGCGTTCGAAAAAATTTGCGGTTTTGCTCATTCTAATAATACCTCCGGCGAAGGATGGAAGACCAACAGCGATTACAAAATTAACCGCAGATTTATACACCCTTACATTTGCAAGTACGACACCCGATGGCCGGCAGATCATGTTGAAATACAATATGGGTCAAGCAGTAATTTCGACGACATTGTGAAGGCGCTGTGTTTCTTGACAGGCAAAGATTTTGAAGATCAAACAAGGTTAGATAGTTTCTTTTCATACAAGAGTGGGGGCGAATGGGGTAAATGGTACGACTGGGGGTTCTTTCGTGTCCGCGGATACAAAAAGGGAACAATGCACTTCGAGTTTATCGACGAAAAAGTATGGCAGTTATTCAATCTTCGGGTGGCCGAAATCAAAGGATGGGCGCTTCCACACAAAACAGATGCGAAACGAAAAGGTAACGAACATGTTAAAGAAAGTGGCTTAACGATGTTTTAAGGCAAATTTATTGAAATGCAATAAAAAAGCATTAATCTTGCATTTTGCATTTAATCTAATATGTCAAATAATGAAACAGATCACAATAAGAGTGGAGAATGATTCGGCAGAAATGCTTGCTGAATTAAGCGACAAGATTACAACGGCGGCACAAACAGTAATTGAATTGTTTACCTACCTGCGCCGAGGAACAATTAATGAGCTTCGCGGACAATTCACCAAAGTAGAAATAAAAGCGATGTCTGAAGTTTATAAGTGGTTTAAGCCCTCCTGGCAAATTATGAACAATCCCGGTGCAATTGTGATTACTGTCACCAATGCAGAAAAACATAACCAAGCACTTTCTGCCAATGGAGCAAGTCTTGAACTGCTTATTCCAAAATTAGAAGCTTTAACCTCCGCTCAGGCAATAGTCCTTCAGCTCGAACTTATCAATGTTTCACCTGATATCAATAAGCTTATCAAAACACTCTCGTAATCAATTTTTAAACTTTCATTGAAAGACAGCCGCGATTATTTTCCGGCTGTTTTTCCAATTATTCATTTAGAATTCATTCCACATGCTTAAACTATCTTATCTGCTTGCACCATTGCAGAAACATCATCCGGAAATTGTATCTGACTTTATCATTGACTATTGCCATTGCGCTGATCAGTCAGGAGATGAAACCTACCATTATGGATATGGCTCACTCAAATGGGCACTATCGTTTATCGCAGAGAATGATAGTAAAAATGCGGGTCTTATTTTTTTCAATATCCTCTGTGAAGGAATAGCCAAAAATATTGAACCAAATACTTATGAGTACGGAATCTTAAAGTTTCACTCTATCATCCGGTACCGGTCTGACCTAAAAGCTATTGATCCGATTGATCTTGGAGCATTGCCGGTTGAAATAATTGGTTCGACCAAAATAGTAATCAACACCACCGGTCGTCAACTATCGGCCATGATTTTCCGGAAGATTCCCGATGTAGGAATGATCGTATCCGTTTACACAGGAACACATCCATCCATAAAAATGCGTATTGATAAGCGATTAATCGCATCGCTGGACCCGTCTCTGCCAAATCAGATACTCGACCTTTTAGGATCTATCCACGGCGGATGGGTTATACTTTCAAACGGATCAGGTGTCACCATCATTAATCACGAGCCTATCACCATATCGGTAGATCAAATACTCAAAACGATAACTCCTGCATTGATCTGATTTGTGCAGCTACGATTAATTACGTATTAGTTTCTTCATTCTTTAACTCCTTAATAATGAAAGATCGTATAAATAATCTCCGTGCTACCATCGACTATCACAACCGGCAATACTATGAACTGGCCGATCCTGAAATATCTGATGCCGTTTTTGATAAGATGTTCCGGAAGCTGACCGAGCTTGAAAACGAATATCCCGAATACTACAATCCTGACTCACCAACTTCCCGGATCGGATCCGATCTCGCCAATTCCTTCAAAACAGTCAGCCATCTCTCACCTATGCTTTCTGTCAATTCCGTTCAAACATCAACCCAGATAGAAGAATTCATTACCGGATTTGACACCATTGCACAACTCAAATACGATGGGGTAGGAGTGAACCTTATTTATAAAGACGGAAAGCTGTTCAAGGCATTAACCAGGGGCGATGGATTCAAAGTAAGCATTCGGCCTAGTACATATTGTTTAATATTTTTTAGCCCTCTACCTTTGTTGAAAATATCCAACGATGAAACAGAGAAGAACAATGGCAGAAGCTACCACCATGATGGAGAACCGGCTGACAAGCGGACTGAGCGTACAGGCATTTTGTGTAGCAGAGAATATTAATCCGGCAACTTACTACTATTGGCGTAAGCGTCAAAAATTAAATGAGCATCCGGAATCCTCCCGGTTGATTCCAGTCTGTATTGAAAAACCAAAACACCAATCCGGCACGAACAGGGAGAATCTTGAACTCACCTATCCCAACGGTGTATGTCTTTCGGTTCCCATAGGATGTGAGCTGAACCTGATCCGTGAACTGGTTCTGATCATGTAAGGCATGTTATCATTATCGGATAATTTACAGTATTATTTGTGCACCGGCGCCACAGATATGCGCAAGGGCTTTAATACGCTTTGCGGAGTGGTGCGTTCCCAGATGGGCCGTGATCCCTTGAGCGGGGAGGTTTTCATTTTCATTAATCGTCCGCGCAGTACAATCAAACTGCTTCACTGGGAAAGCGGTGGCCTGGTTCTATATCACAAACGCCTGGAATCAGGAGGATTTGAACGTCCCGCTTACGATGAAAAACAAAACTCTTTCCAAATGAAATGGACGGAGCTTGTAATGATGATCGAAGGGTTGTCGATGAAAAATATCGTACAACGTAAACGTTTTGTTTCGACGTTTGCGACGGGAAAAGAAGATAAAAATAGATACACGAAACAGCACACTTTTTAACCGGTAAATAGTTTGTTTTTTAGCAAAAAAAGATTGAAAATAATCTATTTTATTTGCATAAAATAGTTGCCTAATTCATTGGTTTTATGTATCTTCATGCCATGAAAACAAGGGATTTAGCACCGAAAAACGAGACCTCTGAGCAGAAAATTGAGCGCCTGGAAAAAGGGATCATCGAGCGCGATTCTAAAATTGAGAAGCTGACCTCCGAGCGTGATGTAACAATTCAGAAACTGCTCGCTGAGCGTGACGCGACAATCCAAAAGTTAATTAACGAGCTGATTGCCCTACGGCGCAGGATGTTTGGCCGCAGCAGCGAACGTTTTGTTCCGGAAGATCCCAGCCAACTGTCTTTAGCCTTTGACGGACAGGAAAGCCTCCCGAAGAACTGGCGGTTGAGCCCGAAAAAACAGGAGTCACCTATACCCGTAATAAAGAGAATAAGGCAAAAGCAGTACGCTGTGCTATCCCCGATTCGATTCGTCGTGAAGAAGTTGTCATTGAACCGGAAAACATCCCTGAAGGCGCCGTGCGAATCGGGGAAGAGATTACCGAGAAACTTGCATATATCCCGGGAGAAGTATACGTACTGCGCACTGTTCGACCAAAATATGCCCTTCCACAGGGAGGAGGCATCAGGATCGCTGATCTTCCCACACAGGTATTACCAAGATCAAACGCAAGCGCATCGCTTCTGGCATACCTGTTAATTTGTAAATTTTTGGATCACATCCCCTTTTACCGGCTGCTGGAGATCTTCAAGCGACAAAAGATCTTCATTGCGGCATCGACCGTAAACGGATGGTTCTCCGATACGGTCGATCTGCTAAAACCCTTATATGAAACACTGAAAAAGGATGTGCTATCATGCGATTACATTCAAATTGATGAAAGCACTATCCCGGTTATGGATAAAGATCACCCGGGGAGCACAAGAAAGGGATACCATTGGATTGTTCGAAGTCCGATGCAAAATCAGTTGTTTTTTCATTACCAAGATGGTAGCCGCGCCCAAAAGGTCGTTGTAGAACTATTGCGATCATTCCAGGGAGCAGTCCAGAGTGATGCCTATGGCGCTTATGATATCTACGAAAATAAAAAAGGCGTTTTACTTCTCGGCTGCATGGCCCATGCCCGGCGTAAGTTTGAACAAGCCTTAAAGGACGATCCGCAGAGAGCCGGATATGCATTAAAAATAATCCGTGATTTATACGCCATCGAGCGGGAGGCTCAGGAAATGGAGCTATCATATGATAAGATCAGGCAAATACGGGAAGAGAAATCATACCCGATAATCAAAGAGTTTGAGAAATGGCTGATCGAAAACTGCACAAAAGTTTTACCCAAAAGCCTTATCGGAAAAGCTATCGCATACACTTATAATATTTATCCCCGCCTTGCACGTTATGTACTCGACGGAAGATACAATATCGATAATAACGGGGCTGAAAATGGGGTTCGCCCCCTGGCATTAGGTCGGAAAAATTATATGTTCTGTGGAAACAACGAAGCAGCCGAACGAACAGCCATTATCTATTCCTTGTTGGGTACTTGCAAGGTAGCAGGAGTCAATCCAACACTATGGCTCACCGATGTGTTGAACCGGCTGCCTGATCACTCCGTTCTCCGATTAAGTGAACTGCTCCCCGCAAACTGGAAACCGATCGAATAGAATCCTGTCGAATCCAATATCCATCATATCCCCAAAAGGAACGAAATCGACCCCGTACCAGGCCGCATACTTACGATTCAAAGGTGTTGATGTGACAGCCAACATCCGGACATTCAGTAAAATCCCTTACACCGTTAGTACACTCGAAACAATTGAGATCCGTGGTGAGGTATATTGTCCTTATTCTGAGTTGGCACGTTTGCAGGCATTAGGCGAAGATGTAAAATCTCCGGTTGCTGTGGCCATCAATACGATTAAGATTAAAAAAAGTGGACGATGTGCAAAGCGTAACCTGTCGTTTGTAGCCTACCATCTCACCAGTGACATTGCCGGATCCAACCACACCGACAACATTGAATGGCTAAAGAACAATCACTTCGAGACACCTGTCACCTTCGATTTTGCAATCATTAAAAGGATCATTGCTACAGATCCCAACTGGTCATCCGAAAAAGTATCCTCAATGAAAGACATCCCTGCAGAGTAAGTATGCGGCCTGGTACGGGGTCGATTTCGTTCCTTTTGGGGATATGATGGATATTGGATTCGACAGGATTCTATTCGATCGGTTTCCAGTTTGCGGGGAGCAGTTCACTTAATCGGAGAACGGAGTGATCAGGCAGCCGGTTCAACACATCGGTGAGCCATAGTGTTGGATTGACTCCTGCTACCTTGCAAGTACCCAACAAGGAATAGATAATGGCTGTTCGGTCGGCTGCTTCGTTGTTTCCACAGAACATATAATTTTTCCGACCTAATGCCAGGGGCGAACCCCATTTTCAGCCCCGTTATTATCGATATTGTATCTTCCGTCGAGTACATAACGTGCAAGGCGGGGATAAATATTATAAGTGTATGCGATAGCTTTTCCGATAAGGCTTTTGGGTAAAACTTTTGTGCAGTTTTCGATCAGCCATTTCTCAAACTCTTTGATTATCGGGTATGATTTCTCTTCCCGTATTTGCCTGATCTTATCATATGATAGCTCCATTTCCTGAGCCTCCCGCTCGATGGCGTATAAATCACGGATTATTTTTAATGCATATCCGGCTCTCTGCGGATCGTCCTTTAAGGCTTGTTCAAACTTACGCCGGGCATGGGCCATGCAGCCGAGAAGTAAAACGCCTTTTTTATTTTCGTAGATATCATAAGCGCCATAGGCATCACTCTGGACTGCTCCCTGGAATGATCGCAATAGTTCTACAACGACCTTTTGGGCGCGGCTACCATCTTGGTAATGAAAAAACAACTGATTTTGCATCGGACTTCGAACAATCCAATGGTATCCCTTTCTTGTGCTCCCCGGGTGATCTTTATCCATAACCGGGATAGTGCTTTCATCAATTTGAATGTAATCGCATGATAGCACATCCTTTTTCAGTGTTTCATATAAGGGTTTTAGCAGATCGACCGTATCGGAGAACCATCCGTTTACGGTCGATGCCGCAATGAAGATCTTTTGTCGCTTGAAGATCTCCAGCAGCCGGTAAAAGGGGATGTGATCCAAAAATTTACAAATTAACAGGTATGCCAGAAGCGATGCGCTTGCGTTTGATCTTGGTAATACCTGTGTGGGAAGATCAGCGATCCTGATGCCTCCTCCCTGTGGAAGGGCATATTTTGGTCGAACAGTGCGCAGTACGTATACTTCTCCCGGGATATATGCAAGTTTCTCGGTAATCTCTTCCCCGATTCGCACGGCGCCTTCAGGGATGTTTTCCGGTTCAATGACAACTTCTTCACGACGAATCGAATCGGGGATAGCACAGCGTACTGCTTTTGCCTTATTCTCTTTATTACGGGTATAGGTGACTCCTGTTTTTTCGGGCTCAACCGCCAGTTCTTCGGGGAGGCTTTCCTTGTCCGTCAAAGGCTAAAGACAGTTGGCTGGGATCTTCCGGAACAAAACGTTCGCTGCTGCGGCCAAACATCCTGCGCCGTAGGGCAATCAGCTCGTTAATTAACTTTTGGATTGTCGCGTCACGCTCAGCGAGCAGTTTCTGAATTGTTACATCACGCTCGGAGGTCAGCTTCTCAATTTTAGAATCGCGCTCGATGATCCCTTTTTCCAGGCGCTCAATTTTCTGCTCAGAGGTCTCGTTTTTCGGTGCTAAATCCCTTGTTTTCATGGCATGAAGATACATAAAACCAATGAATTAGGCAACTATTTTATGCAAATAAAATAGATTATTTTCAATCTTTTTTTGCTAAAAAACAAACTATTTACCGGTTAAAAAGTGTGCTGTTTCGTGTATCTATTTTTATCTTCTTTTCCCGTCGCAAACGTCGAAACAAAACGTTTACGTTGTACGATATTTTTCATCGACAACCCTTCGATCATCATTACAAGCTCCGTCCATTTCATTTGGAAAGAGTTTTGTTTTTCATCGTAAGCGGGACGTTCAAATCCTCCTGATTCCAGGCGTTTGTGATATAGAACCAGGCCACCGCTTTCCCAGTGAAGCAGTTTGATTGTACTGCGCGGACGATTAATGAAAATGAAAACCTCCCCGCTCAAGGGATCACGGCCCATCTGGGAACGCACCACTCCGCAAAGCGTATTAAAGCCCTTGCGCATATCTGTGGCGCCGGTGCACAAATAATACTGTAAATTATCCGATAATGATAACATGCCTTACATGATCAGAACCAGTTCACGGATCAGGTTCAGCTCACATCCTATGGGAACCGAAAGACATACACCGTTGGGATAGGTGAGTTCAAGATTCTCCCTGTTCGTGCCGGATTGGTGTTTTGGTTTTTCAATACAGACTGGAATCAACCGGGAGGATTCCGGATGCTCATTTAATTTTTGACGCTTACGCCAATAGTAGTAAGTTGCCGGATTAATATTCTCTGCTACACAAAATGCCTGTACGCTCAGTCCGCTTGTCAGCCGGTTCTCCATCATGGTGGTAGCTTCTGCCATTGTTCTTCTCTGTTTCATCGTTGGATATTTTCAACAAAGGTAGAGGGCTAAAAAATATTAAACAATATGTACTAGGCCGAATGCTTACCCTGCAGACGGGATAGTTTTCAAACACAACGATCTCCTTACCTGCCAGGCCGAAGGTCACACGTCGAGGAATGTTAATTGGGCCATATCCTGGAAATTTGACAAAGAAATATACCAGGGAGTGATTGCGGGTATAGGCGGCCATGTTGCCCTGAACGGACGCGTTGATCACACCCTGTTCATTAATCCGATTGTAATTAACAATGAAGTGATCAGCAAAATACCATTCCCGGCATTTTTTCCGAATATGGATATCGCCATAGGCCAAACAGTAGACATCCGTCGTGTAGGGACCCGTGTTGCCCGGATTGTAGGATTTACCGACGGAGAAAATAAAAGTGAACTGCTTACCCAATGCCCGCAATGCTCGGCTTCATTGGTTCGGCGGGGCAATCAGTTGTATTGTTCGTCAAATTGCCAGAATTCCGACTCTCCACCCGAATGCGAAGCACTCGCACAATCAATTAACATCAGTGCTGCCAGTTTCTCTATCGACCCGGCCATGTTCCGTTACATTGTCAATAAAAACCGTTGCAGATTATTCCGGCTTTCCCCAAAATCGGACAGTTACATGCTTTACTACAACAACACAAAACAACTTGCCGATATCGGACACCAGGTTGGCGCATACGTCAAACAATTCTAAAGCTAACAAGCTATGCCAGATGAACAAAAGTTTTTCAGATTTAACCTCTCTGACTATAACACCAGTATGGAGAGGGTTCAGCAGAACAATGCCTTTTATACCGGAAATCCAATTCGTATGGGTGGCGAAAATACTGCGATTGAATACATACGTGATCAGCAAATACTAAATTTATTTTTTATTCTGCAGATTGACAAGTCACCGCTGGTAATTATTCCGCCGGCACCACCGCGTTCAAGATCCAATAAAATTTACGACTACACGCTGGCCGTGATTTTATTAATCGGGGGATTATGGGGTGCAATCTATTTGTTAAATTAATCTGTAAAAGGGTTAACATACTCCTTTGAACTCCACTGACTTGGAATCGCACTTTTGAATGAAAGCTACGAAAAAATGTTATAAATAAAAGTTTTCATTTTGTTGATGATGCTACTCGATGGCGGCAGAATTTTGTTTTTCAAATCATTTTTTCAATATAATACCAAATCACACTTGCCAATAATGAAGCTATAACACCTGAAAAGAATCCTTTTAAAAAAGACTCTCTTTCCACCATATTAATACTTTTATTTATCTTAACACCCTTGATTTTGCTACCACCAGTAGCAATTATCGATTTTTTTATTTCATTCATCTTCTTATTTTTTTTATTTGACTACCTCCTGAAGCAATTATCGAATCTATTATCGAAATATTATTTGATGATTGTTTTATATGCTCGATTGCTTCATCCTTATTTAAAATGTTTAATCCACCGTAATTTTCTGGTAAATAATCCTCCTTTTCGTTCACAACTAAATTTTTATCGTAAGTACAATTACATGTTTCTATATAAATATTACCTATGGAATTTATCTCTACATTCTTCCAATACTTTTTAAAGTCCATCCCACTAATCCATGTCCTAATAATTTCTGATTCTTCTGCAATTATTAAATAATCATTTAAAATTGCCTCATTTTTAGCAACCCTATGTGGATTTTCACTGACAAACTGCATCAATAGGTCAAAGGCGTATTTATAATCTACTGATGCTGTTTTTAGCACTTTAGAACATATCGTAAAGTCCATTGTTATTTCTGATTTTTAAGAAATTCAATTGTATCCTTTAATTCTTCTGCATAAAAATCTTTTGGCCAAGTGAAATCGCCAGAATTGCTAATCTCAATCTCTTCAATTCGGGCATAATTTTCAGATTCACTTTTAGAATGAATAAAATAAAGGCCAACATCATTAGCTGAAATTTTATTTTCTGAAATTCTTCGTCTTAACCTTTTTAAGATATACTCACTATGTGTTTCGATAATAAAGTTCTTTTTTCCACTTTCATCAATACATGTTTCTATAAATAAATCCGCCAAATCCGACTGCATTTTTGGATGTAAATGTATCTCAGGTTGTTCAATAAGAGTTATAGAATTCGGTCTAGCTAAATAGCATTGTGCAATTATTGGCATCACTTGTGAAATGCCAAATCCTACATCTGTAAGATCAAGACTTAATCCTCCATGATTGATTCTTATTTTATGAATTACTTCTTCTAATTGGTCAATATCAACATTAATGTTAAATTTTTTCATCCACCCATTTACTTTCTTTTTAATGTCACTTCGCTCTCTAAACAAATCTATGAGCTGAATAGAATCAATTGTACTTATAGAATAGGAATTAACAACTTCGTCCTGGAAATAATATCTACGAGGATATGCTCTTAGTGGATTTATGTAATTTATGTTCCTGTAACTAAAAGTATCCTTTATTGGGCTAATTGATAATTCAACTAGCTTTAAAAGAAACTCAATAAAATAACTCTCTTTGATTCTCCTCGTTGACAATGTTTTTCTTACAATTTCAATATCAGATAAGTCAATTGTGTTTCCAAATTTACTAGAGTATTTATCTAATATATTATTGTCAAAAACTTCGCTTTTTAAAATATGATGTTTTCCACGTCTGACATTTTTATAATCATATTCCAATATAATTCCCTTGGCTGATATAATCTTAAAACCACCTAATTCAATATTACTACTTTTATTATTAAATTTAATATCATATTCAACTTTAATATCAGAGATTTTAAGTTCTTTAAGTTTAAGTGCAAATTGAAACGCATGATTTAATGGTGTAAAATCAAAAGTGATTTTCTTTTCTTTTAAAGAGAAGAACTGTTTTTCATAAATGTATCTTGAGCTTCTGAAAGACATTCCAATTAATTTTTCAAAATCAGCATCAGGTAAATCTTTTGATTGGATATTAATTTTCCTTTTAAGACTAATTAATTTTGAGAATATATTTTGAAAATCTTCGATTTCTCCAAATTCTTTAGGAAATCGGTATCGGAATCCTCCACTTCTTTTATTGTATGCAATATCCTCCTCTTTTGATGAAATCATTGAGTGAATTTTATCTAAAAAATAATAAATATCAAAAATATACTCTTTTATGTTTTCAATTAATTTATCATATTCAATCGCAGGAATGTCAAAGCTTAGTCCAATATTTGAGGTTGTTTTTTTATTGTGAAAGATATTTTTACTTTCTCCAAGCTTAACTAAGTCACTATTTAATTGTAGGATATTTTGTCTGCTTTTTCTTGAACTAAATGTTTGTGTTAGCATCAAGAATAGTTGAATCAGACTACTTTTCCCAGCACTATTAATTCCTAATAAAATTGTTATTGGTTTAATTTTGAGTTCACCTTTTTTAAAGGCTTTGTAATTTTCTACTTTAATTTTTTTTATCATGTCGGTATTATTTTTTTATTGTGGTACAGTGTTAATTTTGCCTTTAACCAAAGATTTTGACGCATTTTGTGCATATTTCAAATATCCACAATAGCACTGCGAATGTACATTTTTATTTAACACAAACATTTTTATTTTTCAACCAAAGACCTTTGCCTCATAGTTGGAGATGGAAGATTTAATTCCACGAATAACTGCAAGCCATTCCCTGCGGCATAGCAGGTATTTCACTGCATCACTCATGTTCGTGCTCTCCATAGGTAATCTCAGAACAGCAATTTTTTCAGACGTTTTCTTTTTCTTTAATCTTCCTGTCACGTAGGTAACCTGGGCCAGCTCCATAGAACTTTTTGCCTCCCGGCAATTATACTGATCAATCATTAATCGTGGCAGCTTCGGATTGTTCCCGCTCATCAGCTGAATCATAAAATCATATTCGGTTGCGTGTTCAATATTCCCCTGGCCGACATTCATCAACTCCACCTTCCACCCGGTTTTATTTCCCCCCTTATCAAACTCGATTGCTTTTTTTAGTGCTGAAGCCTGGTCTTTCTTCACCTTGCTATACTGATTGGTTGCCCGGTCGTGATAAAGGAAAAGAACCTTCTTTTTGTGCGGACTAAAGAAATCCACGAACGCAGCTCCCAGTTCGTCAATGTGCTCTGGAGGCAAAGTGTAGAGGTTCTTCAATATCCTGTAATCCTTACCCTTCATTTGTCCGATTGCCAGCGAACACATATTCCCCGCGTCAAATCCGGCATCAAGAGTTTCCTCCGGATTGATGTGCCGAAGCAACTTACTTGTGTTGTGTATTCCACCCAATAGACCATGCTTGTCCACCTCCTCAAAATCGGTCCCGTCACTGTAAAAATGGCGGTCTTTAATGGCCGGATAAAACAACTTCCCGCGCTCCATAAAAGTCGGGATCCCGAGTACTGCTGTATTGAATTCTTCCTTTGTGAGCGTCGCGGCCATATTGATAAAATATTCCATAGTCAGGATATCCACGTTGCAAAATGACGATGCCGAATAATAAAACGTAGATCCGGAGCGCATCTTCGAATGTCTTTCCTTCCACCGCTTGAGCTTGTTCTGAATATTTTCAATCTCCTTCACATTGTGTGCTAATTGTGCGTCAATAAGTTCAGTCAGTATCTCATTTACGACAATCCCGGCCTGCAATGCTTTTAGAATTTGATCTTTGTCCATGTTACTTGCCATATCGCTCATCCACGGATCTTCGCCAATCATCGGGTTGGCCATATCGGACGTAAATGTTTTTCCCAGAAAATAGGGAGAATGTCCGAATACTTTCGGGTCTCCCCGGAGTGTTGGGAAGAGTTTATTCAGTTTCACAATTTTGAGGTATTTGGCTTCATCTCCGAACACATGCACAACGCTAAGACCTGCATTTGAGCTTGGCCGGTCAAGTGAGGTCAGGTAAAAGAAACACCCGTTATTGGTTGTGATGGTATGTTTGTAGTCGAATACCCTGGGATAAAACGGAGGAATCCATCCTTTCTTCCCCGGCTGGTCAACCACAAAATGAGTCTCCTCATAAAACCCGTACCTGTCGGTCAATCCCTTCACAATTCCGGGAACAATGTTAGTCATAAGGTCCATATAGGTATTTGAGGTTAATACCATTGGCGCCCTGGGCATTTCGTAAATACAGTCATATACGCGGCTTGCCAGGATGTCGGTAGTCTTACTGATTCCACGACCACCGTAAAAATACAAATCCCTTGGTTTCATCAGGTCGATGGCAGCTTTTATCCAGCTGGCCTTCTCTACTTTGTGTACGTTGGTATCAATTCTCATTTAGATCAGTTAACCGGTTCGACATCTTCCACATCTGCATTTTCAAACAATCGCCTGGGCAAACTTCCGGCTTCTCTTTTTACCTTCACCTTCATCGACTCTTTGATGTCATACGTATCAATCAGTTTTGCCAGTTCATTCCGGTCAACTTCCGGGACTCCCAAATCCTTCCCCGAAACGACATACACAAAGGTTCTGCGATCGAGTAGCTTTGGATCCACCCCTTCATCATCCTTCTCATTGAGTCGCATGACACGTTCAACCGCCTCCAGGCATTTACGGTTCCCTTCGTAATCACTATTGTCAAAACACAACTGGGCAGAAACCAAATACTTTTCGGCGAGCATATTTCTCCAGCTGTCTTTCCGGATGATACGGTCCGCGTAATAATAATTCATCGCGTTGTCGTAAATCTGGCGTGCCAGGTAATCGCTCAGCTCCTCCTCATTTTTCGCATAATATTCCGTTTGCAGGTGACGAACGACATACAAGCGACTTTTCATTTTATAATGCCAGTCTCTTGCTTTTTCCATGTATCCAAGGTATTCAACCATCTCTGTTGGCAACGACTTACAATCCATCGTTGTCACCATCTCCTTAATCTGGTCAGCCGTAATATTCAATACCTCCATCTTCAACCGTGCCATCGCCTGTAATTAATTATTCTTCGCCATTTAATACCCGCTCTTTATACTCCTGTGCCCGGATCTTATTTTCAAGCTCCCCAATCTTATCCAATAGTTTTATCTTGTCGGTATCCTCAATTTGCGAAGACTCATACAGATCATTGGTTTTTACCAGTAATGCCCGAAGCTCTGTCAGACTTTTACTCTCCACTCTTTCAGAACCATTAAGCATACCCTGACTTTTAAAATTGAAATTCCGGTGTGATGATTATCACGTCAATGTACCGAAATAGTATCAAATTGGCTTATTGGCCTTTTAACCCGGCTTTCTCCCTTTGCAGAAATTCTGCATATCCTTCCGGATAGCGCCATACTTTTTGGTAACACCGGTAATTGAGTAACACATCCGGAAGATTGGCAATCATGCCACCGGATTTTAATATTTTACACCAAAGGTGGTAATCCTCTGCAAACCCGGTTTTTGTTTTTCCATACCCACCAACATTGAGAAAGGCTGACTTTCTGATTGCTACCCCGGGATGATTAATAAACCAGGTACCCGGCATGTCAAATGCATTTTGCCTGGTTACAAACGGTGGGTGAGTGGTTACCATCTCCTTTGCGCCGAAAAACTGAACCTGTACTCCGCATACGTCAACATCCTTGTTAGCCTCCAAAAATTCAACCAGTTTACTTGCCAGATTAGGTTCTGCAATATCATCGCAATCCATACGGATGATAATGTCTCCGCCACAACTCCCGACTCCCAAATCGAGCACTTCGGAGAATTCCAGGCTGGCATCTCTTATTTTTTTCACTTTGATTTCAGTTCCCGGTGCATTTCCATTAATAGCGCTCTTACGCACATCTTCCTCAATTTGATCAATTATCTGGGTGAGGCTAAGCCTGCAGTCGTGATTAATGATTACGAGTTCAATCTCCCCGGCATAATCCTGGGATACGATACTTTCAATTGCCTTTTCAATCCACATTTCATTTCCATCCCGGATCGGCATTAAAACGCTGACCTTTGGAAGTTCCGGTACCGGAGCGATTAATTGCGTCTCTTTCTCAGCAGTAGTGATATATTGCGTCTCTGCTGTTAAACTTTCAATTGATTGATCAATCGTCTCGATGACCAGATCCGTACCACTATCTTTCACTTTGGCCTTCATGTCTGTCTTATTAATCCCGGCTTCTGTCTTTTTTGCCATATCTAAAAAATTTAAAAAAAGTTTCTCCTGAAATTTCAAACTCCGAAATTCGCTTACATACCTTGCAGCATCATTTCCCATCTGCTCCCTTTCCTCAGGATGCTGGTGTAAATGGGTAATCGCCTTGACAAACAACTCAACCTCTGCCGGAGAATAACACGGTTCAGCTAATATCTCTTTGATCTCCAATCGCTGCCTTATTGGAACTACGATTCCTCGGCTGGCCAGGACATCCGGGATATCTCCAATACTGGGCATAACGCAGGGGATCCCGGCACCCATCATCTCCAGGAGTGCAATCGGAAGCCCTTCCGAAGGGGAACAGTTCAATCCGATATCAAATGCCTGCATGGTTTTATATACATCCTGCGTCGACAGGTTACCGGTGATAGAAACCCTGTGTATAAACTTTCCTCCTCCGATTGTCTGTGTTAATCGTTTGACCTGTTCAAAATAACCCTCACTTGCCGGTGTTGCAGCAGCTCCGCCTACGATAAGCAGCTTGGCATTGATTGACGCTGGTAGCATAGATAATATTTTCACTGCATCAAGGATATTCTTGTCTGCAGCAACACGGGTGATCATTCCGATCACAAAATCCCCCTCTTTAAATCCGAACTCACTCCGTACGGTAGTGCGGTAGTGAGACTCTGCTGAAATAAGGTCAAAATCCACACAATTGGGTATAACTGCAAATTTACGTTTATCCATAACTCCATAACTGATAAACGAATCCATAATTTTTTTATGAATCGCGTAGTATCCGTCGGTACCCCTTTCAAAGTTCACTACCTGATTATACACCCAATTAATATCGCTGTGCAGAATTGTTAGATACCTGAAACCGAATTTCTGCTTTAACTGAATCACCAATGGCGTAACCGAAAAGAAATTGCAATTGAAAACCACATCACAACCCTGAATTAATCGCGACACCATATCCAGGGTAGGATTCATAGTTACAACCTCAATCTTTATTCCGGCAGCTTTGATTAAATCATAAAACTTTCCGGTCGTACCGCTTAAAACAACGACATCCATGCCATTACGATTAGCCATCATTACGTGGTGATACGAAACAAATTCAGCCCCGCCCACATCATTCACTCCGATCAGAAAAGCTATTTTCATATTTCCCCTCTTTCAATCAGTATTTTTTTAATCAGCAATAATTCATCTTCGGCATCTGCCATTTTTTCCCGTATTTCATCTTTGTTTTTTGTCGCCTTGTCGTTGAGCTGTTTTTTATAGTACGACATTTTGCGGGGTATATTATTGCCGGTGATTTTACCCAGGCTGACAGTACTCATGGATCCGTATTTTTCTCTGATTTCCCGGGCCTTAAAATCGGGTAACTTCCCTAAAATTGTCCCGTGAATCTTATAGTAGTTTAGTTCTTCCCAGATTTCACGGTTAAGAATATGCGCATCCAAAACGTCTCTTGCTCCCTGGTAACACTCCTCCAAATTATTTTTATCCAGGTTGTACAGTTTATCCCGGTCATGTCGGTAATCATCATAGGCTGTAAGCATTTTATTGACCAGTATGGCATACTCTTCAGGGCAATCCTTTTTTCCTAAAAAAGGAAACTCTTCCCTGAGCTTAAGTGTTTTTTTCTGCTGACCAATCTCTTTTTCACTCGCTCTCTGAAGTGTAGAATCAGTGGATGTAATTACAAAGTCATGATCCAAATGTCCTGCTTCAATCAGGGTGAATATCTCTTTTGATGATACTTTAATCTTATTCGCGAACTCACTCACCAGTGTTGCCAATCCTTTTTCAACTCCCTTTGCTTCAATGTTCCGGGCATAAAAGGAATTTCTGTTAAAAGTTAGAAACAACGATAATCCGGCGCGAAAATCTCCTCCTGTCCGTGCCCATTGTTCCACTTTATCTTTTATTCCAATTTCCATATTGCAAATGTGTAATTACAAAATTGGATTCTAAAGGACAGCTATCCTCAGCGCCTCCGTACAGACGAGTCTCAGACGCGTCTCTATCTACCTTTCAAACCTGCATTTATCGGGATACATTTCCTGTATAAATTTCTTCAGGCCCTCATCCAGGCCGGCATCATTGTGATTCAGATAATATTTTCCTTTACAGATGTTATTCAACCTTGCTTCTCCTGTTTCACCGTTTCCCGGTCCGTATGAAAATTCGTCTTCATACCCATAAAACAGGGCTCTCTCCAACTTTCCGTCCTTGAGCATCAATTCGTAGGGAAAAACATTGAAATACAAAGTTGAAGTCAATAGCCGGTTTTCCAACGGATCAAACATTTCGAAAATCTTCCGCATCCTCTCTTTATCAAAAACCTCCGGGCAATGCGTTTCTGTCATATACCCGGGATATCCCAAACTAACCACTGCGTCTGTAGTCATAAATACCTGGTCGCGCCAGACAATTCCTCCCGAGGCAAACTCTCCACTGTTTAATTCGTCATTGGTGAATAAATATCGCGTGACCTGCATTTGTTTCATGGTCCTTGCACCGGTCAGGTAAACATCATCATACATCCTGAGAAACTGATCGGGGCTGTCGTTGTAGTCGATATACAGCTTCAGCTTTGACACTGCATCATAAGTTGCACCGGCATTTGTCATCTCTGTTTTTTGGTGGGGGATATGCTTTACATTTCGGATCCAATCAGGAAAATCCCCTACAATCCAAACCTCATATTCTTCTTTCAGAAATTTGTCCAGACTTCTGAGAGAATATCGCAACTCTTCCCATTTTCTGGCATCTGCCAAATAGGGATAAAATACTCCAATCATATTATAACGGATTGTAAGGGCTGTCCTACGTGACTACCCTTTATTTAGCAAGGGCACAACCCCGCAAATGCAGAACTGTACCCTTGAGCGTTTTTGGTAAAAACCAAGACTAAGCGCCACTTCCTTCAACAGATGGAAGGGCTCCTGTGTAGTGAATGATCTTATCGCCTGCAAAAAGAGATTCAAGTTTCACGGAATTTGAATCTTCCTTCTCATCATCCTTTTGTTCGTGATTCAACTGCAAAGGATTGCCGGGCCATCCGACCAATTTGTTGAATTCCAAATCGGGATACACAACAATCGCGATCAGGTTCGTATTGACATTGTCATTGACGAACTGTGAATAATTCAGACTCGATCCGGGATGTTCAAATTCAACAGTATGAATGAACCCCTTTTTATCGGCGTCACCACTCGTTTTGTCTCCCACCTTGATGGAATTTGGAATTGCGTAGATCTGAATGGCGTTTGTTCCCGCTTTTAATACCAGCGGTCCAATAACAGATACACCATCCGCTCCCTTGACCGGTTTGCTCACCAAATCATCAGTCCTGATCAAAATGATATATGGACTTTTAGGATTCGGGCGACCTGGATTCCCGTTTTTTAAGGTTGATTTCTTTACACTGATAAATGCCATGGCATCAAATATTTAAAAGAGTGAATTACCAATACGGCGCCACCTCCCATTTGTGGCAGCGCCGTTTATCTATACTAAGCCCCGCTTCCTTCCGGTGGTGCAATAGCTGCAAAAACCCACTCAGCAACAGCAAAACCAACTGCCAGCCAGAACTCTCCGAAAACCCTCACCTCGTAATTTTGAAGCTGCAGGAACAGTTTGGTCGCTCCGCTGGCCTCGTTGATATGATGAAGTTCGATGAAATTCTCTTTCGGCGTCGAAAACAAAACTCCCGATCCCCTCATATTTTCGAGTGGTACGATTGTCAGGTTGCTGAAGTCAATCTTCACCCTGTTCATATCCGAGTCTTTCGTCATCGGGAACATCTCCCTGTATTTCTTTCTGCGGACTTCATCCATATCAGGATCACAGAAGACGTTCAGACCAACCTTTGCCAAAGTCGGGTTTTGCTTTTTAATCCATTTCGCATACTCTTCAAAGTAATTGACCGAATTATCTTCGCTCCAGGCGATCGTTGGCGTCCAGAAATTCATGGCCGAACCGACCGTTGCATATTCTTCTTTCAGAATGGTCAAAAAGCCGTCCATGCTCTTTTCAGGAACCTGTCCTGCACCACCTTCGGTAATGGTTGATGGATCAAGTTCTACGAATTTGCCCGTTGCAATCATTTTGTACTCAATATCGTCAGAGACTCTTGGACGAAGTAACTCATCGACAACGTACTTTGTAACCGGCATCTGGTCCGGAGTCAGCTCTTCATTGTACAGGTAAGTCAGGTATCCGCCAGTAATATCATCGGGAACGATCGGTAAGTTGATCTTATGCCTTCTGTTCACAATTTTGAGCGGGGTCACTTTAACCTTGCCCAGCGGTGTCCATTTGGCAATAAACTGCTGAACAACAGAATCAATACGCGCCTTGGCATCCCGCCACTCATTAATAGCCAGTACCTTGGTCATGTACACCCGGCTCTCCGTCGGCTTTAGAATCTCCTTGTAGATCTTCATCCTGCGGGCAGGGTCACTCAGGTAAGTGCCAAACTCCTCGTTAATTTCCGACACATCTATCGTATCAGCAGGTCCTCCACCCATGGTCTTATTTCCAAAGGTGCCATTCGTCATCGCAACGATAGCTGCACTCGAATTGCCGTTAATGTAATCCGTGGCCATGCGGTTGTGAAAATGCTTTTGGTTTACCTTAAACCCGGCAGCAATCACCTTTTCACCCGGGGTATTGACAAGTGCTTCGGGCTGATCAGGCTCACTCCTGGCTGCCAGAATTCCATTCTCTTTCTCAAGCCTGGTTTTTTCAGCTTCCAAATCCGCAAATTTCAGTTCAGTTGCAGCTTTCTCCTTTAAAACTCCATCAAGCCTGACTTTAAACTCTTTTTCAAGCTCTCCCTTAATAGCCTCTTTGTTGGCATTCAGCTCCGCAAAAACATCCTGGCGAATTGCACCAACCAACGCATTGGCAATCATATCCTGCTGCGCCATATCTCCACCGGCATTGGCATCAGCCAGTTCATCAAACGACTGTTTGAACCGGTCAGCAAACTCACCCCCGGCATACTTCATTTTTGCATTCAGCTTTTCGCCCTCTTCGGCGCTTAAAACCAAATGCCCTTCCTTGTCTGTGCTGAACTCCTTTTTCCCAAGAATCCCCAGCACAATTAATCCCAACGTTTTAAATGGATCCATTTTCTATAAATTAATTGATAAATAATTCCTGTTTCATTGTATTTCGATCAGGTACCGATTGAATTCAATTTTCAGTGTTCGCTTTTCGCAATTCGCATTTCGTAATTTGAAATTCATAATTCGTAATTATCTTCCTCTCATCATCGCCATACCCGAGGCAACCTCAAGCGCATCATACAACGTCCCAAAGCCATCGGCAAGTCCTTCTTTTACAATATCCTCACCCTCATAAAGCTTCCCCCTGTAAACATCGGAATCTTCACTGATCTTCCCTTTCCGATTCTGTTTTACGGTATTGATAAACCTGGTTGCAGAAGGAATCAGAATATTGTTGATCAGTGGTTCCGCGTTGTCGTTATCCACCAGCTCACGGTATTCGTGATTCTTCAGATCACTTTGGGGAGCATAGATTGTCTTGTGTTTGATACCTTTCTTTTCAAGCTGATCCTTGTAATCCATGTACGAAACGTACACTCCAATACTGCCAAAAGCAGAGCTGATCAGATTATCCGCCATAAGGTAATCGCAAAACGAACCAATATAATAGGCTGCGCTGGCAACCATATCCCCATGAAGAACTACGGGTTTTCCTTTCGATTGCACATACTTTATTGCTTCAATAAAGGGTGGAACAGCACCTTCCGATCCGCCACCTGAATCGACATCGAGAACCAGTGCAACTATATTTTTTAGTTCACCGGCCTTGTAAATGGCGGGTACAATTTCATTCGCACCATAAGTACACTGTGAACCATATTTCAAAAACTCTCCAATAATGGGAATGACAGCCACAGATCCGGCAGTTGCTCCATCCATCGCCATAGACGCTGACCGGCCACCAATAGCAAAAGTTTCCTTCGAGAAAGAGTAAGCAGTGGGAGAGAGCTCCTTCTTTTGATGGAGTAAGGCACCAGGTTTCATATCCCCGTTCATTACCGACATCAGCCAGGGGAGATAAACATTCTCCACCAATCCCCGGTCAACCATCATCCGGTCCCGCATTACCTCCAATAACAGATTCGCCATTTGATTTGAATTCATTTTAACGATACAATTTTAATCAGCCGATATCTGATGGCATAGGACGATATCAATTGATTCGTTGGTTCAATCCTCCGTGATTGCCCAGAAATCCTTCATGAAACCCCGTGTATTTCTTATGATTGCCCTTTTCCTCTTGGAATACTATATATCCCCAAAAACAACGAGAGCAGGAAATCTTTCGATCCCTGCTCCCTGGTTACTGAGCGATGCCGAAGCATCAGATATTATCAGCACTTTATCTCCATATGCAAATTGTCTTATTGGTCTGCATAATCCATGCTATTCGACGAAATCTCTCACCCTCAGTTTAAACTGCCTATCCTGATGTTGTTTTAACATAAATTAACAATTTACGCAGTCATTCTTTTTCTTTACGACAAACCGGCGGTTGATCTCTTTCTTTTTATAACGGGTAAACAATTTGTACAGCCTGTCAAACGAATCCTTGCTTTCCGAATCAAAACCAAACTCATCAATTAATACAACGGTGCATTGTTGCCGGTCCAATGTAATCATGTTGCCATCCTCGCGTTTCTCGGTACGTTTCATTAATTTCCCGATGCGCTCCTGGATGATCCAGTCGTAATACTCTTTGATCTTCGCTTTGAACACCATCTCTTTTACCTTCGAGAGATACCGGAAATGAGCCGGATTCTTATATTCAAAATTCGGCAGCGCGATCTTAAACAAATAACCATCATTCTCTGGATCGATATATCCGTGAGGCTTTGTACTTACAAAGTGCTCAAGCATGGTGTTAAACCGATGCCTGGGCGGAAACTCGAAAATTTCCGCCTCACACGAAAAATGACTCCTCAAAAACCGTTGGTAGTGAGGATCAAGTTTTATTGCGATAAAATATTGTGATGCCATCCTGTATACTTTTTATTGATTCAACCATATAAAATCCTTCGAACTCTTATACACAAACCCAATCACATTGCCCTTTTGTGTGCTGAGCGATGCCGAAGAAAACAACCTTAGTTTGCGATTCTTTCCTCCGCAAATCAGAGCGCTTCCGCTCTCAAAAGTCAACTTCAAAACAATTGACCGGCCACAAATGCGATTTATCTCCGCCAAAAGTTCAGCTGAACCTCCAGGGATCTTCATTTCAAATTTACTTTCGATTAACCTTCCGGATGGAGGCATACTTTCCTGAGTTGTCAACAGTGCACTTCCCGGAGTAAAATAAACGGGATGCCACTCTTTATCGGTAACCAGCGTTACCGATTTCTTATTTGAACCAATTCGTGTCTCCGAATCAATATCGCCCGGAAACACATACTCACACCCAACAATAGGATCGTTGGGCTGTTGCTTTTCATTAATAATCATGGATTAAAGGTTTTAGATATTACTAAAAAAGTCTAAAACCCCGCTGGCGGTAGGAAGAGTCAAAAGTAACAATTTTAAAGGTGAAGAGAAATCAATATTTCATTTAAAAATTATATCTGTCAGCCCACCATTACAATTAAATTCCGGGCTGCCCAAATTGAGTCGTGCGGATTCTGGTCAAGGGTGTTTATCAGTTTCTGCCTTGGAATACTTCGAGAAGCTTGGTTTGACAATTTCACCAACCACAGTACACAAAAATCTGACAACTCAAGGGCGGTTTTGTATAAATTATTTCTGTATTGAACAAAATAAATTTAAAAAATCAGCTTTGTTATATTTTTAGTATATTTGCAACAGGTTAAGGTTAGGTTTAGGTTATTTGTAGTAAAAGGACAGTGCCACCCGGTGCTGTCCTTTTCAATGTGCGCCTTGCATGGCGCACAAACAAAATAAATATAATATATTCCTTATGGAAGGTTCTAAAATTTAATTATGTGATATTCAGATATTTATTGTTATATTTGCCTTATTGAATTCGGTATTATAAATTCCATGAGCAATATATATAAGTCACAAGGGAAAAAGGATTATTCGATGAACAATTTGCTGTCTCTCACCTTTCTGAGATGGGTAATCCGATTGAGTCAATAAGCAAAGTTGTTGATTTTGATATGTTTCGTGCAATACTTGAATCAAGACTCCTCAATACCCCAAAGAAAAACAATGCAGGAGCCAAGCCTTTTGATGTTGTGATGATGTTCAAAATTATGATACTTCAACGCTATTACAACCTTGGCGACAAACAGGTTGAATACCAGATAGTGGACAGAATGAGTTTCAAGAAGTTTCTGGGACTTGAAACAGGCGATAAAGTTCCTGACGAGAAAACTATTTGGGCGTTCAGGGAAAGGCTAACCCAGACAGCTTCGGTAGAGGAACTGTTCGGGTTATTCGTTTCCCATTTGGAACAAAAAGGGCTGATATTCAATGAAGGCCAGATTATAGATGCCAGCTTTATGGAGATTCCTCGTCAGCGCAACACGCGTGAAGAAAACAAAATGATAAAGGAGGAATGTGGTGATGACCTTTGGAACGACCGCCCTAACAAAAAACGTCATAAAGACATTGATGCCCGCTGGGTAAAGAAGAATGGGGACACCTTTTACGGTTACAAGAATCACATCAAAGTTGATGCAAAAAGCAAGATTATAGGAACTTACTATGCATCAAATGCATCCGTGCATGATTCTCAAGCACTGGAACTGTTACTTACCGAAAAAGATGAAGATCAGACGCTTCATGCGGACAGTGCTTATATCTGGTCTGTCGGGATGCCACGAGCTACTGCCATTATAGGGCTAATGAATTTGACTTACAATATATTTAGATATGAACAACTAACAAGATGAATTAATTAATTGACAATAAGGCATATACAAAATTAGCAAATAGTAAATTGGTAGGCGGTTTTTTTTTAATGAAAGGAGATCTTCGAGAGTTTTAAAACCAAAATATACGTTGCGGAAGTAATCAAATTAGGATCTCACTAAAATTAAACCCGAAACTTTTTTTAACGATATTAAAAAAATCAATTTTTAGAACCTCCCTTATTCTTATTACTTATATACTATTTTATGGTGTTTTGCCCAAATTTTTCCTGAATTTCTTTCAGTACCTGGCGGGTAGCCAGAAAAATGGCTGGTTTGCCCGATAATGGATTGGACTGAGTGACCACCACCGTTTTGTACACATCTTCAATGTTTTGAAAGGTGAGTACATTTTCGGGAATACCCTGTGTATGAATTTTCCCCTGGTTAATCAGAATTAGCTTGTCGCAATATTCAGAAGCCAGATTCAGATCGTGAATAACCATTAGAATCGACAATCCCATTTCCTTGTTCAATTGCTGAAGCAAGTTCAATATGCGTACCTGGTGCATTATATCAAGATGCGATGTCGGTTCGTCGAGCAAAAGCAACTCGGGTTGCTGGGTCAATGCGCGGGCAATTGCAGCAAGCTGCTGTTCTCCGCCGCTCAATTCCGACATCAACTGATCTTTAAATCTCCAGGTGTCAGTCATTTCCATGTATTTTCGGGCAATCCGAAAATCTTCTTCGCTTTCGAAGAAGCTGAAACGGCTGTGGTACGGAATTCTTCCCATCAGCACGTAATCTTCCACACAAATGTCGTTGGCTTCAATAAACTGGCTGACAATGGCAATGTTTTGGGCTCTCATCCGAGGTGCAAGCGATCGGAGATTTTTATCACCCAGCAGAATTTTACCCGACTTAATATTAAGTGTTCCGGTAATGGCCCGAAAAAGCGTGGTTTTTCCCGAACCGTTTGGTCCGATGATTCCGGTAAACGAACCTTTCGGCATGTCCATACTGATTTCGGATAGCTGAAATTTCGGATATCCGCAGCAAAGGTTTTGTATACTTAATATGCCTGAGTTCATCATCCGTTATTTTTTAACGATCGTACCGACGATCGGCTCATCATCAGTAAAAAGACAATACCACCGACAATACCGGTAATTACACCAATTGGCAGTTCGTTGGGCGAAATAATGGTGCGGGCAAGAATGTCGGATAAAACCAGGAAAACTGATCCTGACAAAAAAGAACTAACCAGCAGAATCCGGTAGTCGGAACCTACCAGCAAACGCATCAGGTGGGGAATAATCAGCCCTACAAAACCAATCACTCCGGCCACAGCTACACACACACCGGCGAGTAGCGAAGCAAGTAAAAATAAAAGTTTTATGGTGGTGTCGGTATTTATACCCAGGTGTTTGGCTTTTTCTTCGCCAAGCCGCAAAGCATTGAGTGGCTGCACAAAAAAGTACGAAGCTACCAGCGAAGCAAATGCCAGAACAAGGGTAATGTATATGAGTGACATATCAGGCTCATCGAGTGACCCCATGATCCAGAAAACGATACCGTGCAGGTTTTCGGAGCTGGTAGTCGACATTAGCAACATCATCGACGACGATGCAATGAAACTAATCATTACCCCGGTGAGCAACATGCTTTGAATATTGATGTGCCCGCTTCGGGAACTGATGGTGTAAACCAGAAAAATGATCAGGAAAGCGCCGGCAAATCCTGTCAGCGGCAAAACGAACGAACCGATGAGCTGATGAAGCCCGAATACAATGGCAAATGCCACCCCCAGCGAAGCTCCTCCCGAAATACCTAATGTATAAGGCTCTACCAAAGGATTGCGGTAAACACCCTGCAAAAGTATACCTGAAAGACTGAGCGCCCCTCCGACAGCAATTCCAAGCAGCACCCGGGGAATGCGGATCTGGCTCAGAATGGTATATTCCATGGTGTCATCACCCTGCCGAAGGATTCTGAAAATATCTGTAATTCCAAGGTTCATCTCGCCGATTGAAAGCGAAAGAAGGACAGAAGCAATCAGCAGAATTAATAATCCGGCCAGATAAAACGTCCATCGAAGGTATTTTTTTTGCATTTCTATCACAACTTTTTTTATGCTCAATCTGGTCAAAAGTAGTCATTTCCACTTTTGCCTTCTTCCTTTTTACTTCTTCTTTGACTTTAGTACTCAATCCCTTTCCGGCTGTAAATTTTCTGATCGTACGGATGTTTTATTTTTTGAATACAACTCACGTAATCTGCTTTTTCAATAAGCCCGTCAGACGCTCCGCGACCAGTCATCACCAATTCCAGATGTTCCGGTTTTTGATCGATAAAGCTAATCAATTCATTTTCTTTCAGAACACCATCGCGCACCGAAATCAATATTTCGTCCATAATTAGCAGGTCAGGATTTTCATTCCGGATGAATTCCGAAAGTGCGAGTAACCCGTTTTGCACGTCGTTACGGCTGTTTTCGTGGGTTACCGACCGGTTAAACGACCAATGTCCGTTGGTATAACCCAAAATGGTAGCCCCCAGTTTCTGCAGATTCTGAATTTCGTTGTAACCATACAGCTCAGGCTGTTTGTTGAAATGGGCATAACAAACCTTCATCCCGTGCCCGAGTGCGCGAACGGCAAGACCAACCGCGGCAGTGGTTTTCCCTTTCCCTTCGCCGGTATAAATGTGTATTAATCCTGGCATATGCTTTAGTTTTTGTTTCGATGTTTAATAAATGTGGCTTGCAGCTGGTTACTTGCGGCTGGCAAATTACGCGTTATACACAATATTAGGTATCACGACAACTGCATCACCAGGATTCTGATCATTTTCTTTTTCCTGAAGGATGCCGTAAATATAATCAAGGTCGCAACTCTGACGGATGTGCTCCGCCAGCTTGTCGTATTGTTGGTTTTTATAATCCGGATAGTTAAACTCCTGAAGACGGGTTTCTTTTCCACAGCTTTTAAGTGTCGACCGAATCACGGGTAAATTGTCGAAAATGCCGTGCAGATAGGTTCCCCAGGTTTTTCCGTTGAGAAAACACCCGTCAGATAATCCATCGTTGAGTTTTGCTAATGGTTGTCCGTCGAGCAATTCGGTTTTTCCCATATGGATTTGATAACCTTTACAGATTTCCTGATCGTTGAGGAATTCAAACGAACTTTGGACAGTCTGTTTTTCGGATGTCAGAGTGGTTACAATAGGAAGAATTGCGAGGCCAGGCATGTAGCTGATTGAACCTTCTATATGCTTCGGATCATGAATCTCGCGGCCCATCATCTGGTAACCACCGCAAATTCCGTAGACTGCATTTCCCTTCTGATGGCTGTTCAGGATAGCTTTAGCAAGTCCGGTTTTCCGAAGGTTTTCCAGATCGGCAATCGTATTTTTTGAACCCGGAATGATTACCACATCGGCTTTTTCGATTTCCTCCGGATTGGCTGTGTAAAACAAATTGATTTCGGGCACGCGTTCGAGCACGTTAAAATCGGTGAAATTCGACATGTGCCGCAGCAATACAACTGCAACATTCACGAGTCCTTCCTGAGTTTTTCCTGATTTGTGATCAATCACTACCGAATCTTCGTCATCAATGTGAATATCCCGGAAATAAGGGACAATCCCAACCACAGGCACTCCGGTAAGTTGTTCCATCATGCGTTTCCCTTCGGCAAAAAGGTCGATGTCGCCCCTGAATTTGTTGATCAGGATACCTTTTACCAGTGCACGTTCTTCAGGCGGAAGTAACTGAAGCGTGCCGTAAACGCTGCCAAACACGCCACCGCGGTCGATGTCGGCCACAAGGATGACGGCAGCATCCACTTCGAGGGCCACCCGCATATTGGTAATGTCTTTATCGCGCAGGTTAATTTCCGAAATGCTGCCGGCACCTTCAATCACCATCGGATTGTACTGGCTGTCGAGTTTCCGGTAAGCTTTCATGGCTTCTGAAAAGAGTGCGTCACGGTCGGTTCCCAGGAAATATTCTTTAGCCGACTGATTTCCGATGGGTTTCCCGTTTAAAACCACCTGCGCATTTTGGTTGCTCGTAGGTTTCAGCAAAATGGGATTCATCTCACTTCGTGGAGCAATACCGCATGCTTCGGCCTGAACTGCCTGCGCACGACCCAATTCGAGTCCGTCGGTGCCTGCAAAAGAGTTGAGCGACATGTTCTGAGCCTTAAACGGGGCAGGAGAATAACCATCCTGCCTGAAAATGCGGCAGAATCCGGCATTGATGATGCTTTTACCCACATCGGAACCTGTTCCTACAAACATAAGCGGCCGAAGTTTGGATTTCATTTTCTGGATGTTTTAGATATCAATTGATCTGGTTTTTGAAAGACAAAGCAAGCGGCTAGCCATGATTTTCAAGTTTAAACGTAAGAACCTGGCCAAATTCAAGCGGCGTATTGAAAGCCTCTTCAGGAGTTTTGTCCTGAAGCAGGCACATCATGGCCCGGATAATTCCGGCGTGGGTAGTAATCAGCACCTGTTTAAATGGCTCTTTATTTAAATCGGCCAGAAAACTTTCGGTTCGTTTGATTTGATCGGCAAACGATTCTCCATCCGGGCAGCGGTTATTCACATAATCGGCAAACCAGGCTTTACTTGCAGCAGATTCAAAGATAGTGTTCCAGTCAGCCATTTCCCAGTCACCAAAATCGAGTTCAGTCAGGCGGTTGTCGGTATGGATTGGTAATTTTTTTGCCAGTTCCGTAGCCAGAATCGTGCACCGGCTTAACGGACCCGAATAAACCGCGTCAAATAAAGCTGAGCCAAGCTTGTCGCTGACAAGAGCACATTCTGTTTTGAACGAGGAGGCCAGTGGCACATCACTTTTCCCGTAGCAAATACCCTTCGGAACATCAACCGACGTATGCCTGACAGCCGTTATTCTCATGCTGCGAGCGATTGAAAGATTACAAAACCCAAATAAAACTCCACCTCGGCTATTTGCTGCAAGGCACCCAGGCAGTCGCCGGTATAACCTTCAATCTTCAGGGTAACGTACCTCCTGAAAATAAATGTAGTTACCAATAGCACCGGAATAATGGCTAGTGTGAACGAAAGCGGAATAAAAATCAGGAGTGCAATTCCGAAAAACAAGGCCAGCAAAAAGTCGAAACCTTTGCCTTTTTTACCGATGGGTTTGGTTTTGCTGGTGGCATCTTCGCGCGAATATTCCGTAGTATAAATAACCAGAATGGGCATCAACCGGCTCACGGCATGACCGGAAAGTAAAACCAGCGGAATATTTTCGGGAGCGATGGCATGTAAACTCATGAATTTGGCAGTCAGTATCCCGACCAGCCCGATGCTTCCGTAAGTTCCGATCCGGCTGTCTTTCATGATGGTGAGGATGCGTTCGCGGGTGTATCCGCCACCAAAACCATCGCAGAAATCGGCAAAGCCGTCTTCATGAAAAGCCCCCGTTACAAAAACTGTTGCCAGCATACTCAGCAGGATGGCCAGTTCAGCCGGTAAAACAAACTGCAACCCGTAAAAAACTGCAGCTCCGATTCCGCCAACAATCCAACCGATGAGTGGGAAATAGCGTGTGGAACGGTTCAGTATTTCATCCGAATACGGCAGATTCCTTGGTACCGGAATCCGCGTGTAGAACATGATGGCATTGAGGAATATGTGCAGTTGTTTTCGCATTTTTTTAGTGATAATATCTTCAATAAATCCAAAATTTTGATCCGACTAATAACCAATACTCAAAATTCAATATCGAACAAAAAATAAGAAACAAAAAACGCTGTCAATTTCAGCCGGGGTTGATTTGGCGAACCTGGAACTATTTCTTGTTTGCTACTCCTGCATCTTCGAAGCTTGCCATCTGGTTTAAAAAGTTGACGGCTGCCTGAACCAATGGCAGGGCCAGTGCAGCGCCGGTACCTTCGCCCAAACGCAAATTTAGCTGAAGCATAGTTTTGGCATTCAGGTGTTCGAGCATCAGTTTGTGACCCCGCTCATCAGATGAATGACAAAATACGCAGTTTTCGCGGACTGCCAAGTATATCCGGATGGCGGTCAAAGCTGCCGCGGTGGTAATAAATCCGTCAATGAGTAAGATCATTTGCTGTTCCCGCGCTTCAAGCATGGCACCAACCATCATGGCAATTTCCAGTCCGCCAAAGGTAGCCAGAGTTTCCTCCGGGGTTTGCGGATCGTATTTTTCAGAAACTTCTTTCAGTATCTGCATTTTTTTGGTGAGCTGATCGCCATGCATACCTGTTCCGGAACCGGTACAATCTTCGATCGGGATATTCAGGAAACGGTGCATCAGAAGCGATGAAGCCGAGGTATTTCCGATACCCATTTCGCCAAAACCAATGATGTTGCAACCTTGGTCTGCTTCGAGTTTCACCAGTTCGCGACCTTTTTGAATGGCCGTAGCACATTCTTGGGCAGTCATGGCCGGTTCACGGCGCATGTTCCGGGTTCCGCGGGCAACTTTTGCATCGATAACGGGCACGCCCTCCGGAAAATCGAAATCAACACCGGCGTCTACTACCTTCAGGATTATATCATTCTGACGGCAAAATACATTGATGGCAGCCCCTCCGGCAACAAAATTCATCACCATTTGCCAGGTAACATCTTTTGGGAATGAACTGACGCCTTCATCAGTCAAACCATGATCGGCGGCAAAGACAAGCAAAGTGGGTTTTTTTAGTTCGGGAGTCAACGTATTTTGAATCAGACCAATCTGTTGCCCAAGCTCTTCCAGCAGTCCCAAAGCTCCCAGCGGTTTGGTCTTGAAATCAATTTTGTGTTGCAGTTGTTCATTTAAGTTCATGATTTTTGGCATTTTAAGTTCATTTGTTGTCATTGTTGTCGCTGCTTTTTATCTTCACCGGAATTCCGGAGATCATCAGGAAAACTTCCCTGGCCTGTTGGGCGATGTACTGATTCATCCACCCTTGCAGGTCGGTAAATTTCCGGGCCGATTCTTCGGCAGGATGAACACCCATGCCCAGTTCATTGCTCACCACAATCAGGTTCATATCCTTCTGAACAAAACGGTTCCATTCGGTTTTGGCATCCTCGAGCGAACGGTCGGCATCAAACTGATTGTCGAAGAAAATGTTGGTTAGCCAAAGGGTAATACAGTCGAGCAAAACGGTTTTTCCTTCCAGATCGCAGGCCGAAAGCTCCTTATCCTTCTCGATGTTGATCCAGTGCGGCCCCCGGTCATTTTGGTGACGTTCGATCCGCCTGCGGAAATCGTCGTCCCACACCCGGGCAGTTGCCAGATAAACCGGATTTTCACTGCGCAATTCAGCTAATTGCTGGGCGTAACTGCTTTTTCCCGAGCGTGCCCCTCCTGTGATGAATGTAATCTGAACCATTTTGTTGGTTTTATATTGATCGGATGACTTCGGGTCATCCGATCAATTATTCAAAAATCAATGCCTGATGCGCATTTTTTTATAATTAGAATGTAGAAGTAATTCTGGCGGTGATGCTTCGTCCGGGCATGTTGTAGCCATCTTTTTCCGAATAGTTTTCATCGAACAGGTTGGCCATAATTATTCCAAAATTGACGTTTTTCGAAAACGCATAGCTGATCGAATAGTCAAAGACCAGGTATTCAGGATGTTTCAAGATCTTGTCGGATGCAGTATAGCCACCTTCCGTGTAATAATCGCCGGCGACAATTCCGGGGCGCTGCGTACTGAAAAAGTCGCGTTCGAGCCTTGAGCCGATAAACCGGCCATTAAGTCGCATACTGATTTTGTTTTTTGTTTGATAATTGAGCCCAAAGTTACCATTCGTTTTGCGTACATACTGCATATCGTAAGTATGCATATCCGTTCCAACCATTTGCGAGAATTCATTCCGGAGCATCCAGGTAAAGTTCGCATAAGCTTCCAGATCGAATGCTTTGGCAAACAAACTACCCAGATTGTACGACGACATTAGCTCAATACCTTCCATCTTCGATTCGTTGGCATTGGTGTACGAATACTCTCCTGAAGGTAGTTTCTCCTCAACAATTTTGTGGTTATGCAGGGTTTGGAAATACGAAACATCGACTTTTAAACCGTTTTCAGGCGATAAATACGACAAACCGAAATCGGTGGTTTTTGATTTTTCGGGTTCCAGATCGGGATTCCCGACATACGATTTTCCGGAAACGGTATATTTTCCGGCCACTTTGAACGCATCGGGCACCGAAAAAGCGGTTCCGAATGAGGCATGTGCCTTGAAATTTTTCAGGAACAGATATTGTGCCCCAACGGAAGGATTCAGTGTGTTATAGTTCGCATTGGCTTCTTCGGCTTTTAACCCGGGGCTTTTGTCGATGTGATAAGTAATGCGGTCGAAACGCACGCCGGCATTGATGTCCAGATTTTTGAATGAATAAGCCACCTGCGAAAACAAGGCCATGTTACTGAATTTGTTATCGGGCTTGTACGGATCGGCCGGAGTACCGATAGCCGAAAAACGGTTGGAGTGATAATCATAGGTCTTTAAATCGGATCCCAGCAACAGGTCAAATTTTCCGAGTTTGTAATTATCCTGAAGCTGCAAACCATATTCTTTCACCAGGCTTTTGAAACTTATGAAACCTGCATCGGTATTGTTCGAATAGTTCGGATTCTGATCGTTCGTGTAGTACGGACTGAATTTAAAGCGGTTGTTTTTGCTGTTCTGTTCCAAAGTAACATACAGGTTCAACCGGTTAACGTCTTTCTTGCTTTGTCCATAGGTTCCCCAGTAGTTTCCCGCAGTTTCAACATCGTAGGCATAGGTGTGCATCGCTTCAGCATTGGCTTTCCATTGTTTGCTGATGTCGTAGTTCACGAAAGCATTGGTCATATTCAGTTCGTATTGCGAGTTGTCCATAACATCGCCATACGAAGCTTTGTCGAGAATACGCTCACCGGTTGCCGAAATATCCAGAAGGTTTTTCTGCCCGATGCGGTAATCTTTGGTCTGTTCCAAACGGCTGTAGCCCAACCCATACGAAAGTTTATCGTGGTAACTTCCGGAGAAACGGCCCGACAGTTTCCGGTAACCAAAACTTCCTGATTCGATTGAAACACTTCCTTCAGGAACTTCACCACCTTGTTTGGTGATGATGTTTACCACTCCTCCCATCGCGTCAGAACCATACAATACGGAATACGAACCTTTTACAATCTCGATTTGCTCTACGTTGTCGAGGTTAATGGTAGCCAGGTTGGTGGTTCCGGCAGGTTTTCCGTTAATGAGGAGTAGCGTGTAACTGCGGGCAAGGGCACTGGGCGAAAAGCCACGCATGCCAATGCTTGCTGAAAGCCCCGGATATTGAACGATATCGAGGTTGGTGGTGCGTTTTAGTAATTCGGCTAAATTATCAGATGGAATCGACCTGATCAAACTGGCAGGAATAATTTCCACTTTCTGCGGAAGATTTTTCAGTTTTCGATCCATCCGCGAAGCCTGTACAGTAACTTCTTTAATCTGAGCAACTTTAGTGGTGTCGATAACTTCGGCAACTGCATTGAAAGTTCCAAGTAACCCCATCCAAATAACAGCAATCTGTTTAAAATTCATAACAGTTTTTTACGGTTAAACATTAAAAAATGTCGACCATAAACTTTCAGCATGTTCCCCGATACATCCCGGGCTGATAAAAAAAAGGAACAAATGGATAAATCAGATGAAAAAATCACCCCATTGCTTTTATCCCGAAAGCTATGATTAACGATATGGAATGGCAGGTCTTCTGGCTCGCCTTCTTTTTGATGGCCTTCCCATCCGTCGGCCGACGAACAGTGGCAAGTGGTTCAAAAAGTTTTTATTAAGGCTTACAGCTGCGGGTACAGCTCCGGTTTTACACCGGATTCTCTATTAGTCCATGTCGGCCGAAAGCCGACGTCGGAACCATTTCCGGGGGCAAAAGTAATTATTTATTTGAATCGGGAGGGATTAGGAACTGATTTTTCGAAATATAAAATTCTGATTCGTCTGCAAGTCAAAGCCAATTTATCAACGGATTAACCAGGTAAACACCTCTTTCTACCCGGCTGAAAGCCATTTTACAGTTCGGGAATTGTGCCCGGCTGATTTCGTTCGAGGACAACACACTGTTGATATACTGCCGTTTTTTACGATAGGGCGGAAGTATATCATCAGGAATCCATTCGGCATATTTAACTATATCGTCCATCGTAAAACAAGAGATTTTTTTCTCTTCGGGAGTCCCTTTTTTGAAAACTGCTTTATCGGGGTGCATTTCGTCCAGGCAACGCATTAAAATCAGGAGAAAATTGGCCATGCTGTGCGAATTGGCTTGAAATTGCCGGTTGTAAGTCTCATAAGCGAAACTATTGGGATTAATTGTTTTCCAAAAGCGAAGAAAGGTAGTTGATGTGGTGGCCTGCGGTTTCTTTTGAGCTGCATTTTTTAGATGGACAGAAAGCAAGTGATCGACAGCCATTTTGCCCGTATTGTCTTTTTGAGTAAGCGAAGCGTGCTGCTGAATATATTCGGTCGCCAACTCGTCTTGTCCGTTTTGCAGGGCCAGCATCAAGCCGGTAACTCCTTCTTCTTCAATCCGAAAATCGATACCATATTTTTTCACAAAAAAGAAGGCTTCTCTTTTGCGACCTAACCTGATATTTTTGGCATACTCCTTTTTATCTTGCTTCAGTTCTTTCATCAGTAAAATGGCGCGTTGAAATTGCAGTTGGGCTAACTGCTCCACCCAATCGTATCGCTGATGAGTAACGGCGTACTGAAAGAGTTGTTTACGTTCTTTTTTTACTTCGTTTTCTTTTCGGGATGGATCGAGGGCCAATTGCCTGATCCTTTCTAATTGTTCCTGACTCAAATATTCGTAGCCTAAATATTTGGCCCGAATTTGTTCGGCTTGCTCGAATTTTCCTTGTTCTTCGAGGCGTTGAGCTTCGGCAAGCCACTCATCCATGGTTGATTTGGTTTCGGCGACTTTTACCTCCTCTTTGTTTTCCTGCATTTGCAGTAGTTGCAAAGCAGGGTGCCTGGGTTGTTTTTCGAAAATATAGATGTTTTTCACCGCGCGGGTGATGGCAACATACAACGAATTGATATAAAATTTATATACTTCGCCATCTTTGTCGTGCTTATTTGCTGCCCGGTTGTAAATCAAGTCCTCCTTTTGCAAATCGCTTGAAGTAACACCTTTTATTATTTCGCGAAATTCGGCTTCGTGGCTCGAAACGAAGTTCAGTAAAATAACATTTTCGTACTCCAATCCTTTGGCTTCCTGTACGCTGAAAACCAAGGGTGTTTTGAAAAAACGCCGGGCTTCATGTTTTTGTTCGTTGTTGGGAACAATTACGGCGTAATGGGTACTATTCTGGGTGCGCCGGTTGAGTTCGTTTTTCTTTTTATCGTCGTCGGGGAAGAGTAAAACTTCTCCTTCGTTTTTGCTGACAGTGCCAATCAGGTAGTTACTTTCGCGATCGATAGAGCCAAAACGTGTGATCTTGATTTTGAGCAGGTTATTTCCCAGCTCAACCACATTTAAACTGTTCCGGTAATTGGTCTGTAGTATTTTAATCTGCTTTTCATGATCACCGGTTTCGTAGAAAAAACTTTTCACTTTGCTCCACGAAAAAAAGTTTGGATGTACAATCTGATTGCTGTCGCCCGTCAGTATAAAATGATTTTTTTGTTTGAGCGACTGTAAGATAGATTTCATCTGGATATTGGTAATGTCCTGTACCTCATCTACTACAATATAATCGTAGCGGGGTTTAATTTTCTCCAGGTATTGATAACACAGAATATTGCTATCATACAAATTGCTTTCGTTCAGCCAATCTAAATATTTCAAAAAAACCGGGTAAAGCCGTTCACGTTCGGCAGTGGAAAAAATGGATTGTTTTACGCCCAAATCCAAATATTCCTCTCGCGATAGCCAGGCGGCATGGACGGGCGAACCGGTAATTACACCTTTAAATTCCTCGAACACGCGATAAGGTTCGTTGATGCGCACAGCTTGCGCATAACGAAAAAACCAACTGTCGAATTGGCGGAAATTAACCTCCGTACCTTGTGGCTTTTCCCAACTCGACAGGTAATTGTGAAGTGACAAGAACTCGACTTCTTGTTTTTCGTTATCAAAACCATTTGAATAATAGAACGTTGATGCGTTTTCAATCAAATATTTTGATAGCGAAATGTAGGCTATTTCTCCGGGCAACTCTTTGAGTTTCTCGAGTACCAGGGCTGTTTTGCCACTTCCGGCCGATCCGACAATAATCAGCGGCGGAAAGAGCGAGTAAATGGAGTCCTGCAAATGGTCGAATGAAATGAACTTATTGAGTAAATGGATCTTGCGCGACTTAGGGTTGAGAAATATCATTTCGTTCTCCTGAGATGCAATTTCATTGGACGATTGTACGCAAACAAATTTATCTTCGTCATCGATAATGGCACCACGCAAAAAGCGGCTGTGGCTATAGTTATGATTTTTAATTACCTCCAGCAGAAGTAAATATTTTTGGTTTTCGTAACTGGCAAAGGTGAAGAGCAACCTGTCGCGAATATCGAGCCTGGCACGGTAAAAGCCTGTGTTGGGCATTTTTCGTACATCGGCACTTTTAAAATCGCCATCTTGCAATTGTTTTAATGTTTTCGAATAGGTTTTTTCAACCGATTGAATATTTAATTCATTGAGGTAAAGTATGGGTAACTTCATAGTTTAGACTGATCGTTGAATTTCTTAAAACTTCATTTCTATGCAAAGAAAACGACATTTATTTTAAATCAAATCATCAAATGGTGATTTGATTTTTCAATATTCAGTCTAGAGCCAGAAATCTGAACTTTAAGCGATCATTCAAAATAAGCATAAAATACAAACCAATCCTATCATTACCAGACAACTAAAAAAATTCAGGAAGTAGGTTTTATAAAAATCGTTGTTGGTGAATGGCCTTTGCATTTTGCCGATAAATGGTTTTTCGATCAGTGTTCCATGATACACATTCGAGCCGCCAAAACGACAATTCAGGATACCCGCCAGGGCAGCTTCGGGATACCCGGCATTCGGGCTGCTATGCCGGTGCCCGTAGCGGAGCAGAAAGATCCATGCTCTCCAGCTCAGACTAATAGTTGCCATAATTATGGCGGTAAGCCGGGCCGGAATAAAGTTGAGCACATCATCCAACCGGGCCGAAAACCACCCAAACCGGCGAAACCGCTCGGTTTTGTATCCCACCATCGAATCGAGTGTATTGGCCATTTTGTAAGCCATCATGGCAGGAACACCACCCAGGGCATAAAAAAACAGGGGGGCAATCACACCATCGCTGAGGTTCTCGGCCAGTGTTTCGAGTACAGCCGTTCGTATTTGATGCTCATTCAGGTTATTCGTTTCACGTCCTACGATAAAGCTCAGTTGTTTCCTCCCGGCTTCAAGACCCTGTTTTTCAAGCACCGTGATAACTTTGTGTGCTTCCGAAATCAGGCTTCGGTTAGCCAGTCCGTAAAATAGACCCAGACTTGCCAGGACAACAAACAAAACTTCAATATCTTTTACCAGTTCCAGCACCAGCCAAAAAGTCCAGAATGTAGAAGAAATCAGGAATATGGCCATCAATTCCCCTTTAGCTTTCCGGTATTTCCCTGAATTCAGTTTTTCGGTGAGAAAGCTGATTGAACGACCAAAAATACGGATGGGGTGAGGCAGCCAGCGCGGATCGCCCAGAAGTGTGTCGAGCAGAAACCCGATCAGGAGCGGTAAAATATAAGGCAGTTGCGGGCTCATGAGTTTTCAGGGAATTTCGTTTTCCAATCAGCCAGACCAACCAGTAACAATTGATTTTCTTCTGCTGAAAGTGTCGAAACGCGGAAATATTTCTGATCCAATCCGCGGAAATTGGAAGCATCACGAATCAAAATGCCGTGTTCGTCGTGTAAAAATTGTTTGAGTCCGGCAGCCGGGCCGGAATTCATTTCAATCAGGAAAAATGAAGTATTGGCCGCCAAAACCCGAAACCCGTCCAGTTGGTTGATGGCCTGCTGCAATTCAGTTGAAAGATTACTTATTTTTTGGGCATCAACCGGATTTTCAGTGATAGTATCAATCAGAAATTTACCGGCTTCCTGAGCCAAAACATTGACCGACCATGGTTGCTGAAAGCCGGACAGCTTTGCTGCCAGAGGAGCTGAAGTCACCACATAACCCAAACGCAGACCGGGAATGGCATAACATTTGGTAAACGACCGAACCACAATCAGGTTCCGGAAAATTTTGGTCAACGGAATGACGGATTGAAATCCGGGGGAAAAGTCAGCGTAGGCTTCGTCAATGATAAAAACAGTCTCCGGAAAATTTTCAATGGCGTGTTTAATTTCCTGAAATTCAAAAATATGTCCGTCCGGATTATTCGGATTTCCAAACCAGAACAAGGACGGCCTGGTATTCAGGCTTGTTTGCCATTCGTCTTTTCTGAAAAATGACAGTTTGTGATTGTGCAAATGGCAGGCATCTTCGTATTCGGCAAATCCTGGATAAAGTATTGCCGAAACAGCCTCACGGAAAGCCAGAGCAATGGTATAAAATGCCTCGACCGACCCGTTAAAGGCCAAAACCTGATTGGAATTCACTTCGTGATAACCTGCAATTTTCCGGCACAGGCCGGCGGCATCCGGTTCGGGATAACGCTCAATCATCTGCATATTTTTCTGCAAATGGGCTATCAATTCAGGGGTAGTTCCTCCGAACCACACATTTGAGCTGAAATCGGCACGAGTGGATTTGCCGTATTGATACCGATCGTCACCGTGTCCTTTAATCATATGCCAGTCGATAGATTTTACTTGTAAATCAAACTTAATATTTCTTCCAGCGCATCCATGAATAATATCGGAGTCGGGCTGCAGGTTTTATCCGAATCAAGAATAAATATTTTCTTGTTTTTGCTGGCAGAAAGGGCTGTATATTTTAGCCAGTTATCCTTTTCCTCCTGGGCTACCATGCCCATAGTTACAATAAAAATGAAATCAGGGTTCTGTTTCAGAACGTATTCGCGGGTAATACTGCCAGTTTTTAAATCGGCTGCTATATTTCTTCCACCTGAAAAGCGGATGAAATCGTCCATAAACGTATTCGGAACGGCACAAAATAGCGGTTTGGCGCCAATCTGGATAAAAACACCGGGATTTTTTCCGGACGGGACACTTGACTTCAGTTTAGCCAGCCGGGCCCTCTGCTGCGCAACGATTTCTTTGGCTTTGGCCGACTGACCTGCCATTTCGCCAATCTGAACGAAGTAGTAACAAATCTCTTCAAACGACTTTGGATACGGCTGAAAAACAACTTTAATGCCCAGTTTCTTCAAATTGTCGATTGTCTCGGGTTTGGTTAACGACGAAGCAAATACCAGATCGGGTTTCAGGGTCAGTGTTTTTTCGAGGTTGACGCTCACGGCCGATGCCACAACAGCAATATGATCCGACGCTTCAACAGGGCAATAACTTGTGCAACCCACCAACCGGTTCTGTTCGCCCAACAGGTATAAACTTTTGGTCACCCACGGAACCAGCGAAACGATGCGTTTAGCTTCCTGTGCCTGAACCATCAGTTGGCAAACCAGCAATAAAATCAGGATGATATTTGATCTTTTCATTTGAAAGATTTTTATTATTAATCGAGGCTGTCTCAAAAGTCATTTATAATCACAAACTGCACAGGGAATGCACGACGCTCACAAAGTTAAAGCAGTGTATTTCTGCTATTTCTGTATATCCTTTATGTCCTTGTGGTTTTTTTGCTTTTGAGACAACCTTCTATGTGGTTGATCATTGATCGCATTAAGTGATTTCCAGAAACCAATGGTTATCCCGGAAAGTCACTGCTCCTTTTTGAAATTGAACCGGATGTCGAAAGTTGGGGCCATCGTAAACATAGGTATGAAATTCACCGTTTTCGGCACAGATATCGATTCCATCCAATTTTGAGAGTTTTTCAACAAAGGACATGTCGTATTCCTGACCCAGAAAATCTTCGGTAAGGTTTTTGGCATTCACCGAAACGGTCAGGGTTTTAAAACCTTCCAGAATAAATTCGGTCGCCAGTTCGCCGGTTGGGTTGTCCCACAACGGGAAGATGGCGGTAATACCCGTTTCACTGCAAACCCTTTCGATCCACTCGCGGTGTTCGCGCAGGTAGATGTCGCCAAACACGCCAGCGGTAATATCCTGTTCTTTCAGTTTCAGTATAACCGTTTTAAAGTTGAGTTCGTAATCCTGTCGATTGGTTTTCTGCTGAATCAGAGAGATTCCCATTGCTTCAGCTTGTCTCACAATCAGTTCCTGCTTAATTCCGTGCGACCTTGAATGATTAGTTTCTGCATCGCACATATTTACGAGATACGATATTTGGTGTTGTGCTGCTTTTTGCAGGCGATAAAGCGCAAGCATACAGTCTTTACCACCACTCCATGATGAAAATATTTTCATTTATAGCAATAATTTATTCAGGAAGAAATGAAATGGAAACAGCGTCACCTTTCACCGGACTCCCTCTTCGTCCATGTCGGCCGAACACCGACTTCGAAACCATTTCGGGTGGCAAAAGTAAGAATTATTTTTTTGTTAAGAAGGTTTTATTTGTGCATTAAAATTGCTGAAATATTGTTCCTGAGTTTTTATTCGAGGTGAAACGGTCAAAGTGTGATTGTACTTATTGCCATTGTATTTTAGGCCAATCCGTTGATAATTTTGTTATCTTCGTATGTGTCAACCTGGTAAAAAATACTATTGCATTGGTATCAATAGTAAGATAACAGAAAAGGTAAAAAATTTGCAAATAAGAAGGCATCTATATGATTACTTTCTATACGAAAATGTATCTTTCCACTAAATTCAAACAAATACAATGAAGAACAAAATATCAATATCGAAGGAATATTCATGGAGTATGGCTCATATGCTTGCCGATCATAAGGGTAAATGTGTAAATATACATGGCCACACTTATGTAATGCAGGTTGAGCTTGAACGCGGGGACAACGGCGTTATTAATGCTCCGGGAACAACTGATCATGGCATGGTAATGGAGTTTGACGATATCAAAAAGGTGATTAATGATTTGATTGTTGAACCTTTGGATCATGCTTTTATCTATTGGACTGATTCTGCCGATGAGCTGGAACACAGTATTGCTGCCTTACTAAAGAAGCATCATCGTAAGCTTGTAGATATTAATTACAGACCTACAGCCGAAAATCTGGCAGCCGACTTTTTAAATAGAATTAATGAGCATCTAAGTTCAGATCCTGTGCGTGTAAAAGAACTGATTCTTTGGGAATCGGCAACCAGTTATGCCCGTGTAATCGCCAACTGATAAAATGACAAGAAAGGAATTTGAGAATAGTAAAATACCTGTAATTGAGATTTTTCAAAGTATTTCAGGAGAAGGCATTTCGGCGGGTAATATCGTAACGTTTGTTCGGGTTGGGGGATGCAACCTTAGATGCACCTGGTGCGACACAAAATATAGTTTTGTTGAATCCGGCCCGGATGTAAAAAGTATGTTGCCCTCCGAAATTCTTGATGTTGTAAAAAAACTGGGGAGCAACGAGGTGATTTGTACAGGCGGAGAACCTCTTGAAGCAAATAAGTCCAAAAGGTACCTTCCGGCGTTCCTGGCTGCAAACGGATTATCGGTTCTTATAGAAACAAGCGGCGCCAGCCCGCTTTATACAAATGAAGAATTAGTGGCTTTTGATGCTGACAGGATTGATATTTCATATTGTATGGATATCAAATGCCCCGGCTCGGGTATGTCGGATAGAAACCTGTATGAGAATATTCATCAGTTAGCTGCCGGCGATGAACTTAAGTTTGTGGTACAGGACCAAACAGATCTGAAGTATTCCATGAAAATTATTGAAAAATATAAGCAACATCTTTCATATAAAGATATTGCATTGAATTTTTCTCCTGTATTTGAAGCTATTCAGCCGGTTGAAATTGTAAAATATCTGATTGAAAACGTAGCCTATTTCGAAGAGAACGGTTTATGGCCCAGGTTGAGTCTTCAATTGCACAAGTTTGTCTGGCCACCACTACAGCGTGGGGTATAGGATAAGCTTACAAATAATCGAACAAAAGATAAAAAACATCCTTTTGCATTCTCAGCGGGTAGTTATTTTTGTTACCGCCTTACCTCAATCCTGGCTTGCGACATCCTTTCTCTTAGTCCGCCTTCTTGTAAAAATTCTTTTTCCAATGTTTTTAACTGTTTGGCAAGTAAGAAGGAAGTTATATTGTTTATCCATCATTATCAATCTGCCCTTTTCGTTGGACTGTTCTGATTTTGCGGACAGTTAAACACGTCAGGATTGTCTAATTTATCCAACGAAAGTTACCAATTATTTACCTGTTTTCCACAATCTTTATTTCATCTTCCGTTAAGCCATAAAGCTGGTAAACAAGCTGGTCGATTTCGGATTCAAGAGCGGTGGTATCGGTATTGGGATCTTGGGATTTAAAATTTAAAATTCTATCTGCCAAAATACTTAAATCATCTTTAATTAAATTAATGTTGGTATGAACAGTTAAGCTACTTACATAACTAATTTTTAACCGAACAAACCCACCCCTTACAAAATCACAGGTATTTTGCAGATAAAATTTGCAAAGAGATGAATTCAAGAGGGCCAATAAAGAAGTCTCATTTGTAATGATTAAATGATTATTGTCATTGCCATAATAGCATTGTGAATCAAATGCGAAACAATTAATAATATCACTTATACCTGGCCAAATAATTTTTGTTTTTTCAAATTCATTATAATAATCGCAGGCACGTAATTCCCACCAGAAATCACCTTGATCTGCACGTTTTTCAGCTTTACTTTTAAAAGGGATCAAATATTTTGCAATTGCTGTATAATTTTTACTAAACCAAGCCCAAGCGATTTCATCGGGCATTGATCCATAACGAGTCATTGGCTCTTCAATATGATCGGGACTATCAATTGGTAAGTTTTTTTTAATGGTAAATCCTTTAGGAATAAGAATTAACCATTTATCGCACTTGGGTTGCTGATATCGTTTAATATCTTTTCCCGCTAAAAAAGGTTTTATTAGGTCAACACTTTTCGGATCTTCATTAATAAGATTGTTTTTAGTTAATTCATCAATAACAAAGGCTTCATTTAAACCAGTTAATATACCTCTGAATATTTTCCCTTCAACATATTTATCAAGTGAAATACCTGAATTTTTTATCTTTTGCAATATCTTTTGTGAATTGTCATTAATTAATGACCAACCACTTTCCTGTAATTGTAGCTGATTTACAGTAAATTTTCTCTCTTCAGCATAATTATCTAATCCGTTTGGATAAGATAGCGTATCCATAATTGCGGCGTTAAATTTATTTGAATCAGAAGATGTTTTTTTAATTGCCCATAAACAAGGATAAGTAGTAGCTTCATCAAAAACAGGTAAATCGCCAAAATCAACAATCGAATTAATTGAAAATTGTTTTACCCAATTTCTCAATTTAATACCATATCCGGCACGCATCCATTTGTTAGGTAAAATGTAAATGAAGTGGCCATTAATTTTGGCTATTTGCAATCCTTTTTCAACAAAATACACATACAAATCTGCTGTACCTGCAAAAGTTTCATAATTAGACTGAAGATAAGGTTTAATATTACTCAGTTCTTCCTGCCTGATATACGGCGGATTTCCAATCACCACATCAAATCCAATAAAATCCCCATCATCATTTAGGACTTCGGGAAACTCGAAGCGCCATTCGAAAGCATTCTCGTAGATTTTATTACTCCGGATTTCTTCGATCTCGGTTTCAAGCTGGGAAATTGTATCGGTTTGTACTTTTACCTGTTTATTCCATACTGCTTTTTCGGCTTTGGTCCGTTCGAACATCGATGTTTGCATGGTTAGCGCAAGTAATTCGCCTTTGGCCGTATTGAGCTTTAACAGCCTCTTGTCGTTGAATGCAATTTCGCTTTCGAAGTCGTTCTTAATTTGGGAGATCATGCGTTCCATGGAACGCTTCTCCTCCTTACTTTGTGCATTGCGATAGGTCATAACAGCCAAACGGTAACTATCGATGGTCCATTTGCTCCGTTTAAGCGCTTTTTTAATATCGGCATCGAGGGCATAACGGCTAATCAACGAGTTCCCGCATTTGATGTTGATGTCGATATTGGGAAGGGTTTCCAACTCGAACCCCTCTAAATCTCCCCCGACAGGGGAGACTTTGTAATAGGCATTTTTCAATAATTCAATCCAAAGACGCAGGCGACATATTTTAACCGAATTGGGATTAATATCGACACCGAACAGGCAGTTTTCGATAATGGTTTGCTTCTCGTGAAAGAGGGTTTCCTGTATCCGTTGGCTCTCTTTGCTGCGCAGGTTGTAATCGAATAATTCGCCCTCGTCGTCGGTAACAATCAACTCGTCATTCTCGACTTCCACGCTGTATTCTTTAAGCCGTTTACCATCGCGGTCTGTTAGTATTTTTAAATCGCTTTTGATGGCAATCATTTCGTTGAGCGCCGATACCAGGAAATGACCCGAACCAACCGCAGGGTCACAAATCTTTAGGCTGTTGACAATGGTATTTGCTTCTTTCCGATCGTCGATCTTATCGTACAGTTGTGCTAGATCGGTACAATTCCAGTTTTTGGTTTCGTTGAATTTCTGAACCACTGCACGGCGAATGGTTTCGCGGCACATGTACATCGTAATAAATCCGGGAGTAAAGAACGAACCGTCCTTGTAACCGTTGATCTTTTCGAAGATAAGACCAAGCACCGAGGCGTTAATCAATTGTTTATTATCTTCCTGTATTTCTTCGCTTCCCTCGCTTGCGAAATCGTAAGCATTCAGGAATTCAAAAATATATTCAATGATCACCAATTCGCCTGTACGCTTCTGACCATTGTTATTCTTTATTACAGTCGATGAAAGAAGGGGAAGTCTGCCATCTTTCAACTGGCTGATAAACAGGCACGCATGTTCAATCTCGGTAGGTTCGAACAACGAACTGTTCAGATAGGGAACATTGGCAAAAAGTTTCTTTACCTCATCGTTTCGCTCTTCCGGCCTGCGTGCCAGCACACTAAAGAACAGGCTGTTTAAATCGTCGAAATTCTGAACGCTGCCGAGGTTGAGAAAGGCATATGCTTTATTGCCTTTATGGTATTTTATCAACTGGGCTTCGAGCAATTTAAGGAAAAGAATCCGGTTAATCCAGGTAATCGATAATTCAAGGGCAATATTAAAGAGACGCTCCTGGTTGGTATCTCCAAATTGAGATGGCTTTTCGAGACGCGAAATTTTATCGAGGTTCACGAGTTGAGAAATGGCGCTTTCGATAAGTGAACCTGCATTTCGTTCACCCTTTTTTTTGCGTTGAATGAGTTTTTTGCCTCCTTCTTTGGTTTCGGTTAACCCGATAATATGCAAAAGCTCGGTGTAAAACAATTTATCGAGACTGTTGCTGTCGTTGGCAAACGGGAGCTTCAAAAGATGCTCGGGAGAAAGGAGTTTATATAGCGCAATCAGGATATTATCATCCTTTTTATCGGCGTTGCGCAAAGGTTTATCGTAATCACGGATATCGAACCAGGTAAAGGTTACCTCGTGTGAAATTGCCGCGATTGCGGGTCCAGCAATCTGTTTGTAAAAGAAATCGGTCGTTTTGCCTGATAAACGGCCTTCCTCAAAATCGGTGAATTGCTTTACAAGACCTTTGTTTTCGGCAAACTCTTTTTCGAACAGGTTGGCATCGAAGATAAACCATTCGTAAATATTGGTGGCAACAAGGTATTTTATCTCAAGATTTTTAAGGGTAATGCGCTCACGTAAATAATACAAAACAAGTTCCTGGAAAGCTTTGGTGTTGATATTCCCTGCAGCTCCCCCAAAACGGGGGAGAGAAAGCATCTCTGTCTTATTGTTTGGCTTTTTGGCTTCAATAATAACACCCACAGTTCCGGAGGCGTTATTGGTATTATGTATCACAAGATCGTTTCGACCTTTAGTATTAATGTAGTGGTTTACTCCATAATAAGTACTCTTAAGGAAATCGGCAACGAGGTTTTTATGAAACTCCTCTGATTCGGATTCATTAATCCGATCCAATAAATTGATTAGATTGCCTTTGAATAATTCAATCTCATTCCTGTGGGCTTTTATTTTTAGGAAAGCCTTGTTTAAGGTCTTACGGGGTTTTAGAATATTTAGGATAGTCATTAAGTTGAAATCATTATTTAATCCGCTAAATTTAAGCATAAACTTTGCATTGTAGCATTATTAAGTAGAAAAACACTTCCAAATAACAGATTGCAAAGATATTCTATCTGGAATTTTTACATATATTTGTCACAGACTTTAGGGGTGCCTTTACAGGCTGAGATAATACCCTGCGAACCTGATGCAGATAATGCTGCCGAAGGGAAAAGTAGAAACTGATATCCCTTTTCTGCCATTCCTGAAGTTATTATTAAATACTTTAAAGGAATGGAAATCACTTTCAACAATCAAACCCGTCAAATTGAAGCGAAATCTTCTATTCAAATTGCTTTAAACAATTGGATTGGCGACAAGCAAAAAGGCATTGCCGTTGCTGTCAACGAAACCGTTGTTCCCAAAGCGCAATGGGATAATTATGAACTACAGCACAACGATAATGTGTTAGTCATAAAAGCTACGCAGGGCGGTTAATGACATTTGCTGCATCAGGCTTAAGAATTATCCCTGTCGCTTTAGGGATATGATGCATATGGATTCAATCAATGTCGCAATCATCAAAATCATTTCACCTAAAAAACAGTTGTATGAAAAATACTGGTAAAGCTTCCGGGCAGGAAACCATTTCGTGTAAACCATTCCCGGCTTCGAAAAAAATATATATAGATGGTGTGTTGCATCCCATTAAAGTGGCTATGCGTGAAATAACGCTTTCGCCAACCCAATTGTCGGATGGTAAATCAGAAGAGAATTCATCGGTGATTGTCTATGATACAAGCGGCCCTTACACGGATGAACAGGCAACGATTGATATTAAAAAAGGTTTGCCCCGTTTGCGTGAGCAATGGATAATCGATAGAGATGATGTAGACAAGTTGGATAAAGTTTCATCTTTCTATGGCAGGCAACGCAAAGAAGATGTCTCATTGGATCAGCTTAGGTTTGAACATATACAAAAACCGCTACGCGCAAAAAATGGCAGCAATGTAACGCAGCTGCATTACGCAAAAAAAGGGATGGTTACGCCTGAAATGGAATACATTGCTATCAGGGAGAATCAGCACATTGATGAGTTGAAACTCAAGCTGAGCGGGAAGAATGATTTATTAACGCAGCAACATGCAGGTAACAGCTTCGGCGCTAATACGCCCAAAGGCAGCATAACGCCCGAATTCGTAAGAGAGGAAGTGGCGGCAGGTCGTGCAATCATTCCGGCCAACATCAATCACCCTGAATCAGAACCCATGATTATTGGCAGAAATTTCCTGGTGAAAATAAATGCAAATATTGGTAACAGTGCAGTGAGCAGCAGCATTGAAGAGGAAGTTGAAAAAGCAGTATGGGCCTGCCGTTGGGGCGCCGATAATATCATGGATTTATCTACCGGGGCAAATATTCATGAAACCCGTGAATGGATTATTCGCAATTCTCCCGTCCCGGTTGGGACGGTTCCCATTTACCAGGCATTGGAAAAAGTAAATGGCAGGCCTGAAGAGCTTACCTGGGAAATTTTTCGGGACACATTGATTGAACAGGCAGAACAAGGTGTTGATTATTTTACGATTCATGCGGGTTTGTTGTTGCGATATATTCCAATGACCGCAAAACGCATGACAGGCATCGTTTCGCGTGGCGGTTCCATCATGGCCAAATGGTGCCTGGCACATCACAAAGAGAATTTTCTCTATACCCATTTTGAAGAAATATGTGAAATCATGAAGCAATATGATGTCGCTTTTTCTCTGGGAGATGGATTGCGACCAGGAAGTATTTATGATGCCAATGATGAAGCACAGTTTGCCGAATTAAAAACACAGGGTGAACTCAACCGCATCGCATGGAAACATGATGTGCAGGTGATGAATGAAGGTCCGGGCCACGTGCCCATGCACATGATCAAAGAAAACATGGAAAGGCAACTGGAGTATTGCAAGGAGGCTCCGTTTTATACTTTAGGTCCATTGACAATGGACATTGCACCCGGCTACGACCATATTACATCGGCCATCGGCGGTGCAATGATTGGCTGGTATGGAACTGCAATGCTTTGTTACGTAACACCCAAAGAACATCTGGGATTGCCCGATAAAAAAGATGTGAAAGTTGGAGTCATTACTTACAAGATTGCGGCACATGCTGCCGACCTTGCGAAAGGCCATCCCGGCGCACAATACCGGGATAATGCATTGAGCAAAGCAAGGTTTGAATTCAGGTGGGAAGACCAGTTCAATCTTTCGCTTGATCCCGATACAGCACATGAATTTCACGATGCAACCTTGCCAGCAGATGGCGCTAAAGTTGCCCACTTCTGTTCAATGTGCGGTCCAAAATTTTGTTCGATGCAGATAACACACGAAATAAGAGATTTTGCAGAAAAGAGTATGCAGGAAAAATCCGAAGAGTTCATAGAATGTGGAAATGAAATCTATCAGTAAATGTTAGTCGTCATTTCTAATCCAACGGCGATAGCCGACGAAGCCTCCATCATCAATGCCTTATTTGATGAAGGAATGCAAATATTGCATCTGAGAAAACCAGGTATTGCAGCTGATGAAATGAGTGCATTAATAGAACAGATTAAACAGCCCTTCCGTCATCAGATTGCCTTGCATCAAAATCATGAATTGGCGGATGATTTTGGAATACATCGTTTGCATTTTACAGAAGTCAGGAGAAAAGAGATGATCGGGGAAAAACTGGTGCAACTGAAGGGGGCAAAGAATACACTTTCTACTTCTATTCATCAAACAGAGGAGTATCAGAATCTGTCGCCTTGTTTTGACTATACTTTTTTCGGACCGGTATTTAACAGTATTTCCAAGCAGGGGTACACATCAGCAATAACGGATGATTTCATTTTTCCCGTTCTGTTCCCTCACCCCAAAGTAATTGCCATCGGTGGTATTGATGCAACAAATATTCAAAAAGCAATGGACATGCAATTCGGTGGTGTAGCCGTGTTAGGAACAATCTGGCAAAAGCCTGGTGAAAGTATTCAACAATTTAAAGCATTGAAAAAAGCATGGAAGCAAACAGGCCGATCGTAATGAGCATAGCCGGTTTCGATCCCTGTGGCGGCGCAGGAATACTGGCAGATATCAAAACATTTGAACAGCATAACGTGTATGGCCTGGCCATTAACACCGCACAAACACTACAAACGGAAAATGATTTTATTTCTATCAGATGGGAGGCAGAAGAGGATATTTTAAAGGCCTTGGAAACGATGCTGGCCCATTATGATGTGAAGACCGTAAAAATTGGGATTGTTGAAAACATCTCCATACTGAACAAGATTGTTTCGTTTATTCATCAAAAAAATAATGAGATAAAAATCATCATAGACACGGTATTAAAATCAACCAGTGGCTTTGATTTCCGGAATGAGAAAACGAATGAAAAACAGCTGTTTGAAACCTTGTCCCAATCATTTTTAATTACCCCCAATTACAATGAAGCATTGCAATTAATGGCTGCAGATAATTCAAAAGATGCCGCACAAAAGCTGGCAACCTATTGTAATGTTTTATTAAAGGGAGGACACAACAGAGAAGAGGTTGGCGTTGATTATTTATACACCAAAAACGAAATCACAAGGTTAGTCCCTTCTGCAAAAGCAATCACCACAAAACATGGTTCCGGATGTGTGTTGTCGGCTGCCATCACAGCAAATCTTGCACTTGGTTTTGATTTGGTTACCTCTTGTACCGATGCAAAGAAATACATCGAACAATTTCTGGTATGTAACAATACATTATTAGGATACCATCATGTTTAGTAAACTTCAATACATATCACAAGGATCGACTGCAACGGAACAGTTGTACAACATTCAACAGGCCCTTGGTGCAGGCTGCAACTGGATACAATTACGCTATAAAAATGCAACAACTGATGAAGTGATGGCAGTGGCAGCGCAAGTGAAAAGGCTTTGTACCGATCATGCGGCAACGTTTATCATTAACGACCATCCGCATGTTGCCAGGGCTATGGATGCAGATGGTGTGCATTTGGGTTTATCAGATATGACGATTATTAAAGCCCGGCAAATAGTTGGCAGTAATAAAATAATCGGAGGAACCGCCAACACTCTGGAAGATGTCTTGCAACGGGTGGAAGAGGGTTGCAATTATGTTGGACTGGGACCGTTGCGTTTTACAACAACGAAAGAAAGGCTGAGTCCGGTATTGGGTTTGAGAGGGTATGAAAAAATTATTGAGGCGCTAAAACATCGATGCATCACTACTCCTGTTTATGCCATTGGGGGTATTGTGCTGGAAGACAGTCAGGCCATCATGCAAACAGGAGTGCATGGAATGGCAGTGTCGGGTATCATCACCAATTATCCCGATAAAAAATTATTAATACAACAATTCAATACATTTTTATATGAAACAGTTAACCATAGCAGGTAAAGTATTTCAATCGCGTCTGTTTCTGGGAACAGGCAAATTTGGTTCTTCGTTACTTATGGAACAGGCAGTATTGGCATCGGAATCCGAGTTAATAACAGTAGCATTAAAACGCGTAGATACCGAAACAGATACCGATGCTTTGTTGTCTCATTTACAACATCCGCACATTAGTTTATTACCCAACACATCCGGCGCCCGGACTGCAAAAGAAGCAGTTTTAGCAGCCTTACTGGCAAGGGAAGCATTGGAAACAAACTGGGTGAAATTGGAAATTCACCCCGACCCCAAATATTTAATGCCCGACCCGATTGAAACATTGAAGGCCACGGAAGAATTAGCAAAGCTTGGATTTATCGTGTTGCCCTACATTCATGCCGATCCTGTCCTGTGCAAACGATTGGAAGAGGCAGGTACTGCAGCAGTAATGCCCCTGGGATCACCAATCGGAAGTAATAAAGGGTTGAAAACCTTCGATTTTTTAGAAATCATCATCCGGCAAAGTAATGTACCGGTAATTATTGATGCAGGTATTGGCTCACCTTCAGATGCAGCTCTGGCCATGGAAATGGGTGCCGATGCCGTTTTGGTAAACACAGCCATCGCCATCGCAGGGAATCCTGCACAAATGGCCATCGCCTTCAAATTGGCAGTGCAGGCGGGCCGTATGGCTTTTGAAAGCAAGCTGGCCAATAAAGTACATCATGCAATTGCCTCAAGTCCCTTAACTCAATTTTTAAATGAAACAGTTTAAAGACACTTTCGATAAATATCAGTGGGATGAGGTGACGGCATCCATCCAGGCAAAAACCTCAAAAGATGTGGAAGTTGCACTGGCAGCAACGCACCGGACTCCGGAGGATTTTAAAGCATTGATTTCACCCGCAGCATCACCTTATTTGGAACAGATGGCTCAGCTCAGTCATCAACTTACCCAAAAACGTTTCGGCAAAACCATTCAACTATTTGCACCAATTTATTTAAGCAATAAATGCAATAATATCTGTACGTATTGTGGCTTTAGTGCAGATCACAAAATAAAACGAATCACATTAACAGCTGGCGAAATTCTGCAGGAAATCAAGGTCATCAAACAATATGGCTATAACCATATTTTATTGGTTACAGGCGAATCAGGGTTTGCCGTGCATGTTGATTATTTTCTTGAAGCCATTGATATTATCAGACCACACTTCGCCAATATCTCCCTCGAAGTACAACCTTTATCACAGGAGGAATACACACAATTACAACATGCCGGCATATATTCCGTTTTGGTGTACCAGGAAACCTACAACAAAGAAAAATACAAGGATTATCACCTCAAAGGAAAAAAAGCTGATTTTTATAATCGCCTTGATACTCCTGACAGGATTGGACGTGCAGGTATGCACAAAATTGGATTAGGTGTTTTATTAGGATTAGAAGATTGGCGTACAGATTCATTTTTTTGTGCATTGCATTTAAATTATTTGCAAAAGACCTATTGGCGGACAAAATACTCAATAGCATTTCCCCGTATTCGCCCGGCAGAAGGTGTTGATATTTCCAATTATCATATCAATGATAAAGAATTGGTGCAATTATTATGTGCATACCGCTTATTAAATGAAGAATTAGAAATATCAATCTCAACAAGAGAATCAGAAGTATTCAGAAACCATTTAATCAAGCTTGGCACTACATCCATGAGTGCCGGTTCTAAAACAAATCCCGGTGGTTACAGTGTGAATGAGGAATCGTTAGAGCAATTTGAAATAAACGATGCACGTACACCTGAACAGGTTGCAGCTGCTATTACGGCCAATGGTTACGAACCGGTTTGGAAGGATTGGGAAACAATATTTTAACAATGGAAAATCTTACGACAGAAGAAATAAACCGTTACAGCCGTCAGTTAATGTTGGACGAGGTTGGCGTTGAAGGACAAATCAAAATTAAGAAGGCAAAAGTTTTAGTAGTTGGTGCCGGTGGTTTGGGCTGCCCGGTACTGCAATACTTAGGTGCGGCAGGCGTTGGAACTATTGGTATTATTGACTTTGATACAGTAGAGATCCATAACCTCCACCGGCAGATATTATATATTGCCGATGATATTGGTAAATCCAAGGCGCAAACAGCAGCACAAAAAATAATTGCAGCTAATCCATATGTATCCTGCATTGTTTTCAATGACCCATTGCAAGCATCTAATGCAGAAAAAATCATCTCACAGTTTGATATTATTGTAGCCGGGCCAGATAATTTTTCGACCCGGTACCTTGTGAATGATGTTTGTGTGCGATTGAACAAGCCCCTGGTGTATGGAAGTATTTTAAATTTTGAAGGACAGTTGGCCGTATTTAATCATAATGGGAGCAAAAACCTGAGAGATATTTATCCCGAACCACCCAATCCGGAAGATGTGCCGAAAGGAAGTGAAATAGGGGTTATGGGTTATGTCCCAGGTATCATCGGTGTGTATATGGCAAGTGCCACTATTCAAATTATATTGGACAAATACGATAACAATAACTTACTTCTTTTTGACTTTAAACAGTTTACTATTTTAAAACTGAAAATATAAACTTACGGGTATCAAAAGAAATTATATAAAGGAATGGTTAAATAAAATACCGAACCTTTCCCTTCTTCACCTCAATCCACAATCTTCCTCCATGTTTTTTAACAAATTCTTTGCAAAGTATCAATCCCAATCCTGTGCTGGGTTCGCCTTCAGTACCTTTTCTGCCAGTTTGAATATCGAGCCGGAATAAATGATCAATCATTTTAGGACTCATACCAATTCCAGTGTCTTTAACGGATATTTCAACGCTTTTGTCAACAGTGAATTTTGCCGAAATACTTATTTTGCCTCCTTTGCGTGTAAATTTCACTACATTTGAAACGAGGTTCCTGATTATTGTCTGAAGGATGTTACTGTCAGCAAAAACCTCTAAACCTTTAGAAATGTCATTAGCTATTTCAATTCCCTTGTTTTTGGCGGATTCCACCATTATGGCCGTACTTTTATCAACAACTGTAAACAATTGAACGATCTCCGGATTGAAAGGAATTAATCCTTGTTTTATTCTTGCCCATTCGAGCAGGTTTTCGAGCAAAAGGAAAAGGTTAGTAGCTGAGTTTTGCAGACTCACGGCAATATCTTGTAACTCCTCCCTTGATAAGCTGGACAATTCCTCTACCATTATTTGTGTAAGTCCCAAAAAACCGTTGAATGGACTGCGAAGGTCGTGCGCAATGATGGAGAAGAACTTGTCCTTTTCGACATTGAGCTTTAACAGTTCTTCATTTCTTAGTTTGATTTCCTGCTCGGCTTTTTTGCGCTCAGTGATGTCTGTCATAAAGTTCATTGTCGCTGGTTGACCTTCCCATTCTATTTTAGTGCCACTCATCTCAACCCATATAATGCTATTATCTTTTTTTAATATTTTTAAATGATATCTGACGTCAACGGCTTCGCCCTTAAGTCGTTTCAATTGACTATTTATTACCAATTCCCTATCATCATGATGTACAAATTCTAAAAACGGAAGCGATATTAGTTCCTCTTGGGTGTAGCCTGTCAATTCCACTATTATCGGATTAGCATACTTCAAAATGGTGCCTTGGGCAACCAAGATACCTTCGTTGGATGCCTCGATTAGAAGGCGATACCGCTGCTCACTTTCGCGTAATTTTTCTTCTACGTTTTCGTGCTCGGTAATGTGAGCCGTCAACGGCCGAAAAACAAAGAAGAAGAGGATAGGAAAGACCGCAACAAGAATCAAAGTTGAATCGAGCAACGCAGCACCCAATCGTGAGAACGGCTGTATCGCGTCGATAAGCAACATTACAGGCACCTCGACAACAAAGATACTATAGCTCAATATCAGAAGGAGGGTCACGGCTGAACCACTATAAATCGAATCTCTGACCTTTTTCATTTTCTTATTTCTTATAATATTTTTGCAATAACACCATTAGTTGATCTTTCCTGATGGGTTTTGTAATATAATCATTACATCCTGCGGCTAATGCCTTTTCCCGGTCACCACTTAGTGCATACGCTGTTTGTGCAATAATGACAACATCGGTGTTAAATTGCCGGATTTGTCTGGTAGCTTCATGTCCGTCCATATCGGGCATTTTAATATCCATCAGAACCAAATCGATATCCGGGTTATTATGGCAAGCTTCAACAGCTTCAACTCCGGTTCTTACTTGTAAAATTTCTTTACTAAGTGTCCTGGCTGCCAATGTAATGAGCATTGCCGATCCTTCATCGTCTTCGACAATTAATATTTTGAGTCCCGATCCTTCAGCGATTTTTTAAACCTAATTAATTTTAGTGAATCAAATTTCAATATGTTAATAATCAATAACATACAATTCTAAAAGCAAATATTAAATATGGCGGATAAATCTTAGTGCATCTTCGTGACTTGGTGCCTTAGTGGCAATGAAAACGGAATGCCACAAAGTCACTAAGGCAGAAAGGTTCACAAAGAACCGCCTAATTTAAATTTAGCAAAAAGAGGCATAATAATCACATTTATAATATATTAAAAATGATTTAACTCAAATGAAATACCATCAAAAAATCGCTGATCCTTCGGGATTAACCTGATTGTCAGCTTTATCAGCCAATTCAAGATTCCTGGCAACATTTTTTTCTTGCGGTTTACAATTGTAAGGAATAGTGAAATAAAATACCGAGCCTTTCCCTCCCGATTTACCTTCGGGATCGCTTTCTACCCAAATTTTACCACCCAGCATTTCCGCATAAGCTGACGCGATGGAGAGCCCTAATCCTGAGCCTTCAAATTGCCTGGTATTGGAACCATCAACCTGCATAAATCGTTCAAATATAGCCTGTTGTTTGTTTTCAGGAATGCCAATGCCGGTATCTTTTACAGAAAATTCTATTTCGGCCGTAATAGGGACACGGCATGCCGTGTCCCTATTACATTTAATACCAAATTCAATTGATCCTGCTTTTGTAAATTTTATAGCATTGCCTATCAAAATAGAAAGTATGGTTTTTAGTTTTACCCCATCTGTGGATATACTTTCTATATAATTGGGTAAATCATTAGTGATGGTGAATTCCAGCCCCTGGCTTTCAGCATCGGGTTTAAAGAGGTCGAACAATTCGCCCGTCATCCTTTTGATATTGGTTTCAGATGCTGTCAGTTTCATTTGTCCTGCCTGAATCTGTGATATTTCAACGATGTCGTTGATGGTATTCATAAGACGGTAAGCGCTTTTGTTGATGATGCTGGTATATTCGTACCTCTCACTTTCTGTCAGGTTATTGTCTTCCAGAATCGATAGAAATCCGAGTATGCCGTTGAATGGAGTTCGTATTTCGTGTGAAATATTATTCAGAAAAGCTGTTTTTAAGCGGTTGCTTTCTTCGGCGTGTTCTTTGGCAATTATTAACTCTGCCGCCCGTTTTTCTTTTTCATAGTTTTGAAAGGCAAGTTCTTTGTTGGCAATGATTAACTCATCTGCTCGTTTTTCTTTTTCATCGTTTTGAAAGGCAAGTTCTTTGTTGGCAATGATTAACTCATCTGCTCGTTTTTCTTTTTCATCGTTTTGAAAGACAAGTTCATTGTTGGCAATGATTAACTCAGCTGCACGCTTGTCTTTCTCATCGTGTTGAAAGGCAAGCTCTTTATTAGCAATGATTAACTCATCTGCCCGCTTTCCTTTCTCCTCGTTTTGAAAGTGAAGTTCCTTGTTTGCAATGATTAACTCTGCTGCACGTTTCTCTTTCTCTTTGTTTTGAAAAAGAAGTTCTTTGTCAGCAATGATTAACTCATCTGCCCGTTTCTCTTTCTCTTCGTTTTGAAAGACAAGTTCTTTGTTGGCAATGATTAACTCATCTGCTCGTTTTCCTTTTTCATCGTTTTGAAAGACAAGTTCATTGTTGGCAATGATTAACTCAGCTGCACGCTTGTCTTTCTCATCGTGTTGAAAGGCAAGCTCTTTATTAGCAATGATTAACTCATCTGCCCGCTTTCCTTTCTCCTTGTTTTGAAAGAGAAGTTCTTTGTTGGCAACGATTAACTCTTGTTCCGCCATCTTGCGTTCGTTGATGTCCTGGAACATACCACCGATTTTCACTATCTCCCCGTTGACACGGTATGCCTGTCCAATTGCCCGAATCCAAATCCTGTTTTGCTTTGCTGTAATCAATTGCAGATCTACATCGAAGGACTTGCCTTCCACAATGGCTTGATTCACTGCTTTATAAATAACTGGTATTGCCTCTGGAGCGTAGAAATTGATAGTAGATTCGACTGTTGGTTGATAATCCGGTTCGACTTCATATATCTGATACACCACATCCGACCAATTCAGCTCATTTTTCTTAAGGTTAATTTCCCAACCGCCAATTCTTGCTAATCTTTCGGTCTCGTCCAGGAGCTGTTTGCTTCCTGTCAATTCTGCTGCCCGTTTTTCTTTCTCTTCGTTTTGAAAGGCAAGTTCTTTGTTGGCAACGATTAACTCTTGTTCTGCCAGCTTGCGCTCAGTGATGTCGAGGAAAGACCAGACCCTTCCTTTCGGTTCGCCCCCAAGGAACAAAGGTCTCGAAATGCGTTTGAAAATACGTCCATCCTTAAAGTATATTAAATCTAAGGACTGGGCTTCAGGTTTTCCATATAATTCCGAGACCGTAGCGATAAACTCATCAGGATCAGCCAGCTGTACAAGGATGCTGTCAATTAGTGTTTTGTCGCTACCTGAAGCGAGGATATCACCCCGTATATGCCACATCTCAGCAAATTTAGCGTTGGCTTTGATGACCAGACCCTGGTTACTGACTACAAGAATTCCGTTATGAATTGATTCAATTGTTGCCTCAGTTAAAGCCAGAGAGTTCCTGAGCGCCTCGTCCAATTGCTTGCGCTCGGTGATATCATGCGCGATTCCAAATACATGACCTTTGTATAAGGATATCGTATTGAGTAACGCGGTTCGTATAGTACCATCTGGTCTGAAGTACTCAACTTCTCCCATTAGGAGCGCTTCATTTGTATCCACTAACCTTTCAAGACGTTCATTTGCACCTTTGCGTATTAAGTCAGAGGCTTTGAGACTTTTCAGTTCATTCCGGGATTTTCCAGTCAATATTTCAGCAGATCTGTTTGCATCCAAATAATTTCCAGAAGCTATATCTACCTGGAAAATGGCATCATTGGATTGCTCAAACAGCATCCGGTATCGTTCTTCAGTTTCACGCAATTGTTCTGTTTCTTTCTCCCGCTCAGCAATCTGCATTTTCAGTTGCAAATTACTGTAAGCCTTTTCCGAAAGTTCGTTGGCAAATGCAAACAGCATTTTCGATACTTTGTTAAACTGCTCAAAAGACATAACAGGGACTTCGTTGAGCGCCTTCCTGAAATCTTCTTTGTTTGCACCAATTTCATCGGCATACAGAATCATGCGCTGTTCATTTGATTCTTCATTCCTCACCTGCCCGATTAACCAGTTGGCAATATGTTTACCACCAACGGTAATACTTGCACCAGCATCCCACAAGCCTCCGCTCAGACATAGTTGTACAACCGGACCCGAAGAATTGTGACTGCCTAGCACCGAATCTGATTGATAACAGTTTGCACGTCCTTTTTCGGTTTTACGGATAATGTCATCACACAAACGGCAGAAGCTACTGGGTCTGGTAATCGGTGTTCCTTCAGTATCTGTAATAATTGAAGCTACACCATGAGCATCAGCAAACAAATCCTGTAATCGTTGAATGTCCCCAATGTTAAAAATGTCGCTAAACTGAATGTCGTTTATGACTTCATTAGTAGAATTGTCCATGTCTGGTTTCGTATTCATTTACTTTGATGAACTCAGGTTCCAAATATAACTTTTTTACATCATGGATTTATTTAAGTAAATTCTACTAAGCTAAGAAATTGATTTTTCCGGACATGTTGTAGAGAAGATATTTTGCAGATCGAATTTGAAGATTAGTAATATTTCCGAACGGAAGTGATTATTAAAATTTAATGACATTTTTTTCTTCCGGTTCACCGTTGTAAGGGATGAAGAAATAAAATACTGATCCTTTCCCTTCTTCGCTTTCTACCCAAATTTTACCGCCATGTTTTTCTATAAATTCTTTGCATAGTAATAATCCAAGTCCTGAGCTGGGTTCGCCTTCAGTACCTTTTCTATTTGTTTGCACATCGAGCCGGAATAAATTATCAACCATTTTAGGACTCATACCAATTCCCGTGTCCTTAATGGAAATTTCAACGCCTTTGTCACTGGTGGCTTTAGCCGAAACACTTACTGTTCCTCCGTTGCGTGTAAACTTAACGGCGTTCGAAATGAGGTTCCGGATAACAGTCTGAAGTATATTACTGTCAGCAAAAACCTCTAAACCATTAGGAATGTCATTAGCTATTTCAATTCCCTTGCTTTTGGCAGATTCAAGCGCCATCGCGATACTTTCATCTAAAATTGAAAGTAATTTCACTACCTTCGGATCGAAAGGAATTAGTCCTTGCTGCATTTTTGCCCATTCGAGCAGGTTTTCGAGTAAACGGAAAAGGTTAATAGCTGAGTTTTGCAGACTCCCGGCAATATCTTGTAACTCCTCCATTGATAAGCTGGACAATTCCTCCGCCATTATTTGTGTAAGTCCCAAAAAACCATTGAATGGGCTGCGAAGGTCGTGCGCAATGATAGAGAAAAATTTGTCTTTCTCTGCGTTTAGCTTTGTTAACTCTTCATTTGTTTTTTTTATTTCTGCTTCCGTATGCTTGCGCTCCGTGATGTCTCGTAAAACTCCAACAACAGCAATCAATCCACCTTTATCATTTAATAATGGGGCAAGTGAAAGTAGAACCGGAAAATCATTTCCATCTTTTCTTTTGTTGAGAACTTCACCAGTCCATATTTTTTTGTTCGCTATGGAAGAAAACAGATCATCGCTTACTTCAGGCAAATTATTCTCTGAATGTATAATTGAAATCGGTTGGCCAATAATTTCATCTTCTTTGAATCCATAAACTTTACAGAAGGAATCGTTGACAAAAATAATTTTGTAATCCTTATCTGTGATAGCGATACAATCGGCAGAATTTTTAACCGCATGAGCAAGCATATTTATTTTTTCTTCAGCTTTTAACCGGTGTGTTATATCCTTGAAGACAACTACTGCGCCGACAATTTTATCATCTTTCAAAATCGGGGCGCTTACATATTCTACAAAAAAGCCCGAACTGTCTTTTCTGAAAAAATATTCATTTTCAACCTCGAATATTCCACCTTCTTTTATTGTCAGGCATGTAGAACACTGATCTTGCGGATAGGGGGTGCCATCAGTTTTTGTATGGTGAATTAGTGGATGCATTGGTTTACCAATAATCTCTTCAGATTTCCATCCGATGATAGCTTCAAAAACTTTATTTACAAAAGTTGTGTTGCCATTATTGTCTAATCCATAAATTCCTTCGCCAACAGAATTGAGAATTAGCTCAAGGTTGGTTTTTAATTCATCAATCTTGAGCTCGTTATTTTTTCTTTCCGTTATCTGAAGTTCCAGTTCCTGATTTTGTTTAAGCATTTGTGCCCGGTTTTTACGTAAGAAGCGTTCAATAGGCCCCCAAACGATTGCTAGGAATAGAATAACCAGACCGAAAGACCATCTGCTGCGCTTTGCCGCCTCGTGCAGCCGTGTTTGTTGCTGAGCAGTTTCCAGCTCATGCAGTTTGATAAATGTAGAAAGCCCTTCTGAATAGATCGCTTTCTGCCTGGCGTAATCACTGCCTGTAATAATTTCGTAGGCTTTGCTTCGTCTTTCGAGGTGAACCAATTCAAATACGCGGTGTTCCATTGCCATGAGATGAACATTCGCACTGTCAGTCATTTTTAGTGTCTGGGGGGGAGTATGGAGAGGGTCCATTCGTAACAGCTCATTAATAGCACTGTCGAGTTTTGGTTCAAAGAGGTGGTATCGTTTTTCCCACTGGGCATTACCGGAGCTTGCCGCAAGCAAAGCAGAACTGGTAAGCACTTCGTCGAAAAAACGGATGTTTTCAACACGACCTCTGATTATTTGTGAATGCGCTGAGTTTTCGAGCACATCTTCCATGACATTGTAGGTATGCGTGCCAACTAAGATCAGCACGACAGCCGAGGAAACAAAAGCAAAGAACAAAAATAGATTTGGGTTCTTCAAATTGTTGTAAATGTGTTTAGTCATAGTATCAACTCCTTATCATCGATGTTCCGTCAGAATGCGTAATAATAGAAGCTACGCCATGAGAATTTTTACTGTCTGGTTTAGCGCTTATTATCCTAATTTTTGAAATATTTCTTCATTAACGCCATTAGTATATCTTTATTGATTGGTTTTGCAATATAATCATTACATCCCGCCACTAATGCCTTTTCCCGGTCACCACTTAGTGCATAAGCTGTTTGTGCAATAATGACCACCTCTGTGTTAAATTTCCGGATTTGCATGGTGACTTCATACCCGTCCATTTCGGGCATTTTAATATCCATCAAAACCAAATCGATATCGGGGTTATTGCGGCATACAATAACCGCTTCACTACCTGTTTTTGCTGTTAAAATTTCTGTAGTATACATTTTGACGATAGCAGCAATGAATTTTTGGGTTATTTCATCATCTTCGACTATTAATAATTTGATATTATGCGTCTGATTTTCTACGGGATCATCTAATTTGTCATACGGAATGATCTTTTCCTCTCTTGCTTTAAGATTTTGAGGAATGGTAAAATAAAATGTTGAGCCTTTGTTAATTTCAGTATCAACCCATATTTTTCCACCCAACATCTCCACATATGCCCTCGAAATAGTCAATCCCAATCCGGCACCTTCATAATTCCTGTTGAGCGATTCACTTCCCTGCCTAAACCTTTCAAAAATAAATTCCTTTTGCATTGGATGAATACCAATGCCTGTGTCTTTAACATAGAATTCCAGTTCCACCGAATTACCATTGCCTTTGGGATTGTATCCAAATTCGACAGAACCGGCCTTTGTAAATTTCAGGGCATTTTTAACCAAATTTGTAAGGATAGCATAGACTTTTTCGCGGTCCGTATTAATGATGGACTCTTTAAAAGGAAGCGAATTTTTAAAGAGAAGCTGTATCCCCTTTTGATCAGCCTCGGATTTAAAAAAGGTGTAAATGTATTTGATTTGCTCGTTTATATTTGTCTCTTTAATAGAAACTTCCATCTGGCCTGATTCTACCTTTGAAATACTGACGATATCGTTAATAATATTTAGCATACGGGCGCCGCTTCGCTCAATAATGGAAATATACTCCTGTTGCTCCTCACCTGTAAGCTTTGGTTCTAAGAGCAGCCCGGCAAAACCCAGAATGCCGTTCATAGGGGTACGTATTTCATGACTCATATTGGCCAGGAAAGCTGATTTAAGCCGGTCGCTTTCTTCCGCATTATTTTTAGCTGCGATCAATTCCTTTTCTGCTTGTTTGCGCTCGGTAATATCGACGCCTGTTGCCACAAAATGAGTGATTCTATTATTTTTATCGAATATGGGGGAAATTGTTTTTGCCTCATCATACAAAACACCGTTTTTCTTTTTATTTACAACCTCTGCTCTGAAAACTTTACCGGATAAAATTGTGTTCCACAACACTTCATAATATTCCCGATCTTTCGTACCTGATTTAAGTATTCTAGGTGTTTTACCCAAAGCTTCTCCGGAAGAATACCCGGTTAAAACTTCAAATGCATGATTAACATATTCTATAACTCCATCACGATCGGTTATAAGTATAGAATCTACGGTTTGTTCAACTGCTCTGGAAAGTTTTAGCAGTTTTTCATCAGCATGTTTGCGTTCGGAGATGTCTGTTGAAATTCCAATTACACCTATCAATTTACCGTCAGGGTCAAAAATTGGCGCATCCGTAACAAAAGCTGTAATATTACTACCGTCTTTACGTTTTACCAGGAATTCGCCGGACCATGTTTTCCTCTCGATTAAATTTTTCATCACTTCAATTGCCTGTTCTTGGGTTTGATTTGCAGGAATTAAACCGATAATATTTTGTCCCAATGCTTCGACCACAGACCAGCCATAGATTTTTTCTGCTGCATTGTTCCAATAAATCACATTGCCTTGCAAATCAATCGCAATAACCGACTGACCTACATTATTTAGCAGGTCGGCCTGAAATTTAATCTCGTTCTGAATCTTTTTACGTTCGGTGATGTCGCGTATTATCATACTGGTACGCTCAATACCCTCGATATTTTTGAAAATAGAAGTTGAAATCTCAGCAGGAAAATGTAATCCATCTTTGCGGATAAATGTTACTTCACCTTGTGCTTTTCCATTTAAATTGCGCTCTGCCAACAATACGGATAATCGTAGATCCGAATCATCTTCGATACCTAATCTTCCAAGTTTAATCAGTTCCTCCTCTGAATATCCAAACAAAGTGCAAGCCGCCTGATTCGCTGATATAGTTTTCCCATCGGGTGATGTTAATAATATAGCATCCATACTGTTTTCAAAAAATGCACGATATTTTATTTCGCTCTCGATTAATGCGTTCTCGGCTTTCTTGCGTTCTGTAGTTACTTCGGTATAGGTAATGATGCCTCCGATTTCGCCATTGACCTGGCGCCACGGTCTGCATTCCCAACTATTATAGGTTATTGAACCGTCAGGGCGTTCAAAACTATCATCTTTATTGCTTTCTGTTGCACCTGCCAGACATCGCTGATGTACATCCCTCCATTTTTGCGGCATCTCCGGAAATACCTCATCGTGATGTTTCCCTATTATTTCCTCTTCACTGACCGCATAATCCTGCAAATATCGCTCACTCACGGCAACATAATGAAGATTGCAATCGTAAACGGCGATGGCATTAGGATCATGTCTGACAATGTATCGCATATTCTCTTCACTATTTTGCAATAATGAAATAGCATTGTCGCGCTCAGCAATTTGCATTTTTAGTTGCAAATTTTTATATGCTTTTTCAGAAAGTATGTTTGCAAAAGCGAAAAGCATATTCGCCACTTTTTTAAACTGCTCTAATGACATGACCGGAACCTCATTGAAAGCCTTTGTGAAATCTTCTTTGTTTGCCCCAATTTCATAGGCATACTGTAAGATCTGTTGTTCATCCAAATCATTGTTACGCACTTGTCCGATTAACCAATTGGCGATATGCTTGCCACCAACAATTATACTGGTGCCGGCATCCAACAAACCACAGCTCAGGCAAGGCTGTATAACCGGACTAAGAGGATCTGGCCTGCCGAGCAATGCATCAGAAAGATAACAGTTTGCGCGTCCTTTTTCGGATGTACGTACAATATTATTGCACAAGCGGCAAAAATTGCTTGGATTTGTAATGGGAACTCCGTCGGGGTAGGTAATAATAGAAGCTACACCATGCGTATCGGAGAACAAATCCTGTAAATGTTGAACTTCGTCAATATCGAAAATATCGCGGAACTGGAAATTGGTTATAAAATCAGTAGTCAAAGTTATGTTGTAAGGTGTAATCTTCATTTTTAATATTAAGTATTACAGATTTGCAATGATACTCATAATATGAATCTATTTATAATATATACATATCTATTTATTATGTATTAATTGTATGCAAAAACTACCTTGTAGGAACCCTGGTAAAGACCGGATACCTGCGCACTTTCCATATTAGTTACTCCTTCAAATTGAATTGTTTGTGAACCATTCGGCTGAGCAGCCAGCGCCAATGAATTGTTTTTGACATTAGCCAATAGAGTAAAACCATTTCCTGATAAATCAGAAAGATTTACTGGTTCAACAACAACACTGCAGATGACTGCTCTTCCGGAGTTTAGCGTAATTTCTCCAAGGTTTATTGTTTCTGATGTTTTGTAGATCTGATTTAGTATCAGGGTATCACGATCTGTTAATGCCTCAATTTCAAAACTTGTAATGGCATTTGAAGCTGCACTAATTGATTCAATAACCTCTGCCGTCATGTGTCCGATGGCAGTAATTTGGCTTTTGCATACTTTCGACTCTGCCAATATAAGGTTAAGCAGAATTGTGAAAATTAATGTGTATATCGTTTTCATGTTAATCTGTTTTATTTGAACGAATAATCCTATCGTAAGATTATTTACAGTTATGACAACAACGTAAAATAAATGTTTACATGAATGAAATAATTTGCAGCAATATATTTCAATTCATTATACTTAGTGTATATTTTATATCACAGATATACCCAATTGTATAATTGGTGATATTCAAAACATAAAAAAGGCCTTTTCGAACCTCTTTGAATGAATATTCCTTAATTGTCATGGAAGCTCGTCTAATTGATGCATCAGGATATAATCAACCGCCTTTTGTCATTTCACATCGAATCAGGTGGAAGAATTGCTGGAAACTGTACGGACTTTCAAAACTTCCATATACGGGATACGAAACTAGGCTATGGTTTTACTTATGGTTCGACTGGGACTTCGATCACCGGAAATCATTGCGAAGCAACTGGTTGATTTCAAATTTCGCTTTTTATGATAGGAGACAGGATAGAATTCAGCAATCAGGAATCTGGCACCAGCTGGCACCAACTTATTGTGTTCATACTTCCTTCAGCCCTCACACCAGGTAAGTTGTATTAAGAATTGTCTTTATACCCGCACCTTTATAAATATTGCTTCTATAAGGCCGGTTTTCCTTTTGCCATTAACTCATTATTTTATTGGGGTCACTTGAATCCTACGAGCCACGATCACCCAATTTCAGAAATTCTCAATTTTATTTTTTTTCTCTCCACAAAGGGCGGTGCATTTTTCGCAACGTCTGCTCCTTTCACAACCATACCTACTGCGTACTACTTTCGACTACCCTTATTATATAGAAATAATGATATAATTTATTGATATATAATGAAGTAGTGAGAGTAGAAAGGGTTGTGGGCAAAGTCCTCGTACAAGTGATTTTAATTTTATTTTTAAAATGGAAGATTTTCTTTAGCCCTTGCAAGGTCACTGGCTTCATCATTATTTGCCTTCATCTCTTCAACATCAGGGTTGGTCGGATTAGGCGTCATATCTGAATTATTAAACTCAATGTCATGGCTCTTGATGAGGTTGACATTCATCTTGTCATAATCAAAGCAATACGCCTGGTTAACCCAGATTTGTCCTGTTTCCTTATCCCGGAACTTTTTACTCTTAATCTTTCCCTGGTAGTACTTCGTTTTTTCGAGGTAGAATTGAATGGTTTTTTCACCAAGCGCCACCATATTGCTCCGGCGCGAGTATTCGGCATACATCGGATATAAACCGTCCCACCGAAGAAACATACACATCATTCCCCGATGATACTGAACTTTTTTTTCATCGCCAACGTAACGGATTTCACAAACGTCATGCAGAATGTAATTGCGTCCCTCCTTTATCCGGTTCTGCTCAATAAGTGTAGAGAAGATGCTCCAGAAGTTTCTCAGGTCATCGCTGCTCTCAATAAATTTCTGTTGCTCGGTAATAACCTTGATACCGAATTGTAAAACAGTTTCAAAAGTGAATGGGAACACAAACTTATCTTTCAGGATATAGAAGGTGGTGAGTATTGTTGTAAGGTTTTTCTGTAGCCTCACCGAAACATCATGGCACGCTTCAGACACCATTTTCTGTACCAGGTTATTATTTTCGGCAAATTTCTCAATCACCAGTTCCCGGTATTTCAAAAAATCATCAGTGAGGTGTGCAAACCCGTTTTCCTCCATATCCTTTAATTCCTTATACCGGTCAACCTCTTCGTTGGTATAATCGTTTTTATAGGCGGTAAGACAGATGCATCGCTCCAGAAGAGCAACATCCAATGTTGGCAGGTCCTGACCGCAAACTATGGCCATTTGATTAATCGGGATGTGCTCCGTCTTTGTTCCCTGCTGTGCAAAATTGCCTTGTATCTTCCCCTGCCTGTTGTAGATTGATTTCAGAAATTCAATGAATTTCATATCAATCGAGTTCTTGTATTCGTCAATCAGACAAAAAGCGTTGTGAAATGATTTCAGGGTTTGTGAAAGTCCGTAGATCGTTACTTTGGATAAGTTATTAATCGGCTGTTTCTCACCAAAAAAGGCCAAAAGACTGTCGGCCTGCTGGGTTTTTCCTGTTCCCTTGGGACCAAAGAAATTGATCAGCGGCAATTCGCCATGCACCATCTTAAAGATGGCATCAGAATAAAAGCAGGTTACCAGGGTGCAGATACCCAGCATCGCGTTATCCCCAAATACATTCACATAGCGGCTGCTCCAATCCGCGAAAGTAGCCTCACAGGTTTTATGCAGAAATTTCTTTTCATTGAGATAGGCCGTTTTGTCACTGGCATAAAGGTTTGAGAAAGGCTTAATCAGGTAATTCTTTTCGGCAAAGGTTATTAAGCCGTTACTGTCCGTTTTGGTGAATTTCCCGTCCAACGTGGTCAGGCCGTCGGCCCAGGCCCAGAATCCTTCACTTTGCCATCCCAGTTGTTCAATTTCGTTGGAATAGGTGGTATTGGTATATAACCGCTCTTTAATATTGTCCAATTCAACCTGGGTCCCTTTAAAAACGAAATTTCCTTTTTCTTCAATGGCGCATTTAAACCGCCTGACATCATTCAAATCTTTGGTGTCCAGCGATAGATTAACTTTAAATCCAAATTCATTTGTCATCTCGAAAAGTTTGAAATGACCGGTGGAGGTATTGGAGTGAATGATCGGGACAATCACGAAATTGGAGACCTTCGCAATTTGGCCTGTTTTTGAAATATGATGGATCGAGTTCTTTTCAAAGTAATGCTGGTACCGGTTCAGGTCATTGAACTGCTCCTTGTTAAGGTTCATCGGATTGTCGCCGGTAATTTCAACCGGATCATTATCCGGTTCAAAGGCTTTGGCGTTCTTTTTCAGAAAAGTTCCCAGTATCTTTTTGAAATCACCAACGTTCAGCTTTACACCTTTTTTTTTGAAAGCGGCCTGGGCATTATTGATCTTGATCATGCGTGAACTTTCCGGAAGAAAGGAAAGCAATTCTGCAATATGCTCAATGGCAGAACTTGTAAACAGATCATCCGCCGGTGATAACTCCTTCGTTATACTACTCAGGTACCAGTCTGTGAAATTAATGTAGGTATCATCACTGATTTCGCCGGTCTCCTCATCAATTTCAACCTCAGTATCTTCTTTCATCCGGACATCAATGCCAAAACTGATCAGTCGTTTCAGGTTCTTTACCGTTGATGATTCATCCCTGCTTTGTTTATCAAAGATGGTGGTAACCAGTTCATCAAATATTACTGTTTTAGTCAGTTTCTTCAATTTCAGAATTTCTTTTTTTTGAAGCGCAGCGCCATTCATACCTATATAATTCCGGTTGTCATTTAAATGGTGATCAATAACCTCATCAAAATTGGAAAGTATATTTACCTGTTTCTTCTCCTTGATATCCGGCGTCGCTTCATCAAACGCGAAGAATACGCCATCGTCGGTTTTCAGTTTCATTTTTTCGCGCAACTGGCGGATGTCTTTGATCAGTTCATTTTCCTTAATTCCAAATATCGCCGAACACCGCTGAATATACACCTGCCGAACATTCTTATCATGCACTATACTAATATCGTTGGTGATCTCAGTAATCAGCTCACCTTTTTTGGTGGGATCGGTCTCAATTTCTTTCTTGAATTGCTGCGCTTTGAATTCAATAAAATTAATCTCACTGTTATTAATGTACTGAGTTGCTTTTTCCGGCTCCGATTTCCGGATGAAACTGTCAGGATCTTCCCCTTCAGGCAAAACAATAATACGTAGATTAACCTGCTCTGTCAAAAGTGGTGAAATATTTTTGATGGCCGCCTTGATCCCCGGGGCGTCGGCATCGAGTAACAGCACAATATTTTTAGTGAATCGTTTGATCAGCCGAATTTGCTTTCCTGTTAGTGCGGTGCCACTTGGAGCAACCGTATTTCCATATCCAAGCTGATCCATCTGCAGTACATCCGTTTGGCCTTCCACGATATAGCACCTGTTCATCCTGGTAATTTGATTTTTGGCAGGATATAAGCCAAACAATAATTCCGATTTTTTGAAATAATCGTCCTCTGCGCTATTTTTATATTTTGGCTGAAGATCTTTCTCCATTGTTCTTCCGGTAAAGCCGCATACTTCACCCGATGCATTTTGAATAGGAAAAGTAATTCTGCCCGTGAAGAATCCGTGTGAAGCCCATCCTAAATTCCATTTTTCAATGGTGGCCTGAGTTATTCCTCTGCCGGTTAAATAGGAAAGAGCAGCATCCTGATTCAACAATGCAGTGTGAAACGATGTATTTTGTCTCGAAAGAGAAAGAATCGCATTCTCCCGTCTTTTGAAGGCTGACAGCTCTTCAGGTGATAGTTCCTTTTCCGGGACATCAATATTGTAACGCTTCGCCACTATTTTAGCTGCCTGCGGAAACGAAATATTCTCAAATTCCTGTACAAAATGAACTGCATCGCCACTCTTACCACAGCCAAAACATTTGTAAATTCCCTTTGCCGGTGAGACGACGAAACTACTCGTATTCTCGTCGTGAAACGGGCAATTCGCCTTGTAGTTTACCCCGAAGCGTTTAAGTCCGATATAATCGCCAATTATATTTTCAATCTGAGCTGCATCCTTTATTCGTTGTACAATTTCATTTGGTATCATAAACACGCTTTATATATTATGGTATAGGCTGTCTTATACTGGCTGCCTTTTTTATGTCTCTTTGATTAATATCAGTGTTGCCCACGGTGTACTGAACCGGGGATCGGAGAGGATTAAGGCATCTCTGAGAAGTTTTGGTTCAACGCCATAAATTCCAAATAAAAATCCCCGGGGGGCTTCATCCCAAGGAAATATCCAGAAGAATTCTGAAACTGTCCCGGTCGTTACCTGGTTTGTATGCGGATTAACACACCGCACCTGCTGGTTTAGCGCGAAATTCATCGCTGAAACGGGTTGAATAATGTAGAAAAATGCCGAACGAGCCCGTCCCTGTCTTATTGTAGGGATCCCGGTCATAGTCCAGCCTCCGCTAAAAGTCTGTAGATGGCCAACCCGTCATTCGCTTCACGAACCTGCTCCGTTGTGATATTTTTACAAACCTCATACTCGTAGTTATCAATAGCTTTTGTCAGGCCCCGAAGGCCATTTATTGAGTTTCTTACTACCTGCAGAAAACTCATAATCAACATTGCATCGACAGGCTCAAGTTCGATAGGTATTTTATCTGATCGGCTCATTTGAATAAAGGATTAATGATTTGTATTCCATAGCTATACTGCGACACAAGTTCTCTGATATGCTTGCTGTTTCGCGTCTTTTCAATCTGATCTATGGCAACTTCAATTGTCTTTTCACCCCTGCGCAGTTCAATATTTAATCCCAGATCTTTTATCCGCTTATGTAAGTAATATTTCCGGTCGTAAGTATTCGCCAGAAAGATTCGTTGTCCAGCAAACGGAAATCCATGTATTTTTTTGAACCACTGAAGCATCTCTTTAAAAGAAGCGAAGCCATCTGCCAGTGCAACCTTTTGAGCTGCTTCATCAGATAAATCTTCTCCGTTAATAATGATCTTGTATATACGGGGGGAGTCTTCTTCAATATTGAGCTCTTCAGTTTTCCGGCAGATGACTTTTCCCAGTCTTAGGCAATGCTTCGTCCGCTGTCCTGTAAATAAGTAAAGCGAATCTCCCTTGCGAAAGGGTCTTTTACGTTTTGCGCGGATCGTGGTGGTTTTTGGTTTAATCCGCGTTCGCCTGGCGTAATCATTATCGAGCATAGCCAGGATCCCGGATTTAAATTGCTTTCTAAAATTTAGGGATGGCATAATCACAGTTTTAGTGAACTATTAGTGCTTTATCAGTTGTGCCATAACTACTCCTGCAAGTCCTCCCATCATGGCACCGGCAGAATAGATTATCTGCCCGGTTTTGGTTCCGATTGTAATGCGCCTTACATTGATTGTCCAGAGGTAAGAAATACCGAATCCGCACACCGCAATTCCCAGCCAGGTTGTGCGACTAATAAAATAGATGTTGGCAGACACCAGGAATACCTGTGCAAAACCTGTAGCAAATATGATCAGGTGATTCTTCATCTTCTTTCTGAATATTCCGGAAAGGGACGAAATTGACCATCACGTTCAATGAAACACTCTTTGTTCAGGGATTGAGCCTGGGTAATATCACGCTTGGCATCAAGATGATTATGCCAGTCGTGGCTGATTGCGATCCGGTGAGCGTTGGCGATGTCTGTAAAACGCGCCTCAAGCATCTTTTTCCATCCACCGGTCTTGTGTCTTGACAAATCCAGAATATCTTCTTCCGGATTTAAAATTTTCACTCTCAGCACCATATCTTTATAAGTTGGCGATTCGTAATCACCAATAACAGCTATTTTCATTGTTTCATATTTTAAAGGATTACTATTAAGAGGATCTAAATAAGCGTCAGGAAGCTATAGACTTACAAAGTCAGTCTATTTCTGTGTCGGCCTTTGCAGATCGAATGATTTTATCCGGGTACAGTTCACCCAGCATTCACCATACTGGTTCCAGGTGCCGATGATTTTACTTCCCTGAACCGGATCAATCCAACCAAGTATTTTAGTTGGGTAATGAGATTTGTTGTCATCAAAAAACAGGGAAGTCATCTTGAATTCACATCCACATTTGGTATGGCTTCTCTCCAGCTCATCAACTGAAAAGCGGGGAGTTATTATTTCCTTAAGGATTTGCTTAAACTTCATTTCTTTTTTTCACTATTATCATCGGTTATTATATGCATACCTCCTTGTTTTTCAAGTTTGCGACACATTGAATCCTGTGCTTTGTCGATCGAAGTAACAATTTCAGTGTTGAACCTTTTTTCTTCTTGCGTCGCCGGAAGATTTTTCTTTGAGAAATGAATCAGTGCAATCTTTACCTGGTGTGCTTCCTGAAGGGTCAAGCCTGTGATATCAATCGATTCGTCTTTTAAAATACAATTTGCCATGTAATTAATTATTAAGTGCTTTAAATATAAAACTTTGCCATAGAGCGGGAGGTTTTGTTCTCCCGCCCTCAATGGCCTTTTTTCCCACCGCCAGGGGGTTATAAAAAGATAAGAACGCCGGCTTGACCCCGCCGTGGGTAATGTGTTTATTCTTAGAGCCTATGTTTCTTAAGTTGCCGCCTAAGTTCTTTGAAATCAAATTCCAGCACATCTCCGAGCTTGAATTTGTACTCTTCCTTTTCATTCCTTTCCTGATGAATCAAATCACCGGATTTGGCATAAGTACGTACAGTATGCGGATGCACGCCATGAATCTTTGCCACTGTTTCAACATCTACAATCTTGTCGTTAAATTTGGCTCTCAACTCTGCTCTCGCCTCATTGCGTATTGGTTCAAGCAGCAATGTCCTAAGATCGGTAGCTGATGCCTTATAAAATATTTCCTGTTCCATCGTGTTAAATCTTTTACATTAATTCTTCAATCTTTGCCGAATCAGCCGACTGACTTTCCATCCGTTGATATGCTTTTGTAGTTGCTTTCTTCAGTCATAAAACCCTCAGGTTTTAATAACTGACGAAAATTGATATCGAGAATGTTTTCCGCATACCAGTTGTAAAGCTCAATCTCATTCTGAATATTAAGTTTCTCATACACATTCTGAAAATGCCTTTGTATCGTACCCGTGGAACGAAACGTGAGTGCGGCAATCTCCTTTCGGCTGAAGCCCTGAAGTTTTAGCCGAATTACCTGATCTTCTGTTTTGGTAAGGATTTGTGGCTGCATGGCTGGGGTGTTAAACAGTTATTATTTCGTTGCCGGTCCACGCATCGATCCCGAATGCCCTGAATGTAGATTCGACAACTGAAATTTCATCTACTTTCTTTTGGTTCCATGCTTGCAAAGTTCGGTCTCCCCGCATTTTCATATAGAACAGTTGGAAGGAGCCCCATCCGCATCTGCGGGTAATTGTCTCTTTTACAATTGATGCATCCTTCTTTCGCAGGTTTTCAAATGCTTTTCTGAAATTCACTTTGTGTACCATTTATAGTATTGTTTATAGGTGTAAACTTGTTTACTTTTGAAACATCAGTAACCAGTTGAGAATCCATAAGCTCCGTTATCTGAAATCGGTTATATTCACGGAATTGTCCGGTTTTTTTGATCAGGGAAAATGGATTAATGGAATTCAACATGGTGCATATGAGGTTCAAAATGTACTTTTTTTTGTTTGTATTTGATCGCAAATATGAACAAACTATTCGTGAATATAACAAACAAATAGAAGTTATTTTTCACGATATATTTGTATTTGGTATTATCTCATTGAAAATCTGTATGATATCAATGAGATAATTTCAACACGAACAGTTTAGAAGCTGGACATGAAAATAAACAGGAATATTGAATGACTAAAAAACAAACAATAAGTGAAAGACTGGAGATTTTGATCAGGGAGCTTGGGCTAAATTCCAATTCATTTAGTAAAGCACTTGGTTATTCCAACAATAACGTGACAATTGGAAGGATTATTAATGATAAGGAGAAATCACCAAGTTATGATACCCTCCAAAAAATACTGGAAGCGTTCCCCAGGATTAATCCGACGTGGCTTCTCACAGGCGAAGCTCCAATTTTTCGGGGAGAAGCATTGGAAGCAGCACCTAATAGCTATTCAGACAAATTTTTAATTCCGTTACTTCCGGTTTCTGCACAGGGGGGAAGTCTTAAAGATTTTTTAATATCGGTTAAGGTAACTGATTGTGAGCAGATCTTATCGCCGGTTACAGGAGCTGAATTTGCCATAAGTGTGGCAGGTGACAGCATGTATCCTGAGTTTCCCAACGGATCACTGGTGTTTATTAAGAAGATAAACGAGAAAGCATTTATAGAGTGGGGGAAGGTTTACGTTCTGGATACCTGCAACGGAACTGTAATTAAAAAAATTGTACCTTCTGAAACAGAAGGATACCTTCATTGTATTTCAATAAATCCCGACCCAAACTTTGTACCCTTCGACATTCACACGGATGACATTTACGGCTTATACATAGTTGTGGTTTGTTTGACATTTAAGTAGGTGAAGCATCCGTAGAATTATTAGGAATCGGTTTATCTACCTTGGTTTTTTGAAAAAATGAATGAGCAGACAACATCTGGGCATTTTCTTCCTGAGTGATTTTAATGTATTTAAGGAATGACTTTTCGGTATGATGCCCTGTTATTTTCATTATTGCTATTGAAGGAATACCGGCTTTAAACATATTTGTAGCCCCTGATCGCCGGGCAGTGTGCGTGGTGACCCAATCACATTTGTCTTTAATAATATCGCTTCGTTTACCGACATCGAATTTGGCAAGTACTACAGGTTCAACTATTCCTGCACACCGGCATAACACCTTGATTTTAGAGTTGATTAACTGATCAGATATTTTATCAGTAAGACTAAACCCCCGGTCAAGAATTTCCCTTACCACCCAGTGAACAGGGATTACAACAGGATAATCGTTTTTATCTGTCCTGATCCTAATAATATTATCCTTAATGTTGATCTCTTCAATACGTGTGTAATCCGACACCCTGAGCGCTGTAAAAGCTCCTATCAGAAAACGTCCCCGGGCAAGTTCAAGCAGTTTTAAAGCTTCTTTTACCTTGTATGATTTTTTCTTCGGGTAAATACTCACCAAAAGCTCTTCGGTAATATTGAGTCGGTGTATATTAATAAGTTCATCAACAGTTAGATATATATTATCCACATCAATGTCAATTTTTTTAAATGATGATGAATTGTGAGTATTGACATCATGGAGTCCTTCTTCCCTGGCAACGTTCATAAAAACTTTGATATTCTTAATTAAAGCTCCAAAATAATTGGGAGAATTCACAATTCCTGAATTGAATACAAATAAATGAAATTGATTGTAAAAATCTTTGTTCATATCAGAGAAGAGCAATTTTTTGCCTGTATGAGCTTCGAATAATTCAAGCCACTTAATTGCTGAATGGTATACTAATTTAGTGCCAGGTGATTTAGTACATGATTCTTTATGTTGTTTGGCAAAGTCAACAAAATTAATGGAGTATTCATTACTATTCCCGTAAGCAGTCACCTTCAAAGCCTCTTTAAATTCTTCCTTCGATGGTATCTTAAATTTGAAAGCGAAATGACCCAAAACGGTCCTGGCATGCTTTTCCCAGATATCCAGCCTGAGGTTGATCGATGCTCCTTCAGGATTTTGACGAACCTCTTTACACCTTGACTTAACAGGATTCCAAAGTGCGGAGCAAATCTTTTCACCGGTGGAAAATTTATACCTTTGCCCTTTGTACCGAACGATTGCTTCAATCGTAGTTGTATCTTTATTTTTGTCTTTAAGGAAGAACATTTTTTTTTGTAAAGATAGTAAAAGGGAACGGTACGGGGAACGAATAAAGGGCAATGAGATGTATTTGTGTTACATTTTAACTTGTAACAATCTGTATAACACAGTGATTTATTAAGGAATAGATCTTAGAGTAATTTTTCAGATGGTCCCGGAGGGATTAAATATTAATGACCCCGGGTAAGCGTTCCGGATTCTGTAATTTATTAATTGCTCTGACATTATTCGGAATCGCGCCACCCGGGGTTAGGACGAACAATAAACATGCGGCGCAACTACCCCGATGATTGAAAATCAAAGATTTCATGCGCCGCAATTTGCAGAGTCGATTGGGCGACTGGGCGACGGGAAGGCGAGAATGAGGAGATGAGAAGGTGAGAAAATTTGCCAATTTGCCAATGTGCTAATTTGCTAATGATTTCGCATTCCCTTAGGTTTCACAAAGTCACAAATCTTGTGCCGATCTTTTGGGAAAGTAAAGGCACAAAGTCACACAACTTGTCCCGATTTTTGGAAAAGTTCTAAAATACAGGCTTTTATATGCTCCCTGTCAACATAACCTTATTTCCTTTTTTAAAATTCTTCTAAGTGTCACGCAAAGACCGCAAAGACCGCAAAGAGAAATTGCTAGCCTTTACCTTAGTAGTATCGTGATTTCCCTCACTAACGCGCGGCGCAACTGTATCTTTAATTGCAAATTAAACCTTCCATGCGCCGCAAGATTCGAAGAGGAGAAGTTGAGAAGACGAGAAAATGAGAAGGTGAGAAGGTGAGAAATGTGCGACGGGGAGAAAGGGCAACATGGGCGACTGGGCTATGGGAAGGAGAGAATGAGGAGATGAGAAAATTTGCCAACGCTTTCGAATTGGATTAAAAATGTCTTAATAAAAAAAATTACACGGAGTTACACAGAGTAAGTACACAGATTTACACAGTGTTAAGGTGTCGGCATTAGGAGCAACACCTTTCTATGAAGAAATAAAACTATTTTGTCTGGTAAACCCGAACATAGTCGACAACCATAGAGCGGGGGAAAATGGTATCATCAATGCCCTGGGCACCGCCCCAGTTACCGCCTACAGCGACATTAAGCAGCAGATGGAACCGTTTATCAAAAGGCCATACTTTATAGCCGGTGCCTTCATTTTTGAAAGTAAAGATTAACGTATCATCAATGTACGCCCTGTATTCACTGGCTTCCCATTCAAGGGCATACACATGGAAATTTGTATAACAGTCCGGAACGGTCAGCTTCCCGCTTTTCTGGGTTCCCTTCACATGATTATAGGTTTCGGTGTGGGCCGATGCGAGTATTACATAAGGATCATATCCTACATTTTCCATTATATCAATTTCGCCGCTTGCAGGCCATCCGCCGTAAGCCCAGTCGGTCGGAAGCATCCAGATTGCCGGCCACATTCCGCGGCCATCGGGCAGTTTAGCTTTTACTTCAATTCTTCCATAAAGCCAGTCACCTTTTGCCTTGGTGATCAGGCGGGCAGAAGTATATTTAAAATTGTTGAAGTCTTCCTTTATTGCATTGATGGTCAGGACTCCTCCCTTTACTTCAGAATTCTGCAACCGTCCATTTGTGTAAAACTGCTTTTCATTATTTCCCCAGCCCGATGTATTGCCATCGGTATCGTAACTCCATTTGAGGGGATTGGGCAGACCGTTATAATCGAACTCGTCACTCCATACAAGGGTTTTAACGCCGCCATTCCCGGGTTTTTCGCCGGGAGGCGTGATGTTTTTATCTGATGCACAACTTTGTGTCATCAAGGAACTTATTATCAGACTTGCTAGTAATATCTTTTTCATTTTACTTTAATTATTGAATCATCAAAATTAATAGGTTAAAAGAAAGAATAAATGTCGTATTTTTTACTTGATTTACCCCTAAATCCCGATAAAATCGGGACTTTCGCTACTCACAAGCCCTGACGATGCTACAAGCATGACTCCCCTTTAGGGGTTGGGGGTGAAAAATACGACAATAAATAGTTTCCATTACTTAAAGGATTGCATTCCTAATTCTTATTTTTAATCACAAACTCGCCGTGTAGTCCTTCCTCAGAATTTGGTCCGATCCAGAGGTCAAAATCACCGGGTTCGATCACATTTTGCTTCCCGTTGAAAAACTCAAGTGCTGAAGCCGGAAGTTCAAAGGAGACTGTTGCCGTTTCGCGACTTTTCAGGTGTATTCTTTTAAATCCTTTTAATTCTTTAACCGGACGGGTAATACTTCCTACACGGTCGCGTATATAAAGCTGCACAATTTCATCCGCATCGGTATTACCCGCATTAAGTATGGAGGCTTTAACGGTCAGACTGCCGTTATCGGCCATACTCGTTGCTGATAGGGTAAGATTACTGTAGTTAAATGTGGTATAACTCAGGCCGTACCCAAACGGGTAAAGTGGCGTGAATCCGTAGTCGAGGTGAAACGACTTATATCCCAGTGACGCCTGGCTGTTTTTAACAGGAATACTGTCGATAGGGGTCCATGATTTTGCATTGGCGGGACGACCCGTATTATTGTGATAATAGTAGAACGGAATCTGACCTGAACCTTTCACAAAAGTTATGGGTAATTTCCCTGAAGGCGATTCCTTGCCAAAAATCAGGTCTGCCAGTGCAGGGCCTGCCATCGATCCGCCATGAAGGGCATAGAGAAGGGCATTTGACTTTTCGGCCACATTGCCTATTGCGAGCGGACGACCGGCCATCACTATCACAACCAGCGGTTTTCCGGTCGCGGCTAATGCTTCAATCAATGCTTCCTGCTCGCCCGGCAGGTTTATTTCTCCCCGGCTCTGACCTTCGCCTGAAAGAATCCATTCTTCACCCGCAAAAAATAGAATTGCCGATGATTTCTTCGCTGCAGCAATTGCTTGAGCAAAACCGCCCTTACTCTTGTCACGGCTATAGGTTAATCCCGGGGCATAATTGACTTTCTTCTCTCCCAATACTTCTTTGATTGCGGTTAGCGGGGTTACTGAATCTTCGGCCTTGCCGTCAAAAACCCAGGTTCCGAGCTGGTCGCGTGGCGCATCAGCCAATGGACCGATTACGGCGACAGACGAAATGCCGGGTGATAAAGGAAGCGTATTTAATTCATTTTTAAGTAAAACTACACTTTGTCTCGCTACCGTTCGGGCGTGATCGAGAAATTCAGGCGCAAGTATCATCTTTTCAGCCTGCGGATCAACATAGGGATTGTCGAACAATCCAAGTTTGTATTTCAAACGTAAGATATTTTTTACGGCCTCGTCTACGATTGACAGACTTATCATATTCTCGTCCAATAAGCTTTTGAGATGGCCTGAATAGGTTGCACTTGACATCTCCATATCAACCCCCGCAGTAATCGCTTTTAATGCAGCTTCTTTATCGTCGGCACAATAGCCATGGCTGATCATCTCGGAAACGGAACCCCAGTCACTGACAACCATTCCATCGTATTGCCATTCCTTGCGCAGAATCTGGCGTAGGGTAAATTCATTTCCGGAGGTCGGGACTCCGTTTAAATCATTAAATGCTGACATAAATGTTAGGGCACCCGCATCTTTAGCCGCTTTGAATGGTTTAAGTACCACATTGCGCAGCATTGGTTCGGAGATATACGTGGTATTGTAGTCGCGTCCCCCTTCGGCAAAACCGTAACCTACAAAGTGTTTGGCACATGCAGCCAATGCAGTGGGATCGGTCAGCTTCTCGCCCTGGATCCCTTCTACCATGGCTTTTGCGAGCAGGGACGCAAGGTAAGGATCTTCACCACACCCTTCGGCAATTCTTCCCCAGCGCGGATCCCAGGTAATGTCGATCATGGGTGCAAATGTCCACCTGATCCCCTGTGAAGAAGCTTCGATCGAGGATATGCGAAAAGCCTTTTTTACAATTCCGGGATTCCAGGTCGCAGCCATTGCCAACGGAATGGGAAATATGGTCCTGTAGCCATGGATAACGTCCCGACCTATAATTAGTGGGATCTTCAGCCGGCTCTCTTCCATAGCCGTCTTTTGCAGGGCGTTTATTTTATCGACCCCGAATACATTGAGAAAGGAACCGTATTTTCCTTCGCGGACAGTCTGATTGATTTGTTCTGCCGTCATAGATGCGGGATCAATCTGAGACATCTGACCGATTTTCTCGTCAAGGGTCATCTCCGAAAGCAGGTTGGTCACCCGACTTTCAATATCGTTTTTTTCAGGTAAAGGTTGATTGCACGAGGAAGTACTCAGTAAGGATACAAACAGGTAAATAATTATGGCGGGATACTTCATCAATTGAAAAGTCATTTTATTCTGAATTAAGAACATTGCTCACCGGGTAACCCGGTAAGCAATGTCTTGATTTACAATTATTATAAGGTTGCAGATTTTAAACCTTCAACATGAGGTCCAGAAAGATCATCAAAGTAGAACTGATGAACTCCTACCTTGTTTCCGGGGTTGCACATGATCCGGATCACGTTGTAGAAATCATGGTTGAATTGTGAACTTGTAACAATATTTGACGTAAACTGATCGCCTGTCCAGTCCCAACCGGCACTGACACCGCTAAAATTATACTCTGCTATTTCCCAGGTATTGTCCTTTTTGATTTTATAGGTCACGTCGGCTGTACCGGTTTGCCATGCATTTCCGCCTTTGTCGGTATTCTCGAGCTTTAACAGAATTACATCACCCGCTTTGCCGTAAACCTGGATTTTAAAGATATGCTGTAATCTCAGATCAAAACGATAGCCAGCTTTCAACTGTAAATTTGCATTGGCCCATTCCTGGTTTTCCTTTCTGAAGAGTGCAACTTTCGACGATTTATTAGGATATTCCTTTAACGGGTTGTTTACAATGGTAACACTACCATCCTGACCATTTACAGGTGCCATAACCACCTCGCTGAAATCGTTGTAGACGACCATCATATCGAGCAGGAACGGAACATAAGTTGGATGATTGGCAGCAACCTCAATTGATTTTGTTTTGACAATCGTTTCATTCGAAGCAGTCACAGTAACGGTTATGTTGTAAGGTGCTTTTCGCATATAAGTATTCGTAAATACCGTATGATAATCAGCATTCTCTTTAATCGTGCCATCACCAAAATCGACCACGACCTTTGTTATGGAAAGACCTGCAGGAATCACCACATTGTCAAGTTTGACCGCATACTCATTCACATTTGCGGTAGTGGTAGCAGACAACGCAAGTGTAACTGTAGGTTTAACGTATCCTTTAGGGATCAACTGATAATGCCATGCGTTGCCTTCAACCCGGTCGATAGTAACCAGTTCGAGCAGGTTTTCTTCAATTTTCAGGATCTGATATGAGCCATCAACTGCGCCCACATCAAAACAGGGGAACATTGGTTTTGAGCCTCCGAGCTTCAGGTAGGATTTTCCGTTTTTCTCTTCAATAAACCATGTTCCGGGAGCTGGGGTAAAGTCTACAACAAAATCGGAATCAAATTCATATGCATTGCTGTATCCGGGACTTGTTTTTACAAAGCCTTTCACATAACTTTTACCATGGTTGATCAACGTTGCAACAAATCCGTTGACTTTGAAATTAATTTCATCGTCATACAAAACCTTTACCGCTTTCTTTGCGAGAGGATCGGCTGACCACCAATCCAAACCTGGACTACCTGCAGGACCCACACCAAGGTGTCCTTTCGCCAGACTGTCAAGTACCCAGGTTTTACCGGCAGCAGCACTAATGCCTCCGCTAAGGTTGACAAATTTTGCATCAGTAAAAATCGAGTAGTCGGTTTTAGTCTGGGTAACCTTCTTCGTTTTAGTGGCTGTGCCACCTTTGGTTAAAAGGGTCATTGTAATCGTGTACTCTCCGGGCATCGGGTAGTTTCCGATTGGCTGAGCGTCGGTGCTTTTGGTTCCATTCCCCAAATCCCACGAAGGGATACCTGTGACGGAAGAGGTGTTTTTGATCACGAACTTGAAATCAGAGGTACCGGGTGTAATCGTGAAATCAAGTTGATCTTCTGTTGGAGCCGAACCAATTTCCGGCTTTGAATCCATTTGCGGCTCGCATCCCAACATCACTACCAGGAGTGCAAACAAGCCTGCGATACTTCGAAAGTATTTATTTTTTTCCATTAGAATATTGTTTTTCTCATTAATAAAAAGAATCTAAGCCCATCTTATTTATAAGCAGGAACCATTTGTTTCATCACATCCTTGTTGGCATTCCTGATATCACCAGCCGGAATCGGAAACATACCGAATGTGTTGGCTTTAAAAAGTCGCGGAGCAAAATCGGCAGGATTTGGTATTCCTGACGGAACTACAAAGCTTGCGTTGATTTTTGCTTCGGCATAAGCATTACCTCTTCTGAGCAGATCCCATTTCCGTAATCCTTCTCCGCCAAATTCAACGCGACGCTCGTGGTAGATATTGTCCAGTGTAAGTGCAGTAAGCGCAGCGGCAGCGCCGAGGGAACGGGTTCTGACTTGGTTGAAATAACCCAAAGCCTTCGCAGGATTGTCTGTCATCCACATTTCAGCAGCCATGAGTAAGACATCAGCATAACGGATATCGACATGGTTACGGGGGAAGTTGTGAGCCGGATCACCTCCTGATCCTATGTAAGCGCTTAAAGCCATATATTTCTTGTTGAAATATCCTGTATTCATAAACGCTTTATTATATCTGGTCATTTTAACATCTGCATTATAAAGCGTGGCATCTTTACGGGGATCGCCCGTTTCAAATTCATTGGCCAGACTCCAGGTCGGAATATCGAACGACCAGCCCGGGAAAATCGAAGCATCTCCTTCAGGATTCCTCACGCTCATCCAGACACTTGAAAAGTTACCATTAATGTTCCAGCCACCCCAGTCTCCCGATTTTGCTTTATCGGAATATTGAATTTCGAGTAAAGATTCCTGGTTGTTTTGTTTCGTCCAGTCCCAAAGATTGGCATAAACCGGCACGAGGGAATATTTATTGCTTGTAATAATCTGGTCCAAGGCGGTTTGAACGTATTCCTTATTGATGGTTGTTGTGCCGTCACCCCAGTTCTGTGCTGTAAGACCCAGTTCGGCGTTGCTGCTCATGCCGGTATGATACATATAAATCCGTGCGATCAACGCCTGGGCTGCTCCTTTTGAAATACGTCCTTTTTCAGAGGCAGCAATATCAACCGGAAGTACATTCACTGCTTTGAGCAAGTCGGTGGCAATCATTTCAAAAACCTCCGCCGGAGTATTCTGTCCAATGCTGTTATAGTCCTCAGGATCCGGAAGAACTTTGGTCAGGATAGGTACCCATCCATAATGACGTGCCAGATCCCAGTAAAAATAAGCTCTCAGAAATAGTGCCTCTCCTTCCATCCTTGCTTTTAGTCCTTCTGTTACCCATGTAATATTTTCCTGTCTTTCAAGATACAGGTTAGCACGGTAGATTCCGGAATAACAACGGCTCCACAAATCGCTTGCAGCACCATTCTCACTGGTCATGTTAAACATTTCATGCTCCTGGAACTGGCTCATATCGTTCACATTGGCACCACCCGCAAACGCATCATCCGAATAAATATCTGATATCACAGGAACAAACTGCCAGTTTTGTACCGCATAGGCATCATAAACTGCGGTAAGGGAAAGAAATGCCTCATTTTCTGATTTATAATAGTTGGCCTCCAGCTGGCCGGTTTTTGGCTCCAGCTCTAGAAACTCCTGTGAACAAGAGGACGCTCCAAGTGTTAAAGCCAAAAAAGAAGCTACATATACTATACTCTTTTTCATCTTTCAGTTTTTTAAATATTGGCTTTATTAAAATGTAATATTAACCCCACCCATTAATGTGCGGGCCTGGGGATAGACGCCATGGTCGATACCATTACTGAATACGCCGCCACCGATTTCGGGATCGTATCCTTTATAATTGGTGAATGTGTAAAGATTGTCGGCAGATACATAGAATCGCACTTTCGAAATCTTCAGGTAATCGGTAGCCACTTTAGGCAGGGTGTAACCAATACTGACATTACGCAACCTTACAAAACTGGCATCATGAACAAAAAAGTCGCTTACGGTATTCATGTTCTCGTTATCGTCCACAAATGTTACACGCGGATAGGTGTTTGAAGTCCCTTCACCGGTCCAGCGGTTTAGCCAGTCGGCACGGTAATTGGTTCCGTTCATATCATATCTTCTGGTGGCATCGTAAACTTTCTGACCCAGGGCAGCATATACAAACATATTCAGATCGAATCCTCCAAATTCGAGATTCAGATTAACTCCTCCGGTAAATTTTGGATACGGAGAACCAAGATTAACCCGATCGTTTTCTAAAATTGTACCATCGCCATTCTGATCGATAAATTTGATATCTCCCGGTTTGGCTTTGGGTTGAATTTTTCCACCCGTTGAGCTCACATAACTGTCAATTTCGGCCTGGTTCTGGAAAATTCCATCGGTCTTCACGCCATAAAAGACACCCATTGGAGACCCAATCGTGGCGAACAGTACTCCAGACTGGCCAAAACCACCATCTCCACCTTGTAACCTTTTCTCGAAGTTGTCAAGTTCCCGTACTTCATTTTTATTGAACGCACCATTTACGGATGCATCGAAATACAGTTTGCCGATATTGGTTTTGTATCCTACTTCGGCTTCTACACCTGCGTTACGCACCAATCCACCATTAACCTCAGAAGCTGAGTTTCCGGCAATAGGCCGAATTGGTTTTTCGAATAACCAATCTTTTGTAGACTTAACGTAATAATCGAGCGTAACCCTTAATTTACTTTGCAACGTAGTGAGATCAAGACCAATATTGGTTTGTTCCGAAGTTTCCCATCTCATGGCAGGATTGGCAAGACGTCTGGGCTGAGTTCCATTGTACTGAGTTTTACTGTCTCCAAAATAATAAATACTCTGATTTCCAATTACTGAGGTATAGCCAAAATCTCTTATATTTTCACTTCCGTTCTGTCCCCAGCTCGCCCTTAACTTAAGCATATCGACATAATCACCCATATTGCTCATGAAATTTTCTCTGGAGATTACCCAACCCACAGAGGCAGAAGGGAAATAACCATATTTATTGGCAGAACCAAATCTTGAAGAGCCGTCTTTACGTAATGTGGCTGTTATCATATACCGTTGATTCAGGTCATAATTAACCCTGCCAAATAGCGAAGCAACTGTATGTTCTGCATATCCGCCACCTGCATTTGCACTAAGCACATCTGTGGCATTATCGATATACGAATGCTCAAAATCATCAAAAATCAGATCATTTTTTGAACCGGAAAGATTTTCATGCATATCTTTAAAAGCCGTGGTTCCTGCCATCAATGTAACATGATGGACATCAACAGTCTTATCATAGGTAAGTACATTTTCAAAATTCCATCTCGACCAGATATCCATGCTTTTGGATGCACGATCAAAGGATGTAAAATGCATGGCATCGAGATTATAGAGAGGAGTATACGTGTCGTTGGTCACCAGGGCCATTTCACCGCTATAACTCGACCTGAAGGTCAATCCCTTAAGCACGGGTATGAGTTTCCCAAAATCGACATCGGCGAAACCACCCGCAACGACTTTATTGGTTCTGGTCTGGGAGTTATTGTAGCTCAAAAGGGCTACAGGATTTGTAATCTCCTGGAGTCCCATTCCAAAATGTTCAGGAGTAGCCCATGTGCCGTCAGTATAAGTGACGGGAACAATCGGAGGCATATTAATAGCCTGTGCCAGGCTCGTTCCAAAATGGCTGTTGGCGTCTATTCCTTTATTTTTAATATGTACAAGGTTGATATTACCACCGATCCGGAGGAATCCGAATGTACCGGTTGTATTGAGACGGTAGGCAAACTTTTCGAAGTTTGATTTTCCTTTTGCTACAATACCTTCCTGTTTGAAGTAATTCAGCGATGAAGAATATTCCAGTTTGTCGCTGCCCCCGTTCATCGAGATCGAATGATTTTGTTTTGGGGCATTGTAATTAAACATTTCGTCCTGCCAGTCAGTGTCTGCCGTATAGCTTGCCATATCAGCAGGTGAAAATTGAGGTGCTTTACCTCCATTAATAGCTGCTTCATTAGTGAGCATCATATATTCACTGCTGTTAAGCAATGTCACTTTGCGCCATGGGTTTTGAACACCATAATAGCCGTCGTAATTGACTGTCATCCTGGAACCTTTTTTTCCGGTTTTAGTAGTGATTAAAACAACACCATTCGCACCACGTGCGCCATAAATCGCACATGAGGCCGCATCCTTTAAGATTTCGATAGAGGCAACATCGTTCGAACTTAAGAAATCGGTTCCCGCACCACTCATCGGCAATCCATCTATTATATATAAAGGTTCAGCATCACCGTTAGTTCCGATTCCACGGATACGCACTGAGGTCTGATCTCCTGGCTGACCTGAGTTACCGGCAATCACCACACCCGCGGTTTTACCCTGCAATGCCTGTGTAACCCGCATATCGGAAACATTTTTAAGATCGTCGCCGCTTACTTTTGAAATCGCGCCGGTAACAAGGCTCTTTTTCTGAGTGCCATAACCAACTACAACTACCTCATCAATGTCCTCAGCATCGGGAGCCAGGACAATATCAATGGTTTTCCGGTTATTTACTGCAATTTCCTGGGTTTTTAAGCCCACGAATGAATACACCAGTGTGGCATTTGCGGGAACCGACAAGGTATATGCCCCATCAATATTGGTTGTAATACCTGTTGTTGTTCCTTTTACGACAATACTCACACCCGGAATTGGCTGTCCGTCGTCGGCCGAGGTAACAACCCCTTTAACTTGTATCCCCTGCCCGTAACCGGTAAATGAGCATACAAGGACCATTAGAATCAAAATTGTTTTTTTCATAAATTTTAATGAATTTTTTGAATTGTTAATTTAAAATGACGAATAATTAACGCTTACTTAATGTTTGATGTGCAAAATAAGGTATTACAATCCGATCTAAAACACTGTTTTGGTACAGCTTTAATACATCAGTTATAAAATGGCATTACGTCAAAAATACATCATGCACAGGCATAATATGTTGTATATAAACTGATTGGATTATTTTTTGGAATTGAGGATAATACACTGAATAGAGAAATCTGATACTACATGCCGGTAAAATGATCAAAGGTCGATGATCAGGCTCGTCAAATTGGTGTCGCGATCAATATTTAACTTCTTCCTGACCCGGTACCTGCAGATCTCCACGCCCCGGATCGAAATATTCATTAAAGGGGCGATCTCCTTGGTCGAGATATTCATACGCAGGTAGGCGCATAATCGCAGCTCTTTGGGGGTCAGGGCCGGATATCGCAATTTAAGCCGGGTCAAAAAATCTTCGTGTACTTCATCAAATGCGGTTTCGAAAACCTCCCATTGTTTGTTGTGGTCGATATCCTTATCGATTTTTGCGATTAACGAAGAGGTTTTTTCTTTCAATGAAACATCAGCTGATGACTTTTTAATCTTCTCAAGTTCATCCTTAATTTTGGCCAGAAACTTATTTTTACGGATCAGGTCCATTGTCTGATTGGCGAGTTCTTTATCGCGGTGTATCATCTCGCTCTTCAGTTTTTCGTTTTTCAGTTTTATGATTTTCTTTTCTGACAACGAAACCTGCTGAATATAGTCCTGCTCTTTTTTCCGGTAGGCTTTTAAGTGCTTTAAACGCTCCCTTCGTTTGGAAATTTCTATTCGTTTAAAAAACAGCCATACAGAAAAGGATGCAAGAATTAAAAACAGTAATGCATAACCAATAATCGCCTGAGTTGATCTGTACCAGGGTGGGTATACCACAAATGCCAGTTCATCAGGTTTACTCTCAAGACCGGGCGAATTCCGGGCTTTGACGCTGAAAACATATTTCCCGCCAGGTAATAAGGCAAATTCGACAGACGAGGAACTGCTCCAGGCCGACCATTCATCATTCAATCCCGATAATTTAAAACTATATTCAACACTTCCCGGGTTATCGTAAAGCGGAGAAGAGTAATGAAATTTAAATGCGTTACCGCGATATGGGAAGTTATATTTATCTTTATAAGGATCATCTCTTTCCGGAGGATAATTGCCATAAAAGAAGGTACTGTCAATATTCAGTGCAGTAGCCCTGGTAATAAAGATCGAAAATTCCGGATTATAACTATAACGCGCATTTGGTGCATAATGGGCAAAGCCATCTTCTGTTCCAATAAAGAGATGATCATCAGAAAACAGGTAGATGGATTCGAAACCACTGATAAATTTACCTTTGAGCAGCATAAATGGGGAGGTTACATGCTGAAAACTCCCATCCTCCTGAAGGCGGAATACACCCGCCCGGTTATTGGTCTGATACCATGCTACATACCAGACATTGCCGTACTTGTCTTCTTTCATGTAGGCGAAATCGGTTATCGGACTGAACAACCTGTTAAATAAAGTTGAACGTTCAAACCGGTCACTTAGCGGATTATACTGATATATACCTGCATTGGTTGTAAAAATGATTTTCCCTTTAATCTTAAAGACATTCAGATTGAAATTCGTCGGCAGGCTATCATTAACCGTGAAAAAGCGAAACGATTTAATAATCTCAGGACTTTCTCCAAAACTGACTTTGTAAATTCCTTTGAATCCGTGACTCATCCAAAGATTCCCTTCATCATCTTCTTCAAACACCCTGAATGATTCGTTGAAGCCTTCAATTTTTCGGACGAACTTCCAGGATCCGTTTACCATTTTAAACAGGATCAGTCCGCTGTAGGTTCCGCCAATTAAATATCCCGGGAAACGCCTGAGAATATGATATTTCCAACCGCCCGGTATCTTACTGATCTGGCGCGCAGTCTCTCCCTTGATTTCAAACGTTCCGTTGTTATGCCCGCATACCAGTACGCCGTCAAAAACGGCCAGGTTCCAGACCTGTCCCGAGGTATTAGGTATCATTCGCAAACTTTTGTTCTGATCTGTCACATCCCAATCCTTTACAAAAAGGCCCTGATTTGTCCCCAGGTAGAGTTTGCCCTGATGGATAATGGATGTATAGCCAGCTCCGATTCCATCCGACTCTTTTAAATAAGTTATCGGCGAATTGATGTTGACATAATCAATTCCATTGTCAAGACCCAGCCAAATATCTCCGGACCTGTCGGCCATAATTTTGAGTACGGTATTATTTTGCAATCCTTTCTTCCGATTGATATGCTGCACAATTTTACCCTGCAGATCGACAATGATCAGTCCATCCTGGATCGTTCCGAAAGCATAAAACTTATCCTGAAGAAGAATGGCACTAAAAATCTGATTTTTCCTCAGGAATTCATTTACAGAAACATTCCATCCCTTCAACTGCCCGCCATGATACAGGAAAACACCCCTGGTTAATGTGCTAATTAGCAATTCATCACCTCCGGGATAGGGGAGGACCGACCAGATTTCTTCCCCTTTTAATTCTTCACACCCCGCTAATGGCATAAGCTGACCATTTACGAGTTCATTCAGTCCTGTCTCAATATCATTGAAATAGAGTTTTTCATTCACCTTGAATGAACTTTGGAAACGGAATGGAGCTTTTATAACTGTAAATGTGGAGTCCTTGTCCAGGACAAAGGCGCAGGTGTACGATTGAAATACAATTTTCCCGTTAAATGAAATGATGTTCCATATGTCGTCAAAATTTTGATATTCAGCCGGGATATATTTCTTAAGCGAGTGAAATTCCAATTTGCCGTTACTTTCAAACTCCATTTTCCCCAGATCGTTGTAGGCACCAACATAAATGCTGTTATTTTCGCCAACGTATACCGAACGGATAATTGATGAATTGGGCATTCTGTACAAATGCCATGAAACCCCGTCAAAAGTTAATAGTCCTTCATTATTGGCGAAATACATAAACCCGTTCTGATCCTGCGCGATTGCCCAATTCTGGGTTCCGGCCTTGTATTCCCGTTTTGGAAAATTCCGGATTGACGGAATACCGATATTCTTAATCTGGGAATAACCCAAATTAAAAAACAGCAGACAGAATATAATGGCAAGAAGGACTCTTTTTGGCATATCGGGTTATTCACACAATTAAAAAATTGATAAAAAGGAAAGGTTTGAAAGGCTGACAACAAACATACACAATTAAGAGGATATTTAGGATTTAGGATTTAAGATTTAGGATTTAGTCCATCAGAAAATACAAACCCCGAAGGTTTTTAAAACCTTCGGGGTTTGATGGGTAAAAATTTTATTTAAGTAATTATTCCTTATTTGACCGGTACATTTTTGAGCACCTCGACCAGAAAATCCCAGAATTTCTGCACGGAGGGAATATTAACGCGTTCATCGGGTGAGTGTGGGGAGCGCATGGTGGGTCCGAATGAAATCATGTCCCAGTTGGGGTATACTGCGCCAAGAATTCCGCATTCAAGACCGGCATGAATACCCAAAACAGCAGGAACTTTTCCGAATTTATTTTGATAAATCTCCTTCATCTGCTTCAGAATAAGCGAGTCCATATTTGGTTTCCAGCCAGGATATCCGCCATCAAACGAAACCATGGCGCCGCCCAGTGCGAATACACTGTCGACCATCTCAACGAGATCTTCTTTTGCAGAATCCACAGAACTGCGCAAAAGACATTTAACAAAAATTACCCCTTTCTGAGATTTGATCGTTGAAAGATTCGTCGAAGTTTCGACCATACCTGCCATTCCGTCACTCATCCTGATTACGCCGTTCGGACACGCATACACCGAGTCGATCAGGTCGTCCTGCACGCGTTCTTCGATCAGAGATTTTGGCATTTCGGTTTCCTGCACTGTGAAACTCAGGGTTGGTTCTACGGCATTCAACTCAAATTTATAAATTGACTCGTAGTGACTCACCGCTTTTTTCAGGCTTGCTATATTTTCTTCGGGTACCAATACTACGGCATACCCTTCACGTGGAATTGCATTGCGCATTCCACCGCCATTGATCTCAGCGAGACGTACATCGAGTTCACGGGTTGCATATTTCAGAAAACGGATAATCAGTTTATTTGCATTACCCCGTCCAAGATTGATGTCCAGACCTGAATGGCCCCCTTTTAAGCCTGTAATCAGGATTTTAAATGGTTTTACACCTTCGGGAACAATCACTTCGTCGTATTCATATTCGATATTTGCATTGATTCCTCCGGCACAACCTACGTAAAGTTCGCCTTCCTCTTCAGAGTCCATATTGAGCAGGATATCCCCTTTCAGAACATTAGGTTGAAGTCCGATTGCACCCGTCATGCCTGTCTCCTCATCACAGGTAAACAGTGCTTCTATTGGACCGTGAACGAGATCCTTTGAGGCAAGAACTGCCATGGCAGAGGCAACGCCAATGCCGTTATCGGCACCAAGTGTTGTTCCGCGTGCTCGAACCCATTCACCATCAATAAAGGCATCAATGGGATCCTTTTCAAAATTGTGTTCCGTTCCGCTGTTTTTTTGCGGGACCATATCCAGATGACCCTGCAGAATGATCCCTTTGCGGTTTTCCATGCCCGGGGTGGCCGGTTTACGGATTATTATATTTCCGACGCTGTCCTTAATAGTTTCAAGGCCCAGACTTTTGCCGAATTTCACCATAAACGACTGTATTTGCTCCTCCTTTTTTGATGGGCGAGGTACCTGTGTCAGTTTATAAAAGTTCTCCCAAACAGCCTTTGGTTCGAGGTTTACAATCTCTTTAGCCATATCTTTTTATTTTAGTATTAGATGTTCACTATTATTTTCAATCTCAGTCATTTGACTGAGTAATTTGCCTGACTCGCCCCGTCGCCCAGTCGCCCTGTCACCCTTTCGCCCAATCGCCCAGTCGCCTCTTCGTTCGTCCTAATGCTTCATGCTCGACGGAAACTCAAGCCCGTATCCCTGTTTTTTGTCTGCCTTTTTAAGCAGAGCCGAGAGGAAGATGGAAATAACCCCGCAAACAACGAGCATCATAATTGGAATGGTATAATCGTAAGTCATTTTTCCTTCACGAATAGCAGCCAGGTTATCGTGATTGGCTAAATCGAGCACGGCACCAATTCCCCAGAAAAATACTCCAAGTCCCCAGTTCTGAACCGTAAACATAGTTGCATAGGCCGTTCCTAAACGTTTTTCAGGAACAATTTTTGCAACTGACGGCCACATCGCTGCAGGAACCAGTGCAAAGGCAATTCCCAAACTTACCAGCGCTGCGTATCCGAGTGTTACACTGTCAGACAACGAAAGTGAAAGGTGAGCAAAAATAAGCAGGCACGATCCAAGCATCATCAGCGAAGCCGCTTTACCCTTCCTGTCCACAAAATTACCAAATATAGGGGTGAAGATAATCGTACCAAGCGGAATCAATGAAGCCGTTTTAGGACCGTTGCGAAGCCAGACCTGCAAAATATCCCAAAAATTATAGATGATAATTGCGAATACCGTAACCAGCGTAAAGGTAAATATCCTGCGTGTTGTAAGATTTCTGATTCGTGAAGGAACAATAGAGAATGCAAGGGCAAAAACAAATAAAATAAGATAAACAGCTACAATCCCCAGTGTTTCACTGCCAAAAATCATGACCGATCCTTCGGCCGGTAATATGGAGGTGAATCCGAATTTATTAATCAGCATATCGGGTGCATACTGAATGAACGGGAAAACCGCCGCATAGAATGTCAAACAAAGTAATGTAATATAGATGAATGACTTGTCGGTAATTAATTTAATGAAATCAGAAAAACGGAATTCCTCTTCAGGAACAACAGCCACGTTTGGATCGAGAGCAACTTTGTACTGGCGGTCTATCTTAACATCGAAGAACGAATATATTATAAACATGATGAATGAAAGCGCGATTAACGTGGCGGCGAATGTGACGGCAGGTGAAAGACGTCCACCTCCGATATCGAGTGATGAGGCCATTCCCAGTGCGGTTCCCAATCTTCCGAAACCGATATTAACAGCCATGGCCAGCGCCATCTCGTATCCTTTAAACCATTTCACGATAGTCCGGGTCGCCAGAACGCATAAAATCTCAAGACCCGATCCAAACATTATCCTTCCGATAATCATCATCGTAAGAATGGTGCCTTTGTCATCACCGAAAAACCCTGCGGCTGCTAGTGCTGTTGTGCCGGCTCCCACAGTTGCAAGAATGCCAAACACATAACCTGTAAGCCTGATTCCCCACTTATCAAGAATTACACCCCCTACAAGTATCATCCCGAACATGTTGGCAATTGTGGTGAGCCCTATGATGCGGCCAAATTCCTCGCTCGAGAAGCCCATTTCCGACTCCATAATTCCTTTGAGTCCCGACATAAAGTCCTGAAACCAGTAGGTTGAAAATGTAAGTCCCGATATTAAAATAAGTACAAACCAACGCATTGCGGTAGAATCACGCAAAGTCTTCGCTTTCACCTGAGTCATAAAATTTAAATTATAGTTTTTTAAATGAATTTAGCGGTGCAATATAACTAAAAACAGGTGATTAAGTAATGTTCAAAAATCATTAAATGAATGATGAATCAGGGCCTTCTTTGCGCAACAAATTGAAGAGTTGATCGGGCGACAGGGCCTTGAGGCGAGTAGTTGAGGCGACGTGGCGAAGATGAGAGGATGAGAAAATTTGCCAATTTGCCAATTTGCCAATTTGCCAATGTGCTAATGCTTCGCATGGGATTCGGTTTCACAAAGTCACACAAAGTTTCACAAAGTTTTTAAAAGACATATTTTATTCATTTATAGGAACAATCCCGAAGGGATTAAATATTAATGACCCCGGGTAAGCGTTCCGGATTCTATAATTTATCAAATACTCCAACATTCTTCGGAATCGCGCCACCCGGGGTTAAGACGAACAATAAACGTGCGGCGCAACTGCATCTTTAATTGAAAATCAAACCTTCCATGCGCCGCATGATTCGAAAATGAATGGGTGAAGGGGCGCCCATGGGAAAATGAGAAAGTGAGAAAATTTGCCAATTTGTATATTACGAATTTCACGAATTTACTATCTCCAAATCCCGAAGGGATTGAATATTAATGACCCCGGGTAAGCGTTCCGGATTCTATAATTTATCAAGTACTCCAACATTCTTCGGAATCGCGCCACCCGGGGTTAGGACGATCAACAAACGTGCGGCGCAACTACGCCCGATGATTGAAAATCAAACCTTTCATGCGCCGCAAGATTCCAGGGGCGATCGGGAGAAAGGAAAAAAACCACAGAAACATACCTGCCCCTGTGGTTTTTTTTGTTCTGAAAATATTTTATTTGTGCCCAATCCGTTGAATGGCGCCGGTAACCGGATGAAAATCAATCGAATATTCCCCGTTTGATAATCCATCGGGCAAAGGGGTGACAACGCCAAACTGGGCCATCGAAAGACGTGCCTGTGCGAGCACCTCGCTGCCATTAAGTAATCTGGTTGTTACAACCCCGGGTATCCGGTAAAATAATCCTGCCGTTGAAGTTTCCCCGGCAACTGGCGCAGATATCTGTTCCCCTACACGGACCAGGTCGGCATTGGGTTCCAGTTCAAGCATAACCGGTTTACCCGAGACATTACTTTCGGGTAAAATACCTCCGGAGGGTGAGAACCGGAATGCCACGATAGCCTTGCTCCCTTTGGTATCCGGAACCACTTCGAATACATACTTATGAGCTGATTTATAAGACTTACCAATAAATAAACTTTCATAATCACCTATTATTTTGCCAAGTTCATCGACCATGACCTGGTACGCTTTTCCGTCCGGATGAAGTTTATCGTAATTTGCCGCCAGAACCAGCGCTTTTCGTTTGCGCAATTTCATAATATCGTGGGCTGCTTCGGCTGCCTTTTCCTCGGAAGTTTTTATTTTATCACCCGACTGGCGTGTGCTGTCCTTACCCTCGATATACGAATGCATCGACATTTCAGGCCATATTTCACGGGGAATTTCAATATCTTGTGTAAATACTGAGGTATAGGTTTTACCTGATATCCCTGCTAATGAACTGTTTATTCCAGTTAATACCCCTTCATCCGAAAGACTCAGCATGGAAGCTACTGCTCCTGTCGCTTTATGCATTTCGGCAGGATCGGGTTCTCCAAATGTCTCCATCTTCAGATCGGTGATCTTCCAGAGAACAGCATCTGTAGTTGCAGCATTTCTCACCCCGATATATTTTAGTGCATATTCACTAAAAGGGCCACGAAAGAATTTTTCCTGCGATACCTCCACCATAATGCGAACACCTGTCCTGGGAAGGGAATAGATTACACCACCGCTAAAAACGCCTGGTTCCGGTTTTTTGTCATCTTTTCTTTGTGCTGAAAGATTTCCCGTAATCAGGAAAGCACTTAATAATAAAATTGTGATCCGTTTCATTGATATACTTTTAAGTTACTCTGAATTTTTAATTACACGATCTTCAAAATTGAGTTTTTTTTTTGGCTTTCCCAAAACCGGGATCATTTTTAAGCAGGCTAAAGGCCTTTCCGAGGTGATCGGCAATATCCCCTGCAAGGAGCGCTTCTTCCGATAAGTCCCTAACAGCCAGATCGCCTGCGAGCCCATGCAGATATACTCCGAGGATTGCCGCTTCTTCCGGTTTATATCCTTGCGCAAGCATTCCGGTCACGATGCCCGTGAGTACATCACCGCTTCCTGCCGTTGCCATCCCGGGATTGCCGGTGCTGTTGAACCAGCAATTTCCGTCAGGTAAAGCTATAGCAGTATAAGCTCCTTTCAGAATTAATATAACATGGTGAATCTGGGCAAATCGCAAAGCCAGGTGTAAGCGTTCGTAATCCGACTCAGCATGTCCTGCCAGCCGCTCAAACTCGACCGGATGCGGCGTTAAAACGGAACCGTGAGGAATCAGCTTAATCATATCGTTATTCATGGAGAGCAGATTCAGTGCATCGGCATCGATCACGACGGGAGCAGGATAATGAGCTAACAATGAATGTAAGGCATGCCTGGTGTCATCAGCTTTGCCGATTCCGGGTCCAATACCGACAGCCTTATAACTGGTTAATAAGGGTATGTCTGAAATTGCATTTTCCGAATCATCGAGGCTGACCATTGCCTCCGGTAAGGCTGTCTGTATGATCTGGTATCCGCAATGGGGAAGGTGAACTGTGACCAGACCTGTACCCGATTTCAGGCAACCTTTTGCCGCCAGGATAGCAGCACCTGTCTTCCCAAGACTTCCTGCCACAATAAGTGCATGACCAAATGTCCCTTTATGCGAAAACTTACTTCGTGGCTTCAGTAATGTAACCATTGTGCCGAAATCGGAATAATACCACGATGAATTGGTCCGATCAATTGCATCGGGATGCAATCCTATGGGAAGAACTTCCCATTTCCCTGTATACCGCTCATTCTCCTGAAAAAAGAAACTCAATTTTGGATATTGCAGGGTTAGTGTATAGTTTGCCTGGATAATATTCTTCGGGTTGTTTTTCCGGTTGTCTTCACCCATCAATCCGGATGGGATGTCAATCGCGATGATCGGTACGCCGGAGAGATTCAGATGCTGTACTAGCAAAGCGGGGAAGCCGGTTAACGGGCGGGATAACCCGGAACCAAATAGTCCATCAATAATGTAATCATAATCAGTTAGATCGGGAAGCGAATCGTCGCTGTTGCAAAAAATGATAGCAATTTCTTTGTGTTCTTTTAACCGTTCATGATTAATTGAAAAAGCATCTGAAGTCTTTCCGCCAAAGTCGGGGATATATACATTCACCTTAAAATTGCCGTTTGCCAGAATACGTGCGACAGCCAAAGCATCGCCGCCGTTATTTCCCGGACCGGCAAAGACTGCGATTCTTTCATTGATATTCAGGCGGGCAACAATCCAGTCTGCAAGCTGGTTGGCGGCTCTTTCCATCAGATCGATTGACGCTATTGGCTCATTTATAATAGTATACCGATCTATTTCAGCAGCCTGTGAAGTGGTAAAAATTTTCATTCCAGGTTTTAATTACTCCCTTCAAATTTACAAAGAAATCCATGCCCGAAAACCAAGTTGTTCAATAATTGATGCGAAATGACTCAAACATGATTTTTTGCAGCATAATCTCAACAAAAAAGATCGCTATATTTGCCGCAATTAATCAATTAATTAACTCCTTAAATAATAAATTTATGTTTAAAGGACATCCCCGGGGACTCTATGTGGCATTTTTCGCCAATATGGGTGAACGATTTGGATTTTACACGATGATGGCTATTCTGGTCCTGTTCCTGCAGGCCAAATTTGGATTAACCGGTGCAAAAGCCGGGGTGATCTATTCGGTTTTCTATGCTTCCATCTATGCTCTGGCATTGGTGGGCGGACTGGTAGCCGATCGGATAGTTGGCTTGAAAAAGACCATTGCATTCGGCATTATTACCATGGCAATCGGATATTTTCTGATAGCAATCCCAACAGCCTCAACGACCACAGGTCTGATCCAGGCTTGCGCCGGATTGTTTGTAATTGCTTTCGGTAACGGGATGTTTAAAGGTAACCTGCAGGCTGTAGTAGGAAATCTTTACGAAGACCCCAGGTATCAAAGCAAGAGAGATTCGGCATTTTCAATTTTCTATATGGGGATTAACATTGGCGCGCTGTTCGCTCCCACAGTAGCAATAAGTCTCAAAAAATATGTACTTGGTCTTTCAGGCTTTGTGGACAAAGCTGAATTCCCTTCATTATGCTGGAATGTAAAAAACGGAGTGGAAGGCTCAGCTGAAAAGCTCAGTGAAATTGCCAACCAGGCCTATATCGGTGGCATTCTCCCGGCGAATTTCAATGTTCTCACATTTGCAGACAGTTATATTCAGGCCTTCTCAACGGGTTACAATTACGCTTTCGGATTTGCCGCCTTTATGATGTTTGTCTCACTGATTGTTTACTTCACATTCAACAAACTGCTGAAACCAGGTTTCAGTGTAATGCAGCACAAAGATAAAAACGGTGAGCCGGTCAGGGTAATTGAAATGTCCAAAGCAGAGGTAAAAGAGCGTTTAACGGCTTTATTCCTGGTATTTGCAGTGGTAATTTTCTTCTGGATGTCGTTTCATCAGAATGGATTGACCCTTACTTTTTTTGCGCGTGATTACACTCAACGTATCGTTGGATCGGGAACCTTTTTCTGGTTCGATTTATGGACATTGCTGCCAATGTTTGGTGCCTCTTTGAGTTTGTATGTGTTGTTGAGAAGAAAATCAACGGGTATAAACCGTGTTCTTGGTGCTGCCGGAGCCCTAATCCTGGGCTACCTGACTTATTATAAGATAAGCACAATGCCAGCGGATAATTTATTTTCACCTGAGCTTTTTCAACATCTTAATCCATTCTTTATAGTTGCTCTTACACCCGTAGCGGTTGCGATGTTCTCGTGGCTGAATAAAAAAGGGAAGGAACCTTCCTCACCACGAAAGATCGGAATAGGGATGATTTTTGCTGCAACAGGCTTCCTTGTTATGGCCGTTGGGTCATTAGGATTACCTTCGCAATCAAGTCTTATGGGAAATCCGGTGCCAAACGATCTGCTTGTTTCACCCTACTTGCTTATCTCCACCTACTTTGTATTAACCATTGCTGAATTATTTCTGAGTCCGATGGGGATTTCATTTGTATCGAAAGTCGCTCCGCCAAAATATAAAGGTACTATGCAGGGAGGATGGTTAGCCGCTACAGCTATCGGAAACCAATTGCTGTTTATTGGCGCTATTTTCTATGGAAAACTTGAAATCTGGCAGCTTTGGTCATTCTTTATTATTTGTTGTATCCTTTCAGCCTTGTTTATGTTCTCGATGCTGAAAAGACTCGAAAAAGTCACCAGTTAGATTTCATTGTATCAATATTGTAAAGCTGGATCCTCAAAATGTCCGGCTTTGCTTTTTTTCAACAAATAGTAATCAGCAAATAAGGCAGCCACAAGAATCATTAAATCCTGGTAAACGCCAAAATTAATTGCTGCCGAGATTCCCACAATAGCCCATAAAGTTGGAATGATCAGCAGGTATTTTGAAAATTTACTCTGTGTCATCATCAGGAATCCGAAAGTCAGGATCGTGGATGGACAAGGCAACCCGATTGCAATTGTTTTTGCCAGTGAACCTGTTGCCAGGTAACTTATCATGGGGTAGATCAAAAGTCCAAATAATATAAAAAAATACCCTGAGAAATTTTTTGCTACAGGTCTGAAAGTAAATTTTAACCGATTGCCTATAAATGTAGCTATGAGCAGCAAAACTCCCTGCAGCATAAAAACAAATCCAAATATAAAAGCTGCAGGATTAATTTCGGTAAAAAAGGTAATGTGGTACGCAAATCCGATCCAAATCCACAATAATCCAAGATAACCGCCAATAAATTTGTGCCGGTATCGCCAGGCGGAATGAAGAAGAAGTATTGCAAGCAGTCCCAGCAGACCGATAATAAGCTGGGCAGGGTACACGGTCACATTGTACTTTTCGAAGAGATCGAAAAACTGTTCGGTGGTAAAAGGCATTTTCATAGTTGGGATGTACTAGTGAATTGGTCAACCTTGAATCAGCATTCTTTTTACATCTATAAAATTACCAATAATTACTTATATAATTGAAACTTTTATGATTCTATTATGACGCGACGAGTCCGATAGGTTCTTCAATCTCAATTTTAAAAATTATTTTTGCCTTCAACGCATGAAAAACCTTTAAAACGGTTGAAATTGTTGCACTATTATTTCCACTTTCAATTTTAGATATTTGCGCCTTTTGAACTCCGATCAATTTGCCTAATTGTTCCTGAGTTAGTTTCTGCTCTTATTTTGTTTCGTTGTTTCGAAACTCTATCTTTGCGCCGAAAATTGCAGATACTATGACAACTAAAGAGGCGATAGCCGTTCTTCATTCACAGACTAAAGGAGTTCCGTTTGAAGCGCTTGAATATTTAATGGATCTTCCCTACGATGAAGAGATTGAAAGCAAAATTATCTTTCATCTGGATAATGCCTATAATGAGAGGATTACAACGCTTAATGCAAGTTTGCCTAATCTGCCGCTTTGGTATGCCATTCTCGCTGAGGTGCATTCCTCACAACGGATGATACCCTCAGTAATTAATCTTTTCACAACACCCGATTCACCCGACTGGGATCTTTTGGATGAACAGGGATTATTTCTGGTGGGAATGCTATCGGAACGATATCCCGAATCCATTTCTTTCTTTTTGGATGCCATTGAGAAACAGGTTGCACAAAAGAGCAATGCTCCGTACTTGTTTCTTTATGACAGCATTTATTTCGCAAAGGATGAATTGCATGGAGAGATAATTTCAAGGCTTCTGAAAAATCCCGACACCGGATGGAAGCCGTTACTGGCTATACACGTTGCCGAAGCCCGGCTGAATTCTTGCCGTGAGGATGTCCAAAAACTCCACAATGACTTTCTTCAATTCACAGAAAAAGGGACGAATGAAAACCTGATCCGTGAAGAACTTCAATATGCACTCGAATTGTTTGATGATGAAGCACATGTGCCGGGTTGCTATTTCAAACAGCGCGGAAACTGGAATATTCATTATAAACTGGCTGAGGAAATTTTCATGGATGAAAATCCAATGCTCGCAAATGTTTTCTCCAATGTGGGCCGTAATGAACCATGTCCGTGCGGCTCGGGGAAAAAATATAAAAGCTGTTGTCTGTAGAAGTAAATTTCAGGAAAAACGAATTAGACGAATTAGAGCGAATTCCAGGAAAACGAATTTCACGAATTTAAACGAATTCCAGGAAAAACGAATTTCACGAATTTAAACGAATCCCACAGATTGCCCCGGGAATCGGGGGATTCGTTCAAAGAAATTTGTTGCTCCTAAAAATGATTCGTCCTGATTTTTGTTTAAAGACTTAAAAGTGACCGGGTGACTGCAGTTCAAAATTGAGCTAACTAACGGACTACTTTTCTTTCCTTAAAAAGTGACCCGGTCACTGTTCTTACTTTAACACATCCGCACATTTTGCCCCATTCGCCCTTTCGTTTTTCGAACTTTGCGGCGCATGGCAGTTTCGATTTCAATTACCGGGAGTAGTTGCGCCGCACTTTACTGCGTTATTCTAACCCCGGGTGGCGCGATTCCGGATTAAGTCAGAGCCATTAATATTTAAAGAATCCTGAATCGTTTACCCGGGGTTATTAATATTCAACCCTTTCAGGGTAAAAATGTTAATGAAATTTTTGATTTGCCAAATTGTCCGATAGACACATTATTTCATCCTCTCAACTTTTTACCACGAAGTGGTTAAATATGAATGACCCCCGGTGTAGCTTGCGGAACCGGGGGAAAAAGGAAAACACAACTCCTACCGGAGCGGGTTGAACATGTTTAAGATATTGATACTGAATTTCTTTAGGGTAAAATTGTCATTAAATATTTTGAATTGACTAATCGTCGAATTGACAAATAATCTCATTATCTCATTTTGCCCTTCGCCTCCCGGGAACGATGAGTCCCGAGACCGACGAGTCCCGAGACCGAAGGGATTCGGGTTCGACCTTTCGTTTTTCGAATCTTGCGGCGCATGGCAGGTTTGATCTTTAATTATGGGAGTAGTTGCGCCGCATTTTACTGCGTTATTCTAACCCCGGGTGGCGCGATTCCGGATTAAGTCAGAGCTATTATTAAATAAAAGAATCCGGAATCGCTTACCCGGGGTCATTAATATTTAATCCCTTCGGGATTTGAAGATAGCCTTGTACAAGAGATTATAATAATTGGAATAAAATCTTTACAAACGACACCTAAACCTGGAATAAATTCGTGAAATTCGGTGCACCACGAGGCGTGCGTTTATATATAAATCAAATACCTTTAAGGATGAAAGAGCCTTACAACCCAATTAGCCGTTCAGGTTGAAGTCCGCCTGACACACTGTTAGGAAACGAGCTTTGTGAAGCTCGGGCGGGACGGTGCTGTAAGCTGCATCAGTTAGGCTTCGTTACACCAATGGTATCGGTCAACCTTCCGGATTTGATGAAACCTGCTATGTTGATTGATTATTAATGGCACTCAGTAGATCAACAGATACCCGGAGTAATATGATGTTGCGTGCAGCGCGAAGGTAGCGCATGAACGTGGGAGACCCTAACGGAACAGTATCAGTCCAACTGTTGCCGAGGGAGTCGGATATGCCCGTAGTAGTGATGATAACCGAAAAGGTAAAAGCGGAAGGAGCGAAGGGGCATTACTATAAATAAAGTTTCAAAGAATGTTAGTCAAACAGAATTGATAGTTATGGATCAGAAAAGAGTTGACGCGGCGGTACAGGGTGAGCTGTTTAAAAGACGGCGCAGCGAAATACCGGATGCAGAAAGAGTACTAATATTGCAAGAGAAACTATATCAAAAAGCCAAGCAAGAGCGAGGATACAAGTTTTATGTACTGTATGATAAGATGTTCATTCCGTATATGTTGCGTGAAGCATGGAAAACGGTCAGAGCCAACGGAGGAGCTCCTGGAGTTGACAGTGTGACCATAGCAAACGTAGAAGAGTACGGAGTTGAATCCTATCTTAAAGAGCTTGGGGAAGAGCTGCGCAAGCAGCTTTATGAACCACAGGCAGTAAAGCGGGTGATGATTCCTAAGGCCAACGGAGGAGAACGACCGTTGGGGATACCTCCCGTAAGAGACAGGATCGCACAGACAGTATGTAAAATGATACTTGAACCGATATTCGAGGCAGACTTTGAGGAGAGTTCTTACGGATTCCGGCCCAATCGCAGTTCAAAAGATGCGATAACAGCGATAAAGGAGAACTTAAAACAAGGCAATACGGAGGTATACGATGCCGACCTGAGTAAATATTTTGATACGATACCCCACGATAAACTTCAAATAGCATTGAAGGAACGTATAACCGATCCAAGGATACTCAAGCTGATTAATAAATGGCTGAAAGTTCCTGTTTTTGAGAACGGACAATACAAAAGTGGGAAAGGAAATCATACCGGAACACCTCAGGGCGGAGTAATATCCCCCTTACTTGCCAATGTATACTTTCATCTGATAGATAGGATCGTAAACAATACGAAAAGCCTGTTTGGAAAATACGGAATAAGGATAGTACGGTATGCTGATGACTTTGTGTTAATGGGAAAGACTTTACCGGCAGTAATAATCGAAAAGCTTAAAGACTTGCTTCAAAGAATGGGTTTAACAATCAATGAAACAAAAACCCGTCAGATAGATGCACGTAAAGAAGGCTTTAATTTTCTTGGATTTACAATACGCTACGATAGGGATATTCAGGGCAGGAAAACCAAATACTGGAACATCATGCCAAGCAAGAAATCGGAGCAGAAAATCCGGGATAAAGTAGAGCAATACCTAAAGAGTCATGGCCACTTCAAAGCACAGACTATTGTTGCAGAATTAAACCCGATATTGCGAGGGTGGCTTAACTACTATGATATAAAAGGAGTTAGTTATCCTGCAATGAGTAAACGCAGACTTCGGTTTTATCTGTCCAAGAGTTTTTATCGCTACTTCCATCGCAAGAGCCAACGGAAATGCAGGCTTTACGGACATAATGCTTTTGAGGTTTTGTCGACTAAATTTGGTCTGATAGACCCTACAAAATATGCCTTCCAGCCAGCTCACTTGTGAATGCAAATGAAGAAGTTTATAGGAAAGCCGTATGCGGGAAAACCGCACGTACGGTTTGATGAGGGGGCAGGGAAGGTGTTTCTATCCTTCCCGCTCTACTCTACTTTTAATTCGTGAAATTCATAATATACAAATTGGCAAATTTTCTCATCTTCTCATTGTCTCGTCTTCTCAACTTCTCTTCTCATTTTCCCCGTCGCCCCGTCGCCCTGTCGCCCGCTCGCCCCATCGCCCCTTCGCCGCCCAGTCGCCTCCCGAGAACGACGTGATTCGGGATGCCCCATGCTCCATGCCCTAAATCCATGGTTTAATCACCCGGTCAAGGGTTTTTTCGCCCTGCATAAACGAGAGAAAAATTCCGTAATTAGTAACAGGGATCCCCGTTGCTTTAAGATCGCGAAGCCGTGCTGCCATACGTTGGTTCGAAATCATACAACCGCCGCAATGAATGACCAGCTTATACTTTTTAATATCCGGTTCATCTACGAATTCCCTTCCAAAGGTAAAATTCACAATTACCTGCGGATAAAATTTTCTTAATAACGCAGGTATCTGCACTGTTCCGATATCTTCCCGGATTCGGGAATGGTTACACGCTTCGGCGATCAGGATGTGGTCTCCCGGCACCAGCGATTTCAACGCGCTTATACCCTGCACAAAATCATTTAACCTTCCCCGGCTCATGTAGTTGATCATCATGATAGAAAATGTGGTTAACGCGATATCATCGGGTGCCCAATCCTTCATAATATCCATCGCCTGCGAATCGGTGATGATTGCTTTTGGTCTTTTGGTAAAGCTGTTGAGAAAATTATCCCACCGTTCCCGTTCAGAACGATCACCTTTCCTGGCTTTGAGCAGGTTCATCCGGTAGGATACCGGGAAAGCCCATTTTCGCGTGATATATTCTTCGGCCATCGCCTGCGGTCGGAGGTATCTTCCCGGTGGTGTCTCCTCATCCATGGGAATATTCAAAATATAAAACTCCCCCTTCTCCAGGAAAGGTAACAATTCGACTTCTATATTTTTTGGAATATAATGATCGAGTATAGCCTGGAGTAAGGACTGCCGGCATTGAATATCGACAGCACTGAGTACAATACTTCGGTAGTTACGTAACAGGGTCAGTAATGCTTCCGCTTTTTCGATCCGGTTCCGGTCGGTATTGCGAAACAGGTTGTAAATAATCAGCACCTGCTTGTCGGACTTTTTTGCTTCTGCCAGGATCAAACGTTCAGTTTCAAATTCAAATGTTGCGGGATCGATTACCAGCAAAACCAGATCGCACTCTTTCAATGCGGCAACGCTCTTTTTCTGTTTTTTAACGCCAAGTTCACTGTTTTCATCAAACCCTGCAGTATCCAGTATTTTGACAGGTCCAAGGCCATGTATTTCGGAGAGGGTGATTTTTATATCGGCGGTCGTACCAGGCGTCGGATCGACAATAGAGGTTTCCTGTTGTGTCAGGAGATTCATCAGGGAACTCTTCCCTGAATTCATCTTTCCGAATATTCCTATGATATCGCGTTCTATCATCCTTACAATGCTGGTTGTGTAAAGAAAATAAAAAATCTTAAAATGTCATAACGCCTTTTTCTTATTAGTTTTGTACAATAAATCATCCATTATGGAAAGAATTGCAATATTTCCGGGTTCCTTCGATCCGTTTACTTTAGGTCATGAATCGATTGTCAATCGTGCATTGCCATTGTTCGATCAGATTATCATTATGATTGGATACAATTCGAATAAGAAACCCTTTTATCCGCTGGCCAAAAGGAAAGAATGGATCAGGCGGGTGTTTGAAAATGAACCAAAGATAAAAGTTGGAAAATTTGACGGACTGACAGTTGATTATTGCAAACGGGTCCATGCGCAATATATTCTTCGTGGATTAAGAACCGCGGCCGATTTCGAATATGAAAGGGCAATTGCCCAGATTAATAAACGAATGCATCCTGAAATTGAAACGGTGTTCCTGTTGACTACACCAGAAACAACGGCCATCTCCTCAACAATTGTGCGCGATATTCTTCGCCACAGAGGTGATGCAAGTCTGTTCCTTCCCTCTTGTCTGGATATTTCGGAATTTTATGAAGATTAAATGGTTTTAAAGATTATGCTGCATTCTACGCTTGTATTGGTTCTTGTGCTGATTTCCGTTACACTTAATGGTCAAAAAACCGTTATTTCCGGTAAAGCGGTCGATTACAGTAAAAAAGAGATCAGTTTTTATACCATACCGGATCCTGTTCTGCGTCAGAAACTTGAACTTGGGAAAACCACCGTAGCCGGGGATGGATTATTCTCGGTGACGCTGCCCATCAATCAGACAATAGAAATCTATACCGACCTTGAGAAGTATTGCGGAACGATGGTGGCAGAACCAGGTAAAAATTATACGGTAACACTGCCCCCATTTTCACTCCGGACATCCAATGAAGCACATAGTCCCTATTTTAAACCCACGCCGTACTGGTTGGGTTTACCCGATGCCGACCAATCTGATCTTAATTTTGCGATACGCTCATTCGTGTCTGATTTCAATCACGAAACCTATTCGAATACGGTGCAGATCTATCAAAGAAAATCAAAAGAAGTTGTCAGTGAAATCATTGCCCGTCTGCAGGAAAAATATGCGGCCAACGGGAACTCCTATTTCAAAACTTTGGAAAAGTATTATTTTGCGGAACTGGAATATGCGATCAACCCGCTTACGCCTGAATATATTATCAATAAATATTTTGCCAAAGAACCGGTTCAGATGCATCACCCCGATTATCAAAGAGCTTTTCAGAAAATATTTACCGACTTCCTGCATAAACAATCGCAACATATTCAAAACCGGCGAATTATTGACATTACGAATTCAGGAAATTATTCGGAGCTGGTAAAATTTTTCGAAAACAAGGGTTATAAAAAGGAGTTTGCAGAACTTGTTGTTCTGAAGGGTTTAAATGACGGGTATTATACGGGAAGTTTTTCAAAGGAAGGGGTAATCAAGGCCGTTGAATCGGCACAGGCTGCAATAAGTTGGGAATCATTACGCCCAATTGCACTGCGGGTTAAGAATAACCTGGTCCGCCTGGCCGTTGGTGGAAAAGCTCCCGAAATAAAACTGAATAATCTGAAAAATGAAGTGGTTACCCTCGACAAATTCCGGGGAAAATTCATTTATCTCTCCTTTTTTAACAGCAGGAGTGCAGATTGCCGGCAGGAACTGGATTCGATTGTTTCAATTGAAAAAAAATTAAGGCAGGTTTTAAGCGTCGTATCGGTGTCACTTGACGACAATTTTGAGAATGCTTCGAAGCTGTGGAAAGAGAAGGGTTATCCCTGGGAGTTACTGAATGGGGCAAAACAAAATCAATTGATAGTCAATTATAAAGCATCCATTACGCCTGCATTTTACCTGATCGGTCCCGAGGGTAATATTCAACTCTCCCCGGCTCCGTTCCCTTCACAGGGTTTTGAAGCTATGTTTATACGATTGTTCAGGGACTTCAGATTTAAGCAGCAACGGAATTAACATTTTTTTAAGGATTGTAAATGATTTGATTCAGTCCGCAGCCGAAAATCTTTGTATTTTTGCACAAATATAATGTTGTAAAATTCATGGATAACGCACAAATAGAAGTCACCAAGCGCCTGCTGGCAATCGATACAATTAAAATACAGCCTGATAACCCATTTACCTGGGCTTCGGGCTGGAAAGCACCGATTTATTGCGATAATCGCAAAGTGCTCTCATTTCCCGAAACAAGAACCTTTATCTGCAAACAGTTCGCGGCACTGGTGCGCGAAAAATATCCCGATGCCGAAGCTATTGCCGGAGTAGCCACAGGTGCCATTGCTCATGGAGTATTAGTGGCCGAAGTTTTGCAACTTCCATTTATCTATGTCAGATCCAAGCCAAAAGGGCACGGCCTCGAAAATCTTATTGAAGGTGATATTCAGCCAGGTACAAAGGTGGTGATCATCGAAGATCTGATTTCAACTGGAGGAAGTTCATTAAATGCAGCTGAGGCAGTCCGGAACTATGGTGCCGAAGTGCTTGGAATGCTTGCCATTTTCACCTACAATTTTCCGCTGGCTTCAAGGAACTTCGAGGCTGCCGGCATCGAGCTTACCACTTTAAGCAATTATAATCTGTTGCTCAAACTGGCCCACGAAGCAGGCGAGATTACCGAAACCCAGCTAGAAAGCCTTAATAACTGGAGAAAAAATCCTGAAACCTGGGGACAGGATTTCAAGGTTTAAAAGATCAGTTGGTGGAAATCGTAAAATCATAAGAATGGGAACTGAAAAATATGTCAGCGAGGTGAAAATTATCCCCGCTCCCCAGGAAGCCGTGTATACCCGTCTTTCGAACTTCAAAAATCTTGAACCGCTTTTCGATCCGAAGCGGATGGAAGAAATTAAAAAGCAATTTCCGGATGCCCCTGATCTTAACGTCGATAATTTTCAGGCCTCAGCCGATCAGTGCAGTTTCTCTATCAGTCCAATTGGCAAAGTTGAGGTGAACATTATTGAACGTGAACCTTCCAAAATGGTAAAATTAGCGGGAGGTAAGTCGGTTCCGTTTGAATTCAGTTGCTGGCTTCAGTTGGTTCCTGTTGATGAGGTAAGTTGTAAAGTGAAAATTACGTTACAGGCTGAACTTAATCCTATGTTTAAAATGATGATTAATAAACATTTGAAACAAGGTGTCAACCAGATTGCCGAAGCATTGACTAAAATTCCGTACGCCTGAAAAACAGAAACTATCGGAAGTTATAGTACGAAATAATTATTTCGGGAGTAAATTCAGCGGATTATTAATTCAAAATTTTAGGTGATCTATTTAAAGATAACCTCTTTGAATTGGTATTTATTGATTTTTCCGGACCGGGTTTCAATTTGTAACCGGCCGATTGCATCAACACCAGTGATCCGGCCTTCAAAATCCCCGTTTTCATCAGAATATTGTGACCAGATTTTGTACTGGTAAAGCATTTCTATATAATGCTGATCAATCTGACTGAACTCACTGTTGCGAAGCTGTTGGTAGCGTGCATCAATTTTTAAACACAAATCCGCCAGGGAGGCTTTTAGATCGTAAACGTCACCTGTGATTTGACTGACTGATACCGGATTTGGTAATTGGCTTGAAAATGACAATTGATTCACATTGAGGCCGATACCTACAATGCAGGAGGAGATGTTGCTTAATCTGACTGAATTTTCGATAAGGATTCCCGCTACTTTTCCTTTTCCTATGTACAGGTCATTTGGCCATTTGATCGAGACGTTTTCCGTCAAACCTTTAAGAAAGTCAGAAACTCCAAGTGATATCATTTTCGAAATCTCAAACTGCCTCGAAATTTCCAGAAAGTCAGGATAAAGGAGAATACTGAAGGTTAAATTCTTATCCGGCTCACTTTCCCATGTGGTGGATGCATGACCGCGACCGTCAACCTGACTGTCTGCAACAAAAACAGCTCCCTCCGGCGGACGTTTTGTCAGTAGCAGGTTTGCGGCATAATTATTGGTTGATCCAATCTCATGGATTCGTTCTATATATGTTCCGATTATTTGATTCATGTTTCCAGATAAATTGAGAGTTCAAAGTAAGAGCTATTATTTAATAAGATGACTGCGACAATTCTTTTTTTATCTATCGGACAAATAAATTATCTTTGTACTTTAAATATTTCATATGGTTAAACATGCCATTACTGATGGCTCTATCGATTTAATTGAAGCGATTATCGAAGGTATTCATCGCAAAAAGGGGCTTGAGATCGTCGATATCGATCTTCAGGTAATTAATAATACTGAATGTGATCATTATATTATTTGCCATGGGACTTCCAATACACATGTGGATGCTATTGCCCATTCGGTGGAGGAAACTGTTGAAGAACTTAAAAATGAACCCGTATGGCATCGCGATGGTTATAAGCAGGCGCAGTGGATTTTACTCGACTATGCAAATATAATGGTTCATGTATTTCAGGAGCCCATACGCCGGTTATACGATCTTGAAGGATTATGGGCAGATGGAAAAATTTTAAATATTGACGCTGACATTTAATATATTATGGCTGAAAACGATACAAAAAACAATAACGGGAGTAATGTCCCAAAAGGGAGCAAAAAGACACCTGGGGGTGCTAAATTTACGCCGAAATTTAATCCGATCTATATTTATGGGATTTTATTGCTGGCTTTTTTCGCCATTCACCAGTTCACTGCCGATGGAGAGCCTATAGAGACCAGTTGGCAGGAGGTGAAAAATACCATGATGAAAAATGCTGATGTAGAAAAGATCGTGGTAGTAAATAAGTCGCAGGCTGAAATTTATTTGAAGGAGGCTTCCTATGAGAAATATAAAAGCAAATTAGATCAGGGATTTGGATCGCCTGCCAAAATTGGGCCTCACTTTTTTTTCACCATCGGATCAATTGATGTTTTCGAAAAAAATCTGGAAAGTGCAATGGCTGAGTATGGCGATAATTCGAAAGTGACCCTGACTTACGAAATCCGGCACGACTATTTCAGTGAGATTCTGAGCTGGTTATTTCTTCCGCTTGTTCTGATTGCGCTTTGGTTCTGGATATTCAGGCGTATGAGCAAAGGAGGAGGAGCAGGAGGTAATATTTTCAATGTCGGAAAATCCCAGGCTAAGATATTCGATAAAGAATCGCGTGTGAGCACAACCTTTAAAGAGGTAGCTGGTCTTGCAGAAGCAAAACAGGAAATCGAAGAGATTGTCGAGTTTCTTAAGAATCCTGAACGATACACTAAACTTGGGGGAAAAATACCCAAGGGAGCCTTGCTGGTAGGCCCTCCGGGGACGGGTAAAACATTGTTGGCCAAAGCGGTTGCCGGTGAGGCAGATGTTCCTTTTTTCTCAATGTCGGGTTCCGACTTTGTTGAAATGTTTGTAGGTGTGGGCGCATCACGGGTTCGTGACTTGTTCAAACAGGCAAAGGAGAAAGCGCCTTGTATTGTCTTTATCGATGAGATAGATGCGATAGGTCGTGCAAGGGGTCGCAACCCGAACATGGGTTCGAACGACGAACGCGAAAATACTCTGAATCAGTTACTGACAGAGATGGATGGTTTCGATACCAATTCCGGAGTAATTATATTGGGTGCCACCAACCGTGCCGATATTCTCGACCGGGCACTGATGCGTGCCGGACGATTCGATCGTCAGATTCATGTCGAATTGCCGGATGTGATCGACCGCAAAGAGATTTTTATGGTACACCTTCGCCCGCTTACACTCTCTGATGATGTGAATGTAAACTTTCTCGCCAAACAGACTCCGGGATTTTCAGGTGCCGACATTGCCAATGTTTGCAACGAGGCAGCCCTGATTGCTGCACGGAAACAAAAAACAAAAGTCGAAAAGCAGGATTTCCTCGATGCCGTTGACCGTATTGTGGGAGGACTGGAGAAAAAGAATAAAATTATTACCGCCGATGAAAAAGCAATTATTGCCTATCATGAGGCTGGTCATGCCACGGTAAGCTGGTTGCTCGAACATGCCCATCCGTTGGTTAAGGTCACCATTGTACCGCGTGGTAAAGCGCTGGGAGCAGCATGGTACCTTCCTGAGGAGCGTCAGATTACCACTCGTGAACAAATGCTGGATGAAGTTTGTGCCACTTTGGGCGGGAGGGCTGCCGAAACGGTCGTCTTTTCCAAAATCTCATCCGGAGCTCAAAACGATCTTGAAAAGGTGACGAAAACCGCTTTTTCGATGATCTGTTATTTTGGAATGAGTGAAAAGGTAGGTAATGTCAGTTATTACGATTCTTCGGGCCAAAGTGATTACAGTTTTAACAAACCTTACAGTGAGAAAACTGCAGAACTTATTGATTCTGAAATTAAAGAATTGATTGATACTGCTTTTGCAAGGGCTAAAGATATTCTTATCAAAAATGCCGAAGGGCATAAACAATTAGCCGAATTGCTCCTTGAACGCGAGGTCATTTTCACGGAAGACATGGAACATATTTTTGGTCCGCGTCCGTGGGGAAGGAAAAAAGAGGACGAGACTGCTGTAAAAGGTATTGATAATCAACCATCAGATTTGGGGGCTGAAGTAACCAAGATTTAATAATTCCTGAACATTTAAAAAAGCGCTGAAATTGAAAGAACTCCGAAAGCGTACCGGGTGGGGGATCCTGTTTGTAACAACCATTTTGGGAGCTATCCTTATTGGTTCTTTCACCTTTGCTATACTTTTTCTGATCTTATCGGTACTGGTACTTCGCGAGTATTACACTTTGTGTCAGAAAGCCGGGTTTTCACCCCAGGTATATCCTGGCCTCATTGTGGGTGCCACAGTCTTTGCATTGTCTTATTTTGTCGCACAGAAAATCCTGCCCGATAAGTCGTTCAATTATCTTGCACCAGTTTTCTATACATTTCCGGTATACGAGCTTTTTCGTAAGAAGAAAAATCCGCTCATAAATATTGCTCTTACAGGCTTCGGAATCGTTTTCGTCTCTATTCCGTTTGCGATGCTGAACTTTCTTGCATTTCCCGGGTTTGATGGTGTCGATAATTACAACTATGGATTGTTAATCAGCCTTTTTCTGTTTGTTTGGGCGGCGGATTCAGGGGCTTATCTGTTCGGGGTGCGTTTTGGTAAGCACCGGCTGTTCGAGAGAATTTCGCCGAAAAAATCGTGGGAGGGATTGTTTGGAGGCTTCGCCACAGCAATTGCCGCAGCGTGGTTACTCACCTTTGTTTTCCCTCAGTATAGCTTTATCTTACTTGCTGTTATGGCTGTTATTGTTGTCATCGCCGGAACATTGGGTGATTTGGTTGAATCGATGATCAAACGTAGCATCGGGTTGAAAGACTCCGGTCGTTTTTTACCGGGTCATGGAGGACTGCTTGATCGTTTCGACAGCATTCTTCTGGCATCCCCCGTGATTTATTTTGTATTCCAATTTTTTCGCTGACGATTATTTATGTAATTTCGCGCCACAATAGTTAAAATTTATGAGAGTTCACAAAGAGGGATTTCTGGTTATTGCGGCGGCTTTTGTAGTCTGGCTACTACTCAATATAATTGTCGGAATGACCGACGAACTTTATTTCCGATTGTTTACCTTCCTGTCGATAACTGCTATACTGATACTTGTTATCCGTTTTTTCCGGCATCCTTACCGAACTATTGAACTGAAGCCAAACAGCGCCTTATCACCGGCAGACGGACAGATCGTTGCTATTGAGGAAACTATGGAATTGGAATATTTTAAGGATCGCAGGCTCCAGGTTTCTGTGTTTATGTCGGTTTATAATGTTCATGTTAACTGGGTTCCGGTTCCCGGGGTGGTTAAGTATTTTAAACATCACAATGGTCGGTTCATGGCGGCTTACCTTCCCAAATCATCAACAGATAACGAAAGAGCAACAACGGTCATCCAAATGACTGATGGAACGGAGATACTGGTAAGGCAGATCGCCGGTGCGGTTGCTAAACGGATTATTTCTTATCCGAAAGTCAATGCCATTGTTAATCAGCAACATGAACTCGGCTTTATCCGATTTGGCTCGCGGGTCGATCTTTTTCTCCCGGTAGGGACTAAGGTCTACGTTGAATTGGGTCAGCTTGTAGTTGGAAGTCAAACTGTTATTGCAGACTTATAAATACATTGCCGGAAAATGATCCGCAAACACATTCCCAATTTTATCACCTGCCTGAATGTTATATCAGGAAGTTTAGCCGTACTCTTCGCGGCTAAAGGTGATCTGACCCTTTCAGTTATTCTTATTATCGCTGCTGCCATTTTCGATTTTCTGGACGGCATGGCTGCACGTGTTCTTAAAGCCTATTCTCCGATGGGTAAGGAGCTTGATTCATTGGCTGATATGATCTCTTTTGGTCTCGCGCCGGGTATGCTTATGATGGTTATGATGGAATATTCCCTGTTCGGAATAAATGTACGGGCCGAAAGTTTTTCTGCGTTATCTTTCCGGGAAATGTCTTGCCTGCTGATCACGCTGTTAATTCCGGTCTTTTCGGCCCTGCGGCTCGCCAAGTTTAATATTGATACACGTCAGACCGATTCATTTATTGGATTACCCACACCTGCCAATGCCCTCTTTATTTCTGCTTTAGCATTGATTGCCATACATGGAAAGTATGATGTTCTCGATGGATTTTTAATGCAGCCTGTCGTTTTAGTGGTGATTACCGTGTTAATGTCGTTCCTTCTGGTTTCCGAACTTCCTATGTTTTCACTCAAACTGAAAAATCTTTCTTGGAAAGATAACAAGGTAAGATTTATATATCTGACTATTTCCGCCGCACTGATTTTAGCGTTTACTATTTATGGTATTGCCGCTGCTATACTTAGTTTTATTCTTATTTCGGTCTGGCTTAAGATAAGAGGATAATTAATTCCCTGTCCCTGTTTGATCAGACTTTACATTCAAAAGGGGAGCCTACCTACCATAATTGTTTTCACTTCTGACAACCTTCAGTATTATTTTCCTACCCCGGGAAAAGGATTATCTTTATCACGCTAAGTTGATAACGGTAAAGAGATGTTAAAAAAGCTGATTCACTACATTAATCTCGAAGGCGAGATAGATGATTTTGGTAAAATACACGCATCTATCGAGAAAGATATCATTTTTAAGGGGACTAATCTTTGGATCCTTATGTTTGCCATCATCGTTGCATCGGTGGGTTTGAATATGAATTCAACTGCTGTAATTATTGGAGCAATGTTGATTTCCCCTTTGATGGGACCTATAAATGGAATGGGCTATAGTATAGCCACTTATAATTTTCCGCTGTTTCGCCGGGCATTAAATAATTTTGTCTTCGCGGTAGGGGCCAGTATTTTTGCTTCAACTGTCTATTTTGCAATTAGTCCTGTATCAACAGCCCATTCTGAATTACTGGCCCGGACCAGTCCGACGATCTATGATGTATTGATTGCACTTTTTGGAGGAATGGCCGGAATCGTTGCGATCAGCAGCAAACAGAAAGGAAATGTAATTCCGGGTGTCGCCATTGCCACCGCGCTGATGCCTCCCCTTTGCACAGCAGGTTACGGACTTGCCACTGCCCAGTTTTCCTACTTTTTCGGAGCGTTTTATCTTTTCACGATAAATACCGTCTTTATTGCCTTTGCAGCTACGGCGATATCGGTCAGACTTAAATTTCCGGTTGTAAACCTGGTTAACCGGGCATCCAAAATACGCGTGACCCGATGGATTTCAACAGTTTTGATTATTACAATTGTGCCCAGCATTTACTTTGGTTACGGACTGGTCCAAAAAGAAAAATTCATCTCGAATGCCAACAAATTCACCCAGTTTATAAGTGTAGTTGATGCAAGTTTTCTTTTAAAAAGTGATGTGAATCCTACCACGAAAACAATCACTCTGATTTATGGAGGTAAATCATTAACCGACCAGCAAGAGGAACTGATCAGGGAGCGGGCCCGTACTTTTTCACTCGGGGAGGCCAACCTTTTCATTAAAGAGGGATTTTCATCCGAAGAAGATCTGGGCCAAAACGACGAAGTAACGAAACTAAAGCTTGAAATAAACAGGTTGTCGACAGAACTAACCCAAAAAAGCCTGGTTCTCGATACACTTCTGAGCCAGCGCAGTGTCGGTGCACAATTATTTAAAGAAATCGTCCCTATGTTTCCACGGATTACCGGTTGCACCTATGCCGAATCCTTTAAACGTAATGACGGTAATATTAAAGACGAAAAAATTTCAATCGTAATCTTCATTACAAAGCAAAGACCTCTGCTAAACTCAGAAAAGGAAAAGATCAGTAAATGGCTGACAGCACGGTTAAAAACTGATGTGATAAAAGTCTTTTACGAAGTACAGAATAACGGTCAGTAAATAAGGCAGAAAACACGTGCGCACGGATCATGCTGTAAATCAGTAATTTTCCGCTTTCTCCTCGAAATACCCGGTCGGGTGCTGACAGGCAGGGCAAATCTGTGGTGGCTGCACACCCTCATGAATATACCCGCATTTGCGGCATTCCCATCTGATTGATTTTTCGCGGTGAAAAACTGTGCCATCTTCCATTCGTTGCAACAATTTTCTATATCTTTTTTCGTGCTCGGCCTCCACTTTGGCGATCATTCTGAATATGGCTGCAATTGCAGGAAATCCTTCCTCCCGGGCGATCTCCGAATATCGGGGATAAATGTCTGACCATTCATTATTTTCCTCGCTTACTGCTGTTCGGAGATTTTCAATAGTCTGATCGGCAATTCCGGTTTCAAATACACTCTTTATTTCCACAGCTCCACCCGCCAGAAATTTGAAAAATTGCTTGGCGTGTGATTGCTCCTGGAGAGCAGTCTTCTCAAATATTGCAGCTATCTGTTCATATCCCTCGGCTTTTGCCTTTTCTGAAAAAAATTCATAACGGTTCTTTGCCTGGCATTCACCTGCAAAAGCGATCAGGAGATTCTGTTCAGTACGGGTTCCTTTTATGCGTATATCCATGATGTTACATTAGTTAAAAATGGCAGATCAGACTGTATTAATACTGCTGAGATAATTTTGTATTCACAACAGCGACACAGATCACGAAGTTAATTAATTAGCTTATTTTATTCCATCCACGCCGTGACAAAAATATTAAATATCTCTGCGTGGTTATATTTTTTCTTCGACGCGGGAAATTGTTACTTTTGAGCCCAAATCTCAAAATATCCTCCAATGAAAACGCTTGCCCTAATCGCCCTGTTTTTCGTGCTGCTGATTCCAAAGACCTATTCTGCTCAGCTCTCATCTGATGCCAGGATTTCGTTGCTGACTTGTGCCCCGGGCGATGAGATTTACTCCTATTTTGGTCACAGTGCAATCCGGATTAATGATCCGATGTTGGGTGTTGATTATGTTTTTAATTATGGGGTGTTTAGTTTTGAAGCTCCGAATTTCATATGGCGCTTCATAAAAGGGGAGACCGATTATATTCTTTTGGGTCAGCAAATGCCTTCATTTATGGAGGATTATCACCAGGAACAACGAAGCGTTTACGAACAGGTACTTAATATTTCTGCCGTTGAAAAGCAGAAACTTTTTGATGCATTGCTTGAAAATGCAAAAAAAGAAAATCGTGTTTATCGTTACCGCCATTTTTCCAATAATTGTTCCACCCGCGTTCGCGACCAGTTTGAGAATTCTGTTAATAACCAGCTTAAATACGACTCGTTACAAGATACAGAGCTGTCATTTCGTGATCTGATTGATCAGTATGTTCCCGGAAACAGCTGGAATGGTTTTGGGATAAAAATTGCACTCGGGATCCCTGCTGATCATGTGACTACCTACTCTCAAAAAATGTTTCTGCCCGATTATCTTTCCAGAAGTATGGGTAGTGCCACTGTAGTTAAAGAGGGGGAGGAGACCCGGTTTGCATTGCCAGTTACGACGCTTTTCGATGCCGCGCCTGTAAAGCATGACTTTAGCCTGACGTCTCCGGCGGTTGTTGTGAATTTTATTTTGCTGGTTGTTGCCGTGCTGACATTCATGGAATACCGGAATAAAAGAAGGATGATCGGACTCGATTTTCTCGTTTTCCTTTCGCTCGGCATTGCGGGACTTATCCTGAGTTTTCTTTGTTTTATCTCTGTTCTGGAAGCTACTGAATGGAACCTGAACCTGATATGGGCGTTGCCGACACACTTTATTTTCGCCTTTCTGTGGCTGTTCCCCTCTTTGCGCCCCCGACTTAACTGGTATCTTAAATTTACGTTTGTTCTCGTGTTATTATTCATGGTCACCATGTTGTTTTTGCCGCAAACTTTTCATTGGCTGGTTGTTCCCATTTGCCTGGTTTTATTAATGCGGTCAGGCAACATTTTCCTGCTGCAACCAAACAAACAGTGACTCGTCATGATTTTTGTTTACAGCTTCAGAAGTGACCGGGTGACTGCTGATATAAATTGAGCAAAGTCAGCTCATGGCAAGTGACCGGGTGACTGCAGTTAAAAATGGAGCAGAGTCAACAGTCGTTTGATCCGTTATTTTGGAAGTCACCCGGTCACTCAAAGTCTGCGGGCGTTTGATCGTTATTTTCGGAGTCACCCGGTCACTTCCATTTCCCCCCTTGACTTGCCCCTTCGCTAAGATGCTGATGAATCAAATGGCTATTCACACTTTCCCAAATTCACACTTTCCCAAATTTGTTCCAAATCCCTTATTGTCCGTACATCTACCTCGTTTATTGGTAAAATTACCCACCAATTGTTGAAAACTTAAGGCCAATCTGTAGCCAGGAGACCTTAATTGATCGGCTGTTTGTCTTATCTTTGTTTACTGAGTAACATTTATATTTCCTGCATTGACACAACAACTCAATAAATACGCCGAAACGCCGCTGATGAAGCAGTACTATGCCGTCAAGAATAAATATCCTGATGCGGTCCTGCTTTTCCGGGTAGGTGATTTTTATGAAACCTTTGGAGAGGACGCCATCAAAGCATCCGGCATTTTGGGGATTACACTCACTCGTCGAGCCAATGGTTCGGCAAGTTTCGTTGAACTGGCCGGTTTTCCTTATCATGCGCTCGATACCTATCTTCCAAAATTGGTCAGAGCAGGTCAGCGTGTGGCAATTTGTGAACAACTCGAAGATCCCAAACTGACCAAAAATATTGTTAAACGGGGAATTACGGAGCTGGTTACACCCGGAGTTTCGATTGATGATAATGTGCTGGAACACCGTGAGAATAACTTTCTGGCTTCGGTGCATATCGAGAAAACGATGGCTGGTGTTTCCTTTCTCGATATATCAACAGGTGAGTTCCTCACCGCTGAGGGTTCATTTGAATATGTCGACAAGCTGTTAAACAGCTTTCAGCCAAAAGAGGTGCTATTTCAGAAAGGGAAGGAAAAACTTTTTATCGAGCTTTTTGGAAGTAAATTCTATACCTATAAGCTTGACGACTGGGTTTATACCGAAGATTCGGCCAATGACAGGCTTCTGCGTCATTTCGAAACCATTTCTCTCAAGGGATTTGGAGTCCAGGCACTTCAGATGGGGATTATCGCCTCCGGAGCAATCCTTCATTATCTCGATTTTACCCAGCATTCGCAACTTCAGCATATATCAGCGCTATCGCGGATTGAGGAAGACCGGTACGTATGGCTGGACCGGTTTACTGTGCGAAACCTTGAACTCTTTCATACCCTGAACGAAGGTGCCAAGACACTTGTGCAGGTAATCGATCAGACTATTTCACCCATGGGTGCCCGTTTGTTGAAACGATGGGTGGCACTTCCTCTTAAAGATATCCAGCGTATCAATGACCGGCTCGATGTGGTTCAGAATTTTACAGAGAATGCAGAATTAAAGAATAATATTGAAGATCAGCTCCGGCATATCGGTGACCTGGAACGGATTATTTCGAAAGCCGCCGTGGGTCGTGTAAACCCGCGCGAGGTAGTTCAGTTAAAAGTGGCGCTTGGTGCCATTCAGCCTGTCAAGGAGTTATGTGCAGCTTCCGGAAACGGGGTGCTTATCCGGCTTGCAGAACAGCTTAATTTATGTCTGACGATTAAAGACCGGATCGAACGGGAGATTTTTCCCGATCCGCCAATGATGATTGTCAAAGGGCATGTCATCGCGAAGGGAGTATCAGCAGAACTCGACGAATTGCGTGATCTTGCCTTTTCGGGCAAAGATTATCTTCAGAAGATGCAGGAACGTGAGATTATAGCTACCGGAATTACATCCTTAAAAATAGCTTTCAATAACGTTTTCGGATATTATATCGAAGTGCGGAATCTTCATAAAGATAAAGTGCCGGAGACATGGATCCGCAAGCAAACGCTTGTCAATGCCGAACGGTATATCACTGAGGAGCTAAAAAATTACGAGTCGAAGATATTGGGTGCGGAAGAGAAAATTCTCGCGATTGAAATCCGTTTATTTGGACAACTTGTATCTGCACTTACCGAATATATCCAGGCCATCCAGTTAAATGCCTCAGTCCTGGCCCAGATCGACTGTCTGCTTTCATTTGCATCGGTTGCCATGTTGAATAAATACAACAGGCCCGAAATCAATGAGTCACATTCCATAGAGATTAAAGATGGCCGGCATCCGGTTATTGAACGGGCTCTGCCCATTGGTGAAAAATACATTACCAACGACGTGGTACTCGATAACGAAGATCAGCAGATCATCATCATCACGGGGCCAAATATGGCCGGTAAATCTGCCCTTTTGCGCCAGACTGCATTGATTGTGCTTATGGCACAGATGGGATCTTTTGTGCCGGCAGAAGCGGCAAAAATAGGGTATGTCGATAAAATCTTCACGCGTGTGGGCGCTTCGGATAATATTTCTCTCGGAGAATCGACCTTTATGGTGGAGATGAACGAAGCAGCCAGTATTCTGAACAATATGTCGGACCGGAGCCTGATCCTGCTTGATGAATTAGGCCGTGGAACAAGTACTTACGACGGCATCTCGATCGCCTGGTCGATTGTTGAGTACATTCATGAGCATCCCAAAGGGAGGGCGAAAACCCTCTTCGCGACCCATTACCACGAATTGAACGAGATGGAAAAATCGTTTGGCCGGGTGCGTAATTTCAATGTTACGGTGAAGGAAGTGGGGAATAAAGTAATCTTTCTGCGTAAACTGGTTCCCGGTGGCAGCAATCATAGTTTCGGGATTCACGTTGCCCAGATGGCCGGAATGCCTAAAAGCGTGGTGAATCGTGCAACCGAAATTCTGAAGCAGCTCGAAAAGGCCAACCGAAAGGAACTGCCGGCCAAAAGGGTGAAAGATCTGGCCGAGATGCGCGAAGGTTTTCAGCTCAGTTTTTTCCAGCTCGATGATCCGGTTCTCAAACAGATAAGGGATGAAATCAAAAATCTCGATGTCAATAACCTCACACCGATGGAAGCGCTTAATAAACTGAATGAGATTCAGAAAATTATCGGAAAATGAATTTTTTTTTCGCGATGAAAGTGAAGGCTTGACTTGTTTATCGTATGAACAAGTCAAGCCTTCACTAACGAAAATGAAAATTTGATCCGTAAGACAAACATTAAAATTTAAATATTTATTAAGCTATTGAAATATTGTGATTTGTATAAAAAAATATGCGCTCTTGTGATTTTGGCTCCCCGGTTGTTTTAACAGCGATAAAATATGAGTTATATTTGTAATTCAATCAACAGGAGTTTCGATATGGCAATATTTCAAATATTTACAAAACGTCAATCCCGGCAATTTTATATTCCACCCCGGTATTCCGACCCTTTAAAAGACAAGCGTGATGAACGTGAAGCGCGTATCAAACACGAATTAGGTATTAGCGATGATACGACAGAGACATCGGAATACAAGAGTGCGATATCAGGAGCTTTCCGGAGCAGGCTAAGTCCGCGTTTTCATAAAAAAGACGAAAAGTCGAATTATTCCATTAAAATTATACTGCTTGTATTTATAATGGCAATGGCTGCCTATATCTATCTTAAATTAACCTAAGAAATAAATATTAAGTGCCGGATATAATCCAACTCTTACCCGATTCGGTAGCCAACCAGATTGCTGCCGGGGAGGTCATTCAGCGTCCGGCTTCGGTAGTCAAGGAACTGGTCGAAAATGCAATTGATGCAGGGGCAACCGCAGTTACAATTAATATAAAGGATTCGGGCCGCACCCTGATCCAGGTGATCGATAATGGGAAAGGTATGTCTCCGACCGATGCCAGGATGTCGTTTGAGCGGCATGCCACATCCAAGATACGTGAAGCAAACGACCTTTTTGCTATCCGCACAATGGGATTCCGGGGGGAGGCACTCGCCTCGATAGCCGGAGTCGCCGATGTTGAGCTTCGCACCCGCGTGCATGGTGAAGAACTTGGAACTTATATTCATATTCTGGGTTCTGTAATCCAGAAACAGGAAGCGGATCATTGTGCCGAAGGGACCAATTTTTCGGTAAAAAACATCTTTTTTAATATACCTGCACGACGTAAGTTTTTGAAATCGAACAGTTCTGAATTAAAATACATCATTACGGAAGTTCAGCGTATAGCGCTCGCGAACCCCGAATTGGCCATATCGTTGTATCACAATAATTCGGTCATCTACAACCTGCCTGCCGAAAATGTCAGGAAACGAATTGTTTCACTGTTCGGGAAAAACATTAACCAAAGTATGATCCCCGTTGAAACAACCACTTCGGTGATTAACATTTCGGGATTTATCGGGCAGCCGAAATATGCAAAGAAATCGTTGGGGGAACAGTTTTTTTTCGTAAACGGTCGTTTTATGAAACATCCGTTTTTCAACCGGGCTGTTCAGCAGGCCTATGACCGAATTCTTCCACCCGAAACATTTCCCTCCTATTTTCTGTATTTTGAGGTCGATCCGGCAACAATTGATATCAATATTCATCCCACAAAAACCGAGATTAAGTTTGAGGATGAGAGCGCTGCCTGGCACATCATACAGGCCTCGGTACGTGAAGCGATGGGGAAATTTAACCTGATGCCGTCAATCGATTTCGATCAGGCCGGATCTATTGATATCCCGCTCAGCCCGGTTCGTGGTTCCCTGATCCCTGAACCCGAAATTAAGATTAATCCCAATTTTAATCCCTTTGAAACAGCTTACCGTGATTTTCAGGGCTCATCCGGGGTATCCTCATACAGGGAAGAGCAGAATCGGGATAACTGGCAGGCACTGTATACAGGATTTGAACACGATAGTGGTCAAAATGATGTTCAGGTTATGGGAACCCGGTCTGATTTTTATGATGAGGTTAATCCCGAGGCCGTTCAGCAGACTTTTACGGAGGAAGATGTAGTAATGACGGATATCCACAATTTTCTGCAGTTTAAGAATAAGTATATCCTTACCCCTGTGAAATCGGGATTAATGGTCATCGATCAGCGTAGGGCACACGAGCGGATATTGTTTGAAAATTTTCTCAATATCATTCACAATCATTTGGCAATCAGTCAGCGACAGCTATTTCCCGCAGTGCTGGAATTAAATGCTGTGGATAAGGAAATCCTGAGTGTAATCGGTGAAGAACTTCATGCTCTCGGTTTCGAAATCCGTCAGGAAGAAAATGATATATTCTTCGTTGAAGGAATACCGGCACTGCTGAGTCATCTTAATGCATCGGATCTTGTTCAGAAGCTGATCGGGGATTTCAAGAACAGACCAGTGGATGTGAAGGAGGAGATTAAAGAACATCTGGCCTTGCTGCTCTCTCAGTCAACAGCTATCAACTATGGAGTTTCTTTAAAGCCGGAGGAAATTTCTGACCTTTTTAATCAACTCTTTGCCTGTCGTACCCCCAATTATTCTCCATCGGGGAAAACAGTTATTTCCATTATTTCGTTCCCGGATTTTGAAAAATTTCTTAAGTGACCAGTTATCCGGACGAATCGTTATTTTTGCATTATTAACATGAACTAATTAAAATGAATCAATATCAGACATCACCCTTTTCGATGCCGCCGGTTGTAAAAAACCTGATCATGATCAACATCGTTATGCTGGCAGCAACATGGGCATTAAAAAGTGCCGGCATAGTTGATCTTCATGATAAGCTGGGACTCCATTATATGGGGTCGGAACTTTTCAGTCCGTTTCAGTTTGTCACTCATTTATTTATGCATGGAGACATCTGGCACCTGTTTTTTAATATGTTTGCCTTATATATGTTTGGAAAAATTCTGGAAATGGTATGGGGTTCCAAACGCTTTCTGATCTATTTCTTTGTAACCGGACTTGGTGCGGCAGCATTACACTCCTTTGTCACCTATATCGAAATGTCTGCCTTACAGGAGAGTGCGGCCTCTTTTATGAATACTCCGTCACCTGAACTTTTAGCCGCATTTGTAAAAGCGAATCTTAGCCATCCTACGGCCTGGGTTACAGATCTGGTGAACAACTGGGGTGTGTCCCCAAACAATCCGCTTTATATTCAGCAGGCCAATGAGCTCGTCCAGCAAGTGGTGACAATGAAAATTGATATTCCTACTGTCGGAGCATCGGGAGCGGTGTTTGGTGTATTGCTCGCCTTTGGTTACCTGTTTCCAAATACCGAATTAATGTTACTTTTTCCACCGGTCCCCATCAAGGCAAAGTATTTTGTTATAGGTTATGGTGCCATTGAATTATACCTGGGAATGACTCAATCGAACAGCAATGTTGCTCATTTTGCTCACCTGGGCGGAATGCTCTTCGGATTTATCCTGTTGAAATATTGGGAAAAGACTACGAAAAAATTCTATTGAAACAATGGGAATTGCAGATGAAATAAAACAATCGTTCAGAAACGGCAGCTATCTTACCAAACTTATCTATATCAACATAGCAATATGGGTGATTGTAAGACTGGTATTTGTTGCTTACCGGCTAAGTGGTTCGGATGGCATGCAGATTTTATCCTGGCTCGCCTTACCCGCCTCATTTGATCTCTTTATCCGGCGGCCCTGGACGATTCTCACCTACATGTTTCTTCATTTCGATTTTTTGCACATTCTGTTTAATGTGTTGTGGTTGTATTGGTTCGGCAGAATTTTTCTCGAATACCATAACCAGCAGAAATTATTGAGTCTTTACTTAACCGGAGGTTTTGCAGGCGGTATCGCTTACATCCTGGCATATAACCTGATCCCTGTATTTCAGAATTCAATTGCCCAGGTTCAGTTGCTGGGCGCTTCGGCATCGGTTATCGCCATCGTTATTGCCATTGCAGTTTATGTGCCAAACCACCTGATCCACCTGTTATTTATCGGGGCTGTAAAAATAAAGTGGATTGCTTTTGTGTCGGTGCTGCTCTATGTGATTAATCTTTCAGGCGATAATGCCGGGGGAAACTTTGCCCATCTGGGTGGCGCGCTATGGGGTTGGATCTATATGTCGCAATTGATGGCCGGCAGGAACATTACGGGGCGTTTCGATCGGATGACCTATTCGTTTTTCTCCTGGTTTAAGCCTCGCAGAAAGCTCAAAATTAAATATAATGCTCCGAATCCGGAATACGATTACAACAGGAGCAAGCTGAATCAACAGGAAGAAATAAACCGGGTTTTAGATAAAATCGGGAAATCAGGATACGATAGTCTGACCTTTGAGGAGCGGGAAACGTTATTCAAAATGGGTAAAAAATAATATGGTGAGGAAATTTTTTTCTAAGTTTGGATTTACCCTTGGCATTGGATTCGCCTTCCTGCTTTTACTCTCTTATCTGGCACCTTTGGTACCACCCGATAGTTTCTGGCCAATTGCCTTGTTTGGATTACCTTTCCCCTACCTTGTGATTATTAATTTATTTTTCCTGGTAATCTGGGTTTTGCAGCGATCGAAAAGATTGCTGTTACCACTGATCGTATTAGTATTGGGCTATTCTAATTTTACGAATACTTTTCAGTTTATACCTGAACGATCAGCAACAAAAAACCAGGGAATAAACATTCTTAGCTTAAATGCTCACAGTTTCAGCAGTAAGTTACGATCCAGAAGGACGAATGCACCTAAAGTTATCGATTATTTCAAATCTTCCGGCGCAGAAATTATCTGTCTTCAGGAAGCTACCTTTCCAAAGGAAGGAGTGCTTAGTCCTAAAAACATCACGGAAACATTACCAGGGATAAGTCATTATCAGTTTGCATCCACGAGCCGGTATTCAGGATCAATCACCTATTCGAAATACCCGATAATCAATCTTGGCGAAATCAGGTTTGAAGGTACTTCCAACCTGGTGCTCTTCTCGGATATTAAATTATCTGATACGCTGACCATCAGGGTGTATAATTGTCATTTTCAGTCGTATTTAATTAACCCGGCAGAGTACTCAATTGTTGATGCCCCGGGATCATCCTCAAAAGAACAGCAAATTAATGAAGCCCGGAAAATAAGTTACAAACTTAAAGTTGGATTTGAAATGAGGGCATTGCAGGCACGCAAAGTGGCGGAGCATATCAGCAAATCCCCTTTCCCGGTTATAGTATGCGGTGATTTTAATGATACTCCGGTATCGTATGCATACCGCACTGTCAGGGGTAATCTCTTTGATGCTTTTGTGGAATCAGGCTGGGGTGTTTCAAGCACTTATAACGGAGCATTGCCGTCTCTGAGAATCGATTATATCTTATATGGATCTGAGTTTGAAGCGGTCAACTATAAACGTGACAGGGTTTATCTGTCGGACCATTTCCCGATTAATTGTCAACTGATTATTAAATAAATAATTAAGGCATAAGAGGATAATCTTATGCCTTAATTAATTTCAGAACAGGAGTGTGACCTACAAAAGACCGTCAATCTTTGAGGCAAGAATTGTTTTAGGAACGGCACCAACCTGTTTATCAGCAACTTCCCCGTTTTTAAAAAATAAAACTGTCGGAATATTCCGTATTCCAAATTTAGCGGCTGTGCCGGGGTTTGAGTCAACATCCATCTTCGTAATAACTGCTCTGCCGTTGTAATCCTGAGAAAGTTCAGCTACAAGTGGTCCGATCATTCTGCATGGTCCGCACCATTCAGCCCAAAAATCGACTAATACGGGTTTATCCGACTGAAGGACGATTTCATCAAAATTCGCATCTGTTACTTCTATTGTCATGTAAATATATTTTAAGTGTTTGAAAAATAAGTATCAAATAAGAGAACAAATCTACACATTAATTAATTGTAAAAACAATGTCTGGAATTTTTTGCAGGTATGCCTTCAATTCCGACGAAAGTCTGATACGTCTTGTCCTCGAAACTTTATTCGCTTTGAGGTTTGTTGACGCATCGTAAATGTAAAATTTGAGTATTGTTTTTCCGGGCGATTTGGCAAAGTTTGCATCGAGCTCCTCAATAAATTCGGGGGTAAATGTTTCAGCAGCAACCGATAATCGCAAGCTCTCGGCCTTTTCAGCCAACTCCTGCAATAATTCAATTTTACTGGCTTTAAATTCAAGCTGATCACCGCCCTGCCATTTTATGGCAACCTTTCCCCGGATCATCAGAAACAGTCCTTTTTTGCAGAAATTCCCGAAACTCACAAAGTCGTTCCCGAAGAACATGAATTTATACGAATCGGCGTAATCGGTAAGTGTCAGCGATGCGAAAGGTTTACCATTCTTTGTAAATCCTTCCTGCGTATCAGTTACAATTCCCGCGAAGGTCAGTTCACGGTTTTTGAGCGATTCCATTTCACTGTTAAGAAGTGAGAGATTGATATCTTTTGTGCAAAAGCTCTTGATTTCAACTGAGTAATCATCAAGGGGATGCGACGAAAGGTAGATCCCGATCAGGTTTTTCTCTTTTTCGAGAGCCACAATTTTGGGCCATTCCGGCACATTAGGAATAGTGGGTAATTTTACCTCTATTGTTTGAAATCCCCCGAAAAGGGATGCCATAGATGACTGTTTTTCAATTTGAATCCGGTTTCCGTATTTAATGAGTGCCTCAATAAAGGTGGAGCCATCGCTATCGCCGAAGTATTGAGAGCGGCAGATATTGGTGAAGCTGTCGAAACCCCCGGCCATCGCGAGTGATTCGAGATTTTTCTTATTTATCGTTTGAAGATTGACTCTTTCAACAAAGTCAAAAATCGATTTGAAATCACCATTGGCATCTCTTTCAGTTACTATATCATCAACAGCACCAGCTCCAACACCTTTGATGGCCGATAGTCCGAACCGAAGTCCGCCGGTTTTATTGACAAAGAATTTGGATCGCGATTCGTTAACATCCGGACCAAGAACTGCTAATCCCATATGCTTACTCTCATCCATAAAGATGGAAATCTTATCTGCATTGGTCAGGTTGCAACTTAAAACTGCAGCCATAAACTCCGAAGGGTAGTTGGCTTTCAGGTATCCCGTCTGGTAGGCAATATAGGCATAACAAACCGAATGCGATTTATTAAAAGCATACTGAGTAAAGGCTTCCCAGTCCTTCCAGATTTTATCAATCAGGTTATCAGGTGTTTTTCCTACAGTTTTACAACCTTCAACGAATACGGTATTGCGTTTACAACCTTCAATGAATTTTGCCTTTAATTTTTCCATAAGCGGCAGGTTCTTTTTTCCCATCGCTTTACGAAGTGAGTCGGATTCACCACGTGTAAATAATCCCAATGCCCGTGACTGGAGCATTACCTGTTCCTGGTATACCGTTATTCCGTAAGTATCGGCTAAAAATTGTTCCATAATGGGGTGGTCATAGACAATTTCCTCCCTTCCCATTTTGCGGTTTACATATTTGGGGATGTAATCCATTGGCCCTGGTCTGTAAAGGGCATTCATAGCCACGAGATCCTCAAAACGGCTGGGCTGTAATAACCTGAGCCATTTCTTCATCCCGGGTGATTCGAACTGAAATATAGCTGTCGTATTCCCGTTGCTGAAAAGTTCGAAAGTCTTAGGGTCATCAAACGGGATTTTATCAATGTCGAGGTCGATTTTCCTGGAAAGTTTTATGTTTTCGAGGCAATCCTTAATAATGGAGAGGGTTTTCAACCCGAGAAAGTCCATTTTAAGTAACCCGATCGATTCCACAAAATGTCCGTCATATTGGGTTGTCAACAGATCTTCATCCTTTGTGGGCATCAAAGGGATATGGTTGTCGAGTTTTTCCCTTCCGATCAGAATTCCGCAAGCGTGTACACCAAATTGACGGATACACCCTTCGAGTGTTTCGGCGTATTTTAATGTTTTGACAATTAATGGATTGTCTGATTTTTTTTCCGCTTCGAGCAACGGGTTATCCTTGTAGGCCTTTGCAAGAGTGATCTTAGGTGTTTCAGGAACCATTTTTGCAAGACGGTCGGCCTCGGAAAGTGGTAGTTTCAATACCCGTGCAACGTCCCTGATGGCCATTTTCGCAGCCATCGTTCCGAAGGTGCAAATATGTGCAACATTATCGCGGCTGTATTTCACTTTCACCCATTCGAGAACCTTCTGACGTCCGTCATCATCGAAATCAATATCAATATCAGGCATCGAAACCCTGTCGGGATTAAGGAATCGTTCGAACAGCAGATCATGTTTGATCGGATCGACATTTGTAATTCCTGTCGCATAGGCCACCACTGATCCTGCTGCCGATCCGCGGCCGGGTCCGACAATTACCTGCATTTTACGGGCAGCGGTGATAAAGTCTTGTACAATAAGGAAATATCCGGGAAATCCCATCGATTTTATCGTATCGAGCTCAAATTCAATCCGCTCTTTTACCTCCGGGGATAGCTCTTCTCCATAACGGGTCGACGCACCCAGATAAACAAGATGGCCAAGGTAATCGGACTCAAATTTCACTCTCAGGGCATTTTCATACCCCCGTTTTTGAAGATCCTTAAACTCATTGATTAAAACCTCTTCCGGAAACCGTTTCCGGTAATCTTCCATTGTCCCAAAACTTTCCGGGATCGGAAATTCGGGCATGATGGGCTCCGAATCGAGCTCATAGAATTCAACTTTTTCGGAGATCTCACGGGTGTTGGCCAGCAGGTGGGGTAAGTCTCCAAATAATTGGTTCATTTCGGCTGTTGTCTTGAGCCACTCCTGTTTCGTATACCGCATGCGAAGCGGATCATCGAGGTCTTTCCCGGTATTAAGACAAATTAGAAGATCGTGAGCGTCAGCATCTTCTCCATTGGTAAAGTGACTGTCGTTGGTAGCAATAACTTTTACTCCGCATTTTTCGCCCAGCCGGATGAGCTCCTTATTGACAATCACCTGACTTTCGTAAACGTCAGTCGGAAGTGAAGGATCAGTCGTTTTATGACGCTGAATTTCAAGATAAAAATCATCCTTAAAAATGCTTTTAAACCATTTTATGGCTTCTTCGGCCGCAGAGAGGTCCCCTTTCAGGATATACTGGGGAATCTCACCCCCAATACATGCCGATGAGACAATTAATCCTTCACTATACTTCTCGAGCAGGTTTTTATCAATACGGGGTTTGTAATAAAATCCCTCATTATTCGCAATGGTTACCAGTTTCAACAGGTTACGGTACCCCTTTTCGTTTTTTGCCAATAAAATCAGGTGGTCTCCTGAACGGTCTTCCTTTTCGCTTTTGTCCTTAAATTGGATTCCCCGTGATGCGACATAGGTTTCAACACCCAGAATTGGTTTTATTTCAAATTTTTTGCATGTTTCGTGAAAGTCCTTGATTCCGAACATATTACCGTGATCGGTAAGGGCAAGAGCCGACATGCCATCCTTTTTGGCCTTTTTTACAAGGTCGGTAACGGCTGCTGCACCATCAAGGATTGAATATTGGCTGTGGACATGTAAATGGGTAAACGTTTCCATTGTTAAATTCTTTTGAATGAAGGGAATGACGAATCCCCGGGTGCATTTCACCGCATGGTTAAAAATAGAAAATTAAAACTGATTACCTACAAGCGGGCTGTTTATTCGGCAAAAAAAGAAGGAAGCCCGATGGGTTTCCTTCTTTACGTGGTGGCCTTTATAATACCTGTCAGGCGGTTAAATGCCTTTATTTTCAGAAACAAGCGGTGATGCTTTTTTACTTTATCGGGGGTGGCTTAAAGGTCAATATCTTTTTCTGAAGTACTGATCGCCTGTAAGTAATCATAGGCTGTCGTTTCAAACAATAAACCAGTCAATACAAATGTATAAACACCAGCACCGCTTGATGTTAATGTGTTTACTGGCAAACCTATCCGCAAAGTTGGCTTAGGCGGAACAGTTCCATCTGCAAATGCAGGCTGATAGAACACCTGGGTTGTTCCCTTTTCAACTTTTAACTGGTAGGCATGTGTACCTGTTATTGCATTCCATGAAATATAAACCGAATCCCCGTCTGCCGATTTGACCAGTGAGGTGATGGCAGCTGGCTCAAGCTTGGTGGCGGCCAGGGAGTTGGTATAGGTTTTTTCCTCTCCGTCGTCGAATGTTACCTTATAACTGTAAACTCCCCCGGTCGGAACAGTAGTTAAATATTCAGTATCAGTGGGTTCGTTAAAAAACGATAAGCCTCCGTTTTCAAAATTAGTGAGTGCCAACGTTGCGCCACCTGGTGCTGTAACAACAACACTTGCCATTTTATTGTATGAAAAAACAGAATGTATCGGAGCATAAACCGTTGTTCCTTCGGCGTTTTTAATTGCTTTTACGAAAACATCAGCTGAAGCCTCGTTTTGAACTGTTGCTTTTTCGCAACCTGCCAAACCAACCATAAACAAAACCACTAAGGCTAATAAATGTAATTTTCTCATTTTGAATAGATTAAAAATAATTGATTTTTTATAATCGTCGATACTCTGCGAAATTTAATTTTCAATGCCGGAATTTAAAGCAAAGTTAACCAATTTTGCCCTAACTGAAATAGCACAAAAACACTGGAGTAAGATGAAAGGTAATCCCGAAGGGTTGCGTAGGTATTATTTTGGTAAAATTGCGCAACTATTTTTTGTACCGAATTATATTGTATCTTTGCCCCGCAAATAAAAATTATAAATTTCAACGTAAAACGTTATGTCAGTAAAGATTCGTTTGGCAAGGCATGGTCGGAAACAACATGCTTATTACCACATTGTGGTAGCAAACAGCAGGTCACCACGAGATGGTAGGTTTATTGAGAGGATTGGTTCATACAATCCGAATTCTAATCCTGCCACCATCGATCTTGATTTTGATAAAGCCATTGCATGGCTTAACAATGGCGCACAGCCTACCGATACCTGCCGTACAATTTTGTCGCACAAGGGTGTAATGATGAAAAAACATCTCCTCGAAGGCGTTAAAAAAGGTGCTTTTGACCTTGCGGAAGCCGATAAACGGTATGATGCATGGATGAAAGAAAAAGAGAATGCAATTCAGGCCAAAAAAGACGGTCTGGCTGCCGGTTTCAACGAGGAGATGAAAAAACGTCTCGTTGCTGAAACTAAAGTCAATGAGGCTCGTCTTGCTGAAATTGCGAAGAAAAATGCAGCTGCTGCAGCTGCTGCTATCGTGAAACCTGCTGCGAAGGAGGAAGAAGGAGAAGCTGAAGTCGCTGAACCTACTGAAGAAGCTTAGAAACGGAGACGTTTTTACAGCATTCAGCTGATAAAATTTCAAGGGGTGATGGTTATTACAACCATCGCCCTTTTTTATATCTTTGTGTTTTGTAATTGCATTGGGCTATGAATCAAATAAATAAAAGTGATTGTGTGGAGGTGGGATATATTCAGAAACCACACGGACTCAAAGGTGAAGTCATTTTAATATTCGGAAAGGAATTTGAAGAAACTGTTGAGGATCTTGAGTTTCTTTTTGTTGAAGTTGATGGAGGCCTGGTTCCATTTTTTATTGAAGATGAAGGATTAAATTTTAAATCAAACGAAAGTGCCATATGCAAACTTGAATTTGTCGATACACTTTCCACAGCCAGGAGTATGGTCGGATGTAAAATTTATGTTCCTGATCAGGATGTAATCGAATATGATGACCAGGAAACCACTTCAACTCTGATCGGTATGAGGGTTTATGATGAAAAATTCGGAGATATCGGTCTGATCAGCAGGGTCGACGATTATTCGGGGAACATGGTCATTACAGTGGTGCATCCGCGTACAGAGATCCTGATTCCCCTTTCTGATGAAATCATCACATCGGTCGACGAGGAAAAAAAGGAGATTCATCTGAGTTGCCCAATTGGGTTAATTGAAATTTACCTGGATTAAATTATTTTAATAATTGTGTAACTTTCCTTGAGTTAAAACGTCTTTATTTGTAAATATTAAATTTTAAGAAGATGAAGTCAAAATTTATTACAATGATGTTTGTTCTGTTTTTAACCGGAACACAATGGTTAGTCGCTCAGACGAATGAAAAAAGGGAACTTTCCGCGTTCACAGAGATATCTTTAAGGATTGGCGCCAACGTGCACCTGAAACAGGGAAATACACAATCTGTTGAAGTGAAAGCTTCAGCATCCACACTCGAAAAGTTGATTACGGAGATTAGTGACCGGAAGTTAGTAGTCAGGTTTGCAAGTGAAGCCTGGTTTCGCAAGTGGAACCCGGGACCTGTTGATATTTACGTAACTATGCCGCAGATTGACGGGCTCGCTGTTTTAGGCTCAGGTGCGATCAGTTCTGATGGCACAGTTGAGTCACGGATAATTGATCTGCTGGTTAATGGCAGCGGCGATATTAAGCTGGATAATCTGAAAGCTGAAAAGGTTTTGGCGACGATATCGGGATCAGGGAATATTCATATTTTTGGAAAACAGAACGCCGCAGAACTCAAGGCCGTTATCTCAGGTTCAGGAAACGTGCACGCCAGTGAATTTCCGGCTGAGAAAGTAGATGTCAAAATAGTAGGATCAGGTAATTGCAGGGTAAACGCGGTTAAAAATTTGCAAGCCAAGCTTGCCGGATCTGGAAATGTGATCTACAGGGGAAATCCTGCTATAGATTCGAGTGTTGCCGGATCAGGAACGGTCAAGGAGGAAAAATAAACTCCTGTTCATTTCCTGATAATTTCAATCTGGCCTCCTATACCCAGTTTTATGATGCTTGAGGGGTTTGAGTGTGAAAGATCATCCTGACGATACCCCACGATATAATCAACTGATTTTTTGATTTCATCGCTGATTTCACCAAAATTCCGGGGCGATTTCTGTCCGCTGATATTGGCCGAAGTTGAAACCACGGGTTTGCGGAATCGTTGAATCATCTGTTGGGTGAAGGCTTCGTTTGTAATCCGTATTCCGATACTTCCGTCCTTTGCCAGTAAATTTGCGGCAAGATTTTTCGCGCCCGGATAGATAATGGTTAGCGGGCTGTCGGCTACTTCAATGAGTTCCCAGGCTATTTCAGGTACTTCGGAGATGTAGGAGTTTAATAAATTGGGATTCTCCATAAGTACAAGCATACTTTGAGTATCCTGTCGTTGTTTAATTTCATAAATTCGTTTCACGGCTGTGGCGTTCGTTGCGTCACAGCCTATTCCCCATATGGTGTCGGTAGGATACAGGATAATTCCCCCTGAACGTAATACCTCAACTGCCTTCAAAATATCTTCGCTAAAACTGGTCTGCATCTTATAACTAATTTGTTTTAAATTGAGTTTTACGGCATGAATTACAGATTGAATCCGTCCAAACCTTTAAAATCAAGTGTTGCAAAGTAATCTTCCAGTGTTTCTGCTCTCCTGATCTGCACGACTTCCCCGTTCTCACGCAACAATAATTCAGCCGAACGCAGCTTGCCATTATAGTTAAATCCCATTGAATGACCATGTGCACCTGTATCGTGAATAACTACAATATCCCCCGCTGCCAGTTTGGGTAAAACCCTGTTTATGGCGAATTTGTCGTTGTTTTCACACAATGAGCCGGTTACATCGTACATTATCTTTGAGGATTCACCTTCCTTGCCGGGCACGGAGATGTGGTGGTAGGAACCATAGAGTGCCGGCCTCATCAGGTCAGCCATACAGGAATCAAGACCCGCATATTTTTTATAGGTATTCTTAATATGGAGTACTTTGCTCACCAGATAGCCATAAGGACCCGTGATTGCACGTCCCGCTTCAAAATAGATTTTGAGCGGATTGAGACCGTTGCCGGAAATGTACTTTTCGTAATTGATCCTTATACTTTCACTCATCTTTTCGAGATCAACTTCAACCTGGTCCGGCTTATAGGGTATACCTATTCCGCCGCCAAGATTGGCAAATTCGAAACTGATATTTAATTTTTTCGACAGATCGGCAATCAGTTCAAACAGAATCTGAGCTGTACCTGCAAAGTAATCAGGGTCAAGTTCGTTGGAGGCAACCATCGTGTGAATACCGAACCGTTTAATCCCTTTATCGATCAGCATCTGGTAGCCTTCGAAAAGCTGACTCCTTGTAAAACCGTATTTAGCCTCCTCAGGATGTCCGATAATTGCGTTTCCCTCTTTTAATGCCCCTGGATTATATCGGAAACACACCAGATCAGGAAGACCAACATTCTGGTCGAGGTATTGGATATGGCCGATGTCATCGAGATTAATAATGGCACCCAGTTCAATTGCTTTTTTAAATTCTTCTGCAGGTGTATCGTTCGAAGTGAACATGATCTCTTCTCCGCTCATTCCAAGCCTCCCGGCAAGTTCAAGTTCGGCGATAGAACTGCAGTCTATTCCAAATCCCTCAGCGCGAAGCAACTTCATCAGGTAAGGATTCGGGGCAGCTTTGATGGCATAATATTCCTTGAACCCTTTATTCCATGAAAATGCTTTCACAAACCGTTTGGCGTAAGCACGTATTCCTTTTTCGTCGTAAATATGAAAAGGGGTTGGATACTTTTCGATTATTCTTTCTAATGATTCTCTTGTAAAAGGAAGTTTTTTCTCAGTCATAATTAAAAATTAAAGCGCTGCAAAATTATAAAATTAAAATACATTCTGCATTCATTGATCATTTCCGCGCCGCTTAAAAGTCTCAGATGCGAGGGATTTATCAACCGGTTATTTAAAAGCTTAATGCATTGCTGTGGAGGATCACAGCGAATGATGGATTTAAAACCATGAAGGCCGGGATATTATCCGGCCTATTGTGTTGGTTTATAGTGTATTGTTTATCGTGGATAATTCCTGAAGATCTGCTTCACGACACTGTTTATCGTTTCTTCCCTGGTTTCGGTGCGTGGATTAACCAACCCTTCAGCAATACCTTCCCATACCATTTTCTTCTCCCTGACATCAATAATGTCGATAAATAAAGTCCCTTCTACCGATTTATTCACGTCAACTGATGTATTTGAGGAGCCCATTCCCCGGTAGTAACCACCCCAGTAATTTGTGTTGGCAGTAGCCGAATATTTGGTTTTACCTTTTACAAATGCGTTGACCAGAACATCAGGCGATTTTGATAATTGCAATCCCTTGGCATTCATTTCTTTCGTGATGGCATCTTTGAGCCTCCTGCGGTTCAGATCATTCAGGGAAACCTGATCGACCTCTTTGCTGAAGTTAAATGTCTGGTATTTCGAAAAATCAACTTTCCGGTCGTAATCGGTACTTACCCTGATTCCGGAACATCCTGCCATAATAATCACCAGTATAACAGGTAAAAACACTTTTAAAACATTCGTTTTCATGGCTATTAATTTAAATTTAACACTGTTTTTGTATTTTAAATCTTAATACCGGCATCCGGGTAAACTTACCCTGATGCCGGAAATGAACTTCTTATTCGTCTGACCGGTTTATCGCTGTCTGCGACTGCTACCGGTTTCTTTTGAACTTCCCGATGATGCTTCACGCGAGGGGGACGACTGTGTTTCACGGGCTGCACCCCTGTCCGGAGCCTGATTAATGGTTGCCCTGGATTCCCGCTGTACCGGCTCTGATCTACCTGATTTCTGCTCAGATGCTGAAGATGCTTCTCTTCTTGCAGGGGCTGAAGACCGTTCTACCCTGGAGGGTGCATCCTGTGATGAAACCTTCCCTGCACGTTGGTCAGGAGCTGCACTTTCGCTTCTTTGCGGAATGCCCGACGACCGCTGTTGCTGAATTACAGTTCCGCTACCAGTAGCAGATGATCCTTGCCCTTGCCGGGTTGCGGACGGTGTTGTGGTATTTTGGGTCCTGCCCGGATTATATCCCGAATTTCCACTGTTTCCACGGTTGATATACGTTCCCTGGTCAGATCTCCTTGCAGGGGTTGCATCAGGCGACGAAACGGCTGGTGCGGGTTCTCTCCGGATAGTTCCGCTACCCGATTCAGAACTCCTGCGATTGACCGGTCCCTCTGTTCTGCCAGGGTTTATTGTATTATATTGTCTTCTGTTTACAGAACCATTTCCCTGATTTGGGGTAGAACTCTCATTCCGCTTTACTGAACCTGACCCTGAAGTACCCGGATTTGTGGTGCTGTTCTGTCTGCGGTTCACAGTACCGGTAGATCCGGGAGCTGTCGTATTACTGCCACTCCGGTTTATACCACTTCCTGACCTGCCTGAACCCGTCGTCTGATCGTTGCGTCTTCCGGTGACATTCTCACGCGTTGTTGCGCTACCCTGGCGGTTGATTGTACCACTACCATCTGACCTGCGTACACCGGAGGTTTGACCTCTTCCGGAAACACTTGCCGATCCGTATTCCATTCTGTTCGGCTTGCGCACAATATCATGCCCCCGCTGTTTGTCAATTCTTTCAAGAGTTGAATTGTTAACCCTCGGGTTGTGGATCACGTTCCGCTCAATTGAACTGTAGAATCCATGATAAGGAACAGGGCGGTGAGAGTTACGATAATATTTCGTATAATGATTTTCGTAATAACTATAGTAATTATAGGAAAGATGAGGGAACAATGTCGGATGATAATGGGTATGCCAGTGCAGAAAATGGTATGAAGGAAGTCCGACAAAAACAACGTTCCCGTAATAATTCCTGTAAAATCCCGTATGATAGTAAATCGGACGGGGACGCCAGTAAGGTGCGGAATACCAGTAAGGGTACCCAAACCAAAATGGATAACTGTTGATTACCGTAATCTCTACAGTGGGTGTATTATTATTGATGTACCTTACCTCGTTATTCTCCCTGGCAAATCGCTCAGATGCCTCAAGCATTTCGTTATATGCTTCGGGATCGTTTGTTATCTGGTTTCTGTAAGCATCGAGATCCCGCTCTTTCAGTTCTGCAAGTTCTCGTGAAACCTGGGCCAGATAACGGTCGGTCCACCTCGGGTCCTGGCTGTAAACATCTCCCAGCAGACTGGTAAAACTCATGTCATCAATAAGCGCCGAGACAATCTCCGGGTAACCCAGCAAAACATTTACACTTTCGCGGGTCCGGGAACTGTAAGGCTCAAGGTATAATTGAAATGCCCTGTCGATTTCGTTATTTAACCGGTCAATGCGCACAAAAACATCGAAATACCTGCGTCCATATTTTTGGGCAATTGGTTGAATATCTTCAGGATAATTTGAAGCAATACGATTTATATCGGACGATGACGGTTGTCCATTACTTACAAGATCGCTGATCAGATTCGGATACCGGGCCATTTCGTAAAAAGCCGTCTGGGCATCGCGATCGTACCGATCGATGATATCCCTGAACTCGCTTTGCGACCTTTTCTGTAACTCTTCAATTTTAATGAGTGCTTCAGGTGTCTGAGCGATCTGAAGTATATGACGTTGAATATCCTCGTTATAACCGGCAATAGCATCAAGCGTAGTACGATCCTGCTCAATCATTTGCAATAATTTGCCTTTGTCTCCCGATTGTGAAAAGCCAGGTAAAGCCAGGCTTAGCATAATGGCTAAAATGATCCGGGGAAGTATATTAATTCCGGTCAGATTTTGATTGATATAAGTTTTCATGACTTATGATTTATTGGTACAATCTTCTTACAAACAAAAATTCTGCCAAAGATTATAAAATGAACCCTGTTTAAATTTTATTATTGCTGTTTAAAAACCATTGGATAATAATTCATTGATATATAGCTTTATAGACATTGTGCTATTTTACGTGAGAAAATATTTTACAAATCCGGAGATTAAAATGTGGGAAGATGACCTTGAGGAATACTTTATCGGGCTAAGTGTTCACTACTCCGATATTTTCGTAATTTTGCCCGTTGTCTGAAATACTTTGACATTGGAACTTAAGGAACTACTTAAATATTATACCACACATACACCCGTAATCGGGTTGCGGGAAAAGATAGCGGAAGCAAATTCCGTGAAAATTTCACTGCAGGGGTTAACCGGATCATCGGCCCCGGTTGTATTGGCGGCTGCCTGGCAGATAAATCCATTTAGCGCGATTGTAATTTTAAACGACAGGGAGGAGGCTGCTTATTTCTTCGATGATCTCAATTCCCTGGGGCTTGATGAAAAAGTATTGTTCTTCCCATCCTCCTATCACCGGAGTATAGTTCAGGAACGAATCGACAGTGAGAATATTATTTTCAGGACCGAGGTGCTTAACAAGCTGGCCATCAACGAGACGGACTATCTTGTAATTACGTATCCAGAGGCAATCATGGAAAAGGTAATCTCCGGTTCGGGACTTGCAAAACTAACTCTTCAAATACGTAAGGGAGAGAAATTATCCATCTCATTTATCAACGAAGTATTGTATGAGTATGGTTTCGAGCGTGTGGAATTTGTGTATGAGCCCGGACAGTATTCAATGCGCGGATCAATCATTGATATTTTCTCGTTTTCGAATGAGGATCCGTACAGAATTGACTTTTTCGGTGATGAGGTCGAATCTATCAGGACCTTCGATATCGAAGATCAGATTTCGAAAGAACAATTAACCCGGATCTCAATTATCCCCAATATTCAGGAAGGGGTACATGAGGAGAAACGTGTTTCCGTATTCGATTTCCTGGATAAAAATTCGGTAATCGCAGCACGGAATTTTAATTATACGTCAGCACAAATTAAGCAATTACTTCAGGAAGCCAAAGAAAAACATGAGGATATCGCCTTTAGCGACCTCGTTATTTCGGGTAAGGAATTCAGGGAAGGATTAAATGATTTTACCTGTGTCGAGTTCGGATCGGCCTCCTATTTTAATTCTGCCGATAAATTCATTTTCAATACTTCCAAACAGCCTGTATTTAATAAAAACTTCGATTTGCTGGGTAAGAATCTGAAGGAAAACCGGCAAAAGGGGTACCGGAACATACTGCTCACATCAAGTCCAAAACAGATTGAACGGCTTCATGCAATTTTCGATGACAAAGGTGATCCTCAAAAGATAGATAGCCTTCTGTTTGCATTAAATGAAGGGTATACCGATCACGATCTGAAAATATGCTGTTATACCGATCATCAGATTTTTGAGCGGTACCATCGGTTCAAATTGCGGTCAAAAAAATCATCGCGACAGGCAATAACGATTAAGGAGCTTACTAAACTCCATCCGGGCGACTATGTAGTTCATATTGATCACGGTGTGGGAAAATTTGCCGGCCTCGTTAAAACAGAGATCAACGGTAAAATCCAGGAGGCCATACGTCTGACCTACCGCGATAATGATTCACTATTGGTAAGTATTCACTCCTTACACCGGATTGCCAAATACAGGGGGAAAGAGGGACAGGAACCAATGATTAATAAACTGGGATCTCCGGCATGGCAAAATCTTAAAACCAAAACCAAGAATAAGGTTAAAGATATTGCCCGCGAACTGATCGCCTTGTATGCCAAACGAAAGATGGAGAACGGATTTGCTTTTTCTGCCGATTCGTATCTGCAGGAGGAACTTGAAGCCAGTTTTATTTATGAAGATACGCCCGATCAGCTTAAAGCAACCTATTCGATCAAGGAGGATATGGAAAAACCCATGCCAATGGATCGTCTTATTTGCGGTGATGTAGGGTTTGGCAAGACAGAAGTAGCCATCAGGGCGGCATTTAAGGCCGTTGCTGACAGTAAACAGGTGGCTGTGCTGGTTCCAACGACAATCCTTGCATTGCAGCACTTTAAAACTTTTTCCGACAGGTTAAAGGATTTTCCATGCAATGTGCAGTATGTTAGCCGTTTGCGCAGCTCAGGTGATGTGAAAAATGTGCTGAAGGAACTTAGTGAAGGGAAAGTTGATATTATCATCGGTACGCATAAGCTGATCGGGAAAGAGGTAAAATTCAAGGATCTCGGATTGCTGATCATCGATGAAGAACAACATTTCGGAGTTTCGGTTAAAGAGAAATTAAAGCAGCTTAAAGCGAATGTCGATACCTTAACCCTGACAGCTACCCCTATTCCGCGTACCCTGCAGTTTTCACTGATGGGTGCACGAGATCTTTCAATTATCAATACACCACCTCCGAACAGGTATCCTATTAATACGGAGGTCACTGTTTTTAATGAAGAGGTAATCCGCGATGCCATAAACTACGAGGTTGCGCGCGGCGGACAGGTATTCTTTATCAATAACCGCGTTCAGAACATTCTCGAAATTGAATTGTTGATAAACAGCCTTTGCCCCGGAGTACGGACAGTGGTTGGTCATGGGCAAATGGAGGGCAATAAGCTGGAGAAGGTTATGCTTGATTTTGTGAATGGGGAGTTTGATGTCCTTGTGGCTACAACCATTATTGAATCGGGCCTTGATATCCCGAATACGAATACAATCATTATCAATAATGCCCAGAATTTCGGGCTCAGTGAACTTCACCAGTTGCGCGGACGCGTGGGCCGTTCAAATAAAAAGGCATTCTGTTATTTACTGGCGCCACCATTGAACGCCATGTCAACCGATGCCAGGCGGCGTTTGCAGGCCATCGAGGAGTTTTCGGAAATTGGCAGCGGGTTTAGCATTGCCATGCAGGATCTTGATATCCGGGGTGCAGGAAACCTGCTGGGTGGCGAGCAGAGCGGGTTTATTGCCGATATCGGATTCGAGGCATACCACCGGATTCTGAACGAAGCAATGATGGAATTGAAAACGGGAGAATTCCAGGATCTCTTTGAAGATGATAACCGGGAGGCTTCCGGCGCATTTCTTGATCTGAAATATGTCAGTGATTGCACGATTGATACCGATCTTGAATTGCTTTTCCCCGACGAATATATATCCAGCATTTCCGAGCGGATGTTGCTTTACCGCGAATTGGACAATATGGAAAACGAAGCGATGATTCAATTATTTGAAAAGGGACTCATTGACCGCTTCGGACCAATACCTGAATCTTCACAAGAACTCATCGATGTGGTCCGGCTTCGCTGGATCGCTATCTCACTCAATATCGAACGGATCATTCTGAAGGAGTCGAGGATGATTTGTTACCTGCCATCCGATCCATCCTCGAAATATTACCAGTCGTTGCACTTTCAGAGTCTCATGCAGTGGATCGTCCGGAATCCGTCGAAATGCAGGGTTAAAGAGGGGAAAGGAAAACTAAGCATCATCTTCCCTGAAATTAAAACTTTGCATAAGGCTGTAGATGTGCTGACAGGAATTTCGGGAAGGGTAAGTGAGTGAGTGCTTACAATTTGTCGATTTCTTTTTTTTGTAATCCGGTGATCTTCATTATCAATTCTATATCTAAACCAGATTCTTTTGCGTTTTTTGCAATTTCAAGAGATTTGAGCATTCGTTCTTCAATTCTGATTCTATCCTCTTGTTCAATTTTCCAGGTTTGTACCATACTTGACTTATAACTTAAATCTTCCAAATGGCGGATATAAAGTTATCAGGAATTTCATTATTTTTTAAATAATAAATCCACTCATCTATTGAACAGCATAATGGAATTAAAAAAAGCTACCCCGTTAGAGGTAGCCTTCCTGATTAAAAACCATGCAATTGTTACTGATTAAAAAATATGCAATTAATTATTGGCCTCTGTTGGTTTCAATAATGGGTTTGTATTTTGGAGGGTATATTTTAACGGTCTAAAGCTACTATCACACATGTGTCTATTTATTACACAAATAATCCTATGATTTACATGATTCATAGATTTGGAGTGAATCCGGCTGATGTCAAAATGAGGCAGTATAGAGACTTGCTAAGCTTATTATGTCAATATTACAGATAGTGTAACTTAAGAGTGTCAAATTGTCTGATAATCAGGATTGGCAAGTGTTTTGAATCCTTCGGATTTCGTTAACTTTAAACAACTTTTTGCAGAAGAAACTTAAAAATCGAAGATATGAATTTTGATAACTTTACAATCAAGGCGCAGGAGGCAGTAAATCAATCTGTTAAAATTGCAGAAGGAAATAACCAACAGGCTATTGAAACCGGTCATCTATTGAAGGGGCTGCTGATCAATGCAGAGAGCGTAACCGGCTTTCTGTTAAAGAAACTGGGGGTGAATACGGTGGTCTTCTCCGCGGCAACCGATAAGATTATCCAAAGCTATCCCAAAGTAACCGGTGGTGAGTCTTATCTTTCCTCGGCCGCAAATTCGGCCATTCAAAAAGCGGCATCGATAGCTCAGAAAATGGGTGATCAATATGTTTCGGTCGAACACCTGTTACTTGGATTACTCGATGGTAGTGACCAGGTCAGCCGGCTGATGAAAGACAGCGGCATCAGTCATAAGGAGCTAGAGGAGGCAATTAAAGCCTTACGAAAGGGGTCGAAAGTAGATAGTCAAACCGCAGAAGATACCTTTAACTCTTTAAACCGGTATGCTGTAAACCTGAATGAACGGGCTCAGTCAGGAAAACTTGATCCCGTTATCGGACGCGATGAGGAGATTCGCCGGGTATTGCAAATATTGTCGCGGCGGACTAAAAATAATCCGATACTGATTGGTGAACCGGGTGTCGGAAAAACGGCCATCGTTGAAGGGTTGGCACAACGGATTGTCAGGGGTGATGTGCCTGAGAATCTGAAAAACAAACAGGTATTTTCACTCGATATGGGAGCCCTCATTGCCGGCGCCAAGTATAAGGGAGAATTTGAAGAGCGGCTCAAGGCCGTTATTAATGAGGTTATCCAGGCCGAAGGAGATGTCATCCTGTTTATTGACGAAATTCATACACTGGTTGGTGCCGGTAAAAGTGAAGGCGCCATGGATGCTGCCAATATTCTTAAGCCTGCCCTTGCGCGGGGTGATCTGCGTGCTGTCGGGGCAACAACTTTGGGCGAATACCAGAAATATTTCGAGAAAGATAAAGCCCTTGAACGTCGTTTTCAGCTCGTGATGGTCGATGAACCTGACACATTAAATGCAATTTCAATTTTAAGGGGGTTGAAGGAACGGTATGAGAATCATCATAAGGTAAGGATTAAAGATGACGCCATAATTGCTGCTGTCGAGCTTTCGCAACGTTATATCACCGAACGGTTTCTCCCCGACAAGGCTATTGATCTGATGGATGAAGCGGCTGCAAAGTTAAGGATGGAGATGGATTCACTTCCCGAGGAACTCGATGAGATAGAACGCAAACTCACCCAGCTTGAAATTGAACGGGCTGCCATACAGCGTGAGAACGATACTTCCAAACTGGTCAGACTCGAAGAGGAGATTGCCAATCTTAAGGATGAACAATCGAAGTTCAGGGCATCGTGGCAGGCCGAGAAATCACTTATCGAAGGGATACAACACCAACGACAGGAGATTGAGGATCTGAAAATTCAGGCTGAACAGGCTGAACGGCAGGGCGAATACGGTCGGGTGGCGGAGATACGCTACGGGAAAATCAAGGAGGCTGAACAGGAGATTTCCAGGCTGGACGAGGAACTTACCAATCTTCAGGCTGGTAAATCACTGATCAAAGAAGAGGTTGATGCTGAAGATATTGCCGATGTTGTTGCTCGATGGACCGGTATTCCGGTCCGGAAAATGCTCCAGAGTGAACGGGAGAAACTGCTCCATCTCGAGGAAGAACTGCACCAGCGGGTAGTGGGACAGGATGAGGCCATTGCCGCTGTGGCAGATGCCGTCAGACGTTCCCGTGCCGGACTGCAGGATGATAAACGGCCAATCGGTTCCTTTATCTTTCTGGGTACAACTGGTGTAGGGAAGACTGAACTGGCTAAAGCCCTGGCGGAATATCTTTTCGATGATGAAAATATGATGACCCGCATCGATATGTCGGAATACCAGGAGAAATTTTCCGTTACACGGTTGATCGGTTCTCCTCCGGGTTACGTAGGTTATGATGAAGGGGGTCAACTCACTGAGGCGGTCAGACGTAAACCTTATTCTGTCGTGTTGTTTGATGAAATAGAAAAAGCACACCCCGATATTTTTAATGTGTTGCTCCAGGTACTGGATGACGGGCGGCTGACGGACAATAAAGGACGGACGGTCAATTTCAAAAATACGATCATTGTGATGACTTCGAATATCGGATCACACATTATCCGTGAACGGTTTGCCGGACTCAATGAAACAAACAGGGTAACGATTATTGAAAGTCTAAGGAGCGAACTTTTTGAGTTGCTAAAACAAAGCATCCGGCCCGAATTCCTGAACCGTATCGATGATATTATCATGTTTACCCCATTAACCCGACATGAAATTCATAATATTGTCCGGTTGCAGTTTGCTTTGGTGGCTGAACGGCTGAAGAAAAGCGGCTATGAGACTCAGATTTCGGAGGAGGCTGTCGATTGGATTGCCAACGCAGGTTACGATCCTCAATTTGGGGCCAGGCCAGTAAAACGGATTATGCAGAAATTCCTGCTCAATGATTTATCAAAGGATATCATTGCCGGAAAAGTATCTTCAGCGCATCCTGTGATGGTGGATGTAAAGGACGATCACCTTGTTTTTGTGAGCCGGTAATAAATCATTTTAATACCTTTGCAACGGATTGGAAAAACGTTCCCGGGATTTACCGTTTTATTCAGCGATGTCCCGATTCGATGATATTATAAATGGTAAATGAATAAAGCAAAAATACTAGGTCATATTGCAATGCTGGTCACTTCATTGATTTTTGGAGTGAATATTCCGGTGTCGAAAAACCTGATGCACGACTGGATGTCACCCTGGGGAATAACTTATTCACGCTTTTTATTCGGTGCAATGGCGTTCTGGTTACTCTCCCTGTTTGTTAAATCGGAAAAGGTTTCCATGAAAGATATGGGGACACTTCTGGTCGGATCATTGCTGGGTGTTGGTTTAAACCAGGCAGCGTTTATCTCCGGATTACAACTGACTTCAACTACAAATGCATCAATTGTGATTACTGTTACACCGATACTGGCAATGATTATCTCGTTTTTTATTCTGAAAGAGCCGATAACGCTTAAAAAGGCCGGGGGTGTAATTCTTGGATTGATGGGGGTGTTGTTTGTAATTCTGACTGCTGAAATTTCAGTGGCCGGCCGTTCGGCTTCGATGACCGGCGACCTGCTGTGTATATTTAGCAGTCTGAGTTATGCCTTCTTTTTGGTGCTGACACGGGGAATTTCGAAACGTTATAATCCTGTCACGATTATGAAGTGGATGTTCCTTTTCTCTGCGGTAATTTTTATGCCTTTCGGATATAATGATTTGATTTCAGCAAAAATTTTCCAGGAGGGAACAACAGCAGCATGGAGCAGTTATCTGTATTTACTGATCGGTGCCACCTTTATTACTTATCTGCTGATCCCTGTTGCACAGAAGCAAATCAGGCCAACCACAATCGGGATGTACAATTATCTTCTGCCGCTTGTAGCTTCCTTTATTGCGGTAATGTGGGGCAAAGACATTTTTTCGTGGACCAAACCTTTTGCAGCACTGTTGATATTTGCCGGAGTTTATTTTGTAACCACAAGCAAATCACGCGAAGATGTTGAAAAGGAACGGCTGCGTTTGGCAGAGGAAAAAATCAAAACCTGAATCAAATGAAAATTCTTCATACATCGGACTGGCATCTGGGTAAACGTCTCGAAAATTTATCGCGACTCGACGAACAAAAAGATGTATTAAAAGAAATATGCGGGATTGCAGATGCCGAACAGGTCGATGTTGTATTGATTTCAGGTGATCTTTTCGACAACTACAACCCACCCACCGAGGCGGTTGAGCTGTTCTATAAAACGCTGAAATGCCTTGCCGGCAATGGGAAGCGCGCCGTAATTGCCATTGCAGGTAATCACGATTCTCCCGACCGTATCGACGCTCCCGATCCGCTTGCACGTGAATGCGGAATCATTTTTGCCGGTTATCCAAATGTGCTGATCACCCCCTTTGAACTCGACTCAGGATTGAAGGTGACACGCAGCGAAGAGGGTTTTGCGGAAATTATCCTGCCCGGATGCCCCGATCCGTTGCGTATTATGCTCACACCTTATGCAAACGAATTCAGATTAAAGGCTTACCTGGGTCACCAGGATTCAGAAGAGGAATTACGAAAACTTTTAAATGACCATTGGTCAGAACTGGCAGATAAATACTGCGATAATGAAGGGGTAAACGTGCTGATCTCCCATATTTTTATAGCACGTAAAGGGGCTGCTTTGCCTGAAGAACCCGAGGATGAGAAACCGATCCTTCATGTTGGCGGAGCACAGGTGATCTATTCGGAGAATATTCCTCCCCGTATCCAGTATGCCGCCGCAGGTCATTTACACCGTAAACAAATCATCGACACAAATCCCTGCCCGGTTATCTATTCCGGCAGTCCGCTCTCATATAGTTTTGGTGAAGCCGATCAGAAAAAATACGTGATACTGATTGATGTGGAGCCGGGAAAAATACCTGCAATCACCAGTCATCAATTACTCACATCAAAACGACTGTTACGAAAACGAGCCCAAAGTGTCAGCGAAGCAATCGGTTGGCTCGAGCTGCACCAGGAAGCGCTTATCGAACTGACAATGAGTACTGAAACATACCTGACTGCAGAAGAGCGCAGAATGCTGAACGCGGCCCATGCCGGAATCATATCTATCATTCCGGACGTCACTATCGGAAACGGCGACACGGAGAATCCCCGAAAGACCATCGATCTTAGTAAAGGAATGGAAGAACTGTTTACAGATTACTTCAGGTATGGTAAAGGGCAGGAACCCAATCAGCGTATACTCGATCTGTTCAAAGAAATTCTAGCAGAGGAGGGCGAAGAATGATCCCTGTTAAACTTACAATTCAAGGCCTTTTTTCATACCAGGAAAGACAGACCATCGATTTTCAGCGGTTAACCGAAGCGCATCTGTTTGGTATTTTCGGTTCAGTAGGCAGTGGAAAATCGTCCATCCTTGATGCGATCACCTATGCGCTCTATGGCGAAACAGAGCGGATGAATGCCCGTGATAACCGCAATTACAATATGATGAACCTGAAGTCGGACGAATTGTTTATTGAATTTGATTTCAGTGCCGGTAACGGGAGTAACACCTATCGTTCGGTAGTCAGGGGTAAACGCAACCGTAAAAAGTTTGATGACGTAAAGACACTGGACCGTTCGGCCTATAAAAGTATAAACGGAACATGGGTACCGGTTCTGATTGAAGAATTGCAGCAGGTAATCGGCCTTAGTTACGAAAATTTCAAGCGCACCATCATTATCCCGCAAGGGAAGTTCCAGGAGTTTCTTCAACTGGGAAATAAGGACCGGACCCAGATGATGAAAGAGTTGTTTAACCTTGAGAAATTTGAACTTTTTTACAAGACAGTTGCGCTCGAAACCAGGAACAATAAACAGATGCAAATGCTCCAGGGGCAGCTTCAGCAACTGGGTGAGGTAAAACCTGAACAACTCGAAGATGCTCAGCTCCGGATGAATGCTATTGCTGAAGAAATCAAACTGCTGACAGCTCAGTTAACAGCCAAACAACTCGAAGAGGCGGCCTGTAACCAGTTAAATGAACTGTTTACCCGGTTAAAAGAGCAGCAAAAAAGTTTTGAAAATCTCAAAGCGAACGAAGCTGAGGTATTAAAATCGGAACAGAACCTGAAGGAATACGAGTTTTGCCTGACTCAATTTAAAAATATCTTCGACCAGTCAGATGAAGTGTCCAAAAAAGTTGCTCAATATAAATCGTCAGTCGAAGCTGAGGATATGCTGTTTAAAGATTGCACCCTCAGGTTGACGCAACTTCAGAATAGCTTTTCTGCGGTAAAAACTGATTACGAACAGCGAGAGTTAATCAGACAGCAGGCCGGTGAATTAATGAAAATCATCCGGATCATCGAACTGACTGCGGAGAACCAGAAGAATTCAGGGCGTATTCTAAAAGGGGAGGAGACCTGCAATAGCTCTATCGTTAAAATAGAGACTAATAAGAAGTTACAGGATGGGTTGACAGAGGAAATTAAAACCATTAAAGCAAATTTGCCCAATCTTGCAGAATTATCGAAAGTGCAGAATTGGTTTACTGTACATAAATCTTTTCTATCGGGAAACCTGGAATATAAAAAAGAAACCGATTTAATTATCAGCGAAATTAATGCGCTGAATGTCCGGTTAAATCAATGCGTCTGTAATTATTTACCAACCGGACAACATTACGAAATCCCGGCCCTGCTTGAATTTCTGAATTGTTCAATCCTGGAAATTAAGAAAGTAATTACCGGGATTGATCTGAATATCGAGCATTTGTCGACCCGGGCAAAACTTGTGGAATATGCCACTAATTTGGAAGAGGGAAATCCATGTCCGCTATGTGGTTCACTTTCGCATCCCGATCTGTTGGTTGGTGGTGATGTGAAATCCGCCTTGCAAAAAGAGCGTGATGCGAAATTGCAACAGGCAAAGGTTATAGAATCATTGGAGAAAGTGATGGTCGATGTCCGCCGGATCGAAACACAACTCCACCTGAAAAATGAATCGGTTCAACGTTTAAAGTCGAAAATGGCAGAGAACCAGGCCAGGACAGAAGAACACCAGGTTTTGTTTACCTGGCCTGATTACAAAGATGATGGTGTAGTTGCTCAGTTGATTAAGCAAGCTGAATCTATGCTTGCATTAGTTGGAACAAAGGAGCTGCAGTTGGAGAACGTCCGGATCGAAACGGATAAGGAACAAATCTTACTTGAGAATTACAGGAAAAATCTCGATAAGATCAGGGAGCAGCTTACTATTAACCAGTCGGAGATTAATACGCTGAACCGTCAGATTGAAAAGATGGATTTACAGGCCATTATAAATCAGCCCGTTGTTGAGATCAGGATGTGGGCCGATAAATTAATGGTAAAATATTCTGAAATAGAATCTTCCTATCAGAAAATTACGGCAGAGATCACAATCGTGGAGAAAAGGCAGAGTGAATCATCAGGCAGGTTACAGGCGAATAAACAAATTCTGATCCAGGAACAAGATAACCTGGCTTTAATTAATGAGAAGATTATAAATTCAATTTCAGCTTCCGGTTATTCCTCGGTTGATCAGATAAAGGCAATTTTGCAACAGAAATTAGATACTGAAGCTGTTAAGAAATTCAACAGGGATTTCAGGCAACAGTTACACCTTATAGAAAACCAGTTACAAAACTTAAAGGCAGATATCGGGGAACGATTGTATGTTGAGGAAGATCACCTAAGATTGAAAAATGAGATCTCTAAACTGAACGAAGAGCAGGCAGTTAAAAACCGGGAGCTGGGTAAAACAGAGGGGTTGATCCGGAAATTGATAAAAGACCTGGAGCAACAGCAGGAGATTTGCAAATTATTGAAGTATTGCGAATTGAGGGCAGAGGATATCAAAACAATGAAACAACTGTTCAAGGGAAGTGGATTTGTTAATTATGTGTCGTCTGTTCACCTGCGTAGTTTATGCCTTGCAGCCAATGACCGGTTTTTTAAACTGGTCAGGCAGAAAATGAGCCTTGAAATTACGGATGACAACAATTTCCAGGTATGTGATTTTATGAACGGGGGGAAGGTTAGGAGTGTAAAAACCCTGTCAGGAGGGCAGACTTTTCAGGCTTCGTTATCACTTGCACTTGCTTTAGCCGATAGTATACAGCAATTTACAGCCTCATCTCAGAATTTTTTCTTCCTCGATGAGGGATTTGGATCACTTGATAAGGAATCGCTCGATATTGTATTCGAGACACTTAAATCATTGCGGAAGGAGAACCGGATCGTGGGTGTTATCTCGCATGTTGAGGAGATGCAGCAGGAAATTGACACTCATCTGCGGATTATCAATAACGAGGAGACCGGAAGTCAGATTTACAGAAGCTGGGAAGGATAAGTTATGCGACATCCGGAATGGATTAAGTGAATAATTAATATGGTTTAATTTAAATCCCGGTTATCGGGAACCTGTTCTGTGCTGTTGTCACAATCAATAAAACAGGCAGTGATTAAATCCCGTTTCATTATGTTTTAACATATTTATCCAATGTTATACTATCATCAATTTTAGATCTTTATTTGAGATGCTGAACCACGATTTGGAAAATAAATCTACTTTTGTTTGCCAATTTTTTTTAAAAAGAAGCCCTTTGACTTTAAAATTAGTGTTGGCCTAAAACAACAAAATATTGCTAAAATGGAAAATTCGAAACGTACCGATGCTTTAAACTATCACAAAAATGGCAGACCAGGGAAGATTCAGGTTGTGCCAACAAAACCCCACAGTACTCAGCGCGATCTGGCGCTTGCCTATTCCCCCGGGGTCGCGATCCCCTGTCTTGAAATAGAAAAGAATCCCCAGGATGCCTATGATTACACAGCCAAAGGAAATCTGGTTGCGGTGATCTCCAATGGAACCGCTGTACTTGGTTTGGGGGATATTGGCGCCCTGGCAGGAAAACCTGTAATGGAAGGAAAGGGTTTGTTGTTTAAAATATTTGCGGATATTGATGTGTTTGATATTGAGGTTGACGAAAAGGATCCTGCGAAATTTATCGAGGTGGTTAAAGCCATTGCCTGTACATTTGGAGGGATTAATCTCGAAGATATCAAGGCTCCTGAATGTTTCGAGATTGAGGAGAAGCTCAAAGAGGCGCTCGATATCCCGATAATGCACGACGACCAGCATGGTACGGCAATTATTTCGGGTGCTGCCATTATCAATGCCCTTGAAATTGTCAATAAAAAAATCGGGGATGTTCGAATTGTTGTGAACGGGGCCGGCGCTTCGGCTACAGCCTGTTCAAATCTCTACATTAAATTAGGTGCAAATCCTCAAAATGTCGTGATGGTCGACAGCAAAGGGGTAATCTCGGTAAGACGAACCGATCTGAACAGCCGGAAATTACCATTTGCAACGAAACTTCCCTGTGATACACTTGAGGAGGCACTTGTCGGTGCCGATATATTTCTGGGCCTCTCGGTGGCCGGAGTACTCAAGCAGGAGATGGTACGCAGCATGGCTGATAACCCGATCGTTTTTGCGCTGGCCAATCCGGATCCCGAAATACCTTATGAAGAAGCAATTGCTTCGCGCCCCGATATTATTTTTGCCACAGGACGCAGTGACCATCCAAACCAGGTAAATAACGTACTCGGATTCCCTTATATTTTCCGCGGAGCGCTCGATGTAAGGGCTACCGGCATCAATGAAGAGATGAAAGTCGCTGCGGTACTCGCGATTGCCGCACTGGCAAAGGAGGCTGTTCCCGAAGTTGTAACATCGGCCTATGAAACGTCTCACCTTAGCTTTGGTCGTCAGTATATTATTCCTAAGCCTTTGGATCCAAGACTTTTGGTTGCTGTCGCTCCTGCAGTTGCGAAGGCAGCTATGGAAAGTGGAATTGCCCGCAAACCAATTGAAAACTGGGACGAATATGCCGAAAATCTGCGCCAGCGGATGGGACTGGATAATAAACTGATCCGCGGATTTACCGAGAAAGCAAAACAGAATCCTAAGAGGGTGGTATTCGCCGAAGCCAACCATCCCAATATGTTGAAGGCTGCGCAGGTTGCACGTACCGAGGGAATCTGCATCCCGATCCTGTTGGGAAATGAGGAAAAGATTGAAAAAATCCTGGCTGAACATAGTATTGAACTGCCAGGGGTTGCAATTGTGAACCTGCGGCACGATCGCGAAGAAGCAACCCGTCAGCGTTATGCAAGGATATTGGCCGCCAAACGTGGTCGTGAAGGGATGACTTACAGCGAAGCGTACGAAAAAATGTTCGACCGGAATTATTTCGGGATGATGATGGTGGAAACGGGTGATGCCGATGCCTTTATCACGGGGGTATATACCAAATACGCCGATGCAATAACTCCTGCAATCGAAATAGTCGGAATGCGCGAGGGTCTGAAACACATCGCAGGTCTGAACATTGTCAATACCAAGCTTGGAACTTTCTTCTTCGCCGATACACTGGTTAATAATCACCCATCGAAGGATACATTGATTGATGTGGCTAAACTGACTTACGAATCGGCCCGTCTGTTCAATATAGATCCTGTGATGGCGATGGTATCATATTCAAATTTTGGAGAACGAAATGTGGGTAGTCCGGCTATGGTTCATGAAGCTATTGACTTCCTGCATAAAAATCATCCCGAAATGTTGATTGACGGCGAAATGCAGGTCAATTTTGCATTGGATAAGGAATTGCGACACGAGAAATTTCCATTCTCGAAGATTGATGGTATGAATGTGAATACGTTGATTTTCCCAAATCTTAGTTCTGCCAATATCTGTTACAAGATGATGCTTGAAATCGGGATGAGCGAGACGATCGGGCCAATACAAATGGGATTGAACAAGCCAATCCATATCCTTAATGTTGAAAGTTCTGTCCGCGATATTCTCAATATGGTAACTGTTGCCGTAATTGATGCACAGGTTGAGGAACAAAAGAGCAAGATTAAAGTAGTCTAATTCAGTATAATGAATTTTGATAAAATCTTCACCCGGAGTTTTTGCAATTAGTTAAAGCTTCACTTTACAACATATAAAATCCCGCGAGAACCAACTTGCGGGATTTTTAATTTAAGGGTAAAGGTGAGTTATTTTGCCTGCAATACCTACCTTTTATAATGTGATTATGCCTTTTGCGGCTTTATAAATTTAATACATTTGTACTTTGATTTACTGATGGAAAACCTGAAATTAAAGTTTGTCGTATTCTCCCTGTTAATATCTTTCGTATTTCCCATAGTTGGATTTGCTGCCGCTCCCGACAGTATGAGATATGTGAATGCAAAAGAATTTCAATTAATTGGCAAAGGTTTTACAGATACACAAAACTCCTGGCAGCGTCTGCCCGATAGTCTCAAAGGTAAAACACGTTCGCCGGTGTGGTCATTATCAAAAAACTGCAGCGGACTGGCCATCAGGTTTTGTACCAACTCCACGGTAATTGCGGCAAAATGGGAAGTAACCGGAGATGTTACAATGAATCATTTTACCCCTACAGGAATTAAAGGACTCGATCTATATTGCCATGAAAAAGGAAAATGGCAGTTTGTAAATTCGGGCCGCCCTTCGGGAAAAGCTACTACTGCAGTGATCATCAGTAATCTGGAAGGGAATGAAAAGGAGTATATGCTCTATTTGCCGCTCTACGACGGGTTGGCAAATCTCGAAATCGGCGTAAAACAGACTGCCATGATTGGCAATCCTAAGATCGATTCACCCCGAAAGGAGAAGCCGGTGGTGTTTTACGGAACGAGTATTACTCAGGGTGGATGTGCATCGCGAGCAGGAATGTCTTATTCCAGTCAATTGTCCCGAATGCTTGACAGGCAGGTTATTAATCTTGGATTTAGCGGCAACGGGCAACTCGATTATGAAATTGCAGAGTTCATGGGTGATATTGACGCTTCGTGTTTTGTAATTGATTGTCTGCCGAATGTAACAACGGCCCAGGTAAATGAAAAATACATGCTTTTCCTGGAGATTATCCGTAAAAAGAACCCGGATACTCCGGTTTTACTGGTTGAAAATATTCTTTATCCTCACATGTATTTCGACAGGAATGTATTTTCCCTGATCGGGGATAAAAATAAAATCTTGAAGAAAATTTATTCCGCCCGGAAAGATCAGGGCGATCGCCATCTTTATTATCTGAAAGCCGATAACCTGATCGGAAAGGATTCAGAAGGAACAGTCGATGGCGTTCATCTGACCGATCTTGGTTTTTTAAGAATGGCGCAAAACATGTATCCGGTAATACATAAGTTAATTAAGTAGACATTATTGCCCAACTATTTCACCAGGGTATATTCAAATGAATCTTTGTAATCATGATTTATTATTTTCACTTAAAAGCCATTCAGTAACCGGAATAATTTGAATAGTTTTATCATCCATTATCAACTCCCGCTTTTCATTAAGGGTTATAATAGACATTCGTAATGGATTAAGCTCTTTAGCGGCTACTTTTAATGCCCTGATTTCCCTGTTTAAGGTTTTGGTATCAGTTAATGTTAAGCATACCTGAATAAGCTCAAGCACCTGACCGTTACGATAAATCACAAAATCAACCTCAATATTGTTTTTGAAGTAAAAGAGTTCATAATTTAACGACAACCTTCTGCGGAATAGTTCAAGGAAAACAAGATTTTCCAGCTGACGACCCCTGTTTGGGGTAGCCCCGGCTCCAATTATGCTGGCAAATGCATTATCTATGACGTAAATTTTTCGATAACGAAGTGTTTCCTGCTTTTTAAATGAAAATTTTGGAAGGCATATAAAAAGCCATGCTTCTTCAAGATATGAAATGTAATTTTTGATTGTATGGTCACTGCCCAGACCAAAAATGCTTTTCAAACGATTATAACTGATTTCCGTTGCATAATTTCCTGCGAGCCATATTGCCATATCCCGAAATGAACGCACCTGACGTATGTTATACCGGTAGATAATGTCATGGGTTACAATCGCATTAAACAAATTGGGAATATAGGAGAGTTTGGGTTCACCGGCAGCAATTTCAGGGAAACCTCCGTCAATTAAGTATTCTTCAAGGTATCCGGATAGTAAACCCTTATCTTTGGCTGTAATCATTTCCTTGAAATTTACATTTTTTGCAAATAGAAATTCACGAAAGGAAAAGGGTAATAATTCGACCAATGAATATCGACCTGTCAGATGAGTAGCAATTTCTCGGCTGAGCAGTTTTGAATTGGATCCGGTTACAACCAGTTTTATATTATTACGCAGCAGACGATTGACAAACAGGTGCCATCCTTCAACATTTTGAATTTCATCCAGCACGAGTCGGCTAAATTCTCCATAAACCGAATAAAGGGCTTCAACCAGATTATTTAAGTCCACGGAAGAAAGACCGACTAACCTTTCGTCGTCAAAATTGATATAGGCATACGATGTTCCCTGTAATGCCCTATGAGCCAGGGTGGATTTACCCGATCTTCTAACGCCGGTTATGATTTGAACCAGGCGGCTATCGGTGTTTACCATTTTTTCGTTTTCGCGCGGAACCCATCCCCGGCTTTCAATTATTGCCAATTCTTCACGCTGTTCAGCTATAATTTGCCTATAATTCAAATCCATAATACAGACTATTTAATTCAAAATTACAAATATTCTTTATATACTGCGAATAAAATGCAATATATTCGCAATATACTGCGAATAAATTGCATACATAACAGGAATTTAGATGATTTCCCGTTTTCTGAGCTTCACGATTTGGAAAGGAATAATCACTATTTTTGCCCTTACAATAACTATCCTTGAATGAATGTGCAAGACCTATGTTTGAAAATAATCAATTCTACTATCCGTTTAGGTGTACTGGGATTGTTTTTGCTGATTTCTGCCTTACATTGCAGCGCTTCATCTTCTTTCAAAACAAAGGTTGCAATACCAAAAGTAATACTTGATGCCGATATTGATTCCGACGTCGATGATGCCGGAGCCTTGGCCATGTTACTGAATCTTCATAAAAAAGGTGTCATTGAATTGTTGGGCGTGATCACCACAAGTGATGACCCTTATGCGGCTTCCTGCGTCAGTGCGATTAATACTTTCTACGGTTGCCCCGATATTCCGGTTGGCTTTTTAATGGGACAGTCTTCTTTATCGAATCATTCGCGGTATACAAAATCCATCGTAAAGGAATTTCCGGCAAAGATAGCCATATGGTCGGAGGCAGAAGAATCAACCATACTTTACCGGAGATTATTGGCTCAAAGTCCCGACGGATCGGTAACGATCATCACAATAGGACATCTGAGCAGTTTACAAAAGCTGCTTCAATCTTCTTCCGATCAGCTGTCTCCGTTGAATGGAAAACAACTGGCTGCGAACAAAACATCCGGGTGGATTTGTATGGGCGGGCAGTTCCCCTCAGGAAAAGAGGCTAATTTTTACCGGCCCGATCCGGCCTCAACCGTTTATTGCCTGGAGAATTGGAAGAAAGAGGTCCTCTTCTGCGGATGGGAGGCAGGGAAGGCGGTTATGACAGGAGGTCTTAATCTTAAGAACAGGCTGAATCCCGGGCATCCGGTTTACCGGGCTTATGAATTATATAATCAGTTTGCCGGGCGTTCAAGCTGGGATCAGCTCGCAGTGTTACAATTAACCGATAAAGGCAGACGGTTCTTTTCATGCAGTGAAACCGGCCGGTGTGAAGTTGCTGAAGACGGCAGTAATAGCTGGAGAAATGATTCCCTGGGTATTCACAGGTATCTTATTGTCAAACAGCCTGAAAAATTGCATGAAATTGAAGCATATATTGAAGATTTGATTATAGGTCTGTAAATAAAAAATCTGATTCAAATGAAAATTATATCAAGCATTTTATTCGTATTGGTCTTTAACAGCATGTTATCCGCCGAAGATGCCACTCAGTGGATGAAATATGAGCTTAATTTTAAAAGCGGTAAATCATATACTGACCCTGTGTACGATGTGAAAGACTTCAAAATAACATTTACTGCCCCTTCGGGAAGAGAAAGGATTGTCCGTGGTTTCTGGGATGGCGGCACAACGTGGAAGGCACGCTTTTGTCCCGATGAACAAGGAGCCTGGAGCTGGAAAAGCCAGTGTACGGACAATAAAAATGAGGGACTGCACGCGCTGCAGGGAACATTCGAATGTAAAAACAACAGCCGCAGTGAAGCTATATTTCAAAAAGGCTCCCTGATGCATCCGGTCGGGAAATATTACCTGGCTTATAATGACGGAACTCCTTTTTTCTGGCTCGCTTGTACCGCCTGGAATGGCGCTTTAAAATCAACCGGTGAGGAATGGGAATATTACTTAAATCACCGGGTGAAAAACAACTACAATGTCATCCAGCTGGTCACTACCGAATGGAGGGGTTGTGATAAGAATGCAGAAGGACTCACCGCAATCGAAGGTACGGGTCATATTCAGATCAATCCGGAATTTTTCAAACGAATGGACCGGAAAATTGATGAAGCAAATGCAAAAGGACTGGTTGTTTCTCCGGTGATTTTGTGGGCTTTGCCTAATGGGAAAGGTCGTCACCTGAGTCCCGGGTATACTTTGCCGCTTGAAGAAGCGGTAATCCTGGCTAAATATATTGTGGCACGTTACCAGGGGAACCAGGTCGTCTGGACATTGGGCGGTGATGGTAAATATTACGACGATCAGGAGGTAAAATGGAAGGAAATAGGGCGTCGGGTCTTCAATGATACCGATCATGCACCTGTCACCTTACATCCTCACGGTTCATCATGGATAGGCGAATTATTCGCGTCGGAGAAATGGTTTAGTCTGATGGGATACCAGTCGTCACACAGCAATGGCGAAGGAACGGTCAACTGGATCAATAAGGGGCCTATGTCGAAAATGTGGAGTAACCTGAAACCTATGCCATATATTAATATGGAACCTAACTATGAAGAAATTGGATCCCGGATTACCGCCAAAGATGTGCGCAATGCCTCTTACTGGAGCTTGTTTGCAACGCCTGTTGCGGGACTTACCTATGGGGCAAATGGCATATGGCCCTGGTTACGTGAGGGCGAATCAATCCTGAACCACAGCGACGCTCCCGGAACTTCGACCTGGAGAAAGAGTCTCGATTTGCCGGGCAGTATACAAATGGGCTACCTGGCCAAATTTATCGGGCAATTCGAATGGTGGCGATTTTTCCCGGCCAACGAAATGCTTGCAAAACAACCGGGCAATTCGGTCTTCAGTCAATGGATATCGGTACTGAAGAAAGACGATCATTCAGAAGTTCTGGTTTATATTCCGGCAAAGGCAACCATCCAACTATTTAATTCTGAAGGATTTGTTTATGAAGCACAATGGTTTAATCCGGTAACCAATGAATATTCCCGGGCAAAACCTACCCGGACGCCTGCAATTGAGCTGATCGCCAATCCTGGCAAAAAAAAGACTGGTGTTGCTGAACCTGTGACGTTTAAAAGCGGTACAATTGAAGTTGAACAGAATTTTGAAAATGATATGCTGCTGATTTTGAAAAAGAAATAAATTATCAATTTCCTTAAAATTCCAAATATGAACAGCATGAAATTCACCTTTGTTATCCTGCTTACTATTACTGGCATGATGACGATGGCCCAAAGTGGAAAACCAGCTGTGAAACTTAAAAGAGCGGACAGCTTTTTTGGGGTTCACTTCGACCTGCACGCAAGTAAAGACATCACCGATGCAGGCAGAACGCTGACAGCGGCAATGATCGATACTTTCCTGGCTAAAGTTCGGCCTGATTTTATTCAGATCGATTGTAAAGGTCATCCGGGTATTTCGAGCTATCCGACAAAGGTCGGTTTCCCGGTGAAAGGGTTTGAAAAAGATCCGCTCAAACTATTTCGGGAAGTAACCGAAAAAAATAATGTGGCCCTTTATTTGCACTTTTCGGGAGTGTGGGACAATAGAGTAGTCCAGGAGCACCCCGACTGGGCGGTGCTTAATGCCAAAGGCGAGAAAAGCAAACAGAAAGTATCCTTTTTTAGTCCCTACCTCGATACTTACCTTATCCCGCAGCTTAAAGAACTAAGTGACTACAGGGCCGACGGAGCATGGATAGATGGAGATAACTGGGCTGTGGAACGCGATTATGGCAAGGCTTCAATTGAACGATTTACCAAAGAAACCGGAATTACAGAGATACCCAAAAGTCCTTCAGATAAACATTTTCCTGAATTTAATTCCTATACACGCAGTTTATTCCGTGAATATCTAAAGAAATATATCGATGCCATTCATCAGTATAATCCGGCCTTTCAGATTACAAGTAACTGGTCATATTCATCAATGATGCCTGAGAAGGTAACTATCGGTGTAGACTTTCTTTCGGGTGACCTGACTCCGCAAAACGGAGTATACCAATCGGCATTTGAAGCCAGGTGCATAGCGCCGCAGGGAAAACCATGGGATCTGATGGCCTGGGGTTTCTCGTGGAACTTTCTCAATGAAGGTATTATGCCACGAACGAATAAATCAGCCGTTCAGCTCGAACAGGAAGCTGCCCAGAGTATGGCAATGGGCGGTGGTGTGCAGGTTTATTATCAACAGAACCGCGACCTGTCTTTGAAGCCCTGGCTCGAAACAACCCTCGCGGAGGTGGCAAAGTTCTGCCGCGACCGGCAACAGTTCTGTCATAAGGCAACTCCCGTTCCACAAATCGCATTACTTTATCCGACCGCTGCTGTTTATAAGAATTCGTTCCGGCCATTTGCCAATCCAACAGCAATGCTTCAGGGTGCAATGAACCTGGTGCTGGACGGACAACATCCGGTTGAGATTTTAATGGAGCATCATCTTAAGAGTAAGATGTCACAATATCCGCTGATTATTATTCCTGAATGTAACTTTCTTGAACCCGATTTCATTGTCGAACTGAAAAGCTATGTGAAAGATGGTGGTAATCTACTGATCATTGGCGCAGCAACCACAAAGTTATTTGAAAAGGAACTGGGAATCAAATCATCAGAGGAAGTGGCTGTCAATAATACTTTTATTGCCACTTCAGGTAAAATCGGTGCCATCCGTTCGGTATTGAATTCCGTTGAATTACTGCCGGGAACAATACCTGTAGCTAATTTTTACGACACGGATGATTTCAGATCAAAAGGAAAAATCATTGCTGCTTCTGTAGGCAATTTTGGTAAAGGGAAGATTGCAGGGATTTATTTTAATGCGGCTTCCGGGTACACTGAGTATAAATCTCCTGTTCTAAGGGATTTTATAAGTGATCGTATCACAGAACTTTTTCCGGCCGGGATGGTTAGGGTCAGCGGATCGCATCTGGTCCATGTTGCTGTGAACCGGTTAAAGGATAAGATGTACGTAAATCTGATCAATGTGGCAGGAGAGCATACCAACCAGGCCGCGCTTGGGTATGATGAAGTACCTCCGCTGCAGAACCTCCGGGTAAGCATTAATACTGGCAAAAAACCGGCAGCAATAAAACTGCAACCCGAAGGTAAGGTGATGAAATTCGATTATATGAACGGCATATCGAAAGTAACCGTTCCGAATCTTCCGATTCATTCGATCCTGGAAATCATACCCTAGATTTCTTCCCCATGTTGAGTCTACTCCGAAAAGTCAAAAATTCCTGAATCCCGTAAACGGGACTTTGAATAGTTTATTGATTATCAACGGGTTCCCCTTTAGGGGTCAGGGGTAAAGAAGTTGAAAATCAATGAACTCAGACTTTTCGGAGTGGACTCAATGTTATAAATTTAGAATGGTTTTATCTTCCGTCAGGAGCAATTATTGTTAACAATAGTGTACTTTTAGACCAATAAAATATTTAAATGATGAATTATACTTTTCGCCGGGCGATTTTCAATTCGAAAGCCCTTTTTTACCTGTTGATCCTGAATATGTTTCTGTTTTCTTCCTGTGGAGAAACGAAACAAATGCCGGTAACCGTAACCAAGAACATGCGTGCACCTGCCTATCCGTTAATTACCATCGATCCTTACATGTGCGCATGGTCAGAAACCGATCATTTGTACGACGATGCAGTCCGTCACTGGACAGGTAAACGTCAGGGTTTAATCGGGGTATTGCGTGTTGACGGAGAAGTATACCGTTTTATGGGCAAGGAAGAACTGCCCCGGAAAACTATTTTGCCGATGGCCGGCCAGGGAGCATGGGATGGCGTTTATCAACTCAAAGAGCCTGCCAGTGGCTGGGAAAAGCCCGGTTTTGATGCCTCAAAATGGAGTGCAGGCAAAGGTGCATTTGGTACAGACGGGATGCCCGATCTGGCCACCCCCTGGGATACGAAAGATATCTGGGTGCGCCGCGAATTTACTATCGATTCAACTTTAACTGATGCACCTGCCTACCTTATTTATTCACACGACGATATCTTCGAACTATATCTGAATGGTGAGAAACTTGTGGCCACCGAATATTCATGGAAAAACAATGTAGTGCTTCCTTTGGACGGTGAATTGCAGAAGTTGCTGATCAAAGGCGGAAGGAATGTAATTGCCGCCCATTGTCATAACCGTACCGGTGGAGGTTATGTCGATTTCGGCATCTTCCAGGAGAGTGCAGAGTCGGCAGTATTTGCAAATGCCGCTATCCAGAAATCGGTGTCACTTTCGGCTACCCAAACGCATTATGAATTTACCTGTGGTGCAGTTGATCTGGCTCTTACATTTATTTCACCCCTTTTACTTCAAAATCCGGATGTACTCTCACGCCCTGTGAATTATATCAGTTATGAAGTTAAATCCACCGACGGAAAGAAGCACGATGTTCAGATTTACTTTGAGGCAACTCCGGAATGGGCTGTTGACCGAATTTCGCAGGAAGTTTCAATTGAAAAGGGAAAAACCGAAGGGCTGACTTATTTCAGGACAGGAACAACAAAGCAGGATGTGCTCGCCAAAAAGGGCGATGACCGGCGTATCGACTGGGGATATTTTTACCTGTGCGGTAATGATGCTCCTGATATGAGTTATGCCCATGGAGGTTATGAATCCATCAAGAGAGGTTTTGCCACGAATGGTTTTGTTACATCACCCGATGACTCAAAAATGGTTTCCAGGATGACTGAGAATATGCCTGTTATGGCTTGCGCACAAAAATTGGGTGACGTTGCAGCTGGTGGTTCCTCCGGGAAGATTATGATCGGGTATGATGATTTATATGCCATTCAATACTTTGGAGAAAACAGGATGGCCTGGTGGAAAAATGATGGTAAGGTTACCATGGACGATGCTTTAAAAGCCGCTTCAACTGAATTTGAATCGTTGCGTGAAACCTGTTCCGGATTCGACAATCAGCTTTGGAACGATGCGGTTAAAGCAGGTGGTGAAAACTACGCTGAATTGTGCGTTCTGGCATATAGGCAGGCAATTGCTGCGCATAAACTCATCAAGGATAAGGAAGGAAATATAATTTTCCTCTCGAAGGAGAACTTTAGCAACGGGTCTATCGGTACGGTTGATGTTACCTATCCTTCCGCACCGTTGTTCCTGATTTACAATCCGGATCTGTTAAAAGGGATGCTCACACCGATATTCTATTTTTCGGAAAGCGGAAAGTGGACTAAACCCTTCGCAGCACATGATGTAGGTACTTATCCGTTAGCCAATGGCCAGACTTACGGCGGAGATATGCCTGTTGAAGAGTGCGGAAACATGCTCATTCTGACTGCAGCCATCGCACAGGCAGAAGGCAATGCCGATTATGCTCAAAAACATTGGGATGTATTAACGATCTGGGCCGACTATTTGTTGCAAAATGGATTGGATCCTGAAAATCAGCTATGTACGGATGACTTTGCCGGGCATTTTGCACACAATACAAACCTTTCGGTGAAAGCGATTATGGGAATTGCCGGTTACGGTAAGCTCGCCGCAATGTTAGGGAAAACCGATATCGCGGAAAAATACACTTCTCAGGCAAAAGAAATGGCCGCCAAATGGGTTACAATGGCCAATGACGGCGATCATTTCCGCCTTACATTCGACCAGCCCGGAACGTGGAGTCAGAAATACAATCTGGTTTGGGATGAACTACTGGATTTAAATATATTCGATCCGGCAGTTGCTCAGAAGGAAATTGCATATTACCTGACCATGCAAAATACATATGGATTGCCACTGGATAACCGTCGCACGTATACCAAATCTGACTGGATTATCTGGACTGCGTCTCTTGCAAAAGATCAGGAGACTTTCAGCAAATTCATCGATCCGCTGCACAAGGCGTTCAACGAATCAATAAGCCGGGTTCCCATGACCGACTGGTACGAGACAACAAATGCCAAACAGGTTGGCTTCCAGGCACGCTCGGTGGTTGGCGGATACTTTATTAAAATGCTTCAGGAGAATAAAACCGTGAAATAACAGGTGCTGCTCCTAAGATTAAAAATCGAACAAGATGTTATGACTGGTTTCAGGTCATAGCATCTTGTTTGTTTTGAGTCAATTGCGGGTAAGTAATAGGAATGAAATAAAGTCGTATTCTTTTCTTGATTTACCCCTGAATCCCGATACTTATTTTGTGAATTGATAACTCCCTAAAGCTTTCCCTTTTGTATTTTTCCGTTCGATAACCATTTTTTGCTGATCGGCATTAATCTCGAGTGCCGTATTCACCGAATTGATCAGGATTGGGAATTTAAGTTGTGCGTCATTTGGTTCAATGTATTGATACCGGTGAGTATGTCCGCAAAGCATTACACTTATTCCTGCCTGGTTTAGAACTGGTAAGATTTTCCGGTTGATATCCAGCGGTCCGTGCCAGTCGGAGCCCACCGGAGGAATATGCAGTACGACTACACGAAACGGTGCCGATTTAAATTCATCGGTTTTGACCACCTGTTCCAGCCACTCTTTCTGCTCGGTCCGGTAAGCATCGAATTGGGCTAACCCTGAGTATTCAATGTCTGAATCGGGTTTATCCTCGCCACCATCGAGTACGACAAAATAGACAGGTCCTTGTCTGAATGCATAATATAGTTTTCCGGTATTGGTTGGGAAATAGTCAGGAAAAGCCACGCTGAAGGGTCCGCGTGTTTCGTGATTACCCCGGGCAAAGAAGGCAGGAACTTCACTTGCGAACATTTTTACCGAGGCAGCCATAAAACCGTCGAAGAACTGTTTTTCATCATTCATGGATGAAACCATATCGCCATTGAAAAACACCAGGTCGGTCTCCCCGTATTTTACATTGCTGAGCAACGCCTGTAGACTATCGGTATGGCCATGTATATCGTTTACGACAGAAAATGTGATCTTCTCTTTTTGATTATCCAGTGTTTTAAAACGAAACGCCTTTCGTGAATATACATTCGAGGATGCAATATTTCCATAGAGAACCCGATGTCCTTCATATTCCAATACCTGTTTTGAAAATACTCTGTAACGGTATTCCTTTGCTTTGTCCAGGTTTGGAATGCGTATTTTGTGCAGTTTACCGACAACCCGGTTGCCGTGCAAGGTTTGATAATAGGATGGATGCTCCTCCGCATAAAAGCTGTTCGTTCCCGCGGGGGCCAGTTCAACCCAGGAGACTGCATCAGCGTTTGTCGTCCAGACGATGGTTGCTTCATGTTCACCAACAGCCTGGATATAGGGACCATTGGTAATGGAGATTTCCTGGGCAATTAAGCCTGTTGAAGTGTGAAACAGGAAAAGAACTAAAAGAGCATGGATAAAAAAACGCATAGGTATTTTATGAGTGATTGTTTAATAAAATCCGAAGATTAGCTGGTCTACCTGGAGATTCGTAAGGTAACCCATACCGGTAAATGATCTGAGGCTACCGGTTCATTTTCCACCACACTCTTTATGACATCAACTTTATAAGTGTCGGTTTTTTTTAACAGCACGAAATCGATGCATTTTCGGGGAGCGCTGGCCGGAATTGTGGGTTGTGACGGATTATTTAGGATTTTCCAGTCCTTTACCATATTTGTCATTTCGGTCGAACTAATTTCAGCATTCAGATCTCCGGCTAAAAAAACAGGCTTGGCATATTTTTTCACCGTATTGGCAATAATGGCAACTGAGGCTATTCTGTCGGCCTGTGTCAGTGAAAAATGAGAACAACAGATCACATATTTGTCCATTTCAACAATCAGCAAACTGCGCGGTTCTTCACTTCCGGGCAGAGGAACGGCCTCTGTTCCAATTGGTTTTTCTTTGGTCAGCATTCCGATGCCGTATTTACCGCCCTGATAACTGATCGAACTTCTGTAAGTTGGATACAACCCGGTATGTTTTGCAAGTTCATTCAGAACAACAACCTTATTACTTCGGTCAGTTGCGCTGTCAAGTTCCTGCAAGGCGACAAAGTCAGCATTTATACGGCTTATAATGTCGGCAACTCTTTTATAATCAGTAATATTATCGAGCCCTTTGCAATTACGGACATTATAGCTCAGGATTTTCAATGTATCTCCGTAATCAGAGTTTTCACTTCCTGCCGATTTGCAGGCAACATTGGTAAAAAAAATGTAAGTGATGCAAAATACGCATGCAAAAAAATTGTTCTTCATAGAATATGGTAGAATTAACAGGTTTAAATTAATGGTTAATGCCGGATCTCAGTCTTTGATTAGTTAATCTGTTGAAACAATTTACAATCACGGATTTTATTTCTGATTTTTTTGACGTGTTAAATTTAGTTATTTATCTCGAAGTGATATGTTTTTCCTGCAGTAGTTGACCATTGATATTGTTTTGCGGGTAAGATTTGCAGTTCTACGAGTTCTGTTTTTGAATTGTTGATGAATGGTACAGATGCCGGTTTTTGAAGCAACGGATTGCTGAATTGGTTGGATGCCTCTTTGAGCTCTGCTTGTTTACAAGTCATTTCATCTGGAACTTTAATCCTGCAATCTCCCCCTATGGTGGAATGAACGTCTAATTTTTGCATATGACCATCCTTCCATTTTATATTAATAACAAAACCACCTCTTGCTACTAATCCATTGACTTCGCCGGACGACCATGCTTCAGGTAGTGCCGGTAGTAAATGAATGTAACCATCGTGGCTTTGAAGAATCATTTCGGCGACACCTGCCGTAAATCCAAAATTGCCATCTATTTGAAAGGGAGGATGTGCATCGAATAAGTTTTTGAACAACCCACCCCCGGAACGTTTTGTTTCACCAAAACCCACAGGATTAAAGAGATTTCGGATTATAGTATAGGCATGATCTCCATCCCCCAGGCGTGCCCACATATTAATTTTCCAACCCATCGACCAACCGGTGGCTTCATCACCTCGTAATAATAAGGTTTGTTTCGCAGCCCGGTATAATTCAGGCGATTCGCTGTTGATTTGATTACCGGGATGAAGAGGATAAAGATGAGATATATGCCGGTGTTTGGGTTCAGGTTCTGCATAATCTGTCTGCCATTCCTGGAGTTGGCCCTTAGATCCGATTTTATAAGGGGCAAGTTTTGCCAGTTTTGATTGCAATTCACTTACTAAATCGGGATCACTATTTAAAAGTAAGGCAGCTTCGATTGTCCGGGTAAATAATTCACGGACAATAGCCATGTCCATAGTTGGACCTGAACTTATCTGGGCACGTTCGCCCTTTGAATTAAAAAAAGAATTTTCAGGAGAGTTATTGATCGCAGTAACCAAATAACCCTGCCCGTCGTCAATCAACCAGTCGGAATAGAACATTGCAGCTCCCCGCATCAAAGGATAAGCTTCATTTTTCAGGAAGTTCTTATCGCCGGTATATAAATAATGTTCCCACATATGACTTAGCAACCAGCCGGCTGACATATTCCAAAAAGAGGCACCAGGACTTCCATCATTGGGGAATGTTTCACGCCAGATGGAGACGTTGTGATGTGCTACCCACCCACGCCGGTTATACATCAGTTTTGCTGTTTCACTACCTGTGACTGCCATTTCCCTGATCATTCTGAACAGGGGTTCATGGCATTCGGGGAGGTTGGTCACTTCGGCCGGCCAGTAATTCATTTCCGTATTGATGTTGATCGTGTATGCACCATTCCACGGAGGAATAACCATATTATTCCAGATACCTTGCAGGTTAAGTGGCTGACTACCTTTTCGTGAGCCGGAAATCATCAGATATCGTCCGTACTGGAAAAGTAATTCAACCAGATCCGGATCATTATTTTTGGCAAAATTGATAATCCGAAGGTCAGTGGGTATTGAATCGGTTTTGATTTCGCTGACCAGATCGAGTCTAACTCTTTCGAACAATTGTTTATAGTCATTTTCGTGCCTTTTCTTTATTTCGTCATACGAATTTGAAGCCGCTTTTTCCAGAATTCTGCCGGAAATTATTTTTGGATCGAGGCCTTCTTTTGACGGACTTTTATTAAATCCGTTGAAACTGGTTGCTGCTGAAAGAACTAAAACAACTTCGCTGCTATTTTTTACATGAATCGAATTGCTGTCATTCTCCATTATGCCATCTTTGAGGTTCACCTTTAGCTGGGTTTCGAAAAAAGTTCCCAAACCATCGATTTCGTCTCCGTATAAATTTTGCTTTTCAAATTTGCGTTTTCCGCTGGTATCATAAAGTTCAGGATGTTTGTATTGGTTCTTCCATCCTTCAATTTGTTCGAATGTACGACGCGAACTGTATCCGGGAGCCTGACCATTCATCAGGAGAAGTCCATTTTGAACTTTTGTTTTTGCTGTTGGATGAACCGAAGATAATGAAGCGACCAAATTCAATACGGGCTTAGAGGCTGAAAACTTAATCACGATTACGCTGTCGGGATGTGAAGCAAACATTTCGCGTCTGAATTGAATGCCATCTGCCTGATAGGTAATTCGCAATACTGATGAGGCGATATCCAGCTCGCGGCGATAGTCGGTTACTTTTCCCTGATGACTGCTTTTTACAAATAAATCCCCCAGTGGCTGATAATTGGCATGCAAACGTCCAAGCCAGTTTTTAAGGATGTATTGATCAGCTTCCGTATTTTTTTCCTCACGTAAAAGCCCCATGACCTTCTCAAAATCTCCGGTTATATTTACCTTCTTATAACTTTGTGATGGTTCCCCGCTATATAAAGTATTGTCGTTAAGTTGCAAATGTTCTTCCTCAATTCCTCCAAATGCCATTGCTCCCAATTTTCCGTTTCCCAGAGGTAATGCTTCATTCCAATTGGATGCGGGTTCATTATACCAGAGAAGCAGATTTGAATTCCCGGGGGGTGTTTGACAACTGCCTCCTATAAGAAGAGTGCCTGCAATAAAAAGTACCTTTCCTAAAATGTTTCTCATAGTTGAATGAAATTAAGCCGGGCAGTTTCTCAGGCTGCCCGGCTGTCAATGAATTACTTTTAATTAATTGGTGTACCCTGGATTCTGTTCCATTTTAATCTCTATATTTCTTTCAATTTCTGAAAAAGGAATAGGCCAAAGGTTGTGGTATGGTTGAATCGACACGCCTGACTTTTCGTTATATCTGACATCCCTGTCATATAACTTACCCATTCGTGTGAGTGTCACCATACGGAGTTCCTCACCATATAATTCTCTTAATCTTTCATCAAGGATATAATCAAGATCGACATTATTTGCATTTACAGGTATCGTCTTAGCTCTGGCTCTTAAAACATTTAAATCGTCTGCAGCTTTTTGTTTGTCGCCTTTAAGGATAAATGCCTCTGCCCGCAACAAATATGTTTCGGCTAATCTGAAAAGATACTGATCCTTGAATACATTTTCGCTTGCATTAACCAAAATATTACCACCTAAAGGTGAAACAATAGGAGTTCCACTAGCGTCCTTTTTGAGATATTCCGGGGGGAAATCACCCTGAGATAAGGAAGTTTTTTTAATAATGGGAAACCAATTCCGAATGGTATCAGCAAACGATGGAGCTTTTTTTGCGTATCCGTCCGCAACATACCATTTGCCATAGTCAGCAGAGTTAGTGGCCACTCCGTCAATCTGAAAATCCCTGACTATATTAAACGGGGAATTTCTTATATCACCGTTAAAGTCATCTTTCCAAATAGTGTATATAAAGTGTGTAGTGGGTCGCATCCATCCAACTCCTCTTCCGGATAATTTGTCATTATAACCCATTATTGCCGGTACACTTTTTACAACCCCACCTACTGTAGACTTGATCGTCAGACTTCCCATATTAGGAACCAACGCCCATTGAGTAACGTCTCTTTGAGCAGATGCCAGATTTAAATAATCAGCTTGTATTATATATAACCCTTCCCTGTTACCACTTGTTCTGTTCTGGTTATTCAGCTCAAAAAGATCGCGGTAAACATCTCCCGGTTTATCTTTAGTTCTTCCAAAACGATTCACCATCAGGGCGACGCCCGGATAACTAATTACTTCTGAAGCGACAGCAATTGCTTCATCGGCCAGGTTAAGACTTATATATATTTCGGCAAGCAGGTGTTTGGCGACCTGTTTGTTCACCTTTCCATCCTTAACCTTGTCGATATCATCCAATCCGGCTATAGCTTCCAGCAGGTCTGTTTTACATTGCTGATAAACTGCCTCACGCGTAGCCCTTGTATAATCTCTGCGCGGGATTGTAACCTCCTCGAGGATTAAAGGAACACCGCCATATAAATGAGCCAGCATACGGTAGGACAATGCCCTGAAAAACAATGCATGCGCGGTAAAAACCTTTTTTTCGGCATCCGTCAGAGATGTGGAAATTTTTGCACGGTCTATAATTACATTCGCATTTGAAATAACAATGTAATTGGCTTCCCAAATAATTTGCGGAACGGCAAAAGTCGGAACCATCGTGTTTTTATAATCATTCAGTTTTACAGGAGGATTATAGTCGGTTGCATTTACTGCAAAGTCCGTTGCATAACGCAAAGCAAAATTTGCGTCAAGATTTATTCCTCCCCACATAATATGCCTTACACGGTTGTGGAGATAGTTAACTGCTGCCTGAAATTCTGAACTTTTTTGGAGCGAATTTACCGGCGAGTAAAAGTCTAAAGGCTTTTCTTCAAGAAATTTTTCCTCATCACATGAGACACATAACATAGCTCCAAAAATCAGAGCCAAACCATATATTAGTATTTTCTTCATGATAGCATGGTTTTAAAATTCAACATTTAGTCCAATAGAATAACTTCTTAAAAGCGGGTATGCACCGGCAGCCAGGCCGGTTCCGGTTTCCGGATCCCAACCATCCCAATCGGTTAAAGTGAGAAGATTATTCCCTGTTGCATATACTTTTAATCTGCTAATTTTGATCTTTTGCAGGATTGACTTAGGTAAATTATAGGCTATGGTCATATCCTGCAACCTGATAAAACTCCGTTGAATATAGGGGGAAAAAGTCTCCCCCAGAGCAACCGTGTAATAACCGATTTGTCTGTACCTGGCATTTGGATTTTCAGGTGTCCAATAATCAAATTTAAACAGGTTTGAACCGTAGATATTATCCGGATTTGCAAGGCTGCTGCCAGGCTGACTATAATAGTAATCCTTTCCACCCTGTATCGAGTTCACAAAAAACTTAAATTCCCAGTCCTTGTATCTAAAGGAATTTAATATGCTGAAACGATATGAAGGATCGGTATAACCTAGGATTTTTCGGTCAGCCCCGGCCGTGTAGGAGGAACTTTTATCAATGTCTTCTACCTTGTAGGTTCCATAGGTAAATCCGGCCGGTATAGTTCCTGCCTGATGATCTGCCAATTGCCACATTCCAATAATGTTAAAATCATAAGCTACACCATAAGGATGACCGATAAATATCTTGGATGAAATCAAATCATCCTCTTTTCCGTCCCCATTAATGTCATTACCCAAAATACTCACTACCTCATTCCTGTTTCGTGAAAAATTGAAAGAGACATCCCATGTAAAATCTTTAGATTTGATCGGAATACCGTTTATCGTAATTTCCTGACCTGTATTTTTTAGTTTACCTATATTCATAGGAATAGAACCAAAACCGTTAAGAACAGGGATGTTAATGTTATATAAAAGATCAAATGTATTAGCAGTATAATACTCAACACTGCCTGAAAGCCGGTTATTGAATAAACTTACGTCTGCACCCATGTTAAGTGATTTGGTCGATTCCCATTTGAGATTAGGGTTTGAAAGGCTGCTCATACGTTGCCCCTGGTCTGCAGTTGATCCATCACCGTATAAGTATCCGTTACCAACTGTGGATTCTATTTTTGCAAGGGTTGCATAACGTCCGACAGTACGATTCCCGCTTACCCCATAGGACAAACGAAGTTTTAAATCATCGATGGAGGAAATATTGTCTTTGATAAAATCCTCTTCACTTATTCTCCATGCAACAGCTGCAGAAGGGAAAATTCCAAATTTATTGTTCGGTCCAAAACCTGAAAAACCATCACGGCGAACTGTACCGGTAAAAATATACCGGTCATTATAGATATAACCAAGTCTTAGCATGGCATATAAACTTGACTCTTTCCATGCAGAGGAGGTAGCAGTTTGCAAACCCGACTGACCCGCATCCAATTTATTATAGCCAAGTATATTATTTCCGAATTTTACTGATCTTGCTGTTGCATTTTCATATTCTCTCTTTTCAATACCATATACCAATGTTCCGTTTATTGCATGCTTATTAACTGTGCGACGGTAAGTTAAGATATTGTCCAGGGTTAAAGAGTATTGTGAGGAATTTGTTTTGTAACCTTCTCCTGTAAAATTCTGGGCGTTGGCATTGAAATTATACCTTTTCCCGTCAATCAGATTCTGGGAGAAATTGAGGCGGTAATTCAATCCTTTAACAAATGGAATATCAATATCAGCATAAATATTACCAAATAAATTATGCCTTTTATCCAGGTCCTGTTGCTGGGACTCAAGGAAAGGATTCAGTAAACCCCTGTAGGGTTGAAGAATATAGCCGCCATTGGCATCAAGATAGGGTATCTGAGGCGGCAGGCCTATGATATTTCCTATTGAGGGCGAAACAGATGATACATTGCTGATACTCATAAACGATTGAATCCCAATTTTCATCCAGCTGGTGATTTTTGTATCCAGATTAATACGAAAATTATATCGTTTATAGGAATCATTGATTACCACATTATCCTGATCTGTATAGCCTAAGGAGAAAAAGTAAGAGCTCAACTCACTTTTGCCACTTACATTAACGTTATGATTTTGAATAAATGGATTTTTGTTCGTTAACAATTCCCACCAGTTATTTTCAATCCCCTGCTGATATCCGGCCAGGATCTCTGATCCAAAAAATTTACTGGTAGGATCCCATGCTGGATTTGGGGTAAGCATGTCGGCCCCGGTCCTGCTTTCACTTAAAAATTTGTCGCCTATTTTCCGGATGAATCCTGCACCATCTTCTGGTAGCATCTCTTTATTTGCAATTTCCTGCAATGAATAGGAAAAGCTATATTCAATTGTTGGTTTCGTAGTATTTTTTCCTATTTTAGAGGTAATCAAAATTACCCCATTACTTGATTCAGAACCATATATTGCGGTGGCGCTCGCATCTTTTAAAATATCTACTGATGCAATATCAGCTGGATTTATGTCAATAAGATTGCCCCTGTAGATTATACCATCCAGAACAATTAACGGTGAGCTGGTACCGGAAATTGAAGTCCTTCCCCTGATAGAAATACTTGGATCTGACCCCGCTGTTGTAACTGCGCCAACATTTAATCCGGCAACAGTTCCATGCAGTGCTGAACCTAAACTAATATTTGGAGATTCCTGAAGTGCCGAAATATCAGCCCTTACATTCGCACCTGACAGATCCTTCTTGCGCTGAGTTCCGTATCCAATAGCTACGACCTCCTCAATTCCAATGGTTTCTTCTTCAAGCCTGACATTAATTGTTGTTTGATCCCTGATCGCAATTTCCTGCGTTTTCATCCCAACAAACGAAAATTGAAGAGTGGCATTATCGGGAACATTCGAAACTGAATAATTGCCATCATTGTCGGTTGTAACACCGGTTGAGGTCCCTTTTACCAGGATTGTTGCCCCGGGAATGGGAACACCTGACTGATCGGTCACTTTGCCTGTAAGCTTTTTGCCCTGCTGTTCACTCATAAAAGGTTCTGTATCGGTCAATCTGGTGGTCTGAGAATAGGTTTCAGCAGAGAAACTGCTTAATATTGAAACTATTACAATCAGAATAGTAAGTTTCATTTTTCTAAAAAATTGATAAAATAATGGCGTATTGCCATATTTTCGCAGCAATTTATTCATAATTTTGCAATTGGTTTAAAATAATAATAGTTTTTTAAATCGAATCTGTTTAAAGGTGGTAACGACGATTCTCACCTTTACTTTTTTGAATCTGGTTGTTTGTTTTTCTCCATTTTTTAAAAAATTTGGTTGATAATTTGTTTCAGTTTGGTCAGTCACCGGTTTATCTGCCTGATATTTTAGGATTTACCGGAACTTATTAAAAGTTGCAGAGGATAATTATCTCCAAATAGCTCATCAATGGCCGATTTGTAATCCTTCCTGAGCCGACGGATGATTTCTTCTATTTTGCTAATGGTCAGGACACTGAGTTTTTCCATAGTTTGATAACTTGAGGTTAAAATTAAACTTTGGTTCGATCTTGTAAGTCAAAAGTAATTAATTAATATCGATTTCCAACTGAAACCAATTTAAGAGATGATTTATTGGTAAAACGCGTAAAACCAAAACGTATTTCCAAATTTTTCTCTCAATGCAGGCTTTGCTAATTTAAGGTTATTACCATAGAATTGCATTTCCTGAATAAACTGCTTAAATTTGAGTTCAGTTTTTGGATCGGTTGTAAGATTTTCTAATTTTGGCAAACGTCCAATTTTCAATAATTTGTATGCAACGAATGCCTCCTCAATGTGAACAGGCATTTTTTTAAATCCATAACCCTCAAGTTTCGGAAGTACAGCCATAATACTCTTAGAATCTTTTTTAAGTAAAAGAAAAGCTAATTTATACTCAAATGCATGTATATTCATTGTATCACCTTCAAGCATTTTTTCAAGATTAAAGAAAGGATCTTCAGGTATGATAAAAAAATCTGATTTTACTCTGATTTGACGTTTTTCTTTAAGTTCTTGATTTGATTCAACAGCATTCTTTTTAAGAAGCATTAATTCATACTGTTTGGCTTCATTCCTGTAAAAAAGTGTTTTCTTTAAAAGTGCAATATACTTTCCAGCCATTTGGAAATTACCATTAATAAGGTCTGTTTTAATAAGCATTTGCAATCCTTCAGGTGTATGTCCTCTTATTACCATATTCTCATATGCCCAACGATGTGCTTCATTTGTCATCCCTATCGCAAAGTAAAAATAACCACCAAGACGAAGATTCTCAACATTCATATCCCATTTGAGAAAAAGGGTACGCCCATCTGGATTTTGAGGAAAATGGAAGAGCATATTATTTAACTGACCTGTTTCAAAGAGCGCGATATTATTTAAAAAGATGGTCATAGAATTTAATGTTGGATTTGTGATGTTGTATTCTATTAACTCATCATATTTTTTCTCATAAAACAACCTTTCAACACGAAAATATTGGTGGTATTTTTTGTCAAATTGTTGAAAGCCAATAAATAAAATGACAATAAAAGGAATAAATATCGTTGTAATGCCGACAAGAAATTCAGAAGCTTTCTTCGTGTAGGGCAGTTTCAAATTAATCTTAGATAATATTGGCAAAAGAGAAATAGTGCCTGCTAAAGCAAGGAAAACAATCTTTTGTGAACTGGTATCATTTTGTGAAAAGGGAAAGAAAAGTAAAGTTTCAACTGTCTGGTAAAAAAGATACTCTTTTGAAATGAAAATAATTAAAAGGCCGAGAATCATAAACGCTGAAACTTTTATACATTCGCATTTATCTTTATTGAAGATAAGGTACATAGCAAACATCAGAGAGTAAACCCATGAAAAGCCTCCTGTTGCAAAGTACCAAAAAGGGACAATAATGAAAGGTATCCATCCTTTGATTATTGTAGTATATTTTATTGTTACAAAAAAAAGACACAGTTGAAGTAATAATCCAAGGTTATTATAAAGGGCAAATTGGTAATTTGTTTGCTGATAAAAAAGAACTGATCCAATTATAAATGGAAGTATTATGAACTTTTTGCCGGTCAGAAAACAAATAATTCCGGAGATAAACTTTATTGATAGGGAAATCACTGAAGAAACTATTATTGCACCTAAAGTTGGATAATAAAAAAATGAAGTCATAAATTTTGAAACATACAATAAAAGTCCACCAGGTTGGTGGAGACTCTCTTTTAGGAAGTCAAAAGAAAAGATAAACAGGGATGTTTTTTCCTGATAGAAGAATATGTAATCTGCAAAAAAAACAAAATAAATAAATATTAAAAGAAAGAATATCCACTGAGCAAGACTCGAAGAAGGAATTTTTTTTTTCAGGTTAGATTTAGTCATTACAATAAAATCAATGATAAATATTATCTGCTTTACGCCAATTAGCCTGGGATCCAATACTTTTAGCAAGTCTCTGCATGTCACCCGGATTCATATCAATCTTAAAAGTTGAAAACTCAGGAATATTAAAACTTCTCAGATGTCGCTGGTAAAACTCCGGATCATTTTGTGGCAGAATAAACGGTTTACCAGAGTTTCCATACTCGTCAATATACGAGATAAAAGGGCTGGCAGTTAGTCCATCCATTCTTTTACTGCTAAATATTAACCATTTTCCATTTGAGGACCATGAATGATAACTTTCAGTAAAATCGCTATTGAGTTTTAGGCGTTCAGTTTCAAGATTTTCGAGATCGATCAGGTAAAGATCAGCCTCTTTGTGCCAAATAGGAAAACATCCGTAATCTGCCATGGTAAGAACAAGAAACTTTCCATCAGGAGATATTCTGGGGAATGAAATGCTTTTATTAATTTCCATTGCGTCAAAAACAAGTCTTGGTTCTCCGAATTTCTGTTTCTCGGGATCAAAATCTACGCTGTAAAGATTGTATTTTATCTGTTTGTAATCAAATACCTTGTCTATTTGAATGGCTCTACAGAAGAAAAGTCGATTTCCATCTGGTGACCACTCGGCGTAAGTATCCATGTTGTTTTCCTTACCTGTTACAGTAATATCCATAATTTCATTTTTTTCAACATCATAAAGAACTAAGGATGATTCCAAATCGCTTACTTCAATATTTTTGTTGTCAGCAGAGTGAAAGCGTTGGACTATTTTATTCGATGAAAATGCGACAAATTTGCCAGAAGGATGCCAGCGGGGATAAACAGCCCCATTCTTCATTTCTTTAGTTTTAAGGTTTACCTTTGTGAATTCACCTCCGGAATAAAAATAGGTTCCTCCCAGGCTACCCCTTATGTGGAAAAGAAAATCATCTGTTCTTCCATTGTTAAAAGCATGGCAGTTCACACAATTATCATCGGCAACACTATTTTCAATTAGCGAACGTTCTCCGAAGTTTTCGAGGTTGCGTTCTTTTATACTTAATTCTGCCCAACTTTCATATCCCGGGTAGAGTAGCCGGTAAAATACATATTCATCTATTTGTTCTTTTGCAATTTTATTCGTGATGGTCTGAAACTTTGACCATTTACCAGTATTGTCTTTAATATAGATGTCAACATTGAGATCTTTACCTTTATTATTCATGAGCATTTCTCTCCATTTTCTTTCGGGAATCTGAATTTTACCATTCTTAGAACTAATTTTCAGGATAGTTTCAGATCCGATCAAAAAACTAGCAGAATATCCGGAACCAATTTCTTTAATTAAGAAGTTCATAGGTGCAATATTAGGCGGGATAATAATGTCAGAATAATCGGGTTCTAAAACAGGAACTCTTCCAGTAGAGATATATTTTTGATTAGGGAAATTATTACAACTATATATAATAAGAAGCACGAATAAAATAAAGTGATAATGTCTGATGGTCATAAAAATACTCATTGTTGGTAAATTTGTTCTTTTGAAGATTTTTTAAAAGTAGTATAAAAAGACAATTTCTATTTATCTTATTTAAACTTTGTATCTTTTATCTCTTCCGGTTATGAAACTGAGTGAACATACTCTTCCGGTGGGCGGTCAAATTCAAGTTTTATTACCAAAACACTGTTAGACAATTCATTCGTCGGTAAGTTAATAAGGCGAAGATAAGATTGTTGTTCCAAGTGATCCTGTGGTGCCAATTCAAGTTCGAAAGCTAATTTTTGCCCGGTATTGAGCAATATCGCACTTTGCGGCGCCGCAGTAAACGGCCTCAATTTAATCACATTGCCTTCAGGGTCTTTGTTCAAATGAATGTATAGCGTATTTCCCTTTTTGGTAAGCATCACATTTTTATTTGAAGTAAGTGTCGATGCAGGCTCAACTTGTTCGAGGGACTCACGCACCGACTTATACCACTTTCCTATATTTTTTAATATTTGCTGGCTTTGCTCCGGAATCACTCCCAGAGGATCGGGCCCGACATTGAGCAGATAATTGGCATCGCGTGCCAGATATTTGTCGATGCTGCGGATCAAATGACGGTCGTTGTAATAGTCTTCATTTTTCCGGTAGCCCCAGCTTTCCATCCCAACTGCCTGACACGCTTCGGTCGGACGTTCGAAGGAAATGTTATCATCATTTTGGTAATCACGTTCAGGAGTTCCAAAATCACCATCGTCGCAGCCGCGGTTATTGATTACGGCGTTGGGCTGGAGCTGGCGGATCAGCGTGTTGATGGACGGGTCGTGGTGCTTGATGACGTTAGCGTCCCACCAGAAACCATGGATCGTACCATAATTTGTACATAACTCCCTGACCTGTGCTTTAACGAACGCTATGTAACTGACAAGGTCGGGTTGGTCGCCAGGCTCCGGTGTCTTCAACTCATAAGAACGTCCGGCATTCGGGTAATTCGGCTGGTGCATGTCTGCCAGTGAATAGTATAAGCAGAGCGGAAACTTTCGTCTGTGACAAGCCTCGGCAAGCATTGCCAGAGTATCCTTTGCATAGGGAGTGCAGGTGACTTTATAATCGGTCTGTTTCGTATCCCACATGCAGAACCCGTCCACATGTTTCGTCGTAAATGTGATGTACTTCATCCCGGCCTGCTCAGCCAGGTTGAGCCATGTGTCGGGATTGAATTTCACCGGATCGAACTTCTGCATCAACGGCGTATACGCTGCCCGGCTGAGACTCCTGCGGTACATATGCTGCTCGTGCCATCCGGCGACCGAGTAGATTCCCCAATGTATGAATAATCCAAATCGTTTCTCGAAAAACCAGTCGCGGCCATCGCCAAAACGTTTGGGTTTTACCATAAAACTATTTTCAGACTTCTCTTTTGCAAATGTATTTTTTGGATAGGTGGATGCAATTCCTACTGCCAATGAACTATATGAAATTGATTGAAGAAAATTACGACGTTTCATTTCTAATATAATTTACGATGAATTAATACTCTTTCCTGACTTACTCAATTAGTGTTAATGATTAGCTGTTCCCCTATATAACTTCCGTAACCGATAATGCAAAATGAAGCAATAAGTATTATCAAACCAATAATTAAAACGATATTTGTATTAGGTTTAACGTTTTTCCATTCTTTCATCAATACCCCTACGATATAGCTAAAGAAGATCAGCATCGACATGTGCAGTACCCAGCTGGCAAACTGAAAGTTGCCCATTTTCACGTGCCCCAGGCCGTAAAAGAAAAATTGTGAACACCAAAGTGTTCCTGCCAGGGCTGACCAAATCCAGTTTCGTAATATCACTTTTCCTGGCAGCCTTGTTTGGGGAATAAACTCCTTTAATGTATCTTGCCTGATACCAGCTATGATAAACCAAATAAAGTTGACCACAAAACATCCCGATGTAGAAATAATCATTTTGGCATTTCCCTGGAAATTCCCTGCCCCGTTTTGAGCGGCGATATCGGCAATTGGCTGACCATATTCGAGAGAAAGATTAAAAACTCCTGAGAGTACTCCTGCAACAATGGTAAGTAGCAGGCCGACTGTCATATTAAATCCCGCCTTTCCAATATGCGCAGCATTCAAATCCTTCTCCTTCTTAAAACCGGCCCAACCGCATAGAATTACTCCAAATAAGGAAAGTATCATTCCTGCCAGGACAATGTTGCCGCCAGGTTTTAAGAAAAAGCTACCTAAGCCGCCAAAGATGATCATAGGAAAAATTGTACCTAAAACCGCCGAAATTCCAATAGCCAGTGTATAAGTCATTGAGTATCCTATATACTTAATGGCTTTGCCAAATGACATACTTCCAAAACCGTAAATCCCACCTAACAGGAAAGCAGCCCAAAATGGCTTTGACGGGGCTTCAAGCAAAATAGTAAAAAATTCAGGAACAGTTAACCAACCTACAATAAGGGGCATAATTACCCATGCAAAAAGTGACTGAACCAGCCAGAAAGTACCCCATGACCACTTTCGGGTTAACGTGTTGGGTAAATAACAGCTTGCAGCTGATGCGCCTCCAATTGCGTGAAGTCCTGTACCAAGAAGGGGATTTGAAATGATCATTTTTATTGTTTTAATGCATTAAACATAGCTTCGATGTTGGCCGGGGAAATATCAGGCAATATAGCTTCATGACTTGGAGAGATGATTAATCCTGTTGGAAACAATTCCTTTAATTCGATCACCTTTTTTGCCACCTCCTCCGGTGCACCGTTAACCAGGAGGTTTTGTGCATCGATGCCACCACAGAAAGCAACTTTCCCTGCAAAATGCCGCTTCAGATTGTAAGCATCCATTTCACTGGCCAATGCCTGAATAGGATGGATGATATCTGCGCCCAAATCGGCTAAATCCTGAATAATCGGGAATATTGAACCACAGGAATGATGCATTACGGTAAGTCCATAACTTTTTGCCTGATCGATCAGCTTCTTTGTACCGGGGAATACAAATTCGCGCAAACTATTCGGATCAACCATTAAACCAGTCTGACTGCCAAAATCATTCCCAATCAGCACTGCATCGAGAATGCCTTTAGTCGATTCGTAAAATATTTCGTTGGCTTTCAAATAGAAATTTGTAATTCGTTCAATCACTGCACGAAACATGTCAGGATTGGTCAGCATAACTATCAGGGCTTGTTCCATGCCAAAAGCTGAACAGGCATCCTGAAAATGAGCACTCCAAAGTATCCCCATTTTGAGACAATCGGCAGGAGCAGAAGCAACCCGTCTTCGCGACTCTTCCCGGTCGAGATATTTAGATGGATCGGGCCAGGCAAATTTTTCCACATCCGACACCTCTGAATAATCCTCAAAAAATCCAGGTGCCGTAAGTGTTCGTTCATCAGGAATGCCAAGGTGACTTGTCTTGGCAAAATTGAATGCACAGGCAATATGATTTGATGGCGGATAATTGTACGGAACTTCAATGGGATAAATATCATCATCAATTTCTATTCGAAGCTGATCGATACTGTTTACTCTAAAGTATTTCAGCAATGCCGGTTCTGCAGTTCGTACGGGCAAACCCAACCAGGAAGCAGGCCGGTCAACCGGCTGATGTTGAATGGTGTTGAAAAAACGATCTTTATGGTTCATACAAGCCTGGAGATTTAATTTTGTAAATACTCAAAACATACAATTTCATGGATTAAAATACGAGGAATGGTCACTTCAATTCCATTTCCAACATATTGATGGCTGAGTCTTTCGCTTGTACTCATCATTTTTACAGTTACATTTTTAAGCGGGATATTCAATTTAACCTGAATATCAGTTAGTGCAACCGGATCCTCATGAACCTCGTTATAAAGCGGTGTTTTACGCGTCGGCGACCAATTGATGATATGAACCATATATCTTTGTGGTCGATTTAAATGTTGATTTAATTCCTGAAAGGTTACTGTTATTTCGGTTGAAAGTGAAGCATTCGTTTCAACTAGTTTTTGCGGAATAAGCTCATTCACCAAACGTTCAAAAGCAATGCGATAAATCCAATAACCCTTGTTATAATAACTTTTACCAATGGGAAAACCAATCAGTCCCACTTTACCGCTTGTCGCCAGTACCGAATATTCAGTAACATGGTCGAAAGGTGAATGTTTATGACTGGTATAATGGGCTGCATTACGTTGAAAGAGTGGTTCACCAAGTTGCGCCAACGATTTTGCAGGTGGATGCGCCTTCCATTGAGAAGCACCATCATAAAGTGCATATGCATATCCAGGCATATCTTTAACAAAATTGTCATCTACAACAAAGTATGCCGGACTAAATGTTGATTGAACACTGTAATTAAGACCATATCTTTCAAGCCACGATTGTTTGGTTTCAGCATGTCGGCCACCGTTGTGACAAACTATCAGGGAGCCACCATTTTCAACAAATCGATGTAACTTTTCAACAGTTTTACCATCGGGCATCAATTCGTCCGGAATCACAACAAGTTTGTAATGCTCCCATTCCTGACCAGGCTCAACCAAATCAAATTGAAGGTGACACTCCAACATCAACTTCACCAATCCTAAAATATAGGGTTGGTCCAATTTTACCATCGAAACATCCGCGATCATCAAGGCAGCTTCAATTACAGGAGCAGCCTGATTCAACCATGGCTCTAATTTTTTGATCCGACCAAACGATTTTCCAAGAACATGATAAACTGCTGCATCTAACTGTCCATCAGGGGGCATCTGATCCCCAACATCACACCGGGCAGCGTTTGCAACCAGACTGGCTAATTCGACATCCAACTGTTGAGGTAGCTTCAATCCTCCAAAATCAGCCCATGAAGAGACAAAACGACCCGTCATACCGTAAACAGGAAGTCCGAAATTACGCTGATAGCGGATTTGTGCCGGTGCATAAAAATATCCCCAACCTCCTGTCGGCAAGGCTTCGATATCAATATTGTCAAGGAATTTAGCTCTTTCACTAACCATACCTAACCCAATATCGTTAAAATCGATATGACAACCCGGACGAACAGAATGAACAAGCTCATTCATCCGATGGTGAAAATTGAGAAAATTTTTGTTCTGATGATCTCGTTGATCTTCCTTATTAAAAGGATCTTTACCTAAAGATGTAATCTGGCGCAAGCATTCTTTACAATAACATTCGGCGGCAATTGGTTCTGCCATGTCTAGCCAGGCTCCGTCAAGTTCGTAATTCGAAACAAACTCTTTGATATGTTCGGCCATCAGGTCGACAAAATTCTTATTACCAAGACATAATGCAGTCCATCCAGGAGTCTGGCCTGCTTTAGGCAGGTAATCAGATCCATCGGGTTTGATCATATTCCATTCAGGATGGATGTCAGCCAGATAATTGTCCCAGGCAGTACAATAGTAAGCATAAACGGAAATGTTCCGCTTTCGACAGGCTTTAACTTGTTCTCCAAGCAAATCGAATGAAAGTCCAGGATGAACTGGTCCATATTTGCTGGGGTAATAAAAGTACCCATGCATATCTTTAGCAAATACCACAATACTGTCAACATTACCGGCGACCAATTGGTTGCCCCACTGTTCGGCATTAAATTTCGCTCCTATTTTGGATATGAATTTTGAGTTATGAAAATCAAGATGAACTTTCCGCCATGGCCCTAAAGGAAATTTCGCAAATCTGGAATCTACCCAATATATAGGCGCTAATCCAGATAACCCGGATTTGGTTGTTGACACATTTGAGACAGAAGCATATAAGGGTATAGCCTGTGATGCAGCAATTCCAATTCCAATGGTTGATAAAAATTGACGACGATTTACATTTGAGATCATAATTTCAATATTATATTTTTCAATATGTTTTTTTATTTGTCTGTCTTAATGTTTTGTTTATGCCACCCGGAATGAATAATAGCCAATATAAACATAGGCAACCAATGGAACAATCATTGCGATAGCCATGCTGTTTGTTACTTCGGCAATATATCCCATTAACGGAGTACAAAGCGATCCGCCGATGATTGCCATAACCAATATCGATCCCCCAATTTTTGTGTTTTCGCCCAGTCCTTTGATGCTGGTTGCAAAAATCGTTGGATACATCAGCGACATAAAGAAGCTCGTGAAAAAGATGGCCCACATACCAATCCATCCGGGAATCAGCACACTAAATCCAACCAAAATCACATTGATAATACTATACCAGCCCATCAAGCGGTTGGGTTGGATGAATCGCATCATCCAGGTTGCAGAAAAACGTCCCAGGCCAAAAGCAACTAAAGTCCCGGTTAAGAAATACCCGGCAATTTTTTCGGGCTGAATTGTATAATCCTGAACATATGGAATAAAATAACTCCAGGTTCCGACCTGTGCTCCAACATAGAAAAATTGAGCCAATACACCTTTCCAGAAATGAGGGTATCGTAAAAGATCTTTGAATTTACCTTTTGAACCAGGTAATTCATTCTTCTCTACTTCAAACTTTGGGAATTTGACTTTGATAATCAGTAAAGCCCATGCCAAAGCGAATATTGCCAAAGCGAGATAGGGTTTTACAACCCGCATTGTTTCCTGTTGAAGAAATCCTTTGTATTCGCCAGCCATCTTCATTGCGGCAATTCTTGTCTCATCAGGTTCAACTCCTGAAAAAATAAATACTGTTCCTAATACAACACCCACCACCGAACCTATGGGGTTGAATGCCTGCGAAAAATTCAACCTTTGTTCGGAGGATTCAGAATTACCTAACAGCGCAATAAACGGATTGGCGCCTGTTTCAAGAAAAGCCAACCCGGATGCGATGACAAATAGTGCGAGCAGGAAGAACCCATATTGCCCGATTATGGCAGCAGGCCAGAAAAGTATACATCCAGCGGCATACAGCAACAAGCCAAAAACAATCCCGGTTTTATAACTGTACCGTCTCATCAACATAGCAGCTGGCACTGCAAGTAAAAAGTAACCCATGTAGAATGCTGATTGGATCAGTCCCGCCTGAAATCGCGAAATCTCCATCGACTTCATAAATTGTTTAATCAAAATACCATTCAGGTTATTAGGAATTCCCCACATGAAAAACAAAGCGGTCACCAGCAAGAATGGTAGAAGTGCCCCACCTAAAATGAATTTAGTTTCATTAGTTTTAAGTGCTTCCATTATTTGTTTAATCTGTATTAGAGGTTTTTGTTAATCCTGAAAGGTATATTGAAAGATTGTCAGGTGCAGATAGTTTGGCCTGATCGAGAAGAGTGGCCGCCTGTTCGTTGCTTAAAAGTTCTGATTTTTCCAAACTCCAGGCTTGTCCCAGCTTTCGGTATTTGGCAATGCAGAGGTTGTTGAAGGTGCACAATTCCCATTTTTGCACCCTATTGTTTTGGGATAAAAATTTACCAATCGCACGGATATTCTCAGGTGTATCGGTCATTCCCGGAATCAGCGGAGTCCGTATCCAAACTTCTGTTTTTAGTTTTTGCTGATAGATGAGATTCAACACGAGCAATAGATTTTTGTGAATTAGCTTGTTGGACGATCCGGTGAATTGCCGGTGCTTTTTGTCGATCATTTCTTTCAGATCGTACAAAATCAGGTCCATCAGCGGAACAAGTGTCTCGTACGCTTTGGCGGGCGCTGCTCCACAGGTGTCGAGCGCAAGGTGATAACCGGCAGCTTTCAGTTTTTGAGCCAGTTTAGCGATAAAAAGATACTGCAACGCTGGCTCTCCTCCTGAAAAAGTGATTCCTCCTTTCGATTGCCTGATGAATTTTTCGTCTTTGTGAATCCGGTCAAATAACTGATCAACGGTGTAGGATGCACCGATTAGCTGCAATGCTTTCGATGGACAACTTTCGACACAGATGCCGCAAACGGTGCATCTGTTTTTGTCGATGATGTACGACAATGGTTCTGTAAAAACGATTGCCTTTTCAGAACAAATTGCCTCGCAAATCCGACAATCGATACAGGTTTTTGCATCCCATTCCAATTCGGGAGCCGATTCAATAGTCTCGGGATTGTGACACCACATACACTTCAGGGAGCATCCCTTAAAGAATAGGCTGGTTCGCAATCCCGGACCATCGTGTGCCGAAAGTGAACGAATCTCAGTTAGTATCCCAGTCTGTTCGCACATCTATTGTAGTGAACTGTAATTTACCCGTTTTACAAATTCTTCCTGAAACTTATGATCCATCACAACAAAATGCGAGGAGTAGCCGGTAACTTTTACTACAATGTTTTTATATTCAGGTTTATCCGGATTTTCCATCGCCTTTTTGAGGGTGTTGATGTCTACCACATTCAGGTTAATTTGCACTCCGCCCATTTCGAAGAAATTCGTCGAAAACAGTTCAACGGTATCGCCTCTTTTTGCTCCGTCAGGGAAAAAACTTGGATGCAATTCAACTTGAAAGGAACCTCCCTGATATTCGGCAAAATTCAATTTGGTGAACGAACGCATGGTTGGAAGCATTCCTTCGGTGTTTCGTCCGTGCATTGGATTCATGCCATGTGCCAGCGGTTCGTCGGCTTTTCGTCCATCGGGCGTGGCTCCCAGCAACAGTCCGGCATAGGTGTGACCCATAAACTGAAAAAGCGAAGGACGGAAATGGAATCCTTTGATGTTGTGTTTGCCTTCGAGCAGTTCACGGACTTGTTTTGAGATCTGCAGTGCCATGGAATCAACCGATTCGATATCGTTCCCAAATTTGGGCTGATTCAGAAAGTCCCTTCGCATCAGTTCTTTGCCTTCCCAGTTATTAGCAATGGCTTCAGTCAGTTCCTGCATCGAATATTTCTTCTGCTGAAAAACGAGTTCCTTCATCGCAAACATACTATCGGCTACATTCGGTACGCCAAGAACATTCACCGAAGTATAATTGTTGGCAACCGCCCGTACATCGGTTACATCGCGGCCATTTTCAATTGGGCCGTGCATGCAAAACGACGTGACCATTTCAGGCCAGACTTTGTGCTGCCATTTGTAGGTGTTGTTTTTAAAATCGACCAAAACATCAGCTGTTTTATTGACTTCATTACAATATACTGCCCAAAAATCGTCCCATTTTTCGAGATTATAATCAGCTGAATGCTGCATGGCACGTTGCATGGGTTGAACCAAAACCAATGAATTCAGGTCCTGATCATTGTATTCTTTTCCAACAGAACAATACCACTGACATCCGGAATAGGCGATGTTCCAGCTATCTTCTACACTGTACCCAGATCGCAATTCGCTGGCACGCATCACGTCGTAATTAACCAGCGTTGGTGCGCCACACCCATGCCTTCCAACCACATCGCAGGCATAATTCCAGAATGCAGTATTAATATCGCTGTGCCACATTGCTCCGAGCTGATTGTAACCGCCAGTCATGTCATAAGCTTCAATGCCAATCCAGCTCATCTCGTTGGTTGCATCTTCTAATGCCTGATTACGACCGCCGAAACAGAAGTAGTTGCCGCCATATTTCAGATACAGTTCCGCTACAAGATCCCGGGCATATTCATGGGTCATGATTTTTTTATTCGCATCCACATTATAAAAACCGATCAAAAGCTGATCCAGCCGACCGTAGCCATTTCCATGCCCGATGATACGCTCGAAAACCTGAAAAAAGTTGATCCATTGCACTGCTTCAATAAAACTGGATGGAGACTGGGTAATGATATTCCTGCATGAACGCGCCACAATTCCGTAGTTTTCTTTTAACTCCGGATCAGTTTCGCTGCTAGCCAGTACATTTGCATTATTGGCATACCTTTCAATATAACGTATGATTGAATTGCAAACTACTTCCGAAGCCTTGAGATATTCAACACTTTTTTGGTTATCATTTTTCTGAAACCGGACTAAGTTTGTCTGGATTTTATTTAGAATTCCTCCCCAGCCCAATTCCATTCCGATACTTAAATCGGGACAGGTGTGAGTAAAACTTATTCCTCCGGCCCCAAATTTTCGGGCTTCGAATCCCAGTTTTTGGTTCTCATCCGGATATTTAAAAAAGCGGGCTTCGTCGAGCTGCCAGTTGAACTCACCAACAATTCGTTCATGTGGATTGATGATAACGGGGGTGTGATCGAGAAAAAAAGCATAATCAGCAGCAAAATTATTTTCATCGTAGGAAAACCCATTTACTTTGGAGGGCATCTTGCTGACAAATGGGAACGGCTGACCATTATCGACGCGACAATTGTGATCTCCGCAATTTATTCTTTCACTGGCAACAGAAGAAGTTTCTCCTGTTGCCGGACTAAAAGCGGCAGCTTTGCCTGACCAGTGATAAACCAGGAATTCAGGGTTGTCGACATAGAGATCACGTTTATGATTTTGTGCAAGAAAAAGGTTTCTTTCCTGCAGTTTATTTATCCTTGCGTTTTTAATGATTTTTGTTCTCATAACTCCTAAGATTTATGATTTTTATTCCTTTTGTACATTCTCATATGCTTTGCTGTCCCAGTTTTCCGGGAACTTATCTTTACCTTTAATATATCGACCAATTTGTTTTAGAGTTTTAACATCAATATCTCTTATACGACCTTCGTAATTTGGACCAATATCCAAAGAAAAAATATTTCCATATTTTATAGCCCCTAAATAATCCTGGTATATCTTTTCAGCAGGAAGTACCAATTTTTCATGTTCAGGGAGAGAATAAAACCAATCTGCTCCACCTTTATGTTTTGGCAGTATTGGATAAGTAAATTCAGATACCAGAAAATTATCGTAATTTGCATGGATATGGTTTTTGTAACCAACAGCGTTTTCATCACCGATGGGTCCCGGATTTCCCCTCTCACGGATGTTTAAACGTCCTGCTGTTTCTCCTGAATTAAAACCCACAAAACAATTAGGTTGGAATTGATGTACCCACTCCACTGTTGCTTTATGAATCAGACCGCCATCTCCAACTGCATGATCCATCCAGAAAAATTCAATGGGACCATATTGTGTACACAGCTCCTTTAATTGTGCTTTTTTCATTTCTTGATTTATGCCCATGCCAGTACTACTACCTTTACCGTCGATTGCACCAGGCCAATTCCAATCTCCTTCAGAAAAATAAAGTGCCAGTTTTATGCCATATTTATCGCACGATTTGCGAAGTTTTGCCAACACATCGATTCCCAAAGGGCTGTTGGTTACTTTTTTTTCAGTAGTTTTAGTATCCCACAAGCAAAAACCATCATGATGTTTTGTCAGGAATAATATATAACCCATTCCGGCATCTTTTGCAACTTTACACCATTGGTCTGTATCGCAATCCTTTGCTTTAAAATATGTGGCATCTTTGTCCAGAGTAGGCGTCCATTCTCTTCCTGAGAAGGTACTGAACGACCAACAAATAAACATGCCAAATTTCATCTCTTTGATCTGTTCTGCCCGAACCTTATCATCAATCTTTTTTGTGTCAGGATCTGTTTTTTTCACAAACCCAGTAAGGAGGATTGTACAAATTAAGATAATAAATGTGTTTTTAATTCTCATAGCTTTTGTCTATAATGATTATTTTAATAATTGGATTTACAATAATATGATAGCTATAGGATATTCATTTTTTCACATAATTGAATGGTAAATTATTGTACGCACGGGCCAATACTGCAATATTTTTCTCGTCACCTTTTAAACTATCCACAGATTTCGATAAATAATAATCAACTGGTGTCATCATAGAACCTGCATTAGGTTTGGTAAACCCATAAAGACCAACTTTTTCATTGATTGCCGCAGGCACAACTTCAGCAGGGTCTTGTTTATTCCAATTTGCCAGACAGGTGATAAGTTTAGTTTTGCTTCCTGTCAATTCTCTCATCACTTTAGTTCCTGAGATGTCTCCCGCTTCATTCATTAACCAATCGACTTCTTTTAACATCGCTGTACCGGAATATTCTTTACTGTTAACCTCATAAGCGGTTAACCAGATGATACAGTCGGGCTTTGTTTTCTTTGTTATCTTTTTAATCTGCTTCCAGGCCCGGTCAATCGCTTTACGACGAAAATTCAATTCAATTTCAGCGGTAATTTTATCTTTCCCGGGGAACGGTTGTGTCATTAATTCCTGGTACATTACCTGCTCACAGGGTATCCATCTTAACGGAGGAAGCGGATCTCTTCCGCCTCCCGGATTATAAAACCAATCCAGCATTATACCGTCCATATCGGTTTTCTTAATAGCATCTTCAATGGAAAAACATAAGTAACCAATATATCTGGAAGTAAAAGGAATTTGCTGGCCATTCATCTGGTAACACAAATCAGGATGTTCTTCCTCCCATTTATTATTCGCTCCAATACAGAAATAGCCAAATACTTTCATCTTTTTTTCGCGTCCAATTTTGACCATCTCTGTCAAAAAATCATATTTCAGCCCTGGTTGTTCCGGAACAAAACCATTTTTGTACCACGCATAACCGTTACACGAAACACCAAATGAATGGACCACATTGCAACCAAAATCCTCATACCACTTCATCAATGTATTGGGATTGGCATCAGCCCATAAACCCGGTTCTGCAAAACCATGTGCTCCGCCCGGCCCCCAGTTGTAATCAATATTGAAGGCTTTTATTGATTTGTCAATTGAAACATTGGTTTTATTCGGATTAGTACATTCGATAAATAGGGCACAAATTGTGATTATTGTTAAAAAAAGAATATTTTTATTCATTAACGGAGGCATTTTGTGATTCATTTTAAAATTGTAAAAGTTGTTTATTACCTAATGCATTTATATTTCAATTTTAGCAGATACTAAACTTCATTCTTTGGTATTTCATAAATAGCATCATTTTTTCACATAATCAAAAGGCAAATTGTTGTATACACGAGCTAGTACCGCAATATTTCGTTCATCCCCTTTAAAACTATCAATTGATTTCGAAAGATAGTAATCAACCGGCGGCATTATTGAACCTGAAACAGGTTTGGTAAAGCCATATAGTCCAACATTTTCTTTTATGGCTGCCGGAATAATTTTGACAGGATCCTGTCCGTTCCAATTAGCCAGGCAGGTTACCAGCCGGGTGTGTTTGCCCAGCATGCTGCGTACAGATTCCGTTGTTGCAATATCCCCGGCTTCATTTAGCACCCAATCAACCTCCATCAGCATATCCGATCCGGCTATGTCTTTACTTGTAAGCTGACAAGATGTCAACCAAATGATGCAATCAGGATCTGTTTTCTTCACTATTTCCCGAATCCTTTTCCAGCAACGGTCAATTGCTTTTCGACGAAACTGAAGTTCAATTTCAGGGGTTATTTTTTCCTTACCGGGGAAAGACTGATTCATCAGTTCACCGTACATTACTTGTTCGCAATCCATCCATTTTAATGGCGGATATGGCTCCATCGTTGTTCCGGGATTCCATAACCAGTCAATAAACACACCATCGATACCGGTCTTTTTTATGGCATCTTCGATAGAAACACACAGGTAATCAAGATACTGTTTAGTATATGGAATATGAGGGTTCGAAGGAAACCCGTAGCTTAAATCGGGATGTTCCTGGCCCCACTTTGTATTGGATCCTGCGCAGAAATAGCCAAACACTTTTATGTTTTTTCGATGTGCCAGCTTTACCTGATCGGTCAGAAAATCGTATTTCAATCCTGGTTGCTCAGGAACAATCCCATTTTTGTACCAGGCATAACCATTACATGAAACGGCAAAAGATTGTATTACATTACATCCCAATGCAGCATACCAATTCACATGCTCTTCGGGATTTGCATCCGCCCATAATCCAGGTTTGGCAAATCCGTTAGGACCTCCTTCACCCCAATTAAAATCAATATCGTAGGCTTTAATTAGTTCGTCAGTTTTGAAGCCAGGGTAAATTGCACTTAGCGGTAACGATGCTCCAATAATCAAAGTACCGGTACCAATTGCTGAAGATTTGATGAAGTTCCTCCGAGAAGTGTTCATTATGTGAAGTTATATTTATGTTTAAACATAATATATTAAATATTGGCTATGTTTTAAAATAATACATAGTTTATGCGTTATCGTAATGCCTATGTTTAACCAATACTATATATTAATACAATTAGTATTCATATATAGTATGTCCTATTCCATCCAACTTTAAGCAAATATTCTGCTTCTGGTAGCGTTCAAATATTACTATTTGACCTTTATTCTAAAGGCCCATGCATAACTGCATGAGGTGGGCCGGGCTTTCTGTTTCGGATAACTGATGATTAAACCATTGGCAGCGTCCCACTTCCAGGTCAGATCGCCGGGAACACCCAGCATCGTAATTTTCGAACCCTCAACAGGTTTTACAGATTTCAGTTTAAACTCATCGCCCTGCCATTTGAGGAAAGTGGCATAAACATAATCGCCTTTTGATGTAAACCGTGCATCACCTTCAATCTGCGTTTTCCATACCCCAGTTCCGTAGATTGCCTCTCCGTTTACTTTTAGCCAGTCACCTAACTTGAGTAACGGGTATTGTTCATATTCCGGAATGATACCTGCCGCCGTGGGACCCACGTTAATATCAAAATTACCGTTGCGACTCACCCCGTCAATTACTTTATCAATAAATACTTTCGGGCTCAGGCAATCTTCCATGTCGGTATCCTGGTTATAACCAAATGTCTTGGCGATTCCCTGCCAGAACGACCATTTGTGTGTAAGCTTTCCTTCGCTGCCTTTATCGTAACTGTATTCCACATTGTACAAATCTCCGTGTTTGCCCCTCTCGTCTTTTCCAAATCGGTCGTTGACAAAAACCTCCTGGTTCCGTTTGGCCGCTTCGTTATAGTAATAAGCCACCACTTCTTTCATTTTCCAGAACGATTCAGGGTGATCCCACTCACCGTCGAAATAAAAAAAGTCGGGATGGTACAAGTCGATAAGTTCCTTAATTTGCGGAATCATAAAATCGTCGACATAATTATTCACTTTCTTCAATCCGGCGTATGGAATTTCTTTACCCGTGTAAAGTGGATTAAACCACTCATAAAGTGAATAATACAATCCGACTTTTAAGTTTTCTTTCCGGCCCGCTGTGAAAAATTTCCCGAGCAGATCTTTTTTCGGACCCATTTTCATTGCATTGCGATCGGTATATTTTGTAGGCCATAAGCAAAACCCGTCATGATGTTTCGAGGTAATGAAAATATAATTTGCGCCCATATTTTTCGCAAAACGGGCCCATTCCGATGCATTAAAGTCTTCAGCTTTCCATTTTGGAATAAAATCATCGTAGGTAAAGTTTTCCCCATAAGTCTCCTTATTGTAGGCGAATGTAGGATTAGCCTTTTCGGTCATTCTCTTTCCGTACCATTCGGCATACGAAATCCCTTTTTCGCGCGGAGCCCATGCGGGAACAGAATAAACGCCCCAGTGCATGCTCAATCCTATTTTTGCATCATCGTACCATTGCGGCATTTTATGGGAGTCAAGTGACTCCCAGGTTGGTTGGTAAGGCGCCTGCGCCATCACCTTCGCTAAAGAAAAGGTGCCAATCCAAAAACAAACAATAAAAAGTATTTTTAAGCGCATAACTTTAGATTAAATATTTTGTTAATTGGGTATGCATGTGTCATTTATCCCTGATTTACTTATTTTAAACAGGTAAAAGGAGTACTGATATCAATCAATCTTTGAAAAATAGTGGATTGATAAAACTCTGAAGTTCTCAGTGTCATCTCAGTATTATCTGAATAAAATATTATTTTTCAGATAATACTGAGACACGACACAGAGATCCAAAGAAAAACCTTTGTACGACCCTCTTTAGGGAAGGGTATATCGGGGTTTTTAAGGATTTACATTTTTCAATAAAGAGGGTTTTGAACCAGCAATTTATTTTTATTCATTTCATCTAATTTGATAGGGAAAAAATAAAAACGATCTTTCCAATCTCTATCCTGAACATGAATGATTTCGTAACTTGGTTTAACCTTACCGTAGTTATATCTGATATCAAGCCCGAATGCATCTGTTATGACTTGCGGAGCGATCATCCATCTGCGAATATCAAAAAAGCGTTGATCTTCAAACATTAATTCAATTTTCCTCTCATGCCTAAGTGCTTTCCGTAAATCATTGTCACTTGCCGTACTATTTGGTAGTCCTGCACGTTTTCGTACTATATTAACATACTTTCTACCTTCACCATATTCACCCAATTCTATACACGCTTCAGCATAACTAAGCAAAATTTCAGCATACCTGATAAAACGCCAGGGAATTGTAGTTACCACCTTAGGTGCATCAACCGCAATGTTCTGAAATTTTCTTAAATAATAGGATGTATATGTACCATTCCAGGTTGTAACCGGATTGTTTAATGCGTCGAGTCCACCCAACCATGTGCCATCAGCTCTTTGGTACTTGCCAGTTTGAATAATCCCAATGGGGTCCGCGGCAATTACATCGGCCGGTCGTTGTCTCCACTTAGCCCCGTCATAAAAAATATCGACATAAAAACGAGGTTCCCTGTTTTTATAGGGATCTGCCTTGTGCTCCGGGTTACTCCAGTCAAATTTTTCTCCATTTTTCATTTCAAAATCATCCACCATACTATTAATAGGACTAACATTTGCCCAGCCTTTATACCCGGCAGGGAGATTCTGTTGACCTATATTCATTGTCCAAACCTGGTTAGACTGAGTAAAAGTCCTTATAAAAATATCTTCGCTGGTTTGATTCAAGGTGAATACCTGGTCGTAATTCTGAGCCACTGAATCTCCTGGTGCCGGTTGCTCTTTGTGAAGACTATATACACCTAAATCAATAACAGATTTTGCAGCGTTTTTGGCTGCCAGCCACCTTGCATTTCTAGTACCTCCAACATATCCAATTAGTTCCGGATTTGCGTAGCCATTTGTCCATAAGGCGTTTGAGTTGTATAAATCACTGGCAGCATACAAAAGAACTCTCGTTTTAAGTGCTATTGTTGCTCCTTTTGTAGCTCTGCCAAAAGTACTGCCCTCCGCTTTAAGTGGTAGTAGTTCCGCGGCTTTATCGCAATCTTCAACAATAAAATTTATGCATTGCTCAAAAGTATTACGTGCTGCTAAAAAGTCATCCTTTAGTCCATATGCTGTTTTAATTATTGGAACGCCACCATATTGAAAAACCAGATTGTGATAATGATAGGCTCTTAAAAAATAAACTTCACCTGTAAGCCTCTTTTTTAATTCTTCATTCTTGTAGGTCCTTCCTTCAACTTGATCAAGGAATAAGTTACAAGCTCTTATGTATCTGTAATGATGTTCCCATCTCATTTTTTGAGTTCGGCTCCAGGTATCAAAAACACCATAATCACTCGGTGTGATAAGGCTTTTTACAACATTTCCATGCCCTTGATCGGAACCTGGATCAAACATCGACTCATCTGTAAATACGCCTATCATAGGTCTGTCAAAACTATGGCCTATATTCCAATAAATATTGTTTACGAAATGTTCCATCATAGCCAGATCGCTCCAAACAGCTTCCTCACCATATTGATCCATAGGTTGCTTATCAAGAAAATCTTCGCAAGAGCTGAATTGTATCAAGATGAATAAACCTAAAAAGTAATAGATTATTCTTTTATAATTGTTTTTTTTCATGTCTGCAAATTTTTAAAAGGTTAAACTAATTCCCCCGTTTATAACTCTTTGAGCCGGGTAGGGTTGACTTTGTCCACTGAGACTGAGTTGTTCAGATTCAGGATCGAAGTCTTTTATATCCGGACTATAGGTTAGCAGGTTATAACCACTGACATAAAACCGCAAGCCTCCAATACCTAATTTACTGTTAATCTTTGCAGGTAAGTTATATCCTAACTCCACAGTTTTAAGCCTAATGTAATCCGAACTGCGAAGGAAATAAGTATTACGGTTATTTCTCCAATATTCAGCATCACGGTTAAAGGTTCTTGGGCCACTGGCAGTTGGATTTTCAGGAGTCCATCTGGTATCATAAAAATCTTTTAGAAAATTGCCAATTTGACCAGATTCTGTTGAAATATATCTTACAGCTCCGGCTGTGCCCTGAAAAAGAACGGAGAGATCAAATTGTTTGTAGGTCAAACCAACATTAAGTCCACCTGTAAATCTCGGTATGTTATTTTTCTCATTTCGAACCCTATCCAATCCGTTGATTATCTTATCATCATTTGTATCCTCAAAAATGATATCTCCTGGTCGTGCATTTTCCCAATGAGGATAAGCATTAACTGCAGCTTGATCTTTAAATATCCCTAGTGAAACATAATATAGATCCTGACTTACATCACTTGGGTTTGTAGGAATAGGTTTCCCTGTTGATTCCTGCCATTTCGGACTTCCGGGAGTTTCATCCCAAAAAGTGATTTTATTTCTGGAATAACCAGCATTGAAAGAAATGTTGTACCCGAAGTCCCGATTCTTATCACGATAGCTAATATTAAAATCGAAACCTCTGTTGGTTACTTTTCCAATGTTCTCACGCGGTAAGCTAAGTCCGGTTGAAGTTGGTACTGATGCATTTCTCCACCATAATATATTGGAACGCCTGTAATCGAAGTAATCAAACTCAATATATAGTTTTTTATTAATAAAATCGGATTCGAAACCAACATTTGCCTGATCGGCAACTTCCCAGGTAATGTTTTCATTTGGTATTCTTGCCTCATAAAGCAATTTGTGGGCTTCACTAACTCCGAAATTATAAACATTACCACTATAACCATAAGATGATAAATATTGCCATTCACCAATCCGGTCATTTCCAGTTTGTCCGTACGAAGCCCGCAATTTAAAATTATCAATAAAAGAGAGGTTTTCTTTCCAGAAATTTTCTTCTGATAGTCTCCATCCTAATGAAACACCAGGGAAAAACCCATATCGGTTTTCTTTGGGAAACATATAAGAACCATCGTATCTCCATACAAATTCAAAAAGCAGTTTTCCACTGTAATTGTAGTTGACCCTGCCAAAATAATTCAATCTTGCATTTTCATAGGATACTCCAGTATTGTCTTTATCTTGCCCGCCACCTGCAAATAACTCAGGAATAACTGTCGAGACGAAATGTCTTCTGTAGGCATTAAAATTGTTTCCCTTTCCTACTCGTGATTCAACTCCGGCCATTAAATTGAATGCATGTTTATTCAGAGTTTTCTCATAGTTCATAATACTATTAAGCAAAAGGCTCTGATTGTCATACATGTATTGTGTTAATCGGGCATCTGCAAAAGGAACCATCGCTGAATTAAGAACCGGAATATTATTTTCATCATAGGTTTTTTTATCCCAGGTATTTACTTCCCAGGGAGTTTCAAAGCGTTTACGGTTTTGAAATGATTTATCCAAATTTGCACTTCCAGTGAGAGATAATCCTTTGATCCATGGAACTTTAATATCTATTTTAAAACTGCTGTTAAGTGTATAGACTTTATCATTATCATAGCCAGCAGCATTGGTGCTAATCGTAACCGGATTACTTCCTTCTATTATATCAGGTCCAGCGGATCCATCAGGCCAGATGGCATGTATATTTGGATTTCCCAAAGTAGCGGTTCTAAATATAGTTCCATATCCTCTGGTTGGGGCTTGTCTATTTCCTAATCTTCCATAAATGTCAACACTCACTTTAATATTTTCCGATACCTTTGCATCAATATTACTTCGAAAGTCATATTGCTTATAATTGCTAACACTATTGTGATAATACCCATCCTGGAATTTTGACCCAACTGATAAAAAATAATTGATTTGTTCGCTGCCTCCTTCCATTTGAGCATTCATATCTTTCTGGGATGACCAGGGTTTCAGCACAGCGGCAAACCAGTCTGTATTTGGATAAAGCCAGGGATCAGAACCAGCAGTGAATCTCTCAACTTCTTCTTGTGTATATCTTGGTGCCCTGCCATCATATAAATCAATTTCATTCAGTAATGTTGCATATTCTGATCCATTACTCATTTCAGGTATTCTGGTGGGTTGATTATATCCCTGATTTAAACTAATAGTAACTGCAGGTTTACCTAGTTTGCCTCGCTTGGTAGTTACTAAAATTACCCCATTTGCTGCTTGTGAACCATAAATTGCTGCAGAAGCATCTTTAAGTACGGTTATACTTTCAATTGAACTCGGATCAATCCTTGATAACGAACGGCCTGGAACCCCATCCACCACAATTAAAGGATTATTGTCTCCTAAAGTATTCGTTCCCCGTATTCGTATAATCGCATCATCGGCCCCAGGCTCACCACTACGCTGCATGGAGGTTATACCAGGTATACGACCGGATAATGTCTGACTAACATTGGTGACGGGAGTTTTAGAAAGCTCTGCTCCCTTTAGGCTACTAATTGAACCGGTCATGGTCGCTTTTTTTTGCACACCATATCCCACAGCTACAACTTCTTCAATTCCAATTGTTTCATCTATGAGACTAACATTAATGGTAGTTTTACCGCCAACTGCGATCTCCTGCATCTTCATCCCCACAAATGAAAACTGCAAAGTTGCATTTTCTGCAATATTGGTCAATGAGTAAATTCCGTCAGCATCAGTTATTACTCCAGTCGTAGTTCCTTTTACCACAACTGAAACACCGGGCAATGAGGCTCCGGCCTGATCAGTAACTTTACCAGTCACCTTTTTGCCCTGCTGTTCACTTATAAAAGGTTCCATCTCGTTTTTATCGTACAGCGCAATCTGGCGGCCAAGCACCTTGTATTTGACTGATGTACTTGATAACACCTTTTCGAGGATCTCAGTGATCGATTTTTGGGTTACCTCTACAGATACTTCTTTGTTGACATCTACCTTTTCGTTGTAGAAGAATTTGAATTCGCTCTGTGCTTCGATAGCCCGAAGAACATTGAGCAGCGTGGAGTTATTCTCCGCAATTGTCAATTTAGTGTTTTGCGAATAGCTTTCGGCAGAGAAACAGCTTAATATTGACACCGTTACAATCAGAATAGTTAGTTTCATTTTTCTAAAAAATTGATAAAATAATGGCATATTGCCATATTTTCGCAGCAATTTATTCATAACTTTGCAATTGGTTTAAATAATGTTTTTTTAAATCGAATCTGTTTAAAGGTGGGAACGGCTATTCTCACCTTTACTTTTTTGAATCTGGTTGTTTCTTTATCTCCATGCTTTAAATAATTTGGTTAATAATTTGGTTCAATTTTGTCAGTCAAAGGTTTATCTACCTGATATTTTTAATATCCTTGTCTTTTTGTCGAACTTATATTTAATAGGTGTTGTAGTGTTGATCAACTCAAGAACTTCGCTAAAAGTCTCCATTTCTATTGTTCCTGTATAACCTAATTTCTGGAGTTTAATACCCTGTAATTCAATTTTTACATTGTACCACCGTTCCAACTCCCTGGCAACATGCTCAAAAGGTTCTTTTACAAACATTAGTTTTCCCTCTTTCCAGGAAGTGCTTAATTCTGTGTTTACTTCTTTCGTTGAGAATGCATTGTTCTGTGTGATGACGGATTGCTGACCCGGCTTTAAAATGGCTACCTGATTTTTTTTATTTCTTACTTTAACAGTTCCTTCAACAAGGGTAGTTACGAAGTTATCATCTGCGAAAGCTTTTACATCGAAGGAGGTACCCATCACTTCAATGGTCCCATACCCGGTTTTTACCATAAAGGGTTTTCCATCTTTAACCACCTTAAAATAGGCCTGTCCGGTGAGCTCTACATTACGAATCTCCATATACTGTTTGGGATAGGAGATTTTCGATCCCGAATTTAACCACACTTCCGATCCGTCGGGAAGTATAAAACTGGTTCTGGCACCATAAGGGGTAGTGACCGTTTCAACCACATCAGTGAACAGTTGTTTCTGAGGTTGGTTGAATAATATGATTGTCGTGGATATTAATCCGATAATTAGTACTGCGGCGATTTTGAGGAGGTTTCGGTAAATCGTAAAACGACGGGCAACTGCTTTGGATTCTTCCAATGCAATGCGGTGGTGAATTTTATCGAGCAATTGACTGTTTACCCGGTTTTCTATAGCCTCGCCTAGAGTTTTCTTCCAGAATATCAGGAGATCTGCTGACAATTTGTCCTTGTTATCCTGTGCACATAACGCCTCTATAACCCTCGTAAATTCTTCCGGGTTGGCTGTGCCGTTCAAATATTTGCTGATTTGTTTTTCCATGTTGTACTGGTAATACACAAAAGGGTGGGGTACCCCCTGCTCAGAAAGTGAAAAATTATAAAAAAAGATAGCAATAGAGGAGAGAGAGAATTCCCATATCTTTCATCGAGATCTTTATATGCCTGATCGCGTGGGTGATATGATCTTCAACTGTTTTTTCGGAAATATTCAGTTTTAGCGCAATTTCTTTATTCGAAAGTCCTTCTGTCCGGCTTAATATAAAAACATGCTGCCTTTTTTCGGGCAGGCATGCCACAATCTGATTAATACCGGTTTTGATTTCATCGTATTCCAATTGATTTTGGGGCTGATATTCTTCAGCGACTGAACGGAGATAGAGTTCATCTCTAAAATTATGGTCTTTCAGTTTTGATCTGATTAAATTAAGGACTTCATTTTTTGTGATTGTGAAAATGTAGGCATTAAATGTTTCTGCATTTCCGATTTTCCCCCGGCTGAGCCAGATTTTGACAAACACTTCCTGCAAAATATCATCAATCTCATTTTCAATCTTAAGGATTGATTTAGAGAAGTGGTACAAACGTGGGTAGTAGTAGCTAAACAACACATCTAAAGCGGATTTGTCATCCTTTTTCAGCCTGCAGATGATTTCTTCAGTATTACTAATGGTCATTACCCTGTTTTTTTCCATAGATTGATAATCTGCGGCAGAAAGTTTTGCTTTAGTTCGATTTAGTTAATCAAAAGTAATTAAATTAAGAACGATTTCCAATTGAAACCATTTAATCCGGCGATTTAGCGTAAAATAGCTGAAGCTTTTTACGCACTTTTGAATATACGATGCTTTATTGCATATTTGTGTTGACCCAAAAAATTTATACGAATGAAAGTAACTGCAATAATACCCGATGCACTTATTAAAGAGGCAAAAATTCTCTTAAATGCCAAAAATATCACTGAAACTATCATCATTGCTTTAAATACTTATATTTCTCTTGAAAAGCTGAAGGGAATGGAAAGATCAATAAGTGAAAAGCCCCTTCAATTTAGGTATACATCTCAGAAAATCAGAGATTTAAACAGGCTGTGATGGATGTCATTGTGAAAAATTCAATCTCAATCCAAATCATTCGTTTTAAATCCAATACGTTTACGAGGCAAATGGTTATCCTGTTTGGTAATCAGTTCATCGAGGTAACTAAAGACAAGTTCAATATTTTTGTCCTGATTATGAAGCTTTTTCTTGATTTCTTCAACTTCCAGTTTCAGGCTCAGGCTATCAGTCAACATTTGTCGTAATCGTACAAAAATTTCAATAATTTTTATACTCATTTGCACTGCTGTATTGCTTTTAAGAACATTTGCCAATTGTAATACCATATTCAGAAAATGCAAAAGGTAACTATCCTCCAGGATGCTTCTTCGATGGTATCGCATTTTGCGATACCATGATTTCTACTTCTGATTCCGTAAGCTGAAACATAAAATGCTTAGGAAATTTATCATGATTTCTTTTAACTTGTTCCCGGAGCCGTATCGCTTTAACAGAAAACAAGGCAGCCAAATCTCTGTCGAGCATTACTTTCTGTTCCCTTATCAGGTAAATTTTATCCATGATTCGCTCGTCGGTTATCAAAACACTGGAAGTGAATTGTATTTTCCGCAATTGTTGACCATGATATTGTTTTAAAAATGGAATAAGTTAGAAATTGCATACAAGGGGATAACTCGAATTTTATCATAAGCTGAAAAATTTTCTAAAGACAATCTTATTCCGAAAGTTGTTTTCTTTTCTTCTAAAAACCGGTTCAAACTCTGCATTTTGCCAGAACTTCCAGATTTAACTTCAACGGGAACCACCTGACCTTGATAGTCGATTAAATAATCCACTTCGGCTGAGCTACCTCTTTTTTCACGATGCCAGTAATACAATTGTCCTTTTTCATGCACATTGGCGTACTTAGTCATTTCTAATCCTGCAAAAGCTTCAGCAATATTCCCCTTATTAAGCATGTCGATGTTATTTGCTATTAATAATTCGGAAAGTCTTAACCCGGATAAGTGTTGAAATATGCCATTGTCATGTAAAAGGACTTTAAACATTTTGAAATTAACCCCCGTTCCCAATGGAATTCCCTGTCCCGAAGTATGGTAAACTTTATAAACAAGTCCTGCCATTTCAAGGAGGTCGAGTGCTTCTTTTGCCTGTGCCGGATTCGAAAGTGCCCCGGCATTGGCGTATATAAATTTACCGCCCGACTGATTTACCACTGATCTCATCATTTCGCGTAATCGTAAGACAGACACCCGACTTTTATACTTTGCAAAATCATCATTATAAGAAGTAGTTATGTCAGATAATACATTTTGCACCAAATTAATATTGCTGCTATTACCAATAAAGGTTTTTACCGCCTCCGGCATTCCGCCAATCATAAGAAACCGCTTAAGATAGTCCTTCAGTTTTTCATGAAAGGCCGGGTTCAGTGGACTAACAGGTGATGCATTTCTCTTTAATTCTATCAAGGCATCCTCATTATTAGCTAACAAGAATTCGTCAAACGACATAGGGTACATATAGACAGAACGTATACGACCAACTCCCCAGGATGTTAAATCTTCCAAAGCAAATTCAAGCAACGAACCGGCAGCAACAACGTGCAATCCTGGTTTTGACTCATAAAAAAAGCGGAGCGATTGTATGGCTTTTGGGCAACTTTGAATCTCATCAAAAAAGAGAAGGGTCTTACCGTCAATAACAGGAATTCCGTAATAAGCTGATAGATTGGTGCAAATTCTGACCGGGTCAAGATTTTGATCAAAGAATTGCCGTATTTCGGGGTTTTTCTCGAAGTTTACCTCTAAAAAGTGTTTGAAATCCTTTGCCAATTCCCTCACGATAAAAGTTTTTCCAACCTGTCTTGCTCCCTTCAACATGAGAACTTTACGGTTTTCGTTTAATTTCCAGTCTTTTAACGTACTTAAAATTACTCTTCTCATTTAGATATTTATAAATATCGGGGCAAAATTACAAGTATTTGAATAAATAATCAAGGCAAATATGAATAATATTCATTAAAAAGTCAAGGCAAACTTAAACGTTGAAAGGGTTTCAGATAAACAGCAAAAACATTGATGGTCAAATTATACACCAAAACAACTCCGGGAAATAACATTAATATACGAAGCTTCATCGTATATTAATGTACTGTAAAAGCGTAAGGAATACTTCGTGTGCCTCCCCAACTTGATATTCCAAATTGGAATTTCAAGATTTCGAATTCTTCAATATTGAGTTGAAACATAAAATCATCAGGGAAACGTTTAATGTTTCGTTTGACTATTAAGATCGTTTCCAACTTAAACCATTTTACCCGAAGTTGATCTATATGTGTAGATTAATCCGGGATACTAAAGCCGATTTACTATTATTAATCCGGACAACAATATTTAACAGGATATTTTACCTTTGAATCATATTTATACATAATAATTAGCCTTGTGAAACCTCAATCCAGCCATCACATTGGTTTGGTAAGAAACCTGATCTTACCCGTACTGTTAACGTTAATTTGCAGTGTATCTATTGCGCAGACTGTTGTAAACGATGCCGTAATTGAGAATAAACTGTTCAAGCCATACAACAGTTATTTCGAAAGTGAGCTCGAATGGGTTTATACTCACTTCAATAAATCAGCCTATATACAGGGCGACGATATATGGTTCACTACATATGTTTTAAACCCGGCAAGCCGGCGATTGAATTTCAATACCTCAAAACTTTATGCTGAGCTCTGGTCACCCGAAAAGAAACTGGTAAGTCGTAAAATCCTGTTTGTGGAAGGCGGTACTGCCAACAATTATTTTCACCTGCCGGATTCTCTTGCACCAGGAACTTATTGTTTCAGGACCTATACCAGCTGGATGCGGAATTTCTATCCTGATAACGATCTGAACACACTGATAACTATCCTTGGAAAAGATAAAGTTCTTGAAAGTGAACTCAATGTCAAACGGAAAGAAAAAAAATCACAGGAAATGGCGGCTCAGAAACCGATTCCTCTTTTACCCGAATCCAAATCGGGTTATGACATTCAGTTTCTTCCCGAGAGTGGGACGTTGCTCGAAGGTGCCGACAATGTTATAGGCGTCAAAGCAACCGATCGCTATGGGAAAGGTATAATAGTTACGGGAACAGTCTTCTCTGCCGACAACAAGGAAGTTATCTCTTTTGCAACCAACGACCTTGGTTTTGTTAACATGACAATCCCCCTCGTATCGAATGAGCAATACCGGGTAAAAGTTGTCCTCCCTGACGGAACCACAAATGATATGCAGCTTCCTAAGCCGGAACCTAAAGGGGTAATCATCCAGGTAAATGCGCTCAGGCCTGATGTGGTATGGTTCAGAATACAAACCAACGAAGCAACTCTGCGGCTCAATAAAACCTACCTTGTCCTGATTCACGCGAATGGTATAATATTCAATAATTACCGGATGACATTTTCAAAGGAAACTGCCATGCAGTTCAGGATCAGCAAAAAGGAGCTGGAAGGTGGTATCGTTTGTGCAACTGTTTTTGACGAAAATATGACGCCTGTGGCCGAACGGATCTTTTATAATCACGACACCATAGCCGCAGGGAACCTTACTGTTAAAGCTGAACCGCTGACCAACGATTCGGTGAAGGTGAACATTCATATTACCGACTCACTGGCCAGTCCACGGATTGCCCAATTAAGTATCTCCGTCCTTCCCGGTGAGACCCTGTTGAATCAGTTCGGCACTAGTCTGCGGTCTGAATCTGTATTCCGGCCTGCCTTACGGGGTCCTATAGAAAATCCGGATGGTTATTTTGAAAAAAATGATATTGTACATGCGATTGCCCTTGACAACCTGCTCCTTACCCAAGGCTGGCGTAAATATGAGTGGCCAGAAATTTTAAAAGATACGATTCAGAACTTCACCTTTCCCAACGAAATTGCCTTTACGATTGAAGGAAGGGTGAAGAACTGGCTGAAAAACAAGCCGGAATTAAACAGTAATATAACGTTGATTTCTCCGCAAAACAACCTGTTTTCATTGACTTCCGTAGATACTATTGGTGAATATAAATACGACAAGGTATTTCTGGCGGACTCAACATGGATTATTGCTTCGGCCTCGAGTGATAAAGGCAAAAACTGGAATCGGGTACTTCAGATGTCTGTTCCTGCATCCTGGTCAGAGGCCCCCGATTTTGAGCAAAAGCTTACCCCTCCGGGGAAAGAAAAAGAGATATTTGACGATGTCCCACAGTTAACAAAGGGAAATATCCTTTTGCAGGAAGTATTGATTACTGGCGCGAAAAAAAAGAGCCCCTTTGCCGATAACCCGTATGTGGGAATGATGGATCGCGTCATGGAGATCACAAAGGAAAACTATAACCGGTTTCATAGCCTGGAGATGCTTCTGCAGGTCCAGTTTAATATCCGGATTGTACGCACTCAGGATGGAGACTATAGTGTCGATATGGGAAGGGGAAATTCGGGCGGGGGAGATCCCCTGATGATGATTGACGGGATGAGGGTTGAATCCCAGGATTTAATCACCTTTCCTATCGAGTTAGTCGAAGCTGTGGCGGTCAACAAATCGGGACTGGGCGGAAGTATGGATGGATCGGCCGGGACTATTGCTGTCAAAACACGGACAACCCCGCTGTTCACGAATAGTTCGGAAGCAACAAATATAAAACGGTTGATGGTGGAAGGATATGCTGCACCCGCAAAGTATTTTGAACCCAAATATGCAATCATTCCCGGTACTTCCGATTATGACAAATATGCTGCCATTTTCTGGAAGCCGGACCTGGTTACCGATACGGAAAACAATGCTTCCATAAAATTTAAAGTGCCCAATGAGATTAAATCGATCAGCCTGCGAATTGAAGGAATCTCGTTTGAAGGCAAGACGTTTTTAAATACGCAAAAAGTGGTCCTTCCGGGACGGGAATAACCTTCCCAATTTCCTGATTTTAACGAATTGCCTTTAAATAGCGTTCCTTATTTTACTGAATCACAAAAATGAGCAGCCAAAATGTCTTTAGAGTTTTCATAGAAAAGTTTTGCGCGATTATGTTGAGTTTTGTATGTGTATGACTAGTCCTGATTTTTGTTTACATATTCAGAAGTAACCGGGTGACTGCAATTTAAAATTGAGCAAAACTTTTATTATTCCACCATGATCTCATCTGCAAATAACCATGCTGGCTTTCCTTCACCAGCATGACCTTTGGGACATTTACCAATATTTGTAGCCACAATTTTTACAAAGGTGGCTGAGACAGGGGTAAATTTGGCAGAAAAATCCTTCAGTTGATTTTCGCCTGAAAGCGGATCCACATCATTTAAAACTTCGGCTACTTTGTCGAATTTTACACCATCGGATGAAATAAGGAAGTCCACCTTTGCCGGGAAAAAGATATAGGCTCCGGTATTCTGGAGCGATCCAACCGAAATGTGCTGAATTTCAGTGGCCTGCTGAAGATCAATTACTACTTCCATATTTAAACCTGACCACGCCTGCCATTGACCGTCGTGATGATTGGTACTGCCGCGAACTCCGTTAACAAGGGTCGATTCGCCCGAACCTTTATAACTATTGCTGTACGGAACCAGGTATTTAACCGGTTTAACTGTTGCCTTGTTGATGCTGAAAGATTGGCTCAGTGTTTTTTCGGCAGGACGGCCATCCTTTATAGTCACTGCTTTAAGTGTTGATGTTTTGTCGAGGAAAACAGGTTCCGTGTAAAGAGGTGAATTCGAATCCGGTTCAGTACCATCAATGGTATAATGAATTTCAACCCCCGCCAGTTCACTGTTCAGGCTTATCGCCAGTTGTTTCTTCTCCGGAATAGCCTGGGAGCTGGCAGTTACCTTAAAGGCACTTTTGGAATAATTGATTCCCATCTGATCGTAACGGATCATCATCGATTGAATCCGGCGCGAGAAATCTTCCCAGTTACGAACTTCGCGGGGACTCCAAACGGCTTCGGCCAATGCTGCAATTCGTGGAAAAGTCATGTATTCGGCATGTTTGATGTCGGCAACATATTCTGTCCATAAATTACCTTGCCCGCCAAGGATATGTTTGGCGGCTTCTGCACTTAATTCAGGGGGTACCGGATTGAAATTATAAACCTTGCTCAAGGGTAAATAACCACCAATTGCCAGGGGTTCCTGGTCCATTGGTCCCTGGTAATAATCGAAATAACAGTCCGAATTCGGTGTCATCACAACGTCATGTCCCTGACTTGCAGCTTCAACACCGCCTTTAAATCCACGCCAGCTCATTACTGTGGCTTCGGCAGGCAATCCGCCTTCAAGGATTTCATCCCAGCCCAGCAGTACCTTATCTTTCGAATTTATGAACCTCTCAATACGTTTGATGAAATAACTTTGAAGCTCATTTAAATCTTTAAGCCCTTCGGTTTTGATCCGGTGATTACATTTCGGACATTTCCCCCATTCAGTCTTGGTTGCTTCATCGCCACCGATATGAATATATTTTGATGGAAATAAATCGATTACTTCACTCAGGACATCTTCGAGGAACAAAAAGTTGAATCATTGCCGGCGCAATAAATATCGGTAATGGGCCATACTCCACCCGGAAGAACAGTAAAAGGACCCCCCGTGCATGAGTATTGCGGATAAGCAGCCAGCGCTGAAGTTACATGCGCAGGCATTTCAATTTCGGGAATAATATCGATATAACGGCTTTGTGCATAAGCTACCATTTCCCTGATATCTTCCTGGGTATAAAATCCGCCGTTGGTAGCTTTTTCCCCGGCTTGTTGCTTTGGGCGCGAATTCCAGTGTTTATCTTCGTGGTCAACACGCCAGGCACCAATTTCGGTCAGTTTAGGATATTTTTTGATCTCAATACGCCACCCCTGGTCATCAACAAGGTGCAGGTGAAAAGTATTGATTTTATGTAAGGCAAGGTTATCAATCATTCGGAGCACTTCCTCTTTTGAAAAGAAATGACGCGAAACATCGAGCATATATCCTCTCCATTTGAAGGATGGACCGTCAGAAATGTTTACGACAGGAACCAGCCAGTCAATTTGTTCCTGTTTACTGCTTTCGATCTCTGCAGGCAGCAATTGCCTTAAGGTCTGTATCGCGTAAAAGAATCCTGCAGGTTTGGACGCTTTTATATCAATACGGTTTTTCTGAACGTTAAGCGTGTAACCTTCTTCGGCTAATGATTCATCGGTTTTGAAAAGTACCTGGTTTGAACCTTCTGCACCTCCCACAAGAATTTCGGGTTTCCATCCAGCTGATTTTTCAAACAGTCGGGTAAGCTGACCTGCAATGGTTTCCTGTTCAGCATTCTCTACAACCAGTTGTGTGCTTTTTCCGAACTTAAAGGAGGATTCACCCATAGTCATTTTCTGAACCTGAGGGATCACGGCAATTTCTTTTTCAGTAAAGGTTTTGTTTGATTGGCAGCTCCAGGTGATGGCGCCAAACGTTAAGATCATCATTCCGGCAATAGCTCGTTTCATAGTTATCAGTATTGTGTTAACAGTTGCGAAGATAGAAGTATTTTTTTTATTTGCGATATTTTGTTAAAACTCAGGGAAGGTTACTAAAATATTTTTAAAAGCTAAATTTCGGATGCAAATTTCCAATCATTTCATTAATTTTACCTTCCGGATAGTATTAACAGTCAAATTTCAACATTTATGAGATCAATAATAAGCATTTCCCTGATTATTTTACTTTCGGTCCTGAATGTTAATGCACAGCATGAGGGTCAGACTTATATTCCGGATCCGGATGTTCGGATTCAGCAACGGATAGGTGAATGGCAGGACATTAAATTCGGATTGCTGATGCACTGGGGACCTTACAGCCAGTGGGGGATTGTTGAATCGTGGTCGATTTGTCCCGAGGACGAAGGGTGGTGTATACCAGACACAGTGAAAGATTATTTCGCCTATAAAAAACGGTACGAGAGTCTTGGTCAAACATTTAATCCGGTGAAATTTGATCCGGAAAAATGGGCTAAAGCAGCAAAGGATGCGGGCATGAAATATGTCGTTTTTACGACCAAACATCACGACGGATTTTGCATGTTTGACTCCAAATACACCGATTATAAAATTACAGGAAAAGATTGCCCGTTTCATACCAATCCGAAGGCCGATATCACCAAAGAGATCTTTAATGCTTTCCGTAACCAGGGACTGTGGGTTGGCGCCTATTTTTCGAAACCCGACTGGCACAGTCCCGATTACTGGTGGCCACAGTTTCCACCACTGGATCGGAACGTGAATTATGATCCTTCGATGTATCCTGAACGGTGGAATAGTTTTGTGAATTTCACCCATAACCAGGTCATGGAACTTTGTACCAATTACGGGAAAATTGATTTATTGTGGTTCGACGGGGGTTGGGTCCAGAAACATGCTGATGCCGGCATAGCTCCTCATGTTCCCGGATTCAGGGTAAAAAAAATCTATAACCAGGATATTAAAATGGATGAACTGGTAACAAAAATCCGCTCGAAGCAACCCTATGCCATTGTGGTTGACCGTGCTGTTGAGGGCAAAAACCAGAATTACCTGACCCCTGAGAACATGGTTCCTGAAAAAATGCTGCCTTACCCCTGGGAATCCTGCATCATTATGGGTGGAGGCTGGTCGTATTCTTTCAATGCCAAAATGCGCCCTTCACGTGAAATGATCCATATGCTTTCGGATATTGTAGCAAAAGGAGGTAACCTGTTACTGAATATAGGTCCTGGTCCTGACGGAACCTGGTATGACGAGGCCTATAACCGGCTAAGTGAGATGGGAGCCTGGCTTAAAATTAACGGCGATGCCATTTATAATACACGACCCATTGCACCATATATGGATGGAAAATTGCGTTTTACACAAGGTAAGGACGGCGCTGCGTATATTATTTATTTGTTGGCGGAGAACGAAAAGCTCCCTTCCGAAATCCAGGTAAACGGATTTGTTCCCCAAAAAGGAGCCAACATCACGATGCAGGGCAAAAGAGGAGGTTCATTTAAATGGAAAACCGTCGGCTCCGGCTTTAAAATTTCAGTTTCCGATGCGCATTTAAAAGCATTGCCTTCATCCTATGCCGTTGTATTTAAGGTTAACAAGCTTGCAAAATAAGGGCAATACCTTACAGGATTAAACCGATATAAAATGAAACTGTTCCTGATTAATAAAAAAATTGCGATCAGATTTGCAGTCAATTTTTATGTTGTATAAATGGTTTTTAAATCCAATTAATTTTATTTAATTGCATGTCTGAACATTTATACACATGGAATTAAAAATTGACCACAATAGTCCTATGCCTCTTCATTACCAGGTTGAAGAGTTGATGCGAAAAGTAATCGAACTTCCAGAATATAAAAACGGAGGATTCCTGCCAAAAGAGGTTGACCTGGCAAAAAGGCTCGGCATTTCGCGTAATACCATCCGGCAGGCGACAAACAAGCTGGAATACGAAGGTCTTTTGATCAGGAAAAAAGGGGTTGGAACGAGGGTGGCGCAAAACACGGTGACAACGAGTCTGAATAACTGGCATAGTTTTACCCAGGAGATGTCGGAACAGGGGATGGTCTTTATCAATTTTCTGATCGAGACCAGTTGGGTAAAAGCGGATGCCAAAATCGCCGCTTTTATGCAGATTCCCGAAGAATCTCTGATCCTCTGCCTGATCCGGTTACGTGGATTCGAAGATGGTCCCTTTGTTTATTTCGAAAGTTATTTTCATCCAAGAATTGGATTGACCGGGAAGGAAGATTTTACCCGGCCTCTTTACGATATCCTCGAGCAGGATTACCATGTTGTGCCTGCTATCTCAAGTGAACGAATCAGGGCGAAGAGCGCCTCTGTAATCACGGCCAAACGGCTGAGAATCGAACATGGAGATCCGGTACTGGTTCGTGAACGATATGTATCAGACCCGGGAAACCGTCCTGTTGAATACAATATTGGATTTTATATCGCCGAAAAATTTACCTATACCATTGATATAAAACGATAAAATTGAATCCTTAATACCCTGAAATATGAAAAAAATACTCATATTCCACGCATATTCTATATCGATGATATTCCTCTTCTGTGCATTTAAGCCGGAGAGTAAGGTTATCTGGCAAATCGGGAAGGCAAATAACAGCGCATCCGAATTCTTACTTGCTCCAAATGAGTATAAACGCTTTCTTGAAAAGGATTTTGGCTGGGAAGATCGGTACTTTTTAGTTGGACATTCAACTGAAAAATCAGGCTGGCCCTATGTAATTCCAGGTCCCGGCGATCAGTGGGGCGGAACATGGTCAACTGCCGGCTGGCGTTCGCATACGCTGAATATCCTGTTCGGGATCGATAAATTGCCGAAAAAAGGTGACTGGAAACTAATAATTGATCTGTTCGATAATCAATCCGAAAATCCACCTGTCTTTAAGGTGACCATCAACGGAAAATCATGGAAATATAATTTGCCGGGAGGCTCCGGAAAAAATTCTGTCGGGGACAGCACCTCTGCCGGGAAGGAATTTGTAATTGAGATACCTGTTGGTAGTGATATCCTGAAAAGGGGTGGTAACGAAATCAATCTGACCACTCTGCAGGGTTCGTGGATCATGTTTGACCAGATCAGGATGGAAGGACCGGCCAACGCAAGTTTACGCCTTGATGGGGATGTTTTTTTGCGCGGTGTCACTGCTGGCAGTTATGAAATCGGGACTCCCGATGGTAAAGTTCAGCCTTTACTGGTAGATGTGGAACATATCAGGGGGAAACCGCGCGTGGAAGTCCTGTTGGATGGGAAAGAGATATTCACTGAAATTGCCGATACGGGGCGGTATATTTTCGAGGCTCCTATGCCGCCTGTCTTAAAAAAACAGGTTAGTAATTATGTAATTAGCATCGATGGAAAGAAAATTCAATCGGGCGAAATAGTACGTACTCCTCAGAAATTGATAACTCCTGCCGGGTATGCCGATACAAAAATAGGCACTGCCCATTCACGCTGGATGATCGCTCCCGGTCCCTGGATGCCTTTTAGTATGGTAAAGCTCAGTCCCGACAATCAAAATGGTGGATGGCAGGCGGGTTACGATCCGATTTTTGAAACTATCGGAGGGTTCAGTCATATTCACGAATGGACCATGGCCGGTTTGCTGATGATGCCGACCAATGGTGAGCTTCAAACGCAGCCGGGTGATGAAAAAAATCCCGATTCTGGTTATCGTTCACGTTTGAATAAAGAAACCGAAGAGGCTCCCATCGGTTATTATAAGGCAGACCTTACAGATTATGGAATAAAAGCAGAACTTACGGCCACAACGCGGGGCAGCTTCCAGCGGTATACCTTCCCAAAAGATAAACCGGGATCCCGTATTCTGATTGATCTGCAAAACCCCGCGGAATATGGGTACCAATTAGAGGAAGTTGAAGTGAAGAAGGTGAGCGATTACCGGGTTGAAGGATTCAGCAAACAGCTGTCCCCCAACACATGGTCAGGCGGAATTTCACAGGAATATATTGTCCATTTTGTGATTGAATTTGACCAGCCTGTCAAAAACTTCGGAGTGTGGTCAGAGAAGGGTGTGAAAGATCATACCGACATTCTTCAACTTAAAAACTGCAAGGATGCCGGTGTATTTGCGGAGTTCGATACCCGTGAAAAACAGGAAGTACAGGTGCGCACGGCCATATCGTATGTGAGTATTGAAAATGCGGCGCTTAACCTTGAAACTGAGATCAGCAGACCATTCGGGTGGGATTTTGATGCGGTCAGGCAAAATAATGTCAACACGTGGAACAACCTTTTTGAGCGCGTAAAAATAACGACCAGCGACCGGCGTGAGAAGATAAGGTTCTATTCGAATATGTACCGTGCCTTGTGCAGCAGGAATACTTTCAGCGATGTGGACGGTAAATGGGTGGATGCCGATGAAAAGATCCAACAACTGGCCGATCCCGAATCTCCCGCGTTGGGCTGTGATGCATTCTGGAATACTTTCTGGAACCTTAACCAGTTCTGGAACCTCGTAACACCGGAATGGAGCAGCCGCTGGGTTAAATCGCAGCTTGCCATGTACGATACAAATGGCTGGCTGGCTAAGGGACCTGCCGGCATGGAATATATTCCGGTGATGGTTGCCGAGCATGAAATCCCGTTAATAGTTGGGGCATACCAGATGGGTATCCGCGATTTTGATGCTGAGAAAGCCTTTGAAGCGGTTAAAAAAATGCAGACCACACTGGCTCAGAAAGTGGGGGGCGGATTTGCCGGAAACCGTGATTTGGCGGCTTACCTGGAACATCACTATGTCCCCTACGATAAAGGCCGTTTTTCCAATTCGCTGGAATATTCCTACGACGATTGGACCGTCAGCCAGTTTGCCAAAGCTTTGGGAAAGGAAGGTGATTATACTGAATTTAAAAAACGGGGGGAGTACTGGCGGAATGCAATCGACCCGGAAACCGGTTATGCGAGGTTGCGGAAGTCGGATGGTAGCTGGATGCCTGATTTTGATCCGTATCAATCGGGACGAAATGAGCAATATGTGGAGGGAAATGCCTGGCAACTTACTTTTTTTGTCCCCCAGGATGTTCCGGCACTTGCCGAAGCCATCGGAATAAAACGGTTTACAGATCGTTTGGATTGGGGCTTTGGTGAAAGCTATAAATGGCGGTTCAATGCACCCAACGATCAATATTGGGATTATCCCGTGATGCAGGGAAATCAGCAGTCGATGCATTTTGCTTTCCTTTTTAATTGGGTTGACAAACCCTGGCTGACCCAAAAATGGAGCCGTGCAATCGTGGATCGCTATTATGGGTATGGATTGGCCAATGCTTATCTTGGCGATGAAGACCAGGGACAGATGAGCGCCTGGTTTATAATGGCTTCGCTTGGTTTATTCCAGACCGATGGTGGTTGCCGTGTTGATCCGGTTTATGAAATCGGAAGCCCGCTCTACCGGAAAGTGGAGATTAATCTGGGCCAGCGCTACGGACGCGGTGCAAAATTCATTATTGAAGCAAAAAATGCTTCCCGCACAAATAAATATGTACAAAGTGCCGTGTTAAACGGTAAACCGTTGGAGACATTCCTGTTCCCGGCAGTTGAGTTGCTGAAAGGTGGGTCGCTGGTTTTGGAAATGGGGCCCCAAGCCAATACGAAATGGGGAATCGCAAAACCAGGCTTTAAAGAATAAGCGTAGGGTGCAGCGATTAAGTCATTTTAAACACAAATGATATTTATACGATGAAATTGATTGTCATAAATTTAAGGTTCATATTTCTGTTAGTGGGAATTAATTGTTTTATTCTTGCGGCCTGCGGTCAGGCAACCTCCCAGCCGGTGGATTATGTGAATGTATTTACCGGTACGTCCAATTCGCGCTGGATGTTAGGGCCTTATGCCGGAGTTCCCTACGGAATGGTGCAATTGGGCCCCGATAACCAGGAATCGGGATGGATGGCAGGTTACGATTATTCGATCATGAATGTTACGGGCTTTAGTCATATTCATGCCTGGACAATGGCAGGCCTCATGGTAATGCCGGCCACGCAGGATTTTACTAAAGCCAATGGTGCAAGTTCAAAAGCATATCGTGGGGCCGGGGCAGGTTTTCATTCCCGGATCTTTAAAGAGAGCGAGAAAGCTTCGCCCGGCTATTATTCGTGCGAATTGTACGATGCCAGCTGCAAAGCCGAATTAACAGCTTCAACCCATTGCGGTTTTCATAAATACACTTTCCAGGCAAAGGACGATGTCCGGATACTGCTCGTTTTAAACTTTCCGACAGAATATAAAATTGATATCCGTGATGCAGAGATAAGCAAAATCGGTGCGAATGTTGTCGAAGGATTTGCCCTGACCAGGGCAGCTTACGGGGACTATAAGCTGTTCTTTTCCATCCGGTTTAATAAGCCCTTTAAGACTTTTAACGGGTGGCAGAATGATACCGTAAAAACCAATGTTGAACAAATTAACGGGAAAACCGAAGTAGGTGCATTTGTCACTTATTCGACTGTCGAAAACGAAACTATCATGATGAAAGTCGGGCTTTCGCTGGTTGATATGGCCGGAGCAAGAAATAACCTGGAGACCGAACTGGGATCATTTGCCTGGAATTTTGATGCCGCCGTGAAATCTGCCCGCGAGCAGTGGAACACCCTGCTTTCAACAATAGAGGTAAAAGGGAGTGAAACAAATAAGGAGAAATTTTATACCAATTTCTACCGGAGTTTTGCCAAACAAACATGGAGTGATGCCGATGGACGCTATACCGATTCCTTCAACCGGATTCAGCAATTACCTAAAGGCGGTGTAATGTATGGTGGCGATGCCTTTTGGAACACTTTCTGGAACTACAACACAATTCTGTCACTGATTGCTCCCGATATCATGAATAACTGGGTCACGACTCAGCTCGAACTTTTCGATAAGACCGGCTGGACAAATAATGGTCCTACAGGTTTGAAACTTACCGGCATCATGGAGGTAACCCACGAAATTGCCCTGATGGTTTCGGCTTACCAGAAGGGAATCAGAAATTATGATGTAAATAAATTATACAAGGCGGTCAGGCACAATGGCATAGAACAAGGTAAACGGTTTCCCGGGATGGGGCTTTCGGGTATGGAAAGCCTGGATGTTTACAATAAATTGGGTTATGTCCCATTTGAAAAGGATGCTGCTTGCCGGACTTTGGACTATGCCTATACCGATTTTTGTGCAGCCCATCTGGCAAAAGCGATGAAACAGGACAAGGATTTCCAATTTTTCATTAACAGATCCTCAAACTGGAAAAATCAGTTTCATCCCGAATTGAAAATGCAGGTACCGAAAGATTCAAACGGAAACTGGATGCGGGATTTTGATCCGTTCTCAGGAAAACACTGGGTTGAAGGCAACGCATGGCAATATACGTGGTATGTGCCCCATGATGTGGAAGGTCTGGTGAAACTTATGGGCAAAGATTTGTTTAATAAACGTCTTGAGGAAGGTTTTGAGAAATCGGTCAAACATAGCTTTGCCGCTCACGCATTCGATCGTCATCAGGATATTGCGTATGAATATTACATCAATCATGGTAACGAAGGAAATATGCAACCTTCCTTTTTGTTCAATTATTCCGGAAAACCATGGCTCACCCAAAAGTATACGCGTGCCATTCTTGATAATTTTTACGGAAATACGCCTTACCACGGATGGGAAGGAGATGAAGACGAAGGTCAGATGGGAGGGTGGTTTATAATTGCCTCAATGGGCCTGTTCGAAATGGATGGGGCGGTGACGGACGATCCGGCTTTCGATCTCACTTCTCCGTTGTTTGAGGAAGTAATCATCCACATCGACAGGATGTACAACGGCGGCAAGCCCTTCGTGATAAATGCAATAAATAACTCCGGTTCAAATATTTATATTCAATCGGCCACCTTAAACGGGAAGACTTTAAAGGTGCCGAAGTTGAAGTTCAGGGATGTTGTTGCGGGTGGTAAACTCGAGTTGCAAATGGGATCAGCGCCGAATGAACGATGGGGTATCAATTAAGAATAACACTATAATTAACAGTTAGGAATCAAGTAAATGGGAACTATCGCAATTGGAGTTGATATTGGTGGCAGTCATGTAAGCTGTGCCGCGTGTAATATCGGGGAAAAGAAATACCTGTCGGAGACATTTTCTGAAAATGATCTGGATAACCAGGGAACCGCAGAGGAGATAATCGGGATCTGGAGCAAAACCATCCAGTCAACGATCAGTAAGGTTGGTTTGGAAAATGTAAGCGGTATCGGGTTTGCCATGCCTGGTCCGTTTGATTATTCACGTGGGATTGCCCTGTTCAAAGGGAACAACAAGAAATATGAGAATATTTACGGGCTCAATGTGCCCGATGCCCTGAGAAAGAAGATGAACCTGCCGGATCAATTCCCGATCCGGTTTATAAATGATGCCACGGCCTTTGCCATCGGCGAAGATTGGATCGGCATGGGAAATGGTTACAAACGGCTCATGGCAATCACCCTTGGTACCGGTTTTGGCTCAGCATTTTTAAACAATCGCTTACCCGTTGTTTCGGGACCTGAGGTTCCGGATATGGGTTGTGTGTGGTATCTGCCATTCGAAAACGGCAGTGCTGATGATTATTTTTCCACCAGGGGTTTATTAAACCGCTATTACGAAAAAACCGGGATTCAGCTCAACGGGGTAAAAGAGCTTGCTCAACAGGCAGCGGGAAACGAAGTTGCGCAGTCACTTTTTGATGATTTCGGACTAAAACTGGGTCAGTTTTTGCAGCCATGGATCACCAAATTTGGCGTTGAAGTCCTGGTTATCGGCGGCAATATTTCAAATGCATTTCCGCTGTTTGGCGAAAGTTTAACAAAGCAATTGCAATCAAATGGTGTCAATGTCCGGATTGAAGTTTCCGTACTCAGGGAAACTGCCGCGATGATCGGGAGTGCATTCCTTATCGATGATGATTATTATGAACAGTTGAAGGAGCTTCTGCCGCAAATGTCATAAATACACTATTTTTCCGGTTGAAACCGCTATACGCGAGCTAATATTAACAAGTTCAATAACATGAGATCTTTATCTATTTCCTTTTCGAAAATTCTGGTGCTTTTTTGCCTGGCCGGATTTGTTTATTCGTGTTCTGTTAAAAAGGAGAACTTTAATCCGTCAGCGTTTGTCGATCCGCAGATCGGCTCCGTGCATGGCCGCTGGTTTTTTTATACTCCTGCCGCACTTCCTTTCGGGATGGCCAAACTTGCTCCTCAGACAAACGGTTACGGTAGTCCGGGCAGCTGGGGCCCCTGCGGCTATGATGACCGGCACACATCGATCGAGGGATTTAGTCATTTTCATGAATTCCAGATCGGGGGAGTCATGTTTATGCCGACAACCGGTAAACTGCAAACAGTTCCCGGAACACTCGAAAAGCCTGATGATGGTTTTCGTTCGCGGTTTGATAAAAACACTGAACATTCCGAACCCGGATATTATACTGTTTTACTCAAGGATTACGGCATAAAAGCAGAGTTAACAGCCACCGAACGGGTTGGTTTCCATCGCTATACTTATCCTCAAAGTGAACAGGCCGGTTTCATCATTGATATCGGTCACAAACAGGGAGAGAGCAGCGATGTGACAGAGGCATTTGCGAAAATTGTGAATACCAATGAAGTCGAAGGTTACGTCGAAACCTATCCTGAATATGTAAAATTTGGGGATCCCGGCAAACGGGTGAAGATGTTTTTTGTGGCACGTTTCAGCAAACAACCCTATGAAACGGGAGCTTATGTGGATACACTTCAGCAACCGGGAGCTGTTGAAACCCGCGGAATCAACAACGGATTGTTCCTGAATTTTAAAATGAAGAAGGATGAAGTGCTCGAAATCCAGACGGGACTGAGCTACACTTCTGTTGAAAATGCACGCAATAATCTCCAGACTGAATCAGACGGAAAATCCTTTGATCAGGTCAGAACTGCTGCAAAAGAAATATGGAATGAAAAACTGGGACGGATTCGTGTTGATGGGGGCGATAGTACTGACCGTGTAAAATTTTATACCGGGTTGTACCATGCCTTGCTTGGACGCGGAATGTCGAGCGATGTCAACGGTCAGTATCCGTTGGTCGATTCGGGCATCGGACAAATCCCGCTTGACGGAAAAGGTATTCCGAAATACCATCATTACAACACCGACGGCATCTGGGGCGGGTTCTGGAACCTAAGCCAATTATGGGCTTTGGCTTATCCCGATTATTTCACGGAATATATTCAGTCGAATATCGATTTTTATAAAACACGGGGGTGGTTACACGATGGAGAGGCGGCCGGAACTTACACAAATGGAGTACAAACGAATTTTCAGGGATTGCTCATCGCCTCGGCTTATAATTGTGGAATCCGGGACTTTGATATTCAGACCGGTTATGAGGCTGCGGTGAAAAACGAGTTGGAATACCATGGCCGTAATCTCGGAAACGGGAAATATGATTTGAATTATTTTGTGAATAACGGTTATGTGCCTTATAAAGATACTGTTTTGTCCAATGGATGGAAATTTAATTTCGGATCGTCGCACACCCTGGAATATTGCTTCAGTTCTTATGCGGTAGCACAACTGGCAAAAAGTCTCGGCCATGATGCAGATTATCAGAAGTTGATGAAACAGGCAACTTATTACCGGAATCTTTTCGATCCTGAAACAAAATTCATCCGGCCTAAAAACATGGATGGCACTTTTATCGAAAAATTCGATCCGATGAAAGCATGGGATGGTTTCCAGGAAGGAAACGCCTTTCAATATACCTGGTATGTTCCGCATGATGTGGCGGGGCTTATTCAGCTTATGGGCAAAGATGAATTTAACCGGAGGCTCGGGGATTTATTTACCAATGCCCAGCCCGGCAAATTTGGTGGCGGATCGGATGAAATCAACTCCTTTTCGGGAATTGAAAAACAATACAATCATGGTAATCAGCCTTGTCTGCACGACTCGTGGTTGTTCAATTACAGCGGACAACCCTGGCTGACGCAGAAGTGGACCCGCGCGATTTGTAATGAGTTTTATGGAACCGAACCGCTGCGTGGTTACGGAGTAGGGCAGGATGAAGACCAGGGACAGCTGGGGGCGTGGTATGTGATGGCGGCAATGGGTCTCTTCGATGTTCAGGGACATGCTTCCATAAATCCAACTTTTCAGTTCGGGAGCCCGCTTTTCGATAAAATAACCATCCGTCTCGATAATAAGTACTACACAGGTAAAGAGTTGATCATCGAAACGAAAAACAATGCGAAAGATAACGTTTACATACAGTCGGCTACTTTCAAAGGAGAAAAAATTGAAAACTGCTGGATCGACCGCAACCGGCTTATGACAGGAGGTACTCTGACTTTTGAAATGGGAGCTGAACCAGATACTGCCTGGGGCATTGCGAAAGTTCCTCCGGGCATGAGTCAACCCTAATTTGAAAACCGCTAAACATGAAGATAAAAATCACCTTACTTCTTGCGATTTTCCTGCCTGGCTTTTTTACCCAGGTTGATGCGCAGCGCGAAATAATAAGGCTTGATTCGGGCTGGAGAGCAAAAAATGCAACGGAGGTCGTAGTTGACGGAACGGTCGTGACCGGAAAGGATTTTCAGTTTTTCGACTGGATGGAGGCTGTCGTTCCCGGAACAGTGCTGACCACTTTGCTTCACAATAACAAGATCCCTGATCCGTTCTTTGGGATGAACAACGAACTGATCCCCGACATCTATGCGACCGGACGTGATCATTATACGTACTGGTTTTATAATCAGTTTGAACTTCCTGCATTAAAAGAGGCTGAGCAGGTGTGGCTCAAATTCAGGGGAATAAATTATTCCGCAGAAATGTTCCTGAACGGGCAGAAGGTTAATCCCGATACTCACGAGGGGATGTTTTTACGCGAAAAATACCTGGTTACGCCGTTTCTCGAAAAGGGGATAAACCGTCTCGCGGTGCTTGTTCATCCGCCTGATCCTGTCGGTGCACCTGTCGGACAAGGTGGGGACGGGGTCATCGCACGGTCAGTCACCATGCAATTCACAGCGGGATGGGACTGGATTTCCCCGATTAAAGACCGCAATACGGGAATCTGGGATGAAGTTGCACTTGAATTTTCAGGTCCTGTCGATCTGCTTGATCCGTATGTTCAGACCAGGGTACCGGGCAAAAGAATCCCGGGCGGGAAACAGTCGCCTGCGAAGATTGTCATTGCTGCAGATTTGATGAACAGCACCGATAAAAAGCAAAGCGGTAAACTGCTTGTCCGATGTGGCAATTACGAAGTTTCGAAAAGTGTTGTAATACCTCCCGGCGAAAAAATTACCGTCGTACTTCCTGAATTTGAAATTGAAAACCCTCAGTTATGGTGGCCAAATGGCCTGGGCGATCATCCGCTGTATAAAATCGGTTTTTCTTTTGTCCTGAATGAAGGTGGATTTTCTGACCAGGAAAATTTGTCATTGGGTATCCGGGAAACATCCAGCCGATATGACGAAAAACTGGGTGCCAGAATCTTCTCCATTAATGGTCAGGATGTCTTTATCAAAGGGGGAAACTGGATTGCTTCGGATGCCCTGTTGCGATTATCCGCTCAGCGATACGAAGCAGAGGTGAAGATGCATGCCGAAATGAATATGAACATGATCCGGGTTTGGGGTGGATCGATGACCGAACGCCCTGAGTTTTACGATGCATGCGACAAATATGGTTTGCTGGTATGGCAGGATCTTTGGATATCAGGTGATTGTAACGGCCGGTGGTTTGATCCTGCTAAGAAAGAGACACAGGAACGCCGCCGTGCTTATCCCGACAACCACTCCCTGTTTATTAATTCGGTCATTGACCAGGTTAAGATGCTGCGTAATCACCCGAGTTTGTACCTGTGGTGCGGAGGCAATGAATTTCCTCCCCCTGCCGACATCGATAAGAAGCTGAAAAATGAAATTTTCCCCAAATACGACGGTTCACGCTATTACCTCAATGAGTCGACATCATCAGACCTGGTTCGAAATACCCAGGGAGGTACTGCTGACGGGCCTTACGGGATACAAAATCCGCTTCGGTTTTTTACGGTTGCATCATTTGCTTTTAACCCTGAACTGGGTTCAGTTGGGATGCCAAATGTGGAAACTATGCACAGAATAATGGATGAAAAGGACCTGGTTCTTCCGTCGGGACGAAATGTGAACGCAACCTGGAATTATCACAAATATATCGGCTACGACAATTATATTGAGCAGTATGGTAAGCCCGCGGGCATTGGCGATTTCTGCAAAAAGGCACAACTGGTCAATTACGAACAATATCGTGCCTTGCAGGAAGGTTTTTATGCAAAGATGTGGAGTGGTTATTCCGGGATGCTCGTGTGGAAAAATCAAAATCCCTGGACTGCGCTGCGAGGACAATTTTATGATGTCTTTCTTGATCAGAACGGCGGGTTTTATGGTTACCGCCATGGTGCTAAACCGCTTCATATTCAACTTAATCTGAACGATTCTGCGGTATGCGTGGTAAATCAGACTCTCTTTGACGAAAAAGATCTTTCAATATCTGCTGAAATTTTTGATATTCATGGAAACCTGTTATCAAAGGATAATTATAAAGCATCCGTTATGGCCAACCAGGTTTCGGTGCTCAGGAAAATCAATCCAAAAGTTGCAACCGGTGACGTTTACTTTTTACGGCTAAAACTGATGGATCGTGAAAACCGGCTCAGAGATGAAAATTTTTACTGGTTAGCAAAACCCGGTAAAAGCTACGAAATGCTCAATGAATTGAAGCCGGTAGCTCTGCAGGGGGAATTCCTCTCTGCAGGCAAAGGTGGTAAACTTAAAATTGCCAATCCTGGTAAGGAAACTGCATTTTTTATCCGGCTTAAGGTGGTTGAGGCAAAGGGTGGAACCCTGGCTCTTCCGGTCTTTTTCAGTGAAAACTATTTCACTCTGCTTCCCGGCGAAAACCGCGAAATCACCATCGATCTCTCTTTACTTCCCGAAGCCGCTGCCTCAAAAGCCTTGACCCTTGAAATGGAAGGCTGGAACATTGAAAATAAAACATTAAAAATTGAATAGCTATGAAATCAAAATTCTCCCGAATCGCGCTGATCATGCTGATTTTCCTTGCATCATGTCAAAATCAGTCAACTAAAAAGGCAGCTGAACTTTCTGCCAAAATCAAAGCCGACGAAAACTTCTCCTTTGTTAAGCAAAAGGCGATGGAAATTATGAAAACCGGTTTTAACGCGGGTGATGGTTACCGTGAGGTTTGGATTCGCGATTACAATACGTTTATTGAGCTCGCAGCCCAGGTATTTCCGAAGGAAGAACTGAAGGAAAATTTGTTGGTTTTCTTCCGGATGCAGGGCGATGACGGAAATATTATTGATGGCTTTACTCCCGCTGAAAAGATTGGGGAAGTAAAATACGATTTTATCTATTCGGATCTTGAGCCGCGGTATGCGGGTCATAAAAATACGGTCGAGACCGACCAGGAAAGTTCCCTGGTCCAGGCTGTTCATAAATATATTCAATTGACGGGTGACAGGACAATCCTTGATGAGAAAGTGGGTGATAAAACCGTCAGCGAACGGCTTGAATGGGCGATGGATTTTTTGATGAATCACCGCTTTAATCAGCAATACGAGCTGATCATCGGGGCAACTACCGCCGACTGGGGCGATGTGCAGCCGGAACATGGCTGGGGGGTGGATCTTGATGCAAATACTCATCCGGCGATCGATATTTACGACAATGCCATGTTTATTGTTGCGCTTAACAATCTGATGGAAATACTTCCCGAATCGAAGGGGAAATGGGAAAATATCCGGAAGAACATTGCTGATAACAGCAGAAAATATCTATGGGATGAAAAAAATCAAAAATTCATTCCCCACATCTACCTCGAAAAGGGATCTCCGTTCCCTGCTGATTTCGACGAGAACAAGATCTACTATTTTGGAGGAACAGCTATTGCCATCGAAGCCGGTTTGCTGAGCAGGGAAGAAATTAAAGTATCACTCGATGAGATGATTAAACGTGTGAAGGAGGCAGGGGCTGCTTCGATCGGACTAACGCTTTATCCTCCGTACCCGGAAGGTTACTTTGCCAATAAGATTATGAATCCGGTTTACAGCTATCAGAATGGCGGCGACTGGACCTGGTTTGGCGGTCGTATGATCCAGGAGCTGATTAAAAACGGTTTTGTACAGGAAGCCTACGAACAGGTTCAGCCCATGATCAAACGTGTGAAGGACAACAATGGTTTTTATGAATGGTATTCGGTAGATAATAAACCCCGCGGATCAGGAACTTTCAGGGGAGAGGCCGGTGTCCTTTTTAAGGCAATCACGATGTTTGAAACATGGGGTAAGGACAGGTAAAGCTACATGCCCCATCGGTGGTTTCAGACCCCGATGGTGGCTTTTGGAAGACCTCTTATGCCCCATCGGTGGTTTCAGACCCCGATGGTGGCTTTTAAAGAAAGTATTATTTATAAAAACCCTTTCGGGGTACAAAACCACCGAAAGGGTTAAAAAACGATGATGGCTGTTTAAAAACCTATTTCCCCAACATCGGAAACAATTGCCTGATCTCCGCCTCGTTCGGGTAACGGCCATACTCGCAAATCTCAAACGATTCAGCGTATTTTGCCTGGTCGGCTTTGGCGCCATACCATTTCGACAAGCCGGCTTTCATCTCTTTCGAAATACTGCCTTTCCTGTTTGACGAAAGCCATTTAACGCGATCGGCATCTGTTTTGGGTACATTTGCCAACTGACCCGACAACCAGGGCAACCATTCGAAAAACTGTGATTGGTGAGCAGCCATAGCATAGATTTTCTGGTCAATCACATCCGATATGTCGACAACAATATCATGTGAAAATGGGAGTGGCTTTTGAAACCGGTCCTCGGTATACAGAAATACAGGATTTTTCTTTAAAGCCGGTGCTTCAGGAACAATATTGGGTACTATCACCAGGTATGCCGCATCCTGGATGGCAATGGCTGTATTCCGGTGATCGGGATGATAGTCGTAGGGTCTTGGGCCGATAACCACATCCGCCTTCCAATCTCTGATCAGGTGTATCAGCTCTGACCTGACTTTCAGATCGGGCATCAGCAGTCCGTCGTGGTTATCCAGTACTTTATAGGTAATACCGAAACGTTTTCCGGCTTCCTGCGCCTCAGCTTTCCTGATTTTGGCAAGGACTTCACCGCCTTTGTTGTAATGTCCTGCGTCGCCATTGGTGACTGATACGAACAAGACGTTATGACCAAGCTTTGCAAATTTGATGGCCGTTCCTCCCGCATCAATATCACAATCGTCGGGATGCGCTCCGATTACGACAATGTTGATTTTTTTATCCTGTGACCAGCCTGTAGTTAACAACGATGCTAAAACAGCAAAAAGGAGGAATTTTTTTAACATGATTTTTTGGTTTAATCGGTTTGATAGAATGCCAATGTCAAAGTTAAATTATTTTGCAATATTGTTTCTAACGTTGTGAAACTTTGTGTTCAACTTTTAGGAACTTTGTGTAACAAAAAAGAGGATAAAGTTTCACAAAGTCACACAAAGTAAAGACACGAAGTAACACAACTTGTCCCGATTTTTCGGTTAAGTTTATGTTCCTTTATTAGGAGCAACACCTTTCCTTGAAGAAATCCCCCGATTCCCGGGGCAGGCAGTCGAACTTCGTATCATGAAATTCATTATGTATCAGCATGTACGTAAAGTTGGCATTGAAAAAATAATAGACATAATAGACTGATTTTAATTACAAAATCGAAATGAACCCGTATCTTAATGAAAAATTAGATTTCTAAATATTTTAAAAATATGACTGAAAATGAAATTGCTAAAATATTGGTAGATATATTTTTTAAAGTACATACTATCTTAGGTCCAGGTCTTTTAGAGTCAGTTTATGAGGCTGCTATCTGCTATGAACTGACTAAACGTGGCTTAAACTTTGTACATCAACAAGGAATTCAGGTTTGGTATGAGGACGTAAAAATGGATTTGGGATTCAGGGCTGATAACATTGTTGAGCAAAAGGTTATAGTTGAAGTAAAATCTGTTGAATTATTAGCTCCTGTCTTTTTTCGTACACTTTTAACTTATCTTATCTGTTTTGAGGTTGGAGTTTCACAACTCCCGAGTCCTTTGCGTGACACTTAGAAGGATTATAAAAAGGTGATTCTAATCAGGATTCGTGAAATTCCCCGATTCTCGGGGCAGGCAGTCTATATTCGTGAAATTCGTACTTTATACCACGAAGTGGTTAAATTTGAATAACCCCCGGTGTAGCTTGCGGAACCGGGGGATAAAGGAAAAAACTCAACTCCAACCCCGAAGTGGGTTGAACATATTTTAAGATATTGATGTAGAATCATTTCAGGTTAAATGTAATACTAAGTCTTTTGAATTGACTAATTGGCAATTTGGCAAATTTTTCATCATCTTACTCTCGCCTTCCCGTCGCCCAGTCGCCCTATCGCCTTTTCGCCCTTTCTCCCTTTCGAATCTCCGGCGCATGGCAGGTTCGATTTCCAATTATTAGTGTAGTTGCGCCGTTTTTTTGCGAGGGCATTATGTTGGCTACTGAGGTTAAGGCTATCTATTTTTCATTGCGGTTTTTGCGGTCTTTGCGTGACATTTGGAAGGATCTTAAATGGAAATGAGGTTTTGTTGGCAGGGAAAAAATTTGCAAATCTTCTCATTTCCCCTCGCCTTTTCGCCCCCTTCTCAAGACATTTGCAAATTTGCAAATTGACTCATCTTCTTCATTTTCTCAACTTCACCCTTTCGAATTTTGCCGCGGATGGCAGGGTTAATTTCCAATTAAGAGTGTAGTTGCGCCGCACTGTTTTAGTTGGTCCTAACCCCGGGTGGCGCTTCCGATAAATCGGAACGCTTACCCGGGGTCATTAAGATTTAATCCCTCTGGGATTGCAAAAGAGCGTTGTACGTTTATGGCATTCGATTTTCCTTTGCGATCTTAGCGATCTCCTATATAACTCTTTTTAATTAATTGATAATCAATGCCATATTTTTACAAAAGTTATCTGTTTTGAGGTTGGAGTTTCACAACTCCCGAGTACTTTGCGCGAAACATTTTTCCGGAAATACGCAATGACCGCCAAGACCACAACGAAAAACCATGTAACAATTAAAATATCAATTCGAAAAATGAATGATGTTTTACTTTAAGAATCTTATAATCTGTATTTACCAGTACTTTGATTTTATGCAAATATTTACGTTATTTAGCTGTTAATCCCCATCTATAAAAAGGATGGCAATAATTTTAGTTGATATGGCAAACAAATTAATATCCGTTATTCTGATTTTTGTACTTTTTAGCTCGTGTGCACATAAAGATTCCGTGATTCAAAACCAGGAACGGGCTTCCGATATTCAGCGAATGCTCGCTGTCCAGAAGGAACTTACCTCCAAAAGTCTGCATCCGGTCTGGACAATTTTCGATCAGCCACTTTCCGATTCCGAAAGACAGGCCATGGAATTTTTGTACGCCTATATGCCACTGAGCGACCTGGCCGATTATAAACCTGAATTTTTCCTCAAAAATGTGCAACTGAGTCTGCTGGCCCGCGAAGAGATGCCATGGGGCAAAACTATTCCTGAAGAAGAATTTCTCCATTTTGTGCTGCCATTGCGTGTAAATAACGAAAATATGGATTCCTTCCGGGCGGTGATGTATCCTGAAATCAGGCAACGGATCAAAGGTTTAAGCATGAAGGATGCTGCGCTTGAGATTAACCACTGGTGCCACGAAAAAGTATCCTATCGCGGAACTGACTCGCGTACAAGTGCCCCGTTGAGTGCCGTAAAGAAATCGTTTGGTCGTTGCGGCGAGGAATCAACATTTACAGTTACGGCAATGCGTACTGCGGGAATCCCCGCGCGCCAGGTGTATACGCCACGCTGGGCACATTCGGATGATAATCATGCCTGGGTGGAAGTCTGGATCGATGGGAAATGGAATTACCTGGGTGCCTGCGAACCCGATGTTGACCTGAATATGGGTTGGTTCAGTGAACCCGCACGCCGCACAATGCTCGTTCATACACGTGCCTATGGTCGTTACCTTGGACCTGAAGATGTCGTAACGGTTGCCGATCGCTTTTCGGAGCTCAACCTGACATCGAACTATGCAACAGTTAAAAAGATCACGATTGCCGTGAAAAATGGCAACGGAACTCCGGCCGACAGTGCAAAAGTAGAATACCGGTTATATAATTATGCAGAATATTATCCCATCGCTACGGCTTTTACCGATTCTCGCGGAATGACGAGTCTGAATACCGGGATGGGCGACCTGATTGTCCATGCTTCCCGCGACGGGAAGATTGCCTACCAAAAGTTTTCTGTACCCGAAAGAGATACGCTTGAACTGACTCTTAGTGAAACTATTCCATCCACAGGAACCGAATCATTCGATTTTGTTCCGCCACATGCTGCAAATGTGGAACTCAACGTAACTCCTGAAGCCCGTAAAGAAAACGACCGGCGCCTGGCTGTTGAAGATTCCATCCGTAATGCTTACATGAAAACATTTAAAGATTCTGTGTGGATTACTGCCTTTGCCGGGAAGACGAAACTTCCGTTTGATACAATTGCCCGGTTTATTAAGTTAAGCTATGGAAACTGGGACCAGATTTCGGCATATCTCGAAAAGAATGCCGGCCAATACCGGAATACAATGCTCGCGATGGCCATCCAGTTAGCTGATAAGGATTTCAGTGATGCGACAGAAGCTATTCTGACTGATCACCTGGTGCAAACGAACCAATCGGGAGCACAAAATAGGGTTGCAGATAAAGAGATATTTAACAGGTACGTTTTATCTCCCCGGATTGCGCTCGAAAACCTGAGTCCATGGAGAAGTTTTCTGAACGAGGCGTTTGGTGCAGAAATTGTAAAATCGGCTCAAAACGATGTTACTGTTTTAACCAGTTGGATCCGTGAGAATATTCGCATCGATAATGTGGCCAACAACCACTCGCGCGCACCCCTGTCACCCATCGGCGTTTTCAATTTACGGGTTGCCGATCCGCATTCGAGGGATATTTTCTTCGTCGCAGCCTGCCGTACGATTGGAATACCTGCGCGTCTTAATCCCGAAACGCGGATCCCCGAATATTTTAAGGACGGTGAATGGCATCGTGCGGGGTTTGATCCCGAAATTGCAGTTCATCCCGGGAAAGGATCGCTTAAACTGGTTGACAAAAACAATGTGGTGGCACCGCAATATTTCATGCATTATACCATCGCGATACTGCGTGACGGATTTTACCGGACACTCGAATTCCCTGAAGGCCAGGTGATCTCCAATACTGCTGATCCTGTGATGCTCGAGGCGGGAAACTATGCGCTGGTAACCGGCAATCGTCTTGAAGACGGATCGGTGCTTAGTCAGATGACCTTCTTTACCATTGAAAAAGGGAAACTGACCACCCTTCCTGTCGAACTTCGCAAGCAGCCGGGTGCTCTTAAGCCAAGCGGTAAGCTGGATACCGATAGGCTAAATCTTCAAACATTAGGTGATGGAAAAGTGGTTACTTTATCTTCGCTGGCAGGAGGGAAGCACTCGGTATTGGTATTGCTCGATCCCGATAAGGAGCCTTCGAAACATATTTTGAATGACCTGGGCCCGTATGTCGATCATTTTAACAAGTGGGGCGGACAATTTATTTTTGCCATGCCTGCTGAAAAGGCGAGCCAGGCCGGTGTGCTGAAAACCTACAAATTGCCGGCTAAAAGTGAGAGCGGTATCGATCAGGACGGGAATATTCTTAAAGCTGTTTCGGCTGTTTACGGCGATGGACTAGCCGATAAATTGCCGCTCGTGCTCTTCCTGGACGAAACGGGCAATGTGTACATGTTTTCATCGGGTTACAAGATCGGTGTTGGCGAGCAACTTCTCAAGGTGATCTCTATGGTCGAAGCCAATTTAAAAATTGCAGCAGTAGCAGCCTCGTGCAGTAAATAGAATACGAAAGGATTACACGAATTTTATAAGGATTCCACGGATTTCAAATGGATTACACGGATTGCGCTCATATTTTATTTTTATGATATTACAGGTGCGCTGCACCTGGCGAATATCTTATTGTATTTATTGTTACAAATATTAACGGTGCTCTGCACCTTTTGTGATCCGATTTTATGGTGTGGATTATGCTGATATTCAGCCAGTTCCATATGAACGGTTCATTTTGTAGCGCGGGATTTTAATCCGGCGATGAGGTGAATTAATTTAATAATGAGTGCCGTAGGCACGACCCATATTTTCATTTTACGGATCTATGAATTCATCCCGGGTTTCGTGATATAATGTTATGCGCATTTTTAAGGTGCAGCGCACCGCTAATAGTTATAGAAGAGATGCCCCAAAATGATCGGGAAGGTGCAGCGCACCGGGAATATTTGTATTAGGATTACACGGATTTTAAAATGGATTACACTACCTGCCCCGAGAATCGGAGGATTGCTTAACCAAGATGGTCCGTCTTACTTTCATCAATGAAACATCATGATATTACCGGTGCGCTGCACCTGGGGAATATCTAATCATATTTACTTCTACAAATATTAACGGTGCTCTGCACCTGCTCATACCTTGTTTTTCAGCCTATCGCGTAGCGATTTAAGTATTGTAGAGTTATGTTACACATCTGAACCTTTACCGCGTAGCGGTTAAACTATTATTAATCAAAGAATTCAAAATTAAAACATTTACATACAATACTGTAACCGCTCAGTAACGAATTTATGCTTTATTCTTTGTTAATCTCTTTTGGAATATCCAGGTTGTCCAACACCGGTTCGCCGAATATGAAAAGTTTGAATATTCTCTAATGAAAAGTATGAAATTATGTAAATTATGATTTTCTTTGTTGATGTACATTATTGTGGGTTTTTTAGCTATTTTTTATGGTTTGTGCGGGTTCGGTCCACGGCAGATACGGACGCAACTTACTGTGGATATGGAATGTTAGCAACAAATTTTAAAGTCGAAATGACAAATCCTGAAAACTCAAAATATCTCTTTCTTGTTATAATTCTTATTTTTTCATTTTCATGTGGAAATAAAGAGATTAAGATTATTGACAAAAGAAATGGTTTGGATTACCCCAATTTTGAAGAAAGGAATAACGGACTTGGTAATGTGCTTAATAGACAGGACACATTAAAAATTTTTGTCGAATTTTCAGAATGCGGAGAATGGGGCGGACATATGGAATCTTTATTTTTAAAAAAAAAATTCTGAAAATAATGTTATTGTCAGATTAATTGTAGACTCGGTTTCATGCAATAATATTAAAGACTTTGGAAATTATTCAGATATCGACGATAGAACAAGGGAGATCATTTTGGACACCACAAAGCAGTTGACCAATCAGGAAGAAAAACTCATAAATCTATTCCTTCACAGAGTATTCGAACTTTACTTAAATAAAGAAGATCTCTACGAAGAAAATGATAGTCTTATTTATTCATATGCTGGTTCAGGAAGTTCAATTAAAATAGTAAATACTACATCGACATTAAACTTATATTTTTGGAATGATTCTGAATTGTCAAATACCTGGTATACTAAGATAAAAAACCAGATATTTAAAATGAAAGTTGTGGAAAATTGAAATACAATAAAAATCTGCGCGATACGCCTATGCTTACAGCTTCCAACATTGGTGGTAAATCTAAAAAAATCCAAACAATGACCGAAAACATAAAGAAGATGAGACTAAACAATAAAATCCGCTTTGTGAATAATGTTTCCTTCTGTGAAACCTTATTCATATATTTACGCTTCAGTATATGAAAGTGCATCTGGTAAAAAAACAGTCGATCGGGGATTATGTCCGAAAGAATGTTGGAAGCAGGGCATCTTTTGTGATATGGTTGTCAATTATAAAACGAGTTGATTGGAATGAACCAAATAATATTATTTCGACTTTCAATAGTACGGACATTTTAGGAGGCGGTTCAGACAGAGTTGTTTTTACAGGAATCAAAATGGGAACATTAAAATATACAGTAATAAAAGCCCGGGAGCAATACGAAGAAACTTATTGTGATATTCTGGAGAATCTGGTTCTTCAGGATGAGCGGGAATATCAGGATGAGATTGAGTTAGTAACTCTGTTGATTGAAAAATGGGATAATGAGCATAATACCTTTAATGACTCGGACCCAATTTAATTACTTAAAGGATTAATGGAAGAGCATAATTTAAAACCAAAAGATCTGGTAAAGATTTTGGATCTCTCAAAAGGCACCGTCTCCAGGATTCTAAATTATCACAAAGGGCTTTCAAAAGACACGATACGAAAAATTTCTGATCACTTTAAGTTATCACAGGAAGCATTTAATCGTACGTATAAACTTATAAACGAAGTAAGCGGGCATTCCGGAAATGTTAGCTTAATGACACAATAGAATGAACGATACCGATTTAGAAAAAAACATTAACCGGATAATAAGTCAATTATCCGACGAAAAAGGGTACATCTGCACAATTGATGTATTGCTCGGATTAAACTATTTATCGAAAACCGATCTTGACAAGTGGAGAAATGGACAGGTAGACTATCTGGAGAGAATCTGCCGGACAAATTTAAGCAAACTGAAAGCGGTCAATACTTTCATTAGGCAAGCTGCTGCCAAAATGAAGCTGGAACCTTCATTAACCGTTTATAACAAATACGGAAAAGGTCCGAAACAAAAATTGAGATTCAGCAAATCGGGGGACTATAATATTGAAAAGGCATACTCGACTCATTTTGTCAATAAATATCAAACCGGGAAATTAAAGGAGGATAAAAATACGTTGGCCGACAAATAATTTCAGATCTATGATTTTCTTCATTCTTAAACTCTAAATCAATGTCGTTTAGTAAGCAATAGCAGTTGAAATTTTATCGCAGAGATCGCAAAGTTTTACGCAGAGAACCGCAAAGAAATTCTGGAATATCTGCCTCTGCGGTCCTTTGCGCCTCCTCAGCGTTCTTTGCGTTTAAATTTTTATTCTCATAGATCTTAATCACGGCATTGAATCCTAAATCCTAAATCCTAAATCCTAAATCTTAAATCTTCTCCTCATCAGTAGCCTCGTCATACTCCAGCGCTTCAAGTTCCGTATATTCACTCATGGCCTCTTCGTCGTAAATTTCAACCATAGGCTCAATGAAATCCCTGGTCGTCAATCGTTTATCAAGTGTTAACAGCAGCGAGGGGAGCACCATCATATTAAAAAACATCGCAATCAGTAATGTCGTCGAAATAAGGATTCCCAGGGCCTGGGTTCCGCCAAACTCCGAAATAATAAATACACTGAATCCAAGCACGAGCACGATACTCGTATAAATCATACTAAAACCCGCCTCGTGAAGTGCATTGATAGCCGATTCTTTTATTGCCCCTTTGGTGACCTTGAGCTCGTGCCGGTACCTTGATAGGTATTGGATCGCATTATCAACCGAGATCCCCAGCGCGATACTGAAAACGATAATCGTTGATGGTTTTATCGGTATTCCCGCAAAACCCATAATGGCAGCGGTCAGCAGTAAGGGAATAATATTCGGAATCATCGAAACCAGGATCATCCTGAACGACGAGAAAAGCATGGCCATAAGCAGCGAAATCAACAGGATTGCGATTAGTACACTTTCGAACAGGTGGCGGATCAAAAAATTTGTGCCCCGCGCATAAACAACGCTATTTCCGGTAACACGAACATCGTATTTTTCGGGATTAAAAATGCTGTCGATCTGAGGATGAATGACCGACATCAGCGAATCCATATGCCGGGTACCTATGTCCGCCATCTGGAAACTTACCCGGGTATATCGTTTGGTACTGTCGAGATAGGAAAGGAGAAGGTTGTTGTTTTTTCCTTTTTGATTTTTTGGGAGATATCCCATAATAAATCCTTTTTCAATCGTGGTTGGCATCGAATACATCGACGAATCACCGCCAAAATAAGCCTGCTTCGAAAACTTGAACAATTCGGCAATTGAAAGCGGTTTGGAAAACTCGGGATAGGTATTGACCATCTGCTGGAGTTCATTGATTTTATCGAGTGTCGATCCCGCGATGACCCCGTTTTTCTTTTTCGTATCAATCGATATCTCCAATGGCATCACACCGCCGAAATTCTGCTCGAAGAACTTCAGATCGAGGTATATCGGATCATCATCTTCAAAATCATCCACAATCTTACCCGAGGTTTTCATCAGGCTGATACCCACAAAGCCGATCAGCAGTAATCCTCCTGAAATCCCGTAAATCACGTTTCTCCGGAAGCTGATCATATAGACGATCTTTTTGATGATGGCCCCGAAAAAAATGCTGTCGAGGTGCTTAACATGCCGGTGTGTCGGGGGATCGATAAAGCTGAAAATAATGGGTAACAATATAATGCAGAGCAGGTATTCGAGCATGATATTGAGCGCAGTGATAATGCCGAATTCCCGCAACATCTGGTTGGGAATCAGGATAAAAGCTGCAAATCCCAGCGCTGTTGCGGCATTGGTCATCAGCGAGGCAAAACCAATGCGTTGAACAACCCTGATCAGTGCCTTTATCTTATTCCCGTGACTCCTGAATTCCCAGTGGTATTTATTCAGAATATAGATGCAATTTTCGATCGCAATAATGATAATCAATGAGGGAATTACACCGGTAAGAATCGTGATTTTGAAATTAAAAAGGACGGTGGTTCCCATTACCCAGATAATGCTGATCACGACTATCAGCAAAGAGCTCAATACAACCTTTATCGATTTGAAAAACAGAAGCATAATGAGGGCAGCTATCGCCATGCTCATCAGTACGAAAATGAAAAGCTCCTGCTTAACTTTTTGCATGGTAACTGTCCGGATATAGGGCATGCCTGAATAATGTATTTCTACTTTATTCAACTGCATATACGCATTGGCTGTTTTTACTATATTGGCAACAAGTGCTATTCTTGACCGGTCGTTTAATTTATTTTTATCAAGGGTTATTGCCATCAACGCGGCATGGGTCCTGGGATTGTACAAAATTCCCTTGTAAAACTTAAGCCCCAGGATGGTGTTTTTCAGGCTGTCGACTTCCGCCTGTGTAGTCGGACGCTGATTGACCAATGGCGAATAATCAAATTGATGGGTGCTGTCGTTTTTGACCAGATTGATCGCGCGCGTCATACTGATTACCTCCTGTACCCCTTCAATGGCACGAATCGAGTCACCCAGATCGTACCACGCGTTAAATTGCTCCAGGCTGAAGATATCCGGGTTTATTATACCGATCATCAATACATTGCCATCTTCACCATATTGTGCTTTAAATTTCTGATATTCGATCATCGCACTATCCCTCATCGAAAGCATCGAAGTATTTTCATACGACAATTTAACATTTCGGGCTTCGTAGGCCATGTATGCTGTAAAAACAGAAATCAGAACTATAAGTGAGATTCTGTTTCTAAGGATGATGCGGGATAATTTTGTAAACATTCTATAAAATTCTGTAAAATTCCACCTCGCTGATTGAAGTTCTATTCTATTATTTTGGGTTCTCCTGTCAGTTTAATTGATTTGATCACCGCATTTTTTCCGGGAACTCCGCCGCCAACTGCAATTTCGAAGGTTCCGGCTGTTACCACCTGCAATGCGTCACTGTTTGTCACCGAAAAGTCTTCAGGAGTCAGTTTAAACGTGACTGTTTTTTGTTCCCCCTTTTTAAGAATGATCCGCTGAAATCCTTTTAACGCAACAAGAGGAAGATCTGCATTCACCGTTTTGTTCGAAACATAGATCTGAACAACTTCCTCTCCGTCAACAGATCCTGTATTTTTCACATCCACAGAAACTTTGAGTGAATTTTGTGTTCCGGAAGTATCGCTGGCCTTTAAATTGCTGTATCCGAAGGTGGTATAGCTTAATCCATAGCCAAACGGATAAAGCGGAGTTCCTTTGAAATAGCGGTAGGTGCGTCCCTGCATATCGTAGTTCGAAAAATCGGGAATATCTTTTTCTGATTTGTAGAATGTCACAGGTAGTCTTCCCGACGGATTAAATTCACCGAATAATAAACGGGTCAGGGCAGTACCTGTTGTTTCGCCGGGATAGAACGCCTGAACAATGGCCGGCAGATTCTGATCTTCCCAATTCATCGCCATGGCGCTTCCGCTGAAATTTACAAATACAACGGGTTTGCCCGTTTTATGCAGATCTTTTAATAAATTTTCCTGGATTTCAGGCAGATTAATGTGGGTACGGTCGCCATGCGAGAAACCATCGATTACCAATGGCATCTCTTCTCCTTCGAGTTCGGCTGAAATACCTCCGCAAAAGATTACTACATCGGCTTCGGCGGCAGCTTCGAGTGCTTCCTTGTGATAATCGCGGCTGATTTCAGCCCATGATAAAGTTGCTGATGGTTCAATGCTGTTGGCGTAGGCCGAAGGAGCAACACGCAGTTCAGCGGTAATAACATATTTTTTACCCTTTTCAAGCGCAACACCCTTATTGTCTGCAGCTTTATTGTCAATTTTAAGCTTTACATTTCCGCCGAACTGGTAGGTGCCTGTGACTTTAGGAACCAACACTCCGCTCCAGCGAACGGAGAACTGTTCTTCAACCACGTTATTCACAGGCGACTTCATCCAGTAGAAATCAATTTTTGGATCAATACGGGTGATTTTAGGGATGCCTTCAAATTTCGTATTGGCAAAATACTCCGCTTTTAATCCTGGTTTTAACCTTCCTTTCTCATCATGAAAAAGATTCGCCGCATCCACAATCTGTTGATCTGTATAAACTCCCGGAACAATTGCGCAGCCCGGAGTATATAATACGTTTTTAGCGCCGAGCTTTTCACGAAGCGCCTTTAGCGGGGTCACAGGGCGGATAGGCTCGCCGTTGTAATTACCGATAAGAATCGCGAAGTTGTTGGCATTTGGTCCGATAAGGGCAATTTTCTTCACATTTTTGAGCGGAAGAATACCTGTGTTTTTTAGCAACACCAATGATTTTTCGGCAGCTTCCTGCGAAATTTTCAGGTGTTTTTCGGATCCTACAACCGTGAATGGAATTTTGGTATAGGCTACCTGGTCCTCCGGATCGAACATTCCAAGCATAAAACGGGCTTTAAACAACCTTCTGACCGAAGTATTGATGTCGCTTTCGTTGATCATTCCCATCCGGATTACTGAATCGAGGTTGTTTACCAGGAAGCTGCGACTCTGTTCGCAGTTCAGGTCCGTTCCTGCAGATAATGACAATCCCCATGCCTGTGAGGAGGTGGGGACGATGTGATGGGCAGTTTTCGTGTAGAAATCGCTGATCGCGCCACAGTCTGATACGACATACCCGTTGAATCCAAAGCGATTACGCAGGATGTTGCTCAGCAATATATCGTTTCCGCAGCAGGGCTGATCGCGGAAGCGGTTATAAGCGCACATCACCGACTGGACATTGGCATCCCTGACCACTGCCTTGAATGCAGGAAGATAGGTGTCGTACAGATCGCGGTCGTTGACAAAAATATTGTCCGTATGGCGGGTAAATTCCGGTCCGCTGTGTACCGCATAATGCTTTGCAGTAGCTACAGTTTTGAGGTATTTCGGGTCGCTGCCCTGGAGCCCTTTAATAAAACTGACAGCCATGCGTCCTGTCAGATAAGGATCTTCACCGTAAGTTTCTTGTCCGCGTCCCCAACGCGGATCCCTGAAAATATTGATGTTAGGTGTCCAGAAGGTAAGACCGGTATAAATACTCCGGACATTATTGGCGGCAAAATAGTGATGTTTAGCCCTCGCTTCATCGCTGATTGCATCGGCCACGCGAAACATCAGGTCCTGATCGAAGGTGGCAGCAAGGCCAATCGCCTGGGGAAAAACGGTGGCTTTCCCGGCCCGGGCTACGCCGTGCAGACATTCATTCCACCAGTCATAGGCTGGTACTCCCAAACGGTCGATTGGCATGGCATGGTTAAAAAGCTGGGACACCTTTTCCTGTATCGTCATCCGCGATACAATATCATCAACTCTGACATCGACCGATAATTGCGGATTTTGGTAAGGTAAAACAACTTTATTCTGACCAAAAGCATTACTGATCGATAACAAAATGGCAACAGCCAGAAAATTTAATTTCATTTTATTAATATTTATGTTCAAACTTATTTTGATCGTTTACCGGGTTGTTCAGCCTTGCCGGCCTGCAAATATAACAACCAATCTTCATCCGAAGGAGCCCGGAGGTTTCTTCCATCTGTCGGACCTGTATTAATTCTAACCGAAGTATCAGTCCCTTTAATCCATGTTCCTGAATAGTAGCCTGGTTTCGTGTTAACAGAAACTTCGCCCCCATTGGGAAGATAGGTGAGATAGGTTTTGCCCTGATTGGCCAGCGTGTAACCTGTAGTGGACCGCAGTGGGGAAGGGGTCAGCTCATAGAACGGGATGGATTCGAAGAAATCCCAGACTTTTTTAATGATTTCATGTTTATCCTGGTGTCTTTCATCCAGCTTAAGTGTTCCGGTAAAACCTGTTGAGCTGGTTCCGGCATTGTCGGCAAAGTTCAGTGCAGCACCTGCCATCATAATTGTAAATGCATTCTTTCGCAGTTGTTCGTCATTGTATGTCTGCTGATAAATATTTCCATACCAGAGTACTTCCTGTGCCAGCAGCGGTTGGTTTAGTTTCCTTCGAGCCATCAATCCCTGATAAAGTGCATCGGTGTCAAGTGTCGTTGGTCCCTGGAGACACTGGTAAGTAGCCCATTGCGCATCACGCAGTGGATTATGGTTCTTTTCATTATGAACTGAAAGCAGATGTCCCTGGGTGTTTTGATCAGCGATCATTTTTCCCAGTTGATCAACCTTTTCATGTGTAAACTGATTCACTTTCGAATAGAGCGGTTCAGGTCCTGCCACATTGTAGAGGGTATTCCAGTAGGCACCGAGTCGCGAAATCGTGTAACTGATATATAGTGACTGACTGACACTGTCGGTTGGATGGTTTGATTTCTGACCTAAAAATCCGGCAAAGGGAAATACACAAATTTTGCGGGCTGCCAGCTCATCAAGTATTCGTTCCATTTTGGTGTATTCTTCGGGATTCGGCTGCTGCTTTTCAAAATTCCAGAGGTTAGGCGTGTTCCATCCCTTTCCGCGGTTCACATCATTCCGGTTGAGCAAGTGACTGGCCACTGATAACATATTGTATTTATTTTCAATCAGCCAGTCGAGAAATTCGTTCCGGTCACGATCGGGCCAGTTCGCTGCAAAAAATCGGTCGCCCGTATGAAAACTCCGGATTAACTTATGTTTACCGCCTTTAAATCCAAACCAGGCAGGGTTGGTCTCATCAGCCGAAATCAGTCCAGGTATGTCGGAAGGGATACACTCAAAGGTGCCCCGGAATTTTTTCCCCACATCGTGGGTGAATGCTGCAACATATTTCCATTTCCCGGTCTGATCGGGCATTACCCTGAATTTCCAGGAACTTCCACCGTTAAAAAATCCCCGGATAATGAGTTTGGTTTGATCAGGCCGTTCGAACTCAATTTTTAATTCCGTTTGAGTAAAGGGATTGGTAAAGTTGTTTTCGATGATCAGTTCCCGCTCAAATATCGACCATAATCCGATTTTTGAGGGACGTGCTTCAATCGTCTGAAAGCAGACCAGCAGTAAAACAAATAACAAATATCTCATAGGTGTCTGGTATACTTGCGATTACAGGTTATCGGAATTCTTTAATTTTGGTCAGACTGACTGAAAAGAATGACAGACGAAAGTAAAAAAATGTTCACATATTAACAAAACCCTGATGATGTCTTGATTAAGGTTTTCTGGTATATTGATTGGGCGCACCTGGTGTGGGGAGGTTACTGGTAACCTGAGCACCGATCTCATGAGCCTTGGTTAATGGTGTAGTAAAGGTGATGCCGGTACCGGCAACCTGAGCTCCAACTGCATGTGCAAAGGTGAGCGGTGCAGAGACGGTGATGGAAGCGCCACCCTGGCCACCTGGACCACCCTGGCCACTTCTACCGCCGCCAGTAACGGAGACGACAACTATTGTCTCACTGTTCGCGCCGTTGTCAATGGTGATGGTCTGGCCGGCGGCAAAGCCTGCCGTGCTGGCTACAGGTATTACGGTTGCACCCATAACCGTGGCGGTTCCCACAGTGGTGCCCCCGGTTGTACCAATAGTCTTGATAACAGCGGTCTCACTGTTTGTGCCTGTCCCGATGATAACCTTCTGACCAGTGCTAAAGTCAGCCACACTGGAGACTTTAATATTGTTTGAACCGGTTGGTGATGCGGTTAAAAAGTTGAGCGTGCTCTGCACCTGGAAATCGCGGCGATGGTTGTCGCTGTCGGCACCATCAGGGTAGCGACCTGAGCTCCTGTCAGGCTGGCTGGTGGGAGCTGAATTCCCCCCTCTGAAACCTCTGCCCATTCCGGGTGAAGGTACGAAGTTACCGAACTCCCCCGCTCCGGAAATAGCCTGGTAACCCTCGGCTATCCATGGATCGACGATTCCGCCATAATTGAGACCGTCAACAACATTTCCAGCAATGTCACGCAGCACCATATTACCTGCCATAGAAGAAAGGGCCGGGCCTCCGAACAACTGGTTGGGAACCGGAGTACCCTGGTAACCCGCGGTGGTGACCTTTTGGTCATGTACAATCGCATCGATCGGGTGGTCTTTGGTCAGGGGTTTGTCAAGGATGATGCCGGTTCCAAGTGGAAGGACGGGTTCGTTACTCGAGTGAGCGAAGGCAGTCGCCGGGGTGAAGCTGATCCCCGTTCCCCAAGCACTGAAAGGCATGTTTGACGCATGATTGAACTTCAGCGGTTCTGCAAGGTCAAGTCCGGTACCAGCATCCTCTGTAGCTGTTAAGGGACCGCGGAAAGTGTTACGGACGGACTGCGTGCCGACTCGTGTCACTGTGACGGTCTCGATCCCATGTCCTTCGCTGTCAATGTCCAATCTGATTTTGTCACCTGCTGAAATGTTGGCAACTGACGAAACCTTGATGTTTTTGTCACCGGGTTTTGCATCTGCCGACAACCAGGCCTGTGTACCCGGCTTACCGACTTCGGTGACAGTGACCACTTCGTACTTTTCAATCGTGTTCAAAGCAATTGGGTATTTGGCGCCATAACCGATAGCCATCTTCTGGCCGACTTCAAAGCCTGAAATGCTGGCAACAGGTACACTGGTGGATCCGGCGGGGATTGTAATAACCGGCCCGTCAGGGAGAGGTTGCCATAGCGTTGTAGGGTTTCCGGGTTCGCCTTGACGGCCTCCACCGAAACCAGTTGTGGCTGCAGGTACTCCCGGGCCTGCAACAGTACCTATGGCCGCAATTTTGCATATTTCCTTATCGGAACCACTGTTTATTTCAATTTCATCGCCAGCTGACATGCCCGTCGTACTCCTTACATAAAGTGTGGACTCACCCTTTTTCGCGGGAACTACAAGCCCCGAATTTGACAGACCCAGCAGATAGAAACCGTGTGCAGCAATTTTCGTCCCTGCCGGAATCTTAATACTTGAAAAAACAGGTAACTGGGTTCTGTGTTGAGTCAAAGTCCAGTTGGAGATATCTAAGGTAGAATTTCCAGCGTTATAAAGTTCTATGAATGAATTTGTAATGTTGTCAGGAGAACCGGCAGAAATACGAAATTCGTTAATCTTGATTGGGCTTACGTTGCGTACTTTTTCAGCTATTGTCTCTGATTGTGGCTGACTGGACGTTGGGTTTTTCCATGAGGCTTTTCCAACCAAATCGCCGTTAAAGGACTCTGGTCCTGAGGTCACAACGAAAGTAGCACTTATGCTGGCATGTGGTGCGATCGGATCGGCAAACTTCTTCGAATTTTCTTTGGAGTTGATAACCACCGATTTCCACCCCTTGGGTACGGAAATACTCAGGGTGAGGTCATTCACGGGCGACGCGGTAGTATTTGTAAACGTCACGGTAGTGTTTTGAGAAGACTTTGGTGAGAATGTCTGGAGTCCCGGAGGTGTGTCGGTTGCGTTTGCCGGTGCCAGGCTCAGACGCTGTACGTCGTATCTGGCAGCTATGACATTGGCCTGAATCTTCTGGTTGGTTTCCTTTGTTGGGAAAGTGCCGGGGGCTGTCATTGCGCCTTCATAGAAAGTACCTTGCGAAGCATTGCTGTTGTCGCCACCGTTGCCCAGAAGAATAGCTCCCTGCTTGCGCATCGGATCATAGCTGTTTCTGTCATTGATAATGCGGGTTCCGTCGAACATAACTTGCAGATCACCTTGCTGAGCGTCACCGCCCATAGATCTCCAGTGGTGAGGTTCGCCGTCAGCAGTTGCGGTCACGAAGCGCCAGGTAATGCTTGGCAGGTTTGGGAGGTACTTATCGTTTGGATTCGGATTGACCCCACCCACCAGGTTGTTCTCCTGATCGGTCATAATCCATGGGCCGGGGGCTTGTCCGTAATACCAGGCATTCGCGTTACCGTAGTATGTGGTTTCCATCGTACCATCGCCGTCGTCACGACTGTCGGTCTCTGCATTACCGTAGTCGAAGCAGCAGCCGTTGTTGTAGTGAAGACCGTTTATGACCCAGTACTGTCCCTCTGCCTGATCGTCGACGGCTATGCCCTTTGTATCATTCAGGCGAAGGCCCATGCCCGGCTCAATAAAGATGCCGTAGGCTTTGTGGCCAAGGATTGTAATTGGTGCCATATCCGCGATCGGCAGGCTGTTAAAACCACCCATTGCTGTGGGGGCGCCTGTGCCACCACGGGGTGCCTGACGGAGGTGGTTACCTTTACCTGACTGGTCGTAGAGTATTGTAATCCAGCAGTATGTGTTTGCACAAAATGCGTCCTGAGCGGCTGCGTTTGCATATCCACCCGGATCACCCTCACTGGGCTGAACCACACCAATGTCCAGGGTCTTTCCGTCCGATTGACGCATAACCTGGTACAAAGGACCATTGTAGGAGGCATACAATGCACGTGTGGTACTGTGGGCAGCCACACACGGGTTGCCTGCAGCAGTATAGATATCACACGGACCTTCTGGTCGGGGCGGAGTAACATCACGCTCAACACTTGACATTGCCATCATCATTATTGCGACAGGTAGTATGATCGCCAGAACAAGAATGACCAAAAAACGACTTTTCTTTTGCATAATTAGATTTGTTTTAAATTCATTGTATAAGTTAGATTCCTGGTTTAACCATAAAAGGATATTCAACATTGATTACCGGCCATTTTTCTTTATCCCATTTCATTCTTTCAATTCTCAGTTTCGCCCGGCCATTATCCCCGGCATCATATCCATGAAATATCAAATAATCAGTGTCTTTAAAAGTACATACGGCATTATGACCTACGCCATACCATAAACTGTCACCTTTCAGAAGCATTGTTCCTCCGCCTTGAGCCATCGCTAAACCTTCTTTATCAAGATATGGACCTCGAACATTTTTCGAGCGTCCGACAATCATTTTATAGGTGCTGTTCACCCCTTTACAACAATAATCGATTGATGCGAACAAATAGAAGTACCCGAATTTCTTAAAAACAAAAGGTGCTTCTATGGCGTTTCCACCAGCATCAACCGGATTATTATCGACCGCAGGAAGATTGGTTTTATCCGAAGGATCATTCTTCCTTGAAGCAATAGTTGGTATGTTATCAAGACCTTCGGCAACACTCATCCAATCTTTATTGAGTTTTACAATCTTCAATCCATCCCAGAATGACCCGAATGTAAGCCATGGAGTTCCTGATTTATCGGTAACCAGGTTCGGATCAATCGCATTCCAGTTTGTTTTTCCGGGAATCGACTGAATAATTACACCATGATCGATCCATAAATAGTTTGGATCATCGGTATGAAGGGTTTTATTCGTTGCCAAACCAATACAGGAAGTATTTTTCCCGAATGCGGAAGCTGAATAAAACAGGTAATACAGCTTCGTTTTTTTATTGTACGAAATATCTGGCGCCCATAAGCTGTTGCCTCTAAATCCTTTAATAGAATCTTTCGCCCATTGTGGTGCTGAGGCAAATACAGGCTTTTCCAGTTTCCAGTTAATCATGTCCTTCGATGACCACCTGGCTATCCCATTGCCGGTACAGAAGATATAATAAAGACTATCCTGTTGAAACATTACAGGATCATGAACCGAAATACCGGTTCGCAATTGCTGTTGTGCTTCTGCCTGTTGAGCATTTACATTAAAAGAAATCAACAGGAATAAATACAAATAAACAATTTTTCGCTTCATCTTTAAATTGTTTTAAACTCCAGAAAGAGCTTTTAGTTAGTAATTAGAGTCTGTCTGTAATAGATAAAATATATGAATATCAGGCACATATCTTAGGTTTATCCAAATCTTCTTTGTATCTTGTTATCGAATTAAAGATAGCTTTTATAATGAAAATATTTAACGACCTGGTGTTGAAATTTGAAAAATCTGATTGGGCCAAGAATCCCGAGTTTGGTGTGATCGACACTATTCTTGAACTTCATCCTGAAATTTACGGCATTTTCAAATTCGATATAGCTGGCAATGAAGAGGTTAACAATTTTGGACGTGGTGATACACCCACTGTTGAACAGATTGTCAGGGCTGCGATTTATAAAGAGTTAAAAGGTTATGACTATCGGGAACTTGAATATGCACAAAGCGATTCACGGATTTGTGCTACATTTATTAAGCTTGATGAGCGCAAACCATTTTGTTTTCAGACATTCCAGAAGTTCATTTCCAGAATAAGTGAAGATACCCTTCACAAAGTATTGGTTGAGCTGATTAAAATTGCCATTGACGAAGGCTATGAAGATATAAGCAAAATCAGACAGGACAGCACAGTTGTCAAAAGCAATATTCATTACCCGACCAATAATTCACTCGTTTGGGACTGTATTCATGAAAGCCACCGTCTGCTGAGCCACCTCAAAGAAGAGGTCGGTGTACTTTCGTTTATCGATTATACCAAATCTGCCAAAACCACCTATTTCAAGATAAACGTCACCAAGTCAAAAGATAAGCAAGCCGATCTCTTTAATAAACAGTTAGTTACATTCACAAAGGCGATCAATCAGGTTTCCAATATTATAAAAAAAAAGTTAGACAGCCTCGGCCTTAAAGCATACATTTTTATCACAGAACTTGAAGAACTGCTGCCATTGATGGAAAAGGTTTACAGCATGACTTATCGGAAACAGATTCAGGACGAGTCAGTACCGAACGACCAAAAATTGTTCTCGATATACGAACTACACGCTGACATTATTGTCAAGGGTGGACGCGAAGTACAATTCGGTCACAAGGTAAATCTGGCCACAGGAAAAAGCAACCTGATCATTGATTGTGTTATACCTGCGGGGAATCCAGCTGATATTACTTTATTCAACCCTACCATTGACAGGGTGATAGATAACTACGGGATAACTCCCAGAGATTCATCTGCTGATGGCGGATATGCCAGTCAGGGAAGCTTAGATCATTGCAAATCAAAAGGTATAGTAAATATTGTATTCAATAAAGTAACAAAAAGCCTTAAAAATGTTGCCACCAGCCTCAATATGGAAACACGTTTGAAGAAATGGCGAAGCGGTATTGAAGCCGCTATTTCAAACCTCAAACGGGGCTTCGACTTGAGGATTTGTAACTGGAAAGGATTTAAACATTTCAAAGCAAAGGTGATGTGGAGTGTCCTGGGTTATAACTTCAGGGTACTCACTAACATGACATTGTCCCGAATAGCGGGACTTGCCTGAAAAGATTAATTGAGAGATTAGCAATTTTTATCACAACACTTTAGTTTGAACGCCCTTAAGCTTGTTATTATGTTAGTTAGATTGATTGGTTGAAAATACTGGAGCATATTTTTCAAAGAAAAACACGAAAAGCAAAAGTTTGAACGCAAATCATCATCAAATCGTCGGGAAAATAAAATGCGTAGGACCAAAAAATCAAAATAAGGTGACTTTACAGACAGACTCTAATTACATTTTTACGCGTACCACATTAAATGAATATGGCTTTACCGAAAATTTAATCTCTTTATTCTGTACATTAACTTCCTGGTCTTTGGGACAAATGGCCATCGGTTCGTCAATTGAATTTACCTGGTCAAGCTTATCACTGGTCAAAACGGTCAAAATTCCTTTGGGCTGCAGCTTTTTAACGCCTTCAATTTTAAAATTAACGTCTTGCGTTATATCTGAGGTATTGACAAATTTGACAATAAGTTCATTGGTCTTTTTGTCAACACAGGCTGTTCCGTAAAGGCCATCCTGGCCAGTTACCGTTTGATTGTCTGACAGGAAAGGAACCACATTTGTGCCTTTATGGACAGAAAATAATTTTTGAACATAATAATTAGGTGTACCGTATGTCCGCAGGTTATCTACCCAGATCAAATCGGGTGTCCATTGCCAGCCATCAACATGTGCAAATAGTGGTGCATAAGATGCCATGCTCACGACATCTGCATTGCGTTCAAGGCCTGTCATAAAGGCGGCTTCAGAAAGTGCTGTCAGCAGATTATTTTTATTATCCGGACTTACTGTTTTATCACTTTGTGCAGCATACTCACCGGCAAATATTTTGGAAGCATTTCGCGGATAATTGTCATAGCGTACGGCGTTTTGCATAAACCATTCGGGCCGACGATAATAATGCTCATCAATAATGTCAGCATTCATCATTCTTAATTCCCTGTTCAGATCATCAAAACGTTGGCCATCGGGATCGGTACCGCAACTGTAAATAAGTTTAAAACCGGGATATTTTTCCTTGATCGCCTTTGTGAAAATTTTCAGTCTTTCAACATATTGTGGCCCCCAATTTTCATTGCCGACCCCCATCATGGTCAGGTTGAACGGTTTTGGATGCCCCATGTCTGCACGAACCTTACCCCATTTTGTACTCACACCGGCATTTGCAAATTCAATCAGATCAAGTGCATCCTGGACATAGGGACCTATTTCATCGAGCGAAACAAATTCAGCCGTATTAAACTGGCATGCCATTCCGCAGTTCAGAATAGGCAGCGGTGCTGCCCCTATATCTTCGGCGAGCTGAAAATATTCAAAGAATCCTAACCCAAATGTCTGAAAATAATCGGGTGTCGGACGGTGGATAAATTCCGTATTCCACCTGTTGACAATCAACTGACGATCTTCAACCGGGCCGATTGTTTTCTTCCACTGGTAGCGCGTTGCAAGTTCACGGCCTTCAACGATACATCCACCCGGGAAACGAATGAATCCGGGATGCATGTCTGCCAGCATTTGTACCATATCGGCACGAAATCCTGCAGGACGGTTTTTCCAGGTATCCCCGGGAAACAGCGAAATCATATCCAGGTCGATCACACCATTGCCTTCAAACCAGATATTGAACTTTGCTTTTGGTTCAGTCGCGATTGCGTTAAAACTAACTGATTGTTTTGTCCAGTCGATACCTGTCGTTCCGGGTGCCAAAAGTCCTTCACCAATGATCTCTCCATTGCAGTTTACAAGTTCAAGGTGCAGCTTAACTCCGGGTGATTTAAGCCGGTACAAAAGGGAGAAATCATAACGCAATCCATTTTTGATACCCATGCCCCTGAAACCTTCATTTGTAAGACTCAGAGTGCCTTTAGTCGCATTTGAAACAGTAACCTGGATGTATCGTGGATTGGCAGTACTGGTCTCTTTTCTGTTCAGTACCTGGACGTCTCCCTCAATAAATTGTCTTCGTTTAATGGTCCAGCCCATTAATGGAGCGGCAAATTCAAATGAACGGTTTTTTATAAGTTCAGCGTAGATGCCTCCATCAGCACCCATATTGATATCTTCGAAGAATATGCCCCACATGGTTGGCTGTATTTCGGTTTTAAGCTCGTTGGTTTTAATTGTGTAAATTTTAACTGGTTGAGCAACAGAGATATTAGAGGCTGCTACTACCAGGACAATTAAAAAATTTGCAATCGATTTTTTAATGTTCATATTGCTCTTATGTTTTCATTTTAATATAAATAAGGGCTGGCTATAAAAAAGCCAACCCTTATCCGATCATTTATTTTTACTTAAGAACAACCTGCTGGGGAACACCATAAGCGAGCTCAGTGACACCTGTAGTTTTAACACCTACACGTGCGTACAGGTAATCTTTCGCAGAAAGCGTTGCTGGAATTGCAACGCTAATTGATACAGGAACCGTAATATCAGTAATTGCTGATGCTGCGATCGAGAAATTAGCTAAATTGATATTCGCATCCACGATTAAACCTTTATTCAAATAAATCCGAACGGCTTCAAGTGTTTGAGTTGTATTTACTCTTTGTAAAGTCAGCGTACCTGTAATGTTTGTTCCGCTTTTCACAAATGATGAAGTCTTGACAATAAAAAAAGGCTCAACCGGAAAATCGACAATGGTATTACCCCTTACTGAAACTGCAATTGAATCAGTTTTAGTTAACCAGGGACCAACACCTTTTAAATATGTCAATTTATACTCGCCATCAAAAAGTAAGGCTTTAAAAGTTCCATCCTGTTGGACATATACCGGTATTTTAGTAAATAACTGATAACCACGTTGCCATAATTCAAGTTGAACGGCATTGGATCTGACTCCAATCGCCTGTCCCTGGTATCCGACAGTACCGGATAACATAGATGATGGCGCTGTGTAATTATCATATGTACAGCCTGCAAGCATTGTAACTGATGCTGCAAAAAGTAGATAGATATAGTTTTTTATTTTCATAATATAAAGATTTACTGGAATGGATTTTTAACGATTAACGGATTATTATCAATTGCTGACTGGGGTATTGTTGAATAATAATTATGCATCTGGAAGAACCGGGGAGCCCGGAATCTAGGCGCAACCAATTTAACAAATACATATTTCCCATCGCGGGCGGCATCGCCGGGACGAACAATTCGGTAAGGATAGAGTGCATACATCATATCATCGGGATTTGTTGTATTACCGGTCCATATCGTATGCGCTATTCTCCAGCGTTTTAAGTCCCAAACACGGTGATCTTCAAATGCGAGTTCAACACGGCGTTCATTTCTGAGTCTGTTAATTGTTAATGTGGTGGCATTGAGGCTGTTAGCCGGAAAACCTGCACGCTCTCTTATCGCATTTATATACGGCAGGGCGACCTCAGTCTGGCCGAGTTCAAATGCTGCCTCAGCGGCATTAAGGTAAATTTCACCAAGCCGGTATCTCACCCACCACATATCACTCAAAATACCGCGTGTACTGGTTCCTGCTCCCTGGTCAATGAATTTTTTAATGTAAAAGCCTGAATTGGTCACCTCCTGAATTGATGCATGAGGGCCTGAAGCACCTGTCAATAGTTTCCCATCCGTAAAAGTCGATCCCAGAACACTGCTTGTGTTGGTTGTATATGTGCTTGTGGTTGAATTCCAAGTCATTACGCCTGCCTGTATTTCAACATTTAAACCTTTAAAAGAAGAGCCGGGATAAATTACGGTGCCAGTCAAGCGGGCATCTTTGTTGAAGAAAATATCTGAAAGATTCGTATAATAAATGTAATCTGAGTTATCAGTCGTCCGGGTTTTTAGCGTTCCCGCTGAGCCGTCAAGATACTCGAAACTTTCAACAAAATTCAGTGAAGGTGTAATACATGATGATGCCAGATTATCTTCACGGATACTGCGGGCTATATTATCATACGAAAAGGCATGTCTTTTAGCCTTCGCTGATAAAAAGTCTCTCGCCATGATCATCTCTTTATTCGTGTTTCCCTTTTTACAAACAGCCTCATAAAAATTTTGTCCTTTGTCGGGATTCGCTTTATACAATTGATAAACACCACTTGTAATAATTTCCTGCGCTGCGGTTAATGCTTTTGTATAATAACCGCTCGCTAATGATGCAGGAATCCCTACCTCACCACCGGTGGTGGAAATGGGAGTTGCCAAAAGGTTATTGTACCTGGCCAATGATCCTGCATACAACATGGCACGACATTTTAATGCAAGTGTAGTGTATTTATTGGCCCGGGTTACGCTACCTGAATTGCCGATAACATCCTTAATTGCATCCATTTCGCTGGCAATAAAGTCATATATTTCAGATTCCTTGCTTCGTGGTAGTCTGAGTGCCGTAGCATCGCCGCTGTAATCATAGATCAGCTGTTTTAAAACCAATGGAACACCACCTTCTCTTTTTACCAATTCAAAATACTGGTATGCTCGTATAAATCTAAATTCAGCATTGAACTGTGCTTTTTGAGCTGTAGAAAGCGATTCGCTATAAAGATCCATACTCTCAAGCGCCAGGTTGATATCCCTGACAAGACCATAGTCCCACAGTTGCCAGCGACTGGCTGCATACGATGTAATGTTGTTCCTGCCATCTTCGCCTGAATAACCCGACCACATTGCGTCATCATAATCGGCCATGTTACGCCAGTTGCCATCCAATCCCATATCGGTAGGCAACCTTTCGTAATAATTGGCCAGTAATCCGACAATCATGTTTGCATCGTTCCACACCTGGGGTTCCGTAATAATGCTTTGGGGTGTTCTCTCTAACCATTGATCATTACAGGCGGAGAAACCAACCAGTAAAATGCTTAATATAAAGCCTTTAAATAATATTTTCATGATAAAATCGATTAAAGTGTCAGATTAAACCCAATGTTAAACAATCTTTGCTGAGGATATACTAACCCGCCGTTACTCGAGATTTCAGGATCAATCCCGATCCCTTTCATATTGTCAATCGAAAAAAGGTTACTTCCGTTAGCAAATATCCTCAATTTGGCGATTCCGACTTTTGCGATAAGTTTTTTGGGAAGATCGTACCCTAACTCCAAATTTTTAAGTCTGAAATAGTTAACATTGGTTACCCAAACATCACTCCTTGCATAGTTAACATGTGAATTAAGGTCTTTTCTAAGTGCGGGATATTTTCCCGGTATCCATGGACTTGTGATATCATAAGGATCGGAATGATGCCACACATCTGTCAGCATATAATTGGCTGAATTTCCATTATTTTGGAACGGAAATTTCAACTCAACATTGCGGTAAAACGATTGCATAGTTGCTCCCATGAAATTAAAGGACAGGGAAAATCCCTTATAGGATATACTGCCTAAAATGCCATAGTTCATATAAGGTGTAGCCCCTTCTGCATAACCAATTGGCCGGTTGTCCAAACTGTTAATAATGCCGTCATTATTTACATCCTTAAAGATAAAATCTCCGGGAAGTTCTGATCGGTTTCCCTGACCATCATTATTAACGGTGTAAGCATCAATTTGCTGTTGTGACTGAAACTGACCTATTACCTGGTAACCCCAGTTAATATTACCCCACCGGTTTGTGTATGCAGTCCTGTATTCATCCCAGGAATTGCCAAATCGTGGTTTATAAAACGAGAGGTCTTTTCTTCTGGCAACTGTAAAATTACCCCCCAAAGAATAATTCACCTTACCAATCTTGCTGCTGTATGTTAATTGACCTTCAAATCCACGCGTTGCATCTGAAGTTAGATTTTCGTTTGGTAAAGTATATCCCACCTCACTTGGCAGCAATACATCATACTTGGCCGCTGGTAGTCCGCTGCGCTTGCGATTGAAAACATCAAACTGGCCGACCAACTTGTCGCCTAAAACTGTAAAGTCGATACCAATATTGGATGTCTGGTTCTTGACCCATGAAAGATTCGTGATGGGTAAGCCCCTGGGCTGTAATCCAATCACATAGTTGCCATCGAAAACAGCATTTCCTGAATTAAAATTATAGCCGGGTAAATAATTAAATGCACTTACCCCAACTTCACTTCCGGTTTCACCGTAAGAAGCCCTTAATTTCAAATTAGACAGAAAACTGCCGGTTGCATCTTTTACAAATTTCTCTTCAGAAATTCTCCATCCCAAGGAAGCTCCGGGGAAAAAGCCCCACCTCTTATCGCTTCTGTACATGAACGTACCGTCATAACGCCCCAATAATTCCAACAGGTACTTTTGCTTATAATTGTAGTTAATTCTCCCTGCATAACCTGCCCTTGCTTCAATGCCCCAATCATATCCCAGGTAGTCCTGATTCGCAAAAGCGATTGTCGGTATATAATTATTTGGTGGAATAGAATGAATCGCAATATATTTATTTTCCATGTCTGAACGCTCGTATGCCGCAACAGCATCTATTCCATGATCACCAAACTTTTTAGTGTAACTTAACTGAGCCTGGGCGAACCGGGATATAACATTACGTTTATGTATTTCCCTCCATGGATTCTGGTTCCCGTATGGTGCGCCTCCGGCAGGTCTGTCAGCATAGGTGTCAGTGGTCGCATTATAAATATAGGCAGGATAAGTATATTCAAACCCGTCAAAATCTTCATTTGTGAAATTGTACGAATATACCCCCTTTGCAGTTAAACCAAAACTGAAATCATACTGGGCATTTAAATTTACATTAACAGCACGTGATATTTCATCAATCCATCCTGTTACAGAGCGGGAATAAGTGGCAGGATTGACATTAACATTGTGGGTTTGATTAATATATAAAGGATTATCATTGGCATATGGGCTTTCGGTTGGCCACATGCTTGTGATGCTTAACAGAGGATTGAAATAGTCATCGAGACCAGGAACCCCAACTTGTTTCCGTTTTTCTAAACGTCCGCTGATTTGAGTTCCAATCGTCAAGCCTTTAGCCAATTTAGTTGAGATATTTGACTGTAAATTCATGCGGTTAAAACTAAATTCTTTTAGCAAAGCATCCTGACCTAGATTGCTTACCGAAAAATAGTATTTCGTCCGTTCAGAACCACCGGAGGCATTGACGCTTATGTAGGACTGAGGAACATTGGGCCTAATAACGATATCTTTGTAATTATAGCTTTTATAACCTTTCTCAGTACCGGCAACCCATTTTGCTAATTCTTCTTTAGTGTAGCTCGGGTTTTGGCCTAAATTTTGATTCGATTGGACAAGGGCGGTCACATATTGTCCTGCATTGGCCACGTCATAATACCTGGTAAAATTTTGGACTCCTGCATAACCGGTTACATTAATAGTAGGAGCCTCCGTTTTGCTACCCTGTTTTGTTGTTACAAGAACAACGCCGTTAGATGCACGCAATCCATAAACAGATGCTGATGCATCTTTTAATACCGATATACTCTCGATATCCTCCAATCCAAGATTGTTAAATACGTTTTGTCCTGAAATATTGGTATTGAAACCAAATCCAGTTGTTCCGTCACTTGTACTGTAGGGTACTCCATCAATAACGTATAACGGATTTCCCAGGTTTCTGATCTGAATTGCAGCTCCGTTACCCGGTCTTGAATCATAGGTACGCGAAGTAATACCGGCTAATTTTCCAACCAAAGCACTTGTGGCAGCTACTGAAGGTGACTTTACTAACTCCTCCGATTTGATTGAACTTACTGCTCCCGTTATACTACCTCTTTTCTGAGTCGTATAACCAACAACGACAACTTCATCTACACCAACTGTTTCAGTTCTCATCACTACGTTGATCACAGTTTTCTGACCAATCGGTATCTCCATGGCTACCATCCCAATAAATGAAAAGGTTAGAGTTTGTGCACTGGAAGGCACATTAAGCGTATAGTTTCCATCATTATTTGTAGTGGTACCTGTTGCGGTCCCTTTTACTATAACTGAAACCCCGGGTGTAGGCGATCCGGTTTCATCAGTTACTTTTCCGGTTAAAGTCTTTTGCTGAGCAAAAGCCATCCCAGTCATCAATACCATAAAGATAACCAGCGATAGGAACATCCTGGTCCATTTTCCTTTAGGCAGAAAAATCAGATTTTTTTGTTTCATAAATACATAAACTTTAAGATTAGTAGATAAAACTAAAAGAAGGCGTATTTGATTATCTGAATATCAACTTTTGAAATATAAAGATGAATTTCTCTTGCTTGGGGTCATTAAAAGTAAAACAGATCCTGTTAATGTTTATCCGGAATTGAATAACACAACTAGCACTCTTCCAGAAGAATGAAGCTGCCCGAAAGGTAGATAAAATAACCTTTTTGAAATTTAAAAGATATTTGGATACTTTCTCTTCATAGTTTAGTTATAGTTTTAGGTAAAAATGATACTGGCTGGTATAAGAGTCAAATATACTTTAAATATTGAAAAAAAAATTTTTTTTTCCTTTTATTTAATTTTTTTTTTCAATATTTTTTACGCCGGGATGGTTTAACAATAAATTAAAACAGTTGATATTCACAGGTAATTATTATAGTGCTTATTTTCAGTGATAAATCAAAAAATTATTATCATAAAAATTGCATAATAATGATTTTTTCCATAGACTTGGGAATATCATCCACTGTCCTGCCCGTATTTCCTGCATTTTTTCTTCAAAAATTAATTTGCAAGTAATACTGAATTTCATGTTTTTCAGAGTACACAATACCTTTAATATGCTGATTCGTTAATAACACAGTTAATCGAAGCTCAACTTATTTGGTTTTTATTATGCCGAATACAGGGTGTAAATATTTCAACCGCCGGGGCGTTAATTGGTTCGAGCGTTAACTGTTTCTAAAATACTACAACCGTCCCCAATTAGCCCGTAAGGATTAAAGTATTGTAAAGTAATTGTATACCTCTGAACTTTTACAGGGTAGCGGTTAAACTACTAATAACAATATGAATACTTATTTCAAATTCTGCAGATTGATTTTTAAAATTTTTACCGGTCCGATCAACCCCGATTCCCTCAAATATTTATCGGCATCCGGTGCGTTGAACTTTATGATATTTGTTTTTGTCTTACGCTGCTCAACAGGAAGTTTACCATCTCCAATAAGCCGGTTTGGCCACATGTTTACGACCTCCACTTCAAGCTGGTTGGTTCCGGCTTTTACAAACGGCGTGATGTCGAAACGGAATGGTGCACTCCACACTACCTGCATCTGGTGTCCGTTTAATTTTATAGAAGCCATCTCCTGGACATTGCCCAGATCAAGATTCAGTATTTTATTTTTGATATCTTTCGAAGTAAGGGTGAAGGACTTCAGGTAGGTGGCAGTCCCGGAATAATATTTGATTCCCGGCTCCTCAAAATTGATCCACGATTTGAGTTCATCGATGGATGTTTTTTCGGGCGCGCCCCATTTTGAATCAAAGTGCACATCCCATTTCCCGGTAAGTTCTGTTTCCTTTGCAGATTGTTCTGCACGGACCACTTCCTGCCGGCCATCCGACCATGTGAAGGTATATGCGCCGGGTTCATTCACCGACATTACTGTTTTGCCGTTTTTCAAACTCAGATCGATCGGCTGTATTTGCCCCGGCTCCGACTGGTTGCCCGGAAACAATTTTTTTCCGTCTTTCAGAATGGCTGTAATATGCTTTTGTACCGGGGCATCTTTAAAGATCACAAAAGCCGAACCTTCGGGTTCGAAAAGAAGTGGAATTATGGTCTGTCCGTTTTCTTCACGCCAGGTTAAAATTTCCTTCATTTCGCCTGTTTTGGGATTCCAGTAATTCGGAACTTTTCCACTTACCCGGAATGAACATTCGACCTGTTCGTAACGGTCGGGCAGGGTGGTCAGGTACCGGAATTCAAAATCGTTGATTCCCTGTCGTGCAAAGCGGTTGGCAATAAAATATATCTCTTCGGTCTTGGTCGTTCGGTGAATGTAATCGAGCATTGTCTTTTCACGGTTGCTTTTGAATCCGAAGTCCGGTCTGACATTCATTCCCGCCAGCACATCGTTGATATTTTGGCCCCAGATAACCCGTCCTTTGCCGGCTTTATTTTCAGTGATCGTTTTTCCGTCAGTTTTTCCCCATAAACGTTCCGTAATTGCCTTTAATTCACGGTCGCTTTCCGGGAAACCGGTCAGGCCGGTAACAGTTTCGGGACGAGGTGAGATTACAGTCATCCCGGCGTTTACCAGTGTTTCCACTTTTTTCAGTACGTTCAGATCGATCGCTTTTTCGGGTGCCAGAACCAATACCTGGTAGCTCATTCCATCGGGCAACACAATTTTTTTGCCATCAAACGAAACACGGTTTAAGATCACATCTTTGGAACATTTATCCCAGTCGTAGCCAAAATTAAGCTCCGGAAATTCTTCCTTCAGAAATACAAAATTGGGCACATCATCCCCATAATAATAGAGCACATCGGCGGCTACCACCCCTTGCTGAAGCAGGAAACTGCTCCGGTTGAGGTAGCTGATAAAATCTTTGGCCTGTTCCCACCACGTAACATTCGGATTCAGGTGTGTCCCGGCGAAATATTCATTGCCGGGAAGTCCGTACTCTTTGGGTGATGAAGTAAACGTGTGCCACACAATGCGGTTCACTCCTGAACAAAAAACGCGGTCAATATTTCCTTTGAGGTCTTTGGGTGAGCGTTCCCATTGCGGACCGATGCTGGTCGGACCTTCAGCAGCCACGAAACGTTTCCCGTTTGTATGTGCCACACAGGCGCTCTGTTTTACGGCGAGCCGTGCCGCGTCCGATACACGGTGGGTATTGGCGACAGCCCAGAATTCTCCCTGCGGAAAATCACTTATTCCCATTACCCTGAGCGCATCAACGGGGGCAGAATGTGGTCCTCCCGATTCGGGATGAATACCCATTCCGTACTTGTGGGCCAGATTGTAAAACAGCCGGTAGTGATATTCAGTTACACAATCGCCTACCGTTTTCCGGAAGTCGTGCAGAAAACGGTTGGTCTGATCGCGGTTCTCAACAACACGCCCGGCTAAAACGGGCATATATTTCTGCATATCGTACCCTCTGAATTTCAGGAATTCTTCGGGAAAATGATTGGTCCAACTTACCATATTCATTTCCCAGCTGTCGGTTTGAAGGAATTTCACACTTTTACCCGCCGACTGAGCGGCTTCAATTAGTGGAATTATCACCGTATTGCTGAAAAGTTCGAAGGCTTTCGGGCTCAGGTGATCGACCGATAATCCTTCCCAACCATCACTGTTGGTGGAAGTTCGGGCACCTGTGCAGGTATATCCATAGCGGATAATCGTCCAGTTTCCGGCCGGTACATCCCATTCCAGCTTCCCTTGCTTATACTTTCCCGTAAGGTCAATGATCTGATCCTTCCGGATGGCAAGTTCGCTGCCCTCTCCGGGAAATTCATCACGCATATCATGTAACGGATAAATACCTTGTGAACCAAATCCTTTGGTGAACGATTTCCTATCCCAGTTTTTTATGGCTTCACCTTTAACGGGTGCTCCCGCTATTTTAGGTATAGCCTGCACCATAACATCCTGGTACATCAGCTTCTGTTCGGGCTGGGGTAACTCAATGCTGATCTTTTTACCGCCTGCAACATCAATTTCTGACCAGACTATTTTTTTCATTGCAAATTCAGGTGTGATCGACGGGGCACCGGGATTCCAGCCGCTTTGCACATTAACACTGAGCTCGATGCCAATACGATCGGCCTCCTTTACAGCATGTTTGTACAAATCCATCCATTCGGGACTCATAAATACTGGTCCTGCAGCTGTTTTGAGCGCCACCTGATAATTTGAGCTTCCTGCATCAACGAGTGATGCTCCGCCATAACCTTTGGCTTTCATTTCTTCGAAATCGCGGGTAATCGATTCTTTGGTCGCCATGCTGTTGAGCCACCACCAGTAACAGCGCAGGCGTGATTCGGATGGCGGATTGTGAAAACCGTTTTCGAGTTGTGAATAACTCACCGTACGGTCGGTATTCAAAGTGTTGGGAGTCTGTCCCGAAGCCGTAAAAAAGGCGGACAGGATCACGATAACAAGTGTTAGTTTTATCATCCGGGTAAAAGTTTAACTTCAAAAGTAGACAATCTGATGGTAATAAAACAGGGACAGCTTCGTGAAAAGTCGTCCCTGCCCTGAAATTTTAGAATTAACCATTATTTATTAGCCCAGGCCGGGTTTTGTTCAATGATTGCTTCAGTATTGGAATCGATTACCAGTTGTGGAATAGGCCATACATTATAATTGAACGTCAGCGTTGCTGCTGTTTCGGGCCAGTAGGCGTACTTTTTGATCCTGTCAACAGCAATGGTTCCTCCCATACGCAGCAGGGTATTCCAGCGACATTCTTCATAAATAAGTTCGCGGGCACGTTCATCGAGAATGGTCTTGAAATTGTCGTCCATATCACCGGCTGTGACTTTATAGGTACATTGTGCACGGTCCCTGAGTAAATTAACATCGGCTGCTGCACCGGCCTTGTCACCGCTCCGTTGTTTGGCTTCTGCACGAAGCAAAATCGTTTCGGGAAGACGAATGAAATAGTCATCCCGAAAGAGATTACTCATATTTTCGCCATCGGCCAGCCCGGTATATTTATCGGTTGCGATTTTACACGAAACCGGATAAACTTCGCTTCGGTTATTGAGATTGGTATTTGGATCTGAACTTCCGGTATACATCAGATTCCAGGGTACCACCTGCTTGAAGTATGGAGAAGCACTTACGTTACCCTTGAATCGCCTGCGGAAAACGATATCTGAATTACGCATGTCACCAGCCCATTTACCGCCATAAATACTATCGCGCGAATACATCGTGAGATTTACCTGTGAAATACCACGTCCGCCGACATCTTCAAGAGTTCCTGTAAACCAGGTTTTGGCAACATCGCGGAAAACAGGTCCATAAGTACGTGAATAAGGCAGTTTGGAATTGCCGTCTTCTGCTTTGTAAGCTGCATAGTCAATCTGCAAAGCCCAGATACATTCTGTATTCCCGTCCTGGTAGTTGACATTCCCTTCCTGGAACATATCCCAGAAGTAATTCGTGGTTTGCTGAACTGTATCAACCGGAGTGCTTGCTGTACCTCCCTGGTAAACGTTTATGCTGATTGATGTCAGACTTCTCCGGGTACCGTACCGGGCTTTAATCAATGAATATTTTCCTCCGTCGATTACCTGACTTGCGTAGGTTATTGATTTTGTGAAAGCAGCCTGTGCACCGTTGTTATTACCATCGGATGCCAATTGAGTGCCCAGTGCAAGGTATAACTGACTTAGGTTATGCTGTGCTGCACCCCTGACAACCCGTCCTCCACTGCTTGTAGTCTCGGGAAGGTCGTTAAGAATTGCTTCCATTTCATCGATAGCGAACTGGTAGGTTTCTATTCGGGTGGCCCGTGCGAAATCATATTTGGGAAGTGTTATAACTTCTTTAACAATTGATACTCCTCCAAAAAGTTCAGCCAGGTTACGGTAGGCAAAAGCTCTGAAAAAGCGGGCCTGAGCCACCACATAGGCTTTCTCTGCAGGAGATGACCATGAAAGATTTGGCAATTCAGCAGCGTATAATGCAAGGTTTGCTCTTTGAATTACATAATACCATGTGGAATATACCTGGTAAAATGTGTCGTGATTTGGATTGATGGTTCCGTAATCGGCAAAAGTACCGCTCCTGCGGATAATGGGAACATCATACATGTCAGTCCCTTTGAACCTGAAATTAAAGATCCAGGCCTGTTCGGTCGGATTCGCCCATAAATCTCTCAGGTGAGAATAAATGGAAACCAGAACCTGATCAACCTGTGAAGAGGCAGAAAAGGCATTGTCGACGGTATAAAATGTTGTAGGTTTTTCGACCAGGAATTGATTGTCATCGCAACTTACCGTACTCAATGTGAGCAGCAGGAAGATGATGCCTGAAATATATTTTATCTTTTTCATAATCTTATTCTGTTAATTATTAGAAACTGATGTTTGCGCCAATTGAAAAGATTGAAACAACCGGGAATGTGTTTGAAAGGTAGGTCGCTCCTGTTTCAGGATCGCCACCCTTCCAGTTGGAAATAACCGCTAAATTTTTGGCAGCAAAAAACACTTTCAATGCTTCAATATTGGCAGACTTTACCCAGGGTTGTTTAAAGGTATACGAAAGTGAAATATCCTGGATACGGACAAATCCCCGCGATTGCAAACCTCGAAAACGCCCGTCTCCCGGGAATGTTGCGGAAGGGTAAACATTACTTTTGTTTTCGGGTGTCCAGTAAGGTTTGTAAGTCATATTATCGTTAAACCTCCCCGTACCTGCGGTCATGTAGGCAGGAGTATTATTTTGTAAATAATAGTTGTTTCCACCAAAAATTCCGGAAATGAGCATATAGAACTCGAAATTTTTATAGATCACATTATTAGTCATATTGAGTCTGAAATTTTCCTTGGTATAGCCAAGAATGGTACGGTCAGTTGCCGTGATACCCGGAACATTATCAAGGTCGGCATATTTAGGGGCACCGGGAGCCGCCTGTGTTAAGGCAATATATTCCGTATCGTCAGTCTGTACAATTCCATCCTGTTTGAAGCCGTATATCGCGCCAAGCGATTTCCCGATAAACAAACTGTTGGCTATATCGTCATCCTCCCGACCATCACCATCTTTATCTTCACCATAGAGTTTCACCACTTTGTTGTTGTTCTTCCAAAAGATTACTGAGGTATTCCAGGTCAGCTCCCTGTTTTGAATATTGACTGAGCGTACAGTTAAGTCCACCCCGGAATTGTTTACCTGCCCGAGTGAAGTGACAATGGTCTTAAACCCTGTCATAACAGGAATCTGACGAATGAAAATCTGGTCAGTTGTTTTCGAAAAATAAATATCCAGATCAACAGACAAGCGGTTTTCAATCCATGAAGACTCAAAGCCGGTATTCCATGATTCGGTTTTTTCCCACCCTAAACCATAATTTCCGAGGGTGGTCTGGACAAGTCCATAATTTATTTTACCCTGGGCATCAGAGAATTCATAACGATATCCTCCGGTGGGACCACTGGCCATTTTTGATAGTGTGGCATAAGGACCTGCTCCCTGACTACCGTTTTGCCCCCAGGAAAGTTTTAATTTTAAATTGTTAAGTGGAGTAAATGACTTTATGAAATTTTCTTCAGTAATTTTCCATGCCAGACCGGCAGCACCAAAATTCCCCCATTTGGTATAAGCTCCAAAAACAGAGGCCCCGTCGCGCCGGAAGGAACTGGTAAAGTAATACTTATCATTGAAGGAATAACTTAAACGACCAAGGTATCCAATATTTCTGCGAAGATCTCCATTCAGTATAATATGGGGAAAAGTTCCAGTATGCAATCCCCACATGCCGAGAAGAGTATTCCCATTGGCCTTAAAGTCATTTGCCGTGGAATTGATATCTTCGTATTTTCGCGAGTCACGTGTAGCTACCGCTGTTCCATCAACACTATGCTTGCCAAATCTGTTATTATAATTAAGGATGTTATCAATGACATAACTATATGTGGTATTATTATCCAGGTTCCCGTTGGCACTTGCAAGGAAGCCTGAAATTGTTGCCGGCTCATAACGCGCAAGTCCTTCGCCTTCTTTTACGTAATAATCTTCATAATAAAAATTGCCGGATCTGTTTTTATCAAGATTCATCAGGTAATTTAGACGAAATGTTAAGCCTTTGATCCATTTGAAGTTAACGACTGCATTTGTGTTTAACCTGAAATTTTGACGCTTGTCGAGATTCTCACGTGTTCCGTCGTTCACCCCCCACAATGGATTGATCGAAGATTGCGTGTAAGGGTATTTTTCAAGATTACCCTTATCGTCACGGAACATAACACCATACGGCGACATTGTTTGTGCGGCAGAAATACTTGCCGGGAAACCTGAGTAATCACGATTTGAATAACTGGCGTCAGCTCCTATGTTCAACCAGCTTGTGATTTTAGTGTTAATCTTTCCCAGAATTGAAATACGATCAAATTCATCGCCAATGACTACACCTTTATTTTTATTATATGATGTCGATATGTAATAATTGACCCCCTCTGACATTCCGGATACAGCAACCTGGTAATCCTGGATGACACCTACGTGAGTCGATTCATCCAGCCAATTGGTTTCTTTGCCGGCCTGATAATTGGCTGTTTCTCCGGACTTCATCCAGTCTACCGATCCCGGTGTATATTGATTACGGGCATTAACAACTTCAATCCACTGGGCACCTTTCATTATATTCGGACGGTTTTGCCATGACTGGATACCAGATGAAACATTAAAAGTGATTACCGGTTTGGCAGAACTTCCCTTTTTGGTTGTAATCGCAATTACTCCATTGGCCGAGCGTGACCCATAAACAGAGGCAGATACTGCATCTTTTAAAACATCGATAGTTGCGATGTCATTTGGATTTATATCATTGATACTGCCCAGATAAATAACTCCATCCAGGATAATCAGTGGATTATTATCCCCGTATACTGATCTTTGACCCCGGATCAACATACTCGGTTCACCTCCGGCTGTGGTAGTGGCACCAATATTTAATCCTGAGACATTTCCCTTCAGCGATTCCAGCGCATTCATATTGGGCATAAGCGAAACAGCAGTACCTTCCATTTTTACGGAACTCACCGCCCCCGTATAATCCTGACGCCTGGCTGTACCGTACCCGATGACAATAACTTCATCCAAAGCCAGTTTGTCTTCTTCGAGTACCACATCAATTACAGCTTTACCCTGAACAACTATCTTCTGCGTTTTCATCCCAACGAACGAAAACTGCAAAGTTGCATCGTCAGGGATATTTCCCAATGTGTAATTTCCGTCGATATCCGTTATCGTACCATTGGTAGTTCCGGCTACAACAACCGAAACGCCCGGAATAGATGCCCCGGTCTGATCGGTTACTTTGCCTGTGACCTTGCCATCCTGCTGTGCTGCGACCAAAATAGTTGCAGTTGTTTGCAGCAAGGATACCAGAAATAAAAAGACTATAAGTTTTATAATCCGGATTAGTCTTGCATAGGAATGGGATCCCAATGCAGTGAATACTGATTTTAATTTCATAGATTTGTAAAATTGTGATTAGACTTATCCCTTTCGGGATTTAATGTTTAATTTAGTTCGTATTCCAAGTACGAAATTCCTGATAGGGGAGCGTTGGAGCGCTCTTCTATCTTTAGGTAGTTGATGTTCAATCTTGTTAGCCGGAGTTTTAGATCATAGGCAGATAATTTTTAGAATAGTAATTAAGTTTACTTCTTCATACTCATAAAATTCATCGTTATGAGCCTGCCTTTAGCTACTTCATATAAGATTTTGCGTGAATATCATTGGTTTCGGATCCGTTTAGTCCGGTTTTTCGTACGGAATTATACCCACGTTAACCTTTCATCTGATCTTACAAGTGCCGGCTTTTTTGTTTTGGGACCATAACAATACCTGCATTTTTAACCAATATCCCGCCCGAATGTTCAATAAATTGTAATTTTTATTTGGGCAGGATCATCAAAAAACCGGATTTAAACACTTTAAAACTTCGAATCGTACCTTCCGGTTACAAAGAATCAATTCAAATTTAGATAAAAAATGGCTAAAAGCGAAACAAAAACGTTATTTCGGCAGCTCTTATGCACAAAAATTATTAAAACTATATGAAAATCTTCGAGATCGTTTACCGGGCTCCCTTCACATTCATTTTTAAGCCGTAGACCGATTTTGAAGCGGTGATAAACAGCAGATTGCGGTCCTTTCCGCCAAAACAAACATTGGCTGTCCAATTTTCTTCAACCGGGATTTTTTCAATCAGTTCCCCGGCGCGATTATAGACAATTACTCCTTTGCCGGTCAGGTAGATATTCCCTTTGGCATCAATGGTCATTCCATCCGAACCCAGTTCAGCAAAAAGTTTTTTCCCTGATAGTGTTCCATCTGCATTGACTGAATACCGCCATGTTTTGTTGGCTTTGATATCGGCGACATATAAGTATTTTCCGTCGGGTGTGCCTATTATACCGTTTGGTCTTTCGAAGTCAGTCGCCACCCTGATTAGTTTCGTGGCTCCTGGTGCGAGGTAATAAACATGCTCACCGTCCTGCTCTGTGGTTTGGTGATCCCACCAGGGACGCTTGTAAAAAGGATCAGTAAGGTAAATACCCCCATTGGGTGCAATCCACAGATCATTGGGTCCGTTCAGTTTTTTACCCTCAAAATCTTTGACCAGTACGGTCACCTTACCGTTTGGATCAATCGACCAGAGCTCATTTTTTTCATCAGAGCAACTGATCAGGTTCCCTTTCTTATCGAAATACAAGCCATTAGCCCGGCCTAAATTCTCCCCGAAAACTGTCAGCTTATTATCAGTCGACCACTTTAAAATCTTGTTATTGGGCTGATCGGTAAAGAATATATTCCCTTCACGGTCGCATGCGGGTCCTTCGGTAAAATTAAAATCACCGGCCAGTTTTTCCGGTTTTGCCCCTTTGGCGATTAAGGTTTTTTCTTTTGTTTTTCCAAATGTAAGGTTATGAACCATCATAATCATCACCAGCACAAAGGCTGCCGTGCTGATTAATGGCTTTAAACAATTAGGGGAAAACAAATTAGTCCGGTTGCGTGATTCGGTTCTCATATTAGCAGATTTTGTATATTTCAAAATTAATAGATTTAATCAGGTATTTATCGGTGTATACCCAATGTTGTACGAAATATTTCAACATTATTTCTTAGTTTTGATAAATGAAATTATTTTTGCAGTAAACAGTTTTTGTTGACAGTTGATAGTACATTCATAAACCATTACTTAATAAAACATCAGCCATGACTAAAGAGAAAAGTCCGACAAAGGACAAAAACAAGAAGGAACCGGAAAAGAATCTTAAGGAAAAAAGGGCAGAGAAAAAGGCCAAACGGGAAGGAAAACGGTAGCGATTTTTTATTATTACTCTAATGATTGTCAACATGTGACGGAATCGGTGTACCTTTGCGCCAAAATAAAAACCGTACACAGGTGATTTTTGAAGAATTAAATTTAAGCAGTTCGCTTTTAAAGGCTTTGGCCGATATGGAGTTCGTCAATCCGACTCCGATCCAGGAGAAGGCTTTTCCCGTCGTGATGTCAGGAAAGGATGTGATTGGAATTGCCCAGACCGGGACAGGGAAAACACTGGCTTACCTGCTTCCGTTGCTAAGACAGCATACCTTTTCGAAACAGAAGGACCCGAAAATATTGATCCTGGTTCCCACGCGTGAACTGGTAATCCAGGTAGTTGAAGAAATCCGGAAACTGACCAAATACATGACAGTACGTGTGGTGGGAGTTTACGGAGGTACCAATATCAATAACCAGAAGCAGCTCCTGTACGACGGACTGGATATACTGGTTGCCACCCCGGGCCGCCTGGTCGATCTTTCGATGACCGGGATTCTGCGTTTGAAGTCGATTCAGAAACTCGTGATTGATGAAGTTGACGAGATGCTTAACCTGGGTTTCCGGCCTCAGTTGATCAGCCTGATGGAGGTCATTTCGGCCAAGCGACAAAACCTCATGTTTACTGCGACTCTTACAGAGGATGTTGACCGGCTGATCACCGATTTTTTCTCGAATACCTGCAGGATTGAAGTGTCGCCACACGGAACGCCGATTGAAAAAATCACACAGGTGGTTTATCATGTTCAGAATTTTAATACTAAAGTCAATCTGCTTGAATTGCTTCTGAATGAAAATCAGGATTATAGCCGGGTGCTTGTATTTGTAAGCACCAAAAAAACTGCCGATCGGTTGTTTGAGATGATCGATAGCAGATTGTCGGGTCAGATTGGAGTATTGCATTCAAATAAATCCCAGAATTTCAGAATAAATGCGCTGAAAAATTTCGAGGAAGGAATTTACCGGGTTCTTGTAACTACCGATCTTATTGCGCGTGGTCTTGATCTTTTGGATGTGTCACATGTGATTAATTTTGAGATGTCAGAAACTGCGGGTGACTATATTAACCGCATCGGACGCACGGGAAGGGCGGAAAAGGAGGGTGCTGCCATCTCTTTTGTCACTGAAAAGGAGAAAGTGAATCTGTTGGAAGCTGAGGAGTTGATGAAGATGTCAATCCCGGTAGGAGTATTACCGGAAAACCTGAAAATTTCGGGCGTTTATACCGAAGAAGAGAGTCCGACGAATCTCTTTGATAAAACCTACCATAAAGCTTCCACGATCAAGGATTCGCAGGGTGCCTACCATGAGAAGAAAGAGAAAAACAAAAAGATTAACCTGGGTGGTCCCGGGATAAGAAATCCGAAATTCGGGAAGCAAAAGAAACAACCGGTTCCGCTTGTTCGGCCACCAAAATTCAAATTTTAACTCCCTGAAATCGATTCATGACCCCGGAGCAGAAAAATAATCCTTTGCATGGTGTAACGCTGGAGATGATTCTCAATCAGCTTGTTGAACGCTACGGCTGGGAAGAGCTCGGTCGCAGGATAAGGATCAATTGTTTTATCAGTGATCCCAGTATTAAGTCGAGTTTGAAATTTCTGCGCAAAACCCCGTGGGCCCGGACAAAAGTGGAGAGTCTGTATCTCGAAACTACGAATTACAGTAAAACACGGATTACACGAATTTAAACGAATTACGCGGATTCTTTCTAAATTTGGGTGTTGCTCCTGGAGATAATTCCGAGCCCGACTCTAAATCTGATTAAGTCAGAGCTATTATTAAATTAAAGAATCCGGAATCGCTTACCCGGGGTCATTAAAATTTAATCCCTTCGGGATTGGAGATAGCCCACAAGTACTAGCGATTATTTTAATTGAAATAAAATCGTTATCAACAACACCAAACCTGGATTCGTCAGCTGAATAATCTCATTCTTTCATCTTTTTACCACGAAGTGGTTATTCGTCAGCCGACGGATTAATGACCCCCGGTGTAGCTTGCGGAACCGGGGGAAAATAGACAAGACACAACCACAACCCCTAGTGGGTTGAACATGTTTTAAGATATTGATGCTGAATCCTTGCAGGGTAAAGGTCTTATTAAAACTTTTAAATTGACTAATCGACGAATTGACGAATTGACAAATTATCTCATCGTCTCATTGGCAAATTGATACATTTTCTCATCTTCTCACATTCGCCTTTTCCCCCTTCTCATTTTTTTTCTAGTGCGGCTCATGGATTGGATGATTTTCAATTAGGAAAGTAGTTGCGCCGCACGTTTTTCGAGGGATATCAGGCTACTGAGGTTAAGGCAATCGATTTTTCTTAGCGGTCTTTGCGTAACACTTAGAAGAATTTTAAAAAAGGGAATAAGGTTTTTTTGGCCGGGAGCAAATTGGCACATTATCTCATTTTCTCATCTTCTCATTCTCGCCTTCCCGTCGCCCATTCGCCCTATCGCATCTTCGCCCCTTCCTCCATGTATTTCCTTTTGGATATGCGGCGCATAAAGCGGAATTGTTTCAATCTGAATTTTTAGTTGCGCCTTTTCTTATTCTATTTTATCCTGGGCTACCAACATTTCACCACTCTGTGGTGATTACTTAAAATATAATCTTGCCATTTTCAAATTGCCGAATTGGAAAATTGGCATATTTTTCAGAAGTGACCCTGTTACTTACCTTCTCATCTTCTCCCTTTCTCCCCTTCGCCCTATGCTCTCTGCCCCACGCCCCATGCCCCATCCTCTCTGCCCTCTTCCACGCCCTCTGCCCCATGCTTCCCTACTCCAGCAACTTAACCTCTTCGCCAAAGTCGAATTGCAGATCCTCATGCAGCATAGAGATCGTTTTTTTGAGGCGCACGATCACACGGAGGTAGATATTCCGGATGGTGGGATTGTTGCGAAAAGGAACCTCTTTTTTGAATTTTTTACAGAAATAAATGAGCAGCTCCGTTTCGGTTCGCTTTTGTCCCGAGTACCGGATTCGCTGATTGGTGAATGCAAGTGCTTTGCGAAGACTTTTTTTTGCAAGGTAGGGAGTTGAGCGGTTAAGATTGCTGAAATGCTCATCGATCTCCGATTTTACCTTCAGGATATATTCGGGTTCGTCTTCGGCATCAAAAAGGAGATAGGAAAGGAGTTCCTTATTCTCTTTTTTAAACCTGGCCAGACGGATACATAAATCGGGAAGGTCTGCCGAAGGTACATTTCGCAGTGCACGTTTGAGTTCGGCGAGAGAAGCAGTGGTCATCGGGTAAATCGGTTTTTTTTGAGCGGATCAAGCAAATGTTCGAGTCCGTTCAGTTTGATTTCATAAATGGTCTGCAGTTGTATGCCAAGTTTGCCCTCCGGAAAGCCTTTCTGTTCGAACCATTCAAGGTACGAAACAGGAAGGTTACACAAAAGAGTTCCTTTGTATTTTCCGAATGGCATCTGTGTTTCAGTAATTTGTATTAATAATTTAGGATCAGGTTTCATCGTGTAAAATTTATTTTAGCTCAGCCAGAGTTCGGATCCTATGGCTAAATCGTGGGCCTCTCCTTTAAACAGGTATCCGACTGACTCTACAGATTGTTTTACTTTCAGATTATCTACATCAGCACCCGAAACCCTTACCTGTCCGGTGGATACATCCACAATTACGTCATCAATACCTGAAATGTTTCTTATACTTCTCTCAACGTGAATCCTGCAGTTTTTGCAGGTCATACCTTCCACTATATAAGTCTTGACTGTCATGTTATTTATCTTTAACTGAGTTTATTAATTTATAAGAACTTATAAAATTAATCCTAAATAGATTGAGTAATAATAAATATCTGTTAATCCGTGAATTACGATAAAAACAAATATAAAAACCGGTTAAGAAAAACCGTTCAGTAAATTATTGGCAATTTGATTGATCCGCACCAAATGCTTTTAATTATTCTGGAATAAATTTAACCATTTGGATTAATTCTAAATAGCGCTCAAATATAACGCTATTATTAAACAGTACTAAATTTTTTCACGAAAAATAACACTTGTTTAGTTTAGAACAGAAAGAACAGGTGGAGTGGGTTATTTAAGAGCTTAAAGGATAAACATTTTCACTTTTTCAAATGTTTAAAGCTATTGTAACCTTAAAAATACCTGAAATGAAACCAACCTTTTTTCACGCGATGTATCTGCATGATAATGTGGATATTATGTTTTTTTCCACAATTAGAACTTCTATCCGTTATGGCCTAAAACTTTCCTTACTTGTTTTTTTACTTTTTTCACTTGCATTTTTATCCGCAGGTCAGACGCCTGCTGACACTTCTAACTGGAAAGTGAGTGGCAAAAGTTCACTGAATTTTTCACAGGTGTCATTGACAAACTGGTCGGAAGGCGGTGATGGTTCAATAGCCGGCACCTTTTTGTTCGGAATTACTGCCAATAAATTGAAGAATCGCCATGCCTGGGACAACAATTTTTCGTTTGAATATGGAATGACCAAAAATGATGGTGAATCTCTTCGTAAAAGTGTCGACCAGATCTACCTTTCTTCGAAATATGGATACGAAATCGGGAAACCGTGGTACCTTGCAGCGCTGTTCGATTTTAAAACCCAGGCGGCCAAAGGGTATAACTATCCCAATACCGATGATTATATTTCCAGGTTATTTGCACCTGCCTATATGAATTTTGCTCTTGGCTTTGATTATAAACCAAATGCCGATTTGTCAGTGATGATATCGCCGGTAAGTACGAAATTTACTTTTGTTCTCGATGATATGCTTTCATCTGCAGGTTCGTTCGGGGTCGATCCCGGTGATCGTTTCAGAGCTGAATTTGGTGCATATTTCAAGATGGCTTACCTAAAAAAGGCGCTTATCCCGAATGTGGATTTTCAGACCAGGTTGGATCTGTTCTCCAATTACGTGGAAAATCCACAAAATATTGATGTGAACTGGGATGTCAAATTTGATATGAAAATTAATGATTTTCTGTCGGCTAATCTTGGAACAACACTTAAGTACGATGACGATATCAGCTATAAAGATGAAGAGGGCATTGAACATGGACCCAGGGTTCAGTTTAAGCAGTTTCTTGGGATTGGACTTTCCCTCAAATTCTGATGAATGACAAATTTTAAATAAGAACATAATCACCCCGCTATGAATGATTTATCTGTTAGTTATTTGGGACTTCAATTGAAAAATCCGATCGTAGTCGGAAGCAGTAGTCTCACCGATTCCGTCGAAAAGATTGTACAACTTGAAGCAATGGGAGCCGGGGCTGTTGTTCTTAAATCTCTTTTCGAAGAGGAGATTATCATGGAAATGGATGAGACCATATATACCATGACAAACCGGCATTTTGTTTTTCCCGAGACCATGGATTATATGGAAACAGTTGTCAAAGAGAATATCCTGACAAATTATCTTGAACTCATTACAGAAGCAAAGAAGGCAGTCGGAATTCCTGTAATCGCGAGCATCAATTGTGTTTCATCCCAGAAATGGACCTTTTTTGCCAGTGAGATCGAAAAAGCCGGGGCAGATGCGCTGGAACTTAATCTTTTTTTCCTTTCTTCAGATCAACAATATGGATCTCAGGAGATTATAGATACCACAATGGATATTATCTCAAAAGTAAGGGAGACTATCCGGATTCCTATTGCCCTTAAAATTAGTGCTTACCAGTCGAACCTGACCGGTTATATTGAGCAGATTGATAAAGCTGGAGTTGAAGGAATAGTACTTTTCAATCGTTCGTGGTTACCTGATATTGATATCGATCACCTGGTAGTTACCTCGGGATATATCCTGAGTACTCCTTCCGAATCGGGCAACACCCTTCGCTGGGTATCGATCGCATCTGGTCGTGTGAAATGTGATATTGCTGCCGCCAGCGGAATCCATGATGGTACAGGGCTGATCAAACAGTTACTGGCCGGCGCGAATGTTTGTCAGATTGTCACAACTTTGTATATCAATGAATTATCTCAGATCCGTAAAATGACCACAGAGCTGGCAGAATGGATGAGCGTGCACGAATATAAATCGATAGCTGAATTCAGAGGACTTTTATGCCAGGCTAACAGCGGCAATCCGGCGGCCTGGGAGCGTGTGCAGTTTATGAAGCACTTTCGAAATTTTGTTTAAAATGTGATAAAATTTCCTGGAAAATAATTTGTGGCAAAATGTTGAGTTATGAAAAACGAAAAAAATCATAATGAAAGGAAAGAAGAAATTCATGAATTAGTTGAAAATGTGCAAATTGAAAAGAATGAAACCTTGCAGGAGGAAAATCTGATAAAGAATGAAAAACTCTTCAATTCCATTCTTGAAAATACCAGTTTGGGTTATGCTGTGATTGATGAGACGGGAAGATTTTTATATTATAACCAATTGTTTTTAAAATTATTTGGCCTGTCGGAAAGCAGTACGATTAAAAATGTAAATGACCAGAATTGGAGTGAATGGCAGGTCTTTGATGAAAATTTTGAAGTATTACATGTTGACAATCATCCCGTCCGAAAGGCAGCACTCACCGGAAATAAAATTAAAAATCAGCTTGTTGGTGTAAAAACACCTTCCGGCGGTGAGCTTACCTGGATGCTCATTAGCGCAGAACCAATCCTACGGGATAATGGTAAAATCGAAAAGATCATTTGTACTTGCCAGGATATCACCGCGCAAAGGCTTGCAGATGTTGCGTTAAGAAAAAGTGAGCAGCGCTACCGGCAGCTTTTTAGTTCCATGACCGAGATGTTCCAGGTTATTGAACTGATCCATGATCAGGAGGGAAAAGCAATCGATTTATATTACCGTGATGTGAATCCCGCATTTGAAAAACTTGTTGGAAAAACCAGGGCGCAGCTGTTAAATAAGCGTATTAAAGAGTTATTTGGCATTGTTGAGAATTTTTGGTTTGAATTGTTTGATAGGGTATACAAAGAGGATCAGTCCATTAGTTCGGAAAATTACGATGCCGGGTTGAATAAAATTTTTGAAATTCATGCCTGGAAAACACTTGAAAACTATGTGGCTGTAATCTTTTCAGATGTCACTGAACGAAAAAAGAGTGAGTTAAAACTGAAAGAAAGTGAAGAAAAATACAAGGAGCTTGTTGATAATGCCAGGAGTATTATTGTAAAATTGGACACTGAAGGGAGATTTACCTTTTTTAATGAATACGCCCAGAGCCTGTTCGGATACAATGAAGATGAAATATTAGGTCAACGCGCTATCGATACAATTGTTCCGAAAATTGATGCACAGGGAACAGAAATGACACCATTCCTGGAGGATTTATTTAAAAATCCGGACCATTTTCAGCTCCATATTAATGAAAATATCAAAAAAAATGGTGAACGCATATGGATTGAATGGCGTAACAGGGCACTGTTTAACCATGAGGGTAAAAGGACCGGTCATATTGCCATTGGAGTAGACATTACAGCTCGCAGACTGGCTGAGGAAAAATTAAAAAATTCGGAGGTACGGTACCGCCGGCTGTTTGAGTCTGCCAGGGACGGGATTTTAATCCTTGATGCTGACAGCGGCCAGATTGTTGATGTTAATCCTTACCTGGTCGAAATGCTGGGATATTCGCACGAAAAATTTATGGGAAAATTACTCTGGGATATCGGATTTTCGAAAAATATTGAAGATTCAAAAGCCTCCTTTATTGAATTACAGGACGAGGGCTATGTACGCTATGACGATTTGCCGCTTAAAACAAAAAATGGAAAGCTGATAAATGTAGAGTTTGTAAGTAATGTTTACCTCGTTGATGGTAAAAAAGTCATACAATGTAACATCCGTGATATCACCGACCGCAAAATTTCTGAGAAAGCACTTATAGAAAGTGAGAGGAGTTTGCGTGAGCTCAATGCCACTAAAGATAAATTCTTTTCAATAATAACCCATGACCTGAAGAGTCCGTTCACCAGTATTGTTGGTTTTAGTGAGCTGCTTACAGAAAAAATTCGAAGAAAAGATTACAATGAGCTGGAAGAATATTCCGGTATCATTCACAAAGCTTCAATGAATGTAATGGATTTGCTTAAGAATCTGATTGAATGGTCAAGATTACAAACAGGCAGAATAGATTTTAACCGTATCGAAATAGATATTGTTAAAGTAATTAATGAAGTGACAGAATTATTAGATGCCTCGGCACGCCGGAAAACCATTCAAATATCGAAGGAAGTACCATCTACTCTGACAGTTTTGGCCGATAAACAGATGATCAGCACCGTTTTCAGAAATCTCATTTCGAACGCAATAAAGTTTACAAAACCCGGCGGCCATATTGTCATTGCTGCTGTTCAGCGCGAAAATGACGTTTTGATTACGGTAAGTGATAACGGAATCGGAATAAAACCAGAGGTTATTGAAAAATTGTTCAGCATTGAAGCTGGTACCTCCACCCGCGGTACTCTCAATGAAGAGGGGACAGGTCTTGGCCTGGTTTTGTGTAAGGAATTTATATCAAAACATGGCGGAGATATCCGGGTTGAAAGTGAACTATCGAAAGGTAGCCGGTTTCTGATCACCTTGCCATCCGGTAGTACGAATTACACGAATTAAGACGAATTCCAGGAAAAACGAATTCCAGGAGAACGAATTACACGAATTTAAACGAATTACACGGATTTCTACAAAGAAAGGTGTTGCAAAAAATGATTAATATATTACAAATATTATTACGAATGCATTGGCACATCGGCAAATTGGCACATTTTCACATTTTCACATCTTCGCCCTTTACTCCCGATCGCCCATGTCTCACCTTATCATCTTCTCATTTTCTCCTTTTCGCCCCGTCGCCGTTTCTCCTCTGTTATGCGGTTTCCAGACGCACGGCCGTGCGTCTCTACATTACCCGGTCGCGCCACTTCGTCCCTTTGAGTTTACTGTGCCACAAAATTGTAGGTTATTGTTCCTTTTTGTTTCTCAGGGGCTGAGGCATCGGCATTAAACCAGGTTTTTTCAGCTGCCTGTTTGGCGTAAGCCAGTATGGTTAAATCGGCTATTTTAGGATTCGGGCGCGGAGTCGCGTTCAAAACACGACCATTGCGTGCTACAACAATGTCAACAGTAACTTCCCCGCCGCCCTGGGCCAGGTAGACGGGAATGGGTAGCCGCGCATGGTAACGGTTTTCCAGGAAATAGTGAATATTTGATTTACCTTTAAAATTCGATCGCTCAATCTCTTCCCGCGTTTTACCTTCCGTGATGTCTTCCGGCATTTTAATATCCGGAATCTTCGGGATTTTCTTAGCGAGTGTTTTATTGACATCATTCACGAGCTGTTTGGCGTCCTCAATTTCCTGATTATACGCTTTATCGAAGAAAGGGTCATTCGATCGTGAAGCCTGTTTGGCATTCTCACGTGAAGCATCGTTTACTGCGCGGTTCGATGCCAGCTGATTTGCTCCGGGTATTTGTTGTGTCAGGGCTGCGATCTCTTTTTCTTTCTCTTTTTCAGGTTCCGGAAGTTTTATCTCCTCTTGTGTAAAATCGAGTAAAATGGCTTCTTCCGGCAATTGTTTGCCATCTTTCAGGTTCGAAGTAAGCAGTACAATTAACACAATAATGTGAAAAGTCAGGGTGGTGATCACCCCGTAGATGTGCTGTTTGTATATTTCTTTAACTTTTACCATTTGCTTCGGGCAAAAATAAGCAATTTAAAGAACTACTTTTGAAGTTTGAACTGAAATTGAAAAAGTGAGAGTCTGTATTGCTGAAAAACCAAGTGTCGCAAAGGAAATTGCCGCGATTATCGGGGCTAAAAGCCGCATGGATGGCTATTATGAAGGAAACGGTTACCAGGTGACCTGGACTTTTGGCCACCTCTGTACCTTAAAGGAACCGCATGACTATACTGATAAATGGAAATACTGGGATTTGCGCGCTCTCCCGATGTTGCCCGGGCGGTTTGGCATAAAACTGATCAACGATAACGGGGTAAAAAAGCAGTTTGGAATTATTGAAAAGCTGGTCAGCAATGCCGATGAGATCATCAACTGTGGTGATGCGGGCCAGGAGGGTGAACTCATCCAGCGGTGGGTACTTTCAAAGGCCGGCAATACCAAACCTTTAAAGCGTCTCTGGATATCATCGCTCACAGAAGAGGCAATCAGGGAGGGTTTCGACCACTTGCGCGACGGCAATGAGTTCGATAACCTGTATGCGGCCGGAAGTGCCCGTGCCATTGGCGACTGGCTGCTCGGAATGAATGCAACGCGTCTCTATACGTTAAAATACGGGCGAAACAAGCAGGTGCTTTCCATTGGAAGAGTGCAGACGCCTACGCTTTCGATCATCGTAACACGGCAACTTGAAATCGACAATTTTAAACCGGAACCTTACTGGGAACTGAAAACCAAATACCGCGAGGTTCTTTTCGGAGCCGCTTCGGGACGCTTTGCTACACAGGAAGAAGCATCCGTAAAGCTGGCAGAAATCACCGGTCACGAATTTTATATCCTGTCGTATGAAAGAAAAACGGGGAATGAAGCTCCGTTGCGACTTTTCGACCTAACCTCTTTACAGGTCGATTGTAACCGGAAGTTCGGATTTACCGCGGATGAGACGTTGCGGCTGATCCAAAGTTTGTACGAGAAAAAACTGACCACTTATCCGCGTGTCGACACTACCTATCTTTCGGAAGATATCTACCCCAAAGTGCCGGGCATTCTTGCAAAATTGACGCCTTACCAGGAATTTACTGCTCCATTGCTCGCCTCCGGGATCAAAAAATCAGCAAAGATTTTCGACGATAAAAAGATTACCGATCACCATGCCATTATCCCGACAGGAGTTCTGTCCGGTTCGCTGACCCCGGATGAGCGAAAACTCTATGATATGGTAGCGCGAAGGTTTATCAGTGTTTTTTATCCCGATTGCAAAGTTGCGAATATTACCGTTTTAGGGGAAGTTAACAAGGTTGATTTTAAAGCCACGGGTAAACAGATTCTCGAACCTGGCTGGCGTATTGTGTATAAAGACGATTCAGGCAAAGCTTCGGCCGACGAAAACATCCTGCCTTTATTCGAAAAAGGGGAACACGGCCCGCATGAACCTGAGTTAGGCGAAAAGATGACTCAACCTCCCAAACACTATACCGAGGCAACACTGCTGAGAGCCATGGAGACTGCCGGTAAAAGCGTGGATGATGATGAACTTCGCGATTTGCTCAAACAAAATGGCATCGGTCGACCTTCAACCCGGGCCAATATTATCGAAACACTGTTCCGGCGCAAATATATTCGTCGTGACAAGAAAAAAATAATTGCCAATCCTACTGGGATTGAATTAATCCTGACCATTGAAAATGAATTACTCAAATCGGCCGAACTGACCGGTTTGTGGGAAAAAAAGCTCCGTCAGATCGAAGCCGGCGAGTACGAAATTTCAGCCTTTATGACCGAACTAAAGGAGATGGTTTCTGAAATTGTTCAGCAGGTAAAGCAATCACCTTATAAGGAAATTAGCATTGTTGTTCCTCAGGAAGAAGTTCCGGCCGGAACTACCGAAAAGGTCAAAAAGGAGCGGCCTGCCCCAACCCCGGAGGAGGTGACCATTATATGTCCGAAATGCAAAAAGGGGGAAGTGGTTAAAGGAAAACTGGTCTGGGGTTGTAATGCCTTTCGTGAGGGGTGTGATTTCCGGCTTCCGTTTGATTTTGCCGGAAAAAAAATCAGTGACAGTAACATTAAGGCGTTGTGCCGGAAAGGACGCAGCGGTGAAATCAAAACGACTGATCCGAACGGAAATACGGTTACCGGGAATATTATATTGGATAGTGAATTAAAAATTTCATTTGAGACCAAAGCACCTGAGGAGCTGCATTGTCCGCTTTGTAAAAAGGGGGTTATCATAAAAGGCAAAAATGCCTGGGGATGCAATGAATTTCGAAGCGGGTGTCAGTTACGCGTTCCATTTATTTTTATGAGTAAAGAATTGTCTGACAGTAATCTGGAGCAACTGATTCTGAAAGGAAAAACCAATAAAATCATTGGTTTTGTCGGATTGGATGGATCGAAAAGAGATGGTCGGTTGCTATTTGACAAGGAATTTAAAATCAGGCTGGAATAGTATTACTGGTCAACAAAAATATCCTTTCTGAGATTAGGGATTACCCCTGCAGCAGTCGCTTCGCGATAGAGTGTTTCTATTGCTTTTTTTCCGTCAATGCCAAGGTCACGGGTAAAGTCATTGACGTAAAGTTCGATATGACTCAGCATAACGGAGTCGTCCATTGCCTGGGCATGATGTTTTACAAAAGGGTAGGAGGCTTTGGGATTTTCGAAGGCATATTCGACACTGCGTTTCATGATCCGGTCGACTTTACTTCGGATTTCTGCCGGTAATTTTCTGTTGATAACTATTCCTCCCAGGGGGATTGCCATTCCCGTTTTGGTTTCCCAGAACTCACCCATATCAGCTACTTTTTTTAATCCTTTCTGTCGGTAAGTAAATCGGTTTTCATGAATGATCAGTCCCGCATCCATTTCTCCCGATAACACAACTTCCTCGATATCCGAAAAAAGGTATTCCTTCTTATTTTTATGGCCGGGATATGCAATGCTAAGCAGCAGATTCGCGGTGGTATGGAATCCGGGTATGGCTATTTTAAGGTTGTCGATCTCATCAGGAAAAATCTTGTACCTGCTCACAAGCAGAGGTCCGTTTTTAAAGCCAAGGGCACTTCCTGAATTAAGAAGTAAGTATGAATCAGCAATATAGGCATAAGCGTGATAGCTGATCTTTGTAATATCTATTTCAGAAGTAAATGCGCGGTGGTTCAGTTCCTCGACATCCGACATGATTAGTTCGAACTCAAGTCCTTCGGTATCGATCCGGCCATGCACCATGGCATCAAAAATATAGGTATCATTGGGACATGTAGAAAATCCAAGGGTCAGACGCATGAGAATATAATTGATTTGATTTTAAAGGCGGTAATATAACGATTTTTTGTGGATAATTTTAGGCTGCTGGCCGTTTGCAACTGGCTTCTGGCAGCCCTGTGCTGGCAGAAAGTAATGCGTTATAAACCAATATTACGACTGTAATCTCATAAATTGCGATTAGCCAGCTGCCAGTGGCTAGCTGCCAGCCGCAAAAAAACCTTCCAATGATCAGGAGAGTTGTTTAACGGTGGCGAATTTACGAAGAAATCTGAAAAGTTCGTCGGTCATGTTTTGAATTGCAGTTGGAATATCCCATTTTTCGGTGTCCCGGATATCGACATAATTTGAGATGGCCCTGATTTCAAGAAAGGGGACTTTCTCGAGCAGACAAACATAGAATATTGCGGCCCCTTCCATTGATTCGATATCGGGGTCAAATTGTTTTTTTATACGTGCAATACTCTGTGCCGTGCCATGGCTGATATTCCCTGTGACACCATGAACCCCTGTTAATTCAAGATTATCGTACCTGTGCGGATTAACCAACTGACCATTATGGAAAGGATGGTCATTGGGATCAACAAAGCCTGCATCAAACACTGTTTTTATGTGATCGCCATCTTCAATGCCAAAATCACAGAATTGTTCGCTCTTTACATTGACAACGGTACCAATTGACAGCTCGTCCCTGAAGCTCCCGGCAATCCCCGCATTTATGACCAGATCGTAATGAGCGAGCTGGAGTGCTTTGGTGAGGAAATACGTAGTAAAGGTGGCACCTAATCCTGTTATAATCAGATCGATGTCAAGATTGTACCATTTGTAATGGAAAACAGGACCGTGATTATCTGCCGCCTCCTTGAGGTTTTCGAAAAATTGATATAGTTCAAAACATGTAGCACCTACAAAAAGGATTCTCATCAGCAATGAATTGAAAAAATGATAAAATGCAAAAGTATAATAACGATTCGTTAAACTATCGATTCGCTTACTTACTTTCATACTCAAATTTTCGAAAAAGGTTAAAAAAAGTTGTTCATTTGTACATCATTTTTTAAAAATATTTTTTAGAAAGCGTTAATTCTTGTTTTTTTCTAATTACAACGACTACAAAAGGTAAAAATATTACAGCAATATGAAATTTTCCCTGAACAAAAGAGATAACCTTGGATACAGTAAGGTGGAGGTTTATCATGAAGAGAATGTTTTGAAGATGGCAGATCATTATCGTGAAATTTTGAAATTGATTGGCGAGGATGCCGAACGGGAGGGATTGCTTCAATCGCCTGTGAGAATTTCAAAGGCTATGCAGTTTTTAACGCAGGGATATAATATGGATCCTGAAAAGATTCTTCAATCCGCCATGTTTAAAGAAGATTATCGCCAGATGGTCATTGTTAAGGATATTGAAATTTATTCTCTCTGTGAACATCATCTGCTTCCGTTCTTCGGTAAGGCGTACGTGGCTTATATTCCCAACGGATACATCACAGGGTTGAGTAAAATAGCGCGTGTTGTGGAAGCATATTCGCGGCGCCTGCAGGTGCAGGAACGACTCACAACACAAATCAAGGATTGTATCCAGAATACATTAAATCCGCTCGGAGTGGCGGTCGTGATCGAGGCAAAGCATATGTGTATGAGTATGAGGGGTATCGAGAAGCAAAATTCGGTGACTACTACATCTGACTTTACGGGAGCATTTCAGAAAGAGGCAACCCGGCAGGAATTTATCCGGCTGATCAGCTCCGATTTGTCGTAGGGTTGATTCCCCCTATTGAAAAAAATCGCCCCTGTGCCCCCGTTTTCACTCTCTTCCAATACGCCCGATAATTTATATATTTGCACTCGAAATTTTACAAAATTAATTATGAAGGCATATGTTTTCCCGGGACAGGGCGCCCAGTTTGTTGGAATGGGTAAAGATCTGTACGATAATTCTCCCATGGCGCACGAATTATTTGAAAAAGCAAATCAATTGCTTGGTTTTCGCATAACCGATCTGATGTTTAACGGTACCGATGAAGATTTGAGACAAACAAATGTGACTCAGCCTGCTATTTTTCTCCATTCAGTGCTCCTCGCCAAGACTTTGGGTGATAGTTTTAAACCTGAAATGGTTGCAGGACATTCCCTGGGTGAATTCTCCGCACTTGTAGCCAATGGCGCATTGTCGTTCGAAGATGGGCTTTTACTGGTCTCAAAACGTGCCGGCGCGATGCAGAAGGCTTGCGAGGCGGAACCTTCAACCATGGCTGCAATAGTTGGCCTTGATGATGAAATCGTTGAACAGGTTTGCAGCTCAATCGATGAGGTTGTTGTTCCTGCTAATTATAATTGCCCGGGGCAACTCGTTATTTCGGGTTCTGTTCAGGGGATTGACCTTGCCTGTGTAAAACTGACCGAAGCAGGTGCTAAACGCGCAATAAAACTAAGCGTGGGGGGAGCATTCCATTCTCCACTTATGGAGCCTGCACGTGCCGAACTCGCCGAAGCCATTAACTCCACACATTTCAATACACCCGTTTGTCCGGTTTACCAGAATGTTACGGCCGGTCCTGTATCCGATCCTGAGGTGATCAAAGCGAACCTGATCGCCCAGCTGACTGCACCCGTGCGGTGGACCCAAACCGTGAAAAATATGATTGCTGACGGCTGTACTTCGTTTACCGAGGTTGGTCCAGGTCAGGTATTACAGGGTCTCGTGAAAAAAGTTGATCGTGCGATGACAACTTCCGGAATCAATACTTTCCAGGGATAGGTATTGCCAATAATCAACTTTATCAATTCAACAATTACCTGTAATAAGTTAAAAGAAAGAATAAATGTCGTATTTTTTTCTTGATTTACCCCTAAATCCTGATAAAATCGGGACTTTCGCTACTCACAAGCACTGACGATGCTGGAAGCATGACTCCCCTTTAGGGGTTGGGGGTGAAAAATACGACAATAAATAGTTTCCATTACTTATTTACTTTTTTAGGGATCTTCAGATTTAAATGAAAAACTCCCGGAACTGTGCTGATCACATTCCGGGAGTTTTTCTTTTTGACTTTCAAACATTCAATCCATCAATTAGCGGATAAAACCTCGCTAAATATCTTTTTTCATCCATCCTGCCCTGGTTAATAGCCAGAAAATCAATGACAGGACAACACCAACGATCGCCGCGAAAGCCATACCCTTTAATTGAACAGTTCCGATCCCGATACTGGCTCCGCTCACTCCAACCACGAAGGTGACCGCTCCGAGAACCATATTACTGTTCTTACTGAAATCAACTTTCTGCTCGACAAACATTCTGAAGCCCTGAACCGCAATCACACCATACAACAACATGGTGATCCCGCCCATAACCGGTGAAGGAATCGTAGCGATAGCCGCTGAAACTTTACCAATGCCGGAGAAGGCAATCGCAAGGATCGCCGCACCACGAATAATCCAGACAGAATAGACACGCGTAATGGCCATAACTCCAATGTTTTCGCCGTAGGTGGTATTTGGTGGTGAACCTGTGAATCCTGATAAAACATTGCTGATTCCATCACCAAGCAACGAGCGGTGCAGGCCAGGTTTTTTCATCAGATCGGCATCGGTAATTTTACCTGTAACAATTAAATGACTGATATGCTCTGCCAGAACTACAATACAGGCAGGCGCAATAATGACAATAGCATTAATATCGAATACCGGAGCCTGAAATTTTGGTAATGCAAACCACGCAGCCTGACCGATCGTTGTTGTGTCGACCATTCCCATGGCGAGTGCTGCGAGGTAACCCGCGACAACAGCTACAAGAATCGGGATGACCTGCATGAATCCTCTGAACATCACCGAGCCAATAATACCAATGCACAAGGTGAACATCGAAACAAATACCACATTGGGCGCAACAATAAACGGCGCTACAACCTGGCCAACGGCGGTAGGCCACGGAGCAAGTCCTGCCTGCTGGGCGGCAACGGGGGCCAGTTCGAGTCCGATAATTGCCACTACGGCACCCATAACTGCCGGGGGCATTACAACATCAATCCATTTTATTCCCCATAACTTTACCACGAAGGAGATCACAATAAAAAACAGTCCGAAAAAGATAAATCCCGACTGTGCATGACTGATGCCGCCGTAGGCACTGATGATCAGCAGCGACGGAGCGATAAATGCAAAACTGGAACCCAGGTAGGCAGGGATACCGCCTTTAGTAACCCATGAATAAATTAAGGTGCCAATTCCATTCATTAACAATGCAATGGCCGGATCGATGCCCAGCAAAATCGGGACAAGAATCGTGGCGCCAAACATGGCTGTCAGGTGTTGGAAACTTAGGGGTAAACTTTCCCACAGAGGCAGTTTTTCCCGGATACCGATTGTTCTTCGTGTCATTTGCAAGTCTGTTTAGTAATTGAAGTATTTTAAAGGTTTAATTAGTGGATTAAAACCGCGCGAAAATACCATTTGTTTTAATTGTTTTTGTTGCATAAATGGATAAATTTGACGCATATTTCTCAAATTCACTTTCAGCACCTCAATTTTATAATTAAATACATTAACAAATGAATTCAAATGAAAATTCACGCCGTTCGTTTTTAAGAAATGCGCTATTGCTATCGGCGGCAACTGCTGTTCCTACGATATGGACAAAGGCATCGGGTAAAACCGAACCGGCACCAGGTTTGGCAAAACCGGGTGAACGGGTTAACCTGGCTTGTATCGGCATCGGTAACCAGGGCGGATCGGATGTTATGTCCTTGTATTCAACCGGTTTGGCAAATATAGTTGCATTTTGTGATGTTGACATGGGAGCACCGCATACGCTGAAAGTGCTTGAGAAATTCCCCGATGTACCCCGTTTCCAGGATTTCAGAACGATGTTCGACAAAATGGGAAGTCAAATTGAAGCCGTCTCCGTGGGCGTACCCGATCATTCACATTTCCCGATAGTAATGATGGCTATGGGCTTAGGTATTCATGTTTTTGTCGAAAAACCGATGGCCCGAACTTTCAACGAAATTGAGTTGATGATGAAGGCCGCAAAAAAACATGATAAAGTAGTTACCCAGATGGGAAACCAGGGTCACTCCGAAGGAAACTATTTCCAGTTTAAAGCCTGGACCGAAGCGGGTATCATTAAAGATGTAACGGCCATCACGGCACATATGAACTCTGCACGCCGCTGGCATGGATGGGATACCAAAATTAAAAATTTCCCCGCTGCACAGCCGATTCCGGGAACACTCGACTGGGATATCTGGCTCGGTGTTGTTCAGAATCACGACTATCACAAGGATTTCATTAACGGACAATGGCGTTGCTGGTACGATTTCGGATTGGGAGCCCTTGGCGACTGGGGTGCGCATATCATCGATACCGCCCATCAGTTCCTGAATCTTGGTCTTCCTAACGAAATAAATATGCTCAAGGCAGAAGGGCATAATCCGTTCTTTTATCCGATGTCTTCTACCATCTTGTTCAAATTTCCTGAACGTGGCAATATGCCCGCTCTTGATATCACCTGGTACGATGGGGTAAATAACATTCCACAGGTTCCCGAAGGTTATGGAGTTTCGGAATTGGATCCAAACATTCCGCCTACAAGTGTTGGTAAAATTCAACCTGCCAAATTAAATCCTGGTAAGATTATCTACAGTAAGGAACTTACTTTCAAAGGTGGGTCTCACGGCAGCACTTTATCGATTATTCCTGCTGAGAAAGCCAAAGATATGGCGTCAAAACTTCCCGAAGTACCTAAAAGTCCTTCGAATCACTATGCCAATTTCCTCAAAGCATGTAAGGGTGAAGAAAAAACCCGTTCATCGTTCGAAATTGCCGGTCCATTGAGCCAGGTATTCTCACTTGGTGTGATGGCGCAGAAGCTGAATACAAAGCTTCTTTTCGACAGAAATACCAAAACGATTACCAATAATAAAATAGCAAACCAGCTTTTAGTTGGCCTTCCTCCACGAAAAGGTTGGGAACAATATTATAAAGTCTAAAGCTTTGTAAAATCATTTGTTTATTTTTAATCACAGGGGTTTCCGGACAGGGAACCCCTTTTTTGGCCGTAAGCACGGATGTCCCAACAGATTAAAATTTGCTATATTGTAAAGCTTAATATTTCATTCAATAAAATCGGATATTTTACCGGTGATCAATATTGGTGCCCGGGCCATTCATATTCCGTTTGACGTAATGTGGCAACACGAGCGGGATCATGCAATCGTTGATAATGAGACATTTGTTACGGTAACCAAAATCTCCGAAATATTGAATTTTCTGTAATCCGTTGGCGAATATTTTTCTTGGTTTGGGTCCCGCGATTTGCAATCGCGGTTAAAAATCTTTAACCGAATAATTTCCATCCCCGTAATGCGATATTAAGTTTATTGATTTAATTTCATAGCCTGAATACAGACCATTTGCTACATGTCAAAAATTAAATATTTACTGCTTATATCACTCGCGACATTTTTATATGTGACTGCCTGGTCACAGCCGATTGTTGAGAACAAGCAGCTGATAATCAGGCTTGATGATATCGGGATGTGCCATGCCGCCAACGAAGGTGCCGAAATGATCTTTAAATCGGGATTACCCGTCTCAGCTTCTGTGATGTTTGCAGCACCCTGGTGGAAAGAAGGTGTCGAAATCCTTAAAAAATATCCGCATGTCTCCGTTGGCGTTCACCTGACGCTCAATGCCGAATGGAATAACTTTAAATGGGGACCTATCCTGGGTGGAGCAGTGCCTACGTTGGTCGATAGTTTTGGCTATTTTCCATTCAAAGGTACCTGGATTTACAAGGACATTTTCTCATTAAACGAAATGGAGAAAGAGTTACGCGCCCAGATCGAACGCGGGCTTGCTACGGGACTCAAAATAGATTATATCGATAATCATATGGGGGCCTGCACAATGAACGATAAGCAGCGTGATCTGCTCGAAAAGCTTGCCGCCGATTACGGACTAGGTATTTCAGGCTATTTTGGGGAGGGGCGCACAAATGGAATTGACAGCTATACCGAGGATAACATCAACGAATTCCGGATAAACCTGGCAAAAATTCCCTCCGACCGCCTCACACTGATGGTAAGTCATCCCGGGATGGATTCACCGGAAATGAATGCCCTGTTTGTTGAGGGTGGCGATGGAAAATCAATCGCAAAGGGGCGTGCCCTGGTTGCCGAAACATTATCAGCCAAAGACTTTACGGTGAGGTTGAAATCTGCGGGAATATCGCCGTTAACCTACCGGGATGTCATCATCCTCAGGAGTATAGCCTCCATGAAAAGACCTGATAAATAATAAAAATATACCCATATGAATAAAATTATTCTTCGATTACTTGCTGGAATATTCCTTTTCCCGGGAATAATCAATGCACAATCACTCGTGCAATATGTTGATCCGTTGATCGGGACAGCTCCGGCAACCACCAAAAGTGCACAAAAACACAGCGAAGCGGGTTCTGAATTAAAAGGCCAGACATTTCCCGCTGTTGGCCGCCCTTTCGGAATGACCCAATGGACACCGGAAACGCGTACCACTGAAGATAAATGCATTTCACCCTATTATTACAACGATCAATACATCTCCGGATTCCGTGCGACGCATTGGATGAGCGGCAGTTGCACACAGGATTACGGAAGTGCCACATTAATGCCCTTTGTTTCGGATCAGCTCGATACGTTGAAAAACCGGCCTTTTTCGCGCTATTCCCATCAAAAGGAGACTTCCTCGCCCGCCATATATAATGTTATGCTTGGGGATTTCGGAATCAATGCGGAGATTACAGGGTCAGTCCGCTCAGGCATGATGCGGTTCAACTATCCGGCCGGCACCAAAAACTATCTCTATATCCGGGTAAACAGCGATGAGAAGAAGGGTAAAATAGGTGCAGACAAACAAAAAAATGAAATTTCGGGTTATAATCCCGTTTTCCGGATTTACCAGGGTAGCGGTAAGTCTGCCGGCTTCAGTGGTTATTTTGTTATTCAATTCGACCAGCCATTCAGTGAGGTCGCGCAAATACGAAATGACCAGCAGATGGTTGTAAGTTTTGGAAATGCAACGAACATCAAAGTACGAATCGGGACCTCCTTTACAAGTCTGGATGCTGCCCGCAAAAATCTGCAGCAGGAGATTCCCGGCTGGGATTTTGAGAAAATGGTGAAAGAAACCGAGGCGGTGTGGAACCAGACCCTTGGAAAAATCCAGGTAAAAGGGAGTTCGCACGATGACCTTGTCAAATTTTATACAGCCCTTTATCATTGTTATCAATTGCCGCGGATTACAAGTGATGTGGATGGCAGTTACCAGGGATTTGCTCAGGATACCTTGATTCACAAAGCAGTCGGCTTCGATTATTACGACGATTTTTCGATGTGGGATACTTATCGTGCACTTCATCCGCTGATGACCATTCTCGAACCAAAACGGACCCTCGATATGGTCAAATCGCTGGTTGCAAAAGCGCAGCAGGGTGGATGGATGCCTATTTTTCCGTCCTGGGGAAGCTATACGGCTGCCATGATCGGCGATCATGTGAGTACCATGATATCCGATGCCTGGTTAAAAGGGATAACCGGTTTTAATACTGATACCGCTTATCGTTACATGCGGCAGAATGCTTTCAATCAACCCTCACCCGCGGAGTACAAGGATGGAAAAGGACGAAGAGCACTTCCCAACTACCTCGAATACGGGTATATACCACTTGAGGATAGTGTCTGGGAAGCGTTTCACAAGCGGGAACAGGTATCCAGGACACTGGAATATGCACTTGACGATTACGCGTTATCGCAGTTTGCGAAAAAAACCGGGAAAACGGAAGATTATAATGTACTCCTGAAACGATCGAAGAATTATACTCATGTGATTAATCCATCAACCGGTTACGCGCGCGGCCGTCATGCCGATGGCAGATGGGTTGAGCCATTTAATCCGTTGGTCAAGACGAGCTATATTTGTGAAGGGACGCCGTTTCAATACACCTGGTATGTGCCACAGGACGTTCCGGGATTGATCAGCATACTGGGTGGGAGAGAGGCGTTTATAAAGCGGTTGAACGAATTCTTTGATGGCGGACATTACTGGCACGGCAACGAAACCGACCAGCAGGCACCCTATCTTTTTGCGCTGGCCGGGGAAGCTTCAAAAACGGAAGCATGGGTACGGCAAATTGTTGCAGAAGAATACGGTACCGGTCCGGGAGGGCTCAGCGGCAACGAGGATGCCGGCCAGATGTCAGCCTGGCTCGTTTGCTCGATGATCGGATTTTACCCCGTTTGCCCGGGTAAACCGGAATATGTGATCGGAACTCCTGCCTTTGATGAAGTGCGGATTAAACCGACCAGCCAGGCAAAACCATTTGTAATTAAGGCACCAAACGTAAATTTAAAAACACATTCAATTGGCAATATAACGATTAACGGTCGGGCAGCTGCAGGTAATATAATTCTGCACGATCAAATCGTTAAAGGCGGTGAGATGATTTTCAAAATTGAAGCCGGACTGATTGGCAATAAGGGCCAATGAACTCTGAAACATTTAAATCCGGACGTCGGGCTTAATTGTGGAACACAGGATTCGGCATTGAGAATTTCCGGAATCGATTTTTTGTTCTACTTTTGGTATATGGATAAAAGAGAAGCTATAGATAAAGTTAAGGAATACAGTCTATTACTCAAGAATTACTTTCCATTTGAGAAAGTCTACCTGTTTGGTTCCTACGCCAAGAATACCAATAGAGCAGACAGTGATATTGATGTTGCAATTGTTGTAAGCCATATTGAGGGAGATTACTTTTCTATTCATCCATTGTTGTGGAAGTTACGAAGGCAAATTGATGACAGGATTGAACCTGTCCTCATTGAAAGGGATAATGATAGCGGTGACTTTTTGAGTGAAATTCAAAAGTATGGAATTGAGATAGCATGAAAAACAATTAAGCCTAATAAAATAGGCCCTGTAGAAAATTCCTTCATGGGGAAGGTAACTGTTCCAATTCTTAAGAATAAATTTTTTGAACAATACGTTCTATTGAATTAAAATATTTTATACATTGCCAGACTTTCAGCAGTATGGTCTGCTGAAGCATGCCCCTTTTATATGGATATCACGATGTGATTATCCTGCTGCCCCGGGAGGGCACCACTATTCATAATAATAAAAATTTGAAGGATTAATTATATTCACTTAAAGGACAAATAACGATTAAACAATGAAAGAATTAAAAAAAGGATGGTCAAGGCGCCAGTTTCTTGAAGCATCAGCAATCGGAATGGCGGGACTTGCCATTTTGCCGGGTATAGCCGGTTGCAAACAACCAGTAGCCGATACCGATCTGAAATTAGGATTTATCGGATTAGGTCAGCAGGCCATGTTTCTGTTGAACGGATTTTTGCAGATTCCGGGTGTAAAAGCAGTTGCAGGATGCGATGTTTATGGGATCAAAAGGTTGAGATTCGAAAAAAGGGTGAATGCCTTTTATTCCAAGGAGGGCAAAGAGGTTAAGGTCGAAACCTATGAAAAGTATGGTGATCTTTTAAAAAGAGAAGACATTAATGCAGTGGTTATCGCTGTTCCTGACCATTCGCATGCCTATATTGCAATTGCGGCGTTAAAGGCAGGTAAAGATGTATACCTCGAAAAACCGATGACTTTCACCATTAAAGAGGGTCAGGAATTGAAAAAGGTCGTTCGTGAGACAGGCAGAATATTCGGTCTTGGAAGCCAGCAGCGCTCCGATCCGAATTTCCAGCATGCGGTCAACCTGGTACAATCGGGTGCCCTTGGAAAAATCACAAAAGTAAATGCCTATGTGGGTGCTCCTCCGAAACCTTATACGCTTCCCGAGGAACCGATCCCTGCAGACCTGAACTGGGATCTTTGGTTAGGACCACTTCCTGCCACTATTCATTTCAATAAAGAACTCAATCCGCCAATCTCGCTCGAACCCGAAGAAAATGAGAAATTCTGGGGTGGCTGGCGTTGGTACAAGGAGATGGGCGGTGGTTTCACCACAGACTGGGGTGCGCATATGTTTGACATCGCACAATGGGGTCTTGGTATGGACAAAAATGGTCCTGTTGAAATCTCACCAATTGGCGACGGAAGCGAGTTTATCTCATGGACTTATGCCAATGGCGTGGTTATGACTTCCGAGCCATTCGACGAGAAGAAAACCAAAGGGGTTAAATTTATTGGTGAAAATGGTTGGATTGAAGTTTCACGCGGTTATTTCAACGCTTCGGATCCCAAGTTCAATGCGGCGGATAAACCGGCAAGTGACGGACCTTACGAAACAAAAATCCCTCACCAGGTGAATTTTGTTGAGTCGGTTAAAGGGCGTAAAGATCCTGTTGTGCCGGTTGAAATTGGTCACAGCAGTTGTACAGTTTGTACGTTGGGTAATATCGCCTGTGATCTTAAAAGGACCATTAAATGGGATCCGGCAGCCGAAGCTTTTGTTGAGGATACCGATGGTGCTGCAACCAAACAAATGCATTACGAATACCGTGAAGGCTGGAAACTGATTTAGATTACATATTTTTTTAGAATAGAAAGAGGGTGTTTCCGGCAGGGGAATATCCTCTTTATTATTTTACTTAATTTCTTTGATTATCATTATTTTATTTTTATATTGTTCAGAAATCCGTTGGCACAAAATGGCTGTGACTGACGTGGCGAATGCTTAGGAACAGGGCAGTAAGTGAGTGTTTTAGTTGTTTGATTTTTAATTCAAATTTGCTTAAATCTGCTTGTATTTTTAGGAATGCAAAAAAACACGACATTTGACATTGAAATTGAAAATAATGGCGTATCTTTGAAATAAAAAAATGAAAGCGGAGCAGTTTTCTATAGCGACTTTAGACAACAGGAATGTTTTGAGTCTAATTGAGACTTCCAGAAATGGTGTGGATTTGGATACTTTTGATGAAATTACCAGTGAATTTCCTTTTAATTTGTCTGATTGGTCAAGGATATTACATCTATCAGAAAGGACCATACAGCGTTATCGTAAGGACAAGAGAAAGTTTGACTCAATTCATACAGACAGACTTCTGCAAATAATAATTCTTTTAAATAAAGGTATTGAGGTTTTTGGTAATACTGATAATTTTATAAGCTGGTTAAATTCATTAAATATTGCGTTGGGAAGCATTAAACCAATCGAATTACTGGATAATTCCTTTGGGATAAATATGGTGACGAACGAATTAATGAAAATTGAATACGGGGTATTAGCATGAAAGTTTATCGTCTTTCCAAAATCAAATATGCCAATGATTTGACAGGAAAAGGAGCTGAATTGACAGGCGGCAGATGGAATAAAACAGGAACAAAAGTCTTATATACCTCGGACTCAAGAGCATTATGTACGGCCGAAATAGCGGTTCATACACCAATTGGAATAATACCAACTGATTACTATTTGATAACTATTGAGATACCTGATACGGTTGATATTTTTAACCTTGATAAAGCAACATTGCCTCGTGACTGGAAAAGTTTTCCACATTCAACTATAACTCAGGAGACCGGAGAAGATTTTATCTCAAAAACAGAATATTTGGTACTAAAAGTTCCTTCAGCAGTCGTTCAGGGTGATTATAATTATTTAATAAATCCACTGCATAAGGATTTTGATAAAGTTAAGATTGTTGATAAGGAGGTATTTGCATTTGATGAAAGATTATTTAGATAAGAAAACACGGTACAACAGCAAGTTATTTCGCATAATTCTTACAATTCATTTTAGAAAATTTTTATTTTTCATAAATTTGGGTAATTCCATTTTGATTATGAACTAATCATTCAAATATTGTTCAAAATGCAGAAGATTATATTTTTAGTTCTGCTTGCGATTATGCGGGAACGAAAGGAATGATAAATATTTCAACAGAAATTTAACGACGAGTTGCAAACTCAAAACAACATCCCCCTCGTTGCAAACGAGGGGGATGCCAGGTGTTTCCGTTGGGGAAATATCCTCTTTTTTATTTTACTTAATTTCTTTGATTATCATTATTTTATTTTTATATTGTTCACAAATCCGTTGGCACAAAATGGCTGTGACTGACGCGGCGAATGCGTAGGAACAGGGCTGTAAGTGAGTGATTTAATGGTTTAAATTTAATAAAAATGCACCGGCGAAATCCTTTTCAGTCCTGAGAAAATGAATTATTTATTTTTTTATCACCCCTACTTTTTTGTTCTCCGTCAATAATGCGTATTTTGAATAGTAGTTTCTTGAAATGTTGGAATGTAAAAGCAACTTGCATTTTAATTTAAATTTGTGTAAATTCAGGAGTTAATTCACTGATGGTCATCATGGACGAGTCAAAGCCAATTGTGCTTAAGATTGAGTTACAAAACGGAAAAGCAATTGTGCCATTAGTTTTTAAAAACAATCCATTTTTAGCATCTTAATAACAACGATTAAAAAGGTGTCAGGATGGTACAACTCAGGAAGATATTTCACAATGGGAACGACCAGATTGGAATTTATTTTGGTTTTGATGAAGAATTGAAAATCAAAGCCAAAAGTATTGGGGCGCATTGGAGTCAGACAAATAAATGCTGGTATGTGTTGTATAATAAGGAAAATTACAACAAGATAAAAAGCACTTTTGAGGATGTTGAGATTATCAAAGAGACAATCGTTCAGCGGCACCATGAACCTGCTGTTAAACAGCAAGAAACTGTTCACATAGCTGAGGTGATCAGCGAAATTCAGCCCACTTTGCAGGCTGAACATAAGGGTTTAAACCCTGAATTTGCCGGTAGGATTGTTTTTTTAGGCACAACTGGTAAATATTGGATGCTTAAAGTACCCTATAAGGAAAGTATCACGCCTAAATTGATGGACATTAAAGGGGTTTACTGGAATAAACGCCAAAAAGCATTTTTTGTACTTAGGCATATCAACGTAAAAATAAAGGTCGAAGCTTTGTTAGGTTATGGAGAATTATTTCCACCTGAATATTTTAATTTAGAGACTGTTATCTCGAATCAGAATACCTTTATAGAACTGAACGAGTATCCTAGTGATAAAAAATGGATGATTATAAGTTGTCCGCCGATACCCTATTTAATTGAACAAGTTAAACGATGGGAAGGAAGTCGTTACAGCAAAGCTAACCAGGCCTACTTGCTTACAGCCACCCCGTCCATGCTCGAAAACCTGCAAAAACTGGCCGGCGAGTTAAATATTCCTATTCATAACAAGCTACCTGATAAATATTTAAGCAAATACAAGGCGTTGAATAAAAAGGCTTCGAAGTTGCAAAATCTGAGGGAAAATTTACTGCAACAAATACCGGTTACGGCTCAGAATTATACGCTGGCCATGCTCGATTACCTCATGGCACAGAATTACAGTGCCAATACGATTCAAAGTTATATAAAGTCGTTTAACCTGTTTTTGTTGTTTAACCAATACCAGAACCCGGATACTTTAACTGAAATGCAGATTGTCAGGCATCTTGCACGTATGACAGAGAAAGGATTATCGCCATCGAGCCTGAATATGCTTATCAATGCCCTTCTGTACTATTTTCGCACGGTACTGAAACGGAGTACGTTTGAAATTAAACTACCAAGGCCACGGAAGGAACAACATTTACCTTCAGTGCTAACGATGGAAGAATGTGGCCGGATTTTTAGCAATGTGGATAATCCGAAGCACAAATTATTGTTGCTGATGGGATATGGGGCCGGGCTGCGACGCAGCGAGATTGTATCGCTTAAATGGGATGATATTTTATTTGAAGAACACAAAATTCATATTAAACAGAGCAAAGGGAGAAAGGACCGGATTGTGATGTTGCCTTACTCGGTTGTGGCCTACTTGCAGGATTACCGCAAGTTATATCCGAGCGATGGTTGGGTATTTGCCGGACAATACAAAGGTGAAGCTTTGAGTACAAGAACAGTGCAGCAGGTCATGAAAAATGCAGTGAATAAAGCGGGACTTGAAAAGAAGGCGACGGTTCATACTTTACGGCATTCGTTTGCAACTCATTTGCTTGAAAGTGGCACCGACATCCGTTATATACAGCAATTATTGGGGCATAGCAGTATCAAAACAACGATGATTTATACGCACATAACACCCAAGGCTGCTAGGAAAATTGTTAGTCCGCTTGATAATTTACCCAATGGTAATTTTGAAATTAAAAAATTAAATAAAGAGAATAAATAATTTTAATTATTAAAATAATCATTATTTTTGTTACAATGCAACATTAAATATTTAGGACACCATGGTATGAGCAAAGTGAAAATAGTGGAATTTCAGAAAAGTACTATAAACTTTCCGCTACTTACTAGTTATGCGGCATGTTAAGGGACACATCAAGATTGGACAGTAATTTTCATATCGTGAGTAAAACACAGACACCAAGACGAAAAACCTTGACTAAAAAAGGACGCTTAGACTCTGCAAAAGACTGGATTACAAAGTATAACGGGAAAAGTTTAATTTCAGGATATGCCAAATGGTTTGGTGTGGACAAAATTTGTGCGATTAATGAGTTGAAAACTCTTGGAGTAATTATCCCGGAGAATTTAGAGAATCAAATCGTTGAGTCGCATAAAAGGAGAATAGAACTAAGAAAATTATCAAAAGAAAAAACCGAGGTTCTCGACATAGCAGGTTATGATTCTGACGACAATTTCGCTTTTATTGTAGGATACACTTCTGGAGGATTTCCGTATGGTCTGACTCATGAGGATTTAGAAAATGCAGAGCTTGACAATAATGATTAACTGGACAAAAAAAACACGACCGCATAACAAAGTGTAGCGGTCAATAAGGGTTTCTGTGGTATTCGAGCATCCTGCCCCGCATAAACTTCGGTGTAGCTTGACAGGAACCAAGCCCGCAATCCCTTACTGCCGCTACACTCAAACGTTGTAGGCAACATTAATTTTGGTTTTCTGTTCGCTGAAGAGTCTGCCACTGACTGAAAAACTGTAGTTCGCGAAGGTTTTTTTTGCCTTTGCCTGGCACTGAAGAGTCTGCCGTTTGACGATGAGTGCGGTACGCGAACTTTTTCTTTGCCCGGCTCAGCGCGACAGGACGGTTTTTCATGCGAAGGGAAAGTAGCTCCGCCCGACATTAGCCTGAAATTGAACATTTAAGCCCTGGCCGGGTGAAAAAATGCTGCCCTACAACAACAGCTACCCGCAAGTCGGGTTTAGGCACTTTGTTGAAAGGAAAGTAATAAATTGAAATGTGGCTCTTTGCAGGAAATCCGGTAGTCAAAATCCCGGCCTGCGTGTAGCTGCATACGTTATAGGCAACACTAAAAACAAGACTAACAGCAAAATGACAAATCTTTCAAAAATTAAAAAGCTGGTTATTTTATTTCAATACTTTTTGAGACGAGACTATGAAAATTAGATTTCTAATGACAATAATTTTGCTCTTCATGTTTTCGTGTAGACAAATTCTGCCCGAAAGACATTATAAAAGCCTAGATGAAGCCACTGGCGGATTTAATGAATTTTATTTAGAGTTAAATTCAAATCAAGAACTGATACTTCAAATTGAGTCATCAAAAACTGTTTCAATAACTGACACAGGAAACATAATTGAGTCACGAGCAAAAACTGTGACCGGAAAATGGACTATGAGCAATTCTCATATTAATTGCACATTTAATGAATCCAAATTTGCCATTGATAGTTTTTTTATTGACACTGATTTCAATGATACTTTCGTTAAGAAGCAGCTAATTAAATTTTCACCAAAATTAGATACAGCGTACATTTATGGAATACCTTGCAAATTGATAGTTAACAAATGATATACCTGACAGATATAAGAAGTGCTGCCTATAACATCAGCTACCCGTCAAGTGCGGCAGCAGTGGTTTTCGGTGTATATCTTTCCGCTCAAACCGTTTTTCGGCTTATTAGGAAATCGCCCGCAATCCGCCCCTGCGTGTAGCTTCCAACGTTATGGGCAACTTAAAAAGACGCTATGAACAGATTAATCTTAGTTTTGACAATTGGACTTTTTGCTTGTAATTCAGTGACTGACAGACAAAAAAAGACTTCAGAGAAACCTCTGCCCGACAGTGTTGCTTTGACAGAGAAGCAAATAGTTCTGACAGACTGTACTCGCGGAGCTGCTGAGCCAATCATCAAAAAGACGGTTTATCCGCAAACGACATTTGTTTTGCAACCAGACAGTTTAACTGGCATTGAGTCAGTGGCTTTTGACAATGGAGATAACCTTACGATTAAAAACTGGGGTTGCGAATATTACGTCCTGACTTTTCAGTTTGAGTCATCACGACTGAAAGCTGATACAACTTCATTGAAATATTGGTATGTGTCAGCTTATAAAATAATGACTGAGATGAAACAAGGTATTGATGCTCCAATAGACATTGAGAAAGGATTGCAAGCTTTAAATAATTATATTTCAAAAAATGTATTTGACTTAAAACTACAAACCGAAATTGATTTTGGAGGTGACGAAATTCGTTCATTCGTTTCAGTTGACAGAGTTGAAAAGGTAACAGATAAAAAATATGCAGTTGAGATTTCATTTACAACCGGACCTTTATAATGACAATGAAAGCTGCCCATAACATTTAGATCATAATTAAACCCGGAACGAGGTTTGATTATGAACGGTGTTGAACGTAACCTCCGGGAGCAGTATTTTATTATAGGGATTGAATCGGGGACGCCTGTTTTTTGGGTCGGGGCTTAACCCCGGTTTTTTTGCTTGGCATGCCATTTTGTTTCAGGTTGGCTTTTTTCTTGTGTTATCGGAACCCTATTCCGGCACATTTTTCGGTTTTCGGGGCCAAAACCGTTCATTTTCCTTCAGTTTTGGCAATACCGTCCCAGCCCCGGTAATCTGGGGCATGCAATGGTTGCTGTACTTTTACATTAATCCCTTGACGGGGCAAGTGTAGTCTGCTATTCCGGGGCCGTCGCGCTGGCGTATGCGGTGCCGCGGTTCAATGGTCTCCACCACCAGCATAATCCCCTTGCCGCAACATGGGCACAACTTTGGGTGGCATCCGTAAAACAGTTCAAAGGTTTCCATCCAGTTGCGCCCTTTTGGCGGTTTTTCAACAGGCTCAACATCAAACTGCTCCCTTACCATTGCAATGCATGCCGTTTTGTTGCGCGACGACAAAATACCGAAATGCCTTATCTTCATAAACCCCACGGGCAATATATGGGTGACGAAGCGTTGCAGGAAATCGGTGGCCACTATTGACATTATCCCCAGCTTGGAAGTACGGTAATCCATCCAGGAAAAATCGACCATCCCATCGGCAAACGCTTTGATGCGGTGGTTGCCTATGGCCACGCCGTGTGAGTATCGCCCGATGTACTCCACCACGTTGTCGCTTGTGGGCATGGGACTTTTGGCGTACACCACCCATTTTGTCCTGTACAACGGGTGCGGGTACTTGTTGCCGGGCACCAATGGGCCACCCTCCAGCTCAACAATCCCTTTTTGCTGGAGCTTTATCAGCCCATCGGTAAACTTGCCGCGGAACACCTGCGACAGCTGTTTTACATGGACAAAGAACTTTCCGTCCCCTTTGCACTCGCACCACCAGCCCTTGGCATCGATACCTCCTGCCGGTACCAGGCAGTGGATATGTGTGTGGCGCATCAGGTTCTGCCCCCAGGTGTGCAGCAGTGCCACCATGCCCATTTTGGCGCCAAGGTATTTGTGCTGCCGGGCAAACAGGCAGATGGTCTCCCATGCCGAGGCAAAGAGCAGGTTGTACATGGCAGCCCCATGTTCCATGCACAGGCCTTCCAACTGGGCGGGAAGGGTGAACACGATGTGGAAATAGGGTCTTGGCAGGGCATCGGCCTTGCGATCGGCCACCCATTTCTCGCGTTTCATGCCGTTGCATTTAGGGCAGTGGCGGTCGCGGCAACCGTTGTAGGCAAAGCGTTCGTTGGGGCATCCAGGGTCGCTGCACCGTTCCCTGTGGCCCCCAAGTTCGGCGGTACGGCAGTTGCAGATGGCCGTCAGCACTTTTTTCTGATGGATTGTCAGTTTCCCCTTTTCACTACGCTCGCCACGGTGGGCCCGTGCAATATCGGCCACTTCGAACTGAGGCCTGTTCACTGTTTAGGATAAATGGTGTCCATGGGGCTGCGGGGATTGCTGTTTGGCCGGTTCCCCAAATGCAGGTACTGCATGGTGGTGCGTATGTCGTCGTGCCCCATGAGCTTTTGCACCGTCACAATATCGGTATGTATGGCCAGAAGGTGCGAAGCAAACGAGTGGCGGAGCGAGTGCAGGCACACACCGGGCTTGGTGATGCGGGCACGTTCAATGGCCTGGTCCATGATCCACCGGGTGGAGTTCTCGCTCAGGGGCAGGTTTTTGTCGTGCCCGAAGAAAAGGAACTGCCCCGGCGAACGCTCCCGCACATATTGGTCGAAATCGTGCTTTAGGCTTTGTGCCAGAACCGTGTACCGGTCTTTTCGGCCTTTGCCCTGCCTTACCAACAGTTGCATGTTCTTCCAGTCGAAGTCAGCAACCTGTGCCGAAATGACCTCGCTGCGGCGCAGTCCGGCAGAATAGGTGAGTTTGAGCAACAAACGGTGCTTGAGGTTGTCGGTCATTTGGAACAGTGCCCTTACTTCGGCACCGGTTAGGGTGGTGCGGATATTCCTCTCCTGTTTTGGGTAAGGCACTTTTTCCGGCAAGGCATGCATGCTCAATATGTGGCGGTAAAAATACTTGATGGCACTCACGGCGATGCGCATCGAAACCGGGGAGAGGTGCAGCCCCTCTTTGATGTGGCAAATAAAGGCCACGAGTTGATGTTCGGCAAGCCCTTCCAGTGGGACATTGTAAAAGGCGTGCAATCGGTTGATGGCAGTCATGTAACCCTTGATGGTACTGTCTGCAAAACGGCTGGCCACCATCCGCTGCCGGAATTTTTCTAGCTGGGCATCAAATGCCGAATCTTGTTTATTTTCATATCTTTAAAATTTATAAGTAAGTTATAAAGATAACAATACACAAGTTGGAAAAAACAGGGGCGAAGCAGACCCACCTCCAGAGGAGGTTTAGTTCAACAAAAACTATATGTCAATTGCCGTTTTGGTGCTGACAAGAAGCCGTGTAGCCCGCAACAACGGCAGCGCGGTTCGACAGGAAAGCAACCCGCAGTCGGCAACTGCATATAGTTCCGTCCGTTGTAGGGCATATTAAAGCCTGCCACTTGAAACGGTAACGGTTCTTGACAAAGTTTTAAAGTTTCATTGGACAGGAAATTAGCAATTTGAGATGAGATCCATATTTGTAATCATATTTTTAATACCAATATTGACTTTTGGTCAAGTGGACAAGACATTGTCGATTGTCGAAACTGGCAAAAAATTGACAGGGACTTGGTTAATGAAAACTTACGAGAAAGATAGTCTGACAATAGAACAGAGAATTGATGGTAAAAAATATTTGAGCAAAACGACAATTAATGGGAAACTTGTCAAGACTGAATTCGTGACTGGATTAGATGTACTCGAACTTTCTTTTGACAGATATGGTAAAGGCAAATATCAAGAATATGAACATTATCAACTGTTTAATAAAAGGGAAGGTGATATAAGTATATCAACTTGTCAGCCTGTCCCTGAACTAAAGTTTAAGAATGGCAAAGTAATAATCCACATGACATATATGCTTGGAGAAGGAGAAGAAGAAATCATTCAATTGACTGAAAATAAGTTCACGCTATTGAGCAATACCAAATTGCGTAGGACTTATGAAAGATTGAAATAAATACGCCCTACAACAGCAAGCTACCCGCAAGTCGGGTTTCGGTGCTTCGTTGACAGGAAAGTAATAAATTAAAGTGCAGCTTTTTGCAGGAAGTTCGGTAGTTAAAATCCCGCCCTGCGTGTAGCTGCATACGTTGTATGTCAACATTAATTTTGGGTATCGGTTCGCTGAAGAGTCTGGCCTTGAATGAAAAGCGGAGTTCGCGAAGGTTTTTTTTGCCTTTGCTTAGCGCTGAAGAGTCTACGGTTTGACAATGAGTGCGGTACGCGGACTTTTTCTTTGCCCGGCTCAGCGCGACAGGACGGTTTTTCATGCGAAGGATAAGTAGCTCCGTTCGGCAGTAACCTTGAATTGAACTTTTAAATCCTGGGCGAGTAGGAAATGTCGCCAACAACAGCAGCTACCCGTCAAGCAGGGTTTTGGTTCTCGTATGAAATATTATATTATATTTGATATGCAACAACTCGTAGGAGGTTCAGTGAGTAAAATCCCTGCCTGCGTGTAGCTGCGGACGTTGTAGGCAACATTAATTTTGGTTTTCGGTTCGCTGAAGAGTCTGCCGTTGACTGAAAAACGGTAGTTCGCGAATGTTTTTTTGCCTTTGCCTGGCGCTGAAGAGTCTACCGTTTGACGATGAGTGCGGTACGAGAAGTTTTTCTTTGCCCGGCCCAGCGCGACAGGACGGTTTTTCATGCGAAGGAAAATTAGCTCCGGTCGACGGTAACCTTGAATTGAACTTTTAAGCTCTGGACGAGAACGAAATGTCGCCAACAACAACAGCTACCCGCAAGTCGGGTTTAGGCACTTTGTTGAAAGAAAAGTATAAATCTGAAGTGCAGCTTTTTGCAGGAGTTTCGGTAGTCAAAATCCCGGCCTGCGTGTAGCTGCATACGTTGGCATTAATGGTAAAACTAAACACCGAAAGACTAATGAAACCTTTAAAACTTCTATATTTCTTGACAATTTTGACTGTTTCTTTTAGTGCATGCGGACAATCTAAACCTGACAGACTAATACTCGGTAGAAAAATTGCAGAACAAGAATTAAAATCGGCACTTTCTGACAAATCACAACCTAACGTTGTCAACAATAAAGGAAAAATTATTAAGGACAGCTTGACTGCAATTAATATTGCTGAACAAATCTTATTTGGCATTTATGGCAAAGAACAAATAAGAGAGGAACTGCCATATGAAACATATTTTATCGACAATTATTGGGTTATTTCCGGGACACTTCCGAAAGATTATCTAGGCGGAACTTTCCTAATAATTCTTGACGCGAGAGATTGTAGAGTATTAAGAATTATACATGGAAAGTGATTTTACCCAAACTGAAAAAAGAACCACTAATGCCAACAAACAATATAACAAATGCGGGTATGCGTGATCGTTGAAACATTTGGAATCTTTATATATATTTGTGCTGGCTTGAAAATGCAGTGCAATCTAGTCCCGCACTTGTCATATTGTCGGCCGTTGTAGGCAACATTAATTTTGGTTTTCTGTTCGCTGAAGAGTCTGCCACTGACTGAAAAACTGTAGTTCGCGAAGGTTTTTTTTGCCTTTGCCTGGCACTGAAGAGTCTGCCGTTTGACGATGAGTGCGGTACGCGAACTTTTTCTTTGCCCGGCTCAGCGCGACAGGACGGTTTTTCATGCGAAGGGAAAGTAGCTCCGCCCGACATTAGCCTGAAATTGAACATTTAAGCCCTGGCCGGGTGAAAAAATGCTGCCCTACAACAACAGCTACCCGCAAGTCGGGTTTAGGCACTTTGTTGAAAGGAAAGTAATAAATTGAAATGTGGCTCTTTGCAGGAAATCCGGTAGTCAAAATCCCGGCCTGCGTGTAGCTGCATACGTTATGCACAATATAAGACGCTATGAATAAACATTTCTTAATCATTTTGATTTTAGCAATGACACTCGGCTGTTCCGGTGAGACTTATAAAGGAATTGTTATTTCAAACAACCAAGTTTCTTTATATGAGACTGCTAAAATTAATAGTAAAAAGATAGACAATCTAATTTCCGGACAGGTTGTTAGTATAATTGATTCGACTAAAACAACATTTGAAATTGGTCTTGAAGATGTTTTTTGCAAAGAATTTCCTTTTATAAAAGTAAAAACGGAAACTGGTCAAACTGGATGGGTTTCTGGACAATTTATCTTTAAAATAATTGAAAATCCTAAAAGATTAAAATCAAAGTTAATTCTCTCAAAATCTGACTTTTCCTTTAATAATCGGGACTTTGCTTTATATCTAGGACGAAACTTCGGTATTGCCTCAGTTGATCAAGAAGGCTTAACCGGTTGTGAAGAATTCTATCCTTTAATATTTTTTGATAAAGCTAAGAATCAATACTTTCTAGTAAACAACATTAATAATCCTAATTATAAAGACAAGTTTTGCAAATTGATTTCTGACGATAGTGCGGAAGAAAAACTTGTCTCAATAATTGACAGTGTCGACAAGTTAACATTTAAAATAAAATGTGCATACATAGAAGGTTCTGGCACCTACGACATGAAAATATTTTTGAAAGACGGGAAATATTATGGAGAATCATTTAATTATAAACGACTTGAAGAATAATACTGTGCATAACTTCAGCTACCCGTCAAGTGCGGCAGCAGTGGTTTTCGGTGGGCATCTTTCCGCTCGGGCTGCTTTTCGGCTTGACAGGAAATCGCCCGCAATCCGCCCCTGCGTGTAGCTTCCTACGTTATGCGTCATGCTAGGTCGACATTGCAAACTCAAACTTTTACGCAAGAAATTAAAGACATAAATGGACTGCAAACAATTTCACATTTGACTCGACTATGAAATATTATAGACTACATATCGACACCGACGGCACATTTGACCAGTATGATAAGATTTCAAAACTACTTGGACTTGAACCTATGCCAGTTGACAAGGAGAGTAAATTTGGTGAACCCTACAGCTTATGGACATACAGAGTCGATACTACAGACGAGGATGATTATTTTGACTTTATAAATAAATTTCTGGACATATTAGAACCAAAATTTGCTGACCTTGAAATGCTTGGCATAAAACGAGCCGATATTTTATTCTGGTTTTTATATGAATATGACCAACAATGTGCAATGGAGTTTCACCCTCAAGAAATGATGCGGATTGGTAATTGTGGAATTCATTTGAATATTGATTGTTGGCAACTAAGTAAAGATGAAAGCACGAACGCATAACAGCAAGCTACCCGCAAGTCGGGTTTCGGTGCTTCGTTGACAGGAAAGTAATAAATTGAAATGCAGCTTTTTGCAGAAGGTTCGGCAGTTAAAATCCCGCCCTGCGTGTAGCTGCGGAACGTTGGCTGTAATTGTAAAAACCGCTACCAATGAAGAAATTGATAATAATTTTAAGTATAGTATTGCAATTATCAGTACTATTCGGGCAAACTAATAAATTTGGTTGTGCACTTCCTACTCTAAATGACAGTAAGATTGTGTTTATAATTGAAAATGCTGTAATGTCTGATATTGAATATTACAAAATAGACACATCAATAATCAAACAGGTTTCTGTTATTAAGGCGAAAGAATTAATGAATACATTTGGCAATCCTAAAGGAGGCACAGTTCAAATCACTTTTAAACCTAAGGTTCTTAGGGACTTGAGATTGAGAGACATTTTGATAGACAGTTTATTAATTTTGCCAGACATAAAATATTATGACAAAGGATTAATTACTGATAGAGAGAAATGTTTAATTAGAGTCTGTCTGTAAAGTCACCTTATTTTGATTTTTTGGTCCTACGCATTTTATTTTCCCGACGATTTGATGATGATTTGCGTTCAAACTTTTGCTTTTCGTGTTTTTCTTTGAAAAATATGCTCCAGTATTTTCAACCAATCAATCTAACTAACATAATAACAAGCTTAAGGGCGTTCAAACTAAAGTGTTGTGATAAAAATTGCTAATCTCTCAATTAATCTTTTCAGGCAAGTCCCGCTATTCGGGACAATGTCATGTTAGTGAGTACCCTGAAGTTATAACCCAGGACACTCCACATCACCTTTGCTTTGAAATGTTTAAATCCTTTCCAGTTACAAATCCTCAAGTCGAAGCCCCGTTTGAGGTTTGAAATAGCGGCTTCAATACCGCTTCGCCATTTCTTCAAACGTGTTTCCATATTGAGGCTGGTGGCAACATTTTTAAGGCTTTTTGTTACTTTATTGAATACAATATTTACTATACCTTTTGATTTGCAATGATCTAAGCTTCCCTGACTGGCATATCCGCCATCAGCAGATGAATCTCTGGGAGTTATCCCGTAGTTATCTATCACCCTGTCAATGGTAGGGTTGAATAAAGTAATATCAGCTGGATTCCCCGCAGGTATAACACAATCAATGATCAGGTTGCTTTTTCCTGTGGCCAGATTTACCTTGTGACCGAATTGTACTTCGCGTCCACCCTTGACAATAATGTCAGCGTGTAGTTCGTATATCGAGAACAATTTTTGGTCGTTCGGTACTGACTCGTCCTGAATCTGTTTCCGATAAGTCATGCTGTAAACCTTTTCCATCAATGGCAGCAGTTCTTCAAGTTCTGTGATAAAAATGTATGCTTTAAGGCCGAGGCTGTCGAACTTTTTTTTTAAAATATTGGAAACCTGATTGATCGCCTTTGTGAATGTAACTAACTGTTTATTAAAGAGATCGGCTTGCTTATCTTTTGACTTGGTGACGTTTATCTTGAAATAGGTGGTTTTGGCAGATTTGGTATAATCGATAAACGAAAGTACACCGACCTCTTCTTTGAGGTGGCTCAGCAGACGGTGGCTTTCATGAATACAGTCCCAAACGAGTGAATTATTGGTCGGGTAATGAATATTGCTTTTGACAACTGTGCTGTCCTGTCTGATTTTGCTTATATCTTCATAGCCTTCGTCAATGGCAATTTTAATCAGCTCAACCAATACTTTGTGAAGGGTATCTTCACTTATTCTGGAAATGAACTTCTGGAATGTCTGAAAACAAAATGGTTTGCGCTCATCAAGCTTAATAAATGTAGCACAAATCCGTGAATCGCTTTGTGCATATTCAAGTTCCCGATAGTCATAACCTTTTAACTCTTTATAAATCGCAGCCCTGACAATCTGTTCAACAGTGGGTGTATCACCACGTCCAAAATTGTTAACCTCTTCATTGCCAGCTATATCGAATTTGAAAATGCCGTAAATTTCAGGATGAAGTTCAAGAATAGTGTCGATCACACCAAACTCGGGATTCTTGGCCCAATCAGATTTTTCAAATTTCAACACCAGGTCGTTAAATATTTTCATTATAAAAGCTATCTTTAATTCGATAACAAGATACAAAGAAGATTTGGATAAACCTAAGATATGTGCCTGATATTCATATATTTTATCTATTACAGACAGACTCTAATTAAAAAAATCAAAAAGCTCAAGGACATTTACTTTGAGAAAATTGATGCCAAGTTAATTGCTATAAAAGTTGAATAATTGGACTATTTATGAGATTAGATTTTTTTAATAATAAGAGGTATTCTTCAATTTCAGTAATATTTAGCGCATTAGGTATTATTTCGACAATTAAGATAAATTATGATATCGCTTTAAGATACTTATCATCAGATGGAAAAACTCAAGCTCTATTTGGGATTACAGAGATTCTATACTTTTATTATCAGTATTTCATTGTTGTATTAAGCTTGACAGCCATAATATTTGCAGTAATTGGCACAAAGAAAAATGAGAATAGATTAACAAATCGAGTAGCTTATTTACTGGGAGTAATGTCTATAATTCTAATATTTACACGTATTTGGAGATTAATGATATGAATAACAAACAACTACAGCCAACAGCACCTACCCGCAAGCCGGGTTTCGGCACTTTGTTGACAGGAAAGTATATATTTGAAGTGCAGCACTTTGCAGGAAGTTTAGTGTTGAAAATCCCTGCCTGCGTGTAGCTGCGGAACGTTAGCGGTCATTTTAAAACGACAGTGCAACTTGACAGGTTGATGATAAAAGACTGATAGTAATCAATTATGAAGCGACTACTTTTTATTCTGACAGTAACAATTGTTTCGTGTGGAACACCGAAACAAAAATTGCATAACTTGACTTCTGGTGCAGACACCTCAATTGCTTTTTCAGACCGTATAATTCTTTCAGGACAACATTCAGCCGAATTTGGAGGCACTAGTTTCAAGCCAATTACAATTTTCTTTGACAACAAAATAATTTTTCGTGACAGTTTAAATGACTATTGGCTGACAGGTTATTCTTCTAAACAATATCCAAAATTATTAAAATGTGCAGACGGTAATTGCCAACTTTTTTTTGAAATCGACGAAAGACCAAATCAAAATGAATAAGTTCGATTGACAATTTCCAGTATTGGACAATTACATCAAGACAGATTACCAATTTTTAATTGGAATCCAGCGGACATTGACAAAGATGGCAAACTGGAAGTGATCGGTATTTTAACAAATGGAGAAACAATTGCTAGTGGAGATTCTGCATTCTATAATCCAACACTTGTTTATGAATTAACTGACAACTGTTTATCACTTGACAGCTTAGCGACAATAGAAAAAAATAAAAAGATATGGGGACATTTTTACGGCTATCAATACAACGACACTTTACTATTACAATTTGACAGACGAGAATGGTGACAGACAAAGAAGAAAAACGCCCGCTAACAGCAAGCTATCCGCAAGTCGGGTTTCGGTGCTTCGTTGACAGGAAAGTAATAAATTAAAATGCAGCTTTTTGCAGGAATTTCGGTAGTTGAAATCCCGCCCTGCGTATAGCTGCAGAACGTTATGGGCAATTTTTATTATGAGCCTAGTTAAATTATAAGTTTGAAAGTTGATAAATGGAAAATCCAAAAAAGATATACAATAATAAAAAAGAAACCATTATTCAGACAATTCTTATTGTTGCATCGTTTCTTTCTCTTTTTCCAGATAAGGTCTATTTAAGGTGCATTGGCCTTTCAATTCTTATTGTTAATTTTTTATTTTTTAAGCGATATGTTAAAGGAACTTTTGTCATCTTCACAATAGCAATATTCATTATTGTAATTGGTTTAATACTTTTTAAGGCACTAGAGGAGACAACCAAAGATTTTTTTAAAGAAGGATATAATGAAAATGGAAGAATCACGATTCAAAAAGATTTGAATGAACTGGCAAGAAATATTGATAACTACATTCTTCAAAACGGACATTTACCCCAAAATATAAAAATAATGCAGAAAAACTCAATGGTTAAGGATGTTTCTTACAATTTAAAGGAAGGAGATATTTCACATCCATATTTTTATTACGAAATACTAGATTCAAATTACTATTATGTGTCAGGAATAGGTCGAGATGGAATAGGAAGAACTGAAGACGATATTGTACCAAGAGGTGGAAAATATTTTAGAAAAAAATAACAGAAGTAAGATGAAGTGAAAATACGTATTTAAAAACCACAAAGAATATTTGAATAAAGAGATACATATATATTAAATAAAAAACAGCCCATAACAGCAAGCTACCCGCAAGTCGGGTTTCGGTGCTTCTTTGAAAGGAAAGTAGATATTTGAAATGCAGCCTTTTGCAGGAGTATCGGTAGTTAAAATCCCGCCCTGCGTGTAGCTGCGGAACGTTATTGCCAATTGTAAATGAGACAGCACGTAAGACCAACTGAACTTTAAGAAATGTATTTAGAGACTTTTAAAAAATCATATGAGAGATATTCACAGTTACCATTAGACAGAGAGGTCTGGGATACTGACGAGTATAACGATTACATAAATGCTCTTAATGATTCTAAAGAATGCTCAGACTTTTATTTACGACAGGAAATGGAGAAAAAGCAATTTGACTATTCAAAGTATTGTTGCTTAGACATTGCCAACCATATCTCAGACGGAGTCGATAAAAATGGTGAAATAGACTATGATAATGTCGACATTATACTTAGAGAATGGGAAGACGGGACAATTGGGATTCCAATTCATGACGGAGGAGCTTCAATGATAAAGATAAACTTTTGTCCGTTCTGTGGAAAGAAACTTGACAAATATAAAGCTGATAACTTGACAGATAGACAATGAAAACAACTGGCAATAACAAAGTGTAGCGGGCAATAAGGGTTTGCATGGTATTCGAGCATCCTGCCCCGCATAAACTACGGTGTAGTTTGACAGGAACGAAGCCCGCAATCCCTTACTGCCGCTACACTCAAACGTTGTATGTCAACATTAATTTTGGGTATCGGTTCGCTGAAGAGTCTGGCCTTGAATGAAAAGCGGAGTTCGCGAAGGTTTTTTTTGCCTTTGCTTAGCGCTGAAGAGTCTACGGTTTGACAATGAGTGCGGTACGCGGACTTTTTCTTTGCCCGGCTCAGCGCGACAGGACGGTTTTTCATGCGAAGGATAAGTAGCTCCGTTCGGCAGTAACCTTGAATTGAACTTTTAAATCCTGGGCGAGTAGGAAATGTCGCCAACAACAGCAGCTACCCGTCAAGCAGGGTTTTGGTTCTCGTATGAAATATTATATTATATTTGATATGCAACAACTCGTAGGAGGTTCAGTGAGTAAAATCCCTGCCTGCGTGTAGCTGCGGACGTTATGCACCACCATAAAAACAACTTCGAATGATAGAGACAATTGAAATTGAAAGGAATCGATATCTGGATTTTTTTAAACATGATATTGAGGAATTTAAAAAGGATAAAAATCGATATGGTGTCGAATTACTTATTGAAACCAATGGAGAGGACTTAAAACATCCTTTTAATTTGATCAGAGTTGATTTCATTTATAAGGACGAAAAAAATGTAGATAGGATAATATCTTTGGAACTAGATTCTTATCAACATTATGAGGTAATAACAAAGACAATAAATAACGCCAGAATAGAGATATTTCCTTTTTGCTGGAATAACTGCAGATTCATTACAGATAAAATAGAGGCGAGTATTTTAATCCCATGGGTAGAGAAATGGATTGACATTGAAGATTCCAGATATTCCGACTATAGTAATTCCATTCATAATTGCTCAATGGTAGAAAAATCAGACAATGCAGATGAAATAACAGTGGATTTTGGAACAGCTCCTATTGACTCAATGACTGAATTAATAAATTTGTTAGCAATGAATAACAAGAAATTGGTGATAAAATAAATGGCAGTGCATAACAGCAAGCTACCCGCAAGCCGGGTTTCGGCACTTTGTTGACAGGGAAGTAATAAATTAAAATGCAGCTTTTTGCAGGAAGTTCGGTAGTTGAAATCCCGCCCTGCGTATAGCTGCGGAACGTTATAGCCAATGCTAAGACCGACAGTGCAATGACAGAACTTTTAAACAGACAACAGATATTTAAACTCAACAGGACATTTGCTTCGTTTATTGCAGACGTGCAAGACACACAGTATAATCCGACCTTGGACTATAACAAGTATAAGCCAGGCGAAATGTATGTTGACGATAGCGACAAATCAAGATTTGTTTCTCAAGAGGAGTGCGACAAATGGAATGCAGAGGAGTTTGAAAAATTCTTGAAAAGGAAAGACAGAGTTGAACCGTTTCCCCTGAAATACAGACACGCAGGAGAAGTAACATATAAGTTATCGCATACTGCCGACATTGACAGTTACATTGAAATTCTTGCAGACACTATAGTTATACTTTCAGACCGCCTTAATTGGAAGGCAGTCATTTTCTTACTTGACTATTCAACGCCTTGGCTTTATCAAGACAATGACTACAAGCAAGTAAAAAAAGCACTTGACTATTTAAAGATCATCGGAGTTGACAACAATTTTACTGGAGGTTTTAAAGCAAACGGACAAGACTTAAAAGAATTAACCAAAAACTTATTTTGGCTCATCCGTTGTAATGCTGCATTACCATCCTGTTACTTTTCGGGCGTTGACACTGGTTTCACTGCTGACATTTGTAAACACGGAAACATCCATTTTCATTTCTATTCACAACAGGATAAAATTGAAGTTGATAAACTTGCAACAGAGTTGGGAATGACAGACCTTGAAAACGGAGATTGCTTTGACAATTTTTCGGCAACAGGTGTTATTAAAGGTCGACAAATAATCGTATGAAAGACAAAAGCACTGGCTATAACAGGCGTTTGGCAAAAAAGCGGGTTCAGTGCTTAAATGAAGTTTTGAGCTTCGTATCAAGTTCAGTGCTGGCAGACAGTTTAGTGCTTCGAAATCCGCTTCTTCGCCAAGCGCCAAAACGTTGTAGGCAACATTAATTTTGGTTTTCGGTTCGCTGAAGAGTCTGCCGTTGATTGAAAAGCTTCAGTTCGCGAATTTTTTCTTTGCCTATGCTTAGCGCTGAAGAGTCTGCCATTTGACGATAAGTGCAGTACGCGAACTTTTTCTTTGCCCGGCTCAGCGCGACAGGACGGTTTTTCATGCGAAGGAAAAGTAGCTCCGTTCGACATAAGCCTGAAATTGAACCTTAAAGCCCTGGCCTGGTGAAAAAATGCTGCCCTACAACAACAGCTACCCGCAAGTCGGGTTTCGGCACTTTGTTGACAGGGAAGTAGATATTTGAAGTGCAGCACTTTGCAGGAAGTTCGGTAGTTAAAATCCCGCCCTGCGTGTAGCTGCATACGTTATGCACAAGCGTAAGACAACAGATTCCGAAATATAATAGAACAAATAAGTGATGAATGTACCTGAACTAAAAACCGAAATTACAAATCGTTATCCTGACATTGTTTTCATAGACAGGTCAGACAGCGAGAATTTGATTTTGGAATTTATTAGTGTCACTCAACTTGATTACAAATACTCAATTTGGTTCGGGACAGATTCTATTTGTGCATCAGTTGGAGCGACACGTTTAAACTCTTCTGACAACGAATACTTCTGGTATTATCCTTTTGAAACTTACGGCTCAGATTCTATTGAGAAAAAGAAAATTGATTGCATGGAGTTTTTATTTGAGCAGCTTGACATCTTGACCAAACTAAAGACAAGAATCATTCAAAAAAAGAATTTATTATCACAAACATTTATTTGCGAGTTCTTTAATAATAACACTTGGACAACATATTACAAACACTCAGCTTTGAAGACAAAATTTGTATTTCCAACAATAAAGAACAAGCAGAAAATTTATGAATAAAACGCCTGTGCATAACATTTAGATCATAATTAAACCCGGAACGAGGTTTGATTATGAACGGTGTTGAACGTAACCTCCGGGAGCAGTATTTTATTATAGGGATTGAATCGGGGACGCCTGTTTTTTGGGTCGGGGCTTAACCCCGGTTTTTTTGCTTGGCATGCCATTTTGTTTCAGGTTGGCTTTTTTCTTGTGTTATCGGAACCCTATTCCGGCACATTTTTCGGTTTTCGGGGCCAAAACCGTTCATTTTCCTTCAGTTTTGGCAATACCGTCCCAGCCCCGGTAATCTGGGGCATGCAATGGTTGCTGTACTTTTACATTAATCCCTTGACGGGGCAAGTGTAGTCTGCTATTCCGGGGCCGTCGCGCTGGCGTATGCGGTGCCGCGGTTCAATGGTCTCCACCACCAGCATAATCCCCTTGCCGCAACATGGGCACAACTTTGGGTGGCATCCGTAAAACAGTTCAAAGGTTTCCATCCAGTTGCGCCCTTTTGGCGGTTTTTCAACAGGCTCAACATCAAACTGCTCCCTTACCATTGCAATGCATGCCGTTTTGTTGCGCGACGACAAAATACCGAAATGCCTTATCTTCATAAACCCCACGGGCAATATATGGGTGACGAAGCGTTGCAGGAAATCGGTGGCCACTATTGACATTATCCCCAGCTTGGAAGTACGGTAATCCATCCAGGAAAAATCGACCATCCCATCGGCAAACGCTTTGATGCGGTGGTTGCCTATGGCCACGCCGTGTGAGTATCGCCCGATGTACTCCACCACGTTGTCGCTTGTGGGCATGGGACTTTTGGCGTACACCACCCATTTTGTCCTGTACAACGGGTGCGGGTACTTGTTGCCGGGCACCAATGGGCCACCCTCCAGCTCAACAATCCCTTTTTGCTGGAGCTTTATCAGCCCATCGGTAAACTTGCCGCGGAACACCTGCGACAGCTGTTTTACATGGACAAAGAACTTTCCGTCCCCTTTGCACTCGCACCACCAGCCCTTGGCATCGATACCTCCTGCCGGTACCAGGCAGTGGATATGTGTGTGGCGCATCAGGTTCTGCCCCCAGGTGTGCAGCAGTGCCACCATGCCCATTTTGGCGCCAAGGTATTTGTGCTGCCGGGCAAACAGGCAGATGGTCTCCCATGCCGAGGCAAAGAGCAGGTTGTACATGGCAGCCCCATGTTCCATGCACAGGCCTTCCAACTGGGCGGGAAGGGTGAACACGATGTGGAAATAGGGTCTTGGCAGGGCATCGGCCTTGCGATCGGCCACCCATTTCTCGCGTTTCATGCCGTTGCATTTAGGGCAGTGGCGGTCGCGGCAACCGTTGTAGGCAAAGCGTTCGTTGGGGCATCCAGGGTCGCTGCACCGTTCCCTGTGGCCCCCAAGTTCGGCGGTACGGCAGTTGCAGATGGCCGTCAGCACTTTTTTCTGATGGCTTGTCAGTTTCCCCTTTTCACTAAGCTCGCCACGGTGGGCCCGTGCAATATCGGCCACTTCGAACTGAGGCCTGTTCACTGTTTAGGATAAATGGTGTCCATGGGGCTGCGGGGATTGCTGTTTGGCCGGTTCCCCAAATGCAGGTACTGCATGGTGGTGCGTATGTCGTCGTGCCCCATGAGCTTTTGCACCGTCACAATATCGGTATGTATGGCCAGAAGGTGCGAAGCAAACGAGTGGCGGAGCGAGTGCAGGCACACACCGGGCTTGGTGATGCGGGCACGTTCAATGGCCTGGTCCATGATCCACCGGGTGGAGTTCTCGCTCAGGGGCAGGTTTTTGTCGTGCCCGAAGAAAAGGAACTGCCCCGGCGAACGCTCCCGCACATATTGGTCGAAATCGTGCTTTAGGCTTTGTGCCAGAACCGTGTACCGGTCTTTTCGGCCTTTGCCCTGCCTTACCAACAGTTGCATGTTCTTCCAGTCGAAGTCAGCAACCTGTGCCGAAATGACCTCGCTGCGGCGCAGTCCGGCAGAATAGGTGAGTTTGAGCAACAAACGGTGCTTGAGGTTGTCGGTCATTTGGAACAGTGCCCTTACTTCGGCACCGGTTAGGGTGGTGCGGATATTCCTCTCCTGTTTTGGGTAAGGCACTTTTTCCGGCAAGGCATGCATGCTCAATATGTGGCGGTAAAAATACTTGATGGCACTCACGGCGATGCGCATCGAAACCGGGGAGAGGTGCAGCCCCTCTTTGATGTGGCAAATAAAGGCCACGAGTTGATGTTCGGCAAGCCCTTCCAGTGGGACATTGTAAAAGGCGTGCAATCGGTTGATGGCAGTCATGTAACCCTTGATGGTACTGTCTGCAAAACGGCTGGCCACCATCCGCTGCCGGAATTTTTCTAGCTGGGCATCAAATGCCGAATCTTGTTTTTTTTCATATCTTTAAAATTTATAAGTAAGTTATAAAGATAACAATACACAAGTTGGAAAAAACAGGGGCGAAGCAGACCCACCTCCAGAGGAGGTTTAGTTCAACAACAGCTATCCGCAAGTCGGGTTTTGGCACTTCGATGACAGGGAAGTAATACATTGCAATGCAACTCTTCGCAGGAAGTTCGGCAGTTAAAATCCCGCCCATCGTAAATCTGCAAACCGTTGTGCTTTATTATAAGAGAAACTGACCATGAAAATGAAACTATATTTTTTACCAACCATATTATTAGGAATCTTAATTTCTTGTAACCAAAAAACTGACAAAAGCAAAGAAGAGTTTAAATTCTTCCCTCAGGAAGTTGCCGGCTATTTGGACGAAAGATTAGTTTTAGAAATAAACGCGCAATTTGAAGAATGTGGAGAATCGGGTGTACATGAGGAGAAAATGTTCATTTCAATTCGAAAAGACAATAAATTCTATCTGAAATATGAATTTTGGTGTGCCAACTGTAACAGTATAGTTGTTAATTCTGACTCGATATACATATATGGTGAGGCTTTAAAGACGATTGAGGATACTATAACAATTGAATTAAACAAAAAGCAGAAAGAAGCTATAATAGTTTTTGCACAAGAATTAGCCAAAGAGAAATTTCATGAATATTTGACTGGAAATGCTGGAAATAGATTTAGTATAATTAAGCATGGTGGATATAGGGAGCCTACAATGAAAATTAGTGTATTCGGTTATGACCCTCAAATCTTAATGAACTATTCGAAATTGCTTAAGGAAATGAATTTTAAAGGACAAATAAATGATTCTTGTGCGAAATATAGAGCTATAATATTTCAAGAAGAAAACAACTAAAAACAAAGCACAACACGTGGTCATAAAACATTGCGCGGATAGTGCTATATTTTAACGAAATAACATTTAATCAACGGCTTAGCGGGCTGATAGGAAAGTGCTCCAAAATGCGCAACGTTTCATACCGCCAACCGTTATGTGGGATTATAAAATTGCAACGCATCTTGATTATTGTACCAATATTTGGTATCTTTGTAAAAAATTTGATGAATTATGAGTAGAAACACTTCAATATCAATAGGAGACTATTTTGATAGTTTTATTCAAAATAGAATATCTGCCGGAAGATTTAGAAATGCAAGTGAGGTTGTCCGGGCAGGACTACGACTTTTGGAAGAGGAAGAAAATAGACTTATTTCATTAAGGGAAGCTATTCAGGAAGGGATTGAAAGTGGAATAGCATCTAATTTCAACCCTGATTCACACTTAGAAGAATTAAAAGCTAAAAAGAGATTGAATGGCTAAGTATAAATTAACAAATAAAGCAATTGATGATTTAACTGAGATTTGGAATTATACTTTTGATAAATGGTCAGAAAATCAAGCAGACAAATATTATTTTATGCTTTTGGAAAACTGTAACCAAGTTGCCTGTAACCCTGAGTTAGGTAAAAATTACTCTGTGGTAACGGAAAACTTATTGGGATTTAAAGCAGGTAGACACATCATTTTTTACAGAAAGATTGAAGAAAATGAAGTGGAAATCACAAGAATACTACATGAACAAATGGATTTTAAAAACAGAATATTAGAATGACCCCACATAACAGCAAGCTATCCGCAAGTCGGGTTTCCCAGAAGGATCGGGGTTTTGTTGAAGGGGAAGTAATAAATTGAAATTTGGCTCTTTGCAGGAAATTCGGTAATAAAAATCCCGGCCTGCTTGTAACTGCGGCCATTATGGCGTTTAATAAAAGAGATCAGCAAATCAGGAATTTATGCTGAAATGCTTGGAATCTGATAAATTAATGTTATCTTTGAAGATAACATTCTGCAAATGGCCAGATAGATAATATTTCACGAAGACTACTTCATGGAATTCTATAAAGAGCTCGATTTGAAGGTTAAACAAAAGGTGAAGTATGTCGTTGAGTTAATCAAACAGGTTGACAGAGTGCCTGAGAAATTTCTTGCCCCAATTACTGGATATGATGGACCTTTTGAAGTTAGAATTGAATACCAGTCAAATATTTATCGAATTTTCTGTTGATTTGACACAGGAAATTTGATTATTCTGTTTAATGGATTTCAAAAAAAGACACAAAAAACACCAAAGAATGAAATTGAAAAGGCAATGAGGTTTATGTTAGCGTATTTTGAACTAAAAAAACAAAAACATGACAGATTATAAAGAAATTAAAACATTTAATGAACTCATTGAAAAAGAGCACGGTAAAATTGGATCTGACAGCAGAAATGAATATGAAGAAGGTGCTCTAATGTACATCATTAGCGAGATGCTTAAAGAAGCCAGAAAGACAGCGAACCTGACACAAGAACAGCTTGCTATAAAAGCAGGGACTAAAAAAAGCTATATTTCTAAAATTGAAAATGGGAAAGGTAATATTCAATTATCAACACTGATTAGGATTTTCGAAAAAGGACTAAATAAGAAAATCGGTCTGACATTCCTATAATGAGAGAATTACGCGCCATAACAAAGTGTAGCGGGCAATAAGAGTTTGCGTGGTATTCGAGCATTCTGCCCCGTAACAACTTTTTCGTAGCTTGACAGGAACCAAGCCCGCAATCCCTTACTGCCGCTACACTCAAACGTTAAAGGGCATTTTAAAAAGCACATGCATAATGTTTTAGGTGTCATGAATTATTCTGAAGAATTTTGAATTAACCTTTCACGAATAGAAAAGATTGCGTAATTTTGTATCCAAATGAATACATTTAAATAAATGTACAAAATTGAGAAGACAGACGAGTTTGACAAATGGCTGAGAAAACTAAAAGATTTAAGAGCGAAAGCAAAAATATTGTTTCGCATTCAAAAGATTGAGAATGATGAGCATTTTTGTGATTGTGAACCTGTTGGCAATGGGATTCTGGAACTAAAAATTGACTACGCTAAAGGATACAGAGTATATTTTAAAGAATCAGACGGAAAAATCATTATTCTACTTATTGGTGGAGATAAGTCAATCCAGCAGAGAGACATTGAAAAGACAAAAGTGATTTTAAAACAAATTAAAATAGTATAGAAATGGAAACTTCAAAATTTGATATAGCAGACTATTTAGATAGTAACGAAATGATTGCGGAATATCTTAATGCTGTTTTAGCTGAAGGAAATGATTCCGATTTAATTACAGCAATCGGACATATTGCAAAATCAATTGGTATGACAAAAATTGCTCAAGAAACTGGATTAAGTAGACCAAGTTTATACAAAGCTTTATCGGATGGATCTAAACCTCAGTTTGAGACAATTATGAAAGTATTAAGAGCAATAGGCGGACAGATACAAATAAATCCCATGACGGCATAAAGAAAAACGCACCATTACATTTAGATCATAATCCAAACTGCTTTACATGGACAAAGAACTTGCCGCCCTGTTTGCACTCCCGCCACCATCCCCGGGCATCGGTCCCCCCGGCAGGTACCAGGCAATGGATATGGGATTCATAATGATGGAGGATTTGAAGCTTATCAAGAATTTTTTAAGCGAATTGAATGAAATCCAATCTGTAGTTAGACAATACTTTAAAAATTTGATTAAGAAAAATGAATAGACTTTTATTCGTGTTCTTGATTTAATTACCAAGATTTGGTAACTTCGAATAAAAATAGAATAGAAATGGGAAAAAACACATCAATATCATTGGGTTCGCATTTTGAGAATTTTATAAATTCATCCGTAGCCTCAGGAAAATATAGCTCTGCGAGTGAAGTTGTACGTTCTGCATTAAGACTTTTAGAATCAGAGGAAAAAAAACTGATAGAATTAAGAGACGCTTTAATTGAGGGAGAAAACAGCCCGATGGTTGAAAATTTTAATGCTGACAAGCATCTTGCAGACTTGCATCGGAAATACCTATGATTAAGAAATATCGGATAAGTGAAAAAGCTATTTCCGATTTAGAAAAAATATGGCTTTACACTTTAAACAAATGGTCCAGAGAACAGGCTGATAGATATCATAATCTCATCATTGACGAAATTATTTTCATTGTGGACAACTATGAATTATGTCAAAAAATAGATTATATCAGATCTGGATATAGGATGTCAAAAGTAAAATCACACTTGATTTTTTTTAAAAAGACAGAAGACAATACTATTGAAGTCATCAGGATTTTACATCAAAATATGGATATTGAAAATCGACTTAATAAGGATGATTAATGGAAGGACTTCTTATCGGATTAGCGGAACAACTCGGAAATAAAACAGCGTCAGATATGTTGGAAAACTCCTGACAAAGAAAATTTTGCTTAAAGATTGATTGCCATTGCGTGACAGGAAATTGCCCGCAATCCACCTCTGCGTGTAGCTTCCAACTTTAGCCACAGATTAAAACGATGATAAAATGAATAAACTAATGTTGATTTTTGTGATATTTTCAAATGTCCTGTTTGCCCAAAATGATGAAAGTTTTATAGCCAACTTTTTGCTTGAAGACTACCTGAATTTGAAAAATGAAGCTGATAAATATGTGGAATATAATTTTTCTACACTTTGGACAAAAACCGATAATGAATTCGTTTACGGAATCATTGGCGATGAACATCAACGAATCCGAATCAAATTAATTTCAGTCAAGAGAAATCAAGAAAATCCGAAAGAGTATTTCGTTGTCGGCAAATCATGTGTTAAAGAAACAATTTGTGATTTTGAAGGAATAATTAGAATTTCAGAAATTAGAACAGTTAAAAATCTTCACTTTGGTGTGGATAACGAATATGAAAAAAAAGGAATTAAATCTCAGGGAATTTTGATTGCAACCTATAAGTTTAAAGAAAATAAAAAACAAGCTCATAGCGGAATTTTCAGTGGACAACTCTACTCAAAGTGGTATTTGGATACTAAAAGCGAAATAAAATATGACGATATCCAATCTATATCGGACGGATATTTAAACAATGCTTTTATTGGTATTTGGAAAAGTTATTCCACTTCAAAGGAAAAGATTTGCAGCTGGGCTGACTACAGAGTTCCAAATGCCAATCAGGATTTCGATGTTGGAGCCGGTGAATTCAGTGTTTCTGAGAAATATTGGGATAAAGGCTGGCTTGACTTTGCTTTGAAAAACCAAATGCCGAATGGCGCGATAAAAAGAACTGAAAATCCCAACAAAAATTATAAAAAATGGTGGGAATAAAGCCAGTGCACAACAAAGGTAAAAAAATGTAAACCTATATATGAAATGGACAGCGAGTCTGATAAATTAAATGAAACGGCTTACAAAAAGTCGCTATGCTCAATTTCCATTGTTGTACGACAAAAGAGGTCATAATTTCCAGGATAATTTGACCTGTCATGTATTTAATACTAAAACCATGAAACGAATTTTGAGTTTTATTCTGTTGATTTTTATTGTTTTAACAATCAATTCTTGTTTACATAAAAAGATTGGCGAATGGGACGATAATATTAAACTATCGACTAAGGCTGTTGAATTTGACGCCTTATCGGACTCTGTGACTGTTAAAACAGGTGGCAGTGCTTGGCGCATATCGGATGTTTCTGTTAATAGTGTTTACTTTTATGATTTTAAGAGTATCAATTTTGAGTCGGATAGTTATATAATTAAACAAGATTGCTTTGTTGTTGAGCGTCGGGATAAAAATACTCTCTTCATTAAAGTGGCAGAAAATCCACTTAATGTTCAACGGATTATTACTGTTGGACTCGAGGCAGGCGATTATTTCGACAGGGTGACAATAACTCAAAAGCCCAGGCCGTAACATCAGTCTACCCGCCAATTCGGCAGCATTGGTTTTCGGTGTGTATCTTAGCACTCAGACGGCTTTTCGGCTTGACAGGAAATCGCCCGTAATATTAGAGAAATCTATTTTGCTTGTAAAGATTTTAGGAAACCTTCAAAAGTTTCATATAACTATTGAAAATTAAACATTTAAGAAAAATGATTAAGAAATATTCGGTTTTGATATGCGTGGTCATTTCTGTGATTAGTTTTAGGTCTGGAATATTTTACCAGACAGGATGACTTTAAAGAAATTATACCGGGCAGACAAAAAACACAAGCAACGGACAGACGGAGGTAATTGACCAGTTGTAGTACTATGAAACATTAGAGCTAAATTCAACTGACACATTGCATTGTATTTTTCATATTATTGAATTTTCCGCCTTTTCCTGGTTTTAGCATTAGATTGGTTACTTTGATTTGTTCCCGGATTACAAAATCGAGATTACAGATACAGAAGTAGGTTCATGATGATATGAAGGCCAATTTTAACAAGTATCCAAAAATTTGGGGTTTATCCAAACCTGATAAGAATATTGATCATCGAAGGGCAATGATTGCAGATGAGGAAACATATCAACCTTACAATGACCTGTTAAGTAACGCAGGCGACATTATATTTGGAAGGATAACCTACCAACTTATGGAAAGTTACTGGCCAACTGTCGTAAAAAAATCCTTCTTTGACCAATTATTAGTCAAAAGCACACTCTACATTTTGTAAATTCAATCAAAGATGAACACAGAAAACATAGTGAAAGTAAAGGCCGGATGGAAAAGTTGAAATAATTGGGATGAATAACGTTAAAATATTGGGTATGAACACAAACAAACACGATGAACTAATTGCAAAAATGACATTCGCTGCGGTATATCCCTTGTATCTTGCAAAAGTGGAAAAGAAAGGCAGAACTAAAGAAGAATTGCACCAGGTAATTGAGTGGTTAACTGGGTTTGATGAAAAAAAGCTGCAGGAACTGATTGATAAAAAAGTAACTTTTGAGATATTCTTTCAGAATGCCACAATAAACCCGAATGCTCACCTCATCACCGGGGTAATCTGCGGTTACCGGGTGGAACAAATCGAAAATCAGTTAACGCAACAGGTAAGGTATCTGGACAAATTGGTGGATGAATTGGCGAAAGGTCGTAATATGGAGAAGATTTTGCGTGTTGCTTAGAGTTATCAAATAATAGAAATTACTCGTTAATCCCGTCCTCCGAAAAGGTTTTAATTTCCCGGTCAAAAGCGGCTCCCCATGCAGCCTCCGTTAATTGGTGTTTACCTTCACATCCTTGAACATAAACGGATTATCGCTGAGCCTCAGTGTTTTACCGCTGGTAGTGGTCACGTTCTTTAGACTGACTTCCCTGGTTTTGACATAGGGAAACTTCTCCTCGTAGGAATCGTCGGTCATCTTTGGATTGAAATTTGCAAAAATGGAGGGTCCCTGGTAGTCTGTTGGATGTTTGGAGTCGTCGATACGCAGGTTTTCGATGGTGATCCGTTCCGGCATATAACAGGTGTAGCCGAAATCATGTTGACCGGAATACGAACCGCCGATTAAGCTGGCGCTGGTTGGCCTTCCGTCTGCCGGCACGAAAACGCAGTTACGGATAATTAATTCTCCCTGCCAGGTACTGCCGTAGTCCGAACGCAGATTGATGAGAGTTCTTCCGCGAATGGTGCTATTCTCTACGGTAAAGGTCCCGCTGCCGATGGCATTGATTCCCATGTGTCCAAGGGTTGAGTTGCGGATGGTGGCATTGGCAACTCCCATGTGAGCATCGAACCGTGAAAAGGTGCAACTGTCTAAAACAAGATTCTTGCAGAAGTTGGACCCCATGATTCCCCAGTACCTGCCGTCGTTGATGTCATTCGTCTGGCGGCAGTTCACAAATGACACGTTGAGGGCCCGGTTAAGGGAGATGTCATAGGTACCCATGGAGACCGAAACTCCAGCTGAGCCAATGGTCTGGTACATTTTATGTCCGGTCAGGGTCGCGTTTTGAACTGTTACGTAGGAGCAGTCGCCGACAGTGATGAATCCACCATAAGGTGCACCATGGTCGCCTTCGCCGGTGATGAGGTGTTCCAACCCAATCACGCGAACATTGGAACGCCTGATTGCGATGTCACGGCTGTAGTAGGTGTACTTCGATTCGGCACTGTTGGCAATGGTTGTGAAACGTCCTCCGGTAATGGTCAGTGTCGTCTCGTCAATGGGAAGGGCGGTGATGTCCGTGATCTGGTCAAAGTCCCAGATGATGGGAGCGTCCATATCCACCTTACCGTTTTTGTCAACGATAAAGATATCTGTCTGCGAAGATCCGCTGTTTTGGTTCGGCCCAAACCGGATGTAACGTTTTACGTTGGAATTGGTGACAGTGACTATACAGGTTCCGGGCAGGGAGACGTCTATTTTCTCCTGATTCCTCTTAAGGGAAGAAATCCCCTCAAGTTTGAACGGTCGCAGGCCGGAACTAACCAGGAAAACATGCGCATTTCGATCTTTGACATCAGTATCGTCAATGATAAAGGAAGCCCTGCCGAAATCGGTGTCGGTCCGAATGTCCGCAGTGCGGTTCTTTGCCCCGATGTAGTAAGTTCCATCGTCGGCTTTCACAGAAAGGCCTTGCTGATTGGCGAACGCATGGGTCGCAGCGATGGCATCCATATCATCGGTTTTGCCGTCGCCCCTGGCACCGAAGTCGCTATAGCGGACCAACCCATTGGCTTTAAATCTAACGACATCCTCCGGGGAAACGTTGATAAGTAATTCCCCGTTTTCATTGGAGCGTACCTGGGTTTTATTCTTATCGGATGTTATCGCCACATTTTCAGGCAGGCTTTTGGTCTGCCCCTGTGCAAGATTGAACACACCGGGTAAAAAGAAGAAAAATAAGAGTATGTATTTCATCTGTTTATATTTTTTTTAGTTGTCACATGGAACTCGCCAATAATCATTCTTCTGTGTAAGAAGTCATCCTCATGGCTCGTTTCATCACGTAAGTATTTTTTATACTAATCACTGTCCGAAATGGGCAATAAGATTGTTCGATATAATATTTAGGCCTAAAGATCATCATTAACCAGCTATTTTCACGCAATAACGCAAAAAATAAAATTAAATCAAATAGATAATGAATTTAATGTAATAAAAACTGACGTTGTAAATAATGAGGAAAATAAAGGTGGCTATGATTTTGTTCAGATTTTTGCAACCTCCTGTACCGAATTGACAGAGTTAATTCCTAATACCGCAGAAGCTGGAAAATATGATTGTCTGTTCTGAATAAAATCCGTAAGCGAATACTAAAATTTATTATTTTTGTATATACCACTAATTAATTTTCACAATGGCACATGATGATAAGTGGGAATTGCGGTTATATATAGCAGGACAAACACCCAAATCAATCCTCGCTTTAAAAAATATTCATAAATATTGTAATGTACACTTAGCGGGGAAATATACCATTGAGGTGATTGACTTGTTAAAGAATCCCAAATTGGCCGAAGGTGACCAGATATTTGCAATTCCAACCCTGGTAAGGATGGTGCCGGAACCGTTGAGGAAAATTATAGGTGATCTTTCTAATGAGGAGCGTGTCCTGGTTGGCTTAAATATACGGCCATTAAGTAATTAATTTTAAGGTGCAACATACAACATATATATTCCGGTCTGACCGCTTTCCGACATCTTTTCAGTGCTCAATATTTTAAAAAATAACGCAGTATGAATGCATGGTCAAACATTCAGATTTCTCCCGATGATCCGGAAATTATTAAGATAGATAACCTGGAAAAAAAACTCGGGGAACTGTCTGATGGGGTCCACAAAATACGTGAGCTTATAACAAGATTCGAAGTTTGTCATTTTAAATATCAACAGCATATAGGTTACATTAAGGATTCTATCCAAAAACTTGAACCATATATTGACCCGGCGGAAATCGGGACCCACCATATTCACCACGGAGCGTACGCATGCGAAAAGGATACAACCGGCCGGAGTTTAATCGGACAGCACTACCTTCAGGGAATAAAGGAATGGTTGGACGATAATCCCCAAAGGGAAATCTCCGGTATTTACAATGAAAAGTTGGGTCAGCAAATTAAAGACTGGCTGGGTGAAAAGAATCCTGAGAAGGAAAAGTTAGTGCGTTTGTTAGTCGCAAGATTATCCTGGGATTGGAAATCATACACAGAATTACAGGGTGGCGAATTTAAGGATATTGAACTTCAGGCTTGCGCGATGGACATTTGTCATTATTCGTTTCCGGGGAATCTCGATTTACTACTGAAGGCAATCGGACAAATGAAACCGGTTAATAACTTCGAAGGATGCGGTTCATATACTAATCATATAAAGGCTTGTATTGAAGGAGAATTCTCTGTTTTAAATGATAAATTTGAAGTTATGATTGAAAGAGGTAAATCGGACAAAAATGAATTAATAAAAGCCTGGTTGATTGTGTGTTTAGCTAAAACATTGAAGGAGGCTGTTCACATATCACAACCAGTAAACCACCTCGCAGATTGATCGATATTTTTTACCATACTTATAAATCCAATTAAATGAAAAAAACGGCACTACTACTTGTTGCAATTCTGACAACTATATCAATGTTTGGTCAGGACATTGCAGGTCCATGGAATGGGATCCTAAAAGTTCCCGGAACCTCGTTAAGAGTGGTCTTTAACATCAGCAAAACCGACACCGGATACAGTTCCACTATGGACAGTCCCGACCAGGGTGCCAAAGGAATTCCGGTAACTTCCGCAAGTTTTGAAAACTCCGTGTTAAAACTTGCTGTCAAAAATTTAGGTGTTGAATACGAAGGAACCCTGGACAAGAATAATATAATTAATGGAACTTTCAGACAGGCAGGACAATCTTTTCCAATGAATTTAACAAGAGAAAAAATCGCAAAAGAAAAAATTGTGAGACTACAGGAACCATCCCTGCCATATGCATACAATTCGGAAGATGTTAAGTTTGTCAACACACAGGATAATATCACCCTGGCAGGAACACTTACTTTTCCCAAAACGGGAGATCCCTTTCCTGCCGTTATTTTGATCAGTGGCAGCGGGCCTCAGAATAGAGATGAAGAATTAATGGGTCATAAACCATTTCTTGTTTTGTCGGATCATTTAACAAAGAACGGGATTGCAGTTTTACGATTTGATGACCGTGGTACGGCACAATCAACTGGAGTTCATGGGACAGCTACTTCAATTGATTTTGCCAGGGATGTAAAGTCTGCCCTAAACTATTTGAAGACCAGGAAGGAAATAAAAAAGAATCAAATCGGACTGGCCGGACATAGCGAGGGAGGAATAATTGCACCAATGGTTGCGGCTGAATCAACAGATGTTAATTTTATTGTGTTGCTTGCGGGAACCGGAATACGCGGAGACCAGTTATTATTACTCCAGCAGGAACTGATAGGTAAAGCATCCGGAAAAAGTGAGGCCGATTTACAAAAAGCCAAAATTTTCAACAAAGGTATTTTCGATTTCATTATAAAAAATGATTATAAGCAGGGTTCGGGAACAGATTTGGCCGGCTATGTCAAACAAGCATTGAAAGATAATCCCGACTCGGGAAAGCCGGCAACAATAAATGAAGACGATTATGTGAAGTTATTGGTAAACTCATTGTCAAGTCCATGGATGAATTATTTTATCAAATACAATCCTGCACCCATGCTGGAAAAAGTCAAATGTCCAGTCCTGGCAATTAACGGGGAAAAGGACTTGCAGGTGCCTCCGAAAGTGAACCTGGAAGCAATACAGAAAGCCCTGGAAAAAGGAGGGAACAAAAAGGTGACGATCAAAACTCTTCCCAACCTTAATCATTTGTTTCAGGATTGTAAAACTGGTTCACCAGCAGAATATGCTGCAATTGAGCAAACATTTTCACCTGCGGCACTGAAGGAAGTATCAAACTGGATAATCAGCCAGGTGAAATAAACTATTGCCGGCAGAAATCCGGATTTAATCCCTTTCAACATGGAAATCATAATCACCGGAATAAATGACGGAATTTAAAGCATCACTTGATACACTGGCGAAGATAATTACAGCTGTTGTATTCATTATTTTAATTGTTTTGGCAAACCAAAGCATTAATGCACTGGTTGCCGCCCGGGGCGATACAACAACTATTTTAATTCATACCGGGGGAATGGTACTCATGTTCTTAGTTTTTTTTGGTGCCTGGCTTTATGCTTCGCAGTCATACTCAATAAGCGATACCGACCTTATAATAAACCGTCCGGGTGGTAAAGTTAAAATTAGTCTTTCAGACATTCGACAGGTTCGTGCAATAGGCGATGATGAAATGACCGGAACCATCAGGACTTTTGCCTCCGGAGGACTTTGGGGGTATTATGGTAAATTTTACACCCCGGGTTTCGGCCATTCCACATTTTATGCAACACAACGGATCAACAGGGTTTTAGTTGTAACCAAACAGGGGAAAAGAATTATTTTAACACCTGATGACATCACATTAATTGAGAAAATTAAAGCAAATAAACAATACTAACACTCGTATCTGCTGATTTGATAACGCCCGGATCAACTGTTTTTGTGGGGAATCTCAGTTCTTGTTTTTTCTGTATTTTAAATAGGGAATTATATCTTCATTTTTGAAGCCGGCAGTTCCATCATATTCGATGGTTACAACAGGTATACCTGTTAATTCTTCAATCCGTGATGTCAGCGCCTCGGTGACCAGCGACGGACAACAATAGGAAGGATTGGTATGGATAAATAAAGCGATGTCGGGATACTGGTGAATAAGGGAATGAATTTTCAGGATGTTTTCAACCGATTCGCCCGCGTGTAACAGATGAAGTCCGAATTGATTTAACCAGTTTTCGACATTCATATTTTTCCCGTTTAGTGGTTTTTGAATAATCCTGTAGAAAAGGGGATTGAATTTTTCTTCAACCAGTGGAATCAATGAGGAAAGGAACCTGATTTTTGCATATTCGAAGTACCTTCCTTCCTTGAAACGTCGGCCGAATAAGGGTTCGACAATTATTTTCAGGTATTCGCTGTAAGGTGTTGTAATAACCTCACCACCATAATCTTCAATAGTTTTTATCAGATTCTGATTCATCAGGTCATTGTCCCGGACATATAAATCGCCGAAGATGGCCACCTTTGGCCGGTCGGTGTGTTTCACATCTATGGCTTCAAATTCCCGGATGATCTGTGTCAGTGCTGTCTCTTTAGGTGTGCCGTTTTTAAAAACATCATACAGTGTCGTAAAGGCTTTTTCCATTACAGCATCAGTTGCGCCTTTAGCCGTTTCGTATGGCCTGATTTTACAACCGATTTTCCGGATATATCCCCCGAACATATAAGCCAGGTAAGCATTTATGGCTGTTTGTAACGACAGATCATAAAAAATCGCATCACCTATATAGACAGATGTATTTTCAAGTCCTTTCCCATGATTGGTTAACAGTTTGCGCGCGAATAGCGGAAACATACTCAGGTTACACGACAAATCAGATTTTACCAGCCAGAGCACCGTTTCGGACGGATTTAGTGAATGTGACCCGATGTATTCAATCGCATTCTGAACAACAATATTCAAAGGAAGGCATTGCCCTGTATTAAAACTCAGACTCCGTTGAATCGATTCCGTTGTGCTGCTAACCAGTCGTGCATCAATTCCGCTGTTTTGAAGAACAGCTTCGAGTAATGGTCCAACGCAAGGATCCCATGAAGGAAGTAATAAAGTCTTGTTTTTCAGACTATTTGGGCCACAAATAAACGGACCCGACAAATTCGTTTCAAAGCCATTGGTCCGCTGCAACAGATTGGTAAATCTTTTAAAGTCAATTGCGTGATCCTTTATGCTTTCAGTTGCATCATTCACAAGGCTCCGGATATAATCTTCCCAGCCGTTGGTATTACCCGCAACGCTCAGTTGATTCGAAAGATCCTTTTCTTTACTATTTATTTCATTTTTCTTCTCATTCGTCTGATTTTCTCTTTCGAGGTGATTTCTGAAAGCCCTGATTGCTGATTCTATGCGCGTTTCGTAACCAACTGTTGAGTCATGTTCGTCAAGTTGCAGTATCAGGTAGGGTTTGTGAGCCGAGTTCATAATTTCTTTGAAATATTCAATGGCAAATGAATCGGGTGTGCATTTAAACGAGGTAATCAGGACGGGATAACAATTCCGGGTTTTGGATATTATCCCGGCAGCATTCAGTATTTTGGAGGCAAACTTCCATCGTATTGCCTTTACCAATTCCTCTGCGCCGGAGATTTCTTCCTGGCCGGACGGAAGCATATCCATAAAGAAAGTTTTGATGCCGTTTTTTTCGAAAATATCAGGGATATGATGATTCATCGCCGGCGACAGGACATTATACGGTCTGCCAATCAGCACAATATGAATATCATTGGTATCTCTTGTTTCCTTTTCGTAAAGAGCCTGCCATTCTTTCAGCAAAGATTGCGTATATTTTCTAGCCTCCTCATAGGCGCGCGTTACCTGAAAGAATCCAATGCTGCTTAATCCGATGGTTTTTAACATTTGGCAGATTTCGAGCCGGACCGAAAGTTCACTTTGCGTTGATTTAATAAGCGGCGACAGAATCTTACGGGAGGACGAAGCCTTAATAATTGACGAGATAAACTGGGTATAATAACAATAGTGCTTGTTGACATTCGTTTCGCGGGTTTCTGTCAGATATATTGGCAGAAAGACGTAATCAGCCCTTTGCATCAGGTAGTCCACATGACCATGCATGGCTGCAATTGGAGCGCAGAATTCTGCTGCACAGAGGTTTTTCCCGTCCTTAACAGCAGTAGTATAATTTTCGCTGGTTATGGTATTTATGGATAAGAGATCAAAGAATTTTCGCCAGAAAGGCAGTTCATCAAAAAGGTGCAGCCCGGCGGGAATGCCAATTGTAATTTTCGGGTCGGATACCGAGGATTTAAACCTGAATATTTCATTTCGTTTGGGTATCAACTGAAATGAAACAGAAGTATTTTTTACAAATTTATTTATTGAATAATCCCTTCCGCACATGAAACCATACGCTTCGGTTTCCTCACCGATAACTGCAACTTTGAGTTTGCAGTGGTTGGTACAAAGTATGCAAGTCTCGGAATGAACAGGGATATTTTTAGAATACATACCGATTCCCCTGAATTTTGTGGAGATAGTATTTTTATCATATAATTCAAGAGCGGTTCCGAGAGCGCCTGTCAGATGACAGAATTTCGAAACCATAATTGGTTTTTGCAATTTTTGTTCAAAAGCGGCAACGAGCGATTTATTTTTGGCCGTAGCCCCCTGGAAAAATATTTTCGATCCAATCTGTCCTTTCAAGGCCACCTTTGTAAGGTAGTTATCCCTGATTGAATGAAGCACAGAAGCCAGAATTTCGTCTACAGCGTAACCTTCATTCAGGTAATGGATCAGGTCACGTTCCATAAAGACGGTGCAACGGTCACTTGCCAGCGGCGCCCTTACATTTTGGGTCCGCTGCGAATATTCATTTAACGGACATCCCAGTCTTTTGGCTTGCTCTTCAATGAAACTGCCTGTTCCTGCGGCACATACATTATTCATAACTGAAAATGTTACCGTGCCATTGTTCATAATTGTGAATTTCGAATCCTGGCCTCCGATTTCGATAATGGTATCTGTTTCCGGGTTTAACTCAAAGGCGGCCCTGGCATGTGCCGTAATTTCATCAGGCATAATATCTGCTCCGAGAATTTTTCCGACAAACTTTCTTCCTGAACCGGTGGTTCCGGCACTTAATACTTTAAAATGACAGTGGTGAGTTTCTTCAAGATGATGAATCGTTTCGAGTATAACCTGTGAAGCGCGGAGGGGCTGGCCTGAGGTACGGGTATATAAACCGACAATCACTTCCTTGTTCTGACCAAGCAAAACCACCTTAGTACTCGTCGAACCTATATCCAAACCTAAAAAAACGGGTATATCGGCAAATTTTTCCATTTCCTGGTACAAATCAACTTCTACGGCATCCATCGCCGGAAAACAGGATGAACAGAAATTGTACTTTCCCGCTGTATCAAAATCAGGATAATCCGATAACTTCAATTCCAATGGAGGATAATAACTCTTTTTCTCTTTTATCGCAGTTTCCACCACGTCATCTGCCTCTGTGATTTGATGCTCCGGCAATGAATCATTCTCACGGCTGTTTAATGCAGCTCCGATGGCGCCATAAACACTGGCATACTCGTCAGTTATAATGGTAATATTTGCAAGTTTTTCAAGGTGTTTGATGACTGCCTTATTTAAAGCTACCCCTCCTGCGACAATAACGGATGTATGGGTGTTGTTTATCAGAACAGTATCGGCAATGTTCCGGGCCAGGCCATAACACAGACCGTCGCAAATCTCTTCGGGGGAATATCCTTCCTGCTGTGCATGAATCAGGTCGGTTTTTGCAAATACGGCACACCTCGAGGCAATCAACGGGAAATTGCCCTTATTGGCAAAAGCCAGGTCACTGAACTTTTGGATATTTTCAAAATTCAGACGCTCTGCCTGCTGATCCAGAAAACTTCCGGTTCCAGCGGCGCATGAGGTATTCGATTTATAATTCTGGTAATCACCTGTTTTCGAAAACGAGACTAAACCGAATTTGGCAGCTCCGATAATTAACAATGCAGTAACTTCGGGGTGAAGCATTTTCGCAGCGGTGATATAGGCTATGCGGGAATCAGTCTTCACGCCAGATTTGAGAATTTCCGGACATGAGGAAGTGTACCCGATTGATTTTATTTGATTAAAATCGATTTTCCGGAGTAAATTTAAAAGGCATTCGGTTACTTGTCCTTTATGAAAAGTATAGGCTGTTTGAAGAATACGTCCCGATTCATCCGTTACTGCCAGAGAAATTGAAACTGAACCAATATCAATACCCAGTGAGTTTTTTCTATTGTTCATGGAGTACTCCCTTCATTTTTAGATGATTCAATGATTATTAACCTAACCGGAAACACAACTAAAAACTATTCAAAGAGGCATTAATGTAAATATAAGTCATAAATTCAGGGAAATACTAGATTTATCGATATTTATTTACCGATAACAAAATGACAGATATCAATGTGGTGTATTTCAGAAGCCTCACGCGATGCTAAACAAGACCTTTCTGCAGTCTGTGGTTTTACTATAATTTCCTGTTTTTATTTTCGTAAGACAGGTTATCAAACAAAATCCGATATTGATAAAGATGGAAACACTTGTTTCCCAGCTCTATCAGTATCGGATATTTTATTTTAGTAAATGTCTTAAATCGCGGATTCGAACTGTTGAAGAAACCTTACATCATTTTCGAAGTACAGACGCAGGTCATTGACGCCGAACTTTAACATGGCAATCCGTTCGATCCCCATTCCGAATGCATATCCGGTATATTTTTTACTGTCGATTCCGGAAGCCTCGAGAACATTGGGATCGACCATTCCGCATCCAAGGATTTCGAGCCAGCCTGTGTATTTACATACGTTGCAACCTTTCCCTCCGCAGATCGAACACGAGACATCGACCTCTGCCGAAGGTTCTGTAAACGGGAAGTAGGAGGGACGCATGCGGATTTCGGCATTCTCGCCAAAAAGCTCTTTGGCATAATAGAGCAACGTTTGTTTCAGATCGGCAAACGATACATTTTCATCGATATACAACCCTTCAATCTGATGGAACATACAATGAGCACGGTAGGAAATGGCCTCATTCCTGAAAACACGCCCTGGTGTAACGGTACGAATGGGCGGTTTCATCGTCTCCATATCGTGCACCTGGACGGAGGAAGTGTGCGTACGCAAAAGTACATCGGGGTCACGCTGGATGAAAAAAGTATCCTGCATATCGCGGGCCGGGTGCTCTTCTGCAAAATTCAATGCACTGAATACATGCCAGTCATCCTCAATTTCAGGACCTTCCGAAACCACAAAACCAAGTCGTTTAAATATATCGAGTATTTCGTTTTTTACAATTGAGATAGGATGACGTGTCCCCAACTTCATGGGCTCGCCGGGAAGGGTTAAGTCAACACCCGATCCGCTGGATTTTTGTTCCTGCAGACCCTCCTTTAACAGGTTGATTTTCTCGAGTGCAAACTCTTTGAGTGTATTAACGGCAGCGCCGATCTCTTTTTTCTGATCGGCTGAAACATTCCGGAACTCCCCGAATAATTTTGAGATTTCCCCTTTTTTGCTCAGGTACCTGATACGAAGTTCTTCGGCTTGCTCCACCGATTCGGCGACGATTCCTTCAATCTCCTGCTGTAACTCTTTGATGCGCGTTAACATTGCAATCCTCTTTTTGTGAAATGCAAAATTACAAAAAATATGGGTTTAAGGCATTGGTTTTATCCGGTTATTGATTTTGAAAATCTAATTTTCAAAGAAAAACTCAGAAGAAGCAGAAGGTAAAATAAATTACACAGTGTTACACAGTGTAAAGCCACAGATTTCCACGGTGTAGTTTTACTTCGCAGAGTCTGATCGTTTGCTGAAAATCACTGTGTAGCACTGTATGAACTCTACTGATACATTGTGTGACTTTTCCTTTAAATTATTTAATATCAATAAATGATTGGAATATTGAATTCATTGTATAAAGATATTACGCACATCAAACCTCATTTACCAAATTATTCCCAGTCATCCTCTTCCAGAATAAACAGATCTTCAAATTTCACGTTAAAAAATGCGGCAATTTTGAGCGATAAAACGGTTGAGGGGACAAATTTTTCCAACTCAATCGAATTGATTGTCTGCCTTGAGACTTTCAATTGTTCAGCCAATTCGGCCTGTGTAAGATCATGTTTGGCCCTTTCAACTTTTATAAAATTTTTCATAATTTGCAAATAGATTACATCGCAATTATGTTGGATAGTAAAATGCTTCTCTGACCTCAGAGAGGTCACATCCCGAAATTTCGGGATAGAACAGATTGTAAGTGAAAGGATTCGACTCCGGCCGGAGTCGAATGTTGCTCATTCACAACCTATTTCTACAAACATACAAACCCGCCGGGTTTGAAATAATGATATTGAATATCAGGCGATTAGTAATGGTTGTATTCCCTATTTTTTTAACCCACTTCTTTCGAGCAAAGGTTCGATGGAAGGTTCCTGTCCGCGGAAAGCAACATAGAGTTTCATCGGATGTTCGGTTCCTCCTTTTTCGAGGATGTTTTTGCGGAACGAAGTAGCAGTAGCCTTATCGAAAATGCCATTGGTTTTGAACTGCGAAAATGCATCGGCATCGAGTACCTCCGCCCATTTGTATCCGTAGTAACCTGCTGCATAACCTCCCGCGAAGATATGGGTAAAGGCCGAGCTTAGACAACTGCCTTCGATTGGTTTGAAAAGTTCAGTCGGGGCAATGGCTTTTTGTTCAAATTCAACGATATCGCCATTCATGGGCTCGCTGATCCAATGCCAGGCCATGTCGTTCATTCCAAAACTCAGCTGCCGCTGGTAGGCATATCCAGCCTGGAAATTTTCGGCATCGATGAGTTTCTGCACAAGCTCTGCCGGAATCTTTTCCCCGGTCTGGTAATGAAAGGCAAACAAATCGAGCCATTCCTTCTCCGTGCCCCAGTTTTCCATTATTTGTGACGGGAGCTCAACAAAATCGCGGTAGACATTGGTGCCCGACTGACTCGGATAGACCGTATTGGCCAGCATCCCATGTAATGCATGACCAAATTCGTGAAGGAAGGTGGTCACCTCATTGAAAGTCAAAAGTGATGGTTTGGTTTCTGTCGGCTTGGTGAAATTACAGACTACGGTGATAACGGGTCTTACAATTTTGCCATTTATTTTGCTTTCGGCCCTCAGATCATTCATCCAGGCTCCGCCGTTTTTACCTTCGCGCGGGAAGAAATCGAGATAAAGTACCGATAAAAAAGTACTGTCCTGGTCATATACCTCGTACGCGGTAGCATCGGGATGATAAACCGGGATTGCTTTGTTTTCCCTGAAAGTGAGTCCGTAAAGGCGTGTCGCGAGTTCAAAAACCCCTTCGCGTACTTTTTCAAGCTGGAAATAGGGTTTCACCTGCTGCTCGTCGAAACCGTAATTTGCATTTTTCAGTTTTTCGGAATAATAGCTCCAGTCCCACTGACGTAACTGCTCTTTTAATCCATGAAGTTGGGCGAAATTCTGCACTTCGGCAAAATCCTTTTCTGCCCCCGGGCGTGAGGCCGTGAACAGCTGGTTCAGAAACTCGTTGACTTTTTGAGGGTTTTCGGCCATCCGTTCAGCGAGGACATATTCAGCGTGATTTTTAAAACCCAATAACTGCGCCTTTTCCATTTTAAGATTTACCGTTTTACGGATGATCTCCTCGTTGTTATGCTCGTTTTTCTGAAATCCTCGTGAAGAATAAGCCCGGTACATCTGTTCCCGAAGATCGCGGTTATCAGCATATTTCATAAATGCCGTGAAACTGGGTCCATGAAGTGTGAACAGCCACCCACTTTTCCCTTTTGATTTTGCATTCTGGGCAGCAGCTTCGCGCTCTGTTTCGGGTATTCCTGACAAATCCTTTTCATCGGTAATCAGCAACTGGTAGGCATTGGTTTCAGCCAGTACATTTTCGCCGAATTGCAGCGAAAGCTGTGATAATTCGGTGGTGATTTCCGCGTATCTTTTTTTGGCAACAGGTTCAAGATTGGCACCACTTCTTACAAATCCAAGGTACTTTTTCTCAAGCAGGTACAGATCTTCGGGTGAAAGATTCAGACTCTCCTTTTGTCCGTAAATCTCTTTTACTTTCGCGAAAAGCTGATCGTTGAGGGACACATAGTTTGAAAATTCAGATAGTTTTGGCGAAATTTCACGTGCGATGGCCTGTATAGTATCATCGGTCTCGGCTGAGTTCAGATTAAAAAGAACACTGGTGATATGATCGAGCTTTTCGCCTGAATCCTCTAGAGCTACAATGGTGTTCCCGAACGTAGGTTTGTCGGTGTTATTAATTATGACATCCACCTCTGCTTTTGCAGAACTAAGTGCCGTCTCGATTGCGGGGATAAAGTGTTCGTGTTTTATTTCCGTAAAAGGTGGTGTCTGGTGTGGTGTGGTCCATTCCGCCAGCAGCGGATTGGTTTCTTTTATTTCGTTCTGCAAATTACATGCTGTCATACCTGATATTACCAATAATCCTATTAATAAATTGTTTTTCATTTAGTTATAAAGTCGTTAGTTATACCGAAAGCGAATAATTATTTTTCTCAATACTATTCAATATACTTTAATGAAACTATGATAAATGCAGTCATTTTTTGATTACTGAGAGCATTCTTTAGTTTTCAATATAACAAGAAGAACTTCCTAATCTTAACGTTTATATGTGTGCTTTGTTTTATCCTTCATCACGCTCCATCCGAATTTTCCGATCCGTTTGCCCAGAGAATAGTACGTTCCGTGCGAGTAGGCCATTATGCCCGAGGCAGCCAGGCTGAAGGCGCCTGTTTCGGGATCAATAAACCGGTCGTCGGCAATAATGTTGACCACATCGGCGATAAACATATCGTGCGAACCCAGCGATTTAATCTCTTTTACAACACATTCAATGGATATTGGTGCTTCGGCCACGACCGGGCATTTCACTTTTGATGCGGCAGCAGGAGTAAGGCCGCTCTCTTTAAACTTATCGTGATCACGTCCTGATTTTACCCCGCACCAATCGGTAGCTTCGGCAATCTCGGTTGTGGTGAGGTTAATTACAAACTCACCCGATTGTTTAATCAGGTCGTGCGAATATCGCTCCGGGCGGACTGATATATAGCACATTGGCGGATCGGTGCAGAGCGTTCCCAGCCACGAGACAGTCAGCAGGTTCATTTTCCCGTTAATATCACCGCAGCTGATCAGTGCCGCCGGTAACGGATAAACCATATTACCCGGTTTCCAGTTTTGTTTTGCCATATTCTTCAAATTTTGACAAAAATAAGAAAATTGTACAATCTGGGGTGATGATACACCTATGTTATAATGTCTAAACTGCTCTATAAATCAAACGAAGTGTTTAAGCACATAAGGTTTTTCCTTATTATTACCAATTTAGCGGTGTAATGAAAAATCTACCGGTATAAACGACATGTCATCCCAATATTCCATTACTAGGAGCTTAAACCCCAGTACCGATTTTCTGGTCACATGATCAAATATCCGTGATATTTTTTTGATATACTTACCCGTTTTTTCCAGGAGCCTGTCGGGCTTTGTAATTTACTAAAGATTTATTATCTAGCACTCATGAAAAAATTCATTGGTGCAGATAGGAAACAATGGATGTTAATGCCTTATGATTTAGGTGACTGGTTACCTGAAGATCATTTATCGAGATTTATTGTTAATATTGCGGACAGGCTCAATTTCAGGTACATATACAATAGATGCAAGGGTTTGGGGTCAACTCCATACGACTGCCTTGACAAGATTCAGTGGTTATCATTATGAGATCAGGAAGTCTGACATTATTTACCCTTTATAAAACCATGCACTGTACTTATGCCATAATATAAATGAGTTAGGCAAACCACCCACATATATATGGGAATAAGTTCAACTTTGAGTATTGATATTTTTTTAATCCCCGAGATTAGGTCAAGCATAAAATATATGAAAATGATTAGCATAAGTGCCTTTTGATAAAAAGGATAAAAAAATGAAAGCAATGCCCCAAGACCCAGGGCAAGCAGACATGTCAAAGGAATAATATGTCTTAAACTGATAGAATTCCGGGATGTTCTTATTAAAACGCCAACAGCGAATCCGTTTGAATACATTTTATTTAAAAACATCTTTAAATTTGGCAATGTGTAATAATAAGATATAATTCGCGGATCAAATAAAACCTTAAACCCCGCTCTTCTGATTCTTGCATTGTATTCAATGTCTTCAGCTCTTGGCAAAGATTCATTCATTTTACCAATCACAGATAGTACTTTTTTTGAGAATGAACCAAAAGGAACAGAATCGGTAAAAGTTTTCTTCTTTCCCACCCGGTATGCTGCACCTCCAAGTCCAAACCTTGATGAATTCACTAATTCTATTATTTTTGACATATTCGAGTGTGAAGATGGTTTCATAATACAAACTCCCCCAACATTCCCATATTCAGAGATTTTATGGTGATTAACACAATAATGAATATAATTTGAGTCATATATGCAGTGAGCATCAAGTCTGATAAGAAGTTCTCCCGTGAAATTATCAATTCCAATATTAAATGCAGCAGCTTGTTTCTTTTTATTATTTTTTAATATGAATAAATTGTGATGATCGGAACAAAGCTTATTAACAATTTCTACAGTTCGATCGACGCTTCCTCCATCAATGACAAATATTTCGATTAAATTCGAAGGATATGATTGACAAAAAATTGAATTTAAGCACTTTTCTATATATTTTTCCTCATTTAATGTCGGAACTATTATAGAAATTGGGAATTTGCCTTGAATCGAATAATTTGTAAGGTGAAGATTCATCTTTATCAAATTTACATGTGTTTTTTAATATCAATCTGTTTTTGTGGGGGAGATTAATCAATTCACAATAAGAATTGTTTACTTTACCTCCACTCTTTTTCCGTTGTTCTGGGCATGAATAGCCTTTCCTATTTTTAAAAGTGATCGTTACGGGAAACAAGCCTCAAAATAAGTTAGTTTGTGCATGATTTGTGAATAGTATTAATATACCTGGAAATTTGTATTCACAAAGTTGATTTAAACTTAACAAAGTATTCGTATTATAGACGGTTAGTTCCGTTTATATTCGGATATGTCCGTATACAATATACTAAAATATTGTAAATTAAAAATATAGGTATTAGCTTTTGGTGAATAAATTTTAAGACTTAATACTAATTTTCATCCCTGAAAAGCGATAAGAACAATTATTCCGAAACTGATAGCCGGCTCCGATGGAGCGAAGGGGCGAGTTGGTAGAAATGGTAAAGAGAGAATACGAGAAAATTTATGCCCATATTGCGGGTCCGACTTTACCAATTTGTCAATTTGCGAACAACTGTATGATGATTTACGTCCTAATGCAGTATTCCGGGTCAGACTTAGAGTCGGGCTCGGAATCACCTCACTCCACCTCACTTCAACTCACTCCGGGACAACGTAAAAATGATAATGTTCAGCCAGATGGGTCACGCGATTTCCAATATTTCCAATCGCGTTCTCAAAATGGAGAAGAGAATAAAATGATCTACAATTATCGGACGGCAAATCTGCGATTCCCGGCAGAACGATTTTTCTTTTTCTGACTTATTGTTTCTCAGGTTGTGAAATTTTGTGTTTAACTTTGAGGACCTTTGTGTAACAGAAACAGGATAAAGTTTCACAATCCGTCTGACGTAACACAAAGTAAAGACACGAAGTAACACAAAGTTTTATGTTCCCTTATTAGGAGCAACTAAAATTAGTACGAATTCGTGTTAATTGCGCGATTCTCGGGACAGGCAGTCTTAATTCAGATTTATCTTTTTATATCTTTGTTCTGACGCAAATGAACTTTAACAACTAATTAAACCAACTCACAAAAAATAAAATGGAGAAAAACCGAATTGGGAGGCGCTCTTTCATAAAAACTACTGTAGCTGCATCTGCACTTTTAGTGATGACCGGAAAACTCCCGCTCGCCGCAACGACAATGACCGGAATACCGAATCCAATTCCACGGTGGCGTGGTTTTAACCTGCTTGACTATTTCGGACCTCTGCCTCCCAAGGGAAAATCATCGGCCACAACAGAGGATGACTTTCGCTGGATGGCGGAATGGGGATTTGACTTCGTCCGGATCCCAATGGCATATCCCCGTTACGTAAATTTTGATCTGGCTAAGGACATTACTCCCGAAGATGTACTCAACATCAACAGGGAAGTTGTTGATGAAATTGTGCAGCTTATCGATCTTGCCAACAAATACAAATTACATGTGAGTCTGAACCTCCACCGTGCTCCTGGATATTGCGTGAATGCCGGATTTAACGAACCCTATAATCTTTGGAAGGATGGCGCGGCTCAACAGGCCTTTACCTTTCACTGGGAAATGTGGGCCAGGCGATTAAAAGACTATTCACGCGATATGGTGAGTTTCGACCTTGTTAATGAACCGAGCATGCGCGAAGATATGAATGACCAGTTTAGCAGCCGTGAGTCTGTTCCGGGTGCTATCTATCGTAAAGTAGCCAAAGAGACCTCCGAAGCAATCAAAAAGTATTACCCCTTGCGCATTGTAATTGCTGATGGAAATGATGTTGGATCTTCAGTAATTCCGGAAATAGCCGATCTCGATATTGCGCAAAGCTGTCGCGGCTATTTTCCCCATTATATTTCACATTACCGGGCACCGTGGGTTTTTAAAAATCCCGATACAGCACCCATGCCTGTCTGGCCGGGCACAATTGACAACAAATATTTTGGAAGAGAATCGCTTGAGAAATTCTACGCTCCATGGATTGAGCTTGCCAGGAAGGGCGTAGGTGTTCATTGCGGTGAATGCGGTTGCTGGCGTGATACCCCGCACGAAGTATTTCTGGCCTGGTTCAGCGATGTGCTCGATATTCTTACGAAAAATGGAATAGGCTATGCTTTATGGAACTTCCGCGGCGATTTTGGACTACTTGATTCGGGACGGAAAGATGTTGAATACGAAGACTGGCACGGTCACAAGCTGGATCGAAAGATGCTAACAATGCTGCAGAAGTATTGAATGGTCATAGTATTTCGGTTAGTTTCCAGACTAAAATGCGAGGTGTAATGAGACTAATATTAAATGGGGTGAACCCTAAATCAATGTCTTAAAAAAAACCTTATTTTTAAAGAAAAAAACCTCAGTAGCAAGTATTCAGTCAATTTAGTCTAACCTTATTACCTCATTTACGAAAATTGAATACAACAACCTTTACACTCATTTTGTAATTACCACTTTAAGCCGATTACCATTGATTGTTGATCCGCACAGGGAGCGTATCGAAAAATACATCACCGGAATAGTTAAAAACAATGATAGTCACCTCTACGCTATTTATGCGAATCCTGAACACATGCATTTTCTTATCTCCCGTTCACCAAATATTTCTGAAAAATCAATCGCCACAATAATAGCGAATAGCTCAGAGCGGTTTATAAATGAAAATAAATTTTGTCAGGGCAAATTTAAGTGGCAAGATACCTGTTCTGCTTTTTCGGTATCAAAAGCTGATGTAAGTATAGTATGTAACTATAAAATCAACACCAAATAAGGTAATGAGGTTGTGGGCTGTGAGATTGGATCCACTACTGAGGTTGCCTTTAAAATAAGGTCTAAATATAAGGCGAATAAAACAAAATCTGATAATATTTCATTCCTATTACTTTTATCATCTGCACAATAAAATAGTACGAAATGCTTTTATAACGCAAAGCGGCCGTCCCAAATACAATTGAGACGGCCGCTTGTTATAATCAACGTTGAATTATTTCAACTGGTTAAACAGGTTTCTGAAATTCACCTGGTCAAAAATAATATCACGTAATTTACTGATTTCGACCCGTTCCTGGAGCATGGTATCGCGGAAACGGATGGTAACAGTATTGTCAGTAGCGGTCTGGTGATCGACAGTGACACAGAACGGCGTTCCGATCGCATCCTGGCGGCGGTAACGTTTACCGATGGAATCCTTTTCATCGTACTGGCAGTTGAAATCGAATTTCAACTCATCGATTATGCCGCGTGCTATTTCGGGAAGACCATCTTTTTTAATCAGTGGCATTACTGCCAGTTTAACAGGGGCAAGAGGGGCGGGGAGTTTTAAAACGACCCTCGTATCTTTTTGTCCGCTGGCGTCCACAACTTCTTCTTCATGGTAGGCTGACGAAATTATCTGAAGGAACATCCGGTCAACACCAATCGAGGTTTCAACGACAAACGGGACATACGATTCGTTAATCTCGGGATCGAAATACTGAATTTTCTTACCAGAGAATTTCTGGTGCTGCGACAAATCGTAATCGGTACGTGAATGAATCCCTTCAACCTCCTTAAATCCAAAAGGAAATCTGAATTCGATATCAACCGCGGCATTGGCATAATGCGCGAGTTTTTCATGCACATGGAACCGGTAATTGTCGTGACCAAACCCAAGTGCCCTGTGCCACTTGATGCGTAATTCCTTCCACTTTTCGAACCATTCGAGTTCGGTACCAGGCCGGACAAAAAACTGCATTTCCATCTGCTCAAATTCACGCATTCTGAAAATAAACTGCCGGGCAACAATCTCGTTACGGAAAGCCTTGCCTATCTGTGCAATACCAAACGGTATTTTCATCCGGCCCGACTTCTGGACATTCATATAATTAACAAAGATTCCCTGGGCTGTTTCAGGACGGAGATATACTTTAAGCGATCCATCGGCCGTTGAACCCATTTCGGTTGAAAACATAAGATTGAACTGACGTACTTCCGTCCAGTTTCTTGTTCCGGAAACGGGGCATACAATCTCATTGTCCTCGATAATCTTCTTTAAATCAACAAGATCACTATTGTTAAGCGCTTCGGAAAACCTGTTGTGAAGCTGATCCCATTTCGCCTGTGATTCCATGACCCGCGGATTGGTGGTGCGAAACTGCGCCTCGTCAAACGTCTCACCAAAACGGGTTCTCGCTTTTTCGACCTCCTTGTCAATTTTTGTCTCAATTTTTGCCAGGTGCTCTTCAATCAGCACATCGGCGCGGTATCTTTTCTTTGAATCACGGTTGTCAATCAACGGATCGTTAAATGCATCAACGTGACCTGAAGCCTTCCAGATGGTGGGGTGCATAAAAATTGCAGTATCAATTCCCACAATATTTTCATGAAGCAATACCATTGAATCCCACCAGTATTTCTTGATGTTGTTTTTTAGTTCCACACCATATTGTCCATAATCGTATACCGCGCTTAATCCATCATAGATTTCGCTCGATGGGAATACATAACCGTATTCTTTACAATGTGCAATCAGCTTTTTAAATAAATCTTCCTGGGCCATATTAAAATAAATTCAGAGCAAACGAATCGCTCTATAAATTAAATATTAATCAATCAATTAATTACAAAATTATTTCTTGTCATCGATTTCTTCAAACTCGATATAGTCGCCATCAGCCCGTTTGTACTGTTTCGGTTTTTTATCCGCGTAATCGATGGTAACATCTCCCTTTTGAACAGTTCTGCGCCCCTTTGATGCCTCCCTGTTTTTCATATCCTCGAACAATTTATTGGCAGCTTTTTCAACAAGTTTGGGCGCAATTAACCGCATCAGCAATTTAAAACCGTAATAGACGAGAATAAGGATAAATAAAACCCTGAAGAAAGTGACAATATTGAGTAGAATGTAAAGTGTCATCATTAATGATATTTATAATCCAGGCAAAATTAGGAAATATTTCACATCAAAATTCCACATTTTACGCTTTAGCGAAATGTGTGCTATAATTTTGTCAGGCTGATTATGATTCAATGATCGCGGCTGGCAATTAGCTGCTGGTTTTTAGCCGTAAAGCGAATATTTAATATCGCGGATTCATCTTAGTGTTTCTTCTGACGAATTGGATTTCATCATTAAAAAAACATTCAAAAGTTACAAATCCCCTTAATAGGGACAGTGACAATTTGAATTTAATCCATTTTGATTTTTACTGCTTCTGTCATCGAAAATAAAATTAATTCCGATTCTGAGATTCATATTTCTGGCTTTTGCCGGGTAGAAAGGTGAAATCATGTTGTCAGCAGCGGCATAAATCTGGAAAGGACCTCCTCTGAAACCTACTCCCAAACCCAGGTTATCGTAAGTTGATTCCATTACCGAGTAGCTCGCTGTCAGGGACAATCCATTTAACACATAGGCATTGGCAGAGGCAGTTAAGGAGGTATGTACCGTGTTGCTGATAATCCGGATCCGGCTTAGAGCTGATATGCTTACCACATCACTGACCTGATGATCAATTCCAAAGTAGATTTTTGCAGGTAATAGCGTCGAAAAACGGCTTTCATCGGAATTGGGCCGGAATATAGTAGCTATGGAGTCGCCCAAACGGGTGATGACTGGGTTTAGCAAAGAAATTACCGGAGGATTATTTGCCGGATCAGTAATATCGATTCCCTGGTAGCGAAACTCACCTTGTTCTGTAAATTGGGTTACATTGCTTTTCCAGCCGATCATCCCCAGGTCGACCACACTGGCTGAGAGTTCAGTTTCCTTGTTAACCCTGTAGGCAAAACCCAGGTCTATTGCAATGCCCGGGTTTTTTAAATTCTTCAGGTAATCGCCTGGCCCGTAATTGGGAAGTGAACTTACCGAAGAGATGTCGCCTTTCATGTTGTAATTAAAAATGACCGGTGCTGATATGTTCACCCGTCCTGAAGCGGTAACATCGATATATTCTCCGTTTGCCGGTGAAGTTGCTTTAAAATTAAGTCCGTTACTGTGAATAGCTGACATGCCAAACAGGATTTTGGCAGCCCCGCCAATTGTGAGTTTTTTAGTCAGATCGCGTGAATAGTTGAATGCAAACTCCCGGTAATGCTGTGCCACAACTCCCAGGTTCCCTGAATACCAGGTCTTGCCAATATAGGGATAGTTCCCCAGATAAAAGAGATCAACAAGGTTTTTATGAAAGAACGCCTGGGCAAATTCCCGCTCAGATAAAGAGATGGCATAGAAATTTTTTCCTTTTTTGAATCCGCCTTCCAGAACTGTCAATGCTGCAGCTTCGTACACAAAGTTTTTGTCAGAAATATTTTGCCTGAATTTTTCAAGGTCAATAACCAGGGAATCGGATTGATTCCAGTTTATATTATTATAAGTATTGTTTAGATTATTAGTATTATTGAGATTCGTATTACTGATGTAATTTTTGCCGCGATGGATCAGATCGTTGTACGCCCAATTATTTGTATTTGCAGAAAGATCGATTTTCGAAAATAAAGGCATACTAAAATAATAGCCCTCCGAAATTCCGGGACGTGCAGGATTTAAATCCTTTGTCTGCGGAATACCTTTCATAAAATAAAGTGTATTTGGCTGGGCGTACAAAAGTGGCGGACCTGCAACAAGGACCATTAGAAAAAGTATTTTGATTAAGCATTTGCCTTTTCTCATATTTTTAATCTGCTATTTTGAGATCTTCCATAAATTAGCGGGCGCATAAAAAGAGATTTTAATTGTAAACAACGTATTCTTTACCGCTTTGTATAAAATGGGATTGGCAGCATCAGGCGATGAGAGATTAATACTCAGTTTTATGTCGGAGGAATCCATCAGATTATCCTGGTCAACCGGACCAAGATCAAATTGAATACGAAAATCTTTGGCATGAGCAGGGATCTTTCCTGAATGAAAAGTCTGTCCGATCGGAAAGCCTGTTGAGGCGGATATGAAGTTCAGATCAAATTCGATATTTACAGGCGTATCATTGGTGAAATGGGTAACCAGGTATACTGAATCAAGTGCGTTGTTTCTGAAATTTAGCCCCGTTTTTTTTAATAATATGGGTAAAACCGGGAGGCTGTCTGAAGGAATCGGGAACAGATCGGGAACCGGTACCGTAATCAGATCCTCCACTTCAAAGGTGCCATAACATAGTGGTGCAAATATAGTTGGAACCAAGCCCTGGCGTTCCGTCAGCTCATCGAGGTTAAAATCCTCCAGGTTGCAGGAGTGAATGGTGGTCACAAACGCGATGAGCACCAATCCTGAAATATATTTTGTAATCCTGTTCATCCGAAAATTACGTTATTATTTAATCGATCATTTGAGCGTTTCCCTGCATGCTTCAGCAAAACCCGTCTTTATTTTTTACGTCACCGAATTCCTCTTCGTTCCAATTAAATCTTCTTTTTGACGTCACCATAAAATTATTTCCGGCTGCATGATTGCTGCATGATTTTGTGTTTAGTTCATTACATTAGACATGCCAGGCTCGTTGGAAAATAATTCTGTTCAGCGTCCAAAAATAGCAAATGATTAAGCCGAAAATTAGTTTACGAGCATTTTTTACTGATAAAAATGTGCCTACACCTATCATTTTATCTGATAATTGTTTACATAGCCATCTGACGTTCCGGCAATCAGGCTGAAGACACCGTTATCCGAAAAACCGAAAGTGAATCCCGAATTTCCTTCAAGCGGAAAACCTTTGTAGATACTGCCATCACCATTAATCAGATAGATCAGGTTTTCGGTACTATCGGCAATACCGATTTTTTTGCTTCGGTCGTGAAATGTAATTACTTCAGGAGGCAAACCTATCCCGTGATTGAGTTTTCGTGAAAAAATTGCTGTAGCCTTCTGATTGTATGCCACGAGCCAATCGCCATCCAAAAAGACGTAATCGGGGCGTTTGTCAGAATCAATATCCTCATGAATAAAAAAATGTTCATCCGAGAACGCGCCGACTGATAACCTCTTTACGGAGCCATCGAATCCTATCGTAATAATATTGCCTTTTAAATCGGTAGTCACCAGTTTTGCAGGGATATTGCCTGAACGCGGCACATAGGTGAATGGATTGCGTGACCAGGCAATGTCGCCCTTGATGGAAACGCTGTTTTTCCCTTTCCGGTCGAGGATGTATCCCCTGCTTTTATCTGAAAAAACGATATAGTCTTTTTTTTCCACCCGAAAGTACTGAACCGGTTTTGTAACATCGTGCTCAGTCTTTGGAGGAGTCCAGTCTGTTATTATTTTTCCTTTTTTATCATACAGGTAAACCTTGTGATCCTTACCTGCAATGAAAAATCGGTAATCCCGGTTATTGTCATAATCAAACACTGATACGCCATTGGTCGCCTCCGATCGGAGTGTCAATGGATAATTCTGCAGGTAGTTTCCTTCATGATCAATCAGGTGCAATGCCTGATCTGTATTGAAAAAATATTGAGTTTGCCCGTTTCTGAAATAGTCAAGCTGAAAAACCTTACTCCGGATAGGTCCGGGAAGTTTAATTTTCCAAATAACCCTTCCTGCGTTACTCATCCTGACAAAATTATATTCACTGTCCTGCAGTACAATCTCACGATGCCCTTTGTCAGCCGGATTTATTACAAACTGAGGTTGATTGATCACACGGTTACCCAGGTGACTCTTCCAGGCCACCAATTCCTGGCGCTCCTGTACCTCTTCGGGATTGAATTTCAATCCCGCCATATTATAAACTATCCCGTTTTCTGTGCCAATCTGCCAGGCGAGCGACCCGATTTTCCGAAAATCCTTAAGCTGACGTTCAATATGCTGATAGATCCCGGGGTTTAACATTTCTTTGAAAAAAGGTAGTGAACGACCAGGGGAGCTCCAAAGAAGAAAATTCATTCTTCCCGAGAATCCCGAAATAAATTCCCGGTAAGACTCGTTGTTTCCCATTGTCTCCTGCAAGACGTTTGACCGGAGAAACCTGCCCAGCGACTCGTATGAATTACCCATAATCAGGCAGTTGTCATAAAAGGTGAAGTAATTTGTCGTTACATCCGAAAAAACCTGTCCGAAAACCCTTTTCCCGAAATCGTTAACCGGCGTTTTATATATTTTGAAAACGGTCTCTTTATCAATCCGATAAAGGCCGGGATTTTCTGTGAGACCCGGCTTGCCTTTTACAGGCACCACGGTGATCGGAATCAATGCCTGTTCCATCGCGCTTCCACTGCGTAACCTGAGCACGAGAAATTTATTCTCATCCGGTAAAAGAGGATCGGGAAGTGTAAAAACCATGGCTGCCGCACCATCGATATGATCGGTAACAGCTTTCTGTATATCAATATGATACAGAGAGTCTGTTTCCTTAAGGGCGTTCCTGTAATTATCCTTTTGATTGTTTCTGGCAAGCAGATTTTCGTAATCTTCAAAGAAACGTGAACCGTTATTTATCACAAAACCCATAAAAAAGGAAGTCTCGGCCGGAAACAAATCAGCCAGGGTAAAGCTGCCAGGTTGCTGATGAAGGAAAATTCCAAGGTAATGGTTCAGTGAGTCGCTGGTGAAACTGAATCCGTTAACGAGCAATTCATTGTTTTTCTGAATCAGATCAATCTCCGACCAAGCGGCAAGAGGCGAGGTTCTTTCAAGCCGTTTCCAAAATGTTTCTGAAAAAACAGGATGGGAAAATTCAGGTAACCTGCTGTGATTTAAATAGATATTAAGATTGACATTATCTGTGGCCGTTTTATTTGCCTTCTCCAGGATTGAATCGCCCTGATTTGGGCCGCTGGCAAGCCGGCTGACTGCCTGCATAATCATCTGCCTGTCATTCGCGCCCAGGAACAGACCACGGTAAAAAGTAATGATATATTCCCGGGGAAGTCCATTTTCATTCCAGGAATAAGAGGAGAGTTCTGTACGTCCTGCCTTCAGTTTTTCAATCACAGCCCCTTTGCGGGAAAAAAAATCATCGACAAGCGCTGACAATGCTCTTTTTTCGGTCAGACTTGCCAATTCGAGTACACAAAGATTTCCGGAATTTTCGTTTCCTGCGTCAAACATTACTGTCAGGTCTTTGTTAATCAAAGAGTTTTTGACTTCCGGATAAGTCATTAACAGAGAATCGGCAAAATGTAACTGTTGATACAAGGCGGACACACCCGGAAACCCGGAATAGGTTTTCCACAGCGGATTGTTTAGTGTTTGGGTTGTATAATCTCCCAGATCATGAATCCGGACAATGACCGATACATTTTCAGGAACAGCACGAAATGCTGATGTCCCGAAATATTTTGCTTCACGGGTGAAAAAGTACCATCCAGTTAACAATCCGGTGATCAGCACTATAGTAATAACGATCAAAATTTTTTTACCCATTGTTCGGCGCTACATTTGGTTTCGGACATAACTGTAAATATAGTTTTAAACATCAAAACCAAAGTGGTAAGTAAAGAATAATTAATCGGTTTACAGCGATCAAAAACACATATTTTTCCGCAATTACTGCAATTTAACTTCAGCGGCGTCAACAAGCCGGTATAATTTATCGGAACGCCGTACTTTGAACGCAACTGGGATTGAGCAGGATTCCCCTTTCGTGGCTTCATTCACCGATAATAAACCAACCCTGATCTCTTCTACTTTTAGTTGTATCAATCCGGTTCCGGGTCCGCTGATGATGATTTCATCCCCTATTTTCAACCCCCCGGTCTCCAGCTTAATTTCAGCTACCCCGATATTCGAAAAGTAATTGGTCAGCTTACCCGTATAAATTTTTCTTTTGGTAGCCATTGAACCATAGTTGCTGCTCCATTCTCCAAGCTTTTGTCCCAGGTAATACCCGTCCCAGAAACCCCTGTTGAAAACTGAAGCCAGCTTTTCATCCCAAACGGCTATTTTATCTTCGTCATAAGTTCCATCAAAGTAAGCATCAACTGCCTCGTGATAGCATCCGACGACCATTTTTACATATTCAGGACTGCGTGCCCTGCCTTCAATTTTAAGTATGGTAACCCCGGAATCAAGAATCTTGTTCAGAAAATGGATGGTTTTCAGATCTTTTGGCGACATAATATACTCATTATCAACCTCAAGTTCCCTGCCGGTTTCCTTGTCGGTGATAACGTAAGCCCGCCGGCAAGCTTGCATACATGCACCCCTGTTAGCCGAAGAATGTGTTTCGTGCAGCGAAAGGTAACATTTGCCCGATATTGCCATACACAAAGCGCCATGCACAAACATTTCGAGCCTTACAGGATTTCCGGACGGACCCCGCAGATCGTTGTCCTTGATTTTCTGTGCTATATTACATACCCTGCCCAGGTTCATTTCACGCGCAAGAACCATTACATCGGCAAATTGCGCATAGAATTTTACCGCTTCGTAATTCGTGATATTCACCTGGGTCGAGATGTGGACCTCAATTCCCAATTCGCGGCACTGCTGAATCACTGACATATCAGCAGCAATCACGGCAGATATTCCCGCATCGCGAGCAGCAGTCAGAACTGTCGAGAGGGTTGAGAACTCTTCATCAAAAATCTCAACATTCACAGTCAGGTAAGTTTTCACACCCGCCTTTTTACTTCTGCGGGCAATTTCGTGAATATCCTCAAGTGAAAAATTATTGGCCGAACGGGCCCTCATATTCAAATGTTCAATCCCAAAATATACCGATCCTGCTCCAGCTTGTATGGCCGCCATTAATGACTCGTACGATCCGACAGGAGCCATTATTTCAACATCTTCTCTTTTCATAACTTCTATAAATCAGGGCAAAGGTACAATATTCCAACTTTTGTTCGGTAAACAAAATAGTTAATGTATATTTGACCTACTTGGAAAAAAATATTTACAATAACATAACCAATTAAATATGAGATACATACTGCTAATATTAATTGCATTCAGCTTTTCCTTTACAATTGCTCCCGATAAAACAGACAAAAACTATTACAACGAAAAATTCCGTCCGCAATATCACTTTTCGCCTGAAAAAAACTGGATGAACGATCCCAATGGACTTGTCTGGTATGGCGGTGAGTATCATTTGTTCTATCAGTACAATCCAAACGGAAAAGAATGGGGATATATGCATTGGGGTCACGCTGTAAGTAAAGATCTGATCCGCTGGGAACATCTGCCTGTAGCGATTACTCCGGATAATGATTCAAAGGATAAATCTCACGCGACAGCCTATTCGGGTTGTGCAATTGTCGATGAAAAAAATACGGCAGGGTTGCAGCAGGGCGACGAAAAGACCATCCTCATTTATTACACCAGTTTTGAAAACGGGCAACGTCTTGCTTATAGTAACGATAAAGGTCGCACCTGGAAAAAATACGATAAAAATCCGTTGATTCCTTTTGAGAAAGATGATGCACGCGATCCTAAAGTATTTTTCCATCAGCCCTCAGGTAACTGGGTGATGGTGCTTTACAGAAGGCCTGGAGGCGATGAAGCGAAGCAAGGAATTTCGATATTTACATCTCGTGATTTGATTAGCTGGACACTGAAAAGTCATGTGATCGGATTCTTTGAGTGCCCCGATCTTTTTGAACTACCCCTCGACGGCGATAAGCAAAAAACAAAATGGGTATTGTTGGGTGGCGATGGTGCCTATTCGGTCGGAAATTTCGACGGCAATAAGTTTAGTCCCGAGACACCTGCTACTGTTCTCGATTACGGAAAGAATTTTTATGCGACTCAAACATGGTCGAACCATCCTGATGGTAAACTGGTACAGATTGCCTGGATGAGAGGCGGCGAATTTCCAGAAATGCCATTCAACGGCCAGATGACTTTTCCATGCGAGCTTTCTTTAAGGACAACAAAGTCAGGTCCCACACTTTGCCGGAAACCGATAGAAGCGATTGCAACGCTTCATGATAAGGAACTGATAAAAAAGGACAAAAATATTATTCCCGGAATCAAGGGGAACTTAATCGGCGGGATGTCGGGCGACGCAATCCATATCAAAGCCCGGTTGAATCCGAAAAATTCAGATGGCTTTGGATTCCTGGTCCGAAACGGTAAAAAAGAAACAGGTACTGAAATCAGGTACGATTCAGCTAAAAAAATGCTCGACTGCATGGGTGGGCAGGCCATCGTGGAACCAAAGGAAGGCATTATACAACTCGAAATCCTTATCGACCGTTCTTCAATTGAAATCTTTGCAAACGATGGTGAGGTAGTGCTCAGCAGTTGTTTCAACCCGGCCGAGGGTGATAAGGATTTAACGCTGTGGACCCAGGGCGGTGAGTTGTATGTGAATGAAATTGAGGTCTATGAATTAAAATCGGCATGGCGGGATAAATGAAGATATTAAGAAGAATATATACTGATTGGCTATGAATTTCGATTACCATATGCACACTACCCTTTCCGATGGCCAGAATACGCACGAAGAGATGGTTTTGGAAGCAATCGGAAAAGGATTTGAAGAGATCGGCTTTTCTGATCATTTTTGTATAAAACAGCCTTGCAAATGGGCGGTAGGAACTGACGGAATTGCTCAGCTGCAGGAGAAAGTCGCTGAAATAAAGGAAAAATACAGCGACCGGATCAATATTCTGTTTGGGATTGAGGTCGACTATTTCAACGACATGGAAGAAGAAATCAGGTCATCATTACAAAAATTCAGGTTTGACTATATAATAGGTTCCATTCACTTTCTTGACGGATGGAATTACGATATGGATAAAAGCAGGTATGCGGAGTTCAGTAACGACTTTATCTATGAATGGTACTTCAGTGAGCTTCAGAAAGCCGCAAAATCGGGACTTTTCGACTACATGGGGCATCCCGATCTGATCAAAAAATTCGGAATCTGGCCGGAAACTTCAAAAAAACAGTTATTTGATGAAACAGCCTCCGTTTTTGCAGAATCAGGTGTTGCATTCGAAATTAACACGAGTGGGAGAGATCGCCCCTGCTCAGAATTTTTCCCGGGCACAGAACTGCTAACGGCATTTTGTAATGGCGGTGTTCCGGTTACAATCGGATCAGACTCGCATCAGAAAGAGCAGATCGGACGCCATTTTAATGATGCCCGAACAATCCTCAGGCATGTTGGTTATACTAAAATAGCCAGATTCAACAATCGTACGCGTGTCGATGTAAATATTTGAAAGTTAGTTCTGTTGAATTTGCTGGTGTCACGATCGTTGCGGGAGATCATTTCCCGATGACTTCTTTCGGCCGGAGCCGGTAGTGAAATTACATGATTAATTTTTTATCCCTACATTTGCAGCACAATAGTTAGTAATTTTTGTATCTCCTTAAATGGCTGAATTAAAAAGAAATTTACTTGATAATATTGATTATCCCGTTGATCTCCGGAAACTAAAGGAGGACCAGCTTCCTCAGGTATGTGCCGAATTGAGGGAATTCATCATCCGTGAAGCCGCATCAAATCCTGGTCACCTTGGGGCAAACCTTGGGGTGGTTGATCTGACCGTGGCGCTTCATTACGCCTATAATACACCTTACGATCAACTTATCTGGGATGTGGGTCACCAGGCATACAGTCATAAGATTCTCACCGGCCGACGCAAGGTATTTGGGACCAACCGGCTATACAAAGGCATCAGTGGATTTCCAAAAATGGCTGAAAGTGAATATGATGCATTCGGAGTTGGTCATTCCTCCACATCCATATCGGCTGCTCTGGGTATCGCGGTTGCCTCTGGGCTGAAAGGGGAAAAGGACCGAAAAGTAATAGCCGTGATTGGCGATGGTTCAATGACCGGGGGAATGGCATTCGAAGGTTTAAATAACGCGGGAGCATCCAATGCCGATATCCTGGTCGTATTCAATGACAATAACATGTCGATCGATCCCAATGTGGGAGGTATCAGCAAGTATTTTGTCCGGATGCAGACCTCTCCTACTTATAATAGTCTGAAATCACGGATTTGGAAAATACTGGGAAATTTTAACGGTATTGGTCCGAGAGCACGTAAGGTACTTCAAAAACATCAGCAGGCACTGAAATCGGTGGTTTTTCGTGAAAGCAATATCTTCGAATCTTTCGGATTTCGTTATTTTGGTCCCGTTGACGGACATGATGTGGTCGATTTAGCCCGGATATTCCATGATTTAAAGGCGATACCCGGTCCCAAAATTTTGCATGTCGTCACCAAAAAGGGTAAAGGTTTTATCCCTGCAGAAAATGATGCCACCAAATGGCATGCTGCCCCCGGTAAATTCAATATCGACACCGGCGAAGTGTATACAACCGTATCTGATGTTCCGGAATCACCCAAATATCAATATGTCTTTGGCAAAACAATTATCGAACTGGCAGAGATGAACGAAAAAATTGTCGGAATTACCCCGGCAATGCCATCAGGCTGCTCGCTGAATATGATGATGAAAGTGTTTCCCCACAGGACGTTCGATGTCGGAATAGCTGAACCTCATGCGGTCACTTTCGGAGCCGGTATGGCTGCAGCGGGGATGTTGCCTTTTGTCAATATTTATTCTTCATTTATGCAGCGTTCCTATGATCAGATTATACATGATGTAGCGCTGCAGAATCTTAATGTAGTGCTGTGCATGGATCGCGGGGGAATTGTAGGAGCCGACGGCGCCACCCATCATGGTATATTTGATCTGGCCTTTATGCGTAATATACCCAATATGATTGTATCTGCTCCCATGGATCAGGTTGAATTGCGCAATTTGATGTACACGGCTCAGCTTCCCGGTAAAGGGCCGTTCAGTATCCGTTATCCGCGTGGAAACGGACCGATAGTGGACTGGAAAAGGGAATTCCAGGAAATCCCTGTCGGAAAAGGGAGGAAAATAAGCGATGGCGATTTATGTGCGGTGCTTTCTGTCGGGCATCCCGGAAATTTTGTTGTCGAAGCATCGGCTATGCTAAAAACTGAGGGGATTACGCTTTCGCATTATGACATGCGTTTTGTAGCTCCTCTCGATTTTGAAATTCTTGATGAAGTTGCTGACAAATTTGATACCATCATTACCGTTGAGGATGGTGTTATTGACGGTGGATTTGGCGGCGCTGTTGCTGAATATTTTGCGAAGCTGGGTAAGCGGATCACAGTTATTCGGTTAGGTGTCCCTGATCGGTTTATCGAACATGGTACGCAGGAAGAATTATACAGGGAATGTGGGTTTGATTCCGATGGGATTTGTCGTACCGTCCATGAATTAATCAGGCGTCAGCAAATCAGCAGGGTTTCATTTTTTTGAACAGGTCAGTTCGGAGCCGAATGAACATTAATTGTATATCCTGAATCAGCCCTGACCGTGCTACATGGTGTTTATTGCACCGGGAATTTCAAAAAAATATTTTCTCGGTTGTATTGTAAATTTTTATACTTTTGCAAAGCTTAAAAAAAGGGAACGTTATGAAGTACCTTTCACAATATACGCTTCCGTTTTCGGGACTTAAAGAGGGAAAGCATTTGTTTGAGTTTTCAGCAGATCAACGCTTTTTTGCCGGATTCGAAGAGAGTGAAATAGAGAAAGGAAGTGTGGGTATCCAGATAGAACTGGAAAAACGGAGCACTTATCTGAGGTTGACATTTATGCTTAAGGGGGAGGTTGAATTGATTTGTGACCGTTGTCTTGAGCCTTATTTACAGCCTATTGAGAGCCGTAACCTCATGTTGGTCAAGTTTAGCGAAACTGAAACCGACGATGGAGATGAAGTAATTTATATCCATCCGGGAGCACATCAGGTTGAGGTGGCGAAACTTATTTATGAATTTATCATTTTAAGTATCCCGATCAGGCATGTCCATCCGGATGATGCAGAAGGAAATAGCCTTTGTGATCCGGAGATGCTTCGAAAATTAGATGAATATAAAGCTGCAGATGTACCGGAAAATAATCCGATAGATCCCAGGTGGAACGATTTGAAAAATATAATTGGTAATTAAAGTAAAGATTATTTAAGATGGCACATCCAAAACACAAACATTCCAAGACAAGAAGAGATAAACGCAGAACACACGACAAAGCGGTTATTGCAACTTTAGCGACTTGTTCAAACTGCGGCGCAACTGTGAAATTCCATACAGTTTGCCAGGATTGCGGTTATTATCGTGGAAAACTCGCAATCGAAAAGGTCGCAGCCGTTTAATTTCCGGGCTTCGTACCTTAACTTTTTGTAACTGAATACAGTAAAGCATCGAAAATCCCCCAGGGGATTTTTTTGCGCAGTGTCAGTGTATATTGTATTGATAATTTTGTAATTATGCAATCAATAACATTGTTTATTTATTACACTTAAATTGTTAAAAATGGCTAAACCGATTATCAATGAGGTTAAAGCGTTGAACACTTTTGCGCAGGACACCAAAATCATCGGAGACATCGATTCTGATGGAGACATCCGTATGGATGGAATAATGGAAGGAAGACTTAACTGTAAAGGTCGTGTGGTTATTGGTCCGGTAGCACGGATTAAAGGAACAATAAACGCGAGTAATGCCGAAATTCTGGGCCTTGTTGAAGGCGAAATTTCAGTAATTGATCTGCTTTCGCTGAAAGCTACTGCCGTGATAACCGGTGATATCATCATGGGAAAATTAATGGTGGAACCGGGTGCCAGTTTTACAGGAAACTGCAGGATGAACGGAGGTGAGAGAAGTCTCCCCTTAACCGAATGATAATGATTCCATAGGTTTAATTGGTCATCACTATTGAGATATAATAAAAAGAGTCGGAAGGAGATACCTCTCTTTCCGGCTCTTTTTATTATCCCGGTTGCCTTTTATTTGTTAATTTCGTGGAATGGTGATGATACGGATGCAGTGTATTTTGCGGAACCCGATCAATTCAATTTGACTCATGTTGTAAGTTCTAAATTTCATTGTTTAACTATGAATAACTTAAATGATGTGGTTGCTTATTTTGAAGCAGCTTTCCGTACGGAGATTGAAAAGATCGGACAAACGGTACCCCAAAAACTTTATGAACCCATTGCATATTCACTTAGTATCGGAGGTAAGCGATTGCGGCCGGCATTGATGTTGCAGGCTGCGTCGATGTATACATCTTCCATTGAACAGGTCTTGCCCGCAGCAATGGCTATAGAGATTTTTCATAATTTTACCCTGCTTCACGACGACATCATGGACAAGGCAGATGTAAGACGAGGTTTGCCTACCGTTCACAAAAAATACAATAAAAATATTGCCATTCTTAGCGGCGATGCAATGTCGATTCTTTCGTACCGGTATTTTGCACAAGGTAATGATGCCCGGTTACATGAATTACTCCCTTTATTTACATCAACTGCGCTTGAGGTTTGCGAAGGACAACAATTCGACATGGATTTCGAAAACCGTGATAATGTCACGGTGGAAGAATATCTCGAGATGATCCGTCTTAAAACTGCTGTGCTCATCGCCGGAAGTCTGAAAATTGGTGCAATGCTGGCAAATGCCGGCCCGACCGACGCTGACTTGTTATACGAATATGGTATCAATGTCGGGCTTGCCTTCCAATTGCAGGATGACTGGCTGGATACGTTTGGAGATCCTGATGCATTCGGGAAAACAATAGGAGGTGATATCTGTGCCAACAAAAAGACCTATTTATTGCTCAAAGCTTATGAAGCCTGCGATTCGTTTATGCGGAAGGAACTGACGCACTGGTTAAGGAAAACAGATTTTGACAGGGAACAAAAAATTGCCGCCGTCACCGAAATCTATCGTAAAACCGGAGTAAGTGAGGCAACGCGGAAGCTGATGCAGCATTATCATGAAAAATCAATTATTGCTCTCCAAAAAGTGGGCATACCTGCCGGTCAGAAAAATACGCTGTTTGCATTTGCAGGTGAAGTAATGGAGAGGATCAAATAAATCTATCTTTGTGTCAGCTTAATTAATGTTTAAATCTAAGGTTAAAATCAACGTTATTAAATTATAAATGAAAGTTATTGATATCATTCGGCAGTCAGAAAAAACTGTTTTTTCATTCGAGTTATTGCCTCCCTTAAAAGGTCAGAAAGCCGACAAACTGTACCGTACCATTGATGAGCTTATTGAGTTTAATCCAAGGTATATCAATATCACAACGCATCGTGATGAAGTCGAATTCCGGGAACTGCCGGGAGGCCTGATGGAGAAAAGAATTGTGCGGAAACGCCCCGGTACCGTTGCCATTGCTGCGACTATTCAGCATGCCTATAATATTCCCGTGGTTCCGCATATTCTTTGCGGCGGATTTTCAAGGGAAGAGACTGAAAATGTACTTATAGATCTCAATTTCCTGGGAATCAGCAACGTGCTTGCACTGAGGGGCGATGGTCTTAAAATGGAAAGTACCTTCACTCCCGACGAACGCGGCGGGCATTCACATGCAAGGGATCTGGTGGAACAAATTGTAAATCTCAAACAAGGGAAATACCTCGATCCGGCCGTCAAAAATACCGCTCCGCTCGATTTTTGTATCGGAGTGGCGGGTTACCCTGAAAAGCATTTTGAAGCCCCGAATCTTGATATCGATCTGCTTAACCTTAAGGATAAAGTTGATGCAGGTGCCGATTACATTGTAACCCAGATGTTTTTCGATAATCAAAAATATTACGACTTTGTCGATCGTTGCAGGGCAATTGGAATCACCGTTCCGATTATTCCCGGGATCAAACCTCTGGCAATGATGAACCAGATCACCCTGTTGCCTAAACTATTCAGTATCGATATTCCTGAAGATTTTGCCCGTGAAGTTCGGAAATGCAAAACCAACGATGAAGCACGGATTGTAGGAACAGAATGGGCCATCATGCAATCGCGCGACCTGGTAGCGCACAAAGTCCCTTGTCTTCACATCTACACCTATGGAATCTCGGATAATACAAGGCAAATTGCCAAAGCGGTGATTTGAGAATTGAAAATCAATTAAAAACAGTTAATCATGGAATTAAGAATAGGTGACAAAGTAAGATTTCTCAATGAAGTTGGCGGTGGCCGTATCACCTCTGTAATCAATAAAGATATGGTTAACGTCGAGACAGAGGATGGATTTGAAGTTCCAACCCGTATCAACAACCTTATTGTTATCAGCTCAGCTGATGTTTATGAGAAAAGTGGCCATACACGAAATACTATTCTGCCACCTAAGCAGAATATTCCTGCTGAGAAAAAGCCGGTAAAACCTGCTGAGCCCTGGTTTACAGATAAGAACCAGAATCCTGCGAAAGAGGAACCACAATTTCTTTTTGCACTGGTTCCCGAAGTACCATCAAATCCTCCGACAGGAAATATTTCGATGTACCTGATAAATAACTGTAACGATACACTTCTTTTCCGGTTTGCCCAAAAGACAAAATATAATTACGAAACAGTAATGGCGGGGTCTTTAAGTCCCAATTCAAAAATTTATCTCGGTCAGATTAAACCTGAGATGATTGCAGATTTACCGGTTTACTGTTTTCAGTTAATTAATTTCAGGAAGCGCACCAAAGCCTTGGGAAGTATAGTACAAAAAGAGATTACACTATCGGCAGTAAAATTTTATAAACCCAATAGCTTCACCGTAACCAAATTGTTTAAGGAACCCATAATGGTTTTCCAGATCAATGAAAATCAGCTTAAAGCGGAACTTGAAAAGCTTACAGAACATGATTTTCAGAGTGCTGTTGCGCACAAGGAACCCAAAAAGAAGGAGCCGGCGATTACCCTTCCCAATCCGGAGCTGATCGAAATTGATCTCCATATTCATGAATTGCTTGACAATTTCAGCAATCTTTCAAATACAGAGATGTTAACTGTCCAGATGACCAGGTTCCACGAAGAGATGGCAAAGGCGATTAAATCGGAGGTTAAAAAGATCGTGTTTATTCATGGGGTAGGTAATGGAACGCTAAAAAATGAACTTCGCCGCGAACTGCAGCGAAAATATGCGAAATACAGCTTCCAGGATGCTTCTTTCCGCGAGTACGGGTATGGTGCCACAATGGTTATTATCAGGAAGTAGGCATTGCGTTGCCACGGCTTTAAAGCCGTGGCAACGCCTTCACCCTCCTGCTTTCTTCGCCTTATAACCTTCTGAAAGCAATATTTCCATGATCCTGTCACGAAAATCACCCTGGATCAAAATTTCGCCCTCTTTCACTGTTCCGCCAACTCCGCATTTCGTTTTTAATTTTTTTCCGAGCTCTTTAAGATCATCTTCCGATCCTATAAAGCCATTAATTAGCGTTACTTTTTTCCCGGCACGCTGCTTTTTATCGAGCAAAACCTTCAGATTTTGCTGCGCAGGTTTAAGCGTCGCCTGATTGGAATCTTCCGAATTATACTTATATTCGAAGCTGTCGGCTGTTGAATAAACAATTCCCTCACGGGATTTCCTGTTTTGCGGATTCGACATATGGTTTTGTTATGTGTTTAAATATAAATAGTTTACGTTTACAGGAAACGGGAATACAGGTATAAAAGACTTTCGGGTTTTCCTGTCGTGCGAATTTAAAAATATTCAGTTTTATTAAATCTTACAAATAACAGATATTACGATTTTTTAGAGATTAAATATATTCAATCTATTTTACCCCCTGTTTTTGTTTCCAATTCATTAATTTTTGCAATTTTGCGGCACAGTAAAACAGGTTGGAAAGAAACGGACAATGAATATGTTCATTGTCCTGAAAAGCAAAAGTAACATCTTTATACCCGATCTGTTTAATATTGATATTCAATAAAATAATTGTTTTTTCATGAATAAGATCATCTCGAAAGAATATTTTTCGGATAAAGTGGTTAAGCTGGTTGTTGAAAATCCCTTGATTGCCAGGTCCAGAAAACCGGGTAATTTCGTCATGTTACGCATTGGCGAGGACGGAGAGCGTTTCCCGCTGACCATTGCAGGAGCCGATCCTGTAAAGGGGACAATTACGCTTGTGGTGCAGATAATGGGGGTGAGTTCTTCAAAACTTGTTGCCATGGAGCCCGGTGAATCAATTACCGATCTTGTGGGTCCTCTTGGCAAACCTACTCACATTGTGAATATAGGTACTGTTCTTGCATGCGGTGGAGGGGTAGGAGTGGCACCGCTTCTTCCGATTGTCGAAGCTTTTAAAAAGGCAGGTAACCGCGTTGTAACGGTTATTGCCGCCCGTAATAAGGATTTAATCATTCTGGAAGACGAGATTCGCAAATGGTCTGATGAAGTAATTGTCATGACCGATGACGGCTCTTACGGACGTCAGGGGTTGATCACTGCCGGTATGGAGGAAATCATTCAGCGCGAGAAAATCGATGAGTGCATTGTAATTGGACCGGCCATCATGATGAAATTCGCATCCATGCTTACCAAAAAATACAACATTCCGACCCAGGCCAGCTTAAATTCAATCATGGTTGATGGTACAGGTATGTGCGGTGCCTGCCGTGTCACTGTCGACGGGAAAACCAGGTTTACCTGTGTTGACGGGCCTGAATTTGATGCCCATCTTGTCGATTTTGATGAAATGTTGATGCGGCTGGGTGGTTACTCCCAGGAAGAGAAACGCGCGACCGAAAATTATTTACAAAAGCTGTAATTATTAGCGAAATGTCAATTAATCCCGAAGACCTCAAGGAGGAAAGAAATAAGGAATGGAGAGCAGAACTTCGCTCGAAAACAAAAAATAAAGACAGGGGGCTGATCCCAAGGGTAAAAATGCCCGAGCTGGCTCCCGAAATCAGGGTAAAATACCAGGACCGCGAAGTAAATATGGGACTCGATCCCGTTCAGGCCCAGGTTGAAGCCAGTCGTTGTATGGATTGTGTCAATCCAACATGTATCGAAGGATGTCCGGTGAGTATTAATATTCCCAAGTTCATTAAATACATTGAAAAGGGCGAAATTCTGAATGCAGCCGCAACCCTGAAGGAGACAAATGCCCTACCGGCAGTTTGCGGAAGGGTATGTCCTCAGGAGAAACAATGTGAATCGCGATGCTTTTATGTCGATAAACTCGGTAAAGATTCTGTAGCTATCGGGCATCTTGAACGATTTGCCGCAGACTATGAACGCAATTCAGGTGTGAGTAACATTCCGGTTACGGCTAAACCAAATGGCATTAAGGTGGCCACGGTTGGTTCCGGCCCCGCTTCGCTGTCGTTTGCAGGTGACATGGTGAAATATGGCTACGATGTCACAGTTTTTGAAGCGCTTCATGAAATTGGAGGTGTTTTAAAATATGGCATTCCCGAATTTCGTCTTCCCAATTCAGTGGTCGATTTTGAATTGGAAAATCTGCGCAAAATGGGAGTGAAATTTGAAACCAATTTTATTGTTGGACGGACCGCTTCATTCGATGATTTGAAAGAAGAAGGATTTAAGGGATTTTTCATTGGCAGCGGAGCAGGACTACCTCGGTTTATGGAAATTCCGGGTGAAAACTACAATGGAATTCTCTCTTCGAATGAATACCTGACCCGTGTAAACCTTATGGGTGCTTCAACAAGCAAGTCGGATACGCCAGTTCTGAGAGGTAAAAATGTGGCAGTTATCGGAGGTGGAAATACAGCGATGGATTCAGTGAGAACTGCCCTGCGCCTGGGTGCTGAACGCGCTATGATCATATATCGCCGCTCCGAAGCCGAAATGCCTGCCCGTGTTGAAGAGGTGAAGCATGCCAAAGAGGAAGGTGTCGAATTTATGATGCTATGCAATCCGCTGGAGTATTTTGCTGACGATAAAGGTCGTGTATCGGGGATGAGACTCAATAAAATGGGTCTTGGTGAACCGGATGCATCGGGTCGCCGCAGGCCGATGCCGATTGACGGATCCGAATTTGAAATTGATGTTGACCTGGTGGTTGTAGCAGTAGGTGTATCACCGAACCCGCTGGTCCCTTCATGCCTTCCCGATCTTAAGGTTTCAAGATGGGGAACAATCGTGGTCGACGAAGATAAAATGCAGTCATCAATACCAGACATGTTTGCCGGGGGTGATATTGTCAGGGGTGGAGCAACTGTAATTCTCGCGATGGGTGACGGGCGGAGAGCTGCAGAAAATATGCATCACTATTTACAGAAAGCAGATTAATTAACTTAATAATTTAAAGATGACTAATCTTAATGTCAAATATCTGGGACTTGATCTTAAGAACCCGATTATAGCCGGCAGTTGCGGCCTTACAAATTCGATTGAAAACCTCAGGGCAATTGAAAAAGCGGGTGCCGGAGCGGTTGTATTAAAATCTATATTCGAGGAGGAGATTTATCTTGAATTCGCACATGAATTCAGTAAACTCGGTCCAATGGATAACAACCTCGAATTTCTGGATTACTACGATTACCAGATTAAGAAAGACAATCTTAAACGTTACCTTAGCCTGATTAAAGATGCCAAAAAGGAGTTGACCATACCTGTTATAGCGAGCATTAATTGCGTTTCATCGCAGGAATGGGGTTTTTTTGCAAAAAAGGCCGAAGATGCCGGAGCTGACGCTATTGAACTGAATATGTTCATATTGCCGACAAACCTCTCCCAAATGAGCCAGGATAACGAAAGTATGTATTTTGATATCGTCTCCCGGATTGCTTCAAAAATAAATGTTCCGCTCTCGTTAAAGATAAGTTCCTATTTCTCAAACCTGGGAGGAATTATCAGGGATCTTTCGTTTTCAGAAATCAAAGGATTGGTTTTGTTTAACCGCTTTTATAGCCCGGATGTCGATATTGAGAATCAAAAAATCATCGGTTCCGATGTGCTGAGCCACAAAGGAGATTATAAATTATCGTTACGATGGATCGGGATGATGGCCAATCGTGTGAATTGCGACCTTTCAGCTTCAACCGGCGTGCACGACTGGCAGACCGTTGTGAAAATGTTGCTTGTAGGTGCAACAACGGTTCAGGTAGTTTCGGCGCTTTATCGTGACGGTTTCCCTGCTATTACAAATATGTTACAAAACCTTGAAAGATGGATGGAGGCCAACGGCTATAATTCAATCGCGGATTTCAAAGGAAAACTAAGCACTGATAACACAACTAATCTTGCAGAATTCGAACGTGTGCAGTTTATGCGTAATTTCGGAGATTATTAAAATAGTTAATCATGGCCCGAAAAATATTGACAATGCGCACTATATCAACTATTTCTATATTATTTATACTTATTTTTCTTTCCTTTACCCTTGCAGCCCAACAAAAAACCGGCGGTGAAAAAGTGGTCATCAGTGGTAAGACCTACACGCTTTATACGGCAATCAGCGGGGATACTCCCTTTGGAATAGCCCGGAAATTCAACATCACACTCGATGAGTTGAAGGTTGCAAACCCCGAAATAAAGGATAAATTATATGCAGGCCAGACTGTCAGAATACCCGCAAATGAAAAGAAAACTCAAATTGCAAGCGGATTACTCAGCGAAGAACGGGAGGATGGCCTCTTCATTTATCATTCCGTGCGTAAACGGGAGACTGTTTTTTCTATTGCCCAGAAGCGTAAGATTACTTCCGAGGATATTTACCATAATAACCCGCAAGCCCGGGATGGAATTAAAGAGGGTGATGTCTTAAAGATACCTAAACCTCAAACTAATTCAATTGAGCAGAAAACTGTACCAAAGGAACTACAGCAACCCACAAAACACATTGTAAGCCGGGGAGAAACGTTGTATTCAATTGCAAATAAGTACAATATCTCCCAGGAAGCGATTCTTAAATCAAATCCGACAGTAAAAGGTGACATAAAAAAAGGGACAATATTATTAATTCCTGGTAGTTCACCCGCCTCAGTTGTGGAGGATCAGAACGGTATAGAAAGATTTGACTTGTACCAGATTGTTAGCGGAGACAATTATTTTCAGCTTCAAAAGCGGTTCGGAATTACCGAAGAGGAATTGGCCAGGCTGAACCCGGAACTTAAAAAGGGTTTCAGAACAGGGATGTTCATAAAAATTCCCGTAAAGAAATCATCCTTAATAAAAGAAGTCAAGTCATCTGATTCTAAGGATACTTTAACAACTCCACCTGTCGCCGTCCAGCGGGATATTAATAAAATTTTTGAAATCGGTGTTTTCCTTCCGTTCTGCCAGAATTTAAACGATTCATCCCGCATTGTTCAACGTACAGCCAGTTTCCTGGAGTTTTATTCCGGAGTTTTACTTGCTACGGAAAAAATGACCGAATCGGGAATGAAATTAAAGCTATATGTGTATGACACTTACCAGAATAACAAGATCGTTGAAAAGCTGGTAAAAAGGCCTGAATTTCTCTCACTTGATCTGATTATCGGCCCTGTTTATCCGGAGAATCAAAAGGTAGTCGCGGAACTAAGCGGCAAAAACCATATTCCAATGGTCTCACCACTTTCATCCGACAGCCGGTTTGTAGCAATTACACCAGGTTATTACCAGATCAATCCTGGAAGAAGGTTAAGGATTGCAGGTACGGCAGATTATATAGCGGATAAATTTGCCCAACAGAATATCATTGTACTTAATCATGGCACTAATTCTGATGACTTAAAACTCATCATCGACCGGCTTACTGAAAAGCTGGGAGCAGGAAGATTCAGCCAGTATAACATTATGTCGGGAGGTACCTCAGTTCTGGAAGGATTGCTTCGGACCGACAAGGAGAATATCATCGTTCTGGCAGAGAGAAGTGAAGCAAATGTAAGCGTATCGATGACGCGGCTCAATACCATTTCAAAATCAAATAAAATCATTGTGGTTGGTCTCCAGGAATACACTAAAATGCAGAGTATAGATATTGAGCATCTTCACAATACCAGGCTCCATTATTTAGCACCCTATTTTATTGATTATGGAAATCCCAACGTGATTAATTTCATCGAAAAATACCGGTCTGCGTTTGGTGGCGAACCAACGCAATACAGTTTCCAGGGATACGATATTGCCTTGCATTTTATGACCTCCCTGGGAAAACCGGGGAACTATTTGCCGGCCATGAATCAATCTGCCGGAGTAAACCTGTTACAGGCAGATTATAGCTTTCAGAAAATCTCTGATTTCGGAGGTTATATGAATCAAACACTACACATTATCGAATACACCGATACCTACGATGTTGTGTCAACAGGAAAAATTCGTGGAGCAATCATCACCGACGATGCCGGGGCAAAGGATAATGAAAAGAACGGATTTGAATAATGGGCGTTTCAGCTTTTTACACAACGAAATAAAATCAAGTGAGTGGAAGCTGATTCATATCCTTATTAGTGAATCAACCTTAATCCGCTTAATGCGGAACTGTCATTCGGCCTGATAATTAATGATTGATGAAACAACACTTTTGCTTCGGTAGGTTTGCTGCTGTAAAGTTTTGACCATGCAAGCATAATGACCGAGTCGTAGTCCAGCGGATAGAGATTAACAATTTTTTCGAAGAGCTTTGTTGCGGTATTAAAATCTTTCCGGTTATAGTTAATCACCCCCAACCAATAATTGGCAACTGTATTTTGCGGATCGATGGTTAATATTTCGAGATATTGTTTCTTCACACTTTCCCAGTCTTCGAGGGCACTAAGCGGCTTGATACAACCTAAACGGGCCTCAATGGCATACGGCTTTAACGCAATAGATTTCTGGTAATAACTGATGGATGTGGTATACTGTTTGGCAAGATAATTCAGCCAGCCTAAACGTATGTTAATTACATAGTTGCCCGCATCGTAGTAAGTTTTCAGTTCGTTAATTGCAGTTGAATAATTTTTGGCATTTTCTGCTTCATAACTTTTGCTAAAAGCTCCTTGCAAAACATCTGCCGATTGAGAAAAAGCGCTGAAGCTTATCAAAAGCAGAACAATAGCAATCGTGTTCCTTCTTAAAGTTTCCATATGATTCCTCCTGAAAATGAATGTTGTTGGTAAGTATTACTGTTTAATTCTATTTGTTTTTGTTCATAGGTATAATTGCCGAAAAAGGTAATGATTTTACCGGGAGACCAGAATAAGGTTAATCCGGAACGGAAGGTGGTCGGATCAAATGAGTTATAAATATACAGGGAATTATGATCGTTGTAATTTTTTAAATTCCCGGATGTGACATTTCCTTCTGCCCACAGTTTATTTACTAATCGTAAACCGGCAACCTGGTTGTATATTATTCGTCTTTCGCCCTGACCAATTAATCCGTTAACGGAACTTTTAAAATAAATAGTTGATTTTCCGGGCAAAGTCACTCCGGCTTGAAATCCGAATTGCTTGAAATTGCCGGAACTGAGTTTTAAGGCTGAGCCATTTATACCCAGCGTAAACCGGTTTATACTGGTTGAGAGTGCCGCAAATACCGTATTGCCAGGATATTTATACCCATTCACATCCAGGTTCAAATAGTGGTAAGCAACATCCAGAGAGAGGTGGGAGGTTATGGCCCAATCCAGTAAAGCGAAATATTCAGGTTGCCTGGTTTGCTGATTGACGATAATTTGCTGATAATTCGAAACAGACTGATATAGAGATAGCCGGTAGCCAAGTTGCGAATTAACCCCTGCCCGGTAATAAGAGGGATTTGAACGTGTCATAACTTTGTTGGCTTTGAAATTATATTCCAGATCGATTGCATCAACAGGCCTGAACGCCTGCTCGTTTATTTTTTGCCGATACTCCTTTGTAAGTTTTTCGGCATGATAACGTGCGTAATTTTCATTGCCCGTGTTAATCCCGCAATAATAGAGATAAAGGCGGGTATCAGGATCATAGGCATCAAAAGTAAGCGCTTTCTCGTATTGTAACTGAGAGGCATAATAATCCGCCCGGGCAAAATAGGCATATCCCATTCGTTGCCGGAGTCTTTTATAGTCAATATTCTGATCAATCGCTTCCTTACCTGTTTTAATCAGTTTTTCCCAGTCACCGGTCAGGTAACATTGGTAAGTAATACTATCTGCCGTCGAAAAGGTAATTGGTTCCTGTGCCCTGACAGCCGCCGATACAAAAAGAAGTAATACAATTAAATATTTAACCATTTAGCCTTGATATTAGTCTTGTCTGATTCATACGTGAATTCCTTTATACAATTTTCGCTTATGTAGAGCTTGCTGTTGCTTTCGTTTTTTACGCTGCCAAAAACCGAGATCTTAATATTCGATCCAAGGACTATCGATGCATTATCCGCAGGATTATTCATTCGTTTTATGGTATGCCAAACATGAATATATGTAAGGAACGGAGCAATAAAATCATGTACCCGGATGCTTATTTTCTTATTGCGGATAACACTGAGCGGTAATGCATCTTTTAGTTCAAGACCCTCCGAATCGCCCAGATATACTTTATATGCAGACAGGTATAAATAGTAAAGCAGTGCTTTTTTATTCCCGTAATATGCTGTAAAATAAAACATTGATCCGTCATTCACATAATAGGCACTCGAATCTGTTTCCTTGCAGTACAAGTACTTGTTATTGTATGCATCGGTATAGGCCTCCCATTGTTCCCTTTTTTCAATCCTTTTTTCATCAGAGTAGCTGTAGTTTAAAATGGTATTTGGAACAATATCAAATGCAGCTTTCAGTAATGGATTGGTATTTATTCCGGAGACCAGGGTCCCTTCGGATGGGATCGAGAACTGATGCAATTTAGGAATTCCGCTTTCTTTTCCGTCATTGTAATAAGCAAACGGATAACTGATTGTTCTGGAACCCACCTGCGGCGTGATTTGAACCTGGTAATGAAGGTGCGGCTCCGGCGACCGGCCGGAATTACCACAGGTGGCCAGTAAATCACCACGTTTTACAAAATCACCTTTTGATACCTTAAACGACCCTTTCTTAAGGTGAGACATTTGCGTGTATAAACCGGCCAGGTGCCTGATAATAATGGTATTGCCCCAGTTATTGATGGTGTTTATTTTTCCCGGCTCATTATCAGCAATGTAATCAACAATTTCTTCAACTATTCCATCACCTGGTGCCAGGACAGGTTTATTGTAACTATAGTAGTTTTCACAAAATAAACCATCTGATGTGTACGTTTTTGATTCGCCGTCAACGAGCATAAAATCGAACGCGTTACCCCAGTCGCCCTTATGCGTATGTTTCCCGTTATGTCCCTGACTAACCGTCCATTCTCCCCAGAAAGGTAAGTGCATCGGAAAATACAGAAAATTAGGGCGTCGTTCCTGGTTGTTATTATGGGTATAAAGATTTATTTCCGGTGAATAATATTGTATCGGGGTCAGCACAAGTTTCGATGGATTTATTCTGAGCATAAGAAAATAAACGAAAAGGATCACCACGAAGGAGAACGGAAGGGAAAAAACCGGTAATTGAAAAAATCCGAAAAACCTGCTCATAAACAACAATACCAGTGATGTAAGCGGTACCAGGAGAACGGTCCACAGGTAGGAATATTTTGAGGGAATTACATAAAAACCTCCCAATGCAATGGCTACCATGATGTAATTAGCGCCGATATTGTAATAGGTAATACTGGCAGCCGCCGAACCTGAAAATTTTGCAAATAAATAGGCAGAGACAAATCCGATTACAGATAACGAAAATGCAATCCGCGAACAAATCAGCAAGGCTGCTGCAATCAGTAAACCCGCAATACGGTTATCCTGAAAAAAGATGGAGCTCATCGACCGGAGATAGATATCCACCATTTTATTGACCGGCAGGGTATCCATTGTCTGAAAGAAGTTAAGCATATGATTTCCACCGATAGCATAGACTTCGTTCATCCAATAGATGTTGCGTTGTGTTAATCCCAGATTCTCAAACTGGGAAGATGGCAACACAATAAACCAAAAAGTAATGATGAAGGGAAGACTAAGAAACGGTAATCCATATTTGTAAAGCCAGCCTCCCAAAGTCACGGAAAGGATAAGGGTTAACAAAGCTGCAAGCAACAATAAGCTGAAAAAAACCAATCCCGGGTCAAAAAAGGTTCCCATTCCGATTCCGGTCAGTAAGGCATTGAAACTATAGACTCCATTTTTTAACTGAATTTTATCAAAGCCCATTGATTCTGCAACCAGAACAGCTACCAGAACAGCAATTAAACCACTCAATCCTGCAAAGAAATTAAAGAAGGAAACCAGCATTATCACCGATGCCAGCAGCTTATTGTTGAAAAAGAAAATAATCGAATAGCTGTTCAGTGTTGCAGGCAGAACAGTATTGAAAAAAAAAATATTGGCTCGGCGAAAGGGCATATCAGCAATTATTTATAAAGCAGCAAGGCGTATGTCTGGAAAATTTGAATTAAGGACCAATATTAACTATTTTAACGGAATATGTTTCAGATGATCCGGTGTCAGCTCATTTAATTCGAGGTACTCAAGCGTTTCTGCCTTTCGGATCAAATGAGCATTATTTTCATTATCAATTAATACAATATTGGGCCTCAATGTGATAAACTGCATCCACTGGGTCATGTTGTATGCACCCACTTTATGCACTACCAGGTGATTTCCCTTTTCGAGCAACGGCATTGTTATGCTTTCGCGGATGATATCGATATTCATACAAAGAGGACCATAGAGCACCATTTCTTCGGTTTGTTTACCAAATGATTCAACCGGACTGATTTTATGATCGTACCAGAAGGAGGTAAATAACGTATTTACGCCAATATCGAGGATTGTGGCTCTGCGTCCGTCCGAAAGTCGTTTAGTGGCCAGCACCGTGCCTAACAAATATCCCGCATCATCAATCAGTGCCCGGCCCGATTCAAGGATTAATACGGGTAAATCTTCCTGTTTGAAACCATATCCCAGGATAACATCGGTGATTGCATCAGCAAACTGATCAATCGAAGGTACGGTATCTGAACCCGGTAAATAGGCCCCTTTCAAGGTATTCATCGAAGGAAATCCACCGCCAAGATCTATGTACTGCAGGACCTTACTGAATTTCTCCCTGATGCTCCACGTTAATTCACATAACTTTGAGGCAGCCGTAGCATAAGCTGAGGGTGCAAGCATAAATGTTCCGATATGACAGTGCAAACCCACTAACTCAAGGTTTTCGGAATTAATAATCCGTGTTATTGCATTCCAGGCCTGACCGTTTTCAAAATTAAACCCGAAACGGTCCCATTTTGGATAGATACCTGTATCCATATTCACGCGGATTGCCACGCGTGGTTTGAGGTTATTTTCCTCACTTAACCTTATCAGCGTATATAATTCGTCGTAATGATCGATGTGAATCAATGAATTTTTACGGGCAGCCTCAATAAGTTGTTCATCAGTTTTATAGGGACCGTTAAAAATGATTTTGTTTCCGGGTACGCCATTCCCAATGGCCTTGTCGTATTCGAACCCTGATACCACCTCTGCCCAGGCCCCTTCCTGGTGAAATACCTGGCAAACGGCATTCATGTAATTGGTTTTGTATGGCCAGGCAAACTGCACTTTTGGATACCGGGTTTTAAAGATCCGGGTCGCATTCTGATAATTGCGCCTGATCTGTTTCTCCGAAATTACGAACAGCGGAGATCCGTATTGATTGATAAGGCTTTTTACCGATACGCTCTCGATATGTGTCACAGGTTCAAACGCTGTGCGGGTGCCGAACTTATTCATCAAGCCGGTATTCATTTTCTGAATTATCGGCCTTTCATACCTTATTTTTTCCATGAATGTTTTTTTTGTTTCGTTTAATAATTGCAGGACGATTTTCCCTGAAAAGTCGGAAGACGAATTGGTGAGAGGGCGATTGCCAGTAGCCAGTTGCTCCCGACGGGTCGGGACCAGCCGCCAGTTGCCAGCCGCCAGTAGCCAGTTGCCATTTTCACTGTCATTCCGCTAAAGTTCACCGGTTCCTGAAATCTTTTGAAACTGGCGGATGTCAGTAATCAAATCCCAGGAATACCGGATAAATATTTTTCCAACTTCATACTCTTTAAATGGGGTTAATTTTTCACCCAGGGCCATTTTGACCAGTGCTGCAGGTTGATTTTGTCCTGCTGCTGCTGTCAGATAGATCCAGGCCGGAAAACGGGGATTAACTTCCATGATGTACGATTTTCCATCAGCTGTCAACATAATTTCGAGTTCACATCCCCCTCTCCATTTAGTTACATGTACGAATTTTCGCGCAAGTTCAATAAACGAATCATCATCAATTGTTATTCCCGCCCAGGCTTTACCCTTATCTGTAATGTAGAGTTTACGCATCGGGATCACACTGATGGCATTCCCTTCACCATCACCCAGTGCCGCGATATTAATTTCAGTGCCATTTATAAATTCCTGAACGATAATCGGGAGACCCCATTTTGCCTGAATTTTATAGAAGGCCTTTTGAGCCTGTTCAAGTGTATTCGCAATAACTGCATCGTAAAACTTTCCTTTCACCACAAGCGGATAGCCCAGGTGTTCTGCTGTTTCGGCCAAATCTTTGACCTGGTACAGTATTTTGTCTTTCGGTATGGTCAGTTTGTGTTTTTTACCGAATTCATACAATTTTATTTTGTCGCGGGATTCAAATTGATCCAGATCAGGCAAAAAAGTCGATATGCCCGCTTCTTTGAGTTTATCGCTTAATTTGATAAAATTGAAAAGTTCGGCATCGAAATTCGGAATGATTAAATCGATATGTTCGATTTCGTGAATATGCATCAATCGTCCCCATAAGGTGTCCGTTCCCGACGAAGGATAGGGTATCTGGTATGTTTTATCAACAATATCCTGCATATACAAGCCCGGTTCAAGCGATTCATAGGCAAGTCCGATGATTCGTACTTCGAAATCGGGACATTCGCGAATCGCCCGTATAACCGCGACTCCGGGCCCCGGACTATCAATCGCATTAAGGGCGGTGACGGCAATGACTATTTTCTTTCCGGAGGATTCCCCGGGATTTTTTAATTGATTTCCCATCAGGTTATTCTAAAATCGTATAATCTTTCAGTTGGGATAAATAATCATCAAGGTCTTTTTCGAACTGGCTCTGATCAACATCATATTTTGTGCAGATCGTTTCGATGATAAATTGATGCGCTTTCTCTTCTTTGAGCATCGAGATAATTTCAGTTCCAATATTGTTGGTCGAAAAAGAATCTCCGGTGCCGGGATTAAAAATAAATCCCTCTTCACTTGTTGCAATATTCTTTTTAAGTCTCATTGACGGTGTTTTAGAATTAAATTATGGCCGGGTGCTGATTGTTTTTTCATGGTACTTATTGAATTGGCAATGAAGATAGATTGCGAATAATGCTGAATCTAATGAAATCAGCGAAATGGTCATTCTGTTAAGTGGAAAGGCTGATTTACTCAATTAATTCAGGAGAAATCACCTGTAACTGATAACTGTTTGTGTTTGGGATAACCGGGATATTGTTTGTCAGTTAACCTTATACCAGGAATGTTTTATCGATAAATACCTGAAAAATATCCTTGTACTGGTCACCGACCGGAATGTATGTATTATGATCGAAAACAATTCGGTTCCGGTCGATCACCTTAACTTTGTCGAGATTGACAATAAATGACCGGTGAACCCGCATAAATTTATCTTTAGGAAGTTGTTCTTCGATGACTTTCAGTCTGATAAGTGTAGTTATGGGTTGATCATTAACCAGGTGAATCTGTATATATTCATTTGAGCTTTCGATGTATTTGATTTCTGACAGGAGAATTCGTATCAGTTTGTATTCCGACTTTACGAAAATGCAATCTTTCGTAGTTTGAACAGTCTGGGATTGTTTTGGCTGGAACTCGAACCAGGTCTTTGCCTTATTGGCCGACTTAAGAAAAACCGCATAGCTGATGGGCTTCAGGATGTAATCCAGTGCATCTACCTGAAATCCTTCCATGGCATATTCACTGTAAGCCGTTGTAAAAATAACCTTTGGTTTCTTTGTCAGTGACTTTACGAAATCCATGCCGTTGAGGTCCTGCATATTAATATCCACAAACAAAAGATCAGCTTCATGGTCGGCAAGATATTCCAGGGCCTCAAACGCGCTGGAACAAAGTGCGACTGCTTCGAGGAAAGGCGTTTTCTCAATATAGGCACCAATCTGTTGCAAGGCAAGCGGTTCATCATCAATGGCCAGGCACTTTATTTTCATAGACGGGGATAGTTAATTGAACTTTAAATTCTTTTTCATTCTCCTGGATATTCAAAAGATAATCATTTCCAAAGAGCAGTTTAAGGCTCTGTTTAATGTTCGTTAAGCCAATACCGGAATAGCTTTTATCAGGGTTGTCCTGGTTTTTGTGTTTGCTGTTGTTGATTGTACAATTTAGCCGGTTATGCGTCTGTTCCAGCTTGAACGAAACAAACGATTCGGACTGATAACTCACCCCATGTTTAAATGCATTCTCCAGAAATGAAAGAAAGAGCATCGGGGGTATCTGGATATCGTAAATATTTTGGGGAACTTCTAAAGTGACTCTTACTCTCTTCGGAAACCGCAATTGCATCAGGGCGATATAACTCTCAATAAAATTTATCTCCTTTTTTAAGGTGGTATTTCCCTGTGCGGTATCGTAGAGCAGATAACGCATCATGGTCGATAATTCGATGATCGTATTTTTTGCATCTTCCTTGTTGATATCGATCAGTGCGTGGATGTTGTTTAGGGTGTTCATGAAAAAATGCGGGCTAACCTGATGCCTTAAAAAAGCAAGTTCTGTTTTTAGCTGTTCTTTCTCCAAATCTTTGCGCCTGTTTTCTTCGTTGAGCCACTGAGACACCATTTTGATTGAGGTTCCTGCTCCCACTACGAGCAATGAAATAAGCATCTCGTCAGTGATGATCATGTAAATCGACTTTGGCTCAGGTAGTGTGACAGGTCTGTATCCCATCGGGGCAGGCATACCTGACCCTAATTCCATCGGAGGCATTCCCGGACCAAAATCCATTGGCGGCATAGTCATCGGTTGAGCAGGGATCACCATTAATCCCAGGGAAATACTCAGCCCAATCATTAAGAGTATGACAATTAAGGTTATTCCGATATAGGACCGGTATTTTTTTTTGAAGAGTAAATTTGGAACCAACAGGTAAAAATTGACTGAGAAAATAATCAGATACGAAAGTATACGTATCCATTCTCCAAACACCCTGTTCCAGTCCACGGAGTTATTAAGCCGATGATTGAAAAAGGGGATGGAAAATACAGTCATCCAGCTCACTATATAAACAATCAGCTCTATGCTTTTAATATTGAGTGTCTTACTCCCAATGTATCTCATGAAATATTGAATTGTTACCCGGGGTGAAAGTAATCAAATGAGTTTAAAATGAAACACTCATGAACACTAAGTAATCTTTAAAACGTGAAAGTAAGAAGAAGTATAAAACCTCCCCTTACTTTCTGAACACTAATCTACGGTATTAAGATCCCTAATCTCAAAGTTGCTAATGTCTTTTATATTTTTTGATTAGGCTACTTTTTCGTGTACACATCCCATGCAATCCAGTCAATGATTCCGGTAGCAAAATATACCTGGCGCATTGATGCAAACATTGTACTGATGTCGGTAATCACAGTTCCTGCGAGTTCGGTGAAAGTTGCGGATGTCCCGTCATCAAAAGTAATTTTCAGTTCACGCTTCTTGTTTGTAATGCACTTGTCGGCTGTGTCGGTTGTTTTATCCACAATTTCGACTTTTGAATTAAGTTGCAGTACTCCTCCCACATATACTTTTGCACTGTCAAGACCTGCAGATCCCATTCCCGATTTCCGTTCGATCAAAACATTTCCTATCGTTAGTGAAAATGATTTTTCGCGATGCCGTGGTTCGGCACTTGCCTTAATGGCTGTATAACGCTCTTCGTAAAGCGTCTTTGTTCCATCGGTGATCGCATATACTGAAATCGCGGTATCGCCGGATGAGTACTGGCACTTCGTCACAAAACCATTTGGAAATACAAATTCAGAAGCAAATTGGTAACCATTGGCTTTATTGCGTGAGGACTGGATTTTCAAGGTTCCTGCTTCGACATCTTTAATTCTGATTGCAGAAGCCATTTTGTAATCGTAGCTAACGAACCAGTTGAAATTATACTGATACTCCGACAAAGTAATCACATAATTATTGGTCAGGAGTGAATCACCGGGTACATATCGCAAAAGCGAGCGCGATGCTTTAATTTTTTCTTCCGGTAAACGGACAATCATCTGCGAACTTTCAGCGGTTTTGGAAAAGTAGCGTATAAGCGGATTAGGCCATTTGGTTACCGTATTCGCTTTGTAATCATAAACTCCGGCAATATCAGCCAGCAAAATGCTGTGTGTAATTGTGTCCAAAGGAGTTATCAAAGCGCTTTTGGTTGTCAGATCAGCCGGACCTGCCAGTACATGGTAGCCGGCCGAAGCTGAAATCGTGTTCATGACGGTTTTCAATTCCTGAACACTGTTAGTCAGCGAACTTTTTAAGGATACCGAATCCGTGGTGAGGTTTAAACCTTCTTTGTTGTTGCAACTCCATGAAATAAGTCCCAACATGAACACTGCTAAATACAAACTTTTTGTTTTCATAACTTAATTTTTTTAATCATTAATTATTCATTCAATTAACATTTCTATTTATTTCAGGAAACACGATTCTTCCGAACGCAATAGAGTTGTTTTCAAGTTGCGAATATAATTGCTGTGTATGCCCATAAAAAGTAAAATCAGTGAACAGTGTTGATTTTTCAATAGAAAGGGAATGTCTTATAACGAAATGTACAGACAAAAACACAATAAAATATATTTTTTATGTTTGTTAAAATTAAGTTTGTTGAATTATTCCTGATTAAATTCAGAATCTTCGCATGAGTCAAAGTTTCCTGTAATCCTCGTATAAAGTGAAGTGTTGGAGGTGTCACTTATAATAATTTTTCCATTAGTTAGCGTGGCGTTATCGAGGTCTGCTGTCAGGATGCCATTCATTAATAAGGCGAGATTCAAGTTAATCAACGACGTATAATCATTAACCGCATTTAGCTCTGTTCCTTCTTTACTTTCAACTTCTAACCTGATATCGTCATTTACAGTAACCACAATTGGAGTTTTTATTCCTGTCGCATTTGTATAACTGCCCGATAAATAGAAAACAGGTGATGATCCGGCATCTGATTTTAACGCTTCTATTTTTATCGAAATTTCATCATAAAGGCCTGGATTGAGATTGATATCTCCGACAAGAGAATTAATACTGAACAGATCAACTTTTTTCGGTCCTTTCCACTCAATCTCAATGTTAGCTGAATCCCGGGATGATTCATTTTCCTTCTTTTCAGCCTCCAGATCAATTTTTGAAATATTCATAGAACAGGTATCCCAGGCAAATACCGGTGTGACCAGCGACCCGGCTTTGAGAAGAGAAAAGGTTTTATTTGTGGCCATGATTTTAACTCCCAGGGAGGAAGAGGATTTAATTGAATCCTTTGTGCATGATGCAGAAATCATTCCTGCAACAACTGCTAATACAACGATTTTATTTAACTTTTTCATTTTTACTATATTTATTAATTATTAAACAACACTTGGACTCTAAGTAATGTTCATGATAAAATGTCGTGTTTTTCTTCTTTGCGCTCCTTGAGATCCTTGCGTGAAATTATTCTCAAAATCGCACAAAGACGGAAAGAACGCAAAGTAAAAGAAAAGTGAAATTCATAATATCAATTCGAGAAGTACGACATTTTAGAATTCGTATTACTTGATTCCAATTTTCGAATGTAATTGCGGTTTAATACCATTACAATCAAAATCAGTGAAACGACTTGTTTGATCAGTGGAAAGATGGTTTTGTACTGTAAATGCAAATAAAAAGAGTGGAAGATTTACTCCCACCCTTCATTTGTATTCGTAACAAAAGTTTAAACAAACTCCTTCATCGTTTTTTGAATTAACCCGATCGCTTCGCGCATCTGTGTTTCGGTGATAATCAGCGGCGGAGTGAAGCGGATTGTATGTTCATGGGTAGGCTTGGCAAGAATACCGTTCTCTTTCATGACCAGGCATAAATCCCAGGCTTTTTTCCCTTCGATTGTCTTTATCTGAATCGCATTCAGCAACCCTTTCCCCCGCACTTCCTCAATAAGCGGAGATTTAAAAGCTTTCATTTCATCTCTGAATATTTTTCCGATCCGCGTTGCATTTTCGGCCAGCTTCTCATCGATAAGCACCTTTATTGCTGCGATGGAAACTTTGGCGGCTAAAGGGTTACCACCATAAGTTGAACCGTGTTCTCCAGGTTTGATTGTGAGCATAATCTCATCATCAGCCAGTACGCACGAAACGGGTAACATTCCCCCCGAAATCGCTTTGCCAAGTACAAGAATATCAGGTCTGACTCCTTCATGATCGCAGGCCAGCATTTTCCCGGTGCGGCAAAGTCCCGTCTGCACCTCGTCGGCTACAAAAAGGACATTATATTTTTTGCACAGTTCAGCTGCTTTTTTCAGGTAACCATCGCCCGGGACATAAACACCTGCTTCAGCCTGGATTGGTTCTACCAAAAATCCTGCGGTGTTGGGATGTTTCAATTCCTGTTCCAGCGCTTCTGTATCGTTATAGGGGATATTGACAAAACCCGGTGTGAACGGTCCATAATCATTATAAGCTTCAGGATCAGACGACATCGAAATGATTGTAATGGTCCGGCCATGGAAATTCCCGTCGCAAACAACGATACGCGCCTCATTTTTAGGAATCCCCTTCACCTTATAACCCCATTTACGGATTAGTTTAAGGGCCGTTTCGTCGGCTTCGGCACCCGAATTCATGGGCAAAATCTTATCGTAACCAAATTGATGGGTCATGTATTCTTCCCATTCACCGAGCACATTGTTATAAAAAGCTCTTGAAGTGAGCGCTAACTTTGATGCCTGATCGGTGAGTGCCTTTACAATTCTGGGATGACAATGACCCTGGTTAACAGCAGAATAGGCTGCCAGGAAATCGAAGTAACGTTTCCCTTCAACATCCCAGACAAAAATGCCTTCGCCTCGTTCCAGCACAACGGGCAGCGGATGATAATTATGTGCGCCATAGCGGTTTTCTCTTTCGATGTACTCCTTTGTCTCCATAGTTTTAGTGATTATCAGTTAAATAAAAGGTCTTCATTTGATCGCACCAATCTATATTATATTCGGATAGTGAACAATGATATTTGTTGGTTCAGAACCTCACCACAAACTTAAGATTGATCCTTCGTCCGGTAAGATAATTTGGAACGGCATGCATCTGGTTTTTAATGTCGGATATCCAGAAATACGAAATGGTATTATTGATGTCAAAAAGATTGAATAACTCAAAGCCGATCCAGGCATCCCTGATCCGGTATTTTTTATCGTGGTGCACGTCCCGTTTAGCGTTGTCAATTAAAGTTTTGGAAAAGCCAACATCTACCCTGCGATAAGCGGGCATTCTGAAGATATCCATATATCGCTCACCTTGCGGTGGTCCGAAAGGCAACCGGCTTCCATAGAAAAGTGTCATACTCATCTTTACGGATGGATAACCGGGAAAATAATCCTGGAAAAACAGACTCAGGTTAAGGAGCTGATCGGTTGGCCGGGGAATATATCCGGGATAAACTCTTTGGTTATCGTTGTTCAGGTAAAAATCATCCGCGATATCTTCTTCAGCTTTCATTAACGAAAGACTTGCCCATGACTGAGCACCGGGTACAAATTCACCATTTATTTTTAAGTCAATACCGCTGGCATATCCTGTTGCCTGCTGATCGGGAATATACCTGATATTTAGATTGTCAACCTGGTAAGGAATCAAATGCTGAAGGTCTTTGTACCATACTTCGGCACTAAACCGGAAAGGACGTTCAAATGCCGTAAACAACTGGTCGTAACCTGCCACATAATGAATTGCTTTCTGAGCCTTCACCCCCTGAATAATTTGTGCATCGAGTGTTTTAAATTCCTTGTAAAATGGCATTTGCTGGTAAACACCCCAGGCTGCACGGAGAATATGGTTACCTGACGGTCCGATTTTAAGATTTCCGGAAATCCGGGGACTCAATATGGTTTGCCGGTTGAAATCCCAGTATTTAAACCTGACTCCCGCGGTGACCGATAATGAACCGGATCCAAAAGGTGTGGTCCATGCATCCTGAATAAATCCCGTAAGGCGGTTTGTATTCACTTTATTATCCCCGGAAACATGGCGATACAACGTTAAGGGGGCGTTACTGTAAGGGAGTGAATAACCTGATGAATCGCGCATCTCCCATTCATTCACATGATCCGAAATCTGCTCATGCCGGTATTTAAAACCCCACTGGAACTGGTGATGATCTCCCGAAAAAGACCCCCGTTGCTCAACTGCTGACACATTTGCACTGAGCGTATTTCTCGCATGATCGAGATATGCGCCTGTTCCGATTACCATTGAACTGTCAGGAAATTCTGGTGATTCAGGTATTTGGTTAATATCGCTTAAATAGTATTCTCCAAGGATATCAAAGGATTCTTTTTCAGTGGAATTAAAAGAGCTTAACTGCAGCCTGAGCGACAACCGGGTAGTCGGAGCGTATTCCGCCGCCAGCGCTCCCTGGTAATTTTCAAATTTATCCCGCTCCCTTCCATCGAAATAAACCTGGAACTGATAGGGAGTTGTCAGAGTTCCAAATTTTGTGAGACGGCTTTCGGGAATAAACTGAAACGAATTGGCTGAATAATTTCCTAAAAAACCTAACGAAAAATGAGGGTTGAACTTGTAATTCAGGTAAGTCTGAAGATCGGTAAACGAAGGGTTGTACTCCCCTTTTTTATCCAGGGTTCCCAGCAAATAGGCCGTATTCTTATAGCGGATACCGGTCAGGTGTGTAAATTTACCATTCACTGCACTTCCTTCGAAATGTAATGATCCGCCGAGTGCACCGATTTCGGCAGAAGCACCCGTATGATCGGGTTTACGATAGGTGATATCGAGTACCGAAGACATCTTATCACCGTACGATGCATCAAAACCTCCGGCTGAGAAGCCGATTGCAGAGACCATTTCACTGTCTATGAAACTCAGACCTTCCTGTTCCCCCGATTTCACAAGGAAGGGGCGGATGATCTCAATTCCATTGACATAGACAAGATTTTCGTCAAAATTTCCACCTCTGACAGAATATTGCGAACTTAGTTCATTGTTGCTGCTTACCCCGGGAAGGGTCTTTATCAATGTTTCCACACCACCTGCCATCGCGGGAAGCCTTTCTGTTAACCGGGGAGGGATGATAACAAGGTTATTATTTTTATTTGGGTTACCGCGCGCTTCGACAACGACCTCCGGAATCTTACGCAAATCGCGTATTAATACCTTCAGAATAATTTGATTCCCTCTGAGCGGAACAGTATACTCCGAAGTTTCATAGCCAACATAGGAGAAAACCAGGATAACTGGTTTTTCGGTTACCGAAGGCAGGGTAAATTCACCTTGGTTATTGGTAACTACTCCGAGTGAACTTCCTTTGACCGAAACATTGACCATTTCCATTGGACGGTTTTCGGTATCAATTACTTTCCCTTTCAAAACAATACCCTCTACCTGGCCGTAAACCGGTAATACTGATATACAGACAATAAAGAGAAAGGAAAATAAAAATCCCGGCATTTTCGTCAAGGTTTACAATTGGATTTACAATTCAGGTAAAAATACATAATTTCAGGTTTGCATTCTTGTCCCATGCCTGAATCTTTTAATTATGGTTTATGACTTATAGAGCCAGTCAGATCATAAATAGGCCGTGTTAATCCGAACCTTTTGCCGCGAATACCGTTTAAGGGCATTGTAGTGAAGGTCAAATTGATATTTATCCATATATGATAACACAAACTGAAATTATACTGGCGCCGCACAAAAGAGGGTATCATTTGGTTACCCGGGATATAGAGTCAAAATTGCCAGCACTTCCCAAACAGGGTATTGCTCATTTTTTCATCCGGCACACCTCGGCGGCTTTAACCCTGAACGAAGATGCAGATCCGTCAGTACGTGTTGATTTTGAAAGTTTTATGAATAAACTTGTTCCCGATGGCGACCGCTCCTTTATCCACCGTGAAGAGGGTTCGGATGATATGTCAGCTCACCTCAAAGCATCATTGTTAGGCGCTGCTGTTACTGTTCCCATTGTAAACGGACGACTTCACCTGGGAACCTGGCAGGGAATTTATTTATGTGAATTTCGAAATCACGCTGACTCACGAAAAATATTCGTAACAATAATGGGAGAGTGAAAATCAGAACTTAACTTTTTTATTACCTGCTAAACGTTGACAAGTGCCTGATATATCCTGCCCGTGATGGATGATTATACTTTTGAAATACCCACCCTCATTTCAAAACCCTGAAGATTTAACGGCTTAATTTCGAATTTGAATCCCGATTGTTTCCCTCGTTTACCAAAAAACAACTATTTTCACGAAATTTTTTATCAGGTTTATGACTAAAAAGCTTTTGCTTGGGGTTGAGGCAATCGGACAAGGCGCTATAGATGGCGGTATGTCAGGCATTTATGCCTACCCGGGAACTCCTTCGACAGAAATCACAGAATATATCCAGGAAAATGAGGTTGCCATTGCACGAAATCTGCATCGTGAATGGTCGGCGAACGAAAAAACAGCCATGGAATCGGCTTTGGGAATGTCCTATGCGGGCAAAAGATCCATGGTTTGCATGAAACATGTCGGGCTGAATGTCGCTGCTGATCCGTTTATAAATGCAGCAATGACCGGAATCAATGGCGGCTTAATTGTAACCGTTGCCGATGATCCGTCTATGCACTCTTCCCAGAATGAGCAGGATTCCCGCTTTTATGGCAAATTTGCAATGATCCCGATTCTTGAGCCCTCAAATCAGCAGGAGGCCTATGATATGGCCAGGACAGGTTTCGAACTTTCCGAAAGATTGGGAACTCCTGTATTACTCCGGATTACAACACGTCTGGCTCACTCACGTGCCGGTGTTATTCCGGTAGGTACTGCTGAAGCAGAAAACAAACTTTCAATTCCTGACGATCCGCGGCAATTTGTTCTTCTGCCTGCTTTAGCCCGAAAACGTTACCAGCTTCTACTCGATAATCAGCCGAAATTCGAAGAAGCCTCCGAAAATTCACTTTATAATAACTTTATTGAAGGGAAAGATCATTCGCTTGGCATCATCTGTTGTGGTATTGCCATGAATTACCTTATGGAGAACTATCCCAACGGATGTCCGTTCCCTGTCGTTAAAGTTACCCAATATCCGTTACCAACGAAGATTTTAAAGAAGCTTGAGCAACAGGTCGATCGGATATTAGTCATTGAAGAAGGATATCCGCTGGTTGAGGAGCTGCTTAAAGGATTTTTTGAAAACGGCAAGAAAATATCGGGCAAACTTGACGGAACACTTCCGCGCACAGGTGAACTTAACCCCGACCTTGTTGCGATTGCCCTGAACCTGGAGACAGTTAACGGTTCAGCTATTCCGGAGATCCTTGTTAATCGGCCGCCTGCGCTTTGTAAAGGATGCGGGCACCATGATTCATTTAGAGCATTGACCGAAGTTATGTCGGACTATGGTTACGGACATGTATTTTCAGACATTGGCTGTTACACGCTGGGCGTTCTTCCCCCTTACAATTCAGGTAATTCATGCGTCGATATGGGCGCTTCCATTACCATGGCAAAAGGTGCTGCCGATGCAGGACTCTTTCCATCGGTCGCCGTTATTGGTGATTCAACATTCACCCATTCAGGGATCACCGGGTTGCTCGATGCCGTTTATGAGAAATCTAACATCCTGATTATGATTGGTGATAATGAATCCACTTCCATGACCGGAGGTCAGAATTCATCTGCATTCGGACGCATTGAATCGATTTGCGAAGGGGCAGGAGTGAGTGCTGATCATATTCATGTGATTGAAGCGCTTCCAAAAAATCATGAAAAGCTTGTTGATCTTATCAGACAGGAACTGGCTTTCAATGGTGTTTCAATCATTATACCCCGGCGGGAGTGTATTCAGAAAAGTGCGCGACGAATCAGCAAAAGCAAAAATCACTGATCCGAATCACCATTTTCGATTAGTGGATTTGAAGAAAAGTTTCAAAAAGGAATATCAAATACAGAACAAATCAATGAAGTGCGATATCGTTTTAGCGGGAGTCGGCGGACAGGGAATTTTATCAATAGCCACCGTAATAGGTGTTGCGGCCCTCGCGAATAATTTATACCTCAAACAGGCCGAGACCCACGGAATGAGCCAGCGTGGTGGTGCGGTACAGTCGTACCTGCGCCTGTCCGATAAACCGGTTTATTCCGATCTGATCCCTTACGGGAAAGCTGATCTTATTCTTTCTGTAGAGCCCATGGAATCGTTAAGATATCTGCCTTATCTTTCACCCGAAGGATGGGTGGTTACAAATATCACCGCTTTCCGTAACATAGGTAATTATCCCGAAATGGAACTGATCATGGATGAGATCAAAAAACTTCCCCGCGCGATTGCCATCGATGCTGAGGCCATTGCCAAAGAGATTGGTAATTCGAAAGCTTCAAATATGGTCATGCTGGGCGCAGCAACCCCGTTTATTGATATCGCGATTGAAAGCATTGAGGATGGAATCCGGGAGATCTTCGGCCGAAAGGGTGAGGAGATTGTGGATATGAATCTCAGGGCTTTGCATGCAGGCCGTGCATTTGCAGAGAAGCAGATTGCCGGGTAGTATTTAAGAATGGGAAAAGATGGTGAAAGGTCATACTTAGTGACCGGGTGACTACACTTATAAATTGAGCAAAGACACGGGCTTTTGTTCCTTATTTTGGAAGTCACCCGGTTGACTCGTCCTGATTTTTGCTTGCAGATTCAAAAGTGACCGGGTGACTGCATTTCAAAATTGAGCAAAACTGACTGGCCATTTTTCTTTTCTTGATAAAGTCACCCGGTCACTTCTCCATTTCTCATTTTCTCATAATCGGGTTCATCCTTTTAATTCTGTCTTTCTTACCCTGTGTAAATAGTGATTTAACAGAAACAGCAGTCCCACAACTACAAATGGGAAAGTAACCATTAGTATTATCCCTAAACTTATCCCGACCGAATGTGTCCGGTTATAATTTAGCATGTAAACAAACGGACTTAATCCCAATCCGGTAATTATAAAGAGAATACCTCCGGTTAATTCCCACTTCCAGGCAATCACAAGCATGATGGTTAACACAAAGGAGGGTATAAGATGAATAAAAAAATCTCCGAGCTGCTGTAGAAGTGGCTTGCCGGGTTCGAATGCGTCGAGTGCGAACATACTTACGAACAGGATGGCCACGATACAAAGAATGCGTGGAAGCCAAAGCAGGATCTTTTTTCTTGTTATCATTGCTTTAATTATTTTTCGTTTAAGAATGAAGGCTTTACAGATAAGGAAACTTTCAACTTGCGAACCGGTTTAACCGGCTTTTAGTATTATCAATATAAAGTTAAAACTTTTTGAGTAAACTTTGAAAAGGATTAAATTAGTTAGGTGAATTTTTGGAAAATTAGTTTAATTTTGCGTCACCAATAAAAAAAGCGGAAATAGCTCAGTTGGTAGAGCATTAGCTTCCCAAGCTGGGGGTCGCGAGTTCGAGTCTCGTTTTCCGCTCTGATGAATAAGAGAGAGTTAGATTAATTTCTGACTCTCTCTTTTATGTTAGATGAAACATTGGTGCAATAAATCAAATCAAAGAAGAATTTTCACGAATGGCAAATTTTTTTATGATTGGTGTGAAATATTGGCCTGCTCTAAGCTTTACATCCTGTGCATTTTGTTGCATAAGTTTCTCCTGAATATCACCCTCTTTTCAATTTTTCTTTCATTTTCTCTGTTAAATAGTACCCGCCGATTAAAGCAGAATCACCTTTAAATTCTATTAAATCAGCTTCTCTGAGTTGCTTGAGGTATCTCTCAATACTTCTTTCTGAAACCTTCACTATCTTAATTAGATCAGGAGTTTTTTTACCTTCATTTGCATAAATAGCTGTTAATAATCGTGAGAGTTTTTCTTTTACGCCCTTTGTTGCTCCCTCAATTGCTCCCTCAATTACAGCGCCAATTACCCCGCCAATTACCCCGCCAATTACCCCGCCAATACATTCTATGCCATTTGAACCAACAGAAATGATCGTTTTGAAAGTCGCACCTTCGATAAATTGTACAGTCCCCTTGTCGGTATATTCTTTGATTAGCCGATTAACATTCAATACTCCAGAACCTAATTCATCAACTCGTCCTATTTGGATAAATAATTTGGCAATGGTAGGATTTTTGGAAAATGGGGAAAAACTATTTGGATCAATTGGTCCATTCCCATGTGGATTATTTGCATTTTCTGAAATTACCCTATCAGCATAAATGATAAAAGTGCAAGGATGCGCATTAGTATATTCCCGATGAACAATCATATTGGCAACAACTTCTCTGAAAATTTTTGTCCGAAGACTTACCCGTTGATCACCTTCCATATAAAATTTGTCGGGAAGGTGTTTAGCTACAAATGCCATTAATTGTTCGTAGGCTTCAATTAAATTGGTTTGAATATACTCTCTGTCATCGTAGCGGTTAAAATCTTGAACTCTTACTAATGCATCAATTTTATAATGAGGTACAATTTGTTGAATTACTTCGTCTTTCCCAAAAAGTAAAGCTGCTGCTAATGTATAACCTTCCTGTGCTGTTTGAAAATCACGTTTCCATAAACCTGCTTTTTCAAGTATTTCATGGTCATTTAAAGCCAACCATGGATGATTGATATTATTGCTGCGGATTAGATTCCTGACTTTAGGAAATAATTCGGTTTTTAAATCCCCGAAGCGAAGAGCCGGGTATATTATACCTTCTGTGTAGTGGTTGCGTTTACGATTGTAAATTTCTGCAATTTGATGTGCATGTGTAATTTTAAAATCGCCATCATTACTACGGTCAAAAATTATATTGGCTGTTTTATGTACCTGTGAACTGGCTGGAACCTGAATATGAATCACCCATTTGCTGTTAATCTCATAACATTGAGGTGAAAGAATAAAAGGTGGGTCAAGTTTTTGCTGATTGTTTGAAAGATTCACTAAATTAGTAACCATAGCAGAGACCTGTGTATCCTCCACACCTAAAATAACACCGGAGTCATTTACACCAAGTATAATGTCACCTCCATCACGGTTAAGCATGGAACAGATTGATTCAAACAATTTTTTTGGCAAATCACTAACTGCCTCCTTAAACTCAAGTCGGATATTTTCTGGTTCCTTTAACAACCGTTGTACTCTTTCAATTCCCATATTCCCTTGTTTGAATAAAAATTCATGATAAATCAATCAAAATTTCAAATTTACAAATTAGCATTTGAAGCTGTTCTCTAAAAGCTTCAAATCTATTGGAAAGTGGATTACAGAGAGTCGAAGTGAACGTTTTTCCAGAACCTGTTACCATTTGGATCTTGTCTCTTGCTATCTGTTCAGGAATCTGGTTAGGCATTTAATTAAAATCTGAATATAAGTGGGAAAGTTACATAAAAATATTTAGTTAGATATAATAATTACCGGAATTCAGCTATTGAGGTTGAATTTTTTTTGTTAGTATTGTCAAATTTTTTAAACAGGTTAAATCCAACAATTATAATGTACATAACCACGTTTGTTCGCTTTGGAGCAAAGATAGAATATCATAAGATTCAGAAATACACTACATTTGTTATTCGGTAAAATTATTAAGAACCTCCTACTCTATGAACAATCAACCTATAGTTGAAATCCGCAATCTTAAAAAAAATTATGGCCCGAAGCAGGTGCTCCAGGGAATCAATCTTGATATTACTTCAGGTCAGATTATTGGCTATATCGGTCCGAACGGCGCCGGGAAATCAACTACCGTAAAAATACTTTGTGGCTTAATCAGCGATTTTCAGGGAGAGATCACCATTTTCGGGAAAGATCTTCGAAAGGAAACCCTTGAAATAAAAAAGCGGGTTGGTTATATTCCTGAAAACGCTGTTTTGTATGAATCGCTGACCCCGTTCGAATTTATGGAGTTTGTAGGTGAAATGCGTGGACTGGGCACAGATCAAACCCGTGATAAGGCTGAGAAACTGATGAATATCTTCGAAATGAAACCGCACCTCAATCAGCGGATTGCGACATTTTCGAAGGGAATGCGTCAAAAGGTACTGATTTGTTCCGCGTTACTGCACAATCCCGATCTTATCTTTATGGATGAACCCCTTTCGGGTCTCGATGCCAATTCGGTGATCATGGTCAAGGAGATGCTGATTCACCTGGCACACGACGGGAAAACTATTTTCTATAGCTCGCACCTGATGGATGTGGTCGAAAAGATTTCTGACCGCATTATCCTGATCGACCAGGGAACAGTGATTGCCGACGGATCGTTTAATGAACTGAACTTGCTCTCGCACGACGAAAACCTCGAAAAGATGTTCACACGTCTCACCGGAAATACCGATCATGGCGAAAAGGCCGAAGCATTCATCAATGCATTCGAAAAGTAGGAGCTATGATTAATCTTATTCTTAAACTGTTTGTCCCTTTTCGCTGGTTTATTGAGAAGATGGGTGCCGATTACGATCAGTTTATCCGGATTTTAAAACTGAAGCTCACACTCGACGACCGACGGGCAAATAAATATTCAAAAAAAGCGGAAAACGCACAGGAAAAAACACTGATAAAGCAATCGTTCTTTCAAATATTTATGGGGCTTTTCTTTGCACTGTTTCTGGTCATGATCAAAACCCCTTTCACTTTCTTCTATATCGCGCATACGTTTTTGATGGTGATTATGGCCATGATGATCATCTCGGAGTTCTCCACCATATTGTTCGATACCTCCGAAAATGTGATTATCCAGCCACTTCCGATTAAAGGGAATACCGTAAGTCTGGCCCGAAATGCCCATGTTTTTATCTACCTTGCCATGATGGCATTTTGTCTTTCAGTGATACCGATCGCAATTGCAATCTATAAGTTTGGCAATCTGGCGGGTTCGATTTTTGGTTTTACTATTTTGGGGAATGTACTTTTCACCTTGTTTTTTGCCAATATCCTGTATCTGGGCATTATGCGTCTGGTCAGCGGGGAGCGGCTTAAAAACCTGCTCATGTATTTTCAGATCGCGATAGCCATCTTTTTTATGGCAGCCTACCAGATCGGTTTCAGAATGATTGACAAAACGGCCATACAGGATATGGTTTTACCTGTTCACTGGTTTACCTATTTGCTGCCACCTGCATTCTTTTCCGGGTTAATTGAGGCAATTATAACCCTGAATTTTGATCAGTCACATCTGTTATTTATTGCGGAAGCATTCATCCTTCCTCCTGCAGCCATCTATTTTACCGGTAAATATCTTACACCAGTATTCAACCGAAAATTAATGGATCTTGAACAGGGCGACTGCGTCTCGAAAGTGAAAATTGAAACGAAATGCAATAGTAGCTATTACAGAATGATGTGCGCATTAATGGTTCATACGACAGAGGAAAAGGCCGCTTTCAAAATGATGTGGAAAATGACCGGGCGCGAAAGACAGTTTAAACAAACTTTATTTCCAGCATTCGGATATATGATCATCATGATGATTGTACCGATGATTGGAAAACATGCAGAGCTCAGTACTTTTAATACAGGTTACAAATATCTTTTTGTTTTGTATGTTTTTATGATGGTTTCGTTCGCACTGTGTAGTTCCCTGTTAATCGGAAATAGTCAGGCTTCGGCATGGATATTTAAAACAGTTCCGTTAGCGTCGCCTGCAACCTTCTTTAAAGGGGCGATCAATGCCGCCTTTGCGAGGTTTTTTGTCCCTTTTTATCTGGTGGTGGGTTCGGTGGTTTGTGCATTTATGGGAATCAAAGTCTTACCTGATGTTTTCATTGCGTTTCTGGCAATCTACCTGATTACTTTGCTGTTGTATTATTTTCAGCAGCCCGGATTCCCGTTTAGCCTTGAAAAAACTGCCGTCCAGGGTGGTGCAAATGTAGGGAAAGTATTTGGCCTGATGGCTTTAGCCGGGTTAGCAGGTCTCCTGCACTATTCATTCCTCAAATGGTTCCCTTTTGCAAACCTGTTGCTGATTCCGGTTTATCTTGGAGCGATCTGGTATGTGAACACGATTATGGTTTACCGGAAAATTACCTGGGAGGAAGTTGATCGCGTGAATAGTTATACTTAACAATGAAAGTCGCCCAGGTATCTAGTAATCAAATTATTCGATTGTCCGTCATTCTTGCATTACTGATGGTTGTCGTACTGATTCCTTACGAAATACTTTTCGATGAAACCCGTGTGGTGTGCATTCACCAGTATTTGTTTGGTTTTCAATGTCCGTTATGCGGGATGACACGTGCGGTTCACGAATTTACACACCTCCGGATTGCATCAGCGATCAATTATAATGTTGTCGTTGTTCTGTTGCCAGGCTACCTCGTTGTTGATGCCACATCGGTTTTCTATCCTCAAAAATGGTTGGCGATTGTCAAAAAAACCGTTGTCGTTATTATTATTGCGGGATTCCTATTGCTTTATGTTTTCCGGATTGTACAACATTTTAACTAAATCTTCCCCATCATTTTCAACTCCAGGTATTGATTGATCAGGTTGGCAGAAAGGTCTTCGGGTTTAGTCAGGATTGACAGAATCCCATGTTTCTTCAGTTCGCGGATGATAAGTTTTTTCTCGTAAACGAATTTTTCGGCAATGGTTTTTACGTATACTTCTTCAAGGGTTTGCACCTGTGTTCTTGCAAAAGTTTTCACCTCTGTATTTTCGAAAATCACCACCACGAGCAAGTGATTTTTAGTTATATGTTTAAGATAATTGAGCTGACGGTGAAGCGAAGTGATAGTTTCGAAGTTGGTGTAAAGTATCATCAGACTGCGATGGGTAATATTCCGGCGAACAAATGCGCTTAACCAGGCATAATCCGATTCGAGATGTTCGGTTTTCTGTTTGTAGAGCAGTTCCAGGATTTTTGCGATCGTTTTATTCCCGCGCTCAGCCCGCAGGAAAGTATCCACCTTCTTGTTAAAGGTGATCAATCCCGCTTTATCGTACTTTAACAACGCGGTATTTGCGAGAATTAACGTGCTGTTAATGGCATAATCGAGCAATGTCATTCCGTTAAATGGCATTTGCATCACCCTTCCCATATCGATCACGCTAAAAATCTGTTGCGAACGTTCCTCCTGGTATTGATTTACCATCAGTTTTGATCGTCGCGCAGTGGCATTCCAATTGATTGTCCGATAGTTATCGCCCGCAACATAGTCTTTTATCTGGTCAAATTCTGAAAACGATCCGATACGGCGTATGCGCTTAATTCCGGCTTCAACCAGCTGATTCGAAATGGCCAGGAATTCGAATTTACGCATTTGCAAAAATGATGGATAAACCGAAACTTTAGTTGTGGAGGTACCAAATTTAATGCGCCTGCACCATAATCCAATTTGCGTCGACACATAAACATTTGTATTTCCAAAAATATATTCCCCGCGCTCTTTGGGAATTAATGAGTAATAAACGATTTGCTCTTCGTGCGGCTTTAAAACCATTTTTACTGAAAAATCGCGAATTTGAAACTGGACCGGAATTTCATCGATGATTTCGACATGTAGTTTGAAAAAATGGTTGTTGGTAATGTATATGGTCACGTTATTCGAATCGCCGTTTGAAAGTTTTTCGGGTAATATGCGACGTAATAAAACCAATTGCCGGTTGGTGGAAAACAGCAAAATAAGGTCGAAAATTAACAGCAAAACAAAAAACAGCAACAAAATTTTGGCCACAAGAAACATGGGATCAAAAAATTGTCCCAATACAAACAGCAGGATAATCGTACTGCTTATTGCATACAATCGAAAACGGGTGTATATTTCTTTAATGAATTTCATCATCAATCGCTTACCTGGGAATTGATACGGAATTTATGATTTCCGAAATGATCTGAGCCTCCGAAATTCCCTCCATCTCTTTTTCGGGTGTTAAATAGATGCGGTGAATTAAAACCGGAACCATCACCGCTTTTATATCTTCGGGAATCACAAAATCGCGGCCCTGGATCGCCGCAAATGCTTTACTTGCCTTTAAAATATTGATCGAAGCACGCGGCGATGCTCCCAGGTAAAGTGATGCATGATTACGCGTTTTATTCACAATTTCGGCAATGTATTGCATAAGATGATCCTCAACATGAACCATCTGTATGACTTTCTGAAAATCGACCAGTTGTTGTGCCGCAATAACTGATACCACGCCTTCCATCTCTTTTCCACCCTGGCGGCGATGGGCATTTTTCAAAATCAGAAGCTCGTCTGTAACCGAAGGATATTCAACAACCAGTTTAAAGAGGAAACGGTCCAGCTGCGCCTCCGGCAACCGGTATGTCCCCTCATGTTCGAGCGGATTTTGCGTTGCAAAAATCAAAAATGGGGCATCCATGAAGTAAGTCTTCCCGTCTACAGTTACCTGTTTTTCTTCCATGACCTCGAATAAGGCCGATTGTGTTTTTGCCGGAGCGCGGTTAATCTCATCGATCAGTACGATATTCGAAAAGACAGGTCCTGCATTAAATTCAAATTCCGAACTGCCCGAATTAAAAACGGTGGTTCCGGTGACGTCGGAGGGCATTAAATCCGGGGTAAACTGGATCCTGGAAAAATTGGTCGAAATCAGCCTGGAAAGCATTTTAGCGGTCAGCGTTTTTGCGATTCCGGGAACACCCTCAAGTAAAACATGACCATCTGCAAGCATGGCAACAATCATTAATTCAATCATTTGTTCCTGTCCGACAATGACTTTTGCCATCTCTTTTTTGATCGCCTCCACTTTTTCCTGCAATAGTGTAAGACCAATGCGATCTTCAAAATATTCCTGAGTTTCCATTTTAAAGTTTATAAACATTGTTTGTAAAACATTTCCATCTTGCGATTGAGTTCAATTAACCCATCGTCCGAAACCTTCCCTGTAGCTTCGTAATATTCGGTTATTTCCAGAATCTGCCTGACAAAACTGATGGCGACGCCTGATTTTGCTGAAACTATTGCCACACATTCAGCCGAGGAGGTTATCTTCGTTAAAAAATAGTGTTCGCGTAAGAACTCTTTAAAGTATATCGTCTTCTTTTTGGCCAGATCGGCATTGTTGCGCTGTTTAAAGTATAAACTCCCTATCGTCTTTACAAATTGCAACGATCTGTTCTCCGGTGGTTTTACAACCGGAATTACCCTTTGTCGACGCTTTGATTCAACCACCAGATAGAGCAACAGGGTTAAAAGCAACAGATAATAAGCAGATTTCAAGGGTGGTTGCGACAGGATATATCGAACGGGCGATGTATTAATAAAGCGGTCGGGTTTATAATAATTATCCAGGATGGTTTTCCGGATTGGCAGAAACGACAACACTTTCGAAGCATATTCCACATTTCCGTATAAAAGATGGTAGTTCGTAAAAACCAGGGGCTGGGTATGAATATATATTTTGCCCAAACCATATTTTGTGCAGATAAAATTTACGTTGCCATTGCGGTTTGTACCCAATTTCACGGTATTTATAGTATCAAAAGACGATAGCCAGGCTAACGGCATCTTTTTATTGTAACGGTATCCTGAATCGTTTCGAAGTTCAGGATTTAACAGGAATAAGGTTTCTTTTCCGCTACGATAAACAGATGTATCGATAATCGGGGATTCAAGCTTAATTTTCAAAGTATCCAGCAGCGAACGACCAATGCCCGGGGATGAGACAAAAAATTCGTTTCCATCGGCCACAAAATTCAGTAGTGCACTTAAATCGTATTTATCGGGTTTGAAGTCGGTGGTAATGACAATGATATTTTTATTCTCCGCGTTGTCCGAATCCAACGTAACGTAAAAGCATTCTTCGTTAGTTTCAATTATTTGTCCGGGAAAAAGCAGTCCCAGCATATCGTTAAGAACATAACAACTATATGGTGATCTTTCGTTAATATTGTAAGTTGTGGTCCAGTCAATAGGTTTTGGCGCATAGTGATTTATAGCGATCAGAACCGCAAAAAGTCCGGTAATTACAACCAGGTATACGCGGTTATTTTTAAACATCGACTGCGGTATAAAATGACTGAAAACTTTTTTCAAACCGTAAAAACTGGTCTTTAGCAATTTCGACATCGCCATACCAAACATGATTATAAATCGAGGTGATTGCGATAAACCGGGATTTTAAATCTTCGCTGGTCAGATCCCCTAAATAATCAATATTGGTTTTTTCTTTCGAGAAATGGATATATTCTTTAATGCGAAGGATATTAATCACCTTGAGGTAAAGTAACCGGATGGCCGCACGATATTGCTGTTGCTCCATTTGCAATCGAATGGCCTCGTCAAAATCAATGGATTGATCATCGGTATTTGAAAATTCAAAATTGGGTGTATCAATCTCTTTGTCCGAATAGAACAGCTTATATAGTTGTGTTTTGGTGATCACTATAAAAAGGGTGAAAATGACCATTCCCCCCATTAATATTTTAAATATCAGGGGCAATTTTGCCGTAAATTCCTCCCAACTTCCAAATTGTTTTATTAAATATGCCCACAACTGTTTTAAAAAACTGGTTTCCAGCGGTGGAAGCGTATAGAGAAATTCTTTCTGAGACCGGTAGACTTCCACAAATTCCGGATTGGGTTGCCGAACCACTACATGTGATGAATCTGCAATTGAATTCGTTGATGCAAAAAGAGTTATCCCGGAAAACCCCGGGATAACCAATATTATAAAAAAGAGTATATATCGAATGAATCGGCTACTCATTAGCGTTTATTTGGCCAATCTTATCCATCAAGGATGGATTTTCAACTTTTTCGACGAAACTAAAATAGAGAAAGGCTAGCAGAATTACTGGAATGACCATAATAATCTGGGTTAATAACTGCGTGAGAGAATTTACAATATAAAAACTCACCGACAAATCAGCAAGCAGGTGTTGCCCGCTTTTCATATTCACAAACATTGACTTAAATCCCATTAACATGCTGGGAATTGAAAGAAAAATCATCAATATGTAAGCGATGATCATAGCAATTAGTATTACCCCAAAAGTAAGCCACCAATTTGTGTTAATTAATTTGATACTCCGGCTGAAAGCCGCTGAAAAATTTTTCTCTTCGAATATCATGATGCAAAAAACAATACTTAATGCAACACCAAAATAAATACCGGGGAGTATGCAAAAAATAGTGCCAGCCAAAATAACCAGTCCAACTACAAATGCAGCTCCCAAAACTGCCCAGAAATATTTTGTTACCTCAAACCAGACATCGTTGATTGAAAATCCATCAGAACCTTTGCTGATATAGAGCTTAATGTACCCATAAATTGTACAAAAGAGCATTGAAGAGGCAATGAGTGACAATACCATTGCCACACTAACGTAACTAAACAGTGATCCCATAGCTGTAAATAATGCAAAAGGATCTGGTTTATCACCGGGTACCGAAGCCTGTGACATTACTTCCTGTGCCTTTACATTGTAAATGGTCATAGCTATAGCCGCCAAAACAAGAAATGGGACTACAAAATAGAGAATAGCGGTTGCAAGTTTTTTAAACTCTTGCTTGATAAAACTAAATGTTGCGTTAAACAGATCGCCAAAGTCGCGCCTATGTTTAAAATTAATTGGGTTGTTTGTCATAATTGGATTTTTTAATCAGGTAAAGTGGATAAAAATAAAAATATAAGATGATAGAGGTCAGCGAAAATAAAATTATTCCAAAGCGTACAATATAAGGTGCCTGCGTATAACGCGTAACAAAACTCTCGAGGAATCCCGCTATTACAAATATTGGAATCAGGCCGGTGACCATCCGCGAACCTCGGATAGCACCCCGCCTGAATGACTCTGTACGTGAATAGGTTTTAGGAAAAATAATGCTGTTTCCAATGACTATTCCTGCTCCCCCGGCAACCGTTATTGCAAAGATTTCATAGGTGCCATGAACCCAGATAGTGGCAATCGAATCAAGCAGAAAACCTTGTTCTGCCAAAAACGAATGAAACGTTCCCAGCATAACCCCGTTTTTAAGCATGATCAGGCCAACTCCAATGGGTGTCAGGATGCCTGCCGCAAAAGCCATAAAAGAAACCTTAATATTGTTTAGCGTAATTCCCAGGAACATATCAACCTGGTTCATGCTTTTGTAAACTGCCAGCGGATCACCCTTTTGAATGTTCGCAAGCGACATATTTACATAGCTGTCACCCATAATAATGCGTGTAAAACCGGCATCGAATTTATTGGACAGAATACCGATTAAAGCCGAAATCACAAAAATGATAAAGGACACAAATATTTCCTTTCTTGAAGCATAAATCAGTAAAGGAAACTCTGATAGCCAAAAGTCCTTAATCCTGTTTTTATTGATTGGCTGGTTCTGATAAATGATAAGGTGCGCCTTTTGAGCAAGCTGATTGAGATATTGTGTCGCTTTTGCGTGCGGGAAATAGGTGCGTGAATAAGCCAGATCGTCGGTAAGATGAATAAACAGTTCGCTTAGCGCGTCGGGGTTGGTGTGATGAGTATTATCAAGAAGCGCTTCAAACGCCTCCCATTTTTTGATGTTTTTATGCAGAAATTGAATCTCGTTCATTTGTGGTTTACAAATGGTAATAATTTTGCGCAAGGTAATTATTAAATGAAAAATTAAAACTTATTTTACAATTATTTGGAAATAAATTTATGGACACTTTAAAAATAGATACATCACAAAATATTGACATCGAACAGCCTATTGCAAGTATCGGTGAACGGATAGCCGCAACTTTGCTCGACATGATTCTTATTATGAGTTATATCATTATTGTCGCATTTATCGCAGGTGGTTTACACTATCGCTGGGTGATGTTTTTCGTGTTTTTGCCCGTTGCATTTTATAGCCTCGCAAGTGAATTGTTAATGAATGGACAAAGCTGGGGCAAAATAATTCTTAGAATTAAGGTGGTAAAAATCGATGGGACACCTACCACCTTTTCAGATTATTTTTTGCGGTGGATATTACGACTTGTTGAAATATGGGTAATGTTTGGCTCCCTGGCAACCATCACTATCATTGTCAACGGCAAAGGTCAGCGCTTAGGTGATATAGCGGCCGGTACTACCGTTATCCGCCTGAGAGATAAAAGCTTAAAGGAAACGATTTACGCTCATATTCCCGATAATTATCAGGTTGTTTATCCGGAAACTTCCAAATTGACTACCGACGATATTTATACGATCAAAGAGGTGCTGGAATTGCTAAAATCCGACACCAAAATCAGACAGAAATTTATTGTTGCACAAAAAGCGCATGAAGCCATTGAGCGGAAATTTGGCATAAAGTCAAACCAGAAAACCGATGTTTTTTTTCAAACTATCCTTCGCGATTACAATTTTATAAACAGCAGGTAATTTTTAAAACAGTAATCATGAAAAACTTAACTTTCGTAACGAAAATCATTTTGTCAGCATTTGTTGCACTATTTATTAATGCCTGTGATACAGATGAAAAGATGATTACAAACCACCTGACCGGTAACTGGAAAGTCATCTCTTTTGAGAATTATGAAACTTCATCAAGTGTTACAAAAACCGAAGAAAATACCTGGACTCAATTTAATAACGGAGATATCACTGTAAGTTTCGACGAGTCCGGTCCGACAGGTGGCGTGATGTCAGGCATAAATGTTACTAATTCTTTTTCGGGTAGCTATACCATTGGTTCAGCAGGTGCAATCGCAATTAAAAATGTTGGATGGACGAAGATAAATGAACCTGAATGGGGGAAATTATTTCATTCAATAGAAAATGCTGAGACTTATGAGCTTGTAAATGGCCGTTTAAGAATTTTTTATAACAACAAAAAGAATAGCATCAATTTTGAAAAAATTGATAAATGAATTATTTCGCAGTGATATAAGAGCATGTTATTGAAAACAAGCCGGGGGATTTTGTATCAACCTGGCCCGGATTTTTCATCTGATTTTTTATCGGTTGCCCCTGCTCTTCAAACGTTAGGTGATTTTTTCCTTTTACTTTATCCTCAGTATCGGCATTGAATATCTTGTGGCGGAGTCTGGTCTGTAGCTGAGAATTGGAAAATGGCCCGGAGGATTATAGACAGGCATATTATCCCATCTTGAGATCATTACATTCATTTTCGGACCTGGTCTGAAACTCTTTCGGACTGAATCCTGCAGCAGCCGGTTTTCATATTTAAACGGTGATTTGAAACGCAGCTTGAATTCACTGGTATCTTTGAGACTAAAGGAGTTTGGGTTGCCAAAAGCCGAGAGCTTACTAAATGTGGTGTCGATTTTTAACTGCAGCTTCTTCTGAGAAAATGCGGGATTCATCAACATACCCAAAAAAACCATTATGACCAATAATCTTTTCATCGCCAATTATTTTTTTGATTGAAAAATCATGTTTTTATGCTGCCTGTCAGATGTTTACTTTTCAATTAAGTAATGGGAACTCTTTATTGTCGTATTTTTCACCCCCAACCCCCTGAAGGGGACTCATGCTTCTAATATCGTCAGTGCTTGTGGGCAGCGAAAGTCCCCTTTAGGGGATTTAGGGGTAAATCAAGAAAAGAATACGACATTATATCATTCCTATTACTTAGCTTGTCGTGTTACCGGAATAAAAGTAACCAATAATTCAGTCACTTTTTCTGCAGGCTTTATAATAGATGATAAAAAGTCTGAAAAGGTTTCGTTTCTCCAATCATTAAGTTTTCATGCAACACCTGTCCCCGAAAAAACTTTATACCTTTGGCTTTGTATCTGTTTTCCAGCTACCGGGCATTATCCGGAATTACGATTTCATTGAATAATGCTTTTAAATTACTTTCCAAAAAATAACAGGAGGATGTCTCAAAAGTTGAAACACCCTCCATTAATTATCGGTTTGTCGCGACGACTATTAAAATTGATAATTTCAAAACTACCTCCAGGTTTGGGAAACAGGGACCATCTTCCAAAGCGTGGAAATCAGCCTGCTCAGGATTCCATTTTTTTAAAATATTCGACTTTTCCTGTCAGCGCTATGTGTTTTACCTTTTCGGTTAAGGCCGTTTTTTGATTTTCGGTCAGTTCCGTGAAATTTCGTGCCAGGGCAATTTTTTCGCGCATAAAGCCTGCATTTTCATTGCCCGAAATTAAAACGGTAACGGGCTGTGACCACACAAAATACATGGCTTCCTTAATGCTGATATAATTTGGAATAACAGGGTTGTCGGTTTTCCACCCCCCCTGCTCTTTACTTGCGAAAAACCTGCCGTCGGCCAGCGATTTGATAGCCAGGATTCCCATATTTCGTTCGACAGCCTTTGACATGATGTTTTGGGTAAAACTGAAATAGTTTGGGTCCAGCACATTTACAGGCATCAGTACGGTATCGAAGATGTCACTTTCAAGGGTTCTTTCCAGCATCCGGGCATGAGCGAATGGATTCTGGTGGCCTGTAAAGCCCAGATATTTGATTTTGCCTTCCTCTTTTGCCTTTAAAAGAACATCCAGGACACCATTTTGAATTCGGTTGTCGACATCTTTAGGGGTTTCGACAGAATGAACCTGGTATAAATCGAGGTAATCGGTTTTTAATCTTCTGAGCGTCCCTTCGAGGTGTTCCCTGACAGTTCCGGCATCTCTTCCTGTTGATTTACTCATTAAAAAAATCAGGTCACGATATTTCGGAGTCAGATATTTGCCATATCGTGTTTCACTGGTCCCATCCGAATAGCTTTCGGCGGTATCGAAAAAGCGGACTCCGCCTTCGAGCGCAGTCTCAATGACTTCCTGTGCATCGCGTTCAGTGGTCCAGCCTACGTGGAAGCCACCAGTTCCCAACATTGTTACCGATTGATTTGTCCGGCCCAGTTTTCGTTTCGGCAGTACATCGCCCAGGCGATCTCTTTCCCTGGTGCCGGTTTTTGTTTGAGCTTTTTTTGCAATCTGAGATTCGCTTTGTGATTCAGCGGATGCTGACCCTGTCAATGCAATACCGGCTGTTACCCCTGCCAGTGATTTTATGAACTTTCTCCTGTCTGCCATAATTGTTTTCTTATTAATGAATTAATTATAAAAAGCTACAACCAAAAATAGGAATTTAATTTTTCATTTCAAAGCAGGATTGAAGCCTCAGCTCAATTCGCATAAAAACTACAATAAGCCATTTAAGATATAGGATTTAATGTCGTTTAGTTAAAGTCTATGAGAATAAAAATTTAAACGCAAAGAACGCTGAGGAGGCGCAAGGAACCGCAGAGGTAGATATTCCCGAATTTCTTTGCGGTTCTCTGCGTAAAACTTTGCGATCTCTGCGGTAAAATTTCAACCGCTATTGCTAACTAAACGACATTGATATAGGATTGAATAATATCACATTTTGTATTATTCGCCTTATCCTGGATTTAAAATGCCCTAATGAAAATAATTACACAGAGTTACACAGAGTAAGAGCACTGAGTTTCACAGAGTTTTCTTTGGAAAACCTTTTTTCCTTTTCCGATGCGCCAGGAGCCAGACGAAAAAACCGCTGAGCAATACCATCAGTACGCAAATCCCGGCAACCGGAATGTATAAAAAATAAAACATTCCGATAAACGGCTCCAGGATCCGTCCTGTATGGATCTCGAGTGCAAGATTCCAGAGTGAAATCGGGGTTTTCTCTTTTAACTCTGCTGACATTTCCCAGCCAATGGAGTTATTTAATGGCTCAATTCCTGAATTGTAATCAAAAACCCATTGGCGGTTGTTCGTATCACGGATATAACCCGCAACCATGTTATCTGAAACAGGCTTCGACATTCCGGTTGGAGCCTGGTAACCTTTCCCGGTGAAAAAATTATTTACCTCGCCGGTAGTCACATCCCAGACAAACATACCCGTAAAGGAACCAATGAGGTATTTTGTCGAATCAATCGTCTCAAGCACATTACATCCCATAAGGCTTACCGGAGGTTGTGAATTGAATGGTATCACGGGGAGTTTCAGACTTTCATCGGCAACATAAAATCCCCGGGAGGTGGAGAATATATAGATCCCGAGTTGCTGATTCCAGGTTGCACGCCTGAGTTTATCGTTCCAGGGATTGTTATTATCCAGATGTGATCCCGGAATAATACCTACTGTTGAGTTAACAATTGGAATCAGTAGTGGGGGACGCAAAAACAGTCCGGCCGTTGTGTTGATAAACAGGAATAATACAAAGATATATCCCACCACATTATGCCAGCGCAGATTAAGCTTGTAAGTGGCCGGAAGACTGCCTGAAGTGCCCTTCAGTCTTTTCCTACGCCGCATTAATTTAGGTAAAAAGAAATGCAGCAACCCTGTAACCGAGAGCAGTATTGTTACGATTCCGAGTAAATCGACCACCAATTTACCCACTAATCCGAATAATTCACCGCTGTGCAGCTCCCAAAGGGTATTGAATAAGCCTGCATTGTGTACGTAACCTTCAGGAGCAGGTAAGGTGGTGATACTAAAGTTGTTTAAACCGGCACTCTTTACCAGTTGATTTCTGCTCAGAATCATCAATGTATCCTGTTTGATAAACAAATCGATCAGTCGCTTTTCATGCAAGGGAACGGGAACTTCCTTCCAAATGCCATCTCCTGCTATTGCACGTTGAAATAATCCGAATTGAGTGGCAGCAATCAGCCGGTCGTTGTACCTGATCAGCTGATTTATTTTCCGGTTATCGATACCTTTGGGAAATCCCTGGTTAAAGTCGGTGTAACCCTGGTTTGTTTTGATCCATGCCCCGATATTTCCAAAGAAAAGGAGTGAATCTTCAGAAATATTTAATCCGCCGCGTACAGCAGCCTGGTTCCAGTTATGATATTCATACGATTCGGGCAACCACTTGCGTGAGATTTCCAGTCCGGAGAGCAGACTGCGATGATTCATTATGATACCTGAAAATGCAAAGTGAATCGCGAAAACAGCGATTACAATACCGGGCCATTTGTGGAGTTTTCGAAATGTGGTGACAATCTTTTGACGATTCATGCAAGAGTCTGAGAGTATGTGTTGTTTCTGTTTTTTTGTTGAAAGGTATTATTAAAATTAACCGCAACAAAAAGGCGGCTGACCATGATAGCCAGCCGCCCGGTGTTATTTATCTTTTATTTATTTGATTCTTCTTTTTCATGACTCCAGCCAAATTTAAGTCCGAATATAAACCATACCAATGCCACAGTACCTGCCGCAAATAAGGTATCACCGATTACACGCAGCCACTTTAAAGTAAGCATATAAGGCTGTTGCATAAATTCTGCAGAACGGGCATACCATAAGCCTTCTTCAACACTGGCAAGAGTCTGTGATAACCCAATTGGCAGTACACTGAAGAGTACCATTGCAGCCAGTCCAATATTGATCGACCAGAATGCGAATTTAATCCACTTTGTCTTCCAGACCACTGATTTATCCATATCGCGTAAGACAAACAACATCAGTCCGATTCCGAGCATTCCGTAAACTCCGAACAAGGCCGTATGTCCGTGAACAGCTGTAGTATTTAATCCCTGCATGTAATAGAGTGCAATAGGAGGATTGATCAGGAATCCAAATATACCGGCTCCAACCAGGTTCCAGAACGCTACAGCGATAAAACAGTAGATCGGCCATAAATAGGCTTTGGTCCAGGTTTCGAGTTTACTTATCTTCAGACTGTCGTAAGCCTCAAAACCCATAAGAACAAGCGGAACAACTTCGAGCGCACTAAAGGTTGCTCCAAGCGCCATTACGGCTGTTGGTGTTCCTGTAAAGTAGAGATGATGGAAAGTTCCCAGTATACCTCCGGCAAGGAAGACGACCGTTGAGAACAGGACAGCCGTGGTTGCGGTAGCAACTTTTACAATCTTGAGTCTCACAAACAGGAAGGCCATAATAACCGCTGCAAAAACTTCGAAGAACCCTTCAACCCAAAGGTGAACAACCCACCAGCGCCAGTATTCGGCAACCGCTAAATTTGTTTGATGACCCCACATAAATCCGGCACCGTAAAATGCGGCAATTGCAATCGTAGAGATAAGGAACAGGGCCAGCAGACTCCTGCTTTCTGTTTTTCGTTTCAAGGCGGGCAGGATTGCACGTCCCATCAACAGCAGCCAGATAATAAGTCCGACGAAAAGGAAAATCTGCCAGAAACGACCAAGGTCGACATATTCGTAACCCTGGTGTCCGAACCAGAAGTTTGTGACAAATCCAAGTTTTTGCATAACTCCCATCCATTGCCCTGCAAGTGATCCGACAACAATTACCAGTAATGCGCCAAATAAAAAGTTAACACCTAATCGCTGAAAACGGGGTTCATGTCCCGAAATTGCAGGGGCATAGTATAAACCGGTTGCAAGCCATGAAGTTGCGATCCAGAAAATAGCGATCTGCACATGCCAGGTCCTTGAAATCGAATACGGCAACCAATCAGCCAGGGGAATTCCATAAAAAGCCTGTCCTTCGACACCGTAATGGGCCGTGACAATTCCCATAATTACCTGTGTAAGCAGTAGTAAGGTAACGATCCAGAAATATTTTAAAGTTGCCTTTTGAGAAGGGGATTGTTTATCATTCAACAGGGGATGAGCGAGCGGGAAAACCTCGTCTTCTTCATCTCTTTTTTTGGCATAATACCACACCATTAATCCGATCCCGGCTAAAAGCATCATCACACTGAACCCTGTCCATAGTAAGAGTTCACCTGTTGGCCGGTTACCAACAAGCTCTTCGGATGGCCAGTTGTTTGTATAGGTAATCTCCTGGTCCGGCCGCTGAGTTACACAGGCCCACGATATCCAGAAAAAGAATGCGCCGAGTTGATGAACCCGCTCCGGATCTTTAAGTGAATTTAAGGGAATGCTGTAAGCATCACGCAGGTGTGCCAATGCCGGATCGTTGGTGAATAAACCACCATAAAATTTCGCGTTATCAGCTATTGCTTCGGCTCTAAGGTCAGATACGATCAATGATTTTGTATCGGTCTGATACGTGTTTTTACGAAGATCGTTCTGCAGACGGATTTTTAACGATGCCTGGCGTTCGGTATTCAACTTATCGTAAGAAAGACTGTCGGATTGCAAGGCCAGTTTATCGAGCATAAAGATGGCTTCCTTATGAAGCCAGTCGGCACTCCAGTCAGGAGCCTGGTACGCCCCATGTCCCCAAACTGTGCCAATCTCCTGTCCACCGAGTGATTGCCAGACATTCTGACCATCCTTAATATCCTGTCCTGTGAAAAGCACAGTTCCGTCGGGAGTCATTACCTTCTCGGGAACGGGAGGAGCCTGGCGGTAAATTTCCCGACCATAATAGATCAGGACAGCAAATGAAATGGTCATGACCAGTATAAAACTGATCCAAAGCTTTTTTGTGTTCATTAAAAAAATAGTTTTTAGTTAAAGGAAATATTATTTTGGAATTGTCAGGCAGGGTTGTAAGCCTGGACCAGTTTTTCGATCCGCTCAATAAAATCGTTATGATTTATCATCCCCTGGTTTTCTATGTTTTCGAATTCTATTAGCAATGATTCCTGGTCGTATTGTGACATGGCATTGTCGGCCATCCTGAAAAGTACGTTGTTCTCCTTCTGGATATGATTCCGGAGCAGTTCGCAATAGTCCAGCATATTTTTGTAAATCAGGTTTAAAGATGAAAGGTCACCTTCCTTTAAAAACTGAATATTTTCGGTTATCTTTTTTACATAGTCTCTCCCCTGGGTATGATCGCTGAGCATAACTGCGATCGGGCCCTGCTGCATGGAAAAACCACGTTCAGCCATCAATGGAAATAACAGGGTTTCTTCTTTGGCGTGATGCATGCCATCGGCAAAGTTTTTGATTATATCGACGACTTCCTCCAGGTCATCAATTTCGAATTCGGTGCTGCCAGTCATGATTTCCATTACATCGATCAGTTTCAGAATCGATTCATGGTCATTCTCAAGATTTTTAGTTGCAGTTTCCATAATAATATCTATTAGTTTCATTCGATTACAGAGAAAATGGTATTATTCAGGATTGATTTTGAACGAATTTATGAAACACCCCGGGTAAACCCGGTGGTGTTTCATTGTAAAAATTATTCGGCTAATTTAAGTGCCTTGGGATAAAGGATATTGTTTTCGAGATGAACATGGATATGCAGATCATCTTCGAATTGTTCGAGTAACTTAAAGGTAACCTGATAAGTTGAGCAGGCATCCTGCGGCAACTTGTAATGGCTTGTAAGTTCACTGATCTGATCCATTGCACCACCTGCAAATTCGTGCTCTGCCGACATTCGTGTGATCTCTGAGACAATTGTCTTCTTCGATTGATCATCATTGCCAGTCATTACACTTTTGATGGCAGGGAACAAAGCTTCCTCCTCATTGCGTAAGTGTTGGAGCAACTCCTTGTTGATACTGGCAAAAAGAGCGGCTACTTCAACCAGTTCAGGATGATTATCCCTATGGACGTTTGCAATTTTTTGGGTGTAGAATAACAAATCGGGTAAGGTTTTTACCACGTATTTATGGTGGGTATTCACGACATAGTCACAAAGAAAACCGGGATTCCAGTTATTGAAATCCTGTCCGGGAGCGGGTGGGGTAGCCGATAATTCATTTAATTGTTTCTCAACTGTTTCAGGATCAATTCCTTTTTCAAGGCAGGCGTCTCCGAGTGATTTTTTACCGCCACAACAGAAATCAATATTGTTACTTCTGAAGATCATGGCGGTTCTGAAATCTTCGGCGACTATATCACCTATGGGCTTTGCGTAATTATCTGTATTCATTTTTTTATCTTTTTATCGGATTAAAAACATTGCAATATTAGGTAAAAATTTATTAAAAGACAAAAAGGTCTTTTAATATTTTATTATTTTTTTTATTATTTTTGTTCACGTCAGAAACAATACAAAAAGCCGTGTTTAATAAAGAAACAGAATATGCACTGAGGGGTCTTGTTTATATTCAGGTTCAGAATCTTAAGGGGAACAAGCCCGGTATCGCAGAGATTGCCAAGGAAATTGATGCGCCGCAATTTTATACCGGGAAAATTATGCAGCGTCTTGTTAAGCAGGGATTTTTAATGTCAATAAAGGGGAAGGGTGGAGGTTTTCTGTTCGATGAACGTAAACCTGACCTTCCTTTAAAGGAAGTTATCCAGGCTATCGAAGGGGGAAAAACCTTCATGGGCTGCGGCTTTGGCTTAAAGCAATGTGATGAAGATAATCCTTGTCCGCTTCATTTTCAGTTTGCGCCTATCAGGGAATCGATCAATAATCTTATTTCGCAGAATACGGTTCAGAGTTTAGCCCTTGAATATAAGGGATGGGATGACGGAATGTGGAACAGGATGAGAGGCTAGGAGGGGGCAGTATTGACGAATCATCGATCAGCGTTCTGCCTGAAGCATAATCGTCCGTACTCTGCAGACTAAGGCTTTGTGACTTCTGCCTTCACGCCCTGCTCAAGCCCTTTGGCAAACCCGAACCATGCCTGTTTCTTCTTCAGGGAATCGTCATAGAGGACAGGCCAGTCGGGTTGTTTATGATAGGATCTTATCCAGTTGTATTTGTCGGCAAACCCCCAGACGGTGATCCCGTATTGCTGATGTTTGGGAATAAGGCGGTTGTAGGCACCCACAATATCTTCGTAACGTTGTTTTTGAAGGTCAGCCATTTCGGAAGTAAATGTTTTATAGCGTGCTTCTTTTTTATATTCATTAAAACTAATGTCCAGTTCCGAAATATGGACAAGTAATCCTGTTTGTGCAAATTTGGTAAATGTCTCTTCAATCTCATAAAGCGAAGGTTTATCGATCAGGATATGCATTTGCAGGCCAATTCCATCGACGGGAATCTTCTGTTTCTGAAAATCAGCGATCATTTTTAAAGCTTTATTTCGTTTAAGACTGTCACTCTCGAGCGAGTAATCGTTATAAAACAATTTTACGAGCGGCGCTGCCTCGCGGGCATATCGGAAAGCCCGTGCGATATAGTCAACACCCAGGCGTTCGAGCCAGAAAGTTTTTCGCCATTGACCTGTATTATCAGCAATGGCTTCATTTACCACGTCCCAGCTTGTGGTATAATCTTTGAAACGGGAGATGATGGTTTGAATATGTTCTTTAAAAACAGCTTCAAATGCCGTTGAGTCGCCATTAAAATTCTTCATCCAGTCGGGCACCTGGCTGTGCCATATTAATGTATGACCATGTAATCTGAAATTGTTTTTTTTACAGAATTCAGCCATTATCAGCCCGTCCTTCCAATAGTAAATATCCCGTTCAGGGTGTATCAATGCCGGTTTCATGCAATTTTCCGGAGTTATGCTGTTAAAGTCATCTCTCAATATTTTTATCATCAGCGAATCGTGGGTTAACCATTTTATGCCAACAGCACTCCCCACATGATAGGCAGCTCTGGTGGCTAATCCGGGTTCAGGTTTTGCAATAAGAGGACCCAGGTTGCATGACTGGAGAAAGGTGAAATAAACAAAGATTATTATTATAAGGAATGTTATTGATTGAGCGCGATATGAAGTATGGAGTTTCATCATGATTCAGTGTTAATTATCAGGATAAATTTAATGAATTATTGTGGTAATTCATAAATTATTTTTTGAGGTAGATTCTGAACTAATGAGCAAATGCCATTACATACTTGCGGGTAGTCGTTTTAATTTTGCGGGTGTTCACTTCAGTTTTGCGGGTGTTCACTCCATTTTTGCGGGAGTCCATTTTAATTTTGCGGGTGGTTGTTTTAATTTTGCGGGAGTCTGGTTCAATTTTGCGGGTGGTTGTTTTAATTTTGCGGGAGTCTGGTTCAATTTTACGGGCGGTCGTTTTAATTTTGCGGGAGTCTATTTTACTATTGGGGGAGCTTATATTAAAATGGCAGGTGCATAATTTTAATCTGCTTATGAGTGTATTGTGAAATAGTTTGTAAATATGGAGAGCAGGTTATGAATAAATAAAAAGCAATTTTATTTCAGATCAGGAGTTGTACAGGCGTTTCCCCGAAACAGTACGGGGAGCAAATTGCCCCATCACAACTCCTGATCCGGAAAGGAATTAATTTTTAAAAGATTTAAATGCTATCCCCGAAACCTGTCGGTATTCGGGAGAATTCGGACCATAAAGTGCCTTGATGTACAATTTATTAGCTTTTCCAATCTCGATCAGACCGGTCTCCTTGTCGTAGAATTCCTTATTTCGGGCTATTATTGCATTCTCGAGCTCATTTTTTGCTTTGAGAACCGCTTTATTGGCGGCTTCCATTCTCATATAATACTGGCGCAAATCCTCAAGGGTAAAAATAGCCTCATTAGGTAGGTAGTCGGGTATCAATTCAAGCTGGTAAATCAGTTTGTCGAAATTATTCAGCCGGTCATCGAAACTTAGCTGCGAAACCGATATTTGTTTGTGCTCATCCTGTTCCTCACCCTGAGCAGCGGGAATGGTTTTCTTTCCAGCACGCAGACCTTTTAGTTTACGTACAACCTGGCCAACTTCATTAATCGCTGCTTTCGATCCGCCTGTGGATTTTAAATAATTAAAGATGCTTGTCACAAGTGAGTTCAGCGGATCATAAACAGCCGCACGTTTATCGATCATTACCTTACAGGATCCCGAGATCTTGTTATGGTTTGTGATCTGTTGCTGGGCAGCTGCAGATTTTAATCTCAGGTTGGGAGCCTGAAATTCTTTCTTTGAGGGATTGTAAACTGAAGAATAACCTTCGACAGCTGTGATCAGCAAATTGAAACTGGTCAGGTTTCCATTATGACCGGAATCCGAGTTTCTCATGTTTTAAAGGTTTTAAAATTAGTTATTTATCAGGTGATTGGAAAGACTAATTTACGATTTATAAAAGAGAAAAACAATCGAAAAACGCATATTTTTTGGAAAATAAATATTTTTTTTTAAAATAAAATTTTGGGGAGTTAAAAGGCATAGATATTTATGGCACAAAGAAAATTTCGAATTCCCAATTAACAGTCTTCAAATACAAATCCCAGTTTTGTTTTTTCTTCAATAAATTTATCCAAAAAGAAATAGTCGGGTTCACATTCCAGTGCCTCGATAAGTTCCTTACCTGCCGCTGAAAATGCAATCTGGTTGAGTAGAGTTATGTTGGTTTTATCGTCTGAAATTTTAAACCTCCTTTTTCCAAAGATCAGAGGTGTTTCATCTAAATGGACAATGTGATTAAATGTGACATTTAATGTATCGCTGGTATAAATTAAATCCAATGCCCGTAAAGTCAGAAGATCGTCATAGGTTATTCCAAATTCGTCAAAAGCATAAACATCCCCTATTTTTAAAATATAACTGCCATTAAAAGCCAGAGCTGCAGCACGCTGAAAAATACGGGCTTTTTTCTTATTCAAATTACCCAAAATATCAAGGGTATGTAACGAGATTGTTCCGGGATTTGAAATTATATAAGCCAATATTTTTGCCCATAGTTCCTGAAGCTCATCATTTGAAATATCCTGCACTTTAGAAAAAAATTTAGTGGTCCAATCAGGGTCCACAGGTATATCAGAAACAATTTTCTTAAGATATTTTGTTGATTTCTTAATAACACTATCAAGGTTCTGCTGCCTGACAATCTCCTGATGAATAAGTCGCTGCCTGGCCCGTTGCCAGATTTCAGTTTCTGCCTGAACATGTAATCCTAACTCTTTTGATTTGGCTTCTTTGGGCTTTTCTCTTCTGTATGGATGTGATTCTGATTCCTTTTTTACTGTTTCCGGTATGTTCCAGACTCCGATAACAGCACCCAATGTCTGTATAAGTTTTTCTGCCGGACTATCATTCGTGTTATGTGGCATCATAGGTTTATAAATTTATACCTAATTATGTATAATTCAAGGGTTTAAAGCTGATCCAAAAACTGTTTGTAAATCCATCGATAACAAAATTAAGAAAAGAATTTTTACTTATAACTTATAGGAATGAAAATAATATCAAATTTTTGTTTTATCAACCTCATTACGTTATTTGGGGATGATTTGAATGATCATAGTTTGGTATGAATTTTGTGTATGATTCTCTGAGTTAGTTAGTGAATAGTTTTAAGGTAGAATTTGTTTATAAAAAGGGTGGAACGTCAGAGAGGTTTCATCCTTTTTTAATAAAAGCCCGGACATGTTGTGTGACAAAAATCGTTACACAACGTGCCCGGGCTTAAGGATCAGGCAAAGATATCCACCATTTTGTTGCAAATCGCTTACCCTGTCACCAGGGGTTTTATATTTTGATTTACCCTGAAGAAATTATTTGGGTCGTATTTATTTTTTATTGCAACAAGGCGTTCATAATTCTTTCCATAGCTGGCTTTTACCTGCTCTTCCCCTTCATCCATGATGAAATTTACATAGGCTCCGCCTGCGGACCAGGGATGAATCGCTTTATAATATTCCTTAGTCCATGAAATGATTTTATCGTTATTCTGAACATCGGGATCTATTCCTGCAATGACCATTGCCCATGTTGCATCCCGGTAATTCCAGGCTGTGTGACCGTTTGCAATACGCGATGCTGCGCCGTTTATCGGATACATATGCATGGTGGAAAGAGGTGTGGGCATAATTTGAGCAAACCTGATATGTTCATTAATGGCTTCATCACTCAGTTCATTTATAAAATCGGCCTTCCAGTACCATTGCAACCCGGGGGCCAGTAACTGATCAAACAAACTTTGCAATACAGGTAAGGGAATAATTCCTGCCATATCGAGAGCGGGTTTTTTAAATTCGCGTATGGATGTAAAGAGATCTTCTGCCTTTTCGGGGGGTGAAGTACAAGCCCAGACAATTCCGCACATTTTCTTCAGATGAAGATGTTCGGGGAAAGGCGGTCCGGGAGGTACAGTCATAAAGGCAAAGAAACCGTTCAGATCATCGGGGGCATCTTTTATCAGGTCACGGTACCATTTCATAATTTCGTGTGCTTCACTTAATTCCCATAACATTGGTCCGCCGTAAATCTTTTTTACCGCATGCAATTTAAAGGTAAAGGAGGTAACTACCCCGAAATTGCCGCCACCTCCCCTCACTGCCCAGAATAAATCGGGATAATGATCGGAATTTGCGGTAACATAGGTTCCGTCAGCCAGTACCACATCGACTGATAAGAGGTTGTCGATGGTTAATCCGAATTTACGGGTAAGGTAACCCACTCCTCCCCCCAGAGTCAGACCTGAAATACCGGTGGTCGACGCAATACCGACCGGAGTTGCCAGACCAAATATGTGCGTAGCGTGATCGAGATCACCAAGCAGCGTACCACCACCCACGGTTACAATCATCAGTTCAGGATTGATATGTGTATATTTGATCAGGGACAGATCGACCACCAACCCATCATCACATATACCGAGTCCTGCAGCATTATGACCTCCTCCCCGGACAGAGAGAAGCATGTTGTTGTTGCGTGCAAATGTTACACAATGAATTACATCTGCCACATCAACACACATGGCTATCATGCGTGGATGTCTGATGATCATACCGTTGTAAACTTTTATAGCCTGGGCATAAGCATTATCATGTGGTTCTATCAATCCACCTCTTAATCGTGCCCGGAATTCCTGGATAGAAGATTCGTTTAACATAATTTAATTTTTAAAGCAGTTAATAAATGATAAGCAGCATCCAATAAGTAAGGATGATTGAAAAAAATCAAGTCCTCAATTCCATGTATTAGCTAACAAAAAGGACCTGAAAATGTTGATTGACAGAACCGGAAATACATTTTCGATTACTTTTTCACCGACTCATATTGGCATAAATAGCTGTGTGGGACTGTCTGGTCACTATTGTTTTTCATACCTTTGGGCCGTCTGAAAAGAATTTGTAAATTAATAAAATATTAATATGTCATTAAATGGAAGCAATAAACAAATACATCGAAGAAAATAAGGCGCGTTTCCTCGACGAACTTTTTGGATTAATCCGGATTCCATCAATCAGTTCGCTGAGTGAACACCGGCCTGATATGGATAAGGCTGCAGCTTATTGGATTAAAATTCTGCAGGAAGCGGGCGTCGACAGGGCTGAAATATTTGAGACCCCGGGTAATCCTGTTGTATTTGCAGAAAAAATTGTCAATCCTGATCAACCTACCATACTGGTGTATGCACATATGGATGTTATGCCTGCAGACCCCATCGATAAGTGGGAAAGTGATCCGTTTGAACCGGTTGTGCGGAATGGAAGGATCTGGGCACGCGGGGCGAATGATGATAAGGGACAATCATTTATGCATGCCAAGGCTTTCGAATATATGGTCAGGAGCAATACCTTACCCTGTAATGTCAAATTTCTGATCGAAGGGGAGGAGGAGGTCGGTTCTCCCAATCTTGCAGCATTTTGCAGTGAGCACAAATCACTTTTAAAGGCTGACCTGATACTGGTTTCTGATACGGGAATGATTGCCAGTGATATTCCCTCAATTACTGTCGGACTTCGCGGGCTTGCATATCTGCAGGTTGAGGTTACCGGTCCCGATCGTGACCTTCATTCAGGACTATTTGGAGGAGCTGTTGCCAATCCGGTAAATGAGCTTTGCAAAATGATTGCAGGGATTACCGATGCTGAACACCGCATTACGGTTCCGGGTTTTTATGATGATGTAATGGGCACTACCGAAACCGAAAGAGCCATGCTTTCAAAGGCTCCGTTTGATGAAGCTGCCTATAAGGCTTCAATTGGCGTCAGGTCCTTACAGGGAGAAAGCGGATATTCTACCATGGAACGTACCGGAATCAGGCCTTCATTTGATGTATGCGGAATCTGGGGAGGTTACACGGGCGAAGGGGCAAAAACAATTCTTCCGTCAAAGGCCTATGCAAAAATCAGCGCACGCCTCGTCCCGAACCAGGAACATCACAAAATTGCCGAACTGTTCCAGGCTTATTTTAAGTCGGTTGCTCCCGATACTGTAAAAGTTGAGGTGACTCCCCTGCATGGCGGACAAGGATATACCTGTCCGATCGATCTTCCTGCCTATCGTGCTGCTGAAATGGCCTACGAAGATGTTTTCGGTTGTAAACCCGTCCCTACACGCAGCGGGGGGAGTATTCCGATTATCTCCTCGTTTGAGGAAATACTCGGTATTAAAACCATATTAATGGGGTTTGGCCTCGAGTCGGATGCTATTCATTCACCTAACGAAAATTTTTCTCTGGAGAACTTTTATAATGGGATCAGAAGTATCATCAGATTTTACCATCATTTTACCCATTGATTAAGAATTGTATTTTGTAATTATTGCAGCTGGCTATTAGTGGTTGGCTGCTGGCAGACTAGCTTTTAAAAAATCCGTAGCTATCTTAATTTTTAAGGGATTCGGGTTAAATAATTCGCACCATCATGCCAGCTGCAAGTTGCCAAAAGCCAGCTGCTTATTCCATAAACCATTAAAAAGCAGTTTGCAGATTTACCCACACAATTCGTCATAGAACCGGTTTGAACTGTGCCTTAAAGGTGTTTTTTTAATTACCACGGACAAGTCATTGTAGCTGATAGTGCCGTTATGACTCCAAATCTTTTTCCCATCTTTAAAAAGCACAAAACCCGGTACCGACTGAACCTGGTAGGATGTGGCAATCGCTTTGTTGATCTCAATATCGACCTTCTCAACCTTTGCTTTTCCTTTAAAATCGGTGGAGACCTTGTCGATAACCGGATTCATGGCTTTACACGGTGCACACCACACGGCATGGAAATCAACCAGAACCAGTTTGTTTTCCTTTAGCAATCTGGTAAAACTCTGTTCAGTGTAAGTCGTGCCGGTACTGGCAACTGCCTGGCTGCTCTGTTCGATGGCATATCCTTCGCGGTTCCAATCCATGATCCCCTGTTGCAGGTTATAAATTTTCTTAAATCCCATCCGGCTCATGTAACTGGCGCTAACCGAACTGCGGCTTCCGGTAAGGCAATAGATCAACATGGTTTTGTCCTTTTGCAGCAAGCCGACTTTTGTGACAAATTCAGGGTCAGCAATGTTGATGGAGGTGGATCCCTTGATATGCCCCCTCGAATATTCCCCGGGTGTGCGCACGTCCAAAAGAATGGCATCTTCTGTGGCGATCAACTGTTTGAATTTGATGGCATCTACATTTTGTACCATCTGGGCTTTCATTTGAGCCACGAGGGAAACCAGGAGAATCAGTGATAAAATTATTTGTTTCATATCTAATTATACATATACGTTAATATTAAGTGTGTGAAGATAAAAAAGCTCACTCCATCTGACGAAAAAATGTATTGTTTTTTATTGTAATACCGATTTTGAATTGACTTTAACTTAAAAACAGGCAATTTGCATAATTAATGCGGATAAGAGCGAAATAATCGTTTTTTCCAAAAAAAAATGTGAGTAAATTCTGTAAATACAGCTTAAAATTTAGTGTTAATGTTAATAATTTGTGAAATATTTGAATTTGGGCATAAAAAATAGGGGGCTGATCAGGAAAAGTGTAATTTCGCAGCATAGAAAAATTTTAAAACCGAAAAATACCAAAATTATGGCAACGCTAAGATTTAAGGCTCTTGAAATTCTTTACACGAGAAAACCAATACCTGTAGTTCGTGAAGAAAACCTCACATCTGACTATTACGGTATGCTGGTTTTCGATCGTCCAAAAATGAAAAAGTATTTGTCAAGTGAATCGTACAAAGGAATAATCGATGCAATTGACAATGGAACTACTATCGATCGTAAGATTGCAGACCAGGTAGCAATCGGCATGAAAGCATGGGCGATGGAAAACGGGGCAACTCATTACACGCACTGGTTTCATCCCCTCACAGACGGAACGGCAGAAAAACACGATGCTTTTATTGATCATTCTGAACTTGGTGGTGTTGTTGAAGCCTTCTCCGGAAAATTACTCGCTCAGCAGGAGCCCGATGCTTCTTCATTTCCAAGCGGTGGGATCAGGAATACTTTCGAAGCGCGTGGTTATACGGCATGGGATGTTTCCTCACCTGCGTTCATAGTTGGAACAACACTTTCGATTCCGACTGTATTTATTTCGTACACAGGCGAATCGCTTGACTATAAGGCACCTCTTTTAAAAGCTTTAAATGCTGTCGATAAGGCTGCCGTTGAGGTTTGTCAATACTTTGATAAGAATGTTACGCAGGTTCAGGCTAACCTTGGCTGGGAGCAGGAGTATTTTTTGGTTGATGAAGCTTTATATTATGCAAGGCCTGACCTAATTCTTACAGGTCGTACGCTGATGGGACACTCTTCGTCGAAAGATCAGCAACTCGAGGATCATTATTTTGGTTCTATACCTGAACGTGTTGCCATGTTTATGCAGGATCTGGAAAATGAAGCCTATAAACTGGGAATTCCATGCAAAACACGCCATAATGAAGTGGCACCTAACCAGTTTGAACTTGCTCCGATCTTTGAGGAGGTAAATCTTGCCAACGATCATAATCAGCTGATTATGTCATTAATGGATAGAATTGCTCATCACCACGGATTCCGTGTTTTATTGCACGAGAAACCCTTTGCAGGAATAAATGGCTCAGGAAAGCACAATAACTGGTCGCTTTCAACCAATACAGGGGTGAATCTTTATTCTCCGGGAAAAAATCCGAAATCAAATCTTCAGTTCCTTACCTTTATTGTAAATACCATCAAGGCAGTATACGATAACCAGGATTTGTTGCGTGCATCGATTGTATCGGCAGGTAATTCGCACCGGTTAGGTGCAAATGAGGCCCCGCCGGCAATTATTTCATCCTTCCTGGGAACTGAAATCAATCGGATGCTCGACCTGCTGGTTGAGAATATCGGCGATCGTAAAATGACACCGGATGAAAAGACAGCTCTCAAACTTAATATAGGTCGTATTCCTGAGATATTACTTGATAATACTGACCGTAACAGAACTTCTCCTTTTGCATTCACAGGAAACAGGTTTGAGTTCCGTGCAGTAGGTTCCTCTGCCAACTGTGCTTCCGCCATGATTGCCCTTAACTCAGTTGTTGCAACCCAGTTGATCGAATTCAAAAAGGATGTTGATGTATTGGTTGAGAAGGATGTGAAGAAGGATGAGGCAATCTTCCAGGTACTTAAGAAATACATTATCGAATGTAAGGCAGTACGCTTCGATGGTAACGGGTATAGCCAGGAATGGGCGGATGAGGCTGAGCGTCGCGGGCTGACCAATATTAAGAGTGTTCCCCAGGCTCTTGAAGCTTATCTGACACCCAGATCAAGGAAATTATTTGACGATCTTGGCATCCTGAATCCAATTGAAATAGAGGCCCGTGTAGAAGTTGAAATGGAAAAATATACCAAGAAAATCCAGATCGAATCACGTGTGCTTGGCGATATCGCGATCAATCATATTGTACCAACTGCGATCGCTTACCAGACATCACTGATTGAAAATGTTAAAGGATTGAAAGAGATCTTTTCCGAAAGTGAGTTCAGGGAACTGGCCGGAGCACGTCTCGAATTAATTAAAAAAGATTTCCGGTCATATTTCAGCCATCAAAGCACAGGTGAATGAAATGATTGAGGCACGCAAGGTGGCTAACCTGATCGAACATGGGAAAGAGAAGGCGTATGCTTATGAAAATAAAATTCGTCCATATCTTGATACGATCCGCTACAATATCGACAAACTCGAAGAGGTGGTCGATAATGAATACTGGCCATTGCCGAAATACCGCGAGTTACTTTTTAGCAGGTAGTCCATTGTTTTCGTTTAATATGAAAAAAGCCATCCTCAAAAGGGATGGCTTTTTGGTTCTTTTCGTAGCTTTGCACGGTAAAGGTTTTTCAAAACACGATCCTTAAAAGAAGGGTTGACCTTTGCGATTAACCTGATAATTTTTACAACATCATGTCAAATAATGATATATTAAAAAAGCTTCGTGTTGCGCTGCATTTGAAAAACACCGACATCATCGAAATACTTAAACTGGTTGATTTCACCATTACGGAAAGTGAACTGAGTGCTATTTTTCGGGCTGAAGATCACCAAAATTACAAGGAATGCGGTGACCAGCTGTTACGTAATTTTCTCAATGGGCTGATCATCTATAAACGTGGTCCTATGGAACCAAAAACACCGGTAAAGAAGATTTTGAGGTGATAAGACACCATTGGGAAATAAGGGCGCTATGACGGATCGTGTGGGCAATGCTTTATGAAATGAGCAGCTGGCTATTGGCAACTTGCAGCTGCTATGATAGAGCTGACAATGCAATACTAATCCATTAATATCTTAGATAACCATAGATTTTTTTAGTGAGCGAGTCGGATCCCGATCTATATCTATCGGAACCAGTCCAGCAGCCATCATTACAAAATTCAGCTCGCCATACCAATCGTCAAAAATCCGAAATAATGGCATAATAGGGTTAAATAACTTTCTAATTCCCTATAACCCCGTTGCGCAGCAATAATGCCACAATACCGAGGCACATGATAATAATGAAAAAGCCTACTTCAATGATCCGGTTTGCTTCGCGGTTCTTGAGCGGGTTACGGGCAAACAGATTAATCGGGCTCAATCTCGATTCGGAATAAATCAATAGCTTGTATATTCCGATGCCTATTACGATTCCTAATATTGCACCCCCAAGGACATCGCCCGGGTAATGAACTCCCAGGTATATCCTGCTATAGGTTATCAGCAATGCCCAGGGAAGAATAAATGCCGTATATCGCAGATTTTTAAACAACAGCAGTGAGAAGGTTGCAAATGCAAATGTGTTGGCTGCATGAGCCGAAACAAAACCGAATTGTCCTCCTTTTCTGAAAAACACATGCACAAGATTGGCAAGAGCCGGGTCGTTTGATGGACGCAGGCGCTCAACAGAGTGTTTCAGAACCCCGGCCAATTGATCGGAGCAAATAATCAGCAGGGTTATGGCGACAAAAATAAAAAGAGATTTCTTACCATATTTCTGAGCAATTATAAACAGGATCGTTCCATAAAACAGCAGCCATAACGGTGTTAAGGTAACCAGTGTCATGGTATAATCCCATAACGGCGAATGCATGCTGTTCAGAAACAAAAAAATATCAGTGTCAAGGCTTTTGAGTTGATTAAGAAATTCCATATTCGGTCATAATTAGCTGTTCAGGGATTTCCAAAGCAGATCTTTCAATTCGACAATTCCGTTTTCGGTTATGGACGAGAAAAACACATGAGGAATTTCTTTCATCTCCTTGCTGATATCTTTCATTAAAGCTTCATCGAGCAGGTCGCTTTTTGATATTGCTACAATACGTTGTTTGTCAATTAGCTCCGGATTAAATTGATGGAGTTCATTTAAAAGGATCTGGTATTCGTTGTAGTGGTTGTTACTATCGGCGGGTATCAGAAATAACAGCACCGAATTTCTTTCAATATGACGAAGAAACCTCAATCCCAAACCCTTTCCTTCGTGTGCGCCTTCTATAATTCCCGGGATATCCGCCATTACGAACGATTGATCACCCCGGTAAGCAACGATCCCCAGATTTGGAACCAGCGTGGTGAACGGGTAATCGGCAATTTCGGGTTTTGCTGCAGAGACTTTCGAAAGGAGGGTTGATTTTCCGGCATTGGGAAAACCTACCAGGCCAACGTCAGCAAGGATTTTAAGTTCCAGGATTTTCCATCCTTCTTCAATATCTTCGCCCGGCTGTGCAAACCTGGGAGTCTGCATGGTGGCCGATTTGAAATGCGTATTACCTTGTCCGCCACGTCCACCTTTGGCAACGATGAATTCTTCACCATCGGTGGTAATTTCATATAGTACTTCTAAAGTTTCTGCATCCTTCACGATGGTCCCCAGCGGAACATCAAGATAGATATCCTCTCCATCCTTTCCCGAACTGCGCGATGCACCTCCGGAACCTCCGAATTCTGCAATTATATGTTTTCTGTATTTTAAATGAAGCAGGGTCCACATCTGTTTATTACCACGAAGGATAATATGTCCTCCACGTCCGCCGTCACCGCCATCGGGACCTCCTTTAGGGGAAAATTTTTCACGTCTGAAATGCCTTGATCCAGGTCCTCCGTGTCCGGAGCGGACCATTATTTTTACGTAATCAACAAAATTCGAATCCATTTTTGATACCTTATATAAACCGACAAAGGTACGCTCTTAAATCGAGATAATAAAAAGCGTTTTTTTAGGACGGTAATCAGAGGTAAGGTTTGAATCGCTTCAAAGAATTCCAGTACCATTATTAAGTTGACTGATAGCAAATCCATTCCTTGCAACTGCCTCCGGATAAACACGAAACGAATGACTCTTCGCTATGCCAATCAGAATATCAGGCTATGATAAAGAAGTGTAATGATGGTTGGTTGCTTAGGTTTTAAGGTTGTAAGGGAACTTCCGCCTTCGAATATGAATCTCCACCCCTGTCCAGCCTGGCCAAAGCTTGTGGATGAGATTAATATAAGAATTACAATGAGCATTTTTTTCATGTCAGGGCAAATTTTATGATTTAGAGCATTTCGACTGTTTCTCTTAATCTTGCTGCAATCTCTTCAACCTCACCGGTTCCCTTGATCGGATGATATTTCCCCTGTCTTGCATAATAGTCGATAAGAGGGGCTGTTTTTACATTATAAATATTGATCCTTTTTTCGATGGTTTTGGCATCTGCATCATCGTCTCTGCCTGAAGTAAGACCCCGCTTGAGCAGCCGGTCAACCAATTCCTGCTTATCTACCTCCAGGCAAAGCATGACCGAAACTTTCGAATTGTGCTTTTGAAGGAGTTTATCCAGAGCTTTTGCCTGGGGAACCGTGCGCGGAAACCCGTCGAAAATAAATCCGACAGTGGTTTTGGGTTTTTTGAGTTTTGCTTCAATCATCGAGACGACAATGGAATCGGGAACCAGTTCTCCTTTACTGATCAGTTCGTCAGCCATATGTCCAAGTTCCGTATCAGCAGCAATTTCATGCCTTAGAAGATCTCCGGTTGATAAGTGAAACAAATTGAATGTTTTAGCTAAAAAGAGAGCCTGTGTACCTTTACCGGCACCAGGAGGACCAAATAGAACTAAGTTAAGCATTTCGATATAAATTGATTCTTAAATTATTCCTTCACGAGTGTATAAATATCTTTAAGATTTCGTCCCCTGCGGTCGTAATCGAGTCCAAAACCGACAATAAAGTCGTTTGGTATGCTGATTCCAACATAGTCAAGCGTGATGTCTACTTTTAATGCATCAGGTTTGAAAAGCAGCGTGGCAATTTTCACTTCTTTTGCTCCCTTGTTAATCAACTGTGTGATCACCCCTTTCATGGTTTGACCTGAGTCGACAATATCTTCGAGGATTACGACAGTACGCCCCGCGATCTCCTCATTTAATCCAATTAATTCTTTGGCCTCTCCGGTTGAATCTGTGCCGGAGTAAGAAGCCAGTTTAAGAAAAGATATCTCTGAATCGGTCAATTCCACCTCTTTCATTATTTCGGAGGCGAACATAAAGGCACCGTTTAAAATGCAAATGAAAAGGGTTTCTTTCCCTTGCAGATCGTGTTTCATTTTTTCGGCCATCTGTTTAATAGCCAGTTGGATTTCCGTATTTGACAATGAGATTTCGAACTCTTTATCCCATAGCTTAACTCGTTTCATTCCTCTTTTTTTATCCCCGGCAGGAGTAATTAAGCAGGGGTGTTAATAACCAAATAATAATCCAAATCGTCTTCGCGATGTCCGAATTAAGCGTACAAAGATAGGGATTCTTTATTTGTAAAGTTATGAATAACCCTGAGATGATTCAGTATTTGATGCCGATTGTATAAAAAAGATTAATTTTGTCCGATCAATACTGATCATTTATAAATTTCGTAAATCAATCATTATAAGCCGTTATGAAACCAAAAGTAAGTATAATTATGGGCAGTACATCCGATCTTCCCGTGATGGAAAATGCAGCAAGGATGTTAAACGATTTTGAGATTCCGTTTGAAATGAATGCATTGTCGGCACACCGCACTCCTGAAGAGGTTGAGCGGTTTGCAAAAGGGGCCTACGGTCGGGGAATTAAGGTGATAATTGCAGCGGCAGGAATGGCGGCTCATCTTCCGGGTGTTATTGCGGCAATGACGCCTATTCCTGTTATCGGTGTACCCATTAAAGCGAGCCTCGAAGGTTGGGATTCTATCCTTGCCATCCTCCAAATGCCTCCCGGTATACCGGTTGCAACTGTTGCACTTAACGGAGCTGTGAATGCCGGCATACTCGCGGCCCAGATCATTGCCTCGGGAGATGAACAGCTGATGGAAAAACTGATTGCTTTTAAAGAGAATCTGAAGTCGAAAATCGTGGAGGCCAATGCCGAATTGTCGAAGGTAACATTTCCGTATAAAACGAACTGAAATTTATCCTTTTTGTAACTTATTTTGTGTAAATTAGAGGAGGTAATCAGCGTCATCCTCCTCTTTTTACTTTGAAGGATTTTCGGGGAATTTATACATGAGTTACATAGAAAATGATGACCAGGGCAAATGTAAAATTTGGTCTTCTAACCTTCGTATTTATTTTAAACTCTTTTTTCAACGGATATTCAATCGGAGATCAGACTCAGATTGGAGCCAGAGATGTTTCGCTTGGAAATGCATCGGTTGCACTGATTTCTCCTTTTTCGGTTTTTCATAACCAGGCCGCCTTTGCCTGGATGAAGGATTTTTCCGTTGCCATTGATTACCGCCAGCCATATCTTATTGAGGGACTTGCCGAAAAGTCACTCGCTGCAATAATTCCCACCCCGATTTCAAACTTTGGATTTAGCATTCACCAAAAAGGTTTTGCAGGTTACACCGAATCGCGTTTTGGATTAGCCATGGCAAAACCCCTGGGTAAAAGGATTTCGGCCGGATTACAGTTTAATTATTTTTTGGTCGGTTTTCCCGAACAGGGGAGCAGCCGTTCCACATTCCTGCTTGAATTTGGGGTGTTATTCCAGACTTCAAAGAGTTTATCCTTTGGAGTCCACATCTTCAATCCGTCGCGTGCCACGATCGAATCGCTGTATCTTCAATCTGATCTGCCGGTCAGTGCAACGACCGGCCTGGCCCTGAAGCTGTCAGCAAATCTGATGTTTGTGAGTGCAATCACCTGGTGTAAAGACAATCCTCTTGCGGTTAAGATGGGTATTGAATACCTGTTTTCTGATTGTTTTTTCATTCGCGGAGGAATCTCCGGAAAACCGATTCGTCATTCAGCCGGACTGGGTTACAGATTCCGTTTTGCGACAATTGATGTGGCATTTATGCATCACGAAACCCTGGGTTATACGCCTTCGCTCTCATTGACTTTAAATTTTTAGTTATGGAACGGAGGACAAAATATCTTGTTTTTCTGTTATTAATTATTTATCAGCCCTGCCTTTCACAAACAAGGGAAGAGGAGAAAGAACGGCAGATTGAACAGGCGATTGAGTCGATTGCAGAATCAGAGGAGTCAGATATCGACAATTCGGTAATACTCGAGGATCTGGCCCGGATTGCTGAAAACCGGATTAATATCAATCTGGCAACCGCGGAGGAATTGGAGCGGCTGAGTATACTGGATTTCCGGCAGATTCAAAATATAATCAGTTACCGGAAGCAATATGGTAATTTCGTTTCAAATTATGAACTTGCGGCTGTCGAAGGTTTTACTCCGGAAATTATTACCTCAATAACACCCTTTATCGTTTTTGATTTACCTGCAGATTCAATCGGCAACTCTCATAAAAAATTGTTTCACCGGATGATCACGCGGGTGAAGACAACTTTCCCGGAGGCAAAAGGCTACACTCCGGTTTCGGAAACTAAAGGGGCGGTCTATCCAGGTATGCCACTCTCGCTGTACAATCGTTATATTCTCGATATCCCCGGGAAATTGGAAGTGGGTCTGATTATGGATAATGACGCCGGGGAAGAGTTCTTTAGCGGCAGCAATAAGAGAGGGTTCGATTTTTACTCCGGATTTATCGCGTTGAAAAGCAAAGGTCTTATTCGTCAGTTGACGGTCGGCGATTTCCAGCTCCGGATTGGACAGGGAGTTAATTTCGGTGCGGGATCAGGCCTTGGAAAATCGGGCAATGTCCTGGGAATTTTAAAATCGGGACAGGGGGTAAGGCCATCGACCTCGGCTGATGAAAACCGGTTTTTCAGGGGAATTTCTACTACATTGGGCGGGGGTCCGTTAAAACTGATTTTTTTTTATTCCAACAAAAACAGGGATGCCAATACGGTTGCTGATCCTGCTACCGGTGAGCAGTATTTTACTTCGCTGCAAACTTCAGGCTATCACCGTACGGTTTCGGAAACAGCAGATGAAAAGAGTTTGAATGAACAGATCGCAGGAGGATATTGTGAAATGAGACTCAGAAAATTCAGGGTGGGAGCATTGTTCGTGCAGCAACAGTTCGGTCTGCCGATGAAAAAAGGTACTTCACCCTACAAAGCTAAAAACTTTACGGGCGACGGAAATTTTAATTTCGGACTCGATTATCAGCTGGCACTCCGGCAAATTCAGTTTTTTGGTGAAGCGGGTTTGTCGAAAAGCCTGAAGCCTGCAGGAATCCAGGGACTTATCTGGCATGCTCACCCACAGATCGGTCTGTCGGTTTATTATCGCTATTTTGATCCTGGTTTTCATACCTTCTATGGAAGTTCACTTGCTGAAAGTTCGGGAAACCGAAATGAATCAGGCCTGTATACCGGAGTATTGTTATACCCGCTTCCAAAAGTGAAGATTTCGGGTTTTGTAGATATTTACCAGTTCCCGTGGCTGACTTACAATTCGATGTCACCCGGAAGTGGCAGCGATTTTATGACGCAGATTGACTTCACCGTATCGCGGAAATTATCCATTTATCTAAAGGCTAAATGTGAGACAAAACCTCAGAAAATTGGCAATGCTACAGGAGTTGCTGAGGATCAGGAAGAAATTACAACCAAACTAAGGATGCATACAGAATATAATCTGAGTGAGCAGCTTACCTTGCGCACCAGGGTTGAATATGCCGGATATTCATTCTGTGATGTACAGGAAAACGGATATCTCGCATTCCAGGATTTGATTTATTCGCCCACCTCCCGGCTAAAGTTTTGGGTCAGGTATGCCTGGTTTTTGACCGGTGGCTACTCTTCACGTATTTATACATTTGAAAACGATTTGCTTTACACTTTTTCGATTCCCGAGTTTCACGGAAGGGGACACAGAGCCTATATTAATCTGAAATTAACGCCTTCTTCACGGTTTACCGCTTATCTGAAAGCCGGACTCACTATTCACGAGGGAGCATCTTCGTGGGGTACAGGCAATGATATGACTCCTGGTAATCACCGGATTGAACTGCGGGGACTCCTTTATTACCGGTTTTAATTTATCCGTATGCTTTTTCCTATTTGTTTATATTGGACTAAATCAGTCGGTTAGTTGAATTTTGATGCATTAATCCAGGATTTTGTATGAGATATTCACTTGAACAACTATTTTTGTACATTTGTTTTGACTTCTAACGATAAATAAACTACGAATATATGTTGGTTCCAAGTGATTTCGATGAAATAAGGCCATACAATGATGATGAAGTTCCTGAAATCATGACCAGATTATTGGCTGATCCGGTTTTTAAGAGGGTATTAAACAATCTTTTTGGAAATGAAGAAAAGATTAAAGAAGTCAGAGATGCCATGAGTCAGACCCGGGATGTGGAGTCCTTTCAACGGACCTTCATGATACCTTTCTTCGAAAATATAATCAAATCGAGTACAAGGGGTGTCACAATCGGGGGTCTTGAACACCTGGAAAAGGATAAAAGTTACCTGTTTATTTCAAATCACCGTGATATTGTTCTTGATTCTGCCTTGCTCAATGTTCAGATGTACAAATTTGGGTATAAACCCACAGAAATTGCCATAGGGAGCAATTTACTGGTCTATCCCTGGATTGAGGATATATCGAGAGTTAATCGTTCATTTATCGTTAACCGCAATATCCCGGCAAGACAAATGCTTGAATCGTCTCAAATTCTCTCAGGCTATATCCGGCATAGTGTAACCAATAATGGTAATTCCATCTGGATTGCGCAACGTGAGGGACGATCAAAAGATGGGATGGACCTGACATCGCCTGCCGTACTGAAAATGCTCAATATGTCGAATGAGCAAAAATTTGTGAAGGGATTTCAGGAATTACAAATTGTACCCATGTCAATTGCTTACGAAATTGAGCCATGCGGCAACGAAAAGGTGGCTGAATTGCTGAAACGGCAGTCAGACCCCGATTTCCGTAAGACGGAGAAGGACGATTTACTCAGCATGGTTAGCGGTTTAAAAAATCAAAAGGGAAGGGTACAAATTCAATTCAGCCCCCCGATCAGCCGCAACGCACTTAAAAGTCTTTCAAAGGAGGGTAATATTAATGACCGGTTAAAACGACTTGCAGAGTACATTGATCTGCAAATATATACCAACTACAAACTCTTTCCGAATAATTACATTGCTTACGATTTGTATTATAACTGCAATAAATACACCGATCACTACTCGATAGAGGAACAAAGACAATTTATTGAATTGACACACCAGCGTTTGAAACTTGTCAATGAAGATCGTGAAGAGGCCATGGAATTGTGGCTAAAAATGTACTCAACGCCGGTTTATAGTTTTGAAAACTGTGGTCAAAAGGTTACTGAGGATTAAACAATCATTATGCAGTTTCAAAAGTGGAAAATGGCCGATCGCTTATGAAGGCCAGGGGGCTGAACCCGGAACGTACCCTTCTGATCGGAGATACCTTGCACGATTATGATGTCGCGCAGGCTCTCGGGTGCAAATGTATTCTAGTTGCAAATGGACACCAGTCAAGGAAGCGGCTGTTGAGTTCAGACGCAAAAGTATACAGTTGTCTGAACGAGATCCTGTTTTAAGAAATTATGTGTTAAGCAGCTTATTGCTCAATGCCTGAAGTGTTGCTTTTTTGTCATTGGTATGAACAAGCAGTGATATATTATTACGGCTTCCCCCGTAGGAAATCATTCTGATCGGAATATGCTCGAGCGCTGTGAATACGCGGGCAGCAAATCCCTTTTCCTCCGCAATCATATTTCCCACTATACAGACAATGGTTTGATCCCTGTCTATTTCGACATTGCCATACTCTTTTAATTCCGCGATAATCTCATTGAGATTTTTTGGATCATCAATTGTCAATGATACAGCTACTTCAGAAGTTGTAATCATATCAATTGATGTTTTAAAGAATTCAAATATTTCGAAAATATTTTTGATAAAGCCATACGCATTGAGCATCCTTCCGGACCTTATTTTAATGGCAGTAATTCCATCTTTAGCAGCAACCGCTTTTATCCCTGTAGTCTTGCTTTCGGATGTTATCAGGGTTCCGGGATCAGGCGGATTCATTGTATTTTTCAGTCTCACCGGAATGTCGTTCATCATTGCCGGCAATACCGTTTGGGGATGAAGGATTTTTGCGCCAAAATAGGCCAGCTCCGATGCTTCATTGAACGACAGGGTATCCACTTTTTTCGTGTTTTCTACAAATCGTGGGTCGTTGTTATGAAATCCGTCAATATCGGTCCATATCTGAACCTCTTCACTGTTGATGGCAGCCCCGACCAATGTGGCGGTATAGTCGGATCCACCGCGTTGAAGGTTGTCGATTTCACCCGCTTCATTGCGGCATATAAATCCCTGGGTAATGTAATAGTCGGCTCTGGCATGACTTTTTATGATGCCATTCAGCTTATCCTTAATGTAATAACTGTCAGGCATTTTATCTGAATCAATTTTCATAAAGTCAAGCGCGGGAAGTAAAAGTGCTTTATATCCCGATTCCTGCAGCAACAAGGTGAACAGAGCAGTTGAAATAAGCTCTCCCTGTGCCAGTAAAGCCCGTCCTCCTGCTTCTGTAAAAATACCTGCAGTATATGATTTGATGACTTCAAACCGCTCTTCGAGCACACGTTTCCCCTTTTCTTTCATCTCCTTGGTGGTATAGAGATCGAAAACAACGTTATAGTATTTTTTTTCAAGGGCACTGATAATACTTAATGCCGATTCTTTATTTTTTTTTGTCAGGTAATCAGATATTTCAAGCAAACTGTTTGTTGTTCCCGACATTGCGGATAACACGACCAGCTTTTGTTCTCCGTCAGCAATGAGGTTCATCACAGTTCTCATGTTTTCAACAGATCCCACTGAAGTTCCTCCGAATTTAAATACTTTCATTTCCCTGTGTTTTATTGTTTATTGCTGTAAAATTAGAAATATTTTGTTCCTCACAACCGGTTGCAGGAACATTCCAGTTGTTTTTTCACTTACGATTTAACAGTGAAGATAAAAAGCGGAGCTAAAAACAGGTGGAAAATGTATTTCGGATCATTGGTATTCGGTTAAACTTCAACGAAAATTGTTAATCCACAAAATAATAATTGTTTATAAAGATTTCACCACTACGTGGCTTCATTTTTCCATTCCATATTTTTCTACAAAGATATCGCTGCTACGCAGCAACCTTTTCAGCAACGTAGTTGCGTTATCTTTGTAGCTGAATGCATTATGGTATTTTTTAAAGCAACGTAGTTGTGACATCTTAATTCAATGTCGTTTAGTTAAGGTGTAGGAGAATAAAAATTTAAACGCAAAGAACTAAATGAACGCTAAGGAGGCGCAAAGAACCGCAGAGGTAGATATTCCAGAATTTCATTGCGGTTCTCTGCGTAAAACTTTGCTATCTCTGTGGTAAAATTTCAACTGCTATTGCTAACTAAACGTCATTGAATCTTATATACTGTCAATCCCACAAACACATCTTCTATATCCTTTTTTTATATAATCGACTGATTCAAACGAAAATGGTCGTTGAGCAATAATGTCAAAATACTCAAAAAACGCATCAAAGTATTGATCAGCCTGGGTTATTCCAAACTGTTCAACTCCGTAATGATGAATTCTTATCAGGTCTTCCTTCGCTTCTTTACTTAATCTATATTTAGCCATTAAGCAAAGACTTTGATTGGTTTAAGATTTGTTCTTTTGTTTCATCAGTAAATCCGTTAGCTTCAGATTTATTCAATTTTGTTCTAATCCAATCAGCCTGAACTTGTTGGTTTCGAGCCTGTCTAATCAGATCATTTATAAGTTCACTTTTGCTGGAATATTCCTCGCTATTTACTTGTGCTTTTAACCATTCATCATTTGGTTTCGTAAAAGAGATACTTTGTCTTGCCATACTATTTTTTGGTGTAAATTTACACCATAATTGAATAACATGCAACTTTTTCGTTGTATTGTTGACAATACTTTTTCAATATTGTACTATGACCTTTCACAAAAATTCGCCAAAAATCGTGATACGAAAGTGTAAAAATTCATTAAAATTGTTTTATATTTGTTTTGAATTGGTCCTTATCGAAGGACCTGGGTAGTTGGAATTCCGAAGGGTAAACAGAATGTTTTTCCAAACCGATTAACTTCTTCTCAGATCATGAAAAAATCGGCAGCACCATTTTCTCACGATTATCTTAAAAACTTAGGGATAACTGTATTAAGTATCCTGAAAGCAAGAAAAACGTTTGTAAGAATATTCCCCGATTTCTTTGCCGTCGTCATCCATCCCCAAGAACATTAAATTCTGACAGATTTTAATTATACCGGTACATCATCGTGCCCACGAGTTCTTTATAACACAATTTTCTAATTTTTTAAATTTTTATTTTTTTTTAATTTCTTTTAGATTTCTCGTTCATTGAATTCCTGCTGACATTTTATGAAAAACCAGGCTCGTTCCTTCATTATGAAGTTTTTATATTATGTATTATTAATTTATATACTATGAAAAGAAAAAGGGTTTTTATGAAATTACTAATGGTTCTTATTCCCTTGCTGCTTGCCGGTTATTGGGTGGGGGCACAGAATAAGGTCTACAGCGGAACGGTTACAGAGGAAAATGGTACGTCAATTCCTGGTGTAGCTGTTGTCGTCAAAGGGCAGAACATAGGAACGGTCACCGATATTGACGGAAAATTTTCGATTTCTGTACCACCCGATGCCACGACTTTGGTTTTCACTTTTGTGGGGTTAAAACCACGGGAGGTTACCTTAGGTGCAAAGACAACATTATCTGTTACCCTTGTGGCTGATATTGTTGGTGTTGAAGAGGTTGTTGTTGTGGGGTATGGTACTCAGAAAAAGGTTAATCTTACGGGTGCCGTCGCCACGGTGAAGATTGATGATAAGATTACCAGCCGTACCCTTTCGAATGTTTCATCGGGGTTGACCGGGCTTGTTCCGGGACTTGCAGTGAGTCAGAATACAGGTATGGCTGGTAAAAACGATGTTTCGCTGCTTGTCCGTGGCCTGGGATCTCTTAACAATGCGAATCCTCTGATAGTTGTTGACGGTATGCCCGATGTAGACATCAACCGGGTGAACATGAATGATATTGAAAGCATATCGGTGCTTAAAGATGCCACCTCTGCAGCTGTTTACGGATCGCGTGCAGCCAATGGTGTTATACTGATCACCACCAAATCGGGAAAAGGACAGGACAAAACAAGGATTAATGTAAGCAGCTCCTTTGCCCTGGAGCATCCAACAAAGGCATACTCCTTTATGGCTGACTATCCGCGTGCGCTTACCTTACATCAACGTTTGGCTGCGGTAAACACATTACGATCGAACTATCTCTTCAAGGATGGTACCATCGACCAGTGGCTGGCACTGGGTATGATTGATCCGTTGCGGTATCCTAATACTGACTGGTGGAAGATAATGATGCGTGATGGCCAGGTGCAGAATCATAACGTTTCTGCATCGGGAGGAAATGACAAATCAAACTTTTTTATTTCCATAGGCATGATGGATGAAAAAGGTTTACAGATTAATAATGACTATTCTCTTTACAACGCACGCTTTAATTACGACTACAAGATCAGACCTGACATGAATATCGGCGTTAAGTTTGCAGGAAACTGGTCGAAATATGTGTATGCGCTGGAGGATGGTTTTACAGATGATGCTCCTACCAATACTGGTGGTTTTGATATGCAGTATGCTATTGCTGGTATCACTCCGTATGATCCGGTCAGCGGGCATTATGGCTCGGTGATGGCGTATAGTGAGGACCTTCAGGCCTACAATCCGTATACAATTTACGTCAATAATCTCAACAGGCAAAACCGCCAGGAAGCGAATGTCAGTGGTTACCTGGACTGGTCACCGCTAAAAGGTCTTACTGCCAGGGTCGACTATGCGCTCAACTACTATAACCAGTTCAGGTGGACGGCCGCTATACCTAACCAGTCGTACAACTTTCAGACAGCCTCTTTTGGTTCGCGGTTTTATGTTGGAAATAATGCGGGAGTGGCCAATTACACCAATACCGGGTACAAAACCCAGTTAAACGGACGTTTGAATTATAATCTTACGATCAAACAGAATCATGAGTTGAGTGCACTTTTCGTATACAGCGAGGAATATTGGTATAACCGTTACCAGATGAGTTCGCGAAACGATCGTCTGCATCCCTCGCTTCACGAAATAGATGCTGCCCTTACCGATATTATGGGTACTGGTGGAAATTCAAACAACGAAGGACTTCAGTCTTTTATCGGTCGTATAAATTATAATGGCTACGATAAATATCTTTTTGAAGCCAATTTCCGTTACGATGGTTCTTCAAAATTTTTGAAAGGCAGACGTTTCGGGTTCTTTCCATCTGCATCGCTTGGGTGGCGTTTTACCGAGGAAGATTTTATGAAGCCTGTCACCGGTGGCTGGCTTAACAGTGGTAAATTACGCTTGTCATACGGTGGATTAGGAAACAACAGTGGAGTAGAACGTTACGAACAGCAGGAAACCCTTACCGCTGCGACTTATATGATAGGAGGTTTAATTACAAAAGGGTTTGTATATAGCCAAATGGTTAATCAGAACCTTTCGTGGGAATCAACCAATATATTGAACATTGGTTTGGATCTTACTTTTTTTGATAACCGGCTGACTTCCGAAATTGACTATTATAACCGGCTGACAGTCGGGATGCTCAGGGAGTCAGATATGTCGTTTCACCTTTCCGGCGCATATAATCCACCACGACTAAATATTGGTGAGTTACGCAACACCGGGATAGAAGGTAATTTTACATGGAGAGACAAAATCGGAAGTTTCAACTATTCGGTAAATTTGAATGCCTCATTCAACTCCACGGTTTTGGAAAAATGGAACGAATTTCTGGGAAAGGGTGATATTTTCCTGAATATGCCCTATCACTTTCTCTACTCTTACCAGGACATTGGTATAGCACAGACCTGGCAGGATGTTTACAATGCCACCCCGCAAGGTGCCTCACCTGGTGATATTCTCCGCAAAGACCTCAACGGCGACGGACGGATTACCAGCGAAGACAGGAAAGCTTATCCCCGTATTCAGCGTGACAGACCCACCACGAACTTTGCAATGAACATCAGCGGTGCGTGGAAAGGATTTGATCTGACTGTGCTGTTGCAGGGAGCTGCGGGCCGTAAAGATTACTGGATTAATATTTACAATAACGTAAATTTTGGTGCTCAACGTTATGCCTCCACCTGGTCGCACTGGGAAAACCCCTGGACCTGGGAAAACCGTGACGGAGAATGGCCCCGCCTGGGAGGTAATGCCAATCGTGAGCAGACAACTTTCTGGTTGGACAACCTGGCCTACCTGCGATTGAAAAATATACAAATGGGCTATACGGTGCCCAAACGATGGATAGAAAAAGCGGGTATTGATAATGTCAGGATCTTTGTGACTGCAGAAAACCTTGCAACAATTACGAAATTCCGTGGACTCGATCCTGAAAAAACAGGTAATGCAAGTGATGCATATCCGCTGAACAAATCGTACTCTTTTGGTATTAACATTGGTCTCTAAAAAAGATATTGTTATGAAAAAAGCAAAATCAAAAATATTGTTTATTGGCCTGCTTACAGGAGTGACCCTGTTTACGGGTTCATGTACCCACAACCTGCTTGATCAGCAGACAACCACCGATTTGGGGGCGAGTGCCTTCTGGAAGACAGAAGCCGATGCAACTACCGCTTTAATGGGGGCCTATTCCTCCATCAGGCCGCTTTTCGACCGCGACTATTATTTTGACGGTCAGGGTGAGTATGTCAGGGTAAGAAGTGGAACAGCAAGTACCGTAGCCGGCGATTTAAGACGCGGCGATGCTTACAGGGCAGATTATAATCCAAATGATTACGGTGACAACTTCGATAATATGTACCGTTACTTATATGGAGGTGTTAACCGTACCAACTATGTTATTGAAAATGTAAAGAAGATGCTTCCCACTGCCAGCCCTGCTTCAGTTGTGAGCCTTGAGGTAGTCATCGGTGAAGCCCGTCTGCTGCGTGGTATGGTTTACTTTCGATTGATTTCCATGTGGGGTGATGTCCCCTGGTTTACAAAAATAATCACTGATGACTCGGAAGTTGCGGATTTAAAACGAACCCCTATAGCCCAGATCAAGGACTCGATTATGGCCGATTTTACCTACGCATTCGAAAAACTTCCCGTTAAAGGGACTGCTTTGGGGCGGGCCGGAAAACCTGCCGCACTTGCATTCCGGGGTAAACTGCAGCTTTACTGGGCATGCTGGAACAAATTCGGCTGGCCTGAACTGGATACCTTCACCCCCAATGCTGCTGCCGCAACAGCCGCCTACACGGCAGCCGCTGCTGATTTCAAGGCGGTAATCGAAAACTACAACCTGAATCTGTTTCGTAACGGCGATCCCGGTCAATGGGGGACTATGGGCAATGCGGAAATACTTCCCAACTACTATTATCTTTTTATTCCATCGACAGGCAATCCAAATACGGAAGGCGAAATGATCATGACTTTTACCCACGGAGGTACCGGTACCAACCAGGGAGAAGAATTGATGCGTGATATGGCTGGTCGTTCGCACGAAGGATCGCAATGCTGGGTACATCCACGTTACGAGATTGCCGATCGCTATCAATCAACCATCACAGGTGACTTTACCGTACCGCTTATCCCGACAAATCCGACAACCCCGGGTGCACGCACAAAACTAAATTCAGCCGTAAACCCACAAAGTTATGCCAACCGCGACTATCGTATGAAATCTTCCATTCAGTGGGATTACGAGATGAGCGTGGGATTGACATCCTTAAAGGTAACAGATTGGGTGCCCTTTATTTATAAGACATGGAATGCAAATGTCGTAATCAACGGCAAGACTTATATCAGTTATAATACCGACGGATGTAATTCTGGATATGTGTTTCGCAAGTTTGTACGCAATTATGCCGGACAGGGTCGTAGTGACGGCGATTACAACTGGCCCGTTATGCGTCTGGCCGATGTTTACCTGATGTATGCCGAAGCAACCAATGAAGTCAGCGGCCCGCAGCCTGATGCTATTGCCCTTGTGAACAGAATCCGTCACCGGGGGAACCTTCCGGCATTGGCATCCGAAAAAACGGCTACAAAAGAGACATTCTTCGCCGCTATTGAGCAGGAAAGGATAATCGAACTTTTGGGAGAAGGTCAACGGTCATTTGATATTCGCCGCTGGAGAGCCATTGAACGGGTCTGGGTGCCTCCTCTTAATGGAGATGGTGTCTGGCGTATCGATACAAATGGGGCAAACCAGCAGCGGTATTTCCAGAATTCTTCTGAACTGACTTATCAGCAGTGTTATATTTTCCGTATTCCTCCCAGCGAGCGGGTGCGTAATTCCAACCTGACACAGAATAAACCATGGATGTAACCGGATTAAAAGTAAGTAACACGTAAAAAATAATAAGATGAAAAATTTTATAACCATCACATTTGCAATTTTCCTGGCTGCATTGGCATGGGTCAGTTGTCATGATTTTCCAGTTGACGATGACGGACTGCTGATTACAACAAGGAGCCAATGTTACGTAAGCAATTTCGATTTGGTGGGCTCCGACTTTCAGACGGTGAGGGCGGAAGCTCCAGTAATCGATACAACTGCCCTCACCATTAATGTCAAGGTGTTTTACGGCAGCGATCTAAAGCATCTTTGGCCCCAGTTCAGTCTGATAACCGATGCAAAACTGGAACCGAAAATTACCGATTTTGTTGATTTTTCGGATTTGGCAAATCCCCGTAAGTGGACCGTAATTTCAGGTAACCGAAAGGTTAGAAAAACTTATACGGTATATGTTACAGTTCAGGCAAAACCTTAATACATAACGCTATGCAACTAAAATATTATAGTTTGCTTATTTTGTTACCAGCCATTTTGTTCATTTCCTGCCAGGATGAAGAATACACTCTGCCGGTCGCTAAAACCAATTTTCAGAACGATTGCATCAAACGAACGCTGGGTCCCAATGTGGTAGGGCTGAATATTGAGTTTGTTTACGCGATGGCACTGGGCTGTGATGCCGGAGAAATCCTCTCTGCACAGGTTGAGGCAACTATTGCCGGGGCAACAGGCACTTATCTTGAACACCGGTCCTTTTATACCAGTTCAGGAGGAATAGATATTACTGTTGTTATCGGAAATCCTTCTGTGACTTCCGGTACAAAAACGGAGGTCATTTTTACTGCGGATACTTGTGCTGCCGCGCTGCGCTACTTTTACAGAATTCCGGAAGAGGCGCGTGGAAAATCTGTTTCATTCACCTTTTCGGCAAAAGCAAGCACGGGAGAAACCGTTTCGTATAAAATGGGACCCTATGTCATTGCAAAAATGGATATGAAGCTGGACCTGGTTATGAGTGACAATAATCTCAGCTATCTCTCTGTCGCAGATATGGCGGTTTACAATGCTGCAAATGCCGCTGCCAATGCGGCAAAGATCGATCTTGTTTATCTTTACAGGGCAATCACCGGAGTTACTTTCGCCCATGGGCTGGTTTCTCCTGCTTCTGATCCGGAATACCTTCCCGGCGTAATGCTGCCAGCAGGTGTAACAAACAGTACCAAATTTATCAAGGTTTACGGATTGAGGGATCAGCATCTTGCCCGTTTGCAATATGGAATATATGTTGATGACATAGATTTTGAAAAAATCAACTTTACCGATGCTCCAGATTTTGGAATCAACTTGAAAGTTGAATCAGGCGCCTGGGTTGAAACTGCTGATGGTAAATACAGGGCGTACATATTTGTCAATAAAGTTGACAATAACGCTAAGCAAATGACTATCAGTATCAAACGGTTCCAGATGAAATAAAACCGTTGTAAATAATGGGTTATTGTGTTCAAAGGGACACAATAACCCTTTTTTAACGTGATTAAACCACGATTAATTATATTTGCCTTAGCTTACCGCAACCTTAACGGTGAAGCAGTTTTTTCAATAAATAACCAGATTACCCTTTTAAAGCTAAACTATGACTACACGAATTTACCCAATTATTCTGGCGGTAATTGCCGTTTTGTTTTCGTTTTCAAAAAACAGCTCAGCCCAACAATTTATCCATCCGGGTATTGATCAGACTTTAGCCGACCTGGAGTATATGAAAAAGCAGGTACTTGCCGGCGAACAACCCTGGAAAGATGCCTTCGACCGGTTGAAAACCGCAACTGATCTTCAGTTTGAAGTTAAACCGTTTACGCACGTCCTCAGGGGGCCTTACGGAAAGCCGAACATCGGCGGCGACGACCTGTCGAAAGGTTCAGGTATGGCTTATAATTGTGCACTGATGTGGTTTATCACCAATGACAAGGCTTATGCAGACAAGGCCATCGGGATTATTAATGCGTGGTCGGCGGTGCTGTGGGATTTCGATTACAATGACGCTAAATTGCTGGCAGGATGGACAGGCCACCAGTTATGCAATGCAGCCGAGATTCTCCGTTATACCAATTCAGGCTGGCAGAAAAAGGAGATCGATAGTTTTACCCAAATGCTGATGACCGTATATTATCCGTTGATGCGGTTCTATTATCCCCAGGCCAATGGAAACTGGGATGGGGCAATCATCCATTCCATCCTGGCAATAGCCATTTTTACCGATAACCGCGATATGTTCGGTAATGCCATAGATCATTTTCTTCATGCCCCTGTTAACGGAAGTCTGTTTAAATACATTTACCCTGATGGACAGTGCCAGGAATCGATGCGTGATCAGGGACATGTGCAACTGGGACTGGGAGAATTCGCGGGGGCCGCCAGGATTGCATACACACAGGGTGTGGACCTGTTTTCGATCGCCGGTAACCGGCTGGGTCTGGGTTATGAATACACAGCGGGTTTTTTACTCGGGAATAAACCGCATTGTTACGGAACGATTTCAGAGCGGGCTAAAAACCTGCGAGATGATTACGAATATGTATACCGGCATTATGCCTCCATGGGAATTGAAATGACATTCACCAAATCAGCGGCTGATTCGATCCGGCCCAAAGCCAGCCGGAGTGTACTGACGGCTTTCAGGGCTCCGTCAGGGAAGGTACTTGCCTCACAAATAAAACTTAAGCCTTCCTCAATCGGGTATCCCGCGGGTGCAATGGAACAGGCCATTACTCGGGCAACTTCAAACCCGGTCACTGTTAAACCCGGGCAATCGATCCAGGAGGCACTCGACAATGCCGCAAAAAATAATGGCTGGGTAATTGCTGCCCGGGGTCTGCACAAACTACCAACCACACTGAAAATACCTTCTGGAGTTACCCTTTCGGGCGAAGGCCTTGCAACAGTACTTATTCTTGATCCTGGTTCAGGAGTTCGTGATGCGATCGTAAATGCAGCAGACGATCTGCACGATATTGCCATTTGCGATCTGGTTGTTGAGGGTGCCGTCGATCCCGATCCTGGCACCGACCCGAACAGCAGGCGTTCGTACCGGAGTTCCGCGAATCGGGGTGGAATCATGTTTTTGGGCCGGTATGAAGGTCATATGAAAAATATTACACTCAAAAATATTACAGTCAGGAACTGTACCTATAACGGTGTATTTATTAGTGGTGCCAGCAAGCTGAATATTATCTGCTGTGATTTCAATGAGAATGGAGCAAGTGTTGTACCGGGACCCCGGTTGCAGCATAATTTACTTCTGACGCATTGTACGGATATAGTTGTCAAAGACAGCCGCATGGATACATCGCCACATGGCTGTGGAATTGCATTTACAAGCTGTCGCGATGCAAAGGTGACTAACTGCGAAATTGCACGTAATGCATGGTTTGGCGTGCTCGTAACCGAAAGTACCAGCCTGTCGGTCGCCGGTAATCTCATCGAAGCCAACGATTATAGCGGAATCATGATTCAATATTTATACAACGGGTCTGAAAATATAACAGTGAGCGATAATCTGATTCATTACAACAATGGCTTCGGGGTAGAATCCTATGCCGGAAAAAGCATAACGACATCAAAGAATAGTTATGCCGGCAATGGAAAAGACCTGAAATCCAATGAAAAAATCAGCAGTGAAAAATTTATTATTATGAAGTAGCTTATGAAAAAATTTCATGTGATTGTAATTTTACAATTGGCACTATTTTCAGCCTGTGCCCAGGATCAGGGAGTCAAACCTGAGGCCGGGGAATTGATTTTTCAATCGGGGTTTGAGCCTGAATCTAAGGTAATTGCAAAAGGTTCGGATGCGGATATTACAGGAGCAGACCTTTCGTTTGCGGATCACAATCATTGGGTAAACGATCTCGACAATCATCCTGACATCGGCAATTTTTACCTCCAATACCAAGGTGGCGATTCGACCATGCGTTTTGCCAAAATCATCGCCGAGCCCGGAAATCCATCGAACCACGTACTTTATTTCTGGCTCAATGAACCCAATGTTGAAGGGAAGAAAGGGCGTATTCAGGCAAATCTTTACGGAAACAAGGGGATGAAAGAGTTTTACCAGTCGGAACGGATTTTTCTGCACAATGATTTCAATACTGTTCGCACCTTTCCCAATAAAATCAGCTGGCTTACCATCGCCGAATTCTGGAACAATGTAACCTGGAACAAGAATATACCTTATGGCTTCCGGATCACCCTCGGGATTGGAAAACCGGTGGCCACGGAGAGTGACCTTTATTTTATCATTGATGGAGAGGATTGTGAATTATTTGCAGATGGCAGTCAAAAATATACAACGCTTTGGTCGGAAATCAATCAAAAAGTAAAAGTTCCGGTTGGAAAATGGTTTACCCTGGAATATTACTATAAAGAAGGGAATGCTGACAATGGAAGATTTTACATGACTATTCAGCCTGAAGGTGAAAAGAAGGAGGTGGTTTACGACCTTACCCGGTTCACACACAACACGAAAGATCCGAACCCGGATGGTGTGACCGATTTTAACCCAATCAAACTTTATACCTCAAAACCATTAATTGATTACATGCGTGGACAGGGAAAAACCCTTCAGATTTACTGGGATGACTTTAAGCTTTGGAAGAATAGACGGCCTTAAAATCAGCAGGTTGTGATTTATTATCAAAAAAAATTAACACTAATTAGCACTTGTATATATTTTTTAATATTTTTAGGCACTAGAAACTAAACACAAATTTATGAAAGAGAAACATGGATTAAGGAAAGCCATCGGGTTTTTATTGCTTTGTCTCTTTGCGATTTCAGTCACGATTCCTTCCGGGTATGCGGCTGAAGGTAAAGGGGTAGTGCAACAAACAAAACCTGTTAAAGGGAAAGTTTTAGATGTAACCGGGATGCCTCTGCCAGGAGTTACTGTTTTGGTAAAAGGAACAACAATCGGAACGGTTACGAGTAATGAGGGTACTTTTAATTTGAATATACCTCCGGATGCCAGAACGCTGAGTTTTACCTTTGTGGGGATGATAGCCCAGGAGGTTGCCATCGGTGCGAAAACAGAATTTAACATTGTACTTCGGGATGAAACTGTGGGCGTGGAAGAGGTTGTCGTGGTCGGATACGGAACTCAGAAAAAAGAAAGTATCGTGGGTTCGATTGTGCAGACAACGGAGGAAGAACTTAAACGTTCGGGTAGTGTAACGGACCTTCGGCAAGCCTTGGCAGGAAACCTGCCTGGTATAGTTGCCTTGACATCTTCAGGGGAGCCGGGAGGTATTCTTACCGGGGAAAGCGCTACCAACATATTTATTCGCGGTCAAAACACCTGGAATGGGGGTCAGCCGCTCGTTCTCGTTGACGGGGTTGAACGCGATATGAATAACATTGACGTTAACGAAGTTGCCACTATTTCCGTTTTGAAAGATGCCTCAGCAACAGCGGTATTCGGTGTGAAAGGTGCAAACGGAGTAATACTTATCACGACCAAGCGTGGTGCAGAAGGAAAGACAACTCTGAATTTCAACTACACAACTACCGGTACGATGTTGTCGAAACAACCCGAAAAATTAGATTCTTATGCGGCGATGATGGCCAAAAATGAAATCATCGAACGCGAAGGTGTTATGAATGAACCTTCCTGGAGCGCTTATGTGCCTTATGACATTGTAACAAGATACAGGATGCCGCAAACGGCTGAATATGCTCAGATCTACCCAAACGTTGACTGGGAAGAGGCTATGTTTAAGGATATGGGTCTTTCGCATCGTTTAACACTTAGTGCACAGGGCGGAAGTAATGCTGTTCAGTATTTCGGTTCTATGGCTTATATGCACGAAGGCGATATGTTCACTGATGTAAATAATGGTAAAGGATATGATCCGAATTATAACTTCGACCGGTTTAATTTCCGGAGTAATATTGACATAAAACTAACAAAGACTACCAAATTAAAATTGAATCTATCGGGTTATTACAGCCAGAAGAATACCAATTATAACAACGAGGGTAGTACAAGCCGCGCAGACGCATGGATGTGGCGGGCCACTTACGCTTTAGCCCCAAACTTGTTTTTACCGATGTACGATGATGGAAGGTGGGGAGCCTATCAGGAAGGGGGAAATAATACCGTAAATCCGCTGGCCGTGGTTTATAATATCGGAATCAGGGAAACCCGTACAACACAGTTAAATTCTGATTTTAATTTAGAGCAGGACCTAAGTTTTATTACAAAAGGTTTAAATGCCGGGGCATCTTTGTTCTTTGACAATAGTATCCGTTCGGAAGGTGGTATTTATGATGAAGCAAACAGTGTCAGGCCATCTGAATCCGGAACAAATGTTGCCTATAAGCAGATTTATCCACTGAAATATACTGGCCCGGATCAGGATCCGAGAGAGTACACCTTGTTATTGCCAACTAATGAAGAAGAATATGACTGGATTATTCGCCCATGGACTATTCGGCAGGAAGCAATAGCTGCAGCAAACTGGACTTCCGGTATTCCTGTTTCCAGAAGGCTGATGTATCAATTTCAGCTAAATTATTCACGAAGGTTTGGAGATCACAATGTATCCGCTATGGGGGTATTTAAACGTGAGGAGTATGCAAATGGAAGCATGTTTAAGAATTATCGGGAAGACTGGGTTTCCCGCTTGACATACGATTATAACTCTAAATATTTGTTTGAAGTTAATGGAGCTTATAACGGATCCGAACAGTTTGGCCCCGGATATCGGTTCGCCTTTTTCCCTTCTGTAGCGTTAGGATGGATGGTCACCAATGAAAAATTTTTCAATGTGAAATGGATCGATAAGCTGAAACTCAGGTATAGCATGGGTCGGGTTGGAGACGATAAGGTCGGAAGCCGCTGGTTATATGACTCCCAATTTTCGTATGGTGGACGGAGCCGTTTAAGTGAAAACTCAGCCGGATACAGCCCTTATTATTTTTACCGTGAGTCGGTAGTTGGAAATCCGGCCGCTCGATGGGAAACTGCATTGAAAAATAATTATGGTTTTGAATTCGGAATGTTAAAGAATTTAGTGACATTGAATTTCGATTATTTTACTGAAGACAGGACTGATATTTTGATGTCTGGTAATTCCAGGAATGTACCTCCATTTTTTGGAGCAACACCTCCAAGCGCCAACCTGGGTCATGTAAAATCAAAAGGATTTGAAATTGAATTGGGTTTTGATAAAAAAATTAATCAGAAACTGGATGTTTGGGCGACTCTGGCTATAACTCACAACGAGAATGAGGTCCTCTTTAGAGATGATGCGCCATTACAGTTTGACTATTTAAAGGCTCAGGGTTACCCTCTTGGACAGCAAAAAAGGTTATTAAAAACTGACTTTTATAATAACTGGGATGAAGTATTTGCAAGTATTCCGACTGAAACCAATGATTTGCAAAAACTTCCGGGATATTATGATCTTATAGACTTTAATGCAGATGGTTTAATCAAAGGCACTGAAGACACACCTCCTGTTGGTTACTCTGAAATTCCGCAGAACACAGCGAATCTATCATTAGGATTCAAATACAAAGGATTAAGTATGATGGTTCAGTTTTATGGTGTAAATAATGCAAACCGCTATATTGGATTCAATAACTATGCAAATGATGTTGACATCCTTTACAGTCATGTCGCTGATTATTGGTCTAAAGATAATCAGAATGCGACTTCCTTTTTACCAAGATGGAAAACTCAGGCAGAAAATACAGGTGACTATTATCTCTATGATGCCTCTTCACTGAGATTAAGGACTGCTGAGATTGCCTATTCATTCAATGATCTTAGGTGGGTGAAGAATGCAGGGTTTTCCAATTTAAGACTTTTCCTGAATGGAAATAACCTTTTCTTCTGGTCGAAGTTACCTGATGACAGGGAAACAACATACTCCGGTGCGAGCGCAACAGAAGGGGCATACCCAACTACCAAGAGAATTAACCTGGGAATCGAACTAACTTTTTAAAAATTTGGGTTATGAAAAAGAAAAACATACTATTTTATATACGGTTTAATGTCATTTTTCTGATGTTAATATTCGCTTCGAGTTCGTGTGAGAAATATTTGAATAAGGCACCCGAAGCAAGTATCTCAGAAAAGGATGTTTATGGGAACTTCATTAGCTTCCAGGGATTTGTTGAAGAGATGTACAACTGCATTATGGATCCCGATAAAGGTGGAGCCTGGAACAAATACAACTTTGCTGATGAGACATTGAATAATAAACCCTACGCATTTGATTACGGTAATTATTGGGGGAACGAGGGTTATTTTTATGGACAGAATGCTAATCCGACCAGCTCTAACCCGCGTGACCGCCGCGTTTGGGAGTATGCCTGGTACGCGATTCGAAAAGCAAACCTTGCATTGGAAAAGATTGACGAAGAGGGTTTGTTTGATGGAACACCGGAAGAGAAAAACCACATTAAGGGACAGGCTTTATTCTTTAGAGGTTGGTTTTATTTTGAGATTGCACGCTATTGGGGTGGAATGCCTTACATAACAAGGGTACTTGATCCAACCGAAAGTTTGGTTACAGAAGAATTTAACCGGCTTAATTTCCAGGAAACTGCCAAAAAAATGGCAGAAGATTTTCGGGCTGCAGCCGACCTTTTGCCGAATCATTGGGATGTTTCTGGTCCTGGTCAGACAACCTTAGGACATAACCGCGACCGTATCAATAAATTTCATGCATTGGGTTATCTGGGTAAAGCTTTGTTATATGCAGCAAGTCCGATGATTAATGAAGAAGCAACAGGAAATAATACTTACAATCCTGAATTAGCAGGTCAGGCTGCCAAAGCATTTGGCGAATTGCTCACTCTTGCTGATCAAACGAAGATCTATCAAATGCAATCATGGAGTTCGTGGACCGATAATTTTATTAAGCTGAGCAACCTGCGTCCCGGAGGAACTGAAGGTATTATGATGCCAATTATATACGACAGAGGCCGTGTGAGATGGTCGGCAATTGGAGCTACATGTCCATCTTCGTTTGCATTGAATGCGGGGAGTGACGCAGATGTGCCTGCCCATAACTATACCAAAAACTATGCAATGGCCAATGGATTACCCATTGATGACCCGGATTCCGGTTATAAGCCCAACGATCCCTGGACAGGCCGTGAACCCCGTTTTTATAAAGATATTGTCATTGATGGGAATAACTTTTCCAACATTAATGCAGCAAACAAATACGCTCAGTTATACAATAGTGGATATCATCGTTCTCAAATTAATCCTCCAAGTGTAACTGGCTACTATGGTAAACGATTTAACGGTATGGGACCAACATTCACCGTTTCACTTGCCGGTCAGATACAGGCATATGTCCCTTATTTGCGTCTTGCTGACATCTATTTAATGTATGCCGAAGCGGTAAATTTTAGTAGTAGCGGAGGTCCCCAGGCTACTTCGGGCAATTACAGCATGACTGCTGAACAAGCCATGAATGTGGTACGAAATCGTGCACAGTTACCCAATCTGGCTGCAAAATTTACAGCGAACAAAGAGGTGTTTTTCGAAGAAATAGTTCGCGAAAGTGCTGTTGAGCTAGCTTTCGAAGGTGCTCGTTTCTGCGATTTACGACGCTGGAACAGGAATGGAGATCCTCGCTATTTGGACAAAACTGCGATTGATTTTGACAGAGGAACCAACGGAAAACCAATCAACATTCAGGAAAGGCTGATTGTAAAGAGAGTCGCTGAAAAGAAACACAACTGGCTGCCTATCCAGGTTAAATTCACCAAACTATACGAAGGGTTTTCCACAAAATCCGGGATGGTAGGCTTAAAATTATAAATTAAAAACTTTAAGAAATGAAGATAAAATATTATATAATATTGGCTTTTCTGAGTATAGTAATATTATTTGTTCCAAATAATGTTTGGGCTCAAAAAGAAAAGCTGATAACCGTCGAGTCAGTTGTAAATGACGAAGAAGGGAATCCTGTTGAAAATGTCGGAAGTATTTGGTGGCAGCGGTTATACTAAAACCGATGCTCAAGGAAGATTTACTATTTCTATGGAAGCCGATTCAAAAATCATAATTGAAGCAAAAGGTTTTGAAGACATTTCTCTGACCATTGATGAAGTGAACAACATGACCAAGGTTGCCAACTGAAAAAAACAGATTTTTATATGGTAATGAACCAAAAGTTGATCTCGCCTTTCGCAAATCGTTTGTAGGAGATGTAGTTGGAACTGTAAGCTCCGTTAAGGCAAATGACGTTAATACTTATGATAATTCCATTTGGGCCGGCGATGTATTAACTGGCCGGACATTAGGAATGTTAGGCAGTAATAACATTCGTGGACTTGGAATCGGAATTAATGTTGCCGATATTACCGGAAGTGGCTTAAACTCAGGAAATGCCTTGTTTATTGTTGATGGTTTACCACGCGACATTGAATCACTGCGTCTAACTGAAATCGAAAGTATTACAGTACTTAAAGATGTAAATGCTGCCGTTTTATACGGAAGTGCTGCTGTAAACGGAGTTATTTTAATAACCACCAAACGTGGTGAAGCATTTAAGAAGAAATCAGATTTCACTTATAATTATGGAATTTCAACTCCAAGAGCAATGCCTAAGTATTTGAATTCGGCTGATTATATGACTTATTTTAATCAGGCCCGCGTAAATGACGGATTGGCTGAACAATTTTCGGCTACGACCATCGAAAACCACCGGACCGGCAATAAATACCGTTATCCGAATACTGACTATTACTCCAGTGAATATATGAAATCGTTTAAAAGCTATTTCGATTTAACCGGAGAGTTTTCGGGAGGTAACGAAATTGCCAAATTTTACTCCAATGTGGGTTGGTATTCTGCCGGCGGTATTCTCGATTTTGGAGAAGCGGCCAATTCAAGAAACAACGTTTTTAATGTTCGTGGAAATGTTGATTTAAAAATTAACAACTGGATAAAAACATCGATTGATGGTTCTTCTATTTTTGCCAATAACAGAAGTCAACGGGGCTACTTTTGGAGTGCAGCATCAACAACCCGACCTTATGAATTTGCGCCCTTGATTCCGTTTGACCTGATTGATCCGGCCAATCCATTATTAATTGGTAGAAAAAATGATGTTGATGGTCAATATCTGCTTGGCGGAAATGCCAGCTTCCTTAGACCAATCCGATTGCTGACAGTTATTCTGCCGGAAAAGTGGAGACCATTGGACGTAAATTTTCCTTTAATAACCGGGTCGATTTTGATTTGCAGAAGACTAACCGAAGGGTTATCGTTCCACACGAACATCAGTTTCGATTATTTTACGGTTTACACTCAAACTGTTGCCAACGAATATTCAGTTTACGAACCAACCTGGGATGGAGCGCCACCGTAATGATTCAATTACTAGTCTTGTACAGCGTGGTAAAGATACCCGTCCTGGAACTCAGGTTGTTGGTGGAACATTCTTTAACAGAAGATTTGGTTTTTACGGGCTATTTAGTTACGACCGGGTACTTTCAATGATGTGCACCATGTAACCGGTTCGCTAGTGGGTTATGGGAGTAGTTTTAAGGAACAAAACAACACCAGTACAGCTTACGACGAATATCAGGGTGTAAAAAATGCCCACATTGGTTTGCAGGCGACCTATACATATAATAAAAAGTATATGATTGATTTCAGTGGTGCCTATGTTAATTCTCCGAAATTAGCTCCGGGTAACCGGGGAGGATTTTCTCCTTCGCTGGGATTAGCCTGGATGATTAGTGGTGAAGATTTTATGTCATCTTCTGGTAGCATCGATTACTTAAAGTTGAAATTATCAGCAGGGATTATTAATTCAGATATACCAATCGCTGGTTTCTTTTACTACGATAACCGGTATGCGGGTTCTGGCAGCTATAGCTGGAATGAAGGTCAACGAAGCAGGGGAGGTATAGCGTCAAGCTGGAGCAGTAATCCGGAATTAGGTTATGCAAAACGTAATGAAATAAATTTAGGATTTGATGGTTTGTTCTATAACAAAGTGTTGGGTCTGGAAGCAAATATATTTTATGAAATTTACAACAATTTAGTAACCCGTCCGAGTACGATTTATCCAAGTTTTTATTCCGAATTTATCCCATACGAAAATTTTGGGGCTGAGAAATATCAGGGTGCTGAATTTGGCGTAAGTTTGAATAAATCGTTTGGTAACTGGAACTTTTATCTTGCGGCCAATACACTTTATGTAACCTCTGAAAGGACTAAGGTGGATGAAGTTTACAGCAATGATTATCAATACCGTCAGGGATACCCGGCTGATGCTACGTTTGGTCTGGAAGCGCTGGGCCTTTTCAACGATCAGGCTGAAATTGATAACAGTCCGATTCAATCATTCGGAACCGTGGTGCCTGGCGATATTAAATACAAGGATCAGAATGGCGATGGTATGGTTGATTCTAATGATGAGGTTTACCTGCGTCGCTGGCAGGCTCCTTTTTCCGGAGGTTTGCAATTGAAAATATCCTATAAAGATTTAAGTTTGTTTGTTTTAGGTGAAGGACGTCAAGGTGCCCAAACGTTTAAGGAAAGTTCATATTACTGGATTGACGGAAATGATAAATATTCAGAAGTTGTGCGTGATGCATGGACATCGGAGACAATGAATACAGCCACTTATCCGCGGTTAAGTTCTCAGACAAACAGTAATAACCTTCGAAGATCCAGTTATTGGCTTTATAAGGATGATTATTTCAGTATTCGGAAAATTCAACTTACGTATAATATGCCAGTATCAATTATTAAGTCTTTGCAGATGAAGCATTTAGATGTATTTGTTGATGCATCAGATGTGTTTCAGTTTGCCAAAAACCTTAAAATCAGAGATACTAGGGTCGGTAGTGAACCATATTACCGTACATTCTCAATAGGTATAAAAGCTAATTTCTAATTCACATAAAATTAAAATTATGAGATTATATAAGATATTTTCATTTCTGCTGGTTGCATTACTGTTAGTTTCTGCCTGCGATTTGCTGACTCCGGTAGAGGATAACCACAGTACCCTCGACAGGGTTTATGATGATCCCAATTATGCTGAAGGTTTGTTGATAAAAGCCTATACCTACATCCCAACAAATGGCAACATGTTTGATGAGGTTGCTACCGATGACGCAGTTACCAATGATAAATTTAGTTCATATATGCGAATGGCAACCGGTGAATGGTCTGCACTTTACAATCCCCAAAACCTTTGGGATAACAGTAACAGAGCAATTTTGTACATCAACGAGTTTTTATCTGTTGTAGATGAAGTTCCTTTTAAATGGACCAATGAAAAATTAAATGAGCTGTTTATAAGACGTCTGAAAGGTGAGGCCTATGCGTTAAGAGGTATGTTTAAATATTACCTCCTTCGTAACCATGGAGGTTTTGGTTCCAACGATCAGTTGCTCGGAACTCCAATTTACAATAGTTTTCTGAAAACACAGGAGGATTTTTCAACGCCAAGATCAAGTTTTTCAGACGGTGTGAACAGCGCTTATGCTGATTTTACAGAAGCGCTTAAATATATGCCTTTGGACTATGGCAACCAGGCTTCTTTAGCAAATTTGCCTGCGATTTTCAGTGATATTACTGATATCAATGACTACAATTATGTTTTCGGAGATAATTATCAGCAACGGGTAAGCGGACGTATAACAAAAGCGTTTAAGGCGCGACTTGCACTGCTTGCAGCCAGTCCTGCGTTCAATACAACCAACGACAAAACATTGTGGGAGAACGCAGCAAACTCTACTGCAGAACTGTTAAATGATCTTAGCGGAGTTTCAGGATTGGATTCAAAAGGTCATATTTTCTATCTAAAAGCTCAGGTCGATGCTGCTTTTTTAACTAGCGGAGATAAAAAAGATTTACCTGAGATTTTGTGGAGAAGGCCAATCGTCAGCAATAGAATGAGAGAGGTTGATAATTTTCCACCTTCTCTTTATGGGTGGGGTGAAGTTAACCCATCACAGAACCTGGTTGACGCTTTCCCAATGGTCAATGGTTATCCAATTTCCGATGCGAATTCAGGATATGATCCGGCAAATCCATATTCCGGAAGAGATCCCCGTTTGTCATTGTATATCGTTTACAATGGAAGCAAGATGAAGGGAACAACAATTAATACCGGAGTTGGAGGTGGCGATGATGCGTTGGATGCCATAAGAACATCGACCAGAACAGGATATTATCTTAGGAAATTGTTGCGCGAAGAAGTTAATGCAAATCCATCATCTCCTTCCGATCAGCAACATTTTGACACTCATATTCGCTATACCGAATTATTTCTGAATTATGCTGAAGCTGCAAATGAGGCATGGGGACCTGCTTCTGGGGGGCAGAACGCTTTCAGCGCGAAGGATGTTATTGCAGCCATTCGTAAAAGGGCAGGTATCAGTCAGCCTGATAATTATTTGTCTTCAATTAGTTCTGCTGAGGATATGCGAAAACTGATTCACAATGAAAGAAGGCTTGAACTGTGTTTTGAATGTTTCAGATTCTGGGATTTGCGCAGATGGAAGGACGATTTAACAGTTCCTGCTAAAGGTGTTCGGATCGAAAATGGAACATATACCTACTTTACAGTTGAAGAACGTGCCTATGACAACAGCTACATGCATTACGGGCCTATTCCTGATAAAGAAATTCTCAAATTTAGTTTAATCCAGAATAAAGGTTGGAACTAATTTTTATCCAAGTAAAAAACGATAATATGAAAAAGATACTTTTAATACTAACACTGATTACCGGATTGATCTCATGCGAGAACTTCGACATTGATCATCCCGACTTCGACTATACATCCGGTTTTTTCCCTTACCAGTTTCCGGTGAGAATCCTGGTGTTGGGCGATTACATTTATGATAATGCAAATGATAATGCACATAAATTTGTAATTTCAGTAGCTATGGGTGGCGTTTACGAAAACCAGAAGGACCGGGAATTTGTATTTGAGGTGGATAATAATTTGTGCAACAATATTTTATTTCAGGCCGGAGGCGATCAGATAAAAGCATTACCTTCCAATTATTACACGTTAAGTTCAACCAGTAAAATTGTTATTCCAAAGGGGAAAATGAATGGAGGTATCGAAGTTCAGCTAACCGATGCTTTTTTTGATGATCCACTGGCCATTAAAAACACCTATGTAGTACCCATCAGGCTGAAAAGTTCCACCGATGTTGATTCCATCCTGGTGGGCAATTCTGCGAATCCTTCTGCTGATCCGCGCGTTGCTTCACAATGGAATGTAGCACCTAAAAACTTCACCATGTTTGCCGTTAAATACATCAACGAATTCCATGGCACTTATTTCCATCACGGAGCAAGCACAGTAAAAGATGCGACAAACGCTGTGATTGAAAATACGGCCTATAGTACACCTTATGTTGAAAATAATGGCACTTCCAAATTAGTAACTACGGGAAGGAACCAGGTATCGCTTACCACAAATCTGCATTCTGTGGTAATGACCGGTGAAATCAAAATGCTGTTAAACTTTACCGGCAATAATTGCACGATCACTGCAGCCCCAGGTTCTACCTACACCATTTCAGGAACAGGCGAATTTAAATCAAAAGTCTATGAATGGGGCAATAAAAAAAGAGATGGTATTGTACTGAACTTTACCGCTTCAAAAGGTGGAAATACTTATACGGCAAGCGATGTCCTGGTGGCCCGGGATAGGGGTGTGGTTATGGAAGTATATTCGCCTGTTTTGAACTAACGGATAAAATCAAGGAAATAAAGCCGTAGTTATTCAGTTAATTACGGCTTTGTTTTCTAAGTGCAGAAATTCTTCATTAAATCGAAATGACTTCCTAATTCTGCCACATTTATGAATAAAAAACTGCTTTCATGTGTACTTGGGATTTCTGCATCATTATTTACCTCTGCCGGAGACAGACAAAAACCCAATGTGCTTTTTATTGCTGTTGACGACCTGCGAACCGAATTGGGTTGCTATGGTGCAAGTCAGATTATCACTCCCAATATCGATCGTCTGGCGGGGCAGGGTGTACTGTTTGAAAGGGCCTACTGCCAGCAGGCGGTTTGCGCACCTTCCAGAAATACCATCATGACAGGACTCCGGCCAGATGCTTTGGGGATTTATGACCTTGCTACATTTTTCAGGGATAAGGTTCCCAATGTGGTTACTCTGGCCGAGCACTTTAAAAATAATGGGTACAGGACTGAATCGACCGGGAAAATTTATCACCAGGGGCATGGAAACCACGACGATAATCAATCCTGGTCTGTTCCGCGCTGGAACCAGGCAGAGACGCTTAAAACACTCAAAAAAGTTACAAGGGGAGATACAACAGGACTGGAAAGTGACTTCCCGAAAATCAATAATGTCAATCTTCCTTTTTATTGCTCTGATTCGCCGGAAGCAAACATGTCGGATGCCATTATAGCCCGAATTGGAGTTGATCGTATTAAGGCATTGAAAGACAGTAGCTTCTTTCTTGCTGTTGGCTTTTTGAAACCCCATCTTCCCTTTGTGTCTCCCCGGAAATATTGGGATATGTACGATCCTTCGAAAATCATCATTCCGGAGCGAAAAGTACCGGAAGGGATGCCGGATCTGGCGCTGGTTAATTTTGGTGAATTGCGGAAATACCACGGCATTCCTGAAACGGGCTTTCTCGATGATCAGACTTCAAGGAAAATGATTCATGGTTACTATGCCGCGGTAAGTATGATTGATGAACAGGTCGGCAAATTGTTGAATGCGCTGAAGGAAAACGGCCTGGCTGATAATACCATCGTAATCCTGTGGGGCGACCATGGATGGAAACTGGGTGAATATGGAAACTGGTGCAAACATTCGAATTTTGAGCTGGATACCAATGCGCCGCTAATTATATCTGCTCCCGGTATAAAGGGTGGTGTGAAGACACGATCGCTGGCCGAATTTGTCGATATCTATCCAACCTTGTGCGATCTTGCTTCTTTATCCAAACCAGGCCATTTGGAAGGGAAAAGCCTGTTGCCGGTTCTTAAAAACCCTTCAGCCGTTGTTAACAAAGTTGCCATAAGCCAGTATCCGCGGGGGAAAAGTCTTGGGTACGATCAGAAAAGTGAAATCATGGGGTATTCGATGCGTACAGAGAAATACCGATACACCCGCTGGCAGAAATACGAAAACCCGTCGGAAATTGTTGCCGTTGAATTGTATGATCATTCCACGGGGAAAATTGCCACCATAAACCTCGCTGAAAATTCGGATTATAAACAGGAAGTGAGTTATTTGGATAAAATGCTCACCAAGGAACTAAGTAAATACAAACTATTGAAATCAGAAGCTCCAAAGAATTTACAACGCAAAAACAACAAAAATTAAAAAATGGAATAGTCTCTTAAGAGTACTTTGTTTTGTTTTCCTTGGTAATTAATTCTATTATTGAAAAGAATTTGAAGGAAAAGCTGATAACCGATTATTTAACCCTCTAAACCATTTCTCTGATGACGGATGGCACTATAAAATCACTGCGAATAATAAAACTTCAGATCTGTATTTTTGTCGTCATTGCTCTGTCCATTCAGACAGTTAAATGCAAGGAACAAAACTTTTCGTCGGGGAAGAAAAGTATTGAAGCGTTATTGTCAAGAATAGATTTGAATTCCAAAAACCTTGAACAGGTAAAAAGGGCGACTGGTAATCCTGAACAGGCAGCCGAAGAACTTTTAAAATATTATCGCAGGAGAACCTGGGTTAAGCATCCCGTTGACCGGAAGCGAAAGTCTGAAAGCCTGGGGAATGCATCATCGGCCGGAGATATTCAGGCTGCTGATAATGCACTGAAGCATATCTTTATCGGCCAGTCGGCTTATCCGCCTTATTTTTGCGGACAAGATATTAATTGGGGAACACGACCTGTGCCCGACAACGAATGGGTATGGCAACTGAATCGTATGTCGTTCTGGGATGACGTGGCTTCGGCATACTGGCATACAGGGGATGAGAAATACGCCAAAGAATGGTGTGCCCAGTTGGTTGACTGGACGATGAAAAACCCGAACGATGCTGAACACAACTATGCCTGGCGTTCAATCGAAGCCGGTATTCGGGGTAACCGCTGGACCGGCTTGTTTCAGTATTTTATCGATTCACCCGAATTTACACCCGAGGTTATGGTCGCCTTCTTAAACAGTTGCTACGACCATGCCGAATACCTGATGACCCAATACCGGTCAAAAAGTAACTGGGGATTAATGGAAGCCGAAGGAATGGCTTTTATTGCCATAACTTTTCCGGAGTTTAAGGATTCAAAGAAATGGCTCAACGAGGCTATAAAACGGTTAAACAACGAAATTGATATCCAGGTTTACCCTGACGGACATCAGCGTGAACTCGCAATAGGCTATCATCTCGGTTGTATCGAATGGTTCATCAGGACGTATGATCTCGCCGGTATGAATGGCAGGACAGACGCCTTCCCTTCATCCTATCTTGAGAAAATTCAAAAGATGTGTGAAGTTCCCCTTAAACTTTGTCACCCCGATGGTACAAATGCACAATTTGGCGATGCGTGGGCCGGAAATCCGAAACAGCACAACAGGCGGTATATGGAATGGGCAAAGCGGTTTAACCGGGAGGATTTTTTATACCTCGCGAGCGATGGGGAGAAAGGAAAAAAGCCTGATTCAACTGCCTGGGCCTTAACAACCAGTGGTCTTTATTCCATGCGCAGTTCATGGGATCAGGATGCGATATGCCTTGTTTTAAAATGCGGTCCGGATGGAGGTGGTCACTGCCAGCCTGATAACGGGACTTTCGAATTATCTGCCGGAGGGAGGAATCTGATGCCTGATGCCGGAAGCTATATCTACAGCGGCGATCCTGTAAACAGGGCGTGGTTCAGGCAAACTAAAATACATCAAACGGTTACACTAAATGGTGAAAATTCGAAATATGCTCCAAAGCTACTCTTGTGGAATCCGGGTAAAGATAATGATGTGCTGGTTGTTGAAAATGCAAGCTACAACGACCTGACCCACAGGCGTTCCGTTTTCTTTATCGGTAAGAAATATTTTATCATCGTGGATGAAGCATACGGAGACGCTGCCGGAAATGTTGATCTTCATTTTCAGCTTGCACCGGGAAAGGCTGTTTTTGCTGATGAGCAACGAAAAGTCACCACTGGTTTCACAACCGGCTGGAATGTTATGGTACAAACCATGGAACAGCAGGGTTTACAGATGGAGGCCGAGGAGGGTCAGGTTTCATTTTTATATACAAAGAAGGAACCACGTCCGGCATTTCGTTACCGGATCGATAAAAACAAAGCCAACCCGATGGTCCGTTTTGTCACCGTGGTAGCGCCTTATGAGAAAGAAATCCCCAATATAAGAGTAAAGGTAATCGGAGAGCCAAAAGCAGGCTTATCCGATTTGAAACTTCAGATTGAAGAAAATGGAATTATAAAACAGGCAGGATATTCGCTGGGCAAAAAAATGTGATGCAAATCAACAGCAGCGTTTAAAAACGGAAGCCTGTAACATATTGAATAATCATTAATGCAAAATAAAAATCAGATTCATGAAAAGTAAAATCAGTTTTTTAACAAGCCTGGTGTGCCTTGTATTTTTAATAACTTTTACAACTCTGGCCAGGGCGAGCAATCCTTCGTCTGAAGAAAAAGAATTGAAAAAGCTGGACAATCCAATGACGGTTGAGTATCTGAAGAAAAATCTGCGTAAATCGCAGCCCCGGCTGGTGTTGAATTCCACAATTGAAAGTGTTTTAAAGCAAAAAATCAAATCTGATCCCGTAGTTAGAAACTATTTTGAAGCCTTAAAGCTGAATGCAGTCGAGATTCAGTCCAAACCTCTGTTGACACGAAAGATGGAAGGGCGCAGGTTACTCGGTACATCGCGTGAAATGCTGTACCGGATGAATATCCTTTCAATGCTTTACCGGATGGAGAAAACCTCCATCCTGCTTAAGCGAATCAATGATGAAGTGACGGCCGTGTGCAATTTCACGGACTGGAATCCTTCCCATTATCTGGATGTGGCTGAAATGTCGATGGCAGTTGCAATTGCAGTTGACTGGACAGGAAAGGATTTACCCAAAAAGACGGTTGACCTGGCCCTTGAATCGCTGATCGAAAAAGGAATAAAGCCCAGTTATGCAGGAAAGGGATTGGGCGCAATCAAAGGTACCAATAACTGGAACCAGGTTTGTAACGGAGGTATGATCGCCGCTTCGATTGCAATAGCCGATAAGGATCCGGAACTTGCCGCTAAAACCATTGCGCGCTCACTTGATGGAATGCCATATGCCCTCCAGGAATATTATCCCGATGGCGTTTACCCTGAAGGTTCAACTTACTGGGATTATGGAACAAGTTTTTCTGTGATTACTTCGTCGATGCTGACTAGTGCTTTCGGTACCGACTTTGGCCTGGCCAATTACCCCGCATTTATGAAAAGTGCTGATTTCAGACTGCTCAGCGTAGCCCCTTCAGGCTGGTATTTCAACTATGCCGATTGTGGTGATAAAGATGATGAGGGAGGTGATATCACTCTCGCGTGGTTTGCTTCACGTACGGGCAATCCGATCTATTTCGAAAAGGATGAATTTATGCAGAAACCTGAAGACATGGGTAAGTTATCACGCCTGGCAGGTGCAGGACTTGTGTGGTTATCTGAATTTCAGCCCAAAAAAGAAACAACGCTTCCGTTGGCCTGGAAAGGCGATGGGATTAATCCTATTGTGATCTTCCGCGGAGGTGCCAATGATCCGGGCAACTATTACTTCGGTGGTAAAGGTGGAAAAGCTACAACCAGCCATGGAAATATGGATGCGGGATCGTTTTTGTTTGAACTCGATGGCGTCCGTTGGGCTATCGATCCGGGAAATCAGAGTTATAATGAGATTGAACAGACCGGTTTCGATTTATGGGGGAGTTGCCAGGATTGCCAGCGATGGACGTTACTTACCAAAAACAATTTCGGGCACAGTACAGTCACAATAAATAATGCATTGTTTGTGAACAATGGATTTGCAGCGTTAACCAATTTTACGGATGGTAATCATCCGGAAGCCACCTTTGACATGACGGCTGTTTATGGTGATAATCTCAAAAAAGCAAGCAGACGGTTTGTGAAGGAAAATGGCCGTTCAATTCTTGTTGAGGATAAATTTTCAATCAATGATTCGACGAAAAGTCTGACCTGGCAAATGATGACAACTGCCGATGTGGAAATTGTAAAGGGAGGGGCAGTGCTTCGGCAGAATGGAAAAGAGTTGAAACTGGAAAACCTGGCGCATCCCGAATTGGGGCTTTCAGTAATTTCTCTTGACCCGCCACCCTTTTATCTTGACCGAAAGATTGGCGGTTTGAAGCGGATTGAAATCCGTCTTCCCGCTTACCTGGTAAAAGATGGAGAAGGAATATTCAGTGTGCGGTTATCGGGAAAGGAATTATAAATGATCAATGATCAGTGTACAAGGATCAATAGACAAGGATCAATGGTCAATAGGAATAGAAACAGATATTTGTTCTATTTTTACGAGGTGAACTAACTGTGCAGGGATTTTTTCAACGTTTTTTATTTTGCTGATTAATCGGGAATGAATCCTTTTTAGGGAAGATAATATCATATTTGGAATAAGTTAAATGCCGGAATATTTCGCTGTCAGTAGATAAAAGTTAATATTCAATATACATCAGGAATGAAAAATCTCATCTTAACAATGGTCCTTGTTTTGGGACTCATCCAGGTTCAGGCTTCGGTTGCCAAAGTAAATCCGGATATGGAACTTCTCAGGAAAAAAGTGATTGCTGAGCTCATGGCCCCGGCAGTGGATGAATCGCGGGTCAGAGAACTGATGGTTACTCTTCGCCCGGACGGAACCTGGCCCGGTATCGATTATGCTGATGTTTCGAATACCGGGTTTCAGCATGCAGAACACCTGGGTAATCTCGTGGAATTAAGCCGGGCTTACAAAAAGAAAGGCACGAAACTGCAGGGCGATAAAAAATTAAAACAGGTTCTCTATTCGGCATTGGGTTACTGGCTGGCCAACGATTTCATCTGCCAGAACTGGTGGCACAACCAGATAGGTACACCAACTGCCCTGGTTTCAGTCTTACTGATTATGGATACCGACCTCACCAAAGAGCAAATAGAAAAGACACTGCCGATGGTTGGCCGCGCCCACCTGAATGCTTCAGGGGCCCGCCCCAGTGGCGATCGCATCAAAATCGCAGGTATTCTGGCAAAAACCTTACTTTTCAAACGCGACGAAACTCAGTTTGGCGAAGTCATCCGGATTATCGAGGGCGAAATCAGGTTTAATACGGGCCAACGCGGGATGCAGCACGACTTCAGCTTTCATCACCGCGAAGACCGCGTCAACAATACTCTTTCGTACGGATTGGGCTATGCCGATGCATTTGCCGAATGGGCAGCTTTTGTAGCAGGAACCAGGTATCAATTTTCCGAAAAACCACTTCAGCAACTCGTTGATTATTACCTCGACGGAATTTGCAAACAAATGGTTTACGGGAAATACGATGACCCGGGAACAAAAAACCGTGACATTACCCGTTCGGATCGGCATCAGGCCATGAGTACAAGGACTCCGGAACGATTGCTGAAAACAACCGATTACAGGAAGGCTGAGCTGGAAGAGATTGTGAAAATCAGAAAGGATGAGCTTAAGTCCACCTCATCATTCGGAAAATTCTTCTGGCAAACCGAGTATTTCTCCTTCCAGCGGCCGGAATTTTTTACTTCAGTCCGGATGCATTCGATCCGGAACCGCAACATGGAAGAACCATACAACAGTGAAGGACTGATGAACCACCACCGGGGCGATGGCACCAATTACATATCCTTAACAGGCGACGAATACACGAATATGGCCCCGGTATACGACTGGCAGAAAATTCCAGGAACTACGGTTGTTCAAAAACCTGAACTTCCTTCCGAAAAGGAAATCCAGAAAGACGGTCTGACCGAATTCGTTGGTGCGGTAACCGATGGCAAATATGGTGCCGTGGTTTTCGACTTTAAAAGCCCCCACGATCCATTGAAGGCAAAAAAATCGTGGTTTTTCTTCGATAAGGAATATGTCTGCCTGGGAACAGGTATTACAGCCGGGTCAAAATTGCCGGTAGTCACAACCTTAAACCAATGCCTTTTGAAAGGTAAGGTGACAGTCATGAAAGGAAATGAAAAATCTGTTTTTAAACAGGGAGAACAACCGCTTGAAAATGTCAGGTGGGTCTATCACGACGGTATTGGTTACCTGTTTCCTGAGCAGCAAAAGTTGTTCCTGTCGGATCAGCCTCAAACCGGAAGCTGGTACAAAGTTAACCGGCAGTCTGATTCACCCAAAACCGAAATCAGCATGGATGTCTTTAAACTTTGGATCGACCATGGACAACAGCCAAACAATGCAAGTTATCAATACATTGTCGTTCCTGCAACCACCGAAAAGGAGATGGAAAGTCAATCAGACCGGAACATTAAGATCCTGTCCAATACCAGTGAATTACAGGCAGTCAATCATACCGGATTAAGTATTTGCCAGGCGGTCTTCTATACTTCAGGTGAAATTCAGGTTTCTGAAAATCTGAAAATCGGGATGGATAGTCCGGGAGTGGTGATGGTGAAAACTGATGGTTCGGCGGTAAAACAAATTTCGGTGGCTGATCCGTCACGCAAACTTGGCAAAATCCACCTCACGGTAACTGCAAAGATCGAAAAGAGCGGAACTGATTTCAAATCTTCCTGGAATATGGAGAAAGGCATGAGTGAAATAGCGGTCACCTTACCCCGGACTGTATATGCCGGAAAAAGTGTAACAATAGAATTATAGTCTCATCCCCACCCCTTCCCCAAAACAGGGAAGCGAGTTAGGTAGAGAGAAGATTTTGATCAGTTGATCTTTGAATATGAGTCAATGCAAAAAGACTCCGAAGGAGTCAAATCTGAATAACCCCGGGTGAGGAGGAACGACGTAACCCGGGGAAAATGAAAAAAAGAAACAAGGCGCATCTGCAAACCATAATTGAAAAGAGAATGCTGTATGCGCCGCAAAAAATGACCTCGAAATATTTTGGGGGTTAAGCAAGTAGGATTAAAATTTTGAATAATACTGTAGTTGCCTAATAATCAAAAGGATCCAAACAATAAACATTTAAAACCTCAACATAAGCACATGAATTACTTTAAAAATACGCTAATCATTTTATTACTGACCTGTTTCTTCGGCATCAGCTTTGCGCAGCAATCCATTTCTGTGCAAACCATTACCGAAAAACAGCATCCACGTATTTTATTGCTCAATGGTGAAGAACGCCAGATTGTGCAATCGATTGCTGAAAATCCGACCTGGAAAAAAATGCATGAAACTATCCTGGTGGAATGTGACAGAATTATTGATTTGCCTGCAGTTGAACGCATCCAGATCGGGCGGCGGTTGCTCGATAAATCACGTGAGGCGTTGCGCCGTATTTTTCATTTGTCGTATGCCTGGAGAATGACGGGTGATCAAAAATATTTCGACCGGTGCGAAAAAGAAATGCTGGCCGTTGCCAAATTCAGTGACTGGAATCCCTCACATTTCCTTGATGTGGGTGAAATGACCATGGCAATGGCCATTGGTTATGACTGGCTTTACCCGAAATTATCGGGCGAATCAAAAAAAGCGATTCGCGATGCCATTGTTTACAAGGGAATTTACCCTTCACTTGATCCCAAATACAATAGCTGGTTGCGGGTATCCAATAACTGGAACCAGGTTTGCAATGCAGGGATGACCTATGGAGCTTTGGCTGTTGCTGAAGATCATCCCGGACTGGCGCAAAATATCATTGAACGTGCAATCGCTTCAATTCCGCTTTCGATGGACGAATACAAACCCGATGGTGGTTATCCTGAAGGATATGGCTATTGGGGCTACGGTACTTCGTTCAATGTCATGTTTTTAAGTGCCATCGAAACTGCTTTTAATTCTGATTTCGGGCTGAACAAAACTCCCGGGTTTCTGCAAACCGCCGGATTTCTGCAGAACATGACCGGAGTTACCGGCCCCAGCTTCAACTGGGGTGACGCGGGAAGCGGTGGCGGATTGAATCCTGCAATGTTCTGGCTGGCTCAAAAGAACAACGATCCTTCACAATTGTGGGTTGAAAAAACATATCTGCAGCGTGACGACTATTCACGTTTTACCCGCGACCGTTTGCTCCCTGCAGTTATGATCTGGGGTAAAAGCCTTCCGCTCGATAAAGTAACTGAACCGAAGATAAAAGCATGGAAAGGACAGGGAGCCAATCCTGTTGCCATGATGCGCACCTCGTGGACCGATCCGAATGCCATTTATGTCGGATTCAAAGCCGGTTCGCCATCGGTCAACCACGGGCACATGGATGTGGGTTCATTCATCATGGAAGCCGATGGCATTCGCTGGGCTTCCGATTTTGGGATGCAGGATTACGAATCGCTCGAATCAAAGGGAATCGCGTTATTTGGCCGCACCCAGGATGCTCAGCGTTGGACTGTTTTCAGGTTAACCAACCGGGTACATAACACACTGACCGTTAACGACCAATTGCAGCAGGTGAAGGGTTATGCCAAAATCGATCAATTCTCCGATCAGCCTGATTTTATGTATGCTATATCAGATATTTCGTCGGTTTACGAAAACCAGCTGGCCTCTGCCAAACGGGGAGTAGCTATAGTTGACCAAAAATTTGTAGTTGTAAGAGACGAACTTGTAACCGGCAACAAACCAGCAACCGTTCGCTGGACGATGTTAATTTCGGCTGTCCCAAAAGTTGGGAAAAACAGCATTGTACTGACTAAAGACGGTAAAAAACTGGTATTAAAAGTCAATACTTCGGCCAAAATCAGGATGAAATCCTGGTCAACCGCCCCAACAACCACCTACGACGCACCTAATCCGGGAACAATACTGGTTGGATTTGAATGTGAAATGCCGGCTAATGCAAAACAATCGCTTGAAGTTCTACTCATTCCTGAAAAAGAAATCCGAAGTGCTAAATTTGTAAACAAACCTTTATCAAAATGGTAAAAATTACTCATTCGCGGACATTCCTTTTCTTTAATGCGATTAAAAAAATGAAAATTGTACTTACCGCTTTGGTGATTTTCCGGCTTGTTATTCCGGCGTCTGCACAAATTTCAAAACAGGATATTGATCAGTCTGTTTCGATCCGATCCTTAAAGCATCCGTATTTGTATTTTGGTGAAAATGAAAAACCTGCGCTTTTGACACGCATAAAAAATGATCCGGAAAGCAGGGACATATTTGAAAAACTGAAAGCCGAATGTAACCTTTACCTGCAAATGCCGGTTGATCGGAATATCCCGGTTCAGGGAAAAAATACCCGTGCCGGATGGACCGAATACGATACGGATGGCAGATATGCCAAATATTACAACAACACCCAGAAAAATGCGTTTTCACTGGCATTTATGTTTCAAATGACAGGGGAGCAGAAATACGCGGACAAAGCCTTTGAATTTGCCGATGCATTTTGTGACCTGACAACCTGGACTCAGCGTGCTCATGAATTCCCGATCATCTATTCGCGAATTATGCCATGGAATGTACCCGACGATCAGGTAAATTTCAATTTCGACCATTTCAACGGTGATGCTGCCCGTACAATGGCTGCCGTTTATGATTGGCTGTATCCGGGACTCAACATTGCTCAGCGCGATCGAATTCGCGGAGCACTCATCGAAAAAGTAGTAACCCGGGTCAGGGGTAATTATGAGTTTCACTGGTGGGCGAGTGCCTATCGGTGTAACTGGTGCGGAGTCTGCAATTCAGGGGTAGGACTTACGGGTCTGGCGTTGTTGACTGAAAATCCTCAATTAACGGATATCGTGGCCGAATCATATAACCGTATCAACAGCATGCTGAATGAGTTGGGAGTAGATGGAGGTTGGCAGGAAGGCGGTGGTTACTGGAATTATGGCATACATACATCAACTTTTTTTGCAGATGCCCTGAACCGACTGACCAAATCGAAATACAACCTGTTTAAGAACGAACGCTTATACAACAATCCGGTCACTTTCCCGCTCTTCATCTCAACTCCCGGAGGACAATCGCTTAATTTTGAGGATTCCGGCGCTGGATTGGTCGGTAGTACTCACCTGGTCAATAAATTAGCTACTGAAACAAACAATAAAGTTGCTGCCTGGTACCGGAATGATTTTTTGGGAAATGGGAATGATATTTTCGATATTATCTGGCCAAGACCATCTGTAATCGCTGAAGCTCCTGAAAATCCGTCCATTCATTTCAGAACCATCGACTGGTGGGTGATGCGCAGCGATTTTAAAGATCAAAACAAAGTAATGGTAGCGGGGAAAGCAGGAATGAACAACGACCCGCATCACGGGCACCTCGATGTCGGTCATTTTGTCGTTTACTGGCAGGGTGAATATTTTATCCAGGATATTGGTAAAAAAGGGGGCTACGATGAAAAATATTTTGACGATGTGCGATTCGATTATCCGCAGGCGTCAAGTATAGGACACAATGTTTTATTTGTAAATGGAGAGAAACAAATTTGCGGTAAAATGCGAAAACAGCCATGGAATTTGGAGGTTGGCGGTAAAGTTGAAGAATTTCGGACATCGGATATTCGGGACTATGTAATTATGAATCCGACAAAGGCTTATCCGAATAAAGAACTGAAAAAATGGCGCCGACATGTCGTTTTGGAAAAGCCGGAAATCACCCTGGTCCTTGATGAGGTGGAAGCAAATCCTGGATCGGAACTTGAAATCCGCTTTCATCCGGAAGTCGCCTTCGAAATAAAAAATGATTTTGTTTTTCTGGAGGGAAAGAAAGGCAAAATGGCCCTGATTCCACTCATCGAACAACCCTTTGAAATTAAGCAGGGAAAACATGCCTCTCAATTTATAAATGCAACAAGTGTTTTTTCATGGATTGATTATTTTGATACTGAAATTAAAACCCTGAGCGAAAAAACAACCGCCGCAACCCTTATCCTTCCCGTGGCCAATATGCAGGAAGCCAAAAGCATCGCCGGTTCAAAGAAAATAACAAGAGATAAATCAGGGAATATTTCCATTTATTTTTCCCGAAATGGAAAAGAATATTCATTCGAATTTGAAAACAGGAAAGGTGATTTAATATTGAAAAAAAATAGTTAAACGGATATGAGAACTTCATTTCTATTTCTGGCGAATTTGCTGATCACATTTATCGGCTATGCCCAAACCGATCTCAACGATAAAAGCCGGGTCATTGATGAAACCAAAAACATCGAGACAGTTGAACAGGTGATTGCCATCGATAAAGTCTGGGCGGGACATCCGGTGGGCTTTAGTCTGCTGACCCACAAAAACCGCCAGTACATTGCGTATTACAATGCCAGCCGCAACATGGTGGTGGGACAGCGGAAGCTGAACGACCCGAAATTTGAATTAACCATTATGCCGGCCACTTCACGCGAAACTTCCGGAGGAACAAGCACGGTACTTGGGTGGGACAGCCACAACTCCGTCACTTTAGGAATAGATCCCGATGGATATCTTCATTTATCAGGTAATATGCATGTTCATCCGCTGACGTATTTCAGAAGTACAAAACCCAATGATATTTCAACCCTTGTGCAGGAGACGAGCATGATTGGCACCAACGAAAAGCGTTGCACTTATCCTCATTTTATGAATTCCCGGGAAGGGGATCTGCTTTTTCATTATCGTGATGGAGCAAGCGGTAGCGGGAACGAGATCTACAACATTTACAACAGCAAAACCAAACAATGGCAACGGCTGCTCGATACGCCGCTCACCGACGGGCAGGATCTGATGAATGCCTACCAGTCACAACCCACCTTAATGGCTGATAATTGGTACCATATGTACTGGGTTTGGCGTGACACTCCAGATTGCGCAACCAATCACGATCTTTCGTATATGAAGAGTCCCGACCTGAAAAACTGGTTCAATGCAATGGGTGAGCCCGTTAAGCTACCTGTTACGATTGACAATAAATCGGTCATTGTTGACCCGATCCCGGTGAAAGGGGGAATCATCAACCTGGCGGCACGTCTTTGTTTCGACGCCAAAGGGAAACCTTTGATGGCCTATCATAAATATGATCCGTCGGGAAATCTTCAGTTCTATGTCGCCTGGTTTAATGGAACCAAATGGGAAAATAAGAAAATCACCGACTGGCAATACAGATGGGAATTCTCAGGTGGAGGTAGTATTAACACCGAGGTTAGCATCGGCAATTTCAAAAACCGGGGAGACGGTTTCTATGAACTGGGTTACAGCCACATCAAATACGGCAATGGTACTTTTCTCTTGAATGAGAAAATGGAAATCTGCGGACAAGTGCGCAAACCGGCATCGCCAGCTCAAATTTCAAAGCTTGAAGGAACTTTCAAAGGATTGCAGGTCCGCACTTCAGGAGACTTGGGTAAAAGTGAAAATGATAAAACACGTTATCTGCTGAAATGGGAAACCCAGCCAGCCAATCGTGACCAACCCTGGCCCGAACCCTGGCCTGAAGCCAGCCAGTTATACCTGTATAAACTTAAAAAATAGCCAAGAATGAAAACCAACTAAACCAATAAAGTCATGAAAAAAGTCCCGATTTTACCGGGATTTAGGGGTAAATCAAGAAAAAAATACGACATTTCTTCTTTCTTTTAACTAAACTAATAGATCATGAAAAAAATTACAGTTTTGTTTATCCTGTGTTTGTTGGCACTCAGTAGTTTTTCGGTTGAAAAACGGGATGTTTTACAAAATGAAGCCAAAACGATAGGACTAGAAAAAGTGTTGGCCGTGAATTTCCAGGAACTTAATTTTCCGACTTACAACAACAGGACTTTCTGGAATAATCTACCAGCCCAGCTAAAAGCCCAATACATTGAAGACGCAGAAAAATCCTTGGATTACACATGGCCATCGGTAAAAGCGACTGACTACATCGAAATTATCCGTTCGGGCGACCGGAGGCAAGGCGCTTACGGGCAGCTCCCCGCGAAGCACTTGTGAACCTGGTAATGGGCGAACTCGCTGAAGGCAAAGGTCGTTTTACTGACCAGATTGTAAACGGCGTTTGGTTTTACAGCGAACAAACATGGTGGGGCTGGTCGGCTCATTTAACGGCACAAAAAGCTCCGCACGGGCTGCCCGATGCCGACGAACCGGTTATTGACCTTGGAGTTGGTGAAGTTGCCAATGTGCTTTCGTGGACCTGGCTATTGTTTAAAGATGAATTCAATAAAATCCACCCGTTAATTGCCAAAAGGTTGAAAAATGAAATCATGAAAAAGGCGGTTATTCCATATTACGAACGCAACGATTTCTGGTGGCAGGGCCTTGATGGCAGTCGTTCGGTAAACAACTGGAACCCGTGGACGAACCACAACATTCTGACAGCTATCCTGATTCTGGAAGACGATCAGGATAAAAAAATAAAAGGTGTTCAAAAGGTAGTTCGTTCGCTGGATACATTTATCAATGAATATCCGGCTGATGGTGGTTGCGACGAAGGTCCATCCTATTGGGGCAGGGCCGGTGCATCGTTGTACCAATGTCTTGATTTGTTGAAGCGGGCCACCAACAATAAGTTTGATGTATATGACAATCCGCTGGTTCAAAATATGGGCAGCTACATTTACAAAGCCTACATCAACTATCCGTATTTCATCAATTTTGCCGATGCCGATGCAACAACAGGGGGTCGTCCGCAAATCATTTACAGCTACGGCAAGGATATCAACGACCCGACTATGCAGAAATTTGGGGCTTTCCTGGCTAAAAAAGATAATTGGGGACAGAATACACCCGGAGGCAAAATTGACGAACAGATTATGCAGTTGATGCACTTAAAGGAAATTGAAGATGCTCCGGCAGAAGATGCGCTAATCAGCGATTTTTGGCTACCTCAACTGGAAGCTGCCGGCGCCCGCGATAAAAAAGGCTCAACCGATGGATTTTTCTTTGCAGCCAAAGGCGGTCACAATGCCGAAAGCCATAACCACAACGATTTGGGAACCTGTGTGATGTATTTTAACGGAAAACCGTGTTTGATTGATATTGGCCGCGAAACTTACACCGCGAAAACATTCAGCAGTCGCCGTTACGAGATCTGGACCATGCAGTCGCAATACCATAACCTGCCAAAAATTAACGGAATCGATCAGCATGAAGGAAGAGAATTTAAAGCAAAAAACACGAATTTTACGGCCGATGCCAAAACTGCTGTTTTCTCCACTGACATTGCTGGCGCCTATCCGAAAGAAGCAGAAGTAAAAAAATGGGTGCGTACTTATCAATTCGAACGCGGCAAAAAATTTGTTATTCAGGATAATTACGAACTGAACAAGTTGACCGGCCAGCCAACCACACTTAATTTGGTTACTTACAGCAAAGTTTCGGAAATCGCACCGGGAACACTGCAACTCAAGGGCGATGGATTCACCCTTTTGCTGAAATACAATGCAAAATCGGTTTCACCAAAAATTGAATTCAACGAAGTTACCGACAGCGGTTTAAAAAGATACTGGCCCGAAGGAATCACACGCATTGTATTTGCAATCAAAAATCCGAAATTAAAAGGCAACAACGAACTGGTGATTAATGGGCAGGTAAGTACCCCGAAATTAAAATTTATAATGTTGAAATTGAATCGTTTAAAAATAGTTCTTCTGAATCTGAGCCTGATTCTGCTGTTTCTTTCGTGCAAAGCGAAAGCTGATGATGTAATTGAGGAAAATCCAAAAGAAGTATCCGGTCATCCGTTTCTGATTGTTAAAAAAGAGCAGTTCCCCGATTTGAGAAGCAAGGCAAATGCAGAGCCTTGGAAATCGATGAAAGAAGATGCCATTTCCCGATCGGCAAACGGGAGTAAAAGCGATGCTTACGACCTGCAGTATTATGTGGGAGCCGCTGCCCTGGCTTATATTTTAGATGAGCCGAATGCACAGAAACATGCCAACCGGGTCAGAGATGCCTTAATAAACCAGTATTCAAAAATCAGTGTTAAGGAAGGTGGCGACTGGGGTGGCGTTGTTCCGCCGATGGGATCATTTTTTATGGCCATTTTGGCGCTTGATATTGTGCATGATGCACTTTCCGAAACCGAAATCCAGCAGTGCGAAGCCGTAATTCTGAAACAAACTTCGCTCATCAACCGGAATGGTTCGTGGCAGGATGTACGTTCGGGCACGCATGGCACCTGGGATATTTACAACGGCAAACGCACCTCACCCGACGACAATTATTTCAACGGTATAATGGCCCAGATTACTGAAGATGGCGTGAGCCCGGTCACCACACACTATGCCTGGGAAAGGGTTGGAGGAGGTGACAGCCGTTTGTCCAAATCGGGTTACATGGATGTTTTGGAATTTACAGGAATCGATAAAAGGTATTACAACAACGTACGGATTCAGAAATTCCAGCGATGGCTTTTTGGCTCCAGTGTAAACTGTTCCAAAGAAATGGTAATCATTGGCGATATGCTGCCAAATCAGGGAATCAACAACGATTTACTTCATCGTCGGGTAGTTAACTTTGATAGTGAAGCTGCCGGATACGCGGCCTGGTTTCATCAGGGAGTAAAAGCCAAAGGAAATATTCTCAGCTATATTTTGCCTAAATCAGCCTTGCCTGAACCGATTGTGCCAACGAGCAAAATCTTTAAAAATGGCGGAGCTTTTCTGCGCGAAAAAGGTGATAATCCAAATGGACTGCAAATGGGTTTATACAACATCATGTCGCAGGACGAATGGCATACCCACAACGAAGTGAACGGACTAAGCTTATCGGGTTACGGAAACCGGCTGCTCGTGAATGGTGGCCGGTTAGGTGAACCAACCCGTGCTGCTTTTCTGAACAATACCCTTACTATTAACGGATTAAACCATGCATCACGATTAGGAGGAGGCATTGTGGAAGGCTTTACTGCCGACAAACTGGATTATGCCAGTGGTTCTTCGGGCGGTGCGCTGCCGGGCAAAAATCATTTCCGAAATGTGGTATTGGTTCATGCGGCAGACAATGCCAATGCATACAGTGTTATCTTTGATGAACTTACAGCCTCACCCGGCGAACTGGTAAAAAATTATCTGCACCCAGCCAATGAAACCAGCGTTTCGGTAGTGGAATCCGAAAAAGAATACCTTGCCGAAATTGATCACCAACCCACGGTGACGGGCGCGAAACTTTCCATTTTTTATGCAACTGCACCCGTTAGGGTAACGGTCGAAAAAGTACAATCAGCGGTTCCCGACCGGTATCCGGGTTACCCCGAACACAACCGGCTGGAATCGGTTTATAACGTCGGTTCTGATGGAAAATTCAATCTGGTAACGATTTTATTTCCTTACCAGGTCAGCCATCCGAAACCACCTTTAACCCGGATTGCCGATGCAAATTTCTCCGGAAGTTCCATCAGGCATACGGCTGAACTGAGCGATATAATTCTGGAGTCGTCGGGTGAAAAGCTTAATTCTTTTGACGATATCTCATTTATTGCAAAGGCTGTAATCTGCCGGAAATCAACTGCCGGAAATCAATTCTATTTCGTCAGAAAAGGGACGCAATTTATGCAGAACAGCGTAGGTTTCGAATCAGATGCTCTTATATCAATCTGTGCACGAGGCAGGGATGGCATCATTATTTCTGATGGAACAAAAGTCAGGTTAAAAGGTCCCGGCATTTCAGATTTAAAATTCGTACCTGCCGCAAACGTGATAAGTTCAGGAAACGATTTTGTGGAAGTGATGGTACCAAAAGGTGAGGTGCATTTTTCTGCAAAGTAGGCGGATTCTGTTATGCAGGTTGAATGAAGTAAGGATTATTGATTTAAAAAATGAAGTTATGAAACCCAAACTGCTTTCAGGAACATTAAGTGTACTTTTTATCGTTTGCACATTAATTTTATCGTCAGGATCAGGTGTTTATGCTCAGAACAGCCGGGCAAAAATGCAAACGGTGGAGGAGGTTTGTGCTGCTTACCCTGAAAAAATGCAGTACATTTTTCAAAACCTGAATCTCGGCTTTCCGGGGTTGCAGGAAGTGAAAAAGGCTTACGAAAGCAACAACATTCCCCTGGCCTGCAAAAACCTGCTGAATTACTACGGTAAATCAAAACTGGTTCAGAAAGAATTACCCGCGGTTTCGCAGAAATCGACCGCTTTAGCCGATTCAATTCTTCAGGATACTTACACATTTCAGAATGTTTCAGGACAGGTTCCCCGAATCGACGGGCATTTGAAATGGGCACATACCGGTCCCGAAGATGATATCGAGTGGGCATGGGCGCTCAACCGTCATTATCCAGTGAATGAACTATTAAGCGTATACTCGGAAACGGGGAATCCAAAATATGTAAGATATATTGATGACTTCACTCAGGACTGGATCATCAGCAGTTGGCCATATCCCGGCGTAAAAAGCAGCACGGCGATGTGGCGCGGACTTGAAGTCAGCTTCCGTGCAAAGGTTTGGTCTAAAGTCTTTTACGAGCTTTGGAATACCCGAATGATCACTCCTGCCACCCAGTTGCTGATTTTAAGCAGCCTTCCGCAGCATGCCCATTATGCCCGGAATTTTCATGCCCAGGGAAACTGGCTGACCATGGAAATATCAGGCCTGGCAACCGTTGCTTCCTCATGGCCCGAGTTTAAGGAATCAGCAGGGTGGATGGAATATTCCATCAAAACTATGGTAGCCAGTATGAAAGATCAGATTTATCCCGATGGGGTTCAAACTGAGCTCACGTCGAGCTATCACCATGTAGCCCTTGCGAATTTTAACCAGTTTGCTGAAATTTGCAAAAGAACAAATGTAGCGCTTCCTGAATATTACACGAAAACATTGGAGGACATGTGGAATTACCTCGCCCTGACTATGCGTCCCGATGGTTTTGGTTTGCTGAACAACGATGCAGACCTGAACAATAACCGTGAATCTATTCTGAAAGCAGCATCTTCATATGAACGGCCCGATTGGACATTTATTGCCACGAATGGCGAAAAAGGGATCAAACCCAAAACCGGTCCATCTTTCATTTTTCCTTATACCGGGCATTTAATTTCAAGGAGTGATTTTGGAACCGATGCCCAATGGTCCTTTTTTGATATTGGCCCATGGGGAAGCGGGCATCAGCACAACGATAAGCTGCATTTATCGGTGGTGTCTTACGGCCGCGATTTTCTGGTCGATGGAGGACGGTTTGCCTACCGGGGTGAAGTGGCCGATAAATTCAGAAAATATGCAACCGGCAGTCAAAGTCATAACGTGATTATAGTTGACGGAAAAGGTCAGGCTGATGGACCTAAAGTGGCAACAGCGCCATTGGCCGTATCCAATTTTTCAATCAGCAAAGATTTTGATTATGGCACAGGTTCCTTTGATAAATTCATTGGTTTGGAAGGAACCTTCAGCCACACCCGCTCAGTGATGTATGTGCGTGGCAAATTCTGGGTAATTGCCGATCATCTTAAAACCGACCGGCCCCGAAACATTGAAGCGCTTTGGCACTGGCACCCCGGTTGTGCAGTTCAGTCCGGAGCCAATGCAGTTGTAATGACAAAGAACGAACGTGGTAATCTTCAAATCATTCCTGTTGGTGCCTCTGACTGGAAAGTTACCCAGGTTAAAGGACAGGAAAAACCGACCATCCAGGGGTGGTACAGCAAGGAATACAATAACTATGAACCCAACACTACAAGTATCTACTCCAAAAAACTGAACTCTGATGCAACTTTCGTGTGGATATTATGGCCTTCACCGGGCAAAACTCCGGCCATTCAGGCTGAAATAGTATCGCAGGATGCCAGTTCAATAAAAGTTTTGGTGACCGATCCGGAAAAAAGGCAATGGGAAATCGATGTTCCTTTTTCGAACAGCACCGGGGCAGGAATGAAATTTATTCCAGCATCGGTTAATTAATTATGGTGTATCAATTTTCGTAGTTAAAGTGCATCTGAAAATAAAAGCGATTTCATGTGCGGAGCTTAAAAACCAAATTATATTCTTATGAACCAAATTAATTCTATTTTATTAATCATCATTATAGTATTGCAATCTGCCTCATTAGGGTCGTGTAAAAAGAAGGAACCTGCAGCAGAAGTTCCTGAAATCAAATTCACAGGAGTCCTTAGCACGCTTCAAAATGAGCATCCGCGTCTGCTTTTAACCGATGTGCGGCTTCAGGAATTAAAAACATTAAGTATTACTGATACCCGCCTTAACAGATATGCAGCTGATGTTATCGCGCAGGCGGAGAAAGATCTTGTAAAATCGCCGATCCAGCATATTTTAATAGGCCCCCGTCTGCTCGACAAAAGCCGGGAGTGTCTTTTACGCGTTTATAACCTTGCTTTTGCTTACCGTTGGACTGGCAATGAAAAATATTTGGGCGCGGCCATCGGAAATATGCGTACCGTTTGTGCCTTTGACGACTGGAATCCGTCACATTTTCTGGATGTTGCTGAGATGACGCATGCCGTGGGCATCGGCTACGACTGGCTTTATAACAAGATGAACCAGGCAACACGTGACGAGATCAGGGCAGGTCTGATCAAACTGGGACTCAACCAGGGAAAACTTGCCTATATTAATAAGGCCTGGTGGACAAAGGTCGATCACAACTGGAACCAGGTATGTAACAGTGGCTTAACTATCGGGGCACTTGCGGTGGCCGAAACCGATCCTGCCCTGGCTTTATACATTATTCCTAAAGCCATTGAATATTTGCCCTATGCCCTGAAAAGTTATGGTCCTGATGGAGTTTGGGGTGAAGGTCCGGGTTATTGGGGATATGCCACAGATTATACGGCATACGGAATTTCGGCACTGCAAACTGCATTGGGAAAGGATTTTGGATTAACCCAACTATCGGGGATGAATTTAACCGGTTATTTCCCGATTTATTCAGCGGGACCATCCGGATACATGCTCAATTATGCTGACGCGGGCGAGAAGTCGAAGCTCGGCGCTCCCCATCCTGATATGTGGCTGGCCAATGTCTATAACAATAATCATTTTTCAGATTTTGTGATCGAACAACTCGAAACGCGTAAAGCAAATGTTTACGATGTTGTCTGGTACCGTCCTTATTCAAACTCCGCTGCGCAGAGGGACCTTGACAAGTTTTTTGACGGGAAAGTTTCGCTGTATTTTTCACGAAGTTCATGGACTGATCCGAATGCGCTGTGGGTAGGCTTCAAAGCCGGTTACAACAAGGTTAACCACGCGCATCTTGACCTCGGCAATTTTGAGCTGGATGCGTTAGGTGTTCGTTGGGTACGTGACCTTGGTTCTGACGACTATAATCTTCCCGATTATTTTGGCAGTAAACGCTATACGTATTACCGGCTTAACTCATCAAGTCACAATGTGCCCATGCTAAGTGGTACAAGTCAGCGGGAAGATGCCGTTTCCAGATTCTTAAAGCATGGTGAAGACATTGCAGAACCCTATGCCGTGGTTGATTTTACAGAAGCATACCGCGATTATGCAAGTTCGGCCCAACGAGGTTTAAAAGTTATCGGCGGGCACAAAGCAATACTGATCCAGGATGAATTTATTCTATCCAGGACTGGAGATATAGCCTGGGGAATAACCACTGATGCCACGATTCAAATCAGCAATCCGAAGCAGGCTGAACTCACTTTGGGCGGACAAAAGCTGATTGCTAAAATTCTCTCCCCGGACAATGCCGTCTTTACTTCCGAATCGGCGCAACAGACTAAACCTCAGAAAGAAAATATTGGCGTTAGTCGTTTGATGGCACGAATGACTGAACCCGCCGGAAATGTGACAGTTTCGGTCCTGTTACTGCCTCAATGGCCCGGCGCTGCAAATGATTTCACAACGGAAATTAAACCACTTTCAGGGTGGTAATTAATTTAATAAGTTTAATAAATTACATCATGCATTTTTCATACGTCAAATTTGTTTTGTTTTTGTTCCTTATTTCCATTGTAACCGATGGCCTTTCGCAAACGAAAAGTAAATATCCGGCAAATCTGGAACAGTTGCATCAGAATGTCTGGCAGGAAATTCAGGGAGGTACAGTCGAGTCCGATCAAATTCAACGTTTATGCGATCAACTGAACACCGATGGGTCGTGGCCTAAAATCGAATATACAAGTCAACAGCGCGGAGACTGGCCTGCGAGTGCACACCTGAGCTATCTCCAGTCTTTGGCAAGGGCTTATCAAAAGCCAGGTCAGAAATATTATCATGATCAAAAACTGTTGGCGAAATTTCACCTGGCTTTGAATTACTGGCTGGTGAATGATTTTCAGTGTCCCAATTGGTGGTATCCCCAGATCGGTGTTCCCATGTCGCTGGCACCAACGCTGGTTTTAATGGAGACTGAACTCTCCCCGGAACAATTGGCGCAGGGCATTAAAATTCTCGACCGGGCTAAAATCGGTATGACCGGGCAGAACAAGGTCTGGCAATCGGGCAATGTGTTGATGAAATCGTTGCTTTTGCGCGATGCTTCGACTATCGCAAAAGCCTCAGCTGCAATCCAGGAGGAAATGAAGGTCAGTTTACAGGAGGGAATTCAGCCGGACGGATCCTTTCATCAGCATGGCCCCCAGATTCAATTTGGTAATTATGGATTAGCCTATGTAGGTGATATGATGAAGTGGGTTCGGATTCTGCGGAATACACCGTTCAAATTTGATGAGTCGAAAATATCCATTCTGAGAAATTACCTGCTCGACGGACAGCAGTGGATTACCTGGAAAAACCAGATGGACATCAGCGCCTGCGGAAGGCAATTGTTCGTTAACGCTCAACTGGGAAAGGCCGGGAGCCTGAACAGATTCTTTAGTCAGATGGAAACCATTGATCCTGAATTTGCCAAGGTTTATAAAAACGCCAGCCAATATGAGAATCTGACTGGTAACAAACATTTTTACCGATCCGATTTCCAGATTCAGCGCACACCAGAATATTATTTCTCGGTGAAAATGTGCTCCGAACGGGTAATCGGAGCCGAATCGTGCAATTCCGAAAATATCCGCGGTTATTACCTTGGCGATGGTGCCACCTATCTGTATCAATCGGGAAAAGAGTATGAAAATATATTTCCTTACTGGGACTGGAAAAAAATACCCGGATCAACGACCCACCAGGATGACAAGGAATTGCCGGTTCTGACCGCTGCAGGTTACCGCATTAAAAGCGATTTTGTAGGTGGCGTTTCTGACGGAAAATCAGGGATTGCAGTAATGGATTATAACCGGAATGGTCTTACGGCTAAAAAGGGCTGGTTTATCTTCGGTAATCAGGTAGTTTGTATGGGTGCTGGCATTAATTCGGCCGAAGGATTTCCTGTCACCACCTCCGTCAATCAATCCTTTCTGAACGGGGAAACCATTGTAAAGGAGACGTCCGAAAAAGCCATACCAGCCGGCTCATCTGGTGTACTTAAACCGGTTTGGGTTTTACACGATAAAACAGGTTATTTCTTTCCCGCAGGAGGTAGTCTGAACCTGGAAACAAAAACTGTTACCGGTTCATGGAACAGGGTCGCCTCAATGTATAAAAATGAAGCACTTGAATCAGGAATTTTTAAATTATGGTTTGAACATGGTATTAATCCAAAAGATCAGACCTATGCTTATATCCTGGTCCCGGGTGCGACCAAAACCAAAATGCAGCAGTTGGAGGCAAAACTTTCATTCCGGATTCTGAATAATAGTCCCGAAATTCAGGCGGTCATTTCGGCCGATGGTACCATTGGAGGAGTAATTTTTTACAAAGCGGGGAAATCGGGGTTAATGGGAGGAATTGAAGTCAGCCAACCTTGTGTTGTCATGCTTAAAAAAGAAAAAAGTGGCCTTGCCGTATCCGTTTCTGATCCGACTCAAAAACTAAGTCAGGTACAGATTACTTTGGACGGGAATTATAAGATGGAGAATCCTTCAGCCACTTTAAAAAGTTCTCAGGGCAAATCAAACCTTTTAGTGAACCTTCCAAAAGTTGATGAGGCAGGCAAAACCGTTTCCATGGTATTGACAAGTCAGAACTGAATTTTTCTGGTTCGATATAAAAAGTAATTAGGCAAATGTTAAACAAAGCAGATTAATATTAAACTGGGTCAATCCTAATTCAATGTCTTAAAAAACCTTATTTTTAGTGAACAAAATATGACTTATTTTATTCCTAATACATATTAAATGTAAAGATGAAAACAAAACACTGTCTGATCGCATTTTTAATCTTTTTTATCACGGGTATTACCTGCGTCAGTGCACAGAATAATTACCCGCATATTCTTGTGAATAACGGGGATAAACAAAGTGTGCTTGATAAAATTAAACACCAGGACTGGGCCAGGTCCATTTTTGAGGAGATTCAAAATGAAGTCAGCCCATATGTAGAACGCCATACAACAGATCCCCGGTGGATACTGAGCCGTTACCTGATGAACCGTGTCCCGGGCAAGCGGTACACGACGGTTTTCTCCGACGAATCGGGCCAGCGCCTGGTAAAATGGACAGGCAATGCCCCGGTCAACACCGTGAGGGTTTCAACCTATCTTCGTTCACCTATCACTGAAAAAGGGAGTTCGTACCGGAAACCTACCATTGAAGAGCTGGTTCCCAACGATACTTCAAGGGTCATGTTACTGCTGAACCCGGAAACGGGGAAAAAGGAGTGGATTGATCCGCAGGCTTATATTACTGATATTAATGGCGATATCAACGACCTGGCGCTTAACGCAGCCCTTTTGTACTGGCTTTCGGGCGAGGAAAAAAACGCGAAGTTTGCCGCTGATATTCTTGATCAGTGGGCGAAAGGCGTTTTTTACCAGGAACCCATCTTCGGCGCATGCCGTACTGGTCTGCTCGATATGCAGACCCTGGGTGACGCGAGTTACCGGTCAATAATCCTGGCCTACGATTTTGTAAAACCGTACATGAAACAAAACGGGTACGACCTGCATTGGTACGAGACAGTTTTCGAAAAATTTGCTTCCACACTCGCGTTCCGGGGTTTCTGGAATAACAACTGGTATGCGGCTGAAAGTTCAACAATGGTTTTTGCGGCTCTGAGCCTCGAAAATAAAAAGACACAGGATTATTATTTGCAGTTTATACTTTCAAAGGATACGATTAATGGTGGTTGCGGACAACTGGCATTGCCATCGACAGTTGCAAAATGGCTCACCCCTGACGGACACTGGAAGGAGCCTGGAGGCTATCATAATTATCCGGTGGGTAACCTGCTCACCTCATCGCTCGCGCTTGAAAAAAACGGGCATAACGTTTTCCAGAAGTTTCCGGCACTTTTCAGGGCGTCGTATGCGATGTTGAAATATTCATTTCCAAACCTCACAGTAGGTGGTTTTGGGGACACCGGTCGTTCTTCACAAAGTGGAGAGTCACTCGAAGTCGGCCTTGTCGGAGCTGTGAAATACAATCAACCCGAACTTCCCGAGATGCTCGCTTCAATGAAAAAACTGATTGAAGGAGGGATTTATAAGCGTGAAAGATCTGGAATTGTCGGTTTGCTGTGTTATTTACCCGAAATTCCACAGGCGAATACCACCTATCAATGGCCACGTACCGGGACACTCGAGTTTGCCCGTTATTTTTTACAGCGAAACGGTACTGATCCCCAAACCGGACTTATGGTTGGTGTACAGGGTGCCACTTATAACCACAACCATTGCAATGGAATGGCCATGGAATTATATGGTTTGGGCGAAGTGATGGGAATTGACGCCGGAACCGGTCCTAATTATGAACACCCGCTGCACCGGAATTATTACAGCCAGTGGTCGGCTCACAATACGGTTGTTGCAGCCGGCTCCTCCAGCTCGGTACCTTTCAGCGGATCAGCCGGAACCAAACAAGTCGGACAAATTGAACTGGCTTCTATGGAACCCATGCCTGATAAAGTTGCTGTTTCTCCCAATTATTCGTTCACCGACACGCGCTATGTCGATCAATCGACCAAAACCAACCAGTCGCGTACGCTCTCCATTATCCGCACCTCGGAAACGACCGGATACTATGTAGATATTTATCGCTCAGATAATCAAATAAGTAATGATTACGTTTATCACAATATCGGAGATAAGGTCACCTTTTTGGATGAAAAAAGGAAAGAGCTGAAAACCTCCGCTACAGAATATCCCTTAACAGGTAAAGACTATCCGGGATTTCGTTTTTACAGCGAAGTACAGAAAATTGCAAACTACACCGGAAACGTTACTGCCAGGTTTTCAATCAAGGATGATAAATCGAATGATCTGTTTGTGCAGGCGTTGATCGCCGGTAATGAGGGAAGGGTTTATTACCAGGCGAAAACGTTAAAGACCAAAACTGCAGGCAAGCAATACAACGGAAAGCCACTGCCGGTTTTTACAATCCGGACAGAAACTGAAGCCCGGACAAAACCATTTATCGTCGTTTTCGAGCCGTACAAAGGGGTAAACGGCAACAGCGTTGAGCGTATTTCGGTTGAAAAACGGACTGATGGGGAATCATTCACAGCATTGAGTGTATTCAATACAAATGGATCATACCATGAAATCTTCCAGTCTGTTAATCCGGATCGGAAATTCACCTCCAAAAACGGAAGCCTTACGGGGTATTTCGGTGTTTCAGGGTTCAAAAACGGGAAACTGAGTTCGTTATATCTTGGTCAGGGCACTGAAATAACGAACAACGGCTATTCGTTACATTCTAAAACACCGGGAGGTTCTGCCAGCCTGATTTTAGAAGGAAAAACCTTCAAAATTAGTTGCAACCAGGAAACGGAAATCGGCTTAGCTGTACCAGGTGTTAAGAAGGCCTGGCTGCAAAAGGGTTCAGTCCGCAATGAAATGAAAATTACTCCAGCCGGTAATGGAGTTTTGGTAACTATTCCTGAGGTTGTTGATGGGATGCTGGTACTGGAATAAAGTGAATCAAAAATATTGGTAATCTTGAATATACAATAAAAATTTACTATTTTTACTTCAGATTATCAGGATAATTGGAACCATTACTTCAGATTATCATGATAATATGAACCATTACTTTAGATTATCATGTATATTCGCAAACAGATTTTTAAGGGGAGTAATAATGAAAGCCTTTTTTTATGGGGAGCAAGACAGACGGGGAAAAGCACTTTATTAAAAGAAATTTTTCCCGACTCGTTGTGGTTTGATCTTTTGCAAACCGATGTTTTCGCAAGGCTTCAACGAAATCCGTCTCAACTTCGGGAAATTATTTTAGCCGATACCCGTAACACTCCGGTTGTCATCGATGAAATCCAGCGGATACCTGAGTTGCTTAATGAAATTCATTGGTTGATCGAAAATAACCGGACAAGATTCATTTTAAGTGGCTCAAGTCCGCGAAAGATTTTACGATCCGGAGCAAATCTTTTAGGTGGCCGTGCACTTCGTTATGAACTATTCCCGCTAATCAGCCAGGAAATACCTGATTTTGACCTGCTTCGGGCCATAAATAACGGGTTATTGCCCAGGCATTATTTGTCAGTAAATCCTGGTAAGCTAATATCTTCATATATTGGCAGTTACTTAAAGGACGAAATCATGGCTGAAGCCAAAATCAGAAATATCATCTCATTTTCCCGATTTTTAGAGGCTGCAGCCTTCTCAAACGGTGAAATTGTTAATTACACCAACATTGCCTCTGAATGTGGTGTAAGTGGAAATACGATTAAAGAATACTTTCAGATATTGGAAGACACAATGACCGGACGCTTCCTTCCTTCTTTTCAAAAGAAACCAAAGCGAAGGGTTATTCTTTCCCCCAAATTTTACCTTTTCGATATTGGGATTGCAAACTTTCTACTAAGACGAGGACGGATAGAGAAAGGCAGCGAAGCCTATGGGAAAGCCTTCGAACATTTTGTGTATCAGGAGATATATGCGCATCGTTCTTATTCCGATCTGAATTACCCGATTAGCTATTGGCGTACCGCATCACAACTTGAAATTGATTTTGTTTTAGGTGATCATGAAGTTGCGATTGAAGTAAAGTCAACCGAAAATGCAAACCCCAGACACCTGAATGGATTGAGAAATTTTGCTGAAGAATATACCGTGAAAAAGTCAATCCTGATTTCCAACGATCCTTTTCCAAGACAAATCGATGACATCCTGGTTTTGCCCTGGAACATTTTTATTCAAAAACTTTGGGCAGGAGAAATTATCAACTAAATTAAATACCAGATAATCCATGCAATCATCTTACTTGAAAATTCTTTTCGTGTATTTATTCCTTAAGCCGAACCAACGGCTATTACTTTTGGTTATTTCATACCTGCTTCTCTTTCCATCAATACTTGTAGCCCAGGTGACTAATAGCTGGCAGGCATCGCACGAAACCATTGACAAACTATCAAAAGGTCAGTCGGAATATAACTATGAAGAGGCTAAAATCCCCGCTTATCAATTGCCTGATGTGCTGACTTCGGTTAATGGCAAAAAGATTACGGGTAAGAAGGAGTGGTTAAATCTTCGCCGGCCCGAGGTGCTCGAACTTTTTACTACCCATGTTTACGGTCGTGTACCCTCGTCTCCCTACAAGACTAGCATTAAGGTGGTGCAGGAGGATAAAAATGCGATGAATGGATTGGCGACCTTAAAAGTGGTTGACATTACTTTCACCGCGAATGAAAAGTCCCTTACACTTCACCTGGGTCTCTTTATTCCAAATAAAATACCGAAACCTGTACCTGCATTTCTATTAATTTGCAATCGTCCACCTTCCAATATCGATTTTACACGGTCGGTAAAGAGTGAATTTTGGCCCGCTGAAGAGGTTATTGCCCGTGGCTATGCTGTTGCTGCATTCTATAATGCCGACATCGATCCCGATAAGGATGATAATTTTAAAGATGGAATTCATGGTTTACTCGATGGCGAACGGACGTCAGAATCGTGGGGAACGATTGCTGCCTGGGCCTGGGGAGCGAGCCGCTGCCTCGATTACCTTGAAACTGAAAAAGATATTGCTTCCGATAAAGTGGCTGTGGTAGGTCATTCCCGGGGTGGTAAGACTGCCCTCTGGGCGGGTGCTACCGATCAGCGATTTGCACTTGTAGTCAGCAATGAAGCCGGTTGTGGTGGTTCATCACTGAGCCGCAGACGTTATGGCGAAACTGTTGACCGGATTAACAAGTCGTTTCCTCACTGGTTTTGCACGAATTATAAATCATACAGCAATAATGAAGATGCACTGCCTGTTGATCAGCATATGTTAATGGCTCTTATCGCTCCGCGAGCGGTCTATGTGGCCGCCGCAGATAAAGATCTATGGGGCGATCCGAGGGGACAATACCTGGCTTTGTATCATTCACTACCGGTATACAAATTACTGGGGACCAAATCAGCATTACCGGAAGAAATGCCCGCATTAAATCAGCCCGTTCACAATGGCATGGTTGCTTATCATGTTCGTGAAGGGGAGCATAACCTTCTTCTGAAAGACTGGAATTTCTTTATGGATTTTGGAGATGTAGTGCTGAAAAAGATAAAGTAATAAATTGCCGCTAAAGGAATCTGAGTTTTTTCAATTATTTTTGGAACAGATCGAAAAAAGATGGGATTTATTTTGGTTTGTATTACAAACTTAATTAAGTTTGTAATACAAACCAAAATTTTGAGTTATGGAATCTACCCCGGCTGATTCAGATTTTGTGGATGAGAATCAATCCTTGCAGGTGATACGCGAAATGATCCGCGTATCTCAAAATAAACTTAAGGATGATGGTATCGTTATGATCGTCTGGGGATATGCCATGTCGCTGATGCACCTTGGAAAGTACATTACGGAAGTGTGGTTTTTGCCCAACAGGATTATCCATCTTTTGAAATTTGTTGATCCGCTATTACCACTGCTGGCCTTAATCTTCACTATTTATTACATTATCAGGGAACGAAAAAAGGTTACAACTTATATCGGCATTTCGCTGAGGTATGTCTGGGTGGCATGGTTTATCAGTATTGTTTTCACGAACCTGATTCTCTTTAATGTTTTAAAAAAGGTAGACTTTACGCTCCAGCATCCGCTTTTTATGGTCCTGATTGCTTTCGCGATAGTAGTTACCGGTGTCATTCTGCGGTTTAAACTGATCATCCTTGGTGGAGCTGTTTTTGGAATTTTAGCTTACATCTGTTCCTATTTGCCCTTGAATGAACAAATGCTTTTGCACAGTATTGCCTGGTTGATTGCAGTGGTAATTCCCGGGCATATCCTGTACTTCAAAAGAGATAAACAGAATGTTCAAAGATCTTGATCAACTGTTGCATTCGCAGGTACGACTCGCAATAATGTCCATACTTTTAAGTGTGGAAACGGCAGAATTTGCTTTTCTCCTGCAGGCAACAAAGACATCAAAAGGGAACCTCAGTTTTCAGTTGAATAAATTGGCTGATGCCGGCTATATTGAAATAAAGAAAACGGTCAAAGGAAAATATCCGCTGACAACCTGTCACATTACTCAAAAGGGCCTTGATGCTTATGAAATCTATGTAAATTCGATATCAGATTATTTTAAAGCATCCGGAATCAGGAATGATTAATCATACTTATATATTTAACTAATATTGTCCGGTTAAAATTGATATTTTAGCTGGTCACCAATGATGTTTAACTAATATTAATTTCGGATGAATTACAAAATTATAATCTGTAGCATGATCCTGTTTTTTCTTTTTATGCCAGGACAAACAGGGGCCCAAAATTCCAAATCCGATGGATACAAAGGAATATGGTTTACTCTTGGGCAGTTTTCGGAATATGGTGATAAATATTCCGGGGGATTGGGAACCTACACGGCAAATCATATTCCCATTGCAATATATGCACCTGCCGTGAACAAAACATTTTTCGTTTACGGAGGAACGACGGGCAAAGATGAGCGTCACCTGCTGATTATGATTTCGTACTATGATCATCAGAAAAAGGTGGTGCCCAAACCGGTGATTGTATACGACAAAAACGGAGTCAATGATCCCCATGACAATGCCTCGCTTTCGATTGATGATCAGGGTTATATATGGGTGTTTGTGAGCGGGAGAGCCAAAGCTCGTCCCGGATTTATTTTTAAAAGTACAGCTCCCTGGTCTATCGAAAGCTTTGAGAAAATCGTTGAGGGGGAGATGACCTATCCTCAGCCATGGTGGCGGAAAGGGGAGGGATTCCTGTATCTCTTCACCAAATATACAAAGGGTCGCGAACTTTACTGGTCCACAAGCCCGGACGGAAAAACATGGGCCCCGGATCAGAAACTGGCTGGTATGGGAGGTCATTACCAGCTCACTAATTACGACGGTAAGAAACTTGTTTCGGTTTTTAATTACCATCCCGGGGGAGATGTAAATAAACGGACCAATATCTACATGTTGCAAACTGACGATGGAGGCAAAACCTGGAAAACGGCCGATGGCACGCGTGTAAATCCTCCGTTATCCAGCGTGAAGAACGAAGCGCTTGTAAAAAACTATGAAGCGGAAGGTAAGCTGGTCTATCTGAATGATCTTAATTTTGATGAGCACGGAAATCCCGTAATTCTTGCCGTTGTGAGCAAAAATTTTGCACCGGGACCGGACGGTTTTCCACGTGAATGGATCATTGTTCATTGGGAGAATGGGAAATGGAATTTCCGGAAGGTTTGTGATTCGACACACAACTACGATATGGGCTCACTTTATATCGACAAGAGTGAGTGGACGATCATTGGTCCCACTGAAGCCGGTCCGCAAAAATGGGGAACCGGTGGCGAAATGGCTTTATGGCAGAGCAGGGATAATGGGATTACCTGGAAAAAAACCAGGGATATTACTCAAAACAGCACGTTTAATCATACCTATGCGCGACGACCATTGAATGCCCATGACGACTTTTATGCATTCTGGGCTGATGGGGATGCCGATAAGATTTCAGCATCAAATCTCTATTTTACCAATAAAAAAGGGAATAAAGTCTGGAAGTTACCCTATGATATGAAAAATGATTTCGAAAAACCAACGCTGGTAAAATAATCATTGTTTGATGGATGGCTTGAATTTGAAAAATGAGTTGCAAACTCAGTACCACAAGATGATATAGACCCTCAAGGTTTCCAAAACCTTGAGGGTCTGTTGTTAGGTCAAACCCCTCGTTGCAAACGTTACAAGCGAGGGGGGAGGAGTATGAATTGACGGGAAGCAAGCGAAGATTTTATGAAACCGGAAAGGATAATATAATATTTTCTGCTTTCAATTATTGATTTGCTGCAGAAACCACGCACCGGAAACCGGTGTGATTGAGACTGGTGTCCCAGCTGGTCTTCATGCGGGCACCAATTCTGAATCCGGAACAGTACTTGTCATTGCATAAAAATGAGCCTCCGCGGGTCACTTTTTTCTGCGCGAAAGGTTCGTCGGGATCAAGCGACCTGGGTGGTCCCTGCGGATTGACTACCAAGCCGGTACTTTTGCACAGGTTGTAGTAATCGGCAGTATACCAGTCAGCTACCCACTCCCACACATTGCCGGCCATATCATATAACCCGTAAGGATTGGGGGCAAATTGTTTCACAGGAGCAGCACCTTCGTATCCATCGAGTTTAGTATTTAAATTCGGGAAATCACCATCCCAAACATTGGCTTTCTTTTTCCCGTCGGTTACCAGTTCATACCCCCAGGGATAAACAGCATTTGCCTGACCACCCCGGGCTGCATATTCCCATTCTGCCTCGGTGGGTAACCGTTTACCGGCCCAGCGACAGTAAGCCGCCGCGTCTTCCCATGAAACATGGACTACGGGAAAATCAGCTTTCCCCTCAAGATTACTTCCTGTTCCACCGGGATGTTTCCAGTCGGCACCAGCCTTCCATTGCCACCACACCAGCGGATTATCCAGCGAAACGGGATGGCCCGGAGAGGTGAATACCATTGATGCTGCTACGAGTAACTCATCAGCGGGTTTCGGAGTTCCGGGCGGTACTTGTTTTTTCAGCTCTTCCCAGTCAGGTTTTTTCTCTGCTGTGGTTATATAACCAGTGGCATCCGCAAATGCTTTAAACTGCCGGTTGGTTACTTCATGCACATCGATGTAAAAGGATGATACTTCGACAAGATGCCGGGGAAACTCATCGGGACGCCCCCAGGCACTGTCACCACCCATTAAAAACTGACCACCTTTTATCAGGACCATTTCCGAAAGATCGCTATCCCCCATAGTCAGGGAATCACTGCCCGGCATGCCCGGGGATGAAAACCGTGCCGGAAGATTTGAACAGCATGCTAAAGTGACAGAATCAGCCACGGGCTTTTCCTGGGCAGATTGTGAATTTGTTTTACTGGATTTTGGATTGTTACAGGCAACGATCACCAGCAAACTCAATCCGGAAATAATTGTTTTTTTCATACCCAATTACAACGAATAAAACGGGAAGTTGTTCTACAAAAAAATGGTATTTTTGAATTACCGGCTTTGCAAAGCCAGGAGTTGGTTTTTGAAAATGAAGGAAAATGAAATAAAATTTTTCGTTGGAATGTTGAAAAAAGCATGGAATTTATAATTTTGGTTACGATGGATGGAATATTTCTTGTAAAATAAAACAACATACTACAATAATGGAAGAAAAGCTGCTTTCGGAAGGCAAATGCCTGTACTGTGATCAATTGTTAACGAAAAAAGGGATCGGCAACCACCTCGCCAAACACCTTGCCTGGGAAGAAAAAACGGAGCCTGTTGAAAATACACAAATCTATTGGCATATTAAAGTAGAAGCCGATGAAATGTTTTTACATTTACTCGTAAATGGTGAGGCAAGCATGAAAATTATCGACAAATTCCTTCGCGCTATTTGGCTCGACTGCTGCGATCATCTGAGCGGGTTTGGTCATAAAGACTTTAAAATAAGGATGAACCATAAAGTTCATGATGTTTTTGAACCTGGGGTAAAGATATTTCATGATTACGATTACGGAACAACAACCAGAGTTTTTCTAAAAGGGGTAAAGCATTACCAACTAAACATCGAAGACAAAATTATCCTGCTTTCGCGCAATGAACCATTAAAACTTATGTGTGCAAACTGCAAAGTGGAACCGGCTATCAGAATATGTACAACCTGCAACTGGGAGCAATATTCGTTCTTTTGTAAAAAATGTTCTAAAAAACATGAAAAGGTTTGCGAAGATTTTAACGAAGACAGTAGTTTGCCTGTGGTGAACTCACCCAGGATGGGTCGGTGCGGATACACAGGCGGATTTATTGATAAGGAAAGAGATGGGGTTTACCAAAAATTATAAAGTGATGTGAAAAATAAAATAATTGTTTTTACTGCCATTCTTTTGCTTATTTCAATAGTGAATTATCCCTGGTTTATCCACAAAGTAACCGGGAGCGACGGAGCTCCAACTTCTAAGCACATATCCTTAAAAATGTAATTGATTTTTTTAAATGACCTCAGAGAGGTCGTATGTTTATAGAAAATGAGATCAGAATATGTTTATTTGACTCCGGCCGGAGTCAAATGTTGCTTTTCATATCCTTCTTCTATAAACATGCAAACCCGCTGGGTTTGAAATAATACGAGTTATTAAACCACAATCCGTCATCTGGCGGACACGAAGACTATAGAGCTGAACTTTAAAACTTTGTGTAACCTTGTGTCTGCATCTTAGTGGCAACTTATTACAAATTGCACAAAAAATATAACCTGGTGTTTATCTCAAATTGAGTTTTTATCAATAGTTTTGTTAGGGGGAGTAAAGACCGTATCATGACTGATATAGATTAACAGCAAATGGAACTGACTAAGGAACAATATGCTATTATCAACTCGACAGGTGACCTTAAAATTAATGCTGTTGCCGGTTCCGGAAAGACTACCACGATTATCGAGTATGCCAAAGCCCGGCCAAAGGATAGTAAGATTCTTTACCTTGCTTTCAACAAGTCTGTGAAGACAGAAGCAATAAAAAAGTTTGCGGAAAAAGGTCTTGACTATGTAACCGTCGAAACTGCGCATTCTCTTGCCTACAGTTACATTGTCAGATCCAGTCACTATAAAGTCCGGTCTCAAGGTTATAAAACACATGAAATTGTTGAATTGCTTGGTTTACATGGTAATGAAGAAAAGTACACCGAGTTTGTTGTTGCAAACCACATCAAAAAATTTATTACCTACTTCTGCAACAGCGACAAACAAAAGGTGCAGGACCTGAATTACCTTGATGTTGTTTCGGAAAAAAAGGCAAGAATATTTGTAAAAACCTTTTACAAATATATTGAAGATCATTGTCGTATTCTGCTGGGCAAAATGGACAAAGGCGAGATTGAAATAATACATGACTTTTATCTGAAGAAATTTCAGCTGTCAAATCCGAAATTGCCATTTGATTATATTTTGTTCGATGAAGGACATGATGCTTCTCCGGCAATGCTTGACATATTTTTAAAGCAGAAGGCAACAAAGGTCATTGTAGGCGATGTAAGCCAACAAATTTACAGTTGGCGTTATGCTGTGAATTCTGTGGAAAAGGTTGACTTCAGGACTTATCATCTTTCTGCAAGTTTCCGGTTTAGCCAGGATATTGCTAACCTTGCAATGGAAATTTTAAAATGGAAAAATCATTTATACGAATATAAACAACATCCAATAACCGGGAAAGGAACATCAAAAGAATTTAGGGTTAAAGCAGTTCTTGCCAGAACGAATCTTGGACTTTTACTTAAAGCCATTGAATACGTAACAGAGAGGAAAAACGTAAAACAGATCTATTTTGAGGGAAACATCAATTCCTATACTTATGCAGACGAAGGTACCTCCCTTTATGACGTTTTGAATCTGTACAATGGGAAACGAAAGTTGATTAAAGACAAGCTTATCAGGGAAATGAAAAACCTTGAAGAGTTGGAAGATTACATCCAAAAAACTGAAGAAGCTCAACTTGGAATGATGGTGGAAATTGTGAAAGAATATGGTAACAGTATTCCGGGTATTACGTGAAGAGTCCGCAGAAGAAAAAAAAGAAAGAAACAGTTCAAAAATCATAAAAACATCTGCCCGGAAACAAACTGTAAATACGTTGTCAGGAGATGAAGGTTATTCCATTGACCTGATAAGAGAAAAACACAAAGACGCTTACAAACCCTGGACTGGTGAGTTGGATGATGAATTGACGGTCATGTATTGCGAAGGCTTCACTATCAAAGATATCGCAAAGCATTTCAACAGGACAAAAGGGGCAATTAAGTCAAGAATTGGGAAATTGGAATTGAAAGAAATATATGGATAGAGAATCAGGATTGGATCGGATAAAATTATCCGGTAATTCTTAGAATCTCCGGTTTCATTATGCTCAATATACGCTTAAAAACATTAATGCCTAAGAACATTAAAAAAATGCCGTATTTAACATCTAATTGCTTTTTAATTAATAGATTTGTTCAGTCAATAAATTTTGTCAACGTTATTTAAATTTATCCATTATTAAGTGGAGTTCAGAAACCACTTCAAAAACGGGGAGTTACCGAAAAGCCTTAAGAGTAGGAATGATTCTAAATAAAGGAAAAAGAATGGAAGCACAGAGAGTCGACATGTTCATTATGAACAATGCCAAATTTTTTGAAAGTTATCACCTGAGAGGAATCAGAGACCGGCTTGTGGCAATGGATGACTCAAAGTGGGTGATGATCACTACTGTACAGTTTAAAGATCCGACCATTAGTCTGATTATCTCGATACTGGTCGGACATTTTGGGGTGGACCGTTTTTTTATCGGCGACACCGGTCTTGGCGTTGCTAAACTCCTCACTTGCGGAGGATTGGGTATCTGGACAATAATCGACTGGTTTCTGATTATGGCGGCTACCCGTGAAAAAAACATGGAAAGATTCCAGCCATACCTTTACTAAAATATGAACAGGAACAGGTTGTATGCATTTCTGTCAGCAGCTTGTGCTATTGGTTTTGTTTGGCTGGCACTAACTTACATTCATGGTGCCGGCAGCGGAGATGAACCGGGGGTATGTCTGTTTAAACGTATAACACATATACCGTGTCCATCGTGCGGATCAACGAGGTCGGTTTTGTCACTCCTGAAAGGGGATCTTACTGGCGCACTTTTCCTGAATCCATTTGGCGTAATCATCCTGACTATCATGGTCGTTGTGCCGTTGTGGATCTTATTTGATGTGCTCGGCAAAAAAGCAACGCTTTTCCGTTTTTACAAATCGACTGAAAGTTTTCTGCGGCGAAAATGGGTGGCAATCCCGCTTGTACTTATTGTTTTATTGAACTGGATATGGAATATCTGTAAAGGATTCTGAACCTGAATCGAAAATATATTTATATTATCCTTTGTCAATCAGGTGATTCAGAAATTTAACCGCAGAATCAACATCGAGACGTTTGGCAATAATATGCTTTTTAGCGTCGAGGATGTAAATGACCGGAGTACTGTAAACATCGTAAAGCGTACGAAAATTTGAAGTCACAGCCGGGTCCCAGACATTGGTCCAGTCGTAGATCTTATATTCATTGATGGCCTTCATCCATTCCTCCTTTTTATTCTGTGTACAGACGGCATAGATATCAACGCCTTTACCTTTGAGCGGAAGATATAAATCCTTCAGGAGAAGGGGAGTGGTTTTCTTGCAATGACTGCAGTTGGGTTCCCAGAAATAAAGTATGGTATATTTTGAATTCATCTGGCGCAAGCTGTAATACATCCCCTCAGAATCGGGAAGTTTCAATTCAGGAGCCAGATTCCCGATGAGATTTGGTTTAATCACCCTCACCTTTTCCTTCACAGTTGCCAGTGCAGCCGAGTCCAGCCAGGCCGCTTTCCCGTTCATAAAATACCGTTCGGAAAGTTCAACAAACATTTTATCCATTCCCATCACCTCCGAATTAATGGCATCGTTGAGCCTTTGCAAGGAGATATAGTGAAACATCTCATCATTGGCTTTAGATTTTTCAATCAGCGCGAATGTGGGACGTAAAAATGAGTCGGGAATCTGGAGAAGCGTTTTCTTGAAATAGTTATCCAATCTTACATCAATCAATGGTGACCGGATAAGGCCAGGTTGCGCAAAATTGAAATTATCCCAGTAATGGTCTTTCATAAAATTATAATTCATTACCCATTTCACCGAATCGGGATTCTTGCAATTCTCCGGAACAACCAGGTTTGCTGGCCGGGGATAAATCATCGAGCGAAGGAAATCGGCAAAAAATGTTCCGCGATATTCTGACGATTTCTTCTCCCAATAGCCTTCCATCTCACTATTCAGTTTATCGATTTCGGCGGTAATTATTTTTACAGAGTCGGGATTGTTTTTATGCGCCTCATAGTCTTTTTGCAGACTTAGTTGCTTGTTTCGCTGCAGGGACAGAAATTCCTGGTATTGCTGAAACATTTCTGTTTCTTTGGCATCATTGTACACTCGTTTTGCATGAGGTTCAAACGAGGTATGAATGGAGAATTGCTGATCGGCTCCAATCATGAAATCGAAGAAATTGTCTTTATCAAAGTAGGTTACGTAAATTCCTGCGGGACGTAACTCCTTATATTTAAATGTAGCAGTTCCTGTTTTATCCAGCCGGGCTGAATCAATTTTAAGCACCTTGCTTCCATAATAATGAGCCAGGTAGATATTTGTGTCTTTCAATCCATCAAGTGTGACCTTGATCTGGAATGGTTGAGCCTGGGATACCGCGATAAAGGCGATGAGTCCAAATAACAGGAAAACAATTGGTTTAACAGCAAACTTCATAATGCGCGATTTTTTTCAAATTTAGTAACTACTGTGTAATTGGCAATTATTTCTTATTTTTATTCTCAACTAATCAATCCAAAATTCTTAACTAATCAATCCTTAAAAAAATGAAGCACAAAATTTCACAACTTATCTTTGTAATGTTTGCATTTTCAAACTGCCAGGTCAAATATTTTACCATGGAGGATTACCAGTCAGTTTTGAAAATCGATTCTCATGTTCACCTGAACAGCGACAAGGCCTACTTTGAAGATCAGGCAATGAAGGACAATTTTATGCTGATTACCCTGGGTGTCGATCATTCCGATTCTCTTTCGGTTAAACAACAACACGATTATGCCCTTATCTCAACAAAGAATTATCCGGGGAAAGTTTTTTACGGCGCCACTTTTTATTTTGATACTCTTGGCTGGGCAACGGAGAACTGGAGTAAAAAGGTGATCGCTCACCTTGATAATGATATTGCCGGAGGGGCAATTTCTGTCAAGCTTTGGAAAAACCTTGGAATGACGGTGACCGATAGAAGCGGTAAATTCATTATGGTTGATGATCCCATGATTGAACCGGTAATAAAATATATAATCAGCAGGAACCTTCCTGTAACAGGACATCTTGGTGAACCGCGTAACTGCTGGCTGCCGCTTAGTGAAATGACGGTCAGCAGCGATAGCAGTTATTTTGCACGCAATCCTCAATACCATATGTTCCTGCATCCGGAATATCCATCTTATGAAGACCAGGTAAATGCACGTGATCGTCTGCTTGAGAAATACCCGTATCTGAAATTTATCGGCTGTCACCTCGGAAGTCTCGAATGGAATGTCGACGAGCTTGCTAAAAGGCTGGACAAATTTCCGAATATGGCTGTCGATATGTCGGCCCGTATCTGCCATCTGCAGTATCAGTCAGCGAATGATCGTGACCGCGTACGTGATTTTTGCATCAGGTACCAGGACCGGCTGCTGTATGGGACGGATCTTGCAGATAATGGAACCAATAACGGTGAAATACTTGCAAAACAGGTACATGAAACCTGGCTCGATGACTGGAAATACCTCACTTCAAAAGATGAAATGACGTCCGATAAATTCAGGGGGAAATTTTTGGGCTTACAACTTCCAAAAGAGGTTGTCAAAAAGATATACAACGCAAACGCAGTAAGATGGTACAAACTTCCGGTCAGTATTGAGTTTAAAAATTAAACTTCAATTTTTTATAATGCGACAATGTTTAGAATAATTTAAATTTTATATTTTTGATTTTTTAACCCAAAAATCATTTTAAACATTTTCCTGGAAAAGTAGAAAAATTAAGTATTTAATATTTGTATTGAATTAAACAGACTTTTATGAAATCATCGCAGACTCAAACCAGAAATAAACTTTTGTTTACATTGCTACTTTCTGGCATTGTATATGTAACCCTGGCACAGGATATTCAACCCTATCGGGCAAAAGAAGTGGAACCTTACAAAGCAAAGGAAGTGGAACCTAACAAACCAAAGGTAGTAAAACATAACAGGGCACAGATAGTAATTCCAGGTTCTGACAAAAACAAAGAGAATAATCCATCCGTAAATAGTGACATGCTTTATTTTTTCGGACTCTATCAATATTGGGTTCCAGGAACATCTTATACTACAGCTGATTATACTAACCAACAAATTGTAATTCATAATTCATCAGGTACAGGTGTTTTACCGGGTGGAATCAATATTAATAAAGATAAAACTTATGTATGGAATAGCAGCTGGGATGAGAAAATCATAAAGGGAACCTGGAGAGCTACTGGGGATCAGGAATATCCTATTGAATTAATGAAAGCACAAGAAGGTAAAAATTGGAAAGTCGGTAAATCCAGAGATATAGGAGCCGAAATTGTTATTTGGGATGGTAATACATGGTATAACGGTAAAAAGTTACATAAATAATATGTGTAAAGGAAAAGACTGGATACTACTGGAAATCGTATCGGATAATACATCAAAAAATTCATATATTATCCTTTGACTTTTATTATTGGTTTTGAAAAAACGAGGCCGGAAATTTTTCCGACCTCTTCAATCACTGTATTTTAAGAATTCTGAAAACATTGTTGCAAGAGCAAATCAGGGCATTAAATTTACATTTCCATAGCTGCTGTCGATCCGGACAGTTGACTTCGGGTTTTCTGATTTCCCGATAGTTCCGTTAACTTCATAACTGGTATTTTCGCGCATCTTGTTTAGTTTTCCCTCGGGGTGTTTGATATTGCTGTACCGGACTTTACCGTTGAGTTTATAGTCAGCATCCGGAGCAATTCCAAGTTTTATTCCCGCATATTTGTTTTCGATCGATATGCTTTCGAACCCGGCAGGAATCGCCTTGATGGTGACACCACCATATCCATTGACCAGACTGAGTTTTTGATTCAATTTATCAACCACTATTCCGGTATACATTGAGTTTAATACCAGCGAATTAATGTTTTTGATGTTGTAATCGTCATATTTTGAACTGGCATTAATTTGTTTGCAATTGTCGATGTTCAGGCCCGAATATTTGGTTTCTATCTTCATGGTATCTCCCTGGCCCAGTTTGAGTTTTGAATAACTTAATACCAGCGAAATGTCTTTAATTTCCACCACATTGACCTTGCTGTAGGCAATGTCCATCGTAAGATCAGGCGAAAGTAATTTCTGTCCGTTTAACTCCCCGTATTTGATCTCAAAAATTCCTTTGGCGGTCAGATCCTGCATATTTACGGTGCCATATTTCTGTACAACGGCGAGTTCGCGGTCAGCCGGTACCGAAATATGATAATCGATGCTAAACTCATTATTGCCGCTCATTGTATTTTCAATGTTGGTGACGGCTACAACGGTACTGCCGCTCAGATTAACTGTGACGTTAATGTTATTCAGCAACCGCCTTGATTTCTCAGAGGTCCCTTCCACCCAGATATCGGCAGCCACAATTACTGAGTCAGTCCGGTTGTTCTCAATATAAATATTTCCGTACTTGTTATTCAGATCAAGTTTGCGAACAGCATTTACTGGATAGTTTTTATAGATCCTCTTCGAGATTCTTTCGGCATTGACATTCAGGGCAATCAATAGTATTAATACTACTAAGATATTATATTTCAGCGTTTTCATGATTTTTTATTTTTAATTGTTGTTTAACTTTTTCCAAATCTGTTTTTATTGTGTTCACGATATCGAGCTTAGTCTGGTAATATTCAATCATCGCATTGATGATCCGTTCATCGTTGGGATTGACCTTGTATTCCTGCTGAAGATTGAAAAACATACTGTCCATTTCAGATAGCTCATGTTTAATCTGGACAATCTCCTGCTGTGATCCGATTCCCTCATTGGCCATCTCTTCAAGGTCACGGATGCCGTTATTAATGCTGTTTGTATAGTAGAATGAAGCTTCATTCAACTCCTGATTGACTGCTGCCGTTTCTTTAGTATCCTGGTTCACCGTCCTGAGTGTGACAATCAGGTTGGCCGACAGCAGAATTATTACAAGTACTGCTGCGACTTTCAGAAATCCGGATATTGGATTGCTTCGTTTTAAATCACTCTTTCTGAGGCGTTGACTGAACCGGTCAAGATGACCATCAAGTGGTTCCTCTTCCAGTGCTGCGCGATGCCTTGTCAATATTTTATCTATATCATTCATAAATTCTCTCCTTCATTTGTTTTTTCCTGTTCTCTGTCAGAATCTCCCTGAGCCGCTGTCGTGCCCGCGAAAACTGGGTTCGTGACGTTACATTCTTTATTCCAAGTATTTCACTTACTTCTTCATGATCGTACCCTTCCAGAAGAATCAGCGAAAGTATTGTCCGGTATCCATCTGATAATGAATTTATAGCAGCTTTCACCTCTTCTGCAGTTATTGTATCAGTTTCATGTTGTTCCTGTTCTTCCATCACGGGAAGTTCGGCATGGATCTCTTCAAAAATCACCTTTCTCTTCCTTAAGATATCCAATGAACGATTGATCACTATTTTTTTCAGCCAGGCACCGAAACTTACTTCTCCAGCGTAAGTGTGCAGATTCCGGAATGCGGTAAGAAACGATTCCTGCATGATATCTTCCGCCTCTTCGGGTACACCCACAATTCGCAGGCTCGAGTTATACATCGACTTGTAATAGAGCCGGTATATCCCAAATTGTGCTTTCTGGTCGTTTTTAAGACAACGATCGAGCAAATCCTGGTGAATATTGATGTACTTGTTTCCCAACTGATCTGTTTTCTGTGTAAAGGACGAAGTTATAGTTTCTTTGTTGCATTACCCCGAAAAATATTTGTTGAACTAATCCGGAAATCCGATAATTTGGTATCCTGTCGGTAAGAAGAAGGAAGACATCGTTCACGGAAGTGTAACGGGGAGATAGAGTAAAGTACTTAAGTAATAGTAATGAAATAATGTCGTAATAAAATTTTTGTTATTATGTAATTAATACTTTCCTTTGATGGTGATATACATAAATTTCAATTAAATAACCGCCAACAAGCATAAAAACCATACCATGAAAAATCTGACCGTATTATTATTTTGCCTCCTGAGTTTTGGCGCATGTAAACCAAAAAAGGTCATTGACTTCAATGTTACCTATAAACCAAATTCAGTTTATACGCTAAAAACTGAAAGATCATCAAAGGTTGAAATGGAAACTCAAAGGAATGATGAAGCCGCAGATAAAAATAGCAATGAAAATATACAGGTTAAGGAGAACACAAGCAAACAAACTGCAAATCTTAGAACGGGATTATTAAAACCCGATCAAAGTTTTTCCTGGAAAATGACATTTGATAGTATAACTTCGACAAATACAAAAAATAATATTGAAAATCCGTTAAGCGAATTTGTCTTCGAAGGCACTTACAATAAACTAAAAGAATTCCATATCGACTCATTGATAACCAATACCGTTGATAAGAATGTTGTGAAGGATTTAGAGACTTCTGTTGCAAAAATAGCTGAACAATTTTCGTTTCCATCGGCACAAATGAGGATTGGAGATGAAATCACTCAAAATACACCCGTTGAATGGAAGATGGGAAATTCAGAAACAATTCAAATGCATGTTCGTACTAAGTTCACTCTTAAATCAATTAAAGACGATCTCGCTTTTTTCGACATTGCACAAAACCTCGATTCTATAAGTTCAAAAGGAAAATATATTGAAGGCACAGGGGATGGGGCCGGCAGTTGCGAATATAATTTCAGGGAGAATTATATTGCTCAATATCAAACCGTTTCAAATACAGACATGACACTTAAAGTATTTGGTCAGAATTTAAAAGTGAGAATGAACTCTACTTATAATCAAAAAATATTTTTGGAAAAACTGTAAATTATTTTATCAGACTATCGCGTAGCGATTTAAGTATTGTAGAGTTATGGTACGCATCTGTACCTTTACCGCGTAGCTGTTAAACTAATATTAATTTGTATGAAATTGAATTATAAGATTGGAGATAGTGTTGTTGTAAGACCGGGGGTTAAAGAGCCAGATTTGGAAATGTTTACTATTGGCGGTTGGCAAGGAAGAGTTTTGGAGATTGATGCCGATTCAGACAAGGAGAATATTTTGATTACCATTGAATGGGATTCTTTATAAAATCATTGCCTCATATCGTTGATTTATACGGAGTAATAGCGTCGATACGACATGATGGAATAAAATATGAGTTTCCCCTTTGTGAGCTGGAAGTAATTGACAAAAGCGGGGCGAATTTTCAATTGATTGACGATTACCTAATATGGTTTGGAAACCGGTAACCCGAATCCACACCTAACTTTATAGAACCTATACATTTAAATTCAGCATCGTTCTTAAAAAGGAAAATTCGTAGAGTATCACTTAAATCATTAGTTCTAAAAGAAATTGTTTTTTCAATTGGAGCAGCTCCATTAGGATTATTATTCCCAACTTTATAATAAATACTTTCATACGGCAAGCTTTCATCAAATCTTCCACTAAATTTAATTATTACGTTAAATAATTTTGTTTCAATAGTTTTCTTTTTAAATCTACTATTATCAATTTGTATCTCTTTTTCAATCCAACCATATTGAACATTAATAGAATCAGATTTATATATAAAAATATTATCGTCGATAATTAAATTTGTTACAAACAGATTTTCTATTTTGGATTCAACTAAGTCATTACTAATCGATTTTTCCCAAACTAATCCGAGCGTACCACAATAAGTGAGGTAAAAATAAAAAACAATCACAGTAATCGTGAGATTAATAATTGTCCATTTAATCAATTTGTTGGAAATCCCATATTTTAAAAAAAAAGAACAGAAAATAGCCAATCCAATAAACATAAAAAATACATTAAATCCATTACCTTCGAAATCATGAGTTCCTCCTGCATAAAATCTAATCAAGATATCATTAGTTATAATAAAGAATATAATTAATGAAGTTTTAATAATAAGATCGTAATTACATCTGTATAAAATCAAATAGGTCACAAATCCAATAAATACAGGAGTCAATAATAAAGAAATTGCACCTATAATACTGCCTAATAAATTTAACAGAATAAGAGTTACAAAACTTATTGTTAAAATTTTTAAATTATTCATAATAATGCGAATTATAGTTAAAAAATAAGAGAGAAGCATTTAAACATCAGTGAGTTTTTTTCACGGCATAATACTGACAAGTGTCATCTTTCATCTTCTTAGCCAGTTTCTCACCTGTGGCGGAGTAAAAGTAGGTAATATTATCAGTTCCTTTAATAAGTATTGTTTTGGGTAAATTTAAAATATTTTATGCAATTGATACTACACGTAATCCATCGACGATGGTATTGTTTTTCAGGTCAAAAACGTAAGGTGTTCCGCCATTAATGTTTGACAACTTATTGCCACTGTAAGTGTACGTATAATTCGCTATTTCGCTGGCAGCACCGTTTGTGCGAATAAGTCGGTTAATATTACCGTTCCTATCGTATGTATGCGACTTCTCATCGTACTTATTATTATCAACCCATGCAGTTGTATCGCATAATTTTAATTTATGATCACTCGAAATTAGTCGGTTTAACCCATCGTAGGTGCCAGCATAGTCTTGTTTGTCAAATTAGGTTTTTAGAGAACCATTTAATACATTTGCATTAAAGCGGCAGAGATTTATCAAGGTGTCCCAAAACTTAATAAAATGTTGATTTTAAAACTTTTAATCAATGAATTTACAGTATATTTCAGATAATAAAGGAAAAACTACAGGGGTTTTCGTACCCATACAAGACTGGCAATACTTGAAAAATAAGTACAACGGTTTGGAAAATGAAGAACAGCTTTTAGACATACCTGAATGGCACGAAGCTATTATTGATCAGCGACTAGCTGCTTACAAAGCAAACCCGATTGATGTAATTGACTTTGACCAGGCTTGCGATGATATTGAAAAAGAGCTATGAAGTATAAATCTGTTATCCTACCTGTAGCCAAAGAAGATTTACGGGAAGCTGCAAAATGGTCTAATCAGGCATAACCCGGACTTGGCAAAGAGCTGGTGACAAGATTTCGTATGCGATTGTCCGAACTCCGAACCTACCCGTTTACCCCGATTACCGCGATCCCATAACCCTAAAATCATATAATCCTGAAAATCATGATTCAGACTTTATAGTTGCACCGTATTTCGGGATGACTATTGACATTGATTGTAAATTTTGAAAACGCTACACAACAGTAAGTTACAAATGATTAGAATATTTGCTGGACATCATCTTTGTAATTTAAATTTTGTGGAATCTAAATACTAATTCACTACATAAAAGACACCATCAAATACATTGAACCATTTTCCATAATGTGTGCGATGACCTAATATTTGCGAATAAAAGGAGAGATCTGTAACATCCTTATTATTCCGTATTTTTTTCAACCTCAAAAGCCACCATCGGGGTTTGAAACCACCGATGGGGCATCAGAGGTATTTTATTACCCATTCTATTTGGTGATTAGCCTGCTATATATTAACAATCAGCCTGTCGCGCCAATCAATTCCTGGTAGTTAATAATATTATTTTCTGATTAATTACCGGCGATTTTCGAAGTGATTACAAACCTTTTGATACAAGTAAACGTTGAATTATGAACATTTGGAATCCGGATATAACGTATCGGATTACCGGGTCAACTATTGTGATATAATCGAAAATAATAAAATGAAATGGTCATGGAACACTCAGACAATTCACGCCGCAAATTTATCAGGGAAACCGTCGGAGCTGGTTTACTGCTTGCTGGTTCAGGGCTTTTGCCATCCTGGTCCATTATCCGCAAATCTTCAGGCTCAGATGCTGCCTACGATGCCAAAGGTTTGCCTATAGCAATGCTGGGCACAACAGGTGTTCGTATTCCCCGCATTGCAATCGGTTTGGGCAGTCGTTTCTGTGCCATCGAAAGTGCAGAAGAAGCATTTAAACTCCTGAATTATGCCCTCGACAATGGTTTGTATTACTGGGACACTGCCTGGGCTTACGAAAATCAAAAACTAGGTTTTTCAAGTGAAGAACGATTGGGCGAAGTGTTAAAGACCCGGCGTAACGAAATTTTCATTTCTACCAAAATAGCCTCCCGGGACCCGAACGAAGCCATGCGACAGGTGGAAGCCAGCCTGAAACGGCTGCAAACCGATCATGTGGATATGCTTAAGATTCATGATGTACGATCGGCCGACGTGGATAAACTCGGTGAAAAGGGGAGCCTGATTGATGTTATCCGCAAATTAAAAGAACAGGGTGTTACCCGCTTTATCGGGTATTCCGGACACACAGAGGCAGAAGCCATGAAGATGATGGCCGACAAAGGTGTATTCGACAGCATGTTAATGGCGATGAACCACTACAACCTTGCCACCAATCCCCAAAAACGGCAGGAACTGGCTATACCCGCTGCAAAATCTCATGGCATGGGGGTTATGCTGATGAAAGTGGTCCGTTCGCGTGAAGCTATCAAGGAACTTGATCCCAGGGATCTGGTCCGTTATGCCTTGTCGCTCAAAGGACCCGATGGTATTGTGGTTGGAATGGACAGCATGGAGGTGGTAAAATCAAATCTCGAAATCCTGCGGAATTTTAAACCGATGGACGATTCCAAAATGAAAACAATGGCCATGCAGCTCACCCCTTTCTATAATCACGAAAACCTTCCGTGGATGAGACCGGGTTATTGCGACGGAAACTGGGCGTAGGTTTTATTCCGCATAAATATAAACGTATGAACACCAAAAAGAAGGAGTTGTCGCCGGAAACACGTGAAGAACTGCTCAGCACATTGAAAACCCGTTTTGAGAAAAACATGAACCGCCATAAAGGTCTGGAATGGGCTAAAATACAGGCAAAGCTTGATCAGCAGGTTGGAGGAGAAAAACTATGGTCGCTCAATGAAATGGAAAGAACCGGCGGTGAACCCGATGTTGTTGGTCTCGATGAACAGACGGGCGAATACCTTTTTTATGATTGTTCAGCGGAAAGTCCTAAAGGTCGCAGAAATGCCTGTTACGACCGTGAAGCACTGGAATCGAGGAAAGAATTTAAGCCCGAAAATAACGCAGTGGATATGGCTTCTGCCATGGGCATTGACCTTTTAACGGAAGAACAGTACCGGGGCTTACAGAAACTTGGAAATTTCGATACGAAAACTTCGAGCTGGGTGAAAACACCTGCTGAGATCAGAAAACTTGGCGGCGCCCTCTATTGTGATCGCCGCTACAATACTGTCTTCCTGTATCACAACGGTGCGCCCTCTTACTATGCTGTCAGAGGTTTCCGCGGCTCGCTTAGGGTCTGAAATACAGCGGGTGATGGCAAGTGACCGGGTGACTGCGGTTATAAATTGAGCAAAGTCAGCACATGGTAAGTGACCGGGTGACTGCACTTATAAATTAAGCTAAGTCAGCACATGGCTAGTGACCGGGTGACTGCGGTTATAAATTGAGCAAAGTCAGCGGGCGTTAGCTCGTTATTTTAGAAGTCACCCGGTCACTTAGACGCGATCAAACATTTAATACTTTCGGAAAGGAGTTCTGCCGGTAAATAGCTATTTTTATCGAAAATCATAAAAAGCGATGAAGAGTTACGATCCTCAGATGCATACGGCAGAACATATTCTGAATCAGACCATGGTGAGAATGTTCGGCTGCGAAAGGTCTTTTTCGAGCCATATCGAAAAGAAGAAATCAAAATGCGATTATCATTTTGACCGCACTTTAACAACCGGCGAGGAATTTGAACTTGTAAAACAGATCAATGATGTTATTGGACGCAATCTTGAAGTTCGGGAGCAATACCTGCATTTGGAAGATGCTGCACAGAAATTTAATCTGAACCGTTTACCGGAAGGTTCGGGTGATGAAGTCCGCATCGTCACGGTTGGCGATTACGATGCCTGTCCGTGTATTGGTCCGCATGTCAGTAACAGCTCTGAAATTGGGGTGTTTCAATTGGTATCCAGTTCGTGTGAAAACGGAATTTTGCGCATACGCTTTAAATTATCGCAATGAGGAATTCTGACTCGCAAGTGACCGGGTGACTGCGGTTATAAATTGAGCAAAGTCAGCGGGCGTATGTTCGTTATTTTAGAAGTCACCCGGTCACTTAATTTTTCATTCTTTCATTCTTTCATTTTTTCATTCTTTCATTCTTTCATCTTCTCCATGTCTTCACTCGAAATTTACAAAGCCTCGGCCGGATCGGGTAAAACGTTCCGGATTGTGCGCGAATACCTGAAAATGGTTTTTCAACGTTCCGAAGCCTATAAAAACATCCTGGCAGTAACCTTCACCAATAAGGCAACTGCCGAGATGAAAGAACGCATTTTAAAAGACCTCTCGGCGCTTGCTTCCGGAAATCCTTCGGGACACCTCGAATATTTGAAAAGCGAGTTTCATCAGCGTGATGAGGACATTCGAGTAAAAGCTGCCCAAATTTTACAATTGATTCTGCATGACTATTCACGGTTTTCGGTGAGTACGATTGACAGTTTTTTCCAGCGTGTGATCAGGGCTTTTTCGCGTGAAATGAGGCTCAATGCATCTTATCGCACTGAACTCGATACTCAGCTCGTTCTTGAGGAAGCCGTTGACCGGCTGTTTTTGGAGATCGATAATAATACCGGTCTGAAAAGCTGGATGCTCGACTATGCAGACGAAAATCTCAGGGAGGGTAAAAACTGGAATTTTAGGGAAGATCTGATCGGGCGCGGCAAAGAACTCTTCAAAGAGGAGTTTAAGTTATTCAGTGAACCTTTGCTAAAGAAGCTGGCCGACAAGAGCTACCTGTCGAAATACAACCTAGAACTGAGGGTTATGCTCGATAATTATGAGCGTAAATTAAAGGACATTGGCAAAAAGGGACTTATACTCATATCGGCGCAAGGCCTTTCACCGGAGAGTTTTAAATACGGTAAAGGATCGTTTGCCAATCATTTCAATAAACTGGCTGATGGAAACTTTGATCTTCCGGGATCCCGCACGCTCGATGCCTGCGATAACCTTGATTCGTGGTCAAAAGCGACCGATAAGCAGGAATTAAAGGATAGAATTGCCCTGGTTTACGAATCGGGATTAAATGACCTGCTCAAAGGCTCAATTCACCTGATAAATACAGAGGGCATTTCGGCCAATACGGCAAAAGCGATTTCCGGGAACCTGTTTTCGTTCGGTCTGCTTACCGACATCGCACTCAAAGTTCAGGAGGTGGCAAAAGAGAAGAATGTTGTTTTACTTAACGATGCAACGCAATTGTTACGCAGTGTGATTGCCGGAAGCGACTCTCCGTTTGTTTATGAAAAGATGGGGTCGGTGTACCGGAATTTTATGCTCGATGAGTTTCAGGATACCTCAAAATTACAATGGCATAATTTTAAACCGCTTATTGATAATTCTTTATCAGAAGGTAGCCGCAATATTATCGTGGGTGACGTTAAACAGTCTATTTACAGATGGCGCAACGGCGACTGGAATATGCTGGCGACCCAGGTCGAAAAAGATATGGCTCAATTTGGCAGCACGGTCATTCCGCTCGATACCAACTGGCGAAGTGCAAAAAAAGTGATTGATTTCAATAATATCCTTTTCCGGGAATCAGCCCGCTTATTGAATGCCGATTTTGAATCAACGCTTTCGGGGTCAGGTCATATTTCGGAAGAAACATCTCAAATGAAAGGTGTTATCGAACATGCCTACCGTGATCATTATCAGCACTTTTCAGGTAAGGCTTCAGTTGACGGATATATAAGGTTGCAATTTATTGAAAACGAGGAAGGGAATAAAAAAAGAGACGCTCAGTTGGTGGCTATAGCCCTGATGATTACACAGATTGAAGCTGTGCAGGCGAATGGAGTCCGTCCCGGAGACATTGCCATCCTGGTTCGGGGAAAAAATGAAGGATCGATGATTGCCAAAGCGTTGCTCGAACATAAAATCAGCAATCCGGGTAGCCCTTTTTGTTATGATGTAATCTCGAACGATTCACTCATCATCGGACAATCACCTGTTGTACAGTTTATTCTGAATTTCTTTTCGCTGTTTGCAGGCTCAGATAACGACATCGTGAAATCCGATCTTGTGTATGGCTATTTTAATTACCTGGCACCCCTGACACAAGGCGTCACTAACCCGACATCACCCGATCAGTATCACTCGTGGTTTACGGTGAACCGGACGATACCCGAAATATTCAGATCGTGGTTCAGAACTGAAGGAAACGAGGCTTTTGATTCATCATTGCTGAGTTTACCATTGTTCGAACTGACCAGTCGTATCGCTCAAAATTTTGGATTAAATAAAATAAAAGGAGAACTTGTTTACCTTGAATCGTTTCTTGACCTCGTGCTCTTATACGGCAGGGACGAAGCTGGGGGAGCGGCAGGATTTCTTGACTGGTGGCAGACAACGGGTAGTACTAAAACCATTACTCTTTCCGAGGGGCAGAATGCTATTTCGATCCTGACCATTCATAAGTCAAAAGGTCTCGAGTTCCATACTGTATTTGTGCCGCTTTGCGATTGGGAAATTGTTCCGTTGCCCACCAAGGCGCCTTACCTCTGGTGCCATCCGGTTCAGGCCCCTTTTGATAAGATGGACCTGGTTCTGGTTAGGTACGGGAGTGCGTTACAGCGGACAATATTCTCGGATGAATACTATAAAGAGATGCTTTACAGCTCGGTCGACAATCTTAACCTGCTCTATGTGGCACTCACCCGGGCTGTCAACTCATTGATTATTTTTTGTCCCTATACCCCTAAATTGGGTAATTCCTATAAAAGTATAAATTCACTGATCCAGGGTGTGATCGAAAATCCCCCGTTGCTTGACACCATTGACCGGGAAAAATATATCGATCTTACCGAATTCTGGAATCCCGTTACTAAAATTCTGGAAATCGGGGAGATCAAAAAAGTGCTGTATACAGCAAAAACCGAAGTGACAGATAATCGTGAACTGGATGGATTGATTCTTGCAGGCAATAGTAATCGTTTACAATTAAGAATACACAGTGACAGCTATTTCGATTTATACGATGACCTGAAATCGGAACGGATTGGTCATGGGAAATTGATGCATGAACTGTTCGAAAAGATCGCAACAATTTCGGATGTCTCCCCTTCGCTGAAGCGGATGGTATTAGAAGGAAAAATTGATACCGCCACCGGAGAGGAATATGAGAAACTAATCTTTAGTTTAATGGAAGAGGAACCTTTCCGGTCATGGTTCAACGGCGACTGGAAAGTATTGAATGAGCGGAACATTCTGCGTGGTGATGAAAAACGGCATCGGCCCGACCGGATAATGATCAAAGGGGCGGAACTCGTGGTGGTTGATTACAAAACGGGAGCAAAATCAGATCATGATTTCGCACAGGTACGCGGATATATCAGTGATTTTAACAAAATGGGCTACGGACAGTCGAAGGGATATCTTTGGTATCTCTCAAATAACGAGATTGTTGAAGTAAATGAATAGTTAAGCTGTGAGAAAGATACAAAATCCCTATGCAAAAACCGGTGATCCGGCATATCAATGTTTTGGTTGTTCTCCTAACAACGGGATCGGACTTCGCCTCGAATTCTGGGAGGAGGGTGATGAGGTGATTGCACGATGGACACCGCGTAAATCGCTCGAAGGATTCAGGGATGTGTTGCACGGGGGAATCCAGGCCACTTTACTTGACGAGATAGCGAGCTGGGTAGTTCAGACCCGTTGTAAAACGGTAGGAGTGACTGCCTCAATGGAGATCACCTATCGTCGCCCGGTGCTGGTCAGTGCAGGTGAGATTACATTGCGTGGAAGAGTTAAAGATTCAGGAACCAGGATGGCAACGATTGAAGCCGAATTATTCGGAAACGACGGAAAACTATGCGCCACTGCAGTTGTTAAATATTTTCTGTTTAACGCAGAAAAAGCATCAGCAGAGTACTTTTACCCGGGTGCTGATGCATTCTGAGGAGGTAAGACAACATGATACTCCCGGTCCTGTTCTTCTTTTAAAAATTCGCTGCTTTTGGTTGAGGTTTCTTTTTCCGGTTCTCTTGTCATTTCTTTTAATCAGTTAACTTTGCGCGTTCAAAAATTAAACTATGAGCGGATTTTTTGGAAGTATTTCAACAGATGATTGTGTTGCCGATGTTTTTTATGGAACTGATTATCATTCCCATTTAGGAACAAAGAGAGCAGGTCTGGCCTTCTACTCTAAGGAAAAAGGATTTCAGCGTGCCATCCATAGTCTTGAAGATGGCTCTTTTAGAAATAAATTTGAAGGCGATATCGCAGGATTTAAAGGCAATATCGGAATTGGGGTAATCAGCGATACAGAAGCACAACCCATTCTTATCACTTCGCATCTGGGCAGATTTGCAGTGGCTACGGTCAGTAAGATCGCAAATATTGCTGAAATCGAGGAAAACTTCCTCAAAAGCCGGCGTACGTTTGCCGAAACCAGCCAGGGATCGGTAAATCCTACCGAATTGGTAGCCATGCTCATTGCTGAAAGCGAGGACTTTGTTTCCGGTATCGAAAACGTGTTCAAACTCGTAAAAGGTTCGTGCAGCATGATTATTCTGACTGAAGACAGAATTATCGCCGCGCGCGACAAGCTGGGCAGAACCCCTGTTGTAATCGGCAAAAAGGAAAATGGTTATGCGGTAAGTTTCGAAACCTGTGCGTTTCCAAACCTGGACTTTGAAATTGAAAAATTTATCGGGCCCGGTGAGATTGTATCTGTGACGGCCGATGGTTATGAGCAACTGCGTAAACCCAACGAAAAAATGCAGATTTGTTCCTTCCTGTGGGTATATTACGGTTACCCGCCATCATTTTACGAAGGAATTAATGTGGATGAATGCCGTTACAAATGTGGTGCTGAGCTGGCCAAAAACGACACGGTTGAAGCCGATTTTGTAGCGGGTATTCCTGATTCCGGAATTGGTCATGCCATGGGTTACAGTAACGAAAAAAAGATTCCGCTTAAAAGGCCTTATGCGAAATATACACCAACCTGGCCACGAAGTTTTATGCCGCAAAATCATTCAATGCGTGTACTTGTGGCCAAAATGAAATTAATTCCCAACAAAGCAGTCATAAAAAACAAACGAGGAGTTTTTCTCGATGATTCCATCGTTCGCGGAACACAGCTGAAGGATAACGTACAGGACTTACACGCGGCGGGAATTCAGGAAATCCATATGCGCATTGCCTGTCCTCCGCTCACCTATCCGTGCGAATTTCTGAACTTCAGCCGGTCGCGTTCGAATCTCGATCTGGCAACTTATAAGGCTGTTGAACAATTAGACGGAAAGGGAATTCCGGATATGAGCGAATATTCCGACAGCGACAATCCGAAATATCATGCTATGGTTGAGCAGATTCGCAAAAATTTAGACCTGACAACCCTTAAATTTCAGAAACTCGACGATCTGGTTGAAGCCATAGGTTTACCCAAAGAGAAACTCTGTACCCATTGCTGGGATGGTTCAAGTTATTTTTAGAGATGTTTTACTTCGGTATAGCCAACCTGAGAAATCAGAAATTTCCTTGAAGGAAGAAAATTAGAAATATCAATAAAGTAACTATGGAATTAGTTATCAAATTATAACAGCAACTACCTGCAAGCAGGAATTCTGTGCTTTGTTGACAGGAAATTGAAACCGAGATAAGCAGTTTTATTTGCGGAAAGTGGAAGCTGATTTATTGGCTTGATATTTGTAACTCTTTTATCGGTTAGTTAGTTTGGTTAGTTTTAGTAAAAGGATGGAGCCGCCCGGTTTCATCCTTTTCATTGAAAACAGTCGAAGTACAAGAAAAGTACTATAAACTTTCTGCTAAATCCTGGCAATACGCCTAAAATAAACTGGTCAGAAAATTGTATTTGACGTACTCATTTTATAAATTTGTACGTAAATATTATCGCTATGGAAACAAAATTGACGTTAAGACTTGATAAAGATGTGATAGTTAGGGCAAAAGATTATGCTCAAAATCACAAAATCAGTTTATCCAAGATGGTAGAATCCTATCTTGATTCTGTGACAAAGAAAAAATCAAATGGTATCGCGATAACGCCTTTGGTAGAGAGTCTGAGTGGGGTCGTTAAACTGCCCCAAGATTATGATTACAAAAAGGAGTATACTGATTATTTGACAGAGAAATACAAATGAAGAAACTACTGATAGACACGAATATCGTTATTGATTTGTTGGCAAAAAGAGATCCGGATTACGCTGACGCAGCACAAATCTTTTCCTTGGGCGATAGAAAACAAATACAACTGAGTGTTTCTGCATTGACTATTGCCACTACAAATTACTTGTTATTAAAATTTAAACCACATAATGAAGTAAAATCGATACTCAGGAAGTTCAAACTATTAGTTGATGTTTTATCACTTGATGATAAGGTAATAAACCTTGCTCTTAATGACACGGATTTTAAAGACTTTGAGGATGGATTACAGTATTTTTCTGCAATTGAGAACGATCAGGATATAATAATCACAAGGAATTTGAAGGATTTTAAAAACTCCAAAATTCCTGCGATGACAGCCGAACAATTTTTAAAGTCATATAAGATATAGGTTTAGTGCTAACATACAATCTCGGTTATGGCTTGGCTTATATCATATTTAAAGGCCTATCACTCCGCGTAAACCTTTTAGAGGATTATTTTTTTGACTTCGATTCCTGAAATTGCTGTTGTAACCTGCCCTTATAATATGAGGTGGTAAAGCATTTCCCACACTTGTTTTAGAATTGATCCTGGAGGTTGGGTTTTTTATGAACACACCCAAATATTTCAACCATATTTCAACTGTTTTTCCCTGAAAACAAACCGTTTTTAAACCAGTTATAAACTGTAATTAAACCAATTATTAACCATTTGGAGATGGCTATATCCTTGTTATTCTGTTATATAAAATAATCATGTCATTCCAAAACAGCTGGATGTACTACTCTGATATATACTGTTAATTCAAAATCAGGTGTATCCGGCGGCTGACGGAGATCGCCTCCCGAAATTTAAAAGGAAAGAACCGGCGATGAACCGGATGGTATTGTTATAAATAAAATGACACAGGAAAACATAATAAACCCTCAAGGTCTTGGAGACCTTGAGGGTTTATATGTCCGATTCAACGAGGATTCGCGTAATCTTCCTGATTATCAGTCAGCCGAAGGATGATCTACGATTCGTCTAATTCGTCTTAATTCGTAAAATTCGGTTTTTAGCGTTTCAGTTTAATCACTTCGCTTCCCGCAAGCAGGTATGCGCCTGAACCGTAAACTTCCCAGCTTTCGGCATCAAAATTTTTCTTCGGGTCGGCTCCGATTGGTTGTACCCAACCTACATGGCCGTCTTCCCTGACACATTTATTCAATCCGATCCACGCTTTTTCAACTACAGGCAGGTAGGTTGCCTTGTCGAGAATGCCATTGTTGATACCCCAGGCAATAGCATAACAGTCAAAACCCGATCCGCTTACTTCGCCGCCGGGATATGAATCGGGATCAAGCAGGCTGGCGCGCCACATTCCGTCGGCCTGTTGAAGGTCTTTCAGACGTGCCGACATTTCCTTAAGCAAGGTTACATAGAATTCGCGGCCTGCATAATTGGCAGGAAGTTCCTCGAGAACCCTTACGATGCCGCCCATTACCCAGCCGTTTCCACGTGACCAGAATATTTTTTTGCCGTTTGCTTCGCGGATATCTTTTCCGTCATTTTTAATCACATATTTCAGATCGCGCGCAAACAGGTGCTCTTCCTTGTCATATAAAAGGTCATAACACTCTTTGAACAGTTTATCACTGTAATTCATGTAGCTGTCGTTGCCCGTTACAGCGCTAAGTTTAACCATCGCAGGAGGTCCCATAAAGAGTGCATCACACCACCACCATTTGATAACTTCAATATTATTACGGCGGGGATAAGGTTTACTCATGAATACTGCCATCGTGTCGATAAAAGGCTGGATCATCTCCTGCTTTTTCTCCTTTTTGTAAACATCGACATAGGTCTGGCAAATTGCGATATCATCGGCATGATACCAGCGTTTACCTGGTTTCCAGTTAGTTTTATTACCCAGATCCAACATCGCCTGATAAATAGTTTTCGATTTGGTCGTTTTCCAGGCTGCAGTTACTCCGGCATAGAATGCACCGTTTGTCCAGTCAGTTGGTTGATGTTTTGGGTTGTTAAGTTGCCAGGCTGTTACATTTTTCATCGTTTTTTTGATGTAGCCTTTGGAAAATAATTTTTTGTTATTCTCAGGTTTTGAGAAGCTTGTCGAAGTGACCAGAACCAGAATAAACAGCACAAAAATTCTTCTTATCATATTTGGAGTTTTAAATTAACCGGTACAAATATATTAAAACGTGCAATCGGTTGCAAAGACAATTAATTAAAATTTAACATTCAAATTTGGGATATAGAAGATTAAAGCTGATTTTTGTTTAATATTGCATTATTAAAATAACTATGACAAAGATCAGTATTCATAAAGGACATCATCATCACTTACCATAAGGTGAGCCGGGGTTGGTACGTCCATAATCATATTACCAAAACACAGGCTTACCTTATCAATCAGGTAGGCCTTTTTTAATTTTATTACATGGATTCTATTTTAAGGATTGCTATTCAGACCAAGGGTCGGTTAAATGAAGATTCGATGACCCTGCTCGATGAAACAGGCATTAAGTTAATCGCAAGCAGCCGCCGATTGATTTCCGCGGCAAAAAATTTCCCGCTCGAAGCCTTATTTCTGCGTGACGACGATATCCCTCAGTGCGTCGCCGACGGCGTTGCTGATATTGGTATTGTCGGGAAAAATGAGGTGGTGGAACAGCATAAGGAAGTTGAAATTATTAAACACCTGGGTTTCAGTAAGTGCCGTCTGTCGCTGGCCATGCCAAAAGATATTGAATATCCTGGTCTCGAATGGTTTTCAGGAAAGAAAATAGCCACGTCATATGCCCGGATTCTTAAAGATTATCTGGTTGAGAATAATATCCCGGCTGATATTCATTTCATTGCCGGTTCAGTTGAGATTGCTCCCGGAATCGGGCTGGCAGACGCCATTTTCGATATTGTAAGTTCAGGAAGTACGCTGGTAAGTAACCGTTTGAAGGAGGTTCACACCATTATGGAGTCGGAGGCAGTCCTGGTGGCCACCCCGACACTATCGAAGGAGAAGCAGGCCATACTCGATGAATTGATCTTCCGCATCGAGGCAGTCGAAAAAGGAAGAGGAAAGAAATATATCCTGCTCAATGCACCGAATGACAAACTGGATCAGATTATTAAAGTCCTTCCGGGAATGACCTCTCCGACAATTATGCCGCTCGCAAAAAGTGGCTGGAGTTCACTTCACTCGGTAATTAATGAACGTGAGTTTTGGGAAGTGATCGGTAATCTTAAAAGAAACGGTGCAGAGGGTATTCTTGTCGTACCGATTGAAAAAATGATTTTATAACTTTTACGTGATGCAAATTTACCGTTACCCGCTGTTAAAATCGTGGCCGGAAATTACACGACGACCATCAACTGACAACACAGACAAACGTGAAACTGTCCGTAAGATATTGTTGAAAATCCGCGAAGACGGAGACGAGGCAGTGCGTGAGTATACCAAACAATTTGACCAGGTGGATATTGACGACTTCAAAGTTACCCCTGAAGAAATCGAAGAGGCTGTTTTAAGTGTTGATCCGGCATTAAAGGATGCAATTGCCATTGCTGCACAAAATATTGAAAAGTTTCATGTTGCGCAAAAGGTGCCTCATCGGGTTACCGAAACCATGCCGGGGGTAAAATGCTGGCAGAAATCGGTTCCCATTGACCGCGTCGGGTTGTACATTCCCGGAGGATCGGCTCCTTTATTCTCAACTGCATTGATGTTAGGAATCCCTGCTCAGATTGCAGGTTGTCCTGAAGTCGTTCTTTGTTCGCCACCAGATCGGGAGGGGAAAATCCACCCCGCTATCCTGTATGCGGCTTCAATCTGTCATATCACCGAAATTTATAAAGTTGGCGGCGTTCAGGCAATTGGCGCAATGGCGTATGGTACGGAGTCAATTCAAAGGGTGGATAAAATATTCGGTCCCGGAAATTCATGGGTAACGGCAGCCAAGCAGTTTGTTGCAATGGCCGATTGTGCCATTGATATGCCTGCCGGTCCGTCGGAAGTAGCCGTGATGGCCGATGATTCCGCAAACCCGGCCTTTGTTGCGGCCGATCTCCTGTCGCAGGCAGAACATGGTCCCGACAGCCAGGTCATTCTGGTAACAACCGTGGAAAAACTGATCAGCCAGGTTATTAAAGAAATGGGAAAGCAGTTGAAAGAGCTTCCCCGTTCTGCCACGGCTGCCAAAGCACTCGAAAACAGCAGGGCTATACTTGTAAAGGATACTGACGAGATGCTGGGATTGATTAATTTGTATGCCCCTGAGCACCTGATTATCGCGACACATGATGCCGCGGAACTGGCTGAACGGATCACCAATGCCGGTTCGGTATTTATCGGCAACTTCTCCCCGGAGAGTGCAGGCGATTATGCTTCGGGAACAAATCATACCCTGCCCACCAATGGCTGGGCAAAATCGTTCAGCGGGATAGGATTGGACAGTTTTTGTAAGAAAATAACTTTCCAGGAGATTACCTATGACGGGATAAGAATTTTAGGTCCGGTGATCGAAGAGATGGCGCAGGCTGAACAACTCTTTGCGCACAGGAATGCGGCCACACTCAGGATGAAATAAATTATGAATTATGAATTACGAATTTTGGCTGCACTTAGTGCCCAAAATCGCTGAAACCACATTAAATGAGCTTAGATATCAACAAAATACTTCGGAACAATATCCGGACCATGAAGCCCTATTCGAGCGCAAGGGATGAGTTTTCGGGCGATGCTGCCGTTTTTCTTGATGCCAACGAAAATCCATACAATTCACCATGGAATCGTTATCCCGACCCCCGTCAGATAAAACTAAAAACGAGGGTGGGTGAAATTAAGAAACTGCCCGTTCAAAATATATTCATGGGAAACGGGAGCGACGAACCGATCGACCTGTTGTTACGTGCATTTTGTGAACCAGGGAAGGACAATATCGTTTCAATCAACCCCACTTACGGGATGTATCGTGTTGCCGCCGATACAAATGATATAGCGGTGAACCTGGTTCCGTTAAGTGATGATTTTGAACTGGATGCAGATGTAGTACTGGCAGCCGTGACTCCCAATACCAAAATTATCTTCCTGTGCTCGCCTAATAATCCTTCAGGTAATGCACTCGATAAAGTGGCAATGTTGAAAATTATCAATGGCTTCGACCGGCTTGTTGTTGTGGATGAGGCCTATATCGACTTTTGCCCCGAAAAATCATTTCTTCCCACGCTGAGTCAGTATCCCAACCTCGTGATTCTTCAGACATTCTCCAAAGCATGGGGAATGGCCGGGCTGCGCCTGGGAATGGCATTTGCAAATGAACAGATCATCGAAGTGCTGAGCCGGATAAAATATCCTTATAATCTGAACATCCTGACCCAGGAGAAAGGGCTTGAACTTCTTGCCGATGAGAATAAAAAAATAAGTTGGGTTGAAGTAATCCTTAAAGAGCGGGAGAAAATGCTGGGATATTTAAAGATGTATCCTTTCGTTGTGAAGGTTTTTCCCACTGATGCCAACTTTGTACTGGTAAAAACTCACGATCCACGCGGTATCTACGAATATCTGGTTGAACAGAAAATTATTGTCCGCGACCGCTCCTCCATAGCACTGTGCGAAGGTTGTCTGCGTATCAGCATCGGGTCACCCGAGGAGAATGCCACATTAATTGAGGCGTTTGACCAATTGATCTGATGTTGAAAATTATTCGGTAACTTTGAGTCTGCTCCGAAAAGTCAAAAACCCCTAAATCCCCTGAAGGGGACTTTGAAGAGTTCATTGATTTTCAACTGGTTCCCCTTTAGGGGTAAGGGGTAAAGAAGTTGAAAATCAATGAACTCAGACTTTTCGGAGTGGAATGAAATTTATACTACTTCTCAGGAAAAATTAAATAAGAATGAAAAAGATCCTTTTTATTGATCGTGACGGAACCCTGATTGTCGAACCTAAAAACGATATGCAGGTCGACGCGCTGGAGAAACTGGAATTTATCCCGGGGGTGTTCCGGAACCTTTATAATATTCAGAAATATCTTGATTATGAATTGGTTATCGTCTCTAATCAGGACGGGTTGGGATCATCCTCCTATCCCGAGGAGACTTTTTGGCCGTCCCAGAATATGATGCTTAAAGCCTTTTCAAACGAAGGGGTTACTTTTCGTAATGTGCATATCGATCCATCCATGCCTGCAGAAAATTCCGAAAACCGCAAACCTAAAACAGGAATGCTGAAGGAATATTTTTCCAGGGAATACGACCTTGCAGGCTCATTCGTGATAGGCGATAGGATTACAGATATTGAATTGGCGAAGAACCTGGGTGCCAGGGGAATATTTTTTGCATCCGAAGACAGACTTAATGAATTGGCAGTCAATAATATCGACCATTTATGTGCATTGGTTACGGAGAATTGGGACGATATTTTTACTTATCTTGCCACTGGTGAACGTACAGCAACTGTACGAAGAAAAACCGCTGAGACAGACATTTTTGTCGAATTGAAACTCGACGGTACCGGCAAATGTGATATTTCAACAGGCTTAGGCTTCCTCGACCATATGCTCGACCAGATCGGTCGCCATTCGGGCTGCGATCTGACAGTTAATGTAATCGGCGACCTGGTTGTTGATGAGCATCATACGATCGAAGATACCGGGATTGCACTTGGTGAGGCAATCCGAAAAGCGCTGGGCGATAAAAGAGGAATCGAACGATACGGTTTTTGTCTCCCCATGGACGATTGCCTGGCACAGGTAGCCCTCGATTTTGGCGGACGGGCCTGGCTGGTGTGGCATGCCGAGTTTCAACGCGAAAAAGTTGGAGATGTACCCACCGAGATGTTTTATCACTTCTTTAAATCGTTGTCAGACTCGGCTTTGGCAAATCTGAATATTAAGGCTGAGGGAACGAATGAACATCATAAAATTGAAGGCATATTCAAGGCATTTGCACGTGCTTTGAAAATGGCAATACGCAAAGATCCGTTTGTGCAATCGCTCCCCAGTACAAAGGGAGTGCTTTAAAATTGTAATTTCAATTATAGTATATGCAATCGATACGAAGGGATACGGGTGTTAAAAACACAGCAATATTGCTTATTCATTGTCCCGATAAACAAGGGATTCTGGCTGCTGTCACCGAATTTTTAAATGAAAATCGCGGAAATATTATTTACCTCGATCAGCATGTTGATCACGAAGAGAAGTTGTTCTATATGCGGGTTGAATGGGAACTGGAAAAATTTGCAATTCCCAGGGAAAAAATTGCCGACTACTTTGAAACACTTATTGCGCAAAAATTCGCGATAAAGTTTGCACTTCATTTTTCCGATAAACGTCCGCGAATGGCGGTGTTTGTATCGAAATTGTCGCATTGTCTTTTCGATATTCTCTCACGTTATACGGCCGGCGACTGGGACACCGATATCCCGGTAATAATCAGCAACCACGAAACATTGAGGCCGGTAGCGGAGCGTTTTGGGATCGATTTCCATGTGGTGGAAAAGACCAGTGCAAATAAACTTGTTCAGGAGCAAAAAGAACTCGAAATTCTGGAACAATACGACATTGATTTCGTTGTATTAGCTAGATACATGCAGGTTTTGTCCGATCAGTTTGTGGTGCATTTCCCGAATCGTATCGTGAATATTCACCACTCCTTTTTGCCGGCTTTTGCCGGTGCAAAGCCCTACCATGCGGCACATGAGCGCGGTGTAAAGATTATCGGGGCAACCAGTCATTATGTGACCACGGAACTTGATGCAGGGCCCATTATTACGCAGGATATCGTGAGGATATCCCATCTTGATAATGTCGAAAGTCTGATACGGAAAGGACGTGATCTTGAAAAAATTGTCTTAAGCGAAGCGGTCTATAAACATATCCAGCGTAAAATACTGGTCTTTAATAACCGAACCGTCGTATTCAACTAAAACAGATTGCCATGAAAAGCTTTGTTAAAGTTACCAAAATTGTCCTCGTCGGCATGTTGATTTTTACAAATGCTTTTGCGCAAACCGAAAACGCCCTTCCTCACCAGCAGATTCCTGCGGATTATGAATTTAAAGTCAAAATCGGAGATGAAATCCCCGATTTTACCATGATCCTGACCAACGGAAAGCAGGTATCTTCTGCAGGATGGAGAGGAAAAGTGGTAATGCTTCAGTTTACCGCGACCTGGTGTGGTGTTTGCCGGCAGGAGATTCCATTTATCGAAAACGACATCTGGAAGAAACACAAGCGCAACCCTGACTTTTTACTTTTTGGTGTCGATCGTGATGAACCCCTCGAAAAGGTTAAACGATTTAAGCAGGAAATGAATATTACCTATCCGCTGGCCGTAGATACAAATGCCGATGTCTTCGGGATTTTTGCAGACAAGAGGGCAGGAGTAACCCGTAACGTGATTATTGACAAGTCAGGAAAGATAATTTATATGACCCGTTTGTTTAAGGAGGCTGAATTTAAGGAAATGGTACGCGTGATTGAGCTGCTCCTGAAATAACAGAATTTACCCATTATTTTAACATGAAGATTGTAATTATAAAATACAATGCCGGGAATATCCGGTCTGTCGACTTTGCATTGCAGCGACTCGGAGTTTCGGCATTAATAACAGCCGATCAGGCTGAAATCAGAAGTGCCGATCGCATCATTTTTCCCGGGGTAGGAGAGGCTTCCACAACCATGAGTTACCTGAAACATCACAAGCTTGATACCTTGATCTGCGACCTTAAGCAACCGGTTCTAGGTATCTGCCTGGGTTTACAGTTGATGTGTTCCCATTCCGAAGAGAACGATACTGCATGCCTGGGTATTTTCCCCGAAAAGGTGATGAAATTTGAGCCACTTCCCGATAACCCGGCAGTGTTTAAGGTTCCTCATATGGGTTGGAACAGCCTTTCCGGTTTAAAGACGCCACTATTTGATCATATCAGTGAAGAAGAATATTTTTATTTTGTTCACTCCTATTACGCCACTACAGGCGCAGATACTGCAGCAACCTGCAACTATATAGTCCCTTTCAGTGCAGCTCTGCAGCGTGATAATTATTATGCCGCACAGTTCCACCCCGAAAAGAGCGGCAAGTCCGGCGCAAGAATTCTTGAAAATTTTATAAATCTTAAGGTCTGAACACAGAAAACCAGTGATGATGAATCGCAGGGGAATGTTCAGGAGCTTAAAAAATCAAAATATCACACGAATGAAAATTGAAATTATTCCGGCTATTGATATCATTGACGGAAAATGTGTGCGGCTTAGTCAGGGTGACTATCAGCAGAAAATTATTTACAACGAAAATCCGCTTGAGGTTGCTAAGATGTTCGAGGCGGGGGGATTGAAACGATTGCATCTTGTTGACCTCGACGGCGCAAAAGCACATCACATTGTGAATCAAAAGGTATTGGAAAGTATTGCTTCAGGCACCAACCTGATAATCGATTTTGGTGGCGGACTAAAGTCGGATGAAGATCTGAAAATTGCGTTCGAATCGGGGGCTGCAATGGTTACAGGCGGTAGTATCGCGGTAAAATCACCCGATATTTTTTTAAGTTGGATTGAAAAATTTGGCGCCGACCGGATTATCCTTGGTGCTGATGCGAATAACGAAATGATTGCAGTGGCGGGATGGCAGGAGAGTACAGGAACAGATATCTTCACCTTTATAAAGGATTGGCATTCAAAGGGAATCCGGAAAATCATCAGTACTGATATCAGTCGCGACGGGATGTTGCAGGGAGCGGCTACCGATTTGTATAAAAAGATACTCTTATCAGTTCCCGACGCTTATCTTATCGCAAGCGGTGGTGTCAGTTCGATGACCGATATTCTCGAATTGCAGGAGGCCGGAATCCCGGCTGTTATCACGGGAAAGGCCATCTACGAAGGAAGGATTACCATGGAAGAGATCAGGAAGTTTATTAGTTGATGTGAAAATAAAACTTTAATAATATGCTTGCAAAACGAATTATACCATGCCTCGATATCCGCGACGGACAGACCGTGAAAGGGGTAAATTTTATAAATATCATTAATGTGGGCGATCCTGTTGAACTGGGAAAGCTTTATGCAGAGCAGGGCGCTGACGAACTTGTTTTTCTTGATATTACCGCCACCCACGAAGGGCGCAAAACTTTTGTGGAACTGGTCAGACGCATAGCCCAAAATCTGGACATTCCGTTTACAGTGGGCGGGGGAATCAGTGAACTAAAAGATGCCGAAGCATTGCTTGAAGCCGGGGCCGATAAAATTTCAATCAACTCATCTGCTGTCCGCAACCCGAAGCTGATTGATGACCTGGCACATAATTTTGGAAGCCAGTTTGTTGTTGTTGCCATCGATGCGCGTGAAGCCAATAATTACTGGACAGTGACCGTTAATGGAGGTCGTATTCCAACCGAAAAAGAGCTCTTTTCATGGGCAAAGGAGGCTGAGAATCGCGGAGCCGGTGAAATTCTGTTTACTTCTATGAATCACGACGGTACAAAGAATGGTTTTGCAAACAAGGAACTGGCAAAGCTTTCCGAAAGTCTTACAATTCCGCTTATTGCCTCTGGCGGAGCCGGCACGATGGAACATTTTGCCGACGTATTTACATTAGGGAAGGCAGATGCGGGTCTCGCTGCCAGCATTTTCCATTTTCGTGAAATTGCCATTCCCGATCTAAAGCACTATCTTCGCGGGCAGGGGATTTGCGTCAGATAGTTTGATAACAATACTTTCCGGACTCTGCAATAGTGAATTTTTAACGAAGATTATTAAGATATATATGGAACTTGATTTCAAAAAACTGGCAGGTGATATTCTTCCTGCTGTCATTCAGGATAATACAACTGCCAAAGTTCTGATGCTTGGATTTATGAATAAGGAAGCTTATGATAAAACCGTTGGGACAGGACTCGTGACATTTTTCAGTCGTACCAAGAACAGGTTATGGACAAAAGGGGAGGAGTCGGGGAATTTCCTCAAAGTGGTATCCATAGAACCCGATTGCGACCAGGATACATTGCTAATCAAAGTTAATCCTGTGGGACCTGTTTGTCATACGGGTACAGATACTTGCTGGGGTGAAGAGAATAAATCGGAGGATGTGCTGTTTTTAAAGCAATTGCAGGATTTTATCGATACACGCAAAATTGAAATGCCCAAAGGATCATATACGACATCGTTGTTCGAAGATGGCATTTCGCGGATGGCACAGAAAGTTGGCGAAGAGGCTGTCGAAACTGTAATCGAAGCGATGGCGGGGAATGACGAACGATTGCTTTATGAAGCTTCTGACCTGGTTTACCATTTAATTGTATTATTGTCGCATAAAGGTTACCGTATTGAAGACATCGCGAGAGAACTAAAGAAAAGGCATAAATAAGTTCGTCAGTTCACGGACAGCAGTCTGGCAATTAATTACCTTTGGTGAAAGTTCAAAAATATTCTGCCAAATGAAAAGGAAATTTATTCTGTTTTTTATTTTGATTTTAATGATCAGGCTGGTCGCTACAGCGGCTGAAGTACCAAAAATCATTGTTACCGAAAAGGACAAAAGTCTGTTCCGGGAAAAACTGGAAAAATTTTCAAAAGATAGTCTTCTGCCGACAGGTGAATTAATTCTGAAGATTGGTAACGACTTTAAAGTGACGCCTTACGTTGGCAAGACCCTGGATATTGATAATGAAGAAAATCTGATTATAAATTTGCGTGAACTCGACTGCACTACATTTGTCGAGAACTGCCTTGCCATAGCACGAACCATCAAAGGCGGAACCCCTACATTTGAAAAGTTTATCAGCGAACTGGAGAAAATCAGGTACCGGAACGGCGTGTTAAAAGGCTATGGAAGTCGTTTGCATTATTTCGGGGAATGGATCACAGACAATCAGGCAAAAGGAATTGTTGAGGATGTTTCACCGAAACTTGGTGGTGAGAAATGTCCTGTAGTTCTCAATTTTATGAGTTCACATCCTGATTCGTATCCTCAGTTAAAGGGGAATAGTGTGTTAATTGATGAGATAAAAAAAATTGAAATACGGGTATCATCCCAGCCATTTTTCTATATCCCAAAGGAAAAAATTGCCTTGCATGAACGTGATATTCTCGATGGTGATATTGTGGCGCTCACTACCCGGATTCCGGGGATGGATGTATCACACGTGGGAATACTCTATAAAAAAGATGGACGGGTTTACCTGCTTCATGCTTCCTCGTCAGGTGCAAAAGTGGAAACCACCCGGGTTCCTCTGGCCGATTATCTTAAGGACTCGAAAAATACAACAGGAATTTTTGTGGTAAGAGCGAAATAAAATTTAATTTCAATCGGATGAATATATTGAAACTTGTTGGAATAGTGGTTTTGATTTGTATCGTCTCAGGTTGCAAAATAAAGTCAAAAATCATGAAAACTGAATTTGAAATTGAGGTTGGTGAAACTTTCAGGATTGAATTAGCCTCCAGTCCGTCGACTGGTTATTCGTGGAAGTGGGTGAATCAGCAGGATGTTTCGGCCGTTGATACGGTGGGTCATCAGTTTATTGAAGACAGCCCGGGTAAAATTGGCGGCGGAGGAACTGAAATATGGAATTTCAAAGGATTGAAAAGTGGTACCGATGTTATTAAACTCGAATATAACCGGTCCTGGGAATCAGGTCCCGCGGCCAATACAGAAACAATAGCTGTAAAAGTCAAGTGAGGGAGATAGGAATATTTTTGCATTGTCAATATTCCTATCATAATCTTAGATATATCTTCGCTGTTCTGTTTTAATCCGAGCAGGATATTGATGTGAGGGCAAATCAGGAATTCAAATGAGAAAAAAAGGTGCCTTATAAAACCAACAGTGACGTTAACCAGACACAGGAGAAAACTACGATTCCCATAACAATGGTAGAAGATGAATAAACTTTCAGCGTAGTATCGGGCTCAATCTCTGAAAAATTGGAAACAACCCAGAAGTAAGAGTCGTTGGCATGTGATACAAACATTGAACCTGCTCCCATTGAAAGCATTGCCAGTAACCTGCCCCATTCCGAATCGAGACCAAGCATGGCTGTCATGGGTGCAACAAATGAGGCAGTGGTTATGATTGCAACCGTGGAAGACCCCTGGGCCGTTTTCATGACTACAGCAATTAGAAACGGTACGACAAGGCCCATGCTGGTACCTGTCAGCAATTCACCCATTGTCTGACCAGTACCTGTCGCTTTGATCACCATTCCAAACATGCCGCCCGCTGCAGTAACTATCAATATCGGACCGGCTTTTTCTATTGCCTCGGAGTAGACAGAATTTAGTGCGGTCATTGTTTTGTCTTTTATAAGGAACATGGACAGAACAACCCCAACAGACAAGGCAAAGATGGGCTCTCCAGGGAAATAGAATATTTTTGAAATCAGCAAATCACCATCCTTGTCGGCCAGATTGAGCAACGACCTGATTGTGATCAGCAATAAAGGAACGACAATCGGAAGAAAAGAGAGAAAAGCAGGGGGAAGGTTATCGTAAGAGATTTGAGTATCTGTTAAAATTTCTTTGGCAGGAGGGTAGTTTTTCCCTTTTGTCAGCCATCTGCTCCAGAAATAGGCGGCCAGGGTACCGGGTATTGCAAAAAGTGTTCCAAGTACAATCAGGTGTCCAAGATTTACTTTTATCAGTCCGGCTGCTGCAAGAGCTCCCGGATGTGGCGGAATCAGGCAATGTACCGAGTAGAGTGAACTTGCCAGGACAGTTGCCATAAAAGCCATCGGTAGTTTTGATTTTGCACTGAATGACTTTGCCAGTCCGTTTAATATGATGAATCCCGAATCGCAAAAGATGGGTAAGCCGGTGATAAAACCGGTAATGCCCAATGCCGGAGCGCTTCTGTTTTCGCCGGTTTTTGAAAGAATATACCTGGCTATACTAAGTGTTCCTCCCGTTTTGTCGAGGGTAATTCCAATAATGGCTCCCAGGATGATTAAAAATCCAATAGAGGCCATTGTATTGCCAAATCCTTCCTTAATTGTACTGACGACTGATTCGGGAGGAAGGGTTGTGAAAGCCAGAAAAAGGGAAACCAGGAAAAGAGCGATAAATGCTTTCAGTTTTACGGTGGAGGTCAGGACAATTATGGCAATAATGCTTATACCTACCAGTGTCGAAGTTAGTGCAATGCTCATAGATAAAGGATTAAGTAATTAAAGAATGGCAGGTTCAAATATACATCAATAATTATTTGTTCAGATCTAAGTAATAGTTTATGTCACATTTTGTTTTATTCGCTTTTTAATTAATACATTTCTGTTCCAAATTGATTTATTGACAAAGATTATATTAATTTTTTTGATTAAAAAAATCCCCCTTGTGTTCCCCCTTTTTGCAAAGGGGGAGTTCTTTCAAAGTTGAATTTTTATGCTGAAAATGAAAATAGTAATTCGAAGATTACATGCCCCGGGGTGCTTCCACTTTTAAAAAATCACACTTCTCATGTGTCACTTCTTCTTATTAAGTTCCAATGTATTCCCGTGCATGACTCCCCCTTTTTTAAAATCCCCCTTTAATTCCCCCTTTTGAAAAAGAAAGGGGGATGGGGGCCAGGGGGGATTTTTGTTAGTGCAATGATTATTATTGTTTTAGCAGGTTTTCAATTAATACATTTCTGTTCCAAATTGATTTATTGACAAAGATTATATTAATTGTTTTGATCAAAAAAATCCCCCTACCCCCTTTAAAAAAAGGGGGATGGCAAAGGGGGAGGGTAGGTCGCAGGCATTCTTCCTCTATGCAATACACAATGAGGTTCGCAAATCAGCAAAAGACCGGTCAGCTGGCCGGTCTTTTTAATTAATTACATGTCTGCTAAAATCAGGTTGCTTTTCAATTATATCAAATGCGCAAGAAGATTTTCAAGTCGATTTGTGCATGTTGAATAATGTTCATTTCATGACAAATTCATGAATTTTTTTCGCGGCATCGCGGCCTGAACGAATCGCCCAAACCACAAGACTGGCCCCTCTAGTGACATCACCCGCCACAAAAATCTTATCAAGATTGGTAGTGCTGTCTGTTGATTTGACATTTCCGCGCTGATCGTATTCGACACCCAGGCTATCGAGCAATCCTGCATGAACCGGTGATAAAAATCCCATCGAAAGCAGCACGAGGTCGGCTTCGATAAGCTCATTGGTTCCTGGAATTTCTTTCATGATCATGCGTCCGTTATCGCGAACCCATTCAACCTTTATTACTTCCACCCCTGTCAGGTTTCCGTTGGTCCCTATGAACCGTTTCGTGGCAAGGCTCCATCTTCTTTCGCATCCTTCGAGATGAGAACTTGACGTGCGCAGTGTATTGGGCCAGAAAGGCCACGGATTGTCGCTTCCCCGTTTTGTAAGCGGTTTGGGAAGAATCTCGATCTGGGTTACGGAGGCCGCTTTCTGACGGATGGATGTTCCTACACAGTCGGAACCGGTATCGCCACCACCAATGACCAGTACTTTCTGCTTTTTTGCTGAAATGTGGATATTCTCAGGGATTGACTCCCCGCTGACAACCTTGTTTTGCTGACGCAGAAAATCCATTGCAAAATAGATTCCTTTAAGGTCACGACCTTCGGCTGGCAAGTCGCGTGGATCCATTGCGCCATTCGCAAGGCACACCGCATCGAATTCGTTTAAAAGGCGGTCAGCAGGAAAATCCACTCCCACTTTTGTATTTACCTTAAAAATAATACCTTCTTTTAAAAACAGATTTATTCGCCTGTCAATCACTGCTTTATTGAGTTTGAAATCGGGGATTCCGTACCTGAGCAACCCTCCGACTTTGTCATCCTGTTCAAAAACGGTTACAGTATGCCCTGCCTTATTAAGCAGGTCGGCGGTTGAGAGTCCTGCAGGACCGGAACCAACAACCGCAATTTTTTTACCGGTTCTGGTCAGTGGAACCTGTTCCACAACATGACCAAGATCGAATGCTTTTTCAACGATGGAACACTCGTTTTCGCGTATCGTTACTGCCTCATCGTGAATGGCAAGAACACACGCTTTTTCGCATGGTGCAGGACACACCCTTCCGGTAAATTCCGGAAAGCTGTTGGTAGCCGAGAGTAAATCGTATGCTTCACCCCACTTGCCGCGATAAACAGCATCCTGCCATTCAGGAATATTGCTTTCAACAGGGCATGAACTGTGGCAAAAAGGTATTCCGCAATCCATACACCGTGAAGCCTGATCCTTACGATCGTTCTCGTTAAGGGTCTGTTCTACTTCACCATAATCGCAAGTTCTTTCACTTACGGGGCGATAACCGCCCTCTTTACGCTCTATATCGATAAAACCTTTTGGATTTCCCATTTTCAATAACTTTAATCAATGTTTGTGTTAAACGTCTTCTTAACCCGGAAACTATTCCCTTCTGTCGGGGGCATCTTCGGCCATTTCGAGTTTTCGTTTCACCTCTTTTAATTTCATCTCGTTCAACACTTTTTTGTATTCCAAAGGAATAACCTTTACAAATTTAGGCAGGTACTCTTCCCAATTGGTAAGCACTTTACCGGCAAGAGGACTTTGGGTATACAACAGATGTTTTCCAATCATTTCCTGTAATTCCGAAATGTCGGCCTTATCTTCTACAGGCCCCAGTTCAACGAGTCCCTTGTTACAGTAATATTCAAAATCACCATTATCATCAAGTACATAGGCAATTCCGCCGCTCATTCCGGCTGCGAAATTCCGACCCGTGGTTCCCAGAACAACTGTCCGTCCCCCGGTCATGTATTCGCAGCAGTGATCGCCTGTTCCTTCCACAACGGCTTTTGCTCCTGAGTTTCTGACACAAAAACGTTCTCCTGCAACTCCCTGGATATAGACTTCTCCGCTGGTAGCCCCGTAAAGGGTCGTATTTCCCACGATAATATTTTTATCAGGGGCAAAAGTTGAGCCGCCGGGAGGTACTACAATAATCTTACCGCCCGAAAGTCCTTTGCCCAGGTAATCGTTCGAATCACCCTCAAGCCTGAACGATACTCCTCTTACCAGAAACGCACCAAAACTCTGCCCGGCTGTTCCACGGAATGTACAGTTAATGGTATCTTTTGGTAATCCCAGTTCACCATATCGTTTGGAGATCTGACCCGAAAGCATAGCTCCGACTGTGCGCATTACATTGTTGATCTCGTAAGCCAGCCATACCTTTTCTCCGCTTTTAATGGCTTTGTTGGCCTCACGAATCAACGTTTTATCAATCACATCATCCATGTTTTTGGTATTTGGATGGGTATTGTGAATGGGGTATTTTTTTGCCTCTTCCGGAAGATTCAGAAATTTGGAGAGATCGACATTTTTCATCTTCCAGTTGGTTACCTCATGATTCTGTTCAAGCAGATCGACTCTTCCAACGAGTTCGTCGAAGGTGCGCACCCCTATTTCAGCCATGTATTCACGGATCTCCTGTGAAATAAATGTGAAATAGTTGATCACATATTGTGAGCGGCCGATAAACCGTTTCCTTAAATTTTTATTTTGGGTGGCAATGCCTGCCGGACAGGTATTCAGGTGACATTTGCGCATCATTACGCATCCGAGCGAAATTAATGCACCCGTTGCAAATCCAAACTCCTCAGCTCCTAGCATTCCCATGATAACCACGTCGCGACCGTTCTTTAACTGACCGTCGACCTGGAGTTTGACGCGACCGCGCAAATTGTTCATCACCAGGGTCTGCTGAGCTTCGGCAATTCCGAATTCAGCAGGTAATCCTGCATGTTTGATAGAACTGGCAGGTGATGCTCCTGTTCCCCCTTCACATCCGCTTACGATGATTATATCTGCAAATCCTTTAGCCACACCTGCGGCAATCGTACCTACGCCCGATTCAGCGACGAGTTTAACGGAGACTTTTGCCGATGGGTTAACATTCTTTAAATCAAATATTAACTGCGCAAGATCTTCGATTGAATAGATATCATGATGCGGCGGCGGAGAAATCAGCGTAATTCCCGGTGTCGAATGGCGCAGTTTTGCAATGATCCTGTTGATCTTAAAACCGGGTAATTGACCACCTTCGCCGGGTTTTGCACCCTGGGCAATTTTTATCTGAAGTTCTACGGCATTGATCAGGTAATTATTGGTTACCCCGAAACGACCCGATGCCACCTGTTTGATTTTTGAGTTTTTATCCGTTCCAAAACGTTCGGCATCCTCGCCTCCTTCGCCTGTGTTGCTCCGGCCTCCAATTGTATTCATAGCCACCGCGATAGCCTCGTGTGCTTCCTTCGAGATCGAACCGTACGACATGGCACCCGTTACGAATCGTTTAAGGATGTTTTCAGCAGGTTCGACTTCTTCAATAGGGATTGGATTTGTTTTCCATTTTAACGCACCACGAATAAACGCGGGTTTCGCATTCTGCTCATCAACCAGCTTGCTGAATTTTTTATATACCTGGTAATCATCGGTTGTTGTGGCCCATTGTAAAAGTGCTACACTTTGCGGATTCCAGGCATGAAATTCGCCGTTGTTCCGGTAATGGTATTCGCCGACCGTCGAAAACTGAACTTTTGCTGACGGATTTTTAAAGGCATCGTTGTGGAAGATCATCGCTTCCTGGAAAATTTCTTCGTAACCGACTCCGCCGATACGAGAGGGCGTTCCTTTGAAATGCTTCTCAATTAATTCATCACTGACGCCCACCGCTTCGAACAGTTGTGATCCGTGGTAGGAGCGGAGCGTGGATATGCCCATTTTTGACTGGATCTTAAGAAGGCCCTTGTCAATTGATTTAATATAGTTTTTACGCGCTTCGGCATACGGCAGTTTGATTTCACCTTCATTAATCAGGTAATCAATCGCAGCGAAAGCCAGGTAGGGATTCACAACGCTGGCTCCATAACCCAGAAGCAGTGCGAAATGATTGACTTCACGAGGTTCTGCCGATTCAACGATGATCCCGATCTGCATCCTTTTTTTTGCGCTGATCAGGTGATGGTGGACTGCGGCAACAGCAAGCAATGAAGGAATTGGAACCAGGTCCTCCGAAATGTTCCGGTCGGTAAGAATGATAAAGTTCTTCTTATCATCTACAGCTTTCTCAGCGGCTTCGAGCATGGATTTGAACGAACGCTTAAACCCTTCGACTCCCTCTTTTACCGGGAAAAGCATAGGTATTGTTACATGCGTGAACGTCTCATGCTTGAGGTCTTTGATCTTTCCGAGGTCGGTATTGGTAATAATAGGACTCTCAAATTTGATCAGCTTGCAATGATTGGGCGATTCATCAAGGATATTGCTGCTCAGGGAGCCGATATAATTTGTAAGCGACATCACCAGTCCTTCGCGAATCGAGTCGATGGGAGGATTGGTAACCTGGGCAAATAACTGTCTGAAATAACTAAAAAATCTTTTTGGTTTATCGGAGAATACAGCCAGCGGAGTGTCATTACCCATCGAACTGGTTGGTTCCTGGGCCGTTTCGGCCATCTCCTTGATAATGATCATCATCTCTTCCTTGCTGTAACCAAACACTTTGGAGTAGGGTCCGAATTTCTCGCCCATTCCGCTGGGAAACCGCTGCTTTACTTTTATCTCTTCAAGTTCTAACCTGTTTTCTTTGAGCCAGTTCACATACGGATTCTTGCGGCTTAATTCCGCTTTGACTTCCTTATCGGGAATGATTATCCCTAACTGGGTATCAACCAGTAATAATTTACCGGGCCGTAAACGCCCTTTTTCCTTGATTTCGCCGGCGGGAAATACCTGTACCCCCACTTCTGATCCCATAACGATAAGGTCATTCTTCGTAATGATGTATCTTGAAGGGCGTAATCCGCTGCGGTCGAGTGTGCCGCCTATGTAACGGCCGTCGGAAAAGACCATAGATGCCGGGCCGTCCCAGGGTTCCATGAGCGTGGAATGATATTCATAAAACGCCTTTAAACTCTCGGGTATCGGATTTTTCTCATTAAAAGATTCCGGAATTAACATACAGAGCGAGTGAGGTACACTTCGTCCGGTCATGTGAAGGAACTCAAGGGTATTGTCGAACGACGCTGAATCGGATTTCCCGGGTTCGATAATCGGGAAAAGCTTATCAAGATCGTCACCAAAAAGATCAGATTCAAGCAATGATTCGCGTGCATGCATCCACTGACGATTTCCCTTGATTGTGTTGATTTCACCGTTGTGGGCAATCATGCGGAACGGTTGAGCGAGATCCCAGGTGGGGAAAGTATTTGTACTGAAACGGGAATGCACCAGTGCAATTGCACTCGTCATTGCCGGATTGGTAAGGTCCTTGAAGTAACTCTGTAACTGTCCCGGGGTAAACATCCCTTTATAGATAATTACCTTACTTGATAAACTTGGCAGGTAGAATGAATCCTTTTCAGCCAGCTGTGAACCCCTGACAATTCTTTCGGCTTGTTTACGTGCAAGGTATAGTTTACGCTCAAGGACATCCTGTTCGTAATTTCCTTTAACAAATATCTGTCGGATTGCGGGTTCCGAACGTTTGGCTATTTCACCGATTACGGAGCTGTCGATGGGTACATCGCGCCAGCATATCACCTGAAGACCTTCGGCTTCAACGTACCGGTTCAGTACTTCAATGCAATATGCTGCTTCTTCCTCATTTACGGGAAGGAATACGAGTCCGCAGCCGTATTTTCCGATTTCAGGAACACCGATTTTCAACGAAATAAAAAAATCATGGGGAAGCTGCATCAAAATACCTGCTCCGTCTCCCGTTTTATTATCTGAGCTTGTCGCGCCACGATGATCCATATTCAATAACACAGTGAGGCCGCGTTGAATAATCTCATGCGATTTGTGTCCTTTAATGTGGGCGACAAAACCGATCCCGCATGCGTCGTGTTCATTTGAGGGATCGTACAGCCCTTGAGCTTTTGGAAATCTTTTCTGTTCCATGTAATATATAATTAACAAAACACCCTGACTGTTTCCAGACAGATTTATGTGGATAATCTATGGATAAATATTCAATTATTAGCCAAAATCAGTAACAATATGAAAGAAAATTACCGGTATTGCTTAGTAATTAATATCAAAAATACAATTTTGACGCCGAATTTCAAAATAGACCTGGTGCCGCGAATGGAAAATTCCGTGCGAGCGGGTGGTTTTAAGGGTATTTTTCGATATAAATAACTGGTTATTAATACAATAAGAATAGATATTAAATAATCATTAATTGTCATTAAGCTTATAAAAACATCGGGTTTATATCAAAAAGAAATTATAACGGGCGATTTTAGAACAAATGATCGCTACAATTCCCGCTTTTCAGATTACTTTTTCGCAACCTGATCCGCCAGGAGGGTATCTGTCGCTTTTTCTGCTTTTGCAAAATTGAAACTTTGAAGTATTAATTCCATCTTATGTTGAATTTCCTGCAGACACAGGTTACCTATACTTCCTTCGTGTGTATGGTGAAGATTTTTGTCCGGATGGAAATCGCCTTTACTGATCGATTCACCTACCTGACGATAAGCATCCCGAAATGGAACACCCTGCAGCACCATTCTGTTCACCTCTTCTACACTATATATATTTTCATAACGGTTGTCATCCATGATCCTGTCATTGACCTTTATGTTGCTGATTGCAAAACATGCAATGGAGAGACAACTTTTCAACTCAGTGAAAGAGGGAATAAATACTTCCTTAATCAGTTGCAGATCACGGAAATAACCGCTGGGGAGATTGTTTGTCATCAGGGTAATCTGGTTGGGCAGCGACTGGATGCGGTTGCAGTGGGAGCGGAGTAACTCAAACACATCGGGATTTTTCTTGTGAGGCATAATGCTCGATCCTGTTGTCAGTTCGTCGGGAAGAGACACAAAATTGAAATTCTGGCTCATAAAAAGGCAAACATCGTAAGCGAGCTTCGACAGGGTGGCTGCAATTGAAGCGAGTGCAAAGGCAACGGTTTTCTCAACTTTACCACGACCCATCTGGGCGTATATTACGTTGTAATTCATCGATTCGAATCCTAACAGATCGGTGGTCATCTGCCTGTCGAGCGGGAAGGAAGAGCCGTATCCGGCCGCGGAACCAAGTGGATTCTGGTCGGCTACCCGGTAGGCCGCCTGTAGCAGGATCAGATCATCGGTCAGGCTTTCGGCATATGCACCAAACCATAATCCGAACGAAGAGGGCATTGCTACCTGAAGATGGGTGTACCCGGGCATTAGTAGTTGCTTGTATTTTTCAGCCTGAGCAACCAGGATCTCAAAAAGTTCGAAAGTCTGTGTAACTACCGATTTTATCTCATTTCGGGTAAATAATTTTAAATCGAGCAAAACCTGGTCATTTCTGGAACGGCCGCTGTGGATTTTTTTACCCGCATCGCCCAGTTTCCTTGTAAGCAACAGTTCAACCTGGGAATGAACATCTTCACTTCCCGCTTCTATTATAAACTTACCATCCTTTATTATTTGGTAGATCTCACGCAAGGCGTCCGTGAGCGACTCCAGTTCCGAAGCGGTTAATAAACCGACAGAATGGAGCATTTTTATGTGTGCCAGTGAACCAATCACATCAAATTCGGCTAAAAACAGGTCCATTTCGGTGTCGCGGCCAATCGTGAAGTTTTCGATCAGCTGATTTATTTCAGTTCCCTTATCCCAGAGTTTCATCGTATTTATAATTTACTGATTCCACGACAAAATTATTATAATCCTTCGGATCTGTCGGCCTCAAACAGGTATATTTTAGATCAGATACACCCGGGAACGATGGTTGGACCCTGTTATTTTTGAATGACCAGTCTTTCCGGGTGTGCATCAGATACTGAATTTTGGATAAGGATTGAGGAAAGTTTATTATTGAATTGGGTACGAAAAATGAGATTTTTTTTTGCGTTTTCCAAATATTTCATCTGTTTGTTGTACAATTTCAGTTCGCTCTTCGAACTTTTACGAGGATTTTGCCGGCTTAACGCATTCCGTTTATACGGCGAATAATAAATATCAAATAGACATCAAATAAATAAATAATCGTACAAAGAGGTATAAATAACACCAAAAACAAAACTATGGGTCATTAAAACAATGTGGATATGAACAAAACGTTAACAGGGGCCATTTTTAGACCTTAAAATTATAGAAAATGGGGTGTATTTGTTAAATAAACGTTATTATGAGCTGTAGGACCTAAAAATATGGGTAGGTAATATTTAAAACACATAAATTTGCAATAAGATAGTAAAAAAACGGGGGTTAATGTTTTAGAAAATAAAAACGAACGAGCATTAACCGAAGTACAGACACCTTAATATTTTTAATTAAAAATGGTTATTATGAAAAAAGCTACTTTGATCTTATTTGCAACGATCCTTATGGCGGGATCTTTTTCAAGCCTGGCGCAGGAATCCAAAAGTACCTGGAGTGTAGGCGCAGATTTTTATAACAATTACATATGGAGAGGCACCAAATTGGGAACAGGTCCTGCATTCCAGCCGTCATTAAAGTTCAATACAGGCGGTTTAACAGTTGGAGCCTGGGGATCTTTTGATGCATCGGGCTATGCCGAAGTTGATCCATACATTTCTTATGCTTTCTCAAATGGACTTAGTTTTGGTGTAACTGATTATTATTATCCAGGTCTTGGAGGTGCATTCTCGGCAGACTCATCGAATGCCATTGAACTAAACGCCGGATTTACAACAGGTGGATTAAGTCTAAGCGCGAATTACATTTTAAACAAAGCCTCAGTTCCAGCATCCGCCGGTGAAGACAAATACTTCCAGGCCAGTTATGCATTTAAATCATTTTCCCTTTCCGCAGGTGCAGGCGATGGCTGGCATACATCAGACGGAGAATTTAATATATGTCATGCAGGTATTGGTACCGGTAAGGTAATCAAACTCTCCGATAGCTTTTCAGTCCCGGTTACAGGGCAGGTTATTTATAATCCGGAAAGAGATCAATTATTCTTAGTCGTCGGCTTTTCATTATAATCCGGAGTCAGGTAAACAATCATAAATTAAAATTTATAAAAAATGAAAAAAATCGAGGCGATTGTTCGCAAATCAAAATTCGAAATTGTGAGAAAGGCTTTACACGAGGCTGATATCGATTTCCTTTCCTGGTGGGAAGTAAAAGGCCAGGGGACTGCAAAACAGGGTTTGATATTCAGAGGCATTGCCTATGATGTCAATACCATTGACCGGGTTTATATCTCCTTCGTGGTGCGAGACATTAATGTTGAGAAATCAATAACTGCAATTCTTAAATCTGCCTTTACGGGGGAAAGCGGTGACGGACGAATTTTTGTAACCCAGATTGAGCAGTCCATCCGCATCCGAACCGGTGACCATGGAGATGAATCGCTATACGATAAAAAATAAGTCAACAAATTAAGAATTAAAGCTATGAAGAAATATCTAAAATACATCGGGTTACCAGTTGGCTTATCAATGGTTTTACCTGTCCTAACCTTTGCGCAGGATTCATTGGCCGTTGTTGCTGCAGTGGTCCCGGCTGCAGTCGCTGTTCCTGAGCCTTTCATCAGTTCCGGAAATACAGCCTGGATGATTGTAGCCACCGCATTTGTAATGTTGATGACAATTCCCGGTTTGGCATTATTCTACGGCGGCCTGGTGCGCAATAAAAATATTCTGAATGTACTAATGCAGTGTTTTATCATTACAGCAGTGATCAGTCTCGAATGGGTAGCTTTTGGTTACAGCAATGCATTCGGTTCCACCACGGGAGCGTTGGCTCCTTATTTCGGAGGATTTGACTGGGCTTTTCTGCGCGGTATCGGTATTACTGATGTGAGTCCGTATTATATCTCTCAGGCCACTGAACGGATTCCTCATATTGTATTTATACTGTTCCAGTGTATGTTTGCCGTTATCACACCTGCCCTGATCATCGGAGCTTTCGCAGAGCGCATTAAATTCCGGGGTTTCCTGATTTTTACTGTTCTTTGGGCAATATTTGTGTACAACCCTGTCGCACATTGGGTATGGTCGGGTGACGGCTGGTTGTTCAAACTCGGCGCACTTGATTTTGCAGGAGGTACTGTGGTCCACATCAATGCGGGTATTGCAGCCCTGGTGATGGCCGTGATGCTTGGAAAACGCAAATTGCCGAACGGTCAGCATATCACACCCCCTCACAATATTCCATTTGTCGTAATAGGCGCAGCACTTCTGTGGTTTGGCTGGTTTGGTTTTAATGCCGGTAGCGGATTGGCTGCTGACGGTCTTGCGGCAAGTGCCTTTCTTGTGACCCATATTGCTGCTGCTTCAGCTGCACTTTCATGGGCACTGCTTGACTGGTTTATTAATAAAAAACCTACGGTTGTCGGAATCTCAACAGGAGCGGTGGCAGGTTTGGTTGCCATTACCCCGGCCGCAGGTTTTGTTGATGTGACCGGAGCGATAATCATTGGATTGCTTGTTTCTGTCTTCTGTTTCTTTATGGTCAGTGTGGTCAAAAGGAAACTTGGATACGATGACTCGCTCGACGCTTTTGGAGTTCATGGAATAGGTGGAATCTGGGGAGCTATTGCAACCGGTCTGTTTGCAACCCCGATGATTCAGTCTGCTTACAGCGGTGCTTTTGCCGGAAACTGGAATCAGTTAGGTATTCAGATGATCGCAATTGTTGCCACCATGATCTATTCGGGTGTGCTCACTGCCATACTGTTTAAGATTGTACAGATGACAGTTGGCATACGGGCAACTGATGAAGAAGAAAGCTCCGGACTCGATATTACCCAGCACAACGAAATTGCTTACAACGAGGCCGAATAATCAGAATCAATACTTGTTCTTTACTTAAAAGCCGGATCTTATGTCCGGCTTTTTTTTATGGGCCTTCGCTTCTCTTTTATGTACTTATTAGCTTATTTAAAATGAGAAAATTTGCCAATTTGCCAATGCTTTAGGATTGGATCGACGAATGTCCTATTTAGGAGCAACACCTTTCTTTGAAGAATTTCGTGCAATTCGCTTCTAATTGGCCGTCCACCCGACGGACGAACCTGGTTTTGTCTAAATCGTAATTTAGCAACACCTAAACTTTGTATGAATCCGCGTTATCCCGGAGGGATTATATCTTTGTAGCCCCGGGTAAGCGATTCCGGAATCTATAATATATTAATAGCTCTCTGACATTCTTCGGAATCGCGCCACCAGGGGTAAGGATGATAAACGAATATGGCGCAACTACTAACTTCATTGAAAATCATCCAATCCATGCGCCGCAAGATTCGAAAGGGAGAAAAGGCGACGGGGCGACGGGGCGAAGATGAGAAATGAGAAGATGAGAAATGAGAAAATGTGCTAATTTGCCAATGCATTCGTATTGGATTAGGAGCAACACCAAAACTTAGAATGAATTCGTGTTAATTCGCTTAAATTCGTCTCATTCGTAAACCACAAAGACCGCCAAGAAAAATCGATAGACTTAAACTTATAAAGCTCTCTTCCTATCCCGAAGGGATTAAATTTTAATGACCCCGGGTAAGCGTTCCGGATTCTTACATTATTAATGGCTCTGACATTGTTCGGAATCGCGCCACCCGGGATTATGAAGAACAACAGAAATGCGGCGCAACTACACCTTTAATTGAAAATCATCCGTTTTGTGCGCCGGAGGTTCCAAGGTCGATCGGGAGAATGGGCAAAAGTGGTGATGGGGAGAAGATGAGAAGACGAGAAGATGAAAGAATGTGAAAATTTGCCAATTTGCCAGTGCTTTAGGATTGGATCGACGAATGTTTTTTAGGAGCAAGACCTTTCTTTGAATAAATTGACTTCCCCGATTCTTCCTGATTCTCGGGACAGGCTGCGGCAGGCAGTCGAACTTTGTTTCGTAAATCGAAGATCATCGTGGCTAAATTCTTGATGTTCTCTCCAATCCCGGAGGGATTATATCTTTGTAGCCCCGGGTAAGCGTTCCGGATTCTTAATTTATTAATTGCTCTGACATTCTTCGGAATCGCGCCACCCGGGGTAAAGACGAACAATAAATGTGCGGCGCAACTACTTTCTGAATTGAAAATCAAATCTTCCATGCGCCGCAAGATTCGAAAGGGAGAAAGGGCTAGGGAGCGACGGGGCGAAGATTAGAAAATGTGAAGATGTGAAAATGAGAAAATTTGCCAATTTGTTAATGCATTCGGATTGAATTCAAAGTAACGTATTAAAAAGAATTACACAGAGTTACACAGAGTTTCAGGTGTTGACCAGACACAAATTGCCTGCAATGCTGCATTCCGCTGCGTGCCAGCCATTAGATTTCTGATGGCTGGCACGCAGCGGAAAGAGAGAAGACCTGATTAAATCATCATTTGTTTTTTACCGGTAGTATAAGCACCTGACCGCGGCTCAGAAGTTTTTCGTTTAATGTTGTGTAACTGATATCCTGAACAGGTTGTTTCTTATCAATAGCGATACAGGCAGCTGCCGCGGCAGACTGACCTAAAATCATAAATACGGGTTCCATGCGGATCGATCCGTAAGCAATATGGCTCGAGGATACACATACCGGGACAATGAGGTTGGAACATTCTTCCCGCTTTGGAATTATTGAACCGTAGGCTACAGAATAAGGACGGCGCGGACTAACACCCACATCACCTTCGTTCTGGACAAAACCTTTGGCGGTGACATAACGCTGGATGTTGTGCGAATCCATGGCATAAGAGCCCATCCCGACCGGATTTGGTACCTCACGTTTTGCAAGCACATCATTTTCACTCGTTACGTACACTCCGATCATGCGTCTTGCTTCGCGGATATAGAGTTGCCTTGACCAATTGCCATTATCGGTAAACTCATCCTTTGCCAGTCCCCAGTTTTGCATTTCTTTCCTGACATCCTCCGGAACCCTTAGGTCGTTGGCCACGAAATACAGCAATCCCTTTTGATAATCTTCATGAGCTTTGATGATCTCCTTGCGGCGTGGATACGAAGCCTCCGGGTAATCATAGTTCATACCTATGAAGTCGCTGCTGAAAGGACCGTGATTGTTGGTATCTGTTTTACGGTTGGGGATCATATCAAATTTGCCAAACCATTCTTTCCATCCGGCATCAAATACGCGGGCCAGTAATTCATATTTTGCCGGATCATAATTTTCAGGTTTTGGAAATGAGACCCTGTTTTCGGGATGATTGCTCATGCATAAACGGAAACAATAAGCCTGAATTTTATTATCGCCCGTACAGTTTGGTGCTATTGGTTCCGACGAGATGCCATACAGTAAGCCACTTTCGGGTTTTCCGGGAATTTTGTAAGGATCAATCTGATTCTTAAAATAATGGCCGTGGTGTTTTGCATCAGCCTGTACCCCGTTCCATGTTTCATTGTATACTGAACAAGCTTCACGCCCAACATGGTACGATACTCCGGCAGCAGCCATAAGGTCGCCTTCATAAGTTGCATCTATAAAAACCTTGCCTGAAAATATCTTTCCGGATAACGTTTTAAAGGAAATGATCTTCCCTTTTTTCATGATAACTCCATTCTCCCGGTCCAGCCATTCATCACGCAATACTGTAATGTTATTTTCGGCAACAAATTCTTCGAACACCTGTTCAGCAACATGGGGTTCAAAAATCCACATGGTACGGTTTTCGCCGTCCATGGCCACAGTTCCCTGTCCCTGATTCCCGTATTCAGCATGCTTTTCCCATTTCCAGGAAACAGAATCATTGTAATGTTTCCAGACGCGGTGATAGAATTCACGCGAGAGGCCCCCGATTGTTGATTTATTTCCCGTATCGGTATACCCAAGTCCACCGGATGAAAGACCACCCAGGTGGATATCGGGAGAAACAACCAGAACGGTCTTCCCCGATTGAACCGCTTCGACGGCAGCGGTTACTGCTGCAGAAGTACCCCCATAGACAATAATATCAGCCGAAAACTCATTCGGATTTGTATTTGCAGTGCTGCATCCGAAGGAGAACAGCAGGATTAAACTGCATAGTGCAATGGCACAAGGCCTGTTAAAAATGGAGTGATAATTCATATTACTTTGTTTTAGTTCATCGTATAGTTTGCGTTCAATTCGTAACGGGAAATTCTTTATTCGCAGGCTTTTTTTGAGATTTCAGGGGAGTGATACCTTCAAGCGAATCAATGATAAGCGGAGCTATAATCGTTCTTCCGCTCTCATCATTCGGATGTATTCCATCGGGGACTTTGGATAAAAAGAAATTTTCCCCCTGATCCAGGATTCTTTGCCAATTGGGATAATGGTCGATCAGTAACAGCTTTTCCCTCTTTCCCACTTTCCGGTACATTTCGTAATAAGCTTCAAGATCGGGACGAAAACCGGCTGATTTTCCGATGGGCATATTCATTACCTGCAGAATAATTTCACAGGCCGGATTATGTAACCGGATTCGCTCAATCATGAATTCGAGGTTCAGCCTGGCAAGCTGTGGTGATGTCTTGTACTGCAAAAAGGCATCATTGATTCCGAATTCAATAATTACAGCATCCGGATTTTTCGAAATTACACTATCTTCCAGATGTTGAACTCCCCAGGTCGACCACATGCCTCCTTTACCCGATAGGCGGTATCGCAGATGGTTCCCGTATTTACGGTTTAAAACAGCAGCAACCTCTTTCATCCACGATTTTCCGTTGTTCCCGCTTGACAGGCTTGTCCCATAAACAACAACAAGCTGATCTTTTCCATCCTTAAGATTTTTGATAAGTCGTGATTGGGCAACAGAATATTGTACGCCAAAACCTGCAAGTAAAAAAAACAAAAGAATTTTCCTCATAATTTTATTCTCCTTGTCATCGAAATGAATTGTCTGTTACAGAAAATATTGACCCTCTTCCTTTAATCTTTTCCGGAGAAAGCCGGTATCCACTTTATGAACGTCGCTGTCTGATTGCTGGTAAGCCAGAGCTGCTGCCAATCCTGCAGCCTCACCGGTCACCAGGCACACGGGCATAACCCTGAGACTTCCGAAAGACTGGTAATCCGCTGAAATACACCGGCCGGCCATAAGTACATTTTTTAGACCTTTTGGTGTCAGGCACCGGTAAGGAATGCCATGTGATTCTCCTTTTTTGTAGCGGTCATACCGCTTTGCAGCCTGCTTATGAACATCAATATAATAACTGTTTCTGCCGATCTCATCGTCGAATGTTCTGCGTGCCAGCCAGTCTTCAATTGTAAAAATATAATCGCCTGTAATTCTCCGGCCTTCCCTGATACCGAGTAAAGCTCCGGTTCCGGCAAGATACGAATTTGCAAAGACCGCCGGCGCATTTTCTTTAAGTCCTTCGTGTAATTGATTGGCGATCTTTCTCCCTTTAATTATTGCATTTGAAAGTTGTTGTGGATTGGTACTATTTACATTTTCAATATGTCCTGCGTTAAACATTAGAAAAGACGGCCCGGAATGCTTAATGTTTAAATGGGTGTCGATGATCAGCGGATATTTTTGAGAACCATGAATTTTATGAATTGGACTCATTTTGCTTTGGCCAGGCAATTGTGCACTGTTTTTGCTGTAATTTTCACGATCGACATTGGCGATAGAGAAACAAAGTGTAGATGCCTGGACTGCACCATCTTCATCCCCTAAAGAATAATCCGCCCCGGCCCATGCCGACAAATCTCCATCACCGGTGCAGTCGACATATATTTTCGCTTTATAGGCTGACAGGCCTGCCTTATTCGAAACAATAACGGCATCAATGGTTTCGTCATTTTTCATTTCTACGGCACACAACTGCGAAAAAAACAGGACGGTTACGCCTGCATTGATAACTATATCGTCGTAAACTCTTTTTAACTGTTCTGTATTAATGGGTTGCCAGTCGAAGCTATGCGGTGAAACATGCGGCGTTCCTTTTTTTGATTCGAGTAGAATTTTTTCCGCGATTCCTTTGTAGATAATTTTTTCGCCATCAGTAAACGGGCACCAGGCATTGAGCAATCCGGATGTCCCCATTCCCCCCAATGTTCCGGTAGCTTCAATCAGCAAAGTTCTGGAGCCTTCACGGGCTGCCGCAATCGCTGCGGAACAACCCGAAGGTCCACCACCGACCACGATGACATCCCACTGGTCATCGAGGACAATTTTAGATCTTTTCAGCTGTATTGATTTGGTTTTTTCCTCATTTTTTGCGTCTGCCATTAAAACAGGAACAGATGAAGCCATTGCCAGCATCCCTGCCTTACGTACAAAATTACGTCGGTCAAATTTATCGTAGTTCATTATTTATGGTTTAATTCTGCTATTTAATCAGTCTTCCGGCTGAAACCGGGAGTATTTATCAGTAAATGCATCAACTGCCGCCAATTAATTAGCGGTGGCTGATGCATTTTCCTGAACTAAATCATTTGTTCCTGAAATTCCGCCGAATCTGGTTCAAATGACATGTTATTCATTATCAGGGAATGATAATGACTTTGCTTGTTGTATAAAACGTGTCTATTGCCAATGGTTCAGGAAGAAACATCGTCCGGTAAGAAACCGGCAGGGTTTTATCCACATTCGGAACAACAACAGCAGCGGAGGTAATCACGCTGTTAGGCAGAATCAACGATTGAGCTACACCCAGCTTATTGGTATACTGAATTCCAACACCTATTTCCTTTTCGTTGGTAGGACCCGAAAAGGTGAGTGATAAAGCGGAAGTTGTCGCCTGGTAAGCAATAGTTTTTAATACCCTGTTGGTAAGTGAAGCCCGGAACTTGTCACCATAAATATTAATAATCTTTTCAAACGGGACCGAATAGTGTTTGGCGCCGTCACGGGTTATTATTTTGAGGGTGTAGTTTCCTTCTTCGATCGATTTTGTACTGTTGGGACCACCGATAAAAGCTTCAAAATAGGTGTTGTCAACTTTAGGGGCGATATCGACAATCATCGAATCATTATTCGGATACCAGTAAAAACCTGCTTTTTGTGCGCGGGGATCGGAAGCCCAAAACGCCAGTTTAATCCTGTTTTCACCGGCAAAAGTATGTATTGAATCAATTTTCCCAATGTAAATTCTCTCTCCTTCAGCCAGATAAACATCAAGCTTGTCATTCATATCTGCACAACTTGCAAAGACGATCATCAGCGCTGAGGTAAAAAGCAGATTTGAAATTATTTTTTTCATAATCATTTATTTATACTAATTGTTTATTTGCCCCCAGAAGGTTAATTCTCCGATAGTTAAACCGGTTGAGCCGCTCCAGGTACTGATGAGATTAAAACGCAGGTAACGAACAGCAGGTGCCTCCAGAGGGAATTCAAATTCTTCACCTGCACGCGCATAAGCCGCATCTTCGGTAGTCAAAGCGGCTCCGGCAACCAGCCCCGAAGGACGTTTGGATTCAGCACTCATTATTTTTACCCAGCCCGGATTCGTTTGCCAGCCCTGAGTTTCTGCATCTGCAGCCAACGCGGCATCGTTAGTGCCGTACCATTCAAACAATCTGGCATTGTGTAGCGCAAACAGAAAATCGTCACGGCCCCACAAACGGAATCGTGATAATTTTGCTTTTACACCCATATCAAAAGTGATATACGGCATCACCGTGTTACCCGTCATGATGTAATGAATATTATTGGCGACATTGATAATGCCATCCCACATTCTGTCCATCGGTCCGCCAAAACTGTGAATTTTAAAGCGGGAGGATGTTTTAAGTGCCACAAATCCTGTCTTGGGAATTTGTTGTTCAAAGAACGGTTTAACACTTACGTTCAATGTATCAGTAAAATTTCCGTAAATGTCCCGCACAAAAATTCCAAAGGTCTGACGGGATGAATTCTGTCCGCGGATTGATTTGTTTGCAAGAACTTCTGAAGAATAAAAGTTGTCGATATAACTATAGTTCCCCGCTGGTTCTTCCTTTTTTAATACCCCTACCACGATGTCTTCTTTTGAATAGTTAGGCCACGAAAGCTTAAATCCACCGAATGAATCCTGAACTTTTATGCTATCAAAAATTCCATATATCGGGGAGTCGAGAGGTTCAATTTCGACACTTACCGGTTTTGATTCATTTCTGCTCCGATCAACCGAAACCAGCTGAATGGTTCTTTTTTGAGATTTTCCAAATCCTTTAATCAGCATGGTGTTACTGAACACCGAGGTTTTGGTAATTCCTTTGGTTCCGTTGGGGAGGTCGTACAATGCCTGAACGTAGTATAAATCTTCCTCATTGGGCAGTTGATATGAAAGCTTTGCACCCCCTGCAAGATTATCAATGCTGACATCGCTAACCTGCTTTGGAGCTATGCTATCTGCCGGATATTGTGCAATCGATCCGTCTTTACAATTATTCAGCAGAATAACTGCAAAGAACATGTAAATGTAAATTTGATATTTTTTCATCATTCAATTTTTTAGTATGAAAATCAAATTAATTATCCCAGAATGGGTTTTGTATTAAGTTCGTATTTACCCTCAACGTTTGTTCTTTCAATGGCCAGAAGTACTCTTTAGTTGTAAATTTAAGAATTTCATAGGTAACAACATTATAATAATCAATTGGTGTTACTCCTTCTACATTCCAGCCTTTTATTAATTGATTGTAAACCTGGTCGGCAGTTTTCCAGCGTCGGACATCCCAAAATCTTTTTCCTTCAAAAGCCAGCTCATTGCTCCGCTCCATGTGGATTATTTCACGTAACCCATCTTTACTCAACGGTTTGTCAGGAAATTTGGAATGTAATAACCAACTTTCAACCACTCCGTTCAGTCCTGCGCGGTTTCTGACCAGGTCAAGGTACTGATAGACCTCGGCATCCGGTCCCGAAAATTCATTTCTGGCCTCGGCATATAACAGGTAGAGATCAGCAAGGCGCATAATGGGGAAAGCCATTCTGACTAAAGCTCCCGATGTGGTGGTTGTTGCAGATTCGAAATGTGAATACTTTTTTGCAAAATAGCCTGTTGAGGAGAACCTGATTGAAGATGTTTTTCCCGAAGGCTTACCTAATTTCGCATCCACTATCCAGGGCGTTTCAGCGGCTGTTCCTGCTCCTACATCTTTGTAACGCCCATTTCCAAACCAAAGTCCCCCATCAAATCCAAGATTTCCATAATACCGCGGTTCACGGTTTTGGTTCAATTTTGCCGTTACCGTGCCATTGGGGATATAATACGTCTGTCCGGAAGCTGCAGCAGTGGTGTATCTTCCGGTGTAATCATAATCAGGATCTTCGTTGATCGGCACACCATTTTGGGTATAAAACAATTCTGCAGCTGCGAGCGTTGGCGCTAAAATGGGTTCCGAGTACGATACCTGAATATCTGTTGTCGTAAAATAGGGCAATGCATAATGCTGCAGATTACCTGTTGAATTTTTCGAAAGGCCCCAGATTGTCTCTTCATTCCATTTTTGTCCGAAGGCATTACGAATCGTCATCAGCCGTTTTGTTGTTTCGGAAAGGGTGTAACGGCTGTCTTTAAATTCGTATAAGTGAATATTGGCCAGTAAAGCGGTATCAATTGCATTTTTACAGGCATCGGCAGCCCGCTTCCATTTGTTTTCATCATATGTAGTATTAAAAAGGTGTATACCTTTTGAATCTACCATATTTGAATAGGATGTATTTCCGTTAAACAGGGGACTGGCTGCCATTACCAGAATTTCGGCCTTCATGGCCAATGCAATAGCCTGTGTGATGTGTCCCAGGTCTGTAGACACATTATTGATTTCCAAGGGTAAATCGGGAGCTGCCTCGTCCATTAACTGAACAATATAATTTACACAATCATCTACCGGTTCACGGAAGACACGTACTTCGTCAATTCCCGCATAAATCGGCAAATTCTCACGAACGATTGGGATTGGACCGTACATTCTCAGTAAATAGTAATGGTAATAAGCTTTGAGAAACTTCACTTCGGCCTTCCATCTTGTACGGGTAGATTCATCCAGATCTTTTCCTACCAGATGGATGTTTTCAAGAAAGATATTGCAATCGCGGATCGCAATAAAAAGGTTTGAACCACTGTAACCCCCATCCCAGTAGTTCAGTAGTGGATTGGCTACATTTTGCCTGCTACGTTTGAGGTTGTTGCTGTGAAAATTACCCAGATTTTCACCGTACCATGAATTTTCACCATGAATCCAGATTTCATCGCTTCCAAGAATTGCAGGGTCGGCTGCCGGACTTCCGAAATTTGGAAGGTAGGAATAGCAGGTAAAGAGAAATTTTTCAGCACCTACTTTATCCCGAAACGCGTATTCGAGCGTCGCAACATTGTCGGGTACCACATCCAGATAACTGTCACACGATGAAAACAGGATCATCGAAAGTGTAAATAGTAAATATATTTTTTTCATCTTTTATTTTAATTAGAATGAAAGTTGTAATCCCATATTGAATACCTTTTGAATGGGATAACCCAGGCCATTACCCCCCATTTCAGGATCCCAAAGCTTAAAGTCACTTAAGGTAAGCAGGTTTGTTCCACTGGCATAGATGCGCATATTACTCATTCTCATCCGTTTGGTTAAGTTTTTAGGGATCGTGTAACCAAATTCCAGCGATTTCAGACGAAGAAACGATCCTTCGCGCAAAAACCATGTGTTACGCTGAACATTGTTGGCAATAATACGATCTGACAGGCGTGGCCATAACGCGTAGACATCCCTGTTTGTCTCTGACCAATGATTGTCAGCATATACCTGTAAAAGGGCGTTTTTTGAAATAACACCACTGTTTCCGTCCGTATCAATAAAAGGTGACGTATTGGTAGCGTCAATCCAGAATGATTCGTTTGCAAGTCCCTGGAAAAAACAGGATAGATCAAACCCTTTGAAACCACTGGAAAATCCGAAGCCATAGATAATTTCTGGTTGGGTAGGGAAGCCGATAGGCACCTGGTCAAGTGGAGAAATTATTCCGTCGTTGTTAATGTCGCGGTATTTAATATCTCCTCCCTTGTATTCACCACCAAAAGTCTGAACAGGACTGTTTTCCACTTCCTGGTCATCAACAAATAAGTGTTCTGCCAGATAACCCCATTGCTGACTATCCGATTGACCAACTTTTTCAAGCCAGGGCGTGAGCGTATTATCAACGTCTTCATTTACTAACCATTTATTAACAGCATATGTGAAATTGGCTCTTGCGGTCACCCATAATCCACTGCTGAATGACTGATTATAGTCTAATGAAAAGTCAATCCCACTTGATGTTGTTTCCCCAATATTTGATTTTGGGGCTGCCTGCAGTCCCATTGTGGTAGGTATACTTGAACGGGTCATCAGTCTGTTGGTACGATGCTCCTTATAAACATCGACGATCACTTCCCACTTGTTAAACAATCCTATTTCTGCTCCAATGTTTGTTTTTGTCGCAGTTTCCCATGTGATCTGATCATTTGCGTACCTTGATATTGAAACGCCATTTATCGTATTCCCAAAATCATAGCCGAAGGTTGAAGCTTTGGCACCTGCGTTCATGTTTACGTCAGACATATAAAAGAAACGGTCCTGGGCAGCACCGATATCATCATTACCAACCAAACCATAGGTGGCCTTAAATTTTAGCTTTGAAAAGATATTCTTAAAATTTTCGCCCCAGAAGTGTTCGTTGGAAGCAATCCATGCAAAACCTACCGATGGAAAAAATCCAAACCGCTCTTTTTTGGCAAACCGTTCTGAACCGTTGTATCCAAAGTTAAATTCCGAGAAATAGCGTTTATCGAACGAATAGGTAAACCGGCCTGAAACACCCATATTCCGGGAGGGGAGGGAGAGTGAAAGAGATCCTGCATTTGCGGCAAGGTAGTTACGCATCGTTCCGACCAGTAATCCGCTTACCCCGTGCAGGCCAAAGGTGCGATCGTAGTTAAGGGCCAATTCCGAATAGGAGGTAGCTGTTATCACTTTCTCGCCTTCATTATAATCTAAATAGTCTGTTCCTGTTGCCGGATTCAGATTGTATAACTGATAGGTATCAGTTACTTTATCATAACCTGTTGTGTTATAAAAAAACGGATTATAATATCTTGATACATCGAAATAGGAATAACGGTTAGTACTGAACAAACCTCTCGCGTTAAGCCCTTCGGTGATAAAATCAAAATTTTGTTTCAGCTCAAACTGGGCAAGAAGCATCGATTTAGTATAATCCTTATACCCTTTTACCATATCTGCGTAAGGATTGATATACTGGCCCCGGTCGTAATTCCCAAATAAAATGTGTGGTATGTAATCATTTTCAGCAGTACGCGGGTAATAAGGGGCAAATAAAACAGGGTCAGTTCTCATCACCTTGTTGTATAACGATGATCCACCATCAATTGGTCCAGTATAGTCATCAAATGTTCCGTGTAACCGCACAACAGCTTCAGTAGTCGGGGTGACATTGATATTTACATTCGATCGTAACAGGTATTTTTTAAGATTAATGTTGTTGTTGAAATTATTTTTTTTGTCAACATTCAGAATTCCGTAATCCTGATTAATCGTACCTGCGATGTAATACCGTGCAATTTTTCCTCCTCCGCTTACATTGAAATTTGCCCGGTGATTGACCGTATAGTTTTTGAATAAAGTATTGTACCAGTCTGTTGCAGGATATACAATTGGATTCGTTCCCCGTTCCGTATTTTCAATTTTTTCCATTGAATAGGGAATTGGAGTTAACGGATTACGTGTAAGAACAGCTTCATTATTCATTTTCATATAGGTAATCGGATCGGCAAGGTCTACTTCCTGTGTTGGCATCGAAAATGCGGTTTCGTACCGGAACGATATCTGTGCTTTTCCTTCTTTTCCTTCCTTGGTTGTAATAAGGATAACTCCATTTGCACCACGTGCCCCATAAAGAGCAGTTGCCGTTGCATCCTTCATAATTGAAAAGCTGGCAATGTCATCGGGTTGAGTTCTTGCAAGATCTGATTGTGACATTTCGACCCCGTCAATTAATATCAGGGGGCCTTTCGTATAGTTCAAAGAGGTGACACCACGAACAAAAAAACTGGCGTCATCCTGACCCGGTTCGCCGCTTCGCTGATACGATATTAGCCCGGAAATACGACCCGCTAAAGCCGTGGTCAGGTTACTCGAAGGTATTTTCAGTTCTTTTGTGTTAATGGAGCTGATCGATGCGATTACACTTTCCTTCTTCTGTTTAGCAAAGGCAACCACGGTTACTTCTTCTACACCGATAGTTTCGTCTACCAGGGAAATTGCAAAGCTGACTTTGTTTTCGATCGGAACCTCTTGTGAGGTCATCCCGATAAAGGAAAAGACCAGGGTTTTTGCATCCACGGGAATGGAGAACTGAAATTTTCCATCCAGATCGGAAGTTATACCAATTGTTGTTCCTTTTACCAAAATTGTGGCGCCCGGAACCGGAGCTCCTTTAGCATCAGTTACAACTCCTGAAATGGATTTTTTTTGGGGTTGCTGAAGATTTACCGCAGGTTCACCCGCCTTTCGGATGATAATCTGCCTTTCGTACACGTCATAAACTACTTTCTCTTCTTTGAGCACCTGATCCAGGACCTGGTTGATTGTCGCATCTTTAACATCGACACTCACTGTTTTGGTGGTGTTGAAATCCTCACTGCGATATAGGAAAATAAATTCACTGTTCTGTTCAATATACCCAAACAAACCTTTTATTGTGGTATTGGACAGGTTAATGTCCAGTTTGGTTTTCTGAGAATAACTGTTTGCCGATACGGTCATCATAAAACCGGTAAGCATCAGGATGGTTAATTTCATAATTTGCAATAGTTTTTTTTGACTTTCCCGATCAGGAAAGCCGATAAGCCATTTTTTTTGCATAAGTTTGATCTGTTTTAATGATAAATACTAAAATTGGTGTTTATTTGAACCGGGGAATGTTCCACCATTTCCCGGTTTTTCTATTTTATAATATATTGATTTTCATTTATTTGTACAAATTTAGACAAAGATACCTTTCTAAGATATTCCATAACCTCTGTTTGACTTTTGTTCAGATCGAGTTTCCCACTGATGCGCATGGACTCTAATTTTGGATTTGAAAAAATGATGGAGATATTGTAAAACCGCTCTACTTTTTTAATTACCCGGTTAAAGTCATCTTCATCGAAACTAATCAATCCCTTAGTCCACAGTGAATAATAATCAGCATCCACTTTATAAATTTTGGTATTGTGCCTGGTTTTATTAAATGATGCCATTTGATTTGGTTTAATCAGAATATCATCTTCAAAAAAGCTGGCACGGTTCCGGCGGATGGCCACACTCCCTTCCTTGAGTACAGTTTGAATTACGTTATCCTCTGCATAATCTGAAATATTGAATTTTGTACCGAGTACTTTAATGTCGATTTCTGAAGTTTTGACAATAAAAGGCTTTCCGGGGTTGCTGGCGACTTCAAAATAGGCTTCACCCGACAGAAACACCTCCCTGGTTTTATTTTTAAATAATGTGGGGTAGACCAAACGACTACCCGCGTTCAGCCAGACAATGGTACTGTCGGATAAAACAATCCTTGATTGGTTGCCATAAGGTATAACTAATTGATTAAGAATATCGGGAACGTCAGCTGTTGCCTGAATCACCGAGTCGTTATTTAAAACGATGGCCCCGTTATGGGAATAATCGACCGTGGAATTTGTTTTTTTCAGGTTGACGTTTTCGCCGTTGGATGTTATCAGCAAAGAGCCCTGGGTTGATGAGGGAATCCTGATCGTCTGACTGGCGATCTCCTGGTAAATGTTCCTTTTTCCCATATTCAGATAGACCAGAAGACCCCCGATTGCGGCAAAAACGATCGCAACGGCCGCATATCTCATCAACGTGGTCAGCAGTAACTGTTTTTGGTTCCGGTTTAAATTTTGATCGATTCTACTGATCACCCGATTTGCAAGCGCTTTTTTTTCATCAACACTCAGCCTCTCATCCGAAAATTTAAGTTCTGCCAGGCGATCTTTAAGTTCAAGCAGGTAACATTTCTCTTCAGGATGCTCAAGCAGGTAGTTTTCCCAATACAACTCAATAGCCGGAGTAGTATGAAATACCCAGTTCAGGAAGTCAGGATCCTCAATATATTTTTGATCGATGGGGGACATTTTTTAAGTTTATACTCCTAAGAGGAACAAAAATGAAAAAAGGGACAGGTTTTGCAGAATTTATTTTTGCTTTTTTCTTTGGAGGGACTACGAAGGACCCTTTCGGTGGTTTAGGACCCCGAAAGGGTTTGTTAAAAAAGAGTATTTCCCGAAGGGTTTTTTCTTTTTCAACAGCCACCATCGGGGTATGAAACCACCGAAGGGGCGACTGTGGTTTTTATAACCCCAACCATTTTTCCAAATTTGTAACACCCCCCGGTTTTTCATGGGCAGTTATGAAATTCGATTGGTTATCGAACCAACCTATAACCGCATCCCGTTGCAAGTGTGTAGGTTTGATAGAAATACAAGTAAGATATGATGACCACGGATAATCCATCGCATGCTCTGTAAATTTGTGGTGGACTGGATTGTTGTGAATATAAACAACCACTGTTTTCAAATATTCGATATCCTCGATAAATTTACGTTTGAAAGGGTGTACGAACAGACTCCCGGTACGCTTATTTCGTTTATTATATGCCTGCGCATAAGCGTTGAATAGATGCGAAAACTGGTGTGATGGGTTGTAACTTACCCTTTTGGTGGTTTCGGACCCCAAAAGGGTTTCACGAGAGGTACATCCCTTATGAGTTTTTTGTTCAACAACGCCCCCATCGGGGTTTAAAACCACCGATGGGGCTGTCGCCGACAAATATCCTATTTCGTCCTCTTCTTTTATTTTCACCAACAAATGAAAATGATTCTTCATCAAAACCCAAGCGTAAGTATCGGCCACTGGTGATATATGTTTGTCGTACAATCCGAGGAAGTATTCGTAGTTAGTATTTTCATGGAACAGATCACAACTATTAATTCCACGATTGTAAATATGATAGAATTTACCATAGTTCAGCGGTTCGATTAGTTGCATAGATCTTCGTTTTAGGTTATTTGTACGTTCTAACCCTTTCGGTGGTTTAGGACCCCGAAAGGGTTTTTAGAAAATGGTATTTCCCGAAGGGTTTTCTCTTTTTCAATAGCCACCATCGGGGTATGAAACCACCGATGGGGCAGATGGTTTTTATAAACCCAAATTAATTTGCTGAATATACCCTTCCTTAAATTCCTGTACTATCTTACGCTTTTCACCTTCCGATTTTTCGATATAGGTTCCACCAACATAGAAACATGCGAATCCTCCGGAGGCAACTCCCCACGACAGCGCATCGGTAAAGTTGAATTTCCCGATTTCTTCGAACAGTAACTGCATAGCCAGTGAAGCAATAATCCCTCCTGTAAAATTATCACCACAACCAGTGGTGTCTCCTTTTAAGCCGGGATCGCGTGTCAGATCTTCTGTGACTTTTTTGGAAACCGGCAATTTCATTAATTCAGTTTTTTCGAACAGATCGCCGTTTGAATACGCATAAAGCTCCCTGGAACCATTGGTAATCACCAGCGCTGTAACATTTTGACTAATAAAGTACACGGCAGCATCTTCAATGGATTTTTTCCCGCTGATCTTCAGTGACTCTTCGCAATCCATAATCAGCACATCGATAAACTGGTAGCTTTCGGGTGTATCCACAAGCGGCCACGGCTGACCGGGATGAAGCTTTTCGTTCCGGAAATCAAAAACAGTATTCACAACGGTAAGACAGCCATTCTGTTTAGCCAATCGAAGCAGGGAAGTTAAATTATCGTGGATTTGCGGAACGAGGGCCGTACCGCCAAAACAGACAATATCGGCATCGAAAAAATCATCACCTAAAAAATCGGGAGAATAATCCCATGCGGCCCCGATATTGTTGATGAAAGTCCTTTCCCCGTGATTGTTATCATATGTAATGTCAGAAAGGACATCCGTGAAGGGGGTCCGCTTCTCAGATATTTTGCGGTAATGATCAATCTTTAACGGGGTCTTCCGGACCATTTCGTAAATCCGTTCAGCAGTATCATCATTTCCCGTTCCTCCATAAAAATGGGTCTCAAAATTTTCTTTATTCAATAATTGGGACGTATTGATCAGGGAAACAAGCCCGGGTCCACCGATATTGAATGCCGCAGGCGCCTCCCCACCGGTGAGCTCTTTACATATTTCAGCATAAGGCGTCCCGGAAAACTTCTCGAGCTCCTCGGTAAAAACAAGTTTTCCCGGTGTAAGGCCACCATCTCCGTCCTTATGCGAGAGGTATTTCAGGAAGGCCGGAGAATCAAACCTGACACCCGTATAAAGATAATCAGCAAGAGCACAGCCGGTTCCTGCCACTACGATTTTTCTGCTCATCATTTAAAGTTTGCTGGAGTAATCGGATGCAAGCAGATGCATTGGTTCCTCATCCTCTTCAATAACCGGAAACCGACCTATGGATTCATAGAAGCAATTATCCGAAGTATCATCATTCACCATACTTACTTCGCCAACCAGCACCTTACCCTTACCGGGTTCTCCGTAAAACCGGTGATACATCCCCTGTTCAAGACAAATGCTCTCTCCGGGAGTCAGGATAACTTTCCCGCCGGCACTGACTGAACGTTTTACGCCATCTATTTTAAAATTCACCGGTGTGTCATCAAATTTACCGTCAGCTGTTGAATTATACAATTCAATTACAAGGTTTCCTCCTCCGCGGTTGATAATGTCCTCCATTTTATTCCAGTGAAAATGCATGGGAGTTTCCTGGTTCTCTTCAACGATCATTATTTTCTCGGCATAAGGCTTCTTATCCACATTAATTTTTCCGTTTCGGATCGTAAATAAAAACAGACCCCGGTTGTAGAAATCACCTGATCCAAAATCAGTTATATCCCAACCCAGCATGTTTTGGATAATTTCCTGTGCATCACTATTATTTTTTTTCCAGTCAGATACACTCCAATAGGCCCATGGGGGTAAAAAGAATTGCTTTTCTGCCATAAATGTCTTGGCATTTTCGAGTATCTGATTGATTTCGCTGCGTTTCATATTTGTAAAAGTTAATTGGTTTTAAATTAAGAATAAAAAAATGGGAAACAATAAATCTCAACCTTCTTTTAGTTTCCAGGCACAATATAAAAGATAACCTAACGCTACCAGTAATATGGCCATACCTCCGGTCTGACCCATTGCATCGGATGTAATTCCCATGATCAAGGGGATAATGGCTCCTCCTGCAACACCCATAATTAAGAGTCCGGATATTTCGTTGCTTCGTTCAGGTCGCTCTCGCAAAGCCGAAGCGAAGATAATCGAAAAGACATTGGCAACAGCCAATCCGATGATAAACACCATCGATAAAATTCCCCACAGGTTACCGATCAGCAGCATGACCAGCAATGCAGGAATCGCAATGGCCATGCTAGTGATGAAAAAGCTTCGTCCTGATAATTTTATAAGAAGGATGGCGCCTGCAAAAGCACCAAGTGTTCTGGCAATAAAATACAGGCTGGTTCCAAGTCCCGCTTTTTCCAGAAGGATATCGCAGCGTTCCATCAGAAATTTAGGGATTGTCGTATTTAAGCCCACATCAACCCCGACGACAAACACAATCCCGAGAAACAGCATAAGAATGGTCTTGTCTTTCAATAAGCTGAAGGAGGATCCAAAAGAGGAAGTGGTTTGACTTAATGGTTCTTCCTGAATTTTTGTGAGAAGAAGCCATACACCCGAGATCACGGTAATCACTGCAAAAATCAAAAAAGTATATTTCCAGTTACCAAAACTTACGGCAGCAACACCGGCTATGATCGGTCCAAGGAACGCGGCAATCGCTTTAATGAACTGTCCCAGCGTTAAACTGCTTGTGAGACGGTCACCTCTTACCACATTGGTTAGCAACGGATTCAGCGATACCTGGATAATCGTGTTGCCAATCCCAAGCAAGCCAAAAGCGACCAGCATCATTGGAAAACTATAACTGATCAGCGGGATAAGCATCGCTAAAAAGGTTATGATCATGCTCAGAATTACTGTGTTTTTACGACCTAACCTGTTCATCATCAGACCTGTTGGGACAGAAAGAACAGCGAACCATAAAAACAGCGTCATGGGTAAAAGGTTGGCCACAGTATCAGACAATCCAAAATCCTGCTTCACATAATTGGTCGCTATCCCCACCAGGTCTACAAAACCCATGACAAAGAATCCAAACAACACGGGAATTACCTTATAGACTGAAGTATTGCTTCTCTCTTGATTTGTGTGGGCATACATGTTAATGGAGGTTATGAATTTTTGTTGTTAATGCGTTAATCTCATCATTTCCATTTAAAAATTCAATGATAAGATCAAAATTTCTGGTTTCCCCAGGCTCAAGGTACTCGAGAATGTTCTTGTTTAGTGGGTCTGTGCGCCCTCCGACATAGCAGTTGCAAGGTTCCAATCCCATTACATATTCGCCTTCCCCCATTTGTTTCCATTGGGTAAAATTGAAGAGCTGGTTTTTATTGAAATGAATGGCAACACCTATTTTAAGTCTTTCGTTGATCAGCGCCACACTGGTATCTCCACCTGAATCTGCTTTCAGGTTATGATAAAAAACCTGTTCCGAAAAATCTGCAGTGGGAGGCTGACATTGGTTGTACAACGCTTCTCCTTTAATAGCGGTTTCATCGCGGGGAGTTAAGATTCCGGTTGGAGTTACCATCATGGCATCTTCATCAAGCAAAGGATATCCCATGTTAAAATGAAACAACAGCATAAGCGCCTCCTGTTTAAAACCACAATTCTCAATGGTGTTTTGCAGGATGATTTTATTTTCCCCGTACTTACAGGTGATTTTTCGTTCAAGAATTAAATTTTCACCAAAAACCCTTGCTTCCCTCATTTTACCTCTGATCGTCATAACCGGAATATCATTGTTCCACTCCGTTTTGGCACAGATCTCTTCCCCGGGCGTATTTGAGATCCGGCCATGAAGGCTAAACATCTCCCCGTTTTCATTACAGGGAGCGCCCACGTTTCGTAAACCGCAGGTTGTCAGAAAACCTGCATAAAAACTTCGTAAAAATCCGATCCCTTCAGTCTCGTTATATTCCGGCGCGATGACCCCTGTTTTACTGATATAACTGCAATTAATCCCTTTGAAAGATAACCGGGAGATATCAAGACATCTGTCCGCGAGCACAGTAAATGCCAGGCCGGTTCCGTTGTTAACATCAAAAGCCTTTACTCCGCCGGCTTTCCCGCCCGACAGCGTATATTCCTTTATCCCAAACAGCTGGCTCAGGTCCCCGGCATACCTGAGCATCTGTCTTTTGCGTAGATTAGTTGTCATGATTTTATTGCTTTATGCCGATTGTTACTATTTCGTGTGGTTTGAGTTTTAAGGTAAGCAATTTCCCCTGGATCGCGGGTGCAGAACTATTTTTGAGCGGAAGCTCAAGTATATCGAGCCGGCGGGCCGATTTTGCCTTAACAGGAAGGTTGATCGTTGCCGTTGTTTCCTTGCCCCCGAGTTCCACAAATCGTACAACCAGTTCGCCCCCTTCTTCAGACTGTTTCATGCCAGTCATGGCAACATTTGACGGAGAGACAGAGAAAAATGATTCTTCTTCAGCACGTGTTGCATGATTTTTTGCAAGGGCCAGTGAGGGAGGTTCTGCAGCATAAACAGGCACATTAAAATCGTCGCCTTCAGCCCATACCTGGTTCTGCCAGTCGCCTGCATGCGGATAAAGCGCATAGCTGATGTTGAATTTACCCAGATTCGGATAGATATCAGGATTACCGGCCGATCGCATCAGTGTAATCCGCAACTCGTTGTTATGATACGAATGACCATATTTGGTTTTATTCAGCAATGCAATACCCGTTTTGCCGTCTGTAACATCGACCCATTTCTGTGCGGGTACTTCCTGTCCGTCGTCACCTTCGGCAATGACACCATAATCGTTGCGGTGTTTCAAGGCTTCAGCAGTCTCTTTCCCGCCAATTTTTCCATTTGCCGGCCGCTCAATCACATCAAAAGGAACCTGGTTGTAAAACCTTGAATCCTTTACCGCGAGTGGGAAAACAGCGCGTAACATGGGTGAATCGGTTGAATCGCTTCCTGTTTCGAGCCAATGAACTTCCATATCGTATTCAATCCGGGGATAGGAACGATAAATGTAGGCACGTTCGATAAAGCGTGATTTTCCCCAGGTTTTAACTGTTTCAATACAGGCTCTTACAGGTCCGTTTTCGACAATCTTAACGCTATTTACGTTCGTAACATCCTCTATTTTAACATTTTTATTTAGCGTCCAGGATTTCATTCCCCCTTTTTTATCTTCCAAAAAGATCCTTAAGGTGTTAAGATGACCGCCGCTTTTTACATATTCGGTATTGGTCTGTTTATCCATCAGGCTAACGATGCCGCCGGTTTTCATATCCACCTTAACGTTGAAGAAATCGGTTTCAAACGTGTTATCCTTAAATGGAATGGGCTCATTGTATTCACCCGGTTTGGTCATATCGACATAAAATGTTTTATAACCCCCGGCAGGAAATTCATCGACAATAAACCGGACTTTTGAAGTATACCCCGGAGGTGTCACCTTTGCCCATACGATCTGGGCCGGATAGCTTTTCCCTGAACCATCACGGACAAGTACTGTAGGAACTTTTCCCTGGCCTTTATCAATCGGATTGATATTTTTTGATCCGTAAAAATTTCCCCAACCGGTTGGCTTAACCGATAAAGGTTCAGTGTGAGAATATACATTTGCCTCAACAATTGTTTTACGACTTGTAGGCTGTAAGTTGTAGGCCACAACAGGCTGACCCATTCCGGTTTTGAATTTCACCTCATCGGCCATTTTACGGAAGGCATTATCCCGTAATTCTGTTGATTTACGGAGTACTTCGGAGTACCGGGCGACCGCTTCCTTATTGGCTTCATTGATTGCAGAGCCGGGAAGGATATCGTGAAACTGGTTAAAAGTTACCGTTGTCCATAAATCACGTAACTCATCAGCGGGATATTTATCGCCGTTCAGCCAGCGAAGGGTATTGAAAAACTCACTGCTGTAAAGTGAATTTTCGCAGTTGCGGTTTCCTTCCTTGATATCGGCCACCGTGGTATAACATCCTTCGAAAATAAATTGCATTTCACCCTTATGGGTAGGTCTGCCATCCATTTCACCTGAAAGTTTACGGAAAAAATTGCCGGCCGTGGTAAATTTGACGGCAGGATAATCCGGTGTTTTGTCGAGCTGGTGAACCATGTCAATATTTGCACGGGTCGGGCCTCCGCCATGGTCTCCGACACCGGTAATCTGCAACAGCCGATGCTTATCAGGAGTGATCTTTGTGAGTTCATCCTTCAGTTTCGGGGTGATATCGCCGTTATATCCGTCGTTGGCATAACACAATACCGTTGAATTATCGCTGCCGGTCCACCAGAAGGAACCTTTGTATGGTTTACACCGGTGAAAGTAAAAGAAGTCACATCCTGCCTGTTTCAGTATCTGGGGCATTTGCGAGATATGACCGAAATTATCGGGCAACCAGCCTACTTTTGCCATTTGTCCGAAATTATTTTTAAAATAGCGCTGACCTAATAGAAAGCTACGGCTGATTGCTTCGCCCGATGAAAGATTCATATCCCCTTCGGTCCACATCCCCCCCGCCAGTTCGAGACGCCCTGCCTTCACATATTTTTTAACCTGCTCAAACAAAGGTGGGTCAACTTTTTCGACAAAATTGTAAACTGCAGCCTGGCTCTGCAGCAGGGTGAAATCGGGGAATTCATCCATAAAAGCGACTGTCTGTCGCAGATTATCATTGCACATCTTCATAGTTTCGGAATAGGTCCAGAGCCAGTTCATATCCATGTGCGCATGTCCAACTACCTGAATTGTATCCTTCGAAGGAACCGGGTTTGGATTTCGTGAGGTAGTCACCCGCTTATCACCTGTAAAAGACATTGCAGGCAAACAAATCGCCACCAAAATTATGATGGTTAATGAATTGATAAAAGATGCCTTCATAATTAGTTATTTTTAAGATAGTTCTATATAATTAGTGTTGAAATTCATTCACCGCTTCAAACATGGCCACAATATTCTGAGGGGGTACATCAGGCATAATGTTATGCACTGTATTGAAAACATACCCTCCTCCGACAGTAAATACTTCGAGGTTTCGTTTAACATGATCTTTCACCTGCTGTGGTGTTGCCCGGTTCAAAATACTTTTGGTATCGCATCCCCCTCCCCAGAAGGTTATATCACGTCCGAACTCGTTTTTCAGGCGCCAGGGTTCCATGTTTACTGCGTTAATCTGGACGGGGTTCAGAATTTCGAAACCTGCTTCAATCAGTTCCGGTATCAGTTCATAAATGCCGCCACAACAGTGCAGCATGGTATGCATGGACGAATTTGCTTTTACATAGTCGCAAAGTTGCTTATGCCTGGGTTTAAAGAATTCGGTGTACATTTCATTCGAAATAAACGGACCGTTTGTGGTTCCCAGATCATCGCCAAACTTGATAATGTCAACCACATCTCCAACTGCTTCACATGTTTTTATCAGCGTAGTCATGTGACTTTCCATCAATGCATCGAGAAATGCATGTACTTTGTCCGGTTCTGCCAGTAAATCCATCAGGAAGTTATCCATTCTTCGGATGAAAGTTCCCCATTCAAACAGGTTGCACCCAATACCCAACAACAATGCCTTGTCGGTTTGCTGTTTTAAATCAATGGTTTTTGTTCGCAAGAGTTTCCAGAAATCTTTCTCATCGGCCCAATCCCACGGAGTGAATCCAAATCCGCCCCAGATAGTCCGTTTCATGTCCCGGGCAAGGTTGGTGTAATTTTCAGGATAACCACCTGCATATGGAAAAACTGTCTGATCAAAGAAGGTGGCACCTTCGGGCATCCGGCCAATGATCTCTCCATCTGATGCCCGTGTAATTTTCGATCCATCCTCCAGTCGCTCAGCGTTAAACCATTTTGGATAGAGTGCCTTATGCCGTGGAATCACTTCCAGTTCGTGCCAGTAATCATCACTGGTATTGAAATGTCTTCCGATATCCAGGACATCAACACCGAAATAATCCAGCAATTCCATTTCGGGTTGAGCCACTTCCTGTATCACATCATAGACATGGGTTTTCAGGTGTGTCTTTCCAAGATAATTGATGAGGTTCTGGTACGCGACTACAGAAAGACCGGAACTTGGTGTTGAACCAAGGTCTATCGGAACCCTGTCGGATTCCCGGTGATTGATGGCAGCAAGCAATCGTTCCCGTGATGTCATGATCGTATTTTTGTTAGTTTTATGATGTTTCTCAGATCTTGATTCAATGTCGTTTAGTTAGCAATTGCAGTTGAAATTTTACCGCAGAGATCGCAAAGTTTTACGCGGAGAACCGCAAAGAAATTCGGGAATATCTGCCTCTGCGGTTTTTTGCGCCTCCTCAGCGTTCTTTGCGTTTAAATTTTTATTCTCATAGACTTTATCTTTACGACATTAGATCTTAATTCTAATCTACTTTCAATTGTTTTAAGGCTGTGTCCCCCAGGATTTATCAGGACGGTCAACCATAACCAGGTGAAGTCTGCCTCCCGCCATAATATCGGCATGACTGATAAAAGGCCTGGTTAACTCTTTGCCGTTTAGTTCCGCTGACCGGATGTATTTGTTTCTTTTCGAGCAATCGTCGGCATCGATGGAGAATGTTTTCCCATCGGGCAGCTGAATTTTTACTGAACTGAAAAATGGAGTGCCAATTGCATATTCTCCGCTGCCGGGAGTTACGGGATAAAAACCCATTGCCGAGAAAACATACCATGAGCAAAGTCCTCCGCCATCTTCATCACCCGGAATTCCCAAGGGACGATCGTCGAACCACATATCCATGATTTCGCGGATCCGCCGTTGCGTTCTCCAGGGTTCTCCCACATAATTATAGAGGTAAGGAATATGAAACGAGGGTTCGTTTCCCGTTACAAACATGCCGTTCAATCCGGTAGCATCTGGAAACTGACCCATAAACTGCCATTTCGCGATACGTGTCGGCTCGTTAAAGAGGGCATCCACCCTTTTTACAAATGCGTCTTTTCCCCCAAGAAGGTTTATCAGATCGGGTATGTCGTGCTGAACACTGAAATTCCAGGTCCACGCGTTGTTTTCGGCAAAATAGGAGCGACTGCCAATTCCTCCCGACAACTGGGGATCGAATGGTTCTATCCACCTGCCATCAGCCATTTTGGGAGCCATAAATCCGGTTGCCGGGTTAAACACATTCCGGTAGTTCTTTGATCGTTTCATAAAATATTCAGCATCGGCCTCCTTCCCAAGCGCTTTGGCCAGCTGGGCCAGGCACCAGTCATCGAAACTATGCTCGAGGGTCAGCGCCACTGCCTGCCGCTTTTCAAATCCATGAACCATTGGTACTGATTCGGCACTGTCTTCGGGAAGTGCAGGATACCATCCGTTTTTGAGATAGAAACTATCCAGTGAACACATGGGGCCCGTTCTCCATGGTAGCATAGTCGCCTGCGTTGCATTCTTCCTCAAGCCTTCGTACGCTTTTTCAACATCAAAGTTTGTTGCCCCCTTTTGATAAGTATCCCAAACAAGGGAAGCGGTATGAAACCCGATCATTGCCGGAAAATCACCATAAAACTGCGGGAATCCAGGCATCCAGCCGCTTTGGTCATACATGCGGATATACGACTCAACCATGTCGGCTTGCTGTGCGGAATTAAGAATTAGCATCAGGGGGTGAAGGCTGCGATAGGTATCCCAAAGCCAGTCATCCACAAAGAAAGGACGGCCTCCGTCATCGTGAATTTTTCCGTCATAGCCGCTGAAGTATCGCCCGTCTTCCGAAATATTTACCATTCGTTCCATACAACGGTAAAGAGACGTGTAGAATATCCGTTTTTCACGGTCAGTTCCGCCGTTTACCTTTATTTTCCCAAGTTCATCTGCCCATATCCGGTGGCTTTCATTTTTAACCGACTCAAAACTCTTCTCACCCGTTTCGGTGTGAAGATTTGCCGCAGCCTGTGTCTCGTCGATGTACGATATTCCAATGCGTACTTCAACAGGTTTCGTATCGGCAGGAAATCCGACATATATACCGACACCATTTCCTGAAATTTCAGTTCCCTCTTTTACTTTATTTGCTTCAAACGAGCCCGAACGATCGAAAGGACGGCTGAATTCGGCATAAAAGAACTGACGGGTGTTCTCAAATTCTTCCCACCCCTGGATAACATTGTTGCCGGTTATTTTTAGCGAAGCTTTACGGCCGGTGCGGAAAATAATGTTGCACGAATCATTGTCATTATAATTAAACCGGTAGATCACACTCCGTTCCGTAGTTGTCCAGTCGGCATCAATATTGTAATCTTCGAGCCATACCTTATGATACCACGGATGAACCTCTTCGAGATCGTGGTCGTACCGGGAGGCATATTCGTTCTTATTGATGATGAGCCTGCCGCTTGTGGGCATCAATTCGGTAACATGACCCATCCGGTAAGCCGGCATATTCACCGCCAGTCCGTAGATTTTATCGCTCAGGTAACGGTCATTTAATCCGGGTTTAGTAACCGGAAAGACACGAACCATACTATGAGGCCGGTGAACAGTGGGCGTTTTAGTGGTCAGTAAAGGGGCTACGCCTCCGATATTAGGGTCGACATACATTGAAACATCCTTACTGTTACAGGAACAGAGAGTTATTAATGAAATCAAAAGTAAGTGGAAGGCTTGTTTCATATACATTAATTTAGGAAGATTACATTTCTTTCGATGCAGATGGCTTTAATGTAAAACGGTATTTCATATCATCTTCGAACCACATCACAAAATTGGTTCCCCAAACATTGTTGTGAAGACAAAAGTGAACACCCTGGTTTACCTCGGGCAACTGATTATCAAAATTAAGAAGATTTCGTTCACCAGGAGCTACTAATGGTGCATCGGGCGATTCGATATAAAGTTTACCCGGACTGTCTTCGAACCTGACTCCATCAAGAATGGCATGCATTTTTCGGTTTCCATTTTTAATGACATCTATGAATTCAACCTCTTCACCCATTTTATTCATAATCCATGATCCATATTGAACAGGAGGGATAAATGAAAACCATGAAGCTTCCGGTAGGCGCCAGGCAGGCTTATTAAATAATTGCAGCGTGATTTCCATTTCGTTTCGTTCGTTCGGAAAGAATAATCCCACAGAAATATCGCGGGGACAACCACCCACTGAATCACCTTTTTCGTCCGTAACTGTTAAACCGAGTAACAGGTTAATTCCGTTTTGATCTTTTTTGATGAAGGCTTCCTTCAGTGATGGCATCCAGTTCCGGCTTATTGCATGGCCCGTTTCCTGGCCGGTTTTCCCAAAATCACCTAAAGCCCAGGATGATTTTTGCGTCAGATACTGACCCAGGAACCTCTCGTAATCTGCAGCCGAGAAGGTTTGGTAAGAGAACAAACACAAGGGATTGCGCTCACTTGCCCAGTCAAATCCGGATTTTTTATCTTTGAGTTTTATGATACTGCCGGTTTTCTTATCTATGTTCAGTTCAAAAAAGGTTGTATCAATTTTATTTTCAAACGTATTGATTTTCGTAAAACCAGTTTTTTCCGGAAGAACTGGTTTAAGGTCCTGAAGTTTTTCCTTTGCTTCAGCAGCCTTGTCGGCAGGCAGGCTGGCCAGTGAATCGTTGATGTATTGCCGTTTCTCATTCCAGGATTGTTCCATTAGCCTGAAATTCGGTTTTGACCGGGCAGCTTTAAAGTCATCAGGCGAGTAGATATCCCAGTCCTTAAGAAACGTTTTTACATCCAGCCCCCAGGTATGTTCTGCAATCATTAGCAGCGGGAGACCAAATGCAAGGTCGGTTTTATCGCCAAACTGGATCGATTTATCCTTTAACCATTTCGACCGTAACCGTGACATTTCCCGAAGCTGTGCAATTTTCAACGGGTCGCTCCCAACGCCATGTATCCAGGTATCGCCCAGTTCCTGAGTAATTACCGGCAAGGCCTGACGCATGCCGGAAATATCGTCGGCAATGGCATTTAAAGTAGATGCAACTATCTCTGCATTTGGGAATTGCTTGCGCAGATCGCCGTAAATTTTAACAATTTGTTCCGGTTTTTGCGGACCATGATTGTCGCTGGTAAATTGGATAGCCACAACCGTTTTATTATCAGGCAGCACCATCTGACTTCCATAATCCTTTTGATACATAACTGTAACCGATGTGCCGTCGAAGGCGCGCCATACAAAAAGCGGCGGAACATCGGGTGGCATGCTTGCAGGGTTAACACCGATGTGCAAAAATTTGATGTTGTTTTTTGCCAGTATAGGTACAATGCCACGCGTATGTCCCGGTACATCGGTCATCTTTGCAGAAATAGTTTTCTTACTGAACCGCTTATCCAATCGGGCGGAGAGTTGAAATCCCAAATCGTACAACGAAGGGTCTGCCAATTCGGAATGAAGCGTAAAAGGCAATCCATGCCATACCATATCTCCATTCTCAATTGCTTTTTCCATCCGTTTTCGCATTGAAGGATCTGCTTTTTCAAGGAATTCATATATCAGCCAGGAACCTGTTGTCCAAACAAACCTATCTTTTACATTTTTATTTCGAAGATCTTCAGCCAGCGTTAAGGCGGTCGGAATAAAATCCTCCATATAAGTTTTAATCACATTTGCTGCCAGATCGGTAAAGCCGACGTCAAGGTGTGTTTTAAAAATCAGATGGACCTTTGTAATGGCCTGATCATCAGTTGAAGTATTAGCTGATCCAAAAGCCAGGGCAGGGGCAGCCATCAGTCCCAACGATCCCAGGCTGCCGGATTGTATAAATAAACGACGATTCATGGTTAACGAATTAAAGATTCAATGTCGATTAGTTAGCAATAGCAGCTGAAATTTTACCGCAGAGATCGCAAAGTTTTACGCGGAGAACCGCAAAGAAATTCGGGAATATCTGCCTCTGCGGTTCATTGCGCCTCCTCAGCGTTCTTTGCGTTCAAATTTTTATTCTCATAGACTTTAACTAAACGACATTATTTATAAATTTTCAATTTCCGGTCAGTTTGTTTTCCGTGAAAGTGACCTCTACAAATTTCACTTCGTAAGGTTTAAATTGAATTGATTGTACGGCATTCCCCGATTCTTTTCCAATCGCGTTGACTTCCATTATTCGCTTAATCGGACGTCCCGCAACCAGAGATTCCAGGTTCACCGATGCAGAAATGCCATCCAGTTCCCTGAAATGCAGCAGGATAGCACCCTTGTTTGTAAACGAAGGCCGGCTGTTAATGAGAATTGCATTTTGAGAACCTGAGATATTTACGGTTTGAAGCATAGGTGATTGAAACTCATTTTTACCGGCAGGGAATGTACGGGTTGCAAAGTTATTACGTTCTCCCCATGCAAATTTTGTTGCAAAGGTGTTTGTAGTATCGCTGGTGGATGTTACCTGGTAACCCCAATGGAAGCCCCCTTCCTGGAACGCGCGGAAATTGGTAAACCAGTAATTGTTCATCACCCAGGAATAGAGACTGGTCTTTCCGGCCTTGGGATAACGTTCGAATTTACCCATATTGAAATCGCTGAAATGCCACAAAGGTATTTCGTTGCTCACCACGATGATCTGCCCTTTGGGTCCCCGCACAGATACAAAGTTCTGCGCAGCATTCCAGTCAGACGACGATCCGGGCAATTGCTGGCCCTGTGAGAGAATTCCGCCAATAGTTTCAAAAACAATCCTCGACTGGGGTAATGAAAACGGGAAGGACACGTAAAGCGCTTCAGGAGTAGTAATGATTTCTTTCGCTGCTTTATATTGAAAATCAATTTTCTTTACATTTTTAAACAGCCTGATTTCCAATTCAAGTCCTTTTGGAGAATTATCCACCCCTTTTTCAAATCCATCCATATCAGCCGCTATTATAATACTCTCCCACACCGGACCGTTGGTACCGTATGCGACTTTCACATTCGACACCGAAGATTGCGAAGGGGTCATCTTATTCCTGTCAGGCAATGTCTCACGGATCAATTGTCCTAGTTTCCATGGATTTTGGGTATCTACCAGTTCAACGTTTAAAGCTTTGTCAAACAAACTGTTTATTGCACCGGTTGCTTTGTCAATAACTAATTTGTAGAACCTGTTCTCTAGTATTTCCTGACCATTAATCTGAGCTTGCGCCACAGGATCATCGGTCCTCTCAATCTTCAAGGCTTTGAAACCCAACGCAGGAACATCATTTACTTCCAGAACCCAGTAGGCTCCTTCGCTGCGTTTGTGCATAAGCTGCGCGGTTACTTCCTTACCTGTAGCCAAATCGGTGATTATGCAAATCTTATCAAACGGAATCACTTCATTATCAATAAATAATTCAACTGCGCCTGACCGTTTCCATCCCATGGAATTAACCACATAAATGACCGGAAAATCAGCCTTTTTCATGAATGCCTGCAAGCGGGCCAAAGCCTCTTCATTCAGCAAGGTAACTTTCTTCAATGCTTCCCACGCATAAGCTCCTTTTTGAAGCCATTGCCGTGTGGAATTTTCGGAGAAAGGGTGGTTGATACTTTCGTCAGCACCGCAGGTATGTTCGTCGAAGAAGATTGCATTTTCGCTGATATGATCCATATTCCCTTCCAGGGCAGGACTTAGCTCACCGCCCAGCATTGATACCATCCCAAACATCCCTTCATCCACCTGTTTCATGTTCTGGGTCTTTCTGACTTCAGCCGTTTCGCGCGAAGTTGAGCCGTATCCATCTGTCCACCAGTCGAGCCATGCATTCCGGTGAACAGGCAGTTTACTGGCATAGTTGGTCTCAACATATTCCATAAATTCGCCACCAGTGGCAAGTCTTAGTTTCGGAAATTCATATTTTGCATTCCACTGCTTTACCAGTTCGCACGCCGCTGTTGATGGCGGAGCATTGTCGGTACGATAACCGGAATACTGGATGCCAATCCGGTCGAAGGGATAGCTCCTGTTGTCGAGATCCGCAAGGTGCCAAAGCAGGTTGGCGGGTTTAATTGCCTTGCTCTCAATCCCAAAATTGTTACCTGTCATATAATGGTCGGCGCGAAAGGCAAGCATCCGCTCCCCGGATGGAGCCTCCCACCAAAAACAGGTCGGTTTGTCAAACGGAAGAATAGATCGCGTCATATTGATGCCCATAACCAGGTATTTAACCCCCGTGTTTTTAAAATAATCGGGCATACACCATGCAATACCGTTCACATCATTCTGCATGGCAGTTTTCACGGGAATACCCATCTTCCCAAATTCCTTAAGTGGCTGAAGGAAATCAACCATAACATTTTCATCCGAAATTTCGGCCATGTTCGCATACATTCCCGTTACTTCAATCCGCCCTTCAGAGATCCGCTTTTTAAAGCGTTCAATCTGGGAGGACGGGCGCGACCGCAGATATTCCCTGGTCACCCAGGCAGACTCACACGTCCAGCGGAATTTGGCATCATCAGGCATTTCATCGGTCTGATCGCAATAGTCGAGTGCATAGTCTATATACCGCATATGCTCGGCAAGAATTTCCGATTGCGGACGCGTATAACCGATATCGGTATGTGAATGCTGCACAAAATAAATCTGCCATTTCTTTGGTGGCACCAGTGTGACGGCGAATTTCTCTGCCGGCATTTCATCGACTTTCGCGGTTATGGTCATCTTCACCGGCCGGGTTACTGCCTGAAATGGAAGCAGGAACTTGTTATTACCCCTGACAAGGTCAGCTTTGAGCAGTTCTTTCCCCTCTTTGGTAAAAACGATTTTTCCGGCCTGAGCGGAACGATAACTTGCAACTACCTGTTGAAATGATTTACCACCCTCCTTATAAAGCACGGGGGCATTTAAAAATTCAACTTTTGACGGCAGATTATCCTGACCGTAACAATGAATGGTAGTTATAAATGCCATCAGAGAAATAACCAGAACTGATAACCGCAATTTTCTCATGACTCAAAATTTAAACAGTTTAAAATCAATTAAACCAGCCTTTATAAAATGGCAAGAAGCCGTTATTATTACCTTACAATACTGGAATAACAAGGCATTTCAGGAATACTAAATCAATGTCGATTAGTTAGCAACAGCAGTTGAAATTTTACCGCAGAGATCGCAAAGTTTTTCGCAGAGAACCGCAAAGAAATTCGGGAATATCTATCTCTGCGGATCTTTGCGCCTTCTCAGCGTTCTTTGCGTTTAAATTTTTATTCTCACAGACTTTAACTAAACGATATTAAATACTAAATATATAAAAAAAAGAGGCTGTATCAAAAGTACGTAAATAAATTACTTCTACTTCGTTAATATTTGTGGTTTATACGCGATTAAGCAGACTAACCGGCCACAACATATCACCGGCAAACGTGCCGGGAAAGAAAGCCTTTTGATACAGCCTCTTAGTAATTCACATTATTGGATCACCAAAAGATGAGCATATTGATTTCCAATTCTGTATTCAAATGCAACCGAAATACCCGGAACTACACTGGTTATTTTTAATAGTCCGTAATACACATCAGCAGGAGCAGCCCCATTAACTATCTTAAAGACATAAATCCCTTGACCTGCAATAGGATCAGCAGTTGTTGACTTCACCCCGGCTTCGAATGCAGCGATCGCATTATTCGAATTATTGGCTTCATACATCGCAAGGGTAGTAGGAACAAACTGAATGGAATTCCCGGCTCCAAGCCAGACTGAACCGCCTTTCAGGATAAGTGATCCCGAAACAGCAACATGAGCAGTAGGCGCATTTTCAGCCACTGCCGCATTAATAAGCAGATTCCTGCCTGACGAAGAACCGCCAAGTGTTACAATGGCAGATTTTTTCAGGAAGAAATAAGGATCACGGACAATAATTGTCGACTTTATCTCATCCGTATAAGTTCCGGCGGCAGCCGTAAACGAATAGAACATTGTATCCTTGCCGGCAGCAAAATCATTACCGGAGATGGGAACTAAAAAAGGCTGTGTTCCTGAAAAAGGAGACCCGGCAACATTGACCCATGTACCATTTGTCCCGTTTTTCCTTTTAGCCACCAGTGTACCAGTATATGCTGCAGATTTAGGGACTACCGTTACATTAAAGTAAGCGGTCTCTGCGGTGCGGGCAACATCAACTTCTTTAGTTCCTACCTTAGGCTTGGTCGTTGCTGATGCATAGCCCATTTCGACTTTTTGCTTTGCATGATCGGTAGCGCCGGCAAAGGTTACAGTCACGTAGTTTGTGGGTAAATTAAGTTTTGTCTGAGTTCTGTTATAAGTAACAGAAACTTTTTTGTCACTTCCCACTGTCAGGGTTTTCTGCGTACCTGCAAGCGGAAGTAGTTGATTATTACCTCCTTCCGGATGCAGCTGCAACTGCAGACATTCTACTGTAATCACATCACCCGATTTTGCATTGGGCAATGTAGCCGTTACGGTAAATTCATTATCAAGCGTACTGATACCCGTCGATGTAGTCGATGACACATCTGTCAAAACCGCATTTCCATTTTCATCTCTTGGAATATCGAGGTTGTCTTCCTGGCAACTGACCACAAAAATCAGCACACATAAGAAATATATAAAATTTTTCATCTTTTATATGTTTAAATTCATTAAATCATTTATCAATTATTGACCTTGCTGAACAGGTTGCCAACCAAAATTCTGCACACTTTTTCTATTGTTCTTTATCTCAGTTGCTGAAATCGGGGACAACAGATGTTTTGCTGTAAACTGATGGTCAAATGAAGTAGGCTGATGACCAACAAAGTTTTCAAGAGCCAGAAACTGGCCAACCCCATCCTTGAGCGCTTTGCGGGTACGTCTCATATCCCATAACATTTTATTCTCAAATATCAGCTCGTATGCACGTTCGCTCATAATATCCTTAAGGTTAAGGCTCCCAGCCGTAAATTCTGATAACCCGGCTCTAACCCGAACTTCGTTAATCCCTTTAATAATGTCATTGGGTGGAACAGCAGTTCCCAGTTGCTGAAGCGACCAGTTAACTTCGGTAAGCATTAACAAAATGTCGGCATACCGGTATACATTCCAGTTTAATCCTGAATGACTTGTAACTTTAACTGCATTTGCATCATAGTATTTAAAAAGGAACGGCATGGGGAATTTATCAGCGGGGCTTTCGTTCACATCATATTTTGGCGCTTTTGTATCGCTGTAATAAAAGTAGGCTCTGTCCGCAATACGTTTATCGGCAGGGTTATACGAAGCGTGGTACGCGAGACTTGGAATATTTGTTCCTGTTTCGATGGTAAAAGAGGAAGTATAACTGGTCATAGGAATCCAATAAAATACAGGAAAATCGGTTGTTCCGGCCAAATACTGAATCTGAAAGATTGCACCCCCGCTATTATTCATGGCAGGATTATTCAAATCATTAAAATTGCCGATCGGATATTTGCCATATAAATTATCAAGCTGCACTTTGGATTTCTGCAAAAGATCTTTTGCTCCTGGTGTGTTGACTGGATATGCCGACATTGCCCACAGACCATCTTTGCTCCAGGCTTTTGTGGTATCCGTTTTTGCTTCCTGATAAGGATAACCAGCCATTGTAAGATAGACATCGGCCAAAATAGCCCTTGCAACATGTTTTGTCACACGGCCATCAGTTGACCGCGTTTCAGAAAGAGTACTCTGATTTACGGCAAATTCAAGATCGGGAACAATAATTTTGTCATAAATAGTTACCAAAGAACTAAAGGGCCGTTCTGCCTGGCTGGCATCTTTAAGGACAGCAACATTATATACTACATCTCCATATTGTCTTACAAGGTTGAAGTAGTAAAATGCCCTTAATGTACGAACCTCTCCAAGTAATCTTGATAAATCATCCGGAGACAAACCGATGATAGTCGGAAGCATTTCGATGGCCAGATTACAATCTCTTACCCCCTGGTACCAGTTGTTCCATGGCCCGGTAAAATAATCCTCTTCACCACTTTCGTCATCCGACTCAAATTTCCAAAGCCTTGCCCCAGTGTACTGTGAATGAGCTTTACCTGTGGCATATTCACGAGCCCCGGCCTGGTTGCCTCCCCATTCGCTGGTGCCGCTTGTCCATCCCGGAAGTGCCCTGTATGCCCCGGTAGCAAAAGCTACGCCTGCATCGCGGCTGGTAATCGTTGATTCGGTAGTTAGAGAACCAGTGGGTTCTTCCTTTAAAAATTCCTGGCATGAGCCAAAAATAAGGCCAAGTCCAAGGACTAAATATAGTCTTATATATTTCATTTTTTTACTATTTTAAAATTAGAAAACAATATTAACACCAAATGTATAGGTAGTAGGTCGCGGATATTGATAGAAATCCATGTGCGGAGTAATAGCATCCATGTTACCACTGTCACTTCCTTCGGGATCATAACCCGAGTAGTCGGTCAATACAAAGAAGTTTTTGGCAGTAACATATACTCTTAATCTATCAATACCAATCTGGCCAAGAGTCGATTTAGGAAGATTGTATCCAAGGGTTGCACCCTCTCCTCTTATAAATGAAGCATCTTCGATCCAGTGTGTGTCAGGATAAGTCTGATAGTAAGCGCCCCCCATACCCGGACGAACCTGCCCGATCATTGTGTTCTGGTGATCAGGACGCCATGCATCCAAAACAGTGGCTTTACTATTCCCCATTGTTTGCCGGTCCTCTCCGGAGTGGTTCATTCTGTTCTGCATTTTGGCGCCATACGAAACCCTTATATCCAGGCTAAAGTCGAAGTCTTTGTAAGTAAACCTGTTATTGAAGTCCATATCCCATTTAGGAAAAGCGCTACCCAACAAATATCCGTCGGAAGCATTAATTGATCCGTCGTTGTTTGTATCCTCATACTTAACATCGCCTGGCACAAAGCCATAGCGCGCAGCCAGTGAAACTTCCTGTGTGCTGTATGTGCCGAGACGGTTAAGTCCCCAGAATGTGGCGACTGATTCACCTTGCCTTAATACCGTGTTAGCCCCGCCAACCCAGTAATTGCGAAGAATATCGGCCCCTGTGGGACCAAGCTGAACGATTTTATTCTGGTTTGCACTCCAGGCGATATCGGTGTGCCAGTTGAACTGATTCCCTTTTATATTATGGGTATTGAGCATCACTTCAAAACCTTTATTCTCGATACTACCATAATTATTCCTTACACTTCCGGTTGTTGTTGAGGTTGGAAGAGGCACATCCAAAAGCATGTCGTCGGTTTTCTTGTTATAATAGTCAACAGACATAGCGACTCGGTTATCCCATAAACCGATATCTAGTCCGGCATTATACTGTGTGGTTTTTTCCCACCGCAGGTCAATACTGGCCATCGAACTTGGATACAGTCCGGGATTAACCTTACCGCCCAAAGCCACGTTGGTTGAACCGATGAATGCCTGGGTAACATAACTACCAATTTCCTGATTACCTGTCTGGCCTACGCTTAGGCGAAGTTTCAGATTGGATACTGAAGCCATATCCCTGGCAAATTCTTCTTCCGAGATCCTCCAGGCAATAGAACCGGATGGAAAGAATCCATATTTGGAATTTGCCCCAAATTTTGATGAACCATCAACGCGACCGGTAGCTGTAAAGAGGTACTTGCCTTTATAACTATAGTTGGCCCGGGCAAAGTAAGAGTTCAGTGAGTTCTGACCATCACTGCTCGAAGGAGCAGGCCTTGCGTAAGTTCCAACCCCTATATTGTGATATTTATAAAAGTCATCAAAGAAATTTCTATTATACGCATTTAGGTTCTCCCAAGAGTAACGCGACCATGATGCACCTAACAACCCTGAAATTGTATGGTCGCCTATGGTTTTGTTATAATTGAAGTAGTTCTCATTTTGCCAGTAAAACGTTTTGGAAATCTGGATTTCAGCGTTACCATGGTCTCCCCTGCTTACTTCGATACCTCCATAAGCGTTGTATTTTGAATTGTTGTCATCTGCGGCAAAGTTCGTCTTAAAGCTCAATTCAGGGGTAATTTGAAAATTCAATGTAAGGTTACCCGTAAACTGCGAACGGTCCATAAATCTTTCAGTTGTTTTACTTACATGCCATGGAGCCTGTGCGTCAACCTCCCCAACCGGGAAATGAAGGTTTCGTCCATAAATGCCTGCATAGGTCCCATAAATAGCCGGATCATTTGGATATTCGGTCGGAACGATTGGAAAAGCTTCAATTACGCCGCGCCCAATACCACCGGAAAAATAAGAAACGTCGTTGGATTGTTCCTTATTTTTGTTTATTCCAATCTGCATATTAATATCCAACCATTTGACAACTTTAAAATCGCCGGTTAGTCTGCCGGAATAACGATTCATATCTGAATTTATCAGTAAACCGTCTTCAAGAGAATAACCTAAGAATGCACCCAATTTAGCATACTCAGTACCACCCCTGACACTAACCTGATGGTTCGTTGAAGTGGAAGGGACAAAAATTTTACTTTCCCAATCTGTATCAAACCTGGGTTTATAATACTTGCCATCCTTTCCCATCAAAGGTATTGTATAGCCACCTGCGGTGGTCTGTTCAAAGAGATGAGGGTATTCAGAATATGTTTTTGCACCTGCCAATCGGTCTGCCGGTAATAATGCGGCATCTACCAGCAAAGGATAATTAGGATTGGTTGAATACTTATTGATATTCTTCCAGGCCTGTTCGTAAATATACAGGAATTGTTCAGCGTTAAGCGCTTTTAAATTTTTTTGTAATACCCCCACTGAAACATAACTGTCGTATTCAACCTGTATGTCGCCCACGTAGCCACGTTTGGTCGTAATCAGAATGACACCGTTGGCTCCCCGTGCTCCATAAATAGCCGTTGCCGATGCATCTTTCAATACCTCAATGGATTCGATCTCGTTCGGGTTCAATATGCTCAGGGCATGTGCAACACCAACAACACCGTCAACTACAACGAGTGGATTATTATCAGAGTTGATTGAGTTTGTTCCACGGATACGAATCATAGGATTTCCGCCGGGAGCACCGGTTCTTTCAACAATTTTAACACCGGCAACTTTACCGGAAATTGCCTGTGCAACATTGAAGGCCGGTTTGTCCAGAAGTCTTTCAGAGTTAACACTGGCCACAGAACCTGTCAAATCGCTCTTTTTAACCGTACCATAACCAATAGCGATAACCTCGCCAATCCCAATTGTCGTTTCAGTAAGAACCACATTGTAAACCGATTTGGCATCAATGGCTACATCTTGTGGTTGCATTCCGACAAACGAGAATGTGAGTGTTGCGGCATTTTCGGGTAACACCAGTGAAAAATCCCCGTTATTGTCGGTAATAATACCTGTAGTGGTGCCTTTTACAACAACAGAAACACCGGGAAGTGAAGCTCCTGTCTGGTCGGTGACCTTACCGGTGATTCTTCGTCCCTGTTGCGTCGCTATGGTCTCTGAGCCGCGGATCTCTCCGTCAGTATTTACAGCCGAGGCCGAGAGCATCGCAAAAAGAATAAGTCCTGTTGTAAGTTTTAAAATCCGGATAGTTTTTTCCCATCTTTGCTGTGCAATGCATAGCAAATCATAAAATTTCTTCATAGTTTTGACGTGTTTTTAAGTTTAACTTTGAAACTGATCTCCATCATCCATCAGTTTCGATTACTGAAAATCAGGTGCACCCCTCCACGGGTGCACTTTCGGTTAAAAAACATAAGTGAAGTTGAAGGCCTCCTCTCTACTTTAAAGTTAACGTTATCGGTAAAATGAGCACTAATTTTCGATCATTCCGGATTGCGACCAGGGCGGTACCAATCTTCGAAGTCACAACCCGACTGATATGTGTTTCAATTTGTCTTCGCTCACAATATTAACGGTGTGCGAATGCTTATCTTCATATTCTGTATAATTTTTCATCTTTTATTTGTCGCCACCCTGAAAAATTTAACCGGCAGGATGGTCGTTTCATCCACCAACTAAACACATAAAAGGGATTCTACCCTATCGGAAAACCAGTAAAAAATCAAAATTAATTCCACCCCAACAGGAACATATGGTCGCAATATTTATGATTACTGCCCAATTAACTTCAAATTTCGGTAAACCAATTGCGAAGTCCCGGATCCCCAAATCATGAAATAAGGACATTTTACTGCAGATACTCTCTGAGATCGACACGAAGAATTCGTAAGGCTTTAGTCATTCGCGATTCAACAGTTTTTATACTTAGGAATTGTTTTTTCGCGATTTCCTTGTAATGTAGTTCTTCGTAACGACTCAAAAGAAAGGTTTCCCTGAGATTATCCGGAAGATCTGCAATAGCGTGATCAATTTTTGTGCGCAATTCTTCGAATTCAAAGTAATTTCCCGGTTTAACCAGTGTATCATAATTTAATTGCATCACCAGGTATTTGATATTTTCCTGATGTTTCAGGGCAATTTTTTGATTACGAATATAATTCAGGCAATGATTTTTAGTTATGGTATAAAGAAAATTACGAACATTAAACCGATCGTCAACTGTTTCCCTGATTTCCCACAATTTCATGAAAGTATCCTGAACAATCTCTTTTGAAACATTTTCATCATGGAGGTAATGAAGGGATAACTGGTACATCACACCATAAAAATCGTTGTAAATCTCTCTGAAAGCTATTTTCTCATCGTTTATTATTGAGAACATAAGATTACAAAATTTAGCAAGATCATTTCCCGGATTAAAATTAAACAAAATCCACGATGAACTGGAAATTTTCTCGTTTAAAATGAAAAATCTTAACAAATAAAATTTAGAGACAGCGTACACCCTTGAAAATGTTGAGGTTATTTGACACTTTAAGCTATATCAAACCAATAGAATTTATTGCATTTTAACAATTTATTACGCCGGAACAACAACATTACAGAAAGTTTTCGACATGCATCAACAGTGATTGTGCAAATTCTGATAAAATTTATAATTATTCAAAAACTGAATTTAATTGGTTTTCGGGACCTTTAACCTGTCTCCCGTTCCTTGTATCATAATTCGTTCCCACTCTTTACCATAACCAGGTTGTAAAGGCTTTCCCGATATATTTTTGCCGTTACCATTGTCCAATAACTTAAATCCTTCAGTATATTTCACATTTCCATCAATATATTTCATAAACAGGAACTGGTAAAACAATTTCCAGTCGCTCACAAGTTTATTTCCTGTGAACACCGAGTATCCTGTGAGGTAATCGCGTGCAGAAGCGGGGTTCTGTTTGTAAAGTTCCGACGCCTGCGTGTCGGTTGCTTTAACTTCAGTTATAAATTGTTGTTCCAGTTGGTGCTGATAGGCTTCAATTTCGGGATGAATCAGGTTGTAACGGCTATAGGCCCAATGGTTAACCTGGCTAAAAGTCCAGTATGCTGATGTTTCGGACCATGAAATCATGGATCCATTTCCCGTTTCATAACTTAACGGGATTTTCTTAATGCCACAATACATGGGAGCATAAACGCATCCATCGGCATCATCAACGCCAAACCAAAAAATACCTCCTATGGGATCGGGTTGCCAGCCGCGCGACTGAGCCACGAAACTGTAACCGGTTTGCTGGGTGGCAGTCGCCCGCTCGCAAAGATACAGCACACTGTCGACTTCAAATTCCATCGGCCGCCAGCGGTAAGGCGCTTTGTAAGGGCCTGCTCCCGGATCATTGCGCATATCGAGGGGTGTATCCTCATAATGATCGCGCATAGCCGCCATAACCTGCTGCAAAGTAACCGGCGAATCAGGTTTAACCCATAAGGGTAGTCGGTTAGAAACAAAATCATTCGGATTTTGCGTATTATCCTTAAATGTGCGATTCCGCGTAAACTGTCCCTGCGCATAACTTGTGTAATCAGGATTATCGCGGATTTCCCGGTTAATACTTCTGAAAAACGACCATACCCGGGCGTCGCAAAAACGGGCGCTTCCAAAATTTAAGGGATTATAAACATCAGAAAAACTGAACGATACATCAGTTCCTTTATAGAAGCCGTATTTTTTTGCAAAACTTATGACATCAGGTGAATGATAGACTGTTTGCCCGGAATCGTTCCAGTTGTTGCTTTTTTGAAAAGGGAAGGTGGTGATCCTGGCCTGGTTGGCATGCCCGCTCACGTAACCCTCCGGCACCAGGCGTGCAACCCAGACTGCTCCTTTCCCGTATTTCCCCTTTCCGATCATTTCCATGATCCAGGCTTCGCGGGCATCTGAAATCGAAAACGACTCACCACCCGAGGCATATCCATATTGCTCAACCAGGTCCGTCATCATTTTAATCATTTCACGGGCTGTTTTCGAACGCTGAAGGCCGATTTTCATCAATGAACCGTAATCGGGTATTGCACCCGGCTGGACTGCCAGTGAGTCGAGCCCGCCGAAAGTTGTTTCACCGACGGCCACCTGGAATTCATTCATAAACTGAACCACTGAATAAGTATGTGACACTTCAGGAATGGTACCCAGGAATTTTCCGTTTTCATAATGGTAAACTTCGCATAGGTCGCCGGGTTTATGATCAGCAGAAGGATAAAAGGCAATGGCCCCGTAACGGGTATGCGAATCGGCAGCATAAGTGATCATCACGGAATGATCAAAGCTTGCTCCTTTGGTAATGATAAAATTGGTACAGGCAAATACTCCCGGAACGCGGGTTCCAGCCATTATCAACAGGCTGAATAATAAAATTCGGTTCTTCATAACAATTCAAATTAATACAATTGACCTTCCGGCTTTAGAATGAAGTTTAACCAAACCAAACAATACTGGTTCAAGTTATTCACGTCGGACAAATTTAATGAAATCATTCGGGAAACAGTCAATTGCTGAAGCATCGCTCTGTACATGGAAACATCGAATGTCTGCTTCACCGGAAACCCGATTGGAAAATTGATATAAACACAATATCCGATGCAATGACTTAAACCACCAATTGCAGAAAGCATTCATTTCCCAACGGGTAAAATGTATTAACTTTGTGGAATAGAAAGTTCAAAATGATAAAAGTTATACTACATATTTTTCTGTTCCTGATTATTGCACAATTTTCACTCAGTGCACAAAATAAACGGCTTGAATTACAAAAGAAAAGGGAAGCCGCCAGGGCAGACACAGTTTTCAGGGGTTTTATCTTCCCCCCGCACGACAGTATTCTTCATGTCAACCTGGGCACAATCGAGATCATCCGCCCTTATACTTTCAAAAATAAGAGACAGGAAAAAAAGTATACTTTGCTTGAGAAAGATGTATTGAAAACATACCCTCTTGCACTGATCGTGGGAAGCGAGATGAACCTTGTCAATGAAGAACTCGATAGTATCTACACCGATAAGTCCAAAAGAAAAAAGTATATCAAATGGTATCAGGATTATGTTTACAAGACATACATTGATTCACTTAAGACACTGAATCTCAAACAAGGCAGATTACTGCTTAAACTTATTCACCGCGAAACCGGCCGGTCGCCTTATGAGCTTATAAAATCTTATCGGGGAGGACTAAATGCAATATTCTGGCAATCAGCGGCTTTGATGTTTGGTGCTAATCTGAATGTCGATTACGATCCCGAGGATGATGCAATGATCGAGCATATCATCCGAAGATATAAGGCTGGCGAGTTTAACTAATAAGATAATTATAATCGTAAAGTAGAGTATTTGAAATGGTTTGATCACCTTGACTGATTCTAATTAAAAATATTTTATTAGTTTCGCAGAGTAAACAAATATATTTACAAACATAAGGTTTAATATTAATCCGATCTATTATGGACCTTTCAGTCAAATTACAAAGTGTAAATCCTACCTTCGACAACTACCTGTCCTATCTTCCTACAAATCTCACTCACAGGGATATGTTGACAAAATACGAAAAAATTCCCACCTACATTTTTTCTGAAAGTTCAGAGGCATCGGTTGCTGTAGCCTCTCAGATCGCGGAACTGATAAGGGAAAAGCAGGCAAAGGGGGAGAATTGTGTACTTGGTCTTCCCACAGGCTCGACACAAATTGGCATTTACGCTGAACTGGTACGTCTTCACAGGGAGGAGGGATTGAGCTTTAAAAATGTGATTACATTCAATCTCGATGAATATTATCCGATTTCATCGCATTCGTTGCAGAGTTACCACCAGTACATGCGCATCCACCTGTTTAATCATATCGATATTCTTCCTGAAAATATTCATATCCCCGACGGGACAATCATCCTGGAAACAGTGCATGATTATTGCCGCGATTATGAGAAAAAAATTGTTGAGGCCGGGGGCATTGACCTGATGTTGCTGGGTATCGGCAGAACAGGACATATCGGTTTCAACGAACCCGGTTCAGGCCGGAATACCAAGACCCGGATCATCACCCTTGATCCGGTAACCCGACAGGAGGAAGCCAACCAGTTCCAGGGCTTCGTAAATGTACCCCGCAGGGCAATCACCATGGGAATCGACACCATATTAAGTGCCCGGAAGATCATATTAACGGCCTTTGGTGAGTATAAGGCCAAAGTGATTCAGAAAGCGGTTGAAGAAGATCCCGACAGTCATGTTCCCGCATCCTTTATACAGTTGCATAACAACGCCAGGATTATTCTCGACAGCAGCGCCTCTTCACAGTTGATCAGGATCAGGACTCCATGGCTCCTGGATAGTCTTGACTGGACAGACGACCGCCTGGTCCGCAAAGCTGTATTATGGCTGAGCGCGCAAACAAAAAAGCCGATTTTAAAACTCACAGGAAAAGATTATAACGATAACGGGCTTAGCGACCTTTTGGCTACAGCAGGTGCCCAGTATAAAATTAATATCAAGGTATTCAATGACCTTCAACATACGATAACGGGCTGGCCGGGTGGAAAACCCGGTGTTGAGGATACATTCAGACCGGAGCGGGCAGAACCTGCTCAAAAACGGGTCGTCATTTTTAGTCCACACCCCGATGATGATGTCATCTCGATGGGGGGCACTTTACTTCGTCTTGTGGAACAGGGTCACGAGGTCCATGTAGCCTACCAGACTTCCGGAAATTTTGCAGTCTCGGATGAATATGTAACCCGGTTCCTTGATTTTCACCACGAATACATCAATTACTACGATAGCAACAACGATAAAGCCGAAGAACAGCAATTAAAGGTTCTCTCCTTTATCGGGAACAAAAAGGAGAATATGATCGATATTCCCGATCTTAAGAAGGTCAAGAGCCTGATCCGCAGAATGGAAGCCAGGTCTGCCTTACGTTATTTCGGAATCCGTGACGAGAACATGCATTTCCTCGATCTGCCTTTCTACGAAACAGGTATGCGGTTAAAATCCCCGGTAGGAGAAGCAGATGTTAATATTATCCTGGATCTGCTTCAAGAAGTAAAACCTCACCAGATATTTGCCGCAGGCGATCTGGCAGATCCTCACGGGACGCATCGTGTCTGCCTCGATGCCATCCTTATTGCACTCGAGCAAGTGAAAAATGAAGCGTGGATGAAAAACTGCTGGGTTTGGCTCTATCGTGGTGCCTGGGCAGAATGGGAGGCCGACGAGATAGAGATGGCTGTTCCAATCAGTCCTATCGAACTTTCCAGGAAAAGGGAAGCGATCCTGCGACATCAATCGCAAAAAGAAGGAGCCATGTTTATGGGTGAGGATGAACGTGAATTCTGGGAACGGGCCGAATTCCGTAACCGCAGCACCGCCAAATTATACGACGAATTAGGAATGGCCGAATATGAAGCCATGGAAGCATTCGTAAAGTATTATCCGTGAAAAAAAGGGGCATTGGATCGTTGATCTGTTTTTATCGGCAGAAAAATAATGATGACTTATTCGACCAAAGGAACAAAGAGATAATATTTTTAATGTAGAATTATTTTTTCTGTATGAATTGAGCAAACCGGTAAATGGGCTGCAATGTTGAATTATGCCGTCAGGATGTTAACTTTGCCCCGGGTAAGAACTCAATTTTAAACGCTTTTTTATTTCAGGCCGTGCATACAGAGAATAACAATTTATTTGATCATACCGTTTATAATCACCTGGTGAATCACCGCGCTCCTGGCCGGATTTCAGAAGTGATTATCCCGGGGAGAGTACGACGTCAACTCTGTATTTTACTGGTCGTTATGCAGATTTTAACAGCAAGTTTTCTCCGGGCGGAAAATCTTCCGCGAAAAGAGTTTCGGGGGGTATGGATTGCCACTGTAAATAATATTGACTGGCCTTCGGCACCTGGTCTCCCTGTGGAAGTGCAAAAAAGGGAATTCAGGGAACTCATTGAGCGCATCGACCGGCTCAATTTAAATGCAGTAATTTTCCAGATACGACCTGCCTCCGACGCCTTTTACCAATCAGAAATAGAACCATGGTCGTATTTCCTGACCGGGAAACAGGGTCGTGCTCCCACACCCTTATTCGATCCCCTCGCTTATGCGATTGAACTTTGCCATTCGAAAGGGATGGAATTACACGCCTGGTTTAACCCGTTCAGGGTGAGAAATAACGGGTTCTATCCGCTTGATCCCCGAAGCTTTGCTGCCAAAAATCCTCAATACATCCATCAGTTTGACAATAAACTATTTCTCGATCCGGGCATCCCGAAGGTGAGAAATCATATTGTAAAAGTAATTATGGAGGTAGTTCGCAAATACGATGTTGATGCCATCCATTTTGATGATTATTTTTATCCTTATCCTGTAAGAGGGAAAAAATACCCTGATCAAATAACATTTAGTCAATATGGCAAGGAATTTTATCCCAAAAGGTTAGGCGACTGGCGACGTGAAAATATCAATAAGTTTATACTTGCCCTCCACGACAGTATCAAATCGGTAAAGCCCGCTGTGAAACTGGGAATCAGTCCTTTCGGTGTATGGAGAAACAAAAGCGATGATCCTCACGGTTCTCCCGGAGTGAAAGGTACTACTTCGTATGACCACCTGTATGCCGATGTTTATAAATGGCTTGCCAACGACTGGATTGACTACATTATTCCCCAATTATACTGGGAACAGGGGAACAGGTTTGGTGATTTTACCGAATTGGCTAAATGGTGGAATGACCATAGTTTCGGAAAACCATTATACCTTGGCCAGGCATTGTACAAATCGACAGGATCGGCAACTGACTTTTTCACCAATCCTGCCGAGATCAGCGAACAAATCAGCATTTTACGCAGATTCGATAATGTCGGAGGATTTGCTCTTTACAGTGCTTCTCATCTTGTCAAGCTCTCTGAAGTAATACTTAGTGAACTTTACAGCAATCTATTACCGACAAAGGTGGCTACTCCGCATAATGCAAGATCCGTTATGATCCCTGAAGTTTTGCCTCAAAGGCTTCCCGAACCTGCTCCGAGCAGAAGATAATCGCAGATAAAACCGCTATTCCTAACAGGATTGATTCAACAAACAGCACATTAACTGATGCAGAAATGCCCGTTCCGGAACAATTCAGCGTGATCAAATCACGTGATGGATGGGAAATTTCGTGGAAAACATCACCCTCTATACATGACAAGGGGTTAAAGTTTTCGGTGATTATTTTCGAACCCATAAAAGGTGGCGATACGGTGAAGACAGTTTTTAAAACGACCGTAGACAAACAGGTATTGATCTCGCGTAAATCGGATTTCAACCCAGCAAAGGTGCGCTTCGGAATTGTTTCGGTCAGTGAATATGGGCGCCAAAGTCAGTTTCCCAAATTATTCCGGATCAGGGGGAAGAGGGTTATTTTTAATTAATTAGCATAGCATCTTGCAATTAGCTATTGGTAACTGGCAGCCAGCGCCCGACACGAAACAGCCAACAGCCAGTTGCAAGTAACCAGCAACCATTCGCTCGTAAATATACAAAACAGTAACTTTGTCAACCTGTAATCTCCCCCTTTTATAGTACCTTTGTGCCACCAACAGGCCCAATATCCCGAATTATTCTGAACTTACTTATTGAAAAACGCAATCAAAGATAAAACTCATTGGCTGGAGATTTGGTCCCGGTTTCGGACAGGTGACAGCCTGGCTTTTAGTGAAATCTATGAAACTTTTATTGATTCGTTATTTGCTTACGGCACCAAAATTACCCGTGACCGTGAAATGGTGAAAGACTGTATTCAGGACATTTTTATCGATCTTCAACGACTAAAACCTAATCTTTTTCAGCCTGAATTCATCGAATTTTACCTCTTCAAATCGCTCAAAAATGCAATCATTCACAAAATAGAAGAGAATAAAAAAATAAATATCCTGTCTTTACACGAGATTACGGATTTTGATCTTCAGTTTACCAGCGGGCAGGAAATTTTTGATCTCGAATCGGATCGCTTACGTGCTGAGAAACTGAAGAGTATCCTGCAGACCCTCGATCCGCAAAAGCGTGAACTGCTCTTCCTTAAATTTAGTACCGGTTTGAACTACAACGAAATAGGTCAGCTAACAGGCATGAATCCCGACACGGTTAAAAAACAGGTTTACAGAACGCTCGATCGTTTACGCTGTAATTATAAAAGCCAGTTACTGGCTATGCTGATGATCTGGGGGAAGCGGGCAAAGCGCTAATATTTAATCGTCCAAGGCATGGGGCATGGTGCATGGGGCGATAGGGCGATGGGGAGAAAAGGCGACGGGGTGACAAGGCGAAACGGCGAGGGGGGCAACAAGGCGACAGGGCGACAAGGCGACAGGGCGAAGTGAGCTGAGAGTTTGAAATGAGAGGATGAGAAAATTTGCCAATTTGCCAATGCATTCAAAACCTAAACTTGGTACGAATTCACGTAATCCCGGAGGGCCAAAGATAATGCTCCCGGAGTCAGTGAGAAAAATTTGCCAATTTTGAACATTGCCAACAGAACCTTATTTCCATTTTAAATCCTTAAAAATGTCACGCAATGACCGCAAAGAAAAATCGATGGCCTAACCTCAGTAGCAACATGATCTTCCTCGTAAAAAGTACGGCGCAACTACCTCCTTAATTGAAAATCATCCGTTCTTTGCGCCGCAAGAGAAAAAAATTGAGAAGGGGACAAAGGGCGATCTTGAGAAGATGAGATAATTTGGCAATCACTTTCTTTTGATATCAGGCCAAAAAATGAAGGTTGAGCATTGGAAATTATTAATTATCTTTGAAATTAAATTGTGTATTATGGAAACTTTACGTATTGAGATATTAAATCCCAAAGCTAAAAAACTTTTAAAAGACTTAGCTGATTTGAATTTAATATCAATTGGCAAATCATATGATACCAAAGCGGAGTTTAAAGAGGTATTGTCAAAGCTTCGTTCAAATTCGGAACTGGCACCATCCTTAGATGAGATTACCCGGGAAGTTGAAGATGAAAGAGCTTCACGATATACCAATGAAGCCAAGTAAAATTATCTAAGGATAGTAAGGCTAATTATCTGATTACAGGCGATCAGGATTTATTAGAACTAAAGAATTTTGGTAAAACAAAAATATTGACAATTTCAGAATTTGAAAAATTGTCATAAGGAACTGACAAACTTCTTAACCTGAATAATTTTAATTCGTTTTTTAATATTTCAACTTATGACATCACGGAGAGTGTTTTTGAAAAGCAGCGGTACAACCGCTGCCGGGCTTGGCCTGGTATCCTCATTATCGGGAACAATGGCCGCCTGTGCCCCAAGCGATAAAGTAAATGTAGGTCTTGTAGGATGCAATGGAATGGGATTTGAAGATTTGAAGACTTTTTTGGGCAATCCACAGGTTGAGTGCATTGCCTTATGCGATATCGACGAAGGAGTTTTGAACAGACGTGCCGCAGATGTGGAAAAAATCAGGGGAAAAAAACCGGCCAATCTTTACAAGGATTGGCGTAAACTGATTGAAAATAAAGATATAGATGTGGTTATTGTCGGTACGCCCGATCACTGGCACTGTTTAATAATGACTGCCGCGTGTGAAGCCGGTAAAGATGTTTATTGCGAGAAACCACTGGGCAACAGCATCGAAGAGTGTAACCTGATGGTGAAAGCCGCTCAGAAATATAAAAGAGTGGTCCAGGTAGGGCAATGGCAAAGAAGTGATCCGCACTGGTTGAGCGCTGTCGATTTTATCCGCTCGGGTAAATTAGGCAAGATCAGGCTTGTGCGTGTTTTTTCATACCAGGGTTGGTGTCCTTCGATACCCGTGCTGGCGGATGAACCTGTACCGGCAGGAGTTGATTATGAAATGTGGTTAGGGCCTGCTACCAAACGTCCGTTTAACCGTAACCGGTTCCATTTTACCTTTCGCTGGTTTTGGGATTATGCTGGTGGACTGATGACTGACTGGGGAGTTCACCTGCTTGATTATGCGCTTTACGGTATGGATGTTACGACGCCAAATTCAATAATGGCTGCAGGCGGTAAATTCGGTTACCCGGATGATGCCTGCGAAACTCCTGACAGCTTGCAGACGATCTATGAATTCAATGGATTTAATGTCATGTGGGACCATGCGATCGGGATTAATGACGGGGCCTATGGACGCAATCACGGATTGGGCTTTGTGGGCGAAAACGGTACCCTTGTTGTTGATCGCGGAGGCTGGGAAGTAATCCCTGAGGTCGTGAACCGCGAAAAGCGAATGGAAGCTGTCGCACTCGTTAAAGGAACCGGCGAGGGATTGAAGAATCACGTGAAAAACTTCCTTGATTGTGTAAAGAGCCGTAATCCGAATACAAACGCAAGTGTGGAAATCGGTGCACATATCGCCAAATTTTCTCACCTGGGAAATATCGCCTACCGCTCCGGCAAAAAACTGGTCTGGGATGGAACGAAATTTACCAACGATGAAGAGGCCAATAAATACCTGCTTCCAAGTTACCGTGAACCTTGGATGTTGCCAAAAATCTGATTTTAAATATTTCTAAATTTACGCTCAGACTTTAAACTTTCTTAATCTTAAATCTATGCTCCGTCAGGTACTCCTTATCACTTTGTCCGGTTGTCAGACCTACCTTTTTGCGAATAGCCCGACAGAAAAAGACCCGCAACCAAATATAATTTTATTCCTTGCTGATGATGTGAGCTGGAATGATTTCGGCTGTTATGGTAATAAAGAAGTTAAGACGCCAAACATCGATCGCCTTGCATCGGAAGGAATCCGGTTTACCAATTTTTTCCTCACTGCCAGCTCGTGCAGTCCGAGTCGCAACAGTATAATCACCGGCCGGTATCCCCATAACACCGGGGCAGCAGAATTGCACACAGAACCTCCTGTTGACATGATTTCGTTCCCCGAAATCCTCAGAAATCATGGGTATTATACCGCCCAGGCCGGCAAATTTCATATGGGGAAATATGCCCTTCGTGGATTTGATTTAACCAGTCAGAATGGTAAGTTAAATGGTGATGGGGGAGAGGAACGCTGGGTGGCTACCATTCAAAACAGGCCAAAGGAAAAACCTTTTATGATGTGGTTTGCCGCATACGATGCTCACCGTCCATGGGGACCAAACGAATTTACAGGTAAAAATGATCCGGCAACCATAAATCCGCCATTTTATCTCGCTAATGCAGAAAATACGAAAAAAGATCTAAGCAAATATTATGATGAAATTTCGCGTTTTGATCATTATATCGGATTGGTTGTCGATGAATTGCAGGAGCAGAAAGTGCTGGATAACACGGTCATAATCATTATGGCTGATAATGGCCGGCCTTTTCCTCACAGCAAAACGAGGGTCAATGATCGCGGTATGAAAACGCCGTTTATCATTAGCTGGCCCAATGGTATTTCAAAGAAGCAACAGGTTTGCACAAGTCTGATAAGTTCCATCGATATCGCCCCGACATTGCTCAATCTTGCGTCTGCAAAAATCCCCGAAAGTATTCAAGGTGTTAGTTTTAAAACACTGATCGGTAATCCTGAAAAATCATTTCGGAAATATGTGTTCGCCGAACACAACTGGCATGATTATGAAGCCCATGAACGCATGGTCAGGACTAAGGATTTTTTGTACATTCTGAATTCAAGACCGCAATTTGCCAACAGCGGACCGGCCGATGCCGTTGGAAGTCCATCTTACCAGGATTTACTGGATTTAAACACGAAGGGTACAATTTCGCCTGTTCAGGCTGATATATTCCTGGCACCGCGTCCTGCCGAAGAGTTGTATAACAATCTATCTGATTTTGATCAGTTGAAAAATCTGACTGCTGTTCCACAGTATCAGGACAATCTGCAGAATCTGCGACAAGTTCTGAATCACTGGATGGATGAAACCGGAGATAATACTCCACAAAATCTAACGAAAGACTGGTACATCAAAGCGCCCGGAACCGGCAAGACACAGGAGTTCAATGTTCGTGGCGAAATGCCCGGGCAAAAGCGGCAGGCCACAAAGATTAACACTAAGGGGGAATTTTGATGACTGCTAATATTGCAGTAATAAAGGACTGTGGGTTATGTAATTCTAACTGCAGAAAGTCTTTGATTGTGAGAATGGCGCTAACTTAACATATATCGAAAACTGAATTATAAAACTTACGAAAATGAATAGAATTCACCTGACATTGATTGGCCTTGGAGTGATTGGTCTTTCTTCACAGGAAGTTTCAGCCCGGGCAAAGAGCCCGAATATTGTGCTGATTCTGGCCGATGATATGGGCTATTCCGACATCGGCTGCTTCGGTTCTGAAATTTTGACGCCTAATCTGGATAAACTGGCACAGAATGGAGTCCGTTTTTCACAGTTTTACAATGCCTCGCGCTGCTGTCCCACACGGGCTTCACTGCTGACCGGACTTTATCAGCACCAGGCTGGTATTGGCGATATGGTGGGTAACCAAGGCGTTCCTTCTTACCAGGGTTACCTCAATACAAAATGTGTCACGCTGGCAGAGGCCTTAAAATTAAACGGCTACAATACGTATATGTCGGGAAAATGGCATGTGGGAAACCGTCCGGAAACACTTCCGCTTAAACGGGGTTTTGATCACTATTTCGGCCTGATTGACGGTGCCGGCAGTTATTTTGAGCGGATTGCCTACCGGAAAAATCAGCAGGCTCCGCGATGGATGCTGGAGGATGCCGATTTTAATCCGCCGGCAAAGGGTTTTTATATGACCAATGCAATCACCGATTATGCGCTGAATTTCCTTGGAGATGAAACTAGGAAGCAGGAACCCTTCTTTTTGTACCTGGCTTATACTGCCCCCCACTGGCCCTTACATGCACTTCCTGAAGATATTGCGAAGTATCGGGGTAAATACCTCAGGGGTTGGGATGTTTTAAGAGCTGAGCGTTATGACAAAATGCAAAAACTTGGTTTGATTGAACCTTCAACCCGTTTATCGGAACGCGATGCAAACGTACCTGCCTGGGAAACATTGTCACCTGAAGACCACAAAATGTGGGATTTGCGCATGGCTGTTTACGCGGCTATGATCGACAGGCTGGATCAGAATGTAGGCAGGGTAGTGGCCCGGCTCGAAAAAATGGGTGAACTCAACAATACTATCATTATTTTCCTGGCCGATAACGGCGGATGCCACGAGGCAGTCAAAAATAAGGGAACTTATATAACTACAACCGGTGAAACGGGAAATCCCGATTCATTTGATTCCTATGAATATCCCTGGGCAAATGTAAGTAATACTCCTTTCAGAATGCACAAACACTGGGTTCATGAAGGTGGTATTTCAACACCTTTTATCGCGCATTATCCGGGAGTTATTAAAGCCGGGCAGTTAGTGAATCAGCCGGGACACATCATCGATCTGATGCCAACATTGCTCGATTTTGCGGGTGGAACTTATCCTGCAAATTTTAACGGCGAAAATATTGTTCCAATGGAAGGTGTTAGTCTGAAAGATGTATTAACGGGCAGAAAGCTGAAGCGGGATCAACCCTTGTTCTGGGAACACGAAGGCAACCGTGCTATGCGGCAAGGCGACTGGAAATTGGTTTCGCAATACGACAATCAGGCTAAAAAATTCAAAGACTGGGAATTGTACAACATGACAACCGACCGTTCGGAATTAAAGGATTTAAGCAATGAAAAGACGGAACTTAAAAATCGCATGATCAATGATTTTGAGCAATGGGCCGGCCGGGTAGGTGTGGTATCAAAAGAAGTTTTGGACAAAAAGGGAAATAAGTAACTGTCAACTATATTTTTAATTAAATCAGTTCCAATGAAGAATTGCTATTTTTTTCCTGAACTCGTTGTGAGCAGATCGGACCGCTCACAGTTGCAGATTATTACACGGATGACACGGATGCTACTGATAAACACAGATAAGAAAATCCGTGAAAATCAGTTCTATCTGTGTTATCTGCGTTCTATTAATGTGACAGATAAGCACAGATAAAAAATCAGAACACTGATGAGACGACCATTACCGCGAATCGGTAGATGATACATATGAACAAAGAAATTGCAGATAATGACCGGAGTTGATATGCATATGACCTTTTTCCTCAAGTTTCGCAAGCTACACCGGGGTTATTTAAGTTTAAACACCTGGCAGTTAAAAGTAGTTTTTCATCAACGCCTATTTTAATTAAACCTATGCGAAAATTAACTTTATCCCTGTTGCTGATTTTGTTTGCCGGTTATTTTTTTACAGCCGCTGCGAAGAAGAAATCAAAATTCAAAACCCTTAATTACTTAACCGGAATTTCAGGCTCAAAAACTGTCGCCGGCATTCATAACCGGGAACCAAACTTATCCCCTTCGAAATGGACAGATAAAGTTTATACCGTTACCGGGAAATTTCCTGGCCTATGGAGTGGAGATTTTCTGTTCCAGGAGGAAAACATTAATAACCAGTCATTAATGGCGAACGAAGCCTTGCGACAATGGGGAAAAGGAGCTATTGTTAACATTATGTGGCATTCGTGTAATCCAGCAATGGGTGAACCTTGCGGATGGGATTCAAAAGGGGTAAAAAGTAAACTGACCAATGAACAATGGACCGAATTGACTACCAATGGTACCCCTTTGAACAGTAAATGGAAAGAAAGAATTGATGAGGTCTCAGTTTATTTAAAGTTTCTGCAGGATAACGGTGTCGAAGTGCTTTGGCGCCCTCTTCACGAGATGAATCAACCTTCATTCTGGTGGGGCGGACGACCCGGACCGGATGGTACGCTCAAACTCTACCGGATGATGCATGATTATATGACCAACGAGAAGAAATTAACCAACCTGATATGGGTGTGGGATATTCAGGATTTTGACACACTTGCTGATGACGCTAAGTCGTATAATCCCGGAAATAAGTATTGGGATATTGCAGCTCTTGATGTTTACAATGACAAAACTGGTTTTAACCGGAAAAAATACGATATCATGTTGTCAGTGAGTAATGGTAAACCCATTGCTATTGGTGAATGCCAAAAATTGCCGACTGCGGACGAAATGTTGAAGCAGCCCATGTGGACATTTTTTATGTGTTGGTCCGAACTTGAATTTGAGAAAAATTCAATCGGGCAGATTGAAGCGATCCACACTGCCCCCAACATAGTAACCTTGGATGAAATGCCGGGATGGAAATGAATGCAACTGATTTTTAAGGTCTGATGAAAAGTAATTAAATATTGACATTGATAAATATGCGTAGCTATTTATAAGAAATACGCAGAAGGATTTTTAACGCGATTCCGTAATTATCCTGCACTTGAAATTTAGTCGGAACAGAAGAAAATCCCGGAGGGATTAAATGTTTATAGAAAAGGGATTAAATAATTGAAGATACGACTCCGGCCGGAGTCGAATTCCTTCACCTCCAATCTTAATCTATAAACATGTGACCTCTCTGAGGTCATTTGAATGTAAATTTGTGTTCTTAAGCAAACCCTATTTAACTACGTCCTACCGTCAGGGAAGAAATATGGGTAGAAAATTAATTCAACTAAAAATGGTGTGCCTTAGGTACATAACACGGGTTTAATCTTTAATCGCCTCCTTTACAATCCTGTAAACCTGATCATAGGTATGGACATCCATAAGTTCAGCACGTAAATGAGCCGCACCCGGAAAATCATTGGTATAGATCTTAAAAAAACGTTTCAGCAGATTTAAATTCTTCCGCCCTGCCCAGCATTTTTCAAATAACCGTGTATGATGTTCCAGTTGTAATAACCGTTCCGATTTCGATGCCGGCGGATGCAACGGGTTGAAAAACCAGGGATTATGAAAAATTCCTCTCCCGATCATTACACCATCGAGTCCGTATTTAGCTGCAAGTTCTGTTCCCTGGATAGCCGATTTTACGTCTCCGTTACCCAGGAATAATACCTCAGGGTCAATCTGATCACGAATCCGGGCCCCTTTGGCAATCTCCTCCCAGTCTGCCAGTCCATCCGATTGCTGTTTTTGAGTCCTGCCATGAAGAATGATCGCTGCCGGTCTTGTTTCGAGTAAATGCGTGATCCAGACTTCAGTTTCATGTGACTTTATTCCTGTGCGGGTCTTTACAGAAACAGGCAAATGTGTCGCCTCTTTCGTGGCCAGGATGATCTCCTTGGCAAGCCCTGGCTGATTTATCAGCGCAGAGCAGCATCCGTTTTTTACAACATTCTTCACGGGGCATCCCATGTTGATATCCAGCCCGTCAAATTCGTATTCAGCCGTAATTTCACGCGCAATTTTACTGAACAACTCAGGTTTATTGCCCCAGATCTGGGCTACCAGTTTAATATTTTTCTGCTTTAGCATTTGTTTTTCCGACTCACTGACAATCAACCGCTCGCTCACCTTTATCTTACCTTTGGGATGGCTCATCCCGTCAACCGAAGTGAATTCAGTGAAAAGAATGTGAAGGTACTGCGGATCAGAAAGACCGGCTACGACTTCACGGAATGAAGTATCGGTGACATCCTCCATGGGGGCCAAAGCAAAGATAGGTTTCGAAAGGTTTCTCCAGAAATTGGGCATACTAAACAACAGCTTTTTGTCCTGGTACAGAATCAGGATCCGCAAAATTAGAATTTTTTGCCGGACGATAGCACTTTCTGTAAAACCGGTCATTGCCCGGTTTCCGGTGATTATTAATAAAGTTTTCCCCGGATTCCGCCGCATTTAGTGTCTCACGGCAAGCTGTTGAACAACAATGCTGATACTTTTCAGCGCATTCACTGCACTGAATCATCAACAGGTGGCACAAATCATTCGCACAGTTTGAGTGCACATCGCAAGGCTTGCCGCAATGATGGCAATGCGAAATCGTCTGCCCGTCGACAGATTCTCCCATACGTTGATCGAAAACAAAATTTTTCCCGGTAAAAGCCGGTTTTAGTCCGAGTTGTTTAATGCTCCGCGCATACTCCAATATTCCACCATGCAGCTGATTAACATCTCTAAAACCATGATGTTTCAGGTATGCGCTGGCTTTTTCGCAACGAATGCCACCCGTGCAGTAAAGTAATAATTTCTGTTCCTTCCGATCCCTGAGAAGTTCAGTAATCACGGCAAGTTCTTCACGGAAAGTATCCACATCGGGACAGATGGCTCCTTTAAAATGTCCGATTTCCGATTCATAATGATTTCGCATATCAACCACGGTATGTTCCCCGCATTCAACCAGATGATGGAACTCTGATGCACTGAGGTGATTTCCAACATTTGTTACATCAAACGCTGCATCATCAAGGCCATCGGCTACCAGCTTTGGCCGGATTTTAATGGTAAGCTTGTAAAACGATTTCCCGTCATCTTCGATGGCATATTTTATAGGAATACCTTCGAAGACAGGGTGTTGATTCAGTGATTGCAGAAAGGCACCGAAGTTATATTCGGGCACACTTAACTGTGCATTTATCCCTTCACGGGCGACGTAAATCCTTCCGAAAATATTCAAATCAGCCCATTCCCGATACAATTGATCCCTGAATTCCTGCGGATTACCAAGAATGAAATACCGGTACAACGAAATGGTTTTCCGGGCGAATTTTTCATTGTTCAGGTTCTCTTTCAAAATTTTACTGTCAACAGAGTTATACAACGGCATGAATGTGGCGATTTGAATATTAATGTTTAAGATTGATTTTCAGATTTGCTATCTAACCGGCTTCAGCTTTTTATTAAGCTGGTGCCCCCCTGATTTTCCCTGGTGTTTAGGATGAATCTTTGCCGCAGCATCCTTTGTGAAATATTTCTCATCCAGATTGCCGACGTTCATCATGTTTTCCTGTTTAGAATCCTGTTCCGCATAAATGTCTATCGAAGGTCTTTCTCCACGTTTATTCATATTCAGGAATTTTTTGACATCCTCCAGGTCGAGTACAAAAATTCGCCCATCAGCATGATCAGTCTTGTATGATATTTTTCTTTGGAGAATATCTGTCTTGAAATGTCTTGCTACGCCCTTATCGGTATCTATTGAGAGTAATTCATTCGGGAAATCATCCTGTGCTTCAAGATATTGATCGAGTTCATAAGTGAGGCAGCATTTAAGCTTGCCGCAATGCCCGGTCATTTTTTCAGCATTGGGCGATAACCCTTGCTTCACTGCTGCGTCAGAGGTAACTGTTGTAAAGTCAGTGCGCCAGGTGGAGCAGCATAACGAACGACCGCATGAGCCAACAGCGCCGATACGTCCGGCTTCCTGGCGGGCCCCGATCTGTAACATTTCGATCTTAACTTTAAACTCAGCGGCATACGCTTTGATGAGTTCCCTGAAATCGACCCGCTGGTCGGCTATGTAATAAAAAATCGCCTTCGCATTATCGCCCCGGAATTCCACGTCGCCGATTTTCATGGTTAGTTTCTGCTCGCCCGCTATCTGGCGTGCGCGGATCATTACCTTGTTTTCGCGGGCTTTAGCCTCTTCCCACTTTATGACATCAGCGGGAGTGGCTTTCCTGAATATCCGGTTCCATTCGTACTGTTCCTGGTTTTTGACTTTTCGTTTAAACTGAAGCTCCGCAAGCCTGCCAGTAAGCGATACTGCACCAACATCGTGTCCCGGTGAACAGGAAACAACCACCAGCTCGTCGCGTTTTAAATATATTCCTTCTTCATTTCTGAAAAATTCTTTCCGGGTCCCTTTAAACCGTATTTCGACGATGTTTGATTCGTTTGCGGTATCAGGTATATCATTGAGCCAGTCATACGTATCGAGCATGACGGGGCGGCCAGGAGTAGCATTTGTATTGCATAAATCGCATCCCATAACTATAGTGTTTGTATGAACAAAAGGGCAATATTATTAATTTTTGAGCAATTTTGCTATTTTAATTAGGTCTAAATAACAATACCATTGATATGATTGATGGAAAAAATTAGTATTCAATGAAATAGCAGGGCGGGAAAATGGGCGCAAATAGCTTCGGATTAAGTGAAGAATATATTTTTTGTCATGAAATTCGTTATCCTGTCCCGGTTATTCATCCTTTTCAATTACTTTTGAAATAGAATTATGATTTAATTGTTTAAAAATTACACCTGTGAGCCGATTAATTTCACCTTCCATTCTGTCTGCCGATTTCAACAATCTAGGGAAAGATATTCTCATGCTTAATCAGAGTGAAGCCGACTGGATTCATTTTGATGTGATGGATGGGGTATTTGTTCCGAATATCTCATTTGGATTGCCTGTTATTCAGCACGTTAAAAAACTGGCGACCAAACCCCTGGATGTTCACCTGATGATTGTCAATCCCGATCCGTTTATAAAACCTTTCAGGGATTCGGGAGCCGATATTCTGACGGTTCATTACGAGGTATGCAACCATCTTCACCGAACCATATCCGCTATCCGGAATGAGGGGATGAAGGCGGCAGTTTGTCTCAATCCGGCAACCCCTATCCATCTTTTGGAAGATATTATTGGCGACCTGGATATGGTTTTGCTGATGTCGGTAAATCCCGGGTTTGGCGGACAGAAATTTATTCAGAATACAATTCAGAAAGTGATCAAACTTCGCCGCCTGATCGACGAAAAACAGGCTGATGTTCTGATTGAAGTCGACGGCGGTGTAAATTTTGAAACAGGTAAACTGCTGTTTGATGCTGGGGCCGACGTACTTGTTGCCGGAAATTTTGTTTTTAGTGCCGCCGATCCTATGAAGGCCATTCATGAATTAAAGAACGTCTGAATTGGCGAATGGCTTTTAGCAACTGGCGGCTGGCAACTAGTTACTGGCAACTGGCTACTGGCAACTGGTAACTGGCAACTGGCAACTGGCAACTGGCTATTGGCAACTGGCTATTAATAACTGGCTATTGGTTCAAAAATGAAAAGTATCCTAAGTTTAGAGTTTATACGGCTCATTGAAGGTGTAAATGTGATTGGGATAGCAATTCAGAAGCAGAACCTACTATTTCGGCGGATGTTTTGCGGGTTGCCATCGGCCAATAGCCAGAAGCCTTTCTTCCTAATAGTTTTCTCCGGAAAGTAAAAGTGCAAAAAAAATATGCGCTTTCAGAACAATCTGACCTTAAAAATGCTATTTTTGCAGATCACACTTCTATGGGGCTGACCGGTTTTGACAGCGGGCAGAAGAGGTGCGTAAGCATGCCGGGCTTTGGATTGTTGGCCCGTAAATCTCAATATCCGACAAATTAATTGGCGAAAATAATTTTGCTCTTGCCGCTTAATCGAATCAAGTAGATTTAGCTAATCCGGCATTAGATGCTGGAGTGGGACATTTCCCGGGTGCTGTTGTTCCGAAGCGGCCCGAACCGGAAGTGCAGTAATATCGGAGATAGTCGGCTTGATGCTCCGGAAAGCCGATGAAATAAAGGAGATAAGGTGAAGATCGGTGGCCTTGATCCAGTCTTCATTCGAAAATTAAATCTTGGATAAGCATGTAGAAAGCGTATTGCTTCCTCGTTTGGACCGGGGTTCGACTCCCCGCAGCTCCACAACTCATTGATAATCAACAGATTATCAATGAGTTACAAAAGCAAAAGTGTCTGAATTTTATTGAAAAATGTCTGTGAACATGTCTGCAAGTTTTATTTTGTGTCTTTGGGGGACGCGACTAAAAATTACAACATGACAAGACAAAAACTTTACCGCACCCCTTATCTCTGCGATGCAGGTGGTGATCTCAAAAAAGCATGGTTTGTAGAGTTGGGTTTCCGTGATCCAACTGATGGCAAAATGAAGCGTAAACGCTATTATGATGGCTTTGCAGTTCTGCGCACAAAGAAATCCCGGATTGAATTAGCCAATAAACTGATTAAGGAGCTTACCGAAAAGCTTGAGCGCGGATGGATACCCCTTGATGATATTGAGAAAGTAGCTTACGAAGATGAACTGGAGTATCATCAGGCCGCGCAGGTGTATGGCCGTCGCCGGGAGACAAACAAGAACATCCGGTTCTACGCTTCGGAGTACATCACCCTGATTAAATCTACAAAAGCAAAAAAAACGTTTGAAAGTTATCGGGGAAAAATCCGTGAGCTGATTGCCTGGCTTGAAAAAAACGAATTAGTTGATAATGACCTGGCGACCTTCGATTCAACTATTTTGCACCGTTTCTTTGATCACCTGATCATTGAACGTTCACTGTCAGGAGTTACGATTGAAAAGTACCGGATTAATATTCAGGCATTTTTCTCTTACCTGGTAGAACGCAAAGTTCTGGTTAAAAATCCTGTTCCTAAGATTGAAATTCCGGAGACCAGCGAAGACTTTGCTGCAGTCCCTTTTCTCGATGATGACATGAAGTTAATTCTGTCAATTATTCGCGATCGGGATCCTCAATTGTACCTGGCAGCCATGTTACAATATTTTTGTTTTTTAAGACCAGGGGAGGAATTGCTTACTCTACGGGTAAAACAGATCAACCTGGTTACCCGAACAATCTTTGTACCCAAGGATGTTGCAAAAAAACGGAGGGAACGGACAATGGATATCCCGGATCAGCTATACAATTTACTAATAGAACATGGAATTCACCGATTGGATAAGGAAATGTTTGTGATCGGGCCCATGGGTCGCCCTGGAACCGTGCAAATTGGGTTTAATACGCTCCGTAACCGGTTTAATACTATCCGGGACCGTTTGAAATTAAACACACAATACAAATGGTATAGTTTTAAACATTCAGGAGCCGGGAAGTTGCTTGTGAGTGGAGCTACCATCGTGGAGGTGATGAACCAATTGGGTCATACTGATATCGCCAGTACTTACCGATATATCAGGAGACATTTTGGCGAAAGATCGGAGCATGTGAGGACAAAGTTTCCGGATCCATCAGGAGGGATGCAAAAGCCTGATAAAATACTGTGCAATTGGTTGGAAGGTATTAGCCTCAATTAAATCAAAAACCCTGGTTGCCGCCAGGGTTTTCTTTACTAACTAACTAAACAATATGAAAAAATCAAATCGAACTACAATTTATCGCGAACTGCAAATTCTCCACCGTTTTTAGATTTATCCGGAACAAACCAATTTATCAACTTAGTGAGATTTCCGAAAAGACTTAGCGTCTTGGATGTAGGAATCTTTCGCGCTAAAAACTCATAAACGATAGTGATGACTGACCCAACTGCTAACAGAAGGTTTTCATCCAGCCATTTAACGGGTTCAGGAGTATCGGGCACCGGCAATACAGTTTCGTCAACCGTATACATGACTGTAGCCTGCACTGGCATGTTAGCAACCTGGATAAACTCAGTTTGCGTGCTTGCAGGTTGAACAATGTCGGGAGGTGAGCTGCATCCTATTGCAAAGAGCCCGAGCATAAAAACAAGAATCAAAAAATTTTTCATAATCAGAAAATTTTTGGGGTTAATACTATTACAATGTCAAATCTCAGTATTTTCAGGTGACGAGGAAAGGACAAAAAAACTATCTATTCTGTCTCTTTTTTATCTTTTCGCTTACGCCTTCTGGCTATCCTCCCCACTTTACGTTCCTCGCGTTTTTCAGCCCGTGTTTCCGGTTCAGGCTGCGGTTGTGAGTCAATAGTTACATTTGCTTCATTCCCTTCGCCACGTTGCTTCATCTTCCCAATCCGGGTATTATCATTGATCACCGTTTCGGGTTTATCCAGTTTGAGAAAGATTACTAACCCGGCAATGATCCCGGCAAACAGTGTTGAAATGTAGGTCCAGATTTTCATGTGCTTAGAAATAAAATTTAACAGCTCCGGTTGCAAATAACCACGCCTCAGATTTTCTCCTGCGGACTAATCCGGGTAATTCCTTTTTCACCCCATTAACTGTGGCGAAACGATACAATAAAAATGCTTTATCGGCTGGCATACCATTTTTATAGTATGTCAGCATGTTTTTAAGCGCTCCCGCTCCCAGGTTATAAGTGAAGGATACCAGAGCGGAAAACTTATCATCGTCAAATTTCATGTTCAGAGAATCGCAAACCCGGAGCGCTTTGGCCGAATACCTGAGCAAGTTTTTTGCAAGTTGTTTTTCGGCTCCTGGCTCGTCGTAAATGTCTGATAGGAGTGATGCACGTCCTTTGTCTTTTTCTCCAGTCAGAAACCTGCCAGTTGCAGGATCTATGATCGCATTACCATAACCTTCGGTCCAAATGCCGGCAGGACACATTTTTGGCTGAAGGCCGATCATGGTCAAATCTCCATCATGCAGCGATTCGAAGTGCTTGGTTACAAGGGTGCATTTATTATTGATCTGGTTCATGGCTGACTGATTGTTAGGAATTATTTTTATTGAAGATTTTTAACTGACTAATCAGTTTTTTGTTTTCACTTTCGAGACCATTCATTTGCAGTTTCAATTCCTCGTTTTCCTTCATCACTAAGGATACTTGTTGCTGCAAATCACAGTTCTCTTTTCGTAATTCCTCGATTTCGTGGGTGAAACGTCTTTCCATGCCTTCGCTTAGTTCCCGCCAAACTTTAATAGCTTTTTCGACGTTATCGAGTTCAGAACTTTTTGCATCAGCATTGTTTTTTCTGCGGGCAAGGAACCAGGTTACACTTGCCGGTACAGATAAATAAAATAGGAAGTTTAGGTATTCTGTCATCATCATCGTTTTATTTCAAAAATAGGCGACTAACAGGGGAGGAGAAAGGACAAAAAAACCCGATCCATCATGTGATGGACCGGGTGATTAGTATCCATCAATTCAGAGTGTGTACACCTGATTTATTTTATTTTACGTAGCTATTTAAAAACACGTTAGCGATGTAATCTCCTTGCTTTATTGCTCCTGCTTCCTTTGGGTGGGTTCCGTCGTATAAATACCGCCCTTCACCACCAGCTACTTCATATTCCATAACTATTCCTGATTCATTGAAACAATCGATAACTTTTACATTAAGCCTTTTAGCAATAGATGCACACAGACTGCTTGCGCTGTTTAGTGCGTCCCAAGTTCTTAAAACGTGCTTAGATTGTATTGGCGTACAGTAAAATATTTGGGTATTTGGATAAAGATTGATAAGATATTGTAGTGCTTTTCTAAATGCGCCGGATGCAGTTAATTGAGATGTACTTGCTAGGTCCTGAGCAAAGGCACCCTCCATTGTCCCCATTGTGGACAACTGTGTAACATCATTCGTAATCATTGCTATTATTATAGCATTCGGAACAAGGGGACCAGTGGCCTCCCATTTCTTAATTTGATTCCACAAAACGTTATTGCTGCTAGCAGCACCATCTGTTGGCGGGTTCGATGTTTCAATGGTGTCGTCTCTCCAGGCTATTTTCGCTCCTGATATTGCCATATTGGTTAGTGATAATATATTTGTAACCTCCTCGAACCGCACTGTCCAGTTTGTAGGTATAGACGTAATACTATCTCCAAAAGCCACAACTTTTACAGATAGTATTGCGTCTGCTAATCCTGTTGTCTCTGCCAATACTGGAGTCTCTGCAAGTATTTTTTGCCCGTTTATCCTATTCACCATCAAAACAGATCCATAAGCCCTATATACAGTAGCCACTGAGCCTTTTTCAAATTGAATAGTGTCTAAATCACCTGCTCCTGTTCCATTCTTCACATTCATTCGCACAAATGCTGTTGTGGGTCCGGTTGTGAATTTCCCGTTATATAATTGGCTATTCCATGTCGGGAATCCATTTGGAGGAGTATTTATCAAATTTTTAGAAAAATCATAATAAGCAACGTTCTGGTGGGCTGTTCTTCCGCTAATATAATAATCAGTACTTTGCTCAACAGGCATAAAATCACTTACTGCCCAATTCAGGGCAGGAGTCAAAACGCCATCTAATGTATTTATATAATATCCGGATGTGATAGCTGTCTTATCAAACAAGTTTCCCGTTTCGGTAGTAGTAGCTGAAGCTAGTGATTTATCGGTTATATATTCCAACAATGTTTTAAATCCAATCTCTGTTTTTATTTTTTTTGCAATTAAATCATATCCGTTAATTTTGTCAACCAAGTCTTCATCTGTATAAGGCTGGAAAGCTGTGGCAGATGATCCCAATTCCATTTGAACTAAACTATAATCAGTCGGGTGATCTACTCTGAACACTCCAAAAACAACATAAGCACATCCGGTTGGAGTCGTGAATGTAGTGGTAGCCGTAGTAAGCGCTAAAGATGAAATTTTGACGTGAATTGAATCTTCATACCTTAATTTTAATTCTCCGGTTGATGGAATTTCAAGCCCCGAGATAGTATATTGCGTATTTGGCAAAACTGGAATTTGTTCTGAAATTTTTGCCCCTGACAGGGTCATTATATCCCCTCCCTCATAAGTTCCTGTGATTATGAATTTATTTATTACCACAGCATATTTATCAAACAAGTTTCCCGTTTCGATAGTAGTAGCTGAAGCTAGCGATTTCTCAGTTATATACTCCAACAAAGTTTTAAATCCAATCTCTGTTTTAATTTTTTTTGCAATTAAATCACATCCGTTAATTTTGTCGACCAAATCTTCACCTGTATAAGGTTGAAAAGCCATGGCAGTTGATCCCAATTCCATTTGAACTAAACTATAATCGGTGGGATGATCTGCTCTGAACACTCCAAAAACAACATAAACACACCCGGTTGGAGTCGTGAATGTAGTCGAATCTGTAGTAAGCGCTAAAGATGAAATTTTGACGTGATTTGAATCTTCATACCTTAATTTTAATTCTCCGGTTGATGGAATTTCAAGCCCCGAGATTGTATATTGAGTATTTGGCAAAACCGGAATTTGTTCTGAAATTTTTGCCCCTGATAGGGTTATTATATCCCCTCCCCCAGAAGTTCCTGTGTTTATGAATTTATTTATTACCACAGCATATTTATCAAACAGGTTCCTTGCAAGAACGCTACCAATATCAGGAGTTACAGATGTCTCATACTTGCTCCACGCCGTTCCATTATAACTCAAAACCACAAAATTTGCAGCAACCACCAACCCCCCAAAATTCGTATAAGTCCCCGAACCTGATCCTATCCACCACTGGGGCACACCGGAAACCACTACAGGCACCGTTGCAGTTGCGGCTATCCCTTTGTACATTCCGGATGTGTAATTTGCTGCTGCTCCTGCACTGTCGGCGGCTGCACTGGCAGCAGCTTCGGCGTTGGTTTCGGCTGTTTCGGCATTAACCTCTGCTGTTTCTGAATTGGTTTCCGCTGATTCAGCGGCTGTTTTGGCGGCTAATATTGCCTGGTATTCTGCCGTGGCTGTTAATTCGATGATCGACATATTCGTATTTTTATATTATTAACTTGATTAAACTATTACAATACTGCCAGTTGCATTAGTGAGGATTGCCCCGTTATAGGTTACTGTCTGGTACCAATCGAGCCATTCAACCACCAAAGCCTGCTCCGGAGCAGTGAGATTCGTATTGTAAACCAAAACCGGAAGCAGGTCACGAAGTTTGGAGGCATAATCCCGGTGAAATAATCGGGCATGTGTGGCAACGGTAGCCGCTTCAGCCCATGCCCAGCCTTGCATAAATGTGAGAGGAACAGTTCGGGGGGTTTCGGCTGCATATCCTGTGACCAGTGCAGAATTCCAAAAAGTTGCGTCTGAGAAATCAAGAATATCAGCTGCAGCGATATTTGGCCACGTAATATTTGCTCCTGTGACTGGTGCCGAAAGTCCGGAGATCATATCGGTGAGGGATCCGCGGTCGATGCGGTAAAAATATGCGGCCAACTTGCTAAAATATGGAGGCAGGATATATTCTATAGCAAGACCTAAACTTCCACCAAAACGACCTTCGCGTGAATGCTTCCACTCGAATTCGAGGGACCATACATCATTAAGATCATTGATATAGGCTGCTTTGTTAGTTGTGATCACAACAGGCGCCAGGCTGTTCGTACCGTAGATCCATGCATCTTCACCGGCTAATAGCGACAATGCCCAATTGTACCAGTCCATTCCATCAAAGTAACCGGTGTTTGATTTGCGTGTCCGGGTTACATTTGCCTTGGTAGCGCTTAGTTTGCGGTCGGTGTGGGTATAGTTTGAGCCCAACGCACGTTCATACTGTACACGATCGAATTCTATTTCTCCTTCGCGGTAACCTTTGCACCACAACGATTCGTAACAATCAAAACTGTTTGCGAATAGGAATAATTCTTCATTCTCATAGTAATCACGGTCGATGGCCAAGGTGATCGTTTCGCTCTGATCCGTGATGGTGATGGAATAGGATGCAAGTTCTTTGCCGGTCAGAAATTCAGCGATCGCAGGGGAAATACAGAGTTCATAAATCATATACGCGGTCATATCCACTGCTACAATTTCAGTGCCGGTGGTCGCATCCGTGGCGGTCCATGCGATCGCGATTGATTCCGTAGCCGTGCGACGGGCAATCCAAAATAATTTTTCTACCGATTTAAGACTGGTATTTTTCGCGCCAGGGATCCAGTACTGGAATTTCTTTTGTGTTACCCACTCATCCCACCAAGTGGAACTTAATGTATTGAGCGTTGCCTGATCATCTTCCGAAATTGCTCCACCCACAGCATACAGATCAACATCATATACCAGACTGTCATCTGCTTTTTTGTCGATCAGGGTGCCGGTTGCATCAATGTAGCTTTCCCATGTTTTAATCCGGTATTTCGCTACCATGGATGGCTGGGGGATCGCTATGTTGGTGTGATGCTCCGGATAAGTGAATTTTGATGCAAGCATCCCGGGAAAGTAGGCGGCAATATCGAAGCCGGCCACACCATCCACGAGCGGGATCGCATCTTCAAGACCGGTTCCTGTCCATGCGCCAGCTTCGTACTTAAGAATTTCAAGGTGTACAAATAAGTTGGTCATCCCGGTAACGGAAGAAGCAACCAGGACATTGACCGGATTGTCTGCCAGGGAAACGAGGGGAGGGGTTTCTAAAAGTGATACTGTTACTGCCATGTACCTGTATTTTTCTGCAAGATAGGCTGGGAGCAGGGTACGATAAAGGACAAAAAGAAACGACGGGGCGAAGGGGCGACTGGGCGGTGGGGCGAAAAAACCCGCCTTTGTTAGAGACGGGTTATGAATTTGAAAAATAGTCTTAGCTACCGGCCCTGTGCAAGCAATACGGCATCAACTTCTACGGTGCTATCTTCAGCATAGTGGATGGTCAGTTCCGAGATCATCACTTTGCGGCCGTTCAGGGTGTAAATCTTTGAGGTATCCAGTTTCTCAAGATCCATATGACTCAGGACCAGTTTTACATCCACTTTTTCGGCACCTTCGAGAAATGCGATGGTTTCGGCACCACGGAGACCCATGGTACCATCCCACCTTAATTCCAAAACATTGTCAGTCCAAAGGGTACCATTCATTTTCCGGGCTACGAAGTTCGCCTGTGGATAACTGGGAGTGATCAGCATCGTATAACCAACAGGATTTGTATTATTTACCGGCGAATCCATTCCGCGGTAAATCATCAGCCTGAGATCTTCGGACCATGCGGCCATTGGCTTGTATGATACGGGAGACTGCTGTAAAATATCGGCAAAAAAACGCATCGGCGCCGAAGCTCCGTCCAGGTATGTAACCTCCTGCCTAACTTTGATAACGTCGTTCATCATGGGATAGATCTTCGTCTTTCGGGTGATCTCCCCTTTTCCGGAGCGCACATTAATGGCCACACTTCCGGTCCGTTCCCATACCCACGTTTCGCCGGATTCTTTTGCTTTGTAATACTGTCCATCAGCATTGGATAGCGCTGTCTTGGACAGGATACTCGCAGATGGAAAACTGAATTTTGAATCGTATGAATCAGCAGCCACTTCAGCGGAATAGTTCACATCCTGTTTTACGGAGTCATCATCATCCGGGTATTCATAGGTAAGGTCATAACCAGATTTGGTGTCATTAAACACGATCTTGTATTTCCCATCCAAATATTTATCCAGGCTTGACACCGGCGCATCGGAAGAAATTGTATCATCACTCAGAATCTGAACCTTTCGGCTTCCCGGATTAATGTAAAACGTGATGGGGAAAAAGTCCTCCAGTTCGGAAATAAATTCAGATACGGTCCAGTTCGGATACATATTACTGATATCCAGCACCCCATTAATCATAAATCCCCTGCAAAACATCACAATATTTTTACGTTCGGCTGTGCCTGCAAACCAATTCACATCAACGGTGTAACTATAGAACGAAAACAACCGTTCGATTGCCCGGTACAACCTCAGAAAAGGAACTGCATTACCGGCATGATCCAGAAACCGGTTATTGTCGTAATCCCAGGCATTCTTCCACCCGTCCCAGTTGGCTCCGACATAAACCGGAAAGCAGATCCAGTCACGGATATTGGTTAGGGTAGCTCCCATTTCGTCGTTGATCTCCTCTAATGTCGGACCCGTGACACCAGGTACAAAGTTTTCAGATCCAAAATTGATGTCCTGCAGGCGGGTTTTACCTGCCTTAAACATAAAATCGTTTCTTCCACCTTTCAGCAACACTTCATAATTTTCGTCTGAAGCAGATACCAGTTCGATGGATCCGCTCAGTTTCTCGCGACCAGCAAAAATAAACTGTGCATCAATTGGCGCAATCGCTCCCACGGATGCCAACCGGTATTTGTAACCAAAGATGTGTTCGTTCGGTTTTCTTGGTATAGTTAACGGCAGACTGAATTCCTCCGCCCGTGAGAACAACAAATTGTTTTTTGAAATATCAATCCGGGTACGTGGCTTTAAGGCGACCCTACCCAGGGGCGTAATTATATCTTTCATAGATCGACCGATTTTGCAAGGTTATATATTTTGGTAATCGCATCGGCCACAGATCCCTCACCACCGTAACCGGCCACCTTTGCCTGTATCGGGTTATCGAGCTGAGTGCTTAACTTCCGGATCATTGCAGTAAGTTCGGGATCACGGGAAAAGGATAGAGATTGTGAATTGCCATTTCCTGATGTGCCAGGCGAAGCGTAGCCACCCGATGCGAAGGATCCGGAACGGTTTATATTTTCAACCATGGGGTTTAGCTCCACGCGGGAATTACCATTATTGCGACGAGCCATTTTGATAAGCGCCTCCAGTGGCTGTATGCCTCCTATGTTACCTAAATCATCCTTCGAAACCACGTATTCCCCTTTATGCACGATACCGGCAGGTTCGTATTTGCCACCATCACCCGTGTATCCTCCGGAAGAAAATCCTTTTGATTTTTTACCTCCACCATTAAATGACCCTATTGTTTGTGCAACAACATTTGCAATCCCTGCAGCCGCAGAAGCAACATTTAATGCAATCCAAGGTATAGCCAAAGGACCTGGATAGGCTAACATTACTTTGGAGTTTGCGATTGCAGTATTCATAATTATTTGTCCGACAGCACTAGCTTGCTGGAAAAGGAATAACGCTTTGCCCAATGCTGTTTCTTTTCCAACCAGCTCAGATAGCGAACCAAATAAATCGTTTGCTGTTCCAAAAATAGCATCGCTAATTGCTTGCTTTTTATCGAGTTCGTCACGCTTTATACCAATTAAGGTATCAGATAAATTCCTTTCAGCCTGGGCAATTAATACCGCATTGCCATCCGCATCAGAAAGTTCTTCCTGATATCGTGCCTGTGCAAGTTCTGTTTCTGCAATCCACCTTTCCTCGTCCGATGCTGCATTTGCCTCGTCGATCAGCGCCTTATCCATTTGTTTTTGCAGTTGTCCCGCCAAAATCAAATCATTTTCGGTTTTAACATGCGCCGCTGTTTTTTCGGTGATTAACTGATTAATCGTATCATTATAAGCCAATTCATCCTTAGATAAATTTTGCTTGTCAAGTAACTGTTTTTTTAATCCGTCGAGTTCATCCTTCCATCGCTGCTCCTCCAGTGCTTTTTCTTTTTCAATCCCATCTTTCAGGTTGTCTATTTTAGCATTCGATAACTCTTCCTGAGCTTTCAGGAGCAAATCTTTCACCTCTTTTTCTGCTTTTACCTGTTTTTCGGTAAATGCAGCCGAGGCCTCTTCGTATTCCTTGCTCCCAACTTTATAGAGATTCATCTTTGCCTGCAGGAATGCAAATTCCTGCGTAAGCAATTCTCCGTTGTACTGATCCTCCGATATTTTCCCATCGAGATGCCGTTTATTTATCGCGGACATCTCGTTTTTATGCGATGCTTCAAGCGCTTCGAGTTTGGTTTTATTATCGTCCTTCTCGGTTTTCTTAGCTTCCTTGCCTTGTTTGGTGGTACCCAGTTCCGTGAGTGCATTGATTTCTTTCTGTATCGATTCTACCTTTTTATTGCGTAATGTGATTTCGGCGGCCGTGGTACCCGGTAATAATTTGGCCGCTTCAAGATCCTGCTCTTTCAATTTAATCAGATCCTGTGCTGCTGTAATATCATTACCATTTCCCCCTCCACTCGTTAATACGGATTCCTGATCCGAATTAAGAATGTCTTTTACTGCTTTTATGGATGCAAGATAAGTTTCATTTGCCTTGGTTGCATTTTCTGCCCCTTTAGCTTCCATCTCGGATGCCAGACCCACTGAGTTACTATTCGATTTGATTGCAACCCCGACTCGTTGCCAAAAAGTAACCTTCTTGTCCGCTCCTGTTGCCAGATCATCTAGTCGTTGTTTTTCGATTTCCACCAACTTCTGTTCAGCAGCTACAACCTTTGCTTTTTGCAAAAGGGAATCTGTGTATTCATCGATTGATCTTTTTGCTTTATCGGTGCCAATTGTTTCGAGCGTAAGATTGCCAAGATATTTAGGAGAGATGGCATTTAATTGCCTGATCGCCATTAGTCGCTCGTCTTTCGAGATCTTTTCATTTCGGGCAATATCAAGCAGCATCCCAAGTTTCACCTTCTCTTCGACAATGTTTTTCTGAGCTTCGAGAATAACATCATTGAAGGTTTTCTGTGCGATCTGGGCTGCGGTCATTTTTTGCGTGTAAAAATACATGGCGGTTCCGATAGCAACCAGCAATCCAACTACTAACCCGATCGGATTAGCAGCTAATGCTGCAGAAAAAGCCCGAAATTGCATTGTTGCCACTCTTAATTTACCAGTCATTAATGCTATTACAGCATTATATAAGGATATGGCTGCAAATTGAGCATGAAAAGCAAGTGTTTGCGCCTTTACTGCAATGGTGTGGAATAGTGTTCCTTTTGCAGCACGATAGGTCCACAACCAATGTAATTTTTCCGCGACCGTATAGGCAACAACAGCTGCTGTAACCGTTATTATTACTGCAGAATACTTCACAAAGAAATTAACGAGTGTTATTGTCATCGACAACATTTTTCCGAAGTATCCTGTAAGTCCGGACATCACGGGTGCAAGTTTCTCTCCGAGTTCGATCGACAGAATATTGATCCTGTTTTTTGCCTGCGCGAGCCGGGCATTATTATTATCGGTATTTATAGCGGCCTGTTCGATTGCGACATTGGTTCCGGTAACTGCTTTTTCGTACTTCTTTAATTCTTCAACATTGCTGATCAGAATTTTTGCCGTAGTTACATTTTCAACGCCAAATAATTTTGTAAGCTGAGTAACAGTCAGGTTCTTTTTTGCCAAATTATCAAATGCCGTTGTTAACCCGACGATAGCAGGATTGGTGTCGTTGGCGCCGGTCTGAAGATCGAGCAATATTCCTTTAAGCGTACGACCGGCAATTTCGGGCTGGGAGATTCGCGGTGCCAGGGTTTCGATGGTTGCAATCAGCGATTCAATCGGAATATTCGCATCAGCGGCCACGGTTCCGGCTTTTTCGAATGCAGCAGTGATATAGGGTATTTCACCTGCACCTTCTTTTGAACCTGCGGCAATGGCGTTAATAATTCGCCGGGCTTCGCTTGCCGGAACATTGTATTGATTCATTACCATCGTGAGCGATTCGATGGCAGGTTGTAATTCTATTTTTGCTGCGGATGCGAGGATAATCGCTTCTTCGGTGACGGCCACCAGCGCTTCCTTATTTTTTAGCAATTCGGGACGTGCGGATCCCGTTTTTGTGAATGCGTCAATAATTTGCTGTGCACCCTGCGTTACCCGGATTCCTCCTTCGAGTGTCGCGGTACTCAGGTCTTTTGCTTTCTGTGTCAACCAGTCGAGCGACGATCCGGCCAGTCCGGTAAGCGCTGACAGGTTATCCACGCGTTCTTCGAAGTCGTTGAACGATTTGACGATTGACTTCACACCAAGAACCACCCCGGTAAAGGATGCTACAAAGGCAGTAATTAATCCAAAATATTTGTTGAATCCATCGGCCATTCCCTGCATGCTCCACGATTTCGAGACTGCAGCAATATCCTTGTTGTGATCGGCCATGATGCCTTTCAGTTGCTTAATTTTCGATGCGTGCGCAAGATACTCCTGGCTTCCGATCGTCATTAGTGCCTGTTCGTTAACGAGCTTCGACATTTCAGCACGAATGCTTTTCACGTCATTCTTAACCTGGTCACCATTAATATAGAGATTGATCCTCCGGTCGTAACTTGCTGCCATTTTTCTGATTTTTGGCTAAGGTAGACCGGAGGACGAGGGATGGAAAGGACATATTTTTAAGGCAATTACGAATCAGGGAATTACGAATTACGAATCAAGTGAGTTTTCAGAATTCGTAATTCGTAATTAAATATTCGTAATTCTCACCTGACCTTTAGAAGCCATGCGTATCCGGACCCGGTATAATGGAGTTTAAAACCGTGGGCTACCATCAGGGAATTGATTACATCGGTTGAAATATCGCTTTGCATCTGGTCCATTTCTTCAATTAACTCCTGGGTACTTTTCATTTCATCTGCGGATTCGGGGTTTTCGGCAGGAACATAAAAATCCATCATTGCATCAAAAAGCTTTTCGGAAAATGATGGTTCTGGCTGTTTTTCTTCGTTTTCGCTCATAGCAGTATTAGATTTTATGGTTTTCTGAATCTATTTAGGTAGGTACGAAGACGACTTAATGTGGCCATTAGCGTGGTTATTTCTTCATTATCTGTCTTTTCCATGCAATCCATACATTTTGCAAGAAAACAAACAACATCGGCAACACTTTCTCGTGTGCAGTTTAGAAAATCATTATCGTTTGCTTGCATTGCTCTAAGTTCGCTGAGTGCATCCTCGGTAAGGATAACTCCTTCAATTTCGATGTGATGTTTCGTTTCCGTATTTTTCATATTTTTGTAATGTTAATTAAAAAGTTTTTTTACTTGCCCCCGGTTAGTGTTGGTTGCACTGCCGGGGGTTTTTGATTCGATCCATCAGCTTAAACCATGGTCATTTTTATCACGGTTGAATCTAATAATTATGAATATATTTTTTTAGGTTACTGGATAATACGTCGATAATTAAAACCTGGTTCTTTATAATAATATTATTTGCTTTCTCCATTTCATAGTATGCCATATCCATCTTTTCAGCATAATTCTCAAGCATATCGTACTTCCAATTAAATAGTTCCAAGTGGAATTCAAGATGAAGGGCAAGAATACTATAAACTTCGCGCTTTAAAATTAATTCGACTATTGTGTCAGGTAACCAATAAATTAAACCAAGTGCATGTGTAATCTGAATAGCATCCCTGGTTCCAACATTGGGGATATTCAATTGTTTAATGCTTGCATACCAGTGCAGATCTTGTTTGATATTATCAATCAAACCTTCGATATACTCAATCTTCATTGCTTTGAGCAAATCTTCCAGAACAATAAACTGTATTGTATCGTTCCTCCATGCATCCAATTGTAGTGTACCTGCTGTTCTAATTCTAATTTTTTCCATAATTTTGTAATGTTTTAATTTTTATAAGTGAAAATTTAAACTTGCCCCCGGTTAGTGTTAGTCGCACTTCCGGGGGGTTTTAATTAACTTTTATTCAGATTTATCGGTTTCATTTCTTTTGCGCGAGAACAAATCGTCCATTGTCTCCCGAAATTTGTTCTTTGTTGCATTACTGCGACGGCTACGCGCATTAATCATCTTTTGCTCAATCGTGATGTACTCCATAAAATCAGGATCTCGTTTTGCAAGCTTATTTTTTAGATCATCGTGTTGGGCTTGTAGCATTACGGTTTCACTTATCGAATCTTGAATTTCATTTGCAAAATGATAGAGTAGTTGGTCAATTGTTGAATAAACCCAAACTTCAAATTCAGGACTTAACCAGGCTGCAAATTTTAATGCTAAAATTCTATGCATCCAAGTACCTGAATTTTGCTTTGAAATGATTAAATCCTCCTTTTTTGTCAATCCAATAAGTGAGGAATTGTCACTAATCAGACATGTTTCAATAAACTTTTTTGTACTATCAAGCTTATTGAAATCTTTCATTTCTCTACCAAATACATTTGCCATTTCGGTAGCATTTACCATCATGTTTTTACCTTGACGGAGATCAAACTCGATCTCAACATCACCAAATTTAAATTTCTGAATATTCATACAATGAAGTATTAATTAATAATGGTACAAATATAAAAGTATTCTATGATATTACAAAGTATTTTATTAAAATATTTTGGTAATACAATGAAATATTTTTTTAAAACGATTTCAATGTATTATCTTTGCAATACTTATTAATACTAAAAAATACAAAATATGGTTAAAGAAGCAACTAGCTTAAAGCTCGACAAGGAGGTTTTGGAAAAGATAAGAGCGCAAGCAAAAAAAGAAAACCGACCAACGAGCAATTTTATCGAAACAGTGCTAATCAAGTATCTGGATGAAATAAAAGATCAAGAAACAGAAAACCCCGGCGAATGATCGGGGTTTTCTGTTTTCAGTTGTGGTGCTGAGCCCCACAACTGAAAATGAAGTTCAAGGGGAGAATTCTCCACTTGAACTGTGGGGCTCAGCACCACAGTTGTAAATTGAAGTTAGAAACGGGAATTCCCGTTTCTAAAAAAGTTCAAGAAGGGAATCCCCCCCCGCCTTAAAACAGAAAACCCCGTCAAATGACCGGGGTTTTCTGTTTTAAAATTATTTCGATTTATTGTTTAGTTTCCTCCGTTATTATCATTCCTTTTTTCTTTAAAATATAACAAGTAACTGGGGACACAATAACATATGCATGAGCAAGCTCCCAACCATTATTAGACATGAAATTCAGTGCATCTATAGCTGAATCAAATTTTATTGGTTGTCCTGCTTCGTCTAAATAAATTTTGTCATTCTTCAATTCGCTTTTTGATCCAAATTCGATAATTGCTCCTTGTTTGCCACCCATTCCTTTGATATAAGTGTGAATTTCGCAGTAAACATATTTGACATTTTCCTGAGCAAATAAAGACGAAATGGATAGAATAAGTAATAATAGAATAGAAAATCTTTTCATATTAATTTTGATTTTAAGTTTATTCGGCAAACTTAACAGAAAAACCTACCTGATCATCATCCGGGTGGAATTTAGAACGGCATCTGCATTTATTTCGGCAAGTTTATTCGCCAGTTCCGGAAGAGTTTGCTGAATAATCGGATTAAACCATTACTAATGGATGATTATATTTCAGGTTCATCAAATTCTTCGAAATCAATAGTTGGATGTTCGACCCGCGGTTCAACACTATTGATTTTCAAAATCTCGAACTTATTTGTTTCAATAAACGTCATCACCTGCTTGTCGAATCGGTAAAATATCTTCAGGTCAACCATTAACCGGTCACCCTGACCAACCCGAAGACCTGCATTTACTTGTGCCCTAAAGTCTTCGTCCGAAATTTTTGCTGTAATATCCCTTCCACGATAGATGAATCCCCAGTTGTATGCTTTCTTAGGTTCGGGGAAGAGATTGGGTTTCTTGATATATAGAACTTGATTGTAATAGGTTTGTTCGTCGCTCTTCCTATCAAAGTATGAATTTGGTCCGACATATGCATTGAAATCCTCTCTTGGAATATTTAAAATTTCAACTTCATGTTCTTTGTCCATGATTGATATCCCGTCTATATCAACATCCTCTTCTAACAGTTCGAAATTTTTGTTGGTGGCCTCGTGAATATTCCTGTTCGACTTATAGAAGTCGATCAGTTTTCCATCAAACTCAATGGATTGACCTTCAGCATTGGTTACAATTACCCTTCCTTCTTGCAATTTTGTTTCTGATATAGCCTTCTCACCTTTCAAAAGTGCTTTTAAAACTAGATAAGCAGTCAGTAGTTCCATGAGTTTTGTTGAAATATCGATCGCCGAGTTGGAGAACAGATCCTTTATCCAAGTTGTTTCAAAAAACAGATTTACAATAAATGATCCTTTATCGTAAGGTGCAACCCGGATTTTAATCTTCGCGTTCGGATAAAACTCCCTTTGAAACTCATTTATTGATGTAATAAAGTGGAATTGAGAAGTAAGGAGGGTGTTAATATCAATAAAATTTTCACCTCCATATTTAAACTGAAGCTGTGTTCTTTTGGACATGAGGTTAAGATAGTTTATTTTGGTGGTAAACATACATCTATTAAATATAACATCAAAATTACCTGATCATCATTCTCGTGGAATTTAACACGGCATCGGCATTTATTTCGGCCAGCTTATTGGCAAGTTCCGGAAGGGTCTGCTGAATAATTGGGTTGAACCATTCGAATGATTCGCGTGGACGTTGGCGGTCATCACGCGAAAGCATCTGTCGTGTATCGGGATCCTCGACTTTAGCTGTCCGGATAACCATACCACCCTGCATTTTATAACCACGTCCTACGCCTTTATGCACGAATACTCCATGACGCTCAAACAAAAAGGTAAGCGAAGTAATAGCTCCATACTCCAGCTTTGTCCTTGTCCGGAGGCTGTTCTCAAGTTTCTTTTCTGAGCGGCCAGGCTTCGAGACGGTACCCTCTTTCCCATGCGATAAAACGGCAATAGCGCTTTTCATATAAACCTGCACCATCGATGCCCATTTATTAATTGCCTCATTTTGCTCTTCTGCCGTGGCAATATCTGGTTTTGACTGGACCATTAATTCTGGTTCCGTGATGCTCGGTCCATTTGATCGGCCTGGCAGTACACCGTACCACTCCCGGTATTGTTGCGGATCTATTCCCATGATATACGATTATTCAGGAATTTCGACTTCCAAATCCCATTTAGCAGGATTGACGTCGGTGGTAAACAACGATGTAATTGTAAAAGTACACCGGATGCCATAATTATGCGCCATTTCGTTCGCGATCAGCGCAACCTGGACGCTGCCCAGATCGAAATCACGCACGGCCACTGCTGCAGGATTCCGTTTGTCTGACTTAATTCGGGTAATAAGATCATCGCAAATGGTTTCCAATCGGTCCCATAATTCGTGCATCTCGTCAAAATCGAATCCATCATGCAAATGATCGATCAGCACAAACGCCCCGGTTCTTTCCTTCATCACATTATCACTCTTTTTGTCGTTCAGCGAAAAACGATATCCTTCGAGTATCAATGCTGGATAGTTTACGTCCCTTATATTGGTAAGTATCTCGTCGAGTTCGAACCTGTAGAAATGTTTCTCGTTAGCGCTGTGCCCTATGGCAACGTGTTGGGTTGCGAGGGTTTTGAAGTACTGGATCAGGTCGGAGAATTTTGTATTCATGGGTTAAAAGGATTACACGGATTAGAACGGATTACACGAATTATCCCTTGCGGGCATTGTCTTTGTATTTGGTGGTGAGGTGACGGAATACGGTATGAACCGGAAGATCGGCATAACGATCGCGGTTGATCAGATCTTCGCCCACCAGGGAATCAAATAATTTTAACCATCCTGATTGTGATTGCGGTTTTTGGGCAATACCATCACCGGACGATTCCTGAAATATTAATGGGTAACATTTTTGCAGCCATACCAGGATTAATCCGTAATTAAAAGCGATGGCTTTGCGGATATCAATATCAAGATTTATGATGGTCCAAACTCTTTCCGGAATAGTTTCGCTGTCGAATTTTTCGCCGGTTAAGAGGTAAATCGAAGCGACGAAGTTCGTGAGCGCTGTTTCGTTTTTTGTTGCCATCCAGTCGTTGTAGTACGCATCGGCAAAGATGAACTGTCCGAAGGTCATCGCGCCAAGCTTTGGTTTTGGACAAACAAAATCGGTCCCGGCAATCTCCCTGATGATAAATTCAAAATGACTGTTCCCTGCCTTGCCTACAAACTCAATACCTTCAGTCAGTTTTAACAGATCGAAAGGATGAAGTTTTTTTAACAGGCTTTGATCGATGCCGGTTAGTACAGAGAGAAAACGGAAGTCAGGCGCTGAACCGTGAATCGTGCGAGATATGGCAATAAACTGCCGCTCGGTCAGTTCTTCCCAGCTCGTTGGCGCTTTCCCGGATGCTTTCCGTTTGAAGATCAGGAAGGGATAGGTGATTGAAATATCCATCATGTGAAAAAGATTACACGGATTTTTAACGAATTACACGAATTGATTAAGACCAGAATGTTTTTTTGTCGTTGTTATTTCTCCGGAGCACCCGGCCGGTTGATGGTGTTACATCGGCCCATTCGGCAGCATGCGCAGCGAGGTAAGTCCTAAGCTGATCGAGAAACACATTCCCAAACGAACGATTTCGCATCACCAGGATAGCGATACGATCGGCAGATGAAGGTTTACGTTCGGTATCATTATTATAACCGGCAATTGTCTGCGAAAAATACAATCCGTTATCGGTAAGATCAGCACCGCTCTCCTCCATCAGCAAGGCTGATGCAAGGAAGGCGATTGGTTTCCGGATATACGAGAGCAATGCCGTTACTTTTGGGGCTGGGGTTGATTTAGCCATTTCATCCTTCACATAGGCAAAAGCCACCGGACCCAGTATGGTTGCAATCTCGGTATCTTCAACCAGTTGCATGTGTGGCTTCATTCTCAGGAATGTCAACCGGCTTTTATTGATGAAAACGATGTTATCGAAGATTTCCGTTTTCGGAATAAAAGCAGTTTTAAATAATGTACATGCCGGGGATAGGGCAAATTCGGCAAAACTGGTTAGGTTATTCTCCAGGTATTGGAGAACAGTATCCATCCCGTTAAACCCGTTTACCCGGAAATAAGTTTTAAGGTTTTCTTCCTGGTACTTATACAACGACTTAGTGTTTTCCGATTCCACACGTTTGAATCCCATATCGGAAACTGAAGCGTTCAGCAAATCAAATCCAATCCAATAGGCCAGATGGATAACTGCAGCTTGCGCGAGATTGAGCAAATGGGCCGTCTTTTCCTGAATTTCAGTAAGTACTGTGGGTAATTCCGCTTCGTAAAACTCAACCAATTCATCATACATGTCCTGTCCGATAACCGGTACCAGGTAATCGCGTTCTGAATTCTGAATATGAGGAGCCAGGGAATCAAAATCGCTGGCCTTACTGATTGAGATAAATTTCTTTATCTCCTCCATTTTTGGGTTTTTTTCTTTTGAGAACAACATATTACACGAATTTTTACGAATTACACGAATGATCTATGATTGGGTTTTTGTAGTACCTGCTCCGGTATCCAATGTGGTAAGAACTGTATTGCGGAATCTCCATTCCAGATCTTCATCGGCACCATTGTAGCGGGTCAATAGTTCGAGCGGATCCATAAGGTCCTGACGATCGAGCCAGCAGTTGGCGATGTTCACCAGGTATGCCTCCCGGATATTGCTGCCTCCCTGGTTCCCGGCATACGTTCCTCCCGGCATACCTGCACCAAGCACATTGGGATTGACCATGATCGAAAACATGATTTCTGAATTGGCTGCAGCGCTGGTGACCAGGTTCTGATCGTTGCTAAGTTTATTCTCCAATGGTTTGATAATCCATTGTTCCTCGGCACGTCCGTTTTGCGGATTGATTTCGAAGAAGGTAAAGATTGGTTTATCGGCTCCTTCGGTTCCACACAGGTTCGCCTCGATGCTGTCCATGTAGTTTTCGATGGCTTGCTTCCGTAATTCGATTTCGGGATAATCAGTTTTTGGAAATTGTTTATCCCAGAACGCGTAAGGGATCTGGATGTGCCATTTCCATGTGATTTGGTTGGAATACGCTTTTTTCAAAAATGCAGGAACTGTTTTTGCAATGTCAACCCATCCCGCAAGGTAAGCTGCCCACCAGATAGGAGAGCTGTAGTATTCGCCATTTCCCCAGCTGTCGCGGATCACATAGATAAATGATTTGCCGGCTGTTTTATTCCCCCACCGGCGACGTTGCAGATCGGCAAAAGGATCGTACTCGTCGAGCACATCCAGTACCAGGCAATCTTCAATCGAAGGAGTATCGGGCCATTTTCCGGAGATCAAACATTTTTCAACCACCCCGTTCTGATTGGCAAAGCTTAACCGACAGTATTTGGCGTTGATAGAGTTGATTCCTACAATCTGGCTCCCATCGGCATTCATGATGATTTGCACGAAGGCACAGCCAAACTTCAGGTAATCGCGCAATGCTTTGGCCATGTACCGGCGTACCAGTCGGGAGTTGGCAAAAGCAATCAGCGTTTTATCTTTTACGCGTTCGAGGATCTCATTGCTCTTTTCATCGTAATCGGCCACCTTGCAAGGGAATATTCCCTGCCCGATTGTGAAGTTGCGGGTAAACTTCAACCCGGTATTCAACACCCCAACGCTATTAATAATTGCATCGGCTTTTGTCGGGAAGTCGTTGGCCGTACCCCATGACGAAACCTTTATGTCACCGACATTCAGGTAATCTTCCAAAGGGTTTTTCGGCTGTGAAGTATTCTTGGGTTTATCGGCAGGAACACCGGTGGTATTTGCCTGGTAGCTTTTCCCGTATGCGATTAACGGAACACCCTCTTTGCTGAATAGTATTTCTGACATATGAATTACATTTTAACTTTTTTACCGTTCCACTCAATGATTCCGTCAATGTGTACAGGGGTTACATGGCCATTCGCATCGTTGTTACTGTCAACGGCAAGTACACCGCGCATCCGGTTTTCTTTCATACTGAACCGGAGTCCGGCAGCTACAGCACGCGGGATAAAGATGAGTTCACCTTTCTTCGTCACAAATTTGATGGAGAAGGTGACCTGCTTTCCGTTCGGGGTCTCTTTAATCTCGTACTCTTTGAGAGCCAGGTTGCGTCGGATGGATTGTATTTGCTGCATATTACACGAATGATCAATGATTACAGACCAAAGATATCCGGTAGAATAGGGGATGGAAAGGACAAAAAAATAGCCCGGGGGATGGCCGGGCTTGTTATGCAATATATGTTGATCCGACTCGAGACTTAACTCTGTGCATGGTTGCGAAAGGATGATTATTTCAATCCTTTTCTACCTGCAAGTTCAATCAAGTAAAGCCATAATCAAATCCAAATCTCTTCAATCCTCGCCCAAGGGTTAGGCAAGTTACTAGTTGGATTTTTATCTTATTAATTTATAATTCATTATAAATTCTATGGAAAGACTCAGAAGACCATTGCATTATTTCTCTTATGTGATTTAGGTCTATTACCATTTCATCTTTCCAATCCAAATTTCCATATCTAAAAGCAGTACTTCCCGGGTCAAATTCATTAAATGATTTAATCATATTTTCGAACCATTTTGGAGCTGGGGATTTAAAATTGTTTTCTAAAATCTGATTAAATTTTCCAAATAGTATTGTCAAATCGTGAGTAATATTTTCTTCTTTTAAAATTGCTTTAAAATATAGCTCCAAAGAATGACGATATGTGAATATTATTGGGAAAAATGCGCACCAATTGTAATTTTGATTTATTAGGGTATCTATCAATAAATCACCTGCATTCTTATATGAATCCGCAAGTTCAAGTTTTAGTGCGCCACCCAAAATTCCTCCTGCAACAAATATATTATCCAATCTCTCATTTTCAGATAATTCCCTAAATATTGGAATTACTTCTTTCCCAACTTCATTGAAAGGGGCCTCTAAATGACATTCGTTATTTAATCCAATCTTTATTGATTCTATGTCAGGTTCCTCTTCCCAATGGTATCTCACATAACTCAATATGCTTAAATCATCGATTAAATATTCTTTCTGGGTTCCCTTGTCTGGCATAGCATTAGGATTTAAATATTCACTAAAATGAAAAGTCCACTTTTTAATGAGATCCCTATCTACATTAAGAATTTGAGCAACTTCTGACACTCTATATTTTAATGAATAATTTGGCATATATATATTATTAATTCTCAAATGTTTCCTAATATATTCTGAAACATTATATGTCAGTTCCCCAATCTAATTCCTTTTCCAACTTTGAAAGCAATTTATTATTTTTGCAATTATCCTTGAAACCATTAAAGAATTTCGTTGATATTGCTAAATATAAATCTTTCGTTGAGTTGTAATTAAAGTCATTCATGCTTCGAAAGTCCTCTGTCATTACTTGTTTTAATTTTATATTGGGGTCGCCGATGAAACATTTTGAAACAAAGTCAATAACTTTTGCCAAAAAGAAATATTCATTTATTGTAAACGAAATTTCTTTTCTTTCAATCTCTAAACATTTTTCCCGAAATTGATTGTAGTTGTCCTTATTGAATTTGTCTGGATGAATGTCCTTTAATTGTTTTGTATAAAATCTGTCATCATAAAAGATGTATTGAGTAACGCTAAAAGTCAGGAAAATAAATGTCTTATTTTCATTTACCGGGGGAAGTCTTAAAATAACAAATTCATCAGATTTTATTGTGTCCATAATTTCCATGCTACATGATTAGTTTTTAAGCTGCAAATACAATTTCGTAAATGTAAAAATTTTATATTTTGTTTAACATGGCGTTATTTGCTTTTTTGCTGTTGTACAACATGTTTTATCTTTCTCCGCCACGACCAAAAAAAGGGAGCAACGCTCCCCTTTCTTTAAAGATTGATCTGCTCTTCACACTCGCGAACTTTCACATCGAGTGTGCGTTTCATCTCATCAATTACAGAGGTGATCACTGAAGAATTGGAGGTTTTGAACTCATTCCCCGCAGCATCCTTCAGCAGAATCACTGAACTAAGCGAATCAGCCCCGATCTGGAAGGTTTGCAACTTGCGACGTGATTCATTCAGCGTGCGCCACCGGTCGATTAACAGTGTCAAATCTTCAACTCTTTGGATTTTCTCATCCAGACTCAGCTTGCGTGGCTCTTCTGCCTCATTCTTCACAATGGTCATCACCGGAGCTGCAACAGCTTCTACAGTTTTAACTTCAGCAACTTCAACAACCGCAACGGTGTTCTTCTCTGCAACATTTACTTTACCCATAATCTTTACGCCGCTGCCCTGCGGTCTTATAATGGCATCTGGCTCGCCGTTAAAATTAAATTACGGGCAATCAATATTGAGCCGGGCGGATTCTTGTCAAGGGTGCATGTCAGTTTCACTTCGACTCCCCTCTGTGCCCTGTAGCGAAAGTGACCAAACACGAAGTGCCCGAGGTTGCTGCTCCAGGAGTTTCAATCTTGCAGTAACCGGAAGGCCCTTTACTTTTCCGGGCGGCGATCAATATCTTTGCTCCGGAATTTGAGTGTAACAAGGTATTTCTCAGAAATAATCAACGGGTGATTTCTTAATCAGTTTACATTTTTTAATCCAGTGGACTAACGACCATAAAAAAAGCCCTGATCAACAAGGCTCTTTTCTGATTAGAAGGGTAAATCTTTCTTTTCAGCTTTGGCAGTTGATTTTTTAGGTTTGCTTACTGGTTTCGCGGCAGATTTCTTATCCTGCTTTTTGGTTACCGGCTCCTCAGTTTCTTCTTTTTGGCTTACATAAACAGTGAAGTCACGTCCGAAATTGTCTGGAGTTTTCATTTTAGCAACCTCAAAAGTGACATACTCAATGCCATCGTATTCGTAGGCAAATTTTACAAGATCTTCCAGTTTGCAGGTAACCTTGGCAATGTTCAATCCGGCAACTTGTTTTCCTTTTCCAATGTAGTTTTTCACGAAAGTTTTCATAATAGTAAAATTTTAGTTTAAAAATTATATGCAAGTAATCAGTGCAGCATGGAGGGGCAGTCAAGGAGGAACTGGAATACCGGACTGAACAAAGAGAGGGAGAATATGCCGGGAAAATCCTTGAATGAGGGGAGTGGTACCCGGAGAGATACACTTGCTTAGCAGATCATTTCAAAACAAATTCTGTCAATGAGGACTATCAGAAAAAACAGGTAAAGGAAATTTGCCCGGATAACCATGTCGGTTAAGCTAACGCGAAGGTCTGTTGTCCGGAGAAGGAGATGGCAATGATGTTACTCGTTTGCTGAATAACCCGATTAACGGATGTAGCCATTTAGTGTAAGTCATAACTGATGGCCATTCACCATGCAGGAACTTCCCGGGAAACCATCAAGCTGAAAAACGATGCCTGGACAAAGGATTTCCAGTAAGCAGAAATTGAATTTGATCAGGGTATTCAAAAAAGGGAGTGACTATTTTTTTTACGAACAAAAAAGGGGATCCCCCTTTTCTTTTTTATTAAAGCAATCCTTCATCAGCCATAGACAGGAACGAATCTGTAGTCATAATCAGGTGATCCAGCAACGGAATATCCATGATTACACCGGCTTGTTTAATCTGCTTTGTTACCCTTCTATCCGCATCGCTGGTTTCAAGATTTCCCGATGGATGATTGTGTGCCAAAATCAGACTGGTGGCGCAAGCTTTTAAAGCAACCTGGTATATCAATCGCACATCCACAACAGTTCCGGTCATTCCCCCTTTAGAGAGCTGATGGTATCCTAGGATCTGATTTTGCCGGTTCATCATCAGCATATAACTGAATTCGATGTGATCGTATGTCGGCCATATCTGCCTGAATGCATCTGCGGCATCCTTCGAACTGGTTACCTTCATCCGGTCCTTGGCTTTCACATTCATCGAATAAGAAATCTGTACTTCTGCTAATACATCTGGAATCATGATTTTTCACCGCTGCCTTGCGGATTTTTGTTGGCATCCATCAGTAGACGGACTTTGTCTGGCACGCCGTTAATGTTAAATTTCGGGCGAACCAATTTGAGCCGGGCGGATTCTTGTCAAGGGTGCATGTCAGTTTCACTTCGACTCCGCTCAGTGATCTGTAGAGAAAGTGACCAAACACGAAGTGACGGAGGATTGTCAAAACATGTCATACCTATTCCCGGAAGTCCCTTTACTTTTCCGGGCGGCGATCAATAACTTTGCCCCGTAATTTGAGTTTAACTTTTTTACTACACTTCAGAGAAATCACTACGGGTATGATCCCTGAGAACCAACAAAATCGTTATTAATATTTTAATTAAAATTAAAAAATGGCACATAGGGAGGAGGGCGGCTAAAGGACAAAAAATCTGATTATTTGACAAAGAATTGATGAGCTAAGCTTAAGGCAAAATTCGTTATTTTGAGATTATTTTGAGATTATTTCGAGATTAATCATTATTAGTGCTTCTTTGAATGCTTCATCAAATTTTTCAAGCGATCCAGTGATTACATTTAAGTTATTAAGATTTAATGCAATATGAGCACCCGAGATAACTGAATCTGAAGGATGGTTAATATGTATATGTGGTCCTGTTTTATATTTTAAACTACTTTCATTTAAATCTGAATGTAATGCCATCACTTCATTATTTAATCGATTATTCAAATACAGCATAAAATAAGCTTTCTCAAGAGTAAAAATATCCGTTTGCTCAGTCCATATTTCAAAATAAGCCCCAACATATTTACTCGATTTTGTCTTAAATCTCCACGCTTTATAACCTTGATCCGATGATGTATGGCCATTCGACGCTGCTAATATGATTGATCCCCTAGGTGAATTATTTGCGCGATCAACAGCGACATCAGAAAGATGTACTAATAATCTTCTAATTGAACTGGATCTTTTGGTAAAACCTTTTTTATCAATTGATATTGTCATTACTCAATATTTAAATACTCCTTTTCTCGTTTTGAAAGATTGAATAAATCAGCTACAATCTTATCAATCTCCTTCTCAATTAGAATTAACTTAAATTCTTTTGCAATCATTCTTTCTTTCACTAGAGATATGATTTGCAGAACTTTAATTCTAGAAGTATTCTGAGATAGTGGATCTGGAACAGGTAGATTTTTAAGATACTTAGGCTCCAACATTGCATAACCATTTTGATATTTCGGAGCATGGGATAACATGTACCAGAAACAAACAGAAGAATTCAGTATTGCGACAAAATAATAAAAAAGCTCTATCTCAAGATTTTCATCTTTAGGAACTAAAAAAGGTGTTCTGGAAATAGCGTAAATACCGTTATTATCAAACCCAAATTTTGGTGTAAAAACCAAATGGGGAGTAGTAATTTTAGGAACCATCATGAATTTAGGATTTCTTGGCCGATTTGGCATCCACCATAATATTTTGTTTTCTCTTACTTCAGTTCTTTCTTCAAGAACAGGCCTATTTTTTTCTAAAATCCGGAAAGTTTTGGGGAACCCATTCATAAGTTGTTCCTCTGTCAATGAAATATTATTTATATACGGATAAAAAAAATATTTCTCAACAAAGTTTGGAATCGAATAGGCTCTCATTTCTCGATCGCTAAGCAAAGGGACAAAGAGTTCTTCTTCGCCAAAAGGAATCTTTTCTTTCCTAAATAAAAATATATCATCATTTCCAGACGAAAATCCCGTTCTTACATCAAATAGTTCCTCTATTTTCGAATATTTTGAGAGCTTTTCTTTTAACTCTAGTTCTGTTGGAGGCAATAAATACCAAACATCACTGTTGAAAAATGATTGCGAAGTATTGTAAACACTGTAATTAGTTGTAGTAATCAAATTATTAGCAAGTATCTCATACAATCCCTGACCAATGGAATCTTGAATTTTTGCTATTATAGCATTAGGCAAAGAATTTTCCTTCACGCCTTTAGAAATCAGTCGGACAGTACTCTTCTGAAATATCAATAGAATCGGATAAACGCCTGCTTCATCAAAAATCTTTGTTTTATTGTCCGATAAATCAACGACACATCTGATAACACAACTATCTGATAACATCTTTCTTATTTCCTTTGCGCTATTCGTTATTAAAAAAGTATTTGGCAGAACAAAACAACCTACTCCTCCTACTTTTAATGAATCAATAGCGATTTTTATAAATGCAAGATAAAGGTCCGATTTTCCATAACTTAGATCTTTAAGAAAGCTTTTAATTTTAATTCTTTCGTCAGAACTTTGAGCATTATACTTCACAAATGGCGGATTTGATATCACCAGATCAAATTCATTTGCATGTGATTGGTTAAGGAAATAATCCAATGCATCATCTTCAACAATATCTAAATCATTTGTGGGGAATTCTCCGAATGAAACTAAGTGTAATAAAAACAGTGATAGTCGTGCTGCATTACAGGCAGTTGGATTTTTATCTATGGCAAGAATATTATAGAATGGATCGCTATCACAAACTAAATTCCAATCTGATCTTTTTTCCACTATTCTCTCCAAAATTGTCCTCACAAATATTCCAGAACCAACTGCGGGCTCAAGAATTCGTAAATTGCCTTTATAAATATTAGGATTCAATTGCTCAAGATATTTAACAAAGAATCTTGCAATGAATTGTGGTGTGTAAAAACTTCCAGTATCCTTATTGGTTTGTTCAATAGGCACTGGTGAATATAAAGTAAGTTGTTGCGATTCCTTAACAGTCAAAATCGAAACATACTTTTCATATAGTCGGCTTAAAGCATGCTTGGACATTACAGAAAAATCATAGTCGTATGGACCATAACGATTTGTATAAAAATCCTGAATTATAGGAGTTAGCGCGGATTTATCAAATTTGTCAAAAAGAATTAATGAATTCCAATGGATTATACTCTCGGGTGCAATTATTCCTAAACTGTCAAAAAAAGATTTTAATAATTGAGTGTAATTTATTTCTCCTGAACTATATAATATACTCAATAAGGTTTTTATTGATTGTGAATCCTCGTTTTTATTTCTTTGATCTTCAATTGCCCTTACAAAGATTATTGAATTAAAGAAATCAGACAATTCATTATTTGAGATAATATTACTAAACTCGGAAGAAATTATTCTTTTCCAATATGAGATTGTAGTAATCAAAGAATCATCTATACTAAGTAATTTTGGCCTATAATTTTTCTCCTCAAGTAATTTGGAATAAAAATTACTGCTTAATGATTTCTCATAATCTTCAATAGCACTAACATGTAACAAATTTTCATTTAGATTGAACCGATTATGGAAGCCATAGATTTTTTGCTGATCAACGGAAATATGTAAATCGACGAGATTATTGTAAGATAATTTCATCAGATTATTTTGCTTCCCTATGTTTAAACTCTCATAAAGAAATTTATTATTTATAAAGGATATAACTGCCGAATTATTAAGTCCATGTTCAACAAACAAATGTCCTGTAGCTGGACTCTTCGAATTTTTTTCTTCTATAATGTCACTGGGATACCATCCTAATTGTTTGGCAAATCCTTCCAAATCATTTCTCAATCCTTTATCTCCACGCCATGGAGCAGTTAGATATGTAATTATATTTGAGCCGGTTAAATTCATTGATTCTTAGTTTTCATCATTACTTTGTAAAAGTACCAATTTTTCAAGAAGAATGTTAAATATGCCGTTTGATTACCCAAAATCAATTAAATGATATGAAACGACGGAGCATCGTGGAATTCCGCTTCCATGCGCGGCGAATTAGGCACAAGCCATTCGTTGCCTGCCCACTCTTTCGAAAATTTAACAGCACGCTCTTTTATTTCGTTCCAACCTAATGCCATCGTATTAATTTAGAAAAACAGTTAGTTAAGCATCTATTTAAATCCGTAATTCGTATGCAAGATATTTGCAAGACGTTAACAGCGGCAAGTTAGATTTTTATATTTAAAGGCTGCAAATTCAGATCATAATTTTTTAGTTTTAATTAAGCGCTGGTAAAAAGGTTGAATAGACCAAAAAAAAGCCCCGGTAAAGAGGCTTTTCCTAATCAGCATGTAAAAGTATCCTGCTCATCGTCAATAAGGTTCCATGTGGCATATTCGGTATTCTCTTCCTCCCATGCTTTCAGACTGGCTGAATCTTCGGAGGGATTCCAATTAAAGTTAAAATGTTGTTCCTGGGTTTCAACGCTGTTATTTTCGGAAGTTTTTGAAGCTGTTTTCATGATATAAAAATTTAAGTTTAAAAATTATAGGCAAGTGAACAGCTTGGAAATTAGAGGCAGGCAAGGAGGAACTGGAATACCGGAACACAGCGAGGATATGCCGGGAAAATCCTTTCATGAATGAAATGTACGCGTGATTAACAGAGCTTACTTAGCATAGAATTTTAACGGAATTTTATCAGGAACACAGCGGATCTTCACGAAATAACATGAAAACCAAATCTGCTGATTTTTAATGAACTCCATTCATGATACTGCCAGGCATGGGTGAAGTGAATATTACGCTATGGACAATTATTTGAGAAGGATTTTTTTCCCCCTACAGGAATAGTTTTCCCGGGGTTACAATTGGGGAGTTTAACCAACGAACAAAAAAGGGGGGAACCCCCTTTCTTTAAAATGTCCAGTGATCCCAGAGTGATGTTTGTGACACTTCCACTTTTTCAGGCTCAGATACCGGGAGCACTTTTGGTTTAACTTCAGGTACCCGGAGAAACACGTAACTTTCTGCTTCAGTAATTTCTCTTACAAACGTGACCGGTTGCGCTGGATGAATATCTATCTGCCATCCGCCGTAGAACCTGTTGGAAAGTGAATCCATCCAGGCCACTTCTCCGGTCATTCCGTTCAGACAAAAGTTGATTACCGCCATCAGACAACAGGTCCGGTCAATATCCGCTCCGTAGAAACTGTTCAACCGGCTGATTCGTGCTGCAGCCAGCAATGTGCGTCCCGATCCGCAGGCACAATCGGCCACAGTCTTCCCGACTCCGTTCGGATTTGTAAGCATTGCCATCATATCACAGATCGGTTGTGGAGTAAAGTATTGTCCATTCCTCCCAAATGAGACATGCTCCATGAAGAAATCACCGAGGCAGTCTTTTAAACCATCTCCATCGTTGTCCATCTCGCAGACCAGGGAAGTAAAAGCATCTGCAAGCAACTGCACTTCCTTTGGTTTGTACTTTGAAATGATTTTCAGGTAATGATCTTCTTTGCTGCCCAGGGATAAAGCACAAACAGCAATTTCGAGGAAGTCAGGGAATACATGATGCACTCCGTAATGATCTGCAACGCGTAAAATAATTTTTGAGAACGATTCCATATGATTGATTTTAAAAATTTGAGATTAAAAAGAAAGAGGCTCTTGCGAAGCCTCCTTAATTTGATTTTCTGATTGAGCAAGTGGCGGTTCTTCCTGATGAGCCAGAATGTAATCCACTGCCTTCTGTGCCTGAGCTGCTGCCAACACCAGGACTTTCGGATCATCTTTGAAAGTTCGGATCCAGCTTTTAATGTAAGCCGCATTATTCTGAATGGTCTTCTGCTCAATATTGGTTATTCCGCATAAGTAGGCTGCACCCATCTCGGCAACCAATTCTTCCTGGCTATAAGACTGAGATTTGAATTTGTGATTCTTCATCTTCTCATGTCGTGCAAGCCGGTTACTGTGGCCAGTTGCGTGAACACACTCATGGTACAGCACCGAGTATACCTGTTCATCGTGAAAGAAAGTCCGGGGATCCGGCATACAAACCAAATCCTGTGACGGGACATAGTAGGCAGCATCCTGGTTCCATTCAATTTTCGGGCAGTCGCTCCAGTTGTGTATCAGTGATTCAGCGGCAGTAATTGGATTGAAGTCGTGATCATAAGCCTCAGAGGCCGGAATCTTTGCAGGATCAATTCCATCAGTTTGTGTCAGATTGAAAACATTGTAGTACCGTAGAAAAGGAGTTTTCTTAATGACACCGGCATTATCTTCTGACTCGAGTATCTTCCAAAAAACCACCATCGTCGATTTTTCACCCTTTCTGACGTTTCCGTTAAGTGTTTTCACCTGTTCAAAAGTCAGGTAGAAGGGAGAACCATAACTCAGTGAAATTAACAACCAGAAATTAATCCCATTATAAGGGCGGTTCGTAACAAGATTTCGTGGCATTCCTCCGGAGTTTTTCCACGGTTTCTGCCACGGAATTACTCCGGCTTCGAGTCTGTCAATAATTTTCTGAGTAACAACTTCATAAATATCAAACTTATTCATTCGTTTTGCTGCTGCCCTGCAGACTTATTTTGGCTTCTGGCACGCCGGTTAATTATTATTGGGCATACCAGGTTGAGCCGGGCGGATTCTTGTCAAGGGTGCATGTCAGTTTCAACCGGTACCGGATCCACTTATAGGAAAGTGACCAAACACGAAGTGACGGAGGTATGTCAAAACATGTCATACCTATTCCCGGAAGTCCCTTTACGTTTCCGGGCGGCGATCAATAACTTCGTCCAATAATTGAGTAACCAGCGCATATATCTCAGCGATTCTTTCTGAGCCCAGGGTTTCTTTTTTGGTTCTTTTTTCTTGACCCGCTATCTATCAAGAAAAAAGAACCACGTCGGTTTTTAGGCCGTAGGGGTACCTGAAAACCGGCAGCGATAGCGGACGTGCATTTCTTTTTGTCAACTTTTTCTTTCAAAGAAAAAGTTGGGGTGCTTTCAAAATAGGCCTATGCAGTTTATTTTTTCGTAAAACCCCCAAAATCAAAACACTAAACAATGAAATCGGGGGGATTCTCATTGTTTAGTCACGATAGTGCCGAACTCGCCCTATCGGCACGGGTGGAAAAATGCGTGAATTTCACAGGAAATATGCAGTATATATCTTATGTTAGCCGGTGCGAGCCCATGCGATTCCCCTCAAAATCCAGTCCTTACACAGCACAAATCATAATGATCAAGTGCAGAAGAATGAGCAGAAACCATTGTGATTGGTGATACCTATCCAACATCCACGCTCCGGGGAGCATGTCAGAGCAGTCCTATCGCAGCAATACATTACGATTGGGATCGTAATGTATTGATACCTTACCAACGTGGGGAAACAAATGTGCTTTGATTCATTTGCAACAGATGTCCGTACTTGGTCCACATCCGTTTGTCAACAGCATCACCAAAGTGAGTGGCCTCCTCAGGTAGTATGGATTTCTTTGCCTCAGATCCTTTATCCTTTGAGAACTTTCCATCCTTATCAATCACCTTTGTATTGTTCATTGATATCAGGGTGAACTTACACTTCCTGCCATTGATGATAAACTTCGGATAACGGGTATCTTTCCCTTTAAGTATGTTCATCCATAGCAGATACTTGTCATGTTGTGGTGGCTCCATCCCTTTGTGCACTCTGGTCTCGACGTTCCATCCGTTCTTTGTGAAGCGGTCAACAGCCTGCTCGTTGTAAGTCTTGGAGTTCTTTGCATTGGGTTGCCTTGAATCACCATAGCGGTCACGGAAGTATATCAGTCGCCTGGTTGGATGCGGTCCGTAATACTTGCAGACCTTATCGACCAGGTCATCAATCATCACTCCCGGAGTGTTGGCCTTTACAAAGAATTCATTGATTGTACAGTCAACCGGTTCCATCATCTTTGTTACAAAGTTGTAGTTCCTTTCCTGCCCAATGGAAAACAGCGCAATCTTAGCGCCCCAGTCTGGAGCTATTTCTATTGGTCGGCTCGGGTCACAGTCAAGATCAAACAGGCAGTTCTCATTCTCCAGCTGTGCAGCATCCCAATTGCTGTTTTCTGCAATGCCCCGGATATAGTCATCATTGTAAGCGTCATAATAGATGTGCACCAGAGAATCCAACGCATAATAACAGTCCTCAATCTGATCAATGATCCAGTTTAGTATCTCGATCATGAACGTGAGTAAGGTTTGCTTATCGTATTCGCGGGCAATGTAGGACATGCCAAGATTCTGAATATTATCGAACGCATTAGCCAGGGTAAACAGGATCCCATTTTTGGAAACAAAAGGGGCTATTTTCTTTTTTAACCTCACACATTCATTCCAGATATCTTTGAATAAGCGCTTATCATCCGATTTGTATGATTCAATCAGTTGCAGTTGCAGTTTTACAATCCGGTTCCAGATATCGAATATCTGAATACCGGCTTCCTCCTTGTAATAATTTCCATATTCAAGCAGCCACATCTGTTCCCTGGTGTAAGGCATGGAAGAAACGTAGCGGAAACCATGGTGCTGACTGACCCGCTTTGGTGATTTAAATCCAAAGTGTTCTTCATTACCCCGGTTGGCCGGAGATACTTCTTCATCGTAGCGCTGCTTATTCAGGGTTAGCGCCTCATCGACTATTTCCCTGTCAAGATTGGGCCCACGTGCGGATCCTTTCCTTTCCTGCGAGAGGATCAGGAACCCGGTACCATTCGCAAACGATATAAAGTTCTCGTATTTGGTAACCTTTTCGTATGGCTGAACAAATGTTTTGGGTGGTTTTCCTCCAATTTTAAAATCCTTATCCTTTTCATACCCCAATTTTTCAAGAAATTTAAGGGTTGATGGGAGCGTGCGGGTTAAGACCTGACCAAATGTGCGGCCGGTGATCGAAGTGATTGACCGTGGCATAGTTCGAACAATCTGGTTGATCTCCCATCCAATAATATACGATTTCCCTGTACCACGTCCATGTATATCAACCTCGCTTTTTGCGTCGTTGATTACAGACAATTGCTGTGGAGCATTCAGGTCTATGAGTTCGGTGATCATGATTTCATGATTTCTTCAGCGTCAATATCGGTGATTTCGTTGCCACCATAAATTGCTTTGTTTAATTCCTGAAGTGCTGCAGCGGGCAAGTCCTTAAGTTTATTCAAATCCACTTTGACCTGCCGGTTATCATTTTGAATCAGAATATAGAATTCATGCTTTTCATTACGCTTAGGATCCGGCAGATCTTCGGGCTTGTCACCGATCACCCTTAGAAGGTTTGCATGTTCGGCAGCAATCACCGCACGATCTTTGACCGATTTGCCATTTCTGCACGATTCGATGTTCCGCACGATGTCATTGAGTAACCAGGTACGCCACAAATCAAAATCAAAAGTTTGTAACGTATTAAACATTTTCACGGCAAAGCGTAAATCTTCGTAAGCCTGTCTGCGGCTGATGTCAGGGTATTTCTGCTGATGTAAGGCAACAGCCTGCTTCTGGATAGGATTTTTATCCAGGATCTTCGATGCTGAAATTACCCGGTCAAGCAATTCCTTCTTTTCGGCTGATAGTTCGGCTGCATCCGGATTAAGCGCATAGGCTTTGATATCTTCATATCGGGTATCTTCAAGGGCTATGCGACTCATTTTGTAGTAATTTTCAGGTAAATAGATTGGATTGTTTCTCTGTCTTTACGGTTCAATGTTGATTTCTTTTCTTCAATCAACTTATTCGCGTCATGCAATTTACTAAATGTATTTAATGCGAGTTTTGAAATGCAGGAGTGAAATTTATCTTCAATTCTGAAAAACATATTTTCATATTGCCATTGCTTGAATTTCTTTTCATACTCATAATTAATGTCAATACTCGGAATACAACATGGCATAATCACCGGTCGATGTCTTGACAATTCCTGAATAAGCATTATCTTATCTTCCGGATGATGAAGAAGTAAATGTTTTGCTAATGCACCGAAAATATTTTCTGCACCAACATCACAATGTCCTATTATACCTATAGTTCTCATTTCCTCGATTCCTTTAAATAGTTCAACATCATTTGTTGTGACGGACTGCTGCCATTCATGGCCGATTGTTTTATTGCTTTGCGCAATTCAATTTCAGTTGAAATCCTTCCCCTATAGAAAGCGGCAACAATTGGCGCTCCTGTAGTCTTGAATTCCACAGCCTCAGAGAAATACTCCGAGTCTTCCTCGTCCAGTTCAAGATTGACAGCAATATCTTCCGGAGAGAAGAACAGTCCTGCCAGTTCTTCAACTTCTTTAAGTTGTTCCTCTGTTAAATTCATTTTCAAGCACTTTTAAATCAAAGTTAAACACCTGTTCATCGGTGAAAATTATACCACGTTCCAGTTTCGGATTATCAGTTGCATTCTGACTCGTTACGATACTGATTTTCCATTTATCGTTCCAAAGCACCGCTACTTTAGCATGAACCGACATGCACCGGTAATTGAAGCTCGTGGCAATCATCTGGAATGGTTTTGGGCTCATCACCCGGACCCGGTTGTCAAGAATTACCCTGAAAGAAAGGATCTCTCCTTTGCTGATTTTGTTTTGTAGCTGCTCAATACTTTTTGTGCTGAACGAATAGGAGCTCATGAGCACATGCACAGGTCCGGTTTGTTTGATCAGGTAAGCGATCAGTCGCACCAGGTTAAAATTTCCCCAGCTGTAGTAATGATGCTCTTTACCATTTTCAAGTATTCCAATTGCCTGGGTTAACGATTTTTCATTGTCGGCAATAAAAGAAGGAGCACACTGCCCCTTCTTTATTCCGGCACCATCCACGGCACGTTCATCTGCCGATGGAGAGGGTGCCAGGGTTATATCCTTACTTCGGACCAGCATATTTCAGCAACGCAACCTCAATCTCCTCAATCCGTTTGTTCCGTTCTGCGATACGCATTTCAATTTTGATACGCTTCGGACCTGTGGGCATTGGGTTTTTTACATCAGATCGTTCATTCGCCTGGTAATCCAGAATCGTCTGATCTTTCGAATTTCCGCTTTGCAGGTTTTTTTTCTGCTTTTTCAGCAAATCTTCATCCACCACTAAAGCAACATCCGGACTTTCAACATTCGGTTCTGCTGCAGGTGGAAACAATTCAAGCTCATTGGGGACAGATCCATCTTTCGCAAAAGCTTCCTGAGTCACAAACAAGATTTCCAACCGATCGGATATCGATTTGATCAAATCAAACAACTCCGCACGTTTGGTACAAACTGAATCGGTATTTGTTTCCGGGAGTCTTCCCATTGCGGTATGCAGCTGGCTCCGCTCCTGGAACAATTCCGCGTATTCCAAAATTACCCGACGCATGACCAATGGGTATTCTTCCAAAGGTTTTGTTGCAATTGTTTCAACTGATACGATTGCAGGTTTAATCGGTGCATCCACATCACAGGGTATTTCCTTCCCATGTGTAAGGTCACCTTCACAAATTTTCTCCTTGCCTTCTTCTCCCGGGAGTGCTTCAGGTAATTTGGTGCCACTACCATCACTGGATAATTCATTCTCTTCAACTTCGTTTTCAACTTTAAGTCCTGTCAAAAACTCGTTCAAACAAATCTTTAAATCTTCGGGATTCTCAGATTCTGGTTTAAGTTCCAATTTATCAATAAAGACTTGTACCAGCTCGATATGCATTTCATCGAGATTTTCTTTTAGAAGTGCCTTTAACCAACCTGCATCTTCCACTGGAAGCATAAAGGTTTCAACTTTAACAATTTTCGCCTGTTCGATAAATTGTTTCCATGTAACATGATCAGCCACCTTTGCTGCTTTACAGATTTCGTAGGCCAGTTTGTCGGACTGCGAGCGTTCACGTCCGATATAGAATCCTATATCTACCTTTTTCGAGAGTTCAACCAGTAAGTTAATCCCGTCGTTGTAATTCATGCCGGATCTTATCCAGTCAATTACCTGTTCTTTTTCATTCATAATTCGGAAATTGTATTGATTAATTTATACTCAAGTTTCTTTCGAAGCGATTCACTGGGGGCATTTCTGAATAGCTTAATCAGGTTGGTTCCATGCATATATTTTACAAAAATGCTGACTCCCTCTCTGTAATCCTTACCGGTATCCATCCATTTCAGAATAGCCAGTGTCCGGTCATCTGCATCCGTTGTTTCCCACTTTGATCGTTCAGGGAATTTGCGGTACAGCCAAACTTTCAGTGATTGGTTCAATCCTGAATCATTGAACGCCATCAGCCCACATTCCGAAAGCCGGTCCGTCAGCTGATCACGTGTAAAATTCTCGAATACTGTCTTTTTCTCTCCTTCAAGAATTTTTCCTGTTTCTGCATAAACACTATTTCCGTACAGGCTTTTCATGGTAAGTCCTGCACCTTCCCGGAATTCAAACCTTGACATTACTTCCGGGAATATTTTCTTATTCAGTAAAATGGGGGTGTGGCAATCGAAGTGACAAGCCTGAAGTCCTTGTTTGTTTAAGGTTTCCATCGTCCGTCTTAACCGGGTTCGCCAGTAATTGAGCGTCCAGTAATTTGATGGGAATGAATTCATATCTCCTTTATGAAACGCAGGGATATCCTTCAGATCAATCGGTTTCAGCAGGATATGATCATCGTTGATAAACAGGAAATCATCCGATAGCCGTTCATCAGCACAGGCAGCAAGAACTTTGTGAATAATATTCCCGTCTGCATTAATTGTTGGATTATAAATATCGTCTACAGGAATATGGATCACTTCATCAGATAGAAAATCAGGGTGTGCACCCACAATAAATACTTTCCCGGCATTGATTCCTAACTTTTCAATGCTCCGGAGACTAAAACGGATCTCATTGTTATTCCATCCGGAACCTGTGCCCAACACGTAAACTATATCAATCATGATTTATCGTTTTATTCCGGCAAACCGGATATCAGTATTGATATAGGAGATTTCGAACCAGGAAAACGACATTAGGTTTAGTGCTTCTATAATCATTTTGGCAGTTACATTTTGATAGTAATCATGTGTCTGCGGACTATCTTCGGGAAGATGTGCAGTGGTGCCATGCTCAGGGCGATTTGTGCCTGCAGCAGTAAACATCAGCAGTCCCCCCCGCTTGGTTAGTTCAACCATATTTTGAAGGGTTGCCACATAATGGCAATCGTGTTCTAACATTTCGGTACTGATCACTACATCGTAGTTCCAGAAGGGTTTGTACAGATGAACCTGAGTAACTATATCAACATTCTTTCCCGTTTCAATATCGATACCGGTATAAATGCACCGGTCGAACAGGTACCGGTTGTTTCCATTAATGTCCAGGCTTCCACAGTCAAGAACTCTTTTATTCGTGAAATATCCCGGGAACCGGCTCTTTACGCTTTCGCAAAATGTTTTGACTTCTTTGTGCATGATGTTAAGGTTTAAATTTCTGATAGAATTCAAAACTCTCTTTTCTTACCCGGCTTCTCAACCACTCCTTGTTGCTGTCGTCAACAAATCTTTTCATCGGCGCTCCATTCGATACACCATTGTGAAAATTACCAGGGCAGAAACCCTGTCCATGTTTTATGCCGAGTGGCGCGTGTTGAAGTGTTACAAATTCTTTTTTGCAGGGATGCTTCCAGAGATGCATGTCGAAGTATAAGAGCGTATCTTCCGGCCACGTGTAATTATCCAGTCCGCTAATTTTGAAAGCCGTGCAAAACAGCGACGAACGCCCGGGATGCTGGCTCATCCTGTAATTATTGTACTGAAGACTGTAAATCGTTGTATCGGCTATTCCGACAATCCCGGCACCACGATCGAAATATTTGCTCATTCTTTCGATATAATCATCGGGGTAGTAATCATCATTTTCAATAATGAAGCAATATTCGAATCCCAAACCTTTAGCCAGGGCAATCCCTTTTTTTATGCGGGGAACAATATCCACCACGCCTTCGATGGGCGGATCTGAAATAACCAGGTGAGCGCCTGCCCGAATGGTTTGCCGTTCCATCTGCCAAATGCAATGTTTCAAAAACTCTGGCCGGTCGTTCCGGTCAGGCGTTATCAGGCAAATCTTTTTATTGTCGTTCATAACAGGTGACTTTTATTATTTCTGCCTTCAAGGTGCCGGTAATAGTGAAAAACATAAAGTCCTTTCATCATCGCGATTGTTCCTCCGCCATTCAATATTTGTGTGCAGATGATGGTGTCGATGCCATACAGATCGCGACTGGCTGAAGCTGTCAGTATAGTATCCCGGAACTTTATCCAGGTTGCTTTCTGCATTACCATCAGGTGACCTGTCACACGCCGGTTGATGATTTCAAGGTCGAGGGTTTGTGTTGTGGCGTGGATTTCGGCTATCTCCCTGTGCACAATTATATTTTTGCTGTCGAACTGGTTAACGACTGGCATCATCCACGCGGTACCGCTCCGGCTGGCATAACACGAGAAGATTGAAACGTCGGGATATTTTTCTGTATACTTTTCAATATGATGTCCAAAGTCGTTCCGGAAGAAAGCAACATCACCATCCATCATACAAACCCAGTCGTGTGGATTTTGAACCAAGGTCATGTATTGATCCCATGCATCGAAAAGTTTCCGGTTAAAAGCGTAAGGGGTAAAGAACCAAATCATCGTAATTTATTTTGATCATAAAAATAACGGGTGGAAAAATGAGCAGAAAGGACATAAAAAAAGCCCCGGCGAAGGGGCTTTCTCGAATTGGAAGAAAGTGTATGAAGAAATGCTACGAGGAAACTTTTCGTTTTCTTACTGCCTTGGGTTTTTCGGTGACTGCGGGATTTTCCGTTACCGGATCAATGCCATACAATTCCTTTTTACCCAATTCCGTAATTTCCAGATAGGGGAAATCGCTTTCGTAAAGTTTTTTGATAGTCTCAATGTTGATGTTATCGCTGCTGAAATCAATATCGCCGAATAGTGAGGTGATTACCCTACCTGGCTTTAGCTTTATGAAATTAAAGTACAATTTCCACATAACTTACAATTTAAACGCTGGCTTCAGTTAGCGGAACTGATCCCGTGTACTGGTAGACGTTCGATGTTTTGTAAGTGAACTCAAGCGAAAGACCTGCGCGTGCTGCCGTACCTTTCCCGGTACCAAAACCATCGGGAGCGCCTGCGAAAACAGCGGGACGAAGTGCATCACCCATGATGAACTTGTTCCCGTTGCTGTCTTCAACAACAAATACCAGGTTCTCGTTCTTGGCTGCATTGATAAATCCAAGGATCTTCTTTTGCAGTCCCGGGTGAAACAGCGTAAGGTGTTCGACGAAAGATTTTCCGTCAACTTCACCCACCGGTTCAATCTTGAATTCGCCCGTATCATCGGTCAGGTACATTTCCCACATGCGTTTCCCGGCTTTCATCGCCAGTTCGCCTGTAAGTACGGCTGAAGATTCAATCGTGAGCGGTGCAACCGGTTTGGTTGGGAAAGTAGCCACATCGGCATGATACCCAAAATAAACTTTTTGAGTGATCCCGCCCATATTCTCCCCATTGGGAAGATTCTTGTCAATATTGGTAAAATCTATCATATCAGATATTTATTTAACTATTTATAAATACTTTCCGTCCGTCAGCTGACGGACGGGAAGATTATTTTTAGATAGATCCCGTAGGAAGTTTATTCGTCCATACAGCCTGGTTAATACCAAAACCTAATCCTTCGCTCCAATCGGCCATAACGGCAACTGCACGTTTGGCTTCTTCGAGTTTAAACAGGTTCTTGGTCACAGTGGCAGGAGAGACGTGCAGGAAGTTTTCCACCGGTGTGCAGAAAATATCGTCAGTACCCACCATACAAGCAAGCGGACGAACATCAAGCGGTGTGAAGTCAATCTTACCGTCGATATCTTTATCAGAAGTCTTCTGGTAGAATAACTGTGCACGTTTGTCCTGCATATACTTTTTGTACCATGCGCGACTCATGAAGACATTCATCTTGATTCCCTGGTAAACTTCCGAAATACCATCGGTGAAAGCTTCCACCTGGTCGAAGATGGTTGCTTTATCTAAAGCGCCAAGTACCACAGAGTTAATCGTACCAGCATCAACACCTGTCTGAAGCAATATTTTTAAACCGTTCATTCCGGTTCCGTCAACACCGGCAGTACCGGCAGTTGGAGCAGCATATACACCCTTGTAGTATTCGTTCAGTTCCATGTCCTGATCGATCTGGCGGGCATAGTAAACCTCAATGAGCCATTTCACGAAAGGCCAGGTTACACGGTCAACAGATTTTTGAGTTAAAAAACCCAACCAGGTTGCATACAATTCATCCGGCATAAACTCATCGTCGATTTTGAAACGATAGGCCCGGATTTCATTTGGAACGATGTCGACGCCTCCCTTTTGGGTGAATGCCTTTTGGAAAGGCTGAACCAAAGTCCTGAAGGTTGCATTAGCGAGACGGAAGATAGTATCATCCGTTTTGATGGGGGTTGCAAAATTGGTAAGCTCGCGACCCTGGGAGAGTAAAGACAGAATCCTTTTTTTGTTCTGTCCTGCGTCGGCGTAAAATGCGCCGTACTCTTGAATGATTGCAGAAGTAGTAATTGACATAGCTATAGAAAAATTAAGAGTTTGCGTCAACAAGTTTGTTGTGAGGCAGATTATTGATAATATCCCAATCCGCTTCAGTTTCGGTTACGATAGCATCCTGATTTCCAAGATTACCAACGGGTGCAGCAGCAGGGCGTGCAGCGAGTAAGGTTCTTACCGCTTCAGCTTTCGCTTCGGGAGTTTGGGCAGATGCCACAGAAGGATCGATCGCGTTAAACGGATCGTAAGCTGCAGCAATTGTTGCCTGGGCTGTAGACAACGATGCCGTTGCCGTGTCACGTTCACCGATTGCGCCATCGCGCTCAGTAACGAGTTGCTGATTCAGTTGAAGGCTATCCTCCACCGACTGTAGTTGTCCTTCATTTAGAAAGACACCATCATTTGTCGATTCAAGGGCTTCAACATTCAGCACGGTGTTGATGTGCAAAAAATGTTTATTCATTATTGAATTATTATTAGGTGTGACTTCTCGCTGTTTCGTAACGATACGATTCCACATCTTTTCGAAAAAGGAATCTTCATTTACGGTTGAATTTTCAGGGATCCTTCGCGGAGGTTGTGGAAAACCGATTGAAGTGATCATGGCAACCATTTGATGATTGTCAAAATAATTTACAACAACATCAGGAGTAAAAACCTCATCAACAAATCCCCATTCTTTAGCCTCTTCGGCATTCAACCAGGTTTGTTGCTTCATCAGCGTGGTAATTTCATCCAATGTCTTGCCGGTTTTCTTCACGTACATCTTCGCGAGCTGTAACGTAACTTTAGCAAGCTCCTGTTTTTTAGCTTCCAGTTTGGTGATGAGTACTTCGATATCGTCTTCGTTCATACTTCCCCATTCATCAACCCAGTTCATGGCTTTATGAATAAGGTAGAACGAATTCTCGTTCATGCGAACGGTTTTAGCACCCAACGAAATGAGCGTGGCGGCACTGGCGACAAAAGCAGATAGCTCAGCGGTAACATTGCCATGTTCGATAAACTGGTCATAAATACTCAAGGCATCATCCACCGATCCGCCCAGACTTGAAATCTTCGCGGTAACAGCGTTTTTTGAATGACCTGTCAGTTCATTCCTTACAAACTGTTTGGAATAACCCCATGTACCTAAAGGACCATCGATAATTATAATCTTTACTGCCATTACTTACTTATTTTCAGCAAGTGTAAGCACGAAAAAAGGCGATACAAAGGACATGCACCGCCTATACAAGCAGAAAACCAACCACTATGCGAAAGGATTATCAATAAAAACAGCCCTGTTCCGTTGCTGTCCGGTAAAACTGATCTCATAACGATTCAATCCTGATGCTCCGGTACCGGTTGTGGCTTTGGCCGAAAAGCGGAGCGGAACATTGAATGTACCTGCCAGTTTATAATTCCCGTTCCCATCCTGGTAAATCACGAGGTACTTACAACGCCGCTCCATGTCTGTGATCAGCTTCACCGATTCTGAAGTATCGCACGGAACGATGGCCGATATCTCAACCTTATAAGCTTTACCGGCAAACGAAGTCAGCAGATCCTCTGAGAAGCTGGCGGAGTCCTCCCGAATATAGATATCCACAACATTGACATCCGAAGCGATGGTGACCTGGTTTCCGGATACGGTAATATCTGAGGGGAGTACTGCCCATAGCCTGAGAATGCCCCCCATGTTCTCAGTCTGTTTGTTGATTGTCTTCATGTTTTTTTGAGTTGGGCGAATCTGTCAGTGATTACTGACAGATTCCGCACGTTTTTAAGCGTTTATAATTGATTTTATTGGGATATTTTTTAAAATGATTCGATCATCTGTTTTTCATGCGATTTTACGGCGTGAGGAGTGATCACTCCTGCCTGTGACATATTGACCAGGATCAACCGTTCGAGATGGCAAAAAGCAAACTGGTTAAAGTCGATTTCGTTGTTCATCTTGTAACGGAAGAAGTCACGCGAGATGCTGTCGAACGGCCAGTATTCTTCTTCCATGTGGAAACGGTCCTGAAATTTTACAATAGAAATATTGGTGGGAATTCCAAAACTCACGTAAGTGCCGATCACTGATCGCATGAGCATTTTGGCATGCTTCTCGAAATACTTTCCAAAACTCACGATATCGGTTTTCGTAAGCTCCCAGCCATGGCGGTAAAAGTTTCGTTCCGAGATTACGATCTCCACAAAATGGGTATGAAGCGAGAGTTCGTTTTTATATTTATTCTCATCCTCCACACATGGTTTTTTTAGCATGCGATTAAACATTTCATTTTCCCTTGGATGGTTCCGAAAATCTACCGGATTGCCGTAATTATTCTCAAGGAATCTTTTGACATAAGGCTTTACGGGAACAGTTACATTAAATTTCATAGGAGTATAGGTTTTCATTAAATGAACGAAAACCCCACGGCGGCAGGAGCATTCAAATATACAAAATTTATCTTATAAAAACCCCCGCCAAAGCAGTGCTTTTCCACAATTCGTCCAATAAGTCCACCACGTCCAACTTTACTCCTGATAAGAAGACAACTTCGAATATGGCGACTCCTCAAATGTTTTTATAATTTCTCCTTTTGAATCGTAATATGTAGTTTTCCAGTTCGGGTGACAATTAAGTGTTTGACCCTTATATTTCCCCTCTGTAAAAAGAACATTCAAATTTGCGCTGTCGTTGTGTCCGGTAATCACGCCTTTTATACCGTTAACATCGATAACCATTCCACAATATGCAAAGTCAATTCCTCTGTACTTTGCATTCTGTTTGAATTCTTCAGATGTATGAGGTCGTCCGATAATACGGCATAATACCATTGTATAACCCCAAACGCCATCTAAATAGCGGAGAAACTGCGATTTTGCATTTCCCGGGGAAGTTGCATTTACTTGTGTCCAATGTTTTCTATCCAAAGAACATTCATAGCATTTTAATTCACTTTGTTTTTTCATTGATAGTTGATTTTATTGTTTACCGTATTCTATTTGTCTCATTGATCTGCTGAACCTGCATGCTCCGCAGATGGGTTCGGGTAACCATTTTGAAGCGAGATTCCCGCATTTACATCTGGCTTCATTCAGAATAAGTTCACTGGCTTTATAGTCCTGGTGAAAAGCTTCAACATATAGGTAAGCCAGATGGTAATTAATGCCATTGCTTAACAACTGGCGAACTTCTTCAATGTTGCCATTTATAGCAGCATTAGCTATGTTTCGAAGATCAGTTATCTGTGTCATGGTTTAAAATATTGTTCTGTTCACTGGATAACCAATCTGAGGTAATTTTTCTTCTTTCTTCAATGGTTTTTGTATTCATGGCAATCCCATTATTTGAAACCCATTTACTGAAGATCATATTCTCTAATTCAGTCATTTCTACACCATAAACATTTTGCGTTTTCATTATTATGATTGATTATTAGTTATTTATACACATTTCAATAAACCATCCATTATTGCCAAACGCCTGATGCATCAATAGCTTTTTTGGTATCAGGTGTCCATGTATCATTTCGACCATCCACATGTTCTTCCACCCATCTGAACATATAAGACCGAACACCTTTATGCCATTCTCTTTGATCTATCGAGTTCAATTTCATACTCTCATATTTATCCACTTGCTCTCCCCTAGCTTCACGATCACCTGCAAGTTTCATATACTCATGAATTTCTCCGGACCAATTAACACGTGGCAAATAAAGCCAAGCAGGTTCAAGGCAAATTGCCAACTTATCAGCCACACACAATTTGGAATAGTTGGCTCCATCCTTTTTTGCATAGAATCTGGAATGATAACGTGAAAAGTTTGCCCATGTTGTGCCGAATATTCCCATTATTCTGGCGCCCAACTCTACATGAGTTTCACCTTCCGGGCCGTCCATGTTAGGTTTTCCCAAGTATCCCAAATCGTGAACGAAAAAGGCAACCCAAAGACGAGGATCCCATGGGAAGCCATATAATTTTATCCATGCTGCTAATACGAAGAACGGGTGTACAAGGAAGCAGTGCGCTCCAAACAATACTGATTTAGTTCCTACTTTCATTTTCTTGATTTATAATTGGTTAATACTATTTTTTTGTTTCTTCCTTTCCGGCGCAACGAACGAAGGTTTGATACTGCTGTAATAGATCGTTCTCCCGACTGCAGGAAAACGATTGACCTGGTAATAAATTACTGCCAGCTTAGTGAGCAGTCCCATGTAAAGATCCTCTTCAAAAATCGGGTGGGTTTCCCGAATATATTGCTCAAGCGTTAGCATCTGGACAATCAAAAGATCCCGGTTAATTGTCTCCGGGAGTGGTGGTGCCGGTCGGCAGAATGAGATAGCATTCATAGAATTTTTAATATTAATTATTGGCTTTTTTGTTGGCGGGGCTTTCTCCCCTCGGAATAAATTCGAATATTTTGTTCTAAAAGTCTGTTTTTTGCCCCTTTTTTCGCAAAAAAATTAAATTTCCTGACCTTGAACCTATTTCCCTTACTTCGCTTACTTCGCTTACTTCGCTCGGGTTAAGTTATTGAAGTCCATTCCGTTGCAAGCGTAAAAGCGGCGAAGTAAGAAATATCAATTGTTGTAAAAAATCAAAATCGAAGTAAGGCGAAGTAAGCGAAGTCGAAAAAAGTAAGGCCTTACTTCGCTGATTTTGATGTTTAATTTATTATATATCATTATTTTAAGTATTAGATTATTATTAAAAAAGCAGCGAAGTAAGCGAAGTAAGTAAATATAGCCTCTGACCAAATATTTAATGTTTTTCTCAATTCCTCAAATTTTCTTCTTATCCGGGTTTTTCTTTCGGGGGGTGCGGGGGGTTTTGGAAAATCAAAACGCTAATTCTGAAGCTATGCCATCGCTTGGAAAATTGAGCACCCCGGTCCCGGCATTATTAATTACACCTTCGGCGGGCAGGTTCGTGCCAAACGTGAGTCCGGTCTTCGCTGCATGAAATACCAGTGCTGTAGTGCTCGTGCGCTTCTTCTCCTTTGTTTCCCAGTTCTCCTCCTGCTGACCCGTCTTTGGATCTATTTTCTTGAACGATTCCTTCTTGGTCTCACAAATGAATGCCGGGGAGTTCTTGAGGTAATAGGCAATGGTCGATTCGGGCAATGGTTTATCACCCTCACGGAGACATTGTGTTTTATACAAAGAGAATACCCTGCTCGTGGTCAGGTAGAGCAGTTCCGTTGTTCCTGGTAATTCAATGCTTTCCTTGCCCCAAACACCATTTTCGAAGTAAGTGCGTACGAGCTTATCCTTGTACGCAACTTTATAATCACCCTCGTCAAACAACATGTTCGAACTAATCAGGAACTGGATCACCTTCCAGAAGTTACCGAGGTCATCATTCTTCTTGGTTTCCTTGTTCTGGGCAATCATCAATCGCACGGCCAGCTTTATGGTTTCGGATTCATCCCATGGCAATTCAAGATGTTCGTTCAGGGTGGTATATGCGGACAATGGGAATAGCCAGTTGTTGAATATCCTGGTCTCGATGATTTCGCTACCCATCAGATTGCGCATTTTCTCGGTCACTTCCTTTACCTTGGCGAAAAATGTATCCTGAAATACACCTCTCAATCGGAGAATCTGATGTGTGATATGCGTCAGTCCTCGTTTTTCAATGTCTTTTAGCTTGTCAAATTCAATGATCTCCTCTTCGCTGAATTCCGTCTGTGTGAAAGAAAGGAAAATGAAACGTGAGAATAGCGCTATATCGGCTGTAGCCATCTGCTGACCGGTAAGGATAAGCGCCTGATCAACCGATGTAGTCTCTTTCTTTTTGTCCTTATCCATGTTCATCCGGGTGCGACCGGTTCCGTCCCACATCCCTTTCAAAAACTCCCGTTTTTCCATCTCGATATCGTTCCGGTATTCGTCGATATGGGCGATTGCATTAGAACTGCTGGCCATGTGATCACCTAATGCCGCTTTCGAAGTGTTATGAACATTGGGAGCTTTGGCCAGACGGCCAAAAAACTGCACGATGCTTTCGGCACAGGCTGTTTTCCCGGCTCCCTTCGGACCAAACATATTAAGGATTGGAAAGTTTCCGGTCCGCTTCACGATAACATCACGAAATACTGCTGCAAAAAAGAAGCAGAGCGCAATCTTGGCGTTTTCGCCAAAGACCTTCACAACCTTAACCGCGTATTCCTTCAGCGTGACATTCCCCTCGATGTGAATAAACTTGCGTTCAAACTGGTACAGGTTTTCCTCGTTGTGATAAATACTCGAGAAGGCAGGGATATAGTAATTGTGCTTGTTATGCTTCACTATCCCGTAGGAATCGACCGGAATAAAATCGCCATTGAATATCCCGTTACCCCACGCCCAGAACCCATCTTTATGCCATCCCAGTTGGGTAATTTCCTTGCACGACTCTGTTTTTTCAAATAGCGTACGTTTGAGCCGGTTAAGATCAGTCTCAGTGCCATCGAACCAGCATTTTGGAAGACTCTCAATGTGTAGCTTGAATGCAGCCAGGCCAATCATATCCTTTTGAGGAATCTCCACTACACGGACCATTCCTAAGCTGTTAGTCACTTCGTACAGCCGTTTAGCATTAATTGTACTCTCAATATGGAAAATTGGGGATAAGGAGAAATTACTGCGCTGAATGAAATCTTCTTTATTTTTGAAGAAATAACAGTTGTTTTCGATATAAAATCCCTGTTCTGCAAGATCTGCTGCAGATATTCCCTCCGGGATATACCGCTTTTTCTCCACCGGTGTTTTTTCGGCAGCAATGTTTTTAAGATAGTCCTGCCATGCTTTTTTAGGTTTGATGATCGCAGAAACCGTATCAAGATAAATTTCGTGAATAGATGGTTCATCGTAACGCATTATCAGCGACGCGACTTCTTTCATAAACTCCGACTTAAAGGCAGGATTTTTACATTTATCCTCGCCATTTCTCACTTTGTATAAGATATAGTCGGTCTGCTTTTTCTCTTTGAATTCGTCGAATTTTTCGAGCGAGACGAATAATGTGTCCGGATCTTCCCCTTCTGTGATTTCCATCACCATCACATTGCATTGCTCCTTAACCAGGAGTTCACCATTTCGGTCGATTGCCTTATGTCCGCCTTCATCACCATCGTAAATGATCGTTACATTTTTGGTGTAGTTCTTCAGTAACCTGATCTGATCGATGGTTAGAGCAGTACCGCATGGAGCAACAACGTTATTTACTCCAATTGTTTGCAACCGTTTCACGTCGAAATTGCCTTCTACCAGGTAGGCGCGATTATCAACCTTGATGGACTGTCTGGCTACATTCAGACCAAAAAGCTCTCTCCCTTTGTTAAATATTTCAGAATCCTGTGAATTGATGTATTTCGCAAATTTCGAGACCCCTTTTTCGTACTTGAGAGCACGACCGGCAAAACCAATCACCTTGCCGGTCTTTTCGCAAATAGGAAATACGATGCGATCCCTGAAAAAATCATAATCCTGTTGACGCTCGGCGTTACGGTCAATCAGTCCTGCCTCCTTCATCAACGCAATATTGATGTTGTTTTTCTTTGCCCATTCGAGTAATACATTGCCCGGAGGAGCATACCCGATCATCAACAGATCATCCTCGGCTATTTCGTCAATCTTGAAATTACGGCTCGTGATGTAATCTGATGCCATTTTACTTTCGCGCAAACACTGCTGGTAGTAGGTGGCCACCTTTCCGCATAGTATCCTTAACGATTCTTTGTGCTGATACTCGGCAACATTAAAATCCTTTTTTTCGACGTTCCAATCAACCTGTAGGTTTAGTTTCCGGGCCCCTATTTTAACGGCCTCCATAAACTCAACCTTATCATGCTCCATGATGAAGGCGATCGCATCGCCACCTTTGCCACAACCAAAACATTTATAGATTCCTTTCGTTTCAGAGACCTTGAAGGAGGCTGTTTTCTCGTTGTGAAAAGGGCAGCATCCTTCCTGTGTTCGTCCGTGTGATTTTAGCTCGACGTAGTGGCTAACCACTTCGACAATGTTTTCTTTTAGTCGGTCTATTGCTTCTTTAACTTGCATAGGTTTAAATAGTTTCTCTAATTAATATTAGTCTTGCCCACGAATCTTTGAACCCCGGATCGGAAGCCAGGAGTGCAGTTCTGAGTAATTTAGGTTCTACACCGTAATGAATCAGTAATTGCACTTCGGCCCAGATGGGCATTTCATCCCAATCGATGGTCCAGTAATGTTTTGTGACTACCCCGGTGGTAATCCGCTTAGTTTTGGGATTGATGCACCTGATCGGTTGTCCAGGAATGATATCAAAGCGGGAAGAGGGTTGAATAATGCAGAAATAGGGTGATGTTGAACGGCCCTGGTTCACAGTGGTAACTTCCTGTTCGGTCGCTGTTGCTGTGGCTGTGTCAGTAAATAGATCATTCATAGGTCGATGTTTTGAAAGGATTATTCTTCTACAAACAGACTGAAAAAGGTATCCTCAATCCAGGGAATTTCACAGCCGTTAAAATTGACAATGGCACATGCTTCATTTTCGGTCACCATCAATTTATTATCCGTCATATTACGGAACTTCTCCCCGAAAACCTGAAGATGATACCAGTCAAGACCCCACTCACCGAAGTTTTTAGGTCGGATGGTTCCATGTTGCTCAAGGAAAAGCGCCATGCTTTCAACATCCTCGATGGTCACTTCTTTTGATGGGTTAATTGATAGTTTTTTAATGAGATCCTCCCTGGTATAATAATGTTCACTCATTGCGCCAAAGTCAGCAATAACACCATCAATTTCCTCGAACATATAATTGCACAGTGGAAACATGGTTTCGCGGACTGCAAAAACATCGACTTCCATACCAAACTTTTTGAAAATCTTTTTTCCGTAGTCCTTTGGAAGATTTTGTGTTGCTATAAATATCCAGTCGCATGCGGTTGGATCAATCAGTTTTAAATCGGTTTTGAAATTGAATTCGTCTATATACTGGCTTCTTTGTCCATGGTTGGTGACTACTAACCTTTCCTTAATAATTTGTTGTACATCACAATCTCCTGCATTATAATAGGCGGCAACTTCGAGTTGTGTGGTTTTACCTGTGCCTTGCTTTCCGTGATAAATAATTAGTTTCATTTGAATAATGGATTAATGAATTGATAGTTTCTGTTTCTCAATCTGAGTGTTTAACTTGTGGCACAGGGTTAAGAGTTCCTCATTTTCCAAATCCTGTTGTTTCTGCTCTTCCTCATATTTCTCAATAAGCCATCGCCAAAGGTTACGTTCCCAGTCTTGCAGCCCCAAATAAATGAGAAGGATGAAAATCGCGATCAACCTGAAATCAAATTGGCTGATCAATCCAAATAGAGACAATACACAAGCTATTGCTGACATAAATACTAGGAAGACAAGTGCACGCTGTATAAACAATGCGGTTTTAATGATATTCGAATAATTTTCAGTTGTTTTCATTTGAATAATGGATTAATGAATTGTACTCCGTATTGATATTTTTTGGCCAGTTCAGTAATGTGCTTGCTTTTGCGCACCTCGTCAACCTGTTCGGTGGTGATTTCGATTGTCTTTTCGAGTTTTGTCAGACGGACCTTCAGATTCAGATCCTTCGTTTTTTTATGCAGGTAATACTTCCGGTCGTAGGTATTGTCCATATGAATCCGCTGGCCGGTGAATGGGATGCCGTGCATTTTTTTGAACCACGCCGTCATCCCTTCCCAATTTTCAAACCCATCCTGCCGCGCAATACGCTCTGCCTCATTATCCGTAAGCCGTATCCCATCAATGGAGATGCTGACATGTACCTGCATATTAGCCATAATATCCCCCTCGTCCATAGCGACCGCTTCCACTTTCAGGCAGATAACCGTTCCCAGGCGTTGGCATTGCTTTGTTCGCATGGCGGTAAACAGGAACAGTTTATCCCCTTTTTTGAAAGGCCGTTTCCGGGTTGCCCGGATGGTTGTCGTCTTGGGTTTAATCTTTAGCCGGGTAGCGTAATCCTTATCAAGCATCGCGCGGATCCCCGGTACAAATTGTTTTTGAAAGCTTAGTGATGGCATGATTGATTGATTATTGATTATTGGATAAACGTTCGTATTCCGATTCCAAAATTTCAATTACATGTTTTGGGGCTGTATATTTTGCACCATCAGGTATTGTGATTAATACATCCTCTTTCCCCCAGTGTAAACCGATACAACTGATCCACTGTAGACCTTCACCGCTATTTATGGTTTGTGGAGCATGGAAGTTTACTATATCGTTTATTTCATCATATCTGATAGTTGGAAGTAAATTGAATTTTTTAATCAATTCTTTTTGTGTTGCTTTTGGGTAGTAAAGATTTCGATATGATTCACCGACCATTTTAAATCCTTGCGGTGGTTGCCGGAGGAACTGTATAGCTGCAATACCACCATAGGCAACGTTATGCCCTTTACAATACCTTTTTCCGCCTAAACTTTCGACAACAGCTTCGGATTCTGTATTGACTAAATCTATTTTCTCTCTTAATGCCATGAATTTTTCATAGGTTTCATTTCCTGCCGATACTTTGAATTTCATTTTTTAGTTGTTATAGTATTGATTATTTCAAATTACAATCCGTTGGCTTCATCATCTCGACCACCGCAGCCATGAACATCATTTGACCCAGCGGATTATTCTGGTAGGTATCCGTTTCGCTTATTTTAAGCAAAGCAGGTATTGCTTCAAGGTTATTCACCCTCATTACTGCCAACAAAAGATCCGTATAAGGTTTAAGCTTCGTCGGGTATTCGTCTCTTAAAAAACTTTTGGCAGTATCCCGGCATTTGTACAGCTTTGCAGCCATTTTAATTTCTTTTTCCATAACTAAATGATTTATTGATTGTACTTAACGCCACACAATGGGCAAAAGTGAAACAGGATATTCTTCTTCCATTTACGCGTTTGCTTACCTAATTTGTAGGTTGCTTCAGCAATACCATAAAGCTGTATGCGTCCTGAGTCGAGCATCAATGACTTATTGTTTAAGTCAACGGTTACATACTCAGTTGTGGTAACTTCCTTCTCAAAAACTCCCCTCAATCTTAATTCTGATTTTTCAATACAGTCACACATGATTTTAATTATTTGGTTTTAGCCGGTAATTTCTGTAATCCGCGTTTGGTCATTTTAACACCAAGTGCTTCCCATACCGGTTTTGTATTGGGTATCAGATGTACAAATGCTCCATAAATATCATTTGGCGTTTTAACGAATAATTTGTTTGCCTCGTCTTCCGAAATTGGCATATTGGTATCGGAATCGTGATAACCAGGTTCTGGTGTTTCGTACAATCCTGCTCCTTCCTTAGCATAGACATATCCTGCATTTTTATCCCGCCAAAGCGACAGATACTGTTCACCCTTATAAGTATGTTTCAATGAAATAATGTAAAACATGATGAGTTTTTTTATCTGGTTAATAAATCGAATACATGAAATTTAGTTTCACCGGTATAACCTTTCTCCAATTCGAGTACACAGGTTTGAATTCGGGCATACTGGAATGTCTTCCGGGGTAATGAGGTAATTGATTTTAACCCAAAAGTTTTCAGGTACCGTTGACGGACATCCGAATCAACGATGGTGAACCATGGCATTAAGGCGATAATGTTATCCGACCGTTTCATGCATTCGTCGAGCAGATAGTAACCCAACTTCATTCCTTTAAGATCTAAATGATCGGGTATTCCAAAAGCAGACTTTGAAGAGAAAGGAGGATTCATTACAATGCAATCGAATCGGTTTGGCTTTAGGTCAAAATAATTTTCCGGAGCTGTCACCTGGTAGCCATCGAGACATTTCAGGATATTTCCTTCCCCGGGCGTTGGTTCGAGAACCGTTACTGCAGCAGTAGGAATTAATCCGCACATATAGCTGGCCACTTCATGAGGTGTCTGGAAGTCCATGGGATTAAATACTAAAAAGGTTATAGTCTCGGTTTACACAATCGGCTGGTAAATGGGATCTATTAATTCCCATTTGTGTGAGGAAGCTATCTTTCCAATAAACAGGAACATTTACCATCTCCATTACATCGTGAAAGAAATTCTCCAGTTGTGTTTTATCGTATTTTCTTCCTGACATTAACCCGATTTTATACAAGTCGCAATGCTTTTTTGAATCGGTGATCATCCCTAAGCTGCTCTTTAAATCAATGATGGGTTCAATCGAAGCAAAGGTTTTAAAGCCTTCTAACCTTAGGACTCTCATGGTGCGAATACGATCATTATTGGAAGCAGCGCCTTTTTCAAGATTATCGTGACCGGTCAATGTAAATCCTAATACAATCAGATTTTTTTTATTGTACATGTGGACAGAATCTTCGATAATCTGTAAAAATGGATCTAACCAAGCTGTACATTTTGTCAGGATTTTAACAGGGACATCATGGGCAAGGCAAAAACATATTGCATCAATGGTCATATCTATTGTTTCAGGTAACATCGGATCGGTAGTGAACGAAAAGAACAATCCATGTTTTTGCAACTCGTCAATATTCCTTACAAGTTCCTTCTCGAATATTTCAAGTGCATGATAAACGTCTTTGAAACATTTTTTCAATTGCGGAAAATCGCTCCAACAGTGACTTAAAACGCCCTTTTTCAAATAGCAGTAACTGCAATTATTTGAGCAGCCTGTGTAAAAATTACAGGCCCATGCTGCATACTCCCCGGCTTTACCTTGGGGATTGTAGATCGCTTTGCCTTTAAATGGTTTTTCCATGATTAAAGGCTATTAAATTCGACAACTGCAAGTTCGCGATGATTAAGAGTCCAATATTTTATTGTCTTAATAATTGCTACGTTTAATTCGAAAGGAACTTCCAGATCTTCACGATCATCCCCTCCATCGTATTCAATAATTATTCTGGGATTTGTTGATACTCCAGATGGATTTCCTGCTTCATCTTTCCATTCAAAACAATCCAATACTGCCGTGCACTGATTGATTTTTTTGTTTAATTCAAGCCCTTTTTCTAATGTTGTAACGTCCATTTTGTTTGATATTTAGTGATTTAAACTGCTTCCCGTTTTTCAATGTTACTTGTACCCATAGCCTCATACCATCTTTGAGGCACCAGGGTATGCACAGCGTTTCCAATGAATTTTTTCTGGTCAGTCTGTGTTCCGGCTAATTTGTATTCGTCGCCAAAACCCATTATCCGGAGCATTTCAGGTATTTTAAGCATCCGCATTTTAATGTCGATGATTCCGTATTCAGCCATGAACGCTTTAATCTTCAATGTCCAAAGGCTGTCATCATCATTAACTACGATAAATGATTCACCTGATTCGGTTGTTATCATCGATGGTGGTGCCTTATCCATCCGGGCGATGAGGGTGAAACATGGATTTTCAATACTGCTTCCTGCTGACTTATACTGAGGATTGACCAGGTAATGGTGTTTTCTGCAAGCCAGTAATGTTGGTGCCGGTTCATCAATTCCGGTACCTTTATTTGCGAAGCTTGTATCCATTAGCCATTTCGCGCTTACCAGTGCCAATTTTGGGTTTTGCGTGAGTGTGCCTGCCGGTTCTTCAATACCTGAAGGTTTCGAGTTCCCATATTGCTGGTCAATAAACTGGGGTGTAACCAGCCGTTGTTTAGGAACAGACAGAATTGTCGGACAAGGATCATTGATATCGGACAGCTGACCACCTTTCGAATAATAACTTTGAAGAAATTGGGGTGAAACTAATGCAAGACGGTCCTTTGTTGTGATCGCTGTCGCTGGTCCGTTAATACTTACAGGGACACTATTCCCATGATACTGTTGCATAAATGCCTGAACAACCTCTAAATTACCCCCGGTTGTAGTGAGTGTCCTGGATGGGTTTTCAAGCGAACAAACTTTACTTTTAGGATCTCCTCCTTTTCTCTGAACCATAAATGCCTGCACCAGGCTGATCCTGTTCTGACATGCTAATGTTGGCATAGGGTTTTCAACCGAATTGACAGCATGATTCATTTCCCCTGTAGATGAAGTGCTGTTATATTTCGAAATAAAAACAACTGCCTGACCATCTTTAGTAGTAATTGTTCCAGCTGGACCTTCCAAACTGATATTTTTATCCGCAGGTCTACCCGAATAATACTTGGTAAAAAACGATCCGTCACCATTAGCAACGAATTTGATCAATCCCGCATAGATGCGTTCTAAAGTTTTTTCGCAAAGCGCTTTCTTGCGTCCAAAAATGCTGTTTCCTTCATCCCACAAATCGAGTACATCCTTTACCGGCTTCCATTTTTGCAAATCACTAAACATGTCTTTTTTACGATTTTTGGCATGAGTAGCTTCTGGCCATACAAATGCCTGATCTTTCCGGACAAACTGGCCAAAATACCTGACCCGTGAAGTATATCCGCCAAAGTCGGCAGCATTCATAATCCGATAGGAATAATCGTATCCATATTTACGGATGGTTTCAACCCATTTCAGGTAATCGGTTCCTGCCAGTTTGGAGATTGGCCGGCCTTTTTCGTCCATACCACCCCAACTCATAAATTCAGTCACGTTTTCCACCTGCAGGATATCGGGTTTGAAATAATCAACATATTCGTACAACGCTTCCGGAAGGGTCCGGCTGTCAGCATCGCGAGCCATACCGCCTTTAGCTTTGCTGTAGTTGGTGCATTCGGCCGAAGCCCAGATGACGAGTTTAGCGTTTGGATAAATCTTTCGGTACATCGCAACCAGCGCGGCCAGTTGCCAGTAGGAGATATTTCGAACATCCTCAATAAAGTGAATTGCAAATGGATGGTTTAAACCATGACTTTTAATCGCTACTGCATCGTGATTCACAGCTGCTATAACGACTGCAATTTTTTCACCAAATACACTTATTGCTTTTTCTATTCCTGTGGATGTTCCACCGGCACCCGAAAACAGATCAATAACAATGTATTGAATCTCGTCGTGGGTGATTTTAGATGAGAATATCATTTGCTGTTAGTATTTTTTGAATGATTTTGGCAAGGAGGAAATTTCTGATTTGCAGATACTGGATAATCAGGAAGTAAAAAAAACACTCCACCTATTTCCACAGTTGAAAGAAGTGGATGATTTTTAACGTGACTTTCAACTACTTTATCCGGTTGTTCAGGCATGATAATATCCATGGTTCAGGATTAAAAAGGTAAATCATCTGTGCCATCACCCGCTGCATCCACTGATCCTGCTGCTTCTGACTGAAACTTAGCCGCAACAATGGGTCGTACTCCACCGATAATAGGCTGATTGTTCCGTTCTTCCTCGGTCATTGCATCGTAAATCTCTTTTTCAATACTCAACTTAACAAGGTGCGTATCGTCGTACTTATGATCTTTCATCTCGAAGGCTACCAGGTTGAAATAGTATCCCTTTTCAGTCACGAATATTGAATTATCATCAATCGGGATAAATACACCGCGTTTGGTGGTTTCGCGACCTTTAACGTCGATGATTGCGACGTTTTTTAATTTCTTAAGATTTACTTTGATTCCTAAATTGCTCATATTTATATATTTAAACTGATTAAACTAAAAACTTAGTTATAGAATGATTGTAATAAAATCATTAAAATAAGGAAAGTGATTCCCGGCCAATCCTGGATTAGCGTTTGAATTTGTGTCATAAGGAATTGATTTTTTTAGGTGCTTAGATGGATATTAACATGTGGATGATATAACCCCAAAAACCTAAACCGGCTACGAAAATGAGGACCGGCCAAATGTTCGGTTTTGTTTTTTCCGGTGGTTGCATAGTTGTTTAATGTTTAATTAGTTTGGCCATCATTACCCCGGTTAATCCTCCCAGCATTGCACCGGTCGAGTAAATAAGCTGCTCGGTTTTGGTGCCTATCGTCACCCTGCGAACGTTAATGGTCCAGAGGTAGGAGATTCCAAATCCGCAAACCGCAATTCCAAGCCACGTGGTGCGACTGATAAAGTAGGTGTTTGCAGATACCAGGAATACCTGTGCAAATCCGGTGATAAAGATGATCAGGTGCTTTTTCATATCTGGTGGGCGTGTTCAGGGAATGGTAAAAACTGGCCATCACGTTCAATGAAAATTTCTTTATTCAGCAGCTGGGCCTGAGTAATGTCGCGCTTAACATCAAAATGCTTACGCCAATCATTACAGATGATAACCCGGTGAGCGCTTTCGATATCTGCAAAACGAGCATCCATGGATTGTTTCCATGTTGGAAAGTGGTGCAGCGACAGGTCAAGAACACTCTCTTCGGGTTGTAGTATTTTCACCCGCTGAAGCAAATCCAAATATTCAGGCGATTCATAATCACCAATTACGACTACTATCATTTAGTTAAATATTATTGTGATGAGTATCAGAACAAAAAAGATTGCAATACCCATGAATGCGGGTTTTGCCTTTTTCATTTCCTTGCTTGATGGATGGACCAGGTCGTATTCAGGCAAACGTGATCCCATGCGGGTGCATTTTCCCTGCTGATCCCAGACCACGGTTCCTTCAATTTTAGGAAGTCTTCCAAAAGCACGGGTAGGAAACGACTTGCGATCATCGTCGTAAATCATGAGTTTTATTTCATGCTCAACTCCGCTCCTGGTCCTGCTGTTTTCGATCTCCGAAGTCGTGAAACGAGGAGTGAAAAATGTGTTTAAGATTTTCTTAATTTTCATAGTGTTATTCTGTTAAGATTGAAAATCATATATTTTCTGAGGCAATTCAGGTTTTTCTGATACCTGTGAAATCCCTTCTTCGATAAGCATAATTGCATTAATGAGCTTATTCTTGAGCTGCGGAGTCATTGTGCGCTCCTGTTCGTGCCTGGTATTCTTATCGCGCAATGCATGAACGATTAATGCGGCTTCGGCTGGCAAAGCGGTAATGATAATCGTGTTATCGGCTGATATCACATTCATACCGCTTGTCTTTCGAGTTTAGAGCAATACTCATGCTGAGCCATATCGATAATGGTCACCATCTCAGTGTTAAAGGTCCGTTCTTCCCGGGTGGTCCGTGGGAGGTTTTTACCCGCTATGTGAATAAGCGCGAGTTTAATCTGGTGCGCTTCGTCAATTGTCAACCCTGTAATGTCGATTGATCCGTTGTGTGTTCTGTAGTTTGCCATGTCAATGCTGGTGTTTAGTAAAAATTATTTTCGATAATTAATATTAAACCCGAAACCTTATTGCCAGCAGTACGTATAAAATGATGATGGCGTACCGCCATAATATACAGTTGGTTTAATTTCAGGTTTTTAAGAGGAACGTGATTGCGAATTAACTTTTGGCCTTTAAGGAAGCGAGAGTTTGCCGACTCCCGCTCCTTTTTAAGCTTTTGCCCCATTGCCGTGGGATTTGAAATAGGATAAGAACGCGCGGCCTTAATTTCCCCGCCGTGGGGATAATGATTTATGATTTATCGGAAGTAGTACTTAAAATGTATGAGCGCCATGATGTTGTAAATCTTGGTTTCTTGCATATCTCATAAACTTTTCGTAAAGCTTTAATGTCATTTTTTCACCTTCCAAAATAGATTCCACATAGCCGCAACAATTGACTTCCGTTTGTCTAATCCCCATCCTTAAAGAGATAAGTTTATCAATCGTTTTCCATTTTTCGGGCTTTTCCAATTCCATAAATTCAACCGCTTGTTTCAAAAAGCAGTAAGGAAAACTATCCCAATAGTGAACCATATCGTTATGCTCAAGAATTAGAAATTCTCCACGCCAGAAAATTTTACACTCACTCAAATTTGTTGTGCGTTCAATTTCATTTTCTTTCTCTTGAGGGATTCTGTAACACTGATTGACGTAATCCCAATTTCTTTTAGAATCAATGTATTCCATTGTTTCTTTTGGTTCTTCTTTTTCGGCTTCGATTTGAAAATATTCCATTTTGAGTTTATTTGTTGTCTTTGGGGGACGCTTAATAATTGCGGCCGGTGTGGAGTCGAACCCTGTTTGCAACCTGAACCTATACCCGTTTCTGCGGAAGTCCCTTGCGCCGGCCGTATCCCCCAGGCTGGTGTGGTTAACCAGCTACCAGGGGTGTCTGTAGGCAAAATCCAAATTTGTATTACCGGAAAACCGTTGGGCATCGCCGGTCAAAGAATGAGTTCGTTGTTGGTCTGTGGCTCTTTTGAAAATTTGATCTTTTTGTATACATGCTGTAAGATTGTGATTTGTGAGTAGTGATACATCCCGGAAGAAAAACAGCGCTTAATAAAATCAGAAGCATTACCATAATTTTCGATTTTAGATATTTCATTCAACCCTGGTTCTCGATGTTGTGTTTAAACAGGGCCAGTTCTTCTTCAAATTCCTTATGCTCCTGTGCTTCAGCCTCCAATTCTGTTTTTTCTTTTTTCATGTTGATTATTATTAAACTATTCCAAGTCTCTGAGCCCAAAGCGCTATTTCAACCCGGTTGTTCAAACCAAGTTTTTCACGTATGCGCACAAAATATGTCCGGCATGTTGGAAGGGTAATTTCGAGTAAGTGGCAAATCTCTTTGTCGAGTTTACCAATAGCGATAAACCGGGCAACCTGGTATTCTTTACGTGTCAATTTGCAGGGAATAAGGCAGACGTTTCCATAACCAGGACAACGACCAATATTTTCGCAGTTGGGAGCATCCGCAATAGTGAGGCAGGTAACCAGATCGGGTGTTTCATTGATTGCACCATACCGGCAACCCACAAACTTAAGTTCCATTTCGTCAGGTTTGGAATATCCCATCAGTTGAAGGCTTTCAATCACCCTTTTATTGGCATACATCTCGGTGCAAAATATAGCCCGTGTGATTTTGGGTAAATCAAGGTAATCGATCCTTTTGCCATCGATTAGAACCCTTACATCAAATTTGCTCAGGTAGATCTCAAATCCCGATTCAATTCCTGCAGGTAGATTCATAATTCCTTGATTTCTTTCGAAAGGTTTTCCATCTCGATCTTGTGCCCTTTGGCAATATCTATTGCCGCTTTAATCAGTTCAATATTTTTACGTGTGCCCACCATAACCATATCCACGGTCGATACGCTGCAATTGAATTTTTCGGCAAGTGCATCGCGGTATCCTTTTGGAAGGCTCTTTTTCAGTTTGATAAGCTCTTTTTTTGTCATTGTTTTAATGTCTTTTTTTTGTTGTGTTATTGTGTTATTATTGTATTGTAATCATATTGCAATGATAATACAAAAACGTATTATAAACAATACAAAAACGTATTATTTAAACAATTTGGAATTAATCTAAATATCGAATGAGCGAAAGAGATATTAATCAACGTGTTATTGAATTCATCGAGTATCGAAAATTTAAGTACAGTGATGTCGCCAAAATTCTGGGAGTAGCGAATCAAAGGATCGAACAATGGAAAAAAAATGAAAGACCTATAGGACCAGAGTACCTTCAAACCCTATGCTTAAAATTTATTGACCTTAATGCCAATTGGCTTCTTACTGGAAAAGGTAAAATGTTGAATGATGCGGAGGAAAATAGTTTTGAATATGAAGCTCAGTATCCAATACAATCCTATAAAAATTGCATAGGGTGCGAAGCGAAGGATGCGCACATTAAAGACCTTCAAAGTAATATCACCAAACTAAATGAAACAATTGCTTTTTTGCTTGGAAGTACCCCCAAAAAAGACAAAGTAAATTGCGGGTAGTGTATCGAAAAAACTAAATAAACATAAACTAAATGTGCACAGAGAAACCCAAAAACCATCTTAAAGTAGCGATCAAACTTCGTGACGATATTCAGAAAATTACTAATCCAACCAAAGCAAAGGAGCTCGATTTGTGGGAAAGTGTGGAGATGATTCGTCAGGTATTTAATTGGGCCGCGTTTGAAGTTAGAGAGCGCCCTTCTAAATCTTTACGGATGCTTAGCGAAAGGTTGTCAGTAATTGAAAATCTTGGTCGTGATAAGTGCAACTCTGCCTTTGTAACCAATAAAAAGAAGCTTCTGGCAATTATGGACCGCTATTTAAAAGAAGCAGAGAAAGGGCTGTTGTGAATACCAGTGGTGGACTGTAAAAATTAAGAACCAAAAAAAATCCCGTCGTGTGACGGGATTAAAACCAAATAATATGAAAAATAAATTTATCATTTTAACGACAATAGATGATCAGCCAATTATTATAGGAATTGTGAATGTTGCATTTATTGAGACGGACGAAAAAAATCCAGTCCAAACGAAGGTGACATTCAATTTTGCAAGAAATATTGATTTGTGGCCCAAAACAATAATTGTTAAGGAAAATTTTGCGGAAGTAAAATCAATGCTTGGGCTCTGATTCTCCCTTGATATATTTCTCAATATCTGCAGCCTTCCAGGTAACACTTTCCGATCCTGATTTGATTGCCAATTTTACACACAGTAGTCTTAGTTTTCTGGCTCTGCGGTCGGAATACATTTTGAGCAAGTTTTTAATTGTCTTCATAGTTGAATGATTTGTGTTTAATTAATTGCATCAAAGGTACAATCAGGCCATTAACCCAAAAGGACAATTAAGGACCGCCAGGAGATGTGAAAACTAAGATATCGATATTGTAAATGAATTATCAAAAATTAAAATAATATCATGGCATAATGACCACAATTCGAGATATGATTTGGCCTGAAATGCATCACGCTAAATATGGAGACAATTATCTGGTTCACTATATTGGAAGACAAAAAACGAAAAGGAAGTGGTTCAAAATAATTACGCTTATCTTCTCTTCAGGTGGTGTTTTCGGTTGGTCAATTTGGCAAAATGGTGTATTTCCCGTAATTGCCTGTGGAATTATTGCATTGGTGCAACTTATAAGCTTGGTAGAAAATCAACTTATACACACCGATAATGATCTCGAAAAAGTTGCTGAATTGCGAAATAAATACATTTCCCGTTTCGACGATCTTGAAAAATTATGGTTAGACCTTGATGCAGACCGATTGAATGAGCAAAAAGCAACATTGAAGTTTTATCAATTACGCAAAAATGGAGCAGATATCGAATCGACTGATAATAAATTGGATATTCAAAAACATAAATCACTCTGTAAAATTGCGGACTCCGAAACTAGAAATTATTTTAATCAATATCATTCTTAAATAAATTGTAATGTGTAAAAAAGAAAATACTAAAGCAACAGAACCGCCTAAGGTTGTAGGGATAGCCACTACTTTAATTGAATCACTTAGAGGTCAGGTTCCAAAGATGGAGAATATTCCACCACCACCCCCGAAAAAGATCCCTTGATAGGTGGCGGACTTGGAATGTTTAACATTTTGGGAACTCCAAATTTTGTAAGGCACCTAGTACAAGCTTTACGGACCACGCGATGGCCAATCAAAAAACATAGGATACTTTTCATGGTAATTGGTTTCTATACGCTCAAAACTATGCTTTTGACAGAGTTGGCTAAAGGACAATATGCAGAGAACAAGGAAGGAAGAGGCGTTATTGTCTGTAAAATTAATTTTTAAAATCCAGACATTTTAAAATACAATATTAACCCCATAGACATAAAAGACAAAGTGTAAAGATGTGTTTCATAGATAGATACAAGGTGTAAGAGGTTCCCCGCAGCTCCACACGGTTTTTTAATTAACTGATTTTGAATATGTTGCAAGGGTGTTTGTGTATATTGTTTTTGCAAAAGTGTATATGTTTTGTCTAAGTGGAGCTTAAACCAAGTAACATATACAAAATCAGTTATTATGAGAAAACAAAAACTTTACAGACTCCCACGTCTGGTCGATGCCGGAGGTGATTTAAGAAAATTGTGGTTTGTTGAATTTGCATACCGTGATGCCGCCACCGGAGAGATGGTTCGGAAAAGATACTATGAAGGTTTCGCAGAGCTTAAAACCAAAAATGCCCGGATCGAATACGGAGAAGGCTTAATAAAAAATCTCACAGAAAAACTTGAAAATGGATGGGTGCCAACTGATGATGATGAAAAAGTAGCCTATGTTGACGAACTCGAATATCATACCGCAGCACAAGTATATGGAAGAAAACGAGAATCGAGTAAAAATATCCGTTTTCACGCCTCCGAATACATTACAATAATAAAAAATACCAAGGCGAAAAAAACCTTTGAATCCTATCGAGGGAAGATCCGTGAGTTCATGGCTTGGCTTGAGAAAAGTAAACTCATTGATAACGATATCTCAACTATCAACCAGAAAATAATGTCACGGTTTTTCGATCACCTAATTGTCGACCGTAAATTATCTGGACCTACGATCGAGAAATATCGGGTTAATATGAAGGGATTTTTCGATTTCTTGATTGATCGTAAAATTATCGCTGTATCACCATTACCAAAAATCGCTATTCCCACAACGCAGGAAGATTTTGCGGCTGTACCTTTTCTCGATGATGATCTGGAGGTATTACTTACCTGCATTCGGGAAAGTGATCCGCAGTTATACCTTGCGGCCATGCTGCAGTACTTTTGTTTTGTCAGACCCGGAGACGAACTGCTTTCACTCAAAGTGAAGCAGATCAATTTTACTAAACGCACTATTTTTATTCCAAAGGATATTGCCAAAAAGAGAGTCGAAAGAACAATTGATATACCGCAACAACTTTACGACTTGCTTATTGAGTATGGTATTCATCGCTTGAATAAAGAAATGCTTGTGATAAGTACCAAAGGACGTCCCGGATTTGAAAGAATTGGATTCAATACTCTGCGTAACAGGTTTAACACCTATCGCGATCGTATGGGAATGAATAGCCAATACAAATGGTATAGCTTTAAACACACGGGAGCCGGTAAATTACTCGAGAGCGGTGCAAGCATTGTAGAGGTTATGAATCAGCTCGGACATACGGACATTGAATCAACCTATCATTATATCCGGCGACATTTTGGAGAAAGATCACATCATGTATTAACTAAATTCCCAACTCCTGCAGGGATGGGCAAACCTAAAAAAGCCAAGGTCGACTGGCTTGAAGGAATTTTCCTGAATTGAAGTCACATTTGAATTTCTATTCAACAAGAAATCCCCGGCATATTATCACTATGCCGGGGATTTTCACAATCTAACTTTTTACTAACCAGACAAACAAAAAACCTACAATTTATCGCGAATCGAGAACTGACCTCCCTTGTTCGATCTGTCCGGAATAAACCATGTCAGCAATTTATACAGGTTTCCCAGGATAGATATACTTTTCGATGTGGGTAATTTCAGGGCCAGAAATTCATAAACTAACAAAACAATACCTGACAATGTTTGCCACAAATTGTCATCTACCCATTTTATTTTTGCCGTAGAATCAGGTGCTTGCAGCTCTGTTTCGTCAGCGGCATAAATAATGTCTGCCTGTACCTGGTCACTCATGTTCACAAACAGGGTTTGGGAACTTTGATTAACAGGATCGGGCGGAGTGCTCCAGTTTATAGCGAACAACCCGATCAAAAAAATAAGCATCATTGTCTTTTTCATACCAGAAATTTAAGAGTTAATAATATTGTCTGATCAAATCTCACCAATTAGTCTTCGATGGTAAAGGACATTTACTATGGGGACGAAGCTTGTTTTCGTTCGCGTCTTTCGCGCTTTTTCACCATCCGGCTTAACTTACGATCTTCCCGCTTGTCCTCCCTTGTTTTAACATTTTTGGATTCAGGAGGGAACTGATTCGGATCAACCGAAACAGATGCACCGTTCCCCTGCCCGCGTTGTTTCATCTTTGCAATCCGGGTATTGTCATTGATCACCTGATCCGGGTCCTTCAACTTAAGGAATATCAGCAATCCTGCAATTATGCCGGAAAGCAATGCTGAGATGTATTTCCAGGTATTTTTCATTGCAGCTCATTGCGTTGAAAATGCGGCGTATCGATAAAGCCGCTCCAGTTACCACCCCATTTATTCAGCGGAGTCAGCTTCTCCCACCAGTCACCAAGGGGTTGGATATCGGCTTTGTTATACGTTAATTCAAGCACGCCCTTGCCTGACATTTTGAAAAAATTCAGGTCAATCGCCATGCGGTCCTGATGGGTGCTGTACCGCAATTTCGATCTTCCCGCTTTGTAATGAAGATCCTGTTGTTCCTGGGTCCGGAATAACTCGCCCCCGGTTACAGTAAGTCCGAATTTTTCGGCCTCAAGGATCAGCCTGGCGGCATCTTTGAGGAAAGCCGACTGTTGTTCAATTTTGCTCATTTTGAAGGATTTTGTTTGTTGAAAATTTTTAACTGACTTATTAATTTCCGGTTTTCATCTTCCAGAGACCGCATTTTCCTTCGCAGCGATTCATTTTCCTGGACAACATTTTTTACCTGCTGTTCCAGCTCGGAATTCTCTTTCCGGAGTTGTTCAATTTCCTCGCTAAACCGTTTCTCCATCCCTTCGCTTAGTTCCTGCCACATCCTGACAATCCTTGCGGTGTTGTCCAGTTCTTTCCCGTTTGCTTCTGCGGACAATTTTCTCATGGCAAACAGCCATGTGGCAAATGAAGCTGCTATGGGGGTAAGAATTAGAATAAGTGTCTCTTTCATTACTTCGGCTATTTTTATCAAACGTAGATCTTAGCCGGTTCCTTTTAAAGGACAAAAAGCCCGGCACTGTGGCCGGGCTTTGTCAATAGCTGTTTTGGACCGGGTCAGGTCCGTTCTGATTTCTGATTTTTTGCTTCCCTGATTTTAAGTGCCAGATCAACATTGATGGCGGTAATTTTCCGGTCTTTGTCCTTTTGCAAAAAGTCAGAATACAATAGCTCAAACTCTTCGTTCGTAAAATCAATTTCTTTTTCAAAATCTGTTTCCGGATCGATCTTTCCCTGGTACAGGGGGTGATATTGCAACGTTTTCATATCATCCTTAGATACAAATGATTTGTCAAGAATGCTTTTGCCAATTAGTTGTTCCGACAAGTTTCCTTCTTTGGGTAGGAACTGTGCGATGCTCAAACGTTGTTCAATGTTCAGTGAAATTTTCATACAATAGTGGTTTTAAATTTGAATAAATTATCTGTGAATGTTAAGCGGTTGGCGTTACCAATATCGCCTGTATAGAATTCTCAATTCCCTTAAGTAAAAGGCTCATATCACCTGTAACCACTACCCCTTCAACACTGATCGTTTTGTTTCCCATAATGCTCACCGACACGTTAATGTTGGTACTCTGCATTGGATTTTCAGAATTTGGGATGGTACATACAGCCGAAACATTGGCCGGAAGTTCACCCGCTTTGTTTTCGTAGCTGATGGTCACTGCCTTACCTTCAATCGTTCCCGATAACGTGGTTTTGATAACTTGATTTGAAACTTGATTGTCCATGATTAAATAATTAAATGATTAATAATATCCTTGTTCTATGATTATGCTACCAAGGTATGTTGAGTAATTATAGGCCATTACAGTCGCATATCTTGTTGATGCGTTGTATCCATCATTAGCCTGTATGTATAAATCCAATGTCAGATTGCCTGAATTACCTGACGGGTAAACCGAAACCCATCCAACGTCCGACAAGAAATTCAACTCAGTGTAATTCGACAAAACCTCACATTGTTCTGAATGCGAATAGGCATTTACCGTAATGTATGAGCTTTGGAACTCTATCAAAGTGTTAACATCCTCCAACGTACCGAACTGTACATTCAAAGCTGCCGAAAAATTGTTAGAGGTGTCATACGCGTAAATGTTAAAATCATACACGGTTCCTGCACTTAATCCATCTATTGTGATATCTGTACCCGCAGTAGTAAAGGTTCCCACTCCTGTAACCGCAATGGAGTATCCGGCAACTGCAGCATTGTCTGTTGAAGCTGTCCAAGCAAGGGTAATGCTCGATGTAGATCCTCCTATGTATACAGGGGATGATGGCGTTGATGGTGGCGTAGTGTCAGCTAACGGGCAAGTTACGATATCATAAATTGGAGCCACGTAATCGGGGTCGCCTACGACATTGTTTTTGTAAAATCCCGTAGCAACACCATCACCCACATAATAAGATTCAACTAAAGAAAAAGCCTTGTAACCTGTATTTGCCATTATTCATTATTTTAAGCCTGTAAACAAGAAGGGCCCGCGCCTCTCCATGCTTTGGCATTATAGTCAATGTCACTCTGAGTTAGATAAAGTATCTCAGATACAACACCATTGATCAGGTGAATTATAGGATCAGTAAATTGACTTGCTGTGAAGTACCAGGTTCCTCCACCTTTGTCAACAAGGTAATAACCATCATCGCATAAATCTGCGGGAAGCAATCCCGGACCAGGAGGATTATACATCGTATCGCCAACCAACGGGGGATATACGCCTGTAGACCATATTGTAGGTGCACTGTAACCAGTAACTATCCTTGTAGCAAAATCCACGAGCGCCCTTTTTGCTAAAAATGCAGACGGCCACAAAGCGGTTTGTCCTCCTACGCCCGCAGGTTTACAAGACCAAAATGGTATTATTTTTATAGAAGTATAGTAAGACTCAATGTCTACCTTTTGAACCCACTGATTCGATGTGTATGCACTCATTTTCGATTCCTTTACCTTCATATAATCCAAACAATTCTGTTTGGTCATAAATTGGTTGGAAGTTGGAAGTGCTTGCAGTATAATGAATGGGCTTCCCTGAGCATCAGTGAACGACACAAACTGATTATCTGCAAGTGCTGACCATGCCATTAGTTCTCCCTCCCTTCCAGTTCCCTAACCCTGTTTTCCAACACGATTATTTTTTCAGCCTGCAATTCAAGCTCCGTTTTAGTTTCCTGGTGCGCCTTAAAGGACAACCCATGCAGGGTGTAGGTGTTAATGGCATTTCGGGTCGCACCGGACAGCACGTAATCACCGACTTCTTCCGGAATTTCATCCACAATAAACCCAAGTGTCCTGTCATGGTCAGGAACATTTTTGTAATTGAAGTCACGGATTTTAAATTTAGAGATTACCTCAAGCGCTTTGCCCGACCAGTCGGCATGTATATCCTTTATTTCACGGCGCGAATTAAAACCACCACCGGTAAAGGTTCCGGAACCATCCGCCGTAATAATGCCGTTAAAATGAGCACTACCAGAATTTAAGCTGATCCATGCTTTTTTTACACCTGCCGAAGCAAAGAATATTGAATGTGCAAAACCTGATTTAACATTATAATCATACCCGATTCCATACATTGTTGCAATTGTATTCCACTCTGCTCCGATTGTCCAAATACTTTTATCTGCTGTTGAAGAAATATCATAGTTCCCAACCAAGCCCATTACCGATTCACTTTTAAAATAACTGGCTGATGTGATAACACCGGATGCTGCTATAGTACTGGCAGAATATATTTTAGAGCTTCTTAATCCGGATAAATTCTCCGATACCCATGAATATGTATCTGTTCCTATACCGACAGTAAATGTCGCTGATAGATTCATCTGTCCGGTATAATACTCTCCGTTACTAATCTTTCGTAATACTACCTGACCGTAACTCCAAGATGAATTTGCATCTCCTATGACAATACAATATTGACCGTCTTTAAAGGCTACTCTAATAGGTTTTTCTGTATACCCAACTAAATTTGCGCCATAACTATACCATTGATTCCCCCAATTATGTCCCCCAATTACTACAGTACTTACATTGTTACCACTATATTCATAAATGTCAATAACGCAATGTACCATTCCATAGCTATTGGCATCTCCGGGAAATTTAATAATAACCGGACCTGTTGCACTTGTTGCGCCCCATTTTGCGTTAGGACGTACTAAATTGCTACCCGTTACTATTGCCCCTGCTGTTAAAACACCACCCGCTGTAACGCTACCTGCAACAATAGCATTTCCATTCTGCAGTATTTGAAGTTTTGTATGTGATGCCAATACCCCACCTACTCTAATTTCAAACTTTGCATTTGCATGAGAATAATTATTTGCTACAAATACAGTATCGGTACTTGTATTTTCCCCCATTGCTCCCATTGTATATGAAAAAGAGCCAAACCCAATATTCACTAATCCATCAGTTGCATCATTGTTAGAACGTTTAAAGTAATTAATACCGGCTGACGTAGATGATATATTACCTGCTGTTACAGCACCTGCGAATGTGACATTACCGCCTAAGAATGTCATACAATCATAATCAGTTCCGTTGTTTTTTTGAACTAATTTATAGTCGTAACCCCCTCCATTATGGTGTGCTTGCAATCGCAAACCCCAACTACCTTCTGATGTGATATTTAAAGAATCGTAATATTGATAAGGACTTCCGGATGTGTTAATAGTAACATTCCCATTTGCTGTAACACCAGTAGAAAAATACCCTATACCATTTACCGCTAATTTGTAACCTTGATACGTGGAGTATCCAATCGTTAAATCACTCGCGAAGAAATTACTGTTTGTTGTTGTGGAATTAAATGAACTTGTTAGAGTTAACGCTGCAAATGTTGGCGAACTTGTAGTATCTAATGTTTGATTAGGCGGAGTAAAATTACCCGCATCCCAAACTTGCCTCCATGCTTTAGTAGTATTTATTGCTTCATTAGCGTAAGATCTGTAATACATATTACCGTTAGAACTAAACCCTAATTGACTATTATAATCTCCGGAATGTCTGTTAATGCTTAATATCGAATTTGAATTATCGACTGCGGGGAATAGTCCTGAGGTTGGATTTACGATATGAGTTGAATATCCTATGGCTGACGATCCTGGATGAGATAACCAACCTAAACTTGCGGCTAATTTATAAGATGCTGAAGATGTTAAAGCGTTGCCTGTTAAATCACCTATAAATGATGTTGTCGTAATTGAAGTTCCATTCCAACTTAAATTAGCGCTGCTATAACCAAATCTTAAAGCATATGTTCCAGTACCTTCTTTGATGTCAAAATCATAACCATTTGCCTGTATTTTTTTTGTACTCCCTCCGATTACTTCCCCAATGGTAACGCCATTTATTACAGTGTGGTCATGACCAGTTAGGGCATAATTGGTAGGTGTAAAATTACCATCGTGCCATATTCTTTTCCATCCATTTGCCGTTCCACCTGAAATGCTTCTAAAGTAGGATTCCGTTCCTGCAAGATTAAAAACAAGTTGACCGCTGTAATTATAGGCTGCATTATTGCTTCCATGTGGAGCAGTTATTCCCCACCACCAATCCGTCGTAGGGGCCCATGCTGCGTTAACTATATCCCAAAATCCTCCCTTTCTTTGAGAGTCGTGATAAGCATCCCATGTTTGAGGTGCGGCTCTTTGACCGGATTCATTATGACCATGAACATACTGTTCATGTGTGTGACCAACTGGAGAATAATTAGCTATGTTAAGATTTCCCGTGTGATAAACCAAGTTACCAAGCACAAGTAGATCTTTGTTAAAGTAAAATGATCCAAGGTCTGTGTAAATATGTGCTGTCCCTGCATTCATTGGCCCAAGGGCAATATATCCGTAATCAGTATAAAACCAATTTCCGGTTGGTGAGGCAATCGTGTTTGCGTGGGGTATGTAATTAACCACCTTTCCTGCGCTGTTGGCATAGCGCACTCCCAGGTCAGATGGCTCGGTCCATCCTGTTCCGGAATAAGTCCCGTTGTTATAAACAAACCTTGCATAATCTACAACATTCGCGGCCTCACCGCCCCGGTGTGTCGCGTAGTCATGCGTGTGACCAGTTGTGGAATAATTACCTGGGGTGAAATTGCTTGAATCCCACACTGATTTCCAAGTGCCTGAACCATCAGAACCGGTGCTTCTATACCACATTACACCACCAATTGCAGCCCCAATCTGTAAATTGTACCTGTTATTTGCATCTGTACCAGGCCATGTAGGAATATTTACAAGCCCAAAATCACCAGTATGAAAATTGTTTGTATTTCCAAAACCAGAATAAAAACCTGCTTTATACAGTAAATTAACATCAGTACCTGTTATAACGGATGTTGCTGAATTATTACTACCATAAACAATCCTGGTGGGTGAAATAGTACCAACTGCATTTGCATTGTTAGCTGTACCATCTATAGGTAAATATGCAGGTAAATTCCCCGAATGGAAATAAGTCGTGTTGTCATAAGAAACAACTGTTCCAGCCATCCGGACCAGTCCGGTTCCATTTAATTTCGTCTGGTACAGTGTGGATAAATAGGTCGTATCAATCGCAAGACCAACATCGCCGGTACCAGTATCCGCTCCGCTAAACGAGGATATCCTGATCCCCGAATTAGCAACTTCGACAACCTTTGTAATTACTGCTTGTCCGGAAGTGGCAACATTGAGGTCGGGCCTGCCAACAGACCCGTCCCCTATGTTGCGTCCTTTTACTTGCGTTTCAGGCATAACACTATACTGAATAGTTAACTAAAATAATGTCGGCAAACGGTGTTCCGGATGGCGCAGTCAGGAAGGTGATTGTTGTAGTTGCACCGTAGGCAATAGTGTAATCGTTGCCCGCACCGGCATTCATCAAAAGGCCGTTTTTATATACGTCTTCGGTACCTGGCAGGACATTGGCCGCAATTGTAAACTGTGTATTTGAGCCGTTCACGAGTCCTGCCGGTGTTGCCCGGTAAAACCGTGACGATTGGTTGTTTGTGTTCAAACCAAGCAGCGTTTTTACCGTGGCAACCGACAAAACTTCGGGAGCTCCTGTGCCTGCAGTATCGCGACCCAGGAAAGAATCGGTTGCCATATCTGCCATCTTAGCGAGTGTTACCGCTTTTGCCGCGATGGTTTGAACGCCGTCACCTACAGAGGTGACATCACCGGAATGGTTGGGGTGAGTGTAAGCGTTGGCACCGTCTGCAACATTAATCAATGCTCTCACCTGGGCTGCCGTCAAATCAGCCTGATTGGCTGTCGCACCTGTATTATTACCCTTAATTGTACTGGCTGGCATTTGTGCTGCTTTGGCATTTGTAACCGCATTTGCCGCAATTGTCTGCGCCCCGCCACCAACCGAAGTAACATCGCCGGTATGGTTGGGATGCAGGTAGTTGTTATACAGTGTATCGAAGTAGATTCTCAGGAAAGATTTCAATGTTGTGAAGGTGAATTTCCCCAGGGCGCCACCCGAAACCAGGGGCACCAAATCAGCATCAGCCAGTGTGGTATCATCAGAGGTACCCGAAATTGCACCCGCCACGTTTGTCGCGTTGGTGGGATTGGCACCCTCGGTAACATTGATAATTCCCAGTACCTGCGCTTTGGTTAAATCCTCCGGATCGCCCGTGGCTGCGGTTGCCCTGCCCTTGATGGTCCCCGTAGCCATATCGGCCAGTTTGGTGTTGGAAACTGCATTGGCGGCAATTGTTGTTGCTCCGTCGGCAACGGAGGTCACATCGCCTGTGTGGTTAGGATGGACATACTTGTTGTAAAGCGTATCGAAATACGTTTTCAGGAACGATTTAACCAGGGTAAAGGTCGCCTTGCCAAGTGTGGAACCCGTTACTACCGGGACAAAATCTGTATCGCTTAACGCGCCGGCTGCAGTAGTTCCTGCAATGGCAGCACCTACATTTGTGGCATCGGTTATATCCGCACCTCCTTCAATACCGGTTAATTTATCACGTTCAGCCTGCGACAAGTGATAACCTCCGTTTCCCAGGATATTATCGAGCAGGGCATGGTCGGTTAAAATACTGCTCATCTTGATCCACCGACCTGCAGCTGCATCGGTGGCTACATCGGTGGGCCTGATGATCGTGATGTCATTTGATGCTGAAAGGCTGTCGGCATCGTAATGATACAAGCCCAGCGTCTCGATGAGCATCAACATTTTGTCTGTTTTCCCGGCAACCGTTACTATGCCATCGACAATTACATCTGTGTTCCCGACTGCTTTGGCTGCCGCGAGGTCAGCAACAGGCTCATGAATCGAATTGCCGGCACCCGAAACAGCATTGTTGATAGCGGCCTGCATTTGTGCAAACTCCACGGCTTCACCTGCTGAAGTGGCAGGAGCAAGACCGACCCCTTTTTTTGAATTGAACTGCAGATTTTCGTCAATGTATAATTGCTGACTCGAACGAATTTTTGTACTCATAGGATTTAAAAATTAAAGTTGTTTTTTAAGGTATGTTGCTTCGATTAAATCGGTAAAGCCGCTATTGCGTGGCGCTTCGGAGAGTTGAATCTGCGTATCGGAAATCCCGGTAAACTCCCGCTGTCTGAATCCGTTAAGAAAAACAGTCACTGTGCCCGGTTCGTAGGGCCACGACGTGGAGAATACCCTGTTTACGCCATTGACCTCTCCAAGCAATTGTTCACTGACCGGCACTGTATCCACTTCGATTATCCGGGTTACTACCCCCTGGGAATTGACGGTAACTACCGCCGATTTTTTTGCAGAGCCATAAGTACCAGGTGCCACTAATACCCCTGCTGTTGCAATTTCGGTATGTTGAAACCTGATATCGTCAATACCTAGCTCAATATTGTTGGGCCAGCTTCCGATAAGGCTGATTTTAAAAGCGTCTATTGTATCGCGGTTTGGTGAAAATCTGGTGATTGGTATTGCCACCAGCTGCCACTGGTCACTGGCAGTCTGGAAGCCTAACGTACTTGTTGCAGGCGACAAGGATACCATACCGGTTTTGGTACCGCCCAGGAACGATTCGATCAGTAAGGTGGAGTTGTACCGCCAGGGTAACGAACTTTTCAGGTAGAGCGAGAGGATCCCGTCTTTTGCCGAAACGGTAACAGGTGAGGCGAATGTCATTCGTGTACTGACAGGAGTAAAGAAAGAAACCGGAGTGCCGGCAGGGAGTGCTACATCATCAAACGCCCTGATCGCACGTACGCAGAAATTGTTATTCTTATCCCTGGTGTATGCTGTGCCGTTTCCAAAGCTGATGCAGCGTGCTTTTTTCCAGTCATAACTGCCGGTTACTTCTGTTGATGACCAGTAGGTTTTATTCCCGAAATTTCCAATTTTATAGCGGTGGAAATACATGGCATCCAGTTCCTTCTCCGAAGGCAGAAACCAATCGGTGTATTCTCCAATTACAAGGTCATTGCAAAATTTTACAGCCTGATCCTTCGCTGCATCCCTGGCCAGCATCAGCGCGGTGTTGGCCTGACCGGTCCCGATTTGAATTCCGGAAGCCCCGGTTGTATAGGTCGGGTAACCCGACAACCGTGACCAGAACACATTGGTTGCCGTATCCGTCTTTGCTGCTACCAATCCTTTTTTCCCGGTTGGGTCAAGATGAATTATAACTCCTCCATAACATTCTTCACCAATATAGTGCAGCGGAGGACTTACCACAGTGTCCGGGATCGCGATAGCAACCTTTATGCATTTACTGCCAGACAGTGGTGATGACCCCCAGTCGAACGTGACATCAACATTGGGATCGTGGGTTTCGGTGGTTGTCCATTCGGTATTTTCGTCATAAACTGTCTCAACATCTATTCCTTCCGGAGCTGTCGCACCCGGAGTGATTATGACAGACATCACTTCGAGTTGTGTCGAATCAAGAACCGGGCTTGCCGGGTTCAGTGCCGGCGTTCCTTTGGCAACCAGGAGATTCCCGAAGCTATCGGCGTAAAACAAATCAATTCTCGAAAAGTCAGGATCTGCACTGTCAAGAGTGATTTCCTGATCAAGTGCCCGGTAAGTAACTCCAAGAATTTTGTAACTGATATTCCGGGCTGAATACGTCAACCCGGATTTCCAAAGTATCGCACCATTTAGAAGTTCCGTACGACAATCCGGAATAACATTGCCGGCGGTGAGGTTGTCGATGTAATTTTTCAGTTCCTCCCAGGTTACCGTTTCTGACGATCCGCCCGACGTACTGCCCGGACCTGCCAGGACTTTCAGTTTCCCGTCAACAACGGTGATCGTGGTGCCGTCAACCAATGTAGGAAGTGCTCCACCCCAAAGTTGTGACATGGTTAATTTTTGCCATCCCTGGGCAAACGGACTCTGGACACCCATCAAGAGGTTATCCGCGTAAAGAGCTGCAGTCAGTCCCGACAGCAGCTCAGAAAGAAAAAAACCGGTCAGTCCCTCCGGAGGCTGTAACGGTTCCAATGTACGTTCAAGGTTTAACAGCTGGGTATCTTCCCCGTATTTGTAGGTGAATTCAAAATCAGCATAATCATCAACGGTGCTATTGATAACTTTCGACGAGATAACTACGATCGGTTTGAGCGATCCATCGGTACGGATCGCATATTTTTTCCGGGAATAAAAGAAATCCTCAATCCATCTGCTTTCTTCAGCATCCAAAAATCCGGTATTCTGTTTTATCTCCCGGTTCTTTTCGATATCATATTCCTGTATCGAGTTATCCCCGTACAATGCACTTTTGTGATCAAGTTTCTGATCCTGCTCTCTTGATCCGGTAAATGAAACCGAGTCTATTCCTCCGAGGGTATTTTCCCACACAAAACCGTGTTCCTCAAATCCGGGCTTACGAAGCTGGTAGCGTTGTACGAGTGTAGTTTGTACCCCGTCAACCTCGTACCAGAGATCCCAGGCGACAACCTGGCTTGATTCGGATTCGCTCAGTAGCCATTCGGATACTGTTCCCCAGCTTGTGTTAATGCTGTACAACTTTTCCGGGAGAAGTGTAACGTAATCCCCGGTATACGAAGTGTTATCAGCGTAATATGCCTTGAGTTTTACTGTCCCTTCTGCGATTGGATAAAGTCCGAGCCACTGAGGAGAGGCTTGTAAAATGAATTTTGTTTGTGGTTGCCAGGTCAAAAAGTGTGATCCCAGCCAGTTGCTTGCAGGCTCCTGCAATTCAGCCACACCACCTTTGATAACCCGCAGCGGAACCGCCTCGTTGTCAATCTTTACGAGAAAATCACCTGCAGCGGTGGGTTGTTCATTTACTTTTTCCTGGTTCCCGGGTATCGTGATCTCGAGTAACCGGTAAATGATTGATTTCACGTCAACAGTCAGCAGACCGTCCGGATCGGGATAATATTTTTCACTAAGGATCAGCTTTTCGCCGGCTAACGTTAAGTGCCTTAGTTCGAAAACCACCTCGCCGACCGAGGTGATTACGAACTTTTTTAGGTTTCCTGAAAATGATAGTGAATCCGGCTGCTGGATAATCGTACTCATCCGTTCTTTTTTCCCAAAACTATTTCCGGAATAGGGTTCGGGAAAGGACAAATTCAGGGTAAGCCAGGACCAGGCAGGACGGTTGCCCGGATTCCGATTCTTAACACAACCATAACGGTACCACGAATCACCCTGCGTGGTTATGAATCTTTTTTACCCACATCATTATAAAGTACGTCCACATTACCAAAGTTCGCCGCTATTTAGCTAACGCTGATCTTCGATTCCCATTGTTTAGCGAACCGCCGTATACGAGAACCGCACTAAGGTGGTGTGAGAGGCTCTCCCCGAGGTGTTTACACCATGGGGTGGTCTACTCAATTATGCGTTCGTTCTTTTATTTTCGTTTTAGTTTCCCTGCCCTGTCAGCTATGTTTTTAAAATAGCTCGAGTCTGAATTTACTTGGTCAAGTCTTTTCCATAAAATTTCTCTTCTGTTCATTCCAGAGTCAAGCCCTGTGAGTTTTATTACTCTCTTTTGTCTTTGATTGTCGTTAATGTTTTCAAGTCGGTTAATCAAGTCTTCTCTGAAATCTATCTTTAATATTTCTTCGTTATCTGTTAATGTCCGGCAAGCGGCAAATACTTCATCATCACTCTCCGAAAATAATGCAAGTTCAATTAACTGAAACTTGTCAGGAAGTGGCAATCGTCCAAGTATTGGATAACCACCACCTTGTAATTCAGTATTAACTCGATAATAAAGCCATTTGACTCCAGTATTGTTATCCAAGTAGGTTTCAGTCCAATTTGCATTGTCTCTGTCAACAAATTGCATTTGCTTTTTTAACTGCTCGATAATAGAATCGTCAGCAATTAGACATTTTGTCGATATGTTTTTATTCTCTATCAAGGTTGCACTGACTTTTTAGAATGACGCATAACGGCCGACGCTATGGCAAGTGCGGGATTAAATTGCTGCTCAACTGTCTGCCAGCACAAATGTATATAAAGAATTCAAATGTTTCAACGAACACGCGTACCCGCATTTTCTATCGCGTTTGTACCCAGTTATTTGTTTTTCTTTCTGTAAATGGATGTAGCAGTTCCTTTGTCTGCAGAGCCTGCAAATAATGCAAAGCCCCATCTGTTTACTGTATAGTCAATGATTAAATTATCGTCCGCTGTCTTTCCAATTCTAGTCCTTTCGAAGTTGTAACCAAACACCAATGGTACAAGAGGAAATGCATATACTTTTGGTCGTAAGTAAAAGTAACCATTTTTAAATTTTCCATGGATGTTTTTAGAGAAAATAAAATTGTCGTTATGATACATGCTAATTGTCGCTTGTTTTACTGACTGAAATTCAATTTTTATCCATTTGTTTTTAGGATCAATCATGTTGTTATTCTCGTCTCGCCATGCGGTTTCAGGAAAGTTTATAAACAGTTGACTTAATATAATAAGTCGTTCATAATCACTTCGTCCATCGTAAGGAAAATGGTTTATTTTTCCAGTTGTCGTGTCGGAAGTATTAGAATATGTTCCATTCAATTTTTGAAATTCCTCGTTTGTTATGTTTTCAATTTGAAAGGTCTTGTATACAATTTTAGATAATGGTTTGCAACTTGTCGAAGAAAGAGTCAAGAGAACTAAAATATATGCAGAGTGTTTCAATATGTGGTTTTTTATAATTGTGTACAACGTAGGAAGCTACACGCAGGGGCTGATTGCGGGCGATTTCCTGTCAAACCGAAAAACTGCTTGAGCGAAAAGATGCCCACCGAAAACCACCGCTGCCGGGTAGCTGAAGTTATAAACCGGGTTTTATTCATTTTAATAATTCAGAGTCTATAAAACTATTGATAATATACTTTGAGGTTTCAACATCTTGAATTATTGGTATCTGATAGTAGCAACCTTTTTTTATTATAAATTCTTTCCATACTTCTAAGACCTTATTTTTATCCGGGAACAAGTTAATAATGAATCCTCCCGCAATAAATGAGAAGAAATGAGAATTGAGCTTGTTAACCTCAATAAAATTCGTCAAATACTGATTATCTTTCCCAATATTTAAGAAAATGACTACAATCTCAAATTTATCAACAAGACTTTCATTTCGAGTCTCTATAATTTCCTTTATTACAAGTTCTGTTTCTTTAAGATTAACAATTGAACATTCAGGTCTATTTGAAATACTTGCTCTCCAAAAGATAGATGCAATAAATGTTTTGAACAGAAAATAATCATCAAGGGTGAACTCAAAAAAATGTGATTTTTGGATTAGGGCGTTTTGTATCGTATCCTTGTTTAGTAAATCCCGAAATATTTTCTTACCGTAATCGTCATATTCCTTGATTGTCACTGAATCACATTCTTTGCAAAGAATTGTTGTGTCATAAATTCCAGTTGGTAGTCCCTTATTCATGAATTCAACATTTCCGTTTGTGTTTGTGAATCCGTGTAAACGTCCTTGACCTTTTTTATCTGAAATGTAAAGGTCTATGTCTCGATATAAAAACTCCGGTATTACATGAGCTTTTATCAATTTTTTATCCTTGTCACAAAGTTTGCACGTCATTTTTTTAAACTTGTTAATAACTAGAAAATAACGGAAAGTTTGAAGTACTTTTCATATCCTTCGACTGTTTTCAATTTGTTCATTGTGGCTTTGTTCTACTCATTTATTTGCGCAACAATTTTTCCTTTTCGCCTCCAAATTAGTCAGGCCAGACGAAATACAGTTGCGTATTATTTTTTTGAAAATTACATAATTTTTCATACCAATCAAATTAAAAATCAGAAAATTATTTTGACGGGAAAATTTGTCGATTTTGCATCTTCAACACTTGAGCAATTACTCTTGTAAACAAAAAAATGGGGAACTAAACAAACAAAAACTTTGCGATCCTACTCATTTTTAAGCTGTAAACCCCTCTATCTTAACCATTCCGTAATGAGGAAGTTCGAAATTTATTTTATCCAGGATAACCTCAATCCCGTCAATGTTGTATTTTTTATCCCACCGTAATGCCAGCACCTGGGGAAGGGTCAGTTCGATGAATTTTGTGAATCCACGCGCTTTAAAGGCTTTCCAGTTCAGAAAATCTTTGTACACCTGTTCATAAATACAGGCAGGAGCCAGGTGAGGGGTTAGTCCGATTGACCACCCGCCGGCTACTCCCCAGCTGTCACCTGAAAGCAAGGGGATATTCATTGAGTTTATATTCTTTCTTCCATGGTATATTGAAACGATTGTTTCCTTCAGGTTTTCAAAAGCATACGATCTGTTTAAGGGAGTGAGTTCAAGTTTCGGTACAGGGTACCCGTCAGGATGCACGACTGCACGCGGAATTTTCAGGGCCAATTCGATGCTTTCACTGCCGGTACCGGAAATGTACTCTTTTAGCCGGCCAATCTGCTTCCACTCCTTTATTTCATTGGTTGTTACAGTGATGTAATCAATATTCTGCGAAGTAACATGCACAATTTCACCGTCAATAGAGGGTGTCGGCAGTGTACTCACCTCCCGTTCCGGGATATAATCTGACCGGGTATCCAGTTCTGAATCCTGGGATTTGTAGCCGATTTTAAAACCGCCGGAATTTCGTTCTTCGCTGTGCTGCCAACCGGCCAGCTCCACCATTTTAAGATCATCCACATTGCCGGGCTCAAAAATATTCTTCTTAAATAGTATCCTGACCGATTTCTTTCGTTCATCAATGTCATACATCAGACAAAGCAGCCCGGCAATATTATCAATGAATTCCAGAACAGGTACATCGGGCATCAGCTTTGAGTAATGCAGGATACCGGTCTGTTCAAGTCCGGGTATGCCAAACCGGACTGACCCGTATGTGATATTGATAATCCGTGAAAAAACAACCAGCTGACTAAACTCACTTGTTTTCAGTTCATTGGAAAATACTGTATAACCGGCGCTTTCAAAGATTTTGTCAATCATAAATGAGGCCAGGAACTGTAACATGTAAAGGTTTACATTTTGACGCGTGCCTCCCGTGTCGTATTTGAGGTTCCCGGTTAACTTGTCAATTTTATTCACCTGGGCATCCACCGAAGTTGTGTACAACGCATCGTTGATCGCGACGGGCGACACGATGTACTTCTGATTTCCGTTAGTATTGGCCAGATCCCATTCCGAAAGTTTGGCGGTCACCTGCTGGGCCGTATAATTTTCAGGGAGCCAGCTTTCGGAACCGTAATCAATCTCTCCAAGTTTTTTGCCTGACATTTTACTCCGGAACACTGTGTAACCGGATTTCAGAATAACCCCGATCTCATTTTTGGTGATCAGATCATAATCGACCTCACCGCTGAAGACCTGCAGTCCTGAATCTTCCAGGATAAAGGTCTGGTCCGCCATCTCACCTGAGCGCTGAAGTTTACCCGGCCATCCGAGTATCTGCTGGTTTGGGGCTGTTGGCACTGGGAAAGGGTATGAAAATGAACCGGTGTCTTCATTTAAGGCCGGTGATGATCGCTGAATACTGATCCTGGCATCTTTGGGAAGGGCAATTTGTTTGCCACCGATGGTGAGCTTCATTTTTTGTAGATTTTGGCGTTAAAACGGGTAATATCCTCCATTGCATCCGAAAGACCGCTGGTACCGTACCTTGGAATGGTTGCCTGAATACCGGATTTCAACAGCCGGTTCAACTCCAGAACTGCTGTCTTCAGCTCCGGATCATTGTTTCCCTGACCAACAGCTGTACTGCGGACATTCTCCCCGGGAGATGGGGCCGTTGGAAGGGTAACGTAACCCCCCGAAGCATATCCGCGTGACAGGTTGATCGTCTGCACCACGGGGCGCAGATCAAGCCGGGCAAGGGCATTGTTTCGCCGGGCTGATTCAAAAAGGTTGATCAGCGGGCGGAGCTGAGGGTTTTTTACCCCTTCCTGCGGGATTACATATTCTCCTTTATGGACCACGCCTGCCGGTTCATACTTACCACCATCACCTGTGAAACCACCTGTGTGCAGCGATTTCATTTTGTTTCTTTCCGCCACTGCCATGGCCACCTGAACCGCGCCCGTTGTCCCGATAAATGCAGCAGCGATGGCACCCGCAACCGGTCCAAGCTGTGCGAACGACTGCATAATCCCAAGTGATGTAGCGGAGATAATTTGCCCGATCGTGACAATCATATTTGCATCGGCATACTTCTTTTTGATCTGCTTCTTTTTCTCTTCGTTATCGCCGGCATCAGCCAGTTCAGCCTCCATCAAAACGCTCACGAAGTTGGCCGCGGCCGTGGTCAACTGCTGATATTTTTGCGCCGATTCCACCTGCTTTTCGAGTTTTTCATCGATTGCCTTTTTCTGAATGGCCAGAATCTTATCCTGGAACTCCTGTTCACTGATCAGGCCCGCTTCATGCTGTGCCATGAGCAGTGTTTTCTGACCTTCAATTGTTTCATAGTATTTTTGGAGCGCATAGTCACCGGCTTCATCCACCTTCTCCTTTTCAGGTGTCATCATTCCGGTGAGCAGTTTGTTTGTATCCTTTGCATCGGCCATTTCATCCTCAATGCCTTTTGCCAGTGCTGTCACACCATCTTTACCCAATTTATTCAGCTCGGTCCGGATGGCATCCTGTTGCTCTTCATTGTCAAGACTGAAGAATTTACGGAGCTTTTCAGCCTCCTTTTTGGCTTCGGTTTTTTTATCCTCACTTCTCGCACTCTCAAGGATTGAATCATCCGCATCTGCCGGAGTTTTCGGTTTAGTTTGATTGGCTGAAGCTAAAAGTGCTTCTCTCTTATCCTCAAAAAGTTTTATTTGTGCCTCCGTCAGTGTGATTTGTTTCCGGTAATGAGCTGCCTCTTCCTGGTTTTCTGATTCCTGCGCTTTTTTAAGGCCTTCACTGTAATTTTTCCGTGCAGACAATAATCCGGACAATAGTTTCTCAACATAGGGAAGGGTATCATACTCCCTGATCTGCGTATCGAGTTTGGTGGAAGCAGACGTTAATTCCTCCTGCCTTTTTTTGTAATCAGAGAGTGTGACGTTTAGCTGATTGTATTCGGCATTAAGGGTTTTTATCTCCACCTGTTTCTTTTTGGGATCGGTACGGTAACTCTCTTTTTCGATTTGCACGAGCCGTTCTTCGATTGCCAGTTTTCTTTCTTCTGCTTTTACCGCTGCATTATTGACCGCTTCACCTTTGGCCTTGAGTGCGGCGAGTCTTATCCGTTCACTGTAATGGGTATTGACCTCCGCTAACTGTAAAGCCAGAATGTCGTTGCTGATTTTTTCGTTCTCGAGCATTCCCAGAAATTCCGGGTACTGATCCTTGAGCTTTTTAATCAGCGTGGCCCGGAGCTCTTCGTTTTCGTTGGTGCGGATAATGGAACCAACCATGGCATTGAGGTTATCACGCTCCTTTACAATCTCGGCAGAGTAACCATTGAGCAACATTTTTTCCTCCTCGAGTATTTGATTATTTGCATTCGCTGCTGCTGCAGCTTCCTTCTTTTTCTGTGTGTAATAGTGCAGGGCTGACGCCCCAGCTATTACGGCTGTCGTAAGAAGGCCGATTGGATTCAGCTTCATCGTATTGGTAAGGACCCTGAGTGCCTGGTTTGCTCCCCTGAGGTTACCCGTAAGAAGCATCATCGCTGCTGCCCACAATTGCGTGACCACAATTTCTGCCGCTGTGATGATGGCATGAGCCTTCGAGGCGATGATCTGAGCAAGCGTAGCCTGGTTACTCCGGTTGATCCACATGGTCTGAAATTTCACAGCGAGCGTATACCCAACAATAGCTGCGGTAGCTGTGACTATTGTTCTACCATAATTTGTGAAAACATCGACCAGGGCAGAAATAAATTTTAAAGTCTTTCCAAACCACCCAGTAACGACCGACATTGCGGGTGCCAGTTTTTCTCCCAGTTCGATTGATACGATGTTGATCCTGTTTTTCGCCTGGGCCAGTTTCGCGTTGTTGTTGTCCGTATTGACTGCCGCCTGTTCGATGGCTACATTGGTTCCGGTTACCGCTTTTTCATAATTCTTCAGCTCCTGTACATTGTTGATCAGGATGGCCGCGGTGGTAATGTTTTCCTTACCAAACATTTTGGTGAGTTCGGTAATACCCAGGTTTTTCTTACCCAGGTTTTCCAGCGCCGTTGCCAACCCGACAATTGCAGGATTGGTATCATCAGCTCCCTGCTGCAGATCAAGAAGAACACCTTTTAACGAACGACCTGCAATCTCAGGTTGTGAAATACGGGGTGCCAGTGTCTCGATAGTGGCAACCATTGTTTCAATGCTAAGTCCGGCATCAGCAGCAACGGTACCTGCTTTTTCGAAAGCTGTGGTCAGGTAGGGTATTTCCCCGGCACCTTCTTTTGATCCTGCTCCAAGGGCATTGATGATCCGGCGGGCCTCTGATGCCGGAACATTGTACTGGTTCATGACCATGGTCAGCGCTTCAATCGCAGGTTGAAGTGTTGTCTTGGCCGCATTACTCAGAATGATGGCTTCCTGTGTTACCTGGGCAAGGGCCTCCTTGTTCTTGAGTAACTCCGGGCGTGCCGATCCGGTCTTTGTGAAAGCATCCACAATCTCCTGGGCACCCTGTGTCACCCGGATTCCACCTTCGAGTGTGGCAGTGCTAAGGTCTTTTGCCTTCTGAGAGAGCCAGTCAAGCGATGAACCGGCCAGGCCGGTGAGAGCGGAGAGGTTGTCAACCCGTTCTTCGTAATCGTTGAAAGTTTTGACTAGTGCCTTAAAACCCATGATCAATCCGGTTACCGATGCGATGGCAGCGGTAATCATGGCAAAATACCGGTTGAAAGCATCACCCATCCTGCTCAGGCTCCATGATCTGGATACTGCAGCAATCTGCTGGTTGTGTTCGGCCAGGATACTTCTTAAATCACGGATACGACGTGCATGAGCGATGTATTGCTGGCTGCCGAGTGTCATTCGTGCCTGTTCATTCACAAGCCGTTGCATCTCTGCCCGGATGCTTCGTACGTCATTGCTAACCTGTTGTCCGTTGATGAAAAGATTGATCCTTCGGTTGTAACTTGATGCCATCGGTTTGTTTTTGAGCTAAGTTACTGGAGTGGCATGGAGAGGGAAAGGACAGATTTAAATCTATTGACAGCATGAAAATAAGAATCTGCATTTAATGATTTTAAATTATGAGAAAAATGTAACATTTAGTAAATAATACGTATAAACGCTTGATTAGTAATAAAAGAGTAATAAGGAAGGATTAAAGCGTAGAAAAACGAGTTAGCGTTCATGCTAAGAAACAAAAGGAGTAAGCCGAAAATCTATTAAAGAGTAGGTCAAATAATAATAGAGATAAAAATATGTCAAATTTTAAGAGAATCGTTAAAAGCCAACTAGATTTAAAACCTGAAGAATCTGTTCTAGACAATTCAAAAAATTGGAATGTGGACAGATGTCATGAAGATGGTACAATAGTTCATGATTGGAAGAAATGGAATGAATTTATTTGTACAAAATGTGGTGAAGATCTTTCAAAATCGTCACTTTCGAATATTAACGCTGCTAAATATCTGATAATAGACAAGGATTATAAAGCATTTTATAATAAATTCATTACTAATAAGGAGTATTCAGATATTGCTTGGAATCCATATTGGGGGGCTATACGTAATGAATTTAATTATAAATTATTGGATGATCATACACTACAGATTATTATTAATGGCTGGGATGAGAATCCAACTTGCATTATATTCAAAATAAAAGAATTAGCACCAGACAAAATAATGTTGGAATTATTATTAGATTGTGATTATAGAGTTATGGACAGGCCTGGTAATGTTGCTGCTGGACTCTGGAGTGAGGAAAAACTAAATAAAATAGCAATATTCAAGATTGATAATACGAGCATTAATAGTGCAATACACCAAGAAACAGCCCTAGCCTTAAAGAAAAGATATAATAATGAATTTTCGGAAGCCCTAATCAAAGAGGATTTAGATGAATGTATAAAACTTATAGAAACGGGAGCAGATATCAATATGGAAATTGGAACGGAGCCAGCACTAATTAGAGCATCTAAAATGGGCAATGAAAGTATTGTCGAAATGCTTATTAACAAGGGGGCTGATTTAAATATAAAAGATAGTATTTATAAAAGTTCAGCTTTGATTCACGCTTTAAAAGAAAAACACAGAAATATTGCACAATTACTAATAAGTCGTGGCGCCGATGTAAATGAGAAACTTGACTCTTTTGATAAAAGTGCTCTTATGATTTCCTCTCAAAATGGATATCTTGAAATAGTCGAATCACTTATTAAAAAGGGAGTTGACATTAATGCATTTACATTCCAAGGTGATAATGCACTTGTTTTGAGTGTTCAAAATGGGTATAAAGATATTGCGGAGATACTTATTAAAAATGGTGCAGATGTTAATGCGAAAATAGGATTTGATGTTTTTTCCATTTTAATGATTGCATGCGAAAAAGGGAACAAAGAAATTGTAGAATTGCTTATTAATAGTGGTGCTGAAATCAATTATATAAGTGAAGCAAAGAATATTGCACTTGTGATTGCGGCGGATTGTGGTCACAGAGATGTCGTTGAATTGCTTATTAATAGGGGTGCTGATGTCAATTTAAAAGTTAAAGGTAGTGATACAGCACTTATAAAAGCTTCAGACCAAGGACTCAAAGATATCGCGGAGTTGCTAATTAAAAGTGGAGCAGATGTAAATGTATATCATACACCATTGTATCACTCTTTGAATTATACTCCAATGTTGAAATACAATGGAAATCAACACCAAGAAGTTGCTAAATTACTTATTGAAAACGGAGCTGATGTCAATACAAAAATTAGCGATACTGTACTTATTAAGGCAATATGCCAGAATTACAGAGATGTCGTCGAATTACTTATTTTTAAGGGTGCAAATTTAAATGAAAAAGGAGACCAAGGTCGCACTGCCTTAATAAGAAGTTCCTTGCATGGTTGGAAAGAGTACGTTGAATTGTTGATAGATAATGGCGCTGATCTTAATTTAGTAGATGATTTTGGATATTCTGCCTTGCGTCAAGCGGTATCATTTGAACGAAAAGAAATAGCCGAACTGTTAATAAATAAAGGTGCAAATATCGATGCCGGGGCTTTATTTGAAGCTTCAGATAAATGTCGTGAATATTTTGTTGAATTGTTTATTAAGCATGGTGTTAATGTGAATGCTGAAGCAGGTAGTTATACAGCTTTAATTGCTTCTTCAAGTGGAGGCAAAAGAATTGTCAAATTGCTTATTGATAATGGTGCTGACGTCAATTTTCATGGAGGATATGATAATACAACAGCACTGATAAAGGCATCATATTGGGGTAAAAAAGAAAATGTTGAATTACTCCTTAATGGTGGTGCGAAGGTCAATGCTATAGATAAATGGGGGAATACGGCATTAATGGAGGCTTCTAAAAGAGGGTACAAAGAAATTTGTGAATTACTAATTAATCATGGAGCTAATATAAAGTTATTAAACAGTGAAGGAAAGACAGCGTTGGCATTAGCATTAGAAGAAAAACAGTTTGAAATTTCAGAATTTCTAAAAAAAAAAATTCTGCCACGCTTAAACTTTGGCGGTATTTGAAAGGAAAGTAGTCAGCAATCCCTACTACTGCTGCACTCGACCGTTTTGTGGAAATTAGAGTGAAAAAACAATCATTAAAAAGTAAATTATGCTATCGAACACCGGAACAGTATCATTTTTACTTTATGGAGTATTTATTTTTATTACAATTGCAGCAATGCTGTTTGCTTTCTACCAAATAAAGAAAGGAACTTTGGAGACAAGTAAATTAGATAAAATGATTGAACTTTTTAAGTATGTGATTGTATCAACCGCTATTGCGACTGTTACTCTTATTGTAGCAGACTTGTTCAAAGAAAGAGAACAAGATATAAAAGAACTTGAATATTTTGATAAATATGTAGAAGATGTGAAAAAAGTTGATGGTGTTCAAGAAAGACTTCGACTATCTAAATATTTATCAATTGTTGCACCAAGTGGGGAGATTAAGAAATCTTGGAAAAACTATTATGAGACTGTTGAAATTGAATATGAGGATTATTTGAAATTGAAATCCGAGCAAAGAAAAATGGAAGAAATTAGAAATCCAACAGAAAATCAATTAATAAAGGCTGAACAAACACAAGAAAAAATAAATATGTACGAAAGACCTTTAGCGAGTCACAAAATATCACCTAATAAAACTGATGAAATGATATGCGATGCTAAGGCTTATAATGAAAGCAAACAATATGAGGCAGCAATCAAAATCTATGAAGAAATAGGAAATTCGGAACCTCAATATATGAAAGAAATGCCAATTGAAATTAAAAATAAAATAGATAAGTATCTTGAAAGTAAAGATATTGACCTTGCTTCAAAAGAATATGAGAAGTATTTTTCAAAACACTTTAAATGCAAATAACATGAAAAACAAACATTTAAAACTTAAAATTTTACTTTGCTGTGTGTTTACAGGAATGACAGTTGTAGCTTTTTCTCAACCAACTGAGAATTGTGAGGTAAAAATCATTACACCATCAGTAGAAGGCGCAATAGTTTATGTTGATGGACCAGTAACTGGTACGGCATCAATACCCGATGGATGCTATATATGGGCTTTAGTACATAGGTCTTTACCTTACAAAAAGCAAGGTGTTTGGTGGCCACAAAGTGATGCCGATATCAACAAAGGTGAATGGAAAGGTTGGGTTACTTATGGTCAGGATCAGGATATTGGCCATGAATTTGAAATAGCAATTATTGTTGTTGACAAAACTGAGCATCTAAAACTTCAAGCCTACGTAAATAATGGTGATTGGTCTAAAAATGTCAAAATGCCAACAACAAAATGTCCACCGATTATTAGGACAGTTAGAAAGAATTAGAAGTAAAAAAACTACACAATGCACGACCCGATAATTGTATTAAAATTTGTTCATAAGTTTGGTTAGTTAGGTCAGTTAATTTTAGTAAAAGGATGGAACCGCCCGGTTTCATCCTTTTTATCTTTTACCGGATCATAATCCGTGTTGCATTCAATACTGCATCAGCATTAATTTCAGCCAGTTTATCTGCCAGTTCGGGTAGGGTTTGCTCCAATAAAGGATTAAACCATTCATTCGGTAATCGCTGACGTGGGTCGTCTCCCCACCAGGTTGGTTGACGTGTGGCAGGATCTTCGCATTTGGCTGTACGCACAACCATTCCTCCTTGCATCTCGTACCCACGGCCCACACCTTTATGGACAAAAACTCCATGTCTTTCAAAGGTATAGGTCACCCGGTCAATAACCCCATAAGACTTTTTGGTAATCGATTTGATACTGTCCTCGAGTTTTTTTTCAGTACGCCCGGGGCGGTTTGTGGATGCTTGTTTGCCATAAATTAACCAGGATGTCCGGTCACGCAACCGGCGCTGGACCATGGAGGCCCATTTTGAAACCGCTTCATTTTGTTCCCGGGAATCGAAACCATTACCGGACACTGCCGGCATTACGCTTTGAGTTATTGCCATTTAATTGGATATTTATAAGGAGCTGTCAAAATTCCACTTCTCCGGATTTACATCGGTTGAAATTGGTGAGGAGATGGTAAAAGTGCACCTGACACCATAGTTTTTATCATTCTCATTCGCGATAAGAGCCACGTTCACACTTCCCAGATCGAAATCTCGGATGGCCCTGGCATCCGGATTACGCTTATCGGCCTTTATGCGAACGATGATATCGTCGCAAATCGTCTCCAGTTGGTCCCATAGTTGGTGCATTGCATCGTAATCTCCAATATCATTTAAATGTCCAAGCAGCATAAAAGCTCCCGATCTTTCTTTCATCACATTGTCACTCTGCTTATCGCTCAGTGAATAGCGATAACCTTCAAGAATCAATGCAGGATAGTTCACTTTTTTGAGCCCTGTAAGCACTTCGTCTAGTTCGAAACGGTAGAAATGCTTTTCCGCATTGGAATGGCCAATAGCAATATGCTGGGTGGCGAAGGTTCGGAAGTATTGGATCAGGTCGGAGAATTTAGTGTTCATTTGATAATTGGATTACACGGATTTACGAACATTTTCTTTGTATTTATTGGTCAGGTACCTTAACACCGTATGTAACGGGAGATCGGCATAGCGATCCCGGTAAATCAGGTCGTCACCAACCAAGGATTCAAATAGTTTCAACCAGCCGGATTGTTTTGGGCGGATGGCATCTGCATGGGCAATATCGGAATCACCAGAAGGTGTCTGAAATATTAACGGGTAGGAGTTTTGTAACCAGATCATCACCAATGAATAATTAAAAGATATTGCTTTCCGGATATCCAAATGGGTATTTGCAATTTTTCCTGCATGGATCAGAATCGTTTCGTTGGTGAAATTTTTGTTGGATGGAAGATAGAGCGAAGCGACAAAATTATTCAGCCCCTTTTCATCAGGCTTCGACTCCGCTTTGGATCCCGATATCCAATCGTTGTAATATGATTCGGTAAAAATAAACTGACCGAAGGTCATCCCGGCAAGTTTTGGTTTTGGAGAAACGAAATCAGTTCCCGGAATTTTCCCGATGATAAAGGCTGAATGCGAATTACCGGCCTGACCGACAAAATCGATTCCTTCAGAGAGCTTGAAGAGCTCGAATGGGGAAAGTTTCTTCAACAGGTTTTTGCTGATTCCGGTAAGCACTGATAGGAAACGAAAGTCAGCTTCGGTTCCGTTGATCGTTCGCGAAATGGCAAGAAACTGTCGTTCGGTCAATTCATCCCAGGTTGAAGGTGCCTTACCTTTGGTTTTCCGATTGAAAAAGAGAAATGGGTATTCAATTGCGATCGCTACCATAATTAGTTGAATTACATTGAAAACCCTCAAGGTTTCCAAAACCTTGAGGGTTTGTCCGTCTATGCGAAAAATGTTTTTTTGTTGGTATTGTCGCGCCGGAAAACTTTTCCGGTTGATGGTGTTACATCGTTCCATTCTGTAGCATTGACAGCCAGATAAGAGCGAAGCTGATCAAGATAGGCATTCCCAATATTGCGGTTACGGTTCACCAGGAGGGCAATACGGTCAGAAGCTGACGGTTTGCGCTCGGTGTCATTATTGTATCCTGCAGCGGTTGATGTAAAGAAAAGACCATTGTCAGTCAGGTCAGCGCCACTCTCTTCCATCAGTAAGGCAGAAGCCAGAAAAGCTATCGGCTTTCGGATATACGGAAGTACTGCTGTCACTTTTGCATCAGGATCCATCTTTACCATTTCCGATTTTAGGAAAGCAAAGGCAGTTGGTCCCAGGATGGTTGAAATCTCGGTATCTTCAATTAATTGCATGTGTGGTTTCATCCGCAGGAATGTCAGCCGGCTTTTATTAATAAAAACGATCTCGTTGAAAATGTCCGTTGTCGGGATAAATACCGATTTAATCAGTGTGCTGGCAGGAGATGCGGAGAATTCTCCAAAATCAGTACTATTTGTTTCCAGGTAGTTCAGCACCTTGTCGAGACAGTTGAAACCGTTCGTGCGAAAATAGGATTTGAGATTTTCTTCCTGGTATTTGAACAGCCCTTTTACACTGGTTGACTCTGTCCGTTTGAACCCTCCATCGGAGATATGGGCATTCAGTAGGTCGAACCCGATCCAGTAGGAAATATGGATAACTGCAGACTGAACCAACCGGAGCAATTCAGTTGTTTTCTGTTGTACTTCAGTGGGGGTCACCGGTGTTTCTGCTTCGTAAAATTCCTCAAGTTCGTCATACATCGCGTTACCGATAACCGGAACAAGATAATCGCGTTCGGCATTGAGAATATGAGGAGCAACGCTGTCGAAATCGGAGGAGGAGCTGACGGGGAGAAATTCGCGGATCTCCTCCATTTTTTGGTTTTTTGATTTAATGAATAGCATATTTCACAAATTTTGAACGAATTACAGAGAAAAGAATTTCACGGATTTGAACGAAATTCACGAATAAGAAAAAATTAGCTGAGCGTTTTGGTCGTGCCGGAGCCGGTGTCGAGCGTAGTGAGGACCGTATTCCGGAAGCGCCATTCGATTTCTTCTTCGGCGCCGTTGTAGCGGATAAAAAGCTCTAGCGGATCGAGCAGATCCTGACGATCGAGCCAGCAGTTCGCAATATTGACAAGATATGCTTCACGGATATTGCTTCCTCCCTGGTTTCCGGCATAGGTACCTCCGGGCATCCCTGCTCCCAGAACGTTTGGATTTACCATGATCGAAAACATGATCTCAGAATTGGCTGCAGCAGATGTCACAAGGTTTTGTTCGTTACTTAGCTTGTTTTCGAGAGGTTTGATGATCCATTGTTCCTCAGCACGTCCGTTCTGGGGATTGATCTCAAAAAATGTGAAGATCGGTTTATCGGCATTGTCAGTACCACAAAGATTTGCTTCGATGCTGTCCATATAGTTTTCTATAGACTGCTTTCGGGATTCGATATCCGGAAACTCTGTTTTCGGGAACTGTTTATCCCAGAAAGCATAGGGTATCTGGATATGCCATTTCCAGGTAATCTGGTTTTCATAAGCTTTTTTCAGAAACGAAGGCACCTTTTTGGCGATATCGATCCAGCCGGCAAGGTACGCAGCCCACCAGATGGCAGAGCTGTAATACTCACCATTACCCCAGGAGTCGCGGATCACATAGATAAACGATTTTCCGGCAACCTTATTTCCATAACGGCGGCGCTGAAGATCTGCAAACGGATCATATTCATCCAGCACATCATAGACCTGGTAAAATCCTTCGGATGGTGTATCGGGCCATTTTCCGGAAACAACACATTGGGTGATTACCCCATTCTGATCGGCCATGCTTAAACGGCAATATTTTGCATTGATGGTATTGATTCCTACTATTTGGCTGCCATCGGCGTTCATGAGTATTTGTACAAAAGCGCACCCAAACTTCAGGTAGTCTCGCAAAGCCTTGGACATAAACCTGCGTATTAGTCTTGAGTTGGCAAGTGTAATCAGTGTTTTGTCTTTTATACGTTCAAGGATCTCATTCCCATGCTCATCGTAATCAGATACTTTACAGGCAAATATGCCCTGACCCATCGTAAAGTTACGCGTAAACTTCAATCCGGTATTAAGTACTCCCACACTATTGATGATCTCATCGGCCTTTTTCGGAAAATCGTTGGCCGGACCCCAGGCCGAGATTTGGATATTCCCAACTGTAAGTGCATCCTCATCCGGATTTTTAGGTTGGGAAGTGTTTTTTGGCTTTTCGGCAGGTGTGCCGGTGGTGGTTGCCTGGTAGCTTTTCCCGTAGGCAATTAAGGGAACGCCCAATCTGTTGAATAGAATATCTGCCATTATAGTTTGATTTTCTTTCCATTCCACTCAATAATTCCGTCGATATGTACCGGGGTTACATGACCTGAAACCTTGTTATCGCTATCAACGGGAAGGACTCCGCGCATATGGTTGTCTTTTCCATTGAATGGAAGTCCGGCAGCTACGGCACGCGGGATGAAGACCAGTTCACCGTTTTTCTTCGAGAACCTGATCGAGAAAGTGACCTGTTTACCTTCAGGAGTCTCTTTTATTTCATATTCTTTGAGCGCCAGGTTGCGCCGGATGGTTTGAATTTCTGCCATATATCTTGTTTTTGGGTAAAGATATGTGGCTGGGGTGGAGAGGGAAAGGACAGTTTTTAAAGCAGATTATACGAATTAAAAGTTACACGAATTAAAAAAGCCCGGAGAGTAGCAGCGCATATAGAATAAATATGTTTATTCAACATCTCCGAAATACACGCATAGCGGGAATTCACCAGTGAACTTTCTACAAATAATTGCTTTTCTCCCGATTCCATCGGGATCCTGCCAACGAAGCACAGAAACCCGACTAAAGGCTGGTAACTTGCTGTTATAAGCTGTTTTTCATATTATCTGATAATTACCTAATATTTTTTTATCGGTTGCCAAATCTCTCGTGTTGGTTTCTTACCTGTAAGCATTGTCAACATTGTAAAAATATATTCATTTTCACTTAGTCCACTGGCATCCGCCATTTTTTGAACCGCTGGAATAAGGATGGTGAATGTTGAAGTCATGTCATATTTCCATTGTTCTTCTTTATAAAAATGTAAGAAATAGGGCATTTCTTGTCCATTGATAATGAATTGACCTTTTGCAAAGTTGTCAACAATAATAACATCTCCAATAGAAGTTTTATCAAAACTATTTTTTTCATTCATACCGATGTTAATAGAATAAGTCAATAACTTTTTACCATCAAAGGATAAAATGTCTTCTTTAGAGATCAATTGTCTTATAGTAAAGATTGTCAATTTATCAAAAATTGAAAGTGTATCAACATTAGCAGAATCTGCATTTTTAACTAAATCTAAAATTTCGCTATAATACTTAATCGTCCTACTGTCAACATATCTTACAGCATTATCTCCATTGTTGTTTAATAAGCAAGCCTCATAATTGTCATATGCTTTTCTTACTAATTCCTCATCGTTTATCTGTTCACAAGTAGAGATTGTCAGGATGAAGAATATACTCATTGTTGTTAATATTTTTTCCATTGTTAAAAAGTAGCTTTTAAGTTGGTCTATAAAACTTTTCTTATATAAACTTCATTATTTATTTCCCTGTTTCCTTACATCTAAATAAAACGGGTGGAAGTCCAAGTTCGAGGTATATTTTTTCATCGGACTTTGAAATATCAATTGGACGAATATTTTCACGATTGGCTGAAACCAATAAAAGATATGCAACTCCTGTCGACAGACCCATTTTTCCTAATACTTGAGATTGTTCCTCGCTAAAATCGCGGAATACTTCGACTTCAGTATGAAAACCTTCTAAATCTTCCCAACCGTTACTTGTTATGAAAGAGCTCATGGGTACAACTCTCCCTACTCATTTGGCTTTTCGGTGTCGCCCCGTTTTTAGATTGGTTTCTGGACTCCACTTTTTATTTTATTATCTTGTCAGTCGATAATAAATGTCATGAGGTGTCAAGCCGAATAGTCGGTTGTTCCAGTGTTTGTCTGATGTGCCGTTTCTTAACCTTGTTCAAAGTAAAAAAGATCATACACGAAAATCAAGTTTAATGTAATGCCTTTAGGATTAGCTAATCTACAAAAATAAATCAATTTTAAAAAGACGTGCGATTGTAATATTTGTATGTTTTTCAACATGTTTTTTCTCCGCCACGACCAAAAAAAGGGAGCAACGCTCCCTTTTCTTTAAAGGCTGATTTGTTCTTCAACCTCTTTGACTTTCCCATCCAGAGTGCGTTTCATCTCGTCGATAACTGAGGTGATAACTGCTGAATTAGAGGTTTTGAACTCATTGCCGGCAGAATCCCGTAAAAGGATCGTCGAGCTCATTGAATCCGCTCCGATGTGGAAAGTTTGCAACTTACGGCGTGATTCGTTCAGCGTTCTCCAACGGTCGATCAGCATCGTCAGATCTTCCACCCTTTGAATTTTTTCATCGAGGGTGAGTCGGCGTGGTTCTTCAATCTCGTTTTTCACAACAGTCATTACCGGAGCTGCAACTGCTTCAACGGTTTTTACTTCAGCAACTTCAGCAGCAACAGTGGCTGTACTTTCTGCAACATTTGATTTACCCATAATTTTTACGCTCCTGCCCTGGAGACTTATAATGGCATCTGGCTCGCCGTTAGAATTAAATTTCGGGCAATCAACATTGAGCCGGGCGGATTCTTGTCAATGGGTGAATGTCAAATTTTTCGCACCCTCATTTCGGCTACGCTCAATGAACGTGTGCGGGAAAATTGACCGAGCACGAAGTGGCTTTGGTTGCTGCTCCTGGAACAATTATATGCAGCAACCAAAGCCCCTTGACTTTTCCGCCTCGGCGATCAATACCTTTGCTCCGGAATTTGAGTGTAACAAGGTATTTCTCAGATGAGAAATAGTCACCGGATGACTTCTTTTCATTTAGTGAGGGGGTGACATGTTCGTATTCTGAAGTAGTCACCCTCTCACTTATCCGTTCGCAATGACACGACCACAAAAAAAGCCTTGATCAACAAGGCTCTTTTCTCCTTAGAATGGTAAATCTTTCTTTTCACCTTTGGCAGGAACGCTTTTTGATTTCTTAGCCGGTTTCCGGGATGAAGCTGCATCCTTCTTTTTGGATTGAGGCTCTTCAACTTCCTCTTTCTGGCTTACATAAACGGTGTAGTCGCGTCCGAAATTGTCGGGAGTTTTCATTTTAGCGACTTCGAAGGTAACATACTCAATGCCATCGTATTCGTAGGCATATTTTACAAGATCCTCGAGTTTACAGGTGACCTTGGCAATTGACAATCCGGCAACTTGTTTTCCTTTTCCAATGTAGTTTTTTACGAAAGTTTTCATGACAGTAAATTTTAAGTTTAAAAATTATATGCAAGTGATCAGTGAAGCATGGAGGGGCAGTCAAAGAGGAACTGGAATACCGGACTGAATGCAGTGAGGGAGGATATGCCGGGAAAATCCTTGAATGAGGGGACCGGTACCTGGAGAGCTACACTAACTTAGCATAGAATTTCAAACAAATTCTGTCAGGAGGACTAACCGGAAAAACATGGGAAAAGGAATATGCCGGATGCTCATGACGGGTAACGTAAAGGCGAAGTTCCTGATGCCGGAGCAGGAGATGGCAGTGGTGTTACCTGATCGCGGAAAACAACCGGATAATTGGATGCAAACAAATCCGTGTAAGCCAGGAGTTGAAGGCAACCAAAAGGGGAAGGATCGTTCCCGGGCCAAAACCGGATAATCAAAATGACCTGCCATGGTGATTGGAATTCCATTCAGGAGAAATTGCCGTTGATCAGGGCTTAACAAACAGGGGAGTTCATTCTTCCCCCACGACCAAAAAAGGGGAACCCCTTTTTTTTATAATTTACCAGGCATACGGATTTCCACTGCCGGACCAGACTTCTTCATCAGCAGCCGAAGAGAGAAACTGACGGTAGGGAACATCGCCGCAATTGGTGCAAAACACTTCGCGTGATGAAGGCCAGTAATAAATTGTCGCTCCCTTCTTAATTTTAGTTTTGCATTTGGAGCAATTGGATGAAAATTTGGCACTGATCTGTCGTGGATCATTTGAGTATCGCGTCATTTTAATTGCCCCTGCCTTGGGGTCTTATTTTGGCATCCGGCACGCCGTTTGGTTTTTGAAATAATATTTTCGATTGAATCAACGATAAAGCCTTTATCTCTGTGATGGATAATTGTCGGCAGTTCAGAGAATCCCATATTGACGTAGGTAAGAAGAATATTGCACCAGTAGCCTTTTTGCCATTCACCTTCAACCGATTCAACTCCGAATCCGAAGAGAATCTGGTTAAAAGCACACATTTTCTGCTCATTAAGTGTTGGAAGATTATAGCACTGACTGTTCCAAAATTGCACACTTGATAATTCTTTCGGATCAAGTTGATCTGAGAGAATCAGTTTAATATTCGATTCCTGTTGTTTGGTAAGATTCAGAAGTTTTAAATTCATTGTTGATGCCCATGCCCTTGAGACTTATTGCGGCTTCTGGCACGCCGGTTAATTTAATCTTCGTCGGGAAACAAAATCGTGATAGCTGGGGAGGGATCATTCAGGTCGAGCGGGCCAATCACAGCTTTGAGGGTGACTTCCCTGACCAGCCGGTTTCCCTCGCAGACTTTTTCGTATTTGTTCCAGTCGCCTTTATCCGGAAGCAGACAGCAGAATTCGAACTTCAGTTCATTACTTTTGCATCTGCGGGCTTCCAATGAGAACATATACAGGATATCCCACAGGCGGCCTTCCTCACTCTGCTCCGGCATCTTCTCCGGAACAGGTACATACTTGTCATAAACTCCCCGGGTGAAGAATACCGGAAAGATGATTCCCGCTTCTTTTGCAATCTCCGGTAGAATTGGCACCTGGTACCCATCCGCAATGGCTTCGGCACGGGTGTAACTTGCAATGATTTTCCAATCGTTTAAATCCATTGTTTTATTGCCCCTGCCCTGGGGACTTATTATGGCCTCTGGCACGCCGTGGTAGATTTGTGAGATTAATTATTCAGAGTAAGCCTTCGTCGGCCATGGAGAAATACGAGTCAGTGGTCATAATCAGGTGATCCAGCAGTGGAATGTCGAGAATCAGACCGGCTTCTTTTATTTGCCGGGTAATCTTCCGGTCTGCATCACTTGTATCGAGGTTTCCCGACGGATGGTTATGTGCCAGGATAAGTGAGGTCGCGCAAGCTTTTAATGCAACCTGGAAAATCACCCGCACATCGACCACGGCACCGGTCATTCCTCCTTTGGAAAGCTGGTGATATCCGAGGATCTGGTTCTGTCGGTTCATCATCAGCATATAACTGAATTCAATGTGATCGTAAGCCGGCCAGATTGCTCTGAATGCATTGGCAGCATCCATGGAGCCGGTTACTTTCATTCGGTCTTTTGCCTTTACGTGCGAAGAATAAGAGATTTGTACTTCTGCTAAAATTTCCGGAATCATTGTTTTTCACCACTGCCTTGTGGATTTATTTTGGCATCTGGCGCGCCGTTACAGTTAAATTTCGGGCAGACCAGATTGAGCCGGGCGGATTCTTGTCAAGGGTGAATGTCAAATTTTCTGCACCCTCATTTCGGCTCACTTCGACTCCGCTCAGTGAACACGCTCAATGAACGGGGTGCGGGAAATTTGACCGAGCACGAAGTGGCTTTGGTTGCTGTTCCGGGAATAATTATCCGCAGCAACCTAAGCCCCTTGACGTTTCCGGGCGGCGATCAATAACTTTGCACCGTAATTTGAGTGTAACAGCAAACTTTCTCAGAACTCAGACTGGGGTTAAAAAAGAAGCCCCGCCTGGAGGGGCGGGGTTTAAAAAAACTTTCAATGTTTTAAAAGAAAAGAGTGTTGTAATTGTATGATCATCGAGAAATAGAAGTAGAACTTAAGTTGTGGTGAGATCGATTAAAATTTTCTAGAATCGTTCAACGATATTGTTTATTTTTTGTTTAGTAAATCCTATTAAATCAAGAACGCAACAAATAAGTAATAGTCTCAACTTCATTGTCAATTCAAGTAGTTCGATACCTTCGATAAGGTTAGGTTTTGTATTTCTTGCAAAGAAATGTGAATAATAGTCTCTAGTATCAACAACCACCTGGACGATCAAATTGCTATTATTTATTTTTAGAACATGGGAAGAATAGATTTGAATTAAATCTTCCAGCCTATCTTTTAAAGTGATCCTGCCTTTTTTTTGAAAACTTACAAATCTTCTATGGTATCCTTCCAAAGCTTGGACTACAATTAAAAAATCCAGGCTTGTAAATATTGACTTCCTTTGAATGCTATTAAATAAATGGTTTCTAATAGGAGCTAAATCATTACTCACTGAATACCATTTTTTGATTATTTCGGGAAATTCTGTTTCTATCTTGTTATATTTAAAAAGTAGATTTATTTTTTCATTATTCAAATCTTTATTACGAATTATGTAAATAATTTCATTCGAGTTAAATACGTTTTCGCCATTATAGGTTTGAAAATCATCATAGTCATATAAATATATCTCTGTTGGTTCCTGTTTTGTAAGTGAGGCTAAAGATACAAAATGGATGAAAAGATATGACTGATCAAGAAGTTCAGGTAACGAAACTTTGCCACTGATACTCTCAATTTCAAATAAGGTAAATTGATTAATTTTTAATTCGTCTGGATAATTTAAGCTACCAGAAAAACTACTCCTGCTTATAAGTGATAATTTGAAATTAGAATTAATTTCTACTTCTATGTTTGTTTTTTGCTTTAGAGGAATTTTTAGTTCATAGTCTGAAGGTAAATCATTTTCGCCGAGAAATCTATCCTCGATTAAAGTAGGAATTAACCATCTAGACAAAACGGGTATTTTAACCCTTATTTTATTGAAGCATTTCTCATCTTTATTGGATATATGAGAGCCTATAACAATATATTGACAAATAAAGCTTGTCAATGGGAACGTACAGGATAAATTTAATGATTGTTCCCCCTTTTCGCAACTTATTAATGTAATTTTCTTTGCGTCAGAAGATTCTCCGTAAATAATTTGTGGGGATCTAAGGTTATCCTCAAAGAATATTTTTATTGGTTTATCTTGATTTGACAAGCTCCCAATTAGTTCTAAGCGAATAATTTCTTTTTTCCGGTAATACAATATTCCAGCAACTGCATTATCTCTATTATTCGGCAAATACCAAATACCTTTAAATTCTCTTGACTCTTCCATATCATTTACCCTTCAAAATTACTAATTTCAACTAATGCTAGATAATTGGATTGGCGTATCCCTTGTAAAGCCTAACCATAAGTCAATTCATTTGCAATCAATTCTGCCTGTTTTAATATCGTTTCGGTAGCAAGTAGTTGCATATCAGGTGGATAACCGAATTTTCTTAAGATCCGCTTAACTGCAACCTTTAATTTGGCCTTCACACTTTCCTTGATGGTCCAGTCAATGGAAGCATTCTGACGGATAGTTTCAGTCAAAACCACTGCTAATTCACGTAATTTGTCTTTTTCCATTAATTGTTTTGCACTTTCATTGTCGGAGACGGCTGTATAAAAAGCATATTCAAAGTCGGTCAAGCCCATATGTTTGGCTTCGCTATCCATATCGACTATCTCTTTACTTAAATGAATAAGTTCCTCAATGACTTCAGCAGCAGTCAGAATTTTGGCATGGTATCTTTTAATGGCTTTTTCAAGCATTTCCATCAAGGATTTACTCTTAACCAGATTCATTTTTGCTCTTGATTTTATTTCATCATTCAATAGTTTCTTCAAAACTTCAAGTGCAACATTCTTGTGGTCCATACCTTTTAACTCCAACAAGAATTCTTCTGATAGAATTGAAATATCTGGTTTTTTTATTCCTGCTGCATCAAAGATGTCAATGACCTGATCAGAAACCAATGCCTTGTCAATTACTTGTCGGATGGTCGTTTCAATTTCTTCGTCGGTTCTACCGGAACCGGGTCCGTCAAATTTGGCCAATCTGGCTTTTACTGCCTGAAAGAAAGATACTTCGTCCTTGGCATCCATAGCCTTATCGTGTGGAATGGCAATTGCAAAAGCCCTGGATAGTGCAGTAACCTCATTAATATACCTTTTCTTTCCTTCCTCCAGACCTAAAATGTGTTCTTCAGCTCCCAAGATCAGTGATAGTTTTTGGGATATTTCGGCTTCAAAATAATGTTCGTAAGCATATCCATAATACATCTGGGAAACTACTTCCAGTTTTTCGAGCATAATATGAACCGCTTGTTCCTGAAGTATTGTTGGATCACCCTTACCACCTGATTCAGAATAGAAAGCCAATGCCTTTTTCAAATCTGCTGCAATGCCTAGATAATCGACAATCAATCCACCAGGTTTGTCTAAGTATACCCGATTGACTCGTGCAATTGCCTGCATTAGGTTATGACCTCTCATTGGTTTGTCTATATACAATGTGTGCAAGCATGGGGCATCAAATCCAGTCAGCCACATATCACGAACGATAACCAATTTCAATTCATCGTCTGGATTTTTCATTCGTTCAGCCAATGTTCTTCGTTGCTCTTTTGAAGTATAGTGTTTGGCTATTTTAGGACCATCAGAAGATGCTGATGTCATCACTACTTTTATCATACCCTTATTTAACTCATTTGAGTGCCATTCAGGTTTTAGTTTTATAATGGCATCATAAAGGTCAGCAGCAATTCTACGACTCATAGCAACGATCATTCCTTTTCCTTCAAATACTGCCTGCCGTTGTTCAAAATGAGTTACTATATCTTTTGCAATATTCCGAATACGATTTTCACTACCAATCAACGCTTCCAACTGTGTCAATTTTGCTTTGGTTTTTTGCGTGGCAGTTAATTCATCCTGATCGAGTTCTTCATCTAATTCCTCAATCAGTTTTTTACCTTCTTCGCTAAGGTTCACTTTAGCCAAACGGCTTTCGTAGTATATACGGACTGTTGCACCATCTTCAACAGCCTGAGCAATATCATAAATATCAACATAGTTTCCAAAAACGGCGGGAGTATTGACATCTGTATTTTCAATCGGGGTTCCAGTGAAACCTAAATATGTAGCATTTGGCAAAGCATCACGCATGTATTTGGCAAAACCGTACACGATTTTCTTTCCAATTTCAACTCCGTTTTTATCTTTAATATTGAGAGTTTTAGCTTTGAATCCGTATTGGGTGCGATGGGCTTCATCAACAATTACTACAATATTTTTCCTTGGAGAAAGCGTTTCGTATACATTCCCTTCTTCCGGCTGGAATTTTTGTATTGTTGTAAATACCACGCCACCTGAAGCCACTTTAAGCAAATCTTTTAATTGGTTTCGATCTTCTGCCTGAACGGGGTCTTGCCTGAGCAATTGCTTGGAGGAGGCAAAAGTGTCAAACAATTGATCGTCGAGGTCGTTTCGGTCGGTTATGACTAAGATGGTTGGATTGTCCAATGCCAGAACGATTTTACCCGTATAAAAAACCATTGATAGCGATTTTCCACTTCCCTGAGTATGCCAGACAACGCCACCTTTCCTGTCCCCGACTGGTTGTTTTTTAACTCCCGGAAGGCCGTAACTTTCAGGTGATTCTGCTACCAAATTGACAGGTGTTTCTTTCTCCGATATATAACCTGATGCTCTTAAGGTAGATTCTACTGCACGATTAACCGCATAATACTGATGATAGGCCGCTAATTTTTTTACTGTTGAAATAGTTGTAATTCCTGAAACTTCATCTTCCGTTTTTGATTTTTCAAAAACAATGAAATGACGGATGATGTCTAACAAGGTTTCTTTATTCAACATTCCCTGAATCAATATTTCCAATTGACCAACCAGGTGCGATGCTTCCACTTTTCCATCGGCAGATTTCCATGCCATATAACGGCTAAAACCAGCAGATAAAGAGCCTGCTTTGGCTTCCAAGCCATCGGAAATAATATTGAAGCCGTTATAAGTAAACAGATCCGGAATTATGGCTTTGTAGGTTTCTATTTGCCGGAATGCTGATTTAATATTTGCTTTCTCATCTGCTGCATTTTTCAATTCTAATACTACCAATGGAATACCATTCACAAACAAGATTATATCTGGTCGCTTATTCTGGTGATTTTCAATGATTGTGAATTGATTGACTACCACAAATTCATTGTTTTGTGGGTTTTTAAAATCAATCAGCCAAACGCGGTCGCCTCGATCGTCACCTTGAACCCGTTTGGTAACCGGTATGCCTTCTGTAAGCAGCCGATGAAAGGTTTCGTTATTGGCAAGTAATTCGGGCGATGCAATTCGCTGTATTTCCTTGATAGCTTCGATTTGCACATCAACAGGAATACCAGAATTGATTCTTCTAACCGCATTTTGTATACGTTTTAATAACAAAACCTGCCCAAACGATTCTCTTTCTGAGGCAATGCTGTCGGGAGCAATATCAGGACCATAGAGATACATATATCCCAAATCTTCCAACCTTTTTATTGCCAATAGCTCAATGGCCGATTCTGTTATTTTTGTCATTTGTCATTTGTTTCATTTGTCACAAAAGCATAGTATTCATTAAGGTAGGCTTGTTTATCAACATTAAATAAAATTTCGCTGGCCAAATAGGAATAATCTCCCATTTCAAATTCCCCAAATGAATCATCCCAAAATTCATTGAATTCCTCGGCTTCCAAATAATCTAGAGTTTCTTCTAAGGGTTCTTTTGTTTTGCGTGGATTTTCATTTTCAAAATTTCGAATAAGGAAAGAAGAAACAATTTCAACAGTATCTAACAAAAATTCTCTTGTCAGAATATCGACACTATTATTTCTCTCATGGATCTCTTCAAGTGATCGTCCATGTGAAGTTGGACCAATCTCATTTCTTAATTCACCAACTTGCTGTCCAATAGTTGCAAGAGCTGATGCTATTTGATTTACTAGATTGCTATTTGAATAACCAAGAGCAGAAAATGCGTTTTTCAAAACTCCGTTTATGCTTGATGTTGTACTTAATTCTTGTCCCTTAGCTTTGCAAATTTCCTTTCCAACTGTCTCCAAAAGAGCTTTTGCGTTCTCTAGTGAATGGCTGAAATCAGATTCAATATGGGCCTCTATTCTGTCAACATATAAGGTCAGTTCAGACCACCTACCATATTGCTCGATTATCTTTTTTAGCTTTTCCATTAATGGAGAATTGTTACCTCTCCACTTATCAACTTCGGTAATAATGTATCCCGAATGGCTATGAGAGTATGTATTTGGGTTTGATTTTGGTTTATCTTTTTGAAAAGTGGCTCGGTTCGTTCTTTAAATACGTTCATCGTTTGAGAATCAGGAATTAGAATCTCCATTTCTTTGATCATTGCTGAGTTAATGGAAGTTACGATAGAAGATGTACTGCCAAGTAAATCGTATTTGAATGTTTTCAAAAAAGGAAAAGATACTCTTTAGTGATCGGTGTGTCTTTGTTGAATTTGAAATGTGCAATAGCTTCATTTGACAGCATTTCATCAGTTGTAATTGCGACCCTTCCTACTGTCATCTTAAAACTTAAAACAACAGTATGTTTTGGTATAACTGGTATATTAAATGATTTAATCGCACTTCTTGTCAAATATTCAGATGTATTGGAAATGAAAATACCATCAGAACCCATATCTTTAATTGAAATCCATTTGACATCATTTGAATCAGTAGAAAACCATTGAAATTCTTTTCTTGGAGGTGTCCTTCCTATTCCAATATCAGTAACGTCTTTAAGCTGTTTAACTTTCCAATCCTCCTTTGTTTCCTCCATAAACAACTGTCTATAAAGTGTTAATGCCATAGTTTCTAAGGTAGTGTTTTGTTGGTTCAGCAGGTCAATTTTATCATCTAAACTGGAGAGGACGGAGGAAATGGCTCGTTGTTCGGAAAGTGTGGGAAGTTTGAAAAAATATTCTCTTAAGCCCTTTAATGGTACATTTGGAATAGTGGTACCAGTTGCACTTTCGATAATATAATTTTGAAAATCAATGTTTGAAAAAACATAGTATATGAATTTTCTGTCAACCGTTTCATTTACATTAATATAGCATGCGCTTTTGCCTAAAACACATAATTCGTTTTTATATAATGCGAGATTACCAATGGTGCCGTTAATAGAAAGTAGAATAGTTTTATCAGACAAAGGTTTTGCATATTTTTGAAATTCCTGCTTATTAACCTTCTGTGTCTCCGGTTTAATCAAAATAGAACCTTTATTCAAGTTATTACCATTGATAAAATAATACTCTCCACTATTATCATATTGAGGAGTTCCGTGCAGACCGTCTCCAATTCTTGAGGTAACATCACTTAAATAAACATCTTTCCACTCACTCATTGATTTTGATCTTTAGGAGGTTAGTGGAGATAATTTCATTCAATTGGGCTTCTTCTTTGATCTGGGCTTCCAGCTCGGCTTTCAAGAAAGAAAATCGTTCGTAAAAATCAAAAACATCTTCATCATCGGGCAAACCCACATAACGACCCGGTGTAACTACATAATCCAGTTCTCTTACCTTTTCGATAGGGGCAGAGGCGCAGAATCCGGCTACATCTTCATAGTTGCCATCAGGATTTCTCCAGTTATGGTAGGTATCTGTAATCTTCAAAATATCTTCTTGAGAAAGTTCGCGGGTGCGGCGGTTAATCAAAAAACCTAAATTTCGGGCATCAATAAAAAGGATTTCATTACTTCGGTCGCGGAAATTGCCGTTTTTTCGGTTTCGTCTCAAGAACCATAAACCCGCAGGGATTTGAGTATTCAGGAACAATTTGGCAGGAAGGTTAACTATGCAATCGATTAAACCGGCTTCAATCATTGCTTTCCGTATTTCGCCTTCACCGGAAGATTTGGAAGTTAAAGCTCCCTTTGCCAATACGATTCCGGCTTGCCCGGTTGGTGCAAGGTGATAAATAAAATGTTGCATCCAGGCAAAGTTGGCGTTTCCGGGTGGTGGCGTACCGTATTGCCAGCGTCCATCAGTACGCATCAGATCTCCACCCCAATCACTCACATTAAACGGAGGATTGGCAATAATATAATCGGCTTTCAGGTCCTTGTGTGCATCGTTTAGGAAAGATCCTTCGTTATTGAATTTCACTTGAGAACTGTCGATACCACGAATGGCCAAGTTCATTTTGCACAAACGCCAAGTGGTTTGATTGCTTTCTTGTCCGTAAATTGAAATATCGTTTACTCTGCCCTGGTGTTCGAGAACAAGTTTTTCAGATTGCACAAACATTCCGCCAGAGCCACAGCATGGATCAAAAACGCGCCCTTTGTAGGGTTCAAGCATTTTTACCAACAACTCAACAATACTTCGTGGAGTATAGAATTGCCCACCCTGTTTTCCTTCTGCCAGTGCAAACTCACCAAGAAAATATTCAAAAACATGCCCAAGCACATCAGCACTACGGGCTTTGGCATCGCCAAGTGCAATATTACCCACGAGGTCAATCAATTCACCCAAACTGGTTGGATCTAGATTTTGTCGGGCAAACACTTTTGGCAAAACACTTTTCAGTGAAGCATTTTCCTTTTCAATGGCATCCATGGCATCGTCAACTACTTTACCTATATCGGTTTGTTTCGCTTTCGATTGAAGGTAGGACCAACGGGCATCTTGTGGCACAAAAAATACATTTTCAGCCTTATATTCGTCACGATCTTCCGGATCTGCTCCCTGCGCTTCTTCAGCCTTGAGTTTGGCAAATAATTCTTCAAACGAATCGCTGATGTATTTTAGGAAGATCAATCCCAAAACCACATGTTTATATTCGGCTGCATCAATGTTTTTGCGAAGTTTATCGGCTGTTTTCCAAAGCTGCTTCTCTAAAGGTTCTTCGTTATTAGTTTTTGTTGTTTTTGCCATTCTGTGGTTTTCAGATTTTCATTGTTTTACATCTACAAAGTTAATTTAATAATTCCCATTGTCCATAAAAATGGAGCTAGTGAATTCACTCTTTTGTATACTTATTTATTCATTTTGGCTTATAGGGAACTCAATTATGTCATTTGCGGATTCGGAAGAAACATAACGACCACAAAAAAAGCCCCTTTCGAAGCTTTTTCTGATCAGCAGGAGGCAGTATCCTGCTCATCATCGATCAGGTTCCAGGTGGCATATTCTGCATTTTCTTCCTCCCATGTTTTGAGGCTGGCGGAATCGGAGGTGGGATTCCAATTAAAATGGAATTGAGATTTTTGGTTTTCAATCGAGTGATTTGCGGAGGTTTTTGAAGCTGTTTTCATGATACAAAAATTTAAGTTTAAAAATTATATGCAAGTGAACAGCTTGATAATTAGAGGCAGGCAAGGAGGAACTGGAATACCGGACTGAAAGCAGAGAGGGAGGATATGCCGGGAAAATCCTTTCATGAGTGAAACGTACGCGCGGGGATCAGAGCTAACTTAGCAGATAATTTTAACTGAATTTGTCATGAACACGGCTAAACATCCGCAGAAATAACGCCGAAAACCAAATCTCTGATCCATATTTTAAGACCGATGGAGCTGCCAGGCATGGGAAGAAAGAAGAAAATGCTTTGCCACCTGTCATTATCGGAACCGGATACCGCTGCAATTCCTGGAAAAGCTTCCAAGGGGCTTAAACAATGGGGAGTGCAATTGATTAGGTTCAGAGCACGAACAAAAAAAGAGGCCCTGACTGAGCCTCCTTGAAAAGATATTCCTTAATTGTCAGGGCTGCCTGTCTGACTGATGCATCAGGATATAATCAACCGCTTTTTGTGCCTGGGCAGCTGCTAGTACCAGGACCTTCGGATCATCCTTGAAAGTTCTGATCCAGCTTTTAATGTATGCCGCATTATTTTCAATGGTTTCCTGCTCAATATTGGTTATTCCGCACAGGTACGCAGCTCCCATCTCGGCCACAAGCTCCTCTTGGCTATAATCCTGATTCCCAAACTGATGAACTTTTATTTTCTCATGCCGTCCAAGCCTTCTACTGTGACCTGTACTGTGGACCAGCTCGTGAAACAGGGTGGAGTAACACTGCTCGTCATGGAAGAATGTCCGTTGGTCCGGCATCCCAACTATATCAAGTGCAGGTGCGTAGTAAGCATGATCTTTACCCCATTCAATCTTCGGACAATCACTCCACTTGTGAATAATCGCATCAGCGGCACCAATTGGATTAAAATCATGATCGAAAGCCTCGGTTGCCGGAATCTTTGCAGGATCGATTCCTTCGGTCTGCGTGAGGTTAAAAACATTGTAGTAGCGAAGGAAGGGCGTTTTCTTGATTTCTCCGCTCTTATCTTCCGATTCAAGGATCTTCCAGAAAACTACCATCGTCGATTTTTCGCCTTTCCGGACATTTCCGCTGAGCGATTTAACCTGTTCAAATGTCAGGTAAAAAGGAGAGGTGTAGTTCAGTGATAATAACAGCCAGAAATTAATCCCATTGTAAGGCCGTTTCGTCATCAGGTTACTGGGCATTCCTCCGGAGTTTTTCCAGGGTTTCTGCCACGGTACCACGCCAGCTTCGAGACGGTCAATGATTTTCTGAGTCACAACTTCATAAATGTCAAATTTATTCATCTGTTTTGCTGCTGCCTTGCAGACTTATTTTGGCTCCAGGCACGCCGGTTAAAATTTATTGGGCGTACCTCAGTTGAGCCGGGCGGATTCCGTCAAGGGTGCATGTCAAATTTCCCACTTCGACTCCGCTCAGTGACCGGGAAATTTGACCAAACACGAAGTGCCCAAGGTTTCTGCTCCGGGTATTTCAATCTGCAGCAACTGGCAGGCCCTTGACGTTTCCGCACCGGCGATCAATACCTTTGTCCAATAAATGAGTAACCAGCGCATTCTCCTCTGCCTGGATTTTCTGCCCTGTTTCGTCAGCCTTTTTTTCTCAGGGGGTTTCTTTTTTGGTTCTTTTTTCTTGACCCGGCTTAACTCAAGAAAAAAGAACCACGCCTGTTTTTTAGGCCGCAGGGGTCCCTGAAAAACAGCAGCGACAGCGGGGCGTGAGGGTTCTTTTTGCCAGCTTTTTCTTCCAAGAAAAAGCTGAGGGGGCTTCCAAAAAAGCTTATCCGGTTTATTCTTGCGTAAATTGTTAAACACCAACACACTAAACAATGAAAATTCAAATATTTTCATTGTTTGGGTGGTTGATGCCGAACTCGCCCTATCGCAAAAGCAGAAAAAAAGGCAGAATTTCACAGGAAATATGCCATATTTAACATAATGCACGATAGCGCAACAAAGGAAAAAACCATTTCAGAGGCAGTCCTGACCCCATCACGGATCACAATAAGAGCGGGCAGAAAAAAGAGCAGAAAAGAGCAAATGACAGGCAGAAATTATTGTGATCAGTGATTCCGCTGAGCTTTGAACAGACTCGAAGAGTTGTTTAAAGCAGTCCTGACACATCAACTCTTTCCGCATTTGGGCGGAATGTGTTGATACCGATTTAATCAATTCTGCTTATGCGGGGTTACTGGCAGAATTGATAATCACAAATGAGATTCTTGTTTATTTCAATCGAAAAGTATACCATATATAAGGTGTAGTTTTTTAAGCAAAGAGAGTCTGCCGTAGAACCGAATCTACCATCGCGGGGAAACGAAGGTACTCTGACTAAGGTTGATCAGGTGGCCGTACTTAGTCCACATCCTTTTATCGACTGCATCGCCGAAGTGAGTCGCCTCTTCGGGCAGGATGGAGTTCTTACGCTCTGAGCTTTTGTCTTTCTCGAACTTACCATCCTTATCAATGACCTTTGTGTTGTTCATTGAAATGAGGGTGTACTTGCATTTGCGACCGTTGATGATGAACTTCGGGTAACGCGGGTCTTTCCCTTTGAGAATGTTCATCCATAACAGGTACTTGTCGTGTTGCGGTGGTTCCTGCCCTTTATGAACCCTTGTCTCGACCGTCCAGCCATTTTTTGTAAATCGGTCAATGGCCTGTTCATTATATGTCTTGGAGTTCTTCGCATTGGGCTGCTTTGAATCGCCGTAACGGTCACGATAGTAACAGATCCGTTTGGTAGGATGCGGCTCGTAATAGTTGCATGTTTTATCGACCAGGTCATCGATCATCACACCCGGTGTATTTGCTTTGACAAATACTTCATTGATCGTGCAATCGACAGCCTCCACGATTTTTGTTACAAAGTTGTAGTTCCTCTCCTGGGCAATTGAGAAAAGTGCAATCTTGGAACCCCAGTCGGGAACGATCTCAAGCGCCCTGTTCGGGTCACAATCCAGGTCGAACAAACAGTTTTCATTCTCCAACTGGGCAATGTCCCAGTTGCTGTTCTCTGCCACTCCCCGGATATAATCGTCATTGTACGCATCGTAATAAATATGGACCTGGCTGTCGAGATGGTAATAGCAGTCCTCAATCTGATCAATGATCCAGTTCAGGATTTCGACCATAAAGGTGAGCAGGTTTTGCTTATCGTATTCGCGGGTAATGTACGACATCCCCAGGTTCTGGATATTGTCAAAAGCATTGGCAAGCGTAAAAAGGATGCCTTCCTTTGAAACAAACGGCGCAATTTTCTTTTTCAGCCGGACGGTTTCATTCCAGATATCCTTGAACAACCGTTTATCTCCTGCTTTGTGCGCTTGGATCAGTTGCAGCTGAAGCTTTACAATCCGATTCCAGGTATCGAAAACAGGAATGCCCGCTTCCTCCATATAGTAATCGCCATATTTTAAAAGCCATGTTTGTTCCCTGGTGTACGGCATGGAAGAAACGTACCGGAATCCATGATGCTGTTTGATCCGTTTGGGGGATTTGAAGCCAAAATATTCTTCATTGCCACGATTGGCAGGGGAGACTTCTTCATCATACCGTTGCTTATTTAAGGTCAGCGCTTCATCAACGATTTCACGGTCAAGATTGGGACCACGCGCTGAACCCTGCCTTTCCTGCGAGAGCATCAGAAAACCGGTACCGTTGGAGAAGGAGATAAAGTTATCGTATTTGGTAACTTTCTCGTAAGGTTCTTTAAACCCGAGTTTTTTGGAAGGTTTATGGCCGATAACAAAATCCTTATCCTTCTCGCTTCCGAGCTTTTCAAGGAATTTAAGCGTTGAAGGGAGTGTCCGTGTGTAAATCTGCCCAAACGTGCGACCCGTGATTGAGGTAATTGACCGGGGCATTTTACGCACGATCTGGTTCATCTCCCAACCAATCACATACGATTTACCGGTACCACGACCATGAATATCGACTTCACTTTCTGCCTCATTGATAACAGAAAGTTGCTGTGGCCCGTTTAAATCAATAACCTCCGTGATCATGATTTCATGATTTCTTCAGCATCGGTCTCCGTGATTTCGGTTCCTCCGTAAATGGCCCGGCTTAGTTCCTGGAGAGCGGCTGTTGGTAAGTCCTTCAGGTTATTGAGGTCAACTTTGATCTGCTGGTTGTTATTCTGAATCAGGATATAGAACTGGTGTTTCTCCGTTCGTTTCGGATCGGGCAATTCATCGGGCTTTTCGCCAATCACTTTAATAAGGTTGGCATGTTCCATGGCAATGATCCGGCGGTCTTTTTCTGATTTGGTATTGCGGCAGATCAGGATATTCTGGACAATGTCATTGATCAGCCAGGTTCGCCAGAAATCGTAATCGAAAGTGTGCAGCGTATTAAAGAGCCTCACAGCAAGCCGGAGATCTTCGTACGCTTGCGTCCGGCTCACATCGGGATATTTTTGCTGATGAATGGCAACCGCCTGTTTTTGAATCGGGTTTTTGTCGAGCACTTTCGATGCCGAAATAACACGCTCGAGCAATTCACGCTTTTCCCTGGGAAGAGGTGAATTGTCCGGATCAAGCACATGAGCTTTGATCATCTCATAGTTGGCTTCTTCAAGGGCAGGCCGGCTCATAATCGTGATTCTTTCTGATAGTTCAGCATCATCTGCTGTGATGGACTGCTCCCGTTTAAGGCAGACTGCTGAATCGCTTTGCGTAACGTTATTTCAGCCGAAAGCCAGCCTCTGAGATAAGCTCCGGCCTGGTAATTTTTGGTATTCCTGCAGGCAACCGCAGCAATAAACATTTCAGTATCCTCTTCATCCAGTTCCAGGTTTATGGCGATATCCTGAGGTGAGAAAAACAGTCCTGCCATTTCTTCTATTTCGCTAAGCTGATCCTCGTTCAAATTCATTTTCAAGTACGTTTAAATCAAAGTTAAAGACCTGTTCATCGGTAAAAATTGTACCCCTTTCCAGTTTGGGGTTGTCCGTGGCGTTCTGACTGGTCACGATGCTGATTTTCCAGGCATCGTTCCAGAGCAGGGCAACTTTCGCGTGAACAGAAATGCAACGGTAATCGAAACTCGAGGCAATCATCTGAAAAGGTTTCGGGCTCATCACCCTAACGCGGTTATCCAGGATTATTTTGAAAGAAAGTATATCTCCTTTGCTGATTTTGTTCTGAAGCTGCTCGATGCTTTTCTGACTGAACGAATAGGAGGTCATAAAGACATGAGCCGGTCCGGTTTGTTTGATCAGGTAACTGATCAGCCGGACAAGGTTAAAATTACCCCAGCTGTAATAATGATGTTCCCTGCCATTCTCAAGTTGACCAATTGCGCGGGTCAGTGATTTTTCTGCATCGGCAATAAAGGTGGATCGGGACTGACCCTTTATTAAGCCAATGTCTTCCACCTCGCGTTCCGGTTGCACCATGGGAACGATATCTTTACTCTTTACCAGCATACTTCAAAAGCAAGGATTCGATTTCTTCGATTTGCTTGTTCCGTTCCCGGATCCGCATTTCGATTTTCGCCCTTTTCGGACCATTTGGCATTGGGGTTTTCACCTCCGTTCGCTCTTTTGACTGATATTCCAGCATCGTCTGGTCCTTGGAATTGCTGCTCTGCAAGTTCTTTTTCTGCTTTTTTAGCGTTGCTTCATCAAGCGAAGTGATATCCGGTTCTGCTACCTCTTTCCCAACAGGTGGAAATACTTTACTTTCTTCAGGTATGATTCCTTTTTCGTCGAAAGCCTTTTTGGCTTCGAACAGGATTTCCAGCCTGGCTGATATTGATTTAATCAGGTCAAAAATTTCTGCCCGTTTGGCGCATACCGATTCTGCATTTGATTCCGGCATATCGGTCATTACCGAATGCAGTTTACTGCGTTCCTGGAAGAGTGCTGCATATTCGTGGATAATTCTGCGGATAATTGAAGGGTACTGGGTCAGTGGTTTTGTTTCAAGGAATTCCGATTCTTCCACAGAAGAATTATTTTCAGTCTTGGTGAATTCAGCATCCAAAACCATTGGTTTGTATTCCTCTATCTCTGTTTTAGCACTGATTTCTGTTGCATTTTCCATTTTTACTTTTTGGATGAAGTCCTTCCAGGTAACATGATTTGCCAGCATCGCTGCTTTGCAGATTTCATAGGCCAGTTTATCAGGAAGTGATTTATTCTTTCCAGTAAACAGGTTGTAAAACGACTGTTTACGAGTTAGTTCGACCAACAGGTCAACACCTATTGTATAATTCATTCCGGATTTGATCCATGAGATTACTTTGATTTGATTTTCTTGCATAAAAGGGTAATGATTTATTCAAAACCGAAAGTAAGGGGAGGAGAAATGGGGAGAAAGGACAGAAAATGGATAATGAAAGAGTAAGGAAGGAAAAGGGCTTGCCAGGATTAGCATTTGTGTAAAACACGCAGTAGGCGGTTAAAATACAAATCCAAGGAAAATTTCAGTCGCGAAAAATATTAAGTCATTTATTTTCAATAAAGTTATTATCACTATGTTTGTAATGTAAACAAGAATTTTGAAATATAATTTCAGGAAGCATAGATTTTTACATTTGAAAAATAAAAAACGGTGGTGAAAGTACTAAGGCAGCCAATAATTGAGATAATGTACGAATAATCCTGTCTGATATAATTGTTAGCAACAACCTTATGGAGACACTACCAACGATACAGGAGATTGATAAATGTATGACTTCACTTTGGGATTTCGGGAATGGAGTTTTGTACGAAATGTGTAGAGAAAATTTCTATCACAAGGAGACAGACAAGATATTATCTAAAGTTTGGCTGATTGGTAGAGCATATTCTGCTGCGATTGAAAGACGCAGAAACAAAGTGACAATTAATGACAATTTTTATATCGACAAAGTAGCACCAACTTTTAAAGGTTCTGAGATAGACTCATATTTGAGTGAGTTGAGAAATCATAACAAACTGACAATAGAAAATTTACCGTTGATTTTAAAGGCTCACAATTATCTTACTCAGTTGACAGCATCAATTACCGATTTGGAGAAACGTTCATTTAGTTCAAAGTATTTACATTTTCATTTACCGAATTTGTTCTTCATTTATGACAGTCGTGTTGTTGACTCTTTGAGACATTTTATTGGTAAAGTACCACGGTCAATGGATTTTATATTTGAATCAGATTCAGTTGATAAAGAATATGCTAAATTTGTTTGTAAGAGCTTTGTGATTAGAAATGGCATTATGGACAATTACAACATAGACCTGACATTGAGGCAGTTTGACAATATTTTAATTGATTTTGCAAATAAAAAATTAAACGAGAAAAAATGAAGGTTGTTGCTAACTTCCCTACCCGTCAAGTGCGACGGCAGTGGTTTTTGGTGTGCATCTTTCCGCCCAAGCTGCTTTTCGGTTTGACAGGAAATTGCCCGCAATCCGCACCTGCTTGTAGCTTTCTAGGTTAGCCACAATGCTTGCCCTACGATTGAACGACATCGTAACTTTAATATAACGACAATAAATAAGAGGAAATATGAAAGATGTAAATGATTATCTTTTGACAGCAACCGTTAAAGTTGGCACTTTAAGAAAGTGGATGAACGACAAGGATGAAAGTTCAAAAACTAAAATTATCAATCTTATCCATCATCGCTTTAACAACAGATACATTAAGCATCTGCAAAATATAAACAGTGGTTTCCTAAAACTTGCTGTTTCGTGTTTGATGATTGAAACATTAGAGTCATTCAAACAAGGAGAGAAGGATACTAAAGGGAAAAGTGGCAAGATGTTCAAAGATTTTTTTGAAAGTGAAGAGACCTTTTTTCCAGAGTTCAAAAACATTGACTTTTTTTCTGATATTCGTTGTGGAATCTTGCATCAAGCAGAAACAAAAAATGCTTGGAGAGTTCTGCGAGATAATTCACAATTAATAGACAGGGAAGAAAGAACAATAAACTCAATAAAGTTCGTGAATGCGTTGGAAAAATCCTTAGACAATTACACTGAGAAACTAAAATCAAATGGGTTTGAATCACAAATATGGGAATATGCTTTGCTAAAATTGGATGACATTTGCGAGAACTGCAAACAGAACGAATCATAATTGAGACAACTTAGAAATAAATTAAAGTGAATAGAGTTAAGGAGAGTATAAGACTTTATTTGCCTGCAATAACTGACATTGTTGGCGACATTGACTTTGGTTGGGAACGCATTGACAAATTATTCTCTGATGAATTAATCAAACGCACAGCAAAAGCAAAAGGTGGAACTATAATGATTGTGGCAACGATTTATGACCTAATCGTTGAAGTTAAAAAGCAAAATTTAGAAGCAATCCGCTTCTTGAGTTTCTTCCAACGTCTATTAGAAGAACTCTCAATCAACCTTACTTCGAAGGAAAAGAAAATAATTAAGAAGAATGTTCGAGATTTTCTAACAAGGTTTGATCTAAAGTATTTGGATTATGTTGGTGAGTTAGCCGTAATTAATAATCTTATCAAATCAAAAATTTACCGACTTGAAAATGTAGAAACGAAATTAGCGAGTGGAAAGAGTATTGATTTCAAAATAAAAAAAAATGAGAATGGACAATCATATTTTGTCGAAGTGACAAACATTCACTTGGACAGTAACAAAGTTGAAAATGACGATGAAAAAATTGAAACATTCTTGAATCACCGACTTGCGAAGAAAATTGAAAGCAAAAGGAGCGACACTAATTTTTTCTTAGTTCCTGTTTTATGGGGAGGTTGGCAAGACATTAAAATTTACAGCGACTACTTCAAGAGAAATAAAATGCATCTCACCAATGTTCTTGAACCTGTTGCCTATGCGACATTTACTGACCCGAAAAATGAGACATTCTACTTTCATCGTTTTGGAAACGTCAGTAACTTATTTGAATCAGTGAATCTAATGATGGAGGAATAGCACATGCGGCAACTCCAGCATTTGTAATTCTAATTTTCTTTAGTTCCATCGTGAGGGAAGGCTATTGAACAATAGTAATAAACATCAGCAATTAAACATTAATTTAGCGTCGGTATCGGCTGACACAGCGCTATTTTGCCGCCTGCAGCAATACCTACCGTTAAGTCGTATTAGATATTACTTTTTTTTACACGAATGGGTTTATCCATCGGGGAATCTTTTCCCAAAACAGGTTCAAGTCCGGATATTTCAGCTTTGCCCTGTTGGGTAATTTCCAGATATGGAAACCCATTTTCATAAAGCGCCTTAATGATTTCAATGCCGATCGTGTCGGCACTGAAATCAATTTCACCAAACTGAGCGGTAACCACTTTACCAGGCTTGAGTTTTACGAATTTAAAGTATTGCTTCCACATGAATATTATTATCAGATCGCTTCTGTCAAAGGAATATTCCCGGTATAGGCATAAATATTGGATGTCTTATAGGTGAACTCAAACGACATTCCTTTTCGTGCAGCAACATCTTTGCCGGTTCCTAAACCGTCTGGTGATCCGGCATAAACAGCAGGGCGGAGCTCATCACCCATTATGTATTTCTGCCCGTCGTTATCAATAACCACAAATACGAGGTTCTGATTCTTGGCTGCATTAATGAAACCACGGATTTTACTTTGCAGTCCTGGATGAAACAGGGTAAGGTGAGTGACAAATGATTTTCCGTCAACTTCTCCAACCGGCTCAATTTTGAATTCCCCGGTATCATCGGTTAGGTACATTTCAAACATCCGTTTCCCGGCTTTCATTGTAAGTTCGCCGGTTAGCGTTGATGAAGTCTCGAGCGTTAGCGGTGCCACAGGTTTGGTCGGGAATGTAGCCACATCAGCATGGTAACCAAAATAAACCTTCTGGGCAATTCCTCCCATATTCTCCCCGTTCGGGAGATTCTTGTCGATATCTGTAAAATCTATCATGACAGTTTTTTTATTTAAGATTGATCACTTCGACTTCGCTCAGTGACCTTTATATTTTAGGTTTAAACAGTCGGTTGGATATTCGTCCAGACAGCTTCGTTGATTCCAAAACCCAGACCTTCGCTCCAGTCTGCCATCACGGCTACAGAACGTTTGGCCTCTTCGAGCTTAAACTGGTTTTTGGTCAGCGTTGCCGGAGAGATATGAATGAAATTTTCTACCGGTGTGCAGAAAATATCGTCAGTGCCAACCATACAGGCGAGAGGTTTTACATCAAGCGGTGTAAAATCAATTTTACCGTCAATGTCCTTATCCGATGTCCGCTGGTAAAAGCCCTGGGCACGTTTGTCCTGCATGTACTTTTTGTACCAGTAACGGCTCATAAACACATTCATCTTAATTCCCTGGTAGACTTCCGCAATTGAATCGGTAAACGATTCTACCTGATCAAAAATGGTTGTCGTATCCAATGCACCCAGATTAACCGAATTGATCTTAAGAGCATCAACACCAGCCTGGAGCTGTTTCTTCAATCCGTTCATACCGGTTCCGTCAGCGCCGGCGGTACCCGCAACAGGCGCTGCATATACACCTTTATAGTACTCGTTCAGTTCCATGTCCTGGTCTATCTGCCGGGCATAGTAAACTTCAATGAGCCATTTTACAAAAGGCCAGTCTTTGCGATCCACGCTTTTTTGAGTCAAAAAGCCCAGCCAGGTTGCGTAAAGCTCATCCGGCATAAATTCATCGTCAATCTTAAAACGGTATTGACGGATCTCATTGGGAACGATTTCAACACCTCCCTTTTGGGTAAATGTCTTTTGGAACGGCTGCACCAAAGTCCGGAAAGTGGCATTTGCCAAGCGGAAAATGGTATCATCCGTTTTGATGGGAGTGGCAAAATCGGTGATTTCGCGTCCCTGGGAGAGCATGGTCAGAATCCTTTTCTTGTTCTGTCCTGCATCGATGTAATACGCACCATACTCCTGAACAATCGAGGTAGTAGTAATTGACATGGCTAAAAATATTTAAGAGTTTTTATCTACTTGTTTGTTGTGCTCAAGATTGTTGATCGCTTCCCAGTCAACTTCATCTGTCGCAATTTCGTCTTGCTGTTCCAGTGCCAGGACAGGAGTCGCTGCCGGACGTGCTGCAAGTAAAGCGCGAATAGCTGCTACTTTGGCTTCGGGTGTAGCGGCTGTGGCAATGGTCGGATCAATCGCGTTGAACGGATCAAATGCTGAAGCGAGATTTGCCTGGGCAGTCCCGAGATTTGTCGTGGCAGTGTCGCGTTCCAGAATTGCGCTGTCACGCTCAGTGACGAGCTGCTGATTGGCTTCAAGCCTTTCCTCAAGTTGCTGCAGCTGTCTTTCATTCAGAAAAACACCTTCTTCAGTTCCTTCCAGAGCTTCAACATTGAACGCGTTGTTTAAATGGATGAATTGTTTTTTCATTTCGACCTTCTTATTTTTAGGTGTGACATCTTTTTGCTTATTGAGTATCCGGTTCCAGATCCGCTCGAAAAAGTCTTCTGCAAGTCCGGCTTCGACAAGTTCAGCAACCTTCTTTGTTGATTTTCGGGGTGGTTCAGGAAAACCGTTTGAGGTGATCATTGCAACCATTTGGAGATTGTCGAGATAGTTGACAGCCACATCGGGGGTAAAAACTTCATCAATAAAACCCCAGGACTTTGCTTCTTCAGCCGTGAGCCAGGTTTCCTGTTTCATCAGGTTAATGATTTCGTCCAGAGTTTTGCCGGTTTTCTTCACATACATTTTGGCCAGCTGAAGCGTGATTTTGGCCAGTTGCTGTTTCTGAGCCTCGAGTTTTGCAATCAGGGATTCAATTTCATCTTCATTCATGGTACCCCATTCATCCACCCAGTTCATCGCTTTATGAATCAAGTAAAAGGAGTTTTCATTCATTCGGACGGATTTCGCTCCCAGGGAAACAAGTGTTGCGGAACTGGCCACGAAAGCGGATAGTTCTGCCGTAACATTGCCATGCTCCACAAACTGGTCGTAAATATTCAGGGCATCATCAACCGATCCTCCAAGGCTGGAGATTTTAATCGTCACGGGATTTTTCGAATGACCTGCCAGTTCGTTCCGGATGAACTGTTTTGAATAACCAAATGGGCCGATATACCCGTCAATAACAATGATTTTTGCCGACATAACCTGCTTTGTTTTCAGCAAGTTTAAGGCATAAAAAGAGCAGCCAAAAGGACAGAGGCCGACTAGACAAGCAGAAAAAGACGGGTGGAGACGGTCGGGAGACGGGTTTGAAACCCGTCTTTACACGAACGGATTATCAATAAACACAGCCCGTTTGCGTTGCGATCCGGTGAAGGAGATACTGTAATGATTCAATCCGGAGGTTCCTGATCCGGTTGTTGCCCTGGCAGAAAAGCGGAGCGGTACCGATTTTGTGCCGGCAAGTTTGTAATTGCCATTACCATCAATATAAATCACCAGGTACTTTGTGCGGCGTTCCATATCTGTTATTTGTTGCAGCGTTTGTGAAGTATCACAGGGAATGATGGCTGATAATTCCACCTTATAGGCAGTCCCGGCTAATGAACTGACCATTTCCTCCGAAAAGCTGGCCGAATCTTCCTGGAAGTAAATGTTCACCAGGTTTGAATCCGACAGAATGGTTACCTGGTTCCCGAAGATTGAAATATCCGATTGGGGTATTGCCCAAAGCCGGAGAACGCCCCCCATGTTTTCGGACTGTTTGTTGATTGTTTTCATTGCGTTTTTTTGGTTTTATGGTGTTACCGCAAACAGTCCCGAAACCGGGACTGTTTGCGCATATTTTTAACAGATAATTGACTATTTTTTTTCGAATGCTATTGCCCCAAGATCCGAAATTACCCCCGCGTTATTCATATTAATGCGGATTAGTTTTTCGATGTGCAGGTAGGCATATTCGTTCAGATCGATGTCGTTGTTATCACGCAGACGGTAGTAGTCCTTTTTTATAGAGTCGAACGACCAGAACTCTTCCTCCATTTTAAATCGTTCCTGGAATTTCGTGATTGACTTTTCGATAGCCATACCGTAACCAACATAAGTGCTCACCACTGTCCGCATGAGCCATTTGGCTTGTTTCTCGAAATGTTTTCCAAAACTAACGATGTCTGTTTTTGACAGTTCCCAGCCATGACGATAAAAGTCGCGATCGGATATTTCGATTTCAACAGAGTGTGATTGTCGGAAGAGTTCTTGTTTATACATGTGCTCCTTATCGTAACACGGTTTTTTGAGCATCCGCTTAAACATTTCATTTTCCCGGGGATGATTACGGAAATCGACCGGATTGCCGTAATTATTCTCAAGGAAGCGTTTAACGTAAGGTTTTACGGGAACAGTAAGATTGAATTTCATAGGAATTAAGGATTTCATGAGTTGATGAAACCCCACTGGCGGCAGTAGAGTCAAATATATTGAATTTTTGCAAAAACAAAAATAGATTTAACCTTCAGAATGTATCATTGGTCGATTACCATTTTGTCTTATATCCTCCTTTTTTTGCATGTAATTTCCAAAACTAACTTCAACCTACAATAGCCCTTCAATATGCTGAGTATCTGTTATATTTCCGGTTGTAACCCTTTTGCGGTTGTAAGTGGTTGTAATTAGGTTGTAAGCCAAAAAATAAAAGTAGGTGACAACCCCTATAACTACTGATTAATAATAGTTTATTTCAATGTTTGTAAGGTTGTAACTGGAAAATCACATTTTATTGATTTAAAAAGTTTTTTATATATTACTCAAAAATAAATATTATTAATCTGAGTAATACACATATGCATAAATATTAAAATAGTGGAATGACATTGTATCCGTAGCGAGAGGTGCCGTTGATCTTTTTGCCAAAACGGGAATAGCCAAGTTGGGTTAAGGCAATACCAATATTGACATCGTTGATTGTGGTCATAGAAGTGTTCACCTTTCTGGCTTTGCGCAAATCACGTAGTATTTCCATCGGTTGCTTAAATTCTGCAATATCTTCCTCCCCCGGTTCTGCATGCCGGTAACATTCTCTAATTAGCCGAAAGGATGACGTCTGAACCATAAATCTCGAGTTGTACTCACCAAATTCTTTAAAATCATCCGGGTTCCAGGAGTATTCATAGTCCTGGTTCAGGAGCATTACCGCTTCAGCCCAAATTTGATCTACGTTAATTTGCTTAATGTAATCCCAGTCGATAGCTTCAATATGATTGATGGCAAATCGGCGTGTGCCCATGTCGGTAGTCAGGAATCCGCCATGCTCTGCATCTTTGTTCGATGTTCCACAGGTTGAAGCATAGCGTTGCCGGGTTGTCGTAAATCGTTTTGATACATTAATCCATCGTGATGACATTATATTCTTAAACTCCTCTGCAGAGGCTTTGGTAAGGCCAAGCATCTCGTCAAAATTGATCAGCAGATTTGACGTAAACATTTCAGGAAAGCTCATCTCTTTTGATGATTTTGAATAATATCCCTTTAGCATTTCAGGAACAATAAACTCAAGCAAGGTTGATTTGCCGATACCTTCTTCATTATTGACCACCACAAACATGGCGTCATTTTCTTTGATATCCATTGCACAGGCGACTGTTGCAACAATCCACTTTCGTAAGGTATAGATCAGCCTTTTTTGATAATAACCTACCGGTTTGTCACCGTAATCGCGAGGCTTCAGGTAGCTGCACAGTTTTTCAATATGCGATTCTCCGGCGTATTTTCCGCTAAGAGTTTCAAAATATTCTTTAATGGGATTATATGGCGTAGTCTGATTGGGAGAGGTGATGATCTTTTTAAGGATGGAATCACACCCGGTGATTCCATCCTCAAGCATATGAAGTGTTAGATCCTCAATGCTGATCTCATGGGTGTACTCTTTCGTTTTTGATACGATCATCACTTTTGAGTGATCAAAGATATTTATTTTGATATCGTAGTACTCATTCAGAAACTCCTTCACAAGGGTAACTCGATTCGACCCGCTAACTGGAATGATTGTTTCTTTTAATTTTCTGGTCATTGCATGCTTTTAAAAAAATTAACCGGCGGTAAAGCCGGTGTCTTAATATGATTTTTAGTACTTTTTAGGTAGGTACTCTTTCGGTATTGGACCTGCAATTACAATTACTTCAGTTCCGTTACAGTTATGAAAGGGTATTGACCGGTAAGTCGTTTCTGGTCCAAATTCCTTACAGAGTTGTACCGCTTTGCTTAGCTCGAATGTTGCAGCACATGCCTCTCCGTTTTTGTCTTGAATTACGTATGCCCAATTCATGGTTATTTAGTTTTTATCTCATTTTTCAACCTCCTGCTTTCTCCGGGAAACTGAACGTAAGTCATCATCTCTTCCATCCGGGACCGGATATACTCGGAATAAAAATTCTGCAGCGAGTTGTAGTTGAAATTTGTCGTGGCATAAGTACGGGCACCCTCTTCGTAACGAAGCCCAAACAAATCGATGACCGGCTTAACAATATTGCCGTAATCCTTCACTTCGGATTCTTCGCGTCCAAGCTCGTCGATAAATAGCGGTCGCCTGACATAAGTTTCAATACCATTTTGTTTAATCAGTCCTGACAATGTTTTGGAATGAACCATGGTGGTCAGTTTGCGGCTGTATTCGTCTGATAATCGAAGATAAGCCATCATCATCAGTGATTTTCCGCAACCAAGTTTTCCGCCAAATATGATTCCTGCGTTAAGGTTCCAGGAACACTGTAGCGAATTGGTAAAATAGAAATATAGCTGCCGCACGATTGGTTCGTTGTGATGGTCGATTTCAAATTCCCGTTTAACAGAACGTTTCAGCATAATTTCGTAAGCATTGGCAGACAGGAGGTGCTTAAATTCATCATAGATCATAGGAAGATATGACTTATAGGAACGCATATTATTTTCCTTTTCTCTAATCTGCTCCTGAAGCTTTACGGTATTTCCGGTGAAAATAGGATTATCTTTTACGATGTTAGTAATCGCTTCCATATCTGTCTGATTTTGCTGGGTTGGTTTTGTCTTTGGTCTCGACTTTAAAAAATGATCGGTAACCATTGGCAATAGCGTATTTGAGGTAGCTGATTGCAAGTTCAGGGTCGCCCCCTGAAATTTCGGCCAGGTAATCGAGGGATGTCTGCTCCATACGACTTCGCATCAACTTTCCATGTTGTTCCTGAAGGTATTCTTTCCAGGTCTTCCAAAAATTACGAAATTCATCCTGATTGAAAGGCGATTTAATTTTTATTGGGTCAAAAGGAACAATAAACTGATCGAACGCTTCTGCCATTTTCTTCGATTTATTCCATTCGCAGATGTATTTCTGTAGTTTTTTAAGTTGTAATGCCGACAATCCGGCACCTTCTATAAACATGGAGAGTTTATTGTCTGTTGTTTCAATTTGCTGATAGATTTCGTTCCAGTGGTTAATCATAGTATCATCAAAGGGTTAATGTATTGTACTGCATAACTGTATGTGTCTCTCAGTTCAGAGAGGTATTTGTTATTTTGAGCAAGGTGTATCTGGTCAGGATTTATGTTGATCGTTTTGTTTTCCTTGCTGGTTGTTAAAACGAATCCTGCACTTCGCACTCGACGATGCAGATAGTACCTTCGGTTGTATTTCATCACATTTTTTAAATTATCATTTTAAGTTTCAGAGGTGGAAAAGGTGCTTAGCGCTTTATCATCTTTGCCATTATCACTCCGGACAAACCTCCAAGCATAGCCCCCGTGGAATAGATGAATTGCTCCATCCTGGTTCCTATGGTTACCCGCCGAACATTAAATGTCCACAAGTAAGAAATCCCAAAACCGCACATGGCTATCCCCAGCCATGTGGTGCGACTGATAAAGTAGGTGTTGGCAGATACCAGGAACACCTGGGCAAAGCCGGTTATAAATATGATCAGGTGTTTTTTCATAATCTTCTGGCATACTCAGGGAACGGCAAAAACCGACCACCCTGGTCAATGAAACACTCTTTGTTCAGGGATTGTGCTTGAGTGATGTCCCTTTTTGCATCAAAATGACTTTCCCAGTCATCGCTGATGACTACCTGTTGAGCGTTTCTGATATCTGCAAAGCGCGATTCAAGCATTTTGCTCCAGCTGCTTTTCTGGTGCCTCGATAAATCAAGCACCTGCTCATCGGGTTTTAAGATTTTGACGCGCTGAAGTAATTCTTTATATTCAGGTGACTCATAATCACCAATAACGGCTATTTTCATTACTAAAATATTGAAACGATTTTAATTATCAGGAACATGATCAGACGTTTAATGCCTGTTTTGCCTCCTCAATCACTTTTTGTGAAGGGGTCAACAAGTCATATGACTTGATTCGAGTGTTACTTATCCAGCACTGGCCATACTGATTCCATTTTGCTAAAACCTTCTTTCCCTTCTGAGTATTAATAATACCCAGAACCAAGGTTGGATAATGTGGTTTTAGGTCATCGAAAAACATAGTTTTTATTTGAAACTCACAACCGCATCGGGTTTGGCTTTTTTCCAATTCTTCCAAACTAAGACGTTGATTCACTATTTCTCTAAGTTTTTTGTTAATATTCATATTGCTTTCTGATTGAATAAAGATTGATCTTGATGAGCCATTGACATGACTGGTTTATATTAATTTTTCAAATGAGAAAAGGTTCTTGATTTTGCCTAAGGGCGGGAGGTAATATTTCCCGCCCTTTGTGGCTCTCTTATCCGCCGCTGTGGGATTTGAGTATAAGAACGTCGGCCTTATACCCCGCCGAAGGGTTTTATTGGTGTGCACCTATGTGATTGGCTGTTAAAATATTACTGCTTTAATGTAAATTTACGTAATTCAAAGCAAGTAATTATTCATAATTAAAGTTTATAAACTGTTAATTTCCAGCTTTAAAATTTGCATTTGATGCTTATGCGCTTGTGCGAGTTCGACTGCCTTACTAATGATAGTATTGTTAATTCTTGAGCCTGCAAAGACCATGTCTATGTATGCGGTGGAACAATTAAAATGTACTGCAAGCTCTTTTCTGTATCCTTTAGGAAGCTTTTTTTTGAGTTTCAATAATTCATTTGTGCTCATTTTCAATACTTCTACATTCATAGTTATTTATTTGTTTTTTATTTGTTGTGTAAATGTTGTTTTTGTTGTTTTTCTGCCGTAACTTAGTAATGTTTTTGTTGCGCGAAGTAACGTAAAAACACGTAACTAAAAACACGATATCATCGAATGTAATTTATTTAAAATCGATCTATAATGGATTTGACTGTTAACCAAAGACTACGTGATTATTTAGAATTCAAAAAAATTTCATTTGAATCTTTTCGGAAGTCGGTAAATGTTGGCCGTATTCAACACGTAAGCGCGTGGATGGCATCACGTGAAAAGATACCGGACAGGGTTTTAATTGAAACAATCAAGGTTTACGAAGACCTTGAATATAGATGGCTTTTGTTTGGTGAAGGGTCAATGTTAAAAAGTGACGTGGCTCCATTATCAAATGTCCTACCATTGGAAGGAATCTCCGGTATTTATAAAGACTATGTCTCCTTGTTATTGAAGATGATTAAAAATTTGGAAGAGACTATCGACGAATTAAGGCGGTCCAAATCAAAAAGGGGGGGAACTTCCAAAGTGAATGACATAATTAATACACAAAATAAATCATCACCTGAATTAATACCATTGTGACCATATATGCTGTTATACAGCACTTTAAGATAAGTGTATATCAAATAAAATTTTTGGCTTATATACACAAAACTATACATCTAACAGACAATAAACACAATATACTCTTTATAATAGATTTAATATTAGTTAGTTGCGGGGTTGTGAAGTCTCCCCGCAGCTCCACGCGGTTTTTTAAATGACTGATTTTGAAAGTGTTATGAAGGAGGCTTTACTCCCAAAAACATACTCAAAATGAGTCATTTTTCATTTAAAGAACTTTCCCGGACGCCTTTGCGGATGATTCAACCTCTAAATAATTAACACCTGGATATTCAAGGTATACCATCCGCAGTTCGCACTGTGACTGATATATAGTAAATTACAAATGAATTATTTCTGAATTTAAACGTTACGTTGGCCAAAATACCTGTTCTTAATCAAACAGTAATTACATCCGATAAATGTGTATCCCAGCTAAAGATTTTTAACGAAAAATACAAAAAGGATACACAAATTTGTAATACACATACAATGCAGGGGTCCGGTAAAGGACAATATTCAAAACTATTCTATATCGACATTAGTTATTTTGAATCACTGTTGTCCGGTAAAAAAAATAGAACCGAGTTAGCCTTTGAAGACTAACCCGGTATGGTTACCTTTGAAGTTACGAAGCAACAATTGTAACCATGGGTAAAAGTAAAAATTTTAGCGGACAGCCGATCTTTAATCAGCTAATAAAGTTCATTGACAAGGGAGAGATTAGAAAAATTGCCAAACAGCATCGTGCTGAACACTATGTGAAAAAGTTTTCCACATACAATCATGTCATTGTGATGCTCTTTGTTGCTCTGGAAGGCTATCATTCAATCAGAGAAGTCATTCTGGGATTGCTGGCCAACGCTCATAAGCTTTCACATTTAGGGTTATCCTATGTGGTGAGGCGAAGTACGTTTTCTGAAGCAAACCAAAGGCGCACCAGCAAGGTTTTTGGAGACATCTATATGAGTGTTTATCGTAATCATGTATCAAATTTAGCGGACAGCCGATTGAGTGATGCCGACTTAAAGCGACTTTATATCATGGATTCAACGACCATCTCGCTGTTTAAGGATATTCTTAAAGGTGTGGGACGTAATCCAACGGAAGGCAGGAAAAAAGGTGGAATAAAAGCTCATACGATTATTAAAGCCAGCGAAAATGTGCCATGTCTAATCCGGTATAGTGAAGCAGCCAGACACGACCACATGTTTCTGAAAGAGGTTCATAATCTGGCACCCGGCTCCATAATCACTTTTGACAAAGGATATGTTGATTATGCCCAATATGAAGCATTCTCAAAAGGTTCAATCTGGTATGTAACAAGACTAAAAGACAATGCCCTTTACGAGGCCAGAAAAGAATTCGATATTCCGGATGATGCTGATTCCGGTGTGCTGAAAGATGAGGAAATTGTATTGTACTATGGTGAGAAAAAGAAAGAGGAACACCGTTCAAGACGAATTGCTTATTGGGACAGCGAAAATGGTCGTTTATTTGAGTTTATTACCAATAATTTTGATTTGTCGGCCGAAAAAATCGCTTTAATTTACAAAAAACGTTGGCAGATAGAACTGCTGTTTAAGCAACTAAAGCAAAACTTTCCATTAAAATATTTTTTGGGAGACAATGAAAATGCCATAGAGATACAAATTTGGACAGCCATGCTTGCTAATTTACTGATAACTCTGGTGAGGGGTCAGTTGAAACGCAGTTGGGCATTTTCTAATCTGGTGTCCATCATAAGACAACAATTAATGAGTTACATTAACATGTATGGATTTTTGGAAGACCCTGAAGGAAGTTGGCGCGAAATAATAAAAGAGAACAAAATGAATTATCAAAATTCGCTATTCCCCGAAATAGAGGGGGCTTACTTTTGAAATTTTAAAATATGCAGATTAATTATCAATGCATTAAACACAATAATTAAACAAATTCCGGTTTTACCGGACAACAATGATTTTGAATGTTAATTTCCATAAGGTGTTTTTATCATTTGTTTCGCAAGTCCAATTTTCTTCTTTTGTTATATCTTTCTTCAAAGTCTTATTCTTAGTAATTTCTATAATCACTTCTTCTGCATTTATTTGAGGACTGCAATTCCAGTTTTTCATTTTTCTTCCATCGGAGTTATAGTAAATATTATGAGTCAGAGGGTTCACCAAAACAGAATCCGTTCCGTTTACATATGCAGTTTTACCACTAAATTTTATTTTAATTTTTTCATTTGTTCGATTGTCAATTATTATCTGATAATTTGAATACTCATCGCATCCTATCAGTCCAAATATTAAAATCACGAATAAAATGTATCTCATATGTTGTCTTGTTAAATTATCGCTTACGTTCGCAGCTATACGCAGGGGGATTTTTCCGAAAAATTTCCTACTTAGAGTCTGTCTGTAATAGATAAAATATATGAATATCAGGCACATATCTTAGGTTTATCCAAATCTTCTTTGTATCTTGTTATCGAATTAAAGATAGCTTTTATAATGAAAATATTTAACGACCTGGTGTTGAAATTTGAAAAATCTGATTGGGCCAAGAATCCCGAGTTTGGTGTGATCGACACTATTCTTGAACTTCATCCTGAAATTTACGGCATTTTCAAATTCGATATAGCTGGCAATGAAGAGGTTAACAATTTTGGACGTGGTGATACACCCACTGTTGAACAGATTGTCAGGGCTGCGATTTATAAAGAGTTAAAAGGTTATGACTATCGGGAACTTGAATATGCACAAAGCGATTCACGGATTTGTGCTACATTTATTAAGCTTGATGAGCGCAAACCATTTTGTTTTCAGACATTCCAGAAGTTCATTTCCAGAATAAGTGAAGATACCCTTCACAAAGTATTGGTTGAGCTGATTAAAATTGCCATTGACGAAGGCTATGAAGATATAAGCAAAATCAGACAGGACAGCACAGTTGTCAAAAGCAATATTCATTACCCGACCAATAATTCACTCGTTTGGGACTGTATTCATGAAAGCCACCGTCTGCTGAGCCACCTCAAAGAAGAGGTCGGTGTACTTTCGTTTATCGATTATACCAAATCTGCCAAAACCACCTATTTCAAGATAAACGTCACCAAGTCAAAAGATAAGCAAGCCGATCTCTTTAATAAACAGTTAGTTACATTCACAAAGGCGATCAATCAGGTTTCCAATATTATAAAAAAAGTTCGACAGCCTCGGCCTTAAAGCATACATTTTTATCACAGAACTTGAAGAACTGCTGCCATTGATGGAAAAGGTTTACAGCATGACTTATCGGAAACAGATTCAGGACGAGTCAGTACCGAACGACCAAAAATTGTTCTCGATATACGAACTACACGCTGACATTATTGTCAAGGGTGGACGCGAAGTACAATTCGGTCACAAGGTAAATCTGGCCACAGGAAAAAGCAACCTGATCATTGATTGTGTTATACCTGCGGGGAATCCAGCTGATATTACTTTATTCAACCCTACCATTGACAGGGTGATAGATAACTACGGGATAACTCCCAGAGATTCATCTGCTGATGGCGGATATGCCAGTCAGGGAAGCTTAGATCATTGCAAATCAAAAGGTATAGTAAATATTGTATTCAATAAAGTAACAAAAAGCCTTAAAAATGTTGCCACCAGCCTCAATATGGAAACACGTTTGAAGAAATGGCGAAGCGGTATTGAAGCCGCTATTTCAAACCTCAAACGGGGCTTCGACTTGAGGATTTGTAACTGGAAAGGATTTAAACATTTCAAAGCAAAGGTGATGTGGAGTGTCCTGGGTTATAACTTCAGGGTACTCACTAACATGACATTGTCCCGAATAGCGGGACTTGCCTGAAAAGATTAATTGAGAGATTAGCAATTTTTATCACAACACTTTAGTTTGAACGCCCTTAAGCTTGTTATTATGTTAGTTAGATTGATTGGTTGAAAATACTGGAGCATATTTTTCAAAGAAAAACACGAAAAGCAAAAGTTTGAACGCAAATCATCATCAAATCGTCGGGAAAATAAAATGCGTAGGACCAAAAAATCAAAATAAGGTGACTTTACAGACAGACTCTACTTAATGCTGCTTTTCTTCCGAATTATCGGGATCCTTTAAGCGAAGCCCTGATCCTTCGGGGAAACCCGACTTGCCAGGCATTTTTGCCGTTTTAGGCTGGCATCTATTCAATTCTATCTTTTTTCAATGTATTATTTCCAACCTTTAGTCCGATTCCAATAAAAATAAGAATAATTCCAAATGTTAAGTAGTCCCAATCTCCTCTGAAATTCATAGTCCCCAAACCCCTGTTGTGGTTTGTCATCTGACTAAATAAGACTTGTACAATATTTCCGATTATAAATCCAAAACCAGAAATGAAAAATAATTTGTTAAGAATGATGAGTAAATCCGAAATATTGTCTTTTTTCGTATCTGTTACGTTGTTAATGAATTTATCTCTCAGGAAATTCAGGATTAACACAATTAAATAAACAGCAATAATAACAAAGACTAACTTCATAAATATTGACGTGAATCCGCCTAAAAAATCAGCATTCAAATTAAAAGATTGTTTTTGGTCCATTTTGATAAAGTTTAAGGTTTGATTATTTGAATTAGTATTAATTCCTATTAAGTATTATTCTGAGGCCCATGTTTATTTGAGCGACAAAACTGCCCGATTGCCTCCAAATTTGTCACGTTAAACGCAATATTGTTGTGTACAGTTTTTTTTCGAAATTTACATAATTTTTCATACTATGCAATTAATTGCCGAAAATTTATTTTGGTTGGATAATTTGTCGGTTCTGTGTCTTTCAACACTGGTACAATTTTTTGTATGAATGAAAAACCACTGAACCGAAGCCAATTAATATGAATTACCTGATGGCCGCCCGGACTATTTTGATGAGTTGCCCGCACGTATCCAAGATATATGAGCATCCAAAAAAACTGTTTTACAACTGATCGTTGTTGAATAACAACAGTAAATAGCGTAATTACAATTAAAAGTAGCTGTTTTTTTAGTGATTCCGGAAGGGACTCCGGATATCTTTGCACTGTCGGCAAAATAAAACAGAGATCGTACAAATAAAATTAAGTTAAACGTAATTTTTTAAAATATGTTTAATACAGAAATTATTGGCAATAAAATTGCAGAAGCACGAAAGACAATTAATATTTCTCAGGCCCGGCTTGCTGAGCGTCTGTCCATCAGTTCACAGGCAGTCGGAAAATGGGAGCGGGGAGAGTCTATGCCCGACATTATGACTTTAAACCGTCTGGCGGAAATTCTGGGTGTTGACCTTAACTATTTTTCAGAAAGTTTCCATTCCGCAACCAGTGAATTGGCACCTGTTGAGCCTTTGGTTAACCAATCGGATGAATTGCCATCCGGTGTGCAGAAGAAAAAGCTTAGCTGGGATATGTCACGCGGGAATTGGGTGGACGCTGACTTTTCCGGGTTAAAAAATCTGCACGAAAAATTCAGTTTTGAAAACTGCGCATTTACCAGGGTTACATTCCGGAATGCAACCCTTATTAACACGTTCTTTAAAAACAAGAGTCTGAAACGAATCCGGTTTATTGAATGCAAGGCAGATAAGCTGACCTATGCTTTTTTGAAAAACGGAAAAGCGGATTTAACCGGTATCTCGTTGTTAACACAATAAAGGAGGAAATGAATAATTTGATGGGGCATTAGGTCAATTATGGTTATTCCGGGTTGCCCCTGTTGTTGAAGCTATTTTACGGGACTAGTTTATAAATTGATTTCACAGTCTGGTTTTATCAGCATTTTCCTTTCCCCGCTTCTGTCCTTTTACCTTCAAATTTATCATATTCTATCTTACTGGGCTCCCAAACTCATAATTATTTACTTCACTTCAGGAATATGAGCAAATTTACTCAGGTTAAAAGAATTGTATCAGTTTTGGTCACCCTTTTATTTTAATTTGTTCAGCAAGATCAACCAGGGTTCTCAATTCTGAAGTTGATCATGAAGGCATTCGTTTGGATTACCTGTTATTATTACAGACTTTCAGTCAATTGTCTTTAATGCTGGTATCATTTGATTACCTAACTTCCAGTTTCCTCTTGCGGGAAAATATATACTTGCGAAAAATACCAAACCACATAAAACAGAATACGGAACAAATGTGATTGACTGAGAGTTTTACCTGTCAAAGCGGATTGCTCATGAATATCCTGACGGTAAAATGGTGTACAAAATGAACAATATTCCATGAATCGGGGTTATTTGGAGTATAGCAGGATAATTAGGATGAAAATTACGCAAGTATTAACAAATTGGAATTAAATATTTAGTGTATATTCCACATAATGAGCTCGGTATAAATATCGGAATTAATCGGTTATATCGGGAAATAACCGGAATTAAGCGATTAGAAGCAATTGTTGATCGTTAATTTTTTCGGGTTAATGTTTTAATAAATAGAGTTAGTAATCAAAATTTTCCAGGCTATGGATGATCGTAAATGCCTTCAATGCCACGAGCAACTCAGAGGAAGGGCCGACCAGAAATTCTGCAGTGACCAATGCAGGAGTACTTATAATAATATCGCCTATTCAAATATGAATTTAGTGATCAAAGTAATTAACAGGATACTCAAAAAAAATTACTCCATTCTGGTCAGTTTAAATGCAATGGGCAAAACAACCGTTAAAAAAAGTGAGCTGATGAAAAAGGGTTACCGTTTTGATCATTTCACCTATGTGGTCGTAACGCATAAAAATAATGCCAATTATTATTGTTATGATCATGGATTCCGGGAGAAAGAGGACAATAAACTGGTACTCGTACAGCGGGATATGAAGGAAGATGTGGAATCATATAGGAACTAAAGACCGTGTTAATCAAATATTGGTGCCGGGTGAAATTGGTTTGCCTATTGTTTTGTAGTGTCGGCAATGAAATCAATATCATCAGAATAGGTTGTAACCACTTTACCTGGCTTGAATTCGTAAATTTAAAATATTGCTTCCACATAGGGAATATCCAATTGCGTGTTTAAAGCAATCCTTGGGAGACAGAATATCATCGGGCTCCGAAAGCTCAATTTTATTTTTTCAGAGGTCATTGATATGAACAAATTAACAATAGTAATCTGAACTTCAGCTTTCTGAACAAATTATTTTATAAATTGTTATTTTATTAAGATTAATCAGATTTATAACGCAAACGAGTACAAAATAGCTTTCAGCCAGGTTGCAGTGATGATCTCTTTGCTTCTGACCGGTGTGAATAATAATTAACAAAAAGCATTCGTATAAAATAATTGACGTCTGATCCAGGTCCGAAGTCACAGTACCTCAATACTGTATCCGCAAAATAGTGTCCGGATAATTTCAATTAATTATCTGATCCTAATTATCTGCACCACAAAGTAATCTTCTAAGCCAGATCGCCTATGATGATTATAGTTAAATGTGACCTCCAAAGCCGAAGGGTTTCAAAAACTTTTCGTCTGAACAATCAGTTTCAAAAACTAATTATTTACAGCAAGAGTATGAAAAAAAAATCATTTCAGTTGAGTATCAGGTCATGCATTGACCATACTCATATTCTACGGATTCTGCATCTGGTTACACTTTTACTGTTTGCAGTGACAGGGCAGTTATCCGCGGGTGCGATCATTAAGGCACCTGATGCCGGTATCGATCGGGGCCTGGCGGCCGCTGACCAGCAACAGGGGAGAACAATCACAGGGAAGGTCACTGATCAATCGGGAATGAATATTCCCGGGGCATCTGTTGTTATTAAAGGGACGACTAACGGAACAGTAACCGATAATAACGGGGTCTTTACGTTAGCGAATGTTCCTGATAACAGTACCCTGGTTTGTACTTTCGTGGGTATGACAGCCCAGGAAATTGCAGTGGGGAATAAAACGGAGGTCAATTTTGTTTTAAGTGAAGTTACCATTGGCCTTGAAGAGGTAGTCGCTATCGGCTATGGAACAGCAAAGAAACGTGATGTTACCGGATCGGTCGGATCAGTAAAGGCAGAAAATATCGTTCGTTCCAACCCGATACAACCTGCCAAAGCCCTCCAGGGACAGGTATCGGGGGTGAATGTTAAAAAGATCAATTCACGTCCGGGATCGGATTACACGATTGATATCCGCGGGGTCCATTCAATCAGTTTCAGCAGCGAACCCCTGGTCGTAATCGACGGGGTAATGGGCGGAAAGTTAAATACATTAAATCCCAGCGACATTGAAACCATGGATGTTTTGAAGGATGCTTCCTCGGCTGCCATTTATGGTGCACGTGGTGCAAACGGGGTCATTATTATTACCACAAAAAAGGGTGCACAGGGAAAAACCAAAGTGACTTATGAGGGTTATGTTGGTATAAAAGTGCCGACCAACCTGCCTGACCTGATGACCGCACAAGAGTTTTACCATGCCTACAATGATGTGGTAAAGGCCGAAAATCCAACGGCACAAATCATTTGGACAACGGCTCAAAAGGAAAATGTGGAGGCCGGGAGGTCGGTTAATTGGGTTGACGAGGTTACAAATCCCTCCGCTCAGACAAGCCATGTGGTTGCGCTGTCAGGAGGAAATGAAAATACCACTCATTATTTCTCTACCGGTTACTTAAGTGAAAAAGGAAACCTGCTGTATACCGGATATGAACGGTTTAATCTTAAAGGAAGCATTGACAGCAAATTAAGTGACATGGTTAAAGTAGGTTTTACATCCTATTACACGTTTAGCATCCTGAACCTTGGATCAAATGAAGCTTTACGAAGTGCTTATCGCGCACGACCGACCGGATCAATCTATTACGATGAATTAACCAATCCTACGGAGACGAATGATCGGAACATCAACGGATATGCCTACTGGATGGGGATCGCCGACACGCAGGTCCAGAATCCTATTCTGGAAGTTCAGGACTATAGTATGGATGATGAAACACGTGTTTCAAACTTTTTAGGCAATGGCTATATCGAATTGGAACCGGTTAAGGGATTGACATTCAGGTCATCATTGTCGGCATCGGTATTTGGCAGCCGCAGGGGAGAGTACCGTGGACCAGATACAAAAAACAGGATCAACCGGTTGGGTAGTGCCGTTTATCAAACCAACTTAAACAGCTCTTATACCTGGGACAACATACTAAATTATAAACTAACATCCGGGGTACACAATTTAAATATCACAGCGGCACAGAGTGCCCTGAAGGAAAGATCGGAATCATCCGGAATCCAGGTAGAAAATCTGGCCTACAACTCGAGCTTTTATGCCGTAAATACTGCAGCCTTAATCAATGGAGTAACCAGTAACCTGATCGAACGATCGATCTTGTCATTTATGGGTCGTATCAATTATAGCTATAATGACAAATACCTGCTGACCCTCACCGGACGTTACGACGGATCTTCGGTACTTGCAGAAGGAAACAAATGGGCATTTTTCCCTTCCGTTGCCGGTGCCTGGAGGGCAGGAGAAGAACCTTTCATTAAAAACCTGGACTTTTTCTCAGACCTTAAAGTGCGTTTAAGTTATGGTGAAGTCGGAAATGATGTTGTTGCCCCATACAGTACCCAGGCCTTTTTGAGAAAGACCGCTTATGATTTTAATGGTGTTGCCGCTTATGGTTATGCCCCAAATAACCTTGGAAACGCCGAGTTGAAATGGGAAAACAGCTCAGAGGTCAATATTGGGCTAAACATGGGCTTCCTGGAAAACCGGGTAATGGTTGACTTTGAACTCTATGACAAAACGACCAATGACCTGATTCAGAATGTTCAGATACCAAGCTCTTTGGGCTATCTGACAGCAACCGGCAATGTGGGGAAATTGCAGAACCGCGGAGTGGAAGTTACAATAAATAGTGTAAATATTCAGAAAGAGGATTTCAGGTGGAGTACAAATCTGAATTTTTCGGCCAACCACAATGAAATTCTGGAATTATACGGCGGCACGGTAACCCAGGATATTACCAACCGACTATTTGTGGGCGAGTCGCTGCTCTCAAATTTCTATTATAAATTTGATGGAATCTGGCAGACGGATGAGGCAGCTGAAGCTGCAAAATATGGACAGGTGCCCGGTTCGGTAAAGGTTGTTGACCAGAACAATGACGATAAGATATCATCTTCAGCAGGCATTGACGACCGTGTTGTCCTGGGGAATGAATTACCCAAATGGATGGCTGGGATCAGCAATACAATCAACTACAAAAACTGGGACTTCTCCTTCTTTATTTATACCCGGCAAGGGGTGCAGTTCCGAAATGCATTGCTTCAGGGAACGATGGGTGAACTGGGCAGTAACCGCTACAACCGCTTGAACCTGAACTATTGGACAGCGAACAATCCAACCAATGATTATTTTGGTGTCTGGCAACCCAACCCCTATCGTGAAGCCATTCAATACAAGAATGCCAATTTCTGGCGGATCTCAAACATAACCCTGGGCTACAATCTTCCAAAGACAATGCTTAACAGTATTAAATTCACCAGCATAAGGTTGTATTTGCAGGCTAATAATCCATTTGTTTTCACAAAAGAAAAAAACATCTGGATGGATCCCGAGTTTAACTCAGGAACTTACCAGGATGATGTTCCAAATGCAGTTTATTCTTTCGGCGTAAGCGCTTCTTTTTAAATTTAAAGTATATCCTTCAAAAATTATATAACCATGAAAAAATATAATATACGAAATTTCATCCTGTCTGTTCTCTTGATATTATCGGGAGCAGGATGCCAGAATTTCTTAAAAGAGGAATCGGTTTCAAATATTACTGCTGATTCATACATTACAAATGAAGCTGGTTATGAAGATTTGGTGAAGTCGTGCTATCCGCTTTTGCGCGATTTCATACTTAACTATCCGATGGCCTTACCCGGAACGGACATATTCCAGGCCAGTGGATGGAGCCTAATTGCGGTTGGGGATGGATCTCCCCTGGACCAGTATGATATCCGTTTAACCGCTTCATCGGCTGAAGTGTCAGCCTTCTGGGATATCTTGTACCGGGAAATTGGCCGCACCAATGCTGCTCTTGAACGGGGCGAAGCCATTACGTATGCCGATCCTGTAAAAAAAATCACGCGTATGTCTGAGGCTAAATTCCTGCGTGCGTTGAGTTACTTCTACCTGGTACAAACCTGGGGTGATGTCCCCATGCCACTTACAGAAACCGTTGCTCCAACCAAAGAAATCGTCAGGGTACCTTCCGCACAGGTTTATACACAAATTATCAAGGACCTTGAAGAAGCCGAAGCTGCACTTCCGGTAACTGCGACCGATTACGGTCGTGTAACCAAAGGGGCCGCACAATTTTTACTGGCTAAAGTTTATTTGACACGTGGCTGGAATTTTAACAATTCGCTTGGAGGAACTGCAACTGACTTTAAATCCGCCCTCACATGGGCTGACAAGGTAATCGCAGCCTATCCTCTGGTTGCACAATACAACACCCTGTTTCCTAAACGTGAAACAAATCCGTTGAAACAATATACAGGATCTCAGAATGATCGGAATTCTGAAGTCGTTTTTGCGATTCAATACAACAGTGATGTGCTTACCAATGCGATGGAAATTGCACCGGGCGGTCCCACTAACCGGGAACCCGGCAATTATTACCATGGAATTTTCCCGGGCAACAGTGAACTGGTCGGAAATGCGGGCAGAACGAGTGATTATAACAGGCATCTGGGTCAAAATTATCCGTCACCCGCTGTTTACCGGTTTTTCGATCCTCAAAGAGATAGCCGTTATACCCATAACTTTCTGAATGTAATCTATGCCTTAAAGGCGGTGTCGAACTATGCCTACAGTTATACCGATCCGAACCTTAAAGTGAGTTATGCCGTGGGCGACACAGTTGCTTACTGGACGCCATGGAATAAGCCTGCAACCGGCGCTGCAAAAGGAATCGACGAAGGTGGAACTAAAAAATACGCGGTCATGAATGTCGATCAGATGATCAGCGGTGTGGCAATTTCGCGTCTGACAGCCCCTACACCAACCTTCTGGAAATTCTGGCAACCAGGCATTGCGTATGGTGATGGTTATGGTACTTTCGACTTCGCCCTGTTTCGTTCAGCAGAAGCTTATCTAATTGCCGCAGAGGCCATAGTAAAGGGTGCCACAGGTGGTGTCCTGGGTGGTGCTGATGTTTATTACAACAAAGTGCTCGACCGTGCCGTGGGCGTTGGTGTAAATCCATTACGTGCAAAATTCCCTGAAAATCTGTCCTCTCAGGAAACCGAATCCTACAGGGCCACACCGGCCAACATGACGGTTGACCTGATACTGGATGAAAGTGCCAGGGAACTGATGGGCGAGTTCAACCGCTGGTGGGATCTGAAAAGAACAGGGAAACTGATCGAACGGTCCAAAAAATATAACTTCTGGACAAAAGCCAAGGGAAGTTTAGCAGAAAAACATTTGGTTCGTCCGATACCTCAACGGGAAATCGATCTCTCTTCGCCACCAATTACACAAAATCCTGATTATTAATCTCCTAATTTACCCTATAGAAGAAGATTGATTTCTGCTTCTATAGGGTTCAAATGTCTTAAAACCAATTCCGATGATCAACTCTTCTTTCCCCAGGTTTCTTTTAGTGATCACTTTCTATTTGTCAGGTTCTGCTTTTCCCGGGAAGCATTTTGCAGCGCCTTTTGTAAAGACCCAAAATGGTGCTAATAAAATTGAGGTCAATATTCTTTCGCTCGGAGCAAAAGGCGATGGAACGACTTTAAATACCCAATCGATTCAATTGGCAATTGATTCCGCCGCTTCCGCAGGAGGTGGAAAAGTGATCATACCGGGCGGCAAATTCCTTACCGGAAGCATCATCCTTAAATCGAATGTTGAACTTCATTTACAAAAAGGGGCTGTTCTGCTGGGTAGCACTGATCCTGAAAACTATCAAAGGATCAACCGATGGAAAGCCCTGGTGCTGGCTGATGGACAGAATAATATTGCCATCACCGGGAAAGGAACCATTGACGGCCAGGGGCGAAAACTTGCTTTAGTGATCGACAGTCTCTTTTACGCAGGTAAACTGGACAGTGCGCTTTACAATTTCCGGAGAAAAAGACCCAATGAAACTGCACGTCCGCAAAATATCGAAGTTGTTGACTGCAAAAATGTAAAGATTACTGGAATTGCTGTAGAACATGCCGCCTGCTGGGTCCAGACTTATGATCGCTGCGAAAATCTGGTCATTGACAGTATCCGGGTGATTAGTGATGACTATTGGAATAATGACGGGATAGATATTTCGGATTGCAGAAATGTGAGGGTGACTAACTGTTTTGTGAATTCGGCCGATGATGGTATCTGCCTTAAATCTCACAGTCCGGATCATTGGAACGACAGCATTTATATCGCAAACTGTACGGTACGTTCCAGTGCCAGCGCAATTAAATTTGGTACAGCCTCAACCGGCGGATTTAAAAATGTGCGGATTGAAAATATCAAAATCTACGACACCTTTCGTTCGGCAATAGCTATCGAATCGGTGGATGGAGGAACACTCGAAAATGTTGTGGTGGATAATATCGTTGCGCGCAATACCGGCAATGCCATTTTTATCCGCCTGGGTCACCGAAACGCCGGTGGAAAGGTCGGGATACTGAGAAATGTAACCCTCAAAAATATGAAAGTGGAAATCCCGTTCGACCGGCCCGATAAAAGTTACGATTTACGTGGCCCCGATCTCCCCTTCTTTCACAACCCATTCCCCTGTTCCATTACAGGAATTCCGGGATCCATTGTCGAAAATGTTACCCTTGAAAATATTGAAATCAGCTTTCCCGGACGGGGGAACAACGGGCTGGCAGTCCTTCCGCTCAACCGCCTGAAAGATGTTCCAGAACAGGAAGCTGAATACCCGGAATTCTCAATGTTCGGTGAGTTGCCGGCCTGGGCGTTTTATGTCCGCCATGTAAAAGGGTTAATCATGAAAAACATTCGGGTAAACGCTACAGCTAAAGATTATCGTCCGGCATGCGTTTTCGATGATGTAATTGGTTTAAAAATCAATAAAATGACAATAAAAGAAGATGATTCTGACAAACAACTGATTTTACGGAATTGCAAACAGGTCGAAATTGATTCAAATCCCGGACTGGTTAAAATTGTCAATTAAATTTTCTTTATCTTGTGACAGTAAAACCTGGTTGGAATTCAACACAAACTACAAATAAACTTACCTTATTAATTATTTCACAATGGAAAAAAACAGATTCGCAGTGGTGCTTGTGGCAGTTTCTTTGCTGATCAGCTTTTTCGGTTTAATGAATGCCGATGGTCAATATATAGCTACCGGGATAAAAATCGGGGAGGTTATCCCAAATTCGGCGCTTGTATGGGTCCGTCTGACCAAAAATCAGCAACGGATCAATGACGGGCCTATGCCGGTAATTACCTATAAAGATGATCAGACAGGAAAATGGTCTGAAATTAAAGGGGAGGGAAGGCCCGATTTAACGCCGCTGGTGGAATTTCCGGCAGGATCTTCGATCGAAACTATCGAGGGCGCCGTACCGGGTGCACCGGGAGAGGTAAGATTGATGTATAAACTGAAAAACTCACCCGACTGGATTTCCACAAAATGGAGGGCAGTGAATCCAATGGCTGACTTTACAGCTCAGATCAAAATTTCAGAACTTAAACCCGCTGAATCGTATGAGATTGAAGTTCAGGGACGTTCTCTTAAAGCAGAAGTTTCCTCATGTTCGGTCAGGGGAGGTTTCAGAACCCCGGCACTGCCTGCAACTGTTCAGCCTGTTTCATTTACAGTGGTAACAGGTACTGCATATCCCGATCGTGATTCATCAAATTTCGGCTTCAAGATTTATCCGCAGATGCTGAAATTAAATCCCGACTTTTTCGTCCATACCGGCGATATACTTTATTACGACCGTCAGGCTAAAACACAGGCACTTGCGCGATGGCACTGGGATCGGATGTACAGCCTTCCTTCAAACATAGCGTTTCACCGGCAGGTTACCAGCTATTTCATTAAAGATGATCATGATACGTGGATGAACGATTGTTATCCAACACTCAAAACCCGTTTTATGGGTGAATTTACTTTTAAGCAAGGTCAGCAACTGTTTCTGCAGGAAGTGCCAATGGGTGATAAAACTTATCGCACAATACGCTGGGGGAAGGATTTGCAGATATGGTTGCCCGAAGGACGTGATTTCAGAAGTCCAAACGATGATCCCGACGGGCCCCTGAAAACAATCTGGGGGAAGGAGCAGTTGGAATGGTTCAAAAAGACGGTGGCCGGGTCTGATGCCACATTCAAAGTATTGATCAGCCCGACGCCGATAATTGGTCCTGACCGTTCGAAAAAGAATGATAACCATGCCAATGCAGGATTTCGTTATGAACAGCAGGTTATTTTAGACTTTCTGAAAACCCGGAAGAACATGTTTTTAGTCTGTGGGGACCGGCACTGGCAGTATGTATCAAAGGACAAAAGTACAGGTCTGGTGGAGTTTAGCTGTGGTCCAGCAAGCAACCAACATGCAGGCGGGTGGGACCCCAACGACAGGAAACCACAACATTTGTATTTGAATGTCATTGGCGGCTTCCTTCATGTGGAAGTCACCCGGAAAGGGGGGCAGCCGGAGATTGTTTTTTCACATTATGGTGTTAACGGGGAAATATTGAACGAATATAAAACTCAGTTTCAAAAATAGATCTGCTTTCAGTTCCTCAAAAAAGATTAACATAAAACATAGATTTCCGGTTTTAAAATCAAAAAACCACACCAGTTTTTTTGTGTGAGCTGAGTTGCGTATAATTAATATATTTGCAATAAATGATTTCTTTCTTTATCCTGATAAATGACCCGATATACCAGCTATAGGACAGGTATTTACAGTAATCCGAAGGCATTGGTTTGAATTAATCCGGATAAAAAAAGAGCATTTGTCATTATAATGGACATAAATAACCACTAATCAATCGCATGAAGCTAAACAAATTGAAAATACCCGCACTGGCCGGGTTATCGACGCTTTATCTGTTGCCGGGATGGGCTGAACCAAAACAGGCACAACTTCCCAATATTTTGTGGATTACCACCGAAGACAACAGTCCTTTTTTGGGGTGTTATGGTGATTCACTGGCTACTTCGCCAAATCTTGACAAGCTGGCTTCAGAAGGATTTCGTTATACGCATGCCTATGCCAATGCTCCTGTTTGTGCACCGTCGCGTAATACCATCATAACGGGTATCTACGCCTGTTCGGGAGGAAATCAGCACATGCGCAGCGAGTACAGCAAGTCTGATATCATTCAGTTTTACCCGCAGTTCCTCCGGCAGCAGGGTTATTTCTGCACAAACAACTCAAAGGAAGATTATAACATTAAGGCAACTCAGATCAAAGGAATCTGGGATGAATCGAGTAATAAGGCCCATTATAAAAACCGTAAACCGGGACAGCCTTTCTTCGCGATATTTAACTCAACAATTTCTCACGAAAGCTGCCTGCATAAATCTACCCCTACGGAGAAACTGCGCCACGATCCGAACAAGGTTAAGCTTCCTCCGTATCACCCCGACACCCCTGAGATGCGGCATGACTGGGCTCAGTACTACGATAAGATCGAAGATATGGATGCCTGGGTCGGCACTGTTCTGCAGGAACTCGAAGCAAGCGGTGAGGCTGATAACACGATTGTCTTTTATTACGGCGATCATGGTGGTGTACTGGGACGCAGTAAACGTTTTGTCTATGAATCGGGAACACATGTTCCATTTATAATCCGGATTCCCGATAAGTTTAAACACTTGTTTCCCGCTTCACGGCCGGGTGAGAAGGTTGATCGTTTGGTTGGTTTTGTTGACCTTGCGCCAACCCTGTTAAGCATTACCGGTATCCCTGTCCCCGGGTGGATGCAGGGCAATGCCTTCCTTGGAAAACAGAAAGCGGCCGATCCGGAGTATGTTTTTATGTTCAGGGGACGTATGGATGAACGATACGATATGGTGCGTGCCGTGCGTGATAAACAGTTCAGGTATATCCGTAACTATATGCCTTACCGTATTGCCGGACAGCATATCAACTATTTATGGAAGGCTCCGTCATTACAGTCATGGGAACGTGCGTTTCTTGCCGGTGAATGCAATGAAACTCAATCGGCCTTCTGGAAATCAAAGCCATCAGAAGAGTTGTACGATACTGAAAACGATCCGTGGGAAGTAAACAACCTTGCCGTCAATCCTGAATACGCTGAGGTTCTTGAACGGATGCGGCAGGCAAATGTCACCTGGGCCGGTAAAATCCTGGATACAGGTTTCATTCCTGAAGGAGAACGCAACATCAGGGCAGGCAATATCCCTTTTTACGACTATATGCGTAGTGGTAAGGTTCCGTTTAAATCCATCGTTGAAGCGGCAGACCTGGCAACGCTGGGGAAAAAGGAAAATCTGGGCCGGATGACCGCCTGGTTGAAAAATGAGGATAGTGCCATCCGGTATTGGGCCGCAACTGGTTTATTGATTCTGAAGGAAGATGCCCGTGCGGCTATGCCCCAACTAAAAGCCGCGATCAATGATTCATCTCCGGATGTTGTCGTAGTGGCGGCCGAAGCGTTATATTACCTGGGTGAAAAAGAGGCTGGACTGAATGCAATGCTCGGTGTCCTTAAACATGCTGATGTTTTTGTAAGAACCCATGCGCTCAACGCGATTGATTATACGGGCGAAAGTAGTCCGAAAGTTCAGCAAGCGGTTATAAGTATGCTGAACGCTACAGTCGGCCAGGCAAACCAGCCACGCTACGATCACCGGGTTGTAGACTGGCTTTTTGATAAATGGAAAGTGGACAAATCACCTTTTATCCTTAAATCAGCCGGGTGATTACTGTTGAAAATGTTAATCGAATTATTTTAAGCCCGAATTTAAAAATGAATATTAAATTTTTTTTAGTACTCCTTATTTTGTCAGGATCATTATCCGGTTATGCGCAAAAGAGAAACGACTTTTCATTTGTAGTAACAGCCGATATGCGGAATTATTCGGGAGATAATCCGGATTATTTCCGCGGAGCATGTGAAGCGATCAAAAAGCATCCTAACCTGGCATTTATCGTTTCACCGGGTGATATCGATCCACCCGATTCAGTTTATTATACCATACAGAAATATATTGGTCCCCATACGATATGGTATCCGATGGTTGGAAACCATGAAGCAGAAACGCCTTCAGATATGAAATGGCTGCGCGATTTCAATAAAAACGGAAATAATTTGCCTTATATCGTAAACATGGGGCCTGAATCGTGTAAAGAAACGAACTATTCATTCGATTATGGGAAGACCCATTTTGTGGCGCTTAATCAGTATGCCGCAGAAACATGCGATGACTGCACGAAAGGCGATATGAATGATTTCCTGTACGAATGGCTCAAAGCCGATCTGAAGAAGAATAAATGGAAAAAGGTAATCGTTTTTGGTCATGAACCAGCCTATCCTTTGCCCGATATGGATTCAAAAAGGCTTAGGCACGAAGATGATTGTTTGAACCAATATCCTGAAAATCGGGACCGCTTCGTCAGACTGTTATCCGATTTAAAAGTAAAAGCCTATATTTTCGGTCACACGCACAACTACAGTGTAAAAAACATTGAAAATGTCTGGCATGTCGACGTCGGCCATTCGCGTGGTAAAGGCGATCCGGGTTCAAGGAGCACTTATGTACTTGTCCGTATTTCTAAAGGCAAAATCACTTACGAAACGTATCGCATGGATTCCAAAAAACAGTATGTGCTTACCGATCAGGATGCTATGAATTAGTGGGACTGGTTTTTAAAAATTTGTAATATTTCGAATGCCTTAATAGTTGCTGTCTATGATAAAACATGTTGCAATACTCCCGATCGTCGTGTATTCAATGCAATTGAACCTCAGGGCAGAGCAGAAAGACCGGCCCAACATCCTTTTTGTTATCAGTGACGACCAGTCATTTCCCTATGCTTCGGCGTATGGATCCAAGGTCGTCGAAACACCAAATTTCGACAGGGTCGCTCGGCTGGGTCTTCTGTTTACCAATGCATTTGTCACTTCTCCGGGTTGCAGTCCGTCGCGTGCGAGTATTTTAACCGGACGTTATCCGTGGCAGATTGAGGAAGCCGGAACTCACGGCAGCTCATTTCCTTTAAAATACAAGACATTTACCCAGGTACTGGAAGAAAATGATTATGCAGTTGGTTTTACAGGTAAACCATGGGGGCCGGGCGACTGGGAGATTTCAGGATGGAAACAAAATCCGGTGGGGAAGGAATTCAATCAGAAAAAATTACAGCCACCTTATTCCGGTATTTCGAAGATTGATTATGCGGCAAATTTTGACCTGTTCTTACAGCAACGGCAATCGGGTCAACCTTTCTTTTTTTGGCTGGGAGCCCATGAACCGCACCGTGATTTTGAGAAAGGTTCCGGAATCAGGGAAGGCAAATCAGAAGCTGATGCAAAAGTTCCCGGTTTTCTGCCGGATCATTCGGTGGTTAAAAATGACCTGCTGGATTATGCTGTGGAAATCGAGTGGTTCGACAGTCAGCTTGGAAAAGCACTCGAAAAACTGGATGCCATCGGAGAACTGGAGAATACACTGGTCATTGTAACTGCCGATAATGGTATGCCTTTCCCCCGCGCCAAAGCCAACTGCTACGATGGCGGGATTCATGTGCCGCTGGCCATATGCTGGGGCAAACGTATTCCTTCGGGGAAGGTGGTGGGTGAACTTACCAGCACAATTGACCTCGCACCTACCATACTGGAGGCTGCAGGTGCCCGTTTTGATGGTGCTTTCCCGATGTCCGGAAAGAGTATTCTCGCCCGATTAACCTCATCGAAAGAAAAGCCCGGAAATCGGGAAAGCCAGGTAATTTATGCCGGTCGCGAACGCCATTCATCGGCTAGATACGATAACCGGGGTTATCCGCAACGGGTGATCAGAACTGAAGATTACCTGTATGTGAAGAATTATCATCCCGAATACTGGCCTTCCGGTGATCCTCAGGTTTACCGTAAGGATGGTTCATTGGGAGATAAGTATGGCGGTTACATGGATATAGACGGTAGCCCGACACTTCAACTGTTTCAGCAAAAAAATGTAAATGATCCTGTTATAGCACCCTTTTTTCTCGCGGCAACAAAAAAACGGCCTGCCGAAGAACTTTTTGATATACGGAAAGACCCCGATTGCATGATCAACCTGGCCGGGAAGTCTGAATATAAAGCGGTTCAAAAAGAGATGGCTGAACGCCTGGTCAATCTTCTGAAAGCTACACACGATCCTCGCGAATCGGGTTCAAATCCTGAAATATGGGAAACATATCCACGATTGAAAGGAGAAATCCGTACTTTTCCTGCAGAATCCAACTAATTTATAAATAATGCAATTCAACTTCAATACTCATTTTTTACCAGCCGTTATTGCCTTGACTGGATTTGCAGGAACGATTCACGGTCACAGCCTGCCTTCTCCGGAAAAGCAACGTCCCAACATTCTTTTTTGTATCGCCGACGACCAGTCATATGCACATACCGGGGCCAACGGATGCAAATGGGTAAAAACACCCGCATTCGATCGGGTGGCACGCGAAGGAATTCTTTTCTCGAACGCTTTTACACCCAATGCCAAATGTGCACCATCGCGTTCCTGTATCCTGACCGGGCGCAACTCGTGGCAACTCGAGGCCGCGGCCAATCATGTGCCATTCTTCCCGGCAAAGTTCACGACTTATGCCGAAACGCTTTTACAGAACGGGTATCATGTCGGATACACGGCTAAAGGTTGGGCGCCGGGCGATCCGGGAATGGTTAATGGCAAAAACCGGGAATTGTTAGGACCGGCTTACAGCGCTATTAAAACCACACCCCCGGCAAAATTCATATCCCAAGTTGATTATACGGCCAATTTTGAGGCTTTCCTGAAAGACAATACTGCAGGAAAACCATTCTGTTTCTGGTTTGGCAGTACCGAACCTCACCGGCCATATGAATTTAAGGCCGGGGCAACTAAAGGGGGAAAGTCACCCTCTGAAATCGATAAAATTTTCGGTTTCTGGCCCGACAACGACACGGTCAGAAACGACTTGCTTGACTATGCCTATGAAATCGAATACTTCGATTCTCATATTGCCAAAATGCTAAAGGTTTTGAAAGATAAGGGTTTACTGGAAAATACCATTGTTATCATCACAGCCGATAATGGAATGCCTTTCCCGCGTATCAAAGGGAATGCCTATATGCTGGCCAATCACCTGCCACTGGCAGTTATGTGGCCTGCAGGAATTAAAAATCCGGGAAGGACTATCAGCGATTTTGTGAGTTTTACCGATTTTGCCCCGACCTTTCTTGATGTTGCGGGAGTAAGTCCGGGAAAAAGCGGTATGCAGAATATGGAAGGGAAGAGCCTTGTTCCTCTGTTTTCGGCTACACAAAAGGAAAAATTTCGCGATTTCATGGTCGTTGGAAAAGAGCGAACCGATTTGGGAAGGCCTGATGATCAGGGTTATCCGATCCGGGGTATTGTAACCGGCGAATTCCTTTACCTCCGCAATTACCATCCTGAAAGGTGGCCTGCCGGAAATCCGGAGACAGGTTATATGGATTGTGACGGCTCTCCGACCAAATCGTTTATTCTTAATGATCGCAGGTCGAAGGGAAAGAGCCGGTACTGGGATCTTAATTTCGGGAAATTTCCGGGTGAGGAATTGTACCTGGTTACTCAGGATCAGGAATGCATAAAGAACCTGGCCGAAAATCCGGAATATGCTGCCGTAAAGCGTGACCTGATTCAGAAAATGACCGTTAAGCTAAAAAATGACGGGGATCCCCGTATGTCGGGCAAAGGTGATATTTTTGACACTTATCCTTATTCAGAAAATACCCGTAATTTTTATAACCGGGTAATGTCCGGGGAGAAATTGAAAGCCGGCTGGATTAACCAAACGGATATTGAAAGAATTAAGATTGAATAGAAATATAATTCCGAATGACAACCCATAATTTCAAAATTATCACCTGTGGAATCCTGGGGATTTTCCTTCCCGGGAAGCAGGTCATAGCGGCCGGACCCGCAGGCCAGAAACCTAACATCGTGTTGATTTTAGCCGATGATATGGGTTGGGGTGATATCAACGCCAACGGAAATCCGCTGATCGACACACCTGTTCTGAACCTTCTGGAAAAGCAGAGTCTGAGTTTTAACCGGTTTTACGTTTGTCCGTTGTGCGCGCCGACGCGATCCGAAATTCTCACGGGGAGGTATTTTTTGCGCACCGGTGTTTCCTCAGTAGCGCGGGGATACGAAAATATGAATCCACGCGAAACAACACTGGCCGATGTCCTGAAGAAAAATGGTTATTCGACAGGCTGTTTCGGGAAATGGCACAACGGAGCCTGGTATCAGCAACACCCGAATCGTCGTGGTTTCGATGAATATGTCGGATTCATGGTCGGACATCTGGGATATTATTTCGATGCAATATATAAGCACAACGATGAGGATATCAGGTCCGACGGCTATTCGACCGATTTTTTTACCCGGCAGGCACTCGCTTTTATTGAGAAGAACAAGGAAGAACCATTTTTCTGTTATGTCCCTTATAATGTTCCTCATTCTCCGTTCCAGGTTCCTGAAAAGTATTTTAACAAGTACAAAGCCAAAGGATTGGACAATGAGCTGGCATCGGTTTACGGCATGGTCGAAAATATGGATGATAACATCGGGCTTATTTTAACAAGGCTCGGTCAGCTCCGGCTCCGGGAAAATACCATAGTTATTTTCATGTCCGATAATGGGCCAAATACCTTCCGTTACAATGGTCATATGAAAGGCAAAAAGGGATCTGTTGACGAAGGGGGTGTGCGGGTACCTTTTTACATTTCGTGGCCGGGCACTATTCAGGCCGGGACGACTGATCAGCTTGCGCAGGACATTGATTTACTGCCAACCCTCCTTAAATTGTGCTCGGTAAATTTTAATCCGGTTTTACCTGTTGATGGTCAGGATTTAAGCGGTAATATTCTCCTCCATTCCGCACCCGTTGACCGGTATATTTTCTCACGTCAGGCTAACTACCCGATGAAAAATTGCATTGGCTCTGTCCGTAATGACCGGTACCGTCTGGTAGCTGGTCCGAAAGATACGCTGCTGTTTGATATGCAGGAAGATCCCTCTCAACAACTCAATATTGCCGCCAGTCATTCTGAAACCAGGGCAACTCTTGCTGCCGTCTTCAGAAAATGGGAACATGAACTTGTAAGTCAGTACCAGGTGCAGACAACCATTGAAGCGGGTTTCGCTGATGAGAAAAGCATTACCTTTCCTGTCCAGGATGCGACCTTGTCCGGGAAAATTAAATATTCAAGTATTCATCCCAATCAGTCGCATACCCAGGGCTGGGTTCAGAACGGCGACTCGGTTTACTGGAGGCTAAATATGCAGCATGCCGGGAAATACCGGGTTGAGTTGCAATACGGTTGTCCGGCTGGTGAAACCGGAAGTAAATTTATGCTTCGCTCAAATGCCGGTTCGGTAATTTTTGACATTGATAAACCTTTCAATTCTGTGATCCTGCCTGAGCGCGACTACGTGACCCGGTCGGAGTCCGTAGAACGAACGTGGGATTGGATGCCAGTTGGCGATCTGTCACTTCAAAAGAATGAAGAATGCCTGGTTTTGAAATTATTGAAGGTGAAAGAGACAGAGGCTGGTTTGATAAAGGCCATCCGTTTGATTAAACTTATGAATTAAAACAGTAGTGAATTAATAGTGGTAAAGATATGATGACTAAGAAATTATGTATTTTGATCCTTCTATCGGTTTTTGGCGGACTGGTTACTTTCGGAAAAATTAGTCCGTCGAAACTCACCTGCGAATATCTACAGAATCCTTCAGTTGTTGATGTTTTACGGCCGAGGTTGGCATGGATAAATACAGCAGTAAAAGGCGAACGCGGACAGGTGCAAACGGCCTGGCAAATCCGGGTTGCGACCACTGAAAAGGGTCTTGGACAACCTGATCTGTGGAACAGTGAAAAGGTCATCAGTGAGCAGTCAAACCGGATTCAATATGCCGGCAAACCATTGGCATCGCGCATGGATTGCTGGTGGCAGGTACGTGTTTGGGATAAAGACGGGAAGGTTTCCCGGTGGAGCGAACCCGCGTACTGGCGTATGGGGATTTTAACGCCAATGGAATGGAGTGCCAAATGGATCGGCGCCCCCTGGCAGGGAGAAGAGGCGTTGCCCAAACCTGGAAACAATGCCCCGCTGCCAGAAAAGCTGCCTCCTCCGGCCCCGATATTCCGCAAAGATTTTAAAATTGAAAAAAAGGTCCGCAAAGCTGTTGCCTTTGTCACCGGCCTGGGATATTTTGAGTTGTATCTGAACGGACTGAAGGTTGGTGACGATGTTTTAGTACCCAACCAGACCAATTACGCAAAACGCCCCGGGCTTATCAAAGAATACATTCCATTGGAAGATAATTTCAGGGAATATAAGGTCATGTACCTTGCATATGATATTAAAAATCAACTGGTAAAAGGTCAGAATGCCTTGGGTGGTATCCTTGGTAACGGATTTTATAACCCTGCAAAACACTGGACCGCGGCCTACGGTACACCCCGGTTCCTGGCTCAGATTTATATCACCTATGAAGACGGGAGTGAAGAAATTATTGTTAGTGATGAAAGCTGGAAAGTTTCACGCGGTCCGATACTGATGGACATGGTTTATTATGGGGAGCATTATGATGCCCGGAAGGAACAACCGGGCTGGAACCGCCCCGGGTTTGATGATTCTGCATGGGAACCTGCAGTGCTCCGGAAAGCGCCCGAAGGGAAGCTGGTGGCTCATACCGCTAAATCCGACAAGGTAATGGAACGGTTAAGTCCTGTAAAAATTGAAAAACTCGCAAACGGGAATTATCACGTTGATTTTGGAGTTGAAGTTTCGGGATGGTTAAGATTGAACAAGGTGCAGGGTCCTGCAGGCCATAAGATCGATATCAAATACCTGTGCACTACGTATTCAGGTGACAATTCTTATATTTTCAGCGGAAAGGGGGCCGAATCCTATGCCGCACGGTTCAACTGGTTTGTTTTTAGCGGTGTGGAAATCTCTAACTGGCCGGGTGAACTGCGTGCAGATCAGCTGACTGCCGAAGTGGTTTACACCTCTGTGGAAGAAACGGCCACTTTTGAAACATCCAATCAGCTCTATAACACGATCAACAAAATCTGGAAAAGAAGTCAGACAGATAATATGCATGGCGGAATCGCGAGCGACTGTCCGCATCGTGAACGCTCAGCTTATACGGGCGACGGACAGGTGGCATGCGTTACCGTGATGCATAACTATGATGCCAGGAATTTCTATCACAAGTGGATTCAGGATATATCCGGCGCGCAAAATGTGGAAACAGGATATGTGCCTAACGGCGCACCCTGGCAACCGGGCTGTGGAGGCGGAGTTGCATGGGGAGCTGCAATCTGCATCATGCCCTGGGAATTTTACCTTCACTATGGTGCCAAAGATATGCTGGAAGAAAATTTTGAAGGGATGAAGGGGTACATCCGGTATATGCAGGCATGGGTTGATAAGGATGGAATCATGAACTCGCAACGGATTGGAAAGGATGGGAATGCGCTCAAATGGTTTAATCTTGGTGATTGGGTTGCGCCCGGAACTTTACCTCCGGATGATATGGTCCACACCTTCTATTTCTGGCGATGTGCCGACCTGACTTCGAAGGCAGCCACTGCGTTGAATAAACTGACAGAAGCCAAAAAATACGCAGAATTGGCCGAACACACCAGACAGTCATTTTTTCAAAGGTTCTATGACGAAAAAAACGGAACTTACGGAAAAGCTGGAGGAAACATATTTGCTCTTAAGATGGGTGTGCCTGCCAATCAATACGAAAAAGTGACCCATTCATTAAAGGAAGACATTAAAGCCAATAACGGACATCTGGATACCGGCATATTTGGTACGCAGTTTTTCTTTGAAGTGTTGTCCGAAAACGGGATGCATGAACTTGCCGATCAGGCCATGAACAAACGTACCCAGCCGGGTTTTGGTTGGTGGATTGAACAAGGTGCTACAACAACATGGGAGCAGTGGAGCGGGGAAAATTCCCGTAATCATCCGATGTTTGGCGGTAGCATAGTCTGGTTCTATCGTAAACTTGCCGGAATGAATGCTGACCCGGAAATGCCCGGTTACAGGAATATTCTATTCCGGCCGCAACCTGTCGGTGACATCTCGTTTGTAAAGTACTTTAATCAAACCCCTTACGGTGAAGCTGGCATTTACTGGAAGAATGAGAATCAGCAATTCTCCATGCAGGTAACTGTGCCGGTGAGTTCACAGGCTATGGTTTATGTGCCTGTTATGAAAGGAAATAAGATTACGGAAAGTGGCCGTTTAGTTGCCCGGTCAAACAATGTGAAATTTCTGCGAGAGGAAGATGGATACCGTGTTTTTGAGATAAAAAGTGGTCATTACCAGTTTTTATCAGAATAAAAAAATGCCTCAACCCAGGTAGGAGCGGAGCTGGCGGTTTTTATGGTCATTTTTTAGTTTCTTAAGCGCCTTTTCTTTTAATTGCCTTACTCTTTCGCGGGTAAGTTTTAACTCGGTGGCTATTTCATCAATTGATAACGGGTGTTCACCTATTAAGCCGAAATAATAGCGCAAAATTTCGGCTTCACGATCATCCAGTATTGTAAAAACCCGGTTTATTTCAATCTTTAATGAATTTTTAAGCAGCGACAGGTCAGGACTTGGGGAATCATTATTAATTAAAGAATCATAAAGAGTAATTTCATCATCACTTTCATGCTGCGGAGCATCGGTTGAGATATGGAAATTGACCGTTTGCAACGCCTCTTCGACGACTTTGAGTTGAAATTTAAGCATTCCGGCGATCTCCTCGGGGACAGGTTCACGCTGGTAGTCCTGTTCCAGTTTAGTAAAAGTATTATTAATTTTAGTAATAGATCCAATTTTGTTTAATGGAAGGCGAACGATTCTGGAGTGTTCGGCAACAGCCTGTAATATTGATTGCCTGATCCACCATACGGCGTAGGATATAAATTTGAATCCGCGCGTTTCATCATAACGTTCTGCCGCTTTGATTAGTCCCAGATTTCCTTCGTTAATTAGGTCGGATAAGGTTAAACCCTGATTTTGATATTGCTTGGCTACCGATACCACGAAGCGAAGGTTAGCCGTAATCAGTAATTCAAGGGCTTTTCTGTCCCCGTTTTTTATTTTTCGCGCCAGTTCCACTTCGTCTTCAATTGAAATCAGCCTTATTTTACTGATCTCATGAAGATAAAGTTCCAGTGACGGAGAGTCCCTGTTTGTAATTTGTTTGGCAATTTTCAGGTGCCTCATAGCGCAAATCAGGATAGGAAAATGTTTAAACTTGTAAATATAGAATATAATTATTTAAAAAAATAACATTCGAAACTAAAAAAAAGGCTGAAAATGATTTTAAACTGATTCTTTTTGAAATTTTCCTGTACAATAACGAAATCTTTGGTAACTTTGCATCAACCCGATACGTAAAATAATAACAGGATTATTTGGGAATTCAAATCTATTCTGTTATTTTTGCAGTGGATTTTCGAAATCAATCTTTCATGTAATCTTCTTTGAATCCCGATTCACTTCCAAAAATTAAATAGAGTTATACTTAACGCGTTTTGCAATATTTTATTATTGTGAAATGCTAAGCGATCAATAAAAAATCAATAATACAACATGTACGACATTCTTGAATTAAGCAAGAAACTATTGCCCGAGTTGCGCGATATTGGCAAAGAGTTGAATATTAAACGGGTAGAATCTTTTAAAAAGCAAGATCTTATTTACAAAATACTTGACAATCAGGCCATTATGGCCTCTGGAATTAAGAAACCGGAAATTAAGGTAGTGCCCCGACTGATCAAAACCGAAGAGCCTGGAATTATTACAAAAGAAGAAAATAACTCACCGGCAGTAGATTCAGAGAAAAAAGCTGACATCGAAGCACCAGTTATTCAGGTACCTCTTGAAAGACAGCCATTGATCAGACCCTTTCCAAAGAGAATCGAAAAGCCCAGATTTGATCCAAATGACAAAGAACGGCGTCCGCGCGTTTTGCGTACCGAACCTGTAATGATAACCTCTAGTCCTAAGGTAAATACAGAAGCGGAAGTCGAAATTGATCTGAAAATTAAAGAGGCTGAGCCTGTAACTCCAACGGTTACAGAAACTCCGAAAGAACCGCGCACTGAACCAGAGCAGACATCCCGGCCCGTTTTTCAGAAAAAAAATATTCAGGGACCAGGTCAGGGACAGCCAAAACCTGTTCACCAGTCGCAGAAACCCAGGGAAGTTGAGAAATCCTATGATTTTGAAGGGATTATCAGTGCAACCGGTGTGCTTGAAATCATGCAGGAAGGATACGGTTTTTTACGTTCTTCCGATTACAATTACCTGACCTCTCCCGATGATGTGTATGTTTCGCAATCACAGATTAAACTTTTCGGCTTAAAAACAGGCGATACGGTAAATGGTATAATTCGTCCTCCCAAAGAGGGTGAGAAGTATTTCCCGCTTGTTAAAGTCGTTGAAATAAATGGCCGCAGTCCGGAATATATTCGCGACAGGGTCCCTTTCGAACATCTTACCCCTCTTTTTCCTGACGAAAAATTCAATATAACAGGTAAAGCGAGCAGTCTATCTGCACGGGTGGTCGATTTATTCGCCCCTATCGGAAAAGGTCAGCGTGGTTTGATTGTGGCACAGCCAAAAACCGGAAAAACAGTACTGCTAAAGGATATAGCCAATGCTATTGCGGCTAATCATCCCGAGGTTTACATGATTGTTTTGCTGATCGACGAAAGACCTGAAGAGGTTACCGATATGGCCCGCAGTGTGAATGCAGAGGTTATTGCCTCAACTTTTGACGAACCGGCTGAGAGGCATGTACGTGTTGCAAACATGGTCCTTGAAAAAGCGAAACGCCTTGTTGAATGCGGACATGATGTGGTGATTCTGCTCGACTCAATTACTCGTCTGGCAAGAGCATACAATACAGTGGCTCCTGCTTCCGGAAAAGTTCTTTCAGGAGGTGTTGATGCCAATGCGCTTCATAAACCAAAACGATTTTTCGGTGCTGCCCGTAATATAGAAGAGGGTGGATCACTTACGATTCTTGCAACTGCATTAACCGATACAGGCTCGAAAATGGATGACGTAATTTTCGAAGAGTTTAAGGGAACCGGTAATATGGAACTTCAGCTTGATCGTAAACTATCGAATCGTCGTATCTTCCCATCTGTGGATATTATTGCTTCCAGTACACGTCGCGAGGATTTGTTGCTCGATAAGGCAATGCTTGACCGGATCTGGATCCTGCGTAATTACCTGAATGGCATGAACCCTGTTGAAGCAATGGAGTTTGTAAAAGACAGGCTGGTGAAAACCGCCTCGAATGAAGAATTCCTTGTCTCGATGAATAGCGATTAATGCCTGAAATATAAAATGAAACTATAAAAAAGGAACTGCAAGGTTCCTTTTTTTATGATGTTTTGTTACTCATCAATGACGGAATTAATTATTTTTATTAAATATAAATTGCACAAACGACGCAAAATGTAAACTCCAGATAGCAAATTGATCGACTAATTGATTAAATTTGTCCGATTAATAATCTGTAGTGGAATACTTTTTCGACTCACATAAAATTTTGGTTGATGCATCTTCCGGTTTGATAAACAGGGAGTTGTATGATGAAATTGACTGGTCGCACCGTCTGATCGGGATCAAGGGATTCAGGGGTGTGGGAAAAACCACTTTTCTGCTGAGCTATATCCGTAAGAATTTCAGCAATTCACGTGATTGTTTATATGTCAATCTAAACGATTTTTATTTTGCAAAAAGACGGATTTTCTCTTTTGCTGATGAATTTTATAAACGGGGAGGAAAGGTCCTGGTTCTTGATCAGATCCACAAATACGAGGAATGGTCAAAGGAATTAAGACAATGTTACGACGAGCTTCCTGGTCTTAAGATCGTTTTCAGCAGCTCACCTGTTCTCCGGATTATTGAAGGAAACAATGACCTGAAAGACATTGCAAAAATGTATCATCTCGAAGGTCTGTCGTTCAGAGAATTTCTTAATTTCAAAACAGGCGAGGAATTTCCGAAATTCACCCTTGCCGATATCTTAAGCCATCACCGCGAAATTGTACCCGATATCATTAATAAGGTACGCCCGCTGGCTTATTTCCCCGAGTATCTCAAAAGCGGCTTCTATCCCTATTTTATTAAAAATCCTGAATTTTATACCGAGACACTGCTTCGTCATGTAAACCTTGCACTTGAAATAGATGTCACGTACCTCAACCAGATAGACTTAAAATATCTTCCTAAATTAAGAAAGTTGCTTCAACTGATTGGCGGACAGATGCCGTTTTCTCCAAATGTGAGTAAAATCAGTGCGGAGATCGAAATTTCACGGGCAACGGTATTGAATTACCTGCGATACCTGAAAAACGCAAGGTTGATTAATCTGCTTTTCCAGAACAGTACTAACGGTCAGCTTCAAAAACCAGATCAGGTTTTTCTGCACAATACCAACCTGTTGCATATCGTGGCGCCTGACAATATCAATAACCGGAATCTGAGAATGACCTTTTTTTACAACCAGGTCGGATATCAGCACAAGGTTACCAGTTCATCGGGATTTGATTTTAAAGTGGATGACGATTACGAGTTCCGCGTTGGTGGAAAGTATACCCGGTCTGAAGGCGAAAATCAGTTTGCAGCTGCCGATATGATTGAAATAGGCGAGGCAAATGTGATTCCGCTATGGCTTTTTGGATTTCTTTATTAAACATCACCTGATTTGTGATATCAATCTTTTTTATAGAATAACAATAAAAGTAAAATGAAAATGGCTAAAGAAAAAAAATTTATTACGTGCGATGGTAACTATGCTGCCTCCTACATAAGTTACATGTTTAGCGAAGTTGCCTGTATTTATCCCATAACTCCCTCCTCCACAATGGCAGAAGTGGTTGATGAATGGGCTGCAAATGGCCGCAAGAATATATTTGGTCAACCGGTTCGCCTCGCAGAGATGCAAAGTGAAGGCGGTGCAGCGGGTGCCGTACATGGTGCCTTGCAATCGGGTGCTTTAACAACAACCTATACCGCATCACAGGGATTATTGTTAATGATTCCAAACATGTACAAGATAGCCGGTGAGTTGTTGCCGACTGTTTTTCATGTAACTGCACGTGCACTGGCCAGCCATGCACTATCGATATTCGGTGATCACAGCGATGTTTATGCCTGCCGCCAAACCGGTTTTGCAATGCTCGCTTCGGGTTCAGTTCAGGAAGTGATGGACCTTAGCGGGGTATCCCACCTCACCGCAATCAAGAGCCGTGTACCATTTATGAACTTTTTTGACGGATTTCGCACCTCGCATGAAATCCAGAAAATTGAATCGATTAACCAGGATGACCTGGCTGCATTACTCGACCAGGATGCACTTACCGAATTTCGTAACCGTGCATTAAATCCTGAGCATCCGGTAACAAGAGGTACCGCCCAGAATCCTGATATTTTCTTCCAGGCCAGGGAAGCGTGCAACAAATTTTATAATGCCGTTCCCGATATGGTTGAGGATTATATGAATAAGATTACCAAAATCACGGGCAGAGAATATCATCCGTTTACCTATTATGGTGACAAAGAGGCTGAAAATATTATTATCGCAATGGGTTCGGTAACTGAAACCATTCGTGAAACTATTGATTATCTGAATGCCAAGGGTAAAAAACTGGGTCTTATCAGTGTGCATTTGTATCGTCCGTTCTCGCTGAAATACCTGTTCCGTATTATGCCATCTACAGTTAAGCGGATTGCTGTACTCGATAGAACCAAAGAACCGGGTGCAAATGGCGAGCCATTGTACCTTGATATACGTGATGCTTTTTATGGTAAAGAAAATGCGCCGGTCATTGTTGGCGGACGTTATGGTCTTGGATCAAAAGATGTAACTCCTTCGCAGATTATCGCGGTTTATCAAAACCTGGATATGAACGAACCGAAGAATAATTTTACAATCGGTATTGAAGACGACGTAACCTTCCACTCGCTGCCATTCATCCAGGAAATAAAAGTTTCGGCTCCGGATATCTACGAAGCCAAATTCTATGGATTGGGCTCAGATGGAACAGTCGGGGCAAATAAAAATTCGATCAAGATTATTGGTGCTGCTACCCAGAAATATTGCCAGGCCTATTTTGCATACGACTCAAAGAAATCAGGAGGATTTACAGCATCACACCTTCGGTTCGGCGATAGCCAGATCCGTTCCACTTACCTGATTACAACACCCGATTTCGTGGCTTGCCATGTTCAGGCCTATGTTCACCTTTACGATGTATTGAAAGGTCTGAAAAAAGGTGGTTCGTTCCTTTTGAATACAATCTGGGAAGAGAGTGAAGTAAAACTCAGGTTGCCTGATGGAATGAAAAAGACTCTGGCACAGAATGAGATTAATTTTTATATCATAAATGGTACCAAACTCGCTGTAGATCTTGGTTTGGGCAATCGCTCGAATACCATTATGCAGTCGGCATTCTTCCGGATTACCAATGTTATTCCTTACGAACTGGCGCAGGAGCAAATGAAAAAAGCGATTGTCAAGTCATACGGAATGAAAGGCGAATCAATCGTTAATATGAACTTTGCTGCAGTTGATGCCGGCGGAAACAATGTGCAGAAGATTGAAGTTCCCGCAGAGTGGGCTAATATCACCCTTGATGGAGAAGAGGGTTCAAAACGTCCTGCATTTATTAAAAATATTGTCGACGTTATCAACGCTCAGAAAGGTGATTATCTTCCGGTTTCAACTTTTAACGGAATCGAAGATGGTACGTTTATGTCGGGTACCACTGCTTTCGAAAAACGCGGTATAGCGGTTGATGTTCCTGAATGGATTGCTGAAAATTGTATCCAGTGTAACCAGTGTTCCTATGTCTGCCCTCACGCTGCTATTCGTCCGTTCCTGATCAGTGAGAAGGAAAGTGCCTTGCTTCCCGATGGTACAGCTACGATAAAAGCCAATGGCAAACAGTTTGATGGTCTCAAATTTAAGATACAGGTAGCACCGCTCGACTGTACAGGTTGCGGTAACTGTGCTGATGTTTGTCCTTCAAAGGAAAAAGCTTTGGTGATGAAACCACTCGAATCGCAACAAGCCGAAATCGAACGTTGGGATCATTTTGCTGCCAATGTTACCTACAAGGATAAGCTGGTCGAAAAAGACAAAACAATTAAAAATTCACAGTTTGCCCAGCCGTTGTTCGAATTCTCGGGTGCTTGTGCCGGATGTGGTGAAACACCTTACATTAAACTGATTACACAGCTTTTCGGTGAACGGATGATGGTTGCAAATGCAACAGGTTGTTCGTCCATTTACGGCGGATCAGCTCCTGCCACACCATATTGTACCAACGACGAGTCGGGTAATGGTCCTGCATGGGCAAATTCCTTGTTCGAAGACAATGCCGAATATGGTTTTGGGATGGCTGAAGGAGTTGCTGCTAGCCGCGACCGGATTAAATCGGTCATGACTTCGGCAATTGAAACGGGTGTATCAGAGGCTGAAAAAGCTGCTTTCACCGAATGGATCGAAGGGCGCGATAATGCGGCTGCTTCTGAAGCAGCAACCAAAAAAGTGCTCGAAGTATTGAAAGGGAATAATGCACCTTATGCACAGTTACTTTTATCAATGAGTCAGTTCCTGGTTAAAAAGTCTGTCTGGATCTTTGGAGGTGACGGTTGGGCTTATGATATCGGTTATGGTGGTCTCGATCATGTTCTGGCTTCGGGTAAGGATATCAACGTGCTGGTTCTGGATACCGAGGTTTACTCAAATACTGGTGGTCAGGCGTCAAAGTCAACCCCGATGGGTGCAGTGGCTAAATTCGCAGCTTCAGGAAAGAGGATCCGTAAAAAAGACCTTGGCGCTATCTCAATGACTTATGGTTATGTATATGTTGCACAGGTAGCTATGGGTGCCAACCAGGCACAATACCTTAAGACGATACGTGAAGCTGAGGCATATCCCGGCCCATCGCTGATCATTGCCTACTCACCATGTATTGCTCACGGTTTACGTTCAATGGGTCGTACCCAGGAAGAAGAGAAATTAGCCGTAGCGTGTGGTTACTGGCACATGTATCGCTTCAATCCTCAGTTGGAACTTGAAGGCAAAAATCCGTTCCAGCTCGACTCCAAAGAGCCTGATTGGAGTAAATTCCAGGAGTACCTGAATGGTGAAGTTCGTTATACAGCACTCAAGAAAGCATTCCCTGCCGAAGCAGATGAATTGTTTAAGGCTGCTGAAGAAAATGCAAAATGGAGATATCGTTCTTACCAGAGAATGGCTTCAATGGATTGGCAGGTTCCTGTGGAATAATCTGATCCAAAAATAAATACAGGAGGCTGTCTCAAAAGTAAAATTGAGATAGCCTCTTTTTTTATTTTAAATTTTCCCGGATGTAATTATCAATTGCATGGTTGTATAGATCCTGCAATTTAACAAGTAAGGGGAGATCAGTCCTGTAAATCTGTGTGCCAACCGAGCGGATGGGAAGGACTTTAATTGATGTTCCTGTAAGAAATGCCGCTTCGTATTGATTCAGACTGCTAGCAGGGATTGTCGTTTCAGTTATCCGGATTCCGGCCTGATGACAAAGCTGCACGACTTTAATCCGGGTTATTCCCTGAAGGATCTTCTCTTCGGGCGCCGAATAAAGGATATCATTCTTAATGAAAAACACATTCGACCTGCTCCCCTCGGTAATATTCCCATCCGAATCAATTAGCAGTACCTCAGAAAGGCTTTGGTTCTTTATTGAATGGTCTGCCCACTCCCTGATATCACGGTGCCTAATTTTGGCATGAGGTACCGGACGATCAGCATTCAGTAATCCAACCATAACTCCGTCGGAATATTCCTGTGGAATTGGGTAGTAATGTGGGATGAAAGTAAGTTCGAAATGGGGTGTGTCAGTAGTTCTGATGAATGTAAAGCTAAGCTTAATGTTGCCGGTATTCCTGTTTTGGGTTGAAATATAATTTGTAATTATCCCTTTCATCGATGAGGAATCGGGCATCAGGTGATCCGTTCCTGTAAGCCTGGCGGAATGATATAAACGATCAAGGTGGTCTTCCAGAAATAAGGGAATCGCTTCCACGATTCTTATTACCTCGTATAAATTAAGGCTCTCCTGGTTGTATTTTGCGCTCATCCTGTATTTTTACGCTATTAGTGTATGATCATAATGGTTTTACTATCGTATAAAGGGGAAACCGGATCATGTGTTTGGAGGGTAATAAATCGTGTGGTTAATGTGAAAAAAGAAATTAGAGCGGGAGACGGGACTCAAACCCGCGACCCTCAGCTTGGAAGGCTAATGCTCTATCAACTGAGCTACTCCCGCTATGATATTTATTACTTATTTCAACGGTTGAAAATGTGGGGAGAGCAGGATTCGAACCTACGAAGGCGTACGCCAGCAGATTTACAGTCTGCCCCAGTTGGCCGCTTTGGTATCTCCCCGAATATTAAAAAATGAACTTCATTCCGGGAGTAATCATCCACACTGGAGCTTCCCTGCATCAATAAGAACTTATGAGCCGAATGTCAGATTCGAACTGACGACCCCGAGATTACAAATCACGTGCTCTGGCCAACTGAGCTAATTCGGCAAGTGGGTAAGCTACCTGCATCGCACCGCTACGACCATTTACCCTTGCTGCCTTCCGGCCCTGGGGGGGTTCAACAGGAGCTGATCGTGCAGGACTTACCCGCCGCAAAAGTAGAAAAAAAACCTCTTGTACCAAATTAAAAAAAAGTTTTGTGGCACTTTTTTGCAAAATATTATTTAAGATATTTATTGTCAGTATTTTATGAGGTAAAACAATTTTGCGGCAGTAGTTAATCGTTGAAATACTTGATGTAAATAGTTATATTTGTTCCATGTTTGTACCAAAACCAAAGAAATAATGGAAAACCAAAGCAATTCACTTACCCCATTAGCCATGAGTTATGGCTTATACATGGGTTTGGCCCTGATTTTAAATTCTGTCGTATTTTATGTCATGGGTTCGCCATTTTCTCCTGTGAGCGGTTACATCTCGTTTGTTATCATTATTGCGGGCATTTCACTCACGATGCGGGAATACCGGGATAATAACCTTGAGGCGGGATTTTCCTACGGTCGTGCCCTGGGTCTTGGAACACTACAAACACTGTTTGCCTCGCTTGTCCTGGCGTTTTTTACATACGTGCTGTTTAAACTTGTCGATAATACTCTTATTGACAAATATTTTGCATTTACAGAATCGGTCTATCTGCAAAGCGGAATGTCAGAAGATAAGGTAGATCTGATGATGACAATGATTAAAAAAATCATGACCCCGCTTACTTATTCTTTAGGACAGATTTTCGGAATGACGCTTATGGGTTTTTTGTTTTCCTTAATCCTTGCCATATTTTTTAAAAAACAGCCGGCAAATCCTTTTCACGGGGTTGAGTAAATACTCCCGGCTTAAAACTATCAGATGGACATATCAGTTATTATCCCCCTTTACAACGAAGTTGAATCATTACCTGAATTACACCGCTGGATCTCAAAAGTAATGGCGGAGAATGGATTTTCGTATGAAATTATCCTGATCGACGATGGCAGTAAGGATGGCTCCTGGCAGTGGATTGAAAATGCCGCCCTGGAGGATCTGCATGTGAAAGGTGTTCGTTTTCGCAGAAATTATGGCAAATCGGCTGCATTGCATACCGGATTCGAGGAAGCCCAGGGTGACGTTGTTATAACAATGGATTCCGATCTTCAGGATAGCCCCGATGAAATACCGGGACTCTTTAAAATGGTAAAAGAGCAGGGTTTTGATCTTGTATCAGGCTGGAAGAAGAAACGCTATGATCCGATCTCCAAAACATTGCCCAGTAAAATTTATAATGCAACGGCCAGTTATGTCACGGGAATTAAACTTCATGATTTTAATTGCGGATTAAAAGCCTACAGACTTGAAGTTGTAAAAAGCATCGAGGTTTACGGGGAGATGCACCGGTATATTCCCTATATGGCAAAGCAGGCCGGATTTTCGAATATTGGTGAGCGCGTGGTGCAACACCAGGCCCGGAAATATGGTGTCACCAAATTTGGTTTGAGCCGCTTTATATTCGGTTATCTTGATTTGATGTCGATCTCGTTTATTTCACGCTTCGGAAAACGACCCATGCATCTTTTCGGGACGCTGGGTTCATTGATGTTCCTGTTTGGATTTCTTTCAATTGCCTGGCTTGGAATTCATAAGATGTATATGCTGTCGAATGGTATGCTGATCGGCCGCATTACGCAGAGTTCCTATTTTTACCTGTCACTCACGGCCATGGTCCTGGGGACACAATTATTTCTCGCGGGTTTCCTGGGAGAACTTATTTCACGCAGTTCTGCCGAGCGTAATCTCTACCTGGTCGACAAGCGGGTCAATCTTTGATAGGGGAGCGCCCCTTCGCATCTTCTTTCTCTTGCGGCGCATGAAAAGTTTGATTTTCAATTATGGGGGTAGTTGCGCCGCATTTAGGTTGATCGTTCATACCCCGGGTGGCGCGATTCCGAATAATGTTAATGCTATTAATATTAGAAGAATCCGGATTCGCTTACCCGGGGTCATTAATATTTAATCCCTTCGGGATTTAAAAAGAGAACATTGCATTTAGCTGCGCTGATCTTCGATTCACGAATTCCTAAAAAGGAAATTCGTTGAATTCAATCCTAAAGCATTGGTAAGTTGACACATTGGCAAATTAACACATTGGCACATTGTCTCCTTGACTCATTTTCACATTTTCACATTTTCTCATTGACTCGTCTTCTCATCTTCGCCCTTTCTCCCCCTTCGCCAAGTCGCCATGTCGCCTGACGCGCTTTCGCCAAGTCGCCCCGGGGTCCTTACCTTGTCCCGGCAATTACGGTACTCATTGTATCGGGTGCGAGATACTTTTGTGCAAGCGTCCTGATATCCTCAGGTGTTGCTGTTTTTACTGTGTGAATCAATCTGTTGTAATATTCAAAATCGAGACCGGACTCCCTCAGAGAGGAGAATGTCTGTGCCCTCGCAAACGGACCGTCAAAATCTTCAAGTATCCTGCCAAGCAGATAGTTCTGTATCGGAATTAACTCCTCAGCAGTGATTAATTCTTCGGTGAGTTTTTGAATTTCGAAAAAGATCTCATTTACACTTTCGACGGTTTTATCTGTTTTTACCTCGGCAAAAATCAGGAATAAGCCGTTACGAAGAAAGGAGACCGGCGAAGCCTGGATAGAATAAGTATATCCCTTAAGCTCCCGGATATTCGCCATTAACCGCGATCCGAAATATCCCCCCAGAATAGTGCAAAGAAGTTTGAGACCGGGAAAATCGGGATGATTCTGAGTGGGAAAAAGTTTCCCGATTGCAAGTGCGTTTTGATTGGCACCCTCCCTTTCGATAAAAAGCGTTTTTTCAGCAACGGGTAACTGATGATCGTTTTTTTCCGGAGTCAGGTCCGTACTTCCCCATGTTGAGCTGAAATTGTCCTTTATGAGTTGAATTACTTCATGATCAACAAATCCGGAAGCCGTGATTGTCATCCGGTCGGGACGATAATACTTACTGTAATGCGATTTTGCCCCTTCCAGGGTAATGTTATCGTAAGAATCTGGCGAGGAAACCGGTGCGTACGGATGGCCATCACCAAACAGATTTCGTAAAAAACTTCTCTGGGCGAGAAAACCTACCCGGCCGGCGTCAACAATTAATCGTTGTTTTTTTTTCTGTCTTAATATTTCAAACTCCTCCCCGGGGAAGGAAGCCTCACGAAGGATCTCTGAAACCAAAGGGAGCAGGTTGGGGAGATATTTCTTCAATGAAAGAAGACTTACATAGTTGTTGTCGAATGAAGAGGCCGAAGAAAACTGCGCACCGTAAAAATCAAATGTGTTGGCAATTTCGGTTGCCTTGTGTCTGGCAGTTCCCTCCTGAAGCATCGAGGCAGCCATTGTGCTGTCTAATCGTGAGGTGCCATACCAGCTGCCAGCCTTAAACGAGAAATCCAGTTTAACCACTTCCTGATCACCACTGGTCAGGGTGAATAATTCGACACCGTTATCCAGAATATGCCGGCCGGGTTCAATATATTCTACACGTTCCACCCCCCATACTTTGGGCGGAATATTTCTTTTTAAGGTCATGAGTTCTTTTTTAATGATAAATAATTCAGGATATTACAGTTTCCCGGCCGCAAAATTCCGGACGCAACTCTGCGGATATCTTCTGAACTAACATTACGATAGTGATCGGCCTGTTGGTTAATAAGTGCTGCATCACCAAGAATTTCATAGGAAGCCAGCTGCATCGCCTTTTCGAGGTAGCCGATTTCGTTGAAAACCAGTTCCGCCTCCACTTTATTTTTAACTTTTTCGAGTTCCTGTGATGTGATCAGGGTATCGGCTGTTTGCCGTACCTCGTCGATCATCGCTTTGCGGGCATATTCATAATCCACCCCTTCATTAATTTTTCCGGTGGCGACAAACAAACCCGGTTCATTTTCTCCGCTTAAAAAGACATCAGCCTCCGAAAAAAGTTTTTGTCCCTTGATCAGCCTTTCGTCAACCCTCGAAGAATTTCCTCCCGATAAAATATCTGACAGAAGATCGGCGGCATAAAAATCCTTATCCGATCTTGAACTCATATGCCATGCGATATAAAATGTATCGATTGGAACATCACGCTTTACAGTCAGTTCGCGATCGGCAGTTTGTATAGGTTCACGAATAATTCCACTCTTTTTTATCTCTCTCGCCGGGATACCGCTAAACCATTTTTCGGCTAAACCGAAGGCAGTATCGGCGGCAATATTTCCGGTTATTACGAGAATAGCATTATTCGGGCCGTAGTGGTGAAAGAAAAAATCCTTTACCTCTTCCATCGTTGCCTGTTCGATATGTTCAGGAACCAGCCCTATTGTAGGCCAGCGATAAGGGTGGACTTTATAGGAAAGATCACGCAACAGGTGCCATATGTCGCCGTATGGCTTATTCAGATTGCGTTGCCGGAACTCCTCGATCACCACATTTCGCTGAACTTCCAGACCTTTTTTGGTGAATTTGGGTCCAAGCATCCGGTCCGATTCGAGCCATAAAGCAGTTTCGATATTGTTGGCAGGGATGGTAATGTAATAATTTGTAATATCGTTGGTAGTGAAAGCATTATTTGTACCGCCCGCGTTTTGGATGGGCGTGTCAAAATCAGGAACATGCTGTGAACCACCAAAGGTCAGATGTTCGAAAAGATGGGCAAAACCTGTTCTGTTGGGGTCTTCGTGTTTTGCCCCGACATTGTAACAAACATTTACGGCCACAAATGGTGTGGAATTGTCGGTGTGGACAATTACACGCAATCCGTTTGCAAGTGTAATTTTTTCAAATTGAATCATTCGTTGTCGAATTGGTATATTGATTGATTTTGTAGTTCTGCAAGTGCTTCATTGTATTGGTTAAGGAAATTTTGCATGATTTCCGAAACAGGCAGAATGTTGTCGATAAGTGAGGCTACCTGACCGATTTCCAGTTCTCCCTCTTCAAGATCACCTTCGAAGATTCCCTTTTTGGCACGTCCTTTACCCAGAATCTTTTGAAGTTCTTCCTTTGTCGCGCAATTTAGTTCAGCCTCATGTATCTGCCCGAAAAATTTATTTTTGAGTAATCGAACCGGAGTTAAGCTTTTTATAGACAGGAGGGTGTCACCTTCACGGGAATTAACGACGCAGTTTTTGAAATTCCCGTGTGCCGATGATTCGTTCGATACGGCAAACCTTGAGCCGACCTGGACTCCGTCGGCGCCTAAAACCATCGTGGCAAGCATCGCCCTTCCTGTTGCAATTCCTCCGGCTCCGATCAATGGGAGGGAGGTTACCTTTCTGACTGATGGAATCAACGTCAGTGTAGTTGTTTCCTCACGTCCGTTATGGCCACCGGCTTCGAACCCTTCCGCCACAACGGCGTCAACACCAGCTTCTTCACTTTTTGCCGCAAAAAGGGCGGATGAAACTACATGGGTAACCAGAATTCCATGATCATGTAGCACTGAAGTCCATTTCTTTGGTGACCCTGCTGAGGTGAATACTATTTTGACTTCCTCCCTGATGATAATCTCAATAAGTTGCTCTATTTCATGATAAAGCAGCGGAAGATTTACCCCGAAAGGTTTGTTTGTGGCAAGTTTCGCTTTTCGGATATGTTCTTCAAGGACTGCGGGATGCATCGAACCTGCACCAATTAATCCCAACCCTCCGCAATTGCTTACTGCAGAAGCCAGTCGCCAGCCCGAACACCACACCATTCCCGCCTGTATGATCGGGTATTTGATTCCAAATAATTTACAAATTCTGTTTTCTGACATTTATCCTTATTTAGTGCCAAAGATAAGCATTCTCAATGCAGGGTTGTCCATACAAAAAACCTTTTCAGTCAATTGTCTGGCATTGTTTCTGTTTCCCATTTGGATTATGAGTGTTGCAGCAAGAATCAACACCTTAAAAATTTCGGAAAACCCTCGAATCGAGGTTCCAAATATGCGGGAAGATAAATTGCCTCTATCTGGGTCAGGTGATTCTTCTTAAATCAATCAAACTAATTGCCGATTTAATTGTTATGTTTGTTGAAAAACCTAATACTATAAAATATGGACACTGGAAATGAAAGCAAAAAGGGTAACCAAGGCAGGGAATTTGCAGACAAAGCCGAAGATTTTTTAACAGACAAGGCGAAAAAGGTTAAAAGAAGCGAAGCGTTTGGAAAAATATCAGGCTTGTTAAATCAGGTTGAAGATTTTATGGAAGAACAGTCCGAAAAATTTCAAAGTGGTGAAACGGGTGCAAAATTAGAGGCTTTAAAAGGCAAGGCAGAAGAGCAGGCGGAAGAATTCTGGAAAAAAGCAAGAGATGCCGGCCGGAAATTTGGCGATCAGGTTGACGAGTCGATTGACAAAATCAAAGGTAAAAAAGACCGGACAAACTACCAGAACGGAGGGGGTATTTAATGAAAGAATGAAAGAATTGAAAAAGTGATTCCATAAAAAAACCTGTCAGCGACAGGTTTTTTTATTATTAACAGGGCAACCCCGATTATTTATGGTCAATTGTGTACATGTACTGAACCAGGTCAACAACTTTGTTGGAATAACCCCATTCGTTATCGTACCATGATACAACTTTTACAAAATTGTCATTTAATCCAATACCTGCGCCTGCATCAAAGATGGATGTACGTGCGTCAGTAAGGAAATCAGTTGATACTACCTGGTCCTCGGTGTATCCCAGAATCCCTTTTAATTCACCTTCTGAAGCAGCTTTCATCGCTGCGCAGATTGCTTTGTAAGGAGCTGCTTTTTCCAAACGGCAGGTAAGGTCAACAACTGAAACGTCGGGGGTAGGTACGCGGAAAGACATCCCGGTAAGTTTACCGTTCAATTCAGGAATAACTTTACCAACGGCTTTAGCTGCACCTGTTGATGAAGGGATAATATTTTGACCTGCACCACGGCCACCACGCCAGTCTTTCATTGAAGGACCGTCAACTGTTTTCTGGGTAGCAGTTGTGGCGTGAATTGTTGTCATCAAACCTTCGATAACTCCAAAATTGTCGTGAAGTACCTTTACAATAGGAGCAAGGCAGTTGGTTGTACAAGAGGCATTTGACACAAAGTTCATGTCAGCAGTGTACTTCTTATTGTTAACACCCATTACAAACATAGGCGTATCGTCCTTGGAGGGAGCCGACATAATCACTTTTTTCGCACCTGCATCGATATGTGCCTGGCATTTCGCTTTATCAAGGAAAAGACCAGTTGATTCAACAACATATTCAGCTCCAACTTCACCCCATTTAAGGTCAGCGGGATTTTTTTCAGCGGTAACGCGGATCTTTTTTCCGTTAACTACCAACGCACCGTTTTCAACAGAAACCGTTCCTGAAAAACGACCATGAGTTGAATCGTATTTCAGCATGTAAGCCATGTAATCAACATCAATAAGATCGTTGATTCCAACAATTTCTACATCATTTCTTTCGACAGCAGCTCTGAAAACCAGTCGGCCGATACGACCGAAACCGTTAATACCAATTTTAATTTTAGACATAATTTATTCGTTTTGAGAATTATAGAATGAATCGAACCTTCTTTTAAATTTGTTGCAAAAGTAACATTAATAAAATGAACTTGTAAAAAAACAGGTGGTTAATTACCAGACTTTACAAATTGTTAACTTTCATAGAAATGTTATGGTTAATATCTAATTAAAATGTCTGAAAAAGATGTTTTTTAAAGGAAATCGTTGGCGCGGTTTCCTTTTTTTATTCCCGGTTTGTTTATGTGATTATTAAGGGCAAATTGCACAATGTCAGAAGCTTTTGCGGAAAAGGATATCAACCAGCACTAAAAAAAAAACTACCCTGGCATTCAAACCAGGGTAGCTCAAAAAAAATAATAAACTTTAATCGTTGATCAGATAATAAATAACTTCAATCAAAATTGATTGAACGCATTTATTGAACAACTATCTCAACTATCTGACTATACGAGTATCGACCTAAGGCATTGTCAGTCAGCACTCCAACTCTGGCATAATATTTCCCCGGAGTTAAACCTGTGATTTGATCGTCAAATGTTTTATCTGCAAGCGCTGCAGGTGTTAAAGCAGACAGATTATTTACTGCTGACTTTTTTACACCCTGTGTAGTTACATGCAGATGAACCGAATTATAGATCAGGAGTAAGCTACTTTTTGGCGCTCTGGTGCTTGTTGTACGTTCAAGTTTATAAGTCGCTTTGGCAGTAGTTCCACTAACAGTGATACTGACATTTTTCAACCGAATAAATGGCATGACTTTAAATTCTACAACCTGATTGCTATTTGTTAAATCAACATCCAGTTGTTCGACACTTGAATCTTCAAAAGCTCCTTCCACTACAAGGACTTTATACCTGGAAGCGAAGAGCTTGGTATTTTTAAATGTACCATCAGACATAGCCCAAAAATCAAAGGGGTTCGGTTTTTCAAAACCTTCTTCCAGTAGCCTGACTTTAATGCCATTCGGCTGTGACGTAAAAAGATTTTCACCTGTAACTTCATCCACAACTTTCCCCTCTAAGGTCATTGTTGGCGGGTCATAATTATCTATTTCACAAGAGTAAAACAGAAAAAAACCCAAAAATAGGTAGAATATTTTAGCACTTTTCATATTGTATTACTTTTAAGTGTTTATTAATAACCCGGATTTTGAACAAGCTGCAAATTAGCATTACGGATTGCTGTTGGAATGCTGAAATAATACCTATGGGGCTGGTAGGTGCGCGTGAATAGATTGGCAGCCAGATTGAATTCTTTGAATACATACTTATTATTGGTCTGATCCCAAATTGGCCAAAGTCCACGGGTAGCAGTAGAAAACATTTTAATATGGTATATTCTCCATCGTTTCCAATCCCAATAACAAACATCTTCAAACGCCAATTCCACATAACGCTCACGTCTGACGTCATCCATAGTTACAGCAGCCAATACAGGCAAACCTGCACGTTCGCGAACCTGATTAACATATTTTAAAGCCTCAGGCTCATTTCCCAGTTCTAACTGCGCCTCGGCATAATTCAGGAGTACCTCGGCATATCTTATGCTCTGTTTATCCACTTCACTCGAATTTCCTGAAATAGGTCTTGGAGGATTTGGATCTGACCATTTAGCCATACAGAATCCTGTTGATGTAGCTTCGGGTGGGCCGATACCAGATGATCCTTGTCCTGACACCACCACTCCATTTACAATCTTCTGACCATATACTTCCAGAATTGCGCCCTTCCAGGGTGAACCAGGAGCAAGCACTGTAGCGAAAAACCGGGGGTCTTTATCCTTAAAAATATCGATCGCTTTATCGTATACAATGTTTTTACCTTGTAAATCTGTCATTTTTAAAGAGCCATTCCGATTGTTAGTATACTCAAATTGGTCGACCATATCGAGTGTTACGCAAACATATGAACCATACCCCTGTGAACTCCTGTGAGCGTATGGCGCAGTGTTTCTGTCGACCGGACTTGTTTTTAACGGCCAATAGTAAGCTGTAACAAAAATACGTTCCTTATTGGACGCAGTCTCATCGAAAAATAATTTTTGATAGTTTTGAACTTTATCCGGAATCAAATTGTATAGCCGGTAAGGACCAGTTTCTATGACCGTTTTAGCTGCATCCCGGGCTGATTCAAAATAATGATTCGCGTCAGAGGCCGGAATTCCAAGTATACCCTCCAGTTGAATCTGGCTGTACCTGGCTACTGATCCGGCATACATCATGGCACGACTTTTAAATGCAAGCCCCGACCATTTATTAATACGAAACTCATTTCCTTTGGCTGACATCAGGTCAATTGCCGCGGTCATTTCATCTTCAACGAATTTCCAAACATCAACTTCTTTATTTCTTGGATGTTGAAGTGTTGTAACATCTCCCCCTTCAGGAAGTTCCATTGGATCCTCTATTATAGGAACACCTCCATAACCTCTCACAAGTTTAAAGTAGGCATAAGCACGTAAAAATCTCAACTCACCTAGTATATTATCTTTTTCTGCAGCTGTAAAAGCTGTAGCAGCGGGCCAGGCTTTAATCAAGATATTTAAATCGCGGATAACAGTAAAACAACTGTTCCAGATATCCATTTCCTGAGGGTTGTCGGTAAAAGTTGATCCGGCATCAAGATTTACGTTTTGGCCCGATACACAATTTACCATTTGGTTGGTATTCATGTCAAGATAAACACTAAACCTTTCGAAATTCATTCTGGTATAAATCACCGCCATATGTGCCTGAAAAGCACTTTTATTGGTTAAAATCATTTCACTGGACAACATGTTGACGGGCTTGGTATCCAGATATTCGTTGCAACTTGATGATATCAATAATAAACTGATTATTAATATCCTGAATGATATATTTTTTCTAATTTTCATAGTTAAGAATATTAAAAAGTTATGTCTATACCAAGATTATAATTTTTCAACAATGGATATTTATAGCCACTTTGAGCTTCATCTCCATCGAGTCTTTTTTCAGGGTCAAAATATGACTCTTTTGTTTTAAAGGTCAAAACATTTGTTCCGTTTGCAAAAACTCTCAAATCCTGGATAAAAATTTTCTTGGTCCAACTAGAGGGCAAAGTATACGATATTTCCACATTTTTCAACCTTAAGTACCAGATGTCCTGAAACATGTATTCTGAAGCATCCTTGTTGGGGCCAAAGCCAAAATTTGTTCTTGAAATCGGGAATTTACCAGGCACCCATGGTGTACTAAAATCCAATGGATCTTCATGATGCCAGCGATCCATAAATATGTCGACGGAGTTTCTTCCCCACATCAGCGGACCACTCATTTGAGCTTGTGGGAATAAGGTAAAATTGGTTGCGCCCTGCCAAAATAGTGTTAGTGCAAAACCTTTGTAATTTGTGTTGAAGTCCAATCCATAAAAGATTTCGGCATCATTGCTGCGGCCAATCGGATGCTGGTCCAAACCACTTATCATGCCATCCCCGTTCCAGTCGTCATATCGCATATCACCTGGGAAATATGCAGCATGTCCGTTGCCATTTTGTGAGGGAGCTGTATTAAGTTCTTCCTGATTTTGGAACTGCCCTACATATCCGTATCCCCATCTCATGTTCGACCATCGGTTCGACTGATCATTTCTCCATTTGGAATACGAACTCCCATAGGGCGCAACTTCTCTGTATATCCACTTATTTCTTGCCCATGTAAGGTTAGCCGAAACATCATACGACCAATCTTTGCTAATCTTGCTTTTATGTCCCAGTTCAATTTCGAATCCTGTGCTCAGGTCGCTTTCGAGGTTTTCCTGAGGTAAAGATGCTCCGAATTCTGATGGCAAAGCATCTGCTCTGGTAGCCAGCAGTCCATTCCGTTCACGTCGGAAAACATCTACCTGCGCAAAGATAAGACTTTGTTTAATATCAATATCAAACCCGATATTGCTTGTTGTTGCCGTATACCAGGTAATATTTGGGTTTGCCAGTCCTCGTGAAGTGGCACCAGAAACAAGTGAGCTTGAACTAAATAAATATGATCCGCTTGGGTAAGTATATCCTTCCATATATTCAAAGCCCCTGGCAGCAGCGTCATCACCCATAGTACCGTGAGACATTCTTAGTTTCAAATTACTGACATAAGATAAATTGTCTTTAATAAATGGTTCTTCACTCATTCTCCATCCCAATGAAAATCCAGGGAAAAGACCCCATCTGCTGTCTGCAGGAAACAACGATGATCCATCATATCTGAAACTGACCTCAGCGAGATATTTTGTACTAAATTCATAGTTTAACCGGCCAACCAATCCCAAATTTTTCGCGGGCACCCAGTCTGCACCAGTTGCAACTGCGTTTTCCGATAAACCGGCACTAAGTTGATCAAGAACATCTAAATCAAAATTCTTCTGTGCTGAGAAAAAAGTACCTTTTGTTTCACGCTGTTCTCCAAGCAACAAAGCTCTAATGTTGTGCTTACTGCCAATCGTTGTTTTATAATTTAATGAAACCTGAGATTGAGAGAAGTATTCCTGCTGTGAATCCATCACCAGATTTGACGGGGAGTTAACACCGGTTGGTTTATATTCGTTATTTAGATATTTATACTCGTTATAAAATTTTCTCATCATCTTTCTGGTTCTTGCTTTTGCATCGTATGCGAAAAGCCCCTTAAATTCGAGCCCTTTAATAAATGGAATATTATAGGTAAGAGAAATGGTTGTTTCAAATCTTTTATTCTTTTCATTCCAATAACCTGTTAAATCAGTATCAATTATAGCAAGAGGATTAAAATCAGCCAAACCATCATTGTAATAAGCCGGATCATTGTTAGCATAAACCGGTATGTAAGATGGTTCCATATAGTTCTGCCTAAAAGCTTTTCCGTCAGTAGTTATATAGGGCTGGAATCTGTCATCAGTAATACCAGAAAAAATGAAATTGGCTTTCAGGCCTTTGTATATTTCTGCCGTAACATTTGCCCCAAAATTATAACGGTCGTAACCTGATTTATTGTCAGGATTCAATTGTTTCCAAACGTCTTCTTCCTGTAAGAAAGCTCCGGAAAAACGATAGGTGACTTTTTCGGATCCTCCGTCAATTGATACTCCATATTTTTTAATTGGTGCATTTTGTCTGAATACCATATTCCAGTAATCTACACTTGGATAATTGGGATCTTCCCCTGTATATTTTTCCCAATCAGGGTATGGCAAAGGAGTGCCGGCAACCAGTGCCGCTTCATTTAGAAGAATCAGATTATCTCTTGAATTTGTTATTGCTACCGGATAGTCGCTCATCCTCTGAATTCCGGTTGTATGCGTAAAATTAATTCTGGATTTTCCTGATTCTCCCTGTTTTGTAGTTATAAGCATTACACCATTTGCTGCTTTTACTCCATAAACTGCAGCAGACGCATCCTTTAATACAGAAATACTTGCTACAGAATTTGGATCAAGCCTTTGAAAATCACTTCGTGGCACTCCATCAACAATAACCAGCATAGTTCCCCATCCCCTGATATCTACCTTACTATCGTATTTTCCCGGCTCACCGCCGATCTGCATTACTCTAAGCCCTGGTAATCTACCTGCCAGTGAATTACCTAAATTAGATCCGGTATAGGTGGCTAACTCTTTTGATTGAATCGAAACTATCGATCCTGTTTGGTTTACCTTTTTCACAGTCCCATATCCCACAACGACAACTTCATCCACTAAAGCATCTTCCATTATCAAACTGACGTCAAGAACACTTCGTCCTGCCAATGGAATTTCCTGAGAATTATAACCAATAAAGGTGAACAATAGGCTTACATCCATGTTGGGTACAGATAGTGAATACTTACCTTCATTATCTGAAATGGTTCCTTGCGTTGTACCCTTAACAACAATATTCACCCCCGGGATTGACTCACCGGTTTTATTATCTACTACAGTACCCTTAACAACCGTTTGTTGTTCCAGGGGTACTATATCATTTCTGATAGCGTATGTTTGCAAACTTCCTAAAAACAAAAGAATGAAAGTAATACGAATGGTTTTTAAGATTTTATTTAGAGAATCGCCCGACTCTCTGGTTATATTTTCATTTTTCATATGTTTTAATTACGTTAGTTAAAAATATCGAAAAGATGTTTTTTACGAAAATCAACGATGTGATTTCATTTTTCTTGCTCAAGGTCCATTAATTGTCTTCATTGGTGTTATGTTTTAAGGTTAATTTCGTTCACGGTGTATAAGTTATAGTTAGAAGAGATAAAGTGCTAAAGATAAACTAAAAAACACTATTTTCATATTTACCGCAATTTTTAATCAGGTTTTGTTAAAAAATGATATTAACCATTGATTGTCAATAAAATATCATTTAAATTTAGTATTATTTTTCTTTGAAAAGTGTAAGGAAATTGGTAGGTTCAAGACAAAAAGTTTGCTCATCATGGTCAAATATGAATCTCCCAGCCATTTAAAAATCGAAGAATTCAAGACTTTATTTTTAAAGTCATTATTAGCGGATAACCGATGGGTCTATTAATTTTATGATACTTCCAAAAAATAGGACAAGGAGTTAAGATATAAATTTAGCATCTTTAAAATTTAAATTTATGTCGACAAATCGAAGGAAATTCAGTAAAGATTTTAAAGCCAAACTTTTATTGGAAGCACTCAAAGAGCGCGAACCACTTTTGGTAATAATACCATTTGCTTAACACCCATAACCATTTATTCCTGAAGAACAATGACTCGTCCTGATTTTTGTTTACCGAATCAGAAGTGACCGGGTGACTGCAATTCAAAAATTGAGCAAAACTTACGGGCCACTTTTCTTTCCTTGAAAAGTCACCCGGTCACTTCATTTCTCACCTTGACTCATCTTCACATTGGTAAATTAGCTCATTCTAATTACTGCAATAACAGATTATCTGCAATTTCATTTATATAGAACTCGATGAAGCTATATCCGTGCTGGCGGGGGTCTATAGAAGCAGAAGCCTGAACGATCTTGTTTGCATCTGACGGATTTTTCGGATCCAATCTATGCCCTTTTTCCCAATTATCGGGTATTCCATCGCCATCGGAATCCAGTTGAGCTGCTTGCACTTTTAAACCCTGCATAAACCAGTCGTCAGATGGCTCAAGTGGCGCGTTACGACCCCACAACCCACTTTTGCTTTTCACTTCCTCTATGGTTCTTTTTGTTACATGATCTCTTGGCCAGCAGCCGGCCTTCGAAAGAATCAGATCATATACTTCCCTGGGATCCTGGGTGGTAACAGGAGGTGTCTGGCCGGGTTCGGTAAGCTCCTTTCCATTGTTATTAAATTGCACCCATTTCGGAACACCACCGGGTTGATTATTAAATTTCCAGTATTTCGGATGATCCTGGTAACCCCAATCCTCGAAATAATTGTCTTTTACAAAGTAAGACATTGCCGGTGAAAGGGCAAACGGATATATTCTCTCCAGGGTTTGTGGACCACGGCGGTAGTAGTTTTTGTACAGATTAACCGCACTTTTGGCCCGGTTTCCATGTCCGTCGTCTGTGTAGCCACCCCGGCAGTTGTATATCAGGTTATTGCAAAAGTCGTCAGTTGCATTTTCCCTGTAAGGAGCCATGCAAGGTACTCTCCGCGAATGATGTGCCCATAAATTATGGTGAACCGATACAGCTCCGCTGTTTTCTGCTGCAGAAATCATTCCGTAATTATGTTCGCCTTTGTCATGCCCTTTGTCATCGGATTCTTCTACAGTACACCATTGAACGGTGATATGGTGGGCATTATAGAGATCAATTACCTCGTCGTTTCCCCAGCTCAGTGAAAGATGGTCAAGGATAATGTTGAATGTACCCCTGTTTTCAGGTCCCGTTCCCCCCATCTGTATTGCATCGCCGCCACTCCCTGTATCACGTGGTCTGCGCATTCGCAGATGACGAACAATTATATCATGAACTCCAAAATCGTAAGTGCCCAGCTTACCTTCGATGGTAATACCTGCCCCGGGAGCGGTCTGCCCGGCAATAGTAATATATGGTTTGGTTATCAGAACGTCACCGTTTATAACTCCGCTTACCTCAAAAATAACAATCCGCGCTCCGTCGGCAGAGCAGGCTTCCGCAAGGCTACCCGGTCCGGAGGTATGGAGGTTGGTGACTTTTATTACTTTCCCATTTCTTCCACCTGGAGTGTCTGAACCCCAACCTTCAGCGCCGGGGAATGCTTTTAATCCGGGTTTATCACTTATTGTTTGAGAATTAGAAAATTCAACCGATAAAAACAACAGAATAATCAAAAAGGCTGCAAATTTTGCTTTCATTATTTATGAGGTCTGAAAGCCTGATTATAAACCTTAGGCGCTTTAGGGGGCTGATAGCCGCAATTGCAACTTTTACACCTGACCAGCAGTAGTGCGGTTATCAGTATAAGGATGGAAAAAATCAGCTTTATTTTCATGTCACAAATTTAATAAAGGTTTTATTATTTCAAAATGTTAAACCGTTTCGCAAATTTGGTTTTCTATCTTTGCAGCGATAAAAATGATGAAATGATGATCGATCAGTTATTGGCGCACCGGACAATCCGCAAGTATGCAGAAAAGGATGTTGAAGACTCACTGCTCCGGAAAATTCTTGAAGCCGGCTGCAGAGCTTCAACAACCGGCAATATGCAGTTATACAGCATTATAATTACCCGTGATGAAGCAGGAAAAAAGGCGCTGGCTCCGTGCCATTTCAATCAGCCTATGGTTGTGAATGCACCGGTTGTGCTCACATTCTGTGCTGATTTTAACCGTTTTAATAAATGGTGTAAACTCCGGAATGCTGAACCCGGGTATGATAATTTTCTCTCTTTCGTAACCGCTGCAATTGATGCGTTACTTGTTGCTCAAAATGTTACTGTTGCGGCTGAGAGCGAGGGACTTGGCGTGTGCTACTTAGGTACAACGACTTATCTTGCGGCTAAGATTATTGATATTCTCAAACTTCCTGTAGGAGTAGTCCCGGTCACAACGCTGACTATCGGCTGGCCGGATGAAAATCCGGAGCAGGTTGATCGGCTACCATTAGATTCAGTGGTTCATCAGGAGACCTACAAAGATTACACGGATAACGAAATCAGGAGTGCCTGGTATGAAAAGGAAAATCGTGCAGATAGCAGGATGTTTGTGGCTGAAAATAATAAAGAAACGCTTGCTCAGGTATTTACAGATATCAGGTATAAGAAAAATGACAATGTTGTATTTTCAAATATGTTGCTTGAAGTTTTAGAAAAACAAGGGTTTATGAATCAATAAGTGTTATTTTTGTTCTTTAATGAGCCTGAGCAATATTTCAAAGGATGAGTGAAAAAATAAAATATGAAATAGCCCCTGAGTTTGGGGAGTTGGAACCATGGATCAGTCAATTGTCTTCGAATTTTTCCCATTCAGGAGAAACTATTTTCAAGTTGAGAAATGAGGTAAAAGTATTTAATATTGGAAATTACCAACTGAATGTTAAATCGTTTAAAGTTACGAATCTGATAAACCGGTTTGTCTATGTTTATTTCAGACGATCTAAAGCTGCCCGTTCATATAGTTATGCACGGAAGTTTTTATCTTTAGGAATAGCTACACCTATGCCCGTAGGTTTTGTAGAGTGCACCAAAAATGGTTTACTTACAAACAGTTATTATGTTTCACTGCATTTGAATTACAATTATACACTTCGTGAGGTACTGGACTTTAAAGTGGAACTTAGAGATGAAATCCTGCGCCAATGGGTACAGTTCACTTATAACAAACTACATCAAAACAGAATTTTTCACCTCGATTATTCGCCTGGAAACACCTTAATCACCAAAACAGATGGTCAATTCGAATTTAATGTTGTTGATTTGAACAGGATGACCTTCGGTCCGGTACGTTTTGAAAAGGGTTTGAGTAATTTTTGCCGGCTTGATGCCGATCAAAATACTCTTGGTTTAATCGGTCGCGAATATGCCTTATTGAGAGGTGAAAACCCTGAAAAAGCAGCAAAAACTATTGTGGATATTTATCGCAAGGGTGGTTCGAATCTTAAAAAGCGTGAGTATATGAAAGATGTTATTAAATTTATTTTCAGATTCGGTCGCGCTGCAAAATGAACTTTTTCAGATAGTACAAAAATGGATTCTTATATTTTAGCATTTTCCATGGACGGCTTCCATGTGGTTGATGGAAGACCGGCAGGTTTTTCGAAATATAATTTTTAAAGCCTAATCCCCTCGATTTCTTAGTAATCGGCACGTCAAACCAATCCAGTGTTTCAGGCAATTCGTTAAAATCGAATTGCTTTAGAAAATTGTTCGTTAAAAGCGTACAACAAAAACTGATGCTGTGATTTGAAATATAAGTTCCTGTTTTACCATCAGTTAATGCATATAGATAGGGGAAGTTTACTTTTCCGTTGTGATCAACTGTGACCGAGCCTATCAATCCGGCATCGGGCAATTCATCCGCCAGACGGTTAAGACCTTTGATGGTATCAGCACTGACAATTACGTCCGACTCAATAATTACAAGGTGGGCATTCTTCCTGAGTGATAGTTCCCTGGCCATCAGTAATATAGTTCGGTAATTAGGCGATTTTTTTGTTGTGTGTTCTTCGATGTTAATAACCTGGAAACCAAATTTGCCGGAGTTTTCATCCAGCCATTTTCTGGTCTCAACTGTACTGAAATCATTAAAAATATAATAGTCAAAATTGGCAGTTTCAGGAGCAATCGAACGAACTGTTTCAAGCAGCGTATTAAGCGAATCTTTTACAGGTGTTATCAAAACTAAATCTTTCAAAATGATGTTTTTTAACAGGTGAGAGATACTATTCCGGATAATTTGATTGTTAATTTCCTTTTTTGAGATTTCTGAAATAAATCAAGGGAAACTCTTTTACCCTTAACTGATGATGATTTACCCATGTGGTGATCAACCTTTCGGAGATAAAACCAAATATTCGTTGCTGATAATCAGTGTAGTTTTTCAGATTGACCCGTGCTTCAAATTCAAACAACAACATAAAAAGCCAGGCGCACAATGCTTCAAATTTTTGGCTTTTCATCACCATCATATTATTGGCATACAACCTTTTTTGCTGAAGAGTAGTTTCGAACGAAGAAGAATATTCAGGAGCTTTTTCACTTATAATATGACGAAGTAATTGTAAATCTGATGCGTCGTGATATTTGTTATAATGGCTTTCAATCGACTGTCTTAACTTTCGTTTAATGGGCATAATTGCGTCGAAATTCTTTAAAACTGATATTGCTTCATCACAGGTTAAAATGCGGTTAATCCAATAATCACGGTTCGAAGTGTAGATCAAACCATGTCTTCCAATATCTAATCTGCCGAAATAATAGAGCAAACGTTTCAACTTATATTGAAACGGTTCGCCCTTAGCTGTGAAAAAACGCCTGTAATGGCAAGTACCAACAATGTCGGACGATTGGTTTTTATATACCCAGTATATTCCTGTTAATTCGCTGTAATATTGGTTTTTATTCGAAATGTTTTCGCCAGTATTGTCTCCTGTTAAAACTGATTGCTGAGCGTAGGTTTCCTGCCCTGCCAGAATGTGAATATAACAAGGTAAATCGGGGAATGGTTCACCGTTTTTATAATGGAATACGTATATTTTGCAATTGTCGCTGTTTTGCATTAACTAACAATTTGATGAAGTCATGAGTCAGAATATCAATATTTTGATTTATTTCTGTCTCCTAATTTTCGCCAGGTTTGATGAATTTATGTTGCAAATATATGATTAATTTATTGACAAATATTGATCGTTCATTTTCTGAGTAGTCCTTTTTCATTAGATCAAGTTCTTCAATCATTGTATCCAGTTTCCATTTAGGATTTCCATGTTTTTTGATCAGTTTTTTCCAGGTAATGCTGTTTTTCCCAAAAAAACTTTTCTGCTCGACAATCACTTTCTTCTTTATAAGCGGATATCCGGTTGCCAGAAGTTCTTCATATAATGAATGGGAAATATTTGAATCCGGCCGAATATTAAATTGAGTAGTAATTTTTTTGCTGTCGTAAAAATGACCAATCTCCAGCTCTTTGGAAATCATAAATTGGCTTAGCCCAATTTCCCATTTATCGATTACGTTACGTCGCAGTATTTTTAAATCTTTTTCTTCGAAAAATTCATCAACGTTTACAGAACGAAAGTACTCATCAAGTAGCTCAATAGACTTTTTGTGAAAAATCAAAAAATGACTTTGTTTATGGTGATTGTTTAAATGTTTTGAAAACCAGGGTTTTTCGTATGAATCAACAAGTCCCCAGAAATCAAATGGAGCGATATTTTCCCATTTTAAAACATTGTCAAGGTTGTTTATTAATATATTACTGTCGTTTACGCATGCTATTCTGCTATAGTTGTCTGTATCGATTGTTTTGTAGTAATTGTAAAATCTCCCGAAATCATATCCGATATTTTCCTGAAATGTGATTACGACATTCTTTCCTAAAACGGGAAGTGATGTTAAAGTTTTTTGATTAGACAATAAAACGACTTCATCAAAAAATCTTGCCAACTCATTAACAAAAACCTGGACATAGTACGGAATGTATTGCTGCTCTGAGAAATGAATAAAAATGCAGATGCTTTTATTTTGTTCCGTCATCACTTAAATTGGGAATATGCATATAATAAATTGACATTTAAATTAAGAAACAAATGTACACATTCGTTATACAACACAATGAATATTTTTTTGTGCATAGTATAACAGATCAATTAGTGTTTATTATTGTTATATCTTGCGCCCGTTTTCTATTTGATCTTAATAAGAATAATTAGTTGTTTTTGCCGTAGTTGAAATTAAATTGACAATGCTTATAACGAAAGGAAAAGTTTATACGTGTAAAATATGTGGTAATTCTGATAAGAATATCCAATACATTGCACGTGAAAGAATGTATGGAATAAATGATGAGTTCGTTTATTTCGAATGTAACGCCTGCCATTGTCTTCAGATTTATGAATTTCCGAAAGACATGTCTATATACTATCCCGGAAATTATTACAGCTTTGGCAAGTTTGATGGTGGAAATTTTAAGGGAATATTTGGAGTGATTAAGCGAATGCAGTATACATCCTTAGTAAATGGAGGAGAACGCCAGCGGAAATTCATGAGGCTGATTTCCGGTTTCGATTACTATGACATATTTCGCGGATTGAGTGTTAATAATAATTCAAGAATCCTTGATGTTGGTTGCGGTAATGGTCGAAGCTTTCTTTATCCCTTAGCCGAGATCGGATTCAAAAATCTTTTAGGTTGCGATCCATACCTGAAAACGCCGTATATTTACTCAAATGGTTTGCAAATTAAGAATTCAAATGTATACGACATAAAAGGGACATTTGATATTATTACTTATCATCATTCATTTGAGCATATTGATGATCCATTGGAGAACATGAGGAAAGTTTTTGAACTGTTAGCCCCGAACGGAGTATGCATAATACGAATTCCGACGGTTTCTTCTTTCGCATGGGAACATTATCGAACGAATTGGGTACAGTTGGATGCTCCAAGACATTTTTTCCTCCATTCCGTCAAAAGTATGCAAATAATTGCTGAAATCTCAAATCTGGAGTTGTATAAAACGGTTTATGATTCTACTCACTTTCAATTTACAGGTAGCGAAAAATACTTACTTGATATACCCCTATGTGCTCCAAGACCAAAAGGTTTGATGAGGTTTATTCAACGGAAAATAAAAAAGAGCCAATACAAGAAGCGTGCATCGCAGTTTAATCAGGAAGGCAAAGGGGACCAGGCCGCATTTTATTTCAGAAAAAATATCGAATCTGAAAATTTAGTAGCTCACTAATTGCTGAATTATTAATAGCTCAATTCTGTAGTAGCCTCTTTCTGAATTTATGGCCTTCCACTTTTTTGTGATAATCCTGAACGCATACTTTACAGGTCGGGCAGCAGCCGGTTGTCAACCATTCGGTTGTTGTGCTGTTGGATAATCGCTTTCACTTTGCGTTCCATCCGGTCCTGAACAGAGTCGTTTTTCCCGACAAGGTTGTTTCTCATTAATGGATCACTGACCCGGTCAAACAATCCAACAGTATTAATGGTATTGTGTTGTATTACCCAATTATCCCAAATCAGCTGAAAAGAATTACCGATATAGTTTATCGCAATTTTGTCCTCGTGGTCATCAAACAAGTCCTTTCCAAACGCAAAATAGGGTTTGTCATACCCAAGCCAGCCGAGGATTGTAGGCATCAAATCTATTTGCTGGGCTATGCGGAAATCCTTTCTGGCCCCGATCTGATTGCCGGGAGTATAAAAGATAAGTGGAACACCAAAAGCTCCCAGCGAAGTCTTGTACTCTTCGTGACAACGCCCGCTGATATGATCGCCTGTAATCACAAATATGGTGTTTGCAAACCATGGCTGGAGCGAGGCTTCTGCAAAATATTTTCTCAATGAATAATCGGCATAGAGGAGACTCCTGAAAATGGGAATAGGACCAGCGGCAAACTGATCAGCCAAGTCCGCAGGTAATTTATGGGGATGGTGCGATGTAACAGTAAAAACTGAAGCAAGGAATGGCTGTTGTAATTTGGTACATTCCCTGGCAAAGAAAGGCAAAAAAAGATGATCCCAAATTCCCCAGACTCCATCGTAATCGGCATTATTGCCATACTCGTCCTTTCCAATATATTTATTGATCCCGGCCAATACGGTAAAAGCGTTCAATCCCAGCGAACCATTCGGGGCTCCATGTGCAAAAACTGTTTCATATCCTTTCGGAGACAGACATGTAGCAAGACTATTTATTGCGTTATTGGCATAAAACGACTGCGTGAACGATTCCTGTAAGGATGGAATACTTGCCAGCAGGGAAGGACTGGCTTCAATAGATATCTTGCTGTTGGCAAATGAATTCATAAATACCAGAGAATGTTCTGCCAATGAATCCAAAAAAGGCGTATATCCCTTGTAAGTGCCATTATCGAGCTCGCGGTTATAGTAACCAAGCGCCTCTTTGCACAGACTTTCAACAATGATTATCACAACATTCATCTTTTTAAACTCCTTCAAAGAATCGCCATGGTGGATCGGCGAATAGATGGAGCTCAACTCCTCCTCCGGAAAATAATTCTGCTTTTTATAGACCGGTTTGCCTGAGGTTCGTATCAAACAAAAAGGGGTATTCTGAACAATTGCAACATCGTTGGGGTGTATCGTATATTGCCCGGCATCGCTTGGTACAAGCGGGAAATCCTGCTTTGGCGGAAGGCCGCTTCGTAATCCGATAATGGTTAACCCCAAAAATACTGCGAGAATAATTGTATTTGAGAGATAGTATTTTATTCCCGACCATTTTGGGACATCTACTGTTAGTTTTTTCGATAACCAAACCATTACAGCGATCAACAAGATCCAAATTATCAGGATGTAATAATAATCCAGAAAAAAGTGCTTTGCTAACTGTAAATAATTCTGTTCGTTCTTAAACTCTTCGATAACAATCACTGTTGTTCGTCGTTGCGTAAACCGGTAATAGATTATATCAATACAATTGAGCGCAAGACCAATTGCATTAGTGGCATAGAAGAGATAATTCAGCTTTTTTTGATAGTTGGGAGAGTTCCTGAATTTGAATGGAATAAGTTGAAAAAGGATAAACAACAGGTTGAAATAAAGAATGGCGCTTAAATCGAAGCGCAGACCTCCCAGCATTATTATCGTAAAGAGATTGACATTCATACCCGGGAAAAGCCCCATATTGAAAAGATAGAACAGAATCCTGCAAATGGTATACAGGAACAGCACTATCGAAAACTTATAAGTGAGAACAATAAGAGGTGAGCGCATCCTTGAAACTAATTTTAGAATTTAGTTAGCAAAAGTAATAATTATTATATAAATCGTTAAAATCACTTTTTTAAATCAAAAAATTAACCGGTACCCGGGGCCAGATCCATCTGCTTTAAATTATGTGTTAAAATACGCATGATATATTCTACGTGCAGACGTGGTACCTTCTAAAAGCAGAAAAATGTGAAAAACTAAGGTTAATAAACTATACGAAAATTGTTGACAGTTTAGCTTCTGCGAAAATCACGTGCGCTTCCCTGGTCAGTGGGCATTATAATCATTTCGTCGATATTGACATGTGCAGGTCTGGTCACCATAAAAAGGACAGCTTCGGCTATATCGCGGGCATATAAGGGAGTCAGACCTTTATAAACTTTATCTGCCTTTTCCTGATTACCTTTAAACCTGACGATCGAAAATTCCGTCTCAACCATACCGGGGCTGATTGCTCCAACTTTAACGCCAAATGGAAGAAGTTCAATTCTCATCGCTTTGGTAATCGCTTCAACGGCATGCTTTGATGCACAATAGGCCGCTCCGTTGGGATACGCTTCATGACCGGCTATTGACGACAGATTAATGATATGTCCGGTGCCTCTGGCAACCATCACGGGAGAGATTTTATGCGAAATGTAAAGCAGCCCCTTAACATTGGTGTCGATCATCCGGTCCCAGTCATCAACGATTCCCGAATGAACAGGATCAAGACCAACTGCGAGCCCCGCATTGTTTACGAGCAGATCAATATTCTGCCATTTGCCGGTAAGTGAATCTATGGCTTCTTCAACCCGGTTCAAATCACGTACATCAAAACAGAGTGACACCACATCTGTTTTGGTTTCAGTGCTGATTTGAATTGAAAGATCGTCAAGTAACTCCTGACGGCGGCCTGTTATGATCAGATCATACCCGTTGGCTGCCAGGATTTGCGCGGTAGCCTTACCAATACCCGATGTGGCTCCGGTAATCAATGCTATTTTTTTCATTAAATCAAAACATATTTGTTCCGCTAAAATAATCAAAAAAGACTATCGCTAGGAATAAATTATGACGACGTTAAATTTAATCCATTAATTTTGTCTTTGATTTTAACTAAATTGTACGAAATGTCTGAAACGGAAAAGAAAATTTTTACGATCGACCAGGTTCCCGAACCTGTTGACCTAAGAAATGTAATCTATTCAATGGTCGCAATTCCTCACCTTTCACCGGTAAATTTATTCAATGAATTTGCATCAAAGGCTATTGATGCCACCCAGGTCGGAAAGGATGATATTAATGGTGCAGGGATTTTTCAGATCGACGGCAAGCTTTTTTCGCAAACAATTTATGCTGATTACAGGCGACTGTTAGTTGACCCTTTTTCAGCAGCCCAAATAATTGTTGCAAAGGCAGTGAGGCGATTGGTATGCTCGGGTGCTGATCCGATTTCGATGAGTGCTTTTCTGACCAATGTCGAATTTGCAAGTCCGATGGCTGAGGAAATGGTTATGGCAGCACGGTTAGGTCTCGATGCTGCTGCAACCGCGTTTAATCTGCAATTTCCCAACAGAAAGATATTTTATGACTATTCAAATAACAATGGATCTGTTCCTCCCACTTTAATTGTAAGCATTGTGGGTAGAATGAATAACCGCGATCAGGCACTGACCTCCAAACTTAAGAAAAAGGGAGACAACATTTTATTGCTGGGTCGTTCCTTTAATGACATCAATGCTTCAGAATACCTTGATCATTTTCATGAGATAACTGAGTGGCCCCTTATGCACTTTAATCTTGCATTTGAAAGCAAATTAAAGAATGCAATGAGAGAGTTGATCAACAGAGATTTGGTTGTTTCTGCCAGTCCTGTTGGAATCGGTGGTTTATTCTTCACGCTTTTACGCGATGCGTTACCAAACGAATTAGGTTTCGACATCACAACCGATGCTGAGATCAGAACAGATGCATTTCTGTTTGGTGAGGGAATGGGTCGTATCGTAGTGACCGTTGATGAGGCAAGAGAAAATGAACTGGTCGATTTCCTGTTTGATCAGAAAATACCGGTGATGACTCTTGGACATATTACAAAAGGTGAAATCAGGATCGATGATAAATCACTCGGCTTTGTTGACAAAGGGACCGTTGCCTAATTCGTACATCAGTAATTATGACCGTCAAACCTTACAGTAATTCAGTCAAAGGGAAAAAGGAACAGGTAGCTCAGATGTTCGATAACATCGCCCCGAAATACGATTTCCTTAATCATTTTTTATCGTTCGGGATTGATAAAATCTGGCGCAGGAAAGCAATACGTTTACTGTTAAAGCGTTTCCCCGACGATATTTTGGATGTTGCCACCGGAACGGGCGATTTTGCCATCGAATCGCTTAAAACAGGAGCCCGGAAAATAGTTGGAATTGATATTTCGGAGGAGATGCTCGCTGTTGGTAGAGCAAAGATTGAGGCGCTTGGACTGGGAAACCGGATTACGCTTCAAAAGGGGGACTCCGAAGAACTTGTTTTTGCGGATAATTCCTTTGATGCTGTTATTGTTGCCTTTGGAGTACGTAATTTTGAAAATCTTGAAAAAGGGATTCGTGAACTATATCGTGTTTTGAAAACGGGAGGAATGGTTTGCATTCTTGAATTTTCGAAGCCTAAAAAATTTCCTGTTAAACAAGTGTATAATTTCTATTCGTTCTACATCATGCCGTTCTTCGGCCGGTTATTTTCAAAAGATAAATCGGCTTACAGTTATTTACCCGAGTCGGTAGAGAAATTTCCCGATGGCGAAGAGTTTCTTTCCATTTTGGTAAAATGTGGTTTTAATCAGACCAAACAACGCCGCCAAACTTTTGGCGTTGCCACCATTTACACGGGGGTAAAGGAGAACTAGAACTGGCGAAGAGGCGATCCCGAATCACTTCGTTCTCGGGAGGCGACGGGGCGACGAGGCGAATTGCCCGACATGACCGTGTAGAGACGCACGGTCGTGCGTCTGTCCGGAATATGGTGCGTCTGTCCGGAATATGGTGCGTCTATCCGGAATATGGTGGTGAGAAATGGAGTGACCGGGTGACTTTTTTAAGGAAAGAAAAGTGACTTGGTAGCTTTCCCCAATTTTGAATTACAGTCACCCGGTCACTTCTGAGAAACTAAGGTAGTCTTTTAAAAAAATATACATTGAATCTGGTCAAGCTAAAATACCTTTTATTTATTCTCCTCCTTTGGATGGGATTTTTCAATGCTTTTGGTCAGCGAAAAAGCGTCGATCATCTCACCTTTTTTGATGACCGGAATCTTCATTTTGGCTTTTACCTAGGACTCAATACCATGGATTACCGGATTACCAATTATGAGGATGTTACCCAAAATCCGGTATTTGACAACAGGCCGGAATTACTTGAAAAAGCCCTTGGATATTATGGCAATAAAAAGAGTTTCGGAGCCGAAGTCTATACCATTTTGCCCGGATTTACAGTGGGAGGCGTTGTAAATTACCGCCTTAACAGGGATTTTGATCTGCGCTTTACCCCTGGTATGTCATTAGGCAGCAGAAACTTTCAGTATTTCATTGAAATTGACCCCGAAGTAATTAACAGAAGTGCCGGAATGGATAAAGAAACCTATCTTGCAACTCCTTCTGCTTATGTAGATATACCATTGGGAATCAGGTATAAAGGTTTCAGGCATTATAATCTAAGACCTTATATTTATCTTGGTGCGGCTTACAGGCACGATCTTGAAAACAAAAGAATCAGTGAAAGTGTAATCCATCTCCAAAAAGGAGGCGGATATGGTGAAATTGGGCTTGGTATTGATTCATATCTTGAATATTTCCGGTTCACGGCTGAAGTTCGTTTTTCGTACGGCTTAAACAACATAATCAGGCACGATTCCGATCCGGAAAAACCAACCCCATATTATGGTTATATATTCAAAGAGCTAAATTCGAATATTTTCACGCTCATATTCTATTTTGAATGAAAAAGGAACTTAATATAGCAGTATCCCCCGTTCATGCACATGATCCCGCAAAACTAAAAACAATTGTTTCAGAAAATCTCCGGATTGAAAGCAGTCGTATTCAGGGTCTGGTTGTCAGACGACGGTCAATCGATGCGCGAAATTCGAATATTCGTATCAATCTTGGTTTGGATGTGTTTATCGATGAGGAGGTTCCGGTTGACAAAAAACCGTCATTTTCGTACCCGGATGTTTCACAAAAGCCGCCGGTGATAATTGTTGGCGCCGGACCGGCAGGATTGTTTGCTGCATTACATCTTATTGAACTTGGATTAAAACCAGTAATATTTGAGCGCGGGAAAACGGTCAGTGAACGGAAACGTGATATCGCCGCCATTCATGGGGAGCACATAATTGATCCGGATTCCAATTATGGTTTTGGTGAGGGTGGCGCCGGCACTTTTTCGGACGGAAAATTGTATACCCGATCGAAGAAAAAGGGGGATGTGCGTAAGATTCTCGAAGTACTCAATTTTTACGGTGCACAGAACGAAATTTTAATCGATGCTCATCCGCATATTGGCACCAATGTTTTGCCACGTGTGATTGTAGCCATTCGAAACAGTATTTTGGAGGCAGGGGGTGAGATACATTTTAATGCTCGCATTACTGATCTCGTTATCCGTGATCATGAGGCAAAGGGGGTGGTGCTCCGTGATGGTTCCATTGCTGAAGGAGTGGCAGTTGTTTTGGCTACAGGTCATTCAGCCCGCGATATTTACAGGATGCTTCAAAAAAACGGAATTCTTCTCGAAGCAAAAGCATTTGCAGTTGGCGTGCGCGTGGAACATCCACAGGAACTGATCGACCAGATACAATACCATGGCACCCAACGGGGAGCTTATTTACCGGCCGCAACCTATTCGTTTGTGGAACAGGTTCGTGATCGCGGGGTTTACTCATTTTGTATGTGCCCCGGCGGTTTGATTGTTCCGGCCGGCACGGCACCCGGTGAGCTTGTGGTGAATGGAATGTCTCCTTCTGACAGGGGAGGACGTTTCGCCAATTCCGGAATGGTTGTCGAAATCAGACAGGGTGATTTGCCTGTAACGGATAAAATGGAGGAGATGTTTGCCGGTCTTCATTTCCAGGAAGAACTCGAAAAACTATGCTTTAAAATGGCCGGAAACACGCAATTTGCCCCTTCACAACGTCTTGTCGATTTCGTGAATGGTAAAAAAAGCATAAACTTACCGGAATCTTCTTACCGGCCGGGTCTTGTCAGTTCACCACTTCACGAATGGCTCCCACGGATTGTCGGTCCGGCGTTGCAGGAAGGTTTCCGGTTAATCGGACGTAAAACGAGGGGCTTCCTTACCAATGAGGCAATCGTACTGGGTGTAGAATCCAGAACATCATCACCTGTGCGGATTCCCCGGAATATCGAAACACTTGAGCATGTGCAAATCAGGCGCCTTTTCCCATGCGGGGAAGGGTCAGGTTATGCAGGTGGAATAATGTCTTCTGCAGTTGATGGTGAACGGGTGGCGGATATGATTGCTAAACTTTACAAATAATCCTTCTTCGGAATTCAGAACAGACAACCGTGGTGGCGACCGCTACATTCAGTGATTCAGAGGTAATAACACCGGGCGGATATGAAGGGATATTAATCTTTACCGAAATTTGATCTGCCAGTTCAGCCGAAATGCCATTTCCTTCGTTTCCCATGAGAATCAACCCGTTGGCAGTTAGTTCACAAGTGTATAGGTTTTCACCGTCGAGGAAAGTCCCATAGATGGGAATGTTGAATTGTTTGGCCCGGACAAGAAATGGTGGCAAGGCAACATAATGAACTTTTACCCGTGCAAAGGCACCCATTGTGGATTGGATAACTTTAGGATTATATAAATCGGCAGTCTCTTCCGAACAGATAATATTTCTGATCCCAAACCAGTCTGCAAGCCTCACTATGGTTCCCAGGTTACCGGGATCCTGAATTGTGTCAAGCACAAGAGTAAGTTCGTTTTGAATTTCATTCCAGTCGATTACCCGCTCCGGTATCCTGAAAATGGCAACTATTTCGGGTGTGCTTTTCAGGAAACTGATCCGGGCAAGTTCTTCTTTCCCGACCAGTTCAATCTTAAAATCATGTTTGCAACTCTTTAATTGTGGGAATACGGCGTCGGTGCAATACACTTCGGAGATTTCAACTTCAGCGTGTAAAAGATCAAAAACAAGCTTTGTTCCTTCGGCAATGAACAACCCTGTTGCCTGCCTGTTTTTTTTCAGGTCAAGCGATCGGATCAGTTTTATTTTATTTTTTGACAGCACTTTAAAGGATGATTTTAAATCAAGCAAAAATAATCCATTTTAAATTTGACAGGTTAATTATCTTTGCTTAAATATTATCAAAATTTTCAACTTGGATTTTAAGGCTAAATACAAAAATATTTTGATTGTGGCTGCTCTGGTGGTTATGGTTTTTTCTTCATGCAAGACTGTCAGGTATGTTCCTGATAACCAGTTTTTATTGGCAAAATCCAAGATTTCGGTCGATAATAAGTCAATTAATCAGAGTGAATTGAAAAACTACCTGAAACAACGGCCAAACACAAAGATTCTAGGTTTCTGGCGGTTTCATCTTGGTTTATACAACCTTTCCAGCAGGAAGAATGAAACCGGATTGCTGAAAAGAATTGGTGAAGCTCCCGTACTTCTGGTACCTTATCTTGTCGAAAAATCGAAAGAGGAATTCGAGCGGTATATGCGTAATAAAGGATATTTTCAGGCAAAGGTCACAGACACAATAATTTATAAAAAAAATAAAAAAGCTGAGGTTTACTATACAATCACTTCAAATGCCCCGCACCGTATTAAATCGTACCAGACTGAAGTACTTGATGATACAATGAGAGTGATGAGCAAAGGGGATTCCGCAAAATCTCTGATCAGAATTAATGGTATTTTCGATACCGATGTTCTGGCGGCAGAGAGTAAGCGGGTATTGAATGGCTATCAAAACAACGGGTTTTACCGGGTCAATAAGAATGAAATTTATTTCGAAGCCGATACACTGGAGGCAGCAAAACGTGTAGATCTTAAACTTATTGTTGAAAAGGAGAACATCTCCGATGATCCCGCCATCGTATACGAACGCAATCATCAACGGTTTACTTTCCGGAATTTTTATTTTTATACTGATTATGAATCTCAAAAGCAACTTTTTGACGAGGCAAAAGAAGCTGCACCGGAAAAGAACGATACGGTAAGGATTGACAATCATTATTTTATTTCCTCCCGTAAAATGCGTTACAATCCGGAAATGCTGATGAATATGAATCACATCAGTGATAAAGGGTATTACAGCATTGATCTTGTGGAACGAACTTACAATGACTTGTTTTCACTCCGGTTGTTTAAGCTGATCAATATACGTTTTGCCGAAACAAACGAAAACGATTCATTGGGAAACCCTACACTCGATTGTATCATTCAACTATCTCCTTCGGTCCGGCAAGCCTATTCGGTTTCACTCGAAGGGACAAATTCGCTGGGTAATTTTGGGATTGCGGGTAACCTGGGGTACCAGCATAAAAATATATTCAGAGGAGGCGAACTGCTCGATGTTGTACTGATGGGAGCTACTGAAAAGCAAAACTACGGGAAACGTGATTCAACAACTACATTCAACTCTTTTGAATCGGGTGTGGAGACCAGGATTACTTTACCCAAGTTTCTGGCGCCTTTAAAAACAAAAAACTTTTTCCGGTACTCCACGCCTCAAACCCTTATGAACCTTTCATACAACTATCAGCGCCGGCCTGATTATACCAGGACAATTCTAAGGGCAAGCCTGGGGTATCAATGGAAATCATCAGAATTTACCACTCACCGGTTTAACCTGCTCGACCTGAATATGATCAGAATGTTTGCCTATGATTCAACATTTGTGGCACGCATCGAGAACCTCTACATTAAAAGTTCGTATACTGATCACTCCATTTCGGCCTGGAATTACAGTTATACCCGCAATACACAGAACATCCAGAAACGGTCAGACTACAGTTATATACGAGGTTCGCTGGAGACTGCCGGGACGCTGCTCAATTCGGTAAGTAAGCTCTTAGACCGCAAACAATATCCCAGCGATACCCTGGGAGGTATGAAATATTATTTTTTGGGTACTCCCTTTGCCCAATATCTTAAAACTGATCTGGAATACCGCAAAGGATTGCTAATTGACAAATATAATGCCGTAGTATTCAGGGCGTTTGCCGGAGTTGTCTTCCCGTTTGGCAATTCGGACCAGGTTCCTTTCGAACGAAAATATTTCACAGGTGGAGCTAACGGAATCAGGGCCTGGCCTATACGGACACTCGGTCCGGGATCGTACAGCGCCAATACCAATGAATTTCCAAACCAGTCGGGTGACATTAAACTGGAAGCAAATGCCGAATACCGGTTTGCCATGATTGGTGAATTCGAAGGTGCACTGTTTGTCGATATGGGAAATATCTGGTCCTTGAAAGATAACCGTCCCGGAACAGAGTTCGAATTTTCGAATTTTTATAAACAGATCGCTCTTGGTACAGGGTTTGGACTACGCTACGACTTTTCATTTGTAATTATACGCGTTGACCTGGGAATTAAACTGCATAATCCTTCTTTGAACGCCGGATCGCGGTGGATTCCTGCAGGTAATCTGCTTCAAAAAGACAATCTAAATCTTGCCTTTGCAATTGGTTACCCATTCTGATCATTTTTGTACCTAAATACAATGCAATGAATATTAGATGGTTTCGCGAATTGTTCAGCTTTTCGGCGAAAGAGCGGAACGGGATCATTGGTTTACTCTTTATCATCTTTATCTTACTGGTAATCGGGAAGCTGATTCCCCGGTTAATCCCATCGGACAAAACTGATTTCTCGGGCTGGGATGCCGAAGTTAAGGCCTACCTTGACAGAAACAAGACGGAGATGCCGGGTGAAATTACGCTTCATCCCGAGGCATTTAATCCGAATGAAGTTGATTCTGTATATTTAATCAATATCGGATTACCGCCCAGGGTTGCCGCCAACTGGATAAAGTACCTCAGGAAAGGAGGCAGATTCAGGGATAAGGAGGGGGTAAAAAAAATCTTTGGCATGACCCCGGCTTTATTCGACCGTCTTGATAGTTTCCTGGTATTCCCCGTGCCAAAAACAACAGCAGCAAATGATCTCCCTGATATCCGCAAGGATAAATCATCATTTACAAAAGCGCCCGACTCGCTCTCACGGCTATACACAGAAAAGAAAGCGGCACAAGTTGGAGTTCAGGAGCTTAACAGCACCGATTCGCTGCATTTGCTCGATATCCCGGGCATTGGACCCGTTTTTGCCTCAAGAATAATCCGTTACCGGAATTTATTGGGCGGGTATCATTCGGTTTCACAGATAAAGGAGGTGTATGGTATGCGGGAGGAGAATTACCTGGTTGTATCAAAATATTTTACGGTCGATTCATTGGCACTCAAAACCATTAACATCAATTTTTCAACCCTACAGGAATTAGGACGACATCCTTATATCGGATATGGCGCAGCCCGCAAAATATGTAAATTGCGCGATAAAGCAGGGAAGTTTTCGTCACCCGAAAATCTTTCACCGGTGGTCACGGGTGATTCTTTAAAAAAACTAATTCCATATATGAGATTTGTCAGGTGATTTTTTACCGGGGCAGATTGTTTTTTCATTTTTATTATTTTTTGACTTGATAGTTTGATTAATTATAGAATATTCATAAATTTGCCGTCCGAAATACATTGATTATTAAATAAAATAAAACTAAAAATTGTATGATTGTTATTCCAGTTAAAGACGGCGAAAATATTGAACGTGCATTGAAACGTTTCAAAAGAAAAATCGAGAAAACCGGTGTTGTGAAAGAACTTCGCATCCGTCAGGCTTTCGAGAAACCCTCCATTACACGCCGTACTGAGATTAAAAAGGCGATCTATATCGAAGATTTACAGCGTTCAGAAGAATAAACCTTTTCCAGGGAAAGTTTTTAGGAGAAACAGTTTTTATTTCGTATATTGACTGCGGAATTTATTCCAACGAAATGTTGAATCTGGAACTTTTTCTCAATTATCTAAAATACGAAAAGCGGTATTCGATACATACGATTACCGCCTATGCAAATGACCTCGACCAATTTATTTTGTTTGGAAAGATATTGGTTGAGGATTTTTGTGTTGAAAAAGTTGATCACCATCTGATTCGTCAATGGATTGTTTCATTAATTGAAAATGGTATTTTACCGGTTAGTGTAAACCGGAAAATTGCAACACTCAAGACCTTTTTCAAGTTTCTCATGCGCGAGGGTGTCATTGAGAAAATTCCGACAGACAGGGTGGTCATGCCAAAGACAGGCAAGAAACTTCCTGTATTCGTTCAGGAAAAGGAGATGAACAGATTACTTGACGAAAGGTTGTTATTCACCGATGATTTTGAGGGCAGGCGCGATAAAGCGGTGATTAGTCTTTTTTATGGAACAGGGATCCGGTTGTCTGAACTGGTGGGCATCCGGTTGTCTGATATCAATACGGAAGCCAAAATAGTAAAGGTTAACGGCAAGCGCAATAAGGAACGTTTAGTACCGTTCCCAACGGAAATATCAACGGTACTGAAGGAATACACCAGTCAACGAAACCAGCTTTTCCCGGATGCGGGAAATTTTCTTTTTCTTACCGGGAACGGGGAACCTGCATATGATAAATTAATTTATCGTATTGTTAAGCGACACCTGGCCCTTGTAACTACAGTTGATAAAAAAAGTCCGCATATTTTACGGCATAGTTATGCGACACATCTGCTCAACCGGGGAGCAGACCTGAATGCAATCAAGGAGTTGCTGGGGCATGCAAATCTGGCAGCTACTCAGATTTACACGCATACTACATTCGAACAATTAAAAAAGGTTTACAAACAAGCTCATCCAAGAGCGTAAATTTAAGGAGGAAAAATTATGGACGTTAAAGTACAGTGTGTTCATTTCAAAGCCGACCAGAAGTTGATCGACTTTTGTGAGAAGAGAATTAGTAAACTTGAACTTTTTTTTGAGGGAATAATCGCGTCGGACGTGACTCTTAAACTCGAAAAGGACGAAGATCAGGAGAACAAAGTAGCCGAGATTAAAATCTCTGTGCCATTAAATGAATACCTTTTTGCAAAAAAACAGGCAAAATCTTTTGAAGAGGCTGTTGATTTGGCTGTGGATGCGCTTCGTAAACAGTTAGATAAATACAAAATGAAAATCAAATCCAAATAATTTTTAAAAAAGTAGATTATTAGGCTTTTTAGAAAAAAAAATAGATTAAATTTGCAGACCATTTTTGAGGCACGATTCTTTAAGATGGTCTGTTCTTTTAAGGATTTTTAAGACTCAAATATTGGGGGAGATACCAAAGCGGCCAACTGGGGCAGACTGTAAATCTGCTGGCGTATGCCTTCGTAGGTTCGAATCCTGCTCTCCCCACAACTTCTTTTCGGAAAGTTTTTCAGGCAAACCAAAAAGTGGGATAAGCGGGAGTAGCTCAGTTGATAGAGCATTAGCCTTCCAAGCTGAGGGTCGCGGGTTTGAGTCCCGTCTCCCGCTCAAGTTTGCCAGTGTAGCTCAGGGGTAGAGCGCTTCCTTGGTAAGGAAGAGGTCATGAGTTCAATTCTCATCACCGGCTCTGATAAGGATTAGAATAAATATTAAACGTAAAAAAAAAATTAAGTTATGGCTAAAGCACATTATGACAGGTCAAAACCCCATGTAAACATCGGTACCATCGGGCACGTTGACCACGGCAAAACAACTCTTACATCTGCTATTACTATGGTATTGGCAAAAAAAGGGCTTTGCGAAATCAAATCGTTCGATTCTATTGACAACGCTCCTGAGGAAAAAGAACGTGGTATCACGATCAACACTGCACACGTTGAGTATGCAACTGAAAATCGTCACTATGCTCACGTTGACTGTCCTGGTCACGCTGACTACGTGAAAAACATGGTAACTGGTGCTGCCCAGATGGACGGTGCAATTATCGTTGTTGCCGCAACCGATGGTCCTATGCCTCAGACACGCGAACATATTCTTCTTGCCCGTCAGGTAAACGTACCCCGTCTGGTTGTTTTCATGAACAAAGTAGATATGGTTGAAGATCCTGAAATTCTTGAGCTTGTTGAAATGGAAATTCGTGATCTGCTTACTTTTTACGATTTCGATGGTGAAAATACCCCAGTTATTATGGGTTCTGCCCTTGGTGCATTGAATGGTGAGCCAAAATGGGAAGAAAAAGTAATGGAACTGATGCAAGCCGTTGATACATGGATTCCAATTCCTCCCCGTGATGTTGACAAACCATTCCTTATGCCGGTTGAAGACGTTTTCTCGATCACAGGTCGCGGAACTGTAGCAACAGGACGTATCGAAACTGGTAAGATTCATACCGGCGACGAAATCGAAATCATTGGCCTTGGCGCAGAAAACCGTAAGACTATCTGTACAGGTGTTGAGATGTTCCGTAAGATCCTTGATGACGGACAAGCAGGTGATAACGTAGGTCTTCTTCTTCGCGGTGTCGATAAAAAAGAGATCAAACGTGGTCAGATTCTTGCCAAAGCTGGATCAATTACTCCTCATACAACATTCAAAGCAGAGGTGTATATTCTGAAAAAAGAAGAAGGTGGACGTCACACTCCATTCCACAACAAATATCGTCCTCAGTTCTACATCCGTACACTCGATATTACCGGCGAGATCAACCTTCCTGAAGGTACTGAAATGATCATGCCAGGCGATAACGTAACGATCACTGTAGAATTGATCTACCCGGTAGCTTTAAACCTTGGTCTTCGTTTCGCTATCCGCGAGGGTGGTCGTACCGTTGGTGCAGGTCAGGTAACCGAAATTATAAAATAATCCGAATTTTAAATAGGAAACAGATACAGTCCCGAACTTTGTTTGGGACTGTATTTACGGATAAACTCATAAACGGGAGTTGTATTAAGGTCGGTTCTTAATTATCCGTCAATATTTGATTTTTTTAACGCAATTTGTCCTATACAAATGAATTTCAATTATTTTAACGATTCTTACAACGAACTTATCCATAAGGTTTCATGGCCTTCATGGAATGAGTTACGTAATAGTGCTATAGTAGTAATGATTGCTTCCTTTATAATCGCACTGTTAATATTTTTCATTGATTCCGGCTTCAGAGGATTAATGAAGGTAATTTACAGTTTTTTCTATTAATTATATTTCGGAGGTCCGTAATGAGCGATAATCAACGTAAATGGTATGTTCTTCGAGCTATTGGAGGAAAAGAAAAGAAGGTCAAGGAATATATCGATAATGAAGTAGCGAATTCTGGACTGCAGGAATTTGTATCCCAAGTCTTAATCCCTGTAGAAAAGGTTTATCAGATCCGGAATGGGAAAAAAGTGGCCAAAGACCGCAACTTTTTCCCGGGTTACATTCTGATCGAAGCGGCACTGGTGGGCGAAATTGCCCATATGCTTAGAAACGTACCCAATGTTATTGGTTTTTTGGGCGACACAAAAGGGGGCGAACCTGTTCCCATGCGTCAATCCGAAATTAACCGTATCCTTGGGAAAGTGGATGAGCTGCAGGAAAGCGGAGTAGAGTTTGATACACCATTCATAGTGGGTGAGACAGTAAAAGTGACCGACGGGCCATTTAACGGTTTTAACGGAACCATTGAGGAAATCAATGTGGAGAAGAAGAAACTAAAAGTTATGGTTAAAATATTCGGTCGTAAAACACCCTTGGAGCTTAGCTTTATGCAAGTGGAAAAGGAGTAAGTAATTTTTTTAAAAAACGTTATGGCTAAAGACATTGCTGGATTTATCAAGTTACAGATCAAAGGTGGTGCAGCAAATCCTTCACCACCGGTAGGCCCTGCATTAGGTTCCAAAGGGGTGAACATCATGCAGTTCTGTAAACAGTTCAATGCCAGGACCCAGGATCAGGCAGGAAAAGTACTACCGGTGATTATTACCGTTTACGGTGATAAATCATTCGATTTTGTAGTAAAAAACCCCCCTGTTGCCGTTCAGTTAATTGATGCTTCGAAGATTAAAAAAGGATCTTCCGAACCTCATGTTAACAAAGTCGGTTCAGTGTCCTGGGATCAGGTGAAAGAAATTGCAGAGATTAAAATGCCCGACTTAAACTGCTTCTCACTCGAAGCGGCGATGAGTATGGTGGCCGGAACTGCGAGAAGCATGGGGATTACCGTAACAGGCAAATCACCAATTATTAACTAATTAAAGTTAAGGTTGAAATGGCAAAAGTTACCAAGAATAAGAAGGCTGCACTGGCAAAGCTCGAAGCTGGAAAGATCTATGGTTTACTCGAGGCAACTGAAATGGTAAAGACAATTACCTTTACCAAATTCGATGCCTCAGTGGATATTGATGTTCGGCTTGGAGTCGACCCCCGTAAAGCTAATCAAATGGTTCGTGGTGTAGTAACTTTGCCCCATGGTACCGGAAAAGACGTACGGGTTCTGGCTTTGGTTACTCCTGACAAGGAGGCTGAAGCACTTGAAGCCGGTGCTGATTTTGTAGGTCTCGACAATTATATCGAAAAAATCAAAGGTGGTTGGACTGATGTAGATGTTGTTATTACTATGCCCCCGGTTATGGGTAAAGTTGGCGCGTTAGGCCGTATTTTAGGACCTCGGGGTCTTATGCCTAACCCGAAGAGCGGAACTGTGACTATGGAAGTCGGAAAAGCCATCAAAGAAGTAAAGATGGGTAAAATCGATTTTAAAGTCGACAAGTTCGGTATCGTACACACTTCCGTTGGTAAAGTATCGTTTGATCCACAAAAAATTGTGGAAAACGCCAGGGAATTTGTTCACACTATTCAAAAATTAAAACCCGCTGCTGCTAAAGGTACTTACATAAAAAGTATTTATGTATCAAGTACAATGAGCCCCGGCATCCAGGTGGAACCAAAATCCTGCCTGGAATAAGTAAATAATGTCGAAATGAAAAGATCAGATAAAAAAGAGGTTATTGAACAATTGACCAAAGAGATCAATTCATACAGCCATTATTACCTTGCCGACATCTCAAACCTTAATGCGGGAGTCACTAGTGACCTCCGAAGGTTGTGCAACAAACGGGAAGTTAAATTGGTTGTAGTTAAGAACACGATCCTCCGTAAAGCGCTGGAGAATTCTGACAAGAATTCGGTGGAACTCTGCGATGTACTTGTAAACAATACATCGGTCATGTTTTCAAACACAGGTAGCGCTCCTGCAAAACTTATCAAAGAGTTTAGTAAGAAGAACAAAAAACCTGTCTTGAAAGGGGCTTATGTTGAGCAATGCACCTATGTGGGTGCAGATCAACTCGAAGCATTGATCAATGTGAAATCAAAAGAAGAACTGTTGGGTGCTATTATCGCAACGCTTCAATCACCAATCAAAAATGTGCTGTCTGCCCTTCAATCGGGAGGACAAACTATTGCCGGTGTGTTGAAAACGCTGGAAGAGCGTAATGCCTAGTTCAAAATTTTTAGTGTAATAATAAAGAATAAATTAATATTTAAATCTCAAGTAAAATGGCAGATCTTAAAAAACTTGCAGAAGAACTTGTTAACCTGACTGTAAAAGAAGTTAATGAGCTTGCAGGTATCCTTAAATCAGAATACGGAATTGAACCAGCTGCAGCCGCAGTTGCCGTTGCAGGTCCTGCAGCAGCAGCCGAAGCTGAAGCTCCTGCTGAAAAAACTGAATTTGACGTGATTCTCAAATTCGGAGGTCAGTCGAAACTGGCAGTTGTTAAATTAGTGAAAGAACTAGTTGGCGTTGGACTGAAAGAGGCTAAAGACCTGGTTGATAATGCACCAAAAGCGATCAAAGAAAAAGTTTCAAAAGAAGAAGCAGAATCTCTCAAGGCTCAACTTGAAGAAGCTGGCGCTGAAGTTGAAATCAAATAGGATTTGTACCTGTACTACAAGGTTATATGCGGTTTAGAATCCCGTCACGGGATTCTAAACCTTTTCATGTTTATATTTCGGTTCCTTAATTTGGCTGATAATGTCCTCAAATTACATAAATCAAAGGATTAGTTTTGCATCCACCCGAAGCAAACTAGAGTACCCCGATTTTCTGGAGGTGCAGATTAAATCTTTTAAAGAATTTTTCCAGTTGGGAACCTCTCCGGAAGATCGAAAAAATGAAGATCTTTACCAGGTTTTTCAGGAGAATTTCCCAATTTCCGATACAAGAAACAACTTTGTTCTTGAGTTTATCGACTACCAGGTTGACCCTCCGCGCTACAGCATCGACGAATGTATTGAGCGGGGCCTGACCTATAGCGTACCGTTAAAAGCTAAACTCAAGCTGTTTTGTACCGACCCTGAGCACGAAGATTTTGATACTGTTGTCCAGGACGTTTACCTGGGAACAGTCCCTTATATGACGCCCAATGGTTCATTCGTTATCAACGGCGCCGAACGGGTCGTGGTATCGCAGCTTCACCGGTCTCCGGGTGTGTTCTTCGGACAAAGCGTCCACGCAAACGGAACCAAGCTGTATTCTGCCAGGGTAATCCCTTTCAAGGGTTCATGGATCGAATTCGCAACAGACATTAATAATGTGATGTTTGCGTATATCGACCGTAAGAAGAAATTACCCGTTACCACCCTGCTGCGTGCCATTGGATACGAAAGTGACAAGGATATTCTTGAAATTTTTGACCTGGCCGACGAAATCAAAGTTTCCAAAACTGCATTGAAAAAGTATGTAGGCCGGAAACTTGCTGCGCGTGTGCTTAAAACATGGGTAGAGGATTTCGTGGATGAAGATACGGGCGAAGTCGTTTCTATTGAACGCAACGAGGTAATTGTCGATCGCGAAGTGGTGATCACCAATGACCATGTTGAGGAAATCCTCGATTCAGGGACAAAAACGATACTTCTGCACAAGGAAGAAGCTGGTTCAGGCGATTTTGCAATCATTTACAATACATTGCAAAAAGATCCCTGTAATTCTGAAAAGGAAGCGGTCCTGCATATTTACAGGCAGCTTCGTAATTCGGAACCACCCGATGAGGCTACTGCACGCGACGTGATCGACAAATTGTTCTTTTCCGAAGTGCGCTATGACCTTGGAGAAGTTGGTCGTTTCCGTATCAATAGAAAACTTGGTTTGAATATTGATATGACCACGCGGGTGCTTACCAAACAGGATATTATCGAGATCATTAAGTACCTGATTAAACTGATCAATTCGAAGACCGATGTTGATGATATTGACCACTTGTCAAATCGTCGCGTCCGCACTGTGGGAGAACAAATGTTTACTCAGTTTGGCGTTGGTTTGGCCCGTATGGCCCGCACCATCCGCGAACGAATGAATGTCAGGGACAACGAGGTATTTACCCCGATCGATCTGATTAATTCAAAAACTTTAGTTTCGGTTATTAATTCCTTCTTCGGAACTAATGCCCTTTCCCAGTTTATGGATCAAACCAATCCATTGGCTGAGATGACCCACAAAAGACGTATGTCGGCACTGGGGCCTGGTGGTCTTTCACGCGAACGGGCAGGATTCGAAGTACGTGACGTACATTATACGCACTATGGCCGTTTGTGTCCGATTGAAACTCCCGAAGGTCCGAATATCGGATTAATCTCTTCTCTTTGTGTTTTTGCTAAAATCAACGATCTTGGATTTATTTCGACGCCATACCGTAGTGCAAGCAATGGTAAGGTGAATCTGAATAACGATGATGTCGCGTATTTTACCGCAGAAGAAGAAGAAGGAAAAATTATTGCGCAGGCAAATGCCGTTATTGACGAAGAGGGTAATTTTAAAAGTGCCAGGGTTAAAGCCCGGCTCGATGCCGATTATCCCCTTGCAAGCAGGGAAGATGCCAACCTGATGGACGTAGGTCCGAATCAGATTGCATCAATTGCCGCTTCATTGATCACCTTCCTCGAACACGATGATGCCAACCGTGCATTGATGGGTTCAAACATGATGCGCCAGGCTGTTCCTTTATTACAGCCCGAAGCTCCGATTGTGGGAACCGGTCTGGAAAGCAATATTGCACGCGATGCGCGTATTAATATTACTGCCGAGGGACCCGGAATTGTTGATTATGTGGATGCTTCCAAAATCGTGATCCGCTACGACATGACCGATGAAGAACGTTATGTCAGTTTTGATCCCGATACAAAAAGTTATAATCTTTCAAAATACAAAAAAACCAATCAGGGAACTTGTATCGACCTCAAACCTCTTGTTCGCAAAGGACAAAGGGTTCAGCTTGGCGATATAATGACTGAAGGTTATGCAACAGCAAAAGGTGAACTGGCCCTGGGTCGTAACTTAAAGGTGGCATTTATGCCATGGCAGGGTTACAACTATGAGGATGCTATTGTGATCTCCGAACGTATTGTTCGTGACGATATCTTTACCTCCATTCATATTGATGAATATTCGCTCGAAGTTCGGGATACCAAACGCGGAGCCGAAGAATTTACTTCTGATATTCCAAACGTAAGTGAGGAGGCAACACGTAATCTTGATGAAAACGGGTTGATCAGAATCGGTGCAATTGTTAAACCCGGCGATATCCTGATCGGAAAGATTACCCCCAAAGGGGAATCAGACCCTTCGCCCGAAGAAAAACTGTTGCGTGCCATCTTTGGTGATAAAGCAGGTGATGTTAAGGATGCTTCCTTAAAAGCATCTCCGTCACTCAACGGTGTGGTGATTGACAAAAAACTTTTTTCACGTGTTGTGAAAGAGAAAAAGGGCAAAACGGCTACAAAACCGCTACTCGAACAGATCGATAACGAACTCGAATTCGAAACCAACAGGCTTCGCGAAGTTCTTATTGATAAGTTATTCAATCTTGTCAATGGCAAAACATCGCAGGGTGTGAAGGATTATTTCAACGCAGACCTGATCACCAAGGGAAATAAATTCACCCTTAAGCAATTACAGGGTATCGATTACATGAATGTCAATCCAAATAAATGGACGACAGACAAGGATAAGAACGACATGATTTCGGCACTGGTGAACAATTTCATCATGAAATACAAGGAAGCTGAAGCCGTAGCCCGTCGTAAAAGGTACAATGTAACAATCGGAGATGAGCTTCCTGCAGGAATTCTGCAGCTGGCAAAAGTCTACATTGCTAAAAAGCGTAAACTCCAGATCGGGGATAAAATGGCAGGACGCCACGGAAACAAAGGTATTGTATCCAGAATCGTCCGCGATGAAGATCTTCCCTTCCTGGCCGATGGAACACCGGTAGATATCGTACTGAACCCCCTTGGTGTACCTTCGCGTATGAACCTTGGACAGATTTACGAAACTGTACTGGGATGGGCAGGAAAAGAACTCGGTCTTACATTCTCGACACCGATCTTTGACGGAGCAACATTAACCCAGATTTCGGAATATACAGATAAGGCAGGAATACCACGTTTTGGTAAAACCAACCTTTATAATGGCGAAACCGGTGAGCCTTTCGATCAACCAGCAACAGTAGGTATAATTTATATGCTTAAACTGGGCCACATGGTTGAAGATAAGATGCATGCACGTTCTATCGGGCCATACTCGCTGATCACACAGCAGCCACTTGGTGGTAAAGCACAGTTCGGAGGTCAGCGTTTTGGTGAGATGGAGGTTTGGGCATTGGAGGCTTTTGGTGCCGCAAATATACTTCAGGAGATCCTTACCGTGAAGTCGGATGATGTGATTGGCCGTGCCAAGGCTTACGAAGCCATAGTGAAAGGCGATCCATTGCCACATCCCGGAATTCCTGAATCTCTTAACGTGTTACTACACGAATTAAGGGGTCTTGGATTAAGCGTGAACCTCGAATAGTAAGCTTAAATTTAACCGGATACAGCTGGCTGTAGCCGGTTAAATTTAAACGTTGAGAATAAAATCAGTTATATTCTTACATTTTTTTCAATTAATTATGGCATTCAGACGAGATAATAAGGTTAAGAGTAACTTCACCAAGATCAGTATCAGTCTTGCGTCACCTGAGGAAATACTTGAACGTTCTCACGGAGAAGTCCTTAAACCTGAGACCATTAACTACAGAACCTATAAGCCCGAGCGTGACGGCCTTTTTTGCGAAAGGATTTTCGGGCCTGTGAAAGATTATGAATGTCATTGCGGAAAGTATAAACGAATCCGCTATCGTGGCATCGTTTGTGACCGTTGTGGAGTCGAAGTCACAGAGAAGAAAGTACGTCGCGAACGCATGGGACATATTTCCCTGGTTGTTCCTGTAGTTCATATATGGTATTTTAAATCACTGCCTAATAAAGTCGGTTACTTGCTGGGACTTCCAACGAAGAAACTCGATATGATTATCTATTACGAAAGGTATGTGGTAATCAACGCGGGTATCAAACGTAACGACGGAGTTAAATATCTTGATTTCCTTACAGAGGAGGAGTACATCGATATTCTGGAATCCTTACCAAAGGAAAATCAGATGCTCGATGACGAACATCCCGATAAATTCATTGCAGATATGGGAGCCACCGCTCTTCATAAATTGCTTGAACGACTCGAACTCGATGATCTCTCCTATGATCTGAGACACAAGGCAGGCAATGAGACATCGCAGCAGCGTAAAAATGAGGCGTTAAAAAGATTGAACGTTGTTGAAGCGTTCCGCGCTTCGAAAGGAAGGAATAAACCCGAGTGGATGATTGTGAAAGTTGTTCCGGTCATTCCTCCCGATTTACGTCCTTTGGTTCCGTTGGATGGCGGCCGTTTTGCGACCTCCGACCTGAATGACCTCTATCGCAGGGTGATCATTCGCAACAACCGTTTAAAACGATTGATAGAAATCAAAGCTCCTGAAGTGATTCTCCGCAACGAGAAACGTATGTTACAGGAAGCTGTCGATTCATTATTTGATAACAGCAGAAAATCGAACGCGGTTAAAACAGACAACAACCGTCCGTTGAAATCACTTTCCGATTCATTGAAAGGTAAACAGGGACGTTTCCGCCAGAACCTGCTCGGGAAACGTGTCGATTATTCGGCCCGTTCGGTAATCGTCGTTGGCCCTAACCTCAAACTGCACGAGTGTGGTATTCCTAAGGATATGGCCGCCGAACTTTACAAACCTTTTGTTATCAGGAAACTGATTGAACGGGGAATCGTAAAGACCGTAAAATCGGCCAAGAAAATTGTGGATCGCAAGGATCCCGTTGTCTGGGATATTCTTGAAAACGTGATGAAAGGGCATCCGGTACTTTTAAACCGGGCACCAACACTTCACCGTTTATCGATTCAATCCTTCCAGCCTGTTTTGGTCGAAGGTAAGGCAATTCGTTTGCACCCGCTCGTTTGTACCGGTTTCAATGCCGACTTCGACGGTGACCAGATGGCTGTGCATCTTCCGCTTGGAAATGCAGCAATCCTGGAGGCTCAGGTTCTGATGCTTTCTTCACACAACCTGCTTAACCCTGCCAACGGAGCTCCGATCACGGTACCTTCACAGGACATGGTTCTCGGGTTGTATTATATGACCAAGGCCCGCAAGGATGCCAAGGGAGAAGGATTGTCGTTCTATTCACCCGAAGAGGCAATTATTGCCTACAACGAGGGGAAAGTCGACATGCACGCTATTGTAAATGTCAGGTCGCAGGACTTCGATGAAAATGGTGAACTTAAAACCATGATGATCGATACGACCCTGGGAAGAATTCTGTTTAATGAATATGTTCCCGCTGCAGCCGGCTATATTAATAAGATTTTGACCAAAAAAGCTTTAAGGGATATCATTGCCGATATTCTTAAAAGAACCGATAATGCCACTACTGCCCAGTTCCTCGATGATATCAAGGATCTTGGATACAAAATGGCCTACCGTGGTGGTCTCTCCTTTAACCTTGATGATGTTATTATTCCTGATGTGAAGGCCGAAATGGTCGCTGAAGGTTTTGCCGGAGTCGAGGAGGTATTGAATAACTATAACATGGGATTCATTACCAATAACGAAAGATACAATGGAGTAATTGATATCTGGACACATGTGAACGCCAAACTGACCCAGAGCGTAATGAAAACGATCAGCACAGATAAACAAGGATTTAACTCTGTTTATATGATGCTTGACTCGGGAGCTCGTGGATCGAAGGAACAGATTCGCCAGTTATGCGGTATGCGTGGATTGATGGCGAAACCACAAAAGTCCGGATCAACAGGTTCTCAGATTATCGAAAACCCGATTTTGGCCAACTTTAAGGAAGGTCTGTCAGTACTCGAGTACTTTATTTCAACGCACGGTGCCCGTAAGGGTCTTGCCGATACGGCGCTTAAAACTGCAGATGCGGGTTATCTTACCCGTCGTCTGGTGGATGTTGCACAGGATGTGATTATTAACCTTGACGATTGCGGAACATTACGCGGACTCGTGGCTTCAGCCCTGAAGAACAACGAAGAAGTTGTCGCTTCATTGTCTGAGCGTATCCTTGGACGTACCACGGTTCACGATATTTATCATCCGCTCACCGGTAAGCTGATCATTAAATCAGGTGAAGAAATTATCGAGGATGTTGCTGCAATTATCGAAGATTCACCAATTGAACGTGTCGAAATCAGGTCAGTACTGACCTGTGAAGCCGAAAATGGGGTTTGTGCCAAATGTTACGGACGGAATCTTGCTACGGCAAAGATGATTCAATTGGGCGAAGCGGTCGGAGTAATCTCGGCCCAGTCTATTGGAGAGCCGGGTACTCAGTTAACATTGCGTACCTTCCACGTTGGGGGTATTGCAGGTAACGTTTCCACCCAGTCGACTGTTGTAGCCCGTTACGATGGCATTGCTGAAATCGAGGAGCTCCGCGCTGTTGAATGGACCGACGAAAAAGGTGAACCTATCGATATCGTTGTGAGTCGTCTTGCTGAACTCAAAATTATTGACAAAAATACCGGCATTACGCTGTCAACACACAGTATGCCTTACGGATCAAAATTGTTTATAAAGAACGGTGCTGAAATCAAAAAAGATACCGTGATTTGTGAATGGGATCCTTACAATGGTGTAATCATCAATGAATTTAATGGACGTGTTTCGTACCGCGATTTGATCGACGGGGTTACCTGTCGCGAGGAATCGGACGAACAAACCGGTTACAAGGAGAAAGTAATCATCGAAACACGCGATAAAACAAAGAACCCGACATTACAGATTGTTGACGAGAGCGATAATGAAATTCGTTCGTATAACCTTCCGGTCGGAGGTCACTTAAGTGTTGATAACGGCCAGATGATGAAAAGCGGGGAAGTTCTTGTGAAGATTCCGCGTGCATCCGGTAAAGCGGGTGATATCACGGGTGGTCTGCCCCGGGTTACTGAGCTTTTCGAGGCCCGTAATCCTTCAAATCCGGCGGTTGTTTCTGAGATCGACGGAGAAGTAAACCTTGGTAAGATCAAACGTGGAAATCGCGAAGTTGTAATTACCTCACGCACCGGTGAAGTTAAAAAATACCTGGTGCCGCTGTCCCGTCAGATTCTGGTACAGGAAAGCGACTATGTCCGTGCCGGTATTGCACTTTCGGATGGAGCCATCACTCCGTCAGATATCCTTGCAATTAAAGGTCCGACAAAAGTGCAGGAGTATATTGTGAACGAAGTTCAGGATGTATACCGCATGCAGGGTGTGAAAATTAATGACAAGCACTTCGAAGTAATTGTACGTCAGATGATGCGCAAGGTCGAAATTGAGGATGCAGGCGATACACGATTCCTGGAGAAACAGGTTGTTGACAAAGGTGATTTCACCACTGAAAATGACTGGATTTACGGGAAGAAGATCATCATCGAATCGGGTGATTCCGAAGCTTTACGTCCCGGTATGATCATTACCGCACGTCGTTTGAGGGATGAAAATTCATTGCTGAAACGCCGTGACAAGAAAACCGTTGATGCCCGTGACGCTGTTCCGGCTACTTCAAGCCAGGTTCTTCAGGGGATAACACGTGCATCCCTGCAGACAAAATCATGGATGTCGGCTGCATCATTCCAGGAAACAACCAAGGTATTGAACGAAGCTGCCATAAATGGTAAAATCGATTACCTTGAAGGCTTAAAGGAGAATGTAATCTGTGGTCATCTGATTCCGGCAGGAACCGGTAATCCGATGTTTAAAAACATCGTGGTGGGTTCCAGGGATGAATACGATCGTCTGATTGATTCGAAAAAAGGCGATAGTAGTGGTGACGAAGATGAGGATTATTAATCGAAAGCTATGAACGACGAAGATCAGGATCAGCAACAGCTGAATATCGAGTTAAACGAAGATATCGCGCAGGGTACTTATGCAAACCTGGCTATAATTACCCATTCTCCCTCGGAGTTTGTGGTTGATTTTATCAGGGTAATGCCGGGTATTCCCAAAGCCAGTGTGAAGTCGAGGATTATTTTAACCCCCGAACATGCGAAAAGGTTGATGATGGCTCTTCAGGAAAATATCCTTAAGTTTGAATCCATTCATGGACCCATACACATCCAGGGAGGACACAATAATGTCGTTCCCATGACTTTTGGTGGTCCGACAGGACAGGCGTAATTTTCAGAGTTAAGGCATAATATAAAAGCTCTTCCGAAAGGAGGAGCTTTTTCTTTGTGAATGCTACCAAATTACTTTGACCTTATATTCTTTAAAGAATCTGTCTTTTGTGACGATAATCATTTTTTCAGAAATTGCCTGAGCTATGATTATTCTATCAAAAGGGTCGTTATGAGGATGCTCAAGTCTTAATAATTGCTTGGTGTGAGAAAAATCAAGCGATAATATTTCAATATCATTGTTGTTTAAAAAATCCTCGATTGTGTTAAATCCACCCTTAATCTCCAATTTATCCAAAGAAAGCTTGATAGCTATCTCCCAAATACTTGCAATGCTGACAACGCATTTATTTTCAGAATTACCGATTAATTTAATGATTTTCCCGGGTAATTGTTTGTCTCCGGTAATAAACCAAAGAAAGGCATGAGTATCTATTAATAGATCCACTACATGTATTCTTTAAAGTCATCCAACGGTTCATCAAATGAAGGTTTAATTACTATGGAATCCTTAGCATAACCAAAAACTCTTGGTTTCTTAGAATTTGATTTTGAAATCTCTTTTTTAGATTCCAGAAAATCAATAAAATCAATTACCACTAATTTTAGATGATCAGGTAATGAACTAATCTTTGTATATAGCTGAATATCTGTCATATGTTCTTTTTTTTCAAAAATACCAAAAGCTAAACAACACTCCAAACGGCTTTATCCCTGGTGAATAAATCTCAAATTTGAATATTTAAATTTATATTCCAATTCCGACTTTGCATTGGTCAAAGCAACCACCAATAACAGATGAGTCCGCATACCTTTTATTACTTCAAATATACGAAATTTGTTATAAAGTAAAAATACACAAAGAATCGTTTTTCGAAAGTTCTTCCAAAAAAAGTTTGTCCCCTATGGCAATTTCCAACATCATCCCGCAAGAGCAACTCTCTGTAAGCATAATTTTTAGAAAAAACAGCGCTGAAATCTCTCGCTTTAGTTAAAATCGATAATTTTTGTGATTATTACTCTTTTTACTGTTGGGGGACCAATATTCATTAGGCATATTAATGGATCTTCAGTGTTAAATAAATTACCTTTTTCTTCTTCTTCCGTTAACTCCCGATATTCAAAATACAACCAGGTTCCAACAGCTTGGGGAACAGTGGCTGATATTCCTGTTTTTTCAAAATATGGAACACCGATGGCATTTTTGTAAGTAATCCCATTTGTTTCCTCTCCAATGAGTGTAAAAGTTCCTTCGACTCCAATTCCTTCCGGGTTTTCAACCTCTATTACTATAATTTCGCCATAACATCTTGCGGTAACAGCAATAATTTTGCCTTTGGCCTGGTTGGGAGGTAGCTGTTCATCTTTTTCACATGCTATACCCAGGAAAACAAGAAACAGGAGAATCATACCCATTATTAAAGTAGTTGTTTTCATGGTTTTAGGTTGGATTTATGATTTTTTTAAAATTAAGCCAAATTATATTACAGATTATAAAAAGTGTTAAATGGTTGTCTTTAAGTGGTATGTTATACAACATATATTTTTAAAGCGCTGTGATGGGTGGGGAATTTCTATTTATAATTTCTGCCGGGGGCGCATTAATGATGAGCACACTTAAAAATTAGAACACGGATGACACGGATAATACAGATGAGCACGACCTGTCCCGAGAATCGGGAGATAAATGTGGATAATAAAATCCGTGAAAATCGATTCAATCTGTGTTATCAGTGTTCAATTAATTGAGAAAGACAAACACAGATAAAAATTAGAACACTAATATCAGTTTCAATTTTTGTTCTATTCGTTGAAATTACGAACATTTTTATTTCGATTTGAAATCAACTTCTGTTAGATCTTCTAGATCTTCGAATGCAGATTCATCGATATTATTCGATTTCAATCAAAAAGAGCACCCTTTTTTCAATAATCGTTCTAAATTATTAGGGTCAATAAGTGCGATCTGGTTTTCGAATAATTCGGACAATTGTTCTAATGTGTTGAGTGGTTTGACTTTCTTGGGTGTTAGTACGCTAATTTTACCGGTTTTGCTGCTTTTCGCTGCAGATTGAGTAATATTGTGTCTAATCGTCAGAGTTGGTCATCATTGATTGAAGTTTTATATTTGCCGTCCGAAAACCCTTATCCCGACCGTGCGGGACCAAACGAAATATGAATTAATGAGGGTTTTTCCGGGCGATCGGAGCGGAATATTTCACTTGCGGGACTGAAATCGTTTATTTTTACGTTAAAGATTCAAAATCATATAGAATAATTATGAAGGGTTTAAGAATTATTGTACTTGCCAAGCAGGTTCCTGATACACGAAATGTCGGGAAAGATGCCATGAAAGCAGATGGAACTGTGAACAGGGCCGTTCTTCCTGCAATTTTTAATCCGGAGGATCTCAATGCACTTGAGCTTGCGCTGCGTGTGAAAGATGAGGTTCCTGGTACAACGGTTACAATTTTAACCATGGGTCCCGGGCGGGCTGCCGAAATCATCCGGGAAGGCTTATATCGCGGAGCTGATGGTGGTGTCTTATTGACCGACAGAGCGTTTGCCGGTTCTGACACCCTGGCTACCTCCTATGCTTTATCTCAGGCAATCAGGGAAATGGGCGGATTTGACCTGATTGTGGCTGGTCGTCAGGCAATCGATGGCGATACTGCCCAGGTTGGACCTCAGGTTGCTGAAAAACTGGGCTTGTTCCAGGTAACTTATGTCGAAGCGGTGATTAAAGTCGAAAAAGCACAGATGATTGTGCGTCGCAGGCTTGATAATGGTGTTGAAACCGTGAAAGCGCCACTGCCACTTCTGTTGACAGTTAATAATACAGCCCCCGACTGCCGTTCAAGGAATGCCAAATTGCTGATGAAATATAAACATGCCCGTACGGTCACCGAACGCCAGGAAGCAACCGAAGACTACCTGTATCTTTATGATTCACGCCCTTTCCTGAATATTCAGGAAATGACGGTAAGTGAAATTAAATCGGAACCCGGGCAACTGGGTCTGGCCGGTTCACCAACCAAGGTAAAACGGATCGAAAACGTAATCTTACAGGCAAAAGATGCCAAAAGATTAACTGCTGCCGACGAAGGTATAAATGATATGATGAAGGAATTAATCGATAGCCACGTAATTGGTTAGTAGTTAATTTTTTACAGTTACAAAAATAATCGAAGGATGAATAATATATTTGTTTATTGTGAAGTTGAAGAAGGTGTCGTTGCTGATGTGAGTCTCGAACTTCTGACCAAGGGTCGTAGCCTGGCCAATGAGCTGAAATGCGGACTCGAGGCTGTTATTATTGGTTCAGGTCTTAAGGATGTCGAAAAACAGGTTATCCCTTACGGAACCGATGTTGTGCACATGGTAGATGATCCACGTCTGGAGCCGTATACCACTGCACCGCATGCAGCCATCCTGATCAAATTATTCCAGGATGAAAAACCACAGATCGCCTTAATGGGAGCTACTCCTATAGGTCGCGATTTAGGTCCCCGGGTTTCCTCTGCCCTGCATAGTGGCTTAACTGCTGACTGTACAAGTCTCGAGATCGGCGACCATGAAGATAAGAAAGCCGGAAAGATTTATAAAAACCTGTTGTACCAGATACGCCCTGCTTTTGGAGGAAATATAATTGCGTGGATTATCAATCCCGATTGTCGTCCGCAAATGGCCACTGTACGCGAGGGTGTCATGAAAAAAGAAATTCTTAATCCTTCCTATCCGGGTAAAGTCAAACATCTCGAAGTTTCTAAATATGTTTCTGACACCGATTTTGCTGTTCAGGTCATTGAACGTCATCTCGAAAAACGGAAAATCAATATCAAGGGTGCCTCGATCATTATTTCCGGAGGGTATGGTGTTGGATCGAAAGAAAATTTTAAGCTGCTTTATGAGCTCGCAGATGTATTAGGGGGTGAAGTTGGCGCCTCCCGTGCGGCTGTCGATGCCGGTTATACCGATCACGAAAGACAGATCGGACAGACAGGTATTACAGTCCGGCCAAAATTGTACATTGCATGCGGCATTTCAGGCCAGGTCCAGCACCGTGCCGGAATGGAAGAATCTGCACAGATTATCTCAATTAATACCGATCCGGATGCTCCGCTGAACTCTTTGGCCGATTATGTTATTACCGGTGATATTGCGGACATAATTCCAAAAATGATTAAGTATTATAAATTAAATACGAAGTAAATCGTAACCGGTTTATATCAAAAAATTAAACGAGAAATGGCAAATTTATATAACGATAACAGAGACTTAAAATTCCACCTGACTCATCCGCTGATGCAGAAGCTGGTAATGATGAAGGAACGTAATTTCGCCGACAAATCCAGCTTTGATTATGCCCCGATTGATTTTGAGGATGCAATGGATAGTTACGAGCGCGTGCTGGAGGTGGTAGGTGAAATCAGTGGCGATATTATTGCCCCCAATGCTGAATCAATTGACGCCGAAGGCCCGCAGGTAGTCGACGGACGTGTCATCTACGCCCGTGGTACCCAGGAAAATCTTGATGCACTGATTAAAGCCGGTTTACTTGGAATTACCCTGCCAAGACGATTTGGCGGGCTGAATTTTCCGATCGTTCCCTATATCATGGCAGCCGATATCGTTTCACGTGCGGATGCCGGATTTGTAAACATCTGGGGCCTGCAGGATTGTGCCGAGACTTTAAATGAATTTGCCTCCGAGGAGCAGAAAGAAAGATGGCTCACACGCGTTGTTAACGGTGAAACGATGGCTATGGATCTTACTGAACCTGATGCCGGATCCGATTTACAGGCAGTGCAGCTTAAGGCTACCTGGTCGGAAGAAAAGAAAACCTGGTTACTCAATGGTGTTAAACGGTTTATTACCAACGGGGATGGCGACATCGCACTGGTATTGGCCCGTTCCGAAGAGGGTACCCGCGATGGCCGTGGCTTGTCGATGTATGTTTATGACAAACGCCTCGGTGGAGTTACTGTCAGGCGGATTGAGCACAAGATGGGTATCATCGGTTCTCCGACCTGTGAACTGGTCTTTAAGGACGCACCCGGAGAACTGATCGGCAGCCGGAAAATGGGCCTGATCAAATATGTAATGGCGTTGATGAATGGTGCAAGACTTGGAATCGCCGCGCAATCAGTCGGTATTTCAGAAGCCGCGTATCGCGAGGCATTACAGTATGCAAAAGAGCGTGCCCAGTTTGGTAAAGTCATTATAAAATTTCCTGCAGTGTACGAAATGCTTTCAGTCATGAAAGCTAAACTCGATGCTTCCCGGACTTTACTTTACGAAACATCAAGGTTTGTTGATGTCTATAAAACTTACCAGCATATCTCAGAGGAGCGGAAACTGACTCCTGCCGAGCGTGATGAAATGAAAGCGTTTCAGCACTTGTCAGACCTGTTTACACCACTGGCAAAAGGAATTACCTCGGAGTTTTGTAATCAGAATGCCTATGATGCGATCCAGATCCATGGCGGATCAGGCTTTATGAAAGATTATGCCGTTGAACGGATCTACCGTGATGCCAGGATCACCTCAATTTATGAAGGAACTACCCAGTTACAGGTGGTAGCCGCAATCAGGGGAGTTACAACGGGTGGTTATCTTAAACAAATCCACGCTTACGAAAAGATAAATGTGAGACCGGAACTTGAAAAATTCCGCAGGATATTGATTTCTTTGACACAGGATTATGACGAAGCTGCGCAGAACGTAATCAACGTTGGTGATAACGAATACATCGATTTTCATGCACGACGCCTGGTCGAAATGGCCGGTTATATTATCATGAGTTACCTCCTTGTTCTGGATGCTAACCGCGATATGGAATATTTCCGGTCGGCACAGGTTTTTAATATTATGGCCAAGGGCGAAGTTAAAGCCAGGGGCGAATTTATAAGAGCCTCCTCGCTTGAAGATATAGGAAACTATAAATACTAAAAATTAAAAAAACCGGTTTAAGCCGGTTTTTTTATGCTAAAAACGATTTAAGAAATGAGAAAAATTAATATTGAATTGAGTACAATTTATATTAAATATAAAGTAAAACCGAAATATATATCTTTACATTTGTCTGATCCGGGATTTAATGGACTTACTTGATCTTACCATTCTAATATACTAACGGGCAATCTATCAACCATGACCAATGTTAATGATTCTGCATGCGCTACAAATTGTAATAAAGGTGAAGAATTGCTGATAAGCGGGCCTTCATTAACCGATTTGCAGCTTTCTGAAACCGAAATGGTAAAACTTATACAGGAGCTCACACTTCAGAATGCAGAACTTCGTCTTGCAAAAGAACAGGCTGACCTTGCAAAAGAGAAATATGCTGCACTTTATGATTTATCACCTTCGGGATATTTTACGCTTTCGCAGGAAGGTGAAATCATGGAGTCGAACATCAGTGGATCGCAAATGCTGTGCAGAGCTGGTTCACATTTAAAAAACAGTATGTTCGGCTTTTTTGTATCGGAAAATACAAAACCGGTATTCAATCACTTTCTCCGGAAAATATTTAATAATTACAGTAAAGCATCCTGTGAAGTAATTATTTGCGCTTCAGGCAATAAAAGAATGAATGTTCACCTGAGCGGCATCATTTCTGTAAACCAGGAATTTTGTCTGATAACGGCAGTTGATATTACTGAATATAAAGCAGCCGAAGTCGCACTTATTGAGAGTAAGGAATTGTATTCCGATCTTGTTGCTAATCAGATTGCAGTAATTTATCGTCTTATCGTTGAAAAGAAAGGAAACGGCAAATCAATTATCGAATCAATTGCGATGGAATATGTAAATGATCGCTTTTGTGAACTCTTTGAGATTGAACATAATCCGACAATGACAAATTTGATTGATGTAATTTTTGAAAGGCTTCATCCGGATGATAAACAAAGTTTTATAATTTCGAACGAGTTGGCCCGGCAAACTCAGAAGCCTTATTTATGGGAGGGGAGATTGTTGTTCGGAACTTTCATAAAATGGATAAGATTTGAATCGGGTCCACGAAAACTCGAAAATGGAAATACACGATGGACAGGAGTCGCAATTGATATAACCGCGCAAAAACTGGCTGAAGAGACACTACGGTTGAGCGAGAAAAAATACAGGCAGCTTTATGAGTCAATTATGGATGCCGTGGGCTTTGTCGATATGTCAGGAAGACTTGTTAACTCGAATAGCTCATTTCAAAAAATGCTTGGATATTCGGAGGATGAATTGCTCACATTTACTTTCCGCGATCTGACCCCTGATAAATGGTCTGACCTTGAAAATGACATACTTGCAAATCAGGTTCTGAAACAGGGATATTCACAATTGTATGAAAAAGAGTATATTCGAAAAGATGGCACTATCTTTCCGCTGGAAATCAGGTTATTTCTGCTTAAGGACGATTACGATCAACCAACAGGAATCTGGGGAATTGTACGCGATATTTCAGAACGCAAACGGGTTGAGTCCGAATTAAATCTAAAAAATAAGGAACTTCAGATAATCAATGCTGAAAAAGATAAATTTTTTTCCATTATTGCACACGACCTGCGGAACCCATTCAGTGGTTTTTTAGGTCTTACTGAATTAATGGCAGAAGGATTACCCAGAATGACTCTGGACGAGATACAGAAGATGGCCTTCCTTTTAAGGAGTTCGGCCACCAATCTATACCGGTTACTGGGAAATCTTTTGGAATGGTCATGCATGCAAAGAGGGTTAACCCCTTTTACTCCGGAAACCTGCATTTTGTTGCCAAAAGTTTCAGCCGGTTTGATGCTGGTAATGGAATCCGCAAAAAACAAAGAAATAGAAATATACCTTGATATTCCCGAGGGTATGGAAGTTTTTGCGGATGGAAATATGCTCGAAGGAATCATCCGGAATTTATTGTCAAATGCGGTTAAGTTTACACCGAAAAGAGGGTCCATCACTGTCGCTGCAAAATTGTTACCGGACAATTCCGTTGAAATATCCGTTGAAGATACAGGCATTGGGATGAACAGTAAAATTGTTGATAATCTTTTCCGCCTTGAGATCAATATGAAGCGCAAAGGGACAGAGGGAGAATACAGTACAGGGCTGGGACTGACTATCTGTAAGGATTTTATCGAAAAACACGGTGGAAAACTGCGGGTTAAAAGCATCGAAGGTGCAGGAAGTACATTCTATTTTAACTTGCCCAAAAATTCGTCATTATAGTTGGCGAAACTTCCGCTATCACTGTCGTTAATTACCGAATTTGATTTTGTAGCAACTCCGATGACTGGAAATTTGAACGGATTGACTATTTTTGTATCCTGTTTATGCAAAGACCCGAATAAATGTATCCGGGATAAAAACAGGCTGTAATTTTGTGAATTTCATTTGAAATATGGAGCATTATAAAATAAATCATTTACGTGAGCTTGAGGCTGAATCAATTTTTGTAATACGTGAAGTAGTCGCTCAGTTCGAGAGACCGGTGATGCTTTTTTCGGGAGGGAAAGATTCAATTGTAATGTTTCACCTGGCCAGAAAGGCTTTCCACCCGTTGAAAGTTCCTTTTCCGTTGATGCATATCGATACAGGACACAACTTCGAAGAGACGATCAAATACCGTGACGATCTTGCCGCAAGTACAGGTACACGACTGATTGTTAAATATGTACAGGATTCAATCAATGAAGGTCGTGCAGTTGAAGAAAAGGGACTGAATGCGAGCCGTAATGTTCTTCAGACCGTTACCCTTCTCGATGCCCTGGAAGAAATGAAATTTGATTGTGCCATGGGTGGCGGACGTCGCGACGAAGAGAAAGCCAGGGCCAAAGAGCGTTTTTTCTCACATCGTGATGAATTTGGACAGTGGGATCCTAAAAACCAACGACCTGAACTCTGGAATCTGTTTTGCGGGGCAAAACACATGGGCGAACATTTTCGTGTGTTTCCGATCAGCAACTGGACCGAAATGGATGTCTGGCAATATATCCTGATGGAGAATATCGAGATGCCAAGTTTATATTTTACCCATAAAAGAGAAGTATTCTGCCGCGATGGTGCCTGGATGGCGACTGCACCTTTTATGCAGCTTAAACCCAACGAAAAAGTTGAACTAAGGGATGTCCGTTGCCGGACTATTGGCGACATTACCTGCACGGGTGTAACCCTGTCGGAGGCTAACACGCTTGAAGATATCATTCAGGAAGTAGCGGCCAGCAGGATTACTGAAAGGGGTGGCCGTGCCGACGATAAAAGATCGGAAGCGGCAATGGAAGACCGCAAGCGGGAAGGATATTTCTGACCGATCACAAGACAATGGCCTAATCACCTCAAATGGTCGTAAAAATCAAATAGGAAAATTTTACATAGCAAATTATGTCTGGAAAAGAACACGGATATCTCGATATGGAATTGCTGCGGTTTACAACTGCAGGTAGTGTGGATGATGGAAAGAGTACATTGATTGGCAGGTTGTTATATGACAGTAAAGCCATATTTGAAGACCAGATGGAGGCGTTGGAACAGGCCAGTATCAGTCGGGGAGGGGAAGAGGTTAATCTTGCTTTGCTTACCGACGGACTTCGGGCCGAACGCGAACAGGGAATAACAATTGATGTGGCTTACCGCTATTTTGCAACCCCCAAACGAAAATTTATCATTGCCGACACTCCGGGTCATATCCAGTATACACGCAACATGGTCACCGGAGCTTCAACTTCAAATGCTGCTGTAATCCTCATTGATGCCCGCAACGGAGTGATCGAACAAACGCGACGTCATGCATATATTGCTGCTTTACTCAATATTCCGCATGTGCTTGTTTGTGTGAATAAAATGGACCTTGTTGATTTCAGACAGGATGTTTTTGAACGAATCAAAGCCGATTTCATCCAGGTAGCCGGGCGGCTTGGCAATCAGGATCTTCATTTTCTGCCGATAAGTGCCAAACTGGGAGATAATGTGGTTGACAATTCGACAAATATGGACTGGTATACCGGGGATACGTTCCTGGGATTACTCGAAAAACTGCCCGTCGGAGAAGACTGGAATCTTAACGATCCCCGCTTCCCGGTGCAATACGTAATCCGCCCAATATCTGACGAATATCACGATTATCGTGGTTATGCGGGCCGTGTTGCCAGCGGTGTTTTCAGGGTAGGGCAGGATGTTGTAGTATTACCCGGAGGACTAAAGACGAAGATAGAGGCGATCGATTTTGCTGCTCAAAGCCTTGAATATGCCTTCCCGCCACAATCGGTTACCTTACGGTTAAAGGACGAAATTGATGTAAGCAGGGGATCGATGATTGTCGATGCCACGAATCAGCCACAACAGTCGCAGGAGATCAGTTTAATGATCTGCTGGCTTAGCGAAAAACCGATGGTTTTACGGGGAAAATACCAGGTGAAACACAATTCAAACGAGTTGCGTTGTATTGTAACTGAGGTGAAATACAAGGTGAATATCAATACAACTGAAGAGATTTACGATGATTTGAGTGTTGGATTAAACGAAATTGCGCAAATCACCATAAAAACTACCAAACCGCTGTTCTTCGATCCCTACAAGAAAAACCGCGATACCGGCAGCCTGATCCTGATTGATGAAGCAACCAATAATGTGGTTGGCGCAGGAATGATTCTATAAAACCCTTCGGGCGGTTTCAAACCCCCGAAGCGGTGAAATTTCCTGAAATGTATAAAGGGGAATAACCGGTCAAAGTCCCTCGAAAGGGATAGGTTGGTATTGAAAAAAATCGATTGAAAATCGATTGACCCAAATCAATCCCAACGGTTATTAGGTCGTCCGGTCGCTCCCACTACTAACACGACGGAATATCGGATAAAAAAAAGAGAGACCAGACCGGCCTCTCTTTTTTAATGACAGTTTTTTATTTATAGTTTTATACCCAGGGTAAACACAATTTCGTTATTGTTCATCTTGTATTTCACTGCATCGTCACTCGGGTAGATGTAGTTATAATCTGTTTTGTTGCCCAGACTGTATGATACATCAAGGAACACGTTGTTAATCCGGTATCCGATACCGGCGTTAACAGTGTTGTACATAAAATCCTTGTTTGGCTGAGATGTATTGTAGGCAAATGATTTGTATGGGTTTCCAAACAATTCATAACCTGCCCGCAAACTAAGTGCTTCGGTTGCCCTGAACTCGCCACCTAACCGGATATTCCTTGTCGCCTGGTAGATGGTCTTCATTTCAGTATTTTCACTTGCGAAGTTATAACCATCCTGCCCGCTTCTGAGTTTCATTTTCGAATAATCAACGTATTCATAGTCAATGGATATCATTCCTTTCTTTTCGAACTGCCAGGCCAGGGAGAATATGGCCCTCATGGGACTATCCATCTTGTACTCATAATCGCCAACATCTGTATCCTCGCTGTGCGGACCGTCAGCATCCTCGCTTACATTGGTCAGATCCGAATTCATTGTCGAGTAGAAAGTTTCTTTGAAATCGAAAAACGTAGGCGTATGTACTGCGGCTCCAATTCTTAATGAGGGTACCGGCCGGTAAATGACCCCGAATTTGAGATTATAACCGAAGCCTCTTGTATTGGCATTATTGATGTAGTCAAAATTGCCGAATTCCCCATTTTCACTATAATTTCTTGATTCATTGAAATGGATATCCTGCAAGCCAACTGTTGCTCCCAGGTATAACTGGTGGTTAAAATTGGCTCCGAATGAAGCTAACCATTCATTGTTGTAACCTTCCCGGTTAATGTAGAGATTTTGATTGACCAGTTCATCTGTGAAAAGTATCGACTGGTATGTATTGCCAGTACTGTTCGGATCAAGATTTATCAGGTAATTTTCCCACGCCAGCTTACTTTCCCATGGAGTACCATTTTGATAAGGCTGGTTCTCATCCCAGAGGTCTGAAGTAGGAATTCCCTGGGTGTTCTGCGCGAAAATATCCATCCTCGAGTGCGGAGAGTCAACTGCTCCGACCGCCATTGTCTGATTGAAATTATTTAGCTTGTTGAAACCAATACCAAAGTTAAATGAAACAAGTCCCGAACCTCCACCCTGAACAGGATTTGCGATCACATACCCAAAATTCCTGATACCGAACTGATTATTCCGGTCATCGGTTATTTGTCCCTGGTAAGTAGCTTCAGTATTGTTCATCCCTAAAATATTCAGGGTGCCGGATACTTCAGGCCGGAGATAAATCCCAATCCCGGCCGGATTAATACTCAGCGAGGAGAAGTCCCCGCCAATGGCGCCAAAGGCATTACCCATGGCTTTCGACCGGGCAGTTGATCCGAAGTTCTGTTGTGAGAAGATTAATGCCTGGTCAACATACTGACCGAACGAGAGGAACATAAATCCGGTTGATGCAAATATTGTCAGTATTAACTTTTTCATAATCAATGCAATTTAATATAAAAAATTATTTCAGAAAACCTTATTAATTATTGTCTGCGTCCTGTTCCGCCACTGCTGCTTCCACTGCTGCTTCCGCCACTACTGCCACCGCTGCTTCCGCCTCCCGAATACGATCCGCTTGAACTGCTTCTGGAAGGTGCCGAGTAGGAATCAGACGAACTGCTTCTCGAAGGTGCAGAATAACTGTTGGATGAACTGCTTCTTGACGGGCTGCTCACTGTACCGCTGCTGCTACTGCTGCTGGATCCTCTTTGATAGGTACTGGCCGGAGTCGATGCAGATCTTCCTGAACTAACTGAACCACCCGATGAACTCTGGGTTTGTGGTCTTGCATAGCGGTTGACTTCAGTTCCTCCCGTTGATGCTCCTGAAGTTTGCGGCCTTGTGTATTGACGGGTAGCGCCACTGTTGTAGGTCGCCTGAGTATTTGTTCTTGGCCTTGAATAAGTAGGCGTATAAGTTTGTGTACTGCCTGAGGTCGTGCTCTGCCTGGTTGCCTGTCCTGTAGAGTTGGTTCCCTGCGGACCAGTTGAACTCTGACTCCGGCGTAAATTGGTAAGGGTCTCGGTGCTCCTGGTTGCGCCCGATTGGGTAGGACTTGTCCTTGCACTCCGGGTGGCATTCGGATCGACTGTATAACGTGTTCCCGCCTGACGGGTCGAGCCCTGACCTGTTGTTCCGGTTTGCTGACGTCCTGTGGTAACTCCTGAATTATTAATTGCATCGGATGATCTGCGGGTTGAGCCGGAAGTTCCACCTAACTGGCTTCTGCCTCCGGTATTGACAGATGAAGATGAACCCAATTGCGTCCCTCCATCACCACGTCTTACCGCATTCGATCCTCCTGAACCGGTGTAGTTTTGTCTTCCGTAATACCGGTCGCGCTGATCAACGACACCGCCGCCCCAATTGCCGCCGCCGTATCCGCCATGATAGCCGCCATAGTATCCTCCATAATATCCGCCGCCATAGTATCCAAATCCGCTATAGGGATAATATCCACCCCAGCCACCATAATACCATGGATCGTACCAGCCACCATAATAGGGACTATACCAGTTCGAGTAAAAACCGCCATAACCGCCATATCCGCCAAATCCGATTCCCCAGTTAAATCCCCAGCCTGGTGTCCAGAACGAATCCCAGTAAGGATCGTAAGCATATGGGTTATAGAAAGTCCGGATACGAGTGGTATAACTGATATCGTCAGAATTATAATAATTATTGATAATGTATAATGCCTCATCATCCTCAGATTCAAAAATGGTATCTGAATCTAATTCTTCATCATTAAATACATAGTTATCGCCTTCGATATTTCCATTTTTTTGCTGAAGGTTGTAATTGTCAACTATTTTCTCCGCCTCCTGTTGCCGGGATGCCGCGTCGATAGCTGATTTGTTTACCTGCTGTGTTTTACCTGGTGAAGTGTAGACCGAGACAGGAGGATTATCTCCCGGTGTAAAGTAGACATCGTCGGTATAACCACTAGACGAAACCATAGATCCTGTTGTGCAGGCACTTGCAAGAAGTGCTATGGCTGAGAGCAGTTTGACATTTGTTTTCATGATTTGTTCTCCTTTATATTAAAAATTCCTGAACTTTTCGTTATTTTGTGGGCCTTAAAGTGTTAATTTAAATGCAATAATTATACCAAATATACGTAATGGCAAAAGTTCTCACATCAAAAGAAGAAAATTATTCACAGTGGTACAACGACCTTGTTGCAAAGGCCGACCTGGCAGAAAATTCCGCCGTTCGCGGTTGTATGGTCATCAAACCTTACGGTTATGCCATCTGGGAAAAAATGCAGGCACAGCTTGATAAAATGTTTAAGGAAACTGGTCATGTAAATGCCTATTTCCCGTTATTTATCCCGAAATCATTCTTCTCGAAAGAGGCAGCTCATGTTGAAGGATTTGCAAAAGAATGTGCCGTAGTGACCCATTACAGGCTGAAAAATGATCCTGACGGGAAAGGTGTAATTGTTGATCCCGATGCAAAACTGGAGGAGGAGCTGATTATCCGGCCTACATCTGAAACAATTATCTGGAGTACCTATAAAAACTGGATTCAGTCCTACCGCGATTTGCCTATCCTGTGTAATCAGTGGGCTAATGTGGTACGCTGGGAAATGCGTACCCGGATGTTTCTTCGTACAACCGAATTTCTTTGGCAGGAAGGGCATACAGCCCACGAAACTATGCAGGAGGCCCTCGAAGAAACCGAAAGAATGATTAATGTTTATGCCAGTTTTGCCGAAGATTTTATGGCAATTCCGGTTATAAAAGGGGCAAAATCGGCCAATGAGCGATTTGCAGGTGCACTCGAGACTTACACCATCGAAGCGCTGATGCAGGATGGAAAGGCATTGCAATCGGGTACTTCGCACTTCCTGGGACAAAACTTTGCCAAAGCTTTCGATGTTCAGTATGCAACCCGTGACGGGAAACTCGACTATGTGTGGGCAACCTCCTGGGGAGCCTCCACCCGTCTGATCGGTGCCCTTATTATGGCACATTCCGATAATAATGGTCTTGTACTTCCCCCTAAACTGGCTCCATACCAGGTTGTGATCATTCCGATATATAAAAATATGGACCAACTGGCTGAGATTTCTGTAAAAGTCGAAGATATCATGGCGCGTCTTCGTGCACGGGGCATCAGCGTGAAATACGATAACCGTGATACCCAGCGCCCGGGATGGAAATTCGCCGAATATGAACTCAAGGGGGTTCCTGTTCGCCTGGCAATGGGCCCCCGCGACCTCGAAAATGGTTCTGTAGAAGTCGCCCGCCGCGATACACTCGAAAAATCCATCGAAAGTCTTGAAAATATCGACCAGTATGTTGAAGATCTTCTGGAGAAAATCCAGCAGAATATCTATGATAAGGCATTTAAATTCAGGGCTGAGAACACCACCATTGTTGATTCTTACGATGAATTCAAGGAGTTGCTGAATACGAAGGGGGGATTCTTCCTGGCCCATTGGGACGGCACACCCGAAACAGAGGTGAGAATCAAGGAAGAAACCAAAGCCACCATCAGGTGCATACCTTTCGATTCTGTGGAAGAGGAAGGAAAATGTATGGTCACAGGGCTTCCTTCAAAACGTCGTGTGATCTTTGCATTGGCCTACTAAATTGAATAAAAGCCACCACTTCACCGAATACTTTTATGTATATTTGGGGGAGTGGTGGCATTTTCATTTAGATATTGCTTCAGATTTATTTTCAAAGAATCAATTAATTTATAACGATATTTTCGGATGAAAAATAAAGTTGTGGCACGCTTTCTAAAATATGTGAGGTACGATACCTGTTCTGATTCCACAAGTGGCAAGACCCCAAGTACTGACGGACAACTCGGATTTGCCCGGATTCTGGCCGATGAACTCACAAAAATTGGCCTTCAGGATGTCGAAGTTGACCAGTACTGCTATATTTATGCCACACTGCCGTCTAACACTGATAACCCCACTCCTGTTGTCGGCTTTATTGCACATATGGATACGAGTCCTGATTTTTCAGGTACAAATGTTTCTCCCCAACTGGTTAATGAGTATCCGGGTGGAGATATTGTGCTTAACAAGGAGAAAAATATTGTACTTTCCCCCTCGGTATTTCCAGACTTAAATCACTATATTGGTCAGCAATTGATCGTTACAAACGGAGAGACGCTGCTCGGAGCCGACGATAAGGCGGGTGTTGCCGAAATTGTCACCGCGATGGAGTACCTTCTCGGGCATAATGAAATTAAACACGGCAAGGTTCGGATCGCGTTTACTCCTGATGAAGAAATTGGCCAGGGAGCTGATTTTTTTGATGTGAATAAATTTGCGGCAAACTTTGCTTATACTATTGACGGCGGTGAACTTGGCGAACTGGAATATGAAAATTTCAACGCCGCCGGCGCTAAAATTAGTATCAATGGTTCGAGTGTCCATCCCGGATACGCAAAAGATAAAATGAAAAATGCCATACTAATTGCCAACCAGTTGATTGCCTTACTCCCACAACAGGAAGTGCCCGAACAAACTGACGGTTATGAAGGATTTTATCACGTCACACGGATAAACGGAACAGTCGAACATGCTGAAATAGATTTTATACTACGTGATTTTACCAACGACGGGATCACTGATCGCAAGAATAAACTTCAGCAAGTTGTAAATCAGATCAATAATAGCTTTGGAGGAGGAACTGCAGTGATTGTTCTGACTGACCAGTACCGAAATATGCGCGAACAAATTGAGCCTGTGAAATATATCGTGGATATCGCGGCCGAGGCTATACGGGAGTCTGGTGTTGAACCCAAAATCGTTCCTATCCGCGGAGGTACTGACGGGGCCCGTCTCTCGTATATGGGCTTGCCGTGTCCAAATATCTTCGAAGGAGGGCATAATTTCCATGGAAAATTTGAATATATCCCCACTCGCTCGATGGCAAAAGCTTGTGAAGTAATTGTTAAAATCGTCGAAAAGGTAGGATTAATGAAAGGGGATAACTGAATTTCAGAATTCGCCCCTATTAACTAATAATTTGTAAATTTGTCTAAATTGGTTACTATGAACCGGCAAGTTTTAATCGAATGATTTAAAGGAAAGGGACAATGAAAAAAGGTGACATTGTTCTGTTATCTTTTACATTCACTGATTTATCAGGCAGTCACCAATTTAAAATACACCTGCAACCTAAATCAATCCGGAATGCTTCAAAGATTCACAACTTATATTAAGGACAACAACCTGTTTAACCAGGCCGACACCGTTTTGGTCGGGGTGAGTGGTGGCATCGATTCGGTTGTCTTGCTCGATCTGCTCGATAAAGCCGGGTTTGCCGTAGCAATTGCGCATTGCAATTTCAGGTTGCGGGGTGCCGATTCTGATCTGGATGAGAAGTTTGTAGCGGGATTGGCCCGGAAATACGATGTTTCGGTTTTTAAAACAGCTTTCGATACCAGTGGCTATGCACGTGAAAATAAAATTTCGATTGAGATGGCGGCGCGCGAACTGCGCTACCAGTGGTTCGAAACAATCCGGGCAACACATCACTTCGATTGCATTGCCGTAGCTCACCACCGGGACGATCAACTCGAAACTTTCTTTTTAAACCTTGCAAGGGGAACCGGATTGACCGGATTAACCGGAATGCGGCCTAAAAATGGGAAAATTGTCAGGCCGTTGCTTTTTGCATCACGTGAGGAAATAGAGCATTACCGTCATGAGAATTTTCTCGATTTTCGTGAAGATTTATCAAACCAGGCAACAGATTATCAGCGAAATAAGATCAGGCATAATTTATTGCCGGTAATGGATAAGCTTAATCCATCCTTCCGGGAAGGACTGGTCAAAACGATGGGTTACCTTGAAGACGTCTCCACAATTTATGACCGGGCTATTCAACAGACCTGGGAAAGGGTCGCTTTAAGGCATGGTAACGATTATCACATTTCAATTCCTGAACTTAAATTACTTGAACCATTACCAACTTATCTTTTCGAATTTCTGAAGCAATACGGATTCAATAGTGTGGTGGTTACTGAGATCGTTTCATCGCTTGACGGCATTTCAGGTAAGCAGTTTTTCTCGCCGGATTACCGTCTGGTACGCGATCGCGATTCACTGATTCTTACTCCACTTTCGCCCCCAAACAGGAAGCAATTCTATCTTGAAGAGGGGATGCAGGAATTAGTATCTCCTGTACATCTTAAAGTTTCGGTACTTCCTAAGAAAGATAAATTTAAAATCCCTGATTCTCAATTTATTGCATGCATTGACCGCGATCAGGTTCAATTACCGCTGCTGATCAGGCGCTGGCAATCGGGCGATTATTTCAAGCCTTTGGGAATGAATGGTTTGAAAAAAATCAGCGATTTTTTTATCGATATGAAGTTAAGTCTTCCCGAAAAGGAGAACGTCTGGATTCTTGCGAATGGCGAACAGGTAGTCTGGATTATTGGTCACAGACTGGATGATCGCTACAAAATCACTTCAGGTACGCAACATGTTTTGAAACTGGAGATTGTTTTTTAATAAGCGGCTGGCAGTTGGCTTTTGGCTTCTGGCTTTTGGTAACTCAAAATGATATTTACATTCCTAAAAAGTCTAAATTCATTTTGATCGCGGGATATTAGCTAATAGCTAGTTGCCAGCAGCAAGCCGCCAGCCGAAAATGTATTAAGATCAACAAGGCAATATGCTAATGATAACTTATGATAGACATGTCTAGCTATTCTTTTCAATAATTGCTTTAATCTGGTCGGCCTGCATCACACCAACTCCCTGCCATGCTATCTTCCCGTTTTTAAAAAGAATCATTGTCGGAATGCTTCGGATCTGGTATTTCCGGGCTACTTCCTCATTCTTGTCTACATCAATTTTGATTACTCTGACTTTTCCTTCCATCTGCCTTGAAACTTGCAGCAATACCGGAGCCATCATTTTACAGGGGGCACACCAGTCGGCATAAAAATCGACAAGAACGGGTGTATTGCCATTGATTATTTCGTTGAAATTTCCCATATCGTTAATTACTTTGAGTTCATTTTCGGCTGCGTTCATGTTAGTGCCGGTACTATTATTCGCGGTAGTATTGTTTCCATTACCGGAACCGCATGAGTACATGATTGCGGATACAAGCATTAATAAAACTGCTGCTATTTTATTGATTTTCATCCTTAATTTCGTTTTTAACTTTGGTTTTGAATAAATCGCTGATCAGCCAGCCAAACAACATCCCGTAGGCAGTACTCGTAAACCAGTGTGAAGTTATCGGGCATGAGCCTGTTGTACAGCCTATAAGTCGCCAGTACAGAAAGCCGGCTATCGCTCCTAAAGTGATAAAAATTATTTTTAGCCGGTATTTGATTAAATATTCCATCATATTACTCTATTTTAAGTGCAAATTAACAGAAACAAAAAATGCCGGTCAGTAACTTTTGTCACACAACCGGCATTTTCTGAGTTCACCCTAACGGTTCAGTTCAGTTTATGAAATGTTCAAGACAATTATAAAGTATTCACGTATTCAACACTATCTTTAAACTTGTCCATATCCATCTCGACATAGAAATTCTTAACACCTCCGGTTTGTGCGGCTTCATAAAATTCGCGCCAGTTAACTATTCCTTTTCCAACCGGAACTTGTGTATTATCAGCCGATGACCAGTCTGCCAGGTGTGCAGAGATAAACCGGCCCGGATATTTCAAAAAATAGGTGGATGCCTTATAACCGATATTGATAACAGCCACCTGGAATTGCATTTTAATTAATTCCGGATCAAATTGTTTGAGTAGTGAATCATAGATCAGTTCACCATCTGTTTTTTCGAATTCGGTATGATGATTATGAAACCCTGCCTGTATGCCTGCTTTTTTTGTTTTCAAACCAATTTCATTCAGTTGATCTGCCGCTTTTAACCAGTCACTCATTTTGGCTTGTTTTGGAAGCCCGAAACTTGAACAGATCATCTGGCTCAGACCTAACTTATGAGCAAATTCAAGACGGTCGTCAAAGTTATTTTTTAGTTCCCCAAAGGTGAAATGCGAGCTTTTGCACGAAAGTCCTGAATCTGAAATAATCTTTTTCATATCTGATGGATTCATTCTAACCAATGGCTCAAATCCTGAAGAGATATATCCCGATGGAGAACACATTTCGACTCCCTGGTAACCAAGATCAGCCATCATTTTCAACGTGCCCGGGAAATCTTTCACCAGCATTTCCCGAATGGTATAAACCTGGAATCCCAGTGGATATTTCACCGGTTTAATTGTTTCAGAACGTCCTTCAATCGGGATTTGTGTCAGAAGTGCAGAGCCCAGTCCCAGCATGCTTTTACCGATAAATTGCCGTCTGTTGATGGTTTTCATAGCTTTATTTTTGTAGTTAAATGGTATCGGGATTCCATCCGGAACGATATTCGCGCGATAAATACTTGTTGACATCGGGAAGGTTTGTGATTTTCATACCCTTTCCGTCATATTTCAGGAGACGACCGCTTCTTAAAGCAACAGCGTACAGATTTACAGCTTCAGTGATTGGCATCGCTTCGGTGAAACTTCCCGGGCATTGTTTACCGCTCCGGCAGGCTTCCAGAAATAATTTAAATCCTTTCGTTCTGTCGGGTATGATACCTGGCTGTGAAGTCTCAATTGCTTTCATCCTTTTTTCAGGGATCAATCTTGGATTATCGACGTGAAATCCGGCGAGTATTTTGCCTTTATCGCCCACGAACATCATCCCTTCAGCCGGTAATTCCTTGTTTTCTTCAAAAAGTTCAGCCGGGACAGCGGGCCGCATTCCTCCGTCGTACCAGCACAGGTCAACAGCGGGCCGCGCTCCTTTTGCCGGATATTTAAACCTTACCGAACATGCCATGGGGAAGGAGAAATCATTTTTTACCTGGAAGGCCGTGGAGTCACGAAGACCACATACATGGCTTAGATTTGGCTCGATAACGGTCGGGGAACCCAGATCAAGTGCCTTAAATACGGTCCATAAACTATAGTGCCCCATATCAGCCATCGATCCACCTCCAAAATCATACCATCCCCTGAAAACCATGTTTGTGTACTGGGGGTGGTAAGGACGATAGGCTTCAGGCCCTAACCATAAATCCCAATTGAAATCTTTAGGTATTGCCGGAGTATCGGTCGGCAGGGTAGGGTATTGCGGCCAAACAGGTCTGTTCGACCAGTTGTGAACCTCCCGGAGCGTACCAATAGATCCTTCATTGATCCATTTCATCACCTGATCCATCGACCCATTGGAATCCCAGGGAATCAGGTGCGTCGTAACCTTTGGATTATTCAGTGCCGTATCAACCACCTTGCGTCCTTCGAGTAGTCTGTTGGACAATGGTTTGTGCATGGATATGTGCTTTCCTCTTTTTATTGCGGCCATCGCGATCAGCCCATGCAGGTGATCGGGCGTCATTACTTTTACAGCATCAAGGTCTTTCTCTTTTTCGAACAATTCCCTGAAATCAGCATACGCGTTACAGCCGTTAAACTTCTGTTCTGCGCGAAATTTCCGGTAATACTCATCTACAATTCCCTTTCCATTTTCGAGACCTCCCGGGATGGTATTATCACCTCCTGAATTCCAACCTGGATTTTGAAGTTTTTTTCGGATCTCATCCCGTAACCCGGTTTTTCCCCAGTCAAAATAACCTGTCGCCAGTTTTTGCGGATCGCAAACTGCAATAATTTGTAACTCAGGAATGTCAAGCAACGGCAGTAATTCCCTGGTTCCCTGTGTGCCCACACCAATATAGGCGAGTGTTGTCTTGTCGCTGGGGGCAACATATCCCGTTCCGCCCAGTACATGACGCGGTACGATAGTCAACGCCGCGGCGGATGTTGCTATTATCCCTACAAAATTTCTTCTGTCGACCTGAAGGTTTCCAAGGTGGGCCTGTTTTTTATGTTCAGGTTCGCTGACAGGTTCCTTTTGTTTCATTGTTTCTTTTTTCATAAATTTAGGATATTCAGAATTTTCTAATCAAAAATAGAGTTAAACAACCTTAAGTCAAAGTGATTTAAGAAAATTATTACGCGAATGCATTTCATATCATGAAACCAGCGATGTGTAGTCGATTTTATTCCTTGAGATTATTATTTTCTGATGGTTTTCCAGTTTTTTCAGCAGCCGTGATACGACTTCACGCGAAGTATTTAGCATTAAGGCAATCTCCTGGTGTGTGCCATTGTAAATAGTGGATCCTGTGGTCCGGTAACGATCGGCAAAAAATTTAATCAGCCGGTCATCCATATTTTTGAAGGCGATGCTGTCAATTGTTTCAAGCAGTTCGTCAAATCTTTTACGGTAAGAATACATGATGAACTCTTTCCATGATTTAAACTGCACGAGCCACTGATCGAGACAGGAAACCGGAACCTGAATCTGGGTTACCTTCGTTTCGGCTACAGCCCTGATGTTGCTCTTCGTGTGACCCATGCAACAGGTTAATGCCATAGCACAAACCTCACCCGGATGCAGGTAGTAAAGTAACAGTTCACGACCCTCTTCATCCATCCGGCAAACCCTGACTACACCTTCGAGCAACAGGGGGAATGATTTGATGTATTGTCCTTCACGGATCATTTCCGCTCCTTCGCCGATCTCGGTTAATTTTCCTGCCACACTAATCGCCCGGCGAAGTTCCGGTTCGAACCACGGAAATCGTTTCTCAACAATGCTGTCATCAAATCCGGTGTTATTTTTTTGATCCATTTTTTAAAATTATTAAGATATTCAGGTTGACAGATGACCTTTACCCAAAGAATTCAAACTATACAGCGGCGCCAGGATCAATACAACAAAGGAAACCGACGCAATGGCAATTCCGAGTCCGAAAAGGTCGGCAAAAATTCCGAGCATTGCCGATAAAATGGCCGCAAAAATAGTTTCAAACTGCGATGCAGTGGATAGCACAGTAGCCATAATGTCCGAATCGAGTTGATTGGCTGTTTCACTGATTGCAATTGGCTTCCGGAGATTTTCGATCAGGTAGATGATAATATAAAACGCGACTGCAATTGCAGGGTAACCCGCATAATAAGTAATTCCGCTGATTATCCCCGCTAAAAGGCCAGCCAGCAGCGAAAGCCAGAGTGCCTGCCGGAGATTTTTTGTGTGCTTCGAAAACGACGAAGATTTTCGCGATGCATAACTGGTGGCCTGGTAGATAAAGAAATATACGATTCCCACTACCAGGGCACTTCGTTGTTCGTCCGAATAGCCGGTCATCACAGGCATGCCAAGCGCCAGAGCCGCGAGGACGGGCTGAAGAAAATCCTTCACCGACTTATAATATCCCGAATAGACCGAATTGCTGATGGTCGTTTTAAGCAATCCGGGCTTTTTGAAAGAAAAGAAAAACTCCCTGATATTTTTCAGATAATTCACCTTTATTTCGGCCAGGTGAAAACCTGACTTCGATCCGTCGAGCAACCTGGGATAGGTTGAAACCAAAATGAAATCTGCCAGATAAGGTATGACTGAAATAATAAAGATCATCCTGTAATTGTGTGTCACAATTACGAAAAATGCCGCAAGTAATGAGGAAATAGCCGAACCCCTTTGTGACCAGGCTCTTGTGATACCGTAATACGCCACTTTTTCCGATTGCCAGCCGTTGGCTTTTAAATAGTCGAAAATCATCGCCTTGTGTGTACCTGTCCTAAAGGCTTCACCCAGTGCAAATAAAAACATAGCCGAAGCAAAACCTGCGAAACGATAGCTGATGAAGAACAGAATAAAGGCAATAATATAAAAGCCGAAGGAGGTCATCATTGTGCGTCGCCGTCCCATCGAATCGGCCAGGATTCCGGCAGGAATTTCCAGGATATTTTGTGTGATGAGTTGAAATCCAATAAGAAATCCAATATTGGTGTAACTCAGGCCGGCATCAAGCAGAAACAGGACTAGGAACGGTTCGAAAAAAAGAAGATTTTTCAAAAAACCGTATGCGCAGAATTTCCGGAATTGTAGGTCACGGGCAAAAGTCATTTCGAATTCATTACTGATTTATAGCTTAATTACGTTTATAGCTCTATTATGGTTTTCGACTGGCAACTGGCGACTTGCAACTGGCTAACTATCAAATATAATTTAGCTTTTACTGAGACAAATTTAATTTTTGCAGTCATTCATCTATTTGCCAGTTGCCAGTCACTAGTTGCCAGTTGCCAGTTGCCAGTCACCAGCTGCCAGAATTTCGCTATAGACCGGCAATCCTTGCTACCCATCCGCCATTATTTGCCAGTTTGATTTTTAAAAGATCTCCTGATTTTATTTTTTGCGAAGTGACCTTCAGATTTTTAGGATCTTTGCTGGCATCTTTGGCATCGGCCCAGATATCCATTGTGTATTCGCCCGGCGATAAAAAGTCAGGTTTCAGGATGATTTCTCTCTCTTTACTATTATTCATAACGCCTATAAACCATTCATTCCCGGTTTTTTTGGCGATTGCCACAAATTCACCCGGATAGCCATCAATAAACCGGATATCATCCCAGGTGGTCGGAACAATTTTCAGAAAATCTGCACCCGGCTGATTCAGTATATTATCGGGATGATCGCATACCACGGTTAGCGGACTTTCGTAAACCACAAACTTCGATAATTCGGCTGCCCTGGTATTCCAAACCAATGCCGGAGTCTGCTGCTTAAATTGTTCGCGGGTTACATTGAGGAATCCGCCGGGGGTATAGTCCATCTGCCCGGCAAGCATTCGAGTAAATGCCAGTTTAACATTGTGTTCCGGGCTCATCTTACCGGAGAATTTGTAATATTCGTTACCCATAACCCCTTCGCGTGTAATCATATTGGGATAAGTCCGGATAATTCCATCAGGTTTATACGCTCCGTGAAAATCGACCATAAGACGGTTTTCAGCGGCACATTTGATGATGTCGCGATACCAGTTCACCATATCCTGGTCATCACGATCCATAAAATCGATTTTTATGCCGGCAATACCCCAATCCTTATATATCGGGAAGGCCTTTTTGAAGGCAGAATTGCGATTAACGTCACTGTTGTAAAGCCAAAGGAAAATCTTTACTTTTTTCGATCGGGCGTAACTGATAATTTCAGGCATATCAATCTGTGCTGCCCATTTGGTAATATCCGCTTCGGGGGTATTAAACTTACCATACCATTGCCAGTCAACCAGCATATAAGGCCATCCCATCTGCGATGCAAAATCTATATACTGCTTTATTACGGGCATCTCCATTTTGACTTCTCCACTCCACCAATGGTCCCATGCGCACATCCCCGGCCTGATCCATGACGGATCGGGAATTGCACATGGCGGATTCAGGTTCTGGATAATTTCCGATTCAATCAGTTTGCCGGGTGTATCACCGATCATCACTACCCTCCATGGCGTATATACCTCGTCATCGAACCTGACTTTTACACCTGCTTCCTGTTCACCCGGTAAGGGAACAAGTTTGGTGGTAAGAACATTCTGTTTTCCGCTGGTCCCGATGTAAAAGGCGGGGTAGTTATCGAGTTCGGCTTCTGTGATGGCTATCCAGCATTTGTCGCCGTAATCCATAAGAAACGGCATTCCTGCAATCGTTGAATCGGCGACATAACTTAATGGCCGTTCGAAAAACTCCGATTCCTGTGAGCTGGAATAGTTCCCGTATTCCACTACCCATGCTTTTGGGTTACCCGGAATTGAAAAGGTTGTCAGCTCTTTTGTAATCTGCCGGTGACCATTTTTAGCACTTCTGAACAGTTTGGTACGAAACGCGATTCCATCGTTATAGGCACGAAAGCAGAGTTCCATCTGGCGCATAAGTCCCGCTTTTTCCCTGAGCATCAGTTTCAATTCGCTGCAGTGATTGACAACCTCCGCATGCTTTGACCGGACTGCCGGTTTCCATGTTTCGTTGATGAGTTGTTCCTGTTTATTAATTACCGAAAAATCCTTATTCATGGATGGTTCCGCTTTGAATTCAAATCCAAGCGCCGACTCACCGATCACAGGTTTCCCGTTAAACGTGACAGAATAGTTCAGATTATCCGCATTTTTAATGGTGATACTGATTTTTTTATCCGGTGATAACACCTTGTAATCCTGGGCCGGACATAGTGAAGCAAGAAACACAAATGATAGACTTAGTCCTAAATGGTTTAAATTCATGAAACTGGTTGTTTGGTTATAAATTGATGAATATGATTTAAAATTCAAAGATATATGTCTCTTTTCCCGCTTAAAATTTCACTGTAATCACTGCGGAATTTTTGTAATAGATGCGGTTTGTTTCTGAAATAGTCCATCGACTCAATTTCACGGATTTCTTTAAGAATTAAACGTTCTCCGATTTCGCGGGTGTCGGCCGAGGCATAATCACTAAGGTATTCGCGAAAGGTAAGGACAGCATTAAGTTTGCAGTATTTCGCCTCCACACACTGACTTAGCAGTCCCATGATCGTTCCCCCTGTCCGCCCACACCGGTAACCAGCCGTGCAGAACGAGGAAATATACCCCAGCTTTGCAACCTCCCGAATAACATCATCAAGGTCGCGCGGATCACCTATGGTGAATTGTTTTTTATCAAGGTCAGCCTCTGTTTTCTGATCGCTGTAAGCCCCGATTCCAATGCGGGTTGAGGCATCGGTCTGGGTACATCCAAGTTGAAAGACTTCTCTTTTGATTTCAGCTTTTTCCCGGGCTGTAACGATCATTCCTGCTGTTGGGACCGAAAGGCGCAATACAGCCACCAGTTTTTTGAAATCGGTGTCCGAAACACGATGGGTCGAATCGGAACTAAGGGGAGATCCTGATGCAGGGGTAAGGCGGGGAAACGAAAGCGTGTGCGGACCAATGCCAAATTGCCTTTCCAGGTCCAGTGTATGATACAGCATTCCCATAACCTCGAAACGCCAGTCATATAAACCGAATAATGCACCAATTGCCACATCATCGACCCCGGCATCGATAGCCCGGTGAAGAGCATAGAGTCTCCACCTGTAATTGCCTTTTAATGTAGTTGCCGGGTGTACGGCCTCATATGTATCATGATGATAGGTCTCCTGAAATACCTGGTAGGTTCCAATGCCTGCCTTTTTTAGCAGCTCCAGCTTTGCGGCCGACATTGGGGCGGCATTGATATTGACCCGTCTGATTGAGGATGGACGACCCGATACGGGTGCAGCTTCTTCAACACTGTATACCGCTTTAACGGCTTCGGCTATGTAATCGATATCCGACTGCTGATGCTCTCCAAAAACCAGAATCAGTCGTTTGTGTCCTTCATTTAAAACAGAGCTCGTTTCTCTCCTGATTTCGTCAAGTGTAAGAATGCGGCGAACTTCGCGTACATTGGCCACCCGGAATCCGCAATAGGCACAATTGTTTACGCAAAGATTTGAGCAATATAGCGGTGCAAAAAAGACGATCCTGTTGTCGTATACCTTTTTTTTGACTTCAAGTGCTGTTTGAAAAATCTCTTCCCAGATTTCGGGTGAGGTGACGTTAAGTAACGCTGCTGTCTCGTCAGGAGCCAGGGTTTTAACGGACAGTGATTTTTGAAGAATATCACGAATCAGTTTAATCTCAGGATTAATATTTTTTCCGAGACGGTCAAAAATGTCTGCTTCATTGATAAAATCCTTACCCTTAATCAGATATTTATCAATTTCATTCTGGACAATTATACTTTTTGTCCAATCACTGATAGCCTCTTTTTTCATGACAGAAAATTCTTTGAATTACAAATATAGCCATATCGATACCCGTTTGTCAATTAAACCTGCAAAAACTGACGTGCATAACGTAAATAGATTTTTTGAATCAAGGCCTTGCCGGAGGAGAATAAAACCGGGATTGAATTAGCCCAATAATGGCTGAAAAACCCGAACTTTTTACAAAATGGTATTTATATTTTTGTCAAGATCAGACGCGCAGTTGTAGAGATAGTTGAATCGAAGCATGTGGGAAATATCTTTAATTTTTTCGAGTTCCTGGTGAGCTTTTATAAGTTTTCTGTTATAAACCAGAAATTCAGTTTCTATCAGCATATACCTTAGGTGGTAAAAGTATTTCATATTTTCCGGAAAATTTAAATTCCTTGGTTTGACCTGGTTAAAGAGATCAACTCCGATCATTGTCTCACCTGTTTCGAGTAAGGCTTTTGCATAAACGGAGAGAAAAAGCTGGTAAAAGCATGAAGATGTAAGGTTGGTCAGATCATAAGTTTCATAAATATGGTGTGCAAGATCAATAATTTCCTTATTCATTTTCCCAAAATTTAAAGCAAAAATTACAGCAAATTCGAAGTTGGGAATATCACAGGTGGTTTGAATGCCTTCAGAGAAAAGAATTCCGGATACTTGATAGATTTCAGCCATTAATTTGGGTTCCAGTTTTTTGAGGTACACCGACTGGAAGATAACCTGCGGAATATAATAAAATGATGCATTGAAAACATTTTTTTCTTCCTTCAACCCGAGACTTAGAATATTTTCATGTTCTCTGGTACATAATTCTGTGTTCTCGCTCAGGAAGTACTGCGTGAATTTCATAAAGTGTACATAAAGCTTTGCTCCCTCGGATTGACTGTACCTGAGATAATAATCCAGGTCATTCCCCGAATAAAGTACAAGCCGGTCAATGTCGAAATACTTCTCAAAATAGAGGGTTCGTGCGATTGCGGATTGAGCATAATAGGGAATAAGAATATTTCCCAGATTCTGATTTTTTCTCATCTCAATTCCGATAACATATGTAATCGCAGAACTTAGCATATTAAAGGTTGTGATCTCCTCCGGAAGTTTATCGGTATCCAGAATTGAAAAAATCTCCTTCAGCAAATCTGTTTGCTCATCTTTAAATAAAATTCTGATTATATGACTTAATATTTTAACCTGGAGTTCTGGTGTATTCTTGTATTCTATGATTAAGCGTCTTAAGAAGTCAATATTTAGTTTATTTTCATCGATCAGAATATTGGTCAGGTAGTGTGTAAATAAAATGTTCCGTGAAAATTTCACATAATTATCCATGGAAATGGAAGTGTCCTGTACCGTGTATTCGAATAATATGCCGGTTCGTAATAATGTGTTATAAGCAATGGTCATCGAAGGTGATAACTTCAGATCTTTTTTTCTGATTTCTATGCTTTTTTTCCCATGGGCACACAATACGAAATAGGATTTAAGAATTGAATACTTTTCATCCGAATAGGGGGGTGCCAGAATGGTGTTTTTGATGTATTGATTCAGCAAATCGATATCTGAGATGCTTCCCGCGGGTTTATCGGATAATAAAAACAGATGCAACAGATACGGATTATTCAAAATGTCCAGAATACAAGGATAATTGAAACACAAATCATCGAGCGAAATTGGATAATGATTCTTTTCGAGTATTAATTTGATTTCGCTTCGTTTTAAGGACGGAATATTAATAAGTTCTTCATCTGCTCCCTGAAAGGCTACATCGAACCAAAGCGATTTAAGCAAATGATTCTTCTGCATACGGTAGGAAAACAACCTCCATATTTTCGGACTGCAAGTAATCAGTATTTTAAACCATTTCGTATTTTCATGTACGGATATGATATTTAGTAAGTTTTGGATATGATAATCGGAGTTATCAGTTTCAGCAAAAATATCATCTATCCCATCGATAATCAAAACGAACCTTCCTTTTACCAATTGAGAATTGCTGTTTAAAAAATCACTGAAACTTTTTTCTGAATCAAATTCAATTTCGTTATATACCTGTTTTATGTTTTGATGATGAACAATAAGTTTATACATGTTGTATCCATCAACAACACATACAATATCGTTAGGGTATATTGCTTGCTCACCGGTAAAAAACTTTTCAGTAAGCTGGCTCACGATTGTTGATTTGCCATAACCGTCCGGGGCGATAAAAGCTGTTGCGATTTGGGGTGAGGATAAAAACAGATCAAATTTTTTTTCGGCAAAACTACGGATCGGAAAATATTCCAACCTGGTTCCGATTTTACTCTTAATTGATTTTAAACTGGTTGTGGTAATGATGTCCATCCCCTTTTTTAGTTGGTCCCAAATTTCGGTTCGTGAGGACTTCTGTTTTTGTTTCTCGAAATTATTAAGAAATTCCTGCCAGTTTTCAAATTGTAAAAAAATTGAGAGGGTATCAAGGGTGTATATTGATAAATTAAATGGCGATTTAATGATCCCGAAGAACCGTTTGAGAGTAGAGCTGCTTACCTGACGACGGGTTTGAACTTTAATGAGCTCGGAAAGTTCCTCGCAATCATGCGCATAAAAGATACTCCTTCCGAATTTGTTTTGGATTTTATCTTTTAAAAGACGGATCGAAACATTAATTTCTTTATTCATAAGAAAATATTTAACCGTCGTTAAAGCCTTTAAGATACAAAAAGTTATATTGTTTTGCAACTATTTTCATGATTTTCGGTTTCTGAATAGCACCAATTTTTCTGGCTGCCAATAACCTGTTGCCAAGACAATGAACTTCCGTTTTACGATGCCCATGACAGGTAAAGTGTTACCTTAATATGGGCATAAAGTAATTTCAGAAATTCTATCTGAACAAAATGAACCAATAATGAACACGGAAAGTGATGTATGATGGTTTTCTGTGATTAAATTTGTTATTCTCAACAGAGACTTTAGTATTTTTTAACCGTAAAAACTTCCGCCATGACCAATTCTCAAAATGATTTCTTCGATTTTTCACAACAAAATCATTACCCCCACCCGTTTGATGTACCTGATCCAATCCGTAGTATAAACCCCGATCCATATGAATTACAAGGTTCAGATATGGTAAAGGATACATTTATCGTTGACTGGCAAATGTATGAGGAGAACTAAGATGCTATTTTGCGGGAATTGAATCAGCTTAAATCCCAACATTGACATATGAATTGAGGTTAACAAATTGACGGAAAACTAAATTAATAGGTTTCCATCATAATTTGAGTAAACTATTTTCAAAATTCCTGAAGAATATCAGTGTAACAGAATATATAATATAAAAAACAAATAGACTATGAAGGTTTTAATGTTTGGATGGGAGTTTCCTCCCAATATTTCAGGAGGACTGGGTACTGCTTGTTTTGGGTTAACCAAAGGTCTTTCGAAAATCAGCGAAATGGATGTCACATTCGTGGTACCCAAGGTTTTCGGGGGAGAAGATAAGAGCAATATTCATCTTATCGGGGCAGGTGACGTTCCGGTCACAAACCGTAAAATCAGTTTAACCTTATCGGGCAAACCGATCGATTATTTGGAGGTCAGTTCAAAATTGGTTCCTTACATTGATCCAGGGGATTATCGCAGTCAAACAGCCTACACGGTCGAAGGGATAAAATCCATCCTCGAAACAGACGATTCGGGAAAAATTAAATTTACGGGGAAATATACCCCGGATCTTTTTACCGAAATTGCCCGGTATGCCATAGTGGCCCAGGTAATTGCACAGGATACGGAGTTTGATGTCATTCATGCCCACGATTGGCTGACCTATCCTGCAGGAATTGCAGCAAAAGAAATATCAGGAAAGCCTCTTGTAATACATGTGCATGCCACTGATTTCGACAGGAGTGGCGGTAGTGCCAATCCGGGCGTATATGCCATTGAAAAGCAGGGAATGGATGCTGCAGACAAAATTATAACAGTCAGTAACCTTACCAGGCAGATTGTGATCGACAAATACGGGATCGCACCTGCGAAAATTACAACGGTATACAATGCCGTGGAGCTTTGTAGCAATAATGAAAATTTCTCATATGTTAAAGAGTCAAACGATAAAATCGTAACATTTTTAGGTCGTATCACCACACAGAAAGGTCCTGAATATTTTGTCGAAGCTGCAGAACGTGTGCTTCAAAAAATGAACAATGTACGTTTTGTGATGGCCGGGAGCGGAGATATGATGAATAAAATGATCAGGCGTGCCGCTCAACTGAGAATAACCCATAAATTTCATTTCACAGGATTTCTGAAGGGAGATGATGTTTTCAAAATGTTTCGGATGAGCGACCTCTATATTATGCCATCGGTCTCTGAGCCTTTCGGCATATCGCCGCTTGAGGCCATGCAGGTCGGGGTACCCGTGATCATTTCGCGCCAGTCAGGAGTTTCAGAGATTTTGTCAAATGTCATAAAGATCAATTACTGGGATGTAGATGCAATGGCCGATGCAATTTATGGTATTCTTAATTCTCATAATCTGTCGAAAATGCTCGGCAGGAATGGCAAAAAAGAGTCCCGAAGTTTCAGATGGGAAGATTCTGCTCTTCGGGTAAAACAAGTGTACCAATCGGCGATGGCCGTTTAGCAGGTTTTAACGATTTACTTATTAATAAATTTGTATTATGAAATCATTAAGTCTTTGTTTTCAGGTTCACCAGCCGGTTCGGCTCAAAAAGTTCAGATTTTTTGATATCGGAAAATCAGATTATTATTATGACGATCCCAATAACGAAAGGATAATCAGGCGTATTTCCAAATCCTGTTACTTACCTTCGAATAAAATGATGCTTGAACTGATAAAAAAACACGAGGGTCGGTTCAGGATTGCATTTTCGATTTCGGGCACTGCAATCGATCAGTTCAGACTGTACGCTCCTGAAGTCATAGACAGCTTCCGTGAACTTGCAGAAACAGGATGTGTCGAGTTTCTTGCCGGAACTTACCCCCATTCATTTATTGCTTTGAAAAATAAGGAAAAATTCAGGAAACAGGTTGAAGCACATTCAAAGGTTATCGAGACGCTTTTTGGAAAAAAACCATCCGTTTTCAGGAATACAGATTTAATCTATTCAGATGAAATTGGAGTGATGGTTGCTGAAATGGGATATAAAGCCATATTATCAATGGGTCCTGAAAATATTCTTAAATGGAGGAGCCCGAATTATTTGTATTCCAATAAATTCAGTCCGCAATTGAAAGTGTTGTTAAAAAACCACCGTTTAAGCGATGACATTGCCGAACGGTTTTCAGATTCTGCATGGTGCGGATGGCCATTGACTGCTAAAAAATATGTTTCCTGGTTAACTAAAACGCCGAAGGAAGAAGAAATCATAAACCTTATGATGGATTATGAAACGTTTGGCGAACGTCATACACACGAGTCGGGGATTTTTGAATTTATGGCATCATTGCCGTCTGTTATTCTTTCCAAATCTGACCTTGAATTCAGGACACCCAGTGAAGTTGCGGAAAAATATCAGCCTGTCTCAGCTATTGATATGCCATTCCCGGTCTCCCAGTCCAATGAGGAAGGGAATCTTTCGGCCTGGCTTGGAAATGAAATTCAACAGGAGGCATTTCGAAAATTGTATGAACTTGACACCATGATCGATCGGTGTAATGATCCTGATCTTTTAACAGACTGGCAATATCTGCAGACAAGCGATCATTTTAGTTATATGAGTACGAAATATTTTAACGAAGGCAATACTCATGCTAATTTCAATCCGTATGAGAATCCATACGAAGCATTCATGAATTATATGAATGTCCTGAATGATTTTAGCATCCGGTTATCGCAGAATGTTGAAAAAAATATGGATTTTGGATCAGGTGCAAGGAATTGGCAGCGATCGTTTAATTATTCCTGCGGTCATTCTGCCTGACTAAACTAAACCACTTGGAATACAGGGCTTAGGATTATTACAAAGGATGATTTTTTAATCTTCTTCATGGATCGGTATAACCTTTCCGTTTTTACGGCCAAACGATATTTTTATCTTTGCTGTAAAAACACCGGAACATTCCAATGTTAAAACTTTATTCATGGATAAAAAGGACCTGCTAATTAAAACGGAGATATTCGTGAAGTCGCATCTTGAAGGCGAGTCATCAGGGCATGACTGGTGGCATATCTTTCGCGTACGAAAACTGGCATTGTTAATCGCCGGATATGAGAGCGCTGACCTGTTTCTTGTTGAACTGGCAGCGCTTTTACACGATATTGACGACTGGAAACTTAACCCGGATAATGCTGACGGACGAAAGGCAGAAAACTGGCTCCGAAGTTGTAATGTGGATAATCATATCACAGACCGAATTTGCAGTATTATCGAAGGCGTGAGTTTTAAAGGAGCCGGAGTTAGTACTGCAACCAGTGATCCCGAATGTAAGGTATTGCAGGATGCTGATCGACTCGATGCCATGGGTGCCATAGGAATTGCAAGAACGTTTGCTTTTGGTGGCAGTCGCGGACGATGCATCTTTGATCCCGCTATTTCCCCTGAGATGCACACCGGTTTCGGGAATTACAGGAAAAGTAAGGGCCCGACAATTAATCATTTTTATGAGAAATTGTTATTACTAAAAAACCAGATGCAGACTCCCTCAGGCAGAGTTCTGGCAGAACAGCGACACGAATTTATGCTCCTGTTTCTCGATCAGTTTTATGCAGAGTGGAATTGTCAGAATATCTGAAAATAATTTCAGGAAACAATTTTTTTTCGAAAATTGTTATGTAACTTTGATCAATAACTTAATTTATTCTGCTTTTACTTGTCTGAACCTGCTTCCAGCTGTCATGGCATCTTTGATTGATTATAATTTTCTTGTTGCAATTATTCATTCAAAAGTCAGAAAATGACCCGACTTCTTCCAATATTCTGTTATCACCTGTTTGTTTGGAATAAAATCATTACGACAAACATTGGATCAGGGAGGTTGCGACTGACCTTTTAAAATCTAAATTCAGATGAAAACGATGATTTTTTCGTTATTTCTGCTGGCAGGATTGATGATTGCCGGTTGTAATAACAGGCAGCCGAAAATAGGGTTGCTCGTGCACAGTTTTGAATCCCCCCGTTGGCAGAAAGATCAGAAGTATTTTGTTGAGGCAGTAAAAGAGTTGGGTGGGATGCCTTTGACAAAAATTGCGGATAATAATGCCGATAAACAATTCGAACAGGCCAAAGAGCTGATCAATGAAGGAGTGAATGTCCTTGTAGTTATACCTGTTGATCAGTCGATTGCGGCTAAGATAGTTAACTTCGCCCACGAAAAGGATATCCGGGTTATTGCCTATGACCGGATGATCAATAATTGCAGACTGGATTACTATGTTTCAACCGACAATGTCAGGGTTGGGGAAATTCAGGCAGAATATCTTACGAAAGTTAAACCAAAGGGAAATTATGCGTTGCTGGGCGGGCCTCCCAACGATAATAACAGCCGTATGATTTATATTGGTCAGATGAATGTCCTGCAGCCGTTTGTCGAACGGGGTGAGATCAATATTGTATACCGGCAATTCGCTGACTACTGGACAACGGATGAAGGATACCGGTTAACAAAGGCTTGTTTGGACAGTACTGCAAACAAAATTGAGGCAATTATTTGTGGTAACGATGCCATGGCAATCGGCGCAATTAATGCGTTGAAGGAAAGAAGCCTGGCAGGGCAGATTGCTGTAGCCGGACAGGATGCTGACGATGCCAACATTCAGCAGATTATGAGAGGTAATCAAACGGTGACCGTGTTCAAGCGAATCAGAACAATGGCAACTACCGCCGCTGAGCTTGCCATGCATCTGGCAAAAGACGAACCAGTGGATCCTTATCTTTCCACAATGAGTAACGGTGAACGCCTTGTTCCTTCTTATCTTGTTGACGCAGTTGCTGTTAATGAAGGAAATATTGAGATGGTTGTGGTCGCTGAAGGAAATTAAACAGGGTTATTCTTTTGGAAGATTTTCTGCCGCGTATGTGAGTTCCTTGTACCATTCTTCCCCGTATTTACGGGTAAGCGGATCCTTAAGGTATTTCCAGAGGGGTATGCCTTTTCTGATACCGCATATTCTGCCCGGTTTGCAGATGTCCAACTGCTGATAATTTATAGCGTCAAATCGTTCATATTCTGTTATCCGGATTGGGAACAGATGACAGGAAACAGGTTTCCTGAATGTTATTTTTTTTTCAAAATACGCTTTTTCAATGGCGCATTTGGTTAATCCGTTTTCATCAATAAACGTATAGACACACTCATTGTTTCCCACGATCGGTGTTACCAGGTCGCCATCGCTGTCTGTGAGTGAAAATCCCTGCCTGATGATTTCCGTCTTGTTATGATCTGAAAGGTATTCCTCAAAATCGGGAAACATCTGCTCAATCAGCCTGGCCTCTTCGGGTGTAACGGGTGCGCCGCTGTCACCATCAACACAGCAGGCTCCCTGGCATTTTCTGAGATCACAAAAGAATTCTTTCTGAATGACATCAAGACTGATAATGGTCTTTCCTATTTGCAACATACTAAAGTATCCTTTCGGCTACCGTATAAAACGATAGCCGAATTTTTTAAAGTTTTCGAATTGTAAAAAAACCAGTTTATTTTTCGATCAGTACTTTTCCTGTCATTTCCGGTGGTACAGCCAATCCCATGATTGTAAGCAGGGTAGGAGCCACATCTGCAAGAATGCCATCGAAAGCTTTGCCGTTCGTGTTATCTGTAACCCAGATAAACGGAACGGGATTCAGGGAATGAGCGGTATTTTCACTTCCGTCAGGGTTCAGGGCATAGTCGGCATTCCCATGATCGGCAATAATGACTACATCATAACCGTTGGCGCTTGCGGCTGTAACTACTTCCCTAACACATTGATCCACGGCTTTGACAGCGGTTTGAATGGCACTGTAAACACCCGTGTGTCCAACCATATCGCCATTGGCAAAGTTCAGACAGATAAAATCGGCGGTTTTCGTGTAAAGTTCAGCGATAATGGCCTCTTTTACCAAAGGGGCAGACATTTCGGGCTGTAAGTCGTAAGTCGCAACCTTTGGCGATGGAATCAGGATCCGTTTCTCTCCGGGAAACTCATTTTCGCGGCCGCCCGAGAAAAAGAAGGTGACGTGGGCATATTTCTCCGTTTCAGCAATTCTGATCTGGTCAAGTCCCGCTTTCGACACCATTTCACCCATCGTATTCTGAACATTGTCTTTGTTGAAAATGATGTGAATACCTTTAAATGACGATTTGTAATTGGTCATTGTATACCATTGCAACGGTATTGTTTTCATCAGTTGTTCCTGGTGATTTTCCTGCGTAAAAACGATCGTGAGTTCGCGAAGGCGGTCGGAGCGGTAGTTAAAACAGATTACCACGTCATCCTCCTGGATTGTAGTAAGCGGCTGACCCGATTCGTCGGTGATGACAATTGGCTTAATAAATTCGTCGGTGATTTCGGCGTCATACGACTCCTGTATTGCTGCGAGTATATCTTTGTGTTTTGTTCCTGCCGCCCGGGTAAGAAGGTCATAGGCCAGTTTAATCCGATCCCAGTTGGTATCACGGTCCATACCATAATAGCGTCCGATAAGTGTGGCAAACCGGGCATTGGTGTTTGCAAGTGCTTTTAGATCTTCCTTTACAAAGTCATAAGCCGAACGGGGATCCGTATCGCGTCCATCGGTCAGTCCGTGGACAAATACCTTTTGTAACCCAAATTCAGTAGCGATCTGTGCAAGGGCAATCATGTGCAGGCTGAGTGCATGAACCCCGCCAGGCCCTATAAGTCCTATGAGATGTACTTGCTTATTATTTTCTTTGGCATAGGTATATGCTTTAACAATCTGGGGATTATTCCACAAAGTCTTCTCCCTGATTGCTTTATTAATTTTAACGAGATCCTGGTAAAGGACACGTCCGGCCCCGATATTAAGGTGGCCAACCTCAGAATTTCCCATCTGCCCGTCAGGCAAACCGACATTCTCGCCGCTGGCAAGTAATTGACTATGCGGGTATTTTTCGTACAATGAATCTATAAAAGGAGTTGGCGTCGAATAAATTACATCTGAGGCAGATTTGTCACCGATGCCCCATCCGTCAAGAATCATCAGCATTGTTTTTTTAATTGTTGTCATATTTGTTTGAATTGAATTAGCGTATTGTAAAATTCATGCAAAAATAGGTTATTTCGGTGCACCAGAAAAGGATTTGAAATGTGAGCCGTCATATTTAACGATTTGATATAATTACTTCAAATCAAAGGTATTCCTTCAAAGATACATTTTGGGAAGACTTTTTGTTTAAATAAAAAAGGTGAAACCCTTGTAAGATTTCACCTTTCCTGTTCATTAAACTCGTTTTTGCGCGTTGTAACTGGCACAGCCAGTTACAGTCTGACGCAATGTTGTTCGGATTATTTTATGAGTGACTGCCCTAAAACTGTTCCTTTAATCTGTAAAACAACCGGGTCGGGATGGGCATTGGTAACGACTGTCACTGTTTTGGCAAACACTCCCTGAGCCTGAGCATTATAAGTAGCAGAAACCACTGTGCTTTTACCCGGCAGGATGGGTTCCTGTGAAAATTTAAGGTTTGTGCATCCGCATGATGCCCGTGCAGAACTGATGATCAAAGGTTGCTTACCTGCATTTGTAAGCTTGAATTCAGCAGTTTTCGGAACATTAAAGGCAATTTCTCCAAAGTCATTCACGGTTTTATCCCATTTTGCAACCGGTGCATTCGGATTAACAGGAGTTGCCGGTGCAGGAGTCTGGGCGTTTGAATTTAAAGCAACAAACAAAGGCAGAACCAATAGTAGAATTAATTTTTTCATGGTTTTTACTATATTGATTATTTGATGGTGCAAATATCCGAAATTTTTTACACCATCGATCATTTTAATGCAAAAACATACTAAATGAAATGTAAAAGTTTGTAAACGAAATGTAAATAGCTGAGGCTGTTCTTTATTTTTCTTAATTTTATCGGGTTATTAAGTCGCAGATCAATTACGGGCGTAGCTGATCCTAACCCACCCATTTCAGAAGTTAAAATGCGTCAAAAACATATTCGGTTTGTAGTCTTGCTCGGGGCATTTGCAATTGTCGGGATTATCTCGATCCAGGTATATTTTCTTCAAAATGCATGGAACATCAATGAAAAGCAATTCGTCCAGAGCGTAGTAATCGGGTTGAAAAACGTGGCTGAACAAATGAGTAAGTACAGTCAGACTGAGCCCTTACGGACGAATCCAATCCGCCAGCTTTCAACCAACTATTTTGTTGTTGACCTCAATGGCGTAATTGATGCCAATATCCTTGAGTTTTATCTGAAAACAGAGTTCGACAAACTGAATCTGCATGCCGATTTTGAATATGCGATTTACAACTGTCAGACCGATAAGATGGAATATGGCAACTATGTGGCACAGAGTGGGATTTCGCAATCAAATGTTCTCAGTGCCAATCTTCCGAAATACGATCAGTATACCTATTATTTTGGCGTGAACTTCCCCCGGATGCGAAATACAATTATTGGCGACATGACCATCTGGTTCTTATTGATTACGCTCCTGTTAGTGGCCATTATCTTTTTTGTATACGCAATTTTTGTCATTCTTCAGCAAAAGCGGTTATCGGAGATGCAAAAAGATTTCATTAACAATATGACACATGAGTTTAAAACGCCCATATCGAGTATCAATATCTCGGCCGATGTGATTATGAATCCTGGGATTGTTAACGATCCGGTGCGGTTGTTAACCTATGGCGCGGTAATTAAGCAGGAAAATAACCGTTTAAATCAGCAGGTCGATAAGGTGCTTCAGATAGCAAGAATAGAAAATCAGAGTTTTCATCTTAACAGGGTACAGGTTGATCTGAATAAATTAATTTTGGAAGTGGTGAATAACTGCAAGGCAAATTCCAAACGTGATCTGGTGGTAAATACTGCGCTTTCCGATTCAGTGGGTGTCATTGAAGCCGATCTGCTGCATCTGACCAATATAATCCACAATTTGCTGGATAATGCTTCGAAATACTCCGGTGATGAACCAATTATTACAATTGAAACTTCGCGAGATGACAAAAATGTGATAATCAGGATCTGCGACAATGGCCCCGGAATCAGAAGTGAATTTCAACACCGCATATTTCAGAAATTTTACCGTATTCCGGCCGGAAACCTCCATGATGTGAAAGGTTTTGGTCTTGGCTTATACTATGTGAAAACAATCTGTAATGCACACCGGTGGATGATCGGTTTGATCAATGAACCGGGCTGTGGTGCCACTTTTGAAATAAAGATTCCTCAAAAGGGATAGGGCAACTGGCAACTGGCAACTGGCAACTGGCAACTGGCAACTGGCAACTGGCTGCTGGCAACTGGCAACTGGCAACGGGCAACTGGCGGCTGGCTGCTGGCAACTGGCTTTTCGGGAACGGAATTACCTCAGCAAGTAGGGGGGCTAAAAGAAACAATAATAGAAACAACAGAAACTACGAATAAATATGCAGGAGCTACAGGGAAAAAATAAGGGGAGAATACTCTACGTCGAAGATGATCAGACCTTGTCGTTTGTGACCAGCGATAACCTCATGATGAGAGGCTATGCGGTTGACTTTTGTGAAGACGGGATCACTGCCCTCGAAAAAGTAACCACTCAATCGTATGATATCTGCATTCTCGATGTGATGCTCCCTAAAATGGATGGTTTTACGCTGGCGCGGAATATCAGGGAATTTAACCACGAGATCCCGATTATTTTTTTAACAGCCCGGTCAACAAGTGAGGATAAAATCTTTGGTTTACAGCAGGGGGGTGACGATTATATTACCAAACCATTCAGTATCGAGGAACTGGTACTTAAAATCGAAATTTTTCTGAAGCGAAGTAAAATTCAGCTCCGGCAGGAGCCGGTAAGCAAGTTATTTCAGTTTGGCTGTTTTTCTTTTTCCTCCGAAAACCTGCGGTTATCATCCGGTGACGCTCACAAGGATCTGACTCACCGGGAGGCTGTTTTGCTGGCATTTCTGCTCGATAACCACGATAAAGTGCTTCGTCGTGAAGATATCCTGAATGCTGTGTGGGGTAATGACCATTTTTTTTCGAGCCGAAGCATGGATGTTTTTATTTCCCGTTTACGAAAACATCTCAAAGCCGATCCGGATGTCAAAATTGAAAATGTACATAATGTAGGATACCGCCTTGTAATGCCCGGCAAGAAGGTTTGACTGTAAAGGCGCGAAATTACAACTAAATAGAGCTAATCTAAAATGCAGACTATGAATATCTTCGTAAGAATTGTCTTTGTTTTCATCGTTCTGAGCATGATCTCATTTGCGAAAGAGAAGAAAAAATCAGGGGAAGTAACTCTGAATGAACTCAAAAATCATGTCAGGTACCTGTCCTCCGACGAATTGAAAGGACGGCTTACCGGTATGGATGGTGATAGCCTCGCGGCGGAGTATATTCGCGGCGAATTGATCAAAAGCGGATTGATCCCCCTGTATGCAAATGGGTTTCAGCGTTTCAGGGTTACCGATAAAATTATTGCCGGACCGTCAAATAGTCTGGCGATAGGTGGTACTCCATTATACGTTAGTCGTGATTTTGAACCATTGGCTTTTTCACACAGCGGAATTTTCAGCGGAGAGGTGGTATTTGCCGGATATGGTTTTGATATTAAGGAAGATAGCCTTAAATGGAATGATTATAGCGGTATTGATGTGCAGGGAAAAATTGTGATGATTCTACGTGCTGATCCTGAAATTGAGAAAACGATAAGCCCGTTTATAAAATACAGCCGCGACCGCGATAAGGTGCTTGTAGCTAAAGACCGGGGAGCTTCGGCAGTATTGCTTGTTTCAGGTACCACCTTTGATCCGGAAGACAAATTTGAGCCACTGGCAAAAGGAGAACAATCGGTTGGGATTCCCGCAATGCGTATTACGAGAAAAATTGCGAATCAGCTTCTTGGACATAAATCAGTTGATATTGAGGGTCTTGAAAAAAAACTTAATGAACTTCATACCCCTGCAAGTTTTAGTGCAGGTATCAGTATTTCAGGGCAATCGGATATCGTTCAGACAAAGGTACCAACCCGGAATGTGGTGATGGTTATTCCCGGTAGTGATAATTCCCTGAAGAATGAGTATGTGGTTCTCGGAGCCCATTTCGATCATATAGGCCTGGGTGGTTTGGGTTCCGGAAGTCGGGTTCAGGACACACTGGGTGTACACCACGGTGCGGACGACAATGCTTCAGGTGTCGGAATGGTCCTTGAACTGGCGCAGCAACTTGCCGCTTCTCCTGAAAGTCACAAGAGAAGCATTTTGGTTATTGCTTTCTCGGGTGAAGAAAAGGGAATGCTGGGCTCCAAACATTATGTCGGCGATGCCGAAATCGACCTGAATAAAGTCAATGCCATGGTTAACCTTGATATGGTTGGCCGTTTGAATGAGAATTCGAAGATTCAGATTGGTGGCGTCGGAACTTCCGACATGTTTAAAAATATGATTTATACCTCGTGCGATACAACGATTCAAAAGCTTTCCTTGTCTTACGAAGGCTATGGACCGTCGGATCATGCCGCTTTCTATGGCAAAAATATTCCCGTATTGTTTATTTCATCGGGAGCCCACCTCGATTATCACACACCGGCCGATACCTGGGAAAAAATTAACTATGATGGGATGCTCAGGATTGCGGATCTGACTTACCATCTTATTTTAAAACTAGCAAATACAGAAACTAAACTTGCCTTTAAGGAAGCCGGACCAAAGATCGAAACCGGCCGGGGAACACGAAGGAAGGGGATATCGCTTGGAATTATGCCTGACTTTGCAGGTAATATCAAAAATGGCTTGCGGGCTGACCTGGTCACTCCCGGTAGACCGGCTGCAATCGGAGGTATGAAAAAAGGAGATATTATTATTTCGATTAACGGTAAATCTGTGAACAACATACAGGACTATATGTTCAGGTTAAATCAGCTCAAACATGGTGAAACAATCCATGTCGAGGTGCTGCGTGATTCACAAAAAATGGTGCTGATCATTCAGTTGTAGATACAAAACAAGCCTGTTATCTGCAATCATTCGTCGCAATGTTTTCTTAATTTTGTCAGGCTAATTAAAAATACAAATATCATGGATAACGAATCAAGATTTTTAGCGCTTAACATAGTATTGCCACCGGCACCCGAACCTAAAGGAGTGTATACCCCGCTTTTGAAGGTCGGTAATCATATTTATGTATCCGGACATTTGCCGGTGAATACTGACGGAACGCTTCAGCGGGGAAAGATAGGTAAGGATATAGACCAGGAAGCGGGCAAACTTGCTGCATACCAGGCCGGACTTACAATATTGTCTACATTGATTGCCAGCCTGGGAAGTCTTAACCGGGTAAAACGTGTGATTAAAGTTTTCGGTATGGTAAATGCAACCACCGATTTCGAAAAACAACCTTATGTCATTAATGGATGCAGCGAGTTGTTTGCTGAAGTTTTCGGACATATAAATGGAATTGGTGTCCGCAGTGCCGTCGGAGTAGGAAGCCTTCCTGAAAATGTTCCGGTCGAGATCGAAGCAATATTCGAACTTAACGAGGAGATAACTTCCTGAATTCTTTTAAGAAAATGTTTTGAATTATTTTTTTTGAATTGACTCTAAGTCATAGGTATGTAATAGTGTCATATTTTCCTATTCAAATAACATTGACTGCCTTTTCCTTAGACCTTATTTTAAATGGCAACCTACTATATAACTAACTTCCGAATTTAACTTAATTGAGGTGTAAATACTCCGAAGGAGTTGAATGTTAATGACCCCCAGTGTAGCTTGCGGAACTGGGGGAAATGGACATAACGCAGAAACAACCCGGTACGGGTTGAATTATTATTTAATGGCTATTAGCTTCGTTGATCTTCGATTCAATCTGGCCTTTTAAAAGCAAATTATTATTTTACTTTTATCTCGATTCCCGTTCTTCTGATTTCAACCGCAAATGGATTGTTTGAATTGAGATCATGTTTTGAAATTGGATGAGGCTCAATTCTATTATCGATTTTGGCCGCCAGTAACATCAACCTCACTTGCGTATCAAATCTATCACTATCAGACAATTCATCAATTACTAAAGCCACATCTATATCACTTTCTGATTGATCCATGTTTTTTGCATAAGAACCAAATAAATATGCAGAAACTAAACCTGGCTGCTGCTTTGCAACAGATTCAATATATTCTTTTACTTTCGTATTAATTCCTATATCCATAGTGCGATCATGGTTTCAAAATCCTCGTCAGAACTACTAATCCAATAGTTAACAAATTTGTCCCTATCAAAATTTGTACTTTCCATATTCCAAAGTTATGAAAAAAAATGAATTTATCAACCGCGGATAAAATGAGGGATGGGTTGCGGGAGCTCGAAAGATATTTCGATTAATCCGCTAAAAACACCCTCTTCGTATAAAGGGGTCTGGTGAATGATTTTTTTAACACCTGATTTTTCCGTTGTATAGGTATTCGAAACCGGGGATTTTAACATGCCGGCCAGTTTCGAACGCGCAGGTTCGGGATGGCAATCGAGCAGGCTTGTTCCAACCAGATCAATTCCGCCATATTTTTGAAACTGTTTTTGGGAATTATCATTCATATAGGTGATTATCCCTTCACAGTTGCAAATCGTAATGGCACCGTCAAATTCATCTGACCACATATTCATTCCTGGCATAACGCGATTACTTTTTTCTCAGGCTTCTGACCCATTCGATTTCGAAATGGTGAGGCAACAATGTTCCATTGACGGGCTGATGAAGACTTCCGATAAAATTGATGAATAATTCGCCGGGATGCTGGGTAAGCTGTTCGCGGTGAACTTCATGATTATTGATCTTCCAGGTTACCGTATTTTCAAAAACTTCAAGCCTGAAGATGTGAAAGTTATCGAAGTTTAATCCTTTAATTTGCACGAGCTTTTTTGTGCCCCCAATTGCCGGTTGATTGATAATGCCAAGGCCTACACTTTTATAACCGCTTCTGAACACATCAATTTGTGGAAATGGTTTGCTGCCCGTCACGGAAAAAGCGCTGGTGATGGCTTTTTCTGCCCGAAACTTTACTTTTGCCTCTACAACCCCTTCGGTGAACCTGAAGTTGTCACCAGTGTTTAAAATTGCCGAAGTGTAATCAAATTTCCGGGGAATGAGACCCACGGAAGGATTCCATGCTTTACCTTCGGCTTTTTCGGCTTTTGTCACAATAGAAAGAACTTTGTTGCGAATCTCAATGTTCTTCAGCCCTTTATATGCCTGCAATTCGTTAGTTTGTGAAAAACTGTAACCTGCCATTTTTGAACCCCAGTAGTTTTCCGGTTCCCAGATAGTTGGAGCAAGCTGATTGTTCGTGAAATTTTCATCCAGAACAACTTCCCACTGATCGAAAAAAGAGAGCTCCGGCCGTTTTTTCAACTGGTGATAAGTAGTAATCGTTTTACTTTTCTCTAAATTTTCGAGTTCCTTTTCTGACTCATACTCAGGAGTTGTTTCGTATCTTTTTTTATTCCGGAGAAAGGCAATCCGTTGTATAAATTCCGGTTCAGCGACGTCTGATTTTAATAAGGTCAGCCGGATTAACTCTTCCGAGTTGACCACCTTTTGATAATTAGTGTAGGCAGCTGAACTGATACTTTTCAGGTAAAACACGATATTGCTGTCTTTCGCCAACCGTGAAAACTCATTGAAAAAGGGGTAGTCGGGTGTGGTTTCGTAACGGGATGAATTTTTCAGAAATGCCTCACGATCGAGAAATGATTTCGCATTGATCTCAAGTTTTAATTGGTCAAGCTGTGTCGGAAGTGCAAGCTTTTCTACAGTTTTAAGATTTTGGCAGGCATTCGAATTTAAAAACTTCCTGTAAATTTTAACCTTCGGGTCTGTTTTTCCCGCGGGGTCGTTTAGTTTTCCTTTTTCCGATGTTTCGAGTTCAAGGAACAGACGATATTCATCAGATGCTTTGGTGATATAATACCGTTTTAACTTGCTGCTATTTTGTAGCGTATTATATTTCTGTCTTTTGATGTATTCAGGTGAGCCCTTGTAGCCGAGCGATTCGGCCTCTTTTTTACGCCGGATAAAATCGGGAGATTCTACGATTTTTTTCAATTCAAAATAACGGGCCAGTTCAGTACTTGCCGATATTTTATTGAATCTCTCAAAATCAGGGGACTGAATAAAACTAAAATAATTTTTAATCGGTTTAGACTGTTCGAGCTTTGCCAACTCAGTCAGAACCTTATATTCTGAAGCGGACTGGAGTGTCAGGTGGATGATTTCGCGTTTATTTGCCTGGAAATCACTCGATTGAATCAGATGTTTCAGATCCTGGTACCTGGCCAGTTCTTTGGATTGTTCAATGTTAGTTAACTCGTCGCGCATGGTAAAAAGTTCAGTCCAGGCTGAATCTATCTTTTGTGCCGACGGTATAAGTCCTAAAAAATACCTAAAACGAAATGAAGATGACATATTATCTGATTTAAATCAGCTTCTTATGAATTTTAGAAACAGAAGCTATACAACTGTAAAACTAAAAAATATTGAAATATTAAAGCTGTTTAATGTTATAATACCCGATTATTTAGTTTGAATCTGAAAAGAGAATTAAAAAGGCTAATTTTGAATCCAATTGGAATAAGAAACTAAAATGATTTTACCTGAATTATTTGTCCGGCGTATGAAGCAAATGCTGGATACCGAATTTGATGAATTTCAACAATCATACGCGAACGAGATTGCTACCACGATCAGGATAAATCCGGCCAAATTCAAAAGTCAACCTTCATTAAACCGCGTTGAATTTTGTGAAACAGGCTATTTTATTCCCAGGCGCCCGATTTTTACGATCGACCCCTTTATCCATTCCGGAGTTTACTATGTGCAGGAATCGAGTTCAATGTTTTTAGAGCAGATCCTAAAACAGATCGTTACCAGGACTGATCTGAAAGTTCTTGATTTATGTGCGGCACCCGGCGGAAAATCAACCCATCTTGCATCGTGGCTTCCCAAGGAAAGTTTATTGGTAAGCAACGACGTGATCAGGGCACGAGGACAAATCTTATCCGAGAATTTGAAAAAATGGGGAAATCCAAACGTAGTTGTTACCAATAACGATCCCCGCGATTTTCAACGATTGCCGGGATTCTTCGATATCCTGGTGGTTGATGCCCCCTGTTCGGGAGAGGGTCTCTTCAGGCGCGACGAAAATGCAATTCTTGAATGGTCGCCCGACAATGCCCAGTTGTGTGCCCAACGTCAGCAACGAATCCTCGCAGATGCATGGCCTACCCTCAAAGAGGGCGGTATACTGATTTATAGTACCTGTACCTTTAATCCTGCAGAAAATGAAGAGAACATTAAGTGGCTTAGTGAATTTGCTGAAATTGAGCCTGTTATATTGAATTTTGAGGGTCATCCCGGTATTACAGTTACCGATGCCGGTGGTTTTCCGTGCTACCGGTTTTATCCGCACAAGGTACCCGGTGAAGGCCTCTTCATGGCAGTCGTCCGGAAATCGGGAGGAGGAGATTTTCAACGACCGAAAAAATTTAAAGAAAACCTGCTGGTAGCTTCCAAAGCTGAGAAAATCATCGCACATACATTCTTCAATGATGAAAGTCTTGACGTGCTGAAATTTGAAGATTCATTGCTTGCTTTTCCATACAGTCAGCTGGCTGAATTATTTCAGCTAAAAAATAATCTCAGAATTATCCATGCAGGTGTAAAAATAGGGGAGACAAAGCAGAATGATTTACTGCCTGCGCATGAACTGGCTTTATCACCCATACTGAACCGTTCGGTTTTTCCTGAAAATGATCTCACCATTGAGGAATCACTTAACTACCTGAAAAGGGACGATATTTCTCCGAAGTCAGACAACAGGGGATGGAACCTTGTTACCTACCGCGATATCCCGTTAGGATGGGTTAAAAACGTGGGGAGCCGATATAATAGCGCTTTCCCGAAAGAGTGGAGGATAAGGATGTCAATCGTTGAATTCCAGGGTGAAAAGCTTAAAGCCGAGATGGCGAAGTTTCCGCTTTAGAGTTACAGTCAAGCCAGGGTATTTAATTCGCAACGGAAAGGATTTTTTCGGGAAATTTTTAGAAGATGAATTCCGGTTTCGGGTCAGCTCTTTTGTCGTTTCCTTAAATCCAGGGCATGCTGTCCCAAACCTATAATTATCACCCCAATCATTGAAATTATTCCTCCGGCAATCTGATGAGGCAGCGGAAGTGTTCCAAAGTAGAAATAGGCTATGGGGATTATCATTAATCCTTTTGTGGATTGAATGATTGTTCCCCGTGAAGCTTCGATGTATTGGTATGCCTTGTAAACCAGTAAAATAGCTAAAACAGGTTCGAGTATTGTGGCTATGATGGTATTGATTAATGCACCGGTTGAAATGGTCATGGGGGTGCCTGCAATGATTACCCATCCGGAGAAGAAGATCAGCATCCAGAAGATCCGGTTAAAACTCAGAATTTCAGGTGTCAGGTTGTTGACCTTTGCCCGAACGATTACTGTTGCCGTGGCAGCACCTGCGCAATTGATGACCACCAAACCCACTCCCGGGATAAAGAAATCGGTCCATTGGAGGTTCCCCGAATAACTTGTGAGTAATGCGCCTGAAAAAACAACAAAGACTCCCGCGGTTTCAATAGGTGTGAAGCGCTCTTTTAGAAACATAATACCCAGGATAGTGGTAAAAAGCGGGAAAAGATTTCCTAAAAAACCGGTAACAGCAGGTTCCGAAATTGCCATAATTGCTGAATAAAATGCAATGGCGGTAAAAATTTCAATCGCCCCAAGGGTAGGAAACAACCACCACATTGAACGCGGAAGAGCCAACAATTTTGCAAGGCCACCTGTTGCGATGAGTATAACCAGGTTAATTACAAATGCTATACAACACATTAGAAATAAAAACAGCGGCAGTGAAATCTCATTCAATGCCGCTTTACTAAAAACATAAACGCCGCTAAAAACCGCTGTCCCCAGAATGGTGTATATGTATCCTTTGATGATTTCTTTCCGCACGATTATTCTTCGAAATTAATTGGTGGATTTTCCTGTAATCTGATTCAAATTCCGGGGCTAATTTACGCATCATTCCTGTTGAAATTGATAAGGAATGACTTTCACAATTGATTTTACCGGTTTTATAGGCTGATGATCGTTACCGGACCCTTTAGTCCTGATTCAATCAGGGGATCACCTTTTTTGTAAAAACGATGCGTGGTAAAGGTATAACGGCCGCTTGTCCGGGGTGTATTATTTAAAAGCCAGTCAGGCCACTTGTTGTCTTTTATACCATCATCGGGCAATAATTCATCACCAATCAGCCTGTTAGCCCAAAGATTCGCGACTTCGATCTCAAGTTTGTTCCCTTTTTTTCTAACCTCATCTGAGATATTCACCCGCCACGGAGAAGTCCAGACAACGCCAAGGTCCTTTCCGTTTAAACGTACCCGCGCCATGTTTTTGACAATACCCAGATCGAGGTAAAGGTTCTGTTCTTTCAATACATGAGTTGATTCGGGCAGATCAAAAGTTTTGGAATAGGTTGCAATTCCGGAATAGTACCTGATCCCTTCCTCAGGTCGTAATGCCCAATCGGAAAGCGAATCAAAAACCACTTTTCCCGGGCCACCCCAGGTTGTATCAAATGCGACAGTCCAGGCCCCGTTTATTGCCATAACCAACTGTTTATCCGGGAAATCAGGTTGTGTATTATTGTCTTCCGGTGAAAGGTGATCTGCTTTATTGAAAACAACAAAATAACTTTGGGAAGCATCGAGTCTGATGTTTATGGAAATACCCCTATTGGTTTTACGGAGGTTATTCAGCGGACGGGTTTCCCCGGTTATGGCATCCCATAACGCGGCACTTAGTGTGCCATCCCGGAACAGGCAACTATCTTCGACAGGATGATCGGTACGATTTGAGATAAAATAGATTTCCCTGTCAGGCAGCGACCGGTGATTATACCTTATTGCGCCGGAAGAAGTAAAGTCGGGATTTACACCGAGATTTCGCAGTATGGCGGCTGTGGAATCATAAGGAGTGTATAGCTCTGTTGAAAGCTGTCCGGCCGAATTTTTCTTTGTAGTGACAGAGGCATACGAAGTGTATATTTTTTTTGTATTCCACAATTCTTTAGTGAGTGTCTGCACCTGTTCATCGCAAGCAGGATAATTGACCAGTGATGGAGATTTTGATGGCGGATTGCCTGCCACAATGGCTCCTGCTTTAACGAGATCTGCTATTTTGTTGAGCAGTTCGGGAGTCATGGTCTCAACTTCGGGTAAAACAAGAATCGCGTAAGAGGCGCCACCCGGGAAAACTATCCGGCGATCGCGCACTTCAGCATTTTTGAGCAGAACAGGCGAGCAGCCATCGAATGAATAACCCCGTTTGTCAGGCAAGACGTCCGTTCCTTCGAGTGCCGATTCGGGGGCGCGGAACACGTGAGGGGCACCTTCGGGAGTGAGGTACAGGATATCCGCAACAGCCGATCCCTGCGAAAGCATATAGGAGCACCGGGCTACATACTTATGATATGCCGGAACCATTGGCCACCAGGTTTGACCACGATCCCAATGTACTCCGTAAGGGCCCATCGTAACCCCAGGTTTTAATCCATCGCCATATGGTTTATGGGCAAAGGTATGATACAGAAACCTGTTAATTCCCATACTGAATGCCCAGTCGCTCTGGTCTTTCATGTTACCGGGATATTTTTTCCAGGCTTCGTACGATTCGGCGGTAAAGGCTTCCGCTCCCACCACAGGTTTACTCTGAATGTGAGCGATGGACGTAGCCTCAATGCAACTGAAGGCCGAATTGAACCCGAATTTGTCGGTCCAGAATTCGCACATCGGCACATCGGCAACACTTCCAAGATCGAGGTCGGCTGTGGGGTTCATATCATACGGTTCCACCGAAAGGCCAAAACCATTCCGCCTGCCAAGTTCCTTCAGCCTTCCGGCATGATTTTCGATAACGAGTTCCTGTGATGTTAACCTTACGTCCCACAAAAAACGTTCGCTTTGTTCAAGGCTCCCGACAACCAGCCCGGTATAAGCCGGAAGATATAATAACGGGTCATAACCTCTCCGTTTTATAAATTGTTCGCGGAAATCACCGGTCCAGTTTTGAGATCCCATTTCCCAGCTATCGATATGTAACATGGTCCATCCACCACCCGTACCGGATTTACGCGGGCCTGTTTTTTTTAGTAGTTTTCCGATGTATGCATCAAAATGAGCATCGAAGGCTACCGTATCAAATTTGTCGCACTCAAACCCCAGCCCGGGTGTGGGAGCCGGTCGGGTAACTGCGCCATTGTTGCGCTTTCCAAATCGTAGGATCGTCCATTTTCCGGGCGGAACGTTCCATTGGAGGGTTCCATCGGGTTGCAACATCTTTGTTAGATCGATGATCTTCATTTGATCAATGGCAGAACCCTGGCGTTCAGGCAAGGATGCAGGAGCAGACAGGAATTGTCTGACTTCTTTCTGAGAGGTATAAGGTGCGCGGTAATAAAGTGCTTTTTCGTCAATATCGGTAATAGTTGGCCCGGTTTCTGAGGCGGGGCAGGCCAGAAGCGCAACATCTTCGTACCAGTCGTCACGAATCTGTTTAAGGTTATTTGGTACACTTCCTTCACCGAAAAAAGGCTTTTTAGGTTCGGGTTTTGGAAGAAGGGCATTGAACAAAGAAGGACCTTTTACCTCTGTTGAACTGGCCACCAGGTGCATCATCGATTGTTCAGGTTTAACCCATGGCCCACCACTGCCTGCCCAACCCGGACCAGATCCAAGAATAATGCTGATTCCCAGTCTCTCGGATTCGCGAACTGCATGAACATACAAATCCTGCCACTCATCGCTCAGAAAGTCGATTTTACCCCGCGGAACGCCAACATTTACTTCCAGGAAAAGTGCATATCCCAAACCGGCCTTTTTCATCGATTCAAGATCTGCTGTCATCGCCTGCCGACTGGTATTTCCATCCATAAAATACCAGTAAACCCCAGGTCTGGCAGATTCAGGAGGATTAAGAAAGCCCGATTTGAGCAAATCATCTGAATCCGGAGTGCATTGAATGGCCAGTAATCCTATAAAAAGGCTAAATAGCGGCCATGACAAAAGAAATGATCTGCGGTTCATTATTTATTGTAGGAATTAATAGGAATGAAATAACGTTATAAACAGGTTAAGGCAATAATCTTTTGGTGGTTATTCTTGGCCAGCTCTTACACGATCTGAAACCTTCGGCATATTTTACACCACTTTGCAATCCCCTGAACTTTGAGACAGTTCTGACAAAATCGGAGAAGTCAATTCCATCATGATCCCTCATCCATTTTAACTGCGACTCGTGTTTTTCGAGTGCTTCCAGTTTTATTTCGATCGTGTCTGTAATATCGGTGTATTCCTCCGGCAAAAATCCTACCCCGGCAAGGGTGTCCATATAAAAGAGAGGGACAATTACCGGATAGGAATCTGACTTTGTATCATAATGGGGTATGCTGGACGAAAAACTTGCATTAAAGACCAGTTTGCTTGTTTCGACATGATCACGCATATAATCGTCGGGATTATGTGTGATGATGACATCGGGACGAACCAGTCTTATCACTTCAACCACCAGATTAACATGTTCCTCATTGTGGGAATCAACCAGCAGGTCGGGAATATCCAGGTTGAAAACTTTTTTGGCTCCTAAAACTGAGCCTGCAGCTTCAGCTTCGAGAGTTCTCATTTTACCCAGTTCACCGGGCATAATCACAGCATGTCCCTTATCACCATTGGCAATGTGACACATAAATACATTGTGACCGTTTTTAGCATATAAGGCAAGCGTTCCGCCGCATCCGATTTCCAGATCATCGGGATGGCAACCAATAGCAAGTATATTCATATTCACCTATATTGTCAGGATGTTTGATTATTTATTCGGTTCCGGGCGATAACATTTTGTACTTTAAATCCTTATCGAGTGCTTCCGCTTTTTCGATTACCGGCCGATCATAACTTTCGTTAAAACCGCAGATCGTTATCATTACTTCACGAATGCCCTTTTGGTAAATTTCATCAAATTCAAGATCAGACTGAAGCCTTTTACCCTCCTGGTCTGTTGCCTTGAAATGGCATCCGCAGACCAATGCTTTTAAAATCAAATGATACGGAAGATTCAATTCCCGGGCAAGGTGGATAGCCCCGGCAAGCCGGTCCTGTGTTCCAAGTTTACGCTGAAGGTCGCATCCCACCCTGAAGAGAGTATCACCTAAGGCCTTATTTTGAAAGCGATTCAGTAAATCATCGATGTGATCGGTGAGCGATTTAATGGTAAATTCTCCAGGATACTTTTTCAGGAGGATATCGGCCGACTCCAGCATGGTATTCCGGACCTCTGTTATTAATTGACTATCGGACAGGACTTCATAGAGATAGATTGATGAAGGATGATACAAATAACCTAAATAGGCTGTAGTGGCGTGTCCCAGGTTATGAATAAAAGACTTCCGGTCGACCCATGCTTTCATGTTTTCTTTCGGGGCAAGACCTTCGATTTCAGGAATTGGATTTTTAAAGGCCAGCTTATCAAGAATCAGCGTATTATAGGGCTCAGCAAATACCTGGAGAATATCTGCATCCACATCTTTTTTAAGCATGATTGGTACCATTTTCCCAATGCTTGTTTCAATCAGACCAACATTTTCTTCCAGGGGATATCCCGGAGGCAAATGTTCTTTAAGTTCTTTTCTCATAAACTCAGCACCATTTCTCAGATTTTCGGCGATGATAATATCGAGGGGTGAAGCTCCGGCAGTTTCAAACCGTTTTAATAATCCATTTGCAATAAGCGGAATAATCGATTTTAGCCCGTTTAATCCCACCGATACGGCAATAATGCGGGCTGTGGCAATTTCTGCTGAAACTTTTTCTGTATCACCTGCATAAACGGCCCGTACATTCTGAATAGTTATAACAGACTCTGTTTCACCTTTTATTACAACATTGTATTTCCGCCGGCGGTTCAGTTCATCGATCACAGGTTGAAAAACATCGATAAAAACCACTTCATACCCTCCCCGGCTAAAGAGCTGTCCTATAAAGGAGCGCCCGATTTTACCCGCTCCAAATAATACCAGTTTATTACTGTTCATTAAGCTCATTAATCCTGAATAATTTAATATTAGCAGATTTTCATTAATGCATTTCAGTTTCGCATACTCCGAGGCCCCCTCTGAAATAATTGAATTGTACATTGGGATGATCTGCCAGTAAAGACATCGGTACGGAACTGTCCATGATTTTATGGCCAAGCATAAAAGCAGTCAGCCGTTGCCCGAAGGGATTATCATGAGCACCGGCCTGCCAGATAGATACCTTTTCAGCTTTCCATGTCTGTACCGGACCAACAGAAAGCGCCTGTACCGGGATTCCGGTAACAACTCCTCCTGCACTGGTCCGTGCATTCTGCATACACGTCACCGGGTGCAGATCGACAATGCGGGTTGAGAGTTTTCTGAATTCCGCAGGTGTTGGGGGCGCATCTTTATATTTGCCTTCTCTTTTCACGGGATCGTTAAAGGCCCAGTGTTTTGTGTCGCCCTGACCGCCCTGCATCACTGCACATCGAATTCCCTCTTCCCAGCTACTGATGTAAATGCTGGTATGTGCCTTTGGAAAATGAAGATTGGAATCCGGCATCCTCAACTTCGGATCAATGCGGTTAAAGCACAAATCCCTGTCCGCTTTTTCAAAGGACAACGGATGAGAGGCATCCAGCTCTTTCCCGTCGACGTACCATTCGTCCATGCCCCAAAAATGCGCGTTCGAAAGATCCATTTTCAATTCATTCACCATACGTGCTACCAATGGCAGTTGTTCTGTCGGACCTATTGGGCCGCAAATGCCAACAGGCTGGCTGTCGGTTGCCTGTTTCCACGATGTGATATATTCCAATGCTTCGGCAAGGTAAAAATCTTCAAGTGTATCGTAAAATACGACTTTGAAGCCTTCCCGTGATAATTGAAGCATATCGGCAGCAGTGAGCCTGGCAGCATCATTCAGTATTTCATTGTCCAGGGTTGTAAAATCCCACCAGTCGGGGGCCAGCATACTTAATTTTCGTGCCATATCAGATACTGTTTAATTGAATAATCTACAATAAAGTGAGATCAACGCGTCTGAAAAATATTTCAGCTCCTTCGGATTGGATCTGGATACGTCCTTTTGAAGGTTTTACATCAAATGCATAATTGACCAGCGTTCCGTTCAGGTAGATAAATATCTCCCTCCCTTTGACGATACACTTCAATTGGTTCCATTTCCCGATGCGTGTCTCCAGATCCTTAGCCCCGCGGAAACCTTTTACATCCTTCCATTCCGGATCGCGTCCAAACCAGTTGATACGTCCCTTGTTGATTGGCACAGGTTTACCAAACGGGTGAAATACAAGTGAACTACCCTGCATTTCAGGAGCAACCGGGCAGGTGATTGAGAATTTATCACTGCCGTCACCAACAACCAGCAGGTCACCGGTGCCCCCTTCAATAAGCTGGCACTCTATCGAATGCATCCATGTACCGGACGAACCACCATCTTCACCAACTGAATGTAAAAGAATGCCGCTGTCTCTTGCGTTATTGGCCCGGGGAGCAAACGTAAGCTCTCCCCATTTAAATTCAATTACGAGTTTGTAATTTTCGTATTCTTCATTCGTGGTGATACAGCCCCACTCCTCGCCGGAGATCCGGATAAGACCATCCTTTATCGTGAATACTTTAGCCGGATCATTATCCCGACCCTTGCCTTTAATAAAAGTATACCATCCGCTAAAATCTTCACCGTTAAACAACTTGATTTCCGATTTACGAAGTTTGGATTTGTTTAATGAAGAAAGATCCGGAGATTTGGCAAGACCGGTTAACAGGATCATCGAAAGCGCTGTAATTATTAATAGTTGAAATCGTCTTTGCATGGGTTTATACTTTTAATAGGGTAAATATTTCATCATCTGCCTTATACTGAATGTTTAGCTTTTAGTTTCATGCTGTTCTGCCGACCGGTCAGCCTTAAAAAGCACCTCATGGGTATAAAGTGCATCTGCCAGGCTGGTAAGCGGCATCTCATTATCATCCACAATGGCCTGGAAGAAAGCTTCGAACTGAGATTGATACGGATGATCGGTCACATCACCCGAATCGAGCATTTTCATAGAGAGTTCACTCCATTTATTTTTATTTAAATTACCAAGCCGGGTTGAATGAAATTTATTGTCGAGCAGACTCCCTTCGCTCCCTACAAGGTGGATATGAAAATAATAGGGTTGCATGCAGTCAATCACGGATGCCACTTTTCCAAGTCGTCCATCCTTGAATTTGAGAATACTGACAGAAGTCGTTGGATATTCGTACGGTGCAAAATCCTTATTTGCTGATGAAGTTGCAAAACTGCTGACGGTGTCGACCTCATTTCCCATTATTAACAGAAGTGCATCCAGTGCATGGCAACCTGCTGAGAGCAGGCTGCTTCCGGCCGCATCCTTTTTAACATTCCAGCGAAACTGGCCATACCAGGGACCAATTCCATGATAATAGTCAACCTCCGCATAGTGAATTTTGCCCAGTAATCCTTGATCGATTAATGCTTTGATCGTAATTAACTGACTTGAAAAACGGCATTCGAAACAAACGCAGGTTTTTACGCCTGCAGCATCGACCGCCTCCTTAATGGCCAGGCAGTCATCCCAGTTTAACGCCAGCGGCTTTTCAATAATCAGGTGTTTACCGGCACGGGCGGCCATGATTGCCTGTTTTGCATGATCGGCCGGGTAACTGCAAATCGAGACGATGTGAAGATCAGGGTCTGCAAGCATTTGAGCCAGGTCTGTGTAACAGGTAATCGTCCCGCCATGTTTTGCACTGATTTCTGCTGAATTCAGTGACCTGGAGGAACAGATAGCGGTGACCTGGGCGTATGAAGTTTTATTAATTGCTTCGATGTGAGCACCTGCGACCCAACTGTATCCAATAATACCAACATTAAATTTGTTCATAGGTTCAGGACAATTTAATAATTAAAGGATGAACTAATTAAAGAGTGAAATATAGCAAATTTTCACGAGTCAAAATCAGGGATTTTCAGATATTCGCCCTCTTTGAGTGCTGACTGATGTGCAATAATTAAAAGTATCATAAATTTCCCATTCTTCTATATCCGTATTAAAAACTATTTTTTTTCGTCGTCCTTAATCAAATGGACGATCACCTAAAGTCATGTAGTCTAAAGGCTGCTTTCTGATTCTCACAACTCAATTTCCCTGCTTATTCCGACCGGTTTTTGCGATAAAAGTGAGTTGGTAAGATAATTTGTCCATTCGCTTTTGCTGAAGCCGTAATCCTTACCGGTGACCGCTTTCAACTCCTTCTGTGCAAATCCCCTGAAATTCGAGTGTATCTCATCCAGGTAATCAATTAATAAATTCAGGCCCTTTTTTGAACCACTGCGCGCAAGGGCTGATCCCATATACAGTTCCAGATCGGCTCCATAAACCCGCCACCTGGATTTGTGGTATTCAGTTGTTTTATATCCGCCGATATTTTTGTCCATGAGCAATTTTTCCAGGCCGGGTATAAAGATTGGATCCGGCAACCGCTCAATATAAAAACATAAATTGGTAATCCGGTTATGCTGAGGTATTAAGCGGAGATCAATCCGGTTATCGTAATAGAGACTCTCTCTTGTCACCATTCCACCGCCTGAAACGGTATTATTTAAAATCCGTGATACGATCTCATTACTTTGCCTGTCACCCGCCATAGCGAGTAATGCAATATTTTGGTTTATTCTCCAGTACAAGCCTGAAGCATCATATTTGTCATTGAAATTATCAGGGTAGCCGGTTTTGATTTCTTCGTTTAAAAGGCCCTCCAATTCATGAATGATTTCAGAAGTGCCAATCGGATTTGAAAACCATGCCAGTGCTTTGGCTAAATTAAGATTAGTGTGGACTTTATAAGCAGCCAGCAAGACCGGCAATACCTCCTTGCGGGGCAACAGACAACATTTTAAAAGATAATCCTTTTCGCCGCTGATCAGTTTTTTCACCCTTTCGTCAACGGTTTCAACTTTTGTCTCCCGATGTACAGAAGGGAGGAATCCTTTGTTTTTCCATTCTTCCTGTAATTGAGAAACATTGTAATCTCTTGCCGGCCTGTCTTTTGACGATATCCCGGCCGCTATCTGGCCGGTCATATAACCAAGTATGGTTACATCTCCCGACATACGGGTGAATTGCATCGCATTGTTGGTCTGACTGATACCCCTTCCGGATAACAGCAAACCATCGATGGTTGCGGGTACAATTGATCGGAAAGGAATTTCGATCGTTGTTTTACTGGAATGGGGTAATAAAAAACCGCAACGCGAATGTTGGGAGCTTCCAATATAGTGCGGATCAAAGTCACTGCTCGCCAATGCAATACAATCGTCAAAATGTGTTGTTTCAAATACATCTTTCATGTTGAGAGTATAAACACCCTTTGGCATTCTTGATTCCCTGACGGTAAGCATCGGACAGAAATCGTAAAAATGAGATTCGTAATGTGAAAGAAACAGGCCACGCTGCAGTTCCGATATTTTTGTATTATCAATAATATCATAATCCCGGCCTGTATTTGAAGGCATATTGATCCGCCCCGAAATATCCCATTGACTGTAATTTTGAGTAATACCTGTCCTCGAATTACCATGCGTATAATCTACCCCGGCAAAACAGGCTACATCGGCATCCCCGGTTGCATCAATGGTTATCTTACTGGTTAACTTCTTCAGCTTTCCATTTTCACAAATTATCGTGGCGGTAAGCTTTTTCGACTTAGTGGCTGCACCACAAATGATTGCACCCGATAAAACTCTGACCCCGCGTTCGGTTAACGTTTTTAACAGGTAAAAGCGTCTTTCAGTACCACCTGACATGTGATATTCCTTTCGCACTTCGGCGACACCTTTTTCAACTTGCCCGATAAAGGGATGTTTAACAACGCCATGATAATAACCCGATACACCACCCATCGTTTTGGTTCCGCCCAGGTCATTGAAATATTCCGTCAACAGCGTAAATCCTCCCTTCTCAGCCGCACCCATTGCGGCTGTTGCGCCAGCAGTTCCTCCTCCGGCAACTAAAACCTGGCAATTTTCTTCCGCTATTGACATGTTTTCAGGGAAGAAAGAGGCTAACGGGAGTGTCAGGCCATTTTCGGTAATGTTTTTTTCTTCGTTTTTGAATTTGAATGAACTGGTTTCTCCAATTATCCGGATCACCTTTTTTTTCTGATTTACCGGTGTTGGTTTTATTTTACCTGCAAGTGATTTTGAGGCCAGGGCTATATCCTGGATATTGCTGCAAGTAAAACCCGAAAGGGTAGGTGTGTCGGAACAATAATATCCACTCAGTGAAGTCTCAGGGAGCGTATTGTTTTCGAGATAACAGGAGCACTCCAGGGCATAATTGAAAAGCTTTGCCTTCGTGAATGTAGGATCTATGGAAGCGAAGTTTTTACTCAGATTTGCTGCTATGAATCTTGCTTTTTGTTCGATCGCGCTCAGGTCATTTCCATCGACAGCAAATTCAAATCCGATAAACTGCTGATCTTTTGTCTTCTTACCCCTGTGAAATTCGAGTGAATTATTTAAAACGGCAAATGATTGATCTACGGTTACCACTTTTTTCATAGGCTCAGCAACATCTGTTAACTCAAGAACAAATCCAGCTTTTTTTATCTTGTAGTTCTGGTTGAAAAGCTCACGTGTAAACAGCACATTTTCTGTGGAATCGAGAAAACTTTTACAATTTATGGTATACAGACCCTGTTTGGTTGCGATTAAAACCCCATGAACACTGGTATTATCAGTAATTATACCGCAAACATCGGTCATGAGCATTACATGCACTTTATTTAATAGAAGGTTCCGTAACATTCCCTTCTTAATGCTACCCGCGAAAAGGAGTAATTCATCCTCAAAAAGACTATTTGTTGCCGAAAACATCTCACCTTTTTCCGCTTCAGGGAAAAACAATTCCTTCTGATCCTGGCTGAGTTCCCCGGAACCGGCACTATTGATCCAGAGTTTTCCTTTTGCTGCGATATCGTATCCCGGACTCGTCCTCTTATCTAAAATTAAAACACGCAGACCATTCCTGGCGGCTTCGATTGCTGCATAATAACCTGCTAGTCCTGCTCCGTTAACAACCAGGTCGTAACCATCATTAATAGGATCGTTCGAAAATTGTTGATTTATCTCTTTTAATGCTTCGGCATGAAGGATGTTTGATCCGATTAAAACACCACCGGTGGCGAACAGGCTATTTGCAATAAATTTTCTTCTATTCATTTGATTATTCCTTGTTTTCAAAATTATTGGGTACCAGTCCCAGCGATCCCAGAAAATCCATGCATCCTGCTTTTACATTGTAACTTCTTCGCGCCATTTTATGAACCGTCTGAACAGTTTCTATAAATGGCTGCTTGTTATCAACATAAAGCAGATAGTTCACGGCCATTAGAGAAAGATGCATATTTTCGTTTGCACAAGACTTTTTGAGGTTTTCCTCAGCCTGTCTGCTATTGAATTCCTGGTAAGAAATGGCTGAAGCAGTAATCGAAACGGGGGGATACTCATCGTTCATCGCTTTCATAATCACTTTTGAATACGGTTTCAAATCGTTTGTATTTTGCGACCTTAATCCAAGGATGGCCCAGTAGCGGACAATTTTATTGGTACTTCCAAGCATCCTGACCTGCTTTTCGGCAATCTCTTTTCCCCGGAATCCCGATAATGAAGCAGCCTCGTAGATTTCTGATACCGGATAATTTTTATCAGTCAGCCGATATTCATAGGCATTAGTAGTTGCTGAAAATGACCCAATTTCATATTCAGGAAGTAACAGGACATCACGCGACCGGAGCATTTCGGCTTTTAGCTGGCTTCGCATTTTTTCGAGAACACTGGCATATGCCGGATCGCCGGCCAGGTTTTTAGTTTCCCATATATCGTCTTCAATATCGAACAGAAATTCGGCAGGGCGGTCTTCGAATATGCTTTTCTGTAGTGGATTTAGTTTATTTTCCCTGAGGTCGTTACGCATTTGCTGCTTGATTTCGCCGATCTCCATATACCGGATATACCTGGCTTCGGGCATAAAAGGCATGAAATTACGCGAATACATATATTTACCATTGGTCACACTCCTCACAAGATCAATGCCATTGTCCGACCGGTCGGCTGATAAAACCAGGTGGTCAGCAGCGCGGGAACGGTTTTTTCCCATTAATACCCTTCCGGATAAATAATCAGGAACCTTTCCGCCGGCCAGGCTGATCAGTGTTGGCGCCAGATCTGTAAAATCAATCAGTTCATCCGTAATCACACCACCTGTGCCCCATGGAGACAAATGTTTATACATTTCGGGAAACCAGATTACAAAGGGTACCCTGTAACCAAGGTTGATTCCATTGGTTTTGCCCCTCGGAATCCCTTCACCATGATCGGCATATAAAAATATAATCGTGCTGTCTTTCAGATGTGCTTTTTCAAGCCGGGCTAATAACTCGCCGATTTTGTTATCTGTCAGTTTAATCGAATTGTAAACTCTTGCAAATTGCTTTCGCATTTCGGGACTGTCGTTGTAAAACGGGGGCATGATAAATTCATTCTCGCCAATCGTTTCGTTAACAGGAAGTTTTCCAATGACATTTTTCAAATACCACGGGTATGATTCGGTCATGGTTCTGGACTGATGCGAATCCATAAAGTTAAATACAGCAAAAAACGGCTGGTTTGGCTTTCTGTTCCACCATCCGGCTACGCCCGAACTTTCATTCCAGGTGTCGGTGGTGAACTGCTTTTCATTGGCCACGTTATAATCAGTTTTACTGTTATTGGTCGTATAATAACCTTCTTTTTGAAGAAACGATGGGAATCCTTTGATATATTCAGGAATTGAAAAATTGCTCCTGTGATTTCCTGTCCCGGTTTTATACGTTTTTACGCCCGTGATCAGGGCAGTCCGGCTCGGAGAACAAACAGTTCCGGTCGAGTAGGCATTGGTAAACCTGACCCCTTCTTTTGCCAGCCGGTCGATAACCGGAGTCCGGGCATCTTTATTTCCGTAACATCCAATAAATTGGGGAGATGTATCTTCGAATGTCAACCATAATATATTAGGTTTTTGCTGTGCGATTAATGCACCCCCGTAAAGAAGAGGAAGTAAGATTGCTTTTTTCAATTGACACATTTTTATTTGGTTATTAGTTTCTGCGATCAGTCATTTGCGTCTGAATCCATTTTCAGTTTTATCCACAATTTTTTAAATTCTGCCAGATCAGGTTTATCCGCATTTATTGGATTCAATGTACCACCTGGCTGCGGTTTTTCTTCCTTTGCCGGTAAGTACTTTGCAAATGTCACCTTTATTTCTGCATATTTTGGGATTTTCGCCAGATTTGTCCATTCATCAGGATCATTTTGATGATCGTATAACTCTTCACTTCCATCGAAATACCTGATATATCTCCATCTGTCAGTCCTTAAGGCATAATTTCCGCGTCCCCATGTGGTAAGTGCAGGTTTTTCCCACTTCGCATCCGGATTTTTTAGAAGTGGAACCAGACTGCTTCCGTCAAGTCCGGTTTTGGCAGGGAGATCGCACATCTCCAGTAATGTAGGATAAATGCTGATCAAAGAAACTGCTGCACTGCATTTTTTCCCGGGCAAGTCATTTCTTCGGGGATCAACTATGATAAAGGGTACACGGGTCGACTCTTCCCACAAGGAGAATTTGGTGAAAGTTCTCTTTTCGCCGTGGTGGAAACCATGATCCGACCATAAAATAATAATTGTGTTCTCCTTATACGGACTCTTTTCCAGTGCCGTCATCACATCTCCAATCATGTCGTCAATAAATGCACCGCATGCCAGATACCCTTCAATCATTCCTTTGCGAATGTCTTTTTCCCGTATGATGAGATCATTTTGAAGTTTTGCATTGCTTCTCCCTGCCCAGGGAATATCATTCAGATCATCATCTTTAATCTTTGGAAGCTGTATATTTTCACGGTCGAATAAATCAAAATATTTTTTAGGGGCTGTAAACGGGAGATGTGGTTTTATAAAACCCAATCCGAGGAAAAATGGTTTGTCGTGATTTTTATTAAGGAAATTAATTCCATAAAGCGCTGTTTGATAATCAGGATGATCTTCCAGAGGATTGGTAGTCGGACCTGCAAGCCATTTATCGGTCACCTCGTCAAATCCGACACGCTCGCTTTTATCCACGTTGAGTTCAGGAAGTTCACGTAAAACCGAAAGATTGTTCTCCGTCCAGTCTCTTTGTCCGTTTTTGGGATTCTGACCAGCCATGTTGTGGTGAATTTTTCCTGAAGCATAGGTCGTGTAGTCGTTCTCCCTGAAATATTGGGGTAATGTAACATAGCCCGGCAGATATTCCTTATCCCATTTATCGTAAAACGGATAATATCCGGTATTCACAGGTTCTTTTCCTGTAAGGAGCGAATTACGGCTGGGTGAGCAACCAGGTGCCGAACAATGGGCATTGGTAAACAAAATTCCACGTGTTGCCAGGCGATCAATATTAGGTGTATGCGCCTGTGGATGACCACCGAGGCATCCTACCCAATCATTTAAATCATCGATTGCGATGAAAATTACATTCGGTTTTTGTTTGGCTACCTCAGCCCTGGCAGAACCCGAAATGAAAAATGACATCGAAAAACAAAAAGTTGAAATCAATTTATGATTATTCATAAAACCTGGTTTTGAAAATTTATTGCTCACAAACCGGATACAGTCCGAAAGTGTAAGATGAAGGGATTTAATTGGTAAATAAGTTAATTAAGTTTGCGAGTAAAAATAATAATTTGTTCACAATATGATTACAAATATTCGGAATACAAAATCAATTTGGAAATTTTGTTTTATTAAGTTTGTAAACTATTGAATTCAGTTACAGCCCCCCGGAAATACTAATTTACCATTGATAAAACTGAATAGTTATGAAGGATAAAAGTAAAGAGGAACTAAAAAAAGAGTTGCACGATTTGCAGCAAAAGTATGATTCGTTGAATGCATTTTTAGACTCAGGTACCTCTAAACGTGAGCACACAGAAAATGAACCTTTTCAAAAACCGGTTTACCTGGATGTTATAAGTTCTATTGCAAAAGTTGGTGGTTGGGGATTTGATACAGATACGCTGAAGCAAACCTGGACCGAGGAAGTTTACCGGATCCATGAACTTGATTTTTCTTTCGATCCCAATGTTCAAAACGGAATAAGTTTCTATGCCCCAGAATCCCGTCCTGTTATTGAAAAGGCAGTACAACGTGCCATAGCCTTTGGTGAAGATTTTGATCTTGAACTTGAATTTATTACCCATAAAGGCAATCACAAATGGGTGCACTCAATCGGAAAAGCCTTTCAGAACAACGGGGAAATCAAAAAAATATACGGTTCTTTTCAGGATATCACAAAACATAAGCAGGCAGAACTGGACCTCAAGAAAATCTATGAACTGAACAACCTCTTCCTGAAGTATTCACCCATATATGCTTTTATTAAAGAAGTGGCTCAGCATGAAAGCCGGGTACTTATGGCGAGTGAAAATTATATTGATATGATCGGAATTCCAGGATCTGAAATGGCCGGTAAAACCATGGGCGAATTGTTCCCGCTTGAATTCGCGTTAAAAATGACAGCCGATGATTGGGCGGTTGTATGCTCAGGGAAAGTGCTGAAGTTAGACGAGGATATGAATGGACGCCACTATACTACGATTAAATTCCCGATAGTACTTGATGACAGAACCTTGCTGGCCGGATATACAATCGACATCACCGATCGCAAACTGGCAGAACAAGAAATTGCACTTAAAAATGAGGAACTTATAAGACTTAATGCAGAAAAGGACAAATTCTTTTCCATCATAGCTCACGACCTGCGCAGCCCTTTTAGCGGATTCCTTGGATTGACAGAACTTATGTCTGAAGGATTGGATCGCATTGAGCTCCGGGAAATTCAGAAAATTGTCCATCTTATGAAAAATTCAGCAGCCAATCTGTTCCGCTTACTCGGAAACCTTTTGGAGTGGTCAGGCATGCAAAGAGGATTAACCACTTTTGCACCGGAATCTTTTTTGTTACTGCCCAAAGTTACTGATTGTATAATTCTGGCGGGTGAAACAGCCAATAAAAAACAAATAACGATCCGTATTGATATCCCTGACGATTTATCGGTTTATGCCGATGAAAATATGTTTAATTGTATTATTCGTAATCTGATGAACAATGCGGTGAAATTTACACGCAATGGGGGTGATGTTTCTGTTTCAGCGAGTCGGACTGAAGGCAATAAAGTTAAGATTATTGTTAACGATACCGGAATTGGAATGAGCCCGCTTTTAGTTAAAGGCCTTTTCTGCCTCGATTTTAATTCAAACCGTAAGGGAACAGATGGTGAACTGAGTACCGGATTGGGTTTAATGCTCTGTAAGGATTTTATTGAAAAACAGGGTGGAAAGCTTGGTATCGAAAGCGAAGAAGGCAAAGGAAGCTGTATATCTTTTACAATACCTGAAAACCGAGGATAGCCATGAGAGCGGTTCTTCCAACATTAAAAAATGTAAAATAATTTTTATAAAATAACACTTTTGTTAATTTGAATTTCGTTACTTTTATAGTACATATCAGACAAGAAATTTTAATGCTGAAATCCTAATCTTTCACCTCTAAATTTCCTTACAATGGCAAACACAATTGAGTCAGGCCATTCAAAGAATGTGGCCGGTTTAGATCACCTGGTTTCTTTCACAATTGGTTATGGAACAGCCTACAATCCCACAAAAAGTTCCATCAAAATCGAATCATTGAAATCCATTTCTGCAAGTGCCAAAAATGCAATCGACGTGGTAAATATTGCATTTCCGGCATACAGTAATGCCGTAGCTGCACGTGAAGTGGCCTTTCTGCCATTAAATAAACTGGCCACGCGTGTAAAGAATGCAATTATTGCGACTGATACTTCGGATCAGGTAGATGACCATGCCCGAACCTATATTCGTAAAATTCAAGGTAAAAGAGCCACTCCCAAAAAAACCGAGGAAGAGAAAAAAATTCTTGAAGCTGAAGGAAAGGAAGTCAGGGAAAGTTCATCTTCTCAAATGAGTTTCGATGGCCGCCTGGCAAGTTTCGACAAACTGATTAAACTTTTGGGTACGATTGAACTTTATGCACCTAACGAAGCCGACTTAAAGGTCGAGGCTTTAACCGCATTGTACAAAGATCTGACGGAGAAAAATTCTGAAGTTATTGCCACCCGAACCCCCTTAAGCAACGCCCGAATTTCGCGTAATGAAATTCTTTATAAGCCGAATACGGGTCTTGTTGATACGGCACTCGATGCCAAAGCTTATATCAAATCTCTGTTCGGGGCATCGAGTCCTCAATATCATCAGGTATCAAAAATACCTTTCAGGGCAATTAAAGTCTGAAAGGAAACAAACTTGTGTAATTAGGTTTTGATCAGTTTAAAAAAGGTTTGAAGCCAGTGCACGGAGGGAATGATCAATGTAAAAAAGGTTTGAAGCCAGTGCACAGAGGGAATAATCAATGTAAAAATGGTTGGAAGTCTATTCAGAGAAGTAATCGATCAATAAAAAGTGGTTTGAAACCACTGCAGCGAGGATATGGTCGGTGTAAATAAGGTTTAAAGCCACTGCATCAAAGAAATGACCATCGCAAAAAAGGTTTGAAGTCACTTCAGCAAGGAAATGGTCAATGTAAAAATGGTTTCAGGCAACTGTAGTTGGAATTTAGTATACAGAACATATGATTGCCCTTTTTCGAATAATGTAGTTGATCGCCCTGCTTTGGAATTTTCATTAGTTTATTTCCCGTGACGGTGTATACCTTAAATTGGAATTTACGCATTTAAAGACATCAACCCAATTAATCAAACATAAATATCTTTGCTATGAAAACTTCAAATCGTTTGTTTTTCATGATTTCAGGTTTATTGTTGTTGTTGGTAAACCTTAATGCTTTTTCACAGGATTGGCCGCAATGGATGGGCGCCAACCGCGACGGTAAAGTTTCAGGTTTTGTAGCCCCTGGAACCTGGCCTGCTGAATTAACCCCGCAATGGAAAGTTGTTGTTGGTTTGGGTGATGCTTCACCGGTTATGGCAGGTGGCAAAATCTATTCATTCACCCGACAGGGAGACGATGAAGTAATTATGTGCCTCGACGCAGCCACGGGTAAGGAATTATGGCAAAACAAATATCCTGCCCTGGCAATCACAGGACCCGCCAGTTCACTGCATTCCGGTCCCAGAAGTACACCGGCAATCGGTGAGGGAAAGATCGTCACACTGGGAGTTGGCGGAGTCATAACATGCCTGGATGTTAAAACCGGAACGCTGTTATGGCGTAATGAAAATTTTACAAAGGAATTACCAGTCTTTTTTACGGCTTTGTCACCGATGATTTCGAAAGGAATATGCGTAGTTCATGTGGGAGGAAAAGATACCGGAGAGATAATTGCGCTTGACCTCAAAACCGGGAAACCAAAATGGGAATGTATCTGCGATGGACCATCATATGCCTCTCTTGCAATGATGACAATCGATGGAAAGCAACAGATTGTGGATTTAACCGCGACTTGTCTTGCGGGAATCGATCCGGTAAATGGAATGATGTTATGGGATTTTCCGGTTCCCGCACAAAACCGTTTTTATAATTCCGCCAGTCCGGTTATCGACGGACAACACGTGATTATTACCGGGCAGGGACAGGGAACAAAGGCAATTAAAATTGAAAAACAGGGGAATAAGTATGTTGCCAGTGAACTATGGAAAAATAGTGAACTTGGAACAAAATGGAATACACCCGTATTAAAGGATGGTTTTCTTTATGGCCTTTCTGATGGGCGCAAATTATTCTGTATGAATGCCAAAACGGGTCAGACCGCCTGGATTGACGACAAATTACATAACGATTTCGGCACAATTGTCGATGCCGGTTCAGTGATTATTGCTTTGCCACAAACATCGAACATTGTCGTTTATAAACCGGATGAAAAAGCCTATACCGAAGTTGCGCTGATAAAAGTGGCTGATACACCAACCTATTCATTCCCGGTACTTGCTGGTAACAGGATTTTCATCAAGGACAAGGAATCACTGGCAATGATAATGGTGAAATAATAAATACCAGGAAAATGGCTTGAAATGAGCTCTGATTCATCGGGATCTGGCCACTAAAAAACAAATTATTAACAGATGAAAGCTTACCTGTCCCCATAATCGGGAGAGGTAAGCTTTCGTATTTTTGAATGAATAATAAGAATTAAAAAATTTGCATTTTATATTTTAATGGCGTAATTTAGAGTAACTAGTGTAGCATGCTTTTCTAACTTTTCTAAATGTAAAAGGAATGAAAACATCAAATCAATTTTTTTTTTACACCTTTCTTCTTTTTTCCTTGCTACTATTACAACTGAATTGTACTCCCACCAAAATAATGCGCAGACTGCAAGGGCCGGATCAGATTAATACTATAACTGATACAGTAAAAAAATCAAAAGTAGCCATTAAAATTCATATGAAAAATGGCGGATTATATGTTCTCAACTGGTTTGCAACTTCCGATGATAAAGATACACTTACAGGACTTGGCAATTTTTATAATGCTAACCGGAAGAAAGTATCTACACTGACAAGAAATCAATTACCTGAAATTGAAGGAGAGCCAATTTATAAAATTGCATATTCGGATATTGCACTGGTCGAAACAAATACGGTAGAAGGAATCTCAAGGAAGATACTTGCGATGGGGTTAGTAGGCGTTCCTACAGTTCTTACTTCCGTCTATTGTCTGGCTAATCCCAAAGCCTGCTTTGGTTCATGTCCTACTTTTTATTCATGGAACGGGACAAACATGAAGTTGATGGCCGAAGGCTTTTCGTCAAGTATTCTAAGAACATTCGAAAAAAGCGATATCGATATGCTGTATTGGTCGAAGACCCAGGGTAAAGATTACCCGCTTCGATTAACAAATGAAGCTTTGGAAACACATGTTATCCGGTATGCAAATCTGCTGGTTTTCCCCAAAAAAGGGGAAGAAAGGGTGTTTGCTACCAATAACGGTAAGTTTTTTAAAACTGATAAAATTCAATCTCCGGCTGTATGCAAAGGTTCTGAAGGCGATTGCCGTAACCTGGTTTTACAGATGGATGCCAAAGAACGTTTCAGTGAAGCAGATTCAAAAAACCTTGCAACCCGTGAGTTTATTAATTTAGAATTCAATACCTCTTCCAAAAGCCAATTAGGTCTTATAATTGGTGCCCGCCAAACATTGCTTACCACCTATCTTTTCTATCAAAGTCTGTCGTATGTTGGAAATGCAAATGGATATTTTGCTTCAAGGATTGAAAGTGGTGATAAATCAATGTCAAAAAGGGTGGAGAAAATTTGGAATTTATTGGGTGGGATCGAGATATTTGTACAAAATTCATCCGGGAAATGGATTAAAGCAGGTGAAATTGATGAAATGGGGCCGATCGCTTCAGATGTTCACCTGGTCATGTTGCCACGACTAAATTCTGAAATTGTAAAAGTGCGTCTAAAGATGACGAAGGGTCTTTGGCGAATTGATTACATCGGGTTAACTGAATCGGTCAATCCTGTTCAGCCGACCCTGATCAACCCTTCAATGGTATTAACGAACGACAGCATCAATAAGAATGCCTTGTCACAATTGTGTGACACTATTGAACCATTGATTACACTGCCAGGTGATTCACATACATTACACTACACTCTGCCGGAAATCAGCGACGAATACGAAATTTTTCTCAAAAGTAAAGGCTACTATTTGGAATGGATGAGGGAAGAGTGGATGGCTGAGAAAAACCTGCATAATGCTTATCTGATGTTTGGAATGCCAAAGTTGTATTTAAAACTTATTGCTGGTAAGTTTAAAGAAGTTGAACCGACAATGGAAGAAAATTTTTGGAGGAGCCGGTATGTTAAAAACTAATTATGTTTGGACTTTACTGTTCATTGCAGTCCTCTTGATAGAATGTACCGTTCAACGCGATATTCCGTCAAGTTATTTGAGAAATCCCCGGGGAATGGATACAATGTCCAATGGATGTTGGATTAATATCAATGAAGGCATAGTAGATCAAAAGGAGGTTCGGGGTAATATTTCGGGAGAATTAATTGCAGTTCAAAGTGATACATTTTATATACTCACCCGCAAAGACTTTGTTTACATTCCTGCCAATGAAATAAAAACAGCAACGATGTTTTTGTTTAAGGATCAAAGCGGTAAATACATTTTAGTAACTTGTTTGGGTCTAATTCCTAATTTTGCCGGTGCATTAATAAATAAGCTGCCTAAGTTTCTTTTACTCGGGATTCCATTTGCTGTTGTGGGTATTTCTACCTCTGCAATTGAAGCTTCGGCAAATAAATATATATATCCTATAGAGAATCAATTGGATCAATTTAGTGTATTTGCCAGATTTCCTCAAGGAGTTCCCAAAGGTGTAGATGTGAATAAACTTACTTTGAGGATAGACACCCGGTAAATCCAGGTGTTTATGGCACTTGGTATGTTTGTCAGAGTCTCCCCTTCTAACTCAGAAATATGAAGCGATTACTGGTATTCTTTATTACTTAGGGCAGATGCGGATTGGGTAAGAGTTCCACTGACCCCCATGGCGGCAAAAATATTGCCCACATTTCAGATGCTTTGTGCCCAACCCGTAAAATATCGATTTAATTTATAAAACATCAGATTCAAATACTGAACTTTACTCTCCTTTTTGTGAGTAGCCATATCAATAGAATCCCAATTGCGAGTAAGAAAAAGTAGATCAGATAGTTCCGGGAATCGCCTGCCTGCGTAACGGAAAGGTCTTTTAGTTCGGTATAATACAACACCGAGAGAAATACAAGCCCGTTATGAATGGCATGACCGGCAATACAGGCGAGAACTGATCCGGTACGGATTCTGATCCAGCCCAGTATCAGTCCCAGGAAGAATGCAGCGGGAAACTGCCAGGGATTTAGATGAAACAGGGCAAACAGCAGCGCAGAGAAGAAGATGGCAAAACCCGCATTGTAATTCCGCGTAAAACCCGACATAATCACGCCTCTGAAAATAAGCTCTTCGACAACAGGGGCAATGATGACGATGCGAAGAATACCACCCCAGATTCCCAGGTCTGATTCGAAGAGCCGGGAAAACAATTCCATAAACCAGGATGGTGGCGGAAGAATTTTCTCAAAACGAATATTTATCTCGTTTAGAAAATACTGTAATCCCGCAAAAGTGATTACCATTGCCGGGAGAACCAGGATATTAAACCATTTAAACGGGAAGACCTGTTTTAAGGTTAATCCCGAAAAGAAATAGCCAAGGTAAAGAATCAATAAGGTAGAACCCACGAAAACAGGTAGTTTTATCCACTGCTGGTAAAGCCAGTCGGTTCCATGATTGTAATCGTAAATTGCCAGCGGGAAATCGATAAGGGTCTGAATGAAAATATAAATAACAATCAGGTTGGCAGCCTGCCAGAAGGTTGGATAATATCTGAATGGTGAATCTTTCAAATTTTTTTGTTTATTTAGTTACCAAAATTAATGAAAGAGTTGAATCAACGCACTTCGTGACGGAATTAAATGAATATAAAGTATTCCGGGTCTGACTTTGATGTGGCAATTCCGGATTTTATTTATCCGACCAACTGGGCGAGGGGGAGAAAAGGCGAAGGGGCGAAAATGAGAAAATTTGCCAATTTGTCAATTTGCCAATGTGCTAGTGCAATCGCTTAGGTTTCACAAAGTCACACAAAGTAAAGTCACAAAGTTTCACAAAGTTCTAAAATAGACACATTTTATTCATTTATAGGAGCAATCCCGAAGGGATTCAATCTTAATGACCCCGGGTAAGCGATTCCGGATTCTGCAAATTATTAATGGCTCTAACATTATTCGGGATCGTGCCACCCGGGGTTAATGCGATGCTATAATATCAGGCGCAACTGCTCCCGAAATGGAAAATCAAATGTTTCATGCGCCGCAAGATTCGAAAGTGCGACAGGGGAGAGAGGGCGACTGGGCCAAATGGCGAAGTTGAGAAAATGAGACAATTAGAAATTTGTCAATTTGCCAATTTGTCAATTATGATTTCAATTAAGGCGGTGTTAAGCTTTGTCGGAATCCGTGTAATCCCCCGATTCTCGGGGCCGGCTGCCCTAATTCGGGTAATAATTTTCAAATGCCATTTTGCCAATGCTTTCGGATTGGTTTAGAGACCAATAGCTAAAGTGTCACGCAAAGACCGCAAAAACCGCAAAGAAAAATCGATAGCTTTAAATCGAAAGCTTTAAACCTACAACACTCTTTTGGCAATCCCGAAGGGATTAAATATTAATGACCCCGGGTAAGCGATTCCGGATTCTTTTATTTAATAATAGCTCTGACATTATGCGGAATCGCGCCACCCGGGGTTAATGGGATGCTATAATATCAGGCGCAACTGCTCCCGAAATGGAAAATCAAATGTTTCATGCGCCGCAAGAGTCGCGGACCAAGTGAAGCCTTCACTATTTGTGATTCTGAATTATATAGCTAGCGCTCGCAGTGAAGGCTTCACTCTCCCCGAAAATGCCTTTAGCTCCAGTTTGGTTCATTAAGATTTCGGATTCAAATCTTTTAAACATCTGATTTTTTTATATCTGTCAGATAATCAGTTCTATTTCCCGATTTATCAACAATTGGACAAACTATCGATAAAAAAGAAGTCAAGTGCTTGATTATTTAAACAAAAAGTCTTTACTTTGCGAACTGTTTGAAAAATGTAACGAAGAAAGTTAAAATTTACTCAAAATGTCGAGAGTTTGTCAGATAACAGGTAAGAAAGTGATGTTTGGGAACAATGTTTCCCACTCAAAACGGAGAACCAGCAGAAAATTTATGGTGAATATATTCACCAAAAGGTTCTATCTTCCGGAAGAGGATAGATGGATCAAATTAAACGTTACAGCCGCAGGGTTGAGAACAATTAACAAAAACGGATTGGCAGCTTCCTTAAAGACAGCAAAAGCCAAAGGTTATTTAGTCACCATTTAATAAGTTACTGAGCAATGGCAAAAAAGGGTAACAGAGTACAGGTTATTTTAGAGTGTACAGAACACAAGGCAAGCGGACAGCCCGGAACTTCCCGCTATGTGACCAAAAAGAACCGGAAGAATACACCGGAACGCCTGGAACTGAAAAAATTCAATCCAATTCTTAAACGTATTACCGTTCACCGGGAAATTAAATAAATTGAATCATGGCAAAGAAAGTAGTTGCATCACTTCAAAAAGGGGCCGGTAAAGCTTATTCCAAAGTAATCAGAATGGTTAAATCTGAGAAAAACCGGTGCATATAAATTCGTCGAGGAAATCGTTCCCAACGAACAGGTAAATGATTATTTTGCCAAAAAATAGTTTACATCTTTACAATATTAAAAGTAGAGCTTTCGTCAGTCATTGATGAGAGCTTTTTTTTATAATATCCTATTCATCCCCCTGTTTTACAAGCAGATTGTTATTATCTTTGGAATACTCTCTCAATTCAATTAGCACCATGGGTTTCTTCAGTTTTACAAAATCGAAAAAAGAGAGTCTCGACAAAGGTCTCGAAAAAACGAAAGAGAGTGTTTTTACAAAGCTCTCACGGGCCGTTATTGGCAAATCAACGGTAGATGAAGAAGGTTTGGATAATCTGGAGGAGATTTTGATCTCTTCTGATGTTGGAGTCAACACGACGCTCAAGATCATTGACAGAATAGAAAAAAGGGTTTTGCGTGACAAATATGTCGGCACCTCCGAGCTGAACGGGATCCTAAAGCAGCGAAATAGCTGGTCTGCTGGCTGAGAATAATACGACTGAAGTAACAGAGTTTGACCTGCCCAAGACCGGGCAACCTTATGTCATCCTGGTGGTTGGTGTTAATGGGGTGGGCAAGACAACCACCATAGGAAAACTGGCGCACCAGTTCAAGGGCGCCGGAAAGAAGGTGGTTCTGGGTGCTGCCGATACTTTCAGAGCCGCAGCAATCGAGCAGTTGCAAATATGGGCCGACAGGGTAGGAGTACACCTGGTCCGTCAGAATATGGGTTCCGATCCCGCATCGGTAGCCTTCGATACATTGCAGTCGGCTAAATCGATGGGAGCCGACGTAGTGATTATCGACACTGCCGGTCGCCTGCACAATAAGATCAACCTGATGAACGAGCTTTCAAAAATCAAGAAAGTGATGCAGAAGGTTTACCTCTCTGCGCCCGATGAGGTACTTTTAGTGCTGGATGGTTCCACAGGACAAAACGCGTTTGAGCAGGCAACTCAGTTCACCCTTGCAACCGAAGTAACGGCTTTGGCGTTGACAAAACTCGACGGAACGGCTAAAGGCGGGGTGGTGATCGGAATCTCTGACCAGTTTAAAATACCGGTAAAATATATTGGAGTGGGTGAAGGAATCGAAGATTTACAGATTTTTCACCGCAACGAATTTGTTGATTCGTTGTTTAATTGAAGATATGAAGAAAAAGATTAATGTAGTCACGTTGGGATGTTCTAAAAATCTGGTCGATTCTGAACTTTTTTTATCCCAGATGGTGGCGAATGGTTACGAAGTAAGTCATGATGCTGAAGATTCGGATGCCCGGATTGTCGCGATTAATACCTGTGGATTTATCCTGGATGCCAAGGAAGAGTCAGTAAATACGATCCTGGAATATGCTGATGCGAAAAAACGGGGATTAATCGATAAGATATTTGTTTTTGGTTGTCTGTCTGAGCGTTACAAGGATGATTTAATCGCTGAAATTCCCGAAGTTGACGGATTTTACGGTAAATTCCAGGTTCGTCAGATGGTTGCCGATCTTAAGGCCGATTATAAAATGTCCTTGTCACGGCAACGGTATCTTACTACGCCTTCTCATTATGCCTACCTGAAAATATCGGAAGGGTGTAACCGCACCTGTTCCTATTGTGCTATCCCGCGAATGACCGGAACGCATATATCTGTTCCGATTGAAGACCTTGTCAGTGAAGCTCGCAGCCTGGCTCAAGGAGGGGTCAAAGAGTTACTTGTAATTGCACAGGACCTGTCGTTCTATGGCATTGATCTGTATAAGGAAAGCAAACTGGCCTTGCTGGTTTCGGAATTATCTGCTATTGAAGGTATAGAATGGATTAAGCTTCATTATGCTTATCCTGCCAATTTCCCGTATGATTTATTTCCGGTGATGGATCAGCAGCCCAATGTAGCCCGCTATCTCGATATTGCCCTTCAGCATTGCAGCGATAAAATGCTCAAACTTATGCGGCGCAATACAACCAAAACAGAGACTATAAAGCTGATCAATAGGGTGAGAAAGGAAGTTCCAGGCATTCACCTGCGCACCACCTTGCTTGTGGGACATCCGGGTGAAACGGAAGAAGATTTTGAGGAGCTCAAATCATTTGTGCGTGAAATGCGCTTCGAACGACTGGGCGTCTTTCCTTATTCCCATGAGGAGGATACCTATGCCGGGGAGAAATACGAAGATGTTGTTCCACATGATGTGAAACAGGCCCGTGCAGACGAAGTGATGGAGATTCAGCAACAAATTGCAGCAGAGATAAATTTAGAAAAGATAGGTCAGGCGATGAAAGTTGTGATTGACCGTCGGGAAGGTGATTATTTCGTGGGACGAACAGAATTCGATTCACCCGAAGTAGTTGGCGAGGTACTTATCGTAGCGGACCAGGATCTTAAAATTGGCAGGTTTTACCAGGTGGAAATAACTGGCGCCGAGGATTTTGATCTCTACGGCAAGGTAAACGAATTGCTAATCAGGAAAAGTTAAGTCTCGTTCTTTCTCAATGAATTCAGATATTTCTTTAGCTCGGGAACTTGATATTGTTCCTCTTAGCTGTTGTGCAAGATTTTTGATTTTCACTTTATTTTTCTGAAATTGAGAGAATTGCAGGTAGAGCTTATCGCTGATTTGATTTTTCCAGGTAAGTATATTCATTTGAATGGGCTGGTCGCCGGAATGATAAGGGGGTTGAAAATGGAGGTGCTTGTTCATAAAAAAACCTGCTGATTCATAAAACCTCAGTCTTCGCCGGGTCAGTTCGTCAACAGGCAGTTCAATTTCCAAAATAACAGGGATTGTCATTTCTTCAATAAATTGTTTTAAGACAGCACTTCCCAATCCTTTTTCGCGAAATTCAGGAGCGATGGCAAAATGTTCCGCAAATACAAACTCCTGCGAACGCCACCAGCCGATAAATCCAATAACCTTCTCATCCGATAAGTATAGATCAAGCTGATATCCAGGCGCTTTTAAAACTACTTTTTGTTGTTCGGGCGTCCTTCGTTCATTAAGCGGGAAACTTTCGGAATAAATTTTGAAGAATTCGGCAAAGCGCTTATCCTCACTGGTGACAATCCGATGAATCTCCAATTTATACATAAATTAAACTTTATGAGATTCAGGGCACTTAACTTACGTCATGTTCTTTATGCGGAATGGGAAAACCAAAATACAGATCTTTCCATTTCTATGTTACGTTGCCTGTATTCTCAGACGGTGACAGTTTGTGAAACTGTATTTGCCTGTAAAACCGTTCTTCCCGGGTAAACCGTAAGGGCCACCTTTAGACATTCAACCGCATGTTTAAGGTCTTCAATATTCAGCACATAGGCCACACGAACTTCATTCTTACCTATTCCTTTCGTTGAATAAAATCCTGATGCCGGGGCCATCATTACAGTTTCATTCTGATATTCAAACTCTTCGAGCATCCACTGACAGAATTTATCGCTATCGTCGATGGGTAGCCTGACGATCGAATAAAAAGCCCCCATAGGCATAGGAGAGTAAACGCCCGGGATCTCGTTTAAGGCATTGATGAAATAGTTCCGACGGTTCAAGTATTCATTATAAACCGATTCCATGTATTCAGGAGGAGAGTCCACAGCCGCTTCAGCAACTACCTGTCCCAACATAGGCGGACAAAGACGTGCCATTGCCAGTTTTAGAATTGATTTTATAATCAGTTTGTTTTTCGAGACTAGCGATCCGATCCTGATTCCGCATGCGCTGAAACGTTTTGATACCGAATCGATCATGATCACATGCTCGCTGATTCCCTCAATTTCGAGCACTGAATGATGCGTTTTCGCATCGTAAACAAATTCGCTGTATACCTCGTCTGAAATCAGGTACAAATCGTATTTGAGAATCAGTTTGCTCAGTTTTTCCAGCTCCTCCTTTGTGTAGACATACCCCGTAGGATTGTTGGGATTGCAGATAAAAATTCCTTTTGTACGCGGATTGATTAATTTTTCGAATTCATCGATTGAAGGAAGTTTAAACCCATTCTCAATACTAGAGGTAATCGGGCGAATCACGACATCCGATGCGATGGCGAAGGAGAGGTAATTGGCATAAAACGGTTCCGGAACAATTAATTCATCGCCCGGATTAAAGCAAACCATAAAGGCGAATGAAATTGCTTCGGATCCCCCCGTGGTAATGAGGATTTCATCGGGATTCACATCCAGGTTGCGATCCCTGTAATATCGGGCAAGTTTATTTCTGTATGAGTCATTGCCGGATGAATGGCCGTATGGAATGAGTTCGAAATCATAGTTTCTTATCCTTTCAATAGCATGTGGGGGTGTCTTAATGTCGGGCTGACCAATATTGAGGTGATAAACCTTTCTTCCCAGTGCTTTTGCTTTTTCAGAATATGGCACCAATTTACGGATGGCCGATTCGGGTAATAAGTCTCCCCTGTTCGAAATTTTAGGCATTCTGTGTAATGATTTTTAAACGTTGGCAAAGATACAATTATAATTATTGACTTTTTAGTTGATTTTACTTTCTTTTTATTCATTTTTGAAGTTAAACAATTGATAATACCATTAATTGTAGATTATTTTGTTTCAATTGGATATTATTTAAAGTGTTTGAATACATGCACTTTATCATATCTTATTTCATTTGTTTTTTTTATTTTTGAGGCCATAAAAAATCGGATTATGATAATAGGTGTACCAAAAGAGATTAAGAATAACGAAAATCGTGTGGCTTTGACCCCAGCCGGTGCTATGGAACTGGTAAAACGGTCGAATGAAGTTTACGTTCAGTCAGGTGCCGGAACCGGGAGTGGCTTTGCCGACTCAGAATATATCGCAGCCGGTGCAAAAGTTCTTCCTGCCATTGAGGATGTTTATGCCATCGCAGAGATGATTATGAAAGTAAAAGAACCAATTGAATCGGAGTACAAACTGATTAAGGAAGGTCAGCTGGTTTATACGTATTTTCACTTTGCCTCATGTGAACCGCTCACCAATGCAATGATTGCCAGTAAAGCGGTGTGCCTGGCATACGAGACTGTCGAAATGGACGATCGTTCACTTCCTTTGCTGATTCCAATGTCGGAAGTGGCCGGAAGGATGTCGATTCATGAAGGCGCGAAATACCTTGAGAAAACATTTGGCGGACGGGGCATGCTCCTTGGAGGTGTTCCCGGTGTTCTTCCCGCAAAGGTTTTAATCCTGGGGGGCGGAATTGTTGGAACTGAAGCTGCTAAAATGGCGGCAGGTCTTGGGGCCGACGTGACCATTATGGATATCAGCCTGCGTCGTCTGAGGTATCTCGACGACATTATGCCTGCCAATGTAAAGACAATGATGTCTAACGATTATAACATCAGATCACAGGTTAAAGTGAGTGATGTGATTGTAGGTGCAGTGCTTATTCCCGGAACAAGGGCACCTTTTTTAATTACAAAGGACATGCTCCCTACAATGAACCACGGGACGGTAATGATTGATGTGGCGGTTGACCAGGGTGGATGTATTGAAACCACTGTTCCCACAACACACGATCATCCTACCTATGTTATTGATGGTGTAATTCATTATACTGTTGCCAATATGCCGGGAGCTGTTCCCCGTACATCAACCATCGCCCTAACAAACGCGACGTTACCCTATGCGATTCAGCTGGCTACCCAGGGATGGAAAAAAGCCTGCATTGATGACAAAGCATTGAAAAAAGGGTTGAATATCGTGAACGGAAAAGTTGTTTACAAAGGTGTTGCTGAAGCTTTCGGCCTTACGTATTATGAAGTAAATGAAGTTTTAAGATAATTATCTCCATATACCAATAAAAAAAGACCTTCCGGGAATCAATATCCGGAAGTTTTATAGTGAGAGCCTGACTTCTTCATGATTTGAACAAGTCAGGCCCTCACTAACTGAACAACGTTTATTTAAATGATTCCAGCCGCTCAGTAAGCATCTTAATTTTCTCTTCAGCATCGGCCTGCTTCTTTCGTTCCAACTCAACAACCGCGGCAGGAGCACTGCTCATAAATCGTTCGTTCCCCGTTTTTTTCTTCACCGATTCGAGAAATCCGATCGTGTATTTTAACTCATCTTCAATTTTAGCCATTTCCTCCTCGGCATTCACAAGATCGCCCAACGGAATATAAAAAGCAGAGGTACTGACTCTGAATGACATTGCACCATTAAGCTCTTCATCCGTTACCTGAACATCTGAAAGATTCCCCATCTTGAATAAAACAGGGTTGAATTCAGGAATATATCCCTTCTCTCCGGGTACAATCGATAAACTGAGCAATTCTTTATTGGCAATTTCTTTTTCCTTACGGATGGCACGGATTCCCGTGATTGCCTCTTTGATCAATTCGAATTTTTCGCAAATATCATCGTGGTTCACAACTGGCTTGGGCCATTCCGATATCATGATCGAATCTCCCGGCTTGCGTGCTTTTAGCAATTGCCAGATTTCTTCCGAAATGAAAGGCATAAACGGATGAAGCAGCCGGAGCACTTCATCGAATAATTCGCCAACTTCCCGGAATGTTTTTTCATCAACAGGTTGCTGATAGGCCGGTTTTACGATCTCAAGTAACCATCCTGAGAATTCATCCCGAATGGTATTGTAAATCGTCATCAAGGCATCGCTGAGCCGGTATTTGCCGAAATGGTCGTCCATGGTGATGATCACTTCGCTTAATTTTGCCCTGAACCATTCAATTCCAAGTCGCGAATGTTCGGGTTGAGGTATGGCAGCATCAACTTCCCAGCCATTTATGAGTCTGAATGAATTCCAGATTTTTGAACTGAAATTACGGCCTTGCTCCGTAAGGGATTCATCGAAAAGGATGTCGTTTCCGGCAGGTGAGCACAATAACATTCCCACCCTGACGCCGTCGGCCCCATATTTTGAAATCAGGTCGAGCGGATCGGGGGAGTTGCCCAGTGACTTGGACATTTTACGACGCTGCTGATCTCTTACTATACCGGTGAAATAAACATTTTTGAATGGAAGATCACCCCTGTATTCATAGCCTGCGATAATCATGCGCGCGACCCAAAAGAAAATGATTTCAGGCGCCGTTACCAGGTCGTTGGTCGGATAGTAGTAGTTAATCTCCTTATTGTCAGGATTGTTTATTCCATCAAATACGGAGATCGGCCAAAGCCACGATGATGCCCACGTGTCAAGTACATCTTCGTCCTGACGCAAATCACTAATGGTTAACTGATTATTCCCGGTTTTAAGGCGCGCCTCCGCTACCGCATTTTCTTCACTGTCGGCTACCACAAAAGAACCATCGGCCAGGTAATACACTGGAATACGATGTCCCCACCAGAGTTGACGCGAGATACACCAGTCCTTGATATTCTCCATCCAGTGACGGTAGAGATTTTTAAATTTTGCCGGATAGAACCTGATTTCATCATTTTCGACCGCTTCGGCAGCGGGCTTTGTGATCTGGCTCATTTTCAGAAACCACTGAGCCGAAAGTTTTGGCTCAATCGGGACATCTGTCCGTTCCGAGTAACCAACTTTATTGTTGTAATCCTCTATTTTAACCAGGTTTCCCGCTTCTTCGAGCATCGGAATGATCCGTTTCCGGGCTTCGAACCGATCGACTCCCACAAGAATTTGTGCTTTTTCGCTCAGGGTGCCGTCATCATTAAAGGTATCGATCACTTCGAGGTTGTGGCGCAGTCCTATTTCGTAGTCGTTGATATCGTGGGCAGGTGTTATTTTAAGACATCCTGTACCGAATTCAATATCAACATAATCGTCAGAAATAACCGGTACCGCACGATTAACCAGTGGAACCAGTACCTTCTTCCCGACAAGATGCCTGAAGCGGTCATCATTTGGATTGACACAGATTGCGGTATCACCGAGAATCGTTTCAGGCCTTGTGGTGGCAACTGTCACATATTCGTCGCTGGTACCTTCAATTTTATACCGGACGTAATAGAGTTTTGATTTTTCTTCCTTGTAATTTACTTCTTCGTCCGAAAGCGCGGTTTTGGCAGCCGGATCCCAGTTGACCATCCTCACCCCACGATAGATGTATCCCTTTGTGTATAAATCAATAAAAACCTTAATGACTGATTCTGAACGGATTTTATCCATCGTGAAACAGGTCCGTTCCCAATCGCATGAAGCTCCCAGTTTTTTAAGTTGTTCAAGGATAATGCCGCCATGTTTGTCTGTCCATTCCCAGGCATGATCCAGGAATTCGTCACGTGTAAGACTGGCTTTCGAAATCCCCTCTTTTCGAAGTTTGTCCACGACCTTGGCTTCTGTAGCAATTGAAGCATGATCGGTGCCGGGAACCCAACAGGCATTTTTACCCTGCATACGGGCACGTCGCATCAGAATGTCCTGGATTGAGTTGTTGAGCATGTGTCCCATATGCAACACGCCGGTAACATTTGGCGGCGGAATCACAATGGTATAAGGCTCACGATCATCGGGTTCTGAATGAAAGAAGTTTTGCTCCATCCAGTATTTATACCATTTGTCTTCAACTATAGAAGGATCGTATTTGCTCGGAATTTCAATCATCGCCATCACTGTTTTATAATTCTGATTAATTATCAAATTATCGGATTTACCTGATCAATTTAATAAGGCCACAAAAATAGGAAAAACGAGAGAAAAGAAAGGGATAAAAAATTGATATATTGCACTGGCAAAATTTGATCTGCGGAAACAATTTTCAGCTGTGATGTAAATACATCATGAAATGATGTCAGATGGAAATGCATCAGGTTTGAAAACAGAATTCTTCATGATCTGTAAATTACAAAAAACAGCTACCATGATGACACAAATTGAACAGCAGGCGGCCTTTCTGAAGGATGCTGCTAAACTTATATTAGAAGCCGCGAGTTATGATTTGATGGTTACGGAGGGAGAACTTTTTATCACCCGGGAACAACAGCAAGTGAATACTGAGGCAAACCGATCAGGGATCTTCTATGATATTAACCTCGACAGACTTGCCATAAATCTGAATTTTTATAAAATTGCCCCGACTGGTTTTCTGGAATTAACGTATGCAAAATCGGATATCCAAAAGCTGGGAGATTGGTGGGAATCTTTAAATCCTTTGAACAAATGGGGAGGAAATTATGACACCTTACTTTATACTCCTCATTTTCACCGCAACGAATGCTAAATAAGTTCCGGTTAAAATCCACCGTTCATTGGTCGAATAGTGCGGCTCGGTAAAGTATTCTATCCCCAGTACTCTCCGGGTTAAAAAGTGCTCAAGCTAAACATAAATCAAAGGCTTGTATAGTTCTTCAGAGTTTAATTTTCTGATTGGAATGTCATTGTTCTGCTATCTGTTTAATAACTTCCAGCGCCTTTGGAAATGTATCTTCAAAATATTGTTGATACTCCTCGCTGGTATCCAAATCTGCATTTAATTCGGTAATGCCTTCTTTTTCAGTTAATATGTAATTTTCCTTTGCGCCGGACCACTCATTTTCCTTTTCAACTCCATTTGTTATTTCGCCCAAATGCTTAAACGTCATTTGCTTGTAAGGATTTTTTTTCTCAATTACAGAATACATCCCTTCGCCGTTTGCATTGAGAAATTTAATTTTACTTCCCTCATTACAGTCGCTTTCGGCATACGAACCTTCGCTAAAAACGGCGGTCCATTTTCTGTAAGACTCTTCATCCCATAAAGCCTCCCACACTTTTTCCTTTGGAGCATTTACGCTGATCCTGAATTTTAAGTTTTTCATGATTTAATTATTTAAACGTTATAATTTAATCCCGTTTTATGCTTCCATCAATTTTGCGATATTAAATTTTTTCATTTTTATTAATTTAATTTGCTTCAGCGTATTTCTTAAAATTATCAAGTATAGACTGCCACCCCTGTTTTTGCATTTCAATACTGTTTTCATTTTCCGCCTCAAAAGTTTCCACTACATAGGTGGTATTCCCCTGGCCAGTAAAGGTTATTTTAACTTTTCTTCCATCATCAAGGGTATATTCAATACGCTCATATAATTGTACCATATCATAAACACCTTCAAAGTCGAATCCGTAACTCCCGTCTTTGGCTTCCATTCTTGACAGGAATTTTCCACCTGTCCGCAAATCGTTTTCTGCCCGGGGAGTATGCCAGTCGTCAGAAGCATTATTCCAATGGATAATGTGATCTGGACTTGTCCAAAGGTTCCAGACTTTTTCAACAGGGGCATTAACAGCCGCCTTCACAGTTATGGTTGTTTTGCTTAATGTTTCCATCTTTTCTTGTTTTTGTGAATTGAATTAAACTTACAATTGTTACTACCTGCTATCGGAAATATTATGGTATAAAGTTGAGTAAACAGATTATTCGGCGTTTTGTTGAACACCAGATGAACTGTTTAGCTTTTTTTGCATTTTTTATACCAGAGTTGGTTTGTCGATGTGCAGGCATTAGTTACGCATTGTGAGGCCGAAGTATTAAAAGGAAAGATAGGAAAGGCGTACCCCGAACTCGACCTATTGATCGGACCGATCGATGAGGCCGTAAAAGCAAGTAGTATGTTGCATTTTGGAATTTCTGCCGATGATGGTAAGGATTATAAAACCAAATTTTATAATCCTGAAGCCATAATTTCTACCTTTGCGGCTAAAGAATTAAATAGAATATGAACGAATCAGATAAATCCCTTATTACCTCTTATTACCAGTTGCGAAATCGGGTTGATGAATTATGTGAATCGCTTGGAAAAGAACATGTTAAATATCTAAATTGTAAAAAAGGTTGCGATTTATGCTGTATGGCGATTTCGGTTTTCCCGGTTGAGTTCTACGCGATCAGGGCGGAACTGGATCTGAAATCAAACCTGGAAATGCATGTTTCTGAGAATGAGGAGGATTGTCGTTATTTGATAGATCACACCTGTGCTATTTACCCGTCGAGGCCGGTCATTTGCCGTACGCATGGTTTACCACTACTCTATATGAGCCTTGAAGGTGATGATTATGAGTTGTCGTGCTGTGAATTGAATTTCACCGATTTTGATCTGGCTGATTTTGATGAGCAAAATACTTACCCAATGGATAAGATCAACAGTCAGCTCTACCTGATTAATAAAAACTTTGTGGCAGATTTCGAAAATGGAAAGTATTCCGAAACAGACCGGATTCCGCTTGCAGACTTGTTACAGGCTTCTGGCAACTAGCGGCTGGCGACTGGGGACTGGCGGCTGGCAGCTGGATCTTTAAAAGAGGCTTCCGGCAACTGGCAGCTTGTAACTGGCTTAAATTAAACGGCTATTAGCAGCTGGCGACTGGCATTGTTGATTGCTCATAACTTTATTTAATCTTCAGATAAATTTGTCAGGCGCAAAGTTTATCTGCATGGAATTATCTTTGAATGTACAAAACTCTCTTTTTGAGCAATATGCCGCCAGTTGCCAGTTGCCAGTTGCCAGAAGCCAGAAGCCAGTTGCCAGAAGCCAGAAGCCAGAAGCCAGTTGCCAGATGCCAGAAGCCAGTCGCCGCTACCAAAGACTCAAACCCTCCCAACATTACCAGACTATTAAATTCAATTTTTCTGCCATCTCACTCCATCTTTTTATGTATTTTTGCCATTCATTTTGCATAGGGAGTATTTCAAAAATTTGATATTTATCGCATTAATAATCATATACTTATATTTAGCATGTCAGAATTTATTTATCAAAAGCCTTTCCCGATAAAGAAAGACACCACAAGGTACCGGTTATTGACCGCCGATTTTGTTTCAACAGTAGAGGTGGATGGACGAAAAATCTTAAAAATAGCACCTGAAGGACTTGAATTGCTTGCCCGGGAAGGTTTTGCCGATGTCTCATTTTATCTTCGGGAAGCTCATCTCGAAAAACTGGCAACCATACTGAAAGATGAGGAAGCCAGCGACAACGATATTTTTGTGGCGTACACCATGTTACTGAACCAGGTTGTTTCGGCAGAAGGTGATTTGCCAACCTGCCAGGATACGGGTACTGCAATCGTAATGGGCAAAAAGGGGGAGAATGTATGGACTGGCAGCGATGACGCAAAATCCTTATCGAAAGGAATTTACGACACTTATCGTGATCGTAACCTGCGCTATTCACAGGTTGTTCCTTTTACCATGTTTGAGGAGAAAAATACGGGCACTAATCTCCCGGCCCAGATCGATATTTATGCCACCGAAGGAAACAGCTACGAGTTTCTGTTTGTAACGAAAGGTGGAGGTTCGGGAAATAAAACTTTTCTTTACCAGCAGACTAAATCGCTGCTGAATGACGAGAGTCTTTCCAAATTTGTCAAAGAAAAGATCAAAGATCTCGGGACATCAGCATGTCCGCCTTATCACCTGGCCATTGTGATTGGTGGCACCTCTGCTGAAGCTAACCTGGCTACCGTGAAAAAAGCGTCGGCGGGTTACCTCGACCATCTTCCGACAGAAGGAAATGAAGGAGGACAGGCTTTTCGCGACCTTGAATGGGAAGAGAAAATCACAAAGATTTGTCGCGAAAGCGGAATCGGTGCCCAGTTTGGCGGAAAATATTTTGTCCATGATGTGCGTGTGATCCGTTTGCCGCGCCATGCTGCTTCGTGCCCTGTCGGAATTGGGGTGAGCTGCAGCGCTGATCGCAATATAAAAGCCAAAATTACAGAAGACGGAATCTTTCTCGAAGAACTGGAACGTAATCCGGCACGGTTCCTTCCGCGTGAGGCGCCGTTCATGCAACCAGCCGTTGATATCGATCTTGACAGACCCATGGATGAGGTTCGTAAAGAGCTCTCGAAATATCCCGTTAAAACACGTTTAAACCTCAAAGGTACACTTATTGTTGCGCGTGATATTGCTCATGCACAAATCAAAGAGATGATTGACGCGGGTAAACCAATGCCCGAATATTTCAAAAATCATCCGGTTTATTACGCCGGCCCGGCAAAAACCCCAAAAGGTATGGCATCGGGAAGCTTCGGTCCTACCACTGCGGGTCGTATGGATAGTTATGTAGATCTTTTCCAGGATCTTGGCGGTTCAATGATTATGCTCGCCAAAGGTAATCGTTCGAAACAGGTGACTGATGCCTGCAAAAAACATGGCGGTTTTTATCTTGGATCGATTGGCGGGCCCGCCGCGATCCTGGCAAAAGACAGCATCAAATCAGTGAAGGTGGTTGATTTCGAAGAGCTTGGTATGGAGGCAGTTCGTGAGATTTATGTCGAGAATTTCCCTGCTTTTATTATTGTTGATGATAAGGGGAATGACTTCTTTGCAGAGTTAAAGTAACCAGGCGGTGAATATATATTTTGAGAAGGCCGTGTCAGCGTTTAAGTTGAGACGGCCTTTCATTTTATAAAATGCTTATTGTTTTTATAAACCTTACATTATTCTATCACCGGGCATTTGATATCCCGGAGGGATTATATGTTTATAGAAAATGGATTAAATAATAGAAGATACGACTCCGGCCGGAGTCGAATCCCTTCATTTCCAATCTTTCTCTATACACATGTGACCTCTCCGAGGTCAGCTGTTATGATTCTTTGGAGCTGAAACTTTGAATGACCATTGCCTATAAATGTTAAAAAAGCAAGGCCGTCAGGTCACGAAGACTCTAATTTATCGATTCTTGTTTCTTACCTAACTCCAGAAGAAATTCAGGGGCAAAATCAGCTCCGTTATCCCAGGTGATCGTATTTAATCTGATTTTGAAGGATTTAAAATAGTTGAGCTCTCGCAGCGGAAGAAATATTCTGCGATGATCATTCAATATTATATCTTTTATGTCCGTAATAACAGACTCACCATTATTAAAAGTTAAAAATACCTTGTATTCATCTTTATATTCCGCATATGTTACATTTAGTATCATAATTGTTACCCTATGGTTGTATTTTATCGGGTTAGAATTTTTTCTTCTTGGGATTTTGCCGATTATTAAAGAAATTTACAAGAATGATTTTGTCACCTTCTATTTTGTAATAAAGGTCTATTTGTTTCTAAAGCCATTTTTGATGTTTCTTTTTCATTTCATCATGGCTGATAAGGTTCCTGGGATCTTCACTTTCTTCAAGGGCTAATAATAGTTCCTCCATATCCTGATTTGTGAGTCTTTCCCATAATCGTCCATCTTTGGCAGAAGACCTTTTTTTCAGAATATCGTAAAAATTGATGAGAAGATTCTCATTGTCAATACTGTCAATGAGTAGATGAAAGTTTTTTTTAAGTTCTATTGTATTCATTTTTTCTTCTTTTTACAAAGTTAACGATTTCCTAATACTTTTTTTACATCCTTTCCGGCACCTCAATTCCAAGCAATGAAAAGCCGTTTTTAATGGTTTGACCAATTGTTTTGGCCAGCACCAGCCTGAAGATACGAACCTGTTCATCGGGTTCGTTCATAATGGTAATATCATGATAGAACTGGTTGAATTCTTTGGCAAGCTCGTAAACAAAGTTGGCAACAAGGGCAGGACTGTGATTCAATCCTGCTTCTTTCACAACATCGGGGAAATTGCTCAGGATTTTTATCAGCGCACTCTCTTTATCATTCATAACAATTGCCGGGACTTGTTGAGGGATCACGATTCCTGCATCAGTTGCCTTGCGCAGAACACTCTGAATCCGGGCGTAAGTGTACTGAATAAATGGACCGGTATTTCCGTTGAAATCAATCGATTCTTCAGGATTAAAGAGCATGGTCTTTTTAGGATCGACTTTAAGAATAAAATATTTCAACGCGCCAAGTGCCACCGTATGATAGATTTTCTCTTTCTCCTGGTCTGAATAACCGTCCAGTTTTCCAAGTTCTTCGGATACTTTACGGGCAACATCGATCATGTCTGCAACCAGATCATCGGCATCAACGACAGTTCCTTCTCGCGATTTCATCCTTCCCTGCGGCAATTCAACCATTCCGTACGAAAAATGGTAAAGATCTTTTCCCCATTTGTAACCCAGTTTATCGAGCAGGAGGGACAATACCTGGAAATGATAAATTTGCTCATTACCAACTACATAAATCATGTGATTGATCGGGAAATCGGAATAACGTATCTTAGCGGTGCCAATATCCTGGGTTATGTAAACCGAAGTACCATCTGAGCGAAGCAGAATTTTGCGGTCAAGGCCATCTTTCCCAAGATCGGCCCAAACCGAATTGTCATCCATCTGTTCGAAGATTCTCTCTTTTACACCACGAAGAACTTCATCACGGCCTATGGTATAGGTATCTGATTCGTAATAAATTTTATCAAAGTCAACACCCAGCGTTTTGTAAGTTTCAGCAAACCCGGCATACACCCAGCTGTTCATGCGTTTCCAGAGATCGCGTGTTTCGGGATCGTTAGCTTCCCATTGACGGAGCATTTCGCGTGCCTCATTGATGATGGGCGCTTTTTCCTTAGCTTCATCTTCACTCATCCCCTGTGCAACCAGGCTGGCTATCTCAGTTTTATAAAGCTGATCAAATTTTACGTAATATTCTCCGACTAAATGATCCCCTTTTTTGCCTGTTGACTCAGGCGTCTCGCCATTTCCCAGTTTTTTCCAGGCCAGCATCGACTTGCAGATATGAATGCCGCGGTCGTTGACAATATTGGTTTTCACCACCTTGTTGCCGTTGGCTTTCATAATTTCACTGATGGAATAACCCAGTAAATTGTTCCGGATATGTCCCAGGTGCAGTGGTTTATTGGTGTTGGGGGAGGAGTACTCAATCATCACCAGCTCAGAATTTTCGGTGGAAGTACTGAAACCGTATTTTTCATCATCGGCTGCATTGTTAAGTTGAGCCATCCAGTAACTGTTGTCAATTACCAGATTGAGAAATCCGTTTACAATATTAAATCCGGAAATAGCGTCAATTGAATTTACCAGGTAGGTTCCGATATCCCCCGCTGTGAGCGCGGGTGACTTTTTTGAAATTTTCAGAAAAGGAAAAACCACGAGGGTTTTATCGCCCGTAAACTCCTTGCGGGTCGTTTGAACCTGCACCTGTTTTTCGTCAACATCCTGTCCGTAAAGAACTTTGATTGCTTCAATTACTTTATTCCTGATTAAGATTTCCATTACTTTTGTGTTGTCATTTTGAGAGCGCAAATATAGGAAAATAGTCACTATTATTTTTTGCGCATCTTGATGGGTTTATGTTTAATAAAAATACAAGGTTATGCAAAAGAATATTATCAGTGGCCAGGAGGACCAGATTAATGAAATAATTGAGCGCATTTGTGAAATTGCGGGAAAATCGCTGCCTGTTGGTGATGTCATCGGTATGATTGGAAGGGTAATTCATATGAGAGAAATCGGTGCCGAGGAGATCGCCGTGCGTAAGCAGGTATCAGGAGTTACCGGAATTGGTTTTAACGACTTACGCATTGATGAAATCATTTTTGAGATCGAAGAACAACCTGAGCAGAATACTTACACCCCTTTCAATACCAGTTTGTTTGCCGATCTGAAAACGAAACTTGGCGATGTGGATGAAAAACAGACTGAAGGAGAATCTTAAAGGTTGGATAATCTTAGTGGTTGACATCCAGCTATTTCCATTCCATTATCTCTTTGTCATTCCTTTACCCTTATCCATGCCCCCGATACAACATTTGATGCCACGGGTGTAAGGGGTAAAAAACCGCTTACAATTTTACCGTTCTCCAAAATGAGTGGCTCATTTTCCATCAATACTTCGCAGAAGTGAGAGAATTCGCCCTCACTACCATTCGTGATCCTGAATTCGCCCGTTGATTTTACGGCAAGGTGTCTTCTGATCTGTAAGGCGATTGCCCCCATTGTGAAACGGCAGTTAATTTCGATACACGGATGGAATTTCAGTTTCCCGTCACCCGATCGCCAGATCAGTGCATCAACGCCAAGCCATCCATAATAACTGGTCGAATATTCACTTGAAATTAAGGCCTGTCCGAGTACTTTTAATGCATCCGGGATATACTGTTGTGTGAATTCCTTTAATTCCTGTCCCAGATCAGGTGGAAGTTCCTGAAGGTAAGTTCCTGCATAACGACCCAAATGATCGGTGGAGAATGAGGTCAGGCCCCTGTATTCAATCTTCCCGTTTCCATGGGAAAAAAACTGAAACGAGAGATCAAGCACGTTCTCATGCCAGGGACCCGCAATGACAAAATCCTGTTGTTTAAGAAATCCCGAAATGACTTGTCTGTTGGTTTGGTTGTATTGACCCGGACGAAGTACCTGCAACCCCCGGCCCGAAGAACTCCAGGGTGCCTTTACAACTACCTTACCCCATTTTTGCTGCAATGCAGTAATTTGCTCATGGCTTGTACATATTTCAGGTAAATCGTTCCACGATAACCATTGTTCAGAAATTTGCTGTCCGGTGATATTTTTCAGGAGATTAAGGGCCGATTTGCGGCTGTATAAGTCACGATGGATTTCACGCCATTCGGAAATTGGGGAATTTAAAAATTCAGGACAACATCCTGCTTTTAAAGATGTGAGTAGTTTATGCATGGCGGGACTCCAACCCCACGGCAGGAGAAAACCTTTGGCACCGGAAATAAATTCAGGATTGGTAAGTGATGATTCCCTGGAACAAAAAACCGGAAGGTTGAAACCTGCCATTTTCAACCGGTCTGTATACTGAGGTCCAGGCACCTGGTTTACTAAAACGAAGTCTGCAGGCGAAGCAAGAATTCCCGGCAAAGTACTGAGCTCATCTTCAAACCGGCGCAATTTGGCAGGTGCCATGTAGTTTGTAGAACCATTGGCGACGGCCAGTTCACAGGTGGGATTAAACAAATAGACATCCGGCTTCATTCAACTGATTTTTGAAAGATTAATGTTACAAATTCTAAAAGGAATAAATTCCATAGGCCATGGAAAACGAATTTTCATGGATGTTGACAAATCGGATTGTATACAGCAGGCATTATCGCTCAAAAAATATTTAACTTGCGCCAAAATTAGTTAATGAATCGTGATTTGGAAGAAATCTGATTATTGGCTGAACATGTTTTATACAATTAATCCAAAATTATTCCCGCGATGAAGACGTCTAAATATCTTATTTGCAACGACATAATGGCCAAGGATGATCAGCCGGCAGAATTTATTCTCCACAATCATCACCCGAGGTTTTTGGCAAAAGTTGAGGAGCTTGATTTTAACGAGTTGGAAAACCGGCCTGAAAAACCATTTGCAGACATCCTTTTTATTAACGGAAAAGGAACATTGTTGATTTACAGGCTCACGGTTACTGAGTTTTACGAGCGTGCCGAAGAGGAAGATGTGCTCGATGAACTTTTTCCTGCCCGCGATTATTATACCCGGTATCTCCAGGACATTGAAGCGGAGGAGGGTGAAAATGAGGGTTTTCCGGTTAAGGATTTCAGTCCTGAATTACCGGGCCTGAAAATTTTACAATCACCTGACAATTGTACGGTAATTTTTAACGGGGTTGTCGCCGAATTCCCTTCCGAAGAGGAGATGGATGAATTTCTTGAGAATGATCTGGGTATTGAACCCGAATTGCTCGATAAGGGAGTAATCAATCAGTTTGAATAACATTATACGAATTACAATATTACGAATTTCACAGATTATTACGGATTTCACGAATTCCATCAACGTAAGGTGTTGCTCCCGGATTCAAAAGTGACCGGGTGACTGCAATTCCAAATTGAGCAAAACTAACTGGCCTCTATTCTTTCCTTGACAAGTCACCCGGTCACTCATTCTCTCACCTTTTACGCTCGCCCCGTCGCATCCCGAGAACGAAGTGACAAGTCCCGTTACGTCCCGAGAGGTACGATTCGGGAAGAGTTTACGATTCGGGATTCGGGATCGCCCCGTCGTCTGTTCGCCCATTCGCCCATCTTCCATCATCTCACCTTCCCATCATCTCATCTTCCCACCTTCTCATCTTCTAATTCCCTCACGCTTTCTCTTAAGGTAATAATGGTACAACGGAAAACCAAGGACGGACGCGAGGATGATTATCGTGCCAAAATAAAAACCTTTCGTCATATGTTCGGTTTCGCCGAATAGAAAGTAGGCCATTACAATGCCGTATACCGGCTCCAGATTAATGGTTAATGCTACAATATATGCAGATAAATGCTTCATCACATCGACCTGGACGGCAAATGCGTACGCCGTGCAAATGGTTCCCAAAGCCAGCAAATAAATAAAATCCATCAGAGAAGGAAGAGCGGGAACCGAAACAAGGTCTTCTGAAAACAGCAAATATATCGTAACACAAAAGAGGCCACCTATCATCTCATAAAAGCTGATTACAGTGGCTTTATGATGCACTACCATTTTTTTGTTGATTACGGTAAACAAACCTGCCAGGAAAGCTGAGATAAGGGCTACGATTACACCGGTCAGGTACCTGGTTTCGTACCTGAAAATCAGGTATAATCCAAAAATAATCAGTACTCCGACAATTACTTCAGCTGCATTGATACGCTTGCGGAAGAAAAATGGTTCAAGCAGACTCGTGAAAAGTGTGGTCGTAGCCAGGCATCCAAGAGCAACCGAGACATTTGCAATTTTTATGGCGCCAAAAAATGTAATCCAGTGCAAGGCAACAATAATTCCAATTCCAAATAATTTAAAAAATTGTTCCCAGGTAAGCGAGATATCCGTTTTTTTCCACCGGATGAAAATATAGAACGTAATCAGGGCAATCAACATCCTGTACCAGACCAGTTGTGCAGCCGGCATGCTGATCAATTTTCCAAGGATGGCCGTAAAACCATAAATCAAAACAATAAAATGTAATTTGAGGTGATGTGTGAGCAACTGGTTTTTCAAAGCTTAAATTTTGGTCCAAAGATAGTCGATGCCTGGCAACAAAAAATAGTTCCCAAATCACTTTGAATGACTATTTTTATTGTATTATTATTTGCTTATTTTTAACCTCGCATAAACTATAAAATTATTTCAATGAAAACAGTTCTGTTTTTTATCGCCATAATCTTTGTATCCTTCAACTCCCTGAGTGCGCAAACGATGCTGAATGGCTTGATGGATAATTTCAGGTTTAAAAAGATTACAGATGGCACTTACTTTCGTAATAGTTTAAGCCTATCTGACGTTGAGGGCTCCCCATTTTTGGATGACGAATTCCAATCGGGTAAAATTACCACAAAGGACGGATCGGTATACACCGAAATCCCTTTAAGGTATAACGGTTATACAGACGACCTTGAATTTCAAAAGGATAAAGATAACTTCAATATTGATCCTAAAAGTCTTGTCAAAAGAGCTGAGTTTGGGGGTTCAGTCTTTTGTTATTTGGAATATTTTGAAGGCGATAAAATAAATAGTAGTTTCTTCGAAATACTTACAGAGGGAAAAGCAACCCTGCTTGTTAAATATAGTGTAAAATTCCTTGATAAAGAGCAGGTTAAAGCTTACGCGGAACCCAAACCCGCCCGTTTTGATGCCCCGGTAAAGGATCATTATTTGTCGATTGACGGGGCACCTGCCAAATTGATCACCAATAAAAAGGGCTTGCTCGAAATGTTCGGGGAGAAAAAGAGCGAAATGGAATCCTATATTTCAAAAAACAAGGTCTCGGCCAAGGGTGATGATGGACTTACAAAAATTGTAGTTCATTATAATTCGTTGTAATCTGTCCAGGGAAGTGTTTAATGATTTTAATTAATCTATTTGGTGGCGAAATAAGACTTTTCTGAAACTCACATTTCAAAGACAGAAATACGACATTTTACCCTTCTTATTACTTATCTGAGGCCGTAATGTCCCTTTTTACGCCTGTTACATGAATTAAGTCATACCCGGCAATAATACGATTAATTGTGCTTTTTTGTAATTTTGCCCGATAATCTGATTTTACATCAACTCAATATGAACGTGAAAAAGTTATTAATTCCTTTGGTAGTCGTATTTATTATGACTTCCTGTGTCAAACAAGAGAAAAAATCCACAGAAATGAATCCATTTTTTGAGGCTTACAATACGCCTTTCGAAGTCCCCCCATTTGATAAAATTCTCAATAAGAATTATTTACCTGCCTTTGAAGAGGGTATCAAACAACATGATGCTGAGATTAAAAGTATTGTTGATTCGGATAAACCTGCTGATTTTGCCAACACCATTGAGGCGCTTGATTATAGCGGATCATTGTTAAATCGTGTTAACCGGGTTTTCTCAAATCTCAAAGAAGCGGTAACCAACGATTCGTTACAGGAAATTGCACGCACTGTTGCACCGATGCTGGCCAAACATGAGGACGCTGTTAATTTAAATGAATCCCTTTTTGCACGCGTTAAGGCAGTATATGAGCTGAAAGGCTCTTTAAATCTGAACCAGGAACAGTCACGTTTGCTGGAGGAAACTTATAAACGATTTGTTCGCGGTGGTGCCAATCTTCCGGCCGATAAAAAAGAAGAATTGAAGAAGATCAACGAAGAACTCTCGTTGCTCGATCTTAAATTTGGCGATAATATGCTTGCTGAAACCAATGCCTTTCAGCTGGTGATTGACAATAAGGAAGATCTTGCGGGGCTGCCCGAATCGGTGATAGCCGGTGCTGCAGAGGAGGCAAAAGCTCTGAATATGGATGGGAAATGGATTTTTACGCTTCAAAAACCCAGTTGGATTCCGTTTGTAACTTATGCTCAGAACCGAAGTCTGAGGGAGAAAATTTACAAGGGAATGTACAATCGTGGCAACAATAACAATGCAAATGATAATAAAGCGGTTATCAGCAGGATTGTTAATCTCCGGCTTCAGAAAGGCAACATCATGGGTTTCGATAGCTGGTCAGCCTTTGTATTGGACGATTGTATGGCAAAAACACCTGCTAATGTGTACAAGTTGCTGAATCAGGTATGGACTCCCGCTATTGCACGGGCGAAGGAAGAAGCCAAGGATATGCAAACTATGATTGATAAAGAGGGTGGAAATTTTAAACTCGAGAGCTGGGACTGGTGGTACTATGCCGAAAAAGTCAGAAAGGAAAAGTACGATCTTGACGAAGAACAGATCCGCCCTTATTTTGAATTGAATAATGTTCGTGACGGAGTTTTTGCTGTCGCCAATAAATTATATGGTCTTACTTTTACCAGGCTGCAGGATATGCCCGTTTTCCATCCCGAATGCGAGGTTTATGAGGTTAAGGATGCCGACGGATCGGAAATCGGGGTGCTTTATATGGATTTCTTCCCGAGAACTTCCAAAAAAGGGGGAGCCTGGATGACCAATTACCGCGAGCAGCAGATTACAAAAGATGGAAAAAATATTCGTCCTGTTGTTTCGCTTACAGGAAATTTCTCGAAGCCATCGGGTGATAAGCCCGCATTACTGAGCTACGACGAGGTGGAGACGCTCTATCATGAATTCGGGCACGGTTTGCATGGGTTACTTTCGCAATGTCAATATGAAGGATTGGCAGGAACAAATGTTGCCCGCGATTTTGTGGAACTTCCCTCACAGGTAATGGAACACTGGGCCGCTGAGCCGGAGGTACTCAAAATCTATGCGAAACATTACAAAACAGGGGAGGTTATTCCGCAGGAACTGGTTGATAAGATTGTGAAATCGGGTAAGTTTAACCAGGGTTTTGCTACGGTAGAATATGTGGCTGCAGCCATTCTTGATATGGACTATCACACCATTACAAAAGGCGGTGATATTGATGTTGAGCAATTTGAAAAGAGTTCCATGGATAAAGCAGGATTGATTCCGGAAATCATTCCCCGTTATAAATCGTCATATTTTGCTCATACCTTCTCCGGTGGCGGGGAATATTCCAGCGGATACTACAGTTATCTGTGGGCTGAAGTACTCGATTGTGATGCATTCCAGGCATTTGTTGAAGCAGGGAATATTTTCGATCAGAACGTTGCCCAATCGTTCCGTAAAAATATTCTGGAGCGTGGCGGTACGGACGAGGCAATGAATCTCTACCTTAAATTCCGCGGTCGTGAACCTGGAATTGAACCACTACTGAAAAACAGAGGTTTGAACTAATTGATAACCTGATTGGTATATTAGAAAACCCGGATGATCCTCCGGGTTTTTTTGGCTTTATATAATTGGGTTTAGGTTTGGATTTGTGTTTTTGAAAGTGAGAGCATTACTTCTCCATGTCGTGAACAAGTCAGGCTCTCACTACTTTCAAATAATCTACGCAAAAATGAACAGTGCCTGAAACAAAAACCAAATTTTTACGTTATCCATTAACCTGCAATCGTTAATAAAAGACTAATATGGCAAAATTTTTTCTCAGTAAACAAACAAGGAGGCAGTTTATCCGGACATCAGGTGTCGCTGCTATTGGATTAACCATGGCACCCTACCTGTTAAAGGCTGAAAATGCATCCTTACCCGAAATTCCTTTAAAAAGGCAGTTTGGGAAAATCGATTTTATGGTCACTACCCTTGGTTTAGGCGGACAAGCCTCTATACAGTGGACTCCGCCTGGGATTGATCCTGTGGCAATCATTCTGAAGGCGTATAAGTTGGGGATCAATTATTACGATACCTCAAATTATTATGGGCCGAGTCAGTTGACTTACGGAAAAGCATTCCGGGCACTCGGACTTGTTGCCGGCCAGCAAAATTACAGCGAGGAAAAGCGAAAAGCCATCTTTCTGACTTCGAAGACCGGACTACGTTTTGGAAAGGGGGGAGACGACCGCAAGGATGTCCATGGAGGTACGAATGGTCCGGCAGGCTCAAAAGCACTGGATGATGTGCGTCGGACGCTTACACAGGTCTTTGGCGATGGGAATGGTAATTATCCCGGGGAGGCTTACCTCGACATGGTGTTGATCCATACCCTTACAAAAATGGAAGAAGTTGATGCGCTTTACGAAGGATATGATCATCCCGATCCAAATGCCGGGTCAATAGGAGCTCTGGCTGCCTTGCGGGATGTCCGTGATGGCACAAACCGGACAGGATTAAATCCTAAAAACGAAAAACTGATCCGGCATATCGGTTTTTCAGGCCATAAGGATGCGGCAGTCATGATTGAGATGATTCAGCGCGATACCGAAAACCTGATTGACGGAATGCTGGTGGCAATTAATGCCAACGATAAACAATTTTTTAATATGCAGTACAACGTTATTCCGGTGGCAGCGGCCAAAAATATCGGGATAATTGCCATGAAGGTTTTTGCAGATGGTGCGATGTATACTAAAAAAGCCGAATGGTCCAGAGCTCCTGAGCATGTTGTTCTTCAGGTTGGTAGTCCCGAATTGCCGGCCAACGAACTGATCCGGTATTCACTCTCCACACCCGGAATCCATACGGCTATTATTGGAATTGGACAAATCAGTGATGATCCTGCAAAGTGTCAGTTGACTCAAAATATGATTGGGGCGCAGGTAAAATCGGAAATGAGTGAGGAGGACCGGAAAAAGATTGAAGCTTTGGCTTCTAAGTCAAAAGAGGGTAAAACAAATTACTTTCAAAATCCTTACCAGGAACTAACAGCTCCGGTAGAGGCCAAGGTTAAGGTTGAAAATTCAGGTAAAGCCCTGGTCACCTGGCATACTGCCTACGCTGCCGATGCGGCAATCGATCGTTATGAGATTTGGCGCAATGGCGAAAAGGTAGCCAATATCCCTTTCACACCTCAGACAACAAAATTGCCCTATATGTATACGGATAAATTTGGCAAAACAACGCCGAAACAATATGTTGTTAAGGTTATTGACAAAAAAGAGAGGGTTGCTGAAACCCTACCGCTTTTGGCGTAGTATCGAATATTTTTACCACAGGCTCCCCCTCGTATGCAACTGCCTGCCCCGTTTTTTCGGGGAGGGGTTTATGGTTTTGAGTTTATAACTCCTCATCTTATTTCTGTTCTAATTTAACATTCATTTGATTCCCGCATGGTCATTTGCAGAACTAAAAATATTCAAATGACATGGTATGACCTTTTATCGTTACAAACGACTGGCAACTAAGAAGCAGTTTACACGTTTAACAGGTCTTGTTGACTCGTTAGCAGATCTTTAATAATCGCATTGATTGATCGTCCGGTCATTTGTGCTTTCAAAAATAGCTATTCGTAAAGTCAATTAGAATCTTCAGGTACTTTTCGGGATTCGATTCCAGTAGTTCGAATGCTTTTTGAATCTGTTCCGGCGGCATTATCTCTGAGATCAATGCTTCCGGATTCAGATTGCCATTTGCCAGCTGGTCGATCGCCTCGGCAAATTCGCCATGGCTTACCCTTGATGTGAGGATTTTTGCCTCTTTCCAGATTAATTCCTTAAAAACGATAGGTGCTGCTTCGTCGGATAAACCGAGTACACATACCGTACCTCCACCTTTGATGCTTTGGATGCACCCGCGGATCGGATGTACTACATCATTCACCGGATGGGCATGCCCCACCGCTTCGAATGCAATATCTACCCCTTTGCCACCGGTATGTCTTTTAATGGCTTCGACCGGGTTTTCCTTCAGCGCGTTGATGGCTATGATGTTTTCGTTTGATTTTACAGCGATATCGAGTCTGCTGTCAAGAATATCTATTACAAATATTTTTTCGCTGGTTTTGGTTCTTGCAGCCTGGAGTATCACCTGCCCGACGCGGCCGGCACCCCATATAGCTATAGTATTGCCTGTTTTTACCCCGGCTCTTTTGTTGGCATGAAAACCGATTGCATAGATTTCGACCAATGAAGCGTATTTTGACGAAAGATGCGCCGGCACCTTATAGAGCATTGATTCAGGAACAGCTACATATTCACAGAAACCCCCGTCTTCGTCAATTCCAATGAGTTTCAACGATGTGCAGGCCGGGTAATGTCCTTCGATACAGGCAGGGCATTTACCGCACCAGATAATCGGATCGATGGCCACTTTCTCTCCTTTAATAAAGTTTTTTACTTCATTGCCCGTTTTTTCGATAAACCCCGCCATTTCGTGTCCGGGAATAAATGGGACAGGAGTCCGGGGATGAAAATCTCCCGTAAAAATATGCATATCACTGCCACAAATACTTGCATATTCGATTCTTACTAAAACCTCACCGGGCAGAATTTCCCTGACAGGCATCTCTTTAATTTCAAATTTACGGTATCTGGTGAGTACAGCTGCTTTCATTCCGGTTATTGTTTTTTAATCTGCCAGATGGCGGATCAGGGTTTCATTCAGTTAATTTTTTGTATGTGCCGAAATTAGTGAATCCCTTTGTATTTTTGAAGAATATCCCTAAAGGTAATTAAAAGGTTTTTTGCCTTGTAATCATAAGGGGATTTCAATTACATATTCTAAAATACTGAAAATATATGGTGCATATTCAGGCAAAGTATGAGCAACAGATCAAGACTGTCGAAAACGACAGAGAAAATTTTTTAAGAACGCAAAAAAAACTGCCGGTGGCAAGGCTGGTGAGCTTCCTGCTGATCCTGGTTTTATTTTATAAATTTCTGGTTGATAATGATATATTATTTGTATACTTTTCAATAGCAGTACTTATTTCTTTTTTGCTGTTAACCTGGTGGGATAATCTGTTGAAGGCGAAAATTGAACGTTACGATCATCTGATCCTGATTTGCCGGCATGAGATCCAGTCGATGAATGGTGATTATACCCCTTTTGAACCGGGAAACGAATTCGTTGATCAGGATCATAATTACACTTACGACCTGGATATATTTGGGAAAAATTCAATTTTTCATTGCATCAACCGAAGCGTTACTATTTTCGGAAAAAACAGGCTGGCCGAATATTTAAACCGCGCCTATCATTTTAAAAAACAGATATTTGAGCGACAACTCGCGGTTACTGAGTTAGCCGATAACGTAGAATTCCGCCAGCAAATGCAACTGGTTTTTTTCGGGCAGAAAAGCACTGAAACTGACCGGCTGGAGTTTAGCGAATGGCTCGTTAGCGACAACACACTTATGCACAACCGACTGATTAATATCGTCAGATTTTTGCTCCCGGTGATTACGATTGCATCAATTATCCTGGCTGTAATGAGTTATATAGTTGCGCAGGTTCCTATAATGCTGGTTATCCTGCAATTATTCATCGTCTCAGTATATGGCAGAAAGACAATCAAAACGGAGTCAGGACTTACTTCAAAAGTTGATGCAATTTCCAAATATGCGCGGTTTTTAGTATTAATAGAGAATGAGAAATTCAAAACGCCATTTTTGACTGAATTAAAAGATAATCTTTCGCATGAAGGGATTGAAACTCCCGCACAAATCATCAAACAGCTCTCGAAATTACTGAACTGGATGGATGCCAACCTGAACATCCTTGCAGCAGTAGTGTTAAACGGGCTATTTCTCTTTAATCTTCATATGCTTGTTGCAGTCGAAAAATGGAAGTCACGATACCGTGAAGTTATCCCGCGATGGTTCGAAATTATTGGGGAGTTTGATGCACTCTCTTCCGTAGCCAACTTTGCCTTTAATAATCCGGACTATACTTTTCCGGAACCTGTTGTGGACCGGTTTCGTTTCGAAGCGACCAATCTGGGGCATCCGCTCATTCCAAAAGCCGAATGTGTAACGAATAATATTACCATTTCAGATTGGAATCAATATTGTATTGTTACCGGGGCCAATATGTCGGGTAAGAGCACCTTTCTGCGTTCGGTGGGTACCAATTATGTTCTGGCGATGATAGGTGCTCCTGTTTTTGCAACAAGCTTTGTTTTCTTTCCGCTAATGTTGCACAGCAGCATCCGTACCAATGATTCACTCTCGAGAAAAGAGTCATTTTTTTATGCTGAATTGAAACGACTGAAAGGAATAATTACGGAACTGGAGAACGGACAGCGAACATTTATTTTGCTGGATGAAATTTTGAAAGGGACAAATTCAAGAGATAAACAGGCCGGATCGATCGCGTTGCTCGAGCAATTAATTAAATACCAGTCTGTCGGTCTGATCGCAACGCACGACCTGGTTTTAGGTGACCTGATCAGAAATTACCCGGAGAATATCCGTAATCTGTGTTTTGAAATCCATATTGTGGATGATGAAATGAGTATTGATTACAAACTGCAGGATGGTGTTTGCCAGAACCTGAATGCCACCTTCCTGATGAAAAAAATGGGAATTTTGATTGATAAATGAGATTTTGTGGCAGAATGTTTACTGCTGGCTATTGGCTGCTGGCTGCTGGCTATTGGCTGCTGGCGACTGGCGGCTGGCTACTGGCTGCTGGCAACTGGCAACTGGCGGCTGGCGGCTGGCAACTGGCGGCATGTAACTGGCGGCTTGCAATTGGCAACTGGTGGCGTGTAACTGGTATTTGGCAGTTGTGTTATAAGTTTAAAGCTGAGGCTGTTTCGTAAAGTCAAAAAAATTAATAATGCCACGAAGGCACCAAGATTACAAACTATGATCTTTTTGGATCTTTTCGGAGTGGAACTCAAGGCTAAATATTTTCAAAAACTCAGCCAGTTGCCAGTAACCAGCAGCCAGTAGCATATTTTAAATGGCAACTAAACTTTATTATATACTGTAATTTATAAGGAAATGGAATCTGTCTGGAAAGAAAGTTTCGAAGTTAAATCGTACGACGTTGATTTTCAGCAAAATATTAAGCCATCAGTGCTGATGCAGTTTTTCCAGGAAGTGGCTTCAAATCATGCCTCTGAACTTGGGGCAGGTTATCGTCCCCTGGCGGAGAAAGGGTTTTTCTGGGCTTTATCGAGATTAACTGTTGAAATCACCAGGATGCCGCAGTGGGGAGAGTCAATTTTATTTGAAACCTGGCCATGTGGTAATGAAGGATTGTTTTTCAGACGCGACTTTTTAGTGTATGACAAGGATCAACATGTCATTATTCGGGGTGTTTCGGGTTGGTTACTGGTCTCAATTGCGACGCTTCGTCCTCAGAGGCCATCGCAGCTCGGAATTGAGTTACCCATGAATACAGGGAGAACTTCTTTGTCTTATTTTCCGGAGCGTATCACAACTCAAACTACACAGTTGGCATTTCGTAAGATAGTTGCTTACAATGAAATTGATCAGAATCTTCATGTCAACAATACACGTTATCTTGACTGGGCAACGGACTGTTTTCCACTTAATCATTATCAGGAATATACGATCTCGGGATTTACACTTGAGTTTCTCGCTGAAACCCATTGGGGCGACGAAATTGAACTTTGGTCCGGAACTAACGGGATGAAATCCGATATTGAAGCTCTTGAACCCACTTCGGGTACAACGTTATTTAAAGCTTTTTTTAAATTTATTTCTCATTCGGAGTAAGGTTATCGGTTGGGTGGAAATGTCACATATTTAATCAATATGCGATAAAATGGCAACATAATTTTTACCATACTTTTTGGCACATTTTGGACAAGTGGTGTACCACATATACAATCTATGCTTTTTAAATCCTTTTGATTGTACAGTGGTTTCAAAATCCTCACACCATTTTCCGGTATCCCTGAAAGGTCCTTCATAAACTTTACAATAAAACTGACCGCTTATGGTGACATTTTTTGCATTTGGTATTGCATCTTCGACAGCAAGAAAAACGTCCATATTCCATTTGGAAGTGTGATCGGATAAGCACAGCCTGTCGGCTGGCATTTCTGTCCCCGATTTTGTGACCACTTTATCAAACCTTCTCATTACACTGCCAAAATTAACAGGCATATAAAAAAGTGTAAATACGTTGTCCTTAATAAATCGCTTATCCTTCCATCCTATTATTTTATCATCCCACAGTGTGGGGTCGAATTTCGGACAGCAAACTGAATCAGTAACTGCTTGCGATGTCATAATAATCCTCCTTTTTAGACTGTTACTTCAAATCTACCAAAAAGTCTGGCCATTTCAAAAGAAAAAAGGTAAATAATCAGAGCATATTAAAGTTAAAATTAATCTATGATGTCAATAGTTACCTTTGCTTCTTTTAACCATGGTGCTGTAAATGTCAGGCTAACCTTACCGGCCTTACCTGTTGATTGCAGATAGGCGAGCAATCTGCCATGATAGACACGTTGCACATTATCCTGGTAATTACCCATATCGCTGTTGTTGCTGGCTTCAAGTCCCAATAAGGTAGCGGGACCGTCGATGGTGCAGGTAATTTCATCTTCCGAAATAATTACAGGGATTCTTTTTTCGTCAACTACCTGGACAACCACATGAGCAATACCACGATCTTTACTGATCGCTGACAAATCGGTGCTGGCTGTAATTGCAAAGGGTCTGCCTGATGATTGTAATGCATAATTATACGTTTTATTATCATCCTTATCAATTCCGATAACTTCCAGTTTTCCTGCCTGGTAAGGGATGTCCCAATATATTATACCCGTTTTGTCATCGTAATTTTTGATCTCGCCCACCTGTTTGCCATTTAGCATCAGTTGTGACTTTGGAGCATTGGTATAACAGACTACGCGGATCATTTCACCCTCGTTGTAATTCCAGACCGGCCATGCATCCATTGACAGGAAATCCTTTCTTGCAGGGGATTTATAAGTGCCGATATAGGTTACAGGTTTTGAGCTCCATAATGCCTGCCGGAAATGTCCCCGGGGTTTTATGAATCCGCCAAAATCGAGAAATCCCGTATAGAATCCCCTCGAAGGCCAGGCACCCGATTCACCCAGGTAATCGATACCCGTCCAGATAAACTGTCCGAAAATGTAATCATTATCCCTGACGGCTTTCCATGCGTCCATTGAATGTCCATTTTCACTGCCAAATATTACCCGTTCAGGATACTTGGCATGATCCTGGGCATAACGGTTTTCGGAATAATTGTAACCGGTGATGTCGAGCGCCCCGGGATAATCTGTTTCGTTTGACATGACCACCCCCGCGAGTCCAGCTGTCACCGGACGGGTAGTATCAAGTGAGCGTACTATGGCAGTCAATCGTTTGGCAATCCCTCCCAATCTTTCAGCTTTGGGGTTGTTGGGTAAATATCCTCCCTGTACAGGCTGATTAATATTGGCATGATCGAGTACAGGATGCGAATACGGGTCGTTGGGATAATCGACTTCGTTGCCAATGCTCCACATAATGACTGAGGCGTGGTTCCGATCCCTGAGAATCATATCGCGAAGATCCCTGTCACTCCATTCATTAAAGTAAGATGCAGCTCCCTGGTATCCCGGAGTACCTTTGTTCCACCCTTTTATCCATTTCTTTTTGGCATATTCCCATTCGTCAAAAGCCTCGTCCATTACCAGTATACCTAATTCATCACACAATTCATAAAGGTCGGGAGCCTGTGGATTGTGCGTCATCCTGATGCTATTGGCACCCATTTCTTTGAGTGTGATTAATCGTCTTCTCCACACTTCACGCGGAACGGCAGAACCAAGACAACCGGCATCGTGATGGATACAAACACCTTTAACCTTTGTCCAGACCCCATTCAAAGCAAGGCCTTTATCGGGATCGAATTTAAGCTCGCGTAAGCCCAGTTTCTGTTCGTTCTGATCGATCACTTTCCCGCCCATCTCAACCCTGGTTTTGAGCGTATAAAGATAGGGCTGTTCCAACGACCAAAGTTTAGGTGCAGAAAGTGAAATAACTTGTTTGGCGGTTTCCTTCAGCCCGGCACCTATCTTCAGATTTACTGATCCTTTGGAAACGATTTTCCCGGATGCAGGCTCTGTGATTTCGTGCGAGATTTTCACATTTGCTCCGGTTGCAAGACTATTATTTATTGTTGTTTCAACTGAAACTTCCGCTTTTTTGGAGGTTATATTGTCTGCTTTGAAATAGACTCCCCATAAATCGATGTGGACGGGTGAGGAATAAACAAGATAGGCATCCCTGTAAATTCCCGATCCTGAGTACCAGCGGGAATCGGCATCCAGCGAATGATCCACACGTACCGAGATCAGATTTTCTTCGCCATATTTAAGATGGGGGGTAAGATCAACCATAAACGAGATATATCCGTTCGGACGTATACCTAATGAATGACCGTTGATAAATACTTCGCTGTGATTATAAATACCTTCGAAATAGATAAACGCATTGTTTCCTTTCTCTGATTCGGGTACAGTAAATGTTTTTCGGTACCAGGCAATGCCTCCCGGAAGATAACCTGTCGCACTAGCTTTGTCAGGACTGTAAACACCTTCGACACTCCAATCGTGCGGCAGATCCAGTAATCTCCATTTCGAATCGTTAAGTCCGAATTGAGCGCCATCTTTCACATCTGAAAGGTTAAACCGCCAGTTTTCATTAAAAAGCAGCGCCCTGCCAAACTGCGGCTTCGACTGACCGATACCTGTCGCCAGAACTATTATGGCGGCACAAAAAAAAGTTTTTAGTCTCATTAGGAGTTAATGTATTAGGCTTTTAATTTTTCAAAATCCGAAAGTACAAAATCTATCCCATTTCCTGCACTGGTACGCCAATATTGTATTATAAGAATCTTTAAGGTTATTTGCCCTGAATTGAAAAATTGTAATGATATTTTCCCGGCTTGACCTGGTACTTTTCCAATACAGGAAGACCCCATGAATTATCGCCACCAACCCCCATTTGTGTACAATCGATATTGACAACAATACGATCGTGTTCATTGAGCTCAAAATTGTGGGCTGAAGTAGAAAGCGTATTCTGATCGTAAGGCCAGGCACTTGCTGAAAATGTTCCTTCTCCATCAGTTTTAAACTGAACATTTTGATTCCCATTACTAAAGGTAATTGCCCGAATATCACAACGGTTCGCATTTTCCTGTGGCCTTACATACGGTGTAATCCATTTCTGCACCGTTGACTGATAATGTCCGATTGCTGCGGCCGTTTTCCTGTCACTGTAATTCTCCTGCGGACCGCGCCCAAACCATTCAATGTTTTGAAGGGTTTTATCAATTTCAAACTGAAGACCAATGCGTGGTACATTGGGTGTTTTCTCCGGTATATTCAGTTCAAATTCGATCCTGATTTTGCCATCAGGATAAATAACGTGCTGAACCTGGCCTGTTGAACCTGTAGCTAAAAACAAAAATCTGCTATTCAAGACAATCACATTTTCATTGGCCGGCTCAGTATTAAATTGCACCAGTTGATAATTTGCTCCTTCATTTTCCCATGTTTTCATTTTTTGACCTGCTCCCCATCCCTTGTCATTATCGGTCAAAGCCCGCCAGAAATTAAACCGCACTTTTTCCGCTATAACCGTTTTGGCACCCAGGGTATATTCTGAAATTAAACCCGTAGTACGGTCAAATCTGACTGTAAAATTTTCGCCCTTCACCAGATAAAAGTCACTGGTTTCGGTCAATTCCGGCTTAGCACCCCTTACAACAGGAGGAGTCTCCGGTTTTGCAGTCTGACGCGGGATATGGAATTGCTCCCAGGCAATAACATGTCCTTTTTCTGCCCATATCAGGTTCTCTTTGAGCGAAATCTGCACTGTTACGAAATACTCTTTTTGCGGATCAAACTTAATTGCATCACTCAGTCTGATTTGTTTTGAAGTGAGTGAAGCAATATCTGAAGGCCTCAGTAACCCTGTGAACTCTTTCTCTCCGTCGGTTACCAGCTTATAGCCAAAATTGTATTCATTTAAATTGGTGGTAAGCAGCCTGTTGGTTACTTCGACAAGCAGTGGTTTCTGACTGACCAACCTGAATGAAACCGGCTGATAAACTTTTTGCAATTCAAAGTAATGCGGATGCGGAATCCGGTCTGCACCAATAAGTCCGTTGATGCAAAAATTATTATTGTTCGGATAATCGCCAAAATCGCCACCATAAACGAAACCTTCTGACTGGTTTTTTGTATTTTTCCACATTGCCTGATCAACCCAGTCCCAAACAAATCCACCAACCAATAAATCATTCCTGTAAATAAGCTCCCAATAATCGTTGAAGTTACCCAGACTATTGCCCATCGCATGGCAATATTCATTGAGCAGAAATGGTTTGCCTGATGGATATTTACCATGTTGCTCCTCATTGGAAGATTCGCCACGTTCTCCCTTGCGGACGGCTTTTCCTTCGAGATGTTGTTTCAGCCATGCAATAGTGGGATAAGTCTGGCTGTCAAAATCGGCGGCAATATTCATGTCTGCATATTGAATCAGGCGCATCTCATGATCACTGGCAAGGGTTGCTTTGCGCATTTCAAGAAATGCATTCCCATATCCTGCTTCATTTCCCAACGACCACATCATCACGGAAGGAAATTGGCGGTCGCGAATAACCATCCGTTTCATCCGGTCAACACAGGCAATAGTCCATTCAGGCTTGTCGCCGGGAAGCACGCGCTTGTGATAGCTTAATCCGTGTGACTCCACGTTAGCTTCGTCCATTACCATCATTCCGTACTGATCGCATAGTTCGTACCACCGCGGATCGTTGGGATAATGGGCGTTGCGCACAAAATTGATATTGGCCTGTTTCATCAATTTCAAATCACGAATCATTTCATCTTTTGAAACGGTCCAGCCTTGATCGGGCGAAAACTCGTGGCGGTTTACTCCCCTGATTTTAAATTTCCCGCCGTTTAATAAAATGGTGTTACCGGAAACTTCAATTTTACGGAAAGCTACCGGCAACTGATACGCTTCAGTTACCTGACCTTCTCGGGTAAATTCTAACAAAACAGTGTATTGCAGGGGCTTTTCATCATACCATAACGCCACTTTTCCCAAATTGATTTCAGGAAGTGTTATTTCGTTGCCCAAACCAGGTTTAAACGATTCCAGTTTGAATATCTTTTTGTTGACTACCCGAACGCCCGATGGTGAAATGACGGAAACGAAAACCGAATGATTTTTGGTTGGCAAAGTTGTAAAATTGGCTGGAGTATAGTGTACTGTCACTTTTCCTTGCTTACTCATCAAATCCAGTCCGGGTTCTGCATAAATATCCCATAACGTTGATTGAGGAATCGCCCTGATAAAAACATCCCGGTAAATACCACTTAGACGCCAGTAATCCTGATCTTCAAGGTAAGAGCCATCACTGTATTTATAGGTCTCGACTGCCAGAAAATTCTCTCCGTCAATCAGATTTTCGGTGACATCGAATTCGGATGGAAGCCGCGAGTCTTGCGTATATCCGGCACGTTTTCCATTTACCCAAACATTTGCTGCAGAACTGACCCCGGCCAGATGCAGAATGATCCGTTTGCCACGCCAGTTTTCAGGAATTGTAAAGTTCCGGCAATACGAACCAACCGGGTTTCTCTGTTTATAGGTGGTGTATTTTGGATCAGGTTCATCCATCACAAACGGCGGATTTACTTTGAATGGGTAGGTTGAGTTAGTATATAGGGGAATCCCGAACCCCTTCCGTTCGATAGTTGAAGGCACATCAATGGTTCCCCAGCCATTGCGATCAAATTCAGGCATGTAAAAATCTACAGGTCTGGTCATTGGATCCGGAGACCAGTGAAAATTCCATGTCCCGTTTAATGATTTTACCCAAACAGAATGATCGTAATCTGATTTTTTGGCTTCATCGAGCGAAGGTGATGGCCAGAATGCTGTTCTTGCCGGCAGCTTATTTATTCCAATAATGTTTGCATTCTGAATCTCCCGGGGCTGTGAAAAGCCGATTGCAGAACTTAAAAAGAGCAATATAAAAAAATTATACTTCATTAAAAGAGATATTTAGCTGGTTGTATTACTCAAATATTTGCGATAACCTGATCTGATTTTGACTATCGGGCCGTTTTCTCCATTTCTTTCTTGACTTTAACATTTCCTGCAAAAGAAGCCATTCTTTACGAATTATTATTATCGGTTATTAATTTTAGTTTTTTCATAAAAAAACGACAAAATCTGTAACGGAACTGTTTTTTTGGAGTCTATTTGATTTTAAAACTTTTTTCATGTCGTCAAACCTTTTTCTGTTTAGTCTATTTTTAATCCTTACCATAAGCCGGGTGATCGCCCAGAACCCCGACAAGAAAAAGTATTATCCCGGAGAATGCAGTAAAACTGACATTTCAATTGATGGAAAACTTAATGAAACGGCATGGTTAAAGGCCAACTGGCAGAACGATTTCACGCAGTTTGAACCTTACGAAGGTATTGCTCCGACACAGAAAACGGAGTTTGCCATTTTGCTGGATGAAAACTTCATCTATGTTGGATGCAAACTTTACGATACGAGCCCCGACAGCATAGTTCACCGGTTGACACGGCGTGATGAAACGGATGGTGATCTTGTAGCAGTGGAATTTGATTCTTATTTCGACAAAAGGACTGCATTTGCATTTATGGTCAACGCTGCCGGAATTAAAAATGACTTTATGATCAGCAATGATGGTGAAGGCGAAGATCCCACCTGGGATCCAAACTGGTGGGTGAAAACAAGTTCGGATCAGTCGGGCTGGTATGCTGAAATGGCTATCCCGCTTACCCAATTGCGTTTCGAAGGGAATAGCGAACAAACATGGGGTCTGCAAATCGGCCGGATGTTATTCCGAAAGCAGGAAGTCAGTCTTTGGCAGCCGTCATTTAAAGAAGTGACAGGTTGGGTTTCTGAATTCGGTGAACTACATGGACTTAAAAATCTGAAAGCGAGAAAAGTTGCTGATTTAACGCCTTATGTGGTTGCCCGTACCGATCGGTACGCGAAAGAAGCTGCTAATCCTTTCAGACAATCGGGGAAAAAGAGCCGGTTGAGTGGTGGGATCGATGGAAAAGTAGGCGTTACCAATAACCTGACTCTCGATTTTACGATCAACCCCGATTTTGGTCAGGTGGAAGCCGATCCTTCGGAGGTAAATCTGACTTCGTTTGAGACTTTCTTCCAGGAAAAGAGACCTTTTTTTATTGAAGGGAAAAACATCCTGAGCTTTCCGCTGATGTTCGGAGATGGTGACCTGGCATCTGAAAATATGTTTTATTCACGCCGGATCGGTCGCAGGCCTCATTACAGTCCTGAAACAGATTCGGACGAATATGTTGAGGCTCCTGAATTTACGAGTATCCTTGGAGCCGCTAAAATTACCGGTAAAACAAAGAAAGGATGGTCTGTCGGATTACTTGAAAGTCTTACCGGCGAAGAGTTTGCCCATATCAGCAACGGGAATCAGCACGATGAAATGATTGAACCATTTACAAATTATACCGTCGGGCGTGTTCAGAAAGATCTGAATAACGGGAATACACTAATCGGTGGAATGTTCACATCGGTCAACCGAAGTCTGTCGGAGGAACATCTCAATTACCTGCATAAATCGGCCTATACCGGAGGGTTTGATTTCATACACAAATGGCACAACAAGGACTGGGAATTTGATTTAAGCACCTATTTCAGCCGGGTAGGTGGAAGTACAGAAGCGATTAGCAATACGCAGAAATCATGGATTCACGGTTTTCAGCGTCCGGATGCCACTCACCTTACATTTGATTCGACCCGGACCAGTTTAACAGGGCATGGAGGAAAGGTCGTACTCGGCAAGATGGGTGGAAAACTGAAATTTATGGCAGCTACTGCCTGGAAATCACCGGGACTGGAATTGAATGACGTGGGATATATGCGCCAGGCCGACAATATCATGGAAGTTTTTTGGGTAGGTTACCGGATCTATGAACCTTTTTCAATCTTCCGGAATCTGAATCTGAATTTTAACCAGTGGACAGAGTGGAATTTCGCGGGGGAGTTAACCGGACCTGGCGGAAATATTAATGTTCATACTCAGCTCAAAAACTACTGGAACTTTCATATGGGGGGCAATTTTAATGGTGAAGGTCTTTCGGCTACAGAGCTGAGGGGAGGACCTGCTTTAAAACTACCCGGAAGTAAGAATATCTGGTTTGCCGTTGGCTCAAATGATCAAAAGAAACTGACAGCAGAGGCGGAGCTTATGTCCTTGCAAGGCAATCAGAAAAATGTCAGAAAAACGATCAACTTTAGTGTGGGAATGGGCTACCGGCCTTCAAAAAGTCTGAAAATCACCCTCACACCCGGTTATACCAACAATGAAGATGAACTTCAATATGTCACTCAACAGGAATACAATAACCAGACGGACTATGTTTTCGCACGGATTCATCAGAAAACACTGAGTGCATCGCTGCGTGTCAATTATATCATCACCCCCGATCTAAGTATACAGTACTGGGGACAACCTTTTCTGTCGAGCGGAAGATACACCGAATTTAAGAAGATTACCGACTCACGGGCTGACACATATACCGATCGTTTCAGGCATCTTACAGGAAATGAACTGGTTTATAATATATCTGAGGAGCAGTACCTGGTTTCTGATCCGGCTGGTAATAATCTGTACAGCTTCGATCAGCCCGACTTTAACGTGAAAGAGTTTTTATCGAATTTGGTAGTCAGGTGGGAGTATGCACCGGGCTCGACGATCTTCCTGGTTTGGTCACAGAACCGGAATCAATCGGTGCAGAACGGAAACTTCGATCTGGCTGATGACATGAAAGATTTATTCGATCATAAACCTTACAATGTTTTTCTGTTAAAGGCATCTTTCAGAATAGGGCGATAATAAAATTTTTCTGATGAAACTTTCATGCCGACGGAATAATTATCAGGCACTGGCGGTGTCAGTTTTGAGTAAATCCAGCTCCTACCGATAAATTCAATTTATCCCGATTAATTACCAACTGCGAATCATGTTTTTCAAAATTTTGAGATAATAAAGAAATTATTAGGTAATTTTGGTTGAACGGATTCTTTCACTTTCAAAGGAAAATAACAATGAAACTTGTTTTTTTTGTGTTGACCGTTATCTGCTCGTTTACCTCATCCACTGCTCAGGAAATAGATGCGGAAAGACTATTTTCTGAAGAATCCGGAAGGCAGGTCGTGATTGTTGATGTGACAGCGTTCGGTGCAAAACCCAACTCAGGAAAGGATGCAACCCTTGCCGTAAAATCGGCTTTGGCGCAGATTGCGGGATTAAACGGGACGCCTTCAATTCTCCGCTTTCCCAAAGGCCGGTATGATTTTTGGGCTTCCGATGCTCCCAAAATGCACCTTCCGGTAACAGCAGTGCATCAGCAATGGGACTTTATTTCAGGGATGTATCTCGAAGGTTTAAAGCATGTTACTATTGATGGTTGCGCTTCCGAATTGATTTTTCATTCAAGGATGACTCCTATTATCCTAAAACAGTGTGAGGATGTGAAGATCTTTAACCTCACAATAGACCATGTTCGTCCGACAGTATCCGAGTTTACGGTCAGGAACATTGGCACGACTTACATGGAGGTTGATATTCATCCCGATTCGTGGTATGTAATAGAAGAGGGGCGGTTTCAGTGGGAGGGCGCCGATGGCGATCGCTATACCCCGCAAATCTTCCAGTCCTTAGACCTTGTCAGCAATATCACAAAACGTGTAAAATTTGATCTCGGATTATGGGCTGAAGAAATAGGTCCCCGATGCGTACGATTTCACTACAAGTTGACACCACTGGCGTATGTTGGACAGGTTTGGCAGATGCGCGGAGATGGAATAAGAAACCAGCAGGGTTCGGTAGTGTTAAACAGCAAGGATATCAGTTGGGAAGATGTAAATTTATTTTTTTGTACCGGATTGGGCATTGTTTCTCAACTTTCCGATAACCTGACATTCCGCCATGTAAATATTGAACCACGTAAAGATTCGGGTCGTACTTGTGCCAGTTTTGCCGATGGTATACACTGCTGCAATTGTACCGGTAAGGTGATTATTGATGAGTGCCGCATAGTGGGAACGCAGGATGATCCTGTAAATGTTTATGGTGATGACCTGATCATTAAGAAGCGGGAACAACCCAACACGCTTCTGTTATCCTATTCAACCTGGGAACAATGTGGCTATCAGATGCTTTTCACCGGTGATGAACTGATGCTACTCAGCAAACAAACGTTACTTCCGTTTGCGAGCCGAAAAGTCGTATCAGCAGAGCTGATTGATAAAATGACACATCGTGTAATATTGGATGGTGATGTTTCTGAGGATTGTGTTGGCCAGGTTGCCGAAAACCGGACCAGGATGCCTGAAATTTTAATCCGTGATTGTTATTTTGCCCGCATTCCTACAAGAGGTGTGCTGGTTTCTTCATGGAGGAAGACGCTCATCGAAAATAACACTTTTTTTCGCACACAGATGGCAGCCATTTTCGTTTGCCATGGCGACGATCCGTATTACCAGCAAGGTGCTGTAGAAGACCTAACAATCCGAAACAATAAGTTTGTTGATTGCGTGGGTTGTGTGTTTATCCAGCCCGATCAGCCGGTTGTAAACCGAAATGCACCGGTTGATAAAAATTTAAAGATCACCGGCAACAGGTTTATTGTCGGGAATATAGAACGTCCCCTGCTATGGGCACGAAGTACAAAGAATATTATTCTGAAAAACAACACGATCGAAGTCACGAAAAAGGGCTTGCCTTTGGTCTGGTTAAACGGTTCTTCTGATGTTGTCATAAAAAATAACATTATCAGTGGTGATAAGACCGGCATCATCGAGGTAGTAGATTTTGATGCTGAGTTGTTGACAAAACGCATCATACGAACTGATAACAAATGGAAGATCATCGAAGGAATCCTTCGTGAGGGATCAAAGTGAAACCCAGTGCCCGGTTTATAGGTTGATCCGAAAAACCCGGTGCTGGCTTGCCAGGATACAAAGAATCGGAGCTACTTTGCTGCATACTGATTATGGATGGCCTTTTCAAATATTACCCAATGTTCGGGAGTCATTCTTTCGGGTGTAAAAAGGCATATGCCTGCTGCGCCATTTTCCATCGATTCCCTGATGGCGGGTTCCAGTTCTTCAGGTAAAAGTCCATGGTTTTCCGGATCTGGTTCACCTGCTTTTTTTTGAGGATTGGGGCATATGAACAAACCGCTGAAAACAGGTTTTTGATTTTTAACTGCTGATACGGCTTCTTTGCACATACTTCCAATCCAGGGTGTTCCTTCAAGGTAAAAGTCATTGTAATTCATTGGAAAGAATGCATCAGTTTCCCATTTATCCCATTCCTGCCGGACTAATTTTTTTGCTATTGAAGGACCCGGGAACACCGCCGCAGTAATTTGTTTGTTTTTGGAATGAACCATTGTTGTCAGCCGATTCACCATATTGGTAATCAGATCGTACCTGAATTGTTTCCACTCTTGGGATTGTGAGGGATCTTTCACTGACTTGATGTCGATACCTGTTTTTGCTTGAAAGTCGCCGACACACTTATCGCAGTAACAATAGTCATATTGCGGGAATTCCCGATCCATGACCAACCCGTATTTTTCCCACAAGCCCCGGGCAAGAATCACATCAGGAAAACGGATAAAATCGAGGTGTATGCCGTCTACCTCGGGTAAATAAGCAATCCTGCCGTACATACCGGCCAGGAATTGATAGACCTCCTCATGGTTCGGACAAACAAATTTGTAATGATCAACATAGGCTGGCTTGTCAAGTGCCGATTCACCGAGGCCATTCACGGCATACCATTCCGGTTTCAGCAAAGGGTTTATTCCCTGTACCAGGGTTGGTATCCAGGTATGGAATTCCAGCCCGGCACCTTTCGCAATTTTTCCAACACGCTGATAAACTTCGGTATTCTGACCTGCAGAATACATCAGACCATCGATCCCTTTACGTTTCAGATCGGTGAACCGGGTTTTCAGATCCGCGTCAGTTGCAGCGCCGGGACCGCCAAGCCAGGCATAGCATTTTATTTTCTTATCCTGAGGTGCGGTACATGAAATGATGATGAAAATTAGGGTCAGGGCCAGAAAGGCTGAGATAATTCGATTCTTCATATCCGTTTATGTATTGGTTAAGCCACGGTCCAAGGTAAGATTTTATTTTCTTAATTCCTTCTTTTCGGATAAAAAATGCGACGCCGGGGGGTGCACACGGGAAGAGGACGAAAGAGTTTAACTAAAACATATTTTCCGTGAATTTGTAGTCTTAAAAATACATAGTAAGAAATGAACAGACTGATTCCAATAATGTTTATATGGCTGCTGGCCGATATTTATGTCTTCCAGGCGGTAAAAACGGCCACCTCCAACCGTTACATCTGGTGGGCATTCTGGTTTTATGATGGCCTGGTGGCTGCCATGGTTTTATATTTTATGCTTACCGGTAAACCTATATTAAATTCACTGAAAAGCATTTACTGGGGCCTGATGCTTTTATCGTTAGTGCCAAAACTGATTGTTATTCCTTTCTTGTTGCTGGAAGATATAGGACGAATGGTACATTTAGCGATTAATTGGGTTACAAATATATTGCCATCATCCACTCCTCAGCAAGAGCACGTTTATATGATAAGCCGCAAAAAATTTATCAGTCAGCTGGCCATCGGGATTGCAACCGTGCCGTTTGTGGGGCTGCTTTATGGCATGGTAAAAGGGAAATACGATTACCAGGTTCACCGGGTAAAATTAAAATTCAAAGATCTGCCAGATGCTTTTAACGGGTTTACCATTACCCAGTTATCCGATATCCATTGCGGCAGTTTCGACAGTAAAGCGGACGTGCAAAGAGGGGTTGCAATGGCTAATAAACAGAAAAGTGATTTGTTATTATTTACCGGTGATCTTGTGAATACAACTGCTGCAGAAATGGACGAATGGATGGGAACATTTTCAGCATTATCCGCAACTTCGGGTAAATTTTCTGTACTTGGTAATCATGATTATGGCGATTATAAATCATGGGAAAGTAAAACGGCAAAGGAAAACAACCTGCAACGGTTGAAAGAAGTACATAAGGAGTTGGGTTTCCGGCTCATGCTGAATGAAAACCTGAGGATTGAAAAAGACGGGCAATACATTACCTTGATTGGCGTCGAAAACTGGGGCAAGGGTGGCTTTCAGAAATACGGAGATCTGAACAAGGCAACTGAGGGGGTAAATGGTGAAGATTTTAAAATTTTAATGAGCCATGACCCGTCGCACTGGGAAGCCGAGACCTTGCACCATCCGCAGCATATTCATTTAACCCTTGCAGGTCATACTCACGGGATGCAGTTTGGTATCGAAATCCCCGGTTTTAAATGGAGTCCTGTAAAGTATATGTACAAGCAGTGGGCAGGCATTTATAATGAGGGAAGCAAATACCTCTATGTCAATCGGGGTTTTGGCTTTTTAGCTTATCCCGGTCGGGTAGGTATCTGGCCCGAGGTAACTGTAATTACTTTGGAAAAAGGGTGAACGATTGTCATGAAAATAATGAGTATGCTGCACTGAAAACCCGGTATAACCGGGCTTAAGATCAAATTTTGGACGATCTTATTCACTGCCCGGGAGGTAGGGTCATTTAATCAGTTCAGCTTTTGCCCATATCGAATCGTCGTAGGTTATGCCCAATCCGTTTCCTGACGGAACAGCTATCTTTCCGTTTTTAATTTCGAAATGTGGGGCGTACCAGTTTTTATGATTGGGATAGCTGATATGCCACTCCTGGAATCCTCCCGTGTTTGGGACTACAGCCATCAGTTGCAGCATAGCCGCGGCCAGAGGGTCAGTCTTTGGACTATGCGGCGAGAAAGTTAAACCTGCCTTTTCTGCCATTCGGGCAACCTTGAGGCACCGCAGAAAACCCCCGTTGTAGTAGAGGTCGGGTTGTAAGACATCAAGTGCCTTGTTTTGGGCAATCCACTCAAACCGGTAGCTGCTGGTATCCTGTTCGCCGCCAGCAATCCTCATCTTTTTGATGGCTTTAGTCACCAATAGGGTATTTTCGTATTCATCAAACGGAACCGGCTCCTCAAAAATAGCTACCTGCTGGTCTTCGAGATAACGGGCCATGCGAATGCCGTTTTGAACATCGTAAGAACCATTGGCATCAACATAAAAAGTAATGTCATCGCCGAGCGTTTTACGCATCAGCGGAACAATGGTATCGCTGCGCCCGGGCATGGCATCGGCATTTTTACTCATCCGTCCGCCTACCTTAAATTTAACAGCTTTAGCGCCTGTTTCTTCCAGTCGCTTTTTAAAGATGGCTGCTTCCTGTTGCGGAGTTGTTTCGCGTGTGGTGCTCGAAATATAAACATCGATTTCATTGGTAACAGCACTGCCCAGCAGTTGGTTAACCGGTTTCTGTGCCATCTGGCCTAAAAGGTCGAAAATAGCTATCTCGACATGACCTGCACAATTCCAGAAAGGCATCCCTGCATATTTGTAATTACTGTTAACCACATAAACATATTCAAGAAGGTTTTCAATATCGCGTGCATCTTTTCCGATAAAGTGAGGGATAACCAACCCATGAAGCATTGATACCAGGTTAGGAATCCGCTGATTGCAAAGTGTGACTCCTGTAGTTCCATTCGTGGAGGTCACCCGAAGCAAATATTCCTTATCGAACCGGAAGAGTTCGATTTTCCGGATAAGAACCGGTTCCGGAAAGATTTTTTTCAGATCCACGGTCTTTGCGTCCTCTTTATCCCCGGGCATGAGTTCCCGTGCAAAAACAGAAGATGGAATCATCGTTGCAGCTCCGACTGCAGTAATGGTTTTCAAGAAATCCCTTCGGTTAGTCATATCGTTTGTTTTTACAATGGTGTTTGGTTATTTCGTTTATAAAAGTACGATAAATTCAAAATATTATTTTAAGATTTGGAGGTTGACCTGTTGAATGTTGAATTGAGTGTAGGCTCTGGGATTCATAGTAATAATTTTTAATTTAATTGAAATTTCATCGTACTATTAAATGTTAAAAAGATAATATTATTCTTTCATAAACGAATATTTGTTGCATTCTTGACGTTTTAAATGGTGCGGTTTTTGGATTTTATATAGGGAGATATAAATACTATTTGTTACTTTTGATTTTTATAAGTACTAACTACTTTTAATAACTGCCATTTTTGACGAGTGCTTAGGAATCGTGATCATTCATCATTTAAAAAAAACTACTACCAATGAAAAAAAAGTTGCGCACAGGTTTACTGTTGATTGGATTTTTAGTCTGTTTTTCAAGTCCGGGTATTTCCCAAAATAAAATCGTAGTGCACGCCGATAAGCCGGGGGCGAAAATTGACAAAGCTGTGTATGGTCATTTTGCCGAGCACCTGGGGCATTGCATTTATGGTGGGATTTATGTGGGTGAAAAATCGGATATCCCCAATACCGATGGTTTCCGTATGGATGTGGTTGGGGCATTAAAGGATTTAAAAGTTCCGCTGGTTCGCTGGCCGGGTGGTTGTTTTGCCGATACCTATCACTGGAAAGATGGAATAGGTCCTAAAGCAGATCGTCCGTCAATTGTTAACGTACATTGGGGTGGTGTAACGGAGGATAACAGTTTTGGAACACACGAGTTTTTGAACTTCTGCGAATTAATCGGTGCTGATGCCTATGTCAATCTGAATGTGGGAAGTGGTACTGTTCAGGAAGCGGCTGAATGGGTGGAGTACGTAACCTCGTCCAATGATAATCCAATGTCGAAATTACGCAAACAAAACGGGCGCGAGAAACCGTGGAATGTCAGATATTGGGCCGTTGGCAACGAAACCTGGGGATGCGGAGGTAACATGCGTCCTGAATATTACGCCGACCTTTACCGTCAGTATGCCTCTTTTATGCGCGCGCCGGGAATTTATAAAATTGCCAGTGGGGCCAATGTTGAGGATTATCATTGGACAGAGGTTTTAATGCGCGAGGCAACCCGCCAGATGAACGGAATCTCGCTTCATTATTACACGATTCCGCGCGACTGGAGCAGGAAAGGATCTGCCACTCAGTTCAACGATTCTGTGTGGTTTGTAACCTTACAAAAGACCTTGAAAATGGAGGAACTGGTTACCAAACATTCCGCAATCATGGATAAATACGACGCGGCGAAAAGAGTTGGCCTCCTGGTTGACGAATGGGGTACATGGTATGATGTTGAACCCGGAACTAATCCCGGATTCCTTTTTCAGCAAAATACCTTACGCGATGCATTGGTGGCGGGTATCAACCTGAATATCTTTAATAATCATGCAGACCGGGTCCGGATGAGCAATATTGCCCAGATGATCAATGTTTTGCAATCTGTTATTCTGACAAAAGACAAGGAAATGGTCTTAACCCCTACCTATTATGTCTTTAAGATGTACAATGTACACCAGGAAGCAAAGATGCTGCCCCTTACTGTTACATCTGCAGCTTACACAGTGGGGTCAAAATCAATAGATGCGATCAATGCTTCAGCCTCAATTAAGGATGGTGTTGTAAGTATTACCCTTTGTAATCTTGGTCCTGTCAAATCGCAGGACATTAGTTTTGATATCCAGGGCTTGAAATTTACCACCGTCTCCGGCAAAATTGTCACTGCGAATAAAATAAATGCATACAACGATTTTGGAAAAAAAGAGGAAGTTTCGATGGCTGATTTTAAAAATGCAAAACTAAACAAGGGACAAGTCGAAGCGACGATTCCTGCCAAATCGGTAGTGCTGATTCAATTGAAATAGAAGGCGACAGGCGACGGGGCGATCCCGAATCACTTCGTTCCCCGGAGGCGAAGAGGCGACGGGGCGAAGATGAGAAGATGAGAAGATGAGAAAATGGGGGGCGACTGGGCGATCCTGAATCACTTCCCGAATCCCTTCGGTCTCGGGACACGTCGTTCTCGGGAGGCGAAAGGGACGATGAGAATGTGAAAATTGGCAAATTTTCACATTGCTAACAAAACCTTATTTATTTTTTAAAATCCTTCCAGGTGTCCCGCAATGACCGCAAAGAAATTTCGATAGACTGAACCTTAGTAGCCATCATGATCTCCTGGTAAAAATGCGGCGCAACCAGATTCATAATTGAAAATCAATCGTTACATGCGTCGCAGGAGTAAGAAGACGAGAAGATGAGAAGATGTGAAAGAGAAAAGGTGAGAAATCGAGTGACTGGGTGACTTTTTAAGAGAAGAGAAGTAACCCTTTAGTTGTGCTCAATTTTGAATGGCAGTCACCCGGTTACGTTTAAATTTGCAAACAAAAACCAGAACGAATTATTCTTATGTTAAAATTCAGAAACACAGATCTTAGACTATTCTTTTCTGCATTTCTTATCCTGATATGCACGAAAGGTTACTCAGTCATTCCCGTAATTTCCGATAGCAGTTTTGTCAAGGGAGCCGATATCAGCTGGCTTCCGCAAATGGAAGCAACCGGTTACAAGTTTTATAATGAGCAGGGAACTGAGCAGGATTGTTTTCAGATTCTAAAGGATCATGGTATCAATACAATCCGGCTCAGAACCTGGGTTAATCCTTCTGACCACCGAACAAATGGTCATTGCAGTTTGGAAGAGACTGTTGCGATGGCCGTACGGGCACAAAAATGGGGAATGAGGGTAATGATCAATCTTCATTACAGCGATTCATGGGCCGATCCGGGTAAACAAAAAAAACCTTCAGCATGGGTCGGCCATGACTTTTCAAACCTGTTAACCGATGTTTATGATTATACCGCCGGGGTAATGATGGCTTTGAAATCGGCCGGTGTTTTTGCTGAATGGGTTCAGGTTGGAAATGAGATTCCGGGTGGCTTGCTTTATCCCGAAGGGAGCACCGCGAACTGGTCTCAGTTAATTCAGTTAACGAATAAGGGTTACGATGCTGTAAAAGCAATCAGCCCTTCCTCAAAAGTGATACTTCATGTTGACCAGGGAAATAACAACAGCCGGTTCAGGTGGTGGTTTGACAATGCCAAAGCTAACGGTGCAAAATACGATGTAATTGGATTGTCCTATTATCCTTACTGGTTAAAAGGAAATCCGGATTTCACACTTTCAATAGAAGACCTGGGCAATAATTTAATTGATATGGCATCTGTATATGGAAAGGAAGTTATGATCGTCGAAGTCGGAGGTGAAGATTCCAGGGCTAAGAATACTTACGATATGCTGGTCGCAGTTCAACAAAAACTTAAGGCTGTTCCGGACAAGCAAGGACTTGGACTGATTTACTGGGAACCCCAGGGCGCGAAAAGCTGGAGCGGCTATTCTTTAAGTGCCTGGGGTACAGATGGCAGACCGACCATTGCAATGGATGCATTCTTATGATGAAATTCGGTGTAGTTAAAATTAGCAACTGACGTCTGGCTCCTTACACATGGAACGCGATCAAATTAAATTTTTAATGATTTAGAAATTCAAGTTTGCGCATTGAGTTGCCAGTTGCCAGCAGCCAATAGCCAGACGCTTAATTAATATTGCTTCAAACTCATCACATAACCACAGTAAATTCACCTATGAAACAGACACTTACCATCTTCCTGGTTATTTTTTCCCTGATTGGCTTTTGTCAAAATGAAACGGTTTCAATACACGTTGATCTGGCAAGGGAAAAAGGGCCGATAAAACCTTTTTGGGCGTGGTTTGGATACGATGAGCCAAATTATACCTATATGAAGGATGGCAAAAAATTGCTGTCCGAGATTGCTGCATTAAGTCCCGTGCCGGTTTACGTGCGTGCCCATAACCTGATGAACACCGGTGATGGTACGCCGGGACTAAAATGGGGATCTACCAATATGTATACCGAAGATAAAGATGGCAACCCCGTTTACAACTGGACGATCATTGATAAAATTTTCGATACTTATATTGAGCGTAAAATGAAACCGCTGGCCCAGATCGGTTTTATGCCTGAAGCGCTTTCCTCCAATCCAACACCTTACAAACACGACTGGGCACCAGGTAAGGAGTACAAAACGATTATCACCGGATGGGCCTATCCACCAAACGATTATAAAAAATGGGCCGAAGTGATTTATCAATGGGTGAAACATAGCGTTATACGCTACGGGAAAACTGAAGTTGAAAGCTGGTATTGGGAACTTTGGAACGAGCCAAACGGTGATTATTTAATGGCACCTGACCGTGTTGCGGAATATTGTAAAATGTACGATTATGCTTCGGATGCTGTAAAACGTGCTTTGCCAACCGCCCGCATGGGTGGTCCGCATACGCACGGAGGCGGCGCACGGTTTGTTCGCACTTTTATAGAGCATTGCCTGCGGGGGACCAATTCGGCAACCGGAAAGATAGGAGCGCCATTGGATTTTGTGGGTTTTCATGCCAAAGGATCACCTAAGGTTGTGAATGGTGTTGTACGGATGAGCATGAGTTCGCAGTTGCGAAACATCAATGATAATTTTGAGGTGATCGCCTCTTTCCCTGAAACGAAAAACCTTCCGGTCATTATCGGCGAGTCGGACCCTGAAGGATGTGCTGCCTGCGGTATGGCTACCAATCCGGAAAATGCCTACCGGAATGGGACAATGTACTCGAGTTACTCTGCTGCATCCATTGCAAGGATATACGATTTAGCCGATTTTTATGGTGTAAACCTTATTGGTGCCGTAAACTGGTCATTCGAATTCGAAAATCAGCCATGGTTCGCCGGATTCCGCGACCTGGCGACAAACGGAGTAGACAAACCAGTGCTCAATGTTTTCCGGATGTTGGGAATGATGACTGGCACAAGGTTGGAAGTTGGAGGAGATCTGGCTTACAACTTTAAATCAATACGCGATTCGGGTGTCCGGGGTATAAGGACTGACATTAATGCTTTGGCGAGCAAAGATAATAACACGATAACTGTTTTAGTCTGGAATTACCACGATGATGATGTTCAGGATGCGGGATCACCAGTTGATCTGAAAATCAAAGGTATTCCGTCTGAAAAGGCAGTTTTGACGCATTATCGGATTGACAGCAGTCACAGCAACTCCTATGAAGTGTGGAAAAAGATGGGTTCACCCCAAAATCCAACTGTTGACCAGATTACTACTTTAGAAAAATCCGGTCAATTAGAACAGCTCAGGGCTCCTGAGAAAGTAAAAATCAGGAATGGCGAAGCATTCATAAAGATGCAATTACCCCGGCAGGCCGTTTCGATGGTGAAACTAACTTATTCACACTAACCTGCCGACGTACAAAGCCCGGAAAACAGACTGAATACTTTTTGTGGTATATTTTCTTATATTTGCCCCAATGAAACGGAATAATACAGAAAAAATTTAAACGCGTGAAGTTAAAACAGTTTATATCCTCTGTTGTAAGTTTACTGATCGCTGTACTCTTTCTTTTTACAAGTACAGGATTTAACGTTTACATTCATCACTGCAGTACTGCCAACTCCAGTGAGTACGCTGTTTTGACCGAAAATTTCTGTTGTGGCCATAACGATTCGGATTCTTGTCAGGATGAAACAGGTAGTCCAACGCTTCCTGACGAGAGCCTGGTTACTGAAGATCAATGCTGTACCACAGTTGCTAAATTCCTGAAAATTACAGATTTATATCAGCATAGTCCTGTCGTAAATTTAACAGGTTTTCCGCCGTTTGCTGAACTATACCTTCACTGTAATACAATCAATTCACCTGTCTGTGATGATCTTATTCCCGCAGACAGATACTATTCTCCTCCGCCATTAATGCATGGCTTTGATCAGCTCGTCTTAATTCATCAATTAAAAATTCCATCATTTTCCTGATTTTTCATGAACTATCAAGGTGTAAGTCCCTGGTAATTTTTTAATTCATTTAAAATCAGTTAGAATGTTGAAATGTATTTTGTTGACTGCTTTTCTGGCAGTTAGTCAATTGAGCTATTCCCAAATAGTTAGCGGTATTGTATACGAAGTGGAACAGGATCAGAAAGTCCCGCTTCCCGGAGCAAATATTTTTTGGTCGGGCACCTCGGTGGGTTCCGTTTCCCAGGCCGACGGAAGCTTTAAGATTCCGGTTAACGGTCAGATAAACGATATCCTGGTATTTAGTTTTGTCGGCATAGAGCCCGACTCAGTCGGTGTACAGAATCCGGATCATCCGGTTAATGTAACCCTTTCGGGAACAAAAAAAATAAAAGAAGTCGATGTTGTTGCCAAAGGCCCTGGCGCTTTTCTTTCTCACGCTCATCCTATTCAGCAGCAGATCATAACAAGTAATGAGCTACGTAAGGCGGCTTGTTGCAACCTGAGCGAAAGCTTTCAGACAAATGCATCTGTTGATGTCAATTATTCGGATGCTGTTACAGGAGCAAAACAGATACAGTTACTGGGCCTTGGCGGAATCTATACGCAGATGATGACCGAAAATATTCCAAACCTGCGTGGTCTGGGTACGACTTACGGTTTGGGTTATATTCCAGGATCGTGGATGGAATCCATCTCGGTTTCAAAAGGGACATCTCAGGTAATCAATGGTTACGAATCGATAACCGGGCAGATCAATGTGGAGTATAAAAAGCCCAATAATATGGAGCGGTTATTTGTGAATGGATATGCCAATAATTTTGGAAAGTATGAAGCGAACATCAATTCTGCCATTCCAGTGGGTCCGAAACTAAAAACCATATTTTTAGCGCATTACGAGAATCTGAGTGTGAAAAACGATCACAACGAAGATGGTTTTATCGATGACCCGCTCGTGAAACAAATTAACCTGATGAACCGCTGGTATTTCGAGCCGAATGAAAATGTCGAATGGCGGTTTGGATTTAATGTGATTGATGAGGATCGTCAGGGCGGTCAGGTCAGTTTCAGGGAAATGAATGATTCGGGCAATTCGGTAGGATATGGAACCGGCGTTAAGACCCGCCGGTACGAACTCTTTTCAAAGTCGGGGTTTTTCTTCAAAAATCATCCTGAACGAAGCCTGGGTATTATTCTGAATGGTACTTATCACGATCAGAATGCCTTTCTGGGGAATAACCTTTACAGGGGAACCCAGAAGTCCTTTTACGGAAATGCCATCTACCAGGCAGAAATTGGAAATCCAAACCATCAGTTTTCAACGGGGCTTAGCGTTGTTCAGGACAATTATGACGAGGTTCTGAATAATGTGGTAATGGATCGAAACGATTTTGTACCCGGGGCATTTTTCCAGTATACCTATCTGTTGAATGAGAATCTGACCTTTCTTACCGGTATAAGGGGCGATTATTTCGAGGATCACGGCCTCAAAATTACCCCGAGGTTTCATTTCCGGTGGGGGATAGACGAGCAATCCACGCTTCGTTTGTCGGCAGGACGCGGAATCCGTAAACCACTGATTGTTGCGGAGAACCTTCAGATTCTTGCAAGCAGCCGGTCTTTGGTGATTGCCCCGCATCGTGATCTGGAGGATGCAGTAAATTATGGTATGAACTTTTTGCGAACTTTTCACATCAATGAACGGGCTGTGACCGCTAATTTTGATTTTTTCCACACGAAATTCAATCAGCAGCTCATTGTCGACAATGACCGGAGTCCGCAGCATGTCTATATTTATAATCTGAAAGGCAGGTCTTACTCCAATAGTTTTCAGGCCGAAGTGAAGGTTAACCTGATCGAAAATCTTGATCTGACAGGGGCATTCCGTGTAAATGATGTAAAGATGACCATCAGCGATACGCTCAGGCAAAAGCCTTATACCAGTAAATTCAAAGGCTTGGTCGCTGCTTCATATGCGTCCGCCAATCTTCACTGGAAAATTGATTTTACCGCCCAGTTTAACGGTCCGGGTAGAATACCCTCGACTTCTTCAAACCCGGAGGCTTTCCGCAGACCTGACAGGTTCGACGCATATACGGTTATTTTTGGTCAGGTTACACGCTCCTTTAAGCGGTTCGACCTCTACCTGGGCAGTGAGAATCTGACCGGCTTTAAACAGGACCAGCCAATCATTGCGGCCAGCGATCCTTTCGGGGATCATTTCGATGCTTCAATGATCTGGGGCCCGCTTAGCGGAAGAATGATTTATGCCGGGTTCCGTGTGAAACTTTTTTAAGAATATTGATGTTATATATTGACTTTAATAAATTACAGTTATGAAAAATTACTTACAGGTTATTTTAATCGGGTTGTACCTCGTTGTTGCAATTCCTGTTCTTTCATTTGGACAGGCTAAAGAGACGAGTTCAAAAATTGAGATCAAAACCTCTGCGGTTTGCGGTGATTGCAAAACACGGATTGAACATGATCTCTCCTTTGCAAAAGGGGTAAAAAAAGTTACCCTGAATTTGGAAGACAAGGTGGCAACTGTTCTTTACAATCCACAGAAAACCAATCCTGATGCACTCAGGAAGGCAATCAATCAGATTGGCTATGATGCAGATGATAAACCTGCTCTTGCGGCGGCTTACAATAAATTGCCTGCATGTTGTAAAAAAGGTAATGCACCTCATTAATCTGAAGTAACTACTCAGGTACTTTATTTTTGATTAAATCTGCTCCAAATAATAATTAGAACACGGATGACACTGATGCGACGGATAATCACTGATAAGAAAATCTTTCTTTAAACTTTCGTTATATTTTCCTGTTTCGGATTGCACTCAGCCCAAAAAGCGTTTATTTTGCATAAAATTCGGGTTGATGGATCGTGCTTATTTGGAGATAATATTTTTATGCGGATTTGTTCTGCAGGTTGTACTTCGAACGTATTACGTTCAATACTATGTCACAGAAAAACACACGCGCTTTTTCAATAAGAAGGAGCGTCTGTTTTTGTTGTTTATATTCGTTGGATTTCAGCTTTTACCCATACTTTATGTTTTTTCGACGTGGTTCTCCTTTTTCGATTATAATCTCCCGAAATGGTTAGGCTTTCCTTCAACAATGCTCTACTGTTTTGGTATATGGCTCTTCTTTCGGGCGCATTCCGACCTGGGATCATACTGGTCGCCCGGTTTGGAGATAAAAGAAAATCATCAGCTTGTCACAACAGGGGTATTTAAATGGGTCCGCCATCCGATGTATGCGGCCTTTGTGGCCATTGCGGTAGCCCAGGTCTTTATGCTGCAAAACTGGATTGTGGGTCCCGCTTTTCTCATACTCGCAATACCCTTTTATCTTCACAGGGTTCAACGCGAGGAGCGTCAACTGATCCGGCATTTCGTGGATGAATACCGCAACTACAGGAAGCAGACCAATGCAATTTTTCCACGCAAAGATCAACTGGATTTCTCACTGATATTTTACCGTTCAAAAAAATACCGGTAAAGCACGGTAAACCAATTAACAGTAAACTTGATTCCACTCCGAAAAGTCTGAGTTCATTGATTTTCAACTTTTTTACCCCTGACCCCTAAAGGGGAAACTGTTGAAAATCAATGAACTCTTCAATTAAAAAGGGAAAAGCACCGCTTTCCCCTTTTCTCAGGATTAAAAACCAAACTCTTTATTTTGGCTCCGCGCTTGCAGGACCCTCTTTTGAAATTGAATCGCGCATGGCGGTGTCGGCCATTATATTCTTGTATTTCATATAATCCATAATTCCCAGGTTGCCAGAGCGGAATGCTTCGGCAATAGCCAATGGAATCTGGGCTTCGGCTTCTATTACCTTTGCGGTCATTTCCTGGGCTTTTGCCTTCATCTCCTGTTCAAGAGCCACAGCCATAGCACGACGCTCTTCGGCACGAGCCTGGGCAATGTTTTTATCAGCCTGGGCCTGGTCCATTTGCAGGTAAGCGCCGATATTCTTTCCGATATCAATATCGGCAATATCGATCGAAAGTATTTCAAAGGCAGTTCCGGCATCAAGCCCTTTTTGTAAAACTACTTTCGATATTGAATCGGGATTTTCAAGTACCAGTTTGTGCGAATGTGAAGATCCAATTGAAGATACAATTCCTTCACCAACCCTTGCAAGTACAGTCTCTTCACCGGCACCACCCACCAATTGTTTGATGTTGGCTCTTACCGTTACACGGGCTTTACAAATTAGCTGAATTCCGTCTTTGGCAACGGCTGAAACCGGAGGAGTGTCAATTACTTTTGGATTGACCGACATCCTTACTGCCTGGAGAACGTCGCGTCCTGCAAGGTCGATAGCGGTGGCCATTTTGAATGTCAGCGGGATATTGGCCTTCTCAGCCGAGACAAGCGCATGTACCACATTTTCGACATGTCCACCGGCAAGAAAGTGTGCCTCAAGTTCGTCACGCTTAATTCCTTCGAGTCCTGCCTTATGTGCTTCGATCATTGCCCTTGCGATAACCCCTGGCGGAACTTTTCTGAACCGCATCAAAAATAATTGAGTCAGTGAAATCTGAACTCCTGAAACAAGGGCGGAGAACCAAAGCCCGATCGGGATAAAATAGAGAAAAAGAATCAGACCGACCACAATCGCAATTGCAATACCAATAGTACTTGTTGGATCCATAATCATAGTTTTTAGTGTATTTGTTTGACAATTAATTTGTTATCCTGTAATGAGACGATCTCTACGACCGAACCGTCATCAATAAATTCTCCCTGCGATTTACCTTCCACAATGTGATGATTAATCTCAACCTTTCCGGTAGGAGCCAGACGGCTAATTGCTATTCCCTGGTCGCCCACCTTAAAACGCTCTTTTCCCAGAACATCAACAACACTGGTTATTTTTGTATCAAGCTGCATTTTTTTTCCGGGTTTGCTTTTCAGAAACTTCAAAAACACAACCGGAATGATCGTGATCACAATTAATACCGTTACGATTCCGGCCAGCGTTCCGTAATGTGTAAAAGAGAGGTAAACACTGTAAGCAAGCAATGCAATCCCACCAACTCCCGCTATAGTGAATCCCGGGATTACCGCAAACTCCAGCAGGAGAAGAACAATTCCTAAAATGATTAAAAGAATAATAATTAGTATGGTCATGAAATAATTTATTTAATTACAGCCTTGAGATCACGTGCAGCGAGAGCTCTTCGCATGGGAAGTAAATATGATTTTGATCCTTTTTTTACGTCACATTTACCTTTATAATGAATGATATAGGTACATTGTGTAGCCTGAATCGTGTCGAGATTGCAGATTTCAATCAATGATTCTATAACGTAATCAAAGGTATGATAATCATCGTTATGAAGTATCAACGTATGATCATGAATTTTATCACTATCCGTGGGCGAAATCTGATCTTTTTGCTTTTCAACACTCATTGAGTTCAATATTATTTTTTAACTGTCTTTTTTGATACCTGTTCTTTAACTACACTGGCAATCGGTACACGTTTTCCATTTTTAAATGCAACAAGAAATGCCCCTTTAGCCCCTTCCATAACCAATTGATTTTTTAGCAGGGAGGCATCCTTGTAATCGGTAAGTTCCCCGATTGTATAAATTTCATATTTTTTTGCATCCGTATATTTATCAATCTTTCTGAATTTCGACAATTTGGCATACATGCTTTTAAAGGAGGGAGTAAGTTTCCCGTTTAAAAATGATCCTATCTGAACCTTAAATACAATATTATCCTGATCGGGTACCAGATTGTCATGTTTTATCTCCTGAACTTCAGGATCAGGGGTAGTGATAATATTTTCAACAACAGGTACCTCGGCGGGTATAATTGCAGCCATTTTCGCTTCAGCCAGCATTTTTTCGTTCCTCATTTTCTCCTTTTCGGTCATGAGATTAATAAAATTTTGCAGTGCCTCAGGACCAACTTTTTCCCAATAGGCCGATTCTTTTACTCTTGCCTGCTCGAAATATTTTTCACGGTCGCGCAGATATTGATATGACTGTTGTTCTGCTTCGATAATTCTTTGTACAAGGCCAATTCTGGTGGTTACATCATGGGTTTCCTGATGAGCTTTCCTTAAAAGATCAGTATTTTTAACAATTGAATCGTTTTTTCCGGTGGCAATCCACGCTTTGGTAAAAAGTATTTTTGCCGCTTCACTTCTGAAATCATTAATACTGTGATAAGTAAGCTGACTGTTAACCTGGAAGTTAAACCATTCTGATTTAAGTGAATCGGGAATAGGAAAATTCTTTTCATCCGGCTTTGTCTCCGGTACTTTAACCGTGTCAACAAAAACGGTGACCTCATCTTCTTTCTTAACTTTAAACGGGTTGATCCGCTTTAAGCACATATCCAGGTACTTGTCGTATTCAAGTTCCTGCCGTTCATGTTTACTTCCGCGATATCTTTTATAAAAATCGTAAGCTTCGGACCAGTTTTCCAGCGCATGAAAGTAATTGGCAAGATAAAAATTGGCGTTTGATGGCGTCTTATCAACCACCGCATTTAACAAAGACTCCTTGGTTGCCGTTTCATAACAGTTGTTCTTCAGCAACGAAACTCCGTAATAGTAATTATACATTGCATTCCCCGGAGCTTTGTTTATAAGCTGGGTGAAAATGGGCAATGCTTTTTCGTAATTCTTTTCTTTAAAATACTCGATAGCCAGAGGCTCATTTCCGACTAGTTCCTGAGATACCGAAAGCTTTGGAAACCATAAAATCGAACAAAAAGTAAGTATAAAGTATATGTTTTTCAAATAAACGCGCATGACTTTTTCCTGGTAAAAATTAATGTGTTAAAATTATACATTTTAGCGCAGAAATGGTGCATTTGATCCAATTTTATCAGTTTTTTCACTCCAAATTTCCCGCTCATTTCCCTTAATGTTCTTATATTTGTATATTAGTGTTAAATAATAGACAACAGGCTCGTCACACGGGGAAAGGAGTTAACGAAAAAATGCCCGGGAAAGAATTTCACCAAACCTTGTTAAGTAATATTTGTTCTATTGTTTATTGCAAAATATTAACGAGGGGAACAGTCCTGGTAAGTTTCAGATGCAATGAGTTCCTTGTGACAATTAAAAATCAATTTATAAATCTATAATCATATGAAACAGTTAGTTGAAGGTCAGGCAGCACCTGAATTTACAGGAATCAATCAAAATGGAGAAACAATTTCGCTTTCGGGATTCAAAGGCAAGAAGTTAATTCTGTATTTTTACCCCAAAGATGACACGCCCGGCTGTACGGCTGAGGCCTGTAATTTGAATGATAACTATGATTTCTGGATTTCAAAGGGTTACGAAGTTGTAGGCATCAGTCCCGACAACGAAGCATCGCATGCAAAATTTGCAAAAAAGTACGGACTGAAGTTTAACCTGGTTGCTGACCCCACGAAAACGATCGTTCAGGATTATGGTGTATGGGGTGAGAAAACAAACTACGGAAAAGTTTACATGGGGGTGATTCGTACAACATTCGTGATCGATGAAAACGGGATTATCGAAAAAATATTTAAAAAAGTGGATACGAAGGAACACACCAGTCAGATTGCAAACGATTTATTAATTAAATAATTACACATAATTTTAACATGGCAAAGGAAGATACGCAGAAAATCAACAACGAAAAGCTGAAAGCCCTGCAGCTTACAATGGAAAAAATAGAAAAGAGCTATGGCAAAGGCTCAATTATGAGAATGGGCGATAAACCTGTTGATGATGTACAGGCTATTCATTCCGGTTCAATCGCATTGGACATGGCCATGGGGATTGGGGGTTATCCGAAAGGACGGGTAATTGAAATATTTGGTCCGGAATCGTCGGGTAAAACTACACTTGCAATTCACGCGATTGCAGAAGCGCAAAAAGTTGGTGGTATTGCCGCTTTTATCGATGCAGAGCATGCTTTCGATCCTACTTATGCCCAGAAACTGGGTGTCGATATTAACGAACTGCTTATTTCGCAACCCGACAACGGTGAGCAGGCACTCGAGATTGCCGATAGCCTGATCCGTTCCGGTGCTATTGATATCATCGTGATCGACTCTGTGGCTGCGTTAACCCCAAAGGCCGAAATCGAAGGTGAGATGGGCGACTCAAAAATGGGTTTGCAGGCCCGGCTGATGTCGCAGGCATTACGGAAACTTACCGGAAGTATCAGCAAGACAAAAACATGTGTAATATTCATTAACCAGTTACGCGATAAAATAGGGGTGATGTTTGGGAATCCTGAAACCACAACGGGGGGTAATGCCCTTAAATTTTATGCCTCAGTCCGTCTGGATATCCGGAAGATTGGCCAGTTAAAAGATGGTGACGACGTTCATGGGAACCATACCCGTGTAAAGGTTGTTAAAAACAAGGTTGCACCTCCGTTCCGCAAAGCTGAATTTGACATCCTTTTCGGTGAAGGAATTTCAAGAATTGGCGAGATAATCGACCTCGGGGTTGAAATTAACCTGATTAAGAAGGCCGGATCGTGGTTTAGTTATGGCGAAACGAAACTGGGCCAGGGACGCGAAGGGGTAAAATCTTTGCTGAAAGACAACCCTGAATTAATGGAAGAGCTTGAAGGTAAGATCTATGCAAATTATACTCCATCACTGGAAAAATAAATAATTGTAAAATAGTTAATAAATCTGAACCGGAGATTTTACGGTTCAGATTTTTTTTGGACTTTTGTGCGATGAGTTGGATGACAAATTATTAAAGAATCCCTATGAAAATATTGAAATTTGGAGGGACTTCGGTCGGATCGGTAGAAAATGTAAGAAGAATTGGCGAAATTGTTTCAAATCAACAGGATCGGATTGTTGTTGTAGTCTCTGCATTGGGTGGAGTCACGGACGATCTTCTTACAGTAGCCCAAAAAGCCGCCTTAGGTGCCAAAATCGACGGGGAGATGAAGGCCATCCGCAAACGTCACCAGGAGATGATCGATGGGTTGTTTAATGAACACGATGGCATTGGCACAATTAATGCCATGCATCCGCTGTTTGACGAACTCGAAAAGATCATTCAGGGGGTTTCTCTTATCGGGGAACTCACCCCCAAAACCCTTGATAAAATTCTTGGATTCGGAGAGCGGTTATCGTCCATTCTGATTAGCCGGTATCTGAATGTTCAATTAATCGACAGTACGTCGGTAATACGAACAGATCGTAACTTCGGAAAAGCCAATGTCGATTTTGAGCTAACTTACAAATTAATTTCAGAGGCATGTTCTACAATTAAACAAGTGGCAGTTGCTCCGGGCTTTATTTCTTCTGCATCCGACGGATCGATGACCACATTGGGACGTGGCGGTTCCGATTATACAGCTGCGCTGTTTGCCGCTGCCGTTCATGCCGACCGTCTTGAAATCTGGACAGATGTCGATGGTTTTATGACTGCGGATCCTCGCGTGATCAGCAAAGCCTATACAATTCCGATGCTTACCTATTCTGAGGCAATGGAACTTTCGCACTTCGGGGCCAAGGTGATCTATCCACCCACCATATTGCCGGTTTATCAGAAAAATATTCCGATACACATTAAAAATACAATGAATCCCCAGGGTGAGGGAACATTGATCTGTCAGTCGCAAACCAATGGTAAAGATCATCCTATTAAAGGAATATCTTCCATTTCAGGAATCACTTTGTTTACAATCCAGGGTTTGGGAATGGTTGGAGTTACCGGCATTTCAATGCGGCTTTTCGGTGCTCTCGCCAAACACGAAATTAATGTAATCCTTATCTCACAGGCTTCGTCCGAAAATTCAATCAGTTTTGCAATCGACTCACATTTTGCAGATATTGCCGGTGAGGCGATTTCGTATGAATTTGAGCGCGAAATAGTCTCCGGACGTATCAGTAAGCTCTTGTGCGAGAAGGAGCTATCGATCGTGGCAATTGTGGGTGAAAATATGAAACATTCTGCCGGGATTGCCGGAAAATTGTTTCACACCATCGGGAAAAACGGAATAAATGTAGTGGCCATTGCCCAGGGTGCTTCGGAGCAAAATATCTCGTGGGTTGTTAAAAATTCGGATTTACGGAAAACCCTCAACGTTGTTCATGAGGCATTCTTTCTTTCTCCCTATGTTGAACTTAATATTTTTCTCGTCGGGGTCGGTACAGTAGGCCGGGATCTGATAGAGCAGATTAGCCGGCAACAGGAAAAGTTAAAGAAAGAGCATCGTTTGAAGTTGAAAATTACAGGCGTTGCGAATTCCCGAAAAATGATTTTTGATCGTGAAGGAATTGATGTCACCACACTCAAAGAAAGAATTGATCAATCCGAAGAAAAATCGGATATGAGCCAGTTTTGCCAGACAATGGTTCACATGAACATGTTTAATTCCGTTTTTGTTGACTGTACGGCCAATGCAAAAATTGCTGAACATTACCTTTTTGTACTCGAAAATTATATATCTGTGGTTGCTGCGAATAAAGTCGCTGCATCATCCGATTATAGCCGTTACCGCGCACTCAAGGAGATGGCAGCAAAACATGGCGTTAAATTTCTCTTCGAGACCAATGTGGGAGCAGGACTTCCGCTTATCTCAACAATCAATGATTTAATGCGTTCAGGCGACCGCATTGTGCGTATTGAAGCTGTGTTATCCGGTACGCTTAATTTTATTTTCAACACCCTGAGTAAAGATATCCCGTTTAGCCAGGCAGTTAAAATGGCTAAGGAGCGTGGTTACGCGGAACCTGATCCGCGGATCGATCTTAGCGGAATCGATGTGATCCGTAAACTGGTGATTCTTGCTCGTGAATCGGGATATAAGATCGAAAAGGAAGAGGTGGTCAATACTCAGTTTATCCCTTCAAGGTATTTTGAATCCACGATTGAGGAATTTTGGAATACGATTAGCGAAATGGATGAAGAGTTTGAAAAACAACGGGTTATTCTGGAAGCAGGAAAACAGAAATGGCGGTTTGTCGGGGTAATGAATGAGGGGAAAGCCTCAGTCTCACTTCAGGTCGTCGATCCTGGTCACCCGTTTTATGATCTCGAAGGAAGCAACAACATTGTTCTGTTAACCAGTGAACGATACAACGAATATCCGATGTTAATCAAAGGGTACGGTGCCGGTGCAGCGGTTACTGCTGCCGGTGTTTTTGCCGACCTGATAAAAGTCTCTAATATTTAATAAAAATTGAAAGTTTGAAATATTTAATTATTCTTGGTGATGGGATGTCGGATCAACCTGAAATTGAACATGGCGGGATGACACCTTTGATTGCGGCAAACATACCAAATATTGATCTGCTGGCAGAAAAAGGAAGATCGGGACTTTTAAAAACAATTCCTGTTAACCTCCATCCCGGAAGTGAAGTGGCGAATCTGGCTGTCCTTGGTTACGATGTTGAAGCGGTTTTTGAGGGGCGTGGTGTTATCGAGGCTGCCAGTATGGGTGTTCAGCTTGATGCCGGTGATCTGGCATTGCGTTGCAATCTTATTTGCGTTTCACACGAAAAAATCAAGAATCATTCTGCAGGACATATTTCGACCAACGAGTCCATTGAATTGATTAAGTATTTGAATGAAGAGCTTGGCAATGACTATATCAAATTCTATCCCGGGGTTTCCTACCGCCATCTGCTTGTAATCAGGGGAGGAAATAAATCGGTAAATTGTGTGCCACCTCACGACGTAATGGGAACCCTGGTGGCTGATGTACTCCCCTCAGCTATCACTGAATCGGGCGAAATCACCGCAATGTTATTGCTGGACCTGATTCAGAAATCGCAGAAACTTCTCAAATGCCATCCCGTCAATCTCAGGCGGAAGTCCGAAGGAAAAGATATGGCCAATTCGATATGGCCGTGGTCGCCCGGTTATAAACCCGCGATGAAGACATTGAAAGAAATGTTCGGCATCGAACGCGGAGCGGTGATCTCTGCAGTCGACCTAATCCAGGGCATAGGGGTATATGCCGGGTTGGATGTAATTAAAGTAGAGGGGGCGACAGGTCTTTATGATACAAATTATGAAGGTAAAGCTACCGCTGCTCTTGAGGCATTGAGAACACACGACTTCGTTTACCTGCACATAGAGGCGAGCGATGAGGCGGGTCATGAAGGAGATTACGATCTAAAGGTCAAGACAATAGAATATCTTGATGATCGCGTTGTCCGCTACCTAATTGAGGAAACCGCTAAACTGGAAGAACCTGTTGCTATTGCTGTTCTTCCTGATCATCCCACTCCCTGGAAATTAAAAACCCATACCAGGGAGGCGGTTCCCTTCCTGATTTATTATCCCGGAATTCAGCCTGATGAAGTTATGAACTATGATGAACTATCTGCAAAAAAAGGCGATTACGGCACATTGGAAAGCCATCAGTTTATGCAGGAATTATTACGAAGCGGAAAGAGTTAACATGAAATATTACAGTACCAACCATAAAACGCCGGATGTAAGCCTTGAAACGGCTGTAACGCACGGATTAGCTGCTGATCGTGGTTTGTTTATGCCCGAAAAAATCGATCAGTTGCCCGCATCTTTTTTCAATGAAATCGGATCAATGACTTTTCAGGAAATCTCCTGGATAGTCGCTAAAAATTTCTTCGGTGATGATATTCCCGATCCCATTTTAAAAAAGATCGTCTTCGACACACTGAGTTTCGATACCCCGCTCGTACGGGTGAAAGAAAACATTTATTCTCTCGAGCTTTTTCATGGACCAACCTCTGCTTTTAAGGATGTTGGAGCCAGGTTTATGGCACGCCTGTTAGCCTATTTCCTGGGTAAAGAGAAAAAAATGGTACATGTGCTGGTGGCCACTTCGGGTGATACCGGAAGTGCCGTAGCCAATGGATTTCTGGGTATTCCCGGGATCAGGGTACACGTCCTGTATCCCAAAGGAAAGGTGAGCGAAATCCAGGAGAAACAGTTTACAACCCTGGGACAGAACATTACTGCGCTAGAGATTGATGGAACCTTCGACGATTGCCAGGCATTGGTGAAGTCTGCTTTTATGGATGAAGCGCTCAGGGAGAAGATTACAATCACTTCGGCAAACTCGATCAATGTGGCAAGGTTTCTGCCGCAGGCGTTCTATTATTTCAATGCCTGGGCGAAGCTGGAGGATAAATCGCGCAAAGTTGTCTTTTCAGTCCCGAGCGGGAATTTCGGTAACCTAACTGCCGGACTATTTGCCAAAAGGATGGGATTGCCTGTCCACAAATTTATTGCGGCAAATAACCGCAATGATATCGTTTACAACTATCTCAAAACCGGCGTATACGAGCCACGCCCCTCGGTTTCAACTATTGCAAATGCGATGGATGTGGGTGATCCCAGCAATTTTGCACGCATCCTCGATTTGTATCAGAATAATCACACCTCCATTATAAACGATATTGCCGGAACATCCTACTCTGACGATCAGATCAGGGAGACAATACTATCTGTTTATAAAACAACTGATTACCTGTTGGATCCGCATGGGGCTGTGGGATATCAGGCCCTCGTTGACTTATTGAATGAAGATGAAACAGGAATTTTCCTTGAGACAGCACATCCTGCCAAATTTACTGAAACAGTTGAAGCGGTAGTGGGAGAAGGAAATGTTCCTATGCCGGAGCAATTGCTGCATTTCATGAAAGGGAAGAAACTGAGCCTGGAATTTTCTTCAGCGTACGATCCGTTCAGAAGTTATCTGGAAGGTTTGGAAATTGAGTTATAGGGATCAGGAAGATTTTCGGGATTATTTTATAATTTTATAAACCTTATAAAATCAGAACAATAAATGGTTTTACTGATGCTTATTAAATTGATGAATTTTTTATTTTTTTATTTTAGAATATTTAACACATAAAATGACAAAAAAATACGTATATTAACGCAACCATTAGTCGGATACTGTTGTCTTTTTTACAGAACTTTAAAAATTTTAAAACTATGAAGAAGAAAATAGGATTTTATACGCTGCTCGTTACAGGTGTTATAGCATTAGGTACAATTTTTACGTCGTGTCTGGAGGACAACTATTGCTGCGATGAATCTATGGTTTCATTTGGGGTAATAGAGAAAAATGGTACAGGAACCAACGATTATGTGATTCATCTCGATTCAGGAGATGATGTAGTGCCACAGGAGTCATCAGTGCCATCGTTTGAAACTAAAGATAACCAGAGAGTGTTGGTAAACTTCACTCCTTTGAGCGATGAAGACCTTACTGATTCAACCCTGACCTATCTGGCAAGGATTAATGCTCTTAGAAATATTCTTTTTAAAGGCATTAAGAAATATACAGAGGTTGCAGATGACAGTATGGGGCATGACCCGATTATTATAAGGGACGCCTGGATTTCGAAAACCGGCGGAATTCTGAATGTCGATCTGAAATTCTACACTCAGGGTTCTATTCATTACATTAATCTGATCGACAATGGTGAGGCCAATGGCATTAATAATCCGTTTGTCCTCGAATTGCGTCATAATGCACGTGGTGATAGCAAAGATTATCCTGCTGTAGGTATTGTCAGTTTTAAACTCGATTATCTGAAACTTGCCGGCAAGAACGAAACCAAATTCGTTATCCGGTATACCGATTACGAAGGTAGAAGAATCGATATACCAAAAACTTACAAATACTGATCGGGTGAATAGGTTCTAATCGGGCAAAGAAACCTGCGGATCGAATATTCGCAGGTTTTTTTTGCGGGATTTTTTAATATTAGCCTTGTTTTCCGCTCCAACAGTAATACCTGTTCATGAAAATTATAAGCATTAAACAGAAGCTTAATAACAGGACCGACTAATTTCGGATTAAATTTGCAGGCAAAAATCAAAACTGATGGAAAACAAATTACCGTTTAATAGCATTATTCCTGTCCAGGTAAGGTTTAGCGATGTCGACATGATGGGCCATGTTTCAAACACAGTATATCAGACTTATTATGATGCCGGGAAATTACATTATTTCGATGAAGTTTTACCTGAGATGGATTTTGTAAATATTGGTGTAGTCGGAGCATCCATCAGGATCGATTACCTGAAACCCATTTATATGAAGACCAGGATTTTGGTTGAAACACATGTGACCCATATCGGAAATAAAAGCCTGACCATGGAACATCGGTTAGTGGAGGAGTTAACGGGTGATTTATTATCCACAAGCACCGTTGTTCTGGTGTGTTACAATATCAAGGAACAAAAAAGTATTCCTATCCCTGAAAAATGGAAAAAAGAGATCCTGGCATTTGATAAGGATGCCATTTTAAAATAGTGATTGCTTTTTTGATTACAAAGGGTTGGTAAGTCGCCACTAATTTTAAGGTTTCGTAATACTTTTTCTTGTTTATCGTTCAGTGTATTTTGAATATTTCGTTACATTTGCAGGGATTTTTGTAAGAATATGATTAAAAGAAAAACAGCATTAGGTTTCATGATGTTAGCCAATATTATTTTGTTGGCGCATGCTGTTATTCCCCATCATCATCATAAAGATGATATATGTATTGTAAACTCCCTCTACCAGCAAGAGAAGGAACTACACAATCACTTCGATGCGAAAGAAGACTGTGAACATGATGGGGATAGTGATTATCAGATTTGTGTCTTAAAAAACCAGGCAGTTGCTGTTCCCCAGAAATCAATAAAGCAAGTTTACAATACCCAGAACGACCACGATTCATACCCCGGGTATCAAGCTATTCAGCCTGATCTAAGATCCGAAATTCATCTGTCGGGCAATCCGGTTGTTACTCAAAACAATACTCCGGAAACACAATTTTCATTCCTAAACAGTTGTTTAAGTTTACGGGCCCCTCCTGTTGTTTAAATTTTAAATCGTAACAGAATGACGGTGATATGGAATTATCACCTGAGAGGCATCATTCTGTCAATCTGCAATTATAAAATTTAAACACTATTCAAATTGAAAAACAACCTATTTTTAGTTGCTCTTCTTGCTATCGTCATGGCAAGTTGCAATCAACCTCATGAAACTACTCATGATGAAGATGAAGAACCAAAGTTGCAATTTACAGCTTATAGTCCTAATTTTGAGCTGTTTGCCGAAGCTGACCCTTTTGTCAAAGGAAAAGTCTCAAATGTTTTATCACATTTCTCCAATCTGCCTGATTTTTCGGCCGTAGATTCCGGATCGATTACGCTGCACTTAACTGTAGCAGGTAACCCGGTTAGCCAGACTCTTGGAAAACCTTCACGCAGAGGAATTTTTAGCTTTGATATCCAACCTGAAATTCCGGGCAAAGGTATTCTTGAATATCATATAACTACCGACAAGGGTGATTTTATGCTTGCAGTACCCGATATTGAGGTATATGCAACTGAAGAAGAGGCTGATGAAGCTGCTGGGAAAATTCAAACGCCCAAAACCAATACTTCAGTTTTTACGAAAGAACAATCGTGGAAAATTGATTTCGCCACTCATAATCCTACCATCGAGCCATTCGGTCAGGTTATTAAAACCACGGCGCAAATTCAATCGGCACAGGGCGATGAAATACTGGTAACGGCCAAAGCCAACGGAATAATTTCTTTCGCGGATAATAGCATTTTTGAAGGCAAAAGCGTAACAAGTGGTCAGCCTTTATTTTCAATTTCGGGAAAGGGTTTTGCCGACAATAATACTTCTGTCCGGTTTGCCGAGGCCCGGAATAATTTCGAAAAAGCAACAGCCGATTATGAAAGGGCTAAAGAATTGGCGAAAGACCGCATTGTATCCGAAAAAGAATTGTTGCAAACGAAAAATCAGTATGAGAATGCAAAAGTTGTTTATGATAATCTCAATATCAACTTTGGTGCGTCAGGACAACGTGTGTCAAGCCCCATGTCGGGTTTTATAAAACAATTATTTGGAAAGAACGGGCAATATGTCGAAGCGGGTCAGCCTGTTTTAATGGTTTCACAAAATAAAAGCCTGCTGCTTCATGCAGACATTCAACAAAGATATGCAGCCTTTCTGGGCGCAATTTCAACAGCAAATATCCGCACTTTGAACGACCAGAAAACATATACGCTCGAAGAATTAAACGGTAAAGTCCTCTCGTACGGACGCTCCGCGAACAGCGATAATTACCTGCTTCCACTAAATATCCAAATAGACAATATTGGCAGTTTTGTACCAGGCGGTTTTGTTGAATTGTACCTCAAAACAATAACAAATTCCCAGGCACTTACATTACCTAATTCTGCCCTTGTAGAGGAACAGGGGAACTTTTATGTATTTGTACAGGTAACGCCTGAATTATTTGAAAAACGTGAAATTAAGATCGGGGCAACCGATGGTATAAAAACCGAAATTATGGGGGGTATATCGGAAAACGACCGGATTGTTACCAGGGGGGCCATATTGGTTAAGCTTGCTCAGTCTTCGGGCACATTGGATGCTCACTCCGGTCATGTTCATTAAATCAGGGAAATCATGATAAATAATATTATAAAATTCTCCCTGAGCAACAAGTATTTCATTTTACTGTGCTCGGTATTGTTAGTAGTTTTCGGAGTAAGAACTGCCAGTAACATGGATGTTGATGTATTTCCTGACCTTACCGCTCCAACGGTAGTGGTTATGACAGATGCGCATGGAATGGCTTCCGAGGAAGTGGAGCGAATGGTTACTTTTCCTATCGAAACCGCTGTAAATGGGGCTACTGATGTTCGCAGGGTGCGTTCCTCTTCATCGCAAGGCTATTCGTTTGTATGGATAGAATTTGACTGGGGAACCGATATTTTCAAAGCCCGGCAGATTGTAAGTGAAAAACTTGTTGGAATCGCAGCAAATATGCCCCTGGGAGTCGGTCAGCCGGTCCTGGCCCCGCAATCGAGCGTGATGGGCGAAATATTTTTTATCGGTATCCAGGCCGATAGCACATCAATGATGGACCTTCGGACCATTGCCGATTGGAACGTGAAACCCCTGTTGCTTGCAACGGGCGGTGTGTCGCAGGTTACCATCATTGGCGGAGACTACAAACAATATCAGGTTTTGGCCAATCCGCAGAAGATGAAATTTTTTAATGTTTCGATGAGTGAACTGGCAGCTGTTTGCAGTGGTATTAGCCAAAATTCGACAGGAGGAACTGTAAGGCAATATGGGAATGAGTTTGTTGTTCGCGGTATTGCCCGCACGTCAGATCTGGAAGCATTGGGCAATTCTTATATTAAATCGGTGAATGGAAAACCCATAAGACTGAACGATGTTACCGAGGTTAAAATTGGCAGCGCGGTCAAAATGGGACATGCATCTGAGAATGCAACACCTGCCATTATCATTTCAGTATCAAAACAACCAGGCGCCAATACGCTTGATGTGACCCAACGTATCGAAAAGAACCTGCAAACCCTGCAAAAAACATTACCGCAGGATGTAAAACTGGATACTAAAATATTCCGTCAGGCCGATTTTATCGAAACGTCAGTCAATAATGTCCGGAATGCCTTAATCGAAGGAAGTATTTTTGTGATTATTATCCTGTTTATTTTTCTGGGCAGTTTCCGCACCACGCTGATTTCACTGCTTGCAATTCCCCTTTCACTGCTGGGTGCGATCCTGGTAATGAAGCTTCTTGGTTTGAATATCAATACGATGAGCCTAGGAGGTATGGCTATCGCTATTGGGGCATTGGTTGACGATGCAATTATTGATGTGGAAAATGTTTATAAACGACTCAGGCAAAACAGGCAAAAACCATCCGACCAACGACAATCATCATTCACAGTCGTGTATGAGGCATCGAAAGAGATAAGAGCTTCGATACTTAATGCCACTCTTATCATCATTGTGGCCTTTATTCCGCTGTTTTTTCTTTCCGGCATGGAGGGAAGGATGTTGAAGCCTTTAGGTATTGCCTTTGTTGTATCGCTATTTATGTCGCTGATCGTTGCCATGACCCTTACGCCATTGCTGGCAAAAATGTTATTGACAAATGACAGATATCTTGAAAAAAATCAAAAGGAAAAGTGGCTGATTCGTAAACTTTCCTTCAACTATGAAAAGTCGCTTGTCTGGTCTCTGAATCACAAAAAAGCGATCGTGCTACTTACTGTAGCATTATTTGTGATCTCAGTAGCCGCCATGTTGTCAATGGGACGAAGTTTTCTGCCCGAATTTAATGAAGGGGCCTTAACTCTTTCGGTAGTTACTAGGCCCGGAACCTCTCTTGAAGAGAGTAACATACTGGGAAACCTTGTGGAAACAGAATTATTGTCGATTCCCGAGATAACGGGTTCCGCGCGAAGAACAGGCCGCGGTGAGCTGGATGAACATTCCCAGACGGCCAACAGCGCCGAGATAGATGTGAATTTTAAACTTAAAGAACGCAGTAACGAGGATTTCCTGGCCGAGGTGAGGTATAAACTGGCAGGTGTTCCGGGTATCGCTGCAACTGTAGGACAACCGCTTGGGCATCGGATCGACCACATGCTTTCCGGAACCAGGGCGAATATTGCCATTAAATTGTTTGGTTCCGATCTGAATCAAATGTTTACAATCGGGAATCAAATCAAAAGTTCAATAATTGCCATTGAAGGCCTGGTCGATGTGAATGTTGAACAACAGATCGCAATACCTCAGATCCAGATAAGGGCAAACCGCGACATGCTCGCGCAGTACGGCATTACCTTAAATGAATTTAATGAATTTGTTGATATTGCTTTCGGAAGTGAAAAGCTATCAGATATTTACGAAGGTCAACGCAGTTTTGATCTTGTTTTAAAACTGAATGACGACTATACCCAAACTATTGAAGGTATCCGTTCGGCACTCATCGACACCTACGATGGTAAAAAAGTTCCGCTTGAACAGGTTGCAGAAATTGTTTCAGTGAGCGGGCCAAGTGCAGTAAGCCGTGAGAACGTTCAACGAAAGATTGTTGTTTCTGCGAACGTTGCAGGGCGTGATTTGCGGGGAGTAGTTCAGGATATTCAAAAAGAAATAGACGAAAATATCACATTACCCGAAGGCTATCGCATTGAATATGGTGGTCAGTTCGAAAGTGAGGCAAAGGCCACTCAAACCCTCATGCTGACCTCAATCATAGCAATACTGATCATATTTCTATTGCTCTTCCAGGAGTTTAAAAACTTTAAACTGGCAGGAATCATATTACTCAATCTACCATTGGCGTTAATCGGAGGTGTTTTTTCAATCTATTTCACTTCGGGCATTCTGAGTATTCCGGCAATCATTGGTTTTATTACCCTATTCGGAATTGCTACCCGAAATGGTATTTTGCTGGTTTCACATTACCAGCACCTGCAGAAACGCGGGGTTTCACTTATGGAGACCATTACCAGCGGCTCAGCCGACAGGCTTAATCCAATATTAATGACAGCATTAACAGCGGCTCTTGCACTTATCCCATTGGCATTGAGGGGCGATCTGGCAGGCAACGAAATTCAAAGTCCGATGGCCAAAGTAATTCTTGGTGGTTTGCTCACGTCTACGTTGCTCAATATCTACATTGTGCCAATCGTGTACAGCACTTTAAAAAATCGTGGGATCTTAAAAAATGATAATGTATGAAACGATTAATAGTAGTTCTAATTAGTATTATTGCCGGGAGTCATGACCTGTTTTCTCAAAATACCGATAATATTATCAGCGAAGTAGAAAAGAACAACACCACGCTGTCGGCATTCCGGAAAAATGCGGATGCTGAACGAATCGGAAACAAAACCGGGATTTACCTGCAAAACCCTGAAGTCGCTTTTAATTACCTCTGGGGTAATCCTTCCTTAATCGGAAATCGCACCGATTTAAGCATCAGACAAACATTCGATTTCCCGTCGGCATACGTTTACAGAAGTCAGATTTCGGAATTCAAAAACGGGCAGGTTGAACTGGACTACGAAAAGCAGCGCAAATCAATATTGCTTCAAGCCCGGTTAATTTGCATGGATTTAATTTACACCAATGCTTTAAAATCGGAATTTTCAAGGATCAGGGAGAATGCACAAAATATTGCGAATTCCTTCAAATCTAAATTTGAAAGTGGCGATGCAAATATTCTGGAATACAATAAGGCGCAGTTAAACTTAATGTACATCACAAGGGATGCAGACTTAAATGAAGTTCGGCATTCAACGTTACTGTCTGAATTAAAAAACCTTAACGGAGGTGTATTTATTGATTTTAATGACGGCATTTTTCCGGTTCAAACAATCGCACCTGATTTTGAACAATGGTATACGGTGGCAGAACAAACCAATCCCTTCTTACCTGGATAAAACAGGAGGTTGTAATCAGTCAGAAACAGGAAAAATTAAATACGGCGTTAAGTTTGCCTAAGTTCCAGGGGGGATATATGAGTGAGAAGGTTCCGGGCCAGCAATTTCAAGGTATAACCATCGCTCTTACAATTCCCATGTGGGAAAATAAGAACGCCGTTCAATATGCAAAAGCAAAAACGCTGGCTATGCAAAGTGTGGAAGCCGATACAAGACTCCAGTTTTATAATAAATTGAAGACCCTGCACACAAAAGCTACAACCCTGCAAAAAATGGTTGCCGCTTACCGTGAAAACCAGCAACTATTTAACAGTTCTGAATTGTTGCATAAAGCTTTGGTAATGGGCGAAATCCCGCTGTCCGAATACTTTTTTGAATTATCTTTGGTTTACGAAAGCACCAAAAAGCTTTTGGAGCTTGAACTGGATTTGAACCAGACAGTTGCAGAACTTTATCAGTATCAATAAATATCTTTTGTCTTTTTCCTTTTATCTTTTTCCTTTTGCCTTTTATCTTTAAATCGTTTTACTTTTGTGCCAAATTATATTGACCATGAAAAACCTGTTCGTTTTTTTACTGATCGTTACCCTTTTTTCTTCCTGTATGAACAATGAGAAAGATGTTCCCGCGAAAGCGAATTATATCCCGGACACTCCAAAACTGACTTCCGATGTGATGACCCCCGAGGTTTTATGGTCTTTCGGACGGATCGGCGGAACTCAGGTATCGCCCGATGGGAAATCGGTGATCTATGGTGTTACTTATTTTAATATCCCAGAGAATAAATCTTACAGGGATCTTTATATTATTCCTGTATCAGGAGGTGAGGCTACCAGACTGACTGATACGCCGGAAAAAGAAGCGGAAGAACAATGGCGTCCTGACGGCAAAAAAATTGGTTATATATCTTCAAAGTCTGGCACTGCCCAACTATGGGAAATGAATCCCGACGGTACGGGAAATTCCCAGGTATCGGACGTGGCCGATGGCATTTCAGGGTTTAAGTATTCGCCCGATTTAAAAAATTTGCTCTATATCAAGGCAGTAAAGCTGGATAAAAATATCCATGACCTTTTTCCGGATCTTCCTCTTGCTAATGCTCGTATCGAAACCGACCTTATGTACCGTCACTGGGACAGTTGGCACGATTATACCTACCAGCATGTGGTGATTGCCTCCTACAACGATGGCACACTCTCGGGTGATAAGGATATTATGGAAGGCGAGCGTTTCGATTCACCGATGAAACCCATGGGTGGCATCGAACAAATCAACTGGAGTCCTGACGGAAAGACAGTAGCCTATACCTGTAAAAAGAAGGTAGGGAAGGATTACGCGGTTTCCACGAACTCCGACATCTATCTCTACAACCTGGAGACAGGTATTACCACGAATTTAACTGAAGGGATGATGGGTTATGATATCAACCCGGTTTTCTCGCCCGACGGACTGCAGATTGCCTGGGAGAGCATGGCACGCGATGGTTACGAGGCTGATAAAAACCGGCTTTTTGTGGCTGACCTGAAAACAGGCGAAAAGAAAGATTATTCTGACGGCTTCGATCAGAATGTGCAGGGTCTTACCTGGACTGCCGACAGCAAATCGATCTATTTTATCTCTGATATTCATGCCACAGACGAAATCTTCCGGCTTAGCCTGGCTGATGGGAAGTTTACACGGATAACCGATGGTGTTCATAATTACCAGAATGTATTTGTTGCGGGCGATCAACTTGTTGCTGCAAAAGTTTCGATGTCGCAGCCTGCCGAGATCTACCGTGTCGATCCGGCTACGGGTAAAGATGAACCCATCACAACCGTTACCAAAGGAATTATGGACCAGCTTACTTTCGGAAAGGTCGAAAGCCGGTGGATTACGACAACCAACAAACAAAAAATGCTGGTTTGGGTGATTTATCCTCCACATTTCGATCCTTCGAAGAAATACCCGGCCCTGCTTTATTGCGAAGGTGGACCGCAAAGTACCGTGAGCCAGTTTTGGTCGTTTCGCTGGAACTTCCAGATGATGGCTGCAAACGATTATGTTATTGTGGCTCCAAACCGTCACGGACTTCCCGGTTTCGGCCAGGCCTGGAACGAGCAGATCTCGGGTGACTATGGCGGACAGAATATGCAGGATTATCTGACCGCGATCGATACACTCGCAGAGGAGCCTTACATCGATAAAAACCGGCTGGGAGCAGTCGGGGCCAGCTATGGAGGATATTCGGTTTACTACCTGGCGGGTCATCATCAAAAGCGGTTCAAAACTTTTATTTCGCATTGCGGGATTTTTAATCTTGAAGCAATGTATTCCACCACCGAAGAGATGTGGTTTGTTAATTGGGACAATGGTGGTGCTTACTGGGATTTAAATAACAAGGTTGCTCAGAATACCTACCAGAATTTTTCTCCGCATAAATTTGTTCAGAACTGGGATACACCAATCCTGGTTATTCATGGCGAGAAGGATTTACGCATTCCTTACACTCAAGGGATGGGAGCCTTCAATTCGGCTGTTCTCAAAGGTGTTCCTGCACAGTTTCTGTTCTTCCCTGACGAAAGTCACTGGGTCCTTCAGGCACAAAACGGCATCCTCTGGCAGCGCGTATTCTTTCAATGGCTGGATAAGTATTTAAAATGAAAGAATGAAAGAATTAAGGAATGAAAGAATTAAGGAATGAAAGAATTAAGAAATGAAAGAATTGAGTAATGAAAGAATTAAAAAATTGAGGAAATAAAAAATGACGGAAAATATTATCGTAGCGAAAACGTATTCTTTTGCAGTTAAAATTGTAAGATTTTGTTTTGAAATTCAAAATGAAAGAAGAGAGTATGTGCTCTCGCATCAATTACTAAAAAGTGGAACGAGCATTGGAGCAAATACTGAAGAATCACAGGGCGCAATTTCGAAAGCTGAATTTATTGCAAAAATACAAATTGCACTTAAGGAAGCAAAAGAGACTAAGTACTGGCTTCGTCTGATCAAAGATGCAGAAGTTTATCAGAACGCTCATTCAGAGCAGATTTTAATTGATTGCAACGAAATTATTGTGATATTAACCTCAATATTAAAAACTTCCAAGAAGAATAAAACATTATTTCATTCTTTCATTTTTTCATTTTTTCATTATTAATTCTTTAATTCTTTCATTCTTTCATTCTTTCATTCTTTCATTTTTCATTCTTTCATTCTTTCATTCTTTCATTTATAATTGCATGATTTCACGTAGTTCCGGAATACTCTTACATCCAACTTCCCTGCCGGGGAAATATGGAATTGGCTCGCTCGGGGCAGAAGCACGCAGGTTTGTCGATTGGTTATCGGAATCGGGTCAGAAAATCTGGCAGATTCTGCCGTTGGGTCCAACTGATTTTAGTCATTCACCCTACCAGTGTTATTCTGCATTCGCGGGAAATGCAGATTTGATTGATCTTGATGAGCTGGTTCAGTCGGGATTAATAAAAGAAGAGGAACTGGTGCCTTTAAAAGCATTTCCGTTGGAAAGTATAGATTATCATAGTGTTCGTAAATTCCGCGAACCCCATCTTCATAATGCATTTCTCCGTTTTCGCGAAACCGGCGGCTTTGGCTGGGATAATTATCTCACGTTTTGGGACGAAAATGCGTGGTGGTTAGAGTCGTGGTCACTTTTTTATGCCTGCCGTAAAAACAATAAGGGAAAAGACTGGAGTTATTGGGAAGATGACCTGTTAAAACAGAAGAAAGAGGCCCTTAATCTTTACTACCGGACATACCGTGACGACGTTGAATATCAGCGCTTTTTACAATTCTTCTTTTTTAAGCAATGGTTTGAATTAAAGAAATATGCCAATAATTCAGGCATCAGCATATTCGGAGACATGCCTCTCTATGTTTCCTACGACAGTGCGGATGTCTGGACGAACCAGGATATCTTTGTTCTGGATAAAAAGCGGAAGCCGGTAATTGTGGGGGGCGTGCCGCCTGATTATTTTAGTGAAACCGGTCAGCTTTGGGGTAATCCGTTATTTGACTGGGAACGGCTGAAACACCGTGGTTACGATTGGTGGCTTGCCCGTTTGCATTTTAATCTCCGTTTATACGACCTTTTAAGGATAGATCATTTCAGGGGTCTTGAATCGTACTGGGCAATTCCTTATGGTGACGAAACGGCGATTAATGGTGAGTGGAAAAAAGCCAATGGTGATGCAATACTTAAAATTCTTAAAAGTCAGATCGGGCATCTGCCGATCATTGCCGAGGACCTGGGGACCATTACCGAAGAGGTCCATCATTTGCGGAAGAAGTACCAGTTGCCGGGAATGAAAGTTTTGCAGTTCGCGTTTGCCTCCGATGCCGACAATGACCATCTTCCACATAATTACGAACCTGATTTCGTGGCTTATACGGGTACCCACGATAATGATACAACTGCGAACTGGCTGAAAAAAGTGAAAGGGGAGGAGCGTGATCATGTGAAGCGGTACTTTGGAACTTCAAGTGCGGATCATTGGAAAATGATCCGGGCCGTTATGGGTTCTGTCGCAGAAATGACCATACTTCCGCTACAGGATGTGCTGGGTCTTGATGCATCGGCGCGGATGAATACACCCGGCACGATCACAGAGAACTGGAAATGGAAATTATCGTCTCCCGAACTTCTTGAGGAACCAGGTGCTAAATTAAAAATGCTAACCGAATTATACGGAAGAAAAAGGAGTTAATTTTTCAAGCAAAGGTGTTAATCCGGCAATCGTTCATGCCGAATATTAAATAGCATTTAACACCGCTTCGACAAACTTTTCAGGTTGCTCGGCATGTAACCAGTGGTCTGCATCGGGAATATCGATCAGCCGGGCTTCGGGGTAAATATCCCTGATCGCAGTAAAATCCTGATCCGAAATATAATCGGAATTAAGTCCGCGGATGAAAGTCACCGGGTAATTGAGGATCGGTTTACGGGCATCAAACCATTCGCTGTTCACGTCGCTTGTAATTGAATGAAGTGCGTTTTTGAGCACAGGGACATTTATCTTCCATTCAAAATAACCCTCCTTGTTACGATGGATGTTTTTTATCAGGAATTGGCGTAAGGTAACATTGCTGAGTTTTTCGGCAAGGAAATGATCGATCTCCTTACGTGAAGAAATCGCGACCAGGTTAAGCTCCTCCATCAGTCCGAGGATGAGTTCATGCTGCAGAACTGATTTAAACTGCCTGTTCCCGGAACTATAATTCTTAGGTGCGATATCGGCAACAATCAGGTTGGCTACCAGTTCAGGATAGTCGGAAGCAAACATCATCGCAAGTTTACCACCCATGCTATGACCCAGAACAATCGCATCTTTTATGTGATGTTGCATGAAAAAGTGATAAAGATCATCAACCATATCAGGGAACGTATGCGTTGAGGTGTGGGGCGACTTCCCGTGATTGCGAAGATCGGGAATAAAAATTGTGAACCGCTCCTCAAGCCTCCGGGCAATCGAAATCCAGTTATCAGATGAGCCATAAAGTCCGTGTAAGATTACAATGACAGGACCATGACCTGTTTTTCGGAAATTTAGTTTAACAGACATTCAATTGAATCGGTTTGGCTTTGGGCAAATACAGTGGTAAAACAGAATAACAAAAATGCAAAGGTTATTACTTTTTTCATCAGAGATTTATATTTATTAGGTTATGCGATTTTATTTGTTAATTCCTTTGTTTGACAAGTCATTAATTTTGTTTGCAGATTTTATGTTAATAGGATCCTGTATTTCCCTTTGAATTTGCGGCGCATGTATCAGTATCGTTTCAATAAACTTTTATAGTTGCGCCGACTATCTGTTGATCGTGCAATCCCCGGGTGGCGCGAATCCGAAGAAGGTTTGAGCCATTAATAATTTGAAGAATCCGGATTCGCTTACCCGGGGCTACAAAGATACAATCCCTCCGGGATTTGAACTCAATTTCTCATCTTCTCCCCGGCGCCCCTGGCCCATTCTCTCCTTCGCCTCTCCGCCCGATCAACCCTCGATTTGCGGCGCATATGTCGTTTTCATTTCAGCATACTTTTGTAGTTGCGCCTTTTCTTAATCTATTTCTTTATCCTGGGCTACCAACATTTCACCACTCTGTGGTGATTGCTTTAAATAGAATCTTGCCATTTTTCAAATTGCCGAATTTTCAAATTTTGAAATTTTCCGGAAGTACCCCTGCATCTAAGCATTTCTTTCATTAACTCGCCCTGATTTTTGTTGACAGATGCAAAAGTGACCGGGTGACTGCAATTCAAAATTGAGCAAAACTAACGGGCCATTGTTCTTTCCTTAAAAAGTCACCCGTTCACTTTCTCAGCTTATCTTAGGCACTCCTTATATTTGAGGATTGTGAGTTCAAGTCCGAGGTACAAGGCATCACAAATAAGTGCATGTCCGATTGAAACCTCGAGTAAATTGGGGATTGAACGGTGGAAAAACCTTAGATTTTCGAGGCTGAGATCGTGCCCGGCATTTAATCCGAGATTAAAATCTGCAGCTGCTTTGGCCGCCCTGATGAATGGTTCAATCGCCTGGTCGGGGTTGAACGGGAATGCGGAAGCGTAAGGTTCAGTATAAAGTTCAATCCGGTCGGCTCCCACGAGCGCGGCTCCTTCAACCATTTTTTCGTCAGCTCCTACAAATACGGATACGCGGATTCCTGCTTCTTTCAATTCGGCTACAACCCTTGTCAGAATATCTTTATACATAATTGTATCCCAGCCTGCATTTGAAGTGATTGCATCGTGGGCATCAGGAACCAGGGTAACCTGGTCGGGCTTTACTTCGAGAACGAGGTCCAGGAAGGACCTGGAAGGATAGCCTTCGATATTAAATTCTGTGGAAACTACTGGTTTTAGGTCTCTTACATCAGAATAGCGGATATGACGTTCATCAGGTCGGGGGTGAACCGTGATCCCTTCCGCACCGAATTCTTCACAGTTTATGGCGGCAAGTTTTACATTTGGAGTATTTCCCTGCCGGGTATTTCGCAGTGTTGCTATTTTGTTTATATTTACGCTTAAACGTGTCATAGATTTGATGTACTGATTTGGTGTGCAATTTACAATTTTGATTCGAATTCGATAACAAAATAATGCAATAATCGTGATAGCAGAAAATTTGATTACTGATTCCATTCCAACCGTCACTCTCGAAGAGAAAGGCTCTAAAGTTTTGACGTTGATGGAGATATTTCGTGTTTCGCATCTGCCGGTTGTGGTTGGAAAAGAGTATTTCGGGGTGATTTCGGATAAAGATATTTACGATGCAGAAAATTTTGATGAAAAGATCGAGACCTACATTAATCCGAACCTTTTGCAACCCCATGTACATGTTAACCAACATATTTTTGAAGTTGTTGGTGTAGCGCTCGGCTGTGGTGTATCAATTGTCCCTGTCCTGGAATTTGACCATTCGTACCGGGGTGCAATTTCAAGAATTGATCTCGCCTTTAAACTGACTGAATTATTTTCATCCAATGAACCCGGCGGAATCATTGTGCTTGAATTAACAGAAATCAATTATTCCTTGTCACAGATTGCCCAGATCATCGAAGGGAACGATGCCCGGATATTGAGTCTCTATACTCATAAACCTTCTCCCTTTACCAAAGAACTTGATGTCACAATAAAGGTTAATGTTGTTGAACTTTCAGGAATTATTCAGACTTTTACGCGCTACGATTATCTGATAAAGGCAACATATATGGATCAATCACATATGAGCAATCTTTTTGATGATCGATATGATCAATTTATGAAATATATAAATATCTAAACAGCAATAACTTAGATGAGAATAGCCGTATTTGGCCGCAACATTACCCCTGTTTTTTACGAAAGCCTGAAACGTTTGTTTGCCATATTGCATCTACATGGTGTGGAAGTTACCGTGTATCGACCTTTTTTGGACTATATGCGTAGTGAAATAAACTACGATCCTGATGGGGTAACCGATTTTTCGAACCATGGTGAATTACGAAATGTCGATTTCTTTTTTAGTATCGGAGGTGACGGGGCTTTTCTTGAAGCGATTTCTTTGGTTAGAGATTCGGGAATTCCGATGGTTGGTATTAACAGCGGACGACTCGGTTTTTTGGCCGATGTATCTCAACAGGAACTTGAAAGTGCTCTGGAACGTTTTTTCGCGGGGAAATACTATCTGCAACCGCGTTCTTTGATCAGGCTGGAAAACGATATTGGGTTGTTTCCCGATTTCCCGTATGCTTTAAATGAATTTACAGTGCACAAGCAGGATACTTCGCAAATGATTACTGTGCATGTAGAGGTCGGCGGCGATTTTCTGAATTCTTACTGGGCCGACGGTTTAATTGTTTCAACCCCTACAGGTTCGACAGCATATTCGTTGAGTGTCGGAGGGCCGATTATTACTCCAACGGCTGCAAATTTTATTATCGCACCTATTGCTCCCCATAACCTGGCGATCCGTCCCCTGGTTATTCCTGATTGTGTTGAAATTAAGCTTACTGTCGAAGGGCGCGGAGAACGTTATCTCGCTTCACTCGATTCCCGGTCGGATGCTTTTGGGGCAAATGTTGAGATTCGGTTAAGCAAAGCTGAATTTTCGGTGAATGTGTTGCAATTTGATAATCTGTCCTTTTTCAATACACTTAGAAATAAACTGATGTGGGGTATCGACAGACGGAATTGAAAGAATTTCCCGGATATCATACTCCTACTAAATTTAATCCGTTTAATTTTGTCCGAAAAAAGGGATATTAGGGTTAATCTATTACTTTTGTAACTTTTAGTAAAAACAAGCTATTCCCGGAAGTTTTAATTTTGTGATAAATAACCGAAAACTATTGTAAATGAGAAGGTTAATAGTAGTCATAATGGTCATCCTGTCAAGTCGTTGCGTTATTGCGCAACAGACCGCTGATATTGGTGTTCAGCTTGCTGCAGCAACTTACTGGGGTGATATCGAAAATGTCGACTATTCAAATTCAATAACTCCTGTGGTTGGAATTTTAGGTCGATGGAATTTCAACAAGCGGTTATCTGTTAGAGGTCAGTTATTTACCGGCAATCTGAAGGCTGAAGGTATTTTCAGTAATGCCAATATTGGTCAGTCGGGTCCGCGGGTCGTTCCGGAAGAATATCCAAGAGACGCTGAAGAGCTTTACAATTTTAAACGATCCTTCCAGAGTGTGGAAGGATTATTTGAATTCAATTTCAGGAACTATAAACTGGGCAGCACCAAAAAGGAGATGTTTACACCGTTTGTGTCTGTTGGCGTTGGCGGATTTTTCTCAAGGGCATCCCGGGTTGGATCGTATATTCTTCAACCTTTCGAAACGGCACCGGGAAGTGGTCTTTATGTGCCATATATTGATGCTGATCAAAAAAAGACGAATAACTCGGATGTATTAACACTCTCCATCCCGTTTGGTGGTGGGGTAAAGTTTAACATTACAAAACGATTGGGCGGTGTTATAGAAGTTGTTGTCCGAAAAACTTTTGCAGACAATATTGATAATTTGGATGATCCCAAAAGGTTTCAATTCGATCCTGCTGTTATTGCCAGTGATCCGTTATTTGTATATCCGGATAAGGTTGCAAAGACACAGTTAAATAACAATGACTGGTATGCCACTCTTGCCGTTTCGTTATGTTACCAGTTATGGAGCAGTAAAGGGGTTTGTGCAATTTATGACAAGATCAAAAAATAAGAAATGGTCATTGATGAACTGAAGAAGAATTTTATCCCCCGCCATGTAGCCGTGATAATGGATGGGAATGGAAGATGGGCCGAGTTACATGGAAATGACAGAATTTTCGGGCACAGACAGGGCGTTGACGCCGTTCGGTCTACCGTTGAAGGAGCGGGGGAATTGGGGATTGAATATCTTACACTGTATGCATTTTCGACTGAAAACTGGGACCGTCCCAAAGAAGAAGTGGATGCGTTGATGTCGTTGCTGGTGAATGCCATTGTTCAGGAAACCGATAACCTCAACGAGAAAAATGTGAAGATGTGTGCGATTGGCAATCTTGCCTCTTTACCACCCGATGTTCAGTCAAAACTTTCCGAAGCCATTCAAATTACATCTTTGAATACGGGACTTAACCTGGTGCTCGCCTTAAGTTATTCGGGCAGGTGGGAAATCCTCGATGCGGTAAGGCAAGTTGTTGGCAAGGTGCAAAATGGTGAATTGAATGAAAGTCAAATAAATGAAAATGTTTTTTCAGCTCAGTTATCCACCCGCGGCATTCCCGACCCCGAGTTATTAATCAGAACAAGCGGGGAATACCGGATAAGTAATTTTCTGCTCTGGCAGATTGCTTACAGTGAATTTTATTTTACACCCATTCTATGGCCCGATTTTCGTAAGGAGAATCTGTTTGAAGCCATAGCCGATTTCCAGCGTAGAGAGAGAAGATTTGGAAAAACAAGTGAACAAATCAGAAGCTAAAAATGTACAAAAAACTGATAATTTTTTCCCTGGTAATATTAGGTAGTTTAAACCTCTTTTCCCAGGTAGTTGCCGATAGTACTAATTTTTCGATCTATTACGATAGTGCGAAAAAGTATACCCTGGCCGGGATTGAAGTAAGCGGTATCCGTTTCCTGGATACAGAAGTACTTAAGAACCTGTCGGGATTGACAATTGGTGATGAAATCACGATTCCGGGTGATCAAATCACCTCGGCATTAAAGAAATACTGGCGCCAGGGACTTTTTTCGGATGTCAGAATTTCTGCCACAAAAATTGTCGGCAATAAGATATGGCTCGATATTTATCTTCAGGAAAGGCCGAGGCTTTCACAAAAAAACTACAAAGGTGTTACAAAGAGTGAACGCGAGGATATCGAAAAGAAGGTAATGTTACTTGTCGGCGGACAGGTGACAGATAACCTGATTAACACAGCCGAACGCCAGATCCTGGGAATCTTTACCGCCAAAGGATTCTACAACACAACTGTCGATATTGTTCAGCGGGATGATACCTCCAAAGTGAATCAGGTAATCCTGGATATCAATGTAAATAAGAAAGAGAAAGTCAAAATTGATAATATCGAATTTGTGGGTGTGAAAGCGGTTAAAGCTTCAGAGCTTGAAAAGTCGATGAAGAAGACAAAAGCGAAAAAATTAAGGAATTTCTTCGCATCCAAAAAATTCCTTGAGGATAAGTATGAAGAAGATAAAATCAACCTGATTAAGAAATACAACGAAAAAGGGTACCGTGATGCAATGATTGTAGCCGATTCCATAATACGGGATACTTTAAAAAATACGGTTCAGCTAAAGTATTGGATTGACGAAGGCAGGAGATATTATTTCAGGAACATCCGCTGGGTAGGAAATACTGTTTATACTGATGTCCAGTTAAACAGGGTGCTTGGGATTAAGAAGGGTGATATTTTCGATCAGAAATTATTGGATAAAAGACTTACCGAAGACGATGACGCCGTATCGAATGAATACCTGAATACCGGTTATCTCTTTTTTAACCTCAATCCGGTCGAGGTAAATGTCCAGAGCGATTCAATAGATTTTGAGATGCGAATGGTCGAAGGGACCCAGGCTACGATTAACGAGATTGGCATTAAAGGCAATACCAAAACCAATGAACATGTGGCACGACGCGAACTTTATACGCGTCCGGGACAATTGTTCAGTAAGGAAAATATAATCCGTTCGGTAAGAGAATTGTCCCAGATGGGTCACTTCAATCCAGAAACAATCAAACCTGATGTTGTGCCACATCCCGAGGACGGCACTGTGGATATCAACTATGAACTTGAGGAACGGGCCAATGACCAGATTGAGCTTTCGGGTGGCTGGGGTGCCGGTATGTTTGTCGGAACCGTAGGTCTTAAATTCTCGAATTTCTCTGTAAGAAATATTACCAATAAAAAAGCATGGAAACCACTCCCCACAGGAGACGGGCAGGCACTATCCCTGCGTGCACAAACCAATGGTACTTATTACCAGTCGTACAGCTTTTCATTTACAGAACCTTGGTTAGGCGGGAAAAAGCCGAATTCATTTACTTTCTCGGTTTATTACTCAAAACAAACCAGTGGAAATCAGTCCTATAATTATACCGGAAATTACGGCGGTTATGGCAGTGGTTATGATCCTTATGGCGGCGGTTATGGTGGTGGTTATGATCAATACGGAGGCGGTAGCTATGGCAATTATAATCCGTATGACTACGAAATTACGGAGAAAATGGGTGTAATTGGCGGGGCTATCGGACTTGGTTACCGTTTAAAATGGCCGGATGACTTCTTCACAGTCTACCATGAATTGTCATACCAGTTGTATGTTCTCGAAAACTGGAAGTATTTCTTTTTCCAGAATGGCCGGTCAAACAATTTAAGCTTTAAAACAGTATTCGGCCGGAACTCTACGGATAATCCGTTGTATACAAAACGTGGTTCCAACTTCTCATTTATGGTCCAGTTCACTCCGCCGTATTCAATATTTTCAGATAAGGACTACAGCAGTAATACCTTATCTCAGGAGGATCGCTATAGTCTGATTGAATTCCATAAATGGGTTTTTAAAGGCGATGTTTTCACACCGATAAGTTTAAACAGTAAACTTGTTTTAAGAACGAAATTTGAAACAGGTTTCCTGGGCTATTACAACAAAAATCTTCGTTCGCCATTTGAATCATTCCGGTTAGGGGGCGATGGAATGTCGGGTTACAGTATGTACGGCAGTGACATTGTAGGACTCAGGGGTTATGAAAATAACTCGGTCACTCCGGCAAACGGGGGTAATATTTACGAAAAGATAACCATGGAATTACGTTATCCGATCACCCTGAGCCAGTCGGCTACCATCTATGGCCTCGGATTCCTGGAAGCGGGTAATTCGTGGTACGATTTCTCCGATTATAATCCTTTTGCCATTAAACGGGCTGCGGGTCTGGGCGTTCGTATCTTCCTGCCGATGTTTGGTTTGATGGGCTTTGACTGGGGTTATGGATTCGATGACGGGTATACTAAAGGAACCGGAGGCAGCCAGTTCCACTTTATCATGGGACAACAGTTTTAAAAAAAACAATAGTTAACCTGGTGTTGCTGAAAGGTAACATCAGGTCAATAAATGAATGATAACATTATTTAACAAATAGCGAAGTTTTCAAATTTTATTTGGTCTGATTTTTGACACCATATTTAAAAAATAAAACTATTGGATATGAAAAAGTTAGTACTTGTTCTTTTGTTATTTGTTTTTTCTGCCGGGTTGAGTTTTGCCCAAAAATATGCCTATGTTGACACGGAGTATATTCTGGGGAATATTCCATCCTACAAAGCTGCCCAGGAACAGTTGGATAAGGTATCACAGCAATACCAGAAGGAACTGGAAACGCTGCATGCCGAGCTGGACAAAATGTATAAGGATTTCCAGGCAGAGGTTGTGTTACTTTCAAACGATATGAAAAGAAAACGCGAGGATATGATCATCACCAAAGAAAAGGAATATAAGAAATTGCAAAGGCAGTATTTCGGGGCGGAGGGAGACTTATATCAAAAGCGGCAGGCATTGATTAAACCGATCCAGGATGATGTTTTCAAAGTCATACAGGAGGTAGCAGAACAGGGTGCTTATTCGATCATATTTGATAAGGCAGGTAGTCTGTCAATGATTTATACGAATCCCAAATTCGATTTAAGTGACCAGATCCTGCAGAAACTTGGATATAAGAATTAAAGATATATATTTGCAACCAAAATTAAAATCAAAAACAAACATGAGAAATTTTTTTAAAGTAATAGTTTTTTGTTCAGTCCTTTTCGCAGGTAGTACTTTATCTGCTCAGACCTTAAAATTCGGGCACATCGATTTCCAGGCCCTGCTTCAGGCTATGCCGGAAAGAGAAACTGCGAGAGTTGCCCTTGAAAAAGTTCAGGCTACACTTGAAACTCAATTGGGTGCAATGCAAAAGGAATATCAGGATAAAGGCAAAGAGTATGTTGCTTTAGCTCAGGCAAAAGATGCCAATGAAGTGTTGTTGAAAACTAAACAGGACGAAGTTCAGAGCATTCAGGAAAGAATTCAGACTTTCCAGCAAACTGCCCAGGAAAGCCTTCAGAAGGAAGAATCCAAACAATTTCAGCCTGTAATCGAAAAAGCACGTAAAGCGATTACTGATGTAGCCAAAGAACAGGGTCTGATTTATGTATTTGAAGTAAATGGTGTTTTATACCATTCAGAGCAGTCTGTTGATTTACTTGCACTGGTTAAAACCAAATTGGCAATTAAATAGAAATTTCTTCTATAATATACAAGGGCGCCGTTTTGGTGCCCTTTTTTTGGTCAAATTTTATTGTAAGTTTAGATCACCAAATTTGTTCAGAAGGTGAAAGAAAATTATCAGCCGATTGGTGTATTCGATTCAGGGTATGGCGGATTAACCATCCTGAAATCAATTATTGAAAAATTACCACAGTACGATTACATCTACCTGGGTGATAATGCACGGGCCCCTTATGGCTCACGTTCGTTTGATGTGGTATATGAATATACGCGCCAGGCAGTGATGAAGTTATTTTCCATGGGATGTCACCTGGTTATACTGGCTTGCAATACGGCTTCCGCTAAAGCTTTGAGGACAATACAGCAAAACGATCTTCCCGGATTTGATCCGTCAAGAAGGGTTTTGGGGGTAATACGACCCAGTGCGGAACAGATACCCCTGTATACAAAAACGGGGCATGTGGGGGTTGTTGGAACAACTGGAACGGTCACTTCGGGTTCTTATCCGCTGGAGATTGCAAAAATTTCAGGTAATGGGTTAATTGTCACCCAGGAAGCTTGTCCGTTGTGGGTGCCGTTGGTGGAGAATGACGAAACATCCGGTCCCGCGGCAGAATACATAATCCGGAAAAATATTGATCATTTGTTTGGCCAGGATCCGGAAATAGATGCTCTGATCCTGGGATGTACCCACTACCCGCTATTGATGCCCACAATCAAAAAATTTCTTCCGGAGCAGGTGATGATTTTTGAACAAGGTCCTATAATTGCTGAATCTCTTGCTGATTACCTGGTCAGGCATCCTGAAATTGACCAAAAATGTTCGAAAAAAGGATTACGCCGTTTTTTGACAACTGAATCTGTACAGAATTTTGAATCTCGTGCAGGTATTTTCCTCGGCAGTCCATTGACTGCCGAGAAAATACAACTGGGGTAATTCCTTTAACAGGCCTTTACGACCGATTCCATTAACTCTTTATTCTCCTCAAGAACTTCAAGATAGCGAATTTGTGCCTTCGTGCGCACCAGGTTATGGCCCGGGTAATCAGTTTTGTAGTAAAGATCACCATTCAGGTAATCGGTAAAAAACCGCATCGCCTGTTCCCATGCCATATAACGGCACGAAAAAGCGAGGTTATCGATCTCCTTTGGAATTAAAAAAGCTTTTGCTTCCGACAGATATCCCTTTGCAAATGCTTCGTATATTTCGCTGTTAAACGCGATTTTCGTCAGATCAGGCTCGTCTTCTGGAGCTGTATTACCAAGGGTACGGATGGCATCCCCGAAATCGTAAAGAGCAGATCCGGGCATCACGGTATCAAGGTCAATTACGCACAAGGTATTGTTATCCTGATCGAAAAGAATATTATTGATTTTTGTGTCGTTATGGGTAATTCTCAGCGGTAATGTGTGATCATTAAGCCAGCGTTGCAGGGAGGTCATTTCATCTGCCCGGTCCAAAATATTGGCGATTAATACCTGGTTGTCTTTCACCCTTCCTGCCGCGTCATTCGATACCGAAGACTGAAAATCGGATAATCTTGAAATGCCGTTATGGAAATTGGGAATTGTTTCGATGAGACTTTCACCGGGCAGATCAGCGAGTTGTTGCTGAAAGTGACCAAAAGCGCGGGCTGCACTGTAAGCGTGTTCCGGTTTCTGAATGCTTTCAACTACGCGGCAATCAGCGATGAATAAAAACAGGGTCCAGAAATTTCCTGAATCGTCATTGACATACATCTTGCCATCCTTTGACGGATAATAGGTCATCACTTTACGGTCAACTTCCGTTTCTCCGGCGGCAATGAGTTTTTTCCTGATGTGATTGGTTGTGATCAGGATATTATTCATCATTCCGGGAACATTTTTGAATATCTGATGATTTTTACGCTGCAGCATATAATCGGGTGCTGTTGCGGGTGAGGTTTTAACCAGGTAGGTGTCATTAATAAAGCCATTCCCAAACGGAACTACTTCTTCGACAGTTAATTGTACATCAAACCTGCTGACTAATCCGGAAAATTGTTGATTTTTCATAAATTAAAAGTGTAAATTGGACTGTATTATCAGGAATTAAATCCAAAGATTCCGGGGATATGCCCCCGATTCAATCAGGTCTTTTATCCTTTGTTGTACCATCGGTTTGTCTTCCTTGTAGGTCACCCCGAACCAGGGAGAGTCACATTGCAGAACTTTGGTACGTATCGTACCTTTCACGATATTATCGTTGATCAGCAAAGGTATGTAGTATTCCGATTTCAATTCATTTCCATGTTCTGACAAAAATTCTTTAAATCCTTCATTCAGGTATTTAAATACATTTGGTTTAAGGCCCCAGAAATTCATTGAAACAGGAGTATTTTCCGCCAGTTTTGTACGCTGGTCATCCTCATAAAAGAAAATGCCGTCTTCATCACGTTTAATTTTAGTCCGTTCAACAACGGTTGTAAGGTATCCGTCTTCATCCGTATTGCAGACTCCACGTGAAACGGAACCATATTCCGAAAGGGTATTGGCCACATTATACCCGACCATCGCGTACTCATTCTCGTCGGTCGATGAATTCAGGAAACCGGCCATTACCTGGTAAGCGATACTACCATAAAAATCATCGGCATTGATAACAGCCATGGGTTCATTCACTGCCGTTTCTGCCATTAAAGTCGCATGGCTTGTTCCCCAGGGCTTCTCTCTTTCGGGATGAACTACTGATCCTTCAGGAATCTTATCAAGCGATTGATAAACATATTCAACTTTAATCCTGTCTTTTAGATTGGGCTCAAACCTGGATTTGAAAGCGTCGGCAAAATCGGCACGGATCACAAAAACCACTTTTCCAAATCCGGCACGGATGGCATCATACAATGAATAATCAATAATCGCTTCACCATTCGGACCAACTTCATCGAGTTGCTTAAGGCCGCCATAACGACTGCCCATCCCGGCAGCGAGTATAACTAAGGTCGGTTTCATAAATTACGTAAATTTAAATATAGATTGCCGTAGATTATTTGACGGCAGGCAAAAATATCTAAAATTTAACTTTTAATCAAAAGATATTTGGGGTTCTATGACGAATTGTGTGAGTAAATTTGAAAACTGCTTTTAATTGGATTATACAATAAGCAGCTGGCTTTTGGCAACCTGCAGCTGGCATGATGGCGCTAACTATTTGACACTGATCCTTAAAAGTTAAGAATAGCTCCTTATTTTATAGTTGAGTCTGCCAGTAGCCAGCAACTAATAGCCAGCAGCAATCATTACAAAATCCATTTACCCTCATCAGTTGACAAAGAGCCTTATTCTTTATACCATCCCGAATATTTATGATAATTATTGGCGATCCGGTTAATTTCACCTTCGAGCAGTTCAGGACTTATGTCTTTTATCTTTTTTGCCGGTGAGCCGGCATAGACTGAACCCGATTCAATGACTGTTCCCTTTGTTACAACAGCCCCTGCGGCTACAATAGAATTGCTGTGCACCACAACCTCGTCCAGTACAACGGCATTCATTCCTATCAGTACATTATCATGAATAGTACAGCCATGAACGATGGCACCGTGGGCAATAGAGACATTATTTCCAATATTTGTGGGTGACTTCTCAAAAGTGGCATGTATGACGGCATTATCCTGGATATTCACGTTATTTCCTATTTTGATGTAATGAACATCGCCGCGAAGCACTGTCCCATACCATAAACTGCAATTATCTCCAATTGTGGTGTCACCAATGATAACCGCGTTTTCTGCCAGAAAACAGTTCAGCCCGAAGGCAGGAGTTTTTCCGCGAAGTGATTTTATTATAGCCATTCGTAAAATTTATTTTAATTTGTACTCCAAAATTAGTAATATGCGCCGAATTTCGAAGATTTAGCCGGTTTTGAATTCAATTCGTATTAATTATTCCAGATTTGATTATCGAAATTAGTAGTTAAATGCGAATTTTATTATTGAATTATCATTAATCAGTAGCTTTATTTGTACATTTGTAAGTAAAAACTCAATATTTTATTATTTTTATCATTATGATTGAAACAAAGGTCATTGAACTCGAAGAGGTTGCTATTCGTTTTTCGGGAGACTCCGGAGATGGGATGCAGTTGTCCGGAGCGCTTTTTTCGGACACTTCGGCATTATTTGGAAACGATATATCCACCTTTCCTGATTATCCATCCGAAATAAGGGCGCCTCAGGGAACAGTTGCAGGTATTTCAGGATTTCAGGTTCAATTTGGAACAAGTAAAATTAACACTCCGGGAGATCTTGCCCATGTATTGGTTGCCATGAATCCGGCAGCAATAAAGGCAAATGCGAGCTTTATGCGCCCCGGGGGCACGATCTTTTACGATATTGACAGCTTTACACCCAAGAATTTTGAAAAAGCAAAGCTGAAAACTGATGATCCATTTGTTGAATGTAATCTGGAGGATTATTTTAAGATTCCGGTTCCGATTACAAGTATGACCAGGGAGGCCTTAAAAGATCTTGAAATAGATAACAAGAGTATCCTGCGGAGCAAAAATATGTTTGCCCTTGGCCTGATCTGCTGGGTATTCAACAGGCCGCTGGATTATATTGAAAATTTTATCAAAAAGAAATTTGGCAAAAGCCCGGTCGTGGTAGAGACAAATCTAAGGGTTTTACATGCGGGCTGGAACTATGGATTGAATCTTGAACATCTCACACCCAGGTATGTAGTTCATCCGGCTGAGATAGAAAAAGGAATATACAGAACCATCAATGGCAATCTTGCCACTGCCTGGGGATTACTGGCAGCTGCACATAAGGCTGGTCTTGAGCTTTTTATCGGCTCTTACCCTATTACCCCTGCAACAGATGTCTTACAGGCACTTGCTGACAGAAAGGACCTCGGCGTGAAAAGTTTCCAGGCTGAAGATGAAATTGCCGGGATATGTACTACAATTGGTGCCGCATTCGCCGGAAAGCTTGCCGTTACCTCAACATCGGGTCCGGGATTCGCCCTTAAATCTGAAGCTTTGGGTTTAGGTGTGATGGCTGAGTTGCCGATTGTGGTAGTAAATGTACAACGTGGGGGACCATCAACAGGACTTCCAACAAAAACCGAACAATCGGATCTGCTGCAGACTTTATATGGTCGTAACGGCGAGTGTCCTCTCGTGGTAATAGCGGCATCTTCTCCCTCAGACTGTTTTCATTATGCCTATATCTCTGCAAAAATAGCACTTGAGCGAATGGTTCCTGTCGTATTACTGACAGACGGATTTCTCGGAAACGGTTCTGAGCCATGGAAAATACCTTCATTCAGTGAATTACCTCCAATAACTCCGCGATTTGCTACCGATCCGTCCAGCTTTAAACCCTATGCAAGGGATGCACAGACACTGGCACGTGAATGGGCGATTCCCGGGGTTGAGGGTTTTCAGCATTTAATTGGCGGACTTGAAAAGGATGTCAATGGCAATGTGAGTCACGATCCGGCTAATCATGAGAAAATGACCAATATTCGTGAGGAGAAGGTCAATCGTGTTGTGGAAATGGTTCCCGATCTTGAAGTTTATGGTGAGCAGCAAGGCGATCTGCTCGTGATAGGATGGGGTGGAACATTCGGTTACATGGAAGGTTCCGTTCGTGAAATGAGAGCCAACGGAGTAAAAATCGGTCTTGCCCACTTTAATTACATCAAACCGCTGCCTGCCAATACTGCCGAAATTTTTGGCAGGTTCAAAAAACTGGTAGTTTGTGAATTAAATCTGGGTCAGTTTGCCAGCTATCTGCGCGATAAGCATCCCGGATTTGATTATCATCAATATAATAAAGTACAGGGCCTTCCGTTTACTGTGAAGGAATTAGTTGAAAATTTTGAAAAGCTTCTGGAGGAAAAGTAATGGCAGAAATATTGGAATATACAATCAAGGATTTTAAGAGTGATAATGAAGTTCGCTGGTGTCCCGGCTGCGGCGATCATGCTGTACTCAACTCAGTCCAGAAAGCGATGGCTTCCCTGGGCATTAAACAAGAGGAATTTGTCGTTATTTCAGGAATCGGATGTTCTTCACGATTTCCATATTATATGAGTACTTATGGCTTTCACACTATCCATGGACGGGCAGCAGCGATCGCTTCGGGTGTGAAATGTGCAAACCCTAAACTTTGCGTCTGGGAAATAACCGGCGATGGGGATGCCCTGGCTATTGGAGGAAATCATTTTATTCACATGATCAGGCGTAATATCAATCTGAATGTCATCCTGTTCAATAATAAAATTTACGGACTGACCAAAGGGCAGTATTCACCTACTTCCGATCGGGGAGCTGTTACTAAAACATCTCCGCAAGGAACAATTGAGAATCCTTTTATCCCCGGACAACTCGTACTTGGAGCCGGCGGAAGCTTTTTCGCAAGAGCTGTGGACAATAATATTAAACATTCACAGGAAGTTTTTGAAGAAGCTGCAAAACATGAAGGGACCTCAGTGGTCGAGGTTCTGCAGAATTGTGTCATCTTCAATGATGGAATTCATGCTGAAATTTCAGATCCTAAAATGCGCGAAGAGCGGCAATTGTTTTTGAAACACGGTGAACCTATGATCTTTGGAAATCTTAAGAACAAAGGCCTTATCTTCGAAAAGGGAATGCTCAAAGCTGTCACAATCGGTGAGAATGGCATTACCCGTGAAGATATCCTTGTTCATGATGTTACTGAACCTTATGGCTACCTGCACCAGCAACTAATCGGCATGAAACTGCCCGACCTGCCTGTGGCAATGGGTGTTATCCGAGCTGTAAAAGCTCCTGTTTATGACCAGTTGATGGAAAAACAAATTGAAGAAGTAAAAAGCAGGTCAAAGATCAAATCGATTGATGATCTTCTTCGAAGCGGAAATACATGGGTAGTTGAATAAAATCATAATTACCGGTTATACATTTCGGAAAGGGGCATTGCGCCCTTTTCCCGTTTTAGGCTATTTTTCATTACCTTTAAACCATTAAAAGTAAAAATTAAGTAATCAATGGACAAATTCGAAGGCCTCTCAATATCATCTATTTATAAAAGAAGAAAAACCGACAGGGACATCTTCCAGGAGCTGATGCCCAATAAAGTGAAAGAGGTTTTACTCTTTGCTACTTTATATGATGCTTATGCCATTGAAAGGGAAGGGCAATTTTCGGATAAAATTTTTGGTGAATACCTCCAGCTTAACTTATATGCTGCACCCCGGTTTACCAGCGTGAACGCCCAGGAAGATGTAAATAAAATTATTAATTCGCGACATTTCGATCTGGTGATTATCATGGCTGGTGTAGACAAGGAGATGCCTTTGAAGGTGGTCGAGGAAATTAATTCCATAAAACCACGTATCCCCATTTTATTGCTGGTCAATAATAACAATGATGTCCGGTTTTTTAAGATTGCGGCCTCAAAGATACCGGCTATCGACCGGGTGTTTGTCTGGAACGGAAATGCGAATGTTTTCCTGGCCATGATAAAGTACATTGAGGACAAAAAAAATGTAGCCAAAGATACCCGACTCGGAGGGGTGCGGATTATTTTGCTGGTTGAAGATTCAATAAAATATTATTCGCGATATCTGCCTTTGCTTTTTGCCAGTGTGATGACCCAGACCCAGGCATTGGTTTCGGACGAATCGACCGATGAACTTCATAAGATATTCAAATACAGGGCGCGTCCTAAAGTTTTGTTAGTAAGCACCTATGAAGATGCATTGCAGGTAATTCACGAATATAAGGACTATCTTTTGTGCGTAATTTCGGACGTGAAATTTTCGCGAAACGGAATCAATGACGAAGATGCAGGCATTGAACTGTTGAAATTTGTCAAACAAAACCTCCGTTATCCGATCCCCTTATTATTACAGTCGCACGATGTTTCGAATTCATCCCGGGCAGACCAGATCCAGGCCGGGTTTATTAATAAAAATTCCGATAGCCTTAGTCATGATATCAGTAAGTTCATTAATAAAAATCTTGGATTTGGTGATTTTATCTTTCGTGATGGCAGCGGAAACCCTATTGGTATTGCAAGAAACTTCCATGAATTTGAAGAACAACTTATGAAAATCCCCGTGGAATCGTTTGTCTTCCATGGAAGGTCAAACGATTTCTCTACATGGCTTATGGCCCGCGGCGAAATTAATATCGCAGAAAGGTTAATTCCTTTCAAAACTGAGGAGTTTGATGATCCTGCAAAAATCCGGGAGATATGTCTCGGAGTATTTGCTGACGTGAAGGAGAAAAAAAATCGCGGCAGGATCATTAATTTCGATCCGTTACTGGTTTGTGGTAATCGCTACATTGTTGGTATGGGACCCGGATCACTGGGGGGAAAGGGGAGAGGTATGGCATTTATGTGCAACATGCTTGAAAATATCGACATGAAATCGTTAATGCCAGGTATCAATATCAGGATGCCGGCTACTGCGATTATCGGGGCGATTGAGTTTGATAAGTTTCTTGATTCCAATGATCTGTTTGATGTTGCGTACCATCAGACCGATTATAAAAAGGTGAAGGAGGCCTTTATGAATGCAAACTTAAGCAATTCACTGAAGGATAGGCTCATGCAATATGTACGGAAGGTGAAGCAGCCATTGGCGGTAAGATCTTCAGGCCTCTTCGAGGATTCACTGTTGCGTCCTTTTTCCGGTGTCTATGCCACCTACCTGATCCCCAATAACCATCCGGATGAAAATGTACGCTTCGAACAACTCCGGACCGCTGTTAAACTGGTCTATGCTTCAGTATTCAGCGATGATGCACGAGCCTATTTTAACGCGATCAATTATAAGATTGAGGAGGAAAAAATGGCGATAATTCTGCAGCCGGTTGTGGGTCATGAGCATAATCAAAAATTTTATATCGATATCAGCGGAGTCGCTCAGTCGTACAATTATTATCCTTACTCTTATATGGAGCCCGATGATGGTTTTGCAGTTATGGCAGTCGGACTCGGACAGGCTGTGGTTGGCGGCGAAAAGGCTTTTCGGTTTTCTCCGAAATATCCCGCATTAAATAATAATTCAATCCAGGACCAGATCAGGGATTCACAACGACAGTTTTATGCCATAGATTTGACCAACGACCATTTTGACCTCTTAGTGGAAGGAGAAATGGCGGCCATAAAGAAATATAAAATAGCCGAAGCCGAGAAAGATGGAATACTAGAGCATTGTGCTTCGACTTATAGTATTGAGAATGATTATATTACTCCCGGGATTGCTATGCCCGGAACACGCGTAATAAACTTTGCCAATATTCTTGAATATCAGCATATTCCGCTTTCAGATACGTTGATTTTGCTGATGAAGCTCTTTAAGCAGGCCATGGGTTCACCCGTTGAGATGGAATTTGCGATCGACCTCAATGCCGGCGAGAATGGATGGCCAACGTTTTACCTGCTTCAACTGAAACCTTTGATCAGACGTGAAGCCGATATTGAAATTGAACTCGGTTCGCTCGATAGCTCCAACCTGTTGTTATTGTCGACAAAAGGGATGGGAAACGGGAGAATAGACGGTATAAAAGATATTGTTTATGTTGACGTAGATAGATTCGACAGAACCCATACCCGTGAAATTGCCGAGGAGATTGCCATGATCAACAAAGCATTTAATACTGTAAACAAACAGTATGTCCTGATCGGGCCGGGACGCTGGGGAACCAGGGATGAATATACGGGTATTCCTGTAAACTGGGCCCATATCAACAATGCCAAGGTGATTGTAGAGATAGGATTACCTCATTTCCCGCTTGATGCCTCACTCGGCTCTCATTTTTTCCACAATGTGACCTCCATGAATGTTGGATATTTTTCGGTTCCCGATATTAAAAGTACTGATTTTGTAAAATTTGAACTATTGGAACAGCAGGAACTGGTCTGGCAGGGAAAGTACGTAAAACATGTCAGATTTAAAGATGAACTTGAAATTTTAATGGATGGCCGGAAGAGAACTGCGGTAATCCGGCTGGGGAAATAAGGGGCTGCGTTGAAACATTACCTGCAAAAAAATCAATTATTTAATAACGATATTTTCGGATGAAAGCGAATAAGATGAAAGCGATAAAAATTATTTCTGCCGTTGTGATTCTGCCACTGGTCACTTATTTTGCGGGACCTGTAATGCCTGATCCCCAAATAAATTCAGAATTACCTGCTATTTCCGGAGATATCGGCAATTATGTCGCAAAGTTGGAAGCGCTTGAAAAAGTCCGTCCGGGTAATGAAGCAAAAATTATTTGGGCCAATGATTCCGTTCACGAGCCAACCGAATTTGTTCTGCTTTACCTTCATGGTTTTTCTGCCAGCCGAATGGAAGGTTACCCGGTAAACGAATCATTCCCGAAAAGGTACGGTTGCAATGCGTATCTGGCCCGCCTTGCCGCCCATGGTTTGGTTACTGAAAATCCTTTGATAGATATGACGCCCTACCGTCTTTACGAGTCGGCAAAGCAGGCTTTGGTGATCGCCGGACAATTAGGCAAAAAGGTCATTATAATGGGGACCTCCACCGGAGGAACACTGGCATTGAAGCTGGCGGCCGATTTTCCTGAAATGGTTCATGCCCTTGTACTCTATTCCCCGAATATTAAGATTAAAAACAAGGCATCATTCCTAATGTCAAAACCGTGGGGACTGCAGATTGCAAGGTTAAATTTCGGAGGTAATTTCAGAACCTCGGAAGAGGATCCAAAAGGTGAAATCTGTAAATACTGGTATTGCAGGTATAGAGCCGAAGGTCCCGTATTTCTCCAGCAATTGCTGGATGTAACCATGAAGGACGATGTTTTTGTGAAGGTGAAATGCCCGTTGTTTCTGGGATATTATTACAGGGATGAGCAGAACCAGGATCAGACTGTTGACGTAAAAGCGGCATTGGAAATGTTCACGCAGGTATCAACACCCGATGCCATGAAGAGGTCACAAGCTTTTCCGGAGGCAGGAGGACATGTTATTGCATGTTCCCTCACTTCGAAAAGTGTAGGTGAGGTGGAAAAGGCAACATTTGAATTTGCTGAACAGGTTTTGAAATTGGAGCCTAAGTAACCAGTTTAATCCATTTCGGAAAGCACCTTTTTAAGTTCTTCGACAGCAATAAGGCATTGATTTTCAAATCTATCTACATGTCCTGCGTATGTTTCTGTTTTTGTTTTGCTAATGGTGGCAAGCTGAAGCGATTTTAAATCCTGGCCAAGATTTGTCATTCCCAATATCATTACGGATGATTTGGCTTTATGAGCTTCATTTCCCAGTGCCGTATAGTTCTGTTCAGCAAGGTGTTTTTTTAGATTGCTGATGAATTCCGGAACCTGTTCAATAAAAAGAGTAATAATTTCGCGCATAGACTCATTATCGCCTTCTGTGATATCCCGCAAGTATTTCAAATTTGTTAATGCCATAAATTTTAAGGATTTTATTAAGAATCTCCAGTTAACAGATCCAAAATTAGCAATTATTATTATAACCGAAGTGAGATTTTTCAGCTTTTACTCCCTCTGAATTATTTAGCTTTGCAAATAGAAAAAAACTAAATAACAATAAGATGATAAGGACACCTTTTTACGAAATTCACAAGCGCTGTAATGCGAAGATTGTGGAATTTGCCGGTTTTGAAATGCCGGTTGAATATTCAGGTATTAACGATGAACACATGACTGTGCGCAAGGATGCCGGGGTTTTTGATGTGTCGCATATGGGGGAGATTTGGGTTAAAGGTCCTGAAGCATTGAAGTTTATCCAGAAGGTGACCACCAATGACGCTTCCGTTCTGCAGCAGGGACAGGCGCAATACTCCTGTTTTCCTAACGGGAAAGGCGGAATAGTCGACGATCTACTGGTTTATTATTTCGAACCTCAGAAGTATATGCTCGTTGTCAATGCGTCAAACATTCAGAAAGACTGGGAGTGGCTGGTATCTCAAAATGATATGGGTGTACAATTGGAGAATGCATCGGATAAAATCAGCCAGTTAGCTGTTCAGGGTCCGAAGGCGTTGAAGATTTTACAGAAACTGACCGATACCAATCTTGCAGAAATTAAGTATTACACATTTAAAGTTGGCCGCTTTGCAGGTGTTGATGATGTTATTATATCGGCAACAGGGTACACGGGTGCAGGTGGTTTCGAACTCTATTTTTTAAACCAATATGCCGAAACAATCTGGAATGCGATTTTTGAGGCAGGGAAAGAAGACGGAATTAAACCTATCGGACTTGGTGCACGCGATACCCTTCGACTCGAAATGGGTTATTGTCTTTATGGAAATGACATTGATGATACTACCTCACCAATCGAAGCCGGTCTGGGCTGGGTTACGAAGTTTACACCAGCAAAGGAGTTTATCGATAAAGATCTTTTTCTGAAGCAGAAAAACGAAGGGGTAACAAAAAAATTAAGGGGATTTGAAATGATCGACCGTGGAATTCCGCGACATGGATACGAGATTGTGGATGCTGAAGGATCAGTGATCGGAGTGGTTACTTCGGGAACACAATCACCGGTACTTGGGAAAGGCATTGGAATGGGCTATATCAATAGCGAATTCAGCGCATTAGGATCAGAGATTTACATACCATTGCGCGGTAAACGACTCAAGGCAAAAGTCGTTAAAATGCCGTTTATACAGTCCTGATCTTCATGTTAAGAATTAGCTAATTCTTTTTATTTGAACTTGATTTTTGTCATGTTTCTGTCAAAAGTGTTAATTTTGCCAAAAGGGAAACAAAATTTACTTGTTTCGATTTAACCGGAAAACACATTTATAACTACTTATACATTTTATCAATATTAATTCCTTCTAAATGAAAAAGCACAATTTTTACGCAGGCCCATCCATTCTTCCGGAGTTTACCATTCAGAAAACTGCTGAAGCAATCCTTAATTTTGCAGGTACATCCCTTTCGGTAATGGAGGTCTCGCACCGTAGTAAAGAGTTTGTTGCAGTAATGGATCAGGCTATCGCGCTTGTGAAAGAGTTGCTTGAAGTACCCGAAGGTTATGAAGTGCTGTTTCTTCAGGGTGGTGCAAGTTCTCAGTTCTTTATGGTTCCCTATAACCTGATGAAGAAAAAGGCCGGCTATTACAATACCGGTGTCTGGGCTGCCAATGCCATTAAAGAGGCTAAATTTTTCGGTGAAGTTGTTGAAGTTGCCTCATCAAAGGACAAAAATTACAACTACATTCCTAAAAATGTGGAGATTCCTACAGATATTGATTATCTTCATATTACATCGAATAATACCATATTTGGAACACAGATTTATAAAGATATTGATTCTCCTGTAATGTTGGTGGCCGACATGTCCTCCGATATATTCAGCCGTCCGATCGATATCTCAAAATATGACCTCATTTATGCCGGTGCACAGAAAAATCTGGCTCCTGCCGGGGTAACCCTGGTGATTGTGCGTAAAGATGCACTTGGCAAGTCAGGCAGACCGATTCCTACGATGATTAATTATATGACTCACATCGAAAAGGAATCGATGTTTAACACTCCGCCTTGTTTATCTGTATTTGCTGCTCTTCAGACCTTAATATGGCTCAAGGATAACGGCGGAATCAAGGCCATGGAGGTAAAAAACATCGCAAAGGCTAAATTGCTTTATGATGAGATTGACCGCAATAAACTGTTCACATGTCCGGTTCCCGATCCTGAAGATCGTTCACGCATGAATGTCACATTTGTGATGTCTCCTGAATACGCTCACCTTGAAAAGGCGTTCCTTACAAGAGCCAAAGAATTAAATATCCTTGGTATTGAAGGTCATCGCAGCGTTGGCGGATTCAGGGCTTCGATCTACAATGCCATGCCAATCGAAAGTGTGGCGGTATTGGTTGAGGCGATGAAAGAATTTGAAGCACAAAATTAAATTATGGCAGTTTTAAAACCTTTTAAAGGACTCAGGCCTCCTGTTGAACTGGCCGCAAAAGTTGCTTCCCGGCCTTACGATGTGCTCAATTCGGAAGAAGCCCGCATCGAGGCTGACGGAAATCCTTATTCACTGTTACACATTATTAAACCGGAAATTGATTTTCCGTCCGGCACTGATGAACACACGGAGCCGGTGTATCAGAAAGCAGCCCAAAATCTGGATCTCTGGCGCAAACAAGGCTGGCTGGTTAAGGATTCGAAAGAATCACTCTATATCTACGCCCAGACCATGGACGGCAGAACCCAATATGGAATGGTGGGTTGTGCTTCGGTTGATGACTATCTGAACGGGGTAATCAGGAAACACGAATTAACCCGCAGCGACAAGGAAGAAGACCGGATGAAACATGTCCGGATTACCAACGCCAATATGGAGCCCGTATTTTTTGCCTATCCTGCCGTCAAAGAACTGGATGATATTGTAGCAAATATTGTCGCTACTCAGGCACCTGTTTACGATTTTGTGGCAGATGATGGTTTCGGACACCATTTCTGGCATATCGGCGATGAACAAACCATTGCCACGATCGTAAAACTTTTCGGCGAAATCCCGGCTACCTATGTTGCCGATGGTCATCACCGGACTGCTGCAGCGGCACTGGTCGGAAAGGAAAAGCGGGCCAAAAATCCCAATCATACGGGTGACGAGGAATATAACTTTTTCCTGGCCGTTCATTTTCCCGATAATCAGTTAAAAATCATTGATTACAATCGTACAGTCAAAGATACCAACGGACTCACGACTGACGAATTGATTGCCAGAATTGGTGAAGATTTCGAAATTGAAAAGGCAGGTACTGAAATTTACAAACCCGATCAGCTGCATACCTTTAGTATGTATCTCGAAGGTGAGTGGTATAAACTGGTCGCCAAACAGGGCCGTTACAACGATAATGACCCGATTGGAGTGCTGGATGTCACGATCCTTTCAAGTCTTATTTTAGATAAGGTATTGGGAATAAAAGATCTGCGAACCGATACGCGGGTCGATTTTATCGGCGGTATCCGTGGTCTTGGAGAATTAAAGACCCGGGTCGATTCAGGCAATATGAAAGTGGCTTTCGCCCTTTATCCCGTTTCGATGAAACAACTGATCGATATTGCTGATTCAGGAAATATCATGCCACCCAAAACAACCTGGTTTGAGCCAAAACTCAGGTCAGGATTGGTGGTTCATGAACTGGAATAACCTTACAATGCAAATACAAAGGCGGCCGGTTTGGTCGCCTTTTATTTTTTAGTTCATTTGATTTTGTGTATTTATAAACCTGATGCGATGCCACTTACGTAAGAGATCCTGGTATTTGTAACTGGCTTAAAGGTGTAGATTTAAAGTTTGAGCAAATAACTTTTTACCACGAAGTGGTTAAATTTGAATGACCCCCAGTGTAGCCTGCGGAACTGGGGGAAAATGAATGAAAGGCAACTCCAACCCCGAAGTGGGTTGAATCAGAATTGAGGATAAGCAAAGATGTATGTCATGATTAGTGAAGGCTTGACAGTTCAAATCCTGAAGAGTCAAGCCTTCACTATTACTTCCCCGCTTTCTTTTTCCTGTTAAACTGAAACAGGTAGGATAGTGTGACCTGGGCGCCGTTACTCTGGGAGACCTTATAGGGATAATTGTCAGGATTAAAAAGATTGGGCAGACTATAGTACGCGCGTCCTTCGAGGGCGATTGCACCTCCTTTTTTCAGGTGGTATTCCATCCCGATACCTGCTGTAAAAAGGAAATCCATTGTCGTATCGGCAGGTTTCCCGAAATAGGTGCGGTATACTTCATCACCCGGATTTACGACGACCTCTTTTTCGAATTTTTCTTCCTCTGAAATCATATAGGCGACTTCCGGTCCAAGGTTGAGTGTAAATCTGAATGCCTTATCTCCGAGGTTTACGTGCGTCATAATCGGAACGCTAACATAATTAAGCAGGCGCGAATATCCGATTGAATCTTCCTTCCACCCCTTCTGGGTATAATTAACCTCCACCTGGAACCCGATATGTGGTTCGGAAATAAGCCGGAATATCAGTCCGCCGGTATTTGCCTGCTGGAATGATTCAATGACATTTGGGTAAAATCTCACCTTTGAGAAAGTCATTCCCCCTTTGGCGCCGATGTAAAGTTCCGTTTTAAAATCCTTTGGTTGTGCAAATGCACCTAAAGAGCAACCTGTAATCAGCAACAGTATTAGATATTTTTTCATTCCTTCCGAATTGTGATCATGCCATTATTGACCGCGTGTAAAGTTAAAAAAATTAACTCCACGATGATTGGCCAAACTCCAAACAGTGGAAGTATGTATAACTTTTTTAGAAATACAGAGTATAAGAGGGATGAACTTTGAGAGTTAATTCTGAGTCCGACTTTAATTGGAAGTAATTCCGAGCCCGACTTCAATTGAATTGGTAATCATTCCGGGCCCGACTTCGGGTGTGAATAGCAATAAGTTGGAGTACATAGTCGGACCCGGAATGTTGAATCTATGAGCTTTAACAAGTCATTAGGCATTATGCTTGCTTCCTATACCCGGGCAATTAATAAACAACAAAATTGGAGTGGTTCACTTTTTCGCTCCGAAACAAAATCTTATTGATAAAAGAAAAGGACACCTTATTAACAGGGACAGGATCCAGGAATTTGGACTTAATATCTCAAGTGCGACCTGAACTGTAAGTCTGATTTATTCCAGGTGTGAGTTTTATTCGCATCGGAGTTAGATAACAAGTCATAATTCAAATGTTTCCTGATGGGTAACATGAAGATGCACCAGCTCTGGTATTTCAGCTTCCTCAAAATGACAGCGAACCGCATCACGGATCATTGTTTTTAATTCGGGAAGGGTATCCCCTTGTGTAAAAATAGAATGATTTACGGCCCTTGCAAAATAGCCACCGTCTTGCGATGCTTCTGCGATAAAAACGATCTCTTTCATATCGGCCTGATTTTAATCCAAAAGTAATAAAATCTAAAATAATCATCTATTCCGACGAAACCTGACAAGTTTCCAAAACCCGTCAGGTTTAATATCTCCATAATATCTCCGCGGTGGTTTTTTTTCTTACTTTTGAAGCATTACAAACATGTTGTACTTAAATAATTCACTCGATTGGATTAACAATCGGCTGATTATTTTTTGAAGTGCGATATGTTTGATTATCAAATAAAACATTCTAAACCTGGATGTAAAACCGTGGAAATGACGATCGAAAATAACTTAAATCAAATCCGTTCCTCCTTACCTTCCCACGTAAAACTTGTGGCCGTGTCAAAGACCAAAGGCAATGAGCAGATCATGGAAGCATACAATACCGGACAACGTCTGTTCGGGGAAAATAAAGTACAGGAACTGGTGCAAAAATGGGAAGCATTGCCGAAGGATATACAATGGCATTTTATTGGCCATTTGCAATCAAACAAAGTGAAGTTTATCGCCCCCTTTATTGCCATGATTCACTCAGTCGACAGTTTTAAAATATTAAAAACCATCAACGATGAAGCCCGGCTGGCCGGAAGGGTAATCCCCTGTCTGCTTCAGTTTCATATTGCGCGGGAGGAAAGTAAATTTGGTTTTTCAGAAGATGATGCCCGGGGGTTGCTGTCATCAATTAATGTGTCTGAACTGGAGAATGTTACGATATCCGGCGTAATGGGGATGGCAACTTATACCGATGATGTGGCGCTGATCAACCGGGAATTTTCAACCCTTGATCAAATTTTTCAAAACCTGAAACATGATTTCTTTTACGGAAATGATAACTTTCGGGAAATCTCAATGGGTATGTCTCATGATTACCTTTATGCCATCGAAAATGGGAGTACAATGGTCAGGGTAGGCAGCACAATTTTCGGAGACCGCTGAGAAAAAACAGGATGTTGAAGCTAGTTTTTGAAATGTCGTAATAATACTTACTTTAGCGTAAGTGAAGTACAGAGGAAAAAAGTAAATGCATAATTCAACTAATTAAAATTTCGATATGCCAGATTTATCAACAACTTACATGGGGCTTACGCTCAAAAATCCATTGGTGGTTTCCAGTTCCGGACTGACAAATTCGATCGACAAAATTATTCAGCTCGAAGAAAAAGGGATTGGTGCAATTGTCTTAAAATCACTTTTTGAGGAGCAGATCAATAACGAGGTAAGTTATGTGATCAACAATGATGCACAGGAAAATAGCTATCCCGAAGCTGAAGATTATATTTCGGATTATATCCGTGAAAATAATTTGCAGGCTTATCTCGATCTGATCAGGATGGCAAAATCGTCAGTAAAGATTCCAGTCATTGCCAGTATCAATTGTGTTTCGGGTGATGAATGGATGGCATTTGCACACAACCTCGAAAAAGCCGGGGCAGATGCTTTGGAAATAAATGCTTTTATTGTCCCCACAGAACGCAAATTTTCATCGGCGGATATTGAATTCAGGTACCTGGATATTCTGACGGAAGTCCGGCGGGTCGTTAAAATCCCAGTCTCGATGAAAATCGGGTCTAATTTCACCAACCTGGTAGGAATGGTAGATAAACTTTATGCCAACGGAGCCAGGGCGGTTGTGATGTTTAACCGATTTTATGAGCCCGATATCAACGTTGAAACACTGCAAATGACGGCCGCATCCGTTTACAGTTCACCCGAAGATATGCGCCTGTCACTTCGGTGGACCGGTATTGTCTCAGGAAAAGTACCTAATATTGATATTGCCGCCTCGACCGGAATACACGATGGAGAAGCGTTCGTGAAGCAGTTGCTGGCCGGAGCCACAATCGGCCAGGTCTGTTCGACGCTGTATCTGAATGGTTTTACCCGGATCGACGAAATTCTTGAATACCTGAGATCATTTATGCGGAAATGGAATTTCAAACATATCAGTGATTTTCGCGGAAGACTCAGTTATTCAAAACTTCCCAACCCGGCTATGTACGAGCGGGCTCAGTTTATGAAATACTTCTCCGGGACAAAATAGTTGAAAATCAGGCTACTTATTATCCTGGTTTTGGCTCTTTTCTCCGGTTTGGCGAGAGGGGCTGATCCGACTTTTACGGTAAAACTGAATAATAATGATATTCCGGTGCAATTTTGTACCGATTCGGTCTTATTGGCAAAAGACCTCACAATAGATGGGGATTTTGCCATTGCCGGGATGAAAATATCAATTTCCGAAGGATTTAGGGCCGGAGAGGACAAATTGTTATATTCAGGAAAGTTGGCCTCCGACTGGACAGCCCAGGGAACACTTGAATTGAGCGGAAGTGCTGTTATTCAGGATTATGTGGATGCAATTCGTACCATCAGGTATAAGAACAATAAAGCTGTGCCTTCCCTGGGTAACCGAAAAATAACCATTTCCTTAAAGGATATGGATTATCTTCCCCAAACAAAGCATTTTTATCGCTATATAAGTAAGCCTGGAATCTATTGGTCTGTGGCTGAAGCAGAAGCAAAGTCGGACTTGATGATGTATCACGGTTTAAGGGGGTACCTGGCCACTATCACCAGCCAGGCTGAAAACGATTTTATCATCCTGAAAACTCAGGGTGTCGGTTATATTGGCGCAACCGATAAAACAATTGATGGAGAGTGGCGTTGGGTTACCGGACCGGAAGGGTTGGAGGATTTGGGTAGAGGTCGTTTGTTCTGGCGGGGAACTGGAGCACAGGCTAAATTAAATCCATCGGTTTTTGGTCCTGTTGGTTTAGAATACAGCAATTGGGATAGATTGGAGCCAAATAATGCAGGCAATGCAGAACATTATGGTCATATTACTGTCTTTCCAAGCGACCCTTTGAATTCGTATAAATGGAACGATGTGAGGGATGAAGGAGGAGCAGGAGATTGGTCTCCTAAGGGTTATATTATCGAATATGGAGGATACGCAGATGAGCCTACTTTAAATCTTACCGCTACCCTTGAATTACAGGTAAATACGATGCTCTTTAATACAAGTCATGTTCATGAGATTTGTGAAGGCGGCAGTGTGAAGTTAAATATACAGGATGTCAACTGGACTCCCGGAGATTATTTATGGACACCAGCCGAAGGGTTATCGAATCCTACTTTAGGGGATGCCAGTAAAACCCCAAATCCCACAGCATCCCCCGGGACTACAACAACCTATAAGGTAACCGGAACCCGCGGGGCGTGTAGTGATACGGCATCGTATTCTGTCATTGTACATCCGGCGCCGGTATCGTTATTAAATCCCGAAGAAAATATATGCCAGGGACAATCAATCACGCTTGACCCGGGTGTTCATGCAGGATATGACTGGGGTAACAACCTCAAAACGCGAACCATAACAGTCAGTCAGCCGGGCATCTACAGCGTGACACTCACTTCCGGTAAAAATTGCGTGTCCCTGCCTTCGGCTACAAAGGTTATCGTTCATGAATATCCCTCGGTTAACCTTTCAAATCTTCAGACGCTCATTTGTGGAAGTGATAAGTCCGCTGTTGTAAATATTGTCACGGATGCTTCGGCTTTTTCGCTCGAAAGCCAGGATCTTAAGGCGACGGTAAACGGGTTGGCTGTGAGTGTTCCCGACTTTGGACTTTACCCGATGGTGTTTAAGGCAAGCCATCAGTATTGCCCCGCAGAGGCAAAATTCGGATTGGGTTTTTACCCGGTCCCTGTAGTTAACCTGGGTAACGATACCACAATTTGTAACCCTGCAACCCTTCAGTTGACTGCGGGTGAAATGTTTGCTGATTACCTGTGGTCAACAGCAGAAATAACACCAGGTATCGTAGTTAAAAGTGATGGAACTTACGGGGTTAACATTACCGATACTAACGGATGTAAAACCATTGATCAGGTAAAGGTCTCCTTCACAAATAAACCCCAAATAGATTTTACCAGGCTCGACACCCTGATTTGCGGGATAAAATCGGCTCTGCTGGATGTTACATCCGATAAAGGCAGTTTTACAGTTCAACGCCTTAGTGACAGTTTTGTATTCAATACCCTTAATGTGGCTGTACCCGATTTCGGGAGGTATGACTTTACTGTCAAAGCCACTGATCAGTTCTCCTGTTCTTCGGATTCTGTAATCAGTTTTGGATTTCATAAAACTCCGACGGTTAATTTTTCGGTTGATTCAACAAAGTGTTATGGTTATAATCTTGATGTGAAGTATTCGGGCGATGCAACTATTGCTTCATCCGATTTTACCTGGGTTTTCGGGGGTGATACCATCAAACGGGGAATTGGCATTGACGCTTATCTTGTCCCCCTGGGTGTCAACCGTGCCACGCGCGACCTCACCTTAAAGGTTACTGACCAGGGATGTGCGAATGACAAAACACTCAGCGACATTAAGGTAATTCCCAACCTGAAGATTTCAGTCTCCGACAGCCTTGGATGTGAGCCTTTTACCACCCGGTTTACGGCTGAAAATACCGAAACAGTCACCTATGCCTGGGATTTTGGTGATGGTACTATTTTAAGCGGGTTAACGGCTGATCCGTCGCATACTTACCTGAACGACGGTTATTACCCGGTAAAGCTCGAAGTAACAACCGATAAAGGGTGTTCAAACGAAATCGTGATGGACAGCCTGGTTTATGTGGCCCCGATCCCTACCATCGGGTTTACACCACTTCCGGCAGAATGTCTTGAAAAGGAAAATCACGAAATCTCATATCATGGTAGTGGCGATCAGTTGGATATCTACAGGTGGAATCTTACCGCTTTCGATAATGAAGAGATTATACAAAATCCCGATACCACCCGGGGTCCGTTTATTTTTAACCTGAAAAACAAACCGCAGGCCCTCATTGGTCTGAAAGCGGTCTCGAAATACGGGTGCCGGAGTGATTCTGCCACGGTACTGGTCAAACGAAAACCGGGTTTTTCAATTCTTCCCTCCCAGGTTGAGGGTTGTGTTCCTTTTGAGCCGGTGCTGACGGGCATCATCAGTGACCCGGCCGACCGGATTGATTTTAGCTGGGATTTTAGTGACGGGGTAATATCTTCCGGATCACAGGTGTCGCATAGCTACGAACAACCGGATCAAAAATACACCGTTACCCTCTCAGGCAGATCATCGGTTACAGGTTGTTCCGACACGCTGGTCAGTCCGGATTTACTGATGACCTATTCCAAACCTGAAGCAGCGTTCAGTATGGATAACACAACTGTTTACAATGATAAACCTACGGTGAATTTTTCGAATCTCAGTTCCGGAGCGGATACTTATTTGTGGGATTTCGGCGATGAATCGACTTCAGATGTTAAAGATCCCGCTCATTATTTTATTGCAACCGGCTACCGGACGGTTTTACTGGAAGCATTCAACGAATTTTTGTGTTCTGATACGGTCACCCATCAACTGCTGGTTGCCTTTGACCGGATTTTCCCCCCGAACGGATTTTCACCCAATGCACCCGATCTGGTGGACCGGGAATTTAAGCTTGGGTCTGACGGTATTGCTTCGGAAGGGTATCACTTAACCATACTAAGCCGGTGGAATGATCTTGTCTTCGAAGCCCGGAATGAAATTAAAGGATGGAATGGACAAATGCCCGATGAATCTTTAGCACCCGCAGGTACGTATATCTGGATACTTAACTTTACCGATTTTCTGGGTCGCAGACACCGGCAAACCGGAACAGTGACTGTGGTTTATTGAGTTCCCCTTCGCATATTCGCCTAATTGCTACTTCAGCCAATAGCTCATAACCTGGCGCCATTTTTTTAATGGAAAATGTGCAAATGGAATGGATTTGGCTCTCTTTTATAACAATTAATTGAGCTATCTTGCGATACCTTAGGACTCAGACTGATTGACCTGTTCAATTGACAATATTGTTATTATAAAGCATATTAGAGCGCAAATTAATTGAAAATTCTGTTTTTTATAGCATTGATATTGACCGGATTCGTGAATGAGACGAAAGCGGCTGATCCTTTGTTTGCTGTTGAATTGAATAACCCTGCTGCTGTTCAGTACTGTACCAGTCCTGTTTTAATCGCTGAAAGTTTGACTATTGAAGGAACCTTTACGATTACCGGGATGAAAATTTCCTTTAGCGAAGGCTATAAGATGGGTGAAGACGAATTGGTCTATACCGAATCATTTGGTAACATTGCCGGCACATGGGTTGCAGCACAAGGATATTTGTTATTGAAAGGTGACATTTCATCCACGAGTGCAAATTACCGGGATGCAATAAAATCGGTCACCTACAAAAATAACAGAGCTATTCCCACTCTTGGCGTCCGCAAAATTTCTATAACACTCGAAGATGCCGATTACCTGCCTGCATCAGGCCATTTTTATCGTTTCATTTCCAAAACAGGTATAAAATGGACAGATGCACAGATTGAATCAAAATCAGATGCGATGGTGTATTTTGGTTTGAGGGGTTATATGGCCACAATAACGAGTCAGGCGGAGAACGATTTTATCAAACTTAAAACGACAGGCGTGGGCTGGATTGGAGCTTCTGATTCGCTTGTCGAAGGAGAATGGCGCTGGGTTACAGGTCCCGAAGGGCTGGAGGAAAGCAATCAGGGTCGTTTGTTCTGGCGAGGAACCGGTTACCTGGCGAAGTCAAATCCATCTTCATTTGGTGCTGTGAAGAATGCCCAGGGTGTTGAGGCTTACCATAACTGGAACAAGTGGGATACACCTTATTTAGCATCACTCCCTGCAAATACATGGGAGCCCAATCAGTCCGGTGACGAAGATTATGCCCACATCACCGTATTTCCAACTAATCCTAATAATTCCTATAAATGGAACGATTTACCAAACACGGGAGGAGGTGGTGATTATTCATCTAAGGGGTACTTAATCGAATATGGAGGATATGCAGATGAACCGACTTTAAATCTTACCGCTACCCTTGAATTACAGGTCAATACGATGCTTTTTAATACAAGTCATGTTCATGAGATTTGTGAAGGCGGAAGTGTGAAGTTAAATATACAGGATGTCAACTGGACTCCCGGAGATTATTTATGGACACCAGCCGAAGGGTTATCGAATCCTACTTTAGGGGATGCAAGTAAAACCCCCAATCCCACGGCATCCCCCGGGACTACAACAACCTATAAGGTAACCGGAACCCGCGGGGCGTGTAGTGATACGGCATCGTATTCTGTCATTGTACATCCGGCACCGGTATCGTTATTAAATCCCGAAGAAAATATATGCCAGGGACAATCAATCACGCTTGACCCGGGTGTTCATGCAGGTTATGACTGGGGTAGCACCATCAAAACACGAACCATAACAGTCAGTCAGCCGGGCATCTACAGCGTGACACTCACTTCCGGTAAAAATTGCGTGTCCCTGCCTTCAGCTACAAAGGTTATCGTTCATGAATATCCCTCGGTAAATCTTTCAAATCTTCAGACGCTCATTTGCGGTAGTGATAAGTCCGCTGTTGTAAATATTGTCACGGATGCTTCGGCTTTTTCGCTCGAAAGCCAGGATCTTAAGGCGACGGTAAACGGGTTGGCTGTGAGTGTTCCCGACTTTGGGCTTTACCCGATGGTATTTAAGGCAAGCCATCAGTATTGCCCCGCAGAGGCAAAATTCGGATTGGGTTTTTACCCGGTCCCTGTAGTTAACCTGGGTAACGATACCACAATTTGTAACCCTGCAACCCTTCAGTTGACTGCGGGTGAAATGTTTGCTGATTACCTGTGGTCAACAGCAGAAATAACACCAGGTATCGTAGTTAAAAGTGATGGAACTTACGGGGTTAACATTACCGATACTAACGGATGTAAAACCATTGATCAGGTAAAGGTCTCCTTCACAAATAAACCCCAAATAGATTTTACCAGGCTCGACACCCTGATTTGCGGGATAAAATCGGCTCTGCTGGATGTTACATCCGATAAAGGCAGTTTTACAGTTCAACGCCTTAGTGACAGTTTTGTATTCAATACCCTTAATGTGGCTGTACCCGATTTCGGGAGGTATGACTTTACTGTCAAAGCCACTGATCAGTTCTCCTGTTCTTCGGATTCTGTAATCAGTTTTGGATTTCATAAAACTCCGACGGTTAATTTTTCGGTTGATTCAACAAAGTGTTATGGTTATAATCTTGATGTGAAGTATTCGGGCGATGCAACTATTGCTTCATCCGATTTTACCTGGGTTTTCGGGGGTGATACCATCAAACGGGGAATTGGCATTGACGCTTATCTTGTCCCCCTGGGTGTCAACCGTGCCACGCGCGACCTCACCTTAAAGGTTACTGACCAGGGATGTGCGAATGACAAAACACTCAGCGACATTAAGGTAATTCCCAACCTGAAGATTTCAGTCTCCGACAGCCTTGGATGTGAGCCTTTTACCACCCGGTTTACGGCTGAAAATACCGAAACAGTCACCTATGCCTGGGATTTTGGTGATGGTACTATTTTAAGCGGGTTAACGGCTGATCCGTCGCATACTTACCTGAACGACGGTTATTACCCGGTAAAGCTCGAAGTAACAACCGATAAAGGGTGTTCAAACGAAATCGTGATGGACAGCCTGGTTTATGTGGCCCCGATACCAACCATTGGATTTACACCACTTCCGGCAGAATGTCTTGAAAAGGAAAATCACGAAATCTCATATCATGGTAGTGGCGATCAGTTGGATATCTACAGGTGGAATCTTACCGCTTTCGATAATGAAGAGATTATACAAAATCCCGATACCACCCAGGGTCCGTTTATTTTTAACCTGAAAAACAAACCGCAGGCCCTCATTGGTCTGAAAGCGGTCTCGAAATACGGGTGCCGGAGTGATTCTGCCACGGTACTGGTCAAACGAAAACCGGGTTTTTCCATTCTTCCTTCCCAGGTTGAGGGTTGTGTTCCTTTTGAGCCGGTGCTGACGGGCATCATCAGTGACCCGGCCGACCGGATTGATTTTAGCTGGGATTTTAGTGACGGGGTAATATCTTCCGGATCACAGGTGTCGCATAGCTACGAACAACCGGATCAAAAATACACCGTTACCCTCTCAGGCAGATCATCGGTTACAGGTTGTTCCGACACGCTGGTCAGTCCGGATTTACTGATGACCTATCCTAAGCCTGAAGCAGCGTTCAGTATGGATAACACAACTGTTTACAATGATAAACCTACGGTGAATTTTTCGAATCTCAGTTCCGGAGCGGATACTTATTTGTGGGATTTCGGCGATGAATCGACTTCAGATGTTAAAGATCCCGCTCATTATTTTATTGCAACCGGCTACCGGACGGTTTTACTGGAAGCATTCAACGAATTTTTGTGTTCTGATACGGTCACCCATCAACTGCTGGTTGCCTTTGACCGGATTTTCCCCCCGACCGGATTTTCACCCAACGCACCCGATCTGGTGGACCGGGAATTTAAACTTGGGTCTGACGGTATTGCTTCGGAAGGGTATCATTTAACCATATTAAGCCGGTGGAATGATCTTGTCTTCGAAGCCCGGAATGAAATTAAAGGATGGAATGGACAAATGCCCGATGAATCTTTAGCACCCGCAGGTACGTATATCTGGATACTTAACTTTACCGATTTTCTGGGTCGCAGACACCGGCAAACCGGAACAGTGACCCTTGTTTATTAATGGTTTTATTTATTAAATCAAGTATATTTATGGCCTATTTAAAACCATCATGAAATTTTTTCTGCTAAACCTGTTGCTCCTTTTTTTTGTTTTTCGTTCAGTTGACGGACAAACAGAATCTTGCCGCAAATCAACAGAAGGAAAGGAATTTTGGTTTGGATTTATGGAGAACCGGAACTACCAGGCCGGGCATTACAACAGCATCACCATTACTTCAATCTTTGAATGTAAATACCAGATTTATATTGGTAAATCACTCACTCCGTTTACAGGCGGGACTTTATATCCGAATAGTCCGATACAAATTCCCATTGACTGGAATCTTGTTGAAGCCAGGGGTTCAGAAAATATCCAGGAGAAGGCAATTCACCTGGTTTCGGATCAGCCTTTGAATGTTTATGCGCTAAACTGGGCTTCGAACTCTGCTGATGTTGCTGTGATTTACCCGGTTGGATCACTGGGTGATGAGTATTTTACCATGTGTTATAATCCGCATTTAAGTAATGTAAATCCGATTACAGGTACAGCCCAGGGAAAGAACAGTGAATTTATGATTGTGGCTGCTGAGGATAACACCCTCCTTTCGATTACACCTTCGAAGGTGACTGATCAGTTAAGACCTGCCAATGTCCCTTTCCAGATAACGCTCAGTAAGGGAGAGTTGTATCAGGTACAGTCTGAAAATCTTCTTAATACGGCACCCGACCAGGGCGATCTGACAGGAAGTTATATCACGAGCAATAAACCTGTTGCTGTATTCTCAGGATCATATGCCACAACCGTGCCGGTCACTGTAAATGATGCCTATGACCATTTATATGAGCAACTTCCCCCGCTTCAGACATGGGGTAGAAAATTTGTAGCCGTACCACTCTTGTCAAGAGGGATGGATACTTACCGGGTTTTGGCTTCAGAAAATAATACCGAGGTGCGGATTGGGACGGTTACTTTGGCTCCCCTGCTAAACAAAGGCGAGTATCGGGAATTTATGCTGAATTCGACGGAAGTATCTTTGATCGAAAGTAATAAACCGATACTCCTGGCGCAGTACAGCAACTCGAATATTGTTGACCGGCCCCCCGGTGTTACGGCCGCTAATTGGAACGGGGATCCGTTTATGATCATCGTGAGCCCCGTCAATCAGACACGTGAAAGGGTGGCGTTCGTGGCTTATGCTTCAGCACAAATAAAAAAATATTATATCAATGTGGTAGTCAAAAACGACGCTGTTGGTAAAATTATCCTGGATAACGTTCCCATTATATTTCAATCTCTTACCGGAAGCGGCTATTCCTATGCACAACTCGAAATAGGTAATGGGAATCATAACATTGAATCTACAGAGCCGGGAAAGGGATTTATTGCCTATGTATATGGTTTTGGAGGTTATGAATCGTATGGCTACGGTGTTGGTTTTAATCTCGATATTGTACTTGACCTGGGAAGTGACATCAATGCAAATGGCGAAAAATTAGTTGTCCGGTGCGATGGTGAACCCCCGCTTACCCTCAATGCAGGTAATGCTTTTGACAATTATTTGTGGAGCACGGGAGATACAACTTCAACCATACAGATTAACAATGATGGGTGGTACAGTGTAAAAGTTAATACAAATAATGGTTGTGTACTGGAGGACAGTGTTGAATTACAGGTAAGTAAGCCGGTTATCAACCTGGGTCGTGATACTACAATCTGTAATCCTGAAACTATTTTGCTCGATGCCAGTGACAAGTTTACGGGCTTTATGTGGTCGACGGCTCAAATTGATCAGAAGATTACAGTTTCTCAGCCAGGCGATTACTTTGTTGAGGTAACCAATAAATTTGGATGTAAAACGAAGGACACGATTAAGGTTTCCTTTACAGACAAACCAACGATTGATTTTTCGCGGCTTGACACCCTAATTTGCGGGAAAAAATCAGATATTCTGGACATTACAGCAGATGAAGGTGTATTTTCCGTTCAGCGCATGAGTGATAATTTTATGTTTCAGGGGCTTGATGTTACTGTTCCCGATTTTGGCACCTATCCTCTTAAGATAAGGGCTACCGATGAGTATTCCTGTACTTCCGATTCCTTAATCAGTTTTGGATTCCATAAAACGCCGACCATTGACTTTTCCATCGATTCCACAAAATGTTACGGGTATAATCTGGACGTTAAATATGCAGGCGACGCGAATATTGATGCGTCGGATTTCATTTGGATATATGGTGGCGATACAATTATTCAGGGGATCGGACTGGATGCGTATGTTGTTCCGCTTGGTATTAACCGGGCTACACGCGATTTAAAGCTCAGGGTTACAGATCAGGGATGCCCGAATGATAAAACGCTCCACGATATTAAAGTAATCCCCAATCTGCAGATGTGGGTTGAGGATAGTCTGGGTTGTGAGCCTTTTACAACAAAATTTATGGCTGCCAATACAGAAACCGTAACGTATAACTGGGATTTTGGTGACGGAAGTGTTTTAAACGGATTGACTGCCGATCCGACGCATACCTATCAAAATGATGGTTATTATCCTGTTAAATTGGAAGTAATAACCAATAAAGGGTGTGCCAACGAAGTCAGGATAGACAGCATGATCTATGCCGCGCCCATTCCTACTGCCGGATTCACAGCACTTGCAGCAGAATGTCTCGAAAAGGAGAATCATGAAATCTCCTATCTAGGTAGCGGTGACCTGTTGGATACCTATGTGTGGGACCTTGCTGAATTTGATAATGAGGAGATTATACAAAATCCCGGGACCAAACCGGGTCCGCTTATTTTCACTCTGAAAAACAAACCTCAGACAAATATCCGACTCAGCGTAATTTCACAATATGGTTGTAAAAGTGACACTGCCACAGTACTGGCCAAACGAAAACCTGCCTTTTCGATGAGTTCCTCCTCTGTTGCCGGATGTACACCTTTTGAGCCCGTATTCACTGCAACAACTGGTGATCCTGTCGACCAGATAAGCTATAGCTGGGATTTTGGAGAACCGGGGCAGGGCTCCGGCGATCAGGTTACGCATGCCTATGAGGTGCCTGATCAGAAGTTTAATCTTGTTCTGACTGCCTCGTCCTCAATAACCGGATGTATTGATACGATTAGCCGTCCGCAATATATACGGACTTATCCGAAACCTGCCGCCGCGTTTGATATGGATCATACTGTTGTTTACAATGATAAACCAACCGTGAATTTCTTTAATTCAAGTACAGGTGCAATTTCCTATTTATGGGATTTCGGTGATGAATCGACTTCAGATGTTAAAGATCCCTCGCATTATTTTCTTGTTACCGGTTACCGGACAGTTTTACTGGAGGCAATTAACGAATTTCAGTGCTCTGATACCATTTCTCATCGGTTATTGGTTGCCTTCGATCGTATTTTCCCTCCAAATGCCTTTTCGCCCAATGCTCCGAATGTGGTAGATCGCGAATTCAAACTGGGCTCAGACGGAGTCGCTGCAGTAGGTTACCATTTAACCATACTGTCGCGCTGGAACGATATTGTTTTCGAAACAAAGGATCAGTCAAAGGGATGGAACGGACAAATGTCAAACGGATCATCTGCTCCTGCCGGAACCTATGTCTGGATTCTGAATTTTACCGATCACCTGGGACGTTCACACCGCCAAAAAGGGACGGTCACCCTCATTTATTAAAAAAATTGTTAATTTGATCTATAATTAAAAATCAATTAAATTCATGGCCAAATTCACCCTCTGATGCGCTTAACCCGGCTAACTCTCTTTCTCATTTTTTTTAGTGTGTCTGTCTTTGGACAGACTACCGGATCGTGCCGTAAATCGACCGAAGGAAAAGATTTTTGGTTTGGTTTTATGGAAAGCCGAAACTATCACGCTTCAACACATTATACTGAAATTACACTAACCTCAATTCACAATTGCAATTACAGGATTTATATCGGAAAGTCCCTAATTCCCTTTACATTACCGTCGCCCCTTGATGGAACAGTATTGCCCAACATCCCTGTTAAAATTAAGATTGCCTGGAATCTAGTCGAGGCTACGGGTTCAGAAACCATTCAGGACAGAGCAATTCATCTGGTATCTGATCAGCCGCTAAACGTCTATGCGCTCAATTTTGATAATAGTTCGGCTGATGTGGCGGTGATCTATCCTGCAGAATCGCTTGGAAATGAATATTATGCGATGTGTTACACCCCACATGTCAATGGCAATGGAATAAATACCGGAAACGGGAGAAACAGCGAGTTTCTAATTGTAGCCACCCAGGATAGTACTGAGGTTTGGATTACACCCTCTAAGTTAACTGACAAGTTGAAACCAGCAAACATACCCTTCAAAATCTGGCTTTCTAAGGGAGAGGTGTACCAGGTCCAGTCAGAGAATCTTCCAAATTCAGGAGCACAGGGTCAGGGAGATTTGACCGGCAGCTATATCACCAGCAAAAAACCTATAGCCTTTTTTTCGGGCTCTTTAGCGACAACTATTCCTTTTACTTCCACCAGTGCCTGGGATCATCTTTACGAACAGATTCCACCTCTGCAAACATGGGGCAGAAAGTTTATTGCTGTTCCTTTACAATCCAGACACGAAGATACATACCGCGTATTGGCGGCAGAAAATAATACTACTATACGTATTGGCAGTAAACCTCCTGTTTCGTTGAATAAAGGAGAGTTCTACGAATTTATGCTGCTTTATACAGAACCTTCATTAATTGAAAGTGATAAGCCAGTTCTGTTAGCTCAATACAGCAATTCAAACAGTGTTGACAGAACCTATAACGGAGGCGACGGCGATCCGTTTATGGTGATTGTGAGTCCGGTAAACCAGACACGCGAAAAGGTCGCTTTTGTGGCTTACGATTCACAAAACATTACAAACAAGTATTTTATCAACGTTGTTGTAAAGGATGATGCGGTTGGTAAAATTAAACTGGATAATAACATAATAATTTTCACTTCATTAAGCGGAACCGGATATTCCTATGCACAGGTTAATCTCGTTACCAAAGGGAATCACCTGATCGAAACAACCGAGGAGGGGAAGGGGTTTATTGCCTATGTATATGGTTTCGGCGGTGTGGAGTCGTATGGATACGGTGTAGGATTTAATCTTGATATTGTCCTTGATCTTGGCAGTAATATCAATGCGATCGGCAAATTGCTGGTTCGGTGCGATGGAGCCGATCCGCTTACCCTTAACGCCGGAAATGCTTTTGATAACTATTTGTGGAGCACCGGCGATACCATCTCCGCGATTCAGGTTACTGAGGCAGGTTGGTATAGTGTAACCGCATCATTAAATGGGGGTTGCGAATTAAGTGATAGCGTTGAACTTCAGATTAGTAAACCTTCTGTTGATCTTGGGACTGATACAATTATTTGTAATCCGGATACTATTGTTCTCGATGCAGGTGATCAGTTTTTGAGTTATCAGTGGTCAACTCCCCTAAATTCGTTAACAGGACAAACAATAACCGCGACCGAAACAGGGAATTATGCAGTTGAGGCTATTAACAAATATGGATGTAAAACCAGTGATACGATTAAAGTCACCTTTAAGGACAGACCGAAATTCGATATGACAAGGCTCGATACGCTGATGTGTGGAAAATATACAACGACCCTCGATATTTCGGCCGATAAACCTTTATCATGGTTGCTGGAAAGCCCGGATGCTAAAGTTAATATCAGTAATCTTACAGCTTCGGTTTTGCCTGCTGACTTCGGTACTTACCCCGTCACCTTAACAGCGAAAGATGAATTTTCCTGTTCCACAGATACTTCTTTTAACCTTGGATTTTTTGCAGCGCCAATAGTGGACCTGGGTCGCGACAGCACAATCTGTAATCCTGAAGCAATTGTATTAAATGCAGGTAATCAGTTTCCTGTTCACCTGTGGTCAACGACAGAAATTACGCCATCGGTTGTCGTGAAAAAAGATGGGATTTTTTCAGTCAATATTATTGATAAAAACGGATGCAGAACAGGCGACACAATAGCGATTGCATTCACCGATAAACCGAAACTTGATCTTTCGAAGCTCGATACCCTGATGTGTGGAAAATATACAACGACCCTCGATATTTCAGCAGATAAAGCAGTGACATGGTTATTGGAAAGTCCGTATGCTAAAGTTAATATCAGTAATCTTACTGCTTCGGTTTTGCCGGCAGACTTCGGAACTTACCTTGTCAACCTTACTGCAAAAGATGAATTTTCGTGTTCCACAGATACTTCTTTTAACCTTGGATTTTTTGCTGCTCCAATCGTGGATCTTGGTCGCGACAGCACAATCTGTAACCCTGAAGCAATTGTATTAAATGCAGGAAACCAGTTTCCTGTTCACCTGTGGTCAACAACAGAAATTACCCCGTCGGTTGTCGTGAAAAAAGATGGGATTTATTTAGTTAATATTATCGATAAAAACGGATGCCGAACAGGCGACACAATAGCGATTGCTTTCACCGATAAACCGAAACTTGATCTTTCGAAGCTCGATACCCTGATGTGTGGAAAATATACAACGACCCTCAATATTTCAGCAGATAAAGCAGTGACATGGTTATTGGAAAGTCCGGATGCTAAAGTTAATATCAGTAATCTTACTGCTTCGGTTTTGCCGGCAGACTTCGGAACTTACCTTGTCAACCTTACTGCGAAAGATGAATTTTCGTGTGTGACAGATACCTCCGTCAGACTCGGTTTTTACAAAACACCTGCGGTCGACTTTACTATTGATGCAAAAAAATGTTCCGGGTATAATCTGAACGTTAGTTATGTGGGCGATGCCGATACTGTTGTTTCAAATTTTAACTGGGTATTTGGCGGTGAAGTCGTCGCTAATGAAACCGGATTGAATTCACTTGTCGTTCCACTGGGAATTAATCGTTCACAACGCGATCTTTCGCTGACAGTTACGCAGGACGGGTGTCCAAATAGTTATACCCAAAAAGACATTAAGGTCATCCCAAAGCTTGAAATGGGTGTTGTTGACAATCTTGGTTGTGAACCATTCAATGCAGAATTCAGAGCTGAAAATACTGAAGTGGTCGTCTATGATTGGGATTATGGGGACGGAACTCCCCTAGAAAGGAGAGATAAGAACCCTTTTCACATCTACCAGAATGATGGTTTTTATAATGTGAAGCTTAAAATAACCACTATTGTGTCAAGCGGAGAAGGTTGTGTGAATGAAGTGGAAATTGATAGTCTGGTATATGTTGCACCAATACCTACAGTTGGATTTACGTCACTTTCGGCTGAATGTCTCGAAAAGGGAGATCATCAAATTTTCTACAATGGTACAGCAGATTCGCTGGATAGATATAACTGGGATTTATCAGAACTGGATTTGGCAGAAATTGTACAAAATCCGGATACTACACGCGGCCCTCTTATTTTCAATCTGAAAAATAAACCTCAGGCATTAATTCGCCTTAACGCGGTTTCAAAATATGGTTGTTTTAGTGATACCGCAAAAATGCTGGTCAAACGAATCCCCGATTTTTCGATAAGTGCTTCATCAAATGCGGGGTGTCCCCCGTTTGGACCTTTGTTGACAGCCAAAGCAAACGATCCTGTTGATCAGTTGAATTACAGTTGGGATTTTGGTGACGGTTCGGCAGGAACGGGTGATCAGGTAAGCCATTTTTATGCAGCACCCGATCAGAAGTACGATGTTGCCCTGATTGCACAGTCGTCAACTACAGGATGCAGTGATACAATCAGCAGGAAAGAATTTATGTGGACTTATCCGATCCCAACAGCCGGATTCACATCTTTTTTGACTGAATGTCTGCTAAAAGGGGATAACAGCATTTCTTATGCCGGTACGGGCGATACTCTCGACCGTTACATATGGGATTTATCAAAATTCGATACCTCAGAGATTATCAAAAATCCATTGGAAACTCAGGGTCCGTTTATTTTCAACCTGCAAAATAAACCACAGACAAACATCCGGCTAAGTGTGACTTCAAAATTTGGTTGTCTTAGTGATACCGCAACTGTATTGGTCAAACGCGTCCCCGACTTCTCTGTGCTCACCTCTATGGCTGCCGGATGTACTCCTTTTGAGCCGTTATTTAGTGCGATTACGGGTGATCCGGTTGATAAGGTTAATTATAGCTGGGATTTTGGTGATGGAACGGGTGGAACAGGCGACCAGGTAACACATGAATATGCTGAACCTGACCATAAGTATGACGTGACCTTGTTTGCATTATCTTCATCAACGGGGTGTTCAGACACTTTACTCAGTCAGGCACTTGCCTGGGCTTATCCAAAACCTGAAGCAGCGTTCAGTATGGATAACACTACTGTATACAATGATAAACCCACAGTTAATTTTTTAAATTCAAGCTCCGGTGCTGTTTCCTACTTATGGGACTTTGGTGATGAATCGACTTCAGATGAAAAAGATCCTTCACATTATTTTATTGCAACCGGTTACAAGACTGTTTTACTGGAAACATTCAATGAATTTATGTGTTCTGATACCGTTTCACATCAGCTTCTGGTTGCTTTTGACCGTATTTTTCCCCCGACCGGATTTTCACCCAATGCACCCAATACGGTTGACCGGGAATTTCGGCTCGGGTCCGAAGGTATTGCCACGGAAGGTTATCATTTAACAATATTAAGCCGGTGGAACGACATCGTCTTTGAAGCACGGGATGAAATTAAGGGGTGGAACGGACAAATGCCCAACGGTTCATTTGCCCCTGCAGGTGTATATGTCTGGATTTTAAATTTTAATGATTTTCTGGGTCGGAAACACCGGCAAACGGGTACAGTTACAGTTGTGTATTAAAATTGTAAAGAATTCGGTAAATTGGATAATAACAAGGCGATAAATAGTTAAAAATCAGGTATTGCAAAAACTTTGAACAGGCCTGTAATTTTTACATAAAATACATCCTTGTTTTATTTAAAATTAACTATATTCGACACCAAATTCATTGCATAATTCAATTGACCCGACTAATTTTTTTGCTTTTATTCTTAAATGCGATATCAGTCTTTGGACAGACTAACCCGTGTCGAAAATCAACGGAAGGGAAAGACTTTTGGTTTGGTTTTATGGAAAGCCGAAACTTTGGATCCGGGCATTATGTGGACATCACCGTCACTTCAGTTTACGAATGTAAGTATGATGTTTATATTGGCAAATCGGCAATCCCATTCAATACTGGCATTGTTCTTCCTAATACACCAAAGAGAATAACTATTGACTGGCATAAGGTAGAGGCAATCGGTTCAGAGAGCATTCAGGATAAGGCAATCCACCTGATTTCGGATAATCCAATGAATGTTTATGCGCTCAGTTGGGCATCCGCGTCAGCAGATGCAGCTGTGATTTATCCGACTGAATCTCTTGGTAATGAGTATTATGCAATGTGTTATGATACCCATTTAAGTTGGATTCAGCCCAATGGAGATGCTCAGGGAAAAAACAGTGAGTTTATGATTGTCGCTTCGGAAGACAACACGGTAATTCAGATTACTCCAACCAAAATCACCGATAAGTTGCAGCCAGCCAATGTTCCTTTTTCTATTACACTTAGTCAAGGTGAGTTGTTTCAGGTGCAATCCGAAAATCTCTTAAATACAGCACCTGCACAGGGTGATTTAACGGGTAGTCACATTATCAGCAATAAACCGATAGCACTATTTTCAGGTTCCTACTGCACATCTGTTCCAGCTAATTCCGCTTCTGAAGGATGGGACCATTTGTACGAGCAAATACCACCATTGCAAACATGGGGTAGAAAATTTATCGCAGTTCCGCTTAAGTCAAGAGAGAAAGATACATACCGGATTTTAGCTGCTGAAGATAATACAATGATCAGAATTGGCAATAAACCTTCTGTTTTATTGAATAAAGGTCAGTATTCCGAGTTTATGCTGATGTATAATGAACCTTCGCTGATCGAAAGTGATAAACCCGTGCTACTGGCGCAATACAGTAATTCTCTTACCGTTGACTCAGCATTTACACATGGTGATGGTGACCCGTTTATGGTGATTATCAGCCCGGTAAACCAGACCCGTGAAAAGGTAGCCTTTGTTGCTTATGACTCGAAAGAGATTAAAGATAAGTATTTTGCTAATGTGGTAGTAAAAAATGATGCTGTTGGAAAAATTATTCTGGATAATATACCGGTTAGTTTTCTACCACTACATGGGACTGGCTATTCCTATGCACAGGTCAACATTGCAAAGGGTAATCATATTTTAGAATCAATGGAGACCGGAAAAGGATTTATTGCTTATGTATATGGTTTCGGGGGGTATGAATCCTATGGATACGGTGTTGGTTTTAGTCTGGACATTGTGCTTGATTTGTGGAGTAGTGTTGGTGAGAATGGAGTTAATTGCGATGGGTCTGAACCTTTGATACTTAATGCAGGAAATGCATTTGATACATATTCGTGGAGTACGGGGGAAACCACCCCGTCGATAAAAATAACTACTAATGGATGGTACAAAGTAAAAGTCACTACAAGCGACGGTTGTATTTTGGAAGATAGTGCCGATATTCATGTTGGTAAAATGATCGTAAATTTGGGGAACGATACCACAAGTTGCAATCAGGCAAACATCATTCTTGATGCAGGCGAAAGTGATCAATTTACCAATTATTTATGGACAACTCCCAAAACTTCCTTAACCGATCAAAAGATTACTGTATCGGAACCTGGTACTTATTCTGTTGAGCTAACCAATAAATACGGATGTAAGGCAAGTGATTCAATTAAAGTGGCATTTGGCAATAGACCCAAGCTGGATTTTTCACGTCTTGATACGCTGATATGCGGAAATAAAACAGCTACTCTGGACGTTATATCAGACAATGGAAATATTACGATTCAACGTCTTAGCGACGGTTTTATTTCAAACGGTAAGGAAGTTATGGTTCCCGATTTTGGGACTTACGACCTGAAAATTAAGGCCACAGATGAGTTTTCATGTTATTCAGATTCAGTAATAAAATTTGGATTCCGTAAAATACCAAAAGTTGATTTCTCAGTTGATTCTGTAAAATGTTACGGTTATAATTTAGATGTCAGCTACGTGGGTGATGCAAACATCGGCACCTCAGAATTTATCTGGATTTTTGGTGGTGATACAATTACCCGTGGAGCAGGGATCAACTCGTACACTTTTCCACTTGGCATTAATCGTGAGCGACGCGATCTGAAATTAAGATTGACTGATCAGGGTTGCCCCAATGAGAAAACGCTTCGGGATCTTAAAGTTATTCCAAATCTTCAGTTACAGGTTGAAGACAATTCAGGTTGCGTGCCATTTAACACAAAATTTATGGCCAGTAATACCGAAATGGTTACTTACGACTGGGATTTTGGCGATGGAAGTATTTTAAGCGGATCGACTGCTGAACCGACGCATATCTATCAAAATAACGGTTATTATCCTGTTAAATTGAAAGTAATCACTATTAAAGGTTGTACCAACGAAGTTAAAATCGACAGCATGATTTATGTTGCGCCGATTCCCACTGTGGGATTTACTTCGCTTCCGGCCGAATGCCTTGATAAAGGGAATTATGAAATTTCCTATGTGGGAAGCGGGGATCTATCTGATCGCTATACCTGGGATCTTGGGAAGTTTGATAATGAAGAAATTATACAAAATCCAGACACCAAACAAGGTCCATTTATTTTTAATTTAAAAAACAGACCTCAGGCAAATATAAAGTTGAGCGTAACTTCAAAACATGGTTGTAAAAGTGATACTGCCACTGTCATGGTTAAACGGAAACCTGATTTTTCGCTAACTTCCTCTTCAACTGCAGGGTGTATTCCATTTGAACCTGTATTCACCGCAACGACGGCTGACCTTATCGACATGGTCAGTTATACCTGGGATTTTGGTGACTCAGGTCAGGGATCGGGAATTGAGGTTGCTCATTCATATGATATGCCCGATCAGCAGTATGATGTAGTTCTTTCCGGGTTGTCATTAACGACCGGATGTGCCGATACTTTGAACCGTAAAGCGTTTATAAAGACTTATCCGAATCCGGTTGCTGCCTTTGATTTGGATAATTCCATTGTTTATAATGATAAACCTACCGTGAATTTTTTAAATTCGAGTACAGGCGCAATTTCCTATCTATGGGATTTCGGCGATGAATCGACTTCAGATGTTAAAGATCCTTCACACTATTTTATGGTTACGGGTTACCGGAAGGTTTTACTGGAGGCATTCAACGAATTTCAGTGTTCTGATACCATTTCACATCAATTGCTGGTTGCCTTTGACCGGATTTTTCCCCCGACAGGATTTTCGCCTAATGCCCCCGATATGGCTGACCGCGAATTTAAACTTAGGTCTGACGGTGTTGCCACGGAAGGGTATCATTTAACCATCCAATCGCGGTGGAACGACATTGTCTTCGAATCCCGGGATGAAATTAATGGATGGAACGGACAGATGCCGAACGGATCATATGCCCCTGCCGGTACCTATGTATGGATTTTGAATTTTAATGATTTTCTGGGACGTCGGCACCGGCAAACGGGGACGGTTACTGTTGTTTACTAAAATGAATCTGGTTCTCCTACATCTGTGGTATAAGCATGGTGTTATTGAACAGTCTGCGATGATATTCACCAAAGAAGAAGGTCATGGACAGTTCATGTGAACCATAGCTGTAAGTCGCTACATTCGACAGTGAGAAATCGAAGCTATAACCAAACTGGAATTTTTCTTTTTGAAATCCAACCATTGCAATAAATGCATCGGGCCTGATTGAAAGATTGTTGCGGTACCAACCACCAAAAGTAAGCCAGTCCTCCTTCATATAAATACCTGCATTGATCTGTTTAAAGGATCCCTGCTGCCGGTAAATCACATTGGGTGATAATGTAAACTCTTTCGATAACAATCCCCGGTGGAACCGATGCCCTTTTGCTCCGGCGTGAAGCGCCAGTTTAAGCGGCAGTCTTCCTACCTGGTCGCCTTCAATAATCGACTGATCGGGCCGGGTAAGGTGATGCAACGCAATCCCAAAATATACATCATCCATCTGACCGGCTATTCCGAATGAGAAGTCAGGAAATATTTTTTGTCCGTCTTCAAACGGGAGGGGATAGGTTCCTGTAATTGTCCCTGTTCCCTGATCGATCATACCCGGAAAGATCAATCCGGAGATATTGAATTGCTTAAAAATAAATCCTCCCTCGAGAGCCATAGTAAAAAACAGCCGGTCGCTCGCCTTTACGTGATACGAGTATAAAAAAGAAGTATTGATGCTGTTTACAACACCGTTTAATTCTCTGTCATACATGACTTTAAGTCCGACGCCTCCCCGCATGCTGTTCACAAATTTATCATACGTCATGTTATAGGTCACATACGTATTCCCTTGTTTGGGCCATTGATTCCGGTAGTTGGTCACTACACGCGGATAAGCGCTGGTTCCTGTAAATGCCGGGTTTAAATAAAGAGGATTTGCATAAAATTGCGAAAATTCAGGATCCTGGGCTTGTGTCTGAAATGCGCAAGTCATAAGCAGCAGAATACCGAGAAATATAGTATGAGTCCTGATTGAACCTGGCATACGATTCTCCTGGCATTGACTGTAGCAGTTGTTGACTGTCGCTTTTCCTTCTGTCTTCATCCGAAAACAACGTTGTTAGTTAATTGACCTGTGCAATGTTGATGATTCTGTAATTTTGGGAGAACAATTGGATTCTTATTCATGCAATAGATCTTAATGGATTGTACCCCAAATACAGTGTTCTTGTTTCACTTGAAAAAGGTTTTTTTAGTTTGAATTCATTTAGGTTGTAAAACTTATAAGTAAAAAAATTCTATTCCTGATATTCCTGTTTTTCAGGGATGTCAGCGATAATTGCCAGCAATGCGTTTAACAGATATGCCTTTTGGTCATTGGCAATTTTTAGTGCATTATTCAATTTGGTTGTTTCAATATCAATTATTTGATCATCTATCCTGCCATACATATTTTCGATTACTGTAAAGGCTTCAAAAGCAATACGAAACTCCTCATTGATAACCAGATCGATAAAAAAAGGAAGATACTCATTGTAACCGAGACCATTCTGCCAGCAACAGGCAACCAGTTCTGCCCGTTCTGATGCGTATTTCTTACTTTTAATAGCATCAATTAATATTGTTACACTCGCTTTATCTTTTAGTTCTGACAACAGGTTCAAAAGACTCTTCTTTATTTCACGGTCTTCTGACTGATGCAATAATTCGATGAATTCTTCCAAAATAAGACTATTTCCTGATTCCCTGAACCTGCCAATCGTCTCAAGTACAATTTCGGGGTCTGTTGATTTTAATCCGGCTATAATTTCCTTTGATTTTAGGTCAGTTCCCATTCGTATTAGTAAAGATTAATTCTTTAGATCCTCACAGGATATTCATCATTTCCCTGCGCCTGTCGCTACAGGCCGAATAATAAATGATTCCTGAGAATTCTGTCACAAAGGTAAAATTTTTTTCCCCAAAATTGGGTCAAGGTACAGTGTTGAAAATTTTACTGATTTTTTCTGTACCTTAATTTTCGGGACGGAAAGATCGTCAGAATAAACCGGTCAAACTAAAATTAAAATACCTTTGCAGCAAGTTAAAATCGCCCGGGTGGATAAAGGAAGATCAGAAGAATTAGGGGAAAAAAATATAGGTGCATTAATCTGGAAATTTTTTTGGCCTGCCTTTATTGGCATATCTGTCAATGCATTATATAATATTGTTGACCGGATTTTTATTGGCAGAGGGGTAGGTGCGATGGCTCTTTCAGGGCTTTCAATCGTTTTTCCCATAATGATCCTTGTAGCGGCTTTTGGAATGTTAATTGGCATTGGCGCTGGTGTAAGGATATCCATTAATATGGGAAAAAAGGAATTTAACCTTGCTGAAAGGGTACTGGGTAACGGTTTTGTTCTGATGATCATCGTGGGTATCCTGGTGACTGTAATCGGATTTGTCGTGAAAACACCGATGCTCCGTTCTTTTGGAGCAAATGAACAAACCATTGGGTATGCACAGGATTATCTGAACATTATACTTTTGGGATCTCTTTTCCAGGTCGTCGGTTTTTCGATGAATAACATCATTCGTTCGGAAGGAAGCCCGCGAAATGCCATGTACTCGATGATTATCAGTGCAGGTATTAATGTTGTGCTTGATCCCATTTTTATTTTTGGTTTTGATATGGGCGTAAAGGGTGCAGCCATCGCAACAGTGATTTCGCAGTTTGTGCTAATGGTTTGGGTCGTGTCCCATTTTCGGAGTAAGAGATCGGTACTTCGGCTTAAACTCCGGAATATGAAACTCGACTGGTCAATCATTTGGCAAATTATTACCATAGGAATGGCTCCGTTTGCAATGCAGATCGCGGGAAGCCTGGTTCAGGCGACTTATAACACACAGCTCATACGATACGGGGAGGATGTTGCTGTTGGTGCAATGGGTATCATAAATTCAGTGGCCATCTTAATTGTGATGGCAATAGTTTCTATCAATATGGCCTCACAGCCAATAATCGGGTATAATTTCGGGGCCGGCAACTATAGCAGGGTCAGGCAGACCTGGAATATAGGGCTTAAAGTAGGAACGATTGTCGCTATTGCAGCATTTATTATCGTCGAATTATTTCCCGGGTCAATTATACGTCTGTTCAATCACGATGACCCTCAATTGTACAGCATAGGAATCTACGGGCTCCGGATTTTTGTAATGATGCTCCCATTTGTTGGCTGGCAGGTAATCTGCTCAAATTATTTTCAAAGTATCGGAAAAGCTAAAATCTCTTTATTTCTTACCCTTCTCCGGCAAGTCATCGTATTGCTGCCATTACTAACCATTCTCCCAAAATATTGGGGAGTAACAGGCATCTGGCTGGCCAGTCCGATTTCTGATTTTATCTCCTCATGCGTAGTTTTTATCTTCTATCGGATCGAACGGAAGAAACTATACCTTTTGGAGATGGGCTGCATAGGATAACATTACAGACTTTGGCAAAATGGTTATATTTGCTGCACTGATTTTTAATCCTGAGAATAAAATCTGATAAAGCAAATGGCAGATCCTATAAAGATGCTTTCTGAATATCACAAAATCTGTGAGAAATATATTGAAGCAACAAGTTATGGAATACTTGTTATTTTTACGAAGGTTGACTTTTCCCTGAATAGTTGCACGCTCTTTAAGTTTCCACTATCGAACCAATGATGAATAAAAATCAAAAATTTGAAAGAACATTAGGGCTTGGATATGTTCTGGTTGTTGTGGTGGGAAATATCATCGGATCCGGAGTTTTTAAAAAAATAGCACCCATGGCTGCTGAACTTCACTCCCCGGGATGGGTTTTGCTTGCCTGGATTGTGGGTGGCCTGATTACCTTATTCGGAGCGTTAAGTAATGCGGAAGTCGCTGGTTTGCTAGCTGATACGGGTGGCGATTTTGTCTATCACAAAAAAATTTATAACCGGTTTTTTGCTTTTATTTATGGTTGGTCGCTGTTTGCTGTAATCCAGACTGCAGCTATCTCGTCGTTGGCTTATGTTTTTGCACAATCGCTCAACAGCGTAGTAAATTTGCCGGATCTGCTCCCTTCACTACATGATTTTACAATTGGAGGAGTTTTTTTCCCGTTTGCCGATTTTGCAGTTAAACTTGTAGCAATCATCCTGATTATCCTGCTCACCCTTATAAATATGAGGGGGATAAAAACAGGTGCCGGGGTAAGTAAGCTCGTCCTTTTACTCGTATTCGCAGGAATCTTTATGATTATTGTTTTTGGATTGGCGAGTCCGCAGTCGATACAAGCACAAAGTTTCGATTTTGCACCAACTTCAACTACTCCGGTAACCCTTTCCGCATTCTTTACAGCTATGCTGGCCGCATTTTGGGCATACCAGGGCTGGGCTACGGTGGGATTTATCGGCGGTGAAGTGAAAGATGCCAAACGGATCATCCCCAAAGGAATTGTGATGGGTGTATTTATTGTGATTGCAATTTACCTGCTGGTCAACGTTACCTATCTTTCGTTATTATCCATACCGCAACTGGAGCAGATTTACCAATCAGGAAATCAGATTGCCGCAATTGAGGCTGTACGAGCTTTCTGGGGAGAGAATGGCGCTTTGTTTATTTCGTTTCTGATCCTGCTCAGTACACTGGGGTGCACAAATGCAACTATCCTGGGGAGTGCCAGACCATATTTTGCCATGGCACGAGATCAATTGTTTTTCAGCAGTGCCGGATCGCTCAATAACTCAAATGCGCCAGCCAATTCGTTATTGTTACAGGGAATCTGGGCTTCCGTACTTGTACTTTCGGGGACCTTCGATCAGTTGACCGATATGATCATCTTTGCCGTGTTTTTCTTTTATGGAGCCACTTCCCTGGGAGTATTTATTTTACGCCGCAAAATGCCCGATGCTCCGCGGCCTTATAAAGTATGGGGTTACCCCGTAGTCCCGGCTATTTTTATTTTATTTTGTTTAGTTTTATTTTTCAATACAATAATAACCCGACCCCGGGAAGCTATTATCGGACTCACACTTATATTTACCGGTTTGCCTGTTTACTGGTTTTTGCACCGAAGAAAACCTTTGTAACATATTGTTTTATAGTTTAGGAATATTTATCTTGCGTTCGATTAAACTAATGAAAAGCCTTTTATTAAAACATAATATGTATGGGAAACTGGCCGGTATTGATCACATTTAACTATCCGCATGAAGCTCATCTTGTTAAGGGCTACCTGGAGTCGAACGGAATTGAAACAGTAATGCACGATGAGCTAACCGCCCAGGTTGCCAATTTCTATTCGGGCGCAATAGGCGGCGTAAAACTCCTGGTCAGAAATTCTGATTTTGAAAACGGGATACAGTTGCTCAAAAAAGGGGGGTATCTGACAGATGAGGATTGTAGGAGTGAGTCTGAAACTGAAGTTGTACTTACAGACAAAACCACAAATAAGAAAATCTGCCCGTTCTGTAGTTCTGATAATATTACCGTTGTTAAAAAAGCGGGTGGACTGACTGCCATTGTTTTTGCAGTCATAAACCTGATGACTTTAACTGGAAGTGCAGTGCCGTTATTAAAATCATCTTTTAAATGTTTCGATTGCAATAAAGAGTGGATATTTAAAAAACATGCGGTTCTATGATGGATTGTATGGGTAAATTTGCAAACTGCTTTTTAATTATTTATGTAAGCAGCTGGCTTTTGGCAACTTGCAGCTGGCATGATCGTGCGAACTAATTGGTTCTAATCGTTTAGTTTATCAGGTTGAAGATCAGGATATTTTTATAATACTTAATGCTCTACGGGCAACTTTTAGGTCGAAATGTTTTTCAACAGTTAAAAATCGGGACTTATACAGTCTCAATTATTATTAATTTTACTTTCAGAAATATAAAACTCATTTTATGGAATCACACGAAATAGATTACAAAATCATTGGACATGATGTCCAGCTGGTAGAAGTTGAACTCGATCCGAACGAAACCGTTATTGCCGAGGCGGGCGCGATGCTTTATATGGAGGAAGGTATTGCTTTTGAATCAAAAATGGGTGACGGAACGAATCCCGGAGCCGGTTTTTTTGATAAATTATTATCAGCCGGTTCACGGATTATAACAGGTGAATCGCTCTTCCTGACCCATTTCACCAACCGTGGATATGGCAAAAAACATGTTGCTTTTTCAGCTCCATATCCTGGAACGATTATCCCTGTCGACCTGCAACAGATTGGCGGAACAATTATTGTTCAGAAAGATGCCTTTTTGTGCGCCGCTTTGGGAACCAAAATAACCATGCGGTTCAACAAGAAAATTGGTGCAGGTTTTTTTGGAGGCGAAGGTTTTATTCTTCAACAACTTACCGGTAATGGCAAGGCCTTCATTCATGCGGGAGGTACGGTCATTATGCGCCGGCTGAACAACGAAACTTTACGGGTCGATACCGGTTGTGTTGTGGCTTTCGAACAGACGATCGACTTTGATATTCAGCAGGCAGGCAATTTACGGTCGATGGTGTTTGGGGGTGAAGGATTGTTTCTGGCCACCTTGCGCGGAACCGGAAGAGTATGGTTACAGTCGATGCCGATCCGTAAATTAGTTGCACAGTTAAGTTCTTTTGGTCCGAACAGTCGTAAAGAGGGGAGTGGTGGAATTCTGAATTCTATTTTTGAACGTTAGTGATTTAGTTCACCTTTAATTCAATGATTTTGCAGAAAACAGAAGTCCGGGTGAGTGTTCAAATCAAGGACACTCACCCGGTCTGCTGCCACTACCACTGTACGGTGCATCGCTCCCGACTATGCATCGTTAGCCAGTCAAAGCATCGAAATCTTCAAAGACTGAAGAAACCACTTCAACGTTGGAGAATGCCTGATAACCTTATCCTATAAACCATCATCTTTATAAAATCCTTATACTCCCAGGACTCATCCTTACAAAACCCATATAGAATCTGATGCATTTTAAAAGTTAAGGAGAATTTTATTAAAAATATTTCAATATTCAAAGCATATGAAGTGTATTTATATTTTTCCCACGTATAGCGGATATGAAAATTCAGACTGGTATCAAAAAGCAAACAAGAATTGCTGACAAACAAAGAAATTCTGGTTTTACTGATTCACAGGGCATGAAAAATTCATAACATAACATACACTTATTACCGAATCTGCTACACTTTTTGCAAAAAAATCAATATTTTTCCAATCTAAAACACGGATCGGTGATATTCCGTTTACAATAGCTAAATAACATGTTATTAAAGCTAATATTTTCTAAACCAAATAGAAATTTTATTAATAGATTTACAAATCTAAAACTTATGAATTAAGTCCTTGAAAATATTTTTTTTAAACACTCTGATTTATGAAAACTAAATCCGCAATTTACTTCATACTTCTCTCTTGGCTGCTGTTTCCTACATTGTTTTATTGCACAAAAGATGCTATTAAAACAGCTCCTACAGTTATAATTGCAACAGTTTCTAATCTCACTTCAACCACAGCCACTTCAGGTGGAGAAATTGCCACCGATGGTGGTGCTGCTGTGACATCTCGTGGCGTTTGCTGGAGTACAAGCCAGAACCCGACAACCTCTGACAGCAAAACCTCCAACGCCTCAGGTACTGGTAATTTCACCAGTTCCATCACAGGATTGACACCAGGTGGAACGTATTATATCAGGGCCTATGCCTTAAATTCAGTGGGGACGGCTTATAGTAGCCAGGCCACTTTTACGACATTGGCGCTAATGCCCGTTGTGACCACGACAGAACTATCGGCTATCACTTCAACAACAGCTAATAGCGGGGGTACTCTTACAAATGACGGGGGATCATCAGTAACAGCCAGAGGAGTGTGCTGGAGCACAAGCCAGAACCCAACAATAACTGACAGTAAAACCACAAATGGAACAGGTTCGGGCAGCTTTACGAGTGCTATAACAGGATTATTCCCGGGAGCTATCTTTTATATCAGGGCATATGCCACAAATAGCATCGGAACAGCTTATGGAAACCAGGTAACCGTAGTTGCAATGGCTGTTTTACCCGTTATGACTACCACTGCTGTATCGGCGCTCACCTCCACCACAGCAACAAGCGGCGGAAATATTACCAACGATGGCGGATCCGCAGTAACTGCCCGCGGAATATGCTGGAGCCTGAATCAGAATCCAACTGTCGCAGATAATAAAACAACCGATGGCTCAGGTTCAGGCAGTTTCACCGGTTCTATTTCCGGATTGTCACCTGGTTCGACCTATTATATCAGGGCTTATGCCACAAATAGTATTGGAACCGTCTATGGAAACCAGGTAACGGCAGCGGCAGCGGCTATTTTACCCGTTATGACGACCTCGGCTGTATCGGCGCTTACCTCAAATGCAGCCACAAGTGGAGGTAATATCATAAGCGACGGAGGAGCGGCAGTAAACGCCCGCGGCATATGCCTGAGCACAAAGCCAAATCCGACAATTGCTGATGTTATTACAGCCGACGGGGCAGGATCAGGCAATTTTACCAGTTCTATTACCGGATTGACACCTGGTGTGACTTACTACATCAGGGCTTATGCCACCAATAGCATTGGAACCGCTTATGGGAACGAGGTGACGACTACGGTCCTGTCTGTTTTACCCTTACTGGCCACCTCGTCAGTGACAAACATAACTGCAACCACAGCCACCTGCGGCGGTAATATTATCAGCAATGGTGGTTCAGCAGTTACTGCACGTGGGGTTTGCTGGAGCCTGAATCAGAATCCTACCATTGCAGACAACAAAACTTCAGATGGGACAGGATCAGGCAGTTTCACCAGTTCCATAACAGGATTGGCACCTGGCTCGACCTATTATATCAGGGCTTATGCCATCAACAGTGTTGGTACGGCTTATGGAGACCAGGTAACCAAAAACACCGCCGCAATTTTACCTGCACTAACGACCACGATCGTGTCAGGCATCACTTCAATGGCCGCCGCCAGCGGTGGTAATATAACAAGTGACGGCGGTGCGGCAGTTACAACACGTGGGGTTTGCTGGAGTACCTCCCCAAATCCTACCATCGCAGGCAATAAAACAACTGATGGAACAGGCTCAGGCAGTTTTATCAGTTTTTTGACAGGATTGACCCCCGGTGCATCTTATTACATCAGGGCTTACGCCACCAATGGTATTGGAACAGGTTATGGGAATCAGGAAACCATGACCGCTGCCGTAACTTTACCAGCGCTAACCACTACAGCCTCGACATCAATCACCTCAACCTCTGTAATATGCGGGGGTAATATCACAAGCGACGGAGGATCAGCAGTGACTGCCCGCGGTGTTTGCTGGAGTACATCTGCAAATCCTACAACGGACAATTCAAAAACTACCAATGCTACGGGCTCAGGCAGTTTTACCAGTTCTGTTACGGAATTAAATCCGGGGACCGTTTATTATATCAAAGCCTATGCAACTAATAGTATCGGAACAGCTTATGGAAACCAGGTAACTTTAACTACCACAGCTATATTACCTTCGATAACGTCAACAGCGGTGACTAGCCTCACCTCAACTTCTGCAATAAGCGGCGGTAATATTACCAGCGACGGTGGTGCGGCAGTAACAGTCAGAGGAGTTTGCTGGAGCACGTCTCAGAATCCGACCACTGCCAGTAATAAAACAACAGATGGCTCTGGCGCAGGCAGTTTCGCCAGTTCGATTAGCGGATTAATCCCGGGTACGACCTATTACATAAGGGCCTACGCAACAAACAGTATCGGAACTGCTTACGGGAACGAGTTAACCACCTCTGCCAGTGCTTCTTTACCTTCGTTAACCACAACTGCTGCATCGGTCATTTCTGCAAACACAGCGACATGTGGCGGCAATATTACAAGCGATGGGGGATCTGCAATAACTGCCCGGGGTGTTTGTTGGGGGACCTCTCAAAATCCGTCAATTACCGGCAGCAAAACTACTGACGGTACTGGTATTGGAAGTTTCGTCAGCGCCATTACAGGATTATCTCCCGGCACGACCTATTATTTAAGGGCATATGCCATCAACAGTAACGGAACAGCATATGGGAACCAAACGACTTTGCAAATGACGGTTGTTTTGCCAACAATTTCCACAGTAACTGCTTCGGCCATCTATACGACATCAGCATCAAGCGGGGGGAATGTCACGAACGATGGTGGATCAGCAGTAACGGCACGCGGTGTCTGTTGGAACACTTCAACAAATCCAACCACAGCGAATTCAAAAACAACAGATGGCACAGGAACGGGAAGTTTTACCAGCAGCCTTAGCGGACTTTCGGCCAATACTACCTATTATTTGAGGGTCTATGCAACAAACAGTGCAGGAACAGTTTATGGAACACAAAATACGATTTTGACATTGCCTGCGGGTAGTTTATCCATACCCGATATTGATGGAAATGTTTATCATTCTGTTACTATTGGCACTCAGGTGTGGTTGACTGAAGACCTCAAAACTACCAGGTATCGCAATGGCGATTTAATAGGAACAACAGCTCCCGCCACATTAGATATATTTGCCCAGAACGGACCAAAATATCAATGGGCATATAATGGCGATGAGAGTAATGTAACTTATTGGGGCAGGCTATATACATGGTATGCTGCAACCGACAGCAGGGGAGTATGCCCGGCCGGATGGCATGTCCCTGCTGATGGTGAATGGACAACCTTGACATCATTTCTTGGTGGAGAAAGCGTTGCAGGAGGTAAAATGAAGTCTGCCGGAATAAATTATTGGTTAAGTCCTAATACAGGGGCAACCAACAGCAGTGGCTTTACTGGCTTTCCCGGTGGCTTCCATGAATACGATGGAACATTCACCGGCCTTGAATACATCGGATACTGGTGGTCTTCGACAGAGTACTCTTCTTCTGATGCCTGGTTTCGGCGCTTGTACGACCTGCAAATCTATGTGACTAAAAGCAGCTACTATAAGAATAATGGGTTTTCTGTTCGCTGTTTGCGGGATTAATCTAATCTTTAAATAATCATATCATAACTTTTTTATCACAAAAATTTAACTCCTTAACTCATTAACTCATCTAAATCATCCGAAGCCATGAAGTCCACTTACTTAAGTTTTCCATTACTTCTTACCGGTCTGATGCTTCCTTTTTTATTATGTTGCAAAAAAGAAGTCATTAAGGTTATTCCTACCGTTACAATTGCAGCAATAACCGAATTAACAGCAACCACAGCCACATCCGGCGGAGTGGTTACTTACGACGGTGGCGCATCTGTGACCTCTCGTGGGGTCTGTTGGAGCGCAAACGAAGATCCGACAACCGCAGACAGCAAAACCTCCAACGCCTCTGGTACAGGAAATTTCAGCAGTTCCCTCACTGGATTGACACCAGGTGGTACGTATCATATCAGGGCCTACGCCTTAAATTCAGTTGGTACGGCGTATAGTAGCCAGGTAAAGTTGACAACATTGGCGCTAATGTCCGTTTTGACAACATCAGAACTATCGGCTATCACCTCAACAACAGCCAGCAGCGGAGGTACTATTACCAATGACGGGGGATCATCAGTAACAGAGAGAGGAGTATGCTGGAGCACGAGCCAAAACCCAACTATAGCAGATAGTAAATCGACTAACGGAACCGGTTCGGGCATCTTCACGAGTGCTATTACAGGATTAGTACCGGGTGCTACCTTTTATGTCAGGGCTTATGCCACAAATAGCATCGGAACAGCTTATGGAAACCAGGTAACCGCAGTTTCAACGGCTGTTTTACCTGTTATGACTACCACCGCTGTATCGGCGCTCACCTCCACTACAGCAATCAGCGGAGGTAATATCACGAATAATGGTGGTGCAACTGTTACGGCACGCGGAGTCTGTTGGGGTACAGCTCAAAATCCAACCACTTCCAACAGCAAGACAACTGATGGTAACGGTTCAGGAATTTTTACAAGTGCCATTACTGCATTGACACCTGGTATGACCTATTATATCAGGGCCTATGCCACCAATAGTATCGGGACAGTTTATGGAAATGAGGTAACCGCAATAGCTGTGGCTGTTTTGCCAGTTATCACTACCACTTCAATATCAGCACTCACCTCAACAACAGCAACAAGCGGCGGAAATAGTACAAGCGACGGAGGAGCGGCCATAACAACCCGCGGAATATGCTGGAGTACCAGCCCGAATCCTACCGTTGCAGACAGTAAAAATCCTAACGGAACGGGATCAGGAAGTTTCACCGGCTCCATTACCGGGTTGTCTCCCGGTGTGACTTACTATGTCAGGGCTTATGCTACCAATAGTATTGGAACAGCATATGGAAATGAGGTAATGACTACTACAACGGCTGTTTTATCCATACTATCTACCACCGCAATATCAGCTATCACTTCCTCCACTGCAACCAGCGGAGGCAATATCACCGGCAATGGCGGAGCAGCAGTAACAGCGCGCGGGGTTTGCTGGAGCACGAGTCAGAATCCTACCACCGCAGACAACAAAACCTCCGATGGGACAGGTTCAGGAAGTTTCACTGGTTCCATTACCGGATTATCTCCCGGGGTGACTTACTATGTCAGGGCTTATGCTACCAATAGTATTGGAACATCATATGGAAATGAGGTAATCACTACTACAACGTCTGTTTTATCAACACTAACCACCACCTCCGTTTCAGCAGTAACTTCAACCTCGGTAACCAGTGGCGGTAATATCACCAGCAATGGCGGTTCGGCAGTCACAGCACGTGGGATATGTTGGAGTAACACTACAAATCCTTCCATCACTAACAGCAAAACAAATGACGGAACAGGTTCAGGCAGTTTTACCAGTTCTGTAACCGGGTTGGCTCCAGGTGCGATCTATTATATCAGGGCTTATGCGACCAATAGTATAGGAACCACTTATGGGAACGAGATAACTACAACTACAACTGCTATCTTACCTGTGATTTCGACCAGTACGGTATCGGGGATTACCTCAAATGCAGCCACAAGTGGTGGTAATATCACAAGCGACGGAGGAGCGGCAGTTACGGTACGTGGCGTTTGCTGGAGCACAAGTCAGAACCCCACCATCGCAAGCAGTAAAACCACAAACGGGACGGCTACAGGCAGTTTCACCAGTTCTATTACCGGATTGACTCCAGGCACAACCTATTATGTAAGGGCTTATGCCACAAATAGTATAGGAACAGCTTATGGGAACGAGGTAACAACCACTACTACTGCTATTTTACCAGCGATATCGACTTCTTCGGTGACGGGGCTTACCTCAATCGCAGCCATAAGTGGCGGTAATATCACAAGCGATGGAGGATCGACAGTTACAGCACGTGGCGTTTGCTGGAGCACCAGTCAGAACCCCACCAACGCAGGCAGTAAAACCACAAACGGGATGGGCACAGGTAGTTTCACCAGTTCAATTACCGGATTAACTCCTGGTACGATTTATTATATCAGGGCTTATGCCACAAATGGTATAGGAACTATTTACGGAAACGAAGTAACCACAACCACTTCAGTTGATGTAGCAGTATTGAACACTACAGCCGCATCAGACATCACCTCTACCACAGTAACAAGCGGCGGAAATATCACTGGTAATGGCGGAGCAGCAGTAACTTCCTCCGGCGTATGCTGGAGCACGAGTCAAAACCCAACCATAACGGATAGCAAAACTACAGACGGAACGGTTTCTGGTGTTTTCACCAGTTCACTTGCTGGATTGATTCCTGGTTCGACTTATTATGTCAGGGCTTATGCGATAAATAGTACGGGTACAGCTTATGGCAACCAGGTGAGCTTTACAACAACTGCACTTGCAATAGGACAATCCTACAATGGAGGAATAATCGCCTATATTTTACAGTCTGGAGACCCGGGATATGTAGTTGGAGAAACGCACGGCTTAATAACTGCACCTAGCAACCAAAGCAATGGAGCATGGGGTTGCTATGGTACCTCAATAGCCGGTGCGGATGGGACTGCTTTGGGTACGGGGAATCAAAATACCATCGATATAATGGCTGGCTGTTCAACAGCAGGAATAGCAACACGAATCTGTGGTGATTTAGTTTTGAATGGTTACAGCGACTGGTATTTACCAAGTAAAGATGAGTTACAAAAACTTTTCATCAATGCAGGTGCAATTGGTGGGTTTGTACCGGATAACTATTGGTGTTCAAGTGAGTACAATTTTATCAATGGATGGAAGCTGAATTTTGGTAATGGTAGCTGGAGTTCAAATAGCGCTAAGACCGGCGTACGCTATGTACGTGCAGTTCGATCTTTTTAAATATTAAACACAGCGAAGAAAATTTGATTTTTCCAGGACACGAACAATCATTTCTTCAATTTGAATCATCAACCGTTCATTTTTAATTTATGGTTTGCAGAAAACAGAAGTGACAGGGTGAGTGTTCTAATCAAGGACACTCACCCTGTCGCTGTTAAATAATCGTGAGGGCTTGGTGGGTTTAGCAGTGATAGTATGACTTCTTCAGGACTTGAACAAGTCATACGATCACTTTGCATAAAGTCAATTATTTTCGGCCAACACTTTTTCGGTTTTATCTTTTGGTTTATGGCGCCCTTTGATGTTTCGGACTGCAAACCAGCTATCAAGAAAAGCATCATATTCGATCATACCTTCAAAGGCATCGTCCAGTTTGTCGAGAAGAATTCGGGCTTCGGCAATCAGATCCTTGATTGAGCCTCCTCACTCTTACGGTCATTAGTGATCATCCCAATTGTTGGATGCATTTTTTCGAGATCAGAAAGTTCAGAGGTGAGGTGGCTCAGCTCTTCAGATGTAATAACATAACCGGCGGTTATTGACAGATACTCATTTCCACGTTTAAGTATCGTGCTGCATTTGATCAAAGCCTCCTTTTCGGATGACTGTTCAAGCGTAGATTCAGCAACATCAACATCATTCAATAACACTTTGTCGATGACTAAAATGACCTGGGATTGATGCAGAATGGCAGTGTCGATATCAAGAATGATTGGGATTTATGCTGTAAAGGTCAGTTCTGAAATATCGAAAGTGACCAGGTGAAGAACAGTTGGCACTTCTTGCCAAAAACGAAGGACGTGTATTAACCCACCATTATATCCTTAAGGAAGTTTTGGGGATGGGTTACATCGAACAGACTTAATACCTGAGGGTTTTCATCGCCCAGTTACGAAAGAAACTTGAAGACATACCCTCAAAACCCAAATTGCTCAACACCGAATCAGGGTTTGGCTATCATTTTGGGTGTTAGTGTCCAGTATTATCACGAAGCTCACATCGTGGATTAGTTTCCCCAAAATAAAGGAGGTAACTTTTTAATGTTGAAATTTTGAAACAGAACTATGAAACAAAAATGTAACATACAAAAATGTAACATGGAAGTATTTCGGGTGATCCGGCAATTAATCGATCCCTTTGGTAAATGCCAAAATTAACTCTTTTGAAAAATCTTAATAGGAGTTAAGAATATTTATTGTCACAGCAATGGTAGCTTATTCCGAAAAATCGAGCCAGAAACTGTCTTCTTTGTAATCTGCGATTACTTTGGTCTCATCCGGAAAGTGAAAAGTATCCAAAAGGGTTGAAATCTCCTGTTTTAACGCAATGAGCGTGTTGTCGATCAGGTCTTTGCGAAATCCCTTTTCATGAAGATACAAAACGAGATCCATAGAAACAATCCGGCTGATTACCTGGCCGAATGCAACAAGTTTTCGCTGAACCAGTGGGGTATCCAGATCGAAATTTACAATTTCTTTTATACGGTCCGCGGCCCGGGTAGTAAATCCTTTGACAAACTGGTACACGTTTTTTTCTTTTGCCGTTTTCATCATCTTAAGTACCGACTCGGCAATCTGGTTATAAAGTATGTCGTTTGATCCTTCAAATATCTGGAACGGGCGGCTATCAACAACTGAACGACCAGCGATATGGTTAAGTTTATACCCTTTGGCGCCGACAAGCTGGAGCAACGACTGTGCCGATTCCTGCATAATATCGGATGTAACGCTCTTGATAACATTTGCTTCGAGTCCCAAGGAGGATAAATCGTTTTCGACCCCCGCAATTTCACCTGATTTAAGACAGAAAGCCGAACAAACTGTGAAATTGGCCTGCAGCCTGGAAAGGCGATGCTGCACCTGATCGTAATCGAACAAATGCCTGTTGCTAACCAATCTCGACTTTGTATGACTTATTGCTTCGTCAAGTATCCTCTGTATAAAACCTAGACCCATCCCGGGAAACTGAAACCGGCTTCGGTGAAGCAGGTCGAGTAACATCTGGATACCCGTTGTCCGGGGTATAAGTCTTTGTTCTTCCGGCACATAAACGTCGATATGATTTCTGCCGTAAGGGATCTGATAGAGTCCCAGGTTCTCGAAATACTCTTCAACCTCGATTTGCTGCCGCGGTGCATTAACATCGCAGACAAACATATCAATATCGCGCATAAGCATATCCGATTCGGTCCTCTTTCGTGCCGTGAGCAACCAGAAATCAGCCATCCCAGTTAGCCCTGCCCAGTGTTTTTTTCCCCGGATATGAAAATAGCCATCCTTTTCAGTAAAAGAAGTGTGCATGTTTAGGGCATCGCTGCCGAAATTAGGTTCCGTAATCATTAAACCGCCCATGCTGCTGTTTTTCAGAAACTGGTCGAATACTTTAGGTTTGACTGCTTCTTGTCCGTATTTGGCAACTGGCTGAATAAACAATGCATTGTTAATCCCAAGAGTTAATGACAGCGCAAGAGATTCATACGAGGCTGCTGATACAAAAGCAATATTTTCCTTTACGGTGCCGCCATATCCTCCGTATTTAGTTGGTATACAGAGCGCAAGAGGATTGCCTGACATCAATTCCTTTAAAACTGCCGGCGGTATTCCCCGTGTACTGCAAAACAGATCAATTTTATGTTCTTCGTGAAAAGCACGCTTCATACTGGCTTTGAATTCCTCAAGCAATTGACTGAAAGGCTTAGCTTTCAATTGGGTAGTATCAGGCTGATTCGTGCCAGCTTGTTGATATTGGGGCATTTCTAAATTTGTTTAATTGAATAATAATGCAATTGTTAATCTTTTGAATATCATATTTAACAAATCCAACTCACTTTTGTTTTGACGACTGGATAACAGAGTGGGCGATTTCAGCTGTAGAGAGGTATCATGGAACATTTTATACCTTCAAATTTTTTTCCGGCTTAATAATCCCCGATTCTTCTATTTTTCCTTAAATTTACCCCGCATTAACCAATTAAAATTTTTTGAAACTTATGATAATCATGATTTTATTCTATGGCTTTCTTTTTGGAGCTATTTTACAAAGTGCAAAACTGAATAGATTTGATACCATTAGTGGGATGGCCACACTCGAAAACTACAAAGTTGCCAAAGCAATAGCGCTGGCTATCGGGGTGGGAGTAATTTTACTTAATGTTGAAATTGGTTTGGGTTTTGCCTCCTATCATACAAAACCTTTGATTCTTGGCGGGGTAGTACTGGGTGGACTAATCTTTGGTGCGGGTATGGCCATTCTGGGTTATTGTCCCGGAACTCTGTTTGTTTCGATTGGTGAAGGGTCGCTTGATGCGGTTGCCGGCCTTGTTGGTGGTTTAGCCGGTGGATTGGTTTACACGCTTGTTTTGCCTTCTATTAGCGGGGTGTTGGGGCCTGACCTGGGTACATTTTCACTGTTTTCAATGACTGGATCAACCCCTGTAATATTTTATTCGCTTGTATTTCTCCTTGGTGCTGCGTTTATTGCCATCGCTTTCTACGTTCATAAAATTGAAAAGGTAAAAGACCGGACATGGATTTTTGCCGGTATAGCGCTTGCCATACTAAATGGTATTGTCTTTTTGAAGATGGGCATGGACAGACCAATCGGAGCTTCGACAACATTTCCGTATCTTGCAAATTTACTGACCGGAAACACCGATAACGCTTATTATGCAAAAACAGTTAAGCCGGGCAACTGGGAAATGATTTTCCTTGGTGGTGCACTGCTGGCAGGCCTGGTACTATCTGTTATCAAAAAAGAATTCAAGATTCAATTAATCCATAAAAACTGGAAGCGTTACAAAGGAAACAGTACCGGCAAAAGGTTGTTCTGGGCTGTTTTTGGCGGATTTATCCTTATTTTTGGGGCAAGAATGGCGGGCGGATGTACCTCAGGACACGTGATTTCGGGTGGTATGCAACTTGCCGTCAGCAGCCTTGTTTTTGCCCTGTTTGTTTTTGCCGGTTTGCTGATTACCGGTCGGCTGTTTTACAAAGGGCGGTAATCATTGAATTAGTTATATGTTGGATATGTAAGAATTCAGGCCGGTTAAAGACCTCCTAGTATGTTTGAAGTTTTTATAGCAACCCTTAACAGCAATATTCTGGCATTGGTACAGGTGTTGCTGATTGCCCTGGCCGGAGCATTACTGGTTTGGAAGCAAGTCTTCCGTTCAAGTGATGTCAAAGGCCTCACTTTGATCATTATCAATGTATTACTTCCGTCGATGATCTTTTCGAAGATTGTCAGGACGTTGGATCCTCAAAGTTTTCCATTGTGGTGGATACTTCCTTTGGTGGGTGTCGGATTGATCGTTATCGGGATTTTTTTCGCGGTACTTTTTTTTTTCAACGACCTTTCTGCAAAAAAAAGTTTGCTGCCGATTGCCAGTATGCAGAATGCCGGCTATCTGGCGTTGCCGCTGGGTCAGGCCATCTATCCCGATCAGTTTGATCTGTACGCGCTGTACTGCTTTTTAATTATTATGGGGCTTAATCCGATTTTGTGGAGTGTGGGCAAATTTCTAAGCACAGGCGGACAAATGATTGAATTCTCCTGGAAACAATTCATCACTCCGCCTTTTATTGCCAACCTGCTAGGAATCACCGTAGTATTAGCCGGATTGCAGCGATTTATCCCTGAAATTGTCATTAATGCCATTGAACTTACCGGAACGGCAACTGTTCCCATCGCGAATTTCGTTTTGGGAGCAGTACTGGGCGGAATATCACTGAAGGTGTGGCCTTCATTTTCGGATACCATCCGTGTAATCGGGGTAAAATTTCTGCTTATCCCTCTTGTAGCCGTTATCGTAATGGTGGCTCTGAATTTAAGTCAGACAAATTCGTTATTAAGCGATGTTATTTTGATACAGGCGGTTTCTCCTCCGGCGATCGCAATATTAATCCAGATAAAAAACTATGGCGGTGACGCGCAGAAAAGCGGTAGCCTGGTGTTAATATCGTACATTTTTTGTATTGCCGCCATTCCCGTATGGATGGCCTTATGGAAGGTGTTATAACGCTGGGATGCGGCAGTCTGCAATTATCTCAGGGGAGAAGGTGATTAAATAGAAATAAACTCGTGCACGAAAAATTCCAGAGAATACTGGCAGATTTCATACCCATATATTTTCGTTTCTTTGCAGCAACTTTCCTAATTTTGCACAATATTTGATGCTGCTTTTTTTTATTTATTTAATTAATAAGGGAAACTATGAGAAAATTACTTTTGGCCTTTGTACTTATCTTCGCGGCTTATGTAGGTAAAGCACAAGTTGCAGATCACGCTATTGGTTTGAGATTAGGTGGAGGTGACGGATTCGGAACTGAAATTTCTTATCAGCACGGGCTAAGCAGTCTGAACCGGTTGGAATTGGATCTTGGTATGCATTCAGGCAAGTCGTACAATGCCTGGGGTTTAACCGGAATTTATCAGTGGGTTTGGAACATTGAAAACTCGTTTAATTGGTATGCCGGAGCAGGCGGAAAAATCGGTTCATGGGATTGGGATTCCGGTTATGCGGGAGATGACAACGGCGGAGTTTTTCTCGCAGCTGCCGGTGATATTGGCATCGAGTATGTTTTTCCGGTCGGGATTCAGTTATCGCTCGATTTCAGACCAGAATTCGGACTAATCAACCATGGTGATTCATACCGAAACAATATCGCTTTCAGTGTCAGGTACCAATTTTAGTGCCTTAAATTGATAAACCTCAAAAATGGCTGCAATTAACCGCGGCCATTTTTCATTAGTTTAATTAATTCATCAATAACATTCTGGGTACCTTCAGCTATTTGGAGGATATGTGCGTCGAGCATATAGGCCGGAGTGGTAACCAGTTTAAATTTGTCATCGATGATCACTTCTGCATGATTTGTTTTGTGATGAATGCTCCCCATCTTTTCGATGGTTTTTATCGTTTCGGGGTCTTTACCGATGGTCACATCTGCACCCGGCAGAATTTTGGCCATCAGGACAGGGGCTATACACATTGCCCCGATTGGAATTTGAGCTTCAACCGATGCAATCACTGCAAGTTCCACTTCCGGATCTACAGTACAATCACTACCCTCAAAAGCCAGCGTACATAGATTTTTCGCAACTCCATAACCACCGGGAAAGACGACAGCGTCAAAATTTTCCGGTTCATAAAGATTTAGCGGCTTAATTTTCCCTCTTGTGATTCGTGCCGATTCAACCAGTACATTTCGTTCTTCATTCATCAGCTTTCCGGTCACATGATTAATCACCTGAGTTTGTTCCTTATCCGGTGCAAAACACTCATAGCTGCCACCCGCTTTTGCAATTGCCAGTAATGTAAGCGTGGCTTCGTGAATTTCGGCGCCGTCAAATACACCGCACCCTGCGAGTATAACGGCAAATCGTTTTTGTTTATTCATGGCTAATCGGTTTATAGGTTCCAATGTAAAGTAATAGTATTTTTTATTAAAATTCAAAATTTAAATCATAAAAAATCGTGTGCTCAGTGAAATATTTTTTGAACGGAATTTTGACAAGGCAAACCGATCTGAATACCGGGTTTCAATAAAATAAGGTTTTAAAATTTTGAAAGATTAGACTTTTTAATTCATCGGGAGTAAGACCGCGTAATTGGGATATTTCATGATAAATTTTTCGGATATCTCCACCTGAATCGTCGGTTTCCAAAAAGAGCGAAGTCAGGGGGATGAGTTGGAGTGACTCCCGAAACCGTGGTGTAATACGCAACACCGGTTCTCCCACCGAAAAGTAAAATCCAAGATTGATGAGTTGTTTGGTCAGTTCCTTCCCTCCTGTATATCCGTGAAGAATGACGGGGATTTTCGTACGTTTGAGCGAAATGATCAGGTCGTTCCACGATCGCACGGCATGGATGATCAATGGTTTGTAATGTTTTTCCGCAAAGTCAAGATGCACTCCGAAGATCAGTTTTTGATGCTGGTAGTCTGTTGAACATGCTTTATCCAGACCGGTTTCACCAACGGCAATTAAACCAGGTAACATCGCCAGGTTTTCGAGCATTTCACTCACCTTTTCAGGTGTAAATTGCGATGCATGCCAGGGATGAATTGCTGCTGAAAACCGGGGGAATTCAGGATTATCTGAATCAACATCCTGAAGAAAGAGGCTGGGAACAGATTGTATGTCATCCGAATTCACGGGTTTATGCGTATGCATATCGATATAGGGAATGTACACGATGAGATATTTATAAGGTTAAATCGAATATCCGGTTTCCCAACTCTCCTTTAAATGCATTTTGGTTGGCGATATATTGGGTATTTACCAAAAGTAATGATAATTTTAGAAACGTAACAGACTGTGAAAACTGAAATTATGTTATGAAGGAAATAACTATAAGTCAGGAGATTAAAAATAAGTTACCCGGTTTGACCCTTGGTTGTATCGAATGCGATGTAACGATCTCGGAAGAAAATTCTGAATTATGGAAGGAAATTGAAGCCACCTGCGGTACAATCGGGCATTCAGGCGAGCTGGCTGAGGTAGGTAGTCATCCGGCTATCAGGGCATCACGATTGGCTTACCGGAGTTGCGGCAAAGACCCTTCGAGGTACCGTTTATCATCTGAAGCTTTAATGCGCAGGGTGGTTAAGGGGCATCAGCTTTACCGCATCAATAATCTTGTCGATCTTGTCAACCTTGTTTCGCTGAAGTCCGGCATGTCTATAGGGGGATATGATGTTTCAAAAATCTCAGGGAATGTGATCTTCGACCTGGGGAAAACAGGCGAACCATATGAAGCTATTGGCAGAGGAGAACTCAATATTGCCTCCCTTCCGGTTTTTCGTGACGATATTTCGCCATTTGGTTCACCAACGAGTGATTCGGTTAGAACTTCTGTTACAGCTGATACAAAAAGATTTTTAATGGTTATTGTGGGGTTTTGCGGTGAGGAATGTACAAATGAGACAATGGATATGGCATTAAGCCTGCTAAAAAAATATGCTCAGGCCGGTAATATTGAAATTTATTTGATCCGGTAAATTGAGCACAATCTGATTGAAGTATTAATTTTTTCTTTTTTGAACAAGTAATGAGATATATCACGAAATTTTTGTTGTGGATGATGGGCTGGAAGGTTGTGGGAGGTAAGGTTCCCGTTCCCAAATGTATTGTTCTGGGTGTTCCGCACACCTCCTTATGGGACTTTGTTGTTTCGTGGGTCTATTATACCTCTGTCGGGGGTAAGCCGAATATTCTGGTGAAGAAGAAATTTTTCTTTTGGCCAGCTTCTTATCTGCTCAATTATATGGGGGCAATTCCTGTGGATAATTCAAAAGGAGCAAGTTTGGTGAAACAGATTATTGCGGAATTTAATAAGCGCGAAACATTACATCTGGCTATGGCCCCTGAGGGCACCCGTAAACCAACAACTAAATGGAAAGCCGGGTTTCATACAATTGCAAGAAGTGCAAATATTCCGGTCTATTATGGTTTGTTTGACTGGGGAAAGAAGGAAGTCGGTTTTGCAGACCGGGTTGAGATCACCGATGATGTGAATGCAGACATGCTTCGTATTAAACAGTGGTACAAAGCCAGGGGGATTAAAGGGAAACATCCTGAAAAATTCATTCTTGGAGATGGGCTTGATTAATCCATTGATATGGTTATAAGAGATAATCTGCATATTACACTCGCTCAGGTTGAGCTGGCCTGGGAAGATCCGGAAAAAAATTGTCGTTATCTTGGTGAGCAGATCAGGCAACTCAAAGGTAAAAGTGATCTTGTAATACTGCCGGAAACCTTTACCACCGGGTTCTCGATGCGATCACACGAACTTGCCGAGCAGATGGACGGACCTACTATTAATTGGTTGTCAGAACTATCGGAGGAGTGCGGATTGGCCATTGGAGGCAGTTTGCTCATTGAAGAGCATGGATTGCACTACAATCGTTTTGTATTTGTTACCCCACACGGAGAAATTTCTTTTTACAACAAACGTCATCTTTTTTCAATCGGTGGTGAATCGGAATCATTTATGGCGGGTGATCAACGCACGATTGTTCACTATTCAGGTTGGAATATTGCCCTTTATATCTGTTACGATCTTCGTTTTCCTGTATGGTGCAGAAATGTAAATGACACAGATTTAATGATTTTTACAGCGAACTGGCCTTCACATCGCCAGGAGGTGTGGGAAACATTACTTAAAGCGAGGGCAATCGAAAACCAGGTTTATGTTGCCGGGGTGAACAGGATAGGAACAGACGGGGAGGGTGTATCATATGTAGGTGGGAGTCATTTGATCAACCCTCGTGGTGAGGTGCTCTCCGAAAGTCATTCAACTGACAATGGAATGCTTACTTTCGAAATTTCGATGAATAAGCTGAATGAATTCAGGGAGAAATTTCCGGTAGCCAGGGATGCTGATCGTTTTTTAATTTCCGGTTAATAACTGATTTTTGGTGAGAAGTGATCTTAAAATGTATTCCAATGTACAATTTGATCAATTGATTCACGTTTTTTTGCTGGTTTGGTTTCGCCAGCCGGGTAGCCGATCGGAATCAGCGCAATCGCCTCCAGATTTTCAGGGGCATCAATAATCTCAGAACATCTTTTGACATCAAAATTACACACCCAGCAGGTTCCAAGTCCCTGTTCCGCTGCTGCAAGGGTGAGATGGTCAACAGCAATTGCAACATCTATTTCCGTAAAATCCTTACCGTCAGATGCGCGGTGCCATCCTTTGTCATGATCGCCCAATGCAACTATAACCACAGGTGCGGTTAAAAACCAGGCCCTGTGATAGGTAGTTTGAACTGATTTAAGCAGTTCGGGATCCGTTATAACAAGGAATTGCCAGGGCTGGAAATTTGCAGCCGAAGGAGCAATTCTTGCAGCTTCGAGAACATATAGCAACTTTTCTTTTTCGACCGGTTGAGGATCAAAATTACGGACTGAATACCTTTGGCTGGCAAGATCGATAAATTTCATAGGGATCAATTTCTAACTCAAAAATACATATATTTAGGTTAACATTGATAACTGCGCAATAGGGGTTTAAAAAGAATTGTCTAACTTTGTCCTCCTATTACAGATTTTTACATTCAAGAAAATTCAAGAAGTTAATGATTACAGTTTCCAATTTAGCAATACAGTTTGGCAAAAAGCCTTTATTTCAGGATGTTAATTTAAAATTTACGGCGGGTAACTGCTACGGTGTTATCGGTGCTAACGGGGCAGGCAAATCGACTATGCTCCGTCTTATTTCAGGTGATCTTTCCCCCACAAAAGGTTCAGTTACCTTGGGTCCTGGAGAAAGGTTATCCGTATTGAAACAAAATCACTATGATTATGAGGAGTTTACGGTATTAAATACCGTGTTGATGGGGCATAATGAATTGTGGAAGATCATGCAGGAGAAGGATACCTTGTATGCAAAAGCAGATTTTTCTGACGCCGACGGTATGCGTGCGGCGGAACTTGAAGAACGGTTTGCTGAAATGGACGGGTGGAATGCCGAGAGTGATGCCGCGATGTTACTGAGTGGACTTGGGATTAAGGAGATGCATCATTACAAATTGGTTAAAGAGCTGGGTGGAAAAGAGAAAGTACGAGTTTTACTCGCCCAGGCCCTGTTCGGAAAACCTGATAATTTACTGCTCGATGAACCGACCAATGATCTTGATCTTGAAACTGTTATGTGGCTCGAAAACTATCTTGGCAATTATGAAAATACAGTTTTGGTGGTATCGCACGACCGTCACTTTCTGGATGCAGTAAGTACCCATACTGTTGACATCGATTTTGGTAAGGTACAGTTATTTGCCGGAAACTACAGTTTCTGGTATCATTCCAGCCAGCTTGCTTTAAGGCAGCAACAGTCGCAGAATAAAAAGGCGGAAGAAAAAAAGAAAGAATTGCTTGAGTTTATTGCCCGTTTTAGTGCAAATGTGTCTAAATCGAAGCAGACTACCAGTCGTAAAAAGATGATTGAGAAATTGAATATTGAAGATATTCAACCTTCCACCCGAAAATATCCCGGCATTATTTTTACCCCTGACCGGGACCCGGGGAACAGGATTTTGGAAGTAAAAGGGCTTACTAAAAGCATAAAAGGAGAAATTCTTTTTAAAGATCTCGATTTTAACGTAGAACAGGGAGACAAAATAGTATTTCTCTCACGCGATCCCAGGGCCATGACCGCTCTTTTCGAGATCATTACCGGCCACGATAAGCCCGACTCAGGAACCTTTTTTTGGGGTCAGACAATTACCAGTGCTTACTTGCCTATTGATAATTCTGATTTTTTTAATTCAGAGCTAAATCTCGTTGATTGGCTCGGACAGTTTTCGAGCGATACCAGCGAAAACTATATCAGGGGATACCTGGGAAAGATGCTCTTTTCGGGCGAGGAAATCTACAAGAAAACTTCAGTTTTGTCGGGTGGTGAAAAAATGCGTTGTATGATTTCGCGTATGATGCTAAAAAATGCCAATGTCCTCGTTCTGGATACCCCTACAAATCATCTTGATCTTGAATCGATCCAGGCTTTTAACAACACATTGACCAATTTCAAGGGTAATATCCTCATGTCGTCGCATGATCATGAATTTATCCAGACTATCGCGAACAGGGTGATCGAACTGGCTCCCAAAGGTATTATTGATAAAATTACAGAATACGATGATTTTATTTCCAATGAGGAGTTGAAAGACAGACGTAATAAAATGTATTAACCCGGATTAAGGCGCTTAATTTCAACTATATATAAAATGTGATTGTTTGTTTGAGTGTTGTCAAATCGTGATTTAATGGTGAATCCGAAACAAAACTCCGTATAATACGAATGAGGATTTTTATGTACGCTTTACCATAAACCAATCTGGCAGAGGATTGTTAATTTAGGTATATTCAAATTGTTTCTTTTTGAAGAATATTTTCGGGGAACAACTTAACATGGCCGGGAAAAGTAAGAAATATGTAATTTTTTTAAGAAATTGTGTAATATTTTCACCCTCATGTATATTAAGTTTGTAGTATGAAATGGTGGTTACATTTGATTAAGGATACAGATGTTGAAAATAGCCATGTTTCAAGTGTATTGCTAATTGTCGGAAACAGATTACAAACAGATTATTCAAACAAATTTTTATATTATTAAAGCTTTAATTTTAATTTAAAATCACCAGGAAATGAAAAATTTTTTTTACGTTTTGTTGATTCCGGTTTTGCTTTTGGCTTCCGGATGTAATCAAAAAAAGATTGATCGCTTACAGGCTCAAAACGACAGTCTAAGGGCTGTGAGCGCTGATAAAGATTCTAACATTTCAGAATTTGTTTCAACATTTAATGAAATTGAGGCTAATCTGGATTCGATCAAACAGGTTGAACGTGTAATTAGTAAAGACACCAAGGCAGGTGAAGTGAAAGGATCTCGTAAAGAGCAGATTAAAAGTGATATTCAGTATATTTATGACCTCCAGCAAAAAAACCGCAAGATGGTTGCTGAGCTGACTGCAAAATTAAGCAGGTCCGGTCAACATTCTGCCCAACTTCAGAAAATGATTGATAATCTTAACAAATCGATTGCTGAAAAAGATCAGCAAATTGCTCTGATGACCGATGAATTAGGTAAACTGAATGTTCAGGTCACGGATCTTAATCTTAGAGTTACTGATCTGTCTACCAATGTTGATAGTTTAAGTGCAGAAAATCTTAAAAAACAACAGGACATTGAAGCCAAGACTGCTGCTTTGAATACAGCTTATTATGTGATCGGTACCAACCGTGAACTGAAAGATAAAAAAATCATTACCAGTCAGGGTGGTTTTATCGGTATTGGACGCACAAAAGATATTATGGCTGATCTGGATATGAACAACTTTACCCAGGTCGATATCACCACTGTAAATGAGATTCCAATCATGAAAAAGAAGGTGACCATTATCACTCCTCATCCTGCAGGTTCTTACCGCATTGAGGGAGAGGATTCCGCTGATAAGCTTGTAATTCTTAACGCCAGGGAATTCTGGAGTCTTTCCAAGGTTCTTGTTATCGCTGTCAGGTGATAGGAATTATGTAAAATATAATAAGGGTGTCTCAATAGTGGAGACACCCTCTTTTAGTTTAATAATTATTGATCGGATTTAGTTGTACTTTTCCTGCCAGTTTATCACCTCTTTGCGCCTGAATTGAATCCAAAAGGTAAATACAACGGGCAGAAGCCGATAAAGCTTGTAATCACCAATATTATTGCCAGCGCTACCATAACAATTCCAGGTACGCCGGGAAGCTGGTCTGTTGTGTATAAGATTGTAATGGTGACAGCAATTAATGTTCTTCTCACTTTGTCACTGGTACCGATGTTTTTTTTCATCTTTCTCTGTTTCTAAATTCCACCTCAGGTTTTCTATTCGTACCTCATTTATTTAAAAACCTGGTTATTGTCTTTTCCAGGTCAATGTTGTGTAAGTTTTTTGCCACGATAATTCCATTACTGTCGATTAAAATATTGAATGGTAATTCCTGTATTTTATACGTTTTGGCAACAGGAGATCTCCAAAATTTCAGATCGCTTACCTGGATCCAGTTTATTTTATTTGAGATTACGAAATTTTCCCAATTAGGTTTTTTTGCATCCAACGATACTCCATATATTTCAAAACCCTTTCGGCCGGTAAAAGCAGTCTGTTTGTATTTACGGTACAACATAGCCAGTTCCTCTTGTTCTGCAACGCAGGGAGCACACCAGGTTGCCCAAAAGTCGATCAATACCAATCTGCCTTTTAAAGAAGATAATGCTACCGTATCTCCTTTTACATCAGGCAGTTTTATCTCCGGAGCCTTTTCCCCAATTTCAAGCCCGATTGACTGGGCAGATACACTTGAGATACTATAACCGGATAACAACAGGACAAAAGTTAAAATGAGGTTTCTCATCAGCCAATTATTTAAGTTTAATCATTTAATGGATAATCCTTATCAATCCAGTCTACTTTTATATTTTGGGGCAGGTTTAATAATTTATAATTTGTGAATTGCATATTTTTTAAAAGTGCCATGGCAGGCCGCACGTTGGGGCAGCTTGCAAAAGGACAACAACCGCAGTACACAACGATCTGCGCGTTTTTTGGTAACTTGTTTAGTTTTTCCTTTAACAGATTCAGGTTCTGAGGCATCATGACCGGGCCAATATCTGTTGATCCTTTTATAACTGACTGCATACCAATACTGAAGATTATGGGTTGCGGAGATGTGGGATTTTTAAGAACCCTGGCAAGTTCAGCAGGATCCAGCAACTGCTGCGATGTCCATGGATTGTTCTGAGCCTGTGGCAAAAACTGATTGGTTGAAAACGCAGAAGCTGCATTCACCATTAATAAGAAGAATAGAATTTTTGTTTTCATTTAATAATAATTTGTTTTTTAAAGTTAAATGTGATTCCTGATTTATATATAGTTTAAATATTAATTGTATTAGTAAGCTTCAAATCCGGCATCCAGGAATTGCTTAAATGCATCGATATTAAGATCATATGCCCTTGGCGAAACAAGCAGGTCACCATCTCCGTCTACTATGGCATAATATGGCTGTGAATTTGTTCCGAATTTACCCGTCTGGATCTCCGTATTTTTCTTACCCAGTAATTTTACCTCCTTGCCGGCTTTGTTGGTGTACCATTCTTCTTTTGGCATTTCGATGACTTTGTCGTCAACATACAGGGCTACCACCACAAAATTTTCACGCAATCGCTTAAGGACCTGAGGATCACTCCAGACCCTGTTCTCCATTTCACGACAATTTGTACAGCCATGACCGGTAAAATCAACCAGAAGGGGTTTTTTCAGCTCTTTCGAAACTTTTAGTGCCTGATCGAAATCATAATATCCCTGCAAACCGTGTGGCAGTTTCAGATGATCGGCATACCTGGCGACTTCGGTTGTATTACCCGTATTGCCCATATTCCCCGCGCCCTGGTTCTCCCTCATGATGGCATTGAAATCAAAATCCTGCGTTTCGGTTGGCGGAAGCCATCCTGATATTCCTTTGAGCGGAGCTCCAAAAAGTCCGGGTATCAGGTACAGTACAAAGGTGAAAGTGAAAATGATCAGAAGTAGCCGCGGAAATGATCTTACAACGGGATAGTCACTGTCATGGGGAAACTTTATCTTTCCAAGCAGGTAAAAACCCAGCATTGTAAAAAGGACAATCCAGAAACTTAAATAAATCTCACGGTCAAGAATTCCCCAGTGATAAGTTTGATCCGGTACGTTCAGGAATTTCAGCGCAAAGGCCAGTTCAATGAATCCAATAACTACTTTCACAGAATTGAGCCAACCTCCCGATTTGGGCAAGCGATTCAGCCATTGCGGGAAGAAGGCAAAGAGGGTGAATGGGATGGCAAAGGCAAGTGAGAAACCGAGCATTCCAATGACTGGCTTTAGGATCTCGCCTCCAACGGCCTGAACCACGACCGTTCCAACTATGGGACCGGTACACGAGAATGACACAAGGACGAGTGTAAATGCCATGAAAATTGTTCCGGTAATACCACCCTGATCTTCATATTTCACACTTTTATTGATCAGCCAGCCCGGCACTGTTATTTCAAAGTAACCAAAGAACGAAGCGGCGAAAATCACAAATATCAGGAAGAACAACACGTTTGGTATCCAGTGAGTACTTAGCCAATTGCCAAAGTCGGCCCCGAAAAGAACGGAAATAAGCACGCCGAAAATAACGTAAATGACTACAATTGAAATTCCGTAAACAAGTGCCTGAATTTTTCCCTGGGAGCCGCTTTTCATGAAGTAAGAGACTGTCATTGGGATCATCGGAAAAACACAAGGCGTTAGAATCGCCAGTAATCCCCATAAAAATGCCTGCAGAAAGAACCACAGCAGTGTCTTGTTCTTACCTGTAAAATCGTCATTGTTTGCTATCGGTTTTATCTTTTGCGCCGATTGTTCCTTTGATGCAGAATTCAATGAATCTGAGGTCTCAGGCCTAACACCAGTGGTCTGTTCACCCATAACTCCGGCATTCTGAGCTTCAGCTAAATTAGTTTTTGCGGGAACAATAAATGAAAATTCCGTTTCACCCGGGATACAACTGTCATCGTTGCATGACTGATAATAAACAGAACCTTTTACGGTAAGTGGTTTATCAGTCAGCACTTTTATCTTTTGAATAAAAGTGGCCGATGTACTGAAATACTGTACCTTCATCCGGAACATCTTATCGTAAACCTCCTCAGGCTTGGGCTCACTTGCTGTTCCGGCGAGTTCGAATTCCGGCGCCATTTCAAATTTAAATTCTGTTGGCATCGGGCCTCCGGAAGTAAGATGTTGCGAGTACAAATGCCAGCCCTGATCTATGGTGGCTGTGAATTGCAGCTCGGTGACATTTTCAACGGTTACATTTGTTTTAAACGACCATTTTACTGGTTCGTGCATCTGGGCCTGAACGATAACGGAAAACAAAAACAGGAATGTCAGTAAAGCAATGTTCGTGTAGATCTTTCTGTACGTCATGTCAAAATATTTTTAAACTTTATAAGTCAAACTGCCATTTGGGCATGCAACCACGCATTGTAAACATTTGGAGCAGGTATAGCTATTACCCGGTTTTTCCATTTTCGGCTTGTATAAACTATACTTAACCGGTTCCATCGCAACGATATAGCATTTTTTGTCGCAGATGCCGCAATTTTTGCAGCTTTCGGTGTTGAGTTTTATCTGGAATATTGAAAATTTATTGAGCCAGCCCGATATCCAGGCGATTGGGCAACCAATTTTATGATACTGGTACATTTGCCTTACTTTGCCTTCAGGACTGAGACTCATCATCAATTCCATGATCAATCCCATTGGGCAAACCCACCGACAAAAAACTTTACCAAATACAACACCCATAACAACACCTGCAGCCAGAATATACCAAAGCGAAATGTGATATTCTGAAATGGCCAGATAAAGCGAAACACCCAAAACCGACAAAACAATTATCCGGCTGTCTACCAAAACTTTTAAAACTTTTCTCATACAGTTAATTTAATGTCGATATTTAGATTCCTGAAAAATGTCTGACGATACCCACCTTGGTGACCTTGGAATATGTTCCCCAGCCTCTTTTCATCCAATGACCAACAACAGGCATCGGAATAACAAATGATCTCCTTGCGTTTCTGAACACCAAAGCGGCACCATTGCCCGTATCCATTACGCAGAGTATATGAGGTGATTCGTGATAATGTTTTTTGACGGAAGAACCCGTTTCGGTCGATATAATATTATATGCCGCATTTCGCCCCATCAACTCTGCAACATGGCCTTGTTTGGCAATCCACTCAGGACCTTCCATGGCCGAAATATCGCCAATAGCATATACATCAGGGAATCCGTGAACCTGGCAATACGTGTCAATTTTGATAAACCCGGCTTCGGTCAACGGTAAATCACTCACCTGCAACACCTGGTGTCCGGACGACGCTGGAATAAACAACGTGAGATCAGCCTCCAGTTGTGTGCCATCTTCAAACAAAACAGACCCTGGTCCAAATTCGGTAATCTTTTTTCCAAATCGTTTGCCGATCTGGTATTGACCGAACATTTTATCCAGCATTGCCAATGAGCCTTTACCCATTTTTGCCCCCGGTTCTTCCATAGGCGCAAAGAAAGTGAGTTCGAAATTCTGTCTGATTTTCTTTTTCTTCAATAGGTTATGGATATTGAAGACCAGCTCGAATGCAGGGCCTCCGCGAACAGCCGATTTGTCTTTCGGATTTCCGCCGAAACCAACGGCAATCTTTCCGCTGCCCTTTTTAATTAATTCATCAATGCCATCCCGGATTGACAACGATACTTCAGGCTTGCCGCAGATCGACAAGGTATTCTCAATTCCTTTGTGCTTCATTTTGTCAGCTCCAAAGGCAACCACCAAATAGTCGTAACTCAGGGTTTGCGTTCCACAAACTACCTGGTGATCAGTGGCCTTAATTTCCTTTACTGAATCAATAATTAATTCAAAGGGATATTTATTTTGAATATTAGCCAGTGGAACTTTGACATTCTCGAATTCGATTTGGTGTACCGGAACCCAGATTGAAATGGGATAGAGGTAAAGGTAATTACGGTCAGATATCAGGGTGACTGTAAAACGACCACTTTTTTGCAACTGAATCGCTGCCTGGATACCGGCAAATCCACCGCCAAGTATTAGAATTTTCTTCATTTGATTAAGATTTTACAAAATATTTTCAGCTACTTATAGCTATTATCGCTTCATCATCATGTGCATTAAGCCTCCGCCATTTTTCACATTCGTAAAACCCTGTTGCTGCAACACTCTTTGTCCGTAGGCCGAACGTGCTCCGGAAGCGCAGTAAAGCGTTATTTCTCTCGATTTGCTGACTAATTCATTGATTCGCATCTGTAATTCATCCAACGGAATATTGATAGCCCGGGGATAAGCTCCGCTTTCAAATTCTTCAGATGTGCGTACATCTATTACCAAAGGACCCGTTGACGAATTTTCTGCAGAAGGTTTGGCTTTCCGGTTTGCCATCATTGCGGCAATTCCACCACCATTTTTAACATTGGAATAACCCAGCTGAGCCAACTGTCGTTGTGCGTAGGCTGAGCGGGCTCCAGAAGCACAGTAAACAACAACTTCACGTGTTTTATCATTTCCCAATTCTTTATAACGGTGCATTAATTCATCCAATGGAATATTGACAGAGGCGGGAAAAGCACCCTCCTGAAATTCTTCGGGAGTTCGCACATCCACCACGAGGGTTGTATTTGCATCTTTGGTTTTCGCGACCGTCTTTTCTTCAGGCTTAGGTGATTCTCCTTCCACCGATTTTAACTCAACAGGTAAAAGATCTATTTTAAGGTGTTTAAAACCAACGGTTCGTGCCTGGCGCTGAAGGGATGTATGCCCGCCCGAAATATTAGTGACATCGGTGAAGCCTGCGCCCGTTAAGGTACGAAGTGCCTGATGTCCTTTTTTACCTGTTTCGTCGTATACAATCACGGAACGGTTTGCCGGAATCGAATTCATTTGTTGTGTCAATAATTCCAGAGGCATATGAACTGCTCCGGTAACATGACTTTTCTGGTAAGCAAAAACATCACGGACATCAATAAAAAAGGGATTTTTTCCTTCGGTAAACGCGTCGAGTTCTGCAACTGTAACTGATGGACTGAAACCCGAAATTCTGTTTTCTGCAGTATATGCAGCCATGTTGATCGCATCGTTGGCTGTTCCGATTGGTGGTGAATAGGCAAAGTCAATATCTGCAATATCGCTGATCGTTAATTTTGCAGCTGTGGCAGTTGCAATTACATCAAGCCGTTTATCAGCCCCTTTGTATCCTGCCGCCTGGCCACCTAGAATAATTCCGGTGTTACGGTCGTAAATCAACATGGTTGTCACCGTTTCAGCACCGGGATAATAGGAAGTATGATGTTCTTTATGTACTACCACAGCATCGGCATCAATTCCGGCAGCTCGGGCTTGTTTCAGCGAGAAACCGGTTATTCCGGCTACTGCTTCGAAAACGCGTACCACCGAAGTTCCTATTGAGCCTTTGTAACTGTGATTTCCGCCCAGGGCATTTTCCGCGGCAATTCGTCCCTGGCGGTTTGCAGGCCCGGCCAAGGGAATGCGGACTTTTTTACCGTTTACACGATGTTCAATTTCGACCATATCACCTGCCGCATAAATATCGGGATCGGAGGTTTGTAATTGTGAATTGACCAGTAATCCTCCGGCTTCACCAATTTCGAGACCTGTCTCTTTAGCCAGTTGCAGCGTTGGGCGAACACCTATTGAAAGTATAACCATGTCGGCATCAAGCATTTTACCATTGTCGAGTCTTACTGAATGCTGCATAATTTCTGTAACTCCCGCTCCCGTTTGGATGCCCACTCCGTACGAAAGCAGTTCATTCTCAATAAATCCTGCCGTTTCGGCTTCCATGATGGCCATCACATGGGGCATCATCTCCACAACATTCACGGTGAGTCCCCTTTTAACAAGGGCTTCCACCATTTCGAGCCCGATAAATCCACCACCCACAACAACTGCATTTTTGGGCTTTTTCTCCTCCAGGTGAAAAGAAATCTTGTCCATGTCTTCCAATGTCCACAGGGTGAACACATGATCCTGATCTGCACCGGGCAGAGTAGGAGTGATGGGGCGTCCGCCCTGCGCCAGAATAAGTTTTGTATATTCAAAAATTTTCTGCTCACCGCTACGGGTGTCTATTGTTTTAACTGTATGTGCGGCTCTGTCAATTGACGAAACTATCGTATGTATGTGTACTTCGACTCCATATTGTTCGTGGAAACTTTCCGGACTTTGAAGAATCAGTTTCGATCTGCTTTTGATATCTCCTCCAATGTAATAAGGTAAGCCACAGTTTGCAAACGAGATGTCAGGTCCTGCTTCAAGCATTACGATTTTGGCAGTTGGAGAAATACGGCGCACTTTGGCTGCTGCAGTTGCTCCGGCCGCAACTCCTCCTATAATTAATATCTTTTCCATATTCAAAATTATTTGTTCTTTGAGTTGCCTTGCAGACTATCCTACTTTGGCAATTTCTTTTAATAAAAAGTCCTTTGATTTTATGCCTACAAAACGGTTTACTTCAGTACCGTTTTTAAACAGGATTAATGTGGGGATGCTCCTGACTTTGAATTTTTGTGCCAGGGATTGATATTGTTCGATATTTACCTTTCCCACATGTGAGTTTCCCGATAATTCTGCTGACACATCGTTTAATACAGGGGCCATCATGCGGCAGGGAGCACACCAGGTTGCCCAAAAGTCGACCAATACAACCTTATTTTTTGTTTGTTGCTGAAAATTCTTGTCCGTGAGGGTTAATACTTTGTCATGGTCAGCAACCATGGGTGTATTTTTAATTTTTGCCATCGCTATATAGCGGAAGATGAAAAATGAAACAATTAATATTCCAATTACAATCAATGTAGTTTGCATTTTATGTAGCTATTATTATTAATATTTGTGTTAAATCTGCTTTAAAAAAAATTGTATAATTTGTAATTTCCTATTTTGAACAACCGTCATCGCTTCTCAGCTTTTCCTATTTAACCTTAATAAGATCGTAAATATCCTTAGCTGCCATATCGTTTTCGGTAGCGATATCTTTTAACGTTTGATTCTTCTGAACCTGTTTATTTTATTTTCCATCATTGTTTGGGGTAGGTATTAAGCATTTATGGTGGCAGCAAATTCTTTGTCCAGGATAGCCTTCACCTGGGCTATTGTTTGAATGCCTGATGTTGCGTTAACTATCTTACCGTTATTATAATAAACTGTAAACGGAATGCCGGTAAAATATTGAACTTCGGGCAATGAGCGAACAACATCCGATTCAGGATTATCATATTCCATATCAAAGAATTTTACATGGGCATATTTTGTTTCAAGTTCTTCAGCAATCCGGTAAACGGGGATACACATTGGGCCCATGCGGCCACAGATGACCATTACATGTTCATTTTCGTTAATTACATGTGCGTATAAAGCAGCGCTTTCTATGTGTTTTAAGTTGGTGTACAACATTGCTTTTGATTATTAAATTTTATGATACAAAGTTATACTGCAACATGTCAGGAACAGAGGTTTTCCTTTTGAAGCGCAACAACTCCGGGGTTGAATTGCGACAACTTATTAATTGATTTAGTTTAACTTTGTCTGTTAATCATGAATATAATAAATGAAAACAATACTCGATACTGATCAGGATTTTATTTGCGACATCCAGGCACCCTGTTTTCAGATGCTTTCGCCTGAAGAGGTGGAGCTTGTAAGGGGAAGCAAAACTCAGGTGCTTTTCCGCAAAGGCGACAACCTCACCAAACAGGGCGCTTTTGCATCGTATGTATTGTTTATAATCAGTGGTTTAGCGAGGCAATATATTGAGGGCGACAGTACAAAAAACTACAGCCTAAGGATTATCAAGCCAGGCGAGTTTGTAGGACTTTCGGCGGTTTTTACCAAAAATACGTTTAATTATTCATCCATTGCACTTACTGACTGCCAGGTATTTCTCGTCGAAAAGGATGCCATTGCCCGGGTCGTGAAACAAAACGGCTTATTTGCCTTTACCATGATTAAGCGGTATTGCGAACAGAATACAAACCTGTTCGAAACCCTGCGAACAGTGATCTATAAACAAATGAACGGACGCATTGCCGAAACTTTGCTTTATATTGACGGATTCAGGACTGAAAATCCGAATATTTTTCAACTGCTTTCACGTAAAGATATTGCAGACTTTGCCGGCATTTCGACAGAGAGTGCCGTAAAACTATTGAAAAGCTTTGAGAAGGATGGTTTGATTGAATTAAATGATAAGGATATTTTAGTTGTCAATCACACCGGATTGCTGGAGGTAAGTAAAAAAGGATAAGTTCTGCTATCTTACTGTAATATGCAATGACTGATGTCGAAATCATACAGCTAATAATACAAGGTGACCGGAATATGTACCGGAAACTTGTTGAACGATACCAGCCGATGGTGTTTCGTACCTGCATGGGTTTTTTGCATAATAAAGAAGATGCCGACGATCTGACCCAGGATATTTTTATCCAGGCATACCAAACTCTTTCCGGTTTTAAAGGCGATGCGACTTTTGCTACCTGGATTTACAGAATTACCGTAAATGCTTCGCTTAATAAAATAAGAAAATCTTCAAAGAACTTGTTGATGCAGCGGCTTGAATCAGTGTTTGGAGGTGAAAAAAACAAAGAATTTACCTTTTCCATTCCTGATTCGGAGAACCCTGAAAATATTTTAATTCTGAATGAACACAGAGAATGGGTGCAGAATGCGCTGAATAGTCTGCCCGAAAAACAGCGTACAGCTATCGTACTGAGTAAATATGATGATTTGCCCCAAAAAGAAATCGCGGAGATCATGAATACAACTGAAGGTGCTGTAGAGGCACTTATTCAGCGGGCAAAAGCAAACCTTAGGGAAAAATTATCATCCCTTTATAAAAAAAGTAAAAAATGACCGTAGGAAAAATAGATGTTTTGTTTCTAACCATTAAAGTCAATTAAAATGAACTGTGTGTTATGCCAAAAAGAGTTAGATGCTTACCGCGAGGGCACGTTGCCCGAAGGTATCCGGATTCAGGTTGAAACCCACCTCCGAACTTGCAAGGAATGTTCCGAAAGTTTTCATTTGATAAGCATTTCCAGCCAGGTAATTGATAAAGAGAAGAGGACGCAACCGAATCCATTTCTTGTCACCCGGATTATGGCCGGTATTGAAGAAATGGAGCAAAGACATGAAAGCACCCGGCGTATTTCGGCTAATCAAAAAGTGTTAAAGCCTGTATTAATTAGTGTTTCGATTGCAGCGGCAATATTTATTGGAATCATGGCGGGCAATATATATTTGCCAGCTCAACCCGCCAGTAATTTTCCTGTTGAAATGCTGTACATGAACGATGCAGCCCTTGAATCGGTTGATCTGTTTTCGCAACTATAATTTTATTGCAATGAAAACAGATAACAAATATTCCACGTTGGTTTGGGCAGTCGTACTCCTGGCAGTATTGAATATCTCGACACTTGCGACAATAATGTATCATAAATACCAGTCGGATAAGTCAGATACAATTTCCGCGACTGATAAGCAGCAATTGGAATCTGATTCAGAAAAGTTTAGCGGACGATATTTCCGTGACCAACTGAACCTGAGCGGTGAACAAATGGATAAATTCAAGGAAATCAACCCTGCTTTCAGACTGAAAGCAAGAAACATAACCATTGAATTGGCCGAAAAAAGGAAACAGATGCTCATTGAAATGTCTGGCGAAAAAGGTGATACTTTAAGATTAAATGCTTTGTCCGATTCAATCGGTCAATTACATAGTGACCTGAAGAGAATCACTTACAGGTATTATATGGAAATTAAAAGCATTTGTGATCAGGAACAGCAAAAAAAACTTGAACAAATTTTTGGTGAAATGTTTACCAACGATTTACCGATGGGATACCCTGGCAAAGGTGGACAAAGAGGCTGGCAACACGGCAGATGATTTAATAATTGATTTACTATTAACAATTTAAAATTTTAATGACATGAAAGCAAAACTGTTTTTAACTGGATTAGCCTTGATGGCTGTGACCGCTTTCGCAAGCGCACAAAATCCTGTCGCCGGACAGGGACGGGGAAATTGTAAAGGCCCGGGAAATGGAACGTGCAAAGGGGTTGCATTTGTTGATAAAAACAATGACGGCATTTGTGATAACAACACGGCCAATGCGACGGGTAACAAAGGAAAAGGTAATGGAATATGTGATGGATCCGGCAAAGGACAAGGCCAGGGACAAGGTAAGGGAAAAGGGATTAACTTTGTGGATGCCAATAAAAACGGGATATGCGACACATACGAAGCCCGTACAAAAAAATAATTCCTCCTTCCTTTTAAGGTACAATTAAAGTACAAATCACCACCAACTTTACAGCTATATAGTTTTATATCAGCAATTTGGAAATTGCTCCAAATTGCCGGAGGTGATTTCTATGCTTAATTTTACAATTAACGATTTTCAATTGCCGGGAATAGCAGTATTTCCGGCAATTTTAAATTTGAGGAAGGTCTTTTGCACTGCTTCACCCTTTAGCAACATGTGATTAATTATTGGCCGGTTTAAATTCAGTCTTGCAATACCCGATTCCTTCAGCGTCATACCGTTTGATCTGTTCGAGCATGCGCTTTTTGAACCACACGTAGTTACGGCTTTCCCTGGGAGACCACACGACTTCAGCCAAAGCTGCCGCACGCGGGAAAACCATATATTCAACATATTCGGGGGATTTCATATACTGCGTCCAAACGTTGGCCTGTGCGCCAATAATATTATTTGCTTCCTGTTTGGAGACTTCAGCCGGAACGGGTTCAAAATTGTAAACCTGCTCAAGTGTTAACATTCCCCCGGTTGCGAGCGGTTCACCCGCCGGATCTGCCTGGTACAGGTCGAAATTGCAGTATTTGGCGGGCGACATTACTGTCTGAAAATTTCTTTGAACGGCTGTCCTGGCTCCATCGATATCATGCCACGACATAATTATTCCTTTCGACAAAAGGGTGTCTTTCAAAATTTCATCCCATCCTATCATATTTTTTCCAAGCGAATCGAGTGTACTGCCGACTCTTCTCACAAAGTAGTTATGAAGAGCGTGAGTTGAACTTAAACTGTCGGTCCTGATCTTCTGCTGACACGCGGGGCATTTTTCCCAACGGGTTTCATAACATTCTGCTCCGCCAATATGAACATTCTTCCCCGGAAATAATCCGGACATTTCGGTGAGCACACCCTTAATGAAGGCATAAGTTTCTTCTTTCCCAGGACAGTAGACATCAGAAAAGACGCCCCATCGGGTGGCAACTTCATACGAAGTACCTGTACAACCCAGTTCCGGATACGAAGCCAGTGCGGCCAGCGCGTGCCCCGGCATTTCAATTCCTGGAACAATGGTGATATAACGCTCTGCAGCATATGAAACAATCTCGCGGACATCGTTTTGTGAATAATAACCACCATAAGGAATTGTATCGGTGCCCGTAGGGTTGTTAACATGCCCGCTGATTGTCTGTTGCCTGATCGAACCTTTCTCCGTAAGCTGGGGATATTTATTGATTGCGATCCGCCAACCCTGGTCATCGGCCAAATGCCAGTGAAACGTATTGAATTTATGCATTGCCATGTAATCGAGATATTTTAAAATAAACGATTTAGGCATGAAATGCCGGCTCACGTCGAGGTGCATTCCCCGCCACGAAAAACGGGGGGAATCCTTAATTTCAACAGCAGGCAGAATGACTTCCCCGACCTGCTGAGGTACGGAAGGCATTAATTGTTTCAAGGTCTGAATGCCATAAAACAGCCCGTTGGGAGTAACTGCTTCAATCGTTACACCGTCAGCATTTACTTTGAGATGATAGGCCTCTCTACCCAGTTTAGCCGCTTCATTCAGATTCAGAAAAACCAAACCATTTTCACCGTTTTTTGAGGTTGTAATTTCATTGACTAACCCAAAATATTTATCTGTATGACTCGTGATAAAGGATGCAAGTTGACGCATTTCCTGGTTATCCCTGCTGATTCCTATTTTTGTTACGGATGTAAGGGTAAATACCCCTTTAAGGTCGGTTACTTCAACGGGCAATGGAATAATCCGGACAACAGGCCGCGGGGCAGGTTCCTTGCATGAAAAAAGGAAGATGATGATCCCAATTGTGTTTAGTAAACGTAAATAATTCATTTTCTGACTGATTTGTGTTTTTCGGATCATAAAAGTACAAAATTAAACTTTTTTCGGGTCATCGGCCTTTGTTGGAACATTCCCAATAAAAAGTATTATTGCATTTAATATAAATCCACAGATTATTACCAGGTTGCCATGTGTATTGTCGCCGTTCAGTGCTATTAATTTTCCTGCCAACGCGATGGTTCCTCCGGTTATCATTGCTAATGCGCTTTTTAACTTACCCGTCCTGAAGCCGAAGAGCCCGGCGGCGGTAGGAACTATAAATGCCCCGGAGAAAATTGTTAATGCAATTAGCAACGACTGAATAATGGATTGAACATTTAAGGCCAGGAATATGCTCGAAAGTCCGATAATCAGCATGATAATTTTGGTGTTACGCCGAGAATTTCGTTGTTCGAGACCCTTGGAAACCGGATCGCTGATTATTGTGGCCGAGGTAAGTAAGGCAGTTGATGCCGATGACATTACCGCTGATAAAAGTGCAGCGATAAGTAATCCGACGGCCCATTCCGGCAATGTGTTAATCATAACCGGGATAAGTGCTGAACCTGCCTGCTGATGGAGTTCGGGAAATTTATAGGCTGAAAATACGCCAAGAAAAGTGATGCACAGTGAGAAAGGGATTAAAACGATTGCGCTGATTAACACGCTTTTTCGTGCAATTTGTTCGGTTTCGGCGCAAAATATCCGGGAATAGATGTCTGGTCCTACAATGAAGGTGGTGGAATAGGTCAGTAACAATACGATCAGATCAAACGGACGAAATCCTTCGTTAAATGGGAATTTAAGTGTGGTCATTTCAATCTGTATGACCGGTTCCGAAAAGAGAATGTAAATAGCCGTTACCAGCACACCTGTGATGATGATAAACGACTGGTAGAGATCTGTTTTAAGAACCGAAATCTGTCCGCCGATAACGGTGTAAAAAATAAAAACGGCTCCTGATCCCCATACTCCGATTGCATAGTTCAACCCTGTAAATCCGGTCATAATTTTGGCAGCGCCGATCATCTGGGCGGCTATAATGCCAATCCAGGCAAAGGCGATGATGAAAGATGAAATCATTTTGGCTTCAATACCATAAAAGTCGCCAATCATCCGGGGAAGTGTAAAATTTCCCTGACGCCGTACCATCATTGAAACAGGAACAAGCAGTAAAAGACCTGCCGAAGCGCTCAGTAATAGCCACGAAGCAGCCCATCCCTGAGTAAGGGCAAGGTCTGCCGTTCCGAGTATGGCTGAACTACCAAGGATCGTAGCCAGGAGTGATCCGGTAATCTGCCACAAATTGCCGCGCTTGCCTGCCACGTAATAATCACCTTCTGACCGGATTTTCCTGGCGGAAATAATTCCGATCAATACCATAGAGGCTATGTAAATTATTATAAATAAGTATATTAACAACAGCTCATAAATTTTAATTTAAATTATAGGCACATGCTGAAACTTAAACCTTTCAGAAATTAGCCAGTAGCAGATCAGGAGTCATTCCGCAAGTTCTGTGCTCTCAGCCGTAGCCTGATCCGAAACCTGTTCGCGCCGGAATGGCGGGAAGAAAACCCAGTACAAACCGCCAAAGGAAATGATGGCCGAAATAATAAAAAACATGATACTAAGCGCAATACACAGTTCAACATTTAAATTAAGTGCCTGTGCACCAGCGTATACCGCCGTTTCCCGTAGTCCTATTCCACCAATAGTTATCGGAACTGCAGTGGCTATTGCCGAAACAAAAAAGAGAAAGAGGTAATCAAACAAGTCTGTGGTTTGATGAAATGAGAAAAGAATGAACAAAGCCGAAAGAAATTGCATCGACTGCACTGCCATCGACCACCAGAATAGTCCTGCATGAATATTTAAAAAGCTTTTAAAAAAGAACCTGAGCACATAATAGTAAAAGATATAAAGTGCGGGTATTCCGATCCAGGCTGCGCTCCCAAACGGGAAATGGAGGCCGGACAGGTAATATAATCCGACCGTAATCATGCCAATTGCGACAAGTCCCGATATCCGGTTTACCAGCATGGTTCCGATGTTCTTTTTAATCCCGTTTTTTCTGTATTTATTTACCAGGTACACTTTGTATCCATCGCCACCGATGCCGCCCGGCAAAAACAAATTATAAAACATACCGAGCCAGAAGAGTTTCATATTCAGCCGTTGTGAAAGATTGGCACCTGTGTTCCGGAAAGAGAGATTTTGTCTGAAAGCCTGGAAAATAAATGACAGCAGAATAAAGAAAAATGCTGCTGCGAGGTAATACACATTCGCTGTTGAAATTACGTCGATTACTTTCCGGAACGATATATTGGACAAAACCCACCATATTGCCGCAATTGAAACACCGAGTTTAAAAAGGTTGATCCCAATTTTTTTAATTCGATTCTTCATCTCAATGGAAACACCCAGTTTAAAAAGTTTGATGCCAATTTTTTTAATTTTATGCTTCACCGCAATTCAACGTTTTTATTGATTTTGAACATTCACTTACAGGAATCACCATTATTCCCGGATAATTCCGTTTCATTTTTCAGTCCGCAAAAGTATTGAATATTGCATCATCACGAAAGTGTTATGTATTAATTAACCAGGATAATTTCAAACCGGGTGATAATATGATCCCGCCTGCGAATTAAGCAGGATCACAGCCTGATAAATAATTTCTTTTTATACAGAAAATAGCAGATTCCCCACATCATTCCCCAGACAGTTAGAGTCAAAAGCATCTGTACTGTCAATGCATTGAAAACTCTGGATAAAACAGTGATAAATGGCTTGAAAATGTCCCTAAGCCAGTCATTTCCTCCCGTATGGGCAAAAAGGTAAATAAAGAGGGGATTCATGCCCACAATTGCAAAAAACAGGGCGGATTTTTTAAAATTCATTACATCAATAAGCCAGTAGGAAAAAGCCAGTGCCATAAAACACCATCCTCCGCTGATAATGACAAATGAGCTTGTGCAGATACGCTTGATAACCGGAATAAAAAAACCTAAGGCATAACCAAGAAGCAACATGGAAATACCGGTAACAACCAATAAATGAATCTTCCTTGCCGGCTCCCGGTCGCTCATCAGGAGCATTCCGGCTAATACACCCCAGATGGTGTGGGCACTTGTTGAAATTGCGTTAAATGCAACCCAATGACCACCGCTTAAACTGCCTGTGATCACGAGATCGAACCACGACCCAAAGTTATGATCAGGAGTAAAAGGCTGGTTGAACCCTTCAATACTCCAAAACTGGTAAAGTAAATCGGAGACCAGGATCAAAAGAAAGGACACCAGTAATTGCCATTTAACTGCCTTTCGCATGATAAGAAATGCAATGAGATAGGTGACGGCTAATTGTGCAAGTACATTTGTAAAACGAAAGGTGATCTTCCCTGATCCGATGCAGTAGAGAGCCCATCCAAGAAAGAGTAACAAAAGCGAACGGGTAACAGCATGACGAAGCGTTTTATTCCAGCTGTCACCCCTGTTCCACCGGCGCGTCATCGAAAATGGCATTGCAACACCTACAATAAACATAAAGAAAGGCTGAATCAGATCCCAGAAATGAAGTCCTATCCATTCGGCATGTTCCAATTGCCGGCCGATAGCAGAAAAGATGGTTCCATCCAGCGATGGATCAGTCAAAGTGCCGAAGAAGCCGGAAAATTCACCGATAAGCATAAACATGGTGAATCCCCTGAAAAAATCGACAGAAAGGAATCTGCCGGGAACCTCAGTAGTATTCATACTTCTGTTGTATTGAAGGTTATAGATAATCAGGGCATGCAATCAAAAAAAAATGATGATTGTTGATTGCATGAGTTTGGTGATGTTCTGTTATCGGTAAAAGTAAGAAGAAATAATAGAAACCGAGGCAGTATTTAACAAATAAAAACCACTCTCTCAGGCTATACTGTGAAAGAGTGGTTCTAAAAATAAAATTTATAATGTGCTGAAAATCTGATATGAATGTTTCAGGCTGATTTTTTTATTTTTTGCTTAAATCTTTTAACCTGATATTTTTGAATTTTACAACTGAACCATGTCCCAGGAAACCGATATGTCCTTTTTCGCGCAATAAGCCCGGGTGTTTTTTGTGATCGGCGGTGCCGTTTTTGGAAGCTTCTTTAATGTCACCGTCAAGAATCACCGTTCCGTTTAAAGTTACCTTGATGTGTGAACCATTCGCAATCACTTCCTGGTAATTCCACTCCCCGGTTGGTTTAAGAAAACCTCTCTTTGAGGGAATAACGCCATAAACAGAACCATGATACTGGTAAGGGGCCAGGTTTGCATAAACGGGAGCTTCATTATCAAGAATCTGAAGTTCCATACCAACATAAGCTGCATCACCTTCAAGAGGAGCACGAATGCCCAATCCATTATTGGCACCCGGTGTTAATTGAAATTCAAAACGATAGATAAAATCGCCGTATTGATCGGCAGTGAAAAGGTTACCATGTGATGGTCCATTATCGATATGAAGCACGATCTCTCCGTTTTCTACCTGGTAATCGACCGTATTGCCTGTCCATCCTTCAAAATTTTTTCCGTTGAAAAGTGGTTTGAAGCCTTCTTTGGTTTCTTCATCGGTCAGGGTGAATTCATTATTATTCAGTTCCTTTACGTAGATATCGCGAAAAGCCAGGTCTGTACCATGTGCCTGCAATTCAATTGATTCTTTTGGGAAGATCGGGATTTTCCGGTCCCAGTAATTTTCAAGCGGAACATTATCAACTACCAGTTCTCCGTTGAGTAATACAGTTACACGATCACCAATCATTTTTATACGGAAAGTATTCCACTCACCTACAGGATTATCGGCTACTTTTAATGGTTTTGACGGGTTCTTCTGATTGTTGTAAAGCCCTCCGGAGCCAACCTGTGCACCGACTTCCACACGTGAAGTATCCCATATCTGAACCTGTGGCGTTCCTCGCAGGTAAATTCCGCTGTCACCTTTTTTAGTAATTCGCCAGTCGACAACCATTTCAAAATCGCCGTATTGTTTAACCGAGCACAGGTTATCGCCGGCGCCATTGAAGACAATACATCCGTCTTTTACAGACCAGTTATTCGCTACTTTTTGATTGGCTGCTTCCTGCTTTTTGGCAAGCTCTTTCGGATCCATTTTTTTCCGGGTAACCGGATTTCCGACCAATCCCTGCCATCCTGTAAGGTCTTTACCGTTAAACATGGGAACGAGCCCGTCTTCGTAGGACATTTCAGCAAGGTATTTACGGATCCTGGCCTTATCGTAGTCGCTTTCACTTCCTTTGAGTGCAGGTATTGCGTTGTTCAGTGATTCACGTACGATAACACCGGACAAGCCTGTCTGACCGTCGGCCGGAAGTGCAATTTCCATAACTGACTGTGCAGCATCAGCCTTTAGTGCCGGATCGTCAAGATAGGATGCGGTGGTTGCCAGGGAAAGGAAAGTCCTTATTTGTCCCATCGATCTTATTATCAACGATTGATCTCTGTTGTTTGTTGCAAAAGGAAGTATTTTCCGGTAATTTAATAATTTTTGATCGTCGGGAAGCGATGAAATCCTGATCTGACGCACAAAACCTTTGATGGCATTTGACTTTTTATCACCGTCGGCAGTTTTGGCAATCTCGTATAAATAAGCAGCGGCATTATGATCTTTCCAGTTGATCAAGGCGTTGAAAGCGGCATCACGCTCTTCATTATCCGATGAACTGATATAACCAGTTACAGCCTGCAACGCTTGTTTGCCACCTAAACGGGGTAAGATTTCAAGAATACGACCTTTTTTGGGTGCGTCCTGTAATTTTGAAAGTAAAAGAGACGTTTGGTTATCATCTTTCGAATCAGATGCTGCATTCACAAGCGCATCCTGGATATTTTTAATTTGTACTTTGTCGTCTGTGGCAAAAAGTAGTTTCAACAGCTGATCAACATCCTTTGAAGATGCTGTATTTTTCATTGCATTATACGCTGCTGATTTTATTTCCGGGTTTGCACTGGCTGTGTATCCATAAACCGGATCGAAAAAGCGTTTTCCCGATTTTGCTCCGATAATTGTGATGATCTCTTTTTTTGAATTTTCAGGTGCACTTTCAAGTATTGCCGCCACCTGGTCAAGGTTCTTCTCATCAATGAGTGACATCAACGTTTTTGCTGTTAATTCCGGCTGAACTCCCTTTTTTAATAGTGCAACAAGGTCGGGAATTGCATCCTTGCCTTTCAGTTTTGCATAGGCAGGAATTGCCGCTTCGCTTACTACTGCGGACTGGTTGCCGAACTGTTTCATGATAAAATCGGAGGCCGCAAGGTCACCTTTTTTACCCAGCATTGTAATTATCTCCGATTTAAGTTCCGGTTTAGCTTTTTTCGCTTTCGCAATCCACTTCTTTACAGATGCCAGCTGGCTTTTCTCAGCAATATTTAAAATTGAAAACCTGAAAGCCTTATCGTTGTTATCGACGGCTTTAAGCAGCAATGATTGCGCCTCTTTTTCAAAATACCTGTTGTAAATAGCAAAGGCAGATGATTTTGAATGTAACTGGGCAGGCTCAGTTAATTTGAATAGTTCCTTGCAGGCGGTACCGCAAAGATCCTGATTGCCGTTTTCGCCTAAGCGCTGGGTATAGCTAACAAATGCTGATGTTGCATTGCCGGGCTCATATACAAATCGTGCTTTCCGGGCAGCCTCAAGGAGTGGCTGATAGGTTTCAGGAACTCCGATCGCAGCAACAGCCGCCAGGGAAACCTTCCTGAGATTGGGCTCCGAAGCGTTAATATTGTTCAGGATGTTGGCCCAGGCTGGTTTGTACCTGAGTTCACCAAGCGCTTTGGTAATTGTTACAAGCGATTTATCCTTTACTTTGGTTAACGCCTGCATGAGTTCGTTTTTGGCTGATTCACTGTTAACGGCTGTCAGAACAAAACTTGCGGGTTCGCATAACTCTGCGTTGGTCAGATAAGGAGCAACCGCTTTTACTGCGTCGTCCTTTCCAATCAACTGCAATTGCCGCATAAAAAAGCTTTTGGTTTCCACATCTCCGGCTTTTTCCATTGCCTGGATAAAACACTTTTCGGCGAAGGTTTTGTTATTTTCTTTCCCGTTCTGGCTGGCATAACGCGCCAATCCGTTTATGGCGTAAACAACTGCGGTATTGTCTCCTTTGCCGGCAGGAGTCATCCGGTCAGCTATTTTTTGAAATCCATCAGCGCCAAGTCCGATCAGCTCTTCCATCAACTTATCGCGTTGCTGAAGATTATTTGCGGGCATCTGTGCGAGCAGATCCGCAATTTTTGTGGTAACTGTTCTATTGTCTTGCGCAGCCAGATTTGTTGTGGTCAGAAACAAGACAAACACTACCAAAAGAGCATTGAATATTTTCTTCATATGTCTGTTGTTTTAAACCTCCTATCCGAGGTTTTTATATTTTGAAGTTTATTTTTAACGAATTATCAGATTGTGGTCCAGGGTGCACGCATTGGTTGATTAATTAACCGGTTCGCCGCATCATCGTTGATAAACTGTTGTTTATCAGGATCAAAATTCAGCGTCCTTCCGAGCCTTACTGCCAGGATACCCATATTTACGAGTGTGCACGAGCGGTGACCGTTCATCTCATTTAAGGCAAATTTCTGCCGTGTTCTCACCGATTCCGAGAAATTGATAATACGTGGTTCCGGATCAGGAAGCGTTTCGATAAATTGGTTCAGTTTCGGAATATTTGATTCAAAACCTTTGAATATCTTTCCGTTGGGACCTTCAATGTAGGCAGCATCCTTATCTTTATTTTCACCGTCAAGAATAATTTTGCAACCATCGGCATAGGTATATTCCACTCTTCGCCAGGTACCTACCGCATATTCGTGTTGCTGGGGTGCATCGACTTCTACCTTTACAGGGCTTGTATGATCTTTACCAAGAAGATATTGTACAGGGTCGAGGTAATGTTGTCCCATATCGCCAAGACCACCACCATCATAATCCCAGTATCCACGGAATTTTGAATGAACGTGCTCCGGGTTATAAGGACGGTAGGGGGCAGGCCCCAGCCAGAAATCGTAATCCAATTCTGCAGGAACAGGCATCGTTGGAAGATTGGTTTCCCCGCGCCAGTAAAATTTCCAGTCAAATCCTGTGATTCCGCTAACAGTTACTTTGAGTGGCCATCCTAAAATGCCGCTTTCGATTACTTTTTTCAGCGGTTTTACCTCTGTCCCAAGTCCGTAAAAGTTGTCTTTAAAACGGAACCAGGTGTTCAGGCGGAATATACGGCCATGCTTATTAACTTCTTCCACGACTCTCATTCCTTCGCCAATTGTACGGGTCATCGGTTTTTCACACCAGATATCCTTTCCCGCACGCGCCGCCTCGATGGCCATTAATCCATGCCAATGGGGTGGAGTAGCAATATGGACAATATCGATGTCGGGACGAAGTAACAGCTCGCGGTAATCGTGATAGGTCTGAACTGAATTGTTGATCTGTGATTTGGCTAATTCAAGATGACTTTTATCAACGTCACAAATCGCCACTACTTTGGTTCCTTCGTAAGGAATGTGTCCGCGGCCCATGCCACCGACTCCAATAATACCTTTTGTTAGCTGGTCACTTGGTGCAGTAAAACCAGGGCCTCCCAAAACATGTCGGGGGACCAGCATCATTCCGGCAGCGACAGCTACCGATGATTTAAGGAAATCTCTGCGATTCGGGGATTTCATGTCCATATTATTAAATTGAGTTTATTTGGAAATTCGTCTTAAGCAAGGCAAAGCTAAGATTTACCGCGATATTGCCAAAAATTTTTTAAAAGTATTTGCCCGATCGTATTATTTTTTAGTATATCACGGTTGGATTTTAACCAGATTCGAAATAGCTTTAAATTCTTCCGATTTGGCAGAGCGGGTTAGTTCGAATAAAATTGATTCGCAGGTTGCGGTCATGATGTTCTCGAAACGGAAACGGTTGATTGCACTTTCTTTGCTAATGATTGTTCTGGAAGTGATGCAATCTGTTATTACGATGGGATTAAATCCTGCTTCTTTGAGGTCGACAGCAGTCTGCAGTACACATACATGAGCCTCAATTCCACAAATTATTACACTCTTACTTTGATGTTGCTTCAAAAATGTAATGTACTCTTCAGCACCAAAACAACTAAAATCTGTTTTTTCGATAGCTTTAAATCCCGGTACCAGTTCTTTGAGTTCTTCAAGCGTTTCACCTAACCCTTTGGTGTACTGCTGCGAGAATGCAGTTTTAATGCCGAGAATATTGAGGCCCCGGAGCAGCATTTTTGTGTTTTGCAATAATGTTTCTTTTTCATTCATAGCAGGGAAAAGCCGTTCCTGGTAATCGATGAAAAGTGCTGATGTGTTTTCTTTTATAATGCGCATGTCAACCAGTTTGAAATTATAGGTATTACTTCGGAATAAATCTCCTGGTATAAAATTAAAGTAAATTAATTATTTATCAAGGCCAACTTGTCTGAGTATTTGAGAAGTAATAACACGACGTATTTGCTGGAATCCGGGAATCTGTTGTTTTGTTTCGATATTGGTCGCAAACGTGTAACTTTTTCCGTTTTTCAGAATATAACCCACGTACCACCCGATATTGGTATGATCAGGCAGAATAGCCCAGCCGGTTTTTGCTCCAAGGCGGTAACCTACCGTATCTTTTTCAATCATGATCTCTTTTATCAGCTGTTGGTTAACTTTCGAAAAAGGCAAAGTTTCCTTTACAAGTTGCGCGATAAATTGTGTTTGTTCAACGGGTGTAATCCGGAGACTCCCCATTAACCAGAATTGATCGATTCCTCCCTCCAGGTTTTTATTTCCGTAATTGACTTTATCAAGCCAGAGCTGCATTTTCTCCCGGCCAATCCTTCGTGCGATCTCCTGGTAATACCAGTACGCTGAGGCTTTGAAGGCAGATTCAAGTGTATGGTCACGATTCCATCCGGTCGATCCATGGTCAGTGCCATCCCATTTTATCATAAAATCTTTCCCGGAGGCTATCCCTGTTTCAAGCGCGGCAATTGAATTGAAGATTTTAAAGGTTGAAGCCGGCAGGAAGCCTGTTTTACAGCGATCAGGATTTGAAAGCGTGAGCTGATCTTTTTCTACATCATAAAGTGCGAAACATCCTTCGACCTTGTGTACCGTAAAATACGCGCCGAAGTCCGCTATTTTTACGCTTTTTTGCGCCGGACAGTTAAGCGCCGCAATGGTACATAATCCCACTATCAATCGTTCAATCCATCTCATGAGTCGGAAAATTTAAGGAGCTAAACTTTCTTTTTTTAGCAATAAAGAAATCAAAGATAATGCTCCCTTTGTAAATTTCCGCATGATCGGTGCGTACGATCCGCGGTAATAACTCAGCTCTTTTCCTTTTAAGATTACCTATGTTCCCGTAAAAGTCACCGTGTGCCTTAATCACCATTACAAATGCTTTTAACTGACCAGTAATGAGAAATTGAACTGCTGCTATCCCATCGAGTATCATTCTTACAAAGAGTGTCTTATATAATTTCCCTTTCGGGAGATTTTTATAAAGCAGAAACAGGTTATTGCGGAAATTGAGAAAGATTTTTTTAGGATTGCCATACGAAAGACTGCCACCACCCAGGTGCAGAACTTTTGATCCCGGACACACGAGCACTTTATAGCCCCGGTTTTTTAGTCTCCAGCACAGGTCTATTTCCTCCATATGCGCCCAGAAATCGGGATCAAATCCACCCGAATCGTGCCAGAGCGTTCCCCTGACAAGCATAGCTGCACCACTGGCCCAGAAAACCGAAATGGGAGTATTGTACTGTCCAAGGTCGTACTCCTGAACATTAACTATTCTTCCCCGGCAAAATGGATAGCCGTAATGATCGATAAAACCTCCTGATGCCCCTGCATATTCGAATTTTTCGGGTTGATCGAGTTGAAGAATTTTTGGTTGGCAGGCTCCTGTCAAAGGATTATTATCCATAATTGTAACCATGGGTTCCAGCCAGTTTTCAGTCACTTCGACATCGGAATTAAGCAACAGCAGGTATTCTGCCTCATTATTTTTTAACGCCTGGTTGTATCCTTCAGCAAAGCCATAATTTCTGTCGAGCCTCAGAATTTTTATGCCTGGAAACTCCTGTTCCATGACTTCACAACTATTATCGTCGGAGTGATTATCGGCCACAACGATTTCCACCCATTCATAATTTGAATACTTTATCACGGAAGGGAGAAACCTCCTCAGATGGTGGCTTCCGTTCCAGTTTAAAATTACGATGGAGACTTTCATGAATTTTCGGTCGATGGGTATGTGAAAAATTATGTGGTTTTATTGAATTCAGCAACTTTTTCCCGTGTATGTTTCCACCGTTTATGCGACCAAAGCCAGAACTCAGGATTTAGGTTGATTTGTTTTTCAAGAAGTTTTGTACACCGTTCGGTAATCTCAAACTTTTGACATGAGGCTGCATGTTCAGCTACCAATTCATAAGAAGCCTCATAAACTCCACGTCGTATTTTGCGTGTATTCAGAAAAAGAACAACCGTATCGAGTTTCTGAGCCAGCTTTTCGGCACCGAGCACAACGGGAGTATCCTGATTCAGAAATGTCACCCAGTGATGGATCTCATAGATACGCGGAGTCTGATCGAACAGAAACGCTGAAAATGTAGGTGTCTTTTTTTGATGATCACTGTAAAGCTGCCGGAATGTTGCGGCTCTTTCCAATGGAATGGCGCCGAATCTGCTTCTGAGATTGAGGTAAAAGCGCTCGAAAGATTTATTTTTTAGCTTTTTATAGACAGGATAAAAGCGGTAGGGTGAATATAACGGCCAGTTACAGAACCATTCCCAATTATTATAATGGCCCAGAAAGGTCACAACATCCCGTCCTTGTTCAAGATAACTGTTTGGTAATTCGGGATTTAGGAATTTCACACAATCTTTCCCTTCGGAAATTGACATCCGGTCCAAATACAAGGTTTCAACGGCGGCATCGCAGAAATGTCGGAAAAATTTTCTCGCAATTTGATTGATCTCTTTGCTGGTTTTATCCGGAAAAGAGTTCGCAAGATTTTTAATTACAACATCACGACGATATCGAAAAATTGAATAAACAAGAACGAAAAGGAAATCTGAAATGAAATAAGTTAAACGACGTGGAAGTATATGCAGGATCCAGGTAGTCGCCCGTAATAAATAATAGCCTGTTTTTTCCATAATACACAAATGCAATCTGTTAAACCTGTGTATTATCAGTGAGTAAATCTATCAGGATGGACCGGAGTATTTTTTTGTCCTTGTTATTTAGGAATGTCTCCAAAGCCGGTTGTTTTTCACTTTCGCTCAATTGCAGAATTTGTTCCAGATCGTGCATCTCCTTGCCTTTTAATTCTTTGCGGAATGCGTCCAACACTTTTGAAGCGTTATCTTCCTCAATGGGAGCACCCAGGTTTTGAAGTTCCGAGATAGCTGCTTCAAGAATCTCCCTGGCCCTTACCCGCACAGGATCGGTTAACTGTCCGCCTCCGGAAGTATCCCGTAGCGTCCAGCTCGAATAATCGTACTTCAACTCCCTGATTTGCCTTACATGTTCGCTGGAGGATCCGAAAATCCTGGAAACAAACATCAGGGTTGGAGATTTCCACGCTTCAAGATCGAATTTTTTAGTGTCGAGCGAAGCGATTTGCTGACTGAGTAATTCAATTTCATTTTCCGACATGGCTGTTTACAAAATATTTATGGACAATAGTGTAAAATTCTTTGAAATAAGCGCCGTTCGATGCAACCAATTCTCCATTAAACAGAAAGTTATCTGTCCCGGTAAAATCCGATACTTTTCCGCCGGCCTGCCTCAGAATCAGTGCTCCTGCCGCAACATCCCATGGTTTAAGTCCATGCTCGTAAAAGGCTTCGAACCGGCCTGCCGCGACATACGACAAGTCAGTAGCCGCAGAGCCCAATCTTCGCAAGCCCTGTGAATGAATCATAAAATAGCGCATGGAGGCAACATAACACTCCAGCTTATCCATTGCGGAATAGGGAAAACCCGTTGCAATCAGGGCATCGATTGTTGCAGCGGCTTTAGTAACTTTTATTTCTTTTCCGTTAAGATAGGCCTTACTCCCTTTCCAGGCATAAAAACATTCGTCCTGAGTGATTTCGTAAACAACACCGATCACTAATTCCTCATCTTCCATAAGTGCAATACTCACAGCAAAAGGTGGTAAACCGTGAATGAAATTTGTTGTTCCGTCAAGCGGATCAATGACCCATTTGTATTTTTCATCAAAACTCAGGGCTGTACCTTCCTCGGCAATAAATCCGGAATCGGGCAGCAACTTTCGGAGTGCTTCTACAATCAATTCTTCAGCCTGCTTGTCGACGTACGAAACAAAATTGGCTTTACCCTTGACTTCGATATCATCGATGTTGAATTTTTCGCGTTCGCCGGCTATAAATGCACCGGCCATTCTGGCTATTTCCTGGACTTCAAAGCAAAGTTTCTCGAAATTCATACTTTTTATTTACAAAAATAGTGATAATTTTTATGCTGATGTACTGAATAGGTGGTCTTATGACAGGTTAAACAGAATAAGTTAAGTCACCAAGGCCTTTTATTCAAGACTCGTACTCATGGTCCCATTGTCATTAATTCCGCAAAGTTTTATGGTTCTGAATTCATTAAGTAATTCAGGATTATAGTGTGTCTCTACTTTAATGTAATTTGCCGTCCACCCTTGCATAAAACCTTTCGTTTTTTGATTTTCGAAAAGGACAGTTTCCATTCTGCCGATATTGTGCTGATAAAAACCCATTAATTTTTGTTCGGAGAGTTTTATCAGCAGCTGGGCACGATGTCGTCGCTCTTCTACAGGAACAACCCCGGCTATTTTAAGCGCACGTGTGTTTTTTCTTTCTGAATAGGGAAAAACATGAAGCTCAGAAATGTCAAGACTTTCAATAAACCGGTAAGCATTATCGAAGAGTTCTGATGATTCCCCGTTCATACCGGCAATCAGGTCAACGCCAATAAAAGCATGGGGGAGGAGTTCCCTGATTTTTGAGACCCTTTGTGCAAACAGGTTTGTGGTATAACGACGTTTCATCATACCGAGAACCTCGTCTGTACCCGCCTGAAGCGGAATATGAAAATGAGGTGCAATCCTTTTTGATTTGGCCATAAAGGTAATTATCTCATCGGTCAGAAGATTTGGTTCAACTGAGCCGATACGGATGCGACCCAACGTTTCGACCTCATCAAGCGCTTTGATAAGTGTGAGAAAGTTTTCTCCTGTGCTCTGTCCGAAATCACCAATATTTACCCCTGTAAGAATTATTTCCCTGATGCCTTGTCCTGCTACATTCCGTGCCTCATTCACAATGCTTTCAACCGATGGATTCCGGCTTTTGCCTCGTGCCATCGGGATTGTACAGTAGGTGCAGAAATAATTACATCCATCCTGTACTTTTAGAAAGCTCCGTGTCCGGTCGCCAAATGAATAAGCGTGCTGAAACTCTGAAATTTCACCGAAAGCGCAGGTATGAATTTCGCCTTCCTGGTGCTTACCGAGGTTTTCGAGATATTTAGTAATATTGAATTTATCATTTGCGCCGATCACCAGGTCAACGCCGTCAATATGCGCGGCTTCATCGGGTTTTAGCTGGGCAAAGCAACCCGTCACGATGATAAAGGCGGCTGGATTGAGTTTTGCTGCCTGGCGGATTACAGTCTTGCTCTTTTTGTCCGCCATATCAGTAACCGAACAGGTATTGATCACATAAACATCGGCTTTCTCTTTGAAATTGACTCTTGTAAATCCCTTTTCCTCAAATGACCGGGCGATTGTCGAAGTTTCCGAGAAATTTAGTTTACATCCCAATGTGGCAAAAGCTACTGTTTTATCTTTAAAATCCATTCAATTAATTTCAAAGCGACAAAGTTAATGAAAAACCCGGAAAGGGGTGTGAGCGTATGCAACAGCACGAAAGTGAATACCGCTTTTTTATGAAGGTGATTAAAAATTTCCCATTCTTGGAAGTTGATGAGTAGAAAAACAAGCTCCCGGAACTTGAAGCGAAACTAACTCCCGGCAGGCATAAAATGTGGAATAATTTAATTAATTGCCATTCGTAAAACTCAAACAAAAATACAATTTTCTCAAATTAGTTTAAGGGGAATTTCTTCTTTCATAATATTATGATATTGAAGTTATAAAATTTACCTTAGCAGACTTAATATTTTACAATATTTGAACTGCTAATGGCCAAAAAAGAAGTAAAAGAAAAAAGCATGGAAGAAACCCTTTGGGAATCGGCCAATAAATTAAGAGGGACAAACACGACATTTGTAACGATAACCGAACATATTCAAATTGTTTTCAAAGAAGGTGAGCTGGATGAAAAAGTGGTATTTCGGAATTTCCGTCTAACCACTCAAAATGGCGCTATAAAAGGAAAAACGCAAGATATTTCAGTAAAAAATTAGAAATGCCATGTCTGAAACCAACCGTATAGAATACAAGCAGGAACTCAACGATTCTTTGGAGAAAGAAGTTATTGCCTTTTTAAATTACAGGGAAGGCGGTCATCTGTTTATTGGTATTGATAAAAACGGAACGGTGTTGGATATAGCCGATTCGGATGGTGACCAATTGAAAATAAAAGACCGGTTGAAACACAATATTTCACCCTCGTGTATGGGTTTGTTTGATGTGGTGGCAGAGCAAAGAGACGGTAAAAATATAGTCCGGATTATTATAGCATCCGGATCTGAAAAACCTTACTTTTTAAGAAAATTCGGCATGACCGAAAAAGGTTGTTTCATCCGCATTGGCTCTGCTTCGGAACCTATGCAGCAAAAAATGATTGATGATTTATTTTCCAAACGAACCCGAAACTCCATCAGTAAAATAAAGTCGAACAGGCAAGATTTAAGTTTTGAACAGCTCAAAATATATTATGAAGCAACAGGGCGTAAACTCACTGCTAAGTTTGCTCAAAACCTGGAATTACTCAACGAGGATGGATTATTTAATTACGCCGCCTATCTCCTGGCTGATAGCAATGGAACCTCCATTAAAATAGCCAAATATATGGGCAAGGATAGGGTAAAACTTATTGAGAACAACGAGTATGGGTATTGCTCTCTGATTAAATCGACTAAACAAGTGCTCGATAAACTGGAATTGGAGAACAAAACACATTCGAAAATTACGCCCAAAGAAAGAGAAAATCAAAGGCTTTGGAATCCCATTGCGTTGAGAGAAGCGATTATCAATGCCATCATCCACAATGACTATACGAATGAGGCTCCTCCAAAATTCGAGATATTTGATGATCGGATTGAAATTACCTCTGCCGGAGGTCTGCCAGACGCATTGAGTCAGGAGGAATTTTTTGAAGGCGTTTCCATTCCAAGAAATAAAGAACTCATGAGGATTTTCAAGGATTTGGATATGGTTGAGCAGTTAGGTTCAGGAGTTCCCAGAATTTTGGAGCATTATGGCAAGGAATGTTTCAGGTTTATGCCGAACTTTTTGCGGATGACTTTGATGAGTCAAATTGATGATGTTGCGGCAGGTGTTACAATAGATGATAATATAGGTGGTGCAATAAGTGGAGTAAATGAAGAAGAGATAGGTGGTCAAGTTGGTGGTCAAGTTGGTGGTCAAGTTGGTGGTCAAGTTGATAATTTAACTGAAAGACAACAGGAAGTTTTTAATATTATTCTTAGTAATCAAAAAATTTCCCGAAAACAACTCTCCGAAAAACTTGGCATAAATGAATCTGCTGTTCAGAAACATATAGACGCTTTGAAAAAGAAAAATATAATTGAAAGAGACAGCGCAACAACAGGTCAATGGATAATTAAAGTACAAAAATGAAATTACCTGACGTTGAACTTCGTTTCACCGAAGAAAAATTAGAGAAGGCTTTTGTGGAATTGTTGGGGACCGAAAACTATCCTCATTTCAATGGCGATTCCATTTTAAGGAAAATGCAAGTATTGGTTGATCGTTATAATCAGCGTGATGAGAGTGATGTATTGCGCAGCGAATTCTATGAGGAAACTTTGAGTAAAAAGCCTTTTACGATATTCTGAAAGAACTTTGCGTCAAGTATGACTTCAAATATCCTGAAGATAAATTAATTGAACTTGCAAAAGCTGTTAAAGAATTAGTTGAAGGTCAGTCAAAATATCCGGACTGGAACAAGCATGATGACATTAAATCTGCGTTGAAAGTTGGTTTAATATTACTACTGGACGAATTCGGCTATCCTCCGGTTGAAAGAGACGAAGTGTATGTTGAAATCTTTGCGCAAGCCGAAAATTTTAAAAAAAATAAAAGTAAATCATTAATTGGATAAAATTAATTGTAATTCAACCTATGATTTTTTCGAAAGATATAATCGGCAAACTGTATCGAAAACGATTAAAAAGGAACAAATGTTTTTTATCCTGCATAAAGGGTAAGGGCCCTGCTGTAGTTCTGAGCCGTCCTGCTACCAGGTAACATTACCCTGCTAAGGTCGATGCTCTCCTGCAAGGTAAAATTTGCGTCCTGCCATTGGGTAATGCCGTCCTGCTAAGGTGAATACCCGCCCTGCTAAAATTCTTATCGTCCTGCCGGAATTAATGTCATCCTGCTGAAGTTCTTAATGTCCTGCATGAATAAAAGTCACCTTTGAAGACTAAATTTTGACCACCTCTCAAAAGAGTTGACACGCAATGGGTGTGACAAAAACAATTTGGTCTCCACTCGCCCTTTCTCCCTTTCAACACCATGCCCCATGCTCCATGCCCCATGCCTCCCGGGAATGAAGTGATTCGGGATGCCCCATCATGCCCCATGCCACCTCAGGGTAGTTTCGTAAAATCTATCTCTGGTTGACGTCCGGTTTCAGGTCGTACAAACCGGGAGTCGATGTCTGTTTTATCGTTAAAAAATCCACAGTTTTTCAGGAAGAATACACCATTTTCACTGCCCCCTGTGTAATCAAGCCGGGCCTCTTTCCGGGCAGTGGCATCGGCGGAGAACCGCGCTTTTTTAAGTTCAATCCATTTCCCTTCGGTATTGCAAACCCACTGATTGGAATAGTTTGCCCTGCGCGAAATATTACCATAGGCCGGGTTGAAATTTTCAAGGAAAGAGTGGGGTCGTTTCAGATAAGTTGAAGTTTTAGGACGTCTGAAGCTCGCGATCAATTCCCATTTCCCAATTTCAGGAGCGAAAAACCAAGCTGTGTAATCGGTAGAATTATTCTCCGAAGGAGCGCCTTTAAGCAGGAAGCGGTAAGTATTTCCCGCTTTCCAGTTATACCTTCTGTAACTTTGTCCGCCCGAACCTTCGTTTCCGAAAGCTCCTGTATTTACATTTTCTCCTTTTTTTAATAAAATGATTTTCTGATCTTCCGGAATATCGGAAGGATTATCAGTTTTAAACGGACTCCAGACCGAAAACAAAATTCTCCGTTCCGAAGGTGAATTTACCTGGATTCCGAAATATCCTTCCCCGAAGCCGTTGGCCATAAAGTAAGAGCCCTGAACATCATTTCCTGCCGGAACAGTAATTTCGTTGTAAAAATAAGTCACATCACCTGCATCAGCAGGGGTTTCATAATTCAGATGAACCGACGGACCGCGGCGACCCCAGTAGAACTCATCTTTGACAAACCGCGTGGAATCATCAACAGCTTCACCGCCAATTAAAAGATCAGTTATTTCAGCGAAGTCCTCTGCCGATTTTTCGATTCCAATCAACGTAAAGGTGTGATAACCTGTATTCTTCAAATTAAATGTTCCAATTTTCAGGGTGTCAAAACTGGTATTTTTGATTGTTATTATTTTAGATTCCGGACCGAGCTGACATTGTATTTTTGATTTGCCCGATTTTACACGTACCCTGATAGCTAAATTTATCGCGCCCGACCGGCCTGTCCGGAAATAAGTGTTTATCAGCGTTGCAGGATTATCCCAATTTTCGATGCCGGATTTACCGATTACCTGATTTGATTTTTCTGTGATGTTTGTCTGCCAGCTATTTCCGGCCAAGGGGATTGCAACATATTTGATTGCTTGTTTATTTGTGGTTACATCACTTTTTTTCTGGCCAAATGAGTTGAATCCAAAGGCAGTTATGATAAGAATCAGAATTAGTTTAGCGCAATATTTGCTCATTTTTCCAGTTTTGTTAAATATGTTCAAAATTAAGATGTTTTTTCAATCAATCCGGGGTAAATATAACTGTTGATTTCAAAACTTTTTGATAAACTTAACGTTTAAGTGCTATTAACCTAGAATTCAACAAAAATGAAAATCTTAAAATTTATTCTAATCGGATTATTTCTCTGTTTATAATCAGTTTGCTGTTTGGAAACATTTTACTTATCCTCTCAATCTCTGTTTTATCGATTTTGCCAGTTAAAGTGAGTTGCTTAATTTCAATCGCCTTTAATTTGTCAGGTACAATTATACTGTCAACGAATGAGATATCAAGTTTTTCTATTTCCCCGAGATCATATATTTCTTTAGGTATTTCCTGTACCCTGATTGCAATACCGCCCAAGTCATTGTCGGTTTTCAATTTTCGTATTAACCCGGTTTTATTCACATCCTTCTTCCGGATCATCCAGCCAATTTGTGGAGTTAACGTAAAATTCTCCCGATTTTGTTTAAGACCGATAAATCCTGCCCAAAGTTCCAAAGGTGTGGTGATTGTCGAGCCACCAACTATTTTAATATGTTTTAAATCAACCTTTACAATTTCTTCCGGTAAATTTTTATCTCCTGCAAGTTCTTTTAAATTATTTCGTTTACCATCCTTGTCGTACGGGAAAAATTTAACGATCCAGCCATCAATAATATTAGGGGCTCCATACTTGTTCTGGGAATGATATTTAAACATATTCTGCCAGAACAGTTTATCAATTTCTCCTTTGGAAGTTTTTACAAATTCTTCTAAAATGGGCTCAAGCTCCTTTGTCCACCATGTTAAGTCGTATTGCCCTAATTTTTTTGTTTTGGCAAGAACTTTCTGCCAATCTTCGGGTGTGCCTTTCAACGTAATTTCCGGTATCCCGCAAACTACACGGAAAACAATAAATTCAAAATATGGCTCCATCGCCTCCATTAGTGTAATTTCAGAGGCCATTTTTTCAACCGGTGTAGTTGTTGTGAAATCAGCGGATAATATTCCTATCAGCTCATTTCCTGTATGTTCTGCAATCTGTTTTGTAAATTGAGGAAAGATACTTTCCCAGGGGCTATTGGGATTTTCAAGGTCTATGCTTTTGGATACGACAATAAGTGATAATTTCCCATCGAAATGAACAAACTTATCGCGTAAAACTTCTGCATTGGCATTAACATGCCTGGCAAATCCCTGACTAATAAGCAACCACATCATATCAGGAGATAATACAAATGGCCGATGGTCGGCATAAGCCTGGTACATCCCATTAAAGAACGAATGATACCGATAACTAACAAGGCTATCGGGTGCATTACTTTTTGCAATAATATTTATGGGTAACGCTGTACGATTCTTCTTTAACTCATAGGATTCCATTCCAAAATCAGAGACTATCAATCCCTCATATATTTCATGGACGGCTTGTTTATAAAGAAGTTTGCTGGGTTTGGATAATTCTTCCACTTTAAATGTTACCCCGTCCTGACTAAATGCATTAATTGAAATGCAAACAAAGAGTGATACAAGAATTTTCTTCATAAGTTTTATGTTAGGATTGCACTTTAAAGTGATCACTGATTCAGTAATATATTGTTGAGAATATTTTTTGGAAATATACATAATTTTCTTAAAAATGAATCATAATATGAAAATATTATTTTGCCGGGTTATTGGGCGGTAGAGACGCACGGCCGTGCGTCTCTACCGGGTTTGGTTCATTTAAGAGACGCACGGCCGTGCGTCTCTACATGATATTAATGCACGATTCAGGGTTTAATAAATAATATTGTATTTTTAAAGCTTATTTCAACTTACCCGCATCATGAAGTTCACTATGAATTCTGCCTTAATTCTTCTGAGTTCGCTGCTCTCGTTAAGTAAAATCGGGAAATATGCGGCTGTACTGATTATTTTTATAATGTCCGGATCACTTGCCCGGGCTCAACGGCAAATGGAAAACCTTGATCGGGGCGTTGTTGCCATCCGGACTTCCAATGATTCGGTTTATATCGGCTGGCGTTTGCTGGGAAACGAACCCGATGAAATTGTATTTAATATCTATCGTCAGACCGGGAGAGAGAAACCAGTCAGGCTGAATCAATCACCTTTAAAAGAAAGCACGAACTTTGTGGTTGGGAATCAGAATTTCACAACGGATAATACCTACTTCGTGAGAGCTGTATTAAATAGCAAAGAACAGGAGGCAGGTCAATCGTTCACTGTAAAAGCCAACGCACCTGTACAGCAATACCTTACTATTCCTTTAAAAACTCCAACAGATTATACACCGAATGATATTTCACCGGGTGATCTGGATGGTGATGGGGAATATGAATTCATTCTTCACCAGACAGGCCGAAGTATTGACAGTCCTTCTCCTGGTATTTCAGGAATTCCTGTCTTCCAGGCTTATAAAATGGATGGGACTTTGTTGTGGGAAATAAATCTTGGAAGAAACATACGCGAAGGGGCCCATTATACCCAGTTTATGGTGTACGACCTTGATGGAAACGGTATTGCTGAATTTGCCTGTAAAACAGCCGACGGCACCATCGACGGGAAAGGGAAAATTATAGGTGATGCAACCAAAGACTGGCGAAATTTAGACAAAGCCAGTGGTACGTATTACGGCAAAATCCTTGACGGACCCGAATTTTTTACCATTTTCAACGGAAGGACAGGAGAGGCAATGGCTACCACAGATTATATTCCCAATCGTCTGCCTCTCAACGGATGGAACGGGCATGGCGGCAATGGCGGAGGTGACAGCACAGGAAATCGTGTCGATCGTTTTCTTGCCTGTGTAGCTTACCTCGACGGTATTCATCCGAGTGTGGTTATGTGCAGGGGTTATTATGGAAGATCGGTGCTCGCTGCCTGGGACTGGAGGAATGGAAAACTTTCGTCGCGCTGGGTATTTGACAGTAAGGATGGTGAAAATCCTTTCTCCGGGCAGGGTAATCATAACCTGACAGTAACAGATGTTGATGGTGATGGGAAAGATGAAATTATATATGGTTCTATGGTCGTTGATGATAATGGAACAGGATTGTTTTCCACAGGACTGCGTCACGGCGATGCGATTCATGTGAGTGATCTTGATCCTGATCGTGAAGGACTGGAAGTCTTTGGTGTTCACGAAATCGAAGAAGGTACTGTTGGACCAGGCGCCGCGGTTTATGATGCCAAAACCGGCGAAATTCTTTACAAAGGTTCCATGAATAAAGATGTTGGCAGGGGAGTGACCGAAGATATTGAGCCGTCCAATCCGGGCGCCGAGATGTGGTTTTCCGGTTCCGGCGGATTGCTGAATCTGAAAGGGGAACGCATTGGTGAAAATCCGGTATCAACAAATTTTCTGGTTTGGTGGGATGATGACCTGACAAGAGAGTTACTCGATGGAAATCATATCGATAAATACAACAAAGGAAGACTGTTTACAGCCGAAGGATGTGTTTCGAATAACGGGACAAAATCAACTCCTGCACTTAGCGCAGACTTGTTCGGTGACTGGCGTGAGGAAGTGATCCTTCGTACTGCCGATAATCAGAATCTCCGGATTTATACGACTACGATTCCTACAAAACTCCGGATTCGTACGCTGATGCATGATCCTCAGTACCGCCTGGCCATTGCCACTCAGAATGTAGCCTATAATCAACCACCACATACAAGTTTTTTCCTGGGAACAGGGATGAACAAGGTCCCTAAACCAAACATTACTTTAGTTAAGGGAAGTAAGGATAAGAAAACGAATAAATAGATTGAAATTCAGTGAATTAAAATTGGTTTAATTATTTCAGGAACAACTAACTATGCAACGAACCTTTTCTCAAAACACCAACGGGAATACGAAATCTCCTTCACCTGTTCTTCCTGTCGATCGGGAGGTCATAAAAAGAAATTACCTAACGGTAAATAACTTTCTTGCTACCTTGATTCTCGTTTTTATCATGAGTAATGTGCAGGGGCAGACCATAAAATCAGATTTATCCTGGCCGTCTATCACCAAGGAAGCAAAACCCTGGACAAGATGGTGGTGGCTTGGTAGTGCAGTTGATAAGGAGGGCATTACATTCCGACTTGAAGAAATGGCAAAGGCCGGTCTTGGCGGAGTCGAAATAACCCCTATTTATGGAACCAAAGGATTTGAATCAAAGTACATCGATTTCCTCTCTCCTGAATGGATGACCATTTTAGGACATACTGTAAATGAGGGGAAACGTCTTGACATGGGTATCGATATGAATACCGGTTCAGGCTGGCCATTTGGCGGGCCGAAGGTTAAAGTTGAGGATGGCGCGTCGAGGTACATTCTTCAGTCATATAGTTTGACATCGGGTAATAAACTGTCCGAAAATATAGCTGTAAATGATGCCCGGCGAAAAGAAGGATCATCACTCCTTAAACTGATTGCCTGGTCGGATAAAGGTGAAAAAACTGACCTTACATCTTTGGTTTCGGAAGGAACACTCGATTGGATAGCGCCACCCGGAAACTGGAAACTGTATGCTTTGTTTAATGGAAAAACGCTTCAGAAAGTAAAAAGAGCTGCTCCTGGCGGAGAAGGACTGGTTATGGATCATTATTCGGCAAAAGCTGTTGATACCTACCTGGGTATGTTTGAAACCGCTTTTCAAAAGAGTAAAACCCCGGTGCCGAACTCCTTTTTTAATGATTCGTTCGAAGTTTATGGGGCCGACTGGACACCGGAAATATTGAAGGAGTTTGAAAAAAGACGCGGATACCGGTTAGAGGATTATCTCCCCGCTTTCGCGGGTGAAGGCGATGATGATATTATCGCACGGGTAAGAAGTGATTACCGGGAAACCATTTCGGATTTATTACTGAATAATTTCACTCTTAACTGGTCAAAATGGGCACACAGGCTGGGAAGCATTACAAGGAACCAGGCACACGGTTCACCGGGTAACCTGCTTGATTTATATGGTACGGTTGATATACCCGAATGCGAGTCGTTTGGCCTTACTCCTTTTCCTATTCCAGGCTTTCGTGTTGACTCAGCAGATGTAAAACTGAGTGACTCCGATCCGATGATGCAGAAATTTGCCACCTCAGCGGCACACATTGCGGGTAAAAAGTATGCTTCGTCCGAAACATTTACCTGGCTGACCGAACATTTCAGGACAAGTTTGTTTCACTGCAAAACTGAACTGGACCAGTTATTTACTTCAGGGGTAAACCATATCTTTTTCCACGGAACACCCTATTCTCCCAAGGATGCACCCTGGCCCGGATGGAAATTCTATGCGTCTGTAGATTTTTCTTCCTATAACACAATATTCAAAGACCTTCCGGCGTTTAACGCTTATGTAGCGCGGTGTCAGTCATTCCTGCAGGATGGTGAACCCGACAATGAAATACTGCTTTACTGGCCCATCTATGACACCTGGGCAACTAAAGGTCGCTCGAACTACCTGGCTTTTGAGATTCATTCATCCGAAACCTGGTTAAATCCGACTTCCTTTAATGCACTGGCCCGGCAGCTAAAGTCAAAGGGATATGATTTTGATTATATATCAGATCGTTATATCTCGGAATCAAAGGTTGTGAATGGTTTGATCAAAACTCCCGGTACAACCTACAAAACATTAATCGTTCCTTCGTGTCACTACATGCCGATTGAAACGCTCTCCAAACTGGCAAAGCTGATCAGCGAAGGGGCAAATGTTATTTTTATGGATCAACTGCCTGTGGATGTGCCCGGCCTGGGAAACCTTGATCAGCGCAGGAATGAATTTAAACAGGTTATTTCTACATTACAATCACCCTCATTTGAAGAGGCTAATGTGCTGCAACTAGGTAAGGGCAAGTTTATTACAGGCAGAAATCTTGACAAACTGCTGCCATATTGTGATCTTTCTCACGAAACGCTTTCCTCCGAAGGTTTAAGGTACATCAGGCGGAAAAATGATACCGGTTTTCACTATTTTATTTCAAATTTGGGGGATACAGAAGTAAAAAGATGGATTACCCTTGGCGTTTCGGCCAAATCAATTGGGTTGTTTGATCCTTTAACAGGAGTGTCAGGTGTGACAAATGTGAGGACGGAGAACAATAAAACGCAGGTGTTCCTTCATCTTAAACCAGGACAATCGATCATTGTAAAAACGTTCACCTCATCAACTATAAAAGGGGATGCATATCCTGAGTTTAAAAATGCCGGCCAGGCTGTTGAATTAAAGGGTAAATGGAAACTTGCCTTTACAGAAGGAGAGCCGGAGATTGAGGCTAACTTTCTGCTGGATGATTTAAAATCATGGACCGAATTATCGGATGATTTAAAAGTATTTGCAGGAATAGGCAGGTATACACTCGATTTTAACCTGCCCAATGCAGCCGCAGATGACTGGATGCTTGACCTTGGAAAAGTCGCTGAAAGTGCAAGGATAACAATTAATGGAGCAACGGCTGGCACAGTATGGAGTCTTCCTTCTGAAATCCGGGTCGGGCAATTTCTCAAAAAAGGGAGTAATCGTATCGAAATTGAGGTCACCAATCTGCCTGCCAACCGGATTGCCGATTTTGACCGCCGTAAAATTGAATGGCGTATATTCAATGAAATCAATTTTGTAAATGTTTTCTATAAACCGTTTGATGCCTCATCGTGGACACCTATGCCGTCAGGATTAATCGGGCCAGTGCGTTTGATTCCGTTGAAAAAGTAAGGGCTGGTGCGGAGGATGGAAAGGTGAGAAATTGAGAGGTTGAGAAGGTGAGAAAATGAGAGGATGAGACGGCGGGATAATGAGAAGATGGGAAGGTGATAAGATGAGAGGATGGGAATGTGAGAGAATGAGAGGATGAGAAGGTGGGAAAATGAGAGGATGCGGAATGCAGAATTGAGATTTGAGAACGGGTGAAAGGGCGAAAATAAGGACGAGAACGAGTCGCTGATTGAGAAGAATAGAACAAGTATTCCAGCATTGACATTGCCCTGAAAGGGCAAAATATCAATAACCCCGGGTAAGGAGGAACGACGCAACCCGGGGAAAGAAATGCGGTGCAGACAAAGGCGCATCTACAAAGGTCGATTGAAACAATACCGCTATATGCGCCGCAAGACGAAACTTCCGCTATTAAGGAAATTTCAAATTGGAATAGGTAAACCAAAAAGTTAAAAAAGTAAATGCAGTACTAACACAAATTATGTAAACTATTATCAGGACGAGTCATTGAAGGAAGAACGTGCTGCGAAACATGAGAATAGTACATATCAACAACCGACTAAGATGAAACGACGAAATTTTTCAAAAATTCTGGGAATAGGCAGTATTGCCCCTGTTTTGACACCTGGATTTAACACTTTGTTTCAATCAAATGAAACCAGGGGTGTACAGATCGATCCCAAACCCCTATTTCCGCTTTCTCCATATTTGTATATGCAATTTATGGAACCACTTGGCGTGACGGATAGTTCGGTTGAGGCGGCCTGGGATCATGAAACGGATAAATGGAGAAAAGATGTCATCAGTGTAACTAAAGAACTGTCTCCCGGAATGATGCGGTGGGGAGGTTTATTCAGTGCCTATTATAAGTGGAAAGAGGGTGTTGGCCCAAGGGATAAGCGCACACCCATGCGAAACCTGGTATGGGGTGGCATTGAAACAAACCAGGTGGGAACGGCAGAGTTCATGGATTTTTGCCGTCAGGTGGGGGCTGATCCCCTGATGTGTGTGAATTTTGAATCAGAAGGATTTGCCCCTTGGGCAAGGACTCCAAAGGGGGAAGTACGGTTCGCCAATGCCTCAGAAGCTGCCGAATGGGTTGATTATTGCAATAATCCTTCAAACAAAGGACGGATCAGTGATGGCTTTGCTGATCCTTTTCAGATAAAAACATGGCAATTAGGAAATGAAACCTCCTATAGTCCTCAACGTTTCAATATAAAAACTGCGGCTCAAAAAACGATTGAATTTTCAAAGGCGATGCGGAATGTTGATCCGTCGATTAAAACTATTGGTTGGGGTGATAGTGGTTGGGCCAAACAAATGGCAGAAATGACAGGAGATCATATCGATTATATCGCTTTTCATCACATGTTTGATCCGGGCGAGGGAGCTGAAAATCCGGTGGTGCATGATAATGAATATCGCAGGGATCCTGCTGCCACTTGGGAGGTTCTGATGAACGGATATAAAATTCATGAAAAGAAAATACTTCAGATGAGGGAGCAGGTTTCATCTTTCAATAAACCTTTGGCACTAACTGAATGTCATTATGCAATCAGAGGCCGGAACCGGTGCGAAGTTTTATCCTCCTGGGCAGCGGGTGTTTCGTATGCCCGAATGATGAACCTGCACGAACGACATGGAGATCTCCTCAAGATTGCAACCTTGGCTGATTTTTGTGGTACACGCTGGCAGGTAAATGCCATTATGATTCCGGTCCCGTCAGGAAAGGCGTTTATGATGCCGGTAGCAAAAATTATGAGCCTTTACCGCAAACATTCGGGAGAGCAATTCGTGGCTGTTTCCAATCCCAACAGCGACCTTGATATCACTGCCAGCCGGAGCGGAAACACAATCTATTTGCATGTAATAAACATAAACAGGGAACACGAGGCTTCAATAAATTTCAATGTTAAGGGTATGTCGGTGTTATCCGGAAAGGGATTCGAACTATCCGGAGATCCGGATTTCGAGGTATTGTCATCAAATAACGACCCATTGATACCTAAAGAAAGAAAACTATTGGTAAATGAACCGGTTGTTTTTCCGCCGGCTTCAGTTACAGCTCTGGAATTTATAATCAAATGATTACACGGATTATGAAGGATTACACTAAAAATGATTACAAGGATTATAACGGATTACACGAATTCATTCACAGAAAGGTGTTGCTTCAAAGAAGGACATTCTGTGAATCCAATCCGAAATCATTAGCACATTTTCTCAACTGCCTTTCAGTAAATGTGTTAATAAATTTTTTGACTTGCCAAATCGTCGAATTGGCAAATTATTTCATCCTCTCATCTTCTCCTTGCTCCTCTTCTCATCTTCACCCCATCGCCCTTTAGCTTCTTGCGGCGCATGGCAGTTTCGATTTTCAGTTATGGGGAATGAAATAAAATTCGTTACAAACGTCAAACATCCCTAATCTTTGCGGTCTTGGCAGTCCTGGCGTGATATATTGCTTCACCGGAATATCCAATCTATCCAAAACATGTTTAGCAACCTACAAAAAACCAAGGTTCTTATTGAAATTGAATTTGCGTGAATAAAGATTCTGAAAAATTAAATACTTTGAATAGATATTCCGATATTTGACCCAAACCTCGGACTTATGGAACCTAATGATTTACTTAATAATCTCGGTAATAAGGATAATATAAATGCTTTTAAACAATTTTTTGAAGGCTTTTATCCTTCTGTTTGTCTTTTTGCCCGAAAGTATTTGAAGGATGCCGACCTTGCGGAAGATATGGCCCAGGAAGCATTTGTTGAGTTTTGGAAGAGGAAGGAAAAATTCACCGAATTAAAAGCCATAAAAGGTTTTATTTATACTGTTACTCGAAACAAGTGTTTAAACGCCATAAAACTCCGGGATATTCAGGAAAATATATTGAAGAATAAAATTCCATCAGATGATTATTTTTATGAAATGATTTTGGAAGAAGAGACTTACCATATTGTCCATAAGGTTATCAATAGTCTGGCACCTCAAAGTTGTAGAATTGTTTGGCTTAGCACAGAAGGAAATAAGAATCAAGAGATTGCCAATCAATTAAACATTTCGGTAAATACTGTTAAAACTTTGAAGAAAAATGCATATAAAGAGTTACGCTATCAACTTAAAGATCATATTTTCGTTCTGTTTCTGCTTAGCCATTATCTAAACTAGAATATTCCTGCTGTTTCATTCCTAACAAACTTTTATCAAAAAAAGTTTGCTGCCATTCACCCAGTTTTTAAATTCATTTGTTTCTTATTAAATGAACAGCTTTATAAATTGACCAGGGTACTGAAATAACTAACTCCCCTTCATTACAAATTGTTTCTCATAAATAAGAATGAAAAAAATTAATTCAATCTTCGAAATTTCCGAATTAATTGCCCGTGAAATGAGCGGGTCTTTAAGTCAACAGGAAAAAGAGCAACTGGGAAAGTGGTTAAACAATTCTGAGCTGAATCAACATCTGCATCAAAGAATTATTGACAGTGGTAATCTCGCAAAAAGAAATTCTCTTTTTGAAAATGTGAATACTGAAAAAGCCTGGAATAAAGTTTCAGAAGTCTTTGTTACCCCACGAAAAAGACATTTATTTCCGCGACTGGTTAGATATGCTGCAGCTGTCATGATTCCCATTATTATTGGGATACCGGCTTATTTGTACCTGAATGAGAAACCACAGAAAATAGCCCAAACTGTGGCGGAAGTAGAGACCGGAACTCATAATACCGTTTTGATAATGGCAAATGGAGAAAATGTTAATTTGGACAATATTGGAACGCAAAATCTGGTTGAAAAAGATGGAACAGTTATTAAAAACATAAATGACGAACTGAACTATTCCAGGCAATCTCTTAAAAATACAAAGAAAACACTATTAAATACATTGATAGTACCACAAGGAGGCGAGTATAACCTTGTACTTTCGGACGGCACACGGGTATTTGTCAATTCAATGAGTAAATTAGTATTTCCTGTAAGCTTTACCGGTTTAAAACGAGAATTAACATTAGAAGGTGAAGCTTATTTTGAAGTGGCCAAAAATGAATCAAAACCATTTATTGTAACAATAAGAGGATTACAGGTTGAAGTTTTGGGCACTTCGTTTAATATTAAAGCATATCCCAATGATAATAAGTCATTCACAACATTGGTCGAAGGAAAGGTTAAACTCAAGTCAGACTGCCAGACTTCAAAGATAAGTTTTTTGGAACCTGACCAACAAGCAATTTATGATCCATCTACAACTGGCATTGTTGTGAAGAAAGTTGATGCGAAGCAGGTCGTGCAATGGATAACAGGCAAATATTCTTTCACCAACCAACCTCTGGATGAGATTATGAAAACACTTTCAAGATGGTATGATTTTAATTATCAATTTGAAGATGAATCTTTAAAAAATATAAAATTTGAAGGAGGACTAAACAAATATGAATGTATAGATCCCATACTTGACATTATTAAAAAGACGGGTAAAGTTAAGGTTTCGGTAAAAGGCAAAGAAATTTTGATCTCGAAAATATGAAAAAACAGGAGATGCTACGAACATCTCCTGTCAAAGGCATTTCTGGTGGCCAGAAATAATAATTGTTAAATTAAAATGCAAATCTATGAAAAAAAAACGATGGGATGTTTTTCCATACAGGGAAAGCATTTTAAAAATCATTCGTGTGATGAAACTTGTGAGTTTTCTTCTATTTGCCGGATTCCTGCAGGTCACAGCTAATGTTTATTCTCAAAATGCGAACATCAGACTGTCTATGCATGATGTTGCTCTTTTTGCAGTAATTAGTGAGATACAAAAGCAAACAGAATTCACTTTTTTTTACAGTCCTGATGATGTAAAAGATGTAATTGTTTCAAAGGTCGAGTTGGAAAAAGCAAGTCTTGAAAAGGCTCTTGATCTTTGTCTTAAAGGTACAAATCTGACTTATGAAATTGTTCATAAAGCAGTAATTCTCAAAAAGGAAAAAAAGCTGATGAAGGAGCCATCAACTGAGCCAGCCCTGCAGCAGCCGCAAAAAAATGATATTTCCGGAACGGTAAAAGATAGCAAAGGGATTCCTTTGCCAGGAGTAACTGTGGTCGTAAAAGGAACTACGATTGGGATAATTACTGATGCAAATGGAAAATATGTGCTGACAGTTCCAGCCGATGCCAAAACGCTAATATTTAAGTTTATAGGCTTAAAGGCACAGGAAATTGAAATTGCCGGGAAAAGAATTTTCAATGTTGTGCTTGAAGAAGAAGTTATTGACGTTGAGGAGGTTGTTATAGTAGGTTTTGGACGTCAAAAGAAAGAAACGGTCGTAGGCGCTATTGCAACTATTAAAGCCACAGAGTTGTTGCAGTCGCCTCAAGCCAATATCAGCAACGCACTGGTTGGACGCCTGCCAGGACTTTTTGCGGTACAAAACAGTGGCGAGCCGGGTAAGGATCAATCGACCCTTAGGATCAGGGGCATAGGGACTTTCGCAGGAGACCAGAACCCCTTAATAATGGTTGACGGAATAGAAACACCTAATTACAATAATATTGATCCGAACGAAATCGAGACCCTAACAATATTGAAAGACGCTTCTGCCACTGCCGTTTATGGGGTCAGGGGCGCCAACGGCGTATTGCTGATCACCACCAAGAGGGGTAAGACAGGAAAGCCGCAGATCAGTCTGACAACAAGTGCCGCAATAACAATCCTTCCTTTTCTGAGGCCCCAAATGAACGCCTATGAATATACTAACAATTATAATAAAGGACAGGCGTACGATTCGTTTGTAAACGGAAATTATAATCCGAAATATACTGACACGGATATTGCTTTGTATCAATCACACGAAGACCCCATCTTTCATCCTGATGTGGATTGGGTCGACTATATGTTAAAGGATTATTCCAGCCAGTCACTAAGTAACCTGAATATCAGTGGTGGAACAGAGAAAGTTAAATATTTTGTCTCCCTTGGGTATTATACCGAGACAGGTATGTTTAACACCGACATTATTGATGCGGGATATGACCCCCAGATTAGGTACAAACGGTACAATATGCGGGCAAATTTTGACTTTCAGATTACCAAACGTTTGTCGGCGGCAATGGATATTGCCACACAAATAGACGACAGAAGGTATTTAGGCAATTGGTCTACACCCCTGTTTTTTAATATGTTATCATCACATACCCCGATATCTTCACCAGGGGTTATAGATAATAAGGTAATTACTCTAAATACCCTTATGGGTACAGGAACTTTTGCTCCGCCACTGGCATTACTCAAAGGATTTCGAAGGGATTTTGGCAATAACCTCAGTGGTTCGGTACGTTTTAATTATAATCTTGATCAAATTACCAATGGTTTGTCAGCACGTGCCTTGATATCTTATAAAAATTTCAACTCCCAAAACCAGTATTACAATTTTATGGCGGAGGGATTGTATAAAGCCGAAGCCTTAAAAGCAACTGATGGCTCGACGATCATACAGCAGTCCGGAGAGTTCGCGGCCTGGCAATTCTCAGAATCGGCCGATAAAAACAGGCGGACTGATCTTGAAGTAGGATTAGAGTATACGCGCAAATTCGGAGACCACAATGTCGGAGGATTGCTCATGTACAATCAACAAAAGATTTTTAATCCGGGCCTTGCCTTTCTTGTTCCAAGGGGACACCAGGGAATTGTTGGAAGGGTCACTTATAATTACAAGAACCGCTACCTAACGGAATTTGATCTTGGTTACAACGGTACTGAAAATTTTGCCCCGGGCAAGCGATTCGGTTTTTTCCCGGCTTATTCAGCGGGATGGGTTGCATCGCAGGAACCTTTTTTTCCTGCAAATAATTATGTAACATTTATTAAGATCAGAGGTTCTTATGGCGAAGTAGGGAATGATGAAATCGGGGGCACCAGGTTTTTATATCGGCCAACCTCTTATACCTACACAAACAATGGATATTATTTTGGACAGTATGGTTCTAATTACCAAGGATATCGTGTATCAAATGAGGGTTCTTTAGGCAACCCTGATCTTACATGGGAGCGGGCGAAGAAAATGAATATCGGGGCCGAGATAAACTTATTCAATAATAAAATCAGTATTACTGCGGACTATTTTATTGAGAAAAGGGACAATATCCTTGCCAACAAAGGTACGATACCCCAGATTATAGGGATGACCCTTCCGGCTTACAATCTCGGAAAAATGAAAAACGGTGGCTTTGATGGTGATATCTCATTCAATAACAAGTTAGGCTCGTTTGTTTATTATATCAAGGCTAATTTTACCTACGCGCACAATGTCATTGAATTCCAGGATGAAGTGTTACAGCCTTACCCATACCAATATCGTACCGGCCAGCGATTTGGACAACGATTTGGATTAGTAGCTGAAGGATTGTTCAATACATGGGAAGAGGTAAACCTTGCAAATCGGCCTGTATATTCGTGGAGCAGTAATAAAATCCAACCGGGTGATATCAGGTATAAAGATGTGAACGGTGATGGTAGAATTGATGTTAATGACCAGGTACCGATAGGTTACTCCAATTTTCCTGAAAAGATTTTCGGGATTTCTTTGGGCGGATCATTCAAGGGATTTGATCTTTCCATCTTATTTCAGGGTGCAGCTAACGTGTCAATGTATCCTTCCAGAAATAGTATTCAAGGTTTTGTAACAGGCGGTGGTGCAAACAAGGATTTGGATTTGTACAGCTGGACTTATGAACGGTATACCCAGGGACTGCTGATTAAATACCCTCGCTTAAATGGTTCAGGTGGCAGTGCCAGTGATCACCTTTATCAGGGATCCACTTTTTGGTATGAAGATGCCAGCTACCTTCGTTTGAAAAATATGGAAATTGGTTACACACTAAATAAGGGGCTGATAAAGAGGATTGGCTTGGGTTCAGTGCGCATCTTTGTAAACGGGAATAACCTGATCACCTGGTGTAATCTTTTCCCGGGAGAAGATCCTGAATATCCAAATGTTTCAGCCAATGAGGAACCATATCCAGTCGAGAGTATCTATAATCTTGGCCTCAGAATCAACTTTTAAAAACTGTAATATGAAACTTTTAATCATAATCATCAGTATCTGCATAATTTATGCAATGACATCTTCTTGTGAAAAAATGATGGGCGGTTATTTGGATAAACCTCCGGGAGTTGATGTTACCGAAGATACCATATTCTCAAACAGAACGCAGGTAGAGACTTTTGTTGCAAGCATTTATCAATATGGTATGCATTCTTATTTTGGCTATTCATCCGGTCAGGCAAATTCTACCCGTGGTATGTTCTGCTCCTCTTCAAATGAAGCGGAAGCTTGTGCTAACTGGTATAACTCACAAAAATGGAATGCCGGAACGATCAGTGCTGATAACACCAATGATACAAGGTGGACGCAAAGGTGGATAACTATTAGGAAAGTAAGCGTTCTCCTGGACAGGATTGATGCGGCAGTGGGGACAGAAATAGACGAGGCATATAAAGACCAGATTAAAGGAGAGGCAAGGTTTATCCGCGCCTTAAACTATTTCGAAATGTTTAAACGTTACGGGGGCGTAGCGATAATAAAAGACAGAGTCCAGCTGACAGATGATTTTTCTATTCCACGCAATACCCTTCAGGAGGTCCTGGATTTTATTCTTGAGGATTGTGACGCTGCCGTAGGTCTCCTGCCCAATTCATATACTACAAACTTTCTGGGAAGGGCTACTAAAGGAGCTGCCCTTGCACTGAAAGCGAAGACCCTATTGTATGCAGCCAGCCCCCGATTCAATACTGCCACACCTTATCTTGATTTGGGTTCCAACAATAACCTTATCTGTTTCGGTAACTACGATGTTAACCGGTGGCAGCAGGCGGCTGATGCGGCCAAGGCAGTGATTGACTGGGCTCCGTCGGGCGGCATTGCACTGATAACGGACAAGGGTGTAACTGCTAACTACCGGTATCAGTGGGAACAATATGATAATCCGGAAATTATCCTGGCTGAAAAGACACTCTTTGAGGTAGGCCAATGGGGAGCCCCGTGGGGTGACATGTCGCCAGTTGGTGTTTATAATGCGAGTTCAGGACAAACTGGTACAACCGTCACGCTCAATTTTGTGAGAAAATATGAAAAAGCCGATGGCACACTTGCAGTATGGGACATGGTCAACGGAGGATTCGATCTTACGTCGAAGATGGCTGGATTGGACCCGCGTTTTGCACAGACGATTGCTTATAATATGTCATACTGGAATTCGCAAAAGCCCCAGATACAGATTTGGCAGGCATCACCTGGTGTTGCACAAGGTGTGAATACAAATACATGCTATGGTGGTTTTTGGCTGCATAAATTTTATCCTGCGGCTATCAACAGCATAACAAAATGGCAATGGCCGCCGAATTGCACGCTGTTCCAACTGAATGAGGCATATTTAGCTTATGCCGAGGCGCTTAACGAAGCTCAAGGGCCTATAGCTGCCGCCTACACTGCTGTGAATGCCATCAGGGCGCGTTCCGGAATGCCTGCTTTACCGGCGGGACTATCACAGTCTCAATTCAGGGATCGTATCAGGAATGAACGCGCGATTGAATTATCTTTTGAGGATACCCATTTCTTTGATGTCATGCGGTGGCTTATCGCCGAAAATGAAGGAGAAATGCAAGGTAGCATGTGGGGGATAAAAATATATAAAATCGCAAACAGCACAGAATTCCAGTATGTACCCTATGTATTTGAAACACGTTATTGGGTCAAAAGAATGTACCTGATGCCTTTTCCAACTGGTGAAGTTAAGAAGGGATACCTGGTTCAAAATCCGGGATACTAATAATTTTATTATTCGCACTAATCATATAAATATGAAATCTTTGACATATATATATAAACGAGGCATATTAATAATAATTCTTATCACAATATGCTTCAGCATTCATTCATATGCCCAAACAGCGGCTCCTGATTCTATGGCAGGCGAACGGGTACAGATCAAAAACATTGCTTATGGGACCCAACCTGCCTGGATGGTTACAGGAGCGGTATCTTCCATATCCGGGAGCGAACTCCGGAAATCTTTTACAACTAATCTTGCCAATACTCTGAATGGCAGGTTGCCTGGCTTGACAATTAGTCCCGGAAGCGGAGAGGCAGGTTACGATTCGCCAACCCTTAATGCACGTGGATTAAGTACTTTTGGTTCAGGGAGAAGCCTTTATATCGTTTTGGATGGTATTGGACTTCCCACTGCAGCGACTGGCCAACAGGCATTAGAGGATTTGACTCCTTATGAAATTGAATCTATCACTCTGCTTAAGGATGCCGCTTCAACCGCAGTCTATGGCAATAGGGGAGCAAACGGTGTATTGCTGGTAACTACCAAAAGAGGGGGATTTAACGGATTAAAAATCAACTTCAACGCACAGCAAGGTTTTCAAAGTGCCATGCGAATTCCTGATTTTTTGGGATCGTATGATTATGCGAGGCTTTACAACGAAGGCTTGGTGAATGATGGGAAAGTGGCCTTGTACACACCTGCAGATCTTGAAAGCTACCGTACAAACAGTGATCCGCTGTTTCATCCCGATGTAAACTGGTTCAACCAGGTGCTGAGAAAAAATGCCGCGATTTCCAATTACAACCTTAACTTCAACGGAGGCAATGAAACGGTCCGGTATTTCGGTTTAATAAATTATGCCACCAGTGGCGGCCTTTATCAGAAAGCGGGCAAATTATCTGATATTGCCAAAAATCCTAATTATACAAGGTTGAATTTCAGGACAAATATAGATATAGTCCTTTCAAAACGGCTCTCTGCTACTGTTTTGATTGGCGGTTCAGTAGAAGATAAAGCTAATCCGGGTGCCGATATAAACACAACAAATTTATGGAGCAGGATGGCTGCTATTCCACCCAATGCATTTCCGGTTTATGTTCCAGGTAATAATTATGGCGGAACCTCCTTATACACCAACCCTTTAGGGGATATTCTTCAAACTGGCTATTCCAGTTCGAACGCCCGTAACACTCAAACTACTTTTAAATTAACCGAGCAGTTGGATTTTATCACCAAAGGGCTGAGCATCTCGGGAGCTATTTCGTTTAATACTTATTTCCGGTCCTATTCCAATAAAACGAGGAACTACGTCCGGTTCGCCCCATCGCAAAATGTGGATGGAGATACCATATTGACGAAGATCGGTGCAAATACCTCTTTAGCCGGAGACGAAGGCAGCCAGGACCAATGGCGGAACTATGCCATCCAGGGTTTTTTGAACTATATTCGCAGCTTCGGTATTCATAAGGTTGACGCCATGTTGATGACAAATTCGGACAGGTATATTGTAACCGGCGGTGATCTTCCATACAGTAATATCGGGCTCGGCGGGCGCATCACCTATACAAACAGTGATAAATACATCGGAGAGTTCTCGTTTGGGTATAACGGGACTGAAAATTTCCCGAGAGGAAAACGGTTCGGATTTTTTCCTGCCGGTTCTTTTGGCTGGATCGCCTCAAATGAAAATTTCCTGAAAGGAAGCAACCTGATAAATTTCTTGAAACTGCGGGCCTCATACGGACTAACCGGCAACGCAAATATTGGTGGGCTGCGTTTTATGTTTGACCAATATTATACCGGTACAGGCAATTACTATTTTGGTTCCACGCAAGCCAGTGTCGGTACCCAGGCACAGGGATCTCTTGTCAACCCCAACGTCACATGGGAAAAGCAGAAGCAGCTGAATATTGGGATCGAAACTACCCTTTGCCACCAGTTTGATGTTTCATTAGATATCTTCAATCAGGACCGCTATGATATACTAGCACTGCCAAACATCGACGTCCCGCAATATTTAGGGATCACACTACCGAACCTGAACGTAGGCAAGGTAAACAACAAAGGATTAGAGGCTTCGGTCCGCTATAATAGCAACCCGATTAAAAGTCTTCAATTTTTTGTTGAAGCCACTACCTGGTATGCTATAAACACGATCGATTATAATTCTGAAGCACTTCAGGTGAACCCCTATCTATACAGGACGGGGAGATCTATTAATCAACCATTTGGATTGCAGGCGATTGGATTCTTCAAGGATCAGACCGATGTTGTAAACAGTCCGAGGCAGATATTTGCTCCAGTTCAACAGGGGGACATTAAATACAAAGATCAGAATGGGGATAATATCATAAATACGGATGATTATTATCCTATCGGTAATACAAACCTGCCTCAACTTACGCTCGGTCTGCATACAGGGCTGAAATATAAAGGTTTTGATTTTGATGCCATGTTTCACGCTGTTGCAAACCGGACAGTCTACTTCGGCGGTAATTATTTTCATGCTTTTCAGAACAATGCGAAAATTTCTTCGATCGCACTCAACCGATGGACACCGGAAACAGCCGTTACTGCTGATTATCCCAGATTGTCGGCCAGTAATAACCTGAATAATTTTCAAACTTCTTCATTCTGGCAGCGAGACGGAAGTTTCATCAAACTACGCAGTCTTGAGTTTGGGTACACACTCCCAGGGAAAGTATCCGAAAAAGTCGGATTAGATAATGCGAGGGTATTTATTAATGGTACAAACGTGTTTTCACTTGACCATTTAAAGGGTTTCACTGATCCTGAAAACCTGACCGGTTACCCAACATTAATGTCTATAAGTTTGGGATTAAGCATTCAACTCTAAGATATTTAAATAATTTAAAACATTATAGGATGAAAAGCATTATCTATTTACCTGGTGTTATTGTTATTTTAACATTAGGTGCATGTGAGGGTGTGTTAGACAGGGAAGTAGTTACTTCGCTTCAGGAGAAAGATGCGATATCGACCTACAGCAACACCTTATCCAATGGTTATTCAGCTTACACCTCACTCGCTTCAGGGTTTCTGTATATTGACGGGGCGATGATGGCCTCAGCTTCCGATGAAGCAGAACACACGCTTGAAACCTCTTCCATACAGAAGTTCAACACCGGTGCGTGGAATGCAGTCGATAATCCCGATGGCTCCTGGGGCAGGTATTTCACCGGTATCCGCAGGGTAAACAAATTTCTTGTAACAGCTGACAGTGTTAAAATGGAGGCTTTAAGACTCAATCCAAATCCTGCATCACAACTTACGTATAAAAATCAGTTAGCCAACGTAAGGAATCTGAAATATGAAAACCGTTTTTTGAGGGCCTATTTTTACTTTGAATTGATTAAGCGTTATGGAGGCGTGCCTGTCATTACAACTCCTATGGACCTCGATGCAGACTACAGGAATCTGAAAAGGAATACATTGGCTGAATGTATTCAGTTTATCTCGAATGAATGTGATTCGGCTGCAACGGTATTGCCGGTTGTATACGCCGATGCCACTAGCCTTGGCCGGATAACCAAGGGTGCAGCATTAGCACTGAAGAGCAGGTTATTGTTGTATGCTGCGAGCGATTTATTCAATACACCTTCCTGGGCTGCAGGTTATGCTAAACCTGAACTGATATCAACAACCGGTGAAAGGAGTGCCAAATGGCAGGCTGCGGCCAATGCTGCCAAGGCAGTGATTGATATGGCCGGTACAGGTTATGTTCTGGATACTTACCCGAACCTGTATAATCTTAACTCATACAAGAGTAAGGAGCAAATCCTTACCCGCAGGGATGCTGCTACCAATACCTTCGAAGCAGCCTCAGTTCCTATCGGTTATGATGGGGGTAACAGCGGTACAACGCCTTCCCAAAACCTGGTGGATGATTACGATGTGAAAATTAATTCCACCACGGCTGTACCATTTGACTGGAATAACCCTGCGCATGCCGCAGCACCTTATGCCAACAGGGACCCGCGACTGGGATTCAGTATACTTACGAATAATACCTCTTTTAAGGGCAGGCCGGTAGAATCATTCACAGGCGGGCTCGATGGACTTCCGAAAGTAATGGCTACAAAAACAGGTTATTATTTGTTAAAATATGTAGACCCGAATGTTAACCTGCTGACAGGCACAACCAGTGTTCACAGTTGGGCGCTTATTCGCCTGGCTGAAATTTTTCTTATCTATGCGGAAGCATTGAATGAAGCCCAGCCAGGACATGCGGATATTAAAACCTATGTTGACAAGGTACGACAGCGAAGTGGGGTTGCAATGCCTGCTTTACCCGCTGGCTTGACCCAAAGCCAGATGCGCGATGCCATCCGTCATGAACGCAGAATTGAATTTGCATTTGAAGATCATCGCATATGGGATTTACGCAGATGGATGCTGGCCCCTACCGTTTTAAACGCTCCGCTGAAGGGTATTCAGATTACAAAAAATACCGATCTGACATTTAGCTATCAGCTAATTACTGTTGAAAATCGTGTGTTTGAGCCAAAAATGTATTTTTATCCTATTCCTCAGAATGAACTGAATATAGGAAATGGATGGGTCCAAAATCCACTGTGGTAATATTAATAAGATTGGCAAATGAACCTGCAGCTTCGTTGGTTCAATCTTCTTATAAATTCATTTTAAAAAATATCAGATTATGAAAAGTATCATCATCAGAAGTTTAAAAATATTGTTCATCTTAAGCGGATTAGCCCTAAGCTTGCCTTCATGCACATATAAAAAAATTGTGGATGCAGATTATTCTGCACAATTAATTTATATGCCTGCCGCAGTAAGTAATTTTATAATAGACAATGTTCCGCAACCCACACTGGCTGATCCTACACCTGGCAATCCATATAATATAGTCATTGACCTCCCAAACAAAAAATTGAATATACCATTGGGAATTTACAGATCGGGAATTGATAATAAAGGATCATTTTCAGTTGATATTGCCATTAATAATGACACAATCAATAAGCTTCTTGCTATCAGCGGTAAATTGCCTGCTGGTACAATTCTACTAAATGCCGATAAGTATTCGGTCCCTTCATCTGTCATGATAAAAGATGGTCAGGAAGTTGCAATATTTGACCTCGCTGTTAACCTGGACTCCTTAAGCAAGAATGCACCCAACAAGATTTATGCCCTGGGAGTTGGCATATCGAGTACTGAAAGGGCGTCGAATCCCAAACTCAATACAACGATAGTGATTATTAATACAAAAATGATGAAGCCTACCGCCAATTTTACGTCTAAGGTTGATGCAAATAATTCAAAAATAATCAGTTGCACAAATACCTCACTGTACAGCATTAGTTATTCATGGAATTTTGGGGATGGATCTGAACCATCAACTGTTAAAAATCCATCACATACCTACACCGCAGCAGGAACCTACTCTGTTACACTAACAGCAATTGGGGTTTCAGGTGATGTAGATAAATCGACAAAGACTTCCGTAATAACTATTCTTTAGATTTAAGATTCTTTATCTGTCATTTTTTAAAAAATAAAATGAATGAAAAATATAAAATCCATATTGTTTTGTGCAGCAATTGGAATCCTTTTTTATTGTTTTTGTAAACCAGGGCTGAACGACCCGAACTCACAAGGAATCTCTTTTCCTGTAATTGAAGTTGCCTCCTTAACGCCATCTGTGTTACCACCAGGCAGAACATTTAAGTTGACATATAACTGGGATGCCAGGGCTATGGAAACGGACTATACTGTTTGGGTAAATATTACTAACAATTCAGGGATTACCGTATTTCGGGAGAACCACGCTTTCCCCTCCAATACGAAGACTTCCACCTGGTCTGGAAAAATTACCTACACACGACTTGTTCGGGTACCGGATACACTTGTTGAGGGTTCCTATAAGATAATCGCAGGACTCTATGACAAGCCTTCAGGACGACGTCAGGAACTGATTGCAGGTAAAGGCGTTGTGGTCGGTCCGGATTTAAGTTACCAGATCGGGTCCTTTACTGTTGACACCAGGGCTGCAATGCCACCTTTGGATTCATCCAAACCGCCGACCCTTAATCTTGAAGGTTATAAGATTACTTTTCAGGATGAATTTGATGGGCCTCTTGATGTCTCTGCTCTGGGACCGGGTACAAAATGGATTGCACATACTCCCTATGGTGGTGATTTTGGCGATGCGAAATTTACCGATCCTCAGGATGGATTCCCATTTACCGTTAAAGATGGAATTTTGCGGATTGAGGCAAAAAAAGAGGGGGATAAATGGAAGTCGGGGCTCATCTGCTCGGTTGATACGAAAGGTAAGGGTTTTGCCCAGCAATACGGATATTTTGAAATGCGGGCGCAATTTCCCAGAGGTCCAGGTACCTGGCCCGCATTCTGGCTCCTGGCACTGCAGAAGCTTGTCGATCGCTCCGGGAGTGGTTTCGAAGTCGATATCGTTGAACAATACGGTCGGGAACCTGACATATTACATTCAGTATTACACTGGTGGCCTCCTGAAAAGGACAAACACAAAAGTGTAAGCAACAAATTTGTTGTGGAAGATATGTATAAAGGATATCACACCTATGGTTTTCTTTGGGATGAAAAGGAGATGATCTGGTATTTCGATGGAGTAGAACTCTGGCGCCAGCCCACACCTGATGAAAGCCGAACCCCAATGTATGTATTGGTAAATCTGGCTCTGGGGCCAGGTTGGCCAATAGACAAAACACCAAATCCATCGTGGATGCTGGTGGACTATGTTCGTGTCTATTCAAAAACACAATGATTATAGAACCGGATCGATAAATTCAAAAGAGCCTTTAACATTGTTATAATCAGCAGTTGTTAAAAATACCTTATTTCTAAACGAGGCAAATAAAAGTTATGTGCTAATAATCACGTAAACTATAGACTAATATTATGATAAGTTACAAAATGATTTTTTTCGTGTTAGCAATTGTAATCTTAGTTCCCGGTTGTAATTCACAGGGAAGCAAGTCTAAAGAACCAATTGATTTGGTCAACCCTTACATGGGAAACATCAGCCATCTCTTGGTGCCAACTTACCCGACTATTCATTTACCTAATAGCCTGTTGCGTGTTTATCCAGACCGGGGAGATTATACTGGCTCTTTACTAAAGGGATTGCCGTTAGTTTCAACCAGTCATCGCGGAAGCTTTGCATTCAATTTAAGTCCGTTTCAGGGAAGCGTAGAGGGAATTAAGCCGGTCATTTCGTTCGCTCAAACAGTCATTAAAATGGACAATGGGAAAAAGTTTAAAATTATTGCACAAAACTCCTCTGAAGATAATAAGTATATCCAATCAGTAAAGCTAAATGGGAGGGAATGGAATAAACCGTGGTTTAGCCATGATGACATAAAAGAGGGCGGAGAACTGAATCTTGTAATGAGTAATAAACCCAACTATTCGTGGGGTGCGAATTCTGATGATTCACCACCGTCAATGTCGGATGATAAATAACCGGAAAATCAAATATTAAATAATCATGTTCGGGAATCACAAGTTTACAAATCTGATTGTGCCTGTTTGTGTATCTTCGAGTCATATAGCCTACGGATCAATAATATAATCATCTATACAAAATCTAATAAATAATTAATAGATAAGACCTTAACCATAAAAATGTGTTACGATGAAAGGGAATAAAAACAGAGGTTATAAAATAATTACCAATTTGATTGTTAACGTAAGTGCGGATTTGTGCTCCGTTCAAATATCATTCTGTAACTTAATTTTAACTCCACGCATTATCAATGTTTTGATTACTGGCATTGTCATTTTGATTATGCACAATAGCGCACCAGGGCAATCACCCGTAATAATACGTGAGGTAGATGAAATTATACCCACGTATCGTATGGAACTACCCGATCCAAATCCCATGTTTTATTTTGGCCGAGGGTCGCAGGGAGCAGAAGGACGGCTTTATCCATATCCCCTTTATGACAATCTCACGAATATAAAAGGGGAACAGAGTTATCATGTAGTTTATCTTGAGAATGAATATATAAAGATCAGTATTCTGCCTGAGATAGGGGGTCGGCTCTTTTCGGGGTTGGATAAGACCAATAATTATGATTTCATTTATCACCAGCATGTAATAAAGCCCGCACTCATCGGCTTACTGGGTGCATGGATTTCCGGGGGCATCGAGTGGAACATCCCCCATCATCACCGCGCATCCACGTTTGTTCCCGTTCAATGGAGCAAAGAGGAACACCCTGATGGCAGCAAAACCATCTGGGTTGGTGAACTTGAAATCCGACATCGCATGCGGTGGACAGTTGGCTATACATTGCGTCCGGGTAGCTCAGTGCTAGAATGTTCTGTACGCATTATCAACCGTACTCCAATGGTAAACACAATGCTCTGTTTCGCTAACGTTGGAGTAGCCCCCAACGAGAATTATCAGGTTATCTTTCCTCCAACTACACAATGGACGACAGGTCACAGTAAAACAAAATTCAACCCATGGCCGGTAGTCGATTCGCTCGACATGAGCTGGTACAAAAACAATAAAAGTGCTGCCTCATGGTTTTGCTGGAATTATCTGGAAGATTTTGTTGCAGGATACGATCATGGAATCAATGCTGGAACAATGAGTGTTACTGATCACAATATCGTTCCCGGAAAGAAATTTTTTACCTGGGGAACCAATTCGATGTGGGATAAAGTTCTGACCGACTCAGATGGCCCTTATCTTGAAATAATGGTCGGTGCTTATTCAGACAACCAGCCTGACTACTCATGGCTGCAACCCTTTGAAGAACGCTCGTTCGAAATGTCGTGGTATCCTTTCCGTGGTATCAACGGGGTGAAGAACGCCAATCTCGAAGCAGCAGTGAATTTAGAAGTAAAGAATGGCAGTGCGGTGTATGGGTTCTATACAACAAAATCTTTTACGAATGCAACTGCCCGATTAAAGGCAGGCGACAAGGTTCTTTCCGAGGAAAAGATCACAATCAATCCCGGTAAACCCTACAATAAACACATCACAATACCTGTCGGGACAGACGAACACGACCTTCGTGTTTCACTCTCTGTCAGTGGGCGTGAACTCATCGCCTATTCCCCAGTCCGTTTGCAACCAATGCCAAAGCCATATTCTGTCACTAGTCCGCTTGCGCCAGCAAGCATAACGAATACAGAAGAACTATTCCTGGCTGGACAACGTATTGATCAGTTCCATAACGCCAGCCTTGATGCTGACCCCTATTTCGAGGAAGCCCTTCGCCGTGATTCAGGCTATGTTGCAGCAAATACCGGGATGGGTATACTTGATTTGCGGGACGGTAAGTTCTCTTCAGCAGAACAGCATTTCCGAAAAGCTAATGATCGTCTTACCTTCCAATATACTTCACCGAAGAACTCCGAACCATTATATTATCTTGGAGTCGCGCTTAAAGCTCAGAACCGTACAGATGAGGCATTTACAGCTTTTTATAAAGCAGCATGGAATCAGGAATGGAAATCACCCGCTTATTTTTCTCTCGCTGAAATTACAACCGCCCGCGGCGATTTCTCAGGAGCTTTAAATTTTGTCAATCGCTCCCTGGATGCAAATGCACTTAACTTACGCGCTTATAGCCTTAAGGCGGCTGTTTTGCGTCACCTTAACCGTAATGCAGAGGCTTTCCAGGTACTTGATTTTGCGTCAGGTAAGACTGATCCGCTCGATGTGCGTGTTATGGCCGAGAAATGGCTCGCAAAAAAGGATTCGAAGACAACGCAACCACTCTTCACTACAATGAATGACCATCCTGCTACCGCACTCGAAATAAGCGCTGAATATGCTGAGGCGGGTCTTTGGAAGGATGGTCTTGATGTGCTACTTCAGTTTATAGCTGCATCTGCAAACAAGACGAACATTTCCCCTCTGGTATACTATTATCTGGGGGATTTCGCGGAAAAACTCAACAACACAAAAATGGCTGGTGAATATCGTCGTCAAGCTACTCTTCAGTCATCGGAATATGTTTTCCCGTTCCAATATGAACTTATTTCTGTTTTACGTCGTGCAATGGAGGCAAATCCTCAGGACGCACGTGCCCCTTACTATCTCGGCAACCTGTTATTTGACGGACAGCCAGCGGAAGCAAAGGCTCTCTGGGAGAGATCATCCGTACTCGACCCAAAATTCCACATGGTATGGAGAAATCTGTCTTTAGCTTATTCGCATGAATCGGGTGACAATTCAATAAATAAGGCGATTACAGTTCTGGAAACAGCAGTAGCCCTTAATGATCCCTATGCAGCCCATTTCACTGAATTAGATCGTTTTTATCAGTCAGCAGGAACGCCCCTTGAAAAACGATTAACAGTGCTTGAACAAAATCAAAAAATAGTGATGAAGAAAGACGAATCTCTCGGAGCCTTGATCACACTCAAAACGGTCACAGGTAAGCCTGATGAGGCCATCACATTGCTAAAAGGAAGAATTTTCAGTATAGAGGAAGGAGGGTCCGCATTTAGTAGTGGCCAAGCTTGGGTGAATGCAAATTATCTTCGTGGTTTGCAGCATTATAAAAAGAAACAATATCGCGAAGCCCTGGCCGATCTCGGGACAGCGATTAATTTACCGGAAAATCTCAGGTCAGAACAACGTGCTTTTCGCCAGACTGAAATCGCCTATTGGACAGGCTGTATTCAGGCAGCGCTGGGTGAAAAGGATAAAGCACGACAGGCATGGGAAAACGCGGCCAACCCTCCTGCAATTGTTAGTAGAGGAGGTGGTGGAGGGGGCCAACCTCTTGTCATGATAGGTGTCGCACAGGGTGAACAACGTTATTATCAATCTCTTGCTAAGCAAAAACTAGGACAAAAGGAAAACATTGAGGCTGTATTCAATGAGTTAGTGGATTCAGGTACTAAAGCTTTAACCCTATTCGGAGATAAAGTTTCCACTGATGTGTCAAGATCCGCAGGACGCCAATCACCACGAATGAATGAAGCAACAGCACACTATACTATCGGCCTTGGCTATGCCGGACTTGGTAACAAGGTAAAAGCTGGGGAAGAGTTCAATTCCGCACTAAAGTTAACTCCTGATTACCTTAATGCAATTATTGCACTGAGCCAGATTGAATAGCACAATTAATACCTATGTCCATGAAAGAATGCAGCTCCAAACACCTAAGAATTAAATCACAAAATATTGTTTTATTATTTAAAAATAGAAAAATGACATATCAAAGAATTTTCAAATTAAGCATTGTTTCAATATTGCTCGTTGTAAGTTGCTTTTCTCCTAAGTTGTCATCAGGACAGCTGATATCGAAGAAACCTAAGAGTGACAATTTAACCATACTTTCTACTAAAATGGTACCTGACGGTTTTGGAGTTCAGTTGAAAAATCATAGCCATTCCAGAGAAGACCTTAATCGAATAAAAGATTTAGGCTTAACTTGGGTTCGACATGGATTTATATGGAAAGCCGTTGAAAAGCAGCAAGGGGTTTATGATTTCGGTTTATATGACGATGTAGTTAAGGACTGCCGTAAACTTGGGTTGAAAATGGTTGGATGTATTGCTTTTGGCAATGAAGCGGTATATGGAGTCCATGCAAAAGACGAGCCGGCACGGTCGGCCTATGCTCGTTTCGCAGCAGAAGTTGTTGCGCGTTACAAAGAATATGATATCGTATGGGAAATATGGAATGAACCCAATACGATGACCTTTTGGGGAAAACATGGGGGCGTTGGAAATTCAGAACAGTATGCCTCGGAATACCTTGATTTAGTCAAAACGGCTGTTCCGGCTATGAAGAAAGCGAATCCGGATTGCATTATTCTTGGAGGATCGGTATCCAATATGTGGTCAAAGTCGTATCAGTGGATGAATTTTGCTTTTCAAAAGGGGCTTCTAAAATCAGGGATAAATATTTTGTCTGTACATCCATATGGGCTAAAGTCACCAGAGGATTACATTGAGGCATACGATACAACCCGTGTTATGATGGCAAATGCTGGAGGTCCGATTCTTCCTTTGTTTAATAGCGAACGTGGTTTTCCACTTAAAAACCTGGAAGGATTTGCCGGTGGCGATGCGAAAATGCAGCTTGAGTATCAAGCATGGCACACCGTCCGACAATACCTTATCGACATGTACCTCAATGTTATTGGAACCATTTGGTATGAGTGGACTGGCATTGAGAAAGAGAAGGCATTTTCACTATATGATAAAGAAACAACATTGCCACTTTATACGGCCACACAAGTGCTGATAAAACAATTGAAAGGTTTTGAACTTGAAAAAAGAATTAATATTGGAGCAGCGCGGGATTTTGTATTAAGATTTAAAAATGCTTCCGGTGAAGTCAAATTGGTTGTTTGGACTGCTCCTCCCCCAACTGAAAGTCCTGATAAAATTGTCCCTCATATGGTTTTATTACCTGTAGAAGAGAACGGAATATTTCAACTTTCAGATATTTATGGAAACGTAGACAATATTAAAGCGAAGGATAATAACATTCATATTGAATTAAGTGGGGCACCAAAGTATATTAAAATTCGCTAAGCATTATTGTTCATTAATAAAATAATTATTTGAGCTAATTGCATAATAAAAAGATGAAAAATACATTTGGGGAAAATATAACATTGTTAATCAATTTATTTTCACTGGTTTTATTTTGTAAATCATTATTGGCTGTACCGGAGCAAAACTTTATTGTTTACTCGGCTGGAGGCAATTATTTTGTGAAGACTGACATAACAGACGGTGTAGTTTTCTCCTCCACTGTTGCTTCTACATCCATTCAACGGGTAAAAAACAATTTACCATCTGTGGATATTAAAGGTGGCGAAGTTCTTATTGAGGACGGGTATTACCCTATGATCAATTATATTAGAGTTAAAGATAATGTTGTGTTGCATGGTAGAGGATCATCCAAAAAACCATTTTTCAATAAAGATGAAGGTTTTTGGGAAGTAGAATTGGACTCTGAGTATGAATCCGGCCCGACAAAAGTAAGTATTCTTCTTCCTGATAATATGCCCACAAATGGAGAAAAACTCCCGGTTTTGTATATCCTGCCAGTTATAATTAAAATAGGTGAATATGGTGATGGGCTTATTGAAGCAAAAAAAGCAAACCTGAGTAACAAATATGGGATTATTTGTGTCAGACCCTGTTTTTCTTCAATACCGTGGTATGGAGATCATGCAACTAATCCAAAAATCAGACATGAGTCTTATTTATTGAAACTATTAGTTCCATTAATCGATAGCTTATATCCTACACAAGCTAATGCTGAGGGACGTTGGTTACTTGGATTTAGTAAATCCGGTTGGGGAGCCTTTACTCTTCTTATGCGAAACCCGGATATTTTTGGATATGCTGCGGCATGGGATGTCCCATTCATGCTCGATGGAGAAGACAGCAGTAAAAACTGGGGGCCTATGGGACTTCAAGTTAATTTTGGTACTAAAGAGAAAATGCAGCAATCGCTTCCTACCAAATTGGCAGAAAAGCATTCTGCCTGGTTGTCAGAAAAAATACGCTTGGTAGTTGGGGTTGGAAAATTTTGGGAATCACAATCAATTGGTTATCACAATTATTTAAATGAACTGAAAATTCCTCATGTGTATCGTCCTGATTTAGTATTTAAACATCGTTGGGACACAGGGTGGTTTACACCTCTTGTTGAAGACTTAATAACAATTGCTAACTAACAATATTAGCATTTGAGCAAAGAACTAACATCATTAACTGGTGGTAAAATTTTTACTAATTAACGATTATGTAATAAGAATGATATGATGAATAATAGAATTATTTCGTCGATCCGATTTGATGCTGATCCTTACTTCGAAGTTGTAACAATCTCTAATAAATAATTACATGAAAAATAATATTGTTTTATTATACATTTTATTTACATTTATATCATTCGAAACCAATCCGGTATTAGCTGATACGCAACGTAAAATTGTCTATGTTAAAACTGTCCTTCCCTCCAAAGTGATTCCTATGGGTCTGGGATTTAACGTCCATATAAAAGGTCCCGATTCCGATTGGAATAACATCAGGGCATCAGGAGCCAGATTCATCCGTGCTGACTTTGGTTGGAGTGGGATTGAACGCAGTAAGGGGCAGTACAATTTCGAAGCATACGATCGTATGCTGGAGAGCCTTACTACCAGGGGAATTCGTGCATTGTTTATCCTGGATTATCGCAATAATTTGTATCCTAATCCTGAGAATACCGAAGTTGGACGCGAAGCTTTTGCCAAATGGGCCGCAGCATCGGTCGGTCACTTCAAAGGCCGCAATGTTATATGGGAGATATGGAACGAACCAAATGTTGACTTCTGGAAGGGGACCGGTAAATTGAATTCTACAGAATTTGCAGATCAATACGTAGAACTTGTGAAAAAGACCGTGCCAGCAATGCGCGCGGCTGACCCCGATTGTTATATTCTGGGCGGGTCTGTATCCTGCCTGTGGCGCGATTCCTTCAGATGGATTGATCAGGCTTTTAAGCAAGGGTTGTTACAATCAGGAATTAATGCACTATCAGTTCATCCATATGGCTACCCGCGCCCTGAGTTATGCATGGAGGGTGGCATACCCGGAGAAGAGGGATACGCTCTACTTCGCGAGAAAATGGGAAAGGCAGGCGCACCCAAAAACTTTCCGGTTGTGAACTCAGAAGTGGGTTATAGTACTAAAGAAAAAGGTGTTTTAAAAGGAGACTCAGCTCAGGATCAGCGGGCAATGCTCTTCGTGCGCACGTACATAGTTGACCAGATGTGCGACATCCGCATGACAATCTGGTACAACTGGGACGAGAATGATGCCGAGACGCATAAGGTTCGCAGCAACGTACCCGAACCGCTGCCAATATATATTGCATGTAAAAACATGAATGCTGAGTTGACTGGCTATCATTATGTGGAACGGCTCAAGGTTGGAACTCCTCAGGATTATATTGCTGTTTTCGAGAACGCGTCAAAAGGCCGGAAGATCGTTGCCTGGACCACTCCTCACGGGCGTGTAGAAACTCAGGATAAGGCTATGGCGCACGAAGTAATAATTCCAGCGAAAGGAAGAAAGGGTGTCGTAGCAGTGCGCGACCTCTATGGGGAAGAGGTACAGGCTAAGGTCGCAGACAGAACAATCACTCTGATACTTACTGCCAGCCCGCAGTATATTGATTTGAGTGGCAAACCTGTTGCCAACCCCGGGTTGTAGTAGACTTCGCCTCAAATCAGATGACAATTATTACAGAAAAAATATTGAGAATTATTCAAGATAAGATTTATAGGCATTAAAAACAAATTACTAGATGAACAATTTGAATAGGAATGTCCTTTTATTATTGGTTTTATCTGCAATTTTTTCATGTAGCATGAAAGATAATCCGACACCCGATCCAACGCTTTGGATTAGTGTTAGTCCGCAGTCATCTGCTATTGCCGTAAATGGTACTCAGCAACTGGCTGCCACTATATCTCCGGGTAATGCAACAAACAAAAGGGTAACCTGGAGTTCTAGCGAAGAATCGGTCGCTTCTGTAAGCGCAGGAGGCCTTGTGACAGGTATTGCTGTTGGGAAAGCGATAATTACAGTACGGACTCAGGTAGACAATAACACTGCTTCATGTAGCATAAATGTAATAGGTGCCTCAACTGCCTTAAACGCTAATGATTTTCTCAATAGCATTGGTGTAAATTCAGCTATTTCCAAACGAGGTGAGTCTTTACAAAATACAATTAATGCTACCAAATATCTTGGAATTCGTTGGTATAGATCGGGCTATGAAAGTGGTATTCCCATCCAGGATTTAATTGATCTCCATAATCAAACAGGTGTTCGTTTTAGTTACGGCTTGTTAAGTGGGGGTACAGATATTACTAGGCTGATCAATGGGGCCAAACAGTTAGCTGCAAATGGGGCGCTTTTAGCTTTTGAAGGTCCAAATGAACCTAATAATTGGGGTATCACTTACATGGGTGAGGTAGGTGGCGGAAGCTCTAACACTTGGTTGCCGGTAGCAAAATTGCAAAGGGATTTGTACAGCTCAGTTAAAAGCGATCCTATAGTGAAGGACTATCCAGTATGGGCACTTACAGAAACAGGCGCCGAAAAAGATAATGTAGGCTTGCAATTTATTACTATACCCCAGGGAGCCGGAACCCTGATGCCTGACGGTACAAAGTTTGCGGACTATGCCAATGCGCATAATTATATCTATCATCCTGGTTTTCCAGGGGTGAATGACAATCAAGTTTGGATTGCTGCAGATCCTACTTCGGCATGTAAAGTAGATGGACTATATGGAAATTACGGATTAACATGGTCTAAAAAATATGCCGGTTATTCTGAATCCGAACTTATAAAGTTACCAAAGGTCACGACTGAAACAGGCGTAAGAGTCGAAGATGCTAACGGAGCAATTACCGAGGAAATTCAAGCAAATAATTATCTGGCTGTATACCTGGATCAGTTCAAAAGAGGATGGAGTAACACTGCCATCTACTTACTCAGGGATCGAACGGATGAGTCAGGAAATCAGCAGTTTGGTTTCTATAAACCCGACTATACGCCAAGAAAAGCTGCGATATATCTTCATAACCTTACTACAATCCTGGTTGATAATAGCTCTATACCAAACTCTGGAAAACTCAATTATTTTATACAAGATCAACCAGTGACTACTCATGACCTGCTTTTGCAAAAGAGTAATGGCAAGTTCTCTCTGGTAGTATGGAGCGAGAGAGTAAAAGGCTCAGATAACGTAACGGTGCAACTTGGTAATACGTTTACGACGGTCAAGGTTTTTGACCCGACAATTGGAACATCAGTGATTCAAACACTAAATAATGTCAGTTCGGTAACATTACTTATGAGTGATCATCCAATGATTTTAGAGTTGTAGAATTTATCGGGTGTGAATGAGCATTTAAACTTTATAAAATAAATTCATCAGGTCAATAATGATTATCATCAAAAAGAGTATTATTATTTTTATTGTTGTAATTGCAGTAACGACATTCAAAAATATCACCGCCCAAGGACAAGCAATTTCATGTACAAAAGCTTTCAAGGTAAATGATTTCCTGAATTCCATAGGAGGAAACACGCACATGAACCAAGGGAAGTCGACACCAGCAGAGGTTATCAGCATGCTGCAATATACCGGGCTCCGGATTTTCAGGGAAAGGGCAAATGCGGACGATGCAATTGCCGTACACAATGCCACAGGTGCCAAAGTGAGCATGATCATGGGGCGGGAGGATTTCCATCCTGTAATTCCAAAGCTTCATAAGGTAGCAGCTGCAGGGGCATTACTTGCGATAGAAGGCTCAAATGAGCCTAATAATCAACCAATAACCTACCTGGGGCAGACAAGTGGCAGAAACACTACCTTTATGCCGGTAGCCCTATTTCATCGTGATCTTTATGCCACAGTAAAGGCGGATCCAATATTGTGCAACTACCCCGTCTTTGCCTCCAGTACCGCTGGTGGGGCGGAACCCGACAATGTGGGTCTGCAATTTCTCACGATTCCTCCTGGTGCTGGTACATTAATGCCGGATGGTACTAAATATGCCGATTACGCTAATGTACACAATTATGCCAGATCGCCAGATGATTTCACTGACAATGTTGTCTGGAATGCTTTTGCGACTGACACCACTTATACTTCACAGGGAATGTATAAATCGTATTGTAACACATGGAACAAACACTTTACGGGCTATGCAGTTGAACTACTTCCAACATTACCAAGGGTCTCAACCGAGACAGGCCATAGTTATCCGAATAGCACCCTTACGGACAGTCAGAAAGGGAATGTTGCGATACATTGTTTCCTTGACGGATACAAACGTGGTTTTGCATATACGATTTACTATCAGATGAAAGATTTTAACGAAGGACAAGGATTATATAAAGTCGATGGTTCTGAGAAAATTGGTGCAACTTATGTTCATAATTTTACCACAATACTTGCAGATACATCCTCGGCCTTCACTCAGGGTAATATCTCCTATTCAATTTTGAACCAGCCATTGATCGTCCATGACATGCTACTGCAAAAGAGTAATGGTAAATTTGAATTGGTATTGTGGCGTGAAAGTATAAAAGGCTCTGACACCATTATGGTAAACCTGGGGCGGACTTATCTTAAAGTAAATATATACGATCCAACCATTGGAACATCAGTTATTCAGACATTCGACAATGTAAGTTCGGTAAAAATACCGATGTGTGATCATCCTATGATTATAGAGATACAGGAATCTCTATAATAAATGGAATGATACTATTTGGTCGGGAAGAAAATATTTGATCATTAAACATCCAATTGAATTTAGGAAGGTATAATTGTTTAAACTAAAGTAAACTAAAGATATGAATACTAACTGAAGTCAAAATCTTTAGCCTTATTTCATTTTAAAATTTAGTAAAATAATAAAAAATGGTTAAAATTATAAGCTTAGTTACCCTCATGGGGATTTTCATGGGGTTTCAAAATTCGTGTGTGGACAATAGAAATCGAAATGATAATGCCTTTTACGTTAACCCTTTTATTGGGACAGCTAATAATGGACATACATTCCCCGGAGCTGCTTTACCTTTCGGTTTGGTGCAGGCTGGTCCCGAAAATGGGCGTACAGATTGGAAATACTGTTCTGGTTATAATTACGCTGATTCCATAATCGTTGGTTTTGCACAGGATCATTTAAACGGTACAGGATGCCCCGATCTTGGAGATATCCTGCTTATGCCATTTAGCGGATATGCTAATCAGCCGAAATATATCAGTCATTTTTCCAAGAAAACAGAAAAAGCGGAGCCAGGATATTATGGTGTGACATTAACCGATTTCGAGGTGAATGCAGAAATTACGGCAACAAGTCATACTGCTTTTCATAAGTACACTTTCAATAAGGAGAATGCATATATACTTGTGGATCTTCAAAGCGGGATTGTATGGGATGAAAAATCACTTAACAATCATGTTCTGGTTGCAGATGATAAAGTCATTAATGACAGTACCATTTCCGGACATCATCAATTAAATGTATGGGTCACACGGCAATTATTTTATATCATTGAATTTGACAAGCCATTCAAAGTATCACAGGTACTTCCCATGCGCCAAGGAGAAATGGCTAAACGTTATGTGCTTGGTTTTACTATAAAACCTGGTGATTGCGTACAGGTAAAAGTTGCCTTATCTACTGTAAGCGTTGAAGGAGCTAAGGCAAATATGAGAACTGAAAATCCGGGATGGGATTTTGAAGAAATTCGCAGGAAAGCTTATAATGAATGGAATACATTATTGTCCGGAGTTAAAATAGAAGGGACACACGATCAAAAAGAAAGTTTTTATACTTCACTTTATCATTTGTACTTACAGCCAAACAATATAGCAGATGCGGACGGACATTATCGGGGTGCCAATGATAGCCTGTATTTCTCTAAATCCAAAAAATACTATTCAACTTTTTCTCTCTGGGATACTTATCGTGCAGCTCATCCCCTTTATACTATCCTGGTTCCGGGGAAAGTGGATGATATGATCAATAGTATGGTTGGACATTATCAGTCAGTTGGTATTCTTCCCATTTGGACCCTTTGGGGAAAGGAAAACTATTGTATGATAGGTAACCATTCAATCCCTGTTATTGTGGATGCCTATCTTAAAGGATTTAAGGGATTTGATGCAGGGAAAGCTTATGAGGCTATAAAAATTTCTTCCACAAAAAGTCACCAAAAGTCAAATTGGGAAGTATATGACAAATATAAATATCTCCCTTTTGATATGATTAAAGAAGAATCTGTTTCAAGGACACTGGAAATAGGCTTTGATGATTATTGCGTGGCGCAAATGGCAAAAGTATTGGGAAAAACAGATGATTACAGATTTTTCTCTGATCGTTCAAAATATTATAAAAACTTATTTGACCCGCAGACAAAGTTTATGCGGGGAAAAGATTCCAGCGGGAACTGGAGAAAGCCGTTCGACTTATTTCAACTTTCTCATGCAGGAACAGCAGGCGGCGATTTTACCGAAGGTAATGCCTGGCAATATACATGGCATGTTCAACACGATGTATCCGGATTAACCCAATTGATGGGCGGAAATGGAGCTTTTGCAACTAAATTGGATTCCCTTTTTAAGCTGGAGCCCGTTATTAAAGGTACTGGTTTTACCAGTGATGTCAGTGGTCTGATTGGACAGTATGCCCATGGCAATGAACCTTGTCACCATGTGGCATACCTCTATACCCTGATTGGTAAAGGGTGGCGCACACAGGAACTTGTGCGAGAAATAAATGATAAATTTTACATTAATAAACCAGACGGGCTATGTGGTAATGATGATTGTGGACAAATGTCAGCTTGGTATATTTTCACTGCCATGGGCTTCTACCCGGTAAAACCTGTAAGCGGGGAGTATGTATTTGGAGCACCGCAGCTAAAAAAAATCACCATTGCACTGGCAGACAACAAGACCTTTACGATTGTGGCAGATAACTTATCAAAGGATAACAAATATATTCAAAGCATTGTGTTAAATAACAAACCGTATAATAAACCATTCATCAACCATCAGGATATTATGAATGGCGGTATATTAGTATATTCTATGGGAAAAAAGCCAATGAAAAATTAATGAAGGATATTAAAAACGAAATAAAAATGAAAAAATCGAAAATTAAATTAGCTACAGCAGCTTTTTTGCTTGTCTTTGCTCTTGGCCTCTTCAGTTTTAAAGTATGGTATCAAGAAAAGGAACACTCAGTCAGAAAGTTTGGTGATATCATTGGTCTAGGTACAAAGTTTTCGCAAGGTCAGCCTATGTCTGATCTGACAACCCTTACAGAACTTGGCGTCCGTTGGGTGCGTGATCACGACGATTGGTCAAAGGTAGAACGTGTACCTGGCAAGTATGCATTCACAGAAAAGTTTATTCAAAGGTTGGCATTCTATAAAGAGAACAATATTAGTGTAGTATATGGTCTCTTTTATTCCAATCCTGTGGCATATCCACCTACTCCGGAGGATCCCTACCGCGCGGTCAATCCAGAAGCATTTGGTCGTTATGCTGCTGCTGCAGCACGTCTTTTACGGGAATCCGGTGTGCGTTTCGTGGTGGAGATATGGAATGAACCACATAATTTCGTCCTCGGCAAGCTTTTTGGGGGAGCCTGGAATGGTCAACCACCTTGCCCCTGGCTCAATCACTATATAAAGATGGTTAACGCGGCAGTTAAGGAGGTAAAGGCATTTGATCCGACAGTTAAACTCCTTAGTGACGATGACTGTACGATAATCCATTACCGTTATCTTGAAGCTGGCCTTCCCAAAGATCTCGACGGATTCGCTTTTCATCCCTACATGAGAGGGAAAAGTTCTACTCCGGAGATATCCCAGGAAGGTAAAGGAGCTGCTTACGAAGATCCCTTTAAACTTGTTGATGATGACGGCTCCTTTCGTTCGATGGTGCGACGTTTGAGTGAACAGGGAGAGGCTAAAATGGGAAAAACACCAGAATTATGGGTAACTGAATTCGGATGTCCAGCCAACGAAGACGTAACTGCCAACGTCACATTCTCGCTGGGCAAGGCAACCGAAGACGAATTGACGGGCATATTAGTACGGGCCTTTATAGGAGCTGAGGCTGCTGGTATAAAGGTATTTTGCTGGTTCAGTTCCTGGGATGGTCCGGATGGTCCAATGGGATTGATCGCCAAGGACGGTCGAAAACGTAAATCGTACTTCGCTTTCAAGGCTATGAGCGAACAACTTGGTGAATATTCCCTTGTTCGGCAGGTGGCAGGAGGCAGCCATCTAACCACTGGGGTTCAAGCATACCTATTCCGCAAGGGAAACGATTTCAAAGTGGTTGCCTGGAATATCGAAGGTGAGGAAAAGAAGCTTAAGATTCAGGGTGCACTTCGCCATGCACAAGTTATTGACGTATTAGGTGTACCGGTAAACGTGTTAAAAGATGCTTCAAAGGTGCCGTATCTTGAGCTTGCAATTTCTCCTGTCTACCTCACAGGTATCCATGGGGAGAAGTCGATTGAATCGTATTTTAATGGGATGGAACAGGTACTAAAACAAAAGTAAATTCAAATACCATCCTTATCTTCTTATCTGATAACGGACCAGAACAAAACCGTTACCGGATGGGTCTCAGAGGAAAAAAAGAGATGGTTTATCAGGGTGGAATAAAATCACCTTTTTTGTGGCATCTACCGGGAATTTTTCCGGCAAATAAAGAAATAAGGTTCACACACGGCAATTGTGGGAACAAAATCTGATTTGTTTTATTTGGAGCAGATTTAATTAAAAATAAAGTACCTGAATAGTTACGAATTTATTAAAGAAATATCAGTTATTGAGAAATTACTTAATCCTCTTATTTTTACATTTTCTCAATTTCTCACACTCGCCCCGTCGCCTCATCGCCTGCAGCCTTAATCCTTATACAGACAATGATAAGCCACCGGGGCACTGGCTTTTACTTTAAACCTGACATCCTTTGCAACTTCGAAAACACCGCCTTTAGGAAAGCTTAACCACTGAATTTCACCCGGTAACAGAACATCAAGGATTCCTCCTGTGATGGTCATGATCTCGATGGTAGAGGTGCCGAATTCGTATTCACCCGCTTCCATAACTCCTACAGTCGCAATGCCTTCCTCGTTTTCAAATGCTATTGATTTTACTTTTTCTCCGAAATACTCGTTTACTTTTAACATTGTGTAAGTGGTTTTTTTGTGATTAATTTTTTTGAGTGATGTTTTTGTTTCAGCTTTTACAGCAAATTACTCGCGAGTTCTGCAAGATAACTTCTTTCTCCTTTGACAAGATTGACATGTGCAAAAAGATCCTGACCTTTCATGCGGTCGGTAAGGTAGGCGAGTCCATTGGACTGCATATCGAGGTAGGGGGAATCGATTTGCTGAATGTCACCCGTAAAGATCATTTTTGTTCCTTCACCGGCACGTGTGATAATGGTTTTGACTTCATGCGGTGTTAGGTTCTGGGCTTCATCAATGATAAAATAGCAGTTCGATAAACTTCGTCCACGGATAAATGCCAGCGGACTGATTACCAGGCGATCGTCTTTCTTAAGGTCTTCGATCATCCGGTATTCCGAACTGTTGGGACTGAAACAACGCTTTATAACAGCGAGGTTGTCAAACAGCGGCTGCATATATGGAGAGACCTTCTCCTCTGCATCACCGGGCAGGAAACCGATATCCCGATTACTCAGCGCTACTATCGGACGGGCAAGAAGGACCTGTTCGTAGATATTATGCTGCGCTATTGCTGCGGCAAGTGCAAGCAGGGTTTTGCCGGTTCCGGCTTTACCTGTCAGGCTTACGAGTTTTATTTCGGGGTCGAGCAGCGCATGGATCGAAAAGGTCTGTTCGGCATTCCTGGGCTTGATTCCGTAGGCACCTTTTTTGTCAACCCGTTCAAACCTCTGACGGAAAGGACTGTAATGTGCCAAAACACTTGCGCGCGCACTTTTCAGGATAAAAAACTCATTGGCAAAAGGAGGTTTTTCAATACCCGATTCTTCAAGTGTCAGGAAATTGTGCTCATAAAGCCGGGCAATAAGTGAATCGTTGTAATCTTTAACTTCGCGTATACCCTGGTGCAGTACGTTTATATCCTGAACTTTATCGTTTTTGTAATCTTCTGATTCAATTCGAAGCGATTTGGCTTTCATCCGAAGATTAACGTCTTTTGTCACCAGGATAACTTTCCGGTCTTTAAATTTCTCCCTTAGAAATTCGGTTATGGCCAGGATACGGTGATCGGGAATGTCTTCGCGAAACGACTCTTTCAGTTTATCTGAGAACGGTTTACCTGTTTCAATCGTAAGTTTACCTTTGCCATCGCCCAACGAAATACCGCCATTAAATAATTCATTACCAACAATTTCGTCGAGAACCCTTACGAACTGACGGGCCTGAAAATTGATCTGGTCATTTCCCCGTTTAAAACGGTCCAATTCTTCCAAAACAGTGATCGGAAGGATGACATCGTTATCGTTGAAATGGTAAATACATTCGTGGTCATGCAGAATGACGTTGGTATCAATGACAAATACTTTTGACTTTGGCATTTTTTTTAGATTTTATATCTCTATAAAAATAGGAAAAAATAGTTCGGTTCATCGATTTACTTTTCGGAATTTGTGATCTTTGTCTTTGATTTTGTCAAATAAATCCGACACAATGCAAAGCTACAACGATGTAATCAGCTATTTATACGATCATCTTCCTTATTATCAGCGATCGGGTCCTGCTGCCTATAAAGATAATCTCGACAATACCCTCGCCCTTGATGCGATGTTTGATCATCCGCATCTTAAATATCCGTCGGTGCATGTTGGCGGCACCAACGGAAAAGGGTCTGTTTCGCATATGCTGGCAAGTATTTTAATGGAGGCTGGTTATAAAACGGGTCTTTATACCTCGCCTCACCTCAAAGATTTTCGTGAGCGAATCAGGATTAACGGCGAGATGGTCGAAAAGGAGTTTGTGGTTGATTTTGTGCAGGAATTTCTCAGGATAAACCGGGAAAAGAAGATTGATCCTTCATTTTTCGAACTGACGGTGATGATGGCATTCGAATATTTTGCCAAAAACCACGTAGATATCGCAATAATCGAAGTTGGTTTGGGTGGACGGCTTGATTCAACCAATATAATTAAACCCGATCTGTCTGTTATCACCAACATAAGCTACGACCATACTGCCTTACTGGGTGATACACTGGGAAAGATTGCCCTTGAGAAGGCCGGAATTATTAAACGGCGTGTACCTGTTGTTATTGGTGAAACTCATCCCCAGACCAGTATAATTTTCAACGGTATCGCAAATGAGATGGCAGCGCCGTTGGTTTTTGCTGATCAGCATTTTAGTACCACAATTGGACTAACTTCAACTGATATGCGACAGATTTTTAATATCCGAAAGGATGGGGCAGTGGTTTACGAAAATTTAAGACTCGATTTGCTGGGAAGGTACCAGGCAAAAAATATTTGTACTGTGCTGGCAACTATTCATCAGCTTCGTGAACAGGGCTGGCAGATCCCGGACAGCGCTCTAAGGAATGGTCTGGACAAGGTGATTGAGAATACCGGTCTGCTCGGACGCTGGCAGGTTATCGGGGCCAATCCACGAATTATTTGCGATACAGGACACAATGAAGGTGGCCTTCGTGAAGTAGTGGCTCAGATCGGTCAGACTCCTTACAAAAAACTACATTTTATTATTGGAATGGTTAATGATAAGGATATTGCAGGTGTCCTGAACCTGCTTCCCCGTGATGCCGTTTATTATTTCACAAAAGCTGCCATTCCCCGTGCGCTCGATGAAAATCAGCTTATGAAGATGGCTGCCTATTTTAATCTTCATGGCAACACCTATCCTTCGGTTGCCGGTGCCATGATTGCAGCCCGCAAAGAGGCTGATCCGGATGATATGATCTTTGTCGGGGGCAGTACTTTTATTGTAGCGGAGGCACTTTAGAATAAAGGAATTAAAGAATTAATGGAAAACTACTTCTCCCGATTATTAAACTACCTGGTTGATGTTCTGCAAGTGACATTTAATCAATTATTTATCTTGTTTGGACCATTCCTGGTTTTGTTTGTCCTGTTGAATCTTTCTGCGATTTTAACGGCCAGACTGAGTGTCCGTTTTTGGGGCAGGAACCTTTTTTTATACGGATTTGCCTGGCTTGGATGTTCTTTGCATGAGTTAAGCCATGCTTTTTTTGCCTTGATTTTTGGTCACAAAATAAATGATGTTGAGTTGTTTAAACCCAATAATGATGGTGAATCGCTCGGTCATGTGAACCATTCGTATAATAAGAAAAGTAGTTATCAGAAAATCGGGAATTTCTTTATTAGCATCAGTCCTCTTCTGTCTGGAGGTATCATATTGTTTTTGAGTATTTTTTTTATTTTTAATTTTGATATTACCCAACTATCTTCAATAAGGATATCTCCCCGGATTTTCACAGATTCAATAGTGTTAAGGCAGATAGGACGGAATATCTGGAGCAGTTTGGCGACCATTTATACGCTTGTTTTTGTGGGAACGGCTGCAGTATGGTGGAAGTCAGCCTTGCTTATTTATATCCTTTATTCAATCGGCAGTTCAATGACGCTGAGTAAATCTGATGTGAATGGTGCACTGTCAGGATTTTTATGGGTAATTATTATTTTTCTGGTGTTTAATTTATTCACAATGTGGATAGGCAATTTCGCCGTTGAATTTTTGGGAAGGAATATAGGTAATATTTCAGGCTTTTATTTTCTGCTTATTCTCTCGCTGATGGCTAATTTTTTGTTTAGCACGATTCTTTTTGTTCTGAATCTCATCAAGAATCTTTTTGTGAGGTGAAGGCATGATCGATTTTAAATTGAAAGTTTATGATGGAAAGAAAAATTGAATTTCTGGCGCCGGGCGGTGATATTGATTCCATTAAAGCGGCTATCTTTGCAGTGGCGGATGCAGTCAATCTTGCAGATACAGGTCTGTAACCACTGCTGCAGGTAAAGATTATCCCCTGAATCTTAAAATGATTAGTTCTAATAGCTTTGAGTTAAACGTTTATAACATAAATTCAGGAAAAATGGAAACAGACAAAAGCTATGAAAACTTTCCGGTTTGGATAGTGATGCTATCAAACCTGGTCTCATTATCTATTTATGGACTTGGATTTCTAATTATGATAAAATTAGGAGTGATCGCTTCATTTTTATACCTGATTTATATTGCAATATTGGAATTTAGATTGCTAAGGTATCATTGTGTTAATTGTTATTACTGGGGTAAGACCTGTGGGTTTGGAAAGGGAAGATTAAGCTCAATATTTTTCAAAAGAGGTGATGTATCAAAATTCTGTGCAAAAGAATTTACATGGAAAGATATGATTCCTGACTTATTGGTATCATTGATACCAGTAGCTACCGGTATTTATTTGTTGATTGTGAAATTTGACATTATAATACTGATTGCTATATTATTGCTGATAATTTTAACAACAGCAGGTAATGGATTTATCCGTGGACAATTGGCTTGTAAATTCTGTAAACAAAGAGAGTTAGGCTGCCTTGCTGAACAGTTATTCAACAAAAAATAGAAAATTACCGGCGACAATAAGATAATAAATTGAACTTTAACCTGGCCCATCATCCCGGTTAAAAGTCCAGGTTAGAATTCATTTATAATTCATTTAAATTGTTTATCTTAGCTTAAGAATATGGGAATGAACAAATTCCTAACCGTTTTCTCTCAAATAGATTCTGGTCCAAATCCTAAATATCATTCGTTATGAAAACACACAGACTTCTTATTTTTCCAGTTCTTTGTTTCGTATTTGTTCAATTTAGCCAGGATTCCGCACAGGGTCAGGCAAAGAGTAAAAACCCTGCATTAGGTTATGCCGATGCTTCCTACACCGGTCTTACTGACAACAGTTTCCTTAAAAACTGGTTTATTCTTGGTCCGGTTAAGATTGATGAAACTGGTAAAACCCCGGATGAAACCGGTCAAAAAGCATTTTTTGACAAGGACTCATTAACCAGTGTAGCTGTTCAGCCAAACAAAGCACTCACAAAAGTAAAAATTGGTCATACTGAATATGACTGGAAACCAATTAAAAATGAAGGTGAAATTGTTGATTTTATAAAATTAATTGGACAGTTTAATTATTCGGTGGCTTATGCGCTCGCTGAAATCAAGATGGACGAACCTGCAAAAGTCCTTGTAGGTGTTGGAAGTGATGATGGTATAAAGCTATTCCTGAATGGTGTTTTGGTTCACAGTAATTGGATACCACGAGCCACTATAACTGATGACGATATTGTATTGCTCGATCTGAAGAAAGGACCCAACCAGCTGCTTGTGAAGGTTCAGAACATTGAAGGTGAATGGTCATTTGTCATCCGGAAGCTGGGAAAAGAATCGCTAAATAATTTATTTATAGAATCTGCAGGCCGGGGGAATATGGATAATGTTAAATTATTAACTGAAAATGGTGCCGATATCAATGCCGAAAATGATATGGGATTAACTGCTTATCAAAATGCATCTGTCAGAGGCAGGGATAAGGTTTTAACTTATTTAAAAGAAAAGGGTGCTAAAACGGATGTTCCACTGCCTTCGTTTGATAAGCTGGTCAGTAATATTTTCAAGAGTGTACAAACGGGAACTACATCCGGAGTTTCGGTGCTTGTTTCGAAAAATGGCGAAATTATTTATGAAAGAAGTTTTGGCTACGCAGATGTAGGTAACAAGGTGCCAGTGACTTCCAATACAAAGTTCAGGATAGGTTCCATTTCCAAGCAATTCATTGCATCCGGTATTCTCAAACTCCAGGAAGAAGGTAAAATAAGTGTCCAGGACAAGTTATCGAAATTTATACCTGACTTTCCGCGTGGCGATGAAGTTACGATCCATCATTTGCTGACTCATACGTCAGGTATACACAGTTATACCAACCGGCCAAATTTTATGAAATATGTTACAATGCCAATTACTTCCAAATCATTGGTTGATACCATTAAGACACTGACTTACGATTTTAATCCTGGTGACAGGTATTTGTATAACAATTCCGGTTTTTTTCTTCTTGGATACATCATCGAAAAGATTTCAGGAAAGAGCCTTGGAGAATATCTAAAAGATACCTTCTTCAAACCTTTGGGAATGAACAATACTGGCGTATACAAAGCAACCGAATTATTGGATAATGAGGCTTACGGATATTCGTATCAAAATGATACGATCGGAAAAGCTGTAAACTGGGATATGTCGTGGGCAGGTGGGGCAGGAGCAATATACTCCACCGTAAAAGATTTATATACCTGGAACGAAGCAGTTTTTAATGGAAAAGTATTGAAAGAAGAAAGCCTGAAGGCAGCATTTACTTCAACTGTTCTGAATAATAAAGAAAAAACAGATTACGGTTATGGCTGGGCTTTACAGGATATCAGGGGGGTTAAATTTATTTCTCATGGAGGCGGCTTAAACGGGTTTGTTTCCTATCTGGAACGCCAACCTGAGCACAAGGTTACAGTTGTGGTACTTTGTAATTCCACACCACCACCCAACGGTATTAATCCAGGTTCAAACGCTTCCACAATTGCCGAATACCTGCTTTGGGGAGATATGGCTAAACAAACCAGTATTGATTCCGATGTTGTAGTCGACGAAGCTATCTTAAAGAACTATGTTGGCCGTTATGATTATGGGCAAGGCGCCGTACTTATCGTAACTCTCGAAGGCAAACAACTGAGTGCCCAAATGACTGGGCAACCTAAATTTCCGATATTCCCTTCATCAAAGGATGAATTTAATTGGAAAGTTGTGGAAGCTAAGGTGAAATTTGTGACAGATGAGAAGGGTGTTGTGACCCATCTGATCCATAATCAGGGTGGAGGAAAAATTGAGGCTAAAAAGTTAAAAGATGAAACACCAGTAGCTGTGAATCCTGCCATATCCGATAAATATATTGGCAAATATGACGCTGGTAATAACGTTGTTATCGAGGTTTCGAAAGATGGTGATAAACTAATGTTTCAAGGGCCGAACCTGCCTAAATACCAGCTTTTAGCAGCTTCCGAAACAGAATACTTTGCCAGGGAAATAAATATAAGGATAACCTTTAAAGCAAATGCCGATGGCAATATTGATTCCATCGTATTAATTAATAGCGGAATTGAAACGCTGGCCATACGGATTAAATAGAAAACATTTACCATGGTCAGGTAAATCAGGTTGTATTATTTCTTTCTGCTTTCAAACTGAAGAATGATCTGGTTTTTGGGTTATCTTCGTCTGAAAATCACAAATTACAGACTAAGGGCATTTATTCGATCAGCCGGCGTCCATTTTACCTGGGATTTATCTTTATCCTTTTCTCGTCCTGTCTTTTTAATCCACATTATTTAAATATCCTGGCATTCATTGGCGCATGGATTATCCACCATTTTATAATGATCAGAGAAGAACAATTTCTCAACTCTCGATATGGAGACGAATACAGACAATATGCAAAAAGCGTGAAAAGATATGTTAGAATTGAAATATCAAAAAAATTTCTAAACTAAAAACCATAAAGATGAATGTGAACAAAAACACCACTGGATCGGCTCTGCAGAAGCCGCTTCGGTTATGGCCAGGTGTCGTCATCGTTATAGTACAGTGGCTGCTCAGATTTGTTATCCCTATTATTGCGCCTGATGCAATTGCTATCGGGGTGTTTGGCGGGATCATTGGCGGATTACTTATCATTCTCTGGTGGGCATTCTTTAGCAGGGCGCCACGGTTCGAGCGCTGGGCTGCTATTCTCCTGATGATTGCAGCACTGGCCGCGACATCGCAAATCCTTCATAAGTCAATTGAAACAGCAATGATGGGAATGATGTTTATTTTCTATTCAATCCCCGTCCTCAGCCTTGCCTTTGTTATATGGGCGGTTGCCAGCCGTCATCTTTCGAACAGAGTTAGGCGCGCGACAATGGTCGCAACTATCCTGCTCGCATCGGGATTCTGGGCGCTCCTCCGGACCGAAGGCATGACAGGCGAAGCTCAACATGATTTTGCATGGCGGTGGGTGAAGACAGCCGAGGAACGCTTGCTGGCCAAAGCCGACGATAAAACAATAGCACTGCCATTGAATGCGGAAGCATTGGAAACCGAAGCTGAATGGCCGGGATTTCGGGGACATAACCGGAACAGCATTATTCAGGGAGTGAAAATCCAGACAGACTGGTCCAAATCACCACCGGTTGAGATGTGGCGCCGATCGGTCGGTCCTGGTTGCTCGTCGTTTGCAGTCCATGGGGCTTTACTATTTACACAGGAGCAGCGCGGTGAATTCGAAATGGTTACCTGCTACAACCTGAATACGGGAGAGCCTGTTTGGAAACATAGTGATAAAGCCCGTTTCTGGGATGCACACGCAGGCGCTGGTCCCCGTTCAACACCAACTCTCAATAAAGGTCGTGTATACACATTGGGTGCAACAGGAATTCTGAACGTGCTTGATGAACGCGATGGCAGTGTGGTGTGGTCGCGCAATGCAGCACAAAATACTGATGTAAAGATACCAGGTTGGGGTTATGCAAGTTCTCCTTTGGTGGTTGACAGCTTGGTTTTCATTGCAATATCAGGCAAACTTCTTGCTTATGACCTTGTTACCGGCAACCAACGCTGGTCCGGCCCCGATGGTGGAGAAAGCTACAGTTCACCGCATTTACTGACAATCAATGGCATTAGGCAGATTTTATTTATGAATAAGGCAGGTGCTACCAGCTACTCACCAACTAATGGCAAGGTACTTTGGAATTTCCCGTGGACAGGCGGTTCTCCAATTATTCAACCAATCCGGATTTCTGATACCGATATGCTGATCAGTTCGGGTGATTTAAAAGAGATGTATCGTATCGTGGTCAAAAACAGCTCCGATGAATGGACCATTGAAGAACGCTGGAAAACGAATATGATAAGGCCATACTTTAACGATTTTGTCGTTCACAAAGGCTATGTTTTCGGTTTTGATGGACCCAGTCTTGCGTGCAATGATATTGAGAATGGCAATCGCAAATGGAAAGGCGGACGTTATGCCGGTGAACTGTTGCTTTTGGCCGATCAGGATTTACTACTTGTGCTTTCGGAAAAAGGCGAGCTGGCATTGGTTAAGGCCAACCCGGAACAATTCAAAGAACTGGCACGTTTCCCGGCAATTAAGGGCAAGACCTGGAACCACCCTGTGTTGGTTGGCGATGTCCTGTTAGTTCGCAACAGTGTGGAAATGGCAGCATTCCGGTTGCTACGTGCAGGCGGCTGAAGCGACTGGTATTCGTTAAGTGAGTGACTGGTTCATGATCCGAACTTATTATTTTGTGAAAGTGAAGGCCTGACTTGTTCTAGTGAAGGCCTGACTTGTCCAGTCATGAACAAGTCAGGCCTTCACTTCACTTCATTTTACTCCACAGCAATTAAAGAATGTTGGGTTCTGAATATTATCGTATTGCCCGAAATGGCGGGTGTTGCCATGCACACATCATTCATGTCGTTTTTTGCGAGTAATTCATACACAGGTCCTGCCTTGATTACATAAATGGTTCCATTTTCGGAAGAGAAATAAATCTTACCATCGGCTGCAATGCCTGAAGCAGAGAATGCATCATTGAGGCTCTGTTTATAGGCAATTTTACCGGTTTTTGCATTGAAACAGGTAAGTTGTCCGTTAGTCTGCATGTTATACAGGTAATTTTCATAAATAAGCGGGGTTTGCATATAGGCGCCTCCGCGTTTAACACTCCACGCAATGTATTTATTCTGAGTACTGTCGGAAGCCAGTGTTATATCGCCTTTTGCATCCGGTTTTATGGCAAAAATGGGTGAAAATTTACCATGAGCGCTGTTCAGGTAGATCAGGCCATTGGCGATTACAGGTGTTGGTGTGGGAATATCACCGCCATTACTGAGTTTCCAGATTTCTTTTCCGGTTTCAAACTCATATCCGCCCATATGTTTATACCCGTTTACGATCACCTGTGTTTTACCATTTACAGAACAGATAGCCGGGGTCCCGAATGTTTCGACTTCGTCGCCTCGCGAAGTTTTCCATATTTCATTGCCCGTTGCAAGATCAAGGGAGGTAATAAAAGGAGTTTTGGGAATATCGCACTGAACAATTATTCTATTCTTATAAATAACCGGAGAACTTGAATATCCCCATTCGATTCCGGGAGCCAGGTAGTACCCGGGATTCAACAATCCGAGGTCCTTTTTCCAGACTATATTTCCCTTAAAATCATAACAATACAGTCCTTCAGAACCAAAGTTTACCATCAGGAATTTTCCATCTGTAGCAGGTGTACAGTTTGCCTGCGATGCCTTGGTATGCCGTTGCGATTTAGGAATACCTTTGTGTGCCACTCTTTCCCAAAGTATCCTGCCGGAATTCTTGTCAAGACAATATACTTTAAACTCATGAACTGACTTGTCATCAGCCATACCGATATCACCATAGAGGCCCACTTTGAGCGATTCATCCTTTTGCGTGCTGGCTGCCGTTGTTACAAACAGGTAGTTATCCCATATTACTGGACTGGAGTGACCCAGACCCGGTATAGATGTTTTCCATTTGATGTTTTTTGAGGGATCAACACTCCAGGTGACGGCAGTTTTTGCATCCTCACTGTATCCGCATGCACCGGGGCCACGAAAGCCGGGCCATTGTTTTTTGTAATCGGACTGTCCGTTCAATCCGCATGATATAAGGCTTAACAGAAAAGAAAATGCTATGAAGGAGCAAGTTGAAAATTTCATTGACAATTTTTAAATGTAAGTAATGGAAACTCTTTATTGTCGTATTTTTCACCCCCAATCCTCTGAAGGGGACTCATGCTTCAAGTATCATCAGTGCTTGTGAGCAGCGAAAGTCCCGATTTTATCAGCGATTTTTTCGGGGGTATTCATTTTAGTAAATTCTACTTGAATCTGAAATCCAATTTATAATCATAGAGCCAAGGCATCTTTGGATTAATCCCTCGGATACCAATTTGCCAGGTAAGCCTTGGTAACTATTTTGTAAATTTAATTCTTTTGGAGCATTATAACACGTTACAATTATGGTATCATCTTTAACTCGTATATCACCATCCATTTTTTTGAATACCGCCTCTGATAAATGAGTTGAATTCCAGCGATTATAAGGTTTTGGTAGCCGTTGTCTCAATTCATAGGTGGCTGCCTGAGCCAATAATGCTAAAGACATTTTTCCATACCTTATATTGAGATTAAATGTGGAAGCTCTATCAAACCCCATAGCACCGTCAAAATTGAAAAAGTCTTCTATGGACCACCTCTCCTGATACATTTCGCTTAACAATTCTGTTGACGATCTACTGGATAAGGTTAAGAATGATTTGTATACGTAATCTCTTGTCATTTCTCCTTCACGTTGGGTGATCAGTCTGAACTGTTCTTTGCATCCTGTAAAATTAAACATTGTTTCAGCAATCGCATACCCTGCCCATTTACGTTGGTAGGAATGAGACCTTTCTATTTTTTGTATTCTTTCTGTTGATATTACCGGGACAAGGAATTCAAAATCGCTATTCTGATCTATACTTCGAAATAAATATTCGGTGAAGTGTTCCTTGTCAGCCAGTATCAGCGCATTCTTACTTACCAGATCAACCATATTGAGCAGATCTAATGTTGCCTTTGTAGTATTTGCGCCAGGCGAACCTATGCCACATCCTATCGGTTGCCCGGTTTGAGTATCCAAAGCAAAAAAGGTTTGTAACATTTTCCTTGAGGGCTCTTCCGGTTGCTTTTTCTTTTTCGGCATTATTCTTTTAGAGGTAGATACAATACGGTGAGGATCTATCGCTATTAAGTTCCCTTTATAATGACCGTTATTCAATCTTATTACAGCTAATGATTCCTGTAATGATTGTGCTTCACTGACCGTATGCTTATCAAGCAAATCATGAACCTGCGTGTCGGTTACCATAAACCCAAGTCCGTTAAGTAACTCAAAGCCTTGATGGTTAATATAATTACTTCTTCTAACGCGGTTACTACATAGTGCGGCCTCATTAACTATCTGCATCGCTATACGGGGTTCGATCTCTTTATCGGCACATCCGGTGTACCCTTTAATCAAATCCCAATTGCCCAGGCGTAAGTGTTCCGCAGCCAGAAACCATAAACCGACTAACGTCCCACATATTTTTTTCGAGAGACTTTCCCTGAACAACCGCTCCACATCATGGTTATTAACTTTAATCGTTATTGTCTCCCGTTTTGTCGCAAGTACTTCAATATCTTGCCTTTGCTTCTTTTTTGGGGGTTCAGAACATGCGTTTTTTTGGAGCCCATACTCCGTAATTGTTCTTTCCACACTACGTTTACTCACTTTGTGACCAATCTGTTTTAACTTTTGGGCAATTACGTCAGCACTGGAAAGGGGATCTAAAAACCGGAGTCGGATGATTTGGTTTACTATATTTTGGTTTCTGACAGGTTGCTTGTCTGATCCGGATTTGCGATCGATTAGTGCCCGTGCACCTCCTTGCTGATAATTTACTAAAAGCTGGTAGTACCTTTGTTCGGTGTAACCATACTTTTTTATAGCTTCATGAATACCAATGGTACAATGTCCTTCAATTAACATCGCCAGCTTCTTGCATAAACTATCCTCTTGATCAATAACAAAATCCTTTCCCTTGATACCTTTGATTGAGAGTTTCATTGTTTTAACGATTAGTTGGACAATAAATACTAAAATAGATTATGGCGGTAAAGATATATATATTTTTGAATAAACAAAAGAGAAATTAAACGATATTAACTAATATGCAACTATATATGAAAAATAATACGAAAATACCGATCAATGAAAGGGAAAATACACCGCCATATTTCATTTTAGTATATAAATAATACCACGAGAAATATTTTGAATTTTAAACAATGAAATAAAGGTCAAACAATGAAAATTGAGAATGATGACAGAAAATAAAACTAATTTTAGCAGCAGAAACTAAAATGAATATTACCTGGAAAATCGCTGATTTTATCGGGATTTAGGGGTAAATCAAGAAAAGAATACGACATTTATTCATTCTTTTAACTTATGATTTTTATTTGGTTGTTTGAAAAGTTTTTTTTTGACACTTTGCTGTTTGAAGTATTTATGGTTTCATTGTTTTAAATGTCTGAGCTCCGGTTGCTGCAATTCCAGCACCTCGCGGCAAGCCATGCACAGGTGTTGCTTTTTTTGATCAATGTCTTCCACATAAGTACTTGACCGCATTACACAGGTGGGATTATGACAGTGTATCAGGCCAAACGTATGTCCTAGTTCATGAATAATTTCCTTTTTACAACGTTCGAGCAGAAGATGGTTATTGCGGTTCATGCCATAACGTTCATTACTAAGCCGGTAAGTGGACGCAATTCCTGTTCTTCCGTTCAAAAAAGCCTGACCGAAAATAAAAGTCAGAATTGGAATAAACAAATCGACGTTAAATAATCCGAGGGTTTTCAGTGACTCGGTGAAAATCATACTATCGACCTCCTTCAACAGCGCATTACCATTGTATTGTCTCCGGGCCTGATCGAAAAATTCGCTCAGGTCAATACGTCCTTCCCTGAGATTTACTGCGCAGTGATATTCGTGATTGACTGCTTCAGCGACCCTCTCAAGAAAATTGTTCTCGAAATACCCGAAAGATATTAAGGTAATGTTCGGCATTTATTGGATATAGCGAAATTTAAAAGCCTAATTTTCCGGTTTTAGGTCGTACTTCTTGATTTTATGATAAAGTGTGACCCTGTCTACCTTCAACGCTTTTGCAGTACGCGAAATATTCCAGCCATATTTATTCAGAATCTGCAGGATAAACATCGCCTCGAAATCATCAAGGCTTTCAGCTGAATTGTTCACAATGGTTTTTTCAAGGGGGAGGTCTTTCAGGGTGATTTTCCTGCCGTCACCAACTACGATAGCTCTCTCGATCATGTTTTCAAGTTCCCGGACATTTCCGGGGAAATTAAATTCCATCAGCCGTTTCAAGGCAGCCTGATCAATGGTTGCGGGTGGTTTGTTCATCGAAGTACAGTACTTGTTGATAAAATATTCGACAAGTAAGGGGATATCTGCCGTTCGTTCACGCAAAGGCGGAATATGAATATTCACTACGTTCAGCCGGTAAAAAAGATCCTCACGGAAAGTTCCTTTTTCTACCATACTTTTCAAATCCTTGTTCGTGGCGCAGATCACCCTGAAATCGGAACTGATTTCCTTGTTTCCTCCTACCCGGACAAAGGTTTTTGATTCCAGAACACGCAGCAATTCCACCTGCATCTTACCCGAAATCGTTGCAATTTCATCCAGGAAAATTGATCCGTTATCGGCCATTTCGAACCGGCCCTTGCGATTATACATCGCTCCTGTGAATGCTCCTTTTTCATGACCAAATAACTCACTTTCGAGCAGGCTCTCGGTCAATGCCCCGCAATGAACGCTAATGAACGGAAAGAATTTCCGCGGTGAATTGGCATGTATTGCCCGGGCAACCAGTTCTTTACCGGTGCCGCTTTCGCCCGTTATAATGACCGATGAATTGGTTTGTGCCACACTTTCAACCTCCCTGAGCATTTTCTTCATTGGCTCACTGTTCCCGATCAGGTCTTCGACATTCTCCAGGGAGATCACCTTTTTCTTTAATGTTTCATTTTCATCGGTCAGGGAAATTTGTTTGGTGGCATTTCGGATTAAATGGGTTAAATCGTCGGGATCGAATGGCTTGGTTACATAATCATAAGCACCATCTTTGAGCGCCTTTACAGCGGTATCAACCGTGGCAAAGGCGGTCATCACGATAACAATTGAATCTGGTTTGATGGATTTTATTCTTCTGAGCATTTCAAGTCCATCCATTCCGGGCATTTTTATGTCGGCCAGGATGATGTCAAATTGATCCGATTCAAGAATTGTCAGCGCTTTTTTGGCGTTTTCGGCACTTTCGACCCTGTAACCATCTTCAATGAACCAGTTGTATAACGAATCCCTTACAGATTCTTCATCATCAACGATTAAGATAGATATTTTTCGTGCCATTATGGTTTCGCTTTGATTTCAAACGTAAAGTTACATTTTAATTATTGATCTGTTAAATATTTTCAGGATTCTGTAGATCCGATTTCATTTCTGACCAATTATTTTATTTCTGAAAGGTTATTCATTCCTGCAACAATATCTGCATGCAAAATCTGTTGAATCCTTTCAGGTTCTTCAGGCATAGGACTGTGAGCTGAATGATTAAATTTAAAACAATTTATTGTATTGATTCCGAATTTAAAGATATTTTCGTTCGAATTACTGGCATCAGGCAACATTTTTTTTAGTAAATCCAATAAACATATCATCTATTTATAGTTAATTAACAAATTTTAACCCACCAGATATTTTAATAACTAAAAAAATAGTCATAATATTGGCATAATTTATTTACTTAATTTTTCGGCCTAAAAACCGGACATAATAAAAAAGGTTTTGATTAAATAAATGGCCGATATGTAATTCAATCATCCTGCTTAAATATTCTTCAATCCGCATAAAAAGTTATCGTTTTTATTAACTAAATGCTCCATTGCCTAATCTTATCTATTGATGGAAAAAATCTGTATTTATTTCGCACTGATATTCCTGCTCTTTTCGGGATGCAAAAGGAATAAGGTCAGTATCATTACCTACGATCTGAAACGAACCGATTATGTTGAAACCATTGATGCCATGGGAACTATTCAGGCCGTAAATAATTTTGTTCTTCTTTCGCCAAGGATAAACGTTTCGGGTATGACTGTGGCTTATCTTGCTGAAGAGGGCACACATGTAAAAAAAGGCGATACGATCTGTATTCTTGATGCACCCGAGCTTATATACAATCTTGAAACGTTTAATATCGAACTCGAGAAGATGGACGCCGACATGAACAAACTTGTTGCGGACAATGCCATGCAGATGGCGGTATTAAAAGCACAGGTTGCGACGAATAATGCCCAGATTGCCATCAGTATGCTCGATTCGATACAACTGAAATTTGCCCCTGCCGTAAAACAGCAATTGCTTTCACTCGATATGGAAAAAGCTGCGGTTGAGAAAAAGAAACTTCAGAAAAAATTCGCAGCCCAGGAGAGAATCGATAAGTCGGAGCTTATCCAGTTAAACTCCCGTATTATGATGCAAAAAAACCGTATCAAGATGTTTCAGGATCAGATTAATTCGCTTACCCTGCTTTCTCCCGGTGAGGGTGTTGTGATGCATTATGAGTCACCGCTTATGATGTTTTTGGGTCAGGGCGTGGGAACCATGGGTGGAAAAATCAAAGAAAAAAGCAGTGTCTACGGTAATGCACCTTTGCTGCAATTCCCCGATATGAAGGAGATGCAGGTTTCGGTTGAAGTTCCTGAGGCTGATTATAAACGGATTGAAAACGGCCAAAAAGTATTGATCGGGGTTGAAGCTTCTGCCAACCTTAGCACTACCGGAAAGATTAAGCGTAAGACACTTGCAGGAAAAAGTAATGCTGAAAGTTCCGCAATTAAAATTTATGAAGTGATTATAAGTGTAGATAGTTGTCACTTAAAGATGAAACCCGGATTGAGTACGTCGTGCCGGATAATAGTTAACCAGGTTGAGGATACTATAGTTGTGCCCGCAGCAGCAATATATTCCAGGGATAGTATGAAAATGGTATATGTTGCCGAGGGGGAAAAATTTGTTCCCAGGATTGTAGAAACCGGATTATCCAACAGTTCCAAAAGCATCATCTCGAAAGGACTTGCAGGAAATGAGACCATTGCACTCATGGAGCCGCCTTACAAAATGATCAGACGGGAAACAAAATCCAATATAAAACTGAAGGAGAATTCCCCGTTGCCTAAGAATGATTCTGTAATTAAAATTTCAACGATTAAGAATTAACGTTTTACATATTCTCTAACTGAAAAATCTTTGTAAATAATTTTATGATGAACAAAACTATTATTCTTCTAGTATGTCTCGGCCTGGCAGCATGTAAAGGAAAAGAAGTTCAGGAAGTTCAGACCACTTTTGTAAAGAAGGGAACCTTTACCGAGGAGCTCACCGAAGAGGGAACTGTTCGGGCCGTAAATTCAATTAGTATAAATGCTCCCATAATTTCATACCGTTACGGAGGCCTTAAAATCACAAATATGGTCAGTGATGGCAAGGAAGTTATCAAGGGTGATACCCTTATCACTTTCGATCCCTCTGAAATCAAAAAAGCAATAATTACTTCTCAGCAACAGCTCGAAATTGTAAATGCTGAGTTTGAAAAACTTAAGGCAACACAGCAATCAGAAATCGAAGATCTTGAGTCAGACCTTGAAATATCACTTTTATCGCAGAAGATCTCAAAAATCAATTTTGAGCAGGCTGCTTATGAGTCGGAAGTGACTAAGAAAGAGATCAATCTTAAACTTGAAACGGCAAACATCGCACTTGCACGTGCAAAGGAACAAATTGAGAACAGGAAAAAGATTCAAAAGGAAGATTTATTCCAGCGTACGTTAGCAATGAAACAATTAACAGCCACATTGGATGATGCCAACGGTTTTGTCAATAACCTGTTTGTGATTAGTCCAGGCGCCGGTATCGCGATTCTGAAAGACAACTGGATGACTAATCAGAAATGGCAGGCCGGAGATCAACCCTATTCCGGAACGACTTTAATTGAGCTTCCCGATTTACATGAAATGATGGCAGAAGTGAAAATAAATGAAGTCGATATTTCAAAAATTTCTCCGGATCTGCAGGTTGAAATAAAACCGGATGCTTATTCCGACACCATCTTTTCAGGCAAAGTTGTAGCAATTGCCAATCTTGCACAAAATAAGGATTCTAAATCAAAAATAAAAATATTCCCTGTCCAGATCTTAATTAACAGCAAATCCATAAGCCTTTTACCCGGACTGACTATAAGCTGTAAGATTAAAATAAGTGAAATTAAAGATGTGTTATACGTCCCGATTGAGTCAATTTTTAAAGATCAGGGAAATGAATTTGTATATGTAAAAACAAGTTCAGGCTTCAAACGGAAGGATATTAAAATCGGTCCGGTAAATACTGATTTTGTGGTTGTTAAAGGTGGACTGGAAGAAAATGAAGAGTTGGCATTAACCGATCCTTACCTCAATAAAGAAGAAGGTAAAGAAAATGCGGAGACTAATGAAAAGGGTATATAAGTTAAAACTCCGCTGCATTTATTTCAATCAACCCCGAACCGACAAATAATCATTCAACCAATTATGAACAATAGTAAAAAGTTTTACAGGAATCCCGTGTTTATCGGGGTACGGACCATGGTCATAGTTTACCTGCTGCTCAACTTTTTAATGATATCCTGTAACAGTGATAAAACGCAGGAATTCACTGTAATGAAAGGTGCATTCCGACAAACGGTAACTGAGGCGGGTGAACTGGAAGCAATCAATGCCTCCTATATTTCGATGCCCCGGATAGCTTACCAGTATGGCTACCAGTTTAAAATTATCGGCCTGGCAGAGCATGGTAAAACAGTTCGTAAAGGCGACTCGATCATTCAGCTCGACCCTTCGTCGATTTATAAGTATATCCTCGATTGGGAAGACAAACTTGAAAATGAACTGGCAGCCGCACATAAGCAAGAAGTACAAAGTGCGGATAATATTCAGGGACTTATGGCCCAGATGAAAAATGAACAGGCCACCTATGATCTCGAAAAGCTTGAATTAGAACGAAGTAAATTCGATACTGAGGTTAAGAAAAGAATTAAGGAACTAAAATTTCAACAGGCTACAGTCAGGCTCAATAAAGCAAAGCGGAAGCTTGAATTAACTTATGTTTTGGAGAATTATGATCGTCAGATCCAGAAAATACGTGTAATGCAGCGTAAAAGTGATCTTGAAAACGCAAAAGATAACCTGAAAAACCTGCTGATCAGATCACCCCTTGATGGCATATTCCAGGTTACTATGAACAGGTTTACACAAAATCCTCAAAACTGGAGGATAGGAGATTCTCCTTACCAGGGACAAATGATTGCCAGTATTCCTGATATCAGCAGGATGAAAGCAAAAACCTACATTAATGAAGCTGAATTTAAAAAAGTGAAGCCGGGAATGAAGGTAATTGTAAGGCTTGATGCTCTTCCTTCGGTCGCTTTTACGGGTACGATATCGGAGATCAGTAAAATATGTTTTGCACGCGAAAAGGAGAAAGTATTTAATGTTGTTGTTGAAATATCCGGTTCAGATCTGAGATTAAAACCAGGAATGACAGTTAGTTGCGAGTATATTTTGTATGAGGCTGAGAACGATCTGTTCGTTCCGAATAGTTGCCTTTTAAAAGAAAACGGACACGCTTACGTTTTGCTCAGCCGGGGAGGCTCCTCGCGTAAAATTGAAGTTAAATGTGGTGCATCGAATACGAATCATACAATTGTGGCAGGGGAAATAAAACCTGGTCAGAAGCTTGTTCCCCTTGAAAATGAATTCACAACTTTAAATTAAAAGACTATGCAATTCAAAGAAAATCTAAATATAGCAGCGCTTAGCATCATTGATCATAAGTTCCGGTCTTTCCTTACAATGCTCGGAATTATCTTTGGTACGGCATCTGTGATCACCATGGTGTCGATCGGTGAGGGGGCCAAAAGACAGGCTATCGCTAAATATAAAGATATGGGTATCAGTAATATAATTATCCGCGATAAAGACATGACCGAAACCGAACTTGAACAGGTGAGAATGAAGTTTTCACAGGGATTATCCCTCAGGGACGCCCAGGTCATCCAGGAGATTGTTCCGGGGGTAATTGATGTTGCACCTCAGACTGAGAAAAAAATCGATGCCCGTTTCGGGGATAAATCTTCCAAGGCAACCGTGATCGGGATTACTCCTTCGCTGATTAAAATATTGAATTATCAGGTTGGTAGTGGCATGTTTATTAATAACGATCACTACGATCGTCAGTTAAAAGTCTGCTTTCTTGGGGCCAGTGTTTCACGCGAATTATTCGGGTACGAAAAGCCTGTAGGCCAGAGTGTAAAGCTGGACGATCAGTGGTTCGAGGTGGTTGGAGTTATGCAAACCAAGTCGCTGTTTACAGAAACCGTCGGAGAACTGGCATCACGCGACCTGAACAGCGACATTTATATTCCACTTTCAACCTTCACAAAACGTATTGCCAAAGAAAACCGGTTCACGAGCGAAATTAAGCAGTTAACCATTAAACTTGAGAATTCTGACAAGCTCGCGCAATCGGCCGCGGTAATCAGGAGTATTTTAAACCGCCATCATTTCAATAATGCAGATTTCAGTATAATAATCCCCTATGAGTTATTGAAACAGGAAGAGAAAGAGACAAGGATTTATAACCTGTTACTGGCGTCGATAGCTGCGATTTCCCTAATCGTTGGAGGCATCGGCATTATGAATATTATGCTTGCCTCTGTACTTGAACGAACCAGCGAAATTGGTATCCGCAGGGCGATCGGGGCCCGTAAGATTGATATTTTGAATCAATTCGTGACAGAAGCAGTGGTTATGAGTGTCACCGGGGGAATAATTGGTGTGCTGCTGGGGATCACTCTCTCAATTGTCATTTCAATGGGAACTGCTGTGCACACAAACCTTACCCTGTATTCAATTTTTATTGCATTTGGTTTTTCAGTGATTGTAGGTATCACTTTCGGATACCTGCCGGCAAAAAAAGCAGCTGAGTTAAAACCGGTTGATTCCATACGATACTAATAAGTAATATTCATTCAGCAAGTTATGATAATAGATATCAGAAATTTAAAAAAAGATTATACGATGGAGATGGTTGAGGTACAGGCACTTCGTGGTGTCGACCTTCAGATTCCCGTAAATGAATATGTCGCGATAATGGGGCCATCGGGATCGGGTAAGTCGACACTGATGAACATTCTGGGATGCCTCGATACTCCAACTGAAGGCCAATATTTTCTTAATTCAGTGGATGTTACTTTATTGAATGATAATGAGCTTTCGGCAATCCGGAATAAGAACATCGGATTTGTTTTTCAGTCATTTAATCTCCTTCCCCGGATGAGTGCTCTTCACAATGTTGAATTACCCCTGATGTATGCAGGCGTCGAAAAGAACAAACGGAGAGAACTGGCATTGCTTTCACTCGAAAAAGTTGGCCTTGCTGACAGAGTTCATCATAAGCCTGCACAGTTATCGGGCGGACAACGACAACGGGTATCCATTGCACGGGCCCTGGTAAATAATCCCGGTATTATCCTGGCTGATGAACCAACGGGTGCATTAGACTCAAAGAGTGGGGAAGAAATTATGGAGATTTTCGGAAAACTTCACCGTGAAGGTCACACCATAATTGTAATTACTCACGAAACAGATATAGCCGCTCATTGCAGGCGTATTATCTATCTGAAAGATGGAATAATACATAGTGATAAATTAACAAAATCTATTTAATCTAATCAATAATAAGCTATTGCGATGACTATTTTAAAGCCCACTATCGCCTTTTTGATTTCAATAATGTTTACCTCATTAGTCACGGCCCAACCGATCTTCAATCTTGATCTTGAATCAAGTATCAGTATGGCAAAAGAGAAGAGCCGGACAATGCTGCGATTGAAACAGAGCCTTGAAGGAGTTGGATATGACCTTAAAGCAGCAACCAGCAGGTTCAAAACCCATGTCGATCTTGACCTGGTTGCGCCACGTTATTCCAAAACAATCAGACAATTTGAAGATAGTCTTGGTTTGCACTTCTATCCGGTAAGTCAGAACGTTCTGAATGGTTACCTGACCATCAATCAGCCGTTACCGACAGATGGCCAGCTGTTTATTCGGTCAGGAATGGAAAATATAACGGATTATTATTACGGGAAACGCAATTCACAACTGACCTCCATAATCGGATTAAGTCAGCCGATTGAAGCATTTTTTGGTTATAATAATATTGCCATGGGTTATAAACAGGCAAAGCTAAGTTACGACCGGTCGTTAAAACAGCTCAAAAGGGCTGAACTTGACCTTGTTTATAACATAAGCCAGGCTTTTTTTACCTTACTTTCCTACCATGAGCGATTGAATATTGCCCGTCTTACCATGCAGCGGCAGGAAGAGGCATATGAAATTGCGCAAAGTAAATATAAGGCGGGTCTTATCAGGGAAGTTGAGGCGCTGCAAATGGAGGTGGATCTGGGTGATGCCTTAAACAGTTATGATATTGCCAATGTAAATTACCTTGCCCAGATGAATTTATTTAAAGAGGAGGTGGGGATGGAACTCAGTGATAGTGTAACCATTAAAACCGAACTCGATTACAAGACGGTGACTGTTGATCCCGAAAAGGCCGTCAGCCTGGCGATGGAAAACAGGCTCGAACTTAAAGAGGACGAAATAAATATCGAGCTCAACACGATGGAGATCAAGCGGCGTAAAGCTGAAGGAAGAATTAACGGGGATATATCGTTTAACTATGAATTCAAGGGTGTAAATCAAAGTTCAAGATCCCTTCCCATTGAAACTTCGCTGAATGATACCTGGAGTGATCTACAGCGGCGACCGGGCAATCTTGGTGTTGGCCTGACTGTTAATATTCCCATTATTGACTGGGGTGAGAACAGGGCAAGAGTGCGATCTGCGCAAGCCACATTAAACCAGAACCTGATCCAGCTATCGGGCGATAAAATTAATATCGAACGTGATGTCCGCACAACGGTGAACCGGTTACAAAGTAACCTCAGGCGGCTGCAACTGCTCGAAAAAACCGTAGTGATTGCCGAGAAAAGTTTTGAGATTTCGCGACAACGTTACTCAAACGGCGATATTGACAGCCAGTCGATGGCGCTTGAAAGAGAAAGGCTTAATACGGCTTATATCACGCGGCTGGATGCTTTCATTAACTACAAGCTCTATCTTGCGGATATTATGCGCAAGACTTTTTACGATTTCGAGAAAAATGTTTCGCTTTTGAGTATGTAGTTTATTTTAAGTTGGCTCTCTGTCGTTTGGAATCGTAATTGGATTTTGTAATGATTGCTGCTGGTTATTAGTGGCTGGCTGCTGGCAGACTCGCTAACTAAAAAATCAGGAGCTATCTTCACGTCTAAATGATTAGAACCAATTAGCTCGCACGATCATGCCAGCTGCAAGTTTCCAAAAGCCAGCTGCTTATTAAATAAATAACAAAGAGGGTTACTGAAAAATCCAGTAACCCTCTTTTAGTTCAGTAACCCTCTTTTAATTCCATTGTCAGTGTACTCCTATTTTACTGTTATGGCTGAAGACGTAAAACAGGCTCAGTTGAAATCCCCTGTTGGTTGATTTCACATCACCGGTTTCATTTATATCGCTTAATCCAAGGTTATATCTTGCATCAACACCAATACCCGTTGACGGATGGATATAACCCGCACCAAAACTTAATCCTAAGTCGAGAGGTTTGTAATTATCTTTAAGGTCTAAAGAGGTATCATTGGTTTTCGATTTTGCACTAATCAGCAAACCTGCCTGAGGGCCAGCCTGTAACCTGAATCCATTGTCCCACATATACTGAAACAAAACGGGTACATTTATATAATTCAGATTAATTTTAGTAGTGTTATTGGTAATGTCGTATTTCGCGCCCTGGAGCGAATATTGAATTTCAGGCTGCAGTGCCAAATTTTTGGCGAGGTGAATATGGCCTAGTAATCCCACATTAAACCCTACTTTGGGGTCATACGTTACATTGTTGTCATTATGAATGTTGTATAAATTTACACCACCTTTAACTCCAATACTAATATGTCCTTTAGGTTCATTACCGTGTTGCGCACTTGCAGCACCCGTAATCAAAATTGCTGTCATTAATAAAAATAAAAATTTCATGGCTTTTTCTTTTGTTTAAATTACTTTTTAATGTTCCTCTTTAAATAAAGAGTTAAATATCACCCGCAAAGGTGGGTGTGAATTCACCACTGAATGTTATACAATTTCGCATGTTTATTACATCATTCATATATAGAAACATATTAAACTTGTTTTCAGATAAGTGGAATGCTCTGTATATGAATATGTTGAATATTTTGAGTAGACGCTTTTAATATTTTATGTAAAGAAATTGACAGGCATATTCCAGGAGGCTAAGCGGATTATCCTGATAAAAAGTCAATCTTTGCAATGATATAAGGTTATGCCTTTATCAACGGTAAGGTTACGGATATGACTGTCCCGTTGCCAGGCTCTGATTTTACCTGGATTTTCCCTTTATGGTTCTGGATAATTCCGTGTACAATGGACAATCCCAGTCCGATACCACTTGCATTTTGCTTTGTTGAAAAGAATGGTTCGAAGATATGAGGGATATCTTCTTCGGCAATACCTGATCCGTTATCTGAAATTTCAAAGGTGATGGTTTCTGTATCCCTGTTACGGGTTTTGATGATAATTTCACCATTTTCGATGATGGCCTCAGAAGCATTTACCAGCAGGGCAATACACGCCTGCTTAATCTGGTTGGGACTGCAATAGATTAAATCCGAAACCGCTGAAAAATCTGTCAGAAAGATAATGTTTGCAATTTTTATCGGATGCGTCATTAATTCATACGTTTCGTGCAGAATTTCGTGCAGGTGTTTCGGCTCAAAATCGTCCTGGTCCTTGCGCGAAAAATCGAGTAGCCCTTTAACGATATCGCCGCAGCGCTTCGTTTCATTCTCAATAAGTTTTAGATGTTTGAGCATCGTCTCTTTCCGGGCTGATAAAAATTCAGGATTGCTGACTTGTTTATACAACAGTTTGGTATAAATCAGAATTCCCGATAAGGGGTTATTGATTTCATGAGCAACCGATGAGGATAATTTTCCAAGTGAAGCCATCCGTTCAACATGCATTAATTCATGTTGAGCCGCTCCCAGTTCCTCTGACTTCTTCTGTACCTTATATTCAAGCTGCTGTGACCAGTTTTCAAGTTCTGTCGTGGCTGTATGCAGGTTGTCAAGCATATCATTAAATGCTTCGGATACCATCCTCATATCATCAAGCTGGTTAGGCTTTATTTCAACACGCGTACTTTTATCGCCATTGGCAACGGCAAGACTTACCCGTACCAAAGCGTTGAGGGGATCCTTGATTTTTCTCCGTGTAAAAAATAATAAGAAGGAAACCAGTAAAAGGGTTGCCAGTATTCCCAGCAGAAAGAACTCGATTGTCGCTTTTTCGATGGCAGCATCCTGCGCTTCGAGCGGGATTTTGATCACCAATGAACCAAGCACGGTATCTGTTTCCTTATGCGCATGGCACGAACTCGTATAACACGATTTTTCATTCAGAATCGGTGACTTGATCAACAGATGCCTGCTCCCGTCATCGTTTTGATTCATCTCACAATCGCTGTTGACATTTATTATTTTGTAAGACTTCTCTTTAGGTGGAAACATGGTTCTGATATTCGGATGGCAGCCAATACAGTTCGGATCGCTGTGGGAGCTGTTCGAATCGGCTGCAAAGGATGAATAAACCAGGTTTTCATCCCCATCGTACATGTTTACTTCATCGATACCCGGTAATGTATTGATAATATCGAGCGTATTGCGCAAAGCGCTTTTATCGTTCTCGAGCATCGAGCGATACAATGCCCCTTCAACGATGGAACCAATATTGTTTCCGCTCTGGCGAATGACCGTATTCAGATAATTTTCATTTACAGACCTGAAAATTACGCTAAAGGATAAAAACAAAATTACAGACAAAACAGTGATAATCAAAACAACACGACCATAAATAGAGGATCTGAATTTAACGTAATTGTTAAAAATCGCATTTCCTGTGTTATTTTTGGGCTTAATCCTGAAAAACATATCTTTATATTGTTATAGGTGTTGACGGAGATTTATGATTATCAGATGGTTATATTTCACACATATATTTTTATTTAATGTTACTTAATATCTGTGGGATCCGTCATTTGCTTCCTGAACTACTGATGATCCCAGGTGGAACTAGACCCGATCCATCAGGACTCGTTTCATTGCAAATTACAAAAAAAACAGATTCCAGAACACCATCAATAAATAATCTTTCTTTGGCGCTGTGACGTTTCGAATTGGTGAAAAATTTCAAATACCATTATAAAGCCAAAAATTCTTTCTCAAAAGCCCTCCATATTTCAACGGGAAAAGCTGAAAGGGAGTGATCGCACAATTCCCCTCCATCCTGCAGTATCACCATGGAAGGTTCAGGAGTGTAGTTCTTCATCGATACTGCCAGGAAATCCTTGAACCTTTCCAACTCATGTGCTGACCAGGAAGTTGCTTCTTCTGCAAAATGGCAAGTCTTTGCTTCTGCAAGCCAGTTTGAGGGTTTAATTTTATAGATCCATCCTTTGCCATAAGGGTCTTCGTTGAGTATACCGGGATTTTCATTTATTATAGAGTTGATGTTAATAATTTTTCCTGAAACGGGTGACAATATCCGGAGTAGTTTACCGTTTTGATCGATCTCTGTGAGTACTTCTCCTTTATGAATCATCTCACCGGGATTTTTATGATCTTTAAACTTCACCTCCCCGGTAATGTGCAGCAGCAGATCGTCGAGTCCTACCAGGGCTGATCCCGATTTTTCCAGGTACATCCAGGTGTGATTTTGGGAAAAAAACAACCCCTGGGGAATTCGTAAAATACCCGCTGATAGAAAACCTAAAGCCTTTTGAACCTTTCGGCCTATTTTTACCTGTTTGTTTAATACGATCCAGAATGGAATTAACAACACCAGGAAAGTGATAATGATCAGGTATTCAATTCCTTTGGTTGCGAAAATGTCATGATAGCTAAATCCTTCCATAATATTAATTTTTATGCAATCACCTCTTACCGTGAATGCGGGTTAATTTATTTGTGTTCACCTACCCAGGATGGTGAATCACGTAATACCGGCATCCGGTTAATGACCCACCTGAATATCCATATTTCGGTAAATATTACGGCCAGGGTAACGATGATTTCCATCCATGACGGGACATACCGTATGGCCATATCCCATTTGAATCCGATAACAGTAACGTTCAGCCTGTTCAAAATGACGCCAAGCATTGTAAGGATGGCAGCAATTCTGATCATGGTAATGTTATTATTCCGGTAACTGACAAAGAACAGCAACATTGGTAAAATGACAAACCCCAGCATTTCGAGAAGAAACCAATAACCCATGCCGGTATGAAGCAGATCCCAGCGTTGTTTATGTACAAAGACCAGCATTTGCAGGAAAAAGTAGGCAAACATGGTTCCTGCGCAGATCCTGGATAATCCCCGGATAATTCCTTTTTGTGCCTGATGATTTTTTTCACTGATCTGGTTAAAAAATACCTTGTGACTGATTGTCCCTTCCAGGATTACCATCGATAGTCCGGCGAAAATACTGGATACAAAAAACATGATCGGGATAAATTCGGAGTACCACAACGGATGAATTTTTTCTTTGGCCATAAGGTACAGCGCACCCAATCCCGATTGATGCAGCATTGATAAAGTGATCCCGAAGATTACCGCTGCCAGTGTCATTCCCGAAAGTATTTTATGGGCACGCCTGGCTCCGAGCCATTCTGCGATAGCGGGAGAAAACTCGATCAATTGGGCAATCATATAAAGCAGAAAGTGCCATGCAACCAGGAATAAGACTGAACTTACACCAAAGTTGTTTCCGATAATGGGATTGATTACATGCCACGGCCTCCCCAGATCGAGCAACAGAGCCCCGGCGTAAAACACGTAGGCGAGGAAGCCGTTTAGTACGGTTACCCTGACAATCGAGTGATACTTCTGCATATTCAGGATATAAACCATAAAAGTTAGTACGTATGCACCCCCGGCAAAAGCAACACCTGTTACCACATCAAAACCTATCCATAACCCCCAGGGAGTGTCCTGCGTCAGGTTTGTAATTGAACCTAGTCCCTTCCAGAACCGGATGACAATCAGCACCAATCCCAAAACCATTATTGGTAAGGAAATGATGTTAAAGGGGGTAAGGAATTTGCCTTTTGGTTTAAGTTCGCTTACCAAAAACTTCCCGATGGATTTGCCATCGTTATCCAATGCTATTTGCTGAATATTACTCATCTTCTTTCTCCTCGTTAAGGTGGTTTTTTTTAGTTGCCTGATGAATTCCCAGTAATAGTGTCGGCACAAGAACAAATACCGATGGCACAGCATAGAGGAACCCTTTTGTCAGTTCCGGATAGGAGGATTTCTGTAATGACGTATTCAAACCCAGCTGATCAAAGGGAACAGGTGAAAGATATAACCATCCGGTTCCGCCTGCTTCGTGTTCCCCATAAATATGATCGACATACAAATCAGGTTTTTCATATATTCTCCGGCGTGCTTCTTTAATCAGATCGCGGCGTTTCCCGTACATCAATGCCTCATTTGGACAGTTATATACACAGGCAGGACTTTCTTCTGTTTTCAGTCTCTCAAAACACATGTCGCATTTCTGAATTTTGGGGTTTGCGCTATGGTATTCAAACTTGGGACTATCAAAAGGACACGAAACCATGCAGTAGCGGCATCCCATACATTTATCACCGTCCCAGGTTACGGGTCCGGTTTTGTTTTTATGCATCGCCCGGGTCAGGCATGCGGCTGCGCAGGCAGGTTCATTGCAATGCATACACTGCCGTTTAATGAATACATCACCTTTGTCGGTTTTATACGTATTCACTACCGTATTGCAGGTTTCGTCTGTTTTACGGATTGCAGCGATTTCCTTCGATGGTTTTGGCTCGGGTAAACCGTGCGCATCTGCGCAATCATATTCACATCCCCGGCAACCTTTACAACGCGTTGCATCGTACAAAATTCCATTGAACTCCACTTCCCCGGCAACGTTGCCTGCTCCTACAGGTCCTGCTTTAGCAGTGTTTCCAAAGGCAAGTGTCATTCCGGTAACACCGAGCAGCTTTAGAAAGCCTCTTCGTTGAATGCCCATAGTTTTAAAATTTATCAGGTTAAAAAATAATATAAATTAAGGTTATGATTATATTCTGGCTGTATCAATAAATTTTGTTTGAAAATCGTCCCATATTTCAGGTCCGAGGTCGGCAAGGATACTGTCTTTTAATGCTCCGCCATCCTGTAGTGTAATCATTGCATATTCAGGGGCATGAGATTTGGCTGCTCGTGCAAGAAAATCTTTTAATCTCGAAAATTCATCTCTTATCCAATATGTGTATTTTTCAGCCATCGTGAGGTACTGAATTTCAAGTGACCAGTTTGTAGGTTCGATTGTATAAATCCAGCCATCAGCGTAGGGCGAATCATTGAGCAGTGATGGATTGGAGATCAGGTTATCGTTGTGAGAAGTAATCGTTCCCGAAACAGGGGAGTAAATATTTAACTGTTTGCCTTTCTGAATAATGGTAAACAGCCGATCTCCCTTTTTTATTCTTTCACCGGTATTCTTCATCTCAATCCGGGTAAGTGGTCCTGTTACATGCTGCATGAAATCATCGATGCCTATCTTCACGGTTCCATCTTTTTTCATGAAGGACCATGTATGCGTTTTATCATAATATAATCCTTTGGGAATGACGACCGAATTCTCATCAAAAAAAGGGAGTAATTCAGAATTGGAATTGACAACAACTCCTTTTTTACGGGTGATTCGCCTGGCTATAAAATCTACCAGGACCCCTATAATTACCAATGCAAATACTGCCAGAAGGATAATCCGGAGGATGGGAAGGAATGCATTTGGTTGCGTAGCTGTATATTGTTCAGGTGCATTGATCTTATCCAGCTGTGAATTTCTTTCACTGAGCACAAGATCGTTGTACCCGTTTGCATTCAGAAACTGTTGTCCGTCAGTGAGCACCCAATTCATAAATGCCAGTTCGGTTTCTTTTTTTGGTTTTTCGGCAGAAACCATATAAATATTTCCTACAAGTGCTTTTGGATATTTACCAATCCAGACTCCACGGGCGAAGGACTGCAGATTTTCATATATGTTTTCCATATAATCAATCTTACCATTCCCGTTTTTATCGATAGGAATGAGTCTGATATTCTCCGCCAGACTTTGGTTCTGCGGATTCATTACCTGGATCAGTTTGCAAAAGCCCAGAGCTTCCGGATCCTTTTGAATGGCAGAAATCATCTCCTGCGAATTGGATACTTCAGTCCATTCAATATTAAACTGATTGTTATTCAGAAAATTCCCGATTCCGGATAAGACTGCAGGATCGTTCATCAGATAGATATTTACCTTCTTATCTGATGTAATATGTATGTTGCCTGTTAGTGTTCCCCAGTTTTGAGCCATCGGATTTTTCAGAATTTTTGCCAGTCTCTCCCGTGAGAGTCCTTTCTGGTTTATTTCATCAAGCAAGGGATTGGCTGCATTCATGACCGGAACAATCACATCGCGGCCAACTACCATATTCCAGCCTTTTTGATTGTCGGTTGTGACATATGATTGATTAGTAATGAAGCCGATGCCATCGCCTTCCTTCAGCATTGCCGCGACATTGTTATCAGCAGACTTTATTACATTTATTTTCAGTTTTGGATTAATTGTGCTGTATTCATTGCTCCACTTCATCGTCAGATTGTATAAATCAGGAGAAGTGTATACATTTAAAGTACCCTCGGGAGAGGGATTATTGTCCTGTGGCAGTTCATTACTGTTTGTAAAACTGTAACTTAACAGTAAAATTCCGATGAAAAATAAGACCCTGGTTTTCATGATTTTTCCCTTTAATTGATGATACAACAGGGTATTCAATTATAATGCCAGCGCAAAAATGAGCAGGTAATCAACAGTAAATCAGCTATATGTGGTTGGTGTTGTTTAATAAATAAACGGATGAAGTGTTGAATAAATATACACTTTTTTTGTTGTAGTCCTTTAAGTAGCAGATAAACAGATCGATAGGGATGGTGTAAGGATTTTAAGCACATGTTGAGAAAATCAACAACATTTGACAATAAATTTCTTTTGTGCTTATCTAAGTGTTGAAAAGGGAATTTATTTTTCAAAATATTTATAAATGATTTAAGATGGCCGTTCTTTTAGATCCATAAAAAGAGCCACAAACAGATAAGAAAACTGGCCAATTTTAAAACAATAACTGAAATTCTTCGTAAGATTTTAAAACCATAATTAAGGCAATTAATAATTAATATAATATAGGATGAAGCCAACTGAAAATGCATTGAACTGGTTTGAAATCGCCGTATGTAATATTACCAGGGCCAAAGAATTTTATGAAAAGGTTTTCGACATAGAAATGCAGCAGCAGGATTTAATGGGTATGAAGATGGCATTTTTTCCCACGATTAATATTTCGGATAAAGTAGGAGGGGGGTTGGTCCAAAGCAGCATGCACAAGCTCAGTCAGAAAGGTGCTGTAGTTTATTTAAACGGAAATCCCGACCTTTCACTGGCACTGGGAAAAGTGGAAGCTGCGGGAGGCAAGGTTTTTATGCCTAAGACGTTCATCAGCGAAGAAGTTGGATATATTGCGTTTTTTATTGATACAGAGGGAAATAAAATCGCGTTGCATTCCGAAAATTAGATTTTCAGATCTATTGTGGTCTGACAATCTTTTACAGAGAGGGTATTTTTTTTGATCAAAACCTCAAAGGTTACAGCCCTTGAGGTTTTGATTGGTTTACTTTCTGTGGAAGGTAATCTTTTAAAAGATTAGTAATTGAAACTATTTATCGTCGTATTTTCACCCCCAACCCCCTGAAGGGGACTCATGCTTCTAATATGGTCAGTGCTTGTGAGTAGCGAAAGTCCCCTTTAGGGGATTTAGGGGTAAATCAAGAAAAAAAATACGACATTTATTCTTTCTTTTAACTTAATACTCTCCACATGAATAAATTTGTTCGTTAACGCCTGGTATCAGGGGTCATTTTGTCGTAAGGATCTTTCGGCGGCCTTAAAGGAATAATACCCGTCATCTCACCCAGTACATTCACCAGATCGGATCCGGTTGGTACGACAATCTTTGCATTATCTTTCAAGGCGGTCTCCATTGCCTGGATTCTGCGAAGCATCTGCGCGTTTCCGACGAAGTACTTTTCTGCCGCTTCATTTACGAGGGCGATTGCCTGAGCTTCACCTTCAGCACGCAGAATGGCGCCTTGTTTTATCCCTTCGGCCCGGCGAATCTCTGCACGTTTTTCTCCATCGGCCTTTGTTTCGGTGGCGGTGGCATAGTCGATAGCGGCAATTTTCTCATTCTCTGCCTTCACAATTTTATTCATCGTTTCCTGTACATCCTTGGGTGGATCGATCTCCTTGAGTTCTGTCCGGACAATCTCTATTCCCCAGCTCGAAGTTTCATCAAGCAAAGTTCCATGAAGTTCCTTGTTGATTCGTCCCCGCTCGCTGTTTGCTGATTTAAGGGTGAGAGTACCTATAATGTTACGCAAAGTTGTACGCGCAAGGTTAACAATCTGGTATTCAATGTTATTTACGTTATACTGCGAATTTTTGACACTTATTTCATCAGGCTTGATCTTAAAATATACCTGGGCATCAACCCTTGCATTCAGATTGTCATTGGTGATAATTTCCTGCGGATCGGCATTAATCATCTTTTCGGTGATATTGATCTGATACATCCTGTCGATGACAGGGATGATCCAGTTAAAACCAGACGAGGCAAAATGACTGTATTTACCCAGGCGCTCAACCAGCGCGCGGTGAGTAGGACGAACAATACGGACGCCCAGGAAAAAAAACACGATTACTGCAATAATAACTACGGTCCAGATGTTTTCCATAATTCTGATTTATTGATTAATAGTTTAGGTGAAACGGGATGTTAAATTGTGTGTCAGCAAATATAATAAATTTTAATGTCTAGACTTTATCGGGAACAACAAATGGTGCCCGATATTGCTTGGTAAGCATAGCATTAGCCTCAGGATCCTTGGGGAACACCATTTTTACAGGATCAAATTCGAGTGTCCGTCCCAGGCGGTATGAAATATTGCCAAGATGCATCAATGCACAGGAATAAAAACCATCGCGGATATCACCGTGCGCCAGTTTCTGATCATTTGCACGGATCGCCTTGACAAAATTTGCATAATGATCTCCAAGTCCTTTGCCTGTCTCGCCGGGTGTACGCTCTTTTCCGTAATATACCTGCCATTCATTCACATTCTTGCTCATAAATCCCTTGGAGCCAAAGAACAAATTGCCAACGGTATTGTCTGCACTGACCATATAGGTATTCCCACTTGCCGGGTTTTCATTTTTGACCCCTTCACGATTGGTAATCCAATGGCGTACTTCGAACTGGAGCATTTTCTTTTTATCGCCTCCGCCTGATGAATTTGGAAATTCAAACAGTGCGACCAGATCATTAGGTGTTTGCTGATCATCATCAAACATATAATGGCCACCCATGGTGCTGATTTTGACAGGTAACGTGACACCAAGACCCCAGCGTGCGATATCCATTTCATGAACTCCCTGGTTGCCCATATCTCCGTTCCCGAAATCCCAGTTCCAGTGCCAGTTGTAATGAAAACGGTTTTTAGAGAAAGGACGTTTTGGTGCAGGTCCCAGCCATAGGTCGTAATCGACACCGGCCGGAACCGGTTCGTCGGGTGTTTTCCCGATCGTATCGCGCCATTTATAACAAAGTCCTTTGGCCATGTAAACTTCACCCATCTTACCCGCCTGTAAATAATCTGCCATACTCATGGCACATGGATTGGACCGTTGCTCAGCCCCATCCTGCACAATAAGTTTATATTTGTCGGCTGCCTCAACGAGTTTTTTTCCTTCAAAAAATGTGTGGCAGCAGGGTTTTTCCACCGAGACGTGTTTCCCGGCCTGCATAGCCCATATGGCAGCCAGCGCATGCCAGTGATTAGGGGTGGCAATCGAGACGGCATCTATATCTTTATCTTCGTAGAGTTTCCTCATGTCGGTATAAAGCTTCGGATCGGGTAGTCCCTTGCTGGTGAACTGCTTTTTAACCGTATCACCAAAAAGATTGCTGTCAACATCACAAAGTGCCGAAACCCTAACATTTTCGAGCGATGAATAACTTTTAATATGGCCCTGACCCTGTGCCCGTATGCCGATAACCGCGATGTTCATACGATCGTTGGCACCTTTCCATCCTGTACCGGTTAGAATTGTTGGTACTGCGCAAATTCCGAATGTTCCGGCACCCGTCATTTTGGTGAAATCACGTCTTTTCATAAGTATATGTTTATGTTCATTTAATAATTGAGCTACGAGAGTTAGTTGGTTTGGCAGGCTTCGTGTACAGATTAATCGATTTTCAAAAAAAGATATTCTCCCCGAAAAGTTATTATTGTCAGTTTAATTGGAAGTTCAAAAATAGAATTAATTTCCGGCTTACGATGAAGTTTCCGCAGCGCATTGTTTATTTTCCTGCTACTTTCTTGCTGTCGTTGGATTTTTCTGTTTCACGGATATAATTATTGCCTGGCCGGTTTTAGCCTTCAGATCAATCCGGTGCATATATCCTTTTTTTACTTCAATTATCTCCTTGCTGATACTCCCTTTTTTATCATCATTATAGATACTGGCTGTATATATTTCTCCTGCTGTTAAAAAATCGAACCGGATTCTCCCTTTCCAGTCTTCAGGGCCGGCAACGTTGCCCATAAACCAGGTTGTCCCATTCCGGCGGGCAACACTAATATATTTGCCAATCTCACCGGCAAGATAGTGCGATTCATTCCAAACAACAGGTACATAACTGAAAAATTCTATCTCCCCTTCATTGGTATATTCAGTTGGTTTTCCATACCAAAACATTGCCTGCAAAGGACTAAAGTAAACCACAGTCAGGGCAAGCTGCTGACCCATACTTACTTTCAGATTTTTAGTATAACTATTCGTTGCATTCGGGTAACAGTAGGTAAAATCGGCAGCCCCTGCCAGGTAACGAGTAAAGGGGAGCACCGTTGTGTGAAAAGCATCCGGACTGTTTTCATCGCCCCGGATACCTTCCTGTGTAAGTAATGACGGGAAGGTTCGGCTCAACCCGGTAGGTTTGTAATTATCGTGAATATTGAGAATAAATCCATAATCATGGACCTTTTTTATAGCAGACGCCAGCCAGATAATCCCTTCCTGAGTTAGACCGTCTACAAAACCAAATTTTAATCCCCTGATGCCCCACTTTTTATACAGCGGTAATAAAGTGTCAAGGCTTGATCGTAGTTCGGCATAATCAACATACAGAATAACTCCGATCTGTTTTTGATTTCCGTACCGGATAACTTCGGTCAGATCTATTGCAGGAATTGCATATTCAGGGTGTGATGTAGCCTGCCGCATTGGCCCATACCATCCTCCGTCAAACATGATGTACCTGAAATTGTGCTTTGCAGCAAAATCGATGCATTCCATCCCGCTTTTGGTGGTCAGCTGTGACCTGATCAGTTTGCCTGGTTTTATCCATTCGGGAATTCCTCCGGGGGGAGGAGTATTTAGTTTTAAATTCAGATCACTGCAATGATGAAGACCCGTTGCAGTTTTTGAAATGCTGATTGTACGCCAGGGCGTGTGAAAATCACCGGACACTTTTACTCCCGGATCCCTGATAAAAGCAATTGCAAGACTATGCTTTGCTTTTCCCCTGCTTAATTCTGCCTTTGTATAATTATCATTGGCCGCTTCCCCAATGCTTATATAAAATTTACCATTTTGCAATGTCGCAGGAAAATCACACGGAGTTTTAAGGGAATCAATACTGACCGGTGTGAAAACAGATTCGTGATGATACTGATAAATCGTATAGGAATCTGCGAAGTTGAATTCTGTGTTTTCGCGGCCAATGACACTTTTTTCGCCATGGTCAAACGCGGGAAGCCTGTATTGAAAAGCCGCACTGCCATTAAATATTCTGGCAACCAGATTGAATTTAAAAGCGCTGGTCTGACAGATCAGGTCTATCTGATTATACCGGTTAACGATCGTATCGTTTTCGCCTAATGACCAGGGAAATTTCTCGTCAACACTATTTTTCGTTTGACCAGTAATCAGTGTCTTTTCACCTGCGCTGACTCCGTTAATTTCAAAGCCAAGCTTTGACCATCCGATTACTTCTCTGCCTGAAAAAGATAATCTGTAAACCAGGTTACCGCTGTTATCAATGCCGACCTGCATTTTGGTCAGTCCGTCAGGAGAACTGATATTTTCCGGTTTTCGGACCTGTGCATGCAGGGTGGTAATCAAACCCGTAATACACACAATGAATACTGCAAAAAATACATTCCTCATATTATATTTATTTTATATAATTTTTCAATGGTGTATTGTTATCATAGGTTTTAACCGTTAAGCACCCATCCCTTGCGGTATTCCTTTTGAAGGTAGCTGTTAGCTGCTGAATCATTTGTAATCTGTCCTGTCACATGATCATAGGTCAATTCTTTTCCAGCTCTGTGAGCAACCAGCCCAAGCATAAGAGTTTCTATCATTCGACCTGCGTAATCAAAATCACAATCGGTCTTAAGGTTACCTTTGCAGGCCTTGAACCATTGCTCCACGAAATCTCCTGGAGGGGGTGCAATCTGATTGCTGTCCGGAGCCTTGTAATAGGTCATATCTGCTCCGGCACGTGCTGGAATCAGCAAACGGGTAATGAAGTCAGCAACAAGAGTTCCTTTAGTCCCTTTGAACATTGCTCCGTGACCCATTTTGCTGATGTCAAAGGCTGGATGTGGTGATTCCGGTTTTACTGTCCCCTGATACCATTCAACGGTAATGGGTCCCCTCCAATTGTTTGAAGAAAAGTTAAATCTGGTATGAAGATCTGATGCAACGACCTCAGGATGGTATGGGTCTCCTTGTGCCATAGCACTCGTTGGCTGCCCGGCATCTATTGCATTCCAGGCAAGATCCATCGTATGACTGCCCATATCTCCGATCTGCCAGCTTCCGAAATCATGGAACATGTTCCACAGCAGGCAGCCGGCTCCTGGTTTTGCTCCGAAATAACCCGGATTAAAGGGATGCATCTGAACCGGACCGATCCACTGTTCCCAGTCGATTGTTGTTGGGGCGGGACCTGCCGCAGGAAGATAACCAGTAACTTTATGGGTGCGGTTACCCCAGGCAATCGCTTGCTGTAATTCACCAACAGCGCCACCACGGACTAATTCCGAGACCCGGTCAAAATTCTCATGGGCGTGACGTTGTGTACCATGCTGTGTAGCAAGCTTATTTTTATTTGCAAGGTAAACTTTACGTACTTCACGTGCCTCATGCACAGATTCTCCAAGTGGTTTTTCACAATAAACATGCAGTCCCCGGTTCATGGCCCAGATAGAGATAAAAGCATGGTGGTGATCGGGAGTACATATGAATACCGCATCTAAATCCTTTTGCTCAAGGCACTTCCGCCAGTCGGTGTACTGTTTTGCATTGGGATATTGTTTTGCAGCTAATGCCATGTTGTCGGCGTGCACATCACATATTGCCACTATGTTTTGGGTGTCTAATACCCGGTAATGCTGGCTGCCTCTTCCATGAGCCCCGATTAGTGCAATGTTTAGTTTATCACTTGGGTTTTGTCCTGAAAGGATACCACCCGGAAGGATGATCAGTCCGGCACCAGTTACGGTAGCGGATTTAACAAATGTTCGTCTTTTCATCATGTTTTAATTTTGTTAACAGAATTGGTTTGTTTATTCTAAATATCGGGTGATTGAAGCTGACTGCATGCGGTTGCAACTCTTATCATAGTTTCAAATTTATTTAAACCGAAGTATTCCAGCCTTATCAACTTCCCAACTCTCTCCCTGGGTCCCTTCCCAACAGTGCCAGTGGTCATACTCATTGATAAATGCACAGGCATTAAATGCCACATTTGTATCAGGTACAGGTTTCAGGCCCAGGGCGCCAAGCGGAATAGCCCATTCACCAATCCATCCCTTACGTGGTTTTTCCATCATTTTTGATGCATAACTTATCCCTTTCCCAAGCCGAAATGCTGCAACCACCGTTGCGCCGGCATCAGTGATACTTTGTACGGTACCGTCAAAATAGGATCGAATAACAAATGTAACAGGATTACTCTTATCATAACCACCAATTGATATTTCCATCCCGTCATTTTTTCCCCAAATGTTTCCCTTACTTATATTTGTTGTGTCGAACATCGTTACCATCGCTCCGACGTACAGGAATTTATCATCCCGTGAAAACTTCAGCAAAACGGGTGCACCACTACTTGAGCGTCTCGATAATTCTCTGTCCAATCGCTGAAACTCTCCTGTCCATTCGTCTGTGGCAAGGATCCCATCGATTGCGGGTGACTTGACGGAACGAGTGATCATGATTGGTTTATTTTTTGGCGCCGGTACCGGTGTAAAAGGCATTTCAGCATTAATCGTGTACGCTTGCTCAGGGCTTTTATTGCCGGAACCGTTGCTGAAAATTTTGTTGTTCTTCCAGGTTGTGACAGCATTGGGTGATGTTATTTTGATAGTGCCCGGAGTAAAAAGTGTATTATTTTCAAAGGTGAATTGGGCAGAAGACTGGAAGGATAATGTCATATCTTCGTCATTGATAAACACATTATCGCGTATAATTGAATTGCGCGCGATATGGTTATGAACAGGTCGGGCCACACCAATCGAAATGTTTTTCTCCACTATACAGTCATGTGATCCTTCGTCGAGATAGTAGGAACTCACCCCATATCCGGTTCCGGATTCAGTGATATCGCGGGCAACATTCCCGCGCAGTATGCAGTTACTGACTCCGAAGGTATAAATTGCAGCGCCATCATGTATCTCTTTCATAACCCTGTAGATGAGATTTTCTTCGACCAGGATATCTGTTTTGCCGATTAGCATTCCCGAGTAAGGGACATCATGTATTTCATTGCGATAGATATGATTACGGCTTCCATTGGATGAAATCCCTACTGCACTTGGATAGTAAAGGCCAACATGGTGAATATGATTGCGTGCGAACAACAGATCGGTACCGTCAATCCTTGCACCTCCTCCTCCAATATCATGAACATGGGAATCAGTAATCCGGCAATTGGTCAGTTGTGATGCTGAAATTCCAAGACCGCCTGCGTTTGAGATTTCAAGACTTTCGATATTGCAAAGATTTGTGTTTGACATACTCAGTGCACCATCGAAGGAGGTGGCGCCCATCCCCGCCGACTTGAAGGGTATTGTTGTACCCTGTAACGTCAGACCTCGAATGGTTATATTTTCGGCCTTCTTTTCTTCGGTTCCGGCGATTCGGATTATCCGTTCCATTTTTGGGGCAATTATTCTGATACTGCCCATATCCTCGCCCTCAAGCGGCCAGTAAACCAATTTTCCCGCTGTCCGATCCAGATACCACTGACCAGGCCTGGTCATTCCTTCGCGTGTGTTCCAGATAATATAATCCTTCTTGCCAAAACCACCCGGCGGATAATTGGTTGGTTTCGAAAAGGTGAAAATATGCTGTTGAAAATCATTTTGCACAATTCCTGCGAGAGATTCATCCCACATGTGATAAACCCTGACCTCTGCGTTCTTTATATCGAGCGTTTCCGGGATGTCTTTGGGGTTGTATTTCATGGTATTGGCTTCCTGTTGAGTAGGTTTACGCGCCCAGCCACCCGCTATCGACGAAAGCCATGGCACATCGAAGACACTTAAATGTTGAAAGGTTCCGGACTCCGGCATCCTTGCGCGCATTGGCATGCGTCCTTCCACCACCAGGGCTCTGAAATCCCATTCACCTTCCTTCACCCCGGGCAGATCGGCACACCAGAACTTCTCTCCGTCGCGCCGCCAGCCGGTTACCAGAGTCCCGCCATAAAGTACCACGGTTCCGCTTGTATCTGCCTCGATGGTCAGACCATTGTCGCTGGGATCGAGTTCGAATGTCGTGGTCAGAAAGTATTCGCCGGGCTTAACAATAATCCGGTGATTACCCGGTACAGCTTTCCTTGCAGCATCACGCACGGCTTCAAGTGTTGCCATTGGTTTTGAAGTAGTACCCGGATTACTGTCCGAACCGCCAGGTGCAACTACAAACGATTTACTTACGTTTACCTGGGCTCTGGTACGATTACCTTGAGCCACTAAAAATATACTGATTAGGAAATATAACGGGATTAATCTATTGGAAAGATGAATAGATGAGAAGAGTCTTTTCATAAGATGGGTAAAAAGTTATTGATTAAATAACTGATTTATTTGAAATTAATACTTTTATTTTAATCCTGTAAGATCGGAATCAACAATAATTTTGCCGTTTCCCGGGATTACTGTAGCTGAAAAGTTGTCACCTAGTTCAGTATTTGAAGAAGTTTTCAGATAAATCTCCTTGTTTTCAACGCTGTTAACGACTAAGTTCATTGCTCCTTTTTGATTAAAGACACAGCCATAGATGTTGATTTTTGTTTTCAGATAGTCAGGCATTGCTTTGTTCCCATGAAAGTTGATCCTGTTGTTTTTAAAACTTGAATTGGAAATTGTCAGCACATCGACAGGTGTTCCGATGGAAAACAGATCGGTTGGCTGATCATTGATTACACGGATGTTATCGAATGTAAGTTGTTCCTGTTTTGGAATGATAGCCCCCGGATAATACGACCGGCTGTACCTGTCGTTATCGAAATGGACTGAAAAACCTGTGCGTGGTTTCTCAAGAAAAATATTCCGGAAAATAACATTACGCACTCCGGCTGTATAGGTAACATCGGTTTGAACCAGGCCCCAGTTGATGCCATCCAGCACCACACTGCCGCTCTCGTGCGCAGGTTGTGTTTCCGATTTATATTTGGTGCCATCAGCCTTGGCCTGAACGCGGTAAATTTTACCATTCGATACCACGGCATCCGATTGTTGTACCTCCATGCCGGGCTTCCAGTCAATCCAGCCTCCGGCAAGTATACGGCAAAAGTAGCCTGTGGTTTTTTCCTGGTTCAGGTCGTGACAATTTTCAACCACACCATTTTCGATCCATCCCAATTCGGGGTTAGAGGTGGCATAATCATGTGCATTAAGGGCAATGGCATCGTCATAGGTTTGAAATATGCCGTTGCGGATAGTGAAACGGTTACCTCTGCCCAGGTGTACACCATCTTTATTTCCTTTGATAATCACGTCATCGATGATAATATCTTCGAACGTACAAATATGGATGCCAAACTGCGAACTGCCAAGGTCCAGACACCGAAAACGCTCAATCTTTAAATCCTTCACATAAAAGAAAGCAATCTGACCCCGCAGTCCGTAAACCTCTGTAAAACTTTTATCTATGCCATTGACGATAACCTGCAATCCGTTGACGGAAATATTATGATCGTAGGTTTTGGTCAGGGCACCTTTATTGAGTAAAACATGTGTAAAAGGACCTTTTTCGTTTACCTTTTTCAGGCAGATGTCATTACCAAAAATCAGGGAGGTATTACTGCCGACATAAACAGTGCCTGCCATTTTGTAAGTACCAGGCTGGCTTACAACAATCGTTCCGGCCTGATCGACTGCTTTCTGCAAAGCTTTGGTGTTTTCAAGTCCGCTGGCCTCGGGCGAAAATCCAAAATTGGCTGCATTGGTGAAACCTGTCATTAATTGTCCGGAACTGACCTGATCCGCAACCTTTATTGGGGATTGAGCACGGGATATAGGAACTGAAAGGAGGATGGCTGAAAGGATGATCAAAAAGCGTTGATATTTCATTGTGATGATATTTGGATTTAATTTATTGAAAAAGAGGAAAATGTAATACTATTTCTTAATAAAATCCAGGGGTAAATTATTATAAACACGGGCTAATACTGCAATATTTCGCTCATCACCCTTTAAACTATCCACCGATTTCGAAAGATAGTAATGAACAGGTGGCATCATTGAACCTGTAACAGGCTTTGTAAACCCATAAAGCCCAACTTTCTCCTTGATTGCTGCAGGCACAATTACAGCAGGGTCTTGCTTATTCCAATTTGCCAGACAGGTGATAAGTTTAGTTTTGCTTCCTGTCAATTCTCTCATCACTTTAGTTCCTGAAATGTCTCCCGCTTCATTCATTAACCAATCGACTTCTTTTAACATCGCCGTACCGGAATATTCTTTACTGTTAACCTCATAAGCGGTTAACCAGATGATACAGTCGGGCTTTGTTTTCTTTGTTATCTCTTTAATCTGCTTCCAGGCCCGGTCAATCGCTTTCCGACGAAAATTCAATTCAATTTCAGTGGTAATTTTTTCTTTCCCCGGGAAAGGTTGTTTCATTAATTCGCGGTACATAACCTGCTCACAGGGTATCCATCTTAGCAGAGGAAGTGGATCTCTTCCGCCTCCCGGATTATAAAACCAATCCAGCATTATGCCGTCCATATCGGTTTTCTGTATGGCATCCTCTATGGAGGCACATAAGTAATCGATATACTGAGTTGTAAAAGGAATTTGCTGGCCATTCATCCGGTAACATAAATCGGGATGATCATCCTCCCACTTATTATTCGCTCCTACACAGAAATAACCAAATACTTTCATCTTCTTTGAGCGTCCGATTTTGACCATCTCTGTCAAAAAATCAAATTTCAACCCTGGTTGTTCCGGAATAATGCCATTTTTATACCAGGCATATCCATTACAGGAAACACCAAATGAATGCACCACATTGCAACCTAAATCCTCATACCACTTCATCAACGTATCGGGATTGGCTTCTGCCCATAAACCCGGTTTGGCAAAACCATGTGCTCCGCCCGGCCCCCAGTTGTAATCAATATTGAAGGCTTTAATATTCTCCTCTTTTGATTTATTTTGACTGAAGATGGACAAGGGGAGAAGGGAAAGCCCAATTAAAATAACAATGAAATTCCGGGAACAGGTATGTTTTGTTTCCATATTTTTTAGTTTGATAGTATAATGTTAAATTTCCGGCATTGAATATGGTTTTCGATATTCCCGTGTCAGTAATTTATCCGCGTCAGCATCGTTAATGAATTTTTCGGTTTCAGTGTTGAATGTTAGTTTCCGGCCAGTCCGGTAGGAGATCACTCCGAGGTGACCTAATGCTGCAGACATATGACCTTCAAGAATATCATTATCAAGATTTTCCCTTCTTCGGCTTCTTACACAATCGATGAAGTTTTTCCATCCGTTGTGTAATTCCTCTGCCTGAAAATCCTTGTCCGACTTAGCCGGTCCCGGCTCATTCTTTTTTCCGAAATAGGTTTTATACCCGCTGGGGCTGAATGTCATCCATCCTTTATCGCTGTAAATAAATACATCGCCTGAGTCGGGCAGTCCCTCGGGATTTGTAGAAAGGCACCTTGCCTCGTTCTGAATAATCACTCCATCGCTATACTCATAGTCAGCCATTAACAGGTTGGGCACCTCCTGGTCGTCGTCCCTGCCATATTTTCCGCCGGTACAGCTTATTTTCACCGGATGTTCATTCTTATTCAGTGCCCAGCGTGCAGTATCCATCCTGTAAATACCATTATTCCCGAATTCAGTTGTACCCCCTGTGTCCCAGAAGAAGTGCCAGTTGTAAAGAAACCTGTTTTCATTATAGGGCCGGTAAGGGGCAGGTCCCAGGAAATTGTCCCAGTGAAGTCCTTCCGGGATTGGACTGTCTGCAACCTTACCTATCGACTCACGATACCGGTAGGTAATTCCCTTGGCCATATACACCTTGCCCAGATTCCCCTCATGGACAAACTTAATCCCTTCCTTTACAGCTTTACTGTCACGGTAACATATTCCGGCCTGAACAATTCGGTTGTATTTCCTTGCTGCCTCTACCATCTTCCGACCTTCGGACAGGTTATGACAAACGGGTTTTTCAACATACACATCTTTACCTGCCTGACACGCCCAAATGGTCATGAGCGCATGCCAGTGGTCGGGAGTGGCAATTGAAATAACATCTATATCTTTGTCTTCAAGTACTTTGCGGAAATCAAACTCGGTTTTTGGTGGTGCTCCGAATTTTTCTTCAATAATTTTTATTTTTTCCGGAAATAAACGTTCATCCACATCGCAGATTGTTTTGATCATGACATTGGGGATCGCTGCATAATTATTGATATGGACTATTCCGCGCCCGTTGATTATTCCGCGCACACTGGGCCGGTTCCCTGCAATGCCAATAAGTGCAATATTTACTCTCTCATTCGGGCTGTTGGTGATCATACTTTTGATGTATGCCGGAGCAACGAATACACCTCCTGCCACAGCGGCTGACTTTTTGATAAATTCACTTCGGGAGATTGTTTCCATTTTTTAAAAATTTAGATTTTGAGTCCATTCTGAAAAGTCTGCGTTCATGGATTTTCAACTCCTTTACCCCTAACCCCTAAAGGGGAACAAGTTGAAAATCAATTAACTCTTCAAAGTCCCGTTTACGGGATTTAGGGGTTTCTCATTTTTGCCAAATTCTTTCTTTCGATTATCAGATGGCATTTTGAAGCGCCAGAAACAATGCACGATAGTATTTCATATACCTGACCGGTTCGCAACTTTGACCAACTTCCGCATTACAGTAACCTTTGTACCCTGATTCGGTCAATAGTTTAAAAAATAAACGGTAGGGATATTCGGCATTATCCAACTCATGCAAATGAACTCCCCTGATACGGTCTTTTACAAGATTGAAATTGTATTCCAATCCTTCGCCCGATGCATCCAAAGCGTCACAATTCCAATTGACAAAAACATACGGATTTTGAGAATAATCAATGATTTTTTTTATCACAGGTACTGAATTTGTTCCGCTGCCATGCACGCATACCCTGATTTCAACCCCAAAATCATTCGCATACGAGCCAACTTCTGCGAGCGCTTTCCCGATTTGCTCCATGGTTTTTTCTTTTGCCACACCATCCGGAAAGGCATTCGGGAAAACACGAATGCCAGTTGCACCAATGTCCCTGGCAAGTAAAACAAATTCTTTTGTACCTTCAATATTTTCTTTCAATACTGCCTGATCAGGTGAATGATACTGAAATGCACTTGCCAGACTAATTGTTTCCAGTTCTGAATCTTTAAAGCGTTTTTTAACTTCTGCACGCTGGATAGCTGACAATGTTTTCTCAACCCCGTGTGCATGTGTGGTACGAAGTTCAACTGATTGCCATTTTGCTTCGGTGCAGTTTTTAATGATTGTCTCAATATCCCAGTCTTTACCTAATGTATAGGTCATCAGGCCTATTTTCAATGGATTTTCATTCAGCTTAATCAGCTTATCCGACCTCTTGTTTTTTACTGAGGAGTGGGCATAAACCGGAAGCATCATTGCAGTTGCTGAAATTGCAGATGATTGCAGAAACTTTCTTCTTGAAAATTGGTGATTCATAACGCATTAGTTTTAAAGGCACCTGCAAAATTATTTCAGGATGCCATGGTTTGACATAGGTACATTTGTTGGTTTTCTGATAATCTAAAAATACTAATTACTCTGATAAAGCCCTATTTTGTCGAAGGGAATCTGTATGAAGCCGCGCTTTAATGCCGGAGAATCAGCACTTAACTGATATTTCCCCTGTTCGGGATGTTCTTGATTGACAAAAAGGGGGTCAGTTATCACAATACTTTTCGACAAACTATCCTCTACAGCCGAATTCGGTGCAACAATATTATCTTCCATTGTCAGATAGGGGCGGGCCTTTTTTTCAACAGACGTCGACCAAAATCCCGAAGGTTTATCCCAACTGCCTCCAACACAAATATTATGCGAAATAACATTCCCTTTAGGCGCCTTCGGTTCATCATTAAGTAGATTTATTAATTTCGGATAATGAGTGCTATAGGGCGGCTGGTTATACAAAATGCCTAATATTGTACCGTTTTCCTCTGCCTCCTTTATCCATGCTTCAGGATGATCGTGCATCCAACCCATTCCCCGTGCGTCAATATGCAGGGAAGGAACACAATCGATAAAAATATTGTTTATAACATTATTATCTCTACCCCCGCCTATCATCATTGCCCGGGTTACCTTATTAAATACGTTCCCAGTAATATCTGCCGATGAAAACGCATCATCGAGATAAATTCCAACACATCCTTTTCCCTCAAAACCTGATATATCGTGAAGATAATTATAGCGGATCATATTACCGCGCATTGTCCAGTTTCTGCCGGCATATATTGCACCTGCATCATTTGATTCATAGCAAACATCGTATATTTCGTTGTATTCCATTAAATGGTCATTCCCCATGAAGTAGATCGCCATATGCGGAACATGTGCAATCCGGTTATGAGTTGCACGATTCCCAACCCCGAGAATCGATATACCCGGATTATATACCCGTTTTATTCTGGCAATGTGGTGAATATCATTGTTATCCGAAAAACACTGAGCCGCAACCAGCGTTTTACGATCGCCGGCATCAATACTGATCCCTCCGGCGCCAACATTGTATATTTCGCAGCCGGTAACTCCGTTGAAATTTCCTCCTTTTATTGTAACGCCCCAATCTCCCGAATTCCTGATCATGCAGCCAACAATTAAATTGTTATTGCAATCCTGCATATTTACCACAGTTTCACGACAACCCTCAAGTGTCACCCCTTTTATTGTAAGGAATGAAACATTATTCATGTTTATGATGTTATTATTCAGGGAAACATAAGTATGAGCTTTTTCAATATCGGAAGGGGGATAAAAATAGAGTAGTCCCAATTCCCTGTCCATATAATATTCCCCCGGTTCATCTATTTCCGAAAGAAGATTGAATCCATAAAACCACTGCCCAACGCGATATCCATATTTATGATAGGGCGGAACAACTTCTATATTATTTTTTGTTGTATCAATTTTTGCAATCTTATGTCGCTGTTCGCTCCAGTCCCAAAACCAATACCCGTGAACCCAGGCATCTTTTTCATTTTCCCATTTAGCAATCCGTTGGTCTTCATAATTGAACTTACCCACCTGATCACCTTTGGTTCCTCTTACATCTATGGGTTTTTCATTCAATAACCCGGTTATTTTAGTAAATCCTTTATTGGGGTAACGCGATATCCACATCGGATTATCATTGAAAAACAACTCCAGTCCGCCGCCGCCCGGAGAACCGAAATCTTTTATCCCATTTGCCGTGAGATCTGACTGATAGATTTTACCCCTAACTTCAGGACCGAATTTATCCAAAACCTCTTTGTCAGTGACTAATTGCCATCTTTTCAGATTTTTGCCACCGACCAGTCGTACCTCGCGTCCTTTCTGACCGTAATAGATAACGCGCGAAAGAGAGTCTGTCCCGCCGTCTTTTGTTTCCAATTCGAATGTCCCTGGCAGTTCATAAATCCCCTCCCGGATCTCCACTGCTATGTTCCCTTCCGGGAGTGTCTTCGATTCCTTCATTTTACGTATCGCATCGCGTGCCGCTTCCAGCGTTGCAAAAGGACCATCGGTCATATCCGGGTTAGGCTGCTGAAGTTTTCCTGACCAGTTATTGTTTCCTGTGGTTGAAACGTACATCTTCAATCCAAACTTTAAGGTTGAAATGTCTGATGTACACATCACTAAAATGTTGAAAAAAATAACTGCACCTAATAGGTTGCAGTTTTTCAATATTCCTGCAACGCGGTTAACGAATGTTTTTTTCATTTTTATGATTTTATTAAACGCTAAGGATAATAAGTGGCCCAAATCCGGGCCACTTATCACTTTAAATTAATGAACTAACTAACTGATTGACTACCAGCCAGTATTTTGTATGAGCTTGTTTTCCTTCAGTATTTCTGCATTTGGAATCGGATAATAATACATTTTTACATCAAATGTCCTTTTCTCAACTACATAAGGTGTATAGGTAAACGTAGCATCGGCATTCTTAACAATATCCATTCCCCTAAGATCGGCTCCGAGGGTTGATTCGGCTATTTTCCAGCGACGAACGTCCCAGCTGCGGTGTTCTTCAAAGGCTAGTTCTATACGCCGTTCGTTGCGGATTTTTTCACGCAGCACATCGGCCGAAGGATAATCGGCTGCCATGATGGCTGGCATTCCGGCTCTCAAACGGATAGCGTTGACGGCATCCACAGCAGACAATCCATACCTTGTGTCGGCAGGACCAAAGGCTTCGTTCATCGCTTCGGCATAGTTTAGGTAAATCTCACCTAAACGGAAATAGTACCAGCAATGCCGGCTTGTATTATTGAGTAATAAATTCAGGTTGTCATCCACATATTTTTTAAGGTAATAACCTGTTTTTGAAGCCTTTTCCTTCCCTTTTCCATCGAGTCCACCGGTCCACAACTCAATTGGGCGGCCTTTAAAGGTGATATTGTTCCAAATAACCGTAAAGCCTAAACGAGGGTCCCTGTTCAGGTAGGGATTGGTTGGGACATAGCCGGAAGTTGGATCAGATATGGGTTTGCCTGTGGTTTTCATCTCATAGGCGTCAACCAGGTTTTGTGACGGAGAGGTTGCGCCAACACCCGCTCCATCGAATCCGATCGGGAAATTCGCTTTCTCAAATCCATTCGAATTTCCTTCCCGGCGCTCAAAAATCAACTCTTTACTGTTTGTTTTGCGGGTAAAAAGTGTTCCGTAATTACTTTCCAGTGCATAGGTACTTTTTAGTGTTCCGGTGGTTGCAATGAAAGCACTTGCAATTCTGGCTGCACTATCGCATAAAGCCTTGTTGTACGATCCATTATTATGCAGAGGACTGGCAGCATACAGAAAGGTACGGCATTTAAGGGCCATCGCTGCACCCATTGTGGCACGTCCGGTATTCGTCGCATCATACAACTTTGGCAACACCTGTATTGCACTGTCGCAATTGGCCACAATGAATTTAACAACATCATTTACACTGTTTCCGGGAAGATTGAGGTCTTCATCAACCGCAAGTAGATGATCGACAATCGGAACACCTCCATACCTTTTGAAAAGTTCGAAATACGAAAACGCGATCAAAAACCTGGATTGGGCACGAAATTGTTTCAGCTCAAGGGTATAGCGATTGTAAGTAACATCATCGACATACCGGAACTGTCTGAACTTAACAGTATCGGTTCCCTGTAAAAACAGATAGGCACGCCGGATCAGCTGGTACTGCCTGGCCCAAACATCATCAGGATTGGAGTAAGAGTTCCAGCTGCCAATGTTAAAACTTTGAATGGATGAATAATCCCAGGCGTGTTCAGCTTCATCGGTGGCAGAGGCAAGCATTCCGTTATCAATTCGGTTAAAAGATGCCGGAAGCTGGGTATAAGCGTTGGCTAAAACCTGCTTCAGGTACGTATAATCGGAATAAACCAAATCCTCTTTGATCAGTGAATTATTTTCGTAATCGAAATAGTCTTTACACGAAGGCATTATTAAAGCAATCATCAATAATAAACCTAATATCTTAGTCTTCATAATTTGTTCTTTTATTAAATTTAGAATTGCAGGCGTAACCCAATATTGTACGATTTAAGCGCAGGATAACCTGTAAAGTTTTCAGGATCCAGGTTCTTAATTTTATCGATTGTGATTAGGTTCATACCCTGAAGAAATAGTTTACAGGTTGATACGTGTAAGGAAGCCAGTAAATTCTCCTGAAAGACATAGGAAAGTTCAACGCTGCGTAACCTGATGTAATCGCCTGAACGTAACCAAAGTGTACTGTTGCGGTAATTATTGGAATTATCGAGGGTGCTAAGCCGGGGGAATTCGGCTGTTCCGCTTGTTTCGGAGGTCCAACGGTTCATCACATACTCAGAAATCTGGGCTTTTTTACCCATCGGTCCCGAAAGACCATTGATATACACGTCCTTACCACCCAGGCCCTGTAATAATCCATCAATGGCTATTGCTTTGTATTTTAAACCAAAGTTAATGCCATAATAGAGAGAAGGGTTCGATGATTTTCCTATTGCTATCTCGTCATCTGAATTGATGAGCCCATTCTGATCCTGATCTTTATACTTCACATCGCCCGGTTTAACCTGTTGAAAAGTATATATTGGAGTCTGAGGATTGACTATATCTTCCTGGCTTAGGAATCCGGTGGCTTCAAGACCAAAATACTGGTTTACCGGATGACCTCCCCTGTACTGGTATTCATTGGGGTAGGCAGGTTCGATGCGCTGATCGATATTTGATTGTGTTATTACTCCGTTTACACCCAGTGTATAGCCGAAATCACCAGTCTGTTTTGCCAGTTGAAAAGTTGCTTCAATACCGCTTCTGGAAGCTATACCGTTATTGATATACCCTGCCGTGATACCCAGGATGGATGGGAGTTCATTGGTTCGGGTATCCACAATATCGGTTCGTTTCTCATGAAAATATCCGAGTGCAACATCGAGGCAATTGAAAAAGCGGCCATCGATTCCAAGATCGGTTTTGTAAGCTTTCTCCCAGGTAATGTTATAATTCGGATAGTTGCTCTCCTGTGTTGTGGTAAGATTGGTATTACTGTCACCGTAAGGATAAGAGCCTGTGTTGGTATAATATGAAATGTATAAATAACGGTCTTCACCCGCCCCGATATTGTCATTTCCAACCAACCCATATGAAGCTCGTGCCTTCAGGTAATTAATCCATGAGTGTGATTTTATTGAATTCTCTTTCGAGAGTACCCAGGATACAGCTGCAGCAGGGAAAAATCCAAACTGATTGGTTCTGGGGAAGCGTTCAGTTCCGTTATATGCCCCAACAACCTCAACAAAATAACGATCGTTGTACCCATACGTTAACCGACCGGAGGCACCGTTGAGCAAATAAGGAGTGTTGTTACCCACGGTCCAGTTGGTTACATACTTGTCCTGATGATACAAAAGTTTGGCTGTGATCCCGTGTAAACCAAATTTTTGATCATAATCAAGATAAGCTTCAAAATTTGTGCGGTAATTATGGTTGTTGCCACCTGAGCGGGCCAGTGGTGTTACCTGTCCGTATTTGGTATAGACAAAATTATTACCTGCGTCTTTGGATAGCTGGTAAACCGGGAACTGCCTTGTATAGGTTTCAGTGGCACGCTGCCAGTTATCGAATGCTGCAACTGCACCGACCTTTAATCCGCTGGCAATAAAATCCAGATCGTGTTCCATGCGGAAGGAGGACTGGAAATTCCGGTCATTTGATGCGGCATATCCGGATGAAGTGACCTGACCAAGCAAATTGCCCTGATAAGCCGAATTTCCTCCAAATGTGCCGTTGGGGTTTTGAACCGGAAACATGTTGGGTGCGTAAGCATAGATATTGTTAAAAATGGTTCCTATTGCAGTGCCCGGGCCATTGCGGTCTTCGATTCTGCCTCCGATATCGAGCGACGCCATTAAACGTTTTGTTACATTGATGTCGATATTTGAGCGAAAATTCAGTCGTTTAAATGAAGTACCTGTATTGTAACCATCGTTCCATTCTGTGTTTTTAAGCAAACCTTCGTTTATCATATAGTTGACCATCACAAAATGACGCACGATACTATTGCCGCCGGTGAAAGTTACCCCTGCTTCGACAACGGGAGAACTTTTGCGTAAGATCTCATCGAACCAATTTACATCAGGGTAGAGATAAGGATCAGATCCATCCTTATATTTTTGAATATCCTCTGCGGTATAAAGTTGTGGCCGGCCATCGTTGGTTAAGGCTTCATTATACAAATTCGCATAATCAAATGAGTTGATAAAATTGGGCAGCCGGGTCGGCTCCCTCATCCCGTATTTAATTGTGATTCCAATCCTTTCATCACTTTCGAAACCACGCTTTGTAGTAACCAGAATGACTCCATTCGCCCCTTTGATTCCGTACATTGCAGTTGCGGCAGCATCCTTCAATACCGAAATGCTTTCTATTTCCTCAACGGCCAGCTGATCGATTGAACGCTGAAAACCATCGACAATAATCATCGGGCTGTTACCACCTGCGTAAGAAGTATTTCCTCTGATCACAAATGATGGGAAATCGTTTCCGGGTTCGCCACCTCTTTGATTGACAATTAGTCCCGATAGTCTTCCAAATAAGGCATTGCCCACATTTGTGACTGTGCTTTTTTCAAGTGTTTCGGAGGTAACTGTACTTATTGCACCACCAATTGCAACTAATTTCTGTTTGCCATAGGCGATATCCAGCAGTTTTTCGCCGCCATTTATTGTACTTATAGAATCGGCATTCTGGCCTTTGACGGGATTGGTGAATTCCAGCATAAAAAAAGCCAGAATTATAAAAGCAATTTGAATCGTATATGATGTTTTTTTCATATTCCAAAATTTAATAATGTTTTTTACAACCGTTTACCTACCAGCCTGGATTTTGCACCAAGGCTTGTGCACGAATCATTTCAGAGTAGGGGATAGGCCACAGGTACCAGAAATCACTCCAGAAACGGTCTTCAACTTTCTCCCGTGTATAGGTAAATGAACCATTGGTGTTCTTTCGGATATCCATACCATAAACAGGTTGTCCGAGAATATTTCCACGTTTAAGATGTTTTACATCAAAATAATGAATATCCTCGAGTGCCAGTTCAACATCACGTTCGCGCCAGATTATCTGTCGCAAATCATCTTTTGATGAGATACCGCTTACGTCCGGCATGCCGGCCCTGGCTCTGACTTTATTTATATATGTAAAACAATCAGGTTGTGGACCCTGGGCTTCATTCAGCGCCTCTGCGTACATCAGGTAAGCGTCGGCAAGACGCATATAAGGCCAGATTGCCGATGAATTCGCATTTCCGTTTGAAAGACTCTCAAGGCAATATTTACGTAAAAGATATCCTGTTTTACTCGATGAAATATCACGTCGGTGAAAGCCAAAATCTACTCCAACGGTACTGCCGCCGGTTCGGTTATTCCATGTCTCCACGGTTCGGGTATTCCATTTTGATCCGTTTTCAGCAATCGTTGCATAAAACCGCGGATCAAGATTAAGGTAGGGTTTAGCGGGATCGAATCCTGAAGTAGGATCATCCTGTGCTTTTCCGTTTTTCATCAGGTACCGGTCAACAAGGTTTTGTGTGGGTAATACCGAATTGCCATCGGAAACACCGGTTTGATTTACTAACGGAGATTCAAATGTTGGAAACAAGGTTTTGATGCCCCAGCCGCGCCGGGATGGTACAAAAATCAGTTCCTTGTTGCCTAAAGCGTCGCGCGTGGCTTTCTGATAAGCCAGTGAAGGATTCGCATCCGTAAGCAATTGATATCCGTTAGCTTCGCAAAAATCGATTAAAGCTTTGGCGGCATCGGCAGCTTTCTGCCAACGGGTGGCGTCGTAACTTCCCATAAAAATAAGATTGTTATTTTTAGGATCCGGCATATCCATATAGGGTTTACTGGCATTGAACAGAGGTCTTGCCGCAAACAGCCATAACCTGGCGCGAAGAAATAATACGGTAGCCCTGGTCACCCGGCCGAACTCCTGATCAGGTCTGGTTGCCGGCAGTCCGGGCTCATTTAATGTTTGTACAAGCAGGTTATCAATTGAATCAACCATCTGGACCAGGGGTATTCGTGGAACAGTTTTAAATTCCTCTGTTTTATAATCCAGTTTATGGCTCAACCATGGCAGGCCACCGTAGCGGATCATAAATTCGAAATAGTGCATCGCCATGATAAATCTTGCTTCAGCTTTCAACTCCGATTTCTGATTAGTTGTTGCTGTCCTGATATTATCGGCATTATCAACAAACCACCTGGAGCGGTAAATAAAAGACCATCTGATCGCCCATTTAGCTTCCATTATCTGATCTCCAACGTATTGCGAAAGCGCCCCTGTATTATAGCTTTGTGAACCGGCACTCGCCCAGCCACTCTCGGCCTGCTCCGAACATGATGCAAGCATGGTCCCGCTAATTCGTGATGTTTCGTTATCGACCCAACTGTAAAAATAGCCGTCAGGTACTTTATCATAAAGGCTTAATACATACAATTTCGACCTGTCGTAGGTGGAAAAAATAGTGTCCTGAGTAACATCGACACCCGGTGCTTTTTCGAAAAATTTATCACATGATGCTGTTGTAAATAGCAGAACGGCAAGAGACAATCCGGCAATCCATTTTCCAAAGGATATGACCTTATTTGCCGATATATTTAGATATTTATTTGTTTTTTTCATAATCTAAAAGTTTAAAATTGGAGATTTAAACCAAGGTTGTAGATGGATACCTGGGGATACGCTAATCCACGTGCACCTGGTTGCTCAGGGTCGAACTTAAAGAGCTTCTGCCTGTCCCAGGTAATCAAGTTTGAACCATTGGCGTAGATCCGTAAAGCCTGGCATTTCACCTTTTTTAAAAGATTTCCTTTAAATGTATATCCAACTTCGAGATTCTTTAACCGGATATAGGATGCGTCATTTGTGAAAAATTCATTGACATAGCCGTATCCGCCTCCAAAATTATAATGTGCAGGAACGACAGTCAGTGCAGGAAAGGTTGCTGTTGCTTTCGTCTCTTCAGTCCACCTGCCAAGCACAAATGTCTGAGCTGACATTGTAGCAAGATACTGACTCGTAAATGGCTGAAGCGATTCACCACCATAGGATACAACCGCGTGAGTTACTCCCTGGAAAAGAGCGCTAATATCAAATCCTTTAAAACTACCACCCAGTGATACACTTCCGGTAATTTCGGGAACCTGTGTGTAATTACCGTAAGAAATGCGGTCGAGGTCATTGATCAAATCATCCTTATTATAGTCCTCATACCAAAGGTCTCCTTTACGTACTTTACCCCCGGCCAATGTATTTACCGCAACTCCATCCATTATTGTCTTGCCGTTTGCTGCATCAATTTGTTCCTGGGTTTCGTAAAATCCTTTTACAAGGTATAAAACCGGGCGTCCCCATGGCCTTCCGGTTTGTCTTTGCCATTCGGGTGTAGTTGCAGGTTCATCCATCTCAATGACCTTATTACGGGCAAAAGCATAGATTCCCTTGATCCAATAAGTGACCTGTCCCCTTGTTTCGCGCCATGTCGCTTCGATTTCGTAACCACGATTCGACATTTTGCCAAAGTTTAGCGGTGGTATTCTGTCGTCAACATAGGCGGTGTAGGTTCCCTTGGTGCGTAAGATGTTTGATCGGTAATTGTAGAAATAGTCAAAATTAACGGATAATTTATCGAATAATTTCAATTCAAAAGCATAGTTTTGCTTTTGATCAATTTCCCAGGTAACATCAGGATTTCCACGTTTTGTTAAAGCGGCGGTTCCATACTGTCCCGGAGTTACACCAAAATAGGGGCCTCCCGTATAGGACATGGAATAGCTGTCTGGAATATACAGGAACCGGTTACTACCTAATTTATCGTTACCTGCTTTACCATACGAAACTTTGAATTTTAAAAAGCTGATAAATGGCAATGCTTTCATAAACGGTTCTTCAGTAGCTACCCATGAAGCTGAATAGGCCGGGAAAAAACCGAACCGTTTATCTTTAGGAAAGTTTTCAGAACCGTTATACCCCATGTTCACCTCTGCATTGTATTTTGATTTATAGCTGTAGGTAAAACGACCCACCAATCCCAGATAAGAAAGCGGGATTTCGTTGAATGCCGATTCGGTGTAAAATTTCTTACTCTGGTTATAAAGGAACAGACCGGTAACGTCATGATCTTCGGCAAAGGTTCGTTTCCATTCCAAAGCTGCTTCCACGTAAATATGACGCCTTTTGGAATCGACGGTTTCATTGTAATTTAAAACTGACGGGTTTCCATTCTGCCTGAATAATAAAAGATCTTCAGGGGTTCCATCCCCATTGGTATCGACCGTTTTTCGCACAGGGGTGTACTCCGGCATTGTGGTGGTAAAAGCCCGGCGAAGGTTAATCGTATAATTGCTGTCGTACCCGTATTTACCCCTGGCAGATAATCCTTCGGTAATAAAATCGAGTTTTTGACTGACCGAAAACAATGTATTAACTTCGCTGTTGTAATCATTCCGATACCCCTTGGTGGTCATCCATTTAATGGGGGTATCGTATCCGTCATTAACGTACGACTTTCCGTCTACCCAACCTGCACCTGCCAATGGGGGCGAATTCATCATATAGCGGAAAAGCTGCCAGTCTTCATCGTTGGGGTCGCCTCTTTGGGCATTGGGCAGGTTTACATATTTTATCGTTCCACCTAAATTGACCGAAACGGTCAGATCTTTTGTAACATCAATATCCAGGTTCGAGCGGAAATTATACCGTTTCGACCAGTCTGTATTATCGTATCCGGCGTTGAAATCTTTCCAGATACCTGTTTGCCCCAGGTATCCTGCCGAAACAAAATATTTTGTTGATTTTGTACCACCACTGATATTCAGATTGTATCGTTGTTGAGGAGAAATATCTCTCATCATCTGCTCTTGCCAGTCGGTGTCTGGGTACAACCAGGGATCGTCGCCCTTTTTGTAATGCTCAATGGCGGCAGCCGAATATTTTACATTCGCAGGAAGAACACCATCGTTTATTTGTGCTTCATTATACAACGTGGCATACTGCTCACTGTTCAGAAATTCCGGCTTCCTTGTCGGTGTTGCGATACCATATTCGGCGGCAAAGTTGACTTTGGCGGGACCATCCTGCCCCCTTTTCGTAGTAACGAGGATGACTCCATTGGCTCCTCTGACTCCAAAAACAGCTGTGGAAGAGGCATCTTTAAGTATTGTAACCGATTCGATTTCATTGGGATCGATATCGTTCATCGGACGTTCCATACCATCGACTAAAATCAGGGGATCCAGTTGTCCGGACATGGTTCCGATACCTCTTAACCGGATAACCGGACTTTCTTTTCCTACATGCCCGCTTGTATTTACAACGGTTAATCCCGGCATTATCCCGGTTAAAGCGTTGGCAACATTGGCGACAGGGGCTCTTAGTATCTCCTTGGTATTTACAGTTGATATCGATCCGGTTGTGGATAATTTTTTCTGTGTTCCATATCCAACTACTACCACCTCTTCCATCCCAACTGTCTCTTCTTCCATCACAATTTTGAGAGATGTTTTTCCTGTTATTGCCATTTCCTGAGTTTTCATTCCAACAAACGAAAACACCAGTGTTTTGGCATCAACGGGGAGCGACAATTTGAACTGTCCATTGTTATCAGTAATGGTTCCTGTGGTGGTCCCCTTTAATACCACACTTACACCAGGCAATGAGAGACCTTTGTTATCAGTGATGATACCCGAGATTTCCTTTCTTTGAGGTTGTTGAACTACAAGCGCCTCCGGATTGGATGAATTTTCTTTTATGGTTATAACAATCTGCCGGTCAAATACTTTAAAGGTATTGCCTGATGATTTGAATACCTTTTCGAGAATTTCTTCGACAGTTTCGTTGGTCGCTTTAACCGATACCTGCTTGTTTAAGTCGATAATGTTGTCGTAATAAACGAAGATGAATTCACTGTTTTCCTCGATTTTGTCAAAGAGTTCCCTGACAGTGGTGCGTTCAAGACTGAGCGTTAATTTAGCGCTTTGCGAATAGCTGGATTTGGCCGATGCTGTTGCTAATGAAATAAATAATATCAGCGTACATAACTTCATAATCAGCATGAATTTCTTATAGTTCCGGAAGTACGGAACCAATAACCCGAATTTTTGCATAAATTTGTGCGGTTTTAATTTGCATTAATAATTTCGATTTGCGTTAAAACTTCCGACAGGTTATACTGCAATATAACCTGTCATTTTTTTAGTTTGTGATTCACTTCATTGGCACTTTGTTTTGATAGTTAGCATTATTCCTTTATTGTCTTAAAACATTAAGCATTATTCCTTAATTTTCAGGAAAATTGAGTTGTCAGTAATTTGGTAATCCAAAGGAGCTGTGGCACATATAACTTTTAGAACATCTTCACAATTATTTTTCAGATCGAGTTTGCCGGTAAGCGTTAAGGTGTTCAAACGCGGGTCATTGTAGCTTATTATTACATCATAATATCTTGCCAGTTTTTTTGTGATAGATTCAATTGGCTCCCGGTTACACAACATCCATCCATCTTTCCATGAAACATATTCCAGTACATTTGTTCTTTCGAGCGAGGACCGTTGGCTAATTTTGCCGTAATTCAATAGTTGATTTGGTTTCATTTGTATAGTTTCCGTCTTGATGCAGGCCTGGACAGATCCTTCAACCAGGACAACAGAAACATAATCGTCTTCTTTGTAAGCGGAGATATCGAATTTTGTTCCCAATACTTTCACTTTAATTTGATCGGTCACCACGTAAAATGGTTTTGTCGCATCAGGTGTAACTTCGAGGTAACCTTCTCCCTCGATATAGATTTCCCGTGTTTTTCCATTGAAAACAACAGGATAAATGGCGCGGCTTCCGGAATTAAGCCATAGCTTCGTTCCATCCGCAAGTACAATGGTTGATCTTTTCCCGCGAGGCACAACAATCTGGTTCATCTGGTCCACTTCGGCGTTTTTGCTTAACTCTTCCGATTGAACCTGTTTCCCGTTTTTAGTTTCCAGCCTTCCCTGTTGATTGTATTTTAGTTCAACATCTTTGGCTGTGAAAGTTTTTTCAGTGTTGTCGGAAAGAATCAGTCTGATATGGTTTCCTGTTGGAACGGCAACCGCAATTGATTGATAATTGATAACCCCTGATTTTGAGTTAATCGTTGTGGAGATCCACCAACCCGAAAAACCCAGAACGAGAAGTATACCAGCGGCAATACTCCATCTTTTTAAATGGCTGATTTTCTTAGTTCTGGTATAGTTTGTAGCCCGGATTTTGTTCCATAGCAATGAAGAATCATCACAGGAAAGCGTATTTTGTTCGTGACCTATTCCTTTTATCAGGAAGCGGGCATGCTCCAGTTCCTGTTTCTGTGACGGATATTCATCAAGATAGGCAGCCCAATAGTTATCCGATTCGGCTGATGGTTTTAAAACCCATTCCACAAAGTCGGGGCGATGGATTAATTCAATTTTTTTATGCTCACTTGAAAACTTCATGCAAAATCAATTTCTAACAGAAGATCGGATAGTTGATTTTGTACTCAGTATTTTCAGGATTTTTTTTGAAAAAAATAAAAACTTAAATATTTACCCTGGTTTGTGTGACTTTACCAGGATGAAGAATAGACACAAAGCATTTTGGGTAGCTTTCCCTCAATTTTTCGAGTCCTCTGAATACCAGGTTACGGGCCGACTGATAATTTATTTGCATCACATTACTTAATTCTTCATAACTCAGGTCGGTAACAAATTTTAAATAAATGGCTTCCTTCTGCCTTGCGCTTAAATTCATCATAGCTTTTTCGAGCCGTTGATATTGCATTAACTCATCTTCATCCTTAACCAGTTCATCTTCAACTGAAATGCTATAATGGAAAAGCAGTTTTTCCGGATCTATTGTTCCAAATATGCCACATCTGTTCAGCGATCGGATTATTTTGCGTTTTAATGATTTAAAAAGATAGAGTCTGATATTATTTGTAGGCCCGAGTGTTGACCGGCATTTTGAAAGATCAACGAAAACATCATGGATACAATCCTTTACAAGCGCCTTATCGTGTGTAAATTTACAACCATAATTGAAAAGTGAATTCACATGATTGTTGTAGATAAATCGAAATGCATCGTCATTACCTTTAATAAAGTCGTTCCACAAAAATGAGTCAGAATTAGTTTGGTATTCCATGCCCATTGAGTTTGCTACATTTTTTTTCAATCAGTCTTCAAAGATAAAATTAAAAAGACGGTTGTACGACCAAAACCAATTGTTTATTTTTTCTTAAGATATTTTAAATGCAAATAATTAAACTTAAAAATTTAGTCGGTTTAAAAAGGAGAGTCGTGAATTTCTAAACACAAAAAAGGAGAAAAGTAAAGGATTTATTGAGTAATGATGTGCAGGCGAATAAGTTTTAATTAATGACTGCTATCGAACGTAATTCCCCCGAGGGAAAATATTGCATTTTCATCCCTGGCCTTACCCGTTACAGTAATTACATCACCGGGCTTTGCGTTTATGATGTCAAAGAAATACCAGTCAGGAATCCGGTTTGATTTTGCCAGCAGAACTTCTGCGCTGTATTCTCCGCGAGAGTTTTTCAGAGAAATAGATTCACCCACCTTATTATATGTATCCGTATTGTCGAGCATTAACCCGATCCGAAACATTTTTGGAACACCATCACCTGTTGTAAAAGAAATCACCTCTTTTTGGGCAATGTTTCCCGGAACTTCAAGAAACCCGGTCTTATGCAAAACTAATTTCTCTCCGGGAAAAGTAAGGTAAGCGCTTCCGACCTGGGAATTGGCAACAGGATGTTTCAGATTGGTAATAAAACCTAGCAATGTGACAGTTGAGTCAGAAACAAAACCTATATACATTTTCAATTGTTTATCGCCAAAAATTAAAAAACCATCAGTACCCAGAATATTGTCGCTGTCAATATCCAATTTTTTAACAATTGTATTGTCTTTCCATGCTAATAAATCCAACAGATTACCGACGTATCGAATATTGCCTTTCGCGTTTGGGAGCAACCTTTTATTTCCCGGCGGATCGGGATAGATTTCACCCGGCAATTTTTGAAGGACAGCTTCTGTGAAATCTGGCAATTTTCTTGTTAGCGAAATAGTATCGGTTTTTAGTGTTGAAGTAGCATTTCCGTTTCCATACCAGAAACAAGTCACCGAAAACGAGACTCCGGGTTGCGTAATCCACGCTTCAACATCGACTTTCAAAGAAGTATCAAACGGAATATCGTCGAGAAAACGCATACGTGCCATGGTAGAGTAACCACTCCAGTTATCTTTTCCCCTGGCATCGCGGTCAGGCATCGAAATGAATGGTGAATTGAAATGATTGGCCATTCCCCATGCATAACCGTAATAATCTTCAAGCCCCGTTCCGAGGTGTGAAGGAAAAGATTCCCCATTTATATAAATCTTTTCGTCACCTTCTCCCCACCATACTTTTGGCGTTGAATGAACGGTAAGAACATCTCCTGCATATCTGCCTCTACCCTGTAGTTCAATGTAACTCCAATCTTTAAAAGGAGGCGCAGGCAGAGGGGCTTGTTCATGCCAGCCTGCATGAAAGTACAATGAGTGTTTATTCCACCGGTATTCATCGGCCGATACCTTCAAAAGCGCTTCAATAGGTTGAATGCCAAAATTTTTGATGATTACAGTTGCTGAATTTTTGTAGGGCATTAACCAATTCGAGATCATCCATCCATCGTCAGTAACCTCACTATTTTTGTTTTTTACCGGTCGCGCATATACGCCACCGCCAAAAAACTCCGAAACGGGACTCCAGACCGTCTGTTTCCCGTCGGCTATCACCTGTATAACAGCCGCCCGGTTCATCTGCTTATTTTCACGGGAATTGATTTTCAAAAAGATTTGACTGATCGCATGAGTTCCTGCCGGAAGGTCGATCCGGATACTTTGACCTTTGCCGGGATTACCGGAGATCTGTTTCTCAATCTTTGTTGAATATTCTTTATTCATTAACTTTTTTCCAATCGAATCAACGAGTAATTTATGCCTGTTATAATCCTCGTTTGAGAAAGAAACCACTTGTGTTCCAGCTTCGTAAATCCTGTAATCAATGACAAAATAGAAGGTGCTGTCATCCAGCGTAACTTTACATGCTTTTGAAAAAGGTATAGGCAGGTATAAATCCATTCCCACTTGTTTTGGAAAGCCCACCGGTAAAGAATACTGATATTGCGAATCTTTTTCATCAGACGAAATAAAGGCAAAGGGCCATTTCACAAAAGAATTTCCACTTATTAATTTTTTATAATTCTCTTCAATCACCGGTTTTGGATTGTTGTCAATATAAACCCGAACGATTCGATGCCTTAATAATTCCTCAGATGGCAGCCACCACCGCGTAATCGCTCCCGGACCCTTCGCATCCATAATTACATATTCAGTCCTCTGATCATTTTTTTCCTTCCGGATGTAATTGTCATGGTCTTTATTAGCGAATTTGCTATCGTAATTTTGCTGATTCCGCTCCGCCCGATCCCAGCTACTGGTCTGAAACAAATGGTAGGCGGGGTCTGGATAATAAGTTGCTGAATTGCGGTTAACCATTTCATGAAGGAGCGAAGCCAGGTCAATTGCGGGACCTGGTTTGTCATCAGATGCAATGACAGAGGTGATTGTCGTACACAGGAGCGAAGTTAAAACAACAGCTATTCTAACGAGAACAAACCTTTTATTAAAAAGAGAATTCATTTTTTTTGATGTAATATTCGACTGAAACGAATGTGCCGCAAAAACTTCTGTCTGATTATGCGGCAGACTGGAACAAAAATCTACATTTCAATTTTGAAGTTATCTCCCGGTTCAACAGTAAGGTGTAACTTTACCAGATCTCTTATTGTTGCCTTTATTGGTTTACTGTCATTAATGATCACTTCATAGTTTTGCTCAGGCAGCCCTTCAATCTTCATTTCAACAGTAAAGGCTTTGTTGTAGGGCACCTTTAATTCTGACAACAAGGACCTCATCCCTATATTGATTCTATTGTCCCTGATACTGTAACTGTCCAGGGCTATACCATCAATACCAAGTGCGATTTTTTTTTCAAAATTGATATAAACGCCACCTAACCTATCGAGCAGATGTGCTGCAGCGGCAAGCCCGCCAATCTCGCACCAGCTTGGGCCAGACCGAAGTGGCATTTGAGGGAATCCTTCATGGTCGATGTTCTCGGGCCCTAAACCCAAAGGATAGTTGGGGAATTTATAAACATCGTTTTGAATGCTGAGCGGCAGATTTACCAGAGCAAGAGAGGAACGTGCTGCTGCCACGGCACGTTCTGTCAGGTCTTCCCGCCCGGCAAGCAGTCCAACGCGCATAAGTCCGTTGGTAAACCGGTGACTTCTCTGGTCGAGCCACTCGGCATCGCTGTTCTGCGACGAAAATCCACCATAAGGATAGGCGGTTACGATGTAATGAGGGGCCCAGACAGCCTGGTAAAACAAGGAGTAGTCGGCGATGGCCTGCGCTGCATCCATGTATTCGCTCTTCTGTGTGACTTCATACAGTGAAGCAAAACCTTCGAGTGCCCATGAAACCGACATATTATTGGCGGGGTACTGGCCTGTGCGGCTATCGTAAAAGGTCTCAGGTTTAACGGCACATGAATAAAATGTTTCAAAATCATACCATTTTTGGTGAGGCATCACTTCATTGATCATAAATGCCGCAATTTTCTCAGCGGCATCTGCAAATTTTTTTTCGCCGGTAGCACTGAACAGTTCACTAAGCACCCATATATGTGCTCCTCCATCCGCATTCCATAGAAGGCTGGGCAACGGATCGAGAGTTTTGCTGAACCATCCGGGTATGCATCCGTTTGGTTTAATATTTCGAATGAGAAATTCTCCATATCGCATAACAAAAGGTAAGATTGAGGTATCATTTTCGCAATGCTGCCGGTAATGCATTAAAAATCCTGCCGTAACACTTGCCGAAGCAGTTTGATAAACGCCTTTGTTCTGATCCCATCCCCAGTAGGAATCCACTTTATCAGGATCATATCCATTCATCGGAGGATTCCATAAACTTGGTTGCCAGGTGCCTTCCTTAATATTGTAAAGGCTCGGGAAGAGCCCCTCATTTTGGGGTGCAGATAAAGTAAATCGCACAATCCGGCGGGCCTTATCAATCAATAATGAGTCATTTAATTTTTTCCCCCAGAAGTAAATGCCTGTAGCATCACATACATTGTTCCACCACGCTGTGTTATAAATAAATTGGTACCATTGTGGTGCGCTAAGTCTTAACCCTCCAACCTGGACCCCATTATTGCTCCATTGCTGCCAGGTTGCCATTTCGGATTTGCCCGAGCGATGTGTGATTGTTGGTCCCGGGGTGACATCATAGCCCTGGTATTCAAAAGATGCGGGATAGCAGATCTTTGCATATTCAGCAAATGGTACAACCTGGGGGCGCGGTTCATGGAAATACCGGGTGCCGTATCTTTTCCACAGGTAAGACGATATCCTCTGGTATCCGCGGTACTTTTCAACACCGGCTTTTAGGAAAAGGTCGAATCCGAATTTCAGGTGATTATCCGATAGGATTCGCACCTGGGCACCGTTCTGATTCTCGTGTCTCCAATAAACATGTTGCTCTACCCAATAATCCAGGTAACCATAGGACAGAACAGGATTATTTGTGATTCCGGTACTCAGGCAAAGATCCATGCCTGTTGGAAATGATACCTTGTTTGTATCAACAGGTACCGCAAAAATCCTGGGATGTTTTTGTGGCCGGGCACCTTTTGCAAATACCTTATATTCGTTAATCATATCCAGATCAGGCACCAATGCCGCAAAAAGTCCATTTTTTTCAAGGATAGTGGCAGGTGCAAAAAATTTCCTGTCGCCAATAACATCATCATCCGATCGTTTTACGGAAGGTGTAAAACTGAAATCCGGTTCACTTCCCGGTGAAAACGCAAATGAGGAAAGCAGATATTCCAATTCGGGTTTGTCAAGTGTAGCGTTAACTTCAATATGAAAGAAATCCTGATCACGATTCAGGGTAATTACCTGTTCTATTTTATTTTTACCGATTGATCCCGAAAGGATAACTTGTGCTTTTTGTTTGTCTGAATTCAGGATTTTTACAGATTGAAGGCCTTCCTGAACCATCAGGCGTAAATCATTTGTGTATTTTGGATTATTATCATATAATGGCATAACCTTTTTATCCGGTTGACTTCGACGGTCAAGCGAATTTAGAATCAATTCCCATTTTCCGTCGCTGATTGCGAAAAAGGATTGTGCGATAACAGGACCTTTCAGCAACAATTGTGATTTGACCAATCCATTACTGAGTTCAAGGATTGAATCATTATGCAGAAGGGTAACATCAGTTCCCTGTTGCACAGGATTTTTACAGGCTTTCAGAACCAACAGGAATGAAACTGCGATAATCAGGCACCAGAGATATATTTTGTTGATAGAAGTTTTCATTCTTTTCGAATTATCTTATTAATTCAGCATTTGAAAGCTTGATTAATTCATTCAGTTTCATCCCGTCTTTCGGGACGAACTGTCGCCAGTAGTGAACCGTTTCACGAAGGTCTTTTAAGGTGAAATAGTTGATGCTCGCCGTAGATGTAAATACTTCAAGCGTGAGGTAAATACAATCGACTTTAGGTAGAGTATGAGTGGATGGGTGTTCAAAGGATTTTCCGATGGCTTCAAGAACCTTTCTGCCTTCGATAATGCCGGATTCATTGTAAGTAACGGTAAATGGCCGGTGAGCGGATGATTCTCCATCGGTTTGCTGCAAATGAATAATTGGCGAAAAGCAGGCAAGCTCTTCAAGCCATATATACGGGGAGCAGTCAGGGACTTCAGAAAACAGGTAAGGGTATTCCGATAAATCTTCAAGAATTTTATTTGCCAATTCACTTAAGTGATTCTGATCCATCTTTTTACAATTTTCGAAAAGCTTATATGACGAATCAGGACCTAACCAAAGATTGCCGGTTTGTTTATTATTCCGGTATTGGTCCATCGCACGAAGGATTACCTCGCGGGTTGGTTTCAGGAAATTTGACTGTCCTGACTGATGTCCGGTATCGATGGTAATATAGAATGGGTTTTGTGATTTTTGGGCTACCTCTTTTAAGAGATCTTTTGCCCCTGTAATGGTCCATGGAATCTGATGAGGAGAATACATCTGTTCTATTCCGACAGCTTTGCACCCTTGCTGGTAAGAGAATCGCGCTATTTCGGCAAGTTTATTGAAAAGATCATTTTCATAAATATGAAACAAGGCAGGTTCCTGTAAAACAGAATTATTGAATGCATGACAGAAAAATCCGAGCCCGGCTTCAAGTTCAGCTGCTGTTTGGATCATTGGTTTCAACCAGTCATCCAGAATCCTGTTGCTGATCAGCGGATCGGTATGCGAAAGTCCCAGTGTGGCATACGTTCCGTGACCTGAATAGAGGTTGCAGATTGAAACTCCCGCTTTTGAAGAGGCACGTTTAACTTTATCCACCCATCGCGACAGGTAATCCCTTCCATGGTATAACGGGTCACATTCGGTATCGGCACTCGCTTCAATGTAAAATATTCCCAGGTCGCTGATTACATTCATCCAGTCATCAGGTTCGGTAAATCGTTTTGATGCGAAACAATTATCAATGGCCAGGTAAATCTCCGGGTAGGAAAAATCCTGATGATTATTTAGTGATGTTCCCATTAATCTGGTTGTAAATTAAACAGCCGGCCCCACTTGTACATTGATTTGATGTTTTTTTCCATCCAGAAACGGCGTAATTAAATTGCCCTGCACCGCCTTTCCGTCCAATATAATTTTAGTCTGACCACGTTGCAGCCTGGAATTTCGTTTCACAAGAATTGAATAATGGTCTCCCCGGAATGGGCGTTCAACGGTAAATTGATTCCAGTTGGCAGGCATCCTCGGATCGATGACCAATCCTTCGAATTCAGGCCTGATTCCCAGGAGGTAGTAATTGTATGCAATCCACATCCATGATGTAGCTTCACCCAGGCACCACTGGAATTGCCCTTTTCCAGCCATCCGGTGTGCAAGACCAACATAATTTTCGGGATATACATAAGGTTCGCACTGGTAAACCTCTATTTTATTGGTCTGATTGGCCAGTGAGGTCTTCGTATACATTTCCCAGGCAAGATCATTCTTACCTGCCATCGCGGCAGCAATAATGGCCCAGCCGGCCGGCCGGGGGTAAATATTTCCGTTACGGAATCCGGGAGCATAAATCGACTGCGTGCCGATATATTCATCATAAGCTGTATATGGCGGATAAAAAATCATTGGCCCAAAATCACTGACAAGCATCTTTTTAACCGAATTCATACATTTATCTGCCCTTTCCGGGTTAGCCACTCCGCTAAGCACAGACCATGACTGAGCATTCAGATAAATCTTGCCTTCCTTATTCTGGTTGGTTCCAATGGGTGTGCGCCTGCCATTACGGTCGGAAAATGCCCTTTTATACCATTCTCCATCCCAGGAAGTTTCATTGATCGCACCTTTCATAAAATTGTAATCCTTTTCCCACTTGTCTGCGAGGTCCTGTTTGCCTGCAATTCGGGCAATTTTTGAATATTCCTTCAACCAATAACATAACTGCATGCCAAACATTACACTTTCAGCCTGGCCATACTGGCTTAGTTTGGTAAATTCATCCATCCAGTCTCCCACATTGGCCGGAATTCTTGGAAGTCCATTTACCGAAAGGCCTGATAAACAGATTATAAATGCTTTGTCGATATGATCCCATACCGTACCCCTGGTTCCCTCGAGGTAAGTATATTCCCGGTTCAGAAAATCCTTGTCACCATACTCTTTCATATAGTTGAGAAGTGAAAAAAGGTACCCGTAAGTATCATGATGGTGAGGAACCTTAAATGGACTGCCGGCTTTAAGGTCTTTTGGATCGCGCTGCAGATCGGCCCAACGCATAGCAGGCTGGCTGACCGCTATTTCTGTAAGCGAAATATTATCGGTCTGGCATTTCAACAGGTAGTCGATCATCTGGTCATTGACTTTCTTATTGAATGGAAGCGTGACATGTTCGGTGTGGACGCTAATATTTCCACCTTCGATACCGTAGTTCCATAAGCCGATTCCTGCAATTGTGCTGTCATTTTCGCTTCTCTTTATCACCTGGTTCCAATGATATTTAGTCCAGATATTAATGATCCTGTCGTTGGCAGAATCGGGCGTAGTGGAGTTTATGGTGTTGCTGATCAAATTGTTGAAAAAATTACTAAGTCGGCTGAATTCCTGGTTCACTGCCTCATGTGATGCAAACTTTTTGATTATCCTTGCAGCACCTTCTTTTGTGTAATCCATTCCCAGCATAAAGGTCATAACGGCTTCGCTATTTGCCTTCACTGAAACTTCGGTCTGCAGAACGCCCCATGGAAAATCATCCTCACTCCAGAAATTTATATTCGAAAGTTTTCCATCTGCCACTTCCTGTGGCCGGGCAAAGTCAAGCCTGCTTCCCAGGAAGTTTCTTCGGATGGTTTCAAATGTCACAACGGGAACATTGGCACTCAGAAATCCCGTGTAAGGCCAGGGCCGGCACAAACCAACATTGATCCAGTCGGGGTGGGTTGCCCAGATTGTATTTTCTGAAAAAATGGCCTTTTTATAAAGGTTCTGCTGACTTCCGGCCCTGCCGTCGCCGCGATATACGATGTATTTGTTGGCATCGCCGAGGTTCCACTCCACCTGTCCAAAAACTTTTAGCTTCCGTTCCCTGTCAGAAAGGTTGGTGAGCTTCACCTGCATAAGTAATACATTGTCATCAGGTGGAATGAAGTAAGTAACTTCAGATTTTACCTGGTCCCTAGTGCAGACAATACGGCTATATCCCAAACCTGCCTGGCATTCCCACTCGTCGTCCGATTCGGGGTCGTTAATCCAGGTATATTTGCCATTATCATCTGCCCGTACATAGAAATTGCCCGAAACTTCCTGCGGATTGACCAGCCCGTTAATGGAAGGATCGGACATAAAAACCTCGATGCCTCCCTTATGGGTTACCCATGCCGTAAGGTAGCCGTTTGTAAGCCGGTTAAACCAGGGAGTTGGTAAATCTCTCTTATAGATATGACAGACCTTTGCATCGGATGAAAATCTGTACCACGGCTTGTCAGCAGCCTTAGCTGATGTGCTTAAAGCCAGCGTCAGTATGATGATCAGCACTTTGATTAGTGTGTTCATTGTGTTTTGCCGAATAATTTAAATCCTTCAAAAGCATCGAAGAAACATTCTAATCAGCGCGGCTTAGGTCAGGCATGGGTTCTTCCATGCCTGACTTACAGTCTGATTTGTTTTCACCGCTCTGTTTTATTCAAGCCCAATAATTATAAAACTATTGTGAGTAGCCCGGATTCTGTACCAGTTTTGGATTATTCAGAATTGCAAAATTTGGAATTGGAAATAGCAGGTCTTCCTGACTAATAACCACCTGCCCGTTTTTTTCTTTTGCAAAAAAAGCATTCATAACCGGAATGGCAACTCCGAAACGCAGAAGGTCATGCCAGCGATGGTTCTCAAAGGCTAATTCCACCCGGCGTTCATGCAACAGTTTTTCATTAAAAGTTCCCGGAGTTGCACTGCTGATACCATTTAGCGATACTCTTGCCCTTACCTGGTTGATCAGTTGGTACGACTCCGTTGTTTCACCCAGTGCTTCAGCGAGTAATAAAAGAACTTCCGAGTATCGCATTAAAGGAACATTATTGCCAGCATCAGAAATGGGATTTGCCGAAGGGTCACGGTATTTGGTACAATAATATAAACCCAGTTTGTCTTTGGCCATGGAGTAATCGCGGCGCGGATCATTTGGTTCAAAAGCATTGTAAAGATCCTGGGTTCCTTTGTTGTAACCCAACCCCGGATTCAGGTCCACCTGCATTGAGGTGAAATAATAAATCATTGGATTTGGATCGGTCTTTGATTGAAATTGCAATTCAAAGATGCTTTCCTTGTTATTGTGATTTGTTGCCGCAAATACAGCCGGATAGCTGGGCAGCAATTCATAACCGTAGGTCATAACCTCCCGTAATTTTGTGGCTGCTTCCGTTTTATTGCCCCGTGTAAGATACACTTTTGCCAGATAAGCTTTTGTGGCACCTTTTGTTGCCCTGCCGATGTACTTGTCCGCAGTATACGATACAGGGAGATTTGTTTCTGCAACCTGGAGGTCTGAAATTATCTGTGCATATATCTCATCCGCCGTATTACGCGGCACATTCACGACCTCGCTCGCCAGTGATTTGGGTGTTTCAATAATCAGGGGAACGCCTCCGTAATTGCGCACCAGTTCAAAATAGGTAATAGCCCTGAGAAATTTTACCTCGCCGATAAACTGACTTTTCATTTCAGCCGGCATTTCAACAGTTTCAGCTTTTTCCATGGCTATATTGCACATATAGATGGCCTTGTAGCAGGCATCCCACGACCACATATACCACTCTTTACCTGTGTCTTTAGTGAAATTATCCACCTCATCTGTAATACCGAGTGTTCCGGTGTTATCAGATCGCCATTCGTCAAGAATATGCTGTACACTGAAGGAGGTGGAATAAATTCTTTTATGAAAATTATAGGCTGCAATCACGGCATTGTCAATATCTGCTGGTGTTTTATAAAAATCCTGCACATTGGCCTGTGATATCGGGGCCAGATCAAGGAAATCCTTGCAACTGATGCAAAATCCCGGCAGTATAGCAGAGTAAAATAATATCAGTAAATATCTTTTCATGACATTATATTTTTAAAATGATACATTTAATCCTAAAGAAATAATTCGTGGAATGGGATAGGCTCCACCCAGGGCAAAACCGCCAAGAGTACTTCGCTGTTCTGCACCACTGGACTTTACCTGAGGATTATACCCATCAAATTTACTCCAGGTAAACATGTTTTCTACCGAAAGATACACCCTTAACCCTGCAATAAAGGATACCCTGTCAGGTGGAAGATTATAGCCTAATGTAATATTTGTAAGCCTGATAAAATCAGTTTTCTGAACCAGTCGGGTGTCGGGCAAGCCACCAAGGGGAAATGTAAGACGTGGTGTTTTTCCATCACCGGGCTGAGCATCCGATATATAACGATTCTGATACCAGGATGCGAATATATTATTACCGCCCGAACTCCACATACCCTGACCGATCAGGTCAAGTGTCCGGCCACCCGCCTGTCCGTTTAAATATACTGACAAGTCGAAGTGTTTATAGGTAAAGGTATTTGATAAACCGAAAATATATTCCGGGAAAGGGTCTCCGATATTAATCCCGTCAGGGCCGTTAAAATTACTGATTACACCATCCTTATTCACGTCCTTGTATTTGACATCCCCTGCCTGTTCTCCCGGGAAAATGGCAACGCCTGCATCTATATCTGCCTGGGTGAGAATACCTATCGCCTGCAATCCGTTTGTTGAACCAATCTCCTTTCCGATCTGGGTGATTCTTGTTCCGTAGAAGTCATATATCGGGTCCCCCGTGGGTCCAAGCTTCAATACCTTATTTTTATTGAATGATACATTAAAATTAGTCTCCCACGCGAAGTTGGGGGTGCTGATATTACGTGTCATTAATGTTATTTCAAATCCCTTATTTTCAACCTCGCCGATGTTCTGCAGGGCGGAGGAGAAACCTGTCGTGGTGGGAAGATTGACGTTCAGTAACAGGTCTGATGTTCGGTTATTGTAATAATCCAGTATTAAAGCGATCCGCTCCCTGAACAATCCAAGGTCCAGCCCGATATCCACTTTTTTTGCTTTTTCCCAGGTAAGTGAAGGATTACTTGTGGTTGTGGGAAAAATAGCCGAATAGGTGCTGCCGCTTCCGGGACCAAAAGTCTGGTTGCTGTTTCCGACTAACCCGATAGGAGCGTAATTGCCAATGGCATTATTACCCGTTGTGCCATAACTTAGCCTCAGTTTTAAATTGCTTAAAAATTGAATATTACCGGCAAAGGGCTCTTCAGAAATCCGCCACGCGGCAGCAACAGAAGGAAAGGTTCCGTATCGGTTATTCGCGCCAAACCGCGAACTGCCGTCAAAACGTATGGTCGCTGTTAACAGGTAACGGTCTTTATAGGAGTAATTCGCCCTGCCTAGATAAGATAAAAGTGACCATTCCTGTACTGAACTGTTGCCGCTTTGTACCTGACCGGCATTGAGTGTGTGAACAAGATCATTGGGGAAATTACGGGCATACAGGTAGTTGCCCTGATCGCGGTTGCGCTGGGCAGTGAAACCGGCCAGCACATCAACTTTGTGATTGTCATTAAAAATGGTGTTGTAGGTCAGCATGGTTTCCGACAACCAGTTGATTGAATTATTTGTGGCTGATGATCCGTCTGCATAAGTGGGAGCAGGGGCAAATGGCCTCCACAGACTTTTGGGCCGGAATATATCCTGCTGCGTATTGTCATAAACCAGGCCCAGCGATGTTCGGATATTCAGACCTTCCAGAATTTTCAAGTCAATGTAGCTGTTTGCCAGCATTGAAAACAGCTTACTCTTATCCTCATAATCTCTGGCCAGCTGTATCGGGTTTCCATAAAAATTAATTCCCGGGATCCCTGCTGTACTGCCATAAGAGCCGTCAGTATTCTTAACAGGAATGATCGGAGGCATGGCCAGTGCTGATCCTATAACAGATGAAAAGACATCACCCGAATTAATAATGGATACCCTCTTCTTTGCATACGAGGGAGCCAGGTTGAGGCCTGCTTTTAACCGGTCCTTTATCAGCGAGACATCCATTTTGAGCCGCGCGGTATATTTTTCGTAATTTGCACCTATAACCGCTCCATCATCACTTGTCGAACCCAGTGAAAAATAAAATTTTGATTTTTCACTTCCACCTCTTACACTTAATGCATAATTCTGTATGGATGACGTTTTAAATATTACATCCTGCCAGTCTGTATTAACAGATAGGTCCCGATTTTTAACATAGGCGGGAACCTGGTACGAAAGAGGCCGTTGTGATTCAGGAACGTTTGGATCGTTTCCATCTCTTACCCAAAGTTCATTTTTTACGGTGCCAATAAATTCAGCGTATTCATTTGCATTCAATAAATCATAATAATCTCTTTCAGCCACTTTTCCTATACCATGTGTTACGTCAAGGCTGATCTGAGCTGCCTTGTTGCTACCCGATTTCGTTGTAATGATAACGACGCCATTCGATCCGCGTGCCCCGTATATGGCCGTGGAGGAGGCATCTTTTAAAACATTGATCGACTCAATATCCGAAGGGAGCAATGAATTTACCTGGGACTGACCCAATGGAAAACCATCAATAACATAAAGGGGTTCATTGCCCGCCGTAATAGAACCGGCTCCCCTGATTTTAATCGATGTCAGTGAACCCGGAGTGGCATCATTCAATTCGACGGCAACACCCGCCATCCGTCCTATTAATCCTTGATTAATTGTCATCAGGGGACGTTCCTTCAGCACTTTCTCACTCACTGATACCACCGATCCGGTCAGGTCCATTTTTCTTTGGGTTCCATATCCGATGGCTACGACTTCTTCGAGACCCAAAATTTCCTCCTGCATCACTACATTAATGGTATTGCGTCCTGCGACCGTGGCTTGCTGCGTTTTCAGCCCTATAAACGAAAACTGTAAAGAAGCATTTTCGGGCACATTTGACAAGGAATAGTTGCCATTGTTATCCGTAATGGTTCCGTTGGAAGTCCCCCTGACCAGTACGGAGACTCCCGGAACGGGGGCCCCGGAAACATCAGTAACTTTCCCGGTAACAGATTTTGTTTGTGGTTGCTGGGCAAGCCTGGTATCAGTATTTGCCGTTAAATTCACCGCTTTTGTTATAATTATTTCACGGTCCGAAATTTTAAAGTTGTTCTCCGCAGGGCCCAATACCTTTTCAAGTACCTGTTCAACGGTTTCATTTTCTGCCTTAACAAAAACTTCTTTGTTCAGGTCGATGGTACTGTCGTGATAGAGAAAGACAAATTCGCTGTTCTTTTCAATCTGATTGAAAAGCTCCCTGAGTGATACATTGCCGGGATTAAAGGAGAATCGTATACTTTGGGAATAGCCTGGTTTAGCCGCTGCTTGTACAATCGAAATAAATGTAATTAATACAAATAAATACATTGCCAGCATAGTTTTTTTGAAGTTCCCGTAATACGGAACAAACAGCCTGATTTTACACATAACTTTGAAAGGTTTAAATTGCTTGATAATATTCTGTTTAGCATTAAACTTCATTCAGCATTTACTGCTTTATAGCCGGTCGTTCATTTTGTTTTCTTACTGGATGGATTAAATAAAATATATAATATAACTATCCTAATGAATGATAGTCTCGTTGCATTGTAAATTCAACTGTTGTTTTCTTATATAAGTGAATATTTTTGAATTTGTACTCAATGCAGAAAGGATAAATTTTAAGATTAATTCGTTGCAACAGTTTTACTGCTACAAGACTAAGGGGTGAATGTTGTTGTGGATTGGTCGGCCAGGGGAATTGTACTATTTATGGCAGGAAATTTCCCTGAGTTTTACAAGACCTCGGGATACCAGGTTTCGGGCGGACTGATAATTCATCTTCATTACCTTACTGATTTCATTATAACCAAGTTCGGAAACATATTTTAGATAAATGGCCTCTTTTTGTCGTGCGCTTATTTTTGACAAGGCCCTATCAATGAATTGATGTCTTTGCTCATCAAGTTCGGCAGCAATCAACTCATCTTCAGAAGATATCAGAGAATGGAATAATAGTTTTTCAGGATCAAGGATTCCAAAAACCACGGTTTTTTGCAATGCCAGGAAAATTTTTCTTTTCAGAGATTTATAAAGGTAAAGTTTGATATTATTGGTCGGGCTTAAGGCTGACCTGTATTTCAGCAGATCGACAAATACATCGTGGATGCAATCCTTGATCATCTCTTCATCGAACGTGAGATTACAGCCAGACCTGAAAAGTGATTGCACATAAGTATTGTAAATATAACAAAACGCCTCATCGTTGCCTTGAGTAAAATCGTGCCACAACAAGGTATCAGAATTAATATGGTATTCTTTGCCCATTAAAGTGCGACATTTTTTTGCAATCCTTTCCAAAGGTATAATAAAAAACAGATGAACTGTGAAATTTATTCCCTGATTTTTCTTAAATAACCTAAAGAATGAAATTATTTTGCTGCAATTTCGATTTGACCCATTTTATACCGTTTATGTCCATCAACATCATTATATGGCAGTTCAAAAACAGGTGTTCCGTCCTTTTTCCCCACTGAAACAAACAGATCGTATTTGCCAGGTTTGACTCCCCTGAAGAACTGTTTTACCGGATCGTTAAATACCGGAGCAATTGTAAAAAGTGCTGAAATTTGTTTCACTGTCGATTTTTGTGGTTCGGCAACCTGCAGTTCAGCAACATTAAAATTTTCATCTGTCAAAACCGAAACAATTCCGCCCTTCTCATCTTTAAGTGTAATGCACGGATATCCGCCCGGATAACATGGCGCCACTCCGGCATTTGCCCAGGCAAATGAGATGGTGAACGGTTCTCCCGGCCTGATCTTTTCAGGCCAGCCAATTGAACGCAACTGGAGCCGATAACCCAAACGGAGGTTAATTTTTTCAATAATATCGCGGTTTTCTTCCAAAAGGATCCCTGGCCACCAATGAATGGACATATAGCTGGCATGATAGTCTTCTACAGCTTTAAGTAGTAGTTCTTTACTCCAGGCTTTTCTATTCACGGAACTACCATAATGTTCATGTTCAAGAATGACGGGCAAAGCTGGCCAAAACAATTGGGCCATTTCTGCATGATACCATGAACGTGGGGGTGGCTGTACTAAAATGCTGTCGTCTCTTAGGGTTACTCCTTTTGAGAAAGCATAGTCGGTAATCGGAAAATGGTCACCTGGTTTATCATGACCCGCGAAATCATCACTAATACAGAGTAATGTATTTTTAAAGTGCTTACAATAAAGATCAATATGGCTTTTAGCAACCGAAAGATCGTATTCGATTTTAGTACTGAGCACTGTATGTCCTTCACCCCATAATCCGAAATGTCCGACGTCAACAAAAGCGACATCAGAATTGCCATCATACCGGGAGGCCATTTCAGCTAAAAAGTGGTCAACTTTTTCAAGAAAGATAGGATCATCGTAAGCCGGTTCCCATAATTTACCTCCCTCTCCCCATTCATATCCTTTTGCCCCGCATTTCACAACCCATTCCGGAGTAGCCCATCGCATCCAACTCTCGCTGGCACTAATCCGGAAGGCAACTTTCTTACCCTTGTCAATCCATCGCTGTGCCGGAGTATCCAGAATTTCCCAGTTGAATTTGCCCTCCTCCGATTCTATAAACGACCAGGGAAGCCGGAGGTAAACAGTTGAGAGTCCGGGAAAATCATCCAGGGTATCCGATGGTTCTAATTTTGAGCCATAATTCTCAATTACATTAGAATAAAAATGCATGGTCCATCCCATTTTCGGATTTACCAGTGCTTTTCCATTGTCCTGCGGGTTTAATTTAATTATTGAAACTGCAGGAGGTGTATTCTTTGACGGAAACAGACTTTGTCCCATCGCGTCATTACTGCCTTTCAATAACGATATTCCGCTAATTCCTATCCCTGTATTCACTATAAATTTTCGCCTGTCCATATGAATTTATTTTCGATTCCCGGCATATTTATTTTATTTTACGCTACAATCAGTGGGGAACTTACCCGGCATATATTAGTCAATTTTTAGTTTAAAGTTATAACTTCCCGAACCAATCCTGTACAGCGACTTCCCGTTATCCGAATTAACGTAATGAATATCTTTCTGATTGTCAACCGGTTTACCATCCACCGTGATAGAACTCCTGTTAAGGGTTGGAAGATAGATTGTTGCAGTGGTATTTGCCGGAATTACGACCTTCATCTCCATGACGTTGTTCTCCTTTTTCCATTCACTTCTGATCATACCATAAGGCGACTGATAACTGGTGGATACCTGCGTGATATCGCCCACGATTTCAGGCCGGATGATGATGTTTTTGAAAGCGACACTGTTTTCCTCCTGTTTTATTCCGCCAAGACCCGTGTAAAACCATTCCATCAGGTGTCCCAGCATTAAATGGTTGTTTGAAACCTCTTCAAGTGCAGGCCATGATTCAGTGAGTGCTGTGGCTCCTTTTTTAAGCTGAAAACCATAACCGGGAACATCATCACGGAAGTTCATATCAAACAGCAGTTGTGAACCGCCTCCTTCTTCAAGCGCTTTCACTAAAAAGTGGTAACCGATATCTCCGGCAGTCAGTTTCTTTCCTGATTTAGTGATAGATTCTACCAGGTTATTGAAAACTTCTTTTTTGTCTTTCTCATTGACTAACCCGACACACAATGGCATCGACATGGCTGTCTGACTCCCCGTTGAATATACTTTAGTCTGATTGTTATAAAATTTAGCATTGAAAGCATCCTTTACTTCGCGGGCCAGCGCAGCCATTTTTTTGGCATCCTCTTTATTATTCGTAAGTTCCATCATTTGCGAAAGCAGGACAATATCGTAATAATAAATGGCTGTAGCGGTCAGTGCCTTTGGCGTCAGTTGTGCCTCACCCGGTGATTTTGGCCCATAGTCAAACCAATCACCTAATCCATGTGACAGGATATGGCCATCGGCCTTTGAGCCTAGATAGGCGACATATTTCTTCATCATTGGCATCGCCTCTGTAATGACCGACTGATCACCATACCATTGCCAGATCATATACGGAAGGATCACACCTGCACTTCCCCATTCGGGTGAGTCGCGGAATCCTGCCTGAAACGGAACATATTCCGGTGCAATATCGGGAACTAAACCTTCGGCCGTCTGTGAGTCAATCATATCGTGCACAGTCTTCCTGTACAAGGAATATAAATCATAATTGTAAAACATGGAAGCTCCCATGAGATAGGTTTGTTCCAGCCAGCCAAGCTTTTCACGATGCGGGCAGTCAGTGGTCACACTTTGTACATTGCTGCGTATTGCCCAGTCGATCAGCGTATAAATCCGGTTAAAGAGGTCGTTTGAACAATTGAACTCACCGGTTTCAGGAGCGGAATTGCACGTATGTAGAAGTTGCAGATCAATTATTTGTGCAGTATTATTGTTCTGATTTTCAGATTTGGGAGCAGCACCTTCCACCATTACATACCTGAAGCCGTAATAGGTGAATCGTGGACGCCAGGTCTCCACATCATCGCCTTTTAGTGTGTACTGAAAATAATATGGACCACCGGAAGCCCGCTGGTTAATTTTTTTATCAACGGTGATCAACTCTCCGGGAGTCAGTTTAATCACATCACCTTTTTTCCCCTGAACTTTGAGTTCAATAATCCCGGAACAATTCTGTCCAAAATCATAGAGAAATTTGCCGGCTTCGGGTTGTTCTGTTTTTTTTACTTTAATCACCTCCCTGACCATCACCGGATAGTCGGTTTCTGCGCTTAGTTTTCCCGAGGGGATTTCCGACAGAATTGCAGCCTTCCATTTTGAATCATTGAATCCCGGAAGGTTCCAGTTTTTTTGTTCCAGCGTCGCATCATAATCCTCACCGCCGTAAATGCTCGTATAAACTATTGGAGATGGCGTGCATTTCCAGTCAGTACCCGAAATAACCGTTTTCGAGGTGCCATCTGTGTAATTGATTTTCAGTTTACTGATCATTTTTGGAAATCCGTAAGCAATCACCAGTTTCCGGTAGCGTTCGCGGTTAATGTTGTAAAAACCGTTTCCTACAATTACACCAATTGCATTTTTACCTTTCTTTAGTTGCGCGGAAACGTCATAGGCATTATACAGACAGGTTTTATCGTAGTTAGTCCAGCCCGGAGCAAGGAAACTTTGGCCTACAGCCTGACCGTTGATCGTGGCTTCATAATGGCCTAAACCACTGATGTAAAGTGTTGCATTTTCAATTTTCCGGTCAACGGAAAATTCTTTTCTGAATTGTGGAACAACACTCCGTTGAAGTGCTTTATTTCCAAGTTTATCGCCACTGCCATGAACCCCAGGAACTACTTTCATTGAATCGGGAAAATTCATATAACCTATCCATGCTGCATTTTCCCAATCATGTGCCGACAGAAGCCCCATGTGCCATGAAGCTGTTTCACTCCAGGCAGTCTCTTTGCCGGACTGATCCAGGATTTTCACCTTCCAGTAATACTTTTTTTCAGGTATTAAAGGTGCCCCGGAATAATCTACCTTGATTGACCGATCAGATTTCACAATTTTGGAATCCCAAATATTCCCGATATTATTATTGAGCTGATCAGGATTATCTGATACGAGCACCTGATACGCTGTCTGACGGGTATTTCTTTCGGTTGAATTAATGATCCAGCTTAGCCGGGGTTGATTCATTTCGATTCCCAAAGGATTTATCTTTGATTCACAGGTAAGATTTCCCACAGAAACACTTTGCTGCGAAAATACATTGAATGTTAGCATAATAGCCGCAAAGGCCAGCAAATACTTTAGTCTGTTCATTTGGTCCGGATTAAATTCTTAACTATTTCAGGTGATACACTAAATGCAGAACCGTGGCGGGTTCCATTCGGAAAAGTCACGCTATCGGAAACATCTTCCCAGTCTTTCATATTTTTAGATCTGACCGCTCCATATTTGTGATCACGGTACTTGTCAAAATAAACATAAACATAATCATTCACCTGGAGTGCAGTGGGCCCTTCTGCCCAGTATTTTCCTGTAATAGGAGCCGAGACTTCGACAGGATAGGGACCTGCAGCGTTTTTTGACCGGGTCATCCGGATGTTTTTCTCCGGAGGATTCGGGTTTTCATTTTTCAGAAACATATAAAAGTACTTCCCTTTTGGAAATATGGTGGCATCAATCACGCTAAAGGCCGGATTGAAAAACAATTTTGTTGGGCTGAAATTCTTAAAATCGGCTGTTGTTGTACAATACATCCTGTGATTTAAGCCTTTCTCACCTTCGGAGGATGCAACATCCGAATGACGTCCCGGAATTGTGGTAGCCCAGAAAATGATGTAATTTTTTTGCCCGGGATCATACACCATTTCGGGTGCCCAGCAGTTTTTGGCGGTGGGTTCATGCGCCATAACCGGGATCGCTTTTTGCTCCGACCAGTTAATCAGATCTGCAGAGGAGGCGTAGCCGATCTGCCGGTCTTTCCAGCTACTGGTCCAAACCATATGAAACAGACCGTCTATCCCCTGAAGGATAAAGGGATCCCGCATAAGTTTATCCTGACCGACAGTTGGCGCAACCATTGATTTACCATTATTCAATGCCTTCCATTGAAGTCCGTCGCTGCTGTAAGCCAGATGAAGACCATCCTGGCCATTGTCGGTAAAGTAGGAAAATAAGAATACCTGATTTTGACCTTTACTTTGTAAGGCAAAAAAAACAAAAAATAAAATAAAACAGCGCATCGGTTAGTTGGTTGAGATTAGTTTGGATTTATTCACAAATCTTTTGACCTTCATATCGACAGATTCTTCAAGTGTTAACAAGAATATTGAAGCCCAAAGTCTGTCTTCTATGGTATTGAAATCGAAATTCTTATTCGAAATTAAAAATTCAGAAAAAATGACAGGTGAAAATCCTCCGGATATAAGCGTGTTTTCAGCCAGATTTTGATAGTATTTATTTTTGTTCCCTAATTCCTTCAATAATTCCATGTACTGTCCTTTGTAATTTAAATCAATGGTGATATAGTTTTGCGGTTGATACAAGGTTGTGTCTTTCGTCCTTACCATTTTCGCCGAAGTTGACTTTTTCCAGATTTTATTGAACAGTGTGGCGTCGATACTGAATAGAAATTCGTATTTCCGTTGCTCGTCAAAGGATATACTTTTCGGTTTGCCACTTTTGGCCAATTGATAAACAGAATCCAAATAATAATGGTAGGCTTTGTTTAGATCAGTGTATTTATTCTTCAGAAGAACCTGACCGTCAACATAAGATACAATTTTGGATAATTCCAACCGTTCAGCTTTTGTAAAATGCTTTACAACCAGACTATTTTCCATTTCATTGACCGCATTCAATGAATAACCATTTATTGAAAAAACCAGAATAAAAATAATTAATAAGTATCTCATTTTGTTTGATTTAGATGTCAGGAATTTTAACCGTTTGAGCAATTCATGTGATACGAAAAGATACCGGAAAATTTTTTGAATGATAAAAAATGTTTTGTAAGTGTTTCATCAAAAATAATCATAAAAGTGGTAATTATCCGGTTCAAAATGACAATAAATTTAAACGATCCGGTAGCGAGGCTATTTCACGACAAGAGTTTTGATATTCACAAATTCGCGGATGCCGGTGACTGATAATTCCCGGCCGTAACCACTCTGCTTGATTCCGCCAAACGGCAGACGGGGATCGGATTTTACAAAGTCGTTGATAAACACACAACCTGCATCAAGACCTTTTTCGGCAATTTGTTTTGCTTTCCTGATATCGGCGGTAAAAATACCGGCGCCCAATCCAAATACGGTGTCGTTGGCAATCGCTATGGCCTCTTCGTCCGAAGGAGACCGGAACAATACGGCAACGGGTCCAAATAATTCTTCATCATACGCGGGCATTCCGGCTGTGACATTCGTCAATACTGTCGGTGGGTAAAAGGCTCCTTTTTCTTCCGGGATAAATCCTCCCAACAAAAGTGTTGCACCCAATTCGACACTTTTCATCACCTGCTGATGAAGCTCGTCGCGTAAATCGGGCCTGGCAAGGGGGCCAATTGTTGTCTGAGGATCCTGCGGATCGCCATAAGTTGCCTTGTGCATTAACCGCACAAATTCGGCTTCAAAAGCAGTGTAGACTTTTTCGGCAACGATAAATCGTTTGGCACCAATGCAACTTTGCCCGGCATTCAGCAGCCGGCTGGTCACACAAAGTAACGCGGCCTTTTCGATATCCGCATCTTCCAGTATAAGGTATGGATCACTTCCCCCAAGTTCGAGTACTGATTTTTTGAGCATTGCCCCGGCCGCCGAAGCTACCGCTTTGCCTGCCGGAGTGCTGCCGGTTAGTGTAACTGCCTTGATCAGCGGATTTTCTATAACAGACTTTACGCCGGCTGAACCGATCAGCAGGGTTCTGAATACATTTACGGGAAATCCAGCTTCATCAACCAGGTGTTCAATAGCCAAGGCGCAACCTGATACATTGGATGCATGCTTAAGAACCCCCGTATTCCCGGCCATCAGCGCGGGAGCCAAAAACCTGAAGACCTGCCAGAATGGGAAATTCCAGGGCATCACAGCCAGAACTGTCCCGATTGGCTGATAGGTTATATACGACTCAGCCGCATTAGTGACGACCGGTTCATTTTTCAGGAACAAGGCCGCATTGTCGGCATAAAATGAGCAAACCAGGGCACATTTTTCAATCTCACCCAGGGCTTCACGATGCACTTTACCCATTTCCGAAACCATAATTCCCGCGAGTTCCTCCTTTTTATCAAGCAACCTGGCCTGAAGGTTTCGCATCAGGCTGGCGCGGTATTCAAAACTGGTCAGCTTCCATTGCTTAAAGGCTTCGTCGGCCTGATAAATAATGGCGTTTACCTCATCCGAAGTTATTTCCGGATAATTTTTGATGAACTCACCTGAATACGGATTGACTGATTTCATAGCAGAAATATTTTAATCAAAAATAATGTTAATCGCGGACATTAAATCAGTTGCCATCGAATTGAATTATATTTGTAAAGAAACAGTTTCATTAATTTGAAAGGATTATAATTATTCGCAAATATGAATATTAAAAACTTATCAGCACCTTTTATTGACGGGTTAATCGATTCATGTCAGCGGTATCCTGAAGTTAAAAATGAATCAGACATAAAAATTTTACTTTCTGTTTTTGAAATGTTGTGTCGTTTGGAAAAACAGGGTGATGATGAATATAGGAATATTTGGATTTCCGCTGAACGTGGCGAAATTGAAGATTTTGGAGATGTTGACGAATACCTGGAAGCTGGTGAAGTCAATGATAATAAAGATTTTGAAGATTTATGGCAGTATTATTATCCGGATAAAATTAAATGGTATAATTTTGCAATCACTAAATATGCAGAAGTATTTTATTTTTATCTTGATTCAAAACTAACACTTCAATTCAAAGCGGAGAATTATAGTAATGATCTTGTTTATGATTTTCACACCAAACTAATAGACTGGTTATTAAAATATATAGGTGACACTTATGTTTTGATAAAGAAAAATATTAAGGAATACAACGATTATATTAGGTTGAATTTACCTCATAAAAAACGTACCGGTCGCATCTTGAGAAGCGATTACTGGTCTATATTTCCAGAAGATATGCTCGATTTTAAAACTTCGATTACCACTGAAATGCTGGAAATTCTTAACAAGATCAAAGTCCTTTCAGAATCGAAGCCGTTCAGATATTTGTCAGCAATTAGTTCAGGAGATTTTTATCGATTTTGCGAGATAGGATACGATGCAAACATGTATTTTGATAAATCCAGTAAGATTTTATCTGCAAAAGAAAAATATTTGGCAATGGCTGATGGTCGGGATTGTGAACTTAGATTGTTAGATGAAACCTCTTATCAGGACTTTCATAATTGGTATGAGACTCAAAAGAACTGTGGAGGTCATCCTTGGGAGATTTGCAGAGGAGGAAATTCTACACATATTTCGCTTTACGTTAACAAGGATGAAAATGGTTGGTATTTAAGATTAGAAGGTTGTAGTAGGGTAAGAGTTATAGAAACGATAAAAATGGCAATTGCTTTTTACATAACTAAAATACCATTTATTCTTGGAAAAGCTGAGGAGATTTATCGTATGGCAAGCGGAGTAGATTATATTGGTATCGTACCTGAAACAGTTACTCCCCGATATTGTCATAGTTATTTCCCTGCCAACGATAAAATTATTGATTTTATAAATTTAGGGAGCGAAAAAAGCAATGAAATAATTAAAAAAGCATTCTGGTACCCATTACCTGAAATACATATAATTAATTAACTTATAACGATAGAATATGAATGCATATTTGAATACTTTTATTGTTGAGTATAATATGAATATTATTTAATTTGATATATAAGTAAAACTTACTTAAAAGATTTATATTTTGCGCTATTTTCTTCATATCGCCTATAACGGAAATAACTTCAGGGGGTGGCAAAAACTTCCGGGAATTATCAGCGTTCAGCAGGTTATCGAGACCATATTGAGCCAGGTTTTAAAGGTAGAGATTTCAATCATAGGTTGCGGACGCACAGATGCACAGGTCCATGCGAGTCAATTCTTTTTCCATTTCGATACTGACACTGAACTGAATTTTGATTTGCTTTTCCGGCTGAATAAATGTTTACCGAAAGACATTGTTGTATACGATGTCATCCGAATGGAAGGAGCGCCACATGCGAGATTTGATGCGATCCAGCGAAGTTACGATTACTTTATTCACACCCAAAAAGACCCGTATTTAGTGGGTTTGAGTTCATTTTATCCGTTGGCTGATCCTGATCTTAATAATATGAACAAAGCTGTCGGTTTACTCACCTCATACAGTGACTATGGCTGCTTCTGTAAATCACCCTTGAAATATGAACACACGATTTGTAATGTTTCGAAAGCCAGCCTGTATACGGATAATGAACAGACGAGGTTGAGGTTTCATATTTCCTCTAACAGGTTTCTTGCCGGAATGATCCGGATTATCGTGGGAAAACTGCTCGAAATAGGCAACGGGAAACTCACTGTTGAGGAGTTCGAACAGTATCTCCGCACAAAGGTGACCCCCAAAACGATAATCCCGGCCTATGCGCAGGGTCTGTATCTTTCGAAGGTCACCTATCCTTATCTCAATCTGTCTCCCCGCCCGGTTTTTGGGAAAATGCTTCTTGCTGCTGTTAACAAAGCGATTTAATTGCGGTGGTGGTAAAAATAATACAAGCTGCTGGCTGCTTGCAACTGGCTACTGGCTACTGGCGGCTGGCTACTGGCTACTGGCAACTAGCGACTGGCAGTCAGTACTTCATAAGTAAAAAGTAATCTTTGAAAAACCCATAGCAATCCTTTTTAAATTCAGCTAAGATAAAGAGTACAATAACTCTTATCGCAAGCAGCCAAATGCCAGCAGCCAATAGCCAGTTGCTAATTGTTCAATTAGTTCATCCGAACCAGGCTAAACGGTTCTTCCAGGCCGTAATCCATCAAAAAATAGGCGCCAAGTTCTGGAATTTTATCAGGGGCGGTATTCCAGTCACCGGGACCATTGATCCAGCGACGGTTATCCTTATAAAAATAGCCAAATGTATTTTTAAGACTTCCAACCACCTTAACGGCAATCTCATTGTTACCCTCTTTGATAAACCGACTGATATTAAGCTCGTAAGGCGGAAAAGCAATAATCCCGGCTTTGGTTTGATTAACAAAGACTTCAGCAATTATTCCATTCCACTTTTTCAGTTCAATTTTATAGTCCGCATCTTTTTTTGAAAGGTCAAAATTTTCGGAATAGGATACTTTTTGCGCATAAAACGGGTATCCTTTTGACTTCCATGTCCCTAATCCGGAAATTGTTCCCGATGATATTTCGAAACCCCGGGTCAGCGGATTCAAAATAAAATCTCCTACGATATAAACCGGCATCAGTTCGGCATGAACCGACATTTTCGGCGCTTTTAACTTCAATGTATTTAATCCTTTCTGAACCACGTTGCCGATCGGGAATTTATAAAACTGACGGTCGATCCACCATTTGTCACTCTTTTCCACTTTTTTATCATTGATGAACACCTCCCACAATTCGGGTCTTTCGACAACGGCTGATAATTTACTTATCGTCGCATCATCAGCATTTGCAGAAATCATAAAATGATAGTTCACTTCGAATCCGGAGCCGGTTTTAAAGGTGTCCAATGCGAGGTAATCCTGTTTGTACTGGATTTTATGCTGCCACGGATTTCCCATTACGAAGCCACTACTATCATATAACAGACGCATTGCTTTCATAAAATAGATCTCGTTCAGATCAAGATTTTTTGATTTCAAATCAAGATAATCAAGTACCAGGACGTTCTCGCTCTCCGCACGGACCAATATGTTACCTGAGCCGGTAACCGGTTGCTCATTTTTCAAAATTTCGGGTAGTTGCGTTTCGGTGATATCATTTGCTGTTATATAATACAATGCACTGCCTACCGGGGGGAGAGAAATTCCGAAAGTAAGCTGTCCGTTTTTGCTATCCGCAGGAATACCAAAGTATTCTCCGGTCATAAGATCTATTTTGATCAGACTCTTTCCTTTTGCGTTTACCGATGCATTTACATATTGAGCCGTGTCGGTATTCACCACGAAAAGCAGTTGTCCGTCATCCATGATTCTGCGCTGATGATACAACTCTGCTGTAACAGGAGTGGATTCGGTGATGGTAAAGTCAGCCAGGGAAAACAACTGTTTAACAATTGCTTCATCTGTTTGCTTTGCCAATGTCCATTGGTTGGAAAAACTGTTTTGTAATTCCTTAACTGAAGTGGATTCTGCACCATCGAGGAAAGGAATCTCCTTCGTAAACGATAATACCTTTCCTCCCTGTTGAAGGTAGTCTTTTAAGAGGGTAAAAGTAAACTTATCGATATTTTGCATGGACTCCGGAATAACAACCAGACTATAGGTGCGTTTCCCTGCAACCAGTTGTCCGTTTTTAACAGAACCGATTGTTTTTAGTACATTTTCGGAACCCAGGTCGTACTCGAAATGATTTCTTTCAAGCTGATAAACGAATGATTTAAAGCTTTTCTGGATAGAATCGGGTGTTGTATTATTGGACGTACGCGAAAAATACATCCACGCTGTTGTATTTGGCTGAATCACAAGTGCTTTGTTGATCTGCTGCCCGGATGCCATTGCCATTGAAATACGTCCCAGGTAATCTCCCATCGGTTTATAGTTTTCCCACCATGGTTCATGATATGTGAACGATGGCGGGTAATCGAATTTACGTACCCCTTTGATTGTATAGTAGGAGAGGTGTTGATTCACAAAATTAACGCCCATAACACCTTGCCAGTCAGCAAGCCTTTTGAAATTTGCAAAGGTAATTTCCCAGCCCGCACCACCATAGGTCTCGCTGAGTGTCCTCACATGACCGGTCTGGTTGGCTGAACTTCCCAATTCCCTTATTGCACGTGTGTTGCCGAACTGACCACCCAAGCCATTGGGAACATATTCGTTACCCAGCATATCAACCCCGGGTTGCTGATGATAATTATAGAAAGCGGCTTCGTCATAACCATGTGTAGGCTTTGGCCAGCCATGTTCCCAATAATGGCCGGTCCAGAGCAGGTTGTTTTCTTCACAATAAGTATTCCAGGGTTTTGCCCAACGATCGAGAAACATCTCGAGCATCATTTCGTGGTAATCGTGCCTGACTTTTTTCCAGTTTCCGATTTCATCTACCAGTGAAGCAAGATTAATTTTTAAATCGTATCCCCACCGTTTTTCGAATTCCTCGTATAAATCAGGTGTCCATCTGAATGCCGTTTTCGGACCCATGGCCGCTTCAAGGTTGGGTTCGTCGGTAAATATTCCCATGAGGGTTTTTCCAAATTCATCTTTATCGAATTTTTCATATCCTTTCATGGTTATCTCCATAAATTTCTCCGTTACCCCTTTATAAAGAAGATCGACGTAGGGGTAATTGCCATACCAATACGATTTTGGAGCAAAAGTTTTTTGAATCAGGTAAAATGTCCCATTCTTTCCCAGATATGACTGGTGGTTGGATGTAATGTCTTTAAACTTATTATCTTCAAGCATCAAAATTGCCTCATACTTTACTGTATCCGGTTTGAAAATCTCCTGCTTGTCAAATTTCAAACCGGTTCCATGTATGTAAGAATCGGGCATCTGTGCGGGAACGTGTCCACCGGCAAATCCGCTCGGATAAGAATTTTCGTCGTAAATCCACACCTTCATTCCCAGTTCTTTCCCTTTACGGACTGTATAATCGAAAAGGTGGTGCCAATCTTCCGAAAGATATTCAGTCAATAGTCCTGGCCTGGGATGAACAAAAACTCCGCCGATTCCCCCTTCCTTGAATTTTTTCATGTTAAAGTCGATTCCTTCCTCGGTAATTTTGTCGTTCCAATCCCAGAGCGGTGCACTCCGGTATTCTGCCGGAGGATCAACCATCTGATTTTTCAGTTCTGCATAGGTGTGAATTCCTTCGGGTACTGGTTCACTGCTGCATCCCAAAAGCAGGATGGCAGACCAAACAGTAGCCAGCACTGCGGGTAAATGATTTTTCATATGTGATTGATTAAATGGATGGGTTAGAATTTATAAAGACAGTTTATAAAAATTATTAACAGTTCCGAACAACATTAACAGATCTGAACAACTGCAATGCCCAGTATTTGTCCGAATTTGCTGATTTTTCCGGCAATATGTCCGACACCAATGGCGCAATGGTGGGCAGGACCTTGTTTGGACCATTGATTCATGAAAGTTTTGGCTCCAACCGAAAAACGATAGCGGCTGTTGGTATTCCCGATTTCGAGCACCGGGCCCGGAACAGATTCTCCTTCGGCAACCAGCAGAAATATGCCATTTTTTCCTTCAACTACCGACAACAAGGTAACGGGACCGTGTTTAACAGTCATCTGAATCGAAAGACCCTTTCCTGGTTTGCCATGATAGATCGGCAGCGGCACGAGTTTTACCCGGCCTTCGGCTATGGCAAAATGTGCAGGACCATCGTGACCAAGCATGACCACATCGTTCTTAAAATCCATAAGATAAAATTCGGAGAACGAACCACCGGCACCAAATTCAGCCATAATTTTCATCGCCTGGGCATTTTTTACCTCACATTCGCCGGCAACGGGAATATTTCTTCCTGTGAGCAAAGTATTCCCGGCAATGACCGAAGCTGCGATATTTTCGTATTCGTTGCCGGGCTGCCCTTCGTAATAATAGGCCATCGAACCCAGATTCCGGTTTTTAACAAGCTTATCGAGTGCTAAAGAAGTCCGGGCAGCACGCTCGATTTCGACAGGTTCACATTCGGCTACGACTTCAAAAGCTGTATGAAATTCCTTAATTTTAGACTCAACCTCGGCAGCTGTTAGCTGATCACGGTATTTTTTGAGTTCACACATTTCAAGCAGTTCGAAATGGGTACCAAAAACTGCCGATTGCCTGGTCAGGTCGGTATAAACATCAAGCATACCACCATAATAATTACCCAAAATACCCATCCGGTTATTGCGCATGGCGGTTGCAACACGTGCTGCTTCGGTCCATGCCTCAATCTCAGACCACGCTTCTTCATCCTTGAGATAACCGGTAACAATGTCAAACCGGACCGATGAACGGATAAAAACGCTGGCTATCTCGGGCACCGAACAGGCCTGGCAATGTTCAAGCCAGACGCCCGTCATTTTTCCGCGATCACCAAGTTTATTGAAAGTGTCATAATCCAATGTGGCTACTGGTTGCAGGTTCAGGATTACGACCGGCACTTTTAATTTCTGCGCAATAGGCAAAACGGTTGATGAAAGCGCATAGGTGGAGACATAAAGGAATACAATTTCCACATCCCGGCTTTTCAGGAAATCGGCCGCCTCACGCGCTTTTACAGGATTGTCGACTATTCCAGCATCAATCACTTCGACGCCAAATCCTGCGATCCTTGTCACTATCTGTTCCTGGTATTTCTTCAGGTTAGCGAGCAATCCGTCGAATTGTTCCCAGTATGTGTCAAGGCCAATCCCAAATAATCCTACTTTGGTGTTCATTTTCGTTTTATTAATAGTACTTCGTCAACCAGGAAAACCGCCGGTTTAGCAACGGTTCATCATTCCTTAGCAGTTCATCCAATTTTTGATCTTAAGGTCTTAACCATTTCATTATCTCATTGGCAATCAGATTATGACCCTTTTCGTTAGGATGATTTACCTGCGACATGTATTGGCTCAGTTGTTCTTTGTCGTTGTAAAGAAACCCGAAAGCCTCGTAACTATCGGCGAGTCCAACCTGGTTTTCCGCGGCGATTTTACGGATTTGATCCGCATGTATTTTTAACTGATTAGAGGAATCACTGTAATTTACGCTTTGGTCAGGCGATGGTGTCAAAAGGATTACCTTAATTCCCAATTCTTTAGCTCGTTTAATCATTTCGCTCCAGGCAATATACGCTTTCTCAGGTCCTGGTCCACGATCATTCAATGCATAATCAATTAATATCAAATCGGGTTTGTGAATGATCACCTCGCGTTCAAACCGTTCGGCACCCTTCACCGAATTCTCTCCGCCGATCGCGGTAACAATAATATTGATGACAGCAAGCGGATAGACCGATTTCAGTTTTTTCAGTACTAAATTAGGATAAGCCGACAAGGTATTTACCTGTGGTGTTTTAAAGTATCCCGATGGTACGCTGTGCCCATGAAAAACAATATTAATTGTTCTGTTTTCCGGCCATTTTTTTTGAAATTCCGTTTTAAGATCGCTCAGGTAGGTGGCTGAATCGGGAATTTTGGATTCATTAATTTGGCTGTAAACGGGAAATTCAAAAAATAATAATGCTAAAAGAAGAGTGTTTTTTACCATGGGCTTTGATTTGCTGAGTTATTTTCATCAAAAAAATTGTCTCTCTGATTTTTAGCTTCTATTTTGATATTATTTTTATTTTGAACTGGTTTTTATTTGTTGCAATATCTTAATAATTTAGCAACTGAATTTATGACTTTATGATTTTTAAACTTTGATTCCTGACACAGTCATATGTTATGCAACACCTTTTAAATTCCAACATCAGGTATCTCCCTGTGCACGAACAGGACGAAAACTGGAGCCTGATGGTCAAAACAGCCGGATTCCAGTCTGTTTTGCCCAATAGTATTTACCCCACGCAGGAACATGCCGAGGAATATAAGTTTAACTTTCAGAGGGGCAGGGTGCTGGATGAGTTTCAAATGATTTACATAACCAAAGGATCTGGAACTTTTGAATCGGCCAGTTGCAAAAATATCCGGATAGGCGAGGGGACGGTTTTTTTCCTGTTCCCGGGAGAGTTGCACCGTTACAGACCTGAGCAATCGACAGGATGGGACAGCTATTGGGTTGGATTCAAGGGGAGGTTTGCAGACAATCTCGTTGCAAATGGTTATTTATCAGTCAGTAAACCAATAGTACGGATAGGCTATCACGAGGAAATAGTTAGTCTTTTCCAGCGTATTCTGGAAGCCGGAAATGAGGAGCGATCTGGTTATCAGCAGTATATATCCGGAATTGTAATGCATCTGCTTGGATATATTTATTACAGGTCAAAAGACAATCATTATGGAGACAAATCGAACGTACAGAAGATTGACAAGGCGAGGGTATTGATCAGGGAGAAAATAAATACCAACCTGTCGCCGGAAGAAATTGCTGATGAGTTAATCATGACTTATTCGTGGTTCAGACGACTTTTTAAACAATACACAGGTCTTGCTCCGGCACAGTATATCGCTCAGTTGCGATTGCAGCACGCCAAAGAATTACTTTCAACTTCATTGAAATCAATCAAAGAGATAGCTGTGGAGATGAACTATGAATCTGTTGAGTATTTTTCTACGCAATTCAGGAGACAAACAAAAATGACACCTACTCAGTATCGAAAAAGGTGTCTTGGTGATCCGTCAACTGACAACTGAACCGGAGAAAATGAGAAGATTTGAAATTTAAATAACTCAAAATACTAACCGATAATTTAATGAAGAAATCTCAAAATGTTTCTAAAATGCTCTTAATCATGGGAATGATTCTAATAAACTTTTCATGTCAGAATGAAGGTCACCCAGCTGATTTAATGCTGACCGATGCTAAAATATGGACGGGAAACATTAACCAGCCTTGGGCCGAAGCGATTGCAATACAAGGTGATACAATTCTTGCGGTTGGCAGTAATGCGGAAATATTGAAATTCCAGGGAGACAGTACCGAGGTGCTGAACATGAATGGAAAGTTCGTGGTTCCCGGCTTTATTGACAGTCATGTTCACTTTCTGACCGGCGGGTTTAACCTCTCTTCAGTTCAACTTCGGGATGCAGACACAAAGGAAGAATTTGTCAGAAGAATTTCGGAATACGCCAAAACGCTGAAACCGGGGACCTGGATTTTAGGCGGCGACTGGGACCACACACTCTGGGGAGGTACCCTGCCGGAAAAAGAGTGGATTGATGCAGTTACCCCTGAAAATCCTGTTTTCATTAACCGGCTCGACGGACATATGTCGCTGGCAAATACCCTTGCCATGAAACTTGCGGGAATAAATGAGGAGGTAAAGGACATAGAAGGAGGCACCATTGTACGAAATTCATCGGGAAAATTGACGGGAATCTTTAAAGAGAATGCGATTACAATGATTGAAAATAAAATTCCTTCCCCAACTGATGAACAAACGGATAGAGCGCTTACGACTGCAATGAACTATGTCGCTTCCAATGGTGTAACTTCGGTGCATCATATGTGTGGTTACCTGGACGCTATTGAACGAGCCAGAGATAACCACCGGCTGATTACGCGTATTTATGCGATGATGCCACTTGAGAATTGGAAAGCACTTAAAGAAAAAATTGAAAAGAGTGGCAGAGGCGACAAATGGGTGAAATTTGGAGGCGTGAAAGGATTTGTTGATGGTTCCCTGGGATCGCATACAGCTGCCATGCTTGCTCCGTTTACTGATTCTCCTAAGGATAGCGGATTCTTTGTTAACACCGAAGATGACCTGTATAAATGGACTTTGAATGCAGATAAAGCTGGTCTGCAGGTAATGATCCATGCCATCGGAGACCGGGCAATTCGTTACCTGCTGGATATATTTGATTCTATAGCAAAGGAAAATGGCCCAAGAGACAGACGGTTCAGAATTGAGCACTCCCAGCATATTGCACCTGACGATATCTCCCGGTTTTCAGAATCGGATATTATTGCAAGTATGCAACCTTATCATCTGCTCGACGATGGGAGATGGGCTGAGAAAGTTATTGGCCCGGAACGGATTAAAACCACCTATGCTTTTAAATCATTGTTTGACAGTGGCGCAACGGTCTCTTTTGGCAGTGACTGGTTTGTCGCTCCACCTACACCTTTGGAAGGCATTTATTCGGCGGTGACCCGAAGAACTCTGGACGATAAGAATCCGGGCGGGTGGGTTCCGCAACAGAAAATAGCGGTAGAGCAGGCGTTAACGGCTTATACAAAAAATGGAGCGTTTGCTTCGTTTGAAGAAGATATTAAAGGAACTCTCGAACCCGGGAAACTTGCTGATTTTGTCGTAATCAGTGAAGATCTTACAACAATCGATCCGATCAAAATGAGGGAAGCAAAGATTTTGCAAACCTTTGTCGGGGGTAAAAAAGTGTACGACATCTCATTATTTTGAAGTACTTTTGCACCCTCAATAATAGTCATGGGTTTAAAAGAAGAAATATTACGCCGGAGAACTTTCGGTATTGTCAGTCACCCCGATGCGGGAAAAACAACACTTACAGAGAAACTCCTCCTTTTTGGTGGTGCAATCCATGTCGCAGGTGCTGTCAAGAGCAATAAGATTAAAAAAGGGGCAACATCCGACTTTATGGAAATAGAGCGGCAGCGTGGTATTTCTGTGGCTACTTCCGTGATGGGTTTCGAATTCAACGGGTATAAGGTGAATATCCTTGATACTCCGGGTCACCAGGATTTCCAGGAAGATACATTTCGCACACTAACCGCCGTTGATAGCGTAATTATTGTAATTGATGCTGCCAAAGGGGTTGAGCCTCAGACCGAAAAACTGATGAGCGTTTGCCGGAGCCGCAAAACGCCGGTCATCGTTTTTGTGAACAAAATGGACCGGCCGGCAGATGATACTTTCGATCTTCTGGATGATATCGAAAGACAATTACTGATCAAGGTGAGGCCACTGAGCTGGCCGATCAACAGCGGACCAGACTTTAAAGGGGTTTATAATATTTATGACAAAAACCTGAACCTATTCGATCCAAGTATTACAGATATCCGGACCGGAATAAGTTTTACCGATATTAATAATCCTGAACTTGAAAATATTATCGGTAAAGATGCCGCAGTTTTACGTGAAGAACTCGAAATACTGGAAGAGGTTTACCCCGAATTTGATCTCGGTCAATATCTTGCAGGTGACCTTGCACCCGTCTTTTTTGGAAGTGCCTTGTACAATTTTGGAGTAAGGGAACTGCTCGATACTTTTGTGCGCATAGCACCTTCACCTCGTCCGAAAAAGGCGGAAGAACGTTTAGTCCAGGTCACCGAAGAGACATTTACCGGCTTTGTTTTTAAAATTCATGCCAATATAGATCCCAATCACAGGAGCCGCATAGCATTCGTTAAAATCTGTTCGGGAAAATTTGAGCGGAATAAAAATTACCGGCATATCCGGTTAGGAAAGTTTTTTAAATATTCGAGTCCAACAGCTTTTATGGCCGACAAGAAAGAGGTCATTGACGAAGCTTTCCCCGGTGATATTGTCGGTATTCCTGACACAGGTAATTTTGTGATCGGCGATACCCTTACTGAAGGAGAGATTCTGCACTACAAAGGAATCCCTTCGTTTTCGCCTGAAATTTTCCGGTACATCGAGAATGCCGATCCTATGAAATCGAAACAGTTGGCAAAAGGTGTCGATCAGTTGATGGATGAAGGTGTAGCTCAGCTATTTACAAGTCAGTTAAACGGCCGCAAGATCATTGGAACAGTCGGAGCACTTCAGTTTGAAGTCATTGAATACCGTCTGGAGCATGAATACAATGCGAAATGCCGCTGGGAATCGTTGTCGCTTTATAAAGCATGCTGGATTAAATGCGAAGACAAGGCAATGCTCGATGATTTTAAAAGACGGAAATACAATAAAATGTCGCTCGACAACCAGGGACGTGATGTATTTATGGCCGATTCATCTTTTATTTTAGACATGGCCCAACGCGACTTTCCAAAAATCCAGTTCCATTTTACCTCCGAATTTTAGATTTTCTGCTGTTCTATAACACTTTTTACTGATCTTGTAGCTTACCAAAAAGTTTCTAAATTTACACCCTACCAGTACCTACCGGTAGGATAGTTAATTTTAAACTTTTGCTATGACTAAGAATTTGATTTTGTGCGGGTTGCTAACCATTTTTGCCTTTTCAGCGAAAAGCCAGGGTAAACCAGGGTCTTACAATGAGAAAATACCTCATGATTGGGAAAACCAGGCAGTTTCAGCCATTAACAGGGAAGATCCGCATGCTTCGCTGATGCCTTTTGATACCGAAGCAAAAGTAAATGCGAATGATTTTTCAGCATCTCCCTATTATAAATCGCTGAACGGAAAATGGAAGTTCAATCTTGTGAGCAAGCCAGCCGATCGTCCTTCGTCTTTTTTCGGTAAAAACTTCGATGACAGCAACTGGAAGCTTATCGACGTTCCCTCAAACTGGGAGATGAAAGGTTATGATTATCCGATTTATACCAACATTAAGTATCCTCATAAAGCTACTCCACCCACCATTCAGGAAGATTATAATCCGGTAGGTTCGTACCGTATGGAATTTGAAACTCCGGGCGACTGGAACGGAAAAGAAATAATTCTCCATTTCGGAGCCGTAAGCTCAGCAATGTATGTTTGGGTGAACGGCGAGAAGGTTGGTTACAGCGAAGACAGCAAAACACCTGCCGAATTCAACATTACAAAATACCTGAAAACAGGAAAGAATCTGCTCGCAGTTCAGGTATTTCGCTGGAGTGATGGTTCTTACCTCGAAGATCAGGATTTTTGGCGCATGAGCGGAATTACACGTGATGTTTATCTTGTTGCACGGAATTCAACCCATGTATTCGATTTTCAGCTTAAATCAGGGTTAGATGAACTTTATAAAAATGGTATTTTTAATGTTGATATTAAATTGCGGAATCTCGGGAAAGCTGCACAAAATATAACGCTCGAAGCAAAAATAATAGACGGGGACGCCAAAATTCTGGGCTTTTCCAAAAAAGCGGATGTCGCGGCCGGAAATCAATCAATTAGTTTTGACGGAAAAATTTCAAACGTAAAAAAATGGAGTGCTGAAACTCCTAACCTGTATCAGTTGGTAATTACAACTAAGGACGCCTCGGGGAAGATTATTGAATCGCTGGGCTGCAAGGTCGGTTTCCGCAACATTGAAATCAAAAACGGTCGTTTGTGTGTCAATGGGATCCCCATACTGGTAAAGGGCGTGAATATACATGAACACCACGAAACCAACGGACATGTGTTGGACCTGGCAACCATGATAAAGGATATTGAAACGATGAAGAAATTCAATATCAATACTGTTCGTACTTCGCATTACCCTCAGCCCGAAAAATGGTACGAATTGTGCGACAAATACGGGATGTACCTTATAGATGAAGCAAACATCGAGTCGCATGGAATGGGATACGGTAAGGAGTCGCTTGCCAAAGATCCTTCATGGTACGACTCCCATTTGTTCCGGACCCGTAATATGCTCGAACGCGACAAAAACCATCCCGCAGTGATTATCTGGTCATTGGGAAACGAAGCTGGTGACGGAATTAATTTTGTAAAAACATCAGCATGGATTAAATCGCGTGATAAATCGAGACCGGTTCAGTACGAACAGGCCGGAACCGGTGCGCACACCGATATTTACTGTCCGATGTATGCATCAATTGATCATATGGTCAAATACGCTCAAAAAAATAAAGAAAAACCGTTGATTCAGTGCGAATATGCACATGCAATGGGCAATAGCGTAGGCAATCTCCAGGATTACTGGGATGCCATCGAAAGTAACGACATGCTCCAGGGTGGTTGTATCTGGGATTGGGTTGATCAGGGTATTCTGACCACAAAAGAAAACGAGGAGAAGTCATGGGCGTATGGCGGTGATTTTGGTCCGAAAGATGTATGGACCGATGGAAATTTCTGTTGTAATGGTCTTGTTAATCCTGACCGCACACCTCATCCTTCACTTTTTGAAGTTAAGAAAGTTTATCAATACGTTGGTTTTAAGGGAATTGATTTAGCCAATGGAAGATTTGAACTAAAAAATAAATACGATTTTCTAAATCTCAGTGATTTCGCCTTTGACTGGAGAATTGAAGCTGACGGAATACAAGTTGCATCCGGTAAAGTTGCATCCTTAAATGTTCCGGCGCATGGCAAAACTGAAGTGGTCATTCCTTACGAACTTAAGGCAGAACCCGGGAAAGAATATTTTATTATTCTTAGTGTCAGGACGCTAAAAGCTACAGATCTGATTCCTTCGGGATATGAAGTGGCTTATGAGCAATTTAAACTGCCACTTTCTGCAGCCGCTACGTCTGTTCGTCCGGAAGGAAAACTCACGTTGGATAAAAGTGTTGATAAAGCTGTTGTGAAAGGTACTAATTTCGCTGTAACCTTCGATCTTATCAAAGGTGGCATTAATAAACTGGTCTTTGAAGGGAAGGAAATGCTCAATGAGGGTAAAGGTCCTTCACCCGATTTCTGGCGTGCACCGACGGATAATGATTTTGGTAATGGACTCGATAAGAGATGCCGTGTCTGGCGCAAAGCAGGGGAAAACAGAAAACTGACGGGTACTAAGATTAATCAGATATCTGACAACCAGGTCAATCTGGAACTCACATTTGATATACGGGGCTTGAATGAGGAAACTATTGCCAGATACGTATCGGTTTACAAGGTTTATGGCAATGCGCAAATTGAAATCAGCAATCAGTTTAAGGCTATCGGCGAAAAATTGCCTGAAATCCCAAGGATGGGCATGAATCTGCAACTTGCGCGTGAATACGAAAACATGCAATGGTTTGGTCGCGGACCCCAGGAAAACTACTGGGACAGGAATACAGGTGCTCTTGTGGGTCTTTACAAGGGGAAAGTGAAAGATCAGTACTGGGCCTATCTTCGTCCCCAGGAGAATGGTTACAAAACTGATGTAAGATGGGTTTCTCTCACAAATAACCAGGGCATTGGACTGCTTGTTGTTGGTTCACCTCTCATTAGTGTTGGAGCACATCATAATATTATGGAAGACTTTGAGTCTCCCGTTCGCACGGTTGGTCGTGAAGTTGACGGGGTAGCGGTGGTCAATCGTCATATCAGCGATGTAAAGGAACGAAACCTCGTATCACTCAACCTTGATTATAAACAGATGGGCGTGGGAGGCGACAACAGTTGGGGAGCGCGCACTCATGCAGAATATACTCTTAAAGAGAAAGAATATAACTATTCCTTCCGTTTGATAATGGTTAAAAATGGTGATGATATTAATTCTCTCGCCCGGAAAAAACCAGCATTAGATTAAATGTAAATTAGTATATAAAAAAGCTCCGGAAACCAATTGTGTTTTCGGAGCTTTTTTTATACCCAGACGATTGTGAGGGTCGTTATAAAAGTGAAAAAATTAACTGAACTGCTCGCGCAGTCTGGTTACAGCTTTTCGTTCAGTTTCAGCATTTTTTAGTTTATACATTAATAGCTGAAAATCATTTAAAATAATAGAAAGAAAACCTTTGTCGATAAACTCATCGTTATGGGCCTCAAATTCACTGATTAACTGGCTGCAGTTTCTTTGAATACTTTCTACAGATCTTCTGACGATTGCTTCCCTTAGTTCATTTAATCTGAAATTTTCAATTGGTAGCCGTCTTCTTTTAGGAACACTGCGAAGGAAAGCTTCGGTGATATCGAGTAAAGGACCAAAATGATTAATGATCAGCTTTATTTTTTCATTTGTTTTGGCGATTTGTTTTTCAATAGCATGCAGCGTGGTGAGTTGAGCCATCCAATCGGTCCTTTCTTCATAATGGACTTGCAACTTGTTGTAGTATTTGGGGAAATAATGTTGAAAGTACGACAAGTCATTCATCGGCTTACCGGGAATTTGATTGGTGAAAACAGGAATGTCTGTTGGTTTGAAATGTAGATCTGCCCTTTCCATGATTGAAGTTTTAAAGGTATTAAACTTAAGCCAAGAAGAAAATAAGAGCGGTTGGTTTTTCAACCAGGATGGTAAGACTTGGAACTCTTTTTGATAGATGAATCCAAATCTACATCAATAAAAGTTCAAATCCAAATTTAAATCGCAAAAAATAAGACCATCTGGTTTTATTTATACCCAAAAGTAAGTATACGTGCAAACTATTTTTGATCCGGATCGTTATTATTCTGTAAGATTAAACGATTAGCAAATGAATAGAACAATTATATTTCTGGCCGGGATAATACTACTTATACATTCTGAATTAAAAAGTTCACTGTTACAAAATACGCAAATGGAGAAAAGAGAAACAGGATCAAAGATCGCAGTTTTTGCAGGGGGTTGTTTTTGGTGTACAGAGGCCATTTTCAATGAGCTGAAAGGTGTACAACAAGTTGTTTCCGGTTACACAGGGGGGAAGGTGGACAATCCGACTTATGAACAGGTGTGTTCCGGGAAGACAGGTCACGCGGAGTGTACGCAGATTACCTACGATCCTAAACAAGTCTCATTTGCCGAATTACTTGAAGTTTTCTGGATGACACATGACCCCACAACATTAAACCAGCAGGGAGCCGATGTCGGAACCCAGTACCGGTCGGCAATATTTTATACCGACGAGGATCAGAGGCAGGAAGCGCTAGCCTATAAGGCGAAGCTGGAAAAGGAGAAAATATGGAATGATCCAATTGTTACCGAAATAACCAGGTTTGAAAAGTTCTATCCTGCTGAGAAATATCACCAGGAATATTATGCCAGCAATCCAAACCAGGGTTATTGCCGTATCGTAATTACTCCTAAGTTTGAGAAATTTAAAAAGATTTTTGCCGATAAACTCAAATAGGCTGGCAGCATACGGAAGAGGCGAATAATGGCTGGGGGAAGGAGCGATTAAACTGTAAAAGGCAGATTGAAATGCAATCGTTCTATGCACCGCAATTTTAAAGCTAATACAGGGCAGCCGCAAGCAGCAAGCATCCAGCAGCCAGTAGCCAGTTGCCAATAGCCAACAGCAAGCCGCCAGTTGCTAATTGATAATCAGCTCTTCAAGTGATCTTTTAGGGACATAGTGTATGCCAGTCTCATCACGGTAATACCGGATATCCCCATCTTTTGCAAGATCGGTAATTACCACCGTCTCGACAGGTTTTCCCAATGCCACAACATCGATTATTTCGTATCGGTCCGAAAGGTTTAAGCAGATGGAAAGTTGAGGTTTATTGATAGACCGGATAATACATCCGCCCAACCCTTCACCGGTAGCTCCGAGCAGTATATTTTGCATCGCGATTCCGTCATCACAAAAATAATTCTCCGAAATACTGCGGTCGAGCAATACAACAATGTAAGCAGAAGGGCGTTCTCCTTTTTCGGGCCCCGGCCAGGTGGGAAAATAACCAGCCCAGGCAAGGGTTGGAAAAATCTGTTCATTTAATTCTACTTCATTGCTTATGAAGTATTTCAATGGTTGTGCGTTTCTGCCCGAAGCTGCATACCGGGCCAGCCCGATTAAGTCAACCAGTGTTTCACGTTCAATCTTAAATTGCTCATCAAACCTCCTGTAACTACGGTTCTTTTTTACTAAATCTCTAAAATTCATAATGTGTTATATTTGTGATGTGGTTCGCTTATCTGATTAACGCAACAAATTTACAAGTTACTTTAATAACCCGCTACTATTTACTATGTTTGTACTTAAATTATTACGATTCGTCATAGGTTAATCTAACTAAATGGAGTTTTTTGTTGTTCTTCTTGTAGGCTGTTTTTCGGGAATGGTAACAGGGTTTACAGGGGCATCGGGTGTAATGGTTGTTGTTCCGCTGGTTACAATTTTGTTCAAATTTCCAATCCATGAAGCGATTGGTACGAGTCTGGTCGTTGATGTACTAACATCTCTGATGATTTCGGTAACCTATTTCCGAAATGACAATATTGCGATCAAATCTGCGGCTTGGGTCGCGATCTCTTCAGTTATGATGGCACAGATTGGCGCCCGTTTTTCTGATAAAATTCCCGAACGGGGACTCGATTCCGGATTTTCATTTGTATTGATTGTACTGGCTTTAATCATTTGGCGTACAGGAATTAAACGCAATAAGGAATTGGTCTCTCCGATTCTTCTACCAGATTACAAATCCCCGTTATGGCGCCTGGTTTTGTCGGTTTTACTGGCCGGAGGCAGTGGTTTTATGACCGGTTTTATAGGAGCGGGGGGCGGAACAAATATATTACTAATTCTACTTTTTGTCAATAAGTTTCCAATGCATAAAGCGCTTGGAACCTCAATTCTAATCATGACATTCACCGCATTATCGGGAGTCATTGGCCATGCATCCTTCGGGAACGTGAATCTTTTGACCGGGTTGACCCTGGCATGCAGTGCCATTCTTACCGGAGTCTATTGTGCCCGTTTTACGAGCCGGATCAGCGAGCACTCTCTTTCGCGGCTGATGAGCATGGTTTACCTTGTTTTAGGGGTTGTGATGATGATCATTAACTTGCAGAACTCATGACTCAAAAGATTTATGAATCAATAGATTTATGATTTTAGATTTATGAATCAAACGAATTATGATTTATGATTTTAGATCCCAAGGATTTATGATTTTAGATTTTAGATTTATGAATTAAATCCTCAATCCCAAATCCCAAATCCTCAAATCCCAAATCCTCAAATCCTAAATCACAAATCCTAAATAATCCTAAATCCTAAATCACAAATCCTAAATCTTAAATCCTAAATCTTACATCAAGTAAATGTAACTATCCTGTCCTTAATCAGCGCAACATCCTCCTTGAGCTGGTTCAGTGTGTTGGCAAGGTCGGCACGTGAAACTTCGCCCGAAGGTAACTCGTCGCTGATGTAATGGATAAACCGCCAGATTTCACGGATCTCGGTCACGGCAAGTTCGTAAGGTTTATAGAGTGAATTCAGCGAGATTAGTCCGATTCCGGCCTCTTTTTCGATCCGGTTTTCCACAATTTTAAAGACGATCCCTTCGTCAAGGGTGAGAATAATACAGGCTTCCCCGTTTTTCAATGTGCTCCAGTCCTGAACAAATTCACCCGTTACCCATGCTCCGTCGGGGATTGGCAACATCGAATCGCCGCTGATCTGGAAGGTACGGTATTTTCGCTCGGGCGAAAGAAAGGGGAGTTGGAATACGGGCAGTTCGCGCACAAATTCAGGATCGGCAAAACCCCTTGTATAGCCCGCTTTTGCTTTTTCGGGAACCAGTTCAATATTTTCGTTGTTGGAGCTGTCGACCGTAGTGGTGAGGATGCGCAATTTACTTCCTTTAACAAACACATCGAACCCGCTCTCGAGCTGGCGCAATTCGCTCTCCCTGAGTTTTGACAAATCAACCTTGATTAACGTGTCGATCGAGATTCCGAAATACTCCGAATAGGCAATCAGTTGCTGGATACCGGGTTGCGCCACTCCGTTTTCGTAACCACTCAGCGTGGGACGCTTCATATTCAGGGAGAAAGCCACTTCATCCTGCGTCCGTCCGCGCCGTTTACGCATCAATTTAATATTCGAGTTGAAGTACATGGCAATTATGATTTAAGATTTATGATTTAAGATTTATGTCCTCCGTGTAACAATTCTTCAAAAAAATGGTTATATTATAACCTGAAAAATGATTAAATGCTAATCAAAAATAATTCATTTTTTTGAAAGGCAAAAGTTTTAGCAAAAAATAATAATAAAATTATTCGCCATGCAGGAGGAGATCAGTCAGATATCGAACAAGACAGTCGTTCATTACGATCTTGACACTTTTTTTGTCTCGGTCGAACGGCTGCAAAACAGCAAGCTAATCGGGAAGCCCGTGATTATCGGGGGAACCTCCGATCGCGGGGTGGTGGCGAGTTGCAGTTACGAAACCCGGTTGTTTGGTGTGCGCTCGGGGATGCCCATGAAACTGGCCCGGCGTCTTTGTCCCGAGTCTATCCTTATCCGGGGCGACATGGAGAGTTACAGTCGTCATTCGGATCTTGTTACACAGATTATTGCAGAGCGGGCACCTGTGTATGAAAAGGCCTCAATTGATGAACATTACCTCGATATTACCGGGATGGATCGTTTTTTCGGGTGTATGAAATGGGCCCATGAATTGCGTCATACTATTATAAAGGAGTGTGGTCTTCCGATTTCGTTTGGGTTATCGGTGAATAAAACAGTTTCGAAGATTGCCACGGGCGAAGCAAAGCCTAATGGCGAAAAGGAGGTACCGAGATACTCTGTGCAGCCGTTCCTCGATCCGCTTTCGATCCGTAAAATTCCCATGATCGGCGCCAAAACGTATTACCTGCTCCGTTCGATGGGGATCGAAACGATCCATACGCTTACGGAAATTCCCATGGAGATGATGCAACAGGTGCTTGGTGAAAACGGGATCATCATGTGGAAAAGGGCACATGGAATTGACAATACGCCGGTCAAACCCTATTCAGAACAAAAATCGATCAGTACAGAGCGCACTTTTGAACAGGATACCACTGACGTGCCTTTCCTGGAGCAACTGATTGTAAGTATGACCGAAAAACTCGCATTTCAACTCCGGAAACAGCAAAAGATGACGTCGTGTGTCACGGTAAAAATCAAATATTCGAACTTTGACACCTATACACAGCAACTACGGATTCCTTATACTCAGTTCGATCACACCCTGCTTGCGACGGCCAAAGAACTTTTCCGGAAACTTTACCAGCGACGTATGCTGATCCGCCTGATCGGTGTCCGGTTTAGTCACCTTGTGAGCGGTACCCAGCAACTCGATCTTTTTGAAGATACCTCCGAACGGGTGAATCTTTACATGAGTATGGATCAGATCAGGAAACGGTTTGGGGGCTCTGCGATCCGGCGTGCGTCGGGATTGGCTGTCCGCAAAACAATCGATGCGATGAAAATGGTTGCTCCCCCCGTTGCACCGGGAAAATTAATTATTAAACGCGGGTACTATTGACAATATTTTCGATAAATAATGGTTAATTGTCTGAGCAACTGGCGACTTGCAACTGGCGACTTGCAACTCGGCACATGTAGAAAGCAGTTCGCTGCAAACGGTAAATTTTATTAAACATCAACACATAAATTGGCTAAAATCCTGATTGAGCCAGCAGCCAGCCGCCAGCAGCCAGCCGCCAACAGCCAGCCGCCAGCCGCCAACCAATACAATTCGTTATAGAACCTATGTTATTTTCATGTCATAGCTATTACAGTCTGCGCTACGGGACGATGAACCCCGAAACGTTGTTGCAGGAAGCCGTAAAAAACCGCCTTCCCGTGGTCGTTATGGCCGATATCAACAACACTACGGGAATTATCGATTTTGTAAAGGAGGCACAAAAACAAGGTGTTAAGCCTGTTGCGGGGATTGATTTCCGGAATGGTGACCATCATCTGTACACAGGAATTGCCCGTAACAATGAAGGTTTCCGCGAACTGAACGAATTTCTGAGCCATCATCTGATGGAAAAAACGGCGTTTCCGGCAATGCCCGTACGTTTTGACCACGCTTATGTTATTTATCCTTTCGGGACGAAAGAGGTGAACGAACTGCGCGATAATGAATTCATCGGGGTTCAGCCACAGGATATCAACCGGCTCCGCTACATTACGGCTAAAAAATATTTTCATAAATTAGTTGTCCTTCAGGTTGTTACATTCTCGGGGAAACGTGATTACCTGCTGCATCAGCATCTGCGTGCCATCGACCACAACACGCTGCTCAGTAAAATCACCCCGGAGCAGACCGGCAGAGCGTCGGATGTCTTCCGTACTTTCGATGATTTGCTGATGGCGTTTGCTGATTTTCCCGAGATTCTGCAGACGACAAAAAAATTGCTCGACGATTGTTCCATCACATTCGATTTCGGAGCGATAAAAAATAAGAAGATTTTTACGGGAAGCCGCTACGACGATAAGCTGTTACTTGAGAAACTGGCACTCGACGGATGGAAATACCGCTATGGAAATAATGCTGATGCCCTCAAACGGGTACATCACGAACTGGCCATCATCGATAAGCTGGGTTTTTCGTCCTACTTTCTGATCACCTGGGACATTATCCGCTATTCGATGAGTCGCGGCTTTTATCACGTGGGCCGTGGTTCAGGAGCCAATTCTATCGTGGCTTATTGCCTGAAAATCACCGATGTTGATCCTATTGAACTCAACCTTTATTTTGAACGTTTTCTCAATCCCCGGCGCACATCGCCCCCCGATTTTGATATTGACTTTTCGTGGCGCAACCGCGACGATATTCATGAATATATTTTTAAACGGTACGGCAGCAAATACACCGCGCTGCTGGGTGCCATGAACACCTTCCAGGGAAAGTCGATCGTGCGTGAATTGGGAAAAGTGTACGGACTTCCGAAAGACGAGATTGATGTGCTGGCCGATGATCCGGTAGCGGCCACCGAGGGCAGCGAATTGTACCGGCAGATATTTTCAGTAGGGGCACTCATGCAGGATTTTCCCAACCTGCGCACCATTCATGCGGGAGGTGTCCTGATTTCGGAAGAGCCCATCACGTGTTATACGGCGCTCGATCTTCCGCCGAAAGGATTTCCGACGACCCAATGGGATATGTATGTCGCCGAAGATATCGGGTATGAGAAACTCGATATTCTGAGTCAGCGTGGCATTGGTCATATCAACGACAGTGTCGAAATCATTCAGCGAAACCGAAAGGAGAAGATTGATATTCATCATGTTCAGGATCTCAAAAATGATCCGCAGGTAAAGCATCAGCTCAGGATTGGCGAGACAATCGGATGTTTTTACATCGAAAGCCCTGCCATGCGCGGTTTGCTGAAGAAACTGCATTGCGACAACTATATCTCGCTCGTGGCAGCCAGTTCGATTATCCGTCCCGGTGTGGCCAAGAGCGGGATGATGCGCGAGTACATCCATCGTTTCCATCATCCGCAAAGTTTCACCTACCTACATCCTGTGATGAAGGAGCAGCTCGAAGAGACTTATGGCGTGATGGTTTTCCAGGAGGATGTGCTTAAAGTGTGTCACCATTTTGCGGGGCTCGACCTGGCCGATGCCGATGTATTGCGACGGGCCATGAGCGGAAAGTTTCGTTCAAAGAGCGAGTTTCAACGGATCATTGATCGGTTTTTTGAGAATTGCCGCACATTGGGTCGTCCTGAGGAGACCGCCCGGGAGGTGTGGCGGCAGATCGAGAGTTTTGCGGGGTACTCCTTTTCGAAAGCCCATTCTGCTTCGTACGCAGTGGAGAGTTTTCAGAGCCTTTATCTCAAAGCCCACTATCCGCTTGAGTTTATGGTTGCGGTAATTAATAATTTCGGGGGGTTCTACCGCACCTGGGTGTATGTGAACGAAGCCCGCCGGTGCGGCGCACATATCGAACTGCCTTGCATCAATAAAAGTCTGGAGGCAACCACGATTTATGATGATCGTATTTATCTTGGGTTTAATTTAGTCGCTAACCTTGAACACGATTTGCAGTGTCAGCTGGTTAGTGAGCGGTTGCGTGGCGGAGAATTCCGCTCGCTCGAAGATTTTTTACAGCGTGTGTCGATCGGGATAGAACAGCTCGTGCTGCTTATCCGCCTGGGAGCATTGCGGTTTATCGCCAAACCCAAAATGCAATTGCTGTGGGAAGCGCATATGTTGCTGAATAAAAGTGCTAAAAGCATCCCGAACAGGTTGTTTGATGTGCCTTCCAAAAAATGGGAATTGCCCGGTATGGATCAGTCGAAAGTCGAAGCTGCCTACGATGAGCTTGAATTGCTTGGTTTCCCGGTGACATTATCGTGGTTCGATTTATTGCAAACCAGTTTCCGTGGCGAAATCCTGGCGAACGATCTGGCAAGTCATGTCGGGAAAACGGTACGCATGGTGGGGCTGCTGGTAACGATTAAATATGTGAGTACTTCGAGGCGGGAGCTGATGCATTTTGGCAGTTTCCTCGATCACTCGGGTGAATTCTTCGAGACGGTTCACTTTCCGCAGAGCCTGAAAAACTGGCCGTTTTCGGGGCATGGTGTTTACCTGATTCTGGGGAAAGTAGTTTCCGAATTCGGGCACCCGTCTGTCGAAGTCGAAAAGTTGGCCAAGCTACCCGTGAAGGGTGATCCAAGGAGATAAGGAAAGAGATTTAAATCTTTTTAAAAAACGTTCTGGCAAAAAGTCATCTTTGAATTTGAAGATGTAATTTTGTAAAAATGATTAGCGATGAACTTGCAGGTTGACCCGAGGCGATGAGGAGAGAACTATAAGTTTGTAATTCAAATCAATTTTGAGTAGTTTTGAATAAAAATCCAGGACATGATAATTGAAAGAACAAGTAATCAGATTGTTATTAAAGTTTCTCCTAAAGTTGATGCTTTTGGATTTCAGAGGATTATGGACTATCTTGACTATCTTGAAGTTACTTCTAAATGTAAAGCAACTCAGGAAGATGGTGATAAACTTGCCGATGAGCTTAATGAAAATTGGTGGGCTAAAAATCGGAATAGATTCACTAAATGATTATGAAATGTGTTTCCCAATCTGGGATTTACACGAAGGGAAAATATAAGGAATATACAATATATGAAAATTTCAAAGTTTAAGATTTCCACTGCTGATCTGGACAAAACGATTAGTTACCTGATTGAGAATCTTTCCTTCGATTATGAAAATCATAGTACAGACATGTCCGTTTTGGCATCCGAGGAATTTTATTTCAGAAATAATTCCACTCAACTTAACATGATTATTGCCAGGAAAAAAGAATCTTCAATATTTTTGGATATAATGGGAAGTGCAGGTGGCTCAGGATTTTTCAATATCAATTTCTGGTCAGAAAAGGGATATATTAAACGGGTTCGTAAGGTATTGGATAAATATACTGAGGAATTTAATTTAACGATTGAAGAATTATAATTCTTATTGAAGAGGAATTAAATGAATTATCAGACTATCGCGTAGCGATTTAAGTATTGTAGAGTTATGGTACACATCTGAACCTTTACCGCGTAGCGGTTAAACCATTATTAATCAAAGAATTCAAAGGAAATAAGTTTAAAATAAATCGGAGGCCCGATTAGTACTCGTGCTATTTTGCACCCTTTCTGACACTTACTCCAAAAGCTTCAGCAGGATTTTTTACTGTCATCCGGTCAACCTCTTCAGGGGTGAATCCGGCATCTCTTAAAACAGGAATCAACGATTTGAAAATTGCCGTATAGGGACGAATTTTTCCGCCACCGGGTTTCGCAGGATCGTACCAGCCTGCATCCTGTGAGAGCAGGATACGGTTTAAAAGGTTCGCTGATTTCATAAATGTCAGCAAATCCTTCGACCGGACAAGCGAAACTTCATTTTCATGAATACCATCGAAAGCTACCCAACAACCCGTTTGAGCCACCTCCCTGATTTTTTCATTCGATCGTTCATTCATCGCATGTGTCCAGATAAAAGCCGATGGATCGACGCCATAATGTTTTAGTATTTGTAACTGGGCCAGCGCTGGTGCGGCAGGTCCGGTATGCGACATGATGGTAAGGCCAGTCACCAGGTGGGTAATACATGCGGCGGCAACCAGTTTTTTATCCGTTTCGGATAAATCAGTATTGTTAATCCCGATTTTTATAAATCCCGGTTTGATACCTGTGTTCCCAATTCCGTTTTTTGCTTCATCAATCCAGATTGCTGCTATCTCCCCGGCGCTCATATCCTTTATTTTACCCGGAATATGCCGTTCATGATCAGCAGCATACCAACCTGTATTGGTAAGGATCCTGATTCCCGATTTACGTGACAGCTCTGCAAGAAGTTGCGGGTCCCTGCCTAAATATTCAGGTGTACATTCAACAAAAGTTGCGACTTTAAACGAAGCAAGCTCTTCAAAAAAGGGTAATACCTTATTTATTACAGAATCCCTTTGGTATGGGTGAGTACCCATTGAGTCAATCATCGCAAAATCGACCAGCACATGTTCATGCGTGACAGTGATTCCCATCTCTGAGGCAGGGATTTCACCTGTTACTGTAATTATTTTTCCCTCATCACTTTTACATGAGGTGTTCAAGGTCAGAGAAGTCATAAGCAGCAAACCAATGGTAGCGTTAATCAGCATATGTATAGGTTTTAAATTCTTATTACGAAGATAAAAAGATAATAACCTGAATCGCACCCGAAAGTATCTTATTTCATGAAATGATGAAATGCGAAACTGCATCCGTCTCAATGTCTTTAAAAATACAACAGACGTTTTGGCCGATTTATCGACTTTAAGAAGATTTTCGTTTAGTCGGGAAGCTTTTTTGATAGTTTCACTTTTCAAGTACTTCAGCTAACGGACTCATCATTCTATGTGCTGTCGTCCAAAATTATTGGCTGAATGTTAAATAGGTTAACTCAAAAAACCATCTAACCACATCCGTCAGCTTCTATCTGACGGATGTGGTCTTTAATTTTTGACATTTGAGAAAACCCCATTAAATTAGCTTATCAGGTGCCTTGATTTATGCGTGACCTTCAAACTTGAACGATACTTTCAATTTAGTCCTGTAGCTTTCAATCTTACCATCTTTAATATGCAGATCCATCGCACTTACTTCAGCAATACGCAGATCGCGTAAGGTTTCAGACGCTTTATTAATGGCATTTTGTGCAGCTTTTTCCCAGGATTCGCTGCTTGTGCCCACCAACTCAATAACTTTATAAACACTGTCCGGCATAAGGTTCTCCTTTCGTATTGGTTTTGTATCCTATACGCAAAATATTTTATACGGTTTCATAAATCCTCGTGTTTAACAGTTGATTTTGCAAGTTTTTGTAAAAAAAATGGTCCTGATCTTTAGTTGTACGGAATTGAATGCTTGTTATTCCAGTCCGATTGTAGCTGATGTTGTATGCGATTCTCCCGCATTGAGCGTGATCATATTATCAAATGCATTAACCGCTTCCACGCAAACAAATGAGAGATAACCTTCATCAGGCAGGTCGTCGATTTTGGCGCATGTTTCTGCCCATGGATTCCACACGGTTGTAATTTTGCTTCCCGATTTTGCAACACTTATTTTTCTTCCGAAAACAGGATCGTTAATAATACAGGTAGCTTCCGTATCGTGGAAATGGCGGGTTTCTGCCTGCTTAATTTCGATTTCAGGCGATTCCTGGATAAACTCTCCCGGGTAGAGCTGACTATGGTACCTGGCCCCCTGTAACCCCGTTATTGCAATGTTTTCGATTGACGAAAGGTTGTAATACGAATGCAGAGCACTGCCATATTCGAAAGATTCGTGAGAGGTATTGGTCACATTCAGGTTTAATTCGAGTGTGCTGCCCACTACTATCGTTATTTCTGCATTAAAATCGTGCGGCCAGTAACTTTTTGTCTGTTCCGAAGAATTCAGTGTCAAACGGATCAGTGTTTCGCCCCCGGCTTTGGTGGTAATTTCTGCAATGTCCCAGTACATTAATCTTGCAAAACCATGCTGTGGTTTTTCCGGATCAGTTTTATGCGGACCAAACCACGGGAAGCATACCGGAATTCCGCCGCGGATGGGTTTTCCGACTTCAAGATGGCTATCGGGGCTCATCCATAAAATTTCCTTCGAATCATGCGGCCTGAAACTTGTAATATGTGCCCCATAAAGACAAATAACGGCATCAGCATATCTGTTTGAAATTTCCAGAAAAATCAGGTTGTTTTCCTGTTGTGTAAATACTGCTTCGCCTTTAATTCCAAATTTGGTGTTCAGAGTGTCAATGTCCAACATTTTGTTTGTGTTTAAGTTGTTATTTAATTTAATTTTCATGGCGGTTGAAGAGTAAATAGCCAAAACTGGCCTGCAGATAAAACCTTGGATCGCTGTTGCTGTAAAAATTCAGCAATATGCTTGCCGGTCCAAAAGGGGTATGAATCACAAATCCACCACTTCCGATAAACTGATGGGATGTAAAAAGTTTATCGCTGTAATAGGGTTTATTGTCGGGACCGCTCAATATTTCTTTAATCGGCTGAAAATAATATCCCTCGAGTCGCAGGTGTGTTGAAGGGGATATTGGAACGATCGCTTTTAAGCCACCTGCAACAAAATTATTCGCCCTCAGATAGGGGATAAAGCGGATGGTACTGTTAACCGTGGGAGAGAAACTTTTAGCTGAAACTAAAGATGAGGTATAATTGTTGAAAAATTCTTTGGTTGAGAAATAGGAATCAGTTTCAACCCCCAGGGTTAGCCATTTGACAGGTTTAAAATATTTTTCGTAGATCAGCTCAAACTGAATATACTGATGTTTTCGGCTAAATGTATGATCAAATGTGCTGGTTGATCCGGGTTCCTCCTTTTCATTACCAAACATGTACATTGCTTCGAACTTAAACATTTTACCTTCAGTCGGATACTGTTTTTCGTTAAAAGCTTTTTCTTCAAAACGGGCATGCAGGTTTCCCCCGGTAAATCGTGACCGGTCAGGCTCGTCATATTTTGTATATTTGGTTGTTTGATAATAATCATTCGATTGATTCACAAAGTTTATCCCGGCCTCCCATTTCGAAGTGGTTTTTGCCGGAAAGCTCACATCGAACTGAATATTGTCATCATTACGTATCACATAATGGGGTTGTTTATCTTCAAAGAATAGTTCTGTCGATCCCGAAAAATAGTTAAACCTGTTTTTGATAAAATAGAGATCCAGCGATAGTGGCTTTTTCGTGGTTAGATTAAAACGCGAACCTAACATAAACGAACTATAGAATTTACCCACATGTATATTTGATTGAATCGTAATCGGAATATTATTGAACAGGCGATAATCGAGGCCAATGTAACCCTGGTTGACGTCTGATAATGAAAAGTATCCGCCAATCCCCACTGCAAGTGGTTTATGTTGCTCGGCTTTTAATTGCAGATCGTAATACCCCGTGGTTTCATTATAATCAGCCGTTGGTAAAAGAGATTTGATTTTATCGTCAGCCAGAATTTTAAAATACTCTCTTCTAAGTTCCTCTAAATCAAATGTTCGTGATTTATGTCGAATAGATCGAATCAAATATTGCCTTTGAAATTCGTCGACACCTGACACCTGAATATTATTAAATATCATTGACGGGCTCTTACTTCTGAATTCTTCCCGTTTGCGGGTGAGCAGATCAAAGTCAGATCTTCCCGGAATTCGTGCTTTTATGGTCTCCATTTGAGCCAGAGTTGATTCATAACCTGCCTGTTCGATAGCACTTATATCTTCAAAATCGAGTAAACCGTAATTTTCAACGGGCGTTTTAATGGCTATCCCCAGACTATCGGGCATCATGTAATTTGTCTTACGAACCATCATATTCCAGACCTGGAGTTTAAGATCATCATTACCGGGTTTTCTATCTTTATCGTCTACAGCACTCCCGATAATAATATCCGGTTTAAATTCCTGATGCATAACATCAAAGGGGAAATTATTTAATAATCCTCCATCAAAAAGCAAAACGCTGTCAATTTCAATTGGTTTAAACAGCAGGGGAACAGTCATTGATGCCCTGATTGACAATCCAAGATCTCCCTTGCCAAGCACAACCGGAACATGTTGGTAAATGTCGGTGGCTATGCATCTGAATGGGATAAAAAGCCGGTCGAAATTCTTTTCGGCAACAGCCCCTGCAGGCGTGAAGAGTTCCATAAATGCAAAATCCATTTGCCCCGTCGGGATAATATTGGTTGGGAGGGCCAGCTGCATTTTATCCTCAGTTCTCGCGAAATCAAGGTCGACGAAGGAGGGGTTGTCATCGAGTTTCTTGAAATAATAAACATACCGTGGAGGGACAATTCCTCTGGACCATAGTTTGAAATCTTCCGATTTGAAGAGGATTTCCATTTCGTAGGATGAATATCCCGCAGCATAAAGACCGCCAATTATTGCCCCCATGGAGCTGCCGGTAATATAGTCAATCGGTATATGGTTCTCTTCGAGCGCCCTGATCACGCCAATATGTGCAAAACCTTTTGCTCCGCCTCCGCTTAGGACTAACCCAACTTTCTGGCCAAGTCCCTGTAATGGTAAAATGGAAAGGCATACCAGGATAAAGCAGATGACTTTCTTCACAATTATTTTTTATTAAGATATAACACTTTTACCGGTGATTCAGTAGCTTATGCAGGCGGCTTACAGCTGTGAAACCGCTAATGATCTTCGATTTTATGTTTTAAGGAATGAAAGCCTTCGCCGAGGATTTCACTCGCATCCATTATCGTGATAAAGGCGTGAGGATCAACCTGATTTATGTGTTCTTCAAGGATGGCCACCTCCCGCCGGTTTACAACGGTGAATATAATATTTTTTTCTGTATTCGTATACATCCCGACGCCTTTCAGGTATGTACCGCCCCGTGCAAGATCGTTGATAATCTTATCCCTGATATCTTCGTGCCGGTCCGAAATAATGATCAATGCTTTATTATAATTGGCACCTTCAAGGATCATATCGACTGCGCGACCGGTTATATAGATGACAATCATACTGTACAGTGGTATTTGCCAGTCCTTAAATGCAGCGAGTGCAACCAGTACGATGACCGTATCGACCCAGATCAGCATCTGACCAATCGGGATACGGGTATAACGGGTGATCACCATGGCAATGATATCGCTTCCACCGGACGTTGCCTTTGCTTTGAAAATCATTCCGAGTCCAATACCGGTCAATACTCCGCCGAAGATACACGAAAGCAAAACATCATTAACCAGCGGCGCATCGCCAATTTCGCGCATCCAGGTGATGCCATCCATAAATATGGATGATGAAACAAATCCGAATATGGTTTTGGTGCCAAATCGGGGTCCCAGGAGTTTTATTCCCAGATAGGTTAACGGAATATTTACAATTATATTAAATAAACCTATGGGAAATCCATCCGGCCATAGGGTCATCCCTTTGGTTAAATGGTAGATAATAATACCAAGCCCGTAGATACCACCCGGTACTATTTTATGCGGAGTAATAAAAAAGACATAACCTACCGCCATAATAAATGAACCGATGGTGATGAATCCATAGTCCACAAACCACCGTTTGGAAAACAGTTTTTCCTGGTTGAGAAATGCCATATACAGGGGATTTTTTTCTAAAGTTAGAAAAAAAAAGGTTCCTTTTTGAGGAACCCTTTTTTAAAAGTTGTTGTTCTTAGAATCTCTTCTCCTTGATGCGGGCTTTTTTGCCGGTCAGTTCACGGAGATAGAACAAGCGTGCACGACGTACGCGGCCCATGCGGTTAACTTCGATGCCGTCGATAAAAGGTGAAAAGAAAGGGAAAATTCTTTCAACACCAATATTACCGGACATTTTACGCACGGTGAATGTTTTTGTTGTTCCTGTACCTTTAATCTGAATTACAGTTCCTTTGTAGTTCTGAATTCTTTCTTTGGCACCTTCGACGATTTTGTAACGAACAGTTACTGTGTCGCCTGCGTGAAATTTAGGAAATTCTTTCGTTTCACCTAAAAACGCGTTTTCTGCAATTTTAATCAGATCCATTATGATTGATTTAACTATAAAATTAACGAACGCAATATTCACAGTGTCTAATTGTTTGCTGTCAGAGATTGCGTACGGAACTAGCCGCAAAAGTAGATAAAAATTTGATAAATAAAAAGCTGATTATTAAATTATGGTTATAATTTTAATTTTTGCCTGATTGCCGCTGGTATTGCCGCTTTATGGACGACAATAGCAGTGGTTTTATAACGCAGAAATGGCTGTGATGCATAGAAATATCCTTCATACTGGTTGTATTTACCCCATGAGTTCTTCACTTTATAATAGATTGCTCCATTTTGATCTTTGGCGAGGCCAACCAAATGCATGGCATGATCGTCAGTGGTCTCCTGGTTATCGAAAGCATCCTGCCTGATTTCCTGGCTAATATTTTTTTCTTTTCCCGGCTTGTCAAATTTGTAGAGGGCCGATTCGATGTCTTTTTCGGAAAGGTTGTCCCATTTGGCAATTTCTGCATCACTCATGTTTTCTGTTGGTTTATCAGGAATTACCGCAATTCCTTCCTGGGTGGATGCAAATCCTTTTTCACTGACATCACTGGCCCAAAGGACAGAATACCCCTTGTTCAGTGAATTGTCGACTATTGCCTGGAGATCATCAAGGGTAACATTATAAAAATCACTCCAAAGCCAGTTGTCAGGTACCTCGAGAACACACGGCTTGTAAAAGGGATGGTGGGTGAAGGATGTGATTTGTACATAATCATCCGGTTTAATTCCGCAATAATCGGTTGAAAATGTCCTGGGAGTATACTTTTTGCCTTTATATTCAAACTCCTGTGGTGCAACCCCCAGGTATGAGTCGATTGTATTATTCAGGGCTTCGTTCCAGATGGGTGAAATTTTCTTGTTTTTATTTTCAACTACTCCTTCGACCATTTTCCGAAGTACATTATCCATTTCACCATGAACGTGTTTTGTTTCATTGTATTTGATTCCCGGAAATATATTCTCAGGTACTAAGCCGTAATTCTCGGCAATGTATAAATCGTCGTAGAGCACGCCACCTGCCCCGAAGTTAGTATTACCCTGCATTCTGACATAGCGCAGTGCCTTATCCCGATAACACATCCTGACCAGGAACATTTCAGATAAATCGACTTCCGGTTTACCCATCCGGAGCATTTCGGCTTCGAAAAACGACATTCCTGCAAACGCCCAGCAAGTACCTGTTCTGTATTGATTTTTTACAGAGGTATGAGGTATTTCTTTGATTGATTCAAATTTATAACCTTCACGATCTTTATTCCCGGCAAATGTAATATCAATAGTCAGCCAAAACGCGAGTAATAAAATGAGTCCTTTTTTAATGGTATACATATCGAATTTAAGATGTTTAATTTAATTCCGAAAATAGAAAAATGATTTGAACTTTAGCTTTTTTTCAGGTAAAATATACAGACGAAGTAATAGGAATGAAATAATGTCATATTCTTTTCTTGATTTACCCCTAAATCCCCTAAAGGGGACTTTCGCTTCTCACAAGCACTGACGATACTAGAAGCATGAGTCCCCTTCGAGGGGGTTGGGGGTGAAAAATACGACAATAAAGAGTTTCCATTACTTAAAAGAAATTTCATTGTGAATTATTTAAAACGTGATTGCAGCTATTTAATCATGCTACCCGATTGGTAAACATTTTCAATGGGGTAATCAGTCCCCTTGTACACTATCCGACCGGGGGTGATAGCTGATTTTGTAGCCACTGTTCCAATAGTCCCCAACGAAATGTAGTTAAGTGCTGCTGTAAGGCTGGCGTCAGATAAAACGCCCCAGTCTTGTGTCACATTATCATTTACAGTAAAATCAACCGGAATTCCGTCAAAATAGTCAGTATAGCCCTGAGAATTTTTATTGCGAAAACTAATTGGAGCTACAGCAATATTCAATTTGGTGTCACCTTCAATATTCATCCCAACCGGCTTGCCATGTGTGTCAGAACCTATCAGTTTGATATTAAGGTATGGTTTAAGGCCTGAAATCACAAGTTCACTCGCTGATGCTGTTGAAGAAGTAGTGAGAATAACCAGTTTATCCAGCTGAACACTGTTGTGCTTTAATCCGATCGGGCTCTGATAACTTAGTCTGATATGTTTTTTATTGTATTCCAGGGTATTATATATTTTACCCTGATGTGGCTCTCCTGCAAGCATTGCAACAAGCGTGTCTGCACAATCCAGTGTACCTCCACCGTTATAACGAAGGTCGAGAATCATGTCTGTAATCCCCTGGCTCGCAAAATTATCAAATACTACATTAAGTTCTTTAACCGAACTTCCCAGGAAATCACTAAAAACAAGATATCCAATCTTTTTGCCTGATTTAGGGAAGATGCCCGAATATTGTACAGAATTAATCACGATCGCTCCCTTCGATAATTGGGTGGTCGTTTCAGTACCATCGTTTTTAATAAAGACGAAGGTGTTGCTTGAATTATTCAGGGCCATATTAACTTCGCTGTCACTCATCGAACTGATCGTTTTTCCATTGAGTGCCTTAATCTGCCACCCGCGCTTTACGCCCGCTTTACCCATGGCACTGTTGTCATAAACGAATAAAATCCGAAGAAGATCCTGATTGTCAAACGCCAAACCTGCACCCCAGCCGGTTGTTTCACCATTTTCGAGCAAATCCATCATTTCGGTATATGGCATCGTGAAACTCCACCTGTCTTTGGAATATCTTATTTTAGAGATATAATCATCCGGGGTTTTAATGGTTGTAAGATCCACAGCCGGCATCGATTCGTACCACAGATATAAATCGTTAAATGTATTTGCCGTAAATTGTACCTTTTGATCAACAGGTTGGTTATCTGTTATTTGATTATCTTTTTTGCATCCAAAGATGAACAAAATGGATAATAAAAGTGCAAAATAGATTTTGTTATTCATAATTTAATAGAATATCGATGACAACGATCATTAAAAACGAGTTTATTAACGCTGCAACCATTTTTTGGCAAACTGCTCAAATTTCTTAACAATTATCGTGCAAATGAGGATAGTGAAATATCTGACTCTGTATCTTTCTTCGGATAAGTAATCCGAATATGGTAAATATTGTGAAGTTTTTCCAGAAATATCTCTTTAAGAATGGTTATATCCCTGAAGGTTATGGGTGAATGATCGAGTTGCCCTGCCATTATTTTTTGCCGGAAGATTTCATCGATTAGCTTTTTAAAGCTTTCATTGTCCTTTTTCTCCATGCTTCTTGATGCAGCTTCAATGCTGTCAGCCAGCATTACCACGGCAGTTTCACGTGTTGATGGTAGCGGGCCGGAATAAGTAAAATGGCTTTCATTGGTCTCCTGGTGGTTTTTATTGCTTGATTCAATATAAAAATAATTTGTTTTGGTTGTACCATGGTGCGTTCTGATAAAATCGATGATCTGTTCGGGTATTTTATGCTTTCTTGCAAGCTCAACTCCCCGGTTAACATGCTCCATGATAATTCGCGCACTCTCCTGGTAGGCGAGCTGGTCGTGTGGATTTATACCCAGCAGCTGGTTTTCGGTAAAGAATTGAGGATGTGTAAGTTTACCTATGTCGTGATAAAGAGCGCCGGCTCTGACAAGTAAAGGATTGCCACCCAGACTTAATATTGCTTCTTCAGCCAGGTTGGCAACCTGCAGTGAATGCTGAAAAGTGCCGGGCGCCTCTTCTGCAAGTTTGCGTAATAGTTTCTGGTTCGAATACGATAATTCGATCAGCGTTACATCAGAGACAAATCCGAAGACCTTTTCAATCAGGAAGACCACAAGGTAGGTAATCAGGGTTAAGGCTGCATTCACTATAAACCATTTTATTATGGTCCAGTCGATTCCAAAACTTGCCTCCTGTACCAGCGAAATGCCGATATAAGTCACAGCATAAACAAAAAATATGATTACAGAAGTAAGGATCAACTGGTCACGTCTCTGAAGATTATTCTGACTGATCACAGCAATGCTTCCGGCCGAAATCGAGAGCAGTACAAACTCATAACCGTTTGGTACCATATACCCCACAATAATGGCGGTAATGGTATTCACAAAAATGGCCAGACGGGCGTCAAGAAAAGTGCGGATAATCAATGCCAGGGCGGTAAACGGGACGATATAAACAGATATGTTGGTAGTCACAATGATCCTGCAGAAGAAGATCATCAGGGTCATCATCAGCAGGGTAAAAGTGATATCACGTTTCGATTTCAATAATTTACGGCGGATATTGTAAATGAAAAGAAAGAGCGTAACCATCAACATGCTGATAAATAACAATTTGCCAATAATAATAACGTAATATTTGGAGAAATCGCCCCGGCTCTTTTCATATGTGTTTTTAAGCGATTCCAAAATGAGGTAAGTCTGCGGTGAGATTACATCACCTTGCGATACAATCCGTTCGCCTTCCTGTACCATGCCATAATTTGTCGACAGGTTTTCGAGAATCTTTTCTTCTTCTGCTTCCGTTTTATCGAGATCGAACGAAAGATTCACAGCGAGGTAATCTTCGATTGGGAGTTTGTCAAGGATTAGTTTGAAGTCAGGGTCACTGTTCCGGAGCGGGTCCAACTTCATAATTGCTTCGGAATAGGCTTTTTTCAACGAGTATAATTGTCCGACAGGAACTTTCAGGGCTTCATTTTTACGTACGATAAAAAGTTCAGTTTTTCCTGCCAGGGGTGGATAATTAGTTGCCTCCTGTTCGAGAATTCCCGAATTGTAGATTCTTTCGAAAATTGCAAGTACTTTATTCTTAATGATTCTTGAATACAGAATCTCGGAATTTGCATTGCGCGTGATCTCATCAATTTTTGAGGAGAGCGCTGTAAGCTGTTGTTGTACGATCGAATCATGAAGAATAAAATAGGGTGTCAGAGATTTTAGCAGCGAGTCACGTTCCTCCTGGACTGCCTTATCTGATTTCATGATGGCAAAATTGTATGGAGCAATTAATGTTGAATGCATCCACGGCCTGCCCTTTTGAAATTCATACCGAAATCTTCCCTCCTGTGGTAAGGCAAAATATAGGACAATTGTTGTAATGATAAATAATGAGGTTATATAAATCGTATGCCATCGTGATGATTCAAACCATTTGCTCTTCTTCAGATTCATAACTTTCTCTTCTATCAAATTTATAGGCGAATCTAATTAATTCGTATATTTGGGATTAATCAAAAGTAGTAATTTTTTAATGAGATACGGGACCTCAAACCTTAGTATTGTTCCTGTGCGGTCAGATCCGCACGAAAAGAGCGAAATGTGCACGCAAATACTTTTTGGCGAGCACTATACAATAATTGAAGAGAACGCCAAATGGTGCCGGGTAAAGCTCGCTTTCGATGGTTACGAAGGGTGGATCGACCGTAAGATGGTCAATGAAATTGAAGAGCATGTTTTTTGGGAACTGGAAGAAATCCCGCGGATTGTGACAACCGATGTTTTCAATATCATTCAGCCTGATGGCGATTATAATAATTTTTTGATTGTCGCAGGTAGTTCGCTGCCTCACTTTAACAAGGTTAACCGGACTTTTAAGATTGGAAATGTGGGATACAGTATTCAGGGAAACAGTATCGCAGGGGCCGACCGCGAGATACGTGAAGTGATCATTGAAAATGCGCTTAAATATTTTAATGCACCCTATCTTTGGGGAGGAAGGACTCCTTTTGGAATCGATTGCTCGGGGTTTTCACAGGTATTGTATAAAATGGCAGGTTTAATTATTCCGCGCGATGCTTCACGGCAGGCATTAATCGGAACGAATCTCACGTTTGTGGAGGAGGCATTACCCGGAGACCTGGCTTTTTTCGATAACGAGGAGGGTGCAATTACTCATGTAGGTGTTATCTGGGAGAAGAATAAAATTATTCATTCATCCGGAAAGGTAAGAATCGATAACATAGATCATTTTGGTATATTTAATATAGATACAGGACGGTATACCCATCAGATGAGGCTTATGCGACGACTGATCAGCAGTTAATCAGTATTGATTTAAAAATCAGCGTGTTTAGGTTTGATTGAAATATTCACCAGAGTCGTTATCTTTAAGGGGTCCGGATTGTTTGATGCCAATGTCAAATTTTTAACCTTCTAAAACTATGGGACATCTTGAAATACTCGGTTACCTTTTCGCAATTATGATTGTGGTCTATATTGTTCTGAAAAACTCAAGTAAACAGAAGGAGCAATAATTGATCCGGCAAATTAAACATACCTTCTGCCAGGCAGCTGAATGCTCCCTAAATCCATGCTATTGCCTGTTTGCCGGTTATACGTTTTATCATTTATATTATTATGAAGGATCAAAATTTGAAATACTGTTATGAATATCCCCGCCCGGCGATGACTGTTGACGCGATAATTGTTGCACAGAAATTCAGTCAGGATATGGTTTTACTTATTCAGCGAAAATTTAATCCCTTCGAAGGACTTTGGGCTCTTCCCGGTGGTTTTGTCGGAATGGAAGAGACTTTAAAGGAAGCCTGCCAACGGGAATTAGATGAGGAAACCGGACTGAAGGATATTGCGATAAATCAGTTTTTCACCTTCGATGCGATAAACCGCGATCCGCGTCATCGTACTATTTCAACTGTATTTTATGGAATTATCGGTGAGACTAAAAATGTTATGGGTGGTGATGATGCCGAAAAAGCTGGTTGGTTTCCGATCAATTCACTACCTGAAATGGCGTTTGACCATGCCGAAATTATCGGGAAATTCATACACGAAAAACTTCAGGTGCTTACCTGATGCAGGATCGTAAATGGTTAATGGTTTCCGGTCCTTCGTTAAAAAGCAGATCCAGGATACTCAGGTTGGGTACAAATCCCCATTTTTCGCTGAAAACCTGTAAGTAAGGATTTGGGAAAAAATGGTGATCGGCAATTTGTTTTTGTGGTTTTGGATGAATGGTATACCGAAAATCATCCGCTGTATCAGGAACTTCTCCCTCGGGGTAGTAATCTGCTGTTTTAGTTAATTCTATATTGATGTTAATGGCATTAAGTACTGCATTTTGTATTTCTGAGTTGAAATCGATTAAATATTTGAATGTCTTAGTATGAAAGAAAGGGGCGATATCATCGGCGTAATACTCGAAAAAGGGTGAACTATTATAGGAAGACCAAATGCCCCGCCAATGAATTTGCTGCCAGTTAACATCATATGAGATTTTAAGATCCCTGACAGGCCCTTTTGCACGGGGACCATCTGCAACCGGTATTGTTAATTGTAAAGGACCGTTGGCTGAAAGGATGACTGTACGATTCCGGTACGATTGTTTCAGATAGCTCTCACAGTTTTCTATGAAAATAGTCGGATAGCTGATCAGTTTTGTGAAGTACTGCACGGGTGCCAGATAGGCGGTGCTAAGTATAACATCTGTTTTCGTATTTTCCATTATTAGTCAAAAAATCTATGTCCGGGTTCGCCTTCAATTGACATCCCGTCTTCCGAAATCAGCTCACCCGCTTCTTTTCTTTCATCCGCACCGGTTTGTTTATTTTCAAGCTCCTTTAACTTGATTTGAAGCCTTCGTATTTTATTCCGTAGTCTTTGCTTATCTATAAAAGCAAAAATTGCGGTTACGAGAATACCAATCATAAGGGAGATCACCGGAATCAATGCTAAGGGCACTTCTGCGAATTTTACCCACAGGAACTTTACAGGAACTGTTACTGCATTTTGTAAGGCAAAAATTGTCATCGCCAATCCCAATATAATTCCTGTAAGTAAACCCCTTTGCATGATGTTCGGATGTTGGTTGTTAAACGATTTTTATTTTGAATCTGATTTTTCTGCCTGTGGTTTCAGTTTAACCCGGCGGGTTTTACCTGTGTCTATTTCAACTTTTTCATCGTCGGGAGCGGAGTAATCGGTTCTGAAAAAGATATTATATGCTGCACCCAGCGGAACAATTACCTTCGCGGATTGGAGAGGTGGCATCATTATATCACGAATATCGCAGTACACCGAATCCTTCCAGAGTAAATCTGTCACCATATTAACAAAAAGGGTATCTTTCGACTCACTGGTTAGTTTTAACTTCCTGAATGATTTGGCCCGTGGTTCCGTATATACACTTACTCCTGTTAATATAGTGCCCATAGACGATGCAACCATGAGGCCGATGTCGGCGAAATTGACACCAGTCCGGTATTTTCGCATCTCTTTTTGTCTTTGAATGCTCTCGTGATCTGTAATGTATCCTGATGTTTTGCAGGAAAATAACAGCGCCAATGAGATGATTATCGCAACTAAACTGTTAATAATCTTCATGTAGAATACGATTTATCAAATGTTTCGCAAAATAAAAGCCGGCATAAATTATGCCGACTTTTACCTGTAAAACCGACTTTTATTTGACGGTCATAAAAAAGCGGTTCCACCGGATTTTGGAGAGGAAGCTTTTGTTTTTATCGAGCGAAAGCCACACAATAGAGGCTTTTCCGACAACGTGATCTTCAGGAACGAATCCCCAGTACCTCGAGTCTGCCGAATTATAACGGTTATCTCCCATCATCCAGAAGTAGTCCATTTTAAATGTATACGTGGAAGCGGGTGCCCCATTGATATAAATAGCATTATCTTTCACTTCCAGATCATTTTCTTCATACACGTCGATGATTCTTTTGTATAAAGGGAGATTATCGGGAGTAAGATTGATTGTCACCCCTTTTTTCGGAATCCAGAGTGGTCCAAAGTTGTCGAGATTCCAGTTGAATTTTGTATCGCTGGGAAAAATGGCCGGATCGCTATTGTCCTCTGGCCAGGTAACCCTCTCTTTTGATTGAATAAATTTTAATCCATCCATTTTGCTGACCTGCGCGGCAGTAAGCGACATGATGTATCGTGAGTCAGATCCTTCAATTTCAGAACGTGAAATATCAAGCTTTTCCAGGGCACTGGTATTAATGGAAGTACCATTGATATTGACGAGGTATTTATATTGAATTCCAGGTATTTCCTTTTGTGGTTTTCCATTTACGTAAACCTGGCCTTTAACTATTTTGATTGAATCGCCCGCAATAGCCACGCATCGTTTGATATAATTTTCACGTTTATCCACCGGACGGTAAATAACATCGCCAAAAACCCTTTTGTCGCCATGAATTTTTTCGCGTCCATACGAGCGAACCAGTTCATAGTAACTTCGGTCCTGCATATTCAGGGCAACGGTATCACCTTCCGGGAAATTGAAAACAACTACATCGTCATTTTTAACCTTTCCCCATCCGGCTATTCTGCGGTAGGGATTCTGAATGATGGTTGAAAATGATTTCGTGGTTGTCGATAAAGGCATTGTATGATGGACAAAGGGGAACGAAATGGGCGTATTCGGCATTTTGGGTCCATAGGCCGTTTTACTGACAAAAAGGTAATCGCCTACCATCATTGATTTTTCCATCGAAGAGGTTGGTATCGTGTAAGCCTCAATAAAAAACATCCGGATAAATGTAGCGGCAATGACAGCAAATATAATGGCATCAACCCATTCAACGACCTTGGTTTGTTTGCCGTCCGGTGGATTTTTCTTTTTCCAGAACGACCAGTGTACTTTCCCGGTAATGTAAATATCATAGATTACAACCAGGCCGATCAACCACCAGTAATTATTTAACCAAACAACCCAAAGCAGGTAAAGACCACCCACGAGGCCAAACTTAAACCATCTGCTATCCAGTAACTTATTCATTATTTTATATATTTATTTTTTCACTAAAATTTCAACAGGTCTGCCATTGATAAAATTCCTTTTTTTCCTACACAGAATTCGGCTGCAAGGACAGCTCCGAATGCAAATCCCTTCCGGCTGTAAGCGCTATGGGTAATCTCAATAAAATCAACTTCAGAGTCATACTTCACCGTATGGATTCCGGGAACTTCACCTTCGCGAATGGGATTAATATAAAGTTCGTTTTCTGATTTTGGATTGTCAATGGTCCAATTTGTCTTTTTATCATTGATGGCGATGATGTCATCGGCCAACGTGATGGCAGTACCACTTGGTGCATCCAATTTCTGGGTATGGTGAACTTCAACCATGCTCACATCGTATTGGGGAAAATCTTTCATCACACGGGCAAGATATTTATTCATCCCGAAGAAAATATTGACACCAAGACTAAAATTTGATGCATAGAAAAAACATCCGTTCTTTTCCAGGCATTTTTTTTCGACTTCGGATTTCTGATCAAGCCAGCCTGTTGTTCCACTGACAACCGGTACACCGGTTTCAAAGCATTTCAGGTAGTTATTTACTGCAGTTACCGGAGAAGTAAATTCGATGGCTACGTCGGCCCCGGAGAGTTTTTCTGTGGTAAGTTCCTCAGGATTATTAATATCAATCTTTAAAATGACGGAGTGTCCTCGGCTTAAGGCGATTTGTTCGATCTCCCGGCCCATTTTTCCGTAACCAATCAACGCAATCTTCATATTTCTCTTTTCTCTATTTGTATCCGTTTTTTCAAAAGAATTACAAAGATAGGATTATTGATTAAAATCAACCGATTAATTATTAACTGCAAACTGGTGAATTCTGCAACTGTTTCCAATACTTTGAGGATTTTTTCCTGCTGACATTCTAAGAATTAACGTGTGTTTTGAATCTTTCAATTCATCATCCAGCATTATGAGCCACGGAAGATGCAACTGTTTACTCCATTGGGTAAATTGATCTACCGTTTTAAAATCTGATCCGTCGATACTATATTCCACAATACCCGCATCCGGTCCTGAAGTCACAAACAGTCCGATAGCTGTCCCCCGGAATTTCAGTTTTAGCGAAGCGTGGGGCTGTGTCGTTTCAAGAACCGGAACATTTACAAAGCCGGCCCGCGTGGATGTTTTGTCGTTTGGTTTCCAGTTCTTTATCAGGTTCCATCCATCACCAGTTTTTGCCTTCGCGAGCGGCTCGAAATGACCGTTAATGTAGGAAAAGTGATCCAGCGGCTTTCCGGGTGATTGTTTCTGTTTTTGACTATTTGCGAAAGGATCTTTCCACGATGTTTCAAAAAAGTGCTTAATCGTTCTGAAACAGATCGCCTGACCGAAAGGGGAGGGGTGGAGATTTTTGAAATCATCGCGCCATGTGAATTCGTTGTTCAGAATGCGGTCATTTACTTCCCTGGCAAAGTTAACAGAGGGAATGTTATAATATTCCGCCACTTTCTCGTGCTGCTGAATTACTTCGGGAATTTTACCATTATTGTAATCGGCCATTTTATCCTGGTCAACAAAATGAAGCATCACGATATCCATGAAAGGATTAGATTTCAAGGCATGGGCGATAATTCCTTCCATTCCCCGGATCTGCATGGCCGGTTTGATTCCGTTTGTGGCATCATTTACCGCCGCTTCTTCAAAAAGCAGGTCGATGGTTCCTTTCGATAAAACATCGCGCGAAAATCTCATCGCACCCGGGGTTGATCCTGTTGAAGGGATTCCCGCATTGATAAATTCGAATTTTGTGTCAGGAAACCGCTGCTGAAGGTATTCGCAAACCATATCACGCCAGCCCGGATTAGCGGTAATGGACCCGCCAAGGAAGGCCACCCTCCCTGTTTTCTCCTTTTCGAATTTGATCCGGCAGTTATCGATATTTCCGCGGAAATTGATGGCCATTTTTGATTCAACAGCCGCTGGTTTACTCATTAATCCGGGAACGGTGTGCGAAAGTATAAACTCAACAATGGGATAGGGGTCTTTGAGACTATGCGGATGATGGCCAATCCCCTCTTTTACAATAATTTTGATATCGCCTCCTGCCGCTTTATAGACCTTTTCGAGCACGTAAGTGTTTTCATCGATTGGTACAACCACGTCAGCTGCACCGCAAACATGCAATACGGGTACCTTTGCCTCAGCCAGTTTTTGGGCATTAAAGACAGGCATTCCTTTGAAGTCATTAACCGTCTCTTCTGTAAGCTGATATCTTTTCAGATGTAGTTCCCAGTCAGCCCTCGATCCAGGTCCTTTCCCTTTGCCACCCGGCCAGCTTCTAATATCGCAAACCGGGGCATCCGCATAGATGCAGGCCACTTTCGCGACATTCGCCGAACCCCAGTTGTAGATATAAAGACCCCCTCTGCTGAATCCTTCGAGAACCGTTTTTGGATTCAGGTTGTATTCTTTGACCAGGTAATTGTAAAAATGATTCCATAACATTACCGCTTCCTGATTTCCACACAATTCAGCAGCATCGATATACACCACATGAAAACCTTTTTCAAGTAACGCGATCTCTGTTTGAGGCTCATGTCCCCAGAAACGGGCTCTCCATATCCAGTGCCGTTCCGTTTCTGCCTTTTTGGGAAATACTATTTTGGCACTATGACCTTCGAACTTAAAATCGAGCTCCCGGAATCCATGATAATCGGTTTCCTGTGCGAACATCGGGAAGGAAGTCGCCATCAGAAAAAGAACAAGAACTGATGTTTTAAACAGCTTTTCCATTATTATTTAAACAGTTTATCCAAACCAAATTTTTTGACGGCATCCTGAATCGTTGAGCCCGCCTTCTTTTTAAATTCTGCTTCGACCAGTTTTTTTGCCTCAGTAAGATCTACCTGGATGTCAGGTTTATCGAATGTTCCGCCCACGTGTACACCGATCGGATATTTAGAAATATTTTCTGCCCCCGGCACAAAACCGATGTACTTGGTAACCTCGTCACTGACATCTTCTTTATTAACTTTAAAATCAATGCGGTAATCAAGATTTTTCGAGACCGATTGTTTGCCTGACATCGTGACTTCCTGACCGGCAATTTTGGTATTAAACGGAGAGATTACCAGTCCCCCGTCGGCTACTTTAAAATGGGTGGTGAAATCACTGACTTTTACCTGTTTGAATAAATCTTTCCTGAAATATTTTCCAATTTCTTTAAAAAGGGTAGCTCCAATCAGTTCAATATTATTGGCAGTGAGTAATCCCCCGCCGTTTAAAGTTGTAAATTCAGGTGTATAGTCATTGCCAAGTTTGCCATTCAATGAAAGACTTGTATTGAAAGAACCTGTACTTTCTTTGGCAACCGGGAGAAAATGTCTGACGGTACTCAGTGACTGGTAGGCTTTCGGCAGGTCAAACTCCTTGATATCCATCTTAAAATCAAAATCCGGCTTTTGGTCCTTTAAGGTAGCATAGGCTCCCGACACCACCAGTTTTCCACCGAGCATATTCATATTCAGACCGTCAAGCAGTACTTTTCTGTCTTTAATAACTGCTTTTCCGGTAATTCCGGAAATGGTCATCTTTTCGTAGAGGGCTCTGTCAACAGTTGATTGTATAGTAAAATTAATATTTTCCGGAACTTCAAAGGGTTTACTGGTTGCAGTTGAGTCAATTGCAGTTGATTTTGTCATGAACTGATTAATGTTCAAATAATTTGATTTTAAAGTCATATTTCCGTTCAGTATTCCCTTTTTGAGAATGTAACCCCAGTAATTCGCAATCGTGCCATTTGCTTCAAAATCGCTTTCTCCCATGTTTCCCGATAATTTGCTCAATGTAATTTGTTTCGGATTAAGTCGTATATCGGCAGACCTGATTTCGACACTTTGCGGTAAATCAACCGAAGTATACATGAAGTCTTTCAGCGTAACTGTACCATCGGTTCTGAAATTTTCGTATTGTTCCTTTTCGATGGAGGAATATTGACCATCGAAGTCGACGTTTGCATCAATAATACCTTTGATATCTATTGAATCCATGGGGATAGCCTGTTTAAGTGTTGCAAAGTCAACATGTCCTTTAAGGTTTCCCTTCAATTTAGGATCACTGACAGGCGTGGCAACATGTAAGGTTGCGGTCAGCGGGTTTCCTGCTACAGTGGCATTAAATTTTTCAATATCTATTTTGGCAAGATCCATATCACCCTGCGGTTTGGTAATGCTTGCAGTTACTTCCACCTTCTCAATCTCCTTTGGCAAATCCGGATATTTTAACCGGCCTCCGGCAATTTTTAGGTCTACGCCCAATGCCGGATAGGTTGCTTCAGAGTAAATCCCTTTTACAAAACCATTGAAAGATATATCTCCGTTTGTTTCAACGCCTTTAAGATTTTTTTGATATTGATCCGGTATAAAGCCCAGCAAATCTCCAAAAGAAGAGGTGGGTGATTTATAGGTTAAGTCGAAATTGTAATCTTTCTCACCCAGCACAAATGTTCCCTGAACTTCGAGTGGTAATTTATTGATTAACAATTCATTTTTAAGAAAGATAAACGACATTTTATCAAAATCGGCCTGTAAACCTCCTTTTAAATCGGCTTTGAAATTGGAGGCATAACGCGAACCGTTATAGTCAAAATTTATACTGTCGGCATGACCTGTGATATCGAGTTTACTATTGCTCCCTTTCAATTCACCCGTCAGATCGAAGGTTCCGTTTTGCAATGTAAAAAGCATGGGGGTTGATTCGTCGGAGTAAGCAAACGACGCATTACGGATTTCAATCTTCTCCAGATCAATCTCTGTCCCCTCGTCATCGGCAGTTACTACAGGTTTATCTGTTTTTTTGGCTATATCCCAGTTTGATTTTCCATCTTTATTGACAATCAGGTTGATGGCGGGGCGATCAAGTTGAATGGAAGTGATACTCAGCCCCCCGGATTTCCATAAGCTGGAAATGTTAACGGCTGTTGAAAGGGATTCCACATTCAGTAATTTCACCTCATTGAATTCGCTGAGACCCGTTACCGATAGGTTTTTTAAGGCTACGTTTAACTGAGGAAAACTTCGGAAGAGTGATAACTGCACATCCGAAAAATCAACTTTTGCATTTACAGCTTCGTTTGCTGCACTTTTCACTTTCTGCACGATTTTGCCTTTAAAAACTACAGGAATCGCGATCATAATGATAATCAACAAGCCAAAAACTATACCGGCAATTATTAATCCCTTTTTCATATGTATTGATATTTAATTTATTACTTTCAATCGTTTACATCTTCAACAAATTCAGCCTCAGTATATTTAATGCGGCCTGAGTTGCCCGGATAATGGTTCTTTCGCGGTTGTTTCCAAAATTAAATACTTTTGAAACTACCGAATCGGAACTGGCCACCGCGATCCAGACTGTCCCCACGGGTTTATCTTCCGTTCCTCCATCCGGTCCGGCGATACCTGAAGTTGCTATTGCAAAATCAGTGTCCATCACTTTACGGGCTGCCATAGCCATTGATTCGACCACCTCTTTACTCACTGCACCCCTTGATAAGAGAACTTCGGGATCTATTCCAAGAAGCCTGATCTTTAATTCGTTGGAATAGGCAACTACCCCGCCTTTAAAGTACCGGGAACTTCCGGGGTTCAGTGTGAAAGAATGAGCGATATTTCCTCCCGTGCAACTCTCCGCAACTGAAATTGTTAAACCTTTTTTCGTCAAAATCTTACCTATATTTCCAGCCAATGTATCTTCTTCGTAACCAAAAATATGATCCGGAATAATTTCAGCCAGCGCATTGATTTGTTGTTCAAGCAATTGAGTAAGATACTGCTGGTCTTCACCGCGGGCCGAAAGACGTAATTTCATGTTTTCGGGACTGGGAAGATATGCAAGTGAAATACATTCCGGCAGGTTATCTTCCCAGGCGGCAATCCGCTCTGCAAGCATTGACTCCGGCAAACCCTGTGTTAAAACGGTGCGGTGAATAATTGTTGTGGTATTGAACAACGTTTTAATCCGGGGAAGCACTTCATGCTCCATTATATATTTCATTTCAAAAGGAACTCCGGGCATGAAAACAAAAATCGTGCCTTGATGATTAAACAATAAGCCTGGTGCTGTTCCCAGTTTATTTGGAAGAATGATAGCTGTTTCCGGAACAAGTGCCTGTTCACGGTTTAGTGCGTTTATAATTACTCCCCGCGGGGTAAGTAACCTGATTATCTGATCGAGCACGTCCTTATTTTCAATTAATTGCGTGCAGAAAAAACTGCATAAAGCGGCCTTGGTACGGTCATCTTTTGTTGGGCCAAGACCCCCTGTCACCAAAACAATCGCTGCCTTGCTGCCCGAATCTTTCAATGCTGCGATGATATGTTCAGGCTGATCGGAGATGCTTGTTATTTGCCGGACATTAATTCCTTCCTCATTAAGTTTTTTTGCCATCCAGGCGGAATTGGTGTCAACAATCTGACCAATAAGTATCTCGTCACCAATGGTAATCAAATCAGCGTCCATAGTTATTTCTTAAAATCAATGATATTGATTCCCCTTTTTTCCATTTCACGTGCTTTTTCAAGCACTTCCATTACAATAAAAGGGGTGATCTCCCGAAGAATTCGTGTTGACATAATTGCAATGGCACTTTAACATTTGCCGTAAAAGTAAGGAAGTTTTAGATCTTTCTGACTTTTTCCGCGTGAGGTAATGCAAGGTTCGGCCGATGTTACTAATTATTAATAACAGGAAATTTTTTTTACCTTTGCCAACCCTTTAACATTCGTGAACAGCTGTCTTTGTTTATTATTCATGATTGCTGAATGATGAAATGCATATGCCTGAGCATCCCACAGGATGATGGTAAAAATGCACCGAATATCAACGGATAACAAGGGAGTTAAATGCCTGTGAAATTAATATGAACTACTCCTCATGAAAAATAATAACAATTCCAAATCTGTTTTAAATCTTGAGAAAGCTGAAAAGTTACTGGAAAAGGTGAAAGGGGCTCAAGCCGAAATACAAATGGTTCTGGAAGAATTACACAACCGGAATAATGAGTTGAAATTGCGGAATGAGGAACTTGTGGTGGCAAAAACGGAGGCCGAAGCCGCTAAAGAAAAATATGATGAATTAATTAATTTTTCGGTGGGAGCCCTTGATGAGAGTCGCAAGTTATATGAAGATCTGGTATCCAATCAGAGTGCCGGGATATACCGGATGCTTGTTCAAAAACAAGAAACCGGGAGATCGATTATTGAATCGGCTTCAATGGAATATGTAAGTGATCGTTTTTGCGACCATTTCGAAGTTGAAAAGGCCGGATTTTTAACAAACGCAATTGCCGAAGCTTTTAGTAAAATACATCCTGACGATATACGTGACTTTATAATATCGAACGAAATTGCGCAACAATCACTTGAACCGTATATCCGTGAAACGAGATTATTGATCGGAGATCGGATAAAATGGCTCAGGTTTGAATCAAGTCCCAGGAAACTGGAAAATGGAAGTACACGCTGGACAGGTGTTACGATTGATATAACAAAGCAAAAACTTGATGAAGAGGCTTTAAAACGTAAAATAAGTGAACTGGAGATCTATTATGAACTTGCCATAACACGCGAACACAAAATGATTGCTTTGAAAAGTGAAATCAATCTGTTACTTCAGAGTGCAGGAGAAAAGGCAAAATATTAGGATTGGATATTTAATTATAATGTTTTGTAGTTCAATAACTTGTAATTTTTTTTATAAATAATAGGATTTTAAATGGACATAAAAGCACCAGATACCTGTAAAGATTTGAAAAAACGATTATTTTTGAAAAATTGCCCGACCTCTCTGAAAAAGCAAATGTTAAGAACATCAAAAACTATTGAGAGTTGAATTTTGAAAACGGAATCAAAAAGATATTGGCAATTGACGATATTGACGATAATCTTAATGTGTTACAGGCTTTAATTGCTGAGGCTTTTCCAGGAATTAAATTTTTAAGTGCCAGGTCAGGCTCCGAGGGGTTAGCACTTTGTCACCGGGAAATGCCCGATGTGGTATTGCTCACTGTTGCGATGCCCTTCATGGACGGTTTTGAAGTGTGCAAATCCCTGAGGGCGGATCCGTTGCTTAAATCCACCCCCGTTATTATGATCACGGCTGCTACGACTGATCGTGATAGCAGGAAAAAAGGACTCGAATGTGGTGCCGACGCTTTCCTGACAAAACCAGTGGACATATACGATCTCACCGCGCAGGTTCGTGTAATGCTGCGAATCAGGGAAGGTGATGACTATAAGCAATATGAGAAAATGCACCTTCAGGAGCTGGAGGTGCAGATCCGAAGAAAATCCGAAAAGAATTTATTCGAGAATTATTTTCAGAATTGTTCCGTGGGGATGAGTGTGACTTCGCCGGATAAAAAATGGCTTGAAGTGAATCAAAGTCTCTGCCATATGTTAGGCTATGAAAAGGAGGAACTTGCATCAATGAATTGGAGTGATTTAACCTACCCCGATGATTTGGAAATAAACATCGATTTGTTCTCCAAAATGGTCGCCGGAAAATTAGATCGTTATGATCTTGATAAAAGGTTTATTAAGAAAGATGGCACATTATTTTATGCGTCATTGTCAGTCGTGTGCGACCGCAAACCTGACGGGTCGCTTAACCATATTCTTGCCTCCTATATTGATGTAACCGCACGTCATCTGGCGGAGGAAGCCAACCGGCAGGAGCGCTCCTTGCTGAGAACACTTATTGATAATTTGCCAGACAGTATCTATGTTAAGGACGCTCATTGCCGAAAGATTATAGCCAACAAAGCCGATCTTAAACACATGGGTTGTAATTCGATAGCTGAAATCTTTGGTAAAACGGATTTGGAAATATTCCCGGATGCTGATGGTACGCAGGGGTATCAGGAGGATTTGCAGGTTATTCAGAGTGGCGTACCGATGAGTAATATGGAATCAGTTTTTACCGGTTCAGATGGAAAGCCGCGTTGGAGAATAACGTCCAAATATCCTTTTTTTGATGATAATCTGAAAGTGCAGGGATTGGTGGGAATTGGGTTTGATATTACCACCCGAAAACTGACCGAAGAGGCACTAAAAGCGAGTGAAGAACTCTACCGTAACCTGGTTGAAAAATTACCTGATGGCGTGTACAAAAGTTCGCATGAGGGTAAGTTCGTATCGGTGAACCCTGCAATGATAAAAATGTTAGGGTACGAAAGTAAAGAAGAGCTGCTGGAGGTAGATATAAACAGTGAATTATATTTTAATCCCGAAGATCGCTACGGATCAGTCTCAAATGTTTCAGGTAATGAATGTAATGTCTATAAATTAAAGAGAAAAGATCTATCCGAAATATGGGTAGAGGACCATAGCTGGTACAATACTGATGAGAAAGGGAATATTCTTTTTCATGAAGGGATTATCAGGGATGTGACGGATCGTAAAAGAGATGAAGACCGGCTCAGAAGTCTATCCCGGGCTGTAGAACAAAATCCGGCATCTATTGTGATAACTGATACTTTGGGGAGGATTGAATATGTAAATCCTAAATTTTCTCATCTTACCGGCTATTCACATGAGGAGGTAATTGGTCAAAATCCCGGATTTTTAAAATCGGGTTCCACAACACAGGAGGAATACAGTAAATTATGGAAAATTATTCGTGCGGGAGGTGAATGGAAAGGTGAGTTTAAAAATATAAAGAAAAGCGGAGAGGAATATTACGAAAATGCGCTAATATCGCCCATTAAGGATGAAAATGGACGTATTACCCATTTTCTTGCTGTTAAGGAGGATATCACTGAACGCAAACATGCGGAAGAGACGATCAGAGAGATAAACAGAAAGCTTGCGTACGCTCAGCAAATGGCTCATATTGGCAATTGGGAAATTTATCTACCGACCGGTGAATTGCATTGGTCAGAGGAAATGTACCAGGTCATGAGCTTCACATCTGAATTACCTGTTAACATTTCGGAGTTTGTAAAAATCTTTCCTACTGAGGAATATGAACGGTTCAGCAGTGCGATTAATACGGCAATAGTGGATGGAGCACCCTATAGCATGGATTATAGAATAGTCGGAAGCGATGGTATAGTCAGGTATATACACGACGAAGGAGAGATTGCCTGCGATGAACACGGATCCCCAACCTGGATGTATGGCACAACCCAGGATATTACTGAACGCAAGCAGGCTGAACTGGCTTTACAGGAGAGCAATGAACTCAATAATTCACTCCTGCAAAGTATTCCGTTCGGTATGGACATTGTGGATGAGCAAGGAAATGTTCTTTTCCAAAGCGAAATTCTGGAAAAACTTTACGATCATAAAGCAATCGGTCAGAAATGCTGGAACCTCTATTGTGATAATCAATCCCAATGTATCGATTGCCCTTTATACGCCGACATACAGATTGGAATGACTAAAATATCGGAAACTTCAAATGTTTTTGGCGGAAGGATTTTCCAGATTAATCATACCGGTATGTTATTCAAGGGTAAGAAAGCCATACTTGAGATTTTCCAGGATATTACAGAAAAAAAGGAGGTTGAGAAAAGGGTGAAATTATTGGCTCATTCGCTGGAGGGTATCAGTGAATGTGTTTCAATCACTGACACCGAAGATATATTGATTTATGTAAACGAATCATTTCTTCAAACTTATGGATATACGGAACAGGAGCTAATCGGGAAACATATTAGTATAGTACGCACTGCGGATACTGCACATGGACATGTGAGGGATATTCTTACTGAAACAATTGAAGGAGGTTGGAGAGGAGAGATTATGAACAGGAGAAAGGATGGAACTTTATTCCCCATATTACTCTCTACTTCTCTGATTAAAGATGAACATGAAATCCCCATTGCTTTGATTGGTGTAGCAATCGATGTTTCTGAAATGAAAAAAAACAGGGAGGAATTAATCGCTGCAAAAGAATCTGCCGAGGAAAGTAACCGGTTGAAATCGGCTTTTTTAGCTACGATGAACCACGAATTACGAACTCCGCTTAATCATATTCTTGGTTTTAGTGAATTAATCATGTCAGGTGTTGCTCCCGAAGACAATGTCAGTTTTGCCTCCAGTATTCAAACCAGTGGTCAAAGTTTGCTTTCAATTATCGAGGGGGTTTTCGACCTTGCTCTGGTTGAACAATCGAATATTAAACTTCGGAAACAGACTTTCAGCCTGATGGATCATTTTATGGAGAACAAAGCTTCGTTCGACAGTATTTTACGAACTTCAGCCAGGCATGAACAGATTTGTCTCATTTTTAAACCTGATGCACACTGGCTCTCGAGTTATGTGACAGCCGACAGAAGTAAAATCAATCAGGTCCTTACTAATTTGTTTAAAAATGCGGTCAAATTCACTCAGAAAGGAACGATTGAATTCGGGTACAAGATCGAAGATGAGTCAAGTCTGATGTTTTATGTAAAGGATACAGGTATTGGAATTGAGAAGGAGAAACAAAGCATTATCTTCGATTTTTTCAGACAAGGCGATGATTCATTTACAAGGGTCTATGGAGGTATTGGAATAGGATTGGCTATATCGCAAAAAATCACCAAAATCTTAAAAGGCGAATTGAAAGTAATTTCAGAACCAGGGAAGGGAAGTACATTTTCGTTAACCATTCCTGTCGAACTGTCCAGGAAAAGCGAAAGTATTGATCTGTGATTCGGGTGATTGGGCGAAACGAGAGCACAATTTTATCCGGAGTTTAAGTCTGTGGGTTAACTCTCCGGATATCAGGTTGACTATTTCAGATCGTAGCCAAACGGATAAATTGCAAGTCGCATAAGCTTAAAATGTTGCAGTCCAAAAGGAATTCCAATTATGGTGATGCAAAGTAAAATCCCAAAAAGCAGTTCAGCCATGGCAATCCAGATCCCTGCAAAAATTATCCAAATCAGGTTGAGCAAAAAGGATATCACCGGGATAGAGCCACCTGTTGGTACGATTTCCCGGCCGAAAGGTGCCAGATGTGCAATTCCTATTTTCATGGCCTGAAATCCCCATGGTATACCTAATATGGTAAGGCAGAGCAGAAAACCGCCCCAAAGATACCCCAGACAGGTAAATAAACCTCCGAAAATCAACCAGATTACATTTCCTATTAATCGCATAGCCTTGATGTTAGTTCAAACGCAAGATACAATTATTTATGGTAATAATCAAACGCAAAAAGCCGGGGCTGATCAGGCTCCGGCTTCTGTATTTCAGATAATTAAATAAACGTAACCGGCCTTTGCCGGAATTAATTTGTCTTCTTTCCTTCTATCCAGCTGATAATCTTTTCGGAATCGGGTTTTTCTTTGGGCGATACGAAGCCAACCAGTTTACCTTGCTCATCAATCATGAATTTTTGAAAATTCCAGGTTACCGGGGCATCCAATACTCCATTCATCGATTTGGATGTTAACCATTTGTAAAGCGGATCGATATCCTCACCCTTGACTGAAATTTTAGACATCATTGGGAAGGTGACCCCGTAATTCCTCGTACAGAATTCCTTGATCTCGCTGTTGGTACCAGGTTCCTGATTCGAAAAGTTATTTGCCGGGAAACCAACAATCACAAAATTGCGGTCCCGGTAAGTATCATATAGTTTTTGAAGAGTATCGTATTGAGGGGTCAGGCCACATTTTGAGGCTGTGTTGACCACAAGCACTTTTTTCCCCTTTAGAGTAGAGAGGTCGAAGGGTGCGCCTTCGAGTGTTGTTACTTTAAAATCATAGAGGGTTTTGCCCTGCGCAGCTGCACCTAATACAAGTGTCAGTAATATACCTGCTAAAAATAACTTTTTCATTTCTATCTGTTAATTGTTTAAACAAAAATACTTAACGATTATTCTATAACGGATAAACATCTGAAATGTTCCGAGAATAGGATTTTCGTCGATAACTTTTGGATATATTTGATTAAAATCAGAAAATAAAACACTAATTTTGACAAAAAGTGTCAAAATAAACTGATGCAAAATGGACAATCTTGGAGAAACATTGCGAAAGCTTCGGGAAGAGAAGCGGTTGCCATTGCGGATAGTGGCTTCTTACCTCGGCATTGATCAGGCTATCCTGAGTAAAGTGGAGCGCGGACAGCGCAAATTGAACCGTGAGCAGGTAGTGAAACTCGCGCAATATTTTCAGATAAAGGAAGAAATCTTGCTTGTTTTGTGGCTGTCGGATAGACTGGTTTATGAACTGGAAGATGAGGATTTGGCTTTGAATGCATTGCAAATGGCTGAAGAACATGTTGCCTATGCAGCATTTAAAAAAATCGACCGCAACGAAATCAAAAAGCAATTAATTGCTGGGATGGCAAAATTTGAAAAAATTAGAAAAGCCTGGATTTATGGCTCGTTTTCCAGAGAAGATGACGGGCCTAAGAGTGATATTGATATAGTCATTGAGACCAGTGACGAGTTTAGCTACTTTGATTTGGCCGATGTTCAATTCCAATTGGAAAAACTCGTAAACCGAAAGGTCGATGTGGGCTTTATCGACACATTTAAACCGTATGTTCTGGAACATGTGAAACCCGATTTAAAGCTCATTTATGAAGAAGGATGAACAGGTTGAAAGTTTAAAGCGATTGCAGCATATTCTGGAAGCAATTGACGAAATTCGGAAATATACACTTGATGAATCGCTTTCATCATTTAGTCAAACCGGTTTAATCCACGATGCGGTTCTCTATCAATTTTCGGTGATCGGTGAAGCCATCATCTGTGTTAAAAAAGAAAAACTTGATAAGTACGACTATCCCTGGCACAAGGTACGGTCTTTCCGAAATATAATAGCCCACGAATATTTCAACATCAAACTGGCTGCCGTATGGGCAATTATCCAAAACGACCTGCCCGAACTGAAAAAAGTAGTAGAACAAATAATTGCCTACGAATATTAGAAAGAATATGCCAACATTGCATTTTAAAGGTTTTTGCCTGAAAAAGAGCAGTTATAATTTTTCACAAAAGGCCCTTTAAAATAATTGATAAATAGAATTATTTTTTGATAGTATTTATACTATCTTTATAGCATGAGACATTAAATAACATTTTTAAACAAGCGGGTTGGAAATAATGCCAATCCCATTAAAATCTCCGAACATGGGAAAAGTTAAAGTGCAAATAAGCTGGTTAGACAACTATGGAGCATGTAGTAATCAAGTAATGGGATGTGTGGCAACTCATAAAACATTGGAAGGAGTAAAGAAAGCATATACCGAATCATTAAGATGGCATCTGGAGTCCATGCGAGCCGATGCAGACGAAATACCCGAAGCTTTGAAAGGGGAATACGAATTAGAATTTGAATTGAACATACAGGCATTGCTTCATTATTTCGATGGTATTCTTACACGATCAGCTCTGGCCCGTGTAACGGGAATCAATGAACGGCAATTGGGACACTACGCAACCGGCTACAGAAACCCACGCCCGGCCCAAAGAAAGAAAATCATCGATGGCATTCACAAAATAGGAACTGAATTCAATTCTGTGGTATAGAATTTTTTGACGGTCATTACACAACCTATGTATGGGAACGAAAGGATCGTTGAACCTGATCGCAAATGGAATCACTCTCCTTCATCTGGAAATGAATCCTTAATCAATTAAGGAAAGATTTCCGGACAGCAGGCAAGAAAATAATTGAAAACGAAAATAATTTATACTTTTGCAGTATTACAAATAAGGTAACCAATTGCAAAAAGCGGTTTAATTAATGGGTTTATACCGTATTTGTACCTTGCAATTGCAACTGATTGATTGTTAACATTAATTATATTTGGCTTCCAAATACGCCCTTTGAGTTTTATGGAAAACTATCTTGTTTCAGCACGTAAATACCGCCCCGATACCTTTAACTCGGTAGTTGGTCAGCCTTCGATTACCTCGACGTTAAAAAATGCCATACGAAGCAATCACCTAGCCCATGCCTATCTTTTTTGCGGCCCGAGAGGGGTCGGAAAAACCACATCAGCCCGGATTTTTGCAAAAACAATCAATTGTCTGAACCTTGGTGCCGATACCGAACCATGCAATCAATGCGAATCATGTCTGTCATTTGGCGAAAACCGTTCATATAACATTCACGAACTTGATGCTGCCTCCAATAATTCGGTGGACGATATCCGTTCTCTGGTCGATAAGGTCAGAATTCCTCCCCAGATCGGAAAATACAGCGTATATATTATCGATGAGGTTCATATGTTGTCGGCTTCGGCGTTCAATGCCTTTTTAAAAACACTTGAAGAACCTCCGGCACATGCCATCTTTATCCTGGCAACGACCGAAAAACATAAAATCCTGCCAACGATTCTATCCAGGTGCCAGATTTATGATTTTAACAGGATTTCAATACCTGATATTGAAAAATATCTTCGTGAAGTAGCTAATAAAGAGAATGTTAATGCTGAGCTGGAAGCCCTGAATGTAATTGCTCAGAAAGCGGATGGGGCCATGCGCGATGCACTTTCGATCTTTGATCAGGTGGTTAGTTTCTGTGGTGCCAATGTAACCTATAAGGATACCATTGCCAATCTGAATGTACTCGATTATGACTACTACTTTAAATTGACCGATTGTTTCCATCAAGGAAATATATCCGGTACACTAATGATATTCAGCGAGATATTGGATAAAGGATTTAATGCCCATCATTTTATTATGGGACTAAGCCAGCATTTCAGGGATCTTCTGATTTGCAAGGATGCCGTCACCATTCAATTACTTGAAGTGGGGGGAGAGATTCGCGAAAGATATAAAATTCAGGCAATGACGTGTTCCATTAATTTCTTAATCGGTGCGCTTCAATTGACTTCCGACTGTGACATTCAATACAAATCGTCTTCGAACCAGCGTTTTTTGGTTGAGTTGACCCTTGTAAGAATCTCTCAATTGGAAGAGTTATTAAAAAAAAAACAGTTGATGACGCAATAGCAACACTTTCTCTTTTGCCAATCTTTTCAGCAATTGATCCGGCAAAAAAGGTAAGTAGTTCAAATAAAGTGAGTTCAGGTAAGATCGTCGCGCCGTCAAAACCTGTCATTGAGCCCGTTCCGCAACATCCGGCAACGCGAAAGCTTCCAGGTCGGAATGTATATTCAACACCTTCCATTATGGATGCATTGCGGGAGGATGTTAAGATCGAAGATAAAAGCGAAAAACCGGAAATTTCTGATAATCAACCGGAGAGTGAAGTTAAAGAGCATACATTCACTCAGGAAGAGTTAGTAGTGGAATGGAAGAATTTTGTGGCAAATGTGGATGCTGCACAGTTAAAATCGGCGCTGGGGGCCAGGGAACCGTTACTGACAGAAGGGTGGCAGATCGAATACGAGCTCGATACTGAACTTCAGTTAAACAGGCTGACCCTCGATCTTAAACCGAAATTACTGGGTTATCTTCGAAATCGTTTTGGCAATGATGCCATTGAAATTCAGTTTAAGGTATCAGAGGGTACGGTGAGTAAAACAAATGCCCCTTATACTGAAGCCGAAAGATGGTCTTCGCTGGTTGAAAAGTATCCCGCACTGGCAATGCTTAAATCGAAATTCGGACTCGATTTTGAACAATTCTGACGCTCAGGTTTTATCTGTGGGATAATGCAGTAATAGTAAGATTATTTTTAATTATCAATATAGCATCTTTACAATGGAAAAAATTAAAGTACTGAATCCTGTAGTTGAACTCGATGGCGACGAGATGACGCGCATCATCTGGAAAATGATCAGGGAGCAATTGATTCTCCCCTTTCTGGATATTGACATTAAGTATTACGATTTAGGCATTGAGCATCGCGATGCCACGGATGATCAGGTAACGATTGATGCGGCATACGCGATTAAAAAGTATAAGGTGGGTATAAAATGTGCCACCATTACTCCGGACGAGGCACGCATGACTGAATTCGGGTTGAAGAAAATGTATAAATCACCCAATGGAACCATCAGGAATATCCTGGATGGTACAATTTTTCGTGAACCTATTGTTGTTCAGAATGTTCCGAGGCTTGTCCCACAATGGACGGCACCTATTATGATCGGCCGTCATGCTTTTGGGGATCAGTACCGTGCCACCGATATCGTGGTTGATCGTCCGGGTAAACTTACCATGACTTTTACCCCTGATGACGGTTCAGGTGCGCAACCGCACGATGTTTATCATTTTGAAGGACCCGGTGTGGCACTTTCGATGTACAATACCGAGGAGTCAATCCGGGGATTCGCCCATAGCTGCTTCAAAATGGCGCTCATTAAAAAATGGCCACTCTATCTCTCCACAAAGAATACAATTCTGAAGAAATACGATGGTTTCTTTAAAGATATTTTCGAAGAAATCTTTGTCAATGTTTACAAGCCGAGATTCATCGAAGCAGGTATTACTTATGAGCATCGCCTCATTGATGACATGGTCGCATCGGCACTGAAATGGAACGGCAATTTTATCTGGGCCTGTAAAAACTATGATGGGGACGTACAGTCAGATACTGTAGCCCAGGGTTTTGGTTCTCTTGGTCTGATGACCTCTGTTTTGATGACTCCTGATGGTGAAACTATGGAGGCAGAAGCCGCACACGGAACAGTGACCCGGCATTACAGGGAATACCAGAAGGGAAGACCTACTTCAACCAATCCTATTGCCTCGATTTTTGCATGGACACGCGGACTTGCCTTTCGCGGGAAACTGGATAATAATCAGCCGCTGATTGATTTCTCACATTTATTGGAGAAAGTTTGTATCGATACTGTTGAATCGGGGAAAATGACAAAAGACCTTGCATTGTCGATTTATGGCGAGAATCTGAAACCGGAAAATTATCTTACTACAGAGCAGTTTATGGATGAACTGATTAAACTGTTAAATAGCAGGATGGCAAATTAACTTAAGTTTTCTGATTGATTATTTTAGTTGAATATAAATTTAAAATAAAAGAGTATGATAAAAAAAGAAGTTGAAAAAGCGCTTAATGAGCAGATTAATGCTGAATTTCACTCGGCATACCTTTATTTGTCAATGTCTGCCTATTTCCTTTCCGAAGGCCTCACCGGCTATGCCAACTGGATGCGGATACAATACCAGGAAGAACTTGCCCATGCTACCCGTTTTTTTGATTATGTAAATGAACGCAACGGGAGAGTAGAATTGTCACCAATCGCCGAAGTTCCGGTCACTTTTTCAGGGATTGTGAACGTTTTCGAAGCAACATTACTACACGAGCAAAAGGTTACTGGATTGATTAACAGTCTGATGGATGTTGCAATCAGCGAGAATGACCATGCTACCAGGAGTTTTCTTCAATGGTTTGTTGACGAGCAGGTTGAAGAGGAGGCCAATGTTGAACAAATTCTGAATAACCTCAAACTGATCAAAGGTGAAGGTCAGGGACTGCTGATGATGGATCGCGAAATGCAGGCGCGGGTTTTTGTTGATCCTTTTGCCGGAGCAAAATAGTTGCTTTGGCAGGTATTCATAAATATTTGAAAGAAATTCTTTCCATAAAAAGGAGCAGGCGTTTTACCTGCTCTTTTTTTTATGACACTTAATCCAATGCTGGTATTATGTATTAATGGCAATTATCAACCAGAGAATTGATCATTAGATTTCGGTACTTACAACTTTTGAGTTACATTTGTACCTGAATGTTTAATTTAGAGTTTAATCATACAATATAACGTAATGTCATTTTTAATTAAAGTGCTTTCGAGCTTTTTTGGAAACAAATCTCAAAAAGATATTAAGGAGTTAACACCTGTATTACTTAAGATTAAGCAGGAATATGCCCGATTTCCAGACCTGACCAACGATGAATTAAGAGCTGAATCGGCTCTGCTCCGACAGAAAATCCGTGATTATATCAAAGCTGACGAAGATGAGATAGCTTCATTAAAGGAACAGGCCGAAAGTGGCGAGCTTCCGCTTGAAGAGGGTGAAAAGATCTATGATCGGGTGGATAAACTGGAAGAGGGTATCCTGAAAAAAATTGAAGAGGTACTCAATGAGGTACTTCCCGTTGCATTTGCCATTGTCAAGGACACCGCGCGACGGTTTATGGAGAATGAAACGATCGTAGTTACTGCTACCGAATTTGATCGTAATCTCTCGGTAACCAAAGATTTTATTGAAATTGACGGGGACAAGGCAATTTATAAAAATGAGTGGATCGCGGGTGGTGCTTTGCAGAAATGGAATATGCTCCATTACGATGTGCAGCTTATTGGCGGTATTGTTCTTCACAGCGGGAAGATTTCGGAGATGGGTACCGGTGAAGGAAAAACACTTGTTGCAACACTTCCGGTATTTCTGAACGCACTTGCCGGCCGTGGTGTACATCTTGTTACAGTAAACGATTATCTGGCTAAACGTGACTCTGAATGGATGGGGCCAATTTACCAGTTTCATGGTTTATCGGTCGATTGTATCGACAAACATCAGCCTAATTCGTCCGAAAGACGCAAAGCGTATGAGACGGATATTACCTTTGGCACCAATAATGAGTTTGGTTTTGACTACCTGCGTGACAATATGGCGGTTAACCCTACTGATCTGGTTCAGCGGAAACACCATTATGCCATTGTCGATGAGGTTGACTCGGTTTTAATCGATGATGCACGTACTCCACTGATCATCTCGGGGCCTGTACCTAAAGGTGAAAATCAGTTATTCGATGAACTTAAAGCCCCCGTTGAACGGCTGGTGAAGGCCCAACGCGACCTGGTGGGGCAATATCTTGTTGAAGCAAAAGAAAATTTCCTCATCCAACAATAAAGAATCCGAAGAAGGTGCGCTTGCCCTTTTCCGCGCTTATAAAGGACTTCCAAAACATAAACCTTTGATCAGGTTTTTAAGCGAAGAAGGAAATAAAGCCAAGATGCTTAAAGTGGAAAACTATTACATGCAGGACAACAATAAAAACATGTACCTGGCCACTGATCCGCTCTTTTTTGTAATCGAGGAGAAATTGAATTCAATTGAACTGACAGATAATGGAATTGAAGTTCTTTCGAAAGATAACGAAGACAGCGGTTTCTTTGTACTGCCTGATGTTGGCGCCGAAATTGCTGATATACAAAATAATACACTTCTTTCAGAGACTGAGCGTCTCGAACAGAAGGATGTTCTGTTACAGAACTTTGCCGTTAAATCTGAACGTGTACATACTGTAAACCAGTTGTTAAAAGCATATACAATGTTCGAAAAGGATGTTGAGTATGTACTGATCGATGGCAAAGTCAAGATTGTTGATGAACAGACGGGTCGTATCATGGAAGGGCGCCGCTACTCCGATGGTTTACATCAGGCAATCGAGGCAAAGGAACGTGTTAAAGTTGAAGATGCAACCCAAACCTTTGCGACCATCACCCTGCAGAATTACTTCCGTATGTACCATAAACTTTCCGGGATGACCGGAACGGCCGAAACAGAGGCAGGTGAGTTATGGGATATTTATAAACTGGAGGTCGTTGTGATTCCTACAAATCGTCCTGTAATCCGTAAGGATCATGAGGATTATGTGTATAAAACGAAAAAGGAAAAATACAACGCCATTATTGACGAGATCGGAAGGCTTAACAAAATTGGCCAGCCGATGCTCGTGGGAACCACCTCAGTCGAAATTTCGGAATTGCTGAGCCGGATGCTTCAGATGCGTGGTATCAAACACCAGGTACTGAATGCCAAACTCCATCAGCGCGAGGCTGATATCGTGGCTGAAGCCGGTAAGTTTGGCATGGTAACCATTGCTACCAATATGGCTGGTCGTGGTACTGACATTAAGCTTACACCCGAAACCCGGGCGCTGGGCGGTCTGGCCATTATTGGTACTGAAAGACATGAATCACGTAGGGTCGACCGGCAGTTACGCGGACGATCAGGACGGCAGGGAGACCCGGGTTCCTCACAGTTCTTTGTTTCTTTGGAAGATGATCTGATGCGTCTGTTCTCTTCAGGCCGGATTGTCAATATCATGGATAAGCTTGGACTCAAGGACGGAGAGGTAATTCAACACTCGATGATCTCCAAGTCAATTGAACGTGCACAGAAAAAGGTGGAGGAGAATAACTTCGGTATTCGTAAGCGTTTGCTCGAATATGATGATGTTATGAATTCGCAGCGCGAGGTAATTTATAAAAAACGGCGTCACGCGCTGTTCGGAGAAAGGATCGATGTTGATATACTCAATATGATCTTCGACATGAGCGATACCATTACGGTGGAGCACCATCCCAACGGACGAGAGGGATTCGATGATTTCAAGCTCGATCTGTTTCGCGCATTTTCGCTTGAATCACCGGTTAACCCTGACGAATTTGTGGCATTGAAACCCAATGAGGTTTCGGATAAAACGTATCATTCAGCAATCGCTGGTTTTACCCGGCGGTCACAGGCCATTTCGAAACAAGCCTGGCCGGTCATTAAAAATGTCTACGAGACTAAATCGCATATCTATAACAATATCGTTGTCCCGATCACCGATGGAATACGATTATTTAATATCGTTACCAATCTCGAAAAGGCTTATAAGACACAGGGTCTGGATCTTGTGAAATCATATGAAAAACAGGTAATTCTGGCAACTATTGATGAACATTGGAAAGAAAATCTTCGTGAACTCGATGAACTGCGTACCTCTGTTCAAAATGCTTCGTATGAGCAAAAAGATCCTTTGCTGATATACAAACTTGAATCATTTAACCTGTTTAAGGCGATGATGGAAAGGGTCAACAAAGGGGTTGTTTCTACGTTAATGAAAGGGCAAATACCGATCAGCGATCCCGAACAGGTTCGCGAAGCACCTGTTGCCCGTCATCAGCCCGATCGTTCCAAATACCGCGAAGAGAAGAGCGATGCCTCAGGCAAGTCGCCTGAAAAAGCAGAAGAAAAACCCGTACAACCGATTCGGCACACACCAAAAGTTGGACGTAACGAGCCATGTCCGTGCGGCAGCGGTAAAAAATTCAAGAATTGTCACGGTCACGGACTTGTGGATTAAGACTGATAATTACGATTTATGAATCAATAATTACGAATCAATGTAGTTTAGTCAAGGTCTATGAAAATAAAAATTTAAACGCAAAGTACGCTGAGGAGGCGCAAAGAACCGCAGAGGTAGATATTCCCGAATTTCTTTGCGGTTCTCCGCGTAAAACTTTGCGATCTCTGCGGTAAAATTTAAACTGCTATTGCTAATTAAACGACATTGAATTACGAATCAATAATTTCAAATTCGTAATTCATAATTAATAATTTTATCCCGTTATGAATACACTTTTGGCAATAAACTGGAATGCCAGTCCCGAGCTTTTTAGTCTTGGCCCGATATCCATCCGCTGGTATGGATTGATGTTTGCAATGGGTTTTCTTTTTGGATTCTCCATTCTGACCAGGATGTTCAAATCCGAAGGATCGGATCCCGAGTGGGTGGAAAAACTTTTTGTCTATGTGATTATTGCAACCATCGTGGGAGCAAGGCTCGGACATGTTTTTTTTTATGGATGGGAATATTATTCTCAGCACCTTATCGAAATATTCCTGCCAATTGCCAAAGGAGCTGACGGGTATAAGTTCGTTGGATTCCAGGGACTAGCCAGTCATGGCGGTGCATTTGGTATTCTTATTGCCGTATGGATTTTCTCAAAAAAAGTCACCAAACGACCCATTTTATGGACACTCGACCGTTTGCTGGTACCTGTTGCTTTGGTGGGTGCAATGATCAGGACCGGGAACCTGATGAATTCTGAAATTTATGGGGTGGCTACAAGCTTACCCTGGGGATTTATTTTTTTACAAAATGAGGAGACCATACCAAAACATCCGACCCAGATCTATGAGGCTATTTGTTATCTGATTACATTCGGATTATTGCTGTATTATTTTTACAGGAAGAATACCCTAAAAGACAGAACCGGTTTTCTTACCGGAGTTTTCTTTATTGGTGTTTTCTTTTCGCGCTTTATGATCGAGTTTGTCAAGGAAAACCAGGAGCCTTTCGAAGCAGGAATGGCGATTAATATGGGACAGCTCCTGAGCATACCTTTTATAATCGCCGGAATATGGCTGATCTGGCATGCCCTTACACATCCTCCGGTGGTTTATAAAAATCTGGTTAAGAGTAATCAAAAGGTTAAGATTTGAAGCCCCGCTCCGGAAGGGCGTAAATAAAAAATATGAGATGGGGAGTGCAGGCAGACTGATTCTATGTAATGCCATCTTTCAATTCACTTGCCGAATCCGAACCGCCAACCGGCGGAACGAATCCGGCAAGATTTTTTACAGCAACCTATACTTTCTGTTTCGGTTTAAGTAGGAAGCGATCCCCGTAATTATTAAAATACATCCGAAAAGGAAAAGAGCAATATCGAAACTAACGGGGATGTAGTTGGTTGAATATTCAATGCTCTCTTTTGAAAAGAAGAGTCGGGTAACCGGAATATCCGGGTAGAGCGTTTTCATTACCCGGTAAAAGTCGCTGCAGAAAGAAATGATAACCGTAAGTGAACCGGCGATTAACAGGAACCACTCGCGGGATTTCAGACGCGCATGATGGCTGTGTTGTGAAAAATGGAGAATAAATAACGCCAGGACGATCATCAGGAAGGATAGTAAAAGCGGTGCCCATACCGGACCAACCCACATCAGGGGCAGGAGAAATAATACATCCAGGGTAAGCAAGCTTGCAGGCCAATTAATGATCGCAAAGAGGAACACATAATAGAAGATATCCCAAATCGCAAAACAGTAAATAAACCAGGCAAACCGTTCATGTTTGTTAACTCCTGCCAGTATTCCGATTCCTGCCAGCATGATTATAGTGGCCAGTTCGCGTAATAATTCTGTTATGGCGACGGTTTGGGAAGTAATTTTAAGTGGAAATTCAAATCCATCGGGGTAATACAATTCCCGAAGATAAATTACCACTGCACTTTCCAGCATAGCCATCGAAATAGCAAACACAGTAACCCATACTAATTTTCGGCCAGGCGACAAGTTGTTACTGAATTCTGAAAAAACCTTATTTTGAACAGTATTCATACGTATATAATTTGATTTTAAGGTCACATGGAATTAACTCCATTGATCTTCGATTAGCACGAAGGAAATTTTCGTTCTGATTTGTGTTTGGAAATCGTGCTCATTTCATCTGTTAATAAGTAAGCAATTGTAAAATTACGAAAAAATCAAATTGGCTTTGGTAATCTTAAAGTTGTCAGAGTTATGATAATAAGTATGAGATAACCAATTAGATGTTGGAAAAATACTACTTTTAAGTAAGTTAGCAAATTCCACCGTGCCGAACGGATGAAAACAATTGTACAAAGAAGGATCATCGCTAAATGTGTATCAGAATTCGTATTCATACCCGGATCTAAATGCATTATTTATGGATTTGTCCTCAGTTTTCTGGATTTTGCCAGCTCTGCAAAATATTTGTAAGTTTTTTGCCTGTTCACTGAATACGATTGGATACCGGTACTTTCATATTCTTTTAGAAAATCACCGATGTTACACGGAAGGATATACGATTCGGCCTTATGGGTTAAGTTAAGAACATACTTTTGTTGCTCCTGCGTTTCATAAAAGTTTCTCTCCCACAATATCGGGTAGGTTTCGTGTCCAATTTCATTTAAGTATGAATAGTCAATTTCTTTGCTGTTTTTAATGTTGTAACGGGTCACGATCATATTCCAGTTGAATATGCATGAGAAGATGAGTACCACGTAAATTCCGAAGGAATTGCTCCGAAACAGGAACCAGATGTCTTTTTTGAAATAAATTTTGTACACTGTCAAAAGCAATCCCATAATTGAAAAACCAAGGTAGTAATAGACACCTATTCTCTTGAAAGTTAGTGAAAAAGCATCTATGTACATCTGATTTTTGAAAGCCGTCATCAGTACCAATACGATATTCTGAATTATCCAGAGATAGGTGAGCGTTTTAATGAATTTTGATTTGGCATCGAAGTTAATAAGGCCACGGAAATAGTAAGCAATCACTCCAATAGCCAAGAGGATGGATAAAATTAAAGCCTCTACACCACGATGAACATAATCGGAATGTGTGATGCCGGCAGGTAATTCACCTTTGAGAAACAGATATTGGGTATCTAATGCATTCAAAATCAGTAATAAAATGTTCAAAACAATAAAAAGCAGTAAAGCTGAAAATCGCTCATGTTCAAAACTTGAAAAAATGCTGAAATTGAACTGAGTTTTTGATACTGATTCGTCAGGCTCGATTGTTTTTCCATAATCCTGTTCGATCCGAAGCAACTTTTTGACTAATCGTGGCGGATAAATAAAGGTATAAAGAAGAAACGCTCCCAAAAGAGAGAAGAATAACCAGCCAAGATCGATATCGGTAAAAAAATCTTTGAAGTAAGAGTTAAATACGGGATTAATGGCCCGGTATAAGGATATGAAAATGAAGGAGATTATTACCACTATGATTATTGGCCACCATTTATGTCCATTTCCGGCGATGGGGGCTTTTTGATACTGCTTTAACCTGTTTCCGTTTATTTTTGCCAGGATCATGAATATAACGGAACACATTACGGTAATAATACCCATGAAAAAGGCAGTAAAGTAGGACGTTCGTTTAGAATTCTTAATAATATTTAAAATTATAAACGAAATAATTGCCATACTGATTGTAAGACTGTTTGCATACCAGGCGACGAAAAAGGCTGAAATGAAAGTTCCCATGGCAATTGTAAGCCATTGTGGTGTTTTCCAGGCCGTTTTATTCAGTATTCCCGAAATGATCAGGAGCATAGCTGCAAACAATGTAATGTTTATTCCGGCGTCCTGCCGGTAAAATAAGATCGTGAAACAAATCACGCTAATCAGATAGACCCAAATTTTAGTTTTCATAGTTGTATATACTTTTTAATGTTACATCTGCCATCCTTCTATTCTGTAATTCTTCTCAAATAGTTTTCTTTCTGCTCCACCAGTGTCAGGTTTGAACCAAACTTCAAATCTTGCAGCATATGGTTTTCCAAAATCTCCTTCGAATATTGTTAAATACGAGGTTGTACTAAATCTGATAATACTGTCTGTTGGGTTAAATATTTTCACCGTTGAGGATTTAAGAAGTCTTGAAGTTGATAATGCATGATTGTGTGTTATTTCGAAAGCCTTTAAATAAATAGTACCGTTTTCAATCTTGCCCGTCCAAAAATCAAAATTGAAAAGACCTGGCTGAAAATCACTATAAAGCATAAAATCAGTTAGTTGAGCATTTTTGTTAGTTTGATTGTCTGGTCTGGACTCTTTGAAACTGGCATATGATTTAGGGTCCTCAATCTCAAGATTGGAGGGAATCTTTAGGTTGTCGGCAAAATGATCCGGCTTAAATTGTGCTTCCAGAAATTTATTTACCGAATAAAGTAATAGGAAATTGATTGTTGTGATAATTACAACGGTTGTTAGTATGCTTTTTAACCACCGTTTTTCATGGGGTTGGTAAATTTGGGACATGATTAGCATTGTAATTCCAAGTCCAAATAAAAAAAGGTTAAGTCTATATAATAAATACATATCATTGGAAGTAAACTTGACGAAAATTCCGGTTGCCAGGCAGAAGAAGAGTATTTGCTTCCACCCCTTGTCAAAGAAATAATTAAAAATTTTAGTCATAGCAGTAAATTTAAATGATAAAATAGAAAGTACTTTGAAACACAAAGCATAAAGATAAAAAAAAGACTACCCGCCTCGAATCAGTTTTTCAAGTGCATTCAAATGTGATTTAAACGCCTTCCTTCCCGATTCAGTGACCGAATAACTCGTACGTGGTTTCCGTCCAACAAATTCTTTTTTCATGATGATATATTCGATGGTTTCCAATGCCTTCAGGTGACTGGCAAGGTTCCCGTCTGTAAGAAGAAGTGTTTCTTTTATCGTATTGAAATCCACACTCTCGTTAACCATCAGAACAGACATGATTCCCAACCGGACACGGTTATCAAATGCTTTATTTAAATCTGATATAATATTCTTCATTAACTGACTTTGTGAGGTTTTTTCTTAGGAACCATTTCAAAGGTTGAATACAAAACGATCCCATAAATGATGTGAAAAACACCAAATCCGGTTATCCAGAATATCAGACCATACCTGGTAAACAGCAGGGATGCAAGGCCAAAAGCAATTTCTGCAAGGCCGAGCCACTGCGTTTGACTTACGGTATATTTACTTGCATTAACAAGTGCAAGTCCATAAAATACCAGCGTTGCAGGAGCTGCCAGCTCATACATTCCAAATTTGAATACGAGTGCAAGTATAAATAAACCACCTGTAATTAAAGGGATAAACAGATTGATGGTGACTAATTTAGCGGTCTTATCCCAAATCGGAAGATTTTTCTTTTTGGCATTTCTGCGCGTAAATAAATAAGCAAGCGAAACCGCGGTAATAATCGTTGCCGCAGCAAGAAGGAGGAAAAATAAAATCTGTTCGTGTTGCAGGACACTTTGATTATGTATCTGATAATCGGAAGATGGTGTCGTTACCTGTATGGAACCCATGTACAGGTACGCAATGGCGCCGCTTATTATTGCAGTAATGCCAGCTGCAATTCCGGAGAGTCCGCTCAACGACATGAACTTCGACGATCGTTCCATAATGGACCGGATCTCGTTTAAGCTTTCCAGGTATTGATTCTTATCTTTCATAGAAAAGTACTTTGAAGTGCAAAGTTAAGAATTGTTTTATACAAAACAAAAGAAACAATGTTTTTTTGAAATAAGGAGCAAGATTTTTTTTTATTAACTTCGTTGTGCTTTATGTTCATAAATTGACTGAGTGATCATTGCGAAGATATGGAAAACCATCAAAGACGTAGTTTTAAAGATTGATTATCGAATTATGTAAAATAGAAGCAATAAAAAAGGGTGAAAAATTCGCTAACTTTGAAAAAAATGGAACATGAAAAACATTGAAATGACAGCTGTTTTCGAACCATGCGATGATGGAGGATTTCTGGCATATGTGCAGGAGATACCTGGAATAAATACTCAGGGTGAAACTATTGATGAAGCGAAAGAAAATCTTTCAGATGCTGTGAATATGGTATTTGAAGAGATGACAGCGAAAAGTAGTGAGGATAAATGAATGGTGAGCCAATAATCGTTTTTCAAAAGCTATTGTTTTTTATAAATTTGTTAAAAATTGATTCGATATGAATGCATATGCTGAAAAAATTGAAATAATTCAATGGATTGCCGGATTGGATGATAAAGCGACATTACGCCAATTAAGAAAAATTAAGGAACAATCGGTTATTAAGTTGCATGAGGTGAATGACTTGATTTCTGAAAGCGAATATGAATCAATTTAAAGAGGGATTGATGATTCCGCTAATGGAAGAGTTACTCCTCATTCAGAAGTTCGAAAAAAATATGAAAAGTGGTTATAGTATTGATTCGTCTGATGAGGCATCAGATAATCTTGACTCAATAATAAGGATATGAGATTGACCTTTATCCGGTTTTCAGTCTTATGCAGTTCGTCTCAACAATTGTCCGTTTTCATTCTTTTATTGCCGCATCGTACATCACTTCAATCGGGTGTACAGCCGCTTTACCTGTTCCGTCCTTGATGTGATGCCTGCAACTGGTTCCGGGAGCAGTAATTATTACCAATTCTGCTGTCTTGCGAACTTCCGGAAATAACACCATTTCGCCGATTTGCATCGAAAGTTCATAATGTTCCTTCTCATAGCCGAATGATCCGGCCATTCCGCAGCGGCCGGTTTCTGTACCGTGTAATTTTCAGGTAAAGTCAGCATTTGTATTCGTTATTTTTGTAACCTTGAAACATTGAGTTGACCCTGTTTTTCGGGCCATAAGATGCAATGGCAATTGACTGCAACTTTTTGCCGAACGATTTATAAGGGGTAGTTTACAGCATTTAATTGAACTCACATTATTATTGATGACAACAGATTCAAAACAAACAGACGCTTTGATTTTTGATATGGATGGAACTCTTTGGGATGGTGTGGAAAGCTATGCTCAGGGATTTAATGACTTCTTTGAGACAAAAAACATACTTCGTAATCTAACCAAAGAGGACATCAAAGGCTTTATGGGATGGGAAGAGGATAAATTTTTGGAAGCAATAATTCCGGAATTTTCAGTTCATGAACGGAAAACGGTTTATGAAGAAGTTATCGGTTTTCAATACCAAAGAATAAAATCGGGGGGAGGTCTATTATATAATGGTGTTGTGGAGGGTCTGTCAAAACTTTCTGAAAAGTATAAGATATTCATAGTCAGTAATTGCCCTGAGTTTACTATTGACTATTTCGTAAAAAGGGCAGGTATTGAAGGTATAATTACTGATTCATTGGCACATGGACAAAATTATAAACCCAAACATCAAAACATTCAGTTTTTAATTGAAAAACACCGGTTGAAAAATCCGCTTTACATTGGTGACACAGATTCTGACAGCAGGCAAAGTCGTTTGGTCCCGTTACCTTTTGTATTTGTTGATTATGGTTTTGGAACAACTAAAAACTATGATCTTAAATTCAGTTCATTCCCGCAACTGACGGACTATTTTATGGAAAAATATTAAGCCGAAAAGCGGGTCTGCCCTCAGTGCTTCATTCAATAATTACCGCATCGTACATCACTTCAATCGGGTGGACCGCCGCTTTACCTGTTCCGTCCTTGATGTGATGCCTGCAACTGGTTCCGGGAGCAGTAATTATTACCGATTCTGCTGTCTTGCGAACCTCCGGAAATAACACCATTTCGCCGATTTGCATCGAAAGTTCATAATGTTCCTCCTCATAGCCGAACGATCCGGCCATTCCGCAGCAGCCGGTTTTCATCTCCTGTACCGTGTAATTTTCGGGTAAAGTCAGCATTTGTCTTGTCGATAGGGAAGAGGCGACCGCTTTTTGCTGACAGTGTGTATGGAGCTTTATCTCTTGTTTTGTACGTGTAAATTGTGAAGCGGTTATGTTTGCTTTTTCCATTTCACGCACAAAAAATTCGTCGAACAACAGCGCGTTTTTACCCAGTTCAATGGCAGCACTCTGCAATTGCTGATCAACCAGTTCCGGATATTCGTCCCTGAATGTGAGAATGGTTGAGGGTTCTATCCCCAGCAAAGGAGTTTCCGATGAAATCAGGTCCTTTAACAGCATCACATTGTCGGTTGCTATTTTCTTTGCTTCCCGTACCAGCCCTTTCGAAAGGAAAGTTCTGCTGCTTTCACGATGTTTTGGAATCACCACTTCATATCCAAGGCGGTTCAGCAGCAGAATCGCCTTGATCCCGATTTCTGATTCCTGGTAATTGGTAAATTCGTCGGCAAACAGGTACACTTTCCCTTTCACTCCCGGTTGAGGGGATTGTTTTTTAGCCCAACTCCTCAGACTTTGAAGTGAATAACCCGGGATTTTTCGTTTTGGATGGAAACCGATAAGGCTATTGAACCACGATTGACCCAGGAAAAAGTTGGTGACAGGTCGCATCGAAATGGCCAGATTTCCCAACCGGGGCAAAAATGCGATCAACCTGGCCCTGAAAGGAACTCCTTTCACATCGTAATATTGTTGCAGGAATTCGGCCTTTATTTTGGCCATATCGACATTCGAAGGGCATTCACCCTTGCATCCCTTGCACGAAATACAAAGATCGAGCACTTTGTAGATCTCGTCCTGGATCAAGGGATTTTCCTTGTCGGAATGGTGCATGAACTCCCGAAGGACATTAGCCCGGGCACGTGTTGTTTTATCCTCGTCACGCGTGGCCATATAAGTCGGGCACATTGTGCCCCCAACGATTTCCGATTTTCGGCAATCACCTGACCCGTTACATTGTTCAACCGCCCGCAGATAACCATGCGTGGAGGAGAAATCCACAGTTGTGGAAATTTCGGGATACCGGTTTGACACTTCATAGCGAAGGGTTTGGGTGATTGGCGGAACATCGGTAATTTTACCGGGGTTCAGTACATTCCAGGGATCCCAGGTGTGTTTAATCTCCTTAAACAGGCTGTAGATTTCTTCCCCATACATAAAGGGAATAAACGATCCGCGCAAACGGCCGTCGCCATGTTCTCCTGATAATGATCCCCTGAATTTTCGGACCAACGCCGCAACATCCTGGGCAAGTGAGGCATAAATTTTCTGATCCTCAGGATCTTTAAGATTCAGCAAAGGCCGCAAATGCAATTCTCCTGTGGCAATGTGGGCATAATAGACACAATTCAGGCCGTATTTTTCAATAATTGTTTTAAATTCTGCAACATAAGCTGGCAGTTTGGCCGGAGCCACAGCTGTATCTTCGATGACCGTTGTGCTACGTTTATCACCCGGAATATTCGACAAAAGTCCCAGGCCGGCAGTCCGGAGTTCCCAGACTTTTTTAATCTGGTCGTCTCCGAATACAAGCGGGAAGTGGTAACCCAGGCCGGCATCAATAAGCTCCTTCACCATGCCTGCATGAACCGATTCGATCTCTTCGGTTGAATCGGCTGCAAACTCAATCATCAGAATAGCCTTAGGATCGCCATGTATAAAAAAGCGGTTTTCGCGTTGCGAAAGGCTCTCCTTCGTGCAGTTCATAATAATATCATCCATGAGTTCAATCGTCGATGGATGGTGTTTCAGCACAATAATATTGGCAAAAAGCGCCTCTTCGAGGGATGAGAAATGCGCAGGCACAACACACTTAACTTTAGGTGGTAACGGAATAAGATTTAATTTGATGGAAATAGTGAATGCAAGCGTTCCTTCGGAGCCTGCAAGCAGTTTCGAAAAATTAAAGGGCTTGCCATTGCCGGTAAACGGGTCAGTTTCCATAAGATAATCAACTGCATAGCCCATATTCCGGCGTGTAACGGTTGCTTCAGGATATACTTCGGTGATTTTATCCCGTGTATTTTTGTTCGTGAGTACCGCCTTCATCTGACGGTAAATCTTCGTTTCGAGCAGATCAGGATCTGAATCGCATTTGGCTTCAAATTCTGCTTTGGTAAGCGGACCGAATACAACTTCCGATCCATCGGCCAGCAATGTGTTTACTTCGATCACATGTTCCCGGACACTGCCATAAATAAGCGACCGAAGACCACAGGAATTATTGCCGAGCATTCCCCCCAACCGGCACCTGTTGGCAGTCGATGTTTCGGGTCCGAACTGTAATCCGTAGGGCTTCAGGTAGATATTTAATTCCGACAGGTTTACTCCCGGTTCGACAACAATCCAGCGCTCTTCCTTGTTAAATTCGAGAATACGGTCCATGTATTTCGAGATATCGACTACAATTCCGGCCCCTACAACCTGACCCGCGAGTGATGTCCCTGCTCCGCGGGGTATGACCGAAGTGTGATATTCACGCGCAAATTCAAGAACCTTCCTTACATCTTCTTTATGTCGGGGCAAAACTACTGCCTGGGGTATTTCACGATAGGAGGAGGCATCGGTGGAATAGATAATCCGGTGAACCTTGTCGTTATGTAATTCACCATCAACTGACTGCGATAATTTATTGAAAGGAAGGTCGTTCTTCATAAAAATATTCTGATTGCCGGCAAAAATACAAAAGATTAGGTGATGCCTAAAATATAAAAATCCTTCATCTTTTACAATGAAGGATTTCCGGTGATTTATTAAAGTAAGGTTTTTGTATCTACTGAAGTAACTTCCCGTTTTCAATAATAACTTCGTAGAAATAACCTGCTCCGAAATCTTTTTTCAATGTAACGGTCCCTTCGAAAGTAACCACATCGCCTGTTTTTGTGGTCTCAAGTGTGGTAACTGTAACGTCAAATGATCCATTATTATTGGTTCCGTCCTGTAGGTGCACCCAGTTAACTCCCATAATCTGGGCACTGAATTTCACCACTTCGCCCTTGATTTTCACAGTTTTTCCGGCGTATGAATCTTTATTGGCGTAAAGTTCTGCAATTGTAATACCACCTTCAGCAGGTTCAACTTTAATACCCTCTTTGGCAACGGCAGGTGCATTTCCCTTTGATGTGTTTTCCGGTTTGGCACCTTCCGCAACAATGGGCTGATCACTGAATTTATCCACAAAAATGATGGAAGGAAATGTTCTTTTCAATTCTTTGCTTACAAAGTCGGTCATTTCGATACTTGGCTCGTAATAATAGGTTTTCCCTTTTTCTGCTTCCTGCCTCGAAATGGCTATCCAATTTTCCTTTCCGTCTTCAGAAACACGAACATAGGTATAACTACTGGATTGTATTACCTCTTCAGCGGTCACTTTATGCACATTGGGAGCCAGGTTCTCTTTGGTTTTACTTTTCATTTGGCACGATACTGACAGCACAAGAAAGGAAGCCAGCAGGATTAGGAGATTAAATTTCATTTTCATACAAATTGTCTTTAACGTGATTCTTTTGATCTTTCCATTTATCCGGCAAATGTATTTATATTTCTGCATATATGGAACATTATTCAGCATCACATTAACCCACTTTGAAATTGTATTTTACAATGATATTTTATACTTTAGTCCGAAATTTAATCATCAATTAATCAGAGTGATCATGGAGAGACGAAACTTTATTAAAGCATCGGCAGTTGTAGCTGCTGCTTCTGCAACCGGCACTGTATCAGCTTCACAGGCAGCGCCTGCATCAGCAAAGGAAATTTATGAGTGGAGAGTGTATCATTTTAAAAGCGGAGCTGGTAAATCAAAAGTTGACAGCTTTTACAAGGATGCCCTTATTCCTTACCTGACAAAAAAAGGTGTGAAGGTCGGCGCTTTTGGAGAGTATGGTCAAACGGAACCTCCTGTAATTTATTATTTACTTGTATATCCTTCATTGTCAGAATACCATTCTGTTAAAAAAGGTCTTTGGAGCGACAATGGGTTTATGCAGTCTTCCAAAAATTATTTTGATACAACGGCTGAGTTGGGATCTTTCACACGCTATGAAACTTACCTGCTCGAAGCCTTTGATGCGATACCTAAGTTGCGGATGCCGTCAAAAGAACGTAGTTTGTTCGAATTACGTACTTACGAAAGCAATAATGAAGGGGCAGGACAGCGCAAAATAAAGATGTTTAACAGCGAGGAGCTGGGTATATTTGATAGTGTTGGTTTACGGAGTGTCTTTTTTGGGGAGATTCTTGCCGGACCACAAATGCCTGCTTTAATGTATATGGTGGAATTTAAAGATATGGATGAGCGCAAGGCAAACTGGAAGAAATTCGGAGATAGCCCGGCATGGAATACACTGAAAAACAAAACTGAATATGCCAACACAGTTAGTGTAGTGAATAAAACGTTCCTGGTGCCGCTTGACTATTCTCAGATTTAATTGATGCTTCTGGCAACTGGCGGCTGGCAACTTGCGAAAAGTGCCAAATGCCAGTTGCCAAAAGCCAGTCGCTTACCGCCTGCGCTCGATCTCACTCCCTTTTTCATCTGATTGCTTCTTTGACCTCGCCATAAAACCGGGTAACCTTCTCCTTCGGATCGCCTGCGCCTAAAGTTTCAATAGGGATATAGCCACTGTAGCCCGAATTTCTGAAGATTTCAGCCATTTTTTTCATGTCGGTTTTTGTCTCTTTATTATTGATAAATACCGTTTCTTTAATTTGCCAGTTAATGGCGTAAGGAACAACCTGCGCAATTTCCTTGTAAGGATCACCGGTGGTTCTGAAACTGCCAATATCTAGAATTAATCCAATCCATTCTGATTTGACTTTTTGCAGTAGTTCTTCCACATCAGCTGCTGTTTTTAAAAAATCGTTGTGGTTTTGAATTCCTACCATTACGCCATATTTAGCCCCGAAAGCGGCACACTCTTCGAGATCTTTTACCATCCATGCCACGACCTGCGACCGCGTAAATCCTTCAGGAACCTCTTTCCCTGCAAATACACGGATTACGGGTGCTCCAAGTTTGGCCGCCACAATTATCCAGTCTTTCACTAACTGCACTTCAGCTTTTCTTTTCTCGGGATCAGCGATTGTAAAGTCATTTCGGACCCCTGTTCCGCTGATATCAAGTCCAAGCAGAAAGGCAGTTTTTTTATAGCGATAAATCTCCTCGTCAGACGGAACAGCCGGATAGGTTGAGAAATAGTAACCCGTGAGGTCCACTGCATCAAAACCTATAGAGGCGCTGATGTGGAACATCTCTTCCACACTCATTGTCTTCGCGATCAAAGGCTGATTAAACGAATAACAGTTGAGCCCGATCTTAACTTTTGAAGGACCGTTGCGTTTGATTTTTTCGATGGCTGAAACATTACCCGTTACAATAGTCAGGGCAAAAGCCACCAGGAGGGAGGTCATAAGTGTTCTGCGGTTGAATTGATTCATAGTATTGATTATTTAGTTGTTTTATTAACTGGCGGCTGGCTACTCTTTTCTAATAGCTCCACTCATCCTTCCATTCAAGGAAAGGAATTCCTTTTGGGTCGAACTGAAGCGGAAGCCAGACATAACGGCCATCGATCGCATTTTCGGGGACCCAGCGGTCGGCCATAAAAATAAACTGACCGCTTTTCCCGGGAACGGGCAGTATATAGGTGCTTTGTGAGTTGTAAGTAATGTCGGCCTTGTCGCCACGACATGGATTACCGAGTAAGGTCCATTCACCCATTATTGAACTGGCGGTTAAGAGCCGGGCAGCATTTGGGGCCCACCCCGTACATCCGGAGGTAATCATATAATATTTTCCATCCTTTTTGAACAGTGAGGGCGCTTCGTTGTGTCCGGCGGGTGCGACGGTGATATATTTCCCGGTAAAATCCGTGTAGTTGGCATTTAATTCGGAGATATGGAGTGTGAGATTCTCCTCAGAGGCATGAATATGATAGGCCTTGCCATTGTCGTCCACGTAAAGGGTCATATCCCGCGCCATCTGTCCTTTTTCCAGATCACGCTGCACAAATAATCCCTGTTTAACGGCAGTTTTCCATTCTTCGCTCCACGACTTAAGTTTTTCGGGAAACTTCACTGCTTTGTCGCCGGCGGTAAAGTTCAGGGGCCAGATTCCTGCGTTTGGATTCATACTTTTAAGCCAGGTGAAAGGTCCTGTAGCATGATCGCTGGTCGCTACTCCTGTCATGGCGGCAGAATAACCTTTCCCTTTTAGTTCATGGTGAAACCACATTACATACCTTTTGGTTTTTTCATTATAGATCACCTTTGGGCGTTCAATCACGCATCCTTTGGTAATCAGGCTCGTGGTATCATCGGTTACATTCATGACAATCCCCTCATCCTTCCAGTTGTAAAGGTCTTTTGATGAGTAGCAATGAACGCCTACCATGGCACTGTTCCCTCGTTTCCCTTCTACCTTATGTTCGCCGTACCAGTAGTAGGATCCGCCGGAATTCAGCAGACCACCGCCATGTGCGTTGATATGGACCCCATTATTATCAGGCCAGATCGCGCCGGGCTTAAAGGATTTTTGGGGCGTGAATGAGGCACAGATTACCAGAACAAACAATAGAGCCAGGGTAGTCTTCATCTTGATTAATTTTTTTTGCTGTGTTAAGAAAGTTTATGATTCACGAATTAAACGAATTATAACGAATTAAACGAATTTCTTCATAGAAATTACGAATTGCACGAATTCGTATTCATGAACTCTTGCTCGCTGCCAACAACCTTATTTCCTTTTTAAAATCCTTCTAAATTTCACGCAATGACCGCAATGACCGCAAAGAACGCAATGACCGCAAAGACCGCAAAGAACGCAAAGAACGCAAAGAAAAATCGATAGCCTAACCTCAGTAGCACAATGATCTTCCTCATAAAATTGCGACGCAACTACTTTCTTTAATTGAAAATCATTCATTGCGTGCGCGGGAGAATTTGTATGGGCGAAAGGGCGCAAAGGTGAACAATGTTACCGGGCGAAAATGAGAAGAAAATGAGAAAATATGACAATTTGTTAATGCTTTCAGATTAGGTTCAAAGTGACCTAATGCAAAGAATTTTATAGAGTTACACAGGGTGATTTCACAAAGTTTCACAGAGTTTTGTGTTTCCTATTAGGAACAACACCTAAACAAAATAAGATTTCGCAAAATCCCGAAGGGATTAAATCTTAATGACCCTGGGTAAGCGTTCCGCATTCTTCAATTATTAATAGCTCAAACCTTATTCGGAAGCGCGCCATCCGGGGTTAGGACGATCAACATAATTGCGGCGCAACTACTCCCTTAAATTGAAATTTTTCATTCTATGCGCCGCAAATTACAGGGCCGATCGGGAGAAGACAGAAAGGTGAACAGGAGAGGCAGGGCATTAGGTTTCCTTAATAGGTAGTTTAACCGTTTTGATTATCTTTGCGGCCTGTAATAGTTTATCACCTTAAAGTCATTCATGAAGCGTATTATTGAATACAGAAGAATATTGAACATCACTCCCCAAACTGATTTGAGCGGATTAAAAAGCACCTATAGAAATTTAATCAAGGAATGGCATCCCGATCGGTTTATTGGTGACGATGAACGTCTTGCTGAGGCAGAGGAAAAAAGTAAAAACATTATTGAGGCTTATCATTTTTTAGTTAGTATTTCCCCCGAAACCCAGGCCTTTAATCTTGAGGGATATACCCTGACAACAACCACTTCGGGTATAGACGATTATGAATACAAAGGTCAGACGCTTAAAATTACGTTCCAGGACGGAAGCGTTTATGAATACTTCGGAATTCCAAAAAACATTTACAACAAATTTATTAATTCATCTACACTGATCCGGTTTGCCCGGCGTCATATTTTCTATTCCTTTACCTATAGAAACGTAAGCAAACAGGTTGCTTAAATAATCCTCACGATCCGGGGCATGGTTTATCACTGGTAAAAGGATTGTGGGAGTATGTAAGTGCAGGTTTAATGTTGATAATGATTGTCGCTTTGATTATCATGGTTTTACCATTGGCACAAACCGTACTGGAATAATCGTTTCCTTCGTAATCCCCTTTTCATTTTTCGTAATTAACAGCAAATCCTGAAAGATTTTTCCGACAGGAATAACCATCCGGCCATTAATTTTTAACTGATCGACCAGTTTTTGAGGAATATCCTCGGGTGCTGCTGTAATAATAATGCAGTCGAATGGGGCATGTTCTTCCCATCCCTTATATCCGTCATCACATTTTACAACTACATTTTTATAACCGAGACGTTTCAACCGGTTGCCTGCACTGTCGGCCAAAGGTTTTACCAGTTCTATTGAATAACAGGTATCGACTAATTTTGACAGGACAGCCGCCTGGTAACCCGAACCTGTACCTATTTCCAACACCTTTTCATCGCCTCTTAAGGCCAGTAATTCTGTCATTATGGCCACAATATAAGGTTGCGAAATCGTTTGACCTTCACCAATCGGCAAGGGACGGTCTTCATATGCTGCCTCGGCTATGGATGCAGGAACAAAAAGATGGCGCGGGGTATTTTTCATCACAGTTATTACCCTTTTGTCTTTAATTCCTCTTGCAACTATCTGGCGGTTAACCATTTTTTCAGCCTCCTTTTTCCACCAGAGCGTTTCGTCATTCTGCTCCGACTGTGTCATGACTATTGCATTTTTTTTGGTTCTTTCCGAATCTTGCCTGTGTGGTGTGCAAAAAAGGCAAGAAGTATATATGAGACCTAAACAGATTAGATTCATAAAATTATGAATTAATGGAATTAGTATGAATTTAAAAATGTTCATTTTAGTTTCGCTCCAAAATCAGGTATGAAGTTATATTATAAATATTTTTCTGCCAAAATTGTTTAAGCTAATTTTTCGTCCTTCTTATTTTAAAAGCCGAACCGGAAAATTCCCGGGATGTAATATTTGAATAGTCCAAAGTGCCGGAGGTGGGTTGTCCTAATAACACAATTTTTTTGCTCTCCTTTGCATAAAGTATGAATTCTTAGGCAGAGCTTTATCAATTTTTGTTGGTTAGTTTTAGGTTGTCAGATTCATAAACAATGGTCTACAGGTCAGGATTCATCATTATTCGTGTCTTGGAGTAATGCAGTAAGTTGGTTTTGGAGAATTTGCTTATCGGGTAGATAAAGTTGGTATTTTGCCATCAAAATTTTGTTTGTAATGTTATATTTAAAAACTCCAGAACGAAAGGATCCTTAATCAGGTCTTCGGGTAGTTGAATTTCATGCCCTTTATTGGCTAACTTCAAAACGCCTTTTTTGTCTGTACTCAATGCCAACCGATGATAAAGCATGCTTTTCATTTGTCGTTTTAATTCTCTTACGCTCCAACTTTCTATTTCGGTTTGGTGGATGTAAAAACCTATTTCCAAAGCATCATCGGCTTTTAGAATTTCATAATAATGGCTCCAGGTCAATTTGTGGGACAGTGTCCCACTTATTTGAAAAGTCAGATATAACTTTCTCATATAAAAAAGATTAGATCTCCCGAATCCTTTACCGTATGCATAAGTTAAATCCTTTGAAAGTCTGTCAAAAAGCTGGCTACCATATTCGGCCTTTTCATTTCCTTTTTGTTCAAATTCCACGATGTATTTTCCAATTTCCCAATAGGTTTGAACAAGGATAGTGTTTACTGCTGAGGCAGCTTTCGCTCTGCCCGAGCTTAACAATTTCCCGATTTGATTGATCAATTCGTTGTATTGATTTAATTGTGGATTCATAGCAATGGACTTTGTGATTCACAACTCTCGTACACACTATTTAAAAATTACGCTATTGCGCATAAATTAGAATTAAATGCCTTCAGCATTCAACCGATCCAGTTTTTGTATCTTGTCAATTACCAGCTGAGGATCAAGGTTATTTACTCCCCGGATAATGATTTTCGCCTTTTCGTAAAACGGGGCCCGTTCTACAAGGGCATTATCAATAAACAAAATAAGTTCCTCCCTCGATTTACCCGCTATCAAAGGCCTTTCTGTTTTTGATTTAAGGAGCCGGGTAGCAAGAACATGGGTGTCAGGGGCAATATATACAGTTACACCACTGCTATTCATCACTTCCATATTATCAAAGAAACAGGGTGCACCGCCTCCCGTCCCCACAACAATATTCTCAAAATGAGAGACTTCCTGCAGCGAAATCCGCTCCTTTTCCCGAAAACCAGACTCCCCTTCCTCTGCAAAAATTGCCGGGATGGATTTAAAATACCGTTCCTCAATATATTTATCCAGATCAATAAAGTTAATCCCCAATAAATCAGCGACCTTTCTTCCGATAGTGGATTTTCCGCAACCCATGTACCCGACGAGGTAAATTTTCATTACTCAAATTTTATTTCCATCTGACTTGGATCGGTATCGGCGATAGGTGTTGAACGGATAATCTCAAACGGGACATCATCAACCGGCAGCTGCTCTTCTTCTTCAGGCTTAATGTCTTCATCCTTAATAACCGGTTCAATTTCACGCACATCCTTGACTTCGTAACTGGTTAGCCGCTTTCCTTTTGCCTTGTACGATTTGACCCCGATAAATTCGGCAACCTCTACAATTTCGTTCTCACGTTCGTTCTTTTCACCGCCGAACTCAATTTCCAGACGCGGGTATGTTACCCAGGTAACGCTGATCAGCTTATTATCAGGATGATCGCCTATAAACTTACATGGTTTGCCACCGTTTACCTCAATCTGAAAGCGTTTTATATAGTAGAAGTTTTGCTCTGTGTCAAAATAGACTACAGATGCAACTTTCCCGGGACGGAATTTTTCGATGGAAAGGATGTTCTTATCAAAATGATTTTCAAGGTCGTAAGTGTATACCTGGTAACCGCCATCCTTGTCCATAACAAGAATTTTTTCATCCCCCGTAAATTCGCCCAGGTATTTGCCACGTCCGTCAGCATTAAGACGCAGCACATCTTCATCGAACCATATTTTTCGACCGCCAAGTGTAGAGAGCCCTTTTTCCTTAAGGGTGACCTTGTGTACCTCATTTTTGGTCACAAGATTACCCATTGATTGTCTTCCCTTAATGGCTAACTGGCCAAAATCGATCTCGTCGACCAGCTTTTTAAGTTTTGGTTTAGGTTTGAAAGTAATCCGCAGCACCTCAGCTTCACCATTAGGATTGGCACTGAAATACTGTATTCTTGAACCTTCGGTTCCCAGGGTCATATTATATTCCTTATCGCGGGTGACTCCTGTAACGCTGAAACGCTTCATGTAAGTAGCGCCGGCCCGGCCGTCGCGGTACACCAGGTTATAAATTGTGCGATTGTCATTTCTTCCGAATATGGCCACATGCAGTACATTTTTACCGATGAAAGCTTTCTCACTGACTTTGGTCACAAAATAGGTTCCATCGCGTCGAAAAACGATAATATCATCAATGTCGGAACAATCACATAAAAATTCTGCTTTTTTTAATCCGGTGCCAATAAATCCTTCTTCACGATCGATGTAAAGTTTTTCATTGGCTACAACGACCTTTGCCGCTTCGATATTCTCAAAACTTCTGATTTCAGTTTTTCGTTCACGGCCTTTCCCGTATTTTGTTTTCAGATGTTCGTACCAGGCAATCGTGTAAGGGATCAGGTTTTTAATATTTTCAAGTACCTCGGCCATACTGTCCTCAATTCCCCTGATGAGTTCATTTGCCTTATCGGTGTTAAATTTCAGAATGCGCCCCATCCTGATTTCCATAAGTTTCAAAATATCTTCACGCGTAATTTCTCTCCTGAATTTTGGTTTCCAGGGGGTAAGACGCTGATCGATATAATCAATGGCCTGGTCCATATTATTTGAATCTTCAAAAGCTTTGTCCTTGTAGATCCGTTCGTCGATAAAAATCTGCTCCAACGATGAGAAATGCCATTGTTCTTCCAATTCGCTCATCCTGATCTCAAGTTCAAGCTTAAGCAACTCGACGGTTTTTTGAACCGATTTTTTTAGTATTTCGGTGACATTGATAAACTTTGGTTTATCGTCTTCAACAATGCAGGCATTCGGTGAAACCGATACTTCACAATCGGTGAAAGCATAAAGTGCATCAATTGTTTTATCGGAGCTGATCCCCGGCATCAGGTGAATCAAAATCTCGACATTTGCAGCTGTATTATCATCAATTTTTTTAATCTTGATTTTGCCCTTTTCGTTTGCCTTGACAATCGATTCAATCAATGATGATGTAGTTCTTCCGAAAGGTATTTCGGTGATTACTAATGTTTTACTATCCTGCTTTTCAATTTTAGCCCTGATTTTAACCGCTCCGCCCCGTAAACCGTCGTTATATTTCAGCACATCGATATACCCGCCGGTCATGAAATCGGGGAAAAGCTCAAATTCTTCTTCTCTAAGGTAAGCAATACAGGCATCGATTAATTCGATAAAATTGTGCGGAAGGATTTTAGACGCGAGTCCAACCGCAATACCCTCCACTCCCTGGGCAAGCAAGAGGGGAAATTTTACAGGCAGAGTTACCGGTTCCCTGTTACGGCTGTCGTACGAAAGTTGCCATTTGGTCGTCTTGGGATTAAAAAGCACCTCAAGGGCAAACTTCGATAGCCGTGCCTCGATATACCGGGGAGCAGCCGCACCGTCACCGGTTAAAATATTCCCCCAGTTTCCCTGGGCATCAATCAATAAATCTTTCTGTCCGAGTTGAACCAGGGCATCGCCAATTGATGCATCGCCGTGGGGGTGATACATCATGGTCTGGCCGATAATATTGGCCACCTTTGTATAACGCCCGTCGTCCATCTGCCTCATTGCATGAAGAATACGGCGCTGAACAGGTTTTAGTCCATCATTGACATAAGGCACAGCCCGCTCGAGGATGACATACGAGGCATAATCCAGGAACCAGCTCTGATACATCGATGACAGGTAGACGATATGATGCAGTTCCTTTTTGTTTTCTTTGGCCTCTTCCTCCCCGGGCAGCGGTAATAACTCGTTATCTCCTTCGTTAGACATTTTTTTCAGTTGAAATGGAGTTTTTAATATTATTTGATCGGATCGCTGTAATGACCAACGACTGAAGGTTAATTTTAATTAAGCTCATCTTTTTCGACATGCAGGTTACCGATAATAAAATCCTGGCGGTCGGGAGTGTTTTTACCCATGTAGAACTCAAGCATTTCGGCAACCGATTCGTTCTTGTTCAGAATCACCGCATCGAGCCGGATGTCTTCACCGATAAAGTTTTTGAATTCGTCGGGTGAGATCTCGCCCAGCCCTTTGAACCGGGTTATTTCGGGGCCAGCCCCGATGACTTTCACAGCCTGATCGCGTTCCTGTTCCGAATAGCAGTAAACTGTTCTCTTTTTATTGCGAACTCTGAAAAGGGGTGTTTGTAAAATATAAAGATGACCTTTCTTGATGAGTTCGGGAAAAAACTGCAAAAAGAAAGTAATCAGCAACAAACGGATATGCATTCCGTCGACATCGGCATCGGTCGAGATAATCACCTTATTGTACCGCAGCTCGTCAATTCCCTCTTCGATATTCAGCGCAGCCTGCAACAGGTTAAACTCTTCATTTTCGTAAACAATTTTTTTTGTTAACCCATAACTATTCAGGGGCTTACCCCGTAAACTAAAAACAGCCTGTGTCGTGACATCACGTGATTTCGTGATTGAACCACTGGCTGAATCGCCCTCGGTGATGAATATCGAACTGTTATCCTTAAACTCATGGCTGCTGTTGTAGTGAATCCGGCAGTCGCGTAACTTTTTATTATGGAGACTCACTTTTTTGGCTCTTTGCTTGGCCAGTTTCTGAATGCCCGATATAGCTTTTCGTTCACGTTCTGATTCCTGGATCCTTCTTAAAAGAATTTCAGCAGTTTGGGAATTTTTATGCAGAAAATTGCCTAGTTCCTTCTGGACGAAATTCATGATAAAGTTCCGTACCGACGGACCTTCCGGGCCCATATCTTTTGATCCCAGTTTTGTTTTCGTCTGCGATTCAAATATCGGTTCTTCCACCTTAATGCTTAATGCTGAAACGATTGATGCCCGGATATCTGATGCATCAAATTCCTTATGGTAGAAATCGCGGATTGTTTTGACCAGGGCTTCACGGAAAGCGGCCAGGTGAGTACCTCCCTGGGGGGTAAACTGCCCGTTTACGAACGTGTAATAATCCTCGCCGTATTGATTGCTGTGAGTCAGGGCAAACTCGATATCTTCACCTTTCAGATGGATGATCGGATAGACTGGATCCTGATCGAGATTTTCCTCCAAAAGATCATACAGCCCATTTTTCGAAAGGTATTTTTCTCCGTTGAAATGGATGATTAATCCCGCATTTAAAAACGTGTAATTTTTAAGCAGCGGGACTACAAATTCCTCGATATAATGGTAATTTTTAAAAATCTCTGAATCGGGTGTAAAAGAGACTCCTGTGCCATTATTCTCTTCGGTCGGGATCTCCGCATGTTCCCTGACCACTTCTCCCCGTGAAAAATCAATTCTTTTAAGGCGGCCATCACGCACCGATTTAATCGAAAAATTCATCGAGAGGGCATTAACCGCCTTGATTCCAACGCCATTCAGACCAACTGATTTCTTGAATACTTTCGAATCGTATTTTGCGCCCGTGTTCATTCTCGAGGCAACATCCATAAGTTTTCCAAGAGGAATACCGCGACCAAAGTCACGCACTGAAACGAGTTCATCGGATACCGTCACATCAATTTTACGTCCGTTACCCATCATAAATTCATCAATTGAGTTATCAAGCACCTCTTTTAACAGCACGTAGATGCCATCATCAGCTGCTGTGCCATCACCCAATTTGCCGATATACATTCCTGGACGCTTACGGATATGTTCTTTCCAATCAAGCGTTCGAATCGATTCTTCTGAATAACCTGGGACCATTTTTATGATTTTGCACAAATATAATGAAAAACAAAAATGGCGCAATCGAATTCTCCGGGCAGTAATTAACACAATATGGTTGATAAGTATTCCTCAAAATTCGGATCCCTTATATTATCAGGTGCATCTGTCCAATATAAAGGTGGTGAACCCGGATCATAAAACTCAGTTGTTCAGTAGTATAGATATACTTTTTATTTTTTATAACGGGTTTGTTTATTTCCTCGTCTGAAATTAATTACGATAAATCACATAAATTGTACCTGTAAAAGCATAATTTTGAGATTCTGCGTCTGAGCGAATATTCAACAGCTGATGCCGGAGCAGTAATCTGAAACATTCTGCCGTTGTGTAATTTTTTTTTGAAAAGTTGTCGTCTTAGGTTGGACTGAAAAATTGCAAATAATTGTTATCAATTAATTAATAACGTTTTTTCGGATGAATAAAATATTTGATAATTTGCAACATCTGCTGCAGACTCCTTTTCAGAGTTCAGTACTTGTCTTTGCGTTAATTTTATTCATCATTCTGCTGGCACCGTTAATGTTCCGGAGAATTAAAATTCCGGGAATTATCGGTTTGATTCTGGCAGGGGTGATTATTGGTCCTCATGGTTTAAACCTGATTGCCAAGAATTCAGCAATCGACCTCTTTTCAACAATCGGATTGCTTTATATTATGTTTCTTGCCGGGCTTGAACTTGATCTGAAAGGATTTGCCAATTACAAACATAAAAGTCTGGTTTTTGGTTTCTTTACATTCATTATCCCCTTTGCGATAGGATATCCGGTTTGCCTTTATCTGCTTGATTTCAGTTTCGAAACAAGCTTCCTGGTTTCAAGTATGTTTGCCACTCACACTTTGGTAACCTATCCGATTGTAAGCCGTCTGGGCATATCGAGAAATGAAGCCGTAGGCGTCACCGTTGGAGGTACAATTCTTACTGATACGGCTGTGCTTATTATTCTTGCCGTCATATCCGGTGCGGTCAGCGGAGAGATTACCTATGATTTCTGGATGAAGTTTTTTGTATCGGTTGTTTTATTTCTTTTCATTGTTTTATTTCTGATTCCGAAACTGGCTAAATGGTTCTTCAAAAATTTTGAAGGTGAGAAAAACTCCCATTTTATTTTTGTGCTGGCCATGGTTTTCTTTGCAGCTTTTCTTTCAGAAGTTGCAGGACTTGAGCCTATTATCGGCGCTTTTGCGGCAGGGATGGCCTTAAACAGTTTAATTCCCCATACCTCTTCGCTGATGAACAGGCTTGAATTTGTGGGTAATTCGTTATTTATCCCGTTTTTTCTGATCAGTGTAGGAATGCTCATTAACTTTCAGGTGATTACTCAGGGCCCTTACGCGATTATCATTGCGGTTACTTTAACGATCGTGGCCTTGGTCGGGAAGTATTTAGCTGCCTGGGTTACTGCTGCTATATTCAGATATTCAAAAGCTTACCGGAATCTAATCTTCGGTTTAAGCAGTTCGCACGCTGCCGCGACCATCGCTGTAATTATGGTTGGATTCCGTCTTGGAATAGTTGATGAGAGTATTCTGAATGGCACTATTATCTTGATTCTGGTCACCTGTCTGGTAGCATCATTTGTTACAGAATATTCCGCTAAAAAGATTTTAATATCCGAGAAGATTACTGTCCCGGTACTTCCCGGTATCCGGGATCAAAAAATACTGGTGCCGATTTATAATCCTCAGAATATGGAACGGTTGCTTGACCTGGCCATGGCGATCAAAAATCCCAAGAACCGTTTTCCTATCGTGGCTCTCTCTGTTGTGGCGGACGACCAGGAGGCGCGACAAAGGTTGATTGAAGCGAGAACAACACTCGAAAAAGCAATCATTCATGCCTCTGCTGTTGATCATGAAGTGGAAATCATCACGACGATCAGTCAGAACGTGCCAAGCGGAATTAAACGTGTAGCCACAGAGATTTTTGCCACTGAAATTATTATTGGGTTTGCCCTGAAAAGTCATTTTACCGATATTCTTTTTGGAAGTATCATTAAATATATTGTTGAGAATACCAATCAGGCGGTATGGGTTTGCAGTATTTCGCCACATATCAATCTGCGCAGGAAAATTGTGGTCATTTGCCCAAGGTATGCCGACCGTGAATATGGATTTGATCAGTGGCTTGGCAGGGTTTTCCGGCTTGCTGCTTCCTTGAAGGTTTCCTGTGATTTTCTGTCTACGCCCCAAACCTACAGGCATGTGAATGAGTATATGCTGGCCAACAATATCGTTACATCGTCAAAGAATATTGAATTTACAGACTGGAATGATTTTTTGGCTATTTCGACCTATATTCAGCCTTCCGATTTAGTGATTATTACACTTCCCCGTAAGGGAGGCGTATCTTATAAAGTTAATCAGGAAGGTATTCCCCGGCTTATGGCCAAAAATTTCGAGAACCATGATTTTATTCTTATTTATCCGAATGAGAATGAGGAAAATCCGGAAATGATGTTTACAAATGAATTCGACAAAAACCTGATCGATGAGGGTTTAAGCCAACTTTCACAAACTGCCAAATCACTGACGGAAGTTTTCAGGAAAAAATAGATGGAAGACGGAAGACAATGGGATGGAAAAGAATAAAAGAAGGACGGGGCTAAATGGAGAAGGGGTGCCAGTAGCCAGTCGCCAGCAGCCTTTTAACAAGATAGCATTAATTTTGCCCATTTAATACCTTTAAAATCTGATTCCGTCGCTTGTATTTCTATCTTTGCCGATTCAATTTATACAAGGTATGTGGGCATTGTTTGCCGTAACTTCGGCATTATTTCTTGGAACTTACGACGTTTTTAAAAAGCTTTCGTTAAACAGTAATGCCGTTCTTCCTGTTCTCTTTTTTTCAACACTTACCTCGGCGACTCTCTTTCTGCCCGCTCTGTTTTTATCCGGTTTTTATCCGGGCGTAATGAATGATAATATTTTCTTCATTCCGGTGGCACCACTGAATCAACACAAGTTTTTCTTCATGAAATCGGTCATTGTAACAGGTTCCTGGATATTTACATTTTTTGCTGTTAAACACCTTCCGTTATCCATTGTATCTCCGATCCGGGCAACAGGTCCGATCTGGACACTTCTGGGTGCAATTCTGATCTTTTCGGAGCAGTTGAGCCCGCATCAATGGATTGGGATTGCATTAACTTTATTCTTCTTCTATTGTTTCTCATTTACCGGTAAATCGGAAGGGATTCATTTCACAACCAATAAATGGATCTTTTTTTTGATAGGGGGTACTTTGCTTGGATCTGTAAGCGGACTTTATGATAAGTTTCTGATACGTAATTTCGATCGGATGGCGGTACAGTCCTGGTCGACAATTTACCAGGTTTTCCTGCTTTTGCCGGTTATACTTTTTGTCTGGTTTCCAAAACGGGAGGAGAACACCTCTTTTCAATGGAGATGGTCGATTCCAATGATCGGCTTGTTTCTGGTTATCGCTGACCTGCTTTACTTTTATGCGATTTCACGCGAGGGATCATTAATCTCCGTTATTTCAGCACTCCGCCGTAGTGGTGTAATTATTTCATTTACAATGGGTGGTTTGCTGTTTCATGAAAAAAATATGAAATCGAAAGGATGGTTACTTGGAGGAATTCTTGCCGGTGTTTTAATCCTGATGTTTGGCAGCAAATAGTGTTAATTTTTGATTTTGAGGATTAAATTTTATATTGATTAAGACCCGAGGGTAAATCTGCACATTCAACTGCAGAGAACAAAAATAATTTTTATTTAAAATTATTACATTAATTCTTGATCATCAGTTTGAAAGCCGAATATAAACGTTTATATTCGCCTGTTGTTTTACAACAGGCTTTTTAACCTTAAGCGAATCAACAATTTTACCACAGATTGATAAGAGACAATTTCGTTAAAATGAAATAATTCGCAATCAGATGCAGTTAAGAATAAATTTTGTTGAAGTTGGAATTCAGGCTGTAAATGAAGGTCTAAAAAGTCTCTGACAACAACTCTGTAACTTTAAATCATATGATTGACAGTGATATAAGTTTTAATTTTTTTTATTTCATACTAGAAATTCATAATTAAAATAATTTATCTTTGTAAAAAAATAAGCAATATTTTTTTACCGAAACCTGTTGGAGTATCTTATATTAATTGATATGTATATTAATAAAATATACATACAGCATTGAATTAATTGTTTTATTATCAATTGTTTAATCCTCTAAATAATACCCTAAATGACTAAGAAGTTTAATTTTTCCCCTTCCACAACCCAGGCTATGCATCGTAATGCCAATCCTCATCCGATCAGAGATTTGACCTGTTTATTTCAGGGATTCCCCGGCAGGAATTGTATGTTGTAACAGACTTAGATTATAAACTGATGTTGCAGAAAATCAATTTTCCTGAAATTGCATTACAAACAGATATCTGTTTTGCTGTTCAAAGTAGTTTTACAAAAATTAATCATCACTAAATAAATTTAAAAGTTAAATATAACCATGAAAAAACCAGGATATATCCTTTTATTAATGCTCACATTACCCATGTTTATGCAGGCACAGCAGACATGGACAGGCTTAACAGACAACGACTGGTCTACGGCTACGAACTGGAGCCCGCAAGTTGTTCCTGATGTTGCAACCAACGTAGTAATCCCTCTGGTTGAAAGCCAACCTATAGTCGATGGATCAGCGGTGGCCGTTTGTAATAACCTCACTCTCCAGGCTGGTGTTGTCTTAACTATAAATTCACGAAGAGCCCTTACCGTTTATGGCCAACTCACAAATAACAGTGGAATTGGTATTGATATTAAGTGCGATAATAACGGTACCGGCTCCTTAATTGTTAATATGATTCCGGGAATTGTTCCTGCTACTGTTGAACGCTGGATGCTAACGGGCAAATGGAATTACACCTCCTCACCGGTATCGGGACAAAATGTCAACAACTTTCTTTCAAAAAATCCTACTATTGCTGAAAATGCAGGAAAAAGAGGAATGATGGATTATAATCCGGCCTCAAATGCCTGGAATCCTTTTTTTACTGATGCTTCCACAGGATTTTTGGGTGGAGGTAAAGGGTACTCCATGCGAACCACCACCAACAGTATTGTGACTTTTTCAGGTTCACTCCAGGTTGGAGTCCAAAGCATTAGTGTTGTTGCTGATAAATGGAATTGTATCGGTAATCCTTACACCTCTGCTATCAGGATTACCGCGGTCGGTACATCCCCTCCGGAAAATTTCCTGACAGTTAATGCAGGCAATATTGATTCCAATTTCGGTGCAGTATATGTGTGGGACAAGACAGATGCATCTAACGATTCCCCAGGGAAGTATTTGGCTATTTCGAATGTCCCCACAGTCGGAGGCAATGAATTTCAACAGGGTCAGGCATTCTTTGTAAAGATGGGCGCCGGTAAGTCATCTGTTAATTTCACTCCGGCCATGCAGTTGCATAGTGGCAGGTTACCGTTAAAATCTGCAAGTACTATTTGGCCGACTATTAACCTTTCGGCTACAGTGAACAATCAGACAAGCTCAACCCTTATCGCTTTTGACAATGCAATGACCAAAGGTTTGGATCCGACTTATGATGCCGGCTTGATGAAGGGTGGTACAGATCTGATTATATATTCCAGATTAGTTGAGGATAACGGTATTCCGTTTGCAATCCAGGCATTACCTGATAATATCTATAAAGGAATGGTAATTCCTGTTGGACTCGATTTTATTACCGGTGGTGAAGTGGTTTTCTCTGCAGAATTGCTGAACCTACCATCCGAATGTAAGGTAATTTTGGAAGACAAGCTAACCAAAACATTGACCGATTTATCGAAAGATAATTATAAAGTTGCTGTTGCGGCCAATTCAGTGATTGCAGACCGCTTCCAGCTTCATACTTCGGATTTAACCAGCAAATTGGAAAACAACACCCTATCAGGAACATTAAAAGCTTACGCGATTAGCAACCTGGAAATCCGCGTTATCGGGGAAGTCAGTGACCATTGCATTGCCAGGCTTTACAATGTTCAGGGAAGTGTTGTGCTGATTAAAAATCTCGAAGCAGGAAACCTCAATGTGATTCCGACACAGGCCATCAAAAACGGAATTTACATGTTATCTGTTGAAGATCAGGGCAAAGCTCAGACATTTAAACTTTTGATCAGAGAATAAATTATTAATTTTTAGATTAAGAAAAAAGAATATTCGAAGATATGAAAAATAAAATAGCTGAAATTGCCAATCAAAAAACGGCAGATCTCCAAAATCAGAAAATGACCCGTAAACAGGCAATTAAAAAATCTGGTTTAATTGCGGTTTCTGCCGCCACAACTATGATTCTGCTTGGAAGCCCGAATAAAGCACAGGCGCAGACTTCGCCTGCACCTCCACCACCATGGTGATAATTAATTTAAATATATAATGGCATTCTGTTTAAAGCCTGGAATCGTTTACGATTTCAGGCTTTAATTTTTTTACCGATAGTTGACTGATAGTCAGATGTATATCTATTCATATGAGATGGATCTTCATAAACTGAGATTCTGGCTCTTTGAAACATGTCTAAACATGATAAGGGAAATAAAACTAGTGCTATCCCAACGATGTAAAAATATTTTTATACTAGAACAAATATTATTGATAGTATAAAAATATCTCTTATAGTATAATAAACTGCTTAAAAAGTATAAAAATCAATCCCGAAAAGCCTATTATTGAGAATTAATATGACAGTGCAGATGAGATGATTAATTTCAGTAAATCTAAAATAAAAATAGTGCTCTTTAGATCATGCAAAACGATTGAATCTTCCGTAGATTGTATATTTGTCAAAAAATTAGTTGAGATTAACGAGTATAAGCATCAATGAAAAAAACGTATTTATTATTTAGTCTTCTGATGGGATTTCTCCCGGTTATGACCCATGGTCAGGTTGTTAATTTCTGGAACCGCAATAACCAGCTTGTTCCCTGGCGTATACCGTTAGCTGCCGGTCAACAGTACAGGCACGAGGATCTTGACAACGATGGTGACCCTGACCTGATTTATTCCTTTATAAACGATTCTATCCCTACGATTTGGATTGATGATGATGACGATATGAAGTCTTCTGATTTTGAAGGTGATACCGATAACGATTGTCTGCTGATCGACCGAAACCACGATGGAATCTTTGCCGGTCCACTGGACTTCAGCGTTGACTGGGCTGACGAAAATAATGACGGCATAGCCGAAATTCAGATGATTGCCCAAAACGGGAGTTCCCAAAAAAGGAATGCCTTCGACTTTGAGGCCGATTTTATGATTTTTATCGATCAGGAAAAGGACAATATCAAACATTATATCGACTGGAACGAGATCCGGATGCAGGCATGGGAACATAACGGACATTCCAACTTTTTTGAAGATTATCATGGAAATACGCTGTTTCTGAAAATGCATGCTTCAACATTTCGGATCGGCGACATGCGCTACAGCTGGGAAAATCCGTTCCTGTTTTACGATACCGATAAAGATGGTCTCACCGAATGGACCATCCGCATGGTTGATACCCCGCACTTCCGCCCTAAAAGTGGTGGGAGCGAAGAATTTGCAAAAGTGGATAAGGAAATTGATGTGATCTTCACCCGAAAAATTGACTGGGTGGGAGCAGCCTGGGATATGGATAATGATAACGGACAAGGTAATGAATTTGATTTTGACATGAGCCTGCGGTTCACAGGTCCCGGATTTGATTATTCAGATCAGGTACACCGGTTTAAAACATTGCGGGGCCTGGAAGAAGCTAATAAGCTTATGTTTGACTCCCGTTGGAGGAAACTTGATGAATTAATCTATCCTGATCACAAAAAAGCATGGCCTTTAATCTTTGAAAAAGGTAACTGGACAGAATGCCGCCTTGTTTTTGACGAAGATGATGATTGTAACCGGTGGGAGAGAGTTGAATTTTACGATCCGAAAAACCTGTTTAAAACAGGCAGGAGTGGTGGTGGTTTAGATAACAATGCCCAGGCTGACGCTTTGGGTGACCGGGGTGAATTTGATCTCGATTTTTCGGGCAAAGGTCAGCTTTACATAGGGGGTTTTGATGGCAGGATTCACTTGTATGGGGCCGAATGGGGAGCCTGGCGTATTGATCAGACCGCTTATTCATACCAGGGTTTTGGCGGTTTATACGATCGCTGGAAAGGGAGCCGGCTGCAACGGATCCCCGAAAAATTTGCGACGGTCAAATATTCCGATACCGATATGAATGGATTTATCGACCAGATGGAGTACGATCTTGATGGTGATACACTTTTTGAAGAACGAATCCGTTTGAAGGAACTCGGAATTGATGATGCCAGGACGCTGGTCAATACCTCGCAAATGAACTATAATGACTTTAAAAAGCTGTTCAGATCGATTGCCGAAAAACAGTTTTCACGGGCAAACGAAGCGATCAAAATAGCAAAGAGTCACGGAATTAACCCCGACTGGTACGCTTTCTGGATGAGTCCGCGCACGTTGCACGAAAAATACGACTATGGCTTCTGGCTTAACTTTTATTTATACCAGGATATGCGGCAACTAGCGCGTGCAAATCAAAATAATGAAATGGTTAAAAGACTTGATATCGCCTATTATTCAGGTGACTGGAAAAAAATGAGACCCGAAAATTAATCCTGAGTTTAATTACCTAAATATTGGAAAATGAATAGTATCCCGAATTCATGGGTCCGGAATGGAGTCCTTGCCGGATTTGCCTCACTTTTCTCGTTCTCCGGTTACACCGGGGAATCCGGTAAAAATCCATCACTTCCAAATGTGCTGGTTATACTGGCCGACGATCTTGGTTTCGCCGATCTTTCCTGCCAGGGCACATCTGATATTAAAACTCCCAACATTGACCGGATTTTCAACGGGGGCATGCGATTCTCCAGTTTTTATGCCAATAGTACTGTTTGTTCTCCTACCCGTGCCGCACTGCTGACAGGACGATATCCGGATATGGCCGGTGTTCCGGGCGTTATTCGCACACATGAGGAGGATTCGTGGGGTTATCTTGCTCCCGGTGTCACATTGCTGCCTGAAAAGCTGAAAAAAGCCGGGTACGAAACCGCCCTGATCGGGAAATGGCATCTTGGACTTGAGAAACCAAATCTGCCGAACCTTCGCGGATTTGATCTTTTTCATGGTTTTCTTGGCGATATGATGGATGATTATCAGTCGCATCTCAGGCATGGAAACAACTACATGAGGAAAAACAATACGGTTGTTGATCCCAGGGGTCATGCAACTGATGTTTTTACAGGATGGACTCTCGATTATCTCGAATCGCGTAAAAAGGATAAGGATCCTTTCTTCCTGTATCTTGCCTATAATGCGCCTCATGATCCGGTTCAGCCTCCTGAGGATTGGGTTCAGAAGGTCAGGCAAAGAGAGAAAGGCATTGCTGATAAACGTTCAAAACTGGTTGCCCTGATCGAGCACATGGATTGGAATGTAGGACGTGTCCTGGATAAGCTGGACAGTCTTGGACTTATAGAAAATACCCTCATTATTTTTACTTCAGACAATGGCGGAGTTTTAGGTAATGGGGCAAATAACGGACCATACCGGGGAGGAAAGCAGGATTTGTATGAGGGGGGAATCAGGGTACCCGCTGCTTTCATGTGGAAAAACAGGATAGCTCCGGGAAGTATTTTCACCGGACTGGCTACGACAATGGATCTGTTTCCGACTTTGTGCGATATTGCCGGAATAAAACCGGATGAATCCTCAGATGGAACAACGCTTTTAGCTGCGTTGACGGGTAAGGAGCAGGAAACGAATAACCGGACAGTCTATTTTATGCGGCGTGAGGGCAATATGAGATATGGTGGAATGGTCTATTATGCCGCCCGTTTCAAAGACTATAAGATTCTTCAGAATACACCATGGGAGCCGATGCAATTTTTCAACGTGAAGGATGATCCGGCAGAACGCAGTCCGCTGGAGAAAGCCGGAAACAAAATTTACGAGGATCTTTATCGTCAGTTGACCCAACACATCCGAAGGTCAGGGGCTGTTCCATGGCAGAAACCCCCTGTTCAGAAATAATATTAAGTACTAACAGTTTAGAATGTTTAGAAATAGGATTATCAAATCAAATCATCTCTCCTTTTCGGAAACATTCGTAATATACTTGTGTTAATTTGTAGTACTTCGATTTAAATATACAGGCATCTTCTTATACTTATGAAAAATTAATATGAACAGAAAAAAAGTGTATGGCTTCTCACTGATACTCATGGTCACGGCATCAGCTTTGGCGCTTGTTCAGATCCGGTGCAGGCACGATGGGATTAATGTGAATGACATTGATAAAGTCTGTTACGAAAAGGATATCGCCCCTATATTTCAAAGTTGCGGCGCAGCAACTGGCTGTCATAATCAGCAGAGCAGTGAAGGCGGCTATGTGTTTACAGACTACAACTCTGTTATGAAGGCAATAACACCTTTCGACGCACAAAAAAGCATAGCCTATAAAGCAATTACTGGAAAGGGATTTACACAGTTAATGCCGCCGGCCGGAGCTTTATCTCAAAAGGAAAGAATCTTAATCAGGGTTTGGATTGACCAGGGAGCTGAAAATACACCTTGTACCTCTTCAGGAAATACCGGAACGCCTGTCAATAAAGTCTGCTTTCAGCGGGATTTGCTTCCCGTCCTGGTCTCCTCCTGCGGGATTACAGGTTGTCACGATCAGGCAACACATGAGGACGGGTACGTTGTCGCAAACTATACAACAGTTATGAATAATCTTGTTAGGGCAGGCTCACCGGCAGACAGTAAACTCTATTCTGTAATTACTAAAAATCCTTCGGATGAAGATTTTATGCCTCCTAAGCCATACCCTGCATTGACTACTGCTGTTAAGGATAGTATTTTCAACTGGATTAAAAACGGAGCCCGTAATGAAGCATGTATCACATTGTGTGATACGACAGGTGTTATTACGTATCAAAACCAAATTGCCTCTTTAATATCGAAAAACTGTATAGCTTGTCATAGCGGGACAAATGCAAGTAAAGGAATATTACTGGATAGTTATGCTGGGGTTAAAACTTATCTTGATAATGGCAAGTTATTGGCTTCAGTTAAAGCTACATCCATACAAATGCCTCCCGGTTATAAAATTTCGGCTTGTGAACTTAGGGAGATTGAACTTTGGAAAGCAAATGGCGCCCTACAGAATTAACTCATAAAATATGAAAAAATTTGTTTTTCCACTTGTGTTTTTTGTCCTGTCGGGTTGCTACTACGACAGTGAGGAAGCATTATACGGTACTCCAAATACAGTATGTGATACAGCCATTACAAAATTCAGCACAGAAATTCAGCTGATTCTGCAATCCAATTGTATGTCGTGTCATTCGAATTCGGCTGCAACAGCGAATGGCGGAGGAATTAAACTTCAGGATTATGGTGATGTTAAAACCAACGTGTTAAATGGAAGACTTGTTGGTTCAATCGAAAATCGGTCGGGCTTTTCGGCTATGCCTAAAGGTGGCGGAAAACTTAATGACTGTAATATCCTGATTATTAATACATGGATTGCCAAAGGTGCTTTAAATGATTAACGCTATGACAAAAACACTGTTAATTTCACTGCTTTTTTTGGGAATGGTCATACTCTCAACATCCCTTGCCAAATGTCAGGACTTGGATAAATTGCTCGAAAAAGAGTCAAAACCACTAACAACCTTTGCTACGGCAACGTTTAAATCCACCAGGATTGTGAACGGACATTCGGTTGAACGGATGAAGATGAATCAACTTGAATTCCGGGTATCACATCGTTTTGGGCAACTTTATGAGGGTTCTTACAATCTCTGGGGTCTCGACCAGGGTACGATTCATTTGGCCTTGGAATACGGACTAACTGATTGGCTGGAAGTTGGAATAGGCCGGAGTACCTTTGAAAAGACATTCGATGGTTTTGGGAAAGTCTCTGTTCTCCGACAAAGCAGCGGGGAGAAAAATATGCCGGTGCATCTGTCCTATCTTCTAAGCACCGAGGTCATTTCGTTGAAATCGGATCCTGAAAAGTTTAAAGACATCTATTCGAGAATGTCTTTTATTCAGCAAATTCTGATTGCGCGCAAGTTCAATGAGAGTTTATCCGTTCAATTAACACCTACATTTGTTCACAGGAATCTCGTACCCACAGAATTGGAAAGAAATGACCTGTTTGCCTGCGGAATCGGTGGCCGGTACAAATTATCAAAACGTGTTGCCTTAAACGTCGAGTATTTCTACGTCTACAGGATGAATGCCAGTTCTCTTCCTGTTACCTATTACAACCCGCTTTCGGTGGGTATTGATATTGAAACCGGAGGTCATGTATTTCAGATTATGCTGACCAATTCACAGGCAATGCGTGAAGGTGGGTTTATCGGTAAAACAACAGGAGACTGGATAGATGGCGGTGTTCACCTGGGATTCAATATTTCAAGGGTTTTTTCATTTAATAAGGATAAAAAAACAAGTTATGAATAAATTAATGCTTTTTTTCGTCTTTGCGCTGGTTTGCCTGGATGTAACAGCGCAAAACCGCTTTTTTACTAAAGATGCAAAGATCAATTTTAACTCTTCAACGCCGCTTGAAGATATCGTTGCAAATACAAATCAGGCTACATCGTTTATCGATACCGATAAGAATGAAATCGTTTTTTCGGTACTTACTACTTCTTTTAATTTCAGGAGGACATTGATGCAGGAGCATTTCAATGAAAATTATATGGAATCGGCGAAATATCCCAAGGCCAAATTCACCGGGAAAATCGTCTCACCTGTTGATTGGAAAAGTGAGAAAACAGTTATTGTTGATGTCACGGGTGATTTAACCCTTCACGGTATCACCAAAAACATGACGGTTAAGGCGACGATCACTCCGGGTCAGGGCAAAATTGCAGCTGCTTCTGAATTCACAGTTACCCCCGAAGAATTCAAAATCACAATTCCTTCGTTGGTCAGAGATAAAATTGCAAAAGAGGTTAAAATTAAGATCGATGCCCTCTATACTCCCTATCAGCAATAATGACGAAATCACAGCCACTCATATTGATTTTTAATTCAAATCACTAATTTTACACAAAGGCATTTTTGTGTACCATGAGAAAATTGCCGGCAAGAAACGGATGCCAGGCTGAATGACCAGGTCACTTAAACCGAATTGCGATGAAATTTGAGCCCGATTATCATCATGTTCTCCAGGTTTTAAGCAATCAGCGCCCCGACCGTTTGCCTGTTTATGAGCATCATATTGATGCTGATTTTATTTCAAAGGTGCTGGGGGAGACGATTTCATCCAAGGGATTATCACCAGGTGAACTGGAAGATTATTACCGGAAAGTGATTGGTTTCTGGCGGGAGATGACCTATGATGCTTTCGATTTTGAGGCAGCTGTCTGTGATATTTTGCCAGGACATGGCGCAATTTTCGGAGGAATGGCGGGTCCGATCCAGACCAGGGAAGATTTTGAAAAGTATCCGTGGGAAGATATTCCTAAAATATTCCGTGAAACTTACACTCCGCATTTCGAGGCCATCCGGAAATCACTGCCACCCGGTATGAAAGCCTATGGAGGTTGCGGATATGGAATTTTTGAAGCGAGCCAGGATTTGACAGGATACGAAAACTTATGCATTATGCAGTGCATGGATCCTGAATTGTTCGCCGATTTATTTATCAGAATTGGTGATCTGTGGGAAATATTGTGGGAGGATGTGGCTAAGCGATACGCTGATTTGTTCGTATTTTTCAGGATGGGAGATGACCTGGGACACAAAACTTCCACATTGCTCGATCCCCTGATTATCAGGCAACATATTTTTCCTCAGTATAAACGGATCATTGATCTGGCCCACCGGTATGGAAAGAAATTCCTGCTTCATTCCTGCGGAAATATTTTCCCGCTCATGGAAGATATCATCGCTCTTGGAATTGATGCCAAGCATTCGAACGAAGACCAGATCGCCCCTTTCACCGAATGGATAACAAAGTATTCCGGCAGGATCGGTCTGTTTGGCGGTTTTGATCTCAATTTACTCGTGCTCGAAAAACCCGGCATAGTTTATCAGACGGTACTGGAACAAGGAACACTGTACCGGCAGATGGCAAACGGTTACGGTTTAGGTTCAGGTAACTCGATCCCCGGGTATATACCCGTTGATGGCTTTATGGCTATGATTGAAGCTGTCCAAAAAATACGGGAAAATGAAAATTGATTACAGGTTTGTATGTAGGTGGCTGTTGTCTGTGTAATACAAGTAATATCTCGAAAATTAACTCTTGCTTTTGACCTAGTTATCAGCTATTTTTGGGGAAATACAATTTAATAAATTTGATCTATTATTAATATTTCGGTATTTTTTAAATAATTTGAAGATGGAAACAGTACTCGTACAAATTTACAACAATAAGGCCTACAAGCTTCTTGAGGATTTGGAAGACTTGCAAATTATCAAAGTGCTAAAGAAAAGCATACAACCGCAACAAAAGCTTTCGGAAAAGTACGCTGGCAAACTGCCTTCTGAAATTGCAGATGAACTTCAAAACTATGTTACCCAAAGCCGTGACGAATGGAACAACCGCAGTATTTAATTGATTCCAATGCCGTTATTGATTATCTTGGTAAGAAACTCACTACCAATGGTATGGATTATATGAACAGGGTTATTGATGCTGTACCAATCGTGTCGGTAATTACAAAAATTGAGGTACTTGGCTTTAATGCTCCTGATGAACATTACCAACTTCTTACCAATTTTATGGACGATGCTACAGTATTGGATTTGACAAACAATGTGATTAATTTAAGTATTGATATTCGCAAGAAAAATAAAGCCAAATTGCCCGATGCCATAATTGCGGCTACGGCTATTGCGTATGACTTGGTCTTAATCTCCCGGAATATCACCGATTTTAAAAATATTCAGGGGATAAACGTTGTCGATCCGCATAGCTTATAATTCCAAGACCGGACCAGTTTGTCCGAACTTGTTTTATTTATTATAGACGGTTGACAATTTACCTGTTACAATATACAATATTGAAGAAGTATCCGATTCTTTTTGTAACAAATATCTGACAACTTACGCTCCACGCTTCTTGTTCCCTGTTTCTTCATTTGTTGGATTGTTAACGCTTTTGACAACTTTGACTGTGAATTTTAATAAACCAGCGAAAATATCCTTTTCAGGAAAAGGAAGGTTTGATCATCACGGTCAATCTCACTGGAAATGGATTTAGCCCGTTCACTCTCCCCGGCATAGATGGCATTTGACCACTGAATCATCTTCGAAGCGGGATTCTTATCAGTCAAACTGACCATTATCCGGTCTCCTTCGGATTTATTACCTGTTTCCTTTAATACCCAGGCGGTCAGAAAGTCGTTTATAGTGAATGATAAATTCTGACTCCATTCCCTGGTGATCTTCTCTTTCATCTGTTGGGCAGACCGGTTGTCCTTCAACTGTTGATAAATTTGAAGCGCAATAAAATCCTCCAGTCTTTCATCAACATTATATGGTTTTCCTACACCAAGATTTTCAGGCCATTGCCTTGCCCGGCCGATACTTTCAAGCGCTTTCCGGTATTTTTTTTCCTGCATCAGATCCAGCGCGTTGCCAATATTCGCATTTCGCCAGATTATCCTTCCGTCGGTAGCACCTTCGTTAGGCAACACCTCTAATTTTTGAAGAAGCTTGATACCTGAAGCATAATTTTTGCTCATAACGAGCATCTTAGCCTGGTGTAAACCCAGGTAGTAATTCTGAGGATTTTTTGCATAAAAATCGCGGGCCAGCACTTCCGCTTTTAGGAGATTGCCTTGTTCAAGATAATATTTCGATGCAAATAAGCCCGCTCTCCAGTTATCCCCCGAAAGGGTCAATGCTTTTTCTACATCAGCCTGGGCCTGATGACTTCCTGACTCCCATAGCTGGGATCGCGCGATGTAAAACGGATAAAAGTCGGGTTTGTCACCGATGCTTTTCCATAAGCTCATTCCCTTTTCCTCCGCCCCGGCATTTAAATAAATCAGGCCGGTGTAATAACTAATCTTCCAGTCGTCCGAAAGGGTTTTTACCCAAATCAGAGGTTCAAGGGTTTCCAGGCGAAAGGGTAATACAAACTGTGGATTAATCTGTATGGATTTTGCCAGCATGTCTTTGCCAATTTGTTCTTTACCGGTAAGATGGTTCAGATAGCTTTCCCACAACAGTACAACCGGATGATCCTGTGGCGCGAGTTCAAGTATCTTCATAGCTTCAGTAAGCTGACCATTCCGGTAATACCATAAAGCATATTCCAGGTAGGTTTCCTGGGGCAACTCATTTGTGATATGTTGTTGAACACGCGTTTTGTTTTCAGGTGAAGCATCGGCGAGGAATCTTTCAAACCTGATAAAATGATTCAGTGGGTCTCGTACTTCAAGTTCGGTTTGCTCATGCGCTGCCATTTCCTGCATGCCGAGCTTGCGGAGACAAAGAATTTTTAACTGGATTGCCTCTGACCCCAACTGATTAAACTCCAGGCTTTTTTGTGCATAGTCCAATGCTTTTGCGTAGTCCTTCTTTTGAGCGAAAACAGAGGCAAGGGCATTATAGGCCGCACTACGATGTGAAACAGCCGAAGTTGCAATCGAAAATCCGTCAATAGCGGTGGTTGTATCGCCTAAAGCAAGTCCTGACAATCCGAAAATCATATTGGCATCGGCATCATAAGTATCGACCGAGAGCGCTTTTCCGGCATATTCAAGCGAAGCATTGTAGTCAGTTTTCCGGTAGGAGAGGTTTGCCATTCCGTTCAATGCAGGAACGAACCAGGGTTCAACCTCCAGCGCTTTCAGGTACTCTACTTCGGCACCCTTGTATAAGCGTTGCCGTTCCAGTTCCTTCCCTTTCAGCGAAAGGCCGTACGCCGTTTCCCAATTAAAATCCGCGGGTGATAAAACCGGGCGTTTTATGAGGTTTTTTTCGCGGTGGGTTTCGAAAAGCATCTGGTTATTGAGCCAAATACTCAGGTTTTTATCCGTGCCATCATAATTAAAGGCATCTGCCACAACCTGCATGGGTGCTGCATTGATTCCTTTTGAAAAAATCACCGCTTCGGAGTTCCTGACTTCGAGTTTTCCATCAGTTTTTTCATTCGGGCAAAACCACAGTTTAACTGTACTGCCATCGTGCTGAAGATTTACTGAACCTGCCGGGACAGCAGCCTTCAAGCCTTTGGTCTGCTTGACAGGGAACCAGAATTCCGTCCATTCATCGGTCGAGCCTGCCGCAAATCCCCTGTTTTTAAACGGGGTAAGACTACTTTCCTTTGCAGCCTGGTTAAATAACCTGCCCGATTGGATTTCGGTGTACTGCCCGTCTGAGTCGGTGAGGAGTTTTTCCCAGATCATCCCTTCATCCGATAAACCCCAGATCCATACTTTTTTTCCCGGTTTTGCATCATACGAGGAGTAATGCACAAAACCGAAATCATCGTTGTGCCAGTATGCCCCGTAAAAACCAGTGGGTTCGCCGAATACATGGTATGATTTATAACTCCCGAAATTATTTTTATCGTAATAAGAGATCTGACGACCTTTTTCGTCAACCGGCCAGGGTGAAGGTTTTCCGTCGTGACCCAGGTGGTAATTTCCAGGGAAAATATACTCCAGGTTTCCCGCGGTTTTTATTCCCATATTCATCCAGTGATAATAGGCCTGTTCCAGTCCTGTCGGGTTATCCCACACCGAACGGGTTGTGTAATAAGCCTTGTCTTTTGGCAGGTTGATTTCGACACTCCAGCGTGTACGAGAGGAGAGGTCGATAGCCCCGACAAAACAACTGACGCTGCCATCATCATTGTTCCTGATAAGATAGTCAACAGGCGAAGAGGAGGTAGGTGCATGACCGATAATTCCGAAATTTATCTCGATCCCGCCAGAGGTCCAGGGGCCGCGCATGGCTACATCGCGGAATTTCACCGCATTATTGTAATAAACAAACTCTTTGCCTGTTGATTTCTCAACAGCTCCCCATATTTTACCACCAATTTCAGGTGTTATCCAGAGTTTTATAAAATCATTTTCCATTTCAACCATTTTCCAGTCACGCATGACTCCTTTAGCAGCATAACCTTCGAACCGGAAATAGGGATACATCTTTCCGGGTGCAGGCACAGGATCGGGGTCTGAAAACGGGTAGGTAATCAGTGGAACCTGTTTTTCGGAAATTTGTGCACCCTGCGATAGCAGTCGATTTGAATATACCGTGCAGAACACAGTAATCAGCCAAAAGGTGAATCTTTTCATAGCCTATCGTTTTTACAGGTTTGTTTTACGCAGATATAATAACCATCCTTTTTTGGATTCAACCGGAATCTTATCCCCCACGTTGAAAGTGGCCGATTTTTGAAAGTCCTTTATTTCAGGGGCAACCAGAACCGCTTTCCCGGGCTCGATGCCCAGCGATTTCCAGTCGAACTGAAATGAAAATTTTTCGGTCTGGTCGGCCCAGTTTGCCACCGAAATCAGGGATTCGCCCTCTTTCTGATAAATTGTTGCGCGAATGTCAGGATGATTGGTGCGGACGGGACAATCTTCTTCCCAATATCCTTTCATGGCAGACGATTCAATCCCGAATTCATCCCAGATTTTCCAGACTGGCCGCGGGTCGCAGGTTACTCCTTCGGTTGTCCACGGATGTCGGACAGTCATTCCATACACCATACCCATCCATCGGTTTCCGCCACCATGCAACATGTCACCCATCAACCCAAACGGGATACCTGACACTTCAACCAGCCAGTTTGCTGGGGGCATTTTATCGTACATAAAACTTTCGCCAAACCATATTTTATCCATAAAAGGAAAATATTCGGCATATTGTGTTGCGGGTCCTTTCGAAAAACCAGTATTGGAATGGAGGTCAAGCAGGCAGCCTGGTTTTTCATTATCCAAAACTTTCCTGATCCGTTTTACTGTTCTTCGGTCATACGACACATCATCGAGGTAAAGCCCGTCAATATCGACATTCCTGACCAGCCACGACAATCCTTCGATGTAATAATTGTACCAGCGCGAATCACCCGGTGCATTCACAATCGATGCATCGGCACTTTTGTTGGGGAAATATTGATACCACTGCGGAAAATATCCATCAATCAGATGTTCACGGAGCCACGGATAGCCACCCCCACGACCATTATCAAGTATTTCGAAGCCCAGGCTTCGGAGCGCCCATATTTCAGTAACATGATTGGTAAGTTCACGGATGGTATAATAGATTTTAACTTTCTGACCTTTTTTATGCAATTGATCAACAAACCATTTCATTGAATCGACCGCGATAAAGGGATAATTGATATACGGATTATAATTGTTGGCATGGTGCAGGTTGACAATTTTTACACCGTTTGCCAGATCTTCGTCCGATGGCATTGGCATTCCACCATTGTGATAATACCGGTCGGTAAACTGGCTTTTGTAATTGATTTTTTTTACCGGGGTTATCAGCAGGGACCATTCAAAATCAATACTTTCACCGGATTTTAAATCCCTTTTTCCACTGTAGATGATTGCCTTTGTCTGGTCTGTGCCTTTTTCAATTCTGAATCCGCCATTGTCGTTATTATACCACGATCCCGGTGGCGCAGGATGATAAAGATTCAAAAGCGGTCCATGATAAGTGGAGCCACGAAGTTCACACCAAAGACCCGCATGCGTATTTCCCACCCAGAAACTGTCGTAGGGTCCTTTCCATTTCGCCTGGTGCGTTTCAGGAATTGTTGTGCCGGGCAATCCCATTCCCATCATGTATTGGGCTATTTCGCTATTAAATGGAATTTCGAGCCGGATATCGTTTATGCTTATATTGTGAAGCGCTTTTAATTTTACCTTATAATTTATGTAGCCGTCTGATTCAATACTTCCTGTGCCTGTCAGTTCAATGTTTTTTGAAGAGCTTGACCATGCTCCAATCATAATTCCCGGTTCATTCTTTAACTGTTTTACATCCCGGGGTAAGGAAAATTCCTCAATTCCGCTCTGGGTTTCGACAACGAAGGCTAGTGGTTGCGACAATATCTCTGCACGCTCAACAGCGATCTGACCAGGCATACCGGTACGACCGAGCGTAAACTTTTTATCTGTGATCTGGTAAACATCATTGCCGATATATTCAATTGCATCATAAGGTTTCGTGGGTTTGTCGTCGATTCCCAGGGTTGAGTTGAGCCAGCGAAGGCGCGAGTGTCTCCAGGTTTCATTATCGCCGCGGTATGCTAAAGTTTTGTTATTGATTTTCAAACTGATTTCCACCTGTTGAGCGGCAGCATTTTCGGGTTTTACGGTGATTAATCCCTTGTATGATCCGGGGGGCACACTTTCGGCAATATCAATTCCGATCCATAATGGCTGAATTTTCCCTTTTGAAACATCGACCTGTTTTTCGAATGTTTGCCCATAAGGATCGGTTCCGCCCGTGTTAAAGCAGGTGAAAGCTGAAGGCAGAATTTTTGAACCGGATCCTTCGAGACCCGTGAATTCAACTTTTATATTTTTTAAATCCTTCGTCGACGCAAATACCCCGATTTGAAGGGCATAATATTCGTTTTTGGATGCCTCACCGCTAAATTTTTTGGAAGGACCTTTTTGAACCCATTTCAGGGGTATTTCATCTTTCATCCGGATGGGGTCAACCCTGTCTTCCGGGAAAAGCAGGTAATTACCTGTGAATTTTGCCACAAATGCCTGTTTTTCAGAAGAGAGTGGTATAATTTCCATCGGGTAAAAGCTGTCAAAAGCCGTGTGCGCCTGTATTCCGGTTACTTTGACACGGGGCAAATTTCGCATTTTTGACGCATCATTTACCTGGTTTTTATCCAACCAGTTTTTTTCTGCCGGTTTTTCCGGTTTAAGGTAATCTTTCCCATAAAAACCATAGTTCTCCTGGATTCCGAAAGGTGCATAGTAGAAATAATAGGTTCCGGCTTTTTTTACAGGTCCGAATGCAATTTTACACCGTTCATTATTTACTTCGAAGCGAAAGATGTTTGGAACAGTATCGCCCGAGGCAGCTTCCACAATTATAAATCGTTTATCCTCCGGCTTGCGGTCATGCCTTCGCCATGCGAGGTCAAGCAGGGCTACTTCAGTGGGCCTGGAAATTTCAACCACTGCCCGGTGATTACCAAATGATTCGGGCCAGGGTCTTTCAGGAACAGAGTACTTAATTGCGGAAGTTTGTCCCCACGAAAGGGTTGAGGTAATCAGAAATGCTACAACTAAGAAGACCTTTTGAATCGTTGCCATAATTGTATTTTTTAAATATTACACTATAACAAGTAAAAATTCTTATAATCAGATACTTATTGAATTACCTGAATGGTACCCCTAAGACGTATATCTTTTGATGATGCGCCGACCATCATTCTGAAATCGCCGGGTTCCACTATTTTTTTAAGGTTGATATCAAGCATCGATAACATTTCAGGATTAACAACAAAAGTTACTTCCCTGGTTTCACCGGCTTTCAGATGAATACGCCTGAATCCCTTCAGTTCGGTAACAGGTCGTGCAACAGACGCCAGTTCATCGCGCACATACAATTGAACCACCTCATCACCGTCAAGTTTTCCGGTATTGGTAATTTTACAGCGAATGATCGTTGAATCGGAAACAGCAATTTTGTTTTTTTCGATGATCAGATCGGAATATTCAAAGCTGGTATAACTCATTCCGTACCCAAACGGGAACAGTGGCTGACCGGTCAGGTTGTTATAATCGTCGCCGCGACCAGTTGGTTTATGGTTGTATACCAGCGGAAGTTGCCCTTCAAAAACCGGGAAGGATATTGGCAGACGGCCTGCCGGGTTATAATCACCAAACAAAACATCGGCAACGGCATTTCCTCCCTCTTCCCCCGGATACCATGCATCCACGATTGCATTCACATCTTCCAACCAGTTATTCATGGTGATGGCACTGCCTCCGACCAGTACAACAACTACTGGTTTCCCAGTTGCAGTCACCTTGTGGATGAGCTCTTCCTGGCGGCCCGGCAGACTGAGATACGCACGGTCGCGAAACTCCCCTTCCTCAATGCCGGCAACGAGCACCGTTACATCACTTTTTAAGGCCAGGGCGACTGCAGCATTTATTTGTTCCGATTGATTGTTAGTCATAGTGGCATTCCAGACCAGCCGGAAAAAAGCATTTCCCGCCGGCTCAAAAAATTCGATACGGATATCGTATTCCCTGCCTTTTTCAAATGAATAATCTGCCAGTACGGTTTTTTTGGTCAGTTTCTTCCAGTTATCGATAACTAATTTATTATCCAGGAACACGCGATAGCCGTCATTGCCATCGATGCCAATTTTGAATTTTCCGGTAGCTGGTGCTTTAAGTTTACCTGTCCAACGTACCGAATAGAAATCATAGGTCAGTTTTTCCGGATCAGGAGAAAACAGCGTCCATTGAAACTGAATTTTCGGATCCACACGTGTGAAAACAGGTTTTCCTGCCAGGGTGACATTGCTGAAATATTCGCCATTCAATCCTTCTGTTTTTTTACCCTTGGCCGTACACGACAAAAAATCAGGTGCAACTGTACTGAATTCTATATTTTCGCGGTCACAGCCTTTGACATAGCGAACTTCTGCCTGTTTGCCGACCTTATTTTTTATTCCGTCCAGGATACTTACCGGATTGATACCCGGTCCGCTGTATCCGCCCAGGCGTGCTTCGGCAGCATCGGGCCCGATTACGGCTATTGATTTGAACGTTTTACGAAGAGGCAGCAGTTGTTTTTCGTTTTTTAACAGCACGATTGATTCTTTGGCCGCCTCTTTAGCCAGTTCCCTATGGGTGGCATGTCCGTTCCAAATTCCCGCAGCTTTTGTATCGATATATGGATTATCAAAAAGTCCCATTTTGAATTTGTTACTCAAAATCCTGGTTACAGCCTCATCAATTACTTTAGGATCAATACTTTTGTCGTAAAATGGCGGTGAAAAAAGCTTGTAATGGTCGTAGCTGGTCTGAAAAATGACATCAAGACCATTATTTATTGATTTTGCAGTTGCTTCCGGATAATCTTTGGCAGTAAAATGCAACACATTTGCGCCGCCAGTTGCCCCGGCATCTGAGATGACAAAGCCTTTAAATTCCCATTCTTTTTTAAGGATTTGATTCAGTATCCAATCATTGGCCGTGGCTGGACTTCCGTCAAGCGAATTGTAGGAGGTCATCACTGAACGGGAGCCACCTCGTTTGAAACACGCTTCGAACGGGGGAAGATATATTTCACGCAGCAAGCGTTCGTTCCAATGAATGGGGTAACTGTCGCGGCCACCATCCCCGACATTGGCCAGGTAATGCTTGGGGGTTGTGATCACACCTGTTTTTTCGAATTCCGAAACAAAGGCTACGCCCATTTCTGAAGTCAGGAAGGGATCTTCACCGTAAGTTTCTTCGGTACGTCCCCAACGTACATCACTGGCAATGTTGACAACTGGTGATAATATCTGTCTGATTCCACGGGTTTTACATTCAGTTGCTATGGCTTTCGAAACCCGGTGCATCAGGTCCGTATTCCACGTGGCAGCCAATGCGATGGATTGCGGAAATGCTGTTGCGCCGCGTCGCACCAATCCGTGCAAGGCCTCGTCAAACGGGATAATCGGAATTCCGAGCCGACTTTCTTCAATAAAAAAATGCTGCATCTCATTTACCATTTCTGCAGTTTCGATCGCTGTGGCACCCGCAGCATAACTCAACATCTGGCCTGCTGCATCCGCATTCTGACCAGCCGTACTGATCTGGAATCCGAAAATGCCGGTTTTGTATTTTTCTTTATCCTGGCTTAAATCGCCCGGAATCATAAACATTTGCCAGAATTTTTCTTCCGGCGTCATTCGGGAGAGTAAATCTTTGACACGATCTTCAACGGGTATTTTGGGATCTTTATAAGGTTGTGCCGATGCCTGGACAATCAGCATAAAAAATATAAATAAGAGGGGAAGTTTTTTCATGCTTTTTTCGGTGTGTGCTAATTCATACTTAATAATCAAAATTCCACTGTGAATTATCAATGTTGCGGGACAGGGTTGACTTTCACCGCCTTTTGTTTAATCGCCCTTTAAACCTGCTCACCCCGTCCATGAGGACCTCTGTCACGATTCGTCCGGCTGGCATATAACCAAGATCATAACTGAAAGACCCATTCTTAACTGCTGCATATTCGTGTTTTTCATAAATGTTGCCATTTACTGTAATTAAGACTGTCATTTTACTGGTCTTATTGGAGACAACACTTAATTCCGTTTTGTTGGTTACTACACGTGGATACAACGAAAAGGCATATTTTGCCTGCAACGTATCTGTAACAAAGTTGTTTGAAGCAATGAAAGAAAGTTTTTCGCCATTGCCGCAATCGCTTTCGAAGGCATGTATGAGATTGCCTTTTATGTCGAATAATCGCAGATAGCCATCGCCATTCTGTGGTTCGGCCCAAAACTCAAGCCCATCGCCAGCACTATCCGTAAGGCATAATTCATATTTCCCTTCTATAAGACGTATTGTATCCCTGTAAAGGGTGTTGGGTTCAAAACTGGATGGTAGTTTCGAGAATATGGTGTCTGACTTACCGTCAATCAGAAAGATAGTATTATCCTTGGGGCGGTTGTTGGTAAGGAACTGAAGTACAAAATTTGTTGGATACAAATCAGGTGATACAAATGAGGAGGTTAGTTCATTATCAGCTGGCCAGCCATCTTTTCGGCCATTGGGTTTTGCAAGAGTAACGGTAAAATTGTTCATTCCTTCTTTCGTCTTAATTTCTCCGGGCAAAATAATTACCTCTGTCTGGTTAAACTTCAGATCTCCTTTCCAGTGAAAGGTCTGTTTCTGAAAGCCATCGGTACCGTAAGTGATCGTTACCGAACGCAAATTTTCGGAACCCAGGTTCCTTATCTCAAACCGGGGATAAAAACTTGCGGGATTCAACCGCGAAAATTGTTGCTGATCATTCGGTACAATGATTTTATCAACCGCAACATCCACCTTTTGAGTGGGATGGGAATAATGAAACAAATACGCCGAAATATTCTCGACGGCCTGGATGTTCCCGGTGGCTGTGTATGGTTCCATCTCAAGCGAAATGGTATGTTTTCCGGGGCCAGTTGTCACATCAATGATATCGGGCACCTGTAAATCTCCGGGACACCAGTACGCCCGGTCATATACCCATGTACCGCCCTGTGGATAAAGCGGGTTGGCTCCGCAGTCCTTCCACATATTGCGGTGGTCAATGGTCATTCCATCCAGTTTCAGGTCGCGCCACCTGGAGCAAAATTCGCTGCAACCTTTAGGTTTGTCCATACCATGCCCCGTATGTTGGATGCGAATACGGCTGATTGTTGCGCCAGGTGTTGATTCATAAGCTATTGGTGTTAATTTTTGTTCGATTTTATCATTCGGATCACCGTACCTGTATCCTCCGTTCCAAAGAGGGGTAATTCCAAGGGGAATAACAACCGACGAACCTGCTACAATTTCGAAATCGATGGTTAAGGCCCAGCCAACTGTGGTATCTTCATAACCAGTGTGTACGTATTCAACTTCGACACTGTCACGCAGGAAGGGTGAAAAGTCGGTTACATCCACTTCCCATTTCCAGCTCCAACCTTTGTTATAAATACTTCCATAAGGAGTGAGCATACGACCGAGTTCATAATTGAGCGATTTGCCTGTCACGCCGCCCTGTCTGCGCAAGGTGATATGATCGAGATAATCCCAGTGCGCTGTGAGCAGACTGTCAGGACTTCCAAGGATAACACTCATCACAATTTTCCGGACAGGATACTGAGATGGAGGAAAGACACCCCAACTCACAAACGGTTTTGAACCGGTAGCGGGATTGCATACAATGGTTGTCCTGTTATGAGTCACTACATTTTTAGTAGCTGTTTTTTGTGCAAAACAACTTCCATAACCCAAAAAAACAAGAAGAAAGATTAAACGTATCATGCTATTCAATTAATCAATAGTTTTAAGACGATCTGCACAGGGAAATTACTACTTCAATGTAACTGCAATCTCCTTTAGCTCCCCGTTAACACGCACTTTTACCTTGCCGGATTTGGAAGAGTATATTTTATACATAGTAACCTTACCATCATTCCAGGTGCAATCAACGCTGTAGCCGCCCCGTGCTTTAAGTCCTGAAAAGGAGCCTTTTTGCGACCAGCTTCGGGGTAAGGCCGGCAGCAGATTAATTTCTCCCAGGTGACTCTGCAGCAGCATCTCTGCAATGCCTGCCGTACCTGCAGTGGTTCCGTCGATAATGAAAATTTCTTCAGTAGCTCCGGCAATACCGCTTGCTGAAAACGACAAAAATGTAGGACTGCAATGTTTTTTGATAAGGGTAACCAGGTGATTATACGCCTCGTCACCCTTGCGGAGCCTCGCAAAATAGTTGACCATATTGCCTCTGACCCATTCTACATCCTCGAAATCCATTCGGTTCATACGGTTATCAATTGTAGTGATTGCCGCTTTTTCAAGTTCAGGAGTGTTGACATTAATTTGTGATCCCGGATAAAGTGCAATTAAATGGCTGGTATGCCTGTGATTCGGATAAGCTTCTTCATAATCCTCAAACCATTCCTGAACCTGTCCTTTACTCCCGATTTTTAAAGGCGGGAGCAGAAGAATAGCCTTTTCGAGCTTTTCACGAAATTCTGCATCTACTTTCAGTATCTTACAGGATTCGATACACGATGAAAACAACATGTTCATTAAAACCGACTGAACTGTTGGCCCGATAGATGGTGAAATAGTCGCCCCTTTGTACCTGAATGCGTTTTCAGGCGAGACTGACGGACCCATCAGATACCCGTTTGTGGGGTGGATCCGAAGATAACCGAGGAAAAATTCGGCATTTTCCTTCAAAACCGGGTAAGCAACATTTTTGAGGTAGTTTTGGTCCTGCGTAAAAAGATAATGGTCCCAAAGGTGCGACGCAATCCAGCTGCCCGCTTCAGGAAAATAACCCCAAAAACCCCAGTTGGGAGTGGTATATCCCCATACATTGTTCATAGTGTTGGTTACCCACCCTTTACAGCCAAATACTTTACGGGCAGTTTCCCTTCCGGGGGCAACCAGCGACTGCACATAGGCGGAGAGGGGTGCAGTGCATTCCGAAAGATTGCAAACTTCTGCAGGCCAATAGTTTTGCTGGGTGTTAATGTCAAGATGGTAATCGTTTGTCCATGCCATCCGGCAGGCCTTATTGTCGTTCCAGATTCCCTGCAGATTCAATGGCAATGGCGAGTTCTCCCTGGAGCCGGCAATCAGCAGGTAACGGCCAAACTGAAAAAAAAGAGTGCTTAATTGCGGATCATCACTCCCGTTCGCCATCGCTTTTATCCGCTTGTCGGTGGGAATAGCTGATTTGTCTGTATCAGAATTCAGCTCAAATTTAACCCGGTCAAATAATTGCCGGTAATCGGAAATGTGCTTGTTTCGTAATAGGGTATAATCAAGATCTGCAAGACCTGCTATTTGCCTTTTACAAAGATTTTCAGGACTGGTACTTTGATTAAAATCAGTGTTCAGAACAAAAGTGATAATCACTTCATCGGCACCTTTTATGTTGATCGATTTTTCGGAGGTGCTTAAATTCCCGCCAATATTTCTTACGTTGAGGATGCCATAATAATTTACTGATCCAATACCTCCATGCTTATCAAATTCAGTATTTCCCTGCAAAATAAGCTGGTTGCCCGCTGCAAGAACTGAGCCCTTACGCAAAATATCAGTGGTAATAGTCTGATTGATTGCTTTTCCCTTACTGGCCGAATACCTGATCACCATCAACTGATCGGGATTGGAAATAAAAGTTTCGCGGGAATACCTGGTTCCGGCTATCTCAAAATTTACCCTTGCAACGGCTTCATTTAAATTCAGTTCTCTTGTATAATTTTTAATTTCCCCTTTTGGGAAATCGGAATTTATCAGCAGATCGCCCAGCGGGAGGTTTGTTCCAAAAGTACCCTGTTTACCCAGGAAATTTTGTTCAAGCAACTGTTGTGCCTTCAGTAGATTGTCCTGGTAATAAGCATTGTAAACCTCATCAAGGGCATCTTTCCCTCCATGGTTATTTTGAGATGTGTCCCTTTTTCCGCACCACAGTGTAGATTCGCTTATTGAAATACGTTCCTTTTTCGGGTCACCATACACCATTGCCCCAATCCTTCCATTACCAACGGGTAGTGCGTCAATCCAGCGGGTTGCCGGTTGCCTGTACCAGATTTTTATGGCTTTGTTGACTTTAGCAGTTGAAAATTCAACGCACAAAAGCATGAATACTGTGATGAGGACCCCGATTTTCATTTTTATAATCCTTTTACTTCGGTTTCTTTAACCATCCCATTTACCCGGACTTTAACTTTACCCGGTTTTGTACCGCTTATTCTCAGTTTCGTTACTTTCCCGTCCTTCCAGCTGCAGTCTACAGTATAGCCTCCCCGGGCACGAAGTCCGGTAAAAGAACCTTTCGGCGCCCAGCTCTTTGGCAGAGACGGAAGTAATTGAATTTCGCCTGCATGACTTTGCATGAGCATTTCGGCTATTGTTGCCGGAATTCCAAAGTTGCCATCCATCTGGAAAGGAGGGTGGTTGCAGAAAAGGTTAGGTAATGTGTTGTAGGTGAGCAGACCCCGGATCATGATTTCTGCACGTTCACCTTCACCCAGACGTGCCCACATTGCGCCTCTCCACGGCCATGTCCACGACCGGCGACTGTCGCCAACAGTTGATTCGACCGTAAACGGTTTGTTTTCATTCTTTCCGTAATTGCCACTGCGGCTGCGCAACGAAAGGATCGCAGCTTTGGCCAGTTCAGGCGTATTTGTCATGCTGATCTGACGGCCGGGATAGACGGCAAAAAGGTGAGAAGTATGGCGATGTTCATCATTTGGATCATCGCGATCTTCCTGCCATTCCTGCAATTGTCCCCATTTGCCGATTTTGTTCGGAGCCAGGTGAGTCTGCATATCTGCGACTATCTTTTGATAATCAGCATCAATGTTTAACGCTTTGGCTGCTTCGATGTAGTTTTGAAACAGATCCCAAACCAGTTGCTGGTCGTGCATCACACCATCCTCACGTGGACCGTGCTCGGGTGACCACCCATTGGGAACCATCAAAGTTCCGTCTGGCATTTTTTTAAGATGATCTTCCCAGTATTCACATATTTCCTTAATCATAGGGTAGGCCGTCTGTCGCAGATAGTTGTTATCCAGCGTGAATGCCCAATGTTCATATACGTGTTGGGCATACCATGCACTGGCGGGAATGTTCCATTCCCATCCGTTTCCCCCAAAAATATTCTGACTCGTGCGGGCAGTCCACCCGCGGGTTTTTTCACCAAACGCTTTCCGTGTAGCAATCCGGCAGGGTTCCTGTGCTGCAATAATAAAATCAACAAGTGGCAGATGGCATTCTGAAAGATTAGTCGTTTCGGCCGCCCAGTAATTCATTTGTATATTAATGTTGTTATGGTAGTCGCTGGCCCAGGCCGGCTTGTTGCTGTCGTTCCAGAGTCCCTGTAAATTGGCAGGCAATCCGCCCGGACGAGAGGAACTGGCCAGCAAATAGCGGCCATATTGAAACATGATTTCTTCAAGGTCGGGATCTTGCGTTCCTTTTTGTGATCGTTTTACGTTACTGAATGCTGAGGCATCTACACGGTTCCCCTCCGGTTGGTTCACCGTACCAGCCATCCCCGAATATCTTCTCAATCGCTCATCGGTTGGTAAAGCGAGTAAATCAGCGGATGTTGTGCCATAATCAAGAGTTACCCGGCCAAGTAATGAAGTCAGATCCCTGATATGTGCAGCACGTAAAGTTTTGTACGATTTTGTTTGTGCCGCGGCCAGTTCTTTTTCAATCAGGGGCAGAGGATCGCTACCGCGCCAGCCTGAATTGTAATCGGGTTTGTAGTTGGTACGCGCATCCACGAGTAATGTGAGCGAGCTACAGTCTTCGAAGATAAGGTTATTGCCATCTGCCTTTGTTGCTCCACCCTCGTGCTGTACCCGGACAACAGCGGCATGCTTAAGTTTGTTAGGCATTTCACCGCTGAAACTTAAACCTGATTCAGTTGCACTGCTGTTGGCTCCCTGCCCTGAGGTAAGCGATATTTTTCCCGATAATGCACCCTTTTTGCTTGCAGAATAGTGAAAAACCATTACCTGATCAGGGTGACTGGCAAATCCTTCGCGGATGAATTTAATACCGTTCCGGGTAAAGGTGGTTGTGTGAATCCCGTTTGAAATATCGAGTGAGCGTTTATAATTGGAGACAGCACCCTGATCAGTAAAATCGAGAACGATATCGCCAAAAGTGCGGTATGAACCAAAGCCATGATCACCCGTTTCATACTTCCCATCCCAGTTGTTATCGCCTGACCAGAGACTTTGTTCGTTGAACTGGATGCGTTCCTGCTCCGTTCCGCCAAAAAACATAGCGCCCATCCGGCCATTCCCGATAGGCAGGGCTTCTTTTTCCCAACTCTTTGCGGGCTTATCATACCAGAGTATCGGATCTGCGGCAGATGCTGATATTCCGGAAATCAGGAGTATGACAACCATTAATCCAATTGAATTTTTTACAAGCTTATCAAAACGGCTAACCGCAGAAATGATTGTTTTGAAGTTTTTGAAGTGATTTTTCATTTAGTTGGTTTTTAATATAAAACTTACCGGGGCATAGGCGCCAAGTTCAAATTCGAATTTCCGGGAAGAGATTTTTATGGGCTCTCCTTTTTGCTCTCCCCGCAGATTCACAGGAATAGCCTCTGATTCTTTCATTCCCTTCGGCAATGTTACTGTTAATTTTCCGGGTACGCCAGCCTGTTCCCAAACCCTTAAAAGCGTTCCCTGATTGTCGTCAGAGTCTGATCCGAATGCGGTAACAAGAACTCCTTTACGCGAAAGAGTCAATCCTGCCAGGGTAACCGGAAGTGATCCGCCTTTTCCTTGAGTCAGTATTGCCTGCAGGGGATTACGGGCTTCGAGGGCAGGTGTCGCAATAACGGCATCCTGAGGAGTCGTTTTATCAAATGTCCATATGCGGATCCGGGAGCTCCAGGTACCCGGATACCAGTACCGGAAATTCGTATTCCATTGATTGTTATAAAGGTTAAGGAAGACGATTGGTTTTTTGGGTATAAAATCGGTCGAAAACTTCCAGCAACCCGGAGAATCAAGACTTATCAGCGGGTGATCAATGGGGCATACAGCAATTCCTGCGCCGTCGGTACCGGTTATGGTAACGCCTGGTCCGACAGAATATAAATGACGGTTTGCTCCGGGCAGAATATCAGTGGCCGGATTCATCTTTCCCAGCGGACGGTAGACCTGGAATTCGGGATTTTCTACTTTAAACGGGAGGCATAACCAGTCGGCTTCCGGCCAATTATCCTTTGCTTTGTCTTTTATTGTAATTTCGAGGTCGATGCAGGGTTGATTTTTAAACAAGGTTACCTTCAATATGGACGCCGGCATGTGGATCGAAGGGTCACCGGGCATTTCGAGTATTGCTGTTTGTGACAAAGCGGAGGCTGAAATTTTTAAAATTCCGTTGGCAGCGGCAGCAGCCCTGTAAGGAACCATTTTTTCGGAAATCATTCCGGGCTTATGCATACCGGGATGTGGCCAGTCACCTTTTGTCCCGAAAGAATTCATGGCACGGCCCTGCTGATAGTCAACAGCATATTTCAGGGTTTGCTCGTACGTAAATCTTTCGTTTAAATATTGTCCGAGACCCTGTTCTGCCGTTTTATCGGCCCACTCGCGACCGGTCCGCTTGTCGAAAAGCGAAGCAATTGAACCTTTGGCCGGATTAAAAATAATTTTGAAAAACTCATTTTCGATTGATTCAGATGAAACCAGAGTAAGTGCTTCGTCTGTTGAAGAAAAAGGAAATGTCCGGTAGCCGCAAGGAGGTACATCTTTGGCAAAAAATTGTTTGCCTTCAACTTCAACAATTCCGGATCGTGACCAGGGGAGGGGATTATATACAACCAGGGAAGGCTTAGCATGTTTGACTGATCTTGCCAATGCCAGCAAGTTTGAATCAGCTATTTCACGGGTCAATTTTAAAGCCTCACGGATATAACCGGTCTTGTCTTCCCACGATGCCTCGAGGTCGGCGTATTTCCCGGCAGGTAATTTTTCAAATGCTTCACCATACGTGTTTACAGCCTGTGCACCTCCCCAGGTATGTTCGCCATACAATAGTATTTTCTCATAAGCCAATGCAACTGACTTTGAAGCCGATGGCGTATTTACACCCCAATACCGAAACTGGGTATTCATTGCCTCAGCCGATGCAATCAGCGGATGAACTTCCCGCGACATTCGTATGCCGCCCGGATCGCACATCACGCCATGAATCCAGGTATCAGGCATTTCGTTATTAATTACCGGCAGTTTTGGATTTTCCGCGAGTATCGCGGTAACAAAATCATCCATCGTTCCCATGCGAACCTTAACGCCGGGTAGTTTTTTTGCAACCTCCTCAAACATAGCTTTGACCTGTTCTGCTTTTGGGGGGCCTGAATTATCGGGAGTAACAAGTATAGCTGGCCAAACCTTATAGGGCCAATCCTTTGCAGGCAGCAGATTTTCTCCAATCAATGGATCTGTGGGACTTGTCCATTCTTTTGGATAGAGGCCATGGCAGGTGCCATAAATACTTGAATAAAAAGTCAGAATCCGTGAACCGTCCGGACCTTCCCACCAGAACAGGCCAGGTGTTTTTACATAACCGCTGGGCCAGTTGCAGCCAATATGGATGAATTTTACACCTGCGTTTGAGAGCACCGTGGCCAATGCTCCCGTATGCGAAGGAACATCTGTCACCTTACAGGAAAGTGGTAGAGGTAGATCGTATTTCCGGGAAAGCTGTGAGGCAAAAATTAACCCGCGTGCCATCTCTTCGGGTTCACAGGCATCCGATTCGAGTGTAAAAGGCATGGCATGTGTCAAAAATTTGCCGGATCGAAACGCCTTGTCGAGTTTTTCACGCCGTTCAGGGCTTTGGCCCGGCCAATCTTCAAGGACTTTCGACATTACCCAGCCGGGTGCTGTCCAGGCAAACTGCTGTTCTTCAGGCATGTTTTTCGATGCTTCCATAATGTTGAGCGCATTGTCAATCATCGAAGTCCGGTAATACTGCACGATATCCTTAACCCGGTGGGTGTAACCGATGTCGAAATGGGTCTTGCAAATCACTATTATCTCTTTTACCGGGGTATCAATAGCAGTTAGTTTATTTACCGGTTGATCAATTATGGGCTTGTCACCCATTAGTTTTGCCAGTGTCGGCTCGACAGCCTGAACCCAGGCTTCGGCACCTGCAGCGTTTGGATGAATCAGATCGGGCATCAGGTCAGTGTTAATGGTGCCGTCGGATCGCAGGAAGACATGATTCACATCAAGCCAGAACACCTGCCTGTTATCGGCCAGTTGAGCGGTAAGTTCGCCGGCACGCCGCACCGCTTTCATGGCTGCCGCTGACCGGTTATATTTCCTTTGATAGGTAGTCTGGTCACCTGGCCCGCCACAGGTAAAGATGCGAAGGACCAGAATTTTAGTAGTAGGGTGATGTTTTTTGATAAGTTCAACGATAGCCTTTGTGCCTGCAAAAACCTGTTCAGCAGTGTGAACGGTTTTGTAATGCTGGTCATCCAGGTTGTTGGTCCCGATAAGCAGCACAGCTACCTTTGGCGACTTTTCCTGCTCAAGCTCTCCATTCTGCAGATTCCACAAAATATCCTCGGTGCGGTAACCCGAATAGCCTAGATTGATGGCATTGCGGGGAGCAAAATGCCTGTTCCAGACAGCTTTCAGCGGTTCCCACTCCCCATCTGAATCACTGAGCGTCTGTGTAATGGAATTCCCGATCATGAATAAATCGAAATTACCTGATTTGATGGCTGTCACCTTTTGATTGTGCCTTGCGGACGGCCTGGGGGAAGGATAATCGGCATCACCCGGCTTTGGCGCATCCACTGATTCCAGGCGATTCTGATTTCCGGCATTCCCGGCCTGCTGCCCTGAAGCATGAAAACCTAAGACCAGCATTACCAGGCACATTAATATCAAGCGTTGTCGCATAGTCATTCTTTTTATTCGTGTAAGCTCATTTTCCAAAATCAGTTCAATCCGCCCTGACCCCGGTACAATTTAACCGTTTTATCTAGTTCTACCTTCAGGACGGTTACATATTTATCCTGGATGTTTTCAGGCACATCAATGTAAACAAGACCAGGAACAGGGCTCCATGAAATTTTGCCCACAACTTTATGCGTGAGTCTGGTATCTTTTCCAACCACTGTAATCTCTTCAATTTTATTCACCAGGCCTTTGAGCATAATTGTTCCGCTGGTTTGGCCGTGCAGAAACAGGTATAGCGTTGTTGAATCTTTTGACAAAGTAGTCGGACCGTAAAAATGTCCTTGTGGAAGACCCCCCAGCGTGTTAAAAATGGCTTCTCCATGTTTCTTGTTCCACGCGCCCAATTCTTTTAGGACATTGATTTGCTCAGCCGGAATTGTACCATCTTCTTTAGGACCCATATCGAGCAATAAATTTCCGCCATTCGATACTGCATCCACAAATATGGTGATCACTTCATAGGGGGTCTTCCAGTTATTATCGTGATGAAAGCCCCAGTTGTCGTTGGTCGTCATGCACAATTCCCACCAGTCATATTTCGGCCTTGAAACGGGAAAGTTTTGTTCGGGAGTATCGTAATCACCATAGCCCTGTAGCCTACCATTGATGATCGCTTTGGGATTACCCGATAAAATAATCTGTCGGACTTTCTGCGACTCCCACTCCTCTGCACTGTGCTCCCAGTCGCCGTCGAACCACCACAAATCGGGCTTAAACAGTGTATTTATTTCTTTGATTTGTCCCTGAAAAAATGCCCTGAAGCGGTTCCATCTTTCATAGTCATCGCTGATTTTATACTTCGAACTGTCTTTCAGAAAGCCCGGGTAATTGGCATCGGTCCAGTCAATCAGCGAGAAATATGTGCCGCATTTAATGTTCCGTTTGCGCAGTTCCTCAAAGAAAGGTTTTATCATGTCGCTTTTTGCCGGCGTAGCTTTTACTATACTCAGGTTATTCATTTTGGTATCGTACATGGCAACACCATCGTGGTGTTTGGTAGTGATGACGGCATACCGTGCGCCGCTTTCCCTGATCAGATCAGCCCAAAACGCGGGATCATAATTTTTAAGCGTGAACCCTTTCAACTGCTTCATATAATCGGCATGGCTGATTTTTTTGTTATGAAAACTCCAGGATTCATCGATCCCATCAACTGCATAGATCCCGGAATGAATAAAGATTCCCAGTTTTGCGTCGGCAAACCACTGCATTTTATCCCTGATATCTTTCGGGTCTATTTTCGATTGGGAATAAACACCTTTAGATGCCAGGATAAATAAACTGAGAAGTAAGAACTTAGCTGCAATTTTCATGGCTTATTTAATAAATGTTGTTTTTAAGTCAGTTGATATCTCCTTCTTTGCCATACTTTTTGCCTGAATGCGCATTGAATCAAAACCACTTACTTCATTTTTGTTAATCTGCACTTTTGAGCAGGCATTCAGGTTAAATTGCGGGCGGATATCCCCCTTGGGTTTCATAAAATCCGTCCTGATGATTTTATTTCCTGTAAAAACCAGGTTTCCGGTGCTTCGGGCGGTGAGGATCGGATAATCGTAAACTTTAAAAATATTGTTCTCAATCCGGATATTCCTGTGGACCATAAAACCGGGAATCAATTTGTGATTTTCGGGAGCAATGGCAATGACATAATTATTTGGTGCCGAATTATATCCGCATTCCTGGAAGGTGTTGTTCCGAATGGTGACATCTTGCACAGGACCTGACTCATACCAGCTCGCAGCATCGTCTGCAATCAGGATGGCATGCATTCCTGTACGGTAAAAGGTGTTATTCTCAATTAACACTTTCCGGCGCGTCGTTAAAAGCAGTCCACGGGTATTGGTTCTTTCGAAGCGGCAGTTACGAATGATTACCTCAGGAGTCCAGGTGATATTTTCGATAACATAACCTGTTTTTATATTTTGTGGCAATGCACCCGCAATCTCAATTTCCAGCTCCCGTTTGTTGATTAAGCGAGCCGATTTAAGCTGTGCAAAACCTTGGTATTGAAGGGTCTGAGGATCGGTAAAGGCAATGCTGTCGCCCGTGCAGAATGCTTCAAAACCATACGTCTGGTGGTGCATAAATCTAACTGTCAGCATATTTTGTGAAGTAACGCCGGTGATCGACAGGTGTGTTCCATGGATATTTACAGGATCGTCGTGTGAGCCTGAAGTGGTGCAACTATCTAATGTGATCAGCCCTTTGCAACCTGAAAAATGAAAGCAGTCTGCAAAGGAGGCTATTATACGCCCCGATTTCTCACGTGGAGCAGCCACAACTTTTCGCAGGGTGATATTTTCACTAAATTGTGAAACGATACCCAGGCCGTGCATAAAATGCATTTTAACGTTGTCAAGGTCAATATTTTTACTCAGCGTTATAAATCCGCCGCAATTATCGCGGTAAGGATCGCGCATTGTAAGCACGTTACCCGGCTGAAGATTCATTTTTGAAAAATCACCTTCGAAGTTTACATTAGAAGGATGAGTTTGTATGGCTTTGCTTTTGAGGAATGGTTCAAAAGAGCTGTATCTCATCACATCTTTTTCGGGATCAACAAGTATCGTGTGATAGGATTTGCTTTTCCATCCTTCACCATAAAAACTTATTTTTCCATTTTCGATGCTAAACTTCGAATCGGGATGAATTTCGGTCATCACGGAATGATCACTGACCGATTTAATGGTCATTTCCGACATGGTTGGCCTTTCGTAATCGAAGCTGATGTTTTTTATTCCGATATTTTCACAATTAATTACGGCAAATGAAATCATTTTGCCGTGGAGCACAACCAGTGTATTGTTCCCTTCGAGTGTCAGATTTTTTGCCCCTTCAAATAAAAATCCGATGTTTTTAACTTTGGATAACGTGTCATTCTCGGTTGTATTTGAGATATACAGTTCACGTTTTTCAGCGCCTTCTGGCCAGATATCGACACGCCCGCCGGGCAAAACCAGTGTAACATTCGCTTTTCCTTTGCATGCTGCAATAGCTTTACGGATTCCCGGGCTGGCATTTTCGAAACTGCTGGCTTTGACCCCATAATCCGTTAACGGAATTGTCACCTGGCTTTGAACAAGGGAAATATTAACCAGAAATATGACACAGCATATGAAAAGGAATCGGATTTTCATTTTAATTTATAGATTTCAGGTTGTGATGAATTTGACTTTAACAGCGCTTCTGTTTTCAATTAATTTATTGATAATTAGCTTACTGCCTTGCTTGACAGTCAGTCTTAATTTCCCTGACTCCCATTGCACATCGATATCAAATGCAGAACCGAACCCATGAACTTGCCTGAGCCGCATATAATTCCACTCATCAGGCAGTTGGGGTGTAATTGTAAATGCATTTAACGCGACAGGCCGTATCCCGAACATGCCTTCGGTATAGATGCGGCAATACAGTCCGCTTTCGGCCGAAAGATGACGCTGGTTTCCTTCGGGCCAGGCTTCAACAGGGTAGGGGACATGCTCACCCAGCAACCTGCGGGTTGAATAATATTGTAAATATTCTAAACCACGTCTGGTATCACCGGCCGCGAGCACACCCCGCAACGCGTAAAGTGTTGACCGGTCCCAAAAGGTTTTATCACCCGATTGCGAAGCGAGTCCGTCTTCTGTCCAGAGTTCGGGAGAGAAAAGCGCATCGATGGTTCCCTGTTTCCTGTCGAAAATGTTTACTGTCAGTGGCAGGCATATCCATGCACGGAGAATATCATTGCCATCGTAATACCGGTAGGTGTCAAACCCCATCACCTTTGCACCAAAATACGATTCAATATTTTTTTTCAGCATTACTGCCTGTTTTTTGTATTGTGATACCTGGTTCCTGTCCATTCGGAGTGATTCAGCAAGATATCCTGCAGAAATCAAAGCATCGTAATACAACGAAGAGGTGCTCAGATTGGCTTTACCTGCGGGAAACCGTCCTTCAAGTTCATCGGAATCGGAACTTACAACCCCCTGAGGATTGAGTTTACGTTTATTGAATTCGAGGCACCATTCAATCAGCGGCCAAAGTTCACCCGCAATTTTCGGGTCACCCTGTGAAAGGGCAAACCGCGCAGCACCATAAGCAATCATCGCCGCATCACCACGATCGCCTGCCCCTTTCCAGACATCAGTTCCTTCAGCAATTATAGAAGATGGAATTGGCTTAAAACCAGGGTTCATGAACCGCGCAAAATGGCGGTAGGAATTCAGTGCTGACTCAATACCGTAGTCGTATCCCAGGTATGGAAAGAATGGATTGACGTATTCGGCCTGGTCGTTTGCCCAGATGGCTGCATAATAACTTAGCCCGCCAGGTCCGTGCATGGGACCTCCTTTAGTTTGAAAGATGCTTTCGGATGCCCGGATTTTTGCAAAGGCGAATGCGTTATTCAAAACGGGATCAGGAGTTTCAAGAATAAGATTATTGCCAAAAAGTGATAACAGGGCACTGCGTTTAGTCAGTTCATTTTCAATATCGATGTCGCTGAAATCCTGACCAACCTTCAGTCCGGTGATGTACAGATAGAAATTCACCGATTCGTTGGGCTGCAGCACAAAGGTTCCGGATTTTTGTGAGACAACTTTTAAAGTATAACTTCCCTCTGTCCCCTCCGTAGAATTAGTCCGGATAGTGTTATTTACCTCGGGAATTTCGATAGTTGCGGGTTTTTTACTGTTGTTTGTCAGCTCATATTTCTCGCAAAAAGCGGGAAGATCAGTTGAGGGGAACAGGGTTCGGACCAGGTTAAAATTCCCGGCTAACACGCTCTTTACGATAATCGTTCCATTCAGCGAAATTTCATTTACCTTATCTTCATGGACAAGGCGTTTGTTGATGGATATCATTTTAATAAGGTCCAGGTTAAACGAGCGTGTGAGGCTTGCATGGGTATTATTCGGAATTGTGCGCAGCATGGGCCAAACAATATCGCGACTGCAATAAAACGATTGGTCATCATTGACCCCGTATCGTATTACAGTCGAAATATATTTACCGCTCATCTCAATATGATCTCGTTTGACTTCCGGGTCTTTCACTAACCAGGTAATGCCGCCCGATTCACTTATTTTCCTGCGGTTTTGTCCATCTTGTGAATAACCGGATTCAATAAAAAGCAATCCAAATAATACCAGGATAATTTTCCTCATTAGAATATCTTTATAATTATCATTTACTTACAACCTTCATGGTTATTTTCGCCCAGTCCCAAAGTTTTTGGGGCTGATATCCCACTGTTGAGATATCCTTCATAATATATTCAACTGCGCAACCTTTAGCTGCTGTTTGAAATTCAACCAACTGCCTTTCGGCTTCGTCCTCGTCCCAACGAATAAATACTGCGGGAGAAGGTTTTCTGCTAAGTACATAATTATTCCCGAATCCGGCAACAGCCTTTTCAATGTTTACCCACGGGCTGATGGATACTTTTCGCAGGTTAGGTATGCGTGAGAGGATTTCTGCTTTCAGGTCAAGTGGTTCGCAGCATCCATAATAGATCAGGCCAAATCTTTTTAACCAGCGCATGTCATGTTCGAGGGCAAATTCCCAGTGCATTTCGGGCGATACCGACGAAAGTATCTGGGCATTCGAACAGCCCCACATGTTAATCGGCCGAACATGACCCGGATCAAAATTTGCACCGGGCAGTTGGTTTGTATACCCGTAGCCACCTGAGCCTATGCGGGTATTGTTGCAATCAAGGCTTAACAGGTTTTGTGCTTCAAACTGGTCAAGTTCATGCATCCAGGCATCCACCATTCGTTCATAAGCATTATGAACCATCTCAGGGCGTAAACATAAATCCATCATTGCTTCTTCAATGCCCCACCATCGGATCAAAAAATCCCATGGTGTATACCAGATATGGGTCTGGCCAATTTTCTTTACAGGAATTACCCCTGAAAAAATGTCCTGCATGGCATCAAAACTATTTTGTGTTGCCTTTTCGAGGTAAGTGATTTCCGGGAGTTTTATTTTCCCGATATCGCCGGGTTCTTTGATCTGCACCTTAAAATGGCGTGAATAGATTTCGTTTTTCGCATCGGTATGAACCGTGTCCACATCCTCAACGATTCCGAAATCTGTGGTATGATAAACAATCGGACAATCGAGGTAATCATTAATCACCATATCGCAGGGCAGGTGTTCCCACTGATAGATGGTGCGCCGCAGATTTTGTTCGAGTTCCTGCGCCCAGGGAAGGTCTGTCTGCAGGGTCAGTTCATCGTTGACATTCATTTCATGCCAGGGAATTTCGTTAATCCATACCATGGGTCGCTCCGGCTCCAGGTCATTGAGTTTTTGCCACAGACGTGCTTTCTCTTTATGAACCGGTAACGCGGCAATTTCCGCGATCCGCGCACCCAGCCGGCGCAAAACTTCCTTTTCACGCCTGGAAAGGACGATCTCACTTTCCATAGGGATCTGCGGAATATGGCTCGGATCGTGTAACATGGCTATTGATTTTGAATGACCGGCAATTTCTCTTCACCCCGGATTAATTTTCCAACCTGGTTCAATGTTTTAACATCGATGGCTCTCAATCGTCCATTGTAATCAGGGCCCACATCCAGAGAGAAAATATTCCCAAACTTTACGGCTCCCAAATAATCTTTATAGATTTTTTCTGCCGGAAGGCAAAGGTTGTCGTGCTCAGGAAGCGAATAAAACCACATGGCACCTCCTTTATGTTCCGGCAGGATCGGATAGGTAAATTCGGCCACGAGATAATTTTTGTATTGTGCTTCAGCATCCTTGTTGTACACCGATGCGGCAGAATTACCAATCTCTCCGGCTGTACCCATTTCGCGTAAGACCAGTCTGCCGGCAGGAGTCCCATGGTTAAAACCAACAAAGCAATCGGGCTGAAACTTATGAATCCACTCCACCGTCATTTCGTGACTTAATCCTCCATCGCCGACGGCATGGTCCATCCAGAAGAATTCGACCGGACCGTACCGGGTACAAAGTTCCTTTAGTTGCGCTTTTTTCATCTCAGGATTTTTACCCGAGCCTGCTCCGGATCCTTTTCCATCAACGGCACCGGGCCAGTTCCAGTCTCCCTCCGAAAAATAAAGTGCGAGTTTAATCCCGTATTTATCGCACGATTTACGCAGCCGGGCAAGTACATCGATCCCCAAAGGACTGTTTGTTACTTTTTTGTCCGTTGTTTTAGTATCCCACAGGCAGAACCCATCATGGTGTTTGGTGAGAAACAGGATATAGTTCATCCCGGCATCTCTTGCTACCTGGCACCACTGATCGGTGTCGACGCCCGTAGCCCTGAAAAAGGATGCATCCTTACCGAGAGTCGGCGTCCACTCCTTTCCTGAAAAAGTGCTGAAACTCCAGCAAATAAACATGCCGAACTTCATTTGTTTTATCTGTTCAGCACGAATTTTATCATCCGTCTTTTTGCCGGTACCGGGATTTGTTCCTTTCACAAACCCACTCAGGAGTATTAGAAAAATAACGATTAAAAGTGTGTTGCTGGTTTTCATGTCATCAGATTTTATCCAATCCTGTTAATTGAATCTTATAAAAAAAGGCCGTATTAGTCCAGACTTTTCTTTCCTGTAACGGTTTTTGGTGCTGTTAAATGCAAATCAAAAACGATGATTTCATTTTTTCCTTTTTTGAGCCATGGAGCAGGGCAATATAACCGGGTCTGGGGACCGATATTCCAGTATCTTCCCAGGTTATGCCCGTTGACCCAGACAATACCTTTCTCCCACTGGATCATATCAAGGTAGGTATCTCCCTGGTTGTCGAGTTGAAATTCACCCTTGAAGAAAATCCCCGGACTTGAATTTTTGTTTGCTGAAAATTTCAGTTTGTCCAGGTAGGGTTCGTCGAAAGGAAGCGTAAAAACCTGCCAGTTCATCAGTGTCATTCCGTTAAGTGAAACCCGTTCGGTAATTCCTTTGCGGTCGATCATATATTCCGCAAAATTGATGCGCCCCATGCCTTCGACCAGGATATCGAGTTGCGGATTATCGGTGGTGGATGCGGGCAGATCAATAGTGTTCTGCTCTTTGGCCCGGTCGATTTTTCCTATATATTTCCCATCCACGAAAACGGTGGCATAATCGTGCAAATCGGTAATCCGAAGTTTACCTTTTTTATGACCGATAAGTTTGGTGCGGTACAGGATAAAACCTGCTTTCTGGCCAAACATTTCCATTGGTTTCGGTTGAACCGACTCAATGGCTGCAGGAAGATTTTCCCAAACTGAGGCCGATGCATTCAATGTAATTTCCGGAATTTCGATAACAGGTATTGGTGCAGGAATTGCAGGTAGCTTTTGCTTTTTAGGCTGATATTTAGCCAGCAGATTGCGTAAGGCATGGTATTTCGGCGTAGCCTGCCCGATTTCATTGATGGGTGAGTCGTAATCGTAACTCGTTACATCGGGCTGATATTGTGTGGGGCTGAATGCATTGGCGCCGGCCCAGTAACCGAAATTTGTCCCCCCGTGAATGACATAAAAGTTAAAGGATTTTTTGTGATCCATGAGCCACCTTACATTTTTCATCAGACTGGCCGTGTCGGGACGCTGCCATTTTTCACCCCAGTGAGTCAGCCAGCCCGGGTACAATTCACTGCAGAATGACGGGACGTTCGGATTCGCTTTTGTGGCCTGTGCAAAATCACCTTCGTTTGCACCCGGGTCCAGACCGATAGCGGCGTCGGGTAACGATCCTGCCTCAAGCATATGCGGGGTGGCACCATCGGAAGTGTAAAACGGTACATTAATACCATTTTGTTGCCAGACTTTTCTGAGCCAGGACATGTAATTCCGGTCATTCGCGTAGCTGCCGTATTCATTTTCAATCTGAACCATCAGGATAGGACCGCCTTTGGTAACCTGCATATCTTTTACCTGGACCGCAAGTGCTTTAATATACCGCTCAACAGCCTGGGTGTAACGGGTGTCCATGCACCTCACCTTAATGTCAGGAATATTTAATAAATAGTATGGAAGTCCTCCGAAATCCCATTCGGCACAAACGTAAGGGCCCGGACGAAGCAACAACCACATTCCCTCTTCCCGGACTATCCGGACAAACTGGGCAATGTTGTGATTTTCGGTCTGGAAATCGAACACTCCGGGTTCCGATTCATGGTAATTCCAGAAGATATAGGCAGCTATTGTATTGCATCCCATTGCTTTCGCCATTTGAATCCGGTGTCGCCAGTATTCAACAGGTACCCTTGCCGGATGTATCTCGCCTGAAATGATCTGGTATGGTTTTCCATCCAGTAAAAATTCGGTTTTTGATAAGGCGAAAGAGTGCGTTTTTTCCTGGGACCAGGCTGATCGCGATACCAGGCACATCAGAATAAGAATTAAAGATTTTTGTAACATGGTTTCAAATTATAGTGTAATCATATCAGCATTAATATTCAATCGAATTTTTAAACTTTGCCTTCTTCATCGTGATAAGACAATAGAGCCATTTTTGGGAAATTCAATGGTCATAATTTCTGCTTCATGTTTCAGAGAGCCTGACCAGCTGTATTTTGCGTTGTAAGGATTTGCGCCAAACGGATTTTTTAATTTGCATATGCCGCCGTTTTCAGAGAAAATTTCAATCCGATCCACTTTACCTTCGGTTTGCTGAGCGGATACAAGAAATGCACCATTCGTCCGGAGGGTTTTGAACGACACATTTTTCCAATCGGCGGGTATTGCCGGGAAAATGCGGATAATACCCGTATGACTCTGAATCAGCATCTCCTGAATTGCAGCCGCAAAAGCAAAGTTGCCTTCCAGGGTAAAGGGGCGGTATTTCATTTTTGAATACCCTTTGTTATGTTGTTCGCCGTTGACATGGAAGCTGTTGGGAAGGCAGAAATTTTCTGAAAAAATCCGTAGTGTTTCCGCTGCCTTTTCGCCCATAAATGCACGTGCATAGAGGTTTCCCAACCAGCTGTAGGAATATCCGCACCAATAATCAGGACCTACTTTTTCAAGGTTCTGCAACGTAGCCCTGATTATTTCCTGGTCTTTTTCCCCGTTCGACCAGTCAATTACACCTAACGGGTGCCAGGCTACCAGGTGCGAAAAATGGCGGTGCGATTCGACATAAGGATGGCCAGGTGCAAACGCCAGTCCTCCTGCATCGTCAAGTGCATAATCGGGCCATTCACTTAAAATGGTCTTCCATTTCGCAGCTTCTTCCCGTTTGCCTAAATTTTCTGCTAATTCTGCTGTTTTTTCAAAGGTCCAGCGGATAAATGCCAGATCGTAATTGGTTGTTTGCGAAAACCAGGCTTTGATTGAGTTGTTATGGATTTCGGGACTTGAACTGATGGGCAATTTTCGCATGCCATGCTCATCTCTCACTGAAATTTCATCGAGATAAACTGCAACATCCCTGAGCCAGGGATATGCTCTTTCGCGCAGAAATTCTTCGTCGTTCGTGTAAAGCCAATGAAGGTAAAAGTGTTGTGCCAGCCAGCTTCCGACAGTCGGGCCAAAGGAGTATTGTATCCAGCCGCCCATCGGTTCACCTGTCAGCGTTGTAACACCGGGTACATTGAGACCGCCGGATTCAAAATATTCTTTGGTGTATTTCTTAAATGTATCGCGGTATTCCCAGAGCCAGTTCAGAAACCCCTCTTCCAGGTCAAGGTGATTTCCCGAATAAGATGGCCAATAACTCAACTGGGTGTTCAGATCATGGTGAAAATCTCCTTTCCATGGGGGTAATTTCCCGTTATCAGCGGTCCAGACAGCTTGTAACGAAATGGGTGGTGCATCGGGCCGGGCTGCTGACCCGAACTTGTATTGTTCGAGGTACCACTGTTTTTCGAGTACCGAATCAGGTATGCTGATGGCCGATTTGGCCCAGAAATCTTTCCACCAGTTCGTATGTGACTCGAGTTGGGAATCAAATTTGGAAGTATTCAAAAATTCTGACACCAGTACTCCTGCTGTTTTTGCTCCATCTTTGCCGGAAAAAGTGGAAGTGATGGTCCAGACACCGGTAAGTGAATTCCCTGAGTTCTTCCAGGCAACCGCAACTTCATACTCAAATCCGTTCCATCCTTTTTGATGGTAGACCAGTTTGTTTTGCCCGGAGACCACCTTGCCCTGTTCGTATCCGAGGCGTTGTAAATCCTGCCCGGTTACCGGACTGTCAGACGAACTGCCTCCTTCTTTCTGATACAAAGGTGGCACCAGTACAGGAATGAAATTTTCCGGAATTCCCTCGAACCGGAACCAGCCCACAGGTTGAGTTGCATGGACAAAAGTCTGCAGCTTAACCCCGTTTTTCCAGGTCGTTTCACATAAGGCATTGTTGACGGTAAGTTTAATCTCGTCGACCTCGCCGGGGCTTTCAAATTCAAGAGCGGCACCCGGTATTTTTGATGGCGCCGGCAACCTGTCGTAAGGAACATCGAACATATCCTGGACAGCCTTATAATTGTTATTTTTCACCTGTTGCTGAACCCATTTGTACTTGAATTCAGGTTTGCTCAGGTTTTCCATCGGGCGCAAATCCCATAAATCGGCCCTGTCGAGTGATATCCTCAGGTTGTTTTCCTTTTGCCAGACTAAGGCACCCAGCATACCATTCCCCAGTGGAATAGCTTCATCCCAGGTGGTGGCCAGTTTGTTGAATTTAAGATAGTGGCTGGCTGTGACCTCTTTTGCAGGTTCTTTCCGGCATGAAATCAACACAACCAGCAAAAGTGCTGTAGACAAAATGATGATGCGATATGTTTTCATTCGAATTTATTTTAGCTATTGTAATTCAAAATTAAAAATTTTATGACAACAATTCAATCCTTTACTCAATACCAAGGGTAAATGCGCCCTTAAGATACTATCCTTTTTTAAATTCCGGACGTGGTCCTGTAAAAAAGCCGCAGGAACCGGGTCCGTTCAGACCCGCGATAAGCCAGGACTGTTTTAATCCGGTGATTATACCTGACTTCAAGAAACTGAGGCATGGTGTAAATCTTCTTATGAATAAAAAAGGTGGCCAGCACATTGAAAAGGTTCCAGATAAAGCCCCACATAAAAAACAAGGCATAAATCAGGAAAACAGGGTGGATTCTGTGAATTGGCTGGTCCTTCATGAATGTTCAGTTAAAATTTTACGGATTCTATGCATAAATAAACATACCGGAAAGAAATCATTTTTCAATCGTATTAAACTGGTTATCAAAGCATATAATTTTGATCGTCTGCCCGATAAAGTTTTAGCTTCTGACTGCGTCAAAAAGCGCTTCAATATTGGCCGGCGGAATATCAGGCAAAATGGCTTCATGGCTGGGCGAGATGATCAGTCCCGTGGGAAACAGGAGTTTCAGTTCCGCCACTTTTCCGGAAATTTCATCCGGACGGCCGTTAACCAGCAGGTTTTGTGCGTCAACTCCGCCACAGAAAGCAACTTTTCCGGAAAAATGCGTTTTAAGGGTAGCCGCATCCATATCCTGCGCCAGGGCCTGGATAGGATGGATGATATTGGCGCCCAGGTTAGTCAGATCTTCGATAATGGGAAAGATCGATCCACACGAATGATGCATTACAGTCAGTCCGTAACTCTTTGCCTGATCGATCAGCTTCTTAGTCCCGGGGAATACAAAATCACGCAAGCTCTCAGGATCAACCATCAGGCCTGTCTGGCTGCCGAAATCATTGCCTATTAAAACAACATCCAGGTAACCTTTGGTCGCGTCATAAAACAACTGATTTGCCCGGAGATAAAATTCAGTAATCCGATCAATCACTCTCCTGAACATATCAGGATAACTTATCATCGTGACCAGTGCGTTCTCCATACCAAAAGCGGCGCAGGCATCCTGGAAATGAGCTGACCACATTATCCCCATCCGTGCATATTCCGAAGGTATTTCTTTTGCTCTTCGTCTGGATTCGTCCACATCGAGGTAATCGGCCGGATCAGGCCAGGGAAAACTATTGATCATGGCCGGATCTGTCATATCTTCAAAGAAGCCCGGTGCAGTGAGTGTTCGTTCATCGGGCCTGTCCGCATGACTGACTTTGGCGAAGTTAAAAGCACATGCAATATGGTTTGATGGCGGGAAATTGTAGGGGACTTCAACGGGATAGATATCATCGCCGAGTTTGATTTTTAGTTCGTCAATTGAGGAAACACCAAAATATTGATAAAGCCCATCGCATGCCGAGGGGACAGGAAGTCCGAGCCAGCTTGCAGGTCTGTCAACCGGTTGCCTGCTAACCGTTCCAAAAAAACGTTCGCGATGTGTCATATAATGATGCTTTAAGTTCAGATTGTTTGAAAGAATTTAATATTTAATCGGGACGGAAGACAAATTTTTCCCCCTTCGAAGTTTGCAGATTAATTGCGTTTGAAGTAAGCGGCTTTTTACCACCCGGGCCGGTGATTGTACCTCCCCTGGTCCATGGCAGAATGATTTTGAGTGGGCCGCCTACCTCGCTGGTTATCTGCACCTCGTTGATTTTCCCATTTTTAAGTGTTGCACTGACCAGGAATGCTCCGGCTGCCCTCAGGTTGAAGAATTCTGCATCTTTATCCATTGGCCAGTTGGGAAAAAGACGGATGGTACCGGTATAACTTTGCATCAGACATTCGTTGACAATCACCGGAAGGGCGAAGTTCTCGAACCATATTCCCATCTTATCCATAAAACCATAAGGTGTGGTATCGCGGTAACGACCATGCACCTGCATTACCCGGTCGGAGCAGGTTCCGTTGGGCATTAATGAATAGCTGACCTGGCGTTTGAATCGTTCAATGTCAAGCAAGCCAACTCTTGCGGCCTGCAAATTCATAAATACCAGATCATTACCTCCTTCATTCTGTTGATTCATCCAGGTATTCTTCAATATTTCGGTAGTTTCTTTGTCGGAATGAAGTCCATGATCTTCGCCAGGGAATACGGTAAAAAGCGCGTTTGGGACGTTGTAAACCACCTCCGCATGTTCTTCAGGTACCGAAACCAGCACCTTGCCATAATCTTGTGAAACTGCTGTGGGATAATCCGGAAAGCGCGACAGAATCAGTTTTACATCCTGGAGTAATTCCTTGTCTTTGGATTCCAGTTTTAAGATCGCGGAAGCTTCGGTAAAGGCCTTAAAAATGAATTTTGTAAGAGACAGGTCGGCATTGCAATCGTAATTGTATTTAAAGCCAGGCCGGAGACCGTACAATTCGGGTGGTACGGTTGGAAATATATGGTATTTGTCATCCTTCCATTGCGGACCAATTGCTTCGGGGCGTTTCATATAAGCCACTAAAAATTCGACCGCCGCTCTCATGGGCTCGTAAGCCCTGGCGCGCAGAAAGTCTTTATCTCCCGAGTAGAGATAATGCCACCATAATCCCTGCACCGCCCAGGGTGTTTCACAAATCTCCCATCCCCAGGTGGGCACCGGATAGGGATTCATGGTCATATCAACCGGATATGCGCTGTGGGGAAAATAGGCGCCGGGCAATTCATAATACTCTTTGGCCCAATGCTTACTCACATCCATTAACGACTCTACGAGATTTACATAAGGAAGATTTTTCTCAAGGTGATTGCTTGAAAAAGTAACCCAGAATGGTTGTTGCGTATTGTAATTCATGTGGTAATCGCCATGCCAGGCTGTGCCGATGTTGTTATAACTCCAATTGGCAAACAAACCCGGTGTTGTGGCACCGTCTTTAGCCGCACAATTTAAAAAGTAGAGATTGTGATACCACATTCTTTCCAGGAATTGATCACCGAGTTTTACCGCCGACTTACTCCAGTAATCTTTCCATATTTGCCGGCTTTTTTGCGATGAAGTATTGAAATTTTCAATCACTGGCGATTCTTTGGCGGTCAGGTTTGCAGCGATAATCTTGTTTAGCCCTTCCTCAAGTGTAATACAGCCGAGGAACCCGGCTTTTTTCTGAAGCCCGGCTTCGAGTGTCGCCATCTTTTCTTCGTTCCCATCCCAGTTAATCCGGGATTTTTTTTCGAGTGAGGAATTGATCGCGGTGATCAGGCGGAAAGCCTTGTCTTTGGGATGGCCTTTTGCCGCATCATATCTATCAGGCTCAGCATAGGGGAGGGTCTGGCGGAAGGAAAGGAACCCGTTAACCAGGTCTTCCTCCACCTTCGCTTTTGGAAATTCAGCGGGCGTTGACGGATCAACCATTACTCTGACCCTGTCAAAAATATTATCACACGGATTGCCCTGCTGATCGACCAGCCGCATCCAAAGCTGATCGCTGACCATATCGGTAAAAATTTGCAGGGAAATTTTTTTCTGATCTTTTGTAAGCAGAAAAACTTCGCAAAGTCCATTGGCGATATCGAGCCGGTGGCCGATCATCTCAGCATTCCTGCGGTCAAAACCCAACAACACCGAGCCACAGGGAAACGGGCGGGGATACGGTTTTCCATAGTTTTCGGCAGTCATCCGGCTGTATTCCTTATACCACGGATCCTGGGTTAATACGGCTAAAGTATCCGGTATTGCCTTAACGCGATTAAAAACTTCTTTGAAAGTGCCGATTTTCTCCTTGTTATTTTCCGCAATCCGGATATCCCACACATTGTTGTGACCAAAATACAGCACAACTGCATCGGGCCGTGTGGTTACGACAACCCCCATGGCACCATTCCCGAGCAAGGCTCCTTCAAAGAAATCAACGGCCGGCCGGTCGCAGGTAAGCGGGTGAAGTTCTGCCCTTTCATAGCTGGAATAAACCTCCTGTGATTCAGTATTTTGTGTTCCTAAAAGCAGTACCAGTATTGCAATAAGGGTGCAGCCAATTTTTTCCATTTGAATAATTTTTTGTTTAACAGATTCAGGGAGTAATCATTCAGCAGACGACCTTTATTCGGTAGATATTTTCATGAGAGGTCTGCAAATTTATTAATATCCAACGGATCATATCCAGAACTTTTTCCATTAGTCAGAATTTATTTTATAGGATTTTTGTAACTCAGAAAAAATAGCTGCAAGCCGCTTTTGTTGTTTATCCCCGTTTTCGGAGTAACGTGCCATCCGGTTCGAAAAACCATTAAACAGGGAGAGGGCGGTTCGATGATAAAACTTATTAATGTCTTCCCTGCGTTCGGTGGTGATCGGACGGTAATAGCCCGGACCGGTATCCATTGTTACACGCACGCCAACGTCCTCAAATGCTTTTAATGCCATATCCACAAACGACCTGTCGTATTCCATACCGGCATCGATTGATATTCGTTTTTGTATGGATGAAAGAAGTGTGAATGCATATTTCAAAGAATCAGTCATTTGAGCGGGAGGCTGAACTTTTGTACCAGCATCGGATTGGAGAGCTGGAATTTTGGGGTATTGTGCTGTTGACTGTTCGACAGGCCATCCTCCGGCGGTGGTGATTTCAATTTTGGCCTCCATCGGAAGTTTGTTGTAGAATAGCTCTATTTTATCTGCTGAATCAACTTTTAAAATCTTTTCGTTAATCCTGACCTCACTTACTTTTGGTCCCTGGTTTATGCATGAGAGGTAAATTTTCTTTTGGCCAAAGCGGATAGGCTCTTTTTGTGTGAATTGGGTAATAGATCCTGGTATACGAGGCCTCAGGATCAGGCGGTCGGAACGGTAATCACAATCAAAAAGACCCCGGATCGTTGCAGCAGGAATCGCGAAATTATCAATCATTACAGCCACTCCTCCAAACCTGTGCTGGCCGGAATCAGACCATGGATTGTTTGTGTTCTCTCCCCATTGTGACCATGGAGCATCCATCCGGAAATCCTTCGCCCATTTCATGGCACGGGTTGCTGAACGCCGGATATCTTCAAATTTACCAAGACGGTAATACATCAAAATAGCGCGGCCTTCAACAGTACCCCAGACTCCGCCGTTTACCCAGTTGCCATAAGTCCAGAATCCCTTTATACCGGGACCTGTGTCGCTACCCCAGTTTCCATAAGTATCGTCGAGGCCGGGAGCATTGGTAAGCAGGAAGTCAAACGGACGGATGGCAGGAAAATCAACAATTTGATTGTAAATGGTTTGTGCGGTCTGATCGTCGGCAACGCGCAGGGCTACTGCATCGGCATTGGCCACTCCTTCGAGGTAACCAAACTGTTTCTGACCCAACACGCCATGTTTGATACCTCCCGGCTCAACAGATTTTACAAAGTACCCGGCAGGATTCATCAATTGTGGGAGTGACTCGCGGGTAATCTTTTGCCGCAGTTCATATTTTGCGAGATTCGTTTTATCCCCCCTTAGCCTGTAGAGTTCCACCATCCGGTCCAATGCCGCAAGATAGGTGATCGAAAGTCCGGCCAGGTAGCCTTTCCCAAAGGAACCATCGGGTTGTTTAACCCCGCCATAGCTTGGAGCCAGGAGATTACAGGCAGGGCCTACAAGAAAAAGGTTATTTTTGGGATCCCGCGCCTTTTCAATGAATTCTGCCGCACGTTCCATTTTGGGAAGGTAACGCTCCATGGCTTTTCGGTCACGACTGGCCAGCAGTATTTCCGACTGCATTACAAGTCCCGCTGCAGTGGCTTCGTAGAACCAGTCATGAATTTTCATATCGCCGTCGCCTTGTTTATAGACGATCTGGGTTGGCGTTGCCGCATCACCCAGGCATCCGTCGGGAGCAATCATTTCAGATAATTGATTGGGTGTACCGTCACCCCATCCCCCTTTTCGGATACCGTCGCCCTGGTTGTTCCAAAAAAGGTCCCACGACTGCTGAAGTAACGAAAACCATGGTTCCTGCAGAAAAGGTGTTGCAGCATACGAAAATCCGTAGCTGTTCTGTATCCACCAGGCACCCCAGCCAGCACCTTCGGTGAAGGTGTCCCATTCGGGTTTGTAGACCATGGTGAGGTTTGGCACGACAGGATTTGGATGGAAAAATGCAAACGATTCATCAATCAGTCTCAGAAAGTCGGTATCTCCGGAGCCCGCACAAAATATGCCCTCATACTGTTCCGGTTTCGGAGAGCTTTGACCCCGTGAAAACGAACTAATCAAAATTAAAACAATAAGAACAATGGAAGGTTTTTGCATTTGAATGTATTATTATGTTATTTTTTATGGAATTAATTGCCGGCTGCATTGTTGTTTCTTCCTGGCGCCTTTTCGCATTTTGCGCTTTATTGAAATTAAAGGAAGAGGAGTAAATTACTCCCCTTCCTGAACTTAATTAAGACACTGCAATGAAGGAATTACTCCATAGTAAATGTAAGATCTAATTATAGCCTGTGTTCTGTTCAAGCTCTGTGTTAATGTCCATTTCACTTTGAGAGAATGGCCATTTGTAAAACTTGTCATCCCATTTTACAGTGATATTGCTGTGAACCAGTTTGCCGTTAATCTGTGGTCCGATTTTCCAGCGAACAACATCAAAATAGCGGAGTCCTTCAAAAGCCAGTTCCATGCGACGTTCCTTACGCACATTTTCCCTGGTGAGGGTGCCATAGGTTGGAACCTGGGCCCTGGTGCGAATATCATTTACATATTTCAGCGCGTTGGCCTCCGTGGTTGTCCCATTGCCTTTTTCTACCTGGGCTTCGGCATTCATCAGGTAGATGTCGGACAAACGAAACAATACAATATCGTGACCTGTGATAATATCACGTTCGCTTGGGATAAAGCGGGAGGGGTCCCAAATCGCAGCGAATTTGATAAGACCATAATTGGTAGCAACAAACTCGGTTTGAAATGTAAAGCCATCTTCACGTCTGAAAGTAATCCGGTCAGGTGAAGGATAGTACCATTTTTTTAACCGCAGATCATTGGCTGCATATTCATCAATCAAATCTTTCGTTGGTGCAAGTCCGCCCCAGCGGAAGAATTCAACCTCCTGGCCTCCGTCGGATGATTGACGTCCATCCCTGGTCTCAATATATTTCACTGAGAAGATGATCTCGGGATTAGTTGCCTGACCTTTACCTTTAATGAAAGTCGATTCGAAGTCGGGAGCCAGGGAATATTTGTTGGACGAAATTATGGAATTGGTAAGCGTTATAACATTGTCCCACTGGCCTTTAAAAAGTGCAATGCGTGCCTGTAAAGCAATGGCGCTGGTGCGGACTGCATGACCTGTTCCATATTTATTATCCGGAAGATTGGCAACCGCAAAAGCAAGATCTTCAGCTATAAACGCATATACCTCGTCTTCGGTCGATTTGGGTATTTTCAGTTCCTCAATAGTGGCAGGTATTTCTTTATAAATGACCACACCACCCCAGCGTTGTGCCAATTCAAAATAAAAGAATGCCCTGAGAAAACGCACCTCAGCTTCATAAATTTTTGCGGAAGCTTCCGGGAGGTTGGCCTTCTTATAATTCATCAGAAATACATTGCAGGAGGCGATACCCTGGTAGCACGAAGTGTATAAAGAACTTGCAGCACCGGCATTTGCCGGATCAAGTGTACCCGATTGCATCAGCCTGATGGGGCCATAATGTTGCGCCCAGCCATTATCAACTGCTGCATCAAAATAACTTCTGTGCCACGTCAGGTAGGTCCCTTTTAGCCTGGTGTAACATCCGGCCAAGCCCATTTGTACGTCGGTTTCCGATGCCCAAAATGCTCCCGCGGCAATTTGCATCCGGGGGTTCTTTTCCAGAAATTCCTCATCACAGGCTGTAAATAAAACAATCAGGACAAATGCTGAAATTATATGTATTCTTGTTTTCATAATTTTATAGTATTAGAATGATTAAAACTTCACGCTAAGACCTGCGGAATATGTTTTCAGCTGGGGATACTGTGCATGCCAGCCGTCTGCCGCTCTTTCGGGATCAAGGTCCGGATAATCCGAAATGGTCAGTATATTATCTCCTGCTATAAAAATCTTCAGGTAATTAATTCCAACTTTTTGGGAAAGAGATAATGGTATTACATAACCTATCTGGATGTTCTTCAACCTAAGATAAGAGGCATCTTTAAGAAAATACGTCGAATTCTGTGCCGTTCCCCCGGTCATTGGCGCATAACCCCATCCGTATATTGCAGGAACATCTGAATCAGGATTGGTTACCGGATCGTAGGCATTCAGAAACTTGGGATGTGGTGATGAACCCTGTGAGAACGGATCTTCTCCAAAGAAATAGGTCCTTACTTTCTGACCTTTTACACCCTGGAAAAACATGGAAAGATCAAAACTTTTCCAGGCCAGGTTCGCTCCAAATGAATAAATATAATTGGGATAAGCCCCTTTAACCCTGATCCGGTCATTACCATCAATTCTCTTGTCATCATTCTGATCCTTGAATTTAATATCTCCCAACTGTGGATTACCCGGAGTTGTCACTGCTGTTATTTCAGCCTGTGATTTAAATATCCCGATATACTCGTACAGGTAGTAATCGTTATAAGGATTACCTTCCTCAATAATACGGTTGCCGTATACTGGTGCAGGATACTTCATGACCTCGTTCCTGTTAAGCGTAAACTGCGCATTAACATCATACCTGAACTCCCCAAATTTATACCGGTGACCTACCTCAACTTCAATTCCGTAATTTTTAAACTCGCCATAATTGACGGTCGGAGCAGACATACCTGCACTTGCGGGAATGCTCGCGCCTGCAAGAATACCTGTTGTATACTTATTGTACCAATCAATGGTGCCATAGAAAATATCGTCTTTAACATTGAAATCGACACCAATATTGGTTATTTTGGTTTTTTCCCATTCGAGTTGCCTGTTTTTAAAGGAGGTTTGTATAATTCCCTGCTCAAGATTGTTGTTGAATCCATACGATGTTGTTGCATATGTATCTTGCCACGGGTAATCGCCAATATTCGCGTTCCCTAACAGTCCGTAAGAGACCCTGAGTTTAAAATTACTGAGCCACAGCAGGTTATCCTTAATAAATGCTTCTTCGCTGACGCGCCAGGCTGCAGATCCGGACGGGAAAAATCCCCATCGGCTGTCCTTGTAAATCCGCGAAGTTCCATCGTACCTGAAATTGGCTTCAAAAAGATATTTACTGCGAAATGCATAGGTTGCTCTTCCGAAAAGTGAGCGGAAAGCCCATTCGTTAAGTCCTCCATTGACAACCTGATTAAGAGACCCCATTCCATCAATTTCATACATGTTTTTCACGGGGAACACACTGCGGTTGCCCCTCAGATAACGGTCTTTCTGTGATTCCTGGCTGTAGCCTCCCAATACCGTAATATCGTGATCATCAGTAATGCTCCAGGTCCAGTCTATTGTGGAATAAAGGGTACCAAGCGTATTCCGTGTATTGTTGTTAAAAACTCCCAGGGCCTCAGGACCGAATGGGGTACCCTTCATGTGTTGGTCACTGCCTCCTGCGACGTAGTCTTTTTCGGGTAAGTAGTAGAAGGCATCAGCTCCGTAATGATAATAATTCTCAAATCGTTCAGCAAACCTTGTCGCATATTTGGTGGTCCATTTGAGGGTCATATCCTCCCGTTTGATAAAATTGACATCAATCCATCCCTGTATATTGGCTTGCCAGTCATCATACTTACGGTAGGTCTCGTTTGCGATCCAAAAAGGATTACGGTTATTCTGTGTTCCCCCGTATCCGGTCGGAATTACCTTGTCGGTATAACGTCCGCTGCCATCGGGCAGATAAGGTTTTACCATCGGAGCCTGGGTCATTGTCATAAGTACGAAATTCTGGTTCTGGTAGTATGGTGATGAAGTTTTACCATATACATACGAGATATTCGTGCCAACCGTAATATATTTGTTAACGGTGGCCGACAGATTTGCAAGGCCGTTATAACGTTCATATCCATGTCCCATAAGAATTCCATCCTGATCCAAAAATCCTCCAGACATATTGTATTTAAAATTATCAGTACCGCCATTTACCCCGACATTATGTTCCTGCATTAAGGCCGATTTCCATACTGCATCCGCCCAGTTAAAATCAGGATACAAATTTCTGTCCCTGCCTGCACTCTTATATTTATCAATAATTGATTGCGGAAAGGCAGAGGCGCTGATTGCGTTTCGTGCAACAGCTCTGTTAAACAGATCCATATATTGTCCCGAGTTCCAGATTTGGTTTGGAACACCTGTTGCTGTTTGCGATCCGACTGACATGTTATAGGTCATGGTTGGTTTACCCGTTTTCCCTTGTTTCGTTGTTACCAGGATTACCCCGTTTGCAGCCCGAGCACCATAAATAGAAGCAGAGGCCGCATCCTTAAGTACTGAAATACTTTCTATGTCAGTTGCCGGTAAACGGTCGAGTGAGCCAACAACGCCATCAATTAAAATAAGCGGCGTAGTGTTGGTGCCCCATGAACTTGCTCCCCGAAGCTGAAATGTAACATTTTCATTACCAGGCATACCAGTTCCCTGAATAATCCTCAGGCCTGCAACTTTTCCCTGTAGCGCCGCAGCTGTGTTACCGACCTTCCGTTTTTGCAAATCATCAACAACGACTGTCGATACCGAACCGGTCAGGTTAACTTTCTTTTGAGTACCGTAACCCACTGCAACCACTTCCTCCAGGGCGATTGTATCTTCCTCCATTAAAACATTGATAGAAGTCTGGTTACCAATTGTTACCTCCTGTGTCCTCATCCCCACGAAAGAGAAAACAAGTGTTGCTCCGGTTGCAGGTACATTAATCGAATATTTTCCATCTGCATTTGTAACGATCCCCATACTTGTACCCTTTACCAGAACTGTCGCGCCGGGTATAGGCTGACCGTTATTGTCGGTTACCGTTCCAGTGATTGTTTTGGCGGGCTGCTGTTCTGACACGATGTCGACGGCATAGATGTGCGTTATACTTAGAAGCAGGATGATTATGGTCATCTGCATACTAAGAAATTTTTTGCCGGTCCCAATACTTGTTGAGAGCCGATTGGTCCATAATTTTAATTTCATAGATTTATAATTGTTGATTGAACAATAAGATTTTTGGAAACTTACCAGTGAGTGGTGTGATTAGTTGAAATTCAAAGAGCTGCGCCAACATTTCTTAAATTTCAGGATTTAAGTTTTTCGATTTATTCATAGGCAATTCCGTTTAAAAGTTTGGTTATTACTTTTTTCACCTGTGACGATGTATATTGATCGATTCCGTCTGGTCCGTCTGCATTTTAGTAATACGGAGAAGGAAAGCAAAACCCCCGTGCCTTAAGAAAAAAAATGTGTTTTTTTCGGTTTTCTTCAAATTCATGTACCGCATTGGTTATCGCAACCAGGTTCTCCCATGGTACTTCAGGTTCAACAATGTGTGTGGGGCCAATAACAATTCCACCTTTAGATCCGCACTTTGTCAGGTTATTTATCGTTTGATTGGATTCATCAACAGTGGGATAGGGGTACTCATTTATCTCCTGCAGGCCGGCTCCCCGGAGAGGATAATGCATCCGGGTCATATGAAATGCAGCGGCCGAACCTTTGGAATGACCGATGCCGTACTCATCAAACACGGTACTTTCGGGCAAAGTCTCCCGCGGAAACAACTTTTGACCGTCCGAATAATTTATTTTGACAGGAATTTCAAGTTTACGGTGTGATAACCCAAAAAACGATTCATAATCCGAATGTCCGAAACGCTGCCTGAAAGCCTCGATTTGTGACTTGCAGAAAACAAAGTCTGTATGCACTTGTTCGAAACCTTTGCGGCGCAGGCACCGCAGTAAATCTTCGCGTGGTGTGCTCATTTCGTGAATTGTTTACTTACAGTTATTGATGATCTGTTCTCCGATATAGCTGCCGTAACTCGTAATACAAAATGACAAAATCAGTGTCAGGAGGCCTGTGATCAGAAGGATGTAAGTTTTAAGTTTAACACTTTTCCATTCCTTCATCAGTACCCCTACAATATAGCTGAAGAAAATAAGCATTGACATGTGTAAAACCCAGCTCACAAACTGGAAGTTGCCCATTTTTACATGACCGAGTCCGTAAAAGAAAAACTGAAAACACCACAGGGTGCCGGCCATGGCTGACCAAAGCCAGTTGCGAACCAGGGTCCTTGACGGCAATCCGTTTTGGGGTAAAAATTCTTTTAATGTCCCGTTCCGGAAGCCGGCCACCAGAAACCAGATCAGGTTTACGACAAAACATCCCGAAGTGGAAATAACCATTTTTGCATTCCCCTCGAAATGACCTGCCCCGTTTCGCGCCGCCATATCAGAAATGGGCTGACCATATTCCAGAGAAAGGTTAAAGACCCCCGACAATACCCCTGCAACAATTGTGAGCAATAATCCCAGTGTCATATTAAAACCGGCCTTATTCAGATTTATGGCATTCAGGTCTTTTTCCTTTTTAAACCCGGCCCAACCACATATGATCACCCCAACCATCGACAGAATCATTCCGGTGAGCACAATTCCACCGCCGGGTTTTGTGAAAAAGTCGCCCAGTCCCCCAAAAATCATCATGGGAAAAATAGTTCCCAGTACCGCAGAAATTCCAATAGCCATGGTATAGGTGAGTGAATACCCGATATGGTTGATCGCTTTCCCGAACGACATTCCCCCAAAACCATACGCTGCACCCAGCAAAAAAGCAATCCAGAACGGTTTTGCAGGCGCGTCCAGCAAAATCCGGAAAAACCCCGGGACTGTCAGCCAGCCAACTACAATCGGCATGATTATCCAGGCGAATAGAGCCTGGACCAGCCAGAAAGTACCCCACGACCAACTGCGGGTCTGAGTGGCAGGTAAATAGCAGCTTGCCGCACATACACCACCGATGGCATGCAGTCCGGTACCGATAATGGGATTAGGTGTAATCATTTCTGGAGTTCAATGGTTAATTGTGCTGGTTAATGAATCTGAAACCGGAAGATTTAATTATCCGGGAAGCACTATCTTATATCCTGATTAATTAAAATTCATCATAAGCGATCTGATCTTCGGGGACCTGTAAGTTCTTCAGCATCGTTAATCCTGCTTTTATAAGTGCAGGCGGTCCGCATAAATAATATTCCACGCCGGATGGGTTATTGTGATTTTTCAGGTATTCCTGGTACAATACCTCATGAATAAACCCGACGGATCCTTCCCAATTGTCATTGACCTGAGGCTCAGAAAGAGCCAGATGAAAGGAAAAATTATCATGCTCCTGCTCAAGTCGTTCAAAATATTCATGATAAAAGAGATCAGCTTTGGAACGTGCGCCATACCAGTAACTAACTTTTCGCGGTGTTTTATCTGTTTCGAACAACCAGGCCAGGTGCGAACGTAACGGTGCCATTCCTGCTCCCCCGCCCAGATAAACCATCTCCTTTTGGGTGGGTTTGATCCGGAAGTCGCCATAAGGACCTGCCAGTTTAACCTCACTTCCCGGCTTCAAATTGAAAACATAGGATGATCCCACTCCACCGGACACATTTATCCCCGCCGGGGGTAACGATATCCTGACATTAAATTTTAACTGTTTTTCGGTGACCGGATTTGTGGCCATTGAAAAATTGCGGCGCACATTAAGCGTATTCTCAGCAAAACAGTTGAACAGGTTGAACGACTCCCAGGTTTTCCGGAAAGACGGATCAATATTGAACTGCCTAAAATATATCTTATGCGGTGGAACGATAAGCTGTATATATTGTCCCGGAATGTAACTGATATCTTCACCGTTTACCGGTTCAAGCACGAGTTCCTTTATAAATGTTGCCACATTGTTGTTTGAGACTACTTTGAATGTCAATTCTTTGTCATTCTCTTTCGTGTTTACGGGGGCAAGCTTCAGGAAAATCTTCCCGTCTTCGGCAAATGCCTCATACGTATTGATTCCCACGCATATCGGGGCACGTTTGGGAGATCCGTCCCTAAGGCTGAAACGGCCATTGTGTTTGGAACATTCTATCAGATCACCAATTACTACTCCCTGACCAAGGTGCGCATTTCCATGGGTACAGATTCCGTCAGTTGCATACAGTTTATTTTCCTGTGTACGGTAAACGGCATAAGTTTTTCGGTCAAAATCAAAACGGACAACTTCACCCTTTGGCAAATCGGATTCAGGGCACACTTCTATTTTACCGTCAATCAATTTTTCCCTGCTACCGATAAATTTATTTCCGGCATGCGTCTTTTTTGCTGAACCAGTTTCGGGCAATTTTCTTTCGACAAAATAGTTGGGATCTTTTTGTTGCTTCAAAATGGCAGGAATGATTTCCTTATAAGCTTCGATAATCCCGTTATAAGGCTTAGGGGAATCATCTTTTATCAATTCATGCAATTGTGGCAAAGCATGATAGGGGACAAGCGGGAACATATGGTGTTCGAGATGATAATTCATATTCCAGTATAAAAACCGGTTAATCCTGTTCATATAAACAGTCCTGCAGTTCAGCCGGTGATCGAGCACATTTTCCTGCAATCCCGCATGCTGGGATAATCCGTATACCGGCATTAACCAGGTACCAACCAAGGTTGGTAACCCCACGAACATAAGTGGTAATATAGTTTTGTAAATGATGGAAAGAGCAATAACTGCCAGGAAAACAGCCACATAAACACGGGCAATGAAAAATACTCTTTTATAATCATACTCAGGAACATAGGTTGCAACTTCGGGATCAATACGGCCAGCTGCATGACTTAACAGCTTCTTTAATTCGGGAATTGCAGCCTTTATGCCGAAAAAGGTGAGAATGATATTTTTGATCCGGGGTGGTCGGGGTACTGCGATTTCCGGGTCACGACCCCGGATTATGGTATCGCTGTGGTGACGCGTGTGACTCCATCTCCAGACTAACGATTGCCTGAATACCATAAAGGATGAAATCTCATACAGGAGGTTATTCATCCAATCTGATTTGAAGGCCGTTCCATGACCTGATTCGTGCCACCGCGAATCGGAAGAGGAAGCATATAAAACACTGTAAACAAGGTATGGAAAGATAACAAACCATGATCCCCACCAAAGGAATACCAGGTAACCGGACCCAAAGATCAGTCCGAACCAGATCGCCGTGTCCCTGATCGCTGTTTTATTATTGCGAACCAGCAATTTACGCATCTTTTCGCGGGGTACCGGCGATTGATACCATTCCGCATCTGCCAGACCCATTTCGACTGCTTTGTGCGATTCTACCCCGATCAGGCTGTAATCGCGTACTGACTCCTTATTTTCAATCATAGTACTTTTCTCCACGATACATTTTTCTTATAAATGATCATTCAAGCAGATTCAGTTCAGATTTCAGGTACTCCATCATAAACACATTAACGTCCCATTGGTTTACTATCGGCTGTTTATTGAAGGGCAAAATTGTCATATACGGGTAAGGCCCAAACTCAGGAGTGATTGTAAACAGCAATCTGCCTTCCTTTTTCCGCTGACTAATAACCCTTTGCCACCATCCGAGATGTTTTTCAAGAGCTTCTTTCCACTCAGGCGCCCTTGGATCCGGAACCTGCGGCCCTTCAGGAAAACCGACACGCGCGTGAATATGTTCTCCCCGCGATAGTGCGAGTGCCAGAACATCAGGCTGATCATCCATCCATGATTCGGCCACATTACACCAGTGCGACAAATCGAGTCCCAGGTGCAGCCCCGGAATTTTGTAAAGAAACAGGGCCGTGATATGCGGTGCAAAGCTGAATTTCCCGCGATGTGTTTCATGAATGATTTTAATGCCGGATTCACGCGAAACCTCCCCGGCGATTTCGATCAGACCTGCATTTTGATCAAAGGTGAAGAAATCCTTGCCCGTCTGCGAATTAATAAACAACGGACTGAAGGTGGTTAAATATTCAAGTCTGTGGCGATACTCGCTCTTGTGAGCTTCATAATCCAATGTTGAGGTTTCCCAGTGCTGGGCGATCAATTGTAATCCGAACTGTGATAAAAGGTCCTGAATTTCTTTTTTACGGTCGGAGTCAGCAGGCAGGCTCATTTCAATACCATCATATCCCGAGTTTTTCACTTTTTCGAAGAATGATTTGATATCCATATTTTCCGATCCCCATCGCGGGCAAAAGTAAATTATCTTCATAGTTCTTATATTTTGGATGTGAATGAAAATCAACACTATTATTTACCGATTATCGTACAAAAACCCCCATTGGCCAACAAATTAACCGACAAAATGGTTTCCTGGTTTACCGACTCATTTCAAATCTGCAGGTTGGTCATTTCATCACCAGGTTTATCCTCATAAATTTAAGATTACTTTGTTAAAATAAAGCTCGCCGGAGCATATGCGTGTAAATCAAAAAGGAGTTTGCCACCTTTTACAGGGAGGGGTTCTCCATGTTTTTCTCCCCTGAGGGTTACAGGTTGGGCAGATGTAAACCGTGCACCGGACGGCAAAGTAACTTCAAGTTTACCGGTTATACCACCCTGTTCCCAGACCCGGAATATTGTTCCCTCTCCATCCGGATTAGGGCCAAAGGCAGACACATTTACACCTTTACGTGAGAGCGAAATTCCCTGCTGCGTAACCGGTAATCTGCCATTTTTTACTTTTGATGCAGCTATCTGAAGCGGCACGCGCGTTTCCATCGCAGGCGTATAAAGTGAGCTTTCCGTATTGAATTTATCAAATGTCCAGAGGCGAACACGGGCACTCATACGCAGACCGTTACCGATCCAGGCCGGGAAGTTGGTGCGCCAGTGATTATTGTACAAATTAATGTATACATATGGCTTTTGAGGTTCATAACGTTTATCAAATTTATACTCACCCGGCTCTCCAAGGCTGACCAAAGGCGCATCCTGTGAACAGATTCCAATACCTCCACCCGTTTCTGAATCATATACTGACAAACCGTTGTTGACCCAGAAGAGATGATAATTGGCATTATCCGTAATCATATCTTTCACCGGATCGACATCTGCACCGATACGGCCAAGGCGAAATTTAGGATTATCGCATTTAAACGGCAGGCATATCCATGCCGTTTCGGGCCAGGTATCGGGTTGTTTCTGCCAGCTGACTTCGAGATCGGCAGTGGGAGCAAGGCCCTGCAGCGTAATGGATAGTGTAATTTTCTGCGGCTCACCTGGTCCGGGAATAGTGCCGGTCATTACTGCTTTTATATCAATCAGCGATTGTTCAATTGTAAGGGTCATATTTTCAGGAAGCGAAGAATTGTAAGCAACATCCTGCGGCATATCATAAGCGACAAAAGCAAATCGGTGTGCCTTGTATTGAGGATAGAGTGATTTGTCGATCCAGTCTGAAATTTGCTGATAGCCGAATCGTTCATAAAAGTATTGACCGAATCCCTGCGGAGCATTTGCATCAACCAGTTCTTTCCCGGTTTTTTTATCAATGAGACTCACAATACGTCCATGTCCGGCATCCAGGGTAGCTTTGAAAAACGGACTTTCAATCGTGCCGGATGCTTTGTCTGCATTTAATTCCGGACCTTCAACTTTATCATTTATAGCCACATAAGTGCGATAACCCATTGGCGGAATATCTTTTACAACGAAACGCGACATGGGAGCTTTATCTTCAATAGCGGGAAATTCGCGCGCAACAGGAATGGCAGGGCCTCCATCAACAGGTTTGAGTGAAAGAAAATCATTTCCAAAGATGAGGCGGGTGTCCAGTTCTATGGCGCCGTCGCGTTTCCATGGCAACGGATTATAAACCACAATACGGTTTCCTTCAAAATTTACATTGTCGGCCAGTGATGCCACTGCATCATGATAGGGATTTCCGATCAGTTTTTCAACATTCCCGATATAATCAGCGTGATCCTTCCATGATTCGGCCATCAGTTTATACTGCGGAGGTAATCCTCTCTCCCACAAATCATTCCATTCCTTCCCGTAAGGAACTTTTAGATAATGCTGGTTGGCAAGTCCCCAGGTATGTTCGCTGTAAAGCAAACTTTGTTCATAAGCTTCGGCAATTTCGCTGCCCAAATCGGGGCGGTATATTCCCCATATTGTTTCCAGCGTTGACAACTGATCCAGCCCCCCGATTGAAGGTCTGACGTTGAGTGCGAGTTTACTTGCCGCGGGCATACTCATGGTGCCATGAATCCACACATCTCCAATATCTGTTCTCACTACCGGCAGCTGACTCAGATCTTCCTTTAAAACCGTTTCTGCAAAATCATCCATCCTACCCACCCGGGCATTGATCCCGCGACTTTTGTAAAACGCGAGGTCCTTTGCCACTGTTTCCGGATCGGGAGGCCCCTGGTTATCGCCGGTCATACTGATGTAAATCCATGTTTTATACTTCCAGTTTTCGGGTGGCAACTGGCTGCTGCCATACCCATTGTTGTAAAGGGTAAGAAGCCTCGATCCGTCGGGTCCTTCCCACCAGAAGAAGGGTGGCAGTCCAAGTTCCCTGTTGACCACAGGTCCGCCCATATGATAAAACCGGATACCGGCATGGGTGAAAAGTGTGGGGATAATCCACGAATGACCGGGTACATCGCTCATCTTTGCGCTGATCGAAAGTGGCTGACCATACTTTCGGGCTAATGTTGATGATATGTTAAGCCCGCGCACCAGGTCCTCGGGATCGGATGTTTCAGAATGCATTGTAAATGGGAAAGCATGTATAGCCAGGTTACCATCACGTATAGCCTGTTCAATCTTTTTCCTGCGTTCAGGTGCCTGACCTTCCCATAAAATCTGCTTCATCGGCCATCCTGAAAGTGTCCAGACAAATTGTTTGTCCTTAGGCTGATTACTGTTTTTATCAATGGCATCAAGCACTTTGTCGGCCATCGAAGTGCGGTAATCGTGCAAAACCTGTTGAACTGTTTCAGAATAACCAATATCGAAATGAGTTTTATAAACGATAATAACATTTTCGACACCTGTATTTCCTGAACGGCTCTCTTTATCTCCCTGCTTTCCGGTGACTGGTCTGGTTCCCGGCAAGGTCGATTTCTGATCGTAATTCTGACCGCTCGTGAAAAAACCAAAACCAAAAATCAAAAACAGGGTCAATAATGCATATCTTTTCATACCCGCTTATTTTCTTTTTAGCAAAATCAGATATCCCTTCTTTCCGGGAAGGGTGATATTCCCCAATGAAACATCAGTTTGTCCGGCCTGGAAATCCTTTAATTCCGGGATTGAAATATCAAATTCCTTCAGGTCAATTCCGGCTTTTGCACCATCAAAAACAAGCGCAACCGCCTGATCTTTTTCCGACCAGTTCGCAACGGCGATAATAACATCATCCTTGCTTTTATAAACCGATGCTTTGACCAGTGGATTACTGCAGGAGACAGGTGAATTTGCATCCCAGTAACCCACCATTTCGCGTTCGGAGAAACGGTAATCATCAAAAAATTTCCAGAGGTAATCGGGTACATTTTTAGTCCAGCCCGCACGGTTTGTTATTCCATAGACCATTCCCCTCCATGGATTTCCGCCACCTTCGAGCATCTGCCCCGGAAGACCAAACGGAATGCCGGACACTTCGATGAGCCAGTGATCGGGTAAACGGTTATAATCACGCCCCTCGCCAATCCAAACAAGGTCGAAGTAGGGAAGTAAATCCATATAAAGATTGAGGCAGCTGGCAAACCCGGCCCAGTTGTTAAAATGGTTCCAGCTGTGCAAATCCATCCTTCCTTCAGGACGATACTGGTCAATGACTTTCCGGGCGCGGCGCAAGGTAAAACGATCGAGTGCCGCATCGTCAATATAAACACCGTCGATACCCATTTTCTGAACCATCCAATCTAACCCGGCAATGTAGAAATTGTTGAGACGGCTGTCAGGTGAGGTGATCACCGAAAGGTCTGTCTCACCCTTGAACTTACCTTCTTTTACAGTATTGTACCATGCCGGAATATATTTCTCCCGCATATTTTTGATCAGCCATTCATTCGGACCCTTTGGATGCAGCGCTTCAGTCCGGCTCGCATTGCCGGGACCGGGAAATATAACTTCTCCGTTTAGGCTGTTGAAAGCCCAAAATTCAGGGAGATTTTTGGTCAGCTCACGGGTCGTATAATAGAACTTAATCCGCATATTTTCTTTGTGAACATCGGTCACCAGTTGGGTGAGTTCCTTCACATTCTCGTCCAGATAAGGGTAGTTGATAAACGGATAGATGTCTTCAGCATGATGGATATTAATAATATTTGCACCTGCTTTCTTCGCATTCGCGATTTTTTCCGACGTGTTGGTTCCGCCACCATGATAATACCGGTCATCAAATTTGGTTTTCCTGTCGATCAGTCTGAATGGGGTGATGAGCAGCTCAAAATCGAAGTTGAGTTGCTCGCGGGGTTTCATTTCGCGGTTACCCGAAAAAGCATTGATTACGACATCTTGGTTCGACTGTGTGACACTAACACCGCCTTTACCGCTATTTCCCCAGGAGGGTGGCAGCTTCAGCGGGCCAAATGCGTAATAGATATTGACCAGCGGACGCACGTAATTCTCTGCTTTCCACTTGATCCGCACGCCACCGTTTACTGCGCCTACCCAGAGCATATCCTGGTTTTTGGTTACATCCCACTTCCAGGTCCAGTCAGGAGTAAAGGTGCCACCTTCATGCCCCAATCCCATCATATATTGAGCCTTTTCCTTTTCAACAGGGATTTCAAGCCGGATATCCTTCACTTTTAAAGGAGTCTTTGCAGTAAGTTTTAACCGGTAATCAACAAAACCGTCGAATTCCATCTGACCGATACATTCAACATCGCATTGTTTGGAAGTATTCGTTACACTCCATGTGACACCCGAAGGAGATTGGTCTTTAAAAACCATTTTGCCGGGCAACAAAGGGACAATATCCCCGTTTCCCATTTCAATAACAAACCGAAAGGGTTTACTTACGATAGACTCACCTTTATCAACCATCGTTTGATTCGACGGACCAAAAAAGCTGGTGACAGATCCTGGAAGACCGGTGTTTGCGATGGTAAGTTTACGACCTAAAATGCTGATCGTGTTACCTTCCACTTTAACAGGAAGGTAATCTTTGGTAATCTGTTTGTCAATTCCAACAGTCGAATTGAGCCAGTTGAGCCTCGATAAACGGGATGCCTCGTTGTAACCGTGGTTCGGAACTGTTTCCCCGGCTACAATCAGCCGAAGCGGCACAGTCTGTTTTTTACCCTTTACATCAACTGAAACCGAACCTGTATATTCTCCTTTTTCGACACCACCGATATCAATTCCCATCCAGAGAGCCTGAACGCGTCCCGCAGTAACATTGATTTCCTTTGAAAAGGGATTCCCCAGAAAATTAGTCCCGCCTTTGTTAAAACAGGTCATTGCGGAACCAGGAATTGCCTTCCCGTTCTTCGCTTTCAGATCGGTAAAATTAACCTGCAGGTTCTGCAAATCATTTTTTATCGCCCAGACCCCCACCTGATAGACGAAAAATTCGCCGGGTTGGGCTGTTAACACAAAATCTGCAGGATGTAGCGCATCTTTGATTTTAGACTCAGGAATCGAATCAAACCATTTGAGAGGAGCTTCGCGTAATTCGGGAAAGATCAGAAATATGTGATTCTTCAGAGGTTCTGCATATTTTTCAAGCGCGGCTTTTGTGGCCAGGTTGTGTGCCGGATTAACGGCAAAAGCAGGTACACTAAAGGCGATTAAAACAATCAAAATAGATCTCATTAGAAAATTTGGTGCCTTTTGGTTTTCCATTGCAGCCTCCTGTCGAGTGGCTGGCGAATTCGTTTTCCGGGAACATGTAGGTTTCATAATGTTTAAATTTAATTGTTTGTGATTTTATTTGTTCACTTATTGTAAATCAGGGAGTTCACCAATCGGCACGCAGCGTAATAAAGCCCATTGCGGGAACCTGCACACCAATATTAACTACAGTATTTCCAGCCTCTTCTCCTTTTTCGCACAAATAAACAGCAGAGGGAGTGCGGGAAGGCCATGTTAATTTTACCGGTTCATCTTTACCGGACAGGGACCGTAATCGTAATATGGTAGATTTTCCATCAGCCACCAGTTTGAGCAGATTCACAAATACCCGGTTATTGTCAATGGAAACCAGTGGTTTGTCCATGGGATTTTTATCACACAGAACATGCACCAGTGGTTGTGCCTGCGCGAGACCAAAACGATTAGCGTCAGCTACATCATAGATTCCATGAGGCAGCACCCGGTAACGGAAGGTCACCGGACCCTCCTGGGTGAGGGGGGTATTTGTATACCAGTGATTATTCATTACCCACGAAAATACCGATGAGCTTTGCGCAAGTTTTGATGGCCATATATCACCGGCTCCATCCCAGCCTGCCGTATTGTTGGCTGTGATGCTGCCGCTTTCAATCAGGGGTGCATCCAACGAACACCAGGTAACTCCCTGACTGCTGTTGGAAATGTCGACCCAATGCTGTGAAGCCATCCAGGCACGGTTTGCGGCAGGCCACTGGTCGTCTTCCACGCGCATGATGCTCCAGGGTATTTCTATCCTGGTTATGCCTTGCGGAATATTAAAGTGGTAACCGAAATGTATCCCATCTTTGGCCTCGAGCGGGAGTTTATCCACGGTATTCGAAAATTCACACCACGGCTGGTTTTGAATCAGGCGGATATTGCGCGTGAGTGATTTACAACCGGGTGCCTGCGAGGTAACCTGAACTTCAACAAGCAGCGGCCCCAATTCTTTGACGGAAATAACACTGTTTGAATCAGATTTTGCCTCACCAAGTCCTTTTCCCGGCTGCCAGGTAAAAGTGTTAAGGCCTTTTTTGGCATCTACAAAATTATGCGCTGACGATGTTTCAACCAGGTTGATGACATTGCCTGATCGAGGGTCGATTTCAACCTCGAGTGTTCCGTTTTTGAGCTTATTGTCTCCGAAACTGCAGGAACCTGTCAGTGTGCATTTCCCCGGAACAACCCGGTAATGACGCGAGCCAAAAGCTGGTACATCCGAAGCAAGAAACACAAGGTCGCCTCTAGAAAGCCTTTGTGCAGGAACCTCTTTCCCCTGGTCATCCATAACACGATCACCCTTCTGGCTTTCATAAGGATTGAGTGAAACAAGTCCCCCGTGATTCCATGAATGCGTGTTGAGGACTGCCACACCTCCGTTTGACGGACCTTCGACCGGACCTAATGCCCCTGTTGACCGGTCGGTTGCAGGAGCGAGGGCTTTATTCAGCAGTGTAATACTGCGTTCTTCCGCCTCCCTGAAATAGCTTTGTTTTACTTTCCAGATGGCGTTGAAAAAATACGGATCTTTCGGATTTTCAGTGGCATAGGTATGTTCGGAACTAAGTATAACAAAACGCCATGCCTCATCAAGTTCTGCCCGGGGAGCAGGTTTTCCGTTATTTAACATTGACCAGACTGTTTCTGCCTGTAACAACCGCTCTTTGGCGTTACGGTTCATCTTGTTTTCCCGGGCCGCAACTCCCATATTATCTGTCCAGTATTCCGTGTAATCGCCCTTTACGATGGGGAGCTTATCGCCATACCGCTTTTCAATGGTCTGCATGATCTTATGGGCACCGGCAATTTCCAGATGGGGGAATGCATAATCCTTATTCCATGAAGCAACTGCATCCGGTAAATCAGCATCCAGCAAGGCATTGTCCCACATTGCCCAGGTTACCACATAAATGTCGTAGGGGAGGTTTGAAAGTTCCAGGGCGGGGAGTGCTGTAAATAAATGACTGTCAAGGAAATTGGCGCGAGGATTGTCGGTTTTAACAACTTCGGGAATCTTCGTAGTATCAAGCTGTCCAAACCACGGACGACCAGTGGTCAGACCTTTTGCAAGACCCACCGCATAGGAGCCTGGCTGAAAAAAAGTACTTTGGATTTTCCATCCTGAGCCATCCACCAGAATGGTTGCTGATTAAGGGCATAGGTCATTTTCTGATTGCCGCGTGTGCCGTTTGGCATCATCATGATATAACGGATGCCTTCATGCGCGAGAACTGGTACAATACCCCACGACATGCCCGGTATATCGACCTGGACCATCACATCGTTGGGAATGCCTGTTTCATTTATGGACTCCTGCCTGTTTCTGAACAATTGAAACAACTCTTCTTCGCTGCAGGTGCTTGTATTAACATGCACATATGAGGCGTCGAGGCATAAATGACCTTGCTTAACTGCATCGGTGAGCTGTTTCTTTTTTTGAACGGATGCCTTTTGCATATATCGTTCGAAAGGCCACATCACCTCTGTGTTCCAGAGGTATCGGGCGCCTTCAGGATAGTCTTTTGTCTTTTCTGCCAGCATGATACCCTGGTCAATATTCCTTCTGTGAATGAATTCAACATTCTCCTGTGTATTTGAATACCCGATATCGACGTGCGAATGGGGATAAACATATACTGTCCAGTGGCGCAAGGCAGGTACCCGGATGGTTTTGCTCAACTTCTGCCGATCCTGCCGCAATAAGAGTTCAACCTGTGCATCTTTATTCACCCCCACATCAGCAGGAAGAAGGATCAGCACCGAATCGACTCCGTTGGTACTTCCGTTCAGCTTGATTTTTTCGCGCACCTTACCAGCGCTGACTTCCAATGTTGATGCATCATAAAGCCTGGTACCTTTAAATTTAATGATTACTTCACGCCCCGGTTTACCATCCGGACGAAACCTGTAAAAGGGTTGAACTTTATATTCCATGCTGCCGGGAAAGCGACCCGTTTGCGGAAGGTCGGCATAGATGCAATTGGTTATAACGGTCAGGATTGTAATGAGATAATATTTCATAATTTAACAAGTATATCGGTTATTTGGCTTTTGCTATTTTGATGGATACAGACACGCCGGCAAGGAGTGCCTTAGGTTTCTTAAAGGAGGTTGAGCCGAAACCTGGGATGGTGACCCTGGAAATATCCATTTTTCCATTCAATACGTTTATAGTTAATGTTTTTGCTCCGTCAGCCTGTGAAATATCCACGGTTCCGTAGGAAGATCCGTTTGACCAGAAATATTTCCCGTTGATGTCGCCAAATTTAATTTCCCTGTCTACCCCGGAGTATTGAAAACCTGTAAGTGCAAGCAGTGCCGACCAGCTGGCCATGGCTCTGCCGTAGTGATGGCCGCATTCCGCCTCGTCGAAAGGACTTCTTTTTTGTCCGTCGTAACGGTTCCTGATATTGGTAATGCATTTTAGTCCATTCTCATTCTGGCCTTCATAAAGCATCCCGATTGCAGCTGTGTATTCAAAACCGGTCATCACTTCGGTGAAATACGGGAAGGGATTTACCGGTCTCGATTTCGGGTAAGCAGCCATAAGCAGTGCAGCTTCATGTCCAAGTGCAAAACTTCTGAAATTATTGAAATGATCCGAAAGGTCATCCTTGTAATTGTATTTCATGATGCTTTGCAATGTCTTCGCGACATTTTCTTTTTTAACAAGGTAGCCCAATCCGCAAACATGCGCGAGATACTGCCCCACAAGCTGATCCACCAGACACCCTTCGCCAAGCTGGTATTCAGGGTTTCCGTAATCGGCCGAACCCATTCCCACGAGTTGCTCCTTCGGGATATCTTCCTTCTGTGGAACAATAATTTTATGGATGTAGTATTCACCATTGAACAGGTTTTCATCCGTCCATTTACTCCCGCTCAGGAAAAGCTTCCTGCATTTGGAAGACATTTCCTTATCCTTCATAAACAGGGACATTTCTTCCATCGCACGCAAAGCTCCCAGGTACCAGATTGTCATCTGGGGATTTGGCCCGTAGTACTCGACATCCATAGTGTTGTGCTGCACCCCTTCCATAACCCCGTCCTGGTTTCCGTCCCAGCCACCCTTGATCCAGGTGTAGCTCAATGCGCTTTTGGCTTTTGGATAGAGCGTTCTGAGAAATTCATGATCGCCCGAAAGCTGCCATTCACGGTATAACTTCATGATGCAACCCATTTGCCCGTCAGCAGCCGCCTTCGAAAAGTTAGGTATATTTTCAAAAGGTAAGGACACCCTGAAACTCATCATGCCATTGTCGTGGGTTGCAAGTCCGAATTCAATATTGCGCTGTATTTTTGCGAGATCACCGAACAGAAACGAGGTCGCAGTTTCATAATTCCAGACATGGGTACACGATCCGAAACAACATCCCTCTTTATCACTACAACCTTCCCATTCCATATAACTGCCATCCGACACCCGGAAACAGGTTTGCGTCCTCATTGTGCTGACATTAAAAAGAGCCGCCTCCTTTACATCGGCCGGAATATCGCTGCTGCAAAATGCCCTGACAAATTCAATGGTCTTATATTCAAGAGCAGGTAATTGAGGAACAGTTTTCGATAAAACGTCCCATGCCCCTGAATATATGTTTGTATAATAATTTTTCAATGAAGTTTTCGACCATGCCGTCCTGTTTGGAAAATACCATGTTAATAAAAACCTGATTGTCTTTGTTCCGTTTGCCGGAAGCAGTTCACCCACAGCCAATGATGCCGTCGGTTTATTGGTTACTGTGTCCGTCCTGTTTTCAAGTTTCCCGTCAGCCGAAAGATCATCCCAGAAATCGAGCATTGAAGTTCCCCATCTCTCGGGCAACCATGAGGTACGGTAGGATAAATTCCCTTTTGAGGTACTAACCAGGGCCATCTCACCCCAGGTATCGAGCGTTTTGTCTACGCCGTCGGTGGTGAAGAATATTCCCCCAAAATCCTTTTCATTACGATACGAATTTTTGTTATCCTTAGCTTTCATTGTTGTACCATCATCTCCGATAAAGTTTTGCATCGTACCGCAAATACTGAATGAAATCTCCTTGTTTGTTTTATTCGTAAGTTCAAAATCAATAACCGCAATGGGGATACTGCTGTTGTCTACGTCGCCGGGAATCAGAGGGTTGAATGATTTCATTTTAACTGTAACCGGTAATCCGGGATTCGATAGATTTACCTGGCCAAAAGGATAGGCAGTTTCGAAAGAAACTTCACTGAACCGGGGTAATCCATGATTGCGGGCATTTGATCCGGAATTGCCTTCATATAAATAAAAGGGGACAGGTCCTTCGAGTAACCGAAGATCCTTTTTCCCTTCAATATCGGTAAAAAGGGTGAAGAAGGCAGAGTTTTCTCTCCCTGCACCCGGATTAAAGCCCTTTGCCGGCCTGTTCATAATTTCCCAATCCTGCAGGTTTCCGCGTCCACCCAGTGAAACCGTACCTGTTCCTATTCCTCCCAAGGGAAGAGCAATTTTGTAAGTATGTTCCTGGTCATACTTTTTGAGTACGGGCCAGTCTTCCGAATATCCCGGCTGAAATAAGAATACGAATACACTTATTGCGAAAAATGATTTGTTCTTCATCGCTTGTTTTATTTGGTTATCTGTTGTTTAAATACGATATAAGGACACGAGACAGAGGCCAGATAGACTGCATTTTGAGGCGATAAGGTATTGTAACATTCCCATGGAGCACCATATGCCTGCCCTTTTCGAAAATCGCCTGCACGCAAATCGTCTATATATTCCTTTGCGAGCTGTTTTGCCGCGGCGATATCAACCCGGGCCATTGCAAAACATACCCAACCGGTTGGTGTACCCCACCATGCACCATTTTGGTAAGTATTTTTTACAGCTAAACTCTTTTCCCATGCTGTGGAATCGCTAAAATCATCACAGGTCAGGATATGACGGATGTTCCCCCTTTTTGCGAGTGTGCCATTTTTGTAGGAATCGGTAAGAAACTGAGCCGTTTTTTTCATTTTATCACCTTCCAATACATTAAAATAAACCCCAAGCGCAGTACTCCAGACATCGGCCTGCCTGCTTTTCCCGGTTGAAGCAAGCAGCATTCCCCGTTCATCTGAAAAAACTGCCGGTATTTCTTTTTTCAGCCGTATTGCATTACGTCGGTAGTCTTCCGCTTTATCTTTAAAATTAATCATTTCAAGTAACTCAGCCAACTCCAGCGAGGCCCTGTATTTTAGCAGTGATGGAAAGCAAAGATTTCCTGTAATGTAAACGGCATCCCTGAAACCAAAATCAACACCCCTGAATTCATCTGTTGTATAAACCAGCACACCATCCTGCTGAGTGGGAGGGACTTTGTACGCCATTTCCAAACGATCGATCAACCGAACTCCATTAATTTCATCCAGCAGGAATTTGGCAATACTGTTGCTTTTCACGTAGTAGAAAGCCATATGAATAAAATAATACTGATCACAGTAAGGGGGAACCATTCCCCAGGTTTTTCCGCCCTGGTTGTTGTAATCGTAGGTTCCGGGGAAATATACAGGCTTGCTGTCATCAATTCTGATGTGGTCGGCAATCGCTCCCAACGGGATGAGGCTTCCGGCTTTTGTAATCCATGTCTGATCGCATTGGGTAGCAGCTGTCAGCTTTAACATATGAAGTTGTTCTTCGCTGGTAATAAACCCGCATTCCAACGACATCGCATAGTCACGAATCCAGAACGAAGGGTACGCATTACGTCCGCCAGGCCGGATAAGCGTGCCCCCGGTATTGTTACCGCCAAAATCGGGTGAAATTCTCTGTCCGACCAATATCCGGGAACTATCGAGCACATCCTTTGTGAGTCTTTCAAGGAATCCTAAATCATTATCAGACAGCAAACTGATTTTTTGTGCGTTTGCATGTCCAATCAATAAAACAAGATTCAAAAGAAATAGAATTGTCACCTTTTTTACGTTGTTCATTTATTCGGAGATTATCAGTATTAGACCTTTTGAAGCGGGGAGAGTGAGTTGTTTTAGATCGGCCGTACCCCCTTTTTGCAGATCGTCGATTTCCGGGATTTCAATTTTTGCGGAGACAGGATTTATCCCCAATTTCTTCCAGTCCAGTTCCATACTTACAACCTGGTCTGTATCTGTCCAGTTACCGAGAGCAATCATCGATTTATTTTTATGACGGTACACACCGGCCAAAATATCAGGATTGCCTGTTTTTACCGGATTCGCTTCATCCCAGTAGCCAATATATTCTGAGCCTGAAATTCCGAAATAGTCCCATAATTTCCAGATATTCATCGGCCTGCAATTGCCATAATACCGTGATGACATTCCGTAAACCATTCCACGGTAAGCATTTCCGCAATCCTGCAACATTTCGCCATACAGCCCGAAAGGAATACCGGAGATTTCAACCAGCCAGTAATCGGGCTTAGTTGATTTATAATCATACATTTCGCCGAGCCATAAGCTGTTGATAAAAGGGAAAAGTTCCATGTAATTATTTGCAGGACTGTTTAAACCATAGGCAGGCTGAAAAGCATTTCCCGAGTGAAGATCGAATAAACAACTGTCCGCAGCCCGGTCCATTGTCTTGCGCATGCGTTTCATGATTTCCCTGTCGTAGCCGACACCATCAAGATAGAGTCCCCGGATGCCATAATTTCTGATCAGTAAGTTTAATCCTTCGATGTAATAATTGTGCCAGCGCGAAAGACCTTGTGTCCGGATTGACATATCGCCGTCGACTCCCATTCCGGGATCGTGCCATGCAGGATCATATTTCGAACGAAGGTGCTCGTACAACCACGAATGACCGGTCATACCATAAATGCTGTTTTCGTCTTTTACCACATCCGTATCAGCCAGGTATAATTCATTGGTGCGCGAAAAAATCTCATCATCAAGATGCCTTAATGCCCACAGTTCGCATGTTTTGGTCGATAATTCCCTGACCGTGTAATACAGTTTTGTCCGGATGTTAAGTTTATTTCCCTTGTCGATGATCGATTTGAGCGTATCACCCGCAAGGAACGGGTAGTTGATATACGGATTATAAATCGTGGCATGATGGATATTCATTACAGTGGCACCCATCTTAGCCGCCGTAACAGGATTATTGTCAGCGTGATAATATTTTTCATTCCAGTGCTGATCATCCAGCGTCTTTACGGGGGTTATCAGCAGACCAAAGTTTAACACTAAACTGTCACCTTTCTTCATTGATTTTGCGCCCAGGTAAGCTGTGACAACAACTTCCTTCGTTGCCGAAACAACATTACAGCCACCTTTCCCTTCATTACTCCAGTCACGGTAAGGCCCAAGCTTTTCGAATGATGCCAACTTCCAGTCGGGAACCAGATGTTTTAATTTCAGCTGCATTCCGGCATTTACATCCCCGATCCAAAGCATGTTATTGGCATATTCCTGCTGCCATTTCCATTCGAGTTTAGCGGGAATATAACCGCCTTGTTTGCCCATTCCCATCAGGTATCTGGCAGTGGCTTTATCGTAAGGGACAACGAGTTGTACATCAGCGAGTTCAATATTATTTTTCGCAGTTATTCTTGTTTCATAATTGATATACCCGTCACATTCCATTTTCGCATTTACAGCAATGTCAATCGCTTCTGATCGTAAAACGGTTTTCCAGGCAACAGCACCACCTGACTTCGAAATGATTTGTGGATCCCGCGATGAAAATTTGATGACCTTCCCGTTTTGTACCAGGTCGAGACGAATGGGGGAGGAAAGAATATCCTTCTCCGGACCATTTGCAGAATGGTTACTTGCTGTAAAAGAACTTGTGATGTTTGAAGGAAAACCTGTTTTATTGAAACTTAGTTTGCGTCCCAGTACTGAAATCGTCTTCCCGCTGATTTTTACAGGCGTATAGGGTGCAAATACCTGATCATCAATTCCTATATCTGAATCGAGCCAGTTTAAGCGTGACTGGTTTTGCGGGGTGTTATACCCATGGTTCTCAGCAATTTTATCTTCAATTTTTAGGTTTACTTCTATCGGATAACTCTTTGTTCCTTTGGCCGAAACGTTAATTTTTCCCTTATAAATTCCGGGTGCCTGGTCTCTGCTGATATCAGTGACTATCCACATGGACCTGACTTCACCTTTAGGAACAATCACATTTTTTACGAACGGATTCCCCAGGTGATCGCGCCCACCCATGTTAATGCATTTGAAAGATTTTGACGAGATTACATTTGTTTGTCCGGCTTTTAAATCAGAAAAAATCAGTTTCACATCCTCCAATTCCAGGAATGGAGCAAATATTCCCAGTTGCCACGCGTAGGACTCGTCCCTTTTCGCAGATCCTTCGAATTTATAATTTGCTCCCTTTTCGTACCATCGATAAGGTATCGTTTCAAACATTCTTGCGGGATAATTCCTGCTTTCGGGGAAAATAAGGAATTCCTTATCCGGATTCTTTTGCAGCAGCTCCGCTAATTCCTTTTGATTTACAGGTATTTCCATAGGATAGAAACTATGGTAATCGCTCTTGCTTTCAAATGAAATAGTTTTGGCTGACTGCAGACCGGCTTTGTCAGCAGTTTTGTTTTTCCATTCGGGATCAAATGTATTGGCAGGTTTATCATAGACTGCGTCCGGAAACCACCATTTCCCGGCATTGCGTCCGGGCATATAATACAGGTAATAGTTCCCTTCACCAGAGACAGGTTCAAATACAATCTCACCAAATTCTTTATTTTTTTGCGTGCAGTAAATGTTATTTACCCTTTTACCGGTTAAGGCATCAATCAGAATCAGATTTTTATCCTCCACAGTATCAAGCCTGCGCCACGGAACATTCACTTTAACTGCTTCGGATGACCGTTCAACATAAATGACAGCCCGGTGATTGCCTAAACCCTGGGCATTCCAATAACCGGTGCCATAGGAAATGAGCTGAGCCTTTGAGGATAAAATGATGAATAAGAGGATTATAATTATAAACAATAGCTTTTTCATTTTAAAGATCTCCTTTTGTATGATAAACAGTTAGAAATATTCGCTGAACGGGCGATTTTCGACAATGGAGGTAAGTCCCATCATTGGTACCGCAATGGCTGCAAGGAAACCTGTAGCACCGCCACCTGAACCATCCGCCGAAATATATTCCCTGAATTCCGATTTAACCAGGTGATCAACCAATTCCCGGGCAATCTTAAGCGCGAACCCGGGATAGTAATGCGCAATCGCCGGCAAAACCCATCCGGTTCCAACCGACCAGAAACCTCCATTCGTGTAACTTCCCACTTTTGAAGGAAAAAAATGGCGTTGCCATCCTTCCGCCTCTGCAATCTGTCGTGTAAATCCATGTTGAAAAATGGCAGTTCTGTTCCGGTAATAATAGTCGGCTATCGACTTTTGTATTTCAGGCTTAACCATCCAGTATGCCAGTCCGTTAGCCCATATATTGACCTGCCTGCAATCTTTTGACCCCGCCAGAAATGCACCCTGCTGTTTGTCAAACAAGCGATAGAGGTTGCCTGAAATGCCTTGAGACAATTGCTTCCACCTGTTTATTTCGGCTTCTGTGATATGACCTTTAAATAATCGGGCAGCCCGCAGGAGACCGAAATGAAGCACCAGGCTGCTCATAAGTTCGAAGCCGGTTATGGCCTCCGGATCGTGAAATCCAAATCCTACCCTTGGATGCTGAGGATCAACATAGGCAAGCCCGCACGAAAAGGAAACCTTGTCGATACTGCTTTTGAAAATTTGTGCCCAATCATCCATCCGGGGAATGGTGGCACCCCATATATTCAGATAATCAATCAATCGCACCCAGGCAGCAGGCAGGTGCAGTGGCATTTCGTATGCATGTGGAGACATTAAACTGCCGGGTTGCATCACCGGCATTCCATCTGATTCAAGCCGATCGGGGAAACATTCAAGGTCAACAATACTGTTGGTGAGGAATCCGGCAATCCGGGTCAAGGTTTCTTGGTTGTATATTTCACGGTTTGAAAGTAACGGATACAGAAAATCATCCGGCCAGATGCCGCGGTAAGTTTCACTGATGCACGGAGAATGTAACAGGAGATGATTATCAAATATCACCTTTGACTGTAAAAAAGTATCTTTCAGATGTATCCTCAGAATCTCCAGTAAGCTGACAAACGACCTGCGTTCATCTGAAGATCCAATCACGTGACCCAGGGTGGCGATTGGTGCCGCCGCAGTTGTTACGATAAGAAAATTTCGCCTTTTCATTGATAGATTTAATAATTCGCTTGCTTTTTACATTTCGATTGTACCAGTGAAATTCGATGTATAGGTAACAGGATTTCATTTCTGAAATTCCGCCGGAATATCTTTTACATATTTTTCCAGTTTATCCGTACTGAAAGAGATAATACTGTCCCTGACCATTTGCTGCAATCTTTCGATTTCGGAAAGTGTCATGAGCTTTTCGGCTGCTTTATCGCGGTTTGGACCATGATTTGATTTAGCACCCGCCACCCCATACCACCAGGTAACGGTTGAATAGTCAAGCAGATTCCAGTAATTACGGATATCGGTTCCGGGTGATGCCTCCATATCGAAAACCAACCTGTTTTTGAACGGAATATCATCCAGGATCCTGTTCCGCAAACAAATATTATATCCGCGCGGATTTAACGGGTTGCCAATCCTTACATTTGATCCCACAGGCATCGAAAATCGGTCCTGACCCGTGGGAACGACACCTCCGGCCCAGCCATAATAATCTTCGGTACCCGTTCCGAAATGAGACGGAAATTTCCGGGCAAGGTCGCCTTCGTCAATATAAATTTTCTCGTCACCTTCACCCCACCAGCCTGTTCCGGGAGAAAGAACCGTCAACGCATCGGCGACTATCCTCCCTTTTCCTTCAATATTTATAAAATTAAGATCAAAAAAACGATTGCCAGGAAGCGGTCCGACCGGAGCCCAGTTGACATGAAAAAACATCGACCGGTTATCCCAGGCGTAACTTCCTACGTTGATATCAAGAGAAAGCTTTACCTCCTTATTCCAAAGATTGATAAGGGATAACTGTGCCGAGGTGGCATAAGGCATTACCCGGTTACAGATCATCTCACCTTTCTCCGAAACACTCAGGTGATAGGTTTTAAACGGATTCACGGTATCGGGACTGCAGAAGAAATCACCAATGGGGCACCAGACGGTCTGGACCCCATCGAATCTGATTTTTAAAACGGTGGAACGTAACACCTGCATATCCTGATCACGAGCTATCCGCACAGTCAGGTTCCGGACCGCCCGGTTTCCTGCCGGCAGATCGATAATAAGACTGTCCAATGGTTTTATGATTTGCTCCGGTAATTTTTGCCATCCATCCGTTAATGGTTCCGGATTTAAAAGTAACGAAGCGGTGGAAGCCAGCAGGGGAGCAGTCTTTGCATACAGGTTTTTTGAAAAGGTCTGTACTTTGGTGCCGGGCTGGTATGCCCTGTAGTTGATAATATTATAAAACGCCTTATCATCAAGGGTGATCTTACAGCTCTTCGCAAATGGGATCGGAAGAAACATCAGGCCGGCACGTGCAGTATAATCGGCAAACGGCGGGCCGACAGATCCTTTTCCGGTGAGAAGGGTTATGAAATTTTCGTTAATGACCGGATTTTTATCTCCATCGAGGTATATCTTTATATTCGGACCTACCCTGTTGTTAAAATTGTAATAAAAGAAAGGTGTCCACATCCGGGTAATACAACCCGGACCGTCATGTTCCATGATCACATACTCCGTTTTACCCTCCCTGACTTCCTCCCTGATCCAGGCTACACCATCACTGTCGGCAAACCATCCGGGTTTATCCACTGCGACTGAAGCCCTGTTATAACTGCTTGCCTGTAATGACCTGTATTCAGGATCGGGCCAGCGGGTCATGACCATCATGTCTGTCATTTCCTGTAAAAGTGAATTAAAAGTCACACCCGGTTTTTGGGCAGAGCTGATCTTTATACTGCCCGAAAAAAGGCAGATTGTTATGATGAGTATCAGTATAGATTTCATATAAGTTTTTTTATTTGAATTAATAAGGATAATTTTCATTACTTAATTTTTGGTGCACTGATCGTATATAATTCATACCCGTTTTTTAATTTTTCAGTCCGCCTAACATCGAATTCGTGAAGAAAAGTTTTAAGCACAAAATCAAAACTTAGGGTGTCCACCTTGTTTTTTCGTTCATTATCAAGCAGGTAAGGCCGATGCTCCTTTATGATCTGGTAACCTCTATCATCCACTCCTTCAAATGAATTGCAGCTTCTGTAGGCGGTGAGTAATTCTTCAAACAGACCTTTCCCGGCATCCGGTTTATCTTTCCATTCGATATTTATTTTGGTGACATCAGGACTTACCGTGATACAATCCTTGTCGGTTTTAGAAACTTTGGAATCAGCATCAAATTTCACGAGTTCCTTAAAATAGGGTATACGAATCTTCAAAAATTGAGGTTGTTTACTGAAAGCCGGGGTAATCGAAATTGAAGCGCCATGAGGGGTAAAAGTCATTCGTGCTGAAACAGTGCCAAATTCTGTAGGAGCATTGTTTACAGCGATTTGTTTACCCACACCGACCCAGGCAGGAGAAATCGTCGGGAATAAATAAATATCCCTTTTGCCGTCATCAATCCCTGCGTTGCCGCCGTATTCATAAATAAGCAGGTTTCGGATCAGCGTGGCGATTTTTGCAGCACCCCAGGCATGAGGTGGCGGGCAGAACTCCACCTGCCTGTCGGACCATGGGCGGACCAGGTTCTCAAATCCTTCATAAGTAGATCCACAATGCAAAAGAAGATGATAAAAATCGATCAACGCCTGTTTACTCTCTCCCATAACCATGTATTGTTCAATTAGATTAGCCGTTATATATTGATGAAGGTGCTGTCCGTGCCGGTAGGTCATTATCCCTTCGGCATACCCTTTTCTCACATGACTGAGCGTGCCCTTCACATACTTATGCGCAGGTTCCAGTATTTCTGAAGGAAAAGCCAGCAGCATATTTTCCCAGTCTGAATGGGTCTGATATTCATTGAAACCCCGCCGGGCGGCTTTACCTGTCAAATAGGGATACAATCCGGGCGGAACATATCCATCTTCCTTCACGGATGATTCGATTCCTTTGATGATGTTTGCACGATACTGTTTTTCCAGTTCGTGCCATGCTGTTTCATCTTCTGTTTTGTTCATCGCTTTGGCCAGACGGATCGCATACCTGAGTCCGCACAAAGCCCAGAGATTATTGGTAGTATAATGCCCGTCAATCATTTCGGCATCATAGGGCATTGCGGGTGGCAATAAACCGTATTGATTTTTCCTGGTCTCTGTCGAGATATATCCGATTGCTTTCTGTATTGCGGGATACAGCTTTTCGATGGTTTGCTGATCATGTGTAAAGAGACTGTATGCACAGAGCGAAAACAAGACAATACCATGTGAGGCAGGTGGTTCTCCATTTCCCTGTTCCAGGGCCATGTCAGCAAACCGGCCATTTGATTGCTGTTTTTGGACGGCATTGAGCGACAACATTTTTGCATAATCGGGAAGTCCCATATACAGGTATGCCAAAGCCATCTCAGGCATCGAATACAGGAAAAAACTCTGGTAGGGGAGACCATCGGTTTGGACTAATTTGCCGTTAACAGTGCGTGTTGCCAGCAAAAGGTGGACCGCTGACGCTTTTTGTGCATTCTGAACACATTGTTCGGGAATTTCATAAGTCACCTTTCCTTCAAGGGTTGTCTTCCAGAATTTTATAGTTTTTTCCCGGTAATAATCGTAATCAGCCTTGTTGATTTTGTCAATAAATACTTTATCAGTCCTCGGTACAGGTTTTTTAGGCATCTTGAATATCAATTCGGTACGCTGACCTGGATCCAGGTTTAACCGGAACCGTGACAGTGCAACTGCTGTTTCCTTTTTAACCGTGTAATCCTTCCCTGTAAATGGCTTTACGTATTCCACACCCGCTATTGTCTCGTTTTTGGTTGCTTTTGGAAAGGTGTAAATCAGCTTATCATCCCGGAAAACCATTGAATTTGTGATCTCATATTTGTTGATTTCAGAAAATCCGACAAGCTCTCCTTCACGGCAATCGGGATATTTGCCTCGCATAACTGTTGTAAAATAACCTTCCTGCAGGGTTTTTAAGGTATTTGTCATGGTAACTTTAACCATGTTCAAGGTATTTTCCTCGTTACAGCCATTCAAAACTGTGGCGAACATTTCAATTGAGTAATCGATTCCTTCATGGCTCCACCTGTATCCCACGATGGGAATCCATCCTTTATAAAATTCCTTTTGCCGGGCCATCAGGGGAATATCATTTTTGCCATAATAAAAGCCCAGCTCGGCATTGTTGGTAAATAATGAACCATCATAAGTTACCTGGGTCACCGCGCCATAAGTGTAAATAGCCGTTTCCGGAGTTCCGGTTGTGTAACCCGATTGCCCGGGCACACCGATCACTGTGGTTGACTTGGCCAGATAGCACCATTGCTTTGCCGGATCGTCGATACCGGGATCGATGACTTTTTTATAGGGACCAAAAGCCTGTGAAAACAAATCGAGGCTCAGGAAAAGAAAACCGATAGTTAGTAGTGCTGTTTTCATCTTAAATTTTATTTGGTATCACCGATCATCAGTTCTTTGGCGTACCAGAAGCAAGCCAGTGAATAATTCACCGTTCCTCCGTAGAGTTGCCATGATTCCATATCGAAGTGCAGCGAATTTTTAAAGGGTATGGCATCGAGACTGCGCACCCGTGAATTCACAGTTGTTCCGCCTTTATTTCCCGTATTTGCATTTCCGACAGGCTGGCCGGTGAATATGTTATTGAACATTTCAGGGTGACCCCACGCATATCCATAATAATCCTCAGAGCCTGTGCCGAAATGATCAGGAAATACACTACCATCGACATAGATCTTTTCATCGCCTTCACCCCACCAGCCCTGAAAGTTTTTATAAACCTGCAGAATATCACCCGCATAAACACCGCATTGATCATTCAGATCAATGAAATTAAAGTCTTTAGTCGTTTTTGCCGGCATCTCTGGCAGGCGTTTGAAAGCGGCATGAAAGTACATCGAACGGTTATCCCACTTCCAGTCACAGGTTGCCACTTCAAGCGAACCCGAAATTGGTTTAGTTCCCCCATTGTGTAACTGGATGACCGCCTTTTCCTGGAAAGGCATTACCCAAAAAGCGGCCATATTTCCATCCTTATCTGTTTTCAGGTACCAGTTGTTAGTCGTAACAAGCTGCTCGCCACAGCCGAAGAAAAATCCAAGAGGAACATCAACGGCTGATTTTCCATCAAAGTCGATCCGAATCCACGTATTGGTAACCGCATCGTCCATATCTTCCGCTTTGAGCGAAATACAGATTCTGTTAATTGCGCCGGGTTCGGTTAAGCCGAGGGTTTTCGATTCTTTAGGGTTTAATGAAAATCCTGATTCAATTACGTTGTTCTCCCCTGGAAAACGTACGGAAAGGGGGGGAAGATTCATAAATTCAGTTAGCCGGTTATTCGTAGTCGCCAGAATTTCAGCGTAACGGGCAGGTGTCTCCTGTGAAAAGCTTTCAACTTTTACCTCATCTGTATATATCCGGTAATTAATGTTGTACCAGAACCCGGTTCCGGCATTTCCTTTCGGGACATCGCTTGTGATTTTTATTCGTTTGGCAAAAGGTATCGGTGCATACAAATTATGACCTGGCTGTGCCCCTTTGTTGATATTTAAGGAATCCGTGTCAACCGATCGCTGTGAAAGCGGAATGCCGATTGAATTATTCTGGCCGATCAGGGCTCCCGTGTGGTCGGCTTCCCAGAAAGGGGTATCCTGCCCATCGATATAAAAGCGGAGGTTATTTTTCTGATTAGGATGGCCACCTGTCCAGAAGCGGGTAATTGCCCCCGGACCTTCGGCATCCATCAATACAAATTCCTCCCGGCCGTTGTTGATTTCTTTGCGGATATAGTTACTCCAGTCTTCATTGGCAAACCAGCCTTCTTTATCCTTTTCAGTGGATTTGCGGTCGTAACTGCTGGCCTGTTGCAGTCGGTATTCGGGGGTAGGCCACCTGGCAACTGAAGTCCTGTCAGTAAGCTCCCTTAAAAGTGATGAAAAAGTAATTTCAGGCGTTTTTGTCTGCAGACTCTTGTTTTTGAGAATTGTCAGTATGCCCTGTGCAAACCGGTTACCCAGCATCATCATCCCGTCTGCATCAAAATGTGCGGCTCCGCCAATACTGCCTCTCGAAAGGTCTGTTGTTTTAATCAGCAAACTGCCGGGGTCCTGCTTACAAGCCAAGGCTTGGTATTTGCGGGCGGTATCGCCAAAGGCCCATGTGTGACTGTTTATTTCACCAATGACAAACGGAAGATCATTGATATTTAGATCCTTGCGTATGGACGTTCTGAAGAGTGCAAGTAAATTTCCATAATCTTCTGCCATTTTTTTGCTGATGCCTGCTTCATGTTCACCCTGCATCCAGAGAAATCCGCTTATTTCGTAAGCATTACCCTGGGTTTGTAATGCGGCCAGTGCCTTATGGATATTGTCCATCAGGTTCTGATACAGTAAACCGGCAGGTCTGCCATTCACGGGTGGATACCAGTTTCTTCCCTCATCATCGAATCCTTTGAGTGAGGGAATATAGTCGGAGTAATCAACGCTTCGCGCTATTCCTGTTCCCCCCACAGCATATTTGATAATTGCAATGGTCTCATTGGGCAGGGCAATGTGCATGCCAGCGCCGAAGCCGATTTCGGGACCAAAACAACCTTCATTATATGGTGCCTGTCCCGAAATGTCCGATATGCCGGTTTGCAATTTTGTCCATTGGTCTGAGAATCCTGAACGCGCATTGCTTCCGGGCCAGAACATGATTCGAAAATTATTTTTAAGCTGAATCAGGTCCACGGCATGACTTTGTAGTTCTTTAATGTTATTGTATCCAACTGCATTCGACTGACCTGCGAGAATGAATACTTTTATCGGGCGGTTTTCAGGATCAGTTACTATTCGACGATTCTTCCCCCCGGAACTGCCAGAGGCTGAGCTGCTGACAACCCCAATGATCGTCAGCAGCAGCAGTTCAAATACTAAAAGAATCCTGTTCATGGTCCTCCGTTTTTGAATATTTTTAACCTGGTCCCCCGGCATCGAACCGTCGAATGATTAGTCTCCCGCTATGACGGCCGGTTTTCCGAAACAGGCGAACTCCCTGATTTCGGGGACTCCTTCCGACTTCGTTACATCAAGCTTTATCGCGGAGAATTTACCTTCCCGGATGATCTCAATTCTTTTATGACCAACCGATATGCCTGTGGCGAGTTGTACCCATTTACCATCCGCCAGGCCTGAGAGTTTGTATTCCCTGATTCGTTCACCGCCTTTAATATCTTCCATAATAACGACATAGGAAACGGGTTTCGGATTCTTAAATTTTACAGTATACTCTTTACCTGACCCGGCAGTTTTACCCAGCAGATCCGAAAAATCGGTCCTGATCAGTGCACCGTACTCTTTCATGCGTTTGACATCCGCCTCAGGAACCAAACCCCTGTCATCAATGACAATGCCCAGCAGCATATTTGTATTTCGGCCAACGCTTTTGCAGTACCTGTCCATGAGTTCCGTCAGGCTCCGGATCTGATCGTCCTGGTTTTTATGCCAGAACCAGCCACCCTGAAAGGAGGAATTTTTCCTTAACGGGAAATCAGCTTCGCCGGGGCACCAGAATAATCCTTCCGGATTGCCGTTCAGACCTTTGATCTCAATCACACCCGAAGCCGAAGTCGTCGAGTCGGCTCTTGACCAGCAAGGGTAGGGGGCCACTCCTTCTTCATTTCCTACCCAGCGTATGTTGTTTTCATACCCAAAAGGACCCTGGAATGCAAGGGCTTCGGGCTGGTATTTTTTTAACATTGACAAAATATCGAAACCACCTTTTTCAACAGGTAATACTCCGCCATCGAACCATACTTCGAACAAATCGCCATATTCAGACCACAATTCGGTAAGCTGCAGTTGTACAATTTCATTGTAACGCTTTTGTTCGTCCCTGTTTCCGGACACTACCTTGCCCGGGTTATCCACTTTAAGGTATCCGTTTGCTGTTGTACTGGCATAGATACCTGGTTTTATACCGTACTTTTTGCACGAAGCGACAAAATCCTTTACAATATCGCCTTTCCCGTTTCTCCATGGGGTATTTTTTACACTATAGGGATGAGCTTTGGTAGGCCAGAGGCTAAACCCGCTGCAATGTTTGGCAACCAGTACCGCATAGTTTGCACCCAACTCCTTCGCTGCCTTGATCCATTGATCGGTATCGAGTTCTTTGGGATTGAAAACCGATAAATCGGGATGGTAATTCCAGTCCTTCCGGAAATTGTAACCGGGTTCAAAGACAGGCATATCAAAGTGAATCAGTACTCCAATTTCCGAATCTGCCCATTTTAAATGTGCTTTTGATGGAAGGACAGTGGGAGCGGCCTGGATGAATCCGGCAGATAATAAAGTCGATATCAGCAACGATTTTAATTTTTTCATTTTGTAATTATTTATTGGGTTTTGTCAAATACCTTCCTTACTGCCTGAACCTGGGCAATATGGTCGGGCGATATTTTGCCACTTTTATCCGCGTGAATATCAAAGCAAATCACACCCTCTTTGTCAAAGACCTTTTTCGCCCATTGTTCAAGTTCCGAAGTTTCGAAACGCCTGCCATCTTTACTCCATGATTCACCCAGATAGGTGAATAAAAACCACTGTACGCCATCGACCACCCAGCGGCTTTCAGGAACCTGGACAATTTTGCCCTCTTCACCGGCACTGTAATCATCATAAGGCGAATTGGATTGTATTTTATCCACACCATAATTATAGGTGACGATACTGTTGTGATTACCGGCCTTTGCGGCAAGTGTATGGGTGCTGATATTATGTGCGAGGCTCATGTCGGAACGGGTTTCAATTATTCCACCGCGATACATGCCGTCGAACCACCACCCCGAAAGCTTTTTCCTGTAACGAAGACTCCATTCCCTGATCACTGCTTCCCAACATGCCTGGGTGTATTGTGAAGTAGGGGAATCTTTTCCGTAGGTGTATTTAAATTTTCGGTCAACCAGCTCATTTCTAACGGGTGGATTGCCGGGAAGATAGAACATCATCCGGATGCCTCTCTTGTTTAAGGCGTTGTACAGATCGGCAGGAAGGTCGCGGACACTGCACAACTGGCCCGGGTGCGAGCCGACAATCGAATCGAAGGCAGCATTGGGCGAACAATAGTATCCGTCATTCTGACCCAGGGCAAACATCACATAATTGGCACCGGCATCTTCGCAGTTTTGTGCAAAAAGTTCAACGTCAAATCCATTGACAACCTGGTTCCATTCTACTGATCCGCCTTCCTTTGCAAACACATCTTTCAGAAAATGCAGCATGACTCCCACGCCCGCATCTTTAAACCAGTCAGTATTGGGATTTCCATTATAAACAACAGGCGATTCAGTGATTATGGCCATAGGTTTTTCATTGCTCCCGTATCCGGAGGCCAGTTCACATTTTAAGTACTTTCCGACATAACTGGTCAGTAATACAATTTCGTTTGAATGTATTCCGCGCAATACTTCCCATTCACCATCCTTTGAATCCGAAACTGACCAGTTCATTCTGAGATTACTCCCTGTTTCCTGACCTGAATAAGTCACCTGCAGGACCGTTTTGGCCACAGGTTCTCCCACAAATTTTAATTCAATATTTTTATCGTATTTGAATGAGAGCAAAATTACGCATGTAAGAATCAGGATGTTTAGATTTTTCATATCTGTAAGTTTTTAACATTCATAAAAACAAGTAGATGACCTTTATTTAAAAATAAAATACCGGTATCCTTTCGCAGGAATTGTTACCGTTAATGCAATTTCATAATCCCGGCTGACCGGATACGTTTTAACTGGTCCATCATTTGGCTGAGCCTGAACTTTAGTGGTTAAACCGGTATAATAAACAGGTATTTTGATATTTCGGGTAATGGCTTCATTTAACGGATTGTAAATCATAAGCAATCCTTTTTCGACACCCTGCGGATTAACATGAAGTATGGCATCATAGTCGCAGCCATCGGGTCGGCGGAGGTGGATAATATCGCCATCCAAAACCTCGCGGTGTTTTTTGTAGAAACCGACCCATTTTTCGACAAGTGCTTTTGTTTCAGGAGCATCATACAACTGGGGACCCCGGTAACAGGCCTGGACACCGGCTCCGAAAAGGTTGGCCAACCGCTGGCCATAGTGAGGAAGATGTTCCTTTAAAGGTTCAATTGTGGCTTCTGCTCCGCCGCCATGGTATTGCACCAGCGGTACAAACATCCAGCCCATCGAAGGTGTTTTGTCCCATGTTCCGTCGTAAATATTCTGGCGTTCAATGATCTCCTGCTGTGCCCGTGGAAGCGACCAGTTTGTTTCGCGGTAGCCCATTCCCGTTTTGTTGCTCCCGCTCAGGAAATAATAGTCAGGAACATTGAGATAAATTCCTTTGGCGCGGCACCACTGGTAAAAAGCAGATATCTTTTTAAACTGATTCCATTGCGAATCTTTGAGTCCTTCATGGCCGGGATGGTTTGCTGAGGCGCAGATATCACCCGGGTATGAGCCATCGTGCTCTAAAATATCCATACCCGTTTTTTCATAGAAATGATAGAGTTCATCGAAATATTTGATACCCCATTCACTTTCAAGACATGGGGAATTGCCAAAACGCGGAGTCATACCTTCGGGCATAACCACATCATTACCACCACCTACCTTACGACTGGCAAGCAGGGAATAGCCCCCGAGTGCAATACCTTTCGAATGCGCATAAGCGGCCAGTTTTGTCATGCGGTCAATATTTTCGGTGCTCTCATTTTCAATATTAAAGCCACTGCCAAAAGTCATGATTACCATTTCAAAACCAACTTCAGCACATTGGTCAATGGCTTTTTTTACCGCTTCATCTTTCGAACTGCTTACATGCATCAGGATGGGATTTTCGGTCGCCCAGGGAGCCAGCGCCCGCATCATCCGGCGATGTTCCAATCCTTTACGTTCCTGATCCCGGCTGTCATGAATCAGTTCCCATGTTCGGAATGATTCGAATGATCCGCCACTTTTTACGACCTGGTCTGGTCCGTATTTTGGATAAGTCTCCAGCAGACAGGTGGTTGTCCGTTCATAATTAACCTGTGTTTTATAGAGCGGATCAATATTCCAGGCTACGCTCGAGCCGAAAATGCTTTCGTTCGACATCCCGCCAAAATTGTAATCTGTTTCTACCGTAATATTCGGCAACATCCAGTTTTTTTTAGGGTCAACAGCACTTTCAGGTTCAGTAACGGCCAGTATCTCACTCTTGAAGGAATTGATCCGGATTTCGTTTGCTGATTGGTTGACTATTTTAAGCCATTTGCAAATAACCGGCATCCCGTCATACATTTCATAGTGAATTTCCACAACGACATCTTTCATGTAGGCAAATTGTTCTTTGCCCGCTGATTTTACATCAGCCGGTATGGCTCCTAAAATCCGGAAAGTCTCAAACCGGCTTCGACCGGGCTCTCCTTTCAGCGTTGCATCCGAATTTTTACCACTTGCATCCATTTTTCCCAACCGCACAGCGACCGGGGTTTCGCCTGGGTTTAGCGTGGCTTTGCCTGCGTCAAACCACTCCCTCGTATCGGGTGAATATGTTGCCACGAGCTGATCGCCTGCAATCTCCATTCTTAACCATATTGGTTTCCCGGGAGTAATACCTCCGATGGTATTGTCATTTGTCCCGTCGTAAAAACGGATTTCGTTGCTGGCCGTACGGATGTTCATTTTTATGACCCGATCCTTAAAAACCAACCCCATACCCGGTCCAAATACAGTTGACTTGTCAGTGCCCGGATCGAGCCGGGCCAAAAATACTGCAGCCCCTTTTTCAACCGTGTAATCCGCATAAACAGCGGTATTTGCGAGTGCCATTATTTCGCCCGACTTACCTTCATTGATAAAAGAATTTCTTTCATCGGCAGTGGAGGCAAAAATTTTCCAGTTGCTGTTAAGGCTTTGAAATTCATCACTTGCCAGGACCGGCCTTTTTTCGTCAGTGAGCATTTTTTCTGACAGTAACCTGATGGCAGTATCGTCAAGCCGGTATCTGAATACAAGCTCTATCCCGGGTAGCGGCCATGGCATATCCTTTGGCATCCATTCCATCCTTTTTTTCCACGGGAACCGTGCCTTAACTGCTTGTTCAGTGTAATCTTCAAGTTTAAATGCCGAAGAATCAGCCTCCATATTTTCAAGCCATTCAGGCAACAGGTAATTATGAATGGGCTGCCTGGAAAGACCACCAACACTGAATTTATTTCCTCCGATCTCCACTTCAGCCTCGGGCCGGACTGATCGCAGAAAAGATTCATTGTTGCTTAACAGGTCCAGGCCTACTGTAGCACCATTGGGAGCCAAGGTAAACGTGCGGGCAATAATTCCATTACTGAATACCAGTTTACCCTCCTTTGTCCGGTACAGTTTTGCTTTGGCATCTGTCTTTTTTATAAGCCAGTCATCCTGGATCGTTATTGCTCCCTTATTGTAAACAGGAAGGTTTGTTGGTTTTTGTGCTGATGTATTTAGGTGGAAAATCAGCAGAAATATAATAAGTAGTAGTTTCATCGGGCTGTTCATATTTTAAAATATTACGACTTGTAATAAAGATAGTTACTTTATCAGGAGCTATTACGGCTCAAAATCCTTATTTTCCACTGCTTACCAGGACTTCGGCTTTACCGATGGTTTTTAGTTCAATTTTTAATTTAGAAGTACCTTCGCCCTTAAATTCAGCATCGAAAATAATTTTGTTCTTTCCATGTGATAATGCAGGTATTTTCCCCACCAAGGTGATCTCCTTAACAAGTTTCCAGTTCGGAGTTAATACCCGGAGTTTTCCCTTCTCATCCAGCTTCAGGATTTGATTGGCTTCCATGTCGACCGGTATTTCAACTTTATTGAAGTCATTGACCTCGATCACTATTTTTTCTACGCTGGCAGTACCATTTTTTTCACCGGGAACCAGGTTAACGATAAACATCATAGGCTGTTCATCATATGGATTTTCGAATTCAAAAGTACTGAATACCGGTTCGCCGGGCTGGCGCTCTTTCTGTTCGTGAACAAAGCGCCTGACCTGGTAGGGATAAAGTTTCCAGGCTCCCGGTCCCTCCGGTTCGAGGTGATATTCATTATTGATATCCTCCATCATCAGCTTCTGTGTTGTTGTAAAGGCTCCGGCCATTCTGGCTGTCTCCCAGGTTTTCATGGCCTGAAATATGGCTTCGCTTTGCCCGTTTTTTTCCACATTGTCAAAACTCAGGTTGAACGCGAATCCGGCATCAAAACCGGCAGCCCTTGCAAGAAGCCATTCGGTATCTTCCACACTGGTCTGCCCCGACATACTGAACCATCCAAGCATGGAAGGTAAGAAATTGCGGCGGTAAAAATCCTGGTTCATCAGCCGGTAGTTGGTCTGACTTTCGCGAAATCCCGCGTACCAGGGCTCTCCCCAGTTATAACGCGTATTGATGTGCCAGTTAAAATGGCCAGGGTTACTTGCATCGTTGATCACCTTCCCCCGTAATTCGGGTTTAAGATTGTCGAACCAGGTTTTGGTGAATAAGTTCCGTGCATATTGACCCATCCCTGTTGACCATACTCCCTCAAGGCCATCAAATGAAACCTGCAGCAGACCGGTTTCGTTGAATAACCGCGCTATGTTTTTGGCAATCTCGTCAGACAAGTCTGCATCACTTAAAAAAACCTTGTAGGGGTGATCCATTAATTTTCCGATATTATCGCCATTTTTATGGGCTACAGCCTTCGTATCGAAAGCGCCCCTGACACATCCGGTTAATTTCCATGGTTCAGTTGCCGATACTTCCTTGTAACGGATGATCTCATCTCCAATTACAACGGCGTGAAGTGAATTATTTTTCATCTGGTTGAAAAATTGGGGTGACTGGATGAGTATTTCCTCCGATTTTTCATCAAGGTCAGTCGTAATTTTACTTTCCCCGACTCTGGCTAACCGTTTATCAGGAACAGGAGTTACATAGGCATCGTTCGTAGTTATAAAGTTGGATAAGGTATGAACGCCTAACTTTATACCTTTTGCATTTGCCCTCTCAACACAGTTTTTCATGCTTTTCCAGTTTTCAGGAAAAGATTTTTCATTTAAAACAAAATGTCCCCATGTTTTGAACGGTCCTCCATGGTACAGGTATTTCAGCCCGGCTTTTTTGGTAAGTTCCATGGCCTGATCGAGGTTATTTTCATTAAAGCCAATAATCAGATACGAGGTTGTTGCCGATCGTGCGGTTTTACCCCATTCACCATCGATGATCGGGTGGGGGAGCTGTTCGTTGATTTCAATCTGACCTATTGTTTCAAGTGCTTTTTCGGGCGGGCAGCCAAATAAGGCAATCTTGGAGCCAATGACTCCTCCATCGTTAAAGGGTGGAGCCACATAAAAGTCATGAGCCCAGTTCGTGAGGATCCGTTCCTTGTTCCGGTTCCGGCAATAAGCCTGAATAACAGACCCAAAGTCTTGGACTCGTGCAGTTTGTCCCCGGTAGGATTTCTTGTTTTTCCAGTCGGCAGCTACATCGACCAGGTTACCTGAGGCAAAAATATCGTATGAAGGTTCGATATCATTCTCCTCGCTTGGATAGCCTCCCAGCGTCTTTACATTAAGTGCCTGAATTCCAATGGAAAATTGCTTATTCCGGACAACTCCCACACATTCGCCGATTGTTTCACCAATAGTGGTGGGATATGGCCCCCAAATCACCAGTTCAACTTTTTCGGAAGGTGTAAGTCCCGATAGTTCGAAGGAAATATATCCAGGTTTCACCGTCGCAATGATTTGGGCCTCAACCTTGTTTTTGTCAAATACCAATGTGAGTTTATTCCCTTTTTGCTTTAGTTGCGAAGGGTGTTCCAGCTCACCGTCGCAACGGATACTTAGCAGGTATGCCTGCTGTGCCCCGGGAAGATACTCCGTTTTTTTGAGTTTGTCGTAAACACTCACCACAGCGCCCTGTTCATTTATTGCCATTTTAAAGGACGCAGTCTCAAAAACGATATCTTTTGCTGAAAGATTTAAGTTAATAAAAATGCCTGCCAGAATCAGAAGGTTGATTATTTTCATTTTTCTTATTTTTTAGTGGTTGAATAGCGTTAATACAATCTTCCCGGTGAAATCAGTCCTCTTTTTTCCAACTCAGTATGAAGGGCCAAAGCGTTTTGAATAGCATAATCGGGCTCGAGATGATAGGCAATCTGCAGCGGGCCATCCCTGTTTTCTGATAGCGTTTTATCAAGCCAGTCAATTACAGCCGATTGTGGAGCACCTTCCTGCAATACATCTACAGGCGGAAAAACATTGATCTCAAATTTATTACCCATGATCTCCCGGATCTTCAAAACAGAGGTTCCGGAACCGGTGTCAATAATTTTTAAATGACGGATTCGGGAAGCCGGGCTTACGAGATGGTTGGAAATTCCGCAGGAATGGAGACGAACAGCTCCCAGTTTATCTCCCAACTGGCTGATATAAGGGACCACGAATTCCTCAAACAATTCTGAAGAGATCATTGTACCGGCACATTCGCCAACATGAACGGAGGTTATTTTCAACTTGCCTGAAGCAGCAAAGTGCTGAATAAGTATAACATAGGCATCCACAATCCATTGATGAATAGCGTGGGCAAGTTCCGGATCAGACAGCATTATTGTCATGATGTTATCCCCCGTCAGTTTAAGCGAGGTGGTAATAACGCCATGAATGGTTGCCCGGCCTGATGTATCCCAGAAAAACGGGGGGATAATCCTCAGCTCAGGATGTGTTTCACCGATTACCTGCATCTGTTTTTCGAGATCTTTGATCAATGGATGATCCAAAATCGTAGTTAATGAAGGTAGTTCATGAACAGATGAAATATGTTCCAAAGGCCGGCCGGTAACATCAGCATCCTTATCTTCGAAAAATGAAAACTGCGCACCGAGAATTGCCGCCAGGATCATGTTTGGTTGTATGGCCCCTACAAGAACCTGATTTTCTTCAACATAATTGGCCTGGACAAGGTTGTCTTCCATGTTGTAAATGGCAATGCCGGGAAATTGTTCCCGGACAAAACGGTTTATTTCAGTATCCTGTTTCCGCCGGAACAACGGATCGAGATAATACTGATCAGGGAAAACAAAACCCCCGTTCCTGTTTAGCCATCCTTTGGAAACACTTGCCTGAATCTTTACCATTGTCATTTGTGGTTATGTCGTTTCAAATATCCCATTCTTGCAAAACTTCACCTTTATAATTCCTGATAAGCCGGTTCAGGTAGCTGATTTATCCATGGCAAAATAGGGCTTATTGGTTTTCCATTTCCCTTTCGTGAAATCGGGGAAAGGCACCGGGGCATTTTTTGCTATCGAAAGGCCCGAAAGCTCAACAATAGCGGTCATCACGGCCGAATCGTAGACGTCGATTGGTGTCGGACCCTTGGCTCTTACGGCATCAATAAACTGACCTAACATCACGTAGTCGGTTCCTCCGTGTGACTGATCCGACAGATCGGCCTGCCACCATTTCTGGTTATATTTTGCTTCGTAAGGTTTCCATGGCTCCCATACATGATATTCGGGACTTTGATCAACCAGGTAAATCGAGTTCTTTTCTTCGTCATACACCCCTTTCGTACCTTCAAGAAGCCATCGGTTCGAATAAGGTCGCGGCAGTTGCATATCATAATTGATCACCAGTGTTTTACCCATCTTTGTTTTCAGCAGCGAAGTCACAATATCTCCCTGTTTATAGTTCAAATTTGCATTCGGGTGGTCATTCCCAAACTTTCTTTTAAAATAGGCATTGATACCTTTTGATGCTGATGCCGTTGAGTATATCTCCGTGAAAATATCTCCCCGGTTAATATCCATCCAGCTGATCACGGGTCCTACGCTATGTGTCGGATACTGGTCCCTGTTATAGTTGAGCAGGTACTCTGCCGGCCACTTCTGATCGCCCGTTTTACTGTCAAAAAACCAATGGTCGATGCAATCGTGTGAATGGGCGCAATGACAGTGAACAATCTCTCCAAACATACCCAGCCGTTTCATATTTAATAAGGCAAGATTATCCTGGCGGAAACTCCAGTTCTCAAGCATCATGCAAGGGATACCGGTTTTCTCCGATGTTTCGACCAGCTGCCAGGTATCCTTAACGGTAAGGGCCGCAGGAACCTCAATACCCGGATAGATCCCCTTCTTCATCGCGTACACGGCAATTGCAGCGTGCGAATCCCAATAGGTTGAGATGATTATACAATCCAGTTTTTCCTTGTCCAATAATTCCATCCATGTGTTTTCGTCTTTGCAATAGATCGTGGGACGATTCTTTCCTGCTTTTTGGCAAAGATTAGCCGCATTTTCCGCTTTGGATTGTACGAGGTCGCATACTGCAACAATCTCAGTGCCTTCAATGCCCAGCAAGGTATTTACATGTCCGGTTCCACGGCCGCCGGTTCCGATTAATCCAATTTTTACCATTTGTGTACTGTTGTTAATCGCAATTAATGAATTCGGGAACATGCTTATTGCGGACGAGGCAATTGTCCCTTTCTCAATAAATTTTCTTCGTGATATTTTCTTCATTTGTTTTGAATGTTAAATATGGTGAAAAAATTAATTTATCTTCCTTTAAAATTAAGCTCTGACATATGGAAAAGCTTCAGTGGGACGTTTCCCCGCTTTGTGACCCAGTGCAGCATAATATAAAATAAAAATATAACAGGGAATAACAATGATATAAGCCTGTTGTGGATTAGCAATATCGGCAAGACGGCCATAAAGCAACGGCAAAAGCGCCCCGCCCAGGTTACCCATGATCAGCATTGAGGACCCGATACGTGTAAACCGGCCAAGTCCCTCAAGCGCCAATGGCCACACCGCCGGCCATATTAATGCGTTGGCAAGTCCAAGCAATGCAATAAACACAACAGAAGCGATACCGGGCAAACCCATTGCAGCCACGGTGAGTAAGATGCCAAGGACAGCGCATATTTTAAGTGCATTCACCTGTGAAATATACCTTGGAATGGAAATGATGCCGATGGTATAGCCCAGTATCGATGCAAGCATAGTCATGGAAGTGAAATGTTTTGCAACTGATATTGGAATTCCCTGGCTCAGTCCGTAGCTGATAATTGTATCCCCGGCGATTATTTCCAGTCCCACATCACAAAAAATTGCCACTACACCCAATAAAAGGTAGGGATACTGCAATATGCTGGTCCTGGACACATGGGCAACTGAATCATCTCCCGCATTTTGCACGTCAGGATCGATTTCAGGTAATCCTGAGACCTTCATCAGTATCCCGACTGTGGCAAGAATCGCAGCCATCCCAAGATAGGGTACGATAATTCGCGAAGCCAGTTCATCGAGTGCCGCAGCTTTCTGAATCGTATCCATTGCATTTAGTTGCGCCAGCAATGCGTCGCCATCTTTTAATGCCATTACCCCAAATAGAAAGGTCGCAATTATCCCTGCCGATTTATTGCAAACACCCATAATGCTTATCCTTTGTGCAGCACTTTCGATGGGTCCCAGAATGGTGATGTACGGATTGGCGGCTGTTTGCAGCAGGGCCAGACCGGATCCCATCACGAAAAGACCTGAAAGGAAAAAGACGTAAGTTCTTGTAATGGCAGCAGGAATGAACAATAGGGCACCTGCTGCCATAACAAATAATCCGATCATCATTCCCATCTTTAATCCGGTTCTTTTCAACACCCAAGAGGAGGGTATTGCCATGATTACATAAGCGATGTAAAATGAGAAGGCAACGAGGTATGATTCGAAGTGGTTGAGTTCGCATGAAATTTTGAGATAGGGAATCAAAATGCCATTTAACCACGTAATAAATCCGAAAATGAAAAAAAATGCACCAATCGTTCCGATTGTTATCCAGTTTGCCTGGTTCCCTTTTTTCTCAGATCTGCTATTTTTTCCCGGTGTATCCATTCCTGTTACTGTCATCCATTAATTTATTACATACCAGTTAGTTCCCCTGGAAGGTATCTCTGTTTCAATACGTATTGTGTAATCACGGCTGATTTTATAGTTTGCTGTTTTCCCGTCCTGGTCACGCAGCTTTGCAAAACCTGACAATCCTGTATAGTAAACCGGAATTTCAAGTGTTCGGGTAATTTTTTCATTCAGTGGATTATAAAGCATCAGCAGTCCTTTTTCCTTCCCGGATGGATTCACATGTAAAAATCCATCCCAGTCGCTGCCATCTGCACGACGCAGGTGAATTATATCAGCATCAAGAATTTGCCGGTGTTTTTTATAAAAATCGACCCATTTTTTCACGACCATTTTTGTTGAATCAGTATCGAATAAGCGGGGACCGCGATAACAAGCCTGCACACCTGCGCCAAAAAGGTTGGCCAATCGCTGGTTATAATGTTCGCGATGTTCATCCAGGGGTTCAATTGTTGCAGCAGCACCGCCGCCGTGATATTGGGTGAGCGGCACAAACATCCAGCCCATCGAAGGTGTTTTGTTCCAGGTTCCTTCATAGATATTCTGGCGCTCGATAATCTCCTGTTGAGCACGGGGCAGCGACCAGTTCACCTCGCGGTAACCCATTCCGGTTTTAGACGATCCGTTCAGAAAATAGTTGTCCGGAACGTTCAGGTAGATACCTTTGGCGCGGCACCATTTATAAAGGTCGGTGATCGTTTTACGCTGGTTCCATTGTGAATCGTACAGGTTTTTATGACCCGGATGAGTTGTTGAAGCACAAACATCACCCGGATAGGAACCGTCGTGCTCAATAATGTCAAGCCCCGAGGCATCGTATAATTCGTAAATTTTGCGGAAATACTCTTTTCCCCAGGCGCTTTCAAGACAGGGCGAATAATCAAATACCGCAAACCCGCCTGGTTTACCTGTTTTAGGATTAATGACATCATCCTTTTCACTGATTGAGCGGCTTGCCAGGAGGCTGTATCCTCCCAGGGCAATTCCTTTGGAATGGGCATAGTCAGCAAAGTTTTTCATTTGCTGATAATAGGCACGATCACCGCTTTCCATGTTAAATCCGCTGCCAAAGGTCATTATCACCATTTCAAATCCTACTTCGGCACATTGGTCAATCGCCAGTTTTACAGACGAAGAATCTGCCTTCCTGACATGCATAAGTATCGGGTTCTCAGTGACCCATGGAGCAATAGTCCGGTACATTCTGCGTAATGAGAGTGATTTTCTCTCCTTTTCATGACTGTCGTAGAACAATTCCCATGTCCGGAATGATTCAAAGCCCTGACCTGCCCCGATGACCTGTTCCGGTCCAATAGGAGGGCGAACTTCGAGCAAACAAGGCGTTAATCGTTCCCAGTTAATCTGCGAAGTGTATAAGGTATCGGGAATCCAGTTAACCACTTTTTCATAATCTGTTCTTCCGCGGATCGAGCTGCCATAATCAGTTTCGATATGAAAATTGGGCATCTCCCAACCCGATAGCTCATCTTCTTCTGATCTTCCTTCCACCGCCGCAATAATTTCACTCGTGAAACTATTCAATACCACATTTTTACGAGTTTTGTTGCTTACACTTATCCATTTACAGATTAAAGGAATCGCATCATATATTTCATAATGCACACTTACTGTAAGACCTTTGTAACCGGGTCCGGTATTATTCGAAGCTGCAGGTTCAGAACTATTTTGCACCGGGACTTTAAAATCGAGGATCAATTCGACTCCTTTCGGGGGCCATGGCATATCCTGTGACATCCATTCCGAACGTTTTTTCCAGGGAAACCGGGGCTGAATATCGTTAATCGAATAGCCTGTGTATTGAAACGAATTTGGTTCATTTTTCAGACTGTCAAGCCATTCAGACAACAGGTAACTATGTATAGGTTGCCCGGTTAATCCGCCAATATTAAAATGATTGCCATCAACCGTTATTTTTGCTTCAGGTCTTACCGACCGAAGATAGTTTTGACCGGAGATAAGGTTTTTGATACTGATTGTCGCGAGGTTGGAGGCAATTCTGAACCGTCGCTCTATCAAACCGTTTGACAGGACAAGTTCTTTCCCGTCTTCCGATTGAAAAGCTTTGGAATTATAGTCTTTACCATCAATAAGCCAGTCTTTTTTTTGAACTTCATCCGCTGACTGACACCCATACAAACCCAGAATGGTCAAAAGAATTCCCGCAACAATGGTTGTTATTTTTAGATGCTCCATAGTTTTCGGTGTTATTTAGATAAATACTTATGCAGGTTTAAACAGGCAGTGTACCTGTAATTTTGCCTGCAATTAGTAAAAAGGCCTCCCGCGTCTTAACGAGAGGCCTTATAAGAAGTCAAACAACACGAATCGTTGTTCAACACATCAATCGGAATATCGACGTTTATAGCAATGGATTAAATGTGCCTCCCCAGGTATTATTCTGCTCAATTTTGCTGTTGCGTTCCAAAATAGATTTTGGGATGCCAAAGAACGAATAATTGTCTTCGGCCTTGGGAGCTACCTTTTCGTAATCTTCGCTTTCAGTAACTGTGAATTTATCCCAGACCGTGTTAATATCGGTCAATCCTTTTGGACGATTAGCCGCTGTTCCTGTCCATTCAATTCTCAGCCCATGGAAGGTCTTGTTCTTGAAATTGTTAAAAGTTGAGGCATATATACGCCATCTGCGCAGATCCCAAAAACGCTGACCTTCAAAAGCAAATTCAACGAGCCGTTCGTCCTGGATGGCTTTTCTGATATCAAGAACAGAAGTGGCGGTAATTCCGTAATTTCCGGTACCTGCCTCGATACCTGCCCGTGCACGGATTTGATAAAGTGCGGCAAGCGCTTCAGGAGTTTTGCCAATTTCGTTGGCGCATTCTGCCATATTCATAAGCACCTCGGCATACCTGATCTCAATCCAGTCGACCTGGCCATCCTCCACGGTTGTTCTGGTAATATTCTGGTCCAGCATTTTTGCCGGGTAGAATCCGGATTCGGAATACAAATTTTCAGCATAAGCACCGCAGGTTGAACCTACATTTTCTGCCCGTGCTTCTTTTCCGTTGATACCGGTTGCCGGATTGCCGTCAAGATCAAAGAAATAGGTCCACATATTTTCACACCCGAACATCGGAGCAATGAAAGGAGGAGCCCCGTTATAGGCGATCGAACCATAAAAACGCAGATCACGGTTTTGATAGAATTTCCTGTAATCCATCGTTGCAGGATTAAATTTGGAACCATCCTTCATGGGATAGGCATTTACGAGCTCAAGTGAAGGCATATTTCCGCCCACACAACCCCGTGCATAGGTAAGGGGGCGCATACAGGCCTGTGAATATCCATTGGCAAATGACGGGTACTGGTAACGTCTGACCATGATAACCTCTTTATTCATCTCATCAAGCCACAGTTCCCTGTATTTATTGTATAACCCTTTACCCTGTGCATCCAGGAATGTCAGGGCTGCTTTGTTCGCATCATAGGCGGCAGTCCATCGTGCCAAATCGTTGTTGCGGTTAAACTGGGGACTGGCCCAATACATCAGCACCCGGCCTTTGAATGACATGGCTACGCACTTGTCAATCCGCCCGATCGTACTTTTGTTCTCCAATCCGGCAATAGCATCATCAAGATCTTTCAAAATCTGGGTAATGCAAGCCGAAGTTGAACTCCGTGGAATAAAAGTAGCCTCAATATTTGCCGGGTCTCCCGGTTCCAAAACCAACTCAACTCCGCCATATGCTTTAACCATTCTGAAGTAAATCCAGGCCCGCCAGAAAAGCATCTGAGCTTTATACGATTGTTTATTGGCATCGGCAAAGGTAGCACCGTCAATTCCTTTAAGGAATATGTTAATTCGTCTGATAACGGCATAATTGTCGTAATCGTTATAGGAGTCAACAGTCAAGGTACCATTGAGGTATGGACTCAGTTTTTCACCATAACCCGAGTTGACAACCATGGTTTCGTCGGTAACCCTTCCAGTAGTCCATGGAGCGGGCATCAGGCTTCCGTAAATGTCATTTACATAGGCTTCTGCAACAGCAGGATTCCCCCAGACGTCGGTGGTTTGAATGGCCGCAAGATTTTCTTTATCAAGAGGATTGCATTTTGCAAAACAGATTAGCACAAATACAAGGCTAATAAATCGCTTTAATGTTTTCATATTTATATTTTTATAAAATATTACCAAACTGTTTAGAATGTAACATTTACACCCAAAGTATAAGTTTTCATAGTCGGGTATGATCTCATCTCAGAAACACTGGGGTCATAATAATCAAATTTCGTCAGTGTAAATAAGTTGGTCCCTGAGAGAATAAAAGTTACATCCGATATATTAATTTTATTGGTGACCGTTTTTGGGAGCGAGTAGGTAAGGTTTAAGTTTTGTAACCTTACATAGTTGCTGTTTTTTAACCAGAAAGTTGATTCAAGATGATCCATGGTGCGATCCCAGGTTGTTGGTTTCGGGTAAGCAGCATTTGGATTATCCGGCGACCATGAATCAAGCCAGAATGTCGGTGGTCTTGCGCCATCGAAAAAGCGCCTGCCGTATCCGTCATTATAGAATTTTTTCACCCCCAGAACCCCCTGGAAAAATACATCAATCCCAAAACCTTTCCAGTTAGCATTCAGATTTAAACCCAGCATCGTGGGAGCCATTGAGTGTGCCCCGCTAATGATTTGCCGGTCATAGTTATCAATTTTACCGTCAGCTAGACCATCCGTTACGCCACTTACATCTTCAAAATTAATCATCCCAAGTTTTGGTGCAAGTCCAAAAATAGTATAGCCTGCAGGAAGTTTATCCAGATCAGCCTGTGTGCGGATGATATCGGTTGCAACCAGGGCCCTGATATAATCGGTGGACTTGCCATTCGGATTATCCAGCGCACGAACGTTTTGCGCAACGTCGCGGGTTATTACTTCATTCGTTGAATATCCGAAGTTTCCTTTCACCTGGTAAGTAAAATCACCTGAGCGGCCCGTATAGCCTAATTCAAGTTCAACTCCGTTGGCGTCTACAACTCCATAGTTTTCCGGCGGCATTGTTCCTCCAAATGAATTGGGTAAGGAGGCAATCCGTGAATCAAGAATATCATAGTTGTGACGTTTGTAATATTCTGCACTAAAATTAAAATGTTCCAGAAAGCGTGCATCAATCCCGACGTTAAGTTCACGGGTTTTTTCCCAGGTTAAATTTGGATTTACAATACCACTGTATCTTACACGAGGTTGTGCGGCTGTACCCAACAAATAATCTCCGGCTACGGCAAATGACTCGGACCATTTCCAACCCCCGACTGCATCGTTCCCGGCTAATCCCCAGGATGCACGTAGTTTTAAGTCATTGATAAAGCTTGCCTGGAAGAAATCCTCTTTTGACAGTAACCAACCTACAGATACGGAAGGAAATGTTCCCCAACGTTTACCGGGCGCAAACAGCATGGAGCCGTCACGACGGGCTGTAGCATTTATAAAGTACTTTTCATCAAAGTTATAGGCAACCCTGCCGATAAACGATGCACGGCCAAATTCACTTTCATTACCGTCCACATAACTATCGGCCCTTGCACTTGAAGTTGCCCAGAACTGGTCCTTTTGTATCAAAGGGAAGCCCTCCCTTACACCATAAAAGTAATCGTAGTTCCCTTCACTTTGCTCATAGACAAAAACTGCATCAACATTATGCCTGTCAAATTTGCGTGCATAATTTGCAGAGAAGTTCAGCTGGTAACTGTTGGTCGCTTCCTGGATCCTTGCCAGCCGCTCTTTATTCGGATAGGCTGACTTAATTGTCCCTGTAATCTCGTCGGTATAGATGGCCCCATTGGTACCGAGTTTTTTAACCTGGTATAAGGTAGTTTTAAGCTCATACTGTTTCATGGTCATAGCAACATACTTTGGACTATACCTCGCTGAAACAGAAAGCCCTTCGACAAATGGTATTTTGTAGGTCAAATCGATCAACATGTCGATATTACGTTCAACCCTCGTGTTTGTACCCCCTTCTTCAATAAATGCGAGCATATTTCCGATCCAGCCCGGATCGATGAATTTTCCATCTTTCGTGCGGGGTGGCACCGTAGGCAGGTAATAAAGTAAACGGCCCCACAGCATTCCAAAAGTCGGACTAGCATCAAATCCAACATTATCTTCCTGCATAACAAACCTTGTTTTGGTACCCTGACTGTAAGCCACATCGAAGGTACCCCTCAGATTTTTGGTAAAATCGACATTGATATTGGAACGGAAATTGTATTTTTTGTAATCGGCATTTTTGATAAAAGCCGTTTGATCAAAGTATGAACCAGCCAGAAAATATTGAACTTTTTCAGAACCTCCCGAAGCGGTAAGCGCATGTTTTTGCAAAACAGGGTCACGATATGCATCAGTGTACCAGGCCCTTGCCGGGTCATTGCTATTAAAGAACTCCACTTCCTGGGCATCGTAAGCAGGTGGCAATCCTTCGCTTGATCTGGCATAATTCATGAGTCTCACCATATCTTTGGCAGCTACATACGAAGGTATCTTTGACGGTTTGTCAAAACTGTAAGAGTAGTTGTAATTCAACTGGAATTTGCCCACCTTACCTGTTCTTGTTGTTACCAGGATTACACCGTTGGCAGACCGGGCACCATAAATAGCTCCGGAGGCGGCATCTTTCAACACCGTGATATTATCAACAGCTGAATAATCCAATGCATCAAACGCCCGTTTATCGGAAACAACACCGTCGATGACATACAACGGATCGAGACCGGTACTTTTCCAGGTATTAATGGAACGGATACGAATTGAGGCGGCATATCCGGGGGCTCCGGAAGCCTGTGTGACATATACTCCACTTAACCGGCCGGCCAGGGAATTGGAAAGGGCTGGTACAGGGATGTACCTGACATCCTCCGATTTCACACTGGAAATAGCCCCTGTAACTGAAGATTTTTTCTGAGTACCGTATCCGATTGCGACAACCTCTTCAAGACCAATCGTCTCCTCGCTTAAAACCACGCTTATTTCTGCCTGATTACCAATTGTGATCTCTTGGGTCCGCATCCCGACAAATGAGAATACCAATGTTTCAGCCGTTGCCGGTACATTCAGAGCATAATTTCCGTTTGCATCGGTAATTACTCCGGTTGTGGTCCCTTTTACCACTACTGAAACACCCGGCAGAGCTGCTCCCGTACTATCGGTGATTCTACCCGTTATTCTTCTTGCAGGTTGCTGTTCCGCAACGGTTTTAGTCGAAAAAAGGACAATCTGCCGGTCAACTACTGTATAAGCAATATCAGTCCCCGAGAAGATTTTGGTGAGAACCCCATCGATCTTCTCATTGTCGGCGACGATATCAACTTTCCGGTCGACATCCACAATTTTACTGTTAAACATAAAGAAAAATTCAGACTGATTCTGAATCTCAGCTAAAACAGTCTTAACAGATTGATTGCTGACTTTGAGGTTTATCTTAGCATTTTGCGAGTAAGTATCTATGGCAAAAATCTGGGTTATACTTAAAAGCAGGAGAAATATCGTCATCCGCATAATAAGGAATATTTTATCGGCCCATATTCTGAATGTGAGTCGGTTGGTAAAAAATTTTAATTTCATAAATAGTGTTGATTTAAAATTAAATTAATTCGATATTTTTCAGTCGTCAAGGATGAAAAGGATTTTGATTTTCAAAGGGATGCGCCAACATACCTATGATTTTATCCTTTAATTTTATTTTTCAATCTCTCCATAGGCATCACTTTTGAATTTTGGTTATCACTATTTTTCGCTTCGAATAAGAATTATCATCCAGTCGTACACGATCAGTGGAGTTATATCTGACCGGTGCAGAAATTCGCAGTAGTTCAAGTATTTCGGCTAATGTTTCATCCCTGTAGGTTGCTGTGTAAACATATTCTTTAAGTTCAGGGCTGCTCAGAATGATCTCCACATTAAACCACCTGTTTAATTTCCGGACAACCTCATCCATCTGGTCATCCCTGAAGATCAGCACCCCGTCCTTCCAGGCGGTATATTTATCTACATTCACATTGCTCACTGTCAGTTTGTTCTTTATACTGTCAAGGACTGCACGCTCTCCCGGTTTTATGTGTGTAATGGTTTTATTTTCTTCATAATTTCCGGCGAACAAACGTATACTTCCCGACTGCAGTACGAGTTCTGTGGGGGTTTCGTCGGGGTAATTGACCACATTAAACCGGGTACCTTTGACTTCAATATTCATTTTTCCGGCCTTTACCAGGAACGGATTTAAGGTATCTTTCACAATATCAAAAAAAGCTTCGCCTTTCAGTTCCACCTGTCTTTTTCCGCTGGCAAAGCGGGCCGGATATCTGAATACTGAACCTGAATTCAACCAGACATGTGAGCCGTCCGGAAGCAGGAAATCGGTTTGCATCCCTGCAGGAGTCTTAATTGTTTGCCACACTACCTGGTTCGCTTCTTTCAGGGTTTTGGTAATCCTGGATGTCAGGAAAATAGAATAGATTAGCAACGGAAGTATTAAAACAGCCGCGGCTTTTGTGAAAAGAGAAATAAAGTGTTTGTTTATTAACCGTTTTTTTGAATTTATCTCGTCATTAAGCCGTATCCGGTGATGCAGTCGATCGAGAATCTGTCCTGTGAGAAACTCAATGTCACCCGGAACCGAATCTTTCCTGATAGTGGCGTCTAACCTGTTCCAATGCGATTCTGCTGCCTGCCTCAGGACATGATTTGCCGGATTATCGAGGAAATCAACAATCTCCAGGGCTTCATCTTCTGAGCATTGCCCCTCCAGGTATTTCTCAAAAAGAAATAAAATTTTCGTATGTGCTTCTTCGTCTTTAAGCATTTGTCGAGTTAGTCAAGTTATCAAAAGCCGAATCAAAAGGTTCGACACGTTTCTCGATTTGTAAGTTATACGAAGATGTCAGTTCAAACCCCCTGTCTGAAAAAGAAAAAAATTATTTTTAAATTTATTTCAGGAAAGGCTCCCCCCGGAGTTGGATCTTATGTTGTTTAATCCATTTTCTATCCCGAAATTTCGGGATTGAATCCCTCCTGAATATCTTATTATGTCAATTACGATATTTTACGGTGTATTAAAAAATTTGCTAAGAAATTGGAAATGAGAATCGTGTGTAAGGACTACTGAAAAACTCAAATTTACATTCAAATGATCCCGATCCCGCTGTTGCGTAACGGGATAGAAAAAGATTGGAAATGGAGGGATTCGAAGATCAGCGCAAAATAAATCCTTTTGGAGCATATGCTTTCAAGTTGAAAACCAATTTTCGTTCAACAATTTCAATTGGCCTGCCTGTTATTATTCCCCGTAAATCGACCGGAATTGCCTTTTTCGCTTTCATTCCTTCAGGCAAAGTAATGGTTAGTTGGCCCGATGTCCCATTCTGTTCCCAAACCCGGATCAATATTCCTTCTCCGTTATTGTGATTTGCTGAAACAAAAATTCCTTTTCGGGAAAGCTTAAAACCGGACTTTTCTGCCGGCAGTTTCCCTGGCTCTCCTTCAGCATAACCAACCATGACCGGATTGCGCGCTTCGGTTGCAGAAACCACAAGGCTTGAATCTTCCGGATTTTCGATGGCCCAAATTCGGACCCTTGATGAGAATGAACCCTTTACCCATAATGGGAAATTAATGGTCCACAGATTATTGAACATGTTTACCAATGTTAATGGCTTAGTTGGTACATAGTCCGGATCGATGGTACATAACCCTTTGTCCCCGAAGCTCATAATTCCATGATCGAGCGGACAGATTGCAATCCCTTTTCCATTGGTGTCGGAGATCATGGCGCCCGTATTAACATATCCATAAGTGCGGTTACTGCCCTTTGCAAAATCCTTTGCAGGATCAACAATTGCCCCAAGCCGCCCAATGCGGAATTGGGGATTATGTGCATTTACCGGCAAATAAATTGAACCCGATTCAGGCCAGTAATCAGGTTTTTTGTTGTCGAGTTGTATGGTAATTTCAAACCATGGAAAATCATTGGGTAGCGAGATAGTGGTTATTACATCCGATTGAATGATTCCGGCGGGACCGGCAGTCAATATTGCTTCAATTGCTGTAGCTGTTTTACGAATTTTCATCGATTGAAATTCAGGTACAGCAGATTGATAAGAGGGAGCTGAAGGTAGGTCAGCACGGATATTCCAACCTGAACAGCATCTGCCGTTTGAACCATAAACTGTATTCAGATGGCTGCAATCCAAATGATAGTTTTGACTCTGTTCCCGGTCAAACCTTTCGTAAAAATACTGTCCAAAGGCATTTGGGGCATTTCGGTCGACAATTTCCCTGCTGCTTTTTTTGTCAGTAATGGAGACTATCCCCCCTTTTTTTCGGTCCACTTCTATTTTAAGGAATTTGTTTTCAAGTATGGCTTTTTCCGGAATACCGGCACTATTTGCAGCGCTTTCTATCGGTAGAGGAAAGGTTTTGTATCCACAAGCTGGAATATCTTTAGCCAGAAAAATCTTACCATCGCTGTCTGGAATTTCGACCAAAGAACTTCTTAACCATGGCAACGGATTGAAAACAACAATTCTTTTTCCTGCAACAGCTACATTTCCGGCCAGTTGGTTCATGGCTTCTGTCGCCAGTGAATCAGTAATTTCAGATGCTTTATGGATATAATTGGCATGGTCCTGCCAGGTCTTTTCCAACCGGATACAAGTCTTGTCAGTCTGTATAAATTTTCCGAAATCCCTGATTTCGTAAGCATTATGACCCTCCAGGTTGAGCGCTCCGCCCCATGTATGCTCGCCATACATCAGACTTCGTTCATGTGCCAGAAACACCTCTTTTTGAATGTCGTTACGGGGCAGATTCCACGAGCGCATGTGAAGGTCAAGTAGTTCAACGGCAGTCAGTTTTTTACGCGTAACATGGGCAATTGCCTCTTCAACAGGCATAGTTCCCATTCCATGAATCCAACAATCGGGCATGTCGGCACGTATAACCGGAACCCTGGAACCTTTTTTTTCTTCGGCGAATATGGCATCCGCAAAATCTTCCATTTTACCAAAACGCATCTTTACGCCGGGTTCATTTTTCGCTGCCTCATTCAACAAATTCTCTACATCCTTACTTTCTGGCGGACCTGCATTATCTGTTGCTACAATCAGGGCCAGCCAATGCTTGTATGGCCAGTCTTTCGGGGGATAAAGTCCATGACCAAATTCGCAGTCACTTCCATATCCCTGGGTATGCATGGTTAGAAGTTTCGAACTGTCAGGGCCCTGCCAGTAATAAAGTAATGGAACATCAGGCCTTTCATTGCAAGGATTCACGCCGATATGGAGAAAATCAATGCCTGCATTTTTAAGAATTGTTGGCCATATCCAGGAATGACCTGGCACATCGGTCAATTTACCTGATCGCGACAGTGGAATGCCGACCTCCTCGCTGATTTTTTTATTCAAAGACAAACCAAACACTAAATCTTCCAATCCGAGGCTTTCGGTTTGCAAAGTTACAGGAAGCCCGTGAACAATGAGTCGGCCTTTTTTCATAGCCTCAACCACCCTTGCCCGTCGGGTGGAATCCTGGCCCTCCCATAATATCTGATAGGCCACCCATGAGGGAATTGTCCAGGCAAATTGTTTATCTGCCGGCAGCTTAGAAGAAGCTTCAATCAGCCTGAGGGCATTGTCAATCATACTTGTACGATAAATATCCACAATTTCCGGAGCCGGATGGGTAAATCCGATATCGAAATGCGATTTGAATGCCACAATTATTTCCTCCAATTGAGTGCCGGCCAAAATTGCATCGCCTCCATTTTTTAAGGTTTCGGGTGTATGTACATCCAGTTCGCAATACCAGGTATTGGTCCATTCGGGCCTTGCACCTTTTTTTGAAGTTGGTTTCACATCCCACACGATCCATCTGAAATTGCCCAACAGACTTCCATCGGTATTATTGATATTCACACCATAGGTTCCCTGCCACTCCTCGTTTTCCACAGGGCGGGTATCCACAGCGGCGATTTTTGTCCAATCCTTACCCGACAGGTTTTTAAAATCAGGCTTTTCTGATGAACTTCCGTAAAGACTGTATACCTGCGGACCGCGCGAACCGTCAAATTCGTTGCACCAGGTTGTGCCACCAACAGGCCCATGCGCCGAATAAGAATTGATCATAGCCACAGGAATAACTTTACCCAGGTCCATTGCTATTTGACCACCGGTTGTACTTTCGTTGGTAAAACAGAAGAAATCCCGTAACAACCTGTTTTCCTGTGGTAAAACGCCAACATGTAAACCATCAGGCGAAAGGCATGAAGCTATTTGCTTGTTTCCAACAATGGTAATTTTTGAGTTTATTGCTGCATCATTTTTTGACGGAGCCATTACCTTCGAAAACACCCATCCACTTTTTAGATGCTCATGTACTGCTTTTACCTGTGCGAAAGTGAAACAGGATAAAAGCAATAAACTAAAAACCAAGCCGGACTTTTGTTGTAAGTGCTTCATATATAATGATTTTACTATCTGCGATCACTTCTGATCTGAACCCGAAGGCAGAATGGAAACTGCCATGTTTTTATCGAGACTTATTGTAATTTCATTGTTTTCAATCCGAACATTACTGAGTAATTTTTCAGGACCCTCCAATGTGATTTTATAGATATCGACAGAATTGATGTTGTCCCAACCGGCAGGCATCTCCCATTTTTTATCGGCATATCCGGTTTCAGTATAGGCAATGATTTCTTTCTCCTTCCATTTTGCTTCCACAAAAAGGTTGTTGTCCTCTCTTAATACATATTCTCCCTTTCGGATGATTTTTTTTCCATTTTCTTCACCCGCCTTTATTCCGTCAGAATAATAAAGCACTCCGTTTGTGAAAGCTACCCGGTCGTGCTGACTGAGGTAATACCATGGTAATGTAGTCTGGCAAAACATGCTTAAAAAATCAGGAAGATTCTCCTTATCCTTTATATAAATTTCTTCTCCATGCATACTGGAAGTAAACCTGTAATCGCCATAATTCTCACGATTTGTGCGGCCCCGGGCAGTCAGTCTTTCAGGAACCTGCATCTGAAGACTGAAGTCATTGGGATACCACCAGGCCATTGGCTGAAGTCCGTAAAAGCCTTCACCCTTCGGATGTGCCCACAGAATCCCTTCACCAGTTACATCAAACCCTTTATCACGCCAGTATTTGAATATTTCACGTTGAGTTTCGACATATTTATCCGGAGTAAGTCCTCCATTTTCTGGCCTGGCATGCCAAGGGCTTATGGGTGCGCCGTTATCGCGCTGAGCAATGAATACATCAACCTGAATGGTATGGCCTTCTTTTAATTCAGGAACCAACCCAATTAATTCATCAATGCGCCGCTGGCCTAATCCCGCCTTCCATTCAAGCGGATAGACGACATTGTACATCTCATTTCCTTTAATGCCAATCCCGCTTGAAAGCAGCTTGCCCTGGCTATCTTTTGCCAGTAGGTCCTTTTTTACATATTCATCCCAGAGAGGACTATGAGTATAGGCATCGAGCATGTTAATGTGTAAACTAACCGTTGTGTTGTATTTAACGGACTGTAGGATCAGCCATCGCAGACTTGCAAGAGCCGTTGAATCCTGCTCACGTTTCAAACGCGGGTTTACTTCGCTCCATGCGGGATATAAATGATCATGACCTCCTTTTTGCCAGCCCACGAGATAGATGATTTTCGGAATACCCCGTGTGAGATTATCGGTCTTTCGGATCACTTCGAGCGCCTCATCAAAAGTACAGAGAACGTCATGTGGTTTTATAAACAAGGGATCTTTAGCTATTCTTTCCACAGGTTCACCCTCCATTCCCATAAACAGCTTCAACACCAGTGTCTGATGGTACTCCCTGTAAAATGGCCGCACTACTACCGACCGTTCATTCCTGAAAGTTTTACCGTCCCTGATTACTACAGCTTCGATGATTCCAACGCCTCCTTCACCCGGAATCAGTTTTCTACCTTCAATGCTGATCACTTTTACATTGCCGCTTGCAGCCCTGGTTTTTGCGCCAATCCCGATATTTTCATCATTCAGCGTTTCAATTTTTCCATCGGAGTAAATCCCTTCTATTGAAATAGTTCCGGTGACTCCGGGTTCCAGAACAGGGTTGAAGGTATCGCGGTCGACATCGATTCTGATATCAACCAGGTGCCTCGGAGCACGGTGACATCCGAATGTGAAAATCACGAGCAAAATGATGTAAATCAGATTTTTCATGGCCAAACGATTTTTGAATTATGATTTATGAATAAAACACCAATAGATTTTTGATTTTTGATTTATGAATAAAACACCAATATATTTTTGAATTATGATTTGAGATTTATGAATAAAATGCACCAAAAGATTTATGAATTATGATTTAAGATTTATGAATAAAATGCACCAATCTTAAATCCTAAATCTCAAATCTCAAATCTCAAATCCTAAATCCTAAATCCTAAATCAATGTCGTTTATTTAGCAATAGCAGTTGAAATTTTACCGCAGAGATCGCAAAGGTTTACGCAGAGAACCGCAAAGAAATTCGGGAATATCTACCTCTGCGGTTCTTTGCGCCTCCTCAGCGTTCTTTGCGTTTAAATTTTTATTCTCATAGACTTTAACTAAACGACATCAAATCCTAAATCTCAAATCCTAAATCCTAAATCTTAAATCCTAAATCTCCAAATCCTTGTTAATAAAGGCTTTCGCCAATATCTTCGAGTGTTCGTCCCTTTGTTTCAGGAAAATATTTCCACACTACAACAGCCTGTACAATCATCATTAACGAAAAAAACATAAATGCATGTCCTACTCCCGATTGTGACGATTTTTCAATAACAGGGAATAGAAATGTAATTAAGGCGGCAAAAAACCAATGGGTAAAACTTCCGAAGGATTGTCCTTTACCGCGAACACTATTCGGAAAAACTTCGGCAATCAGTACCCAAATAACTGCGCCTGTCGAAAAAGCAAAAAACATAATGTAAACCAGCAGGAAAATCAGCAATCCGAATCCCGAGAAATCTTGTGTATAAAAAGTATTGGCCACAAGTCCCAGACATACCGACATGCCAATTGATCCGGTAATCAGTAATTTTTTTCGTCCCACTTTATCGATCAGCACCATTCCCAGGATTGTAAATATTCCGTTGGTGACCCCGATAAGTATCGATTGAAACATCGAATCGGCGTTGGTTAGTCCGCTGAGTTCAAAAATTCGCGGGGCATAATACAGGATGGCATTAATTCCTGAGAACTGGTTAAACATGGCCACCAGAAATGCAATGGAGATGGGTTTAAAATATATAGCTGAAAACAACGCCTGGTTCTTTATGGATGATTGCGCCATACTTTCCTTGATCTCCTCAATTTCCTGATCTATTCCGGCAACCTCAATTTTTTCAAGTATTAACCTCGCTTTTAAAATATGACCGGTTTTTATAAGAAATCTTGGGCTCTCGGGTATAATAACGAGTAATGATAAAAACAGGAAGGCGGGAATACCTGCAACACCAAGCATCCATCGCCACGGTTCTGCGCCGAAATCGCGTAACAGGAAGTTAGAGATAAAAGCAATCAGTATTCCTGCTATAACATTGAACTGAAACAGGGCAGTCATTCTTCCCCTGATTTTTGCCGGTGATATTTCTGCAATATACATCGGGGCAACAACCGATGAAGCGCCGATCCCGATTCCTCCGAGAAAACGGAATACAATAAACGAAGTCACATCCTGTGCCATAGCACTTCCCACTGCCGTGATAACATACAAGGCGGCAATAATAAAAAGTATGGGTTTTCTGCCAAACCGGTCAGCAGGTTTTCCCGAGATTAATGCACCGATTACGGTGCCGATTAAAGCCGAAGAGATCGCGAAACCATGCATGAAGGATGACAACTGAAACAACTCCTGGATGTGTTTTTCAACCCCTGAAACAACCGCGGTGTCGAAGCCAAAAAGAAATCCTCCCAATGCAACAATGATCGACCATGTTAAAACTTTACTGTTGGTTTTGTTTTTCATAAATCAGGTTTTTCATAAAAATGTCATTTATTAGTCATGAACACCACGCAGATACGGCAGAATTGCCATTTCGGGTATTCATTTTGCGGAAGGACTAAAATAAGCAATAAAAATCATTATCACATGTTATTCTGTTGGTTCTTATATTTTATCTGTTATCTGATTTATTGTATGATTTCTCCATTATGTCAGTACATTTTGGATCTTCTGTTATATGGTTCAATTAATAGTGGCTTACCCGGTAACAATGCCAGTTTTAGGATGTTATCTGCAATTTCAATCTCTCCGTTTTTAACCAGACCACCATCGGTGATCAGAAATATGTTTACCCGTTTTACGGTCTTCCAATTCACAGGCAGATCATACGAGAGATTAGCACCCTTTATACTATAAGCCACAAGGCTTTTGTCCTTTCTCCAAAGTGCGGGGAAACAAACAGTACTTCCGCGTCTTAAGTTCCGGTTATTACCGGACACAGTACTATCGGCAAGAGATACCCTGACATCCTTTGAAAAATACGCAACCCGGTTTTTGTTTTCCCCCTCCACCTTGAGTCGGTCCAGGCGATTTAAAAAATAATATTGCACAAAATTCAGGTAGAAATCCTTAATGAAAAGTGCTTCCCATTTCTCATCCGAAAAGTTATTTCTTTTATTCGGGAATACATTTTCGCCATACATACTGGTGCCAAAAAGAAATTCAAGTCCAAAATCACTGTTGCGCAAATCCGGATTCATGTGCGTTCCTGTCAAAATTTTGGCCGGAACCTTCAGGTAATCGGCCTGCGTCCGGTGATTGAAATGCCAATAGTGGGGTATAAGCCCGGTCATATAATCCATTACCCATTCGCTGGTAAGTTCTATGCCACTTTTGAGCCAGTACCCGCAGATCTTTTTCTGGTATTCTGCTTCGAGAACAGCTGACTCTTCATGTCCTTTGCTTGCCCGGGCAATCCAGGCATCAATGTGAATGGTTCCCGCATTTTTTAACGGTGGGAGCAGTGCAAGTAACCGGTCTATTCGTTTCTGTACAAATCCTGATTCCCATTCATTTCTGTAATTGACCTGGTAAGCTTTCCGGTTATTATAGTTGCCGATAACCATGAGGCTTCCGTTCTCGTTTTTGGAGATCAGGTCATTTTTTACATATTCATCCCATAAAGGACTGTCTTCATAGGCATCGGTCATATTAATGTGCAGGCTGATGGTAGTGTGAAATTTTTTTGCTTCATTCATGAACCTTATCAGGCTGGTGCGTGAATCGGGATCGCCGGGCCGCTTCAGTGCAGGATTTACTTCAAAAAAAGCGGGGTATTTATCATCATGTCCATTGTACTGCCATCCTACCAGGTAGATGATTTTTGGTACCCCAAGAGTTAGTTTATCGGTTTTTTCAATCACTGATAAAGCCTTGTCAAGATCGCAAAGCACATTTGCCGTACCATCCTTATTGACCACACAGAGGGCCATTTTCATCACGAGTGTTTGTGAATAATCGTGGTTCCAGTGCGACCTTTCTTTGGAAGACCTTCCTGCAGACCGATAAGGAATAAAGGTAATTGAAGCAATCATTAAACAGGTAAGGATTATGATCTGAATTTTCATTCTCATATTTTCATGGTTTAAAATCAATTTTTAAGGTTACTGATTTTTAATTTCTGATCTTTTCCGATGGTAATATCCGAAGTGTGCATATGGTGCAATTCAACATTTCTGCCGGGGAAATTTTCGTCAAATGTGTTGCCGGAGATTTGGGCCTTACGGCAGCCATCAAAATAAAAGTTCACTTTACGACCATGCATGGGAAAGGCGGTGGTGAATTCTATTTTATTATTCTGAAACGTAAGGTTTCGGACCGAACGCGCATAAACCAGGTTATAATCGTAATACCTGAATGTATTTCCCTCGATGCGGATATTCTGGTGGTAGGGTTCAGTATCCGGATTTTCGGGACGATGCGAAGGTGTGATGCAGATGATTGCCTCGCCCCAGTTCCAGTCGCCGGGTTCTGCCGACGACATGCAGTTTTCGAAGATGTTGTTGCGTATGGTAAAATCACGGACAGCTCCTGCTTCAAACCAGTCTTTTGTGTCGCCTTCGACTAAAATCGCTGAGCCTGCAGTCCGGAAAATGTTATTCTCGACGATTGCCCTGCGATTGGTGGAGAGCAGTATCCCCCTTGCACGGTTTTGACGCGGAATGATACAGTTGCGAACTTCGACATCCGGATTCCAGGTCATATTTTCAACGACATAATTGGTGCCGATGGCTTTCGGAAGTTCCTCTTCGACTGTTAGCATAACATTGCCCGATTCAAGATCCCGGACTTTAGCGACCGTGAATAATTCGCCTCTTTGCATGGATTTTCCTTCTACGAAACTGATCTTATCACCAACGTTATAAAAATCTTTGGCGCTTCCCCATTTCATTTTGACTTCTACGTTTTTCGGAAATTCAACTGACACAACGGAAGTATAGGTTCCCCGGAAGTTTGCCCAGTCATCTGTCTGACCTGTATTCATACAATTCTCAATCCTGACCAGTCCCTTACAGTTCGGAAAGTAAAAAGCATCAGCCAGTGAACTGAAAACGCGTCCTTTTTCTGTATTGGCTTCAACATTAACATTATTGAAATACAATCCGTCACACATAAACGAAAGGATTCCACCTCCCGCTGCATAAAAAATACGAAGGCTGTCGAGTACTGTATTTGTATTTTTTCGCAGGTTAATGCCGGCAATGGCACGCTGACCGTAAAGCGCAAGATAAGTTCCCGATTCGGGTTTATAGGGAACCTGGCCAAAAAGCCTTACAATCCCAGGTGAAATCTCCTCTGCCCTGGCTTCAAAAATAGTTCCCAGCACGCCGTCACGGGTCAGGGGAACAACTTCTTTCCTGATTTTATCATATAACAGGTAGTGAACCACAGGCGATTTCCATCCTTCACCCACAAAACGGAGCTTCCCGGCTTCTATCAGGTAAGGGTATTCGCATTTGTCAATTGAAATTTCGAGGAATTCATCAGTGACATTTTTAACCACTGCCTGTGAAGTCAGGGGACGGTCCCAGTCAATTGAAAAATTCATCAGTTTAACGTTATTGCTTTCTGCCAGGCATAAGGGCATCATGCGTCCGTGAAAAATAAACTCCGATCCTTCACCGTTCAGCGTAAGGTTCCTCATATCGTGCAGATTTATCCCAATTGTCGCACCTGTCGGGTTCCATGCATCGGGTTTGGATACTAAAACATTGTCAGGCCAAAAATCATAACGTCCCCGGGGAAATTCAAGTACACTACTTTCTGATTCCCTGCATGCCTCAATGGCTTTTTTTACAAACGGAACTGCATTTTCCCGGCTGTCGGGCATCGCTCCAAAATCAGTTACCCTTATTCTTGTTTGTGCATTTCCCGGGTTAAATGCTTCCAGGATTAAAAGTGTGAAAATAAAAGCTACCGTTTCTTTCATTTGAAAATAGTGTTATCAATAAAGTAAAAATCAGCGCGTTTTTCGTCAGCCGACGCATTGTACCTGTAAACTGTTTTTAGACCGCTATTTTATAAGCTGTTTAAATAACTCATATCCAGATACTCATCTTCTTTATCAGCATAGATTGCATCAAGTATCAACGTCTTGCCTGTTGCTGTGTGAATAATCTTTTTAAGATCTTCTTTTGCTTCATATTTAAACAGGGGTAAATTCAGATTCCATAGTTTGCCATACCTGTCTTTCTCAGGAGCGCTTATGAAAAGCATCGAATATTTCAGATCTTTCAGGAGGTCGGTGTTTTTCGCAGAATCTTCCAGGTCATTTACGAGCAGTGCCAAAGAAGGGGCAATAAAAAAGTTAGGTTCACCCACCGATTCCGCGAGACTTTTTGCCTGTTCGGGTGAGTTGGGATTTTTATGCATGGTTAATCGTAAATGTACGTTAATGTCGTTTTTTGCGGCATATTGCGAGATTTCCTTAAACGTGCTAACGAGCGATTTTGAAAATTCCTGCCTGGAGAAATTATTTTCAATCGTCCGGTGTGAAGTCACTATCAGATCGCCGGCGCCTAACAATACCATCTTGTCAATTACTGACCTGATGAGGGCAAGGCTTCGGTTATACATTAAGGAATCGTTGTTGACAAGGCGTAAGTCAGGGAAAAGGTTAATTCCCGATGAGAAATCGACGATTACCTTTAATCCCTGCCTTTTAATCCACCCCGATTCTTCCTCCACGGATAAAGGTTCCTTTTCCGAAAGGTATTTCCAATCGATCACCACCCTGTCGAAATTCTGAAAAAAGGTAGGTCGCAGTAAAACTTCACGTTTGATTGAAGAAATATCCCGTAAATGAAGTCCGCGGTGTACAGGATTTGCAGCCGGCAGGATCAACGGAATATCTTCGACAAGATGTTCCTCCATTGTAACGGCAAATATTCTGATATCACCGCCGGCTATCGTCTTTTGTGAATTCCTGCCTGTAGTGTTGACAACATTTTTGGGAAGAAAGCCGACGGCTTTTTGCTCGGAACAATCCAGTGGCAATTCCGTTATCTTTAAAATCTTTCCGGCATCTGAACTGATTTTAAACGGTCTTTCGTGCCAGGAATTGTTACAAAGAGCCAACGTGTATTCTCCCTTGCTTTTGCGGCAGGTGATCATACTCAGTCCTTCGTTCACCTTAAATAATACAGTAGTGCTGAAAATATCATCCGTTATCACTTTTACATGTTCGAGCAGTGGGACCGGTGTTTTCATCTTTTTATCGATGCCGGGTATTTCAGGATTCCCGGGTTGAGAAGTAATCCCGAAAAGCGAAGCAAAAACCGTGAGTTTCCCGGCTCCTGATGAACATTCAACAACCAGTGGGATCTGGTTGTATGAAGCAATTACTTTTGTTTGGGATGGGAAATGAAGTTCTTTTATTTTAAACTCATCCGTTTCCGGTATGGGATTATTTGCCATCATTATATCAGCACCTTTCGGGATAATCGTCTCCTTTTGAGTGGTTGTTATTTCGCACAAACCGCCAGGTAAATTTTCAAGGCTTCCGGCAGTGATGATCAGCCGGCCTCCGGTCTGAATGTATTTCTCCAGTTTATCTTTTATTTCATGTCCCCCTTTGAGTTTGCCTCCGATCATCACAACCGGGTATTGTTGCAATACCCACAACGGACAATCGCTTAATAAACAATCTGCCCCATCGCCGTAAGGTGTGGGAGTGATAAAGCCAGTCTCATCATGAAAGTAAGATGCATCCTGGTAACCGGGATAAAGCATATCAAGGATTCCATCCGTGAGGTAATCTCCTTCCTCATAGGGGAGGTTTCCCCAGGCACGGTAGATATCGCGGGAATAGAGATGCCTTGGAAAAGACCAGCCTGAAAAAAAATCGAGCATCACAGCCACCGGTGTATACATCACTCCTGGATTTCCATATTTTTTCGCCCACCTGACCGCCGATTGCTGAATTTTGCCAATGGGGCTAAGTTCTTCCTGTTTGTTCAAAAAGGATGATTCAAAACCTGCCGCCACGCAATTATACATGATATGGCTATAAATCAGCCGCTTTAATAAACTCAGGCTGGTTCCTTCAGTATCGCCTCCATTATCGGATGTAACGCCCGAATAGTTTTTCCACCCCCACCTGTTCCATACCGAGGCATTGCCAAACCAGGGAACGCCATATTGTTTTCCGGCACCCCTTATAAATGAATAATAAACTTGCGTATTGGGTAATCCTTGTGCTGTTTCGGCTCCAATGAGCGTATAAACACCTTCTTTCAAAAAGTAATGGCCAAAATTCAGCGATACCAGGCAGGCCATCTTATTCCCGAGCTTGTCGGTCAGACCCTGGAAATGGTTTTGAAAATTGAGGTACTGTTGCTCCCTGCCGGCTCCGGCGGGTTCCATCTGGCGGGCAAAACCTCCTACATACCTGCCGTCCTGCTCACCATTGTCCATTCCCAGCCAACGATCGCCAAGTTCTTTCTGAAACAAACCGAGTGCATTCTGCGGGACCACAAACTGCTGCCAGTAACCCCCGGGGCCTGAACCTGGAACATATCCCCATAAATCAAATAACCACAGGTTTCGCCTTTTCAGTTCCTGTACAATTTCGGGCAGATCATTACGGTAGATAAGAGGGTAGGAGGGCCATATAATATTGCCCAGATCATATTTGATGGTATAATTGTCAAGCGCCTTTTTATAGTCATCATCCAGACTTCGCAGGGCCATGAACTGAATCCGGTTACCAAAAGAGCCGGCATCCGGTGGTTTAATCCAGCGCCTGGTATCATCAGGATGTTCGCGGGGGTTCATCGGATAATTGTATATCCTGATTTTTGAACCTGCTGATTTTACCTGCGAATAACAGCTAAGGACAGAAATACAGGTAAAAATGATCAGGAGTAAGATTCGATGTACATTCATTTTGTTCTGCTTTATATTTCAGTTCATCTGATTTCTATTGACTTATTTATTCCGGATTTTTCTCAATTTTCTGAAATAATCAGCAGAAGATCGCTCTTCGCTTCAATTGGAAAGGTATCACCTGCTTTAAATGACCGTTCTTTCTGATAATTCTCTATTGCCGGGGCTTTGATTTTAATTTTGGAGGGGTTTAATCCCAGGAGATTCCAGTTGATGGTCAGTGTCACATTGACTGGTTTATTTTCCCAGCTTCCAAGGGCAATCAATGTTTTTCCTTGTTTTATAAAAGCCGTTGCAAATACATATTTATTGTTTGTCGTTACAACAGGTTGTTTTTCCCAGAATCCGGCCATTTTTGAACCCACAATGCCAAAATCATCCCATAACTTCCACATCGGGGCAAATCCGCGCTGGGTCATTCCGAAAAGCATACCCCGATGCATATTTACAGCCATATGAAGCAACATATCATTGGGAATTCCAAACGGGATGCCGCTTATCTCGGTAAGCCAGAAATCTGCAGGCATCAGGTCGAAATTAAACCCTTCACCAAACCATGTTTTATCGATAAATGGATATAGTTCAAGGTTTTGATTGGCAGAACCCAGTGAAAAGGAAGTATTTGAATGCAGATCGATCATGCAGCCCGGTTTATTACTTTCCATTACCTTTCGCATCCGTTTCAGAATATGCCTGTCGAAAGAAACATCATCAAGGTACAAACCATCGATGTCCATGTTTTTTATTAACCAGTCCAAACCTTCGATGTAGTAATTATACCACCGTGATTCGGGGCCGTTTAGTACTGCAGCATCCACTACGCCATCGCCAAGGTGAGTGTACCATTGCGGCGCGTAATTATTCACCAGGTGCTCCTGAAGCCATTGATAACCACCTCCATTCCCGTCTGCGAGGACCTCGAATCCCAGGCTGCGCAGGGCCCATATTTCTGTCAGGTGATTACTTAACTCCCGTACGGTATAGTAGATTTTTACTTTCCAGCCGTTGGCATGCCATTTATCAACCAACCCCCGCATTTCCTGCCGGGCAATAAAGGGATAGTTAATAAACGGGTTATATTTATTGGCATGATGTACATTCATTACATTCCCACCATTCGCGAGTACTTCCGGGGTAGGTTCGGTGGCATGAAAATACCGGTTCGTAAATTGTCCTTTTAAATCCAGTTCCTTAACCGGAGTGATCAGCAAGGTAAATTCATAATTCACCGATTGCCCCGCAACCATTTTACGGGCTCCGCTATAGGCTGAAGCTGTTACAGTACCGGCATCTGAATCAATCCGGTAACCGCCGTTCATCCCGTTAAACCAGCTTGGTGACGGATTGGGCTGGTATAAATTGCGCAGGGGTCCGTGATAAGATCCACCGCGTAATTCGCACTGTATACCGCCTGTTGTTTCGCCTATCCAGAAACTATCTTCAGTTTTTACCCAACGCGACAGATGATTTTGAGGCGTAAATCCGCCCATGCGTCCCATTCCGATCAGATAAGTTGCAAATTCCTTTTTCAGGGAAAGTTCGAGGCGGATGTCCTGGATATGTGTTTCAGTTTTGGAGGTTACCTTACATTTATAGGCGAGTCTGCCGTCAAATTCCATATTACCAAGACATTCGATCTTAAAAAGTTCATTTTCGGCAACGCTTTCCCATGATACGATACCATTCTTTTTTTCTTTAACTGTAAATCTTCCTTCCGGAAATACGACTGATTGATTATCAGTCTCCACCACAAAATTTACCGGCGATGACAAAAGTTCATTTCCCCACGAAATAATCGATTTCGGAAAACCAAAATCATTCAGTACGATGGATCTTCCCAGGCATTCTATTTTGTTGTGGTCAACCTTAAGCGGTGGGTAGGGATTCACCGGTTCGTCATCAGCACCAAGCGTCGAATTCAGCCAGCGGAGCCTGGAATGACGCCAGGTTTCGCCATCACCCCTGTCAGCCAGGAATTTGTCTTCGATAGTCAGGATTATTTTTATTTTTTGCGGATCCCCGTTACCCGGTTTCACCGTTATATTACCCTCATAAATGCCGGGGGAGGCATCACCAGGGATATCGATGCCAATCCACATTGCCTGAACCTTCCATTGTTCAATGTTTATAACCTTTGTAAAGGGTTTGCCCCAGGTATCGACACCATCTGTATTAAAACAGGTCATTGATTTTCCCGCAATTTTATTTCCGGCTTTATCTGTTAAGTCCTGAAATTCAATCCTGATATTTTCGAGACGTTTCTGAGTGGCATAAACGCCTATCTGATACGCATAATATTCGTTTTTCTGAGCTGTGCCGCGAAAAACCTCGCCAGGCTTTGCTTTAATCCAACGCAAAGGAACGGCGTCGGGCATTCGGATCGGGAAAGAACGGTCTTCGGCAAAGACCAAATAGTCGCCTTTATTTTTGACTAAAAAATTATTCAGTTCCTGTTTGGTAGCCGCAACCTCCATGGGGTAAAAACTATGAAAGATCGAACTGGCCTGGATTTCCTTTACGGTTGCCTGCGTTACTTCTTTAAAGAGTTGATTCGAAGCAGTCAGCTGATGTTTTTTTACCCAGGCTTCATCGGGTGATCCTTCTTTTGGCAGATAGTTTCCCGGGAAATATTGTTTGGTAACGGGTGTATAGGGCAAATAATAGAAATAATAAGTTCCCGGCACTTTTACAGGACCAAATACAACTCTGCAACGTTCATTATTAACTTCAACACGGAAGATATTGGGGATTGTATCACCCGTTTCTGATGATACAATCATAAACCGCCTGCTTTCAGGACTTCTGTCGTGCCTGCGCCATAACAGGTCTAAAGATACTGCATCACTTTTTTGGGTAACCTGCAGCACTGCCCTATGATTACCAAATGACTCAGGCCAGGGAGATGACGGAACTGAATAGGGTAATGTATTCTGGCTGAAACCGGCATTAGCGAACACTCCTGTTAAAAACACCAAATATACGATTAGACGTTTCATAATATTTTAAGGTTTCTTTTTTGTTTTTTGGAGTTTCAGTGAATTTTCAATGTTTATGTTTTCGATTTTTTTTCAGATCTTTCCCGACAATCATATCACAAGAGTGCAGTTGGTATTCAGCCCGTTACTTCTACGGGAAACTGAATCTAATCATTAAAAGAAGCCCGGCCGTAAAACCGGGCTTCTTAAAATAATAAAAGTCAGATCATGGTTTGTTTAACGCTGTAATTGTTACTGTCCAAGTTTTGGGTGTGCCATTTGCAGCAGTCACGATATATTGTCGTGCAGCCGAAAAGTCACCGGGAGCACCCAGTACAGGAGCGCCAGACAGAGGTGAAATGGAGGCACCGGTAGAAATATTAAATTTTCCGACGATTGATGTCAGGGAAACCTGATTTCGGATATCCGCAGTGAAAGGCCCGCTTGCTGCGGGTACTGTTAATGTGCAGGTGATTGTGCCGGATGTTTTATCAATAACTTTATTGCCGACAGAAAGTGATACAACCTTCACAATTGGCTGGCCGTCAACCCATACATCGTTTACATCCTTGTACCGGAAATCAAATTTTACATCGGTGATGAAGTTTTCCTCAAATGCCGGAAGATCATCCAGATTTGATTTTAGGCAGGAAGTCAGCCCGAATGTGATCAACACCAGCATAATACCCCTGGATAGATAATGAACTATTTTGTTTTTCATATTCTTATTTTTTAAAGGTCAACAATAAATTACCAACCCGGATTTTGTGGTCCAAGATTCTGGTTTCTGTCAATTTGTCCCTGAGGTATCGGGAACAAATAGCGACGGTTCTCATCGAAATTACGTACATGGTTGGTGCCCCAGGTAACATTTCCAACATAGAATGACTTACGGTCTTTGGTAATTTCAATATATGTCGGAGAAATTGTAAATTCCCTGATTTTTCCGCCGGGAGCAACTCCATAATTTGCAAATCCGCCATGTTTGCCCCATCGTAGCAATGTATAGTAATAGTCATTCTCCATTGGTAGTTCACACCGTCTTTCCTTCATGTAAAGTTTCCAGGCATCCTCAAGTGAAGTTGCGGCTGTGGCTGGAAGTTTTCCATGTATTGTGCGGGTTTGATTACAGATCGCAACTGCTTCGGCCGGGGTTTTCAATCCTTTTCCTGCCAGCCAAAGTATTGCCTCCGCTTTGTTGAGTAGTACCCTTCCGTAACGCATGATCACATAATGGTAGTCGGTTGGCGTTCCGGCAAGCACACGGGGATCGACCGTATAAACACCTTTCCTCCAGTAATAATTGGTGAGCCCGATGTGTGGGCCCAGGCCACCATTGACTTTTCTCCAAAGGTTGCCACCAACTGTTGTCCAGATATCTTCGGTCCACCAGGTTGATCCGTCATGTACGAAGGTTGCATCAAAACGGGCATCCCTGTTGCTGTAAATCAAATCGGTAATGGTGCCGGTGCCGGTAACATTGCCCGAAAACAATACTTCGGCTTTTTCTCCGGCAGTGGCCCAGTCAGGTGCCGTATTGGTAATCTGCACATTGGATTTAAATTGGGTTGATTCGTTCCATTTAACAGCAATTCCTGTTGAGGCATCGATGACATCGAACTGGTCAACAAGGTTTTGGGTGGGAGCCCACCAAAGCCAGCCAATAAATGGTTGTCCACCATTGGTTTTAAACAAAGGTCCGTAGCCATTTCTGTTCAGTACATCGTTATTGGTATTCGGCATCACATTCTGCAGCGGAGCAATAGCATCTGTGGTAGTATTGGCCTTATCGCGGTAGCTTGCAAAAATAATTTCATTTGAATACCGTCCTCTTTCGTTAAAGACACTTCCAAAATCGGTGGCTAAAGCATGCTTTCCTGAAGCAGTTATAAGATCGGCAGCGGCAATAACATCTTCGAGCCATTTTTGTTTTTTTGCAGCATCGGGCTCGTAAGCAGCAGCCTGAAGCGCGATTTCAGTTTTGAAGGCATAGGCCATATTCCTTGTAATCCCACCGGTTACTGCAGTTAAGGGTAAATCGGGAATTGCTGCATCAATATCAGTGAGGATGTAATTATAGCTTTCTGTTGTGCTTTGGGTGGTTGGCCTGGAGAGGCCCTTGCTTGCAGTGTCTGCAGGAGTTAATACCTCATCTACCCAAACAAACCGACCCATGGTACGGGCCTGAAGATAATAAGCCAGGGCTCTTAAAAGCTTGCCTTTGGCAATCAACTCTTTGGAATCTGCTTCGGTAAGACCTTTTCCTGAGTATTCGGTCGATTTTTCAATAATCAGATTACAACGGCGTATTGTACCAAAATTGCCAAAGCCACCTACGGTTGATTCCCGGTTGATCAGTTCTTTGACAACGTCGTTTCCGCCATTCGAATGAACAGCATTATTTGTCCGTTCTTCCCAGTTGGTCTGGTTATTATTGAAATAGCCTGACATTACAGCATTGATGGTTCCTGTTACAAAAGCATCGGCACTGGCTTTGGATCCCCAAACTGTTTCTTCAGAATAGATGGTAAAAGGTTTGGTATCCAATACATCTTTACATGAGCTCGCCAAAAGCGCGGTTGTAAAGATTGATATAGTTAATATTTTATTGATTTTCATAGTTTCATCATTTTAGTATTAGAACCCGATATTCAGACTCAAGGAATAAGTACGCTGCACCGGGTAGTCGTAATTGTTTGTACTACCGGTTTCAGGGTCAAATCCGTATTTTGTCGCCGGAGAAATGGTAAAAAGGTTTTGACCGCTTAATACCAAATCGCACTTGGATAACCACGTTATGTTATTTAGGAATTTGGATTTAAAATCATAGCCAATCTGCAGCGATTTCAAGCGTAGATATCGGCCATTGACCAACCAGAAATCAGAAGTTACATAATTATTGTTTCCGTTGATGCTTGAGCTTGGAGCGATTCTTGGGAATTTGGCGCCTCTGTTTTCCGGTGTCCAATAATCCATCTGATAAGGATAAACCATCGTGTATCCACCAGTTGATTGACCCCTGACAACATCATCAATATAGATATCTCTCGCTGTGGCGCCCTGGAATAGGATATTTGCAAAAAATCCTTTGTAAGACAGATTGCTGTAGATGCCAAAGTTACCACGCGGGAAACTGTTTTTTCCAACCCTTCCCTGGTCTGTGCCGTCAATAAAACCATCACCGTTCAAATCTTTAAATTTGATATCACCTGCCACCAGGTTGTTCGATCCGTCGCGCCGCGGCGAGTTCATTACATCATCGGCATTGGTATAATAGCCAAGATTGGTATATCCCAGACCCCAGAAACCAGTTTGCTGAACCCTGCGGGTGTACGGATTCTTTTGGCTCGCGAGGTCTTCGTTCCAGGCCACTGCAATCAGCTGATCGAAATGGGTGAGGTTAACGCCCACCTCATAACCAAAATCGCCGGCATTGTCCTTCCAGGCGAGCTCAAACTCATAACCTGCACGACGACTCTCTCCATTGGATTTAACATTTGGCAACGAAATTCCTAACGGATCTGTATAACCTACATTGGAAGGAGAAGTCAAATAGCCTTTGGTGGACATATAGAAATAATCAAAACTTCCCGATAAACGATCTGCAAGAGAAGTGAAGTCGAAACCAATGTCAGAAGTGGTAATGGTGTACCAGGTAATATCCTCGCTAACCAGGGGGCCTTCTGAGAAGGTAGGTACAATAGAGCCACCCAGTACATATCCGCGTTCGTTCAAACCATAGGATGGAATATAATTGAAACGCGGGATGCCGGTGTCGAGCCCCACTTCACCATAGGATGCGCGCACTTTAAAGAAGTTGAGGATGTTCTTCTCTTTAAGAGGTATCCAGAAATCTTCCTCCGACAGCGTATAAGCAACCGATCCGGAGAAAAAGGTTCCCCAACGTTTACCTTTTGGGAAAATGTCGCTGCCATCATAGCGTATTGAACCTTCGAGGAAATATTTTTTACTGTAGTTATATGAGGCACGACCTACATAACCGGCACGTCCATATTCATTCTCACTGCCCGAATTCTCCATTGTAGAGGAAGGTCCGGCACCCATTTGGTCAATCATGAAAACATAGTTTTTACGTAGTAGCGAGGTGTTCTGGCCAAATCCGTATGTCTGCTCATAACCTGCCGTAGCTGTAACATTATGCACTTCTTTAAACGTCGCGGTGTAATCTAAAAATGCCTGCGTCGTATACTGATAGTTGTTCCCATTGCTGTAACTAAGGCTAACCGGGAAAGGGGGGCCCGCGATCCCGTTCAAATCATATTGAGGCGCTGTTTTTTGCCAACTTTTATTGGTGGAAAATCCGATACGGTAATTGCCGCCAACTTTTAATTTAAGACCTTCCACGCCATAAACATTCCATGTCGCATCCGCCACTCCGGTTATCATATTGTTGGTGTTTTTATTGTACCCCGACTCCGGCGATATTTCTGCCAAAGGGTTATCGTAACCAACATAAATCTGTCCGTTTTGGTTATATGCTAATCCCATAGGTCCCTGGTTTTGAATGTGCCCCCAAGTAGCAAAGTATCCTGCGGTATTATACTGGCTTAGCGGGGCACGTGTTTTTTCGATATAGCCATCTAATCCGGCATGGATCGTCAATCCGATTTTCCTGAACTCCGAGGTCTCACTCATTCGGATATTGTGCCGTTTCAACCAGTTTGTATTCTCCCTGTATATTGATCCCTGATCGTACGACTGAAAGGAGACATAGAATTTATTAATTTCTGATCCACCTCTGAGGGTAAGGGAGTGTTTGGTTTCAGGTGCAGATTTACGCAACATTATCCCTTGCCAGTCGGTATTTGGATAATTAAAGGGGTCAGAACCTGTTTTAAATTTTTCGAGTTCGGCTGCAGTCCAACGTGGATCTTGTTTATAAACACTCCGAACAGTATTATCAAATACAGCCTTGTCATACGAACTAAGTTTATCTTCAAGATAAGTAGGCTGGCTAAAACTTTGATTAAAACTATAGTCAAAATTCAGCTTCCCTTTCTCTCCACTCTTGGTCTTGACTACAATAATACCATCGCCTGCACGTGATCCGTAAACCGCAGTTGCAGAAGCGTCCTTCAGAACTGAGAATGATTCAATATCCTCTGAGTTTAAATTCTGGAAGTCGGCATAGGGTACAATATATCCATCAACTACTACAAGAGGCGTTCCCCCTCCTCGGATTGACACGGCAGATTTCTTACCAATCCCGCCGCCTGATTGCGTTACGATAAGCCCTGTTGTTCGTCCGGCCAGTGCATCAGTTAATGATGGTACAGGAAGGTTTTTAAATTTTTCTGCATCTATTGTAGAAACTGAAGCCGTAAGAAGTCTCTTGGAACTTGTTCCATAACCGATTGCTACTACCTCATCAAGAGCTATTGTTTCTTCAGCCAGTGATATATTAATTGTGGTCTGGTTGCCAATAGGTACTTCGCGGGTGGTCATCCCCACGAACGAGAAGACAATTGTCTCCGCGGTTGCCGGTACGGTGATAGAATATGCCCCGTCCATATTGGTAACCACGCCAATCGTTGTGCCTTTGACCACTACAGTAGCCCCTGGAATTGGCTGACCTTTATTGTCAGTAACAATGCCCGTTATAGTTTTGCCGGGTTGCTGTACGTCGGCATTTTGTGCGTAGGTATCTACTGCCAGGATTTGTGAACTACTTATTAGCAGAAGAAATATGCTCATCCGCATAATAAGAAATATTTTACCGGCCCCGATTCTTAAAAAGAGCCGATTGGTAAACAATTTTAATTTCATAAATTTGCAATTGTTGATTTAATATTAAATTAACTGGAAACTTTTCACTCGTCAAGGATGAAAAGGATTTTGATTTTCAAAGGAATGCGCCAACATTCCTTTGATTTTCAGAATTTTATCAGATTTTTAATTTTTCCATAGGCAGAATTATATAAGTTTTGTGAGCACTCAGTATTTAAAGTCAGGAAAATTGAACAGATGAACAAGGGAGGGATAAGTACACCCACTACTTTTGTGAAAAGGAGAAGAATGTGCTCATATACACACCTGTAGTTCGGAAAAATAACAACTTCCCCGACCTCCTCATGAAAGCACCCCCTTTTCATGTATTGCCTGAAAAGAAACGAAATTCTGATATGTCCTTTTTCATCTTTAACCATCCTGGTCTTTGGTTAGGAGTGAATCTCCGGTTTAATTACAAGGTGCCATTTACGAGGTACAATAGCATTTTAATCTGTAAGTAATACGAAGATGACAGGCAATACCCCCCCTTACCAAAAATGAAAAAAAAGCATTTATATTATAATTAACTGATAATGTGTTGCTTGATTTTTTGTATGCCTTAAAATTACCCTGGCGGGAACATTCAATAATTTCAAATTAGTGCATTTTATTTCGCATGAAGTAAAACAGCTCACAGAAACAGTGAAAGGCATAGAACTATCATCAAATCCTCATTGCCTAAACGTTTTTTTATAAAATTCATCGAATAGTTAAGGCTGTTTTCAACCGTTTTGGCCGTGATATTCAATTTTTGAGCGATCTCGTTGTATGAAAGATGTTCTAATTTATTCAATTGAAAGATCTCGTTCTTCCTGGGGGGTAATTTATTCACGATTTGACCCACGTGGTTGAGTAAATCTCCATATTCAAGGGCATCTTCGGGATTATAATTCGCGGAGGCTTTAAGCATTATAAATTCCCTGTACTTTTTTTCCTTACATCTCTCCCTTAAAATATCAACGGTCACATTATAACCGATCGTAAATACGAAAGACTTGAAAGAATGATTGCTTTCAAGTCTGTTTCGTTTCTCCCAGATTTTAAAAAATGTACTTTGGACAACTTCTTCAGCATCCTGTTTTGACTTCAAAATGGAAAGGGCAAAATAATATAGCTTGGTTGAATACAGTCCATACAGCAAATCGTAAGCACTTGCCATTCCTTCCTTTAGGTCTTCGACTATCTCTCTCTCGGTTTTCATTTCCTTCTTGATTTAGGTTCAAAATCAGAATCAACTGCCTCCCTGTTGGATAAGATGGAGAAAACTGTTGCTGCAATACTATGTATTCCAGCGCTTAATAAAGAACGACCAAGTATTTTTAAGCAGACTATTCCCACTTAATATAGTTTTGCAAGCCCTGCGAGATGAGCCCTGGCGGAACTATAGTACTCAAAGCATAGGTGGAATGCTTAATAAAGATTGGTTTAATTGATGTTTGAACAAATATACATACAATTTTCGTAAATGCAACATACTTGAATTTTTTTTGTATCTGATGGTCAAAAACAGATCATTCGGTCGTAAATTTACCCTTTAGATGAACAAAAAAGTAGAAAGCGCTGGACTTAATATTATTTTTTACATGTGTAATAATTATGTAAATATATTATATTGCAATAATTTCATCAGCCAAATTATTTGTCCTAGCGTTGCTTTAAAATAGTTGGTGCAAAATATAGAGATGGTAGTGCAATACATCTCTTTGAAGGAGGGCTTTACATTCCTTATTAAGTTGCACGCAAAATAATGTTAAACTTTTGCTGGCCATGTGATTGGTAATCTTCATAATAGTTGCCAAACGTATTTAATCGGATATAATCGGTTATATTCGGATATAATTGGATAAAATCAGGTATTGGTTGTAGTTTAGTGGTTCAAAACTTAATGCCGGATTTACCGGCTCGCCTGACCAGTAAATAACTCACTAGCTGAATAAACTATTATGAACGACAGAAAATGTCTTGAATGCTCCCAGCAGCTCAAGGGTCGTGCCGACCAAAAATTTTGTGGCGATCAATGCCGCAGTGCTTACAATAATAAAAATTCACTGGAGAACAATACACTGATCCATTCTGTCAACCGTATTCTTAAAAAAAACCATGCAATACTCTCCATGCTGCATGTGATGGGAAAAACTTCCGCTACCAGGGCCGATTTACAGAAGAAAGGGTATCGTTTCGACTATTACACCAGTATGTGTACAGCACGAAATAACAAAGTTTGTTATTTCTGTTATGATCATGGATTCAGGGAGCTGGAGCACAATAAACTGGTACTTGTTGATCTTGCTTTGGAAGATAGTCCGGATCAAAACATCAAAAGTATTCCCGATAGTGAACCACGAAAAGACCCGATACAGACTTTAACCAAAAATTTAAGGATTACAGACCATTACAAAATGCACCTTCCTCAAAACACCACCTCCCAGATTGTTCACTGAGCGTTGTCACTGAGCGTGCCCACTGAGCGTAGCCGAAGTGAGCCGAAGTGTTACCAGCCAATTTTTTTAAGTATGGCATAAAACTGGTCTCTATATGCGTTTTTCCGTTTGAAATTGAATTCATTTTCTGAGTAAATCTCAATTATTTGGAGATAGTCTGCCGGTTGTCCTTTGAAGAGTATGGGAAACGAAACAAATTCAGCAAAAAAAGTGCTTCCATTTAGCCGGAAAAATTTTCCCTTCATCGGTTGGCCTGAATTTCCGATATCACTATGTTCCATAAGAATCAGTAATTTATGCAGTGAATCCTGGTGAATGTGTGAAAGAAAATTCTTTCCTATCAGTTCATGCTCATCGGCGCAACCAAGCTTTTCCTGCAATGAGCGATTAACAAATGCAAATTTCCCATCCTGTACAATTGTTACCCCTACCGCTGCTTTATAATCATCTTCTCTTTCCCGCGAAGTTTCCTCTGCTCTTTGATAGTTCTTTTGGTTATCATTAAAAATTTCTCCCGACTTATTGATTGAATATTTCATTTTATTTTATTTTTTGTAAAAATGGTTTTCAATGAATAAAATTGATTTTCTGATATCTTATTATCCGTGGAAAGAAGTCAAAATGATTCTTATTTTAACTTTTGTATTCTGCAAAACTAATACCGGAAAAACCGGTTAGTGTTGTTTTGGTAATTCATTTTTAATTCATTTTGTTCATTCTTTGTCTTTTTATCAGTCGGCCGGATCAAGCCGCCTGACGCAGAACGACAAAATGAAAAAACTCCACCCGAATTACTGCAAATTGAAAGATCCAAATCTTGTTTATTTTGCATATACCGCAATTTTTTAATTCCAATATATTTTTTTAAGGATAGCAGAAAACCGATCATTGTGAGATTTTATTATCCCAATATCAATTCCGTTTTCCCCTGATAAATCATTGTATTTTATGTAGCCTGCCGGTTTTCCGGTGAATAGAATGTGTAATAAAATAAATTCAGCAAAAAATACGGTTCCGTTTAACCGCGAAAATTTTCCTTTCATCGATTGTCTTGAAATTCCATGGTCAGCAATTTCCATTAGCTTCCTTAATTCATACTGAGCTTCATTATGAACGACAGATATATAAAGCCTTTCCAGTATTTCACGCCAATGTATGTAACCGAACTTTTCAATTACCGAATGATTCACAAAAACAAATTTGTCATTCTGTACAATGGCATTTGTGATCGGATCAGAAGAACCTTCGTTTTCCCGCAAGAACTTCTGGGTTCTTTTATTCCTTATAATATACAAATTTAACAAACCTAAAATCCAATCAGATACTTTAAGCAGTTCATTATCATTTCATTTTGTTCATACTGTGAATTTTATTTATAATTTTCAATCATTTTTCTGAAATAAACCTTCTTGTATTGCATTAAAATTCAGCATATGTTCGTATATTAGTATCTATTTTCATTCTAAATAATTTGTGTTATTTACGAGCGATTTATTTGTGATTAATGAAAATATTTACACGATGATTGAAGCAAAGGATATATATATCCGGCAATTAAAAGATGATGTAGAGGCCAAATTTGGCAGGAAAATTGCCTACGCCTCAGATTGCGAGAGCCTGTCCGAACAAATTCAAATTTCAACAAACCGCCAGCTAAGTTCTTCCACGCTAAAAAGGATATTTGGGATTATCAAATCAACTTTCGAATTGTCTAAATTTACGCTCGATACACTGTCAATGTATATACAGTATCCCGATTGGCAGGCATATACCCGTAGTTTTGAAATGGAAGATGACAATGTCGTTAAGATCGATTCCTGGTACCAGGCCAAAGAAAAAATTCTTAACCTAACCAATGCCAGCCTCGAATCACTCAAAAACAAAGTTGGCGACCGGCTGAATATTTTTCCTGTCAACAAGGTGGCCCAAAGACGATTAAAAAAATTCCTGTCATCATCAAAAATAGCAACCGCGCTTATCTCAATTGACAGTTACAACAGGTCCACAATTATAGCACAGCTCACGGTAAAGTTTTTTACCGGCGGGCAGGCCAAATTTCCCGATGATATTGTTTTTCTTATCGATGGGGGTATATTTTTTAACCTTGTTTCCAGGTATTCAAAAGATACCCGTATTAATAATCTCATTGAGTACAACGCGCAAAAGGGTTTCGCAGCCGATTTCCGCGAGTTTCCGGAGTCTGTCCGGGGACGAATGGTGGTCATTATTGATTGCCTGGATGACATTTATTCAAGTGAAAAAAAGACAAACTATTTTATTGAGAATTTATTGAATATAATATCCACTTACGAAAATATTGACTGGTTTAAATTGGTTATAACCTGCAGTCCGCGTTTATGGAGAAAAATTACAAATCGGGTTGAAAATAACGAAATACTTAAGTCATTGTGGTTCGATGTCAATTTTGAGGGAACCGATGATGAATTTATCAATATTCCTTTATTTAAACCAGTTGAGATAGAGTCAATTCTCAGGTTGAACAACTTTCCATACAAATTAGACAATCTGTGTTTCAATCATCCCGACATTTTGGAAATTATCCGTTATCCTTCGTTTTTATACATGTTCCTCACGCTATGTCAATCAAAAGGGGAAATAAGTGATATCGATTTACTGAATAATTACATCCGGCAGAATATTTTAAATGCTCCCTTCTCCCATGAAAAATATTCCATAATCGTATTATTTTTTACCCTGTGTGATTACGGGTTAAAAGGAGATGAAGTATTAAAGAATGAACTTAATTTGTTGCCGGTAATGATACCTGCCTATATTGACTTATTAAAAAATGGCGTTTTAAGTGAATACCTGGTGTCCGACAAATATCTTTCGGTAAAAACGTATGTGAAATTTTCAAACCACATACTGTTCTCCTACTACCTGGCGAATATCCTGATAAAAATGCATGAGCTTGATATGGATTTTTTGAAAAAAATCATCACTGATTATCAGAAGGTACCCAGATTGCAGCACAATATTTTAGGGTATGTCGTAAAAATTTTATTTGTTAACAATCAGTTCTCGCTGCTTAAAAATATTCACTCATTCCTCGAACCGGAAGGAATGCCGGAAAATATCCAGATTCCTGCCATACCAAGCGACGTTCTTATGAATGTTATCGTGATTGAAATGAGAAGGAACAAATCAATGCGCGATTTGCTTATTCCCTGGTATGCCCAGACCGAACTGGGCTGTAAACTTTATTTTGAAAGGCATTTTGATATCGACTGTTATGTTCATTGTTCGTTGAACGATATCGAGCATTACCTTGAACATAACCAATCGAATGAAGCAAAGCAATATGCCAGTTATGTTAATTATATCGTCCATTTTTTATGTAATGAAAAAGATCAGTGTAGTGCAGAATACGAAAACAGCGTGGAACTGTCGCGTACTGCCCAAAATAGTTCATTGGAAACTTCATTTCACCTGCTGGTTCAGATCATGCATCAGTCTTATTTTGAGAAAAGGGTTGATCTTAAAGTTTTGGAGCTCGCCGTTTCTATATCCGAACAGATGTTACATGCCAACCCTCCAATCAATGTTGAATCGCTGTATTTTGAGTACATGTTAATTTTTGCATTGGCGCATGGCAAAAACGAGCACGAAATTGTCAGTTTTGCAGATAAAGTTTTTAAAAATTACGATCTGACCAGGATCGAAAGTTCTTGTCTTACAGCGCTCTTCAAGTTCACTTATGCCAAAGCATTACTAAACGCGGGTGAAACGCAAAAAGCGCTCGATTATTATGATTCTATAAAGCTCAAAAACGTTATTTTCCCGGTAAATATGAAATATTTTATTCTTTTAAAGATCTGGTTTATTAAAGTTGAGTTTTTGATTTTCAAGGGCAATCCTTCCAGGGCTACCCATTTGATTGATAGAATAAAAGACATCAGTCAGATGCTCGAATTCACATTCTTCTACAATAAGGCAGTGGAAATGGAAGAACTGATCGCGGCCACTGAGCGGTCTCACTGAGCGTTGTCACTGAGCGAAGTCGAAGTGAGTCGAAGTGAGTGAGCTACCAGGAAATTCTTTTAAGGATGGAATAAAATTTTTCCTTGTAAGAGCTGATTATTCCAAAATCGATATTATCTTCTTTTGGGATATCGCTGATTTTGATATATCCGGCGGGTCTCCCCCTGAACAGTAGTGGAAATGACATAAATTCAGCAGTAAAAATGCTTCCGTTTGTTCGTGAAAATGTTCCTTGAATTGCAGAGCCAGATATTCCGTTTTCGATTCGTTCCATGATGTTCATTATTTCATATTGAGATTCCGGGTGAACAACCGAGAGAAAAAGCTTTCCTATTATTTCGGGCTTATCTTTACATCCAAGCTTTTCCTTCATCGCATCATTAATGTACACTATCTTCCCCTCCTGTATGATACCAACTGCCGTCGTGTCCTCATAATGCATTTCTCTTTTCCGATACGTATTTTCTGCTCTTTTGTACCGTGTATGATAATGAGTACAAATTCCTCCTATCCTGCTTATCCAATATTTCATCGTTTTCACTCTTACTTATTGATAAAATTCTCTTAGCCATATCAGAAATTAATCTTCTGATATGGCTTTGATAACGTTAGGCAAAGATTCATGGTTTTTATTAAAAGGATAAATGAAGAAATATTTTTATCCTGACAATGTGCAAATGTATCATTGAAAAATTCAATTGGGTTTGCTTTATTAGTTCATTATCAGTTTATTTTGTTCACTCTATGCTTTTTGTATGTGTAATGCATGCCCGGTCAAATTTCCCCGGTCACTGATTATTCACTGAGCGTGTTCACTGATTCTGGATGCCAAAGTCCGCGAAGGTGAACCCCGGATCAACTTTTGAAAAAAGAGCGCTGCTCCATTTCTTTGTTCGCAAGCCATTAAATAGGATTATTGAAATTTTTTGTAAATTTTATTTACCATATTTACAAAAAAATTCCTTGTGGTATAATTTATTTTACTCAACCATTTTATTTTGTATGTTAATAATAATTTTGTTATTGAATTTAAACATCTGTTAAACCGCGGCTTAAGTTTAATTTTTCATTATGGAAATTAAAACCAGTTAATCCGATTTTTATTTAATTAAGTATCAATATCATTTATGGATAAATCAATCCTTCTTCCATTGCTGCAAAATATTACCATTTTGCTCTCCTTCAGCTTAATTTATGAATATTTCTGGACGCGCTCTTCATACCCAAAAAGTCTGGTGTGGAAAATAATGATTGGTTTCCTGATTGGTTGGACCACAGTTATAATTATGATGACACCATGGAAAATAATTCCCGGGATTACTTTTGATGTGCGCTCTGTTTTACTTTCAATATCGGGTCTGTTTTTTGGAATTATTCCAACAGTTATCGCTGTATCCATTGCTTTAATCTATCGTATCTCCTTAGGTGGCGGTGGGGTTGCGATGGGTATTACAGTTATCCTCTCCTCCGGATTAATAGGAATAGCCTGGCGAATCTTCAGGCCCCAATGGAAACATAAAAATGCGGCATTCGAACTGTTCGGTATGGGACTTTTAGTTCATGTTGTAATGCTCGGATGCACTTTTTTACTTAATTCCGAAATAGCTCTTTCCACATTTCAAATCATTTCCTTACCGGTAATTATTTTTTATCCTATAGCTACTACTTTTCTGGGTCTTTTAATGATTAACTCTGCCCGGAACTGGAAAAACAAAAGAGATCTTAAGCGGAGTGAGGAAAAATTCAAAGCAATAGCAAATTATGCCGCGAGTTGGGAGTCATGGTTTGATCCTTCCGGAAAACTAATCTGGATGAATGATTATGCTGAAAAATTAACGGGGTATACCATTGCTGAATGTCTTTCTGCAAGCGATTATTTTACGATGACTACGGCCAAAGAAGATCTGGAATTTCTGAAAGAAAAATTTCGGGATGCCTTAAATGGCATAAGCGGCGAAAATTTCGAAGTCCGCAAGATCCGGAAAGATGGTTCCATGTTTTGGGTTTCCATTTCATGGTGTCCAATTCTGGATGCAAAAGGCAATTCATTAGGGTTTCGCAGCAGTGCGCGCGATATTACTGAAATTAAAAAGAGCCAGAAAGAGCTTCGTCAAAGCGAACTCCGCTTAAAGGATGCACAGCGTCTTTCCGGCGTGGGAAGTTTCCATTACGATGCCCTGAAAGATCAGTCATGGTGGTCCGATGAGCTGTTCCATCTTTATGGAATAGAACCTGTCAACCGGCCATTTACAAGGGCTGAAGCAAACCGTTTAACACTTCCCGAGCAGCCCAATCTGCCCGAGGAAATTATAAAAACAGCAATAATCACGGGTGAGCCTGTCGAAAGTAATTACCGCATATACAGGTCCGATGGTTCAATTCGTCATCATCATTCCGTTTCAAGAATTCTGACCGACGAATACAACAACGTAATAGAAATTGATGCAATAGTACAGGATATTACCGACGATCTGGAATCAAAACTTGAATTGGTTGCTGCCAAGGAAAAAGCCGAAGAATCCGAGAAGTTAAAATCTGCCTTTTTGATGAATATGTCGCACGAAATTCGGACACCCATGAACGGCATACTTGGATTTTTGGGTTTGCTCAAGGAACCCGACCTCGATGAGGCAAATAAAACAGAATATATAAACATCGTTAATAAAAGCGGTGAGCGTTTGCTCGATACAATAAATAATATTATCGAGATTTCCAGGATAGTGGCCGGAGAATCTAATGTAAAGATTGATCAGGTGAATGTCGCAGAGATCATGGAGTACCACTATAAATTCTTTAAAAGTCAGGCTGTTGTGAAACAGTTAATGTTCTCTGTTTCACAACAAATTACGGGTCCTGCTGCCATAATCAAAACCGATAAATACAAACTGGATAATATCCTCACCAATTTAATTAAGAACGCGGTCAAATTCACCGTAAGTGGTTCTATCGAATTTGGCAACTATATAGTGGGTGACTCTCTCGTGTTCTTTGTAAAAGACTCCGGAATGGGGATTCCCGAAAAAATGCATAAAACAGTTTTTGAACGTTTCGTTCAGGCCGACATGAAACTAACCCGCGATTATGAAGGCTCCGGGCTGGGCTTATCAATTGTAAAAGCCCATGTTGATGAGCTGGGCGGTAAAATAGAAGTGCAATCCTCACCCGGCAAAGGCAGTACATTTTCTTTTTCAATTCCTTATATAAAGGACTCCGGTCCGATTGTTTCTTCTGAACTAAATGCTCCCGAATCTGTAATAAAATCAGTGATGAAAAATACAATTATTTTAGTCGCAGAAGATGATGACTTATCATTTTCATTGCTTCAAATTATACTCTCAAAAGAAAAATTTAAGTTAATTCGTACGAAAAATGGTGAGGATACTGTGCGGGCCCTGCAGGATAATCCTTCTATTTCATTAATTTTGATGGACATTCAAATGCCTGTAATGGATGGACTTGAAGCGACCCGGCAAATAAGGCAATTCAACAAAACTATCCCCATCATTGCCCAGTCAGCGCATTTTTTTCAGCGCGAAATGGAACTGGCGATAAAAAACGGTTGTAATCATTATATTACCAAACCAATCAATCGCAATGAATTACTGGCACTGGTGCAAAATTGCACGAACACATCAAATTAAATGATGACCTTTTTAACCAAATTTTCCGTCCAGCCTTACCAAATTAGAAGTCGTTACTGAGTGTGAAGTGATTGGTAGTCTTCACAATAACTTTTATCCGTTTTTATCCGGTTATATCCGGTTAAAAACGGATAAAAACGGGTATTGGTTTTAGTTTTGTGGCTCAAAATCCGGGCCTGATTTAGTCGGTTCGCTTTACCATAAATCAACGAATTAGCTGAATAAACTAATATGAACGAAATAAAATGTCTTAAATGCGCTGTACTCCGCAAGGGTCGTGACGATCAAAAATTTTGTAGCAATCAATGCCGCAGTGTCAACAACCATAAAATTTACCTCGAGTGCAATTCCCTCATCCTTGCTGTCAACCGGATTCTTCAAAAAAACCATAGCATACTTACAATACTCCTGGCGATGGGAACAACAACAACAACTAAACTCGATTTGCAGAAGAGTGGGTACCGTTTCGACTTTTTCACCAGTAAGAGTATATCACCAGGCAACAATGTCTGTTATTACTGTTATGATCATGGATTTAGGGAACTTGATCACAAAAATATTCTACTTATCAATCCCGTTTTAGAAAATGAGGAAAATTCACCGAGCGTAGTCACTGAACGAGTTCACTGAGCTGCTCACTGAGCGAAGTCGACAATAAACAACAGATAAATATTGTTACTTATTATTGTAGTGGAATCATGGAAATGGACGATTCCGGAAAACGATGAATAAGATAAAAATAACAAAATTAGCCGAAATCAACGCCGGTGCCGCCATCAACGCAAACCGAATAATGTTCCGGTAAAGAGCCTGAATTGCCCCGGTGCCCGTTAAGTTTTTCTCAGAATTGTTCTTTCATCAATGATTCGATTTTTTCCTTCCATAAATAAACATCATCTTGCCCACCTTTTGTAATGCTTAGTATTCCGCCAAGCGCTATTCCAAAGATTTTGGTATCCTCTCCTTCTTTAAAATGAATGCGCAACACTTTTCCAGGCCATTTCATTTTCAAATTATGCCATGTTCTTATTTCAATCCTGGTGATTTTATCGAGGGGAATATTATATTCTTTTTGGGTAATCCACTGATTAAAACAGACTCCATTTTTAGTGAGTAGTAAATCCCCATTACCTCTGATAACCGCTGGATGATAATGATGTTTCCCCAAAGAATCAATACTTTCAAAACCATAAAAATTTGCAACTTGTTTTTTTAAAATTGAATCGTCCATTTGTTTAATTTTAAATTGAACATAATAAATTTTTATATTCTGTTGAATAAATTCTGTGATGACATTATTTTTAATTAATCAAATTATGGTAAATCAAGGTTCGTATCAGTGAATAATTTTTTTTTGTCTATCATAATTACAGTTTGTTCTCAAGGATATTATTTGATTTTTTCAACAACCAATAAATAGTCAACTTTGGCTGTTCCACCTAAAATCATCAAAGTGGGTCTGACATTCGGGAATACGGAAATTACTTCTCCTTCCACTGTATTTAAAAACTGTTCTAATTTTTCCTGCATATTGTCACTTTTGACTTCTATGCGATGCACTTTGTATTTCATATGTTATGATTTATTTTTATTGTTGTTTTTTCTTCTTTTTTCCACTGAATCCATTGTTGAATATTTACTGCAGAAACACATAGTCCTACAACTGTTGCACCATGTTTCCCAGTCATTATTCCACCAATCATAAGCACAAGCCCAATTGCTAATAATACAACATGAAACAACAGACGTATTAAATTCTTTTCCATACTTATAAATTTTACTAAGCATAAGAACAATAAGTGTTATTTTTCTCAAGATTCAATTAGCTTAAAATCTTTCGTCCATTTTCTGGTGATTTCGACTATATCCATTATATAATCTCTGTCAGTTAAAATGAACTTCCAGGTAATTTATTTATATTAATAAATGCAATATTTCTGAGTGCTGATTGACATTTTTCCTCATATGACCACGGAAAATTTTTCCAATCTTTTATTTCAGGATGTATTATTCCATATGAAGTATGTTTGTTTCATATTATTTTCTCGCAATTTACATAATTACTTTAATAACAATACATCAATCCTCTATTTTATTTTATACTATTTTGCGGCTACGTTAACCGGCCTGTTTATTTTTGATTTTAAATTTAATCTTCATATTCTCACTTGTTTCCGGTTTTGGCAAATCGCTGTCAGGCAATCGCTTTAATCTCTCTTAGAATCTCGTCAAATTTCTTTTTTTCAATTTCCAGGTCGCCCGGGAACCCCCTCTCTTTAAAATAAGTTCAATTAAATAAAGAGTTCCTTCGTCCTTGTTTTCTATAAACTCAATAATTCGGCTTGCATATATTTCAACAACATTAATGGTTTTATTTCTTTCAATTTCTTTCAATCCACTTAGATATTCAGTTCTTTTTTTACTGCCTTTGTATTCATTCTCAACTTTAGTCCAGATTACTACTGGAAACAAACATACTAAGAATTTAGAAATCAGCGAAAAATTAGATTTGTCGTAATAGTAAATATGAATAGCAGATAAAACCGTCAATAAAGCCAAAATGAGAATGGTCGTCCAGTTTAACTTCGGATTAGCAGTTTTTCCTAGTTGTCTGATGCTCTCTGATAGTCTGCTACTTTCATTACCGTCGAGTGGTCGATTTTCAGTCTTCATAAAATTTCAATATGCTGTATTGATCACTTTATTCAAAAGTGGGAACTATGCATGTATGGCCGGCTCTGCCTAAGGTGTATCCACCTTTGGGACGGTCAATCCGATTGGGCGCAGAATTTTTTTATTAGTCGAAAAGTTCTTTTAATGTTCTGATTGCAATAAACAATTTTTCGCTGTCCGGAAGTCTTATAAAGTCATACTTTTCATAAAACAGCTCAGCTTCTTTGTCTATTGGGTCAACAACAACCGCAAATGCGCCAATTTCTTTTGATATTTCATAACTTCTTTTCAATGCGTCTATTAATAAAATTTTTCCTAATCCTTTACCCTGACAGTTTTTATCAATCGCTAATCTCCCCAATAATGTTGTCGGAATGGAATTATAAGATTGAGGTAACTTCCTTCTTATTTGCTGGGGAAAGCTGCTAAGTGGAATACTATAGTTTGATAATGTGTAGTATCCTTGAATGCAATTTGTTTCTTTTTCTGCAAAAACAAAACAAGCGGACAATTTTCTGTTTATGTCTTGTCCGGCTTGATTTTTTATGTAATTGTTTAATAACTCTTTCCCACAGTCAAAATTATTTAGATTGTGCTTCTTGTCTAATAGTTCAATCATTGTTCTATTTTGAGGCAAAAGCATTATAATCATCCAAAGCCTTTTTCAAAGATTCAGACGGCTTTCCTGGTTTAATTATTGCATCGAAAAATATCTGACTGTCTCTCTCAGAAGCAATGATTTGTTCTTTCTCTTTGATTATTTCTTTTGCTTTTTCCTGAACTGTAAAAATAACGAAGTCTGTTAAGTTTCTGAACCCACCTAAATATGCAGCTCTTTCAAAGAACTGTTTTTGCTCTTTTGGAAGTCGTGCGTCAAATCTGGCTTGTTCTTTAATCGTTGTTCTCATGGCTTTACATATTTTTACAAATATACGGAAAATTCCCGTACAATACTTTAAAGTGTACGGTATATTTCAGTACAAGTTTTTTGAGTCAAAATTGTTTACAATCAGGTCACGTTAAGGGATTTATTTTTATTTCTAAATAGTACAGATGTTAAATCATTGCGTCACTTTTACACACATCATTCTTTGTTGGTCTCGAATTAGTAGTTTGCCGTCAGCCAGTGCGATAGGTGCCCAGTTTTGAGTTGAACCGCCAAAATTTGTCATCGGATTTTTATTGTTTACGCCTCCTTGTTTCAGTAAATCTGCAGAAGCAAGCGGCTTGAATCCTGTAGGATCCGGCTCAATTAAGTATAACTTATTTGTGCCGTTAGTAGCAAGGAGCAATCCGTCTGCCAGGATCATACTTCCTTTATCAAACCGAGGTTCATTTTTTGTTTTCCACATTATTTTCCCATCCATATCCATACAAACTAAACCATCGCGCTTACTGTTCGTTCCAAACTGACCATAAAAATAGCCATTGCATAAGACGGGCGGTTTTGTCTGGTCGCCAAATTCGTTATGCTTAAACAGTTCGGTCACAGTGTAAGAATCAGCTGCCAGCTTTTCAACTTTTATCATCACACAACCAAGCTCATAACCTCCAACAACAAGCAATTTATTGTTACCGGCTTCTACGGCATTTGCCACAGAGATATGACATTCCCAGTTTTTGTATTCCCAAATCACTTTTCCTGTAATCGGCTCAATACCAATTATATTACCTAATGTTTTTGTTGCTTCCGGATGTCCGAACGGGTTTGTTGAAGAAGTTACCATTACAACATGGTCTTCACCGGATATTTTTGCAATAGTAGGACTCACGTAGGTTTCGTTTCCAAGATTCCGGGTTTTCCAGACAATATCTCCGGTTAATTTATTATAAGCAACAACACCGGCTTCAGGAGCTTGCGAGGATACAATAACCAGGTTCCCATATATTAGTGGACACTGTGAAATTGCCCAGATTGGCAGTTTAGTACCCCCAAAACCTGTCCAGATATTTTTACTCCAAACCAGTTTATGTGTATTGATATCAAGGCAGTACAAATCGCCCATAGCGCCACAGGCATACACATAGTTTCCGTCAACAGCCGGTACACTTCGTGCACCCGGAAATGGAAATGTTCCGGGCGATGCCATTGCATGATTCCAAAGTTCTTTGCCTGTTGTAAGCTCGAAACTTCGCATAATATCCCCGATACTGTCGTTTCGGTCAAGCAAATAAACATTTCCGTCTTTTACCACCGGCCCACCATAGCCAATACCGATACTTGTAGTCCACAACACTTCGGGCCCGTTTTCCGGCCAGGTGCGAAGTAAATTTTTCTGGGGAGAGGTACTGTTTCTTTCAGGACCCAGAAACTGAGGCCAGTCCTGGGCATAAATATTCAATACACAGAATGTCAGGAGGTAAGTTAGAATTACTGGTTTTTTAAGCTTCATTTTCTTTTTTGTTTATTATTATATTTATCAATATGAACATGAATTTTATCCTCCATATCTGCCGTTGGAAAATATTTCTCCATCTCATCATCATATTCAATCCATTTTTCCAATCCATCCTCTTTTGCAAATGCAAATATCAATTGTTCTAAATCATCAGTTTCTTTTGATAATTTGTCATCTTTTATCTTATGACAATTTAAAACCCACTCACCGCAATACATGACAGTCAGTAATGTTTTATATTGGTTTTTATTTAATTCAATTTTCATATTTTTCTTAATTTCATTGGTTTCAATTACAGGGTTTTTTTTCTTCTGCTTGCGCTTAACAATTCAATTATCAATATTAAAGGAAACAATAATTTACATAATTACCTTCCTTTTTTAGAAAATAATACAATATTCTGGTCTTTTTCAGATCTGGTAATTTATTATCTTCTTCCATTGTGAGCATTACTCAACTGATAGGTTGGTGAGCCGCAATTTGGAAGAAGTCCTGTGGCATCCGTTTTAAAACCATATATGCCAGACTTTTCTTCGCCAGCAATGTACATAGTTGATACGTATAAAATACCAGTATTCGATAATACTGGAGACCCCCAGAGAACATCCATAGAAAGCTGAGCTGACCATTTTATATTCCCATTTGTCATATCAATGGCATGTACTCTGTTATGCTTATCAGTTGTGTTGCCATGTCCTTCCGAACCAATATAAATTACTCTGTCATTTCCTAAAGTAGGGGAAGAATAAATGTCAGATCCAAGGTCAAATTGCCACAATATTCCTGAACCATCTGCTTTAATTGCATATAAAGCAGATTCGTCCTTTTCGCCTCCGTTACCATGGCTTCCGATATAAATTACATTGTTATCATCAACAGCGGGTGAAGATCTAAAATCAGCATTCATATCAACAGCATATTTCCAGTTAATGCTGCCATTTAAGGTTTGTATTGAAAGAATTGTTTTGTATATCGCAACTATTAAATTAGAATTATCTTTCGAAAATGCAGGACACGAAACTCCTCCATGTTCTCCGGAATCACATATCCACCTTTGATTTCCATTTTTATCAAGTGAGATTATCTTTCCTGAGGTAATAACATATATATTCCCGTTAGGATCAATAATTGGTGCACTCATTAGTTCTGCTGAAAAAGAATTATTAAAGTAAGTCCATTTTTTATTTCCATTTGTATCAAATGCAAACAATGTATCTCCTAACGCATAAATGGTATTGTCACTGGCAATTGCAAGGTTTTTCACTGTTGGTGACTGGTCCAAAGATCCAATAACTTTAGACCATCTGAATTTACCACTATTGTCAAGTGAATAAATTTTATTGTGAGCATTTCCATGTAAAGTTGTTCTTCCTGAATCTACCACAAAATAAATGTTGCCGTAACTATCCAATGATGCCGGCCCTCTCAATTGTTTATTACTTAAGGGGAATTCCCATATTTTATGCAGCGTTTTATCAAGTTTATAAAAATAATTATTGACAGATGATAAGTATGTTAAATTTACGGAAGTTCCGATGTAAATAAAATCATTCACCAGTGTCGGACATCCAACGCTGAATCCGGCTCCCGGGACCGAAAATTCATATAGTTGTCTGGGTGAGGGTGTTACCTCTTCGCTGTCAGCGTTTGTGTCTTTCGAACAATTGGATAAAAGTGCCAAAAAACCTATTGCAACAATAAAAGTACTCGTTAAAATTTTAAATGAATTGTTCATGTTTTTGTAAGTTTAGTAATTTGGTTTAATGCTGGTTAATTTCAAAATTAATCGATAGCTATCAATTTTGTATGGTTTTCAAAATTATATTTTTTTTTAATAAATTAGACTTTTGGCTTAATCATCATAAATTAGTTTTGTTTAACAATGGGTTTCACCTCAAAAACGGCATTTCAATAAATAGGAAATAATCATCCACAGTTGGAATAAAGGCAAAAAAAGTATGAAGGAACGCCGAAAGTTGGAAAGCTCAAGATTCGAAATCCCGGCCATTGTTTGGGAGTCCCTGTTAAAAGATCCGTTTACCACTCAGAATAAAAGCGGAATGTTTTTTTTCACTTGATAAACTGGAATCAGGTACCGTAATCATTTTAGCAAAGATAGGAGGCATTACCGGGGTTCCTCCAGGTATCCTAATTTTTTATTTTTATAACTTCTTCATCATATGATTGTTCGGCTGAATTGCCGCATTCCAGAATCAGGAAATAGTTCGGATCCCAGTTGCCATTTAAAAAGTTGTTAAGGTAGCCCGTTGAGCCATCGTACTTCTTATAGTCCCATTTTAACGATTGCGCACAGTCTTTTGTAAAAAGCAGAGCCTTGTCCGATTTTAATTCATTCCAGTTAATGAAACCGGCCGTATTATAATCTTTTACCCAGTTATGCTCCATTTCCATAAGGTATTGGGCATTTTCTTCTCCATAAGTTTCGATGTATTCCTCACGAATTTCTTCAAGCCGCTTTTTACTGGGCATCTTAACATTTTCAACCCACCCGGTACTGTACCAGTACGTTCCGGGATTATTGGTAAAATGATGATTATATGCCTCGCGTGAACCCAATAAAAAGGTGATGCAATCGTGAGCTTTTGGAATTACCAGCTTATACTTAGCTGATTTTAAACCGGTTACGGCATTGCTGCACAGACCGTAACCCAATAAAATAGCATCGAACGGTTCAGGGCAGGTATATCGGTCACTTCCTTCATCCAGTTTATTAATCTCCTCCTGCAAGGCCGTATTCAGCAATTGCGGAGTGTTGTGTAAATCCTGCCGGATGTAAGTTACATCTATAAAATGTTCGCATTGAGCCATCAGCAAGCTAATTTCACGCTGCAGAACTTTACATGCCAATAATTTCAGACGCATTTCAGCTACTTTAAATATGAAAACAGACGATCACAAATATAGACAATTTGTCAAATGATGCAGTCTTTGGTAATAGGGCAGGGGATAAATAGTGAAATTGAATCACTTCAGTCGGTTGAAGGCCCGGACCCGCTGATAAGGGATTGTTTAGACGAATAGCGGATTAAAAAATAAACCTGGATCTATCCAGGAATTTAAAAAAGGATGTTGATTCCGCAATACAGCAATATTTTACTAGATTTGATGTGTCAATAACCTAATTTTCCCTTTGTAATGTCTAATTAAATGCTGCTTATGTGATTTGAAAACAAACTTATCATTGCAAAAATTTTATAAATTCTAAATATATAACAAATGAAGAATCGGCCTAAAGAATATGTAATAATAGCTTCAATTATCTTCCAATTCCTAATAGTATTCGCATCTTTCAATATACTTAGTGCTGCCAATCCGGTTAAATCGGGTCGTCCTGATTTTCGTAAGCTTGTTGAGGACTATGCCGTTACAATGATTAATAAGGGACGTGACCATTATGGGAAAGAACATTCACCCTTGTTTGCCTCGGCCTTGAACCGCGAAACAATGAAGCCGGGTGCCAAAGCGGAATTTGGAAGCATCGAAGGGGTACGTGAAACTGACAGGGCGCTCGGTGGTGCCAACCCGCTATCTGATAAGGATTTGTTACATGTTTTGTATAACTTGACCGAACTCACCGGGGATAATAAATATGCGAAAGAGGCAGATGATGCGTTGGAATTTTTTTTCTCCCACTGCCAAAGTCCGGCAACAGGGCTTATGTGTTGGGGCGAACACCTTTATTGGGATTTTTATAGCGAATCATGTGCCCACGCTCCGAACTTCGATATCCACGAAACTGATGTGTGGCCATTTTGGAATCAATGTTATAAGCTGGCTCCCGATGCCTGCTGGAAATTTGCTATTGGAGAATGGGATCACCAAATTTCCGACAAAATGACCGGTGATTTCAGCCGACATGCTAAATGGTCAGAACACGGACCGAATTCCGGGTTCGAATTTCCACGTTATGCCGGACAAATGATCGAACGATGGGCTGATGCTTACAGTAGAAAAGAGAATTTCAAACGTGATCGAAAGGAAGAGTTATTGACAGCAATAGAAGTCCTTTTTCGAAGGATGGAGGATAATACAAAGTTGACCAGGTCGGGTTATTTGCCGGCAGGCCGTTCCAACGAAGGGGATCATATCAACGTAATATGGCTGACCAGCAATCTTGAATTGGCAAGGTGTCTTGAGATAGCAGCTCATTTGATGGATACTGAACTGGCAGCACGCATGAAAAAGTTTGCACATCAGCAGGATATAAATTTCCTGAATGCCCCGCATAAATTTGACTCCATTGGCGGAGGCTTCGCGGTAACATTACATGCTGAAACAGGTAAACCACGCACACGTTCGATGAACAAACCGTATAGTACTGAATGGGGTTCTGGCTACGGATATGGACCACATGCAGGTACCGCGAACCTTTGTTATCAGCGTTACTCCAGGCTCAATTCTGAATATCCTGATTTAGCTCAAAAATACAGATCATTAATGCTTGTGGCTGCAAATAAATACCTGACGTCAAGCCCTGATACTTCACAACTTATAAAACCAGACGTTTTTTCAAGTGTTATTGAATTAATGCTGAATAGTTATGAGACGACCGGCGATGGGGTTTACCTTGATCGTGCCAACTATTTCGGACAACTTGGCGTTGAAATTTTTCTTCCGGACGGATTTCCTTTACCAAGAGCAACAAATAAACACAACCATTACGAAGCGATGACCGGGGGACCCGCATTTATGTATGAATTATTGAAGATTCATTTAGTTACAATAAACAAAGCAAAATGAGACATCGATTTGGATTGAAGTGGTTAAAATTGAAACCGATTAAGATGTCATAACTACGTTGCTTTGAAAATGTCGTAATTATAATTAAAACTGACACCTATGAAAAAAGCATCCAATGTAATTTTAATATTAACAGTTATATTTTCACTGTTCAGTGGGTTTAAAGCATCAAAAAATGTTCATCCTGCCGCGGATATAAAAGTAGCACTCGCTAATAGTGATGCGGTGAATAAAGACCACAAAGAAAAAGCCGTTCAATGGGAGCGGTGGCAACATACCCTCTCTTCTGAAGTGGCAATTGAAAGTAAAATAGTTACGTTAACGGCTGTTTTTACAGGACCTAATGGTAAAACATTTACAACTACGGCTTTTACTGACGATGGTAATAATTTTTGTTTCCGCGCCGCTTTTCCGGTACCCGGCATATGGCACTGGAATACAATCTGCAGTGACCAGGGGAATGCAGATCTGCATAACAGACACGGTAAAGTAAAAGTGGTGAAATACAAGGGTGATAATCCCCTTTATAAACATGGAGACCTGAAAATAAGTGAAGACAAAAGGTTTCTCGCACATGCTGATGGAACTCCATTTCTCTGGATAGGCGATACCGGATGGAATGCCGCGAGGAAATCGACAATGGAAGAATGGCGTGAGTATGTGGATACCCGGGTTAGTCAGGGTTTTTCTGTGATACAGATAAGCCCGAGAGGCTGGCCTTTGCTGGAGATTACATCTTTCAGGCAGGATGGAACAGTGGATCCGCTTTTCTGGCAGGAGCTGGAGGAAAAGATAGCCTATGCAAACGACAAAGGATTGTTTATACTTATGGTTGGCCTGGGCAATATATGGAGAGACCTGTTTGCTAAGAATCCAAATAACCAGAAATTTGAAATTTACCTTACCGGAAGAATGTCTTCTCTAATGGTCATTTTATCACCATCCTTCGACCAAAAATATGAAGCTGAGCTCAACCTTGTGGCAGCAGAACTTAAGAAATCAACTTTACACCTTGTGACTCAGCATGCCGGAACAAATTATGAAGCCAACTTAACATACAGGAATACTCCATCAGTCGATTTTTGCGGAATGCAGAGCGGACACCATAGCGGCAATCTGGCTAAGGCATACAATGCTGCGAGGAGTTGGACGCTGGATATGTGGAATAGCTCACCGGTTAAGCCGGTTATTAACATTGAAGCAATGTATGACGGCTATGGGAGTAATGAAGGATTGAACTGGCGCGAAAAAGATGTCCGCAAACTTGGATGGATATCGTGGTTATCAGGTTCCATGGGGTATACTTACGGAGCAGGTGACATTCCTCCAAAGGTAAAAATTGGCGCCGGAGCAGTATGGAGGTTTAATAAGGATTCCACCGCATATGATTTCTGGCGTAAAGCAATCCATTGGCCAGGTGCCGGGCAGATGACTGTTATGAGAAATTTTTTCAGTTCCATAAAATGGTGGCAGTTAGTTCCGTCTCATGATCTTATATTAAACCAGTCAGCTGACGAAACACTTAAAATGGTGATATCCCAAACAACGGAAAAGGACCTGGTATTGGCTTACCTGCCCGACAACGCTAAAATTATCCTGGATTTGAAGGGTTGTTCCGGGACAATGAAAGGGAAATGGCTGAATCCGGTCAATGGAATGACTACTGAAATTGCTCAACCCGTAATTCCTTCTGCCAGCGTCACATTTACGCGGCCCGATGGTTGGGAGGATGCCTTTTTGATCTTAATCCGTCAATAACAGATATGTTCCTGTAAATCAACAATGTATAAATTAATTAACTATGAAACTAACATTAATTGCCCTTGCCCTCCTGACTGTATTATCATTTACCGGAGGATTTAAATCATCAAACAAGGTTCAGGCCCCTGAGAAGCTGAAAGTAAAATTTGTTAATCATGAGGCAGATAAAAAAGTGGATATCCTGGTTGATGGAAAACTATTTACTTCCTATTGCTGGTATGATAATGTGCATAAACCCGTATTGTATCCTGTGATTACCTCTGCCGGGACAGAAATTACCCGGGGGTTTCCGTTAAAAGTAAGAGAAGGCGAACGTAATGACCATCCGCACCAGGTCGGCATTTGGCTGAATTATGGTAATGTAAATGGCGTTGATTTCTGGGGCAACGGTTCTGCCGGACTTGGATCAAAAAATGCAAACGGAGGTGAAATCAGACACCTGGCAATTGAAAAAATGAAAGGGGGAACTGGCGAAGGTGTTCTGTCTGTGAAAGCACATTGGGTAGATTCGTCAGGAAAAGAGCTGCTTGCTGAAAAAACTGAATTTTATTTTATTGCAAAAGGTTCAATACGCATCATTGATCGGATTACAACCCTTAAAGCCATAAATGGTGCAATTGTATTTGACGATACCAAGGAAGGGATGTTTGGGATACGTGTCGCACGCCAGCTTGAGCTTCCATCTAAAGATAAAATGGCACTTACCGACGCACAGGGGAATATCACCACTGTGAAAGCATTGACCAATACCGGAGTTTCCGGAAACTTTTTAAGCAGTGAAGGTATCACCGGAGAGTCTGTCTGGAGTACCAGGGCTAAATGGATGGATCTGTACGGCAATATTGGTGATGAAAAAATATCATTAGTGGTATGTGATCATCCCAAAAACCTGAGTTATCCTACTTTCTGGCATGCCCGGGGTTATGGATTATTTGCTGCCAATCCTCTTGGCACGAGGGATTTCACCAAGGGTACGGAAGAATTAAAATTTTCACTTGCTGACGGACAGTCGGTAACTTTCAGATACCGTGTAATTGTTAATTCCGGATCTCATTTAACTCAGGCAGAGATGAATGCCTTCGCGGACGATTTCGCAAATAAGTATTGATTTTTATGGCAGGTTCTGTTTCCTTTATCGCTCGCCAGGTTTCCAGTCCTGAAAATTTGCATGTTATCCTTGAAGCCATCGAAAAGGATAATGAGGGGAAAGAACTGTACTGGTCGCCTAAAGGTGACATCATTATTAAGGCTGATGAAATAAAATAAATCACTTAATACGAAATTTTTATGATGAAGTTCACCTATCTGTTTTTGATAATTATACTTGGGTTTAGCCTTATAGGTGAAGCCCAGTATTTCCCGCTTCCTGACTCTCTTGGTGGCTGGCGTACTTTATCCGACCCGGGCGAAATCAGGAAAAAAACAAAGATTGACATAGCCCGGCTGGATAAAGCCATTGAATACCTTAAAAAAGATACAAAAAACGGGGGATTGCTTGTTTTACGAAATGGTTGGTTAGTGTATGAAAAATATTTCGGGAAAGGACACCGCGAAGCTACTCCAAATCTGGCCTCCTGCGGAAAATCCTTTACCAGTATAGCCTTTGGGATACTGATGTCGCAGCATCCCGAATTGTTTCCGAAAGGATTGGATCAGTTGGTATTTACACCCAAATACCTTCCGCAACGGTTTTTCCCTTTGCCTGACCCAATGATGTCAAAAATTAAACTTGGTCAATTACTCTCGTTTACGGCTGGAATAAGGGGCAATAACCCTGTTTATGTTTCAGGTGTGCCTGGAACTATCGATCCGGTAGGTCCGGATGGCTGGTATGCTCTTGTTGATGAATTTGCTTTAGGATTGGAAGAAGGAAAAATGGGTGATATTCCTTTTTCTGTAAAAAAGCTTTGGTGTGAACCAGGGGCAGGATATTCGTATGCCACTGCTTCAATCCATATTGCATCCATAATGCTTCGTCATATTTCCGGTATGGAATTAAACGATTATCTGGACAAATACCTTGGAACTGCACTCGGATGGGGCAGATGGGGTTTCGGATATAAAAATCAGAAACGGGTAACTCATTGCCCAGGTGGAGGTGGTATCGCCCTCCGGGCTACTGACATGCTTCGTTTCGGTTACCTGTTATTGAATGAAGGGAAATGGGAAAAACAGCAAATTGTTCCTGTTGATTATGTTCGGGCCAGTTCACATAGTTCACCCTATAATCCGCATTATCCTTATAGTTTACAATTTAATGTAAATACAAACGGATATTGGCCTGATTTGCCTAGGGATGCTTATTGGAAAGTTGGTTCAGGAAACCATTGTATGTACATTGTTCCCTCGCTGGATCTTGTAGTGTGGAAGCTGGGAGGGCGCGACGGGCAATATGACCCCGGTGATACCGGAATACCACAAAATACGACTGCCAAAAATAATGAAGAAGACAGAAAAGGATGGGTTAGTAATGTTCCCGGGGATGAAGCCATTATTAAATCGCTGGAAATGGTAATTGAAAGTATTGTAAAAAAGTAAAACCGTCCAGATACGATATATAAATAACCTAAGAACAATTCATTATGAAAAAATTTGCCCTTATCCGGAATATTGAAAATAGGTTTTGCATTCCGAAATATTTTTTTAATCCACTAATGTCTGCAAGAACCGGTACTGACATGCAGGTCATTAAAAAGGTTACCCAAAGTATCCTTTTAACGATGTTTATGATTTTATTTAATGAAAGCTATGGCCAGACTTCTGCCTCCGGCAGTGCCAAAAGCAACCCGTTTGAGATCCCTGAAGCCTACCTGACGGAGCGGAAAAATATTCCTGCATATTGGCTATCCACGTATGATGAGGTTACCAATTTTCTAAAAAAAAATATCCATAAAGGACAAGTTGAGGTAATAGGCACTTCTGCCGGTGGCCGGCCTGTTCGGGCTGTGGTCTATGGGCAACCGCGTCAGGGTAAAGGAACGACTACTTTCTCCGGATCACTTGGATTCAGAGATGTGCGCGCCTATCGTGGACAGGATCATGAGAAAACGGTTTATATGGGTATGTCAGCCGTTCATGGCGGTGAATTTGAAGGCATTGTCGGGACAGTAAACCTTCTCTCGGTAATCGAGACAGGTAAAGATCTGCGCGGAAAGGAGTGGCCTGGAATTACTTCGATTGTCGGAAAGCTTGATCGTATCATTCTTATCCCGATTGTGAACCCCGATGGAAGGATCCGCATTCCCTTACGCATGGAAGAATTCCGGCCTTCTGATGAAACTGTTCATGAATACCTCAATACGGGCGGCAAACCGGATGGAACGATTACCGGCTGGCCACAAGTCAAGGAATTCATCCCATACGACTTTTCACGTCCGGGTTTCCCGGGCGGATACCCGAACGATGCAGGAGTAAACATACAGCACGATGATTTTTTTGGGAATCGTCAGCCGGAGACTCAGGCTTTATTTGACTTAACCAAACGTGAACGACCTGACCTGATTATCAATATGCACACCGGTGCTCAGTATATGGTAATGCTACGCCCTTTCGGAGAGCCAGCTTTGTATTCTGCCTTCGATACACTTTTTAAGACTGTGCATACAGGCCTGGCATTGAATGGTTTGCAAAAATCGAAAGACCTAAAGGCTGAAGCCGATGCTCAGCGGGTTAAGATGGGAGATTACAATCTTGACGGAGCGCTGAATTTACATTGCGGTGCACTGAGTGTGACCGTGGAATCACCCAGTCATGCATTCTGTGTAACCCAGACTCCTGATATGCTTCTTGATGCACAACTCATCTGTCACCAGGAAGCTTTAAAATTCCTTTTGAATACAGGTGGTCGTTCCAAATGGACACCAGGGCGTAAAAAGTGAATTTAATGGATGGGCATTTTTAAGAATTTGAATCATAAAATCAGGAATTTGTTTTGCGATGTCGAATAATAAAATGTTATTTGCATTTCTTCCTGTCGGCGGTAAAACTAACCTTGCATTCGGCGATAAAAGAAAAAAAGTGAAGGAAAAGATTCCTAATATAGTGTTTGATAACCAACTAATTTATGCAGTCAACTAAAACTCAAACAGACACAACCGCTCCCCGACGGAGTTCGCAGACCTACATACTAATGACAGCCTTTTTAGCGCTGTTTGCCATAGTCGGTTTTGCGTATTACGGATTGCCCTTCTTTTATGATTTTATGATCGCCGATTATGGATGGTCACGGACAGAGGTCACATCCGGAAATGCATTGGGGAAATTATTGGTTGCCCCTTTGTTCGGATTTGTTGCCGGGTGGATGATTGACCGGTACGGTCCACGCCGGTTAATGATTTCAGGATCATTAATGATGGGAACTGCCCTTATCGGGTTAAGTTTTTCAAGTACTCTGGGCATGTTTTATTTATTTTATATTTTCAATGCCCTTGGGTATGTCTTTGGAGGACCATTGCCTTGCCAGGTGTTGATCTCCAGGTGGTTTGATAAAAACAGGGGAAAAGCCATGGGCATTGCCTATCTCGGAATAGGTGCCGGCGGTGCTTTGGTGCCTTTAATCTCTGCGGGGCTTGAAAATGAATTTGGCTGGAAGATGGCATTGGGTGCACTGGGTGTTCTGATTATTCTGATCGCTCTTCCAATGGCTTGGTTTATAAAGGAACCGCGCATAAATGTAGTAAAAACAGGAAACATCGAAAAAATGGTTCCCATGAAAACAATCCTTCGTAACCCGAATTTTTATCTGCTGGCCCTGGGAAGTATGTGTTCTATCGGCGCAGTCGGTGGGGTTGGTCAGCATTTGAAACTTTATCTTCGGGACCTGGACTTTAGCCAGAGTGAAGCCGCGCATGTAATGTCATTTGTCCTTTTGTCAAGTCTGATTGGCAGGGTTTTAATGGGTTGGCTTGCAGATTTGATCAAACGCAAGTACGTAATGATCCTGATTTACCTGATTGTGGCAACTGCAATTCCTCTTTTGCTGGTGCCCGATTTCACAGGTCGGATCTATATTTTTGCGGTAATTTTTGGCATTGGGCTGGGTGGCGATTATATGATTATCCCATTGATGGCCGGTGATCTGTTTGGTGTCAGAGCGCTTGGACGGACTATGGGAATAATCCTTGTTGCCGATGGCATAGCTGAATCGAGCTTCCCGATGCTGGTTGGTTATTTGTACAATGAAACAACTAAAAGTTATTCGGTTGGTTTCATTGTACTTATTTGTTTGGCTCTTACAGGGGCAATTCTTGTTTCCTTTTTATCCACACCCACCAATGAAAAAAGTGCGGATACACTGAGTGAAGCAAATGTTTAATTTCTATCCCATGTACTGATTTTGGTAGTGGTGTAGAATAATTAGTACATAGAGATATGAATTTTGATGATGTAATCTTATTGACAAGAAAGCTCATTTCTTTTAATACCCTCAATCCGGAGGGCAATGAGCAGGAAATTGCCAGGTATTCAGGCGCACTGCTCGAAAGCCAGGGCTTTCGGATCGATTTCCATAAACTGGCAGAAAACAGGTTAACTTTAATTGCCGAAATAGGATTGAATAAACTCATATCTCCACTTGTGCTGACCGGTCATTTCGATACAGTTCCCCTGGGAGCGGTTCATTGGACGGAGGATGCATTCAGTGGCACAATAAAGGAGGGTAAGATTTACGGACGCGGATCCAGCGATATGAAAGGAGGGGTGGCCGCCATGATGTGCGCGGCAGTACAGGCTTGTAAGGAATCTGTTCCACCTGGAGGTATCCGGTTGATTTTCACAGCGGGCGAGGAGTCCGGCTGTCATGGTGCAAAGCATCTGGCCGATACCCGTTATGACGTGGGAAAAGCCAGCGCCATAATAGTAGGTGAACCTACTTCGAACTATCCTGCCATTGGCCATAAAGGTGCCTTGTACCTTAAAGTATCAGCTTCCGGAAAAACAGCCCACTCCTCGATGCCGGAATTGGGCGATAATGCTGTTTATAAAGCAGCAAGGGCAGTCACCAAAACCGAAAACTTTCGTTTTAACGCCGAACGTGATGATTTACACGGTTTCCCGACCATTAATGTAGGAATGTTCAGTGGCGGCATCAATTTAAATTCGGTGCCCGATCATGCCGAATTTACAATAGATATACGCTCTACTTCGAAAGTGGTCCATTCAGAAATTCTGGAGGAGCTTTCGCGGGAATTGGGGTCTGAGGTCGCCATTAAAACACTTGTGGATTTGCTGCCGGTAAGTTCCCTGGAATCATCCCCTTTTGTTCAACTGGTATATCATGTTTGTGGATTGGGTGCCGGGAATGGCAAGCATCAAAAGTCGCTTCCTTATGTAACTGACGGGGCTGTACTTCAGCAATTATATGGTGGAGTTCCAACAATTATCCTTGGACCTGGACAACCCGAAATGGCCCACAAAACAGATGAGTTTTGTTATACCGGTAAGATTGAAGAGGCTGTGAAAATTTATAAGAACATCATTTTAAGAATGGGGGAATTGAATTTATGATAAATTATCCTGAAGTTATTGAGAATGAACAACAACTCGAAGAATTGCTGTCAAGGCCTTCACCCGAAGTTGTTGAATTATTAAAAACGCTTGACGGAGATATCATTTTTTTAGGCATAGCAGGCAAAATTGGACCTTCGATAGCGAGAATGGCTAAAAGAGGCAGTGATGAAGCGGGTGTCGTCCGGAGAATCATCGGTGTTTCCAGGTTTAGCAATGAAATCGAACGCGAACATATTGAAAGTTTTGGCATTGAAACAATTAAAGGAGACCTGCTTGATACCGGTTTTATCAGGAGTTTGCCTCAGGTTAAAAATGTAATCTTCCTGGCAGGGATGAAATTTGGCTCCGAAGATAACCTTTCACTCACCTGGGCCATGAATACTTATGTACCCGCGCTGGTTGCTGCACATTTTAAAAAATCAGTTATTGTCGCTTTTTCAACGGGTTGTGTCTATCCTCTTGTCGAAGTTGGTTCGGGAGGTTCGCTCGAATCAGACCGTCCCGTGGCAATAGGTGAATATGCGCAGTCGTGCCTGGGACGGGAACGGATGTTCGAATACGGGAGCATCACAAACGGCACACCCGTTTCACTGATCCGGTTAAACTACGCAGTCGAAATGCGTTATGGCGTTCTGGTGGATATCGCCGCTAAAGTTAAAAATGAGGAACCACTGGATTTGTCGATGGGGTATTTCAATGTTATTTGGCAAGGCGATATGAATGCGATGGTTCTTAAAGCCTTGTTGCATTGCAGTAGCCCGGCAACAATTATTAACCTTACGGGATCAGAAATTCTTTCTGTCCGCGAAGTCGCCCTTGAATTTGGAAGACTTATGGGAAAAACACCAGTCTTCATCGGTCAGGAGGCCTCAACGGCGCTGTTAAGTAATTCAACCCTTGCACACGATTTACTGGGCAGACCTGCAGTAACTCCGGGACAAATGATCCGATGGATCGCGCAATGGGTAGGGCAGGGAAAGAGGTTACTAAACAAACAAACGCATTACGATGTGAGGGACGGTAAATATTAACTGAAATGACGACTCAACTAAAACTCAATAACGAAAAAGGCAATGCATTCAGCAAGGGCATTGTGATACCTGCACTTCCGCTCGCCTTAAATAAAAACAGGCAGTTTGACGAGCAACGGCAGCGCGCAATTATTCGCTATTATCTTGACGCAGGAGTGGGAGGGGTGGCCGTTGCAGTCCATACCACGCAGTTCGAAATTCGTTTGCCTCAGGTAGGATTGTTCAGACCGGTTCTGGAACTGGCAAAAGAGGAGCATAAACGGTTTGTTGATAAAAGCGGAAAACCTATCGTGATGATCTCCGGCGTGATCGGTCAAACCAGTCAGGCTATTCAGGAAGCGCGCCTGGCTGCCGATCTGGGTTATGATGCAGTGCTATTAAGCCTTGCAGCGTTGCGTGAGGCATCCAACCAAACCCTGCTCGATCATTGCCGGGTGGTTGCAGCTATAATACCTGTTATAGGATTTTACCTTCAGTCTGCAGTTGGAGGGCGTAAACTGGATGTCGGTTTCTGGCGCGAATTTGCAAAGATCGAAAACGTTATCGCGATAAAAATGGCGCCATTCAACCGCTACCAGACCCTTGATGTAGTCAGGGGTGTTATAGAATCAGGAAGGGCCGGAGAGATTGTCCTGTACACAGGAAACGATGACAATATTATGGCCGATTTACTGACTGAATACAGCCTTTCGGACGGGAAATCAATGATTAAAAAGCGGATATCGGGCGGCTTGCTGGGACATTGGGCAGTCTGGACAAAGAAGGCGGTTGAACTGCTTGAACAAATTAATCAACAGAGGTCTACTTCCAGTATAAGCCATTTATTGACATTAGGAACACAAATTACCGACAGCAATGCTGCTTTTTTCGATTCAGCAAACAATTTTGCAGGCTGTATTTGCGGGCTTCATGAAGTGCTGCGCCGTCAGGGATTACTCGAAGGCATTTGGACGCTGGATGAAAAGGAAACCCTTTCTCCCGGACAAAAAGAAGAAATCGATCGTGTTTATAACGCTTACCCTCATCTGAATGACGATGCTTTTATAGCTGAAAACCTCGACAGGTGGATGTGTTGAGTTCATTGAACTTTTACGCTGCCGGAATGAAAAAAATAGTAATATTGTATAACTTAACAACCAACCATGGGCTCATCACTTAAGTATTAAAATGAATAGAATAAATTTGACTTCAGCAATGATTCTTTGTTGTCTTTTTTTGACTGCACAAACGCAATCATTGCCTGATTCTGAGCTGGATAAGCGGAAAGGATTTGAGCAAGGAGCAAAGCCCTGTAAATATGACGCTGCTGTTCATCCCTGTGTGCTGGTAAACAATGAACGTCTTTCCCTGGTTCGTGCGGAGGTTTTACAAAAGAAGTCTGAAAGAAAGGCTATTTATGAAAATTATGTGAAGGCAAATGCTGATTACTGGCTCAACCGGTCAATCACAATTCCTGAGACTGGTGGCTGGATCCACGATTACTTTTGCGCGGATGGCAGTATGCTGGAAGTTCCGGATAACAAACTGTTTGATCCGAAATCCCCGGGAAAGTGTCCCAAATGCGGAAAGACTTATCTCAATGATAAAGTTCTTGCAGCACGCCGCTCGTTTGAGCATTACTGGTTATGCGGTGCTGTTCGTGACCTAAGCCTGGTATACGCGATAGAAGGAAAAGGGGAGTATGCTGAAAAGGCTATCGAAATTTTGTCAAAATATGCAGACTTTTACACGGACAGAACAATCCTGAAACAAACGCTGGAGGAGGCCGTTGTATTGATCCCATTGGCAGAAAGTTACGATTTACTTTATAATGCAATGACCGAAGCACAACGTTTGCATATCGTCGAAGACCTGTTGTGGCCGGCCGCACAATCACTGACAAAATCCGGAATGACCGGCAACTGGGGGTCATGGCACCTGTCGGCCATTGGCGTGGTTGGATATGCTACACGGCACCAGCGTTTTATTGATTTTGCCACTCGGCAATTTAAGGAACAAATTGCAAATCAGCTCGGAGATGACGGGCTATGGCCTGAATCGGTACATACCTATCATTTTTACCCGCTCAGTGGATTTCTGGCTTTTGTTGAAGCTGCGATGAATAACGGAGACGATCTCTACCAATGGGAAGCAAAGCCAGGGAAAAGCATCAAAAAAATGTTTACGGCGCCTCTTCGTTATGTTTATCCAAATATGCAGCTTGCCGCTATCAATGATGGCTGGTATGAGTCATATCTTCCGCAGGATCAGTACGTGATGGCTTATCATCGTTATCGGTCTCCCGAATTTGTCTGGGCTTCACAGCAGATTCTCCGGGGAGGGAAAAGTGGGGCAATTGGAGATTTTCTTGATCCGCATTACCGAAATCTCCTGTATGGAGAACCATCAACTGAACGTGTTATCAAACCAAATTTTTCATCAATTGATTTTCCTGTACTTGGAATCGCCATTTTACGCCAGGGGTCCGGTTTGCCGGCTCGAAAAGAAATGATGATGACCTTTGATTATGGACCTTTTCTCGGACATGGACATCCCGACAAGATGAATATAACGCTTTTTGCAAACGGCAGGACTATTGTTCCTGACTATGGAACAACCGGATATGCGTCACCTTCAAACCAGTTCCTGAAAAGTACTCCCTCGCACAACACGATCGTTGTCGATGGTAAAAGTCAGCCGGCTACAAAGGACAGAAATCTGATTGCCTTTATAGATACCCCCACATTTAAATTGGCCTCTGCCCTAACAAAGGAAATAGTCCAAGGGAGCAGCTGGACCCGGACTGTGATGATGACTGATGAATACGCAGTAGTGTGGGACCGGATTGACGGGACCGCGAAGCATCAGTATGATTGGTTCTTTCATGCCGAAGGCAAGTCGCTTTTATTTCCCGGTTCAGGGGCGGGTACATCAGTTGCATCACCCTCCGAGGAAGAATTCTCTTATAAATTCATAACAGATGTGAAGAGGCAGAAACTGTCAGAAAATTCAGTTCGCTCACAATGGGATAGTAATGACACCGGACTTGGATTATGGTTTATGAATAACGATGAACAGGATCAGGTTATCTACTCCTCGCGTATGCCCACTGATGAGGGAAAACAGGTGCCTTTGCTGGTATTGCGGCAGAATTCGGCAAAAGTTGAATTCGTTGCAGTAGTGAAACCCATGAAAGGCAGGAAAGAAAAATTAGTGGATGGACAGGTTAGTTTTCACAGGGAAGCCAATGGTGAGTTACTTTTACTGGTATCATTCGGAAAACAAAAAGAGCAGATTCGCCTTGGAAAAACAAGGGTGGTCTATGAGAAGGGTAAACAAAAGCCTGTTGCGGTAAATTTGATTGTAAATTAATTGACTAACATATACATGACTGGCCGGAGCAGGTACACAGGCTGAGCAAATTATCTATTGATAATCTGGAACATTATGAATATTAATCGTGGCCGGTTCCGGGATTAAAAAAATAGTGAAAGTATTGGGGTATTTGTTTTTGAAAGTGATAATTTGCACACTTTAACAGGTTTCAGTCATTCTGTCAATATTAAATGGAAATATTATATATTTAAATAAAGTACTATGAAATCAATCCGGATTATTCTTTTATTACTTTTTTGTTCATTCCATGGAATTTTGGAAGCGCAAAAGACCAACCCTGACCGTCCCTGGTTTTTTATCCAGATTACCGACCCTCAGTTCGGAATGTTTGAAGGGAATGTTGCATTTGAAAAGGAGACTGATTTATATGGTAAAGCTGTAACCGGCATTAACAGGTTAAAGCCTGATTTTGTGGTGATTACCGGTGATTTTGTTCATGATAAGAATAACCGGTCTCAGATTGATGAATTTAAAAGAATCACCGCAAGAATTGATAAAAAAATCCCGGTTTATTATACGCCGGGGAATCATGATATTGGAAAGGTTGATCACCAGAATCTGGAAATTTACAAAAAAAGGTATGGTGCTGACCGGTTTAGGTTTAAGCATAAAGGTTCCATGTTTATTGGGTTAAATTCAAGTATAATTAAGGCCAATGAATCTCCCTTTGAACAGGAGCACTTTGCATGGCTTGAAAAAAATCTTAAAAAAAGTACCGGGAGCAGACATCTCATAATTTTTTGTCATTATCCGTTTTTTATCAGGTCATTTGATGAGCCGGAAACCTATTCAAATATAGGCATTGCGAACCGTGAAAAATATCTTTCCCTTTTTACTGAAAATCAGGTGGATGCGGTTTTTTCAGGACACTTGCACAACAATGCTGTAACAAGTTATGGAAAAATACAAATGGTGGTAACAAGTGCCGTTGGAAAACCTCTTGGAGAAGCATCTTCAGGATTAAGGATTGTAAAGGTTTATAACGACAGAATTGACAATCAATATTATGGACTGGATGAGGTTCCTGATGCCTTAACATTTGAGTAAAGTGATTGATCAAACACTAATTTCTTTTGTATACCATTGATTTTTATGAGAAAATCACTCACACTAAGTATCCTGCTTTGTTTTTTGTTTTTTGGATGTGATGGAAAGAGGAAGCAGTCTGAAGGTGCAGCAGCGAACTTTCCCCTACAGTACATTATTGTGAACGGCGTTAATCCTGATGAAGAATCCTTTGGGGAGATTGCCTCAGTTTTTGGTAAAACCACAGATCGCCCGACATCGGTTGGAGTTGGCTTTATTATCTCTTATCTTCACATGAGTCCTGAAAAGGCAGCTCTTCAGCTCAGGAAATATCTTTCCCTATCAGTGCAGTTTGATATACCGGTCATCGTTCAGATCGACGGAGAACAATGGTGGGGTAATCGGCCCGATTTGTGGAACTGGTGGGATAATACGAAGCCGGGTTATAATCCTGAAAACAGGAATAATGTGGAATGGACCGGATGGACTCCTGACTCTGCCGTGAAGATTGGCTGGCGAAACTGGGGTCGTCAGCTCCGGGTATTGCCCATGCCCAACCTTATGAGTCCGGTATATCGGAAATCCTGTCATGATGAAATGAAGAACCTGGTACCCATTGTGATGGATTGGTGGAATTCCCTTCCGAATGAGAAAAAATATTTGCTGGTTGGAATCAAGGTTGGATGGGAAAGTGCAATTGGTGTAAATAATTGGTATTATCCCAATGGAAATGCATTACTGGATCAACCTGAATCCAAAGACCCCGTTTATGGCCTAAAAACAGACTCTCTTCCCGATCGGGGAGTCCGGACAATCGGATATGCAGCAGTCAGCACGTCAGGACTGGCTTCATCGGGTGAGTTAAAGGAAGGTGATGTTACCGAAGTTGTCCGTTTGCACCTGGAAGATATGTGTCAGTTATTGAGCAATATGGGGGTGCCCCGTGATCGTCTGTTCACTCATGGCGGCGGTTGGAGCCAGGGGGAAACACTTTACACCGCTGCCTTAAATAAATACTCTTGCCCGGGTTGGAGTTTTTATAACTACTCCTCCGATCCTAAAAAGGACACGACTGCCATGAAAGCGCTTTCAGCAAGCGATGCACCATACTGGGGGGCAGTTGAGTGGCTTTACCAGGGAGATCATACTCAGGAGCAATGGGTTTCGGCGTTGGACAATACTCTTTCAGAACGTAGAATCCGTTACATGTGTATTTATAACTGGGGAGGCATTAAAAACAATATGAACGCCATTTCTGCCATAAAAGAGTTTCAGCAAAAATGAATCGGAGAACCAATAACCCATTTATAAAGACGGATTTTTAGCAAAGAAATTCGATTGAAAATAAGCGATAATTAAAAGATTATGAGACAATTTGGGCTGTTTTTGAGTATTTTGATATGTTTTTCTTCGTTGAAGTGCATAGCTGACGAACCTGTTGGAATACTTGATATGCGTTATCTCTTAACGAACAACCTATCGGACCCTGCTTCTGTTAAAAAGACCTGGGATGAATTACATGCTGTTGCTACCTTACAGGGAATTATAAATAAAAAAGAGCCACTTCTCTATATAAAATATGTAGTTGAAGGAAATATATGTATCGATGAATATTGGTGGAATAAATATCGTCAGCCAGGTAAATGGCTTGCCAACAGGGATACTTTCTTACTCAAAAGTTTGGAAGATGCTATTATTTTTTATCGCAAGAAGATAAGCGGGGTAGTGGTTTATGATCCTAAAGTTCAATCAACCAGTAATGTAGCTTCTTCAATTGCAGGAATTGAAAATCTAATAGCAATAAGATACGATCTTAGCCCTTCAAGCTTGTATTCCCGTGTCGTTTTGCAGGGCTCTAAACTCCCGGTTAAAGAATGGCTGGTAAATCGGGACGGCACATCAAAATTTACCGGAGTTGGGAAAATACCTGGCACCGGTTTATCCACCAGTGGATCTTTGAAAAATGATCCTTACGTGTGGTTTATCGAAAAATATATGAAAAGGGGAAAGTGTAGCGGTGAATACGGAGCTTATTATATCGATCAAAAGTGGAGGGAAAATCCCGGGGCATCAGTTAACAATCATCATACTCTCTCTAATCATGATTTCTTCGTGAGCAAAAAAGCATTTTTCTTTGATCTTTCCCCCTGGGGGGATGAGCCAGCGACCGATGAGCCTGACCAGCCTAAAGGAACAGATTTAAACACGTTAAAGCTGTTTCTGCAGACAGCTTATGATTTGAATAAAGGAAAAAAAATGTGTTATATCGGAGGTTTTCCTTCCTGGGCATTCAAATATACGAATTGGAAAAATTTGGGAGGGACTCACGAACCTGTTCAAACAGAATGGGAGTTTTCTAAAATTATCGGCGCATACAATGCTTTTAAGGATGCTGATGCCATTGGCTACGGTGCGTTGGCAAATGCCTCTTTCTGGACCCATTATCCGTTGAAGGAAAAGTATCCTCAAAGATGGGTGACTAATGAAGCGTTGAAAAAGAGAGGTTATCTGAATGAAAAAGGTGAAGTTGATTTCAAAGGACGCAATTTTTATATTTTTTATGTTGGTGATTATGATGCTTCTTCATGGGTTGCCCAACGTACACCTGTAATCTGGGATGACAGTAACAGGGGTAAAGTGCCAATGATGTGGGCGGTAAGCCCGGTATTACAGGAGCGGGTTCCAATGGCTTTGGCGTATTTTCGCGAATCTGCAACTCCAAACGATTATTTTGTGGCCGCGGATAACGGCGCAGGTTATCTTAATCCAGGAATGTTACAGGAGCCAAGGCCGATATCCGGTCTGAAATCGGGATTAGCTACCTGGGCTAAGCATTGTAAAAAATATTACTATACCTGGGATTTGTCAGTAACAGGATTTGTAATTGATGGCAATGCTCCCGGGTTGTCTCAGCAAGGTTTAGATTGTTATGCCTCTTTCAGTCCAAATGGTATCGTACCCCAGAAGGTACCCCTGACTTTATTGCATGGTGAAATGCCTGTTTTGCGTTCCGATGATGATGTCACCGAAAAAAATCCGAATGATGCCGCGAAACATGTTTTACGCCGGGTAAAGGATCGGCCGGTTCCGTTTCACTGGTTTCGGAATATATTAAAAACGCCGACCTGGTATATGAATGTAGTGGAGGAAATTAAAAAGTCAGATCCTACGGTTGAATTATTGGATGCCCCCACTTTTTTTGAATTGTATAGAATCTGGTTACAACAGCATCCGGATGCAGCCAATGGAAAAATTAAGAATTGATAAGTGCAGCTCAACCATCTTTTTGCATGGGAACCCCAAAACATTATGCAAACTATAATTGTCGTTTTCCTTTTATTTTGGTCTAAAATCAACTATATTACTAGTATTACTATTACAGGATCTCTATAAACGACCTTTTGACTTGCCCGAAAGCAAAGCTATTAAAACGCCTGTAACAATTATTTTTTTGATATTACACATCACTGGAACTGTTGAGTTGGGAAAGGGCATCTGTAATCAACTTAATACAAGGCACTCTTACAAAACGCACCACCGTACACCGATATTTTTTAATTTCACACGGAAAAAGTGTAATTTTAAATAAAATTTCAGCGTGCAATAATGACAGAATTTATCAGTAACGATAAGCTGCAATTGGCTTTCGACTTTGTGCAATATACAGGTAAGCATATCTTTCTTACCGGGAAAGCCGGAACAGGGAAAACGACCTTTCTTCACCAGCTCAAAAAAAATTCCCCCAAACGAATGGTGGTTGTGGCACCAACAGGTGTTGCTGCAATCAATGCAGGTGGAGTTACCATCCACTCTTTTTTTCAAATGCCTTTTGGCCCTTTCCTTCCGGTCGAAAATGCTGTAAATCAGGGTGCCGGGACGGAGAACAGAACCAGCCCCGAAAGTTTGCAAAAGTTTAATCGTGAGAAAATTGCCATACTTAAAAGTCTCGATCTGCTTGTTATTGACGAAATTAGTATGGTGCGTGCCGATCTGCTCGATGGTATCGATAGCGTACTTCGCCGGTATAAAGATCGTAATCTTCCTTTCGGCGGAGTGCAGCTATTGATGATCGGTGATTTACAGCAGTTGGCGCCTGTTGTAAAGGATGATGAATGGGCATTGTTAAGACCATTCTACGAAACCGTATTTTTTTTCAGCAGCAAGGCATTGAAAAAGACCGATTACATCAGCATTGAACTGACCCACATTTTCCGTCAGCGGGATGAGCAATTTATCAGTCTGCTCAATAAAATCCGGGATAACAGCGCCGATCAGTATACGCTCGATGAATTGAACAAAAGATACCTGCCTGATTTTACACACAATGATAGCGACGGATATATTACCCTCACAACCCATAATTACCAGTCACATAACATCAATGATTCAAAACTGTTAAAATTGCCGGCCAAAGTGCGCAAATTTACCGCTAAGGTAGAAGGCGAATTTCCCGAATATTCATATCCTACTGATTTCGAACTAAGTCTTAAAAAAGGGGCGCAGGTGATGTTTGTTAAGAATGATATTTCGCGCGATAAGCTTTACTACAACGGGAAAATCGGTGCGATTGTGAAAATGGATGATGATACGATCTGGGTGCGGTGTCCGGGTGATGAGGAGGATATTGCGGTAGGGCAAGTGGACTGGCAGAATACAAAATACACAATCGATGACGAGACCAAAGAGATCAGGGAATCGGTTCTTGGTACTTTTAGTCAGATTCCGTTAAAACTTGCCTGGGCTATTACAATTCACAAGAGTCAGGGTCTGACTTTCGAGAAAGCGATCATCGATGCCAAAGCTGCCTTTGCCCATGGCCAGGTTTATGTGGCACTCAGCCGTTGCAAAACACTCGAAGGAATGGTTTTAAGTACGCCAATCTCAAATCAGTGCATTAAGAGCGATACAAAAGTCTCGGTTTTTAACCGTGAAATAGAGCAAAACCCTCCCGGACAAGAACAGTTGGAACAGGCGAAGATGGCTTTTCAGCATAGTTTATTGTTTGAACTGTTTGATTTTCAACCTTTGCTCCGAAGAGTGATGTATTGTGTGAAACTCATGAACGAGCACCAGGAAAGTATTCTCCCTGCTTTTAAAGAGATTTTTGTATTGATGAATACAGAGGTGAGACGTGATTTGGCGGAGGTTTCCGAAAAATTTAAAGGCCAGTTACAGCATCTGCTCGCAGAAAATAAGAATGTTGAGGCGAATCACCTTTTGCAGGAACGGATTCGCAAGGCATGTGGCTATTTTTCCGAAAAAGTTGCCCTGGTATTGATTGGAAAATTAAAAGGACTTGATATTGAAATTGATAATAAAACGGTCAAAAAATCGGTTAAGGATGCGGTTGAAAAACTGACCGGTGATGCCACGGTGAAATATGCCTGTATTAAAGGATGTACAGAGGGCTTTTCTGCAAAGCAATACATGGAGATTCGTGCCAAGGCTGCAATAGAGCCGGCTGATAAAAATCTGAAGGTCAAACCTGCAATGCTTTCTCTTGAAGGAAATATGAAGCATCCCGAACTTTACAGGATTCTCCGGTCATGGTGCAATCAAAAGGCTGATGATCTGAATGTTGATACTTTCATGATATTGCCTTTCAAGGTGCTTATCGAAGTGATCAGCAAACTACCGGTGAGTTTATCTGAACTTAAAAAAGTGAAAGGTTTCGGTCCAAAGAAAGTCAGTCAGTTTGGGAAGGAAATCCTGACCATAATCATGGATTATAAGAAGAAAATGAACATCGAAATTCCCGATCGGCCGGTAGATATTGAACCGGAGGCAGAGATTAAGGTTCCAAAACCCGAGACCAAACTGGTTTCCTTCGAATTATTCAACAGCGGCAAATCGCTTGAAGAGGTGGCAAGACTCAGGGGTATGGCTGTGTCAACCGTCGAGGGGCACCTGGTTCATTATGTCGAAACGGGGGAACTTGGCCTTGAAAGATTGGTAAATCACAAAAAGGCAGCCACCATTTCCGATTGGTTTCGTCACAATCCAACACTCGGTTTAGCCGCTGCTAAAAATGAATTGGGCGATAATTACAGTTATACCGAATTGCGGTTTGTTATGAAACATATTTTATTCACACGGTCTATCACCCTTTAATTCTTAAACCAGTAGCATGTTTCTCCAAATTGAATATCATTTTGTAAAACGGATTCTGGCGTATGAAGTATTGCTTCTCCGGTCTGTGCTTCTGAAATTTCATTCTTCTGCATTTTTTATATAATCCGAATTAAATATCTTTATCAGCCAAATTTATCCAATTAATTAAACGATGCGATTACTTCTTACTCCTTTCATTATCTGTTTGTTACTTATGTCGTGCTCATCGGGCAAAAAAGCACTTGAACGGGGCGATTATTTCAATGCCACCCTGCAAGCGGTTAACCGACTGCGAAATAATCCAAATTCTTCGAAAGCACTTGACGCGGTTAAGGAGGGTTATCCCATGGCAATTAACTATTTCCAGGGAAGGATCGATAACGCCATCAGTTCAAACAACCCTTTTAAATATTCTGAGGTAGTTGGATTTTATGAAAATATGAACCGGTTGTCAGACGAGGTGAGCCGTTGTCCTGCCGCAATCAAAGTTCTTCCGCAGGTAAATTACTTTACCGCAGAACTTGCACAGGCACGGAAGCTTGCCGCTGACGAGCAATACAATTCAGGATTGAAAAACGAAAAAATCAATACACGTCTTGCCTGGAAAGATGCCTGGTACAATTATCAGCAGGCCGACCGGTTCTCCCCGGGATATAAGGATGTAAAAAGACGGATGAATGAAGCCAAATACAATGCCACATGGAAGGTAATTGTTGAACAAATACCGGTATCGCGCAAGTACCAGCTCACGTCCGATTTCTTCCTGAATCAGATTATCGAAAATTTAATGCGGTACAGACCCAATGAATTTGTTGCTTTTTATTCACCCGAAGGGGCCGAAAAAGAAGGGTTAAGGAATCCGGATCAGTTGCTTCGAATGAATTTTGATGATTTCGTGGTAGGGCAGGTGTACGATAAGGAGACTGTCAGGGAGCTGTCACGTGATAGTGTGGAGGTGGGAACTGTCACGCTGCCTGATGGCAAAAAGGTGAAGGCATACAATACGGTGAAAGCTAAACTGACGGTTAATCGCAGGGAATTGATATCGAAAGGTGTATTGGATGTAACGATTATTGATCTTCAGGGTAAGAATGTCGTTTCGCAGCGGAAATTTCCCGGGCAGTTTGTCTGGTTTGTTGAATGGGGTTCCTTTAATGGCGATGAGCGTGCCCTGACTGACGAACAACTTGCAATCTGTAAGCGCAAGCCAATCCCGCCTCCTGGCCCGCAGGATCTGTTTATCGAATTTACCAAGCCGATCTTTAATCAGGTCACCCCGTTTTTGAAATCGTTTTATCAGAAGTATTGATTTTTCGGTTTTAACAATGAACAATACTGTTAAATACAATAAAATTATATTTTAAACACATTAATAATATTTGACCTATGAATTTTAAAACGCAAATTACCGGGATTAAGTCAGTTCTGGTGATTGGATTACTGATTTTCACTATAAATACTATGGCGATGTCACCCGGAAAGCTTTCCGCAATAACTATCATTCCGAAGCCTGTTTCAATTGTTGAGGGAACAGGAACCTTTATCCTTTCGGAAAAGAGCGCCATCTTTGTACCTGGTGAATCTGCTGAAGTTAAACAAATTGGAAAACAATTGGCTGATCAGCTGAAACCGGCTACAGGATTTGAGATTACTGTCAGACCACTGGACGGAAAGCAGACACGGGCAAATATTTATCTTTCTCTTGCCTCCGGCGATACACAGCTCGGTGAAGAAGGTTATCAGCTCACCATCACAAATGAAACTGTAAATCTTATTGCAAACAAGCCGGCAGGTCTGTTTAATGGTATTCAAACCTTAAGACAACTGTTTCCAGCAGGAATTGAAGTGAAATCCGTACAGCAGGGCCCATGGCAGATTCCTGCGGTAACCATCCGTGACTATCCCGAATATCCGTTCAGAGGAGTCATGCTCGATGTTGCACGTCATTTTTTCCAGGTTGCTGATGTAAAACGTACAATAGATCTGATGGCTGCCTATAAAATGAATGTGTTGCATCTTCATCTTTCGGATGATCAGGGATGGCGCATAGAAATCAAAAAGTGGCCAAAACTTACCGAAATAGGTGGAAGCACACAGGTTGGTGGTGGTAAGGGTGGTTTCTATACGCAGGAACAATATGCCGAAATCGTTCAATATGCTGCAGAACGGAACATCATGGTTATTCCCGAAATCGATATGCCGGGTCATACCAATTCTGCCCTTGCTTCATATCCCGAATTGAATTGCAACGATAAAGCAACCGAACTGTATACTGGAACCAAGGTAGGTTTTAGTTCGCTGTGTACAAGCAAAGAAATTACCTATCAGTTTATTACCGATGTTTTCAGCGAACTTGCCGCACTCACGCCTGGTCCTTACCTGCATATTGGTGGTGATGAATCGCATGTTACTAAACTCGAAGATTATATCCCTTTCATGAACAAGGTACAAGGTATTGTGAACACCCTCGGAAAACAGGTGATTGGCTGGGATGAAATCGCGTTGTCAACGTTGAAGCCTAATTCCGCAGTACAGTACTGGGCAAAGGCCGAAAATGCGCTGAAAGGGGTCAAACAGGGGGCAAAAGTTATTATGTCTCCCGCTGCAAAAGCTTATTTAGACATGCAATATAATTCAGCTTCGAAACTTGGGTTGCACTGGGCCGGTTATGTGGAAGTGGATACAGGCTACAACTGGGATCCTGCAACACTGGTTCCGGACATTGGAAGGGAAAATATCCTGGGAATTGAAGCCCCGTTGTGGACAGAAACTGTGACAAATATGGAAGAACTGGAATACATGGTTTTTCCGCGTTTGCCCGGCTATGCCGAGATAGGCTGGAGTGCACCTGTTGTGAGGAGCTGGGATGAATATAAAACCAGGCTTGCCGTTCATGGCGAACGGTTCAAAGCACTCAATATTGATTTTTACCCTTCGAAACTTGTGCCGTGGGCCGATGTTTCAAAATAATATGTGTTTAGTATTTCAGATGATGATGGGATAATCATCTGCCTGTTATCCTGGTTATTAAAGCTGGATGGCTGTTCGAAGGGGCAGCTATCCGGCTTTTTTTATTATTTAGGCCTACGAAATCTGCTGAGAAGAAAATATGCCTGGTGTGAAAGTTTATAAGTTGGAGAAGCAGGGTAGATGTTTTTCAGGAAGTTGCCTGTTATTGGTTAACTTGGTTATTGTTCAAAAAACAACGCAGTTGATGATAATACGGACAATTTAATTATTAAATTAGCACTCATTATAGGTATACAATCTGAATTTGAAAATTAAATTGCATATAATATTTTAAAGATTTTAATAAACGAATAAGTATGACAGCAGCTGAATTAATCGATTTGTTAAAGACCTTCTCTCCCGATACAAAAATTGTAATACGGGGATATGAAGATGGTTACAACGACATCCTTAAAATAAGGGATATAAAAATAAAACCCAATGAAAATTCCAACTGGTACGATGGTGAATATATCGACAGCAAGGATGAAGACGCAATTGATGCTCTGGATCTTTTTGGAGAAAACACACAACCAAAAGATGATGACCGGTAAATTCCAAAATAAATACCGTATTCCGTCTGCCCGTGCAACATGGTGGGATTATGGGCGCAATGCCGCCTATTTTGTAACCATTTGTCTGCTGGCAGGCAATTCCGCAACATTTTCAATACGTCAAATTGGATTCATTCATCGTGATGCCAAATCATATCCATGGTATTATTATCATTGATAAACCGGGTGAAATCGTTAATGAATCCTATCAAAATATTACGGATTACATCATCAATAATCCCGCAAAATGGAATGATGATAAATTCTATATCCAATGAAATAAGCATGATTGCAATAAACACAAATCGGTATAATTACAAACATGGGATAGCCTTTTTTTAGCCATAAACAAAATCCAAAATAATCACCCTCCCGATTACTTTAATCAAAATAATTTGTCCTAAAAAATGCAAATACCCATCCCGGATTATGCTTATTAATAGCAAAAAGGTTGTTAAGTTTGCAACTTCCCTGATTTAGGGGATACGCAAGTGATAATAATTTTTTAGATGACTATATTTCAGAGTATTATAATTGCAATTGTTGAAGGACTAACCGAATTTTTACCTGTTTCCTCAACTGGTCATATGATTTTGACCCAGGCCCTTCTTGGTTTGCCAGTTGATGATTTTACAAAACTATTTACAATAAATATTCAGCTTGGGGCAATTTTATCGGTTATTGTGCTCTACTGGAAACGGTTTTTTCAGACCATGTCCTTTTATTATAAGTTGTTCGTTGCCTTCCTGCCGGCTGTTTTTTTCGGGCTGTTGCTCGATAAATACATCGATCAGTTGCTGGGTAGCGTTATAACAGTCGGAATCACCCTGTTTCTCGGAGGAATTGTCCTGCTGTTTGTGGATAAATGGTTCGATCGTCCGAAGAAAGATCAGACCATTACTTATCCCACAGCTTTTAAGATCGGTCTCTTTCAATGTATTTCAATGATTCCGGGTGTGTCACGATCGGCCGCAACCATAATCGGGGGTTTGACACAAAAGCTTAACCGAAAGACCGCCGCTGAGTTCTCATTTTTTCTTGCAGTACCTACCATGCTGGGAGCTACAATACTTAAAGTTTATAAGCATACCGATTTAATGATGAACCCCGACAATTTAAAATTACTGCTGATCGGCAATGTGGTTGCATTTATAGTTGCAACCATTGCAATTAAAGCATTTATTACATTTCTTACCCGGCATGGGTTTAAGGTATTTGGATATTACCGGATCGTGGTTGGTTTGACTATTATTGTTCTTTATATCCTGGGATATGACCTTAGCTTGTTATAATTTCATATTATTTCCCGGTTTGCATATCAATCATGGGATGCCAGCCGCAAACATAAAATGAGTAAACGATTTTCAATTAAAAATAGTATGTCATGGCAATAATTGTTACAACAGAAAATCCTGAGGGATTATTGAATGAAATAAAGAGGGTGATTGATCAAAGGGATGCCGAACTGTGGTCGTATGACGCAGCCGGAGATTTCAGTTATACTCCCGAAAAATGGATAAACCGGGCCTGGCTTCGTCCTGAGGTGGGTTTTGGAGAATTGAAATTTGGTATTCTCGGAACTCAAAATGCAGGTATGACTGCTTCACTTTACAGCGCCTATCATGCCGGCTTTATTGAAATGTTACTGACTTATTGTGATAGTTTTTTTATCACCGCAGCAGCAACAGCGAAAAAAACAGACCCGGATTATTTTTAAAAACACGAATTACGCGGATTTTGAAAAGCAGATTTACACGGATTATTTTTTTTGATCTGTGGAAATCTGCTTTTGTGAAATTCAAATTTCAATTCTTTCTGATACGACCTTATTTCCGTGATTCCTGGAAAATAATATTCGCAGGTATGCGAGGTCTTCCGGCTTCTATCCATGCGGTTCTGATAAGTTCGGCCAATGATTCTGAGGCTCCTGAAAACAGTTCTTTGGTAAATCCCTGAGTCTGATTCCAAAGTTCCTGGTAGTAAAGATCAGAGTATTCGTTACCAGCCTTTTCGAATGAGTGCTTATCCGCATTTAGAACAGAATCCTTATACTGGTAGTTATTATAAATGTAATCGAAAATGTAACGGTTTACATCGGCAATTTTTTTGGGTTTAATGCGATCTATTACAATCTGATCAATATACCGGTCGACCATTGTTATTTCGTACCGGCTGTGAATTCCTGTTTGCCCCGAAAGTTTTCCATCATAGTTGAGGGTCAGATGCAGTGGCATATACCCATCGCCCACGTAATGCCCCAGATCGGCAGCTGTCATTACTGCCATCTGCCATTCTTTTGACCTGAATTGTTTTACAAGTTCTCGGTAGGTAGAGTCAGTGACCCAAGGCAATGTGCCATTTTGCATTACAAAATCTTCACCATAAGAGGTGAAAACCTGGCTGGCCGGCTCACTGATTTTTTTCTTTTCAACAAAATCCTTGTATGCATCAATATCTATGTAATGTCTCATCCCTTCGGACGGATCGCCTTTTTTGCGGTTATCAGCATCTGATCCATGAGCCGACATGATCACCGTCCATTCCTTAAAATGTTTAAACCTGGCAGGCAATCGCTCAGGTAAGGAACCGTTAATTTTCTGGTGACCTTTATTGCCCCAGCTGCATAGAAGGATAATCAGAACCGGCATCATTAAAATACGAAAGATCTTCATTTTTAGATTATACATTGAAGTTTATTACTGCATCAGTACGCAAAAATATTATTTTTCCATGGAAGTTGATATACGATAAGCTTAATCGGGCATCGCAGGAATTGATGGTATACTTCATGTCCAGTTTTTTGTCTTACCTTTACATGCTTAAAATAGAACGTAGTGGTTAATATTGGGAGATACAATACCCTCAGGGTAATTAAAGAGGTCGATTTCGGAGTTTATCTCGATGGAGAAAGCGAAGGTGAAATATTGATGCCGATACGGTATGTTCCAAAGGACTGCAAGGTAGGCGATTATGTCGATATTTTTCTGTATCTTGACTCTGAAGACAGGCCGGTTGCAACAACTGAAAAACCGTATGCCCTGGTTGGCGAATTTGCGATGCTAAGGGTGCAATCTGTCAATAAAATAGGCACTTTTCTCGACTGGGGCATTATGAAGGACCTGCTTTGCCCGTTTCGTGAACAAAAGGTGACCATGACAGAAGGGCGCTCCTATCTGGTTTATATCTATGTTGACGAGGAGACCCGGAGGATTGTTGCTTCAGCCAAACTGAACAAATTTCTGAATAAAACAGTTCCGGAATATGTTATTGGCCAGGAAGTTGACCTGATTATTGAAAGTGAAACGGACCTTGGTTATAAGGCTATTGTGAATAATCAGCATTGGGGCATTCTCTATGAAAATGAAGTGTTTGAACAACTCGAAAAGGGTTTGAGCATCAAAGGTTATATCAAAAAAATCAGAACAGATAACAAGATTGATCTTTCCTTGCAGCCCTTAGGCTACGAAAAAGTCGATCCCATCGCACAGATGATTATTGATCAGCTTAAAAAGGAGGGGGGATTTATTGCTGTATCTGATAAAAGTGAAGCGGAGAAGGTTTACAGCGTTTTCGGAATCAGTAAAAAAACATTTAAACAAGCCATTGGGGCTTTATACAAAAAGCGGGTAATTACTATCAGCCCCGAGGGTATCCGGTTGATTTCTGAAAGTTGAATAAGCTTATAATTATTTTTGCCAGATTTTTATAATTTCATTAAACCAATTATTAGTTTTGTAGTCAAACGCATGAATTTAAATTTTATGATTATGAAAAAATTACTGTTGATTGTTGTGGTGTTGGTTTTTTCGATGGGCATAAGTATGGCTCAGCAAAGAGGTGGTGATCCTGCAGCCAGACTTAAAGCAGATATTGAAGGTCTTACTACCGAATTGTCGCTGACAAAAGATCAGGTTGCAAAGGTTACTCCAATTCTGACAGATGCACAGAAAAAACAGACTGAATCATTTGCAAAAATGCGCGAAGCCGGTGCAGATTTCGATCGTGCAAAATTTACGGAAGAAAGAAACAAAATGACTGCCGAAACTGACAAAAAATTAAAGGCTGTTTTAACCGCTGAGCAAGGTGTTAAACTTGATGCTTATCGCAAAAAACAGGCAGAAGAACGCGCCAAAAGAATGCAAAACAGGCAATAGGAATATTCTCCTGTTAAATGTTGATGCAAAGGAATAAAAAGTGTATTCACTTTTTATTCCTGCATTTTTCTTGGATATTAAGCACACAATTAAATTTAATTCTGAACCGGAACTGATTATTTTGCTCCGTTTTTTAGTTGTTTACACTCCTCACTTATTGAATGATCCAATGATCCAACTCTTCAGATAATAGGATCAAATTCAAACTCATAAAAATAATATAGGATTTTTCGTTCCCTTTTGTTAGGAATTGTATTAAAAGTAAAACTATAAGTGTCAATCCGGCAGATTTTTTATTCTTATTCTTTTACTTAATAAGTGTCTGATTTACACATGCTTTTTATCATATTTCCGGGGTGTTTCAAATATTACTTTTGTAATATTGCATATTCCAAAATCTATAAATATGGCTATCCGAAAACTGACACAACTGTTTGAACGATCCGAAGGGCAGGAACTCAAAACCTTGATTGTGGTATGCGCCAACGATTTACACACCATAGCCGCGGCAGGTGAAGCAGTCGATCACAACCTGGTAAATGCTGTACTTATTGGGGATAAGGCTTTAATCGATTCTTTCTGTGAAGAATCAGGTACAGACAGCAAACGGTTTACCATTATTCATCAACCCATTGACGAACTTGCCCTCCGACTGGCAACCGATATGATTAACCGTAATGAAGGTGATATTCTTATGAAGGGTTTGATCAGTTCTGAGAAGTTAATGCGGGCAATCCTGAACAAGGAGAAAGGGATTACCGATCCGGGGAAGGTGGTCAGTCATGTAACAATTATTGAAAATGCAAATTATCATAAATTATTGATTGCAGGTGATGTGGCTGTGATTCCATTACCCGATTTGAATCAGAAGATTCAGATTATTAACTATTTCGTTGAAGTTGCCACCCGGCTGGGGATAAACCTTCCAAAAATTGCAGTTATTGCTCCGAGTGAACAGGTAATGCCTTCGATTCCTTCTTCTGTTGAAGCGGCTCTTTTGGCAAAAATGAATGATCGGGGTCAGATTAAGGGGTGTATAGTTGACGGTCCGTTTGCGTTGGATGTTGCCCTTGACAGCGAATCCGCTGCTGTTAAAGGACTAAATTCTCCGGTTGCCGGCGATGCTGATTGCCTGTTGTTTCCCAATCTTGAAGCTGGAAATGTATTTTATAAGGTTAATACAAAACTGGCTCTTTCAGAATCGGCAGCTATTATGGTTGGCGCGAGAGTCCCGGTGGTCCTGGCATCACGGGGTGACAGCACCCGTGTCAAATTGCTTTCGATAGCATTCGCCGTATTAATGGCGCCCAAATCCCTAAACAATTTAGGATTTTAGATTTTAGATTTATGAATCACAATCATAAATTCCAAATCTCAAATCTCAAATCATAAATCTCAAATCATAAATCTCAAATCATAAATCATAAATCCTAAATCATAAATTATGAAGTATACTCGAATTCTGGTTATCAATCCGGGATCAACATCAACCAAGATTGCCATTTATGACAATACCGTGTGTTCGTTGTTGAAAACCCTGCACCATTCAATGGCCGATCTGGCCCCGTATAAAACCATCAGCCAACAGTTTGAATTCAGAAAAAGGGTGATATTGAATGAACTGGAACACGATCGCATTGATATCGATTCGATCAATATCGTAATTGGCCGGGGAGGATTAACCTATCCCCTCAAATCGGGAGTCTATTATATTAATGACCTGATGGTTGAACATTGTCTCAAAGGGGTAATGGGAGAACATGCATCGAATCTTGGTTCTTTAATAGCCTATGAAATAGCGCATATGCATCCCGGAACCATGGCTTTAATTGCCGATCCCGTAGTAACGGATGAGATGGATGATATTGCACGTGTTGCCGGTCATCCCCTGTTTAAAAGAGTATCGATATTCCATGCGTTAAATCAGAAAGCAGTCGCGCGTCAGCACGCTTCTAAAATAGGTAAGCAATACGAGGAACTGGACCTGATCGTCGTTCATCTAGGTGGAGGAATTACAATAGGTGCTCATCACCATGGCCGGGTAATTGATGTGAATAACGGGCTTGATGGTGAGGGACCGTTTTCACCCGAACGTAGCGGTACGCTTCCCGTTGGAGCACTAATCTCACTGTGCTTCAGCGGAAAATATTCACAGGATGAAATCAATTCAATGGTATCGGGCCAGGGTGGTCTTGTGGCTTACCTGGGAACCAATGATGCCCGCGAAGTGGAGATTGCAGTGAACCATGGAGACGAAAAAGCTGCCTTTTACCTCGAGGCTATGGCTTACCAGATCTCCAAGTCAATAGGTGAAATGGCGACAGTACTTAAAGGGAAAATCGACGGAATATTAATCACAGGTGGAATTGCATACGACCGCCGGCTAATGGCCCAGATACGCGAAAGGGTTGAATTTATTGCACCGGTGTCTGTCTATCCCGGCCAGGATGAATTAAAATCACTGGCAATGAATGCGCTGATGGTAGCACGGGGTGAAGTTGAAGCATCGGTATATGATAAGACCGGAATTTAAAACTTTCCCGAAGGATCGCGACAAGTTATGTAACCTTGTGTCCTGGAGTCTTAGTGGCATTTTTGATTTTTTAGACTTTTAGGAGTAGACTCAACCTTAGTATTTGCTGATTTTTCAGGTCAATTTAACGGAGAATAAAAATTTTCCCGGAATGAATGGTAAGTTAACTTTGAACCATTACATTTGAGGTGAAATTAAACCTCCAAACGATGCGTAAGATAGTTGTTTTTCTGCTTTTCCTGGCGATTCCAGTGTTTGTAAATGCTCAGCAAAAGGGTGCAAATACCGATGAAACAAAGGTTCCGGTGTACACATTACCCGATCCGCTTGTTTTCAATGACGGTTCAACTGTAAACAATAAAAAAGACTGGAACAAACGAAGGGGTGAAATCTATCGTATTTTTGAAAAGCAAGTTTTTGGAATAGCTCCGGGGTGGAAAGGGAGTATAAAATCAACCATTGTTTCGGAAAAAGAAAATGCGCTCGACGGATTGGCAAAACGGAAGGAGGTACGTCTGGACCTTATAAATGGTGATCACCGGATTTCGGTAATGGTGTTGATCTATTTACCGCAAAATTCAAAAAATGCCCCTGTTTTCCTGAGTTATAATTTTAAAGGTAACCATTCAACAACCACCGAACCCGATGTACAGATTCCGGATTCCTGGGTGGCCAATAATGCGGCATCTGGCATAACCAATAACCGTTCAAACGAAGCTGGAAGGGGAGGAGCCGTTTCAATGTGGCCAATGAAGGAGATTGTCTCACAGGGATTTGGTGTGGCCACAGTTTACTATGGCGATGTAGATCCTGATTTTGATGATGGCTTCACAAACGGCGTTCACCAGCTTTTCGATTCAAGAAGAGACAGTACCTCATGGGGATCCATCGCAGGATGGGCATGGGGCCTTTCGCGTGTAATGGATTATCTCGAAACGGACAAAGATATCAATGCAAAAAAAGTGATCGTAATGGGTCATTCCCGATTGGGGAAGGCTGCTCTCTGGGCAGGTGCTTCCGATCAACGTTTTGCGATGACAATATCCAATAATTCGGGATGTGGCGGGGCTGCAATTTCAAGGAGAAAATTCGGGGAAACTGTTGCAGTAATCAACACTTCATTTCCTCACTGGTTTTGCGATAATTTCAAAAAATACAACAATAAGGAGGAGATAATGCCGGTAGATCAGCATGAACTTCTCGCATTGATAGCCCCACGGCCGGTTTATGTGGCCAGTGCGGCCGAGGATTTATGGGCCGATCCCAAAGGAGAATTTTTATCATGTGTCTATGCCTCACCTGTTTATGAACTACTGGGTAAAAAAGGATTTCCCGCCAAAGATATGCCAGAATTAAGTCAACCGGTCACAGGTACCATTGCTTATCATATTCGCCCCGGAAAACATAACGTGACTTTATACGACTGGCAATCATACATGGCTTTTGCAAAACAATATTTAAAATAATACCATGGAAAAAACAGAACGCAGAACTTTTATCAAAGGAGTAGCTGCAGTGTCAGCTTTCACGATCTTAAAACCTGCTATCGCGTTTGGTTCAAAAAACAATTCCGTGGTCCGGATGGGCTTTATCGGTTGCGGGTCGCGCGGTACAAGTGTGATCACGGCGATGTCGGCAAATACAAATATCAACATTATCACCCTGGCGGATATCTTTGATAACCAATTGGTCACCGCACAGAAAAACTGTAATGCCAGTAATGCAAAAAAAGGATTTGCAGAAATCCAAAAGGCAAATGTCTTTCAGGGTTCAAATGCTTTTCTTAAATTACTGGACAATAAGGATGTTGATGCCGTATTGATTTCAACCCCCGCTTATGCACATCCTGAGATTCTGGAAGCAGCAGTTTCCGCGGGCAAACATGTCTATTGTGAAAAACCTGCTGCCATTGATATTGCGGGATGTAAGCGAATAATCAATGTAAGTGAAAGTATAGGAAGTAAGCTAAGTGCCGTATTTGGATTTCAGATACGGTATGCATCGCCTTATGTCGAAATGGTTCGAAGAATTCATCAGGGTGATATCGGAGAAATAGTCAGTGTCCAGCTTTATTATTTTTCATCGGAAGTCCCCCTTAAACCTCACACCGGGATGACCTATGATGAAGCGCGAATACGGAATCATTTTCATTTTAATGAACTCTCGGGTGGCATATTGCTTGATCAGGCAATTCATATGATCGATGTCTGTAACTGGGCATTACAGGGTACTCCTGTACATGCAATGGGAACAGGTGGAAAAAAAGGCGGTCCTGATTTTGGAAATACCTGGACAAATTACCAGGTAATTTACAAATATCCCAATGATGTAAATGTGAGTGTTCAATCGACTCAGTTTGGTCAGGTCTTTGGGGATGTATGTGCCAGGTTTATTGGAACCACAGGAATTGCGGAAGCTCATTATGCGGGCGGTGTATTTATCAAAGGCAAAAATGAATGGGATTCAGGTGTAATTAAATCAGGTACTGTTCTTTCATCACAACAGATTGCGGCAGGTGCCGCACTCTCATCGCTGGGTGATGCCGATAAAAACAAAGGGATATCGTTTATTAGCAGCATAGAGACCGGGAAACATATCAACCAACTGCAGTCCGGGTGCAATTCCACCATTAGTGCCGTCCTTGGCCGGGAAGCTGCAATACGCCAGGAACTCGTTACCTGCGACGAAGTTGATTTAACTTCTCAGAGAATAGAACCGATGCTGAATTTAAAACAATTTGATCGAAAATAGCCGTTATGGTATTTCAAATCCAAACTTAATTAAGAGCGATGAATCTAACCTCCAAACAGAGAGTCAACGCAGCAATGAATCTTCAGAAACCCGACAGGATTCCCCTGATGTGTCAGTTCAGTATTGGAAGCATGATGCATCAGCTGAAACCTGACCCTGTTGAATTCTGGTACGACAAATATGTCTTTGCCGATGGCCTGATAAAATTATGTGAGAAATTCAGATTTGATGGGATTTTAGTCAGCCTGCATGGTCATTCGGATAAGTGGAAGGATACCTTAATTAAAAGGGAACAGGTTGTTGGTGAAAATACAAAGCTAACCTATACGGACAGAACTGAAATCCACTCACTGACTGATTTGCCATTTATCACCTTCCACGAAAAAAAGGGTATGCCGGATATTGAAACAATTGATATCGACAAAGATATACCATCCGTAATTAACTATATCCCCGTTTCCGGCAATCTTTATTTTGATCTTGACACTGATCATCTGTTCGATATATTCGACATCATTTATCAAAAAGTTGGGGATAAATACTCCATACATGGTGAAATCACCTCTCCGTTTGACTATTTTCTTGATTTGCTGGGATATGAAAACGGGTTGATTTCCCTGATTATGGCTCCGGATAAATGCAAAGCCATTTTAAATAAATTTGCTGACGGAGTTCTGGAAATCGCTGTAAAAATGTGTGATAATCACATTGATGCAATTAAGATTTCATCACCTTTTGCGGGTATGGGATTTATTTCTGCCGACCAATACCGTGAATTTGTGTTGCCTTACGAACAACGTATTATCAATGCTATTCGTGAAAAAGGGAAACATGTCTATATCCATACCTGTGGTTCAATCGGCGACCGGCTCGAGCTGATGCGCGAAAGCAATGCTTCAGGCCTGGAATGCCTGGATCCTGTTCCTGTTGGGAATGTTGACCTGGAAGATGCCTTTGAACGGATAGGAAATGATCTTTTCATCAAAGGCAATATTGATTCTGTAAACTCCCTGCTTTTTGCCGATGATCGCAAAGCAGAAGCCGATGTATGTAAGATTATTGATACCGGAAAATCAAAAGGGAAAGGGTTTATTTTGAGCACGGCCTGCTCTGTTGCCCCTCTTGTTTCGGAAGACCGGTTGATGATGCTTTCCCGGATGATCGATAAATATGGACTGTATGAATAAAACTGCAATATATTTAATTTTTTTTCGGCAGAATGAAACATCTCAACATATACTACGTAATAAGTATTAAAGAAATGTATAATTCACCCCATTTAACAAGTTTTTTAATCGTTATGATAACCGGGCTTAATCGTTCTGGCAGACAAAACAGAAAAAATGGAAACATAAGAAGTTTCCAGTATCCTTAATTGTGTGTCGACCAGAAGCCACTTTTAAAATCAATGGAATGCGCCCGGTAACGAATTCCAGAAAATAGTAAAAGCGGTAGTAGGTTGAAATGCAGTGCTCTTAAGCCTCACTTTCGGGTAGCTGCAAGATTGAAACGATTTCAGCAGTTTTGTTTGCAAAAACAAAGCGGTTGAATGAGATTCAATTTAAATTAAAGGGAGCTTTTGGCTCCCTTTTTTGGTCCTAAAAAAGATCCCGCAAAAAAGCAGGAAAATGTGAAGGTATTATGAAAACAAATCTATCTTCGTAACGAATTATCAGCCAAATCCAGAATTTTAAAAACAAACCAATGGACATACTACGATTTAAACTGTCGGGCCTACTTATGCCTGTCGTAATTTTACTTTTTTTCTTTTGTGCTGATTCATCTGCGCAGGTAAAAATCTCGGAACAGAAATGGACAATTCCAACCTATGAGGTCAGTCCTGCAGATAAAAATCCGATGTTTTTCAAAGGTGAATCCTATCAGGGAGCATCGAAGTACATCTACCCGTATGCTTTGAATGATGCGATCTCCAATGATAAAACGGTGCGTGACTGGAAAGCATTAATTCTTGAAAATGAGTATATTAAATTATGTATTACCCCTGAAATAGGTGGAAAGCTTTATTATGGAACGGACAAGACCAGCGGATATAATTTCATCTATAAGAATAATGTCGTAAAGCCATCGAATATAGGAATGACAGGGGCATGGGTTTCCGGAGGAATTGAATGGTGTGTGATCCATCATCACCGGGCTTCAACCTTTCTGCCGGTCGATTACGACCTTATCGAAAATCCCGACAGCAGCAAGACCATCTGGATCGGGGAAACCGAACCGCGTCAACGTATGCGGTGGACAATTGGTATTACCATGTTTCCCGGTAAATCGTATTACCAGACAGAGGTGAAAATACTTAATCCAACCCCTTATACCAATACTTTTTTATATTGGGCTAATGTTGCAGCCCATACCAACAAGTATTACCAGGTAATCTTTCCGCCAAGTGTTGAGGTGGTTACTTACCATGCAAAAAATAGTTTTGCCCATTGGCCCGTTGCCACGGAGGTTTATAATGGTGAGGATTTTACTAAAGGTGTCGATATCAGTTGGTGGAAAAACTCGGTAAACCAGAATTCCTACTTTGCCTACGATTTAAAGGAAGATTTCATGGGAGGTTATGATCATGGGCAGCAGACTGGTACAGTTCATATCGGCGATCACAATATTGTAAAAGGGGCAAAATTGTGGGAATGGGGGTCCGGAGCCACGGGGCAGGCAACCGAAGGCCGGCTGACTGAAAATGACGGACCCTATGTTGAAATTATGGTCGGTGCTTTTTCTGATAATCAGCCCGATTATAGCTGGATCAAACCTTATGAAGTAAAGACATTTAAACAATACTGGTATCCCGTAAAGGCGATTCAGGGTTTTAAAAATGCCAATCTCAACGGGGCTGTAAACCTTGAAAAAAGAGACAACAATAACGTATTTCTCGGGTTCTATTCCACCTCCAAAATAGTTGATGCAAAGATTATCCTCAAAAATAAGGGTAAGGTTATTTTTGAAAAACAGACGGAAATCTCACCCGAAACTGCATTTACCGCTGAAATAAAAGTCGACGGCACATTTGCCGAAACCGATCTTTCAACTGAGATGATCAACAGTAAAACCGGAGAAATGCTCGTTTCTTATCATCCGGCTGCGAAAACACCGCCTGCACAACTTCCCGAAGTTGTGAAACGTCCTGCCTTACCCAAGGATATGACTACAGTTGAAGAACTATACCTGACCGGTAGCAGGATTCAACAGTTTTCAAATCCCACATTGAATGCTATGGATTATTATGAGGAAGCGCTCAAACGTGATCCTTCTGACAGCAGAACCAATGTAGCCATGGGAAATACCAGTCTGAAAAATGGCGAGTATACTATGGCAAGATCTTATTTTTCGACTGCAATTAAAAGATTAACAAAAGATTATACACGTCCGTCAACCTGTGAAGCATTATACTTTCAGGGGATGACGCTTAAAGCGCTTGGACTTTTTGATGAGGCAACCGACACGCTTTACCGGGCAACCTGGGATCATGCCTGGCATTCGGCGGCTTACCTCGAACTTGCACGGATATCATCTCTCCAGGGTAAATGGAGTAAGGCTTTGGGCCAGGTAAACTCTTCATTATCCACAAATACAGAAAATACGAGTGCTATTGCACTGAAAGCATCCATCCAACGAAGATTAGATGATTTAAATGGAGCTAAAATGACTCTGGCAAATATAACCGGGCATGATCCGCTCGATTTTCGTTTGGGCAACGAAAATTACCTGCTTTCCATGAAGAGTGGGATTAACCAGGAATCTGAAAAACTACTCACGGATCTGACCAGGAAAATGAGGGATTTTGACCAGAACTACCTGGAACTCGCAATTGGTTATCTGAATGATGGCCTGTTTTCTGAAGCGGAAGATGTTTTACTGCGTTTTAAGGGTAAAAATCCGGAAATCAGTTACTATTTAGGCTATTTGGCTGATATTAAAGGCAATAAAAAAGAAGCGGAAAAATTTATCAGGGAAGGTTCTGCACAATCCCTTGACTACGGATTTCCATTCCGGCTTGAATCTGTAAAGGTTTACGAACTGGCGGCCAAATACTATCCCAATGATGCAAAACCTTACTATTACCTGGGGAATCTTCTGTTTGACAAGCAACCCGGGAAAGCCATTGCCTGTTGGGAGAAAGCAGTAAAGCTTGATGCTTCACTGGCCATAGCCTTCCGAAATCTTGGCTGGGGTTATTACCAGTTTAATCACGATATTCCGAAAGCAATTTCAGCCTATGAAAAAGCTGTTGATCTTAAAAAAGACGATCCTGTTTATTATGCTGAATTGGATCCGCTGTATGAATTAAATAATACACCAATCAGAAAAAGGGCTGAATTATTTGAATCAGTCAATGAGGTCGTTAAAAAACGTGATGATGCATTTGTCAGGGAAATAATTGTGCTGAACCTTGCCGGAAAACCGGAAAAATCGGTGGAATACCTCGCAACAAGCGTTTTCCATTTCCGGGAGGGAAGTTCAAGGGTTAGGGATATTACTGTGGACGCCCACCTGTTATTGGGTAAAAAATATCTTATGCAGAAGAAATATAGGGAGGCGCTCGAGCAATTCCTTGCCAATGTTTCGACTCCCGAAAATTCGCGGCCTGGAAGGAACACAGGAGATGCGCGAAGTCCGCAAATCAATTACTTTATCGGATTGGGTTATGAATCAATGGGAAATAAAGCAAAGGCGAAGTCCTATTACACTTTATCCGCTGAACAGGCTTTGAAAAACATGAATTACATCAACTATTACCAGGGGTTAAGTTATTTAAAACTGGGCAACAAGGCGAAAGCAGAAGAATGTTTTAGGTCGCTTGTGGATGAGGGAGATAAAAAAATGAAACAGGGTTCAGAGGTGGATTTCTTTGCCAAATTCGGTGAGAAGGAATCGGCAAATGTGCAGTTGTCAAATGCATATTTGCTCAAGGGCCTTGGTTTCAAAGGACTTGGTGATTCGGGGAAATCGGGCGAAAATCTTCGGAAATCGGTAGAGCTGTCGGTGAGTAATTTATGGGCAACCATTGAACTGCAGAACAATTAAAAAGGGGTTCTGTCGTTCATCGTTCGTGCCTGACAATAGGACAATAATTTTAAATTCAGAAATCACCTCAGATAAATCGGATGACTAAACATTTTTATTTAATTGCTTTTTTTGTAATGCTTACATCAGGAGCAGGTGCACAGGACCTGAAAAACTGGTTTGTGTTCAATCCTGACAATGAACCGGCTGCGGCAGAAACCGATATGGCCGGGTGGCTCGACAAACCTGCCGGTAAACATGGTTTCGTCCTGATGAAAGGTGATCATCTTGAATTCGAAGACGGCAAACCTATCAAATTCTGGGGAACCAATGTAGCTGGTAATCTTCCTTTTATGAATGCTGAAGAGTCTGTCAAATGGGCTCACTTCCTTTCGCGGTATGGATTTAATGGAGTGCGATTCCATAAATTTACCTGGAAGGCAACCGATGGGGTTCATTCAACGATAATCACCGATGAGAAATGGAAGAATTTTGATTTTTTGTGCAATGAACTGCGTAACAAGGGAATCTATTATGGCTGGTCTCATATCTATGGACACAGACCATTACCGGGAGACAGCAGCCGGATGGTCGCTTACACTGAACTTGCAACCACAAAGTTTCCCTGGTCGCACCTCAATGGAACAACCTCTGCACTGGTCAATTTCGCCGACGATCTGCAGGAACTGAATATCGGGCTCACCATTAATATGCTCAATCATGTCAATCCGCATACCGGATTGCGTTACGCCGATGATCCGGCATTGAGTTTTGTCGAATTTCAGAATGAAGACAATATATTCTGGTCGGCTATTGAGCAAACATTGAAACAAACACCATCCTACAGGGCGTTGCTTTGTCGTAAATTCAGCCGGTGGCTTAAATCGAAATACGGATCGGATGCAGGCCTTATGCAAGCCTGGAAAAATGAGGGTCTTACTCCGGGAGAAAACCTTGCTTCAGAAAATATTTATCCGCAGCCTAATCATGGCCTTTTTTCCTGGGAGTACGAGCAGGCCATAAAGGAGAGCCGGCCGGTAAAACAGCATATTCTGGACAAGGCAAATTTTCTCTATGACGAACAGCTCAAATTCTACCGCAAATTTGAATCGGCGGTCCGGAAAACAGGTTACAAAGGTCCGATTGTGGGAAGTTGCTGGCAGGCAGGCACAGGATTGAGTCACTTGCTTAACTTGCATGCCGATGCAGAGGTGGGAATGATCGACCGTCATAATTATTTCGGGGGAGGGCAGGGACACAGCCTCGTTCCGGGAAAGTTTGATAACTCGGCCATGATTTCAAAAATTGGTTCAGGATTATTTAGTGCAGGCTTACAGCAGGTCAGCAACCGGCCATTTGTCTTTTCTGAATGGATGAGCCTGATTCCGAATGAATGGACTGCTGAAAGCGCACCCATTATTGCAGCTTACGGACTGGGGCTCCAGGGATGGGATGCTTCGTATGTGTTTGCAACCGACATTCCAGGTTATACCCAGGCAATTCATGCCCGGGGAGGAGGGATATACAATGCGACTTCACCAACCCAGCTGGCACTATACCCGGCACTCGCAAGGATGATTTACAGGGGAGATGTGAAAGAAGGAGAAACCATAGTCAACCGGAAAGTTGAAATAGCTTCGCTGCTTAAAGGGGCTACACCGGTAAAAGAAACGATAAAGCAGGATTTTGACCGTAAAGTAATCGAAGGTTCATTCCCGCTTCCGCTGATGGCAGCCGGCAAAGTGGTACTTAGTTTTGCGGATCAGAATAAAAAGGATCTTCTCCGGAATTTTTCCTCACTTTGGAAAGATTCAACCTCATATTCAACAACAGGACAACTCGCATGGAGCGAAAAGGGGAGAGGATACTTTACCATTAACTCACCGGGAACCAGGGGATTTGTTGGTTTTACAAATAAACAAACCTTCAGACTGGGTGAGGTTACCCTTAAAACCGACAACGGATTTGCGGTAGTTTTGGTCACTAGTCTCGACAGGGATAAAGGGATTGGTACCTCGCGTAAAATCCTGGTAACGACAATTGCACGGGCGCAAAACACGGGAATGAAATTCAGTGATGACCGGACTCAACTTCTCGAAAGGGGAGAAGCGCCGATATTGCTCGAACCGGTCAGCCTGTCAATCAGAATCGATCGTCCCGGAACGCCCAAAGTAACTGTGCTCGATCATTCAGGAAGAAAAACATTACAACAATTGATTCCTGATAAGGATTCATTCGATCTCGATGGCCGGAAAACCAAGGCTATCTATTATCTTTTTGAATATTAGTAGTGAAATCATGTAACCAAATCGCAAAAAGTTGTAACGAATCAGGTTTTTCTATGTTTACGTTTGAATCGAATTAATTATTGATTATTCATTAATATTTAAAACAAAACAAATGGACAAGAAACAACCAGATCAGAAAGGGACAGGATCCCGTTCCGGTCAATCAGAAACTCAGAAAAGTAAATCAGGATCATCGCAAAGGTCATCTTCGGGTCAGGATGAACGAAAACAACAGGCCGGAAGTTCGCGAAAAGGTCGGGCAGATGAAGACATGGACAAAGGTACATCTGAACGGAGACTTTGAATAGTTATATAAAACAATAAAAAAGGAAAGCAAAATGCTTTCCTTTTTTATTGGAATTCTCAAGAATTACCTGTGTGGATCATTTATGCGTCGCTGTTCTCTCTCACGGATGAGTTAATTGCTCACAGATCCGCCCATATCCGTGCGAGCGAAAAACCGGGAGCATTTATATTCAGATCAAGAAAGTAACCGAAAGGGGTTTGTTCGGTAAAGTACCCGCCGTTCAGTAAACGTTTTTGGGCCATGTCAAAAAGCGTTCTGGTATATTCAACCGAAGCTTTTGATGCAGATAAATGTGCAAAGGAATGCAAGACAATCGTGCTGGTATTATTTTTTCGGGCAGTCCATTTCAGGTGATTGACCAGTTTTTTTTCTCTCCCGGATATTTCCTTCGCTTCATCTTCCTCTTCTACCTGTATAAATGCAGCAATACAATCGGTAAAAGTTTTGCCTGTCGTGATGTCTTCAGTATCGGGTAATGTTTTCAGGGCAGGATAGTATGAGAACGCTGTACAATAGATCACAAGTACCTTCATATATAAAAATTAATTAGGTTTTTAAATTTAATCAAATTACTGAAATATTGTCCCGATGCTCGGAATAATTGTGAGGAACCATTATATTTACATCAAAATTGAGACAATGAACCTGCGATACCTGTTGATTATTGCGATGTTTTCAATCCTGGCCGTGAACACCAATGGACAGTTGTCTCACGGGGGAATTCCGGCATCCTTCTCCCTGATGAAAAAAGCTGCTTTTGAACTTCCGGTCATCGAAATGGAACCGGTTGACAACAGTCAATTATTGAGCGATGAGCAGAACAATACGGAGAATCTGAAATCCTTCATCTTTGCCAAAAGTTTTAAAGTGGATATCTCTCCTGAGGCCTCCGGACGATGGGATGTTGCTGATGGTGTAAAAATCTGGCGGATTGGCATACGTTCAAAAGATGCGTTTTCGCTAAACCTGATTTTCGACAAAATGATCATTCCGCAAGGTGCCTCTTTATTTTTATACCCGAAAGATCGTTTAAAAGTATTGGGGGCTTTTACCTCGGAAAATGAACAGTCATCAGGTTATTTTGCAACTTATCCCATTGCCGGTGATGAAATTGTAATTGAGTATAATGAACCGGTTACATCGGCTTATCCGGGGCAACTTCATATCGCATCAGTCAATCACGACTATAAGAATGTATTCGGAACCAGGCCGCTTGGCGAAGCCGGACTCTGTAATATGGATGTTATTTGCCCGGGAGCTGCCTCTTTTGCCGTTGAAAAGCAAGCTGTCGTTAGTTTAATTGTTGATGGCAGAGAGTTGTGTACAGGAACGTTACTTAATAATACACGGCAGGATAAAACCCCCTATCTTATAACTGCAGGACATTGTATAGCCAATCAGAGTGAAGCTCAAACAACAGTATTTTGCTTTAATTACGAGAGCCCGGCATGCGGTAACGGGGCGAGCAGTCTCAATGGATTTGGGGATCAGACTTTAACCGGTGCCATACTAAAAGCACGGTCCGACTCATTGGATTTCGCGCTTGTACAACTCGAAATGGCACCCCCTGCCGAATACCGGCCTTATTATGCAGGATGGAACCGGCTTGCGGCTATTCCTTCATCAACCGCATCAATTCATCATCCGAAAGGTGATGTAAAAAAATTATGCAAGGATAATGATCCGCCTACGATCGGCAACTACAACAGCGATTTTTTGAGCAATAGTTTTTGGAGGATTGCCAAATGGGAAATAGGAACAACCGAAACAGGATCTTCGGGTTGTGGATTGTTTAATCAAAATAAGCTGCTTATTGGATCACTTACCGGTGGCACTGCCACTTGTACGGACCCGACAAATGACTTGTTTGCAATGTTTAGCAAGCAATGGGATCATTACAGCACCAGTGATAAACAACTTAAAGCATGGCTTGATCCAAACAGTTCCGGTGTCAGTGAAGTGGCAGGACTTAATCCTTTTGACAATGCTACTTCATGCACCATATTCACTAATGCCGAACCTGGTGAGACTTTTATTTTACAGAAAGTAGGTGGAATTTCGGAAGGTTATAAATCGGGTCATAATATTTCCCGCATCAGCAGTTTTGCAGAGCGTTTCACCCAAACAGACCAGACCCTTCTCACATCAGTTGCACTAGGCGTGGCAAAAGTCTCATCAAAAGTTTTTAACCAGAATAGTAAGATAACTCTTAAGGTTTATAATGAAGATGTAAAAAGCGGGCTACCCGGTACCGAGGTAATTTCGATGGATTTACCCTTTAGTTTATTCAGTGAGAAAAAGATGACGCATATTGACCTTGTAAATCCTGTTGTGATACAAAATAATTACTTTATCGGTTTCGACATTAATTATGCCAATCCGCAGGATACTTTTGCTGTTTATCACACCCCCAACCGGCTTCAACTGGATAAAAACAAGGTTTTTGCCAAAGTGGATAATAGTTGGAAACCCTATTACTGGATTCCCGAATTTAGTCTTTCTACCTCTTTGCTGATTAATGCCAATGGATGTCAGAACACGTTGTCAAGCGGTGAGAATCCCCCGGTAGGAGATGAACCACAATTCGAGGTTTTATATCCCCAATCGGTTACTTCAAATTATATCCTTCTGCGAAATAAGGGGGCTGAGGAATATGGGATAATCAGCTTATACGATATTCTTGGCCGTAAATTTTTTACGGAGGAGCGGATGATATCCACTACCCCAAGGCCCGTTTCACTGGCACGCTACCAATCGGGCGTCTACTTCCTGACCATAGAAACCGTGAATGCCAGGCAGGTCATCAAAATAAAGGTAAACAGGATCAATTAGTTGTTTTGGCGACCAGGCGAACAAGGCGAAGGTGCGAAGGGGAGAAAATGAGAAGATGAGTCAATTTGTCAATTTGCTCCCTGTCAACATAACCTAATTTCCTTTTTTAAATTCCTTCTAAGTGTCACGCAATGACCGCCAAGATCGCAAAGAAATATTGGTAGCTCAACCTCAGTAGAACATTACCTCCTTCGCAAAAAATGCGGCGCAACTGCTCCCATTATTGAAAATCATCCGTTCCATGCGCCGGAAATTCAACAGTCGATCGGGCGAAAGGGCGGAGGGGCGAAGATGAGAAGGCTAGAAAATGAGAAAATTTGCCAATTTGTCAATTTGCCAATTTGCTAATGTGTCAAGGGGAAGATAAGAGAAATAGAGTGACTGGGTGACTTTTTAAGCAAAAGAATAGAGGCTCGTTAGTTTTGTTCAATTTTAAATTGCAGTCACCCGGTCACTTCTTATCAGGAGCAACACCTTTCTATGAAGAAATTCGTGTAATTCGCTCTAATCCGTGTAATTTATAATATTGAAAATCGTACTATTAATATTCTGTTTTCATTGCCAGACACCCGCAACAAACATAAACAATAACTAATTGTAACAATAGCGATAAATCCCCGCGGTAAACCACAGAAACTTTTTGCAACTTTGGACAAATTTTTACGATGTCCCGAATAATCTTGTTTCTATTTCCGTTTTTGATCCTGGGAGTCACAGGTTGTGATCCGGGCACAAAAAAACAGTCAGGTGTGACAACAACAGGTCATTTCCTGCCGGTAACTTATGCCAAAGGATTTACAATCAGTGATCACGGGAGATTTAAACTGGTAACAGTTACCGATCCGTGGCAGCAGTCGGGAGGAGTTAGTTTCGGGTATTACCTTGTCGATCGTGATCAGGAGATTCCGGCTGAATTAAAAGATAAACAGGTGATCAGAACACCGGTCCGGAGTGTGATCTGCCTGTCAACTTCGCACATCGGTTTCTTGAGTGCACTTAACGAAACCGGTTCATTGAAAGCTCTTTCCGGTGCCGGATTTGTTTCTGATTCCGCCGTTCAGGAAGCAGTTGCCTCGAAAAGGGTATTTGATGTCGGATACGACCAGGGAATTAATTATGAGCGTATTCTGAGTTTAAAACCTGACCTGATCATGGCTTACGGGGTAGGCGGGGAGGTTACCGGTTTTATCAACAAGTTGCAGGACCTTGGTTTGAATGTCATATTAAACGGGGAGTACCTCGAAGAAAGTCCGCTTGCAAAAGCCGAATGGATAAAATTTGTAGGGGCATTTTACAATAAAGAGCAGGAAGCTTCGGACTATTTTTCACCGATTGAAGAAAACTATAATGCAATTAAAGAGAAGGTTGCGGAAGTTAAAACCCACCCGGTTGTAATGACGGGTTTACCTTACAAGGATGCCTGGTGGATTGCGGGTGGTCAATCGAATCTGGCTACACTGATCAGTGATGCGGGCGGAGAATTTTTATGGCGCGAAAATACTTCAAGAGAAGCCTTTGTGGTTTCATTGGAGGAGGTTGTTGTACGCTCCGCGAAAGCCGATTTCTGGATCAACTGCGGAACTGTGAATAACCTGGCCGAACTTGTTGCCGCTGACAGCCGTTTTGCCGCCTTTCCCCAGGTGCAAAAAAAGACTATATTTAACAACAATTTGCAGGTTAGTCCGGGGGGCGGTAACGATTACTGGGAACGTGGCGTTGTGCGCCCTGATTTGATATTGTCTGACCTGGTCAAAATCTTCCATCCCGAATGCGATAGCGAAAAAGTCTTTAATTTCTATAAACGAATCGAATAAATAATAGTGGCAGAGGTTTTTGTAAATAAAAACAATCATTCGGGCCGTGGTTTCCGTGTACTGCTGATTCTGTCGCTGCTTGTACCGCTGTTTTTCCTGGCTGACCTCCTGGTCGGTTCATTCTATATTTCGATTCCTGATATTCTGAAGGCGATCTTTCGTTCTGAAAGTGCTGATGCCCAGGTTATGCTCATTGTTAACCAGTTTCGGGTTCCAAAAGCGCTCACCGCTATTCTGGCAGGCGCCGCATTGTCCGTTGCGGGGTTACAAATGCAGACTGTCTTTCGAAATCCCCTCGCAGGTCCTTATATTTTAGGGGTGAGTTCCGGGGCAAGCCTGGGAGTTGCATTACTTGTTCTTGGTACAGGTGGTTTGCTGGGCGGAAGTATTGGATCAGCGGTCGGGTCATGGGGAATTGTGGCTGCTGCATGGCTGGGTTCGGGAGCAATTCTGCTAATCATTGTGATGATATCGGCCCGGATAAAAGATATTATGACCATCCTGATCCTGGGAATTTTAATTTCGAGTGCGATCTCATCCGTTGTAAATATCCTTCAGTATTTTAGTAACGAATCGATGCTGAAGTCTTTTGTGGTCTGGACGATGGGAAGCCTGGGTAGCGTGACGAATGTACAGTTATCTGTACTGTTTCCGGCAGTTCTGATAGGAATCGCCATCGCCTTTTTGGCTTCAAAATTTCTCGATGCCTTTTTGCTCGGTGAAAATTATGCGCGCAGTATGGGTATGAATGTTTCCATTGCCCGGGCAATGGTGTTTCTTTCGACCTGTATTCTTGCCGGAAGCATTACCGCATTCTGTGGCCCGATCGGTTTTGTTGGAATTGCCGTTCCTCATATTGCCAGGATGGTTTTACAGACAGCCAGGCATCTGTTACTCGTACCCGGATCGATACTGATTGGTGCTTTGATGATGCTGGTCAGTGATATTATTTCACAGCTTCCAGGGGCAGAATATACATTACCCATCAATTCTGTAACGGCACTGATGGGAATTCCGATTGTAATCTGGATTATTATCCGTAACCAAAAAATGGGGGCGTTATGATCGGAAAAGAAGAAAAAATAATCTCGTTAAATGATGCCTCCATCGGTTATAAAGGGAAATCCCAAACTACCAGGGTGGTTAAATCAGGGATCTCCGTTTACGCACTTAAAGGTGAACTGGTCGCGCTGATTGGTGGAAACGGTGTCGGGAAAAGTACTCTTTTAAGGACAATTGCGGGATTTCAGCCTTCCTTCCACGGCGATGTGTTACTCAGGGGAGAGCAGGTCAGCGCATACCACGAGAAGGAGCGGGCACTAATCATGAGCTATGTTTCAACGGAGATCATAAAAGTTCCTAATCTTTCAGTTTTCGACCTGGTCTCTTTGGGCCGTTATCCCTATACCAATTGGTTTGGAAAATTGCTTGACGAAGACCGGCATATTGTTGAAGAGGCGATCAAATCGGTCGGATTGCAGGGGTACGAAAATCGCATGGTCAACTTTCTGTCGGATGGAGAGCGGCAGAAGGCAATGATTGCCAGGACATTGGCACAGGATACGGAAATAATTGTGCTTGACGAACCAACGGCATTTCTTGATCTTTCGAACAAGTACGGGATCGTCCATATTTTGCATGAACTGGCCAGGGAGAAGGGGAAGACGATTCTGTTTTCCACGCACGATCTTACAACAGCCATTGCAGAGTCGGACCGGATATGGTTAATGCTGGATGAATCTGTAGAACAGGGCTCGCCGGAAGATCTTGTACTGAATGGTAGTTTTGACGCGTTGTTTCATAACGAGCATCTCTTTTTTGATCCCGAAAAGGGTGATTTCCGGATCAGGAAACAAACGAAACGCAAAGCATTGATCATTGGCACCGGTATCGCTACGAACTGGACGATTAAGGCTGTGGAACGAAACGGGTACGAAGTAATTGATTCGTCGGAGGTAAATCCCCCGGATTTGTCATTAACCATCGAAGTTGATTATCCTGAATGGATGGTTAATTATAGGGGACAAATCACGAAGTTCAGTTCCCTGTTGTCGCTTTGCAGGTATATTAACGGATTAGATACCTGACCCGGGAGCAACACCTGAACTTCGAAGTTCAATCAATTCCACTTATTTAGATAAAATATTGCCTTAAATTGGTGTTGTTTTTATCTGCCTTGTCAGTTGGCTATAATCCTTGTATTATGTAGGGTCATTCTGGTATTCTGTCCTTTAAATCCATTTGTTAATTTGTACTTAGCCATTCAATTTCTTTTTAGCTTTTAGTCCATCTAAATGTGACTCAGGATTGAAATTGTTAGCTATTCCGCTGTCAATCCCTTCCTGAATAGCTTCTCTTAAGGCAATAATCCTGTTTTCTTCTTCTTCCAAAAGTCTTAATCCTGCCCTTACAACTTCACTTGCATTTTTAAATCTTCCGGAAGATATTCTATTTTGTATAAAACTATCAAAATATTCTCCTATCGATATTGAAGTGTTTCTACTCATAATTTATTAATTTTTCACCTAGCGGGGTTATGAATCGTTACTGCCCGCTATTACAAAGTAAGTCCACATTACCCAAATTCGCCGCTGAAATTTCAGGAATTAGAGGTTCTGCATGAGGGTGTTTACAGAGTAAGGCTCATTTATTTTAACTTATTTTGTTGGCAGACGATTTTTTCTATAAGAATTCTTAACAGCAATTTTGCCATTCTTAAAAGTAAATAAATCGCATCCTGTAACTTCAACCTTAGTGCCATCTTGTTTTGTCCCGGTAAAAGTCCACTCGGAAAAACCCCGGTTTCCGGAAATAAAGTGTTGGGGATTAGCCCAATGAGCATCAGGGAATAGTGCAAATACATCTTCAAACGCTTTTTTAACTTCTTCCTGACCTGAAAATTTTTCTCCATCAAAATCGGGTCCGGCCGAAGCCTCAAACACACAATCATTTGTCATATGAGACATTATTGCAGTAACATCATGAGCATTGAAAGCATCTGCAAAAGATTGAAGGAAATCCTTCGTAACAGTATTTGATTGAGCCATTAGTAAAACTGGTAATAAAAGTGGAAATATAAAAGATCCTTTTTTCATAAAACTTCGTTTTATAATGAACAATTATAATGGTGTTTAGTTTAGAACCTAAGAATAGAATTTTAAACGCATTAAAATATTTATCAGCTTGGGTTATTTCAAACTGTTCAACTCCGTTATGATGAATTCCTCAGTTGTTGACGTTTTAATTGTTTTTTCAGGCCAATAATATCTCAGCAGGAATCCTTAATCCTTTGTACAAAGATTTTACCATACTAAGAGTCAATTTTCTTTTCTATTTAAGACTTCGCTTACCCGACTTTGAAAGCCTAAATATTTTACCATATCCGCCCTGGTCATGTCCATTTGTTCCATGCGAAATTTAATCGCATCTACGGGATTAAATCTTTTTAGCATCTATTTTGTCATACTGCTTATGAGTTCCAATGAACCTTATGAAAATCACCTGAAAATCATAATCAAAGCTCTAAATGCAGTAATTCTCTGTCGGCTCGGAAATCCCCATTGACAAATAGTTTTTATTGGCACCAATTATTTTATTTTTAAAGAGTTCATAATTTCTTTTGCCCTCAGTGTCCATTCTGTTATGCTCTTCTTCGTGCAGTTGAACGTACAAAGCAGCAGTTTGCCATCCAGGTCAGTAAAGAACATCAAATTATAAATTTCAGTATCAATTGCCGGGGTTACTAATTCAAGATAACCAACTTTTTTACCGTTTATCACTTTAATTCCACTGTCTTTCCAGTCTGCAGAGGGATATAGATTTTTAAATGTCTGAACGAAATTTTCTTTATATGCAGGTATAAGTTCCTGGCTCGCATTATTTTGAGTCAAGTTTAATGCAACATTAATTCCTCCGGATTCATTTGAATAAACTAAAGTGGGTCTTCTTTCGAAGGGGTACTTTAGTTTCATTAATTCTTCAGACATAATTTCGAAGTCCTTTGGAATTTTAAGTTCTATCTTGTCATTTAGAAGCGATTTTGTTTCAAATTCAATTGTCAATGTGAAAGCAGTTGCAATTGTAATTGTCAAAATCGACAGAAAAATCGTTTTCAATTTTTTAATTTTGTTATATTTATAATAGGTTTCGGCTAACATATTTATTTGTTTTTTAGCGTCTTAATGTATTTCATATTATACTCAATCAATTCTCCTACTTTCATTTCCTTTCTATTTAAAATAATATTATCGTAACGACAATCTTTGCAATCAATAACTCTGAACACTATATTATATCCGCTTTTACGTTTATTTTTCCCGGTGATTATTCCTTCAATTATACAGTCAAAATTATCTCCATCAACAACATATGAATATGAGTGTAAAGTCGTTCTATCCGTACCATCGTATCCCCAATTCCCATGATAAGGAATCCTTATAGTATCACCTGAAGCAAGTTCTTTAAATGATTTTTTGATTTGTTTTCTTTTTGATTTTAACTCTTTACTAATGCTATCAAGAGATGGTTTCTCAGGTTTAAATTCTCTCATATAGCAAATTGAGCTATTTGAAAAGAGTCCTTTTTTAATAGCATCAGAATGAAACTTAGGTATTTCATCAAATCTTTTCTTACGAAGTTTATCAATTTTCTTTGACGACATAAAATCATAAATTACATCACACATCATAACAACTTCAATTGTATCACAATCCTTTTGCAATTCAATTGTAGTCCATTCCATACAAATCCAACTAAATAATAATTTGTCTGTTTTTTGAGGAATATTAATTTTAAATCGCCCCTCGATATCAGTTTTTCCAAGTAATAAAGTATCAACACTTTGAATATTAGCCTCTGGTATTGGTTCCAAATCCTCAGAAATCACTCGTCCAATTATGGTTCGAGTTTGTCCATTAAGATTCAAATTGAAAAAGAGTACAGCTAATACTAATATTATCGTAATTCTCATTAGAGTAGTGTGTTTCCTAATATAGTTGCCAGCAATTGTGAATACGCCACTATGGAGTTTATTTCTGCCTTATACGCAAACTGCTCAGGACATGAAAATTCCAGTAACAGATTTTAACGATTAATCTTGCATATCATTCAGTTGGGTAGATTTAAGTTAATTTAAGTTTGCTGAACCCAAAGGAAACAATAATTTACATAATTACCTTCATTTTCATAATAAATTCTCCCAATGTGCTTTTTTGTCCTTACCTCGTCATTTCCTCAACATACCTTCTCCCCATTCCCCCGTAAAAGCTCCGTAAAAACGGGGCAGGCCGGGGCAAGCTGTGTAATCCGTCCCGAAAGCGTAGCGATTCGGGATCCGTGTAATCCGTTCTAATCCCCCGATTCCCGGGGCAAGCAGTGTAATTTATGCTCAAATCCTAAATCCTAAATCCCAAACTCTAATTCCCAATTCCCAAATCCTAAATCCTAAATCTCAAATCTCAAATTCTAAATCTCAAATCCTTTATCCCAAAATACCTCCGCTTAAAGTAAAACGCAACATTGACCAGTGCCACCATTACCGGGACTTCAACAAGTGGTCCGATAACAGTTGCAAAGGCAGCTTGTGAGTTGATGCCGAATACTGCAATTGCCACTGCAATGGCCAGTTCAAAATCGTTGCTTCCTGCCGTAAAAGCTAACGTAGTTGATCTTTCATAACCTTCACCCATCCATTTTGCAATAAAAAAGGTGCTGAAGAACATCAACCCAAAGTATAGGCAATAAGGTATCGCAACACGTATCACATCCATTGGCAATTCAATAATTTTTTCGCCTTTTAACGAGAACATTACAAAAATGGTGAAGAGCAAAGCAACTGGTGTGAGTACGGAAACTTTGGGGATAAATTTTGAAAAGTACCAGTCGCTCCCTTTCCACGCGCGTAAGACAAAATTCGATATCAATCCTGCTGCAAAAGGTATTCCCAGGTAGATCAAAACCGTAATGGCAATTTCACGGATCGAAACATCAACAACGGCGCCTTCCAATCCAAACAGCGGTGGTAATATAGTAATGAAAACCCAGGCATAAACAGAATACAGAAAAACCTGGAAAATTGCATTGAATGCCACTAATCCTGCAGCCAGCTCAGTGTCGCCTTTCGCCAGATCATTCCAGACCAGCACCATCGCAATACAGCGTGCCAATCCCACCAGGATAACCCCGACCATCAAACCCGGATGATTGTGCAGGAAAAGTATGGCAAGGAAGAACATGACCAACGGACCGACAATCCAATTTTGGGTAAGTGACAAACTTAAGAGTCTCAGGTTCTTAAAAACCAATGGCAGTTTTTCATATTTCACTTTTGCCAGGGGAGGGTACATCATCAGGACAAGGCCGATGGCAATGGGAATATTGGTCGTACCGGAACTTAAGGAATTCCAGAATCCTGAAATACCCGGCATAAAATATCCAATAATGACTCCGGCGAACATCACCAGGAAGATCCAAAGCGTGAGGTAACGATCGAAAAATGAAAGTTGTTTGGTAGTTGACATATTTATCCGATTTCTAAAGTTTTTCTGCTGAAACTGTAATGCTGAATATACCTGTTCCATCCTTTTGAAATGCTGCAACCTCCGTTGCCGACATATATTTTCCAAGAACATCGGCGGGAATGGCAATCTCTTTCTGTTTGTGAATAACCACGTTGTTGAAGCCCTGATGATTAATGATCTCAAGGTACTCATCCATTTTAATTGCCCCCGAAACACATCCGACATACATCACTGCATCCTGGCGAATCTTTTCCGGAAGTTCACCTTTGATGACCACATCCGAAACACAAAAATGGCCATTGGGCTTTAAAACGCGCATAATTTCGGAGAAGGCTTTGTTTTTATCCGGAACCAGGTTTAATACACAGTTTGAAACTACAACGTCAAAACTATTATCGGGCAAAGGCATTTCTTCAATGTCACCTTGTACGAACTCAACATTCGTAAAACCTAGTTTCAGGTTATTTGTTTCAGCTTTCGCAATCATGGCATCGGTAAAGTCGAGGCCTGTTACTTTACCCGTTTCACCAACAATGGCGCGGGCTACAAAACAATCATTCCCGGCGCCGCTGCCTAAATCGAGTACATGATCACCTTTCTTTATAGCGGCATAATTTGTGGGGATGCCACAGCCCAAACCCAAATCTGCATCAGGATTGTGGCCTTCAACATCCTGGTATTCGTCACCAATCATACTAAATTCCAGCTCGCCGCAGCAGCCTGAGGTCCCGCAGCACGATGACTGATTCAGGAGTATGCTTTGTTTTGCAATTTCTCCGTATTTTTCTTTTACAACCAATTTTAGATCTTCTGCTTTCATGATAAATAAATTTGATAATTTGACAATTTGACAATTCGATGATTTGACAATTTGACAATTTGACAATTTGAGAAATTTGTATTGCCAAATTGGTAATTCGATTTAATTAATTCCTTTTAGATGTACCAATTATTTTATTGATTATCTTTTTGATTGATTCTAAATCGAATAAAAGATGGGTTGTGTCAGGTAGCTTTTTTGAGTGTTTGCATAGTAAAAGCCAATATTCTGTTTCCTCAACTTCTTTCGCGGAGATTTTAAATTTGTGAATGAAGTCGGCTTTACTTTCGGCATTCTGAGCCTCTCTGGCGTTTGCACCTATCGAAGTTCCAGATTTAAAAAGTTGGTTGGATAAGGCAAACTTCTTTAAACTATCGAGCTCATCGCAAAAGTCAATAATTTTTAAGGCAAACTCAAAGGTTAAGTTAACAATTACATTTTCTTTAAATTCATCATTCATCTTGTTTATAATTTTAAAGTAAAAATATTTTTTTTGAAGTTCAGTTATTCAATTGGCAAATTGACACATTGGCAAATTGACTCATTGTCACATTGGTAAATTAGCATATTAACTCATTAACCTTCTTATAAAATTCATAAAACTGATTCTTAATCTCATCCCTCACACGGATAAACTCGCTCCAAATATATTCGTCGGTTCCGGTTACATGTGACGGATCATCAAAACCCATATGCAAGCGGTGTTTTACTTTTCCAATAAAGGCCGGACAAGCTTCGTTGGCTCCGCCGCAAACGGTGATTACATAATCCCACTCTTCACCCAGGTATAAATCAACTGAGTCGGAGGTATGGTGGCTGATATCGATGCCGATCTCTTTCATAACGGCAATTGCTTTGGGATTGAGCTTGCCAGAAGCTTCCGTTCCTGCTGAACGAACGGTGAGGCTCGGATCGAACGATTGCAAAAAGCCATGTGCCATCTGGCTGCGACAACTATTTCCCGTACAAAGAATAAGTATTTTCATTTTTTTTTTGATTTGAAGATTGATTCAATCTGCTTTAAAGTATCACGCAAATACCGCAAAATCCGCAAAGGTGACTACTTGCAGCAGAAATCTTTTGGAAGCACAATTTCGTCCAAAAAGCCTGTCAGTATTTGCTTCATTTCAGCCACCTTTTCATAATCGATACAATAGTTCATTTTTACTCCTGACACATGTCCGCGAATTAATCCCGCGTCCTTGAGTTCTTTCAGATGCTGATTAACTGTAGTGCGGCTCAATGGCAGTTCATCAGAGATATCACCCGAAATACAGGTTTTTGTTTCAGCAAGAAATTGCAGGATCTGCAGGCGGGCAGGATGAGCCAGTGCCTTAAATATCATTGCTCTTTCCTGAAGCACCTCGTTGAATAGTTCTGTTTTTGATACAACCATGACCTTCGTATTTTAAATATGGCGTAAATATACGTTTAATTTTAATACAACGTATTTTTACGTCATTAAATTTCAGGAAAATTTTCAGAAATATTATTGTGAAATGGTCGCAAGCTTAATTCAAAGATTCAGCGAATTGATACGGGTTTGATGTTTTAAGATTCGCTTTTCTGAGCAATAATCAGATCCTTCATCTGTTCAGATGAAAGATAAATAATATACTTATGTTTATGCGAAATATGATAATAAAGTGGGATATCCCAAACAGGAAGAACTTGATTTTCTTAAAAACAGAGGTGTTGCTATCCTGGAATTACCCTGTGGTCATGACGATTTAGGCAATACCCAATATATTGAACAGATTAATCACCTTTTAATGGAAGAGTGAACCGGCTGATTTAAGGTTGATGTCCGATTCGCTTGTGACAGAACATAAATCGACTGTGGCATTGAATCATTGGATTTTTCCACTATTTTCGCGAAGCTGTGAAAGGGCCTGGAAGCGTTGATATGGCTTCTTAAAATCAGATTTATACCTAAATTATGAATGTATTTTTGGATGATGCAATTGCGAATACCTATGATAGTTATTACGATACACCGATTGGCCGCGCGATTGACAGGATTGAAAAAGAGGTAATAGAAAATTATTTAAAGTTGGTCTCCGGATCCAAAGTTTTGGAGCTGGGATGCGGAACCGGTCATTGGAGTGAATTTTTGAGTGAAATGGGCTTTCATGTAACTGCAACCGATATATCGGAGGCAATGCTCTCATTAGCAACCCGGAAAAAAATAGAACGTGTTAGTTTTCAGCAGGCTGATGCATCAAACCTTCCCTTTGACAATGAAAGTTTTGAAACGATCGTGTCGATTACCATGCTCGAATTTACGGGTAATATTCCAAAGGTTATGGATGAAATATACAGGGTGTTAAAGCCAGGCGGAAGATTGATATTGGGTTGTCTGAATGTTAATTCCGAAATTGGTAAAACAAAGAATAACGACGAAACCTTTCGGAATGCTCATTTCTTTTCCAAAGTTGAATTAAAAAATAGTTTAACCATTTTCGGAGATGCTGAAATAAGTGAATGTGCCTATTTAACGCAGGATTTCGGAATTCTGGATGGGACTATGGAGCATTATCCTGTTGAAGGTACATTTCTGGCCGCGTACGTACAAAAAACAAAATAAAAAGATATGGAAATTACAATGGAGATAAGCTATTATCCTCTTGATAACAACTACGATTTACAGGTTTCGGAATTCATTGAACAGCTTTCGGAATGTCGTAATATTCAAATAACTACAGGTATGATGAGCACGCTTATTATCGGCGAATACGATAATGTTATGGCTGCGGTAAAAGAAACCATGCGCCCTTTTTTAGAAAAATATCCATCTGTATTCAGGATTTCACTGGCCAGCGCTTGTAAAAAATGTGAGATTCCCAGTTCTTAAGGTAAATTTCAGAGATGTAACATGTTGTAGTCCCGGGTAAACGTTTCGATTTATCGGAAGCGCCACCCGGGGTTAAGACGATCAACATAATTTCTAAATCAACCTACATTCCTAAATGAGGCTTTATCCATATATTAAATAACAGGGCTAAAATAATTAGTAAAAAAAATCCGATACTAATTTTTATACCGACGGGTATTTCAGTTTTTTTCATGATGTGCTATTTTTATTTTGAAATTTGTCAGTTGCAGATTTACTGAACCTTTAAGGCTATATGACGGAAGTACTAAACTTTTTTAATCCTGGTAACACGACCGGAACCTTTTGTTACCATATTTACCGCTGAAACGATTGCCGCCATTTTTTTAGGATGGATTTCTGATTTTGAAGCATCACCGATTGGAGTAGAAACTTCCTGAACACCTGGAATGAACCGGTTTACAAACCTGATTATCACATTTCCCAATATGACGACCAACGATAAAATAAGAAATACGGTTACGATTCCGACTCCTAATAATTCGAGCGCTATTTCCATGTCTTTCATGATTATTTGTATTAAAGATTGAACAAAAAACTTACGCTTTCTATTTGCTGTACGAATCGATAGCCTTAGTTATTTTCTGAAATTGTCTGAATTATTAATTTGTAGTAATGAACATTTTCATAAGAATAAAAACGAGAATTACGAAAGCTACAAAAAGAGACATTGCCCAGCCCCCGGTTATATTAATTTTTTTCATGGTATTAATTATTTATATTATTCATTACAAAGGTAGGTTTATACGATCAGATTGTTGATTAGTGAATGATTAGAAAGTAATTAGAATCTCATTAGAATTAGGTTTGCACCAGATTGTATCTTATTTTTGTACTAAATAATTCCCTTAAATGAGTAATACCCGCATTTTAGTAGTTGAAGATGAACAACGGCTTGCTGAGGTTCTTCAGAAACAGTTGCAGGAATCCGGATTTCGGGTGGATGTTGCAAGCGATGGCTATGTTGGAAAGAGAATGATGGAACAAGCTGATTATGACCTTGTAATTCTTGATATTAATCTTCCTTTGATGAATGGATACGAATTGTGCCGCGAAATCAGAAGAACGAACAGTAACACTCCCATCATCATGCTTACGGCACTTGGCACCTCTGATAATAAACTGATTGGATTTGAATCAGGAGCAGATGATTATGTGCTTAAACCTTTTGATTTCAGGGAATTACTTGCCAGGATTAATGTTTTTCTGAAACGATCGAATGTTAAAATAAGACCGGATCGGAAGTTGAGAATTGCTGATTTTGAAATGGATCTGGATTCAAAAACCGTAATTCGTGCCGGTAAAAAAATTGAACTGACATCTAAAGAGTTTGCCCTGATGGAAACCCTGCTGAAAAATAAAAATAAAGTGCTTACCAGGGAATATATCATTGAGAAAGTATGGAATATTGATTTCGAAACCGGAACAAATATCATCGATGTGTATGTAAATTATTTAAGAAAGAAAATGGACAAGGATTTTGAGCCTAAACTAATTCATACCAAATTTGGATTTGGATTTTACTGCAGCGAAAATGAATTATAGGATGAATATAAAAACAAGGTTATCCATTCAGTTTTCTTTATTGGTCTTAGGGATACTCATCGTCTTTTGCATTCTGGCCTATTATTTTTCATACAACAGCCAGTTATCCAAATTCAGGCAAAATCTATTGGTCAGGGCTCAGAATACAGCCATATTATTGATTAACGTACAGGAAGTTGATTCAACACTTTTAAAAAAGATATATCTGACAACGAAGTCGCTTGAAGAAGAGGAGATAATGCTTAATGATTCCACTAATAAAATACTCTTTAGCGAGAAAATTCAGGATTTAAAAAACATTGATTTTTCAGTGAGTTCACATTCTGCCAGTCCTGAATTTTTTTCAATTGGCAAAAAAGACGGTGTATTGTATAATCATCGGATCAATAATCAACTTTACCATGTTTATGTTTTGGCATACGATAAATTTCGTGCTGAAAATTTGCATGGATTAAAAGTAGTTCTTCTTTGGAGCATAATTTTCAGTCTCTGTCTTTCTGTTTGGATTTCCTATTTCTTTTCAAAAATAGCCATCAGACCTATATCGAATATCATCGAAAAAGTGAAGGAGATTAACGCCTCGGCGTTAAATAGCCGATTGGATGAAGGTAAACAACAGGACGAAATTGAGCAGTTAACCGTTACTTTTAACCAAATGCTATCTGACCTTGAACTTGTCTTTAAGAACCAGGATGAATTTGTATCGAATGCTTCACACGAGTTAAGGACACCTCTTGCCATTATGATTGCTGAATCTGATTATATCATCAGTCGCAAACGAAATCCTGAGGAGTACGAGGCGCATATTGCCCGTCTAACGGAAGATCTTCGAAGACTAAATCTTCTTATAAATAGTCTGTTGGAGTTGGCCCAGCTCAAAAGGGATAAAAATTTTTCACGCTCTCATATACGTATAGACGAATTAGTTTTTAATGCCATTCAATCCACCAAAATAAAATATCCGGGCAGAAAGATTCTACCGAAAATTGAATATTCTGATAATGAAAACGACTTTATCATCAATGGTAATCAGGGATTACTGGAGATTGCATTCAAAAACGTAATCGAAAATGCCTGCAAATTTTCGTCCGCAGAAGTTGATGTGAAAATATCAAAAGCGGGAGAAGCGGTAGTTGTTAGTATATCAGATCATGGCGTTGGAATTCCGGAAGGCGAAATCGGGAAAATATTCAAACCTTTTCACCGTGCTGCCAATGCAAGATTTATTGGTGGATTTGGGATAGGGCTATCAATTGTAGCCAGAATTATGGAGTTGCACGCCGCTGAAATGAACGTTGTCAGTACCTTAAATAAAGGCACCGGCTTCGAACTTATCTTTAGAAGCTAAAACAAAACAGCTACTCAAATTACGGCCCACCCAGCATGTGATTTTATTCCAAATCACTTGTTCTCCAGCTCTTCAACAAAATAATACCCTCAATGCCTGAAAAGCACTTTTCCAGATCACTCAGCTTATTTTTAGTATAGTTGATCGGAGAATCGACATTAGCCGACCCCGAATTGATGATTCCGGGACCGGCTTGTATTTTCATCATTCTTATGGTTTAATCTTTTCGAACAATCCCATAAGTTTAGACTGGTAGATTTCCGTAATCTGGTTTTGATGTTCACCTATCGGCTTCACAGGAATAAGGTCCATGACCTGTTCGGGAGAAAGTGCTGATTTAAACATCAGATTGATCGCAGCAATCATCGTATGCTGCACAGATGCTTTGCTTTCCTCCTCATTTAATCCCATATGGATTCCCAGTTTGCCAAGTTCGTTCCACTGGAACCAGAAGTAGGTGGGGAGCATGGCTGAAACCAGGGCATATGCTTCGAGTTTGGATTCAGCAACTTCGAAAGTATTGCCCAATAAGCCAAGCATTTCCATTACTGCTGATTTTTCTTTTTCACCAAATCCGGCAGCAAAAGTTACAGGATTATAACCTTCATTAATATAAGACGTAGCATTTGGAATCATTCGCGCAATAGTTGCCGTTTTCAATTTTGATGCAATTTTTTCAATGGATATCTTCGGAGCAAGCGATATCACTAATGCATCGCCGGAGACTGTATCGGCAATTTTGTCAAGTGTTTCCATAATCACAGGCGGGTGCAGGGCAATAAAAACAACCGGTTGTGAGGCGGCCTGCTGAAGGCTTTCTGCAAGTACAATTTGGGGAAATTGTTGTTTTAACGCGTTCAGTACTTCGGCATTGATGTCGAAAACTACAATCGGTTGAAATTCAGCTTTCCTGTTTGAAAAAGCCTGGAGGAAGATTCTGGTGATGCGTCCACCGCCAATAAAACCTAACGATTTTGTTTCCATAACAGTAACGATTAATGGTTAATAAATAATTTCTGCTGTTTTGATTTTTAAAAAATATAGTTAAACAAATATCCGACGATCATTATTCCTGTACCAACAATGCCTATGAAGGTGAATATCAACGGGAGTTTCAATACTTTTCGGAGGATAACCATTTCGGGAAGCGACAGGCCAATCACTGACATCATAAAAGCCAGGGCAGTTCCAAGCGATGCTCCTTTTTCAATCAGCACCGCAACTATGGGGACAATTCCGGCTGCATTGGAATACAATGGAATACCAATCAGAATGGAAAGTGGAATGGAATACCAGGCAGATTTACCCATTAAGGCAGCCATAAAATCTTCAGGTACATAGCCATGTGCTCCGGCCCCGACAAGGATTCCTAACGCCACATAAATCCAAACTTTGCCGACAATTTCTCTCACCGCATTATAGCCAAGATTTATCCGTTTATCAAGAGTTAATTTTTCTTCTTCCGATCCGGTGTCTCCCATGTGGGTTTGATAAACCCACGGTTCTACCCATTTTTCGAGTTTCAGTAAACCAATGATCCATCCGGCAATGATTGCAATCACCAAACCGGTTCCTACATAAATGGCGGCAACCTGCCAGCCAAACATGCCATATAAAAGAATGATAGCCACTTCGTTGATCATGGGGGCAGCAATCAGGAATGAAAAGGTTACACCAAGCGGAACACCAGATTCCACAAATCCTAAAAATAGCGGTATGGCAGAGCACGAACAAAACGGGGTGACAATCCCCAGACTTGCTGCCATTATATTGCCCGTAAATGTTTTTTTCCCTTCAAGCGCTTTACGGGTTCGTTCAGGGGTGAAGTAGGTGCGGATAATTCCGACAAAGAAGATAATGAGCGTAAGCAGCAGCATCACCTTGGGGAACTCAAAAACGAAAAACCGCAAAGCTTCGGTAAAATGGTCACCTTTTGTAAGTGCCAGTTGTGAATCGATGAACCAATCGGTCATTGGTTGAAGGTTGTGATAAATGAGGTACCAGACCGGTAACAACAGCAGTGGGATGACTATATTTTTATTCAACTTCATACACAGGTATCTTTTCATTTCGAATAAACACGAAATGAGTTTTCAAATTTTTTTAGTTGCAGCAACAACATTTGCGACCACTGTTTGAATTATCAGTATTAACTAATAGTTCTTACTATATAATATAAACCAACCAGAATAAAAAGTACTGCTATTACCCTCCGGAACCAGATTTCAAATGTCCTGACTTTGTTGTAAACATTACCGATTTCAGAAACGGTATAGGCCAGTACCCATGCAAAAATGATAACCGGGATGCCTGTTGCGAGCGCAAAAACGATGGGGAGATAGAGTCCCGACGCACTTGCAACAGTCATTGGAATAAGCATCCCAAAATAAAGTACACCACTGTACGGGCAGAATGCCAGGGCGAAAACCATACCGAGCAGAATGGCATCAAGATAGCCCCATTTCGTCTTGGTTTCCATTTTGGAGGTCAGACCACTCATACCCGGGAATTTCATTTTAATCACATCGAGCATAAACAAACCGATAAGAATCAGTAACGGCCCCAGGAGTTTTTCACCGTAAATCTGGAAAAAGCCTGAAAACTTAAACTGATCGGCTCCAAAATAAATAATCAGTGCGATCGCAGTGTAGGATATTGCCCGACCAAGGGTGTAAAGCAATCCGTTGATAAAAACACGGTTGCGATCCTTTATGTCCTTACTGATAAACCCCACAGCAGTGATATTTGTCGCTAACGGACACGGACTAATGGCGGTCATTAAACCCAGCACCAATGCCGAAAGCCATGGTAACGTGCTGTTATCCAAAAGATTGGTCAGAAACTCCATGAATTACAACTCCCTGAGTTTGTCCACCTTCTCTTTGATGATCGATTTAAACTTTACAGGGTTGGTCCGGGCATACATAAATCCCTCATTTGTTATGTTTACTTTCGTTTCTCCCTTTACAAGCAAAAGTGTCTGTCCTGAAATCTTTAATTTTTCAGCAATCGCTTTGTTTGCATCGTCTTCAATATTAATTGATTTAAAACTGACTTTCCCTCCGTATAAAGACTCCAGATCCTTCTTGGCCTCTGCTTCAACTGCCTGGCAGGTAATGCAACGCGCAGACAAGTGGAAATAATAGGCTTCAATCTTATCGGATGCCGTACTTTTGGTATTTTTCGATGTTGTTTGAGCAATGCTTACCAGGCAGCTCATCAGCAGTAGGGTAAAACTTAATACAATGACTTTTTTCATGCCGAAAGATTTATTTGGTTAATACTCGTTTTATTTCATCCGTTGAAGGAATCCGTCCTTTAATTTCAACTTTTTCATCCACGACCAATGCGGGGGTAGACATGATGCCATATTTCATGATTTCCATAATATCTTCCACCTTGGTGATGGTGGCATCAATTCCGTTTTGTTCAACTACTTCACGTGTAAGTTTCTCAAGTGTTTTACATTTGGCGCAACCGGAACCTAAAATTTTTATGTTCATAGCGTTTTTGTGTTGGTATTTCGGTGATTCCCGAAATATGATGTTAAATTTTTTTACCGTTTAAAGAAATGAGTCAGCATTAGCTGAGCCTCCATCCAATTTTCGCGATTAATACAATACTTGATATAGGGTGGATTTATTTCGCCCTGTATCAGGCCTGCCTTTTTCAATTCCTTTAAATGTTCCGAAAGAGTCGATCGGGCTATCGGCAATTCTTCAGCCATATCGCCGCTATAGCAACATTTACTGATATTATTCGCGAGGTAATCGAGAATGAATACGCGTACGGGGTGGGAGAGTGCCTTACCATATCGCGCTAATTTTTCCTGATTATCTGTGAAGTATTTTACTTTTTCCGTCATTCCCAATTTCATTTCGTGTTTTGACGAAACAAATGTAGAGATTTTTTTTAAAACTGTATAAATTTGAATATTTATTTTCAGTGACCGGGTGACTTTTTAAGTAAAGAAATGATGCCTGTTAGTTTTGCTCAATTTTGAATTGCAGTCACCCGGTCACTTCTGAATAAGTTAACAAAAATCAGAACGACTCAGTGAGAAATTTGCCAATTTGCTAATTTGTCCCCTGTAAACATAACCTATTTCCTTTTTTTTTTAAAAAATCCTTCTAAGTGTCACGCAAATGACCGCCAAGACCGCCAAGAAAAATCGAGAGCCTTAACCTCAATGCCATGCGCCGCAAATTGCAGAATCGATCGGGAGAAAGGGCGAAGATGAGAAGATGAGAAAATTTGCCAATTTACCAATGTGAGAATGCATTCGTTTTGAATTAGGAGCAAGACCTAAACTTTGTATGATTTCGCGTAATCCCGGAGGGATTAGATCTTTGTAGCCCCGGGTAAGCGAGTCCGGATTCAAAATTAATTTATTCAAATCGAGCCTATTCGGAATCGCGCAACCCGGGGTTAGGGCGAAAAACATAAGTGCGGCGCAACTACCCCATTAATTGAATATCGAACCTGCCATGCGCCGCAAGATTCGAAAGGGCGAATTTGAGAAGACGAGAAACTGTGAAAATGAGAAAATTTGCCAATTTGCCAATTTGCTCCCTGTCAACAAAACCTTATTCCCTTTTTAAAATCCTTCTAAGTGTCACGCAAATGACCGCAAATGGCCGCAAAGGAAAATCGATTGCCTTAACCTCAGTAGCAACATGATCTCCCACGTAAAAAATGCGGCGCAACTTTCTCCTTAATTGAAAATCGAACCTGCCATGCGCCGCAAAAAATTACCGGATGCTTATCCATAAAAGATAAACATCCGGTAACTTATTTTTGGAACGGATCTGACTGTATTTATTTGTCAATAATCAGATCCCTGAATGCCTGTTATTCAAACATATCTTTCACCTTATCAAAAAAACCTTTACCCTGGCTTCCTTCCGGGGATACAAAATTTGCAGATGACTGCAGCTTCTCAAGAGTTTTCCGCTCTTCCGGAGTCAGTTTCTGGGGAACCCATGCGTGAATCTTCACAAGCAGATCGCCCTTTCCATACCCGTTTACATCGGGTAATCCTTTCCCGCGAAGGCGGAGGATCTTTTCAGGTTGAGTTCCTGATTCGATTTTCACTTTCACCTTTCCGTCAATGGTAGGGATCTCGGTGGTTATACCCAGCGTGATATCGGGGAATGAAAGATAGAGGTTGTAGATTAAATCATTCTCATCGCGTGTCAGTTCCGGATGTTCCTCTTCTGCGATAAGGATAAGCAGATCGCCCGGGATTCCTCCGCGACGAGCCCCGTTTCCCTTGCCTTCGAGTGAAAGCTGCATCCCTTCAGCTACACCTGCAGGAATTTTTACAGTAATAACTTCTTCACCCTGGACAATACCTTCGCCGTAGCAGGTGTCACATTTTTGCGAGATAATCTTGCCGTCGCCACCGCAGGTCGGACACGTTGAAGTGGTTTGCATCTGGCCAAGAAAGGTATTGCTTACCCGGGTTACCTGCCCTGATCCGCGGCAGGTCGAACATGTGGTGAATCCACTGCTTCCCTTGGCACCGCTTCCATGACAGGTATTACAGGTAACATATTTTTTTACCTTGAGTTTTTTCTCCGCACCATGGGCAATTTCGCTAAGATCGAGACTAACTTTAACCCGAAGATTTGAACCGCGGTTAACCCGCTGACTTCTGCCTCCGGAGCTAAATCCTCCAAATCCTCCAAATCCGCCGCCTCCAAAGATATCGCCGAACATCGAGAAAATATCGTCCATTGAACGGCCGCCACCGCTAAATCCGCCCTGATTACCCAGTCCGGCATGTCCGAACTGATCGTAACGCTGCTTTTTTTCATCGCTGCTCAACACCTCATAAGCCTCGGCAGCCTCCTTAAAGTTTTCCTCTGACTGCTTGTCACCCGGATTCTTATCAGGATGGTACTGCATCGCTTTTTTCCGGTAAGCTTTTTTTATTTCGTCGGCGCTGGCACTTTTGCTGACACCTAAGACTTCGTAGTAATCTCTCTTAGCCATTTCAAGTAAATTGTGAGGTTTTATTAACCTGTTTTAGTTATTCGCCCACCACAACTTTGGCAAACCTTATAACTTTATCGTTCAAATAATATCCTTTTTGAATCACATCGACAATTTTACCTTTCAATTCCGGGGAAGGGGCAGGTATTTTTGTCAGTGCTTCGTGCAAATCGGTATCAAAATCCTTTCCGAGTGCATCAATTTCAGTGATTCCGTTTTGTTGGTTGAATTCTTTAAATTTATTATAGATCAAGGCTATCCCTTCTTTAGTCGCTTCAAAATCCATTCCCTGTTCGATCGAATGCATGGCCCGCTCGAAATCATCAACAACAGGCAAAATACTCAACATAACCGATTCTGCTGCCGTTTTGGTCAGTTCCATGCGTTCTCTTAATGTACGCTTGCGATAGTTGTCAAATTCGGCTGACAGCCGAAGATACTTATCATTTAAGGCCAGGTTGGCAGATTCGAGTTCGAAATTTTTTTCCTGCAATAACGTCATCTCGTCAGTGGCAGGTAACTCTTCAACAGGGATCTTCTGGTCATCCGCACCGGCTGAAACAGATTCTGAATCTTCCGTAAATGTTACATTATCAGCACTTAAATCTTCTGCCATGTTTTTGTCAACTTTGGTACTTTGTTCATGATCCTTTTTTTTCATCGGTTCATTCTTATCTTTAAAAAAATTGAATTTCATTATTGCATAAAGGTTTCTGTCTATAATTTCCCCGGACGATTTACCTTCGTTACGTCCATGAAAAATCTCCATGATTGGTGATCAAATATTTTGCCAATTTTCAATTCATAGACAAAATGGCACAATGGAGAATAAAGTAGCTGCCAATTATTCAATTATTAACTGGTTGGCATGACTACTTGAAAGAGGCCTATTTTTTTAAGGAGGCAAGCTTTTGTTCAAGCGCTTCACCTCTCAGGTTTGTCGCGAGGATTATTCCGTTGCCGTCAATCAAAAAGTTGGTGGGGATGGACCTTATCTGGTATATTTTAATGTATTCCGGTACCACTGCCGGTATGCAGACATGGTTTTCCCAACCAAGACGATCGGCTGTGATGGCTTCTTTCCAGGCATTAAGATCTTTGTCAAGCGAAACACTAAAAATAGTAAATCCTTTTCCGCCGGTGAATGAAGCCTTTTTGTATTTTTCGTAGGCAGCCACAACAAATGGATTCTCACTTCTGCAGGGGCGGCACCAGGATGCCCAGAAATCAATCAAAACAATCTGGCCTGCGAGAGAGGATAGTTTTAACGGTTTTCCGGTGACGGAATTTTCAACAATTTCGGGTGCCTTATTACCGACCTGGATTCCTACAGGAACAGCCGGACGACTTTGCGCCAGAAACGAGCATAAAACCAGGGATACTACCAATAATGTGCCTTTTAAAAGTCTCATGTTATACCATTTTAAATTATTATTGAAAACTGATTATCGATAAAGTTTATTTTCTGGTAATTTTTGCCCCAATCGCATTGAGCCGAAGATCTATATTTTCGTAGCCCCGGTCAATCTGATCGATATGATCGATTGTCGATGTTCCGGTGGCAGAAATTGCAGCAATCAGTAAAGCGACCCCTGCCCTGATATCGGGTGAACTCATCATGGTCCCGCGCAGGCTGGTTGACTTATCGAGGCCAATCACGGTTGCCCGGTGGGGATCACATAAGATGATACGTGCACCCATCTCGATTAAGCGATCTACAAAAAACAGCCTGCTTTCGAACATCTTCTGGTGAATCAGCACGCTTCCTCTGGCCTGTGTTGCGATAACCAGAAAAATGCTCAGTAAATCGGGGGTTAAACCGGGCCATGGCGCATCGGAGACGGTCAGAATTGAACCATCGATAAACGATTCAATTTCATAATGTTCCCGGGGTGGGATATGCAGGTCATCGCCATTTCTGATTATCTCAATGCCAAAGCGGCGAAACGATTCGGGAATGATCCCGAGTTGATCATAACCGACATTTTTAATGGTAATATCCGAGGCAGTCATAGCCGCAAGACCAATAAAGCTGCCTACTTCAATCATATCGGGCAACAAAACATGAGAACAACCCGTTAGTGAGGTAACCCCATTTATAGTTAAGAGATTAGATCCAACTCCGTTTATCCGGGCGCCCATCGAAATCAGCATTTTGCACAACTGCTGCAGGTATGGTTCACACGCTGCATTGTAAATTGTTGTGGTTCCGCTGGCCAATGTTGCAGCCATCACCAGGTTGGCAGTTCCGGTCACTGAGGCTTCGTCGAGCAACATATAGCAACCCTTGAGCTGCGTGGCATCGACCCGGTAGGATGATTTTGCGTTGTCGTAGGTAAATTTTGCTCCAAGTGCCTCGAATCCGCGGAAATGGGTATCGAGTCTGCGCCTTCCGATTTTATCACCACCCGGTTGTGGAATGATTCCAATGCCAAACCGGGTCAGTAACGGACCCACAATCATCAGCGATCCTCGCAGACTGCCAGCCAGTGAAAAAAATTGAGGAGATTTAAGATGATCAATATCAATTGCATCCGATTGAAAAGTGAAAATCCCTTTTGCAATCCGCTCAACTTTACATCCCAGGTTTTTGAGTATTTCGATTAATTTTAATACATCGCTTATCTCGGGTATGTTGGAGATCGTGACTTTCTGAGGGGTCAGCAAAGTGGCACAAATCACCTGCAATGCTTCATTTTTGGCACCCTGTGGTATTAACTCGCCTTGGAGAGGACTGCCACCTTCAATAATAAACCTTGCCATTCCTGTTCTTAAAGGCTATTTGTGTTTACGTGACTGATTCGAGAGATTCGTTATTTTACCTTTTTTGGGTTGTGGCTTGAATATGTCGTTGACTTCCTGCAAATGCAAATCGGGTTTGGGATTAAGGCTTCCGTGGGAAAGATAGACCATGTCCTTTAAAATTTTCGTATCCTCAACAGCATCTTTATTCCATACGACGTATGATTTTTTCATCTGGTTGGCAAGGAGCTCAATATTTGTAGCTTTCGAAGGGTTCTCATCATCAAGCCTGGCCGTGGCTGCAATATAATTTTCCATGATCTTGCCATAATGCCGGTACTTTATATCCGATTGACTGTATGGAATCAACTTTGGCTTTTCGATGAATGTTTCCGGTTTGGGAGGATCGTAAGGGTAATCAATATCGAGCTTGAAATCGGACATTATCGCGATATGATCCCAAAGTTTGTGTTTGAATTCATTAATATCGCGCAGGTAAGGGTACATCATTCCCATAACATCGATCACCGCTTTCCCGGCAAGAATTCGTTCTTCGCGGTCCTCTATCTGCATGATATGATCAACCATTTTATGAATACTTCTGCCATATTCGGGAAGTTTCATCTTTTTACGCTGGGTATTATAATCGCGTTCTATCATTGTCTTTAATAATAATGTTGGGTAAGACCGGCTTTGCTGATCCTTGTTTTTTTGAATCTACAAAGTTAATCGTTTTTTATTGTTATTTCATTGAAAGTCTTATTTGTTTTTACTCTGTAGCGTCAGAGATTTTGAGTTTGGCAAATTTTAGCAACAGGTTTTTTTCTCCTGCGTTCGGAAAAAATACCTTGGCTTTAAGATCGGGCATTTTCCCTTCAACATTGAGCACCTTTCCGCGTCCGAACCGTTCGTGTTCAACAAACATGCCGGTTTGAATTGATTCAGGAGGGTCACTTTTGAATGGTTCAGCCCCTGGCAAGATGCTTTTCGCAATTTGAAGCCTTTGTCCCGGTAATTCAGGTTTCCGGGCTGGCTGGTATTTGGTTTCTTCCCGCTGAAGATGCCGGTTACTTGTTTCCAAATTGATTTCCTGGTTTCGGAATTGTGGTATTGAACGACTATTTTGGATATTGAGAAACTGGTGATCGATTTCACCGATAAAACGACTCGGATTGCAGAACTCCGATTTTCCCCAGCGCATTCTTTGCTGGGCAAATGATAGCCAGGCTTGCTTTTCGGAGCGGGTCAGCGCCACATAAAACAGCCTTCTTTCCTCTTCAAGTTCCGATAATGTAAGCGTTCCCGAGAATCCGGAAGGAAACAAATTTTCCTCAAGTCCCACGATAAATACATTTTTAAACTCCAAACCCTTGGAAGAGTGGACGGTCATAAGTGTTACCTTATCGGTGTTTGCGTCCTTATCGTTATCCTGGTCGGTAAGCAAGGCAACATCTTCCATAAATACCTGAAGTCCGTCGGGACGACCCTCTTCTTTGGCTGTGAGCGAAAACTCCCGGATGGCATTGAGCAATTCCTGCGTATTTTCATAGCGACTCAGGTTCTCGGGTGATTTATCCTGATATAGTTCCGTGAGAATTCCTGATTCTGAGGCAATTTTATTCGCCATTTCGTATGCCTCGGTTTTAAGGAACTGAACCGAGAATTTACCGATTAATTGTGTAAAACCACTTATTTTTTTGATCGTGCCGGCGTTTATCCCGGCCATGATCATCCTTTCGGGAGATGATGCAATTTCAAAAATACTGCAATCCGATGTGACTGCTGCATCTTCAAGCCGGTTGAGTGTAGTGGCGCCGATCCCTCTGGCGGGATAGTTGATAATCCGTTTAAAGGATTCATCATCTTTAGTATTGATAATCAACCTGAAATAGGAAAGAATATCTTTGATTTCCTTACGCTGGTAAAATGATAATCCGCCATATATTTTGTAAGGGATGTTACGCTTGCGTAAAATCTCTTCAAAAACACGCGATTGTGCATTGGTCCGGTAAAGAATTGCAAAATCAGAAAAGTTGGCGTGTTCCTGCATCCGGTAATCGAAAATCTCGTTGGCGACAAGATAGCCTTCCTCATGTTCATTCATCGCGGTCAGAACTTTGATCCGCTCGCCGACTGCATTTTCGCTGAAGACTGTTTTTTGTAATTGGTGTTTATTTTTGGCGATCAGGCTGTTGGCCGCATCGACGATATTTTGTGTCGACCGGTAATTCTGCTCCAGTTTGTAAGTACTGTAACCCGGATAGTCATTTTTGAAATTAAGTATATTTTCGATCCTTGCCCCTCTGAATGAATAAATACTTTGGGCATCATCACCCACTACACAGATATTATGATGGGTTTCAGCCAGTCGTTTTACAATCAGGTACTGCGAAAAATTGGTATCCTGGTACTCATCAACTAAAATATACCGGAATTTCTGCTGGTATTTTGCAAGAATTTCGGGATGATTTTTAAATAAGATATTGGTTATCAGTAATAAATCATCGAAGTCCATGGCGCCTGCGTTTTTACAGCGTTTCGAGTATTCGAGATATATCTCCGCTGTCCGCGGAATTCGGGCTGCCTGGTCCGCCTCGCGCTGCTGGGCATTCTGATGATAGGCTACGGGAGTTATCAGGTTGTTCTTTGCCGTTGAAATCCGGTTAAGAATAACTCCGGGTTTATAGGTGTTGTCTTCGAGGTTCAGACTTTTTATAATTGCTTTGAGCAGACTTTTCGAATCCTGGGTATCGTAAATGGTAAATGTGGTTGGATAATCGATTGTAGCTGCTTCGGCGCGTAAAATTCTCGAAAAAACGGCATGAAAAGTTCCCATCCAAAGATGCCTCGATATCTCATTTCCTACTTCACTGGCAATGCGTTCCTTCATTTCACGGGCAGCTTTATTGGTGAAGGTAAGTGCCAGGATGGCCGAAGGTGGAACTCCATTTTTTAACAAATGGGCAATCCGGTATGTGAGTACACGGGTCTTCCCGGAGCCGGCTCCTGCGATTACGAGTGAAGCCCCTTCAGTATTGATCACCGCGTCGCGCTGCGCGTCATTCAGACTTTCAAGATAATTTGACAAAGCGTTGTAATTTAAGTACTTCGAAAATATTGATTCGGGGTTTACCCATGAATTTTGCAAAGATAAACCGACCGGAATGATTATCGGCAATTTGGAACAAATTTTCTTAATTTTGTACTATTGCAAATCAATAATCGAAAAACACGTCAAATGGAACATGGCCGAATCGTCAGCAGGGGTATTTTTATGTCAATATTCCTTCTGATTTCTGTGATCAACCTTAACGGACAATCTCTTGTTTCAACTTCGGCCTCCTTCGCTGAGCAGACCGCATATCCCCAATTCCCGGCAAAAGATTTTATTTATTATTTCTGTGGTACAAACGGCCACCAAAGTGGTTCGCTTAAGGCAATGTCGGCAAGCCTTCCGGTTACTTTTACCTGGGAAAAATACAATCCGGTTTCCGGATCTTTCAGTTTTTACAGCAACGAAACCGGGCTGTCATCTGTGATAACGGGGCTTTCAAATGGAGGTTACCGCGTCAGTTTCCGTGAAAATGGCGTTGACTATCTGTTCAGAGCCTGGATAATGAATGCCTGGGTTGAACCGGCAGCTTCCATCCCGGAATCGAATTGCCAGTACTTTACGCTTAACGGAAACGCGGCAGGTCCGGGTTATACTTATTACGATTTGCAATCAAAGGAACTTCTGACCCTAAACCCTGGCTATAAATACATCTGGTCAAGTGAAAATAAACCAATCGCTACGGTCCAAAACCCTGTAATCAGCAATCCTCCCCCCAGAAATACAGACTACAGGCTCGAAGTGACCGACCGTGCCGGTTGTATGCAATTCGGACAGGTTACTTACGAGTCGATTGTTGCAAAGGCAAAATTTTCATGGACAACTGACCAAAAATCGAATCCTTCGTTTATCCTTCCCGAGGCCCCGCTGGAAGTGAAATTTATCAATGAATCGGAAAATGGCGACCCGGATAAATTTGAGTGGCTGCTGTTAAAGGAAAAGTCGCAGATTGAATTTGAAGGATCTTCCGGAGGTGAGCTTGATTCCATTATGGAGCGGATTTACCTTCAAAATGCAGATTATACGTACGAAAATACAGGAAGATACAAAGTTAAGCTGGTTGCTGCCAAACAGAGTCCCGACTTTACCTGCCGCGATACGTTTTATCTTAAGGATTACATTGTAATTGATACTTCGCTTGTAAAGATCGCACCCGCTTTCACCCCGAATGGCGACGGGGTAAACGATATTTTAATGATTCAGACCAGGTCGCTTGAATCTCTTGAATTTCTGGTGTTTAACAGGTGGGGGAAAACCGTCCATAAATTCAGTAAGTCGGGTTTCATTCCCGAAGATGCAGAGCTGGCAGCATGGGATGGAAAAGTAAACAATAAGATGGCCACACCTGGCGTGTATTTCTATGTGGCAGATGCAAAGGGGCGTGATGGGGAACGCCGGCGAAAAAAAGGGTTTGTACAACTCATTTGGTGAAAACGGCGGGCAATTATCGGGCTCTCTACGTTGTGGCATGCTGCGCGTAATTCATTCCTATACTGCTGATCCTGTGATAACCAGTTACAGGCTACCTGTATCCGGATTCAGATTGCCGGCTCACAGGCATTTAATTATATTTGCAAAATCATTGTAATAAGAAAAGATGAACAATAGTATTGATAAATTTCGTAAACTTCTTGCCGAAAATACCGAGTGGCCGTTACTTTACTACTTTAAGTTTATTGTCCAAAATGATCCTGAAAAACTTAATCAGGTAAAGGAACTGTTTGACGATCCATCGGCAATAACCTACAACACATCAAGGGATATTCGTTTTATCAGCCTGTCGTGCAAACAACTAATGCCCGATACCGAATCGATTATCGAAATCTACCGGAAAGCTGATATGATTGACGGGTTGATAGCATTATAAAAGATTTAAAATAAACAGGTAATTTAAATTGCTGATTGACATGACTAAATTTTTAAGGGCTTCGTTATTATTTATTTTACTCGCCACTATATGGCAGACAGGGATCTCCCAGAATCTTGCAGACCGGATTAAGAACCTGCCCGGAATTATATCTGTCGAAAAAATGGAGCATAACAAGTTTTTCTCCGAAGCTTTTATTGTCATGGTCCGACAGCCACTCGATCATCTGAATCCGGATCGGGGAACATTCCCGCAAAGGGTTGTTCTTTCAAGCCTCGGATATGATCATCCTGTTGTTTTTATAACCGAAGGCTATGGCGGAGATTATGGGGCAAATACCCGATATTTGAATGAACTTTGTCCGTTGCTGAATGCCAACCAGTTATTTGTGGAGCATCGGTTCTTCGGAAAGTCTGTACCCGATTCGATCGACTGGAAATACCTCACCGTTGAAAACGCCGCTGCTGACCAGCACAAAATTGTTGAACTGTTCAAACCCCTTTATGATAAAAAATGGATCAGTACCGGCATCAGTAAAGGTGGGGAAACGACGCTTTATCACAGGGCACTTTATCCCGATGATGTTGAAATCTCTGTTCCTTATGTCGCACCCCTGAATTATTCAGTTGAAGAGAAACGACATGATTATTTTATCAGGCATAAAGCAGGGAAGGCTTCGGACCGTAGAAAAGTGGAGCGATTCCAGGAGGAATTACTGAAAAGAAAAAAACAACTGATGCCCCTTTTTAGCCAGTATTGTACCGGAAAAAATTACGCTTTTAAGGTCGAAGAGGGTGAAGTTTTTGATTTTTGTGTACTCGAATATGCTTTCTCATTCTGGCAATGGGGACGTCCGGTTGATGAAATACCGGCTTCTTCATCAACCGACCAGGAGCTTATAAACTACCTGATGAAAACCTGTTCTCCTGATTATTTTGATATTGAAAGTGGTAAACCAACTGTGCCGTTTTTCGTCCAGGCGATGTGCCAGCTTGGGTATTACGGCTACAATCCTAAACCATTTAAAGGTCTGATGGAACTAACAGATACAAAGAATTACATCCCCAGATTGTTTATGCCTGTACATTACAAATTTGATTATGATCCTGCAATGAGCCTGCTGGTAAAGAGATATTTGAAAAAAGATGCTTCCAAAGTTTTGCTGATATACGGGGAGAATGATCCATGGACAGCATCAGCCGCGAGGACATATGGGAATAAAAAAATTCTTAAAGTTGTTCAGGAGGGAGGGAGCCATCGTACAAGAATAGCCTCACTTCCTGATTCTCAGCGTAAACTTGTAAAAGAAACTCTCGAAAATTGGATGAACTGATAACTTTCAGATCGCTCTGGAAAAACTACCGGATACTGTTCTTATTCGTTGCAATAAAAATGGTGTTGCAGTTGATTGTTGTAAACCCGGTTTATGAACTGCATCGTGATGAGTTTCTCCACCTTGATCAGGCAAATCACCTGGCAGCCGGCTATATTTCTGTTCCACCTTTAACATCATGGGTTTCGGTCCTGATTAAGCTTTTGGGCAACAGCGTTTTTTGGGTGAGATTTTTCCCGGCACTATTCGGTGCATGCACTCTTGTCGTGATCTGGCTGATTGTCGAACAATTGAAAGGGGGTCTTCCGGCAAAAATAACGGCAGCCACAATCTTCATTTTCTCAGTATATGCGAGAATTAATATTCTCTATCAGCCTAACTCATTCGATATCCTTGCCTGGACCTGCGTTTATTATTTCCTGATCCGTTTTATTGACACCAACGGTCCGGTCTACCTCTATTTAATTGCATTATCGTTTGTATTTGGATTTTACAATAAATACAATATCGTGTTTCTTTTGGCCGGATTATTTGGCGCTATGATGATGACCGGTCTACGGAAAATATTTCTCAACAGGTCGTTTTACCTTGCACTTGCTCTCTCCTTTATATTGATTTTACCAAATCTGATCTGGCAGTTCAACCATCAGTTTCCGGTTATTGATCATATGAGGGTTTTAAAGGAGACACAGTTGAATAATATGGGACATATCGATTTTTTGAAAGACCAGCTATTAATTTTAGGGGGAACATTACCATTGATAATTGCTGCTTTCCTTGGTATATTCGGCAGTCAGACATATCGTAAATACCGGGTAATCGGGTACTCATTTCTGATAGTCATGGCTATGTTTACTTCGTTAAAAGCGAAAAACTATTATGCCTTAGGCCTTTACCCGGTGTTTTTTGCTATGGGTTCCGTTTATCTTGAAAAAGTGCTGACCAGGAGATTTAAAATTATTGCACCCGTCTACATTGGCTTAAACCTTGTATTATTCATTGCCATAGCTAAATTACTCTTTCCCTTGTTAGGTCCCGATAAAATATTAGCACGAAAACAACAGTTCGAAACGGTGGGTCTTTTACGCTGGGAAGACGGTAAAAATCATCATCTGCCGCAGGATTTTGCCGATATGCTGGGCTGGAAGGAAATGGCTGATAAAGCTCTTGGTGCATATAACCTGTTATCTGAAGATGCTAAGCGTGAGACACTGATCTTCTGTGACAATTACGGCCAGGTGGGAGCATTAAATTTCTATAATCGCGGAAAAATGGCAGAAGCCTATTCATTCAATACCGATTATCTTTTCTGGATTCCTTCAACCATGAAAATCAAAAATGTATTACTTGTGGGTAATGCTCCCCCTGAAAGTGTGCAACAACTATTTGAGCATGTCGAAAAGATAGGCATGGTTGAAGATCAGAATGCACGCGAACAAGGAACATCCATTTTTTTATTAATCGGGGCCAAAAAGGGATTCTCTGAATTCTTCAACGGCGAAATCAACCGCCGAAAGCTTGATATGGATTGTTTTTGATTTCATCCCATATAATTGAATAAATCAATAGCAAATCTTATGAAATTTTTCTAATTTTAAGGGAACTTATCCGGATTAAATACTGCAAATCCGGTGTCATTATCTGGAATTTAAAATCAGGAATATGGACCTTTTCAGCAGGCTAAATCTAGTCATTGTTAAAACTGTAAACGATAATCGAACGATACTGATCCGGTTGATCGTTGGATTGATATTTCTTTCTGAAGGGATTCAAAAATTCTTATTCCCGGAATTGGTTGGTACTGCCCGTTTCGAAAAGATCGGCTTCACGGACGCTGCTTTCTGGGCTTATTTCACGGCGACTTTTGAAATTATTTGTGGCACCCTGATTCTGATCGGATTGTGGACGCGTGTGGCTGCCATCCCACTTTTAATAATCATGATTGTCGCTTTTGTCACCACCAAATATCCCATATTAATGGAAAAGGGTTTTTGGACAATGGCCCACGAATACCGGACCGATTTTGCCTTAACCCTGCTTTTGGTATATCTCATGATATTTGGATCCGGAAAATGGTCTGTTGATTCAACGTTATATAAACCTTTAAATCTTTAGTGATGGAAACTTCCAGGGAAAACAAGCATCTGCCCGTTGATAGTCAGGCGAGCAAACGACGTGAATTTATTAAGAACGGGTTCTTATTCGGTACCTTAACCGGTGTTGCGGGATTAGGTCTCGTTACGGGTTGCAAGGATCAGGGCCGGGAAGAAATTTCCCCGGTAAAAGATCTGATGCGTGAACATGGCGTTTTAAACAGGGTTATGCTGATATATGATGCCTGTAAAATTCATCTTTTAAATGGTGAGAATTTTCCAATGGAGGCTTTGCGAAACTCGGCTTTGATTATCCGTGATTACATTGAAGATTATCATGAAAAACTGGAAGAGGAATTTCTTTTCCCTCAATTCGCAAAAGCTAACCTGTTGGTAGGGCTGGTTCAGGTGCTTTATATTCAGCATGCCGCGGGCCGGAAAATAACAGATCAAATAATTCAGATGGCAGCCGGGAAAACGCCCGCCGATGCGGATGATACGCAAAAATTAATTGGTCTGATTAAAAGTTTTAATTCCATGTATCGTGCTCATGAGGCAAGGGAGGACACTGTATTGTTTCCGGCATTGAGAAAAATTATCTCCAGAAATGAATATTATGAAATGGCCATAAATTTTGAAAAAAGGGAGTTTGATAAATATGGAGCAGGAGGTTATCAATCAGCACTCGATAAAGTATCTTTCCTTGAAGAACAGTTAGGGATTGATGAATTGAATAAATATACACCCGCTTAATGGGGCGTAAATCCACAGATATACTTCGGATGAAAACTAACTGACTTTCCGGTTTTCCGGTAGGTTAACAACTATAATCAGGACAGCAGAACTTATGAAAAGCAGGCATATATTTAAATTATTCATTGCCGGCGCTATAATCTTTTCGTGTCAGGCCCCCGCACCACAAAAATCGAAGGAAGAACTCAAATCCGAACTCTTTGCGGTTGAAAAAGAGTTTTCGGCTATGGCCCAATCCGATGGAATTGCGAAAGCTTTTGTTTTTTATGCCGCCGATTCGGCCGTGTTGTTAAGAAAAGATCAACTGATTATAGGAAAAGAGTCGATAGGCCGGAAATATGCCTCTTTCCCGGAGAATGTTAAACTGGAATGGGCCGCCGATTTTGTGGATGTTGCCGCCTCTGGCGATCTGGGTTATACTTATGGAAAATTCACATACACTGCAACTGACAGTTTAGGGAAAACTACTCAAAGTGAAGGAATTTTTCATACTGTATGGAAAAGGCAATTGGATGGTAAGTGGCGGTTTGTCTGGGATTGAACCAGTCGTACTCAAACGTATGCAAACTCCACATTAAATATCACATCAAATAAGGAAAAATATGGGTAACTGCAGAATAAAAATGGTCTCTTTGAACTACTTTTGCCCAACTTTTAAAGTGAGATTTCTCTTCAATAATGAAATTAGATTCAAACGGGCGCGTATATCGCAAGTTGGCTAAGTATTTTGGTTACGGATTTACAATTTTTTTTGCACTCATCGGTTTATTTTTGACTACCGCTTTTTTTGCAGTCAAACTGCATGTAACAGATGACCCGGGCGCTGTGGATTATAACGACCGGTATTTCCAGGAACTCAACGACAAATATGGCAAATCGGATTCACCTGACACCAGCCGTATAAATCAGAAGGAGGCAACATTTTTTCATAATGTACTTGTTTTAAATAAATACTATCCCGAAAATTCACTCTATATATTAAATGCATATCTCCAAAGCCGCAATCTCCCGGAAGCGGAACGCATGGTCGCTGCCGTAGGTTTGCACATGGAGGATAATGAAAAGTATAATTCTGAGATTCAGGAATTTGAGTTTGAGAAATCTATCCGTCCTGATCAGAGAAAGAGTGGAAGTGCATTCGAATGGATGAATATTGCCGAATGGGATGATTTTAAACTGGCAGTTGCCAAAGATAAGCACCTGATTGATTCTGTAGCCAATCTCACAGGTGTCGAACCTCGGCTGATCGTAGCCGTACTGGTAGGCGAACAGATCAGGCTTTTCAATTCAGAACGTGAAGCGTATAAAAAATGGATAGGTCCGTTGAAAATTCTGTCTGTTGAAACAACTTTTTCGCTGGGAGTAACCGGTATAAAAGTGCCAACTGCCCGAATGATTGAAAGGAACCTGAAAGATCGTGAATCCGTATTTTATCTTGGTGAGAAGTATGAACATCTGCTCGATTTTGAAACGAATGCAATTGAGGATGAACGGTTTAAAAGACTTACTTCCTATAAAAACCATTTTTATTCCTATATGTACGCTGCTTTGAATATCAAGCAGGTAAAAGTGCAGTGGGAAAGAGCAGGATATCCTATCGGTGATCGCCCCGAAATTCTGGCTACATTATTTAACATTGGATTCGAAGTTTCGGTACCAAAGGCAAATCCTGTTGTCGGAGGTTCGAGCCTGTTAATACACCGGCAACCTTACACTTTCGGAGCAATCGCCTATGAATATTACTATTCGGGTGAACTGTTTGATCTTTTCCCGTTTAAACCATCGAAATTCGACTGGAATAATGAGGATGCATAAACCGATTGTTTTAACCGTTTTATTTCCCACGTTTTTATTGACGTTTCTCTCTTTTATTACATTGAATGCGCGGGAGTTGCACGATACGATTCCCGTGTGGCATGAGTTGGATCAGGGATTGTACTTTTGGGAGCCCCGGGCACCTGAGGTATCAATTTTGAACGATTCGAAGATTTTCATATTAAAGGTTGATCCCTTGTTATGCAATTTCGGGGTGTTTTGTGCTTCGGAACATGGAAAACAAAACAGAACTGCCGATATTTGGTCGAAAGATTTCGGTTTGAGTGTAGTCGTGAATGCCGGCATGTTCAATATGGCAAATGCTTCGACCAATAAGGGTTATCTGAAAAACAATTCCCATTTTAACAATTCAAAATTGAATGGCAGCTATAATGTGATGATGGCCCTGAATCCAAAACAGGGTCCCGGACCGGACATGGTGCTGTATGACCTCACATGCACCAGCTGGGAATCAATACAAACAAGCTATCAAACGTTTTGCCAGGGCATGCGGATGATCGGTTGTAACGGGAACAGGATGGCATGGAATAAAAATCCGGGTCAGTCTTGCAGTATGGTTATCGGGGCGTCAGATATTGCGGGCAATATCTATTTTATATTTACACGGTCACCCTATACCCATCAGAAAATGATTGGTTTTCTGATCAGCCTTATCCCCGATATCCGCACTACTGTTTATCTTGAAGGAGGCCCGGAGGCAAGTCTGTACATTCAGACACGTGATACCACTATTTCAAAGATAGGTAGTTATGTTTCAAAGACTTATCCGAACGACAAAAACGATCATTTCTGGAAAATTCCAAATGTTATCGGCATAGAATCAAAATAATCATACAGCTTTCAATCGACTGTTCGTTTATCCGAATTTCAAAACTTTTAAATACCTTTTTTGTTAATCTTATTGTTTTAAATAAGATAGCTATGCAGAAAAAAGTAGGAATAATCGGTTCAGGTGTTGCAGGACAGGCACTGGCCACTGGTTTTTTGAAGTATGGTTACGATGTGATGATCGGCAGCCGCGATCTATCGAAACTGACAGCATGGAAATCAAAGGCTGGGGAGAGAGGATCGGTCGGGACGTTTGCTGAGGCAGCTGAATTTGGCGAAATAATCGTGCTGGCTACAAAAGGTTCTGCCGCATTAAGTGCCTTGCATTTAGCAGGTAAAACAAATCTGGCCGGAAAAACAATAATCGACGCTACAAATCCCATTGCAGATACACCTCCTGAAAACGGGGTGCTCAATTTCTTTACCGATCTTAACGATTCGCTGATGGAACGGTTGCAGAATTCGTTCCCGGAAGCCAATTTCGTTAAAGCTTTTAATAGCATCGGCAGCAGCCTCATGGTTAATCCTGATTTCGGTTCTGAGAAACCGACTATGTTTATTTGCGGAAATAACCCTCAGGCCAAACATGATGTAAGTGTGATCTGCTTTCTGTTTGGATTCGAAACCGTGGATATGGGCACCGTCGAAGCGGCCAGAGCCATTGAACCACTATGCATATTGTGGTGTATTCCAGGGTTTCGCGAAAATAAATGGAACCATGCTTTCAGATGGCTGAGTCGTTAACAGGTCAGAAAAAGAAGCCCATCACCCTGATATTGATTCATTTAAACGCGTTGGCTACATTGTTGGATGCTGTTCCACAAGTTTCCAAAGCTGAGAAGATGTCTTCGCCAGTTTAGGTTGCAAAACAACCGATGAATTGGTATTTTCTGACGTGGTAGTGATATATAAGTCGGAATCCTGCAACCTGATCAGGTATAAATTATCCCCTTGTTTTATGAACTCCCAATATTGACCTGGTTCGTCTTTTAACGGTTGTTGCTCCAAGGATACTCCTGCATTTGCCTTTGAGGATGGCTGGAATGTTTTGGAGGTGAATAAATTTTTCAGCTGATAGGAATTCTCTTTCACTTTAATAAATTGCCAGGTCATACACTTCCAGTCCACATGAGAATAAAGGACTATTTTATTACCGTTCTGTGAACCCGCATCATATGGTCTTAAATTTTTGCCTGTTTGCACATTCTGAATTGCATAGGTGCTTGTAAATGTCTGGGCATTTACATCAAAAATAGTTGTCAATCCAATAAGGAGTAAAATTGCTGTTAACCTCATTTTGCTAATTTATAGATTTGATGTAATAGTAATAAAATAATCTCATATTTAGGTTTATCACTAAATTCCGTTTCTGTATTGAGCGTTACCGGTGGGATAAATAATTTTGTTGATTTCCGTTTCCGCTTCAGGATTTTCATCCAGGAGATTTTCGAAAAGCTTAATTATCGTCGGTTTATTGGCAGCGGGCCTGGTTCCGGTTGAAATATCACTTAAATTAATTAAAAAGCCGGTAAAGAAATCGGGCAAATCGGTAACAATCTCCGTATTCAGGAAATTGTGCTCATTATAAATCGTGTGGTAGTTACTTGCTGATTTCTCAATTATCAAAGTTTGCTCCTTTAAACTGGTAATAAACGAAGATTTTTTGCAGTGCTGAATACAGTTGTCATCAATTTTATCCTTTTCACATCCGGTAACCTGATGAAACAGACATTGCCTGCTTGTCATCAGCACAACAGGATGGTAGATGCTGTAATAAAGTTCAAAATCTTCGGGCTTTTTAATTTGTTGAATCTGGTTTCTGCTGATTTCGTTCGATATATAGGCCCCGGCACAGTTGAAATTTTCTTTCAAACAAATCAGACTGAAAGAATTCACAATATTGAGTTGAGGACCAGCTATCCATGAAATTCCATTTTTGTATGCTTCATACGCGATCCCTGTATTGTTTGTGACAATACGCTCTGGTTTTACCAGGTGAAGGAATTCAACTGCTGCTCTATAATCATCACCTATTAAAACTGCTGGAAACCAGGGAATTATTGTTCTGTTTTTGATAAATATATCGCTATACTCCTGACTCACATTTCTTAAACAATTTGGAAGCTGGAAATGAATCTGCGCGGATGTCTCATCACACAGGTACAAATCATCAGGCGATGACAGTAATACCTTCAGAGTTGGTTTTGTTTTTGCGTTGGTTTGTCTTTTTAACGCAGGAACAGGAATAGCATCAACGGTTTCCCTGGAGTCGTTCAGGATAAGTAAAAGTCTTTTCTTTATCGAAGTCAGTTCATTAAACGACAGGTATACATCGGGTTGGAGATCGTTCATATCCAGTTGCCTGATATAATATTCCGTGTCGTTTAAGGCTTTGAGCTTTGAGAATACTGTCCCGTAAGTGAGCGCTTTCGCAGGAGCAACAGTTACAAGATTGGTTTTCGAATCCAAAACAAAAAAGTGGTCAGGTGTTTTAACTGACACTTTTAACGGTGAACCATTATCACCCGACAGACTTATGTCCAAAGGAGCTTTTGATATACTCATTTTATCAATGACGTTTTCAACATTACTGATCATTTCCGCTCTTTCATCGTAAATTTCGCCTTTTGCTTTTTCAATATTTTCGTCAGTATGGCCACCTTTTAATTCCGCTGAATATATCGCTGAATTATCACGCGGATTATCAATGAAAAGCTCCTTAGTAATTGTTCCTTTCAGAAAGTCGTTCGAAAAATCACGATTAAAAACCTTATAAAGAGCACTTTTGTTGTTAAGGAGTTTATTCTTGACATAAAAAGACTGAAGCTGTTTTCTCCAGGCATCTGTTATGGTATAGACATAATGAAATTTTTTTATTCTTCCTTCAATCTTTACGGAGTCAACACCTGTCTCAGATAGTTCCCTCAGGTCGGACCATGCAGAATTATCTTTTAGGTTAAGGGGAAAGTTTTTGCCTTCGGGGGTTGTTACATACTGATCACGGCAGGGCTGACTGCACCTGCCACGATTCCCCGAATTTCCTCCGTGAACAGAACTGATATAGCATAAGCCTGAAAAGCAGATACAGTTTGAACCATGTACAAATACCTCGATCAGCATTTCATTTTTATGCGAAACAAGACTTAGAGCCTTTATCTCTTTGATATTTAGCTCCCTTGAAAGATTCACCCGGGTAGCCGAAAGCTTCTTTAAAAAGTGTAGTTGACCTTCATTGTGAGTCGTAAGCTGTGTGGAGGCATGAATTTTAAGGCGCTTAAAATAGTTTGATACAAGATAAAGCATCCCCAGATCCTGGATAATTATTCCATCAATACTCGTGTTTGCAAGTTTGTTCAGGATATTAAAAAGAGCAGCAATTTCACTTTCAACAATAATGATATTCAGGGTTAAAAATACCTGGCAATTATTTTTATGAGCGAGTCCCAAAATCCCGTTCAGATCTTCGAAGCTAATATTTGTTCCCCGGTTACGGGCATTAAATTTATTCAGACCACAATAGACCGCATCAGCTCCTGCCGCAATTGCAGCTTTAATTGAATTTATATCTCCACCTGGTGCCAGTAATTCAATGTTTCTTTCCATTAAACTTAACTGCTTTTCTTCTCCCATACCGTAACATCAATATTTTGATAAGTGTATTTCCGTTTGTTGATCCGCCTGACAAGTGGCACAATGATTGGCCCTTCAATCCGGATGAACTTGTCGCTAAGCAACGAGACAAGGTCATCTTCTCCCCAAACCTGTTCTCCTGCTTCGCGGTAACCTCCAATCCAGTTTTCTTTGCGGGTACAATCCTCGCTCCAGTCAAACCCCGTCGCCACGATGAGTCTGCCGCCTGCATTGATTCTCTTATGAAGTCCGGCCAGAAAATGACGCGGATTGTACATCTGGTCGAGAATATCATTGATCAGAATAAGGTCGTAACTCGTAAAAACGGATCTCAGGTTAGAGGCATCGGACTGGAGAAATCTGACTTTGTTCACAAGCTGGTCAAATCCCAGTTTCCGGATGTTCAACTGATGGTAGGAGAGGAGATCACCTTCTTCCGGAAAAACGTAGTTGAAGCTTCCATTCTCCTGTAATTCCACAGCTACCCTGATATTGCGGGCAGTAAAGTCCAGACCTGTAACATTGTCGAAACCTTTGGCCATTTCCCAGGTTGTCCTGCCCGTGCGGCATCCAAGATCCAGTGCACTCTTTCTCTCTTTTCCGGCGTATTGAATGGCTATTTCTGCTATTTGCTGATAATAATTTTTGATTCCCGGAAAGTCCGAACCGTATTGAGCCTCGCAATGATGAATCACCTCGTGATCGGTTTCGTAAATATCCCGGGGAATTACCACATCATTGGCCGACTCAACATAACGAAACCCGGCATGCTGATAAAAATGGCGACGAAAGGCATATCGCGCATTTCGTGTTGATTCGTTCCCGGTTGAAATCCACGACCCTCCTTTTATAAGGTTGTGCTTTGTGTCGAAAGTTGGTGTTGAGAAATCGTCGTAAATGGGGTGGATTTTAAAACCTTCAAAACCATTGATCGGTGTTTCGGTCCATTGCCATACATTTCCGATCAGATCGTAAAATCCATTGAACCCGAAACGATTAACGGGACACGGGCTTTGGAAATGCTCCATGTTAATATTGCCTGGTGCAGTCTCCCAAAATGGCTGATCGGGAATATTTGCATTCTGGTAAAGCAGATACCATTCATCTTCGGAAGGCATCCGAATAGGAAGACCCGTTTTTTCTGATTTCCAGTTGCAAAAAGCTTTGGCTTCGAGATAGTTGACTTCTGCGGGCCAGTTCCATGGCATGGCTATTTCATTGAAGACCAGTCTCAGTTTCCATTCGCTATCTTTCTTTTGCCAGAAAAGTGGATGTTCTGCCTCTTTATAGTTTTTCCAGTTCCAACCCTCTTCGGTCCAGTATTTTTGAGTCTTATATCCGCCGTCTTCGACAAATTGCAGGAATTCACCATTGGAACAAAGAAATTTTGAAGCTTTAAAGGACTGAATATTGGCTTCATGCGTTCCATATTCATTGTCCCATCCGTAAAGTGGATCATTAAATGATTTTCCTGTTTTGATTTGCTTTCCGTCGACCGGAATAAGTGAATTTTCGGGAGCAGGTGCTGTTTCAGAACAAAGGGTCCATGACGGAATTGGCTTCAGGTACTCAAGTGGTAACTGCCGGATCAACACAGAAGAGGTCTCCAGGTGAATCCGCTCATGTTCAATACACATCAGTATAATCCAGAAAGGATTGTCCCATCCGATCGGCAGATTCAATGGCAATGTTTTAATAACTTGAGCCACAGAGTTCTTCACCTTATTCCGGTAATCCGTTACCTCTGCAAATGTGGGCCAGTCGTAATGACTGGTATTCATATCGTCCCACGACATCTCATCAACCCCGATTGCGAACATTGATTCGAATCGCGGATCGATCCTGTTGTTGAGAATTTTGCTGATAATCAATTTATTAATATAAAATGTGGCCGTATGCCCGTAATAAAAAATCAGAGGATGACGCAGTGGATCCGCTGTAAGATTCATTGCTGACTGATCGGCAAAAGATTCAAACAGTTGCTCGTCAATTTCCCATGTTTTGTAAAAGTAAGCGAGTATCTCTTGTCTTTTTTCTTCAGGATTACCCTCATTTAAAATTGGTGTCCTGGTATTAAAGAGTGGGTCAGTGATCATGTTATTAAATTAAAGTTCAATCGTCCGTCTGTTTACCACCGGAAACCGATCGTGTTCCAAATATAGGAATGATTCTGCTATAAGTATAACTATATTTGAATGATTAATGAAACCGAATTAATTATGAAACCTGCAAAAGACAAGGATTTTCTGGAACGTCTGACTTTTGAACCGCTAACCCAAAAAAACTGGGGCAAATTTGTTGAGCTGTTTGGCGCCAAAGGAGCGTGCGGAAATTGTTGGTGCATGTACTACCGGCTTACAAAACAGGACTTTCAGGAAGGCAAACAGGACAATGGGAATATGAATGCGATGAAAGCACTCGTGTGGGACAATCAACCAACTGGAATAATTGGCTTTTACGAGGAACAACCTATTGCGTGGTGTGCTTTTGCCCCGCGTGAAAATTACATGAAACTTGAAAAATCACGGGTACACAAAAGAATTGATGACCAGCCCGTATGGTCGGTTCCATGTTTTTTCATTGATAAAAATTTCCGGAAACAGGGTGTGTCTGTTGAACTTTTGAAGTCGGTAATAAAATATGCTGTGGAACGGGGGATAAAAATCATTGAAGCTTATCCGACAATCCCAACACAGGCAAAGCTTCCGGATGCATTTGTGTGGATTGGTTTATATAAATCGTTTGAAAAGGCAGGCTTTAAAATCGTGGATCAAACATCCCAAAACAGGCCGATGGTGAGATATTATGTATAAGTTAGGAGGATCAGGGGTGGTCACCGGGAGACGAAGATGAGAAAATTTGCCAATTTGCCAATGTGCGAATTCTTGCTGAGTGGATTTAAATTGTCCTAATAAAAAAATTACACAGAGTTACACAGGGTAAGAACACAGAGTTACACAGAGTTTTATGTATTTAGAGCAATACCTTTCTTTGGTCTGTCAGACGGACATGTAATTCATTTTAATTATCTGTCAGCAGCTAAATTCGTAATATTCTCTCTTAAAATCCCGAAGGGATTAAATATTAATGACCCCGGGTAAGCGATTCCGGATTCTTAATATTATTAATAGCACTAACATTATTCGGAATCGCACCACCCGGGGTAATGACGATCTACTGAAATGCGGCGCAACTGCTTCCTTAATTGAAAATCATCCGTTCCATGCGCCGGAGATTCCACGAGCGAGCAGGCAATGAGGCGATCCCGAATCCCGAATCGTAAACTCTCGGGACACGTCGTAAACTCTCGGGAGAGAAATTGAGAAAATTTGCCAATTTGCCAATGTGCTAATTCTTGCTGAGTGGATTTAAATTGTCCTAATAAAAAAATTACACAGAGTTACACAGAGTAAAAGCACAGAGTTTCACAGAGTTTTATGTGTCCTTATCAGGAGCAACACCTAAACTTAGACTGATTCGTGTAATTCGCTCTAATTCATCTAATTTGTAATACAGCAACAACTAAACTTGGTATGAATTCACGTAATCCCGAAGGGATTAAATATTAATGACCCCGGGTAAGCGATTCCGGATTCTTAATATTATTAATAGCACTAACATTATTTGGAATCGCGCCACCCGGGGTAAAGGATGATCAACAAATGCGGCGCAACTACTTCCTTAATTGAAAATCATCCGTTCCATGCGCCGGAGATTCCGAAGTGGCGAAGAGGCGATGGGGCGGAGGAGCGAATACGAATCCCCTGGTCACCGGGAGGCGAAGATGAGAAATTGAGAAAATTTGCCAATTTGCCAATGTGCTAATTCTTGCTGAGTGGATTTAAATTGTCCTAATAAAAAAATTACACAGAGTTACACAGAGTAAAAGCACAGAGTTTCACAGAGTTTTATGTGTCCTTATCAGGAGCAACACCTAAACTTAGACTGATTCGTGTAATTCGCTCTAATTCATCTAATTTGTAATACAGCAACAACTAAACTTGGTATGAATTCACGTAATCCCGAAGGGATTAAATATTAATGACCCCGGGTAAGCGATTCCGGATTCTTAATATTATTAATAGCACTAACATTATTTGGAATCGCGCCACCCGGGGTAATGACGATCTACTGAAATGCGGCGCAACTGCACCCCTAATTGAAAATCGAACCTTCCATGCGCCGCAAGATTCCAGGATCGATCGGGAGATAGGCGAAGAGGCGATGGGGCGGAGGAGCGAATACGAATCCCCTGGTCACCGGGAGTCAAGATGAGAAAATGAGAAAATTTCCCAATTTCCCAATTTGTCAAGGGGAAGATGAGAGAAATAGAGTGACCGGGTGACTCTTTAAGGAAAAGAATATAGGCCCGTTAGTTTTGTTCAATTTTGAATTGCAGTCACCCAGTCACTTCTCTATGTATAGGTATACAATAATCCGGACGAGTCAATTTTGTATTCAAAGAATACTCTTCTTAGGAGCAACACCTAAGCTTACTAAGAATTCGTGGAATCCGGTATAATTCGTGTAATTATTTTCTGCTATTTTTGATAGGCCTCAATCACTTTTTTGACGGATCCATGAATCAGTAATAATCTTCGTGCTTCGTCTGTCGGGATATTGAGTTCGTCAACAATCATCTGGGTTCCACGTTCAACCAGTTTCTTGTTGGTAAGCTGCATATTCACCATCTTATTTCCCTTCACCCGGCCTAATTTGATCATAATGGAGGTCGTGATCATGTTGAGAATCATCTTTTGGGCTGTGCCTGCCTTTAGCCGTGTGCTGCCCGTAATGAATTCAGGACCGACAATCGCTTCTATCGGATATTCAGTAACTTCAGCAATTGTACTGCCCGGATTACAGGTAATACAACCCGTGAGAATACCATTCTCACGCGCATGTTTGATTCCTCCGATCACATAGGGAGTTGTCCCTGATGCAGCTATTCCGATAACAACGTCGTTTTTATTGATGTTAAATCCCTGGAGTGAGATCCATGCCTTGTTCGGATCATCTTCGGCTGCTTCAACCGATTTCCGAAGAGCTACATCACCTCCTGCTATTAGGCCGATCACCATGCTTTCAGGGACACCAAATGTCGGCGGAATTTCTGATGCATCCAAAACTCCAAGTCTGCCGCTGGTTCCGGCACCAAGATAGAAAACACGCCCTCCTTTTTTCATCCGGACTTCGATTTGCTCAACCAAATTTCTGATCTGTGGAAGCGCTTGTCTGACTGCAAGATGAACTTTGGAATCTTCTTCATTGATGTGCGTCAGCAATTCTTCAATTGACATTTTATCAAGATTATCAAAATTCGATGGAGATTCTGTAACGCTTGTTTTTATTTTAGTCGTTTTCATCTGTTTATTTGTTTTTATTTTTATGATATTTAACCAGCCCTGCCATGGGTGCACATTCAATATTGCCTAACGTAAGATGCAGTTCCTCAAGGACGGTTTTAAGCTGTTCCCTGAAATGAAACGCAATACTTCCGGTGAAATGAACCGGAGTTTGACCAATACCGGGATATTGCATCAGGTTACGTGTAACAAATTCGCGGAATCCGGTAATCACCAGATTTTGAATTTCCGGATATCCAATATTCTTCGATAAAAATTTGGTGTAACCGGCAAGATAACGGCTTGGAAATGGTTTCTTGTAAACATTTTCAAGTATTTCGGCAACTGTTACAGGATAGGTTGTGAAAAAATCATCTATGATTTCCGGGGGTAACTGTTTTTTCAAAATATCTCCTATTATTTTTTTTCCCAACACTGCTCCACTACCTTCATCGCCAAGAATAAATCCGAGCGGTGATACATTCGCAACAATTTCACTTCCGTTGTAATAGCACGAATTGGAACCGGTTCCCAGAATACATGCGATTCCCGGTTTATCCTGGCACAGTGCATGAGCAGCTGCGAGAAGATCACTCTCAACGGTGATTTGGTCGGTGTCGAATACCTGTAAAAGAGCTGCTTTAACAATACCTTTTTTTTCTTCATTTATGCATCCTGTTCCGTAAAAGAAGATGGCATCGAATTTTTGCCGTGAAGGAAATTTCTGTTTTAAAATCGCTGATATGTTCTCGGTTTCCTGGTAAAACGGGTTAATTCCTGGGGTGATCACGTTATCGGTGTTCCCATGATCCTTGATCATACTCCACTCGGTTTTGGTAGTACCGCTATCTGCAATTAAAATCATTATTTAGTTCTGTATTTTTTGTACCGGAATGAAAAATAGCTATTTTTATTCGCTATGAATAGTATTTTTAAATCCACATTAAATAATATTTCGTAAGTGAATGATCGAATACTCCGAAAAAATAGGTGTTCTATAACATGTATGACAAAAGTACAAATTTTTTAAAAATTAATCCTATTTTTGGTGAGTATTTTCATCAAAATTCAAAAGGTTATGTGCAGGAACTGAATTTGGGTTCACTGCGTCTCCGGTGAAAAACTTAACAAGCTGATTAATATTTAATTAAATTTCTTAATACCTGTTAATGATGAAGATAAAGCAGTCGATGATTGGCATTATTGTATTTATCGTTGTTTTAACCCTACCGTTTCATGCAATAACGCAAACTGCGAAACAATCCCGCCTGATGATTAAGGCTGAAAATAATCTTAAAAAGTTGGGAAACGTAATGCCCGATTGGCGTCGCGTGGGCAGAATACGTGTTGATTCATTATCAGTTCCGGAGAATAAAAACCTTGTCCAGGTTTTCTTTACCGGTCCTCTTTCCTATGTCCCTGTCAGGGAACAGGAAGTTTCCTGGCTTGAGACGATTGTTAAAGAGGCGCTTGGGCGGAAATTTAAGAAATACGATGTGGAAATCTATGCTGATAAACAGTTGTTCAGGGAGTTGATTCCCAATAGTTTCCGGACTACTATTCCTGTTGATAAAACACGGATACCGGGATCGCAGGCGGACCGGATACCTGTTGTACGTCAATTGGGCAAAGAACAACCACAGTCGGGACTCTATAAAAACAATTTTGCTATCTGGGATAGTCATGGATGGTATTATGAATCGAAACTTGACCGCTGGGAGTGGCAACGTGCGCGTTTATTTGGTACAGTGGAAGATATGTCGACGATGAGTTACGTATTGCCTTATCTTGTTCCGATGCTGGAGAACAGTGGTGCCGGCGTTTTCCTTCCCCGCGAACGTGACTGGCAGTCTCTTGAAGTTATTGTTGATAATGACAGATCCACCAAAGGATCTGACCTAATACTTCCCGAAGGACTCCCGGTCGATAAACCGGCGAGTGGTTTTTTATTGTCCGACACACTTCTGACCGGCGATAATCCCTTTCTAATGGGTACCTCGTTGCTGTACAGGAGTTCTGTTGACAAGGATCAGTGTATTAAATACCTGCCGTCGTTTAGTGCCAAAGGCCGGTACTCTGTTTCTGTTTCGTATCAAAGCCATGATGCTGCTCCATCGGATGTAAAATATAGTGTTTATCATGCAGGAGGAAAAACAGATTTTTTGGTGAATCAAAAGATGGGTGGCGGAACATGGATATACCTTGGAACATTTGATTTTAATTCAGGAAAAAATCCTGAAACCGGAATGGTTGCGATAAGTTGCAACAATAAACAGCAAGGTTATATATCAACTGATGCCGTTAAATTCGGTGGCGGTATGGGAAATGTTGCCCGCCGGCCTGCTGAGGAGATGATGCCGAATAAAAAATCGCTTTCCGGGGCACCGAATCCCGATAATGAGATCGTGAATATTAATCCGCAAACTTTTGATTATAAATTAGGTGGCAAGCCGCGTAACCTGGAAGCAGCAAGATATTACCTGCAGAGTGCCGGTTATCCCGATACCCTGATTTACAATCTGAATAAAAATAAAAATGATTATAACGATGACTACCAGTCACGTGGTGCATGGGTTAATTATCTTATGGGCAAACCTGATGAAAAAGCGGATCATCACGATAATACCGGGTTAAACATTCCGGTCGATCTTGCCTTTGCCTTTCATACAGATGCGGGAGTAACACCGGGTGATTCAATTATCGGAACACTTGGAATCTACAGTACCATGGCTTCCGGGGGTCTTTTCCCGGACGGAAAATCGCGCATGGCAAGCCGTGATTTGACTGACCTTATCCAGACACAACTCGTTGATGATATCCGCCGGCTTTATAATCCGTTATGGACACGACGTGGTCTCTGGGATAAGCAATATTCAGAAGCGTGGCGGCCAAATGTCCCATCCATGTTGCTGGAATTGTTTTCACACCAGAATATTGCAGATATGAGATTTGGGCTGGATCCGCGGTTCCGGTTCGATGTAAGCCGGGCTATCTATAAGGGAATTTTGAGATTCCAGTCGTACCAGGAAAATCGTCCTTTTGTGGTTCACCCTTTACCGGTTGATCATTTTGCAATTTCAATGACGGGGGAGAACTCGGTCAGATTAACCTGGAAACCGGTGAATGACCCGTTGGAACCGACTGCCAAACCTGAGAAATACAAAGTTTATCAGCGACTTGATGACAATGGTTTTGATAATGGTGTCGTGGTTGAAGATACTGTCCTTGTACTCAACCTTGATCAGAAAGAGCGGATATACAGTTTTAAAGTTACAGCACTAAATAAGGGTGGTGAGAGTTTACCGGGTGAAACGCTTTCTGTGGGATTTAAAAATAACAGTAAAGGCACAATGCTGGTTGTCAATGCATTTGACCGGATTTGTGCTCCATCGGTATTTGATAACGGATCGGAGGCCGGAATAGCCTGGTGGAAAGATCATGGCGTCGCTGACCGGCAGGATATCAGCTTTGTCGGATTCCAGTACGACTTTGAGCGAAAATCAAAATGGCTCGATGATGACAGTCCTGGCTGGGGAGCGAGTTATGGCGACATGGAGGGAAAGATTATTCCCGGAAACAGTTTTGACAATCCCATCATCCATGGCAGGGCCATAATGGATGCCGGTTATTCGTTTGTTTCAGTAAGCGATGAAGTTTTTTGCAAGCCGGATTTCGATATTTCCCGCTATTTTGCTACTGATATCATTTTGGGAGAGGAGCGCTCGACTCCTGGTCTAAAAGATTCTTCGGCAGTCAATTTCAAAATTTACACACCGGCTTTTATGTCAAAGGTCTCAGAGCTGACTAAAAATGATGGTAAATTATTTATTTCAGGAGCTTATATCGGATCAGAATTTGGTGAAGTCCGTGATTCAACAGCTGCTGCCTTTGCAAAAAATATTCTGCATTTTACCTGGAGAACCGGTCATGCTGTAAGAGGCGGCAATTTTTATGCGACCGATTATGCACGTGAATGGTTTGAGGGGAATTGGAAATTCAATGCAGAGTTTCATCCCGAAATTTACACTATCGAAGCTCCTGATGGAATAGAACCTGCCGGACAGAATGCAGTTACTGCATTAAGATATGGTGAAAATAATGTAAGTGCAGGTATTGTCTTCAATGGCCCATACAAGGTTGTAGCCATGGGAATCCCTTTCGAAGCAATCACAGCAATCGCTGATCGTAAGGAAATTATGCAACAAATTGTCCAATTTTTCGAATCAAAATAAATCAATTAAAAAATATTAATATGAAAAATCTGATCACGTGCTTTTTACCCGTTCAACCGAGCACCGACGTTGAATCAACATTAACAACCTTAAGAGAATCGGGTATCGTCGGGAAGATTTACCTGGTTGGCGATACAGAAAATACCATTCAAGGATCTGATATTGTCAAAATAGCCATGCAGAGCTTCAATTCGACAAAGGCGATTACAGAATTTGCAAAATGGGTTTCCACGCCATACATCCTGCTTTACACGAAAACCTTACCGCTCGATCTGGGACAAAATGCACTTCACCGGATGGTTCAGGCATGCAACAGCAGTGGTGCAGGAATGGTCTATTCCGATTATTTCGAACAGAAGGAGGGTGTTCTAAAACCACATCCCGTTATTGAATACCAGGATGGCAGTTTACGCGATGATTTTGATTTTGGTTCGTTACTGCTTTACCGTACAGAAGCCTTCATTGAAGCTGCCAATCGTATGGATCAGGATTTTGAGCTTGCAGGTTTGTACGACCTGCGGTTGAAAGTTTCGCAAAACTATAAACTGGTTCACCTGCCCGAATTGTTATATACGGAACTTGAACTGGATACCCGAAAATCGGGTGAGAAAATGTTTGATTATGTCGATCCCCGTAACCGCTTCAAACAAATTGAGATGGAAAAAGCCTGTACTGCTCATCTTAAAGTTGTTGGTGCCTGGCTTGCTCCCGAATTTAAAGAGATTGCCTTTTCTGCGGGACATTTCGAAACTGAAGCGTCGGTGATCATACCTGTCTGGAACCGCGCGAAAACAATTAACGATGCCATAAAGTCCGTTCTGAGCCAGGAAACAGATTTTAAATTCAATCTTATTATTGTTGATAATTATTCCACAGACGGAACTACCGAACTGATCAAGGCTTTTGCCGAATCGGATGACCGGATTATTCACGTAATTCCGAAGCGAAAAGATCTGGGCATCGGCGGTTGCTGGAATGAGGCGGTCAACCATCCCGCGTGCGGCAAATTTGCCATACAGCTCGATAGTGATGATTTGTATATTGATAATAAAGTGATACAGCAGGTTGTTGCCTCCTTTTACGAACAGAATTGTGCCATGGTTGTGGGATCGTACAGGATGGTTAATTTTAAACTGGAGGAAATTCCTCCCGGGTTGATTGATCACAAAGAATGGACACCTGACAATGGAAGAAACAATGCGTTAAGAATTAATGGTTTAGGTGCTCCGAGAGCTTTTTATACCCCTGTTCTTCGCGAGATCCAGGTTCCTAATGTCAGCTATGGTGAGGATTACGCTCTCGGCCTGGCCATCAGTCGTCAATACCAGATCGGGCGAATTTACACGCCGCTGTACCTCTGCCGCCGTTGGGAGGAGAACTCCGATTCTTCCCTCGATGTCGTAAAGATGAATGCCCATAACTTTTACAAGGATAAAATCAGGACACTCGAATTCTGGGCCCGTCAGCAGGTGGTCAGGGAAAAGGAGAAGGAGTGAAGATAAGAATATGAGAAAGTGTGAATAGGAGAAGGGGAGAGGATGCACACTTTCAGGGTGTGAACGAATCAAGGTATGAAAGTGACCGGGTGACTTTTTGAGGAAAGAAAAAGGGCCCATAAGTTTGGCTCAATTTTGAATCGCAGTCACCCGGTCACTTAGGCGAAGAGGCGAATGGGCGAATGGGGCGACGTGGCGAAGTGTGTCTTTAATGTGTTAATTTGTCAATGTGCCAATGTGCCAATTTGAAAATGGCATGATATAATTTAAGTAATCACCACAGAGTGGTGAAATGTTGGTAGCCATGATAAAGAAATAGATTAAATGCGGCGCAACTACAAAAGTTCGCTGAAACTAAAACGACATATGCGCCGCAAATTCAAAGAATATAACACGGCAGTTGATCAAAGTGACCGGGTGACTGTTTTGTGATCAAAGTGATCGCGTGACAGTTCATCGATCAAAGTATTCGGGTAATGGATCAGTTTATTAAAAGTCATCCGGTCACTTCGGAATCAATTTACATTCATCAACATATAATGAATCATAAGAAAATACAATGAAGTTTTCAAAAGAAGCGAGGGAATTAATCCGTCAACAGGTCAGTGAATGGGATCTGGCATCGAGGAACTATTTAAGTCTTGATAAAGTTGAAATAAAAACCTTTGATTTCGGTGATTATCACATCGACGTTCAGTTCAATCCGGCACGAATTGTCTCTTCATCGGCAAAGGTTGATGCCCGGTCCATCGAAACGCGTGTTTGTTTTCTTTGTCAGAAAAATCTCCCTCCGCAACAACGGGGTTTGCCTTTCGATGATCAGTATATGGTGCTGGTCAACCCATTCCCGATATTTCCGGAACACCTCACCATCCCGAATCTGAATCATACCGATCAGCGGATAGCCGGCAATTTTGGAAGTATGCTCGATCTGGCTGCCGGTCTCGATGATTTTGTCATTTTTTACAATGGTCCAAAATGTGGGGCTTCCGCTCCTGATCATCTTCATTTTCAGGCAGGAATCAAAGGATTTTTACAGATTGAGGACGATTTCAATATAAAAAGATGCTGCCGGAAAGTTCGTTCTTTAGGTGCCGTTGCTTTATCGCATTGGCCCGACTATCAACGTGGAGTCATTACCTTAAACAGTACTGACAAAACCGCGTTAATTGCTGTTTTTGATCAGATATATAGTCAGTTACAGTCGCTTCAGCCTGATGAAACTGAGCCCATGCTTAATATCCTGGCTTCAGTTGATCACAACGAATGGATTATACATATTTTTCCACGAACCTTACACCGTCCTGCTCAGTATTTTGAAACGGGAGATAAACAAATTGTTTTGAGCCCCGCATCTGTCGATATGGGTGGTGTATTCATAACTCCCCGTGAGGAGGATTTTGCCCAGATAACTGCTGAGGACATAACAGATATATTCCGCCAGGTTTGTCTTGATCCTGCGACTGTGTTAACACTGATCAATCAACTTTGATTTATTAAAACTTATTGAATATCGATATGGAAATACCACTGATTAAGGTAGGAATAATGGCTGAGAAGGAGATCTTTTTCACCATTGGAGAAAAATACCATTTAATTGATTCAGAATCGGTTATTACGGGTAAATGCAGCATCAGAAAAACAGAATCAGGCCTTTCTCTTACCTGCAACGGAGAAAATTGGTCAGCTCCTGACAGTTTAAAACTCATTCCATTTGATCCCGAAACAGGTACATTTACGTTGCATGATGTAACCATCGGGATCAATTTTCACTGGGAACGAAAGGAAGACCAACTTTTCAAAGGTGAACTTCATTTTGTGAGTGAAGGAGACAAGATACACGCAATAAATGCTTTAAGTGTAGAGGATTATCTGATCAGTGTAATCTCTTCCGAGATGAGCGCCACCTCTTCAATGGAACTGTTAAAAGCTCATGCGGTAATTTCGAGAAGCTGGCTGCTGGCCCAGATTCAGAAAACCAAAATTTTGCAGAACGACAATCAAAAGTACCAGACTACATTTCGCACAGACAATACGCTGGTCAGATGGTACGACCGTGAAGATCATACGTTGTTTGATGTCTGTGCCGATGATCATTGCCAGCGTTACCAGGGGATTACCCGATCGACCACAACTTTTGTTGAAAAGGCTGTCAGGGAAACCAATGGTGAAGTGCTCGCATTTGAAGGGAAAATCTGCGATGCGCGCTTTTCGAAATGTTGCGGTGGCGTTACAGAGGTATTCGAAAACGTATGGGAGCCGGTTAAACATTCCTATTTGCAAAAGATTGTCGATAACGACAGGATCCCGGAAGGGTTCAGCCTGGCCCTGGAGCAAGAAGATGTTGCCAAAGAATGGATTACGGGAAATCCTGATGCCTTCTGCAATTCATCGGACAAAAAGGTTTTAAAGCAGGTATTAAACGATTATGATCAGGAAACCAACGATTTTTTTCGGTGGAGTGTGGTTTATTCACAGGATGAATTAAGTGAGCTTGTTAAATCACGCACCGGATTGGATTTTGGAACGATTACTGATTTGATCCCCTTGGAACGCGGATGTTCAGCGCGGTTGATCAAACTGAAAATTGTGGGAACACTCCGGACAATGACAATAGGCAAGGAGCTGGAAATCAGGAAAACTTTATCCCGATCACATCTTTACAGTTCAGCATTTCTTATTGAAAAGGAAGAAGTCGCCGGAAATGTAAATTTTATCTTAAAAGGAGCCGGATGGGGTCATGGCGTTGGTTTATGCCAGATCGGAGCGGCCGTAATGGGAGACAAGGGCTACCCGTATCACGACATCTTACTACACTATTTTCGTGGCGCTGAGCTGGAAAGAATGTATTGATGCTGATTTGATAATATAACAAATTAACAATCCGGTAATTTATTAAATGACAATTTGTTAATCTAATAATTTGCTGCTTTCCCAATTAAGATGACAGGTAGAATTACGCTTTTGATAGTATTTTTAGGTTCGGTGCTGGTAAGCAGCGGATCTTCGTGGATCCGGATCAACCAGATGGGTTATTTACCTCAGTCGGTAAAAGTCGCAGTGTTTATTGCCGATGAGCCCGTCGGATTAAATCAATTTCAACTTATTGATGCCCTTTCGGGCAAAGTGGTTTTTGAAGGTTCTCCCGCAATTTATGACGGCGGAAAATGGGGAATGAAATCTGCTGCCCGTCTCAATTTTTCAGGCTTTGCAAAACAGGGACGCTATTACCTTAAAGCGGGGAATTCAAAATCACCTGAATTCACAATTGCAACTGATGTTTATCATGGAGCGGCAGATTATACACTGAATTATATGCGCCAGCAACGTTGCGGGTATAATCCTTATCTCAAAGATTCGTGTCACACCCATGATGGTTTTATAGTCGATCATCCCACGAAATCGGGACAGATCATTGATGTTAAAGGTGGATGGCACGATGCAAGCGATTACCTGCAATATTTAACCACTTCAGCGAATGCTGTATATCAGATGCTTTATGCCTATTCCCGGAACCCTGAAGTTTTTGGTGACAAATTCGATGCTGCGGGGCTTCCCGGGGCTGACGGAACCGCCGATATACTGAATGAAATCAAATGGGGATTGGACTGGATGGTTAAAATGAACCCCGACAGTGCGGAGATGTACAATCAGATTGCGGACGATCGTGATCATACGGGATTAAGATTACCCAACAAAGATGTTGCATCATATGGAAACGGTTTATACCGCCCGGTATACTTTGTGACCGGAAAGGTTCAGGGTCTTTCTAAATATAAGAATCGTTCCACGGGCGTCTCATCCACAGCCGGAAAATACAGTTCAGCTTTCGCACTGGGAGCACGCATTTTTCAGAAGAGTGATCCGGTATTTAGTAAAATGCTGGCTGTTAAGGCCAAAGCAGCTTTTACATTCGGTCTTTCCGATCTTGGTGTATCTCAAACTACCAGCGTCGTGTCGCCCTATTTTTATGAGGAGGACAATTACATCGATGATCTTGAACTTGCGGCCATCGAGCTTTACCAGTTAAACGGAGACCCGTATTTTCTGAATCAGGCTAATTACTGGGGCCAGCTCGAACCGGTCACCCCCTGGATGGAAAGAGGCACTGCCCGGCATTACCAGTATTATCCTTTTGTGAATATGGGGCATGCGAATCAGGCAAAATTAGCCGGTCCGTCGGCTAAGATCTTTTCAGGCTTAATGAACAACGGCTTAAAGCTCCTTTACGAAAAAGGCAAATCTGATCCGTTTTTGAATGGAATTCCATATATCTGGTGTTCAAATAATCTGAATGTAGCTGCAATCACTCAGGCAAGAGTCTATTTTGAAGCAACTTCCGATTCTACATTTGTGGAAATGGAGGCAGCATTACGTGACTGGCTTTTCGGCTGCAATCCATGGGGAACCAGTATGATCTGCGGATTACCGTCAAATGGTGATTATCCGCAAATTCCTCACTCATCCATTACCTTCATCCATGGTGATCCAACCTGGGGCGGACTGGTCGACGGTCCTGTTTCAAGCCAGGTGTATGCCGGATTGATCGGAATTAAATTAATGAAAGAGGATGCCTATCGTCCATTTCAAAACGGAGTAGCGGTTTATCATGATGATATGGGTGATTACAGCACGAACGAACCGACTATGGATGGCACGGCAAGTCTTAGTTTTTACCTGTCGTCGCTTGAAAAAGAGGGGATAAATCAACTCAGGTTCAAAAACAGTACAATCGACCGGTATGGCGCGGTGACCCGAATGGATACAGATCAAAAAACAGTTTACCTGGTCTTTTCAGCTGATGAATATGGTGAAGGAATAGATAAAACCCTGAACAGCTTATCCCGAAAAAAAGTAAAGGCATCCTTTTTCCTTACCGGTAATTTCCTTAGAAATCCGAAATATAATAATAGTATCAAGCGGATGATTGCCGGTCATCATTATGTAGGACCACATTCTGACCGACATCTGTTGTATGCCCCCTGGGAAAAACGGGATTCACTGCTTATTACACACCAGGAATTCGATGAAGATATTACACGTAATCTTGCAGAGCTATATAAGTTTGGTCTATCACCTGAAGTTGTGAAGTATTTTCTTGCTCCCTACGAATGGTATAACCGCCCGATAAGCGAATGGAGCACCTCCCGCAATATGCAATTAGTTAATTTTACCCCCGGTATCGGAACAAACGCTGATTACACAACGCCTGCGATGCCGAATTACAAATCATCGAAACAGTTGTCGGAACAATTAATGAAATTTGAAATAACGAATGATAACCATTTGAATGGTGCGATCATTTTAATTCACCCGGGCACGCATCCGGACAGGAAAGACAAATTTTATGATTCATTGAATCAAATTATTGAAAAATTACTAAAAAAAGAATACACATTTAAGGCATTCTCCTGAGAAAAATTTAGTGTCTGCCAAACTAATGTAATAAAGAACTAAACAACAGATAATTATGACTGAAAATCAACAAAAAAGCAGTACGCGTAATCCGTGGTCATGGGTTCCGAGTCTGTATTTTTACCAGGGAATTCCCTACAGTATCGTGATGATCACCTCCGGTCTGATTTATAAGACCATGGGTGTTTCGATTGCCACCTTTGCTTTCTGGACAAGTTTACTTTACCTGCCGTGGGCGATAAAACCATTATGGAGTCCTTACATCGACGTGGTTTCAACAAAAAGAAACTGGATCCTGTGGACGCAATTATTGCTCGGATTGGCTTTTATTGCAGTTGGTTTCGCGATGCAATTACCATTCTATTTCCCGGTTACAATTGCCATTTTTGCCGTTATCGCGATCTCCTCGGCAAGTCATGACATTGCTGCCGATGGTTTTTACATGCTTTCACTCGATCAGCACAATCAGGCATTTTTTGTGGGAATACGAAGCACTTTCTACCGTTTTGCCATGTTGACTGCCCTTGGATTACTTCCATTGATTGCCGGCTTAATCCAGGAGAACACAGGACTGGAACCCATTTCCTTTGAAGTGAATGCCGTTCCTGCCGCTCAGTTTAAGCCTGCTGATATTACTGATATTAAGATTGTAAAACAGGAGGGTGATCCCCGGATATTAATTTTCCCTGAAAAGGTTCAGATCCCGATATTTGAAAAAGGGGTATCTGCTGTTGATTCTGCTGTTATCTACCTGGCCTTGTCGGCTCCTCCGGCGCAGGATGAAACAATTGTTGTAAATCTTGGACGTAAAGGAGGCAGTAAAGACATTGATCTTCCAAAAAATCATACGGGACGATTCGAATTTACAGCTTCCAACTGGGATAAACCGGTGGCAGCCACTATTCGTGTCGATCATAACCTGACCAGCCAAACCAGTTCACAGTTTAAGGCTACTGCAGGAAATATTGCATTCAGCTGGACTGTTTCACTGGGATGCCTCGGTATTGTATTGTTATTATTGGCTGTATATCACCGTATTGCTTTACCGAGACCCATGGATACCAAAGAGAAATCGCAGGTAAATCTCAAAGTTTACGGCGAAGTCTTTGCCTCATTCTTTACAAAACCGGGGATCGGGCCTGCATTGATTTTCTTCCTGATGTACCGTCTGGGTGAAGCTCAGCTTGTTAAAGTTGCCACCCCATTCCTGGTTGATTCACGAAATAGCGGAGGTATCGGTATGACCTCGGCTCAGTACGGAATTGCATATGGAACTCTTGGGATGATCTGTCTTACAATAGGCGGAATTCTGGGCGGTATTGTAGCTTCAAAATACGGTTTGAAAAAGATGATCTGGGTAATGGCCCTGGCAATGAATATTCCGATTAGTGTGTATATCTATCTTTCTGCCGTTCAGCCTGTACCCGGTGATATAACTATTTATCTGTCGATCGCTGCTGAGCAAATGGGATATGGTTTCGGATTCACGGCCTATATGCTTTATATGCTCTCCTTTGTCGGGGAAAGTAAATTTAAGACGGCAGAATTTGCAATTGGCACTTCATTGATGGCTCTGGGTATGATGATTCCCGGAATGATTTCAGGCTATATGAAAGAGCTGCTGGGTTATCAGCATTTCTTTATATACGTGATGATTTGCGCGATCCCTGGTTTGATTGCCATTAAGTTTCTAAAAATTAATCCTGAATTTGGAATAAAGAAATGATCCAGGGGCAATAACAATATCAAATAATACTGATTTTAGTTATTGTGGTGGTAACTTGACAATCAGTTGCATGACCATAAAAAAATTCGATCAAAATAGAAGCGAATTGACACTTGACCAATTTGATAATATTTGCAAAAGCTATTGGACCGAAATGAATAAGGAACTTGAAAATATTATTATTGACCGTCAGACAAAATCAAGATAAGTAATGGGAACTCTTTATTGTCGTATTTTTCACCCCCAACCCCCTCGAAGGGGACTCATGCTTCTAATATCGTCAGTGCTTGTGGGCAGCGAAAGTCCCGATTTTATCGGGATTTAGGGGTAAATCAAGAAAAGAATACGACATTATATCATTCCTATTACTTAGAATGGAATCTGCCTATATTAATTAGGACTTCGTGTGGTCTGAAAGACCCGGCATGAAGTCATGGTTGCACAATATTCCTGACACATCTTTTCATTTCATAAGGACATCTTTTCACTTCTAATGAATATCTTTTCACCTCAAACTGACATCTTTTCACCTCACGCGAATATCTTTTCACCTCAAACTGACATCTTTTCATCTCCAATGGTCTGCTTTTCACTGCAAATGGACATCTTGTCATCTCCAATGGTTTGCTTTTCATATAAGATGGACATCTTTTTATTCTGAATAGATATTGAGGAGCCTCAGATGGCAATCCTCTTACCTCAATTGGACATTTTTCGGGTTTTGATCGTTGTGATCATGGAACGGTGTCTGGTCTGTATTTTCACGATAGTCTAAAACTCAATGGTTGTATTCAGCTTACGAAATTTTTGAAACGACAGGTTATCCTTGTACCAGAAAAATTGCCGGACGCTTGTTCAGATCAGGCACCCCTTTTTTCCATTGCGAAACAGTTTGTGTTTTAATGTATTCGGTATCCAGTGTAAGGTCGCAGGCGATACAGAGACGTGTCTGATCATTCAGCGTATTAATCAGATCGTTGATTAATTGTGTATTGCGGTACGGAGCTTCGATAAAGATTTGAGTCTGCTTCTCATGCGAAGACCTTCTTTCAATTTCTTTAATCGCTTTTATCCTTTCAGGTGATTTTACCGGAATATAACCAATAAATGCAAAATTTTGTCCGTTCATTCCTGAAGCCATCAGCGAAAGCAAAATAGAGGAGGGTCCTACCAATGGAATAACACGAATTTGCTTTAAATGCGCATATTTAACAACTTCTGCACCCGGATCAGCAATACCAGGGCATCCTGCTTCGGAGATAATTCCAACATCATAACCTTCAAGGATCGGATTCAGGTACTGTTCGATTATGGAGCTGTCGGTATGTTGGTTTAATTCAAAAAAGTGCAGTTCATCTATATTTAGCTGTGAATCCATCTTGCGCAGGTACCGGCGGGCGGTACGGATATTTTCGACGATGAAATAACTGATTTTTTTTACTACAGCGGAGACATCGGAAGGGATTACATGAGCCGTTTCCGATTCGCCAAGCGTTGTAGGGATAAGGTAAAGAGAGGCCATAATTCAAAATTTTGGCAAAGGTAAGTATTTCTGTCTCTTTAAGGTTTGACGGGATAACAAATATGGAATATACTGGTATATATCTGTTTTTGAGTTATCTGTGTTTGTGTGATTTCATTTTTGGTAAATTATAATCCATCTTGCAGGATTAATTCTTGGTAACAATAATTTTTTGAAGTACGTTTGGATCAATAATGAAAGGAAGAAAAGGAAGATAATGAGAGTAACCTTACTGGGTACCGGTACATCGCAAGGGGTGCCTGTTATTGCGTGTAAATGTGATGTTTGCCGATCGGATGATGCTAAAGACAAGCGGCTCAGGAGTGCAATAATGATCGAGGAGGGAACATCGCGGATTGTAGTTGATGTTGGTCCGGATTTCAGGCAACAGATGTTACGTTATCAGGTTGAAAATCTTGACGCTATTTTACTTACGCACGAACATGCCGATCATATTTTTGGTTTAGACGATATCCGCAGTTTTAACTGGGTACATAAATCACCCATGGATGTTTATTGTGAAGCACGGGTACAAAAATCTCTCAAAACAATTTTCAGTTACGTTTTTGACGATAATAAATACCCCGGAACACCGCAAATGAACCTGATCAACCTTGAAAACAGGGAATTCAAAGTTGGTCCGTTTACAATTATGCCAATCAGAGCTTACCATCATAAACTGCCAGTTTACGGATTTCGGTTTGGCAGGTTTGCATATATGACTGATTTTAATGTTATTGAAAATCACGAATTTGAAAAGTTAATAGGGGTTGATATCCTTGTGATTTGTGCTTTACGGAAAACACCTCATATTTCTCACCTGAATCTGGAGGGGGCACTGGAGTTGATCGGAAGAATTGGTCCGCGCAAAGCAATTCTGACCCACATGAGTCACCAAATAGGCAAACATCGCGATCTGGCCCGGGAATTGCCTGGGAATGTTGAGCCGGGTTATGATGGATTGGTACTTGAAATTTAAAACTGCACTATTGCAATATCTAATTTTGAGTTTACCATTTTCAAAGGATTACATAAAGGTTTACAGAGAACTTTTCATATAATCACTCATTTTTGAGCTAATGATATTTGAAAATATTTTCGCTCCATCATCATTAAGATGAACATTATCCATGAAATATTCCGGATGATTTACAAAGGTAGAATCACTTGAATAATCAAAATATGTACATAGTTTATGCCTGGTAATATCCTCGATTATTGTGGATGTAAATCGAATTTTTGAATCGCTGAAAATTGGGGAACACACGATAAAAAGCGTTATATTATTTTTTATACAGGTTTCAGAAATATCTTTCAGGGCATTTATCTTATTTAAATCAACGGTGCCGGCAGATTCCTGTAAGTATTTTTTTGCATTAGAAATTTTCATCTTGATATATAAGGGCATATATCCTTTGTTGTCGTCTTCTCTTGTCTTTGATAAATTTCTAAATAAAATTCTGAGTATTTGAGAGTTATAAGGGTAAGTGGCTGACAGTAATTTGTATTTTTCAAATGGACTTCTGAGTTCAATTATCTCTCTGATTTCCTGATGGTTTGTATAATAGGGTAAGTAGGCTGAAAGTCTTTCATAATCACTCAAACGGTAGACCAGATCATTTGGATTCAAATCAAAGATGATTATTTTGGGAGAATACCTCTTCATTACCGCTTTAAAATTAGCGTAATTCGACAGAATATAATTCCCATCCCGTCCTGTATTATAAAAGTTCATGCTGAACTTATTCTCGAAAAACTCTGGTACATAATGATGACTGGCACGTGACGATCCAAATACTAAAATCTCGGCTCTTGTACTGTCGACAGAAAAAGTTGTACGATAGTTTTCGCCGGCAACCATGTTATAATATAACCGACGTATAAGGTACCCTGTCACCTGATCGGCAATAATTAGAACAATTAAAACGATAACGATTTTTTTGAAAAATTTGGTGTACTGATTGCTTATCATTTTATTAAAATTGGAAGTAAATAAATTGTGCACCGTCAAAAACACCAAGTAGTAAGATACTCAGGAATAAAAACGTATAAGTACTGTACCTGATGATGGCATGCTGATTATTCAATAACAGGAATGAGTCCTTGTAATATTCTTTTTTTATTTCAATCCCAAATAATAGGAATATTCCAAAAAGAGAATAAGCCACAACCGACGAAGACCAATCCAGGAATAACGGACTACTCATAGACATGATTTTCTGAATAATCTGCATCGCCTCATGGATGCTGTCGGCTCTGAAAAATATGAATGCAAAACAAACCAATGCAAAGGTGGTCGATATCTGAATGAATTGGTTGAATTTAGGAATGCGATCTAAACCAATCAGCGTACTCAAACTTTTACGCCACTTTGCGGTAAATTTGGCAAACATCATGTAAAAGCCATGAATAGCACCCCATAAAAGATATGTCCAGTTTGCTCCATGCCACAGGCCGCTAATCACAAAGACAATAAAAAGGTTGAAATACATCCTGACTGGTATAACCCTGTTTCCACCCAACGAAATATAGAGATAATCCTTAAACCATGTCGAAAGTGAAATGTGCCAGCGTTGCCAGTATTCCGAAATCGATTGGGCTAAATAGGGGCGGTTAAAGTTAGTCATCAGATTAAATCCCATCACTTTGGCTGCGCCGATCGCAATGTTGGAATAGCCTGCAAAATCACAGTAGATCTGAATAGCAAAAAAAGCGGTTGCCAGCATGAGTGACATTCCGCTATGATTGGCTGAATTATTGTACACAGCGTTGACATACATTGCTAATCTATCTGCAATTACAAGCTTCATAAACAAACCCCATAACATCATTTTAAGTCCATCCACAATTCTATTGTATTCAAATTTGTGTTTTTCGTAAAACTGATGCAAGAGGTTTTGAGGCCGCTCAATTGGACCGGCTACCAATTGAGGGTAAAACATTACATACAATGCATAAATCCCAAAGTGTCGTTCTGCTTTTTGACGTTCACGGTAAACCTCTATTGTGTAACTCATCGCCTGGAAGGTATGAAAGGAGAGTCCGATTGGGAGTATGATACTTAAATTGGGAATCGAGTTCTGATAACCCAGCGTGTTTAGCAGATCGGAGATATTGTTATTTAAAAAATTGTAATATTTGAAAATCGCCAAAACACCTATATTAGCAAAAAGACTTGCAATCAACCAATATTTCCGTTTTCTTCCTTTGGTGTTTTCAAGCAGTATACCGGCGAAGTAGTCAATAATAATTGTAAATCCCAATATCAGAATGTAAACAGGGATAAATGCCATATAAAAATAGCAACTTGCACTTAATAGAAGCATCCATCTGAACCGTTGAGGCAGCAAAAAATAGAGGGGAGTTACGATGATAAAAAATAAAAAGAAATGAATAGAGTTAAAAAGCATAGGTTTGGTTAGCTAAATGATTAAAGAATCCGGATTTGGTTTTAAGTAAATATCAGATTGCATACTGTCATATTAACGATAAACATTTTAAATGGTTTCAAAAACTATAGATACCTGGATACGAAAATCGAAGCGGATCTCTTTTATCATTGAAAATCAATATTCTGGAAGTAGCTTTTTTTCTGAAAGGATTGAAACATCGCAATCTGGTCAGGGAATTGCCTGCGAATGTTGAGCCGGGTTATGATGGGTTGGTCATCAAAATGTAAAAACTACTTTTTTATAATTATGAGTTTTTCATAATTATAAAAAAGTAGTATGTTGGGGAAAATGATTTAAATATTGTATACAATACTTTGAGTGTCAATAGCTATCATCAGCTCTTCATTGGTCGGCACAACCATTACCCTAACTTTCGAGCCTTCCTTACTGATAATCCGTTCTTCGCCCCTTAATTCTTTATTAATTTGCTGATCAATATCAATACCTAAGAATTCCATGTCTTCACATACTGATGCACGGGTAGTGCTTGAATTCTCACCGATGCCTCCTGTGAATATCAGTATATCCACTCCACCCATTGCTGCGGCGTAAGCTCCGATATATTTTTTAATCCGGTAGTCGAACATCTTAATGGCCAAAAGACAACGTTCATCGCCTTTTTCCGCTGCATCACGAATTTCGCGCGAATCGGACGAAATTCCCGTAATTCCCAATAAACCACTGTGTTTATTAAAAAGTACAGAGGCCGACTTGGTGCCTATTTTTTCTTTATCCATAATATAGGTGACCGCACCCATATCAATATCTCCTGAACGTGTTCCCATGATCAATCCCTCGACGGGGGTAAATCCCATAGACGTGTCAATCGATTCGCCGTACTTAATTGCACACGCTGATGCACCATTACCCAGGTGGCAGGTAATAACCTTAACTGTTACGGGATCAATACCCAAAATCTCACACGCCCGGTTTGATACATACCTGTGGCTGGTGCCATGGAAGCCATACCGGCGTATTGCGTATTTTTTGTAAAGCGCATGGGGAATGGCGTACATAAAAGCGTGAGGTGGCATTGTATGGTGAAACGCGGTGTCGAAAACGGCAACCTGCGGAATTTCGGGAAGTATAGATTTTACAGCAAAGATTCCCTTCAGGTTTGGCGGGTTGTGAAGCGGCGCAAGATCACTGAATTTCTCAAGAGTCAGAATAACTTCCTCGGTAATGAGAACACTTTTACTAAATTCTTCTCCTCCATGAACTACGCGGTGACCGACAGCATTAATTTCATTGAGTGTTTCAATACAACCATGTTTTACACTTGATAATATACCCAGGATATATTCAATTCCAATCTTATGATCGAGGATCTCTCCTTCAAACAGTACTTTTTGACCCGATTCTTTTTCGTGTTTCAGAAATGACCCTTTCATTCCAATTTTTTCGACAATACCTTTGGCAAGGATACGGTTTTCACCCAGGGAATAAAACTGGTATTTTATGGATGAGCTTCCACAGTTGATTACTAATATTTTCATTAATCGTATTATTTGTGGTTTAAATTTTGGAATTTCGGCATGTTTATTATTCTTTGCATCTTTTATATTTTCTCCGTTGACAAGGGACCATTTCCAATAATCTTACCATTTTCGTCATATTTATAAAATCCACAACAGGATTGCACTCCAAATCTTTTAGCGCGGACAAGTTTTTTAATTACAGGAGAGGCCATGTACCTTGGATCACCAAATTCGGAATAAAGGTTTTCCATCCATCGGTTAATTTTATCAATACCCAAAATATCAGCCAATTCAAAGGGGCCAAAGCGCATCCCGAATCCAACCTTCCAGACAGAATCAATATCAACCATCTTTCCAACTCCTTCGAGAAGTACTTCACAGGCTTCGTTTAAAAGTGCGGTATAAAGTCGGATGGAGATTAAACCGGCCGATTCCTCTACCGGTATTGCCTGTCTGTTGACCATTTTTACAAATTTCAGCACTTTATTATAAACTTCATCTGATGTATAAAGTCCCTTGACGACTTCACATATCCTGGCTTCGGGTGATTGAACAAAGAAATGGAGACTAACGCAGCGATCGCGATATTTAAGTTCAGATGAGAGTTCAGTAATGATGATTGTGGTTGAATTGGTGGCAATGATGCATTCCGGTGCAACAACCTCTTCTATCTTCTTGAAAACTTCCTTTCGCTCAATAATTTTCCGCTCACTCGATTCAGCCCTGATCGCTTCTATGACAAAATCGCAGTCTTTCAGGTCTTTGTAATCAAGGCTGCCTTTTATTCTCGACATGATCAGCTTCTTCTCACTTTGGGTCATTCCCCAATTCTCGATACGTCGTTCCAGGACAATATCAAGTCTGTTAAACGCATTTTGAATCCTCTCGTCGGAGAGTTCAATAAAAACCACCTCTATGCCGTTTGCACTGGCTATCCGGGCAATATTTTGTCCGTCTTTTCCGCAACCAACAATTCCGATTTTTGAGAAAAGCGTTCTTTGCTGCTGTTTTTTACTTAAACCAAAATCCTCTATAGGTTCAATAATCATGTTTTCCATTATCCGAAATTCTTATGTTTTTGTACTTATATCGTTCCTTTTAAAATCAATTATTGGTTTTAAAAAATATTTGCGTAATCATTAGCTCTTTGGCAGTTGGTTACTTGCACCTGGCAGTTATTTAAAGTGCAGATCGACCATTCGCCAATTCTCACGCTCTCACTTTCTCTCAGTCCTTCCTTATCCTGCCTGGTTTGCAGTTATAGCAACCATATTTACAATATCGCTCACTGAACAACCTCTTGAAAGATCATTAATAGGGGCAGCCATTCCCTGAAGAATGGGGCCGATGGCTTCAGCGCCTGCCAATCGTTGCACCAGTTTATAACCGATATTTGCTGCTTCCAGACCCGGGAATACGAGAATATTGGCCTTGCCGGCAACTTTGCTTCCGGGGGATTTTAAACGGCCTACTTCTTCAACCAAAGCGGCATCGAGCTGCATTTCACCGTCGATCAGCAAATCGGGAGCCATCTCCTGTGCCAAACGCGTAGCATTGGCAATTTTGTCCACCAGCAGATGTTTTGCACTTCCTTTTGTTGAAAAAGAGAGCATTGCAACACGTGGTTCCATATTGGCTATCGATCGGGCTGTTTTGGCTGTTGTTACTGCAATTTCAGCTAACTGCCGTTCATCAGGATCGGGCATTACAGCACAATCTGCAAAAACGAGAATCCCGTTGTCGCCAACTGTTTTATCCTTGAACAGCATAAAAAACACCCCTGAAACCACACTAACCCCGGGCAATGTCTTCACAAATTGCAATGCTGGGCGAAGAACATCACCTGTAGAATTGATCGCTCCCGCAATTTCACCATCGGCATCACCTGATTTAATCATCATCGGGGCGAATACAAGCGGGTCATTCAGTAAAATAAGTGCCTCATTTAAGGTTAATCCCTTGCTCTTCCGGATTTCAACCATCATTTCGGCATATTGTTGCCTTTTATTATTTGTTAACGGATCAATGATTTCAGCGCCCGAGATGTCTATTCCCTCTTTTTGAGTCAATTCCTCAATTTTATCAGGATTTCCAAGCAGGATAATTCGTGCAAGTTTTTCCTTAAGTACAATCTCAGCCGCTCTAAGGGTCCTGATTTCAGTGCCTTCAGCCAATACTATTCGCTTTTGAAGTTGGCGTGATTTATCTTTTATTTGGTCAAGCAATTCCATTATCGGTGTTTTTTTAAACTTTTGAACTTGTAAATCAAAAAGTACGCAAAATTACAGAATATTGAAAGAGTTGACCCATAATTCGCGTTTTTTTTCTGACAAAATAATAGGGCAGAGAATAAAAAACAAATACTATTTTGAAATGTTTTGTCTTATTGTATGCACATTAGATTCTCAGTAAAGCTGTTACTTCTTATGAAATATTGATTGAATTTTCTGTGATCCGATTAATTGATATAATTTTTTTCGAAACGCTTGCACGTTTAATAAATGGGATTACCTTTGCACCGCCTTTGAAAAACAGAGGTACATAAAGGATGACTCAGTAGCTCAGTTGGTAGAGCACATCCCTTTTAAGGATGGGGTCCTGGGTCCGAGCCCCAGCTGGGTCACCAAAAAGTAAGGAGAGGTCGTAACGGCTTCTCCTTTTTCATGTGTGCCGCGCATGGCGAATAATTTGACGGTGAAAGTCCGTTATGGGGGTATGTAGCATAGCCAACCATTAGCCAAGAGCAAGGGTGTCCATCGTGAGGTGGAATCTGAAGGAAGCTGGAGGCAAAATTCCGACCCGAGGAACACAAACGTTATCAGGCACATCCGGTGGGATGAGTTTGCATTACAAAACAAAGTCCTAAAGCTACACGGACACCGGAGTGTAAATGATGCGGGTACATGGAATGAAGGTTATTCGCCTTACCGCGGGAGATCTCACAGACGTGCGGAAACGAAGTATGAAGCACGGTTGAAAAAGATTTACTGTGAGAAGTCAGCAGAGGCCATAGTAGCTGAAGAAACGAGCCATCATAGATAGATGGAGGACTCACAAACACAGTGAAGGGCTGAACCTTAAGAAGTGAAAGTAAATGAATGTTACCAAATGAAGGGAAGAGAGCAGAAAAAATCGAAAGATACCTGCCTGCAAAAAGATAGGGCGGAACCCAAAGCATATGCAGAAGGGCAGACCTACATGCGGATAGCTGAAAACAACATCACTAATGCAGACCAACCGAGTTATGGAATGCTTGAGCAAATCCTATCTCCAACCAATATGAACCGAGCCTATAAAAAGGTAAAGAGTAATAACGGAAGCGGAGGTATTGACAAGATGGAAGTCGAATCCCTAAGGGATTATCTTGTTGCAAACAAGGACAAGCTTATACAATCCATATTGGGCGGAACTTACCGTCCAAATCCCGTTCGGCGGGTAGAAATACCCAAGGATAACGGGAAGATGAGAATGCTGGGTGTGCCCACGGTTTTCGATCGTGTTATCCAACAGGCTATTACACAAATCTTATCTCCAATCTACGAGAAACAGTTTTCAACAAACAGTTACGGGTTCAGACCTAAACGCAACGCTCACCAGGCATTGAACAAATGCAAAGACCATATCACTGACGGATATAAATATGCTGTCGATATGGATTTGGAAAAGTTCTTTGATACTGTAAATCATAGTAAATTGATTGAAGTATTATCAAGGACGGTACAAGATGGACGGGTCATTTCTCTTATCCACAGGTACCTTAATGCTGGTGTTGTAGTACGGAACAAGTTTGAAGACACAGAAGTTGGGGTTCCCCAAGGAGGTCCACTTAGTCCGTTGTTGAGCAATATTATGCTAAATGAATTGGACAAGGAACTTGAAAAGCGAGGACACCACTTTGCTCGTTACGCTGATGATATGGTCATTCTTTGCAAAAGCAAACGAAGTGCCGATCGGATACTGACGAACATCATCCCGTATATTGAGAAGAAACTTTTCTTGAAAGTGAACAGGGAAAAGACTGTGGTTGCCTATATCTCAAAGATTAAATTTTTGGGATACACCTTTTCGATGTATAAAAAGGTTGGACAATTGCGATTACATCCCAAAAGCTTAGCTAAGATGAAGGAGCGTTTAAAAGCGATCACATCACGGAGCAATGGGTGGGGAGATGATAAGCGGAAGGAAGCACTTAAACAGTACATTACTGGATGGGTGAACTATTTTAAATTGGCAAACATGAAGTCACTTTTGCAAAAAGTGGATGAATGGTATCGCAGACGCTTACGGATGGTTATCTGGAAACAATGGAAAAGGATAAGAACCCGTTTGCGGAATCTCATTAAACTTGGCATTAATAAATACAAGGCCTGGGAATATGCGAATACAAGAAAAGGTTACTGGCATACTGCCAATAGCCCAATCTTAGCAAGGACTATCACTAACGCACGTCTTCAACAAGCAGGTTACATCTTCTTTACGGGATATTTTCGGAAAGTCAATGCGTAAATTAAGGAACCGCCGTATACCGAACGGTACGTACGGTGGTGTGGAAGGACGAAACGGGAATTAATCCCGTTTCTCCTATCCGATTACCGCAAAATCACCCAATTATCAGTAAATCAGCTGGCAGGGCATTCAGTTCCACGGAATCCCGACGATTCGGGAGGTCATAAAAGGTAAATGACACTTTACCGACAAATCAGGAAAAGCCTTCTGAAATTCAAAGTTTAGATGGATTTTTTTGCTTATTAATACCAACCTAAAGACAAAGAAATGCCTACTTTTACGATAAACCCTGTACTAAACCGGTATCGGGAAGTGAAAGGTAAAAATCGTATCGTTTTCATTAATAAATGGAACTATGTGATCGACGAAACAGAAATTATTCCAGACGTAAAAATTAATTATCAGGGTTTACCCATAATCGAGTAAGATGAAAACGATACAATCACTGGCGAACGAAGGTGTGCGGCTGTCAATCATGAATGTCATCAAAAACAAGGGCCTGATTACTTTAAGCGCGTTGATGCTTTCGGGAAACATCGCTTATTCTCAAAAACAAACTTCCAAACCCAATATCATTTTCATTTTAGCCGATGATTTGGGATACACCGATGTTAATTATTTTGCAACCCGTGCAACAAACACTCCTGCCAGAAAACAGTTTTATGAAACGCCCAATCTGAATAAACTGGCAGAACAGGGTATCTCATTTTCACAGGCTTATGCCTGTCCGCTTTGCGCACCAACACGTTCGGGTATCCTGACCGGGAAATATGCCTCAAAGCTGGGTTTTCAGACTGCTACTGCGGGAGGTGCCAACACGTATTACGTTCAGGGGATTCAGCCACCAGAAGGCTTTCATGAGCAGGATTGTTACTGGGCCGATAAAATCGCTAATCCGGAAGCATTGAGAAACGGAAATACTTTGATCGCGCTTCCTTCGGGTCAGCCACAGGATAAAGGACGCGACGAAATTACCATCGCCGAAGCGCTGAAAGGCTATCATTCAGCATTCCTTGGTAAATGGCATTTGGGTGGTCACGGTTCTGAAGGTTATCAGCCACACGATCAGGGATTCGAAGAGCTGGCCTACTTTGATTCGGGAGGTTCGCCTTTTTTTAACTGGCGTACTTTATGGGACCGGAAAGAGAAATACTTCCCGAAAATGAGGCAGAAAGAGCTGCTTCAGGGCAAAGCCGGAGAAGACAAGGGTATTGATTTTCTTACTGAAGACCTTACGGAACGTGCGTTGGATTACATCGACCGCCAGGTGAAATGCAGCGATAGAAAACCCTTTTTCCTGTATTTCTGCGAGTTTGCTGTTCATAGTCCCTGGCAGGCGCCTGATTCAACGATTCGGCGATTCAGTAAAAAAGCAACCAAAGGGTGGAATGGACATACGAATGCCACATATGCTGCGATGGTCAAACATCTGGATGTTTCGGTTGGCCGCATTATGCAGAAGTTAAAAGAGGTTGGAATTGATGAGAATACCATCGTGGTTTTTATGTCGGATAATGGAGGAATAACGGTCGGTTCAGGCGGCAATCATGAGGTGATTACTAACAATTGGCCTCTTTCGGGACAAAAGGCCAATGTTTATGAAGGAGGCATTCGGGTGCCGTTAATCATCAGTTACAAGGGGAAAGTGAAAGGCGCGAGATGGTGCGATATACCGGTTGACTGCAACGACCTGTTTCCAACCCTAATAGAACTGGCTTGTGAGTTAAAATCCACCCATCCGATTGACGGACAGAGCATCGCCGGTTTGTTGAACGATCCGAAAAACAAGAAAAAAAGTTATACCCGCGATACCTATTTCTGGCATTATCCGCTCAGCGTAATTTATAAAAATCCTGCTGACGGACTTCCATTTACACCACATTCGGCAGTCAGAAAGGGCGATTACAAGTTGATTTTCGATTGGTACGGCCGGCTGAATCTGTACAATATCAGAAAAGATATCTCCGAAAAAAATAACCTGGCAACACAAATGCCTGAAAAAACGTACGAACTGTTCGCAGAGCTGATAAACTATCTGGAGAAATATGTAGAGAAAAAATACTGGCCAACGATCAATCCTGATTATGATCCGGCAAAGGAGCTTCGTAAAGTTCCATATGTTGATCTTTACCGGATATATAAAAATGGGGGAGATATACTTGCGGGTAAGTGATAGCCTGGATAGTAGAAGTCGTGAACGTACACCAACAGGGGCTTGTTATTTGCAGCAGTAATTTGATCTGAATGATTTTTAAATATTCCAACAACAATTGCATGAAAAGGTAATCGTAACAAAAATATAAATTCAAATACCATATATAAATTTTTTTGGTCAACTTATTTAAAAGGAAAATATTTATTGCAAAACAGTCGTCGAAATGACCAATTTTCCGCCTAATTTTTACTTTCTTACCATTTCAAAATGCAAATAGTGTAGTCAACATAAAATAGTATTGAATTAGAAAATTAAATTCATTATGAACCTTCTAAAATCGGGTTTTAGCCTCTTAATTCCATTGGTTGGAATGGCAATGCATAGCCAGTCAGCCGTTTCCGGAAAAGGAAAACAGCAACTACCTTTAAAGGAACGTCCCAATATTATTTTTATTTTAACCGATGATCATCGCACCGGTGCCCTGGGTTACGCCGGAAACAAAATCATTCATACTCCCGAAATGGACCGGCTGGCCCGCGACGGGGTATATTTCAGGAATGCTTTTTCGGGCACACCCATTTGTTCGGCCAGCCGCGCAAGCATTTTGACAGGTTTGTATGAGCAGACTCATAAATACACCTTCCAGACGGGGCCGATCCGCGAAGAATACATGCAAAATTCGTATCCCAAAGTGCTTCGTGAAGCGGGCTATTACACCGGTTTCTATGGTAAATTTGGGGTGAATTACAGTCATTTGGAACGCTTGTTCGATCTCCACGAAGATTACGACCGCGAGAACCGGTACGCTGACCGTCGTGGCTATTTTTATAAAACCCTCGGAAAAGACACCGTCCACCTGACCCGTTATACCGGCGAAAAGGCCATCGGGTTTATCAGGGATGCGCCCGGGGATAAGCCTTTCTGCCTTTCCATCAGTTTCAGCGCCCCCCATGCACACGACGGGGCTGCAGGTCAGTATTTCTGGGACGAAGGGACCGCCAATCTCTACAAAGATGTGGTGATACCCGATCCTGATTTGAAGGAAGACAACTATTTTAATGCCTTGCCCAAAGAAGTTCGTGATGGATTCAGCCGGTTGCGCTGGGGCTGGCGTTTCGATACGCCCGAAAAATACCAGGAAATGGTAAAAGGCTATTACCGGATGATTTCGGGAGTTGATCTGGAAATTGGCAGAATTCGTCAGCAGCTTAAGTCACAAGGGCTTGATAAAAATACGGTCATCATCCTGATGGGCGACAATGGCTATTTTTTAGGTGAACGACAAATTGCCGATAAATGGATGATGTATGATCTTTCAATCAATGTTCCGTTGATTATTTTCGATCCGCGCGTTAAGAAACATCAGGATGTGGATGCGATGGCGCTCAATCTCGATGTTCCACCGACCATAGCCGATCTGGCCGGAGTAGGGCAACCTAAAAGCTGGCATGGCAAAAGCCTGGTTCCAATCGTTTCAGGTATAAGCGACAATGTGCAGCGCGATACCATTTTGATCACGCATTTATGGGAATTTGTCAGCATTCCGCCCAGCGAGGGTGTCCGGACTTCCGACTGGAAATACTTCCGCTACGTGAACGACAAATCGTGGGAAGAACTGTATAACCTGAAAAAAGATCCGAAGGAAATTGACAACCTGGCCAAAAAGCCGGAATACCGGAAAGAATTACAAACCTTGCGTAACGAATTGGATATACTGGCTAAAAAATATGCAGATCCTTATTCAGGAATACCTTCAGGATTGATGGTCGAATACATCCGTGAACCGAAAAATGTACCCATTAACGACAAACTGCCGGAATTCAGTTGGGTAGTGCCGAAAGAAGCTGTTTTTCAGAATGCGTACCAGATTTTGGTCGCCTCATCGAAAGCAAATATCGACAATAATGTGGGTGATGTCTGGAACAGCGGGCAGGTTCGGAGCAAAGTTTCAACGAATGTTGAACATGCCGGGAAACCGCTGAACCCGGATTCGAAATACTTCTGGAAAGTTCGCCTTTGGGATCAGGACAACCGGTTGTCTGACTATTCATCGGCTCAGGAATTTAAAACCAGCTCTTTTACCGGAAATACTTCTACCGGAAATGCTTTTCATATAGAGCGGATCGAACCCAAAGCGATTGAGAAAACAGCCGCCAACAGCTATTTTGTTGATTTTGGCAAAGATGCTTTTGGAACGCTTGAATTGAATTATACAGCGTCTAAAACCGATACACTGATTGTTCGTTTGGGCGAAAAATTGGCAGGGAAATCCATCGACAGAAATCCTGGCGGAACTATTCGTTATTCGGAAGTGAAAATGGCTGTTCGGCCGGGTGTTGAAAAATATACCCTGAAACTCATTCCTGATCAACGGAATACGTTGCCCCACATGGCTGTGCTTTTGCCCGATTCATTTGATGTGGTAACTCCTTTCCGTTATTGCGAGATTGAAAATTACAAGGGCAACCTATCGTCTGATCATATCAGGCAAAAAGCGTATTTCAATTATTTTGATTCAACAGCGAGCAGTTTTACCAGTTCCGATACCATCCTGAACCAAATCTGGGATTTGTGCAAATACAGCATGAAGGCCACCACTTTTACCGGGCTTTACATCGATGGCGACCGCGAGCGGATTCCCTATGAAGGTGATGCCTATATCAACCAGTTGAGCCATTATGCAGTGGATGCAGAATACCCGATGGCCCAGCAAACCATCGAATGGTTCATGCGCAAACCAACCTGGCCAACCGAGTGGCAACAGCATGTGGCCCTGCTTTTCTGGCAGGATTACATGTACACCGGAAATACAGAACTGGTTGAAAAATATTATGAACCATTGAAGCATAAAACATTGATGGCGCTCGAAGACGGGGATGGGCTGGTGAGCACACATTCAAAAAAACTCAATGGCGAATTCATGGCCACGCTTGGTTTTGCTGATACCACACAGCGGCTCCGCGACATTGTTGACTGGCCCCCCGCACAAAAAGATACCGGCTGGAAGTTGCCGAAAGACTGGCCCCAGGGGGAACGCGACGGGTTTGTTTTTATGCCGTTCAATACGGTTATAAACAGTTTTTACTATAAGAATTTGCTGATCATGGCCGAATTTGCCCGTTTGCTGAACAAGACCGGCGATGAACTGGATTTCAGATTTCGGGCAGAACGCACCAGGAAAGCGATCAACGATAAAATGTTCAATAAAAAAGGGGGATTTTATACCGACGGAATTGGCACTGACCACGGTTCGGTCCATGCCAATATGCTGCCTCTGGCTTTTGGTATCGTTCCCGATGAATACCGGGAGACGGTGGTTAAGCATGTCAAATCGCGCGGGATGGGCTGCAGTGTTTACGGCGCCCAGTTTTTACTCGATGGCCTGTACAACGCGGGAGCCGCCGGTTATGCGCTCGAACTGATGACAGCCACCCACGACCGAAGCTGGTGGAACATGATTAAGGTGGGATCTACCATTACGATGGAAGCCTGGGATATGAAGTACAAACCCAATTCGGATTGGAATCATGCCTGGGGCGCCGCGCCCGGAAATATTATTCAGCGGCAACTATGGGGAATCACTCCAAAAACACCTGGATTTGGTATTGTTCAGGTAAAACCGCAACTGGGAAAACTAAAAAGCAGCAGCATCGTTGTGCCAACCATTAAAGGCGAAGTGAAAGCATCGTACAAATGGGTGAATGCACGGCTTCAGAACTATGAAATAGAACTTCCGGCAAATACGGGTGGCGAAATGGTAATACCTGAAGCGGACGATGCCGTGGTAACTGTTAACGGCCAAAAAGCAAATCGGGCATTCAAATTCGTTCGTCTCGAACCGGGAAAAAACCGGATTGAAATTCGGGTGAATTCGTTTTAAAAATATATTACGACCTGTGTTTTGCTTTAATTGAAAAGATATGGAAATGCTGGAATTCAATAGTTTTTTTTCAAATAGACAAGCGGAAAAATGAGCAAAATCCTGACAATATTCTTCATTTTCCATGAAAACCTATTTTCAAAATATGAATGCCTTTTTTACCAATTCGGGTGATGCCGAAATCGATACCGAAGTGTGGCTCCGGGGAAAACTAAACCTCGAAAATTGGAACCCTCAGTCCGGAACGGTTTCCCGGTTGGGGAAGGTTTCGTATATCCGGGTAAACGGATAGACTTTTACTCGATGCAAATTGAAATAGAAGGGTGTTCAATCAACTTTTTGGATTGGAGAATAAAATAATTATTGACTATATTGCGTACAAATTTTAACCTTTTACAGATGAAAAATCAATTGATGAGAAATACTTTTTTTGTGTTCCTGATTTTATTTTTTGTGGCGTGCGGAACAAAGAAACCTCAGAATGAACAGTGGATTCAATTGTTCAACGGCAAAGATTTAACGGACTGGACGATAAAGATTACCGGTGTTCCTGTGAATGAGAATTACAAAAATACCTTCCGGGTAGAGGATGGATTACTGAAAGTGAGATACGATCAGTATGAGAAATTTGATGGGCATTATGGCCATATTTTTTATAAACAGCCCTACTCTCATTATAAAATGAGGATCGAATATCGTTTTGTGGGTGATCAGACACCCGAAGGTCCGGGCTGGGCTTTTCGTAACAGCGGAATCATGGTTCATGGACAGCGTCCTGAAACTATGGACGTTAATCAGGATTTCCCTGTTTCAATCGAAGTTCAGTTGCTGGGTGGTAATGGAAAAGATGAACGGAGCACGCTCAATGTATGTACGCCCGGCACGAACCTGGTGATGCATGGAAAGCTGATGCCGGAGCATTGTATGAATTCCAATTCAAAAACCTACCATGGCGATCAATGGGTAACTGCCGAAATTGAAGTGCGGGGCGACTCACTTATTCGTCATACCATTGATGGAATAACTGTGATGGAATATACTCAGCCACAACTCGATGAGCGCGAACAGTATTACACCAAACTGCTGCCTCCCGATGGAGATAAACTCCTAAAAGCAGGAACCATTTCGTTACAGTCAGAGAGTCATCCTGTTGATTTCCGGAAGGTTGAATTGCTCAATTTGGGGGATTGATGAATTTCATTCACCGTGATCTTCTTCCAGTTCATGGTGATCATCTCCCCCTAAACTGTAATAATCATTTTCTTCATCCTCACTTCCAACATTTTCCTGTTCATCATCCAATTCTGTGCCGGGAATATCCAGATCACCGCCTGAAACATCATCCTCAAAATCCTTTACATTAGCTGTTCCGAGGTTCTCTTTTTCTGTCGTTTCCTTTATTTTGGTAACATCTTCCGGATTTATATCCTTCTCTTCATGGTATTTACTGTAAATATCCTCTGCGGGGGGATATACCGGGTATCCCGGAAAATCACCTTTCTCCTCTTCGCCTGTTTCACGGCCAGGCAGGTCCGCTTTGACATCCTTTTTTTTCATATCGAATGATTGATTTTGAAGATCAAATTTAATCCTTTGCAAAAGGTTTAGCGTTATATAATTATGGGTAAAGATTACATAGTTCACTTTTACGTTCAGGGAAGTGACCTTTCGGCTTACAATTTTTTCAACCCGGAACCAGAACAGGCTTCAGAATTGTGGAGGATATCATAACGAAACAATACATTTTACTGGTCAAGGTCATCTTCATTGACCAAAACCATTTTCATATTACAGTCAGGACAGAACCCGGGATGATTGTATGTTTTTCCACCCTCGCATTTCAACACACACCGGTATTTATGCGTGTGCGGGATATAACTTTCCGGCGATCGGTTTTCGCTGAATTCACGGGATAAATTCACCTTTTGGTCCCCTGCATTTTCTGCATCCCTGCCTGAATTGGTGTCGTCAGTTTTCATAGAATTTGATTCAGTACAAAATGATTTAACCGTATTTTTCGAGCATATTATTTAGCATATCATAATAATCATTTAAATTTTTGGTATTGACTTCAGGGTCGCTTTCGTCCGGAATTGAAAGGGCCATTTCATCGATATACTTCGTTAACTCGGGATGCTGTTCCTTTATCTGTGCTATCTTGGCAATAATCTTTGCATTAATATCTTTTTCTGTTTCCATGATTTTGTTCATTTAATTTTTCTTCATTCCGGCTCAAGGTGGCTAATTTTGAATGCAAAGTCGTTACACAATTTTGAATAAAAGTTACATCATTTAGAGTCTGAAATGCGTTGTATTTGAAAATAATTTATTCTAACTTTAAAATCAATTCCAATCTTTCATATGAGTGTCACATAGTTTTAATTATTTATTAACGATTATTATAAAAAAACCTCAAAATGGAAAATCTAATTACTAACGGAAAAAGTCAGTATTTGTCGCCCTGGTGGAAACGGAGTATCATTATCATCCTGATACTGGAATTTATCGTACTTATATGGGTCACAACCGGAAGTTATTACAAAAAGACGGAACCACCCATACCCGGAAATGTAGTGGATGCTTCGGGATCAGTAATTTTTTCAGGATCAGCCATTACAGCAGGGCAACAACTCTTCCTGCAGAAAGCAATGATGAACAACGGATCAATATGGGGGCATGGCGCCTATATCGGACCCGATTTTTCTGCCCAGTACCTGCATAATCTTGCCCTTGAGGTCAATAATTTTCTTGCAGCTGAAAAATACAATGAGGCTTATACAAATCTGTCGGCCGAACAGAAGAAATCTCTTCTGAATTTAACCCATGATTATCTGACAGAAAACCGCTATAACCCTCAAACCCATGATCTGCTGTACACCGAGCCTGAAATGAAATCTTTTAATGATCAAAAAATCTATTGGAAAGAATATTTCCAGTCTCCCTCAAATCGGGGCTTAGCAAAAACATTAATGGTCAACGATGATGAATTAAATCAACTCACTTCCTTTTTTTCGTGGGCAGCCTGGGCTTCGACAGCTGATGTGCCAGGTAAAAATCACTCGTACACAAATAATTTCCCTTACGAACCGCTTATTGATAATGGCCCGTCGAGTGCCGCGATTCTGTGGAGCGCCCTGAGTTTGATTTCATTATTGGCGGGCATTGGCCTGATATTGCTTATTTTCGGCCGTTTTCATTACCTTGGCTGGAAAGAACTAACCGGATATGATCCGCCGCAGTTGTTGCCCGGAAATCCCACAAGGGTTGAACGTGCCACTTTGAAGTTTTTTATGGTGGCGGTAATCATACTCCTTGTTCAAACTTTTGCCGGTGCCGCAATGGCTCATTACTTTGTTGAACCAGAGGGCTTCTTCGGTTTTGATCTGTCTTCAGTACTTCCGTCAAATATTCTTCGGTCATGGCATTTGTAGTCTGCAATTTTATGGATTGCGACAGCCTATATTGGCGGAGGATTATTCGTTTCTTCCATCTTGTCGAAAAATGAACCCAAAGGTCAGATTCCAATAATAAATTTCCTGTTTATTGCGCTTTTACTTCTTGTTTTTGGAAGCCTCCTGGGCGAATATTTGGGTGTAGCTGATTTGTTAAAGGATTTATGGTTTTGGTTTGGTAATCAGGGATGGGAGTATCTCGAGATTGGCCGGGCATGGCAGATTTTGATGGCCGTCGGACTTTTAATATGGGTTTTTCTGCTTGTCAGGGCAGTAAGACCGAGTAAACTTGAACCTATTGAAAGGGAATTAAAAATCATCTTCCTGTTGGCAGCCTTTGCTATCCCGTTTTTTTATCTTCCCGCCTTTTTCTTTGGTTCGGAAACTAATTTTTCAACGGTTGATACCTGGCGATTCTGGATAATTCATCTTTGGGTAGAAGGATTTTTTGAAGTTTTTGCAACGGTAATGGTAGCTATTATGTTTTACAAACTGGGACTTGTTGCCAGGATAACAGCCACCCGGATTATTTATCTGGATGCTCTTTTATTCCTGGGAGCAGGGATTTTAGGAACAGGTCATCACTGGTACTGGAATGGTCAGACAACTGCGTCGATGGCAATTTCCGCATGCTTTTCGGCATTGGAAGTTGTTCCCTTGATTTTACTTACGCTGGAAGCTTCGGACTTTGAACGGCTGATGCGAAACAAAACAGACGAACGTGGCATAAGGATTCCATTCCCCCACAAATGGACTTTTTACTTTTTAATTGCGGTAGGAATCTGGAATTTTGTAGGTGCCGGAATTTTTGGCTTTTTAATTAATCTACCGGTTGTCAGTTACTATGAAACTGGTACAAACCTGACTGCAAATCATGGACATGGCGCCCTCATGGGTGTATTCGGTATGCTTGCTGTGGCTTTCCTGGTTTTTGCAATCAGGCAGGTTTCTTCGACCGAAAACTGGGTACGGGTTGAGAAATATGTAAAAATTTCATTTTGGGGACTGAACATTGGTCTTGCCGGAATGATGATTCTGCAATTATTTCCAAGCGGAGTGTTCCAGTTTCTCGACGTAATAAACAACGGATACTGGCATGCACGAAGTCTTGAATTTTCAGGCCAGCAATATATGGTTAACCTCGCATGGTTACGCATGCCGGCTGATGTTGTGTTTATGGTTGTCGGAGTGTTGCCACTTTTAATTGCTGTGGTTCTGACTTATTTTAATATGCGGAAATCGGATAAAGCGGTGGCTGTTTAATTCCGGAAAACAACCCTCCTGTTTAAACGTATTTTCCTGCTAGCTGATCAATTTTATTGGCCATGTCAAAATCAAGATTCGTTACACCATTTTCTGAATGGGTAGTCAGTGTTATATTCACCTTATTGTAACCATTGCTCCAGTCAGGATGGTGATCTATCTTTTCCGCTTCCAGGGCAACAGCGGTCATAAAAGAGAATGCCTCAACAAAATTTTTGAATTTAAAGTCCCTTTTGATGGCAGATTTCTCACTAGTCCAGTTTTTCAAATGAAGCGCCAGGTGCTTCTGAACTTCATCGTTTGATAATGCTTTCATAATTTTTTATTAAGTGATTTATTTCAATTCGATTTCCTGCTACAATTAATTTTAAACAAGTGTCCTGTTTTTTTGTTTAGCGTGAACTTTTTAAATGGTTGATCGTTGATTTACATGTCAATAATTTAATTTCTGCAGGCATCCAGGTCTCCTTGAATTATGGATTCGCGCAATGATTGCGTGACATTTGGTTTCTTCATTGTGTCCGGATGTCAGATAACCATGTATTCCACATTCTTCCGATTGAATTCAATTTCTGAATTAGCATAGGCAACTGTTTTTAACTCATTTAATTTGGATAACCATGAAAGGCAATGAAAGATTACTGGAAGTGTTAAATTCACTTTTAAGAGATGAACTTACAGCGATAAACCAATATATGGTTCATGCTGAGATGTGCGAAAGCTGGGGATATGGAAAACTTCACAAAGCGATCCTGAGCCAGGCCATGGATGAAATGCATCATGCTGAATGGCTCATTGAGCGGATCATATTTTTTGAAGGATTTCCAACCGTATCGGTACTTAACCAGATAAAAATCGGAAAAACGGTTCTGGAGATGGTCAATAATGACAATGCCGATGAGCTGGGGGCAGTGAAGGCTTACAACGAGGCCATCCGGTTAGCCAGGGAAGTTGATGATCAGGCTACCGTTGATCTGCTGACAAAGATACTTAAAATGGAGGAAGGTCACGTGGATTGGGCTGAGGTACAGCAGGCTCAGATCAGTCAGGTGGGAGTGGAGAACTATTTGCTGGCGCAAATATAAAGGTTCAGATGAAATTTCGTGCCTTTGAATTTGAAGATCAGCCATGGCTCCCGGGAATAATCAGGGACAGTATGACCGATTACCTTCGGTTCCTGTTCCATACCTTTAACCTTTACGAATCTGTTTTGCCTGTTTTGAAAGAAGCTTTGATACAAACAAAATCAGAGCAGATGCTCGATTTATGTTCGGGAAGCGGAGGGGCGATGCAGACAATCTACGAAAATCTTAAGTGAACCTATCGTGCGGATATTAAGGTGACTTTTTCAGATCTGTTGCTGCTTTCGGGATATTTAAATTCAAAGACAACTAATGGCCTTACTTATATCAGTTCTCCGGTTGATGCTGCTCAGGTACCGGCTCATTTAAAAGGATTCCGAACCCTGTTTTCAAGCGTACATCATTTTGATAAATAAAAAGCAAAAGAGGCATTAAAAAATGCGGTTGAAGCGGGGGAGGGAATAGGAATTTTTGATGGAGGTGAAAGAAATATATGGATGATTCTGGTTATACTGGTTTTCCACCCGATACTTTTGTGGATTTTTACCCCATTTGTCAGGCCATTCCGATTTTCGAGATTATTGTTCACTTACCTGATCCCGGTCATCCCGTTTTGTACTGTCTGTGATGGCGTCTTTTCCGTACTCAGGCTTTACAAGCCGGGTGAACTGTTGCAGATGGCCAGTGAAACCGACTTGACCGGTCGTGCTGGATGTCAGGAAAAGTGCGGAATCAGTTCGGGATGAAAATTGCCTGCCATGTTGGATATCCGTCAATTAGCGAGAATTGACTTAAATAATGGAATTGTATTTTAATTTAATATCTCAAAATACATAGAATGGAATTCAGGATTGAACACGATACGATGGGGGAGGTGAAAGTTCCCGCCGATAAATACTGGGGCGCACAAACCGAGCGTTCGAGAAATAATTTCAAAATTGGTGCCCAAGCCAGTATGCCTAAAGAGATTATTTATGGATTCGCCTATGTAAAAAAAGCTGCGGCACACACAAATTTCGAAATGGGTATATTATCTGCGTTAAAACGGGACTTGATTTCGGATGTCTGCCATGAAATCCTTAAGGGGAAACTCGATGATCAGTTCCCGCTGGTAATCTGGCAAACCGGGTCGGGTACGCAAAGTAATATGAATGTGAATGAAGTGATCGCCAACCGGGCTCATGTAATGACCGGTGGTTCTCTCACCGATTCTGAAAAAGTGATTCACCCAAACGATGATGTCAATAAGTCGCAATCATCGAATGATACTTTTCCGACAGCCATGCATATTGCTGCCTATAAAATGGTTGCAGAGATTACCCTGCCTTTTCTGCAGGAATTGCGGGGAACACTGTTTCAAAAATCGGAGGATTTCAAAAGTATTATAAAGACAGGTCGTACCCATTTTATGGATGCCACCCCGCTTACCCTGGGCCAGGAATTTTCAGGATATGTTCAGCAAACAGACAATTCTATCCGTGCTATCCGCAATGCAATGGAAATGGTGCGCGAACTTGCACTTGGCGGCACAGCGGTTGGTACGGGAATGAATGCTCCCAGGGGATATGCTGAACAGGTTGCAGCTAAAATTGCCGGGTTTACAGGTTTGCCATTTGTTACAGCACCGAATAAATTTGAAGCGCTCGCGGCACACGATGCGATGGTGGAACTAAGCGGTGCTTTAAAACGTGCCGCGGTATCATTAATGAAGATTGGAAACGATATCCGTATGCTAAGTTCCGGACCACGTTGCGGTATCGGCGAAATTTTTATCCCTGACAACGAACCCGGATCCTCAATCATGCCCGGAAAGGTAAATCCCACACAATGTGAGGCATTAACCATGGTTTGTGCCCAGGTGATGGGCAACGACTTTGCCGTTACCATAGGTGGCTCGACCGGACATTTTGAATTAAACGTATTTAAGCCGCTGATAGCAGCCAATGTATTACAGTCAGCACGCCTGCTTGGTGAAGCCTGCAAGTCATTTAACGATAATTGTGCTTCCGGGATCGAACCGAACAGGGATGTTATAAAAAAGCATGTTGAGAATTCATTGATGCTGGTAACAGCACTGAATCCCCACATAGGCTACGAGTCAGCAGCCCGGATTGCCAAAAAAGCGTTAAAAGAGAATAAATCCATCCGGCAAGCTGCCATCGAACTTGGTTTGGTAACCGATAAGCAATTTACCGAATGGGTCGATCCCGCTAAAATGGTTTTTTAGTTTTTAAAATCTTTGCTCAACGATATCCCAATTAATAATTTCCCAGAAGGCATTCAGGTAATCTGGTCTTCTGTTTTGATAATCAAGATAATAAGCATGTTCCCAAACATCGCATGTCAGAATCGGTTTCAGACCACTGCGAAGCGGATTTCCTGCATTTCCCTCCTGGATAATTTCCAGCGGCACTGATCCTTCTGAATTCTTAACTAACCAAACCCATCCTGAACCAAACAAGGTAGATGCCGCTTTTAAAAAAGCTTCTTTAAATTGAGATTGTGAACCAAAACTGCTGTCAATAGCCGCGGCAACTTGTTCACGCGGTGCGCCATTGCCTGGTGAATTTAAACCGGAAAAAAAGAATGTGTGATTCCATACCTGCGCCGCGTTATTGAAAATAGGGCCTTCCGCTTCCTTAATGATTGTTTCAAGGCTTGAATTTTCAAATTTTGTTCCGGAAATCAGGTTGTTTAAATTTGTTACATAGGTCTGATGATGTTTCCCATGGTGAAATTCCAGGGTTTTTGATGACATGTTTGGTTCGAGCGCATTTAATTCATAAGGCAATGCTGGCAATTCAAATTTCATAATTTTAATTTTAAAACATGTTTTTAGGATACTGTCAGATGGCATAAATATACCTGTAGATTGATGCAGCGGTCTTAACCGATTTCTGCATCAATCCGGTATAACTACCTAAAATCTGGAAGATTCATTTGTTTGTAACTTTACGAATTTACGAACGATCCGGAGCTTCTGTGAAAGAACTTTCTATTCTTTCACGGTTATAGTGGGCCATCTGTTCATAAAGAGTAAAATCCTGCACAAGCAATGGATCTCTTGGTACCATACGTATGGCATTTTCATTTTCTGCTTTCGGTTTACCCGGTCCTGAAGTAGCTTTTCCGGGTTTTTTCTTTTGGGTTTTCATCTTAATTTGAAGATTTTAAATGGTTTATAAATGTTGAAAATTAATTTTTAAAAAATATGACAGCGGGCATTAAAACTTTGTTCAAAAACTATAAATCAGATAGATGACCAGAAATATGCCGACAGTAAGAACCGAAATTGTGAGCAGTGTGTCAAGTACAATGGAATGTTCCCACATATCCTCGTCGATCTGCCTCCTAACCTTTCTGTACCTGATAAATGCAAGTCCGCCCATCAAGGCGCCAAGTCCTACAAGAACGATCCCAAGTATTGCTGAATAACCATGAGCAGGTACAACTTCCTGATGAACAGGACTTTCCAAAAGGAATGAAATTTCTTTTGTGAAAAGTGCAAACTTTTCAACAACAAAACCAAAAGCCATTATTCCTATGCTTGTTCTGATCCAGGCAAGAAATGTTCTTTCATTTGCCATATGAACACGGCGGTTAAGAACCTTTTCCATTTTTTTATCCTCAACTATTTCTGTCATAGGAACCCCCGTTTTGTTGTTGTTTTCGTTTGTACGCAGATAATAAATATTAGTTGCAGATATTTTCTGTTTATACCTTAATAAAGGCAAGCAGATCGGCATTAAGCTTGTCCTTATGCGTTTCAGCAAGCCCGTGAGGACCGCCGGGATAGATTTTTAATGTCGCATTTCCGACGATCTTTGCAGTCAGCATGGCGGTGGTGGCAATAGGTACAATCTGATCGTCGTCACCGTGGATGATTAATACAGGCAAATCGAACTTCTTCAAATCCTCATTGAAATCAGTTTCTGAGAAGGCTTCAATGCACTCCAGTTCGTTCCGGAGGCCCCCCATCATACCCTGGAACCAGAATGCATCGCGCATGCCCTGGGTGACATTGTGATCCTTACGGTTGGCACCAAAAAAAGGGGTGGTCAGATCCTGAAAAAACTGTGACCTGTCAGCCATCACTCCTTTTCGTATGTCGTTAAATTTATCGATCGGGACGCCGTTTGGATTTGCCTTTGTCTGGAGCATCAGTGGAGTCACCGAGCCGATCAATACAACCCTGGCAACATGTGAAGTTCCATGCCGGCCAATATATCGGGTAACTTCACCGCCGCCAGTGGAATGGCCAACCAGGGTTGCGTCTTTCAGGTCAAGTGATTCGATCAATTCTGCCAAATCATCGGCGTAGGTATCCATATTGTTTCCGTTCCATGGCTGACTTGACCGGCCATGGCCCCGACGGTCGTGGGCAATGCAACGGTAACCATGATTTGCCAGAAACACCATCTGAGATTCCCATGCATCGGAATTGAGTGGCCAGCCGTGACTAAATACTACGGGCATTCCGGACCCCCAATCCTTGAAGTAAATTTCCGTTCCGTCTTTCGTTTTGAATCTGCTCATAATTAAAATTCATCGGTCGTTAATACAACTTTCGAGTCGGGATATTGATTACTTGCATCATTTTCAGCCATAATAAAGATTTTTATTGGCTTTATGTTGGAAACAGTAGTAAATGAGGCTTTTAGTTTATTTGAAAAGAATCCCGTGGAACTGGTTATCTGACCAATTTTCTTGATCTGATCATGTTTGCTTACCAAATAGACATTGTAAAATTTCATTGGTGGCTGAAGTCTTTCCGGCTCTGCCAGATTAACTAATTCAATGGTAATTTCATAGTTCTTGTTATTGTCTTTTTTTATTTTAACATAACCCTCTGCTGCCGGAACTACAGGTGAAGTTAAAAATTTCTCTTTGGTAACACATGAACTAAAAGAAAGAACCATCATTGCAGCGGCAAGAAAGAACAAAAAGTTCTTTGCCTGTCGATTTAATTTTAACGCTTTCATTTTATTGTTTTTAATAATTGGCACTATTGCTATTCAAAGCCATTTCAGAGATTGATTTACGGATTTTTTTAATGTCCCTATTAAAATGGTGCTTAAATTCCAACCATTTTTCAGGCGTTGCATCTTCATATTGTTGAATCCTGAAACTCAGATCCTTGTTGATTTTTTCAAGTTCTTCCAAAGGTTTTAAGTTTTCAATAGTAGCTTCACTTTTAGTCTTGCCAAGTTTTTCTTTAAGAATAGCGATCTTGTAATTGTTTTGCCTGATCTTCTTTACTGCTGCAACTTTATAATCCATAAAATCACCCACTGAGTCCACAAAATTTGGATGTATAAACACCGATACGTTTTCACCGATTTTTTCCTTATGTTCAGATCCCTTTCTAAAGCCAACAATTATGGCTGTCATTATAAATAAAAGCCGGGTGACGTTAAATATATTTGTTTTTATCATAAAATAAGTTCTAAAATGCCGTAATTTGAAACAGGTGCTGTAAGGTATCGGTAAAAATGCGACTGAGATCCGGGTTTAAATCTAAGACAGATGTGTAGTTTATCTTATGAATCGCACATCCGGTTACCAGGTTCCCGTTTGCACAGATATCTGCACATCAAAAATTCCCGCCGTTTCAGGAGAATAAAATTGAGCTACTCCTTTTCCGGCGGGATTATTATTTTTAAATGTTTTCAACCTCTTTCTTTTTCTTCTTAAGGTCTTTTGCAAGAATTTTTGCTTTCCGGAGAAGCCTGTTGCGGGTTCTTTTTCCTTTGTAGGGAGCAAATAAGATTCCGAGTGCCGCCCCAGCCAGGGCACCAACGAGCAATCCTATGACAATCTGTTTTGTTTCGAGTGAATTTTTCATGCTTTTTTTAATTTAATATTTATACTAAAAAATGGATAATATCTTAATGGATAGTATCTTTCGTGAAATGCTTTCAAAGTACGGTGAAATCAAATTCAAGTAACACCTGCTTTTAAATTTTTGTAATGTAAAGTTGAGGATACTTACATTCACAATCGTTACACAATTTTGAAATTAAGTTGCATGATTATTACTTTTTAGTTGATAAGTGGGGATTATACGGCAGTTTTAGCTGATCTTTTGTAGCATAAACCTCATTCTTTACTTCCTTTTCGGGTACCGGATTGGATGGTTAAGCAGCATGATACCGGGTGTCGAAACAAATTAATCAAAATTTTACATTAAAGGGGGGTAAAACCGGCACATTTTTATGATCTTTGTGCCCGATTAATTATCCAATCCAAAATCAAATTGATATGTATAAAATTCAGACGCTTAACAAGATCGACCCTGAAGGTCTTCAGGTTTTTCCTGCATCTTCCTATACAATCGCCGGTGAAATTGCTGATCCGGACGCCATTGTTCTGCGAAGCTTTAGCATGCACGACATGGAGATTCCCGAATCAGTAAAGGCAATCGCCCGCGCGGGAGCAGGTGTGAATAATATTCCTATCGCGAAATGTACTGAAAAGGGTATTGTCGTTTTCAACACTCCGGGAGCCAATGCAAATGGTGTAAAAGAGCTTGTTTTGGCAGGTCTGTTATTAGCATCACGTGATATTGTCGGAGGCGTCCAGTGGGCAAAAACCCTTGTAAACGAAGGTGAAAAAGTACCCGCGCTGATCGAAAAAGGCAAATCCAATTTTGGTGGAACCGAAATAAAAGGGAAGACACTCGGGGTGATAGGTTTGGGTGCTATTGGAGTTTTGGTTGCAAATGCTGCCCAGTCCCTCGGTATGAAGGTAATTGGTTATGATCCTTATATTCTGGTTGAACACGCCTGGAATTTGCATCACGACGTAATTCGTGCCCGAAGCATCGAATCGATGTTGGCGAAGGCTGATTTTATTACCCTTCAAATCCCTTTGATGGCCGAAACCAACGGCTTCATCAATGCAGAGAAAATTAAGCTCATGAAGAACGGGGTTAAAATTCTTAATTTTGCCCGCGGAGAACTCGTTGTTGATGCCGATATTAAAGAGGCCATAGCAAGCGGTAAGGTGGCATCCTATTTTACCGATTTTCCCAATGCTGAACTTCTTAATACCAGTAAGGTTGTTGCAATTCCTCATCTTGGTGCCTCGACCAATGAATCGGAAGTAAACTGCGCTATTATGGCTGCAGAACAGTTGAGAAGTTTCTTTGAAAACGGGAATATCCGAAATTCGGTTAACTTTCCTGCAGCCGAAATGGAAAGAAACAATGGTGCACGTCTTTTAGTGACCAATAAAAATATCCCCGCCATCATCAGCCAGATTACAACAATCCTTGCCCAGGCGGGAATAAACATAGATAATATGCTCAATAAAAATAAAGGTGAAATTGCCTATAATATAATTGACACCACCGATGAAATTCTCTCAGAGGAGATAGTTGGTCAGATTAAGTCAGTTGATGGGGTCTTTATGGTCAGAGTACTTCAGGCAAAATAGCAGATTGATTAATCCGAAAAATAATAAAAATGAATATTTCATCAACAAACAGAGCGGCAGACAATATCCGCATTCTTTCAGCCGCCATGGTTGAGAAAGCGAATTCAGGGCACCCGGGCGGTGCAATGGGTGGTTCCGATTTCATAAACATCTTATATACCGAGTTTTTAAAATATGATCCCAGTGAAATGACATGGCCATTTCGTGACAGGTTTTTCCTTGATCCGGGGCACATGTCTCCAATGCTCTATTCGGTACTGGCGCTTGCTGAAAATTATTCTCTCGATGATCTGAAGAATTTCCGTCAATGGGGATCAGTAACGCCTGGCCATCCCGAACTTGATCAGGAGCGTGGCGTCGAAAATACTTCAGGACCACTTGGCCAGGGACATACCATGGCTGTAGGAGCTGCAATCGCTGAGCGATTTTTAGTTGCCCGCTTTGGTGAATGGATGGCCCATAAAACCTATACCTTTATTTCCGACGGAGGGGTTCAGGAAGAAATCTCACAGGGAGCGGGTCGTCTGGCTGGCTACCTGGGCTTGAATAACCTGATAATGTTTTACGATTCAAACGATATTCAGCTCTCAACCGAAACCAGCGCCGTTACTGTCGAAGATACTGAAATGAAGTACAAGGCATGGAACTGGAATGTTCTGACCATTGCCGGCAATGACCCCGATGCTATCCGGGGAGCCATTACAAATGCATTGAATGAAAAAAACAAGCCGACGCTTATCATTGGAAAAACAACAATGGGTAAGGGTGCTGTTAAAGAGGATGGTTCCAGTTTTGAGCGTCAGTGTTCAACTCACGGACAGCCACTGACTCATGCAGGAGCTTCGTTTAAAAAAACCATTACCAACCTTGGCGGTGATTGTGAAAATCCGTTTTTGATCTTTCCCGAAACAGCCGAACTTTATGCCAGACGTCGCGAGGAGTTAAAGGCATGGGCCAATGAGAAAAACAATGAAGAGGACAGGTGGGCAGCCGAAAACCCGGAACTGGCAGCAAAGCTTGATAAGTATTTAACTGGTGAAGCTCCTGAATTCGATTTCAGCAAAATAGTTCAGAAAGCAGGCGCTGCCACGCGTAATGCATCGGCAACCGTTCTTGCCTCTTTTGCCAAAGAGATCGGCAATATGATCGTTTCATCGGCCGACCTTTCAAATTCTGATAAAACGGATGGCTTTTTGAACAATTCGAAAGCATTCAAAAGCGGCGATTTTTCTGGTGCTTTTCTCCAGGCAGGCGTTAGTGAACTTACAATGGCTGCGGTCATGAATGGTATTGCACTTCATGGAGGAATCGTTGCAGCATGCGGAACATTCTTCGTTTTCTCCGATTATATGAAACCTGCATTGCGTATGGCAGCCCTGATGGAATTGCCTGTAAAATATATCTGGACACACGATGCTTTCCGTGTAGGCGAAGATGGTCCTACTCATCAGCCGGTAGAACACGAAGCCCAGCTTCGTCTGATGGAACAGCTCAAAAATCATCATGGTGAAAATTCCACCCTGGTATTGCGTCCGGCAGATGCCCAGGAGACAACAGTGGCATGGCAACTTGCATTGGAAAACGTAAGCACACCTACCGCATTGATTCTTTCACGTCAGAATATCAAGGACCTGCCAGCCAAAACCAACCGTTATGAAGAGGCTAAACAGGCCGCAAAAGGTGCCTATACGGTCGAGGAGTGTGAAGATCCATCTGTAATTCTTGTTGCTTCGGGTTCCGAAGTTGCTTCTCTTATTGAAGGAGCAGTATTATTACGTGAACGCGACGGCCTGGGTGTTCGCATTGTTTCTGCCCCTTCGGAAGGACTTTTCAGGGAACAGGATAAAGCTTATCAGGAAAGCGTCTTACCATATGGTGTTCCGAAATTCGGACTGACAGCTGGTTTGCCTGTCACTTTACGTGGCCTTGTGGGTGATTCGGGTGCTATATGGGGTTTGAGTTCTTTCGGTTTCTCAGCACCTTATGAGGTTCTTGACAAACAGCTTGGCTTTACCGCCGAAAATATTTATAATCAGGTAAAAGCCCTTTTGGCCTAACCGCTTAAAATAATTGATATTTTAAAACGGACGTCGCAAGGCGTCCGTTTTGTTTTACATTTAATTTTATAAATTTAGAAGAAATTTCAGCTCATAAAAATCCGAATGAATAAACTTAATTTAAATGTAAAAATCGCTGATCAGCCGTGGGAACTTGACGAAATATGCCGGATGAATCATCAGACATTTTCGGAGGAGTTTCCCCAGCATGAGAAAAACTCCTCCGGATACCTGGTTGATAAGTTTCATTCTGAAAATCAGTATATCATTTGCCTGGATGATTCAGAGATCGCCGGGATGGTCGCTTTAAGAGATACCAGACCATTTTCACTGGATTTTAAATTAAATAACATCGATGATTATTTGCCGCCCTATAATTCGTTGTGCGAAATCAGATTGTTGATTGTTAAGCCAAAATACCGAAATTCCAGGGTGTTTTTTTACCTTTTTAACGGTCTTTTCGAACAGTTAATAAAAAAACAATATGACCTGGCCTTAATTTCAGGGATATTGTCGCAACAGAAATTATACAGAAGTCTTGGTTTTGTACCATTTGGTCCCCTCGTTGGCGAACCCGTGAAATTCCAGCCTATGTATTCCACTCCGGAGTTTTTCTTCAGATCAAGACACTATTTGAACGAATCCCGCCAGTCGGATCATATTGTAAATACCCTACCCGGCCCCGTAAACATTAAAAAAAATATTGCTGATGAATTCAAAAAATTTCCGGAATCGCATCGCTGTGAACATTTTCTGAAAAATTACAATGAGATTTGTGATACACTGTGTCATTTGGTAAATGCGCAGAAGGTCCAGATCTTTACAGGATCGGCCACTCTTGCCAATGAGGTAATTCTTGCCCATATTTCCGCGCTTTCTTTAAAAGGTTTGATTGTCAGCAACGGAGAATTCGGAGACAGGATTATTCATCAGGCACATTGCCAGAAGTTAATTTTTGAAGAATATCGTGTAGCGTTGGGTGAAGAACTCAACGCTGGTTTTATCGGGCAGCTTTTAATAACAAGTGAGATAAAATGGCTCTTTGTTGTTCATTGTGAAACTTCTTCCGGTGTGGTTAATGACATTCAGAATCTGATCAATACCTGTGAAAGGCTGAATATACTGGTCATGCTTGATTGTGTCAGTACATTTGGAATAATACCGCTTGATCTGAGTAAAGTGTATATGGCATCAGCAAGCAGCGGAAAAGCCATTGGATCATATTCCGGATTATCCATGATTTTTTTCAACGAATTGCAAAAAATTCCTGAAAATGTAATTCCGGTATACCTCGACATCTGGTATTATCTTAATAAAAACGGAATACCATTTACGTTGAACTCCAATGCACTAAATGCACTGGGCGTTGCCGCGAAAATGGCTGATGTAAATGCAAGGTACAAGACTGTTACCGAGAAATCATCCTGGTTACGCACCCAGATTACCCGGTTGAAGATTAATCTGATCAACCCTGGTAATTCTACACTGCATCCTGCAATCATTACGATCAGACTGCCCGAATCGGTGAAGTCCTCCACATTTGGCAAATTACTGGAGCAAAAAAATATTCTGATCAGCTACAACAGTGATTATTTGGTTAAGCAAAACCTGGTTCAATTGTGTCTTTTCTCTGATTTGAATGATAAAGATTTGAACTCTCTTTTGGAGGTACTTGAAACCATCAAAATTCATGAGCATGTAACCTGACAAAGTATTTCATCCCTGTTGATTTTTTTCTATGGCCTGACCGATCTTTTGTTTTACGAGAGAATTTAATTCATCGGGATTAAGTCCTTCAGGACTGATGGCCGGAAGAAATTCAACAGTAATATTACTCCGTTTACTCCGCTTCCCGTTATCCGCTTCTCCATAAAATGCTCCGGAGATGGCGACAGGTACAACAGGTACATTTAACTCAGTACTTAAAATGGCATATGTTTTCTTAAATGTTCCAAGTTTCCCGGTTACCGTTCTCGTACCTTCAGGGAAAATCATAATCCTCTTACCCAGTTTGACCACCTCTGCCATCTTTTGAATCGACTCCTTTATATCCCTGGAGGGGTCCATTACAATCACATTCGTTTTGCGGGCTACGAATCTTCGTATTGCGCCTTTCACATGGTTATTTTTTGCAAAGGCGTAAGTCGACTTCAACGTCTTTTTATCGAGGAAGGATAGGACCAGGAATCCATCCAGTTTGCTTTGGTGATTCGGGGCAAAAAGGCATGGCCCTTCAGGAATGTTTTCAAAACCTTTTCCCCGGGTCCTGATAAACAGCCTGGTAATGAAACGGACCGTGTACACAATGGTTCCGAGCAGAAATGAATATTTAGGCAGATCTACTGCCACATTTTCCTTCAGGTTACCTGACCATTTGCTATCCTCTTGTTTATGAAAGAGTTTATGCTTTTGTATGTATTCCGAAATTAGTTTGACGGAAGGGAACTTCACCAATTGTTCTTCACTAATCTTAACCCCAAAGGTTTTTTCGATATAATCGATAAGGCTTAATTTTCCCAAAGAATCAAGAGCAATATCGAAAACAAGATGGTTGTCAGGTGATACATCTACGTCCGCAAGTGTCTCAATAAAGGATTTTAAAGCACGGTATTCTGCGGTGTCAGGTTCAGGGGTTTTGGTTGTTTCGCTCTCTTTCTTATTAATTAGTTCTTCGAGTTTGAAGCGTTGAAGTTTCGACAGGCGGGTTCGTGGTAATTCTGAATTAACCATGGTAAATTGCATGATCCGTTTATAGGAAGCCATCTCATTGTTGAACGGTGTAAGTACCGATTCCCTGAAATAGTGAGGTACATCCGTGATGCCTGTGTCAGTCAGGTATTTATAATCCGGAAAAATGACCGCATGGAGTGCATCTTTATACATCAGAACACCTGCTTCTTTAATGGCAGCCGAAGTGTTTTCGAGTTTCACTTCCAGCTCTGCCGGATTAATATTTTTCCCGTTAGGTAATACGATGATCTCTTTTTTCCTTCCCGTGATGTAAAGGAATCCTCCTTTTTCAATCCTTCCAAGATCGCCAGTATAGAGCCATCCGTCTTTGATGACTTCAGCGGTCTCATCAGGACGGTTGTAATATCCTTTCATAATGTTGGGTCCCCTTGCTACAATTTCACCATTCCTGATCTCAAGCTCGAGACCAGGTAATACCTGACCCGTTGACCCGATTTTTATATTCCCGGGCCTGGGAAATGTAATCATCGGGGCTGCCTCTGTCATTCCAAATCCTTCGAGTATATCGAATCCTATTGCATAAAAGAATTTTCCAACCTCCTTATTCAGCGCGGCACCTCCGGCAATCATAAACTTCAGATGACCACCTAACCCGTCATGGATTTTCCTGAATAAGGTCTTGCCAAGCTTTCTGCTTCCGGTGCTATAAACCAGCTTTAAAAATGCCTTCGCGACCAGGTTTTTGTTGATTTTGGCAATAAGACCACGGTATATCAGCTCATATAGTCGCGGAACACCTATCATTACAGTAACGGCATTGTCTGCCAATGTTTTCAACAGGTCAGGTGTTTGCATTGATGGCGAAATCACTAAAGTGCTACCCGCATACAATGGAACCATCATTGATCCGACAAGCGGGAAAATATGATGCAGGGGAAGAAGAACTAAAACCTGGCTTTCGGCGTGAAAGATTTTCGCATCTATCACCGCAACCATATTTTGTATGATATTGGAATAGGAGAGCATTACACCTTTTGGACTTCCGGTAGTTCCTGATGTATAGATGATTACAGCCGTTGCGTCAGTATTGTCGGGACCAATCCAGGTACTTTCAGGCAGGTCTGCAACCAGCGGGTGTTCTTCGAACAGCACAATCCGTGGGCGAAAAGCGCATTTCTGACTCACTTTGCCATACGCTTCTTCCATTGCTTTACTGATAAACAGTATTTCGGGTTGGCAATCATCAATAATGTAAGCAATATCATCTGCAGATGCCATATAATCAATCGGGATTGCAACACAGTTTCTCTGAAGTGCTGCATAAAAAGCACAGATCCACTCCACCCTGTTCTCCGAATAGATTCCAATTTTAGGATTATTTTGAATATCGATTAGACGCGAATATTGCTCAAGGTATTGTAACAGTTCGCTACCCGTAATCTCCCGATCATGAGTAATAATATACTTCTTTTGCAGCTTATCCCTGTTAATAATTGGTTTTGACATAAATATTAAAAGTTGTAATTAAAGTACTGTTAAAAATAAAGCCCTGATTCTCTGCCACTCAACTTGCAATATTGATCGTGTGCCCACTCAGGCTCGACCCGAAACGATCATTTTGAACGCGTTACAAAGTAAGAGAATATCGTTATATAACCAAAAATCAGAATTAGTTGTTTTAACAAGTTCGGGGGATTTACTAAATTTGTGCCCATTGTAAATTTCAAAATATGTCAGGACATAGTAAATGGTCTAAGATTAAACGTAAGAAAGGGGCGCTTGATGCCAAAAAATCGAATATCTTCTCAAGGTTATCGAAGGAAATAACTGTTGCTGTTAAGGAGGGAGGCATAAGTGATCCCGCGATGAATTCAAGACTCCGGATGGCTGTACTAAATGCCAAAGGGCAGAATATGCCCAAAGACAACATCGACAGGGCGATCAGCAAGGGTGAAAAAGATGGCAACGATCTGACAGAGATTTTTTTTGAGGGATACGGTGCCGGACGGGTAGCGGTTTTTGTGGAATGTTTAAGCGATAATAATAACCGGACAGTTGCCGATATCCGCTGTATATTCAACAAGCGGGGCGGAAGTCTCGGGACCAAAGGTTGCCTTAATTTTATTTTTGACCGTAAAGGAGTTTTTTCCATTCCGCTGAAACCAGGAATGGATATGGAAATGCTCGAAATGGAATTTATTGAAGCTGGTGCTGAAGATATTGAAATAGAGGAGGATATGATTACTGTCACCACGGCGCTCGGAGATTTTGGAAATTTCAATAAAAAACTTGAAGAATTGGGTATCGAGCCTCAAAGGGCCGAATTGCAACGAATACCCAATGTGGATAAACATCTTCCTGTTGCCGAAGCCAAACTGGCTCTCCGGATGATCGAGGAACTGGAGGAAAATGAAGATGTACAGAATGTTTATCACAACCTTGAAATGACCGATGAACTCGAAAAGGCGCTTGAAGAGGAGTAGTTCATATGCCTCATTAACCGGGAGCGGTCAGTCCGACTGAAAAATCTCATTCCACGTTAAATATTTCGACCACTCATGAGACGTAAAATTATTATCCCCATTGCAATTCTGGCTGCATTGACAATCATTTTGATTTCGCAGTATCCTAAGCTCTATCTTGCTACAGGTTATGGCGCGAAGTCAATGGCGACAGCTGTTTTTGTTGCGGAAAGAGACCCACAGATGGTAAAGAACACCGATCTGGATTATTCGATTGTAAAATATACGCAGAGTGTACTCGATTATAAAGGGAAGTCAATAACTACTTCTTTTTGGGGTATGGCAAAACAGACTGCCGTTTTTCGGGATGGATTTGGCTGTTGCCTGATTAATAGCAGTCCTGCTGACTCAATTCAAAAGCTGGCCTTCACACCTCCGGTAAAAAGACGCGACGGAGTATGGCGAATCTCCTGGCCCGATGGCGATCTTCTCAAAGACACGATTTACCCTGAAATTGATACGGTTAAACTCAAAACGTCGGTAGATGCAGCTTTCGATTTTCCGGCAGAGAATCAAAAAAGAACAGCCGCAGTTGTTGTCCTTTATAAAGGGGAACTTATCTCGGAAAAATACGCCAGTGAATTGGAAATAACTCCTGATACCCGCTTATGGGGATGGTCGATGACTAAAAGTATCATGAATGCAATGGCCGGAGTACTTGTTAAGCAGGGCAAACTGGATCTCAACGCCTCTGCGCCTGTTACGGGCTGGTTAAACGACCGGCGTCGCGGGATCAGCATTAATGATCTGATGCACATGACCAGCGGACTTAAATGGGATGAGGACTACAGCGATGTTTCGCCCGTGACAAATATGCTGTACCGTTCGAAAGACTGTTACAAAGCTGCTGTTGAGGTACCCTATCAAAAGGAGCCCGGTAAAGAATGGAAGTATTCTTCGGGTACTGCAAACATTCTTTCCGGAATCATGCGGACTATGATTGGGAATGATCTGGAATATCATGAATTCCCGTATCGTGAGATATTTAATAAAATCGGGGTTTCCTCCCTGATTATGGAAACCGATGTTGCCGGCAATTTTGTAGGCTCATCGTACAGCTACGCCACTGCACGCGATTGGGCCAGATTCGGATTGCTTTATTATAACGATGGCGTATGGAAAGGTGATACAATTTTGCCAAAGGGATGGGTCGGATATACCAGGACCCCTGTTAATCTTTCCGAAGGAGATTATGGTGCTCATTTCTGGCTCAATCAATCAAAAAAGCTGCCGGATGTTCCTGAGGATATGTATTCCTGCAATGGTCATCGCGGGCAGCGGATATTTATTATCCCTTCACGTGATCTGATCGTGGTGCGTTTGGGCTTCTCAGAAAAGGAATTTGACCATAATGAATTTTTAAAGGGAATTCTGGACGCGGTAAATTCAGGGAAGTCGGAAGGAATAGTCAGTCAGGCAACGGACAGAAAATGAGAAGTTGAGAGAGTGACCGGGTGACTTATTAAACAAATAAACAAACGCCCGCATACATTGCTCAACTTTTAACCGCAGTCACCCGGTCACTTGTCTGTCCCAGGTGACTTTTTAAGGAAAGAAACGTGGCCCGTTAGTTTTGCTCAATTTTGAATTGCAGTCACCCGGTCACTTCTGAATCTGTAAACAAAAATCAGGACGAGTCAATAGTTACCTTATACTAGAATGAATAAACCAAATATCATCTTCCCTGCTGAATGGGTTGATCAAAGCGGGGTGATGCTCACCTGGCCACACAAAAATACCGATTGGGCTGATATGCTCGATGAAGTGGAGAATTGTTTTGTAGCGATCGCCAGGGTCATTGCTGAAAGGGAAAAGCTTTTAATAGTCTGCCACGACCTTGTGACGGTTAAAAATAAGTTAAAGGACTGCTTTACTGAAAATATTATTTTTGCCGAACTACCCTCGAATGATACGTGGGCACGTGATCATGGAGCCATTACCGTGCTGAAAGACAATAATATATCATTGTACGACTTTACATTTAATGGCTGGGGAATGAAATTTGCAGCCAATCTCGACAACCAGTTAACTTCTTCACTTTTCAGCAACAGATTTTTCAGGAATGAAGTTCACTACGAAAATAAAAAGTACCTGGTCCTCGAAGGGGGAAGCCTCGAATCTGACGGTGAAGGTACTTTGCTTACAACCAGGGACTGCCTTTTATCATTAAACAGAAACCAGTCTTTATCTCAGGCACAAATTGAGGAACAATTAAAAAATCTGTTTGGCCTTCAGCAGGTTCACTGGCTTTCGTCAGGCTACCTGGCCGGTGATGATACTGACAGCCATATCGATACACTTGCAAGGTTTTGTGATCCGAAAACCATTGCGTACATTAAATGTGATGATCCGAAAGATGAGCATTTTGAAGCATTGCTTCTTATGGAACAGGAACTCTCTTCATTTCGTACACTGAATAACGAGCCCTATCAGCTTATTCCGCTACCCATGGCTGACGCGGTTTTTGATGGTGAAGACCGGTTACCGGCAACATATGCCAATTTCCTGATTATTAACGGAGCTGTTTTACTGCCTTTTTATAACTCTGCAAAAGATGAAATTGCCCTGCAGCAGCTTCAGAAGGCTTTCCCCGGAAGGGAGATAATCGGGATTGATTGCCGTCCCCTGATTAAACAACACGGATCGCTTCATTGTGTAACCATGCAATTTCCCAAAGGAGTGCTGTGAATCCAGTTTTATGCCACAAATTTTCAATAATTGTTCACAATAAAATTTATCGGTTTATACATTGAAGATTTTAGGCTGAAGCGATTAAATTTGTAACTTTCATTCCGGATTGGCAACAACTATGTCATTCTGAATTTATTTTTTAATGTCAAAATACATGCTTAAAACAGGTTTGGTACAGCAGTCCAATAGCCCCGATATTTCGGCAAATAAGTCAAAACTGGCAGCCAATATTGCCTGGTGTGCCGGTAAAGGGGCAGAGTTGATCATTCTGCAGGAACTTCATAATTCACTCTATTTTTGCCAGACTGAAAATACCGGTCTTTTTGATCTTGCGGAGACTATCCCGGGTGAATCAACCGCGTTTTACAGCGAGCTTGCAAAGGAACACAAAGTGGTCCTGATTACTTCCCTTTTTGAAAAGCGCTCCGCAGGTATCTATCACAATACTGCCGTAGTATTTGAGAAAGACGGCTCCATTGCAGGAAAATACCGTAAGATGCACATTCCGGATGATCCGGCTTATTACGAAAAGTTTTATTTTACTCCGGGTGACCTGGGTTTTGAACCCATTCAAACTTCAGTCGGGAAACTGGGTGTGATGGTGTGCTGGGATCAATGGTATCCTGAAGCTGCCCGGCTTATGGCTCTTGCGGGTGCTGAATTGCTTATTTACCCAACAGCGATAGGATATGAATCTTCTGACCCTAAGGAAGAAAAAAAACGTCAGCTCGATGCCTGGATGATCTCGCAACGCGGGCATGCCATTGCAAACGGGATTCCTGTTATTGCGGTTAACCGGACCGGTTTTGAACCCGATCCTTCGGGACAGACCAATGGCATTACATTCTGGGGAAACAGTTTTGTAGCAGGACCCCAGGGTGAACTGGTGGCACAGGCTCCCGAAGCTGAAGAAATCAATCTTATTGTGGAAATCGATATTAAAAGGTCTGAATCGGTGCGGCGCTGGTGGCCTTTTCTGCGCGACCGCCGTATTGATGCCTATGGCGAACTGACGAAAAGGTTCAGGGATTGAATCAACCGGTTCAATAAATCAGTGAGGCTGTATTATCCTTTGATAAGCAATGTGTTAATCTCCAACAACCTGAACTTCTCTTTCCAGTTCAAGGTTGAATTTCCGGAGTATATCTTTGGATACCATTTCTGATAATTCGAAGATCTCCCGGCCAGTTGCATCGCCTTTATTGATAATAACCAAAGCCTGCTTATCGTGAATCGCAGACCGGCCGACGGATCTGCCTTTCCAGCCCGCTTTTTCTATCAACCATCCGGCTGCAATCTTGAAAAACCCCGCCTCCATAGGGTATAGCGGGATATCAGGGTACTGATTTTTTAGTTCATCCGCTACAATTTCCGGAACAACAGGATTCTTGAAAAAACTTCCTGCATTACCCACTTTCACAGGATCGGGTAATTTCGATTCGCGGATTGCGATTACTGCCCTTCGGATGTTATGAAGATTCCGGGTTCCGATTTTGTCGACCTCTTTTTCCAGGGTGCCATAATGAAGCTGAAAATTGGGTTGTTTCAGCAGCCGGAAAATAACAGAGGTTACCAGAAAATGCTCTTTTAACTCTGCTTTAAAAACACTGGTGCGATAACCAAATTTGCATTCAGCCTGTTGAAATGATTTATATTCGAGTGTATCCGGATCTATCCCCCTTACCTCCGAAATCACCGATTCTGCCTCTACGCCATAAGCCCCGATATTCTGAACGGGCACTGCACCGATATTTCCCGGGATCAATGATAAATTCTCAATGCCGTTTAAGCCTTTTTCCACGCACCATTCCACAAAATAATCCCACACAACACCGGAGCCTGCCTCTATAACTGCAAAATCTTTATTTTCGGAGATTAACCGTATGCCCATTATTTCCGGATGAATAATTAGTCCGTCGAAATCACCCACGAAGAGTAAATTACTGCCCGCTCCGAGGAACAGTTTTTTGTAATTAATTGCATCCTTGTGATCATTAAAAAACCGGATCAAATCTTCCGGTTCTTCTATTGTTAAATAGTGTTTAGTCCTGGCATTAATTCCAAAGGTATTGTTACTTTTGAGCGAATAGTTGTGAATAAAGTCGTACATGGAAACATATTTTCGGCAAAGATACACAACTGAATCTTTCGGAAGCTGGTATAAATATTTCTTTAACAATTCCCGGAAAATATAACGTTCCAAACCTTGTCTTTTTCTGAATCCCGCCTGTTCGGGGAGTATAAAAAATAAAAAATGCGGATGAAGCGATTATTTGTTTGTTCTGTTTTTTTCCTGATATCCAGTGTGCTGTGGTCACAATCTGCGAAACAATATGCATTGGTAATTCATGGCGGAGCAGGTGTGATGGAGCGGGAAAATATGTCGGACGAAGTACAGAATGCATACCTTGCTGTGCTGGATCGGGTCCTTTTTGTTGGCGATTCGGTACTGGCACATGGTGGATCTTGTATGGATGCCGTTGAAAAAACAATAATGATAATGGAAGATTCGCCGCTTTTTAATGCCGGGAGAGGTGCTGTTTTCACGCATGATGGCATTGTTGAGCTGGATGCCTCGGTTATGGAGGGTAAATCATTGAAAGCCGGAGCCATAGCGTCAGTAAGGGATATTAAAAATCCGGTATGCGTGGCACGTGCCGTTATGGAAAAATCGGAACACGTACTGCTTAATGGTTCAGGAGCTTCACAGTTTGCAAAAGACCAGGGGTTTAAACCTGTCGAAAACAGTTATTTCCATACTGAAAAAAGGTTTCAGTCACTGCAGGAATTGCTGAAAAAAGAGAGGGAAACAAACACTAATGATAAACATGGAACAGTAGGTTGCGTTGCTCTGGATATGAATGGAAATATAGCAGCAGGTACGTCAACCGGAGGTATGACCAATAAAAAATATGGTCGTATTGGCGACTCTCCGATTATTGGAGCCGGAACCTATGCCAATAATAGTACAGGTGGTTTTTCCTGTACAGGTCATGGGGAATATTACATCAGACTTGGTTTTTCGAGAGATATTTCTGCGTTGATGGAATATAAAAATCTCAATATTGCAGCTGCCTGCCGCGAGGAAATAAGGAAACTGACTTTGATGGGAGGCACAGGAGGAGTTATCGGGTTGGACAAACAGGGTAATATTGCCATGGAATTCAATACTTCCGGAATGTTTCGCGGGTACATCAAATCGAATGGAGAAAAAGTGATTTCCATTTTCAAATAAACAACAATTGCATGAACTGTAATACTTCACGAATTTGAAAAGAATTTTACTTGCTGTCACCAACGATCTGATCACCGATTATCGCGTGCATCGAACAGCCACCGCGTTGCAATCCATGGGATTTGACGTCACACTTGTGGGAAGTATTTTCAGGGACAAATTCGAATTAAAGCGTCCTTACCCGGTTCATCGTATGGAGATGTTCTTTCGTAAAGGGAGAATGTTTTATTTTGAATTCAATATCCGGTTAATTCTATATGCAATACGGGGTAGCTTTGATATTTTTGTCGCCAATGGATTAGGTACACTTACCGGTGTCGGAATTACGGCCATTCTTAATCGAAAGCCTTTTTTATATGATAGTTATGACCTTTCTGTTGAAAGTGCAGAGATGATCGGAAGGCCTGTTGTCCGATGGTTCTGGCAATTTTTTGAAAGATTTCTTATCCGTAAAGCAAGACGTGTTTATACCATCAGCGAGTCAATTGCCGGATTTCTTGAGTTAAAGTATAAAATTAAGGTTGATCTGGTACGGAATACACCCGAATTACAGTCTGTCAGGAAATTTCCCCCCGAATACAGGTTGGTGCACGAGGGTTTAAAAGTCTTGATCTACCAGGGAGCAGTCAATCGCGGCAGGGGTCTTGATATGATAATCAATGCCATGAAGTATCTTCCCGAAGCGATGTTCTTTATCGTGGGCACGGGTGAAGAGGAGGAGGAACTTGAGAAACTTGTTTTGCGCAAATCACTGTATAACAGGGTAATATTTTATGGCAGAGTACAATTCGAAGAGTTAAAGTTTCTTACCATGCAAGCCGACCTTGGTATTTCAGCCGAAGAGGATATTTGTCTTAATTATCGCTATTCACTCCCGAATAAATTGTTCGATTATATCCATGCAGGAATTCCGGTTCTTGTGTCGGGATTACAGGAGATGCATAAATTTGTTTCTGAACGTCAGATAGGTCAGATTATTGCTGACCGGTCGCCTGAAAAACTGGCTGAACAAATCAGGGAAATGCTTACGAATGATCTGCTGGTGAAGAAATGGCGGACAAATGCTGCGGCAACAGCCCTGGAGTTTAACTGGTTTAACGAGAAAAACAGGTTAATTGAAATTTACCGCGAATTTTTGTAAAGGCAACACCTCTGTTTGATCTGTAAAATTTGATCTGCAACGACTTTTGTCCGGCAGTCAAGCTCTCATCCTCTCATCTTCTATACTCATCTTCTCATGCTCCCAATTTCTCAACTTCTCAATTCTCATCTTCTGCTTTTATCCTTTAGCCCGTCATTACGAGAGATAAACCATTTTTAATGGCCACAATGCGTGCGAAGTGTGACAATCGCCTTTTCGTTTTTCGAATCTTGCGGCGCATGGAAGGTTTGATTTTCAATTATTGGAGTAGTTGCGCCGCACGTTTATTGTTCGTCCTAACCCCGGGTGGCGCGATTCCGAAGAAGGTTAGAGGTATTATTAAATAAAAGAATCCGGAATCACTTACCCGGGGTCATTAATATTTAATCCCTTCGGGATAGGGAAAGAGAACATTTTATTTAGCTACACTGATATTCGATTCACGAAACAAGTTCGACTGCCTGCCGTAGCCTGTCCCGAAAATCGGGAAGAATCGGGGAAGTCAAATTATTCAAAGAAAGGTCTTGCTCCTAAAAAGGATATTTGTTTAATTTCAATGGCTTATAAAAACTGTCATTGGTAGCGAAGCGTGACAATCCCCCATATTCTCCTCTTCATCTCTTCTCAGACAGCGGGCAGATCCCCAAGTAACGACTCGAAATCGATTAGTTCAGTATCGTCGGCCACCTCCCTTATTCTACCTGCTTCGCAGATGATTTTTCGGGCCGGGAATTTCTGGATAAGCGGATAATCATGGGTTGCCATAACAATTGTTTTGCCTTCCCCGTTAATTTCCCTGAACACCTGCAATAATGCCTCCGAAGTCTCCGGATCAAGATTCCCGGTCGGCTCATCGGCAAGTATGATCTCAGGGTTATTCAACAAAGCCCTGGCTATAACGATCCTTTGCTGCTCACCTCCTGAAAGCTGGTGAGGCATACGGGAGCCTGCATGCCCCATGTCAACAATAGAAAGCACCTCCTGAATCCGGTCTTTTACTGCTTTTGCATTATACCAGCCGGTTGCTTTTAATACGAATTCGAAATTTTTATAAACAGTACGGTCGGTCAATAGCTGGAAATCCTGGAATATTATCCCAAGACGTCGTCGCAGGAAGGGCACTTCCCCGGGACGGATTTTTTCGAGATGGTACCCGCATATGGTACCACTTCCGGCAATCAGGGGCAATTCGTTGTAAAAAGTTTTCAACAAACTTGATTTGCCACTTCCCACTTTCCCAATGATATAGAGAAATTCGCCTTTATTTACCGAAAGATTGATATCCTTTAAAATCAACGTCTCACGTTGATAAATATCTGCATTCTTTAATTCAATGATTGGCTCCACTATTCAATAAGTTTTTATAAAAGTCTATATTTGTAAAACCACGTTAGTACAAAACTAATGCTTTTTAACGATTATTATTGATTCTTGTATTTGGATTAACAGTGATTTAAACAAATATTTACTTAATTGTATGTTCAAGTAATTGGATATTAATTTTATAAAAATGAAAATTAAAAGCCAGATAATTAAGGCGTTCGTGATATTGTTTCTTTATGTGCATCCGGTTTTCGGGCAACCTGAGGCTACCCGGGATAACCGTAAGGAGACACTTCGAACAGCAATGGAGTTATTTTATGCCGAAAAATACGGATCGGCTATTCATGAATTTCAGAAACTCTACACTATTGCAGAGCCTGGTTCAGTTTTTACCGATGAAGCTGATTATCATATTCCTGCAGCGTATCTCGAAATGGGTAATAAAAACGGGCGGAGTATGCTCGAGAAGTTTATTGAGGATTCACCTGAGTCGCCACGAATTAACAATGGTTATTTCAGGCTTGGAAAGGCAGATTTCGATCAGAAAAGGTACAAACAGGCACTTGTCTCGTTCAAAAAGATCGACAGGTACAAGCTTTCGGGAAGAGAATTGGAGGAATATGGCTTTAAATCAGGTTTTGCAAATCTGGAAGAGGGAAACAATGATATCGCAAAGGTTTTCTTTGCTGAATTAAAAGATAAACCCGGCACCTTTTCGGATGCTTCAAAATACTACTGGGCTCATATCAACTACCTCGAAGGTAAATATGACCTGGCTCTCACCGAATTTGAGAAAATTGAGAATACTCCACAATATGCGGCGATCATTCCATTCTATAAAGCACAGATATATTTTGCCCAGGAAAAATATCAGCAGGTAATTGAGATTGCACCACCATTAATGAGCAATGCCTCAGAGGAAAGAAAAATTGAATTGTCAAAAGTACTGGGGGTATCTTATTATCAGTTAAAACGATACAATGAAGCTATTCCCTATATCGAAAACTATCTGAAAAGTAAGGAAATCACCCCTGAACAGTACTATGTGGCTGGCTATTGCTTTAATAAACAGGGTCAGACTGACAAAGCCATCCAGAATATGGAAAAAGCAACCAAAGGGAAAGATGCACTGGGTCAGAACGCGTATTATGAACTGGCCGGCCTGTATATTAAAAAGGGAGATAAACAACGGGCGATGATGGCATTTCAGAATGCCTCCAATCTGAATTTTGATCCTAAAATCAGGGAAGACGCCCTGTTCCAGTATGCAAAAATTACCTATGAGCTCGATTATTCCCCGTTCAATGAGGCAATTAAAGCTTTTGACCGGTATATTTCGGAATACCCCAATTCAGAGAAAAATGATGTAGCTTACGATTACCTGGTAAAGGTATTTATGACAACCCGTAACTATAAGGATGCCCTCATTTCTTTGGATAAGATTAAAGTAAAAAGTCCTTCGATCAAAAAAGCGTACCAACGCGTTGCGTTGAACCGCGGGATTGAATTCTTCAGGGATTTAAATTTTGAGAATGCCATCCAGCTTTTCAATAAATCGCTGGAGTATGGAGAGCAAAGCAATGAATTGCGCGCGTTGGCTTATTACTGGCGCGGTGATGCCAATTTCCGGCTTGGAAATGGTGATGAGGCATTGGCCGATTACCGGAAATTTCAAACCGTTCCGGGAGCAGCAAATTTAAAGGAATACCCGGTTTCGAACTACAATATCGGCTACACTATGTTCAATAAGGAGGAATACCAGTCTGCCATTCCCTGGTTTAACAAATACACCGGGGGAAAAATTGACAGGAGTTCACAACTTTTGACCGATGCTTACAACCGTTTAGGCGATTGTTATTTTTCGGAAAGCAGGTACAGTGAGGCAATTAGCAATTATGAAAAAGCTTACGTATCGGGTTCGTCAGATGCCGATTATGCCTTGTTTCAGAAAGCTTTCTGTCATGGGTTGATGAATGATAATAATTTAAAAGTAAGCGAGTTACTTAGTTTGCAATCGCAATTTCCTGAATCCAATTATATTGATGATGCATTGTTTGAAACAGGTAAATCATACGAACGACTTCAGGACGACAATAACGCGGTCGCAAGTTATAAGTCATTAATCTCAAAGTATCCGGCAAGTCCTTATCTTCCCAAAGCGTTGGTGCAGCTTGGCCTTATATCCTATAACAGAAGTGAATATGATGCCTCTGTTGCCTATTACAAACAGGTTGTCGAAAAATATCCCAATAGTCCGGAGGCCAAAGGAGCATTGGCAGGTATACGTAATAACGCCGTCGAAACCAATAAGGTAAGTGAGTATATTGATTATACCAAAAAACTGGGTAACTCGGCTACTCCTTCTGAGAATGATCAGGATTCGCTGACCTATTTTGCGGCTGAGAAACTATATATGGCGAAGGATCCAAAAGCAAAAGATGAACTCAGGAAATACCTTGATAATTTTCCATCGGGCAATTTCACACTGAATGTACACTTTTATAAAGCAGAATCTGAGTTTCGCGATAATGAGCCTGAGGCTGCAATTGTGAGTTACGATTACATCCTGGCACAACCCGATAATATATTCACTGAAAATTCGCTGGTAAGGGCATCTGAAATTGCTTATCATGCGGGGGATTTCAGAAAATCGCTGGGCTATTACGAACGTCTTGAAACGGTTTCGAATAACAATAACAACAAATTGCTTTCACTTGCCGGCCGTTTACGCTGCCATTATGAACTTAAGGAGTTTGATGCCGTTTCAAAAATTGGATGGAAGATCAGGAGTATGGAGAAGATACCTCCCGAACTGGATCGTGAAGCCTCGTATAAATCAGCAAAGGCTTATGTTGAGTTGAATGATCAGGCCAAGGCTCTTCCTCTCTGGAGGAAACTTGCTGCTGATTCAAAATCGCTCGAAGGAGCCGAGGCAAAATACAGACTCTGCGAATACTATTATGCGAATAATAAATTAAAGGAAGCTGAAAGTGAGGTAATGGATTTCATCGAAAAGAATACCGCGCATCAGTATTGGCTTGCAAAAAGTTTCATTCTGCTTGCTCATGTCTACGAAAATCAAAATGATCTATTCCAGGCTACAAATACATTAAAAAGCATCATCGAAAATTACGAAATAAAGGGTGATGGTATCTTGGATGAAGCCAATCAGTATCTTAAGATGCTGGAAGCAAAGGAAAGTCAGGCACCGGGAACTTCAGGAGTAAAAACCCAATCATCGGCAGCAGGATCGAAAAATAATTAAATCAAACAGCGTTATGAGACAAATATATCCTTTATTGTCAGTTTCACTTTTAACTGTTGCAATTTCTGCACTGCCGGCAATTGCACAAAGAGACACCACGAAGCTCAACCAGTCGGTTGAAGTGGTAAAAGCGTATCACCCGAATATAACCAATGCAAATAAGGTGAACCTGATGCCGGTTGTCGACGATACCACCCGGTTTACTCCTGAATTCAATTATACAATCGATAGTCAGCCTGTTAAAAAGGGATTTACAGCCTCACCAATTGGTGCAGCTGATGTCAACGGATCGCAGTCAAAAGATTTGGGCCTGGGGCATCTGAAATTGGGAGCCGGAACCTTGGGCACTCTCTATGGAGAATTTTTCTTCAATCTTCCAAAATCTAATTTTGCGACATTCGGAATGCACCTGCGTCACCTTTCCAGTGATGGTAAGACAAAACTCAGGGAAGACGATCTGGTTGATGCTCCCTACAGTCAGAACAACGGCGAAGTATTTGGTTCGGTTGGTTTGGGAAACACAATAATTTCTGCTGATCTTTCCTACAATCGTGATGCAGTAAGGTATTATGGTTACCCGGTTTCTATCCCGGAAAGTTTTTTATTCCCAAATGATTATGGTCTGAAGCAGGTTTATCAGAATGGCGATGTCAATGTGGTGTTGAAAAATAACGAAAAGAACCAGGGTGATCTGAAATTTTACACTGGTTTTCGTCTTGGATTTTTTGATGCAAAAACAGGGCAGAAAGAAGGCAGCGGTGGCATTTTTGGGAAATTCGATCACAATTTCGGAGCGTTTAACGGGCTGCTGAATCTCTCGTTTGATCATTTTTCCACTGACAGTGTTTACCTGGAATCTTCCTCATTAACAGGGACGAAACAAGAGGAGTGGCTCCGCGTGGCTCCGTCTGTGATGGTTGGTGGAGACACCTGGTCTGCCCGGGGTGGAATTAATTTTGTGGCTGTTTCAAATAAGGGTGATGGTAATTCGGCCAAATTGTATCCTGACTTTGAATTCAATTTTAAACCCATCGATATTCTGTCACTCTATGCAGGTTTTAAAGGCGATCTCAAAAATAACCGGTATGGCGATATCGCTCGCGAAAATTATTGGGCTGATCCGCGTCATAATGTGCGGAATACAAATTATACTTACATTGTTTCAGGAGGTGTTAACGGAAAAATTACCCGCGAAATCTCTTACAATCTTGGATTGAAGTACAGTAAGGTCAAGGATCTTTATTTTTATGTCCTCAATGGCTATTCCTCAGGTCCAACTCCGGTAATTTACAATAATGCTTTTGACCTGGCTTATGACAATGCCGGGATTACCAATTTCTCTGCCGAGTTTTCATACATTTCAGGCAAGGATCTATCTGTGGTATTGAAAGGGAATTACTACAATTATAATCTTGAATCACTTCAGTTTGCTCCTCATAAACCCAATTTTGACCTTACAGCTACTGCCGGTTTCAGCATCATCGAACGGCTGACCGGCTTTGCTGATCTGGAGGTCACAGGCAAGCGCAAAGCATTGGTCTATAATACGGAACTGTTATCATCAGCAGGTCCACAGGCGGAAGAATTCTCAATTGATCCTTCAATCCGGTTAAACCTGGGAGCAACATTTGAAATGACCGGTAAATTTAAACTGTTCGGTCGTGTGGATAACCTGCTGAATCGGAAAAATGAACAGTGGCTGGGTTATGCCTCTCAGGGTTTAAGATTGCTTGCCGGAGTGACCTGGTCGTTCTGATAAATCACACAGGATAATTTTAAAAGCCTTTCCTTAATTTGAAAGGCTTTTTTGTTGAAAATCAATAGGATATAAAGACTAAATTTTTTCTGAAATCCCGATTTTAGTGCCCAATTTATTTCTTTGGTAAGCGATTATTTGTTATATTTGCAGACCTCTGAAAATGGAGCAGAAAGTTCTGAAAAAGAGTAAGCTGCAACAGGTAAATCCAGATTTCTAACGGCATGATTAATTTGATGTTTTTTCAGAAATCAGAAGGGTTGTTATTATATTTTTAAATAAATTATTATTAAGAATGAGCGATTTAGAGAATACATCATCCAATGGAAATTCAAGTTATGGTGCTGACAGTATTCAGGTATTGGAAGGACTTGAGGCAGTACGTAAACGTCCTGCAATGTACATTGGTGATATTAACATTAAAGGTTTGCATCATCTTGTTTATGAGGTGATCGATAATTCGATAGATGAGGCGCTGGCAGGTTATTGCCAAAACATTGATGTAATTATTAATCCTGACGGATCCGTAACAACCCTGGATGATGGTCGTGGAATTCCAACAGAATTGCATACGGGAGAAAATAAATCGGCACTGGAAGTAGTTTTGACTGTTTTACATGCCGGTGGTAAGTTCAATAAAGACAGTTATAAAGTTTCCGGTGGATTACATGGAGTAGGAGTCTCGTGTGTAAATGCATTGTCATCTTACCTCCGGGCTGAGATCCACCGCGATGGTAAAATCTGGGAGCAGGAATATGAAAAAGGATTTCCGCAGGGAGATGTAAGAATTATCGGAGAATCGGACAAGACAGGGACGATTATCACCTTTATCCCTGACAGTTCAATTTTCACAACAACTGATTTTAAATACGATATACTTTCAGCCCGGCTTCGCGAACTTGCCTTTTTGAACCGGGGCATTAACCTGTCGATAACTGACAAACGCATCGTTGAAGAGAATGGCGTTTTCAAAAGTGAAGTGTTTTGTTCCGAAAGAGGTTTGGCCGAATTTGTCGATTACCTTGATGGTACGCGTGAGCGGTTAATCGAGGAGACGATTCACATTGCTACAGAGAAGAATGACGTACCCGTAGAGATTGCCATGTGTTACAATAATTCGTTTACTGAAAATATCCACTCTTATGTGAATAATATTAACACCATTGAGGGTGGAACACACATGACCGGGTTCAGAAGGGGATTAACCCGGACACTTAAAAATTATGCCGATGCGAGCGGAATGCTTTCGAAGCTGAAATTTGAAATTAGCGGTGATGACTTCCGTGAAGGGTTGACTGCTGTTTTGTCGGTGAAGGTTCAGGAACCACAGTTTGAAGGTCAGACGAAAACGAAACTTGGTAATTCCGAAATCAGCGCGTCGGTTGATCAGGCCGTGAGCGAAATGTTGTCAAATTATCTCGAAGAGCATCCAAGAGAGGCAAAAATAATTGTGAACAAGGTGATTCTTGCAGCCACCGCGCGGCATGCCGCACGTAAGGCACGTGAACTTGTTCAGCGTAAAAGTGTACTTTCCGGTGGTGGTTTGCCAGGTAAACTGGCCGACTGTTCCGAAAAAGATCCTGCTATGTGTGAGGTGTTCTTTGTCGAGGGTGATTCGGCCGGTGGTACTGCTAAACAGGGACGCGACCGCAAATTTCAGGCAATTCTGCCGCTAAGGGGTAAGATCCTTAATGTTGAGAAGGCAATGTCACACAGGGTATTTGACAGCGAGGAAATCCGCAATATTTATACGGCCCTTGGGGTTTCGATAGGAACTGATGAGGACCAGAAAGCATTGAATTTTTCAAAGCTTCGTTACCATAAGATTGTGATCATGACCGATGCGGACGTCGATGGTTCACATATTGCAACATTGATTATGACCTTCTTTTTCAGGTACATGTACGATCTTATTCTGAATGGTTACCTGTATATCGCAACACCTCCGCTTTACCTTGTTAAAAAGGGAAAACAGGAACAGTATTGCTGGACGGAAGCACAACGGCTTAAATTAATCGAAGAATGGGCTGGTGGTAACGAAAAGGCAATCCATGTACAGCGTTATAAAGGTCTTGGAGAAATGAACGCTGAACAATTGTGGGATACAACCATGAATCCTGAGACGCGTACGTTACGTCAGGTAACCATCGAAAACCCTGCTGAAACCGATCACGTATTTTCGATGCTGATGGGTGATGATGTTCCACCACGCCGCAAGTTTATTGAAGATAACGCGACTTACGCGAACATAGATATTTAGTTTTTTTTTTCAGCTGTCGGCAGGATTAACCTCCGGCCGGTGGCTGTTTTTTCTTAAAAAATTCAAAATAGAGAGTTTTCCATCCAGGAATTAATCTTTCCCGGCTGTGATGATCTGATATGCTATCTGTCGAATGATGGGCTAAATTCTGAAAATATGAACATCTGTGTTTTTTGCTCCTCCAGTAATGCCATCCCGGAACTATTTTTCACGGAAGCCATTAAACTTGGCAAACTTATCGGCGAGAACCATCATGCAATCGTGTATGGCGGCGCGACGGTTGGACTAATGCATACCGTGGCTGAGGCCGCACGTCAGGCAGGAGCAAACTCTGTTGGAATTATCCCGGAATCGATACACAACAGACGCCTTTCATCGCCTCTGGATCATGAACAGATTATCACCCCCAATATGCGCGAACGGAAATACCTGATGCGCAAACGCTCCGACGCATTTATCGCCCTCCCGGGTGGTTTCGGAACTCTTGAAGAAATCCTTGAGGTGATCACGCTCAAACAGTTGCAATATCATAACAAACCAATCGTTTTTATCAATACAGACGGTTTTTATGATTCCCTTTTTGCACAGTTTGAAAGAGCTTATCGTGATTCCTTTTCAAAAGAAGATTATAAATCAACCTATTTTATTGCTGCTGACGCTGAAGAGGCACTCAATTACATCCATAATTATCAGCCTGTTGAACTTGCCACAAAATGGTTCGACGTGCCCGGTCCTTCAAGATTCTGACATATCAGTCTATAGTTTATTTCACACTCTTTCATCCTCTATCGCGTAGCGATTTAAGTATTGTAGAATTATAGTATACCTCTGAACCTTTACCGCGGAGCGGTTAAACTGTTACTAATCAAAGAATTTTAATCAAATTATTACAATACTACAACCTTAACCCGGCGATTATGTTACGACTAAATTTCAAGTGCAATTTACCAGCTTCGAAATTTTCCGGACATGATATCCGGGGCAAAATCAATAAATAATTAAATACTTTTTAATTGGGTGAAAATTCAATTATTATGATGGAATTGGGTATATTTGACTAGAGCAATTTTTGTTTTTTTACAATTTGCATTATTCCCTTATCCAACCCTTTCCTATGAAACACACCATTTATTTCAGCCTGTTTGTTTTATTCTGTTTTGTGTTAATTACTTGTCGTACAGAAAGTAAGAAAAATGTCTCCGATGCTGTTTCCTACACCGAGTACATCTCAGCTTATACATCCGGTTTGATCAGCATCACGGATGATATCCGGATCAACCTCAATTCCGTTCCGGATCAGGCCATCCAGGAAGAACTTCCGGATAATCTGATTCAGTTAGACCCTGAGGTTTCGGGTAAAACATCCCTGGCTGACGGACATACCGTGGTATTTCATCCTGACAAACCGCTTCGTTCAGGCCAGGATTATAAGGTTTCCTTTAATCTGGGAAAAATAAGGGCTGTTCCCGAAAAACTCAAGCGTTTTACTTTTGAAGTCAAAACAATCGAAGCTGATTTTTCAGTGGAAATTGGCGGGGTAAGGAGCATCAGAATAAATGGTGAAGTAAAAACGGAAATTGGGGGATCAGTCACAACCAGCGATAATTTTCCTGTCGAAAAGGTGGAACAGATGATTCATGCCGAGCAGGATGGGGTTTCGCTCCCTGTACGTTGGGAGCACACAACAAACCAGACAATTCATCAGTTTTTTTCTACGGATGTTAAACGCACCAATGAACCGGGTAAAGTCAGGATGCGCTGGGACGGAACACCCATTGGAACAGATCGCAAAGGAGATCAGGAACTGGTAATACCCGCTATCGGCGATTTTAGTCTGATGAGTAATAAAGCAGTATCGGGATCAAATCCCTATGTTGAACTTATTTTCTCTGATCCGTTGGATCCCGACCAGGAAACAGAAGGATTGTTTGTGATGGAAGGTGTTGATTTTGAGGTGTCAATTGAAGATAACAGGGTCCGGCTTATTTTGCGCCAGGATGTTATTGGGGAACGAAAACTCGAAATATTTGAAGGTTTAAAAAATTATGCCGGTTATAAACTGGGTAAACACGAGCTGGTCACAGTATCACTTGAGGCAACCAAACCAGCCATCCGGTTTATTGGAAAAGGAAATATTGTTCCGTCTTCCAACGGGTTGGTTATTCCTTTTGAGGCAATTAACCTCAATGCCGTAGGAATACGGATCGTTAAGATATTTTCGGGTAACTACCACCAGTTTTTCCAGTCGAATGATCTGGATGGAGACAATTCACTTAAAAATGTTGGACGTCCTGTTTATCGCGGGGTACTACCGCTGTCCGGGGCCCATGTTATTGTTTTAAATAAATGGAGTGCTTACAGTCTGGATATCAGTGAACTGATAAAAGTAGAGCCGGGTGCTATCTACCAGGTTCAGTTATCAATGCGGCCCGAATTTTCCCTTTATCCCTGCAGCGACGATGCCCCGATTAAAAGCGTTAAACGAAAAGCTGAAACCGATTCTGATAAAAAATGGCTTTCCGGTTCATATATCGATGAAAGTGAAGCATGGGGGGAATATGTGGGAAATCAGTATGATTGGCAGAACAGGAACAATCCCTGTTACCTTTCCTATTTTATACAGAACCGGAATACCACCAAAAATGTGATCGCCTCGAATATCGGGCTTATCGCAAAACGGGGAATGGATAATCAGATGCTGGTAGTCGCGACAAATCTTTTAACAGCGGAGCCACAACCCGGAACTGAGATTTCTGTTTTTGACTACCAGGCACAGGTGATCACATCCGGGCAAACCGGTGCCGATGGTATGATTACCCTGGCCATCGAAAGGACTCCTTTCCTGGTTGTCGCTAAGAAGGATCAGGATGTCGGTTACCTGAAAATCAGCGATGAAGCATCTTTACAACTCAGCCGTTTTGACGTTAGCGGCAGTGAGGTGCAAAAGGGACTGAAGGGATTTTTGTACGGAGAACGTGGTGTGTGGCGACCCGGCGATTCGTTGTTTGTATCGTTGATTATTCAGGAGAAGACCATGAAACTGGCGCCGGAACACCCGGTTATCTTTGAGTTGTATACTCCCACGGAACAACTCGATCAAAAAATTGTAATGCCTCTCAACGGAAACATTACTACATTGAAAACGGTCACAAAGGCCGATGCTCCAACGGGTAACTGGCGTTTAGTTGCGAAAGTTGGCGGCGCAGAGTTTACAAAAAGAATCAGGATTGAGACAGTGAAACCAAACCGGCTTAAACTGCTGTTTAACACAACCCCCGAACAGCTTCAGGCAGGTCAGACAAAACAGATTGCAACACTAAATGCAAAATGGATGCATGGAGCACCTGCACCGTCGATGAAAGCTAAAGTTGAGATGTTGCTGAAGAAAGGAAAAACAGTATTTCCCAAATTTTCGAATTATGTCTTCGATAGTCAGGTGGTCAAGTTTGAATCAGCAGAAAAGACAATTTTTGAGGGTACCCTGAATGAAAATGGTGACGCTGTTATTCCCATCGATTTGGGTTCTTTGGCCAATGCACCGGGGAAACTCGAGGCTGTTTTTACAACGCGTGTTTTTGAACCGGGAGGTGATTTTAGTATTTCTCAGTTTAATAAACCCGTGTCACCATTTCCAAAATATGTGGGCATGCGGTTTCCTGATGAAGATCCAAACCGGGCGTTGCTTTCGTCGGGTAAAGTCAACGAACTGGAACTTGTTGTTGTTGATCCTGCAGGGATACCGGCCGAATCCCCGGTAGAGATTAAAGCCTACAAAGTAAACTGGCGCTGGTGGTGGGATGCTTCAGATGATTACCTGGGCAATTATGTGTCGCAGGAACATTACAAACCCTTCCTGACCAAAAAAGTGAACACTTCCTCGGGAAAGGTTAACCTGGAATTCACTGTATCGAACCAGGAATGGGGCCGGTACCTCTTTATTGCCACACTACCCGGCGGACATAGTGTTTCACGGACTATCTACCTCGACTGGCCTTACGGCAGTGCAGCTGACCTGCAAAGTGGTGGTGCAACGATGCTGAGTTTCTCGGCCGATAAGGAAAAGTACAATGTAGGGGAGGAGATTTCAGTCAGTTTTCCGGGTTCAAAAAATGGAAAAGCCCTTGTCTCAATTGAAAATGGTTCTGCCATCCTTGATAAATTCTGGATTGACACAAAAGAGGGACAAACCAGGGTGAGTTTCAAAGCCAAACCCGAAATGGCTCCGAATATTTATCTCTCCATTACCTATCTTCAACCGCATGGACAAACCGTTAACGATCGCCCGATACGGCTTTATGGTGTGATCTCCATTAATATAGAAAATGCTGAAACACACATTGTTCCGGTTATAAAGGTGCCTGATGAGCTTCGTTCGCAACAGCCTTTTACAGTAGAGGTGAGTGAGAAAAACGGATTGGCAATGAATTATACCCTTGCGGTTGTCGATGAGGGACTACTCGACATTACCGGGTTTAAAACCCCTGATCCCTGGAATATTTTCTTTGCACGGGAAGCTTTGGGTGTAAAAACATGGGACCTTTATGATTATGTTTTGGGAGCTTATGGCGGAACATTGGAGAAGCTCTTCGCGGTTGGAGGAAGCGACCAGTTGCCCGATCCTTCGAAACAAAAGGCACAACGGTTCAAACCGGTTGTCAGGTTTCTCGGTCCTTTCAAACTTGAGCGGAATGCAAAACACCGTCAAACCATTACATTACCACAATACACGGGCTCGATACGGTTCATGGTGGTAGCTGCCTCGGATAATGCTTTTGGAGCAACCGAAAAGGCTGTTCCGGTTCGCGATCCGCTGATGATCCTGGCTACTGTTCCCCGTGTAATCGGGATAAACGAAACCATCGAACTGCCTGTTTCTGTGTTTGTCCAGAATCAGGGGATTAAAGAAGTTGAACTCTCCGTGGTTCCGAACTCATTGCTATCCGTAAGCGGAACGGATAAACAGATCATAACTTTTGAAGCAATTGGCGAAAAAGATGGTCAGTTTAGTTTGCGGTCAGGTACTGCAACAGGCATTGGAAAGATTACTGTCACGGCGCGCTCGGGTAACGAAAAGGCGGTTTACAGCGTTGAAGTTGATATTCGTAATCCAAACCCGATGATGGTAACAAGCCAGACCGACTTCGTAAAGAGCACTCAACTAAAAGAGTTTGCATTATTGCCATTCGGGGCTCCCGGAACAGGATCGACCACTGTTGAAGTTTCGGCTACTCTTCCTATGAACCTGGGAAAACGACTCGATTACCTGGTTAATTACCCCCACGGCTGCATTGAACAAACTGTTTCATCTGCATTTTCACAACTGTTTATTAATCAGTTTGTCAATCTCGATCTGAAGAAGAAACAAGAGGTAACGTCGAATATCAAAGCCGGAATTGATCAACTTCGTAAATTCCAGCTTGCTGATGGTAGTTTTACCTATTGGCCTGGTCATAATTATCCCTCATCATGGGGAACATCATGGGCCGGGAATTTTATGCTGGAAGCCGAAAATCTTGGTTTCGTAATTCCGGGTGATCTTAAAAAACGATGGCTGAATTATCAGAAAAATGCTGCAAACTACTGGCGCAGAGATTTTAGTGACAGGGGCATGGTGCTTGATCAGGCATACAGGCTTTATACGCTGGCATTGGCTAAGTCACCTGCAATCGGAGCAATGAACCGGCTGCGTGAGACTCCTGATCTGCCATTGGAAGCCCGCTGGAAACTTGCTTCGGCGTATGTAATGGCGTCGAGAGCTGAAGTGGCTGAAAAACTGGTTGATATGACAAAACTGGAACCGTCGGAATACCCTGCTGAAGGGATTACTTTTGGTTCATCATTGCGTGACCGTGCCATACTTCTCGAAACTTTGACCTTGATGAATAAAAAGACAGAAGCTTTTAGCGTGGCAAAAGCCATATCGGGAGCTTTGTGCACGGATCAATGGATGAGTACCCAAACTACGGCAAATTGTCTGTTGGCAATGTCAAGGTTCACAGGCGGAAATACAAGCCCTGATGACCGTTATAAATTCAGATTATCGGTTAATGGCAAACCGGAGGAGATTGTTATTGATAAAGTTGCCTATTCAAGGACGCTACCTGAGTTTGAAGGAAAATTGGGACTTAAAGTTGAAAATCTGGCGGGATCTGATTTATATGTCACGATTATTCAGAAAGGTATTCCTCTGAGAGTCGATGTCCCTGCAAGACAAAGCGGTCTGAATCTTTCAGTTGCTTATCTTGGTTCGAACGGAAAGCCCGTTGATATTACCAATCTTCCAAAAGGTACTGATTTCACTGCGATCGTAAGGGTTAAAAACACAGGTTTTACGGAGGTTGAAAATCTGGCACTTACGCAGGTTTTCCCTTCCGGATGGGAGATCATCAATGAACGGTTATTTGGGGGTGAGGTTGGATCGGCCTTTAGTTACCGCGATATTCGTGATGATCGTGTATTCACCTATTTCAATCTGAAAATGAATGAGCAGAAGGAATTTAAGGTGAAGCTGACGGCAACATATGCGGGCTCCTACTTTTTACCTCCTGTGCTGTGCGAAGCGATGTACAATAATGCTGTTTCGGCCAACAATACTGGAATGAAGGTGGTGGTTGGAAAATGAATTTTAGCTTGACCTCCAACTAAAGTTGGAGGGAATTCATGTAGTCTGTATGAATTGCCACCGGCTTCAGCCGGTGGAAAAAAATTTAAAATCAAAAAGGGCTTTAGCCCAATTATTAAAAAAAAATTAAATTTATTTGTCCTCCGGCTAAAGCTGGAGTCGATTCCTTGAGATAGGACATATACTCATTTTTAAATTATAGATTCTGAAAATTATTCGAAAACACAAAATAGCGTCTTTCCTGGTTGTATTGGGAATACTGTTCCTTCTGCTTCCTGTAACCCGTTTTGATGTGCCTTACAGTACTGTAATTGAAGCTAATGATGGATCTATGCTTGGGGCCAGAATTGCTTCCGACGGACAATGGCGTTTTCCGCGTAAAGATTCACTACCCGAAAAATTCAAAAAATGTATCATCTGTTTCGAGGACAGGCGGTTTTATTTTCATCCTGGAATCGATCCATTTTCTGTTGCCAGAGCAATGATGCAAAATTTCCGGTCAGAGAAAATCGTGAGCGGGGCAAGCACCTTATCTATGCAGGTAGTGAGGCTTTCACGGAAGCAGGAGCACCGCACTCATTTGGAGAAGATGCTCGAAATGGCATTAACGCTTCGGCTGGAGTCCGCAAAATCGAAAAACGCAATACTCTCCCTTTATGCGGCACATGCTCCTTTTGGGGGAAATGTGGTAGGATTGGAGGCGGCCGCCTGGCGCTATTTCGGATGCCCCGCAGAGCAACTCTCATGGGGCGAATCGGCAGGACTGGCAGTATTACCTAATGCACCTTCACAGATATTACCGGGTAAAAACGTGGATCAGCTTAAAAAAAAGCGGGATAGATTACTGCTTAATTTGTTGATAAATAAAACAATAGATTCACTGACCTTTGACCTGGCAGTTTCGGAACCTCTACCCGGGAAGCCGGAACAATTGCCCGACCTGGCACACCATCTTATGAATAAATGCGCAACCCCTGCAAATAATACAATTGTAAGAACTTCGGTTGACAGGGGATTACAGATTGCCGCACAACGAATTATCGACCAGCATATGCCCCACCTGAAGGGTAACCACATAAACAATGCAGCCTGTGTCGTGGCAGAAATTAAAACCGGGAAAATTCTGGCCTATATTGGGAATGCGGACTGGAAAGATCCGCACGGCGGAGCAGTTAATATGATCGAAGCCCGGCGAAGTACAGGAAGTATCCTTAAACCATTTTTGTACGCAGCAATGCTCGACGATGGCAAAATATTACCGAATTCACTGGTGCCTGACCTGCCGCTTTATTTTTCGGGATATGCGCCGCAAAATTTTGATATGCAATTCCGGGGAGCAGTACCTGCCTCCGAAGCTTTATACCGTTCCCTGAATGTTCCTGCAGTATTTATGCTCAAAAGTTATACGCCGTTTCGGTTCCTTGACATTCTGAAACGAATTGGCCTTACCACATTTAATAACGATGCAGGGCATTACGGTCTTTCGCTGATTCTCGGCGGGGGAGAGGCGACGCTCCTCGAACTTGCGTCTGCCTACGGGTCAATGGCCGGTGTCCTCAACAGGTATAATGACAAAGGAGTTTATCACTCTGGTGATTACCGGTCTATTGATTATCATTTAACGGAAGCTAACCCGAAATTACCCGATGGTAAATTTGTTTTTCGCGCGGCTTCGATTTGGCAGACATTTAATACACTCACTGAAGTAAACCGTCCCGAAGAGGAGAGTGGCTGGCAGCAACTTTCGTCCTCCGGCAGGCTTGCCTGGAAAACAGGTACCAGTTTTGGTTTCCGTGATGCCTGGGCAATTGGTGTAAACCCGGATTATGTGATAGGGGTCTGGGTTGGTAATGCCAGTGGGGAAGGGAGACCCGGGTTGACAGGGGGTACTGCTGCTGCACCCATACTTTTTGAGCTTAGTTCCTTACTCAGCTCTGACCAGTGGTTCGAAAAGCCATTATCCGGAATGTTACCCGTTACGGTTTGTCGTGAAAGTGGTTACAGGGCTTCAGTCACATGTAATGAAACAGATACAGTGATGGTTCCTGCCTCATGCCTTAACAGCACTCCCTGTCCGTATCACCTGAGAATTCATCTCGATGCCAACCGTCAGTACCTGGTGAATGCGTCGTGTTATCCTCAGAATCAGATTGTGAATGAAAACTGGTTTATTCTTCCCCCGGCAATGGAGTATTATTACCGCAAATCCCATCCCGGGTACCGGGCAATCCCGCCCTGGTTACCTGCAACGAGTCAGGGAAATGAAATCCAGATGGTTGAGCTGATTTATCCCGATGACCGTCTGATGGTCTATCTTCCGAAAGATACTGAAGGGAAGAAAGGGCTGGTAATTTTCCAGGCTGCGCACCGGAGGGCCGGAGCCACCATTTTCTGGCATCTTGATGATTATTTTCTCGGAAGTACGCGCGATATTCATCAGCTGGCAGCATCTCCTTCGCCGGGTAATCATAAACTACTGATTGTAGATGAGTTCGGAAACAGCAGTACCAGGAATTTTAAGGTTATGCAATGAAAAATGAAAGAATTAAGGAATGAGAAACTTGCTAACTTGCTATATATGGATTGCAAATCCATGGTTTGCTGTTATACGTTTCGATCTACTTTTCAATGATATAAGCCTTTAGCTTTTGAAATTTTCCAACCTGTGATTTGAAAGAGGGTAAGAAAGTAATAAGTCAAGAACTTTTAGAACCTGGTCTTTGCTTACGCCTTCAAAGTCTTCAAGAAAGACATCGATGGAATCACCGGTTTCCAAATAATCAAAAAGATTTTAATCAATTTCATTGTTGTCCGGTAAAACCGGAATTTGTTTAATTATTGTGTTTAATGCATTGATAATTAATCTGCATATTTTAAAATTTCAAAAGTAAGCCCCCTCTATTTCGGGGAATAGCGAATTTTGATAATTCATTTTGTTCTCTTTTATTATTTCGCGCCAACTTCCTTCAGGGTCTTCCAAAAATCCATACATGTTAATGTAACTCATTAATTGTTGTCTTATGATGGACACCAGATTAGAAAATGCCCAACTGCGTTTCAACTGACCCCTCACCAGAGTTATCAGTAAATTAGCAAGCATGGCTGTCCAAATTTGTATCTCTATGGCATTTTCATTGTCTCCCAAAAAATATTTTAATGGAAAGTTTTGCTTTAGTTGCTTAAACAGCAGTTCTATCTGCCAACGTTTTTTGTAAATTAAAGCGATTTTTTCGGCCGACAAATCAAAATTATTGGTAATAAACTCAAATAAACGACCATTTTCGCTGTCCCAATAAGCAATTCGTCTTGAACGGTGTTCCTCTTTCTTTTTCTCACCATAGTACAATACAATTTCCTCATCTTTCAGCACACCGGAATCAGCATCATCCGGAATATCGAATTCTTTTCTGGCCTCGTAAAGGGCATTGTCTTTTAGTCTTGTTACATACCAGATTGAACCTTTTGAGAATGCTTCATATTGGGCATAATCAACATATCCTTTGTCAAAAGTGATTATGGAGCCGGGTGCCAGATTATGAACCTCTTTCAGAAACATGTGGTCGTGTCTGGCTGCTTCACTATACCGGATTAGACATGGCACATTTTCGCTGGCTTTAATAATCGTATGAGCTTTTATTCCACCTTTTTTCCTGCCTTCCGTTGGATTACGTCCCACACCTTTAAGAATATCCTTAAACAGCGAGATGGTCGTTGAATCCATGATATAAAGTCGCTTTAAGTCGGCATCACTCAATCGGCTGTCCGCTAAATTTGATACATGATTACGATAAACACTCATATAGATGTCTCCAAAAACCTTGCTGGTGCGCCTTTGGTTTGCTTCAGAAAACGTACTTCGCCTCACCACATAGGATAACCCTAAATGTGAAAGCTTATGAGCGTTGGCCAGCAATCCCAGAATGACTTCTCTGATTGAATGATAGCCTTCCAGAGCAACAAAGAGCATCACAATGACATGATTGTATGTGGAAAACTTTTTCACATAGTGTTCAGCACGATGCTGTTTGGCAATTTTTCTAATCTCTCCCTTGTCAATGAACTTTATTAGCTGATTAAAGATCGGCTGTCCGCTAAAATTTTTACTTTTACCCATGGTTACAATTGTTGCTTCGTAACTTCAAAGGTAACCATACCGGGTTAGTCTTCAAAGGCTAACTCGGTTCTATTTTTTTTACCGGACAACAGTGAATCAATTTATCGAATCGCATGTTAAGTGCTGAAATTAATTCAGTCGCTCAACCGCTAATTTTCTTACTTCCTTATCCGGATCATTCAATGCAACACTTGAAAGTGTTGATTGAAGTGTAAGTTTGCCAACAGCCAGTTTCCTGACTTCACTGTCCTGGTCATTCAAAGCAATACTCGAAAGCGTGGATTGAAGTATCAGTTTGCCAACAGCCAGTTTCCTGATTTCACTATTGCTGTCATTCAATGCAACACTTGACAGCGTAGATTGAAGCGTCAGTTTGCCAACAGCCAGTTTCCTGACTTCAATGTCGCGGTCATTTAATGCAACATTTGAGAGCGTGGATTGAAGCGTCAGTTTACTTACGGCTAATTTTCTTACTTCCACATCCCGGTCATTAAGCGCAACATCGGAAAAAGTGGATTGATTCCTGTTATTTTTTATATCGGTGCTGTTATACGAAATTATTACCACTCGTTTCTTTATCTCATACGAGCCCGTAAGGCAAGAATTTAATGCCACAAGCAACAAAAACAAGCTTAGCGTCCTTTTCATAAAAATTAGTTTAAAGTTTGGTTCTCAGTATATTCAATCCGTGAGTGATTTTGTAAACCGGAAAAATACCTTTCGGGTAACTATTTTTTATAAACTTACATAATTATTCTCATTAACACGATAAATATTGAATATTATTTTTAACTTCATTATGGATTAATCCCGATCTGATGTTCAGCCTGTTTACCTATTTCTTAAAAATAAAGTAAACCGCAAGTACCAAAAAACAAAACCCAATCAGGTGATTCATGCGGAATGTTTCTGTTTTGAACACCACCAGTGAAAAAACAACAAAAACGGTAAGTGTAATAACTTCCTGGATTACTTTGAGCTCCATCAATGAAAACGGCCCGTTATTTCCCTGGAAGCCAATGCGGTTAGCAGGAACCTGGAAACAATATTCAAAAAACGCTATTGCCCAACTGATCAGCACAATAGCCACAAGTCCAAGCGTTTCGGACCATTTCATATCCTTGAATTTCAGATGACCATACCATGCAACAGTCATAAATGTATTCGAAAGAATTAAAAGTCCGATTGTATAAAAGCCCTTCATTATTACGGTTTATTTTTTTATTATATGAAAAGTCACGGTTGCACTTTCAGGGTGCAAAAATATCAAAAGAATACTGCATTAAACCTTTTTATTTGAGCACAATCCAAAGGGAAATTTCTATTAAAATATTCAATGGATTTTAAAAACTATTAGTTATGAGAGCAAAAATTTTAAGTTTCGTGTTTTTGATGAGTTTATCTGTTGCATTAATTGCACAGACAAACCAGAGCGCTCCTGTTAAAGCAAATCGCAATTCGCAAGGAGATAAGCGCATGCGTTATGAACAAAAAGGGCCAGACGTTGGAATGAATCGTGACGGACAAAATGGACCCGGAGCAGGTATGAATCTTACCGATGCACAAAAGGAAGTTTTTAAAAAAAGTATGATGGATATGCACAAACAACTTCAACCTCTGCGTAATGAACTGGGAGAGGCCGAAGCCCGTCAAAAAACTTTAGTTACTGCTGAAAAGCCGGATATGTCTGCGATCAATAAAAATATTGAAAAAATTGGCTCACTTCGGGTTGAAATGGCGAAGATACAGGCAAAACATCAAATCGATATGCGGGCACAACTCACTGATGAACAACGGTTGAAGTTTGATCTTATGAAAAGTCACATGAGACCGGATAAGGCGCCCCAGGCCATGCAGCACAAAAGGCAGATGCAACGCAAACATTCGATGCAATAAATCAACCACGGTTATTTTTGGAAAAGACTGTCCGGAAGAATCTATTTTCGGACAGCCTTAATTTTAATAAAACCGTCGTAATATTACATTTTCATTACCAATCGGGACTTGTTGCGATTATTTTCAAAACTGTTGTATATTCGTGAGTTATTATTTCAATCGATGAAGATTTCAAAATTTGTATTCCTTTTTATTTTAATATTTTGTAATAGTGCAGTTTGGTCTGAAGTTCCTGATTTGTCAACGCGGGCACTTTCTTCTCCGCCTCACCGGGTTACCCGTACCTGTTGCGCTTTTGGATCCGATTTGCAACTTTCGATAATACCGATATTAAAATACAGTGATATAACCAGTGTCGACCAATTGGGTCCGCACCATTATCTTGGAAATTCAGATGAGGGGAATGGAATTATTTATACCCGGCGCGGAGGATTTGTCGATATGGGGCATTTACGTGATCAGGCCGATTGGACCGCCTATGTGTACTCACGGATAATGCTTGCAAAACAAACCGGATACCTGTCACTCCATCTGGGGCGTGAAGGAGGTTCCAAGAATTTAAACCTTAGTGTTCCGAAGGATCTTAGCACAGATGATGCTGTACGGCTTGCAGGGCGGATCGCCTATGACCTTTCTGTCTGGCATGAGATTGCCACCTGGTATGGCAGTTCTTCTGTTCCTCTAATGCCGGAACGGTATTCAAGTTTCTCTGTCGAGGATGCTTACTCGAATCTTTTAGGGGTCACCATTGGTATGGCTGCCATAAAAAGTGAATTGCCTTACGCAGAAGCGATGACAAAACTGATCCAAAGTAACCTGGAAATGCTTGGTGCTGTTTCGTCTGAGAATGAGACATACCGGGCAATGGAAGCGGTTCGGAATATCTGGTGGACCCGCGAGAAGCATCTTCCGAGTCGTAATATTTTATTGGAGCGCCAGCTGGGTGTATATTCGTGTCTTGAACCATGGCGGGTTCCAGGATGGGCAGACGAAAAAATTGCCTCTTATGATCTTGTGGTACCTGATAAAACATCAGATGGTCTGCCTTTGAATCAGTTTTACGAACTTGACTTTAAATTGAATTATAAATTTCCGGTGAAGGAGATTTTTGCCTATAAGACCGGTCGTCGGGTCACTCAGGCCGATTTCGGACAACTAATTAATCATATTGCCAGGGATCTGGGAGTTGGGGAATTGAATTGAACCAACCGGGCAGGTAACGATTCCAATAAATCACAAGTAATTAAAATACAATAATATACGAAGATACAATATCATTTTTAGGCTAAGTCTTGAAGTGGAATTCGTCTACTCCCGTATTTAATTGTATCTTTGCACCATATTTCATTAAAGCAGGTCATTTTTGAGAACCAAAAATTATCGCTTTCTAAAAAACATTCATGCCATTTAAGTCATTAGAAATTATTGAACCAATTCTTCAATCACTTCACGAAGAAGGTTATTCCATCCCAACACCCATTCAAGCCCAGGCAATCCCCATCGTTTTAGACGGAAAAGATCTGTTGGGTTGCGCTCAGACAGGAACCGGAAAAACAGCAGCATTTGCCATTCCAATCCTGCAATTATTAAGTAACAGTCAATCATACGATAAGCGGAAAAAAATCAGGAGTCTGATTCTCACTCCGACCCGCGAACTTGCTATTCAGATCGGTGAAAGCTTTAAAAGTTACGGAAGACATACCAAACTTGCCTATACGGTAATATTCGGAGGAGTCAACCAGTTTTCGCAGACACAGGCATTGCAAAAAGGGGTCGATATTCTGGTAGCCACTCCTGGACGATTACTCGATCTAATGAATCAAGGATTTATCTCGTTACGGGATATCGAAATCTTTGTATTGGATGAGGCCGATTGCATGTTGGATATGGGTTTTATCCACGATGTTAAAAAAGTTCTGGCCGCTCTTCCGCGTTCGCGTCAATCGCTCTTTTTCTCGGCAACCATGCCACCCGAAATAGTTAAACTTGCCGATACCATTTGCAAGAATCCATCGAAAGTGACCATTACACCTGGTCAGCCGACTGTTGACATTATCGAACAGTTTATTTACTTTGTAGATAAAGGAAATAAAAGCGCCCTTTTGATTGATTTATTAAACGATGTTAAGATTAAATCGGCCCTGGTTTTCACCCGTACCAAACACGGTGCTGACAAGGTTGTGAAGGATTTATTGCGCCATAATATTAAAGCGGAAGCCATTCATGGAAACAAAGCACAGAATGCCCGTCAAAGAGCGCTGGCTAATTTCAAGGATCAGACAACCAAGGTATTGGTGGCGACCGATATTGCTGCCCGCGGTATCGATATAGATGAAATGGAGTTTGTTATCAATTACGAAATCCCCAATATCTCGGAGACATACGTACACCGTATTGGTCGTACAGGTCGGGCAGGGGCGAAGGGAACTGCTTATTCGTTCTGTGATGCAGAAGAAAAAGCATTCCTGAAGGATATCGAGAAGTTGATCCGGAAAAGAATACCTGTTATAGAAAATCACCCTTATCCGCTTATTGATCATCACCCGGTGAAGGCTCCCAAACAACAACGTCCGCAGCGTACCAATTATTCCCGTCCAAAGCAACCGGAGGCAGTCGTTGATCGCAGAAGGTTAATCCGCAATCCCCGGGTAAGTTAAATGCCCGATAGATAATATACTAATAAACCCCGAATCCAGTGTCAAACTGATCCGGGGTTTTGTGTTTATTGTAGATTTTTATTAAATGCGAAGGTGAAAAGAATTATTGGTGTTCGAATTTCATAAATTAGCTACAGGCAGCTGGCTACTGGCAATTGGCTGCAAGCTGCTAGCTGCCAGTAGCTATTCAATGAAATCACAAATTCAATATTTTTCAGCTATTTGGGTAAGCCATAGGTATCCATCACAAAATCGATGTCTTTATCACCACGTCCGCTCAGGTTTACAAGAATCGACTGGCGTGGGTTTGCTTTGGCCAGTTTCAAAGCCAGGGCTACCGCATGCGCACTTTCCAATGCCGGTATTATTCCTTCAAGACGACTCAATTCGTAAAAAGCATCAATGGTTTCCTCATCGGTTGCTGTTTCATAAGTAACCCTTTTCCAGTCTTTTAACATGCTATGTTCTGGTCCGACGCCCGGGTAATCCAAACCGCTGGCCACCGAATATACCGGGGCAGGTTCTCCTTTTTCGTCCTGAAGCAGGTAACATTTAAAACCATGGATCATTCCAGGTGTTCCGAGCGTCATGGTGGCGGCATGATCGCCCAGATTAAGCGAACGGCCTGCCGGCTCTACACCCCACAGTTTGCACTCCTCGTCCTCAAGGAAAGCCGAAAATATCCCCATGGCATTACTTCCTCCACCGACGCAGGCTATTACATTATCAGGTAATTCACCCGTCATTTCGGAAAATTGTTCCTTTGCTTCAATTCCAACCACACGCTGAAAATCGCGGACCATCATCGGAAAGGGGTGCGGTCCTACAACCGATCCGATACAGTAAATACTGTTTTCAGGATCCTGCATGTAAGCTCCGAAGGCTGAATCAACTGCCTCCTTCAAGGTTTTCAGTCCATGGGATACCGGTACAACTTTTGCACCCAGGATTTGCATCCTCACAACATTGGGATGTTCCTTTATAATATCCACCTCACCCATATGAATTTCGCACTCCAGTCCAAAATAGGCTGCTGCTGTGGCCAGTGCGACACCATGCTGTCCTGCACCTGTTTCGGCAATCAGTTTTTTCTTTCCAAGGTATTTGGCCAGCAGGGCTTCTCCCATACAATGGTTCAGTTTATGAGCCCCGGTGTGGTTAAGGTCTTCACGTTTGAGATAGATCCTTCCCCCGTATTTTGTGGATAACCGGTTGCAATAATAAACCGGTGTTGGTCTTCCCTGATAATGTTTACGGATGCTGCGCAACTCGGAAATAAAATGATGCGATTTGCTGATCGAATAATAAGCATCAGTGATTTTTTCCATTTCCAGCTGAAGATTAGGTGGAATAAAACTTCCACCGTATTCTTCGAAAAATCCCTCCTGATTCGGATAATTTTTAAAATAGTTTGTAGGCATTTGTATATGTAATTGATAAATAATGTATTGTGATCAATTTTTATTTGTCTTTGAAATTTAAAACCAGGCTATACCAGATTTGCACCGCCCGAATGCCAAAATTAAAAAAAGGATCTTTAAATTCAGGAATTGCTTTTAAAATTTAGTAAATATTTCGTTTCTTTTTGATTAAAAATATACTTGATCATCGCTTCTTTCTTACAAATTGAAAGCAAAAGGGTTATTATTTGTGGCTTGCTACTGGCTGATGGCTTAGTCCGGATTGTAACTACTATATCCTGTTGAAAGGATGGCCGGAGATTTGGAGAAAATGAGAATTATATCGGCTTTAATTTTTTTATATCATTTTTCAGCGCTTCAAACCCGGAAACGACATCAAACAGTTCTTCATCAATTGTGCCCTGACGCAAGCTATGGAACTTATGGGTAAGATCATCCAGCAATTCATCTATGTTTTTTTCGGCACGTTGCATAGCCGCCAGACGGCTTGCGTTTTCGCTGGCTAATGATTCGGCACATGCTTTGAACAAAGACGTGAATAGATACGCATGGATAAGCGCCAATAAGGTTGGCTTAATCCCTCCTATAACCTGCGGGATTTTGTTTGATGGCCAATGAAATTCTGTTATGGAATTTCTCCATTTTTCATCCAATGGCAATAATTGTTGACTTATTGGTATATAACTTGCTCCTGTTCGTGGTTGATTATGAAAAATATGAATCTCATTCACACTCCCTTTCTCTTGATTTTCTTCACTTTTAACCAGAATTTGTTCGACAAGAGGGGTAATCGCGTTAACAGAATTCGGGAGTGAAAAGAGTTTTGTTGTGGTATAGCCGGCATCAGATAAAAGCAATTGAACACGTTCGCCTACCGCCCATATTTCTTTTTTGCCAGTCAAAGCATTGAGAGAATGGTCTGCAAAATCGGACAGCGATTCATTAAACTGCCCTACCAGGCCTTGATCTGACCCAAAAACAATGGCACAAATTAATTTTTCATCCTTGCTTTCCGGTACTTTCTTTTCGTTTAGGATTTCAATTTTTTCCGCTCTAAAATAGGCGATGATGCCTAATGTAATGGTACGGTAGTAATCGCGGAGTGAATGAACCGCCATCTCGTACTGCCCTATATTTGATGCCGCGATAACTTTCATTGTCCGGACAACAGATTTCAGGTCTTCTGCTCCTTTCAATTTTCTACGAAGGTTTTCGAGTGTTTCCATTACTATTTGTTTTGGTTAGGATCAGGCTTATCCTGAAAAGGGGCAAGAATATTACCCCCTATTTTCAGGATAGCTTCCCGGTCAGGAGTGCTCAGATCTTTATCTGAAAGGATCTGTTTCATAATTTCACCATGGAGTTCTGCGTCAAATTTCCGTAAGGCAGTCTCTGCATCCTCCATTTTGTCGATGGGTATAGCATCAAAAAGCCCCCCATTCAATGCGAGAAGGACTACTATTTGTTCCGGAACAGGCATTGGTTGAAGTTCCGGTTGTTTAAGACACATTCGAATGCGCTTTCCATGCTCGATTATTTTTCGGGTATCCTCATTCAACCGTGTTCCGAACCGTGAAAAGGATTCTAATTCTTCAAATTGAGAATAGGCAAGTTTCAGGTTACCTGTTATGGAACGATAAGCCGGCAATTGGGCTTTACCACCCACACGCGAAACTGATTTTCCTACATCAACTGCCGGTAAAATACCCAGTTCAAAAAGTTTTGGAGAGAGGTAGATTTGCCCGTCGGTAATTGAAATGAGATTTGTAGGAATGTATGCAGAGATATTTTGAGCCTCTGTTTCTACAATAGGCAAAGCGGTAAGCGAACCTCCTTTTAGATTATCACTCAGGTGTGTGGCACGTTCCAGTAATCTTGAATGGATGTAAAAAATATCTCCCGGAAATGCTTCACGTCCAGGAGGCCTTCGCAGCAGAAGAGAAAGTTCGCGATAGGCGCGTGCATGGTTGGTGAGATCGTCATAGACGATAAGTACATCACGACCTTGTTCCATAAAATATTCTGCAATACTTGTGGCAGCATAGGGAGCGATATATTTTAATCCCGGGGCGCTGTTACCTTCGGTGGCAATCACAATCGTATATTCCATGGCCCCTTTTTCTTCGAGGTTAGCGATTACTTTCGCAACAGAGGATGCGCGCTGTCCAATGGCACAATAAACACATAGTACATTTTTATCATGCTGATTGAGTATTGTGTCAATTGCGATGGCTGTTTTACCGGTCTGACGGTCTCCTAAAATCAATTCGCGTTGTCCCCGGCCGATAGGAATCAGGGTATCAATGACTTTTAATCCCGTTTGTAAAGGAACAAAAACCGAAGCGCGATCCATGATCGCAGGAGCCTGACGCTCGATAGGCAGACGCTTCTTAAACGAAACAGCACTCTTGCCATCCATAGGTTCTCCCAGCGGATTAATTACCCGTCCAATTAATGTGTTGTCCACCGGGATGTCCATCACGCGACCGGTTCGTTCTACTTCATCACCTGCATTTAACAGGGTATCTTCACCAAGTAGAATCGCGCCTATCTCATCCTCATCAATGTTGTAGGCTATACCAAATAATCCTCCCGGAAACTTTAACAGTTCTTCAAAGCCGACACCTGGAAGTCCCGATACTTTGACAATACCTGCAGATATACTCATAACAGAACCAACTTCGCGAGGCACAAAAGAGTAGATGTGATTTTCCCTGCCCTGTTTTAACTTATCGAATGTGCTATCTATCGTTTTAGCAAATTGGTTGATTGACATGTTATTTTTTTTATGATACTGTTTCTTCTTTCATCGTTTCGGAGATGCTTTTTTGAAGTGAATCGAGGTATGCTGAAATGCTCCATGCCAGTTTATACCCATTTGATGAAAGCTCAATACCACTGATTAATTCGGGTGTGGTTTTAAATTGAAATTGAGTGTCGATTCCGAGTACAACATTCACTGCACTTTTAATTTCAGTTTGTTGCTTTACAGGCAAATCAAAAGCGCTTCGCACAAGAACAGGATTTGAACCGGATTTGAAAGCCGCCATGAACTGATTTTTCTCCTCATCTGTTAATTCATTTATCCGCCTGATAAAGATTTTTGCCGATTGTTCTTCAAGGCTAAGAGAAGCAAGATCGGCAAGTGTCTTTCTTGCTATGGCAAAAACTTCCTGTTGTGCTTTTTGAGCAATGTCGCGGTTCAGATTCTCTTGTATCTCTTTCAGTGCATTTACCAGTTTAATACGTAAGCCGGCGGCTTCATCCCTGGCTTCTTCAAGTAGTCTCTGACGTTCTTCCCCGGTTTCGGCGACAGCTTTGTCCATCATCTCCTTCCTGGCCAGATCGAAGGCTTCATTTTTATTTCTGAATTCACGCTGTTCTTTTTTTGCTCTGGCCTCTTTAGCTTCTGCATCTTTTAACTGGGAAACGATTCTATTTTCCCGTTCATCAATCGCATTGAGGATCGGCTTATAGAGAAATCGTTTGAGCAACCACACCAAAATGAGGAAATTAATGATCTGAGCGAATACTATAAACCAGTTAATTTGCATCTTGCAGGTGTTATTTGGCGATAATATCAGTCCAGAAAGGATTAGCAAAGATGATAATCATCGAAACAACGAAGCAGTATATCGCTGTCGATTCAATCATGGCCAACCCCACAAATAAAGTCCTCGTAATTGTTGGTGCAGCGTCAGGCTGCTGTGCAATGGAACCTAATGCTGCTACTATCGCTTTCCCTTCGCTTAATGCAGGGAACATGCATCCGACTCCCGTTGTGAGTCCGGCAGTAATAATTGAAACTACTGCAATAAAAGTTACATTATCCATTTTTATCCTCCTTTCATTTATTTTTGTTTAATTTATTTTATCTTTTTGCCCCGTTTCCTGCACCGCTGCTGCAATAAAGACCGTGGCCAGAACGCTGAAAATATAGGCTTGAACCAAACCGGTAAGCAAACCAAGTGTGTTCATGACAATTGGGAATATAAAAGGCATTATGCTTAGCAGAATAGCGACAATCATCGCCCCGCTCATGATATTTCCGAACAATCGCACTGCTAAGGCCACTGTGCGTGTGAATTCGCTGATCAGGTTAAAAGGCAACATAATGACGCTGGGTTGTAAATATGATTTCAGGTAACCCAGTAAGCCGCTTTTCATAATTCCAAAAAAAGGGACTGCCAGGAATACACAAATTGCAAGGGCGGTGGTAGTGGACAGTGAACCGGTTGGAGGTTCATACCAGGGAAAAATGATATAAATATTGGCTGTGGCTATAAATAAAAACAAAGTGCCGATAAATCCGATATATTGGCCAGGATTATCAAGGCCGATCTCTTTAATTTGATTGTTTATGACAGTTACAATCATTTCGAGGAGGCATTGCCAGCGTGTAATATGAATATCTGTTTTGAGTTTCCGTGTAATCAATACTGAGGCTAATACCAGCACCAGCATTAAGGCCCAGGTTGTAACAATGGTCAGGTTAATGGTAATAAAACCATGTTGCCAAAAAATAGTTTCGTCCGGGCTGAGTTTCATACGTTTATAATTTGTTTTTTATTTGCGTATGGAATAGCCATTTTGAATTATTCATTCCGAATGGTGATTTTTAATCATGGCTATTTCATGAGAGACCTCTTTTTTTAACTGGATTCGTTTTTGTTCAATCGATTTGGTAAGGTGCAAAACAATGTAGCGGGCTACAATAAAGCCGAGTGCGCAAATGAGAAGTCGTTGCCAATTTCCGGCTCCTACATAATAAAATCCGACCAGGGTGATACTTACCCTAAAAAGCAAACTACCGAAGAACCAGATTGCCGGTATTTTAGCGGAAACCGCTTTTTTTACAGTAAGCCAAAGCCCGCCAAAAAATAGTGTTCCTAATATTAAGCCTGCCAAAAATGCCAATATCAATAATACAATTTCATTCATCTTTTTCGTCTTTTTGGTTCATCTCTTTATTTTCTTTGGATATCCAATGCCATGCAATCAGGCAACCTGCAAATAAACCTAAAATCAAACATGACAATGTCCACGAAAATGTTTGTGCATAATTTTTGTCCAACCATATTCCTAACGTTGTTCCCAGTAATGTAGGAACAGTCACTGACCATCCTACCATTCCAAACATTCCCAGGCCAAACCAAATGCCATGCTTATTTTTATGCAACATCCTAAGTTTGCGTCTTTCTTTATTTCCTATCACCCGACTAAACAAATCCGAATCTTTTCTTTTAGTAGGTTTCATTTTTATTCTTTACGAAATTTTTCCAAACTGTAAATAAATCCGCTCTCCATCCTTATCATCAGGGAACGGACATATCTTTCGCTTTCATCCAGATTTATAAACTCTTTTTCTACCAATTCATGAAGCTTGCCAAGATCTGCTCCTCCAAAGGCATTAAGAACCGATACCATTACCTGCGCACCTGCTTTTACCAGTATCCCCTCATCAACAGCCAGGTAATGAATACTTCCTGAATTTGTTTCATATGTAAAAATACCGGGGACCAACGCTGTAACACAATCGAGCCGTTGTGGTAACAAACCATACGAACCTTCACTGGTTTCAACGACAATACGACTGACATTTTTAACATCAGCGAAAACACGCTGCGGAAGAAGAATTTTTAAATCCATTGTCCCACTTTATTTTTATTCAACTTCTGACTTCTGACTCATTTATTGTCCGTATTCAAAGCCTCATCTATTGTTCCAATCATATAAAAAGCCCTTTCCGGAAAATCTTTAAACTCATCCGAAAGAATACGTTCACAACCATCGAGTGCATCTTTCAAACCAACCTCTTTTCCTTTTATCCCGCTGAAATGCTCGGTCGCGAAAAAAGGTTGGGTCAGAAATCGTTCCAAACGTCTGGCCCGATTGACTATATTACGGTCATCAACAGATAATTGTTCCAAACCAAGCATGGCAATAATATCCTTGAGATCTTCATACTGTGCCAGTGTTTGTCGTATTTCATGTGCTAGTTTATAATGTCTGCCGCCAATAATGCCGGGTGTAGCCATTTTTGAGTTGGATTGCAGCAAATCGATAGACGGATAAAGACCTTCACTCGCTTTTTTCCTGGAAAGAACAATAGATGCCGAAAGATGAGAAAAGGTATGGACAGCAGCGGGGTCGGTTAAATCATCGGCAGGAACATAGACAGCCTGAATAGAAGTAATAGCCCCAACTTCTGTATTGGCGATCCGCTCCTCCAGTTGTGACAGTTCTGTTCCCAGTGTTGGCTGGTAACCCAGACGTGAAGGCATTTGCCCCATCAGGCCGGATACTTCCATCCCTGCCTGGATAAACCGGAAAATATTATCAATAAGTAACAATACATCACGGTGTTCATCATCACGAAAATATTCTGCCATTGTCAAAGCTGCATGACCAACACGAAAGCGCGCACCAGGCGGTTCATTCATTTGGCCGAACATCATCACCATATTTTCCAACACTCCAGCCTCTTTCAAATCATGATAAAGCTCATGCCCTTCGCGACAACGTTCCCCGATCCCGCAAAACATGCTTACCCCTGTGTTATGTCCAAACATATTATGGATCATCTCAGTAAGCAAAACTGTTTTACCAACACCGGCTCCTCCAAACAAACCTGCCTTTCCTCCACGTTCCAATGGTATCAGCACATCAATTGATTTTATTCCGGTTAGAAAAATCTCTGATTTTGTTGATCGTTTTGCTAACGGAGGTGGCGATTGATGTAAATTGCGCCACTCGACACCGGATGATATTGGCCGCTTAAGATCAATCGTATTTCCGAAAACATCGAACATCCGACCCATGATTTCTTTTCCAACCGGAACTCTAAGTGGTTTCCCATCGGTTTCCACTACCATACCGCGCGATAATCCCTGGGTAGGGGTTAATGCAATTCCCCTGACACGGTTCACATCAAGCTGGACCAATACTTCAATAGCTATTTGATTATGCTTTCCGGTGTGAAGTAATGTATAAATGGAAGGTAAATTATTTTCAAACCATACATCCACAACGCTTCCTCTGACAGAGATAATTTTGCCGGAATTTAAGGCGTTGGTTTTATGTTCAGAAATTATTGTCATTTTTTAAAAGCTGAATAAATCTTGTAAAGATTTTATTGTTAGCGTTCTATTGCATATGTTGACTACCAAAGATAGGATTAATTTCTTGCAATTTGCTTAAATATGCTATTTTTGATGTCGTAAGTAGTGGTTTTGATCACAAATTGCTTTTTGCTTTGTAAAGAACTAAATCAGTACAATTTTAGTCATAAGAGCTGCTATTTTTATCAATTTAAATGCATTGAAAATCGACATTTTCCCATATGGGTAACTTTAGCCATTAACAACGCAAGATGAGTGAAGTAGAAAAAAGGAAAATTACAAAAACAGGTCTTGTAAATGCTTTAAAATTATATCATTACATTAAGCCGTTTCAAAAGGAGTACCTGTTGGGTATTATTTTTCTTTTGGGTTCGAGTCTCGGAAACCTGGTTTTTCCTAAATTATTAGGCGAAATGGTGAATTCGGCCATCGAAGTTTCACCGGATAAAATGAACCGGGTCGCTTTGATACTTGCTGCGGTACTTGTATTAAATGCAGTATTCTCCTACTTCAGAGTGGTGCTGTTTAATAATGTTACCGAGAAAGCACTGGCTTTTTTGCGTCAGGATACTTACAATCATTTAATCAGGCTGCCGCTGCGTTTCTTCGAACAGCGAAGGGTAGGGGAGCTTAACAGCCGAATATCTTCCGACATCACCTTACTGCAGGAGACGCTGACATCGACACTCGCTGAATTGATCCGTCAGATCGTTATCATCATCGGGGGAATTACCTTGCTGGCCATTACCTCGATCAAACTGACCTTGTTTATGCTCGTTATACTTCCTCCGACGATGATCTTTGCCCGTATGTTTGGGCGCTATATCCGAAAGATTTCCAAAGAGGTTCAAAATGAGGTGGCTAATTCGAACACCGTCGTCGAAGAGACCTTGCAGGGTATTCAAAGTGTGAAGGTTTTCACCAACGAATTTTTTGAGATGCTGCGTTACCGTAAAAAAACCGAAAGTATTGCGGCTCTGGGAATCAGGAGCGGAAAATACAGGGGCGCATTTGCTGCGTTTATAATTTTGGGTTTATTTGGTGCTTTGTCACTTGTGATCTGGAAAGGATCGTCAATGATGGCGCAGGGAGAACTGGTGGCAGGCGATTTGTTCTCATTTGTGATTTATTCAGCCTTCGTGGGTGGAACAATCGGTGGATTAGCTTCTGTTTTTGCAAGTATTCAGAAATTCATTGGCGCTACTGAGAACCTGTTTGAATTATTCAACGTTGAAGAAGAAGCACTCACTGATGTAAAGCAGGCTAATCCGGCATACGAACTTCACGGACAGATCACTTTCAGCAACTTGTCATTTGCCTATCCGACGCGATCGGATGAACTGGTACTGCGGGATATCAGTGTGAATATCTCATCGAATCAGTTGGTAGCTCTGGTAGGAGCAAGTGGTGCCGGAAAATCAACCATTGCATCTTTACTTCTTGGACTTCATTTACCAACCAATGGTCAGATTCTGTTTGATGGAAGGGATAGCCGGAATTTTCCATTGTCTGACCTCAGAAGCCAGATTGCACTTGTTCCCCAGGATATCTTTCTTTTTGGAGGTTCCATCGGCGAAAATATCTCTTATGGAAAAACGGATGCCACTTCTGAGGAAATTTACGATGCCGCCCTTAAGGCAAATGCCATGGAGTTTATTGATCGTTTTCCTGCTAAATTTGATACCATCGTCGGAGAACGCGGAACCCAGCTTTCGGGAGGGCAACGCCAGCGGATTGCTATTGCAAGGGCTGTTTTAAAAAACCCGAAGATTCTGATCCTCGATGAAGCCACTTCCTCGCTGGACTCTGAATCTGAAAGGCTTGTGCAGGATGCACTCGTGAAACTCATGAGAGGCAGAACATCGATTGTAATTGCACATCGGTTGTCTACAATCCGTAATGCGGACCAGATTTTTGTGATGAACATGGGAATGCTCGCAGAAAGAGGAACGCATGAACAATTGATGCAATTGCCGGACGGTATTTATAAAAATCTGAGTGAACTCCAGTATACCGGATAGTAATGCTTTAGTTTCCGGCTGCAGTTATTTGAACACAGCTCCTGTAAGTACGGGACTGATTTTCAATGATTTACTTATTCGTGGCTATCTGTGTTCATAAATCAATTTCGTTTAGTTAGCAATAGCAGTTGAAATTTTACCGCAGAGATCGCAAAGTTTTACGCAGAGAACCGCAAAGAAATTCGGGAATATCTACCTCTGCGGTTCTTTGCGCCTCCTCAGCGTTCTTTGCGTTTAAATTTTATTCTCATAGACCTTAACTAAACGACATTGGTTCATAAATTACGATTCAACCAGGACTTTGACTTCGTTATTCGAGACCTCCACCAATCCACTGTTGATATCGAAATAGCTAAGCAGGCCGTTGGTCTCTTTCACCTTAATTCTGCCCTGGGTCAATATAGAAATCAGGGGTGCATGGTTCCTCATAATTTCAAAGGATCCAAGCACTCCGGGTAGTTTAATAATTTTAATATCGCCTGAAAACAGCACTTTTTCAGGGGTGATAATTTCGAGATGTAACATAATTCAGTCAATTATCTGATGAAAATGTGATTATTTTGATTCAGCAAGCAACCGTTCGCCTTTCTCAATAGCATCTTCGATTGTTCCGACCATACTAAATGCCGTTTCGGGATATTTATCGACTTTCCCATCGATAATTGCATTAAATCCTTTAATCGTATCTTCAATGGTTACCCAAACTCCCTTGGTGCCGGTGAACTGTTCGGCGACGTGGAAAGGTTGTGAGAGGAATCGCTGAACACGACGGGCTCTGTGAACGATCAGTTTATCGGATTCGGAAAGCTCATCCATTCCTAGAATGGCGATAATATCCAGTAGTTCGCGGTATCGTTGTAAAAGTTCTTTCACCCGATGAGCCGTATCGTAATGTTCTTTACCGACAATTTCAGCAGTCAGAATCCGGGAGGTAGAATCTAGCGGATCGACTGCCGGGTAAATGCCCATTTCCGAAATTTTCCGGTTGAGTACAGTTGTGGCATCAAGGTGGGCAAACGTTGTTGCCGGTGCAGGATCTGTTAAGTCATCTGCCGGTACATACACTGCCTGAACAGAGGTGATTGATCCGTATTTTGTCGAGGTGATACGCTCCTGTAAAAGGCCCATTTCTGTTGCGAGCGTTGGCTGGTAACCTACTGCAGAAGGCATACGTCCAAGTAAGGCCGAAACTTCGGAACCGGCTTGTGTAAACCTGAAAATGTTATCTACAAAGAAAAGGATATCGTTCCCTTTTCCCTTTTTATCGCCATCGCGGAAGTATTCGGCTACAGCAAGTCCCGAAAGGGCTACTCTGGCGCGGGCTCCCGGAGGTTCGTTCATCTGGCCGAAAACCAGGGTTGCCTTTGATTTGGCAAGCTCAGTTTTATCAACAAGACTAAGATCCCATCCTCCTTCATCCATATTTTTCTTGAATGCATCGCCGTAGCGGATAACACCCGATTCGATCATTTCTCGTAGCAGGTCGTTCCCTTCGCGGGTTCTTTCGCCAACGCCTGCAAAAACTGACTGACCTTCGTATTTCTTGGCGATATTGTTGATCAGCTCCATAATAATGACCGTTTTTCCAACGCCGGCGCCTCCAAATAATCCGATTTTGCCACCTTTTGAATACGGTTCAAGCAGGTCGATGACCTTAATTCCGGTAAAAAGTACCTCCTTTTCGGTCGACAGATCTTCAAAACGGGGTGGCTCGTTATGGATTTCATAACTCCTCTCTTTCGAAATCGGACCGATTCCATCAATCGCTTCACCGATTACATTAAGCAGGCGCCCTTTGATTTCATCGCCCACCGGCATTGAAATCGCTTTTCCGGTGGCAATAACTTCCATTCCCCGCGACAGGCCATCAGTCGATTCCATTGAGACAGTCCTGACCGAATGTTCGCCAATATGTTGCTGACATTCGAGAATTAAAACCTGACCATTTTCGAGCATGATTTCGAGTGCTTCAAAGATTTTGGGCAACTCATTTCCCTCCCGCTCGAAACTAACATCAACAACAGGACCGATTACCTGGATGATTTTGCCTTTGGATTGCGACATATTCTGCGTATTTTATTTAATTTCTTATTTAATGCTTCCTAAATTGTGTATTTTACACTGGCTCGTCCTGATTTTGTTTAAAGATTCAGAAGTGACCGGGTGACTTCAATTCAAAATTGAGTAAAACTAACGGGTCACTTTTTTTTCTTTAAAAAGTTACCCGGTCACTCCTCTGTTAACTGCTTAATGCATTCGCACCACTGACTATCTCAAGAATTTCCCGTGTAATCGATGCTTGTCTTGCCTGGTTGTATTGCAGCTTAAGCTCCCTGATCAAGTCAGATGCATTGTCGGTAGCTTTGTGCATTGCCGTCATACGTGCTCCGTGTTCCGAGGCCACAGAATCGAGAAATGCTTTGTAAAACTGAATTTTCAGAGCCAGAGGTATAATTTTGTCGGCTATCTCCTGCATCGAAGGCTCAAAAATATAGACCAGCCTGTGCCGGAATCTTTTGGATTTCATCTCCGGGGTTTCAGCTGGTTTTATGGGTAAAAATTGTTCCGAAGTAATGTCCTGAAATGCCGCGTTTACGAATTGATTATAGACCAGTTCAACATGATCGTAATCTCCTTCTGAATACTGATCCATTACGCCTTGCGCAATTTCGTCTGTGGAAGCAATATTCATATTATCATAAATGTCTATGTAGCTTTTGGATACTTTAATCCCTTTGCTTTTAAAACCATCGACCGCTTTTTTACCAATTGCTATAATATCGACCAGACCTTTATTGTAAAATTCGGGATAAACCAAGGTGATAAGTTCCGATGTTTTTTTTATTACGTTCGAATTAAATCCTCCGCAGAGCCCCCTGTTTGAGGTAATGGCAATAATCAGGATGCGTTCTCTTTTTTTACGTACGGCATATTTATTCGCGATGTCCGAATCAAGATTACTGCTAATATTCGACAATATTTCATTCAGTTTTTCGGCATAGGGGCGTATCTGTATAATCGCATCCTGGGCTTTTCTCAACTTGGCCGCAGAAACCATTTTCATGGCATTGGTAACCTGCTGGGTTGATTTTACCGAAGATATTCTTGTCCTTATGTCCTTTAAATTAGCCATTCTCTGAATTTATCTTTCCTAATTGTAGTAAAATTAAGTTACTTTCACTTGTATTTCCGGGCAATTTCCTTTGCAACTGTTTCAAGTACAAGTGTTTCACTTTCATTGATAATTCCATTTCTTAAAGTGTCAAGCGTACTTCGGTACTTTGCGTTCAACACTTCGATGAATTCGAGTTCAAAATCCTGGATCAGGTGCCTGGGAACGTCCATTAACAGACCCTTTGTCCCGCAGTATAAAATAGCTATCTGATTCTCAACTCTTACGGGTGAAAACTGCTTTTGCTTAAGGATTTCAAGGTTTCGGGCTCCCTTTTCAAGAACGTTTTTGGTTGCAGGATCAAGATCAGAGCCAAATTTGGAGAATGCTTCCAACTCGCGGAATTCTGCCTGGGCGATTTTAAGTGTACCTGCCACTTTTTTCATCGACTTGATCTGGGCATTTCCTCCCACACGTGAAACCGAAATCCCCACATTAATAGCCGGTCGTATTCCCGCATTGAACAAGTTTGATTCAAGGAAAATCTGACCATCTGTAATGGAAATTACATTGGTTGGAATATACGCCGATACGTCGCCATCCTGCGTCTCAATAATCGGAAGAGCGGTGAGAGAACCTCCCCCTTTGAGTAAATGCCTGATCGATTCGGGTACATCATTCATTAGTTTTGCAACCGCTTCGGTGGAGTTAATCTTTGCCGCACGCTCGAGTAGCCTTGAGTGCAAATAAAACACATCCCCGGGGTATGCCTCGCGTCCCGGCGGACGACGCAGCAGCAGCGAAACCTCACGATAAGCGACAGCCTGTTTCGATAAATCGTCATAAACAATAAGCGCCGAGCGACCCGTGTCCCTGAAAAACTCGCCGATGGCCGCACCTGCAAATGGTGCATAGAACTGGAGTGCAGCGGGATCCGAGGCTGTCGACATCACGATTACCGTATAAGGTAGTGCCCCTTTTTCTTCAAGTGTTTTAGCAATGTTGGCAACGGTTGATCCTTTTTGTCCGATGGCAACGTAAATGCAATAAACCGGTTCACCTTTGTCGTAAAATTCTTTCTGGTTTATAATGGCATCGATCGCAATAGCAGTTTTGCCCGTTTGCCGGTCTCCAATAATCAATTCCCGTTGTCCGCGACCAATCGGAATCATCGCATCAATGGCTTTGATTCCTGTCTGAAGTGGTTCGGTAACAGGTTGCCTGTAAAGGACTCCGGGGGCTTTTCGTTCCAGAGGCATTTCGTACAATTCGCCGCCGATAGGACCCTTTCCATCCAACGGTTCCCCAAGTGTATTGATTACTCGTCCCAATAATCCTTCTCCAACATTTATGGAAGCAATTTTATTGGTTCTCTTTGCCTGATCACCTTCTTTTATTTTTTCTGATAAGCCCAATAAAACACAACCTACGTTATCTTCTTCGAGATTCAAAACAATACCCATTACTCCTGAATCGAATTCGACCATTTCGTTTGACTGAATATTGGACAGACCATATACACGTGCAATACCATCACCCACCTGGAGTACGGTTCCTATTTCGGCATATTCTGCTTCGCTCTTGAAACCCTCCAATTGTTTTTTCAGAATCCCGGAAACTTCAGCAGGTTTTATTCCAGCCATAATATCAACGTTTAAATTTTTTTATTAATCTAATTCTGGCCAGCCAGAAATTCTTTTTTAAGCTTTTTTAATTTTGCTGCCACACTGGCGTCAATTTGCTGATCTTCAACCTGTAGTACAAATCCTCCGATGATTTGGGGATCCACTTCAAGGGTTAAATCAACTTCCGAATTAAAGTGCTTCCGGATCAGTGTTTTGAATTGCTCAACTGTTGCCGGATCAATTTCGATGGCACTTACCAGCTTTGCAGCCTTGAAACCAGCCTGTTTACGGTATGATTCCAAAAAATCACGCGATATATCCCTCAGATATACTTCACGATTATTGGTTAAAAGGAGCAAAAGAAAGGAGTATGTCAATGAATTAAGGCTCTTGGCAAAAACTTCGTCAAAAAGTTTCCGCTTCTCACTTGGTCCGATAACCGGGCTTTCAAGAAATTGAAAAAATCCGGGAATGGTTTCAAATAACTGGTAGATCAAGGCAATATCATCTCTCACAGCCTCTGTTACCTGTTTTTCATCTGCCAGACTTAATAAGGCTTTAGCATATCTTACAGGTATTTTACTTTCGTCCATCTTCAACTGTATTTATAGAAATCCTGTTTGAGAAGCAATCAATCAGTTTCACTGTCATTTAATTAAGATTGATCTGGTCGATATAATTCTGTATCAGCTCTTTTTGCTGTTTATCATCGGACAGTTTTTCCTGCAATATCTTTCCTGCAATATCAACTGAGAATTCAGCAATCAGTTTTTTAATATCACTTACAGCGGCAATGCGTTCGTGTTCTATTGCTGCACGGGCACTTTCCATCACTTTATTTGCCTCAACCGAAGCCTCATGCCGTGCATCCCTGATGATCGAATCTTTCAAATCACGTGCTTCTTTCACAATTTTTTCCCGTTCGAGTATCGCTTCTTTGAGGATCTTTTCGTTGCCAGACTGCAATTGGATCATCTCCTGCCTTGCAGTTTCAGCCAGTTTTAACGCCTCATCAATTGAATTTTCCCTGTCTGACAGCGCTTTCAAAATCGGACCCCAGGCAAACCGTCTGAGTATTACGATTAAGATTCCGAAAGATATCATCATCCAAAAAAACAACCCGAAGGCCGGCATTACTAATCCCATGGTGATAAATTTTTGGGTGTAAATAATTAAAAATCACGCAAACAGGCACTGCTATTCGCCCTTACCGACACGATTTATACAAACAGAATCAGAAAGCAGATAACAATTGCAAAGAATGCAACCCCTTCAATCAATGCTGCAGAGACAATCATATTTGACCGGATATCTCCTGCTGCTTCAGGCTGACGCGCGATCGCCTCAACTGCCGATCCCCCGATCCGGCCAATTCCGATACCGGCACCGATTGCAGCTAATCCTGCTCCTATTCCGGCACCCAATTTTGCTAGTGCCATATTAGCAGCTACTTGTAGAATTACGGCTAATGTTATCATACTTGTTGGTAATTAAATGATTAAAATAAACTGTTATATAATGTTGAAATCAATATTTGTTTAATATACTGTGCTGAATGATCAATGTTGTTCAGTATGAGCTTCATGATTTTCAAGCGCCATTCCAATGTAAATGGCTGATAATAATGTAAATACATAAGCCTGGATGAATGCGACCAACAGTTCGAGTATGCTCATGAAAACAGTAAACGCAATCGAAACAATCGAGACACCATAACCTGCAATGGGAGTTTTCTCTGCAAAAATAAAGATCAAACTGTAAAATCCTAAAGCAATAATATGTCCTGCAGTAATGTTTGCAAATAAACGGATGGTCAATACAAACGGTTTAATGAATACTCCCAGAATCTCGACAACAGGCATTAAAGGAATTGGCAGCTTAAGCCACCAGGGAATTCCGGGGGCATTAACCAGATGTACCCAGTAACTGCGCGAACCGCTTATCGTAGTGATGACAAAGGTGAAGATAGCAAGCACCAGCGTTACTGAAATATCTCCTGTGAGGTTGGCCCCTCCCGGGAAAAATGGAATGAGACCCATTACGTTATTGATGAAAATGAAAAAGAAAATGGTCAGTAAAAAGGGGAGGTATTTTTCCGATTTCCCGTTTCCAAATGAAGGCCTGGCAATATCATCACGGATAAAAAGAACAATGGGTTCAATCCAGCTTTGAAGTCCTTTGGGTGCCCTGGCAAAATTATCGCGGTATCTTTTGGCTACCGAAAGGAAGATCAGGAGAATTAAAATAATACTAATGAACAGGGAGGTGACATTCTTTGTAATGGAGATATCCCATGGTTTGACCTCTGTGCCATCCGGAAGAATCTCCACAATCATCCGTTCATGTTTTCCCTCCGAAGCAATATTAAAACCTTTATAAGTTTCGGTTCCGTGGTGGAATTTTCCCGACATAAATACATGAAGTCCTGAATGCTCACTATACAGAATGACGGGAAGCGGAATCGAAATATGGGTATGACCAAAAGTCGTGATATGCCATTCATAACTGTCCTTGATGTGACCGAAAATCAGTTCGCCTGTATTAAATTTCTTAGCGGAGACAGTATCTGCAACGGCATGTTCCCCTCCCGCCTTCACCCGGGGAGAAAATGCTGTAAGCAAAAATAAAACAAGCAATAACGATTTTATAGTATTAATCATTTCAAAAATTTGTCGTCATAAGATAATTTGCAAACCTCATAATCTGGTTGTTGATTGCTTTTTAATGAAATTCAAAACCTGAACTACCTCAAAAATTGTAAACAGAACATAGATTGTTACGAAAGTCAGGATAAAGGAAACGGCTTGCGATCGATCGATCAATAAATATACGAGAATAAAAGTCAGGTATATCATCAGTTTAAAGGTTACCGATGCCAGAAAAGCTGTGGCAAACTTTCGCGCATTGCCGGCAGCAGCATTGGTGACCCACAGATGACCAATAGTTGTAACTGTCGCTACCAGGACAATAAGATATGGATACGATGCTAAATACCATTGTTTTAATATCGTTAAAAACAAAGCTGTGGCAATAGTTGCAATAATTACTGTCAGTATAGTTATCCTGACGATAAATTGTCGTGATGATGCAGACATATAACCCAAACTTTTTGATTCCTCAGACATTTAACAAGAATTCGTTTTTAAAGTTTAATTTCAATTCATTACTTACTTTTTCAGTAAAGTTCTGAAAAGGTACCAGATGGCAGCAAAGGATGTAAATAGTGTCAGGCAGATGGTAAATACTGGTGTTTTCATTTCCAGTAGTTTATCCAATGTTGTCCCTCCCAAGATCCCCAAGGCCACCATTGCGATCATTTGTAATATAAGAGACGAATATTTTGCATACTCCTTCAGGTAGTTAAATTTTCCGTGATCTTCGTCGCTCATTACTACTTTTCAATAAGATAGAATCAATTTTCGGCTGATGCAGAGTGCTGATAATTATATGATTACATTCTTTTTCAATCCCTCTGCACCCCTGAAAGTTTCCTTCGAATTCGCGCAAAGATAATAATTTATCCCTATGCAGATATGAGAATCGGGAAGTCAGGGAGGCGGAGTAAGGCAGATGAATTCTGTTTTGATTAAAAATTTTAAATCTAATTTAGTCACCTAATTAAATAAATGACTTATTTTCAGCAAGTTTAAAAATTATATCAACCATCTCATCCTGATTAAATTTAGCACAATTGAACGCGATATCATGTAAAATAGAATCAGGGTTTTTTTCGAGATAGGATTCTTTGAATTTGGAACGTTGTTTGTCAACTTCGATCACAATTTTTCTTGCCTCCTCAGGTGAAATTTTCATGCGTTCACTCATAACTTCTACTTTCCAGCTTAACGGAGCGTAGAGCCTCACGTGAAGCGAGCGTGGAATATCGGTGGTGAGTGCGTCGCTGCCGCGACCGACTATAACAGCTTTTCCCCGGAGAGCAATATTTCGGACAACCTCCTCGATCACTCTTTTAATTTTTGCATCATGGACATAATACTTGTCTGTAAAAGAGGCTATCATCTCCTCAAGGAAATTCTTTTCTTCCGCATTAACCAGCGTCTTGATCTTGTCAGGATGGATTTTTAATTCATCAGACGCTAAATTGAGAATCTCTTTACTAACCCATTTCCAGTTTTTTGAAGGATCATTGATTTTCTGATTAATTCGGTCAGTCAATTTTTCGGCAAATACTCTTCCGCTACAACCGCATTCCCTTGAGATTGTAATCACGGGTCCCGGATCAAAGACTTTTTTTGGTTCTGGCCTGAAGCGATCGTTCATATATTTAATTAAAAGGTTGTCTTTCATTGTCGTCTGAAATTGGTTATTTTATCGCAAGATATAAAAAAAGGAATGAAGTTTTTTATATTTGCTTTTTGAAAAATAGAATTTTGAAAAACCACCCGCTGTTTGAAGAAGGAAACGCAAAGATTTTTACAATCCGGAAGATCTGCGATTTTGATGAAGAGGAAATAGAACACAATCTGATGCCTCATCTTCATGATTTTTATTCAATTTTCTGGATCGAAACCGGTGAGGCTACCCATGCCACCGAATTTGTTGAATATAACCTGAAAGCCGACACCATCCTGTTCGTACCTCCCGGACTGAAACACCGGATGTATATGGATAAATCGGTTGGGGGGACTTATATGCTTTTTAATGAGGAATTTATACAGTATAACCAAAAAAATCATGTTCCGTTAAAAGAATACCGGCTGTTTAATAATCCCGATTTTAAAAGCCTGATTACTGTTTTGCCTGAGAAACGGGAAAATCTTAAAAATATTACCGAGCTAATTTTTACTGAACTAAATAATCCTGACGATTACAGTTCTGATATTGTTCTGAATTTGCTGCACCTGTTCCTGCTCGAATCGAGACGAATATTCGATCGACAGTACCAGGAAGTCATGGAAAAGCCTTCCGAAACACCCGATTCAACCATCATTCAGTTCAAATTATTGATCGATAACAATTATCAGAAGCTTAAGAACGTGTCTTCATACGCTGTAATGCTCAACGTCAATCCATCGTGCCTGAACGAAATGGCCAAAAAAACGACAGGGATTACGGCAGGTGAACTGATCAGAAACCGGGTTATTGAAGAAACCAGGAAATTATTGTTTTCCAGCAGTAAATCGGGAAAGGAAATCGCTTTTGAACTCGGATTTGACGATCCCGCCTATTTTAGCCGTTTTTTTAAGAAATACACAGGCACTACCCTGAAAGAATACCGCGAAATCAGTCGTAATAAATACCATTAAAACCATTTTTAGTCCATTTTCTGACTGTTTATTTCAGTATATTTTTGTATTGTAAAAAACAATTTAAAATACAGAAGTATGAAATCTATAACATTTAAATTACCTGGAATTCTTTTTCTGGCACTTTCGTTGGTAACTACCACATTTGCCGCATCACAAAAAGTCGATGTAACGAAAAGCACCGTTAAATGGTCCGGAAAAAAAGTAACCGGCGAACATCATGGAACCATCAAAATCAAAGAGGGAAACCTGGATGTAACCAATGGAAAAGTAACCGGAGGCAAAGTGGTGATTGATATGCAATCGGTTTCCGATGCTGATGCCAGTGCCAAGCTTGAAGGGCACTTAAAATCGGACGATTTCTTTTCAGTTGCAACGTTTCCAACATCAGAACTTGTTGTTACCAAAGTAGAGAGTGCAGGAAACAAACATACATTCACAGGAAACCTTACTATTAAAGGGATAACCAATCCTGCAACTTTCATAGCTACATCATCAAAAGATGGCGAAAACACAGTTTACGACGGTGCTCTTACTATTGACCGGTCAAAATACAATGTTCGCTACGGGTCAAAATCTTTCTTCGATGACCTGGGTAATAAGGTTATTTATGACGAATTTACCCTTGATTTTCGTGTAGTTGTCGCTGAATAAGTGTTTTTGACATACGAATTGGTGGTAAATTCTTATTTATGTTAACTTCAGACTTACAACTAAAATCATATTACAAATGAAACTTACCGTTCATAAAGCAGGTAGCCGGGGACAGGCCAGTCATGGCTGGTTAAAATCCTGGCATACCTTCAGTTTTGCCAATTATTATAATCCCAACAGGATGAATTTTGGTGCACTGCGCGTATTAAACGACGATATCATCCAGGCAGGAATGGGATTCGGAACACATCCCCACGACAATATGGAAATCATCACTATTGTCCTTGAAGGGGAATTGGAGCATAAAGATAGTATGGGTAACGGCTCCGTTATTACTCCTGGTGAAGTTCAGGTGATGTCAGCGGGTACCGGAATCAAACATTCAGAGTTTAATCATTCCCACGAAAAGGAAGCCAGCCTTCTTCAGATCTGGGTATTTCCCGATAAGCAGAATGTAGAACCCCGGTACGGGCAGGCGCGGTTTACGGACCAGGAAATGACGGGTAAATGGAAGATAGTTGTTTCTCCCGACGGCGCACAAAATTCGTTGTGGATTCATCAGCAAGCCTGGTTTTCAATGGGTACATTCAGTAAAGGTGATGTAACTGAATACAAAATGAATAAGGCAGGAAATGGCTGCTATATCTTTGTGATTTCCGGGGCTATACTTATAGGTGAAGAAACCCTTAGTGCCCGTGACGGGATTGGTATAGAAGAGGTTAATAACCGACTGACGATGGGTATTGAAGAAGATTCGAAAATACTTATTATGGAAGTGCCGATGAATATCTGATAATATTTTTTTGATAAAAATGGGAACCGGGCAACCGGCTCCCTTTTTTTGGCCATATTGATTACTGATCCATCAGTATTTTGAAGGCTGTTACCCTGTCGCGGCTCACGATGATAGGGTCAATGTAATTCGCGGACTGCATTTTGATTTTGATCCGGTTACCCGAATAACCTATCATATCTTTTATGTACCGGATGTTAATCAGGTAATTACGGTTAGCCCTGAAAAAACAGTCAGGGTCAAGCATTTTTTCAAGCTGATCGAGTGAATAATCGATGTCGAGAGTTTTTGCTCCATTGGTTATTAAAAAGGTGGAGCGTTCCTGGATGAAAAACGATTCAATATCTGTTACGGCAACCGATCTGTAATGTTCGCCTGTTTTGATCAGGAACCGGCTTTTATACGTTACCGGCATCTGACTGATCATTTGATTGATACGATTGGCTTTATCGCCCAGGTAATGATCCTTGTATTTTTTCAGTGCCTTTACAAGCAGATCCTGATCAATGGGTTTAAGCAGGTAGTCAAGGCTGTTTACCTTGAAAGCCCTGATTGCATAAGCGTCGAAAGCGGTTGTGAATATCACCGGAGCTGTGATAGTTACGGATTCGAATATTTCAAACGAGATTCCGTCGCTGAGCTGAATATCCATAAAAATCAGGTCAGGAGCCGGGTTCGACGTTAGCCAGTTGACGGACTCTTCAACGCTTCCCATACTATTGAGGATACTAATATTTTCACCTGTGGCCGACAACTGCTGTTTCAGTTTATCCACAGCGGGCTTTTCGTCCTCGATAATGACAATCTTTATCATATTGGGCTGATTGGGATTTTCACTGAAAAATATTCCTTATTGTTTTGGACCTGCAATTCTTTTCCGGTGATAATTTGCACCCGCTCGGCCAGGTTCTTCAGGCCAATACGGAACGATCCGTCCAATTGCTGTTTTGGTTGCAGGTTATTTTCAACTACAATGTAGTGATCGCCTGACTTTGAGATCCGGATGTTTAACGGTTTTTCCGGCGTGGCGGCATTGTGCTTTAACGCATTTTCAACCAGTAATTGAAGCGATACGGGCAGAATCTGGTAATCTGATGGTTGTTCAATATTTATCTCCAGGTTAATGCGGTTGTCGTCACGCAACTGCTGCAGGTAGAAGAAATCCTTTACAAAGTCGAGTTCATCTTTAAGATTGACCATTTTGCTTTCGTGCTGATCGAGAATATACCGGTAAATGGATGAAAGTTTGACGATAAAGCGATCGGCAAGCTGAACGTCCTGGTAAATAATCGAAGATAATGTATTCAGGCTGTTGAATAAGAAATGGGGATTCATCTGGTTCTTCAAAGTTTCGTAATGATAACGCATCTTTTCTTCAGAGAGCTTTTGTTCCCTTTTAATCACGGCCATTAGTTCCATGAAAAAAAAGAGTATAGTCCCGATAAGTAAACCAAACGATGATCCGATAATAAAACCGCGCAACTCTTTTTCGGGTAACTGTCTTAAAAATACTCCCATTTCCGCCCCCTGACTATATCCCCAAATAGCAGTAAAAGTGACAAAGATGACTGCTGCAATGATAACAACGAAAAGGTAAAAGAATAACAGCCGGGGAATAACCCTTTGAACAAACTCTTTTACCGAGTTATAAACCAAGGTTTTAAACACCCTTCCGCCGATCCATGCAAACAGTTCCACCTGGACCATCATCATCACAAAAGTCAGCATAAAAACATCGCTTAAGACTCTGCCTCTGGTTACAAGGCCGAGAATAACGGTGAAGCATAAACTACCCGTGATTGCATAAAGATGAAACCGGGCGTTTAAAACGTTTTTTTTCTCCATTACTTCGGGGTGATTCATTTTTTTAAGGATTGCGTTGATGAAATTAATTAATTTTTTCAACTTTCATTAATCGGGTTGTATAAACATATTGCGTTGCCGGCTGATCGGACCATTTCATTTCCATGGTAACTATTTCGTGCAGTTGTGCATCTTCTATTTTCTTTTCGCTGAGTGAGATATAAATTGTTCCCCAGTAATGGCTCGTTCCCTTGATGTTTAAATTTTTTCCGCCCATTTCGATATCGCAGACAAGGGGATTATCCATGGTCCGAAAATCGATCAATCCGCATAATTGATCGTTGATTAACGATATACCTTCCCAGGTCAGCTCGATATTATTGTTGGTAAAGGTTCCTAAACCAGCCAGGTTGGCCGGACCGTTCATTTGTTTTGCCTGGTAGAGCCTGTTTAACTTAAGCGAATCTGTATGACCCCAGGCAAATGCTTCAATACCTGCCATATCCCATACGAGGTTTTTTATCTGAACCGCTTCGAAGGGAAAATCCTTAAAAAATTCAGGTTGAAGGATCTTTTCGGATGGCTCATAGGTGAAGTTTTCGATATACAAAACCGGTTCTGGTTTACCAAAATCACCGTGAAGCTGTTGTGATTTTGCGATACTTACATTATTCCATTTCTCCATTTTCTGCGGCAGATTGGTTGTAAAATCGCCGGTTATACGGATTTTATCCATAAAAACTCCAGCCATTGTCCGGTTGAAATAGTCGGTTGTGATGTGATAATGCTGTGGCTGAGCCGGTAAAGGAAGATTGGCAGGCAGCTCCCTGAAAATCCTGTCGCCCGGGGTTAACGCCGGTTGTGCCGTTGCATCCGGGATTACAGTCAAAAAAGAAACGTAGAGCAATAATGCTCCAAAATTTTTTTTTGCGAATGAATCATTGTAATTTTTCATGACATTAATTATTAGTTGAACTTAAATTTCAGTTCAAAAATAGGTGGTCATAAAAGGGATAACTAATTAATGATGCAGAGTCGCATTTTTTGGCGTCTGAATGGACAAAAGGAAATGATGAACGGGGGGAGAAGGAGATGGAAAAATTGGGTTTCATCTGTTAAGACAGAGTTGTCTTCCACCCGGGGTTAGGGCGATCAACACAAAAGCGGCGCAACTACTCCCTTAATTAAAAACCATCCGTTCCATGCGCCGCAAGAGAAAGAAGAGGAGAATGGGAGAGAGGAAGAAAAGGCGAGGGGGCGATCGGGTGAAGATGAAAAATTGAGAAAATTTGCTAATTCAAAAAGATTTAGTATTGCATTTAACTGAAATGATTTAACGTCAATATTTTATAGTATGTTCAACCCACTTCGGGGTAGGAGTTGTGTTTTTTCCTTTATCCCCCGGTTCCGCAAGCTACACCGGGGGTTATTCAAATTTAACCACTTCGTGGTTAGTACAACGCTCTTTTGGCAATCCCGAAGGGATTCAATTTTAATGACCCCGGGTAAGCGTTCCGGATTCCCTAATTTATTATGCCGAAATAGCAATTTTAACTTTCTGATTTTTGACTTTTTCATCCTTGATTGATGATATAGTACCGCGCGCTTTTTCGCGACTGATGGCCACAAAAGAAGCATTATCGAGAATTGTGATTAAACCAATCTCTTCTTTTTTAAGTCCACCTTTCTGAATAAGAAAACCAACGATATCGGTTTTGCTGATCTTATCTTTTTTACCGGCACCGATGTACAACGTGATCCATGCGGGCGGATCAGGTAAACGGATCTGTGCAGGCAGGTCAATAAATTCGGGGATAATTTTCAGAAAATCGGGGACAGCTTCCTTTTCAGCTAAAACAAGCCAGGAGGTACCTGCAGCATTCATTCGGGCGGTGCGACCGTTGCGGTGGATAAATGCTTCCTCTGAATTTGCTCCCTGGTAATGAATGATATTTTTAATTTCCGGAATATCCAATCCCCTGGAAGCTAAATCGGTAGTAATCAGGATTTGATGACTGCCATTTCTGAATTTCAGCAAAGCCCGTTCCCGTTCATCCTGCTCCAGTCCGCCGTGAAACGTGTCGTGGATGACCTCTTCTTCGGTAAGTATTTCACTTATCCGGTCAACTGCTTCACGGTGATTACAGAATACAAGCGTAGATTCATGGCCCAGGTGACAAACCAATTGAATAAGGATGTCAAGTTTATCATTTTCCTTGGCTCTAACCGCCTTGATCACGATATTAGGCTTGTTTTCTTCGGTCAGATAATTCAGTGTAACCGGATTTTTAACACCTGAATATTCGGGGATTTCAATTGCCTGCGTCGCGGAGGTAAGAATTCTCTTCCGTATTTTAGGTAATCTTTCAATAATGTAACTCATTTCATCACTAAAACCCAATTCGAGCGATTTATCGAATTCATCGAGAACCAGCAGATGAATGGACTCGGGTTCAAAACTTCCCCGGCGCAGATGTGCGGCAATCCTACCGGGCGTGCCGATTAATACAGCGGGTGGCTCGGTAAAATTGTTCCGTTCAGTTTTCATCGGGTGACCGCCGTAACAGCAGTTAACTTTAAAGCCACTTCCCATTGAGCGGAAAACCTGCTCGGTCTGCAGGGATAATTCACGCGATGGGGTAAGTATAAGCGCTTGTACGCCAGTCGTATTTGAATTGAGGTGATGCAATAAAGGAAGAAGAAATGCAACCGTTTTTCCGGAGCCAGTTGGTGCAAGCAGAACTATATTATTTGCTTTTAATTCATTACTGATCATGGCACTTTGAATCTCGTTCAATGACCCGAATTTCAGGTTTTCAAGAACTTTTGCGGTGATATCCTCTTTTTGTTTCATCGTGCAAAGATAACCCTATTCGTGGGTCAATCGGGTGGTTACGAAAAATGAACAGAAATATTGTCATGAAATTCATTTAAGGTAACCAAATGTGGTGATACCGATTAAGATTTTTATTAATTTCAGCCTCTGTAATCGGCTTTCACAACTTATGCTTTCAACACTTTGATCAGTGTAATTTTTTCCTTGTTTAATATTCCGCGCAGGAGTACTGCACGGGTAGTATTAGCTTTTTGTCAATAGTTATTTCTAAAATTCAAATGTCAACTTTTTAATCAAATATCAACTAAATTCAATCAAATGGTAAACAAAATCAAACTCTCGCGCAGAAATTTTATGGGAACAACAGCAGCTGGTGCCGCTGCATTGACGGTGATACCGGGATTTTCATTTGCTGCAAATGCAGGAACCGATAAAATCAGGTTAGGATTTATCGGCACCGGTATTCAAAGTCACGGGTTGTTAACCAGCCTGACCAAATGTCCTGAAACTGTAGTAATGGCGTGTTGCGATGTGGTTTCTTCAAAACTGGACAAGTTTAAAGGAGAAGCCCAGGCTATTAATGATAAGAAATTTTCGGGTGAAAAGTACGAAGTGACGGGATACAAAAATTACCGTGAACTTCTTGACCGAAAAGATATTGATGCTGTGGTGATTGCAACCCCCGATCACTGGCATGCACAGATAGCTGTTGATGCAGCAAAAGCAGGAAAAGATATTTATTGCGAAAAACCGATGGCTTTAACTGTAGCCGAAGGTCGTGCGATGGTCGATGCGACACGTAAATATAAAAGAGTATTTCAAACCGGAAATATGCAGCGGTCGTGGCGTAATTTCCGTCATGCCGCGGAGCTGGTTTTAAACGGTTATATCGGAGACATCAAAGAGGTCAATGTCAGTGTGGGTCCTCCGGTAAAGGCACTGGATCTTCCGGCAACTCCCACGCCTTCAAACGTTGACTGGGACATGTGGGTCGGACCTTCGCTCTATCGTGCTTACAGTGCTGTTTTATCACCTCCTGTTGAGGACAAAAGATTTCCGGATTGGCGCAATTACCGCGAATTTGGCGGAGGAATGATTACCGACTGGGGCGCTCATATGTTTGATATTGCTCAATGGGCGCTTGGAATGGATGAATCGGGTCCGGTAGAGTTTAATCCGCCATCTGAGCATGCCGTGATCGGATTAAAGATGAAATATAATAATGGGGTTATTCTTAACCATGTCAATTGGGGCGAGTCCAATGCAGTGCAGTTCGTGGGAACAAAAGGTAAAATAGAGGTTAGCCGCAGCTTTTTGCGTTCTGATGTACCCGGGATGGTTGAAACGGAGATTAAGCAGACTGATAAGCGGCTCTATAAAAGTGACAACCATTACCAGGACTGGATTGATGCGATTAAAAAACGAAGCCGACCTATTTCGGATGTTGAAACCGGACACAGAACTTCTTCGTTGTGTAATATTGCCAATATTGCCTATGAACTTCAGCGTCCTTTAAAATGGAATCCAAAGAAAGAGCAATTTATTGACGATGATGCGGCTAATATGATGCTGTCGCGTGCATACCGCGGTAAATGGAATTTCCTCGATTTTTAATGATTTTACGGGTCTTTGACCGGGATTGAAAACATTTTCCGGCCCTTATAAGTTATACAATTATCAAGGTTGAATCCCTGTCAGGATTTGGCATACAAAATCTGGATAGTACCGGTTTAATAATCCGGACTATTCAGATTTTTACAACGAATTGATTTTAATGTTTTTAAAACGCACGATCATGGAAAAGATTAACCGCAGAAGTTTTCTTCATACAAGTGCTGTTGGTTTAACAGGTTATGCTGCCCTTGCTGCAACAGGCTTTGCCGGTCAGGGTTTTACACCTTCAACAGCTTCAATTGATAAGGTTAAACTTGGCAATACCGGACTTACAGTTTCGCGACTTGCCCTTGGTACCGGATCGATAGGAGGTAATCACCAATCGAACCAGACCCGGCTTGGAATGAGCAATTTTGTTAAGATGGCACATCATGCCTACGACAGAGGGATTCATTTTTTTGATACTGCCGACAGTTATGGATCTCATCCATATGTGCGCGAGGTATTTAAAGAAATTCCAAGAGAAAAAGTCACGCTGCTTTCGAAAATGTGGACAACCAATGATGCCTCCAAAGCAGAACCTGTTGATAAGGCTCTTGACCGGTTCCGGACTGAAACAGGCAGCGATTACTTCGATATCCTGCTGCTTCATTGCCTGATGAATGGCAACTGGAAAGAGGAGAAGAAAAGGTATATCGATTATTTTTCCAAAGCAAAGCAGGATGGAATTATTAAGGCAGTTGGTGTTTCATGCCATAATTTCGACGCCTTGAAAGTTGCGGCCGATGATCCGTGGGTTGATGTAATTCTTGCCCGCATAAATCCGTTCAGGGCGCATATGGATGGTTCTCCGGACGAAATTAACGCAGTACTCCAGCGTGCCCGCGACAATGGGAAAGGAATTATAGGGATGAAAATATTCGCAAACGGCGACAGGGTTCTTGACACGGAGCGCGAAGAATCGATCACTTTTGCACTAAAGAAAAGCAGTATTCACTGTATGACGCTTGGCATGGAAAACATCGGCCATGTTGATGATGCAGTTGACAGGGTAATGCGCATTGTAAAGAGCTAAATTTCAAAAAAAATTGAACACGGATTAAACAACCTTTCCTCAGAATCTGGAGATGTTACAGGATATCCCATAACGAACATATTAATAGCTGATTAAACCATATTTATGACTAAACTGGACAGGAGGGCATTTCTTGTCAAAAGTGCCGCAGGAATTGCGTGTGCCTCGGCAATTACCTCAGTGTTTCCCCGGACGGCAACTGCCGCCGTTAAAGCTGAAACTATTGATACGGTTAAACTTGGCAATACCGGACTCAATGTTTCGCGCATCGCTTTGGGTACCGGGTCGAGAGGATGGAAACTGGCATCGGACCAGACCCGCCTGGGAATGAAAAAATTCGTCGAATTGTCGCAATATTGTTTTGACCGGGGCATCCGTTTTTTTGATGCTGCTGATATGTACGGCTCACACACGTATGTCGGTGCGGCATTAAAGGTTATTCCGCGCGATAAGGTCACATTACTGACCAAGGTGATGACCTACAGGCACGAAGGATGGTATGAAACGGAACCGTTTCAGAAAAGTTTCGACAGGTTCAGGACGGAAATCGGCACCGATTACTTCGATATCTTCCTGATGCATTGCATGGAAAACGGGAATTGGCCAACCGAATATAAACACTATATGGATGGTCTGTCGGAAGCGAAACAGAAGGGGCTAATTAAAGCTGTCGGGATTTCGTGCCACAGCCTGGATGCAATGATCGAAGCTGCTTCGAACCCCTGGGTCGATATCCTGTTTGCACGCATCAACCATAACGGTGCCAAAATGGACGCTACGCCTGAAAAAGTGATGCAGGTACTCGAAACTGCACGGAAGAACGGGAAAGGGGTGATCGGAATGAAAATATTTGGTTGCGGTGATTTGATTGCAGAGAGTGAACGGGAAAAGTCGCTGAACTATGTGATTAAAAGTGGAAATGTTCATTGCATGACATTGGGAATGGACAGTAAGGAACAGGTTGACGATGCCGTGAGCCGGGTTATGCGAATTGCCGGCAGTTGAATCATCAAACTGGAAGATGTCATAAGTATAGTCAGGTATAAAATTAAGAGAGATTATCCCTTTGCGGGACAATCTCTTTTTTGATTTAATAGTAAGTAATCCAAAAAAAGTATTTAGCCCATTCTCTGGTTTTTTCAACCGAAAAGGGTAAATACTGTAAAATCATGCTTCCTGCATCTGAGAATGACGTATGTGTTCACAAGCCTGGTCAATTTCGGTTTTAAACTCGTTAAAGTCTACCTGTAAACCATTAACATACGCACTCCATCCTGCCGTTGCTTTGGCAAAATGGACAGCATCCTCAATTTCTGCATCAGTGGCACCGAAAAGTTTTGCCATTTCTGTATGGAAATAAGTGCAATACCGGCACTTAGTGGCTGCAGCAATTGCAAGGCCGATGAGTTCGCGGAATTTGGTGGGTATAGCAGAGTCCTCCACCTGCGTTCTCTTAAAAAGCTGCCATTCCATTTCCAGTGTAGAATCGGGCAGCGCTTTGAACATCGAGGGAACCAATCCCATCAGGTGTTCAATTTCATTGTAAACTTCCTGACGATTCATAACTTTTAACTCTAAAAGTAAATACTAAAAAGAAATAAATATTTTCCAACAATTTAAAGATTGAAAATGTTCAGGGTAAGCGACTAATTTTTTTCGAAAAAGTTAAGTATTGAGATATCCTTGACGCTTACTTCTGAAAGCGTCATTATTGTAGATTAATTATCCTGAAGCTTTGCAAAAAAAAATGAAAATTATGTTCCGTCCACTATTTATGTGTAAGAAATTACAGTATATTGGCAGGATTAAAATTTGTTAGTAATGGCTAACAGGTAGCTCGTCAGATTAATGATAAAGAGACGATTATACGTTTATCAGCTAAAGATTCTCTTAACCCGGATTCGTGATGTGATTATTTTAAAAATTTTGATAATATATATGTTATGACCAGATTGTTATTTTTATGGATTTTTTTACTGTGCAGTCTGAATTTTGCATATTGTTTTTCTGCGCAGGATTCAATGATTATTGAAAAAATAGTGTTTCAAAGTACTGATACGAACCGCGTACATGGAACATTATACTTACCGGTTAATGGGGTTCGAAAAATAGTTATCGAATTGGTAAGTATTGATAAACCATTCAGGCATCCTGATTTTTCCTTAAACAGCGATACCGTGTATTATAATAAGATTCGTAAAATGACAAAAAATAATACAGGCGTATTCCTGGTTTCTCCAAGATTACAACAAGATGTTTCTCCCCTGGATAAAAACTTTTTGAAATCGCGTTTATTACTGACTCCTGAAACTTTAGCCGATGATGCCCTGCATGCATACAACTATCTAAAAACAGATAAAAGATTCGAAGGTGTAAAAATCGGAGTTATGGGTACAAGTGCTACGGGAGTGTCTGCAGCCATGGCAGCAGCCCGCAATAGTGGTATTGCCTTTGTAATCCTGAATTCGACACCCAGTACAAAAAGCGTGGACGAGGCTGATTATATGTGGAACAAAAACGGGGGTGCCACTTATTTTTATAAGGAGTTATTCAAAAAATTACGGGGGTTTTTTAATGATACAACCTTTGTTTACAACGGGAAAGTATATCAGGACAGTAAGGCAAAGCCAATTAAAGAGCAATTTCAATCATGTGCCTGGGATTGCATGAGCCGTATAAACCAAGAGGTTCTCTTAAAGAACAATAATTATGATACAATTCAGTTTTACGCAAGAAAAATGTTTAAAGAATCACTGAAAGGGAATAATCTCGCGAATGAAAGAAGTTTAAATATGCGGGGAAAGGATATTGGAAATGAACAAGTAACAGCTGATCAATACATTGACTTTATAATGTGTTTTTGGTATACCCCTCAGGATATTTGTTATTTAAAATGGGACCCGGAAAACTATTACCCCAAAATTGATTGCCCCGTACTGATGGTTTTTGGCGATAAAGACGTAAATATTGACTTTGAAGGCAGTTTAAACAATTCAAGAAATATTGTGAACCGCTACAATAAAAAGAACTATTCAATTGAAGTATTAAAAGGCGTGGGGCATAATTTTACAGACAGAGACATCACTGTGATAGAAAAAAGCGGAGTGTCCAAAAATTTAAAGGTCGTTCAGGATAGTTACTACACAAAACTTCTTAAGTGGTTGGACAGGATTCCTGATTGAATAATACAGCACAAAAAAAGCATTGCAGAAAAATCTGCAATGCTTATCAATGCTATTTAAGCTTAAGAACGTATACTTTAATGTTTGGATTATCTAAGTGAAATTGACACGAAAATACTTCAAACTCCAACTGCCAGAATCATCGGACAGCAGATCTGCGTTCACCCGGCTTAATAACTTGACCTACGGCTTCCGCCTCTGTCGCCGCCACCGGCACTTCCGCCACGATTAAAACCGCCACGGTCACCACCACGATCGCCACCGCCGCTTCCGCCGCGATCACCACCGCCACGATTGTAACCACCGCCGCCGCCTGCGCCGCCACGGTTGAAACCACCGCCGCCACCTGCGCCACCACGGTTGAATCCACCACCGCTGCCACCTGGACGTCTTGTACCATCTTTTGGCTTTTCAATTGACTCGTTCACAACGATTGTGCGACCGTCAACTTCTGCACCATTAAGTTCCTCAATAGCCTTTTTGGCTTCTTCGTCATTCGGCATTTCAATAAAACCGAATCCTTTGCTCCTTCCGGAAAATTTGTCTGTGATGATTCTTGCTGAAGCTACTTCGCCGTACTCTTCAAAAAATCCTTTTAATTCTGCCTCTTCTAAGCTAAATGGCAGACTTCCTACGAAAATGTTCATAATTTAAGTAACTAAAATTAATGGTAAATAATCCGTTGTAAAAATAGTGATTATTCATTGCAAAAAACAATCCGCAAGTTTATTTTAAAATAATTTTAAGTTGTTATAAAACAGAATTATAAGTGGTTAAAAACGGATACGGATATCTTATGTTGCTTTTGAGGACCCCGCAAAGGGTCAAATATTCAGTAAATTGAAAGTCAGTTTAATGCAAAGATAAATCTTTCCCCATCTCTCCCGGGGGCATTCCTGGTGATGAGCAGATAATTCATGTTTTGCGGTGACGTATTACACGTTCACAGTGTCAGGGGCAAAACTTTCGTGTAATCAAAAAAAACAAATATCAATCCCTGCTTGTTAATTATATAATGCAAATTTTTTTATTCATGTCAGAAGATAATGTTTGCAAAAGCACCTTCCGGGTGAACCACTTTAAACGAGTTACTCTTTTAAAGACTCAGGTTATAGTTCGTAATCATTTAAACAGAAAGATGAATGAAAAAGAGAGTTGGTGTATGGATTGATACAGAAAAGGCTGTTATCATATCCCTGGCGGAAAATGAAGCTCATCCCAAGGATGTTCATTCCCAGGATGGTAAAAGGTTGCCGAAGGAGCCAAAACTCCCCAGGAACGCCGGTTATATTATTAGTTCCCTGATTGAAGGAAGAGTCAGAATCCCGGGTGACTCAAAAGAATTCTCCAGAGCCGGCAGTAATCATTACAGTACTGAGGTAAAAAATGAACACAGACTGCAGAATGAAAAAAATCAATATTTCAGGAGTGTTTTGCAGGAATTAAAGGATGCAGACGAATTTGTGCTGTTTGGTCCTTCGATGACTAAAAAAGAACTCGAATCCCAGATAATAAAAGATCCCCTGATGGTTACTCATCTCAAGGGAGTCGAACCAGCCGACAATATGTCAGATAATCAAATGGTTAGGTGGGTAGAAAATTACTTTCTTACTCCGGAGCAATCCCGTACGCAGGCATAATAACAAAATGGTCAATATAACAATCACCAGTTAATCATGCAAGACTAAAAAAGGTGTTTGTCGAAGTCTGAAAACTATAAGCAGGGAATAACATTGGATACCTTTATTTACGGGAAGGATTTGGATTTAATTCGGAAAATTCTTTCCCGGAATGGTATTTTCTGTGTTTAAGCGTTTGTAATAAGCCATATAGCGATCGTTTAAGTTCTTTAATTTTCGTCTTGGTGCAAAAGTTTTTTTCATGTAAGTTTGTAGGCATAAAATTGGATACAGAATGTTTGAAAATCTAACGGATAAGCTTGAAAAATCGTTCAAACTGCTGAAAGGGCAGGGGAAGATTACCGAAATTAATATCGCCGAAACGCTGAAGGAAGTTCGCAGGGCTTTACTTGATGCCGACGTTAATTACAAAATTGCCAAAGATTTCACTGCAAAAGTGAAAGATAAGGCGATAGGGCAGGAGGTACTTAAAGCGTTGAATCCCGGTCAGGTAATGGTGAAAATTGTTCATGATGAGCTTATTGTGCTCATGGGTGGACAAACTGTTGATATCAATATAAAAGGAAGTCCGGCGATTATTCTGATGTCCGGCCTTCAGGGATCAGGTAAAACAACTTTTTCAGCAAAACTTGCCAACCGGATAAAAACTAAGCAAGGCAAGAATCCCCTGCTTGTTGCCTGCGACGTTTACCGTCCTGCCGCTATTGAACAATTAAAAATAGTAGGTGAATCGATCGGTGTTCCTGTCTATACGGAAGAGGGTAGTACCGATCCTGTTCGGATAGCCAAAGAGGCAGTAAAATATGCAAAACTTCATGGCAATGATGTTGTCATAATTGATACTGCCGGTCGTCTGGCCATCGATGAGCAGATGATGAAAGAGATTGAGGCTATAAAATCGGCTGTCAATCCGGGTGAAATATTGTTCGTTGTCGATTCAATGACTGGTCAGGATGCTGTAAACACTGCCAAAGAATTCAACGATCGTCTTGATTTTGATGGTGTTGTTCTTACAAAACTTGATGGCGATACACGTGGCGGTGCTGCCATATCAATTCTTTCGGTGGTCAGCAAACCAATCAAATTTGTCGGAACCGGTGAAAAGATGGATGCAATCGATGCATTCTATCCCAACCGTATGGCCGACCGGATTCTTGGAATGGGTGATATCGTTTCGCTTGTTGAACGCGCCCATGAACAGTTTGATGAAGAAGAAGCCCGTAAATTGCAGAAAAGGCTTGCAAAAGATCAGTTTAACTTCGATGATTTCCTGAAACAGATTCAGCAAATCAAAAAAATGGGTAACCTGAAAGATCTGGCAAGTATGATTCCTGGTATGGGAAAGGCTATGAAAGATATCGACATTGAGGATGATGCATTTAAGCATATTGAGGCAATCATTCACTCCATGACGAAGAAAGAGCGTGCCGATGCCAGCATTATCGATGGCTCACGGCGCAAACGTATTTCCAACGGATCAGGTACCACAATTCAGGAAGTTAACCGCTTACTCAAACAATTTGCCGACACCCGCAAAATGATGAAAATGGTTTCGCAGGGAGGAAATATGCGCCAGGCTTTGACACAATCAAAAGGACGTCACCGGTAGGGTTAACACTTAAAATCTGATCTGCTCCTAATTATTAACTTATTGATATATAAACGGTACGATGGTACTTATCGACGGAAAAAAAACATCCGAAACCTTACAGTCAGAAATTGCGGATGAAGTCATTAAAATTAAAAACAGCAACGGAAAGATACCTCATCTTGCCGCAGTTTTGGTCGGACACGATGGTGGCAGTGAGACTTATGTCGCTGCAAAAGTTAAAGCCTGCGAACGTGTAGGATTTAAATCAACACTGATCAGATTTGAGGATAATGTCACGGAGGAGGAGCTTTTAAAGTGCATTATGCAATTGAATGAAGATGCAGATCTTGATGGTTTTATTGTACAGCTTCCTTTGCCAAAGCACATATCTGAAGATAAAGTAATCGAGACTATTAATCCGAAGAAGGATGTAGATGGATTTCATGCAGTGAATGTCGGACGGATGGTTGCCGGTATGCCCGCTTTTATCTCGGCCACTCCATTCGGTATCATGGAATTAATTAAACGGTACAAAATCGAAACTTCGGGTAAGAATTGCGTGGTGATCGGACGCAGCAATATTGTCGGCCGGCCAATAAGCATTTTACTTTCACAAAAGGGGATCGATTGTACTGTAACCTTATGCCATAGCAGAACCAAAAATCTCAAGGAAATTTGCGCAAAGGCTGACATTATTGTAGCGGCTCTCGGAATGGCCGAATTTCTGACCGGTGATATGGTCAAAGAAGGAGCTGTTGTGATCGATGTTGGCATTACGCGCGTAAAATCAGATAAAACAAAATCGGGTTGGAAACTATTGGGTGATGTTAAATTCGAGGAGGTTGCCCCCAAGTGTTCGTTTATTACCCCCGTCCCCGGAGGTGTAGGTCCGATGACCATTGCCGCCTTGCTTTACAATACCCTGCTGTCTTCCAAAAAAGAGATTTATTCATAATTACTAACCGCTATGAATCAACGATTTTTAACCGCAACCGGGTTAATTTTATTGCTCGTAACCGTGGTGGCTTGCTCAACAGTCCCTCTTACAGGACGTCGCCAGTTAAGCCTGGTGCCAGAGTCAGATATGATTGCACTAAGCCTGACGGAGTACGGTAAATTTATCAGTACCAGCAAATTGTCAGCCGATAAAAACAAAGTGACCATGGTGAAACGGGTTGGAGACCGTATAGCGCGGGCTGTGGAAGCATATATGGCAAGCAAAAATTTAAGCTCAAATCTCGACGGTTACAAATGGGAGTTTAACCTTGTTGAAGATCCCTCTGTAAATGCATGGTGTATGTCAGGAGGTAAGGTCGTTGTTTACACGGGCTTATTGCCGCTGACTCAGACAGAAGCCGGCCTGGCCACAGTAATGGGTCATGAAATTGCGCATGCTGTAGCGAGGCATGGCAGCGAGCGGATGAGCAATCAGATGTTGCTGCAGTTTGGTGGCACAGCGCTTTCGGCATATCTTGAACAGAAACCGGAACAAACCAGGCAGATCGCACTTTCTGCATTCGGGGTTGGTTCCCAGTTAGGGGTGGTTCTTCCGTTTTCGCGGCAGAATGAATATGAAGCAGATTATATGGGGCTGATATTTATGGCGATGGCTGGTTATGATCCCAATGCAAGTATTCCTTTTTGGGAAAAAATGTCTCAACAGGGTGGAACAAAGCAGCCCGAATTTTTAAGTACTCATCCCGTCGATCAAAACCGGATTATGCGGCTTAGGGAGAAAATGCCTGAAGCTATTGACTTCTACAGCAAGGTGAAAAAGTAGTTGGTTAGCGCTTAATTTTGCCCCTCTATTGGCAGATCAATCATAAAATAGGTGCCGGTATCGGCCGATGATATAAAATTCACCTTGCCTTTAAGGTATTTTTCACCAATTAATTTTATACTAAAGGTTCCCAATCCTCTGTTGGCTCCTTTTGTGGAAATTGCTTTGTTGAACAGACGCTCCTGAATTTCAAGGGGAACAGGCGGCTCATTATGAACCCAGAATCGAAAATATTCGTGATCGACCTGCTCACATCCCAAAATTACCTTTCCACCCCGATCAGTAGCTTCAAGTGCATTCTTTAGCATGTTAATCAATACGCGTCGAAGCAGCAGGTCATCTGTCACGATTTTTTGATCAGGCGAAAAGGCAAATATTGTAATTTCCCTTTCATGAGCGATAGTGCTGTTTACCATCTCTTTGCGTGTAGAGTAAAGAATCTCCAGGCTGCTGTTCGGTAAAAACACGGGTATAAGTTCATTGTTTTCGGCCGAGGATAAATCACGCTGGTATTTTATCTCACTGATCAGATCATTCGAGGTGGATTTAAGCGTTTGATATAATTCATCCGACCGCTTATCATCGTTCCCGATTAAATTAAGGATATCCAGAATCCCCGCGATATTCCCCGCCTTATTTAAAACATCGTGAAAAAATATCTTATCCAATAGTCTTCGCCTTACTTCATTACTTATATCAGTGATCGAAAACAGATAATATTGCTCCCCGTCAAGGGTAAAAGGCGAAGTCGTCACCTTCATATTATGTAAGTCATCCAGATGCCCGGTTTCATCTGCAAAGGTCAGATTACACCTTTCGGTAAACCGCTGACTGGTCGCCTTATTTTCTTTTAAATTAAGATTTACACCACATTTGTGACATTTGTCGGCATTGGACTGGTCATGGATGGTGTCGACAGCGGAGATACACCTGAACATTTCCACAGGTTGTTTACCTGTTAACTGATCACTGTTTTTGAATGAAAAAAGTTTAAGGAAGTTGATATTGACCGAAATAACTCTTTCTTCGGGATTGAGCAATGCGGTAGGATGTGGGAATGCATCCAGAATCTGCTGAATCGAACCGCTAATCAGGGGAGGTGAATTTACATTTCCCGGCTCATCAGGTGAATTTGTTTCGGAAAGTGGCGGCATAGTCATCATAGGTGAACGAGTAGGAAATAATTAGTTATGATAGAATTTCTAGCTTCATTCAACAATACGATTTTTCTTTCGGCCAGGAACTCATAAAATTATAATCAGCTAGTGTTACTACACGTGAACTACGAAAAGGTTCAATTTCCGTTGCGAAAGCAGTGGTTTAAATAAAACAGGAGATAGCCGGAAACAGAATACTAATTGGGGATCAGCATCCTGTTGTATCGTGTGCCAGCAGATTAATGTTTATTGTATATTCAACAAAGTCTGCGTTTCCTTCGCTAAAATTTCATAAGTTGAATGACTTAAGGGAACAAGGGGAAGCCGGAGAACATTTTCAATAGTACCGACCGAATGCAACGCGGCCTTCGCTCCGGCGGGATTACCTTCAACAAAGAGCAAATCACACATTTTTTGCATCCGGAGTTGAATTTGAGCTGCAGTTTTAAAATTACCATCCATCGCCGCATGGGTAAGATCAGCAATTGTTCCGGGGACTACATTAGCAGCCACAGAGATCACCCCGATACCGCCAAGAGCAGTAACAGGTACAATAAGGCAGTCATCCCCTGAAATGACATTAAATCCTTCCGGTTTGTCGCGTAGGATCTTTGTGATTTCGTTCAGGTTACCCGATGCTTCTTTGGTTGCAATAAACTTACCGGAAGCATGTGCAAGGCGCAAAGTTGTTTCGGCACTCATGTTTACCCCCGTTCTTCCGGGTACATTATACAGGATAATGGGTAGTGGACTGGCTTTTTCAATAGCCATATAATGTTGGTATATACCCTCCTGCGAAGGTTTGCTGTAATAAGGTACAACAGAAAGAATGGCATCGGCTTTTGACAAATCCATGCTGAGCATGCTGTTGATGATATTCTGTGTGTTGTTTGATCCGATGCCGACAACCACCGCGATTTTGCCGTTAACCCGGTTACAAACAAAATCGACAATTTGTTGTTTTTCCTGATCACTTAGTGTGGCTGTTTCGGCTGTTGTACCCAGAATAACCAGGAAATCGATCCGGTTTTCAAGTTGATTGTCCACAATTTTTCCTAATCCGTCAAAATCTATTGTCAGATCTGCTGTAAATGGGGTTATAAGTGCGACCCCTGCACCGCGGATATTTTTTTTCATATTATACTTCAACCCTTTTCATGAATATTTTCAAGATAAAAGACGATCTGTTCCATCAGGTACCTGCATTGAGGTTTTTCGGATACGTCGATGCTCAGATCGTAATAATTTGATTCATTTCCCTGCCAGCCAACTTTAAAGATTGCATGGGAATAAACCAGGATATACTGTAATGCAATTGTTTTTGAAATCGAAAGATCGATCAAAATATCATAAGGCTCCCAGATAAACTGAGTTGCGGCATTGGATTTGGGCCGACCCGACCATTTAATATGCTGCCTGTGCAGAAATCCTGAATTGGTGATTGTTGACAGTGTCTCCATTTGCCGCTGACTCTCCACATAGGCAATACCAGTGGGTTTAATCCCTTTATCCTTTAATATTTTCCTAAGCGATTCATACGTTTCAATGCTACCTTCATCAGCCGGATTCCAAAGAATTCCAACACTTTTCGAATTATTAAAAGTTTTGATCCTCGCATTTCGCTGAAGTGATTCATAGAATTGCATTAATCGCTTGTTTGCGAAGATTCTTATAAATTTCTTAAACATATCGTGTCAAAATTACAAAATGGTTTAATAGCTGTATAAAATTTAAAAAATAGTTATCGAATGATCACTTTCAATCTGTAAGTTGCAAAAGTTCATCTTCTGTTATTATCGGGATTTTCAATTTTTGGGCCTTCTCCAGTTTTGAAGGTCCAATATTCTCTCCTGCAACAAGATAATTGGTTTTTGAGGAAATTGAAGTAACATTTTTACCGCCATTTAGCTCAATAAATGCTTTTAAATCATCACGCGAAAATTTTTCAAAGGTTCCTGAAATAATTATTGATAATCCTTTAAGTTTTTCTGTTTGCCCCTCTTTTTGCTCCGTTTTAATTTCAAAACTGAGGTTGTGACTTTTTAACCGGGCGACCAGCTGTATATTTTGATCATTCGTAAACCAGTTCAAAATGCTTTCGGCTATTTTACCCCCAATTTCATCAACTCCGGTCAGCTGTTCAAGTGTTGCATTTTCGATTGCTTCAATGGATTTCAATTCCCGGGCAAGTTTTCGGGCGACAGTTTCGCCAACATATCTGATACCTAAGGCAAACAATACGCGTTCGAATGGAACATTTTTCGAAGATTCAAGACTCTGCAGTATTCTGTTTGCTGATTTCTCTCCAAGTCTTTCAAGATATATCAGATCACCTAATTTTAAATCGTAGAGATCGGCAACATCCCTGACGAGTTTTTTTTCGAAGAGCAGTTCAATTGTCTCGGAGCCCAAACCGTCAATATTCATTGCCCTGCGGCTTATGAAATGTTCAAGTTTCCCTTTTAATTGGGTCGGGCACCCTGTTTCATTGGGACAATAATAGGCCGATTCTCCGACCTGTCTGATTAATTGTGAATTGCATTCGGGACATTGTGTAATAAATTCGATGGGTTCACTCATCGGATGTCGTGCCGTGAGATCGACGCTGACAATCTTTGGGATGATTTCGCCTCCTTTTTCAACAAAAACCACATCACCCCTGTGAAGGTCAAGGCTTTTGATGATGTCGGCATTGTGCAGTGTTGCCCTCTTAACAACAGTTCCGGCGAGTAAAACTGGTTTGAGGTTGGCTACAGGTGTAATTGCGCCGGTCCTTCCAACCTGGAAAGTTACAGAATCAAGGGTTGTGCTCACCCGCTCGGTCTTGAATTTGTAGGCAATTGCCCACCGGGGTGATTTTGCCGTAAATCCCAGTTCACGTTGCAAACTGGTGGAATTGATTTTGATGACTACACCGTCAGTGGCCACCGGCAAATCTTTTCTTCGTTCATTCCATTCATGCAGGAAATCAAAGATCTCCTGCAGATTGCGGCATTTTCGCGTATGTTCCGATATTTTAAACCCCCACTGTGATGCGTGGTGCAGGAGCTCAAAATGGCCGTCATCAGGAAGATTATCTCCCATAATGGAATAAAGATAGGCATCGAGTCTTCGGGATGACACAACCGATGAGTTCTGCAATTTCAGTGTTCCGGCAGCGGCATTGCGTGGATTGGCAAAGGGTTGCTCCCCGATCTCTTCTCTTTCGCGATTGAGCATTTCAAAAACACTGAATGGAAGTAATATTTCACCCCGTACTTCAAATTCGGGAGGAAAATCTCCTTTGAGCCTGAGCGGAATACTTTTAATGGTTCTGACATTAGCGGTAACATCATCGCCTCTTTCGCCGTCCCCCCTCGTTACTGCTCTGACCAGCAACCCGTTTTCGTAAGTCAGGCTGATTGAAACTCCGTCAAATTTTAGTTCGCAAACATATTCGAAACTTTCGTCCGTAAGCTTTCGGATCCGCTGATCAAAATCACTAACTTCTTCTTCTGAATAAGTATTTGATAACGAGAGCATCTGATATTTATGGGCCACCTGTTTAAACTCCTGTGTAAGATCACTGCCCACCCGCTGGGTCGGTGAACCTGCATCGAAAAACTCCGGAAATTCACTTTCCAGCGCGATTAGTTCCGACATCATCTTATCAAAGGTGTAATCGTCGATCTCCGGGCTGTTCAGTACGTAGTAGTTATAATTGTGCTTTTCAAGTTCTTCCCTGAGCTGAGTTATCCGGCTGAGTGCCTCCTGTGAATCCATAAATTGACAAATTTGTTGCGGAATAAAAATACTGAAAATTACAGAATATTCCGGCTCTAAATTTTGTGCGGCTGTCTTCTGTCTGCTGGCAACTGGCTACTGGCTACTGGCAACTGGCTACTGACAACTGGCTACTGGCGGCTGGCTACTGGCTGACTCGTCCTGATTTTTATTTGCAGATTTAAAAGTGACCGGGTGACTGCGATTCAAAATTGAGCAAAACTAATGGGCCACGTTTCTTTCCTTAAAAAGTCACCCGGTCACTTCATTTCTCACCTTCTCATTTTCTCATCTTCTCATTTTCGTGACTCGTCCTGTGACTCGTCTCGTCGCCTTGTCGCCCCAGCTGCCTGTCGCCCCATCGACATTCGTTCTTTCTCCCCTTCTCCCCTTCGCCCCGTCGTCTTCCGTCTTTTGTAGAATTTTCTTCATCTGCATAGATCAATTTCAGATGATATTCTTTATCTTTGACCCGTATTTCGGTTTTACCCATTCCATATCAGGGGTGGGTGATGAAAAGGGAATCCGGTGCAATACCGGAGCTGTACCCGCAGCTGTAAGTCCATTAAAGGTTTCTGATTCGAGCGCCACTATTCGTCAACTGACGGATGGGAAGGTTCAGAAAACCGGACGAGCCAGAAGACCTGCCGTGATTCACTACATTTTTTTTGCTTTCGGGAAAATTAGCAAAAATGAACTGCAAATTATTGTCATTCATTTTTCAATGTTTAACAGAAAGTCGGCAACCTGACAGGAAACGTTTCCTGTCTCTAAAAGGTTTGTTTATGCTGTTGGTTTACGTGCGCGGAACGATTGAATTCAGTCTCCCGGCAGTTCCCTTAATTCAATTTAAGGGATTTTGGCCGGTGGGTAGTAATTGATTCGTTGGTGCTTTATTTAAGTGATTTATAATTATCAATTAACCATTTATTCTTGGAAAATGAAAAACATCAGATTGCAGTTTTTTGCCGTTATTTTAAGCCTCTTTGCGTTTACCGCCTGTGAACAGGCAGATGAAGACCTTCGTGAGATAAGGACAGCTGATTTTGAGAATTTATCAACAGGAAGCTCCCTGTTCTGGAATGGCTCCGATGAATCGGGCCAATTCATTTCGAACGGTATGACCTTCGTCAACAATTACAATGCCACTTACAGTTCGTGGGATGGTTTTGCTTATTCGCAAAAGACAGATTATACCACAGCCGATGTAAGTAATCAATACAGTGTGTTCGATCCGGCAAATGGAACAAATAAATTCGCGATTTTTTATCCACCCTACTATGGCGAAGTGTATGCTTCGTTTCCATCTGGTGTTGAGCATGTTATCAAAAGCATAAGCGTCTGTAATTCAACTTATGCGGCTTTAGCCATAAAAAACGGGTATGCCAATATGTCGAAAAAATTCGGCGGAGCCACGGGAAATGATAAAGACTGGTTTAAACTGACCGTGGTTGGTTTCAATGCAGCCGGCGATTCGGTTAAATCGGTTGATTTTTTCCTTGCCGATTACCGCTTCGACAATAATGCCAGTGATATCATCATCAATAAATGGACGACTGTCGATCTTACGCCATTGACAAAAATTAATAAAATCACATTCAGGTTCAGCTCTACTGATAATGGCGGATGGGGGATGAATACTCCGGCCTATGTATGTGTGGATAATATTAAGTATGAGGTGGTTACTCCCAGATAAATTATGATTGAACCATTGATAGCAGTTGTTTCTGAATTGATTTGCAATTATGACAACTAGTTAAATCATGCTAAATAAGAACATTTTTCCTGTTTTTACGTTAATTAAGATTGTAAAATACAGAATAACGTGTTTTCTTTGTACTCTAATATTATATTTTTGATTAATTCAACAGATTATGACAATTGCAAAAGATAAAATGGTTTCCGTTACTTACGAATTGAAGTTAGACGGTAAAGATGGTGATGTTTTTGAGAAAGCAGGAAAAGATAGTCCGCTTATCTTCCTTTATGGTTCCGGAATGATGTTACCCGCTTTCGAAAGTGGTCTGGTGGATAAAAATGCCAACGATACATTCGAGATTTCGATTCCTGCCGCCGACGCTTATGGAGAGGTAAATGAAGAGGCTATTGTTGATCTTCCGAAGAACATCTTTATGGTGGACGGAAAGATAGACGAAGAGTTGATTACTCCGGGAAATACAGTTCCCATGATGTCAACCAGCGGCCAGAGGATGGAAGGTCTGGTAGTTTCGGTCAATGATGATACAGTTCAAATGGATTTTAATCACCCCCTTGCTGGTGAAGATCTCCATTTTACCGGCGAAATACTTGATGTTCGTGATGCAACAACCGAAGAATTAAACGCTGCCTACAGTGTAGGTTGTGGCTGTGGAAGCGGTGGCGGTTGCGGCGACGGTGGTTGCGAAACTGATAGTTGCGGTAGCGGAAGTTGTGGTGATGAAAAATCTTCAGGTTGTGGATGCTGCTAAGAATTTTAGCCGATAATTCCAATTTCAGATAAAAAAATCTACTTTTATAAACCCGGAGTGAAAACTTCGGGTTTATTAATTTTTCAACATATGAACACTATTGGAAGGCTTTTCCGGCTTACTTCGTTTGGAGAATCGCATGGCGGAGCGATTGGCGGGATTATTGATGGATGTCCGGCCGGACTGGAAATCGATCCCCTTTTTATTCAAAGCGAACTGGACCGGCGTAAACCGGGACAGTCTCACATCACAACCCAGCGCAGCGAGGGTGATAAAGTTGAATTCCTTTCGGGCATTTTTCAGGGTCAAACCATGGGAACCCCTATAGGATTCATAATCAGGAATCAGGATCAGCATTCCGGTGATTATAACGATCTTAAAGATGTTTACCGTCCATCGCATGCCGATTATACCTATGATCAGAAATATGGTCTTCGTGATCATCGCGGGGGAGGACGGTCTTCGGCACGCGAAACGATTGCACGGGTCGTGGCCGGTGCCATTGCAAAACAATTGCTGGCCGGTTTGGGAATTAAAATCAATGCCTATGTTTCAAGCGTAGGCGAAATTTCCCTGGATAAATCGTACCAGGACATCGACCTTTCTTTGACTGAGTCAAATATTGTCCGGTGCCCTGATCCGGAAACAGCTCTAAGGATGATCGCGCGTATTGAAGAGGCCGGGCGGGATCACGACACAGTTGGAGGTGTTGTAAGCGGGGTGATAACAGGAATTCCATCTGGATGGGGTGAGCCCGTGTTTAATAAACTCCATGCCGATCTTGGACATGCTATGCTCGGAATCAATGCCGTTAAGGGCTTCGAATATGGTTCAGGGTTTGCAGGCACCGAATTGTCAGGGTCGCAGCATAACGATATTTTCGTCAAAAAAGGGGATAAAATTACCACGCTCACCAATCACTCAGGAGGAATTCAGGGAGGGATTTCAAACGGGCAGGATATTTACTGGCGGGTAGCCTTTAAACCCATCGCAACACTGCTGAAAGAACAAAGGACAATTGATAAGGATGAAAACGAGACCACGATAAATCCCAAGGGTCGGCACGATCCCTGTGTGCTTCCCAGGGCTGTACCCATCGTCGAAGCCATGGCTGCAATTGTCCTTGCAGATCACTATTTGCTGAACAGGCTATCACGGTTATAAGTATGATGGAAGAAGCACCTAACTGCTAATTGGCATCCATAAATTACAAGACGCAAAAAATATTATTTTTACAAACTAATTGCAATAATTTATTCAAATGGAAATTAAGGAAATCGTGTTCAACGCTATTGAAAATGCCGGAAAACCCGTTAAAGGGGGTGAGATTGCCGAAGCAACTGGTATCGACAAAAAAGAAATCGATAAGGCGATTAAAAAACTGGTTACCGAAGGAAAAATAAATTCGCCGCAGCGATGTTTTTATGCTCCTGTAAAGTAAAGGAAAAGGAAGGGTCTCAACTCTTCCTTTTGTTTTTAGTAAGATTCTGATTATATTTTTTAAACCAATGACTGCCTGACAGGTCAAATTTTTTCATATCCGACTATGATCGTAATCTTTTAACTTTAACGTTAGATTATCGGATTTTGTATGAGAAAATAAACAATAAATTGTTTTAATTTGCGTTCTAATACCAATATTTCAAATGCATAAACATTTATCCGGCCTGATAATCTTAGCGCTTGTGACGGTCTCATCCTGTAAAGAGGGAAAGGAAAGTAAACCGAAACAGGGTAATGCGCCAAAAATTTCACTTACTGTTGACGGAACGGTTGTTGCAATGTCATCAAAAGATTTGTCATATTCCTATGTGGGATCATTACTTGCAAACGAAGAAATAAATGTACAGCCCGAGATTTCGGCCAAAGTGACAAAAATACTTTTCAGTGAAGGGACAAAAGTCAACAAGGGTCAACTCCTGGTGAAGATGTTTGATGCTGATCTGCAGGCACAATACAAAAGAAATGGGTTGCAGATTGAGTTGAAGGAAAAAGAATTTGATCGGAAGAAAGAGCTTTTAAAATTGAACGGGATCAGCAAGGAGGAGTTCGAAATATCAGAAAACGGATTGAACACTCTCATTGCCGAACAGGATCTGTTGAACGCACAGATTTCGAAAACCGAACTGACCGCCCCTTTTAATGGCATCGTTGGTCTGCGTATGGTTAGCGAAGGCTCCTTTGTTACCAATAATACGGTGATCACTTCACTCCAGCAAATTGACCCGATCAAAATTGAGTTTTCTATCCCTGAGAAATATAAACCGGAGATTGGCGAAAACATGGAGGTTAAATTTACAACCGAAGGCAATGACCGGATATATTCTGCAAAAATCTACGCACTCGAATCCAAAATCGATGCACCAACACGTTCAATCCGAATGCGGGCGCTGGCTCCAAATCCCGACAGAAGTTTATTTCCCGGGTCTTTTGTATCGATCAAACTGAATCTTTTTCCGGGAAAACAAACCATGTTTATTACAGCAAGAGCGATTGTGCCGGTAATTGACGGAGAACAGGTTTTTGTTATGAAAAACGGAAAAGTTGCGATCACTAAAGTTACCACCGGTATAAGAACAGAAACGGAAGTTGAAATTTTGAAAGGTCTTGAGTTAAGCGATACACTGATCGTTAGCGGCTTACTCCAGGTAAAAGAAGGTATGCCGGTGAATGTCCGGATTGCCCGGTAATCATCAATTTACAGAATTCCAGAGAAATGAACATTGCTTCCTTTAGCATTAAACGACCGGTTTTTGCATCCGTTTTATCAATTGCGATCATTCTGTTCGGCATAGTCGGATTTTATAATCTTGGTTTGAGGGAATTCCCGAGTGTGGATCCGCCAATAATTACAGTTACAACTTCGTATGTCGGGGCAAATGCAGATGTGATATCTACCCAGATTACCGAAATTCTCGAGGAATCGATCAACGGAATTGCCGGAATCCGGACATTGACTTCATCCAGCGCCGACGGAAGAAGTAACATTTCGGTGGAGTTTAATATCGACGAAAACATGGAGGCTGCCGCAAATGATGTGCGCGACCGTGTTTCGAGGGTCATGCGACAGTTACCTCCCGACTGCGACCCTCCTGTAGTCGTAAAAACGGATGCCGATGCCGATGCAATCATCATCCTTGGGATCCAGAGTGATAGTCGTAATCTCCTTGAACTCACGGATTATGGAATTAATGTATTTAAGGAACGACTGCAGACGATTCCCGGAGTAAGTAACATCAGTTTTTTCGGGGAGAAAAAATGGGCGATGCGGCTTCAACTCGATCCTGAACGGTTAACCGCTTTTATGATTTCTCCGAGTGATGTGAAGACTGCATTGCAACGAGAAAATGTCGAATTGCCTTCAGGAAGAATCGAAGGCTACGAAAGAGAGTTGGTAATCAGAACTTTAGGTCGGTTAACGACTGAAGAAGAATTTAATAACCTGTTGATCAAGGAGGTCGATGGTGCCGTTGTCCGACTTAAAGATATTGGCAGGGCACGTCTTGATGCAGAAAATCAAAGGAGCGCCAACAGGGGAAACGGAAGTATCATCCAGATCGGGCTGGCCATTCAGCCGCAACCGGGTTCGAACCATATTGCCATCGCCGATGAGTTTTATAAACGTCTCGAACAATTAGGAAAAGAAGTCCCAGCCGATATCCGAACGATTATTATTCACGATAATACCATAAATATCCGGAAGGGGATCACTGAGGTTGAAGAAACAATATTTTTTGCCTTTGCACTTGTGGTGCTGGTGATCTTTGTTTTTCTCAGGCAATGGCGCACAACCCTTATTCCGGTTCTGGCCATTCCGATTTCACTTATTGGTACTTTCTTTATGATGTATGTCTCGGGATTTACAATCAACCTGCTTACTTTGCTGGGGGTTGTTCTTGCGACAGGACTCGTTGTGGATGATGCGATCGTTGTGCTGGAAAACATCTATAAGAAAATTGAAGATGGCGAAAACCCGGTTGTAGCCGGGCATAAAGGATCAGAAGAAATTATTTTCGCCATTATTTCAACCACCATAACGCTGGCGGCCGTGTTTCTTCCTATTATTTTCCTTGGTGGACTAACCGGACGACTTTTCAGGGAATTTGCGGTAACTGTGGCAGGATCCGTTATTATTTCGGCATTTGTTTCCCTTACCCTCACGCCGATGATGTGTGCACGGATGTTGAAAAAATCGACTTCTGAAAACCGGATGTACATTTGGAGTGAAAAGCTTTTCGATCGCATGACAGAAGGCTATAACCGCTCACTTCGAACCTTCATAGTTCACAAATGGATTGCCTTTTTGGTAATGGGAGTCTCATTGGTGATTATATTCTGGATAGGTTCAAAGATCCCTTCAGAGCTGGCGCCGATGGAAGATAAGAGTCGGGTTCGAATCAGCATAACCGCTCCTGAAGGAACTGCCTTTGAGGCTATGGATCAGTATGTAAAGGAAATAACAGAATTTTTGGATACTATCCCTGAAAAGACCACTTTAATGAGCGTTACCTCCAGTGGCAGCACCGGTACCAACGGCGGGTTTGCCCGGATCGGACTTGTACCGCCTGCTGACCGGAACCGCAGTCAGCAGAATATTACTGACTATATCAATAACTTTCTTAAGAACATGAATTTTGCCCGTGCATATGCCACACAGGAACAAACCATCTCGACAACGCGACGAGGCGGCGGACTGCCGGTACAGTTCGTAATCCTGGCACCCGATTTTGCACAGTTAAAAGAAGTTCTGCCTAAATTCCTCGAGAAAGCACAGGAAAATAAAAAATTCCAGGTTGTCGATGTCGACCTGAAATTCAATAAACCCGAAGTCAGGGTTGAAATCGACCGCGACCGGGCGAAAGCGATGGGCGTTTCAGTCAGAGATGTTGCGGAGAATTTATCCTTATATTTCAGCCAGCAACGTTACGGGTATTTTATTCTCAGGGATAAACAATACCAGGTGATTGGTGAAGCTACACGAACCAACCGCGACGATCCTCATGATTTATCTTCCATTTATATCCGTAATGCGAAAAGCGAACTAATTCAGCTCGATAACGTATTGCGGCTCTCCAATCAAAGTAATCCCCCGCAGATTTTCAGGTTTAACCGCTATGTGTCTGCAACAGTATCCGCGCAGCCGGCTGGCGGGGTAACCCTCGGTGATGGTATTGATGAGATGCGTAAGATTGGGGAAGAGGTATTGGGTGAGAATTTTGCAACCACCCTGGCCGGAACTTCACGTGATTTTGCTGAAAGCACCAGCAGTTTGCTTTATGCATTTATTTTTACCCTTGTGCTGATTTACCTGGTGCTCGCCGCGCAGTTTGAAAGTTACCGCGACCCTTTGATTGTTATGTTAACTGTTCCTTTGGCTATGGCCGGAGCGGTATTGTCACTTTATTTCTTTGATCAGACATTGAATATTTTCAGTGAAATCGGGATTATCGTATTAATCGGAATTGTAACCAAAAACGGTATTTTGATTGTGGAATTTGCCAATCAGAAAAAAGAACTTGGATTATCACCCGACGAAGCTGTGCTTGAAGGGGCTACCTTACGTTTGCGCCCTATCCTGATGACAAGCCTTGCAACCGGACTGGGAGCACTTCCAATTGCCCTGGCACTTGGGGCAGCCGCGAAAAGCAGGATTCCAATGGGAATAACCATTATTGGTGGTTTGATGTTTTCGCTTGTGCTCACGCTTTATGTGATTCCGGCACTTTACAGCCTGATCTCCGGAAAAAGAAAAGTAGATACGGAGGAAGAGTTACTGATGAATATCGGAGACTAATGCTATGGCTGTGTGATTATCCGTATAGAAATTGCTGTTTTTCAATCAACAATGTTTAAACTATGAGACTTATTTTTACCGGGATTATTTTATTGCTTATTCAATCCTCACACGCCTGGAGTCAGTCGAAACTGATGACTCTGGATGAAGCGATCGTCACCGGCCTCAATAACAATTTCTCGATCCTGATCTCACGAAATAACAATGAAATAACTAAAAACAATAATACGATCGGCAATGCAGGATTCCTTCCTCAGTTAGGTGTCAGCGGATCAGTCCGGGAAAATGCAATATCGTCCGAAACAAGGTCTGTTACCGGCGAAATTTCAAAAACAGACAATGCAAATACATCTTCGCTGGCGCTCGCCGCTTCATTTGACTGGACACTTTTTGATGGATTCGGGATGTTTATTCAGAAAGATAAACTCGGTTTATTACAAAAACAAGGTGAAACATCTGAAAGGCTCGCGGTTGAAAATGTGATTTCTGATATCGTAGTTACTTATTACTCAATTATTCAGAATAAAAACAGGTTACGGGTTTTACAGGATGCTATCAATTTCTCGAACAGGCGAAGGGAGCTGATCCAGAGAAAATATCAGATCGGCTCGGCATCTGAACTGGGATATCTGCAATCGGTAGTTGACCTGAATGCAGATAGTGCGGCATTTCTCAGGCAACAGGTGGCTCTGAAAAATGCCAAAGCTGATCTTAATTTTTTGCTCGTTGCCGATGCAGCTGCAGAATACGAAGTGAGTGACACGATTACCTTTCTTCCGATACCCGATTATCATACGCTGGTCTCCAGGCTGGGTATTTCGAATGCCCGTATTGAACTGGCTAACCAGAGTGCTGATATTGCGGAACTAAATTACAGGCTTTCACATTCACCCAAATACCCGCAGGTCGATTTTTTTACGGATTACAATTTTAACCGATCGAAATACGATTTTGGGACCACAAGTTCTTTTAAAAGTTATGGTCCTGTTACAGGATTAAGCCTTTCATATTCATTGTTTGACGGGTTCAGTAAACGGCGGAATTCGGCCAATGCCCTGATCCAAAAGGAATCAAGTAGTCTGGAACTTCAGCAGGTTACAAAAGATATTGAATCACAGGTATTCGGGCTTTATAACGAGTATGAAAATAATCTTAAGCTGATAAAGTTTGAGGCTGATAATCTTATCATATCAAAGCGCAATACCTTTATTGCATTCGAAAAATTCAGGCTCGGGGAATTGAGTGATATTGATTTACGACAAATACAGATCATGCAACTGCAGGCCGAAAATAGTCTGCTGCTCGCGCAATTCCAGGCCAAGCAGATCGAAACCGAATTACTTCGTATTAGTGGCAAGATATTGCCTGCTAATTAGTTAATGATAATAAAAAAGTTGATCGTTGAAGATATCTGATTTATTCCGCCGGAAATCTGTTTCGCATATCATCCGTGAAGCTGAGCTGTTATCAGAAAGCGGCAACACGATGAGGCGTAATCTCAGTGTTGTAGATCTTACTGCACTGGGTGTTGCTGCTATTGTCGGTGCAGGGATATTCAGTACAATCGGTAACGCTGCTGCAAGCGGAGGTCCGGCAGTTTCGCTGTTGTTTGTCTTTACTGCATTTGCCTGCGGGCTCTCCGCGATGTGTTATGCTGAATTTGCCTCCTCGATACCGATAAGTGGCAGTGCATATACCTATGCTTATGCCACATTTGGGGAATTAATCGCATGGATTATCGGCTGGGATCTGATCATGGAATATGCCATTGGAAATATTGCAGTTGCGATTTCATGGTCGGGTTACTTTACAGGGCTGGTGGATGGCGTTGGTCTGCATATTCCTTCGTATCTCACAACCGACTACGTCTCTGCATCCAGGGGATATCACCAGGCAATCATGGCAATGAAAGACGGCACAGTATTGAATAACCTGAGTTTCTCACTGCAGGAGGCCTATAATTCCTGGACATTGGCACCCCGAATCGGCCAGTTTCGTCTTATAGCCGATGTTCCGGCGCTGGGAATCGTCGTGTTGATCACATGGATTTGTTATGTGGGTATCCGGGAATCGAAAGTTGCCAATAATATCATGGTGTTGTTAAAAATCGGAATCCTGATTCTTGTGATCGGCGTTGGTGCCTTTTATGTGAATCCTGACAACTGGCATCCGTTTGCACCTGACGGAATAACCGGAGTCCTCAAAGGGGTTTCCGGGGTGTTCTTTGCTTATATCGGATTCGATGCGATTTCAACAACTGCAGAGGAATGCAAAAATCCCCGGCGCGATATACCGGTCTCGATGTTCCTGGCGCTTATTATTACTACAATTCTTTATGTTGCTGTGAGTCTTGTTCTTACAGGGATGGTTTCCTCGCATGAGCTTGGTGTTTCCGATCCGCTTGCATTCGTTTTCGAACGGGTAAACCTTCCGCAGCTATCCGGTATTATCGCGTTAAGTGCCGTGATTGCCATGGCAAGTGTATTGCTGGTATTTCAACTTGGTCAGCCCCGAATATGGATGAGCATGAGTCGCGACGGTTTGCTGCCCAAAGTTTTTAGTAAAATTCACCCTAAATACCGGACCCCTGCATTTTCAACCATCGTAACCGGAATTTTGGTAGCCGTTCCTGCACTATTTATGAACCTGACGGAAGTAACAGATCTCACCAGTATTGGTACGCTATTCGCATTTATCCTGGTCTCGGCAGGCATCCTGGTTTTAAATCCCCGGGGCAAAAGGGCCGAAAATGAGAAGGGTTTCAAGGTTCCTTATTATAACTCACGGTATTTTTTAATTCCCATATGGGTGATAATCGGTTTGCTTTTCTATCTTGCGGGAGGCGCTTTTTCTTTGATTAATGCCCTTTCAGTTCATTCAATTCCTTATTTGTTTTTTATACTTATTTCTATAACTGTTTCATTTTATGCGGTATGGAAAAGCTGGTCAATGATCCCGGTGCTGGGTCTATTAACCAATTTATACCTTATGAGCGAATTAGGTATCACCAACTGGATGCGTTTTGGCATCTGGCTTATGATTGGTCTGTTACTTTATTTTTTCTATGGTTCTCGAAAAAGTAGGTTAAATCATCCTGAACTGATCGGTTCCGGAATTGTTAAATAGTTTTTTTCCCGAAAAAATGGTAGTTTTACCAGACCGAATCTTTTTTTTACCTATTTATCAATGATTTCCCAATGTACTTAATAATGAGTAATCACTACATTAAGATTTTTCTTGCTTTTACAGTGTTTATGGTTACCTATATAGCCGAGGGTCAATCCTTGCGTGTTTCTGCCAGCTCAGAAAAATTTAAATATTTTCAGATTCCCGGCCGGATAAAATTAGATAAGGGAGATCCGTCAGGTACAGTGGTTAATCTTATTAACCTGGATTCCAAGCAGACAGAAAAAAGTGTCGTTGTTCCATCTTCAGGAAAATTTGATCTTGGTCTTAGTTATTTTAAGGAGTATAAATTGGTAATCTCAAAGGATGGTTATTACGGTAAGGAAATAGACATATCGACGGTAATTCCGCGCAATGTATGGGAAAAAGACAGCATCTTTCCGCCGTTTTATATTGTCATAACACTCTACAAGAAAGTGGAAGGGGTGACGTTAAGCTTTGAGGGTAAAACAATTGGAAAATTGTCTTATTCACCCAATGGTACACTCGATAATTTTGATTCAGATGTGTTGATTGATGATCAGGCAATTCAGGACGAGATAAGTGAAGCGCTTAAAAACAAGGACGATAAAGTCTTTGATCAAAAAGTAGCAGAAGCTTTGGAATTTGAAAAAAAAGAAGATATAGCCGCTGCTTATACTGCTTACAATGAAGCTACAAAACTAAAACCTTCGGATAAATTTGTGAAGGAAAAGATAAAAGAACTGGCTTCTGATTTGAAAAACCTTTCTGGTGAGGCTAAAATTCTTGCCGAGTTTAACAGGCTCATCACACTTGGCGATGAAAATGTAATTCAAATTAAATACACGGATGCCATACAGAATTTCAAGAGTGCACTGAAGGTCAGGCCTAACGACCCGGTCGGGGTAACTAAGCTTGCCAATGCCCAGCAATTACTGGCTATGGCTGGAGATAAACTGAAGCAGGAGGCCGAATTTAAACGTTTGATGGCAGCAGGAGACGCAGAAGTACAGCAAACGAAATATACAGAGGCAATCACCAGTTTTAAATCGGCGCTGAATATTAAGCCGGGCGATGCAACAGCTCTTGCTCGCATTTCGGAAGCTGAAAAATTACTGGCCATGGCCGGTGAAAAAGCGAAGCAGGAGGCCGAATTTAACCGGTTGATAGCCGCAGGAGACGCAGAGGTACAGCAGACGAAATATCCGCAGGCAATTACCAGTTTTAAATCGGCATTGAATATTAAACCGGGCGATGCAAAAGCACTTGCGCGCATTTCGGAAGTTGAAAAATTACTGGCTATGGCCGGTGAAAAAGCGAAGCAGGAAGCCGAATTTAAACGTTTGATGGCAGCGGGAGACGCAGAAGTACAGCAAACAAAATATACGGAGGCAATTACCAGTTTTAAATCGGCACTGAATATTAAGCCGGGCGATGCAACAGCTCTTGCGCGCATTTCGGAAGCTGAAAAATTACTGGCCATGGTCGGTGAAAAAGCGAAGCAGGAGGCCGAATTTAACCGTTTGATGGCAGCGGGAGACGCAGAAGTACAGCAAACGAAATATACAGAGGCGATCACCAGTTTTAAATTGGCACTGAATATTAAGCCGGGCGATGCAACAGCTCTTGCGCGCATTTCGGAAGCTGAAAAATTACTGGCCATGGCCGGTGAAAAAGCGAAGCAGGAGGCCGAATTTAATCGTTTGATGGCAGCGGGAGACGCAGAAGTACAGCAAACGAAATATCCCGAGGCAATCACCAGTTTTAAATTGGCGCTGAATATTAAATCGGGCGATGCAACAGCTCTTGCGCGCATTTCGGAAGCTGAAAAATTACTGGCAATGGCCGGTGAAAAAGCGAAGCAGGAAGCCGAATTTAATCGTTTGATCGCCGCAGGAGACGCAGAAGTACAGCAAACGAAATATACAGAGGCAATCACCAGTTTTAAATCGGCATTAACCATTAAGCCGGGTGATGCCGTGGCAGTAGCACGCATTTCCGATACTGAAAAATTACTCGCGATAGCCGGTGAAAAAGCGAAGCAGGAAGCTGAATTTAACCGCTTGATTGCATCAGGCGATGTCAAAGTAAACATTAAAGAATATGCTGATGCGATTTCAATCTATAAAAATGCGCTGGCAATAAAGAGTAATGACATTGTTCTCGGAAAAATCACTTCAGCACAATTGCTTCTTCAGCAGGCAGAGCAGGATCGGATCCGTCTGGCGGCTGAACAACAGGCATTAGCGTTAAAACAGAAAAAATATAAGGAAGCGGTTGATAAAGCAGATCAGCTTTTCGGTTTAAAGAACTATACCGAAGCAAAGGTATATTACGGTCAGGCATTGTCAGTTGATCAGACAGCCACCTATCCTGTGGAAAAATTAAAAGAGATAAAGTCAATTGCTGATGAAATGGCTGCAAAGGCCCTGGCTGATCAAAAAGCGGTTACAGATGACAAATTAAGTACTACTGAAAAGCTGTTTTCGGAAAAGGTAAAAACAGCCGAGGAAAATTTTAAAAAGTCGCAGTGGTCAGTGGCACGATTTTACTTCATCGAGGCACTGAAAATTAAACAAAGTGACAGCTATTCACTTGCGCAGGTGGAAGCCTGCGATAAGATGATTGACTCGGGAATTACTGCAGAAAAAATGCTGGAATACAAAAACAGAATCACCAGGGGTGATGATGAAATGAAGGCGAAGAACTACAGCGCGGCGAGGTTTTATTACCGCGAAGGTTCTGACATCCTGAAGTGGGAAACCTATCCGCAGCAGCAATTAAAGGAAATTGACAAAATTGTTGCGGATAATTTAAATGAATCCGATCAGCGGTTGTTTAAAGAAAATCTGAACAAAGCGGATGATGCCTTTAATCGTAAGGAATACCCGACAGCCCGTTTCTACTACAATAAAGTAATTGAATTAGGCCAGAACGATCATGTGGCTTCGCGGTTGAAAGAAATTGAATCAATTGTAAATGGTTCCGAGGCAAAAAAAATAAACGGCGCCTATGATGATTTTATTCAGAAAGGTGAAGAAGCGGTGAAACAGAATAATAACGCGATTGCCCGCTATTACTTTCTGAAAGCCAGTGGTTTAAAACCCGGGGAAAATTTACCGAAGCAGGCATTGCAAAAAATTGCCGCTGGTTCTTTAAACCCTTAAAAGGGATCATTTGTTTTTAAATAGGTTTGATTCGAATTTTTAAACTGATCTTGATTCACTATCCTGGGTACAGATGCGGTAAGCACCAAAAGGAGGGTTGAATTTGCGGCCGAAAAACTGAAAAATACATGTTAATCCGGATATTAATATTAAATTATTATGAATCAGATAATTGTACACTTAGCCGAAGGATTCGAAGAGATTGAAGCTGTCACCATCATTGATGTTTTACGTCGTGCAGGAATGAATGTAATCACCGTTTCAGTGACAGGAAACCAGGTAGTAAAGGGTGCTCATGACATTGAAATCAAAGCTGATCTTTTGTATGATAAGGTTGACTATGCCCAGGGGGTGATGATCATCCTCCCGGGGGGGATGCCGGGAGCGAAAAACCTCAATGAGCATGAAGGTTTAAAATCGCAGATTGTTAAATACAAAAACAATGATAAATACCTGGCTGCCATCTGTGCTGCCCCTATAGTACTGGGAAACCTGGGAATTTTAAAGGGACGCAGGGCAGTTTGTTATCCGGGGTATGAAGCCCATCTTACCGGGGCAGACATACTGAGTTATCCCTATATTGTTGATGATAAAATTATTACCGGGCGGGGTGTTGGCGCTGCCCTCAATTTTTCGCTCGAAATTGTGAGGCTATTGAAAGGGGAGGAGCTGTCTCTTAAACTCCGCAAAGCGATGTTGGTTGAATGATTAATTATTCTAATTTTGTGGGCAGCAAGTACTGCTCCGTGTGAAAAAGTCGTTAATTATGCATAATTATTCAGAATCCTCGCCGGTTTAAATCCTTCGCACACCTTACACGAAAATCCGGCGGGGATTCTTTTATTACTTATTTTTAATTATTTGAGTTCAATGTTTGATTTTCAGGGATAATTATTTTGCATTTTTAGAATATTGAAATACTTTTAACGAAAAATTGATCAATAAATTATCCACGTAATTCTTAAGAATATGGTAAACAGGCGTAATTTTCTTAAATCCTCTGCAACAGTGGTTGTTGGTGGATTGATGGCAAACCAATTAATCACTTCTTGTACTCCGGCTGCACCCAAAAAAAAGGTAGGACTTCAGCTTTATTCATTGCGTGATGCAATGAAGGACGATGTTGCGGGAACTTTGAAAAAAGTTGCTGAAATGGGTTATTCCACAGTCGAAACTGCCGGTTACAACGACGGTTTAATTCACGGACTCGCACCTAAGGAATTCAGAAAGATTGTTGAAGACCTTGGTATGAAGGCTACCAGCGGGCATGTTGTACAGGCATTTTCCAAAGAAAAGGAAGCTGATATCATGGAATGGTGGAAGAAAGCTTGTGGTGCTCATGCTGAGATCGGTGTAAAATACCTGGTCCAGGCTTTTATGCCAGTCAATGATCAGACGACAATGGATGAGATCAAGATGTATTGTGATTATTACAACAACGTAGGTTATATAACTGCTGCTGCCGGCGGTATCGGTTTTGGCTATCATAACCATTCCTTCGAATTCCGCGAAATCGACGGAAAGTTGATCTACGATTTTATGCTTGAAAATACCAGTCCTAACCATGTATTCTTCGAAATGGATGTGTATTGGATTACTGAAGGCGGACAGTCGCCTGCGGCATATATCAACAAATACGATGGTCGTTTTCCTGTATTACACATCAAGGATGAAAAAGAACTGGGTGCCAGCGGAAAAATGGATTTTAAACCAATTTTTGAAGCTGCCTATGCCAAAGGATTGAAAGAGTATTATGTTGAAGTTGAGAAATATACCAACAATGATCCTTTCGCCAGTGTTAAAGAAAGTATTGACTACCTGGTCAAAGCTGACTATGTAAAATAATAGTGGCATGAAAAATAGTAAAAGGGGTATGTTGTTTTACAGCATATCCCTTTTTTAATGTGTGCCGCGCATGGCGAATAATTTGACGGTGAAAGTCCGTTATGGGGGTATGTAGCATAGCCAACCATTAGCCAAGAGCAAGGGTGTCCATCGTGAGGTGGAATCTGAAGGAAGCTGGAGGCAAAATTCCGACCCGAGGAACACAAACGTTATCAGGCACATCCGGTGGGATGAGTTTGCATTACAAAACAAAGTCCTAAAGCTACACGGACACCGGAGTGTAAATGATGCGGGTACATGGAATGAAGGTTATTCGCCTTACCGCGGGAGATCTCACAGACGTGCGGAAACGAAGTATGAAGCACGGTTGAAAAAAGATTTACTGTGAGAAGTCAGCAGAGGCCATAGTAGCTGAAGAAACGAGCCATCATAGATAGATGGAGGACTCACAAACACAGTGAAGGGCTGAACCTTAAGAAGTGAAAGTAAATGAATGTTACCAAATGAAGGGAAGAGAGCAGAAAAAATCGAAAGATACCTGCCTGCAAAAAGATAGGGCGGAACCCAAAGCATATGCAGAAGGGCAGACCTACATGCGGATAGCTGAAAACAACATCACTAATGCAGACCAACCGAGTTATGGAATGCTTGAGCAAATCCTATCTCCAACCAATATGAACCGAGCCTATAAAAAGGTAAAGAGTAATAACGGAAGCGGAGGTATTGACAAGATGGAAGTCGAATCCCTAAGGGATTATCTTGTTGCAAACAAGGACAAGCTTATACAATCCATATTGGGCGGAACTTACCGTCCAAATCCCGTTCGGCGGGTAGAAATACCCAAGGATAACGGGAAGATGAGAATGCTGGGTGTGCCCACGGTTTTCGATCGTGTTATCCAACAGGCTATTACACAAATCTTATCTCCAATCTACGAGAAACAGTTTTCAACAAACAGTTACGGGTTCAGACCTAAACGCAACGCTCACCAGGCATTGAACAAATGCAAAGACCATATCACTGACGGATATAAATATGCTGTCGATATGGATTTGGAAAAGTTCTTTGATACTGTAAATCATAGTAAATTGATTGAAGTATTATCAAGGACGGTACAAGATGGACGGGTCATTTCTCTTATCCACAGGTACCTTAATGCTGGTGTTGTAGTACGGAACAAGTTTGAAGACACAGAAGTTGGGGTTCCCCAAGGAGGTCCACTTAGTCCGTTGTTGAGCAATATTATGCTAAATGAATTGGACAAGGAACTTGAAAAGCGAGGACACCACTTTGCTCGTTACGCTGATGATATGGTCATTCTTTGCAAAAGCAAACGAAGTGCCGATCGGATACTGACGAACATCATCCCGTATATTGAGAAGAAACTTTTCTTGAAAGTGAACAGGGAAAAGACTGTGGTTGCCTATATCTCAAAGATTAAATTTTTGGGATACACCTTTTCGATGTATAAAAAGGTTGGACAATTGCGATTACATCCCAAAAGCTTAGCTAAGATGAAGGAGCGTTTAAAAGCGATCACATCACGGAGCAATGGGTGGGGAGATGATAAGCGGAAGGAAGCACTTAAACAGTACATTACTGGATGGGTGAACTATTTTAAATTGGCAAACATGAAGTCACTTTTGCAAAAAGTGGATGAATGGTATCGCAGACGCTTACGGATGGTTATCTGGAAACAATGGAAAAGGATAAGAACCCGTTTGCGGAATCTCATTAAACTTGGCATTAATAAATACAAGGCCTGGGAATATGCGAATACAAGAAAAGGTTACTGGCATACTGCCAATAGCCCAATCTTAGCAAGGACTATCACTAACGCACGTCTTCAACAAGCAGGTTACATCTTCTTTACGGGATATTTTCGGAAAGTCAATGCGTAAATTAAGGAACCGCCGTATACCGAACGGTACGTACGGTGGTGTGGAAGGACGAAACGGGAATTAATCCCGTTTCTCCTATCCGATTTATTCTGCTCCGAATTAAGCACAGGTTTCAAACCATAGACACCAATCTGCTGATTATTCAACCATATTCAAAAGAAGTAATCCTTCGGTTGAAATATATTCAAAAAAAAATATAGTGAGATTAACGAACCAAATAACAATGTATTATGAAATATCTTTTATTCCTGTTGATTCTTGTTCAACCACTTTTAGGCAACAGCCAATCTTCATCACCGGCTTCCAAAAAACTTGTCTGGTCTGATGAATTTGATGTTAACGGTCTTCCTGACAATCAGAAATGGGGTTATGAAGAGGGGAAGATCCGTAATAATGAAGCCCAGTATTATACCCGGAACCGGCCTGAGAATGCGCGCATTGAAGGAGGCAACCTGATTATTACCGCTGTTAAGGAAGATTTCAAAGGAGGGCAGTACACATCGGCAAGTATCAATACCAAAGGAAAATATGAATTTACGAAAGGGAGGATCGAAGTAAAGGCAAAACTGCCTCACGGACGTGGAGTATGGCCCGCCATATGGACCCTTGGAACCAATAAAAGTCTGGGAGGATGGCCTGCCTGCGGAGAAATTGATATCATGGAATTCGTTGGTTACGAGCCTGATATGGTTTATGCAAATGTACATACCAAGGATTATAACCATACAAAAGGTACTGGCAGGGGAGGATCGATAAAGTATAAAAACCCATGGGAAGATTTTCATATCTATGCCGTAGAATGGTTTGGTGACCGGATGGATTTTTACTTCGACAACCAAATGTATTATTCCTGCGTCCGGAAAGGGGAAGGAATCGGTGAATGGCCTTTCGGGGAGCCGCAGTATCTTTTAATCAACCTCGCGATAGGCGGTGCATGGGGTGGAAAGAAGGGAATAGATGATTCAATTTTTCCTGTTGAGTATAGGATAGACTATGTTCGGATCTATACTTTTTAAAATAGCGATGATATGCAGCTTTGTATGCAGCATTGCGTAAACGATTACAAACGTTTAATAAATTTTTCTATAAAAAATAGCGCTTAATTCGCTTATATACAGTCTGTTGTTATATTTTGAGATAAGATGACAAACTCAATGAAAAATCAATATATTGCGGTCATCTAAAAATTATTTATGGGACGGGGCTTAGTTATCATCAGTAACACCGGGGTAAAAAAGAAATTCATCACACTTTCTCTTGGCGTGAAAGGAGTCGATTTCTACTTTCTTTCGGGAATTGGTGAATTTGTTGAAGAATTTCAGCTTTTTCAACCCGATATATTGATAGTTGGTGATCATGAATTGAAGATTCTAAGCAATAATGCTGCAAGTCTGGCACTAGTTAATTCGGTTAACAAGTTATTTTTGGCAGGGCATGATCCCCGTGAACCAATTATTTATCCGTGCCGGAACCCCATATTAATGCATGATGGATTTGATGTTGATGAATTTTATCAGCATGTTAAAGAAATAAAGCACAAAACCGAACTGCAGGATGAAAAGCTCTTTTTGCAGATGTTGATGGACAATATTCCTGATACTATCTACTTTAAGGACCTGAATTCACGATTTACCCGAATCAACAAAGCTCAGGCCAAAACGTTGGGACTTCGTCATACTGAAGATGCAGTGGGAAAAACAGATGCCGACTTTTTTGATGAAACATTTGCTGTCACCTCTCAAAACGATGAGCAGGAAATGATGAAAAGCGGAGAACCTGTTATTAACAAATTGGAGAAGATAAAGACGTTGGAAGGGGCTCACTATGTAATGGCCACGAAAATTCCGTTAAAGGATGAGCAGGGAGCAATAATTGGTATGGTGGGTGTTTCGAGAGATATCACTCAGAAACACATGCTCGAAATGCAACTCCGGCAGGAAACAAATCTGCTGAATGTGCTCCTGGATAGTGTTCCTGACACTATTTATTTTAAAGACCGGGATTCAAAGTTTACCAGGATAAACAAAGCATGGCTCGATCGTCATGATATTACTAAGGCTGAAGAAGTAATCGGGAAAACAGATGCCGATTTTTCCGACCCGGTATTTGCCGACAGAACCTATCATGATGAGCAGAATTTAATGCAAAAGGGTGAGCCTTTGTTTAATCTGCTTGAAAAACGACTGGATCCCAATGGTCATCAGGTGTTTAAGCTGGCCAACAAGGTTCCTTTATTTGATCAGAATAAAAATGTTGTGGGGATGATCGGGATATCGCATGATATCACAGAATTAAAACTGGCTGAATCAAAATTGACTCATGAAAAGGAGTTGCTGCAGTCGTTAATGGATTTTGTGCCTGATACCATCTATTTTAAAGATGTTAATTCTTGTTTTACAAGGGTTAATCGGGCATTTTCCGATGCTTTGGGACTGCAATCACCTGATGAGGCAATCGGAAAATGTGATTCGGATTTCTTCCCGGAAGAGCATGTAATACTTTCCCACCTTGACGAAGAGGATATCCTAAAAAGCGGAGAACCGAAAATCAACAGGATTGAAAAAGTTCAAAATGCTGATGGAAAAATTCTTTGGCTTTCCACAACTAAAATACCTATAAAAGATCATACTGGAATTATTACCGGGATTATCGGTATTTCCCGTGATGTGACAGTTATTGAAGAGGCCCGGACCAATCTCATTTTTGCAAAAGAAAAAGCCGAAGAAGCAAACCGGGCCAAGAGTCTTTTCCTGGCCAATATGAGTCATGAAATCCGTACCCCGATGAATGGGGTTATTGGAATGGCAGACGTTCTTAACCAGACAGAATTAACCGATGAACAGCATGATTATTTGAATATTATTACAAAATCGGGTAATAACCTTTTAAGTATCATAAACAACATCCTTGATTTTTCGAAAATTGAATCGGGTAACCTTGAACTTGAAATGGCTCCTGTCAATATCCGCCAGGTAATTGAAAATGTGGCTGATATACTTATCATTACGGCTACGAACAAAGGTGTTAATCTTGTCAATTATGTCGATTCCTCAATCCCCGAGATTGTGCAGGGTGACGCATTGCGCTTGCACCAGATTCTGCTCAACCTGGTCAATAATGCCCTTAAATTTACCAATTCCGGGGAAGTATTTTTTACCGCTGAACTGACTGAAACTTACCCTTCGGGTTACACGGTACTGTTCAAAGTCAAGGATAGCGGAATTGGGATTTCAAAGGAGGCGCAGCAGAGGATTTTTCAATCATTTACCCAGGCCGATAGCTCGACAACCCGCAAATTTGGGGGATCCGGGCTTGGTCTTGCCATCTCACAGCGATTGGTGAAAATGATGGATGGGGTCATTGACGTCGAAAGTTCTGAAGGTGAAGGATCATCGTTTTGGTTTTCTGCAAACTTTGGGCCCAGTTCCGAACAGGAAGAATCAATACCAGGAGCGAAATTATTGATTAACGGGTTGAAGGTCTTAATTGTGGATGATAACCGTACCAATCGCTTCGTATTCGGTAAGTACCTCGACACCTGGAATTGCAGGTACGATCAGGCAGAAAATGGCAAAACTGCCCTGGAAATGTTAATTCATAATGCGGAACAGAATAATGCCTACGATTTGGCACTGATAGATTACCAGATGGAAGGAATGGACGGGTTAAAACTTGCTGAACAGATTCAGCACAATCCTGTGATTTGTTCCACACGTCTTATTCTACTGTCGTCGGTAACGGATGTTATTCCGCGTAGCGAGGTATTGAGCCGCGGATTTAATTATTTTCTTAATAAACCTGTGAAATTAAAAGAGTTATATGGAGTAATTGCTTCCGTAACAGGAAATGGTGAACCCCAGATGAATAGAGCGGTGGTTGATCCTGATCTTATCGCATCAAATTTAAGGGTGCTTGTTGCTGAAGACAATTTTACCAATCTTAAAGTAGCCCAGTTAATTCTAAAACCCTTTACTGCTACCTTTGATGAAGCAGAAAACGGACTTATTGCGTTCGGGAAATTTAAATCAAATCAGTATGACGTGATTTTTATGGACATACAGATGCCGGTGATGAGTGGCCTGGAGGCGACAAGGAAAATACGCGAATATGAAATTGAAAACCATTTAATTCCTGTAAAAATAGTGGCAATGACCGCTGCCGCCCTCAAAGAAGACATCGAAGACTGTTTAAGTGTTGGAATGGATAATTACCTGAGTAAACCTTTCAAACGCGACGATATGATCCGGATCCTGAAAAATCTTAATCTGTAAAGTGTTATTCAATAACATTTGCCAGTATTTCAAATTTTAGTTTTTGTGTTTTATTGGTCTCCCTGAGCAATACCAATACGCTATAAATTCTATATTCAGCCTCCCCGGCTGTTGACATTTAATCTGCTATGAATTGACAGGAGTTAAAACTTAAATTTTCGATTTTCCTCGATTAACTGATTGAATTAACAAATGAATTACTATTTTTAGCTTTAATTATGCTCTGCAATATGGTTTATGTTATTACCGGGGGACCGGGATTTGGCAAGACTATTTTAATCGACGAACTTCATAAACTGGGTTACCGGACCGGGAGTGAAGTAGCACGACAAATTATTGCAGCGCAAATCGCCGAAGGAGGAGATAAGTTACCGTGGATGGATTCGGTAGGTTTCGAAAAAATGGTCATGAAGGATAGAATCTATTTTTTGCAACAAACTGATATTAAATGTATAGCATTTAGTGATCGTGGTTTGCCGGACCAGGCGGCATTTTCATGGTACAAGGGAAAAGAGATTTCTGAACCATTGAGCGTATCGTTGATTGAGAATCGTTACGCAAAAAAGGTTTTTGTTACACCTCCCTGGCGGGAGATTTACCGGAAGGATCAGATCAGGAAAGAAACTTATGAGGAGGCTGTAAAAATTCATGATTTTGTGGTAAAAGCTTATCTTGAATTTGATTATGAACTGATTGACCTTCCTCGTGTTTCTCCTGATGAACGCATTAAATTTATTCTAAAATCATTATAAATCCTGTTAATACGAAGTATGAAAATGTCAGATCGCAGAAATTTCTTAAAAAAAGCCTTTATCGGTTCAGCCGGTTTTGTTGCTGTTCCTGCCTTATTATCGGCTAACGAAGAGGTAATGGCTTCGTTCTCTCCAAAAATAAATGCTAATTTCTTGAAAAACAGTAATGTAATTCTTTTTCAGGGAGATTCAATTACCGATGCAGGACGAAAAAGGGACGCCCAGGAACCCAATAATCAGGGGGCATTGGGAAGCGGATATGCTTTCATGGCAGCGGCCGAACTCCTGAATACATTCGCTGCGAAAAACCTGAAAATTTATAATAGGGGAATCAGCGGGAATAAAGTTTATCAGCTGTCCGACCGGTGGCAGGCCGACTGTCTTGATCTTAAGCCATCCGTTCTGAGTATTTTAGTGGGAGTGAACGATTACTGGCATAAACACAATGGAAATTACGACGGAACAGTGGCGATTTATGAGAAGGATCTTAGGGCATTAATCACTCGGACAAAAGAAGCGCTTCCTCAGGTAAAACTTGTAATTTGTGAGCCGTTTGCAGTATTGGGTTGTAAAGCGGTGGATGGAACCTGGTTTCCGGAATTTAATGAGTACCGCGCAGTTGCCCGAAAACTGGCTGGTGAATTTGATGCGATTTTTATCCCTTATCACGATATTTTTGCCAGGGCCACCAAAATTGCACCTCCAACTTACTGGACCGGTGATGGAGTTCACCCTACGATAGCGGGAGCTAAACTTATGGCTGATGCCTGGATGAAATATGTCTTTGGTAAATAAAAACCAAAAAATCGGGTGAGCTGGCATTTTTTAACTGCCGGCTCACCCGATAAACATATGAAACGGGGTTGATCGTTCAGATAACCAGGACATCATCCCTGAATGTGTAAACTGAAAACTGCTGTTTACAGTTTAGGTTTTTTTCCCGATTTGAAAAGTAATACCTCTACATTTTCAATCGTCACCAGGCAGCCGTAACGCATTTCTTCGAGTTGTGGCCGGATCGTGGCGTAAAAATTTCGGATCTTCTCCTCCTCGTCAATCAGCTCAATGACCACGGGCAGTTTATCGGTGACTTCCCAGAATTTGTAAGAGTGGATCACAGAACTGGCTCCGTATCCAAGAATCCCTTTTATTACGGTAGCGCCTGCAAGACCTTCATTTTTAGCGGAAAACACGATGCTTTCACTGAGCAGTTCCTGTTTGATATGATCAGTTGAACTGATAAATATCCGTAGTAATGCCTGAGGAAGGTTAGTTTTCATATCAGAGTATTTTTAAATGTTGAATAATCAAAAATCCAATATTTCGATCAGCTCTTATAAGCTCTTGACAAGGGTTCTGCCCAGATAAACAGCCACAAGGCAGAGGAAAAAACTCAGTGAGGCATAAAGACTTAACTTTAACCAGTCTTTCTCCTGAAGTAGCATAAACGCATCATTTGAGAAGGATGAAAAAGTTGTAAAACCGCCACAAATTCCAACGGTCAAAAAAATCCGGACATCCGGACTCAGCAAATTTCCTCTTTCCGACATCCCGTAAAAAATCCCGATCAGTAAACTTCCGATGATATTCACCGTAAATGTGCCCCATGGGAAAAGTGAAAATGTGTGTTCCTGGAAGTAACGTGAAACTACAAATCTTAAAACTGTCCCGATAAATCCACCGGTACCGGCAATCAGTAAGGTTTTGAACATGTAATTGTTTTAAATAAATACTACCCTCATACCTGTGAATCATGGGATGCACCCCGTTCACTACGGCGTTTACAAAGATAATAATTCCATTATCAGATCGCCTTATCCCTGGCTCAATCGTCTGAATATTAGGTGTTCGTTAAAAAGAGTGGAAGAAAATTCAATCGCAGCATGAGTTTAATAAAAATTGCGATAATTTTAAGATCAGCACATTGAAGCATTATATATATAAAATACACTATGAATCAGTCTGTTAAGATGTTTTTAAAAGAATCTGTTGAATTGGAACTGAATGTAGCGGAGCTTTACCAGTTATTCAGCGTTAAATTTCCGATGGATTATCACTTTTGGTGGAAAATCTCACTCGAGGAGATGAATCACGCGGCATTGATTGAATCAATTAATGATTTTTTTTTCACCGAAACCATCCTTCCTGTCGGTGAACTCGAAAGTTATACTGAAGAAATTCACCGGATTAACCTGAGCATTAAAGCGAGAACTGAGCTTTACAAAACGAATCCACCAACAAGAGCGGAGGCATTTAAATATGGCTTAGAACTTGAAAATTCTGCCGGGGAATCTCATTACGAATTTTTTATGACTTCAGAGCTAATTTCCGAGCCAATGGGGAAGGTCTTTCAGAAACTCAACGGTGACGATATAAATCATGCCAAACGCATGGAAAAATACAGGAGAGAAAATAATATAATTTGATAATTGTAATGTTTTAACCAATCAGACTTCATTATTCTGTTCCCAATACGGGTTGTTCCCTGTTTGTTTCGTCCTCGTTTTCCGGTTCAACACCCAAAGAATAATGGAAATAGAGTTTTTCGATGGCCATTCTTATCGCTGTGTTTATCGGGAAATGTTGAATGGCGAGATCAGGATCAATGCTATATAGCTGCATTGAATAATTTCGGAACAAGGGAACTTCTTCAGGGGTTTCGATTCCTTTCTGACGGGCTGTGGCAACGGCTTCAGGACAGCTCTCCTTTAATATTTTACAGGTAACCAACTCAGGAGTTCCTTCGCGGTTAAGACGGTATCCAAATCCAAAGAGACGACAAATCAATCCCCTTTTTTCGTAATTCTGGCATCCCCAGTTACCGCCTTTCCATGCGTCGGGTGAAAAAAGCACACAATATCCGGTTTCGTCGCTACGATCGAGCCGGGTCAGGAATTCATCTACTTTTCCGGATTCATATAGCCAGGCGGCCAATGGAATAAACTCAATCGGACTGGCTTCAATATCAGTTTTCCGGCAACAGGCATTGCACAAATGCACACATTTCATTCCTGAGTGATTAGTCATCTCTGAAATATGTTCATCCAGTTCCCGGAATACCTTCTCAACATCCGACACAATTTTGTGTGAATCCATAACTGTAAAATTAGTTTGAAATGAGATTTCACACAATAATAAGCATTCATATGGTATAATGTCCTATATCACCGGTAAAAATCACCAATCTTAATATACCTGAACAAAACAGGACCTTTATTCCTTTAATGATTGCCACTTATGAGTGGTGATTTTATTAATACTTAAATATTGTCCTTATGGATATTAAACTAATACTGATTTCCATCATTTTGATTGCACTAGCCCTTGTGGGTTTAATGATAAAGTTTTTACTTCTGCCGGGAGGTAAATTGCCGCAGGGCTCTTGTCGTTACAGGAAAGAGGATATGGAAGATGGTTGCAGTATATGTGAATTTAAGAATAGTGACAAATGCCCGGAGGTGAATTCACCCGATATAAAATAGCGCAAATAAGAATTTTTCGGATACAAATTAGGAAAAGAACTTTTTTTATGCAACTTTGTACAGTGCGGAAATGTTAACCATATAGGTTAAGGAAGGCTATCAGGTTTGTTTTTTCGCCAGTCCTTTTCAAATGTAATTATTATTAATTCTAAACTATTAAAAATGAGGAAATTACTTTATTTATTCGTAATGGTCGCCGGTATGAGCCTTGCTGCAGTTGATGCGAATGCACAGGATCCTAAAGCACCGGTTAAAAAAGAAGCCACAGCTGCATGTTGTAAAAGTGGTGAAACAGCTTCTGTTGCAAAATGCGATAAGAAGGAAACTGCTGCTGCCTGCGCTAACAAAGATGCCAGTGCAACAAGTCAGAATGTGAATGACAAATCAGCAGGAGCTTGCTGCAAGTCAAAAGCAGTCGCTACGGCTTCAGAAGCGAAAGATTCAAAATCTGTCAATTAAGTATCCCTTAATTAAGTATTTATATCCCCGGCCGGACATTTTTGTCTGACCGGGGATCTTTATTAATGGAAAAACAGATAGCCTACCAAAATTGCAGCTATCAAGCCACTAAAGTCAGCAATAAGTGCGCAGGCAAGGGCATGCCTGGTTTTTTTAATTCCGACCGATCCAAAGTAAACAGCCAGGATAAAGAAGGTAGTATCTGCTGCTCCCTGCACGATGCACGATAGTCTTCCTACGAACGAATCGGCACCAAAGGTTTTCATCGCATCTATCATCATTCCGCGCGAACCGCTGCCACTTAAGGGCTTCATCAACGCAGTAGGCAGGGCGCCCACGAAATCGCTGTTTATACCTGCTGCTTCAATGCTCCATTTAATCCCTTCAATCATGTAATTCATTGCACCTGACGCGCGGAAAACACCTATCCCGACAAGGATTGCCACCAGGTATGGAATTATTTTTACTGCGGTTGTGAATCCTTCCTTGGCCCCATCAATAAAAGTTTCATAAACATTTATCTTTCTACGGAGACCAAGAAGCAGGAAGGCAATGATAATTGAAAAGAGGATCAGGTTGCTGAAAACCTTTGAGTAAAGCGCGATGCTCTCCTGGGGTAGGGTATTGGTCCAGTAGATTAAAGCTGAAACAAAAATAAACATCCCAGCCAGGTAAGCAATGATCGTGCGATCCCATAAATTTATGCGCTGGTAAACCGATACTGCAATCAATCCGGTGAGGGTTGAGAAAAATGTTGCTATTAAAATGGGGATAAACACATCGGAAGGATCGGCGGCTCCCAGCTGAGCCCGGTAAACCATAATCGAGATGGGTATTATTGTGAGGCCCGATGCATTTAAGACGAGAAACATTATTTGCGCATTGGAGGCAGTATCTTTACTTAAATTAGACTTCTGCATTTCATTCATTGCCTGCAATCCCATCGGAGTGGCTGCATTGTCGAGACCCATCATATTTGCAGCAAAGTTCAGCATCATAGGACCGTAAGCCGGATGATTCTTTCCCAGTTCAGGAAAAAGTTTATTGAAAAAGGGACCGATTAGCCGGGAAATGATGTTAACAATCCCCCCTTTTTCACCGATTTTCATGATGCCGGACCATAAGGTGAGAACGCCGGTTAGTCCAAGCGAAATCTCAAAACCGGTCTTCGCCATCTCAAATGTCGAATTGACCATTTCGGGAAATATTTCCAAATCGCCGAAAAAAATCATTTTCACGAGCCCGATTACAAAGGCAATCAAAAAGAAGAAAATCCAGATGTAATTGAGCGCCATGAAATAATAGGTTTTTAAATAACAGCCATAGCTAAAGGAAGCGTCAGGTCAGACGTGTAAAAATAAAAAAATCCGGGGATGAACCCGGATTTTTTGAGGACCATTTATGTTAGTATTTTTTGGCGAAGTCATCAGCATATTCATTAATCTGGCTGTCAGAAAGATCGGCACCCGAATGGATTATGAACCGATATCTGAAAACAGAAGATTTCCCGGCAGGAATCGAATAATTCAATGTCTCTTTTCCTTTGGTGAATACACTCCATCCCAGGGGGTTGGCGGCAAAAAGTCCGTAACCTCTTGAATGCCAGTAAGTAGGATAGCTTTGATTTTTTGGATGATCGACCATTACAACCGCAATTTTTTCGTTGCCTATTGTGCCGTTAAGATCCATCCATTTGGCACGGGTGCTCCAGACAGCATCGTCTTTAATTCCCTCGCTGCTTCGGTAGCTTCCGGTAACTCCTTCATTGGTCATTTTTTTAACTGTGGTCGGGTTTCCCTGTGCATCGGTCATGATCACCTGGTCCTTCGATGGCAGTTCGAGTTGGCGGGCCATACGGATGGCAATCATGCCCTCTTTGTTGTCTTTCATTGAAACGGTTTTACCAGTGGCGGTAAGTGTTGCCACGCGGTCAATGATCCTGGTTGTACCCTTTGCAATAAAATGATATTCTGTTTTTTCGGATAATAATTCCTTACCTGAAGGATCGATCCAGCTTTCGGTGGTAACCATCAGCGCTTCTCCAATGCCTTCATTTAATTTATTGATCTTCACGTGTTTGATCGTACCATAACTGCTTTTCTTATCAGCAGGGATTGCTTCGGAGTTATTCCAGAAATCAAGTCCGTCAACATCACCGTAATTAAACCAGATCCCGACATGGTGCGGGTGGTCTACACGTTCGCCTCCCCTCGGTTTAATCGGGTATCCGCGGGTTATTTCGGTTCCTTCCGAAGTCATTACGGGGTATAAAATTGGTTTCATCACATTGTCAGGCCAGCAGTAGGAGGTGAACAATTTTCCACCAATCATAACATCTACCTTTTTATCAGCCTCTTTGACAATGAAATTTATTTTAAGTCCAGTGTCTTTTTTCGATTCAGCATTCCCGGAAAAGGAAGCGATCATACCTGCCAAGGCGAAAATAATTGTTTGTAATTTCATAAGCTATGTGTGTTGAAAATGGTTTAAGTTGTAAAAATAGTAATTTATTGTTATTTTCACGGATCATTCAATGTTGAATTATTGTGCAGATTTTTCTCAAAAATTCATCCATGAAGATAACTAACTACTGATGATCAATATATTTATATACTTATGAAAAGCTTTATCTGGTTGTTTGCTTTGCTTCTTACTATAGCAGCGGCCTATTACCAACGTACTACTGGTCCGACATATCCCTATCAGACAGAGGTTAATACCGGAATTCAGAAATTTCCCGTAAAGTTTGTACGATCGCACTCAGGCACGACAGATTGTCCGGTAACACTTCAGATTCCGGATATTTCGGTAAAAGGTGTTCTTCTGTACCGTAAGTATCCTACACAGGATGAGATGACAAAAGTTGAACTTATGAGGCAGGGCGATAAGCTCGTGGCTGTTCTACCCAATCAACCACCTGCCGGGAAGCTGGAGTACAAGGTTGAACTTGAAAAGGAGGGGGCGCCTCTGATTGTAAATGACGGTGCTTCAGTGATCATCCGCTTCACTGGCGACGTTCCCGGTGTTGTGTTAGGAATTCATATCTTTCTGATGTTTTTTGCCATGCTTTTCAGTAATGCTACGGGCATACATGCCATTTTCAGGGTCAAACCCTACAGGCGTCTCGCGATTTTTACTTTTATTATTTTAGCCATCGGCGGACTCATATTTGGACCAATTGTTCAGAAATATGCCTTTAATGAATGGTGGACCGGCATTCCGTACGGATGGGATCTTACTGATAATAAAACATTAATTGCTGTTCTCGCCTGGTTGCTCGCACTAATTATGATCCGGAAAAAGAATGCCGCTTTTTGGATCATTGCCGCTTCGATCATTACGATGGCTATTTTTACAATTCCTCACAGCTTGTACGGAAGCGAACTCGACCAGGAAACCGGTAAGATCATCCAGGGAAATATACTTCCTTTCCTGCAACTTTTCTAAATCCAAAATCGTCTTGTTGGTAAACAATGCAATTTTCCACACCCCGGATGATTAGTAACAGCTAAAAATTCGTGAATATTGTAAGCTGTAATGGAATATTGGTTTAATCTCCGGATCCGGCAAAATGGTCTGTTGTACAATTTTACTACTTTGACACCAGGTGCCTGGTTTTTAATACATTAGTAACAACATGAAAAAGATAATAACTTTTTTAATAATTATTGGGCTGTCAATCAGTGTGTATGCTCAATCCGATAATTGGTATTTCTCGTTGTCAATGGGCAGATCCTGGCCCCAGGGAAGCTTTTCAGAAACAAATATTGATGACCTGGAATCGGGATTTGCAAAAAATGGCTTTGTTCTTTTACTGGATGCCACCTATCCTTTGAATGAACACTGGGGCTTAAAAGGGATGGCAATGCTCAATACTAGTCCCATGGATCGTAGCTGGCTGGGAACTAAGCTTGAGTTACGGATGAATGATGTACCGATAACGGTCAGCGATGAAGATCGCACGCATCTTTCGTTAAGGGTTAATTCATGGATGTCGAATGCACTTCTGGCCGGACCGGTTTATACAATCAGTTTTGATCGCATTTACTGGGATTTTCAGCTATTAGGCGGCCTCAATGTGGGATACCTGCCGCAGCAAAAACTTTTGTACAGGAATCCTGCCAATAATTGGTTCTATCTTGACCGAAATACATCTACAACAAGTTTTTCCTACGGACTTCAGGCAGGTACTGCGCTAAGGTTTCCTGTTACCGATCGGTTGAACTTACGCGTCGGGGTTGAATATTACCAGTCACAGGCGAAAGTCCCCTATGAGCAGATCAGGGTAACCAAAGTGGGTGAAACCGTTAACACTGAAAACCTGGGGCAGGGGAGTTCCACAATTCCAATTCAATTGTTGTCTGGTTCTATTGGTTTTGTCTATTACCTGAATTAGGAAGATAGGGGCAATGCTAAAAAAAATTGTAGCATGGAATACATTTTTCGTATCGACCAAATAGAAATTCTTAATCAACTTATTTTTGATGCAAGTATTGACTTGGTCGACATAGAACAATTGACGTTAGTGGAATTCTCCTTGGAATTTAAAATTGAAAGACGAACATTTGAAAATGTGACGCGGCAGAAAAAAATATTTGGGACTTTTTCATATTTAAATGGCATGACTTCTTTAATTCGATTTGAGAATGTGGATCAATTTTCTGTTTCTGGTCAAAAAGAGGAATCTAAGCATAATTATTTTATTGCCGGGATAACTATAGACAATGACGGCAACCTAATTATTGAAACAGTTAACGGAATTATTATAAAAATGAAAACCTTTGAAAAAACTGTAAATATTTAAAGGACATTCAGGAAAGTAAATTTGGAAAGGGAAAAGTTGGTGGAAAGACTGGTTTTTCATCAGACGAATGGGCTGCTTATCTGAAACAAAAAAATTATAACACAACTGCTCATATTTAACTTGATCAGTATCAAAGAAGCACAGCCCATAACAGCATTACCTGAATTAGGATGGTGGCTGTAAAGAAACAGGATACTAAGTACTATGAATAATCGGATGACGTGTTTTAATTAACCTCATATTTAAAGGAAAAACCCTCAGTAGAAAGTATTCAACCCTTGTGGCCAAACCTTATTACCTAATTTATTTATTAAATTCTAATAAAAGAAACTCAACTCCAAATAAGGTAATGAGGTTGTGGGCTATGAGTATCGATCTTCTACTGAGGTTACCTTTAAAAATAAGGTTTTAAAGAAAGGCAGTCAATGTAATTTGAATACAAAATATGACATAATTTCATTCCTATTACTTAATTAATAGCTTTCCCGAGCTTGTTCAGAATTGGTTGCACCGATATATTTGAACCAACTGCACCCTCCATCCACCGTTGGGGAATTAATCTTCCCTGTTGATAAATCCTGTCGATTTCGCTTGAAAAGCTCTTGCCCACGAGGTGTTCCTCGAGCTGAAATTCAATAATCTGCCCGTATGAATAGGCAGCAAGATACAACGGGTTGGAAATCATATGGGAATAGATACCCAGAATCGGAGCATCTTTGATCCCGAATACCGGAGAAAAATAGGTATTCCATACTTCTTTGGTAATAGACTGAACAGCAGTCTTTAATTCAGCCGCTGTAGCTTCAGGATGCGCATAAAGCCATTTCCAGATTTTCATATCCACCATTCCAACCCCCATTATTTCCATAAGCGACCATCCGGCATCCAACGTGTTCAGTTGCTCCTGATCGGGATTCGGATTTTTAATTCCAAGTAATTGCAAGTCACGACTCTGAAAAATAAAGGCGAGCGCTTCGGTGAACGCTGTATTCGGAACACCGTTCAGCATATAATGGTCGACATCGTAAAGCGAAATTGTCTGTTCAACATTATGACCAAATTCATGAACCGCAATGTTGTAGCCCTTATAATCCATTCCACTTTCAGCAATACGCGTACGTAAATGTGCTTTCTCTCCCTTCATGGCAGCTCCCCAGGCATGCCCCGAACCACGTGCGGGGTCGACTGCGATTTTTGATGACAGATAGGCAGCCCTTTCCCTTGTCCAGCCCAGTTTGACAAGCATATTTTGCATATCGGCTTCGAACGCTTTCGGATTTGGATATTGTGAAGTAGTTTTTGAGTTTAACAACTCCTGTGGAATGGTGCTGCGGGCTTTAAAACCATCGTACCAGATGTCGTATGGGCGCAGGCTGCGGCCAAGCCGTTGTTCAATAATCGCAGCAATTTTTGCAAGTTCCGGTGACCTCAGGTAAGTGTCGAACAGTGCTTCAACATCCTCCTGTGGGATTTCCATTTCGCTGGAGAACTTTCTGAGAATAAAAGTATTCAGTTCAGGACTGTAGGAATCGATGGCTTTTTCAGCTTTAAAATTATTGATAATCTGCTGGTACCTGTTATCAGGCTCCGCAACGGCAGTAATCTCTTTCCCGTTTTCGAAAACCTTATTGGAATATGGAGCCCATTGAAGGTTTGGATTGTTGATCACCTTTTCCGGAATCTCCTGGTTGATAATTCTTTCCATAACCTTATAAATTATCTCCTGTTTTTCAGGTCCTGTCGCTTTGTTGCCATAGTTTGCCTTTATTTCGTCACGAAGATTCCAGTGGGAGAGGAGCACCATGTTTTCAGGGAAAAGCTGTTTACCCGAATTGGTGCGCAGTTTTCCCATCTCAATGTTGTACTCCGAAATGTAGAGGTCGGCATCTGCTCCCGCTTTGGCTGCTGCCTGATGAAGTTCAGCGGGCACACGCGAAACGAAGATATCACCCAGTCGTACCATCGCCCAATCCTTGCGTGAAGTCGTCTGATCCAGCTTTTCCTTCTCTTCGAGCGTGTAGTACGGAAAGTTAAGGGCAATAATAAAAGCAATTTTGCCCGCAAAGAGGTCGGAATTAAGATGCGCCCCTACTGAATATGCACTAAATGCCTTGTCTATTTCGAGCATGGGACCATTATTGAGGTCAACATTTTCTCTAAGGTCGAGCGATATCTTGTTGAAATGGCCAAAGATTGATTCAAAATTTTTGCTTACTTTTTCAAATAACAACGACCGTTCCTCCGCATTGCCAATATAGTTTGATTTACAAAAAGCGGCAAAATCGTCGGAACTTCCGTCTTCTGCCCGCCATAGCGAAGCGGTGTGTCTGACCCCCTTTGCAAGCCTTGCGGCATCATCGGACTGAGGTTTCAGACTGTCAATTATCTGCATAACAGTGGTCTCAGAAATTGAAAAATTGCGTGCAGGTTTATCCGCTTTTGGAGCAGGTCCGGAACAGGCTGAAAACCCGGCAAGTAATAGTATCATAATTCGCTTCATAATTTTTTTTGCATAAAGATAGAAATTCCGGCTTATTCAGAAACTAAGTTTTGTCATGAATTTGCCTGTAAACAAATGACATTTTCGTCTGTTAACTTTACTGTTAAATTGCTTTTGCGATTTTAAATTTCACATGACTTTATCAATAATTGATCTTTATCCGTTAAAAAAATTAGTTAATATGAAGAGAGCCCTTACACTTTTAAATATCATCATTTTTTTTGTGCTTCAAGGTTTTACCCAGGTTACCCTCGTCGAAGGTTTTGTAACAGGTACTGATAATGAGCCGCTGGAGGAGGCTTATGTCTTTTTTCCGGTGAAAAATATTTATGCAGTCACCGATCGCAACGGAAAATACCAGTTGTCGGGAGAGCTTTCCGGATTGCAAACAATTAAGGTAAGTTATTCGGGTTATAAAACCAATGAGCAGCAAATTACGGTAATGGCCGGGAAAACAAACAGAATTGATTTTGTGCTGGAACAGGCAATCATTGATTTAAATGCAATTGTTGTTACAGCAACACGATCAGTACGCCCGCTGAAGGATGTGCCCATCCATACACAGGTGGTGTATGGATCTGAGCTTCAGAAGACCGATGCAACAACACTCGGTGATGCATTGACCGGGTATTTTCCCGGGATTGACTTTAAGAATCTCTCGGCCGGCTCCGGCGGAAGCAGCTTACAAATGAATGGCTTCGGGAATAAATACCTACTGATACTGGTTGATGGCGAACGCCTTAACCCGGGTGATACAAAGGAAAATGTCGATTTATCGAGGATTAATACCGAAAATATTGATAGAATAGAAATCGTCCGGGGTGCTTCATCGGCACTGTACGGTTCAGATGCTATTGGCGGGGTGATTAATATAATCACTAAAAAAAATACCAAAACCTGTGAAGGGTCGGCCGGAACCCGCTTTTCAGATTACGGCGAGCAACGTCATTTTCTCGATTTGGGTCTAAAAACCGAAGGCCTTACTTCACGTACTTCTTTTATATATAACAAGTTGGATGGCTGGGATATTAATCCTGAGGAGTCGGGCAAGACAGTTGAAGCTACAAAAAATTATACCATTGGTCAGCGTTTGGGTTATCAGTTTTCCGATCGTTTCAATATTACAGGTGATTTCAGCTATTTCAGGCGGAAGGATAATAACACCACTTCTTTTCTTGAAGATCGTCGTTATGAGGATTACAATACCCGGTTAACAGCAAATTACAAGGTTTCGGATTCTCACGCGTTGGAAGTGGTGGGGTATACCGATAAGTATACCTCTTACAGTCTGGATTTACCCTCGGCTGGTCAGGAGACAAAACACTACGATAAAACGTTTAATATTGCCCGCATTCAGGACAATATTAAACTCTCCACGAACAATTCGCTTGTTGCAGGTGTGGAATATAACGGTGATAAACTATTTTCTGCCAACGGTTTAGCAGCCGGTAAAAAAGCAGATGCGTTTATGATATTTGCCCAGAATGTATGGGACATTAAACCTCAATTTACAACAGTTATCGGTGGGAGGATGACCTTTCATTCTGAATACGACGCCAATGCAACCTGGCAGCTTGCTGTAAATTACCGACCGGGTGCTTTTAGCCTTCGCGGCGCTTACGGGCGTGGCTTCCGTGCTCCGACTCTAAAAGAGCTTTTCATGGATTTCAGTGTTCCCGGAGTGCCGATAAAAATAACAGGTAATCCTGACCTTAAACCCGAAGACTCGAATTATTTTAGTTTTTCAACCGAATATAACCATGATAACTTCAATATTTCGGTGATTGGCCAGTATAACAACCTGAATAACCTGATTACTGAAGTCGCTAAAACCATTCAACCCCCGTTTGTATATAAATATCAGAATATTGAGTCGGCTGAAATGTTAAATGTTGAATTATTATTCAATTATCGTCCGGTTACCCAACTAAAATTTACAGGCGGCTATACTTTAACAAAGCCATTAACCAGTCAGAGTGATGCGGTGATAAACCGATTCGAGGCAAGAGAGCATTCCGCAGTACTCACGGGTGAGTATGCAGTTCAAAGCGGTAGTTACAGACCAACAATTACGCTCCAGGGAAAATACTACGGCGATGCCGATATTACCTGGACCGACACGAGAGGTCAGAACACAAAAGTAAAATTAAGCGAATTTTTTAACTGGAAATTGACAACTTTACACCGAATTACAAGATGGGCAAGTATAACGGCCGGCATTGACAACCTTTTTGATTATACCGATCCCCGATATTTTACAAGTATGTCACCGGGAAGACGCTATTTTGCCGGATTAAGATTTAATTGGTAAGGAAAGCAAAGAAAAGATTTTTACCCTCTGGAACAATTGTTCGCCGATGAAAATAAAATCGATGAGGGTTGGTCAGGATGATACAAAATGAAGGACTATTAACCTAAAAAAAAAAGTAAATGAAAGTAAAGGCGATTGTATTATTTTTTATTGGTATGTTATTGATTACTAATTTCACAGGTGCTGCTTCCGGTAAAAAAAACGGACTTCAGTACTTCTTTGTCGGGACTTATACTGACGGTGGGAGCGAAGGGATTTACAACTTTAGTCTTGATCCGGTTACGGGAAAACTTACTGATCATGGGTTGGCTGCCAAAACTAATAATCCCTCTTTCCTGGCCATGGCTTTCAGTGGGAAATTTTTACTGGCCGTTCACGAAACCAAGGGTGAAAACGGAAGCAGCATGGGTTATATTGAATCGTTTGCAGTACAAAAGGATGATCTTCGGTTAATCTCGCTGAGCAAAGTGACAAGCGGAGGCGCACATCCATGTTATGTATCTGTAAACAAAGACGGATATGTGCTTGCAGCGAATTATACTGGTGGCAATGTGGGACTCCTGAAGCTGGACTCAAACGGAAAGTTGGGCGATACACTCGATGTACAGCAACATTATGGAAGAGGACCCAATAAGGCCCGGCAGGCAGAGCCACATGTACACAGTGCATTTTTTGAACCGGGGTCCGACAGAATTTTTGTCGCAGACCTGGGAATAGATAAAGTTTCCGTTTATAATCTTGATGGTAAGGGAGCTAAATTAAAGGAGGCACCTGTTTCCTCAATAAATTTAACTCCTGGCAGTGGTCCGCGTCACCTCGCCTTTCATCCTGAGATGAAAGTTTTATACGTGGTTAATGAACTTACCAGCGATGTATCGGTAGTTAATTTAAATAAAGATGGCAGTTTTACAACCGTTGAGACCGTTTCTGCGCTTCCTCCGGGATATAATCAGCCAAATACCTGCGCCGATATACATATTTCGAAGGATGGTCGGTTTTTGTATGCGTCAAACCGCGGTCTCAATTCAATTGCTGTTTTTTCAGTTGATCTTCAAACCGGAAGAATTGTGCAGATCGCTCAGGAACCAACACGCGGAGAATCTCCCCGGAATTTTACATTATCTCCCAATAATGATTATTTACTGGTAGCCAACCAAAATACGCAGAACATTGTAGCCTTTCGTCGTGATGCAAAAACGGGGAAACTTCAATATACCGATCAGGTAAAGGCGTTTAAGCCCGTTTGCCTGCTATTCAGAAAATAATTTGTTTCTAAAAAAAACTGGCTGTTGAACTTAAGTAATGGGAACTCTTTATTGTCGTATTTTTCACCTCCAACCCCCTCGAAGGGGGCTCATGCTTCTAATATCGTCAGTGCTTGTGAGCAGCGAAAGTCCCTTTTAGGGGATTTAGGGGTAAATCAAGAAAAGAATACGACATTATTTCATTCCTATTACCTATCAGCAGTCAGTTACTAAATCTAATATTGTTCCATTTCTGAAAAGAAGAACATTCCTTCGCGAAGCGCATTGTCATCGCTGTCGGCACCATGAATGGCATTGGCGGTAAGTGATTCAGCAAATAGTTTTCGGATGGTTCCTTCTTCTGCTTTTTCAGGATTGGTGTTGCCAATTAATTCGCGAAAATCGTCAACAGCATTCTCCTTCTCGAGGATAACCGCGACTAATGGTCCGGATGACATAAAATCAACCAAACCGTCAAAAAAGAACTTGCCGGTATGAATCGCATAAAAAGCCTCCGCGCGATCACGGGTAAAACGGGTCATTTTCATCGCCTTGATCCTGAAGCCTCTCTCATTGATCATTTTGAGTATAGGACCGATATAATTGTTTTTAACGGCGCACGGCTTAATCATTGTAAATGTGATATTTCCAGTCATCGAGAGGGAGTTTGTCAGAGATTTTTTTTTGAATAATTGTGACCATAAAATTAGAAAATTATAATCAGAATGGATATGATAAGCGAATATTTGTTTAAACAGTTTAATGGGCTGTAAATCAGTAAAATATTAGTTAAATCAATATTAAATGCATTCGAAAATTAATCGCGTACAACCAATATTCATATCTTTGCATCTTGATTAAAATTACTTTGGTTGGAAAGATTCGATAATAACACCTGTATAAAGGTAAGTAAATGGCTTCGGAAAGAAGTGAAGAGGATTGTGATTATTCCTCATGTCAATCCTGATGGTGATGCGATAGGTTCTGCATTAGGTTTAAATGATGTATTCAATAATGCCGGCTTTGAATCAAATGTGATTGTACCGAATGATTTTCCGTCGTATTTGAATTGGCTTGGCAGTGAAGGAATTCCATTGATTTATGAGCAAAACAGTAGTCGTTGTCATCAATTAATCGACAGTGCGGATGCCTTGTTTTTTCTCGATTTCAATGATGTCAAAAGACTGGGCAAACTTGAGGAATATTTACGATCGAATACCAAACCAGTGGTATTGATTGATCATCACCCCGATCCTCAAATCAAGGCAGATTACCTGTTTTCGGATACCAATGTAAGTTCGACAGCCGAACTCGTGTACGATTTTATTTCGGGAATTGACATGCTCGAACATCTCGGACAGGCAGGGGCTAATGCATTACTTACAGGAATTATTGCGGATACTGGTTCATTCAGTCATAATGCTTCCCGTCCGCCTATGTATCCCATCGTTGGTGACTTAATCAGACGGGGTGCAGATAAGGAAAAAATTAATGATGCACTTTTCAACGATTTTTCGGAAAAAAGAATGCGTCTGCTCGGTTATTGCCTTTCTGAAAAAATGGAGGTTTTTCCCCAATACAGAACAGCAATTATTTGGCTGTCAGCCGATGACTTAAAACGATTCGATTTTCATCCGGGTGATACAGAGGGGTTTGTTAATTATCCGCTCTCAATCCGTGGAATTGTCTTCTCTGCATTTTTTATGGAAAAACATGATATGGTCAAAATTTCCTTCCGTTCGAAAGGAAGCTTTGCAACAAACGATTTTTCAGGTGAACACTTCAGTGGAGGCGGGCATCGCAATGCATCGGGGGGAGAAACGAAACGTTCCATGACGGAAGCACTTGCGCTCTTCAGGGAGTTATTACCTCAGTATTCGGAGAGATTACTGAACGAATATTAATAATTAATTTCCCTTTTCGTTCTATTCACTTGGAGAGGGATAAATTTGGGTTAATTTTGCGCTAAATTAGTAGAATATGAGAATCAGGTTATTCAATGTGTTTATGGTTGTTGCCGTGCTGGCGTTTGTAACATCTTCCTGTAAAAAGCCAACCGGCCAGGCTCAACGCGATCTTGAACAGGAATTGCTCAAAAAATATATTGCAAAATATCATTCAACTGTAACTCCAAAACCTTCAGGGCTTTATTTTATGGAGACTAAAGCAGCCCCGACCGATACCGCATTGATCAAAGCTGGCGACCTTGTTAAAGTGTTCTACCGGGGATACCTGATCGAAGAGGATGACACGGCCGGCATCAGGGATGGATATGAATTTGATAATTCGGGCGAATATGAACCTTTTTCTTTCACTGTTGGTACAGGGGCAGTTATAACAGGATGGGATGAAGCAATGACCTATATGAAGGAAGGAAGTGAAGCAAAGCTTGTAGTTCCTTCAAAGCTTGCCTATTCAGGTCAGGCGCAAGCATCAATCCCGGCCTATTCACCGCTCGTTTTTTACATCAGGGTTTATAAAGTCTACCGTACTGCTGATGTTCCACCAATTATTGAGAAACTTCCTAAAAAATATTAATCGTTTAATTTGCGACACTGAATAGTTCACTTGAAACAGGCAGCGCTTTTTAAAAAATTACTACCCGGTTTTATCCCTCTTTTCGTTTTTATCCTTGCTGACGAATTATGGGGAATGAAAGTCGGACTGGTTGTCGCCCTGATGATCGGTCTTGTCGAAATGGGTATAGTCTGGTTTCATGAAAAGCGGCTCGACCGTTTTGTATTGCTCGATACTGCCTTACTCGTGGCGCTTTCAGGTATTTCGATCTTGCTGGAAAATGAGATTTTTTTCAAACTGAAACCTGCTCTTATCGAGTTGATCCTGGTTGCAATATTAGGCGTTTCAGTATTCTCTCCTGTTGATATCGTTGGTACCATGACCCGGAAGTATATGAAAGGGGTTGAGATGAACGAATTTCAGGCGGCGCTTTTTAAGCGGAATCTTCGCAACTTATTTTACATTGTCATCGCTCATACTGCGCTTGTCTTTTATTCGGCATTTTATATGAGTAAGGAAGCCTGGGCTTTTATTAGCGGCGGCTTGTTTTATATTCTTTTTTTCATCTATTTCGGTTTCGAGTTTGTCAGAAACAGGCGGTTAGCCCGTAAAAGTATACCCCGGAGTGAAGTCACATCCTATGAAGACGAGGAGTGGCTTCCTGTTGTTGAACAGGACGGAAAAATTATCGGGAAAGCACCACGGTCCTTTTGTCATAACGGCGATAAAATACTTCACCCGGTTGTTCACCTGCATGTCTTTAATCCAAATGGCCATATTTATTTACAGAAGCGTCCGATGCAAAAGCTCGTGCAGCCGGGTAAATGGGACACAGCAGTAGGCGGACACATTTCCTTTGGAGAAGACCTCCAGACAGCACTTCGTCGTGAAGCTTTTGAAGAAATAGGACTCGAAAATTTTTCGGCAAAACCCCTTGGCAGCTACCTCTGGGAGAGCGACCTGGAATCAGAACTTGTATACTATTTTATATCTTACGATTTTCAGAAAATACGATTGCACAGCGAGGAAGTGGAAGAAGGCAAATTCTGGAGTCCATCGCAGATTGAAAAGAACCTTGGTCAGAACATTTTTACACCTAACTTTGAATTTGAATACCAGTTGCTGAAGAAAGGCTCTGTTTTACTCAGGGGCAAATGATTACAGGATATGCGGCATGAAGAAAGTTGAATTGTTATGTTGTAATAATGATTATCTTTAGACCATTAACGATTATCCTTTGACTTTATTTTTTTGACTAACTGATTACTCTCAGCACATTTATACGATTATATTTATGAAAAAACTGGTTGGATTAAGCCTTGTAGTGTTGCTTGCACTCAATTTATATGGCGCTAAATATCCAAAAACTGAAATGCGCGCAGTGTGGATAGCCACGGTTGCAAATATTGACTGGCCATCGGCCCCGGATCTGACGACAGCCCAACAGCAGAAAGAGTTTACAGAGTTACTTGATTTAAGTAAGGCTTATCATATGAATACTGTTGTATTTCAGATCAGGCCCGCAGCGGATGCTTTTTATTTTTCAACCTACGAACCATGGTCGCAGTGGCTCACGGGGCAGCAGGGAAAAGAACCTGGTTACGATCCGCTCGCATTCGCAAGTACCGAATGCCGCAAAAGGGGGCTCGATCTTCATGTTTGGGTTAATCCCTATCGTGCCGTTTTGGATGTAAATAAAAACCAGACTGCCCCCGATCACATCACCAACACCCATCCCGAATGGTTTATCACCTACGGAAAGACAAGGTATTTTGATCCCGCGCTGCCAGAAACCCGCGATTTTGTTGCAACAGTAGTAAGTGATATCGTGAGACGTTATGATATTGATGCCATTCACATGGATGATTATTTTTATCCGTACCGGATCGCCGGGGTTGAATTTCCTGACGATGAGTCGTTTAAAGCGTATCACGGTGAATATACAGCCGACCGGCGTGATGATTGGCGCCGCAATAATGTAGATTTGATCATCAAACAGTTGCACGACAGCATTAAGGCAATAAAACCATGGGTGGAGCTTGGAATATCCCCATTCGGAGTTTGGCGCAACAGCTCAAAAGATCCGGCTGGTTCGGATACCCGGGCCGGACAAACCAATTATGATGATCTTTTTGCTGATGTTCTGAAATGGCAGCGTGAGAAATGGATCGATTATATCACCCCCCAGATCTATTGGGAAATAGGCAAGGAGGTTGCAGACTATAAAATTATTGCAGACTGGTGGAGCCGGAATAATTTTGAAACTCAATTATATATCGGGCAGGCACCGTACCGGATTGATCCGGAATCGAAGGATAAATCATGGCAAAGCGCAAAAGAAATTATCCGGCAAATTAAGCTTAACCGCAAATACCCGGAAATATCGGGAAGTATGTTCTTCAGCGCTAAATTTATGCGTAAAAATCCGCTCAAGCTTCACGAAAAATTGCAAAAGCGGTATTACCGGTATCCGGCGCTCACTCCCTCAAACCTTAGAATAAATCCCATTCTTGCTCAGGAACCTGTTGATCCCAAAATAGATACTAAAAATGGCCAGTTGAACTTAACCTGGAAAAATTGTGAAAACGCAAAATCCTACGTAATTTATCAGTTTCGGAAACGTGAGAAAACAGACATAGAAAAGCCTGAGCATATTTTTCTCACAACTTCCAATAATTCGGTTACCTATTCACTGGACAAACTTACCGATCCGGATAAGTACAAATACGTGATTACTGCAATCAGCAAATCGAATACCGAAACCAATCCGGTTAGTTTTTCGATGAAGGAGTAATTCAAATTTACAATCGAACTGTAGTTATTTTTGATTAAGAAAACCTGACTTATGAAATCATCAGCACGTTACCTGGCACTTGATGTGCTGAGAGGAATGACCATCGCCACCATGATCCTGGTGAATACACCGGGAAGCTGGGGGCACATATTTGCACCACTAAAGCACTCAGCATGGCACGGATGCACACCAACCGATCTTGTTTTTCCATTTTTCCTGTTTGTTGTGGGGGTATCAATGTTTTTCTCCTTCTCAAAATATAACAATTCGCTTAACAGGGAATCGCTGATAAGAATCGGAAAGCGTACACTGTTGATCTTTGCAATTGGCTTATTTTTGAATTCCTTTCCGCAATGGTCGACCGATTATTCAAAATTGAGAATAATGGGCGTACTCCAACGGATTGCAATTGCCTATGGGATTGGTTCACTGATCGTTTTAGCGGTCAATCGCAAATATCTTCCGCTGACGGGTGCTGCCATTCTTTTAATTTACTGGGGAATACTTTATTATTTCGGTGGGGGCGATCCCTATTCTCTGGCAGATAATGCAGCAGTCCCCTTCGATAAAGCAATTATTGGCGAAAATCATTTATACAAAGGTTACGGAATTCCATTCGATCCCGAAGGATTGCTCAGCACAATTCCCGCGATTGTTACCGTGATATTCGGTTACCTTGCAGGTGCAGTGATCAGACAGACAGAAAAAGTCAAGGTGCCACGTGTATTGGCTATTTATGGAATTGCAGGAGTTGTAGCCGGGTACCTGTGGGGATTCGTTTTCCCGCTCAATAAACCGCTTTGGACCAGCTCGTATGTACTTTATGCAGCCGGGTGGGCGCTGCTTGTATTAGCCTTGTTAATCTGGATCATCGATCTGAAGGGTTACTCCAAATGGACCTCCTTTTTTGTTGTGTTTGGGATGAACCCATTGGTAATCTTTGCATTGTCCGGTCTGTATGCCCGAACAATAAGCCGGTTAATAAAAGTAACGGAATCGGATGGATCTGTGGTGAATGGCTATACCTGGTTTTATCAGCATATTTTTGTGCCACTGAGTTCAGATCCAAAAATAGCTTCATTACTTTTTGCCCTTGCTCATATTGTGATGTACTGGATGATTGGATTGATACTCTATAAAAAGAAAATTTTCATAAAGGTTTAGATATAAGTACAGCGAAAATTAGATGTCGTGTTTTAAAGATCAATGTCTTAAAAAACCTTATTTTTAAAGAAAAAAATAAGGTTTAAAGAAAAGGCAGTCAATGTTATTTAAATACAAAATAGTCATAATGAGTAGTCCGCCAGCTGGCGGAAGAAGGGCAGAGTCATCTAGCTGGCTGACGACATGGAGAGTCAGGATAAGGTGAATAAAACAAAATACGACATTATTTCATTCCTATTACTTAAAGGGCTCGTAATGCATCTTGACACGAAAATCATTGAAAACTGAGAAGACCGTTTTCAAAAAAAATAGTAAATTTGTATTAAACGATAAAATTTAAAATTATGATATCCAAAGCGATACAAGTTAAAGCGATAAGCCAATATTCAATTTTGTTAAAATACGAGGATAACACAGAAGGGATTGTAGATTTATCACATTTAATCAACAAACCCGTTTTCCAGAATTGGAAAGAATCTGATTTTTTTAACAAAGTATTTATTAATGCAGAAACCGGTGCAATTGCATGGGATGAAAATATTGAATTGTGCTCTGATAATCTGTATTTGAAAATTAAAGGAACAACATTTGAACAATGGAAAAATAGTCAACAGAGATTGGAATTAATGATCTGAGTATTTTGATCGGAAAATTGCCTTCCCGGGCTTTAGGACTTGTAATTGAGTGGGCTTCTCTGCACCAATCTGAACTAATGGAAAATTGGAATCGTATTGAAAATGGCCTGACAATTAAAAAAATTTCGCCTTTGGAGTAATAAATTGCTACTTAATCCATGAATAAGACAGTACTTTTCCTGATTTTATTTTCCTTCCACTTTTCGGCATTTTCGCAGGATATTGATTATTTAATGATTCGATTTTTTGATTCAATTTAACTGAAATATATTCTTTACAGAAGATGACGAATAAACTTATTGGTTTACTTATATTGTTATGTGTGATCTCACCTGCGATGTCACAGTCCCGAATCGATCTTGACAAGTTGGTTGATCATCCGTGGGTTGATTCTGTTTTCAATTCGCTTACGCCCGATGAGCGGATTGCACAACTGATCTGGATAGATGTAAGTGGTGATGAAGATTTGAAAAATCAGTTCCAGGTGGCGGAAATGATCCGCAAAAATAATTTTGGAGGATTGATCTTCTTTGAAGGAACCGCTTTGAAGCAGGCACAACTGATCAATTATTACCAGTCACTGGCCCGGATCCCGCTTCTAATAGCCATGGATGCTGAATGGGGATTAGGAATGCGCCTCGGCGACGTTCAGCCATTTCCTTACAACATGACGATGGGTGCAGTTGCAAATGATGAATTGGTACGGAAAAGTGCTGCCGCAATGGCCGGCCAATTGAGACGGCTTGGCGTTCATATTAACCTGGGACCAGTCGCAGATATAAATACCGAGTCGCAAAATCCCATTATTGGCATGCGTTCGTTTGGCGAATCGCGCGAAAACGTAACCCGGAAGAGCCTGGCCTATATGAAAGGGCTGCAGGAAAACGGAATAATTGCCGTTGCCAAACATTATCCCGGTCATGGGGATACACGGAATGATTCACACCTTTCCTTGCCGCTTCTGCCTTATTCCCGCGAGCGTCTTGACAGTATCGAACTTTATCCTTTTAAACGATTGGCGGATGAAGGAATTGGAGGAATTATGACTGCCCATTTACATGTCCCTGCCCTTGATCCCGGAAATGAAACACCTTCAAGTCTTTCAATTAAAGCTGTTGATGGAGTGATCAGAAAGGAGTGGAACTATAAGGGATTAATTATCACCGATGCGATGAATATGGGGGGTGCAACATCGGGTAATAGTGCCGGAAATATAGATGTTAAAGCACTTCTGGCCGGAAATGATGTGATTGAATTTCCCGTCGATGGTGAAGCAACTTTTCAGGCCGTAAAAGCGGCTATCCTGAAAAAAGAGTTGTCACAGCACGATATCGATATCAAATGCCGAAGGGTGCTGGCAGCAAAGCTATATGCGGGTCTAAATCATCACCAGCCGGTAAAAATACCCAACCTGCTTGCTGAACTGAATAGGCCCGAAGTGCAGTTGGCACAACGACAACTGATTGAATCGGCGATGACTCTTCTTGAAAATAAAAATCAGCTAATTCCGTTCCAGCGACTCGATACACTGCGGATTGCAGCACTGTCAATTGGATCTTCAATCGTCACCCCTTTCCAGAAAATGCTGGGAAACTACACCAAAGTCGATTATTTTATTCTTCCGGAGAATTTTACAACTGCTGAGTACACTGACGTTCTTCAGAAAATGAAGGGATATAACCTGGTTGTAACAGGTATTCATTCGCTTTATGAAAGTAAGAACCGTCGTACTTTAAAAGTGGGCAACATCGTTCATACAGCACCTGAACGACCTTACGGGGTGACCGAAGAGCTGGAAACCCTGCTCAGCCGGTTGTCGTTATTAAAAAATTCAGTATTTGTATTCTTTTCAAATCCTTATGCAATCAACGAGATAAAATACGATACCAATCCCGACGGATTACTGCTTGCATGGCAGAACACCCCGCTTACGCAGGAACTGGCTGCACAATTGCTGTTTGGCGGTATAGGTTCGGGTGGCAAACTTCCGGTCGCGATCGGAAACCGGTATAAACTGGGTGACGGAATTGCAATTAATGGATCAATACGTTTAAAATACACCCTTCCTGAGGAAGTGGGATTAAATTCTAAAAAACTGAGTGTACAGATCGACTCCATTGTCAGCAATGCATTGAAGCAAAAAGCATTTCCGGGATGTAATGTGTTGATTGCCAAAGACGGAAAGGTAATCTTCCAAAAGGCTTATGGCTTCCATACCTATGACAACAGGGTTTCTGCTTCACCCAACGATATCTACGACCTGGCCTCTGTCTCCAAAGTGACCGGTGCACTTCCTGGTATAATGAAACTGAATGAGGAGGGGAAATGCCTGCTTGATGAACCTTTCTCAACTTACTGGCGCGACTGGAGAAAACGGTTTCTTCACCCTTCAGATAAAGGTGATCTTACTGTAAGGGAGATGCTTGCCCATCAGTCAGGACTGGTTGCTTTCCTTCCGTTTTGGCGAAAATCGGTAAGTGACGGACATTTGTCACCCAAATTATATAGTGCTGAGCAGGATCAGCGTCATAATCTTGAAGTTGCGCCAGGACTTTATATCAGTCCGAAATTCAAAAAAAGTGTTTACAAGGACATGCGGAAATCGCCATTAAAAACCCGGGGAAAATATGTTTACAGTGATTTATCGCTGATTATCTTTCCTGAAGTTATAGTCAAATTGTCCGGGCAGAAATACACTGAATATCTGGATCAGAATTTTTACCGTCCGCTTGGTGCCACAACGATCACTTACAATCCTTCACAGAAGTTTTCAACTGAGCAAATCGTTCCTACTGAATATGATGCGATATACCGAAAAAGACTGGTACACGGCAGTGTTCACGACGAATCATCAGCGATACTTGGGGGACTCGCGGGAAATGCCGGGTTGTTCGCATCGGCAAACGATCTGGCGAAACTGGTTCAGATGTATATTCAGTACGGAACATACGGAGGCAAACAATACCTGAAAAAATCAACCTTCGAAGAATTTAACCGCGTTCAGTTTCCTCAGAATAACAACCGGCGCGCGTTGGGATTTGATAAACCTTCGATTGATAATCAGAATCTTGACCGCGAAAAAGCTTATCCATGTTCAGGTCCGTCACCACAAAGCTTCGGGCATTTTGGTTTTACGGGAACTTTTTTCTGGGCCGACCCGGCAAACGGTCTGATCTATATCTTCCTTTCGAACAGGGTATACCCTACACGAGAAAGTAACAAAATAAGCACGCTGAATGTCAGAACAGAGATCCTTCAGGTGATGTATGATGAACTGGGTAAAGCGACTCAATTGCCATAATAAAAATGGGAACAGGTGGTGGTTTCAGCCTCCGGTTTCTGGTCACCGGCCCTCATTTATAAAAATATTTCTGTCCATTCATTAAAGCGAGCAACATGCCTGTTCCCGAATTTTTGCATTGATTTCAGAACTTCACTCACTGATTTCTCACGGAACAGGTCACCGCTTTTTGAAAAGAATTTATCAGCGAAGCAGATGATCTGCTCCTCAACCGAAACGGGCATATAATCACGCACAGGTAATGGAAGATTTTGGGATACGACATCTTCAGCTGTAATGCCTACGCCGGTATGTCGTTCACTGACCAGGCCATGCTCCGGATACCCCTCTTCAGTCAGCAATTCACGGCCAAGGTAACCATGACAGAGATAGGGAAACTCACCAAAACAATACAGATGCGGCGCATTTGTCCTGAAGATGCCAATATCATGCAACATGGCAGCCTCCTCAATAAAGGCAAGATCAGGGAGTAACTCTTTATGGTTCCTTGCAATGTGTAAAGCTTTTTCCGTCACCAAATTGCAGTGGGTGATCAGAATCTGGTAAGCTTTTGACTTTGGTTTATAATATTTTGCAATAATCTCCAATGGGTTCATATCAGGATATTTTGTAGTAAAAATAGCTTTTTTACAGACCGGTTAGATGATCGTATTTGTTTATTACCACTTAAATCAACAATTGTTCAATTATTTTGCCGATATTATATCTTTAAATAGCTCATTAAAGCTAATTTTAAGCACAATTTTGAATGAATTATGATGAGTCAAATTATTGAAGCTGCCCCTCGTGCATTTCGCAACGGAATTGAATCGCTGAAAAAGGGCAATGCTGAAAAAGGTGTTAAAAGAATTGAATCTTCACTTAAGGATGGTTATAAGCCAGCTATGGTATTCCTCGATATTTATAAGAGTAAAAAGGATATCAATGAATCAATTACAACTTTCGATGAGTTAATGACCAAAGGAATTGCCTTTGCATTGCTGGATATTGGCAGGAAGTATTATGAAGGAACTGAACGACCGCAATCGCCCGAAGAATCTGTAAAGTGGTTCCTGGAATCTGCACGCGAAGGCGGGGCAGAGGCCTGCAACTATATTGGCGAGATGCGCGAAAACGGCAACGGGCTTCCGTTTGATCTGAAAAAAGCATTCGAATGGTACGAACGTGGTGCCCAGCGTGGGGATATTATCGCAAAATACAATATCGGCCGTTTATTGCGCACGGGTGACGGCGGATATAAAGATTTAAACGAAGCTGTTGATAACTGGTATGAATCGGCAAAGGGGGGACACGCTCCCGCGATGTATAAAGTTGGCGAAATTTTCGAACAGGGTCTTACCGTTCCTGTAAAGCTGGCCAAAGCCTTTGAATGGTATTTAAAATCAGCCCAAAACGGGTATGTTCCGGCTTATGAAAAAGCAGGTCTCTTTTTATCCGAAGGAAAAGGTACTGAAAAAAACGAAGCAGAGGCCTTTGCATGGTTTTCGAAGATGAAAGAGAATGTTTCATCCGAAATTGCACTGGCTCTCGGAAAAATGTATTACGAAGGAGTGGGGACTCCAAAAGACAACATTAAGGCTAAAGAGTATCTTGAACAGGCAGCCAATGCCGATTATGTTGAAGCAATTTACCTGATCGGTAAGCTGCTCGATGAAAATGGTGCCCCCGATGCCTATGACTGGTATCAACGTGCTGCCGATAAGGGGAGTGCCGATGCACAGGAAGCAATTTCGACGATGTATCTCAAAAAATCGGATCAGGAAGGTGTTGACTGGCTGAAGAAAGCTGCTGAGAATGGAAATGCTGAAGCAATGTTCCGTTTGGCACAGAAATATGAGATTGGTGAAGAGGTTGAATCAAATCATAAAATTTCGGTTGACTATTACCGCCGGGCCGCTGAGAAAAATATCATCGAAGCACAATATAAATATGCCAGTATCCTTTTGGCCGGTGAGATGACCACAAAAGACAACCAGTCGGCTGCCGATTATTTTAAACGTGCCGCCGAAGCGGGGCATGCCCGGGCTACCTACATGGTCGGAATCGTGCATGAGAAAAATCTAAGTTATTGGGCCGATAAGGAGAAAGCTTTCGAATGGTACCTGAAAGCTGCCGAAAAAGGTATTCCCGGTGCGATGTTCAGAGTAGGGGTCTATTACGAAAATGGAATTACCAAAGAACAGAATACCGATGAAGCATTCAAATGGTATAAGAAAGCCGCGGACGCCGGTTACCCGAAAGCGGTTTTTAATCTGGGTGTGATGTACGAGTCGGGAAAAGGGATTGCAGAGAATATGCGCGTAGCGGTGCAACATTACGAGACTGCTGCAGACCTTGGTATTGCAGAGGCAATGAATAACCTTGGAAATGCGTACCACCAGGGAAAAGGAATAGATGCGAACCCTTTCGAGGCCGCGAAATGGTATGCGAAAGCTGATAAAGCCGGATTTTACCTAGGAACCTATAACCTTGGGGTAATGCATTACTTTGGTGATTTGGGCGAAAAAGATTATGTCAAAGCTTTTGAATGCTTTACACGGGCTTCCCACGCGGGTTATGCCCAGGCACAGTATAACCTTGCGGGGATGTATTATTTTGGTGAAGGAACAGAAAAAGATGCCACTGAAGCCTTTAACTATTATTCGAAAGCAGCGGAGAACGGTTTTACAGATGCCTGGAAAAATCTGGGCGATATGTATTTAAATGGCGACGGTGTACAGAAAAATATTGAAAAAGCGATCATAAGTTTTGAGAAAGCGGCTGAAACAGGTGACAATGAAGCCCGTTACGAACTGGGGCGAATTCTTTTTACCACAACAGGTTACCAGGATTTTACCAAAGCAATGCTCCACCTTAAGGCAGCTGCCGAAGATAATTATGCACCCGCGTATAATCTGTGTGGTATTCTACTGGTCTCGAAGAAATTTTCGGGACGAGACGCTGTTGCCGCCTGGGAGTGGTTTGAAAAAGGGGCCGTCGAAGGGATTAAAGCTGCAAAACTCAACCAGGCCACTTACCTGAAAAGGGGTGAAAACGGTGTTGTCAATTATCAGAAAGCATACGAAATTCTGGAATCACTGGTCCGGGATGATCAGGATGAGATTGCAGCATACCTGCTGGCCCTGTTGATTTTATCGGGCGAATGTGAGGTCAAAGACCAGTCGATAGCACGAAAGCATCTTGAACTATCCGCAGAGAAAGGCTGGCAGCCTGCAGCTAAATTGCTGGATAACAACGATCTGTTCACAGGGTCTGCCGTTTTAAACTTCTGGGAGGATTATATTATCAACGATACAGAGGAGTAGACCTCGTATTACGAAGAATTATTAATAAGTTCGAAGGTTAAATAATTAATACAGTTACTAAGATAATTTATCATGAAAATTAAATCAGCTTTTGCGTTATTGCTTTTTGTTTCCTTGTTTTTCTCCACAGCCAATCTGCAGGCGCAGACCGGAAAAGTCCTGCGCCATGTGGTGATGTTCAAATTTGCTGAATCGGCCACACCAGCCAAAATACAGAAAATAGAGGAAGCGTTTGCGCAGTTGCCCAAAAAAATCACGACGATAAAAAGCTATGAATGGGGAACCAATTCAAGTCCTGAAGGGTTAAACCAGGGATTAACCCATTGCTTTATCCTGACATTTACCTCCAACGAAGACCGTGACGCCTATCTCGTTCATCCGGCACACAAGGAATTCGGAAAAAGTCTCGGATCGGACGTCGAAAAAGTGACTGTAGTGGACTTTTGGGTGAAATAGAATTTATAATGCTTTAAGAAAATTCATTTGGAATAACATATCTGCTTTAGCTTCTTCGGGTGTTCTGCCCACACCCGAAAACATCTCCTTTTCGCAATAAATGGTACATGTACCATCTGCTGCTCTTTCAATTATTGCTTCTATTTTTCTCATTTCATATTTTGTAATAGAAAGATGTAGGTTATTTCAACCGCATCGATGCAGTTCACTATACTTCATTTGAATTTAGATGTAATTTGACATTTCAAAGATAGAAATATTTCTACGATTTGCAATACTATTCCTGTAGCAATTTTCGCATCGACAGATTACAACTTTCTTTAAAACAGATAGCTGCTAAGTCAAAATTGTCACTATTTAAAAACCCGCAAAATGTTGTACAAAGCCAAATCAAACAGTAAAAGCAATGTTAAAATAAATGGAAATCTTATGTCGGATGTATTTCTGACAACATTCATCAAATGTTCGTATCTTTGATTTTGGAACTTTTAAAAATGATGATAATGGATTTACAGACTCGAAAAATAACATTTATTCAGGAATTTCTTAAAATTCAGAGCGAGGAAGTCATTATTCGTTTGGAAAAATTATTGGAGAAGGAAACAGAATGTATGAATATAGGTGACTTCTCTCCAATGACCCTTGAGGAATTCAATAAGAGAATCGATAAATCGTTGCTCGATTCCCAAAATGACAGATTAACTGAAAATTTTGATCTTATAACAGAAATTAAAGGATGGCATTAAAGATTTTTTGGACAGATTTCTCAAAAGGTGAACTTCAATTAATTTTAAACTACTACAAAGAAAAAGCGAGTTTGAAAATTGATAGAATCAAATAGTATCAGCTCCCTTTTTATCTTTTTTATCCACTCCAGTGCGTTGACAAATGCCTCAATCCACGGTGTTACCTGATCATTCTTACGGTCAGCGAGGTAATTTGCCCATTGCCATGGATATATTTCATTTTGAATTTTACCATGGTAGATTTGATCAAATGTTTGTATCTTTGAATTAGTACTTTTTATTAAAAATAAAGCTATGAGTATAGCATTGAAAAATTAAACGATAGATGAATATTGGGAAGTAATTAGTCAGCTTGATAATAATTCAAAAAAGAAATTGATAATCCGGTTGACCGAATCGATTAAAATAAATGAAGACAGCAAATTTGATTTAGCACGTCTATTTGGAGCATGGGAGGATTCGAGAGATTCGGACGAAATAATTAGGGAGATAAGAGAATCTCGTGTAAATAGTAGAGATATTATTGAATTCTGATCGAGAGATAATTATTGTATTAGTTGATAAAAAATCATGATTTATTCAATCATTTTCCCTTTACCTTTTTAATCCACTCCAGTGCATTGACAAACGCTTCGATCCAGGGTGTTACCTGGTCGTCCTTGCGGTCTGCAGGATAATTGGCCCACTGCCATGGATAAACAGAACGCTCGATATGTGGCATCATCGCAAGATGACGTCCGTCTTCCGAACAGATTGCTGCAGCATTGTAATCCGATCCATTTGGATTACCCGGATAGTTATTGTGTGAGAATTTAACCGGAATCCGGTAATTCTTTTCCGGGTAAGGCATTACAAACTTTCCTTCGCCGTGTGCCACCCAAACACCGAGACTTTTACCCGAAAGGGATTTAAACATCACAGATTCATTTTCGAGCACATCAACACTTACGAAGCACGACTCAAATTTATGGGAATCGTTGTGTGCCATTTTTACGCGTGAAGCATGTCCCGGATTAACCAGGTCGAGTTCGACCATCAACTGACAACCGTTGCAGATCCCTAAACTAAGGGTATCGTCTCTTTTGAAAAAATTATACAGGGCGGTCCTGGCTTTTTCGTTATATTTAAACGATCCGGCCCATCCCTTTGCAGAACCGAACACATCGGAGTTCGAAAATCCGCCAACCAAAACGATCAGGTTAAGTTCCTCAAGGGTCTCACGTCCGCTAATCAGGTCGGTCATATGAACATCCTTCACATCAAAACCGGCCAGATACATACTCCAGGCCATTTCACGGTCACCATTACCTCCTTCTTCACGGATAATCGCCGCTTTTATTCCCGATTGTTTACGTCGTTTGGGATCGATACCTAAATCCTTAAACAGGCCAGTAAACGATCCGAAATCGTACTTCAACTCATTCTTTTTATAATTTGCAAAACGTTCCGTGGCAAGCTTTTCACCACTCTGCCTGCGATCTAGCAGATAAGAAGGTTTAAACCACAGATCACGTAAGGCATCGATATCGAAATCGAAATGATCACTGCCGTTGATAACAGATATTTTGCGATCAAGGGTAGGTACTCCAATTTTACTGTAACCAATCTCTTTGGTATTCAGTATGTTTTCAAATGCTGTATAATCTTCCGGTTGAATCAAAATACCTGGGTTTTCACTGAACAATGCCTTCACACTGTCTGTTTCTCCCAGCCCCGTAAGATCGACCTGTATGCCACCAACATTTTGGGCAAAACACATTTCGAGAAGTGTTGTTAAGATACCACCTGAAGAAATATCATGACCTGAAAGAATGGACTGATTTTCAATTGATTCCTGTATTGTATTAAATGCTTTAACGAAGTAAGCGGCATCCGTAACGGTAGGTGTATTTTCTCCAAGCTGGCTTAGTATCTGTGCCAGGGAACTGCCACCCAACGATTTTGGCGCTTTGGAGAAATCAATGTAATACAAAGGTTTTGACGGATCGACGAACAGCACGGGTTCAACGATTTTGCGGACGTCAGAGACTTCGCCCGACGCAGAAATAATTACAGTACCGGGTGCATACACCACATCGTTTCTGTACTTCTGGGTCATCGAAAGTGAGTCTTTCCCGGTAGGAATATTAACACCCAGTGCTATTGCAAACACGGAAGCCGCTTCGACACCACTATACAGGCGAAAATTCTCTCCCTGGTTTTTAGCGGGCCACATCCAGTTGGCAGACAGTGATATTCCATTAATGCCATGGGTCATCGGTGCCCAGATGATATTGGTCAGCGATTCGGCAATTGAAAGAACAGAGCCGTTGGCAGCATCGATGAGTCCTGCCACAGGCGCATGACCGAGCGAAGTTGCGATTCCTTTATTGCCCTGGTAATCAATGGCAACTACCCCAAGGTTATTCAGTGGGAGTTGTAACGGACCTGCACATTGCTGTTTGGCAATCTTTCCGGATACCGAACGGTCTACCTTATTGGTGAGCCAGTCTTTACAACCTACTGATTCAAGCTGAAGAACCTGTGAAATATATTGATTTACCTTCGATTGATCGTATTTTAACGCTGAAAAGGAGGCTTTTTTCGATTCATCTTCCAAAACCGTTTTTGGTGGTTTGCCGAACATATAGGCGAGTTCCCAGTTGATCGGTTTTTCGCCGGTTTTACGGTTGACGAATGTAAATTTATGATTTCCGGTGGTTTCTCCGATCACGTATATTGGTGAGCGCTCGCGTTCGGCTACCCGCGTGATCCAGTCGATATTTTCGCCACTTGTCACAAATCCCATGCGTTCCTGTGATTCGTTACCCACTATTTCCTTGGCCGACAGGGTAGGGTCTCCAATGGGTAGCTGATCGATATAAATCTCGCCACCAGTCTCTTCAATGAGCTCCGAGAGGCAATTCAAATGGCCTCCGGCACCGTGGTCATGGATCGAAATAATGGGATTGTTACCCGATTCTGCAAGTGCCCTGATTGTATTGTAAGCTCTTTTCTGCATTTCGGGATTGGCGCGTTGAACGGCATTTAATTCGATACGGCTCTCAAATTCACCCGTATCGACAGACGAAACGGCACCACCGCCCATACCTATGCGGTAATTATCGCCTCCAAGAAGCACCACTTTATCTCCTACACCGGGAACACTTTTAAGGCAATCTTCCTGGCGTGCATAACCGATGCCTCCCGCCTGCATGATTACTTTATCGTAACCGAATTTTTTTTGGTTTTCGAAGTGCTCAAAGGTGAGAACTGAGCCATTTATCAGCGGTTGTCCGAATTTATTTCCGAAGTCTGAGGCGCCGTTCGACGCTTTTATAAGTATTTCTTCGGGTGTCTGGTACAACCATGGACGTGCTTCTGTGGCATTTTCCCATGAGCGTCCCTCTTCATCATTACGTGAATAGGCAGTCATATAAACGGCGGTTCCGGCAACGGGAAAACTTCCTTTGCCGCCAGCCATCCGGTCACGGATTTCGCCTCCAGTCCCTGTTGCTGCACCGTTAAATGGTTCTACAGTTGTGGGGAAATTATGGGTCTCTGCCTTGAGTGAAAGAACCGTTTGAATATCAGTGACCTGAAAGTAATCGGGTTTATCCTGTGTAATTGGTGCAAATTGTTCGGAGACAGGTCCCTGAGTAAACGAACAATTATCCTTATAGGCCGAAATAACGGTATTTGGGTTGGCTTTAGTGGTCTCCTTGATAAGCTGAAACAGCGTGGATGGTTTCTCCGTGCCATCGATTATGAAATTTCCGTTAAATATTTTGTGGCGGCAATGTTCGGAATTGACCTGTGAAAATCCAAATACTTCACTGTCAGTTAACTTCCGTCCCATCTTTTGCGAAACCTCATTAAGGTAATTGATCTCCTCTTCACTTAAAGCGAGCCCTTCACGATTGCTGTAAGCGGCGATATCATCTATATATATGATGGGCTCCGGCTGATGGTATATGGTAAATATTTGTTGATTAAGTTCTTTATAGACAACCTGGAGCATCGGATCAAACTTTGGTTGTTCGTTCTGTGCCTCAAAGAACTCTTCAATGCGGATAATTCCCTGAACTCCCATGTTCTGAGTGATTTCTACTGCATTTGTGCTCCATGGGGTGATCATTTCCTTGCGTGGTCCGATAAATATTCCGGAAACTGTTTCCTGTGAAATTAAGGTGGCCTGATCAAAAAGCCAGGTCAGCTTTTCGAGGTCGGATTTGTTCAGTTCCTTTTGAGTATCAACAGCCAGCAGATTTGATTTTCCTTTAAAAAAGAGGATCATTGAAGTGTATTTTAATTGACAGCGTCAGGGTTATCATTAGCGGCAAAGATAAGGAAAAATAGCTGCTGGCAACTTGACTTGCCACGGCTTTAAATCCGTGGCAAGTCAAGTTGTCAAATTAGCTTAATCACTCCGGTTTCCATTCGGTAACCTTTATCAGTGAAGGGAAGGCTTTCGGTTTATAGATCGACTGGTTATAAAAAATACGGATACATTCCTGAATCCCTTCCGTAACACTTGGATGCGGATGGATGCTTTGCAGTACGTCATGTAAACGGATATCCGAATTGATCAGGTAGGCGATTGACACAATAAATGCTGATGCCTGCGGACCGGCAGCCCGCATCCCCAGGATTTTTTCCGACCCGTCATTGCTTACAATAATTTTTACAAATCCGTTGGTACTGCGCATAGCAATTGCACGGTTCACAAGCTCATTGGAATAATAAGCTGCTTTATAGGGTATCCGTTTTTCGCGTAACGATTTTTCATTGGCTCCTACCGCCGCGAGCTCAGGCTTAAAGAACATCAATGTAGGCATATACGAATAATCGAGACGATAAGTCGACTCGCCGAAGATAGCCTCTACAATAAATCTGCCCTGCTCCTCGGCGACTCCGTACAACGCTTTTTGTCCTGTTACATCGCCTGCAGCGAAAATATTACACTGATGGAAATCGCCTATCGCACACTCCTCATTAATATTCAGGTATCCTCTTACGTTGGGTTGAATATTAACATTTTCAAGACAGAGTTTCTGAATATTAGCTTCACGTCCTATCGAAACCAGCAGTATGTCGACTTCCACAACCTGGCTGTGTCCGTCGTCGTAATCGAGTACCACTTCAAGATGATCTTTTTCTTTTCGCACTGTGCGCAATGTGGCCGTATGGTGAATTATCACGCCGTTTTTCTCAAGATTATCTGAGACAAAATCACTCACATCATCATCTTCGAAGGGTATAACCCGGTGTGTCCGGTCCAGCAAATGGACTTCGGTCTGGCGAAAATTTGAAAAAATAGTGGCAAATTCACAGCCGATAATTCCGGATCCCAGGATCATCATCCGTTCAGGGAAACTTTCCAGGTTAAGTAATCCGTCAGAATCAAAAATAAGTTTTTGATCAACGGGCAGCTCAGGAAGTTCGCGGGGTTTAGAGCCTGTTGCTATGATGATAAAGTCCGCTTCAATTATTTCTGTGCCATGCTCACCTGTAATCTCAAGGGTTGTCCGGTTCAGGAATTTGGCAAATCCCCGCTTGTAGGAAATAGTTCCTGAATTATCGCTTTTGGTAGAGAAAGATTCAATCTGCGACAACATTTGATATTGTTTAGTCTTGGCAGCAGTGATTACCGTTTTTTTCACCATGTTGTAATCAACCTGGAGCCCCGATGCACGGTAACCACGGTCAACGGCCGCTGCTATCGAATAATCAACGGAGAGTTCCCACATCGTTTTCGACGTTAACGGGCCATTCATGATTCCTGTTCCTCCCGTATGACCTCCCTCGATCAGGCAAACATTTTTTCCAAAATCGACAGCTCTCATTGTGGCTGCAAAGCCCCCGGGACCGCTTCCAATCACGGCCAGATCAAATTTAACCATTTCTTTACATTGTTTTATGAAGCAAACATACGAAAGTTTAAAAAAGATTACGCCTAATTAACTGAAATTATGCTCAATTTTTTCAATTTCCGAATGATTCAAACTAATCGTTCGATTTTTTTAAAATAACACTAATTTCACCCGTTTTCCTTTTTCGCGACATTAATAATATTTACCTTTGCGGCAATTTTAAAATAGTAAATTTTTCATATGAAGCTAGTTAGATATGTTACTGCTGAGGATGCGGTCAAAGTTATTAAGTCGGGCGACCGGGTTCATTTAAGTAGTGTTGCTGTTACTCCACACCGGTTAATCAAAGCAATGGTAGAGCGCGGACGCGCCGGAGAACTTTATGATGTCAAAATTCAGCATCTTCATATTGAAGGTAATGTTGAATATGCAAATCCTGAGTTTGAAGGAATATTTGATACTCAGCAATTTTTTGTTGGCGCCAATCTTCGCAAACAAACCCAGGCTGGTTATGCCGATTATATCCCGGTCTTCCTGAGCGAAACACAAAAATTAATCCGTGAAGGCTATCTGAAAGTCAATGTTGCTTTGATTATGGTATCCTTACCTGACAAACATGGATATGTTTCACTTGGAACCTCTGTTGATGCTACTCTTGCCGCGGTTGAATGCGCAGATACTGTAATAGCTTTAGTAAATCCGAATGTCCCACGTGCCTGGGGCGATGCTATGATCAGACTTGACCAAATTGATCTGTTTGTTGAAGATGATGCTCCGCTTTATGCGCACAATCTTGAGCCACTGAGCGAAACAGACATTGCCATTGGCAAAAACGCCGCAGCATTAATTGAAGATGGTGCCTGTTTGCAAATGGGAATCGGTGGTATACCTAACGCAGTGCTGTCTCAACTCGGAAATCATAAAAACCTGGGTGTTCATACCGAAATGTTTGCCGACGGAATACTACCCCTGGTTGAAAAAGGGGTGGTTACAGGCAGTATGAAAAGTATCGACAAAGGAAAGATGGTAGCATCGTTTCTTATGGGATCAAAGGCATTGTATGATTTTGTTGATGATAATCCCCTGGTTGCCATGATGGATGTTGGACATACCAACAATGTTGCTGTGATTCGCAAGCTTGATCGTGTAACCGCTATTAATTCTGCACTGGCAATAGATCTGACCGGTCAGGTTTGTGCCGATTCAATCGGGATCAAACACTATTCAGGGGTTGGCGGACAAATCGATTTTATTCGTGGGGCAGGGCACTCCTTCAGGGGAAGACCTATCATTGCGATGCCTTCCGTGACTGCAAAAGGGTTGTCAAAAATCAGCCCGACACTCATCGAAGGATCAGGAGTTGTATCAACACGCGCCAATATCCATTGGGTGGTAACTGAGTTTGGTGCTGTAAACCTCTATGGTAAAACCTTGCAGGAACGGGCCAAATTGCTGATCTCAATATCCCATCCAAACCACCGCGAGTCGCTTGATAAGTCTGCTTTCGAACGGTTTGGGTCACATTATCACTTTGTACAGACATCAAAATAATTCTGCGTTTAAAGGCAGGGTGTTCCTGCCTTTAAATACTAAAATAAATCATTATATAAATACATAGTAATATGAATGTATCACATATTGAACACATCGGAATTGCAGTGGTAAGTCTTGAAACTGCGATTCCCTATTACGAAACACTTCTGGGAACAAAGTGCTATGCTACCGAAGAAGTTGCGGATCAAAAGGTAAAAACAGCCTTCTTTAAAGTAGGTCAAACCAAAATTGAACTATTGGAATCAACGGATCCTGAAGGTCCGATCGGTAAATTTCTGGAGAAAAAAGGTCCGGGAGTTCATCATCTGGCCTTTGCTGTTGACGATGTAAACACTGCACTGCAGGAGGCAAATGATGCAGGTATTCAATTAATTGATAAACAGGGAAGAAAAGGCGCTGAAGGATTAACAATCGGATTTTTACATCCCAAATCAACTTTAGGAGTACTTACAGAACTTTGCAGTGAATAATTTTCAGCATAAAAATAACAAATAGTACGATGAGCAATCAGGACAAAATCAAACAATTGATTGACCTTCGTGCGGAGGCCAAACTTGGTGGTGGAGCGAAAAGAATCGAAGCACAACACACCAAAGGTAAATTAACCGCACGCGAACGTATCGACTTGTTTCTTGACGAAGGGAGTTTCGAGGAATTCGACATGTTCGTCACCCATCGCTGTACCAATTTCGGTATGGAGAAAACAAAATTTCTGAGCGACGGTGTGGTTACCGGCCGTGGCACCATTGATGGCCGGACAGTATTTATTTTTTCCCAGGATTTCACGGTATTCGGAGGATCACTTTCCGAAACCTATGCACAAAAGATCTGTAAAGTAATGGATATGGCCATGAAAGTTGGCGCTCCATGTATCGGCATAAACGATTCAGGTGGTGCCCGAATACAGGAGGGCGTTACAGCCCTGGCCGGTTATGCTGAGATCTTCCAGCGTAACATCATGGCTTCGGGTGTTATTCCCCAGATCTCTGCCATTTTTGGTCCGTGTGCAGGTGGTGCTGTTTATTCACCCGCACTGACAGATTTTATTGTGATGAGTAAAGATACCAGCTACATGTTTGTTACTGGTCCTAAGGTGGTTAAAACGGTTACGGGTGAAGTTGTAACAGACGAACAATTGGGTGGAGCTGTAGTACATGGTACAAAATCGGGAGTTACCCATTTTGTCTCTGACTCGGAGGAAGAAGGATTATTACTGATCCGCAAATTACTCTCTTACCTGCCCCAGAATAACCTTGAGGATCCACCAATTGCACGTTGTGATGATCCGATTGATCGTTTGGATGACGCTCTGAATGATATCATTCCCGAAAATCCCAATAAACCTTACGATGTTAAGGATGTGATCCATTCAATCGTTGACAACGGCGAATTTTTGGAAGTTCACAGAAATTATGCGCAGAATATTGTTGTTGGATTTGCCCGTTTCAATGGAATGCCCGTTGGTCTTGTTGCCAACCAGCCGGCTTACCTGGCCGGCGTATTGGATATTAATGCGTCACGAAAAGCGGCACGTTTTATCCGTTTCTGCGACGCATTCAATGTACCGCTGGTAACACTTGAAGATGTTCCAGGTTTCTTGCCCGGTACAGCCCAGGAGTATGGTGGCATCATCATTCACGGAGCAAAATTGCTGTTTGCTTACGGCGAAGCAACGGTACCCAAAATTACAGTGATTCTGCGCAAAGCTTATGGTGGCGCTTACTGTGTGATGAGTTCAAAGCATTTGCGTGGCGACCTGAATTATGCATGGCCCCAGGCTGAAATTGCGGTAATGGGTCCCAAAGGTGCAATTGAAGTGCTAAGGAGTAAACATATTAAAGGTTTACCAGATGACGATGCCCGGGCTGAATATGTTGCTCAGGCAGAGGCAGAATACAAAAAGGAATTTGCGAATCCGTATAATGCAGCCCGGTACGGCTATATTGACGATGTTATCGAACCTCGAAACACACGGTTCCGCATTATCAGGGCATTGCAATCGCTTGCCACGAAAAAGGATTCAATGCCGGCAAAAAAACACTCAAATCTCCCGTTATAATTTCGAGTAAAAATGCTAAAAAATAAACTAAATATTTTAAAGCTGATTGTGCTCGTTGTTCTCTGCGTTGGAATCAGGAATGTGAATGCTCAAAGTGCAAGGGATTTGCGCATTAATGAAATTCTTGTTCATAATGAATCCAATTACGTGGATGATTTCGGGCAGCACAGCGCCTGGATTGAAATTTTCAATTCAGCGTTTAATTCGGTGGATATCGGAGGGCTTTATTTAACAGACGATATCACAAACCCTACAAAATACTATATTCCCAAAGGGCAACCGATCACAATGATCCCTCAGGAAAGCTATATCGTATTCTGGGCTGATAATGAACCGGACAGGGGAATTGTCCATTTGAATTTCAAACTCGAAGAAAACAAAACCATCTGTTTGTTCGATTCGAACGGGAAAAACTTAATCGATAGTTTGACGATCAGGTCGCCCCAGGCTACCGATGTCACTTATGGCCGTCTTGAAGATGGCGAAGCTGAATGGGGTTTCCTTGAAAAATCAACTCCGAATGCCAATAACGATACGGCGCCCAAAGTTTCAGAAGCGGATAAATTTGTGAAATATGATCCAAGTGGGATAGGAATGGCATTAATTGCCATGTCAGTCGTTTTTTCCGGCCTTGCTTTATTGTTTATATTCTTCAAAGGTCTTGGATATTTGATGACAAGAGATGCACGAAAAGCCATCAAATTAGCGAAGCCTTCATCTTCCGGTGTAGTTAAAGAGGAATTATCCGGTGAGGTAAATGCCGCTATTGTCATGGCATTGTATCTTTATGGAAGCGAGTTGCATGATCAGGAAGATCCTGTGATTACAATGACCAAGGTATCACGTACCTATTCGCCCTGGAGTTCAAAAATTTATGGATTAAGAAAATCACCAAGATAAATCGGTCTGAAAATGAAAAAGTTTAAATTTAAAATAAACGGCAATCAATACAATGCGGAGGTCCTTAATATCGAAGACAATGTTGCCGAAATAGACATAAATGGTACAATATACAGTGTTGAAGTCGATAAGACCATGCAACCTGTTAAAACCCCAAAATTGGTACGTAGTTTATCGGTTCCATCAACAGATAGTCATCCTGCGGTAGCCAAAACATCCAGTCCTTCCGGTCCCAAGGGTGCCGGAACGATTAAATCACCGCTTCCCGGAGTTGTCCTTGAATTATTTGTGAAAGAAGGTGACATGGTTAAAATCGGACAACGCGTGCTCATTCTCGAAGCCATGAAAATGGAAAATAATATTGAAGCCGATAAAGCTGGAAAAGTAATCTCTATCGCAAAACAAAAAGGGGATTCGGTAATGGAAGGTGATGTACTAATTGTGATCGGAGAATAAACATGGAAAATACAAGTTTTTTCACTTTTGTAATCGACCACCTTGGTCAGTTTCTTGCATATACTGCTTTTGCCAATCTGACAATAGGCCATGTAATCATGATACTGATCGGCCTGGCGTTTATCTACCTTGCAATCGCCCGGGAATATGAACCAATGCTATTAGTCCCGATAGGATTCGGGATTTTGGTGGGGAACATTGCATTCCTTCCCGGATCGGAAATTGGAGTATATGAGTCGGGAAGTGTCTTGAATTACCTCTATTTTGGGGTACTTAAAGGGATATATCCTCCGTTGATCTTCCTTGGAATTGGAGCCATGACCGATTTTTCGGCATTGATTTCGAATCCGAAGTTAATGCTCGTCGGAGCTGCTGCTCAATTAGGTATATTTGGTGCTTATGGCATTGCATTAGCCCTTGGTTATTCACCATCCGAAGCTGGCGCTATTGCAATTATTGGTGGTGCTGATGGTCCGACTGCAATCTTCGTTTCATCAAGGCTTGCCCCTGAATTAATGGGTGCTATTGCCGTTTCAGCCTATTCGTATATGGCTTTGGTTCCAGTGATTCAACCTCCGTTTATGAAGCTGTTAACCAACAGTAAAGAGCGTGTGATAAGAATGAAACCACCTCGTGCAGTTTCGAAACAGGAAAAAATCATCTTTCCGATTGCAGGTCTGTTGTTAACCTGTTTCATCGTACCTTCCGGCCTTCCGCTTCTGGCTATGTTATTTCTTGGCAACTTGCTGAAGGAAAGTACTGTTACCAAGCGTTTGGCAGATACAGCCAAAGGTCCGATGATCGATATCGTGACCATTTTGATTGGTCTGACCGTTGGCGCTTCCACCCAGGCTTCAAATTTTCTTACTGTAAAATCTTTAGGGATCTTCTTCCTGGGGGCTTTATCATTTGCGATCGCAACCATAGGTGGCGTTGGGTTTGTTAAGATTCTCAATCTTTTCCTGAAAGAGGGAAATAAAATTAATCCGCTGATTGGTAATGCGGGAGTCTCTGCCGTTCCTGCCAGTGCCCGTGTTTCGCAGGTTGTTGGTTTGTCGTACGATAAAACCAACCATTTGCTCATGCATGCAATGGCGCCGAACGTGGCAGGTGTGATCGGCAGTGCAGTTGCCGCAGGGGTATTATTAAGCTTTCTTTATTAGAATAAATACGAATGATAAATTATGGCGATCCTTGAGAAAGGGTCGCCTTTTTTATTTACTTTCGACACCATTAAATCACATAAAAAATTAACTGAAATGAAAAAACTATTGATGTTCTTTCTGGCATTGGCTGTTACGATTAATGTTATGGCACAACCGGATAAAAAGGCAGCAGATCAAAAGAAACTGAATGTTCTGGTATTTTCGAAAACAGTGGGTTTCCGACACACTTCAATTCCAGCCGGAATAAAGGCAATTACCTCACTTGCCCAGAAAAAAGGTTGGTTGGTTACAGCAACCGAGGATCCCACCTTATTTACAGACGATTTCCTTGCCAGATTTGATGTTTGCGTTTTTCTTAACCCAACGATGAATGTGCTCGAGGAGGCCCAGGAGAAAGCTTTCACCAAATTTATCAAAAGCGGCAAAGGTTTTGTCGGAATTCATGCCTCAGCCGATTGTGAATACGACTGGAAATGGTACGGAGAACTAAATGGCGCGTTCTTTAAAACTCATCCACCTTACCAGCTGGCCACGATCAATATTGAAAGCACCAATCATCCTGCCATGAAACCATTTGAAGGGATGAAAACCTTTACAATCGAAGACGAATGGTACTCGTTCAAGGAAAATCCACGCGGAAAAGTAACGGTTTTAGCCACGCTTGATGAATCGACCATTAAAAAACTACCCAAAGACGACGCCTGGAAAATGGGAGATCACCCGGTAATCTGGTACCGCGAATTCGAAGGCGCACGGTCGTTTTATACCGTTTTCGGACATGGTGACAGTTCATTCGAAAATGATAAAGTTCAGCAACATCTTTTTTATGCCATTGAATGGGCAGGAAAAAGGATAGATTTATAGCATTCTACTCAAATGTCTGAAATTTCTGCACTTCAGTGGTCACATAAACCATTGAAGTGCAGTTTTTCAACAAATATTTATTGATATGCGCACTATAAGATCATTGATAATCAAAATGTATGTGTTGTCGGTTAGTCTGATTTTCGCAGCAGGCATATTCGGATTTGCCAGGGCCCAAAGTCCTTTGTTTACCTATGGCGGCGAAGATGCCTGGGGAAACGTCATTAGCGGAAAGCACAGAAAGACTGAACCGGTTAAATGGTTTCAGGTAAATACAGACAATGATACCTGGAAAGTTCAGGGGAAAACACTGGTCTGTAAAGGTCATCCTATCGGAGTGGTCCGCAGTGAAAAGAAATACGAAAATTTTTTACTTCATATCGAATGGAAACATATTGAACCGGGAGGCAATTCAGGAACCTTCATCTGGAGTGATGCCGTACCGGGCGATAAAAACCGCCTGCCTAACGGTGTCGAGGTGCAAATGCTTGAGCTGGATTGGGTGAACCTCAATACAAGGGATGGAGTAAAACCACCTATTGCTTATGTACATGGCGAATTGTTTGGCGTAGGCGGTGTTAAGGTGATTCCGGATAATCCCCGCGGGGAACGCAGTAAATCAATTGAAAACCGTTGCAAAGGGAAAGGAGAATGGAACACTTACGATGTCGTTTGTGTAGACGGTTCGGTCAAACTCTCAGTGAACGGAAAGTTTGTAAATGGCATCAGCAAATCATCGAAGAAAAGCGGTTATATCTGCCTTGAATCGGAAGGGGCTGAGATTCATTTCCGGAATCTGAAAATCATTGAGTTGCCTTCTAATTCTGATGTCATGACCGAAACAGGAAACTAATGTTTGAACCACCCTTAACAAAAGACTGGCTCTCACCTGAAGATATTACTTAATGGTGTAATTCAAAAATAAATACATTTTGTCCTCTTAACATCCCATAAACTGAAATTGTTTGCGATCACCTCTTTTTCTGCGAGTGCCATTTGGATCTCAACCCAACTATTTTTCTGTTATCCTGTAATCTCCACCACAAATTCACCCTTACTTTTCATCACACCAAACGATTCAGGCTGCAACCCGTAACGGGCGGCTGTTTCCAGAAAAAGCGCTTTTCCGCCGGGTGTTACCGCCACTAAAAGGCCACCGCTTGTTTGCGGATCGCAAAAAAGATGTTTCTGATCATCGGTCATGGAAGAGACCTTATGTCCATAGCTGTCAAAATTTCGGAAAGTACCCCCCGGGAAGGTTTTATGTTCCATGTAAAAGCCGATATTTTCGATACGGGGAACTTTCCCGGCGAAGATTTCAGCACTTAAACCACTCCCTTCGCACATTTCGACCAGGTGACCAAGCAGTCCGAATCCTGTAACATCGGTCATTGCCTTGACTCCCTCCATTTTTCCGAGCTCTTTTCCCATTAAATTGATTGTAAGCATCAGGTTGCGGGCAGTCAGACGATCTTCCTCCCTTAGAATTCCCTGCTTTTGAGCGGTTGATAAAATTCCGATTCCCAGCGGTTTCGTTAAATAAAGTTCGCAGCCTTCTGTTGCCGAACAATTTAGCCTGATCTGATCCTTTTGTGCAATACCTGTAACTGCAAGTCCGAATATAGGTTCCGGTCCGTCAATGCTGTGACCACCGGCAATGGCAATACCTGCCCGCGCACAAGCCTGTTTTGCCCCTTCGATGACCTGACCTGCAATTTCGGCTGAGAGTTTATTGACCGGCCAGCAAAGTATGGCAACAGCCATTAAAGGCGTTCCACCCATCGCGAAAATATCGCTGATGGCGTTAACCGCTGCAATGCCCCCAAAATCAAAGGGATCGTCAACAATCGGCATGAAAAAATCGGTTGTCGATATAATTACCTGGTTATTGCCAATATCATAAACAGCCGCATCGTCAAGCGTGCTGTTTCCAACGAGCAAAAAAGGATCGGGGAACTCAGTTTTACAGGCCGCGAGTATTGTATTCAAAACTTTTGGCGATATTTTACAGCCGCATCCTGCTCCGTGTGAATATTGGGTGAGTCTTACCGCAGAGGTGTCTGTCGTATCATTTTGATTGTTCATCGTATATTTTGTTGTATGTACTGTTTATTAATTTACTTTTTCCTGACCCTGTTCCAAAAATAATAGGCTGTCCGCTTTTTTAAGAATTATTTCAGCATTGGTGGCAGCATCACCGTTGGTCAGAACAATCTCTGTAAGTTTCTTCTTGAACTTTATGCGACTATACTGATAGGACTGATCGTAATACACAAGCAGTTTTTCGGCAACCTGGTCAAGATTATTTTCATGATAACTCGTAAGGATTCCTTTCGTAAATTCATCTCCGAGCCGTCTTGTGAGACTGTTGATTGCGCGGATCATCTCTTCATCGGGCAGTAAGCCATAATCCTTGACTAACCTGCTGATTCGTGCGTTCAGAGGTACTAGTATTTCAAGGCATTGTGCCTGATTCATCCTTTTCCACAACGGATCGGGGAGAAAAACCCTTCCCACAGACAGACTTTCACCTTCGATCCAGACTCTCTTTGTTAAGTCGAAATCAAAGATCTTTTCGAACAATTCATTTTGAAATTGTTGTGTTGTAGGTTGCGACGCCTTGCCGATTCCGCCGAAAACAGAACCCCGGTGATTGGCAAGTCCTTCCAGGTCGATTACCTGTTCACCAAGTGACTCAAGATGCTCGAGAATCTCCGTTTTTCCGCTTCCTGTGTGCCCTTCGATTACAACCAGTTTCGGAATGTTACCTACGTTTTCGAGCAAAAATTTTCTGTATTCCTTATATCCGCCCTTTAAAATAAAGCATTCAATTCCAACACGTTCAAAAAGCCAGGCCATGCTTTCGGAACGCATCCCGCCACGCCAGCAATGGATCAGTAATTTGCCTGTTGTTGCTATTTGGGCGGCTTCACGCACAAAGGATGCCATTTTGGGTCCGACAATTTCGAGCCCTTTTTCTATCGCAGGAATACGCCCTTGCTTTTTATAAATTGTACCGACAATGGCACGTTCCTCATCGTTGAAAATAGGTATATTGATTGCACCGGGAATGTGCCCCTCAATAAACTCAGCAGGCGACCTCACATCCACAACAGGAAGCGCTTTTTTTGATTTTAGAAATTCTTCATCATTAAGAATTTGCATAAATAGTCCTTTATTAAATTCTTTGTAATTTTGAGCGCTCAAAGATAGACAACGAATTTTAAAGTGTGGATTTTTTTATCGAAGGTTCATAATTACCTTGTCAGCAAATTTTCATTTAATAAATGCTAATTAATTTGATCAGGCATTTTGGAAAATTTTGTATATTTGAAGTCAAACCCTTAATTATCTTTTATTTCGACCCTGATGAAGAAATATAATGTTTTAATAGTTGACGATAATCCCGGGGATCTGGCTTCACTTGAGTCGATATTGGTGGCCCATGATTTTGTGGTGAAACCGGTATCCAATGGTAAGGCAGCTTTACGGTTGTTATCGGATGAAACATTTGACCTGATTTTCATGGCCGCCGGGATGCGGGGCAGGGATAGTTACAGGAGTTGCAAGGCAATAAAATCGAATCCGGATATTCGTAATACCCCGGTAATATTTGTCGTTGGAAACAACGATTTGTTTTCGGTAAAGGAAATATATGAATCGGGAGGTAATGACTATATTCTGAAACCTTTGGTATGGAGTGAATTGCTGATAAAAGCGCGTATTCATCTGGAACTCAGATATAGCAGGGAAATGTCAAAGAATATGAACCAGATACTTGAAGCAAAAGTTGCTCAACGAACCATTGAACTTGAAGATTCATTAGTAAAACTAGGACAGGCCAAAAAAGAGCTTGATTTGCTTTCAATTGCCAAATCTGAATTTTTAAACCTGATTAGTCACGAAATAAGGACTCCGCTTAACGGAATTCTTGGTAGCCTGGCATTAATAGGTCGTTACGATTTTTCTGACGATGTAAAACGTTATTTTTCGCTGCTTGATAAATCGGTGAAGCGCCTCGAGAAATTCTCAAATGCGATTCTGGAAGCTTCAACACTCAGGTTGAAGGGATCAAAAGCCCTGATACCGATTGATGTTGACCTTCTGAATATAATTACGATTGCTCGTGATCAGTGTGCCGAGAAATTCGCGGAAAAGAGTATCGATATCGTAATACAAAACGAGGCTGTCAATTGCTTAATCATTGGTGATAATAAGTATCTGCTGAAATGCTTTACTGCAATTCTGGATAATGCCTATAAATTTTCTCCGGTGGGAGATAAGATCGTGATTAAATTAACTAATGAAGCCGATGGATTTCTGAGAATCACAATTTCCGATCACGGAAAAGGTTTTTCGAAACTCGCGATGGAGAATATTTATAAACCGCTTAGTAATCTTGAAGCACATTTTGATCAGAATACCGGCATGGGACTACATCTGGCCAAGCTGGTTATCGATGCACATTCCGGATTTATTACAGCGGGAAACCATCATCACAAAGGGGCAATTATAGAAATAAAAATTCCGTCAAAGATCTGAATTTTTTGTTTTTAAGTAATGGAAACTATATATTGTCGTATTTTTCACCCCCAACCCCTAAAGGGGAGTCATGCTTCTAACATCGTCAGTGCTTGTGAGTAGCGAAAGTCCCCTTTAGGGGATTTAGGGGTAAATCAAGAAAAAAATACGACAATTCTTCTTTCTTTTAACTTAAGATCAGTGACAACCTATTTCTTGGTAGTGATATAATTTAATGACTGCAAAATCAATCGCCGGTAACCGGGGTTGGAATAACTGTTATTATCATGTCCGGGCTGAATGAATACAATTGTCGAATTATCCTTTTTTAAAGTCCATCCAATCAGCATATTGCTTTTAGGGTGGCTGGTAGAAAGGAGCGGATAGACTTCAGGTAAAACTTCGAGATTTCCGTATACTTCATCATGTAATTCAAAGTCCTTCATTCTTTTGGTGATCATGTGCGAAGGCTGTAAAATATTCACAACGAAATCAACATCGTGCTGGTACGATGAGGCACCAAATTTTTCGTCTCTCTTTTTTTCGTAGTACTTTCCGCCAACTATACTTTTATATTCAGGCCAATTCTGGTAAGCGCAAATCGAATGATGCAGAAACAGTAGCCCTTTCCCGGCTTTTAACAACCGGTAATAAGCGTTTTTTTCCTGGTCGGTGATGGTTTTTGGCATATCATAAAAAACTACAGCATCAAATGACGCGAGATCCATCGATCCTAACTGAGTCCGAGCCTCGGGGTGAACCAGTTCCGTCCATGAAATATTTTTGAAGGAATCAAACATTTGAAAAAACGGATCCCTGTCAAAACTATGTCCTCCTGTTACGATCAGAATTTTCATTTTACCGGCCGAAGCATTGAAACTTATGAATAGGAAGACAACCAGTATGGACAGGAATGTGCGCGTTCTCATATGATTTTGTTTATAAGGTTAATTTCCTGCTAAAATAGGCACATAAGTAATAGGAATGAAATATTGTCACATTTTGTTTTATTCATTATTTTGTATTCGTCTCAGGCATTAATGCGACGCTGATGTAGTTTTTAAAGTTAAAAGTCCGGGAAGCAGTAATTTTTAACGACGCCGGGGTCAATCCCTGAACAACGCCATCAAATTCGTTGAAAGCCCTGAAATCACCTTTCCGGTTCAGGTAATAAGTCTTAAGGGTAGCTTCCCAATAGCTGTTCTCACGTAAATTGGTTTCACGTTCTCGTTTTATCTGTTCGCGGGCCTGGTCCACTTCATTCTGTTTCGGTCCATTTTCAATCAGGTCACGAATTATGGCAAAGACCGATTCCTTCAGTTCCTTGATTTTTTCGGGAGATGTTCCATAATAAATGGTCATCTCGTAATCGGTAACGGGCAATTTATTATACCCGGGTTGAGCCCCGATATAATAGACACTCGCCTTGTCTTCACGTATACTGTTCAGAAGCCGGGTAGTTAGTATTTTACTCAGGGCATCGAGTTCAATGATATCTTTTGTGGTGTAATTTAGTTTACCATGGAACATGATGTACTGAATCGATTTTGATTCCTTTCCTTTATAAACCACTTTTTCAACTACTCCTTGGGGCTTTCTGACGCCTAAATCAACCCATTGTTCATTTTTTTTGGAAGCGGGAAGCGAGGCAAGGTATTTTTCGACCAGTGATTTGATCCTGACGGTATCGATCTTACCTACAAAAAAATAAGTAAATGCTCCCGGATTCGAAAAACGATCCTGACCAATCTGCTTTATTCGTGCAAATTTTGCCTCATTGAGCATCTCTTTTGTCAGGGGTTTCATGCGCGGGTGATAATTTGCGGAAACAAACCTGAAAGTGTCGGCGAAAGCGCTCTCGGGTGAAACATCCTTATTTTCGAGCTGGCTTCTCATACGTGTGATGTAAGAGGAGAAGGCTGACTCATCGAACCGTGGTTTTGTAAAATAAAGATTGATCAGTTGAAAAAGTGTCTCAATATCCGAAACGTTTGAAGATCCTTCCAAACCTTGCGTAAGCATTTTAATTACAGGTGTCACGGAAATTTCTTTTCCGGAAAGCAATTTCTGCAGGGTTGTCAGTTTATAATCGGCAATTCCGCTTAAATCCATAATTGTGGAAGCAAACGATGCTGAAATATGATCACTCTGAGGATAAAGTGAAGATCCACCCCACGAATAACTTGTAAATAGAATTTCATCATCCTTAAAATCAGTCTGTTTTAGCACCACCTTCGATCCGTTGGAAAGTGTCCATTCCGTAGCATCCACTTCCTTAATTATCTTCCGGCTGATCACCTTTCCCGGTACAGGCTCTTCTTTCATCAATGGTTCAGCGGAAGTTTCATCCTTGTACTCTTCGATTCGTTGTTTTTCAACCGCTGCCAGCAGGTTTCTGATCTCTGATTCGGCAGGAACCGGAACACCCTCTGTTTCAGGTGCAGTAATGATAACTACACGATTTTCGGCGGTAATCCACTTTTTCGCAAGCGCATTGACTTCCCCGAGGGTAATGCCGGGCATAAATGCTTTATAATATTCGAATTCCAGTTCGATACCCGGAACGGGTTCCTTACGCATCAGAAAATTGCGGCTGTATTCTTCGGCAATGCTCATGGATTCTCTCTTATCCCGTTCATTATGGGCCGTTTCCATTGATTTTAACATGGCAGCTTTATTTCGGTCAAGTTCACTTTGTGTAAATCCAAACTGCCGGATACGTTCATTTTCAAGCAGCACTGCCTCAAGTCCGGCCGGAATTTTCCCCGGATGTGTAATAGCTGTTGACGTGTATACATCTGATGGTCCGATTAATCCGCCATATCCAGCCTGTCCCATCACAAACGGAGGATTTTCCTTTTGAGCCAGTTCTGCCAGCCTGAGATTAATCATTTGATTATAAAGGTTATAAAGAATAGATGTGCGGTATCCGTTAACCGTCAGGTCTATAACCATTGGATGCTTGATATAGAGTGATGCAGCCGGATAGGTGGCTTCTTTGTCTGTTACAATCTTTATAAGTGTTTCGGGATGATCCGGAACCGGAAAGACTTTTTTCTCACGGGCATCGGCCTTTACCGGGATAGATGAGAATTTCTCCACGATCATTTTGACCATTTTTTGCTGATCGAAATCACCTACAACAATTATAGCTTGTAAATCAGGACGATACCAATCATTCCGGAAACGCCTTAATACTTCAGGTTTAAAATTATCAATGATATCAATTTCGCCGATTGGCAATCTTTCGGCATATATTGAATTTTTCAGAAATACCGGGAGCCATTGATTCATCATGCGTTGTTGCGCACCCTGACCACCACGCCACTCTTCGTGGACAACCCCGCGTTCCTTGTTGATTTCTTCGTCAGAATCGGTGACCTGCGATGCCCAGTCGTAAAGAACCTGCAACCCTTTTTGTATATACTCTTCATTATCGAGCGGCACTTTTAACATGTAAACCGTTTCGTCGAAACCAGTGTAGGCATTAATTTCAGGACCGAATTCCATTCCGATTGACTCGAAATATTTAATCAGTTCATTTTTGGGAAAATTTTTGGTGCCATTAAAGCTCATGTGTTCTGCAAAGTGAGCAAGCCCGCGTTGGTCAGCATCTTCGAGTACCGATCCTGCAGATACAACCAGCATTAACTCGGCGCGGTTTTTGGGCGTAGAATTTGATTTCACATACCAGGTTAACCCATTTTTTAGTACACCTTTACTCGTTGCCGGGTTAAATGGAATTGGATCCGTCAACCGGAAAGGCTGTGCGAAAAGTGTGATGATTGCCAGAATCAGTATCAGGGTAAGTGATAATTTCTTCATTTTTATCTTTTTATATGTTTATTCACAGCATGACTGAATCCATCTTCGTAATGCGCAAGACTGATCAGGTATTTAAGTTTGAGTTCGTCAGGTGCATTGTCAACAACATAGGAATGATGCGTGAAATCAAGCATTTCAAGATCATTGAAATCATTCCCGATGCCTAAAGTATTTTCGCGTGCAATACCTGTAATCCGGCAAATTTCTTCAATTCCATGTGCTTTCGATACACTGTTGGGAAAAACTTCCATCCAGGTGTAGTCAGGATTTAAAGGTGACGTAGTCCTGATGATACTTAACTCGGGAAATGCCGACTGGATTTTCTCCTTCATAACATTAAACTGCTCACTGGTCCGGGGAAAAAACAACAAAAACTGTGAAGAAATAAAGGGCTTATCCGGATCGATTTGAACCGCATCGCCCAGTTTTTTATGATGCTCTACATATCTCTTAAGTTCCGGGCATTCATAACTTTCCCACCATCCGAAATTGTGGTTATCGGGCAGTTCACGTGACACTTTAAAATTCTGGTTTTCACTGATCAGGTAATGAATGATTTCTCCCGATCTCTCCTCCGAAATAAACAGCGCACGCAGCAGCTTTTGAGATTTCCAGTCGATAATTCCTGCACCGGACGATACTATCACATAATCAAAGGGGGCATCTGTATTTAAAACTTGCCTGACTTTGAATAAGTTACGACCTGTTGCCGCAACCCTGCATACACCAAGGCTCTTTAATCTTTCGAGCGTCTCTGTATCAGTAGGGCTGATCGACTGGTCGGATTGCAGAAGGGTTCCGTCAAGATCGGTAACAACCATTCTTACTTCAGACATAGGTAATTGATCCATAATTTTAAAGAAGTGTAAAAATAAATTTCAATTTACTAAGATAAGACATTGTATTGGTTGTGGACGGGATGTCAAAGTATAATATTTTTGAAGTGCTGAAAACATCGGCTGCTTTAACTATCAAAAATAATTACAGATAGCTGATTTGCTGGTCAGTTTGTATATTCAAACTTCAATATAAATTAATTGTTAAATTTTGAAAAAGGTGAATATCGCATTGAAGGGAAACTTATTTTTGCTGCGCTGATTAACCAAATCCTGAAACACAAGAATATGTACCGGATAATCATTTTGATGTTTATTTTATTTTATCCTGTTCTGATCATGGCCTCGCCGGATTCAGTTAACACAGTGATAAAAGAAGGCAGCGTCATGAAAATCTCACAGGATTGTAAACTTCCCCTGGATTTGAGTGTTGCAGATCATTCCACCGGAAATTCAGAGGTTCAAATCCTGATTTTGAGAGAAGAAATTCCGGTTCTGAATAAAACAGTCTCCTCCTCAAAGTTTATTTATAGTTTTAATTGCACTAAAAATTACAGGAACCAGGTTAGTGTGTCGGAAACCTTTAATTCGATTTTTAATCTTCACAGTTCCATTCTATTTACGGGCGTATTGATTATTTGATTTGTTTTATACCTCTTCGTACACTTCTTTTCTTTCAAGTCAAATATTTTAACCGTTCACTCAATTTTTGTTTTAAACAAGCACGATCTGTACAATTACTGTCAGTAAGGGTCTTATCGCCTTTTTTTCTATGGGAATCCATTCGTTTCAAACATCAGTGATGTGATAACTACAGCCATTATTACCGGCTTATATATCTCACTTTTATCTGATAATTTTGTTGAAATTTTTTTATATTAGCCCATTGATTTTTCCCTGTTTTTTGGGCATCGATTTAGTTTTGTGAAATAATAAATTTTTTAAACCAGAATATTATGAATGACAGACTTCAGGTACTTACCGATAAAATTTACCAGGAAGGAATATCAAAAGGACAGGAGGATGCTGCCCGGATAAAGGCCGAAGCAACAGCCGAGGCCAGTAAGATCGTGGCTGATGCGGGAAGCGAGGCTGAAAAGATTATTGCACTGGCAAATAAGAAGGCTAATGATATCCGGGAAAATACAAATTCAGAAATAAAACTTGCCGCCCGTCAGGCCATGGAGGCATTAAAAATCGAAATTATTAACCTCGTCAATGGTTCAATTATTTCACCTGAAATTAAAGCGGGTGTCAGCGACATCAGTTTTATTCAAAACGCAATCGGAACGGTCATCAAAAACTGGGCTGCGAGTTCTGAAGCCGATCCTGATCTCAAAATTCTGATCCCTGAAAAGGATGAAGCAGCTATAAAACAGTATTTTAGCTCCATTACCAAAGGAGCTTTGAACAAAGGATTCTCAATTGAAACTGTCAATGGGATTAAGTCCGGATTCCAGGTAACTCCGGGTCAGGGCGGGTATAAAATCAGTTTTACCGATCAGGATTTTATTGCATTTTTCCAGGAGTTTCTTCGACCTAAAGTGGCAGAGCTGTTATTCGATAAGAAATAAGTAAAACGTATTCCCGTGAGTAAATATTATTGTCTTATCGCAGGCCTTCCTGAAATCCGGTCGGAAGAATATAAGCTAAAGTATGATCTGGTGGCATTTAAAGAGGTTCTGAGAAACGATCTTGATCCGAAAGATTTTGATCTTGTCACATTATTCTACAGAAAGTTCGATAATTACAACCTGCTCGCATACCTTAATAATCCGGGTTCCATTTTCGACCCCCGGGGAAGTTTAACTCCCGAATCATTTGCCGAACTTATAAAGCAATTGAATGAGCAGGAAAAACACAAGGATGATCGGTTTCCCGATTATTACCGCGAATTTATTCCTGCCTATAAAAGTGAGAAACCCATTTTTCCCGCGATGAGCTGGGAAGACCAGTTGACTTCGCTTTATTATAATGAAGCCACTAACGGCCCAAATGAGTTTATTTCGGCATGGTTCAGGTTTAATCTTTCGGTCACCAACATCCTTACGGCGATCAGTGGCCGTAATTATTCGATCGATTTGTCGGGTGCAATAGTTGGCACGGATGAATTGTCCGACAACCTCCGGAGCAGTAATGCGAAAGATTTCGGAATCGCACCCATTTTTCCCTATCTTGATGAAGTGATGCGAATTGCCGATGAGACTGACCTCCTGGAACGTGAGAAGAAAACCGATCTCTTAAAATGGTCATGGATTGAGGAACATGTTTTTCATTACCACTTCAGCATTGAAAATATTTTTGCCTATTTATTACAGACAGAGATTTTGGAGCGATGGATTAATCTTAATCACGAGAACGGCAGCAAAGTGTTTAAGGATTTTATCGATCAGCTCAGAGGATCTTTCCTGTTCCCCGAAGAATATATACTAATCAAGTAAGTAACGAATATGTCAACAAAAGGTAAAGTTAAGGGAATAATATCCAACCTGGTAATTGTAGAAGCTGACGGCCCTGTTTCCCAGAATGAGATTTGTTATCTGGCCACCATGGGAACTCTATTGATGGCCGAAATTATTAAGGTGATTGGTTCGAATGCTTATGTCCAGGTTTTTGAAAGTACCAGGGGGCTCAAAATTAATGATACGGTCGAATTTACGGGGCATATGCTCGAAGTCACGCTGGGTCCGGGTATTTTGTCGCGTAATTACGATGGTTTGCAGAACGATTTGGATAAGATGGAAGGGGTATTCCTTAAACGGGGTGATTATACTTACCCGCTTGATAAAGAACGTCTGTGGGATTTTACCCCTTTGGCACTGCCGGGTGATGAAGTTGTGGCAGGTTCATGGCTTGCACAGGTACCCGAGAACAATCAGCTTCACAAGATCATGGTGCCGTTTATTTTCAAGGGAAAATTCACCGTGAAATCTGTTCTGGCAGCAGGTCAGTATACGATTAATGAACAAATAGCTGTAATTACTGACCCCGACGGTAACGATCATGTTTTAACCATGATTCAGAAATGGCCTGTAAAGAAGGCGATTATGGCCTATCATGAGAAACCCCGTCCGTTTAAATTGCTTGAAACCGGAGTTCGTACAATCGATACCATTAATCCCATAGTTGAAGGTGGCACCGGTTTTATACCGGGTCCTTTCGGAACAGGAAAGACCGTTTTACAGCATGCCATTTCGAAACAGGCAGAGGCCGATATAGTAGTCATTGCTGCTTGTGGCGAACGTGCCAACGAGGTTGTGGAGATATTTACTGAATTCCCTGAACTCGAAGATCCGCATACAGGCCGTAAACTTATGGAGCGCACAGTAATCATAGCCAATACTTCCAATATGCCGGTTGCCTCGCGTGAAGCGTCGGTTTATACTGCAATGACGATTTCGGAATATTACAGGTCTATGGGGCTAAAGGTACTGATGATGGCCGATTCAACGTCCCGTTGGGCACAGGCACTGCGCGAAATGTCGAATCGTCTGGAGGAACTTCCGGGGCAGGATGCATTTCCGATGGATCTCTCAGCCATTATCGCCAATTTTTATTCAAGGGCTGGTTATGTCTTCCTTGGCAATGGTAAAACAGGATCAGTCACCTTTATTGGAACGGTATCACCGGCTGGTGGTAACCTGAAGGAGCCTGTCACCGAATCGACTAAAAAAGCGGCCCGTTGTTTTTATGCGCTTCAGCAAAGCCGTGCCGACAGCAAGCGTTACCCCGCAATTAATCCGATCGATTCCTATTCCAAATATCTTGAATATCCTGAATTTGAGGAATATATCGAAAAACGGATCGGGAGTAAATGGATACCCATGGTGAATGAAGCCAAAACAATTCTTCAGCGGGGGATGGAAGTCAGTGAACAAATTGATATTCTTGGAGATGATGGCGTACCAATCGATTATCACCTTAAACTGTGGAAATCCGAAATTATCGACTTTGTGATTCTTCAGCAGGATGCTTTCGATAAAATAGATATGCTAACCCCGCTCGAAAGGCAGCAGTATATGCTCGAAAAGGTGATGGATATATGTAACCGCGAATATTCGTTCGATTCGTTTTCCGATGTATCAGCCTATTTTAAACGGATAATCAACCAGTTGCGGCAGATGAACTATTCTGAATTCGAATCTGAGAAATTCACAGGGTTTGATAATGAGTTAAAGAATATCATAAAAGAGAGGGAATTAGTATAATGGCAACAAGAGCTTTTCAAAAAATATATACCCAGATTACCCAGATTACGAAAGCGACCTGTTCGCTGAAAGCGTCAGGAATCGGTAATGAGGAACTTGCAGAGGTAAATGGCCGGCTGGCGCAGGTGGTGAAAATCATCGGTGATGAAGTGACTCTTCAGATCTTTGGCGGAACTGAAGGAATCCCGACAAATGCCGAAGTGACATTTCTCGGAAAATCGCCTTCACTAAAGGTTGGTGAACAACTTGCCGGGCGGTTTTTTAACGCCTACGGTGATCCGATTGATGGTGGTCCTCAGATTGATGGTGAAGAACGTGAAATTGGTGGACCATCGGTGAACCCGGTACGAAGAAAACAACCCTCGGAACTTATTGCAACAGGAATCGCGGGAATCGATTTGAATAATACCCTTGTTTCGGGACAAAAAATACCATTTTTTGCCGATCCGGACCAGCCGTTTAACCAGGTAATGGCGATGGTGGCTCTTCGGGCTAAAGCCGACAAAATTATTCTTGGAGGTATGGGATTAACCAACGATGATTATCTTTTTTATCGCAATGTGTTCGAAAACGCCGGAGCACTTGACCGGATCATCTCGTTTGTGAATACAACCGAAAATCCTCCCGTTGAAAGGCTTTTGGTACCTGATATGGCACTGACTGCGGCTGAATATTTTGCAGTTGATAAGAATCAGAGTGTACTTGTGCTGCTCACCGATATGACTCTTTATGCCGATGCATTGTCGATTGTATCAAACCGCATGGACCAGATTCCATCCAAAGATTCGATGCCGGGATCACTTTATTCCGACCTGGCCAAGATCTATGAAAAAGCGGTTCAATTCCCGTCAGGCGGATCAATTACCATTATTGCCGTTACTACGCTCTCTGGCGGAGATATCACCCACTCAATTCCCGATAACACGGGATATATCACCGAAGGACAGTTGTTCCTGCGCAGGGATACCGATATCGGAAAAGTTATCGTGGATCCGTTCCGCTCCCTGTCACGTCTTAAACAGCTTGTGATAGGTACTAAAACACGCGAGGATCATCCCCAGGTCATGAATGCTCTCATCCGGTTATATGCCGATGCTGCCAATGCCAAAACTAAAATGGAAAATGGTTTTGACCTTTCGGAATACGACCAGCGTACTTTAACTTTTGCAAAAGACTATTCCAGGCATCTGCTGGCAATCGATGTCAATATCAGTATCGATGAAATGCTTGACAGGGGATGGAAACAATTTGCAAAGAATTTCAAAAAAGAGGAAGTTGGAATCCGTCAGGAATTGGTTGATAAATACTGGCCCAAAGTAAATTAGGTTAATCTTCTGATAATTAGTAAATCTGGTTTTATGAAGGCATTATGACAATAAATTTTCAATACAATAAAACCTCACTTCAGGGTCTCGAAAAGCAGTTTAAGATGCGCGTCAGGGCTTTACCTACGATTAAGAATAAGGAATCTGCCTTGCGTATTGAAGTGAAAAAGGCCAAGGACGTGGTTGCACGGTTGGACATTCTGTTGCAGAAAAAGCTGGATGATTATTCTTCAATGGCAGCTCTGTGGGGGGAATTCGATACTTCGCTGGTTAGGGTTAGCGATGTTAAAATGGAGATGAAAAAAATCGCAGGAGTCAAAACGCCTGTTTTTAAGGGAGTTGAATTTGATGTTGCGGGTTTTAGTATTTTCAGTAAACCAAAATGGTTCCTCGACGGAATAAAACTTGTTCAGGAACTGGCGGGGATCGGAATCGAACGTGAATTTTTTGCCCAAAAGGTGGTATTGCTCGATCACGCGCGAAAAAAGACGACACAGAAAGTCAATCTGTTTGAGAAGGTGCAGATTCCGGGATATGATGATGCCATTCGCAAAATAAAACGGTTTTTGGAAGATGAAGAGAATCTTTCGAAGTCAGCCCAGAAAATTGTAAAATCAAGGCAAAACGCACGAAAGGAGGCAGAGGAATGATCGTAAGGATGAAAAAATATTTTTTTCTGGTCTATCACCAGGATTATACCCAGTTCCTCAATTCGTTGCAGGAACAAGGTGTACTTCATGTGAAAGAAAGAGGCAGTGCTGATGTGGAAGGAGGAGAACTCCGCGAAAAAATGCTGTTGTTAAACCGCATAACGGAAGCCATTAAGTTCCTGGAGAAAAAATTTAATCCGAAGGCAGGTTCTGACACGCCTGTTACAAAAAAAGGTGACGAATTATTACATCACTTCGAGGCTGTACGCCATGGAGATGAGTTGCTGTCGCAGTTTATATCGGTGATCGAAAAAGACATAGCTGTTTTGGAGCCATGGGGAAGCATCGACTGGACAACTATTGAAAAGATGGAACATGAGGGATGGAATATTACGTTCTTCTCTGTAACGTCACGATTATGGAAGCCGGAGTGGGAAACCAGTTATAATGCCTTTCAAATCGCACAAAGTGGTACAAATGTGCTTTTCGTAACGCTCACCAGAAAAAATGACACGATTGATATTGAAGCTGACAGAATAAAACTTCCCCGCAAACTGCTGAAGGCTGAATATGCGGAAATTGAAAAGTTTCAAAAGGAGAAGGCCCAGATTGTTTCAGAATTACAAAGCTTTGCATCTGCGAATCTGCCTGCTTTACAGGAATATAAAAATCAGGTACAACAGGATGTCGATTTTGACAAAGTCGTAATCAATACAGACAAGGTCGCTGAGGGAAAGGCCGCCTTATTGGAGGGTTATATACCCATTGATAAGGAAGCCGAATTTCAGAAGTTTTTGAATGATAAGGGTCTTTTTTATGAGGCGACTATTCCTGAAAGTACTGATAAAGTCCCTGTTTTATTGAAAAACAACTGGTTTGCAAAACTTTTCGAACCTATAGGCGAACTGTATACCCTTCCAAATTATAACGAATTGGATCTTACTGCTTTGTATGCTCCATTTTATTGGTTGTTTTTTGGCTTTTGCCTCGGTGATCTGGGATATGGTATAATCCTTACAATAGGTGGATTTATCATGTCTAAGAGGGTAAAACCCAGTATGCAGGGAGCTATGCGACTTATTGGTTTCCTCGGTATATCAACCATGATATTTGGAACCTTATCGGGAACCTTCTTTGGAATGAATCTGTATGAAATGCGGCTGGGCTTCTATGCGAGTCTCGATGACCTTCTGAAATCGAAGGAAACATCCGTTAATAAATTGCTTTTCAATCTTTCACTGGTCCTGGGAGCCATACAAATTCTATATGGTATGATTGTTAAAGCAGCCAATGAAATTTACCAGGGCGGTTGGCGAAGTGCATTTAGTACCATTGGCTGGATTATTATCATTGTGGGATTTGCTGCTAATTATGCACTTAAAAAATTAGGTGTTGATCCGGTGGTTTTAAGCATTATCCTCCCGGTAACCCTGGGGATCGGCTTCCTGGGTGCATTTGTATTTAATAATCCGGCTCGCAATATTTTTTCCAATATGGCATTCGGCCTTTGGGATACCTATAATATGGCCACGGGATTAATGGGTGATTTGCTTTCATATATTCGTCTTTTTGCACTTGCGGTTTCGAGTGGGATATTGGGATATGTATTTAATAGTCTGGCGGTATCTATGGCACCTGACATTCCTGTCGTAAAGTATATCGTGATTGGCCTTATTCTGGTGGCTGGCCACACCATTAATTTTCTGATGGGGATACTCGGATCATTTGTGCATCCCATGCGTCTCACCTTTGTCGAATTTTACAAAAATGCCGGTTTTTCCGGTGGCGGTAAAAAATATACCCCATTTAAACGCAGAATTGAATTATAATCGATTATAAACTTGTAAATAAAATTAACACATGGAACCTATTACATTGGCTTACATCGGAATTGGATTAATGATCGGACTTGCAGGGATCGGGAGTTCGTATGGAACAACTATTGGAGGAAATGCAACAATTGGTGCAATGAAAAAGAACCCTGATGCATTTGGTAGTTATATGGTCCTTTCGGGTCTTCCGGGAACCCAGGGATTATACGGATTTGCAGGATTTTTTATTTTTTCCTCAGGAACATTACTTACTGGAGACATTACCTGGACTCAGGCTTCGGCGGTATTTGGCGGAAGCCTTGCCTGCGGGCTTGTATGCCTTTTTTCAGCGATTCGTCAGGGGCAAATCGGAGCTTCAGGAATTGCTGCAATTGGTGCCGGTTACGAAGTCTTTGGTAATACACTGATTCTGGCTGCATTTCCCGAATTGTATGCAATTATTTCACTGGCAGGCGTATTTTTGATTAACGCTGCAATACAGTAAATAACAATCTATTCCAATTATTCTATGATTTTTGAAGGGAAGAATAACGCAAATTTAACTTTCTTTAAGGTCTCTTTCGTCGGATTAACTAAATTACAATCCATCTTTGTAAGGTAAGAGTAAAGCACTTTTTTCATAGATTTTGGTTAGGTTAACACAGGCATCCTCAAAAGGGGTGCCTTTGTTGTTGGGAGATAAGTTCCGTTTGGAAGCATTTGGGTCCCGCGATTTGTAATCGCGGAATTATTAATTATGATAAGCGATTACAAATCGCTTGACCCAATCTCAGTCATCAGCCTTTGGAGGGAGATCAGGTGAGAAACGGTTAGAAAGTATAGTGTATGGTAGTAATTACTTTGATTATTAATCACATACAAAATTTTTAACGTGTGAGATTAGTTCTGTTTGGAAGCAGTCGGGTCCCGCGACTTGTAATCGCGGAATTATTAGTTATGATAATCGATTGCAAATCGCTTGACCCGATTCTGTCGCAGATTTTGTAGATGGATTAAAAATTGCCTGACTCGCAGAAGGTACCAGGCCAAAGTTTCCATTCAGTAACCAGGCCTGCGGCTACCGGATTATTCAACGTGTATTTTATGGCATAATACAAATGCTTATCATCTCGAATGGTGGTATCGAAACTTTCCTTCTGCCATAAATTACCATGCCTGTTTTCAAGTTTGTTAATTCGGTTGGCAGAAAACCGTTTTACCGATTGCAATAAATCTTGCAAATAGACGGGATTTCCTTTCTCATCTTTTTCGAACACCTCAAAAACCCAATGAATATGGTTTCTCATGATTGTAAAAGCACAATTATTAAGCTTCTTTCTTTCCCAAAATTTTAGTGATCCGATCAGTATTTCAGTATTTACAGGCTTTGATAAATTAATGACCGGATTTTGTACGGCATCCAAAAGATCGTCGTAAGCTTTGATATACTTGTTTCGGACTGTATAATATTCTTGCTCTAATTTTCCAATTAAAGATTTCTCTGAACTTTCTTTTTTATGAAATTCAATTTGAGAATTGAGAACTTCCAGTTTTTGGGTGTAGCTAAGCAATGCTTTTGGAGGTATTGCATCTTTTAAACACCATGTAACAAAATAGGCTTGCCCCGACTGTTGGAAATGGGGAAGATAGTGTCGGTAGAATTCCTTTTTTTCCATATGGTTGATATATTTGCAATCTCAATATACAATAAAAAAATGGAATCAGCAATTGGGTCCCGCGATTTTCAATCGCGGAAATATTAACCAGCGATTAATATTATTGAATATCAATAACATAAAAAATTTACAACCTGAGAAAAGCTCTTTTTGGAAGCATTTTGGGTCCCGCGATTTGTAATCGCGGATTTATGTTAAGCGATTACAAATCGCTTGACCCAATCTCAACCATCAGCCTTTTGCTTAAAATCAGGTGAGGGAGGGTTAGAAAGTTTAAGTGTATGGCAGTAATTGCATTGATTATTAATCACATACAAAATTTTAAACGTGTGAGATTAGTCCTGTTTGGAAACATTTGGGTCCCGCGATTTGTAATCGCGGAATTATTAGTTATGTTAAGCGATTACAAATCGCTTGACCCGATTCTGTCGCGGAATTTTGTTGGTTAGGATTAACAGCCAAATACAATCTCTATAAAATCCGTTTCATCACCTCATCTCTCTTCTGCCGCGAGATGGGAACACTGCTGCCGTCGGTCATGGAGATATAGCCGCCATCGGTTTTAATGTAGGCTGCAATTTTCCGGCAATTGATCAGGTGCGACTGGTGAGTGCGTAAAAAGTTGTGATGTTCGAGAATTTCCTGGTATTCCTTCAGGGTTTTGCAGACCAGGTATTCCTTTTTTCCTTCCAGGAAAATCCGCGTATAGTTGCCGTCTGCTTCCAGACGGATAACCTGGTTTATAGCAATAAATTCAATTTTGTCTGCCAAAGGTAAGGCGATCCGTTTTTCCTCTTCGGGGCGGTCGAGGTTAGCGACAAGCTCAACGAGCCGCAGGTTCTCTTTTTTCCGGAGAATTTGTGACTGGGCTTTCTCAACCGCTTTCGATAACTCGAATATATCGATGGGTTTTAACAGGTAATCGATCGCACAGAATTTCACAGCCTGGATCCCGTATTTATCGAAGGCCGTCACAAATACGACTTCGAAATTCTGGTTGTTGAGTGACTTTAACAAATCGAAACCCGATCCTCCGGGCATTTCGATATCCAGGAAAATCAATTCAGGAGCATGTTGCTTAATCAGTTTCAAAGCTTCGGTTGCCGATGCCGCTTCTCCAATGATTTCGACCTGCGGGCAATATTCCAGCAGTAAATCGCGCAGGTTGTTCCGGCTCTTGGGTTCGTCATCAACGATGATACTCTCTATCTTCATTGTCTAATCAATAGGTAGGGTTAGTGTTGCAGTAGTTCCTGTACTGTTTCCGTTATTTTCGACCGTCAGTTTAGCCTCTTTCCCGTCTAAATTTAGGATGTTGATCCGTTCTTCCACGAGTTTCAGGCCAAATCCTTTCTGGCTTAAAGTATCCGAAATTTTAGGTGATAGTCCGACACCATTATCCGACACATCAATACACAGATTTCCATTTTGCCGTTCCACCCGAATGCTTAGTTGTCCCTTGTCCCCTCTTGCCGATAAGCCGTGCACAATCGCATTTTCGGCCAATGGCTGAATAATCATTCCGGGGATTTCAATCAGGTCGCAATTCACTTGCTGATCAATGTTGATATCGAATTTGAATTCAAACCGCAACTGCTCGAGCTGGCAATAAAGTTCAACGGCCTGTAGTTCGTCGGCGAGCGAAATCCTGCTTTTCTCAGAATTATTCAACACTCCCCGCAGTAATACCGCAAACTTGGAAAGGTAAATATTCGCCTCTTTAAATTGGTTGCCGTTAATTAATGATTGTATGGAATTCAATGCATTAAAGATAAAGTGTGGGTTCATCTGCGAGCGGATGGCCTTTATCTCCAGCTCTTTGATGCGGCGCTTTATGGCTTCCTGTGCCCTGATGCGGCGCACGCGGATCCGGTAAATCCAAAGCCCGGCCAGGAACGTGAAAAGGATGGAGCCGAAGCTCCATCCTGCAGTTTTTATCATTGCTGTTTTTTCAGCCTTCGAAAAGCGCTTGGCGTTAATCGCTTTTTTGATGGCTTCTTCAAATCCGTTTGATCCTCCGTGAGATATTGGATTTTCAACATCGTCGTCAATGATTCTGAACCATTTATCGAGTGAAAATATTCTGCCAATACCATCTATGGGGAATAAATATTTAAACTCCTTATCAAGGTATACAATTTTTATATTTGGTATTTTAGAAATAGGGCTTTTTTCTAATACGTCTTTATTGTACTTATTTAGCGCTACAGCAAAAATAAACTCAACATCGTTATTCTTAAATTTTCGCACTCCCTCGATGAGTCTGTCTAAACCACCAGCATTTGGGCAAAAATACAAACAGAGAGGTTTTCCTTTATAATTTTCAAGAGAGAATGCTGAACTATCCGAAAGTACAAGTGATTTCAATGGAAACTTTTTACCGGGAGCAAATTGAAGCATCTTTTCAAAAATATCTTTTAAAGGATTGACCATTACCGGATCATTACAGTTATTGATAAAGTCCTGATAATATGGTTCAATTCGTTGTAAACCGGCATAGCCATTTTCCTTCAATTCATTGCTAATCAAAGTATAGGCTTGTGAATAGAGGGGATATCCATCAAGTGAAGCTTTTGCAATTGAAAACAGACCATTAAAATCATTGATATCTTTATTGCCGACTGACATTGACACCCTGATGAGTTTAGAATAAATCGATTTTAAAAGGAATTGGTTAAAATAGGTGCCTTGTTCAAAACGGTTCAGCATCACTGGCATTGTATCTGTTTCAAGAAAAAAATCAGTAGGATAATTGGAGATTATTGATAAAGGGGTATTTACAAATCTACCATAAATGTGGTTTTCACAAAATTCAAATTTGCTTTGAGCAAGATAATAGGTAAATTCAGTTCTGATAAAATCGATGCAAGTTTTTGAAGCTTTTCCTTCATATTTTTTCAGCATCTCTTCCATTGCTTTCGATTGTTGACTGCGGTAGGTGAAATAGGTATCAAGGTCGCTGTCAAAAGCTCTTCGCTCCCACGAAAACCGTGGAAAAAGGTTAAATACATCCTGTGTTAAATTCGTGTTTGAAGCCGATTTGCCTGCATACTCAATGGTTTGGATAGGGTCATTCCCATTTAATGTAATATCCAGTGTGTCGCCAGGTTCCATAAAGGTTTGGATACCTTTACTGCCTAAACCAATATTTAGAAGTGATGGATGAGTCAGTAATACCAGGCAATAGAATGTGCCGTCGGCGTTTATTGTATAATCGCTTCTGTTTTCAATTGATATTTTATTAATCGCTGAATTTAGTATTCTTCCTTTAATGACCGTATTTCCCGGTATCGGAAAAGAAGCACCGGACAAAATATATTGAGTTCCTTCCAACGGAATCATGAGAGGCACGCGTGTTTTTTTAACAAAAGGGATGATGATTTTTGTTGAATCATTAGTTACAACCTTTGCCAGCAATATATCCTCAGATTGTGTTCCTGAATTATTTTCTATAAATGTTTGAGATGATGTTTTAAAATTCCTCATTGTCAGCGGAAGAAAGATAGTTTTGGAAAAGGTAGTGATAATAGAACTGTCATTTAACCCAAGTGCAGTTGTGGAAGAATAATTATATCTTTTTTTAGGACTTATTTGGATAAGCGTTATTTTGGATATTGGGTTATCTATGTCGGGCTTGAAAGAAAGAATGTCACCCTTTGGAGAAATCTCCAGTGCATATTGGTTCTTTTTATCAGTTGTTTTTTTATTGTTGATTAATGGCGGGTAATAGGAATCGTAACCAAAATTTACATCTGAGCCAAAGCCGTTATAATTATAATGATAATCCATTCTTTTAACCCTATTCAGGGTGATGCGGTATTTTTGGTTTCCATCGGGTAATTGCTTCAACAATTGATAACGCAATAGATTTGTGGATTCAGACTGACCCATGAATGCTTTAACCTGCATCTCAAACCAATCTCCTTCTTTGAGGTTAAAAAGTCCTTCCCGGTTTTGGGCATTCAGGTTGGAGGAGAGGAGCAGCAGCCAACCGAGTAGTAGTGTAAATGTTAGTTTTTTCATTGCTTTCAGGTTTTAAAATTAATAAATAATAGCAAAGAACATAAAACTAATTTTTACCGGTTTGGGCAACTGAGCAGACAGCGGTTATGGACTACTATTCGGTAAGCAGCCAGATTTATACTTTACAGTACCACTTTGCATAACCATACACTTAACACGAAAGAAATTATGCAAGGCTTTGCATAATTTCTTTCGCTTTATCAAACAAGAATTGAATGCAAGTCATTTTTTATCTGTGAGTGAGGATGGGATCAAAGTGATGCTATACATGACACTTATTGCTTCCATGTTGTTGCTCCTGTATAAGAAAATCAATGAGCTTGGATATAAAACGGCAAAACGCAGGTTTACAATAGAACTTTGGGAGGTATTGATAACCATAATTGTCAAAGAAAGTGGCGGAGATCCTGCACTGATGAATAAGACATATTTCCGGTAATTTGCAGTCCCCTAAAAAAACAGAATGGAGATTTTTCAAAAACATAGCAAAATCAAAATCACAGAAACTGAGCAAAAATTGATCTTTCGACCACCCCTAATTAAAAATCACCAGCCCCGATTCTTACCCGATCATATTGCCATTTCAATCGCGGCAGTGGGGTAGATGGGTCCTGTGATTTGGACGATCAAAAGTATGTTTCCAGGTGGCGTATTCTGCATTTACTTACTCCCATATCCGGACTGACTAAATCACTCAAAATTTTAATGTCCGGAAAAAAATTCCTGTGACCATAAAAACGTTAAATCCCTTACCTTCAGTTAAAATAATTTCGTTATATTTGATTAGACGATGTGTAATCTGACAGGAGTTCATTAATTTAAGTAATGATGAATTTTCATTTGTGCGGAAAAATGGCCGGGATTAGTTTATGAGACCACATTTAAAAACTATTTCGTTTCACATGAAATAAATCAAAGACTTTTAACTATGAAAACAATTACTTTACATTCAAGGAGTGGAAACATAGACCCAAAATCTGTGCATTCCATGAAGAGAAGATTGTCCATGCTGACAAATCTGGTTTTAGCCAGGAATTCAGGAAATAAAAAGTCACAAAGCAATGGCATTCGTCCCATCTGTGTCAGATATGTTCTGTTGTTATTCTTACTGTTTGGTCCGTTTTTAGCCAGCGGTGGACGTATAAAGCCATATATAGATAAGAATGGGAATGGTAAATATGATAGTGGAGAAGCTATTCCTGCTAACAGAACTGTCTGGATAAAGTCGACTACGGGTGCTATCATCAATTTAAAAACTAATAGTTCGGGAAGTGTATTCTTTTCCAAAGCGCAGGCTGGAGATACGATCTTCTGCAGACAGTGGGTTTTCTCCTATGCTGCAACCCGCTCAAGGCACGATAATTTCCCCCTGTTCAACTTGTTTTTTGATACCTTCAAAGTGACCACACAAAATGGAGACTCTACCGTGATGAAAGAAAGGACACTTACCAGTGATGAGGCACAAAAAATAAACTCAGGGAAAACAGTCTATATTGAGTTAGCACACCCTGTATGGGAATGGAACCTTCTGTTTGCACTGGATTGGAACCCTTCAATTTTAAGTGCTGATTACCAGGATCTTGAAGCTGGTATTAAAAGCGCATCGAATTACCTTTTCGATGTTACGGATGGACACATGAAGATTGGAAGGGTTAATATCTGGAGAAATGTTCCTCAGTCCGATCCTTTTTTTACAAAATATGCTGATGTGCAGGTTTATAATAACAATAGTGTGTGGCCGTGGTCTGGTATTGATGGTTGGGACAATGGTGCTTCTGTTAAAATGGGAAGATCAAGCCCGGCCTCCCCTCCTCAGAGTGGCTGGTGGGCCACATTAGTTCATGAAATGGGTCATTATTGTTTAGGTTTTTCAGATGAATATTATGATGGTGAAGGTAACCAGGCTGACTGGTCTGCATACAGAACTTCCAACCCGCAGGAGGTTCCTGACAATTATGGGCTTATGGATAATAACTTCCTGTTACCTGAATTATCTTCACATAACGACTATTTGCTGGTAGGGTCCTATGCAGGCAAAACGATAAAGCAAATGACCGCACAAATATGGTGGCATAATATCGTAAATGATGGTTTATTTCATCTTCCATGCTGGATGTACTTACTGGATAATTTTAATAATCGATCAGGCCTCCAGTCAAAATGGGACGGATATGATGGGTATCGCGCATCAATAGCTCCGCCACCGGGTGGAATTTTCAGGGGAAGGGACGCAAGCGGGGCAGAGCTAAGAACCTCATCAGACCGTGACGGCCCTGATAATTTCTTCCCTTACCGGATAGGGTCTACTGCTGTATGGTCAGCCGCGCAGATTTCACCCTATACATTTGGTGTATCAAAAAGTAAAAGGAGGATTGCTACGGCTGTTGTAGAATCAAACACTCCTGCTTCTATGAATTCAAATTTATTATCCGTGAACACAAGTCAGCCGGAACTGGTTCTGTCAACATCCATAAAGCATGACACTAAATCCAAAGATTTACCTGTAATATTGAAAATCAGTATCCATTCGATTGAAAAATATTTATCTCCCCCCACGGTTGTTATCAGGCCCGATTTTGGTCCTCCTGTAAAAGTGGCCGTAACTCCGGTAGACGGAAATGTATATGATGCGGTTGTTCACACTAAAATTTCTGATGGAATGATTGAAATAAGTAAAATTGATGCTACAGGAAAAGGGACAGCCTATTATACCTATCACATCGACCGGTTGCCGGGGGAATTCCCCAAGGTTCCGTATATCCTTGACAGTTACAATGGTCTTTACTCATTGCGCATTTCCAATTGTCCAAATGTTCAGCCAGGTGCTTTAGCAATTATACTAAGTGGGGGGAAAGCAAAAGCAATTAAGAACGAAAAAAGTGAGTTGCAGCCGGTAACGGAAATTATTTCATGCGACATTGAGGGTGCAAACCAGGCATGTCCGATGACATTCACCTGGAGATTTCCGGAGCAGGCTATGCTTGGTCGTGATCTTGAAAACATTAAAATATTTCGTTGGAATCCGGTGACTAACAAAATAATGGGATGGAGTGATACCTCTTTTAAAGGTTTTCCGGTTTCATTCGGAAAAAATATGTTACTAGTGAACATGACGCAGATGACTGGAACTTATGGAATATTTGCCGCCCCTTCGAATGACACGACTCCGCCTGATTTAATTACGGATCTTACTGCAAAAACAGGTAATTCAGGTAAATCGGTAATATTAAAATGGACTGCTACAGGGGATGATGGCAAAGAGGGTATAGCTTTCAAATACAGGTTGTATTTTAGCATTAAACCTGTTTCAAAAGGTGACTCCATAGAGGTTCTTGAATATCCTGTTCGCATAAAACCTGGTTCCGGCGGTACGTTGCAGACGCTGGCAGTAGAAATGCCCCGGCACAACACAAACTATTATTTTTATATGCTGGTGCAGGATAACGCGGGAAATTTAAGCAGGAGATCAAATATAGCAACAGCAAAGTCTTATAATAATGATAATGAATAGGATTAATCCCAATTTTTTCGGGTACTGATTTTTGTATTGGTATTTAAATTCATTCTTCGTCAAAGCTAAATACTCTTTTTAAGAGGTCTGTCCGGGTAAATTTATCAGTGTCCATGCTCAAATATTTATCTTGCTTTTCAACTGTCACGAAGCCAAACCAAAGGAGAAATCGGTCAAATGTCCGCAAACCATAACACCGGTTGAATTGTCTTTCAGGTGTTGTGTAGGTGTGATCGAAAATTGACAGAAATGCCGGAAAGGCTGTTAAGTATATATCTGCATAATAGTCAGATGTATTGGTTTGATCGCCAAATCTGTCAAGCATATAAATCGAAAAAGCCCAGGCAAGTTGTCCGATAGGTGATGGCGGATATCTGTCATTTAATCCCCAGTCAAATTTTCCTGTAAACGTTTGAAAAAACTTTTTGAAAAGATTTACCCGGTTCTCCGGATGGAGCAACTTTACCCCATTTTTTGTTAAATTAAGTTTGCCGTTAGCTTTTCTGACAAGTCCTGCAAGTTCTGCTGTCAGTCTGGCACTTCTGATGGAAATGCAATCCTGCTCTCTCCAAAGTTTTATTATACCGCGTTCAATATGTTCGTCAGGAAGGATTTTTTTGTCATAAAGTTCAACCATTATTTTTTTCGGCAATGCTCCAAGTGGTGTCAGCTTAATTTGGTTGTCACGCTGCATGATTTTTAAATACTCTTCGGCAATACGAAAAAGCGGAATTTGGTCAAGTGTGTTGTCATCAAGGTCATTGCAAAAGTGAATCGGTGATTTATCGCCAAATGTATCATAGGCTAAATGATTAATTTCAGTTGGTGTAAATCCCAAAAAGTCGTCCACGGGGCAGTTGTCAAAAAGAATTGACTCTGGGTCATCACTTTGATTCATTGTTTTAAAACTTTTATGAGCTAAGAAATATTCTTTCAAAAAGACAAAATTAATAAATTGCTGAATATTTCGGTCCCTGAAACTTTTTGCCCATTCGCTCCGCCAAATCTTCGATGTCGTCCCGTCGTGCAAGTATGTCCATCCACTTTTCCGGAATGTCATCCAGACCATAAAGAAGTCCTGCAAGTCCCCAAATTAACTGCCTTCAAAACGGCATCTTTGTAATTGCTGGTTGTCAGCAAACACCAAATACCCGCTTCGAGAGTATCAACGACATAACCACTGCTTTGGATCTTTTCTGCAGGCAGTTCGTAAATATCTCCTTTAAGCAAACGATTAAAAACTTTTACCTCAGCCGGAGCAACAGAAAAAGCAAGTAAGTCATCGGTAATTTCCTTTTTCAGATTTTCATAAATTTCAAATTTGTCTTTCTTTTCAACTAATTGTCGTGCAAACTCAAGATAATAGTAACAGGCAATAACGGAACGAATGTGGCCGTGAGTGATGGCTGAAACCTGCCTGGTTATTTCAAATCGTTCATTGGGCATTTTATCCGGCAGATAAAAAAGAAGGGGCAAAATCCTCATTAGTGATCCATTACCGTTTGAATCCTGATCAATACCCCCTGCGAAATCCGGTCTTATTCCACTTTCAAGACGATAAATGGCTTGCCGTGTTGCATTACCAATATCAAACACAGTTTCTCGTGCTGTCCAATAGTTGTTTTTATACCAGTTTACAAAATTCTGTCCGATGATGTTTAAGTCAAAATCCCGGGTCAATGCTTCTGCAAGGCAAAAGGTTAAAGAACTGTCGTCAGAGAAAGTTCCCGCAGGCACTTTATGGGTTCCATTTCCGAACATATCCGTAACCGGATTTTCACGAAGGTATTCTCTGCTCCTGAACTCAACAGGAACGCCAATTGCATCGCCCACCGCAACTCCAAAAAGAACGGATTTAATCGGGTGGGTGTAGTCAGATTGCAAGATAGTTTGTATGGCTATTTTGTTCATGGGTTATTAGTAATTGAGTCTTTAAGGTTTGGTTTCAGTAATGTAAGTAATGGAAACTCTTTATTGTCGTATTTTTCACCCCCAACCCCCGAAGAGGACTCATGCTTCCGGTATCGTCAGTGCTTGTGAGCAGCGAAAGTCCCGATTTTATCAGCGATTTTTTGATGGTATTCCATTTGAGTTAATTCATTTTTAAAATATTGTAAATGTGATTATTATACCTATTTTGGCTAAATTTGAATTAGGCGGTTCTTTGTGAACCCTGGTGTCTTTGGGTCTTAGTGGCATCCTGTTTTTATTGCCACCAAGGCACTAAGTCACAAAGATGCACAAAGATTTATCCGCCATATTTAATATTTGCTTTTAGAATTGTACGCTATTGATTATTAACATATTGAAATTTGATTCACTAAAATTAATTAGGTTTAAAAAATCGCTGATTTTATCGGGATTTAGGGGTAAATCAAGAAAAGAATACGACATTATTTCATTCCTATTACTTAGTTTAATTTATTGCGGTAAATAACGTTTTATATTCAATAAAATGATCAAAGGTATTACTAAAAATGTTCATCGAAAATTCGCATATCATTCCACCAGAGTTATCAGATTTATGGAAGAGACGCGCTTTACCGTTTCTATAAGGGTTTACCACGTCTCTTTTCAAAGTCTTGTGCAATTTATGTTTTTATTTTTTATGTTCTTCGTCATGACAGACCGCTTGTAGTTCACTAATATAAAAATCCAAACATCCAGACTGGCAGGGTGTTTTTATATGCAAATTCAATGTTTACTTATTCCGTATTTATCGGTTTAAAGCAAAAGCAATAAATCGGCCCGGGCTAACCAGTGTAATATTTCACCAAAGTATCCCGGTTTATTCCAATCTGGGTTGAATTAATTTATCCATAAAAATGAGTATTGGATTCTATAAAAATAGGCAAGTAAAAACAGTTTAAATCCTGAACATTGTGTTCAATGTAACCGTTATATTTCATTTATTGGGAATAAATCAAATGCCGGTTAGTACATTATCCAGTCCGATTCGTGATGATAACATTTATTGCAATATTATTTGCGGGGGCTTTGTTTGCCGGGTTTATCGGTTCACTTACCGGACTGGGCGGAGGCGTAATCATTGTACCTCTTTTGACAATAGGGTTTGGGGTGGATATCCGTTACGCAATCGGCACATCATTAATTTCTGTTATCGCAACCTCATCCGGAGCAGCATCGGCCTATGTCAGGGAAGGTATTTTAAATATCCGTCTTGGAATGTTTCTTGAAATAGCAACTACATTGGGAGCAATCGCAGGGGCTGCAATCGCTTTATTTGCTCCTACCCATGCCATTGCAGTAATATTCGGATTTGTTCTTTTATATTCGGCTGTAGTCACGATTCAAAAGAAAAAGGTGGATATCAATTCAGCGAATCAGCCTCAAAAAAAACCCGGCCGAATGATGAAATTATTGAAGGCAAAAAGCTCTTATCCTACTGCTAATGGATTGAAATATTATACTTTACAACATTTGGGTGGTGGTTTTATTGTCATGAACCTCGCAGGGATCTTATCCGGATTACTGGGTATTGGATCGGGGGCTTTAAAAGTTATTGCCATGGATTCGATCATGAAAATACCGTTTAAAGTTTCCACATCAACCAGCAATTTTATGATTGGTGTTACCGCAGCCGCGAGCGCTGGCATCTATCTGAACCGGGGATATATCGATCCGGTTTTGTCAATGCCCGTAATGGTTGGTGTTTTAGCCGGTTCTCTTGTCGGAGCAAAATTGCTTATCAAATCCCGCACAAAATCCTTACGTTTAGTTTTTGCTGTCGTAATCATACTTTTAGCATTTGAAATGATTTATAACGGACTCGAAAAAAATATTTGATATGTCCGGAAACGTCATACAATGGAACGATGCCCGGTTGAGGAATATAATGGGTTCATTGTTGCGTTTTGGAGTTTTCACTGCTGCCTTTTTGGTAATTTTGGGCGGAATATTATTTTTTGTTCAGCATCCAAAGGAGATTTTTGATTTTTCTACAATGAATGCACCTGGAAAATTTCTTCACAAAACGCTCAGTAATATCCTCTCCCCACTGTTCAGAATAAAAACCACAGCAGGTGATTCCTTCATTTTAGTGCGTCAGTCAACCAGGCCGGAAGAATTTCGGACTGTTAACAGGTGAAACGACCATGTACAGAAAAAGCCATGACAGGGTTCCAAACCCTGTCAGAGGGCTTCAATCTCTACAAAAATAAAATTAGCTACGCTGATCTTCGATTCGCAAATTCTCCCAGCGGGTCCCGCGATTTCCAATCGCGGATAATTAACTGCGGTTAAAAACCGCATGGCCCGATAAAAAATTAACACAATTATAGTTCGCCTTTTTAATTATTTTTGGCCCGGAGCCCGATAATTAACCGCTTTTTTTGTTGCTGCATCAACATCTTCCGGAGTTATAAGAACAGTAGTCGAAACGGATACTAAGCCTGATGAGTTAATCTTTAATCCAACTGCTGAAGCGGTGATATCATCCTGAAGTTCCAAAATAACATAAACATCGTGTTCGCCAAAAGCATAATAGAATGATTCAATTTTGCCTCCTAATTCTCCCACCATTTTCTCAACCGCTAACTTCCTTTGAGTACCACCGTCTTCAATTAAACCTTTAACTCCATTTGCAGTGTAAGATGCCTTAATCAGATACTTTTTCATTTTTAGCTGTTATTAATTGTTCATGATGTACTTATCTATTTTGATTAAATTGATCGTAATCGAATTATACAAATTCCTATTTTTCTTTTTAGCTTCAATATACCCATTTACCCGGGCGAGTTTTACTTCGAAAAATTTTTTACGAATAATGAATATCCTTTGTTACATTTTCGGAGTTAATTTTTTCATAAAATTATGCAACAATTCGTCGGCCTCAGGTGTTTAAATACTTACTAACGAAGAGCTTTAAGACACACTAAAACAAATTAAAAAATGAAAAAAGTATTGATTGCACTTGATTATGATCAGACTGCGCAAAAAGTTGCTGAAGTAGGTTTTAAACTGGCTAAAAGTCTGAATGCTGAAGTAGTATTACTGCATGTAATTTCAAACCCGGTGTTTTATTATTCGTCGTACATGGTTATGGCTCCTTTGCATATAAAAGGTGTTCATGAACTTAAAGCAGTATCACAGGATTTTCTTGATAAAACAAAACACGATCTTGGTGACGAGACCATTCAAACATTGGTCAAAGAAGGAGATATTGTCGAATCTATTATGGAAACTGCGAAGGACCTGAATGTTGACATTATCGTTTTAGGTACCCACAGCCGGAAATGGCTGGAAGATATACTTGTGGGAAGTGTAGCGGAGAGCGTGTTAAAGCAGACCACTTTGCCACTCTTCGTCATTCCAACCAAAAAACAGGAGCAGTGACTTTTGAAGAAATATTCTTTGTCTGTTTTTCTACCGGCGTGCTCCATGGTTACCGCCTTTATAAGGACTTTCGACCTGAAGTGGCTGATTTTTAGCCGGAAATATTAAATTGTCATAATGCTCTCTGAGTCAGGACGTAGTCTCATCAAGTTCTTCCTCACAACCGATGGGGAGGTATTCGCATAGCAGTAAACACAAAGATGATTGCAGGTATTGTACGAACCGATATCCTTACTGGTTATGCAACCACAGGCTTTACGCTGACCCCTGTCTTTGAGATTTGGCTTTTTAACCAGACCCTCTTCACCAAAAAGCAATTGTTCTTTGGGCCTTACTCCCAGTAAATCCATTAATTTCAAATCTTTTGAAAATAATTTTTCAATTAGTTCATCATCAATACATTTATTGTGATCAATCTGGTATTTCTTCAGGTCAATATCTTCGGCACAGGTTGCAATTCTGAAATCAGGATTTATTTTTATCCATTCTTTCAGTATTTTCTGAATCCCTGCAGCAATTTCGTTTTTTTGAGCATCTGTAAATTCGGCAAGATGAATATCCGATTTATTGAAGAAAGGAGTTTCCCTGATCAGGTTATTCTGCACCTTTTGATAGGCGAGGATATCAGCAAAGCTAAATACAAGTTTGTCAGTGTGGCTGACCAGCTGTTTTCCAATATCCCAAATTCTTGTCAATAATTCTTTAACTGTAACCTGATTGGTCAGCAATAATGGATCGAACCGCCAGATCACCCGCTTCTTTCCTATTATTTCGGATAGACTGATGAAAGTCTCAATCCGACTCTTAAGAGGTGCCACATTGGGCTCAAATCCCTCCTGTTCGTAATTATTTAAAGTATATTGAAAATAGTAATTCAGTCCAAGCAAATCCAGGAAGGGGAGGTGCCTGATCATCGGTTTGGGATTCTTCGTCCAGAAAACAATCAAACGCGTTTCCTGGAATGAAATATATTGCGGATTTGCCCGGTTAAACGGATTGATCCAACTCACATATCCTTTCTTCAACCTATTGATCAGCCAGTCTGAATGAAATGCAGGAATATCTGTTGACCGGCTCGCTGAAATAATCAGCGGGGCGATGGCTGTTTTTGTCTCGCCGTTATCCCTGGTTATTTGTACATTTCCCCAGCTCTTCATAACTTAACATTTTTTAAGGTAAAATAATCCAGGATGTCTTACCGGGTTAGGTGCTGTTTAACCAGCCTTACTTTATCGGATATAAGGAATGGTAAAATAAAATGTTGAGCCTTTTCCGGCTTCGCTTTCAACCCATATTTTTCCTCCCAGTATCCCGACATATGCCCGTGAAATGGTTAATCCAAGACCTGCTCCTTCGTATTTTCGATCGAGCGATTCATGACTCTGACGAAACCTTTCGAAAATAAATTGCTGGTGCTCCGGATTAATACCGACACCTGTATCTTTCACGTAATATTGAAGTTCAGGAGGAAAGCTATCGGATATTAAGTTATATCCAAATTCAATACTTCCTGTATTGGTAAATTTAATGGCATTTTTAACCAGATTTGTAAGGATGGCATAGATCTTTTCGCTGTCGGTTTTAATAATGGCTTCATTTGACGATAGCGACTTATTCGTATATAAAAGAAGCCCTTTGTGCTCAGCCTCGGGTTTAAAAAAAGCATGGATGAATTCGATTTGCTCATTGATATCTGTTGCATTCATCGATACGTCCATTTGACCCGATTCGACTTTTGAAATGCTTACGATGTCGTTGATGATATTGAGCATCCGCGCACCGCTTTTCTCAATGATCCCAATGTATTCCTGTTGTTCATCGCCCGTGAGATGAGGCTCGCGCAGCAAACCGGCAAAGCCCAGAATTCCATTCATCGGGGTGCGGATTTCGTGACTCATATTGGCCAGAAATGCAGACTTCAATCGATCACTCTCTTCGGCCTTGTTTTTGGCAGCTATCAACTCTTTCTCAGCCAGTTTCCGCTCTGTAATGTCGACTCCTGTACCGACAAAATGGGTTATGTTTTTGTTTTTGTCGAATATCGGTGAAATGGTTTTCTCAACATAATACAATTTGCCATTTTTCTTTTTATTTGTTATTTCGGACCGGAATACCTTACCGGCTAATATAGTATTCCATAACGCTTCATAATATTGAGGGGCTTTTGTACCCGATTTAAGTATGCGTGGTGTTTTACCCAATACCTCTTCAGACAAATACCCGGTTTTTTCTTCAAATGCATGATTAACGTATTCTATAATCCCGTTGCAATCGGTTATAATAATCGTATCAATGGTTTGGTCAACAGCGCTTGATAATTTGAGGAGCATCTCTTCAGCCCGTTTGCGTTCGGTGATATCGGTTCCTACTTTAATATATCCAAGTGGCTTGCCATCTTTATCCCTTATAACAGATGTTGAAAGAAAGATCGGAAAATCAGTGCCGTCCTTTTTTATGTTCAGTAGTTCGCCATGCCAGTCGCCATGAATGGTGGCTGAAGCTAATTCGTTGGGTGGCTTTTGAGTATTGTTATGCGAAATTAATATGCTTATATGCTTGCCAATCAACTCATCGGGCTTGTATCCAAAGATCTTTAACAATGATTCGTTCACGAAAAGAATATTGTTATCGAAATCGGTGATGCTGACACATTCGTTTACACTTTTTAAAGCATAAGCAAGCATTGCCATTTCTTTCTCCGTTTGTTTGCGCCCGGAAATATCCATTATCTGGGTAATTAAAAACTGGGAACTTTGATCAACGTTGATCAAGGATGACGAGACATGTGCCCAAATGATTCTTTTATCCTTCCGGATATACCGTTTTTCGAATGCTACATGATCGATTTCACCAGCCAATAATTTTTTAAAAAGTTTTGAACCAACTGAATAATCATCGGGGTAAGTGATATCCGTAAAAGTTAAATTTTTTAGTTCCTGCTCGTTATACCCTATCATTTCGCGAAACGAGTTATTAACGCGCTGAAACTTACCATCCCTTCCAATCAGGCAGATTCCCGAGGCCGCATAATCGAAAGAATGCCGGAACCGTTCCTCACTTTCCCGCAAGGCTTCTTCTGCATGTTTCCGCTCGGTAATATCACTCGAAATTCCCATTATACCTGATAAATTTCCATTAAGATCGAATAAGGGGGTATTTGTTACATGGGCCGGAAAGGTCTGACCGTTTTTTCGTTTGACCAGGAACTCGCCGGACCATTTATTTCCAAGGTTTAATTCATTCATGATCTCAACAGCCTGTGCCCTGGTTTGCTCAGATGGTGTCAGATCAATAATTTTCCGGCCCATTGCCTCGGACGGGGACCAGCCATAGATTATTTCAGCCGCATTGTTCCAATAAATTACATTTCCCTGAAGATTAACCGCAATAACCGACTGACCTACATTATTTAACAGATCGGCATGAAATTTTAATTCATTTTGAATTTTTGTCCGTTCGGTGATGTCGCGGATAATCATACTGGTACGCTCAAGACCTTCACTGTTTTTGAAAAGGGAAGATGAAATTTCAGCAGGAAAATGGGTCCCATCTTTACGGATAAACGTTAATTCGCACCGAATTTTTTGCTTCAGTGCACGTTCGGATATCATAATTGAGAGACGGGGGTCGGATGTATCGACTACTCCTGATCTGCCCAAACCGATAAGTTCGGCTTCAGAATATCCAAACATTGTGCACGCTGCATGATTTGCAGATAAAGTTTTCCCATCGGGTGAGGTTAACAGAATTGCATCGAGGCTGTTTTCGAAAAAAGTACGGTATTTTACTTCACTTTCGAATAGTGCATCATCGGCCCGCTTGCGCGCGGTTATATCGCGACCAATGCCAAGCACACCTATAAACTTACCATCAGATCCCTGTAATGGCGTCTTAATGGTTTCAATATAAGCACGATGACCATCATCCGAAAAGGTAAGCCATTCGTCATTACTGGTCGGTTTTCCTGCGGCCATCGCCTTACGATCATGATCGCGGAAAAAATCGGCGAGTTCCTTGTTTACAAAATCATAATCGGTTTTATTTACGATATCAGCTTCCGCAGCACCAAATAATCGTTCAAACATTGGGTTACATCCAAGGTAAACTCCATTGATATCCTTAATCCAAACCAGGTCGGGAATAGCTTGTAGAATAGTCCGCAGGCGGGCTTCACTATTGAACAACTCTTCTAATGCCTTTTTGTTCTTAGTGATGTCTTCAATCATAGCAATGATCTCTTGCGGAATACCATTGGTATCACGAAGTGTGGTGACAAAAAGATTTGCCCATACAAGATTCCCATTTTTATGGACATATCTTTTTTCCATATTATAATGTGATATTCTTCCGTCAAGCAAATCACCGAAAAGATTCAGATTTTTATCAACATCTTCAGGATAGGTGAAATCGGCAAATTTCATTCTTGACAATTCTTCAATGCTGTAGCCCAGCATTTTAGCCATTGGTAAATTTGAAACGATTGTGTAACCCTGACGATCAACCAATGAAATGGCAATGGGGGCCTGATCGAAAATAGCTTTGAAGCGTTTCTCGCTCTCCAGGACTATCAGCCCGGCCTGGTGACGGTTGATGATCTCATCCTTAAGCAATTTATTTTTAGTCCTGATTTTAAAGAGAAGAAGAAGTGTCAGGAGAAACAAGACGATTGATACACTTGATTCGATAACCGCAGAAAGTAAGGAGTTGTACCACGACTTTGCGTTAAAGTCCATCGCAAATACTGCCAGAGTTTTACCGGTGCTCTTTTCTTTAACAGGAACTTTTTTTAAAAATACTCCTCCATGTTCCCCATCTGTCAGTTACTTTACCTGTAATATGTACTTTACCATCATTAAAAGATTGCATTAATGCTATGTCCGATTCGGAATATTCCTGACCGGGCGGAGAATAATCCTTCGATGCCTCAGGCTCTGAATCTGCAATAAAATATATTTTATCCTCTCGAACAATGAAGATATGTGCAAAACGTGCTTCAGTATTGACGTTGATTATTTCCTTCAGGAGATTTTTTACAACACGGTACTGCGACTTATCAATATCGCCTGGCTTACCTTCAAGTGCTTTTAAATCATCAATGGGCAGTGTTGCAATAACTGAGCGGGCAATTTGTATTGCCTGATCGAATTTGTCCTTTTCCACACTATTCCAGGTAAAATTGAAATAGGTTACACAAAGAAGAGCGACAAGTACGAATAATAGTTTTTGAACTGTTTGTATATTAATTTTAAAAACACCCATAAATTTTGAATATAATTGCGAATTCGCACTTCACAAAGATAAATTTTTATACTCCAAATATGTTTTTTATACCCGAAATGGCAATTTTAAATATGACATACAGGAAAAAACGCAGCAAGTACTTTATTTAATGGTTACAAATGAGCAGGTTATTGCCATGCAACTATACCTGATTGATGGTATAAATATCTACCACTTAAAGGGTATTTCCCGGCAATGCAATTCTACCTTAGTTTGTAGCGGGTATTGGTACTGGAATTTCACCTGCCTCAAAATATATGAATTGGCGTTATATTACATAAACGTAAGAAATGATAGAAAAAAGATATAGAGGCATAATAAAGGCAATCAGTTGGCGGGCCATAGGGACTTTGGATACTTTTTTTATCTCCTTCATAATCACAGGCCAATTCAAACTGGCTCTGTCAATCAGTTTATTTGAGGTATTTACCAAAATAACCTTGTTCTACATGCATGAAAGAATCTGGAACCGGATCAGGATAGGCCGTACAATGGATAAATCACCTGATTACGACATCTGAAAATAAAAATATTCCAAAGCTTAGGAGAATTATCCATGCTATTTTGCATTTGGCTTCAGGATGGAAAATGCACAAATGATTAATCCTTTAAAGTTTAGTTAGAAAGTAATGTATCTTTTTACTCTTTGAGCATATTGCCTGTATTCTTCGCCATACTGGGCGCTGAGAAATTGCTCTTCTTTGATCATTATAAAATGATGGATCAGCCATGCACCGATGAATGCCAGAATATTTATATAATGCGGATTGAAAAGACAGGACGAGATCAGGATTAAAATAAATCCCAAATAAAATGGATGCCGGCTAAATGAATAAATTCCTTTTGTTTGTAATTTGTGATTCTTGGAAGAGGATAGCCCGAAAACCAAATCCTTTTTCAGTTTAAAAACAGAAAGAAATAATATAAAAGTTCCAATAGTTAAAAGTATAAGTGCAATAATATCAATATATCCAAGACGTGGAAAAATTCTATCGACATTTATACCAAATCCTTTTAACAGCAAAAATGTCAGGTTTACGCTCACCATTAATTTTGCGAGTAGAAAGTATACCACAGGAATTGGGGGGCGCCCTATAATTTGTTGTTTTTTGATAATTGCCCGGGTAATGATGGAACTTAACAGTAAAATCAATAATACTGAGATAACTAAAACCATTGTTGCAATCATGACATTTACGTTTAATTATGTGTGAATTATGTCATAGTTAAAAATTTTTGAGTCCCTTTCTGAACAAACAGCTCACTACAATTACAATAAATTAATAACGTAGTAAATTTAATCAAAACCTTGCTGGGAGTGCTCAATTTATCCGAAAAATAAAGTAAAGATTGTAAATCTGTGATGAATTAGCCTTTTCTATCTCGTTTTTAAAAACCAAACAGATTGAATGATTGTTTAGAATGATTGTCTTGTTTTAAAAAAAAGTAAAAATGGAAATATTTGCATATCTGGATGCACTGGATCTTGATTCGGGTGCTCCGTTAAAGAAATTCAGAACCGTACCCCGTTTTGATTCTGCAGTTTTACCCGTATTGGGAAACAAGGCTCAGTCCTTTTTTTCAGAAAAAAGTATCGTCTCCTTTGCATCCGAAGTTCACGAACAAACCCGGAATGATATATTAAATGCAACATTGCTTGCGCAATTGGCAGCTAACAATCTGCAACCTGACGACACGAAATTAATTGAGTGGTACTCGGCTTTCATCGATGTGCTTTCAAAAACCGGCTGGATTATTGAAGGTAACGATGTTCAATTGTACCAAAGCGAGTCTGAACTGATTGAAGTCGAGAAAATTGTTATTGATATATTGACAAGCGCATTAGGCTCCGGCTATATCAGCATTATCCGGAACACCCTTGATGCCATTAAAAAATTAAATCACCGTGACCAGAAACTGAAGGCGTTTGAAAGAAAAGTGTCCAAAGTTTCGAAGGGTTGTTTCCAGATCACTTTAGCGACCGAAACAGATGGACTGGTTTCAATGAGAATAGGTACGTTTATGTTGAATTCGGTCAATAAGATTACATCCATTCTGTTTTTCAAAACTTCAAAGGATAAAACTACACTGGAATATTTATCAAAGAATGCGACGTTGAATGGCGAATTGTATAGTCAGATACGTGATAAGGTCACCGAAAAGCTTGGCCAGCATCTGTTAACCAATATTTCTGAAATTAATATTTCCTGATGGAGAGTAACTCCTTAATATTCAGTACAATATTAACTATGGAATGACTCCCCCTTTGAAAAAAGGGGGAACACAAGGGGGATTTTTTTCCTTCGAACAATAAATATAATCTTCGTCAACATATCAATTTGGAAAAGAACCCTACTAATACAATTTTTCTAACACATTAATAATTATTGAACTAACAAAAATCCCCCCTGGCCCCCCTTTAAAAAGGGGGAGTCATGCAGGCAAACACATGGGTATTTAATAAGGGAGTAATGCAAGGAAATAGAAGGGGATTTTAATACGGGGCAGTAATGCAAGGAAATAAATTTAAATTAAAACGGACATTTTAGACACTCTTTCCCAGCATTTAATCCCATATTGCTAAATATAAATCCATATTTTTCCGGGATTCTGCTCAAGAGATTCAACTGCATAACTAATTTTTTCCACGACTTCATTTGAACAATAAAATCTCAATCGGGGCGCATCCCCCTTTGAAAAAAGGGGGAACACAAGGGGGATTTATTTGTTCGAACAATTAAAATAATCTTTGTCAATAAATCAAATTTGTGCAGAAAAGTACTAACTGAAAATTTGCTAAAGATATTAAAATCATTGTATTAACAAAAATCCCCCCTGGCCCCCCTTTAAAAAGGGGGAGTCATGCTGGCAAATATTTTAAACCCAAATGGAATTTTGCTCGCACGATGCTTTTAATTCATATTATAGTTGATTGAATGTCGAATAAACTTTGAAGTTACTCCCCCTTTAATGAAAAGGGGGAACACAAGGGGATTTATTTGTTCGAACATTTAATAAAATCTTGGTCAACAGATCAATTTTGGGTAGCAAAGTACTAATTGAAAATTTGCTAAAACTATAATAATCATGATATTAACAAAAATCCCCCCTGGCCCCCCTTTAAAAAGGGGGAGTCATGCTGGCAAATATTTTAAACCTAAATGGAATTTTGCTCGCACGATGCTTTTAATTCATATTATAGTTGATTGAATGTCGAATAAACTTTGAAGTTACTCCCCCTTTGATGAAAAGGGGGAACACAAGGGGGATTTATTTATTCAAATCCAATATTTTTGGCAGCAAAAGCAGCGTTGAGCTGAATCATCGCTTCGCTTTGAATCAGATCAACGTGATTGACAACGCTCCAAAAACGGATGGATACAACGCAGGTTTGTGCCGTGACTTTGGTATAAAGAATAATAGGATTCCTTTTTTCAGTCACATTCGGTATGTTTTTGATGGTAGTGTTAATCACTTCGTTAATTATATTGGCATCAAGCTCTTTCCCAGACAAGGTACAACTGAGTACAATCCTTTTTTCGGTATTGCTGAATGTCCAGTTAACGATGTTTTGTGAAAGAATAATTCCGTTCGGGATAATGACATCGGCGCCGTCGGCAGTTGTAAGGGTACTCGCACGCAATCCAATTTCTTTTACCCTTCCCGATTGTCCGCTTGTCTCAATTTCGTCGCCGATCTGCAGTGAACCGTCGAAAATCAGGATAATACCCGACACAAAATTATTCACAATGCTTTGTAATCCCAGACCAATACCGATTCCCAATGCACCAAGCAGGAAGGTTAGTTTATCAATCGGCAATCCGGATGCAGCAATGGCCAGCAGGTAACCGCCAATCAATACCAGTAAACGGGTAACCAGCAGTCGCGCATGATGGCCTTTTGTTATGGGTGTCACATCCTCGGTATCAATACCCGTCTCTCCGAAATAAAAACTCAGCAAACGTTGCAGGATATGTGCACACCAGATAATCACGAAAAACAGGATTACACTGATCAGTTGAAACGAGATGCTGCCGATAGTTCGTGTGAGGGTAAGTGAATCAGTAATTGCTTCATTGATGCTGTGATAAACATTCAGATTGGAAGTCAGCATAATGAGCCAGATTAAAATTGCCGTAATTGTCAGCGGCATTTTAAACTTTTTAATCACACTCTCACTGTCGAAAGGCTTGTCGATACCTTTATTTAACCGACTGCTTTGAAGCTGGAGTAAAATAATTTCAACAATAATTTCAACAAATACTATCAGAACTACTGCCTGTGTTACCGCAAATATACCGGCCATCCCGACGATTCCTGCCAGCGAAAAACGGCCCGCCAGGTTAAAAAGGATGCCCATTCCGGATAATAGGATGCCTGAAATAGCAGCTATCCTGATAAAGCGGTAATAGTCCATCTGTTTGTCCAACGATTTATAAAAACGAATGATGAACCCGATGATTCCTGCATGAATTCCCAGCAATATCAACCGTTCAAAAAAGGTAGGTTCGATCAGCAGATAAGTAAGGACATTTGCAATGAATAATATCACCAGCGCAAGCCAGTTAACCAGGAAGGTTCTGTCTCCTTTTTTGAAGAAGATCACTGTTGTTAAGATGAGCAAAATGATGTATAACACCGAAATATACGAAGTGGGAGCGTAGGCATCAAAAAAAGGCATCAGGCTCAGCAAGACCACGAACAGTGACAGAATGGGAAAGTTATTCAGGTATATAAAATTCAGATAGCGGTACGGATGTTTTGGCCGGCTGATTATTTTCAGCAGTTTACGTTTCAGATAGAGCCAGTAAAAAAGGAGAACTCCCAAAATGACCACGAGCTTTCGTTCTCCCGATGTTTGGGTGATGTAATAACCGATTGCCCTTTGCTCACCGTCAAATATACTAATCGCGTAAGTGGATGTTTCCTGGACAGGGGTTTCAATGGTGTCTTTTTTCCATAAGTAATTCACTTCCGGTCCGAAGAGTTTGGGTACAGCCTTATCCATGCGGTAATCGAGGATATTTGCAATGGATGACAAATTCATTGAATTGTCCGACAACCTAACTTTGAGTGAATTCAGGCTATCGACATTGGCCCGTGTAGTACTATCGGTTCTGTTCCATTTTCTTTCCAGGCGTACCAGGTTTTGGTCAAAGATCGTGCGTAGTTTCCTGTCGGCATATAATTTCCGGAAAACAGTGTCAGACAATGCCACTCTCATATTTTGTTTGGCATAATGTACGCGATTGTACAAACGATCAAGTCGTACCTGAACCTTGTCGGTTTCTTCAACAAGCCTGGCCGTAAAACTAAGATAGAGATATTGGTTTTTAATATTAAACACCGCGTTTCTCACCCGGATATTTTCACGGATCTGCTGAATATCTTCGGTCATGCGACCTATCTTACGGGCAAGTTTTACCACTTCGAACCGCAGTTTTGCGCTGTCGGCAATAGCATTCAGATTTTCATTTACCCGTTCCATGCCTAATGTATAATCGCTCATCGTAAGTGAATCGGCCGGAAAGATCATTCTCTGATGCTCGGCTTTTGTGGTATCAATTTGTATTTTCACGGTGTCCCGCAACAGCATTTCAAGGTGCAGCAGTCGGAGTGAATCTGTTTTTGCAATATCAAGGGTAACGATGTTATTATTCGGTTTCATCGATTCCGAAGCCCGGTTCGATTGGGAGGCAGCGCCAATTCCCATAAAAATCAGCACACAAAAAATAACCAATCGGTTCATAGAATTATTTTAATCAGCACGTAAATTCTTAAACCGACAAACGAATTACCGGCCTGTAAATAAAGATGCGAAGTTAAGGAGTTTTATGGATTGGGGGCATTGTTCGTAGGATGATCAATTTATTCAAAGAAATGATTACATTTTTTAGCAACACCTATCTTTGAAGAAATTCGTGTGATTCGCTTTAATTCGTAAAATTCGTAATAAATGAAAAGGATGAAACCGGGCGGCTCCATCCTTTTACTAAAACTAACCAAACTAACTAACCTAACTAAACCTAAACTTATGAAAAAAAATGTAATGCAAATATAAGGTTCCTGTATATACCCGCCAAATTTTTAAAGTTAATGAATTGTAAAGTTATTGAAAAGTTGTGTTAAGCAATCTATACCAATTCAGGAAATTCTAAAAATACAGCCACAGTATCTTGATAGACACAATCTTTTGTAATTTATTTCTTTGTTTTTTCAAAATTTTCATAAACCCTGAATTCAACAATTTGTCCGATCAGGTCAAACGGGATGGGTTTGTCAATCGGAAACCGGACTGAACCCTTTCCCTGTTTGAATTTTGAAAGTTCCTTTTGAAACTCTGAATGTCCGGTTGGTGTGGCGTAAAAGCCAATATGCTTTTGATATCCTGCAAAATATACCAATGGTCTTCCGTTAGTCTTGTAGGCAGGCATACCGTAAGTAATGCTTTCAACCGCCTCCGGTGCTTTCTCTTTGATGATAGCCCGAATCTGACTCAATACGACCTGAATCTCTTTGGGAAAGGTGCTTATATAAATGTCAACATTTTCCATAATCGTCGGAATATGAATTGTCGTAGATAATAGCGAATTTAACTGTTTTTCATATTACAACTGTGTTGTTGAGGTGCATTAGTCACTAAAACAATATCGCATCCGTTTCATCATTGCCCGAAATACTAAACCCGGGCCGAAGCGTTTAAATCTGCGATCCTATGATGGTGATGGCGTACATGAGTCCTGTTGCTATTATCTCGAGACCCAGATACCGTTTCCTGATACGTTTAAAGGCCGGCGATTCAGTCTCCTGTGGTAAAGGGGCCAGCTTTTCAAACTTTGGTTCAACCACGTTATCAATGATGGGTCCCAACAACCAAACCAATCCAACAAAGATCACCTTCACGATTAAAAGGGGAGTAAAAGAATACTCTATAATTAACCAGCCTATCCCGGACAAGGTTAATAAGATCATACCCAATATAATCAAACCGGTGATTGTTTTATTAAGCATTACAAATACGGGTATGAATGCGAAGTTTCTGTTACACCTGATCAGCAGTATGATTTTCAAAGTGGCGGATCCGACTCCCAGCGCCAATCCAAACAGATGCATCAGCATCAGTAAATCATATAACGAGAACATTTTGACCTCCTTTCTTTATAAAAACAGTTAATCGACATTGCTGGCAGCACCCTTGTCAGGAAGCAAGGATTCAATCTGAACTGATTTTGTGTTATGCGGTATTGTTTTTTCTATTTCAATCACCGTAACTGATGATCACAGGTCCTGTATTTTCAAATATAATAAAAATATTTTGACTGAGGATAAGGGATTTAGCAAATTTTTGTTGCTGCTTTAAAATTGAGTATCCCAGGGTTTTTATATAAAATGAGGATTAAGGAGAAAACAGATAAATTTGGAAAAAATGGAAGATCAAAGATTACGTTAGGATTTTTTTACTGGTGACCTCAGAAAAATCCGTAAACTGATTTTCATCCCCATCGATTTCAAAGATATATTGCTGCATCCACCTATCATATGTCCTTACGGCTATCTCTTGAGTGCTTCAGGCTATACGTTCCGTCCCTTTGACAATTTACTTTGTCCTTCCGGCAATTCATTGCATCCCTTCCTCAATTTGCGCCGTACCAAAGGTTATGCGCTGTGAACCATGAGCTATTTGCTTGGAACCAAAGGCCATTTACTTCGTACCAAAGGTTGTGTGCTGCGTACCAGGGACTATTTACTCCTTACCAAAGATTATGCGCCTCGAACCATGAACTGTTTGTGCCGTACCAAAGGACATTTACTTCATACCAAGGGCTATGCGATTCGTACCACGGGCTATTTACACTTTTCCAAAGGTTATGCGTTGCGAACCATGAGCTCTTTGCACCTTACCAAAGACTTTATGCCCCGTACTATTGGTTATTTGCTTCGTCCTTATGGATCTATTATCGGTAGCAACAGCCTATAAATGAATGTTCTTCACTTCGGATAAGTATCCTGACTGAATACTAAATTCCCTGCCGGGTTTTTAGATTGCCCGACAGGGAATTTCGTTACTCGTTACACTATTTTTGGAGAAGAAAGTTTAAATCTTTCCTGTTGATGATATTGTTTTATTGTTTTCTGTTTACAAACGGAATCGTGCTTACCGATTTATATTCGGGACTGACAGCTCCAAAAATCGATTTTACATAGAGTTTTGCATCCAGAGCCGTGTCGACAAGTCCCGTTTTTTCGCCATAGAGTATTGCATTGCGATCCAGCCTCGCGGAAGTCAGTGCAGCATTGGTTGTAAGAAAGGCGGAATTGGCCTGTTTTAATTCGTTGAGCTTGCCCTCGAGTCCTTCAATGGTCAGTTCTTTTTCGTTTGGCTTATAAGACGGAATTGTTTTAAGGAACGTGATATATTTGCCAAGCTGGTCAATCCTGGCATCCATCGAACTTTTATGCATTGTATTCTGCCTTTTGGGTTTGTCAGTCCCATTTGGTTCGGTGGTTACGGGTTCAGTTGCTTTCCTGGTCCTTAATTCACGGATTAAATCAGCAGCCTGCTCAATGGTTTGATCGGGCACTCCGCAAATTTTAAGTGAACTAATTGAGCGGGTTAGTAAGCCGGAAAGGGTGGCGAAGGAAGAGGTACGGAAAGTGACTGCATTATTACAGGCGACCTTTGCCATATCAACTTTAAGTAGTACATCATCACCATTTGTTCTGAGTTGTTCGAGGCCGGTGATGGAAAGTCTTTCTTCCGACGGATTGTACTTTGGTGTAAAAGAAGCAATCCGTGTGTAGAGATCCAGTAAATTTTCCACATTCTGATCGTGGCTCTTCGCTTTTGACTTCATCTGATTAATTTTCGTTTAATTAATACTGAGTTTAAAGTTTAAATGTTATTGTTTAAGTATGCATATTGACCCGGCTATAATGGAAAATATAAACAACTGGTTATTAGTAAACTTGTAAACGATTAAAAAAAACAAAACAAAAATATTTTAGGATGAATATAACACATTTCGGAATCAAATAAAAATATTCAGATGATAAATATTTAAAATATTTCATTATCCAAAACGCAGGTTTACAATAGAACTTTGGGAGGTATTGATAACTATAATCGTTAAAGAATGTGGCGGAGATCCTGCCTTAATGAATAAAACATATTTCCGGAAATTTGCAGTCCCGTAAAAAAATGCAGAATTGAGATTTTTTCAAAAATTTAGACAAATCAAAATCACAGAACATGTGCAAAAAATGATCCTCCGACCACCACTGATTTCCAATCGCTTGACCCGCAAAAGGTACCATACCAAAAAGGCACCCATTTCCGGATGCCTTTAGTCGTTTAAGGTGAATTTCTATAATCCAAGCAATTGCTCTTCAGGACTTTTACCATCGAAAAGCAACCTGGCGGGATCTTCGATCAATTCCTTCAGTTTTACAAGAAAACCAACTGAATCTTTACCGTCGATAATCCGGTGATCATACGAGAGCGCCACATACATCATCGGTCTGATTTCCACCTTGCCATCAACGGCGATGGGACGATCTTTAATCGCATGCATTCCCAGGATCGCACTCTGGGGTGGATTCAGAATCGGCGTCGACATCAGCGAGCCATATACGCCACCATTTGTAATGGTAAAAGTGCCTCCGGTCATCTCCTGGACCGTGAGCTTTTTATCTCTCGCTTTTTCGGCAAGAACCTTTATTTCACGTTCAATGGCTTCAATATTTTTGGCTTCAGCATTCCGGACAACGGGAACCATCAGTCCTTTGGGAGTCTGAACGGCAATACCTATGTCATGATAACGCGGCGTAACGATTGCTTCTCCATCGATCATCGAATTAATTGACGGATGATCAGCCAGTGCAATGCTGACCGCCTTGGTGAAAAACGACATAAAGCCCAGTTTAATCCCGTATTTATCTACAAATGGTTGCTGGTACTTTTTACGAAGATTCATTAGCTGACTCATATCGATTTCGTTGAATGTGGTGAGCATGGCGGTCTCGTTCTTTACCGCAACAAGCCGTTCGCTTAGTTTACGCCGGAGCGGTGACATCGCGACGCGATCTTCTTCTCTCGTTTTTTCAACTTCTGAAGCAGGAGCAACTGTTTTTCGCGATGCGATTACAGCTTCCACATCCTTACGGCTGATACGGCGAAGCCCGTTCAATAAATCGTCAACACTTAGTCCTTCTTCATCCATCACTGCTTTGGCAGCGGGAGTAATTTTAACAGGCAAACCATCTTCCTCAGTACTTTTTTCTTCTGCTACTTTTTCTTCTGTCTTGAGTGCTGAAACTTGTTTTTCTGCCGGTTTTATTTCAACAGGTTTAGCAACCGGTTTTTCCTCTTTCACCAGCACGGTCGCTTCAGTTTGTATTAACTCATCGGTATCGAGGGTACAAACAATGGTGCCAACGGTGACCCGTTCTCCCTCTTTTTTCAAAATAGTTAATTTTCCGGCAGCCGGAGCCGTCAATGACAAGGTTGCTTTATCCGATTCAATTTCAGCAATTTCCTGATCTTTTGTTACCACGGTGTCATTTTCAACCAGCCATTTACCAATTTCAACTTCAGTAATTGACTCTCCGGGCGAGGGTATTTTAATTTCAACAATCATTTCAGGTTATTTTATTGATAAAATTAGTTAAAAACTGCATTCAGGATTCGTTCAAGACTTTTTTTATGTTTTTCGAGCAGCCCTGTTGCCGGACTTGCACTCTCGGCCCGGCTGATCAACTCGAGTTCAAGCTCGGGATACTTTCTCGCGATATAAGGCCATGCACCCATATTGGCAGGTTCGTCCTGAACCCAGAGTATCCGTTTAGCCAGTGGATTATCAAATTTTATCATTCGCACGACCTCTGCCGGAAAGGGAAACAGTTGCTCAATACGGACGATGGCAAAAGACGAACGGGCTAACTTCTCGCGCCTCTCAAGCAGTTCGTAATAAATTTTACCTGTCGTAAAAATCAGTACTTCAGCTTTGCCTGCCGCGACTTTATCATCCGGAATGACTTCCATAAATTCGTGCGATGTAAGATGTTCGACAGGTGATATTGCCATAGGATGCCGCAGCAGGCTTTTGGGTGTAAATACTATTGTTGGAATGCGGATGTCCCATAATACCTGCCTCCGTAAAAGATGGAAGAAATTGGCAGGAGTGGTGGGCATCATTACCTGCATATTGTAATTGGCACACAACGATAACATTCTCTCGACTCTTGCGCTAGAGTGTTCCGGACCTTGTCCCTCGTATCCGTGAGGCAGTAATAAAACCAGACCATTCATCAATCCCCATTTTTCTCCCGCAGAACTAATGTACTGGTCTATAATTACCTGAGCAACATTACTGAAATCTCCGAATTGAGCCTCCCAAATGGTTAATCCTTTTGGATAAGCGAGCGAATAGCCGTACTCAAATCCCATCACCGCATATTCGTTGAGTGGTGAATTGAGTATAGTAAATAAGGCCTGATCGTCGGATACATTTTTCAACGGGAAATACTTTTCATCCCCCTCTTCCAAAACAATGGCAGCATGCCGGTGTGAAAATGTTCCCCGCTGACTGTCCTGTCCGCTTAAACGGACGGGGATTCCTTCGGTCAGAAGTGTTGCAAATGCAAGTTGTTCTGCCAATGCCCAATCGACCTTATTTTCGGCGATAAGCTGCCGGCGGTCATCCAGTAATTTGATGATCTTACCGAAAAATTTCTTATCCGCAGGCAATGTATTAACCTTGTTCGCAAGCTCCTTTAACAGTATAGAAGATACCCCTGTCGGTGTGGAATTAACTTCCATCGGTTCAGGGAACCGGTAGTGTTTGTATTCAGCGACAAGAAAGTTTTTAATCTTTACCTTGGCGATGCCTTTGCTGATTTCGTATTTTTCTTCGAGCAACTGATCGAAGGAGGAAATCTCCTGCTGCACTTCCTGCTGTGTCATCACACCTGTTTCAATCAGTTTTTGTGCGTAAACATCCCTTGGATTGGGGTGCTGAGTAATTGCCTTGTAAAGTGCAGGTTGGGTGAACCTTGGCTCATCACCTTCGTTATGACCATATTTCCGGTACGAAAGGATATCGATAAAGATATCGGAATGAAACCGTTGCCGGAATTCAAGTGCAAGCTTTACTGTAAATATGATGGCTTCGGCATCGTCTCCATTCACATGAAAGACAGGTGATCGCGTAATTTTAGCCACATCTGTACAATAGGTACTCGATCGTGCCTCGAGATAATCGGTAGTAAATCCGACCTGGTTATTTACCACAATATGAATGGTTCCGCCGGTTTTATAACCGTTGATCAGCGACATCTGAACCACCTCATAAACGACGCCCTGCCCGGCAATAGCTGCATCTCCATGGATGATGATGGGGGCGATTTTGTTATAATCTCCATGGTGAGTGAAGTCAATCTTTGCCTTTACCATGCCTTCGACCAGTGGTGCGACCGCTTCGAGGTGTGATGGGTTCGGTAAAAGACTAAGTTTTATTTTTGTTCCGTTTTTTGATATAATTTCCTTATCGGCTCCCAAATGATATTTCACATCGCCTAAAACGATCCCATCCTCATATTCTGTGGCATAAAATTCCTTAAAAATATTTTCATAAGGTTTCTTTAAGATATTTGCCAGCACGTTTAGTCTGCCACGGTGCGAGATGCCAATTACATACTCTTCGAGGCCAAGGTTAACCCCATGTTCGATAATGGTATTTAATGCGGGGATTAATCCTTCTGTTCCCTCAAGCGAAAAGCGCTTGGCTCCCACAAATTTTTTGTGGATAAAACTCTCAAATCCCGCCGCCTCTTTCAGATTATGAAATATTTCCTTGCGAAATTCGGCTGAAAGTTGTTCCGTATTTCGTGTGCTTTCCATTCTGACCCGCAGCCACTCTATAAGTTCCGGCTGACGCATATACACATACTCAACTCCAACTGATTCACAATAGGTTTCCTCGAGGTGGGAAATAATTGTACTTAATGTGGCCGGACCAATCCCGATATTATTTCCTGCTTCAAAAACACTGTTTAAATCTTTCTCTTCCAGACCAAAATTATGGTAATCCAGTGTAGGTGAGTACTGACGACGACGACGTACAGGATTTGTCCGGGTAAAAAGATGTCCGCGCTGACGATAACCATTTATCAGGTTCAGAATGCTAAACTCTTTTTGTAAATGACTTTTATCAACAAATTCAAGCGATTTGGTGTCATAAGATTTTCGGGCCAGTTCAAACCCTTCGAAAAAATTACGCCAACTTTCATCAATTTCCTGAGGATTTTGAAGGTAACTTTTGTATAATTCTTCGATTGCACCAATTTCATGATTTCCTACCTGAGAGAATCTATCCATGTTAAATATTTTGTTCTGTATAATTACAATTAAATATCGGAATAAGTTCACTAAAAGCAATCGTTGATTAATACTAAGTTAAAAGAAAGAATAAATGTCGTATTTTTTTCTTGATTTACCCCTAAATCCCCTAAAGGGGACTTTCGCTACTCACAAGCGCTGACGATGCTAGAAGCATGACTCCCCTTTAGGGGTTGGGGGTGAAAAATACGACAATAATTAGTTTCCATTACGTATTATCACTTATTAAAAAAAAAGAACCATTTTTAGGTTTTATTTAAAGGTGCACTAATACATTATTATTAAGTAGAAGGGTTTATGAACGGATTTTTAAAGCAGGTCGCCTCTCATTTGTTTGATATACATAAGAGTAACATAAGTCATCTGACCCTTGTTTTTCCAAACAGGAGGGGAGGGGTGTTTTTCACTAATTACCTGAATAGTCTGATTGCTAAGCCTTTGATCTCACCTGAGATTATCACGATTAATGAATTGTTTTCATCACTTTCCCAGTTGCATGTTCCCGATCGTCTGAGTTTGATTTTCCGGCTTTACAAAGTTTACCGCGCATCGACCAAAACGAACGAACTTTTTGACGATTTTTATTTTTGGGGCGAAATGTTGATCAGCGATTTTGATCAGGTCGATAAATACCTGGTTAATGCTTTTGACCTGTTTACCAATGTCACCGAACTAAAAGATATTGATGCCCGGTTTGATTCTTTGAATGAGGATGAAAAAGAGCGTCTTGGAAGCTTTTGGAAAACACTTTCAGATAAGGAGAAAACACCCAATCAACAGGAGTTTATCCGGTTATGGGAGGACTTGTATGGAGTTTACAAACAGCTGAAAGTTTCGTTGTTAAATGAGGGACTTGCTTACGAAGGAATGTTATACCGCGAGGTCGTGGAGCAAAGTTTTAAAACAGCATTGTTTGATGAAAAACACTTTGTATTCGTTGGATTTAACGCACTGAACCGTTGCGAAGAAGAGCTTTTCGATCATCTGCAAAAACAGGGGAAAGCTTCTTTTTACTGGGACTTCGACAACTATTATTTAAATGATCCAACCCAGGAGGCCGGGTATTTCCTGCGAAAGAACCTTATTCGCTTTCCTCATTCGGGATACGTACCTGACTCCGACCTGCTTACTACGACTCCCAAATCGATAAAGATTATTAACATTGCCTCCCAGGTCGGACAGGCCCAGGTTGCCGGTGCCGAGCTATTGTCACAGGTTAACGGAGAACTTAATTTTGATGAAACAGCCGTGGTTCTGTGTGATGAGGAATTGCTGTTACCGGTAATCAATGCTTTGCCTGAAAATATTGAGAAGGTTAATGTCACAATGGGTTATCCGTTGAAAATGACACCTGTTTTTAGTTTGATTTCACAGCTGATTGATTTGCAGAAAAACGTGAGGAATCCGGGCGGAGAGGTCTCATTTTACAACAAGAATGTTCTCAGGGTCTTAAGTCATCAGTTTGTCATTGATTTCGGGCAAACCGATAGTAAAGAGCTCAGCGACTATATTTTAATGAATAATTCAATCTATTTGACTGAGAAGGAGCTGGGTCGTAACGCTATTTTCCGGCAGTTGTTTATTGCGCCGCAAAATATTATAGGTCTCTCTGATTATTTCCTGGATATCCTGAAATTAGTTTTTCTTCATTGGCAGGGTAAAAAGGACGGAGAAGCGCCAGGTGGTTTCAATTCACAAAAAAGTGAAGGTCCGGCAGATATAAATGCAGCCATTTACAGTGAATACCTTTTCCAGTCGTTTCTTGCAGTTAATAAATTAAAGGATATCCTGGTTAATGATGGAATTAAGGTATTTGGAACAGATGATTTTGTTTCGAAAGATGCCTTTTTTCGCTTTTTATTGCAATACCTGAGCGGACTGACCATTCCGTTTGATGGTGAGCCGCTCGAAGGATTACAGGTGATGGGTATTCTTGAAACACGTACCCTCGATTTTAAAAATCTCATTTTGCTCTCGATGAATGATGGTATTATGCCCGGCATTTCATCGTCGGGATCTTTCATTCCCTATAACCTAAGGCGTGTTTTCGGATTGCCAGCCATCGAAGAACAGAATGCCATGTATGCCTATTATTTTTACAGGTTACTGCAACGCGCTGAAAATGTAACATTTGTATATGATTCAGGGTCAGGGGGACAATTCTCGGGCGAAAAGAGCAGGTATCTTTACCAGCTTTTGCTTGAATCGCCGTTTACGATTTCGGAAACAAACATGGTGTTCGATCTGGAGCATATTACTGTGCAGCCGATAAGTATTGCAAAAACGGAGCAGGTAATGTCCCGTTTGAATGATTACCTGTGTGGTAAACGACCTTTATCACCAAGTGCGATCGATAAATACCTCAATTGTCCGTTACAATTCTATTTCAGGTATTGTGCCGGACTGGATGAACCCGATGAGATATCGGAAGAGGTTGATGCGTTGATTTTCGGATTACTTTTTCATGATGCTATGGAAAATATATACCGGCCATTTGTCGGTAAAACAGTCGACCTCGTCTCGCTTAATGCAATTATTCAGAATCAGGAATTGGTTCATGAAGTCATTTTGTCCTCCTTTCGGAAAGTCTATTTTAAAGGTCAGGGAGCTGCTGAAAAGATAACTTTGACGGGTCGCAACTGGCTGATTTATGAGGTGGTAAAGAAGTATGTGAATCAATTACTTGAAGTTGATAAAGGGCGTACTCCCTTTGAGATAACCGGACTTGAAAAGCAGGTCAGAGTAACAATTCCGATAAATGGGTCGGAGCAAAATGTGATGATCGGGGGAACCATTGATCGTCTCGATTTTAAAGATGGCAAGGCCTGTATTTTCGATTATAAAACGGGAAAAGCGGAATTATCCTTCCCCATGATTGCTTCACTATTCGATAAAGAGAATAAGACAAGGAATAAGGCAGCCTTCCAGACTCTGGTATATTCGTATGTTCTGCATAAAAATCAGCCGGAACTGACCGCAATACACCCCTCAATTTACTCTTTGCGCGGCATCTTCGAAGAAGGGTTTGATCCATCGCTCCGTCTGAAAGAAACAGGAAATCAACCTGTTGAATTTATTTCAGTTTCAGATCAGTTTGAAAAATATTTCAGAGAGTTGCTCGAAGAAATGTTCAATATAGAAATATCTTTCAGCCAGACTACCATTGATGAGAATTGTAATTATTGTTCATTCCGTCAGATTTGCCGGAAATAAACAACGCTTTCAATCCTTGTGTTCTTTTTCTCCGCTCAGCATATCGGGTCTGATTTGTTTTGTTCTCAGGTAAGCCTGTTCCTGTTTCCAGTCATCAATCAGCTTATCATTGCCTGAGAGTAGAATTTCGGGAACTTTCCAACCTTTGTATTCTGCGGGTCTGGTGTAAACCGGCGGTGTGAGGAGTCCATCCTGGAAAGAGTCGGAAAGCGCCGACGTTTCATCCGATAAAACTCCGGGAATTAATCTGACAATTGCATCAGCTACAATCGCTGCAGCAAGTTCACCACCTGTCAGAACGTAATCACCAATCGACAATTCCAGGGTGACCAAATGATCGCGGACACGCTGATCGACACCTTTATAATGACCGCACAGAAGGATGAGATTTTTCTTCAGCGAAAGCTGGTTCGCATCGCGCTGAACAAACTGGCGTGCATCAGGAGTCAGAAAAATAATCTCATCATATTCACGCTGACTTTTCAGTTCGCTGATTGCGCGATCGATTGGCTCTATGCTCATAACCATCCCGGCACCTTTGCTAAATGCATAGTCATCTACCTTTTTATGCTTGTCAGTTGACCAGTCCCTGATATTATGAATGTGGATTTCGGCCAGCCCTTTATCTTTTGCTCTTTTCAGAATTGAATGATTAAATGGGCTTTCCAGTAATTCGGGCACGACCGTCAGAATATCGATACGCATGATTATTTTTTTTGCAAAAGTATCATTTAAAAATAAGCGCTTAAGAAAAACTACGGAAAGAAAATCAGATCAAAAAGCCAACTATATCATTAGTAAACACTATCTTAGTAATCGAATTGCATATTTTTTGAATCAGTTGTTTTATTTGGTTAAAAAATATGTTTTCGAATTAGTTGAGGATTAGCGAGTAAATATCTATTTTCGTGAAAAATATTAGTGCATATACATCCTGGCTTAATCGCCGTAACGAAATTGAAGATGGAATCTAGTGAATTGAAAAAAATCGCCGCATCGGAAGAAAACGGGTTACTCAATAATGATGAGACTGGTAAAGATGTAGCCCCAGCTTCAGGTGCTATTCTGGAAAGTGACAATGAGATTGAAACATTGGTTGAAGAGGCAGAACCTTCATCCGTTGACGTTTCTAATCCGGAACCTGTAAAAGAGCCTGAGCCTGTAAAGGAACCCGAACCTCCTACAATACCCGATCCGGAGCCGTTACCACCACCTGTAATCATGACTGATCCTGAAGAAGAAGGACCGGCAACTGCAGTGCTGAGTGATGATGATGCGGAGCAACCATTGGAAAAGGATGCGATTGCAGAACCTTTAGCCGAGATTCAGGAAACTGTATCGACCGAAGCGATGGCTCATTCCACTGAAGAATCGGATGAAGAGGATGATGACCTTTTCAGTGACAGGGAACCTGATGCCAACATTATTCCGATTCACGATTATTCGTCCTACAGTAAAATACAATTAATAAACACCTTACGAAAAATATTGGCAGAAGGAACGGTTGACGAAATCAGACCTCATGCCGAAGCGATCAAAGGGTGCTTTTATAAGATCCGAAACAGCGAGATCCAGGAACAAAAACTGGCTTTTGTGGCCGAAGGTAACGAGGAGGCGCTTTTTGAACCTCTGCCCGATTCGTACGAAACTGAGTTGAAAGATCTTCTTCGTGAATATAAAAACCTGCGTGCTGAATTAAATAAAAAGCAGGAAGCGGTTAAAGAAGAAAATTATCACCGGAAGGTGGCCATTATTGAGGAAATTAAATCCTTGATAAACAGTGAAGAATCTATAAATGTAACTTTCCAGGAGTTCAATAATCTCCAGGAAAAATGGAAAAATATAGGCCAGGTTCCTCAAACCAGGGTCAAGGATTTATGGGAAAATTATCATTATAATGTTGAGCTTTTTTATGATTTCGTAAAGATTAACCGCGAACTGCGTGATCTCGATCTTCGCCGGAACATGGACGAAAAGGCAAAACTATGTATCAAAGCCGAAGAATTGGCCGCGACCAATAATGATGCATTATCTACTTTCAGAGACCTTCAGAAGCTTCACGAAGCGTGGAGGGAAATTGGTCCCGTTCCCCGCGAAGCCAAGCAGGATTTGTGGGAGCGTTTTAAGGTTGCCACTACTACAATAAACAAACGTTATCAGCAGTTCTTCGAACAGGAACGATCCAACCAAAAGGAGCAGTTACAGAAGAAGATTGAACTGTGCGAACAGGCCGAACTGCACTCCGGTTTTACGTCTGATAATCCGCGCGAATGGAACGACATTACCGAGAAAGTGATTGCTTTACAGGAAGCTTGGAAAAGCTCAGGTTTTGGGCCACGGAAAGAGAATGCGAAGATTTGGGAACGCTTCAGGGCAGCTAATGATGCTTTCTTTCAAAACAAACGTAATTTCTGGAATAAAAGCAAAGATCAGCTCAACAAAAATCTTGCACTTAAACTCGAAATATGCGAGCAGGCTGAAAAACTTAAAGAATCAGACGATTGGAAGGCAATAACCGATAAGCTGATTGCCCTTCAGAAGAAATGGAAAGAAGTGGGACCTGTACCACGGAAACAATCAGAATTGATCTGGAAGAGGTTCCGTAGTGCCTGTGACGACTTCTTTAATCGCAAAACCACCCATTTTTCGGGTGTAACAGGCGATCAGGATGAAAATTACAAGCTGAAAAAAGCGTTGATAGCCGAAATCGAAAACTTCAAGCCAACGGGTCATCCGAAGGAGGATATCGAAGTGATTAAGAAATTCCAGGATCGCTGGGCTGCCATTGGTTTTGTTCCATTCCGTAAAAAAGAGGAGTTGCAATCCCGTTACCATACTTTGATCGACGGCTTCTTCGATCAGATGAAATTGGATGATCAGGATATGGGTCTCTATAAATTCAAAAGCAAAATTGAACATCTGGCCTCTCAGCAACATGGCTGGTCAAAAATCAATATGGAACGCGACAGGTGTGCACAACATCTCAAACAACTTGAAAATGATATTAATACCCTGGCCAATAATGTTGGGTTCTTTGGTTCAAGCAAGGGAGCACAGTCATTAATCGAAGGAGTTAACGCCCAGATGGACAAGATTAAAACACAGATTGATTATCTGAAGGCCAAATTAAAGATTATTGACTCCCAGGAAGAAGTAAACTAATGTATTATTGATACTTAAAAACCCGTTCCGGTTAAATGGAACGGGTTTTTCATTGTTTTTAAGTAACCAATTTTAGTCAGACTATACCTTGGTTCCGATAATTATTAGTTACTTTGCAAACTTTAAAAACTTACAACAAATCTTACAATTGTGGCCACAACGAAGTATATATTTGTAACAGGCGGTGTGACCTCTTCTCTCGGAAAAGGGATTATTGCTTCATCCCTTGCGAAACTGCTTCAGGCAAGAGGATACAAGGTAACAATTCAGAAGTTAGATCCTTACATCAATGTTGACCCCGGAACCCTGAATCCCTACGAACATGGTGAATGTTATGTGACGGAGGATGGTGCCGAAACAGATCTTGATCTCGGACATTATGAACGATTTCTTAATTCACCCACTACACAGGCGAATAATGTAACAACCGGAAGAATTTACCAGTCCGTGATCAATAAGGAACGACGCGGTGATTACCTGGGAAAAACGGTTCAAATCATTCCCCACATTACGGACGAGATAAAACGATACATCAAATTTTTAGGATCAAAAAAGAAATTTGATGTCGTAATCTCTGAGATAGGAGGTACCGTTGGGGATATCGAATCCTTGCCCTTTATTGAAGCTGTTCGTCAGTTAAAGTGGGAGATGGGCAGTGATGCCCTGTTTATCCATCTTACACTGGTTCCCTACCTGCAGGCATCGGGTGAATTGAAGACCAAACCCACGCAACATTCGGTAAAAGCATTACTCGAAAACGGTGTTCAGCCCGATGTGCTTGTTCTTCGTACCGAACACCCCCTTTCGCCGGGACTTAAAGAGAAAGTTGCCCTTTTTTGTAATGTGAATAAGGAGGCTGTCATTGAATCGATCGATGTTCAGACGATCTATGAAGTCCCCATCAAAATGAAGGAGGAAAAACTGGACGAAATCGTGCTTAAAAAGCTGGGTCTTCCACTCGGAGAACAACCTCAGCTTAAAGACTGGAATGAATTTCTGTTCAGGTTTAAAAATCCTAAACGGGAAATCAAAATTGCGCTGATCGGGAAATACGTCGAACTACACGATGCCTATAAATCAATCGTTGAAGCGCTGATTCATTCAGGTGCAGCCAACGAATGCATGGTTAAGATCGAGTGGATTCATTCCGAAAGGCTCAACGAGGAAAATATTGAACGAAAACTTAAAGGGTGCACCGGTATAATTATTGCTCCCGGATTCGGACATCGCGGCATCGACGGTAAAATCGTTGCTGCAAAATATGCCCGTATAAATAAGATTCCATTCTTTGGAATTTGCCTTGGAATGCAGATTGCAGTAATTGAGTTTGCACGTAATGTCCTGAAATTGTGTGATGCAGACTCTACAGAGATGAATCCGGAAACCAAATTCCCGGTTATCGACCTTATGGAAGAACAAAAGGAGATCACCGATAAGGGGGGCACCATGCGTTTAGGTGCTTATGGCTGTCATTTGAAAAAGGATTCCAGATCATTTGCGGCCTATGGAAAATCAAAGGTTACTGAGAGACACAGGCACCGGTATGAATTTAATGACGCCTATCTCAAAAATTTTGAAGAAGCCGGGATGAAAGCCGTTGGTATAAATCCTGAAACTAAGCTGGTTGAAGTTATCGAAATTCCGGATCATCCCTGGTTCGTGGGTGTACAATTCCATCCCGAATACAGCAGTACGGTATTACAACCTCATCCCCTGTTTGTCGCGTTTATAAAATCTGTTCTCGAAAACTCTAAATAAAAAATTCGATCATTAATATTTTATGGATAAAAATACGATCACAGGCCTGGTCCTGATTTTTGTGATTTTGGTAACCTTCAGCTACCTCAATAAACCATCTCAACATGAAATCGAGTCTGCACAACGACGAAACGATTCAATTGTCCAGGTACAAAAAGAAAATGCACGACAGGCTGAAATTAATGCAAAGGAAGCTGCCGAAAAGCTTGCAGCACAACCGGTAATTGTTGCTTCGGATAGTGCAGGTGTTGCGGGAGAGGAAAGTGAATTGAAAAATCTGTACGGCGTTTTCTATGAAGCTGCCAAGGGAACCGAGAAATTCATTACACTCGAAAATAACCTGATGAAGGTGAGGGTTTCAACAAAAGGAGGAAAGATATATTCTGTTGAATTAAAGGACTATAAACGGTATAATGGGCAGCCTCTTGTTCTTTTCGAAGGAGATAAGAACCGTTTCGGCTTAAATTTCTTCTCTCAAAACAAAAGCATTCAGACTGATCAGTTCTTTTTTACACCTTCAGTAGCTGATACCTTAATAACCGTTGCCGGACCTGCAGTTTCCAAGGGAAAAGAGGGACGTGAGAAATTTAACGATAAGAACCAGGAAGGTAAATCATTAACCATGCTTCTCGATGCGGGGAATGCTGTTTCCGTCGAATACGTGTATACCTTGAAGCATAATTCGTTTATGGTTGGGTTCGATATTCGTACCAAAGGACTTAAAAAAGTTATGGGTGCAAATTCCGATTATATCAATTTTGCATGGACCTTGGAAATGCCACGCCAGGAGAAAGTCTCAAAATTCGGGGAAGATAATTATGCTACCGCCTATTTTAAATATTTCAAGGATGATGTGGATAAAATTCCTACAGCAAAATCGGAAACAAAAGCCTTAACTACCAAAGTCGAATGGGTAAGTTTTAAAACACTATTCTTCTCTTCGGCCTTAATTGCTGATGAAGCTTTCATGAACGGGCAGGTTAGTACTAAAGTAAGGGGAGCTAAAGATACTTTATTCGTGTCAGATATGACGGCCGATTTAACAATCCCGCTTGATAATTCAGGGAGCGAAACCTTTCCGGCCAGGTTTTACTTCGGTCCGAATCAATACAATACGCTTAAGCAGTACAATATTAAACTTGACGACGAGTTAGCCTTGGGCTGGACGGTTATTGGGTGGGTGAACAAGTATATCATTATTCCCGCTTTCGACTTTTTAAGAAGATACATCGGAAACTTTGGTCTGATCATTTTGTTGTTAACTATTTATGTAAAACTGATAATTGCGCCTTTTACCTATAAATCTTATATTTCACAGGCAAAAATGAGGTTGTTAAAGCCTGAAATCGAAGAGATACAGAAAAAATTTGGGGATGATAAAAAGATGGAATCGCAGCAGGCTGTGATGGCACTCTATAAAAAGGCAGGGGTTAATCCAATGGGAGGTTGTCTGCCAATGCTGTTCCAGATGCCGATTTTGATCGCGATGTTCTATTTTTTCCCGATCTCGATCGAATTGCGTCAGGAGAGTTTCCTTTGGGCGCATGACCTGTCTTCGTACGATTCAATTGTTACACTCCCTTTCGAGATACCCTGGTATGGAAGTCATGTGAGCCTTTTCTGTTTACTGATGACTGTTACCAACATTCTGTACGTGAAATATAACAATGAGATGAGTGCTGCAGGGACCCAACAAATGCCAGGTATGAAAACCATGATGTACATGATGCCTGTTATGTTCCTGTTTATCTTTAACAGTTACGCGTCGGGATTAAGCCTGTACTATTTCTTATCATTAGTCTTTACATTTGTTCAGATGTTTATCTTCAAGAAATTGATTAATGAAGAAGCAATACATGCACAATTGAAAGCCAAACAAAAGATGCCGGTCGTAAAATCGAAATTTACGGCACGACTTGAGGAGATGGCCAAACAACGCAATGTCCCTGTAAAGAAAAAATAGTCGATCAATTAATTGATAATAAAAGCTGTTCCGTTTTCCGGAGCAGCTTTTTTTGTGGGTAAAACTTTGAATCTTAGTTTGAAAGATTGTTCACACTGTTTAGTAATCTGGTAGGCTTTTATGACACTCTTCTTTTAATTTTTTTTACCGCAGAGATCCGCAAAGGTATTCGCAGAGGGACGCAGAGGTATTATCTATAATTTCTTTGCGGTTCTCTGCCTCTTTCTTTGCGGACCTCTGCGGTAAATTTATTTATTATAGATTATTTACCAATCGTTTAATTCCATCTTTAACTCTTAAAACATTGAAATTCATTAGTAGGCCCAGTTTGCAGCCAGACAATTTCAGATAAGTCAATACTTGTGCGGTATGAATATCATTCAAGGCTTCGACAGATTTTATTTCAACAAGCACCTTTTTCTCCACAATCAAATCAATCCTGTACCCAACCTCTAACTTGATTTCCTTATAAATCAAAGGCAATGGTTTCTGCTTTTCAACTCTTAATCCAGTTTGAAAAATTTCATAAAACAAGCATTCTTCATAAGCACTTTCTAATAATCCAGGGCCAAGAACCTTATGAACTGCGATGGCACATCCGATTATCCTTTCTGAAATTTCATTTTCATACATAGTCTTTAATTTATGGTTGATGTCTTTATACTACATAGTCCTCGCGATTTTGGAATCGAACCTAAAAAAACAGATAATTTCGGAATTTAGTTATATAGTAGGTTTTTCTTTTAAAAATAAGGTTATTTAAAATACGACATCTAATTTTTCTTATTACTTATTTCACAGACCACAATCAAACATACGGGATTATCCATAATTTATGGAGATTAATCTTTTCCTTTCAACTCTTCCATACAATCGATGCACACACATTCATCAAAATTTGAAGCGATATAATCAAGGATACTCCCGGGCATGACCACATCAAAGCATGGACAACGAGGTGTTCCCATGCAGGTATGCAACTTACCGCAACGTTCACAAGCTTTTGCAGCGTATTTTGAATACATAGGTCACTGTTTTGTAATTAAAAGAACACCTCTGTTCGTATATTTTCCGGCGCAATGCCGCTTTTTTCGAGTAAATCAGACACTTCGGTCACCATGGCAGAATTACCGCAGATGTAAAAAATCGAATCCCGTTTAATTCCTTTCTCTTTCAGATATTGGGTCACCCGACCATGAAAATTATCCCCTTGTTCGCGAGAAGTACACAGTCTGTATCGCTCTTTGGCATAATCGTTTGCATCGTAAGCTTCATAACAATACCTTACACCGTGAATTATCTTATATTCAAGTGCTGGATTTGATAAAATAATACTGTGAAACGGTGCAATTCCTGTTCCTGTTGCTATAAATGTAAAGTGTGTTGTCTTGTTCTGCCCGTTATCCCTCAGGATAAAAAAGCCAAAAGGTCCGGTTATTTCCACTTTAGTTCCGATTTTCAGGTATTTTAATTCCTTTGAAAATTCTCCCTGTTCGACCTCTTTGATCAGCAGATCAATATAAGGAGCCTCTTCGGGACTGTAAATGGAATATTCACGCGAATCATTCTCTCCGGGAATATGCAATATCAGGTATTGACCAGCTTTGAATTCAAAATCGTTCTTTTCCAGTCTTAATACATAGGTAGATTCCGTCAGATTTCTGATTTCCAAAATTTTACTATGAGTAATTTCGTTCATTTTCTAATTAATTATGCATAAATATGTCGTTCTGCGCGATAGGAAGATCGTACTAAAGGACTGCTTTCTACCATTTTGAATCCTTTTCCGAGGGCCATTTCGCGGTACTTTATAAAGATTTCCGGTCTGACAAACTCTTTAATTTTGAGATGATGTGACGATGGCTGAAGATACTGTCCGATTGTCATTACCTTACAACCGGCTTCCAGCAGGTCATCCATCGTTTCGTATACCTCCGCTTCTGTTTCTCCCAGGCCAACCATGATTCCCGATTTGGGAACAATCCCGGAACCCGATATAATTTCAATCACCTTAAGACTCCGGTCATAGCGGGCAACATCACGTACCTTTGGAGTGAGTCTTCGAACTGTCTCCATGTTGTGCGAAATCACTTCGGGTCGTTCATCGATAACTTTTTGGATCAATTCGGGTCGTGCATAGAAATCAGGAATTAAAGTTTCAATGGTTAACTCCGGAATAGCCTCCTTGAGGGTTCTGATCGTTGTAGCCCAGAATGTTGCGCCTCCATCACTCAGATCATCACGGGCTACTGAGGTGATGACACAGTGTTTTATTTTCAGCGCTTTAATGGTCTCAGCCAGCCGGCGTGGCTCTTCAATATCTACCTGATCGGGGATCATGTTTTTAACATCACAAAAACGGCAGTTTCGGGTACATTTTTCACCCAGGATCATAAAACTGGCTGTCGATGCTCCCCAGCATTCCGCTTTGTTCGGACAGTTGCCGCTCACGCAGATCGTATTTAACTGTTGTTTTGCCGCCAGGTTTTTGACGGTGATATAATCGTTTCCTGATGGGAGAGGAGTCTTCATCCAGTCGGGAAGTCTTCGTGTATGTGTAATCATAAAAAATAAGAAAATGGTATGGATCCGTATGCATTTCTGCTTTGAGAAATATTTTGAATGTTATAAAGTGAGAAATACCGCGACAGCCAGTAATGCATCTGTAAGTAAAACCGTTACAATATTAGCACCCAGAGCAGGAATCAAAGTATCGGGGTTGCCATTAAAACGCAGTGCAGATTTGGTTGCTTTAATTACAAAAGGCAAAGGGATTAGTCCCAGGTACAGCCAATAAGAGGAAACACCGGCTAAAGGCAGGATCAGGATGATCAAAAAAGTTGCAACTACGCCCAGCGTATAAACAAATGCTGCCTTGTGCATGCCCAGTTTGATGACCAGATGTTTCCGTCCCCCTTTCCGGTCGGCTTCTGTATCCGGAAACTGATTAAGCAACAGGAGTAATGAGGTCAAAATACCCGGTGGAATCGAAATCATGATCACTTCAAAGGGCAGCAATTTGGAGAAAGGTTGACCTGGTTCGGCTGTTAATGCGATAAAGGTGCCTAACACGACCAATGTTCCCAGGGTCAGTCCTGAGAATAGCTCACCCAGCATCAGTTTTGTTAAAAGCGGGGTATAACCAACAATTGAAAAAGCCCCGATAAGGATAATCAGAAAAACAGACCAGTGTGCAGTAATTCCGAAATAGATTCCTATCGCACCGGCAAACAGCAAAGACGTTGTTGCTGCAGTAAGCACCGACCGGGGTTTTGTAAACCCGGAATTAATCATGCCGCTACCGCCACTGAAAGGTGTTCTGTGTGTATTTTTATCAATCCCGGTCAGGTAGTCTGAATATTCATTAAAAAGATTAACGGATGCATGTGCAAGCACCGATCCGATCATGATCAACGCAATATCAAACCAGCTAATCAACTGATCATCGGGTAAATATTTGAAAGATAAGGCAGTGCCCAGAATAACTAAAAGTACTGCCAGAATTAAAAAATTGGCTCTTACCTGATTGAGCCATATCACAACTTTACCGGGTTGTTGCATAATGATTGAACTTTTAAAATTAACGAAAAAACTTAAAACGGTTATTTCACATGTCATAATTAAACAACCGTACAACAAGATAGTTTAAATTTAAATTCAATCCGGCAATGGGGAAGGAGGCTGTAAGCCGACAAATTGAGTGCATATCAACTGATTCATAAAGTTTTGAACATTGTGCCCAGTTGCAATATGATGCAAAAAAAGATCTCAAAAAGAATTCAACCTGTAATTCATGTAAATTATAACGAAAATTTAAGAGAAAAATTTCTTGTACCTGAACCTGGTAAGGAGATAGATTGTTTTATTTACACATACTGTGTAGATTATCTGGATACTTATAAACAAAGTATTCTTTTAACCACATTGTGATCAGGGATATCCTGGAAATATTTAAACTCTATTGTGTATTGTAATCTTTAAAACCAAAAATCATGACTCCAAAAAAGATCATCGTCGTTTTCGGAGCAACCGGTGCCCAGGGTGGCGGAGTTGTTCGCTCCATTCTTAATGACCACAACAGTGAATTCACTGTTCGTGCAGTTACAAGAGATCCAGATTCAGACAAGGCAAAGGCACTCTCTCAAATGGGTGCTGAAGTGGTAGACGCTGACATTGATGACCTGCAAAGTCTGAAACAGGTATTATCAGGTGCATATGGCGCTTATTTTGTTACCTTCTTCTGGGCGCATTTCTCTCCTGAAAAAGAGACCGCGGAGGTAAAGAATATGGCCCAGGCAGCCAAAGAAGCTGGATTGAAACATGTTATCTGGTCAACACTTGAGGATACCCGTGAATTTGTTCCACTTTCTGACAACCGTATGCCTACCCTGAATGGCAAATATAAAGTTCCGCATTTTGACGGCAAAGGGGAATCGGATAAGTATTTTATTGATGCCGGGGTTCCTGTTACTTTTTTGTTAGCTTCTTATTATTGGGAAAATATGATCTATTTTGGCATGGGACCTAAGAAAGGCGCAGACGGAAAGTTGGCTATCACCTTCCCGATGGGAAATAAAAAAATGGCTGGCATTGCTGCCGAAGACATTGGCAAATGTGCCTATGGAATATTTAAAAGAGGCAAAGAGTTGATTGGTAAAAGGATAGGAGTTGCCGGTGATCAGCTCACCTGTGATGAAATGGCCATGGCCTTGTCAAAAGCTTTAGGGAAGGAGGTAGCCTACAATGAAATTACTCCTGACCAATACCGCGCCCTGGGTTTTCCCGGTGCAGATGACCTGGGAAATATGTTCCAGTTTTACCGTGATTTCGACGAGGTATGCAACCGAATGCGTGATGTGAAATTTTCAAAAGAGTTGAATCCTGAATTGCAATCATTTGAAACATGGCTGGCTAAAAATGCAAAACTCATTCCTTTGGATTAGCATCCCGGTTTGCGATTGGTCTATTCAGAAAATATTGCATTGATCATCGACCCACGCAATGGCAACACAATCAGAGCGGGAACTTTCGCTTTAAGTAAGAGTAAAAACTTTGTGATGCGAATAGCTTACCGCGTTTCAGGACAGGATAATGTTCGCTGATTCTTTTTGTAAAGTTTAGATCACCTAAATTTTTGTAAATCATTGTCTTATTTAACCGGAGAATCCGGTTCTTTGGCCATATGGTTATAGGTGAGCCGATCGAGCAATGAGGGAAAGAATTTCCCGAGAAAGACGGTTAATTTCCCTTCCTTAAAAGTGAGAATCAGCTCTCTTTTTCTTTTACTGATAGCCTGGGCAATATGGAAGGCACAGGCTTCGGCACTCATCATCGAAGCTTCATTCCGCGGAGTTTCGCCCTGCGGCGATCCGTCGGCGGTAAGGGCTGCTTTGCGAACTTCGGAAGCTGTAAATCCGGGTGCTGCCACTAAAACGTGCAATCCACTACGGAGATGTTCAATGCGGATGGTGTCCAGAAATCCCCTGACGGCAAATTTTGATGCAGAATAGGCTGATCTTCCCGGAAGTCCTACGTGGCCCGCGATTGAGATTACCCCAACGAGCGATCCTTTGTTCTCCAGCAAATAAGGCAGTGCATACTTGGTACAATAAACCGTTCCATAAAAATTGACATCCATTACGCGGTGCATCACCTCAAGATCCATATCTTTAAAGAGTGCCCGCATCGAGATTCCTGCATTATTGATCAGAACATCGATACGTCCGTATTTTTCAATCGTCAATTCAATAAGATTCTTACAATCGGCTTCCTTTGCAACATCTGTTTCGACGCATAAAATTCCAGGGTCGTTCAGTTCCGATTTTAATGCTTCAAGCTGACCGATCCGGCGGGCTCCCAGTGCCAGCAATGCACCACGTGAGTAGAATTCCTTTGCTAAAGCCCTGCCGATACCCGACGAAGCACCTGTAATTACGATAACCTTTCCCTTCATGATTAAATTTTATGTGAGGTAAACACCTGTCAGAGCAGTTTATATTCACAATTATGACAACAAAACTACGAATAAAACCAACGAATCTGCATATTTTCGGCTTTGGGTTTTGCATTAATTAAAAACAAGGTTATCTTTGCACCGCCTCTGAAAAACAGAGGTACATAAAGGATGACTCAGTAGCTCAGTTGGTAGAGCACATCCCTTTTAAGGATGGGGTCCTGGGTCCGAGCCCCAGCTGGGTCACGAAGCGATTTTCCCTGCAGATATAAAAATTTGCAGGGATTTTTTTGTTTCCAGCAGTAGATCAGTTAGTAAAGCATTCCGCTCACAGAAGGGTCCTGAGTCTCCCGACGCGTCGGGAGGTCACCAAAAAAAGTAAGGAGAGGTCGTAACGGCTTCTCCTTTTTAATGTGTGCCGCGCATGGCGAATAATTTGACGGTGAAAGTCCGTTATGGGGGTATGTAGCATAGCCAACCATTAGCCAAGAGCAAGGGTGTCCATCGTGAGGTGGAATCTGAAGGAAGCTGGAGGCAAAATTCCGACCCGAGGAACACAAACGTTATCAGGCACATCCGGTGGGATGAGTTTGCATTACAAAACAAAGTCCTAAAGCTACACGGACACCGGAGTGTAAATGATGCGGGTACATGGAATGAAGGTTATTCGCCTTACCGCGGGAGATCTCACAGACGTGCGGAAACGAAGTATGAAGCACGGTTGAAAAAGATTTACTGTGAGAAGTCAGCAGAGGCCATAGTAGCTGAAGAAACGAGCCATCATAGATAGATGGAGGACTCACAAACACAGTGAAGGGCTGAACCTTAAGAAGTGAAAGTAAATGAATGTTACCAAATGAAGGGAAGAGAGCAGAAAAAATCGAAAGATACCTGCCTGCAAAAAGATAGGGCGGAACCCAAAGCATATGCAGAAGGCAGACCTACATGCGGATAGCTGAAAACAACATCACTAATGCAGACCAACCGAGTTATGGAATGCTTGAGCAAATCCTATCTCCAACCAATATGAACCGAGCCTATAAAAAGGTAAAGAGTAATAACGGAAGCGGAGGTATTGACAAGATGGAAGTCGAATCCCTAAGGGATTATCTTGTTGCAAACAAGGACAAGCTTATACAATCCATATTGGGCGGAACTTACCGTCCAAATCCCGTTCGGCGGGTAGAAATACCCAAGGATAACGGGAAGATGAGAATGCTGGGTGTGCCCACGGTTTTCGATCGTGTTATCCAACAGGCTATTACACAAATCTTATCTCCAATCTACGAGAAACAGTTTTCAACAAACAGTTACGGGTTCAGACCTAAACGCAACGCTCACCAGGCATTGAACAAATGCAAAGACCATATCACTGACGGATATAAATATGCTGTCGATATGGATTTGGAAAAGTTCTTTGATACTGTAAATCATAGTAAATTGATTGAAGTATTATCAAGGACAGTACAAGATGGACGGGTCATTTCTCTTATCCACAGGTACCTTAATGCTGGTGTTGTAGTACGGAACAAGTTTGAAGACACGAGAAGTTGGGGTTCCCCAAGGAGGTCCACTTAGTCCGTTGTTGAGCAATATTATGCTAAATGAATTGGACAAGGAACTTGAAAAGCGAGGACACCACTTTGCTCGTTACGCTGATGATATGGTCATTCTTTGCAAAAGCAAACGAAGTGCCGATCGGATACTGACGAACATCATCCCGTATATTGAGAAGAAACTTTTCTTGAAAGTGAACAGGAAAAGACTGTGGTTGCCTATAAATCAAAGATTAAATTATTGGGATACACCTTTTCGATGTATAAAAAGGTTGGACAATTGCGATTACATCCCAAAAGCTTAGCTAAGATGAAGGAGCGTTTAAAAGCGATCACATCACGGAGCAATGGGTGGGGAGATGATAAGCGGAAGGAAGCACTTAAACAGTACATTACTGGATGGGTGAACTATTTTAAATTGGCAAACATGAAGTCACTTTTGCAAAAAGTGGATGAATGGTATCGCAGACGCTTACGGATGGTTATCTGGAAACAATGGAAAAGGATAAGAACCCGTTTGCGGAATCTCATTAAACTTGGCATTAATAAATACAAGGCCTGGGAATATGCGAATACAAGAAAAGGTTACTGGCATACTGCCAATAGCCCAATCTTAGCAAGGACTATCACTAACGCACGTCTTCAACAAGCAGGTTACATCTTCTTTACGGGATATTTTCGGAAAGTCAATGCGTAAATTAAGGAACCGCCGTATACCGAACGGTACGTACGGTGGTGTGGAAGGACGAAACGGGAATTAATCCCGTTTCTCCTATCCGATTTCCTCAAAATCGCACAATATCAATAGCTCAATGGGCATACCGATGCTCGGGAGATGCGTCGGGAGGTTATGCATCAGTCCAGACGAGGCTCATAACCGTCTGGCTAACGTTTTTTTGTTAATTCTGATTTAGGTGTAATCATTATTGAAGTATAAAAATCAATTTATCAGACTATCACGTAGCGATTTAAGTATTGTAGTAACCATCCCTGACTAAGACACCCATTACCGCGTAGCGGTTAAACTAGCTCTATATATAGGCATTTCGATATTAAAGATTAAATAAAGACAATAAATAGTTTTGTTTACCAGATATCTGTTATTTTTGTCATAATCAACAACAAACACATATAATACACGATGAAAAAATACAGCAGGATGGTAAAAGACGAAGTTTCAGAAAAGTACTATAAACCTGCTGCTATTTACGTTATAAGGCATTTGTGGCGTAATAGAAACAAACTTGAATAATATAAATATGAAAGTAAAAACAGTCACTTCACGACGCTTAATTGCTGTTTTCATTGGACTTGTGATCCTAAGTTGTGACACAAGTAAATTAAAGAAAACTCCAATTGACAGTTTTGTTGGTCTTTGGGAACTGCAAGGAAGAGCAATGTTTAACGGAATCAAGATTAGAATTGAAAAAACAGAGAATAATGAATTTGTTGGAAAAGTAGTTTCGATTAACCAGGACAAATATGTGAAAATGTTTGTTGACACAAATGACGTTTGGTTGCCAGAAATTAAGCAATTATCAAACTATGAGTTCAGCCTGACAGAAAAGAAAATGGGAAGCGCAATGTTTGAGCTTTATGGACAGGACACAAAAACTGAGTTCAAAGCACAATTTATTGATGAAAACACATTTGGACTTGCGACCGGAAATTCCGATCCGACCAAATCAACGATATTTTATAAACGACTTGACAAATGAAAATGCCCTATAACATCAGCGACCCCCAAATGCGGCATCAGTGGTTTTCAAGGTGTATCCTTCCACTCAGATAGCTTATCGACTTGACAGGAAATCGCCCGCATAATAACCGGGAAGGTTCGAAAAGTGGAAATACCAAACACCGATGGACAATTTAAAAAATAAACAAAATAAGACTGATATCATAAACAAAATAAATAGCAAACAAGCATGATACCACTTAATTACAAATTAACCACCTTGGTCGTTGCCGGGGTTCTTTCTACAGCTACTGCGGCATATAATCAGGATAAAAAGAATCCAAATGTCCTGTTGATAATGACCGATCAACAAGCATGGAATGCTGTGGGATATTCAGGAAATAAAATGATCAAAACGCCAAATCTGGATAGGTTAGCAAGTGAAGGCGTTAATTTTAGTCATGCTGTTACACCCTGTCCGGTTTGCGTACCTGCCCGTACCTCCATTTTAACCGGTCGATTAACGGAAACAACAACTATACGGGAAAATAATGATGCCAAAACAGGAGAATGTTATTATCCCACTTTTGATGAAATTCTCGCAAAAAGAGGATATACCACCGAAGTTTATGGCAAATTTCATTCGCCGGAACACATGGCAAGAGTATATATGAATCCTCCGGTAAAAGGAATGATCGGCACTGACCCAATTATTCATTGGGAACCCATTTATGTGAAATATATTAGAGAGAACTTTCCAAAAAGGCCTTTAAAACCTGGTGAATTATATGAAACTACTTTTTATGGAGGCACAGTTCCTTACAAACTTGATCCGACCGACCGGTATTATAAATATCTGCCAACAGGGATAATACCAGAAGATGAACTAAAACAGAAATTGAGTCAGGCTGATATTCATGGAGTGCTCGATTTACCAGCCGATTATACAATTACTGCTGTACAAGGTCAGCAAGCCATTTCTGCTTTGGAACGATTGAAAAATGAACAATTTATCCTAACCTGTTCCTTTCACTGTCCGCATGTGCCAATAACACCTTCAAAACCTTATGCATCGATGTACAAAGCAACGGATATGATGACTCCTTTTTCAATTGAAGACCGGAGGGAGAATTCACCATACAATCCAGGCAGAATTGATTCGCCTTATAACGAAAAAGATAAAGTGCAGTACATGACTGCGAACTACTATGCATTTGTTACTGAAATCGATGATTGGGTTGGAAAAATACTGAATAAACTGGATGAATTAAAATTAACTGAAAACACTTTGGTAATATTTGTTTCTGATCATGGTGAGATGTTGGGAGCTCATGGAATGCGCGGAAAATTCTGTTTTTATGAAGAATCGGTTCGCGTGCCGTTTTTAATTCGTTACCCAGGGAAGATTAAAGCTGGTCAAATCGTTTCAACCCCGGTTTCTGTACTCAATATTTTCCCGACAATTCTTGATTATGCAGGTTTAAAAAGCATTGCTTCCGATGGTTATTCGTTAAAAGGTGTTATGGAAGGAACCGAATCCCCAAAATACGATTTTGCTGTTTCCGAATGGACGTGGAAAAATGGCAGTGTGCCGTCAATAATGATTCGAACAGAAAATTGGAAATTAATGACCACGCATCGAAGCGGAGGCAAAAATGTTGAAGCGCTTTTTGATTTGAAAAATGATCCTTTTGAAATGAATAATCTTTTAGGTACAAATCCTAAACGATTTGAATACAAGAAAACTACCGAAGAGTTGCGTTCGAAACTGGTGGGATATTTAAAGGATGTAAACTACCCGCTTGTTAAAGGAGTTGAACAACGGATATTAGTTCCCGAATAAGAAATTAAAACAAAGATTACTACCTGAAAGTATTGAGGATTCATTTTAAGGTTTCTAATAATAAGTTTCAATGAGACGACGGGATTTTACAAAAATAGCAGGGATGGGTGTGTTGGTAATGCAATCATTTCCCGCTTTTGCTTCAATTGATTTATTGAAAAATAAGCCTTCCGAATCCGCAAAAATTCCTTTGGGATTGTGTAATCATTCGTTAAGAAGTATGAGCTTAAATGCTTATCAACTTGTTGAGTATGCAATCACATATAAACTCGATTCCGTTTTATTGAATACTTTTCAGCCTTTTGAAACTTTGGAAAGCACATACCTTTCTCAACTGAGTAAAATCGCAAAAACGAATGAAGTCAGCATTTATGTTGGAGCAGGCAGCATAAGTGAAAAATCCAAAAGTTTCTCTAATAAATATGGGAATGCCGGGACTTTATTGAAGGAAGGAATTCGTGTTGCAACGGCCGTTGGCTCTCCGATAGTTGGTGTACGTATTGGCTCTATCGAAGACCGGTATATGGACGGTGGAATTGAAGCGCATATTGAAGCAGTGATTAAAGTAATGAAAGCGTTACGATCTGAAGCATTGGATGCCGGGATTAAATTTGCTTTTGAAAACCATGCCGGAGACCTTCGTACAACCGAACTTTTAGCGCTAATTCACGAAACTGGAACTGATATTTGCGGAGCACTTTTCGACCCGGCTAATGCACTCTGGGCTTTGGAAGATCCTATGGAGGCATTAAAAAAATTGGGTTCAACTATCGTTTGTACCAGCGTGCGCGACGTTGCCGTGTGGGAAACAGACGAAGGCGCAGCATTTCAGGGAATGGCAGTTGGCGAAGGAATGTTGGATTACCTACTCTATGCAAAAATGATGGCTGAATTTTGCCCGGGAGTCCCGCTTCATGTGGAGACCATTTCAAACTCAGCACGACCGATTCCTTTTTTAAAGCCTGAATTCTGGAAAGGTTTCCCAAATCTTTCAGCATCCGAAATAATTGGTTTCCTGAATATGGCAAGAAAAAGTAAACCAGTAGAAATTATCAAATCACCCCAGGGTAAATCTCAGAAAGATTTTGATATCGAACTTCAGCAATCAGAATTGTTAAAGAGCTTTGATTATTTGCGTAAAAATTGTAATGCCGGCATTAAATCCTAATCCTTTTTAATAGGTTAATCTGGTTAATCATTTATTAATAAAAAATTATAAGCCTTCATTTACTTTTATTCGCAAAACTGAAAATAATGAAGAACAAAATAGTATTGACAGGACTGTTCTTAATATTAACCTGTATTTATATTTCGGCCCAAAATAAACATGCCAAAAAAAGCAAATACACGAGTTATAAAGGACTTGTTATGGCGGGATATCAGGGCTGGTTTAATTGTGAGGGTGATGGTGCCGGTCGCGGCTGGACTCACTACAATAAGAGTGGAAAGTTTGAGGATGGGAGTTGCACCATCGATTTCTGGCCCGAAATGGATGAGTATAAAGTGAAATACAAAACACCCTTTAAGTTTGGAGATGGTTCTCCGGCCTATGTATTTAGTTCATTCGATGAAAGTACAGTCGACTTACATTTTAAATGGATGAAAGAGTATGGAATTGATGGTGTGTTTATGCAACGGTTCTTCTCTGTTCTTACAAGTCAGAATAGGTTAAACCACAACGATAAAGTTCTGGCTTCTGCTATAAAAGCTGCCAATAAATATGGAATTGCTATTTGTTTAATGTACGATATTGGGAGTATGGACGATAGCAAATACAAACTGGTCATGGAGGATTGGAAACACCTGGTTGACGACCTAAAACTAACGAACCAGGGAAAGAAGACCAGCTATCTTTTTCATAACGGGAAACCGCTGGTTGCTTTTTGGGGTATCAGCGCCGGAACAAGGGAATCTGGTCACATCCCTGAAATAGTTGATATCATGAATTTTTTTAAGAATGATCCGGAATATGGCCGCTGTTCTATTCATTTGGGTATTCCTTCACGCTGGAGAACGCTTGGTTCAGATACAAAAGGTGACCCACGGTTACATGAAGTTCTGAAGCAGGCAGATGTAATTCATCCGTGGCTTGTGGGGCGTTATAATGAGGAAACGTATGAAGCATACAGGCAGGAGAATATTATTGACGATGTGAAATGGTGCAAAGAAAATGGGAAATCGTATGCACCAACTGTTTTCCCGGGCTTTTCATGGCACAATATGAAAGATGATAAATCAGATAAAATCCCAAGAAATAAAGGTGAATTTTTTTGGAAACAGATTACAGGTGCCATTGAGAGCGGAGCTGAAATGCTCTATATTGCCATGTTCGACGAAATTGATGAAGGTACGGCTATCATGAAATGTGCACATAATGTTCCTGTTGGAAAAAGTGTTTTTGTTCCTGTTGAAGAAGATGTTCCATCTGATCATTATTTGTGGTTAACCGGCATGGCAGGCAAAATGCTGCGTGGTGAAATTCCTTTTTCCAAAAAGATGCCGGAAAGAGAAAAAGATTAAAAAATTAATCATTATGACTTTTTTATCAGGCATACAAAGGAAATCAGTATTGGCTAGAATCTTATCGTTATTTGTTGCCATGGTAATTACCTTACCGGTTTTAGCAAGGTCAAGTGATTTAGGATTCATCAAACTTGAAAAAAATAAGTTTCGAATTGTTTTTTCGGAACAAGAACCAGGATCGCTAAAAATAGCTCTTGAAGCATTCAAAAAGGATTTTTCAAGCATAATGGGTTCAGTACCTATAGTTGTTGACAAAATTGATCCGGATAATCCGACCGCGCAAATAGTTATTGTAAACCGGGCTTCAGGAGCCATGAAAGTGCCTTTTAATAAAAACAGGAAGCTGGAAGGGTTTGAGTCTCACCGGGTATATGCAGACCCTGGCGCCAATAGAATATACCTTGAAGGATACGACTTAAGAGGAACGATTTATGCCATTTATACTTTCTCTGAAAAATTTCTTGGTGTACCTCCCTTGCACTATTGGAGTTCTTGGATTCCCGTTGAGTGTGATGAAATTTTGGTTGCCAATGATTGCGATATTTTCTTCAAATCGCCTCAGGTACGATACCGCAGCATTTTGCCCGGAGACCAGGATTTTTTCATTCCATGGAGAAAGCAATCTCCTGAAAACGAAAATATTTGGCTCGAAACAGTGCTTCGTCTGAAGTTAAATACTGTCGAAACTAATTCTACCATTGAACCAGGTTATAAATTAAGTAATTATGCCTGTTTAATTGACAAATATGGACTAATCATAACTTCTCATCATACCAGTGGACTTAATACTTCCTTTGGAACTTGGGAAGAATATTGGGAAAAAGTAAGAAAAATGGATGCTCCGAAATTATTACTGGCTAACGAATCTGCTATTAAAGATTTCTTCAGGTACAATGCCGAAACAGTTAAAAGAAATCGGATTGAAAACCTTTGGACCGTCGCATTCAGGGGACGGGTAGATCAGCCTTTTTGGAGTGTTTTCGATGATGCCCCGAAAGGTGATAAGGAAAGGGCAGAAGTAATTAACAAAATGTTACAAACTCAACTTGATATTATAAAGGAGGTAACTGGCAATCCTAATCCCTATACACGTATTACCTTTTACGATGAAATTGCAACTTTAATGGCTAAAGGTTACTTAAAACCACCGGCAGGTGAAAACATGATCTGGACTTATGTAGCTGCCCGTCGTGATCCTTATCCGTATGACGACCTTGTCAATTTTAATTCGGAAAAACCTGTAAAGCTGGGGTATTATATGAACTTTGGATTTGCGTCCACAGGTCCGCACTTTGCCCCTGCCGAAGGCCCATGGAAAATGGAGTTCAATTACCGGTACATTAATAGCAAATCACCGCTCTATTTTTCTGTAGTTAATGTTGGTAATGTAAGAGAATTTGTGTTGGAGTTATCGGCAAATGCAAAAATGTTATGGGATTACGATCGATACAGCACCGATGAATTTATGCTGGATTATTGTACACAGTATTTTGGGGATAAACATGCAAAGCCGGTGGCGCAACTTTACAAAGATTATTACAACGCCTACTGGCAACCGAAGGCAGGCGAATTTCAGGGTATGGAACGCCAGTTCATATTTCAGGATTTAAGATATGCAAGGGCATTCGATCATATTTACAGGTTTTTTTACTCGTCAGGGGAAAAATTAAACATGAATCCACTGCGCGAAATTGGCTATGAGAGTGTTCCTGGCCGTACTTTTCGCATCAATTGTGAATTTAATAATAGTGAAAATCAGATAGATGCCATATTGTATGGAATGAAAGAAACCATACCAAAGTTCGAGTCAGTGGCTGACCGTTGTTCGAAAATGATGCTGTTGCTGGATTCGGATAAACAAACTTTTTTCAACGATAATCTTCGGATATACAGCTACTACATGGCCTATTTAAGTAAAACATTATACCATTACGTTTATGCTTATAAAAATCAGGCAAAAAAAGATGTTTTAATTAAAAATCTTGAGCTGGCTCACGACGAAGCTGTTCAGGCAAAACACTATATCTATGAAGGACAACACGGTATTTTTTCTACCTGGTATTCCAATGCAGACCCTCTAACCAGAACATTTCAGCTCGATTCCCTAATACATAAAATCTCAGTTTTAAAGGAACAGGCTTTAAAATAAACCAATACTATTTTCATTAAGGTACAAAAAACAACATTTTAAATAAAAAGCTTTATCGATGAAAAAATTAACTAACAACCGCAATCGACAGTTTACTAGTGGATTACTCATCATTTTTTTCGGCATGTTTTTTCAATATTGCAGTCAGCCAAAAATCGAAAAACCGAAAATAGTTTATGTAAATTCATACCACAGAGGGCATCCCTCAAGTGATAAAATCATGGATGCCATTTTGAAGGCATTTCCCTCCGATAGCTTTCAACTGGTGAACTATATAATGGATACTAAGAGAAATTCTTCGCAAGATTATGTTGAAAATAAAGCTGCTAAATTATTCGACTCAATAAGGATTATTAAACCTGATGTAGTAATTGTTTCTGATGATAATGCGGTGAAATATCTCATTCAACCCTACTTCCTGGGAATCGATCTTCCCGTTGTATTTTGCGGGGTAAACTGGTCGGATACGGAATACGACCTCAAAGCTGTTAAGCTGACAGGTATGCTCGAAATACTTCCCTTAGCCGAAACTTTAATTACGATGAAATCTTTTTATCCGGCAATGAAAAAATTATTGGTGCTTAACGAAAATACCACCACTTCACGAAAGGAAAAATTAATTCTTGATTCGCTATATAATCGCGTAGGATTATCTGTCGAACATGAACTGGTTGATGATTTTGACAGCTGGAAAACACACTTTGAAGAAGGAAATAAAACATATGATATTATCTATATTTCCACAAATGGAGCTATAAAAGGTTGGAATAATGTTGAAGCCGAAAATTTTGTTTCTAAAAACATCCTTGTTCCTGTAGTTACATGTGAAGATTTTATGATGCCATATGCTGTATTTGGAATTACAAAGGTTGCAGAAGAGCAGGGAATCTGGGCTGCCACAACCGCTAAAAAAATCTTAAAGGGAGAAAATCCTTCTGATATCCCTGTCACAAGGAATATGAAATCGAAAATCTGGTTGAATACCAAACTGGCAGAAAAGATAAATTTTCAACCTGACAATGAGTTTATTGAAAATGCTGAAACTGTAAATTGAGTAAATAATTTTAAAAAGATGAAACAAATACATCAATTTCTTTTGATCCCAGGCATGATTTTCATAGTGGGACAGACAGGAAATATTTTGCTGGCAAAAAATCACGAAGGTGAAAAAAGCAACAAATCAGGAAATCAACCAAACGTGATCTTTTTTGCCACAGATGATCTTAACGACTGGGTAACTCCCTTAGGCTACAATCAGGCTAAAACGCCGAATATGGATCGTTTGGCAAAACAAGGGGTAGTTTTTACTTATGCCCAGTCACCTGGCGTTTTCTGCGCGCCATCCCGTACTGCTATCATGACAGGATTAAATGCATCAACTACCGGCTGTTATGGAGAAGACCCTTTTCAATACGATCATCCGGATCTGGTAACAATGCAAATGGCTTTTAAGCAAGGGGGATACAATACTTATGGCGCAGGTAAAATCTACCATCACCGGGGCGGATTTCTTGATTTAAGAGGCTGGGATAAGTACTTCTCGCGCAGCCAGGAGGAAAAAGACATGGGCTGGGAAATGAATAGTTACTATATGGCTGATGCTCCACGTCCGAATCCATTTCCCTATAGTCCTTATTATACCAAAACCGGCAGAGAAGCTGGTTTGGCGGCATTGCATCTTGAATGGGGCCCAATTGCGAATGATAAGGAAGATAATATGGTGGATGCCATACGCACGAATTGGGCTTGTAATGTCCTTCAGCAAAAGCATGACAAACCGTTCTTCCTTGCACTTGGATTGTATTCACCTCATTATCCGAATTATGCTCCCCAAAAGTATTTTGACATGTATAACCGCGATTCGATCCAGCTTCCTCCTTATAAGGCTGATGATCTGGAAGATCTTCCTGAAAGAATCCGCAAAAATATGACAAACCGGTCGAAACAACACAAGGAACTGGAAGAATTGGGCGTTTTAAAGGATGCAGTCCACGGTTACCTTGCTTCTGTTTCATTCGCTGATGCCATGCTTGGACGCGTTCTGGATGCCTTGAATGCGAGTCCTGATAAAGACAATACGATCATTGTTTTTTGGAGTGACCAGGGATTTCATCATGGAGAAAAAATGCACTGGGGCAAACATACACTATGGCAACGTACATCGCATGTCCCGTTTATCTGGGCCGGCAAAGGGATTCCAAAAAATAAAAAAGTAAATACATCGGTTAGTCTGATCGATATGTACCCGACTTTTATTGAACTCTGCAATCTTTCGAAGGTTAACAACCTTGAAGGCGTATCGTTGGTATCAGCGTTGAAAAAGCCATCCAAATCGATCGATAGAAATGTTTTTCTTCCGAGTAATGAAAAGGGAAGTTATGCGGTAATTAATACAAATTGGCGGTATATCCGGTACATCGATGGAGGTGAAGAGTTATACAATGTGAAGGAAGATCCCAACGAATGGTACAATTTAGCAGCGGATGAAAAATACAGACCAATTATGCAGAACATGCAAAAATCGGCCCCAAAGGTATTTGCACCCGGAGTTACACCAAAAATTGAGTTGAAACTTGTCATTGAAGGGGATTCGTTTCATTGGGAAAAGAAAGCTAAAAAGCAGGATTAGAATATTCTATTTGCTTGTAAGCAGTTTACAATCAATACTAACAAACAAAAAAAGATATGAAGAGTTCTGTTAATGTCTTGTCCGTTTCAATTGCCTTGAGTTGTTTAACTTCTACCGGGGCAGCAAAAGAACGTTCCGAAAAACCAAATATCATTTTGATTATGGCCGATGATATGGGGTATGGAGACATTGGCTGTTATGGAATTAAATCCATTAAAACACCGGTTTTGGATAAAATGGCAGCCGATGGAATAAAGTTTACCGACTACCACTCCAACGGAGCCGTCTGCACTCCAACCAGGGCCTCTTTACTGACAGGTAACTACCAGCAGCGCGCCGGTTTGGAAGGGGTAATTAATGCCCAAATGGATAAAAGGATCTATGGTATTGCTGATTCTGAAGTAACAATGGCTGAAATTTTCCAAAAATCAGGTTATCAGACTGGTATTTTTGGAAAATGGCATTTGGGCTACCAACCTGAATTTAATCCGACACATCATGGATTCAATGAATTTTATGGCTATGTAAGTGGCAATGTGGATTATATCTCTCATCGGGATGGAATCGGTATTTATGATTGGTGGCACAATACCGATACGTGCTACGATAAAGGTTATGTAACCGATTTAATTACGAACCAGGCATTGAAGTTTATTGAATCCAATAAAAACAACCCATTTTTACTGTATTTGCCCCATGAAGCTCCACATTTTCCTTATCAGGGGCGGAATGACAAAGCGGATCGAATGCCTGGATTAAATTTTGAAATGTCGGGTTCACGTCCCAACAAAAAACAGGCCTACAAAGAAATGGTAGAAATTATGGACGAAAATATTGGTCGTGTGCTTGATAAATTGAAGGAATTGAACCTGGACAAAAACACATTTGTGTTTTTTTGCTCCGACAATGGAGCCACAAGCATGGGAAACAATGGTGCGCTTAACGGATTTAAGAGTTCACTTTGGGAAGGTGGACACAGGGTTCCTGCAATTGCCTGGTATCCCGGAAAAATTAAACCCGGTAAAATGGCTGATGACCCGGTTATAAGTATGGATGTTTTACCTACATTACTTAGCGTAGCTGGAATTTCAAACAAGATTAGGTTCGATGGAGCAGATTTTTCGAAACTTCTTTTTTCTGAAAAAGAAATGAAAAAGCGCCCCTTATTTTGGAGGTTCCAGAATCAGTGGGTAGTGCGCATGGAAAATTGGAAATACCTGAAAATAAAAGAAAAGGAATATCTTTTTGATTTGGCTAAAGACCGTGGTGAAACAACAAATTTAAAGGATAAAAATCCGGTAATGATAAAAAAGTTTAAAACCCTGCTAAAGGATTGGGAAAAGGAAATGGGAAACTATGCTCAACAAACCAACTGATTTCACAAATAAATAACAATCAACACAATTGATAATGAATCGAATAATCAAAAAATTTGCAGCCTTTATTCTACTATCTTTTTATATCAGTATAACGTCTTTTGCTCAGGAAGATTTTACCAGATACATCGACCCAACCATTGGAAATGTAGCTCAGTTTCTTGTACCAACCTACCCAACCATGCATTTGCCAAACCAAATGGTTCGGATGTACCCTGTTAAACAGGATTACCTCTCCGATCAGGTGGAAGCTTTTCCTTTGCAGGTCACTTCGCACCGGCAAGCCGGTATCCTCCAGATGAAGGTAACTATTGGCGAAATCATCAATTCATCGTGGAATCAAAAAATGAATATCGACCATGATTTGGAAGTGGTGCACCCCTGGTTTTATTCAACTTATTTAATTGATGAAAATATCAGGCTTAGCTTTACACCCGGAGAAAAATGTGCAATCTACAAAATTGACTTTCCGGATGCTGATAAAAAGAATTTGCTGATTAAGGGAAGCGGTGAAATGAAAAGTACCTTCGATAAGAAAGGGACATTCACTTTTGAAGAGAAGGTAAGCGAAACAACAAGAGGTTTAAATCCTGTCAAAATGGTTGTTACGGCATTTATTTATGGTGAATTGCGTGGCAACGATAACAAGCTGATTAAGGATGCTGCAATAAATGTTGAAAAAGGAAAATTCTCCGTTTCATTTTCAAAGGCTGATCCACCAACGATTTTTGTCAGATATGCGGTTTCCTACATCAGTCCGGATCAGGCAAAAATCAATTTTGATAAAGAATTGACGAATGAAAGTTTTGACGATTTGACCGTATCGGGAAAGAAAGAATGGGAAAAAGTAATCAACCAGATTGAAGTCAAAGGTGGAACAGAAGCACAAAGAAGAACATTTTATACTTCACTCTACCGTACTTACGAACGCATGGTCGACATTAATGAAGGAGGTAAATATTTCAGCGGATATGATGGTAAAGTACATGAAAGTAACCGCGCCTTTTTTGTTGACGACTGGATTTGGGATACCTATCGCGCCCAACATCCTTTGCGCACCATTCTCAATCCTCAAATGGAAAATGACATGTTGAATTCGTACACCTTAATGTATGAGCAGAGTGGCTGGATGCCGACATTTCCGCAGGTATTTGGCAACCACATGTGTATGAATTCCTATCACTCGTCGGCCATCTTTATTGATGGATACAGAAAAGGATTAAAAGATTACAACGTTGAGAAAGCTTACGAAGGAATTAGGAAAAACCTGGTGGAAGGGACTTTTATTCCATGGCGGCAGGGAACACCCCGACGTCCCAGTGACGATTTCTACCATGAAAATGGATTCTTTCCTGCACTTCATCCGGGCGAAAAAGAGACTGAGCCACAAATGGACGTTTTTGAAAAACGCCAGCCGGTTTCGGTAACTTTAGGAATCAGTTATGATTTCTGGACTTTGGCTGAATTTGCTAAAGATTTAGGTAAAAGCGATGATTATACCCAATTTGTAAAAAAAGGCCTGGACCACAAAAATCTGTGGGATCCGAAACATCGCTTATTTATGCCCAAAGATGAAAGAGGGAACTGGATAGATATTGACCCAAAATCAGCAGGTGGAAAAGGCTATCGGGAATATTACGATGAAAATAATGGCTGGACTTACGCCTGGGATGTTCAACAGGATATTGAAGGTTTAACTCAGTTGCTGGGAGGTAAAAAAGCTGCTGAAAGTCGTTTAGATCAGCTTTTTAGGGAACCGCTTGGTATGAAAAAAAATGAGTTCTATGTCAATGGTTCAAATTCAACCGGAATGGTTGGGCAGTTTTCAATGGGCAACGAACCTTCATTCCATATACCTTATTTGTACAACTATTTTGGAGCGCCATGGAAAACCCAAAAGCGTACCCGATTTTTACTTGATGTTTGGTATAAAGACAATATTTTCGGAATACCCGGAGATGAAGATGGTGGCGGGATGACCGCATTTGTCGTGTTTACCTCAATGGGCTTGTATCCTGTCACGCCAGGCCTGCCATTTTATAACATCACCAGTCCTGTATTTGAAGAAACAACTATTAATCTTACAAACGGTAAGAAGTTTACTATTTTGGCCAAAGGCGCCAGCCGAACAAAAAAATACATCCAAAAAGCGCTTATTAATGGCAAAGAAATAGATTCGCCATTTATTACTCATATACAAATAATGGCAGGAGGAAGCCTCGAACTTATACTGGATGAACTTCCAAACAAAGAGTGGGGAGCAGATGCGAAAATCCCTTATTAATATTAAATTTAGCATGCCAATGTACTTTTATTTTAAATTGGAAATGATACAGGTGAATAATTTTAAAACACAAATCCTTTTAATGACTACTTAAAACTTAAAAAATATGTTTTTACAAGAACTTAGAAGTAAAACAATCATCAGTCTGGCAATGATTTTTATTATTGCAGGTACTGCGATAGCGCAAAAGGAAAATTTAATCAAAGCCAAATTAGTAAAGAAAAAACAGGAGCTATACAATTAAATCATTTGTGATGAAAATTAATAAATCAGATCAGGTTATTCTTGGGAGTGCAGCCATTTTATTTTCAGCTTTACTTCCATCATTCACCCAGAATAATAAAGTTGAAATTAAGCAAAAACCCAATGTCATCATTATTATAACTGACGATCAGGGTATTGGGGATTTCGGGTTTAACGGGAATCCATATATCAAAACCCCCAATCTTGACAATCTCGCCTCGCAAAGTTTAAACCTGACGAATTTTTATGTGTCTCCGGTTTGCGCTCCTACCCGGGCAAGTTTAATGACCGGTCGATATTCTGAACGAACCGGGGTTTACGATACCTACAATGGTGGTGCCATAATGAGCGACACTGAAATTACCATTGCCGAAATTTTAAAAGAAAACGGTTACGAGACTGGTATTTTTGGGAAATGGCATTTGGGCGATAATCACCCTTATCGTCCATCCGATCAGGGATTTGATGTTTCCGTAGTTCACCGGGCTGGTGGTATGGGACAACCCGGCGATGTGATGAATTATTTTGCAGGCGACAGCTCTTATTTTAATCCTGTTCTGTTTGAAAACGATCAGCCGGTTCAATCGAAAGGGTATTGTTCTGATGTTTTTACCGAAAAAACGATCAATTTTATTCGTAAAAATCAGGAAGAAAAATCGGGAAAGCCGTTTTTTGCTTACCTGGCATATAATGCGCCACACACGCCGCTTCAGGTGCCTCAAGAGTATTTTAATCTGTATAAAGATCTTAAGTTTAAAGCTGACTCCTTTGGTGTTTTCGATGAAGCAGTCGGTAAAATGACTCCGGTTGAAATAGATGCTGCAAGAAAGGTTTATGGAATGGTCACCAATATCGATGACAATATTGGGAAACTGGTTAAATCACTAAAAGAACAAGGTATTTATGACAATACTATCCTTGTATTTCTGACCGATAATGGCCCGCAACAAAATCGTTACAAATTGGGTTTGCGTGAGCGTAAGGGATCGGTTTTTGAAGGCGGTGTCAGGGTTCCGTGTTTAATCCATTATCCCGAAAAATTTAAAGAAAAGCAGGAGCTGGCCTTAACCCTGGCACATATCGATTTATTGCCATCCATTCTTGATTTGTGCGGAATAAAAGAACCCGGACATAAAATTGACGGAATGAATTTCTTTTCGGAAGAAAAGGCCAGACTCTCCAGGTTCCAAAACAGAACCTTGTTTTTTGAATGGGGAAGAGGTTTTTTGATTAAATACCGAAACTTTGCCGCTTTAAAAGGTAATTTTAAATTGGTTGGGAATACCGGTTATCAAAGTAAAGCAGAAGATTTCGAATTGTTCAATGTAAAAAACGATCCGAAAGAAAAGAACAATGTTCTGAAAGAAAATTTTGAAATCGCAACCGCTTTGAAAAATGAGATGGATGTATGGTATGATGAAATTGTGTCAGATAAAAACAACAAGATGATTTATCCTGCAGTCATCGGTACATCGTATGAAAATCCTGTTATTCTAAATCGTAACGATGCAAAAGGTACACCAGTTGCATGGACTCAGGATAATGTCCTGAATTACTGGGAAGTGAAGGCCCTCGAAGATGGTGTTTATGATATTTCCTTTCATTTTAATGAACCGGTAAATGAAGAAGGAAAGGCTTGCCTGCAAATGTATCCGTATCACCTTGTAAAAGAAAACTTTGCCGCTATCAGTGAATTGACATTTAAAAATGTGAAACTCGGTAAAGGCAATTATCGTATTGAACCGTATTATCAAACAAGAAAAGGAAAATATATTTTCCCGTTTTATATTTCAGTAAAACGAATTGATAAATAATATTGAAATAAATATAATTTAAAAACCAGGTTATGGAAAACAGAAGAAAATTCATCAAAAAAATTGGGACTGTTGCGGCCTTAAGTTTGATTGCTGACTGGGCTTCGGCAATTCCTGTGAACGACAAATGGGGCGAAATTTTACCTCAACGTCAGCTGACCCGGGATGGTCAAAAAGTAACTGCCTTTTGCCTTGGTGGCTACCATTTAGGGTTCATCGATAATCCGGCTGATGCTGAGAGAATGGTTGAACGATCTATGGAGTTGGGAGTCCGGTTTTTCGACAATGCCCGAAAATATGTCAATGGTCGTGCCGAAGAGTACATGGGTAAATTTCTGACACCCAAATACCGCGACCAGATTTTTCTGATGACAAAGGCTCCCGGGAAAACAGGTGCGGAAGTACGACAAATGTTGGATGAGTCGTTAAAAGCGTTAAAAACAGATTATGTCGATTTGTGGCAGATTCATGCCCTTAATACTCCGGAAGATGTTGATGACAGGTTAAAAGCTGGTGTTTTGGATGCTTTCCTCGAAGCAAAACAAAAAGGCAAGGCCCGTTACATTGGTTTTACCGGCCACCAAAATCCTAAAACTCATCTGCATTTTCTGAAAAAGCTCGATGAAATGGGCATTGAGATGGATACGTGCCAAATGCCATTAAATGTTTGCGACCCGTCGTTTGAATCCTTCCAGCATCATGTTCTTCCTGTGTTACTCGAAAAAAAATATGGCGTGCTTGCCATGAAAACTATGGCTGGAGGTAGCATGATGGGAAGAAGGATAGATACAACACCGAAAAATATAGAAACTAAAGATATTCCTGATGTTGTAAGCCTTACAGAACTGACATACGCGAATCTTCACCAGTACGTTTATTCGCTGCCTGTATCAACTTTGATTAGTGGATGCCGGTTTACACACGAACTGGAGGCAAATGTAAAAGTGCTCAAAGACATGAAAAAACTTTCAGCAGCTGATATGAAAAAATTGGAAGGGTATGCTGCTCCATATGCGGGTTTGTTCGTGGAGAATTATAAAAGGGTGTTAAAATGATTCAGAATTAATAATTTACCTAACTTAAATTATCAGAATTATGAATACAAATCTAAACCGCAGAACAGCGCTGAAAAGTCTTGGTTTGGCTACTATCGGAGCCGGATTGATGAATCCTTTTTCAGCTGCAGCCGATGATAACAAAGTCTTTAAAGGGCTTTCCCCGGTAAAGATCACAAAGGTAAAAGCAATTGCAACCTGTCCTGAAGGTATAGAGTTGGTAATTGTAAAAGTTGAGACAAGTGAACCTGGTTTATATGGCATTGGCTGCGCAACCTTCAGGCAAAGGGCTCATGTGGTTGTTACCGCCATTGACAAATATCTGAATGACTTTTGTGTAGGGAAGGATGTTGATAATATCGAAGACCTTTGGCAATCGACCTATCAAAGTTCTTACTGGCGGAACGGTCCGGTTTTGAACAATGCGTTAAGTGGCCTTGATCAGGCTCTTTGGGACATCAAAGGGAAGCGCGCCAACATGCCGGTATATCAATTGCTTGGAGGAAAATGTCGCTTTGCTGTTGATTGTTATGCGCATGCGGGTGGAAATTCACCTGAAAAAGTTGCTGAGGATGTTGCAGGCTATATGGAACAAGGATACCGGCACGTTCGGATTCAGATAGGAGGGTATGGAACTACTGGCCTGGTCGAAAAACCTGATTATAAGAATGCCGGATTCGGTATGCCTCGTGATAGTTTTATGGATCCTTATGTCTATACAAAAAGCACAAGAGAGATTTTTGATAAAGTAAGAAAACAATGTGGTGAAAAAGTTGAACTATTGCATGATATACATGAGCGACTTCAACCCATGGAAGCGATTAATCTGATCAAATCGTTGGAAGAATACCGGCCTTTTTTTATTGAAGATCCGTTTTCACCTGAAAACAACCGGTATTTCAAATTATTGAGAGAAAATACCTCTGTGCCAATAGCTATGGGAGAGTTGTTTAACAGTCCCCATGAATGGGTCGATCCGATGAAAGACCAGTTGTTCGATTTTATTCGGATACATATATCTCAGATTGGTGGCATAACTCCTGCGATGAAAGTGGCCAGGCTGGGCGAAGCTTTCAATATCAGAACCGCCTGGCACGGACCTGGCGATGTTTCACCTGTTGGCCATGCAGCAAATGCACATATCGACCTGGCTGTTTGGAATTTTGGAATTCAGGAGCCACATAATTTTTCTGAAAAGCTACGCGAAATTTTTCCTGGAACGCCTACTCTAAAAAATGGGTATATGTACGTCAACGAAGCGCCGGGATTGGGTGTCGATATTGATGAAAAACTGGCAGCAAAATATCCGTTGCCCCATGTTCAGCTGAATAACTGGACACAGGTACGAAAAAATGACGGGACTATTATTCGGCCTTAGTATAATTCGTAAAGCCTTTTATAAAGATCAAGTTAATTCAATTCCAATATTTCTGAAATTGTCCTATCGTTACCCTATAAAAAGCATTAGGCAAAAAAGGTATTTTGCCTAATGCATATTTTACGGGTGCTATCTAAACCTGTAATCGCCTTCCTTCATTTGCGAGAAAGCATTGGGTCCAAGATCTGTTGCAATGGATCTTCCATCCAGGTGCGGACTTACAGTGCCTTTGGCTTTCAGGTAGGCCTCTACAGCATTGTGCAGCGTATAATCCTGAATTTTTACATCTGTTGTATTTTTCATCCGGCACATGGTGGATAAAGGTTCTCCCGTTCGGTTGCAGGATGCCATGGTGTACATTTTGTTTAAATCCAGTGGCTTTTCCTGAACGGTGATAGACTCAATGCGATTGCCTTTGGTCTGCGAACTGTTGAATTTCAATGTCAACCCGGAGAATCGTACCAGCCAGCCTCCAAAACGTTCCTCATAATTGGATGCAAATACATTATTGATTTCTTTTTCCAGCCAATCGTGTATTTGCTGTCCGCTCACTGTTCCGATTTTCATGTGTTCATCCACAGGTAGCATTCGCCATAGGTCGCCTTTGGTGATGGCCGCCTTGCCACTTGTATCGGGAACAATGGGGACGCCAAATCTAAAGCCATTGGAGGTGGCAAAATCTGCTCCGGTTTTCCATCGCAATGCATCTGTAATAAAATTATCCATCGGATTTTCCACTACTAAATACCGGTACATGGGCGTAGATGTATAGCCCAAAACGGTTTGCATTTCTTCCTGATAGGGAAAATTGGCTTTGTCGATAATTTGTTGTAGTTCCTTATCACCCGTATATTTTTCGGGCGAAACTTCAATCAACTCATAATCGTAACTGACGATTTTTTTGTCCCTAATTTTTAAATCCAATCTTCCTGCAAAAGAGCCAAAGGCTCCGGGCTCAACCACTTTTGCATACTTGCCCTCAATCGGTATTCTGATACGCTCATGGGTATCATTACCCAAAATAAAATCAACTCCTTTTGCCGCAGGATTGTTCGATAACATCAATTGTTTGGATATACCAAGATGCGTAACTAAAAACAGCAAATCCACCTTTTCTTTTTCCCTTAGTTGGCTAATGAGTGCTGCCAGATTTTTCTCCACTGCCGTGAATGTGATGCCTTTGCTATATTCAGGATTTTGGCGTTCGGGTACTTCCGGATCATTGTAGGCAATAAATCCTATTTTCACACCTTTCTTTTCAGTAATCCAATACGGTGGAAACAATGAGCTATCGGTGGTATCGTCCAGCATATTAGCTGCAATTACCTGGGTATTGTAACTGTTCATTACCTCCATCATTATTTGTTTGCCGTAAATGACTTCCCAATTGCCCGGAATCAATAAATCGTAGTTCATCGCCTTCACTATTGGAGGAAACATTTTTCCCTGCGAACGTACACTGGCACCACTTCCTTGTATGAAATCGCCACCATCAATAAGTAAGGTGCCATCGGGATTTTCATTTCTGATGCTATCCGTGAGGGTTTTTATGTGCGCCAAACCGCCTGCTTTTCTAAACACTATGGTATCATTTTCCACAAACAGTTCTTCATGCACATTGAGATAGGCGTGAATATCTGCCGTTTGCAGTATGGTGATCGTTTCTTCTTTCACGGTATTTGTATTGTTTTGGCAAGCACTGAATAGAATTACAGTGCTTGCGGTTAATAATAGATGTCTCATTATGAATTTTAAAGTACAATTGATTTGTAGTTTTTTTCCTGCAAACCGAACATATAGATCAATCCATTTCTTGTTACTTTTATCTCATTGGGAAGCAGGGATTTATCAACCTTTAATTGTTCGATGGAAAGACCGCAGGCCAACACCTTCAGTCCGTGTTGTGATACAGCATTTTTTATCAGGCTTTGCAGTGCTGCATCCTGTGAAATTTCTTTGACCAATTCCCCGCATACGATGATCTGAAAGTCGATTTTTTTGCTGTTGGCTTTAAATTCAATTCCAGTGTTGATCGCCGTCTTTAAATGCAGTGCTTTCATCACCAGCAGGGCATATTTGCCATTTTTACGGATCGACTGTTCTGTTTTTTGAATACTTTCAGCCGTTTGTGCGTTCAGATTTCCTGCTCCGAAAGTCATCAGAGCTATGAATAAAATGATAATTGTTTTCATTGTTTTTTAAATTTTATTTGTTGTAAATACTGTAGACTTTTGGATTGTTGATGATGAAAAATAATAAGCCACCAAACAGGGCTACATTTTTCCATAAGGGTCCGTGAAATATGCCATTGCCCATCTGAACGGAGAGGGTAATAGGAATAAGCACCAGGAATAAGACCATTGCCGACCATCGGGTAAAAACTCCCATCAGGAATGCAATTCCACCAATGAGTAGTGCATACCCTGATAAGATGCCCAAAAGATGAGGGTCTGCAGAAAATGATGTGATAAAATGCAAGGCAGCAGACGGAATGCGACTGGTTATTTGGTCTGGTTGCATAAGATGGGTGATTCCTGCTGTGATAAAAATACCGCTCAGCAAAATACGAAATACGAGAACGGAAAGTCCGCTCACTTGTGTTGATTTATTCATAAAATGATTTCCTTTTTTGATTAAAACTGACTATTAAAAAACTAAATAGTGCCGTGTATCAAATCAGAAATTGCCCGAAGAGAAGGTAAGATGGGATTTTTTCTTTCTGCCTGTTGTAAAAATCAGGAAGGAGTATTGTTATTGCAAAGGCAAAATATTCTGTCTTAATTTCAGAAAGAGGAGAAGGTAGGATATGCCTTTCGACTTTTTCCTTTTTATCGTGCTTTTGCAGTTGGCAAAAAGTATAACAAGCTGTAAGCTGTTGAATAGGTTTTGACTGTTGGCTGGTTTCGATTTGCAACCATTGTTTCACCTCTCTTTTTGCAAAACAAGGAATGGCCATTAGCACGGTTAATGCGATGACCAAAAATCTTCTGTATGTAGAAAAAGACAAAAACATCGGACAAAGATAGAAGAATATTGAATTGTGCATTAGGCGTTTACATCTTTTAACGTTTATAAAGATACTTCTATAAGAATAAAATAAACCCCAACTCAAAGTGGTTTGAATATTCAGTTAAATGACAAAACATATGAATGTTGTAACTCTGTGTTGGAATTGTGTAACCTTCCCCCGCTTCGATTAATCTACTTTTGGATGATAAGATACAGAAAACTAATGATCATGACAATGTTAAGCGAAATACCCCTCGGAGCAGATAAAAACAATGAAGTAAAAGAAACACATTCATTCGGTAGCGGTGACCGATATCAAAATCATCCTGTGAAAGATCCCTATTCGAAAATTGTTTTCAAATGCCCTGTGAAATGTGAAGGAGACAAAACCTATAATCGTGGCGGCAATTGCCCTGTTTGCAATGGCATTCTGGAGGATGTTGCTGAATTACATGAACAATACTATTTATGACGAAAAAAAGAGAGAAATTTCGTAATGATCGGTCAGCTTATCGCATCAATTTTAAAAAAGTACGATTATGGAAGGTGTAAATAATACATGGGGAATGGGAACCGGGTTTGGTTATACCCTGATTTTTGTCATAGCAATTCTTGTTATTGTGATTGGAATTTATGCGAAGCTTCGAAAAAAATAAGGCTAAAGTGATGGATAACCACGGTATGTGGAAAAATTCAGTGAGTTGAAATCAAAAATTAAAACAATGCTTAAGCTATCAGTTAAACAATTCAGAGCGAACCTTAAAAGTTATGCGGATAAGGTTATTGAAGAGCATCAGACAATCAGAATAAACCGCCGTTCAGGAAGGGATATTGTTATTGTGAGTGCTGAAGACTGGGAACGCGATCAGGAGAATTTGTATGTATTCCGAAACAACTCGTTAATGGATCAGGTTGCTGAATTATAGCAAACCTTTCCAAAAGAATCAGGAATATACTTCACTCAGGATCAACCTGATGTGATCAATCGTATTTGAAGTATCAGTTTAAAACTGGTGCTGTGGTTACCAATTTGAATATTAGATAATATAAAACGCTTAAATCCAATGGTTTAGGTGCTTTTGCTTTGCGGAAGGGTCTAATTAAGCACTCATTATCAAATTATAAAGGTCCAAAGTGAGACCCATCCCATAATCACCCAAATTAATCCCGATAATACTTTCAGGTTCGGTTATCTGATTTTTTTAGTCAGGTACAAAACTCATTTTAGATATAAATCAATAAAACCAAATATTAAGTATAGAAATAGTGTAAAAAGTTCCGATAAATGGTATCTTTCGCAATAATTCTTCTATAGGCGAACAAGTTGAAATGAAATTTGGAAATTAAATCGAATTATTAATCCCCTGTGAAAAAATTGGTTGTGACGATGGAGAAGTCATTAAAAATGAGCCTTGTTTCCAGTCTCTTTTTGCTTTTTGTTTTCAGTTTAAAAGGGCAGGAAATGAACACTCTGAAATATCTTGGAAATGAAATTTCTGAAATTATTTATATTGAACGGTTTCAGTATATTAAGGATCATCACAATACAGAAACGATGTTCCAAAAGGGGGAAATCAATGAAAAGAGTTTTGCGGGAAATTCAGCACTGAAAGCTTTCAATCTGAATAAAAAGAGTTCCCGCACCATTGTTGAGTCAAAAGAAGGGATCATACGCGATCCGGAAGTCTCGTTTGACGGGAAAAAAATCGTGTTCTCAATGAGAAATAACAAGGACGATTTTTACCATATCTATGAAATTGATGCTGATGGTTCAAATCTCAGACAACTCACCTTCGCCGCTTATGTATCAGATATAGATCCGCTCTATGTTCCCGATGGTTCGATCGTATTCAGCAGTTCACGTGAACCCAAATTTTGCATGTGCAACCGTCATATTATGTGCAATTTATACGCTATGGAAGCCGACGGGGCAAACATTACTCAGATTGGAAAGAGTACCCTGTTTGAAGGACATTCCGCCCTTCTGAATGACGGACGCATTTTATATGACAGATGGGAATATGTGGATCGCAATTTCGGTGATGCGCAGGGTCTGTGGACGGTGAATCCCGACGGGACAAAACACTCAATATACTATGGGAATAATATGTCATCCCCGGGTGGGGTCATCGATGGACGTGCAATTCCGGGCAGTACATTGGTGGCCTGCATTTTCGGTTCCTGTCATGATCTTCCCTGGGGCGCATTAGCACTGATTGACCGGAGAAAAGGGGTTGATGGTGTACAATCCGTTGTCAGGATCTGGCCTTCAAATGCCATAGACCTTGTTGATAAAGGTGATTACCAGGTTGGTGCTTACGACAATATGATAAAACTCCCTGTGCGTTATGAGGATCCATTTCCGCTAAACGAGAAGCAGATTTTAGTGTCCCGTTTCATCCCTGATGCTTATGGAAAATATATGCAAAAAATGGGACTGTTTCTCGTTGATGTTACCGGTAATGAAACACTCCTTCTTGAGGGTGAAAAAAGTATATTTGATGCTCAGCCACTTACAGTCCGTTTTAAGCCACCAACAATTACGGAGATGCGAAATTACGCGAATCAAACGGGTAAATTTTATGTTCAGAATGTTTATGAAGGAACACACATGAAGGGTGTTGAACCGGGCGCTGCAAAATATTTACGTGTTATCGAGTCTCCTCCCAAACTCAATTGGACATCCAAAGCATGGAATGGCCAGGGAGTGCAATGTCCCGGGATGAATTGGACAAACTTCGAGAACAAGAAAATTCTTGGTGAAGTTCCTGTTGATAGTGATGGTTCTGCCTTTTTTGAAGTTCCCTCCGGCATATTTGTTTATTTCCAACTGCTGGATAAGGATAAAAAAATGATACAATCGATGAGAAGTGGAACGATGGTGCAACCGGGTGAGATCAACGGTTGTATCGGTTGTCACGAAGATCGTATCAACGTTCCACCTCCATCTGGAAAAATGCCTTCGGCGATCCGAAGGAAACCAACTCCGATGAATGGCTGGATGGATAAGGGTGCGGAGCCATTCTCCTATACGAAAACCGTTCAGCCGATTTTCGATAAACATTGTGTCTCTTGTCACGATTTTGATCAGAAAGAGCGGTCAAAACTTGTACTTTCAGGCGACAACAATCCCTTTTTTAATGCCTCATACATTGACCTGAATGTCAGGAAAAAAATAACAGTTATAGGTGCCGGTCCTGCAGAAATACAGCAAGCTTATTCATGGGGAGCGCACACAAGCACCCTTACCAAAATAATAGACAACAATCATAAAGATGTCAGATTAAGCGTAAACGAAAAACGGATCCTCTACACCTGGATGGATCTTAACGCGGTTTATTATCCCACTTATGAGTCTGCCTATCCTGACAATTTAGCAGGCAGGTGCCCTCTTGATGATTTGGAAATGAAACGGTTAAACCAACTTACCGGGATAGATTTTGATAAAATCAACGGCTTCAACCGCACACTTGGCCCGCAGATAAGCTTTGAAAGACCCGGATTAAGCCCCTGTCTCGACAAGATAAGAGACGACAGGGCAAAATTTGAGGAGGCAGTAGCGCTGATCAGTAAAGGAGGCGAACGACTGAAAATTAAACCAAACGGCTCTGTCATTGAAGGGTTTACTCCTTGCGAAAAGGATCAGGAGCGGTTGGTGAGATATGCCGAACGGCAAAATGAGGAGAGCCTGTTTATCAAAGCACGGGCCGAAGGGAGAAAAATATATGATAAGAAATAGATTTTCCATTAAAACTAATATTAACTATTTATGACGAATTTATCACGCAGATCATTTATCACACGATCAGCCGCAGTTGCCGCAGGAACGCTTTTAATTCCGGGATTAACCCAATGTAAAAGCGGGAAAATAAATATTGCTGTAATTGGTGTGGGAGGACGCGGAAAAGCAAACTGGAGTGAATGTTTGAATGAAAACGTTGTTGCCTTGTGCGATGTCAGTGATGATGCAGCTGCAGAAGGGTTCAAGACTTTTCCAAACGCCAAAAGATTTAAGGATTTCAGGGTGATGTTCGATAAGATGGCGAACCAGATTGATGCCGTCATCATTGCAACGCCCGACCATGTTCACTTTGCTGCAACTATGGCTGCCATGGAATTAGGGAAACATGTATATGTCGAAAAACCACTTGCACACAATATCTGGCAACTGCGCACATTGCGTAAGGCGGCTCAGCATTATAAAGTCATCACCCAGATGGGAAATCAGGGGCATGCCACCATGGGCATCCGGTACATCAAGGAATGGGTTGATGCGGGTATTTTAGGTAATGTAAAAGAGGTATTTGCATGGTTTGATGGTCCGGGCTTTAACCCCAAAGGGTATTTTCTAAAACCGGAAAGTTATCCGCCCGCAGAAGAACAAATTCCTGCAGGTCTGGACTGGGACTTATGGTTGGGGCCGGCTAAATTCAGACCGTACAGCCATTATTATACACCCCGCTTCTGGAGAGGGTGGTATGAGTTAGGTAACGGAGAATTAGGAGATTGGGCCTGTCATACCCTCGATGCCCCTTTCTGGTCGCTCGACCTTGGAATGCCCGTTTCTGTTGATTCCATTTTGCGTACTCCATCTCCCGAAGGCTTTGTGTCCGATCAATCGGTTTTGAATTTTGAATTTGAGGCACGCGGTACGAAACCTCCGGTGACACTAAAATGGCACGAAGGTGGCGTAAAGCCGGAAAACCGCCCCGAATGGGGACTCAAGGAACTTCCAGGTTCAGGAATGATCATGGTTGGAGACAAAGTTTCCCTGATGACCGGCGGCCGTCCGAATGATCCAAAATTGCTGCTTCCCGAGGCGGAATGGCAGCATTTTACTAAAAATCTGCCGGCTGAAACGATTCCACGCGTTGAAGGAGGACCGCAGGCAGAATGGCTGCGTGCAATTAAAGGTGACGGTCCGATGCCCGGTTCCAACTTTGAATATTCGGCCCGCCTGACGGAGATGGCATCGCTTGGTGTTTTATCGCAACGGTTTAATACACGTATCGAGTATGACGCCGCGAATATGAAAGTCACCAATCATCCTGATTTTGATGTGTTTATCAAAGAACCTGTACGGGATGGATGGTCATACGGTGAAAATCTTTGAACTTATGAAAAAAGTCGGATTATGTACAGTGACTTTTTTTGCTTCTCAATATTTGACTTTTGCAGCTTCTCCTGAGAAAATGAATGTTGTTTTCCTGCTGGCTGACGACTTGCGCTGGAATTCACTGGGCTGTATGGGCAATCCGGTTGTAATTACCCCCAACATCGATCAGCTTTCACGGGACGGGATCCGTTTTAATAATGCCTGCGTAACCACTGCCATTTGTATGGTCAGCCGGGCAACCATTTTATCCGGGCAGTATATGAGCCGTCATCATGTAACTAAATTTGGTGTCGAATTACCCGGGAGAACACTTCAGGAAACCTATCCGGCTGTTTTGCACAAAGCCGGTTACTGGACAGGCTTTGTGGGTAAATACGGGGTTGGAAAAATCAGGCAAACCGATTACGATTTCAGTTCCGTATACGAAGGAAAACACTGGATGCCCAATGGCAAAGGTGATTCGATACACGTTACAGCCAAAAATGAAAAAGACGCCCTATCTTTCCTCAAAGATCGTCCGAAGGAAAAACCTTTTTTGTTATCGGTCAGCTTTTTTGCCACCCATGCCGAAGACAAGCATCCCGATCAGTACCGCTATCAGCCGCAAAGTGAAAAGTATTACCTGAATACGGTAATTCCGGTTCCTGTAACTGCTACCGAAGAGGCTTTGAAAGCGCTTCCTCCGTTTATCAGCAGTGAAAAAAATGAAGGCCGCAACCGTTGGCACTGGCGTTTCGATTCGCCCGAAAAATACCAGCGCTACATGAAAGCCTATTACAGAATGCTTACCGAAATGGATCTTGCCATCGGAAAAATAATTCAGGAGTTAAAGTCCCAGGGCGTTTATGAAAATACACTGGTCATTTTTATGGGTGACAATGGTTATTTCCAGTCCGATCACATGCTCGCCGATAAATGGTACCCCTATGAAGAATCGATCCGCGTTCCGCTGGTAGTGCACGATCCACGACTCCCGGCGTCAAAAAGAAATTCCTGGAATAATGAATTTGTTTTGAACATCGACATTGCGCCTGCAATCATAGCTGTAGCCGGAGAGCCAATTCCATCTGCTATTCAGGGGCAGGATTTTTCGCCTTTGTACCTGGATAGGAAAGCCCCAAAGTGGCGGCAGGATTTTTATTACGAACATCCGGTGGTGAATAATGTGTCGTTTATTCCGTCTTCTGAAGCACTGGTTACTCACCGGAATAAATACATTTACTGGCCCGATTACAAAACGGAAGAATATTTTGACCTGATGAAAGACCGGTTTGAAGAACACAACCGGATCGCGAATAAGAAAGATCAGCCGGTAATCAGCAAAATGAAAATACGAATGGCAGAACTTAAACAGAAGGCTCAATAATGCTAATAATTTCAAAATCATACGAATGGTCAATCTATCGGCAGGAATTTTAGTGCTGTCAGTGTTGCTGAATATAACCTTGGTTTCTGCACAACCACTTGTCAATTCCGGAAACGAAGCAAGTGCAACACGTTCGACTAATACAGTCCGGAAGTTTCTCACGCCAACCAGGATTGTCTGGACTTCGGATAATTCCGGAAAGTCGATCCTGAACCCGGAAGTTTTATTGAAACCCGGAACAGGCCAGGCGGTATTGAATAAAGATAAGTGTTTTATCCTGAAAAGCACCTCGACTGAATTTCCGATGATCATCCTTGATTTTGGAAAAGAAATACAGGGAGGACTTGAATTGGTGACCTCGATCAACAACGACAAAAAAATGGGGAAGGTTCACATTCGTTTTGGCGAATCAGTGAGCGAAACCATGAGCAATGTGGGTGAAAATGGCGCAACAAATGAGCATTCATTGCGTGATTTTAATGTTCAGCTTCCCTGGCTCGGCAGGCTTGAAGTGGGTAATTCGGGCTTTCGGTTTGTAAGCATTCAGTTGATTGACCCGGATGTAAAATTGGAAATTAAAGAAGTGAGTGCCATTTTCAGTTACCGGGATATTCCTTATCTGGGTTCTTTTCGGTGCAACGACGAGCGGCTGAATAAGATATGGATGACCGGCGCTTACACGGTTCATCTCAACATGCAGGACTATTTGTGGGACGGCATCAAACGTGACCGGTTGGTTTGGGTAGGCGATCTTCATCCGGAGGTAATGGCGGTTAACACCATTTTTGGATATAACGAGGTTGTTCCCAAAAGTCTCGATCTGATCCGCGAACTGACACCGCTGCCCGGCTGGATGAATGGATTAAGTTCCTACTCCATGTGGTGGATAATCATTCACAACGATTGGTACAAATATCATGGTAACCTGGACTACCTGAAGGAACAGAAGGACTATATGTTTGCCCTGTTAAAACTGCTGTCAACCAAAATCGATGATTCAGGAAAAGAAAACCTGGAAGGCGGGCGCTTTCTGGATTGGCCATCAAGTGAAAACCTGCCTGCGATTCATGCCGGACTGCAATCGTTGATGGTTATGACCTTTCAGGCTGGAGCCGGATTAAGTGAAGTTTTGGATGACCAGGAAATGGTTAAATTATGCAACGAAACTGTTTTAAAATTAAAGAAACACATCCCCGGGTTCAGTGAATCCAAACAAGCCGCAGCACTGTTGTCCTTGTCGGGTTTGGTTTCGGCTGAAAAAGCGAACACTGAGATATTGGCACGAGATGGCGTTCATAAAATGTCGACCTTTTATGGCTATTATATGCTGAATGCGCGCGCACAGGCCGGAGATTATCAGGGGGCAATCGACAACGTCCGCGAATACTGGGGTGGTATGCTCGATTTAGGGGCAACCACTTTCTGGGAAGATTTTGACATTGACTGGCTGAAAAATGCAAACCGGATTGATGAACCGATCGCTGTAGGCAAAGTCGATGTTCATTCAACCTATGGTGGATATTGCTACAAAGAACTTCGCCATAGTTTTTGCCATGGCTGGGCTTCCGGGCCAACTTCGTGGTTGTCTGAATACGTGCTGGGCGTTAAGGTTATTGAACCAGGGTGCAGGGTTATCAGAATTGAACCGCATCTGGGTGACTTAAGCTGGGTGGAAGGTACATTTCCAACTCCGTTTGGAATTGTAAAAATCAGGCATGACAAGAGACCCGATGGCCGCATAAAATCAAAGGTTGATGCACCCAAAGGGGTGAAAATTATAAAGTAAAGCCGATTTCCTGCTTTATCCCGGCAGGGAAGTGGCTGAACAGAGGAATCATTTTTTTTAAATCTATAACAATGAGCTCGACCAAATCATTAATCAACAAATTTCACCGAAATTTTTTGTTGAAACAATGAAAAAAAAACTAACCAGTGCGGGAGTCATTGCCGGGTCCCTGTTCCTGGCATCAGGAATTAACCTTCAGGCTCAGAACGATGCAATTCAGAGCAAACCCAATATTGTTTTTATCCTTGCCGATGATCTGGGATGGAAAGACCTGGCCTGTTATGGAAATCCATTCAACGAAACACCCAACCTGGATAAGCTTGCCCAAAGCGGTATCCGTTTCACACAGGCTTATGCTGCGTGTCCGGTTTGTTCTCCAACCCGTGCCTCCATCATGACCGGAAAATACCCCGCACGCCTTCAGCTCACCAATTTTATAGGTGGTACCCGAACCGATCCAAAATCACCTGTGTTACCTGCCAGAATGAAACCTTTTCTGGAAGCCGGAGAAACTACTATCCCGGAACTTTTGAAACAAAAAGGTTATGCAACAGGGATGGTCGGAAAGTGGCATTTGGGTAATCACGATTCCATTGCCCCATGGAATCAGGGTTTTGAATCTTCGAGGCTGATAGGTAAAAACGGACTCGATTATTACAATTATTCCATTTTTATTGATTCCTATAAAAAAGAATTTACCGATCATGGAACCGAATACATGACCGATAAGCTGACAGAATATGGCGTTGATTTCATCAGACAAAATGCAAAAAGGCCTTTCTTTCTGTATCTGGCTTATTCGGCACCACACGTGTTAACTGTACCCCGGGCAGATAAACTGAAAAAGTATTTTCTAAAATATGGAAATTCGGAACAGAAGTACAATCCGAATTATGCGGCGATGGTCGAAAGTTTGGATGATGGGGTAGGGGCGATTGTTAAGGAGCTGAAAGATAATGGATTGCTCGAAAATACCCTGATTATTTTTACCTCCGACAATGGCGGTTTGGGGCTTGATGAACTGGGTCCGATACCTACCAGCAATGCTCCGTTGCGCAAATGGAAGGGGCATATTTACGAAGGAGGAACACGGGTTCCGGCAATTGTAAGCTGGGTGGGTAAAACTGCTCCCGGAAAAGTTTCGGATACCTATTTCAGTACCATCGATTATTTGCCCACATTTTGCGAACTGACCGGAATCTCATCCCTGCCCAAAAATATTGACGGGCAAAGTGTACTGACCATGTTCCTTCATCCGGAAGTGGCCCCCGTTCAAACCAGACCGCTTTTCTGGCATTATCCGCACTTTTCAAACCAGTTGGGACGTCCGGCAGGTTCGGTTCGCGCGGGTGACTATAAACTGGTGGAATTATATGAATCCGGAAAACTTGAATTGTATAACCTGAAGGAAGACCTTTCGGAATCGAATGACCTTTCAGAAAAAATGGTGAAAAAAACGCAGCAAATGCATCAGTTACTTGCCGAATGGCGCCACAAGGTGAATGCTCAGATGCCAATCGCAAATCCGGCCTTTAAAAAGTAAATTAAATAATGAAGACAAATACAATTTTCGACTACCTGTTAGTTAAACTGTTCATGGCAGGTCTGCTTATTTTTGTCTTTACGGAGTCAAGTCTCGGCCAATCGGGGGATAAGGGTTTATCCAAATCCATCCCGGTCGAGCGGATGGAGCAGGTTTATGAGGAGGTGAAAACTCCCTTCAAATATGGTATCGTGATTCGTGGCGAAGAGGGTCAACTGGTCGATTGTGCCAGCATCTTCAAAAAATATAATCAGTGGTACATGGTTTATGTTGGCAACACCAATAAGATTGGATACGAGACATTTCTGGCCCGCAGCAGCGACCTCCTGCACTGGGAGAAGCTGGGGAAGATCATGAGTTTCAGACCCGATGGCTGGGATCGGTGGCAGGTAGACGGAGGGATTGCACTTTGTGATACTAAATGGGGTGGAAACAGCAAGTTGCATTCCTTTGATCGAAAGTACTGGATGTCATACATCGGTGGTGCACTTCAGGGTTACGAACCTGATCCGCTGGCCATTGGTATGGCATGGACAAAAACACCCACTGTAGCGCATGAATGGACACCTGTTCCGGAGAATCCCGTGTTGAGCATTGTTCAACCTGATGTACGTGATTTTGAAAAACTTACACTTTACAAGAGTCAGATTATTTGGGATAAGGCTAAAACGCTCGGTCATCCTTTCGTGATGTATTACAATGGAAAGGAGAAGAACGGCTTTGAGAAAATCGGCATGGCTGTTTCGGACGACATGGTGCATTGGAAGCGTTTTGGCAAGGAACCGGTAGTTTCCAACGGTGACGACAAGCAACTGGGTATCAGTGGTGATCCTCAGATTGTGCGTATGGGCGATCTCTGGGTGATGTTCTATTTTGGTGCATTCTGGCAACCGGGGGCATTCGATACCTTTGCCTGCTCCTTCGACATGGTCAACTGGACGAAGTGGGAAGGGCCTCACCTTATTGCGCCTTCCGAGCCGTGGGATAAACAATATGCCCATAAACCCTGGGTTATCAAACACAAAGGGGTGGTCTATCATTTCTACTGTGCGGTGGGCGATCAGGGTCGGGTAATTGCACTGGCAACCTCAAAGGATTTAAAATTGAAAAACTAAGTTAAAACCATTCAATATGAAGCAAACAATTTTCCTTTTAATTACCGGGATTTCAATCGGAATGCCTTTTCCGAACGAAGCGAATGCAAAAAAGCCAAACATTCTTTTTATCGTCGGCGATGATATGGGTTATGGAGATGTTGGATTTAATCAGTGTAAAGATATTCCGACTCCTAATCTCGATGCCCTCGCAGCTTCAGGTGTTCAGTTTTCGAGTGGTTATGTCAGCGGACCCTATTGCTCTCCGACACGTGCAGGCTTGCTAACTGGCCGTTATCAGCAACGCTTTGGCCATGAGTTTAATCCGACCGGCTTGAACGGATTGCCGCTTACTGAAACTACCATTGCCAACCACCTCAAAGGTGCTGGCTATGCGACGGGTATCGTGGGTAAATGGCATCTGGGGAATCAACCGGCGATGCATCCTCAAAAACGTGGATTTGATGAGTTTTTCGGGTTTCTTGCCGGTGCTCACAGCTATTTCAATATGTCGGGGATAATGAGAGGAACAGAACCTGTAACTGAGCTTGACTACACAACTGATGCGTTCGGACGCGAAGCAATCAGTTTTATAGACCGGCATCAGGAACATCCATGGTTTCTTTACCTTGCCTTTAATGCTGTTCATACGCCCATGGATGCAACAGATGATCGTCTGGCAAAGTTTTCCAATGTTCAGGACAAGCAACGACGCACTTATAACGCGATGATGCTCGCGATGGATGAAGCGATTGGCAAGGTCCTCAGGAAACTTGCCGACTCAGGATTAGAGAATAATACCCTGGTTGTCTTCATCAGTGATAACGGTGGTCCGACCATGAAGGGTGTGACAGTGAACGGATCATCCAATCTTCCGTTTCGGGGCAGTAAGCGAACCACGCTCGAAGGCGGAATCCGGGTCCCATTCGTCGTGTCGTGGAAGGGACACATTAAACCAGGACTGTTTGATTTGCCTGTAATTCAACTTGATCTGACTGCAACGGCACTCGAAGTGGCCGGTGTGAAAATTAAACCGGAGATGACCCTTGACGGGGTGAATTTGCTTCCATTCCTTTCGGGTGAAAAAACCGGCAAAGTGCACGATGCGCTCTATTGGCGTTTTGGCTCGCAGATGGCCATCCGTCAGGGGGACTTTAAACTGGTACGATACGATAGCAATGCAGACACAAATACAGGCGAACGTCAGCCTGTCACTGCTGCGAAGTTATACAACCTTCGTGAGGATCGTGGTGAAACCAATGACCTTTCAGTTTCTATGCCTGAAAAACTTAAGGAAATGCAACTGCAGTGGGATGCGTGGAATGCCACACTGGTTAAGCCGCTTTGGGGACAAGGTTCTGGTGATAGTGACGGACCAACGCCTGGTGTTGCCCGGAAACAGGGTACGAAAAAGACGAACGAATAGAATATGAGAGCATTACTTTTTACTTTCCTTATTTTTTCTGCAGGTTCTGTTTTTTCGCAGAACAGCCCACCTTTTCCAATTACCAATTCAAACTGGATTGCCACCGATGCATTGGGGCGCAGATTACCCGATTTTAAGCAGACAGGTCCTGCACAAAATGAAAAATGGGTAGGATTGTTTTATTACATCTGGCACGGAGGTCATAATCCGACCGATACCATTTATGATATCACAAAAATACTTAAACTGAATCCGGAAAACCCGGTTTACGGTCCCCGGGGTAATTTCCATTACTGGGGCGAGTCGGAAGCCGGCTATTATCAGGCAGGCGACCCATGGGTAATCCGGCGTAACATTGCCATGATGGTTGCTGCCGGGGTTGATTTTATATACTTTGATGTGACCAATGCCTTTACTTACCTGCCCGTAGTTGATAAGTATTGCGAAATTTCAATGGAGATGAGGCAGAAGGGAATCAATGCGCCCTATATCTCATTTATGACCAATGCAAAGAGCGGGAAAACCATGAATTTGATTTATGATGAGTTTTATGCCAGGCAGAAATACAAAGAGTTATGGTTTTTATGGGAAGGCAAACCGATTATTTTTGGACAACCGACCGACATTGAGTTGCGACAGGATGTGAAAGAATTCTTTACGCTTAAATATAGCTGGGCATGGACCGATGCACAAAATCAGCCCAACCACTGGCAGTGGATCGATAAATTCCCACAGGATTTTGGCTGGAGTACCAAAGGAGTGGTCGATCAGGTGCCTGTTTCGGTCGCCTCGCATCCCACATCCAATATTGGTAACAGCTATTCAAACGGTAAACAACCTGCATATAATAAGTTCAAACTGACTCCATTTACCGGACATGGACTCCATTTTGCCGAACAATGGAAACAGGTTTTCACCCTTCAGCCCAAAGTGGTAATGATTACCCAGTTTAATGAATGGATGGCCCAGCGGTTTGTAAACGGACCTGATAGTAATGCGGGATTTTTGGGTCTTCCTGCCGGGGAGGGAAACTCTTATTTCGTAGATGCTTACAACGAAGAATACAACCGTGATATTGAACCTATGAAAGGTGGACATACAGACAATATGTACTATCAGATGGTAAATTACGTCCGGCTTTTTAAAGGAATGACAGCTCCCATACAGGCTGGTCCGTCCCGAAAAATAAATTTGGATGCCCGGTTTGCAGAATGGGAAATCGTTGAGCCGGCTTATGTCGATTACGAAGGAGACACTTTTCACCGGAATTCGAAAGGGGCCAATAATAATACCACTTATATCAATACTACCGGGCGTAACGACATAATCGAAAGCCGGGTAGCATATGACAGGAAGTTCGTATATTTCTATGTTAAAACTGCGCAGCCGCTCACCCCTCACACAGGTAAAAACTGGATGTTGCTATATATCAATGCCGATACTTCAAAAACAACAGGGTGGGAGGGATACGATTTAATGGTAAATTCCAATCCGGCCGATAAAACCCAGACTTCAGTAAAGAAATTTAAAAGCGGGAGCTGGACTGGTTATCAGAAAATCAATTATTTCTATGCCGGCAATGAACTGGAAATGGCGGTACCCATCTCTTTATTCAAATTAAGGAATAAACAACCGATCTTTTCTTTTCACTGGGTAGATAACAGCCAGAAATTACTGGACATCAGTGAATTTTTTATCAACGGAGAATCGGCACCTGACCGGCGTTTCGACTACCTTTTTTCCACCGGAAATGTTGGTTTCGAAAGTAAATAGCCGTTTGTAAAATCACCTGTCTTCTGAACGATTTGCATAAAAAAATACAAAACCACTGATCCGATATGCGAATGGTTACCTGAAACATAGGTCATGACGCATTCGTAATTAAAAACGTTTGAAATGAAGATACAGTTGAATAAAAGTATAGGCTTTGTTTTAGTTGGCGCACTCGCTTCATCAGTTAGCGGTCAAACCCGAAAAGCGCCCAATGTCGTATTTATTTTGGCCGATGAATGGCGTGCCCAGGATGTTGGTTACAACGGGAATAAGGATGTGCTTACCCCTAATCTCGACCGTCTTGCGGGTAAGTCTGTTAATTTCACCAATACGATATCGGCTTGTCCGGTATGTTGTCCATACCGCGCCAGTTTACTGACCGGACAGTATCCATTGACCACAGGGGTTTTTGTCAACGATGTACAGCTAAATCCGGAGGCGCAGAGTCTTGGGAAAGTTTTCAAAGCATCAGGATACAAGACAGCCTATATCGGTAAGTGGCATATCGATGGTCACGGGAGAAATTCATTTATACCTACGGAACGCAGGCAAGGTTTTGAATACTGGAAAGTGCTGGAATGTACACATAACTACAACAACTCCTGGTATTGGGGAAACGACGATAAAAAAGCCAGGTGGGAGGGCTACGATGCCTTTGCGCAGACAACAGATGCGGTAAATTACATTCAGGCAAGAAAGCAAAATGAAAAACCTTTTTTCATGATTTTGTCCTGGGGTCCGCCACATACGCCGTTCGAAACAGCACCCGAATCGTTTAAAAAAATCTATCGTGAAAAGTCGTTGAAATTGCGTGGAAACGTTCCGGATGAACTGAAACAACAAACAATTGAAGACCTTATCGGGTATTACGGTCATATCTCAGCTTTAGATAGTTGTATTGGCTTACTGCAACAATCGCTAAAGGATACGGGACTGGATGAAAACACCATTTTTTTATTCACTTCCGATCATGGCGCCATGGTTCGCTCGCATGGATTTGTTCACAAGCAAAGGCCTTACGAGGAATCGATCAATGTACCCATGTTAATTCGTTATCCCGGAGCCTTTGGAAACAAGGGGAAAAAGAATGATATGCTGATCAATACACCCGATCTTATGCCGACACTGCTTGGCTTATGCAATTTGCCCATTCCGACAACGGTGGAAGGCGACGATAAATCGGACATTATGAAAGGGAAAGCAAAAGATAAAACCGATGCTGTATTGATTGCTTCCTATCACCCTTTTGGTCAGTATACGGAAGATTTGGGCGGAAAAGAATACCGTGGCGTTCGTACCAAAAGATATACATATGTCAGGGATTTATCGGGTCCATGGTTGCTGTTCGACAATCAGAAAGACCCGTTTCAGATGAATAACCTTGTGAAAGAGGCAAAGTATCAGCAGATCAGGATTGAACTGGAATCGGAGCTCAATCATTTGCTTGCTAAGAACAAGGATAAATTTCTTCCCGGTTTGGAATACATCAAAAAATGGAATTATGTGATTGATAAAACCGGAACCATTCCCTACACGAAAATTAATTATCAGGGTATGCCTGTTGAATAATGATTAATAGTTATATACAAGAGCGGACTTGGTCAAAAAATCGATGTCCGGCTTTTATTTATTTCAAACTATTTTTCTAACCTTTGCAATGCAGAGTATTTTCATTTTTACTCAGTTAATACTGTAAACCCGCAATATAACAAAGCTCTTAAAATTATGAACCAAAAAATTGTATTTCTGATCAGTGCAGCACTTTTTATCGTTGTTCTGACAACGACAGGTCAATCCAAATTAAAACGTAATGAAAAGCCACCGGTTTCAAAAGAGGGGAAATGGAAACCCATCTTCAACGGAAAAAATCTGAACGGCTGGACACTAAAAGTAGCTGGCTATAAATGCGGAGAAAATCCTCTGGAAGGATATAAAGTCGAAAATGGCATTCTCAAAATTGATTACAGTAAATTCGAAAAATTTGATGGCCGCTTCAGTCATCTGTTTTACAAAGAAAAGCTTTCCTCCTACATTCTTCATGTTGAATACCGGTTTGGCGGCGAGATGCTACCCGATGCTCCTTCCTATTGTTTTCGGAATAGTGGCGTTATGATTCATAGTCAATCGCCTGAAAGTATGGATATTGCTCAAAGCTGGCCCGTTTCTGTCGAAGTCCAGATGCTGGGTAGTACTGATAAGATTAAGCAAACAACCGGCAATATTTGTACACCGGGCACTACGGTTTACTACAAAGATAAGCTGACAAATGAACACTCCATAAATTCAAACTCGAAACACTTTTATGATGGCGAATGGGTTAATCTTGATATCATTGTTCACGGGAATAAAGTGATATACAACGTTATAAATGGGGATACAGTACTCATTTGCTCAAAGCCACAGATTGGCGGATTTCTATTGCCTGAAAATTATCCTGTCCCGGCAGGCACATTTCTGAAGGATGGTTACATTGCCCTCCAGGGTGAAGGTCAGCCCCTCGAATTCCGAAGAGTCGACCTGAAAAAACTCGTAAACGACTAAACGAAAATAAATTTTTAATTGAATATAAAATGTCTAAGTATTTCCTTTCAGTTTTAATCCTGTTTGTTTTTCTAAACCTTCCTCTGATTTTGTCAGCCCAGGGTGGACATATCAAACAGGTTGAACTTTCCCGGTTTGAATTGCAGTCATCAGCCTTAATAAATGCTACCGGAGAAAAGATTTCTTCACCCGACTATCACTCAAACGTATATTGGTTTCCGGTAAAAGTTCCTTCAACAGTGTTAACAGGTCTTGTCGCCAACCGGATTTATCCCGATCCGTATTCGGGTATGAACAATATGCTGATTCCCGATGCCTCTGATGAATTTAATAAAACGTATAACCTCGAACAGTACAGCCATTTACCCAATGATCCGAATCCATGGAAAAAGCCTTACTGGTACCGAACCTCGTTTAAGGTTCCGACTGCTGACAAAGGACGACATTTCCAGTTGATCTTTAAAGGGATCAATTACCGGGCAGCCGTCTGGTTAAACGGACAGCCTGTGGCTGACTCCACCCGGATGGCCGGAATGTTTGCTGAATACAGCTTTAATGTGAGCAAGCTCATTAAAACCGGAGAAGAGAATTTTTTAGCCGTGAAAATTTATCCACTCGATTTCCCCGGATTACCGGCAGAGGAACAATTAAAGGCAATGGGTGATTTTTTTGCAAATGGCGGACCAACAGGTGATATCGGCAAAAATGTGACCATGCTTTGTTCTGTAGGTTGGGACTGGATGCCTCCGGTACGCGATCGTAATATGGGTATCTGGCAACCTGTATTTCTTCGTACTTCAGGTGATGTAACCATAATGCAACCCCATATCATCACCGATCTTCCGGCTTTGCCCGATACCACAATAGCAAAGCTTTCCATCAATCTTACCTTGTCAAATCATGGACAGACCAGTACAAAAGGTGTTTTAAAAATCAATATTCAGCCTGAAAATTTTATAGGCCAGACCATTCAGATTTCGAAAGAGATTACCATTGCCGCAGGTGCTAACAATGTCGTTGATCTGAATTCAGGTAATATGGCGCAGTTACAGATAAAAAATCCCCGTATATGGTGGCCCAACGGATATGGAAAGGCCAATCTATACCGCATCCGGCTAAAATTTGAATCAAATGGTATTACATCCGATGATACAACCTTTGCTTTTGGTATCCGTACTGTCGGTTCCAGGGCGGTGGAGCTGGCCAATAAATCTTTACGGCGTGATTTTTATGTCAATGGAAAACGTGTACACCTCACAGGTGGTGCCTGGGTGCCCGATATGATGCTGAATCGTGATTCAACAGCCTATGATAAAGAAATGCGTCTTTTCAGGAATTCCAATATCAATCTGGTCAGGATCTGGGGCGGAGGGATTACCCCTGAGGATGTTTTTTTCGATCTTGCCGATCGTTACGGCCTGATGGTCTGGTCCGATTTCTGGATTACTGGCGATACCCATGGTGAATTTAAAGGATCGGAGGATTATCCATTGGAGAGTAATGTTTTCATGAACAATGTGATATCTACAATTTACCGCATTCGTAATCACCCCAGTTTGCTGGTGTGGACGGGAGGAAACGAAGGCCATATCCGCAAGGAGCTTTACGACCTGATGAGAGAACGCATTATCACCATGGATGGAACACGACCTTTTATCCCAAGTTCATCGGGTTTTGCCAAACTTCCCAAAGGATGGGACGGCTCATGGCCCGATAATCTTGCTTCGGGTGTTTACAGCGGGGGGCCTTATACCTGGCAGGATTCAAAAGAATATTACCGCCTTGCCGATAAAGCAAAGGATTGGGTATTCAAGGATGAAACAGGATTGCCTTCACAACCGCCCTATAACAGTTTGAAAAAAATAATTCCTAATCTGGTTTGGGATACAAAATTACCTTTCCCGTTGAATGACTCGTGGGGTTATCACGATGCGGCAACAGGCAACGGGAAATACGACCTGTATTACAAGCAGATGATCTTACGATATGGTGAATCGTCCTCGATGGAGGATTTTTCAAATAAGATGCAGTTAATGAATGCCACGGGCTACCAGGGTATTTTTGAAGCCGCAGGTCATATGCTTAACGACATCGGAGGCGTAATGCTCTGGAAGTTGAATGCCGCTTTCCCGAGCGTGGTCTGGCAGGTTTTCGACTGGTATCTGGAACCTAACGCCGGTTATTATTTTATGCAGAATGCCTGCGAACCTGTTCACATTCAGCTTAATCCGCTCGATTATGCTATTACAGCACTGAACCGGACCTATCAACCCTGGTCAAATCTAACCGTACAGGCCGAGGTTTTTGACATTGATTCAAAATCTCTTTTCCATCAAACGGCAAAGACAAATCTCTCAGCAACAGAAGTAAAGGAGCAATTTGCTTTACCGAAGACACTTATGGAGACTCCAGGGGTGAAATTCATCGTCTTAACGATGAAAAACGCTGCCGGCAAAGTGATTTCCCGCAATGTATACTGGCTCTCGGCTGACGACAATTATAAGGAATTGAATACCATGCCCCGCACTAAGGTGATCACAACTGTGATCAAAAAAGAAAAAGTGAAAACTGAAACGGTCTGGGAGTTAAAATTTGCCAACCCAACCAAACAGCTTGTATTTTTTATCCGTCCGCAATTGCTGGATGACGGGAGCGAACTATTACCCTGTTACTGGTCTGCCAATTATTTCTCGCTGGCACCCGGCGAGTCGGTAACTGTAAAAGTGAGTGTTGCTTCAGATCAACTGAAAAGTAACAACCAGGAAATTTTATTGGAAGGTTGGAACCTCGATAAGTCAATGATTAAGCTTAACTAAGGTTTGTTTTATGACGTCACTTTGCCGGCTGATTCCTTAAATGCAGAACGTGTTTTTTGCATTTAAGGAATCAGTGGCTCACGATCGAATTGATCCGAAAGGGTTAACTTTGCCATCTTACATTGCTTTATTCTAAATTGCTTTATTCTATGTTTAGTTTCGATACAAAATATCGTGTTTGTTATGGCGATACAGATCGCATGGGCGTGATGTATTACGGAAATTATCCCCGGCTTTATGAGATCGGTCGTACCGATCTGATCAGGGAAATCTGGAAATCATACCGTGATGTTGAAGATAGCGGGATTATTCTTCCTGTCAGAACGTTGAACGCAGTATATCATAAGCCGGCCATTTATGATGAGCTCCTCACAATCAGAACTATCATAAAGGAGATACCCAAGGTTAAGTTTCGGATATTTTCTGAAATCTATAACGAAAGGGGAGAGTTGATTAACGAAGGGGATGTTGTTCTGGCCTTTATGGATGCTGCATCAGGAAAACCGCGACGTGCACCGGAAGAATTCGTAAATATCCTGATCGAAAATGGTTTTAAATCCCATTAATCGCCAGGTAAAGAAATAAGCTGACAGCAATCAGTATTACGCTTAATCCGATAATTTTATTGGCCCATCCTATTGTATTAATGGTAAGTTTATGTTTGAAAAGATTCGCAATTCCTGTGAGAACAAACCACCAGGTAGCTGCTCCGACAAATATACCCCCGATCACTAAAAATGATTCAAGAAGTTGAGAAAATTTAAGGACAAGACTATAGCTGGCAAAAATGGCAATAAATACAAAAACCGATAGGGGGTTGGTAACAGTCAGCAAAAAGGCTGTAAAAAAATCCTGGACATACGAAGTCCCTTTTCTCCGGAATTTTTGGATATCCTTCGCAGGGTTCGAAAAAAAGATATAAAGGCCCAGCAGCACCACCATACCTGCCCCGAAAATTTTGAAATAAATTTCGAAGTTTCTGACCAGATTGATTACCATGGTAAGACTAAAACCTGCAACGATTGCGTAAATAACATCGGATACGGCAATACCCAACCCGGACACAAATCCTGATTTCCAGTTCTTATTCACTGTACGCTTTATACAAAGCATTCCCAACGGTCCAAGTGGTACTGATACGGCAATGCCAATAACAAATCCCTCCCAAAGCAGATTAAAATTCATAGCTGCAAAAATAGTTGAAAAAATAACCATCTTTACCCGATTTTTTAAAGCAAAGCTCAAATTAGAAGCTATATTAATTTTTATCTGTTGAAAGTTTATTGAGAAGCAAATTATATTCATATGAAACGAAATTTTTTCTTTATGCTTGTCCTGATGGCTACCTTTCAATTTGCAGTAGCGCAGAATATTATGAAGTTGTGGCCCAATGGTGCCCCGGGAAATAACGAATGCCCGCAACCTGAGGAAACTTTTAACGGGAAAATGGTCCGGTTTGTTTCCGAACCAACGCTGACCATTTACCTGCCCGACAAAGCCAAAAATACGGGTGCAGCCGTTGTTATTTGTCCGGGAGGAGGTTATTTTATCGAAGCAATGGATCATGAAGGTTATCAATACGCCGAATATTTGCAAAGTCAAGGAATAACAGGGATCGTTCTCAAATACAGACTTCCGTACGGTCATCATGAAATACCGCTTACCGATGTCCAGCATGCAATGCGTACAGTCCGGTATAATGCAAAAGCCTGGGGAATTGATCCCGGTAAGATCGGGATTTCAGGTTTTTCGGCAGGAGGTCACCTGGCGTCAACGGCAGCAACTCATTTTGACAAGGGCAAATCAGCAAGCGACAATCCTGTAGAATTGGTGAGTTGCAGACCCGATTTTGCCGTTCTGGTTTATCCTGTTATTACCTTTAATGAGCTTTGGGGACACATGGGTTCGCGTGAAAACCTGATGGGTAAAAATCATGATCTTAAGTTAATACAATATTATTCGAATGAGCTGCAGGTAACCTCCGAAACCCCTGCCACCTTTCTTGTTCTTGCTGACGATGACAAAACGGTTGATCCGAAGAACAGCATTGAATTTTACAGCGCATTAAAAGAAAAGGGAATACCGGCCGAGCTTCATATTTTCCGCGAAGGAGGACATGGTTTTGGAATGACTAAAAAAGGTAAACCTCACGATCAGTGGCCCGAACTTTTAATGGCCTGGCTGAAGGCAGAAAAAATTGTGAAGTAATCTGATAGTGGATTTAAGTCTTTAAAACTATAAAAATGACGATAAAAACACATCCCGCGGATGTTATTAAATGTTGTCCGAGATGTGGGAGTAAAGCATTTAAAACCAATGATAACGGACGATCATTCAATTGCGAAGAGTGCCGGTTTAATTTTTACCTGAACAATTCGGCGGCTGTTGCTTGCCTGATTTTTAATACTGAGGGGAAGCTTTTACTGACCCGCCGTGCAGTCGAACCTGCAAAGGGAATGCTCGATCTTCCCGGCGGATTTGTGGAACCCATGGAAAGTGCTGAAGCTGCAGTAATAAGAGAAATTAAAGAAGAATTGGGAGTCACAGTTATCAGTACAGAATACCTCGTATCATTTCCCAATGAATATATTTTTTCTGGTTTCTCTGTTTTTACAGTTGACCTTGCCTTCGTATGTACCGTAAATGATCTTTCAGCCGTAATACCTGCAGATGATGTTTCCGATGTTGAGTTTCTGTTTCCGGAGGAGGTAAAGAAGGAGGAATTGTGCTCTGAAAGTATGGCTCAGATTATAAGCCGGTATATCCAAAAACATAACGCTTGAATTTTTTAAATTATTAAACATGACCATTATAGATCGCATTACCTCGATGCGTAATTTAATGCACGAACGAGGTATTGATGCCTGTTTAATTTACGGAACTGACCCTCATTTAAGTGAATATGTGCCGGATGCCTGGAAGAGCCGTGAGTGGATCAGTGGCTTTACCGGTTCATACGGGAAAGTTGCCATCACAAGGGATCATGCAGCGCTCTGGACAGATTCCAGGTATTTTATTCAGGCCGGATCTCAGTTGTCCGGCAGTGGTATAGAATTGATGAGGGATCGGCAGGCCGATACTGTTATTGTGGATCAATGGCTGGCACAAACATTAAATCCGGGCAGTGTGGTTGCAGCCGACGGACTGACAATTTCAATGACCGAAACCAGGTTGCTGGAAAAAAAATTGGGTGCGAAGGGGATCACTTTGAATATAAACGCGGATCTGGTATCCCCATTGTGGAATAACCGGCCGTTATTGCCCGGATCAGAAATTACTGATTATCCGGTTCGTTTTGCCGGAGCTGAACGATCTGAGAAGCTTAAACAAATAAGAAACCGTTTGACTGCATCCAGAGCCGAAGCAACTTTAATCTGCCAGTTGGATGACCTGGCCTGGAGTTTTAACCTCAGGGGCAACGATATCATTTACAATCCTCTTTTTACAGGTTACGGGTATGTTGACCAAAATCAGGCCATACTTTTTGTGGATGATAAAAATCTTCCCGGAGTATTGAATGAAGCGCTTAGCAGGGAAGGGGTTCGTGTAATAAATTATGAATCAATATTTTCGTTTCTCGAATCGGTAGAATCACGTACGTTCTGTCTTGATCCGGACCGGACAAATTCCCTGATTTACGGCCTAATCTCAAAAAGCTGTGAAGTAATTGACAGCATGTCGATTCCGGCAAATTTAAAGGCGGTAAAAAATGATGTTGAGATTGAAGGAATGAGAGCGGCGCACGTACGTGATGGCGTTGCAATGGTCAATTTCCTTCATTGGTTTGCAAAAAATATTGGAAAGGAAAAGATTACAGAACTGTCAATTGCGAAAAAACTCAAATACTTTCGTTCCGAACAGGCCTATTTTATGGGGGAGAGTTTTTCCCCGATAGTGGCATTCGGTTCACATGGAGCAATCGTACATTACAGCGCCACTTCCGAAACCGATTCTGAGGTGGTGAAAGATGGAATTCTCCTGGCAGACACCGGCGGACAGTATCTTGATGGCACGACAGATATCACAAGGACTATAGCAACAGGACAGGTTACCCCACAACATCAGTCAGACTTTACCATGGTTCTTAAAGGAATGATTCAACTTGCGACGGCAATTTTCCCGGAAGGCACAAAGGGTCATTCGCTGGATATTCTTGCGCGAAAAGCTCTATGGCGTAAAGGATTAAATTATGGCCACGGTACGGGGCATGGTGTCGGACATTTTTTATGCGTCCATGAAGGACCAATGTCCATTCGTCCCGAATGCAACAATGAACCGATCAGGGAGGGACACATAATTACCGATGAACCGGGTCTTTATCGTGAAGGCCAATATGGTATACGGATCGAGAACGTACTTGTCTGTAAAAATGAGTTCCAATCCGATTTTGGCCGTTTTCTTTCATTCGATATGCTGACCTTGTGTCCGATTGACCGCAATCTTGTGGACCGGCAATTGCTGTCTGCCGACGAAGTATACTGGTTAAACATCTATCATACAAAGGTCATCTCCGAAATAGGACCCCGGGTGGAACCGGATGTTCTGGAATGGCTTAAGATACAATGTGCTCCGTTATAGCGGGCTGAACCAGCAGGGAACTGACTGTTTAAACTGCCGCTCAACATTTTTGTGTATTAATAACTATTAAATGAAGCGATATTTAATTATATTTTCTTTTGTTTTTTTACCTTATTTGCTTGCTGCTCAATATTATTCAATGGGAGAGGACCCGTCGGGGATTCGCTGGCGACAGATCAATACGTCAAATTTCCAGATTATCTATCCCTCTGATTTTGAGGTAAAGGCTCAGCGTATGGCTTCTATTTTTGAAAAAGTTTACGAATTTGGCGGGTATTCTTTGAAACATCAGCCACGGAAGATTTCAGTTATACTGCATACCAGTACAGTTCGTTCAAACGGTTTTGCAGCCTGGGCTCCCGCGCGGGTCGAACTTTTTACAACTCCGGATCAGGCGATTTATGCCCAGGACTGGCTTGATCAACTGGCTATTCACGAGTTACGGCATATCGTTCAGATCGACAAAATCGGATCGGAATTACCGGATATATTCAGGATAGTATTTGGTCAGCAGGCTGCAGCAATTATTATTGGGATTTATTTGCCGTTTTGGTTTCTCGAGGGCGATGCGGTAGTCACAGAAACTGCTTTAAGCCATTCGGGAAGGGGAAGAGTTCCTGCCTTTGAGATGGAATTGAAAGCCCAAAGTGTTGATAAAGGATTCTTTAGTTACGATAAAGCTTACTTGGGCTCGTACAGGGATCATGTTCCGGATCATTACAAATTAGGCTACCAGATGGTGGCAGGAATCCGGAGTAAATATGGAGTTGACAGCTGGTCGATGGTTTTGAACAATGTAGCACGCAGGCCCTTGTCATTAAATGCATTTTCCAAAGGCTTAAAAAATGCTACCGGAAAGAATCAGACAGGACTCTACCACGAAATTTTCTCTGATCTGAAAGAATCGTGGACAGCCAGTGATAAAGCGCTGGAAAAGACAGAATTTAAGTTAGTTACACAACAATCATCCGGTTATATCAATTACAGGTATCCGTATCCGCTCAGCGATTCAACTTTCTTTGCGGTCAGGTACTCAATCAATGATCTTACTCGGTTTGTCAAAATCGGACCAAAAGGAGAGGAGAAGATTATTTTTACGCCCGGTGATCTTTTTGAAGAATCGATTACATACGGTAAGGAGAAAATTTTCTGGATAGAAGCTAAATCCGATGTACGATGGGCGCATCGCGAGTTTTCGCAACTAAGAATCCTGAACCTCACTAACGGCCGGATGGTAGAGAAAAAATATCAGTACAAAATTTTTGCTCCGTCGTTATCTTCTGACGGACAGTATCTTGCTGCTGTAAAGCTGGATAGTGTAAATCGTTGTTCAATCGTGATTCTTTCTCCGGGCACAGGCAGAGTTATCAAAGAGATGCCGGTAGCACAGGATCTATTTATAATTACTCCTTCATGGGATGAAAATAATAAAGAACTCTTTGCAGTCATTTTGGGAGGAAAAGGTAAATCGCTGGCGAAAATAGATCCTTTTGCGGGTACCATCAGTTACCTGTTTCCTTTCTCTCATAATGAAATTTTACGACCTGTGCAGCGTGGTAATTTTGTCTATTATACCGGCACCATTGATGGTAAAGACAATATTTACGCGTACAACCTTGATGAAAAGAAAAATTATCGTGTGACTTCCTCCCGGTTTGGTGCACGCGACGTTCAGGTAACTTCTGACGGGGATAACCTGGTTTATTGTGATTATACCTCAGACGGTTATAAGGTCGTTAAAATGGCTTTGAAAGACGGTTTGTTCAGCATTTCCAATCCGGCTGTGTCATTCAACTATAAACTGGCCGACCAGCTTTCGTCCCAGGAGAAAGGGATACCCGATTTTTCGAAACTGGATACAACAGCAGTTTCTTCAAAACCATACTCTAAACTGACCAGTTTATTCAATTTTCACAGCTGGGCACCTGCACATATTGATGCAGAAGCTGAAGAAATCAGACCCGGCGTGTCTCTGATGTCGCAGAACAAATTGAGCACGGCCGTTACCCAACTCGGATATGATTACTCAACAGTCAATAAAACGGGTAAATGGATTGCGAAATTTGATTATACCGGCTTTTTTCCGGTATTGAAATTTAAGGCCGATTACGGCCGCGAGAAGTCCCGGTATTTACAGATCAATAATCATGTAAATTCATCCGGCCAAACCGTCAGTGTTGATACACAGCTTATCAGTTTTACGTACAAAGTATTCAATTTTGATGGTGGAGTGAGCATTCCCCTTAACCTTTCGCACGGGAAAATGTACCGTCTGGTACAACCTGAAGTGCAGGCAGGCTATTCACAAACCTGGATTGAAGGGAACACTCCACTGAGTAATTCTACATTTATTCCCTTGACTTACAGGTTATATGCGCATAACTTCCTGAAACTTGGGCACCGTGATATCCAACCAGCGATCGGGCAGGTAATCGATCTGGCATACCGCTATTCGCCATTTGGAAACCGGAACTACGGGGCGATCTGGTCAACCGAGGGAACGCTGTATTTCCCGGGACTGGTAAAGCACCACGGTTTGCGGATTTATGGCGGTTATCAGCAAAGGGAGATTTCAGGTAATCTGTCATTTTCCGATCTTATTGCATATCCCAGGGGCTATAGTAATCTCCACAGTAATCAATTGTTGACTATAAAATCCGATTATGTATTGCCGCTGTTTTATCCGGACTGGAGGTTTGGAAAATTAAGTTACTTTAAAAGATTTTCGTTGCGGGTTTTTTATGATTATGCCCGGGCAGAGATTCCCCTGAAAAATCAATCAACGGGATACCGGATAAATTTTTCTTCAGCAGGTGGCGAGCTAACCACGGATTGCAATTTACTCCGGTTGCTTGTACCCGCGAAAATCGGTGTCCGGACATCCTATCTTATCAATAGCGAAACCGTTAATTACGAATTTCTATTTTCAATAAATTTAAACGCGCTTTAGTGACTGCTGTTATAAATTGAGCAAAGTCAGCTCATGGCAAGTGACCCGGTGATTGCAGTTAAAAATGGAGTAGAGTCAGCTCATCGCAAGTGACCGGGTGACTGCGTTTATGAATTGAGCAAAGTCAGCGGGATTTGATCCGTTGTTTGAAAAGTCACCCGGTCACTTTGAACTCTTTCAGAATAAAAAATATCCCTGCCGATGGCCAGGGATATTTTTTTGTCCGATTCTCAGAGGGGAATATTTACCGGAATGCAATTAAAAACAATTCATTAACACCCAAAAGCAGATTGGTTGAACTGCATGATAATTTTTCAGTACGATTATAAATGATCAATTGTCCTTTAAGATGATCCGGTTTCCCGAAAAGGGTGACTGCATTATTTCTGCCACAGTTAAAATAACCAAATCAACTCCCTGTTTTGTCTCAGGTGCAGGTTCAACAAGGAACAGATTACAAAAATCATGAATTCACAAATGTAATCAGGCAGATATTGTTTACAAATGAATCAAAAGCAAAGAGTAAATACACCAAATTACATTTGTACGCCTGTAAACAGCCCTCGAAAGTGCTTGTTTTTGGCCAATTATGACTACAATTTCCCAACATGCTGATGATGTATAAGATATTGTTTCAATGTACACTAAATCAATAACTTAATAGCTTTTGTTATAGTTTTTGTTTAAAATTTTAGTTACATTTGTTATTCAGACTTTAAAAATACCTGATATCCTTAAATTTCAACAGCACATATATCTAAATACCAGTATTTTATGTGAATTAATTAAGGTTTTACTTTATGATAAAAGATTTTAGGCTGCTATTTGAACTTAGTAGCTGATATTAAATCGTTTATATTCTAATAATCGTAAAAATACAGCAAAAAATGTCCCCGGTATGCAACAACTTCATAATTCACTTATGTATATTTATTTTGTTGAATTCAATAATGTAAACGCAATAAAATAAAGCTTATTTACACAAATGTCACTTAAATATTTTATACATTTGTAATTGCAACATTACATATGGAACAATCACGATTTTGGATGTTTTTTATGAAATATAAGGATTGCAGACCGGCCTGGTCCTGGCAATTAGGCTGTTTTCATGACATTCTCCGGAGAAAATTAAGAATTCTGTAGTCAGTAGGCAGATGAACCAGAACATGAAGTAAGGATGGAAATGCAGTATAAATTAATGACTTGTAACGTTTAATTAATAAAGTTACTTTATCATGAAGGATAGAATCACACAATTTCTGAATAAGGAAGGTATTTCTCCGGCAGAATTTGCTGAAAAGATCGGAGTGCAGCGGTCAAGTGTGTCGCATGTGTTGAATGGTCGTAATTATCCAAGCGCCTCCTTTATCCAGAAAATGCTTGGTTCTTACCGGACATTAAATCCACGCTGGCTGCTTTTGGGTGAAGGAACGATTTCTGACACTAAATCTCCACAGGTAAAAGAACCTGCACTGTTTCAGTTTCCGGATGAAAACGAAGCGCTCAAAACCAGCGAAGAGATTCGAACCATTCCCGGAGCGGCAAAAAAAACGATTATTGAGCCGTCGGATCTGCTGAATAAAGAGTATCCCACAGCCGACAATAAAACCCAGCCGGCTGAAGTGAATTCCGCACAAACGGTAAGCGAACTGATAGACAGCTCATTATTCAATAAGGAGGTGGAGAGAATTGTCCTGTTTTACAAAGACAAAACTTTTGCGGCTTATACTCCTTCAAAATAGAATTTGACCTATCTTTGCACGAATTATCGCAGTTTATGGTCAACCGGTTATTCAGAGAACCTGGTTTAATCGGCGTAACTGCTGCAAATGAATGTTTAAATTTCAGGAAAATGCGGAAATCAGTTCAGAATCTGAAGGTTATTGCCAATCTCAGACTCAACGAAGACCATCATTTATTACAATTGCAGGCGCCCGGGCAACTGGAGGATATTCTTCCGGGCCAGTTTGCCAATATATTGGCCGATCATTCCCAAAGTGTCTTTTTGCGTCGGCCATTCTCTATTCATGCTGTTGATTATCAGAAAAATATCATTTCTATTCTGATTAAGGAAATTGGGGAAGGAACACGCTCCCTTTCGCAAACTCCTGTTGACAGTTATCTGAACGTTATTTACCCGCTCGGTAATGGATTTACAGTACCTACATCCCCGGAAAAAGTTCTTCTTGTTGGCGGAGGTTGCGGGGTAGCCCCGTTACTTCATCTGGCTCAGGATCTCAGCAAAAGCTTACACGATGTGAATATTCTTATTGGAGCCAGGTCAGCGTCCGATCTTGTGGAACTCGATCAATATACCAAATACGGATCACTCTATACAACCACCGAAGACGGATCACACGGTACCAAAGGTTTCGTAACCGATCATCCGCTTTTTGGTACGGAGTTGGATCAGTTTAAACGGATATACACCTGCGGACCGGAACCGATGATGAAGGCAGTTGCCGCGAAGGCAAAGACCAGGTCGGTGTTCTGTGAAGTATCACTCGAAAATACGATGGCATGCGGTTTTGGCGTTTGTTTGTGTTGTGTAACTGAAACCATCAATGGTCACAAATGTGTATGCACTGATGGACCCGTTTTTAATATAAATCAATTAAAATGGCAGATTTAAACACCGTAATTCACAATATTAAACTCAAAAATCCTGTTTTAACTGCCTCTGGTACATTTGGATACGGAGTTGAGTTTGATGATTTTTTTGATGTCGATCTGCTTGGAGGATTTATAGTTAAGGGTACCACGCTTCATCCCCGGCAGGGAAATTCCTATCCGCGGATGGCAGAAACCGCATCAGGGATGCTCAACGCGGTCGGGCTTCAAAATGGTGGCGCAAACTATTTTGTCTCCGATATTTATCCCAAACTCCTTAAATATAAGACCAATGTTTTGGTAAATGTTTCGGGATCAACGGTCGAAGAATATGTGGCATGTGCCGAAATCATCAATGAACTTGATCATATTTGCGGTGTAGAATTAAATATATCGTGCCCAAATGTGAAAGAGGGCGGAATGGCATTCGGAACCAGCTGTCCCTCAGCTTCGGCAGTCGTATCGGAAGTCAGGAAGGTTTATAATAAGACACTAATCGTTAAACTGTCGCCCAATGTGACCGATATTGCCGAAATCGCCAGGGCAGTCGAAGGTGCAGGTGCCGACAGTATATCACTTATAAATACATTACTGGGGATGGCAATCAATGCCGAGACCCGAAAACCGGTTCTGTCTACAATTACCGGCGGTCTTTCGGGACCAGCTGTAAAGCCGGTTGCCCTGCGGATGGTATGGCAGGTTTCACATGCTGTTAAAATACCCATTATTGGCCTGGGCGGAATAATGAATGCTACTGATGCCATTGAATTTTTTCTTGCAGGGGCTTCGGCCATAGAAGTTGGTACCGCCAACTTTATTGATCCGTTAGTCACAGTAAAAATCATTGATGGGATTGATAGTTATCTTAATCGTCATAAATTCAGTTCGATAACGGACATTATCGGCGGTTTACATTTGTAAATTACATTTGTAAACAACGTGGTATCGTTAGTTTATCGTACAGGTTGGTTCTAATTTTCTTCTTAGTTTATGTCAAAGTTTAGTTTCTTCATATTTACCGTTTTATTGGCATGTTTCATCACCCTGCCTTTCGAACAGGGTGCTGTTCCTTACGGGAATACACTTTTATCAGCCCAGAAAGAATCAATTAACCGATTAGTCTTCAATAAATTAATGGCTGCTGAAGTTTCCGGAACCATTGATGCCTATATGGAAAAATTCCGGACGGATAACAGTCTTAAAGGTATTTCTGTGGCCATTGTAAAGGATGAAAAACTGGTTTTTGCAAAAGGTTACGGATTTGCTGATGAAGAAGCAGGGATCCAGGTTACCCCCGGTCATCTTTTTCGTCTAGCCAGCGTATCGAAACTGATCACAGCAGTTGCCATCATGAAACTTGTTGAGAATTCAAAAATTTCACTCGGGTCAAAGGTGTTCGGCAAAGACGGGATTCTCAGCGATGAACAATTCTGTCATATCAAGGATAAACGACTCGAAAAAATTACGGTGCGCAACCTGCTTAACCACTCCGGAGGTTGGACACAGAACTATGGTGACCTGGCTTTTCTTCCCAAAGCTGTTGCAAGGGGTGTTGGCGAGTCACTCCCGGTTAACATCGATTCCTATATTAAATTCGTGACCACACATAAGGTTCACTTCGAACCTGGTTCCCGCAGTTCGTATTCGAACCTTGGATACCTCATACTGGGCAAAGTAATTTCAAAAGTTTCTGGAATGGATTACGAAAGTTTTGTTAAGAAAGAGGTACTCGAACAGGCGGGAATTGTCGATATGAACCTTGGCAATAGCTTTTTGGAACAGGCTCTTCCCAATGAAGTCAGGTATTATCAGCCTTCAGATGGTGAACCGATCGAATCGTTCGATGGTAGTGGCCGGTTGTTACTCAAAACTTATGGCGGAAACGATATTCACCTGCTGGGATCGGCCGGAGGATGGCTGGCTTCTGCCCTTGACTTAATGAAATTAATGGTTGTTATTGATAATAATCCTAAAATAAAAGACATCCTTTCTCCGGAAAGTATCCGCGAAATGACCCAGGTCGATCCTACGGGATTAGATCCTTTGGGTTGGAGAACGACCAACGAAAATGGCGAATGGTGGCGTACCGGAACATTACCGGGGACTTCGGCACTTATCAAGCGGCAAGCCAACGGAATTTCATGGGTTATCCTTACAAATACCAGCAATTATAAAGGTCCCAGGCTGGCCGTTGAAATGGACCGCGTTATGTCACGTATTTTATTAAAAGTCGATCGCTGGCCCAACTATGATCTCTTCGCGTTTCTAAACAATTAAACATTTCGAAGATTTCTTTAAACTAAACCTTATTTCATTTTGTTAGTTGTTCGAATGTATGCATCTATTGCATTGTTTATGAATACTAATTTAATGTAAATAAAAAGCAATGTCTGATTTTAATGTGCTCATACCTAAGCTGGGTGAAAGTATCCAGGAAGCTACAATAACTAAGTTATTTGTGAAACAAGGTGATACGGTAGCTGAAGATGATATCCTGTTCGAAATAGCAACGGATAAAGTTGACTCTGAAATTCCTTCACCCGTAGCCGGAAAAATTAAAGAAATCCGCTGTGCAGAAAATGATCTGATTCCGGTTGGTCAGACAGTAATTGTCATTGAATTAGAGGGGGATGAAACAGTAGCGGCGCCCGAATCAAAGGCCGGTGATGTTCCAGGTACGTCGGAAATGGCCGATAACAAGCCTGCAGAAACAAAGGAGCCATTGGAAACCAAACAAATATCTGCAGGGATGAACCAGGTTTCCGAAATCAAACCCGAAGAAACCAAACAACCATCCCCGGGCTTTTCGGATGAAGATCTGAAAAATTCAGACCGCTTTTACTCACCACTTGTCAAAAGTATTGCTTCAAAGGAAGGGGTCAGCCTGTCCGAACTTGAATCAATAAACGGAACTGGCCTGGGAGGAAGAGTTCAGAAAAATGATATCATGAGCTATGTCGAACAGCGTAAGTCCGTTGCCGGCAAACCCGCTTCACCGGTTGTCCAGGCTGCATCTCCGCAGGCTGCCCCGGAAAAAACAACGGAGAGACCAAAGGTATCCGTCTCAGTTGGGGCTGAAGATACGATTGTGAAAATGGATCGGATCCGTAAATTAATTGCCAATCATATGGTTATGTCAAAACAGGTTGCTCCCCATGTTACGACAGTCGTGGAAGCGGATGTGACAAATATGGTTCTGTGGCGTAATGCTGTAAAGGCTGAATATGAGAAAAAATATGGCGAAAAACTTACTTTCATGCCTATGTTTATCGAGGCGGCAGCCAAAGCGCTGTCAGAATTCCGCCAGGTAAATGCTTCTGTTGATGAAGATAATATCATTTTGCGTAAACATATCAATATTGCCATCGCGGTAGCTACCAATGACGGTAACCTGGTGGCCCCTGTGATAAAAGATGCAGATACAAAGAATCTTGTCGGACTCTCACGCGATATCAATAACCTGGCCAGGGCCGGGCGTGAAAATAAGCTCAATCCGGATGATCTCCAGGGAGGAACCTTCACCATCACCAATTTCGGCACTTTTGGAGGATTAATCGGAACTCCGATTATCAATCAGCCACAGGTTGCGATCCTGGCAGTCGGTTTAATCGAAAAAAAACCTGCCGTGATGGAAACACCCACGGGCGATGCCATTGTTGTGCGGCATAAGATGTTTTTATCGCTTTCCTACGACCACCGGGTGGTTGATGGAATGCTGGGAGGAATATTTCTCAGAAGAATCGCCGATTTACTTGAACAATTTGAACAAAACAAAAGTATTTGATTAGAAATAAATTCATGACTATGAAAGTTTTACTAGATATTCCGGTTAATAAAGTCTTTACGATCAAGAATACCGACAAGGTACTCCTCGAAAAGTGGTTTTATATGATGACCCTGGGACGATTGATCGATGAAAAGGCTCCGAATTATCTGAAGCAGGCCATTGGGTGGTCGTATCACGCACCATATGCGGGACATGACGGAATACAACTGGCAATCGGGCAGGTATTTGACAGGGAACACGATCATCTCTTCCCGTATTACCGCGACATGCTCACAAATATTTCCGCGGGTCTTACGGCCGAAGAGATCATACTGAACGGGATATCAAAAGCCGCGGATGTAAATTCGGGCGGAAGACATATGTCGAATCATTTCGGAAAACCGGAATGGAACATTCATAATGTATCTTCAGCCACGGGTAATCACACCTTGCATGCCGTTGGTGTGGCTCGTGCAATAAAATATTACAAGGGAAACGGCGTTGCTATCAGTTCGCAGGGTGAATCATCAGTTTCAGAAGGGTATGTTTATGAGGCTATTAACGGCGCTTCAACAGAGGAATTACCCGTAATTTTTGTTATACAGGACAACGGTTACGGAATTTCGGTTCCCAAAAAAGATCAGACAGCCAACCGAAAGGTAGCCAATAATTTCACGGGATTTAAAAATCTCAGGATTATTCACTGCAATGGGAAAGATGTTTTTGACTCGATCAACGCGATGACCGAAGCAAAAAAATGGACCCTGGAAAATCAGCAGCCATGTATCGTCCAGGCCAACTGCATCCGGATTCATTCGCATTCAAATTCCGACAGGCACGATTTGTATCGCAATGATATTGAGCTGGGTAATGTACAGGAATCAGACCCTTTGCTAAAGTTTAAACGCCTGCTGGTGCGTTATGAACGATTTACAGAAGAGGAAATCAAGGCAATAGAAGTCAAAGCAAAGGAAGAAGTTAAGATGGCGCATAAAACTGCGCTGGCATCTCCTGATCCTGATCCTGCATCCATTTATGATTTTGTGCTCCCTGAGCCTTACCCGGCATCAAAATATCCTGATGGTTTGCACAACTTCAGTGGTGAAAAGAAAAAGCTTATCGAAGGATTGAATCAAACGCTTAAAGCAGAATTCCGGCATAATCCTGATACTTTTATCTGGGGTCAGGATATCGCATATAAGGAGAAAGGGGGGATATTTAATGTATCAAAGGGATTGCAGAAGGAATTTGGTCCTGCAAGGGTGTTTAACGGGCCAATTGCAGAGGATTATATTACGGGAACGGCCAATGGCATGTCGCGGTACGATAAGAAAATCAGGATAGTTGTCGAAGGGGCTGAATTTGCCGATTATTTTTGGCCGGCCATGGAACAATTCGTCGAAATGACGCATGAATATTGGCGAACGAACGGTCAATTCAGTCCCAATGTTACCATTCGCCTGGCTTCGGGCGGATACATAGGCGGAGGATTGTACCATTCACAGACAATAGAAGGCGCACTGTCAACGTTTCCGGGCATACGAGTCGTCTATCCCTCTTTTGCTGATGATGCTGCAGGATTGCTCCGGACATCATTAAGATCGGAAGGACCAACGCTATTCCTCGAACCTAAGGCACTGTATAATTCACCTGCGGCTGCTACACCCATTCCTGAGGATTTTGAAGTTCCGTTCGGAAAAGCCAGGATTAGGCGTGAGGGTACAGATCTGAGCATTATCACCTATGGTAATACAACTCACCTCTGTCTGATGGCGGCCGAAAAACTCGCTGCCGAAGGATACAATCCAGAAGTGGTGGATATCCGGTCACTGATTCCACTTGATAAAGAATCCATTCTTAATTCTGTAAAAAAGACAGGGCGGGTTCTGGTGGTTCATGAAGATAAAGTTTTTGGCGGTTTTGGCGGCGAATTGGCCGGAATTATTGGCGAAGAGGGATTCGAATTTCTGGATGCGCCCGTTCGCAGGGTTGGTTCTGCCTTTACTCCGGTTGGATTTAACCGGATCCTTGAGGCAGCAATTTTAATTAATGAAGAAAAGATTTATACTGCAGCTCTGGCATTATTAAAATACTGATCTTTGCAGTTGTTAAAAACGAAAATTAAACAGATCATCCGAATGGGAAAGACAGGCCTTTTTTACAGTTTTAATTCAAAAAAAACGGCGAAGATTGCCGGGATCATTTATAATGCATTTTCAGGAGAAGATGTACGGCAGATTAATGTTGATGATGTTAAAAAGGAGCATTTCCTTGAATTTGATAATATAATTGTCGGAGTTTCGACCTGGTTTGATGGAGAATTGCCCTATTACTGGGACGAATTATTACCCGATCTCGAAGAAATTGATTTTTCAAATAAAAAAGTAGCTGTTTTTGGTTTAGGTGATCAGAAAGGTTACCCTGAAAATTTTTGTGATGCAATCGGTATTATGACCGATTTTTTCGAAGAAAGAGGGGCAGTGATAGTTGGTAAATTCCCGGTGGAAGATTATACTTTCGAGGAATCCAGGGCATTACGAGACGGGGAGTTCATGGGTTTACCAATCGATCAGGAGAATCAGGCGAGGTTGACGAACGGGCGTATTGAGAAATGGGTGGCCATTCTCAAGAATGAATTTAATTGATCTATGTTACGAATAATTCGCGATCTAATCTACTTTGCCCTGATCATTTTCGCCATTTATTTATTCGCAAAAACCGAGAAATTTAATTCAAGATACTGGCCGGAAGTGATTAAAGTCAGGGATGTTCAACTGACAGATAGTGATTCAATTATCTATCAGTCAAACAGTGCTTTTATACCCATAAATTACATCGGATCTATTGACTTTCGTACGGTAAGGCCTGATAAAAGAAAAGAACTGTTTATTCAGCACTTACTACCCGCTATTGTAATAACACGCGAACGTTTACTGGATGATCTGCACCACGTTGATTTTATTGAAGATAGGCTAAATAAAAACCTCGCGATTTCGGATTATGATTCTTCCTTCCTGGCAGAAATGAAGACAAAATATGAGACCGATCTCCTGGATGAATTAAAAGTGAGAATTTATCCCCATCCGGTTAGTCTTGCATTGGCCCAGGCAGTACTTGAATCGGGGTGGGGAACGTCCGCAATTTTTAGGCAGGGAAATAATATTTTCGGAATAATGTCGTTTTCAAAAGATGATCAGAGACAGCTCCAGTATAACGATGGGGATGCTGTATTGTACCTGAGAAAGTATAATTCTGCTGCAGAATCGGTCGAACATTATTACCTGTTAACCTCAAAAGTTACTTCCTACAAACGATTCAGGCAAAAACGGTGGGAGGGGGGAACCTCAGTTCAGCTCTTACACTTCATGGACAGTTACCACGAATCGGATCAGTATACCGAAATGGCCCAGTCCATCATTGCTAGTAACAATCTTGGGCAATATGACAACATATCAATAGACCCGGCGTATAAGGAAGTAGTCACATTAAACTCATTTTTAATGAAATATTAATATTTTGATAATCAATTAATTTTCCTGATGATCTCTCATTCTGTTATCTTTGTTTAAAATTTTAGTAATGAGAATGAAAATAAAGAAAACAATTGCCATCGTTGCCCATGATAACCGTAAGAAAGACATGGCAGAATGGGTAAGTTACAACTGGAAGGAGTTAGCCCATCATACTCTTGTATGTACAGGCACAACCGGAAAGCTCGTAAGTGATACTATAAGTCAGAAGTGTAAAGAAAATGATGCGATGCCGCCACAGGTAATCATTTTAAAGTCAGGTCCTTTAGGTGGTGATCAGCAGCTTGGTGCGATGATATGTGAAGGGAATGTTAACCTTTTGATTTTTTTCTGGGATCCGATGCAGCCGCAGCCACACGATGTTGATGTAAAAGCGTTGCTCAGAATTGCAGTTTTGTACAATATTCCAACTGCTTCGAACCGGTCAACGGCCGATTTTATCATATCATCACCCTTGTTTCATCTTGATTATAAGCCGCTTATTAAAGACTATACAAGCTATATCGCGCGAACACTTGATGTTTAGGCCGGTGTTGCTGCCTGAATCAATTATCTAATTTCAACAACTTTCCGGCTAATCCATGATGAAAGTCCCGCTATTGACGGGATTTGTTTTTTTTATACCAATGAAATTACTGCATAATTTAAAGCCCTGACAGGGTTTGGAAAACTGTCAGGGCTGCAGATCGGAGTCGCCACAGTTGATGAACTATTTGCGATTTGTGATGCTTTAAACGATCATTTAATCCATTATTGTATTGTAAGAATCTGTTTCCGTGAAAGCATTTCTTCTTTCAATTTTTCATAGGTTATATCCTGTACCGATTGGTTTTTATCAATTGCAATACTGGCTGCAATTGCAGCTGACTGCCCTAAAATCATAAATACGGGTTCCATGCGTATTGATCCATAGGCAATATGACTGGATGAGACGCAAACCGGTACAAGCAGGTTCGTACATTCGGTCTTCCTGGGAACGATTGATCCATATGAAATGGAATATGGTTTGCGCGGATTGACACCCACATCACCTTCATTCTGTACAAATCCTTCGGAGGTGACATAACGCTGAATATTGTGAGAATCCATCGCATACGAACCCATTCCGACCGGATCGGGTATTTCACGTTTGGCTAGCACATCATTTTCACTGGTTACATATTCACCGATCAACCGTCGTGCTTCGCGGATGTATAGTTGTCTCGACCAGTTACCATTGTCAGTAAATTCATCTTTTGCCAATCCCCACTCTTTCATCTCATCCCTAATTTCCTGCGGAACAACTGAATCGTTAGCCACAAAGTAAAGCAATCCTTTCTGGTATTCCTCATGTGCTTTAATGATTTCTTTCCTGCGTTCGTAAGATGCTTCGGGGTAGTCGTAGTTCATGCCAATAAAATCACTGCTGAATGGTCCGTGATTGTTGGTATCGGTCTTCCGGTTCGGGATCATATCAAACTTGCCAAACCATTCGCGCCAACCGGCATCAAAAACACGAGCCAGCAATTCATAATTCGCCGGATCATAATTTTCCGGTTTGGGGAAAGGCACGCGATTATCGGGATGATTACTCATACACAGCCGGAAACAGTAGGCCTGAATTTTATCGTCGCCAGTGCAATTTGCTGCAATGGGTTCAGGAGAAATGCCATATAGCAAGCCACTTTCAGGCTTTCCTGGTGTTTTATACGGGTCAATCTGATCTTTGAAATAATGGCCATGATGTTTGGCATCGGCCTGAACTCCGTTCCAGGTCTCGCCATAAACCGAGCAAGCTTCACGCCCCACATGGTACGTAACTCCGGCAGCAGCCATCAGGTCGCCTTCGTAGGTGGCGTCGATAAATATTTTTCCGGTGAATACTTTTCCCGAAAGCGTTTTAAACGAAAGGATCTTTCCGTTTTCCTTTACCACACCATTAGCCCGGTCGAGCCATTCATCGCGATATACCGTAATTTTATTTTCGGTAATAAACCCTTCGAAAACCTGTTCGGCCACGTGTGGCTCAAAAATCCACATGGTGCGGTTTTCTCCGTCCATTGCCACAGTACCCTGTCCTTTGTTGCCATATTCTGCTTGCTTTTGCCATTTCCAGGCAGAAGAATCGTTGTAGTGCTGCCAAACACGGTGGTAAAACTCGCGCGACAATCCGCCAATCGTCGATTTGTTCCCGGTATCGGTGTAACCCAACCCCCGGAAGAAAGACCTCCCAGATGCGTATCCGGTGACACCACGAGCACGGTTTTGCCCGAATGAACTGCTTCAACAGCAGCGGTCACTGCGGCTGAAGTTCCGCCATAAATAATGATATCGGCAGAATATTCGTTAGGATTGGTCTTTTTATTTCCACAATTGGTGAAAAAGACTAATGATACCATACAAATTGCTATGTAAAAAAAACTAACAGGTGAGAAATTTTTAATATTCATTTTAAAAGTATAGTCAGTTTAAAATTATTATTTAAATAGAATTCCGATGTCCGATTTATAATCTATTCACATGTAATACTTGTTTATCAGTAAGCAGTCTGGATTTCAGGCTCTCATAGTCTATTTTTTGAACTTCGACACTTTTATCGATGGCAATACAGGCAGCAGTAGCAGCCGACTGTCCTAAAACCATAAAAACCGGTTCCATCCGGATGGATCCGTATGCAATGTGTGTTGCACTTACACACACCGGCACCAAAAGATTGTTACATTCATCAATCTTCGGTATGATAGACTTATAACTGATCGGATATGGTGCGAAGCCGTGAGCTTCAACATTGCCTTCATTCTGTACAAATCCATTCACATCAACATACCTTTTTACCTGATGAGAATCCATTCCGTATGCACCCATTCCTACAGGATCTTCAGCAATATTAAATGCTTCGCAATTCCGCTGGGTCATTACATAATCGCTATACATGCGTCTGGCTTCCCTCACATAGATCTGTCCCTGCCAGCCGTCTTCACGTTCATATTCATCTTTGCAGGTTCCCCATTGCGAAACTATATTTCTGACTTTTTCAGGAATACGCGGATGATAAGCCAATGTCCACATTAAACCCTGCTGATATTTGCGATGGCGCTCAATAATTATTTCACGGTCAGCATAACTGGCTTCCGGGTATTTATAATTCTGACCTATAAAATCAGTTGAAAATCCTTTCTGGTTATTTGTATCGGTTTTCCGATTCGGCATATCAGAATTGATCCACGGCACAATCCCGCCATAATCGTACATTTTCTCAATAGGGCCGTCAGCAGCTTCATAATTTCTGAATAATAGTTCATATTCCTGTTCATTGTAGCCTTCCGGTTTGAAGAATGGGATTCTGTTCTCCTTATGGTCAGTTAAAGTCATGCGGAAACAATAGGCTTGAATTCCATTATCTCCCCGTCCGTCGAGACCGGGTTTTCCTGGTGTGATAAATGGCAATAAACCACTTGATGGGTCTCCTTTTACAATGTACGGATCAACTCCATCGATGAAATTGTGGTGAGCAGAGTTTAAGGATATGGTTCTGCCAAGAGTTAAACTCACCTTATTGGCCTGAACTCCGTTTAAAGTCTCACCGAATTCCTTGTTCGATTCACGTCCAACCCGGAAGCTGACACCGGCCGCTGCCATCAGATCGCCTTCGTAGGTAGCATCAATAAAAACTTTTCCTTTGTAAACTTCGCTGCTTTCCATGGCAATTGAAGTAATAGTTCCTTTCGTTTTCACAACACCGGTTTGTCTGTTGAGCCGCTGATTATAAACCAGTTTGATACCTTTTTCCTGACCGAGCATTTGATGAAGTATTTTTAAGGCTGTAGATGGCTCAAAAGTCCACATGGCATCTTCATTGCGATCGGTTTTGGTTTGACCGCCATCGAGATATTCTTCTATTTTTTGCCACTTCCAGTTTTCGGGCTTTTGGTAATACCTTTTTACATTTTGATAGAACTCACGGGCAATTCCCCCAATGACCATTTTATTTCCAATGTCGGTTTGCCCTAATCCGCCCGTTGTAAGACCCCCTATTCTATCGGTAGGTTCTATCAGGATCACAGTCTTGCCCATTCTCGAGGCTTGAATTGCTGCACTAACACCAGCAGAGGTGCCGCCATACACAATCAGATCTGCTGAGAATTCTTTTTTATTGCTTTTCCCGCTGATAAAACTACAAAATATGATTAAAGCTATCCCCAAAGAGACAATACTGTAAGATCTGAATGAAAAAATTGACTTACTCATAAAATTGATTTAAGTTTTCATGAATTGAGATAATGTTAATCCGGAGGAAAGATTCCCCCCGGATCACCTAATTTGAATATTGGGTTTATTAGTAATTTGGATTCTGTTCCATTGCCGTATTAGTATCCATTTCAATATAAGGAATTGGCCACAGGTAATCCCGGGTTTTATCAAACGTGCGTATTTCAACAACGCGCATTTTAAAGTCAGCAGATTCACCTTGCTGGGCTACCGGAATATTCGTATAATAAGCGGTACCAACTTCATTAATAATTGGAGGAACTGACGGATAAGACTTTTTCATTCTACCCAAAACCGGCAGATTCATTACATCTTCTGCAATTTTCCATCGCCGTATATCAAATAACCGGAGACCTTCACCTGCTAATTCATATTTGCGTTCCCGACGAACAACATTCCGGAGTTCATTTTTATCGGTTGTCGTAATTGGAGGCATGTTTACAGAAGGGCGCTGACGAACTTTATTGATAGCGTCAAGAACAGATTGATCGATGCTGCCAGATTCAATTTTTGCTTCAGCATAATTTAACAGCACTTCTGCATACCGGATTATAATCGTATTCAAATCGCTTTCGTTTACTGCAAGCCGATCAAGATTATCAGCATATTTACGAAAACAAATACCTGTAAATGTGGCATATGCATGCGTAGCTTCCAGATTAGCTATCCGTTTGGCCGGACTTAAATTATAATTCCAGCATTTTACACTATCACCGTGTGTTTCGAACTGAAATCCCAGAAAATTTGAGCCTGAAACAGCCAATGTAAAACCTAACCTTGGATCGCGATTTTTGTAAGGTTGTTTAGCGTCAAATAACGGAGATTCGTCAATCTGCTTTCCATCGGTACATTCCCAGGAATCAGCCAATTGATATGATGGTTTTTTATTGGTGTGTCCCATCGCATTTCTACTTCCAAAAAAGCGGAACAGTGCATGCATATTAGTTCCTTTCAGATACTGAACTGCAAAGATTATTTCTTTTGAACCTTGTCCTGCATATTGGAACAAATCCATATAACTGTTATTCAAGATAAATTCAGTGCCTTCAAGTGCCATTACTTTTTGTGCCGAACTGATAGCAACATCCCATCTGTTATTATACAAAGCAACCCTGGAAGCTAAAGACCAGGCAGCACCTTTTGTTGCTTTTCCTGAAGTTGGTTTATTCTGTTGGGGCAGATATTGAACACATTGGTCAAGTTCGGTTAAAATAAAATCAACGACTTCTTCTTTTGAATTACGTGGTTTTTGGGCTTCCGAAAGTGTTAATGGAGTTTCGACAAGAGGTACACCACCATATAATTCGACCAGATAACTATAAAAAAGCGCCCTCAAAAAACGCACTTCTGATTCGTATTGTTTATATGCAGCTTCAGGAATGACACTTTTACCTCGTTCCATATTTGCCAACACATAATTACATTTGGCAATGCCAGCATACATATTAGTCCAAAAGGCTACAATTAGCCCATTTCGGGAATCCACAGAACCACGTCCAACAGCTTGAAGTGTAGAACCGTTTCGATCCCACTCGATATCTGAAGCTGCATCAAGACATAAATGAAATGGCATACCTTCAAAATTATACCACAACGTACTATAGCAGCCTGCTACCGCCATCTTAAGTTCAGTCTCGTTCGAAAGAAAAGTAACATCCGAAGGATTATTCAGCGGATAACGGTTTAAATAATCTTCACACCCAAAAAACGATAATGCGAAGACAATTACAATTAATTTTTTATATGATTTCATCTTAGTTTTATTTTAGAATTTGACATCCAGACCAAAACTGTAAGTTTTAACCTGTGGATAATATCCACCATCTCCAACAGGAGCTTCCACATCGTAACCATCCCAGAAATTATCAAGGGTAAGTAGATTTTGACCGCTGAAATAGATGCGCAATTGTTGTGCTTTAATTTTACGCATTATTCCCTTGGGCAATGTGTACCCTAATTGTATGTTTTTTAAACGGACATAAGCGGCATCACGCATCCAGAAACTGGAAGTTTGTTCGTTGTTGGTTTCATTAAAGGCAAAACGGGGAAACATTGCATCGTGATTATCTGGTGTCCATCGATCCTTGTGCTGCTCCTGAACAGTTCCTCCCATAAGGAATGGCATAATACCTTGATCTCGGATCAATCCATCTGCTTTTCCCACTCCTTGTATGAACAATGAAAAATCAAAACTTTTATATTTGGAATTGAAATTGAACCCAAACGTATATCGCGGCAAGGTTTGACCAATAATCGTATAATCGTTTGAGTTAATAATTGAGTCATTATTCATGTCAACGTACTTAATGTCACCGGGAGCAATGCTTCCAAACTGCTTCGCATATTTGTAGATGCCGGCTTCATCAAAATCTTCTTCTGTTATAAAACCATCAGCTTTCATCCCATAAAGAGAAAACATAGGATACCCTTCATGGTTGACTGTTAATCCAGTTTTATTAACTCCCCTTAAATCAAGAACTTTATTTTTAACATCCGAGATATTTATCCCAATTTCATATTTGAATTCATGGTCCCAGTCAGAGTAATTAATTCCCAAATCCCAGCCCTTGTTTTCTACAACTCCTGCATTTTGTGCAGGGGCATTCATCCCTATGATTTTAGGAATATCCAGAGGAAGCAGAATATCGTCCGTCTTTTTGTAATAATAATCTGCTGTGATATTGATTTTATCCAGTAATGTTACATCGACACCAATGTTTGACGAGGTAGTTGTTTCCCATGAAATTTCTCTATTTGCGAGATCGGTAATTCCAGCACCATTAAATACTTGTTTATCGAAAACATATTTAAGGCCGAGGTTTACATCCGAAGAAAACGGATATGAACCAATATTCTGGTTACCCAGTTTTCCCCATGATGCCCTCAGTTTTAAGTTGCTAATCTTATCTTTTAGACTGGCAAAAAATGGTTCTTCTGAAATCCGCCATCCTGCAGAGAAAGATGGGAAAACTCCCCATTTGCGACCTTCAACAAATCGCGACGAACCATCGTAACGGAAGTTTCCTTCAAACAAATACTTATCAAGATACGAATAATTTAAGCGTCCGAAAAAAGACATCAAAGCCCATTCCGATGCCCAGCCGTATGATTTTTGGTTCATTTCACCTCCTGAATTAAGAACAGGATAGTTTGGGAAAGCGAAACTTTCGCGGTAGCCGGTAAGTCCGTCGTTGCGATAATCTTCCTGCTGAAATCCGAACAAAGCTTTTACTCCATGATCATCAAAAGCTTTATCAAAAGTTACCGTACTTCGAATGTTATTAGTAAGATTACGATTATTGGTGGCATTTAGTGTGCTTTTCTGTGGAGCCAGATAACTGGCGGAACCATCCCACCTATAAGTCTGTATAGCTTTTACAAATGAAGAATTACTGGATTGCCAATAATTGGGAGAGTATGCAAAATCAACAAATAACCACTTTGCAGGTTGATATTTTAATATGATGTTCATAGTTACTGAAGGAGCTTCATCGTACCTAATCCCGCCATCTTGACTAAAGGCAATCGGATTGTCGCCATTCCAACCTTCACCCCACAGTCCGCTGGTCAGGACACCAGTCTGATTGGCTGGAATCCTTCCGGACCAATGGATTGCTGCGCTGGTTCCACGTGAAGGCTCGGTCAGTTTTGATTGCATAATGTGCGCATCAATTTGTGTAGAAAACGTTTTTGTCAGTTGAAGGTCGGTATTTAACCGGATGGTGTATCGTTTATAACTGGTATTTTCCATAATACCGTCTTGATTTAGATAACCCATAGAGATTGCAATTTTTGCTTTCTCGGTTCCACCCATCATGGTTAAAAAATGACTCTGCATAAATCCATTTTTGGTCAAAACCTTATCATACCAGTCGGTGTCAGGATATTTATCCGGATTAACAGCCATATTATCACGGTATTCCTGAATGTATGAGTCAGAATAAAGCGGTGATTTTCCAGAATTCACATAGGCCTCATTTGTTAAGGTCATGTGATCAATAGCACCTACCATATCAGGCAAATTGGTTGGACTCTGGTATCCAGCATATGAATTATATGATACAGACATTTTCCCAAATTCCGCCCGTTTGGTAGTTACCAAAATAACACCATTTGCAGCTCTTGAACCATAAATTGAGGAGGATGCTGCATCCTTCAAAACAGAAATTGATTCAATCATTGATGGATCGATATTATTGAGTCCCATTTCAACACCATCAACCAGAATCAAGGGATTATTATCTCCTAATGTTGTTTTGCCCCGAATACTAATTGTTCCGCCATCGCGTCCGGGTTGACCGGAACGTTGCGTAACAACCACTCCGGGAGCAAGACCTTGCAGCACCATTGACGATTGAGCAACTTGCCTGCGTGAAAGAGCTTCTCCGTCAAACGAAGTAATTGCTCCGGTAAGATTTACTTTTTTTTGTGTTCCATAACCCACTACCACTACTTCATCTACACCAATGGTCTCTTCCTGCATTACCACATTAAAGGAGGTTTTGCTGCCAACGGGTATTTCCTGCGTCTTCATCCCGACGAATGAGAAAACAAGTACTTTGGCATCTATCGGAATTGTCATCGAAAAATTGCCATCATTGTCAGTCGTTACCCCTGTTGTAGTCCCTTTCACCACGATGGATGCCCCGGGAATAGGTGCACCAGACTGATCGGTTACTTTTCCATTAACAGATTTTTGTTGACCCTGATCAGATCCGATACCATCCGTTGCAGTAGTCAAGATGATCTGACGATCTTTTATCAAAAAAGAGACATTGGTCTTATCGAAAATGCGATTAAGTATATTTCCAATACTTTCGTCTTTAACATCAACATTGACCTGCCGCTCAACATCGAGCAGATTTTGATTAAACAGAAAGAAGAACTCACTTTCGTCTTCAATCTTATTAATTACATCAATTACTTTTGCCCCCTGCATTTTCAACGTCAGGAGCTTTTGTTGCGAGTAAGTAACTGTAGAAAAAGCTTGCGCAACAAAGAAAAATACCATAAATACACTTAGGCGCATAATTTTCCAAAATTTGTGGAGTGCACGGTTAGTCGCGAGACTCCCTGTTCGTTTTTTTTGCATACATTTGATTCATAAAGTGGTTAAACAATAATTTGACTGTGATACTACTTGATATGACAGGAGAGTGGTTCGAACACTTTCCTGTTTCTTTTTATCTGAATTGATTGATTTTTAATTTGTTGATGCGAAGTATTATTTTACGTTTCTGATATATTCCATCCTTGTCGCTTATTCTTTTTTCTTCTGTGTAAGTGATTGGTGTTGTGATTGAAATTAGTTTCAATACTTCGTCAAGTGGTTCATCGACAAACGTTGCATGAAAGGTATAATTGTAAAGCAGACTGTCCACAACTACAACATCTGCATTGTACCACCGGCTTAACCTAAGTGCCACTCGTTGCATATTTTCGTTTCTGAAAACGAGTTTGCCTTCTTTCCATGTTGTATATTGCGAAGCGATAACCGTTCTTTTGGTAAATGTTTGTTTTTCAGCATCCAGCGTAAATTGCTCATCGGGTAACAAAATTGCCAGCTGTTTACCACTATTCGACGAAACATCCACTTTTCCGGATTGTAAAACGATTTCCTCCGTTTTTTCATCCTCGTTGGCAATTACGTTAAAGGTAGTCCCCATCACTTTAATGTCCAGATTTCGGGTATTTACATGAAATGGGATATCTGTATTATGAACGACATCAAAAAATCCTTCACCGGTAAGTTCTACGTTTCTTTGATGAGTGAATAAAACCGGATATTTTAACCGTGATCCACTGTTGAGGAAACCGGTTGATCCGTCGGGAAGTATAAATTTGGTACGAACCCCCATTGGACACTGAATTTCTGCATACGAATCATTACCGGATGATTTTTCAGACTGATTATATAAGTAAACCATAAATGATAACATCAATGGAATAATTAAAATGGCCGCAACATGTTGAAAATTATTCCACCAGTTAAATTGCTTCAGTTTATTGTATTCATTCAGCCGGATGTGGTGGTGTACCTGATCGAGTAATGACTTAAAGTTTCGGTTAGCTTCAACTTCAGATTTAAGCTGTGATTTCCAGTCATCGCTCAGAAATTTCTCTGCAGCACTGTTTTTATTGTCAGCCAACAGATCTGAAAGCTCAATCATCCCTTTCAGACTTAATTTCCCATCGGAATATTTTTGAATTAATTGTTGTAAATTTTCCATCATTACCACGAGTTGCACAAATATTTTTCAGAAATCAAGCCATTCCATTTTCACAGGCTATGCATCTTATATCCGCTGAGGTGCATTTTCTCATGGATACTTTTGATATTTTTTTTCAGTAAACAAACAGGACAGCAAAAAGCAGCAAGGTGAGGGTTTCCTTTTTTAATTGGGAGCGAATAAACTGAAGCGCTTCAGAAACCTGATTATCTACTGTTCCTGCAGAAATATTTAATTCGGCAGCAATTTCTTTCGAGCTTTTGCCTTCCATCTTACTTTTTATAAATATTTCCCGTCGTCGTGGTGGCATTTGTCCGATGATCAAGTTGATTTGCTTCATGATTGTTTCATAATTTTCATTCTGAATGGCTTGATTATCTGGTATTTCAGAATCATATTGAAGGTTTTCGAGGGAATGAAGCGAAATTGCTTTTTTATTGAAAAATTTCCTGATCAGGTTTAGCGCAATGGTAAAAAGGTACGATTTAAATGACAACTCAGATTTCAGCGATTGACGATGCTCCCACACCTGTACGAAAACTTCCTGGACCAGTTCTTCCGAATCACTCTCATTTTTGAAATATTTAAGGGCAAAACCAAATAACTTCGGACTATAGACCTCAAAAAGAGAATCAAATGCAGCAACATTTCCCTTTTGCAGCAACTGAACCAAGCATTGATCATCGTGTTTTTCAATCATCGAAAGGGTTTAAATAGAAGTTGGATGGGCAAATGTAGTAAATATCATTGAATACCTGAGATTTACCATTCAAAATACGACGATATGTCAACCAACCAACCAATAGTTCATGTTTTAATTTATACCGATTCGCGAATGGGGATAAACTACTAAATTGTCATATTTGAGTTTTTTACAAGCACAAAAGCAAATTTTTTTTGACATATTGCTATTTGGAATAATTCGAATATTTTTTCTTTGCATACAGATCACGCTGTTTATTCACATTATTCACACAATCCGTAGGCTCTCAATGCAGGCGTGATTTACCGGATTTAGCGATATATCTCTCTGAAAATCAAATATACGCTTGTCTTATAAGTGATATTATGTTATTTTTGCGAACGTAAAAAAAGAGGGAAGTGCTCCCTCTTTAATTTTTTTTATTTCTTGTTCAAGGCGTCAAACTTGTCCATCATTTTGAGCCTGTAATACAGATTCTTTAACTGATCAAGAATGTAGGTGTCTTTTGGATTGTATTCCACAGCTTTTTCAAGATATGGCACAGCCTTTTTAAATTCCTCATCCGATTTATTTTTCTCGATCTCGTACTGTGCCTGGTTGCTGGTTGGAACAGCATTGGCCACATCAAACTGTTTTACGCCGCGATTAAAGTAGATAACTCCAATGTTGTAATACGCATCGGCATTATCAGATTTTACCTCTATCGCTTTCTTGTATACCTCAATAGCCTCATCCTGGCGTCCCAGTTTGTCAAGCGCTACCCCTTTTGCCAGGTAAAAGGAAGTGTTGGTTTTCTCCTTGTCGATGGCTTTATCAAGATAACTAATGGCCTCATTTGGCTGACCTGACATGATGTAATAGTTGATTAACTGTACGTTAATGCTCTGATCTTCAGGGTATTTTTCAAAAGCCTCCTTCATGATCTCAACCGATTTAACAGTGTCTCCAAGTTGCTGGTAAGCACTGATAATCTGGGCATATGAAGAACCTCCGTTATAACCGTATTTTGCACAGTCTCTGAAGTATTTGATCGCCTTTTCGTATTGTTTGGCATTCATTGCTGCCAACCCAGTATTATACATGATGGCTGTATCAATTGCCGCATCGCTTTTGAACATTGGTGTTTGATCAAGCGCCAGTTTCTTCTCGAAATAATCGGTAGCTTTGACATAATCATTAGCTGTGTAAGCTTCTACTGCCGCGTTAATCAGTGTATTCGAAAACGTCAAAAGCTTGATTTTCAATCCCGGATTACCACCTTTCTCGTCAAGTTCAATCGCTTTCATATACGATTTATAGGCTTCATCAACCGGATTTTCAACCAGTTTCTTATAATTTGCATCCTTCGAGAGTATAATGGCTTCGATGATCTCGCCACGTGCCTGCCATGCTCCGGTCCAATTAATCGTTTTTTCCGCCTTTTCATTGGCAGGATCTACTGTTTCTTTAATAGTTTCCCATGCTTTATCAAGTTTTCCTGCATCCTTAAAAGCAATTGCACTGGAAACCTTACCTTTTTGAGCAAACACCATAGTGCTTGCTGTCAGAAGCAGGGCTGCGAAAAATAGTTTCTTCATGTTTAAAAGTGTTTGTTTATAAATTATTGTAAAAATGAATCACATTATAAAAATACAAAAAATACATCAGACAATTCTTATTGTAATAATTGTACTAATCGAGTTCGCTGTCATTCGATTCTTCATCCAACGGAAGATCCGTTTCATCTGTATCATCATCAGAAGGAAGTGCTGCCTGGTCCTGGACTAACTCTTCAACGTCTTCAATTTCAACACGCGCCACAGAAGCAATTGAATCATCCTCGCGAAGATTAATCAGCTTAACTCCCTGGGCTGCCCGGCCTGTCATGCGGATTTTCGATACAGGTACCCTGATTGTAACGCCCGCCTGGGTGATAATCATCAGGTCGTCTGTATCGGTGACATTCTTAATCGCCACAAGAGATCCTGTTTTTTCAGTGACATTGATGGTTTTAACACCCTTGCCTCCCCTGTTAGTGACCCTGTAATCCTCAATTTTGGAACGTTTCCCAAAACCATTTTCAGATACAACCAGAATATCATCCGAGTCGTTTATTACACAAATCATGCCAACAAGTTCGTCATTTTCATTATCCAGACGGATGCCTCTGACTCCGGATGCGGTGCGTCCTATTGCCCGGGCATATTTTTCATGGAACCGGATCGCTTTTCCTGAACGTATGGCGAGCATGATCTCGTTATTCCCATTCGTAAGACGGGCTTCTATCAACTGGTCATTTTCGCGTATTGTAATTGCGTTAACCCCATTTTGCCGCGGGCGGGAATATGCTTCAAGGGGAGTTTTTTTGATTACCCCTTTTTTGGTACAAAGGATGATGAAATTGTTATTGATATATTGCTCATCCTTGAGCGAAGTGACATTAATATAAGCCCTCACCTGGTCGTCGGCCTCTATTCCAAGCAGGTTTTGAATTGCGCGACCTTTCGACGCCTTGGTTCCTTCGGGTATTTCATATACTTTAAGCCAGAAACACTTGCCTTTTTCCGTGAAAAGAAGTAGTGTGTTATGCATGGTGGCGATGAACATGTGTTCAAGGAAGTCCTCGTCACGGGTACTCGAGCCTTTCGATCCCGTTCCTCCCCGTGCCTGTGTTCTGAATTCAGAAAGTGGTGTCCTTTTGATATAACCCATATGGGATATCGTGATCACCATGTCTTCATTTGCATAAAAATCTTCAGGGTTAAAGTCTTCGGAAGCATAAACGATTTCGGTTCGCCGGGCATCGCCGTACTGCGCCTTAATTTCGAGTAACTCATCCTTGATGATCTGCATTCTTACCGGCTCATTGGCTAAGATATTTTTTAACCAATCGATATATTTACACAGCTCTTCGTACTCAGCATGAATTTTGTCACGTTCGAGACCTGTTAGCCTTTGCAGCCTGAGGTCCAGGATCGCGCGAGCCTGAATTTCGTCCAGTTCAAAGTTTTCCATCAAACCTTCGCGTGCCTCTTCCGGTGTTTTGGCACCTCGGATCAGCGAGATTACCGCGTCAAGATGATCAATTGCAATAATAAGCCCTCTTAAAATATGCGCTTTTTTCTCAGATTGTTCCAGGTCATATTTTGTGCGCCTGATCACGACCTCATGCCTGTGCTCAACAAAATAATGAATGAGATCTTTCAGGTTAAGCATTTGGGGACGACCCTTCACAAGAGCAATGTTATTAACATTGAAGGCTGTCTGCAGTTGAGTGAATTTATATAACTTATTCAGTACCACACTGGCCATCTCGTCACGCTTGATATCAACGACAATTCGCATACCTGTCCGGTCCGATTCATCATTGACATTCGAAATTCCCTCAATTTTTTTCTCGTTGACCAGTTCGGCGATTTTTATAATCAGTTCTGCCTTATTGACCATATAAGGGATCTCGGTAATGACCAGCTTTTCACGTCCGTGTTCTACCGCTTCAATTTCAGCCTTACCCCTAACAACTATGCGTCCACGTCCGGTTTCAAAAGCCTCCTTAACCCCGGCATAACCGTAGATTATTCCGCCTGTAGGAAAATCGGGAGCTTTTATGATATCAATCAACTGACTGATTTCTATGTTATTATCGTCTACATATGCGATGATTGCATCAATTGTGTCCGAGAGGTTATGAGGAGCCATATTCGTGGCCATTCCCACAGCAATCCCCGAGGTACCATTCACCAGCAGGTTCGGAAACTTGGTGGGTAAAACCGTTGGCTCCTGGAGCGTCTCGTCAAAATTGGGGCGAAAATCTACTGTGTTTTTATCCAGATCGGCAAGAGCCTCTTCCGCAAGTTTTTTCAAACGCGCTTCTGTATAACGCATTGCTGCAGGACTATCACCATCAACAGACCCGAAGTTTCCCTGACCATCAATAAGCGGGTAACGAAGTGACCATTCCTGGGCCATCCTGACCATTGCAAAATAGACCGAAGAATCGCCATGCGGGTGAAATTTTCCAAGCACCTCTCCCACTATTCTGGCCGATTTTTTATAGGGTCTGTTGGATGCACTTCCTAATTCACTCATGCCAAATAAAACCCTGCGATGCACGGGTTTAAGTCCATCACGGACATCCGGAAGAGCCCTTGAAACGATAACCGACATCGAATAATCGATGTAGGCCGTTTTCATTTGCTCTTCAATATTGATTTGGATAATCTTTTCTAAATCAGACATATATGTCTTAGTTGTTTTATTTATAAAAAGTTACGCAAAAATAGTAATTTTAAACTTAACTGCTGTATAATTTGTTCTTTTTAAAACGTAAATTATTGCAAATTATTGAGTAATTTAGTCGCAAAAATAAAAACTTGTTATTAAAACAACAGACATTATTATATTATGGATTCAAAATTCTCACCCCGTATTAAAGATGTTCTCTCTTACAGTCGCGAGGAAGCGATCAGATTAGGGAATGACCATATCGGCACAGAACATCTTTTTCTTGGCATTATTCGTGATGGTGAAGGGATTGCAATTGATGTAATGAATAAATTGCATCTTGATTATATGAAGATACGTAAAGATCTTGAAATACAGTTGCGTAAAGATAGTTCTCTGCAATTGGAAGCAAATATACCATTACTTAAAAATACCGAAAAAGCATTAAAACTGATTTTTCTTGAAGCACGAGCCATGAATGAAAGTACGGTCAATACCGGTCATTTACTGCTTGCAATACTCAAGGAGAAAGACAGTCTTGTGAGTACAATTTTTAAACATTATAATGTGGGATACGATACGGTTAAATCTAAAATTGAAGAGTTGACGCGAATAGAGAGCAAATCCGATTTTCCGGAAGACAGCGACGAAGGGGACGATATGTTTGGCAAGAGTAATGTTGGCGGTAGTGCATCCGGATCAAAAGGAACAACTGCTCCCAAAACAGATACTCCTGTTCTGGATAATTTTGGTATCGACATCACCAAGGCTGCTGTCGAAGGGAGCCTGGATCCGATTGTTGGCCGTGAAAAGGAGATTCAACGCATTGCCCAGATTCTTAGCAGGAGAAAAAAAAACAATCCTGTTTTGATCGGTGAACCGGGTGTTGGAAAATCGGCTATCGTCGAAGGCCTGGCATTGCGTATATCGCAGCGCAAGGTTTCACGGGTGCTTTTCGACAAACGGGTGATCAGCCTGGATCTTGCTTCAATTGTAGCCGGGACCAAATACCGCGGACAGTTCGAAGAACGGATGAAGGCGATATTAAACGAACTGGCAAAGGTTGACAATATTATTTTATTTATTGATGAGATTCATACAATTGTAGGTGCAGGCGGAGCTACCGGTTCACTGGATGCTGCCAATATGCTTAAACCTGCGCTTGCCCGCGGCGATATTCAGTGTATCGGGGCCACCACACTTGACGAATTTCGTCAGCATATCGAAAAAGATGGCGCACTTGAACGTCGTTTCCAAAAAGTAATGGTTGAACCTACCTCCGTTGAAGAAACAATTGAAATACTTCATAATATTAAGGAGAGGTACGAAGATCACCACAATGTAACCTATACTCCTGAAGCTATCGAAGCATGCGTAAGACTGACAACGAGATATATTTCAGATCGCCATTTACCGGATAAAGCCATTGATGCGCTTGATGAGGCCGGATCGAGGGTGCATATCACCAATATCACCGTTCCGGAACGGATCATTAAACTTGAAGAGCGGATTGAAGAGGCTCGTGGTGAAAAAATACAGTCTGTAAAGAGTCAAAACTTCGAACTTGCTGCCAGTTTCCGCGACAAGGAGAAGAATCTGCTGGCATTGCTCGAAAAGGAAAAAGAGATTTGGGAGAAGGAACTTGAAAACCACCGTGAAGTTGTGGGTGAAGAGCAGGTTGCCGATATCGTAGCCATGATGTCGGGAATCCCTGTGCAACGAATTGCACAGGCCGAAGGCAAACGGTTGCAGAATATGTACAATGATATGAAAAAGAATATTATTGGCCAGGATGATGCAGTGCTAAAAATCACCAAAGCTATTCAACGTAACCGCGCTGGTCTGAAAGATCCCAATAAACCCATCGGTTCGTTTATTTTCCTTGGGCCAACAGGGGTAGGAAAGACACAATTGGCCAAAGTGCTGGCTCAATACCTGTTTGACAGTTCCGATGCCCTTATTCGTGTCGATATGAGCGAATACATGGAGAAATTCTCCGTATCACGCCTCGTCGGGGCTCCTCCGGGATATGTCGGATACGAAGAGGGTGGTCAGCTTACTGAAAAAGTACGCCGCAAACCGTATGCTGTGATATTACTCGATGAAATCGAAAAAGCGCATCCCGATGTCTTTAATATCCTTCTCCAGGTCATGGATGAGGGACGCCTGACAGACAGCCTGGGACGGAAAATCGATTTCCGTAATACTATTGTGATCATGACCTCCAATATCGGAACACGTCAACTCAAGGAATTTGGTCAGGGTGTCGGTTTCTCAACGCGTAAAACAGCTGAAGAAGAAAACGATCATGCTAAATTTGTGATTCAGAAAGCGCTGAAACGGGCATTTGCCCCCGAGTTTCTTAACCGTGTTGATGATGTTGTGATTTTTAATCCGCTGGAGAAAAGTCATATTGAACAGATCATCGACATCGAACTTAAAGGTTTATATGAGCGTGTTGAAACACTTAAATATAAGCTGGTTATAACAGAGGCGGCTAAAAATTTCATTGCGGATAAAGGATTCGATCCTCAGTTCGGAGCCCGGCCGTTGAAAAGAGCAATTCAGAAATATCTCGAAGATGAGATGGCTGAAACAATTATTGGTAATGTAATGAATGAAGGTGATACCATTACAATCGATCTTGATGACACTAAGGAGAAGATCGTTGTAAGTATCATACCCAAAGCAATTCATAAAATTGAAGAAGAAAAAAGCGGCGAATAGCCGCTTTTTTCTTAATAATTATTTCTTCTCATTTTTTTTTGCCTCTTCCCAGTAGAAATCCATTTCCTCGAGGCTCATCTTATGGAGTGATTTCCCTTTTAACAATGTTTGCTCTTCGAGATGATTGAATCGCCGGATAAATTTCTGGTTGGTTCTTTCGAGCGCACTTTCGGGATCAATATCGTATAGTCGGGCTGCATTGACAATCGAGAAAATAAGGTCTCCCAATTCATTCTCCATATTTTTTTGATCATTGGCCCGAACCTCTGCCTCAAACTCACCAAGTTCCTCTTTTACCTTGTCCCAGACCTGATGCTTCTCTTCCCAGTCAAAACCCATACCCCTGGCCTTTTCCTGAATACGGTTTGCCTTTACAAGAGCGGGAAGCGATGCCGGTACACCTTCAAGAACCCGTCTTCCCCTGTCCTTCTCTTTTAACTTCAGCGCTTCCCAGTTTTCTTCGACTTCCCGGGCATCTTTGACCTCCGTTTCACCAAAGACATGAGGATGGCGGTAAATCAGTTTTTCGATTAAATTATTGATCACATCGCCCACATCAAAGCTCTGCTGTTCTGAACCAATTTTCGAATAAAAAACTATATGAAGCAGTAAATCACCCAATTCCTTTTTTATTTCTGACAAATCCATTCGCAGAATCGCATCACCTAATTCGTAAACTTCCTCTATGGTTAGTTTTCGCAACGTTTCAAAAGTCTGCTTCTGATCCCAAGGACATTTATCGCGTAATTCATCCATTATGTCCAATAGTCGTTCAAACGAGGTTATCTGCTCTTTCCTGGTATTCATTGTTAACCGTATTTATTGCTGCGAAGGTAAGAAAATGGTCCAAAAAAAGTGTTTATTTTGTACTACCTAAATAGGTATATATGATCGAGCATACGTTTCAACTGGAAGGGATCGAACCCACAGAGTTTTATGGAGTCAGAAATTCCAAAATGGAGTTAATCCGTTCCTATTGCCCTAAAATTTTGGTTGTAGCACGGGGACATATTGTCAAAGTAAAGGGCGAAGAGCATGATGTTGGTGATTTTATTCGCAGATTTCAGTTAATCATCGAACATTACTATCATTTTAATGCACTCTCTGACGAGACTATTCATCAGATCATGATGGATGACATCAGTTCTATTGATCAAAGCATTCAAAGCAGCAGTGACGTTCTGCTCTTTAGCAATACCGGAAAACCGATCAGGCCCAGAACGGCCAATCAACAAAAACTGGTGGATGCATGCAGTAAGGAGGATCTCGTATTTGCCATTGGTCCGGCAGGAACCGGAAAAACTTATGTAGCTATTGCGCTGGCAATCAGTGCACTGAAAAACAGGCAAATTAAACGGATCATTTTAAGCCGTCCGGCGGTTGAAGCGGGCGAAAACCTGGGTTTTCTGCCCGGTGATCTCAAAGAAAAAATCGACCCTTATCTTCAGCCCATTTACGACGCATTACTTGACATGATTCCTGCAAAGAAACTTGAAGAGTATATTAAAGATGGAATTATTCAGATCGCGCCACTTGCTTTTATGCGGGGCAGGACACTCAGTAACGCATTTGTAATTCTTGATGAGGCACAAAATACCACCATTCTGCAACTGAAAATGTTTTTGACCCGTATGGGCCTGAACACGAAGTATATAATCACAGGTGATATTACCCAGATCGATCTGCCAAGGAAGCAACATTCCGGTCTGATTCTTGCTTTGAAGATACTCAATGGTGTGGAAGGAATCTCCACCGTCTATTTCGACAAAAATGATATTGTAAGACATAAATTGGTCAGAGAAATTGTCGATGCCTATGATCGTTACAATATCCTGCACAACGAAGATTATTAATTAACTATTAATACACAATCAGATGAACGAAGCAATTATTTCTACAGATTTTTCGTTTCCCGGACAGAAGAGTTTCTACAAGGGGAAGGTAAGAGATGTTTACAACATCAATGACAAATACCTGGTAATGGTGGTCTCTGACAGGATCTCGGCCTTCGATGTTGTTTTACCGCGGGGAATTCCTTTTAAAGGACAGGTTTTAAATCAGATAGCAGCCAAATTTCTGGATGCCACGGCTGATATTGTACCCAATTGGAAAATTGCAACTCCCGATCCGATGGTGACTGTTGGCCATGTATGTGAACCATTTAAAGTTGAGATGGTCATTCGGGGTTATCTCACGGGTCATGCCTGGCGGGAGTATCGTGCGGGTAAACGATTTTTATGCGGCATTCCAATGCCCGACGGGATGAAAGAAAGTCAAAAATTCCCCTTTCCGATTATCACTCCCACTACAAAGGCGGCCGAAGGACACGATGAAGACATTTCACGTGAAGAAATTATAAATCAAGGTCTTGTATCGGCCGAAGAATACGCATTGCTTGAAAAATATACCCATTCGCTATTCCATCGCGGAACCGCCATGGCTGCAGAGAAAGGATTGATCCTGGTTGATACAAAATATGAATTCGGGAAAAAAGACGGCAAAATTTACCTTATTGATGAAATTCACACCCCCGATTCTTCACGGTATTTTTATGCCGACGGTTACGAAGAGCGGTTAGCAAAGGGTGAAAATCAGAAGCAGCTATCCAAAGAGTTTGTACGGCAGTGGCTGATCGAAAATGGTTTCCAGGGCCTGGAAGGTCAGAAGGTTCCGGAAATGACAGATGAACTTGTCAACCAAATTTCCGAAAGGTATATCGAGCTTTTCGAAAATATTACCGGTGACAAATTTGTGAAGGGAGATGTGGCCAATGCCACCACACGGATAAAAAACAATATTGAACAATTTATAGCTCAGCAGGGATAAAGTAAATGGTCTGAATGCAACACTGGTTCGGGAAACACGAACCTGCAGTTCATTTATTCCTTTGGGAGCCTGTTTCCTGCTATTAATTTTCACCCTAATTTTCAGAGAGTATGCTTTATTCCAAAATCTGTTTATTTTCACTTTTATTATTCGCCGGTTCGGTGATTTATGGACAAGCGCCGACAAATGATAAAGCGATTTTATTGGCTAAGAATCAGTTGGTTCCTTCCTTTAAATTCGAGCTGTCAAAAGGAAAAAGTGTTTCATTCAATGATTACAAGGGAAAAATAATCCTGATCAATTTTTTTGCCACCTGGTGTGCCCCTTGCCGGAAGGAGTTACCATTGATTCAGGAACAAATCTGGAACAGGCATAAAAATAATTCCCGGTTCGCTATGCTTACATTTGGTCGTGAACATTCGTGGGATGAAGTGCTCAAATTCGGAAAGGATCAAAATTTCACCTTTCCGATTCTGCCCGATCCTAAACGCAAAGTATACGGTCTTTTCGCTTCAGAAAGTATTCCGAGAAGTTTTCTCGTTGATGGAAACGGTAAAATAATCTATTCCTCACTGGGATTTGATGAAGCTCATTTTAAAGAGCTTACAGAGTTGATTGATAGTTTACTGTGAATAGTTGATTGAAGATCCTGATTAGATCTTGATAACAAGAAAAGAGCGGAAATCATCAGATTTCCGCTCTTTTTATAATTTTTGTTGATAGACTATAACTTGTGTTACAGAAGTGTAACCGGCAGTCTGTTTATAAACCTCTCCCCCACTTACCTTCCTGTATTTTCTCTTTATTTATTCCTTAACTTCCGGGGCTTCGGATTTATCTTCTGAGACCGCTTCTTCAGCAGTTTCATCCTCGAATACCAGCAAACCTTTTTCATTCAGTAGGTTATACCACGATATCACTTTTTTTACATCCGAGCCATATACGCGGCTTTTATCATATTCGGGTAAAATTTCCGTAAAGTACTTCTTAAGATCTTCCGGTGAAGATTTGGCATCGATTGCCGGTCCACCATTTTCCTTTTCAGCAATTTTGCGGAAAACTTTCTTTAACGGAACATCTTCCTCCAATGTGTAGATGGCAATATCTTCGAGCGTACTCATTTTGGCATCGGCGTAGGCAGTTGATTTTTTGCCGGTTAGTAATGATTCAATTATAACATTGTTTTTACCTTCCGATATCACTTTATAGAGTCCGGGTTGCCCTGTAATGGCTAAAATTCCTTTCAACATATTATCTTCCTTTATTTTTGCAATTGCGAAAGTAACACTTTTTTCACTCCCGGCAAAGATTTGAAGCTTTTAAGTCTTCAGGATTGGAAGTTGGTAGTTCAGAAGTCAATTGTGAAAATGAATTAGCCTGGTAAATCAATACACCCCACAAGTGTGATTGACAATCAACTTATCTGATTCCTTACCCTAAATTAAAATAAAATGTCACCAAAACACAAAACAGAATATGGCAATCACAAGTACCAATATCACTATTAAAATGACAGTTGTGTTTCGGTGACAATCCTATTCAACACATTTTTACAGATTGATCTGATGAATTAACCCAATACGGACTGTTCGTCCGGGTTGTGCAATATTTCCGAAATCAAAATAGGTTTTGTCGAGAAGGTTAGAGGCTTCCAGGTATACTGAGGTGGCTTTTTTTGACCAGTGAATGCGGCTATCAACCAGAACAAAAGGCTTGTAAGCAACATCACTTCCATATTTAGCACCGTCCCAGACGATATAGGTTCCGTTTCTGTCCTGCCACGAGATCTGCCAGTTGATTCCAACATTTTTTAATACCTCATGCGATAATCCAAGATCTATTTTGTGGTTTAAAAAATCGAGGACATACTTCGAATCGAAAGTGCCTGATTGCTTATCCTGGTTCAGCCACGACCACGAGAGACTCATGGATTTGATAAATGATTTTTTATCAAAAAGCTGTTCCGGTTTAATTCTGGCTGAGACTTCAACGCCATTCGTGTTCAGTGTGGTGATATTCCGGGCATACCATACATTTTCATCCGGGGGTTTTACCCAATCAATAATATTTTTCCCGATCCGGTAAAAATAGGATACATGGCCATCAACTCCTTTAAACTTGTATTTTAATCCCGATTCATACGCGGTTGCTTTCTCGGGCTGAAGCGATGAATTGCCAATATTTGTTGGACTCGAATAGTACAAGTCTGTAAAGGTAGGCATACGCATTGATGAGCTGATTGATGCATACCATTTTATGGCATCGGTAACACTCCATCCAAGATCAATACCCGGGTTGAAATTCCATCCATCGCCAAGCTGAGAATTCCAGTTTGCCATAAGACCGGCTGAAACTGAAAATTTATCCAGATAAATGGAATGCTCAGCAAACAGGCTGAAATTTGAGCGGCTATCTGATTTGGTATACTGCTTTCCGGTTTCACCGGGAATGGATACCGGCTTTCCCAAAGGTTTACCCAGTACGGTACTGTGAATATTCTCGCTCCTGAAATCGGTTCCGAATGCTGTTTTCCCAAATTTTGTGGCGAACCAGGCATTTATATTGGTTCCATAAACATCTGTAAGATGGTAATTGTGATTTGTATACCAGGTGGGAGTTGATTCGGGGTATCTGAACAGCTCAAACCGATCCTGGTTTCTGCGCCAATAGACCGAAGGTGTGAAATGGATGACTTTCCCGGTTTCCAGTTTTACGGAAGCAAAGGTTGTTTGTACCTCTTCGAATTGGTCAGGATAGGCCGGAGTATAAAAGCTGTTGGCACCAAAACGTCGCTCCGTATGTCCTGCCTGCCACTCAAGTGCACCTGTTTTGGAGATTAATTTACCCTGGTAAAATACATCGGTGATCTTAAAATCGGTGTTTTTGATGTAACCATCGGAACTTCTATGGTCAACAGAGACAAAATTTCGTACTTTCTCTGCGTTAAAAGTTCCTGAAAGTCCGGCATCGTAATAATTATTCTCCCCTCCGCTTAAACGACCTTTGAGGTTTGATTTGTCCGATGAACCGGTGATGATGTTGATTGCTCCGCTGAATGCATTGGGACCATAAATCCGGGAGGCGGGTCCTTCAAGGATTTCGATGCGTTCGATGGCATCGAAACTAACCGGTAGATTAAGGGAGTGGTGCCCTGTCTGCGGGTCGTTGATATTGATACCGTTTAATAGAATTAGGACCTGTTCAAATGATCCTCCGCGGATACTGATGTCGGCTTGCACACCCATGTTCCCGCGTTGCCGGACGTCGACATTTAATGAATATTCGAGCAAATCCTGGAGGCTTTGTACCGGCGCCGATTGAATCTCTTCCTTCCCGATTACTTTGACGATGCGTGCTACCTGTGAGAAGGAGACAGGAGCTCGCTGCGCGCTGACCACAACTTCTTCAACTTCAACATCTTTTATTGAGTTGATCGTGTCGTGACCGACAATCATCATGTCCCTCTGTGCATTTGATGGAATTGCGAAAAGTAAATAAGAAACGCTTAAGCATCCTATTCGCACGATTTTGTGCATACTCAGGAAAACTGAATACCCTTTTCTACCCCATTTTTTGAACGTAGTAACATGATTCATCCGGCGCACCAGACTTTTTTGATTCATAGATTTTTTATTTTAAAATTAAACGGCGTAAAGTTATTCAAACATTTCATTTTCTTGTTTTGATTAATCACTTTTGCAATTGAAGAACTGAAAGCGGAAAAATAGAATTCTTCATTGACGTGCATCAACCTTCACTACAGAAACACTCATTATTTAAACCGAAAAATAATAACAGATTAAATGAAAACGAATCGCAGGGAATTTGTCAAGATGGGAACAGTTGCCGGAATTGGGCTTGCCGGAATGGTTTTAACTGAAAATGATGCCTTTGCCCAGAAAAAAGAAAAAGCAGGTACACAGGTAAAAAGAGATCCGGCTATCGTCAGGGTTGGCTTTATTGGCGTTGGCGGGCGCGGAAGCGGGCATGTACATGACTCATTAACGGTCGGAGGTATTGAGGTGGTTGCAATCTGTGACATTAATCAGGCTGCGATTGAAAGAGTGCAGAAAATGGTAGTCAGTAATGGTATGAAAGTGCCGAAAGGCTATTCGGACAGCGATCATGCATATGAGGATATGCTTAAGAATGAAATCCTTGATGCTGTCATTATTGCGACTCCATGGGAATGGCATGTACCGATGGCTGTTGCTTCGATGAAAGCAGGAGTTCCTTATACGGGTGTGGAAGTTTCAGCTGCCAATACGCTCGAAGAGTGCTGGGATCTGGTAAATGTGCACGAGCAGACGGGAAACCAGGTAATGATTATGGAAAATGTTTGTTACCGGCGTGATGTTATGGCGATTCTTAATATGGTTCGCACAAACCAGTTTGGCGAACTGATACATTGCCGGTGCGGTTATGAGCACGATCTGCGTGGTGTTAAGTTTGATGTGAAAGCCAATGATCTGAAAATCGGTCAGGAGGCACATTCGGAGGCACAATGGCGCGGCCTGCATGCGGTTAAACGTAATGGCGACCTCTACCCCACTCACGGACTTGGACCAATCGGAACTTACCTCGATATCAACCGTGGTAACCGTTTTCTCACCCTTTCGGCCATGGCAACAAAAGCACGGGGATTAAGTAAATTTATCGATGATCATGTGGCCAAAGATCATCCCTACCAGGACATTAACTTCAATCTGGGTGATATTGTCACCACGATGATAAAATGTGCCAATGGAGAAACAATTATTGTGACCCACGATACCAATCTGCCAAGGCCTTATTCTTTAGGTTTCCGCGTACAGGGAACCAATGGTCTTTGGAAAGGGGAAGGCTCCGGAAACTGGCAGGATTCCGGTGAGCAGATCTATGTAGAGGGTCAAAGCAAACCGCATGAATGGGATAAGGCCGAAGAGTGGTTAAAGAAGTACGATCATCAGTACTGGCGCGAGAAGGGTGAATTGGCCACAGGTGCCGGTCATGGAGGCATGGATTTTATTATGCTTAACGACTTTTTCGATGCAGTGCGCAATAAGAAGCCCGTTCCGCTTGATGCTTATGATGCTGCAGCATGGAGTGCTGTTTCAGCCTTATCGGAGATGTCAGTAGCACGGGGAGGTGCACTGGTTGATTTTCCCGATTTCACACGCGGACAATGGATTAAACGTGAGCCGGCGTTTGCGCGTGATACACAGTTTCCGATTGACCCGGAACGCGATTATATAAATAAATTGTTTTGAAATAAAAATATTGTGGAAACGTTGCATGCAAGGTTTCCACAATATTTTTATGCTTAATTTCTTCTTCCCAAAAAGATCATGATGTAATACAGTAATGTTGCAAGTGATCCCAGGGCTGCAATTAAATAAGTATAGCCGGCCCATCGTAAGGCATCTTCTGCTTTAAGGTGTGTCTGGGAATTCGTTGCACCCGATGTTCCGATCCAGGCCAAAGCACGATTACTTGCATTCATCTCCACGGGCAAGGTGATAAAACTAAATAAAGTAGTCATCGCAAAAAGTACAATGCCCGCAAGTAAAATTGCCGGAAAGGTGTTAACAAGCAGAATTCCTGCAAGTAAAACCCATTGCATCCACCTCGAAGTAAAGCTAACTATGGGAACCAGACTGGATCGCATTCCCAGCCACTGATAGGCTGAGGCATGCTGCAGAGCATGTCCGCATTCATGAGCAGCCACTGCAGCCGCAGCTACACTTTTACCATAGTATACTTCTTCACTCAAATTGATTGTTTTATTGGCCGGATTGTAATGATCAGACAACTTTCCTTCAACCGATTGAATGGTAACTCCCTGGATCCCGTTGTCGCGCAGCATTTTCTGGGCTACCTCTTTACCTGACATTCCATTCGATGTCGGTATCTGTGAATATTCTGCAAACCGGCGCTTTAATTGATTACTAATCAACCAGCTTACCAATGCAAACCCAATAAATATTACCCAAATTCCTATCATAGCTCAAAATTTTTAAATTCAAAATTGAAATTTCACCTTCAAATATCCGGCCAATTACAGGAACCTGCAAAATTGGCAGTTCATCAGGTATTAAAAATGTGAAAACATTTCAGCAAGTTATTTGCTATATTCACAACCTCAAACTATCAAACACACAGGAATGGATGTTTGTTCTTTGGATATAAAAATGATTGAAGCTTAAAAATGAAGATCTTGATTATCGAGGATGAGAAGACATTGTCCGATTCAATGGTGGAATACTTTTCGGAGGAGGGATATCAGTGCGAAGCAATCTATAATTATTTTGATGCAATCGATAAGATCGGGATGTACCAGTATGATTGTATTGTCGTGGATATTAACTTGCCCGACGGAAATGGACTGGATTTGATAAGATTCATTAAAAAGAAATCCATTTCACCCGGAATCATCATTATTTCAGCGCTTAATTCCCTCGAGAACCGTATTGAAGGGCTTGAAATCGGTGCTGATAATTACCTCACAAAGCCATTTCACCTTGCAGAACTCAATGCCCATCTCAAATCCATTAACCGCAGGATTAGTTACGGGGGAAACAATCAAATCATTATGAATGAAATCAAATTGATTCCCGATGAGCATAAGGCTTTTGTCAGGGAAAAGGAAATTATACTGACTAAAAAGGAATATGAACTATTATTGTTTTTTATTTCAAATAAAAACAAGGTGATTACCAAAGCCGGGCTGGCTGAGTATTTATGGGGTGATTATATGGATCTGGCTGATTCATATGATTTTATCTATACGCATATCAAAAATCTCAGAAGAAAATTGCTCAAAGAAGGATGCCAGGATTATATTAAAACGATTTATGGACTAGGATATAAATTTGAACTCAATTGAGACTATTAACAAAAATCACCCTCAACTTATTGTCTATCTCATTATTTATCTTTTTATTTGGGATGGTAGCCTTTTATTACCTTCTTCGACACCAGGTTGACCAAAATATCAATTCAGAACTTGAGAGGAATAAAAAGAGCATTAATAAACTGTTGGTATCCGATCAGTCAACAAACAATCTGCCTTATAATCTGAATTTAAAGGTATTGATTTCTCCTATAAATAACCCGCGTCCCCCTGTAAATTTTCGCGATACATTGCTCTATGATAAAGCGGAAAACAGTTACAGCCTCTACCGACAACTTGGATATTCAGAAACCATTAATAATCAGAACTATTATATACAGATTTTCAAGTCGTTGGAGGAGACAGACCGGCTCATTGTTCGTATAGTGATCATCATGAATTTAATGATGATCATAATCATCATCACACTTTTAATTGCAAACCGGTATTCCTCCCGTCAGGACTGGAAGGTTTTTTATGAAACCATCGATAAGATAAACAACTACGACGTCGATTCCCGGGATCCTTTTATATTGAATCACTCCGATATAAAGGAGTTCTCAGATCTTAACCGGGTACTCGAAACAATGACAGAACGTATTAAAAATGATTACCTTAACCTGAAAGAATACATTGAAAATGCTTCACATGAGATACAAACTCCGTTAGCCATTATCAACTCAAAAATGGAGTTATTGCTTCAGTGGGGTGATATGAAGGAGAAGCAGTACAAAATTGTGGCTGATGCCTATGAAGCTTCCAACAGGCTGTCAAGGCTAAATAAAACACTCATTTTACTTGCAAAAATTGAGAACAGGCAATTCCCTGAATCGACTCCGGTTAATCCTGAGATAATGATCAATCATCAACTGGAGAGTCTGGAGGATCTGATACTTTCAAAAAAAATCAATGTCAGCAGACGATTTGACCCCGGAGTTACCATTTATATGAACCCCTATCTGGCAGAGATACTGCTTGTGAATTTAATTAAAAATGCGGTCAGACATAATATTAAGGGTGGAGATCTGATCATCGGATTATCAAAAAACAGGCTGGAAATTGCAAATTCGGGTCCTCCACTCCAGATGGACCAGGAGCTGTTGTTTAAACGGTTTGAAAAAGCTTCGTCATCGCCCGAATCGCTTGGGTTAGGACTGTCAATCGTTCAAAAGATTTGTGTTCTCTATGGTTTCAGGATTGGATACAGTTATCAGAATGAAACGCACATTATGCATGTTGAATTTGGTAAAGGATAATTGGATTCTCTTATTATTGTGTTTGTTACATCGGTTATCTCTTTTCCGGAAAGAAGGTGAAGAGAAATCTTCAATTTTGAACGTCGGCCCCAAATCCTGAACAACCTGTAATAAATAACAAATCTAAATTACTCACAAATTTAGTACTGAAGCGTTATTTGCACCTGGTAAGAATTGTATTGGTTCGAATTATTATTCCCGTTCTTAACTATTTATATATCTGAATATAAATCATTTACTGTTGGTTTGTATTTTTGCCGGTTAGACTGAGGAAGACCACCCTCCTCCACAAAATCGATTTAATTCAGACTTGTTATCATTAAATAGCAATCAACCTCCCTGATTCTGTTTATTACTTCAGATTTACTACAGATTCTATTTTTAGTATTGCATTGTATTAATAAAGAGAACTAAAACGGATGATAGGACTTTTGGGATTAAATCATAAATCAGCCCCCATAGAAATACGGGAAAAGTTTGTCTTTTGTGAAGAAGATATCAGGAGATTTGTACCCCAGCTCAAGGTTATAGGAATTGAAGGAGCTGTTGTGGTATCTACCTGCAATCGTACAGAAATTTACTTCGAACTGGATGATAAAAGCCTTGCTACTGATTTTGATATAATCGGTGACACACTGATTAATTATCGTAAAGTTACCACGGAGGTCAAAACTCATTTTTATCAAATGAAAAATGATGATGCGGTTCGCCATCTCTTTCGCGTAGTATCGGGACTAGATTCCATGGCACTTGGTGAATATCAGATTGTTGGACAGATAAAAAATGCGTTTAATATCAGTAAAGACAATCAGCTCTGCAGTTCTGTATTATTCAAGCTTTTTAATGATGCGTTAAAAACCGGCAAACAGGTCAGGACAGACACTGCACTCAATAAAGGTGCCGTTTCGATCAGTTATGTGGGTGTGGAACTTGCCGGAAAGAAACTTCAGAATATAAGTGCTCATCCTGTTTTATTGGTTGGGGCGGGACAAACCAGTGAACTCACCCTGCTGAACCTGATAAAAAAAGAGTGCACCCAATTTACAGTCGTTAACAGAACCCAGGAGAAAGCATGTGAACTGGCTGATAAATACCAATGTAAGGTTGGTAATTTTGATCAGCTGGGAGACCTGCTTCTGGAAAATAATATTGTCATCAGTTCCACAGCTTCCAAAAAACCACTGTTCACCGAAGACATGGTCAGAAAAGCGATGGAGGAGCGAAATGGTCAGCCTCTCTTATTTATTGACCTGTCGGTACCGCGAAATGTAGCCAGGGAAGTTGGCGATATTGAAAACGTTCATGTGTTTGATATTGATGCTTTAAATGACGTAATTGAAGATAACCTGGATAAACGAAAAGGGGAAATCTGTCACGCAGAGTATATCATTGAGGAATCGGTTGCTGAATTTTCAAAATGGCATGCCATACATGTTCTGGCGCCGACTTTTCAGAATATAACCAGTCAATTTCAGGAAGTTAACAAGATGATGCTGGACGGCTTCATGAAAAACAAAAAAGATATTGACTTTGAAAAAGCCTCCCTGTATGGAGAATTAATTACTAAGAAGTTTATTGGGTTAATGATTGAAAATGTCAAATCGGTTACCAACAATGGCCAAAAGCAGGAGTACATTAAGATGGTAAACAAATTATTCGAATTAAACTAATGACTAATAACACCATCCGTATCGGTACGAGAGGCAGTAAATTAGCGTTATATCAGGCATATAGAGTAAAAGAGGAACTTCAGCAGCATTATCCTGAAATCACCATTATTATCGAAATTATAAAGACAAAAGGAGATAAGATTCTCGATGTCGCGTTATCGAAAATTGGCGATAAAGGGCTATTTACCATGGAGATAGAGGAAGCGCTCTTTAATCACGATATCGACCTTGCTGTTCACAGCCTTAAAGATTTACCGACGAAATTTCCCGCAGGTGCCAAATTGGGCGCTGTATTAAAACGGGGAGATATTCGTGATGCGTTGGTAAGTGCCAGTCAGAGAAAAATAAAAGATCTTACTCCTGATGATATTATTGCCACTTCAAGCCTTCGACGGAAAGCGCAGCTGCTGCGGATAAACAAAGATTTCAAAATCGTTGAAATTCGCGGAAATGTAAACACCCGGATCCGGAAAATGGAGGAAGGGTATTGCGATGTCATGGTTATGGCAGCAGCAGGATTACAACGCCTTGAAATGAATGAATATATCTCCGATATTTTCGAACCCGAAATGATGATTCCTGCCTGTAGTCAGGGCGCCATCGTGATAGAGATCAGGGAGAATGATCCATTTACCGAAGAAATAGTTTCGAAGATTAACGATACTCAGACATATATTGCCACCGGTGCAGAGCGGGCTTTTTTACGCACCCTTGAGGGAGGTTGCCAGATACCGGTGGGAAGTTACAGTACCATCGATGGGGAGAAGTTCACGATCACCGGATTTATCTCTGACATTGACGGAACGCGGTACATTCAGGATTCAATTGAAGGGGATATCAGCCAGGCGGACTATTTATCCATTAAGCTTGCCCGGAGTTTATACAACAGAGGCGGCGCTGAAATTTTAAAGACCATCCGGGATGAAAATCTTACAAATCCGCAATCAGAACTGTTGTTAAAGGGTAAGACCATCATATCAACCCGGGCTGCAGAACCCGGCGATTCGTTGCCCGTCTTGCTCGAAGCACACGGAGCCGAACTGCTTGCATTACCCATGATTGAGATCACTCCTACCCCACTGGATGCTCAAATGATTGAACAACTGGCATATCCTGATCGCTACGACTGGATATTTTTCACGAGCAAAAACGGCGTGATTAATTTCTTCAGACATCTTATGGATGTAAAGGGAAATACTGAATTGCCCAATACAGTTAAGCTGGCTGTTATTGGATACAAAACAGGCCTGGAACTCGAATATTACGGCTACTCGCCAACGTTTATCAGTGATGAAAATACAGCGGAGCAATTTTTAAAACAGTTTTATAATAAATATCAGCCCCATAATCTGAACATACTTTTGTCACTTGGTAACCTTGCAGATAATACGTTATCCAACCGGCTATCGGCCGAAAACACGGTGCACCGGATCAATGTTTATCAAACAGTTAAACCGGCCCATGCAGATCCTGAGGTCATTGAACGATTAAAAAATGCTCAGTACGACCTGATCATTTTTACAAGTCCGTCGACTTTTAACAATTTCTGTTCATTTTACGACCTAACCCAGGTTGGAAAGCTACAAATGGTAAGTATCGGTTCAACCACCACAAAAGCAATTGAGGAAGCAGGATTTAAGCCTGCATTTACTGCTGTAAAATCAAATGCAGAGGGTCTGCGAGATGCAATTATTCATTATTATCAAATATAAAATATTTAAAATCAATAAATTATGACATTCCCGGTAACAAGATTGAGAAGATTGAGATACAACGGCGTTTTAAGACAAATGGTCACTGAAACCAAACTTTCAGCAGATGATTTTGTGATGCCCCTGTTTGTTTGTTCAGGCACTAATGTGAGAAATCATATTAGTTCAATGCCTGGCAACTACCAGCTTTCTGTTGAAAATTTGGTCGAAGAGTGCAAAATTATATATGCTGCAGGCGTTAAATCGGTATTGCTATTCGGAATCCCTGCTCACAAGGACGAGGACGGAAGTGTAGCTTGCGAGCACAATGGAATTGTACAACAAGCCATCCGTGCAATAAAGAAGGAATTAAAGGACCTTTTTGTAATTGCTGATGTTTGTAACTGTGAATATACCACACATGGACATTGCGGAACCATAATAGATGGTGATGTTGACAATGATACAACGCTCGTTACATTGGCGAAACAATCGGTTTCACTGGCAGAAGCAGGTGCCGACATGATTGCACCGAGTGATATGATGGACGGACGTGTGGGTATGATCCGTGCACAATTAGATGCCAACGGATACAACAAGATTCCAATCATGGCTTACTCTGCAAAATATGCTTCAGGTTTTTATGGTCCCTTCAGGGAAGCTGCCGAAAGTGCTCCCAAGTTTGGAAACCGGGCTACTTATCAGATGAACCCGGCCAATTCCAACGAAGCCATCCGGGAAGTGGAACAGGATATCCTTGAAGGAGCCGACATTGTGATGGTGAAACCAGCGCTTAGTTACCTGGATGTCATCTACAGGGTTAAAAATGAATTCAATATGCCGGTTGCAGCCTATAATGTAAGTGGCGAATTTTCGATGCTTAAAGCAGCTGCCGAAAAAGGATGGATCGATGGGCCAAGGGTGATGATGGAAATTCTGACCTCCATTAAGAGGGCTGGTGCCGATATTATCATTACCTATCATGCCGTTGAAGCAGCAAATATCCTGAGCGGAAAACAGTGATAAATCATTAAAATTTTAGAAGGATGCAATTCACAAAAAGTATAGCCGCTTTTAAACAGGCACAGCAATCCATTCCGGGAGGAGTAAATTCACCCGTCAGGGCGTTTAAGAGTGTCAACTTAAATCCGGTATTTATTCATAAAGCAAAGGGGACTGTAATAACAGATATTGATGGGAATCAATATATTGACTTTCTGGCATCCTGGGGTCCGTTAATCTTCGGACATGCTCATGACGTAATTCTTGAGGCAATAAATGAGGCGGCACAGAAAGGGACCAGCTACGGTGCCCCTACCGAATATGAAACGGTGATGGCTGAGCTCATTGTTCAGATGGTGCCTTCGATCGAAAAAGTCCGCATGGTAAATTCAGGAACCGAAGCTACAATGAGTGCTGTGCGCCTTGCCCGCGGTTATACAAAAAGAGATGGTTTGGTTAAATTTGCCGGAAATTATCATGGTCACGGCGATAGTTTTCTGATTCATGCAGGATCAGGAGCCATCACCCTGGGTCTGCCCGACAGTCCGGGAGTTACCGTGGGAACTGCGCATGATACTTTTATTGCAGAATATAATAATCTCGATTCCGTAAAAGCTCTGTTTCGTGAAAAAGGGAATGAAATCGCCGCAATTATAGTTGAGCCGGTGTCAGGAAACATGGGAGTCGTTCCTCCTTCCAAAGATTTTTTGCAGGGATTAAGAAGTATCACAAAAGAATACGGCGCACTTTTGATTTTTGATGAAGTGATTACCGGTTTCAGGCTCGCCAAAGGTGGAGCTCAGGAATACTTTGGTGTGATTCCTGATCTGACCACTCTTGGCAAAATTATTGGCGGTGGTCTTCCCGTTGGCGCATATGGCGGACGCCGTGATATCATGGATATGCTCGCTCCCATCGGCCCGGTTTATCAGGCTGGCACCTTATCGGGCAACCCGCTGGCAATGGCTGCCGGTATCGCTATGTTAAAACTGATTAATGAGACTCCTGGTTTTTATTCAGAACTTGAAAGAAAAGCCTCAAATTTAGAAACCGGTTTGAGGAATAATCTGTTGGAAACCGGCGTAAAAGGGGTGATTAACCGTGTGGGATCGATGATGACCCTGTTTTTCACGAACGAAACCAAGGTAACCTCATTGGATGAGGCGATGAAATCGGACACCCGAAAATATGCCGAATATTTTAAAATGGCACTTGAAAGCGGAATTTATGTTGCTCCCTCTCAGTTTGAGAGTTTATTTGTTTCGTTTGCACATACTGACAAGGATATTGAAGCGATCCTTTCAGCCAATCTCAAGGCGTTGTATCAACTGCAATAAGCGGTTTTTTCAAAACCTGATTCCTGTTATAAGTTATTGAATACCTTAAAATTAAATATGTCTGACTCCCTGTTAATAAAAACGTTGAATGGCGAAAAAACCGAACGGCCACCTGTTTGGTTTATGCGCCAGGCCGGCCGGGTATTGCCCAATTACCTGAAATTACGCGAGCAATATAGTTTTAACGAACTGATGCATTCACCCCAATTGGCTGCAAAAGTGACTTTATTACCTGTTTTTGATCTTGGAGTAGATGCCGCAATTTTATTCTCCGACATTCTTGTAATACCTGCAGCGCTGGGAATGAAACTGGATTTTACAGATTCCGGTCCAAAATTTGAAAAACCATTAAAAGATTTAAACGATCCGTTTTCTATTTTGAATCCTGATGCCTCCAAACTGGAATACATTTACCAGGTAATTGACGAAATACAACGTACCAAACCATCGGGAGTCCCACTAATCGGGTTTTGCGGATCTCCCTTCACGACACTTTGCTACATGGTGCAGGGTTTGAGTTCCAATCATACCTTTCCTGAAGCCGTTGCCTTGCTTTATAAGAATAAGGCATTGGCGCATAAACTATTGAGTGCGATAACCGAATTGTCGGTAGAATATGCACAGAATCAGGTTCAGCATGGCGTGTCTGCATTTCAGATATTTGAAACCCACGCAGGACTCATACCATCGGATTTGTATTTCGATATGATCATGCCCTATGTAAGAAAGATTTCAGCGGCTGTTATGCAATTGGGTTGTCCGGTTATCTTCCTTCCCAAAGGTATGGGTACCGGAATTTCACACATCACGCCTGAAGATACAGATTTCTTAAGTATTGACTGGCAAACACCTATCGGCGAGGCACGTCAGCTTGTTCATCCGCGGATTGGAATCCAGGGAAATCTTGATCCCCGGCTTTTACTGGCTGATAAGGATACGATAATAGAAACTCTTGAGAAATATGTGTCTTTCGGATCACAACATCAGGATTGGATATTTAACCTGGGACACGGTTTTATACCGGGCATTCCTTTCGAAAACGCCCGGTTGGTGGTTGACTGGGTAAAACAAACTGACTGGAGAAGGAATTAAAGAGATGAGTATAAGCGGCGAAATTCTTAATGTAGTTGAAGTTTCAGGGGGTTATGAATGGATTAAAAGCGTCCATACCGTAATCAGTATGGCTTTCCTGATCGTTGCTGTATGGCTGCTGGTCCGTTCTGTAAAGGGAATCAGAAAGAATAATTCGTACACCCGGCTTGACAAATTCTTATCCTATGCTTTTATAATCAACCTTTATTTGCAACTGGTTTTCGGGCTTATTCTTTTTTCTAATCAGGGTGCTGTTGACCCTGATTATTCAAATGCTGAGCACGCACTTAAATTGGCCTCCAACCGCTTTTGGCCGATTGAGCATATTGTACTTATGTTGTTTGCCCTTTTTATTGCAAATCTTGGTTTAATATTTTCAAATCAAAGTCTGACCAGCAAAGAAAAGCACAGGAAGATACTGATCTATTATACCAGTGCGATAATCATGATTGCAATCTCACTCAGTGCCATTTGAATTCTGTATTTAAAGGACTGATTTATTTGCTTTGGATTTAAAATTAGCCCCGGAAACGCCGCCTGAGACAATGAATTTCATCGCCTCGGCCGGTGGAATCGCAAGCGGTTTAATGCTGGTTGCCGGAACAAAATAGATTTCACCTGAAAATGCGTAGGAGAAAGGACAATAAACCGTAATTACATCAACATCATCAACTCTGATGGGTACATCCTGGGTTACGAAACCAATTTTCCACAAATTATTTTCCTTATTGATCAGAACCATTACGGGGCGATGGAATTTACGCTCTTTACCAATAAATGCTGAAAACAGATCATTTATTGACGTGTATATCAACTTTAAAAATGGCGTTTTGGTAAGAATCCGGTTGATGATCTTTTTTATTGGCCGGGCCAGAATGGTTTCCCCTACAATACCCAATATGACAAGACATACAAAAATAATCAGGATTCCTAATCCGGGTGTCCTGATTTTAAAATGTTCGACAAGATAGGATGATAATAGCCCGTCCGTAAACATGAAAGTCTGGTATACGATATAGGCGGTAATGCCTAATGGAGCTACGAGCAGGAGTCCCTGGATAAAATAGGTAATTAATCTTTTCATTCGACCGGCGATTTATTTTGCCGGCCCAAAGATACGAATATAGTGATCAATCCCTTCAGACTGATAAGTGAAAGTAGAATAAGAAAGGTGGAAAACATTGTAAATGAAAATATTATAAAATTGAGATCGTGCGATAGTATACATTTCTGCATGCTGTCGCACTATCTCAAATTATCCTGAATAGCCTATTTGGCTATCTTGATCATCGTGAGTAACATCTTAAATGGCGTTACCGATTCCACTGCATGCACCACGCCGGAAGGCAGAATAATGCAATCGCCATTTTGCATGGAATGTTTTGTCTCTCCAACAGAAAATATACACTCACCATCAACAACCTGAACCAGAGCGTCGAATGGTGCAACATGCGGACTTAATCCCTGGCCCTTATCGAATGCGAAAAGAGTAATTGTGCCGGTCTCCTTTTTAATAATTGTTTTGCTTACTACAGAACCTGAGGCATAAACAATGTGATCTGATAATCGGAATAATTTTGAACTTTCCATATTGTTATAAATTTTAAAGGGACAGGGAAATTTCCTGAACCCCGGGATGAGAATAACCTAATAAAATTTTCATGTCTTCGTCGACGCTCCTGATCCCGCTGATTCCAAAATTTTCCACCAATACCCTGACCACATTGGGAGAAAGAAACGCAGGAAGTGTTGGGCCAAGATGGATGTTCTTTACCCCAAGCGAAAGAAGAGCCAGCAAAACAATTACCGCTTTCTGCTCGTACCAGGCAATATTGTAAGCAATTGGTAATTCATTGATATCTTCTAACTTAAGCACTTTTTTTAACGTTAATGCAATCACTGCCAAAGAATAGGAATCGTTACACTGACCGGCATCGAGTACGCGCGGAATTCCGTTTATGTCGCCCAGCGGAAGTTTGTTGTAGCGATATTTTGCACAACCTGCAGTAAGGATGACCGTGTCTTTGGGCAAAGATTCGGCAAACTGCGTATAATAATCGCGGTCTTTCATCCGTCCGTCGCAACCTGCCATCACGAAGAACTTACGGATAGCTCCCGATTCAACGGCATCCACAATCTGATCAGCAAGCTGAAGAACCTGGTTATGTGCAAATCCTCCGACAATAGATCCTGTTTCGATTTCAACAGGAGGCAAACATTTTTTTGCATGTTCAATAATGATCGAAAAATCTTTTGGTTTCCCGTTTTTTCTTTCCGGAATGTGCGTATTCCCCTCAAAACCTGACATCCCGGTCGTGTAAATACGATCTTTGTACGAAGTTTTAGGAGGAACAATACAGTTGGTTGTAAATAATACAGGACCATTAAAGGTTTCAAACTCAGAAGTTTGCTTCCACCATGCATTCCCGTAATTTCCAACCAGGTGCTCGTATTTCTTAAAATATGGGTAATAATGGGCGGGTAACATTTCGCTGTGAGTATAAACATCAACACCCGTTCCTTCAGTCTGTGCCAATAACTCTTCAATGTCTTTGAGGTCATGTCCGCTGATCAAAATCCCCGGATTATTGCGTACACCAATATTCACCTTGCTGATTTCGGGATTTCCATAATTTGAAGTATTGGCCTTATCAAGCAATGCCATCACTTCTACGCCGTATTTTCCCGTTTCAAGTGTCAATGCCACCAATTGGTCAACACTTAATGAAACGTTGGTTGTTGCAGCCAAAGCCCGTTGCATAAATGCGAAAACAGCATGATTGTTATAACCAAGGTTAAAAGCGTGCTCGGCATAAGCTGCCATCCCTTTTAGACCGTATATAATCAGTTCGCGAAGAGACCTTATATCGGGATTTACGGTGGAAAGCACCCCGATACCGGCCGCTTTCTCATAAAATTCCTCAATCGTTTTTCCATTCCAGCGGGTCGATTCATGCAGTTTGTCAATTAATATTCCACCTTCTGCTTCGAACCTGTTCCTGATCTCTTTGCGAAGAGCTATCCCTTCGCGAATTTTCTCTTCTATTTTATACTTATCGAAATTGGCATTGGTGATGGTCATAAAAAGAGCATCGAATACAAACCGGTTGGCATCTTCCCATTCCACCTTGATTTCGCGCGCAGCCGTTGTATAAATCGAAATCCCTTTTGTGATCCAAACCAATAAATCCTGAAGGTTGGCTACCTGATCATCTTTACCGCAAACCCCTTTTACCGTACAACCGGTACCTTTAGCCGCCTCCTGGCATTGAAAACAAAACATCTCCATTATAATAAACTCAATTAATTGATATTAAAATATTTACTTGTTAAACTATCCAAAATAATAATGAACCTGATTATTAAGAATTCCTGCGAACACAAGCAGGAATATTACTAAACCCATTCTTCGCTGAGAATTTCACCCCTGATACTAACCGTGATTGCTTTCACAGGAACCTTACGTCCGGCTCTTGTACTTGCCATTTCAACAATCTGCAGCAACCCTCCGCAGCAGGGAACCTCCATAATCAACACGGTGATTGTATTTACTTTAGCATTTTCGATCAGTGTTATCAGCTTTTGTAAATAAATCTCTTTTCCCTGGTCGAGTTTAGGACATGCAATTACCAGTGTTTTATTTTTAAGCCAGTTCTGATGAAAGTCTCCCAGTGTAAATGCACTGCAATCGGCCGCAACCAACAGATCAGAACCTGTAAAATGCGCAGCTGCCGGATTGATTAAATGCAATTGCACCGGCCATTGGCGTAGCTGCGACTGCAATGAACCTGAATTTTGCTTATCAGCCATTTTAATTTCTGCCGGGTCGAATATAACAGTCCTTGATCCCGGACATCCGCCACCATGAGCGCTATTTGTATCCTGCTGATGTACAGCTTTCTTCACATCTTCAACCATAAAATCCAATTTTGAATTGTTTGCAATCAAATAACCCATCCCTTGTCTTAAAAAGACCGTTTCGCTGTGTTCACGTAAGTGCCGCAAATGGGCAACAACAGTATTAAAACCTTTTGTTACCATGATTTCCATCACTTTTACTTCATCATAAGGCTCAGCTTCGCGCTGTTCGATCGTGATCGCACCTTCAGGGCAATGACCTATGCACGCTCCTAGCCCATCGCACATTAAATCGCTAACCAAACGAACTTTACCATCAATTACCTGCAGAGCTCCTTCATGACAGTTAGGTACGCAAAGTCCGCATCCATTACATTTGTCATCATCAATTTTTATAATATCCCTTAGCATATTTACATTTTTAAAAATTATCCCGGAAACCGGCGATGGCCCTTATTATCCAGCTCCATTTCCTTTCATCGGCAAAAATAGGGTACTTCATCCGGCAAAAGTGTAACATCTGTGACACTCTTATTATATTTGCAGAAAAAAATGTTTGAGGTATTAAAAGATTCGCTACTATTCAAAGGTTTAGAAACCCGGGAAATTGATTCTTTGATTAATGATACTGTGCACCAGGTAAAACAGTTTTCGAATAAGGAAGTTCTTGCCTACTCGGGCGATCGGGTTGAAAAGGCAATGATCCTTCTGGAAGGAAAACTCCGGGGCGAGATGATTGATTTTGCGGGGAACAGTCTGAAGATTGAAGAGATGGACCCGCCACAGATGGTTGCAGCAGCTTTTCTCTACGGTCCGCAAAGTGTTTTTCCGGTTAATTTATCGGTCATAACCGATGGTAAGATGCTGGTTATTTACAAGAAAGATTTTACGCAAATGTTGTCGGCCGATCAGCGTGTTTTAAATAATTACCTGAATATTATATCCGGAAAGGCGCAGTTTTTATCCGGGAAGATTACTTTTTTAAGTTTTAAAACCATCAAAGAGAAGATCACCTATTTTTTGTTGCAAAATTTGAAATCCGATTCTCACGTGGTCATGGTGAATCAGAGTCAAACGGGACTGGCAGAAATGCTGGGTGTGGCTCGTCCTTCGCTTGCCCGTACCATCAGCGAAATGGAAACAGATCAGCTCATCAGGTGGGAAAGAAATCATGTTGAGATTTTAAGCCTTAAGTCACTTAACGCAATATTAGGCAGATGATTACGGAGAGTCGGATATGTCAGGAGGCCATTCAAAAAATGAACCTGTGGGGCAGGCAACGCAAACCCTTCATTTTCATCATCGATTACAAATTACAACAACCTTTGGTGGTACCTTTACACGAAGCCTCCAAAGAAGGGATTTATTTCACATTTGACAACCTGAATAATATTGATATTCAAGCTGTAACAAAAAGAAAATTTACATTCCGAAAGTATCCTGTTGCCTACCCGGTTTTTAAAAACTCTTTTGACCATGTGTTGGCTGAAATTAAACGGGGTAACTCGTTTCTGACCAACCTTACATTTCCTACCACAATTGAAACCGATCTTACTCTCCCGGAGATTTTTCAACGAAGTGAAGCACCTTACCGGATGCTGTTTAAAGATAGGTTCGTGGTCTTTTCCCCGGAGCTTTTTGTCACCATTAAAGGAGGAACCATTGCCTCATTTCCCATGAAAGGAACTATTGACGCCTCTCTACCGGATGCCGAATCAATGATTTTAAATAACCCTAAGGAAACTGCTGAACATCACACTATTGTAGATCTTATAAGAAATGATCTGTCGTTGGTCGCAACAAATGTGAAAGTCGAAAAATTCAGATTTATCAATTCGATTAAAACAAATGATAAAACCCTGCTCCAGGTCAGTTCTGAAATAACGGGTCAGCTTCCTAATAATTATCTCGGACAGTTGGGGGATATTCTTTTCAAACTGCTGCCTGCGGGATCCATTTCCGGGGCACCTAAACGAAAAACACTTGAAATTATCAGCCGTTCCGAGATTTATGAACGGGGATATTACACGGGTGTTTTCGGTATCTTTGATGGTAACAATCTGCAATCGGCGGTGATGATCCGGTTTATTGAGAAAAACGGTGAGCAGTTAATTTTCAAAAGCGGTGGCGGTATAACCGCTTTAAGTGATCCGGAAGCAGAGTACCGTGAATTAATCGACAAAGTTTATGTGCCTGTTTATTGAAACAATCTGTTATTCGAAAGGTCAGTTTCAACGCATTGACCTTCATAATGTACGATGCAACCGTACACGCCACCATTTTTTTGGGCCAATGCCTGACATTCAGCTTGAATTAATTCTGATTGTACCTGCCTGCTTAAAAGATGAAACCGTAAAATGCAGCATTACCTACGGAAAAGATATTCTAGGTATTGAATACACTAAATACCGGATAAGGCCTGTTCAATCGATTCAGTTGGTCTTTGATGATTCAATTGAATATGCGTTTAAATATGCCGACAGAACTAAACTAAACCAGCTTTTCGGATCAAGGGGTCAGACGGATGATATACTGATTGTTAAATATGGATTCATTACCGATACCTCTTATGCGAACATTGTATTCCAAAAGTCCGGAAAGTGGTATTCGCCTCAAAATCCCCTGCTTTACGGCACCAGGATCGATAGTTACTTCCGGCAAAGTCGGGTAACTCCTGCCCTTCTCCGGCCCGAGGATCTTCATTTATTCTCAGAAGCCCGCATTGTCAATGCAATGATCGCTATTGAGGATTCACCTGTTATTCCGATCGAAAATATCCTTTATTAATTCCCTTTTCGTGGGTAACCACACTACATTTACCGTACATAAACACGCATTCTCATGGACCTTGTGCCTGTACCGTGCGTATAATTGAGCTTGCAAAATTTAATGCCGGAATTAAACCAATTCTGCATTCTGATTGTTTATCATCACATTCGGACGAATCTTTGACATGCAGAAAATTATTCTTTAGAGATAAAATTGCCAAAGTGGTGAAAATTAAGATTAATGCCGTTTATACTCCTTATCAGCAATAATAACTACGATCATGACAAAGCGTAAAACTCTTCGGATTCTCCTTTGGATTGTGCTCATTGGATTAATAGTCGGCATCTCGGCTGTTTACTACGTTTTCAATAAACCGCACAGAAACATTGCTAAGGAAGATGCGGCTTACACGGTAACGGCCAGGGATTTGATTGCCGAATTTAAAACTGACGAAAATGCGGCTACAGCCAAGTACCGCGATCAGGTTATTTCGGTGACAGGTATTATAAAAGGTATCAGAACCCTGGATAATCATAATATGGTTTTTAGTCTTGAAGATCAGATGGAAGGTGTAAGCTGTACAGTCGATAGTGCTGATGTTGTGAATAATCGTTCAAAACTTGAATTATATACAACAGATGCACTCGCGGGGTTTAAAGGACGTTGTACGGGAATGTTAATGGATATTCAACTCACCGACTGTGTGCCGGAATAACCAGTTCTTCATTTTATCAAATCCATGCAGGTTGACTTAATGGCTGACTGATCATTTTCTCTACTTTTGAGTAATCCCGGGATGCTCGGGTTACCGTCATGGCATTTTATAAATTCATCGTGTAAATTTTTTTATGAGCAAAATATCAGTACGAAGAACAAAACTTAATATTCGGAACAACCGCGTCGCATTATATGTGCTGATTGCTGGTCTGTTTATTTTGCTCTGCACCGCAGAATCTGTGGTTGCCCAATCCAAACCCAGAATTATTTCATTTTCAGGGTACGAATGGGAGGTCAAAACATCCAAAAGTTCAGAATCCGGAACAATGGGTCCGGGGAATAATTATTTTTCCGATTCACGCCAGAACGTTTGGGTGGATAAAAACGGCTGGCTGCATTTGAAAATAACAAAAATAAAAAATAAATGGTATTGCGCCGAGGTGAAAATGATCGAGCCTTTGGGTTATAGAAAGACTATTTTCCACGTTACAGGGCGGGTTGATCAGTTTCATCAAAATGTGGTTGCTGGCCTTTTTACCTACCTGGACGGAACAGATCATGCCGAGGAAATTGATATTGAATTTTCGGGCTGGGGTGACGCTGAAAAAAAAGATATTGCCCAGTATGCTTTACAGCCTGCCGAAATTCAGGGAAATTTAAAATCGTTTGATCCTGGCTTAACCGGGGAGGCCTCCACCCATCTCTTCAACTGGAAACCCGGGAGAGTTGACTTTGCAAGTTATCATGGCCATTATGAATCAGTTCCTGACAGTGCCCTGATTATAAATAGCTGGAGTTACACCGGCAAGGATGTGCCCGCTGACCAGGACGGTAAAATACACATCAATTTGTGGCTTTTTAGACGCGAAACAATCGATCCTGCCGACCGGCCTGAAGCGGAAATCGTGATCAGGCGCTTTCTTGCTCTTTAGAAATCATGAAATAACTATTATTTAACCCATTTTTTACAACCAAAACATAGTTGAGTCGTTGTTATGGCAATGATTAAATATAAAATTGAATGTCTATCCATAATTATCTTTTAAATATACCAGTCACAACGGCAAAAAGAGTGGTCATCGTCGGTGGCGGATTTGGTGGCCTGAAGCTTGCATTAAAACTTCGGGGAAAAAATTTTCAGATTGTCCTGCTCGATAAAAATAATTACCACCTTTTTCAACCATTGCTCTACCAGGTGGCGATGTCTGCACTAGAGCCGAGTGCGATCTCCTTCCCTCTTCGTAAAGTCTTTCAAAAGACAGGTATTCACTTCCGGATGGCTGAAGTGCAAAGCATTAATCCGGAAGCAAATGAACTGGTAACAGATATCGGATGGATCAAATACGATTACCTTGTTCTTTCAACGGGGGCCAAAACCAACTTTTTCAACCAGGAGAAGATTGAAAAATACACCCTTCAGATGAAGTCCGCTCCTGATGCACTGTATATCCGTAACCGGACACTTGAAAATTTTGAGAAAGCCCTTAATAAAAACAACGAAGAGGATGTCAAATCCTACCTCAATGTGGCCATCATCGGAGGTGGACCCACAGGCGTGGAACTGGCTGGTGCTATGGCCGAAATGAAGCGATATGTTTTACCAAAGGACTATCCCGAACTCAATATGCACAATATGAAAATCATGCTATTTGAAGCTTCGCCCAGACTTCTGGCCGGGATGTCAGAAACCTCATCGAAGGTAGCCAGGAAGTATCTCGATGAATTAGGGGTTGAAGTGCATACCGGAACTCTTGTAGTTGATTATGACGGACGAACGCTTTCCTTACCCGATGGGAAGAGTGTTGATGTTAAGACAGTAATTTGGGCCGCAGGAGTCACATCGGCACGCATTGAGGGTATCGCAGGAACTTCCTATGGAAGGAGTAACCGGCTTTTAGTCAATCCGTACAACCAGGTTGAAGGGTATTCCAATATCTTTGCACTGGGTGATAACTCGCTGATGACTGAGGCGTCGTATCCTAACGGGCATCCCCAGGTAGCACAGGTAGCCTTGCAGCAAGCCGGATGTCTCTCCCATAATCTTCGTCGTCTTGTTCAAAATAAATCGCTCAGGGCCTTTCATTACACCGATAAAGGTTCAATGGCTACCGTAGGAAGACATCTGGCTGTTGCTGATCTGCCATTTGCCCGGTTCAAAGGTTATTTTGCCTGGTTACTTTGGTCGGTTGTTCACCTTGTTTCGATCGTGGGAGTTAAAAATAAACTATTCGTACTGCTTAACTGGATTTGGAAGTACCTTACTTACGATCAGTCGCTGCGAATTCTTGTAAAACACAGGTCGCTGAATTAAAAGAAATTAGTCCTCTTTAATCAGGTAAAGTTTATTATTTTCCACTAAATAGTACAACGGTGCAATTTGAATATTCGGATATCGCAGGCGGAGTCGCTTCGCCTCACTTAAAATAAAATCAATGGCATTGCCAATTTCAAACATGGGTGCGAAATGCATAAAATGATCCTCAGCTCTGTCTTCTTCCCAACCTGCTGTTTCTACCAGTCCTTTGATGAATTCCTTCTTTCGTGCTATGATATTTACCATTCCGCAGTTGTTGTGTCCGATCAGTGCGATATGCCTGATTTGTCCTACGGCAATAGCATACGAAACTTTAAATTCACTGTAGCGCAGGTTTGCTCCCCCCGAACGGATTATAAAGGCAAAATTGTCAGGCATATGTAAGTGTTTCCGGTTGTCCATACACATTCCGACTAAAAGCTGTGCCTTATCGTATATTTCAAAAGGAAGCCCAAGGTTGTGATATTCAAGCAATAATCCGATTGGCGTATCACGGTAAACCGGCAGTATATCATCGGTTGAATTTATTGAAATGAGTTTATGCATTGAATTTAGCTTTAAAAGTTGAATACAAAGGTATTAAATTGATGATTCCCGTCTTTATTGCGCACACTGATTCTCGATTCGTGTTTCCATAGCAAACGTGAATCCTGGCAAAGATGTTCTCTAATTGTAAAATAACACCCGGCAAAAGTACCGGGTCTATTTAGATAGGATGAAAAATTTAATTTGAAAACAAGTTTTTAATGGTTAAAAAGCAAATCCAATACTTATCCCGCTGCGCAACCATGGAAAAGGTACGCTGCTTGCTTTGACATTGACTGCATCTTCAGTCGATGTTACTTCGAGTTTATCACTCAGAAATCCTGGTAACTCATTGATTACATCCTGAAGTTCAGCCGTCATATCGGGAATATTTTCCGTCGGATCAACTTTGGCATTTACGTTGCCACTTAACATACCAGCTTCAATGCCCAGAAAATATAAATCAAGCGATACACGTTTAGCAATCAGAAACTGAACCCCCATCTGAAATCCAAGATTTACTGAACTGAGATTCGGAGTCGTGATATCGGCAGAATAAGTAATTTCTTGTCCTTGCTCTTCGGCTGTAAATTCAGCCTTTACATTTGCATTTATTTTCTGGTATTTCAAATAAGGTTCAATGTAAAAACCCCTTGGAAGCCTCTTTTTACCGGCGTAATGGCGGAAAGCTGCACGGATATGCATTGTTCCGATTTTTACCTCTTCAAGATCTGAAGATGGTTCAATTCCATATTTTCCGATAATGGATTGATTGGTTGGAATACCGAATCCCAGTGTAAACGCGTTTTTTGCGTTGATCATCCGTTCAATTTCAAACGAATAGGACCCAAATACGTAGTTCACCGGCAAAAATTTAACCACTGTTTTACGCACCAGTTTATCCGGAATTTGATCCTGAGCTACTACTGGCAAACACCAGGCAGCCAAAAAGACGAAAACGAGAATTTTTTTCATGTTAGTAAGTATTAGTTTGTTTTTGGAATGAACAAATCTAAGAAATAAAATGTGATACAATTAAATACTTATTAATATTTTTAATCGATTAAAATCGGATGTAAAAACAATAGAAATGGAATCGATTCATAGCACATTCTATTCGGAGAAACCAGCGATTGTTTGAAGCTTTTATCCGGTAACTAACTGATGGATGGTATGACGAATCTGAAATGAAAGTTATCAGGGACGAATTTGAAGAGTTTGATTTGTTCTTTTTTGGCTGGGTTCATCTTAGGAGTAGTTTGATCAGAATCCATTCTGTTTGGGCCTATCTTAGGGGTATTTTGCCCTATATTTTTTGATTAGGCTTAGCGTAGGGGAAATTTGATCTGAATCCATTCTGTTTGGGGATATCTTAGGGGTATTTTACCCGATTTTCTGATTGAGCTCTTCATTGTGGTATTTTGATCTGTTGTTTTCTGTTTGGTTAATTATTTGTCAGAAATAAATGAAGGAAAATTCGAATTTGTGGCACAAAAAATATGCATCTTCTTTGCCTTATCCTCAATTCGAAGCTGCCAGGATCTCGATAAACACCGGTTAATTAAAAATCAGCTAAGCTAAACCAGTGAGATAAACAGGGAAGAAATGTAACATTTAAAGAATTCAATATCAATATATTAAAGCAATATTCAACCCACTTTGGGGTTGGAGTTATGTATTGTCATTTTCCCCCAGTTCCGCAGGCTACACTGGGGGTTATTCAAATTTAACCACTTCGTGGTTTTCAGCAATACCAATTTCAATCTGTTTTTTATCACAAACGATAAGCAACTTACCCTTCTAATATCAATGAACTCCTCTCCTGCTTCTTATAAAAACCGTCTTAACTTGTTGAATTAACTACCAGTCTTTTTTCACGAAGTCCAAGCCATGACAGCAGCAGAATCCAAATTAAACCATTTAAAAGTATAGCTATTACAATGTATAAAACAGAAAGAAAAGATATTTCGCTGCCGGGTGCAAGAAAATTGGGTAGCACAGCCACAACTGCCGATATAAATCCTGTCAATATGCCCCATACGAGTAAGCCGGCATATTCCTGAATCAGTAATCCACCTATCTGTTTCCGAGTAAAGCCCAGTGATTGCATCAGAATTATTTCATTTTTCCGCTCCAGTATTGACCGCGCGAGTACAACCGCGAGCCCGGCAGTTCCCAGGATCAGCCCTAAAGCGCCTAACGCAAGAAAGATAGAAAGATAGGTATTGGTTACCGAATTAAATTCCATCAACCGCTGTACAGCAGGAGTCATTTCCCATCCATAATCACGGAAAATATTTTCAAGCTCTTCTCCCGTTATTGCCGCCTGCTCTTTTGGAGCATCGATCAGAAATACATTTGAACCACTGCTTGTAGGAAAATTCTTTAAAAAATTAGCTTCAGAAATCAGGACATATCCCTGGAATACAGAAGGTGATAGTCCTGCAATTAATTTCAGTCGCAAAGTATCGCCCAACTCATTCTGGTACAGAAGTGTATCGCCGATGCTCATTCCAAGCCCCCACAGGATCACTGTCTGGTCGGCTATTGCAGGAACAACGCCGCTTTCAGTGGATCCATTTAATGCTTCCCAAAGGTCACTGACCGTTAATTCGGGACTTTTGGCTGCAAAACTAAACCTTCCTTTCAAGGCTTCGGGATCGGCTCCAAGGATGGCCGGATTGGAGACGCGGTTAAGATTCAGGCAACTCGCATCATCGCCATCCATCTTCGGGAACTGGGCAACAGTGAATTCAGAAGTTAATCCTTCTTTTAACCTTCGGTCCTTGTCATTCAGACTGTATAAAACAGGGACCGATGTCTCGGCAAAGAACTGAAATCCACCGGTACCGCTCGTTTTCTCTGCGCTGTTTGTGACTAAATCCAACCGGTTGGCACCTGTTGATACTACCAGGAAGGTTCCAAGGGCAAATAAAATAATCACACTCAGCGACCGGCCTAGGTTTTGTGATTTGTTTCGTTGATTTAGCCTGACAAGTGAAAAATCGCTCATCACTTTATGTCGGTTTAGCCGGAAGGAATAATCTGCCAGCAAAAGTAAACCAATCAACAATAAACCACCCGAAATGAAAAAGAGTGAGCTACGAAGCTGACCAGCGATGATCATTTGAAAAACGATTATTCCAATCGCTGTTAAAAGGGAGACAATCATTACTGTTTTTTTCAGAAGTGCTATCCCCGGTTTCTGCGGCTTATCCTGTTGCCGCTGCAACTCTACTGCCTGACGCTTAAAACTGCGGTTAACTGACCAGATGATGGTGAACATCGAAATAATCACACTGATTGCCAGACCTGTCAAAAGGGTGGAACCCTGAATGCTGATTTCAAGCACAGAAGTGCGGACAACTTCCCACCACAGAGAATTAAGTGCTGCGAAAATTAGTCTGGTGTAAATAACTGCAATTCCAAGTCCAATTATCCCTCCGACAAATGCCATAAGCATCGCTTCAGAAAGGAGCAGCTTCCTTATCTGATTCCGGGTGAATCCCAATATCAGGAGAGTTCCTGTTTGAGATTTCCTGCTTTCGAGATTCAAAAGGAAAAGCAACGTAGTAAGAATGAGGGCAGCCATCAAAAGAAAAAAGCTAAGTCCTAAAAACAACTGACTGAAATCGACTCCGTTACGGGCTGCTATTAATCCCTTCTCTTTAACAGCTGTTACCATCACTCCCAAATTCTGCGGTTTTATGGATGCAGCAAAAAGGCTCCGGTATTCATCATCAGAAAAGGACGCTTTACTGACCCTGATAGCCGTATAATTACCGAACCTGTTCGACCAGATCTGGTGTGCCTTTTTAAGCGAAATAAATGCTTTAGGCGTTCCTTTATACCGGTTCCAGTAGGCTTCATCCTTATCGCGGATTGCACCGAGCTCGATCGGGATTCCCGCCTCCCAGTCGCGGCAATGCCCGGCATCCGACATCCCGGGAAGTAACGGCATTAAATCCTTGTCTGCATATTTTCCTTCAATCGCGACAATGTTTTTGATAACAAACCGGGTTCCTTTTACGATTAGCTGACGCAAAGGACCTATTTCGTAATACTTTATAGTAAGAGAATCACCTCTCTTTGCGTTAAGGTCATCAGCAACCCACTTGTTAATAATAATTTCATTGTCCAGTAGGTTGTTATCGTCTATTGTTGAAACAAAAGAATAGGGAGTTGATTTACCATTTCCCTCCAGACTATTTGCGAAATAAGTTAATACTGTATGCGATTCTTTGAATGGCTCAAAAGCTTTAACGAGTTGATCGTCGATAAATACCCTTTCGGAAGTAATCTCTGTTTCTTGGGTAGCCGCGATCTCTTTTACTTTGAGTCCCGCATCTTCCGGAGTAAAGCACTGGCCAAGTAAATCACTAATTTGTTGATTGTTAGCCGTAGGAGCGGTAATCAACAGGTGATTGGCTTTCGACTCAAACTCCATCAGATCATTAAGTTTCGAAAGCGAAAGAAACAGGTTATACGGGGCGGTCTGTGAATTTTTAAGATTGAAAAATCCCATCGTATGCTGATCGGCAATCTCCATGACGACCGCGCTAAAGGAGACACTTGTTTCCTCATCCGATACAAACGGGGCATTCAAGGGGATCAGACTTGCTTTTTTTATCCGCGCCTGGAAGGAATCTCCCTTTTTTAGTTGAAGTTTTTCCGCGAGATTTGTGCTGATGATAACCTTATTTCCGGACAATTCACGAAAAACGGGAGATTGGGCAATTTTTTCAAACCGATCGTCAACACCTGTAATCTGCACTTTGTTGATTCGCTTCTCTCCTCCTTCCGCCACGGCCATACCCTCGAGAATTAAGGCAGGAGCAACATGGAATGCCCCTTTTTTAGCAAGTTCCCGGGCCAGTTCAGTACGAAAATAGCGATCGACTGTCGATACAACATGCGTTGTGCTCCCCAGCCTGTAAAAAGCAGATTGTTCAAGACTGAATGTTACGGAGTCTCCAATGATCAATGCGCCGGTCAGCACTGCTGTGCTGATGGCCACTCCGGTCACTACAAGCAGGTTAGCTTTTAAATAATGGATAAAACTATTGAATACCAGGGTAAAACGTGTCATTATAACTTTCCGTTTTTAAGGTAATACACCTGATCCATTTGTGAAGCGAGCTCTGTCGAATGGGTTACTACAATCAACGATACTCCCTCTTCGCCACTCAGGTGATTCAATAATTCAGCAAGATTTCCCGCATTCTGCTCATCAAGAGCGCCCGTGGGTTCATCGGCGAGAATGAGCTGTGGTTTATTGATCAATGCTCGTACCACGGCAGTCCGCTGACACTCGCCCCCCGAAAGTTCCGAAGGTTTCTGATTGCGTTGTTCCCATATTCCTACTTTTCGGAGCAGGTATTCAGCCCAGTCTTTTTCAGCCTTTCCCACTACTTTCTTGACAGGCAATACAGGTAAAAGAACATTTTCCCATAATGTACATTGCGGAAGCAGGTGGTGCATCTGGAACACAAATCCGAGTTCGCGGTTACGGAAATGAGCCAGTTCTACCTGTGAATAGCCGGTAATCTTTTTCCCTTTGAAGAAAATCTCACCCTCATCCGGCTGGTCGAGCGTTCCGATTAAATTGAGCAAAGTTGTTTTCCCCGATCCGCTGGGTCCCGCAATGGCAATTTTTTGATTTGAACCAACATCCAGGTTGAGTCCATATAATACTTTTCTGAAATTGCTTTTCAGCGGATCACCATAACCTTTTGAAATATTTTTTAACTGAAGAATCATAAGCGTATTTAAGTTGGCTTTTAGCCACAGTAAAGATGGTAAAGTTGAAATTAAGCGTGTTGTAGCGGAACAAGCAATGATTGGTATGCAGCGATCATTTCTTTGGCATGATTATGAATATTAAAATTGATCTCAACCCCTTTCCGGCCATTAAGACTTAAGAGATCCAGCTTTTCGCGGTCTGATAATAATCCTGCCAGTGCATCGCAAAGTGTTTCCGGGGTGTTGGGCTGATAAATAATGCCTCCGCCGGATAGGTTGACAATTTCAGGAAATGCACCTAGTGCAGGCTGCACCACGGGAATTCCCGACGCCATCGATTCGAGCAGGTACATGCCAAAAGCTTCTCCGTTGCGCACAGGTACTGTCACTACTGAAACCTTCTTAAAAAATTCTTTTCGGCCGCTTCCTTCAAAATCTTCGATAATTTCAAACTGGCTATTGAGTTTTTCCCCTGAAAGCTTCTTCCTGATTTCTTTTAAATAGCTGGTATCCGATCCGGTTGAACCACCCGTCACGATGAGTTTTACATCATCGAAACCAGCTCTCTTTTTCAGGCGGATGAATGCATCCACAACGATATCAAACCCGTTTTCGTGGCACATTCGTGAGATATAACCGATATTCCGTCCTTTATTGTGGGTAGGAATATATTCATAATCGGCAGGATCGACGCCAAGGTAAAGACTTTGGACTTTATCAGCAGACAGGTTCAGCCGCGCTTGCATCGCTTCGGAAAAATAATGGCTGACCGCGATAAAATGATCCACATCTTTCGCCTTTTCGCTCATAAGTTTCCAGACCTGTTCACGATAAACCGGTTTCATGACATCTACCCATACATCCTCATCCTGCAACGAGCACACGACAGGAACATTGAGTCTTTCTTTAATCCGATGGGCTAATCCAAGTAACAAAGCATTCGAAATATGCACAATATCAGGCTTACAATGTTCGGCCAGCCAGTCAACCAGAAGTTCCAGTTCTTCCTTTTGTTTGCCATCCTCCCCCATCAACATCGAAACAGTCATCTCCTCAAGTCCTTTTGCATTGGTTGATCCGGCCATCGAAGCGGCGAATTTCATCAGCAATTTTGAATTGAGTAAATTATCGACCCATCGCGGAGCTTTTCGGAAAAAAGGGTAGAGTTGCTTAAGATAGATGCTTATTGCACCGTAAAAAACCGGTATCTCCTTAATATCATGTTCATCTGCAAAAATGGGAAGGTACATCGGAATTTTAATCACTTCATGACCTTGTTCGCGAAGTGCGACAACGTATTTGCTGTCTCGCAGACAATTCCCGCAATAAAAACTACCACCCGAACCTGGTATAATCTGAACGATATTCATGGATATGATGGATTAAATTTGTTATTTTCCAAAGCAATAAACATTTCCATCCAGCGTGCACACGACCATAAGGTTTTCGATCACGGCCGGATTGTGAAGTATAGCGTTTCCCGCTTCATATTTCCACGTAGCCGATCCGTCGGATAGTTTCAGCAAGGCAAGATCGCCGCGCATATTGGCAACCAGTACTTTATCCTTAATAATCACCGGTGAGGCTTCCACACGGTTACCGCTGTTATAGCTCCACAATTGTTTGCCACTGTTCTTATCAAAACAGTAGACGAATTTATCACGGTTACCCGATACTACTTTATCGCCCGATAAAGCGGCTGATGCTACAAATGGTTGTTCAACCGCTTTGTTCTGCCAGCTCCAGACCACCTTTTTTGCCTCAGTATCAACCTTGGTGAATTTCCCGTCATAATCGCCGATATAAGCCATTTTATCACTGACAGGACACGATCCGGCAACGTATGTCGCAACATTAATTTTAGAAACGGATTTCCCGTCAGAGATGTTGACGATATGAAGAAATCCGTCACATCCGCCAAAAATTGCTTTCCCGTCAAAACATGCTGCAGCACCGTTGATAAAATTGTCAGATTCGTATTTCCAGTTCATCTTACCCGTTTCGGCGTCAACACAATGAAGAAAGTAGTCGTAACTTCCAACTACCAATGATGTTTTGGATCCTGATTTCCACCAGTTAACCGAACCGGAAATCTGGTTATCGGTTTTATATTTCCAGATCAGCGAACCGTCCGAAAGCTTAAGAGCATACAAAGTGCCGTCGAGATTACCAATGTACACTTTACCTTTCAGAATTAAGGCAGGTGCTTCAATTGAGTTCTCGGTTTTGTATTTCCAAAGCAGCTTTCCTTTGACATCGAGACAATATACAATGCCATCAGTAGCCCCGATTACAATTTTCCCATCCTCAATCACAGCAGCCGACTTAATGTTATCTTCTATCTTGTAACTCCACAGCTTCTTCGGCTTTTCCGGAAAGTTGACCTGGGTAGTTCCCAAAAGATCCTGGCTTCCGCGAAAGTTAGGCCAGCCCGAGGATGTCTGTCCCAGGGCGCCCGTTCCAAGAGCGATGCAAATTAAAAGAATGCCGAATAGTTTCATAATTTGTCTTTTACAGATAAAGCTCCCGTGGGGCATGCTTTCGCTACTTTTTCAGCGGTTTCAGACAGTCCTGTTTCAACTGATTCATTAAAAGGAACCCCAATCATCACATCAAATCCGCGGCCAATAAACGAAAATCCAAATTTCTCCTGGTATTTCGAGGTCAGTCTGACGCATATTCCGCATTTGATACATTTCAAGGGTTCGTAAACAATATTGTGCGCGAAGTGCTTTGTTATTGCTTTCCGTTCATTTCCCGCAAAACGTTTCTGATCGGCATTGTACTGTCCTGACAGATCGCGTAATTTGCAATTTTCAATCTCACGACAGTCACAATGCAGGCATCGTTTGGCCTCTTCGATTGCCTCCGCTTCGGTATATCCTTTAATCTTATCCGTTGCTATCCGGTCACGAAGTACCGATTCTTTAAGGTATTCGGTAATTTCCTGCTGAAGTAGTTTGCCGAAACGCGAATTGAACAATCGTGGCTCACCTTTGGGCACTTCGCCCAATAAATACTGGGCAACCGAGTAAGCCACTTCTTTCCCCTGCCCGACCGATCGGACGGCCAGCCGTGACGCTTTAAGTGAGTTTCCTATCGCGAAAATACCTTTTACGGATGTTTCATAGCTGTTTTGATCGGCTTCAATCCCCCGGGCATTTGTAATTAACCCCCAGTTTTGGACCTGATCGGCAAGCGTACCGGTTGCCACTATAACAGCATCAAAATGATTTTGTATTTTTTGAAATTCAAGAGTGTCGATAAGCTTTCCCCCTTCAAAAAGAACCCCTGTCTTTAAAATCGAGTTGATTTCTTTATCTAAAATGCTCAGTGGTAATAATTCGGGTTTAATTTCGGTACGCAGTAAACCGCCCGGCAATTCGTTTTTATCGTAGATTATGGTTTGATAACCGTTTAGCTGTAAATAATAGGCAGCAGCGAGGCCGGCCGGTCCTGCGCCGATGACCGCCACTTTTTTCCCGTTTAACGGCAGTGGCTCGTAGGGGTGCAGATCATTTTCGTCGCCCACAAAACGTTTAAGCAGGCATATGGAAACCGCACCATCCACAGTTTTCCTGTGACAGGCGCCTTCGCATGGTGCAGGGCAAATACGGCCCAGGATGGCAGGTAATGCAATATCCTTTTTCACCAGTTTTAATGCCGCTTCAAATTTACCTGCCGCAATTAACCGGTTCATTTGCGGAATATCCATATGGGCAGGACAGGCAACCTGGCATGGACCTTCGCAATCGCCGATATGTTCACTCAGAAGCAGCTCCAGTCCGGTCTGTCGTGCCTCATGGATCTCCTCATCATCAGTCGTGATTGACATTCCTTCAGTGCTGGTCACCGAGCATGATGGAAATAACCGGCCATTTACCGTATCTTTTACCAGACACAACATGCAGGAGGTAAAATGCCCTAACTCTTCGTTAAAACAGAGTGCAGGAACTTTAATTCCGGCCTTGGCGGCAGCTTTTAAAACAGAGGTGCCTTCTTCAACTTCAATCAGCTGACCGTTAATCTTTAGATGAATCATCCTGTGCTATTCGATTATAATTTTATAATTTAGTGTCACGGCATGAAAGTAACACATTCTCCGAAGAAATCAATGGCGCATCCGGCAATATTAACGCCTAAACAATAACAGGAGGTAGCCACCAGTATATTAGTTGATTTTAAGTCAGATAATCCGGGAGACTTCTATCCAATACAAAAAAATGAATTCAAACCTGGCCGGTAATAATCTGTTCCAGACCTTCAATCCAGGAATCGTGATCGTTCAGACTTTCGACAAGCTGTAAATTTTCGCCTCCGTGTTCCCGGAAAAGAAGCTGGTATTCCTTTTCAATCTCAATCTTCGTCTCGAGGCAATCAGCAACGAATGAAGGGGCAAAAACAAGGATGTTTTTTATACCTTCCTTTGCCTTTTGGATCAATACCTGGTCTGTAAAAGGTGACATCCAGTCTTTGGTGAGCCGTGACTGGAAAGAGACTGAAAAGTGATCGTTCGGATAGCCCGCTTTCAGCGAAATCAACCGGGCGGTTTCGTAACAGGCAGCCTGGTAACATAGGTGACCTTCCACAATAGATTCAGTTTTACAACGGCAATTGCTGCAATGGTTCCCGGGATGAACCTTATTGATTTGGCGCAATGGCAAACCATGAAATGAGAAAAGCACATGATCCCAGCTGCCCTGCGTATATTTTGCGGCTTGCTGTACAAAAGCATCAATAAATGCCGGGTGATCGTGAAAATGGTTAATCATCCGAAGCCCGGGTATTGTATTCCACCGGCTGATTTCTGACAAAATATACTCAAATACAGTTCCTGTGGTTGCAGAGGCATACTGGGGAAAGAGCGGCAGTATAATAACCGTTTTAAAAGGCTTACTTTTAATTTGTTCCAATACATTTTTCAGATTGGGCCGGCCATAGCGCATGGCATTAAATATCTGCCAGGCCTCCCCCATTCGCAGCTGTAATTTGGCAGTCACGCTTTGCGAATAATACAAAAGCGGAGAGCCTTTTTCATTCCACAACTGCTGATAGAGTTTAGCGGATTTGGGTGCCCTGAAAGGAACAATAACAAGGTTAACCAGCATTTTTTGCGCCAGCCATGGCAGGTCAATCACACGCCTGTCGTTCAGAAACTGCGATAAATACTTTCTTACATCAGCGACAGATGGTGAATCGGGAGTCCCGACATTGACAAGAATAACGGCGGTCTGGTCCATTTGTCAGGCGTTAATAATTTCTTCGGCAATGCTCCGTCCCTGTTTAATCCGGTCGGCCATTCCAATTCCATCACGGATATTCCCGGCAAGAATTAAACCCGGATAACCAGCCCGGATGGCATTTATAGCGTCTAATCGCTGTTCTGTTGTTTGTGTATACTGAGGTATTGCCTGACCATATCTAAAAATCTTCATTAAATCGGCTTTTATCCCTTTGACCTGGAGCATCTCCCCGATCTCAGCCTCCACAAGGGTCTGAATTTGTTCGTCGCTGAGTGAGTACATTTCACCATTTTTAATTCCGCCCAGGAAGACAGAAAGCAACGCGCCTCCCTCGGGAGCACGGCTGTCAAAGAATGAGGATGGGAATAATACTCCCAATAACCTGCGTTTCTCTTTCGATGGGATCAATCCTCCAAATGCATTGATATCGATCCCTTTCCACTGATTATATCCCAAAGCTACCTGCACAACCCTGGCATATTCGAGCTGAGCAATTGCCTGTATATGCGCCTGTGTGATAAACGGAAATAATGAACCGATCTCAGTTCCTGCAACCGTCGAAATTACCTTATCAGCGCTTATTTTAAACGGCTGCCCTTCACTTAAAAACGCTAGATTGAATGTCTGTTGATCAGGAGTGGTGCTGATTTCATGGCAGTTAAGCAGAATGTTCTCTTTACCGATGCTTTTTACCAGCGCATCAATCATATTTTGAAGACCACCTTTTATTGAAAATACTTCCTTGGTTGCCCTTTTTGTCCTTTCATCCTTTGGCTGGGCACCTTTTTTCATCGCACCACGTATAAAACTGCCATACTCCTGTTCGAGCTGATAAAGTTTTGGCAGTGCAAACCGGGCCACCAACTGAGCAGGATCGCCCGCATAAATACCTGATATAAAAGGATCAATAGCATAGTCGAGATAACTTCGCCCCATGCGGCGCAGTACCAGCCCGGCTATGCTTTCATCAGGATTGGTACCTTTTTTACGAAATGGTTCACCCAGTATTCTGAATTTATCATACCATGAGAAAAGCGGTGTGGTAACTGCCTGCACAAAACCCGCTGGTAACGCTGCCCACTTTCCATCTTTCCATATCAATCGTTTTTTTGCCTTCGGATTGGCAAATTCGATAGAGCAATCTGCATGGAGATCGTCAAAAAGCTCCATTATCTCCGGGGTTGAATTCACGCCTGTATTCGGACCTGCTTCGATCGTAAATCCCTGTTCTTTAATTGTATTTATTACACCTCCCGGACGATTGCTTTTTTCAATGATTTTAACACCAATCCCGCTTTTTACCAGGTAGTGAGCCGTGACCAATCCCGAGAGTCCTGCACCGATAATTACAACTTTTGTCCGAAGGTTAGATTCCATGCTTAAACCGGTTTAGAAAACTGTTTGGAATTTGTGCGCGAAAGCGGATCAAAGGAGGCTGCGATGTTGCGGACAAAGAGGGCGCCATTTTCGGTCACTTCGAGTCCATCTTCAGTCAGAAGTAAGATCCCGTCCTCTTCGAATTGCTTTAACGCGATATCGTCATAGACAATCGCATCGCGGAGTACTGATGCTGAAATATTCAAATGGTCAGCCAATTCTTTCCAGTTGATTAGCATGTTGCACATGAGTTGGTTGATCACCTCACGTATAATTATCTCCCGTTCGGTAAGCAAATAGCCTTTTTCAATGGGTAGAAGACCCAGGCCAATGGTTTCAATATATTTTTTTACCGATTTTGTATTCTGGGCATACCCTTTTTCGAGCTGACTGATCGACGAAACACCGAATGCATACACTTGTCCCGTAGTCTGCCGTGTACAATATCCCTGGAAATTCCTGTGCAGGCTCTTCGAACTTACTGCCAGGAAAAGCTCATCGCTTTCGAGAACGTAATGATCCATACCGATCGACTGGTAACCGCTAGCCAGTAAAAGGTCGTGCGATTCCGAAAACATTTTCATCTTCAGTTCCCCGTCCGGCAAACCTTTTTTATCAAGTATTTTCTGGGCTTTCTTTACCCACGGCACATGCGCATACGAGAAGGTGACAAGCCGGTCGGGCCGGATGGTCACAGCCTGATGGATAGAATCAAGAAAACTCTCAACGGTCTGCCCCGGCAATCCATAGATAAAATCCAGATTCACTGTAATATTATCTGATCCTGCTTTAAGTCTTTGAATAATATCACCAACGGGGAGTACGGAGGGATCGCGGTTGACAGTTTTCAGAATTTCGTTGTCGAAGTCCTGTATTCCCAGACTAAACCGGTTAAAACCCGATTTCTTCAGGATATCGATATAGTCGAAATCGAGGTGAGCCGGATTGCACTCGATCGCGATTTCGGCATGTTCGGTTAATGTGAACAGCGAATAGATCAATTCGTTGATTTCTGCGAGCCATTCGGCCGGTATTGCATTTGGTGTGCCCCCACCATAATGGATTTGTGAAACCTTTCGGTCCTTGTCAATTAATGCGGCCACCATCCTGATCTCCTGTTTCAGGGCTTCGACATATCTGCTACGTTCATCTTCGGTTCCCAGTGGGGAGGTATTGCATCCGCAGTAATAACAAAGTTTTTTACAGAACGGAATATGAAGATAGATGGAGATATTTCGAGGGTTACAATTATTCGAATCTTTGACCACCTCAATGAATTCATCTTCTTTCAAAGTATCCATAAAGTAATTGGCGGGCGGATAGCTCGTATAACGTGGAACGGGTGAATTGTATTTTTCAAGTAATTTTTCCGGAATAATCATGACACTTTCTTTTTAGGATAAAGATAAAACACGGCAATGAATGTCGCAATACACAAAAACACTTCGACCAGGAACAAACCGCTGTACGATATTGAATCGGCAATTTTTCCGCTCGAAACGGCAATAATCAGGCTGCTCAGGTGGGTGATTACAATCTGAATAGTAAAATCCGTTCCTTCTCTTCCGGGCCTCACCATATCCATCGAAATGGTGTAAATCGCAACGGTAAGTAATCCATACGTACCCCAGATGAGAAAGATTGCTCCATAAATAAAAGGCGTAGTGGGCGAAAACATGGATATCAGCCAGATATAGGATGTTGCCACAATGCTGGTAAATGAAAACGCGATCAGCGAATTACGCCGTCCAAACTTATGAATCAGAAAACCGGATAGCAATGCTGACAAAGCAGCAACGGAGGTGCCCCCAATTCCGGACATAAATCCGATTTCCTTTATTGTATAACCAAGATCAACCAGGTAAGGTTTCAGCATGGTCAGTATTCCTATGATTCCGGAATAGTAAAAAACAAGCAGAACAACCCGTTTTGTCATCCCGGGATAGGTAAAAAACAGATAAAGATCTTTCATCTTTATCGGGGTTCCCATTTTCTCTACCACGGGTTGTCTTTTTTTATAGAGCATCAGGGGGATAAGGGCAATTAAAGCAAAAAGGGCAAGGCAATGCAGTAAAATCGTCCATCCAAAGAAATGGTAGACAATCAGTAAGAGTCCGCTACCAGCCAGTGCTCCGATAAAACTACCGGCCGATTGCATACTGTTTCCGAAACTTCGCTCCTCTTTTTTCATAATCAGGATGGCATATGCATCGGTGGCAATATCCTGCGTGGCTGAAGCAATGAACGCAATGATCATAAGCACAACAATCAGTTTGAAATCAAACTGAAGATTGAGCACTCCGATGGCAATAATAACAGCCGCATAAAATAACTCAGATCCAATAATCCATTTACGGTACTGATTCAGATTTCCCGCGTTGCGATCGATCAATGGTGCCCAGAGAAACTTAAAAATCCAGGGCAACTTAATCAGTTGCAATAACCCGATAGACTGAAGCGAATAATGCTCCTGGCGCATAATAACGGGGACAACGGTTGAAAAGAAACTCATTGGCACCGATTGGGCAATGTATAAGCTAAAGAGCACAAAAAATTTATCCAGTTTCTCCCGGTTCATGGATTTAGAATTTTAAAGAGAGGTTAACTCCCAGTTGTAATGGCCTTCCGAGTTGGAGGTAGCGTTTTTTGCCTGAAGCTTCGAATGAGTAAGAATAATATGGGGTATCAAGGAGGTTCTTTCCCCATAAATCAAGCTGGAAACCGCCTTTGGTAAAAGAAATTTTTCCATCGAGAAGCCCGTAATAATCCTGAAAAGTTTCATTTTTCTCATTCCAGTAATGTTTCCCTGTACCGCGGTAACCAAGATTAATTCGCATTGATTCAACTAACCCGTGATTGAATTGAAAAGTTTTACTTCCAGATGCTGAAACAGTTTGTTCCGGTACAAATGGAATGAAATTGCCTGAATAATCGGTGGTATCATTAAAGATGTATTTAATGAACGTTGCTTTTGTATAGCCATAATTGATGTTGGCTTCGAAACCTCTCCAAGGGGTCATTCTTAAAGAGAACTCAACACCCTTACTTTCAGAAACACCGGCATTTTTTAATACTGAACCTCTTCCCGTCGAAGATGTCTGGGCAATTTGCTGATTTTTCCAGTCGATGTAAAATATGGCAGCATCGGCATAAAACCGGTGATTGAACAATGGTGTCCGCCAACCCAATTCATAGTTAATACTGTTCTCCGGATTAAACTTGAGTTCCGAAGTATCAGCGGTCGCAGAATTAAAACCACCTGTTTTATAGCCGCTGGCCACCGTTGCATAAATCGTGGAATTGCCCATCTGGTAGTTTAACGATAATTTAGGTACTACAACGGAACTGTTCAGAGAAGGATAGAGTGTATCTGTGTCATTTACCCATGCACCTTTGGTCAGAATATCGTAAATATAATTTAGCCTGTCATTTTCCAGGTCAAGACGTACACCTGCTGTAACAGAAAGATTTGGAATCAAAAAATCATTCAGTGTTGACTGATGAAAAATGGCTCCACCTGAAATACGGTGATCGTATTGCTTGATATAGTTTTGTTTTGCCAGATAGTTATTAAAATCAACACTATTATCAAAAAGCTGGACAAATCCATAAACGCCAAACAACCATTCATATTTTTTTTGCTGATTCGATTTCATTACTATTTCCTGCGAAAACATCTTTTGTGCCTGTTCCTGAACCACGAAATATTGTTTTACCGGAGTAAAATCCTGATCTATTGATTGATTATCTTTTAAATACTGAAAGCTTGTAGTGGCATGGAGTTTGATTTTCTCACCTGAATAATTCCAGACCAACGCATCCGAAAACAAATCGCGGGCATAAGAGCTGTACTGATCGTAGTTCACCCGCAAATTATCCTTTATAGAGTCCACATAGAGGACATACGGGTATCCACCCTGGTTGCTGTGTTCGAAACTCGCCACATTTTCAACCGTGAGGTGATCCGATATTTGCCATACCAGTCTTCCCCTTGCTCCTCCTGAATCCATCTTATCCACTTTCTCTCCTGAATAAAGATTGGTAAAATAACCGTCCCGATGAAGTCCCGAAAGATTGATTGCAAAGCCAACTTTTTTACCGATTTGCCCGTAATGGTTGAAACCGGCTGAAAAATTACCGTAGTTTCCGGCTGACAGTTTAATTTTGGAACCCCGTTCTGTCAGAGGTGATTTGGTGAACACATTGATTATTCCTCCCATGGTGTTTCGTCCATACAGCGTTCCTTGCGGTCCACGCAATACTTCAACACGTTCGATATCAAAGAAATCAAAATCGAAAGCCGCCTTTTCAAAATAGGGTACGTTATCGACATATATTCCGACTGACGGCGAGTTGATTCTTGAACCAATTCCGCGGATATAAACCGGCGAGGTAAGCTTCGAGCCATAATCAGGCATAAAGAAGTTGGGAATTGCAGACGACAGATCCTTAAGCGAATTCACCTCCGAACTTTCGATCAGCCGGGAAGTAACAATCGAAATAGAGGCGGGCAGTTGCCTGATGTTATTTTGCTGTTTGGGTGATTTGACTGTAATCTCATCAAGAGCCACCTGGCGAACCGTTGCGGTATCAGTTTCAATGGATGCCTGGGCAAATAACTGCCCGATACTTAAATACGTAGAGACAACAAGAATGGAAAATAACTTCATAGTTTTTCCTGATAAATTTGGTTTGTTTGTTTACTTGTTTGCTTCGGTGCTTCGATGCTTCGACTTCGCTCAGCATGCGAACAGCATGAGAATAGCATGCGAATAGCATGGGTTGTTCAACAAACAACAGGGGGAGGACGTGAGAAATACAGAGAACCCGGGAAGAGGGACTTACCGGATAAAAGTGGTGGAAAATGAAGTGATCGTGAAAATGAGATAACCGGCGGCGGGATCTCAATTTTGTGTAAAACCGCCTGATTTTCAACCGATGCAGTAACCGTACTGTATACAAATGAAATCTCAGGAACCTGGTTGTTATAGGAAATAAAAGATGATGTTTTATCCGCATTTTCAGGTTTATCAGCCTTAATTTCCGATCCCCGCATAACCATTGCAGAAAAGCCTGCCAGGTATGAGAGGACAAGAATCAGGTAGATTATATTTCCGGAAAAAGCTCCAAAGAAAAACATGACCGTAAAAAATTTTAACAGGGCAAATATAGCCAAAGAATTCGATATGACAGAACTTATAATGAAACATCGGGCGTCCCGATAAATATCAAAAAAAAGTGGAATGTATATCAATCTTGTGCTCCACTAAACTTCAACAATCAGTTTTCCAAGATTTTTTCCTTCAAACAGTGCAATCAATGCTTCAGGGAGTTTCTCAAACCCATGCCAGGTCGTATTCGTATATTTAAGTTCTCCGTTGACTACCCAATTTGTCAACGCCTTAACTCCTTCCGGAAAACGTGAACCATAGTTACTTACCAGGAAGCCCTGCATTAATGCGCAGCGTCTCAGAAGTAAAGGCTGAATTCGCGGACCGACAGGTTGTGAGGTTGCGTTATACAGCGAAATCTGTCCGCAAACGATAATCCGGGCATTCTTACTGATCTGAGCCATAACGGCATCCGATATTTCGCCGCCTACATTATCAAAATAGATATCTATGCCACCGGGGAAGGCCATTTCAAGCGCACGCGAAATATTGGTTTCTGACTTGTAATTTATTGCTGCATCAAAACCAAGTTCCCCGACCAGGTAGTCCACCTTTGCCTGACTGCCTGCAATACCGGTAACGTGGCATCCCTGGATTTTGGCAATTTGTCCGACAACCATACCCACAGCACCGGCGGCACCAGATATGACAACCGTTTCGCCCTTCTTCGGCTTACCGATGTCCATCAGTCCAAAATAGGCAGTAAGGCCCGGCATTCCAAGGATACCCAGGTAATAGCTTAAAGGGGCAATATTGCCGTCGACTACCTGCAGACCGTGTGCATCAACAACCATTTCCTCCTGCCAGGGAAGTATGCCAAATACAAAGTCGTCGGTCTTAAAACCTTCGGCACGGCTCTCAACAACACGGGCAATCGCTCCTCCGATTATCGGCTCATTGATATTAAAAGGTGCAGCATACGATTTGGCATCGCTCATACGCCCGCGCATATATGGATCAACCGAAAACGTGTGTGCGGTCAACCTAACCATTCCGGATGTAACATCAGGAATCTGAACCATTTTTGTTTCAAAGTTGCCAGTCGTTGGTATTCCAACAGGCCTGGATTTCAATACGATCTGTTGTGTCATATATTCATTATTTTAATAGAATTATAACACACTGAAGGGGATATTGTTGCATGACAGAAATGTCTGTAGTGATATAAAAACCGGCAGGTTACCGGATGACAATTGTAAATTAACAATTCACATTTCTTATTTTTAATCATTGTTCTGAAAGATAATCCTTGTAACGGCAAGATTCGTCTCCAAACAGGTTGCAGGATCATATTGGCAAATAACTGCTGATCATGGTATTGCTATAGATTCATTTATTCAGTTTTAATTGTTATTCCGATAATGAATATATTTTTCCATGAGTTGATTTTCGTTTTTTTGGTGCTGAATTTCGGTGTCTACAATTCTGGCCAGCTCTTCTTTCGCAGGCATAACCAATTGATAGCTATATGTTTTTGCCTTGCCACAAAACAAAACCCTTTGCCAAGTTCCAAAAGAAAATTCTGAATTTTGTCCAAAACTGCCTGTTCTAGTTCATGCTCAAGGTAAGAAGTGAAAGGTTTTATATCTAAGAATTCGAGCACATAAGGATCTTTGATAAAATCTGATGGTTTCAATTGATATTCGTCCTGAGGCAATACCACCGTTTCAGTCTCATGTTTTTGAACTGTGAGCATTCGGTGGTAATAAAGTGATTGAATCTGCCGTTCAAGTTGGCGGGTACTCCAATGATTTTCGGCTGATTCGGTAACATAGAACAATCGAGCTTTATCGTCTTCAACATTGATAATCATGCGATAATGAGTCCAGCTCAATTGTGAACGCAGTGCGTTCACAATTGGAAATGCACTGTAAAATTTACGCATATAGAATAGATTGCGCCGATCGAAACCTTTTCCAAAATCGCTTGTCAATTGTTCTGAAAGGTTTTCAATCAGAAAAGTTCCGTAATCAGCTCTCTCTTTTCCGTTTTGTTCTTCTTCACAAATCCGTTTTCCAATCTGCCAGTAGGTTTGTACCATAGCAAAGTTGACAGCCTGGTAAACTTTCGATCGCGATTGTGTAATCAACGTTTTTATTTCGGAATAAAAGGCAGTTTGAAGTGAATGATCCATGGCTCGTAATTTTAAACTATTGATATAGTCTTCGCAGATTAAATTTACGAATAATTCTTCTTATTTTCCAGATTATTATGAATTTAGGCTGGAAAAATTCATTACGGCTATGTATTATAAGCAAAAAAGTCAGAAAAAAAAGAATGCGGATTATAAATTGGATTTGATTTTTGGAATCGTTTCGATTGATTTGTAATTCGTAGATGACAGGGTATTGTAAAACGCGTGTAGAGACGGATGGCCATCCGTCTCTACAATCAACAAATATCATTGAATTACAATTCCGGATTACCCTGGTATTCAGCCCACAGTTCATCAATGGTTTTTCCGGTGAATTCTTCCCAGATACCATCCCGGTAATTTTTATCCCGCATCGCTATATCAAGCTTATTGACGATCTTTTTGTCCTTATGTTTTTCCAGCCAGGCCAGAAAGCGCGCAGTTACCCGGTATGAGTTGGTGTATTTCTGAGTTGGTTTTACATCGGGCAACGACCAGTTCGCACCGGCATGATCAACGCCATATTTAAAACGCACGTAATCTGCAATCCCTTCGGTGAGCCACATCGGACCATTGGTTCTGCCATACGACTGAACAATGTGCATCACTTCGTGGGTTACAACATCGATATCACCCGGATTTTTTTTAAACCACCCCGGATTAAAAACTACCTTTCCTGATGAAGTTGCAGCTATACCATCATATCCCGGATCAATGACAAACAGTATTTTTTTGTTTGCATGCTTGTTAAAACGTTTGACCATCGGGGGATAAACCTTAAAAAACGTCTCTTCAAGTTTTAATTTGATCTCCTTACTGAACAGTGAATCATGGTTAATACAGATCAGCGTGTACCCTCTCCGGACAATGGAGTCCCTGGTCATATAACCTGTTGATGATCCCGTCCTGCGGTTTTGTGATTGCACAAAATTTGATACACTCATCAGCCCTAACACAATTAAAAATACAATTTTACGTTTCATAAGTCTATTAAGTTGGTCACAGTTATAAATTCAAATATGTTATATTGAGTTAACTCATTTAATATCTGATCCTAGATTATAATTATTTAACCAGCACTGCATCAACCGGGCATACCTGGCGGCAGGCGTCACATTTGATACACAATTCCGCGTTGATCACATGTTTTTCGTGTGGTTTGAATGGGATCGCGTCGACCGGACATCGCTGTACGCATTTGGTACAACCGATACAGTCGTCGGTTATGGAATAGGTAATCAGCGCTGAGCACTTACCAGTTGGACAAACACCATTCAGATGAGCTTCATACTCTTCCCTGAAATATTTCAGTGTGCTCAGCACGGGATTTGGTGCAGTACGCCCAAGGCCGCAAAGACTTCCTTTTTTGGTTGATTCTGCAAGTTTCTCCAGTTTTTCAAGATCCCCGGGTTTCCCTTTTCCCTGTGTCAGGTTATCGAGTATATCGAGCATTCGTTTTGTTCCAACGCGGCAAAATGTACATTTCCCGCACGATTCGACCTGCGTAAAGGAGAGGAAGAAACGTGCGATGTCAACCATACAATCTGTATCGTCGAGCACTATAAGGCCTCCTGAGCCCATCATTGCACCGAGGCTTGTAAGTGATTCATAATCAATTGGAGTATCATCCATGCTTGCCGGAATGCAACCGCCGGAAGGGCCTCCTATCTGAACGGCTTTAAATTTTCGTCCGTTAGCAATACCACCACCAATCTCTTCAACGACCTGTTTAATGGTCATCCCCATAGGCACTTCGATCAATCCTCCGCGTGCCACCTTTCCCGCAAGGGCAAATACCTTTGTCCCTTTGCTTTTATCGGTTCCGATACGGGTAAACCTGTCGACATTGTCCCGCATAATGTAAGAAATCTGCGCGAATGTCTCCGTGTTATTCACAAGGGTTGGTAATCCGAACAATCCTTTTTCCGCAGGGAAGGGTGGTCTCAGGTGGGGAAATCCACGGTTTCCCTCAATTGACTGGATAAGCGCTGTCTCCTCACCACATACAAAGGCACCGGCCCCTTCATAGATTTTGACCTCAAAATCGAAACCTGATCCCAATATATTTTTTCCAATCAGGTTGTTCTCCCTGCAAATTTCGATGGCTGCCCTGATTCGTTTTACAGCAAGCGGGTATTCGGCACGGATATAAAAATAACCTTCATGCGTATTCACAGCATAAGCCGCGATAAGCATTCCTTCGATAATGCGGTAAGGGTATGACTCGAGTAACATTCGGTCCATAAACGCACCCGGGTCGCCTTCATCACCATTACAAATCAGGTATTTAAGCTCCCCTGGCTGTTTGGCAACTATTTCCCATTTAATCCCGGTAGGGAAACCTGCTCCTCCCCGACCCCTGATGCCACTCGCTTTGATCTTTTCGATGACCTGGACGGGCGTAAATTCCTTAAACGTTCTTTTCAACGCCTTGAAGCCGCCACGTTCAATATACTCTTCCAGATCAAGGGGATTGATCAAACCACGGTATTCGGTAGCTATTGGAAATTGTTTTCCAAGGAAGGACGAGACATGTTTTTCCCTGATATCCAGTTCATATCGCTCGATGCCTGCCCATTTCTGATCGGTCTGAATATTTTCAACCGCACTGAATAATTTATTTTTCAACCGCGCAAATCGTCCGGCAGGCTGGAAGTGCGACGAAATAATTTGTTTGACATCCTCTGGTTTCACCTTAGAGTACAGAGTAGGCTCACCTTTTACCGGGACAATTTCAACCAGCGGCACCTGGTGACACATACCAACACAACCCACACTTTTGAGTTTAACCTGTATACCAGTCTCGCTGATTGAATTTTCGACAGCATCCTTGATATTACTGCTACCACTTGCAACACAGCAAGAGCCCAGCCCGATGCGAATTTCCCCCAGAATCTCCGTGCCGTCCGATTTACGGAAAATGCCGCCTCCTTTTTTATCTTTCTGGCTTTCAAAGTCTTTAATAAGTTCTGAGGCTTTGTCGGAGGTAACATGACCATAGGTGATATGATCGATCTGAACAACCGGAGCCAGGGTGCAGCAACCGAGGCAACTCACCTTTTCGATTGTATATTTTCCCGCCTTATCGGTGTGTTCCCCGTCTTTTAATTTGAATTCCCGGCGCATGGCATCGTAAACCTGGACTGCCCCTTTTACGTGACATGCCGTACCCACACAAACCCTGATCATATGCTCGCCTACGGGAGCAAGTCTAAACTGCGAATAAAAACTTGCAACTCCGATGATCTCTGCCGGTTTAATCGCGGTTGTGTCGCTCACACGACGCAAAGCTTCTTCAGGCAAATAGTTAAATTCACGCTGAATCGCCTGGAGAATGGGAATCAATGCCTCTTTCGTGTTCCCTCTTTCCGCAATTATATTGTCTATCTTGTTCAGGTCAATCATTATCCTGTTTTGAAGTCAATGTAAATCTTATCTTGTTATTTCGTCCCGATGCAATAGATGAATTCCGGGGTTCGCATATACATACGGCCATTGGCGAAGGCAGGAGTTGTGGTAATTTTTTCTGCCGCATTTCCTTCGCCCAGGATCTTTTCTGTCTTAGCCACTTCAAAGACCCTCATTTTTCCTGAGGTATCAAAAGTATACAGCTTGTTATCAGCGATAACCGGTGAAGAATAATAACCCGGTCCCTCTTCTTTTGTCCAGTAATGTTCTCCTGAAAGGGCATCATAACACGCTAGTACGCCATAACTTGTTGCAATAAACAGCAACCCGTTTGCAGTCACCGGGCTTGCCACTTCAGGCATAAATTCGTCACTTTCCCAAACCTTTGATTTTTTTACCGGATCAATGGCTACAAGTTTGGCATATTCGTTCGCGGCAAATATGAGTCCGTTGCCGAATGCCGGTGATGGACCAACTTCACCCATCATACAATCGACTGACCAGAGTTCCTTGCCCGTTTCGGCATCATAACCTGCCACCATGGGTTCGGTTGAGAGGACCACCTGAAATTTTCCGTTAATCTCGGCCAGGATAGGACTCGCCCATGAAATCTTTCCCTTGCGGGCAGTTTCCCAGAGAGTCTCCCCTGTTGATGCATTAATGGCTATTAATTTCCGGCTTTTATTGGTATCGTACTGAACGTAAACTTTATCTTTCAACATCACCAGCGATGAGGAATGGCCGTAATGGTTATCGGGGAGGCCCAGGTTACGTGCCCATACCCGATTACCTTCCATATCAAAACTGATAATATCGCCATTGGCAAATATGGCAAACACCCGGTTACCATCCGTGGTGAGCGAAGGGGCAGCCATCCCCGTATCTTCAGTGACCTTCGGCGGTGTGGCCGGACTCCCCTGAATTTTGTCAACAGGTTGTTTCCAAAGGATTTTCCCGGTGTTAACATCGAAACAGTAAACCTCGCGCGACTGGTTGTCACCTCCCGAAAGGAATAATTTATTTCCCCAGATCACGGGTGAATTATACCCGTGTTTGGGAACCTTTGTTTTCCAGATCACATTCTTTCCTGATGCAGCGTCCCATTCCACAGGAGTCCCCTTCTGGAAAAAGACCCCGTTCCCGAATGGCCCGCGGAATGAAGATGCATTGGCTCTGATGGCATTTGAAGTAGGAAAAGTAATTTTAGCTGCTTCAGCAACGGGAGCAGCAACAGCTGATGAAGAATCAGCCAACACCACAGCAGGAACAACGGCAGCTGTAGCAGAATCGATTGAAGCTGGTTGAGTAACCTGAGGTATTTCACCTACTTTGACAACTTCAATCTGTTCCTCATTCCCGGCAGTTTTCGCGGCTGAAAGTGATTCATTAACATCGTAAGTTTTAAGGTAATCGACCGTGGCAAATGATGCGCCGAGTCCCACCAGGATAAGCAACGTTCCCGTAATCATCACCCATCGCTGGGTCATTATCCGTCTCGTCAAATCGTTCTCCTCTTTTATCCCGGGCTCTTCAATCTTCGATTTTAAACCAATAAAAACACGCAGTGAAAGAGCAAAAACAATCGCTCCGAACAATAACAGATAGCCTCCTGTTTTCACCTGCCACTGGCTGTTAAAATAGGCTTTACGCGCGAGGAGGTCAAAATTGCGTATCTCCTGTTTCAATTCTTCGCTGTTGGGTTCCTGGCTAAGCCGCTTGACCAGGGAAACAAGCGCCTGACTCTCGAGGGGCTTATTTTTTGACATTTGCATAAAATTCAGCAACAACAGCAAAGCCACGGTAATGCAGAATATTCCCGAAACGAGGGCTATATTTAATGAGAATTTTAATTTATTTTCTGGTTCCATTCCAATAAGATGATTGACAACGTTATATTTTGAATTTGAACTTTAATTTCTTAATGTGTATCGGATCAGCCTGTCATTTTCTAACAGGGCAAAAACTCATACATCGCCCGCAACTATAACAGTTGCCTTTGTGTGGCTGATAGTCTTCTTTCTTCCGGTAGATGACCTGGCTTAGAATAGTCATGCCAATTACCAGACCCATGAACCCGCCGACAATCAATCCTCCGGTATCGAATTTCTCACGAATCACTGTAGCCTCCGCTACAAGAGTATCAAATGATTTACCTGAGCTTAGGAAAGCCTGAACATCAAGGTTTTTAGGATCATTACGGACCTCAGGTTTTGATATTAAAAGTTCGGCAAGATAAACTGTCGGATTGGCTTTTGAAATCCATGTATGTGCCTTCGATCCGACATAACCACCGAGGAAAATCCATAAAGGAATCATCAAGGTGTAAACAAGAAACCGGTTCACTCCCCATGTTCTGTTTTTCGATTGCTTCTCATCGGTAGGAAAATCGATGGCATCGAATGGGCATGAATCGCTGCATAATTTACATTGTATGCATGCTGCCGGCGTGATGGAAAGGTGCCATTTCGAAAAACGGGAGGTCCAGTTGAGCAATACACCATAAGGGCAGAAAAACCTGCAATAGGGTCGTGCCACAAACATTCCCATCAACAAAAAGGCTATTCCCAGGACCACCATATGAAATTGGGCATCCATCCTGAAAATTCCGACAAACGGGTCGTACCTGCAAATAATAAAATCAGTACCCGTCGCGGCAAATAACACTGCCAGTGAAAGGTAGAGATACGGAATGATTCCCAATGTCTTGCGCAGCCATTCGGGCAATGATAAAGGTTTAACAATCAGTAAATCCTGTATGGCACCCAGCGGACAAGCCCCCGCACAAAACGTTCTGCCGAAATAGAGCGTGAATACAAGCGGTATCAGGAAAAAAAGTAAAGTAGTTATTGATATCGCATAACCCGGATCAAAGAGGGTCAGGGCCACATTCTGAATCGCCCCGATCGAACATATACAACCATCGCGGTAGAATCCAAAATAGATTAACGTGAAGACAGAGAGCCAGAGTATACCTTTACGGGAACGTTTGCGGATTGCAAGCCAGCTTGCAATCGAAAGTACGATCACCAGAACGATCACATCAGTATATTCAAGTGCAAGTGCACGAGGTTCGGGAGTCACAGGCGTGGGCTGACTGTAGCCGGTTCCAAATTCGGGTTTGGGGAACCGTTGTTGCTGAGACATTCCAACAAAACTGAAGATCAGAAAAGTAAGAAACAGCGATATTTTAATCCATTTATTCATTAACAGTGATCTAGTTACTATTACCATTTAAATTTTTACAATTCAATTCAAGTTTACTTTGCCATTTAACCGGTCAATAGATAAAATCAAATCAGTATATTTTTTCTGAGTAAGCAAGCTGATGTTTAGTTCAGATGTTTCATAAATTCCGTACTTATTAATCTTCTGGAGAATAAGTATTCTTCGAAATCCGGATTTATCAATAATGAGTTTATAGCCATTATATTCCTGTTTACTTAGCTTTATTTCCTGTAAATATTTCTTGTATGCAAACAAGAGAATAAAATTTTTTAAACCATTTCTTACGAATCCGTTTCCCAAATCCAGGGTGAATGTCCTGATAATTATCTCCTTTTCATATATCAATGTTTCAAAATAGGCTGGCTTTAAAACCACTTCAAATAAACTGAAAATCAACAAAATTATGACAAATCCCCAATACAGGTTTGCACTTCCGAAATTGTAAGGGATTAATCCGCGAAAAGGCAATGTCAGAAATAGAAATCCAAACATGAATACTATTATAATTTTTACAACCCGATAAATCAGAAATTCATTTTTATTGTTTATTTTATTTACAATCATTTAAAACCTTGTTTACAAAGTTACTGCTAAAAGTTTTTCATTTATTATGGTAGTAAACCTATAATCAGCTCTTTCCATCCTTTGTAAAGCTTCCTTTCACCTTATAGGAATGGCTCGCTTTTACACGTGAGATGGCTTCCGAAGGGCATAACCGGGCAATAGAGCATTCATTGCAATTCACACAAATACTGTGAACAATCTGCAAATGCAATGATCCGTTTCCGAATGAGGTGCATCCCTTGACACATTTTGCACAACCGATACACAGATCTTCGTTAATAACATATTCGAAATAAGGCTCTTCGATAAACTTACGCTCAATGGCGGCCGTCGGACACAGTTGATTTTCGGCAGCCGTTGAGAGTTTATTGGCATCCGGTTTCAGGTAACCGCCGCAGAGGTCACAATAACCGCAGAGATCATAGGCATGTATGCATTTCACTGCCGATGGTGTCATTACACATGATGTGGCGCACCGTCCGCACTGTGTGCACTTGAACGGATCGATCTGCCAGACATATTTTTCAGCCGTCAGATTCTTTGTTGCCAGCACACCAATAGTCCCCAATGAGATCAGCAAAGAGAGGCGGGTACCGTTCCGGATAAAATCACGCCTGGTGTTTTTGGGTTTATTTTCCATTTTTTCTCTCCTTATCAGCTTGTGGAAGTGTACATTGAGTAAGTATACCACAATTTTTACATTGCGGAGCTACCGAACAATTTTCAGGAGTTTCAATTTTTTGATTATAGGCCAAAAAGGCGCTTAATAATCCGAATCCGGATAATATCGCCAATCGCCCACCTTGTTTGAAAAAATCTTTTCTGTTCATCATCCTCTATTTTTTTACAAATAACCGGAGTATCTTTTTATCAATATCAAGTGCATAAATATTGCCTTGATCATCTGTAGCCAGATCAGGTGCCTGGCCTTCTGCAGTGAATTTTGAAGGAGCAGCTACAACACCTGAAAATTCTCCCGAAGGTTTATACGTTTTGATCCGGACCATCCCTTTTTCGCTTGTGACAAAACTCCCATCGGGTAAAAAAGCAAACTGGGCAGGATTACAGCATCCGCTGAAACCTTCCACCTTGATGGATGAGGCCTGCCACCATGTACGAAGGGTGCCGTCAGTGGCATAGTTTTCAAGCGCATGTTTTCCGGGATTAACGATCCATAATTCACCTTCCGGATTAAATGCCAGGTCAAAATAGGGACTTGGTATGACAAAACCATGAATCTGATCATTACCCGATTTTCCTTCGATCACACCCTGCGGTTTCCCTTCAAGGTTGAATTTACGAACAATCCGTTTTCCTGCATCCGCGACGAATACAATACCCGAATGTTCTGTAATGGAAGTGATTACCGTACTGTCGGAAAACAGGTTCCAATCTGCAATTTTATTCCCTTCGTGATCAAGCACCGCAACCGATTTACGGAAACCGACAAATATGTTTGCGGAAGATGTATATATGCAGGTTGGTTCCTTGTCGAAACTAACCTCCTTTATGAGTTTGCCTGTTGGCTGTATGATTTGCATTTTCTGGTCGCCCACGATATATACCTGGTTATCGTGCCAACAGACTCCCGCAGGAACCAAAAAGCTGATGTCATATTTCCGGCTCTCTTTAAACAGTATCATCGCCGTATCGATCCTCGAGAATGCATCAACATTTAACTCATAGGGATTGCCGGGCTGGTTATCAGGTTTGGAAGCATTGTAATCAAGCGCGACCACACTGATGATGACCACCGCCAGTACGATCAGAAAAATGACGATCCCCTTGTTCTTCATATCGCGCAATTTAAAGGTTCATATTGATGCAAACCATTGTTTTTGAATCTCTTAGTAATAAATATCCGTCGGCTATTGCCAGTGGTGCCCAAGCATCTGCACCATCTTTGATGACCTTTACCTGGTCGAGTTGCATATACTTCGTTGTGGATGGCTGAATAATTGTCAATGTTCCTTCATCGTCGAGAATAAAAAATTTATTGTCGGCAATAAAGAAGGGGCCCAATCCAAAGCGTGCCAATTGACCGCTTGTCCAAACCATTTTTTTACAATCTGCAGGATTGACACACACAAACTGGTTTCGCAGCGGTCCCGCATCTTTAGGTAATATTCCAAAAAGATGTCCCTGCCAGTATACAGGGGTTTGCTGTTCGCAGGCCAGCCCGAAACGGGGAAGATATTCCTGCAAAACATCTATGGTAAAATTACCGCCATTCTCCCTGAGTTGAAGCATCATCGATCCGGCTCCATAACCTGCAGTCATAAATATCTTTCCATCGGGCATACAAACGGGTGAAGGTGCTACTACTGAATGGTTCCATGCGGGAGTTTTCCAGAGGACTTTTCCTACATCTGTTCCATCGGCAGCAACGCCTACCAATCCGCCAATGGCACTGTAAACGTACATTTTACGACCTCCAAATGTAAAAGGCATAATTGATGAGTGCGACATTTTCCATCCCTCGGGATTAGCAGTCTCCCACAATTTTTCTCCTGTTTCGCAACTAACACCAATCATCAACGATTTTCCTCCTGTGGCGATGACCGCAACATCGTTGTCAATCATTGGGCATTGCCCGGTATACCAGAAAGGAATTTCGGTCATGTAATCCTTTGCCACATCAATACCCCAGCGAAATTTTCCGTCGACCCGATCGACACACATAACGTGACAACGGGGACCCATGGTGAGTATATATTTCTCGGTAATAGCAGGAATCGTACGCGACATCCCGTGATTTCTTTTTATACTAACACTGTATCCCCTATTCCACAGCTCTTTTCCGTCAGTGAGGGAGAAACAACGCAGCATATCGGCTTTTTGCTTCTCGCTGTAATCGAGCAGGTACACCAGCCCTTTATAAATAGCCGCGCCTGAATGTCCTTCGCCAAGTTCGAGCGACCACCTGATATCGGCACCTGATGGACCAAATTTATCCTTCAGTTTAATCGGTGACTTTGAGATGTTGTCAAAATCATTTCCCCGGAAGCGGGTCCAGGTTTCTGTCATCTCCCTGTATTCCGAAGAATAGGTTTCGAATAGTTTGCCGATCTCAACATTTTCGGATACAGAATCGGCAGCCACACGATTATCAAGTCCTGGCAGACTCTCAGTAAATTTTGCTGTAGGATCTGCCATCAGCCACCACACCATGACCAACACCGCAATGGCAGAAAGCAGGTAAAGTGCAATATTCAGGAAACTCTTTCGGATCATTTTAAGTTTTAGAATGTATAACAATATTTAATTGTTAATCAAGTTTTGGAATTAGCAGCGATGATTTTCCGGTGTTTGATTACACACCTTTAATATCATAAATCATCAGCACATTGCCATGACGTAAAAATAACAGGCCATTATAAATTGCCGGATGCGCCCAGTAAGGCCCTGCGCCTGCTTCAACTTTAAAGGTACTGATTATTTTAAAATCATTTACATCGGGCTGAACCAGTGCTACATTGCCCCCTTTTTCTTCGTAACAATAAAGCAAATTGTCGGCTGACACAATAGAACCTTTTGTAAACCAGTCCTTTACCCAATTTATCTTCCCTGTATTCCAATTCATCGAAACCCACTGACCTTTGGCGTTGCTCTGCCAGTTGGTTCCATAAAGGTTACCATCAATCAGTACAAATCCTCCGTGATGTGTATCCATCGTATCATTTTTCCATTTAAGAGTCACTGACCTGCCATCCGGGGAAAGCGAGAACATGGTTGCGGGATGATCATAGCCGCTGGTCACGAAAATTTCACCGTTGTGATAGATAGGTATATTTGTATTAGCACCTTTTCCTGAATCACCCAGGTGAAACGGTAAAAGATTAAAATTCCAGATAATCTCCCCGTTAAGCGCATTAATACCAATCAGGTCATTGGCTGTCTGGGCAAGTATGATTTTAAAATTGTTGCGTTCAATCAGTGAAGGTGAGGCATAAGCCCTTGTGCCTCCAAGGCTTTTTGTCTTCCAAAAAAGTTTTCCGGTGAGCTTGTCATATGCCACCACGGAAGTTTGGTCACCACCGGTCACATAAATGGCTGCCTGATCGGTAAGCAGGACAGATTCGGCCACACCCCATCGGTGATATTCACCTTTAAACTGATTATGAGGATCCTGCGACCATATCACATTCCCGTTTGCAGCATCAAGGCAACTTAGTGTCCCCATTCCGCCAACAAGGTAGATTTTATTATCCTGAATTGTAGGAGTGCTTCGCGTATCGGGATAGGAGTTTGCCCACGAATGCCCGTAAACTTTATCCCAAAGCAATGTCCCTTTTAAATCATAGGCAGAAATTACATCCATTGTATCCTGCTTGATTCCGGTGATATAAATAATCCCTTTATAAATCACTGGTTGAGAATATCCTTTGCCAACACCCTCAATCTGAAGCATAAGTTTAGGTCCCCCATCCGGCCATTTTTTCAATAAACCTTTTTCAGGAAATATACCATCACGGAAAGGTCCCCTGAATTGAGCGATTTCCTGTCCGTGAACCGAAGTGATCAGGAGCAATAAAACGAAACTGATAATTATTCTCATCGTAAAGAATTATGCTTTGATATTGTAAACCATTAAAACATCCCCATGACGGATATAGAGTTTACCATCCTGAATAAACGGATGTGCCCAGTGCGGTCCGGTTCCGTTTGTTACTTTGAAAGAACTGATCACCTCCCACATTTCGGGATTGGGTTTAATTAACCCAACTGTACCGGTCTTTTCGTCGTAAACATAGAACAAACCATCGGAACCGATCAGTGCACCTTTATTAATCCAGTCGGTTTCGTACTTTACTTCGCCTGTATCCCATTTTAAACAGACCCATTTCCCCTTACCATTGCTGATCCAGTTAGAGCCATAAATAAAATCGCCTGCAACCAGAACGCCATGATGATGATTATCAAGTGTTGTGTTTGTCCATTTTTCTGATACGGAAGTTCCTGAAGCATCCATTTTTAGCATTACCGCCGGGTAATCGTAACCCATTGAAAGGAAGATCTCGTCATTTTTGAAAATTGGCGTGTTTGTCCAGATCAGTCCAGGCTGATCTTTCCATAATTCGTTTTTGTAGTATTTATATTTCCAGGCAACGTTGCCATTTTCAGGATTCAGTGCTACCAGATGAGTGGCGGTGACCGCGAGGATAAATCTGAAATTTTTGTACTCATAAATCGTTGGGGAGGCATAGGCACGCTGGCCGCCGGAACTTTCACTTTTCCAGATTAATTTACCGGTCATTTTATCAAAAGCAACAACTGAAGTCTCTGCACCTCCGGGAGTACAAATTACTTTATCATCAACAATCAACGGTGTTTCCGAAACACCCCAGATGTGCCATTCCGATTTAAAATCCTTATCTACATCTACTGCCCATCTCTCTTTACCGGAATTGGCATCGATACAAACCAGGCGTCCCAAACCACCGATAACATATACCCGGTCACCTTCAATGGTAGGTGTGGAACGTGTCTCTGGAAACGATTTCGACCATGAACGGCCGTAGGGAACCTGCCATTTGATATTTCCCTGCATATCCATCGCAGTAAGATAATCCAGTGTATCAATCATACCGGTTACAAAAATGGTTTGATTGGCTACCACCGGAGAGGAGTATCCTTTACCCAGTTTCTCGACTTTCAATATCATTTCAGGACCATTGGCAGGCCATGTTTTCAAGAGTCCGGTCTCGTTGAAATAACCATCCCTTTTCTCACCTCTCCATTGGATGACCTGGCTGAAAACGGGAACTGAGACTGACAGAACGAGCACCAATAAAATTATTTTCTTCATAACAAATTGTATATTAACACTTAAAAACGAGAGAAATGGCCTAACAGCCTTTTCTCCCGTTTAAAATATTTAATGAATTATTTTCTCCCGATCATTTATTTTATTTTGTATGCCATTAAGGATTTACCATGTCTTACAAAAAGACGACCATTGTTTATGACCAGGTGGGCCCAATGCTGTGCGCTACCCAATTCAACTTTCGCTTTACCTGCAATAGTGAATCCCTGTGGAGTTGCAGGAACGAGTGCAAGCTCTCCTTTTTCACTGTAGCAGTACAACATCCCGTCGGCATAAATAACATTTCCCTTTGCAATTGCCTGCGAAGCGTATTTCTGCTCTCCGGTTTTCCAGTCGGTGCATTGCCAGTCTCTTGTATTATCACCTGAACCATAGATATATCCATCAACCACTACTGCACCGCCCATACGACTGTCGAGTTTTTTACTAAACCATGCTTTTGTAACCTGGCTTCCATCGCTATTCAGATCGAGTTTTACTCCGCCCTGGCCATATCCGCTAAAACAAAACAATCCATTATTATAAAATAACGGCGTATTGGCATGAACTGACCATTGGTTTACCTGTTCGTGCGACCAAAGCATGGCGCCCGTTTCAGCATCCAACCCGATAATATGTTTTTCTGTCATGGTCACCAATAACTTGCGACCCGGTAATTTGACGAGTAATGGAGTACAATAGGCAGATTTTTCACCAACTCCCTTACTGCTCCAGATTAACTGGCCATTGAGCCGGTTTAGTGCCACAACATTATTCGTAGTTCCCCCCGGGGTTACATACAGTTTATTGCCATCCACTACCAATGTTTCGGTTACGGCCCACGTAATATTCTGACCATCAAAGTCTTTCATTACATCTTTTTTCCAGTTGACCTTGCCGTCCGCAGCATTCATACATGTGATTACCCCTTTTCCGGAATATATGTATAAAAGATCACCCACTACTGTCGGAGAAGTACGTGCACCGGCATAGTTTTCGATCCATTCTTCGCCATATGTTGCTTTCCAATCGAGTTTTCCATCCTGGGTCAATGCATAAATATACCCGATATTGCCTTCTGCAGCTGAAATGTAGATTTTGCCATTTGCAAACACAGGAGAAGAAAAACCTTCGCCTAATTCATCAAAATGCCAAATCATTTCGGGGCCATTCGCTGGCCATGTTTTCAGTAAACCGGTTTCAGGATAGATACCCGTTGATCCCGGACCGCGCCAGGTTGTCGGCTCTTGTGCTTTAGCAAAAGAGATAGTCAGTAATCCTGCAATCAATAAAGGGAAAACGTTCTTGTTCATATAAGTGCTCTGGTTTTAAACTTTTGCCTAAAAATAGAACCATTCCCAAGATCCTGCAAGATGAGGCCTGTATTTAGTTCTGGTCTAAATAAAGTCGTGAAGGGGAGGTTGAGAATTGAGAATTGAGAAAGTGTGAAGACGAGAGTGACCGGGTGACTTTTTAAGGAAATAAAAAATTCAGTACGTAGCCGACGATAATAATGCCTACAGTTATAATTCCGACAAAAGTGAGGATCAGCGGGAGTTTCAATACCTTTTTCAATATGATTAACTCGGGCAGCGAAATCGCGATAACCGACATCATAAAGGCCAGTGCAGTTCCCAGCGGAACTCCCTTTTCGATCAGTGAGTATACGATGGGAACAGCTCCCGGGGAACACGAATAAAGCGGAATCCCGGTCAGTACGGCCAGTGGTATGGAATACCAGGTGGATTTATTGATTACAGAGGCCAGGTAATTATCGGGTACATAGCCATGCACAACAGCACCGACTCCGATCCCTAATATGATGTACGGCCAGATTTTAATAAGTATCTCTTTCACCGCCACTGTACCGGACTGGATCCGGTCGGTAAATGCGGGTTTATGATTCACGGATTCATTTGTCTCAAACTTGAGATTTTGCACCCAATCCTGAAGCCATTTTTCCAGTTTCAGTTTCCCGATGATCCAGCCAGCGGCTATAGCAATAGCTAAACCAGTAAGGATATAAATCATGCCGACTTCCCATCCGAACAGGCTGAACAGCATAATTACAGCGACTTCATTTATCATGGGGGCCGCAATCAGAAATGAAAAGGTTACACCTATCGGAATCCCGGTTTCAACAAATCCTAAAAACAACGGAATAGCGGAGCATGAACAAAAAGGGGTGACAATTCCCAGCAATGCGGCCAGTACATTGCCGGCAAACAGCGGCTTGCCCTCCAGCAATTTGCGGGTCCTCTCAGGTGAAAAATAAGAACGTACAACACCAGCCAAAAATATTACCAGAATAAGAAGCAGGAAAATTTTCTGCAATGTGCTGATAAAAAACCAAAGCGTTTTCGATAGCGTTGACTCATAAGGCAAAGATAACCAGTTAAATACTATGAAATTAGAGGACGCTTCCTTATACTGGAACAAGAATATCCAGAGAATAATTAAGGCTAAGTATATGACTGATTTATAGCGCATTGCATTCTACTAAATTTTACAGCAACCGCATTTGGCGGCAGACGGCGTTAATTTCCGGTTTTCGTTTTCTTCATCATTGTTCATCCGCGACTTCTATCCGGTGAGTAGGATCCGGGAAACCGGGCTGGAAGGCCTGTTTCCTGCTTTCCTTAATAAAAACCCCAGGCCCGGAAATTGCGAAGACTCCCTTTTCGACAATGCCGGAAGCTACTTCGGGCGTGGTTTCTATCCGGGCATTGACCATGATCTCAATATCACTGACTGATAATGACGGGAAATTATTTTTCCAGTTCTCATCAGCTATCGTTGTAAAACTGATTTTATAATTAAACCCCTCCCCTTTCAACAAAAATTTTAAATGACCGATGTTGATCTGCTTTTGTTTAATTTCCTTTACCATGGTTTCAATGAACCGGATTGCACGATCCCACGATGAATCATCCCCGGTATGAATACTGATTTCTTCGTCCAGCCAGGCAAGGTCGGCTTCACCTTTGCCATAGATTTGATAATCAATTTTTAATGATTCTCTTTGTCTTGCAGGCAAAGTATCCAATGTCACCAGCCAGTTTTCGATATTTTTTGGATTTAATGAATTCTGGAAAATCACAGTTTTAGTGTTAAACACAGGGTATATCACCTGTTCAAGGATTTTTAAATCTTCAGGTAAAAGCAAATCAATTTTATTAATCACAATCAGATCAGCTTCTTCAATTTGTTTCAGGAATATATAACTGATTTCATGACTGAATGGCAATTTTTTGTTGACCAGATAATCGAAAAGCATCCGGCTGTCGATAAAAACTGAAAATGTAAGTTCATTGAACAGATCTTTGTTGAACAGCTGCATCGGTTTTAGGACTGTAGCCACCAGATCGGTGCATGAGCCGACACTTTCAGCAAAAATTATATCGGGTTCTGACTGTCGTTTAAGAGATTTAATCTGATCGCGCAGGCTATTGAAATTACAGCAAAAACAACCGTTGGTTACCTCGGCTGCGGGTATATTATTTAAGGCGACAAAGTTCGTGTCAACCAGGTAGTTACCCTGATCGTTGGTAATCACGGCCACCTTTTCTCCATTTTGCATTAATAGCTTTGATGCGTTTATGATTGCGGTGGTCTTACCACTCCCTAAAAATCCTCCGGTGATATGTAATTTCATAAATTATTCTTTCTTAAAACGTTTTCCGGTAACCTGTTACAGTTCCTGTTTGCGATAACTTTTCTACTCTTTGCTTCCTGCTTCAGGTCTGTTTAAGAAATCGCCTGAGTGCTTCGACATAGTAGATTAACGGGTACAATTTTTCGTCATACCATAGCATCGCGAAATAAAGACCAATCGGATTTGAACGCAAACCAAATTTGTTGTATTCATTTTCAAGCCATTCAAATCCTTTTAAACAGGTCTCATTACTCCGGCCAGTCAATGCAGAAATCGTGAGTGAACTCTCTTCAATAGTTCCCGGCGTGCCGGTTTCTCCACCCCAACTACCATCAGCATTTTGCTGGTTCAACAAATAGATCTGGGCTTTGGACAACATCTGCCCAATATTTTTTTTCATCTGAACATCCAGGTTGTCACAAAGAAGACTGTCTTTCAGATAAATAAAAACCTTGGAGGTGCCGTATACAGGGTTCTTTTTTTCATATGTGAACTGATTACCAAACCATAATGGATACCAGCTGCCATTGTCCTGCTGATTTTTCCAGAGAAATCCGAATGCTCTGGGGATACATTGTTCTATCGATCTTTTCAATTCAGGAGGCATTTGAGCACCTAAAATATCAATAGATCGGGTTAATGCCAGCAGTGCGTGTCCCGTCAGATCGGAGCAGCTACTGTCAAACGGAAGTCTTCCCCACCCTTTACAAAATGTAGGGAATCCTCCGTCTTTATTTTGTAATGTAGTTAACCAATGGCATCCACTGATAATGGCCTCATTGATATTATTCTCATCGCAGTATAATTCCAAAAGTGCAAGAATTGCTCCTGCTGTGTCGTCAACATCAGGCACGGACCCTGAGAAACTGGTCCAGCCCCAGCCACCTGGCATTGCAAGATTAAAAGGATGTATCTCCTTGTACTGTATTGAAATTAAATGAGATACAATACGATTGGTTTCAATTTCCGAAAATACTGTTTTCATTTGTGTTCCGAGCGCCTTCACACTTAAGGTGGTGATCCAGGTTGATAAGTCGGTATCAATCGGCCAACTGCCATCCGGTCGTTGCTGATTGCGTAAAAATGAGATTCCTTTGGTGGCAACCTGACTGTTGCCCTGGCCGGCAGAATACAGGCACATCGCCACGAAAGCTGTCAATGGAATGGCCTCGAGGAATCCGCCACTTTGGGGCACGATGCTCTCAAGTTTTCGCATTACAGAAGGAATTGACCTGTTCCTGATCCATTTCATCACCGGGTTATGATGTTTTCTGTTTTTAAAGACGAAAATACCCACGGCAATCAGTGCCGGAATTGCATAACTTACAACGCGTAAATTAAATAAACTGTACCACCTCGCAGGTAACAGCGTAAATTCAAAAGGGAGCTGAGGGATTTTTCTGCAAGTTTCGGCACTGAGTACTCCACAAATTACGAGCATCGAAAGGATCGGTACAGAAAAGGTATAGTCATTCCCGTAAGCATCCAAAATCGAGTGCGTTATATTTCCCTGCGAAAGATCGATTTTGTTTTCAAGCAGGTACTTCCTGATCCGCGAAAGCGCTTCTTCGGCAGTCGTACTACCCTCTCCGCAATAGCTGATGGCTCCGTAACAAAGTAAAGAAGTGCTGATATTGCTCATACTTGCGGGTGTATCGCCATATCCGCCATCTGTATTCATATGATGTAAAAGCCAAATCAATCCGTTTGTAACTAACTTTTCATCTGAGTTATTTGGATTAATTTTCAGTGCAACAATTGCAACAGCCGTTCCAAGCGCACTTGAAGAGAGCTTGCCGCTCCAAAAGCCGTCGCGGTTTTGCTCCGATTTCAATAATAAGACTAATTTTTCGTATTGATTTTCCAGATTTTCCTGACTCATATTTTCAATTGTATTAACTCATTGAGCCTAAAGCCAACAGTCCGTAAAATGTATATTCGACATCAGAATAAGAATCGTATGAAGTCGCCCGAAAGCCGCCATTATCGTATAAATCATCAACGTAAGCAAAACAATCGGGCTTGATCAGACGAATATCCGCATCCAGAAAATGGAGCGCGTATAAAGCAACTCCTGTCGAAAGCAGGTCCTCAGCCGGTGCCTGTCGAAGTGCGGCAAATCCCCCGTTGTGGCGGTAAAAAGACGTTATTGTATCGACTGCCTCCGTCTGAGGGGAGCCGGCCATTCCCATCATAACCGCTGTGGCGGCAACCACGGGACATGGATGATTGCTGACCGTAAATGATTTGTATTTATTCAGAACTCGTCGTATATTCTGATAATCTTCAAGGTAATAGAGAGCCAGGACTCCCAGGAAACCAGTATATTCAGGCTGTTTTGAATCAGCCAGAACCAGGTCGGTTACTATTTGTTTTCGCAGCTTTTCGGTGGTTTCATCCTGCCCTATCAGCCTGGCATATAAAATTGCACCACAGTATCGGTAAACACCTGACAAATTTTCCGGTACCACTACTGATGCCACATATTTTTTCAGCGGCTCCATCACTTCCGTAACAGAGAGTGCCTCAGCAATATAATACCCGAAAAGCGAATAGTACAAATCACATTTCCCGCCCCTGTCTGCAAAACCACCCTCGATTGTTTGTTGGCCCCGAATAAATGACCTGATCTGTGAAGTCATAACAGGATCGAGCATCACGACCGATTTGACCAAAACCGATTCGATTAATTTGGGACGTACTTTTTTTAACCGGGGTTGTGCCGCCAGTTTAAATATAGTCTTTGAAAATCTTTCCCAAAATTTCATGCAATGCCAGTTTTAGACCTATGTTTGAGATATTTTCAAGACAATTTTTTGCTTCGTGAATGTTGCGGACTAATAATTCAGTGGTAACATTCACCGTCTGATACTGCTCAATAAGCTCGTAAATTGCTTCATAGTTGTCAGATTTGTAAGCATTTAATAAAATTTGCTTTTCGGACGAAAGCTGATCAGCAAGTACTGAAAGCAGGATACTGAACTTCCGGAGAGCAATATCACCTTTATTACCTTTAAAATCAGATAAGTCATCTTTTATCTGGTAAGCAACACCAATATAATGACTGAAACGATCCAGTAAGGCGATCATTTCGTGTGAAGCTCCGCCCACAGCGGCACCAAGTAACAGCGACACTTTGAAAGCCGCAGATGTTTTATTGTCAAAAAGTTCCAGCATTTCTTTCAAAGGAAGGATCTCTTTTGAACGGATAGATATCAATTCGGCCCCCTGCCCAATGGTCAGACTTCGGTGTCCACGCGAGACAATCCTGATCGCTTCGCTAATCATCGACGGAGACAACGTGCTTTCGGCAATCAGACGATATCCTTCACCAATCAGGTAATCACCCGTATTAATGGCTACAGGAATACCGTAAATCGCATGAATGGTTTCCTTCCCATAACGGAAATCATCATTATCTTCTATATCATCGTGGATCAGTGAGGCTTTGTGAAAACATTCAACCGATAAGGCCAGCATATTCAGCACTGCAGGATCAGGCTCAGCTACAAAAGCTTCGTAGGATAAAACAGCGAGGAAAGGCCGTATACGCTGACCACCTAAAAGGAGTGATTCAGAAGCAATTATGGCCGTTTTATTTTCGCCGGCTCCCAGTATTCGTATCAACTGGTCTTCGCCAAAAATTGAAGAGGTCTTGTTTTTCAGATAGTTTAGATTAAGCAACCTGATGGATGGATCTTCACCGTAATTGTAAATCTCCTGCTTAATCCATTCTGTATCGGCCGAGGTTTCCACACAACCACAGGTAATCAGGGGAATTCCTATACTTGGTATGGAAAATTTACTCACCGAAGCAAACATTTTTTGCAGCACTTCCATACATCCGACTCCAATCACCGCGTCAACTTTCCCACTTTCAATCAGCCGGGTGGTAATAGTTGTTCCTTCAGTCACCAGTGCAACATATCCAAGGTTTTCGGCTTCACGTAAAAATCCGGAAATGCTGCAGTTACCGCACTCACTGCAGAGTAATCCCAGCTCATCCTGTTGCGCCGTACATAAACTGACATTCCGCAGACATTGGGGAAGCAGGAAAATACGCCGGTCAAACGGAATAGCTCCTACCACAGGACGCCAGATGGCATTTCCGCAGCATACCATAATAAAAGCCCGATACCGTTCCTCCCATTTTTGAGATTCGATCAGCATATTTGCAAATCCGATTAATGCCTCATAATTCACAGGTGGCATAACCTGATTTTTAAGAAACCAGGTGTCAATTGTGGCTCTTATAAGCGCACGTTTTGCCTTTTCCAACGGAACATCAAGGGCAAATATGGGCAGAAATGTTGTTGACTTCATAGTTTTAGTTTTATCCATAAGCACCCAGACCAAAAAATGCTCTTTTCTTAGCCATCCGGTATATCCAGTTTTTTTCGGGAATTACCGGGCAGCTGCCATGACTGCAAACGGCACATTCCGGCCCCAGATGCACAGGTAAACCGGGCCGGTTCGATGTATTTATTGCCTGATGTTCAGCCGCGAAATTCGCAAGCCAGGCGGGATTTTCCATCAGTATACAACCTTTTGTCTGGCTATACACCTCTGATTTAAAATCCTTTATAAAAGTAGAATTTTCATATACCGCTTTAAGATCACCGTTTTGAATATTATCGCAGGAGTATTGAATAACCGGGCAAGGTTCGATATTGCCTTCCGGATTGATATGGTGACTCAGCCCTTCGGCGGCTGGACAGAATGGTTCCCCATTTGCGCCCCAGTAAGAATCGATAATCACAAGGGGATATTTGGTTCTGCCCTCTACTAAAAACCGGCGTAGCCTCACAATATCGTCCGGGGTAAGCGCGAGCTCAAAATGAGGATCTTCGCCTGTGGGACGAAAAATGTAGTACCACAGGTAGACAACACCACGGTCGTGCAACATCGCGATAAATTCATCCGAGAGTGCCATTTCAATGTTTGATTTACAAACACTTATTGCAACTCCCGTGATTAATTTATGTGCCGTTGCGGTTTCAATTGCCTTTACCGTGCGACTGAACACATGTTTGCTTCCCCTGCGAACATCGGCGACCAGTTCATTTCCCTCGAGACTGATCAAGGGAGTGACATTCGCCAGTATTCGTAACTCTTCAGCGATCTTATCGGTAAGCATTGTGCCATTGGTGAACAACTGAAAATAACAATCAGGGTGTGCCCTGAAAATGTTGAATAAATCACCGTACATCAATGGCTCCCCGCCCAAAATCCCGTAAAAATAACAACCGTGTTTTTTACTGTCGGTAATGATCTTATTGATAGCTGTCAGATCCAGACTGGCAGTTTTCTCTCCTCTTGAAACCCAGCATCCCTGGCAGGTGAGGTTGCAGTCGTTGGTAACCGAAATAAACTGAAAAGCGGGGAAATTCTCGCCTTTTTTTTTGCGTTTTTCGAACTTATTAAACCCCGAAATCCCTTTCCATCCAAGGTTATAAGCGAATTTCCACAAACACCGCCGATCGGCTCTTAAAACATTTCCCAGTATAGACATTATCAGTTTTCTATTGATTTTCGTTCTTTTCAGAACGGGCTTTTTCTCTTTCTTCCATGGCTTTCTGTAATGAAACAGAACTTATAATCGATCTGCGCTTAGCTTTGCGCATTTCGAGTGCCTTATAGATATTGCTGCCAAGAATGTTCTCAATATCCAGATTCTGTCGTTGATGTTCTGCAATTTCATCAATTGTATCGGAACCGGCTATGGCACCGTCGTTTTCATATTTGGGAAAAACTATGGCTGTTTGCGGACAAATACGTCCGCAGGCAGGACAATTGTTTTTGCACCCTTTGGGATTTACAACAACTACTTTATTATCATACTTTTCATAAACACCAAAAAGACAAAAATCAGCACATTGTCCGCATGTATTGCAGCGCGAGTAATCGATCATCGGGAACCAGGAGGGCCAGTCTGAGGTACTTTTTAAAAGCGTACTATCGCTATTTTGGTATTCTCCTTCAAAGAATGAATCTACAGCCCCGAACAGTTGAGCATTATTTAATTCTCTGAAATTTAGGAAATTGAAATTTGAATTTTGATGGTCAATTCCACAGCTGTCAAGTAAAAGTTTTACCGCGCGGGGATAACAGGCGATGATTAAAACCTCCTCAGACGACATAAACAATTCACGGGTTTCATTTTTCCGGTCCACTGAGCAGCCGCACAAATCGGAAATTTCAGCATATGGATGCCCCGCTGTCCGAAGGTAGTCCGAAATAGACTTCAACCGGCTAGTCTCTATGATTTTTGCCTGGCAATTACAAAAAAATACTTTTTTACTCATGCAATCAAATCTTTCATGGTCATCAGCTTTGAATCTTAAGCAAAGATATATTTTCAGGTGGTAATAACAACAGCAGATAAAAAAACAGTATTTTTCACTGCACCCGGATGTTCTATGGGCTAAACATCCATTGCATGACTAAGGGCTTTTAAAAATGTGACTGCCGTGGAGATTATTGAAATTGTGTCAAAAACCGGTTTTCACTTTGCGGAAAAACTCATTAAATTTCAAGGGAAGGGATTAATCCTAAGGGAATACGGAATTGGGATTGGATCAGGATATTGGTTCTGGTCTGAGTGTCTCCAAATCGTCATCCATGTCGCGATGCACAAGGATCAGCTTATTGTGTTCCTGTTCCCTGAAACCCTGGTCATAGCAGAAATAATTAATCTTGCTGTTACGTGAAGTAGTTACATAGGTGAAATAGTCGAAACGATACCCTTTTTTCTGCAGCTCTGCCTTATTTGCTGATGTTTTACCATTTGCCCGGAGCATTGTCAGGATAGTATGGTTTTTCTTCAATATCCTGTTGACCGATTTGATAACCGTGTTCGTCTCAAAGTAATGCTGATTGTTATAGGCACTGCGGCATTGATCACTGCAGAACTTCTGGTCCGCCCGTCCCCTCAGTTGTTCATAACACTGAAGACATTTACGATCGTTCATAACAGTTTTTTCAGGTGGTTAAATAAAAAACACATTTGTCAAATTTGTTTGTACCTTCTGCTTCCAAATTAGTACTACGAAAATACAACCAACATCTGATTTTATTCAATTATATCCGGTTATATACGTAAATATCCGGATAAATACGGATAATACAACATATTCATAATTAGACTTTTACAAACTAAAAGAAGCATAAAATATAACAGCATACATAAATTTAGGAAAAACAACCTTGATTGTTAGTTTTTTTGACTTATTATAAATATCTTTACTTAGTAAATAAATATTTGACACTTTTATTCCATTGAATAAAACTTTTCCATTATGAAAAAAGAAATTAATTCGCCTGCTGCATTTAATGATTTAATAGAGAATTACATTGGGAATGCTAATATTTATTGTGAGAGTGGTGCGGGAAAAGCATTAAAAAAGGATTATCAGGGGGCCATTGAGGATTACTCAATGGCACTGAAGATTAATCCCCGGGATGCAGATATTTATTACATCCGCGGTTTTGCAAGAGCCAGCCTCGAAGATTACAAAGGTGCAATTGCCGACTATACGATGGCAACGGTGATAAATCCCATGGATGCCACATCCTATTTAAACAGCGGTATGTTAAGGTTTGAATTGCAGGATTACAGGGGAGCAATTGCCGATTTTACCAGGGTACTGGATATTGATCCCACGTATAAAAGTGTATATGCATTCCGCGGAGCTTCAAAATCCAACCTTGAACAATATAGTGAGGGGATTGCAGACCTGACTAAAGCACTGGAGATTGACCCGGAATATGCATGGGGATTTCTCTACAGAGGTATTGCAAGGATTGGCATTAAAGACAACACGGGCGCACTTGCCGATCTGAACAAGGCCATTGAAATCAATCCTAAATTTACCCAGGCTTATTACTCCAGGGGTCTGCTGAGACTTGAACTTGGTCAGCATGCCAGCGGATGTCTGGATTTAAACATCGCGAGTGATTTGGGCGAAATGTAAAATACACCCTCTACTTGTCAGTCATCCTTCGCACGAACTTCCTTTCATTCATTTTTAAGCATCCACCGGCTATTATTTCCAGCGGCCTTGTCATTTTGTGTAAATAAACAGGCAAATCGTCTATTGTCATGTGATGGATTTAAAGTTAATTTTGACACAGCATATGAAAAAAACTCATTTATAAATTAACCTTACATTTCTTCTTATGAGAAAAGCATTCCTACTTATTCTGCTTCCTGTGATTGCATTTTATCTGGCATCATGCACCCCGGATACCGTTCAAAAATCAGGTAGGGGACTCGAAGCAGGCTTTATTACACCTCCCGACTCCATTCAAACCAGCGTATACTGGTACTGGATCTCTGACAATATTTCGAAGGAAGGTGTTATAAAAGATCTGAATTCGATGAAAGAAGCCGGCATCAACCGCGCTTTTATTGGCAATATCGGATTAGCTGATATTCCTTACGGGAAGGTCAAAATGTTAAGTGAAGAGTGGTGGGAGATTTTGCATACAGCACTGAAAACAGCAACCGCACTTAATATTGAAATCGGAATCTTCAACTCCCCGGGCTGGAGCCAGTCAGGCGGACCATGGATCAGTGCAGAGGAGGCCATGCGTTACCTTACGGCTTCAGAACTTCGTGTTAAGGGACCGCAGAAACTCAGCCAGAAACTTGAAAAGCCCATCGAACTGTTCCAGGATGTGAAAGTTATCGCCTGGCCTGTCCCTAAAGATGACCAGCTAGTTTTGAATAATAAAAACGGTTCAATAACCTCGTACCCAACGGTTGATGATATTGCAACCATCTCTGACGGTGACAGAAAAACCGGGATGACTTTTCCTGCCGGAAAGGAATTCACAATCAGTTTTGAGGCCAATGAACCATTTACTGCACGCAGTCTTTCAGTCCGCCCGTCCGATCATCCAATGCTTGCCACTGCCCAGTTTCAGGTCAAAGAAACAGAAGGTGAATACCGGACGATCTCTGAATTTCAGATTAATCGGTCAAATCCGGCACTAAATGTAGGTTTTGATCCCTATGCTCCCGTAATGGTTTCATTTCCTGCCACAACGGCAACCAGTTTTCGCCTGATCATTAAAAATTCAAGGCAAAACAGTGGACTCGCCGAAGTTGTCCTTGCAGCTGCCCCCCGGGTTGAGCGTTTCAGCGAAAAGACCCTTGCCAAAATGCATCCCACACCCCTGCCCTACTGGCATGATTACCAATGGGCACCACAACCCGAAACAGATGACCAGGCCACCGTGATCGATGGCTCCAAAGTGGTGGATATCACAAAATACCTCTCACCGGACGGCACCCTGAACTGGGATGTCCCTGAGGGAGAATGGGTGATTCTTCGCACCGGCATGACGCCAACCGGAACAGTCAATAGCCCGGCATCACCTGAGGCTACGGGTTATGAAGCGGACAAGATGAGCAAAAAACATGCAGAGAAACATTTCTATGGCCATATGGGTGAAATTCTGAAACGTATCCCCGAAGCCGATAGAAAAAGTTTCAAAGTAGTAGTTCAGGACAGCTACGAAACAGGCGGACAAAACTTTACAGACGGATTCCTCGATGAGTTTAAACAAAAATACGATTACGATCCAACTCCATATCTCCCTGTTTATCAGGGAATGGTGGTAAACAGCCAGTTGTCGTCTGACCGTTTTCTATGGGATATGCGGCGTATGGTAGCCGACAAAGTGGCGTATGATTATGTCGGTGGACTCAGGGAAATCAGTCATAAGCATGGACTAAAAACCTGGCTGGAGAATTACGGTCACTGGGGCTTTCCCGGTGAATTTTTGATGTACGGCGGACAGTCGGACGAAATCGGCGGTGAATTCTGGAGCGAAGGTGAGCTTGGAAATATCGAAAACCGTGCAGCAACCTCCTGCGGACACATCTACGGAAAGACGAAAATATCAGCCGAATCAAACACCTGTGCCGGAAAACCTTTTTCCCGCTATCCGGCCGTCATAAAACAACGCGGCGACCGCTTTTTTGCAGAAGGGATCAACAATACCCTCCTGCATGTTTACATTACCCAGCCCTATGAGGATAAAAACCCCGGGATGAATGCCTGGTTCGGCAATGAATTCAACCGCAAGAACACATGGTTCACGCAGATGGATGTGTATACCCAATACCTCAAAAGGACAAACTTTATGCTTCAGCATGGACTGAACGTAGCCGATGCAGCCTATTTTATAGGAGAAGATGCCCCAAAAATGACCGGTATCACTGATCCTCCCCTTCCAGTTGGCTATCAGTTTGACTATATGAATGCTGAGGTCATTGAAAAGTACATGACCGTGAAAGACGGGCTGATTACTCTCCCTCACGGAACCCAATACCGGATTATGGTTTTACCTAAACTGGAAACCATGCGACCCGAACTGCTGTCCAAAATCAAACAACTGGTCAATGACGGTGCAGTGATTTTGGGTCCTGCTCCCAAACGTTCACCCAGCCTGCAAAACCAGCCTTCTGCCGATGAACAACTACAGGCGATGGCTTCGGAATTGTGGGGTGAAGTGGATGGTGTGAATGTAAAATCGCGGAAATTTGGAAAAGGAATGATCATTAATGGCTTAGATATGACGGAAGCTTTTGCACTGATCAATTGCGTTCCCGACTGCCGGTTACCTGAAGATCTTTCGATTCATTACGGGCACCGCACGCTTGAGAATGGCGAAATTTATTTTATCTCGAACCAGACTGCAGAAACAAAAATTATTACCCCGGAATTCAGGGTTCAGAAGATGCAACCTGAACTATGGGAGGCCGTTACCGGATACATCCGCGATCTGCCCGCATATGCAAATAAAGAAAATATCACAACAGTTCCTCTCAAACTTGCACCTTATGAAAGTGTATTTGTGGTTTTTCGCAAAAAAGCAGATAAAACTGCTGGTGCAGGAGTTGATGCCAATTACCCGGCACCAGTGCAGCTGGCTGATCTTAAAGGCCCATGGACGGTCACCTTCGATGCCTTGCAAAGAGGTCCGGAACAGCCGGTTATTTTCGAAATTTTGCACGACTGGACGACTTCTGAAGATGAACGGATTAAATATTACTCAGGGACAGCAACCTACAACTGCAAATTCAAGTTGGATAAATTACCGGATGCCGGCGAGGTGGTCATCGACCTGGGGAGCCTGACTGCAATGGCCAAAGTTACGGTAAACGGCACCTATGCAGGCGGAACATGGACAGTTCCGTACATGCTGAACATAACTCAACTGGTTAAAGCAGGTGAAAATGAACTTCAGATTGAGGTGGTGAATACCTGGATGAACAGGCTGATCGGCGACAGTAAAGTACCTGTCGGACAACGCGTGACGTGGTGTCCCGTTAATCCGTATACGCCTGCGACGAAACTGCAGCCATCCGGATTATTCGGACCGGTGCAAATTCAACAGTTGAATTACTGAGATGAACAGGATCAGACATTAAAATTCTCAAGGTATTATGAAATATTTTGGCGGTTTAATACTTCTCTTACTTTCGCATTGTGCCTTTAGCCAGTTACCGCAGCAAATTCAAAACAATGATGCGGTAATTGACAATGGCATCCTCATTCTTAAGCTGGATCTGACCCGGGGAGGTGCCATTTCGTACCTCTCCCCTTCGAATTCAACCCGGAGTCTGGTCAATATTGCAGACGAAGGCAGGTACATTCAGCAATCGTACTATGCAGGCAAGAGTCTCGACCGCAAGGCAGAAGGCCAGTCACCCGCATGGTCGCCATGGACCTGGAATCCTATCCAGGTAGGAGATGCTTACCGCAACAGGGCGCAAATCCTCGCTTTTGAGAAGAAAGAAAATGAGCTCTATATCAAATGTATCCCCATGCTTTGGGATATGAACAATCATCCGGCGGAGGCGGAGATGGAACAGTGGACAACCTTACAGGGATCAGTTTTAAAAGTACACAACCGGCTTACCTGCCATCGTACAGATCAGCTTTATGGCGACAGTATTTCAAGGGATCAGGAGTTACCCGCTGTCTATCCGATATCGGCACTGAAAAATTTGTATACTTACATTGGCAATGCCCCCTTTTCGAATGCCCCGTTGGAAAACCCAACAGTAGTAAATCTGGCAAGCGGATTTTGGGGAAGATACAGTAATGTTTCGGAACACTGGATGGCTTTTGTTGACGGGAATCATTGGGGAATGGGTATCTATAACCCACGTTGCGATAGTTTCCTTGCAGGAATGTCAGGTGTTCCCGGAAAGGAAGCTGCAGATGGCTCAACATCGTACATCGCTCCTGTAAAGAAGGAGATTTTGTACAAAAACAGTGTCTACGAATATGAATATTACGTGATTATCGGAACCCTTGCAGAGATCAGAAGTAAAGTATATGAACTTAAAACATCAAAACCATGAGCAAAGCGCTATTAATGACAATTATTGTGTCTGTTCTGGTTGCATCCTGTAAATCAGTCAGAAAGTCAACTTCCAATCGGGATAAAATAACCGTTGCTGCCTATTATTTCGCGAATTACCATACAGGCGATCCACGGAATACAACCTATAAGGGACCCGGATGGTCGGAATGGGAACTGGTTAAGAATGCCCGGCCACGGTTTCCGGGTCACTATCAGCCAAATGTCCCGGCATGGGGTTATACCGATGAAAAGGACCCTAAAGTTATGGCTCAGAAAATTGGGGCAGCGGCCGATCATGGTATCGACTGTTTTATTTTTGATTGGTACATGTACGAAGATGGTCCTTTTTTAAATCGTTGTATCGATGAAGGATTCCTTAAGGCAAAGAATTGCGGAGAGATAAAATTTGGACTCATGTGGGCAAACCATGATTGGGTTGATATCCATCCATATACGCGTGGTGCTGCGCAAAAACTGCTTTACCCGGGGAAGGTTTCTTCCAAACGGTTCGAAGAAATAGGTGATCTCCTTATAAAGGAATATTTTATGAAACCTAACTACTGGAAGATTGATGGCAAAGCTTATTTTTCGGTGTATGATGTAAAAAAATTTGTAGAAGGTTTTGGCAGTATGGAAGCCACCAAAGCAGCGATGCAGCGGTTGAGCGAAAAAGCTGTTGCTGCAGGATTGAAAGGGGTTCACTGGAACCTGGTAGCCTGGGGAAATCCAATTCTGCCCGTTGAAAAAGCACCATCAAACACTCCTGAGCTGATCAGCATGCTTGGTTTTGATTCGGCCACCTCGTATGTCTGGATTCACCATGTAGCATTGCCTAAAACTCAAACCGATTTTAACTTCGTCAGGGATGCTTATTTTGCACACTGGGATAAGGCCAAAACAGAATATGGAATCCCCTATTTCCCGAATGTGACCATGGGATGGGATCCTTCACCACGTTGCGACCTTAAATCGGAATGGGCAAATGTGGGTTACCCGTTTATGAATACAATCGGGAATAATACACCTGAAAATTTCAGGAATGCCCTTCAACTAACAAAGGAAAAATTACTTCAGGACCCCGTTGGCCCGCGAATTCTGAACATCAATTGCTGGAATGAATGGACTGAAGGAAGTTACCTTGAACCGGATATAAAAAACGGGATGAAATACCTCGAAGCGGTAAAGGAAGTATTTGGATTAAAAAAATAAGCAGGGTCATTCTGAATAATCTAAAATCTGAGATTTGCTTGGTCCTTCTTAAAAGGAAATACAACAGCCATCAAAAATGGGATTTACCGTGGCGACGAGAGTGTTATTCCAGGAAATCCATCGCCGTTCGCTGATCACAACCATTTGATGTATTGAATCATTGGCCTTAGTTTATAATCGTTATTGTGAGTTCGCTTTTACCTTCTGAATACCCTGTTTTTTTAACGGTTACACTTACGCCGTAGCCCGCTGCTGCCGGCTTGGGAGCTTTCCAGCGTGTGGTAAAGATTCCATTTGCATCGGTTCTGCCCAGTTCAGTGGTCGATCCGCTGCCTGCAAACAACCCTCCTCCCATTCTGATCTCAACCATTGCATCGCTCACCGGAGTACCCTGTGAAGAAAGGGCAATTACTTTCAGCTCCGTTTGTTCGCCTGCTGAAACAGAATCTGGTGATGCTGTGCAGGTGACATTTGTGGCTGTCAACTGACTAACTCCGGAGGGACCATTGTTCGCCTGGGTGATACTGATTGTAAAATCGCTCATTCCTTCCGTGAACCCATCTTTGCGAACTTTTACAGTGCCTTCGTATCCGGCCGCTGCCGGATTGGGAGCGCGCCATCGGGTCAGGAAGATACCATGGGTATTGGTTTTGCCTGTTACGGTGGTTGTTCCGCTGCCTTTAAACCAGCCCCCTCCCATGGCTATTTCAACGTTTGCTTCGGCAACAGGGGCCCCCTGCGATGTGAGTGCCACCACCATGATTGCTGACTCTTCGCCTGGTAAACTGATTGCGGTCAAGACGGTACTGGTCACCTTAATCAGCTCCGACTTAGAGGTTGTTTTGTCTGATTGCTGATTCTGATCTTTTGTTAACGGGGTGATGCGGATACTAAAATCGCTTTTACCCTCTGCAAATCCCTCTTTATGCACAGTAACATAGCCTCCGTATTCGGCTCCTGCCGTTGGAGGTGATATCCAGCGTGTTGCAAAAAAACCATTTTCATTCGTCGTACCCGATTCTGTTGTTGATCCACTTGTGGTAAAGGTGCCACCACCCATGCCAATTTCAACATTTGCACCCGCTACCGGCTCTCCCCGGGCAGTGCGTACTGTTACGTTCACTTCGGCCTGTTCACCTGCACGAATCGCAGCGGGTTCAACAGAGGAAGTAACATTCATCGCTTCATCTGAATACAAATCCTTAATTATGACTCCACCCGTATCCTTTTTTAAATTCAGCACAGCTACAACTATGATAATCAAAAGTATACCTAAAAGAGGTAAAGCATATTTCTTAAACGCGGAAAATTTTTTCTGCTTCCGGTCTTTTTCCGAAGTCACAGGAAGAGTTCCCTGTTCGTGTTTAATTTCAACCAGAAGACTTTGTAAACCTAACGTATAATTCTGGCTGAACTCAATATATTGAAATCGTCTGAGCCGGAAGGGAATAGTGCATTCCTGGGCAATAATCGGAATAATTCGTTTGTGAGCATCTATAGCGAACGATACTTCGTCGAGCACATTATCCGAGGCCACCGCATGGGGTGAAAGAACGACAAGAACAATCTCAGCATTTGATAATGCCTTTTCGATTTCAAGATCCCACCGGTTTCCGGGAGTAATACTTCGTTGATCGATCCAGACATTTATTCCCTGAGCGGCAAGATCATCGGCAAGTTTTAATGCAAATTTAGAATCCTGTCGGTTATAACTAACAAAAATCCGATCATTCATCCTGGTTTTCATTTTGTTTGGGTCTGATATAGGAAGCCCATTGTGAATTTTCTTTCGATATAAAACTTTCAATCCGTTCTACAAATAACGGGAATGACGAACTCTCCTTGTAAGGTCCTGATTTTGTAATATACAGAAATTTTTCATGCTTCAACGATTCAGCTATTGTGCGGTATTCAATCCAGTTCTCCTGGAATTTATAGAGCGTTATCAGGCTTGCAATAGCAGCCACAACAATTCCGATTAGTCCAACTATAACTTTGAGTCCTACCATTTCGGTTGTGATATAGCCGGTCAGCAGTGGAATCAGCAAGGCAAGAAATGTCTCCGTTGTTTTTAGGCGCATAAACAATTTCTTATGCCAGGCGCTTTTTTTGTCATACCAATCAATCTGATCCTGGACACGACTTTCCAAATATTCCTGTTCGTTCATAGTGAGTAAATTTTAGTATGAAGAACAAAGTCAAAAGATGCGGATATTCAGTTAATCAATACGAAGATAATAACACAAAGTATTAAATGTTATTTTGCTGATGGATTCTGATAAGGAAATTTCCTGGAAACCTTTCGCATCATTCTTTCAACTAAATCATCTGTTGATGAAGCTATATTATCGTCCATGGTCTTAAAAAAACGATACAGCAGTTCCCCGTCCTTACCATTGTAGATTGTTAAAGTTAATGTTCCTGTGCCTGTTTTTCCGCCAAGGCCGCCAAATGCTATTGCAGATACGATTGCACCCGATTCCGATTTAGTCTGTTCGGTTTCAAAAACGCCTCCAAGAATGGCATCAACCTCAAGCGCCCTGGCCACTTCATCGGCCGTAAATTCATCCATTTTACCTTCCATTCCGGCCTTTTTCAATAAAATATTGGTTTTATTGACGTCCTGAAAAGACACGGTATAATTATCGGCTTTGCGCAGTAAAAAGGTATAAAGACTATTCTGAATCGATTTTGACAAGGCCATTTCCTGATCGCGGTTTGCTTCAGCATTAAAATTTTTGGGTTGTTTCCGGTAAGTTATTTTTGTAGTAAACGGAACAATAGCCACTGTTTTATGAGTTGCTATTTCAGATGTCAGTTTTGGACTTTCAAAGATTTGTTTTGCACCTTCAAATTGTGCAAATGCAAAAGAGGTACAATAAAAACATACGATTAAAACAAGTAACTTTTTCATATGGTACATTTTTAAAATTAGTATACACAAATATACTAATTCTTTAAAGTTTAATTCTTTACGCCGGATAAATTTTTATTAATTCCGAAAAAAATGGAGCCGTGTATCAGTAAATTTAAACCCAAAGGAATAATGGTTAAATTCAGTCTGGTAACTTTTTTGATCGTCAAACGTTAAGCATAAATACTGAAATTAATACTGAAGAATTATGATCTTCATTATTGGCATCGTATCACAAGCGCTCTTCTTTGCCCGAACGCTTATTCAATGGGTTCTTTCTGAACATGCAAGAAAGGTACTTTCACCGACAATTTACTGGGTTTTATTGCCTATTCACGCAATATATTCATTTACAAAAAGATAAACAACAGATGAAAATTCTTAACTATCTTTTATCACGCACATTATCGAGGTATCTCCTCTTTGCGCTGATCGTTATGCCCATTTTTATCTTCCGTGACTTCACTCCCGAAAATGAGTTACGATACCTGAGTATAGCAGATGAAGCGTTACGCAACGGTTCTTTTTTTACCTTTTCTAACCATGGAATACCTTATGCCGACAAGCCTCCGCTTTACATCTGGATAGTAATGGCCGGGAAATTATTCTTTGGATATCACAACCTGCTTTTCCTGGGTTTATTTTCATTAATTCCCGCATTGGTTGTGGTTTATGTACTGGATCAATGGGTAAAAAACAGGCTGTCGGAAAACCAGCGACTTGCGGGGCAGTTAATGCTGATCACCAGCGTTTATTTTATTGGATCATCCCTGGTTCTGAGGATGGATATGCTGATGAGCATGTTTATCGTGTTGTCTCTCTACACATTTTTTAAAATTTATAGTGGCACAGCCCGAACCTGGGACAGCTTTCTTTTTCCATTTTACATTTTTATGGCCATATTTACCAAAGGTCCTTTGGGTTTTATTATTCCGCTGGTTTCCACAATCGTTTTTCTGCTTTTCTCAGGGAAAATAAAATCTGCCGGAAGATATTGGGGCCTGAAGACATTAACTGTGCTGATCGTATTATGCCTGCCATGGTTTGCAGCAGTGTATGCAGAGGGAGGTATTCTTTATCTTGATAATCTTTTGTTTAATCAAACAATTCACCGGGCTGTAAATTCATTCCATCACAAAGCTCCATTTTACTATTATGTGGAAACAATCTGGTATGTATTGGCTCCCTGGTCATTGTTGACCGCAGGCGTTATAGTAAGGAGATTAAAAATGAGATCAACCCTTACAGAATTGGAACTTTTTTTCGTGGTAACCGGACTTTCAACCTTTATGTGTTTATCCATTTTCAGTGCCAAACTGGCCGTTTATATGCTTCCTGCCCTTCCCTTTTTTATATACCTAACCATACTCTGGATTCCACGACAAGGCTCGCCCTTCTGGATATTATTTTTGGCAGGAGTACCCGCAGGATTACTGAGTATGGCACTGCCTGCGGTATTTATTGCGAAGCAGTTCATTCATACCAATGGCATTGGTATTTCACCAATGATCGTTATTACAGCTTTGATCTTATCGGTCACCGGGATACAAACAATAAGAACCCTCTTTTCCGGAAGATTAAATCCCGCCATTATAATGATGAGCCTTGGATTGCTTCTTGCTACTTTTTCAGTTTCTTTTGCAATACCACGATATAATTCCTTTATCGGCCTTGGCGAATTATGCAATGATGCCAAACAAATTGCTGCCGGCGAAGCCGCTTCAAACTATTACTACTGCGAATTAAGCAGGGGTGATAACCTGGATATATACCTGGGAGTTATTCCCAAAATGTTAAAAATGCACGATTTGTACGAAATTCATTCCCCCCTTAAAAAACCAGCATTAATATTTCTTTGGAATAAATCAATTGAGCGAAACGATTCGTTGCAATCATTCATAAAAGGTAAAAATGTTCTTCATTCCGGAAATTATAGTCTGGTTGAAATCAAATAATGGTTAAAGGATTTCACGGATTTAAAATAGATTTCGCGGATTCGTTCATATTATAAGTGATGGTCAGGAAATATTAAAGCAAATCGGAAACTATATCCGGATTGATTCGTAAACCCGCTGAAATCTATTTTGGAAAACATGAAAAATCTTTAATAACTAAAGTCATGATAAAAATTCAAACCCTTGACGACCTGAAAACTGAGATGGCGATTAATCCGAAACTTCAACAGGATTTTAAAGATGATCCCGTAAAAGCGAGCCAACAATTAAATGAAGAACTACCTGATACTTTTGTTTACCGTATGATTGTGGGTTCGCTGGGCGCTGCCGTTCTGCTGGTAATCATTGGAATAGTTATATTATCGATAACCAATGACTCAATTGATCCATCTGTAACCACCCTGTTTACAGCCATTGCTTCGGGTGCAATAGGCGCGTTGGCTGGCCTTTTGGCGCCTTCACCCAAAAGTAAATAAAAACAAAAATTCTGTCTGTTTAACTGCCGATTTCATAAACAGGTCTAAACCACCAATAAATTAAAAAGGAATTCCAGCTCCTTTTACACTCCATCGCTGACAAAAAAGATTATATTACGATCAAATTAACGATCAAAATATAATCATGTGCTGTAAATTCGTGCTGGTGAGCAACCTTCAAACTATAGAAACCCGTTTCAATGTCCGCTTCGGTCAGAATCAGGAAGAGATTCCAAAATCTTTCGCCGTTTCAGGGGGACAGAATGCCTGCGTGATAACAAGTGAGCATCCAAATACACTCGTGGTTTTTACATTCGGAATGACCCCTTATTTCGTGTCAAAACCTATGAATTTACTAACTGCCCGTGTGGAAGGGAATAAAAACTGCAAGGACGATCCCTGTTACAACGGATCAAAATCCATCTTTCTCCAGGCTGCCTTTAAAAAACCCATTCAATCACAACGGTGCATCGTAATTGCTGATGCTTATTATGAATGGTCAGCATCAAACAGACCTTATCTTGTCTTCCTTCAGAATAAAAACCGTCCTTTTGGATTTGCCGCAATTTACGACCAGTGGCAGAATCCGGAAACAAAGGAAATCACTACTTCATTTGCAATTATTACCACTACATCGAATAGTATGCTGCAAGGCATCGGGGTAAAACGAATGCCCGTCATTTTATCGAAATCAGATGAAAATGAATGGGTTAATCCATCCTCCCGATTGTCGGATGTATTAAGGTTTCTCGTTCCTTATCCATCCGAAAAAATGAATGCCTATCCTGTTTCACACCTTGTCAATGAACCGGAAATGAATCATCCGGACATGTTAAATCCGACCGGTGAAAAACTCCGGCAGGAAGCTGTTTCCACCCCAGCCAAACAGGGATACCAGGTTCATAAAACGAAATCAAAACAGGAAACTCCCTGGTTTAATCCGTCAACTGATCCAAAATCTCCCAAGCCAGAATAATTGGAACTGTCAGTAAGTGCATTAATTTCAACTAAATCAGTGCTTGATTTGTTACCCTCGGGTGAAAGTGATAGTCGGGCACCAGATATAGGGATTTTATATTCCGGAATTCTGGAGCTGTTTATATGATTTTAAAATTTGCACTCACTTTTTCGCAGAAATAGTTACGGGTTTATTTTTTTATTAACTTTGGTAGTCGCCTGATCGTTTTTAAATTAAGCATTACAATAAAACACCAATCTAAATTTTCATACCATGAGAGATTATAATGTTAGTCGTCGCACTTTTTTGGGTGTTGGAATAACTGCCGCTGCGTCAGCAGCTGTGGGAAGTACCTTTGCTTCAAACCCGGAACCGGGTAATATCCCTGTGAATTCCGGTAAGGATCTCCCGTTTAATCCGAAGACCTACAGCGCAATGCCAACACGGTCGCTGGGAAAAACGGGGCATAAGGTGGGCATATTAAGCCTTGGGGGACAAGCCACAATCGAGATCAAAGGCCGGGAGGAGGAGTCGGAGAAAATCATTAACAGGGCAATTGATCTGGGAGTCAATTACATCGATACAGCAGCATCTTACGGAGGAGGGGTGAGTCAGTTGAATATTGGAAGAGTGATGAAATCAAGACGCGGTGAAGTATGGCTCTCCTCCAAAACCCACGACCGGACCTATGATGGTTCGATGCGGTTGCTTGAGGAGAGTCTGAAGAATCTGCAGACTGATCATCTCGACACCTGGCAGCTTCACAATGTACAGACAATGGACCAGGTTAATCAGATATTTGCGCCAAATGGTGCGATCAAGGCACTCGAAAAAGCGAAGTCGGAAGGAATGGTGAGAAACCTTGGCATAACCGGGCATTTCGAACCCATTGTCCTGCTGGAGGCCATCAAACGCTATCATTTCGACTCGATTCTTCTTGCACTGAATGCGGCCGATGTTCATTATCTGAGTTTTAAAAATTATCTGCTTCCTGAAGCTCAGCGTCTGGGCATGGCCATTATTGGTATGAAGGTAACCACGCGTGGCCGGATGCTGTCGTCGTGGATACCCCCGGCAGCCCAGGAACAGAACGAACGTATGAGAACCACAAAGCCTGGCACCATTACCATTCAGGAGGCATTAACGTATAATATGAGTCTGCCGGTCAGTACGACAATCATCGGGGTGGACAGTGTTGCCCAGATTGAAGAAAACGTCCGGATCGCATCGGGCTTCTCCCCGCTTTGTGAGCAGGAGATGAAAGACATTGAATATAAAACCTTACCCATTGTCAGGCAGGGCCTCTATTTCAGGAGGTGGGATTTGGGGGCGTAGTTTAGTCTGCATTAGTGATAGTTTCACTTGGAGTGAAACTATCACTTTAAACCCTAAATAACCAGGCAGGAATGGAGAAGTATAAAATTGCATCTGTCACCCGGATCGGAGGGCGATCTGAAAATCAGGACTACTACCGGATCGAAGAAACGCAATTCGGGTTACTTGCTATAGTCTGTGACGGTATGGGTGGAGCAAACGGCGGCAGGATTGCAGCAGAGATGGCGGCAAACATAATTTTGGAAGAGATAAAAAGAACCCGGGAATGCAATGCAATTGATGGAATCTTGTCTGCAATTTCACAAGCCAATGCAGCAATATTCAGGGAAAGCAATAACAGTAAACTACGGGGAATGGGAACTACAGTCGCGGTGTTGTTGATTAACGAAAATCACGCGATTAGTTTTCATGTCGGCGACAGTCGTATTTACCAGTTCAGGTCGGGCAATATTATATACCGCACCTTCGATCATTCAGTCGTTTTTGAAGCAGTAAAGTTGGGAATTATGACCGAAGAGGAGGCCCGGGTTTCGCCAAAAAGCAATATTATCACAAGGGCTGTAGGAATAATGGAGGATGTAGAAATATCTGTTTCTGAACCACTCCCTTATAATGAAGGTGATCGTTTCCTTCTTTGTACTGATGGCATCTGGGGAGCAGTACCTGAGGCACAATTGACAAAAATGGTTTCACCGGCACAACCGGTTGAAACAGTTATCAATCAACTGGCAGATGATATTGATACGATTGGAACCCAAAAAGGCAGGAGACATGATAATCTGACCGCCGTAATCATTGAGATGCAGGCTGATTCTAAGTGCTAGTTTCACTCCAAGTGAAACTATCACTAAATAAAAAATAAAATCACCTATGTCACGTTTTGGCATACCTAACCCTTTACTTTGTCTTTTCGAGGATTACCTAAACTTAAAAAGAACTGCCATGGTTTTCAGAACAAATGAATTTACGGACGAAGTGCAACACCTGCAATACAGAAATGGCGATTCGCACTTTTCCAACCCTCTCCTACTCTGATCGTATTGACATTACCCAGGAATATTACTTTGCATCTTTTAAAAACAAACATATTTTTTACACAAACTTTAATTTGAAACAACATGGAAACCAAACATCAGGTACACAACTTAATTATTCTCGACGAAAGCGGTTCTATGGAACCCATCCGAAAAACGATTATCCAGGGATTTAACGAAATTGTCCAGACGGTAAAAGGAATTGAAAAACAATTTCCGGAACAGGAACATTTCATTTCACTGATCACCTTCAATGGCTTTGGAAATAAAATTTTGCATTTTATCGATCCGGCGAGTAAACTGGAGCAGATTGATGAAAACAGGTATAAACCCGATTCCATGACTCCCCTGTACGATGCGATAGGATTTAGTTTTGTCAAATTGCGGCAGGTACTTCAAAATCAGACAGACTATAATGTTCTGGTCACCATCCTGACTGACGGAGAAGAAAATTCCTCAAAGGAATATTCCGGGAGTGCTATCAAAACGATGATCGAGGAACTGAAATTGCAACGGTGGACTTTCACCTATATCGGAACGGATCATGATGTTGAAAAATTTGCCACTTCAATTTCGATCACCAATACGATTCACTTTCAGAAGAATGAAGCCAATATGAAGGCGATGTTCATGAAAGAAAACAGTTCGCGGGCAAATTATAGTCAGAAAATCAGGGATAAAAAAGATACGGGTAATGATTTTTATCAGGACGAAAGTCCCAAAAAATAATTGCCGAAACAACAGGAACTAAATCAAAATAAGATAAAGTGAATAAGGTGGGATGAGGAAATTCAACCCTTCTGACCGAAACAGAATTTCTATCAACCCACCTTCCTTTGTTAACAGCCTTCACTATATGACATTTAATGGGATATGATGGCCGATTGAAAATTACAGAGCCCCCTACCCTTATTCCCTTAGTAGGAAAATTCAGTTCGCCACCTAAATTTCCCTTATTCCCTTATTTTGGGACTATAGTTTTCTGATAGAATTTTGGGAACGTATCACATTCTTCAGCAATACTAATATTTTGATTATGTTCATGCTGATTCATAAAATAAGGGAATAAGGAATATTGTTTTTTGTATTGATTTTTCTATTAAGGGAATAAGGAGGCAGTGTTTCTGATCAAAACATTTCGTCGGGAAGTGGGTCTCTAAAGGCAGAATAGAGAGAACAGGTCTGGTGGTTTATAACTGCTTTTTTTAATGCCAATATGGTTGGGAAAAAAGTCTGGAATTAAGTGGATTGCATGGTTCAGAACAATTAACGTTGTTGCAGAATTGAAATTTATGAATAAAAAGAATATTAAAAACACTTTATAAAATATTGGATGCAAATGGTTTAGCCACAAAAATCAAAGCAAAATTCGAAGAAACAAAAATCAGGATGCTGTAAAACCGAGGTGGCGATTCTGTTTTTTCCCTATTCCTGGAAGTCGATGAGCCCCTGGATAGTTTCAGGAAAATCGCTCATGGTCATTTCTTCTATAGGCTTGAGGAGTTTACTTCTGAAATGGAAAATCATATGATCAATGTAATCTCCGGATCTATCTACCCGATGTTAAAAGATACTATTATTGCACGTTTTTCCTTTACACCCTTAAATATTGAAAACAGAGTAGGCAGTTCGGAAGGGGCTATTGTGGGTTGGTCATTTCAAAAATCTATGCCGGTTATAAACAAAATTCAGGTCTCGGATCGTTCAGTTCTTACACCAATACCATCAATTTATCAGGCAGGACAATGGGCCTACAGTCCTGCAGGCGTGCCAATGTCAATACTGACCGGTAAACTGGCAGCAGATAAAGTTCTAAAAAAATGAAAATTAAATTTTTAAAATTATTCTAAAATGTCGAAACAACCTGAATGGTTTTTGAAGTATAAATAATTGCTAAATGCTTTTTTCAAGTTCTAACGCGCAGCTGTTGAAGTAGGTGAATTTTAACATTTGTGAGATTTTTTTAATCTTGTCAAGTTTTTGGCGGGCTTTTATAAGTTTCCCTTTATAAATTAAAAATTCAACTTCAATAAGCATGTGCCTTATTTGAATATAATACTTCAAATTCTCGGAAATATTAATATTCTTGAACTTCACCTGATTAAAAATGTCGGCGCCTAGCATTGCCTCTCCCATTTCCAATAGGGCCTTCGCATAGACAGACAGAAAAAGTTGGTAAAAACATGACAAGGAAAGGTTAGTCAGATCATAATTTTCGTAGATATAGTGAGCAAGATCGATGATTTCCTTATTTTTCTTGCCGTAATTTAATGCAAAAATTATGGCAAACTCAAAAGCTGGTATATCAGTTCTGCTTTGAATACCGTTTTGTAATAATCTACCTGACACACGGTATACATCATCTAAAACACAGTTTTGCACTTTATTTTCATAAACCGACTGATAGATAACTTGAGGAATAAAATAATATGAAATGTTCATTGAATCATTTTCTGACGGAACTTCCAGATTTACAATAATCTCATATTCATTTTTACACTTGTCCCTATCTTCACCCAGAAAATGCTGCATAAATTTCATTAGGTGGACATAAAGCCTGGCTTCATTTGATTGGTTGTGTTGCAGGTAGCAGTCAAGATCATCGCCTGAATAAAGCATAAGACGATCCATGTCAAAGTATCTTTTAAAATATAATGCTCGACCGGTTGGTGATTGGGCATAATGAGGTATTAATATATTTCTTAGACCGGGATTTTTTCGCATTTCAAAGCGAATAACATTGGTCATAACATGACAAAGCGAATTGAAAGTTGTTATGTTCTGCGGGAGCTTATCATTCCCCACAATGGAGAAAATATCCTTGAGTAGTTCGACCTGCTTATCCTTAAATAAAATTTGTATTAAATGACTCAATATTTCACATTGGAGACGGGGCAAATTATTGTATTCGACAATAATGCTTTTCAGGAATTTAATACTAAGTTTATTTTCTTCTATCAGGAGATTAACCAGATAATGTGTAAACAATATATTCTGAGAAAATTTCACATAAGTATTCATTGAAAGGTAATTGTCCTGTATCGAATACTCATATAAGATTCCTGTCCTTATCTGTGCGTTATATGCAACGATCATTGAGGATGATAAGTTTAGATCAGACTTTCTGACTTCCATACTTTTTTTACTGTATCCACACAAAGTGAAAAATGATTTAACGATTGAGAATTTTTCAGCGGAACAGGGGGGGGTGACGGTACCGTTTTTGGGATATATTGATTGAGCAGATCGATGTCCCCGATTATTCCGGCTGGTTTATCGGATAACAAGAATAGATGTAATAAATATGGATTATTAATAACATATAAGATATCGGGAAAGGTAAAACACAAATCTTCGAGGGATTTAGGGTAATGATTATTTTCCAGAATTGATTTAATTTCTTCCTTTTTTAATAAAGGGATATTGATGAAATCATCATCCATTCCCTGAAATGTAACGTCGAACCAAAGTGATTTTAGCACTTGATTCTCCTGCATTTGGAGTGAAAACATTCTCCATATTTTAGGGGTGCAGGTTATCAGCATCTTAAACCATCCAATACGTTCATAGGAGGATATTATTTTCAGTAAGTTTTTTATGTGTTGATCTGTCTTTTCGTTTTCAGTATGTAGATCATCGATCCCGTCAATAATTAATACAAACCTCCCTTTTACCAATTCTGGATTGTTGCGAAAAACAAGGCTGAAGCTTTTTTGGGGATCATATTCAATTAAGTTGTAAAGACTATGAATACTTTGATTAGGGGTAACAAGGTTGAGGAGGGTACTTCCTTCAAACAGACATACAATATCATCAGGGTATTTGGCATCCGCCGCGGTAAAAAACTTTTCAGTTAGCTGGGTCACAATTGTTGATTTGCCATAACCATCAGGTGCGATAAAAGCGGTAGCAATCTTTGGTGAGCATAAAAAACTTTCGAATCGTTTTTCGGAGAAACGACGGATCTGAAAATATTCATAGCTGGTTCCAATTCTGTTTTTGAGGGATTTCAGGCTCGCGTTGGTAAGCACGTTGATTCTGTCTCTTAGGTTGTCCCATGTTTTGAGTTGGGAAAATTGGTGTTTTTCTTTTTCAAAATTACAGATAAATTCCTGCCAGTTTTCAAATTGCAAATAAATTGACAGTGTATCAAGTGTATATTTTGAGGGTTTGAAAGATGTTTTAATAATACCGAAAAACCTTTTAAGTGTTGAAACACTTAAAAGACGTTTTGTCGAGTTTCGAATTTGTTCTGACAGTATTTGACAATGTCCGGCATGACAGATCCTTTCCCCAAATTTATTTTGGATTTCATCTTTTAGATGCTGGATTAAAACGATAATATCGGTATTCATAAACAATATGCAAAAAGTTATGAAGACTAATGAGTGGTTAATTACGCATCTAAATGTAATAAAAATTAATGGAATTACAAATGGTCTTGTTACAAATGTTTATTTTTCACAATCAGGTCTAACCGGATAGAAAAATCGTTCAACACATTCATATAATTCATAAATGCCACATACGGGCTATCATAAGGATTAAAACAGGCATGAGCATCGCTATCGGAAAAATATTTTGTGCTCATATAATAGAAATGATCACTGGTTTGCAGATATTTCCAGTCTTTTAAAAGAACGGGATCTGAACACTTTTCGATCAGCCCGCTTAATCCGTATAATTTTTCAAATGCCTCCTGCTGAAGTTCATTCCCCAACCAGGCTGTAAGATCCCTCTCTTCATCAGCCCAGGAGATTGGGTAAGGCACATTTAAAGTTGAGATCGGCTGATAATTTTCTACAACATCAGAAGGGGTCATAAATTCAAAATCCGATTTTTGAAGTACTTCAGAAGGGAGTGAATTCATAAATTTAAAAATCCCCGTCCTGAGTTTTTGATGCTCGCCGAAAGTTTCATAATCCATGAAAAGGTTGACAATCTTTTCTTCACTTGGAATTTTGTTTAACCACGAAACATATTTCCGTGCAGTCAACGGCCATCCGCTCCAGGCAGAATTTGAAAACCGGTAAGCAATATCATCGCTTAACCGGAAGTTTTTTAACAATACAGTTAATGCAGGATTAATTGCATTGCGATATAAATAATTCGGACTTCTCCATTTGAGGATATAGTTGGGGCCTCCGGTCAAAGTGGCTTTGTATCCCATTTCGGCAACCATTACGCCAATCTCATCCGAATAGATTAATTCAGTATTTGTAAATATTGTCGGTCTGGTTCCAAAAAGGGTTTCAATTGCCATCGCATGGGTTTCAACCTGTCTCTTGAATTCGTTTATATTTTTTAGAACTGACAAAGTGTGGGAATAGGTTTCTGCCAGGAATTCGACACATCCGGTGGCAGCAAGTTCCCTGAAACTTTCAATGACTTCGGGGGCATAGATCTTAAGCTGATCAATCGCCGTACCCGAAATTGAAAAAGCGACCTTGAACCGGCCCTGGCATCTGCTAATAAGGTCAAGGATCATTTTGTTTGCGGGCAAATAACAGTTTTCAGCTACCCGCGTAAGGATCATTTCATTGTTATAATCGTCATAATAATAATCAGAATTACCGATGTCAAAAAAACGATATTTTCTCAGCCTTACCGGCTGGTGTACCTTGAAAAAAAGACAAATGGACCTCATGATATAATTGTATAATAATTAATACAATAAAATATATATTACGCGAATATGGCAGATAAGTAAACCTGTTTTACTTTATATGCTGAGTCTTTCCATTTCAAATTACAAGATTCTTTTTTGCCATAATTGGCAAGCATTTTAGACATTCCGTTATAATTAAGAATTCCATGTATAGCATCAGCCATTGCATCAACATCCCAAAAATTGATTTTGATCGCATTTGACAGGATCTCTGCCACCCCCGACTGATGTGAAATAATAACCGGCACTCCGGCCTGCATCGCTTCCAATGGAGAAATCCCAAATGGTTCTGACACTGACGGCATAATATAAATATCGCTCATCCGCAGCATCCGAAAAACATCGTCTCCTTTTAAAAAACCGGTGAAATGGAACTTATCTGTGATCCTGAGTTGGGCGGTGCGCCTGATCATTTTATTCATCATATCGCCGCTGCCTGCCATCACAAAACGGACGTTGTCCATTCTTTGGAGGATGCGGCTAGCCGCTTCCACAAAATATTCAGGCCCTTTCTGCATGGTGATCCGTCCCAGGAAAGTCACTATCTTTTCGTTAAATCCTTTGACAAATGGAGCAAGGTGATTAAGTCGATAGGGTTCAACTGCATTATAAACTGTAATCACTTTTTCAGGATTAATCCCGTATTTCTCTATGACGATCTTTCTGGTGAGGTTACTGACCGTGATGATTTTATCAGCCATATCCATTCCCCGTTTTTCAATGGCATAAACATTTGGGTTAACGGTACCACCGCTTCGGTCATAATCGGTGGCATGAACATGGATTACCAATGGTTTGCCCGATGCCTGTTTTGCAGCTATGCCCGCCGGATAAGCGAGCCAGTCATGCGCATGGATGACATCAAACTGATTCTCATGGGCAATAACGTTCGCCACTAATGCATATCGGGCAATTTCCGATAAAAGATCTGATCCGTATTTCCCCGAAAATATTACCCTTCCCTGATTGTCGGTTTCAATCAGGGATTTTGTGCCTTCTACAGTATATTCAGATTGCCTTAAATAGTCCTCCGGGTCAACATACGGAACCAGTTTCGAACCTACCTCAAAATAGTCTACCGATTTGCCGAATTCCTTTATACTGATCCTGCGATTTGTAACCGGTACATCACCAGCCCCGATAAGTTCAATATTGCTGGTGTCTTCTCCTCCGAAAACCTTCGGTACGACGAAAGTTACATCAACATCTTCGAATGAAGAAAGACCCTTTGTTAATCCATAACAGGCAGTGCCCAGGCCTCCTGAAATATTGGGAGGGAACTCCCATCCAAACATTAACACCCTCATATTTACCTATTTAAGTTGGCATAGTGAAAATTTATAAAACAATACTACTCTCCGGAAAATATTTCAAATATTCCTAAACCGGTTTTTTTACTGGTTTAATTGATACCACTGGTATCCCTTGAAACTTGACTCCAATTATTATTGATTAGGAATCGTGTTTCCTGGAATCATGGGGGTCCATCTCCGGCAGTTGCCACTCCACAATGAATGAATATGTGCTATTGCTCAGTGATGGAAGATAATATGGATTTAATGTTCTTTTAAGAGGGGAATCCTGGGGAACATGAACCAAGTAATCTTTACTTTTGAAAAGATTTTTTTGTAATTCTGCTGAGAGATCATTCTGGTTCTTGTCCATGATAGAATTAGAGTATAATTATAACTGTAAAAAATAATTCCCCGGCTTCAAACGCGTAACAAATATATTCATAAGGTGTCATTTTTGGTTCCTTTTTTCAGTTCATTTTCTGTTCATTTTGATCAGATATTCTTTTAGGTCAGTAAAAATAAAGTCTCCTGATATAACCACTCAGGTACTTTTTTTTTAATTAAATCTGCTCCGGATATGAATTGCTATTTTTATATTCGGCAACGATCTTTGTTAAAAACAGGAGGTGTTATGGTCCCGAGGAAAATTGCTTAAGCCAACTGATTGATAGTTGCAAATTTTCGATAAAATAAAAATGTTTGTGTTAAATAAAAATGTACATTCGCAGATCATTCCGGGTAATGTAACAGATAAGCAATAACACAATATCACAGTTGCGGTCGCTGTATGCCGAACCTTGAATTATTTAACCAATCATTGCGTCAACATTTTTAATCGAAACATACTGCCTGACTTAACCTTGCAGTAAACCCATAATCTTATAAAAGTATTACTATGAGAAAGATTCCAATAATTTTAGGATTTATCATCGCTTCACATTTTGCAGTTGGTCTGGATCTCCCTAAGGCTAAAGATGGTAATGGATTTGAATCAGTATTTCAGAAATTGATTTCAGGTGAATCCAAAGGGACAGTTAATGGACTATTGATTTTACAGAATGTAAATAAAGAAGAAACAATAGTAGACTTTCAGAGCAGGGAGTCAAAGCTGATCATCAATGCTGATTCCAGCGCAATTTATGACGTCAGTACAAAAATTTATAAAGGAAAAACGGCTCGCGGAAAAGCTGAAATTGAATATAAAACATATGCCTATGCAAATTCATTTTCAATAAAACTTAAACAAAGGGAAAAAAAGATCCAAATACTACCAAATTCTGTGCTCGTTTTTGCAATAAAGAGGTTGAAATAAAGTTCTGGAACGGTGAAAAAAAGCTTCAAAAAAATTGAATTTTAATTGTGTTTCACTTACTGACTATGGTGAATTTATAGGAGCAAATTCAAAAAAAATCCAAATACTTAATTCAAATCTGGGTATTAAGAATAAAATTTTTCATATCAGTGGTGGCAAAACAACACCAGTTTTTTATGTTGTAGCCTCTTTGTCCTCCCCTGGCGTCTTCACCTGTATTTAGAAAACAGAAAAACTATTTGGTTTTTACCAATGCAATATCATCGACCAGGCAAAATGCACCTGCCTTGCCATCCCCCAGAAAGCCAATTTCAATTTCGTTACCCGAAACCTAATATTTCCGTTTGCATCAAGAATTTCTTCGCCATTGTTGTTAAAAGTCCTCCGGAATATTTCAGGTTAAGCAAAATATATTGGATTTAATAAAAATGTTTGTGTTAAATAAAATGTACATTCGCAAAAGTATTGCATATATATTGAAGAAATAAGGGCCATGTGCCAATATCTGAGTTATGTGGCATTAAAAAGTACAAGACAATATATAATTCGCAACTAAAAAATAACAGATATGAAAAACATTAAGACACGTCAATTAATTCATGTCCTATTATTCGTTATCGGACTAATACTGATGATTGGTGGGATTATAACCGGAAAACATGGGGCAACGGTTGGAGGCCTTATAATAGCAGCAGTAAATGCTCAACAATGGATACAGTGGAATAAAAAAGAAAAACAACAATAATAAATCAAATCTATGTTGATAGACAAGAATAGAGTATTTATAGTTGATGAAAAAAGGATTGTATTTTTATTGTTATTTGTTTTTATGTTTGTTCTAACAGAAATAGGTAGATTTAAATATCGACCATATATCTACTCAAACGACATCTTTGATCTCTGGATTGCCGATACAATAGGAAACTTTACAGGAACGATTGCTATAGTATTCTTTAATTTTACAATCAGCAATCCAAAGTATAAAACAGGTAGGATCTTTTTGATATTAATTACAATTGGACTTATAATTTATGAGCTTATTCAATATATATTACCCGGGACAAATACCTGCGATTGGAGAGATATTGTCGCAACATTGTTAGCTGGGTTTATATCATGGGGTATTTATGAGTTGGTTAATAAAAAGTATCCAGAAGAAGAATTAACGCCACATAATAAAGTGTAGTAGTAATAAGGGTTTCAGTGGTAAATGAAGCCTTCGACCCCGCATAAACTTTTGTGGTGGTGGTCGATGACGAAGCCCGCAATCCCTTACTACTGCTACACTCGACCGTTGTGTGTCATAATAGAAGAAATAATAACTTTCAAAGTAATTGATAGAAGAGAAATTAAACGAGCATTAATGAATATGACAGAATGAAGAACAAAAAAAGCACTTATATAATTGTTGCAATTTCCATATTCGTTGGACTATTACATTTCGTCATTGGCCCTGATTATCAAGGAATTTTCAAGCATTTTATTCGTGGATATTTAATTGACATTCTGCTACCTATGAATCTATACTTATTGTTACAAATATCAGTAAGAAAGAACATATCAGTTAATAAAGCCCGAATCATTGGTGCAATATTCACCTTTGCTTTCGGAACAATAGTAGAAATATTACAACTTTATAAAATTGAATTTCTTGGCAGGACTTATGACCCTTGGGATATACTAATGTATGTAATTGGAATTGGATTGGGTATTGTAATTGATTTGACAATAATTGACAAGTTTGAAAAGCAAAGACAGAAAAATGAATAATTACGACACACAACATCGTTAATGGCAAGCGTAAAAAACGCTGTGCAAAAATGAGACTTTCAGGCCAACCATTAGTTTTTGACACTTATTTAGTATCTTTGGGTTGTGAGAAAACGCGAACAAATAGGACTTGATTTTGAGGTTGATAAATTGTACTACATTGACAAATCGGGGAAGAAGGTAAACAAACCAGCGGTGGAGTAAAATGACAACACGAAAAACGGCTTATAACTTCAGTTACCCGACAAGTGCGGCAGCGATGGTTTTTGGTGTGCATCTTTCCGCCCATGCAGCTTTTCGGCTTGACAGGAAATCATCCGCCATCCGCTACTGCACCAAGCGCCAAACGATGACAGTTATGTTGGACAACCAAACCGTTATAAAGACAAATGGAATTGAAAATTTTTAATAGGACGTTAGCTGTAATCATAATTTTGACAAACATTTACTTCATACTATTGAATTAAATAAAATTGTTTGTGTTAAATAAAAATGTACATTCGCAGTGCATTCCGGGTATTGTAAACAGATCAGCAATAAAGCAATATCATTGTTGCGGTGACTGTATGCCGAACCTGGAATATTTAACCAATCATTGCGTCAACATTTGTAATTGAAACATACAGAATGACCTAACCGTGCATTAAACCCATAATCTTAGAAAAGTATACTATGAGAAAGATTTCAATAATTTTAGGATTTATCATCGCATCACATTTTGCAGTTGGTAAGGATTTACCGAAGGGTAAAGATGGAAAGGGCTTTGAATCAGTGTTTCAGAAATTGATTTCCGGTGAATCCAAAGGGACAGTTAATGGACTGTTGATTTTACAGAATGTAAATAAAGAAGAAACAATAGTAGACTTTCAGAGCGGGGAGTCAAAGCTGATCCTTATTCACCTGTTGGAGATTAATCATATTTTTATAATTCATAAATTAATGTCGTTTAGTTAATGTCTATGAGAATAAAAATTTAAACGCAAAGGACGCTGAGGAGGCGCAAAGAACCGCAGAGGTAGATATTCCCGAATTTCTTTGCGTTTCTCTGCGTAAAACTTTGCGATCTCTGCGGTAAAATTTCAACTGCTATTGCTAACTAAACAACATTGATTCATAAATGCAGATAAAATAAAATTGCAAACCTGATCAAACAATCTTCATATAATGAACTTAAAGACAATTTTTATACTATTTCTAACCTCGATCATTTCAGTAAATGCAGCCAGTGGCCAAATGGGCTGGAAATGGGCAACAGTAGAATTATGTACCGGAGAATCCAGTGGGCTGGATGTAGTTATTGATTCCCTGGATAACATTTATGTTACCGGTTATTTTAGAGGTCAAACAAAATTTGGAGATAAAATATTAAATTGCGTCTCTGACGCAGATATTTTTATTTCGAAACTTGACAAAACAGGAAAACTTTGCTGGATTAAACAGTTCGGGACAAGTGGTGATAATTACGGTACTTCAATAACTTTAGATGATAACCTAAATGTTTATGTAACTGGAAATTATAAAAGTAACGATAAAACAATTGTTCTGAAACTGGACAATTCAGGTAATATTAAATGGCAAAAATTTCTTGACCGGGGATATCATTGGGAAAGTAAAAGGAAAACGATTACATCAGCCGGAGATAAGATTTTTGTGGCAAGTGCTGATTCAATATATTTGTTTAATTCAGCGGGTGAAAAACAAGCTTCAAAAAAAATGAATTTTAGTTGCGTTTCAGTTACTGAACATGGTGAATTCATAGCAGCAAATTCAAAAAAAATTCAAATGCTTGATACAAATTTGAGTATTATTAAAGAGTATAATATGCCTTTGGGTATCGCACGCATTAATGCTCTTTCATTCAAAGATTCAAATTTCTATTTTACAGGGATGTTTAATAGTAATCTCGTCATTGGCGACAGTATATTCAATGGTAATGGTAATATGTTTATAACCAAAATGGATGCAGGCGGCGTGTTTCGTTGGGCAAATCATGGTGGAGGAAATGGTTGGGATATGGGCAATGCAATAGTTGTGAATAGCAACAATCAAATATTTGTGACTGGATTATACAGAAATATTGCCTCATTTGATAATATAACTGTTGGTAAAGTTGGATGGTTTAATGAAATATTTTTGGCCGAATATGATCATGCAGATGGAAGATTACTCGATTTTATAAATGCCGGAGGTGATGGAGACAATGATATCGCTTATGGCATGGCCGAAAGCAGTGATAACCAATTGATTGTTACCGGATCAGTCGATGTCGGGTATAATGGACTTAACTTTGGAGATATTTTATTTAATACAAGAACCGGAAATACTGACTATTTTTTAGCAAAAACATTAAAGCCTGAAATTAAATCTTCAGTTAGTGGTCAGGTTCTAAAAAATGGTATTCCGACCTATTCAATCGTTAAGTTATATAAATTAAATGCAGACAGTTCCGCCCAAATTCTTTATAATATGAAAACCGGACCTGATGGGAAATTTGATCTTGGTGTCTTTAGTAAAGGAACTTATATTTTAAAAACTGATTATTATATCTCAAATTACCTAAATACCTATTACGGGAAAGAATACCGGTGGGATTTAGCGTCCAGGCTGAAGATTGAATCAAATACCCCAATAAATTCATTGGTTATTAATCTTATTGAGTTACCAATTCCTGATGGAACGAATACCATAACCGGAACAATTTCCGATTCAATTGGTTTACCTAAACGATTTATTGATGTTTTACTGGTTTCAAAGGATCTTATACCTGTTGCACATACGCGATCAGATACGACCGGGTTGTATAAGTTTGAAAAAATTCCAAATGGTGATTTCACGATATTAGTAGATACTGTAGGATTGTATATGGATGACGTTTATACTGTTAAAGCAGCTTTAAAATCTTCATTGACAGTATATGATGGTTATGATTATATACTGAAGAGAGGTGGTATTTTCACAAGGGATACTAATTCATCAGTAAATGAACCTTTAAAGAATAATGATGTACTCATCTATCCTGTACCAACCCATAATTTGCTATATTTTAAAACAAAAGATGATTATAGCGCAAATTTAGCCATTGATATCATTGATTTTTCAGGTAAAATAGTAAAGAATACTATTGTAACTCAAAACAGTCCAATAGATGTTTCTGATTTACAGGCCGGAACATACATTGTTAGAATTTTTTATAACAATTCAGTAATTTCTAAAAAAATTATCCTGATAAAATAAATTAGAATGGATATTTTATTGAATTCAAATGTATAAAAATTAAAGGTATGTCACGTTTTGGCACACCAGACCTTTAACTTTGTCTTCCGGAAAGGTGGAATGATTAGATTCTAACCGAATGGGCCGGATGCATTTCTTATCAGCACCTACCTTCATTTGAATCGCTTAATCATAATCAACTTATTTGAAGTCATATGCAGGTTTGTATTCATCGTGGAAGCAAAGAAATCGGGGGAAGCTGTGTCGAAGTTATTTCGCATGCGAAAAGGCTTGTCATTGACCTGGGTTTGCCGCTTGATGCAGAAAAAAATGACAAGAAGTATTTACCGAATATTCCGGGTTTAGATGGCAATGGTAATTCGCTGCTGGCTGTGCTTATCTCCCACCCTCACCTGGATCATTTTGGTCTGCTGGGTCATATATCACGCAAGATACCTGTCATCATGGGTGCCGATGCGCGCAGGATATTAACGCAGGCCTCACCCTTTTTACCCGGTAAATGGCCGGTTCCTGCCAATGGTTTGAACCTGCAATCGGGAAAAACGTTTGAACTTGGTCCATTTAAAATCACCCCTTATCTGATTGACCATTCTGCATACGATGCCTATTCTATTCTGATTGAATCGGGTGGAAGACGTTTATTTTACAGCGGTGATTTAAGGATGCACGGCCGTAAAGCAAGATTGACAGAAGAATTAATGGTTCATCCGCCACAAGAAATTGATGTCCTTTTACTGGAGGGATCAACACTTGGAAGACTCGAAAATCATGACTCTTTTCCAGGTGAAGCCGAAATTGAGGAACAGCTTGTTGCCGCTTTCACAAAATCGATGGGACTAAGCCTTGTGCATACTTCGGCGCAAAATATCGACCGCATTGTTTCCATTTTCAGGGCATGTAAGAAAACCGGCAAAACGTTGGTGATTGATCTTTATACAGCAGTTGTTCTTGAGGCTACCGGGAACAAACATATTCCGCAGATAAATAACAGATTTTAAAAAGTCCGGTTCCTTAGTTTAACTAAATTATATCGCTAATTTTGTTAAGCCAAAAACTGTATTTGAACACGGTTTTTTGAGTAAAGTGCGATAAGTACGTGCAGTATTTTTTAATTCTTAACCATGATGAATGCAGAACAAATAAAATCGATTGTCGCTTTAGGTGAAGGCTATCAGGCTGAATTTAAGGTAAGTGTTCCTTCAAAGGTGCGCGAACTGACCGAAGAAATTTGTGCCTTTGCCAATGCATCAGGTGGTGTTCTACTTCTTGGTGTGGATGATGCAAACCAAATAAAAGGAGTATCAATTGATAACTCCAAACGTTCGTCCATACAACATTCAATATCAGAAATATCGCCACAATTGATTTGTTCTTTTGAGATCGTAAACGTGGAAGGACTTGATGTGGGGGTGATAGAAGTTCCATCTGGCATTAATAAACCTTACGTATATTCAGGTTCTATTTATGTTCGTGTGGGTCCTAACAGCCAAAAGCTCACAACGTCGGAGCAGATGCGTGATTTTTTCCAGCAAGCCAACAAACTTTACTTCGACGAAGCTACATGTAATACCTTTGATACTGAAACACAAATTGATAAAGACAACTTTATAAATTTCAGGGCTGAAGCAGAATTTCTACCTTCCGTTTCGGACGATCAGATACGCCAAAATCTTCATCTATTTAATGCCGATGGACACTTTAAGCGTGGTGCTGTACTATTTTTTGGTGCCCATCCCGAAGCTTTTTATGAGCAGGCCATCATCCGTTGCGTGGCATTCCGTGGTACTAATAAACGTTTTATTTCGGATGACAAATTGTATGGTGGCCCACTGTTTATACAATATATGAGCGCCATGGAATGGCTTCGCGGCAAGCTGAATGTGGCTTATGATATTGAAGGACAAGGCGGCGGCCCCAGAAAAGAAGTTTGGGAAATTCCCGAAACAGTATTTAAAGAGGCAATTATTAACGCACTTTCGCATCGCGACTATTATGAAAAGGGTGCGGTTACTACCATCGAATTGTTCGACGACCGTGTTGAAATATCTAATCCTGGCGAATTGTTGGCTGCAGTGGGAAAAGATTTCGGACATAAAAGTATTTCCCGTAATCCATTGATATTTAGTCTTTTCCAACGTATGCATTTGGTTGAAAAAGTTGGTTCCGGTATCCTTCGTATGGAAGAACTGATGCTGGGCAACAGTCTTCCGGCACCCATTTATCAAACGGAGGGCATGTTTACGGTAATTTTTAAACGACCGATTGCTACTGTCGTGGAAAATTCTGTTGAAACTGTAGAAGAAAGTATGGAGAAAACTATATTGAGTCTTATCAGGAAGAATCCTTTTATAACTACCAAAGAAATTGAGAAAGTAACTATCTTAGGTCGTGGAAGTATTGAATATCATATAAATAATCTTAAAACAAAACGTATAATTGATCGTGTTGGCCCGGCTAAAGGTGGCCATTGGAAGATTGTTTCTGACCCTATTAAAGAAAAAACTATGGAGAAAACTATGGTGAAAAGTATGGAGAAAACGTCGGAGAAAATTCTTGAATCTATTGAAAAAAATAATTCCATAACAATTTCAGAGCTTGCCAAAACGATTGGTTTAACAGAAAGAACCATTGAAAGACAATTAAATAAGTTGCAAAAAGAAGATAAAATAGAGCGTATAGGATCCGATAAAAGTGGCCATTGGCGGACTTTACCGAATAAGTAAAAAGTTCGGTGTAAATGTCGGTGTAATTGTCGGTGTAAATGTCGGTGTAAATGTCAGACGAAGGTTGACTGAAAAAAATTGTATTTAAATAAGATAAACGATTTAACGGAACATGCTTAAATTCATTCAAAATATAGGCGACTAATTCTCACGTCTGGAAATGCAAGCCCATCGGATTTAAAGCGCTTTGCCGATGCCCTTGCACCATCCAGAATCGTTCCGATTCATACTTTTATGCCCGAAAAATATCTGGAAATATATAATAATGTTGAATTACACGCAGATGGCGAATATTGGGAGGTTTAATAGAAAGTAATTCAATGTGAAAATTGAATTTTCTGATCAATAGTTTGGTAGTAGCCAATAGAACAGGTATATTTCGGACTGAATATAATATTAAAAAATCAAAGAATTAGTTTTAATAATGGCGATTAAGAAATCTGAATTATACAGCTCATTGTGGGCAAGTTGCGACGAATTGCGCGGAGGAATGGATGCGAGTGAGTACAAGGATTATGTGCTGCTCATGTTGTTTATCAAATACATCAGTGATAAATATGCAGGTGTGATGTATGCACCGATTACTGTTCCTGAAGGAGCAAGTTTTAAGGACATGGTTGCTTTAAAAGGCAATCCGAACATAGGTGATCTGATCAATAAAAAAATCATCGGCCCTATCGAGGAAGCCAATAAGTCGTTGGGTTCTATCAAAGTTGATTTTGACAATCCCGAAAAACTGGGTACTGGTGACGAAAAGGTGAAACGCCTTTCTAACCTGATTGCCATTTTCGAAAAGCCGGAATTGAATTTCGCCAATAACAAAGCCGAAGGTGATGATATTCTTGGTGATGCCTATGAATACCTTATGCGGAACTTTGCCACTGAAAGCGGCAAAAGTAAAGGGCAGTTCTATACACCGGCAGAGGTAAGCCGAATCATGGCCAAGATCATTGGCATTAACAACGAGAATTCGACGGCGAATACCACCGTTTATGACCCAACCTGCGGATCGGGATCGTTGCTGTTGAAAGTTGCGGATGAAGCCGAACGGAAGATTACCATTTACGGACAGGAAAAGGAGAGCGCCACAGCCGGTTTAGCCCGGATGAATGTGGTGCTTCATAATTGCCCCACTGCCTTAATTAAGTGCACCGGTAACAGCACGCTATCCGATCCTCAATTCACGGAAGAAAATGGCGGGCTTAAACTGTTCAATTACATTGTGGCTAATCCTCCTTTTTCCTCCAAAAACTGGAGTAATGGCTTGGATATATCTTCGGAAACTGCGGATAAATACGGCCGTTTCGATGGTTTTGGCATTCCTCCGGATAAGAATGGCGATTTTGCTTTTCTGCTCCATATGATCCGTTCACTGAAAAGCAATGGTAAAGCTGCGGTCATCCTGCCTCATGGAGTTCTTTTTCGCGGAAATGCCGAAGCCGAAATCCGCAAAAACCTGATCCGGAAAGGGTACATCAAAGGGATTATCGGTTTGCCTGCCAACCTTTTTGATGGCACAGGTATTCCGGCTTGTCTGATCGTGATTGACAAGGAAAATGCCAATAACCGGAAGGCAATTTTCATGATCGATGCGGGGAAAGGTTTTGTAAAAGACGGTCCTAAAAACCGTTTGCGCGACCAGGATATTCACAAGATTGTGGATGTGTTTAACAAGCAGATCGAAATGCTAAAATACAGCCGCATTGTACCGATTACCGAAATTGAAGAGAAAGAATACAACCTGAATATTCCGCGTTACATCGACAGTCAGGAGGAGGAAGATATGCAGGATATTGAAGCCCATTTGAATGGTGGTATCCCAAATGCTGATCTGGAAGCGCTGAACATTTACTGGGAAGTTTATCCCGGATTACGGAATGAACTTTTTGCACCGCACCCGCGTGAAGGTTACAGCCAGCAGAAAATCGATAAAACAGAAATTAAGAGTACCATATTTGCACATCCCGAATTTACAAATTATAGACGAAAGGTATTTGAAGTATTCGAAAGCTGGAAACGCAAAACCATTCCGACACTAAAAAATCTGGAGCAAGGCGTTAAACCCAAAAAACTGATCCACGAAATATCGGAGGATCTTTTACAAAGTTTTTCGAACCTGAGTCTTATTGACCGGTACGATGTATATCAGCATCTGATGATTACTGGAGCGAAACAATGCAAGATGATGTGTACGTGATTTCGGATGACGGATGGAAGGCAAGCAGCGAGGTTTACCGCATTACGAAATCGGTTAAAGGTAAAACGGGCAAAACAACTGAGAAGGAAATCGAAGGTCTTGAAGGGATCGAAAGCAAGCTGATCAAACCGGTTCTAATCATTAACCGATACTTTTCTGCCGAAAAATTTGCGATTGAAGCGCTCGAAAGCCGGCGAGATAATGCGACGATGCAACTCGAAGAGATGGAGGAGGAGCATGGCGCGGAAGATGGCCTTATGGCGGACGCCAAAAATGACAAGGATAAAATAACGGTAGTTAGCATTAAAGAGCGTTTGAAAAAAATTAAAGGAAACAGGGCAGATGCCGAAGAACGCAAAGTGCTGGAAGCATACCTCAAAATTGTTGATGATCAGGGTGAAATAAGCCGGAAAATAAAGGAACATCAAAAAGCGCTCGAGATTAAGGTCTGGAATAAATATAACCAACTAACAGAAGAACAGGTAAAAACCTTGGTGGTTGATGACAAATGGATGCAAATCATGGACAATGCCATCACTACCGAAATGCAACGCATCAGCCAGCGATTAACCCAACGCATTAAAGAGCTTGCTGACAGATATGATACACCAATGCCCAAATTACTAAATGAAGTAAGCCTGCTGGAAGAAAGAGTAAATGCTCACCTTGCTAAAATGGGATTCGCATGGAAGTAAGGAAAGGTTATAAGCAGACGGAAGTTGGAACTATCCCTGAAGATTGGGAGGTTAATGTACTAGATGAACTAACAATTAAGATTGGTAGTGGAATTACTCCAACCGGTGGAGAAACTGTTTACAAAGAAGATGGAAGACCATTTGTAAGAAGTCAAAATATTGGATGGGGCCAATTAATATTAGATGACATTGCCTTTATTGATGATGAGACTCATCAAACATTTCCGAATACCGAAATTAAATTAAATGATGTTTTCTTAAATATTTCTGGTGCTTCAATTGGACGAAGTTCCTATGCAAATAAAATGCTAATTGGAGGTAATGTAAATCAGCATGTTTGTATCATTAGGGTGATTGAAGAAAAGATTAATCCAATATACCTTAATTTATTTATACTGTCACGAAATGGTCAAAAGCAAATTGACAGCTTGCAATCTGGTGGTAATAGGCAAGGTTTAAATATTGGGCAAATAAAAAAATTTAAAATTCCTCTTCCCTCCACCAAATCAGAGCAAACCGCCATAGCCACTGCCCTTAATGATGCCGATGCCCTGATCATTAGCCTCGAAAAACTCATCGAAAAAAAGCGGGCCATCAAGCAGGGAGCGATGCAAGAGTTGCTGAAGCCGAAAGATGGGTGGGAGGAAAGGTCAATTTTGCAATTAGCTGATAATAAAAAGGAACTATTTGATGACGGTGATTGGATCGAAGCAGTACATATCACTACTGAAGGCATTCGATTACTTCAAACTGGGAATATTGGAATTGGGAAATTTTTAGATAAAGAAGGAAAGAAATACATTTTTCCCCAATCATTTGAAAAATTAAAATGTAAAGAGATTCATAAAGGGGATCTTCTCATTTGCAGATTGGCCGAACCAGCTGGCAGAGCATGTGTGCTTCCAAAGATTGACGAGGAAAAAATCATAACCTCTGTAGATGTCACTATATTCCGTCCAAGAAATGAGGTTGCCAATCGCATCTTTATGTCATACATCTTCTCAACCGGGAAATGGCTAAATGCAGTAAGCGAACTTTGCGGTGGAACGACTCATAAACGAATTTCAAGAGGATCTTTAGGTAAACTAAAAGTTACAGTCCCTTCAAGTGTTGAAGAACAAACCCGAATCGCCACAATTCTTTCGGATATGGATGCTGAAATCACTGCTTTGGAGCAAAAATTAGGTAAATATAAATTGATTAAACAGGGGATGATGCAGGAATTGCTGACGGGAAAAATACGTCTGAATCAGGATTTACAGGATTGATGGATTTACAGGATTAAAGAATACGCATGCTAAAAGTTTAAGCGAAATAAAATTGCAAGATAAAACAAGAGATAATAATTGATTACATAACCGATAAAATAAAAACCTATTTAAAACTTAAATACTTACAGGATGAAAGAAGAGTTGACCCTTGACCAGATAACCTATAAAATAAATGGTTGTGCCATGAAAGTTCATAATACATTAGGAAATGGATTTCAGGAAGTAATTTACCAAAGATGCCTTGCTATTGAATTAGAAAGAGCTGGTTTGGAATTTGTTCGTGAAAAAGAGCATACCATTTTTTATGAAGGTATTGACGTTGGCACCCGACGAGCCGACTTTGTTGTTGAAGACAAAGTGATTGTTGAATTGAAGGCACTAATAAATCTTGAAGATGTACATCTGGCTCAGGCCAAAAATTATGTGGTTGCTTACGATTTTTCGATTGGTTTACTAATTAATTTTGGAGCTGTGAGCCTTCAGTTTAAAAAGGTATTCAATAAAAAATATACGGATTCAAATCCTGCAAATCCATCAATCCTTTAATCCTGATTCTGACAATGAAAAGAATTAAAGTCTTTATTAGCAGTGTACAAACAGAATTTGCCAACGAAAGGCAAAGCCTGTTTGATTATTTGCATAGCGACCCGTTGCTGGGGCTTTTTTTCGAACCTTTTTTATTCGAGAACTTACCTGCTTCAGACCAGCGGGCAGATGCGGTTTATATAAATGAGATTACCAAATGCGATATTTATCTCGGTCTGTTTGGCGCCAGTTACGGTTCTGAAGATGCTGAAGGTATTTCGCCAACTGAACGCGAGTTCGACGAAGCTTCCCGGCAGCACAAAACACGGCTTATTTTTGTTTTAGGCGATTCCGGTTTGCAACGTCATGCAAAAATGGATCAACTTTAGGGTTGAGCCCGGCCAAACTACGTAAACCGCACAGATCCATCATCAGGAACAACGTTACCGGCTAACCACCAGGGGTGTCGAATTGAAAAAGAGACTCTTAAAATCCAAAAAGAAAAAATGAGCACCATCGGCCAGATTGAACGCTTAACACAAGCCCGGATAGTTAAACTGTTCCTGGAGCAACTGGGGTACAAATACCTCGGCAACTGGGAAGACCGCCTCAATAACAGTAATATTGAAGAGGGACTGCTTCGCAATTATCTGATCAATAAAGCTGGTTACCCTGAAGAATTGGTTAAACGTGCTATCTACAAACTTCAAAACGAAGCCCGTAATTACGACCGCACCCTTTATGGCAACAACAAAGAGGTCTATAAACTATTGCGCTATGGTCATGAAGTAATCGCCAATCCTGGAGATCGTTATCAACGGCTGCATTATATCAACTGGGCTGAACCTCAAAAAAACGATTTCGCCATAGCCGAAGAGGTGACAGTTCTGGGAAACCGGGAAAAACGACCCGATATTGTATTGTATATCAATGGAATTGCAATTGGTCTAATTGAGTTAAAAAGAAGTACGGTTTCTATTGGCGATGGCATCCGCCAAAACCTTGTAAACCAACAACCGGAGTTTATTCAATCCTTTTTCTCCACTATACAGTTGGTGATGGCAGGAAACGATACGGAAGGTCTTCGTTATGGTACCATCGGCACACCAGAGAAATTCTTCCTGGGCTGGAAAGAGGATATTGATAACAACAGCCAACTACTGGTTGATAAGTACCTTGTGAAAATATGCAATAAGCACCGGCTGCTCGAATTGATATATGACTTTGTGTTATTTGATGGCGGAATAAAAAAGCTTCCGCGGCATCACCAGTTCTTTGGCATTAAAGCGGCACAGGAATATGTACGTCGTCGTGAAGGAGGTATCATCTGGCACACCCAGGGAAGCGGTAAAAGCATCGTGATGGTTTTGCTGGCAAAATGGATTTTGGAAAACAATCCGAATGCCCGTGTTGCAATTCTTACGGATCGCATGGAACTTGACAAACAAATCGAGCGGGTTTTTAACGATGCCGGGGTAGAACTCAAACGAACATCGAGTGGCAGGGAGCTGATGGAACAACTAAGCCAGCCCTCGCCAAGATTATTGTGTTCGCTGATTCATAAATTCGGAAAGAAGGATGTGGAAGACTTTGATAAATTCATTGAAGAGCTTCGCAGTAGTCCTACAAAAACCGTAGGTGAGCTATTCGTTTTTGTGGATGAGTGCCATCGTACCCAAAGTGGCAAACTACATAAGGTAATGAAGGCGATGCTTCAAAACGCTGTTTTTATTGGTTTTACCGGAACGCCTCTCCTTAAATCAGATAAACAAACCAGCCTTGAGGTATTCGGAGGATATATACACACCTACAAATTCAATGAAGGTGTCGAAGACCAGGTGATATTGGATTTAATCTATGAAGCCAGAGATATTGATCAACATTTATCATCTCCAGCGAAAGTTGACGCGTGGTTCGCGGCAAAAACAAAAGGACTCAATGATTTTCAAAAGTTGGCGCTTAAAATGAAATGGGGCACGATGCAGATGGTGCTGAGTTCCCGTTCGCGTATGGAGAAAGTGGTAAGCGATATCGTTTTTGATTTCAGTGTCAAGCCACGTTTAAGTTCTCATTTAGGAAATGCCATTTTAGTTGCAGGGAGTATTCATGAGGCCAGCAAATACTATGAACTTTTTCAGCAAACAGAATTCAAAAATCGCTGTGCAATAATCACTTCTTACAACCCAGCCACAAAGGACATAACAACTGAAGATACAGGAGCCAATACAGAAACAGACAAAGAATTTATCTACAAGATTTATACTGATCTGCTGAAAGATATCGTACCGTCTCAAGGGAAAACGAAGACAGAAACGTATGAAGACCTTGCAAAAAACAAATTCATCAGGGAACCCGCTCTGATGCGTTTGTTAATTGTCGTCGACAAACTACTCACCGGCTTCGATGCTCCTGCCTGCACCTATCTATACATTGATAAAAGTATGCAGGATCACGGTTTATTCCAGGCTATTTGTCGTGTAAACCGGCTGGATACTGAAGATAAACAGTTCGGTTATATTGTGGATTATAAGGACTTGTTTAAGAAAGTTGAAAATGCGGTGGCAGTCTATACTTCTGAAATGGATTACGATCAGTTCAAAGCCGAAGATTGTCAAATTCTGTTGCTTGATCGTCTGAAAAAAGGGCGTGAACGTTTGGACAATGCACTTGAAGAAATTGCCTTGTTGTGTGAGCCTGTTCCTCCACCTAAATCTCAAATTGATTATCAGCATTACTTCTGTGGAAATACCGAAAAACCAGAAGAACTTAAGAATACCGAATTACAGCGTACAGCTTTGTATAAGGCTACTATTTCGTTGATCAGGGCTTATGCCAATCTGGCTGCTGATATGGATGAAGCAGGATATTTACCGTCAGAACAGGAAGATATAAAAAAACAGGTTGATTTTTATTTGAAGCTAAGGGAAGAAATCAGGATGGCCAGTGGTGAAATACTGGATATGAAAGCTTATGAAGCTGATATGCGGCACCTGATTGATAATTATATTCAGGCAGACGAACCGAGGCAAATTTCACCTTTTGGTGATATGTCGCTGATTGATATTATCGTGAAGAGTGGAATCGCTGATGCAATTAATAATATGCCTCCTGGTATCAAAGGTAACCAACAAGCCGTCGCCGAAACCATTGAAAATAATGTCAGGCATAAGATCATGAAAGACCACCTGATCGACCCTGCATTTTTTGAGGAAATGAGTATCCTGCTCAATGAAGTGATAAAGGAACGCAAAGCCAACGCAATCAGTTACGAGGATTACCTGAAAAAGATCGCGGCAATTGCTGCAAAAGTGCAGTCTGGTATTAAACCAACCACACCTCCTACCTTAAAAACACCTGCACAAAGGGCTCTCTATAATAATTTGGGCAAAAACGAAGCATTGGCTTTACTGTTGCATGAAAGTATCGTGGAGTATAAGCCGAATGGCTGGCGCGGAATTGATACGCGGGAGAAGGCTGTCAAACAAGCAATTTATAAGGTGTTGCGCAGTATTGATGAAACAGAGCGGATTTTTGAAATTGTAAAAAACCAAACTGAGTATTAAGATGGATCAATTGCATTTGAATGATATAACGATTGATGTTGTTTTAAAAGACATTAAGAATGTGCACCTTAGTGTTTATCCTCCTTCAGGAAGAGTACGCATAGCTGCGCCTTTACGAATGAGCCTTGATAACATCCGGATTTATGCCATTTCAAAATTAGGATGGATAAAAAACCAGCAGAAAAAATTCCTTGAACAGGTACGTGAGGCACCCAGAGAATTTCTGTATAAAGAGGGTCATTACTTTTTAGGCATGCGTTACCTGTTGAAGATTATTGAACATGATGCACCACCATTTGTAACTATCAAACACAATACAATTGAACTCCATGTCCGTCCAAATACAGACGTTCAAAAAAGGCAGGTGATTATGGATGAATGGTATAGGCAACGTCTCAAAGAAGTTGCCCCCCCAATTATTGAGAAGTGGGAAAAGATCATGAGTGTATCAATCAATGAACTGGCCATAAAGAAAATGAAAACCAAATGGGGCACTTGTAACCGGGACGCAAAGCGTATCTGGCTGAACCTTGAGCTCGCAAAGAAGCCATTTCATTGCATCGAATATATTGTTGTCCATGAACTTGTTCACTTACTGGAACGAAGTCACAATGCAAATTTCATAGCCTACATGGACAATTATTTACCGGAGTGGAAACAATTGAAAAATGAACTAAATAAGTTACCGGTAAGTCATATTAAATGGGATTATTAATTTAAACATTCAGAGGGCTACAACCTCACTAATATTCCAGACAACATAATTTCAAAGAAGATATATAGATGTAGTTACTCCTCTCAAATGTGTGGATATTTTGAACTTAAATTTATCCTCGGTTCTTCAAAATGGAGGTTTTGATAACTGCACCTATTGAGCAGTCATTTGATTAAAGTATGTGATCGGTTCGGGGGATTTTAATCGCCCTTTTTATAGGGTGGTTTGTTCTCTGCATGTGCAAATCACGGTACCCATTTTCAAATTTTATTTAACTGAAAATAGTTAAAATATTTTCCATAATATATTTGCATTTCTTATGCAGTTGTCTTATATTCACCTAAGTAAATAAAGATAAATTTCCATATATTTATAGGCCTATTCGGATACGCCCTCCCGGGTTATTCCTGTTTCTTGGGAAGATTTGTGCTTCAGGGTTTCAGTCCGGATATGTTTGTTTGCTCTTTCGGGGAAGGTTTGCAAGGTTACAAAAATCAGTTTTTTGGATTTCAACTATTGATACAACAATTTACCGGCTTAAAGAATCAGATAAGGCTTTTCAATTGTATTAATCATTAAAAAATTTAAAAAAATGAGTTCAAATTCTAAGAGAAACGAACAAAACGTTTTGAACCTGGAGAATGTCATCGCACGGGTTATGACTTTCGGAGTAAAGTACAATCCATCCGAGCAACGGCTTACCATCCCTGAGCTGGTACAACTCAGATCAGATGGAGAGGCTGTCATCACAAAGGTAAATACGGCAAAGGATGCCTGTAATAATGCCGTCACTGCCCGTACCTCTTCTTTTTCCAACCTGCCAGGCTTACTTACACGTACAATGAATGCACTGCGAATCTCGGGTGTATCGGATCAAACCATCAGTCAGGCTGCAGCAATGATCCGTGCAATACGAAGCAACAATGAGCCCGATGGGGTATCTCCGGAAACGGATGGAGAAGCCGCCACCAAAAGGCGTAATAAATTGCACAAGAGTTCGATGGAAACCCGTATGGACCTCTTCGGTAAATTAATTTCGTTCCTGAAGTCCATACCTACGTACAAGCCCAACGAGCAGGATTTGACCATCGAAGGACTCGAAGCAAGACTCCAGACATTAAAACTGGCCAATTCCGCCTTTCTCTCCGCCGATGCGCAGCTCGAAATCGCGCGGCTGGACCGCAATTCAGTTCTCTATGCCGAAAAAACCGGTCTTGTCGACACAGCATTGGATGCCAAGCGCTATGTAAAATCAGTATTTGGAGCAGTGAGTCCCGAATATAAATCAATCAGTGACATCGCTTTTGTAAATAAAAAATTGATCAGTTGACAAATCAAAAAGAGAGAAGTCTTTTTCTTTTCATTAAAAGTGTAATCCATCCGGAATTCCCTGCCGCGTGATACATTATACCGGCAGGGAATTTTGCATAGCGTGTGATTGGTGTACCTACTTTTAAGCAGACTTTCTCAATAGGTCATTGGCAGGGAAGAAAAATCCGCAGGCACGAATGTTTAAGTCACAAGCACAAATGAAAATCCCGTGAGCAAAGATGTTAAATCCATATGCACGCATGAAAAACCCACGAGTACGGATGTTTAAACCATAAGCACGGATGAAAAACCCGCAAGTACGAATGTTTAATCCATAAGCGCCGGTAAAAAATATGCAGGTACGAATGTTTAAGTCAGGAGCACGAATGAAAAACCAAGGTGCACAGCTGTTTAAGTTAAGAGAAAGCATGATAAACCCGCGAGCATTAATGTTTAATCCGCCGGCACGAACAAATAACCCATGTGCACGGATGTTTAGTCCGCGGGAATGGATGAAAAATAAATAATGTTTTTATGGAATTAAAATTTTACATTTACCGATAAATATAATATTGATTATTAAATCAATGAACCCTCATTTCCACTACACAGTAGACTCCCTGTTCTATCGCAAGAACATTGGCGATAAATTCGATTTCCTGGTGAACAATGGAAATCTGGAAGAAGCTTTTGTTAAAACACAAAAAGAGTTTTACAATGATTCTCCCATTCTGGCAAGGGAAGAAGCGTTTGGCCACTTTCAAAGTTATGTCGAAGTCCTCTATGAGGGTATTCATAAAAAATTTATTTCAGATGAAAAGGCCCGGATTGATTTGCAGAAATATTTCAATTCGGGCAACGATGTTGAACTGATGAAAGGTAAGCCTTCCAGATTTAAAATCAGTGATGACCTTTTCAACGGAATAAACATCTATATGGTGATCGATGTGCCGTTGACCAAAAAGGAAAAGAGAGGAGATAAATTCCTGGTACATGGGATTAGGTACATTGAGAATCCGGACAAACCCGATGACGAAATTATCACCACGATTAAAGGTCTTGTCAAAGAGTGTGAATATTACGAACGGGGTTACTATGCATTCAATAATCACTATTCGTTTGTGAATTTTGGAAATATCGGCGGGAAGATTGAATCCATTCTAAAAACACCTTTCGACTGGGATGCTTTCACGGATAAATATGATGGTTGCGATTTAATTATGTAATTCTCGTTGATTGCAATTCCCAGGACCCAATTTCTGCGGTTGCAAATAACAGGTAGGACCTCTCTCCCACTACCGTTGACTACTCCCGCAATTTCAGGAATTCTTTTTCTTCAGGACACAGCAGTATCTGAGAGCTGCTTTGAGTATGAATTGATTTTTCATGTTTAATCATTGTACCTGAAATGCAAACTAGTTTAAGATAAGGTGCAAACCAATCGCGATGAGCAGATCTTTGAGCTTATTTGTACTGCATGTATTTTCGTGTATAGCAAAAAAAAATACCGCTGCAAATCAATTGATTACAGCGGTATTGGTGACCCCACCGGGATTCGAACCCAGATCAAAGGAACCGGAATCCTCCATTCTATCCATTTAACTATGGGGCCATTTCTTAAAGCGGTTACAAAAGTAGTAATATTCTTGTAACATAAAACCATCCTGATGTATTTGCATCCAAAATAACTGCTTTTTAATCTGCAATATTAAGTTTTTGAGTTTCCCCTTAAATACTTAATCGTATTAATGTCCTTTAGACCGGAATTGTTACTTTTGTAACAATCACTAAATCTATAAATATGGTACCGGGTGAATTAATTACAACAATGCAAAACGCCTTCAAAGAGTATATAGCCCCTTTCAAATCTGAGCCTTACATCAGCGATCCGAATTTTGAAAAAACGATACTCCACATCGAAAGAGTGCTCGAAAACATACTTATTCTCGCTGATGCTCTTGATCTTAGCGAAAACGAGAAACATATTGCTGTAATCACGGCCCTATTTCACGACATCGGCCGGCTATGGTTAATGCGTCCTGAAAATGCTGACTCCAAAATTACCGATCATGCGGAAGCCAGTATTGAGTACCTGAAATCAAGTGCGATATTCGAAAAACTTGACGAAATATCTCAGAATATTGTAATCCAGGTTATTTTAAATCACAATAAACCTGAACTCCCAAAAAAGGAGGGTGAATCTATACTGTTCTATATTAAATTGCTGCGCGATGCCGATAAACTCGACGCATGGCGCTCAACATCTGAATTTATTACCCATAAGAGAAGTAAACCCAATATGGCCGCGGAGCTGATCCTTACCGATAAGCCTGTCGTAACTCCCTCGGTTTGCAAAACAATTATCGAAGGCGGAATCCCCCATAAAGGTGAACTCGTAACGTTTAACGATTTCATTATTTTCCAGATGTCATGGATTTTCGATCTTAACTTCAAGAAAAGCTTTCAGATACTGAATCAAAAACAATACATTCGTCAGCTTTACGATGCTCTTCCAAAAAACGACAGCGTGATCGAGATTTACCGGATGATAAGGATTCACATTGAAAATCAGTTCTAAGTCAGGCCTGATAATTTTCGGTTATTTTCTTGTTCCGGATTTAGTGCTGTAGTACCTTTACTTTCATTAAACTTCTTCTGCTGACAGATAGATTTGGAAACCATGTATGCCATCATCGACGTTGAAACCACAGGTACCGGCGCTGCTTACGGAAAAATCACCGAAATTGCCATAGTCCTTCACAACGGTGTGTCGACGACTGAAACTTACAATACGCTGATCGATCCCGAGTGTAATATCCCATGGAACATTACCCGGCTAACGGGAATCACCAACGAGATGGTCGCCAATGCCCCAAAATTTTGTGAGGTAGCGAAAAAAATTGTGGAAATGACCGCAGGAAAAATTTTCGTCGCGCACAATGCAGCATTCGATTATTCATTTATAAAGGAGGAATTCAAGCGATTGGGTTACGACTACAAGCGAAAAACAATCTGTACCGGAAAACTGGGCCGGAAACTCCTGCCGGGGCACCGCTCCTACTCGCTCGGAAATATCTGTGCCGATTTAGGAATCCAGATTACTGACCGGCACAGGGCAATTGGCGATGCACTGGCAACCGCAAAACTCTTCGAAATTTTAATTCAACAGAATAACCTGCTCGAATCGTCGCTGTTTGTTCAGCAGACCTATCCCCTGCCCCCGGAAAAAATTGCCGCGATTCCGGGAAAGACCGGAGTTTACTACTTTTATGACAACCAGGGTTCGATCATCTATGTGGGAAAAAGTAAAGACATACATCATCGCGTTCTGACACACTTCAACAATTCGCAAACAAAAAAGGCGATTAAAATGCGCGACCAGATTGCTGATATTTCGTGGGAATTAACAGGCAGTGAACTCGTTGCATTATTACTTGAATCGGCTGAGATTAAAAAACACAAACCTCTGTACAACCGTTTGCAGCGTCGGTCTGCCTTTAACTTTGGATTGTTTTCGTCTGAAGATACAAACGGTTATATCAACTTAAAAATACAAAAGATTGAGGGTGAAGATATTCCATTGACTACTTTTCACTTTCAGCAGGAAGGACTCGAATACCTGCATAACCTGGCTGAAAAATACGCATTGTGTAAAAAATTGTGTCATCTCGACAACGGATCGGGCGAGTGCTTCCAGGCACAGCTCCATCACTGCCAGGGCGCATGCACAGGTGCCGAGAGCTGCGAAAGTTACAATCAGCGGGTTCATAAATCAGTCCTGGCACTCCAATACCGGTCACCTAATTTTTTCGTGGTTGATCAGGGCCGTACCAATGAAGAACAGTCAATTATCAAAATTGAAAATGGGCGGTTTGTCGGCTTTGGGTATTTGTCGGCCGATTTTTCTTCAAACAATTTGGATTTTCTGCACGACTGTATTCAGAAATACAACGATAACCGCGATACCCGGTTAATCATCAAAGGGTATATCAACCGCAGCAAGAGCCTTAAAATCATTGAATTATAATCAATAGTGCGGCTCATACGGTTCTTCCGTAATATTTATCCCCTGTGCGTATCTCTTCAGCGCCCTTTCGCGGGCATACTTATGCTCAATAATTGGTTCCGGATAGGCAGATGTACCTAGTTCGGGAATCCATTTTTTAATATATTCAGAGTTGGGATCGAATTTTTTCGCCTGCAACTCAGGATTAAAAATTCTGAAATAAGGCACTGCATCACAACCCGAGCCCGCTGCCCATTGCCACCCCCCGTTATTCGAAGCAAGTTCATAGTCGTTCAGTTTTCCTGCAAAATAAGCTTCACCCCATCGCCAGTCAATCAACAAATGCTTACACAAAAAACTGGCAGTTATCATCCGCAAACGATTATGCATAAACCCGGTCTGATTAAGTTCCCGCATACCTGCATCGACCATAGGGTAACCGGTTTTTCCCTGGCACCAGGCATTGAAATGGTCAAGGTTATTTTCCCATCGGATATTATCGTAGATCGGTTTAAAAGCCCTCGTCACCACGTGCGGAAAATACCAGAGAATCTGACTGTAGAAATTACGCCAGATCAGTTCCGAAAGAAAGGTATCGGAATGCAAAAGTGCCAGAGCCGTCACCTTGCGTATGCTGATGGTACCAAACCGCAAATGAACACTGAGTTTTGAGGTACCATTACGTGCAGGAAAGTCCCTGTTGGCTTCGTACCCTTCCAGCAAACTCTGCGACAGGGTCCTTGATGGGAAATCAACAAGATAAGGGGCGAATCCCATCAACTCAATACTCAACATCGGGAACGGCCTGGTCCTCAGAAAATTGTGAAAATACTGTGTCGTGTCCAGAGGGCGAATCATCTCCTTGTTTAACTTTTCAAGGAATTTATTCTTGTAGGGAGTAAAAACGGTATACGGTTTTCCGTCGTCTTTTACAAGTTCATCTTTCTCGAAAAGAACGTGATCCTTGTAGGAATGATATTCTATTTTATTGATTTTTAAAAACCTTTCCACGTGTGTATCGCGCATAACAGAATAGGGTTCGTAATCGCGGTTTGCATATACACTGCAGATATGAAACTCTTCTGCCATTTTTTTGAATACATCCTGCGGTCTTCCATGTGCGATATAAAGACTGGATCCGATCTTTTCAAGCGATTCCTGGATTCCCAGCAGTGTTTTGTAAATGAAGTTCACCCTGAAATCGGGACGTACTTCCAGATGTTCAAGGATATCGGGATTGAAAATAAACAACGGTAAGACATTTTCGCGTGTTTTTAAAGCATGAAAAAGTGCGGTGTTATCCTGTAATCTTAAATCGCGTCGCATCCAAAAAATATTAACGACCGTTTTATCTTTTTTTGTCATCCGAAAATGAATTAATTAATAATCAAATGTAATGTAATCCAAATTACAAGGCAGGTAATATACTAAAAAGCCGAAAACAAACCATATTTTTACAGAGAAAATATTTAATCGTTTATAACTATATCATAAGTAACAACTATGCGACAAAGAGGTTTTGCAAGCGACAATAATTCGGGTATTCATCCTGATATTTTAAAGGCAATTGAATCAGCAAATGTAGGTCATTCAATTGGTTATGGCGACGACAAATGGACACAGGAAGCGGTGAGGCTGTTTAAGGATGAATTTGGTGAGAACACTGATGTATTTTTTGTTCTGACCGGAACCGGAGCCAATATTTTGGGGATTCAATCTGCCCTGCAATCGTTTCATACGGTGATATGTGCAGAAACAGCTCATATTCATACCGATGAATGCGGTGCTCCGGAGAAATTCACCGGAAGTAAATTACTTCCTGTCGCTACACAAAACGGGAAAATCACTCCTGCACAGATCGAAAAATACTTGCATGGATTTGGTTTTGAACATCATTCACAACCGGGACTGATCAGTATCACCCAGGCAACCGAAATGGGCACAGTGTATTCGGTGGAAGAAATTGGTGCATTGGCTGATCTGGCACATCAGCACGGGATGTATCTTCATATGGATGGTGCAAGAATCTCCAATGCCGCAGTTTCGCTGGGACTTCCGTTCATAGCCTTCACACGGGATGCAGGAGTCGATATTCTTTCGTTTGGCGGAACAAAAAACGGTATGATGATTGGGGAGGCCGTCCTCTTTTTCAACCCTGCCCTCTCCTTAAACAGTAAATACTTTCGTAAACAGGCAGCCCAGCTATATTCCAAAATGCGTTTTGTGGGTGCTCAGTTTGTCCCTTACCTGCGGGAAGGGATCTGGAAAATCAATGCATCACATGCCAACAGGATGGCTAAAATCCTCGAAACTGAAATCCGGAAACTCAAAGGTATCGAGATCACTCAGTCAGTTGATGCAAATGGAATTTTCGCGATTATCCCAAAAGATTTGATTCCGAAATTACAAAGCGAATATTTCTTTTATACCTGGAACGAACAGCGCGGAGAAGTGAGGTGGATGACCTCATTTGATACCACAGAAGAGGATATTATGAATTTTGCCCACATTCTCAAAGGATTACTAAACGATATGCTTTATATAACCGTTTAAAATAAACTTAACACCCATGCCGCTACTTTCACGCTATCATCCGGGAGGTTATTCAGAGGAGCAATACAATCTTGAAAAGCGGATTGTAAAGCATTCCCTTTTCATTCCTGCAATGTTTGTAGCGGTCATGTGGATTGTTAAGCTTTTTGAATTTGAATTTCAACTGGACTTTTCAACCTGGGGAATTCTGCCGCATGCATTTAAAGGATTGCGGGGGATTATTTTTTCACCGGTTATACACGCCAATTTCGAACATTTGAGTGCGAACACCATTCCATTGTTTATTCTTACGTTTTCGCTTTTTTTCTTTTACCGTAAATCTGCCTACACGATTTTTGTGTTGATTTACCTGTTATCGGGCCTCTTCGTTTGGCTTGGCGGTCGTGAGGCACTGCATATTGGTGTCAGCGGGGTTATTTATGGTCTTGCGGCATTTTTGTTTCTGAGCGGAATCATAAGTTTTAACATCAGGTTACTGACCATTTCTTTGGTTGTTTCCTTAATCTATGGCGGCTTGTTTTGGGGGATCTTCCCCGCCAAGCCTGAAATATCATGGGAATCGCATTTATGGGGAGGTGTTTCGGGATTAGGCCTTGCCTGGTTTTTCCGCCATTCGGCTCCTGCTGAACTTGCTGACGAAGAGACGGAGGAGGAGGATGATCATGAGGATATGAATTACCGGGACACTGATGGTGAAGGTGAGATGGGAGAAGCGGGAGAAGATGGGAAGGGGCCGGATATTCCAGGAACGATCGGGCGAGCGGGCGAATAGGCGAAAGGGCGAAAATGTGCTAATTTGCCAATGTGTAAATTACGAATTTCACGAATTTATTCCAAGTTTAGGTGTCGTTTGTAAAGATTTTATTCCATTTATTATAATTTCTTGTTCAAGGCTATCTTCAAATCCCGGAGGGATTAAATCTTTGTAGCCCCGGGTAAGCGATTCCGGATTCTACAAATTATTAATAACTCTAACATCATTCGGAATCGCGCCACCCGGGGTAACGACGATCAACAAAAAGCGGCGCAACTACTCACTTAATTGAAAATCGAACCTACCATGCGCCGCAAGATTCGAAAGGACGAAGTTGAGAGGATGAGAAAATTTGCCAATTTGAAAATATTCCAATTACGAATAATACCTTATTTCCTTTCTAAAATCCTTCTAAATGTCACGCAAAGACCGCCAGGAACGCAAAGAAATCTTTTGCAATCCGTCAGCTGACGGATAAATCTTTGTAACCCCGGGTAAGCGTTCCGATTTATCGGAAGCGCCACCCGGGGTAACGACGATCAACAAGAAGCGGCGCAACTGCACCCCCTATTAAAAATCGAATCTGCCATGCGCCGCAAATTGCAGGGTCGATGGGGTGAAAAGGCGAAAGGGCGAAAATGTGAGAAAATGAGAAAATGAGAAAATGAGAAGATGAGAAGAGGTGAAAATGAGAAAAGGCCAATATGCCAATGAGTTAATTTTTAAATTTGCTAATGCATTGGGATTGGATTTATTGATTTGGCCATCTTTATATTGTTCATACAATTTGAAATTTTCATTTGTCAACTTACAATTGAGAAATAAAACAAAGCTCTCTTCCAATCCCGAAGGGATTGAATATTAATGACCCCGGGTAAGCAATTCCGGATTCTTTACCTTATTAATGGCTCTGACATTATTCGGAATCGCGCCACCCGGGGTAACGACGATCAACAAAAAGCGGCGCAACTACACCCACTAATTGAAAATCGAACCTGCCATGCGCCGCAAGATTCGAAAGGACGAAGTTGAGAAAATGTGCCAATTTGCCAATGTGCCAATGCTTTCGGATTTGATTCAACGAAGGTCCTTTTTAGGAGCAAGACCTTTCATTGAATTATGATAGTTTAACCGCTACGCGGTAAAGGGTCAAATATGTACCATAACTCTACAATACTTAAATCGCTACGCGATAGTCTGATAAAATTATTTTCTGAAATAACCCCAAAATATTTTATGATTTAACAATTCGGGATATTCAAGAAAAAGAACATGTTAACCTGACGGCTAACTCGTAATTACGGGACCAAGGCACTAAGCCACGAAGATGCGCTAAGATTTATCCACCATTTAATGTGTGAATTCTTAACCGCTGCCAACCATTAAAACAAAGCTCTTTTTCAATCCCGTAGGGATGAAACATATTGTAGCCCCGGGTAAGCGTTCCGGATTCTTTACATTATTAATGGCTCTGACATTGTTCGGAATCGCGCCACCCGGGGTCAGGACGATAAACGAATATGCGGCGCAACTACACCTTTAATTGAAAATCATCCAATCCATGCGCCGGAGATTCAACAGCCGATCGGCGAAGGGGAGATCCCGAATCATGTCGTTCTCGGGAGGCGAAGATGAGAAAATGAAAAAAATGAAGTGACCGGGTGACTTTTTAAGTAAAGAATAGTGGTCCGTTAGTTTTTGCTCAATTTTGAAATGCAGTCACCCGGTCACTTCTTCGAATATATACTAATACACTATTATTTAGAATTGAATTCACAGAGTTATTCATAGTATTATGTATTATCACCAGGAGCAACACCTAAACTTTGAACGAATTCGTGTAATCGGTTATAATTCGTCTTAATTAGAGTCTGTCTGTAATAGATAAAATATATGAATATCAGGCACATATCTTAGGTTTATCCAAATCTTCTTTGTATCTTGTTATCGAATTAAAGATAGCTTTTATAATGAAAATATTTAACGACCTGGTGTTGAAATTTGAAAAATCTGATTGGGCCAAGAATCCCGAGTTTGGTGTGATCGACACTATTCTTGAACTTCATCCTGAAATTTACGGCATTTTCAAATTCGATATAGCTGGCAATGAAGAGGTTAACAATTTTGGACGTGGTGATACACCCACTGTTGAACAGATTGTCAGGGCTGCGATTTATAAAGAGTTAAAAGGTTATGACTATCGGGAACTTGAATATGCACAAAGCGATTCACGGATTTGTGCTACATTTATTAAGCTTGATGAGCGCAAACCATTTTGTTTTCAGACATTCCAGAAGTTCATTTCAGAATAAGTGAAGATACCCTTCACAAAGTATTGGTTGAGCTGATTAAAATTGCCATTGACGAAGGCTATGAAGATATAAGCAAAATCAGACAGGACAGCACAGTTGTCAAAAGCAATATTCATTACCCGACCAATAATTCACTCGTTTGGGACTGTATTCATGAAAGCCACCGTCTGCTGAGCCACCTCAAAGAAGAGGTCGGTGTACTTTCGTTTATCGATTATACCAAATCTGCCAAAACCACCTATTTCAAGATAAACGTCACCAAGTCAAAAGATAAGCAAGCCGATCTCTTTAATAAACAGTTAGTTACATTCACAAAGGCGATCAATCAGGTTTCCAATATTATAAAAAAAGTTCGACAGCCTCGGCCTTAAAGCATACATTTTTATCACAGAACTTGAAGAACTGCTGCCATTGATGGAAAAGGTTTACAGCATGACTTATCGGAAACAGATTCAGGACGAGTCAGTACCGAACGACCAAAAATTGTTCTCGATATACGAACTACACGCTGACATTATTGTCAAGGGTGGACGCGAAGTACAATTCGGTCACAAGGTAAATCTGGCCACAGGAAAAAGCAACCTGATCATTGATTGTGTTATACCTGCGGGGAATCCAGCTGATATTACTTTATTCAACCCTACCATTGACAGGGTGATAGATAACTACGGGATAACTCCCAGAGATTCATCTGCTGATGGCGGATATGCCAGTCAGGGAAGCTTAGATCATTGCAAATCAAAAGGTATAGTAAATATTGTATTCAATAAAGTAACAAAAAGCCTTAAAAATGTTGCCACCAGCCTCAATATGGAAACACGTTTGAAGAAATGGCGAAGCGGTATTGAAGCCGCTATTTCAAACCTCAAACGGGGCTTCGACTTGAGGATTTGTAACTGGAAAGGATTTAAACATTTCAAAGCAAAGGTGATGTGGAGTGTCCTGGGTTATAACTTCAGGGTACTCACTAACATGACATTGTCCCGAATAGCGGGACTTGCCTGAAAAGATTAATTGAGAGATTAGCAATTTTTATCACAACACTTTAGTTTGAACGCCCTTAAGCTTGTTATTATGTTAGTTAGATTGATTGGTTGAAAATACTGGAGCATATTTTTCAAAGAAAAACACGAAAAGCAAAAGTTTGAACGCAAATCATCATCAAATCGTCGGGAAAATAAAATGCGTAGGACCAAAAAATCAAAATAAGGTGACTTTACAGACAGACTCTAATTAGGTTCGCTGAACTTCATTTCGTGCGATTCGTGTTTCACCAATTTGTTAATTTGCATCTTCTGTACAAAGGGCAATTGAGCAAGTCAGATTTTTGTTGTATTTTTGCACCTTGAATTTTATTAGAAACCAGTTCTGCTTAAAACATGATTAGTCGAAGGATTATCCGCACCAAGGTACTGCAAATTTTATACGCTCACGTATCATCCCCAGAAAAAACAATGACTCAATCTGAATCTGAGCTCCATTTCAGTATCAGAAAGACCTACGATTTGTATCACCTGCTCTTAGCCATTCCCGGCGAAATCAGCGATTTTGCCAGCGAAAGAATTGAATCACGGAAAATGAAAAATCTTCCGACCCAGGATGATCTTAACCCTAATCTTCGGTTTATAAATAACAGGCTGATTAGCCGGTTGAAAAATGACAAAAGCCTGAATGACTATCTCACGCGTAATAAACTCAGCTGGTCGAACTACCCTGACCTTATCCGCGGGATCTACAATTCAATGATGGAATCGGAACTTTATAACGACTACATCAAATCGGACACCGATGATTTCCAGGTTGATAAACGGTTTTGCGAGGATTTTTTCGGCACGTTACTCGTGAACAGCGAAATCATGCTCAGCGAACTTGAAGAACAAAGTATTTACTGGAACGACGATCTCGACTTTACCATTTCAATGGTGATTAAAACCATCCGGAAATTCAAAAGTGAAAGCGATACGAACGAATACCTGATGTCGCTTTACAAAGATGATGAGGACCAGGAATTTACCATTAAATTATTCAGAAAGGCAATCCTTAATAATCTGGAGAACCGGAATATTATCGAAACCTACACCAAGAACTGGGATGTTGACCGTGTCGCGATTATGGATGTGCTGATCATGCAACTTGCACTCACCGAACTTATGGAATTCCCTTCGATTCCGATAAAAGTTACCTTGAATGAATACATTGAGCTTGCTAAATATTACAGTACAAACCGGAGCAGCACCTTTATTAACGGGGTACTCGATCGGATCACCAAAGATTTCCGTGAAGAGGGCAAAATTGTGAAGGCGGGTCGTGGATTACTTGAAGAATGAGAATTACATTCAATATATTTTTAATAATTATACCTCTGCTGCTGTTTGGGGTTTCATGCAACAGCCCAAAACGTCCGGCAGACAAGGAATTAACACCTGGTAAGCAAGCCGAAAAAAAGGAAACCGGTAAGATTGCATTTGACAAGGAAATTCATAATTTTGGTACACTAAAAGATGGAGAAATCGTCTCGTATTCTTTTGTATTCCGAAATGATGGAGGATCTCCGGTTAAGATTGTCAGCACTGAAAAATCGTGCGGATGCCTTGATATCAAATACGACACAAATTTGGTCCTGCCAGGGAAATCATCCAGGGTTGAAGTAGTGTTTAATACTGCAGGTGAATGGGGTAACCAAGTAAAGGGGGTGACCATTAAAACTTCGGCAGGCGAAGAGAAGGAGTTAAAGATTGGTGCATTTGTCGAAAATAAACAGTTTAACAATTATTTAAATACTCAAAAATGAATTCTATTTTATTTATTATTGCCCAGGAGCCTGCAGCAGGTGCTTCCTCGCTGAATATGCTTCTGATGATGGGTCTGATGATCGTCGTATTCTACTTTTTCATGATCCGTCCCCAAATGAAACGTCAGAAAGAGATGACAAAATTCCGTGCCGCCTTACAAAAAGGGGATAAAATCGTTACAACAGGTGGAATTTATGGCCGTATCGATGAAATCAAAGACAATATTATTATTCTTGAAGTTGCACAAAATGTAAAACTAAAGGTTGACAAAAGCGTCGTTCTGAAAGATATGTCGGATGCACCGGCTCAGAAGTAATCGATACACTCAATAAAGGCTGGGTTACCCGGCCTTTTAGTTTTACTCTAAAACCATTCTCCATGCATCGTCGGGTTGTTGAATACTTTATCAACGAAATTCATGCAATTCGCAACGGAAAAGCATTTGTCTTTTTGGCATGCCTGGCATTAGCCTCATTCCTGTGGTTCCTTAATGCACTTGAAAAACAATATACCGAGCACATCTCGGTTCCCGTAAGGTACATCAACCTGCCCAAAGAAAAGGACCTGATGGGTAAATTACCCGATAAATTTGAGCTCACGGTCGATGCTTATGGTTATACCTTATTGCAGCACAAACTTAGTCTCGCCTTTTCACCCGTACTGCTTGATGTAAATGAACTGACCAATAACTACCTCGAAAATGAATTTATGTCGAAATATACCATTTCGACTTTCGGACATAAGGAAGAATTTGCCAAACAAATCAGCAACGAAATCAAGATTCTGAGTATCAGGCCTGATTCAATTACCTTCGTGGTAAGTAATATAATTGAAAAATTGGTAAAAGTTCATCCTGTAATTAATATCACCTTCGCGAAGGAATTTATTTTGCAGAAATCGCCGGTCGCTCAGCCACCATCCATCCTGGTACGGGGTCCCCAGGAGATTTTGGATACCCTGCAATACATCCATACAAAACCTGTTGAACTGAAAAATATTTCAGGTACGGTAAACCGGGATGTTGAGCTGGACCTTTTACCTGAATTAAAGTCCACAATTGATGAAGTCACGGTAGAGGTATCGGCAGAACAATTTACAGAAGCGAAATTTGAGATTCCCCTCATTATTCTTAATAAACCTGATTCACTGATTGTTAAGACTTTTCCCGCAAAAATAACGGTTTCGTGCAAAGTGGGATTAAGCCAGTACAACAAATTAAAATCAACCAGCTTCAGGGCTATTGTTGATTACGAGCAACATTCAGGGGTAAGAACAAAACTGCCTGTAATACTCGACAAGGTACCGGAGACCGTACTTTCGGTGGACCATTTTCCCAAGGAAGTTGATTATATTATTGAACGGCAAGATTAACTTTTTTTATGAAAAAGATCGGCATTACCGGGGGAATTGGCAGCGGGAAAACAACCGTTTGCGAGATCTTTAAGCTGCTGGGGGTACCCGTTTTTCATGCCGATGACGAAGCCAGAAATCTCCAGAACACCGATATTCAGATCCGTCGGTCAATTATTAAACATTTCGGCGAACAGATTTATTCGCAGGAAGGAATACTGGACCGTAAAAAACTGGCTGCGATAGTATTTAATAATCCGGTGGCACTGGCAAAATTGAATGCAATAATTCATCCGGCAGTGCGCGAAAACTTTCTGAAATGGACTGAAAATCACCTGGAAGAACCTTATGTTCTTTACGAAGCGGCCATTCTGATCGAAAGCGGCTATGGTTCAGATTTTGACAAAACTATACTGATCGTGGCCGATGAAAAGAGCAGAATCGGACGTGTAACCAGGCGTGATGGTTCACCGGAGGAGCTTGTAAAGCAGCGCATATCAAATCAAATGACTGATATTCAGAAAATTAAGCATGTCGATTATATTATCGAAAACAACAACAACGAATTATTGATTCCCCGTGTAATTGAACTGGACAGGTTAATCAGGGAGAATACTAAAAATTGTTAAACGAGCCTTGACCACATTTCCAAGTTCGAATTCCGGGGAAGGCGCATTCCTTATGTCATCATTTACACCACCTGACTGTAAAGAAAATATACTTATACCTACCGATTCTCTGATAAAAATTTATATTTAGTAGTTCATCTTATAAATTCTTATATTTGGCATATGTTTTGTTTGAAAAATTGCATCACGTTTTATTAATCAAATAATGTAAATCTTTATTGTCTAATTTAAAATTTAAGATCATGAGAAAAACAATTCTGACAATTACCTTAATGACACTGGTTTTGTCCTCATTTGCTCAGTTGCCGTTTACACTTGGCATCAAAGCCGGGATTAATTCAAATAAAATTACCACCGACAATTATTCCGCGACGGGTTACACCTTTGATGATTTCAAATCGGATGCCAAATCAGGCTATAATTTGGGCGCATTTGCCCGGTTAGGCACTAAAATCTATCTGCAGCCTGAGCTATTGTATTGTGTCCGAAACGGTGAATCAACAGGTGAATCAACAAGCGGAACAGCCAGTCAGACGGTCAAATTAAAGACCATACAGGTACCGGTTTTAGTAGGTTTTAAATTGATTGACCTCAAGTTAGCCTCTATTCGTGCCTTCACAGGGCCTGCAATGTCGTATGTTTTGAAAAGCAGTAATGTGGACATGAATCTTCCCAATTTTGATCCTGAAAATTTTAAAAACAATATTTGGGACTGGCAGCTGGGAGCCGGAGTTGATGTAGGACCAATTGTATTTGATGTTCGCTATGAATGGGGACTTTCGAATACTTCGGACGGAAATATAGACAATGTTGGATTTGTTAATAAAGGAAATACCCTTACTTTTTCTCTGGGATTCAAATTTATCTAACAGACTAAAAGCATATTGAATTGAAAGGCTGGTAAACACCGGCCTTTTTTTATGCAGTTTTGCGACCTTTTATCTTCCGGTAAACTTAATTGCAACCAGGGTAGTGTCATCATGAGCCTCTGCCCTGCCCCTGAAAAGTTCAAGCACTTCAAGCGTCCGGTTTACGATGTTTTGTGTTGATAATTCATAGAATGGTTTTACCACGGAGATAAGTCGTTCGGTACCAAAAAATTCTCCGTGTTCGTTATATTCTTCGGTGACACCATCCGTAAAGGTAATCAACGATTCGCCCGGGGCTAAAAATGTCTTGCTTTCCGAAAACTGAAGGTTACCTTTAAGTCCGACAGGTATGCCGTGCGACTGTGTCAAAACCTCTTCAATATTATTGTTTCGCAGGATGAACGGATGAGGATGTCCTGCATTGCAATAGATAAATTCCCCCGTTGTCAGGTTGAGTTTTCCGAGCAAAATGGTGGCAAACATCTCCGATTCGAGTCCGAGGCTTAGTTCATCGTTTAACGATTCCATTATTTTTCCAAGCCTGGTAATCGGATTGGCAATGCTCCGGATAAAAGTTCGTGTAATTACCGAGAACATGGCAGCAGGAATCCCCTTACCCAACGTATCACTTATCGATATAAACAAGTGATTATCATTTAATAAAAATATATCAAACAGATCGCCACCTACAATTTTAGCAGGAATCAGCTTCCCGAAACAGTTGAAATCATTGCGTTCCGGAAACAGCGGAAATTTAGTGGGAACCATACCCATTTCTATATCCCGGGCCTGCATCAGCTCCTTATCCATTTCCACTTTATCGAGGGAACTTTGTAATGAGTTTTTCCGATAAATTTCCAAACGCTCCTTCATCTGTTCCATATTATCTGTAATAACTTCAAGATCATTCAGACGCGAATCAGACAACAATTTCCCACCTCGTACAACAACCTCATCGTCCGAAACAGAGCCGGAATTATTCAGATGCATAACAGTGTCAATATCCTGGGCCGCCATTATTTTACGTGAATCGTTAGCCATAACAGCTATTGGAGAAACCAATCTGATCGAAAGATAAATTGCAATAGCTGCAGTAATACTTCCTACCAGAAGTAAGAGAAGTACTAATGCGAGAGTCACCTGTTTAAGTTCCGATATAAACAGGCTTGCGGGAAAGATGGTGATGACCAGCCATTCAGAAGACTTAACGGGCCAGTATATGGCTACTTTACTAATTCTTTTCCAACTCTGCGAAGGAATGACCTGGGAACCGGCTGCGCGATCTGCCAGCACCTTCCTGATATCAAACCGGATTCTGGAATTCACAAGCGAGCTGGCTTCTACGCCGGTTTGCGTCAGATCGGGATGGAAAAGAACCCTGTTTTTTTCATCCAGCAGGTATGTCTGACCCGATCTTATTAATCCATCCGGCTTCAGCATCATCAAATTGGGGTCAACTGATACTGTACAAAAAATTGTGGTATGCAACAAAACCCCAGCAACAAGGTATTCAAAAGGCTGGGCATAGATGATCAACCGTTTACCAATTACAGGATTGTAAAATGCGGCACTCCATTCCGGTTTTGAAGTATGAACCATCCGGTCAATCCATTCATTTATCGTTGAATTATTAGTGTTGAATTTTGAGGTATCTGATTTTATTTCTGAACCTGAGCGGGTTAAGCTAAAAAAAGTTCCGGAGGATACCATACCAAATGCATACATATTGGTTTGACCCTTGAAGACTATCTCAATATAATTATGTGAGGCTTGCTGTAAATGGCCCATTTGAAAATCTGATTTCAGATTTTCAGAAAACCTGACCGCCTCATCCATTGTATTACTCAGATCACCAATTAATTCCTGAACTTCAAACTGTAAACGATACCTGTAATTTTCCAGCAATGAATCACGAACATAATAATACCCGACAATAACAATCAGAACCGAAAGAATGGTCTCGGAAATCAAAAAATAAATAATTAACTTAAATGAAAGGTTTTTATTTTTCATTGGATAAAACGAGAGAAATTGGATGTTGGTGTAAATTTCCGGTTCAAAAGAATTTAAAAAAGATCTCATCTTCGTCGGTGATCACTTTTTTTATCTTCATTCCCGACTTTTTGCAAAGACCCATTAATTATTTATACATGGTTATATTAATACAATCATATGAAAAAATGTTGTTACAATTTGGTGATATTTAATTTATTCGTAATCATTGATTCTTATTCCCGGAAGTGTATGTTCTGGTTAGTATTAAGTCCGCATAAGTACTGTTTCGTTTTCCCTCAATATACGAAATAAATGTCAATTGAGAGTTTATTTGAAGAGTTTTTGTTGGAAATTTTCAAAAAAAAAAAGAGCTTTTACAAGCTCCTTTTTTTGAAAATCTACTGACTCAGCAAATTATTTAATAAATATCTGATTATTAATAATATACAAATCAGGTATTCATAGCACCGCATACATTAATAACCTGGCCTGAAACATATGAAGCCAGATCTGAGGCCAGAAAGAGTGCCACTTTGGCCACTTCCTCAGGCAATCCTCCACGTTTCATCGGAATAGTTGCTTCCCATTGTTTGCGTGCATCTTCAGGAATTTTGGCAGTCATCTCGGTAATAATAAATCCCGGGGCGATTGCATTTGACCGAATTCCCCTTGAGCCCAGTTCTTTGGCAATTGATTTGGTGAAACCAATAATTCCTGCCTTGGATGCCGAATAATTTGACTGACCTGCATTACCACTAACGCCCACGACAGAACTCATATTGACAATAGAACCGCTTTTCTGTTTCAGCATACCTGCCTGCACGGCTTTAGTAAAATTAAATACAGATTTAAGATTTACAGTGATTACTGCATCCCACTGATCTTCTGTCATTCGCATCAGGAGGGAATCTTTCGTAATTCCTGCATTATTGATAAGAATATCAACTGATCCAAAATCTGCAACAATTTCAGTCACCACACGTTGGGTATCATCGAATTTTGAGGCATCTGAGGCATACGCTTTGGCCTTAACTCCCATTGCCTGTAGTTCTACCTCTGTTGCCTTCGCGATATCGTCGTAAAACAGATCGGTAAAAGCCACATTACATCCTTCTTCAGCAAATTTGATTGCAATCGCTTTACCAATTCCGCGTGATGCTCCGGTAATAATTGCTGTTTTTCCCTCTAAAAGTTTCATTTACTATTATTTTATTAATTGACAAAAATACAAATCTTTCTTAATAATGCTCTCCTGTTGGCTTTTCCCCGGCTTTTCCCTTATGCAGGGGGTTCAATCCTAAGGGGTCAACTGATAATTTTTTAAATCCGAATTGGCCAATTCATAAATATTCAGGTAACTAAGCTTGATAATATTCTCCATTTTATTCCACTCTATTTTGGTTATTTCATCCGAAGAATGGTGATAATCCGGATGCATAGCTGCCATAAAAGCGATAACCGGAACACCCCGCTTTGCAAAAGGAGCATAGTCACTCCCCCCCGAAGGTCGTTCGGAACCGGTATACCTGACATCGAGATTTAATCCATACTCCTTCACATGTTTTTGCGACAAATCCTGAAGACCTTTGAATGCCCTGGTGTAAACCATTCCACATTTGTTTCCTGCCGTATCTGTGACTGCGCTTCGGCTGATCATGTCAAGATTTAAATTCAGCGAGATCCGGTGCACTCCGGTGAAACTTTTTACAAAGTATTCCGATCCGAGTAATCCCCTCTCTTCGGCTGTCCATGCGGCAAAAATAATGGTTTTAGCCGGTTTTTTGCCGGAAGCCTTTAATGCGCGCGCAATCGACAAGACGCCTACTGTTCCGGACGCATTATCGTCGGCCCCGTTAAAAATATACCCGCCGTATTTACCAAGGTGATCGTAATGACCTCCAACTACGATAAATTCATCTTTTTTTTCACCTTCAATCATTCCAAGAACATTCCGGACCGTCATCATTTCGCTGTCCACGCCCGATTTGAGTGCAATTCTCAGCGAGGGAATCTCTTTCGAAACCGACTTGATGCTATTTTGTGCATCCAGTTCAAATTGTTTCATATCGAATTTCATCATTGTCGTAAGTTCGCTTTGCAGTCGTGCTGACAAACGGATTACAGGTAAGGCCTTCTTCAATGAATCAATTACAAGGACTGCTCTTTTATCATTAAACCTTTCAGGTGCGATATCTGCCTCAAGTGATCCGCTTTTATATCTGTATGGCTGATTACCCACCTTTCCGAAATCTTTGGCAGGATAAGCAGTAAGATGAATAATACCAATTGCTCCCGCTTCGAGCGCCCATTTCTCCTTATCGTTCCAGAGATTTATAAATCTTAGTTTTTTGAAGGAAACAGATGTTGTGTCACGGAAACCGGGATAACCATCCAACCGGATAATGATTTTCCCTTTTACACTAACCTTTGCAAAATCGTTGATTTTTAATGAATCGTTTCTTATACCATACCCGACAAAAACAACAGGCGATTCAACCTCAGTATCTGTTTCGATTCCACTGAGCGTATAGTCAATTCCATATTTAAAGGTCTTTTTAAAACCGGCTCCATTCTCAGCCTGAATCAGGCTCAACTCCTGTTTTTCAGCCATTTTATATTTTACAATATTCAATTTCTGAAAGTAGGAAGGTTTGGCTTCAGGCCTGTAACCTCGGGGAACCTGTAAGGGAATGTTATATTCCATATCACCGAATGGCTCAATGCCGAAAACCTGGAACATCGAAGCGATATAATCACCAGCCATATACCCCCCTTTGGTCTCCGATTCACGCCCCTCCATCCAGTCAGAAGCCAGAAAGTTCAACTGGGCTTTAAGTGATGCTTCGTTTATTGTTTTTAATCCTTCCTCAACTGACTGTCCTTTGGCAATTATGGTTCCCAGCATAAGACAGTAAAAGGTAAGCGGAACAAACAAAGATTTTATTTTCATAAATTTATTTTTAAACTCCGACAAGCGTCTGCGACCAGTTATTTAATCTGACCGAGTTTTTTCAGTCTTTGCAACAATGTTGGATGCGAATAATGAAAAAACACATACGCCGGGTGTGGTGTTAGATAACTTAAGTTATTAACAGACAATTTCTTAAGAGCTGAGGCAAGATGTTCACCGTCGTATTTTTCAGCAGCAAACCGATCAGCCTCGTATTCATTCATCCTTGTATGATAATTTAATCCCAATCCAATAACCATGGAGAGTGGTGAATAAAGAATCCCGAACGAAATGATTGCCAAATGAAACCCGGGCACATCTGAACCAAGTACCTTTGCAAAAGCAGGATTACTACTCACCAATGAGAACACAAATAACATCACGGCAGTAGTAACCAATGATAAAAACAATCCGGAAAGTACATGATGTTTCTTATAATGACCAATTTCGTGAGCCAGGACGGCTACGATTTCTTCTGTACTTAACTCCTTCATTAATGTATCGTACAAGACGATCCTTTTTTTGCTGCCCAGTCCTGTAAAATACGCATTAGCCTTGGTTGAACGTTTTGATCCGTCAATCACATAAACATTTTCAAGCAAAAAGCCGGCATTCTTACTGAATGTCTTTATGGCGGTTTTCAGATCACCTTCAGTCAACGGGGTTTGTTTGTTGAATAATGGCACAATGACGTTTGAATAAAACAACAACATAAACACAGAAAAAATGGCAATTACCAGCAGGGCGTAGAGCCAGAATGCAGTTCCGGCAACCAGGTAGATCCACACAATCAGGTACAGAATTACCCCGCCGATGACAGCCCCGAGGATCAATCCTTTTAAACGGTCGAGCAAAAAGAGACGCGGATTGGTCTTGTTGAATCCAAACTTTTCCTCAATCACAAAGGTATCATACCACGAAAAAGGTAACGATACGATTTCGGTAATCAAGCCCACAACAGCGAAGAAAATGAGCGTTACATGAACAGGATTACTTACCCGTGACCGGATAATACCATCGAGCCATCCGAATCCTCCGAAAACCAGGATAAGTAAAACGGCAAGAAAGCCCAGTGAACCGGTTACCATTTTTAACCCGTAATTCGCCTTTTCATATTCCATTGACTTCAGGTACTTCTCTTCCGAATAAATGCCCTGAAGTTCAGGTGGAAGTTTCGAAGACCAATTTTTGATATTCAGATAATCGAGCCAACGTTCAAGAAGAAAATCGACAGTCAGCACGATCAGCAGGGAATAAAACAGAATTGTCACCATTAAATTCAGTTGTTTTTCAGCAGTGTATTCAACCTGGCCGCCTTTAATTTTCTTTGGTACAAAATTGCGGCGTAATTCCGGGCGATTCTGCCGGTTTCGCCATTCTTTAGCAATAATACAGCCTTATCTGACCAGACAATTGCCTCTTCCAGATTGCCGTTCATCTCGCAGGCTACCGCATAATTCAATGCTGCAACTCCGGCAACCCTGCTTTGTACACTTGAGGTATGTTCCTGCCAGATTCTGGCGGCTCCGTCCCATTTATTATTCAGTACATATGACAACGCTTTTTCCCATTCCGCACCATTAAGCCCGACCAAAACCCGGGATGATTCGGTCCAATGAGGTACAATCCTCTTGCTGTAATTCCTGGCTGCCTCTCCGCAAGCGAGCGAAATGGCATCTTTCCTTCCGGGAAGCTCATATTTTTTGGGGTCATTGCCCGGTGATGTTTCGTTCCATCTGACCACTTCGGAATGCGTGAACCGGTCGATGGGTCCCTCCTGCTGAGGTGTATAAACAGACCAGATCGCCGTTATCTTTACATTTGCCTCCGGCAGAATTGTATGACTGTAGCTTTTATTCCGGCTGTAAAAGAAGCTCAGCATTTCGAGTGAGATCACGGCATCGGTTTCACTTTCGGCACAGAGTGTCTGAATGTAACCTGCAGAAAGTGGTTGTTCTTTCTGGCCAATATGTGGTTTAATGGCATTGGAAGGATAAACAAAAACCTCGTCAAAACGGCCTGATTCAAGCAGAGCTTTTCTGAGTTCATCAAGGCTTTTTGTAACAGCAATACTATCAATGACCTGGTTATCACGCTTTGTACCACGTTTAAGACGAAAGTCCAGGTTGTAATACCGGGATAATGTATCAACAGAAAATCTGAAGTTACGCGATATCAGGGCTACTTTTCGGATTTGCGCCGGCAGCGGTATTTTCCCTGGTTCCATCTGATCAATCGGAACCCGATGAGTTGTAAAACAGGAGAATAAAATCAAACCTGCAAATAAAATCCACATGTTCCTGGCAATGGTTCTCATAACAAGATTGTTATTATTGATGTTGATTTCAATGCTTTTCATTTAATAAGCGAATATAACAGAAATCCCGGAGTTACCTGCGCGAAAAGCTGTAATTTGACATTTCTCCCGAAGATGGTGTCGTGAAGTCAAAGGTACAGGAAAAATGGAATCAGTGCTATTTTAAAGTGCTTTTACCGGCATTCTTTTCAGCCTCAGATTGTCGCGCCTCCAGCGCGCTTAGATAGGTCTTTGAAGCCTCTGAATGATTTGTTTCGAGTGATTTCCGGCACCAATCCACTGCCTGGATCAGATTGCCATTCATCTCTGAGGCAAGAGCCATATTGAACGCTACCTTGCTTCTGATTGATTTGGACGCTACTGAACTATATTTGGACCATATTACTGCTGCCTCTTCCCATTTGTTATCTTTAATTAGGGGTATTGCGGCATCCATCCCCTTATTGTGAAAAACATAATATTCCCGGTAATAATTAGTCCAGGCAGGGCTGATGTAACCGGCTAATTTCTTCGCTGATTCAATTCCCCCTTCTATCAGGGCATCCTTGACGTAGGGCAAATACTCGTAAGGTTCGCGCCAATGCTTCAAATCCACAATCTCATATTTTAAGACTCCACTATCACCCGGATGATAAATGAACCATTCAGCAGCGTAATATACATCAATTGCACCTGATGCACTATATTTAAATATCATTTCGGATACTGACCTTTTTGAAGTCACAAGTCGCTCTGCAAAACTCCCCAGAACCAAAACCGCATCGGTATTGAAATCCCTGCATATCCTGTTGATAAATGTGTCCGTTAACCGTTCACCGGAAGGGCTGGTATCATTGCGTAGTACATTCCGGTAAAGCGGTATTACAACATCATATCGTCCTGATTCATAAAGCAATTTTGCAACAACCCGGATAGCGGTATCAGCCACGATGCTGTCAAGAATAATATATTCTAATTTCCTGTTTCGTAAAAACATGTGTTCCATCGAATCGGGATTGTGATTTGTAAATCCAGGATGCATGGCATAATTTAATACGGCAATGCTTTGAATTTTTTCAGGTAAAGGAAACGGTTCCTTATTTGAAATCTGGATATTCAATGACCGCAAAGTGGTACAGGAATTCAGAATCAATGTTGCCAAAACAGGCAAAAGAAGAAGACAATATATGGTGCGGCGTGTGTCAGGATTCCTCATTAGGGGAAGAATTACATTTAGGTTAATAATCATTTGAAAGATTAAGTTAACAAAAATAATGCCGCAAACAACAAGCTAATAACTTTTTTTAGTCTCTTTTAATTCTGCTTTTAGTAGTGTATCCAGTTTTATCAGGTAAGCCTCTGCCGCCTTGGAATACCTGGTTTTAAATGATTTAAGTCCCCATTCAATAGCCAGATCAATTTTACCGGTCATTTCAGCGGCCAGAGCAAGATTGTATTCAACTTTGCTTCTGACAGCTTTTGAATCAGTTGTTGAATATTTCATCCAGATCGCAGCAGCCTCTTCCCATTTGTTATTTTTAATTAAGGGTATCGCAGCATCAATTTCATCCTTCCCGGTCACGAAATAATAGCGTGTTTGGTTGACCCATTTAGGGCTGATATAATTTGTCAGTTTTAAACCCGCTTCAATACCTCCTCCCACCAATGCCTCTTTTATCCTTGGCATTTGTGAATATAAGTCCTCCAGGGAATAACTGTAGTGTTTCCAGAATATTATATCAGATACCTGAAACCGCTTTACCGGTTTAAAATTGTCACGCCTGTAAAGTCTCCAATCCGAAACAAACGAGACATCAGTGACTGCACTGTATTCACCATTTTCATTAGAAACACCATTCTTCAGGGTGTATATAGTTTCCAACCGTTCAGCAAAATTCTCGAGAATCAGTACAGCATCGACTTTAAAATCCCTGCATATCTCATTTATAAAGGCAGTATCCAGTGGATTAACAATGCTATTAGTATCGGTCCGGATGATATTGCGTGCTTCAGGAATCACCACATCGAATCTACCCGATTCAAAAAGTGCCTGCGCTGCAACCTGGATTGCTGTATCGGAAGCAATACTATCCCTGAAAACTGAATCCATCATCATCTTGTTCGCAATTAAAATCTTCTCCAGTGAATCGGCTTTCAAATCCGAGAACCGGCTGGTCATACTCCTGTTAAGTATGGCAAGGCTTTGAATATCATCGGAAATCGGGTATTCAGGTTTAACCGCAACCTGAATGCTGATATTTTTTATTGATGAGCAGGAGGAAAGTGAAAGTAACTGAAATGCAATCAATATTACCAAAATGGAGGAACTTCCTTTTTTTATAAGACGGTATAAAAATATTATGCAATGATCCATTCCACGAATTTTATATGTTATATTTTAATACAGTACAAATAAACTAATTTCTCCAGTACTCTTACATGATAATCAAAAAAATATCAGAATATAAGCCGGATCACAAGTGTTGTAAAATGGATGTAAAGGATGAATCACTTCTGTCTGCCATCCAGACTATTTCAACAACAAAAGATTTATCAGTCCCGCAATTATTACCCGGGACTCGATACGAATGAATTAATTTGATTTTGGATGAAATATAAGCATCGGTATTTCAAGCCGAAACAATAACTCTTTTGTAAGACTTGGTTTGAATAAAGAAGTAATAATGTTTCGCTTATGTGAGGTTACTGACAAGATATCAATCTGATGATCAAGAATATAATTTTCAATTCCGCGTGCACGATCTTTGTTGACAATCAGGTCAAAATCCATTTCCACCTGGCCAATATTTCCAATATATTTCTCCTTAAAATGGGCAAGATCATAATTGATAAAAGGATTATCAGGTGTATCGTCAATATGGACAATACTGATATGGGTCTCAAGTGGCCGGGCAATTTTAACTAATTGACGGATAGCCTCTCCGTCCGATTTATCAAAATTTGTAGCATACATCAGCCGCTTATACATTGTTTTTTTGAACAACGCATTTCCGGGAACTGCCAGTACAGGAATGGCGGCTTTGTTAATAATTGCGCCAGTAAAACTACCAAACCAGTTTTCCATGGTCTCTTTGCCACGAATTCCGATAATCATCAGGTCGAAGTGCCCGGCATCTGCATAATCAAGAATGGCTTCCTCCACGATTCCTCCAATCAGTTCAGATTTCATTTTAACCGCGGACAATTCGTTTTCAACGATATATTTGTTCAGTTTGGTCTTGAACTCCCTCATCATTTGGTCCGCATTTTCAACAATTTCACTGATTGTTTCGGCCACATTTGCCGGGAAGGAATAAAAATGATCGTATGAAATAGGGTTGGTAACCGGGTTAAAATAGACATGCACAAGTGTCATTTCCGCCCCTTTCTGGGCAGCAACGTGGGCAGCATAACAGGCGGCATTGAGCGAACAGGATGAAAAATCAACCGGAACAAGAATTTTGCTGATTACAGATATTTCAGCATCAGGCAATTCCTCTGCAGTCTGCTCCCGGGACTTCAGATTTCCAATGATCTCCAGGGCTTTCGAAACATCGTTTTCAAAAACCTGCAACTCGACCTGTTTTTCGAGTTGTGCAGCATCCTGAACACTGATACCATGATCAAGAATATAATTTTCGATACCCTCTGCATCGAGCCAACCCTTTACCATAGTAGCCTGATTACTATTTTCCAAAGTGGCAACAGTGATTAATTTATTTGACATGATTATGGTTTTTAGTGGTTATTTCCTTAATAATGAACAAACATGATATAATCTGTCGAATATTCAGCTTATCCCCTAAAAATACAATATAACAGGGAGAAATCAAAGCGTACAGAAGAAATTTAAAAATACGAATCAGACGAATTAAAACGAATTGCACGAATTCATTCTAAGTTTAGGTGTTGCTGAGAAATATTCCACGGATTAGAGCGAATTACACGGATTCATACAAAGTTTAGGTGTTGCTCCTAAAGCATTTGCAGCATCTTCTTGGCTTAGTGCCTTGGTCCCGTAATTACGAGTTAGCCGTCAGGTTAACATGTTCTTTTTCTTGAATATCCCGAATTGTTTTATCATAAAATATTTTGGGGTTATGTCAGAAAATAATTTTATCAGACTATCGCGTAGCGATTTAAGTATTGTAGAGCTATGGTACATATTTGACCCTTTACCGCGTAGCGGTTAAACTATCATAATTCAATGAAAGGTCTTGCTCCTAAAAAGGACCTTCGTTGAATCAAATCCGAAAGCATTGGCACATTGGCAAATTTTCTCATCTTCTCCACTTCTCATTTTCTCCTCTTCTCATTTTCTCATTTTCTCCCCTTCTCCGATTGGCTGTTGAATCTTGCGGCGTATGCAACGTTCAATTTTCAATTAAGAATGTAGTTGCGCCGCTATTTGTTGATCGTCCTGACCCCGGGTGGCGAGATTCCGAACATTGTCAGTGAAATTAATAATATGATGAATCCGGATTCGCTTACCCGGGGTCATTAATATTTAATCCCTTCGGGATTGGAAGAGAGCTTTGTTTTATTTCTCACTTTTCAGTTGAAAAATGAAAATTTCAAATTGTCTGAACAATTTAAAGATGGCCAAATCAATAAATCCAATCCCAATGCATTAGCAAATTTTCAAATTAACTCATTGGCATATTGGCCTTTTCTCATTTTCACCTCTTCTCATCTTCTCATTTTCGCCCCGTCACCTCGCCGCCCTTCCCCGGATTGAAGAGGCTGTGTGAAAATGTAATCCCTGTTTTTTTTAATTTTTTCAATGATATTTTTATACATTTTAAAAAGCACAGAAGATCGCTATGCGACCTTCCAGTTGTATTTTTCTACTTTTCGGATCAAATCTTGCATGTTTTCCATGTTTATTAACCTTTTTAAGTTGTAAACTGTCGCATAAAGGTCAACCTCTATTTGAACTTTGTACTTTTTACGCATTATGAAACAGAATTTTCCCATAATTAGTTTTATGGTTCCAAATGGGTGCTCAACTATTGTTTTTCGTCGTTTTATTTTTTCCTTATTCTCGGGCGTCGCCAATCGTTGTTTGTAATCATTTATCCATTGTTGGTGGATGTTCATGTATAGCATCCTTCCTGTTTCAGATTTTGTACATTTATTTCTAAATGGACAATTCATGCAGTCATCACATTTATAGATATTGTAAAATTTGTCACGATGATTCTTATTAGATTGGTGCAACTTTAATTTCTGATTGTTTGAGCAGGTATACTGGTCGTTTTCCTCGTCGTAAATAAACTCAATGCCATTTGACTTGTCTTGTTCTTTTGATATTGGTTCTTGAATTGGAATAATACAATTTATCTCGGTGGTTTCTTCTATTTCTTTTATCTGATTTAAGTTTCCATAACCAGTATCTGCTATTATTTCGCTGGGAACCAATCCTAATTGAACCTTAATATTCGCAACATCGTCTTTTAATAATTTCATGTCGACAGGTTCTTCTGTAGCCTCCGCCAGTACAATCATGTGATTTTTAGCATCGACACCTGCTTGAACGTTGTAGCAGGCCATTTTCCCATCTCGGCTTTTCATCAGAGCAGCATCTGGATCGGTAAGCGAGATATAGTTTTTGTCTGATTTTTCCAACTGATCCTTGAGTACTTCTAACTTTGCTTTTTCTTGTTCAAGTTTTCTGATTTTAGTTTTAAGCTCTCTATTTTCTTTTGATTCGATTTCAAGTCTGTCTTCTAATTCATCGGTTTCTTCAGAGTTTTCAAGATATTTGCCAAGGTGCTCTTCAATATTCTTTATCCTGTCGTTTAGGGATTTTTCTGAATACATTTCTCTTGCTGCGTATGCTTTCATTTTACTTCCGTCTAAAACGATCGTTTTGCCTTCGATGAACCCATTGGCTAGTAAAAACTTCCTGAACTCAATGGCTGCTTTATGGATCATGTCTTTATTTTCCCTTCTAAATTTGCAAATTGTCCAATGATCGGGTTTTAAATCGCCCAAAAGCCAAATTACTTCTATATTTCGGTAAGTCTCTTTTTCGATCCGTCGACTTCCAGGTATCCAGTTAAAATAACTATACAACAGAAGCTTTAACAAAGTGCCTGGTCCATAGCTGGTGCATCCTTTTTGGGTTTGTCCACTATAGGATATGGTTTCTATATTTTCATTAATAAACATATCTACTACCAGATCGATTAAACGCACCGGACTGTCTTTACTTACCCATTGTTCAACATGGGGATATAGTAAAAGCTCGTTTCTATTTATTGGTTTTTTACAATGTAATTCCATAATAAAACTGTTTCACGTGGAACATAATTGCCTCTAATATAGTTATTTAATGATTATTTTCCAAATATTTTTAAGCCTTTTTTATCAGATTTTTTATTTAATTTTGAAGACGTTTCTATTTTCACACAGCCTCTGAAATCCGGCGCTACAAGATGACGCGTTCCTACGGAACTGGCACGTGGAATTTCGCCCCATCGCCCATTCGCCCGTTCGCCCCCTGCCCCATGCTCCAAGCCTCGTTTCCTTACCAGGCAGCAACCACATCGGTAAGAAGACGCCAGAATTTATCAACAGTCACAATATTGATTTTCTCATCCGGTGAGTGGACTCCACGCAGGGTCGGCCCAAATGAAACCATATCGAGCCCGGGAAATTTTTTAAAGAATAGTCCGCATTCCAGACCCGCGTGAATAGAACGGACTACCGGCTCATTTCCAAAAAGTCTGATATAAGATGCCCGTGTAAGGCCAAGCAACTCCGAAGAGGGATCAGGAACCCAGCCCGGATACCCTTCGCCATGACGCAAATCAGCATCAATCAGTTGAAATACAGACTCTACCATAAAGGCGGCATCCATCTTTCCGCTTTCAAGATCACTGCGCTGGCTCGTTGTTATTTCGATCTGATTTCCCGGTTTGATCTTCACTGAGGCAAGGTTTGTTGACGTTTCAACAAGTCCCGGCATACGCGTACTCATGGCCAGTACCCCGTGAGGACAGGCATACAACGCATTGATCAATTTCTTTGAGAATGATCTGCTAAGTAAAGATACAGGGGGATCAGTACTTTCGAGTAACAGCTCAATATTTGGTTCGTTAAGCATCATTTCAGCTTCAATATCGGATCTGAATATATTGAAATCAACAGTGATCTGTTCTTTTACTGAGAGAGGAACCATAACTTCGGCTGATGCTTCCCGCGCTATGGCATTCCGAAGATTACCTCCATTAAAACTTGCAATGTATATTTCGTATTTCTGCATTAACTGCCACAAAAAGCGGTTTAATACCTTAATTGCATTACCTCTGTTTTTGTTGATATCATCCCCCGAATGACCACCTAACAGTCCCTGAACGGAAATTTTCACAGGAAAAAAACCATCAGGCGGAATGACAGGTTCATAATGCAGTGTCGCCACGGTATCAATTCCTCCGGCACACCCGATAAACAGTTCACCTTCATCTTCCGAATCAAGATTGATTAGCCCGACACCACTAAAAAATCCCGGTTCAAGGGCCTTGGCACCTGTAAGACCGGTCTCCTCATCTACGGTAAATAAGCACTCAAGTGGTCCATGATTCAGTTCGGTACCGGTCAGAATCGCAAGTTGAGCGGCAATTCCGATTCCGCAATCAGCACCCAGGGTGGTTCCTTCGGCGGTAACCCATTCGCCATCAATAAAAGGTTTGATGGGATCGGTTTCAAAGTTGTGAACTGTGCCCGAATTTTTTTCGCAAACCATATCCAGATGCGATTGTAACACCAGCGTTCGCCTGTTTTCCATTCCCTTTGAAGCCGGTTTTGTAATCAGCACATTCCCGGCTGCATCTTTTTTAAAGGGTAAATTGTGCTCTGTGGCAAAGTCCTTCAGAAAAGCGATCATCTTTTCCTCTTTTTTTGAAGGACGCGGGATCTGGCAAATCGCTTCGAAATAATTCCAGACAGAGGCCGGTTCCAGACCGTTTAACTTATTCATATCTTAATCTATTTATTTGAAATACAAGCTATTAAAAACATAAACTTATTCAATGTCCATTCAACTAAAGTATAACTTATTTCGCGATAAATCGGCCTTAAATCATGGGCACCAGTTATTTCTTTGAAATGTTAACCCAAAATATATTGTTTTTGCGCAGAATTACAGTTGATCTGTTATGATCGTAAAATTAAATGCTATGTTTGCAAAATACTCAATAACCATGAATTTTACCAGCCCACTTCGATTAGTAAACCTAACAATAGCTTGTTTAATAGTTACCTTCACACTTACCAAAGCGCAGACAGATCATAGCTTAGGCAACTGGAACTCGCTGATTATTAAGGGAAAATTATCATCACGATTGGCTTTAATGGGTGAAACTCATGTCAGGAGCAGCACTTATGATTTTAAATATGACTATTTTGAGGTTAAAGGGGGAATTTCCTGCTCCCTAACCGCCAAATTAACCGGCTTATTCGGCACAGGATTTTATAATTCCTATCAGAAAGGAGTTTTTTTTGAGTCGCCTGCCATACAAAAAGAGTTCAGAACCTGGCTTGAACTGAGCTTAAAACAAACTTACCACCGGCTTAATTTTGATCACAGAATAAGAATAGAACAACGATTTATCCCCAAAAATTATAAGAACCGATTCCGTTACCGGCTCGCACTGGCCATTCCGGTCAACAAACCGCAACTCGTTGCCGGCAGTATTTTTCTGGCTTTATATGATGAATTATGGATGCCGCAATACGGACCCCTGATTGAGAAAAACCGCATCTACGCAGGTGCAGGATACAGGATAAAGGGGAATACAAGCCTACAGATCGGGTTTATGAATGACAACACTTATAAATTAGATGATCATCATACGGTTATGAACTACCTGCAAATGATGATGATTTATGATTTTACAAATCTCCTTAAAAAACATAGCTGATTTTAATAGAACCGAATAACTAATTGCTTATTTTTGCAGTGAATTGGTGCCCGTAGGGCTTAATTTGGGAATCCGGTGAAAATCCGGGACAGTACCCGCTGCTGTAAAACCCGATTCCGCTGATGCGGAATAGTATGTTTCTGGTTAATGACCACTATTCTTTCCAAAAAAGGATGGGAAGGTAACCAGAAATCGGGATAAGTCAGAAGACCAGCCATTCAAGGTTTAAGCTTTCGGGATAAAAGCGTACAGATGGCCATTTTTCCATTCTGCAAGACTTCCGATGAGCTTAAAATCAATTAATATTTACAATTAAATTGATTTTAAGTATGTTAAAATTTAAATTGCGAATCATTTCCCATATAGTTTTGGGAATTGCGGTGTTCACCGCGTGCAGTCAGGATGAACAATTAACAGGTCCGCAGATCTCCTTTTCGATTCCTTCCGACGGGTTTAAAGTCGAACTGGGCAAGTCACTCCCGATAGTTCCGACTATTGTTAACGGTGATAAATCGGACTACACCTGGGAAGTGAATGGCGAAGTCGTTTCTTCGGCAAAATTATTCATGTTTACCCCTTCAAAGATTGGAAAATACAACCTCCAGCTTAAAGTTTCAAATGAGGTTGGGACTGATCATAAAATGATCCAGGTTAACGTCTTTTCGACATTTTCCCCCTATATCACAAAAGTCTTTGATTATAAATATGGTCCTGGCCAGCACGCGTCACTGATCCCTTCCGACTGGAAAGGAAACGATTTTGTCGGAGAGCCATGGACCGGGAATAAACGCTACACTTCACTCGGTGGTTGGGGCGGATATATTATTGCAGGGTTCGATCATATGATTAAAAATGTTGAAGGCACCGATTTTGCGATTTTTACTCAACCCGGTGCTGCGTCTGAACCTGCGGCTGTTTTCGTGATGTATGATACCAACAGCGACGGAATGCCGAATGACGGAGACTGGGCTGAGATTAAAGGGAGTGAATACAATCATCCCGAAACAATACACGATTACCGGGTAACTTATTATAAACCTGTCGCCAATGGAAACGTAACCTGGAAGGATAACAAAGGGGGAAGTGGTGACCTTCTCTCTGTTTTCGAATCCGGGTCCTGGTGGTGGAGTGGTTATGGCAATCAGACGGAAGTGTCATTCTCAGGCGTCAGATTGCCCGATGCCTACACAAACATTTCGACCAATCCTGATAACGAAAACTGGATTGTCAGACCTGGAATGTTCTCATTCGGATATGCCGAATGCTATAACAATTCAGATTACAATATTTCACTCAAAGCAAATATGCTGGACATCGCAAAGGCAGTTGATAAAACGGGTGTTGCGGCCAATCTGACGGGAATCAGCTTTATCAAAGTTCAAAGCGGTGTCTTCCAGATTCCAGGTTGGCTGAATGAGTGTTCGACCGAGATTAGCGGAGCCGTTGACCTGGCTTTGATCGAATATTCAGCCAATTGAAAGATTTAAATTTATAATGTCAGCTTTAAATCCTAAACTTTCTGCCGGTCACTTCAGGTTTCTGGTTTCGATAGCTCTGTTTTTCGTATTGGGACCTAAAGTTTCTTTTTCTCAGCAATTCCCCGATACTTTACGAATAAAAACAGTGGAAATCCATGCAAACAAAATCATAAAGGAGGAGGCCGGTAAAACAATCACAAAAATTGATTCTGTGGTCATGATCAGGTCATTGACTTCCAGCCTCGCCGAACTGATTTCCCAAAATACACCGATCTTTATCAAAGAGTATGGCCGTGGTGCGATGGCAACGGCATCCTTCCGCGGAACAGCTCCTTCGCACACCCAGGTGTTGTGGAATGGCATCAGCCTTAATTCCCCTATGCTTGGAATGGTCGATTTCTCAACTATACCGGTTTACTTTACCGATAATATAAGTCTGCTTCATGGCTCCGGCTCGTTATCCGAAAAAAGTGGCGCGCTGGGTGGAGTTGTTAAACTTGAGAATACCACCAACTGGCAAAATAAATTTTCGGGCAGGGTGCTTACCGGAATGGGCAGTTATGGAACAAAGGATGAGTTTTTCCAGGTAAATGCAGGTAACAAACAAATTCAGTCACAAACACGGGCATTCTATAACTATTCGGACAATGATTTCCAGTTTGTAAATAAACTTAAGGAAGACATCGATCGTGAAACTGGTTATCACTCCCACCCTACTGAACGAAATGATAACGCGCAATACACGAATTACGGGCTGCTTCAGGAATTCTATCTTCATACTGCAGAAAAGAGTATATTAACTGTCCGGTACTGGTTCCAGCATAATGACCGAAGTCTTCCCCAGCTCCTTACCAATGAATCAGGCAGTTCAGAAACAGGTAATCAAACTAATATTAACAGGCAGACAGAAAATGCACACCGTACCGTAGCCGAATGGAAGGTTTACGGCCGGAAAGGAACACTGGAACTTAAAACAGGGACCAATATCCAGCTCCTCAATTACCGTCTAACAACCAAAGTTTCCGGAGCCGGAGACCATGTTATCATCGATTCCCGCTCTCAGTCAGCAACCGGGTTTTTTACTTCAGGATATACGTATCAATTTTCGGACTACTTTTCTGTAGCTGCAGGTGCGAATACGGAGTTCAGCAAAGTTTCCTCATACAATTCGCCGAAAGATGGCGAGTCGCAAGGTTATGACAGACAGCGATCTGATCATTCCCTTCACGTTCAGCTAAATAAAACATTCGGCATTAAACTGATCGCGAATCTGCTGTTACGTGAAGATATTATTAATGGAAAACCCACTCCGTTTATCCCCTCTGCGGGCTTAGAGTATCATCCGCTTAATGATAAAGGTTTTCTTATAAAAGGCAACCTGGCCCGCAATTACCACCAGCCAACACTGAACGATCTCTATTACATCCCGGGAGGAAATCCTGATTTAAAAGCCGAAACAGGAATTATGGCCGATCTTGGAAGCAGCTACACTGGCGTTGCCGGCCTTATTGAGTTTCATGCCTCTCTTAACGGCTATTATTCGCGGATTAAGAACTGGATCATCTGGTTACCTTCCGCAAGAGGCTTTTGGGAACCCTACAACATGAATAAGGTAAATGCCAGCGGGATAGAAGTTAATGCCGGGTTCACCGCCAAGGTGAATAGTATAAACTATCATTTTAACGGGAATTATGCACTGACGCGTTCGATCAACCGTGATAACCCCATGAGCTGGGCTGATGGCTCAATCGGGCAACAGCTTCCTTACATCCCAAGACATTCAGCAAATCTACTTTCAAATATTACATTTTCCGGTTATCACTTTTCATGGCATTGGAATTATTACAGCCAGCGTTTTACCACCACAAGTAATGATAAAACGACCAAACGCGACTGGCTCTACCCCTATTTTATGAATAACATTTATTTAGGGAAAGAGATCAGGCTGAAAAAACAGAAGTTAGAGCTGGAATTGAAAATATTTAACCTTTTGAACGAGGAGTACCGGACCGTCTTGCAACGCGCTATGCCCCGCAGGAATTATTCACTTCTTTTACGTTTTGAATTCTGATATGCGCCTAATTTCAAAAAATCCGTTTGACTCATGATAAAGCTGACTATCAATTGCTTAAATTTTATAATGTTGGGATCATTACTTCTTGCAGTCACAGGCTGCATGAATGATGACGAGTGGATAAATCGTAACGAGGGTGGTACTATTCCTGGAAATGGTGTATTTATAATTAATGAAGGTAATTTCATGGACGGCAACTCGTCTCTGTCGTTTTATGATCCAGCAACCCGGAAAGTAGAGAATGATCTGTTCTACAATACCAATGGTCTGCCACTTGGCGATGTGGCGCAGTCAATGGTAATCTTTGAAAATCAAGGATTTATTGTTATTAATAACTCCGGTAAAATTTGGGTGATGGACACCTCAAACGGAAATTACGTCGGGAAGATTACCGGGCTTACATCACCCAGGTATATTCACTTTTTGAACCGTAATAAGGCTTATATCACAGATCTTTATGCAGGTAAAATTACAATTGTAAATCCCGAAACCTATCAGATAACGGGTGTGGTTCAAACTCCGGGTCATGCTTCTACGGAACAGATGGTGCAATGGACAGACTATCTGTTTGTGAGTTGCTGGTCGTTCGACAATACAATTTTAGTGATCGATACACGGACCGATGTCGTGGTTGGTGAAATAAAAACGGGTAAACAACCGGCCGGACTGGTTCTTGATAAAAATAATAAAATCTGGACGCTTTGCGACGGGGGTTGGAGTAAAAATGGCACATCGGCCAAGGTACCTATGCTCCAGCAGATTGATCCTGCAACGCGAACGATTGAAAAGAGCTTTTCACTTTCAGCAGATGCAAAACCGTCACGTCTTGCAATCAATGGCACACGTGATACCCTGCTCTTTATCAACGACGGAATATGGAAAATTGGTGTAAATCAGACAACTATGAGTGACCGTCCTTTTATGTCGACGGCAAACCATCTGTATTACAGCCTTGCCATCGATCCGCATACTTCAGAACTTTACCTCAGTGACGCCATCGATTACAGGCAACGGGGAGTTATTTACCGTTACACTTCGCAGGGTGCCAGAATTGACAGTTTTAAGACCGGAATAACTCCCGGAGCGTTTTGTTTTAAACTTAATCACTAATGCATACTCACCTTCTCATTGTCTCAACTTCTCATTTTCTCACCTTCTCCCTCACTGACTCCCTTTCGCCTCCCGAGACCGACGTGTCCCGAGACCGACATGTCCCGAGACCGAAGTGATTCGGGAAGTGATTCGGGATCGCCCATTCGCCTCCCGAGAACAAAGTGATTCGGGATCGCCCCATGCCCTATGCCCTTGTTAAAGTTCCATTGCAAAAGAGACTCCCCCACCATCTTTATAGATCACAGGCATAACAACCAAATTGTTTTTACTTCCCCAGCGATACCTGTGCGTGGCATATACGATCTGAGTAGAGAGAATTCCGATTCCGGCCCCGATCAAAACGTCCGAGATCCAATGCTCATTATTAACCATGCGTCCCATGGCAGTTGCAGTAGCGACACCATAACCCCCAACACTAATCCAGCGTGAAGTTTCATGATATTCCTTGTGGAGAATGGTTGCAGCAACAAACGCCTGTGCGGTATGACCCGAAGGCATGGTATTCATTCCCCCTCCGGTAGGTCGTTCCATACGAATCCATTGCTTCATACCGCGGACAATTAACCCCATAAGTAATTCGGCTTTAGCAGTAATGGCAACCTGGTTCACAAAATCACTCCGGCTTTTTACGCCTAAGGATTTTAAACCGAATATAGCTGTGAGGGGAATAAATTGTAAATAATTATCCGCGGATGTCTCCATGCCTGGAAAAATCTTTAGTTCCTCCTCCTGAATTCTGTATTTGCTTATCATATAATGTGGCTCAGGCAGTAATGTAATTGTTCCTGCAAGGATCAGGGATGCCGGCAATATCGATGCTTTTAAATTTCGAAGCTGCAGACCTGCGCTTTTTTTGGTTGTGACTCCAAATAATTTCCTGTTTATCGAAATTGAATCAGAATACCGGCCAGGAAAATTTAAATTCAATTGAATTAGTAAATTGGTTTTAGGAGCGATTGAAGGTAATTTCGAAATAGGTTTAAGTGGTAAATTTATTACCGGTAAATAGTTGGAATTGGTTTCCTGACCGACAACAGAAAATCGTATTAACAGTGTTAATAAGATGATAAAAAAAAATTGTAACGTCATAAGTGATGTTTAGTTTTCGCAAAATCCATTTTTTGGCAATTTGAAATAAAAAATTTGCATTTGTTAATATTTTGTTTAGTAAAATCGGGAAAAACAGATATTTGTAATCATTCGAAATAATCGATTACAATGAACTAAGTTAAAAGCATGAATAAATGTCGTATTCTTTTCTTGATTTACCCCTAAATCCCGATAAAATCAGCGATTAATCCCTAACGTGCAGGATCGAACTTAAAAGACTTAACACCAATTGTCTTCCCAATGAAAACAATACTAAATCTACGCAGAGAAGGGTTTGTCTGATTTTTCGGGGAGTTTTGCGCCACTTTTCAAAATCCCCCTTGTATTCCCCCTTTTTCTAAGGGGGAGTCATTCAAAATCAGATCGATATCCTAATATGTTACTTACTAATACACAAATATTTCAGGACAATAATTTTGCTATGAACGATCTCCCCCTTTTACGAAAGGGGGAACACAAGGGGGATTTGTAACTTTTGAATGCTTTTTTAATGATGAAATCCAATTCGTCAGAAGTAAGAAACACTAAGATTAATCCGCCATATTTAATATTTACTTTTAGAATTGTACATTAGTGAATATTAGTACATTGATATTTGATTACTAAAATAAAATCGGTATAAAAAATCGCTGATAAAATCGGAACTTCCGCTGCTCACAAGCACTGGTGATACCAGAAGCATGAGTCCCCTTCAGGGGGTTGGGGGTGAAAAATACGACAATAAAGAGTTTCCATTACTTATTTGGTTAAACTGAATAAATCGGGTAATTTTGTTAAAATTTACAGGATATGGATGGCAGAAACAGGAGTAATATCCGGCCGGGGATCGAGGTCGCGATTGTTTTAAAAGCAGATCAGTGTACGGGAGAACTGACCGAAGGGATTGTTCAAAATATACTGACTAACAGTCAGTTCCATCCTCATGGGATTAAAGTAAGATTAACTACCGGTGAGGTGGGCAGGGTGCAGGAAATTTTAAAAACTGAATAAAAGGTGCTCCATGCCTCCGGGAACGAAGTGACATGTCATGTGCTCCATGCTCCATGCTCCATGCTCTCCTCCGGCTTCCGTTGAGTGAGACTATAATTCTTTCACAGACCCCGCAGCGGTTAAAAATATTAAACACGCATTTCCAGGTTGGACCAAACCATAATTTACCGTAGGTTTGTCAAAAATTTACAGTTATGGCAACAAAAAATCTTTCAGAATACGTTTTAAGTTCAGTTCCGGAAGGGAACGATATGAAATTTGGCATCGTTGTATCGGAATGGAATTATGATGTTACAGGAGCATTGGCAAACGGGGCAGTGGATACATTAAAAAAACACGGTGTCAAGGATGAAGATATCCTGGTAAAACATGTACCAGGAAGTTTTGAATTAACCCTGGGAGGACAATTCTTTGCCGAATATACAGATGTGGATGCGATTATTCTGCTCGGATGTGTCATACAGGGCGAGACGCGTCATTTTGATTTTATCTGCCAGGGCGTGGCTAAAGGTGCAACGGATCTGAATATCAAATACAATATACCAGTTATTTTTGGGGTTTTAACAACTGAAAATCAACAGCAGGCTCTCGACCGGGCAGGTGGCAGACTTGGAAATAAAGGAGATGAGGCCGCTGTAACCGCGCTCAAAATGGTTGCTCTTCAGAACGATTTCGAAAACGAGATTCAGGAGGAAGAGGAATAAAGGGCGGTGAGGCGATCCCGAATCACTTCCCGAATTCCTTCGGTCTTCCCGAATCGTACCTCTCGGGACGTAACGGGACACGTCGTTCTCGGGAGGCGAAGAGGAGAATTAAGAAGAAGAGAAATGAGAATATGAGAAACGATTGAATGTTGGAGCCATGTAGAGACGCACGGCCGTGCGTCTCTACATATGGGTGCGTCTCTGCATATGTGCGTCTCTTCATGAGGGTGCGTCCTAAATGTCATGCAAAAACCGCAAAGATTTCTATGAAATTAGGAGCAACAACTTTCAGCAGTAGTCTTTCAAAAACCACCACCGGGGTATGAAACCACCGATGGGGCGTTCAAATTCGCGAATTCGCGTAATCCGTTATAATCCGTGTAATCATTTTCACCAACACCTTTCCATGAACGAATTCGTGTTAATTCGTCGTAATTCGTGAAATTCGTTGAATTTAAATCAGGAATTGAAAACTTAAAGGCCCAATAATCGTTAATTACACTAAACTAAGAACTGAAAGAGGTTTTTAGTGAGTGTTTAACATTACTTGGCATTTAAATCTCAAATTTTGATAATGGAGCTGGAAAAAACTTTGTTACCAACATCGTTAAATATTGAAAAGGAAGTTGTTCTTAAAGATTATTATACCGTATTTCTAAGCAGGCAACTGAGCATTTTAGGCCGTAAAGAAGTTCACGCCGGTCGCGCCCATTTTGGCATCTTTGGTGATGGCAAAGAACTGGCACAGGTAGCCTACGCGAGGAATTTCCGGAAAGGAGATTGGAGATCAGGATATTACAGGGATCAGACTTTTATGCTCGCCTCCGGATTACTCAGTCCTGAAGAATTTTTTGCCCAGATCTATGGTGACACCGATATCGAAAACAATCCCTCAACCGTTGGCCGGAATTTCAACAATCATTACGCTACCCGTAATTACAGTGTTGAAAAGGGCCTGATTAATTTACTGGCACAAAAAAACTCCTCCGCTGATGTCTCGTCCACAGGCGGCCAAATGCCCCGGCTTTTAGGTTTAGCCCAGGCATCAAAACTTGTCAGGGAGAATCCTGAACTGAGAAAATATACCAAAAACACAATTACCGGCGATGAAGTCGCTTTCGGAACAATCGGCGATGCATCAACTTCCGAAGGGATGTTTTTCGAAACCATTAATGCGGCCTGTGTAATGCAGGTTCCCATGGCTGTGGCTATCTGGGACGACGGATACGGAATCAGTGTTCCCGTGGAGCTCCAGACTGCAAAATCAAGCATATCGAAAGCACTTAAAGGATTCGAAACCAGCGAAAAAGATCAGGGATGCCAGATCTTCGTTTGCCCGGGACATGATTATCCGGCATTATTAAAAACCTTCGAAAAAGGGATCAGAATTTGCCGCGAAAACCATACCCCGGTAATCTTTCATATCAACGAAATGACACAGCCTTTGGGACATTCGACCTCAGGTTCTCACGAAAGATACAAAAGCAATAAACGCCTTAACTGGGAGAAAGACAATGATCCGGTTGCAAAATTCAGGGATTGGATATTCAGTGAAAACCTGGCTACGCAAAAAGCAATTATTTCAATTGAAAATAAAGCGATTGAACGGGCCAGACTTGCCAGGGATTTCGCATGGCAAACCTTTATTCAGTGTTTTAACGAGGAAAAAAAGGCGTTAAAGGATTTGATCAGTTCAATAGCCGCTGAAAATCCCACTGTCCCGGTAACAATTGCCGATGGACTCGATGAGGTCCTTTCTGCTCCTTTTCCAACCAGAAAGAAACTGCTCGCATTCGCGAAAAAGCAGCTTAGATTGCTTCACAGGAATGCCGCTTTTCAAAAAAGCAGGCACAAATTATCGGAATGGGTTATTAAAATCGAAAACAAAGGAAAAATTGGTTATAATTCTCATTTGTTTAATGACATAAACAATTTTGATTCAAGTTTTAGTGTAAGACCAAAATATGCCCGGGAGCCCATATCTGTACCGGCGCACGAAGTATTGAATCTTAATTTTGAACATCTTTTTAAAAAATACCCCTTGCTCTTAACATTTGGCGAAGACACGGGCCGACTCGGTGATGTCAATCAGGGTATGAAAGGGATGCAGGATAAATATGGCGCTCACAGGGTATTTGATACCGGAATCAGGGAAACTACAATTATTGGGCAGGGCATCGGATTGGCGCTCAGGGGTTTCAGACCCATCGCCGAAATTCAGTACCTCGATTACCTGCTCTATGCCTTGCCAACCATCTCTGATGATCTTGCAACCCTTCATTACCGAACCGGCGGTCAGCAGATTGCCCCGTTGATCATCCGTACAAGAGGACATCAGTTACAGGGTATGTGGCATTCCGGATCTCCTATGAGCATGTTACTCGGATCGCTGGGGGGAATCAATATTTGTGTGCCCCGGAATATGACCCAGGCTGCCGGATTTTATAATACTCTTCTTAGACAAAATAATCCTGCACTGGTGATTGAACCATTAAAAGGTTATTATATCCATGAACTTCTTCCTGAAAATCCCGGGGAATTCACTGTTCCCCTGGGTGTTCCTGAAGTTTTAGCGGAAGGCACTGATATCACCATCGTTACCTATGGCTGGAATGTCACCATTGCAAACAGTGCTGTCAATAAACTTAAGGAACTTAATATTTCGGCAGAATTAATTGATGTACAAACACTTGTCCCTTTTGACAAGCATCACATAATCAGCCGGTCGGTACAAAAAACAAATAAAATTCTGTTTGTCGATGAAGACATTCCCGGCGGAGGCACTGCCTATATGATGCAAAAAGTGCTTGAAGAGCAGAACGCCTTTCATTTCCTGGAAACTCCGGCAAAAACGTTATCTGCCAAAGCACACCGGGGAGCTTACGGCACTGACGGCGAATATTTTTCAAAACCAAATACCGAAACAATTATCGAAGCTGTTTACGACATTATGCACAATGTATATCCCTCCAGTTTCCCGGGCTTATATGACTGATCGATGAAACAGCTAAAATCAACTATTGACACCACCGAAACAGAATTTATTCAAAGAATGGAATTCTATTCCGGAGTGATGGAAATATATCGTTCAAAAATGGATAGTGTGATCCGGCGGGACCATGATCCGTCCGTGATCAGGCATCGCTCTCGTGGAAAGCTGGAAGTCAGAGACCGGATTGACTTACTGACCGATGAGAACTCCCCGTTCCTTGAGCTCTCTGTACTGGCCGCAAATGGTAAATATAACGACAAGTTTCCATCTGCCGGAATCATTACAGGTATTGGAAGGGTTCACGGAAAAATGTGCCTTATTATCGCCAACGACGCGACAGTTAAAGGGGGAACATACATTCACGAAACCGTAAAAAAACATCTGAGGGCGCAGGAAATAGCGTTTCAGAATCACCTGCCTTGCATTTACCTGGTCGATTCGGGAGGAATATTTCTGCCCGAACAATCGGAAATTTTCCCCGATCACGATGGGTTCGGACGTATTTTTTATAACCAGGCGCAGATGTCAGCAGCCGGTATTCCTCAGATATCCATAGTTATGGGATCGTGTACCGCGGGAGGAGCGTATGTTCCTGCAATGAGTGACGAAACCATCATTGTAAGAAACCAGGGAACCATTTTTATCGGTGGTCCGCCACTTGTCAAGGCTGCTACGGGTGAAGAGGTTACCGCTGAAGAGCTGGGTGGCGCTTTGGTGCATACACAGATTTCAGGAGTTGCCGATCATCTTGCAGAAAATGAAATTGATGCCATCAGGATTTGCCGGAATATCCTTGAAATGATACCTAAGCCTGAATCACAGCAATATGAGCAGTTTCCAATTGAGGAACCATTATCCGATCCTGCCGAACTTTACGGACTTGCCCCGGTCGGTTTCAGGAAACCGGTTGATATTTACGAGATTATTGCCCGTATTGTCGATGGCAGTAAGTTCGGAGAGTTTAAACGCAATTACGGCGAAACAATTGTAACCGGCTATTCGCGAATTTTGGGATTTCCTGTCGGCATCATCGCAAATAATGGCTTTCTCACTTCGGAGGCATCGCTCAAAGCAACTCATTTTATCGAAATATGCAACTTCCGGAAAATACCCCTCCTCTTTCTGCAGAATATTTCAGGATTTGTAGTTGGGAAAAAATACGAACATGAAGGTATTGCCCGCAATGGTGCAAAACTGATCCATGCTGTCGCAACAGCCGTGGTACCCAAAATAACGGTCATTATTGGGGGATCGTTTGGTGCCGGAAATTATGCGATGGCTGGCCGGGCATACCGTCCAAATTTCCTGTTTATGTGGCCTGAAGCAAAGATTGGTGTTATGGGCGGACCACAGGCGCAGCAGGTCCTTAATTCAATCAAAGGGGATGATGATTCAAACGATAATGCTGATCTGATCAGCCGTTTCGAAGCCGAAAGTTCAGCTTTTTACAGTACTTCCCGAATATGGGACGATGGCATCATCGATCCTGTTGACACACGAAAAGTTGTTGGACTGGCTATTTCAATCGCATCAAACAAGACTATTCCCGGGCCAAAATCCGGTATTTATAGAATGTAATTTACTGATAAATTAAATTAATATGGAACTTAAATCATTTGTTTCTGAAGTATATAACTCGATTGACCAGGCTGACGCTGTAAAGTTTGCCTCCTTTATCACCCCCGCCGGACTTTTTCGTTTCGCCAATACACCTGCAGTAGTTGGTAATCGCGAAATTGAGGAGTATGTTGACGGATTTTTTAAAAGTCTGAAAGGGATCAGCCACTCCAGTCTTGAATCCTGGGAGGCGCAGGATACCATATTTGTAAACGGTAATGTGAGATACATCCGGCATAACGGAACAGCACTTGAAGCTCCTTTTTCGTGTACCTGGAAAATGAAGGATCAATTAATCAATGAATACCTGATTTTCATTGATGCCTCTGAATTATACAAATAGACCGGCTTTGGGGTTAACGAATATTGGGTGGAGATCTATTCTAAAGGACCTTCGCTTGCTACGACTGGCAGAAAAATCCCGGTGAAGCAGTTTGTTCGGAAATTGGATGAATTATTAAAATCCTGATCAAAAAAATTTATGGACCAATATAAAACAATAGTCACCGTATTGAACGGACAGGTTGCGACTCTTTGGCTGGCACGACCACAAGTTCATAATGCACTGAATGACATTATGATCCTGGAAATATCAGATTTTTTTTCAAAAATTGAAAACGATAATGCGATTCGCTTGATTTTGATCCGGGGACAGGGAAAATCATTTTGTTCAGGAGCAGATATTGGCTGGATGAAACAGGCGATCACCCTCCCGAAAGAGGAAAATATAAACGAAAGCAAGGCGCTCTCCAAAATGTATAGCCTGCTCTTTAACAGCAGTAAAATTGTAATTGCCGCAGCCCACGGGAATGTATTCGGAGGGGGTTGCGGTTTGGTGGCGGCCTGTGACCTTGCCTACTGTGTTGCGGATGCCGGATTTGCCCTTAGTGAAACCCGCATCGGTTTGGCGGCAGCTTCCATTACACCCTATTTGCTGAATAAAGTACCTCCTTCAGTTTTGAAGGAGCTGATCTTTTCGGCTCGAAGCTTTGATGGAACTACAGCGGCAAGATATGGGCTGATAAATCAGGCATTCGAATCAGCTGAAGCCATGGAATTGTACCTGAATGAAATCATTAAAGATATATTAGCCAATGGATTACAGGCACTGACAGAATCAAAAAAAATCATAAACCGGTTAACCGAAGGACCAAAGCGTGATGTTATGGCTGAAATTCCGGAACTGCTTGCGCACATGAGAATTTCGAACGAAGCACAGGAGGGTTTTTCTGCTTTTTTGGAGAAGAGAAAACCTAAATGGTAATCATCTGTTAAGTTAATAGATATTTACCAAAATTATTAATTAATGACTTAATGGCATTATTGAATAAAATACTGGTTGCGAACAGGGGTGAAATCGCTTTAAGAATCATTCGTTCGGCACAACAGTTGGGGATCAGAACAGTCGCTGTTTATGCAGAGGCCGAAAAAGCTTCCGGCTATGTCAAATTAGCTGACGAGGCAGTAAGCCTGGGCAGCGGGGAAACCGCACAGACATTTCTGAATATGAACAGGATAATTCAGATCGCCACTTCGACCGGCGCACAGGCAATTCACCCCGGATATGGTTTTCTTTCTGAAAATCCGGAATTTGCCGAAGCCTGCGAAAAGAATCAACTGGTATTTATTGGTCCGTCGGCTGACGTTCTCCGTTTGACCGGAAATAAACCTGAAGCCAAAGCTCTCGCAGAAAGGCTCGGCATCCCTGTTGCATTCAGTCTGAAAATCGATCCGGGCACACCTGATTTCAATTATGATAGTTTACCCTGGCCCGTGTTAATTAAACCTTCATATGGTGGTGGTGGCAAAGGAATTGAATTGGTTCAAAACAAAAAAGAATTAAAAAGACTGCTTGAAAAATCCTCAAGGATTGCTTCAAACTATTTTGGAAACGGGGAGCTGTTTGTTGAGCAATACATTCAAAATGCACGTCATGCTGAAATTCAGATAATAGGTGATAATCACATGAATATTATTCACTTGTACGAACGGGACTGCTCCATCCAGCGCAATCATCAAAAGATCATTGAGGAAGCCCCGGCAACATGGTTAAAATCCGGGTTGCGAAATGATTTAGTTACTGCGGCATTAAAAATCGGGAAAGCGGTCAATTACTCCGGGGCCGGAACTGTAGAATTTCTGATCGACCAACCGGGCAATTTTTTCTTTATGGAAATTAATCCCAGGATCCAGGTTGAACATACCGTAACAGAAATGGTAACCGGGATTGATATCATCCGTGAACAGTTATTGATTGCTTCAGGATTCAGACTTTCAGTTTCACAGGACGAGGTGAACCTTTCAGGACATGCCATCGAAGCAAGAATTTATGCAGAAGATCCGTTGGATCACTTTTTACCGTCATCACTACCTATCCTCTCGGTTAATGCCCCGGAGCATAAGCATTTAAAAGTAGAGACCGATCTCAATGTGAATCAACACAATAAGCACCAGTTTGATCCTCTTTTAATGAAATTGATTGCCCACGCTAAAAACCGTGAAAGTGCGCTTGATCTGCTCGGAAATGAAATCCGGAATCTGAATATTATTGGTCCAGAAACAAATGTTAAATACCTTGAAACGATACTTGAGCATCCTGTTTTCAGGCAAAATAAAACGACCGTTGAATTCTGCCGTAATCACCATGAATCACTTACCACTCCGTATAAAATTCAACTTTTGGAGGCGCATCTTCCTTTTTTATTGGCCTTACCCTTAGAATTAGTCTATTTAAAAATAGGTCAACCGTCAACAACAGATCCCTGGGATTATCTGGGCTTCTGGCGGTTAATCCAACCAGTCATCCCCATTGCTGTTAATGATCAGCGTTTTAATGTTGTTCTAAAACTGAAAAACAAAGCCAATCCATCCTTTTTGATGAACGAATCTGAATTTCATTTTAAAGCAGGGGATCAGACCCATAATAATATCAGCATCAGTGTTAATGATGTCACCAAACGATTATCATATGTTTTTGATAATCAGAATAATATATGTATTAGCTGCGAAAATCATCAATATACTGTTACGTTACCCGGACAATTAAAAAGCTATCCCGAATCCGGAATGAAACCGGGAATTCAATCATATTTTGAAACCGGGGAAATCAAATCTCCATTACACGGTAAAATATTGGAAATAAATGTTGTAAAAAATCAGATTATAAAGAAGGGGGAACTAATGATGGTCATTGAAGCAATGAAGTCGGAGAACCGGATTCTTTCGCCCAGGGATGCAAAAGTGAAGAAAATTACTGTTAATATCGGGGCCCAGGTTACAGACCAGATGCCCCTCCTATTTCTGGAGGAACTACTATGAATGAGTTATTGAATAAAAAAACGATTAAATACAGGGAAAAAATCCGGGAATTCGCTGAAAGTATAATTAAGCCGTTTGCCATTCTTCAGGATGAAAAGGAGGAATTTCCTGTAGAGTTAACACAGACTATGGGGAAATCAGGCCTGTTTGGAATAACCCTCCCCAAAAAGTATGGAGGACAGGGGTTGGATTACCTCTCCTATATTATTGCTGTTGAAGAAATTGCACGGATCGACAGTTCACCCGCTGCAACGATAGCTGCCCATAATTCCCTTGGCATAACCCCTATTTATGTTTTTGGAAATGAAGAGCAAAGGGATAAATACCTTCCCGGATTGTGCACGGGAGAGAAACTGTGGGCATTTGGTCTGACCGAAAAAAACGCGGGATCGGATGCCAGGGGGGTCGAAACGGAGGCAAGAATCCAGGAAGGAAAATGGATTATTAACGGTTCGAAAATGTTTATAACCAACAGCTCCTCTCCCATTGCGTCAGGAATTACATTACAGGCAATCACCGATGTGAAAAACGGTAAAAAGGAGTTGTCTGCAATATTAGTCGATCGTGACACGGAGGGTTTCACTTCAAAACCTATCAAGGGAAAACTGATGTGGCGTGCTGTTGATAATGGTGAACTGCAATTCAAAAACTGTGTCGTGGAAGAATCAAATCTGCTGGGTAACCGTGGCGACGGAATGAAAATCATGCTTTCAACACTTGACGGAGGACGGCTCTCAATAGCAGCTATGGGTCTTGGACTGGCACAGGGGGCGTTTGAAATGGCTATCGATTACTCAAAAAAACGTAAGCAATTTGGAACTTCGTTATCAGGATTCCAGTCCATTTCTTTTAAACTGGCTGAAATGTCTGTAAAGATTGAACTGGCCAGAAATACACTTTATCATGCCTGTCGGTTGAAGGATGCCAATCTGCCTTTTGCAAAGCAGGCCGCCATTGCCAAACTATACTGTTCAGAAATTGCACGTGAAGTGGCCGACGAGTCACTTCAGATTCACGGTGCTTACGGACTGCTGCGGGAGAACAATATCGAACGTTTTTATCGTGATCAACGATTGCTTCAGATCGGCGAAGGGACGTCCGAGATATTAAAAATGGTTATTTCGCGCCACATTTTATAACCTTATACCAAACAAAAATGGAATTATTATATAATGCCGGGAGCGAAGGAAATGAAAGGAAGCAGGGTGATTCTGACCGTAAAACAGATCATATAAAGCTGTCACTCTTATCTCAGACCTCAGCAAATGAAGCGGATAATCGTTTTTATTACGAACCGATGGTTTCCGGATTTCCCGTAGATATTCCAGATGAAATCTCCTTCGCAGGAAAAAAACTCAAGGTCCCGGTCTGGGTTTCGAGCATGACGGGAGGCAACCGCCTTTCGGGTACGATTAACCGCAATCTGGCAATGGCCTGTAAGGAGTTTGGAATGGGAATGGGACTCGGTTCATGCCGGATGTTACTTGAGGAGGACACCTTTTTCAGTGATTTCAATCTCCGACCCATAATGGGTTACGATGTTCCCTTCTTTGCAAATCTGGGTATTGCCCAGGTTGAGCAATTGGTCGAACAAAAGCAAACTGATTCGTTGCGACGCTTAATCGGTCGCCTCGAAGCGGATGGTCTGATTATTCATGTTAATCCACTACAGGAATGGGTTCAGCCTGAAGGAAATACCATCCGGCATGCTCCGGCCGAAACTATCGAAAAGCTTCTAAACGTAGTGGATTTTCCTCTTATAGTAAAAGAAGTCGGCCAGGGTTTCGGGCCGCAAAGCATCCGTCGTTTACTCTCTTTACCCCTTGCCGCGATTGAATTTGGCGCTTTTGGCGGAACCAATTTTTCAAAAGTAGAAATTCACCGTAGTTCCATCCTGAAAAAAGAATTATATCAACCATTTGTAAATGTAGGTGCTACGGCCGAAGAGATGGTAGACCTGATTAATGATATGATTAGTAAAGGCGAAAAATTTTCGTGCAATCAACTGATCATCTCGGGCGGCATCCTGAATTATCTCGACGGATATTACCTGATCGGGAAATCCGTTATGCCCGCCATTTATGCACAGGCGGCTGTCTTTTTAAAATATAGCCAGGGAGACTACTCCGAATTGCAGCAATTTGTCTCCGCCCAGATCGAAGGATACAGAATGGCAAAATGTTACCTGACCCTGAAATGCCAGGAAAAAAGGAACAATAATCAATAATACTTAATACAAATAATACAAAATGGCGCTGTTATCCGGGTTTTCGAAATTTAACCGTAAGCAAAGGCTTGATTATATTCTGAAAAATTCAAGTCTAAAAGATACTAAAGCTCTGGAAATTAACGATTATTCCGCGCCTGATCAGGAGTTGTACAGCGAAATGATCGAAAATTATATCGGCAACTTCCCCCTTCCGTTGGGGGTTGTTACGAATATGCTGATTAATGATGAGTGGATGATCGTACCTTTTGTGACGGAAGAGAGTTCGGTCATTGCAGCTGCATCGAAGGCCGCAAAATTCTGGGCCGAAAGAGGAGGATTCAAGGCAACAGTCCTGGGAACTACTAAAAAGGGGCAGATTCACTTCACCTGGAAAGGCCAGCCGTCACATATCAGGCAGCTATTTAACCGTGTCCGGGAAAATTTATACGCTGCAACCCGCGAACTCACCCTTAAAATGAAAGAAAGAGGTGGCGGAATCAGGGATATTCAGCTTCTCGATAAAACGAATGATCTGCCGGGTTATTACCAGATCGATGTATCGTTCGGGACGGCTGATGCCATGGGGGCAAATTTTATCAATTCATGCCTTGAGAAGATGGCCTTTGCCTTACAACAAACAGAGGAATTAAACATCGGTGATACAAAGGTCGATGTCATCATGTCAATTCTTTCAAATTATACACCTGAGTGTATCGTCAGTTGCCGGGTCGAATGCCCAATTGCAAAACTTGACGGATGGAACAATATATTGTTGCACAATGAATTCGCAACAAAGTTTAAACAATCAGTTGATATTGCAAACATTGACCGGTCAAGGGCTGTAACGCACAATAAAGGGATTTTCAATGGCATAGATGCCGTACTCCAGGCTACCGGTAACGACTGCCGGGCAACAGCGGCTGCAGCGCATGCTTACGCCTCGCGTGACGGCAGTTATAACAGTTTAAATACCATCACACTTACCGAAGAGATGTTTACTTATGAACTTCAACTTCCTTTAGCGATTGGAACCGTTGGAGGTATCACTCAAATTCATCCTGTGGTGAAGATAGCCCATGACATACTGAAAAACCCAGATACTCAGAAATTAATGATGATTGCTGCAGCTGCGGGCATTGCCAGTAATTTTGCGGCTATTGCCTCCCTGATCACCTCAGGCATACAGGCCGGACATATGAAAATGCATTTGTCAAATATTCTCAATCAACTGAAAGTTAATTCTCCTGAGAAAGAGCGTGCGATTGAATATTTTTCCGGAAGGGCGGTCAGTTACGATGCAGTTGAAAATTATATTTTGAATCTGCGAGAAAAATTATGAGCCTACCTGAAAGATCGTTTGTATCGTATGCCAAATTAATGATAACGGGTGAATACCTTGTCCTTAAAGGGGCCAGATCATTAGCCCTGCCTTTGCGTTTTAAGCAAAAATTAACGGTACAGGAAACAAAAGGAAGTCCCCGGCTCGTATGGACATCGAAAGTAAAAAATGCTTTATGGTTTGAAACAACGATGCTTCTCCCCGGTTTAAATATCATCGAAACAAACATTCCGGAAATTTCGGCAACACTTCGTTCTATTCTTGTGGCAGCCAAAAACCTGAATCCATCATTTTTAGGCGCAGGTAATCAAAACAAGGTAATTTCAGAAATGGATTTCGATCCGGCATGGGGTATCGGTTCAAGCAGCTCACTGGTGTCGAATATTGCTTACTGGGCTGACTGCGATCCGTTTCAATTAAACAAAAACGTTTTCAACGGATCGGGTTATGATATCGCGTGTGCGAGAACTTCTGCCCCGATCATTTATGAACTGAAAAATGATCAGCCGGTTTTCCGTGAAGCCGGCTTTCATCCAGCGTTTCACCATCAGCTCTATTTTGTTTACCTGAACCGGAAACAAAGTTCAAGCGAGAGTATCAGACTTCTGGATCACAGTTCGATTACTATTGACGATATATCGGCAATCTCGGAGCTTACACAAGATTTTGAAAAGACTGCTGACCTGACAACATTTCAATCGCTGATGGATCAGCACGAGGAAATTATTGCGACGATCCTGGGGGCGCAGCCTGTAAAAAAACTTCTTTTTCATGATTTTAAAGGATCGGTAAAGTCACTGGGAGCATGGGGAGGCGATTTTATTCTCGTGGCTTCGTCTTCTACAGAAGAATACGTCCGCAACTATTTCAAAAATAAAAAAATGACAGTGATTTTCAGGTATAATGAAATGGCATTAAACACTTAATCAACCATTTAACAACTATATTGTCCGGTTAATTTATAAATAAATCCAATGAGCGAAGACGCAATAAATATCTGCTGGAGGGCCCCTTCGAACATCGCACTGATCAAATACTGGGGAAAAAAGGATCGTCAGTTGCCAGTCTACGGTTCGCTGAGTATAACGCTGGAGAGTTCTTCAACAACCACATCGTTGTCTTTCCTGAAAAGAAATACCGAGGATAAAAATTTGCGTTTGAAGTACTATTTTCATGAGAAGCAGCACCTGATATTTGAAGAGAAAATTGAGCGTCTTTTAAATGACCTTTGCTCTGAAATGCCTTTTCTGACGGACTTCGAACTTGTTTTTCGAAGCAGTAATAATTTTCCCCATTCGACGGGTATTGCCTCTTCGGCCTCTTCGATGTGTGCGCTTGCCCTTTGCCTGGTCAGCATGGAAGAGCTGGTCAGCAGAAAAAAATTTACCAAAGACGATTTTTTCCGAAGAGCATCCTTCATCGCCCGACTTGGATCGGGCAGTGCGTCGCGATCGGTATATGGTGGCATCGTGAGCTGGGGATACAGCCCGTTAATCAGCCATTCTTCGGATGAGTATGCTACTCCCTTCCCGATACCAACGGAAAGCCGGCTTAATCAACTAAGGGATATTATATTGATCGTGAGCACGAAAGAAAAGGCAGTTACGAGCACTTCCGGTCACCTGATGATGAATGATCACCCTTACCGGGAAGGACGAAAAATACAGGCTGAAAGTAATCTTCGCAAAATGGTTGAAGCAATTAGTGAAGATGATTTTCAAACAATTGCCGCGATAGCCGAGAACGAGGCACTTTCACTTCATGCCCTGCTGATGACTTCCTCCTCCGACGGTTTATTGTTACAATCAAATACACTTCATCTTATCGAAGAAATAAAGCGCTTCAGAACCAACACAGGACTTGAGCTGTTTTTTACAATCGATGCCGGACCGAATCTTCACCTGATATATTTGGAGGAACATCGTGAAAGGGTGCTCTCCTTTGTGCAAAACTCACTTCTCCGTTTTTGTGAAGATGGTCAATGGATTGATGACAGGATTGGAAGCGGGCCGGTACGGATGCAATGACGGGGCGTGGAGCATGGGGCATGGGACATGGTCGACGGGCATGGGGCATGGGGCGACGGGCATGGGGCGACGGGGCGATCCCGAATCCCGAATCGTACCTCTCGGGACGTAACGGGACATGTCACGTCTTTCCCGGGAGGCGAAAATGAGAAAATGAGAAGAGGAGAAGATGAGAAAATGAGAGCGGGAGTGACCGGGTGACTTGTCAAGGAAAGAATAGTAGCCCGTTAGTTTTTGCTCAATTTTGAATTGCAGTCACCCGGTCACTTCTTCGAATATTCTCAGCAACACCTTTCTTTGATAGAATTCGTATAATTCGTGCAATTCGTGTAATTAATGATTAACAACAACGCTTATCCGGCCAAGGTATTATTATTCGGGGAATATGGCATCCTCATGGGATCAATGGCTTTGGCGATGCCTTACTCCCGGTTTTCGGGAAGATTCAGGTTTTCGGACTCCCCAAACGCCCGATCGCAGCAAGAAAATGATTTGAATGAATCACTGCAAAGATTGCTGCAGTTTTTGAAAAGCAGGGGTGAAGATTTCCATTTTTTAGATCTTGCGCGGCTTGAATCGGAAATCAATCAGGGATTATATTTTGACTCCACTATTCCTGTGGGCGCGGGGTTGGGAAGTTCAGGGGCACTGGTAGCGGCACTTTACAACAGGTATTTGATTAACCCGCCTGATATTCCTGATTTTAAAATGATCAGGCTGCGACTGGCGTCAATTGAAAATTATTTTCACGGTACAAGTTCCGGCTTTGATGCACTAACCTCACTGTTGAATAAACCAATTCTGATGGCAAATTCTTCACTGATCACTGCATCCGACCTCTCCCCTTTCCAGGAAATAATTACAATCTATCTGATCGACACCCATTCAAAAGGGAATACAAATTCTTTGGTCAGTTATTTTATGGATCAATACCGCCTCGCGGGTTTTAAAGAATTAATTGATCATCAGTACATACCGATTATTGATAAAACCATCAGTGCCGCGACAAGTGCTGACTACGGCTCTTTCAGTCAGTTAATTTCAAACTATTCCGAATTTCAGGTGACTTTTCTGGAGAAGATGATACCCGCGAAGATGAAAACTCATTTTGAATATGGCATCAGCAGCGGTACATTTTACCTGAAACTTTGCGGATCAGGCGGCGGCGGCTACATCCTTGGTTTTGCGCATGACCGGTTAAAAGCTGAATCCTATTTCAATTCAAACCATCTGGACTGGACAGTTATTAACCCGGGATTTTACAGGGAATTATAATGCCCAAAAGCAGAAAATTATGAAACCAAGTAAAAATTATTGCGTACAATTCAATCAAATCAAGTCCGTACTCAACCCTAAATCCAGATAAAAGCCGACCTAATACCCCTTTTCCGATGAAAAATAGTGAAAATTCAAACAAAATAGGTATCTTTAGAAAGTTACGTCTCAGCGTTCAACATACATCTGATTTATACATATGTTATAAGAAATTGATTTAATCAAAAAAGAATCAATGACTAAACAATCTGGTGAAATCAATGAAATTACATCTCGACTGGCTGAAGCTGAAGAGGTACTTCGCGCTATTCGCAGTGGAGAAGTTGATGCAATTGTAGTATCCGGAGCTGAAGGCAATCAAATCTTTACGATCAGTAGTGCCGAAACTCCCTATTTATCCTTTATAGAAGAGATGAGCGAAGGAGCTGCTACTCTTTCAAAGGAAGGTATCATCCTTTTTTGTAACCGTAAACTTGCAGAGTTTGTGAATGAACCAATTGAGCAGGTTGTTGGCTCTTCCTTCAGAGGTTTCATTTTACCGGATGATCAATCCAAATTCGATGCTTTGCAACACCAGGGCATATACAACGGTCAGGATGAAGTCAGACTTATTTCAACCAACGCTAATCATGAGCCAATCTATCTGAAATTGGCAGTTAGTCCCCTGCCCCCACTCCCTCATGGCAATATTTTCATCCTGATTGCAACGGACATATCCTTACTGAAAAAAAAAGAAAAAGAAAGCCGGAGAATCCAGGAGCAGTTTGGGATCATTTTTGAGCAGGCTCCTTTGGGCATTGCACTGGTAGACTCCATAAGCGGACAAATTCTCCATGTAAATAAAAGATATGCTGAAATCGTTGGCCGAACTCCTGAAGAAGTAGTAACAAGTGATTGGATGAGTATTACGCATCCCAACGACTTACAGGAGGATATAGATAATATGGCACGGTTGAATGCCGGAGAAATAACAAGTTTTCGTATGAATAAACGTTACTTTCGTCCTGACGGTTCCGTAATCTGGATCAGTTTAACCGTCTCTTCAATAAAGGACGAAGAAAATTCCCGCCGGCAACATCTTGGTATGATTGAAGATATAACAGACCGTGTACAGAAGGAAGAACTCATTGCCTCAAAAATACACCTGATACAATTCTCAGTTGAGCATTCGCTGGATGAATTACTGGCCGAATTACTTAATGAAGCCGAAAAACTAACAGGTAGTCTGATCAGTTTTATTGCATTTGTCAGGGACGATCAGGAATCCTTAAAGACTCAGGTTTGGTCAGAGCGGACAAAAACACAATTTTGCCAATGGGAAGGCAAAGGTCTGCATAATTTAATACCTGAAGCGGGAGTATGGACCGATTGTTTCTACCAGCGAAAGCCGGTTATCCATAATGATTACGCATCATTAACACATCGAAAAGGGGTACCCGATGGCCATCCCGCATTAACCCGTGAACTGCTGGTGCCCATATTTCGCGGCGAAAAAATCGCGGCCATTCTGGGTGTAGGAAATAAACACACTGATTATATACAGTCAGATGTTCAAACGATATTACTGCTGGCTAACCTGGCCTGGGAAATTGCCCAGCGAATGATGGCACAACAGGAATTGAAGGACTCTCAGCTTAAATACAGCATTGTTGCAGACAATGCCTACGACTGGGAATTCTGGCGGGCACCGGATGGAAGATATCTGTATCAATCTCCTTCCTGTCAAAGAATTACGGGTTACCCTGCCGAAGATTTTATTAACGACACTGAATTTATTGTATCTATTACACATCCTGACGATAGGGAGTCATTTGAACAGCACCGCCAATCCGTGATAACCGATCCAAAGCCCTCAAAGGCTGAATTCAGAATTATTACCAATGAAGGTGCAGTAAGATGGATTGACCACGTTTGCCAGCCTGTATTCGATGCGGACGGGAAATTCATGGGTACCCGTGGAAGCAACAGGGACATCACCGATCGCAAATCGGCAGAACAGGAAATTCAGCAACTCAACCAAACACTTGAGGAACGGGTTACCCAGAGAACTGAACAACTTGAAGGCATCAACAATGAATTGGAATCATTCAGTTATTCCATATCGCACGATCTGCGTGCTCCATTACGGGCAATCAGCGGATTTTCCCAGATTCTCTCAACACGGCACCGCGAGTCACTGAATGAACAAGGCCGTCAATACATGGATTATATTGTTGAAGCCAGCCTTCGAATGGATCAACTAATCAACGATTTGCTCGACTATTCCCGGCTGGGACGCAGATCGCTGAATTTGAGACCTATCCCGCTCAGCGAAATCATAGATAATATATTTACGGATTTTGAATCAAGACTCCATGAAATCGGAGCCAAAATTTTTATTGACAAAGAGTTACCTAAAATATGGGGGGATGAAAGCCTGCTTCGCCAGATTTTTTCAAACCTGATTGAGAATGCAATTACCTACCGCCGTAAGGATATTCAGCTTGAGATAATAATCACCTGTGAACCTAATGACAAAGGATATATTCTGAAAATTACAGATAATGGAATTGGAATACCTCAGGAATACCGGGAGAAAATATTCAGTGTTTTCCAGCGCCTGCATAGTGAAGAAGAATACCCCGGAACGGGCATAGGACTTGCCACTGTTCGTAAAGCCCTTAGTTTGCTTCATGGATCGATAAGGGTTGAATCAGTCGTGGGTGCCGGAAGTACATTTATCATAAACCTTAACCAATAAAAACCATTTAAATGAATCACCAGGCACAAATAATGTTAGTGGAAGATAATTACATGGATATCAGACTAACTTTGGATGCATTTAATGAAGCTAAGCTTCAGAATTCGGTCAATGTATTTCGGAATGGCAATGAGGCGCTTGACTACCTGTTCGGGCGTAATAAGTATGCCGACCGGGCACTCTTTCCATTGCCTGACATTATTTTGCTTGACCTCAATATGCCGGGAATTGATGGCTTCGAGGTGTTACAACAGATAAAAAATGCCGAAAAGCTCAAGCGCATTCCGGTTATTATTCTTACATCTTCAATGGAGGCAGCCGACCGCACCCATAGTTATGACATCGGTGCAAACAGTTACCTGATGAAGCCTATCCGTTTTGAAGATTTTGTGGAGGTTATCAAAAAGATTACAGATTACTGGATCACTTTAAATATTTCAGCACCTGATTGAGAAATACCCGAAAGCAAAAGCAGCTAAATTTGAGGTTTTATGGAAGCAAAAATCCGGATACTGCACGTTGATAACAATATGCACGATCGCCAGCTTGTTAAATTTGCCCTCCAGGAAGGAAGGGACGATTTTGAAATTGTAGAAGCAGATAACAGGGAAGGATTTGAAAAACAATTGATGGAAAATGATTTTGACCTGGTTCTGAGCGATTTTAATATTCTTGGATTCGATGGCTTGCAGGTTTTGCAGTTCGTGAAAGAAAAAAAACCGGGTATACCGGTAATTATTGTCACGGGAACCGGTTCTGAAGAAATAGCCATTCAGGCGATGAAAATGGGTGCAGCCGACTATGTAATTAAATCCGTAAAGCATATTCAGAACCTGGTACCCACTATTCAGTCAGTACTGGAATTAAAAAAAATGCAGGATGAGCAGGAAAAAGCCCGGATTTCGCTGCAGGAAAGTGAACTACGTTTGCGTGAACTCAATGCCACTAAAGATAAGTTTTTTTCCATCATTGCCCATGATTTGAAGAATCCTTTCAATGCGATAATGGGTTTCAGCAATATTCTGGCGGATCAGATCAGTAAAAAAAATTACAGGGAAATTGAGGAGTATGCCGGGATCATCCAAAAATCTTCGCAGCGTGCCATGTCTTTGCTTACGAATCTGTTCCAATGGTCAAGTTCTCAGTTGGGAAGCATGCAATTTTGTCCCGAGGCAGTTGACATTGTAACCCTTGTAAATGAAATAACAGAATTATCAAATGATGCTGCCCGGCAAAAATCGATTACAATCATCAGCGAAATACCACCGGTTGCCACTGTTTTTGCCGATAAAGCCATGATCAGTGCCGTTTTAAGAAACCTGGTCTCGAATGCCATTAAATTCACTCATCCGGAGGGCCGTATTGTCATTACAGTGCAACCTAAGCCGGATGAGTTATTCGTGACAGTACGCGATAATGGTATTGGCATCAGTGAGGAAAACCTTAAAAAATTATTTCGGATCGATGAAAATTTTTCCACCCGGGGAACTCTCAAAGAGACTGGGACAGGACTTGGCTTGGTACTCTGCAATGAATTTGTAACAAAACATGGCGGAAAAATCTGGGCAGAAAGCGAACCCGGCAAAGGAAGTACGTTTTGCTTTACAATTCCAAAGCTTCCGTTAATTTAATTTAAAAGCGCAATGTATTCCCTTGCATGACTCCCCCTTTTTAATCCCCCTTAAATTCCCCCTTTAAAAAAGAAAGGGGGATGGGGGGCTGGAGGGGATTTTTGTTAAAACTATGAATTTTAGTGCATTAGCAAGCTTTAAATTTTAACTTTTTTTCACCGAATTGATTTGTTGACAAAGATTTTATTACTTATTCGAACAGTAGAATCCTCCCTTGTGTGAGGCTGTCTAAAAACTCTGTGTCTCTCTGTGTTTCCTCAGTGTGACTCTGTGTAATTAATTATATCACAGAGTTTCAGTAGAGTAGGCAGTAGAGTTTCGCGGAGAAAAAATATTGTCATTTTACTTTTTGGACATTCTCTTTACTCCGATTGAGATTTACATCTTTAAAGAGATCAACTTTGATCAATCAGCGAAACCAGAATTACAATGGAGTCCGTCATATAATTCTTCTGTTGCCTTCTCTTACAAAATCTGAATAGTATTTAATGATAAGTGATTTTTTACTTAATCAGCCTAAATTTTTCAATAAAATTGGAAAAATGGGCTTGTACATAAAAAAATGGGATTATCTTTGCGCAACTTTTGAGATCAGCTAAACAATATGACTCTGTAGCTCAGCTGGTAGAGCAATTGACTCTTAATCAATGGGTCGTGGGTTCGATTCCCACCGGGGTCACAAATTGATTATCAGGCGTTTACAAGAAAATTGTAAACGTTTTTTTTTGCCTGGGTGCACACAAATTGCACACAATACTTATTTTTGAAAGTCTTTACCGGCGTGAAATGAACTGTTAATTATTCTTTTAAAAGTTTTAGGCAGGGTCGACACAGTATTTGCAGTTTGATGCAAAGTTTAACAGCATCGCACTGATTATTTTTTAATTTGTAACAACTTATCAAATATTTTACAATTCTTTAACTTAAAAAATTTGGAGGGATGCTTCGGCAAGTCTACATTTGTATTACATTTTTTTTCATAAGTTTAGGTTTAGTTAGGTTAGTTAGTTTGGTTAGTTTTAGTAAAAGGATGGAGCCGCCCGGTTTCATCCTTTTCAATGTGTGCCGCGCATGGCGAATAATTTGACGGTGAAAGTCCGTTATGGGGGTATGTAGCATAGCCAACCATTAGCCAAGAGCAAGGGTGTCCATCGTGAGGTGGAATCTGAAGGAAGCTGGAGGCAAAATTCCGACCCGAGGAACACAAACGTTATCAGGCACATCCGGTGGGATGAGTTTGCATTACAAAACAAAGTCCTAAAGCTACACGGACACCGGAGTGTAAATGATGCGGGTACATGGAATGAAGGTTATTCGCCTTACCGCGGGAGATCTCACAGACGTGCGGAAACGAAGTATGAAGCACGGTTGGAAAAGATTTACTGTGAGAAGTCAGCAGAGGCCATAGTAGCTGAAGAAACGAGCCATCATAGATAGATGGAGGACTCACAAACACAGTGAAGGGCTGAACCTTAAGAAGTGAAAGTAAATGAATGTTACCAAATGAAGGGAAGAGAGCAGAAAAAATCGAAAGATACCTGCCTGCAAAAAGATAGGGCGGAACCCAAAGCATATGCAGAAGGGCAGACCTACATGCGGATAGCTGAAAACAACATCACTAATGCAGACCAACCGAGTTATGGAATGCTTGAGCAAATCCTATCTCCAACCAATATGAACCGAGCCTATAAAAAGGTAAAGAGTAATAACGGAAGCGGAGGTATTGACAAGATGGAAGTCGAATCCCTAAGGGATTATCTTGTTGCAAACAAGGACAAGCTTATACAATCCATATTGGGCGGAACTTACCGTCCAAATCCCGTTCGGCGGGTAGAAATACCCAAGGATAACGGGAAGATGAGAATGCTGGGTGTGCCCACGGTTTTCGATCGTGTTATCCAACAGGCTATTACACAAATCTTATCTCCAATCTACGAGAAACAGTTTTCAACAAACAGTTACGGGTTCAGACCTAAACGCAACGCTCACCAGGCATTGAACAAATGCAAAGACCATATCACTGACGGATATAAATATGCTGTCGATATGGATTTGGAAAAGTTCTTTGATACTGTAAATCATAGTAAATTGATTGAAGTATTATCAAGGACGGTACAAGATGGACGGGTCATTTCTCTTATCCACAGGTACCTTAATGCTGGTGTTGTAGTACGGAACAAGTTTGAAGACACAGAAGTTGGGGTTCCCCAAGGAGGTCCACTTAGTCCGTTGTTGAGCAATATTATGCTAAATGAATTGGACAAGGAACTTGAAAAGCGAGGACACCACTTTGCTCGTTACGCTGATGATATGGTCATTCTTTGCAAAAGCAAACGAAGTGCCGATCGGATACTGACGAACATCATCCCGTATATTGAGAAGAAACTTTTCTTGAAAGTGAACAGGGAAAAGACTGTGGTTGCCTATATCTCAAAGATTAAATTTTTGGGATACACCTTTTCGATGTATAAAAAGGTTGGACAATTGCGATTACATCCCAAAAGCTTAGCTAAGATGAAGGAGCGTTTAAAAGCGATCACATCACGGAGCAATGGGTGGGGAGATGATAAGCGGAAGGAAGCACTTAAACAGTACATTACTGGATGGGTGAACTATTTTAAATTGGCAAACATGAAGTCACTTTTGCAAAAAGTGGATGAATGGTATCGCAGACGCTTACGGATGGTTATCTGGAAACAATGGAAAAGGATAAGAACCCGTTTGCGGAATCTCATTAAACTTGGCATTAATAAATACAAGGCCTGGGAATATGCGAATACAAGAAAAGGTTACTGGCATACTGCCAATAGCCCAATCTTAGCAAGGACTATCACTAACGCACGTCTTCAACAAGCAGGTTACATCTTCTTTACGGGATATTTTCGGAAAGTCAATGCGTAAATTAAGGAACCGCCGTATACCGAACGGTACGTACGGTGGTGTGGAAGGACGAAACGGGAATTAATCCCGTTTCTCCTATCCGATTTTATGGAGAATACCAATGCCCCCACTTCGATGACATACCTGTAAATAGGTATATCAAAATAAAAAATTGTTCCTCATATTTGCACCGTCATCCATAAGAATAATGATGAAGGCACTTCAGTCGAAAAATAATTCTCTCAGGATTTACGGAACTAAAAACAGTCTTCGCCGTTATTGTTTGTATAAGGCCATAACCTTGCGAATGTGTCTGTAAATTATAGAAGATACTCAACAAGGTAAAAATCATAAATTACAATTAATAAATCATATCCATTTAATTATAAATATGTTAAACCTATGAAAAAGGAAAATTATTCATTTGAAACCCGCGCAATTCATGTTGGTGAAGGGGCTGAATTTTTAGAAGGAAGCAAAAACGAGGTGGTTGCCCCGATTTATCTTTCATCGACCTATGCCCGGAAGAAGGTGAAAAACCCGGGATATTTTCAATATTCGCGCAGCAGTAACCCCACGCGTTTTGCCCTTGAACAACGTTATGCATCACTTGAAAAAGCCAGATACGGTCTGAGTTTCGCATCAGGACTGGCGGCAGAGGCTACACTGCTTTTCACATTACTGAACCCGGGCGATCATATCATAGGTTTTGACGATCTCTATGGCGGAACAAAACGATTAATCACGCAGTGGAAAGAAAAATACAAGATTGAAGTCGATCTTGTTGATGCAACACAACCCTCATTGGTTGAAAAAGCCATAAAATTCAATACAAAACTGATCTGGCTTGAGTCTCCCACTAATCCGCTGTTGAAAGTCTGTGACATACAGGCAATCTCTGAAATTGCACACCGGCACAATATCCTGGTTATAGTTGACAACACCTTTCTTTCGCCCTATTTCCAGAATCCGACAGAATTAGGAGCAGATATTGTCGTTCACAGCATTACAAAATATATTGCGGGTCATAGTGATGTGATTGGCGGAGCGCTGATGCTTAATGATGATAAACTGTTTGACAAACTCAAATTCAATCAAAATGCGCTCGGCGCGGTCCCCTCTCCTTTTGATTGTTACCTTGTACTGCGCGGATTGAAAACATTGTCATTACGGATGGATAAACATCAATCGAATGCAATTGCTATTTCAGAATATCTTGAACAGCATCCGAAAGTGGAGAAGGTTTATTTTCCGGGACTCAAAAGTCATCCGCAGTATGCACTGAACGTAAAACAAGCCACCGGTTTTGGCGGAATGATCTCCTTCGAAATAAAGGGCGGAGAAAAAGAGGCGATTACATTTCTTGAAAGTCTTGAGTTGTTCACGCTTGCAGAAAGTCTGGGTGGCGTGGAATCGCTGATCGAACATCCTGCCCTGATGACCCACTCGTCCATCACTCAAAAAGAGCGTGAAGAGGCTGGAATAAAGGATTCATTAATCCGGGTTTCAATCGGTGTGGAAGATAAGGCAGATTTGATTAACGACCTGGAACAGGCTTTTCAAAAAATATAACCTGCAATTTGCGGCGCATGGCAGGTTCGATTTTTAATTAGGGGTGTAGTTGCGCCTCATTTTTGTTGATCGTCGTTACCCCGGCTGGCGCGATTCCGAACAAATTTGGAGCCCTTAATAATTTGAAGAATCCGGAACGCTTACCCGGGGTCATTAATATTCAATCCCTTCGGGATAACGAATCAAAAGCATTGGGACATTGGCAAATTGGCAAATTAGCCCATTTCTCCATTCTTCTCATTTTCTCATTTTCTCCCCATGCCCCGACGCCTTTTCACACCGTCGACCCGGGAATCTTGCGGCGCATGCAACGGATCATTTTCACTAATGAGTGCAGTTGCGCCGCATTTTTGCGAGGGCATTATGTTGGCTACTGAGGTTAGGTTATCGATTTTTCTTTGCGGTTTTTGCGGTCTTTGCATGACATTTGGAAGGATCTTAAAAAGGAAATAAGGTTTTGTTGGCAGGGAGCAAATAATAGTCTGTATTTTAAAACTCTTTGTGTGACTTTGTGAAACCTAATCCAACGCGAAAGCATTAGAAAATTGGTAAATTGGCAAAGTCGGACCAGTAATATTGCCTAAAGCACTGAAAAGCCCTCGATCTCCCAGTAGCACATTTTCTCTGTTTCTCAATTCGCAATTTACTTCGCCTTGACTCCTTTTCGACCTGAATCGAACTTTGGTTAAATAGTAAGTGTTGCGCCTGAAGAAGATGAGATGGTGAGGTGCAGAGCACCATTAATATTTATAGCAATAACTGTATCTTAAAGTCCTTAGGTGCAGCGCACCGGTAATATGCTCTGCTGGCTTTTGATTCTCATCCTTTCTCATCTTCGCCCTTTCGCCCTATCGACCTGCAATTTGCGGCGCATGGCAGGTTCGATTTTTAATTGGGGGTGTAGTTGCGCCTCATTTTGTTGATCGTCGTTACCCCGGGTGGCGCGATTCCGAATAATTTTAGTGCAATTAATAATATGAAGAATCCGGAACGCTTACCCGGGGTTATTAATATTTAATCCCTCCGGGATTGCTCCTATAAATGAATAAAATGTGTCTATTTTAAAACTTTCCCGAAAAATCGGAACAAGTTATGAAACTTTGTGATCTTACTTTGTGTGACTTTGTGAAACCTAAGCGCATGCGACTACATTAGCACATTGGCAAATTGGCAAATTATCCCATCTTCTCACATTCGCCTTTTCCCCCTTCTCAATTTTTTTATTGTGGCGCATGGAATGGATGATTTTCAATCAAAGGAGTAGTTGCGCCGCATTTTTGCGAGGGCATTATGTTGGCTACTGAGGTTAGGTTATCGATTTTTCTTTGCGGTTTTTGCGGTCTTTGCATGACATTTGGAAGGATCTTAAAAAGGAAATAAGGTTTTGTTGGCAGGAAGCAAATAATAGTCTGTATTTTCTCGTCATCTCATCTTCGCCCCTCCACCCTTTCGCCCGATCGACTGTTGAATTTCCAGCGCATGGATCCATCGATTTTCAATTAAGAAATTACGAATTACACGAATTAAAAGTAGAGTAGAGCGGGAAGGATAGAAACACCTTCCCTGCCCCCTCATCAAACCGTACGTGCGGTTTTCCCGCATACGGCTTTCCTATAAACTTCTTCATTTGCATTCACAAGTGAGCTGGCTGGAAGGCATATTTTGTAGGGTCTATCAGACCAAATTTAGTCGACAAAACCTCAAAAGCATTATGTCCGTAAAGCCTGCATTTCCGTTGGCTCTTGCGATGGAAGTAGCGATAAAAACTCTTGGACAGATAAAACCGAAGTCTGCGTTTACTCATTGCAGGATAACTAACTCCTTTTATATCATAGTAGTTAAGCCACCCTCGCAATATCGGGTTTAATTCTGCAACAATAGTCTGTGCTTTGAAGTGGCCATGACTCTTTAGGTATTGCTCTACTTTATCCCGGATTTTCTGCTCCGATTTCTTGCTTGGCATGATGTTCCAGTATTTGGTTTTCCTGCCCTGAATATCCCTATCGTAGCGTATTGTAAATCCAAGAAAATTAAAGCCTTCTTTACGTGCATCTATCTGACGGGTTTTTGTTTCATTGATTGTTAAACCCATTCTTTGAAGCAAGTCTTTAAGCTTTTCGATTATTACTGCCGGTAAAGTCTTTCCCATTAACACAAAGTCATCAGCATACCGTACTATCCTTATTCCGTATTTTCCAAACAGGCTTTTCGTATTGTTTACGATCCTATCTATCAGATGAAAGTATACATTGGCAAGTAAGGGGGATATTACTCCGCCCTGAGGTGTTCCGGTATGATTTCCTTTCCCACTTTTGTATTGTCCGTTCTCAAAAACAGGAACTTTCAGCCATTTATTAATCAGCTTGAGTATCCTTGGATCGGTTATACGTTCCTTCAATGCTATTTGAAGTTTATCGTGGGGTATCGTATCAAAATATTTACTCAGGTCGGCATCGTATACCTCCGTATTGCCTTGTTTTAAGTTCTCCTTTATCGCTGTTATCGCATCTTTTGAACTGCGATTGGGCCGGAATCCGTAAGAACTCTCCTCAAAGTCTGCCTCGAATATCGGTTCAAGTATCATTTTACATACTGTCTGTGCGATCCTGTCTCTTACGGTAGGTATCCCCAACGGACGTTCTCCCCCGTTGGCTTTGGGTATCATCACCCGCTTTACTGCCTGTGGTTCATAAAGCTGCTTTCGCAACTCTTCCCCAAGCTCTTTAAGATAGGATTCAACTCCATGCTCTTCTACGTTTGCTATGGTCACACAGTCAACCCCCGGAGCTCCTCCGTTGGCTCTGACCGTTTTCCATGCTTCCCGTAATAGATACGGAATGAACATCTTATCATACAGTACATAAAACTTGTATCCTCGCTCTTGCTTGGCTTTTTGATATAGTTTCTCTTGCAATATTAGTACTCTTTCTGCATCCGGTATTTCGCTGCGCCGTCTTTTAAACAGCTCACCTTGTACCGCTGCGTCAACTCTTTCCTGATTCATAACTATCAATTCTGTTTGACTAACATTCTTTGAAACTTTATTTATAGTAATGCCCCTTCGCTCCTTCCGCTTTTACCTTTTCGGTTATCATCACTACTACGGGCATATCCGACTCCCTCGGCAACAGTTGGACTGATACTGTTCCGTTAGGGTCTCCCACGTTCATGCGCTACCTTCGCGCTGCACGCAACATCATATTACTCCGGGTATCTGTTGATTGCAAAATGCCATTAATAATCAATCAACATAGCAGGTTTCATCAAATCCGGAAGGTTGACCGATACCATTGGTGTAACGAAGCCTAACTGATGCAGCTTACAGCACCGTCCCGCCCGAGCTTCACAAAGCTCGTTTCCTAACAGTGTGTCAGGCGTACTTCAACCTGAACGGCTAATTGGGTTGTAAGGCTCTTTCATCCTTAAAGGTATTTGATTTATATATAAACGCACGCCTCGTGGCGCACCGAATTACACGGATTCTGCGCCGCACGTTATGTTGATCGTCCTAACCCCGGGTGGCACGTTCCGATAAATCGGAACGTTTACCGGGGCTACAAAGATCTAATCCCTCCGGGATTGGAATATAGCTTTGTTTTATTTCTCAATTGTCAGTTACAAATGAAAATTTCAAATTGTCTGGACAATTTAAAGATGGCCAAATCAATAAATCCAATCCCAATGCATTAGCAAATTTGCAAATTAACTCATTGGCACATTGACCTTTTCTCATTTTCACCTCTTCGCCCCCCGTCGCCCCATCGCCTATTCGCCCCATCGCCTTGTCGCCTTTCCGGGTCTCCTCTTCTTATTCCGCACTCATTAAATCAGCCTTGTAACCTGCTTTTCCGAGCACATCAATAATCTCACCCGGTTTCAGATCCGGTGTTTCGACCGTTAATATTTTGAGCGGATTAGCTGTATCCACACTCCATTTGATAATGCCCTTTAATTGGTTCAGGTGGGGAGTTACATTGGCAATGCATCCACCACAATTTACATTTGTTTTAAACTTTAATGTGTTCATATCATTTGAATTAATAATTAAGATTTTTAAATTTTAACCGGAGGCTGTTACTGACCACCGATACCGAACTCAGTGCCATGGCAGCTCCCGCAATCATCGGATTGAGCATAAAGCCCCAGATGGGAAATAAAATGCCTGCAGCTACGGGAATTCCAATAATATTGTAGATAAAAGCCCAGAAAAGGTTTTGATGAATTGTATTAACGGTGAGTCCCGATAACCTGATCGCTTTTGAAATGAGCTGAAGATCGGATGAAATGATGGTCATTTTGGCCACATCCATTGCAATATCAGAGCCTTTACCCATAGCAATACTCACATCCGCCTGGGCCAGGGCATGCGAATCATTGATCCCATCCCCCACCATTGCAACCACTTTTCCCTGGCTTTGTAACTGATTGATAAAATCGGCCTTTTCAGAGGGCATGACCTCAGCCCTGAAATTTTTCACCCCGACTTTTTGTGCCACGGCTTTCGCTGTCTGTATATTATCACCTGTTAACATATAAACGTCAATACCCTGATTTTGCAGGTCCATGATAGCTTTCGCCGAGGTCTCTTTTATTTTATCGGCAATACCTATTATTGCAAGTAATTCCGAATCGCTTGCAAAACACACCACAGTTTTGGCCCGCTCCTGCCACTCGTTCATCTGAACCAAACCCGATTCCGGAATATTCACCTTATAATCATCCAATAGTTTTTGATTACCGACCAGATAAGTACCGCCTGCATAACCGGCGCTGACTCCTTTCCCCGTTATACTTTCAAACTTGCCAATGTCGGGCCGGTTGTCGGAACCAATGTGCATTGAAGCAATAACAGCCTCTGCCAATGGATGTTCTGATTTTGATTCAATGGCAGCAAGCAGCTCTTCAAATTTCCGCTTTTCATTTTCCGGGACAAACCATTTGATAGCTGTAACAACCGGTTTGCCTTCGGTAATTGTGCCTGTCTTGTCGAGTACGATGGCATTTACTTTCCGGGCAAGTTCAAGACTTTCAGCATCTTTGATCAGTATCCCAATTTCAGCACCCTTGCCTATGCCAACCATTATTGCTGTTGGTGTGGCAAGACCCAAAGCGCACGGACAAGCTATAACCAGCACAGAAACCATCGCGAGTAAAGCCTGTGTGATGGAATTTTCGTCCCCCAGAATCATCCAGGCCGTAAAGGACATCAAGGCAATTGAGATTACTACAGGAACAAAGATACCGGCTATTTTATCGACTAACTTCTGTACGGGTGGTTTGCTTCCCTGGGCCTGCTGAACCATTTTAATGATTTGCGCAAGAATAGTTTCTCCACCCACTTTTTGAGCCTCGAAAACAAAACTCCCTTTCTGATTGATGGTTCCTGCAAATACTCTTCCCCCCTTTTCCTTTTCAACCGGTAACGATTCACCGGTGATTGTACTTTCATCAATAAATGATGAACCGGAAATAATTTCTCCGTCAACAGGAATTTTATCCCCCGGCCTGACAAGGAGTTTTAATCCTCTCTTTACCTGTGAAATGGGAATTTCCATCTCCTGCCCGTTCTCCTGAATAACATTTACGGTATTGGGTTGTAAACCGATCAGTTTTTTAATTGCTGATGAAGTGTTTGATTTAGCCCTTTCTTCGAGTACTTTACCCAGAAGTATAAAAGCAATAATCACAGCCGATGCCTCAAAATACACGTGGGCATGCTGGCCACGATCGTGCCAGAATTGCGGATAAAATGTACTGAATGTACTGAACAGGTAAGCAATTCCTGTACTTAAGGCCACTAATGTATCCATGTTTGCCTTGCCGTGTCTGGCCTGGTTAACAGCATTGATGAAAAAACCACGACCAAACCAAACGATTACAGGTGTTGCAAGAACAAGCATAATCCAGTTCGCATAAGGAATGTTCATCATGAACATTGCAATTATCACAACAGGCAGTGCCAGGATGGAGGCGCCAATGGTATTGTTTTTGAGTTTCTTAAATTGCGCACGCTGCAATTCCTCCTGGTGGTCGTGACTTTCGTCTTCGATCAGTAAATCGTAACCGATCGACTGTATGGCTGATTTGAAATCGTGAACATTGGCCTTTTTAGGCTCAAACTCGACCCATGCAGAAGAATTTGCATAATTGACCGAAGCATTGAGCACACCAGTCTGTGCCTTCAGCATACTTTCAACACTAATCGCGCACGATGCACAACTTAATCCTGATACCGGGAAGTTCTTTTTAACCGAAGTTTCCATGACTTTAATTTTTTCCAAAGTTAAAGCACGGAAACTATGAGCATATTACGATATTACCGGAATAGTTTATGAGATTTTCAGGTTTATAACGAATCAAGTGGTTTTCGTTTATTTTCTTTTACATTTTTGAAATGACTCGGAGTCAATCCTGTTACCTTTTTGAACTGACCCGACAAATAGGCCACATTGCTATATCCCATTTGATCGGCAATTTCACTAAGGGTTAATTCATCGTAAACCAGTAATTCTTTAACACGTTCAATTTTTTGATGAATAATATACTTTTCTATCGTAGTTCCTTCGACTTCGGAAAAAAGCGTGCTCAGATAGGCATAATCTCTGTTCAGGTGCGATTCGATGTATTCGGAATATTTCACTTTCGTGTCTTCGTTACTGTGATGAACCAACTGAACGATTGTATTTTTTATTTTTTCGATGATGCGGCTTTTCGTATCGTCAATCAGTTCAAAACCATAACCCACAAGCGCGTTTCTTAACCTTGCAAGATCGTCATCCAATATCGGATTTGCGGTTTCAACTTCACCAAGTGAGATACGTTCAGGTGGATAACCTAAACTTTCGAAAACCTGTTGCACCACCATGATACACCGGTTACAAACCATATTTTTGATAAAAAACAGCATGTTCTGATAGTTATACGATCACTCAAAAGACCATGATGAAATATTCAAATAAACAAAAATTCAAAATTTGTTGTGACCGGAGATTAATGTTATGCATCGTGACAATGATCACAGCTACAGTTTTTACCCCTGGATTTTTCAAAGGCTTCCCTGCCTTCGGAAATTGAGAAATAAACCAGGCCTGCGGCCCCGATCACATCCGCATAAGCGAAACCGGTGATTTCATAAATCAGGCTTGATGCCAGTAATACAATTGACATATACACACAAATTTTCGTGCAATTGGCATCGGCAATAATCGGATCGGAATGTAATTTTTTACCTGTTGACTTTTTCGCAAGCATCAGCCAGACCATAACCAGGATGGATACCAACGAAATAATTATCCCCCAGAAAGTTGTTTCCGGCTTGTGATGGTTTACCAACGATAAAACAATACCCACCAATAAGCCGGCAGAAAGCAGATAAAACGCGGTGCCTGTTATTCTCAATGCCGAAATTTCAAACCCCGATTTACTACTTTCCGGATTCTGCCTGATTCGCAGAATCATTATTGCAATTCCAATACCCGACATTACCTCGATAAAACTGTCTACTCCGAATCCGAATAAAGTAAGCGTTTCATCCTCGTAACCCAACAGCATTGATACCACACCTTCGACAAGATTATAAAAAATAGTAAAAAGACTAAGCATATATGCCTTTTTGTAAAGTTTTTGTTCCGATACTACCATTTCAGTTATATTACATGATTCAATATTCCGGATCGATTTTCTGTACGATGATTTTATGAGTGAAAATTTCCCACCCAAATCTATGATTATTCCCGGTACAAACAGCACTCGGGAAGTTTATTATATACATCGGCCGGCGCTTTGAACATTTCCGTATCATGACCGGCATTAGCCACGGCTTTCTGAACGGCATCCGTATTGGTTTTACCTGTCGCAAACTGCAGATGAAGCATTTTATCGGTCGTATTCCATTGTGCAGAAACAACACCAGCCACCAATTTTGCGGCAGTTTCGATCCGCTCCTTGCACATCTCACAATTTCCGGCTACTTTGATCATTTGATGCTCTGTACCTGTTCGACTGGATGCATCCTTCACTTGCGGAGCATTTTCTGAACCGGCTTTATTTTCCGGAATGCTTCCCATATCCATACCAGGCATGCTGCCTTGAGGCATTTTGTTTTCTTCACGATTCATCATACTCGGTTTGCCTTCGAGCTGTGCAGCAGCATCAACACTAAATGCGCCTTCAGTGACAATTTCCTCACCATCGGTTAATCCGCCGGCAACCACATAACTATTTCCGAGCATCGGTCCCAGCTCAATTTCTCTCATTTTAAAGATGGGATCTACTCCGGGTAGTTTTACATACACAATGGATCGTTTGCCTGTCCACAACACCGCAGAACGCGGAATGACCAACTTATCTTTAAATTCATCGAGATTTGATTTTACGATACCTGTGACAAACATTTCGGGTTTCAGTTTACCTGATGAATTATTGATTTCAACCCTCACTTTGGCCACCCGGTTTACAGGATCAATGACAGGATCTATAAAGTTAATAGTTCCGCTATATGACGAACCGGGCAATGCCTGTACAGTGAATTCCAGCTTGTCGCCTCTCTTAAGAAAAGGAAGATCACTTTCGTAAGCATCAAACAACACCCAAACGTGTGAAAGGTCGGAGACTTCATAGAGAACCGTACCCTGGCTGACATAGTCGCCATTATTTACCCGTCTGGCCGTTACGATTCCACTGGCTGTTGATGTTATTTCCATGTTAGCCCGAACCTCGCCGGAATTTTCAATGGAAGCAATTTGCCGGTCGGTCAGTTTCCACTGATGCAGTCTCTCTTTGGCGGCTTCATAGATTTCAGGCTGGGCTTGCCGTGTTTTGACAGCTTCGAGCAATTCCTGCTGTGCAGTAACCAGTTCGGGAGAATATACCAGGGCTAATGCCTGCCCTTTGACCACAGTTTCACCGGTAAAATTAACCAGCAATTTTTCAATACGTCCGGGTATATAAGCCACCTGACTTTGTAACAACCGTTCGTCGGCCTGCACTTTTCCATACAGCCGAACCTCCTTGACAGGATTCTGGTCCGACACCACTGATGTAAGTACATTAGCAAGTTGTGCGGCTTCTTTGGTAAGATGTATTGCGGAGGGATCAATTGTTGCATTACCAACCTGGTTCACCGGAATCAAATCCATCCCACAAATCGGGCATTTACCGGGTTTGTCTTTTCGAATTTGGGGATGCATGGCGCAGGTCCAGATTTCTGATTTTGATTCACCCTCCGAATGAATATGACTTTCCTCTTCCTTCGGAGAAGAATGGAAAAACACCCATCCGAAAAACAGGCCAATTACCAGGAACAAACTGTATCGGACACTTTGATTTGTATATATCTGCTTCATTTGTTTGTACTTTTTTAAATTGTCAATTGAAACTTCCGAAAATCATTTCCCATTAAGAGAATTTTTGGTCGTTACTTAACTGCATTATTGAATTTGCGAATAAGCCATCAGACGGTTTAACTGCGCTATTGCAATATTGAAATCAGCCAGTGATTCGACCTGTTTTAATTCGTAATCAAGGATTTGCTGTCTGACACGCAGAAGATCAGTCAAACCTGCTCCGGAAGCCGAAAAGCTTTTCATCATGATGTTCAACGATTGATTTGCCAGCTGATTTTGTCTGGTGTAAAGCGCGATCCTGCGCTGTGCATCCTGGTAATTTTCGACTGCAGCATAATATTCCGACTGCAGCAAATTCTCAGCTGCAGTAATTCCCTGCATCGTTGCTGTTTTCTGCAAATCGGCTTCTGCTCTCATAGCCTTGTATTTCCTGCGATAAAATGGCAGAGTCACTGTCACCATAGGCATTATCATATCATTGCCATTCATCTCCGAAGCTGACATTTCACTTGTATTGATAAGGGAATAATTCACCCCTAAACCAATCATAGGGTAGCCCATTCGGGTGACCATTTCCTTGCGTGCATCGAGCGATAACTCTTCGTATTTAAGCATTGCCAGCATTGGATTATTATTTATCATACTGTCAGACACCATCATGAGCGGTATATTCAGTGCACCGGCGATAAGTGTATCGGGCAATGAAACGGGCGACTGTACCGGCCTGTTCAAAAAGCTGTTAAACCGGGCAACAACCGTGTTATGCCGGCTTTCCAGCGAAGCGATATTATTTTTAAGATCACCTATCTCTATTTGAATCCGGTAGATATCGGCCAGACCTGAACTTCCTGAAGCCATAGGACTGCTTTGCATCGAACCGGATCCACTGACCGGGACTTTTCCGGAACTACTCCCTGGTTTTCCGCCCATTGATTGCATTCCGGAAGAACCGGATGTTGAAGGTGATGAATTTCCCGGCTGGACAGAAGGCGAAATGCTGCTCCCTCCCGGTGAGGCTGACTTAAATCTGACCAGTGAAAGCCGTTCGAGTGTGCGCAGTATTTCGAGGTTCTTTTCCGAAATTCTGGTTGCCTGTTGAATTTTATAAAGTTCGTACCAGCTTTGTTGCAGATCGAAAAACACCTGGAACTTCGCATCACGAAACGATTCGAATCTGGCTTTGGCCATCAGGCTCATTTCATCCTTTGCGGCTTTCAGCACACCAAACCAGGGAAACATTTGCATCAAACGGATATCGGCCACCTGTTTACCGCCAATCAATTCCATCGGACTTAAAAATACGCCAAGACTTAACTCCGGATCAGGAAGACTGCCAACCTGCGGAATTTTTTGCAGTGCTGCCTGGTATTCAGAAAATTTTTGCTGAACTGTCGGATTGTTTTTTGCAGCCAGTTCAAGGTAAAAGGTCAGGGAATCGGATTGCTGACCATATCCAATCGTCCATAACCCCATGAATAAAATGACTAATCCTATATTTCTAACTATTTTCATCTTGTTCCGGATTATTATATAATTGAACATTTGTTTTATTAGCCCGTTTAACTGCGCCTTCGCGCCACATCGACTGAAACAGGGGAACTACAAAAACTGTCATCACCTGTATGATCATTCCGCCGAAAGCCGGAATAGCCATTGGCACCATGATATCTGCCCCTTTCCCCGTTGAAGTAAGAACAGGCAGCAACGCAATAACGGCAACAGCCGTGGTCATCATGGCCGGACGGACGCGTTTGAGTCCGGCAGCAACAACGGCCTCCCGGACTTCGTGGACTGTGGCCGGATGCCGCTGTTCAAAAACCTGGTGAATATAGGTTCCCATTATTACTCCATCATTGGTAGCTATACCGAATAAAGCAATGAAACCGACCCATACCGCAACACTGAGGTTAATGGTATGCATCTGGAACATGTCGCGCAGATTGATTCCGGCAATTTCGAAATTTAAAAACCATCCCTGCCCGTAGAGCCACAACATGATAAATCCACCGGCAAAGGCAACAAATACACCCGAAAAATGGATGAAAGAGGCGGTGACAGTTTTAAATTGAAAGTACAACAAAAGCAATATCAGGATCAGGCTGATCGGGATAACAATGGCAAGCCGTTTGGTCGCGCGGATTTGCTGTTCATAATTTCCTGCAAATTTATACGAAATGCCTGCGGCTAATTTAAGTTCACCCGATTCCGTTTTTTGTTTCAGAACTTTGGCAGCCTCTTCAACAACATCCACCTCAGCTTTTCCCTCCTGTTTATCGAAAATTACATAACCGACCAGGAATGTGTTTTCGCTGCGGATCATCTGCGCACCACGGGTATAATCAAGATCGGCTATCTCGCCCAGCGGAATCTGAACGCCGTTCATTGCCGGAATAAGGATTCGTTTGAGATCTTCAGGATTGTCTCTCAGTTCACGTGCATACCGGACCCTTATCGGAAAACGCTCCCGTCCTTCAACTGAATTGCTTAGCGACATTCCTCCCACGGCAACCTGCAGAATTTCCTGTACATCACTTACACTCATGCCATAACGGGCCATCTCATTCCGTTTAAGCTTAATTTCGATGTATGGCGCCCCTACTGCACGATCGTAGAATACAGAGGTTGCCTTAACCGATGGAACATGTTTGAGTGCCTGCTCAAACTGCAAACCTGCTTCTTCAATAGCATCTAAATCAGGTCCGTATACCTTTAATCCCATGGGCGCGCGCATTCCGGTCGACAGCATTACCAGGCGCGCCTCGATGGGTTGTAATTTGGGCGCGGAAGTCAAACCCGGAATATTGGTCACTTTAACAATTTCGTTCCAGATATCATTCGGGTTTTTGATCTGTGGCCGCCATTGCCGGAAATATTCGCCGTTTGGATCGGGTACCAGGCTATCGGCAGAAATTGCCAGGAGGTTATCTTTTCCGGGACGATATTTACTTCCGTCACGGAAAATGAAGTTGTCGTCACGGTCTGTTTTGAAACGCTTCCTATGGCCATTTTCATCCAAAATATACTCGGAACGATAACTGATGGTATTCTCGAACATCTGTACCGGTGCGGGATCGAGCGCTGAATTGACACGCCCCCATTTTCCTACGGCTATTTCCACTTCAGGAATGGCAGAAAGTCGTTTATCGAGTGTTTCGATATACTGCAGGTTTTTTTCGATACTTGAATGCGGCATACTTGTGGGCATCAGCAAAAAAGAACCTTCGTTGAGAGAAGGCATAAACTCTTTGCCGATTCCGGGAAATGTTTTTGATGCTCCCTGCCATACCGACGTTTGCCGGAAAGTGCTCCATCCCAGCTTTTCAAACCCGTTGGCTGCAAAGCCAAAAATCCCTTCGATTCCCATCCAGGCCAGTAGTCCCAGGAGCAGTGTAAATATGGGAAGCATCAGGAACTGCCATTTATTTTGTAAAGCCCAGCGCAATACCGGTTCGTAAAAATGAACCATCGACATCAGTGCAGCCAGGATTACCGAAACAATCCCGGCCACAAACAAAAAATTAACTATCAAACTGTTATGCGCACCCAACGGCAACCATTCCTCAGACAGAAAAAAAACAGCTACCAAAACGGTAATGGCAATATTGATATAATTGGGATATTCTCTGCGGTTTTCGGGCCACCTATGATCAGACAGATTGTTCAGACCAATGGCAATAAGCGCCAGGGCAGGCCAGAAATGCCAGAATATCAGGATCAGGATACCCGCAATTATAAGGATGCCATTCGATACCTTACGGATTTTTTTTGTATCAAACCGTATATTAAAGAAAATATGTACGAGTGTTGGAAGTACCACAATTCCCAGGATAAAGGCCGACACCAGGGCAAATGTTTTTGTCCATGCCAATGGATGAAACAGCTTTCCTTCAGCAGCTTCCATTGCAAATACCGGGAGAAAACTAACAATTGTGGTGGCTATTGAAGTTACCACGGCATCACGAACCTCAGTAGTTGCATTGTAGATAACTGTCATCAGTTTTTTCCCGCGGATGCCTTTGTTCTCAGGCATTTCGAGATGCCGAAGAATATTCTCCACATCCACAATCCCGATATCGACCATCACACCAATGGCAATGGCTATTCCGGATAACGCGACTACATTGGCATCGACTCCGAAAAACCGCATCAAAATAAAGGTCATTAGTACGCCAATTGGCAGCAAACCCGCGACAATTATTGAAGCCCGAAGATTCAGGACCAGGACAATTATCACAATGATACTGATCAAAATTTCGTGTGAAAGTGCCGATTCAAGCGTACCGATTGTCTCTTTAATCAGTCCGGTGCGGTCGTAAAACGGAACAATGCTGATTTTCGAAATAGTTCCGTCGGGCAACGTTTTCTGTGGTAGTCCGGGTTCAATTTCCTTGATTTTTTCCTTAACATTGTTGATTACCTCCATTGGATTGGAACCATAACGGGCAACGACAACTGCGCCAACCGCTTCGGAACCATCTTTATCGAGGCCGCCCCGCCTTGTCGCGGGACCAAAAGAAGTATGAGCCACCTCTTTTATTCGCACAGGTACATTGTTGCGTACTGCAATCACTGAACCTTCCAGATCCTCAAGATTTTTCACATAGCCCAATCCGCGGATAATGTATTCGACATTGTTGAGTTCGATGGTTTCAGCGCCTATATCGAGGTTACTTTTCTTCACGGCATTCATCACATCCATCACCGTAATGTTATATGCTTTAAGCGCTTCAGGATTGAGATCAATCTGATATTCCTTGATAAATCCGCCAACTGACGCTACTTCTGAAACCCCTTCGGCTGTAGACAGTCCGTATTTCACGTAAAAATCCTGAACGGTGCGCAATTCCTGCGGATCCCAGCCACCATTGGGTTCACCTGTTTCCGGGTTGCGACCCTCCAGCGTGTACCAGTAAATCTGGCCGAGTGCGGTGGCATCGGGTCCCAATGTAGGCTGCACTCCTTGTGGCAAGGTTCCCGGAGGCAAAGAATTAAGCTTTTCCAGGATACGTGACCTGCTCCAGTAAAACTCAATGTTATCTTTGAAAATAATGTAAATAAACGACATCCCGAACATGGAAGTGCTCCGCACGGTATGTACACCCGGTATTCCGAGTAATGCCGTAGTAAGAGGATAAGTTAACTGATCCTGAATATCTTTCGGCGAGCGCCCCATCCATTCGGTAGCCACTATCTGCTGGTTGTCGCCAATATCCGGAATGGCATCCACCGGAACCGGGTCGCGCGGCAAGGCACTGGTCTTCCAGCTAAAAGGCATTGTCACCATACCATAAACAACAAACACAATCAGGAACACAAAGGTAATCAGACGATTATAGAGAAAATATTTGACAAGCCGGTTAAACATGGTCTTTATGTATTCATATAACGATAAAGACAATTCGTTAATATGAAAAGGAGAAAATACAGGAAGCGATCAATTGAAAGAAGCGCAAAACTTATTAAAAAAGGACATTTCCAATCAACTCATTTTCAAACTAACAAATTGTCAGATTGATTATTGATTTACCTGTATTTGCAGCACCCGGGCAGTGCGCTATAGGTTTTATCGTCAGATTTCCCCTTTTCATTATCGTGGCCTGCAACAGCAACTTTTTTCCCGATCTGGTCGATCGTTATTTTTGCCGGATCGAAAGTTACCGATAGCGTCTTAGTTTTGGAATTCCAGTCTGCTTTGGTAACCCCATCGGATTTTGCAGCTTTTTCAATACGGGATTTGCACATACCACAGTTGCCGGACACCTTTAGTGTTTCGGTTTTTGTGGCAGCCATTTTTGTATGATCGTGAGATTGGGCGTAGGTATTAACTCCAAATATCATTGCCACGAAGGCAACTATAATGATTTTTACGGTTTTCATGTTATAAAGAATTGATGTTAAAGTATTGAATAATAGCAATAAAGATTCATCAGCAGAAACGTTGCGAAAACATTTCTGCTAAAAAGTTCAATAACATTAAAATCAAATCCGGAAAACGCAAATCGTAGCCAGTTCAACAGAATTTCGTCGGAAAATCCCTGGCGGACTGAGAACAGGATTAAAATACCTTGAAGAGAAAAATTCAGGAATTATTTCGGTCAATGGTATAACAAAATCAGGCACAACTTTTTGGGTAAAGTCTTTGCCCTGAACCGAAGAAAAGGAATAATTGGAATCGACAGTGAGTGTCGTCAGATCATCATCGCAGCAATGAGTTTTGAAAAATTTGCCGGCCGGAAGTGTCGATCCGGATTCATTTTCCATTCCACAAGATGCATTACCCCCTGTGATTGAGAACTTTACAGCAACCAGATTACCACCACAAAAATGTGAAGCAAATGAAAGGTGTAAACCTGTCATCAGCAACAACGTAGCCATAAATATGGAAACTGCCTTTTTCATCATGCAATAATAACCATTTAAACCTGAAAAAGGTTTAAATGGATGAAAATTTTTGGGTTGAAAGGTTTAAAGGTCGGAAGAGTTTGAGGTTGCGCTGTTTGAGACGTTGCAGTTAATCAATTCATAAACAACAAATCAAATCTTCCGTGATGCCCCAGCTTAACTATCTGAGCCCAGTCTGCCTTTTTCCATTTTTCAATACGACCATTATGTCTGACTTTCAAAATAAGCTCATCGCTTTTTATATTCTTTTTTAACTGGTCAATAATCTCCAGGTCTGAATTCGAAATTGTACTTTTGATCCGTTCGTTGTCGCTAATCCTTCCGCCAAACAATGCAAATATTTTTTCCATTAAATTATTCTGTTCATTCAATAACTCATTTTGGATTTCCATTAGTTTTATCACATAATTAATTTTCCTGAACAGGCGAATGAGTTCCCGGAAGATCAGAAATAAAGTGATCGCAATTCCCGATATTAAAAGCCACACTAAAATATTTGTCATATTAGCAAATTATAAAATCAGTTGATAGTTAACCTTTGAATCAATTAACCTGCCAGTCCATTTCCGATTCACACAGACAAACAGTACAATTTATTATTACATCATAATCAACAAGAATACCACTCACTTCCAATGCCGTATTCCAGGTCAATCCCCAATCGCCCCGGTTTATTTTTCCTTTAATATTAAAACCGGACTTTTTTGACAAACCTCCTGCCTCAACATCCATTTTTACTTGTCTTGTAATACCTTTTATCGTAAGGTCTCCAAAAAGTTCATAGCTCCCCTTGCTATGCATTCTTTGATAAGTGTATCCAAAAAATGTAATATGCTTGTAATTTTCAATATCGAAAAAAGCCGGACTTTTTAAATGTTCGTCCCGTGCAGCATCACCCGTATCGATAGAGGCAGGATTAATCAGCAAATCAATTTCATAAATCATAAAACTTTCGCCTGATGTGTAAATACACGCATCAAATTCGCGAAAAACTCCCTTCACGTACGTGCTCATTAGTTGCTCTACTTTGAAGCCAATCTCACTATGAGCGGGATCAAGAATCCACTTTATCCTGGCTGCCTCCATTTGGATACTATTTTAAATAATACCACGAATGTCAATAAAAAAATGAATGAATAATTCAACAATGGATCTTAAACGGAAGTTTTACCACTATCGCATGAATGTTTTTTAAATGAAGATTAGATACTTCCCGAAATGAACTTTTTACGCTATTCTTCGATAATAGTTGCAAAATAGTTGTATAAATTTCATGTTTTTCAACATGATATTTCTCAATTCCACAAACGTGAAACTTTTTTAACCCAAAATTGAAGTTAACATGTATTTCATGAAACTTTTTTTAAATCGGACCGTAAATAAGCTTGTCAAGTAAATTAGTAAGATAGATTGTTTTGGAAAAGGATAGAACCGCCCGGCTCTGTCCTTTTCATTTTACAGTTACCCTTGTTTATTGAAAAGCATTTTACATCATGAATTATAGCTAATCGTTTACCCATGAATTGTGATAATGATCCGAAAAATCATTATTAATGGGGATATGGGTTAAGAATTTTTGTAAATACATTTGCAATAAATAAAACTGGTTATGAGCGAAATAATAAATAATTCACAAAAGCGTAAAGAACTCCTCAAACACATGATATTGCAGCTCCACCTGGGTGAAGCTCCCGAACTGGTGCGGCAACGACTTGCTGAACTTCTCCGGAATATCCCATACGATGAAGTTGTGGAGGTGGAGCAGGAGTTAATTTCGGAAGGCTTACCCGAAGAGGAAGTACTGGAATTTTGCGATATACATACCATGGTCCTTGAGGGGCACATCGACCAAAGCGGAGCCAAGGGGATACCAAATGGACACCCGGCAGATACTTTTTTGAAAGAGAACCGTGAACTTGAAAAAGTGGTCGATGCCGCCGAACAATTGCTTGAACAGGTTCAGCATCTGCAGGAAGGTGAAGTTAAAGAACTCTTCCTTAAGCTTCATGCCCGTTTCAATGAGCTGATGGATGTAGACAAACATTACAGGCGCAAAGAATACCTGTTATTTCCTTTTCTTGAGAAATACGGGATAACAGGTCTGCCAAAAGTAATGTGGGCTAAACATGATGAAATAAGAAAAAAACTAAAAGATGCAATTGAGGTGGTTTCTGCCCCCGGAACCATCACTGTTGAAGAAGCTAAAATAGCGACCGAAATGGTGCTGTATCCGGCTGTAAGATCAATTCCTGATATGATAATGAAGGAAGATGAGATCCTGCTTCCCATGAGCATGGATAAACTTACGGATGAAGACTGGTATGAAATATACCAGCAAACCATGGAATTCGGGTTTTGTCTTTACGACCCCCGGGAGGAATGGAAACCCGAAGGAATTACTACGGGCGACGTGATGTACAACACCAAGAATTCCTTCCAACTCTCGACAGGAAGCTTTAACCCCGATGAAATGGAAGCCTTGTTTAAAACACTGCCGATCGATATTACTTTCGTGGATAAAGATGATAAAGTAAAATTTTTCAGTCTCGGTCCTGATCGGATTTTTACACGTAACAGGGCTATCCTGGGCCGCGATGTCCGGATGTGTCATCCTCCGTCGAGTGTTCATGTAGTGGACGAGATTTTAAGTGATTTCAAAAGCGGAAAGGAAAATAGCGCGGCATTCTGGATAAACATGCATGGTCGGTTCATCTATATTGAATATTTTGCGATGCGTGATAAACAGGGTGCTTACCTTGGAACTATCGAATTTACCCAGGATTTAACCCATATGCGTAGTCTTGAAGGTGAACAGCGCCTCCTCTCCTATTCAAAAAAATAACCTCATTGCAACAGGCGGCTATTGTCGGGGGATTAAAAGTCGATGAGTTGGTTAACCGCTTGCGAAACGAAGTGGGCCAGGGTAATTTTGCAGGTGACACCGAAACCGAAATGGAATTTTTTTCTGCGCCACCCGAATGGTTCAATGTCGCCCAAATAAAAGCCCGTTTCGATGCCACACCCATTATCAATTCGGGAGGAAGCCCCATGACAGAAATTCTTGCACTAACAAAAACGCTTCAGCCGGGAGAATTACTTGAGCTTAAAACACCTTTTGTACCGGCACCTCTGCTTGAAATTTTGAAAGAGAAAGGTTTTAATGTTTACCTTGTTAAAAATGAGAATGAGGTAATCAGCTACTTAAGAAATAATAAAAGCGAATACATTTCCTGAATTATATAGTTATTGTTCAATTCGAAAGGTCTGCAAATGAATAAAATTAGTTTATTTTGCGCTTTTATTACTAATTATTTATATACATGACCTTAATTCAAAAGATACGTAAGAGCAAGTATCACCTTATTTTATCTGTATTGCCATTTGTGCTTATGGCAGGAGGAATCAAAATCATTTTTCATCTTCTGGGCTGGGAAGTAATCCCTAAGGAATTGAGCACTTTTTTTCCCGCCATATTAACCGGGATTATTTTCATTCTTGGATTTTTATTGGCAGGAGTTGTTACAGATTATAAAGAAAGTGAAAAAATGCCAAATGATATTGCATCGTCCCTTATCAGCATCTGGCAGGAGGCAGATTTTATAAAGCAGGTAGAGAATTGCCCATCAGTGGAAGGTCTGATGACTAAGTTGAAATTATTCATCCCGACTTTAAAGGAAGAGTTCTTTTTGAAACAGAACGATCATCTTTTGAAACTTCTTGATGAAATGTCCCGCGATGTTATCCTTCTGGGGAAAGAGGGTGCTACTCCCAATTACCTGTTACGGATGAAAGTTGAAATATCCAATCTCAAACGAACTATTAACCGGATCATGGTGATTAAAAATACAGATTTTATACCCTCTGTCTATATTTGTATCCAGACTATTACCATTATCTTTCTTCTCGTTTATTCACTTCTTGATATTACACCCTGGTGGGGTGGATTGATCTTATTGGTTATCTTCACTTTCGTGATATTATCTCTTCTGAAATTGATAAAAGATATTGAAGATCCGTTCCAATACGACGGAAGCGGTTATTCCAAAGCAGATGAAGTAAGTCTTACGGTGCTTGACAATCTTCAGAACGAACTCCTGGAAAAATCGGCATAAGCATCCTGGTTGAATTCATTAAAGAGGTCACAAAAATCTGTGTTTTATGTCCAGAAATGCCGGAATTTAAATCCCAACAGATTTTTGGTATTTTTGCACCTTGCAGCAATGACAACCTGGTATGAATTTTTCAGGGCATTAACGATAAAAGAAGTCAAGTCACAGAGTTTCAAAAATGAAATATCTGAAAGGCAGAATTTTATATTTAAATAGGCACTAAATGAAAAAAGTTAATATTTCACCATTTAAAAAAGTTAAATTTGAATATAAAATAACTTTATTTTATTTAATTATCGGCCTGTTATGGATTATCCTTTCAGATACCATTTTCAACAGGTTAATCCAGGACAAGGAATTACTAACTGAATTACAGACTATTAAAGGATTTTTATACATTGTTGTAACTTCGCTTCTGTTATTTTACCTGGTTAACATGCACATGAGAACCCTATACCTGGCAAAGGAAAAGGCGGAAGAAAGCGAACGTCTTAAAAGTGCATTTTTAGCCAATATGAGTCACGAAATCCGCACACCCATGAATGGGATCCTCGGTTTTGTGGGATTATTGAAAGAACCCAGGCTAACTGGTGAAGAGCAGCGCGAGTACATTGGTATTATCGAGAAGAGCGGAGTGCGACTGCTCAATATAATTAACGACATAGTAGATATTTCCAAAATAGAAGCGGGGCAAATGGTGGTTAATATAAAAGAGACGAATATAAATGAGCAGATCGAATACATAAACACTTTTTTTCAGCCCGAATTTGAAAGAAAAGGATTGCAATTCTCGTTTAAAAATGCCTTGACATCAAAGGAAGCTGTCATCAAAACTGACCGGGAAAAAATATATGCCATACTAATCAACCTTGTTAAAAATGCAATTAAATATACTTATGAAGGAGCCATTGATTTTGGCTATAAATTGAAAGCAGAAAATGGCTTTCCGGTTCTGGAGTTTTTTATCAAAGACACGGGAGTTGGTGTTCCAATTGATCGTCAGGAAGCGATTTTTGAACGGTTTGTTCAGGCTGATGTTTCTGATAAAATGGCACTTCAGGGTGCCGGGTTAGGCCTATCCATTTCCAAAGCATATGTGGAAATGCTCGGCGGAAAAATCCGGGTTGAAAGCGAGCCGGGAAAAGGCTCAGCCTTTTATTTTACGATTCCATACACGAATGGACAGAAGGAAAAAAACGACTTGCCGAATACAGAAACTGCAGATCCGGTAAAATATCAAACCGGCAATCTCAAAATATTAATCGCGGAAGACGACGACATTTCTGAAAAACTCCTTCGGAAGGGAGTCAAAATATTTGGAAAGGAAATTTTAAGAGCAAGAACGGGAGTTGAATCCGTGGAAATATGCCATAAAACTCCCGATATTGATCTGATATTGATGGATATTAAACTTCCTGGCATTAGCGGATACGAAGCCACTCGTCAGATAAGACAGTTTAATAAGAATGTGATTATTATTGCACAAACGGCATACGGTCTCGCCGGTGACCGAGATAAGGCAATTGAGGCAGGATGCAACGAGTATATTTCGAAACCAATTTCGATGGAGGAATTGCTGAGCAAAATAAAAAAGTGCTTTATTTAACCGGTAGACTAATAAATTTTCAATTATTTCACCCGCGAATTACTTTATTTTGAGATAACCTCTATAACCTGAAGTAACTTCCAGCGACTAATTAATCCGGTCAGATCCTCCACATGCAAAATCCGTTGATCAAGCCCGGCGCACTTTTGCTCTTCCTGTTCTTCAACCGGTTTTGTCATCACTACAATAACTTCAGCAGGTTTTACTTCAACTATCTCAGCCGAGCCAAAGGCTTCATTTTCTGCAAAAAATGTTTTTTTCATAGATAATAGGTTTAGTACATCCTCATCCTGTAATCCGATTTTTATTTTACTAACAGCTTCGAGAGCTAATTTACGAACAATGCATCAGACAAATCGCTTATTTACGGATATAATCGGATACAACCGGATATTAACGGTTAATTTCGGTTGTTGATATAATACTGACAATGTGGTATATACACAATTAAATTCAGGCAGAAAAATGGCTCAAATGTGTATTTATGTTCCGGCTAATCCAGTTTATAACAAATCAGCTGTTGCAGATAACGAAGATATAACCTGCCATTGGCGACAACCGGGACAGTCCATGCAGGATTTTTTACATCCTCAATAGCAGACAGCATCTTACCGGCAATTTTGAAACCCGAGGGATCAGGATGTACCAGATAAAGATTTCCTTTTATATCCTGGCAAATAAGATGACCATCAACATAAGTGACGGTTCCCTGACCCAGAAGGTTAGTGCTCCAGAGCTCTTTACCTGTTAATAATTCAATGCATTTAAACTGCCCGACATTCCTGACACTTTCACCTGAATATCCGTAGATGTAACCATCGATAAGAATGGGATCCGAATGCTGAGCCTCCATCACTCTGCTTTTCCAAAGAACAGAATACCCGTTTAAAGAAACTTTTAGTGCTTCACAACCCATCTTATAGGCCGAAGTATGGAAGATAATATCCTTATCAACTATCGGAGTAGTGGCATTAACACTGTATTCAGTAGGCCATGGAACTGTCCATAATTTTCTGCCGTCAGAAGGCATGATGCAGGAAAGGCCATTGCCATGATAGACAAGAATCACTTCTTCATTCTCCAGATTCATACTTATTATGGCAGCATAACCGGCACCACCTGTCATTGATTTCCAGAGAACATCACCTGTGAGCTTATCAAAGGCAATCACCAGGGAATTTCCACCTCCCTGGACAATCACCTTATTATCCAAAACAAGCGGGGTAGTCGAAAAGCCCCACGTAGGTTCGACACCACCTGAATCTTTCACATTTTTTCTCCACAAGAGTTTTCCGTCTTCAAGTTGCCAGCATACCAGATCACCACTACGACCAAATGTGTAAACCCGGTCTTCGTTAATAAATGGTGTGGCCCGTGAGCCAGGACCATGACTTGTTTCAGCAGGAGCTTCATAGGATCCTAACCAGATCAGTTCACCAGTATCGGCATTAATGCAAAACAACAGATCATTTTTATCATCCCTTCCCGGAACAATAAGCCGGTTACCCTGCACAACAGGAGCGGACCAGGAAGCTGTGGACTTATTCTGGCACAGGTAGCTGATGTGCCATAGTTTTTCAAGTCCGCCGGACCAATCATGTTTTATCCCGGTTGTCTTGCTCTTCCCGTCAAAATTGGTTCCTCTCCAGTTAGGCCAGTCTGCATCGCCTTTTGTGATTGGCGGAACAGCGGCCATTCCTGCCGGAATATTTTCCTGCTTCCCGGACAATGGTTCACTCCCGGTTATTATTTTGTAGATCTGATATCCGTAATAAACACCAAATATCAATGCAATTGCAACAATTACAAGTGAAATTTTTACATATCGTTTCATGATAATAACTGAATTAATCCCTTATACGAGAGATGATTGTTTAAGCATTTTCATAGAACTCCCATGCAAGCGTTCGTATTTATACTTTTAACAACACTCAATATCCGAATTCACTTGAACATTTGCCAGGAAATCAGTCATCCAGGGCCTGACCTGCGAGCTGGCGAAATTTCCATGCGGAAGTGTCCGTCACTTTTCCCTGTGTCTGTTTCATCAATATACCGATAATCTTTTCCTTCGGATCGGCAAAATACTGGGTATTAAAATAACCTCCCCATTCGAAAGTTCCGGCGTTGCCCTGACCTCCCAGCTCCTCCCCTTTTTGTGTAATTAAAGAGAATGCAAGTCCGAAGCATTTTTCGGGCCCGCCAAAGGCATTTCCGGTCTGGTTGCTTAAAATAGTACTGACCGTGGTCCTGCTCAAAATTCTTACCCCGTTGAGTTCTCCTCCATTGAGGTACATTTGCAGAAAAGTAGCATAATCCTTAGCGGTACTGGATAATCCGGCACCTCCCGAAAAGAAGCTTCTGGCACCCTTAACCGGATAATCAGGGTCATAAAAAGTGGAGGGGTAACGACTCCACACCCCGTTTTCATTTTTTTGCTGGACCGATACCAGCCGACTGGCTTTCCCTGCAGGCAGATAAAACCATGTATCGTTCATACCCAGCGGATCGAACAGATGTTTTCTCAAATATTGATCGAATGGCATTCCGGAGACTATTTCGATGAAATAACCCAAAACATCAAGCCCTTCACTGTAAGTAAATTTCTCACCCGGATTGTGATGCAATGGCAATTTCGCTAGTTTTTTTACGTTTTCGGCAATCGTAATATTCTCAGTTGTAAAGGCATCGGTTATGTGTGCTTTCTGGTAGATCATTTTCATGCGCTCATCACTATCAATCATTCCATATCCCAGCCCCGACATGTGTGACAACAGGTGTCGGATCGTAATTTCACCTGTAGCCGCTGCAGTAGTATAAGAAGTATCGTTATAATGAAAGGTTTTAAGCACCCGGGGATTTTTAAATTCAGGGATGTATTTCGAAATCGGATCATCGAGTTTGAATTTACCTTCTTCCCAAAGCATCATCACAGCTGTCGAAGTAATTGCCTTACTCTGCGAAGCAATCCTGAAAATATCATCACGTTTTAAATTCCGGTTACTTTCATTATCAGCTTTGCCGAACGCCTTATAAAATACAATTTTGCCATTTCGCGCCAAAAGAGCTACGATGCCGGGAACATCTCCGTTGGCAACAGCCTCTGTACACATGGTTTCAATTCTCAAAAGTCTCTCGGCTGACATCCCAATACTTTGGGGTGAATCCTCCATCAAATGAGGGGAATTCTTTGATGATTTGGTCTGAGCATTTAGTGACAAAACAACTCCTAAAAACAGGATTGAAAGCAGATTTTTCATTTTAAAGAAAGGTAAGTGAAACAACTGATCTGTTTGTCCGAAAACAAAATTATCTATTTAAAAATTACCGAAAAGATCCCTGATTACCTTATTTTCTGGTTTCTGCCAACCAGGAAATAAAGAATTGTTCCAATGATGTTTAAAAATAAAACGATCAAAACCCAAATCAGTTTATCGTTTCCCTCAAATTTGGATCTGACAATATCAACCAACGCAATAACCGGTATCAGCATCAACACAAAAATCACCGAAAGCATAATAGCAATCTGAAAAGGTCCTATAATTCCAAGTAGCTGCATAATGAATGAATTTTAGTAATCAGGTTTAGTTTTATTGGAGCAATAACACTTAATTTTACGGTATCTGTACTGCAAATATACATAATTCCCAACTGGTTGAACAGGCTGATCCCGCATTTTTTTGTGTTAAAATCTATTCCTGTAACTTGCGAATAGCTGAAAAATTGTAATTTTACCAGTGCTTTTGATAATCCCCTTTTCCGTTAGTGACCGGTTTAGTGTATTTCATTGTCTTTCGGAAAGGCAGGATTGATTCAAAATCTGATTAAGCCTTATTCCAGGATAACTTCTTCAAATTAATGTCAGGAGCAAAGATGAAAATTACGACCTGTATATTGTCTTTAACTTTCCTGTTTACCTTCAGGTTAGCTGGGTTTTCGATGCCGGTTTATGATGATAATTCAAATATCAGGCAGGCCCATCAGTATTTGTATGCCTTACGTCTTACTTCTGCAGAAAAAATCCTCAGGTCAGAAGAATTAAAGAATCCCGGAAACGCCTATATCACCTTTTACAGGTTATACAGTGAAGTAATCAGGCTTGCCATTTCCAATTCACCGGAACAATATGTGGAAAGCCTGCCTGGTCTCAAAATGCAAGTCAAGAAGCTTGAAAATATGCCTGACAATTCACCCGATTACAGGTACCTTCTGGGCGAAGCAAAAGTTTTTTCGGGATTGCTAAATGTGAAATATAACAGTAAGCTGGGGGGATTAATGGAAATCCTCAGGGGTTATAATCTGCTCAAGGACAATCAAAAAAAATATCCTTTGTTCGGACCCGACGACAAGATTCCGGGAATGCTGCAGATCAGTGTTGCCTTTATGCCCAAAATATTAAAATGGGGAATTAAAATCCTGGGAATTAAAAGTGATCCGCGCGGAGGTTTAAATAAACTGGCTGCTTTTACGGATTTTGCACGGGGAAAAGCCGGGTATGAGGAGGAAGCTTTCCTGTTAACAATGGCGGCTTACAAATTGATGAACCAGGAAGAAGAAGCCTTAAAACTGATCAGGGAAAAGAATTTTAATTTCAAAGAGATCGTCCTTTTAAATTACATTGCAGCAACAATATGTCTTGATGCAAACGAGGCAGAAACCACGTTAGGACTGCTGTCAACGATTGACCCTGATAAATTTGAGGTCCCTTTCCCATCAATTTATTACCTTACAGGAAAAGCAAAATTATTACGGCTCGATCCGGATGCCAACCTGCCATTGATAAACTTTCTCAAAACTACAACGGGTACTGATTACCTTAAAGCAACACTGTATGATCTGGCCTGTTTTTATTATATATCAGGCAATATCCCTGAATACCAAAATTATGCAGCCCAGGTAAAATCAAAAGGGAGAGAATTGCACAGCCGTGATATCGAAGCGGCATTTGAGGTTGGCAAACATGATCCTCCCAATATTCGCCTGTTGCGGGCTGAATTACTGGTAAGGGGCGGATTCTACACTAAAGCGGAGGCGGAATTGTCAACTATCCGTGTTGAAAATATAATCAGTGAAAATGATAAAGTACATTTTTATTACCTGAACGGAGAGTGCAAAAGACTTAGAAATCTTGTGGCACCTGCTGAATCAGATTATCTCAAAGCATACACTGCCGGAAATACTTCGGGCGATTATATTGCTCAGGAGGCACTGGTAAAGTCAGGATTAATGATGGAAAAAAATGGTTTTACAACAGAAGCAAAAAAATACTACAATTTATGCCTCCGGTTTATTGCCGGTACAAATCCCTACAGTGATCTCTATAACAATAAGGCTAAGGCCGGTCTTCTGAGACTTTCGCTACCGGATTGATCTTCTCCTCTTTTTTATTCCAAAGACTATCTGCAACCGGTGCCCAGGCTTTTGCTGCATCTTCACATTTCGCAGTCAGGTGTTCAACGGTTTCATAATCCCGTAACTGAGTTGGCCTTGCATTGGCAGCATTCACCATTTCACGCAATTGCGATGGGTTATCGAGGCAAGGGCATGGTTGCAACATATTCCGATTAAACGGCTGGCGCTTCTTGTATTCCTTAAAGAGAGGCTGACTCAGCGCTTCTATTACCGATGAATTATGAATATTGATATTTGAATAATGGATAAATGCACACGGTTCCACATCGCCATTGGCATTGATATGTAAAAATTTCCTTCCGCCTGCAATACACCCGCCGGTAAACTCTCCGTCGTTCCAGAAATCCATCAAAAACAAGGGTTTATCCTTTCTCATCTCCCGCAGACGGTGATACATAAATTTTCGCTGATCGGGTGTTGCGATCAATTCGGGAACAGCACTTGTACCCACGGGCATATAAGTGAAATACCAGGCGAACCGGCAACCCTTTTCGATCATATATTCGACAAATTCCTCCGAGCCCATTACTTCAGTATTTTTCCGGTGATAACAAGTGCTGCATCCGAAGAGAATGCCGTTATCCTTTAATATTTCCATTGCATCGATCACTTTCCGGTAGGTCCCCTCTCCGCGCCGCAGATCTGTCTCATTCTCAAATCCTTCAATACTCAGTGCCGGTGCAAAATTTCCCACTCTTCTGATTTCGCGGGCAAAATCGTTGTCAATAAGTGTCCCATTGGTGAAACAGGAGAAATAACACTCGTTGTGCTTTTCACAGAGCCTGATAATATCGTGTTTCCTGATCAAAGGTTCTCCTCCCGAATAGATAAAAAAGAAAGTACCCAACGCTTTAAATTCGCAGATAATCCGGTCGAGTGTTTCGTAATCAAGAGATGAGACTTTACCATAATCGGCAGCCCAGCAACCGGTACACCGGAGATTACATGCCGATGTCGGATCGATTAAAACAGCCCAGGGAACCGGATATTCTGATTTTTCACGGTTTTTCTTCCGGGTAGAATAGGTAATTATGCTTCTAATTATCAAATTATTGACAAACTTCTTGAAAACATTTCTGTCCAGATCAGTAAAAAATGAGTGATAGAAAGGTGCCCACCTTCCTTCCCGATCATTAATCTTTCTTCGGGTGGTTTCGATCATTGGAGTATGTTTTCTGTGAATATCAAGCAAAGAGGCAATCCGTAACAGGCTCTCACTCCTTCCAAACGGATCTTTTGCAAGATAATCGATTACGAATCCGGCTAAAAGAGCGCCGATCTTTTTTTTCAAAATTGCTTTCATAACGTTAGTGTTTAGGTCACCTATTAAGAAAACGCTGAACGATGTTTAAATATACGGCTTTTTTTGAAATTTTAAAAACTTTTTAATACTTTTTATTGCAGAAAAAATATTTTAGTTACTCAATTCATCTTTTGTTGATGGTTAGGATTGAAATTCCTGCCGAATCAGTATCAGGGATCGTTAATTAATTAAAACGGAATGTATCAAATACAATATATTTTGGCAAAAAACATGAAATAAAACTAATTTTGCAGGACAATGAAAAAATCAGTCCAATTAGTAGAGTCAATCAGAACCTGGCGTTTGAAGCACCTCAATGAACGCGAGATATTGCTAATACTCAGCCTATTGGTAGGACTACTAAGCGGATTTGCTGCAATTATACTCAAAAACCTGATTCACTTCCTTGGAAGAATTTTAACCCAAAATTTCACCTCGTACGCTGAAAATTACCAGTATCTCGCGTATCCCGGTATCGGGATTCTGATTACTTTTCTGTATGTCAGGTGGTTTGTTAAAGATGATATTGCGCATGGGATAACCAAAGTGTTGGAATCGATTGCCAATAAAAAAGGGATACTTCGTGCCCACAACATGTTCACTTCGATCATCTCCAGTACGATCACCATTGGTTTTGGAGGATCAGTAGGAGCCGAAGCGCCGGTTGTACTGACAGGTTCCTCGATAGGATCAAATATCGCACGATCGTTTCACCTGAGTTACCGGACTATGACCGTGCTGATTGGCTGTGGTGCAGCTGGAGCGATTGCGGGGATTTTTAAAGCTCCGTTGGCAGGAATGCTTTTCGCCATCGAGGTGCTTATGCTTGATATGACCATGGCCTCGCTCCTGCCCCTTATGATTTCCGCTTCAACCTCCGCATCGCTGGCCTATTTCTTAATGGGGAGTGCCCATCATTTTCAATTTCAGATCGATAAACAATTCGATCTGGCCAATATCCCGTGGTATATTGTGTTGGGGATCTTTTGCGGACTGTTCTCCTTCCTCTTTACGCGGGGGAACCTGTATGTCGAAGGTCGTTTCAGAAAAATCCTAAATCCGTATCTCAAGGTACTTATAGGAGGTACAATGCTTGGAATAGTAATTTTTCTTTTCCCGCCTCTTTGGGGTGAAGGATACAATACAATCGAACAGATCCTTACCGATTCAGGACCCGATATTCTGAATAATTCGCTTTTTGTCGGATTTAAGGATAATAAATTCGTTTTGATCGCGATGATCTTTTTGATCATGCTGGTTAAAATTGTGGCAACCGCCGCGACAAATGGTGCTGGGGGAAGCGGCGGAATTTTTGCACCTACGCTGTTTTTAGGGGGAATGGCCGGCTTCTTTGTGTCATCAATTCTGAACCTGGATGGAAACCTGGTACCTGCCCGAAATTTTGCGCTGGCGGGTATGGCCGGAATGATGGCCGGAGTCATGCATGCGCCTATGACAGCTATTTTCCTTATAGCAGAGATTACAGGAGGATTCGGACTCCTTATACCACTGATGATTACCGCCGCCGCAGCTTATCTCACAATTACGCCCCTGGAGCCTCATTCAATCTATCATACCCGGCTTGCCCGTGCAGGGGAACTCATAACCCACAATAAAGATAAGGCAGTGCTCACACTTCTCAAATTGAAAAACGTAATCGAAACTGACCTTTTAACCGTGCAGATCGACAGCACATTGGGAGAACTGGTTCAAATCATTTCCAAATCGAAAAGAAATATCTTCCCCGTAATTGATCATGAACAGAATTTTTGCGGAGTCGTGCTGCTTGACGATATCAGGCAAATCATGTTTGATAAGGAGGGTTATAATACAATCCTTGTTAATACCCTTATGACAATGCCTCCGGCTATTATTTCACCAAACGAAAAAATGGACAGCGTAATGAATAAGTTTAACGAAACCGGTTCCTGGAATCTGCCGGTTGTCAATAACCGGTTGTATGTTGGATTTATTTCGAAATCCACCATATTTAATGCATACCGTTCGGAACTGGTCCGGTTTTCGGAAGAATAACCCGATCATATGAACAATCGTTGAAATATTTAGCAATAAAGAAACATTGATCGCAATCAGGGTTAAGATCAGAAACTGTAGATTTGCAAAAAATAAGGAAATTCAGTTTTTGTGATTGAAAATAGTTTAAAAATTTTCCAAAATATATAAGAATGAAAAGAGATACCGCGATTTTTGAGATTATTGAGAAGGAAAAACAACGGCAGATGCATGGAATTGAGCTGATTGCTTCAGAGAACTTTGTTTCGGAAGAGGTAATGCAGGCGATGGGCTCTTGTCTGACCAACAAATATGCTGAAGGTTATCCGGGACATCGTTATTACGGAGGTTGTCAATTTATTGATGAAGCTGAACAACTGGCTATCGACAGGCTGAAAAAACTTTTCGGAGCCGAATATGCGAATGTTCAACCCCATTCGGGAGCCCAGGCCAATATGGCTGTATTATTGGCCGTCCTAAAACCCGGTGACACTTTTATGGGACTCGATCTGTCGCACGGAGGTCATCTTTCGCATGGTTCACCCGTCAACTCATCGGGCTTGCTTTACCGGCCGGTTGCCTATTCAGTAAAAGAAGAAACAGGGCTTGTGGATTACGATATGATGGAGGAGGTTGCCTTAAGGGAGCTTCCCAAACTGATTATCGCGGGCGCATCAGCATATTCACGTGAATGGGATTATGCCCGGATGCGTATACTTGCAGATAAAATCGGGGCTATTTTCATGGTGGATATGGCGCATCCCGCTGGACTGATTGCAGCCGGACTGCTCGAAAATCCGCTTCCGCATGCCCATATTGTTACTTCCACAACCCATAAAACATTACGTGGTCCGCGTGGAGGAATTATCCTGTTGGGTAAGGATTTTGAAAACCCATGGGGTCTCACCACCAAAAAAGGTGAGTTAAAGATGATGTCATCACTGCTTGATTCTGCCATATTCCCGGGAATCCAGGGTGGTCCGCTGGAACATGTTATTGCCGCCAAAGCGGTGGCATTTGGTGAAGCGCTTGCTCCCGAATATAAAGAGTATCAGATACTGGTGCAGAAGAATGCCCGTGTGATGGCCAAGGCATTTATTGACAAGGGATACAAGGTAATTTCCGGGGGGACCGACAATCATTCGATGCTGATTGATCTGCGCACGAAATTCCCCGATCTTACCGGTAAAAAGGCCGAGAACGCGCTGGTTCTGGCCGATATCACGATCAATAAAAATATGGTACCTTTCGATTCACGCTCCCCGTTCCTTACTTCCGGATTACGGGTAGGTACTCCTGCCATTACAACACGCGGGATGAAAGAAGAACATATGGCTGTAATTGTAGATCTGATTGATGAGGTTCTCCGCGATGCCGATAACGAGCAGATAATCACAGATGTTCGCAGCAGGGTCAACAAGATGATGGAAAGTTTCCCCATGTTTGCGTGGTAGGATATAAGTTCGTATTAAAAAAAACGGGGTCGTCATTGCGATCCCGTTTTTTATTATCAATCAATTCAGAAGTTTTATGGGTTTGCTTTATAACCGCTTCAAGGGTTTCCAACCACTTGAAGGGTTATCGATTGAATTCAGAGTGATCAATTTTCCCAAACCCATAATATCCCAAACCCGACAGGTTTTGAAAACCTGTCGGGTTTTAGCAAAAAAAACCGCCCCTGGATGTGGAGCGATTTTGGAATATAACTATGTTAAATTATTCATACTTATTTGCGTGTACTTTCATATCATCGGGGCCTAAAACATCCGATAAATTACCACTAAATTTATTATTGATTATCTTGTTTTCTCCTAATCCAGCTCCAAAATCTTCTATATCAATACCTATATCTGAATCTGAAATAATATTATTTATTACTTTAAAATCTTCTACTGGAAATTTCCAGGCTATTAATAGTACAGCAGTCGCTGTCCAGGCCTGATGTGTTTCATCAAAATATCTACTACAGCTAACATTATTCCCTTGGATGAGAGTTCTTCCTCCATCAACCTGAATGCCATTTCCCGCATTAATTCCGGTTTCACACCAGTGAGTAACAATATTATCCATTATTTTTGAATTGATAGGTCCTCTTACAGATACACCACCTTTATTAAAATTATTAATTGTATTACCTTTAATATCAACACTTCTTTGTACATTATCAGTTACATAAACATACATTCCGATTCCTTGTTGTACACCGTTATGCCAAGAAACATTAATTATATTATTGTCAACAATTTGTCCTGAAGAATTAATAGCAAACAAACCATAAAATCGAGTATCAGTATCGCCCCCGGTATTAAAACTGCCAGCAGTAACATCAACACCATTATTGCCATCAATTGTAAAACCTTTAATTAGAAATCCTTGACAATTAAACAATTTTAATAAAGTTCCTGTCATGCCGGCTTGAGGTACTTTAATAGTTGCATCTAATCCAATTAGCGTTAAATTATCAATATTACGAATTTCAACCTGTTCTTCATAAACTCCAGATTGAACAATAATACGACTACCTGAAACTGCATTAGCCACGGCCGCCTTAATAGTAGTAAAATCTCCAGGAACATTAATCACCGCACCCAAACCTGCTTTTTTAAGCATCAAATCATTCTGCGATACATCCTCCATGGGAACAGAACATCCGGCCATAATAGCGGCCACCATTAAAGACAAAACAAATTTCTTCATAATTTAAAGATTAAAAGTTAGAGAATAATTGTTTTTTGATGCTATTTCAATGAAGTAACATTCAAAAGTTGTCAAACTTAAATCATATCTGAACTATAGTCGAATTATAAACGGATAGTTCCGAATATATCCATTTATAACCGATTATAACGATCAAACCCACTAACAGTCAGAATGCAGATAAATATCCAATCGGAAGAAATGGAAAAACGATGAAGAAGTAAAAAGAAAAAGAAATTAGTTGGTGCCTACCCGGAAAATTGCCTGATGGAATTGGACGGGCATGTGCCCAACGAACCGATGATGCTTCAAGTTAACTCGTTATGATTTTGTTTAGAGGCTTGTGTTAAGCTTCGCAGATGTGCCTTTCGCCCGATAAAACCTGGAATTTCCGGCGCAAGGAACAGATGAATTTCAATTATGGATGCAGTTGCGCCGCCTTTTTTACGAGGGAGATCGGCTACTGAGGTTAAGCTATCAATTTTTCTTTGCGGTTTTTGCGGTCTTTGCGTGACATTTAGAAGGATTTTAAAAAGAAAATAAGGTTTTGTTAGCAGGGAGCATATAAGGTCGGTATTTTTGAACTCTGTGTAACTCTCCCGAAAAAACGGGACAAGTTGTGTAAATCAATTTATTCGATCACTGTGAATCCAATCCGAATTCATTGGCAAATTGGCAAATTAACGCATTAGCAAATTTCTCATCTTGACACGATCGCCTTTTTTGCCTGTTCGCCCCCTCGCCTATTCTCCCTCTCAACCCTGGAATCTCCGGCGCATGGAATGGATGATTTTCAATTAAGGAAGTAGTTGCGCCGTTTTTGTTGATCGTCCTTAACCCCGGGTTGCTCGATTCCGAGCAGGGTTAATGCCATTATTAATATAAAGAATCCGGAATCGCTTACCCGGGGTCATTAAGATTGAATCCCTTCGGGATTTTAAGATACCTGTGCATTAGCAATGCTGGGTTATTAAAACAGATTTAGCAATGCTGATCTTCAATTCACGTCTGTGAGCTGACGGATCAAAGAAAGGTGTTGCTCCTAATACCGACACCTAAAACTTTGTGTAACTCTGGGCTCTTACACTGTGTAACTCTGTGTAATTCTTTTTATTAGGTCAATTTTTTAAACATTAAATTCAACGCGAAAGCATTGGCAAATTGGCAAATTACCAAATTGGCAAATTTTCTCATTTTCTCAATTTCGCCTCCTCGCCCTTCTCCCCTTGTAACGGTAATTCCGAGCCCAACTTGAAGCCTAACCCGGATTATGCATTAGATAAAAATTATCATACAGATGTTCGCAAATTGACAAACTGGTATAGTCGGACCCGGAATATTTCCTTAAGCACAGAAAAAGCCCTCGACAGGGATTTGGTATCCTGTAGGAAGGCTTTTCTCTCTCCATTTTTTGAACGCGATTGAAAATCGCGTGACCCATACGCTGAACATTATTATTTTTTACATTGTCGGACCATCAGATGAGAGATTAAATTGACTCGCCCCGTCGCCCGATCACCCCCACGCCTCCTCGCTACTTCAGCGTAACCCTGGAATACGGAACGGCATCATGGGTGGCAAATTCGCCTTTTAGGTATTTAAAATAGCCCGTAATCGCGATCATCGCAGCATTATCGGTGGTATATTTAAACGGCGGGATATGCATCTCCCAGTTGTGTTTTTCTGCCGCATGAAGCAGGGCCTGTCGCAGACCTGAATTGGCCGAAACACCGCCCGCAACAGCAATCGTGCGGATGCCGGTATCGCGCGCGGCCTGTTTTAATTTCAACATCAGCACATGAATAATGGTGTCCTGCAATGAAGCACATATATCGGCTTTATTCTCCTCAATAAAATTTGAATTTTCAGCCATCCTGTCGCGGATAAAATAAAGGAACGATGTCTTCAATCCGCTAAAACTATAATCAAGGCCTGCTATTCTGGGTCGGGCAAACTTAAATGCCGACGGATTGCCCTCCTTGGCAAGTTTATCAATCATAGGTCCTCCGGGGTAAGGCAATCCCATGACCTTGGCACATTTATCGAACGCTTCTCCCGCTGCGTCATCAATGGTCTGACCGATGACCTCCATATCCAGGTGATCACGCACTAATATTATCTGCGAATTTCCACCAGATACCAACAGGCATAAAAAAGGAAATCCAGGTGTTTTTTTCACCTCAGATTGTTCCTGAATAAAGTGCGCCAATACATGTCCCTGAAGATGATTTACTTCGATAAGCGGAATATTTTTTGAAAGTGCAAAACCCTTTGCAAATGAAGTACCAACCAGCAACGATCCCAATAAACCGGGTCCGCGTGTAAATGCAACCGCCGAAATATCATCAAGCGATATACCCGCATTTTTGATGGCCAGATCAACGACAGGGATAATATTCTGCTGATGTGCCCGGGATGCAAGTTCGGGAACTACGCCACCGTAGGCGATATGCACTGTCTGACCTGCAACTTCATTACTAAGAATCACGTCATTACGGATTATCGCCGCAGATGTATCATCACATGAAGATTCAATCCCAAGAATTATAGTAGTGTTCTCTTTTCCCATTCCATTAATTTAAATACAAATTGATATAATACTACACCTATCGTACTTCAAAAAAGTACTACCTTTAAAAAGTCAAAAAAAGTATATCTCCCGCATGCCGGGTCGTTCTAAAATAAAGGTCAAAAGTATCAAAAAAAGGTTTAAAATATTACTCATCACTATACTCACGCTCGCCATACTCTACGGCGCGTCATATCTGATCTTTAGGTCTCCAAAAGTTCAAACATTTATGGCTCAGTGGGTAATGAAACAATTGTCGGCCACTTATAAAGCAAAAATAAGTGTCGGTGGTGTGGACATTTCATTGTTTAAGAGCATAGTTCTCGAAAATGTGCTGGTGGAAGATCAAAACCAGGATACCATGTTTTATGTCGCGAGTGTTAAACTTCAGATTGACAGTTTAACGCTTCTTGAAAGGAAAGTTCATTTCGGCGACCTCAATTTCGAAAATTCACAAATCAATATTGCCAGAGATTCTGTGGGGTATAATTTCCGGTTTTTATCCGGATCAAAAGGTTCACGACGTGATACCCTTCGTCCATGGCAAATCACGTTCACCAATTTCTACTTTCTGAATTCGAAAATCAGGTATAAAAACCTCACGAAAAAAGACACTTTAATTCATAATGGTCTAAATTTTAATGATTTAGAAATCACTAAACTTAACCTCTCAGTGGTGAATGTCCGTCAGACTGACTCGGTTACCACGTTTTTTCTCGATAATGCTTCGATCTATGAGAAGTCGGGACTTGTGATCGGTGATCTGAGGTTTGCAGGTCGCATTGATTCAACAGGCCTTGAACTTTCGAATATGACACTCGTTTCGAATCATTCACATATTGATGCCAACAGAATTAAAATATCCAAAAATGAACTTTTTGGAATCGATTCGCTGTATTCAGGAAGTAGTCAGACGTTAACAAACCGTTATGTAATCGACAGCGATTTTAAGGAATCGATGCTTTCGCTGACTGATCTCTCGTATGTAATTCCGGAAATCTGGGGAATGAACGAACCTATCCTCTTTTCAGGGGGAATCAAAGGTTCGCTGAGTAATTTAAAATTCAAAAAGATCAACCTAAAAATCGGAAAGGGAACCCAGGTCAATGCAGACCTTGAATTAAAAGGCTTGCCAGTCTGGAAAAACACCTTCATATTTTTTAAATTAAACAATAACACCTTTAATTTCAATGATCTGGCCTCCATTCGGATGCCTGATTCGTATCCGTTAAGGTATCTTAAGATTCCTAAACTATTACTCAATGACATCAGGCTTACCTACCAGGGAAATTTCAGCGGATTTCCCTCCGATTTTGTTGCCTACGGGACATTCGACGGGAGTTTTGGCAAATTATCAACCGATATTGCTATCCGTCCCAAAAAATCAGGGGCCATTGATTTCCAGGGAAATGTAAGGGCAACTTCGTTTGATGCCGGGAAATTACTCAATTATGAACCTCTTGGTGCCATAACGGCAGCCATAAAAGTGAATGGGTCGCGGTCGGCAAATAAAAAATTTAATGCGCTGATAGCCGGAAATGTCGATAGCCTTTACTTTAACAATTACAGAATCGATTCGATTTATGTAAATGGTGAAGCACGTGACCGAAGTTTCGAGGGGGAGTTAAAGATAGCGGACAACAACCTGAAATTGAATTTTGCAGGAAAAGCCGATTTTGAAAGTAAGATTCCGGTATTCAACTTTTCGTCAACCGTGGAAAAAGCAAATCTGGTGATCCTGGGTCTTGAAAAGAACAGGAGTGCAGCCGATATCACGTTTAAAGTCAGCGCCAATTTTACGGGTGACCATATTGATAATGTCAACGGACAGATCGACCTCCAGGACTTTCTTTATACCCGGGGTAAAGATTCGCTTGCCGTTCAGACCCTTGTAGTGAATACATCGAACAGTATTGACAAAAACAACATCACACTTCGCTCCGATATTGCAGACATAACCATCAACGGTAAATATCATTTCGGAGAATTCGACCTTACTTTCAGGGATTATCTTCATCATTTCCTGCCTTCGGCCAAACTTCCTTTTTCGGGCCGTAGTTCCACGGGTAAAAATGCTTTTCAATTCGACATCAGGATTAAGCAAGCGGAAGAGCTTGGAGGCTTCCTGGTACCGGGATTGCGCGTAAAATCTCCTGTCATTTTTGTCGGCAGTATTGATTCGGAAAGCAAAAGCCTTTTCCTCGACGGAGCAATACAGGAGCTGATACATAAACAATACCAGGTCAAAGCCATGACAATCAGCTCGCGAAACAGCGGCAACAAGTGGCTCATCAAACTTGGAACACTAAGTACATCACTGGGTGGCAACCTGATATTTGATAATTTTTCAATCAATAACACTCTCGTTCGCGACAGCTTAAATTCAGCAATAAGCTGGAACAATAATGCTGTTCCTACTTCAAGCGGGAAAGTTGATTTTCTGGGTGTCTTTTCCCGGAATAAAGGGGGAAAAAGCCTGGCCGATTTTTATCTGAGCCCTTCGAAAATCTGGGTTACCGATTCATTATGGCAGTTCGAAAAGAGTCATCTTCATATCGATACAACATCGATTTCCATAGATAATTTCAGCGTCCGGCATAACCAGGAACAATTCAGAATTTTTGGAAAAGTGACCGATAATACATCGGATAAAATAAACGTTGAGTTCACCAAAGTACAACTGAACAACATCAATTCTCTGCTGAGAAAGCCAATCGGAATTTCGGGTGAACTGAACGGAACAGCTTCTGTAGCTGATCCTTATCACTCATTTTTCCTAACCAGTGATCTTAAACTTTCGGATTTTACCTACCTGGGAAAAAACTTTGGAGATATACTCCTCGATAATTCATGGGATCAGCAAAAGGCCAGACTAAATACTTCGCTGATTCTGCGCAAAGATTCCAAAGACGGACTGGCGTTAAAAGGTTATTACCAACCCAAAAGCGACAGCCTCGATTATAAAGCCTCATTTAAGGATTTTCCCCTCGAATCTTTACTTCCTGTTTTACGCAGTTTCTCCAATAAAATAGAAGGCCTGGGAAACGGAGAGATAAGCATTACCGGCAAACGTTCTGAACCAAAATTCAATGGTGATGTGGCTGTCACCAATGCAAAAGTAGGAATCGATTATACCAAGGTGGTCTATTCGGTGAGCGATACAGTAAGATTCAGGGGTGATTCCATTATTTTCAGAAATATTGAAATTGCAGATGTTGAAAAAAACACAGCCAGGTTTAATGGAGTAATCACCCACAATTTCTTCAATCGTATGACCTACAATATGTCAGCGAATACAAGCAACATCATGGCATTAAATACCACAGGGAGCGACAACCCACTTTTTTATGGTATGGCGCATGTATCGGGGATTATAAAAATATCGGGGAAAATTGCGAACGTCCGCATGGATATGTCGTTAACCACCCGGGAAGGAACACAGATAAATGTGCCGCTTGAGAATCCGGAATCGGTCAACGAATATGATTTCATCCGCTTCGTTAGTCCTGATACATTGTTGCGTAACAGGACTTTGGCCAGGAACAAACCTGCGGGGGGATTTGAAATGAATCTTGACCTCACGGCTACCCCGGATGCCAAAGTTCAAATGATCTTTAATTCAACGGTAGGTGATGCGATTAACGGATCAGGGTCGGGTGAGCTGAGATTTAATTATGATAAAGAAGGCAATTTTTTGATATACGGTGATTATGTGATCGACAAGGGAGATTATATGTTTACACTCCAGAATGTACTGGTCAGAAAGTTCCGTATTGAGCAGGGAGGACTTATTTCCTGGAACGGAGACCCCTACGGAGCGATTGTGGATCTCGACGCCGTTTATACCCTCAAAGCACCGGTCAATTACCTGTTGCTCAATTACAGCCAAAATGACAACTCACGCAGGATTCCTGTTGAGTGCAGAATCAACCTGTCAAAAAGATTACTTAATCCCGCTGTAAAATTTGACATTACCTTTCCTACGGCCGATGAACGGACAAAAGATGAACTTCAGCAGTTTATCAGTACACAGGATGATATCAACCGGCAAATGGTATCTTTACTGGTAATGGGACAGTTCTTTACTCCTGAATATTTAAGGGGGAGACAGGATTTCCAGTCAAGCACAGGAAATCTGGTAGGATCGACCACCTCAGACATTCTTTCCAATCAGCTTTCCAACTGGCTCTCACAGATCAGTAACGAATGGGATATCGGTTTTAATTACCGCCCGGGTGACCTGGTAAATGCCAATCAGATGGAATTTGCCTTAAGTACACAAATCCTCGATGATAGGGTAACTATTAACGGAAATATTGGTAACAACAGCAATTTACAATCGAGTACCACTAATCCCGTTGTCGGGGAGATTGAAGTATTTATAAAGCTCAACAAATCAGGTAAATTACAGCTTAAGGCATACAACCGTGCCAACGATGATCTTATTTACGACACTTCGCTGTACAAACAGGGTCTGGGAATTTCATTTACAGAAGAGTTCGATAGCCTGAGTGATCTATTTCGTCATTACCGCCCAAAAAAGGCAATGCGAAATGACAGTATCAGGCAGGATTCTTTAAAAGTACCATCAGCACAATGAGCACATTGAGGTGAATATCCGGGATCCGTTTATTTGCAGAATAGCTTGTTCGTTTTTGAGGACAGTGGTGTATTTGCCTGTTAAAATTGATCATTATTCCGGTTTCATTTGATCTCTGTATTTAGATTTACTTTCTGCGGCATGGTCGTTTCAATCGGAATCGCTATTTTTGCCCTGTTACTTATTCAATTTCTTTTTCAATTCATAATTATAACACATAACACTTTTATTCCCTATGTTTAATCTATTACTACTTCAGGGTGCACAAGGGGCAATCGAGACTTCCGATATTGCGGCAAAAACGACCAGGGCAGCAGTTGAGCTCAACTTCTTTGATCTGGCAGTAAAAGGTGGATGGATTATGATTCCAATCATTGCTCTTGGTGTGATTGCACTTTTTATTTTTGGTGAACGTTATTACACGATACGGCAAGCGTCGAAAATAGACCGGAATTTTATGGATCAGATCAAGAACCTCATTCACCGGGGGAAAGTGGATGACGCGCTGATGTTGTGCCGGTCGAACGATACGCCTGTTGCCAGGATGATAGAAAAAGGAATTTCGCGTATTGGCCGCCCTTTGAACGATGTCAATACGGCAATAGAAAATGTGGGTAACCTCGAGGTATCGAAACTTGAAAAGGGTTTTCCTGCCCTTGCCAGTGTATCGGGTGGAGCCCCTATGCTTGGGTTTCTCGGAACTGTAATGGGTATGGTTCAGGCATTCTACAATATGTCAACTGCGGGCAGTAATGTCGATGTTACCATTCTTTCAGGCGGGATTTACCTTGCTATGGTTACTACTGTTGCCGGACTGATTGTCGGTATTACAGCCTATTTTGCGTATAATATCCTTGTAGCAAAAGTCGAATCGGTTGTCTTTCAAATGGAGGCAACCACCTCCGAATTTATGGATCTGCTGCACGAACCAGCCAAATAGTTAAATAACAACACGTTATGGCATTACGAAAACGAAACAGAGTAGAATCGGCGTTCAGCATGGCTTCCATGACTGACCTTGTATTTCTTTTGCTGATTTTTTTTATGATAACATCCACCGTGGTAAGTCCGAATGCACTGAAATTACTCCTGCCACAGAGTAGTAATCAAACCAATGCGAAACCACTGACCACCATTTCGATTTCGAAGGAGATCGGTTATTACGTCAACAACAATGGCAAACCTGTACAGGTGAATTTCGCCGAGATTGAACCATACCTTCGTCAGACACTTGGAAATCAACCTGATATGTACATATCGCTTCATGCCGAAAGATCGGTACCAATCGAAGAGGTTGTGAAGGTGATGAATATTGCCAAACGCAATAAGTACAAAATGATACTTGCCACAAGTCCGGAAAAAGATTAGGCGGAAAATTAGATTTTTATTTATTATGACATTGACCGATAGCCAGAAAACAGGATTACTAACCACTGTATTATTTCATACGGTGATATTGCTGTTGCTGCTATACCTGGGATTTACAACACCCTTTCCTCCCCCGGAGGAAGAGGGTTTTCTGATTGATTTCGGAACCACAGAAACCGGTCTGGGGCTTGAAGAACCATCGGCCGCAAAACCTGAAATTGTAACAGCACCCGAAAAAGTCGTACCGGTTGCAAAGCCTGTTACCCCGCCCCTGAGTATCCCTAAAGTTGGGAATAAAGGGGAGGAAGATCTTTTAACCCAGGATTATGAAAAAACCGTGGAGATTGCCGCCCTTGCCAGGAAAAAATTGCAGGATGAAAAAAATGAAAAACTGGAAGAGCAACGATTAAAGGATCAGCTCGAAAAAAAGCAACGGGCAGAGGCTCTTGAAATACAACGCCGTGAAGCCGAAGAAAACCGGATCAGGGAAGAACAGGCAAAGAAAATCGGTGCGATTAATTCACGGGCAAAAAACGCTTTCGGAGGCGGAAATACGGACAATGGTTCCCAAAGTACAGGACAGGGAAAATCGTATGAAGGTGGAAACCAGGGTAGCGCTGACGGAACGCCCGGGGCTAATCAGTACGGACTTGGCGGCGGGGCTGGAAAAGGAATTTCATACAGTCTGGCCGGGCGAAGTGCACGATCGCTCCCAAAACCCTCGTTTCCGGGAAATGAAGCCGGAATAGTCGTGGTGGAAGTCACTGTCGATAAATATGGCAAGGTTACCAAAGCTCTGCCGGGCATAAAAGGCTCTAATACGGTCAATGCAGATTTGCTCGAAGCTGCCAAAAAGGCGGCATTGGCTGCAAATTTTAATTCCGACGAAAACGCACCCGCTTTTCAAAAAGGAACGATCACTTACCATTTTATTCTTCAATAAGAAGTGGAAGAACATTGGCAGGGTTTAAAAACCAGCCAATGCTTATGTTGGTATTAGCTATTCGAAATATTTTTTTAGAATTTTTAATACAATTACAACTTTAAATACTCCTGAATTGAAATTTAATTTCGTATATTTAGCCACTTGACTGTAGCGGAAATGCCGAAAACTGATTGCTGATTAGAACAGCTGATTTACTCGTCACCAAAAGAACTTTAACCCTGTTAAATTCAGACGAAGAATATTACGATTTTTCTGAATCATTACTTTCAATTCTTGTGTATCATGAAAAATTCCCAATTCACCGATAACGAAATTCTGGAGATCGCCTCCAGCTTTAAAAAGCACCTGAAAAGTAATATCTCCACGATCAAAAATGTTTACCCCGATTTTGATCAGAATTTTATTTTTAAATTTAAGGCTTTATATTATGAAGTTCACCGTCACCAGTCAGACACAGGACAAGATAAAATAACCCAGTCATTTCTTGCTGAATTAAGCGATTTGGCAGACAAGGTCAGAATTCTGATTCCTATTTTCCGTTTTTACATGCAGAAAGCATTTCCGTATGAGTCAAATTTATGGGAAGCCTATGGATACTGCGAACTTGAAACTGTTGTCCGCGAATATTATTCCTTGCGAAAATGTCTGGAAGGAGCTGTTAAAATGATCACTGAGAAAAGAGCTGAACTGCGGGCTGCCAAGTGTCCCGATTCCACTTTGAACGAAATCATAAGTATAGCGAAGCAGGTTGCTACAAAACACCAGGAGTGGATGGATCATCTTGAAAAAAAGGAAACCGAACGAAAAGCCAATAAAATGAGGTTGAAAGAACTTTACCAGTTGATGCAAATTGTCAATGATGCCGCATCAAAAAGTCTTCAGAATGATCCTGAATCGTTAAAGTATCTTACATTTCCTCCAAAAGAACAAGTACATTAATTGATAGTAACGAAACAATCACATATATTAATTAAACTGCTAATGCAGAATAAAAGAGGCTGTCTGAAAAAGGCAGCCTTCTTATTTTGCTCAAATTGCTGAAAAACTCAAGTGCTGATTTAAAATTTTTGGTGTCCAATTCTGGATTTCAGTAACATAATATGCGTATTACAAAATCTCTTTAGATTTTTAACATACAACAACAATTTTTCAATAAAAACTATTTTATTGTTTTTTACAAAAAGCTTTTAAAGTATTTTACATAGACCTCCATGTTGCGTTCGAGCAATTCAACAGAATACTGATAGGCTTTCTGGTCATCCTGCTCTTCTACGGCATCCAAAATGGCCTGTTGAAGGCGCAATGTATACTCTTTTTCACCTTCGACATTGGCATAGATCAGGTTCCGCATCCTGGGAAGGAGCGAATAGATGGGTTCCATACTGATAATAATGATCGGGTTACCGGTGGCTTTCGAAAGATTCATGTGAAAACGGTTGATCATATCCACTTCAAGCTGGGTATTGTCCGGATCGCATTTTGCCAGTTCCGCGAGATTATCCTTCATCAGTTTAATATCTTCATCTGTACGGTTGCGTGAAGCCAGCCGTGCAATCTCAGGTTCAAACAACCTCCTGACCTCAATAATCTGGGTGATCAGATTGGAATCAAATTTCAGATCATAGTATAGATTGAGCGAATTAATGGCATCTTCAATTTTTATTTCAGAGACGATCATTCCACTCCCTTTCCGGATCACAATCAATCCACGGGCACTTAACCGGCGTAATGCTTCACGTAAAGCAGTCCGGCTAACGGCAAAGCTTTCGCAAAGCTCTTTTTCGGATGGAAGCTTCGCTCCCGGAATCAGCTTCTTCTGACGTATAGCCTCTTCTATTTTACGCTCAATTTTTTGACTAAGTGTTTGACTAATATGTATTTTACTGAATAATTCGTCCATCGGATCATTTTATTATTAATTCACATAACAAAGATACTCTTTTCCCATTTTAACTACAACAGCACCAACCGATTTATGCAAATAAGCAGCTGGCTTTTGGCAACTTGCAGCTGGCATGATAGTGCAAACTAATTGACCCTAATCCTTAAAAAGTTAAGATAGCTCCTGAAGTAAGCGAGTCTGCCAGTAGCCAGCCACCAATGGCAAGCAGCAATCATTACAAAAGCCAAACGGTTTATGCAAATAAGCAGCTGGCTTTTGGCAACTTGCAGCTGGCATGATAGTTCAAACTAATTGACCCTAATCCTTAAAAAGTTAAGATAGCTCCTGATTTTTAAGTAAGCGAGTCTGCCAGTAGCCAGCCACCAATAGCCAGCAGCAATCATTACAAAATCCAAATACCCATACCAAACGACTTAGAGCCATAATATTCATAATTGTCACCTATTTGGATTGCCTGATCCAGTCGATAACACCTTTACGGATTTTTTTCGCCACATTTCGCTGAAACCGTGAATCGATAATCCGTTTCTCGTCTGCTTCATTGCTCAGAAAAGCAACTTCGACAAGACAATTCGGATATTCGGTAGGTCCGTTGAGCGAAAAATTAAAACTTCCGATATTACCGAATTCGTCCAGTCCCAGTTCAAGCATCCTGTCCAAAATGGTAACGGAAAGCGGTTTTGAACCCAGGTAGCGGTAATACGTACTCACACCCCTGGCATCCGGATTGGAGGCAGCATTGTGATGGATACTGACAAGAAGATCGGGATTGGCAGCACGGAGCATTAAAGTACGGTCATTCATACTGATGTCATCATCACCACTTCTTGTCATCAGAACATCTGCCCCCCTTCGTTTTAAGAATTTCTCAAGGTGTTTTGCAATATTCAGATTACACTCTTTTTCCTTAATACCGCTTTTCGCCCCAATGGCACCGCTCATCACTCCCCCGTGACCGGCATCGACTGCAATTTTCATTTTCCTGATTGCAAGTTGTTCAGGCTGCCGTTTCACGCTGACTACCAGTGTCTTATTTTTATAACTGATCGAATACCCCCATTGTGAGGAATGTTTTAATTCGATTGTGACACGGAAAACATCATCTTCGATCTGCTCGTGCCAGACATTTTTAATTTCCTTCGCTGACCTGAGCTGTGTAAGCCAGTTCGTATTGCCGGTTGCCCCGTAAATATCGACTACAATCCGGGATGGATCGGTCAGCTGCATGCTTTTATACGGAAGTCGTTCATCGAGACTGATTGCGACATAGTCCTGTTTGTCATCACCCGAAACTTTCCATGAGGAGGTCAGGTAATAACGGGGTCTCGTGTAACCGGCAAGCATCCGGACATTTTCTTTGGGTATAAATGCCTTATGGTTGTTTGAAAGCTTCACAATATAATCATTGTTCAGACTATCGACAACCTGCAGGATAACAGCAGTATCCAGATAGGTCATCTTTGCTCCTCCGAGCCGGTCAACTCCTGGGCCATACTTAAGATAGGGCAAATCACCCTGGGTTGTACCGGTCAGTATCACTTCCATGCGTTTAAGGTCAGTGCTGTCTGATTGTGCAAATGAACCTGAAAAACAGGCAACACACAGAATAAAAAGGACAATCTTCATTGTGTAAATTTTAAATCGTTTAATCAATAAATTAGTTGCCATCCCGGATAAAAAATTCATGTAAATAATTCCTTCTTCCTCTAATTCAATGTGACAATATTGCTTCGTACCGATTCAACATTGTCGTTGTTTACCGACGTAATAAAATAGCTTTTCCCCGGTAATCCGGTAAATATTTTTTCCGAAGTAATATCAGCCAGTTTAGCCGTAAACCTGCTCTTCATGACTGGATCATTAACAAGCACATAAACACCGGTTTTTATTGAATTTATACCTGTCCAGCTCAGGGAATTGCCATTCAATGAAATAACCGGAAGATCGTTGTTCAGAATTCCTTTGGTTTTGGTCAGCGGCGACAACGATTTGTACTGAAATTTTTGAATCAGGTAGTTTTTAAGTTCGATATTTTCAAGGAATTTAGCCCGGAAGAAAACCTCGCCATTGAGGCTGCTCTTTTCGCGCACCTTGTCTATTTGCCGGCCGAACTCGCTCACATTACCAAAAGCGGGGTATGCCGGATCTTTAAATTTATAAGCAGCGATGCCAATAAACATTTTGACACCGCGGGCATTATCATTCCAATAATTTGCCAATCCATGATAGTCGGCAGTGGGATGACCAAACTCCCAGTAAATTTGCGGAACCAGGTAATCAATCCAGCTGTTGTTAATCCACACCAATGGATCAGCATACAGATCAAGACTGTTTTCCCTTCTCCCCGATGGCGAAATTCCGAACCAGACTTTTGGATTGGTTGCTTTAACTGCCTCTGATACTGATCTTACCATTAAATTAACATTGTCCGACCGCCACAGGTGGACATCCTGCCCGTTGGCATAGGTATCCCAGGCTGTTTTATCATCGAAAACAAAGGGATTCGATGTTGACTTTGCGCCGGAAGGGTAAAAATAATCATCAAAATGAATAGCATCAATATCATACCGGGTGACAATGTCTTTCACCACGTTCACCAGGTGGTTTCTCACTTCCGGAATTCCGGGATTAAAATACCTCACATTATTAAAAACAACCATCCAGGATGGATGACTGTTCACTACATGATTAGCCGCCAGGTTTACTGAAGTTGCACCAATGCGGTAGGGATTAAGCCAGGCATGCAATTCAAGATTTCGTTTATGCGCTTCTTCAATTGCAAACGCCAGCGGATCATAGCCGGGATCTACACCCTGTGTACCGGTAAGGTAAATAGACCATGGCTCTATGGATGAATTGTAGAAAGCATCTGCATTAGGCCTCACTTGTAGCACTACAGCATTCATGTTCAATGATTTGCAATTATCAAGCAGGATGATCAATTCTTGTTTTTGAGCTTCGGCATTACCTTTTGTACCTGGCCAGTCAAGGTTTCCTACGGTGGCAATCCAGACTCCCCGGAACTCTTTTTTCTCAATGGTTATCCGGTCTGTTGCAGGGTTATAAATAGCTGAACCAGGATCATCAACAATGAATTCACCATCATTCTTATTACAGGAGACAACAACGATGCTGATCAGAATAATGATCCAAGATCTGTTTATTTTCATTTGAGACAACTTCTGTGGGTGTAGGAATCATGCGTGAACTAAAAGGAGGCTGTAACAAAATTGAAACAGCCTCCTTTAAAAATTTAGAAAATCATCTTATTCCCATCCGGGATTTTGTTTTAATTCGTATCCCAAATCCAAATAAAGTTTGATTTGATCCTTAGGGATAGAATTCAGGTATTGCCTTTCATAGTAAGCATCACCCGGTTTCCAGTCTCTTCTCATGTTTGCATCATAAAGATTATATATAAAACCTTTAAGTGGGTCAGTTGTGGGATTGGGATAGTAAAATCTAACGGCTGTAATTATCTTGGCTCTTGTTGTGGCGGGAAACTTAGCAAGATCAACGTATGCACCCTTACCCAATGTTGTTGGGCCTGCTGTTTCAATAGTTTTGAGGTACTCGTACTTCTTCCATCGTTTAAGGTCATTCTTACGGAATCCTTCAAACATAAGTTCAACGCACCTTTCACGGCGAATCTCCCAAATTAATGATGAAACAGTTGGATCTTTATCAGGATCGTTTACTTCAACACCGTTGGCCATGACTTTATCCCCTGCAACCATCATTGGCGGAAGTTTAGTAAGCGTGTTTCCAACATTGTTTTTCTTGATGGCCCTGTTGCGAAGTTTGTTGATCGATTTGTCTGCATCTGCCTGTGTAAACTGACCAAGTTCTGCTGCAGCCTCTGCATAGTTTAGAAGAACCTCACCATACCTTATTACAGGTGCATCGGTGACATTGGTAGATCCAATGTAGATCAGATCGATTGCATTGGCTGTATAAGGAAGAAATTTCCAGGATAAAAATCCTGTTGTTGAAGGAGCGTTATGTGCCTGGCTGATCCGGATTGAATCAACTAGGGTTGCAGCCATACGAGGGTCCCTGTTTTTATACTGATCAGGATAATAACGAAGACCATTGTCGGTTGAATAGTTGTAAACCGGTGATTGTTTAATAGGCAAACCATCTGCAGCAAGATAAGTCTCTACCATTTTAAGGGTAGTGCCTGTCTGAGGCTCCTGGTTATTGTATGAAATAAGAGAATGTGAAGCCTTTGCCGTTTCATACTGGCGGTACATGATCACTTCCTTGTTTCCCGAAAGATCGGCTGATGTGAATATACCCCTGTAGTCATCAACAACCTGGTATTTTGCACCGGCAATCAGCTGATCGGCAGCCCACTTAGCCTTGGTAAGAAGTGCAGTAGCCACAGTCTGGTCAATGTTATTGTATTTGAGGTATGTTCCGAAGTAGAGCAGATGCCTGGACATGAACGCGAGTACAACATCTCGGTTAATTTGTAGGGCTCCATCATTAACTCTTACATTATCGGCGGCATACTGGAAATCTTCCATTATTTTAGTTGCAACTAAAGGAAGCGGATCACGAGGTTTGTAAATTATTTCCATTTCACCCGGAAAGATCTCCCTGTCAAACCATTGAACATCACCAAAAGTACGCGCAAGGTCTGAATATTCCATTGCCCTGAAGAATTTTCCGATTCCCCTCCAATGATTTTTTGCTTCATCAGGAACCGTCATTTTATCAACACCAGCGATCATAATGTTGGCCCGGCGCACATAAGTAAAAGACCATCCGTTACCTGAGGTGGCAGTGTTCTGTGTCCAGATAGTACTTGAACTGTATTCATCAGCCCACGGACCAAATGTAAAATAATTGCCATAACTGAAACCACTTCCATACCCAAAGAAGTAAGCGGTGTAAGCTCCCTGGGCATACAACCTGATATTGCCTTCGTTGGTCCAGAAATTGTCGTTAGCGAACGTGTCCAGATTCTTGCGATCCAGATAGTCCTCGCAGCCTGTCAGGCTGAACAAAACTATAATTAATATAAATATATTCCTTTTCATCGTCATTGTTTTTAGAATTCTAGTTGCATACCAAATGAAACTGTCCTGCGGTAAGGATAACTGCGTCCGAATGAACGGGAATCGGCGGAAGTTTGAGTTGTCCAGTCAATCTCCGGATCGATTGGGATATCACCCATTTTGTCAAATTCAAACAGGTTTTCGCCATTGCAATAAAAGCGTAATTTGGAAATATTCACCTTACTAAGCAATTTTTTCGGAATGGTATACCCTACACTCAGGTTCTTAAGCCTTAAGTAGGCAGCGTTAACTAAATACCTGTCATTTGGAACATAATTCCACTTGGCTACCTGGCTATACTCCATTGGTCGTGGATAGAAAGCGCCCGTATTCTCAGGAGTCCAGTAATCAAGCGTATGTGCATAGTTTGCTTCCGCTGCGTAATAACCCGGGAGAACCATATTTCCAGTCGCCCATAAGCTACGTTTGCCAACACCCTGGAAGAAAATGCCCAGATCGAATCCTTTCCAGTCTGCATCTAAACGAAAGCCATACTGGTACCGGGGATTTGTGCTTCCAATAACTGTTCTGTCACCGGGATCACCCACTGTATTTGCACCAAAATTAATGATACTATCCCCGTTAAGATCTTGAAATTTTACGTCGCCCGGGCCATAATGAAACTTTCCTGACTCAAGAATATACTGAGAAGCAACGCCTGGTGCCATCGTGTTCGAAGACTGTCCATTGGGCAGAATAGTTTGTTTAATCGCACCATTTTCCCAAACGAAGTCTTCTTTCTGAAAAAGACCATCTGTCTTGTAACCCCAGATTTCGCCAAGCTCTTTGCCCTGGTAATAGGTTGAAGCATTATTTGGGTCATTGGGAGACTGGTATTTTGAAACCACGATTTTATTGTCGGTAAACTGACCTGTAACTGACAGATGCAGACCATTTGAAAAAGTGTGGTTAACGTCAATTGCTATTTCATATCCCTTATTGGTGAGTTCACCAAAGTTTCTTCTTGCAGCGGGTGCCCCGACCGTGGAAGGAACTACCTCTCCGGGAGAATGGATATCGAGTGTCTTTCGCTGGTACCAGTCGGCAGTTACACCTACTTTTTCGTTAAAGAATCGTGCATCGGTACCAATGTCCAGTGTAGCAACTGTTTCCCAGGTAATAAAGGGATCTACAAGTGCAGGAGCGGCGGAAATATAAGGGACAAAATTGTTGCCCCTCAGCCAGTAGTTACCTAGTGCTAAAGGATTGGTTACGGAAAGTGTTGAAATGAATGCATTAAGTAGGACATCCTGGTTACCTACCTCACCATACGATCCGCGCAACTTCCAGGAACTGAGTACTGATTTAACAGGCTCCATCCACGGCTCTTCAGTGACACGCCATGCAGCAGAAGCTGAAGGATAGAAGCCCCATCGCTTGGTCGAACCAAATTTTGACGTACCATCATAGCGACCGTTAGCTTCAAAGAGGTACTTATCTTTAAAGGAGTAGTTTAGCCTGCCGAAGAACCCGGCAACTGACCACCAGGAGTGGTTTGAATTAACTGACTGATCACCACCTGCAAGATTTAATTCAGGCTTGTCAAAATCATAAACACCCATTCTTTTGGCAACAAAATAGAGATAATTGTAATCTTCAACGTTTGTACCGCCCATTGCCTTAAAGACATGGTCGCCCAACGTTTTTTCATAGGTCATGTAAGCATTGGTCGTATTCCTGAGGTTTTTGCTTGTTGCTCTCTGTACATAGTCATAGTTGGCGGAGGTATATACCTTAGTTACATCCTCATAAGTCTGAGTGGCACTCCTGTTCCAGAAGTCTACTCCATTTACATATCCGCCTACAGTATGATTGGATCCGATTGTCTGACTATACGTGTAATCAAAGTCGGCAGTGAGTCCTTTTGCAAGTCTTAATGTTGCACCCAATGTGTACCTGCTATAATTTGCTTCATCCACGATAGGGCGGGCAGCTTTCATTTCGCCAACACCTCCGCGGAATTCCTGGTCTTTGTAAGTACCATAAGGCGTAACCTGGTGCCAGCGATAAAGATAGTACATAGGATCGTAGGTGGCACCTGTATAGGAAAACGGATTCAGTTCCTTTGTCTTGGAATACATATATCTTGCCCGTACAGTCAGCCATTTATTTACATCTGTGCTGATATATCCGGAGGTGTTCAATCTTTTGTAGGAATCATCAAAAAGCTTAAGGACTCCATCCTGCTTAAGCGAACCTGCAGAGATGCTATACTGGGTTTTGTCGGTACCCCCGTTAACGGTCACATTGTGTGTCTGCTGTGGGGTCCAGTCTTTATAATAAATATCATAGATATCCCATGGACGGTAGAAATATGCTCCTGCACCGTTTGTTCTGTAATCGAAGTCGCGTCCTTCAACCATTTCACGGCCCAATCCTTTACCATCACCATAGGTGTCAATCCAGTCCTTAACCTTCTTAATAACGTCAGGGTTATAAAAATATCCTACCTGGCCAAATTCCCATGTTGGAGTAGTTTCGAGAGCATTCCGCTGATCATAGGAGTATTGTAGGTTAAGGTCAGCCCTTGTGTGTTCAGGAACATCAGTTGGGGTCGCCCAGGAGAAGTTGTTAGAATAGGAAACTTTTACCTTTCCGTCTTTACTCCCCTTCTTGGTAGTAATAAGCACGGCCCCGAATGCTGCACGGGCACCATAAATTGCAGTGGTGGAAGCATCTTTAAGTACTGAAATACTCTCGATATCATCAGGATTAACATAGGATAAATTCGGAACTTCAACGTTATCCACCATGATAAGTGGGTTCCCTGACCCACCACCAATGGTACTAACCATACCACGGATCTTGATATTGGGTGAACCTCCTATAGCCCCCGATGTAGTCGTAATCATAAGACCAGGTGTTGAACCCTGAAGCGCCCGGCCAACATCAGTGACAGGCCTTGATTCGAGGTTTTTCTCAACATTCACGGTAGAAACTGCTCCTGTCAGATTGGCTTTCTTTTGAGTACCATAACCGACAACCACTACTTCATCCACCTCCTGAACCGATGATTCAAGATCGATAGCAATTTTTACCGATCTTCCGGGCTTTACCTCTTTGGAAATCATCCCGATAAAACTGACTACCAAAACTGACTCGGGTTCAACCGAAATGGTGAAGTTCCCCGATAAGTCGGTTACCGTGCCATTGGTAGTGCCTTTCTCAATGATGGTAACACCAGTGAGCGTTTCTCCGGTTACTTTGTCGCGAACCGTCCCTGTGAGAGTTCGTTTTTGAGCGAAAGTCATTTGAATGACCATGCACAAAATGAAAATGAGTGCTACTGTTTTTTTCATTTCATTTGATTTTTGGTTTTTGGAAATTTAACGTCGTTGAAACAATTGAAATCGATAAAACATTTCCCAATATCGGTTAGTCAGCAACAAATATTAATAATGATTTACAAATTTTCACTAAAAGTACATATTTGATTTGTATGTTGTATTACAACTTTCCAAATATTATTCGTTTTCACAAAAAAAAATTAAAATTATGGCAAAAGGGAAACAAAAATCATGTTTGTAAAATTTCGCGATGCATCAGTCACGGTTCCATTGGCTGTATCTCCACGTCACTTTATTTGTACAATAAATATTTTTCACGCATACGTTTGTAATCCGACAAACCGGGCTCCCACGAATTACGGATCTCTGCTTCCGATTTTCCGGCAATGATCTGTTCTCTTAATAAGGTCACTCCCGCAAGCTTATCAAAATTGCCCATTTGTTTGCTTTGTTTGTAGTCGAAGAATTTTTCTTTATGGGGATAAGCCTTGTACATTTCGACCAGCCACGAAAGATTGATCTTACCACTTTTGCGTAACAGCGCGGTGTCGTATTCCCGAAGGTCGAGACCGTAACAAACCTGATCCTGGAAAAGTGGTGTTTCACTCATTCCTTTGATGCTGACGGGTTTGAATGAAAAACTATATTTCCCTTTTAATTCAGGATTACCCAATACTGTGAATGGGTGCATGGTCCCCCTACCCTGGCTGATGACCGTTCCTTCAAACCAGCAAATCGAAGGATATAAAAGAACAGACTGCTGGGTATTAAGGTTGGGTGAAGGGGCAACCGGCAAGGTATATGCCATATCGTGCGAATAATTGGCCACCTTTATCACCGTAATTTTACATTTCGCTTTATTGGCCAGCCATCCTTCACCATTGTACATTCCGGCAAGTTCGCCAATGGTCATTCCGTGGGAAATAGGAATAGGAAACATTCCTATTCCCGATTTCAGTTTCATATCGAGAATCGGTCCGTCAACACAATAGCCGTTGGGATTTGGCCGGTCCAGGATCAGCAGTTCCCGGCTATTTTCCTCACACGCTTCCATCACACGGCCGAGGAGATTGATATACGTGTAAAACCGTGCGCCGACATCCTGAATATCAAAAATCATCAGGTCCACATCAGCCAGATCTTCTTTCGAGGGTTTGCTTTTTTTCCCATAAAGTGATATTTCGGGAATCCCGGTTTTGCTGTCAATGGTATCGCCCACCACTGCGCCCGCACTCGCCGTTCCGCGGAAACCATGTTCAGGCCCGAATACTTTAACGATATTGACTCCCAACCGCTTCAGACTATCGACCAATGTTATTTTTCCGATTACCGAAGTGGGGTTGGCAACGATAGCAATCCTTTTCCCCTGAAGCAGCGGAAGGTAGTTTTCAATTAATTCGGCTCCAGGCCTGATGGCAGATTGTGAGGCAGAGGCAATTACAGCCTTTGGCTTTTGCAGACCACACGAGGTGAATGCCGCAAATACAAGCGGAAAAACTAACAGGATGAGGTAAAATGCTTTTTTTATCATTGGAAAGTTTATGGCTGTCAAATTTTCAACTAAGGTAGAAATTTAATTTGTATGTTGTATTACACCTTTTAACTTTATTTATTTTTTTAAGGAGATTATCTTTCCTTCTGAAAGGGTGACAAAGATCATTTCTTTACCATCGTCAACCAGTTTATTGACCGAAGAAGTTCCGGCTTTATATTTCCAATTGACTTTCCGGTCAAGCGGATCGATGGAGATAACCACTCCTTCGCGTGTGCCGATATAAACCTGGTTATCCACGGCAAGTACGGCGCAGGGATTGTGTTCGTATCCAAAACCTGCATTCACCGACCAGTTAAGCTTAAATTCATCCGTGAGCGTGGAAACCGAAATTAATGAATCATTCATCAGTTTGGCGTAGACCTCTCTTTTGTCAGGACTTATTCCCATCGATTCGCGCACCTGGTGGGTACATTCCCTCCAGACTTGTTTTCCGGTGTTCAGATCGAGGGCCGTCATGCATCTGTCGGGAGCAACCAGAAAAACCTTTCCGTTGGCTATAGCCGGTACTATATTTCCAGGAGAATAGAGCAGGTGAGGTTTGCTGTTATTCCATTTCCATACAAGATTGCCCGTTGCCTTATCGAGGCAATAAAGATGACGATCCCATGCACCGAACACAACCTGTTGACCGGCCAAAGCGGGTTGTCCCTGCACAAGTCCGGCTATACCTTCAAACTTCCAGATCACCTTTCCACTATTCATATCAATTTTATAGAAGGCGGTCGATCCTCCGCCAATGTAAAGCTGATCATCTTCGACGATCCCTTCAGCCAAAACGGGTGTGCCGACTTCAACTTTCCATAACTCTTTACCGTTTTTAATATTATAACCGATGATATTACCATCCACCGTTCCCACGGCAATGACTCTTTTACCCCTGACCGGCGTGGAATACGAAGGACCCTGGATATGTTGTTCCCAATTTACCCGTTGCGATTTTATCTGAACTGATTTGATTGTACCAACCGAATTTGCATAAATCACCGATTTCCCGCCCGCAATACAAGGACCACAGAAAACAGAGGCAGTATCCTGGAGATTAAAACCAACTTCTACTGCAGGATATTCCTTATTCATTTTAAAATCAGGCTTTACGGAAACAGGTAAGGAAGCAATTGCTACAGGATTCCGGTAATTCAGCTTAATTCCATTACGACTTTTTTCTTTACCCAGTTCTTTTTCAGCCACATAGATGGAATCATTACGAATTTCAACAATATTATACCCGGGCAGCTTACTGTTTCGCATCATCATTGCGCGTCCCATGATTCCCGGTATACCGTCAAAGTTTAAAAGTGCCAGACGGTGACCATGGCCGCAGAAAGAGACGATGCAATTGTTTTCTTTCAGGATACGGGTTACCTCATTCCAGTTATTCAACCCTTCGGCCAACGGATAATGGGCAAAAGCAACCAGAATTTCGTTGTCCGCTTTACTTTTTTTCAGCTCACGGCTTAACCATTGCAGATCCTCCTGCTTTACGAGCCCGTCGCCCATTTTCATAAAGGGACCTGTATTCATTCCAACCATTAAAAAGCCGTTCTTCCGGAATAAAAACCGGTCATTTCCGAAAAGACGGTTGAACTGCAGCCCGGCCGATTCCGACCAGTTTGTTTCATGGTTTCCCGGAATAGTATAGTAAGGTTTATTCAATTTTGAAAGCGCATTTTTTACCGCCCCAAGTTCAGCATCGGAACCCGCATTGGATATATCGCCGCTCACAATCACAAAATCGAATTCTGCCTTGTTAATTTCGCTTACAATCTGATGCAGAGCGGAGTCGGTGGCCGAGTTTGGATTGACATGCAAATCAGTGAGCAGCGCAAAAGTGAGTTTTTGTCCGAAGCCCGCCTGGCCAATGAAAATCAGGAATATCAGCGAAATTATTTTTTTCATCAGAATGGCTTTGTAATTAATGGATTAAGTGATTGGAATGCTTAGCTTTTTATTTTCGTATTTTTCACCCCCAACCCCCTGAAGGGGACTCAAGCTTCTAATATCGTCAGTGCTTGTGAGTAGCGAAAGTCCCCTTTAGGGGATTTAGGGGTAAATCAAGAAAAAAATACGACATTTATTCTTTCTTTTAACTTAAGTAATTGGAACACTTTAGTTTATATTTTCCGGATACCTATGCCGGGCAGATCTGACAGGATAATTTTCCCGTCAACGACTTTAACACCGTCATAAATATCGTTGCTGATCAGCAGATTCCCATCCAGGTCGGCCCATTCAGCAAGTGGTGATAATTGTGCTGCGGCTGAGATCGCACAGGAAGTTTCGGTCATACAGCCAATCATCACTTTCATTCCCAACGATTTGGCCATATTTGCCATTTTACTGGCATTGCGCATGCCGCCACACTTCATTAATTTAATATTTATACCCGAGTAGATCTTATTTAAGGAGGCAACATCGGCTACCGTCTGAACTGCTTCATCAGCAATTATCGGCAGCGGGCTGTTTTGTGTGAGCCAGGCCAGATCATCCACGGCAAGTTTACTCATAGGCTGTTCCACAAAAACAACACCTTGAGTGGCGAGCCAGTGAATCATATCAAGTGCCATCTGCCTGTCTTTCCAGCCCTGGTTAACATCGACACAAAGTGGTGTACCCGTAACTGACCTGATTGTACGGATCATCTCCTTGTCATTTTCCCGTCCTAGTTTGACTTTCAAAATTTTATAAACTTCGGCTTCTTTAACTTTTTCCTTGACCACCTCGGCGGTATCGATTCCGATTGTAAAACTCGTGTTGGGCGTTTTGGCAGCATTCAGTCCCCAGAGTTTATGCCATGGTTGCTGCACAATCTTTCCAACCAGGTCATGAATTGCGATATCCACCGAAGCTTTGGCAGCGTAGTTTCCCGCAGCAAGACTGTCAATATACTCAACGATATCCTCCAGGTTAAAAGGATCGCTGAACGATGAAAGGTCGACCTTTGCAAGAAATTCGGCTGCCGATTTATGACTCTCGCCCAGGTAAGGTGGCATACTCGCTTCACCATATCCAATAAGGCCATCGTATTCAATTTCGGTCAGCATGACCGGAGTGGTGGTTCTTGAGCTGTTGGCAATTGTAAATACATGCCTGAGCTGAAGATCGTATGGACGGAAACTTAGTTTCATGACCCCGGTCTTCCCACCCTTTTTTTTGAAAGCCGGGATATTCGCTTTGGCGGAGGCAGAAGTTGCAAGCAGCAGGGAACCGGCAGCAAGTCCGCTGTATTTTAAAAAATTGCGTCTGTTAGTCATTTGAAGATTGTTAAATTAATAGCGCTAAATTATATATTCAAATAGTCATGCTGCTGGCTTCTGGCGGCTAGCCGCTGGCTAACCTCTCTCTAAACTAAATGTTTTGCATTGCAAAACCAATGCAAGGTGATATCATTTATGCATTAAATTAGGTCAGGTACTCTATTGAATTCCTCAATTGGATCGCAATCCTGTGAGATTCCAGCCGTCAGCCGCCAGTTGCCAGTTGCCAGTTGCCAGCCGCTAATTCCGGAGGATATAATTTTCCACCTATCCACATCAATACCAGTTGTGCAGTTTTATGGGCAGATAACCCCGTTCGGGCGCGAGTCCAATAATTCTTCGTGCTCCGATTAAAGTGGAACTAAGGTAATTGCTGAAATTTGGCCTGTTCTTATCGAGACTACCAATCTGAACTGTGGATGAGGCATTAATAACCTCGCTGTCGCCTGTATAAATGCCGGTATGGATAACACGATAAGGCTGTTTTGATCCAAAATAGAGTAAATCGCCCGGCTGCAGACTGTCCCACCCGGAAGTCAGATCGACCTCCATACCATGGTTGATTTGTTGTGAGGCATCTCTTTCGAGTATTAATCCATTCAGAAAGCAGACCGTTTTTACAAAACCGCTGCAATCCATTGCTTTTGAAGAGGTTCCTCCCCACATATAAGGAAAACCCATAAACCGCTCGCCGGTGACAATCAAATTTTCACGAACCAGGGAAACTGTATCCTTCCACTGGTTAAAATTCAACCAGTTTTTAGTTGAAACATATCCCTCTCTCCCATCAGGAAAGCTGACAAAAAAAAGATTTTGAGCTTCAGATTTTTTAACCAGTATGGCTCCTGCAACCAGATCGCTCATTACCCTTGATTGCTTACTGTCCTCGTAAACAGCTCCATAACTATCGGTAAACATGATCCTGTCAGTCTTGCGCCAGTTGCTGATCTCTGTCCGGCTCATCGGGTACACGGAAGATTGATTCGTCCAGGAAATGTACATATCGGGTGACTGAACCAGAATCCATCCACGATTCTCCTTCAGGATACGAACCGGTGTACCCATGATTGCCTGGGAAACCAACTCAGCCGCATGTCCGGGCTTGCTTCTCAGATTGGCGACGCTTACGGAGATTATTCCCCAGTTCTTTTCAAGATGAATGGTATCTGGAAGCATTACGACACTGTCAATTACAGAAACCCCTTTACTTTCAAGCAATTTGAGGACTTCGTCTTTTGCACCGGGAAATAATGTTTCCCCTTTCAATACCATTTCTTTTCCGCTCCCTTTTACCACGGTGAGCGTACTAATGCCAACGCGTTTATCGGGAACCCATTTCTGGGAGATGCCGTAGATTTCTTTTTGTAACTGCTCAACATTATTCCGGCGACAGCCAAACAAAAACATCACGGAAACAAGTAAAAAGGGGATTATAATTCTCATAAAAACTGGAAATTGTATCTTGTATGACATCTTTATTGTTGCAAATGTAATATTAATTCAAATGTCGGGTTATTTTTTGACAATGTTTTATGGCAGGTGCGTACAATTATGGAGCCAGATATTCAACTTCCATATCATAATCCCATTGATTAAAATAGAGGTTCCCGCCGCTCCACTCCACTTCTCCACGCTGAAAATCATAGGGTTCGCTGCGGACAAATTCCTTTGCAGGGACAAACTGACTACTTATGGCATCGTTTACAATCATCCGGTAGACATCAATCCCGCTCACATAAAATTCTTTTTCGCGCCTGTCATCTGATTTCTGAAGATGGAAAGACATATCAAGCGGGACCCATCCGGGACCTTCGTAGTAAACCTCGCACCAATCGTGGAGGTTGACTTCCCCGGGGTGCATCATAAAGCCACTCTGCCACCTGACAGGAATTCCCTGGTAACGGGCCATACTCATAAAAAGCATGACCTGCATCCCACAATCCCCGCGCCGATTCTTCAAAACATATTCGGGTATCTGCGGGATAATTGAATACTCAAGCGCCCCGGTCCATATAATGTGGTCGTTTATCCAGTAATAAAGTTTTCTCACAATCGTGACCGGGTCAGTTTCGTCCTCCACAATGCTGTCGGACAATTGTTTAATTTCTTTTGAAAAGACAATTTGCGGATATTGTTCTGCTGTATACTTTTTAAAGTTCACAGAGGTCGTGTCGTAAGGTAATACCTTGGATTGGCTTAAATCAAAATATTGAGCCTGTGACAAATAGTTAAGCTGCATTTCAAAAACAACAGGTTTTCCCTTTGAAGCCCTTTGTTCGAGATATACCGATCGTTGTGTGAGTGTATCCGGTGCAATAAAATGGCTTTCAGGAATTGTATTCAGAAGGGTTACCTCTCTCTGACGATTATGCCCCTCACGCGGATAGGGCAGCCAGCACCTGACAATTTCCCCATCGGGAACCGCATCGGCGTCGACAGTAACCCGGTAGGTCAATTTCATTTTAACCGGAACCACAGGTTTTCCGTTTGCTGATGCAGCGATCACCTTCCGGGCATGTAATAATTTAAACATATCGAAGGAATCTGTTTCCTGTATATTGGTTTGCTTACTGGCGAGTATGAGTTTCAGATTAGAAACTGCCCGTTTAAAATAACGCTTTTCACCATCTACAACCCTGAATTCAAGCCAGTTATTCTTTTCCCATAATTCCTTGTCCGTTTGTACTTTATCCCCAAATTCTTTTACAAGCCTGGCTTGAATTGCTGCTTCTGTTAACGAAAAATCGGCCCTGATGCGCATGGCCATATCCTTTAAATGTAACAGTTTTGCAGTATTCAGCGAATCGGTTTTTCCATTTTGCAGTGCAGAATCGGCCCATTGGGTGACATTGGTGAACTGACCCTGTTCAAAAGCTGATTCGATATCATTGAGAGTCCGGGTCGCGGGCTTTTGCCGGCAACTCAACACTGCGAAAAAAAGAATCACTGATAAACATGATGTAATCTGCTTCATATATTGAACTCTTTATTTACCTTTACGATTGTTGTAATACAAATTTTAAAAGTAAACATTCCGGTCCGATCTCAAACTATTTTAATCCATAAATCTTATGATTCTTAATCTCAAAAAAATTCTTCTGTTCGTATCAATTTTCACCTTATTGACAACTTCGCTTTCAGCAAAAAAAGTAAAAACAGGGCTGGAGGTATTAAAAGAGATGAATTTTGCTCCCATCAAAGGAAAACGTGTCGGATTAATCACTAATCCAACCGGAGTTGACCGGAATCTTCAGTCTACTGTCGATCTGTTTTTTCATTCCGATGCAATTAAACTGGTTGCGCTTTACGGTCCGGAACATGGCGTCAGGGGTGATTATACGGCTGGAGCATTGGTTTCTAATTTTAAAGACCCCGAAACCGGGTTAACAGTTTACAGCATTTATGGAAAAACCCGCAAACCCACACCTGAAATGCTGAAGGACATTGATGTTCTTGTTTATGACATTCAGGATATTGGCTCACGATCGTACACTTACATCAGTTCGATGGGACTAGCCATGGAGGCAGCGGCGGAGAATAATATCGAATTCGTTGTTCTTGACAGGCCAAATCCTGTTGGAGGTGAAAAGATGGAAGGTTGTCTGACAGAACCGGCATTCACCTCCTTTGTAAGCCAGTTTCCGATTCCTTATATCCATGGACTTACAGTTGGCGAACTTGCGACTTATTTAAATGAGGAAGGTTTACTTGCGAATAAGATCAAATGCAAACTTACGGTAATCGGAATGAAAGGGTGGAAACGGAAAATGACCTTCGATCAGACCGGGCTGCCCTGGGTTCTTTCATCCCCACATATCCCCCATGCCTATTCTCCCGAATTCTATCCTGTCTCCGGAATCCTGGGTGAACTTTACGTGATGAACATCGGGGTTGGATATACACTTCCCTTTCAACTGTTTGCTGCCGGATGGATAAATGCCGACAGTCTGGCCAATAATATGAACGCTCTGCAACTTCCGGGTTTCCTGTTCCGCCCCATCCATTTTACCCCCTATTACAGTGTATCGAAGGATAGTGTTGTTCATGGTATCCAGGTACATATTACCGATTACAGGAAAGCAGAATTATCGATGGTTCAATTCTACGTTATGCAGGAATGTCATAAACTTTGGCCCTCAAAAAATGTTTTTGAGTTGTGCGCGAAATCGCGTCTCAATATGTTTGACAAGGTATGCGGAACAGACAAAATCCGTAACGAATTCACAAAAACATTCAAGGTTGAGTCGATCCGCCAGATCTGGGACAAGGATATCGTGGCATTCAGGGCAAAGTCAAAACGATACCTGATGTATTAAATAAGTGGACTTAATTGAAAAGCAATTAAATGAAAAACGAGGACAGGGAGATTCAACGGATTTTGGCAGGTATGCCTGACAAGTTTGAGATTATGGAAGATGGTATAGATCTTCAAACCCAGGAAGAATACCTGGAGGAGTCACATTCATTTGGAGAAGGTGATCTTACTGAACCGCAGGTATTGAAATTAGGTCAAATATTAAATGACCAGCATACTCCGGTTGCGGGGAAGAAAAAGGCATTATCCATGCTGGCACATGTGGGAACTGTTACTGCATTCAGACAACTTGAACAATTCCACAAAAATGGTCCGGGTAAAGAACTTGCGCAATGGTCCCGACTCGCATTATCCGAATGCAGAATGTTCCTCGAAAATTCGCTGGACGATGAAAACAACGGATTAATTATCAGCGGCATGGGCGGGATTGGTGGCAGTCTGCGATTTTATTTCCTGGTCCTGCCTTTAATCGGTCAAACTTTTACTCGCATTCAAAAGGATATAATAAGAGACGAATTTACATTAGTTTGTAAAAGCATGAATTCTGTCCTGGAGCGGATTGATTACGCTGACAACTATGTAGGTATGACAATACTGGTACCCTTGGAAATTGCGTGTGGAAATCTTATTGATACCGGAATTAAAAAATGCAATGAATTGGGAACTTTTGTTCTTGAATATTATTACGCTACCAACATGGCTATTCCTGATGAAGCAGAAATCCGTGACATTATTAAAATTGTACTCGAAGGAGAACCCGGGTAAGATAAATATCCTTCACCATTATTAAGATTTAATTTAAATTATCGAAGTCTTGCACAACATCTATTGATACAGATAGATAATTACCTACATTCGACCCAATGATCATTTAAACATCAGGCAGTATTTTCGGATGGGTAGGTTTAAATCATTAGTTTTTAACTTATAGTTTGTACATCAGTTTTCCAAAAAAAGAGAAATTAATGACAAGATTTGTACATCGGCTGTATTTGACACTTTATTCAGTTGTGGTCCTTGCAGCAGGCATTATACTGGGTTTTACCGGGTTTTCATTTTACAGCCTCCCTATTGAAGAGCGATATTTTCACCCTGATTATGCATTTCTGAAGCCCAGCGGGTTATTAGGACATGGTTTGGGTATTATTGGTACCTTGCTTCTACTTTTCGGGGTGTTTTCGTATATGGCGCGTAAAAGATTCCAGATCTTTTCACGTGTGGGGGTTTTAAAACACTGGCTGGAGTTTCATATTTTTTTATGCGCATTAGGTCCTGTTTTAATATTATATCACACATCATTTAAATTTGGAGGAATTGTTTCTATCAGTTTCTGGAGCCTGGTTATTGTAGTGGCAAGTGGTGTAATTGGCCGGTTTATTTATCTTCAGATACCCCGCTCAATCGAAGGGCGTGAATTAAGTCTGCAGGAAGTGGAGGATATGAAAAACGAACTTGGGACAGAGCTGATGAATAAATACAATGTCGATATTTCAGAATTCCAGATGGATAGTTCATCGAATATAGCTTCGGGACTAAGATCAAAACACCTCACTGTGCAAGAATTTAAAAAGGTTAAACAATTGATTAAAAGTCAGAAAAGTTTAGTCAAACGCATTAAACATCTGGATATGATGCAAAACATATTCAAATTATGGCATGTTGCACATTTACCATTTGCACTAATCATGTTGATTATTATGGTCATACATGTGGCTGTTGTGGTTACTTTTGGATATAAATGGATATTTTAATTTTATGGAAGTAATTATTGAAGAGATTATTATTTATGGTGGGGCCATTCTCATCATGATTGCAATATTATTTATTTACATTAATAAGCAAAGACGGGAGTCAAAAGAAGTAGGTGAAAAGATACGACAGGCAAAAGTAGACGGAGTGCATGAACCTGTCTCGTTGTATCCGGTAGTAGACCCAAACAGATGCATCAAAAGTGGAGCATGTATTGAGGCTTGCCCGGAGAAAGATGTTCTGGGAATCAGAAATGGCAGGGCGACCATCATTAACGCATCACGTTGTATCGGTCATAGTGCATGCTTTCGGGCATGTCCTGTCGAAGCAATTTCATTATACATTGGAACTGAAAAAAGAGGTGTCGATTTGCCGCATGTCAATCCCAATTTCGAGACAAATGTACCGGGCATTTTTATTGCCGGTGAATTAGGTGGGATGGGATTAATCAGAAATGCAGTTATCCAGGGTCGTGAAGCGGTAGAAAATATTGTAAAGATCATCAAAAAAGAAGTACAGTCTGATTATGATTTAATTGTAGTTGGCTCCGGTCCTGCAGGCATATCAGCTGCACTTACTGCCAAAGAACTTAATTTAAAGGCATTAACATTGGATCAGGATACTTTGGGAGGCACTGTATTTTCTTTTCCTCGCGCCAAAATTGTGATGACCGCTCCAATGGATTTGCCACTCTATGGCAAGGTGAAGTTTAAGGAAACCTCCAAAACAGAACTACTTGATTTGTGGAACACCGTATTGACGAAAAATAATATTTCCATCAGGGAAAATTCAAAAGTCGAAGCCATCACCCGTGTAGGAGAACTATTTAAAGTAGAGGTACTCAATGGAGATAATTACACAACAAAATCTGTATTATTAGCCATCGGCAGACGTGGATCGCCCCGCAAACTTAACGTACCGGGAGAAAACTCTGAAAAAGTAGCGTACAGGCTTTTAGAACCTGAACAAATCAAGGATAAAAATATCGTTATTGTTGGTGGAGGTGATTCTGCGATTGAGTCTGCATTACTTTTGGCAGATCAGAACAAGGTAACGCTTTCGTACAGGAGCAATGCCTTTAGCCGAATTAAACCGATGAACGCCCAAAGAATAAATAAAGCCATTAAAAGTGGTTTAATTGATGTAAAACTAAATTCAAATATCCTTTCCATCGGACCGGACGCAATACACTACACTGTGAATGATTCGACAGAAGTATTGAAAATTGATAATGACCTGGTCTACATCTTTGCCGGTGGAGAACTTCCGACGCAGTTTTTAAAAAAAATCGGGATAGAGATTACTACAAAATACGGAGTCGCAATTTTAAAACACAGATAAAGGTTATTTTAGAACAAAATTGCGTTGATAATCACTTGATATTAAATGTATTTACAACGGCATATATTATTGATTCAAAAAATTCCTGATGAAACTGGTACATTTACTTATTTTATTTTCAATCTTCCTTTTTGGGGGAAACAATGCATATGCCCAGATATCGCCGGGAGAACTGTGCAAAGCGCACAGCAGCCTTGAGGGTTTAAGCAATTGTACCAAGTGTCATGATGTGGGAAACAAAGTAACCAGGGAGAAATGCCTGCAATGTCACACAGAAATCAATCAGCTTATTAGTCGCAGGAAAGGATTTCACGCCTCATCTGAAGTTGCAGAAAAAGAGTGTTATGTTTGTCATAATGACCACCATGGTCGTAATTTTCAGATTGTCAAATTTGACAAGATGACCTTTAATCATTCAAAAACAGGTTTTGAATTAAAAGGTGCACATACGCGTGAAGATTGTAAAGCATGCAATTGTAAATCATGTCACAAACCTTCCTTCATTAAAGATGCCGACTTAAAAAAGAGAACAACAACTTATCTGGGACTGGATAAAGCGTGTCTTTCGTGCCATGACGATTTTCACCAGGGGAAAATGTCACCAGATTGCAGCACCTGCCATAGTTTTGACTCGTTCAAAAATGCAACGGGATTTGATCATAATACAACAAAATTTCCTTTAACAGGAAAGCACCTAAATGTTGATTGCCTGAAATGTCATAAAACACAAATCGTCAATGGTAAGCCGGTGCAACAATTCAAAGGCCTTTTAAGTAATAATTGTACAAGCTGTCACAAAGATGCGCACGACAACAAATTCGGCCCGAATTGCAAACAATGCCATTCGGAGGAGTCCTTTCACATCATTAAAAGCACAAGCAATTTTGATCATATCAAAACCGGTTTTGATCTTGTGGGCAAGCATAAATCAGTTGCCTGCAAATCGTGTCACATTAAAAGTCTAACAGCTCCCATAAGGCACGAGCGTTGTTCAGATTGTCATTCAGATTATCATAAAAAAGAATTTACCAAAGATGGCATCTCCCCGGATTGTTATCAATGCCATTCAAATGACGGATTCACAGCGAGCTTATACACAATCGAAAAACATAATTTATCAGCTTTCCCGCTTGAAGGCGCTCATTTAGCCACTCCATGCACGGCATGTCATAAAAAAGAAACAGACTGGAAATTTAGAAAAATAGGTGACAAATGTGTCGATTGTCATAAAAACGAACATAAAGGTTTTATTCAGGAAAAGTATTATCCGGGTGAAAAATGCACGGAGTGTCATAATGTTAACAGATGGAAGGGACCCGAATTTGATCACTCCGTTACAAAATTTAAACTGGAAGGAATTCATGCCCAACAAACATGCGCTACCTGTCATTATCCAAAAAACAATGCAGGTCTGGCAATTCAGAAGTTTAAAGACCTATCAACTGATTGTTCGGCCTGTCACAAAGATACTCATGCAGGTCAGTTTGAAATTAACAGAAAAACAGATTGCACCAGATGTCATGGATATGAAGATTGGAAAAAATCGAAATTTGATCATAATTCTTCAAGGTTTAAACTCGAAGGAGCTCATTTAAAAGTTGCATGTGAAAAATGTCACACGGAGGAAGCTAATGGAAACGGAAAGTTTATACAATACAAAAACAACAAAATACTATGTTCAAACTGTCATCAATAATTTTAGCATTGTTGCTATCGATTAATGTACCAGCTCAATCTCCTCATGGCGATAAATTTAGTATTAAGTGCGATGTTTGTCATAATCCGGAAGGTTGGTCCATAAAAATCAAAAGCAATTCATTTGATCACTCGACTACTGATTTTAAATTGGACGGGCAACATCAAACGGCAGAATGCAGAAAGTGTCACACCGATCTGGTCTTCTCAAAGGCAAAAAAAACATGTCTGTCATGCCATAAGGATCTGCATCAGCAGACTGTTGGACAAGATTGCGAGCGATGTCATACTCCCAGGTCATGGATCGTGTCCAATATCAACGAAATACACAGACAAAGCAGATTCCCGTTAATTGGACAACATGCTCAGACAGACTGTTATCAATGTCATAAATCAGCTTCTCTTCTTCGTTTTGACCCAATGGGTGCAGAATGCGTCGACTGTCATTTGAATGATTACACCTCCACAACTAATCCTGTACATGTTGCGTCCAGCTTCCCGAAGAATTGCTCCTTTTGCCATAATGAAAAGGTTTGGCAGCCGGCCAAATTTGATCACACTGCCAGCACCGTTTTTCCATTATCCGGTGGTCATTCCGGTATTGAATGCATCCGTTGTCATGCAAATGGTTATACCGGAACATCAAGTGATTGCGTAAGTTGCCACTTAACTAAATATAACGCTACCACAAATCCGCCGCATTCTACTGCCAACTTCCCTACCGATTGCAAATCATGCCATGGCACAACAACATGGACGCCTGCTGCCTTCAATCACGACACTCAGTTTTTTCCCATTAACAGCGGAAAACACAGAGGTGGATGGACATTGTGCAGTGATTGTCATACAAGTCCTGCAAATTACGCAGTTTTTTCCTGCCTGCTTTGCCATGAACACAACAAGTCCTCAATGGACTCAGAACACAGGGGGGAAAATGGTTATGTATACAACAGCACAAATTGTTTGTCATGCCATCCGAAAGGATCCTCTGACTAATACAGCACGGAAATTTTGTTCCTAATATTCAAAGAAATGAAACAAGATATCATTCATTATCGCGAGTTTGCCCACCTGTACGGGAACAATTGAAAAAAAAATAATTCACGGATTAACTCAAATATATTCTCATGAAAACGTTATTATTCGTTCAATTTTTTATTTGCCTGAGCCTAAATAATTTTGGACAAACCACTGAGAAAATATTGAAAGGATCAGTTTCATATATCAGTTCTCAAAGTGTATATGTAAATTTTGAAAATACGGAGGGCATTCGTATTGGTGATACCTTGTTCATTGCACGCAATAATGTGCTTATTCCTGTAATCACTGTTTCTAATCTTTCCTCTATTTCATGTGTTGGAACCCTCATTGGGAATATTACCCTGACAGTTTCCACTCCCATTTTTGGAAAAACCAGAACAGAAAAGAAACCTGATGAACCTGTCAATAATGAATCAGACAAGTCTATCTCTGTGAATGATCAGGCAATTGATTCGTTTACCGTGAAAAATAAGGTCCTGGAAATGAAATCAAAATTTGACGGACGCGTGGCACTCTCCTCTTATGCTAATTTTTCAGGTACTGCTACCAATATCAGATACCGATACAATTTATCACTGAATGCACAACACATGCGTAATTCCCGGTTTTCTGCTGAAAGTTACATTTCTTTTACGCATAAATCGAATGAATTAAGTCAGGTGGGACAAGACATTAACAAGTATCTTAAAATATACAGTTTAGCTTTAAAATACGATTTAAATAAATCAACAAATTTCTCGCTGGGTCGAAAAATAAACCCGAATATGGCCAACATAGGAGCAGTGGATGGGCTTCAGTTTGAAACAAATTACCGTAACTTTACCTATGGTGCTGTGGTAGGTTCAAGACCCGACTATTATAACTACAGTATCAATCCAAATCTGATGCAATTTGGTGTTTTTGCTGGTCATCATACTCAAACAAATAACGGAGATATGCAAACTTCGGTGGCCCTGTTCAACCAGATGAATAAATTCAAAACAGACCGGCGATTTGCATATATTCAACATCGCAATTCGCTGGCCCAAAAATTGGATCTCTTTTGCTCATTTGAATTTGATTTCTATGCGCTCAAAAATAAACAACCGTCAAATACGTTTAATCTTACAAGCACATATGTATCAATCAGATACAAACCGATCAAAAAACTTTCACTCTCTGTTTCTTATGATGCACGAAAAAATGTATATTACTACGAAACTTTTAAAAATCAAATAGATAGTATAATCGACAGAGAAACCAGACAAGGATTGAGGTTTCATTTCAATTATCGTCCGATTAAATACTTCACCTGGGGTGGATCTACGGGATATCGGTTTCAAAAATCGGATCCCACTCCGGGTATTAACGCAAACAGTTATTTTAATTACAGCCTGGTGCCATTTATCCTTGCATCAGCAACAATCAATGCGACCTTACTAAAAACGAACTATATAGACGGCATGGTTTACGGAATTTCGCTATCACGCGATTTTATATCGGGGAAACTATACACTTCACTTGAATACAGATTGGTAAACTACACTTATAAAAATAAGAGTATTTCTCTGAATCAGGATATCGCCGAGCTCAGTCTTTCATGGCGAATTGCAAAAAAAACAACTCTTTCGGTTAATTATGAGTCGACTTTCGAAAAAGATAATAATTTAGGACGTCTCTATTTGAATCTTACCCAGCGCTTTTAAAAATTAAATGGTTCTCTGACCAAATATAGGGTAAAACTTTTTTATGTCTTTTACATGGATTAGTTTAAGCGGCTGGCTACTGTCTGCGAACTCAATTGTGTCTTAAACTTATTGAAATTCAAGTAATGTTGTACCACGCGATCGCTTATATCGCATTAATCATGGCCAGGTAATTTTCTTTTGGCACAAACGCAGGAATGCTGTTGCCTGAACCCAGCGCATACCCTTTTGAACCGGTTAATTTCAGCAATCCGACAGCCCTTTGATGAATTGCTTCGGGAGCCGAGCGGACCAGGAAATCCATATCGATTCCTCCCAGAATTGCAATGCGGTCACCCCATCGTTTCCACCCATCTTCCACCCGGCAAATATTATCTTCCCATGAATGCTTTGCATCAAATTTCAGGTCATCAATCAGGAAATCCATCACCGATTCAAGATTTCCGCAGGAGTGAAGGATTGCAGGTTTCGCATTTAAATGAATGGCTTCCACAATCTTCCTGTGCCAGGGAAACAGGTATCGATGCATCGAGTCAGGATCGAGCATGATCTGCGTTTTAAATCCCCAGTCGTCATTTACAATCAGTGCACCAACCATTTCTTCACGCGAAACAAGTTCATAGAAACGCACCAGTCTTGAACCAACTGCCTCAAAAATATCCCACACAAGTTGTTCATCTTCATACAGCATATAGCAAAGCCGTTCGAAACCAACCAGGTCGATCACATTCTCGAGTACACCGCCAGGTCCGGGGGTGATGAATTTCATGTTTCCGCTCAGAAATGGTGCATACCGGTTAAAGGTATCAAAATCACTTTTTTCCGGATCGGGCCATTCGTATGCATCAAAAGATGCGCGATCAGTAATGATCGATCCCTCATTCTGAGAGACCGTTGACATCTTGTTATGGACAGCGGTTGTGAACGACATACCGCCAAAAAATCTGGCAGGTAGGGTTACATAGTCATAACCTGCATTGGTAAACGCGTCAATTGTGATCCGGATGGTTTCGTCCAGGTTTCCGGGATCGGAAGCATTCCTGCCGGCAAGGTATTCGTTGAGCGGACCATTGGTAAAATACTCGAACAAAACCGGCCGATCGGCTTTTTCCCTCCGCAGGACCTTTAATAACTGGTTAAAATCAGGATCGTATTTTCGTTTGTTCATTTCTGGCAGGTTCATTATTAAATTGCGAATTTGACGAATCCCGAATCGTAAACTCTCGGGACGAATTCTTACTAAGTTTAGGTGTTACTCCTAACAATGACAGTCTGTGAATTCAATCATAAAGCATCAGTATATTAGCACATTGGCAATCTTCGGGACTGGCGATTTTCAATCGCCATTTTTACTCACCGCAAATTAAAAAAGAGGGATCCGAAACCGGGATGAAGCATTGGCATGACAAATTTTCTCTTCTCTCCTTCGCCGTGTCGTCCCATCGCTCCCTCGCCTTGTCGCCCTTTCTCATCTTCTTTCTCCCGCGGCGCATGGAAGGTTTAATTTTCAATACCGGGTGTAGTTGCGCCGCATTTTATGTGTTCCGTCCTACCCCGGGTGGCGCGATTCCGAATAATGTTTGAGCTATTAATGCAATAAAGAATCCGGAAACGCTTACCCGGGGTCATTAAGATTGAATCCCTTCGGGATTGCCTTAATACATTGGCATATTAGCACATTAGCACATTGCCGAATTTTCAAATTTTCAAATTTTAATTTTCTCATTTTCTGCCCATCGCTCTTTCGCCTTGTCGCCCTTTCGCCCATTCGCCGCCCGGGAACGACGTGGATTCGGGATCGCCCCATCGCCGCCTAGTAATTGCCATAATCGTAAGAACTCTGACGCTTACTCAGTTTTAAATCCTGCAATAAAGTCGAAGTAGCCCTGATTGTAAAACTATAACTCTGGCGATAACCGAATGGAACCAGGTTTAAAGACATCTGCATACAGTGCAGATCCCTGAAGATATTAAATTGTGTGAAGGTGACCTGAAATTTCTGAACATCAAATCCCGATGAAAAACCGATTTTCCATTGTTTGGTCATGCTTACATTGCCGTTGAAATCGACAGTCTGCGTAATCATTGATGATTTTTCGGGGTCAGGCCTGTTGTACCTTAAGCTGTAATTAAACGACAAATCCCAGGGTACACTAAAATCGGCATATTCCGGGATGTCGCCGGTTTTCCGCCTGATTTCCGCCATTTCCAATTCGGTTTGCTGTTCGGGCGTAAGATTTTCCTGTTCTTTTTCCTTCTCTTTTCCTTCCTTCGATTTAAATGACAGTCCAAAAGACATGTTGGCGCTGGTCAACCGGGCCAGTTTTCCTGAACGCGAAAATTCAAACTCGTTGATCAGGCGACCGTTTTGCATCGCATAGGGATCGAGAATCGCGCCAAAGTTAAGATCGACTCCTGCAACCTTGGTACGTGCAGAAATATTGATATTTGAAAGATTTAAGGAGTCGGCAGCAAGATTATAAGACCCGCTGAAGGATAACTGGTCAAGAATTTTAACCTTTGTAAATGCCTCGGCCGTAGCTGAGGTATCCTTCGAATTTACCTTCTTCATTTCCAGTGTATTATTAAGATTAAAACCAATCGATCCTGACCGTCCTGCACTGGCAGATCCGAAAATTGAACCTTCATGATACGGATACCGTAAACTGACGGGCATTCCCTTTTCATCGTAATACTCAATATCGCCGTACATTCCGTATCCCGGATTGCTGAAATCGGGTTTGAGGTTAAAACTGATACTTGGAGTCATCACATGCCTGATCTGTTTAATTCTGGATTTTGGATTTAATGGTCTGTAATCTCCGTATAGTTTGGTCGATGCGCCGACACTAAATGAATAATCGTAATTCCGGGTAAAACCATAAATCGTGTCGGTAACCTCAACCTGCCGGGTCGAATCGTTATACCGCTTGCGGATTTGTTGAGTATACCACCTTTCGCCGTAATTAAATGAAGGGCTTATTGTAATGTATTTCAATGCTTTTAAGGAGGTACTTACCGGAATGCTGTGCTTAACTCCGTTTTGCCAGTCCTTGATCAGCGAAGAGTTCATTAACTGATTCTCCTTTGTATTAATGGTGTTTTGCATATCCATCGAATAGCTTAGTCCTATTTTTTCAAACCATTTTTCTTTGCCCGACCGGGTTTTTGCCTTGAAAGGATATATTCTTGACATGTTAAATGTCAGCTGGGGAAGCGTTAAACTAATCGTGGTATCACGGCTGTTTTGAGAATGGCGCATATTTCCCGACATCGTAAACGGCGAATTTTCCCACCGTTTCGAATAAGAAATACTTGACTGTTTAGTATTGGTGAGATAATTCTCCGTGGTATATGAGTTGTTCTGATCGAATGAACTTGTCGAGAAATTCACACTCGCACTGAAGGTCTGACTCGGGCTCGATTTTGCATCCATTGAATGGCTCCAGGTAATGGCAAAATCGTTTTGAGTTTTATAATCGGGCAATCCCTTGTCACCGAAAACATTTTTATAATATTTCAGGTCAAATGCACCACTGAATTTATAACGAAGCCGGTAATTGGTGTGTAGTTTTATTCCCCGCGAACCTTTGGAGTAAAGATCACCTTTTACCGACGCATCGAAATAATCGCTTGCAGCCCAGTAATACCCGAAATCACGCAGGAAAAATCCACGATTGATTTCATCACCGTACGAAGGCATCAATAAACCCGATGAGTATTTGGGAGAATTCGGGAAGAAACCGAAAGGAATAAAAACGAAGTATAGCGGAAGATCTTCGATAACCAGATAGGCGGGGCCGGTCACAATTTTCTTGTTCGATAAAACCTTTGCCTTGGTCATCTCAAGCCAGAAGTGAGGATGTTCAGCATCGCAGGTTGTGTATTTGCCGTTACGAAGAAAATAGGTTGAATCATTAATCAGCTTTGTTCTCCCGCTGTGTACAAATCCACCCTCCTGCTCGGTCACAACTCCGGTGACAATACCTTTTTTTGTTTTGAAATTGTACCTTACCTGGTCCGCCTCGAACTCCTGATCGCCCTGTTTGAAAACCGGTTTTCCGGCAATAGCGCCCGTAGAATCGGGTTTTCCAACCGCATATATAATGTTGCTGTCGCGGTTTAATTCAATATAGGCGGCTTTGAGTTCGATATCCTTATATTTTACCTGTGCATTGTCGTACATAAAGATTTTATTGCCGGAGCTGTTCTGTACCAGGGTAATATATCCGTCTGCGGTATACTCAACCTCGGCATCAAAACCCGCGGTTTCTTCCAGGGCCAGGCTGTCGACAGCAAGTGAATCGATGGTGGAAACAGGGATTGTGTCCGGAATTGCCGAAACGGGGCGGTTCTGCCGATCCCGGGCCGGAACATTCTGTTTTTCAACAGGAACACGCTTGTTTTTATCAAGCCGCTGTCCGAACAAAGTTCCATAAACCAGGAAGGAGAATACCCAAAGAAAAGAAAAAAATCGCAGATTGCTCAAAACTTTCCCAAATCAAGTTAAATCTAACATAAACGCAACGAATTGCATAGGGCAAAAGTAAAAAATCCATTTAGAGAAACTTACAACCCGAAAAAATAATTTAATCTTCTATTTTTGTATCCTGTAATCCGTTGTTTTTTTTGAGACACGGCGGCAGTTGATTTGACTGCATGTTCATTTAAATACCGGGGAAATCGAAGTGTTTTCTTCAAAATATCAGATCTTAACAATAATTCAGGCATGAAGACAATGTATATAAAGGTTAAGAATATATTTTATACTCAATTTCACATACAACAATTACTCCTGTTTATTATCATTTTGTTAATAACCACGCCGCTTTTTAGCAACAACAGCGACAATAAGGGTCTTCAAACGGTTGTGATCGACGCTGGTCACGGAGGTAAGGATCCGGGAGCTGTGGTAGGAAGGGCTCGTGAAAAAGACATTGTCCTCTCGATTGCCTTGAAACTTGGCAAATACATCAAAGAAAAATTGCCCGATGTCAAAGTAATTTACACCCGAAGCAATGACGTATTTATCCCTCTTTTCGAACGATCGGCAATCGCAAACAGGAATAATGCCGATCTGTTTATATCAATACATGCCAACTATTGCAATACACCATCGGTTAAAGGGACCGAGACCTATGTTTTAGGACTTCACCGGACCGTAGACAACCTTAATGTGGCAAAAAAGGAGAACAGTGTGATTTTACTCGAAAGTGATTATACCACACGTTACGAAGGATTTAACCCTAACCTGTCCGAATCGTATATCATGTTTGAACTGATTCAGAATACTCATATTGAACAAAGTGTATCATTTGCCGGAATACTGCAGGATACCTTCCTGAAACATGCCCAAAGAGCAAGTCGTGATGTGAGACAAGCGGGCTTCCTTGTATTGCGTGAAACTGCAATGCCGGGGGTCTTGATCGAAACGGGCTACCTGAGCAACCAGGCGGAAGCAAATTACCTGATGACTGATAACGGCAGAGAAACCCTCGCGTTATCGATCTTCAACTCATTTAAATCTTACAAGGAAAAATTTGAATCACGCCTGAACCTGGCATACGCAGGTGCATCAAAAAAAGAATCACCCGAAGACTCCAATAGTGTCTCTGCCAAACCATCTCCTGCTTCCAGACCATCGCCCGAAATGAAGGAAATTAAAAAGGTGACGGAATATAAGAATCAAAGTCAATCCATAATTAAGGAGGAGAATACACCCCGGGCAGATGAATCTGATGCAATCACCTATGCCATTCAGCTTTCTGCCTCACCTACAAAACTTTCGCTGAATTCCCGGATATTTAAAGGGATTGAAAATATTTCAGAGATTAAATCAGGCAACTACTACAAATATTATTGCCTCGAGAGTGAATCACTCATAGAGGCCAAACAAAATCTTTCAACAATCCGGAAAAAAATACCTGATGCATTTATTGCAGCATTCAGAAACGGAGAGCCAATATCTGTGAAGGAGGCCATGCAAAAAAAGTAATGTAACGGGCTTTTTACTGATCATTATTATGTATATTTTTACGAATAATTTGAAAAATTCCTGACATGAAGCTTACTAAAACATCGAAGATCGGAATTTTAGTGATTATCTCACTCACCCTTCTGATCTGGGGTATTAATTTTCTTAAAGGGAGGGATATTTTCCGGACAGAAAAAGTCTTTTATGCCCGTTATAAGAATGTAGGTGGTCTGACCGCTACCACCCAGGTTACATTGAATGGCCTGAAAATCGGCTATGTGCGTGAGATTTACTTTGCAGAGGATTTGTCCGGAGACCTGATCGTCAAAATTGCCATTCACAACGACTTTCCATTGCCTGTAGGAACTACAGCAGAAATCGCGAGTACTGATCTGTTGGGATCAAAGGTTGTCAAGCTGAATCTGGGTCATTCGGAGCAGCTTTTACAAGCCAACGATACGCTGAATACTCAGATGGCAGCAGATATTATGCAACAGGTCAATGAACAGATTGAACCTATTAAAGTGAAGGCAGAACGGATGATTGAGAATCTTGACTCCATTGTCGTAGCCGTTTCAAAAATTCTGAATAGCGAATCGCAGCGCAACCTCTCAGAAAGCATCCATCAGATCAATCTTACTATGACTAATCTCGAAAAAATTTCGGGTAACGTGAACGATGTTGTCTACGATCAAAAGAAAAATCTCGCCTCAACGATATCAAATCTTAGTGAAGCTACGGAAAATCTGAAAAGCAATTCAGGAAAACTGGGTCGGATCATGGACAATCTCTCCACATTCAGTGACTCGCTTACACAACTTGAGTTGAACAGAACCGTGGACCAGTTAAATGGTTCTCTGTCGAATTTACAGGTGATCTTAACCAAAATTGATACAGCCAATGGTTCCCTGGGGCTTTTGGTAAATGACCGGCGGTTATATCAGAATCTGAGTTCTTCAACCGAAAATCTGAACCGCTTATTGGTCGATTTTCGGCTTAATCCGAAACGTTACATCCACTTTTCAGCTATCGATTTTGGGCGCAATCAAAATATGACAATCCCACCTTCCGCGCAGGTAGCTGATAATATTACTTTTAGGGTCCAGGTCTTCTCCTCTTCGACCCCTGTGAGCCTTTCATCCCCCATGTTTAAAGGGATTGAGGAGATTACAGAAATTAAATCGGGAAGAAAATATTATTATGTAACAGCTCCTGAATCTTATGATAAAGTCAGAATAACTCTAAATAAGATACAAAGTGCTTTTCCTGAGGCATTTTTAAAGTCGTACAAAAACGGGAAAGAAATAAGTTTAAAAAATGCACTAAAAACGGTTGAGAAATAGTTTTATCGATTCTTTTTTATTTACTTTTAGACCTCTCGAAAGAGAATTTTTTGCCGTTTTTCGATCAGTTTTCTGAAACATTCTTTTTCACAAAAGTATTGTAGGAATTATCTCTACAACACGCATAAGATCAAATGTTTGCGAACAATCGAAACACAACAAACTGAATATGAATTATTTGCATTATTTTTAAAATACTTGCAGAGGCAATAAACTGAAAATTAAAACCATAGAAAAATGCAACTTTTTGAGCAATTTTTTCCCGACTAAATTTTTTCAACCTTTGCAACCTATGAATAAAAAAAAAAGTACAATTTTTCATGAGCCAAAACCTAAATGAACAGAGATTATAATAACGTCTGGGAGAATTGTCTGAAAATTATTAAAGACAACGTGCCTTTCATAAGTTACAGAACCTGGTTTGAACCCATTGTTCCCATTAAACTGGATAATGATATTCTTACCATTCAGGTTCCAAGCCCTTTTTTTTACGAGTACCTTGAAGAACAGTACATTGATATTCTGAGGAAAACCCTCAGAAAAGAACTTGGTGCAGGTGCCAAACTTGAATATAGTGTGGTGGTGGATAATAATCTCAGCACTAACAACAAACCTTACACCGTAAAACTGCCTACCAATCAGAACAATAATCTGAAGAACAGGCCAATTGCAGCCTCATCCTTTCACGATGACAGTGCCATTAAGAACCCGTTTGTAATACCTGGAATTCAAAAACTTAACATTGATCCGCAACTGAAGCAGGATAATACCTTTGATAACTTTATTGAAGGTGAGTGCAACAGGCTTGCCCGCAGCGCCAGTTATGCTGTTGCACAAAAACCTGGCGGAACGGCCTTCAACCCATTAATGCTTTATGGTAATTCGGGATTGGGTAAAACCCACCTTGCACAGGCCATAGGAATTGAGGTTAAGGAACGATTCCCTGAAAAAATTGTCCTGTATGTAAATGCGAATAAATTTCAGACCCAGTTTTCAGAGGCTACGCGGAACAACAACCGTAACGACTTCCTTCATTTCTACCAGATGATCGATGTTTTGATCATAGATGATGTTCAGGAATTCGCGGGAAAGGAAAAAACTCAGGAAACTTTTTTTCACATTTTCAATCACCTGCATCAAACCGGAAAACAACTTATCCTCACCTCGGATAAACCGCCCATCGAATTAAAAGGCCTTGAGCAACGATTACTTTCAAGGTTTAAATGGGGACTTACTGCCGATTTGCAAATTCCCGATTTCGAAACGCGGATGAACATCCTTCGCAAGAAAATCTACAAAGACGGTATCGATATTCCGGAAGAGGTCCTTGAGTATATTGCATCACATATCAACAGTAATGTAAGGGAGCTTGAGGGAGCGTTAATATCATTACTGGCTCAGGCAACCCTGAACCGCAAGGAGATCAACATCGACCTTGCTATAAAAATGATCAATAAGCTCGTGAAGTGTTCAGTACGGGAAATAACGATCGATTATATCTCGAAAACAGTTTGTGATTATTTCAATCTTCCCATCGATTCATTGGGAGTGAAGACACGCAAAAGAGAAACGGTTCAGGCTCGCCAGATTGCCATGTACTTTTCGAAAAGCATGACAAAATCTTCGCTTGCGTCGATCGGCTCGCAAATCGGGGGAAAGGATCACGCAACAGTGCTGCATGCATGCCGGACGGTCGCTAATCTGAAGGATACGGATAAAAATTTTAAAGTTTACCTCGACGAGATAGAAAACAGATTAAAGTATTAAGTTCGATTTGACAGACAGGCCAAAAGGTCTGTTTTTTTTTTGATTTTCATCGTTAACCGTTCAGTTTTGATATTTCCGAAACTCATCTTTTCACTCAATGGAATACACAGACACCTATAAAACAATAGGATCGCCAGCTGAAGGAATTTACAAGGAGAAAGGGAGCAAATTTATTGCCTATGCATTTCCGGTGTCAGACGAACAACAGATCAGGGAGATCACGCTTCGGATAAAAAAGGAACATCACAGTGCAAGGCATCACTGTTTTGCATGGCGGTTGGGGGCGGATATGAATCTATTCAGGGTAAACGATGATGGTGAGCCTTCGGGCACGGCCGGAAGACCGATACTGGGGCAAATAAAACTTTTGGAATTAACAGATATCCTGGTCGTGGTTGTCCGGTATTTTGGGGGCATTTTATTAGGAACCAGCGGATTAACAAATGCTTATAAACATGCGGCCGCCGATGCCCTGAACAATGCCCAAATCATCGAGAAAATCATTGAGAATACCGTTGAAGTCAATTTCGGTTACCTGGCTATGAACGAGTTTATGATGGTATTAAAAGAATATCAGCTCGTGATGCAGGAAAGTAATTTCGATCTCACTTGCAAGGCTAAAATATTGGTAAGAAAACAGTTAACCGATATTGTAATGGAAAAACTCGGAAAAATCGATCAACTCACGGCTTCATTAATTGTGAATAACAAACCCTGATGTTGGGTTGAATAACAGCTAAATTTTATATTTTTGTAAACCTCAAATTTATATACTTATGATCCCAAAAAGCCTGATCTCCATCACTGACTTTACCAAGGAGGAGTACCTCAAAATCATGCATCTCGCGCAGGATTTTGAAGCAAATCCCAACCAGAAGCTGCTCCAGGGAAAAGTAATTGCCACACTTTTCTTTGAACCTTCGACACGTACAAGATTAAGTTTCGAAACTGCCATTAACCGTCTGGGAGGAAAGATTATCGGATTTTCCGATTCTGCTTCTTCGAGTGTGTCGAAAGGTGAAACACTGCATGATACCATACGGATGGTGAGTAATTATGCCGATATGATCATTATGCGGCATCCCCTGGAAGGGAGTGCGCGATATGCATCCGAAGTGTCGTGCGTTCCGATTATCAATGCAGGTGACGGCGCCAACCAACATCCGTCACAGACTCTGCTTGATATGTATTCGATCATCAAAACCCAGGGAAGGCTCGATAACATCAACCTGTTTATGGTGGGCGATTTGAAGTACGGAAGAACAGTACACAGCCTGCTGATGGCCATGTTACAGTTTGAGGATCCGATCTTCAATTTTATAGCACCACCTGAACTTGCGATGCCCAATGAATACAAGTTGCTGCTCACTTCAAAGGGCATTCGGTATTTCGAACATACTGAGTTTACCGAAATAATTAATGCGGCCGACATTATTTACATGACGCGCGTCCAGAAAGAGCGGTTCATTGACCCGGTGGAATATGAAAAAGTGAAAAATGTATACATTCTCCGGAACGAAATGCTTAAAAACACGAAAGAGAATATGAAAATCCTGCACCCGCTGCCCCGAATTAACGAAATACATACAGACGTTGACAGTAATCCGAAAGCCTATTACTTCACCCAGGCAAAGAACGGGGTCTATACCCGAATGGCGATCATCGCACATCTGTTAAACCTTAAATAATCTTTCAACTATTTGTCATGGAAAAACATCTCAAAGTGAGTGCAATAAAAGACGGCACCGTCATTGACCATATCCCAACAAAAGCGCTTTTTAAGGTAATAAAAATCCTCAAACTGGAGGATTGCGATAAGATGGTAACTTTCGGCAATAACCTCGATAGCAGAGCAATGGGTGCAAAAGCAATTATTAAAATTGCTAACCGTTTTTTTGCCGACGAAGAAGTGAATAAAATAGCCCTTGTGGCACCGCATGCAAAGCTGAATACTATCCGCGACTACGAGGTAATCGAAAAAAGGGTGGTTGAAACTCCCGGGGAGATCAAGGGGATTGTCCATTGCTTTAATCCAAAATGCATTACCAATGCAGAGAGCATTACCACACGTTTTGAGGTCCTTTCAGACAAACCTATTACCCTGAAATGCCTTTACTGTGAAAAAATCACCAATGAAAATGAAATGTTTTTTTATTGAATACCACAAACGACCGTAAATTATTTTTTAAGATGCCTATTGATTATACAGGATTACTTCAGGATATTGAATCGTTTATTGCTACGGGCAAAGAACGGCACGAAATTTTATTACGCACCTGTGAACTGCTGAAAAACAATGTATTTCATTATAATTGGGTTGGATTCTACGTGCTTGATATAAAGGGAGAAATGCTGATGCTGGAATCGTATTCCGGGAAGCCGACTGAACATACCATGATCCGGGTAGGTAAAGGAGTTTGCGGACAGGTGGCAGAAACTAAACAACCCAAAATTGTACAGGATGTCAGCCAGGAAGGAAATTACATAGCCTGCAGTATTGATGTGCAAAGCGAAATTGTGGTGCCTGTTCTAAAGGGTGATCAATTCGTGGCCGAAATTGATATCGATTCTCACTCCCCTGCCCCGTTTACAATTGATGACAGCATATTTCTAACATCGGTCTGTCAAAAGGTTTCTGTCCTCTTTTGATACAGTCATAAAAGAAAAAGCCGGGAAACCGGCTTTTTCTTTTATGACTCTGCTACCGTATGCGGTCGATTGATCGAACCAACAATTCATCCTTGGCTATCGCCCTGATTGCCAAATAAATAAAAATTGCCGCGATAACCGGGAATACAAGATATATATTAAATGAATAGCTTCCCTGTAACAGTTTAGCACTGGACCATACATAATAAAAGATTAAACCTCCGATTCCAATCAGCAGAAAAATATTAAGTGTTGAAAGCCTCATCTGCAGTATGCGATTTTTGTATTTTAAAATAGTTATCAATAAAATAATAAGGCTCATTACACATAATATAACCAATGGAAGACTACCGTAAATAATTTCAGGTTTCGGTGATCCGGCAAGGTAGATGCCTTTCATATCAAACTGATAAATCAATCCCTCCTTTCCCAATATTTTGGCGAACGGGACAAAAAAAAGGGCACCGATCAGCATTTCGGCAATCAGCAAATAAACTGTTTGAATTCTTTGTATCATTGGTTTTAATTTTTCACAAAAATATCAAAAAACAATTATATCCCATCAATTTTGTTGATCACGAAATTCTTATTAGTTTTGATTGAAACTATTAAAAAATGATGACGAAAAAAATAGAACCCTCCGAATTAATCCTCAATCCCGACGGATCGATCTTTCATTTGCATCTTAAACCGGGCCAGATTGCCAAAGATATTATCCTGGTTGGCGATCCGGGAAGAGTTGAAATGATTGCTGATTTTTTTGATGAAATTGAGGTGAAAGCTCAGAACCGGGAATTCGTCACCATAACCGGCAGGTACAAGGGAAAAAGGATTACAGTACTCTCGACGGGGATCGGAACCGATAACATAGATATTGTAATCAACGAACTCGATGCACTTGTAAATATTGATCTTGATACCCGGGAGATCAAGGAAAAAAAGATCAGTTTAAACCTGATCAGAATAGGTACGTCGGGAGCGTTACAGGGTGATATTCCCGTCGATGCTTTTTTGATATCGCGTAAAGCTGTCGGATTTGACGGATTAATGAATTTCTATGCACGACGTGAGGAAATTTCAGACCTGGACTTTGAAAATGCGTTTAAGTCTTATACAAGCTGGAATCCTTTACTGGCCTCACCTTACGTGGTCGACTGCGATGATTCTCTTTACCAAAAAATTACGGACAATGATTTTATTCAGGGAATAACCATTTCGGCGCCAGGATTTTACGGACCCCAGGGCAGGGAATTGCGTTTGAAAATTGTGGATAGGGAGATCAATGATAAAATTGAATCATTTCGTTTTCAGGGTATGAAAATTACAAACTACGAAATGGAATGTTCGGCAATTTATGGACTTTGTAAACTACTCGGGCACCAGGCACTTACCGTTTGTATCATCATCGCCAACCGGATTACCAGGAATGCCACCATTGACTATAAACCTGTAATGAAACGCCTTGTGAACAAGATTCTTGATAAGCTGATTTTATAGTAACGTATGGAAGAGATCGTAAATATCGATACTTTGCTTGCTTTGATTGATGATCGTGATGAGGAAGTTTATTTCGCCGTCAGGGATAAATTACTCGAATCGGGTTCAGCCATATTGCCGGTTCTGGAATACGCGTTAAGTTCTTCGACGAGTTTGCTGCACCATGAACGGCTTGAATTAATCATCAATAAACTTAAATTAGTGAAGCTGGCCGACAAAACAGCCCAATGGGTCAGCTCCGAAGACAAAACACTCCTTGATGGATGGATTCTTGTAAATACGATCCACCATCCGACAATTACTCCCGAAAAAATTGATCCGCTTATCCGGAAAATTGTCGGCGACATTTGGATAGAGATTAACGATTCGCTTACCTCGCTCGAAAAAGTATCGGTCATTAACCATATTTTTTATGACCTGTACCATTTTGAATTAAATATGACAGACATTTTTGCACCCGAAAATTGCCTGATTACAAATCTGTTGGTTTCACGAAAAGGAAATATCATTTCACTTTCAATCTTATATTGTATTATCGCCCACAGGCTGAACCTTCCGATCCATGCTATCGAAATTGATCAATACCTGATACTGGGATATTACGACCCGAGAATTTCAAAAGAGGTTTATGGAGAAAATGCCAATCCTTACCTGTTTTATATCAATATAGAGCACAATGGAGCCATAATCGGGGCAAAAGAGTTGGATTATCTGGTGAGTGAAAGGAAAGAAAGCATTGAAAATATGAATCATTTGAGTGATGGAACCCTCATAAAAAAACTTTTGCTATTGCTCCGGCAATGTTACCAGACCGCAGGAGATGAAGAAAAGGCCAGTCTGACCAACACGTTGCTCGATAAATTCAGTAAATACTAAAAAAGGGGCTTTCGGCCCCTTTTTTACATTATAATATACCTGAGATTTTATTTTGCATAACTTACAGCCCGTGTTTCACGGATCACGGTAATTTTAACCTGACCGGGATAAGTCATTTCATCCTGAATTTTTTTGGCGATATCGTACGAAAGATTTTCTGCCTCAATATCAGTCATTTTATCGCTTCCAACGATAACCCTGAGTTCACGTCCTGCCTGGATGGCATAGGTTTTGGTAACTCCGGGGTACGAAAGAGCCATGTTTTCGAGATCGTTTAACCGTTTGATGTATGATTCAACGGCTTCACGACGTGCACCGGGACGTGCACCGGAAATAGCATCGCAAGCCTGCACGATCGGAGCCAAAAGACTCTCCATTTCAACTTCGTCGTGATGCGAACCAATGGCATTACAGATATCGGGTTTTTCCTTAAATTTTTCAGCAAGCTTCATTCCCAGTATTGCATGTGGCAATTCCGGTTCATCATCGGGTACTTTACCAATATCGTGAAGAAGTCCGGCGCGTTTGGCACGTTTGGGATTCAGCCCGAGTTCGGCAGCCATAATGGCGCAAAGATTGGCCGTTTCGCGTGAGTGCTGCAACAAATTCTGGCCGTATGAGGAACGGTATTTCATTTTACCGATTAACCGGATCAGTTCAGGGTGCAAACCATGAACACCAAGATCGATAGTTGTCCGTTTTCCTGTTTCAATAATCTCTTCCTCGACCTGTTTTTTAACTTTATTCACCACTTCCTCAATACGGGCAGGATGGATACGTCCGTCAGTGACCAACTGATGCAGTGCAAGCCGTGCAATTTCACGTCTTACCGGGTCAAAAGCAGAGAGTACGATCGCTTCAGGGGTGTCATCAACAATAATTTCAACACCCGTTGCTGCTTCAAGAGCCCTGATATTCCGGCCTTCGCGTCCGATAATTCTTCCTTTGATTTCATCACTTTCGATGTGAAAGACGGTAACTGAATTTTCAATTGCCGTTTCGGAAGCCACCCGTTGGATCGACTTGACGATAATCTTTTTTGCTTCCTTGTTGGCAGTCATTTTTGCCTCATCCATAATTTCCTGGATGAATGACATTGCCTCCGTTTTTGCTTCATTTTTTAGGGAATCAACAAGCTGAGCTTTTGCCTCGTCAGCAGATATTCCCGATAAAGCTTCGAGTTGCTGCACCTGTTGTTTATGCAGTTTGAGCATCTCCTCCTCTTTTTGCTGGACTAATTCAAGCTGATTGTTCAGGTTTTCGCGGATGGAATCTATCTCCCGCTCTGAAGTCTCGAGTTCCTTTATACTGCGCTGAAGTTCCTCCTTGCGCTGAAGATAAATGGCTTCCTTTTGTTTCAGCTTATTCTCCGTGCTGGCAATCCTGAGATTCCGCTCGTTGATATAGCTTTCGTGTTCCGATTTAAGCTGGATAAACTTCTCCTTCGCCTGAAGCATTTTTTTCTCCTTGAGCATCTCGGCCTGCACCTCGGCATCAGCAAGCAATTTTTGCTTGTTCTTCGTCAGGACCATATCCCACAGAAAATAGGATGCCGTCCCTCCTATCAGCAGTGTAACAATGCCTGTAATAATTATTTCTACTAACATGTGTAAAATACAATTAGGGTTTAACAAAAAAATACCGCAAATTCAAGTTAAACGGTCATAATCAGATTAGACTGAACAACCAGGTACTTGAAACATGCGGATATACAATAGAAATTCAATAACTAATTTTCCTTTTCAAGAAATTCTGCCAGAAAATCATTCATTACTTCCAATTCATCGACCAATGGCGAAATATCACTTCGTTTTTCGGTGTCAAACTTCTGAATCACAAACTGCAATGTTGCCATCGCGAGGCAATCCTGTAAATCTTTTGAAGCATATTTCTGTTTATACTGCACCACCTTTTCGTTGATAATTTTCGCTGCCTTACGAATGCTCTCCTCCTCATTGCGATCGACTCTCAGAGGATACAAACGGTCGGCTATATTGATATTTATCGAAAGTTTATCATCCATAGCATTTGTATTACTTATTTAACAGGGCAATACATTTATCTATTTCCCGCACAATTCTGTTTATTTTCAATTTTGCTTCGTGCGGATCATCTTCCGCTCCGAGTAACGATTTTGCAAACTTCAGTTCTTCTATTTTTTTGATAAGTTCCTCATTACGAACGGTGAGAATCCTGATTTGCTCGTTTAGCTGCGATTGCTCCTCCGTCAATAACTGCTTCTCCTCTTTCATCCGCAGATGAAGATTGATCAGTTTATCGAGTTTACCTTTAAAACCTTTCAACAAAACAGTTTCACGCTCCGTCATACCTATCGTTTACAGAGACAAAGTTAATATTTAAATTATCCTGTAAAAATATATTAATCATTTAATCTTCCCACAAAGCTTTTAAAAGTTTACTATTTTAGCCCATTCTTTGAAAATCGTCAATAATGAACATTATTTTTCCGATTCTTGTACTGATAATTTGTAGTTTTTCCGGGCTTAGTGCGCAAAATATCCCTGCTAATGAGTCATTTGCAAGTCCGCTCAAACCTCCTTTTTCATTTTCAGGAAATTTCGGTGAATTGAGGAGTGCCCATTTTCATTCAGGACTCGATTTTCGTACCCAGGGGCGAACCGGTCTCCCCGTATTTGCTGTAAAAGATGGATATATTTCCAGGATAGGTGTTTCTCCGACAGGTTACGGAAATGCATTGTATATGAATCACCCCGATGGCACTACTTCAGTATACGGGCATCTCGAAAAGTTTCACCCCAAAATACAGGAATACGTTAAGGAGAAACAGTATGACCGTGAAAATTTCCAGATAAACATTAACCTCTCTCCCGGTGAATTTCAGTTTAAGAAAGGTGAAACAATCGCCTGGTCTGGCAATTCAGGAAGTTCAGGTGGCCCTCATCTTCATTTCGAAATAAGAGATACTAAATCGGAAAGAGTTCAAAATCCGATATTTTATAATTTTGGAATTAAAGACAACAGTAAACCAAAAATAACTGCCATTTATGCGTATCCGTTATCTGTAAACAGCAATATCGGACCGGAGCGCAGCAAAAAAAGATTCGAAACCGTGCCTGTTCCGGATGGCTACAGACTGGTTAATAATCAGGCAGTTCAACTTTTTGGTAAAATAGGATTTGGAATACAGGCCGAGGATTACTTTAGCGGTATTGGTTTAAAATGCGGCATCTATTCGGCTACCTTATACCGCGACGGGAAAAAGGTCTTCGGGTTCAAAATGGATAATTTTTCATTTGACCAGACAAAATATGCCAATTCCCAGGCCGACTATGAGGAATACATTAAATCGAAACGGTGGATACAACGCTTATACAGGCAGCCCGGAAATCGGTTGGACATCTACGATCCCCCGGAGAACAACGGGATTTTTTACATCGAAGATGGTAAAAGTCATGAATTTGAGATCATTGTGTCTGATGCATTCAACAATAAAACAAGTCTGAAATTTAGGACTACCGGTAAAAAATCCCAACTCCTCCTTAAAAAACAGCCGATTGGTGAATCATTTATGTTTGACGAGGATAATAAATTTGAAAACGGCAAAGTAAGAATTAATCTTCCCAAAGGTGCATTATATGACAATATTGATTTCATATGGAAATCTGATCTTCAGCCAACCGGCTGTTATTCAGAACTTCACCACGTGCACACAAAATTTGTACCCTTGCACTTACCCTATACACTGGTCGTAAAATGCAGTGATCTGCCCGAAGAGTTAAGGGATAAAGCCCTTATTGTACTGATCGATCCGGCCACGGGCCGGAAAACAGCAATCGGTGGTGAATATTCCGGAGGATGGATTACTGCCGGAACCACTGTCTTCGGAAGTTTTTCGGTTACGGCAGATAAGCGGCCGCCGGTAATTACCTCATTAAGTATAAAGGACAATAAAACACTGACCAATCCTGCAAAAGTGCAATTTAAGATTGATGATGACTTGTCCGGAATAAAAACTTACCGCGGCGAAATTGACGGAAATTGGGTGCTCTTCGAATTTGACGGAAAATCGAAAATACTCAGTTATACCTTTGATAAGCAAAGAATGGCTTTCGGAAAGTCGCATCTTCTCCGGCTGGTTGTAACCGATAACAGGGAGAACCGAACAGAATATAAAGCAATAATCTATAAATGAAAATATTGGCCATTGGTACCATGTCGGGTACATCACTTGACGGGATTGACATCGCGCTCTGCAGCTTTTCAGAGTCAGACAAGACCTGGAGTTACGAAATTGTTGAAGCGGAAACAATTGCCTATCCGGCTTTCTGGACCGAAAAACTTCAGGGAGCCCACAACCTGAATGCCCAGGAATTTCTGCTGTTGAATAACGAATACGGCCGGTTTACAGGAGAACTTATTTCCCGGTTTCTGCGCGGAAAAAACAGTCCGCAACTTATTGCTTCACATGGCCATACGATTTTTCACCAACCCGAAAAACTGCTAACATTTCAACTGGGTAACGGAGCCTCTATCGCAGCGGCAACGGGTTTTACAACCGTCTGCGATTTCAGAAACTTCGATGTAGCGCTGGGCGGACAGGGTGCACCACTTGTCCCGGTCGGCGATCAGTTGCTGTTCGCGGAATACGATTTCTGCCTGAATATTGGCGGCTTTGCCAATATATCATTTGACCTGAATGGCGTCAGGGTTGCATTTGATATTGTACCAGCAAATATTGTACTTAATGATCTGGCGCAGCAGGTTGGTTATGCCTTCGATCAGGATGGTCGTATCGGAGAGTCAGGAACTGTAGACGAATCCTTACTCAAAAGATTGAACAGCCTTGACTTCTACACGAAAGAGGGGCCAAAATCACTTGGACGGGAATGGATTGCGCGGGAAATCACCCCATTACTCGCGGCATCAGGACTCACGATTGAAGATCAGGCATCAACAGTATATGAACATATCGTTCAGCAGATACTAAGGGTGATCGGGAACAAAGGCAGGTTGCTGGCCACAGGAGGTGGATCAAAAAACCGGTACCTGATCGATAAATTAAAGAGTAAAACCACCTGTGAAATCGTCCTTCCTGATGAAAAACTGATCGACTTTAAAGAAGCACTTATTTTCGCTTTTCTCGGGGTGCTGGCTTACAACGGCCGGATCAATGTGCGCTCATCGGTCACGGGCTCGGTTCAGGACCACATAGGCGGAATCATTTATCAGACAGTGATTAGATGATAAAACTCATCAAAAATAAAGGTTCATAACGCGAATAAAAAAGTTATAGATACAACTATTTTCATATTTTTGCCAAATGTATTAATACGAATTCAATGTTAAAGAAAAAAAGCTTATTCATCCTTTTGATGTTGGTAGCATTACAGGTTATTCCTTCGGGTGCCTGCACCAATTTTCTGATTACAAAAGGAGCTTCAAAAGATGGTTCAACGATGATCACTTATGCAGCTGATTCACATACGCTATACGGCGAACTATACTTCTGGCCGGCAGCAAATTACCCCGATGGAGCGATGCTGGATGTTGTGGAATGGGATACCGGCAAATTCCTGGGAAGAATTCCGCAGGTGAAACATACTTACCAGGTAACCGGCAATATAAATGAGAACCAGGTTGCCATTGGCGAAACCACTTATGGTGGAAGAAAAGAACTCGCCACACAAAAAGAAGCAATTATAGATTATGGAAGCCTGATTTATATCGCGCTGCAGCGTTCAAAAACTGCCCGTGAAGCCATCACAATCATGACCGATCTGGTTAAAAAATATGGATATGCCTCCAGCGGAGAGTCATTTTCAATTGCAGATCCCAACGAAGTATGGATTATGGAAATGATCAGTAAGGGTGAGGGACAAAAAGGGGCTGTTTGGGTTGCACTGCGCATTCCCGATGGCTATATTTCGGGGCACGCCAACCAGGCAAGGATCACCGGTTTCCCGCTTAATGATCCGAAAAACTGTCTTTACTCATCCGATGTCATCTCTTTTGCAGTTGAGAAAGGTTGGTTTAGCGGAAAGAACAATGATTTTAGCTTCTCCGATACTTATGCTCCCGTCGATTTCAGTGGCGCAAGGTTTTGCGACGCACGCGTTTGGTCAGGGTTCAATAAAGTCAATAAGCAAATGGGACAGTATGAGAATTACGCGATGGGAAAGGTAATTTTCGATCAGAGAAAGGTTGCCACCAACAGGATACCACTATGGATAAAACCCGATTCACTGCTTTCTGTGAAGAATGTAATGGATCTGATGCGCGATCATTACGAAGGTACTGCCCTTGATATGACAAAAGATGCGGGGGCAGGTCCTTTTGGCGTTCCATACCGCTGGCGTCCGATGACCTGGAATGTTGATTCTGTTGCTTATGTTCACGAACGGGCAATTTCCACCCAGCAAACCGGCTTCTCCTTTGTAACCCAGAGCCGTTCCTATCTTCCCAATCCAATCGGAGGAATCTTATGGTTTGGTGTCGATGACACTTATATGACCTGTTATATGCCAATCTATTGTGGGATGAAGCAGGTTCCGGACCCGATCAGAGTCGGTAACGGTGATCTTCTGACCTGGTCAGATAACTCAGCATTCTGGGTATTTAACCAGGTTTCGAACCTGGTCTATTCCAGGTACAAAGACATGATTGTGGATCTTCAAAAAGTCCAGTCACAGATGGAAAATAAATTCTTTAATCTTACCCCGGTAGTTGATCAGGCAGCTTTAACCCTCTGGAAAAACGGAGAAAAGGATCTTGCACTTCAGTATCTGACCGAATTCTCTGCCAGCCAGGTCGAAAGTTCGGTTAAAACCTGGCGTGACCTGAGTCATTTTCTGTTGATTAAATACAAAGACGGAAATGTAATGATTGAGAAAGACGGCGTTTTTGAAAAAGCTGAGTCAGGTAAAGTGGCAGCTTCACCGCTTCATCCCGCCTATCCGGAAGAGTTTTACCGTAAGATAATTGAAGGCAAAGAAGAGCATTTCAAGGTAATCGAATAAAGGTCAATTAAAGGCAAAGCCATTCGCCAGAAACACGATTTGTAAACGCAAATCAGATCTGAACTATAAATACCGGCAAAACGGAATTTAATTAAAACCCGATGGATTTCTGATTCCATCGGGTTTATGTTTTTCGATACGCAGCAATATATTTTCCGGGATTATACAGGTGTTACCACGCTGCCAAATCGAAGTTCCTGTCATCTAATAAGCATTAATAATAAAACTATGATGGTTAAAATACTTTACAAAATTTTGCCTGCTTTCTGTATATCGTTAATGGTAAGCAATTCAACCTTTGCAAAGCCTGCTGATCTGAATTTCCTGCGTGACGGGATATCATTCTCCTTGCCTGAATCCTGGAAAGTAATTGCCAACGATTCAATCGAAAACAACGCATTTTACTTTTCAGCAGAAAGGACAGGAACTAAGGCAACCGGCTTAATCTCCGTTGTTTGGATCAATAAAGTTGAAAATCCTAAAGAGACGATCATGATGCACCAAAAAAGCATGAAATCGGCAAATATCTACCGGAATCCGGGAATTGAGTTCACATCGGTAATCCCGGAAAAATTTGCAGGAATTGAAGCGGAAAGTTGCCGGTACACAACTATTGTCAATGATCAAAAGCTGGATGGTGTAATTATTAGTTTTAATGTTGCTCAGAAAACAGTCACAATTTTTTTCCAGAGTGGATTTAATGATCAGAAGATAAATCAGAAGGCTTTCGCGTTGTTCAGACAAACTTTCAACTGCAGGGAGTAACAAAGCCGATCAAAAATTTATGCAAAAGCTGATAATTAATTCTTCACTTATCAGGACTCATCCTTGTTTTACAGTTTTTACGACTTGTTCTCATCCCGTGAAGCAGTCTATAAAATATAATTTATCCGGTTTTGACTATAGAAGAAAAATATAGTCAATTCAGAGTCGGTTTTAGCTTCAGAAAGTCAGACGGATCAGAAAATATAAATCGAGTATATCGCACAATATTTCAGCAAGTTATAATGAAATTAGTGCAATTCTTGCAAAGAGGTCCCCATATAACGAAATAATTTGTTAAAAATGTTTAAATACATCTTTTTTTGAAATATTTTGCTTTATTTTTATAAGGAAATTTAAAAATATCTGTCATGAAAAAATTAACTCTTCTTCTTGTCATGGTATTTCTTTTTTCATGTCTTGTAAATGGACAGGATCCAGCCGCATCAGAATATCAGGCGCCGGCCAAAGAAAAACCATCATTCTGGTTTGGTCCTAAAGTTGGTGTTAATTTATCAACTCCGACTTATGACCTTGACGAAATAAGAGACCAGCTGAAAACAAACTACCAGGCAGGTTTCTTCATGCAATTCGGGCGTACCTTTTACTTTCAACCTGAATTTTATTATGCAGTTCATAAGGAAGGGCTTACAAGTACCGGCCAAACCAGATTAAAACTCGAAACGCTGGAAATTCCCATGATGTTTGGATTACGGTTAATCAACCTGGGAGTGGTCAGTGCACACATTATGGCTGGTCCGGAAGTTTCTATCCTGTTAAAGGAAACCAGGGCTCCGCGGACTTATGGTATTTGCAGACAAAGCGGCAATTTCTCTCTTCAGGGAGGTGGCGGCATTGACTTTCTTGGATTTATTACCCTCGACGTTCGTTATTCTGTTCCTATGGATAATATGGTCGGCAGCCATATCAATGATCTCTCGTGGGATAGCCAGGTGAATGTCACATTGGGATTAAAATTACGGTAATCGTTGTATTGGTGAAACAAACCAAACAGCGACACTGTAATTAATTTTCAAGGCAGCAGCCTAAAAAGAAATGAAAATTAGTTTGATATTGGAACCTGATTGCATAGGAATCCTCCCGAGAGTAACAATGTTATTTCGGGGTGAATCCTTTTACATAATCGTTCGTAAATAATCATAATCCGGATGCGGCGGGAACTTTCCGGGTTATTTAAGAATATGAGCCAAATAAATCTATTCCGCCCCATCGGAATAATTAACAAATTCGGATAAAACGACCATGCCGCTGTAATACAGGTAAAAGGTAGCGGCACAAAAAGAATAAACTAAATGGAGATCCGTGAGAGTGCACGAATATTTAAATTATTGATAAAGACATTTTCTCATGAAAGCAATTCTATTATTTTTTTGGATCACGTATTCGGTCCTGCCTCAAATTTTTCCTCCGAAGAAAATTACCATACATGTTACTCCTGTTGATGCGGTAATTTACGAAACGATCTCGGAATCAGGAGAACTGAAGCAACTGGGTACAGGGTTAGCGATCGTTGAGGTTCCAAAAAATATGGCGAAAACCATTGTAATAAAAAGACCGGGATACGCTGACCTGAGAAAGATTTACGTCACCCAACTGGGAGAAAAGCTGCCTAAGGAAGATTTTATAACGATGAAAGATCGCCAGGTGGCTCTTAAAGTATGGCCGACCGATGCTAAAATATTTACAGATGGGGTCGAACAGGAGAAAGCACCATTAAATATTATTATTAAGGAAGGGGAGAAAGTAGAGGTAGAGGTACAGAAAACAGGATATGTATCTGTTAAAAAGACCTATTCCAACCTTCCGGATACTGACCCCCCGCCCGCCTTTGAAGAATTAAAATTAAGAGATCGGGTGATTCAGTTAGTTGCAACCCCGGCAGATGCAAGCATAATGGCTGACGACAAGGCAGTTGGTACCGGCCATGGCCAGATAGTTGTTCCTTTCGATAAATGTGTGGTCGTTAAAATAACCAAAGAAGGTTTTGTCAGTGCTGAAAAGTCGTATTGCAATAAAGAAGGTATCACTGACATTCCTGTAAGTGATAAATTTATGCTGCAGGATCGGGCCGTTACGATACGGACATCACCGGGAGATGTTGCATTAAAGATTAAAGGAAAAGTTGTGGGGACCGGTGAATACACCGTAAAAATTCCCAAAGGTGAGTGCGTCGAAATAAGCGCTGAAAAGGATGGGTATATTTCGATGTTGAGAACCTATTGCAATCAGGATAATGCCCCCGCAATTCCCGCCGAGGATTCTCTGGCAATGGAAGCTGATGCGGCTTTTACAACCACAGCTGAAGCCGATTTTGTTAATGTCAATAACATCATCGATATCAACGGGAAAAGTCAGGCTGATGCCTGGAGAATAATGAGCCAGGTCGTGATGAACTATTTTGATATTCTCGAAATTACCGACATGTCAACCGGATATCTGCGAACTTCCTGGGTCTCCCAGTCCTTTCCGAACAATACTATTCGCACCCGACTCATTGTTAAAGCTGCAGACAGTAACACCCCAAAATATGTCGTTAAACTAGTCAGTGAAGAGTCAGGCAAAAGTGGTTCCAACATCAATGATGACACCATATTTACGGAATGGAACAGGGTCCTTGTCAAATATAAGGACATTATCAGTGAGATCCAGACCCGGTTGAATTAGGAAGTTGCAGAAGGAAGAGTTGAAAAATGAAAAATCAGAATTATTTGAATGAAAAAATAGCTGACCGTTCAATTTACATGATGAGAGAATTGAATATGTAAAAACTCCCTGCAAAATTACTTCTGCAGGGAGTTTTAATTTTATATCGGATTTCGACTATAACCGTTTGGGAATACGACTTAAACGGCTAGTTAATGTATTCAATCAACCATTTGCCCAATTTTTTGCGCGTAAAAAAGATCCGGCTTTTTACGGTGCCAAGGGGTAAATTTAGTTTTTCGGCAATCTCCTTATATTTGAAACCACTTAAAAAGAGCTGGAAAGGTTCTCTGAATTCATCTTCAAGAAGATCAATCTTTTTGTAAATCTCCTTCTCCGCATGAATCGAATCAGCCGCCGGAGAGTAATCATCCTTCGAAAACGAGATCTGAAGTTTATGCGAAGAACTTTCGAGAGTCGTTTTGGCTTTCACGTTTCTCCGGTACTCATTAATAAACGTATTTTTCATGATCGTATAAACCCAGGCCATAAGGTTTGTATCGGCCGAGAATTTATCACGATAAGTCAGTGCCTTCAAATAGGTCTCCTGGACAAGATCACGCGCTTTATCCGAATCGCTCGTTAAACTTAATGCAAAGTAGTATAATTTATTGTGAAGGCCTGTCAGTGAATTCTGAAATTGTATTTGTGTCATAATAGGATTTATTAATATACTGATCAAATAAAGGTTTTCAATTATCAAACTATGCATCAAAGATATCAGGTACACATTTAAAAAACAATACTCAGCTCTTCTTCTCTTCTTTTTTCAGGTGATTTATTTCAACTGATTCTAAATAGCGAAATCGTAATTATCAATATAACAATGTGATCTCGTCATAATTATTGCGCAATTTAAATTGCATCAAACGCAAAAAAATATTCCAATCAGGGCATATTTTGATCAAACATAGCTTTTGGATGATCAAACAACGATTTTCCGAAGCAAATGCGGGAGTATTTTTCGTTATGAAAATCGAAATATGCTGAACCTCTTTATCAATTTAAAAGCTTAAATTTACCGCTATAATTATTCGCGTCGTAAAAAATTTGAATGATTCAACCATAAAATCTAAAATATGCCTTCTATTCGTATCGCAGTTATTGGCCTCGGCTACGTAGGCCTGCCTCTTGCACGGCTTTTTGCCACAAAATACCCGGTGATCGGGTTTGATATTAATCAGCAACGCGTTAATGAAATCAATCAGGGAATCGACCGGACCCTGGAGGTGGATGAACAGGTACTTCGTGCAGCGCTTGTGGCTGAAAATCCTTCAACCCTGGGAACAAACGGATTGTTTTGCTCCTTTAACCCGGAGGATATCAAAACCTGTAATTTTTATGTCGTGACGGTTCCAACTCCCGTGGATAAAAACAACCGCCCCGACCTCACACCGCTGATCAAAGCTTCAGAATCCGTCGGTCGTGTGATATCCAAAGGAGACATCGTTGTTTACGAATCGACTGTTTATCCGGGTGCCACGGAGGAGGATTGTATTCCCGTGGTCGAAAAAGTGTCAGGTCTCAAATACAACACCGATTTCTTTGCCGGATATAGCCCCGAAAGAATCAATCCGGGGGATAAGGAACACACCGTTGAAAAGATCAAAAAAGTAACTTCCGGTTCTACACCCGAAATTGCTGAGATCATCGATCTCACCTACCGTTCCGTAATACAGTCCGGAACCCATAAAGCTTCGTCAATCAGGGTAGCTGAAGCCGCCAAAGTCATTGAAAACAGTCAGCGCGACATCAACATCGCTTTTGTAAATGAACTTGCCAAAATCTTCAACGCGATGAAGATTGACACGCAGGACGTACTGGAGGCTGCCGCAACAAAATGGAATTTTCTTCCGTTTAAACCAGGGCTTGTCGGCGGACATTGTATTGGTGTCGATCCCTATTATCTTGCACAAAAATCACAGGAAGCCGGGTATCATCCCGAAATTATCCTTGCCGGACGGCGAATGAACGACAGCATGGGAAAATACGTGGCTGCCGAAGTGGTCAAACTGATGATTCGGAATGAGGTTCCGGTTAAAAACGCAAAAATACTGATGCTCGGGATAACTTTTAAGGAAAATTGTCCCGATATCAGGAATACAAAGGCTACGGATATCTATCACGAATTAATCAGTTACGGCATAAATGTAGATATTTACGATCCTTGGGCTTCGCCCGGAGAAGTAAAACATGAATACGGAATCTCTATCCTGGGACAATTAAATGAATCGGCCAATTATGATGCGGTGATCCTGGCTGTCGCTCATCAGAAATTTTTAACGCTCGATCTCAAGGCATTTAAATCACGAGGGGCGATTATTTACGATCTGAAAGGGATTCTTCCCCGCGACCTGGTGAACGCACGTCTTTAAATTAAAGTATATCAAGAACCTGATCAAATTAATTTCCTCAGTTGTAAAAAAAATCAATCTTTAAATTTAAACGCCGATCTATGATTATTGCAGTTGATTTTGACGGAACAATCGTTGAACATCGTTACCCGGCAATCGGAAAAGAATTGCCATTTGCACTGGAGACCATCAAAGCTCTTCAGAGAAAACATCATCAGATCATTCTCTGGACATTCAGATCCGGCAAAGAGTTAGATGAAGCGGTAAATTTTTGTCAGAAGCGTGGGGTGGAATTTTACGCGGTAAATAAAAACTATCCCGAAGAAGAGTTCAATGAGAACATTAGCCGGAAAATAAATGCGGATCTGTATATTGATGACCGGAATATCGGAGGATTGCCCGGATGGGGTGAGATTTACCATACGATCTGTCCTGAGAATTCGGTCAGGCGAAAATAATCCCGATAATTTTCCGGAGACCACTACCACCAGCAGTAAAGAATTTCGTCAGAGCCAAAAGATTCAGCTTTCACCTTCACATCAAAATAAATGCCCGTCAGGAACGGGCATTTATTTTGATAGTTAAACTGTCTCGAGCGGCACATCGTGAAGTTCCCGCCACGGAAGACCATGCAGATTCAACTGCTCCATAAACGGATCAGGATTGAACTCTTCAACATTGAAGACACCCGGACTTTTCCACTCCCCGTTAAGGAACATCATAGCCCCGATCATGGCAGGTACTCCGGTTGTATAACTGATGGCCTGCATGCCGGTTTCGGCATAGGCTGCTTCGTGACTGCAATTATTATAAATGTAATACGTTTTTTTCTTCTTATCCTTTATCCCTTTGATCCTGCAGCCGATCGACGTCTCACCTTTATAATTGGCACCAAGTTCTTCGGGAGCAGGCAGCACAGCCTTTAAAAACTGGATCGGAACTATTTCCTTTCCTTCGTAAAGAATAGGTTTGATTCCTGCCATGCCGATGTTTTGAATCACCCGCAGGTGAGTCAGGTATTCCAGTCCAAAGGTCATCCAGAACCGGGCTTTTTTAAGGGTTGGAAAATTTTTCACCAGCGACTCCAGTTCTTCGTGGTAGATAACATACGATTCACGTTCACCGATACGGGGGTAAGTTAATGGTTTGTGGATTTCATGCGGCTCGGTTACGACCCATTGGCCATTCTCCCAGTATTTTCCCTTTTGAGTCACTTCCCGGATGTTTATTTCAGGATTGAAATTCGTTGCAAACGGTTTTCCATGATCCCCCGCATTACAATCAACAATATCAAGGGTCTGAATCTCATCAAAGACATATTTTGCAGCCCATGCGGTGAAAATGTTGGTAACCCCCGGATCAAACCCACATCCAAGAATTGCAGTTAATCCCACGGCTTTAAACCTTTCGTGGTAATCCCATTGCCATTTGTACTCGAATTTGGCCTCATCTTTGGGTTCATAATTGGCCGTATCGAGGTACGAAACGCGCGTCTCGAGACAGGCATCCATGATCGTGAGATCCTGGTATGGCAGTGCCACATTTACCACCAGGTCAGGTTTAAAAGACCTGATCAGTGCAACCAGTTGCGGAACCTGGTCAGCATCTACCTGAGCCGTCTGAATTCTGTTTCCGCCGATCCTGGCAGCAATCGCATCACATTTCGATTTGGTGCGACTGGCGAGCATAATCTCCGTGAAAACTTCAGGAAGACCTGCCATCTTGTGTGCTACGACGGTTCCAACACCCCCGGCACCAATGATCAAAACTTTTCCCATCAAATGTTTCTTATTATTAGGGTTAAACAATCAAATTGACTGCAAAATAACCAAATTTTCCGACGAAATCGTTCATAAACTATCGTCAAAGGAAAATTTTTTGTTACTTAACGTTTTAAAACAATTCAACATATACAAAACAATTCAGCAATGGCAGTACTTAAATATTCCGAAAATACCTGGGAAGAGATCAGAGAAGGGGTTTTCCGCAAAATGGTTTATCTTGAACAAATTATGACCGTGATGATTGAGTTTAGAAATGGCCCGTGGACCGAAGCGGATCCTTATCATTCTCACGTGCATGAGCAAACCTGCTATATCGGAAAGGGTGAAATCATCCTTTACTGCGAAGGAGAGCCCGATCAACTGCTTAATGAAGGTGATTTATTTTATATCCCGTCGGGAAAAAAGCATACAATCAGGGTGCTGTCACCCATTGCACGATTAATCGACTGCTTCTCTCCTATCCGTGAAGATTTTCTTTAAGGATTAAATCGGATGTCGTGTGCGGTGGATAACCCGGGGAGCAATGCCTTTGTAGCGAAAAATGCTTTTACATTTTTCCCCGCTATCTCCATATCTTACTTTTGTTCAGTTCTCTTTGGTACCGCGCAGCATTGCGGTTATGTTCGTCAAGCGACCGGGCAAAGCTGTGGTAACCCGAGAAATCTTCTTTCGCGCAGAAATACATAAAATCATGCTGTTCCGCATTTAAAACGGCATCCACACTGGCAACATCAGGGAAATTAATCGGACCCGGAGGAAGTCCCGCGTACTTGTAAGTATTGTAAGGTGAATCGATTGATAAATCCTCCGTTAATATCCGCTTTAGCTGGAAATTTCCAAGCGCATATTTAATGGTTGGATCGGCCTGAAGCAGCCATCCCCTTTTAACCCGGTTTATGTAAACTCCTGCCATTCGCGATTTTTCATCATTCTTGTTGGTCTCTTCCTGAAGGATTGAGGCGATGGTAACGACCTGTAGCGGTGATAAACCCAGTTCTGCTGCCTTTTTTTTACGCGATTCGGTCCAGAACTGATCATATTCCCGTTTCATCCTCACGATAAACTTCGCCGGCGAAATATCCCAATATATTTCATAAGTATTTGGTATGAATATCATTGGAAACGATTCGCGGGTAAATCCCATTTCAGAAGCGATCTTATCATTATTTAATGCGCTCAGAAAGGCTACAGAGTCGGGTTCAAGGTAATAGGCCAGCCGTGCAGCAAGTTCTTCTTTGAACCGGATATTATTAAAAGTAACTTTTACAGGCATCTGAATTCCTTGCCGCAGAAGATCAATCAACTTGTTATTACTCCATCCTTCTTTTACCAGGTATGCACCAGACCGGATCTTTTGCGGATAACTCTTCTTATTGGCTACCCATTGGAAGGAAGAAATCTTATTAAGGAAATCGCCTTCTTTCAGAGAATCAACAACCTGCTGAAAATCGGCACCCGTCGGAATGTACAACATTCCTGTTTTCTTTACATTATTCTTATATATGTCGTTATAAAGCCGGTATCCCCAAATGCCAGCCATTATTGCCGCCAAACAAATACCCACTACAATCCACTTACCCGGCTTGGGCACCACCATTAACCTGCTTTTTATAATTAAACTCATCGGCCTTTTTGTTCGATTGACAATGATCCTTTACAATTAAAACACTGCAAAAATACAAAATTGGCCTTAAAGTCAGAAGTAAGTTCACTTCCGGTTAAAATCGGGCTCACCTTAAGCGCGAATATTTTGTACTTTTGTGACCTGAAAATATTTTTTGAACATTACAAACTAACAGTATGCATCAGATCAAACTTGCCGATAATATATACTTTCTTGGATTTAATGACCGCAGGACGCAGCTTTTCGAGAACATCTGGCCTATTCCCAACGGGATTTCATACAATTCGTACCTTATTGACGATGAAAAAATCGCGTTGGTCGATACTGTCGAAAGACAATTTATCGAAGATTATCTCGACAAAATTCAGGCTATTATCGGCGAAAGAACTATCGATTACCTGATAATCAATCATATGGAGCCTGATCATTCGGGTGCATTAAAAGCGATCAGGAGCCGGTATCCCGAAATTACGCTGGTCGGAAATAAAAAAACCTTCGGACTGGTCGAAAGCTTTAATATCGATCCGGGCAAAGTTCTGCTTGTTCATGACAATGATACGCTCTCACTCGGGAACACGAAACTGCAGTTTCAGACCATCCCGATGGTTCACTGGCCCGAAACGATGATCACCTACGACGAAAACAATAAAATACTCTTTTCAGGCGATGCATTCGGCAGTTACGGAACCCTCGACGGTGGAATTTTCGATGACGAGATTAACCTCGATTTTTATGAGATAGACGTGATGCGTTATTTTACAAATATTGTTGGTAAGTATTGCGCTCATACCCAGCGAGCCATGAAAAAGCTTTCGGGTCTTGACATAAAAATGATTGCAGCCACTCACGGTCCCATCTGGCGTACAGATTTAGACTGGGTGTTGAGCAGGTATACCAAATGGAGTACCTATGATATGGAACAGGGAGTTGTAATCGTATATGGATCAATGTATGGCAACACACAAAAAATGGCTGAGGTGATTGCACGACAGTTAAGTGTGCGCGGAATTAAAAATATCAGGGTTTACGATTCATCCAAGACCCATAGCTCTTATATTATCAATGATATATTCAAATACAAAGGTTTTATAGTGGGAAGTTGTGCATACAACAACGCATTATTTCCCAATGTAGAAACTTTGCTAACCACCATTGAACACATGACACCCAAGAATCACTACCTGGGAATTTTTGGCAACTATCTCTGGAATGGTGGCGGTGTCAACAACCTCAGTAAATTTGCGGAGATGATAAAATGGGAGATGGTGTATGAACCTGTTGAAGAAAAAGGATCCCTGAAAGCAGATAAGTTCAGGATGTGTATCGAAATGGCTGATGCGATGGCTGATAAACTGCTGCAAACGGGTGATTGAGATACCGGTATCAGCAACCCTGTTCACTAATTATCCTGACTTCATACTAAACAAAAAATATCAACCCGAAAGTTGTATTCAATTTATGTGGTCTGTTTTTGTTCGGTATAGTCTCCCATTTTTGGTGTATGTTTGCCAAAACTGAAGTGTCGTCATCTTTGTTGCTATAATTACAGGTTAACGAAAAATTCGTTTGAATGAATGAATTATATGAAATAGTCTTGCATACCGATGTTGCTTTGATGCGAATTGTTGAACAAAATGTAATCGAAGCCTACATCATACTTTTCGTGATAATTTTTCTCGAGACAGGAACCGTATTTTTTCCATTCCTTCCCGGGGATGGATTGTTGTTTTCGGCCGGGGTAATCACCGCTTCAACAGCGCTCAATATCGTGTGGCTTGTTCCGATACTGATACTGGCTGCAGTTTTGGGAAATCTTTCAAACTATTTTGTCGGAGCGTTTTTCGGGAAAAACCTGGAGAAGAGTCAGAATCATTTTGTTCAGAAATACCTTTTAAAATATATCATCCTTACGCGCCAATTCTACAATAAACATGGTGCCAAATCAATTGTGATCGGTCGTTTCTTCCCGGTGATCAGAACCTATATCCCGTTTTTTGCCGGGCTTTCGGGATTCAAATATCATGTATTCTTTGTGAACACCATCATCGGATCTGTACTTTGGGTTCCATTCTTCTCGCTCACCGGATATTTCATTGGGGAAAATGAATGGGTAAAAAATAACTATTTGACGATCTTCCTCGGGTTAATTATCGTTACACTCATCCCTTTCTTTTATAATGTAATCAAACTTGCATTTGTAAAAAAAGTAAAAAAGGTATTACAGAAGTGAGGGAGTGACCGGGTGACTATTTAAAGAAAGAAAAATTCCCCAGTAGTTTTGCTCAATTATGAATCGCAGTCACCCGGTCACTTCTAAATCAGTGAACAAAAATCGGGACGAGTCAGTCACCCGGTCACTATGAAAATATGATAACAAATGGGAACTCAGGTACTAATTGCACTTGTCGCATTCAATCTTTTAATCACTATTTTCCTGTTATTGCAACGCCATAATAAGTTTGCAGCCTTGTCCAGCCGTATTGATGCTTTGGACAGAAGTCTCCTGAAGATTGAAACAGGACTTCGGGAAGATTTCAGGATTAATCGTGAAGAGAATTCAACTATCGCAAAGGAAAGCAGGACTGAGCTGAATGGAACGCTTAAAGAATTCAGGACTGAACTTTCAGATACTCTCAGGGAGATTACCTACCAATCGAAAAATGACAGTGCCCTGCAACGTGATACGTTAATCCATTCATTTAAGGGATTCCAGGATGCATTCGATAAAAATGTTGATGCTTTCAACCAGGTTCAGCGCGAGAAGTTTGCTTTTCTTGGCGAGGAGCAGAAACGAATGACCGAAAGCACCGAAAAACGACTCGAAGAGATGCGTGCCACCGTTGATGAGAAACTTCAGAAAACCCTGAATGATAGATTGGGACAATCATTTGAACTCGTTGTAAGGCAGCTTGAAAATGTTCAGAAAGGGTTGGGTGAAATGCAAACACTGGCACAGGATGTCGGTGGATTAAAAAGGGTACTCAGCAATGTTAAGATGCGTGGCAGCATAGGTGAGGTACAACTGGCCATGCTACTCGGGCAAATCCTGGCACCGGGTCAGTACGAAGCCAATGTAAAAACCAAATCCGGGAGTAACGAATTTGTAGAATTCGCGATTAAACTGCCTGGTCGTGATGAACAGAATACAGTTGTCTGGCTACCCATCGATGCGAAATTCCCCAAAGATATTTACGAACAACTTCAGGCTGCTCACGATACGGGTGATCTTCTGCGAATCGAAATCGCACAAAAATTACTCGAACAAACCATCAAAAAGATGGCCAAGGACATCCATGACAAGTATATTGATCCGCCTAACACAACAGATTTCGGAATTATGTTTCTCCCTTTTGAAGGAATTTATGCCGAAGTCGTACGACGGGCCTCACTATTGGATGAATTGCAGTGTAATTATAAAATTGTGGTTACCGGACCAACCACCCTTGCAGCTATACTCAACAGCCTGCAAATGGGATTTAAGACGCTTGCCATTCAACAGCGAAGCGGTGAGGTCTGGAAGATCCTGGGTGGCGTTAAAAAAGAATTTGAACTTTTCGGCGGACTTGTAGAGAAAGCCCAGGGCAATATCCGCATCGGTCTGAATCAGCTGGATGACGTACTGGGAAAAAGAATCCGCGCTATCCAGCGGAAGCTTAAAGACGTTGAAGTACTGGAATCTGTTTCGGATCTACCCGTAACTGCGGAAATTACGGAGGATGAACCTTCTGCTGAAGATTAACAATTGAGATTCGGCAAATTTGATCTGCAAATTAAATTATTTGTCAGACTATCGCGTAGCGATTTAAGTATTGTAGAGTTATGGTGCACATCTGAACCATTACCGCGTAGCAGTTAAACTATTATTAATCAAAGAATTGAAATATTCACATACAATACTGTAACCGCTACGCGGTAATTAGTTTGTGTGGATACCGTTTCTACAATACTACAACCGCTATGCGATATCTTTATTCCCGTTCAAACATAATCTTATCCTGACGACTAGTATGAGTACTTACTGGATCTGTGTTCAATTAATGGTGACAGATGAACGCACTATTTTTAATTCCAGCTCAATTCACAGGTTATTACTGCAGCAACTAAAAACTATATTTTAACCTTGCGTATAAAAAATTCAAATCCTGACTGCCTGGAATTTCCCCGGTATACCTTAACAGCTGGCCGGTAAATGATAATTCCAGGTTCTCCTTCACTGAAATATTTATGGATGGAATGATAAAAACCAGTTTGTTTTTAGGATTTGTTATTGCTGTAAACGAAGTGTTTAAAAGCGGTGTAACAGGATAAGACAATGAGCCGAATAACGAGAAATCTGACAAGAAGAGATTTTTTGCACTCATGAGGTTTTGAGTCAGCGGATTTACCGAAAATTCATTACTTATTTGATTGTTTCCGTTATATAAACATTCAAACTGTACAAAAAGAGAGTTTTTGAAGGTATAGTCATAACCTACCGAGGCGAGAAAAATCCCTGCAGAGTCCTTATGGTTGTTGAGCGGCCGGAAAAAGGTTGTTTCTCCGCGAAATCCGCCTTTCAATACTTGTCCCGACCAGCCAGTTCCGATGATCAGATCCTTTTCGTCGGCGATCCCTCCTAAAAACTGGAAATCATAATTCCACCTGTTGAACCGGTATAGTCCCGCAAAGGTTGCTTCTTTCCAATAGTTAAGTTTTACAGCAAACTCTATTACTGAAGCCGGACCCGAATAATACTGCACCCGGATTGCGTCGCTTCCCGGTTTTTCTTCATAATCGAAATCGAAATAGGAGTATGTATTAAAAATGTCATTCGGGTTCCATACGAAGGTCTGGCCCCAGTTGATGCGCTGCCTGCCCGCGGTTACCTGCAATTTCTCGGTCGAATATTGAATCCACAACCGGTCAACCGCTGTATTTAAAAGGAATGACTTTTCATCAACTATATTTTTCGATAAGTCCATAATTCCGTTATCGACCTCGAAAGCTTTATTGTAACCGGGATAAGCGGAAAGTATATTACCCGCTAAAAAACGGTTTCGGATCTCTGCAGAAGCGGTGAACGAAGAGGAGAAAAACCATTTAAAATTGAGACGGTTATGGATAAGGTTTGCCCTTGTCCAATCACCTTTGATGTCCTCGAATATAAAGGTTTGCATATCCTTCACATATCCGTTAAAAACAAAACGACTTTGTTTTAACGAATCCTGCGAATGCGAAATAAAGGGTATAAACGCAAATAGTAAAACCAACATCTTTATTTTGTAAAACATCCTCTTATCTTTTGTCTTTTCCCTTTTATCTTTTTTCTTTTTCTTTATCCCTTTTTGTCTTTTTCCTTTTGTCTTTATACTTTCTTTACTTGATCACTGATTACTTTTCCATCCTCGATCGTTATGATTCGTCTTGCCTTATTCATCACCCGGGTATCGTGGGTTGAAAAAATAAAGGTGATATTTTCTTCCTTGTTTAATCTCCCCATGATATCGAGAAGATTTTCAGCCGATTTGGAATCAAGATTGGCCGTAGGTTCATCAGCCAGTATAAATTTGGGTTTCGAGGCAAGTGCTCTCGCCACAGCCACCCTCTGTTGCTGGCCACCCGATAATTTATTCGGCCGGCTGTTTTTTTTATCGCTTAATCCAACGGCCTCGAGCAGTTCATTGGTCCGCTGTTCTCTGGCTTCCTTTGATACGCCTTGCAGTTGCATGATAAATTCAATATTTTCCTTTACCGTGAAAACGGGAATAAGATTATACGACTGAAATACAAACCCGATATTCCTCATGCGAAAAATTGTTTTCTTCCTGGCATTCAACCCGGTAATGTTTGTTCCATCAATCATAACAACCCCGCCTGTGGGATCATCGAGTCCCCCAAGAATGTTGAGCAAAGTGGTTTTACCCGACCCTGAAGGTCCGACAATTGAGGCAAATTCACCTTCCTCGAACGTCAGGTCTATCCCATTTAGCGCATGAACGGGTATCGTTTTTATATCATAAGTTTTTGATACGCCCTTAATTTCAATGATATTCATCGGTAAAAACTTTTATATGAATTCGTTTATTCAGTTCGGGTGGCCTCCGCCGGATTTAATTTTAACGCTTTCAAGGCCGGATAAATTGCAGAAAAGACACCGGTAAAAATCACCATCAAAGTGATTAAAGCGATAGTTGCTAGATCAATCTTCGGATATATGAATGAAGAATAACCAAAACTTGAATACGCTTCCTTCCAGAAATACAGATCAAGACCAACTTTTTCGAGGTGTTTACTTACAATGTAACCCGCTACAATACCAATCATACCGCCTGTCAATGAAAGATATACTGTTTCAAGCATAATCATCACGAAGACCTGCCCTTTGCTCATACCTATGGCCATTAACATGCCAATCTCCCTGACACGTTCGAGTACAACCATGAGCATCGTATTGATTATTCCAAAACAAAGTGCAAGCAGAATGATCAGGATGAAGATAAACATGTATTGATTCATCGCGCTTACAAGGTAACCCGCTTCGGGGCTTAATTCTGTCCAATCCTGAACTTCAAGACCAGGTAATTCACTTCCTAATCGTTTTCTGACTATTTTCGAATTATCATCCTTGTCGAGCAGTACAGCAATTTCATGAGCTTCGGCTTCATTTAAACCGGTTAACAGGCAAAGGTCACGGTAACGAATAAAAATGGTTGATTCATCGTATAAATTGTTGTCCGTCTCATAGATTCCTTCGACTCTGAATGCCCCTGCAGTGATGTTCAGATTTACATCCTGCAGGGTGACAATAATCTTTTGATGCAATTTAACCTTTAATTTTGCGGCCAGTTTTTTACCGATTACCACCGCGTTTTTTTTATCGGTTCCGAAGTAGGCTCCCTCAATGATTTTTTCACCGATATTGGTTACTTTCTGTTCCTCATCCGGAATTATCCCCATTATCTTTACCCCTGTATTTGTCTCGGCAGATGCAACCAGCGAACTGATCACAATCCTTTTACACACCCCCGCAACGTGCCTCATCCCGGTTAATGCCTTTACCAGGCTGTCAGCATTATTCATCTTTAACGAAAAATCGTTGTTTTCGCGGAAACCGGGCTTATGGATCTGAATATGCGATATTTCTGTACGTATAATTGTTTCAATCCTGCTTTTGACCATGCCATTCATAAATGCAATCAGGAAAACCCCTGCAAAAACTCCTAACATGACAGCAATAATCACAACAATACTTCTCAGTTTATTTCTCCATATATTTTTCCAGGATAACGAAAAGAGCATGATAACTTTTTTTGATAATTTTAACTTCGGAGCGCTTGCATAATGTTCAGTTTACCAATATTCAAAACCGGGTATATTCCGATAATCAGTGTAAAGATAAAGATCGTAAACGCCTGGTCGTAAAATACAGATGGGGTCATCGAAAAAAACATAGCAGGTTCAAATCCCATTTGCAGCATCATCTCCTCTGCCTGACCAGTGAGCGGAATCGGATTGAACAGAAAATAAGTCAGCAAAGGAATACTTGCAGCAATGCCGGCAATTACCCCGATCAATCCCAAAAAAATGGTTTCAAGAATGACAATAAAAATCAGCTTGTATTTCTGCATCCCGACTGCAAGCATCATTCCAAATTCTTTCTTTCGTTCCGCGACCATCATCATCACTGTTCCTAAAATACCAAAAGCTATGATCATATACAGAATACCTTTGGTTATAACGCCCTGGGCCCGGTCGCTTTCAATTTGTTTCACCAGCAATTGGTTCATTTCCTCCCAGTCCATCACCTCCAGATCATTGCCTGACATCTGTACCAGTTTATTTTTTGCTATTGCAACTTCTTCATTATCGTGAACCATTATCACTAATGAGGTCAAAAGATGCTGTGCCGAAAACAACTCCTGACAGTTACCGATATCCATGCATACCAATGTTCTGTCGAGTTCGGGCGAAGGGTGTTTTATAATACCGCGCACCGGGTATTTACCCGCGGCACTTGAACCTTGATACCCCTGCCCTATTAAAACAAGTGTGTCATTGACCTCAAGTTTAAGAAACCGGGCCAACCCACTGCCAAGAAGGATGCCCATATCTCCATTTTTCAGATAGTCACCCTGCCGTAATTTTCCTGAAAGATTCGTGATCTGATCTTCTTTTTGAGGATCGATACCCAGAACCATAACCCCTTTTGTAACATCCTCGGAGGCAGCCAGGCAAAAAGATTCAAATCGGGGAGCATATAGGGTAATTTCGCTTACGCGTTGTAATTCTGACTCAATTGATTTTTCATACGTGAAGGAATTATTAATAATCTTATCTTCCCAGTACCCATTTTTATGAATCTGCAGGTAGCCGGAATAAGAGTTTACAATAGCCGAAATATATTGAGAATACGACCCTTCCTGCATCGAGGTCATAAATGCCGACAAAACAACTCCGAAAAATATGGATGCCGTAGTAATCAGCGTTCTGCGCTTGTTCCGCCAGATATTTCTCCACGCCAGTTTTGTATAACTGTTCATATCATGTTGAGTTTTTACTTCATTGTCTGACTTAACCGCTTCATATTTTGCTGCGAGAAAAATTCATCTGCAATCGGTTTATTAAATAAGACACTTTTTGTTTCGAGTATTGTTTTATTACTGCTGTTCTCAACGGGAATGATTTCAAGTTTTGCCGGAATTTCACGGTCTCCCATTTTCCGGATATCAGAGGCATTCATCACATTGATCAAATTCATATCCTCGTTATAATTTTCGACTTTCCATTGATTGAAACCGTTGACAGTAATCCACACAATTACCTTCCCCCATGTAACAGCAGCATCGGGAAGTGGTAACATTTCTATTTTATAACAATTTTGTTCCCTTACATTTTCCTGGCCAAGCAATTTGTGGGTATAGTCATTTACTGCAGAAGATTCCTTTACAAGATCATCATTTGTAAAATCGGAGCCCATCCACGATTGCATCATCATTGAAGGTGGAATTTTAATCATTTTATCGATGGAAGGAACCCAGTTCCACATATCTGATCCGATCTTGAGAAAAACCTGCCCTTTATCCTTCGCCGGAGCGGTAATCAGGATGAGGGAGTATTTGGTCCCTTTCTGCCAACTTTTTAGAGTAACCGACCTTGTCCAGGTGGGCCGTACAATTGTCATAACCATTTCTCCCTGGTTTGTAAGTCCCCTGCTTTTATTGTCCGCATTTTTAATAATTTCTTTTGCGGTAAGGGTTTGTGCACCGGCATTTTTATATGTACCGAAGAATAAGAAAACGATCAATAAAATTGATGTAACCGACAGGTGTATTTTTGTAAATTTCATTGAGAATCCGGTTTAAGATTTCAACTTATTTTGTGACCTCTATATTGTTTAGTTGCCAAAGTCCAAATATAATCTTTTTTGTCAGTCCTTATTTCTTATAGCATAAAGCCTGCTCATCGTTGAAACATACATCATCCCGTTTGCAGCAACAGGTGTTGAATGAATTGGGCTATCCAATCTTATGGAATCCAATACGTTTAATGTCTTACCTGCTTCGAGAATCCAAAAATCGCTTCCACGTGAACCAACATAAACTTTTTTGTCGGCAACTAAGGCAGAACTCCACGAATCCATTTTAAGCTTATGCGTCCAATGGGGTTGGCCATTTTCAACATCAGCGCAATGCAGGTTTTTGCCGCAGTCGGTTACATAAATTAATCCATCTGAAATGGCAGGTGTTGATGCTGAGGATTGTTCAAGTTTATAAGACCAGATTTCACCAGTATTGGTTATATCGCCTTTCTTTGTGGCATCAATACATTTAAGCCATGCTTTCTTCTTCCCCCACCAGATATCGCCACCAACGGTAACATAAATGCGATTTTTGTAAAATACGGGCATCCCAAACGAAATACTCGGGCCTTCAACCCTGTTATTCAGGTAATCATGAATATTCTTTTTAGGGGCTGTCGGGTCGCAGTCGAACTGCCAGACTTTATTGAACGATTGGACTTGTTCATGTGCTGCAGCCGGGGAAAGTGCTTCAAAAGCATATATAATTCCATCCGGGCCAGCGAAAAAAACCTGCTTTTGTCCGTTAACTTCTCCCAGTGACGGCGAAGACCAGGAAGAGTGAAAGATCCGGGGGCCAAAATGCTCGTTGTCTTTTGCGACCAGTCTTCCTGTTTTTTTATCCAGTGCAATTAAACCGGGTGCATTTAATGCCGTGGTTTCAAGATGCTTGTAATTAACGCCATTGCAAGTGTTCAGGTAAAGGTAGTCGCCATCAATCAAAATAGAAGCGTGCGGTGAATCATGCGGGCTCAAACCCAATTCCAGTTTTAAATCGTACGACCAGATTATATCTGCATCTTTTAAGGTTACTTCATAGGCAAATTCACCTGAAGGAGCCATGTACCACCCCTCACCCTGGAAAGCCCCGTCATTTCCATCCGCCTGTCCGTTAAGGTCGAGGCAAAGTACCTCTGAACGGTTGGTAAGCACATAAACGCGATTGCCTTCAACGGTTGGCGGAGAACAAATACCAATCATGGGCCAGTCGTTGTGCCTGTCACCTTCAATGCGCGGAACAACCAGTTGCCAGCACAAACTGCCGTCCGATTCGTTCAAACAGAGTAAAACACCACGGTCTCCCTTGTGACGGGGATCGCGTTCGTCTGCGTTATTTGCGCCAATTAGTACCTTGCCGTGAGATATTACTGGGGATGCATAACCATTACTTCCAATAGAAACCGACCATTTTACATTTTTCCCGGTTTCCGGATTAAATGTTGCTGGTAAACCTGTTTCATCAGACACCATATTCCGGGAATACTTTTCACCCCACTGCGGACTGTCCTTACCTTGTGCCCGGGCAGAGTCAATCAACCAAAACTGAAATCCTGCGACCAGACATAATAACAGTAATTCGTATGGAAATAGAATTTTAATATTTTTCATATTCAATAATGCGAATTAAAAGTTGAAAACAAGGGAAATCCAGGCTGCGCCGGATTGTTCAAAGATATCCAATCTCTCTTACTTTTTCGCCATCAATTAAAATTCGTTATGGATTCCTTAGGGATCATTCTTTTTGAGAGCGTATCCCATGTACATAATTATGGTACTCCCGCTCTCCACCATCCGGAATTTTTCACCAAATTCTTTATAAGTCAATTCTCCAATGGCTCTTTTACGGAGATAATGAAGCATTTTCGGATACGGGATATTTGGCTTTATTCCACGGTGTTCACCCCAAATCAGTTGGTTTTCGTATAATAAATATCTTATCTCATCCGGTTTAATAAACATTTCCCAAACATGAAGATTGGGAGGCATAACCGCCCATCGTTTCCATTCCTGTAATATTTTGATAACTGCTATTTTGCTGATCAAGTTACGATTGAAGGTATCATAAATAAATAAACCTCCGTTTTTCAATACACGCGAAATCTCAGAAATCACCTTTGGTAAGTCACGAACGTGTTCCAGCACATCGCAACAAAAGACCACATCGAAGGAGTTATTTTGAAATGGCAGATCCTCTCCGGTTCCCTTCTCATATTTGATCTTCAGGTTGCTCTCTTTTGCATGTTTGACAGCAATATTCAACGACTGCTCCGATGGATCGATTCCGGTAGTAATAAACCCCATTTTTGCTATCTCTTCAGTTAATAACCCTCCACCACATCCAACTTCCAGTGTATTGATTCTTTCTGAATTTATTTCAAGTTGTTCAAGTATTTTTTTTGAATAATCTACGCGGATAGGATTAATTAAGGTTCGTATCAGATTAAGCGAGAAGTCAGGTTGCCACCATCTGTCACCGTCCACATTATAAATGGCGTTATCAATACGACTGTATATCTTTTGCGGAACTTTATGCATTTTACTAAGTTTTCGAATTTAATTTATTTGGTCCTGATAAGAGAAAATCCATTGACTTTAAGTCTTTTCTTTTCATATGAAATCCTTTTTATCTCAAAAATACCTCTTTTTACCAAACCTATTCCCAGGGACAATTCAATCCTCTTTAAAAGTATGAGTAAACGCCAAATGGGTTGGCGGGAATGGAACAATTTTAATAAAAGATTGCCAATTATAAGAATCTGCCCTAGAATGATATGTTCTTTTTCATAAAAATAAAAGTTCGGGTATCGGAATGAGAAGCGTTTTACGATTGTATGAATATCCGACAAATTTATTTTTTCCGGTTCAATTTTTAACGGATGCAAGAAATTATCACACGTGCAATGGATATCACGTTTTTTTACCTCTTCAGCAAGCTGGGACCCGTTGTAAACGCGAATACCTGCAGATACAAATACCAAATCCCATTTTGAAACCAACCTGCCAAAAGTATTCAAGGTATCAAACACAGTTTCGCGCGTTTCAGCCGGAGCACCTAGCATAATGAACCAGGTTACAGGTATTTTTTTCTTTTTGAGCAGGTTGGCAATGTTTAAAACATCCGATCGTTTAAAATCCTTGGCAAGACTTTCAAGTACTTCGTCACTAGCTGACTCGGCACCAATATCCACTTCATTAAAACCAGCACTTTTCATCAGCTCGAGAAGTTCTTCGTCCACAGCCGCAGGAGAAAGCCCCATGGTATGCAATTTGAGGTCAAGATTTTTCCGAATCACTTCCCTCAAAACCTCTTTCGTGTGAGCAAGTGGAATATTAAAAATGCTGTCAGTAAATTCAATATGATTAATGCCCGTTTCTTTCACGAGAATTTCAATTTCATCTGCTACACGCCTGGGATTTATTAAACGATATTGCTTTCCTTCAATTTTATTGTAAGTGCAGTAAGTGCACCTTAAAGCACAGCCCCGTTTGGTCTGTATCTGGATAGGTGAACCAAATTGACGATATCGGTCAAGGTCTAAATAGCGGAGTAGTTTAGGAAAAGGCAGTGAGCCTAAATCATTTACCCGAAAAGGTTCATTGTCCTGAATAATTGCCTTATCCTTACGAATAATCAAACCTTTTAATCCTTCCAAAGGCTGCCGGTTTTCAATGCGCTTAACAAATTCAGGCATTACCGCTTCACCATCGCCACGTACAGCATATTCGAGGTCAAAATAATCGAGCATCTCCCTGCCGCTGATACCGACCGAAGGACCTCCAATAATTATCGGACCCGAGAATTCTTTTTTGCAATAATCAACGACATCATTTTTAACATCTTCCAACAAAAAATGAACCTTATACCCTCCGGTATCATCAATATTTCTTATGCTGATACCAATGACGTCTGGTGTAAAATTCTGAATGGTCTTCTGTATATCTTTTTCGCAATTCAAAGAAAAACACAAATCGAGAAAACAGACATTGTGACTTCCATTGACTTCCATAATTGTCGCTATGTAACATAGCCCGAAAGGAATTACAGGCCAGGGATGTTTGAACCTATTGGAGTTAATAAGCAATATCTTAGCCATGTGAAGCGTTTAAAGTTAAAGTTGAGTCCATCTGTTAAGCCATAGTTCTTTGCTATTTACGTTTTCTCATTTACGTCAGCAAATACCGATTCCCCCCAATTCACATGAATGGCATATTCCATGCAGTTCCTGAATATTTCATAGGTAAATTCCGGCGGACACAAATTTTCGGTAACCAGATCGGTATTCACCCTTTCGAAAATTCTGTTATCGGACAGATAGGCCCGGTATGGTTCTATAAAGCGATCGAACAATTCTTCAGGGGGATTACGCAAAACATGGTCTGCTGATTTGCCATAAATAATCTCCACACCTTTGATCTTCATAAAATGTTCATTATAGGTGGAAATCATTTCCAGCTTTGTGGCAGAATTATTTGTTAAATGATAGATTCCGCCCGAAGTTACATTGTCAATTATTTTCATGGTGGCATTCACAAAATAATCAACAGGAATCAGGTTAAGTGCACCCTCTTTAGGCAAATATATTCTGAGTGGTAAAAAAAGATAACCATCATCATCAATAAATATTCCATGCTGACCGGCTTTCTTCCCGCCATGATTTTTTATATCATTCAGATAGATTTCGCTGATATATTTAACTGACTGTAAAGGAAAATACAAAGCATTAAACCTGAGCGAACGTCCTGTGCGAGAATCACCGTATACAATTGAAGGACGAATTATTGTAAATGGTAATTTATTATTCCCGCAAAATGCACCAATAATATTTTCAGCCAGGGCTTTGCTTTCTTCATATACATTTAAAAATTCCGTTGCCGAAGAGAGGCATTCTTTGCATATCGTACCATTCTTCCCTGAAACATATGAGGTACTAATATAATGGAAGAAATTTACCCTGGCATCAGCAGCAAATTCAAGAATGCTTTCTAAACTGGTTACATTGGATTTGAAAACATTGTCACGCTTCCGTTCACTAAAACTTGTATCTGAAGCACAATGGATAATCTGCTCAGTGATTGCTGTTATTTTTTTGTAACCGGCTTCCGGTATGCCAAGCATTGGCTTTAAAAAATCAATTTCCACGAACTCTAATTGCCCGACTGATTCTGCAATACCGAACCATCGTAAAAGCCTAAAGATTCTTTCCTGAAGTGGTTCCTCTTTCGCCGGACGGCCAAGTATTATGACCTTATAGCCAAGGTTAAGCAAAGAAGCCATAAGGTGGCTCCCCAAAAAACCGGTTGCACCGGTCAGGGCTATTGTTGGTTTATCGATAACTGACAAAACTTCAGGATTTAATTTAGGAATATAATAAATTCTCTTTTCTGCAGAATCCCTGGTACAATACATAAGGATGTCCTTTTACGGTACCTGTTTCAACTGAATACTCATCGACCAAACTATTTGCTTCGGTTGCCGCCAGTCTTATTCTTCGGATTTCGTCAGCGTCATTATAATCATAGAAATAATCATATTCAAAAATGCATCTTTTCCCATTGTCAATAGGTGTAATAAAACCGAAATCATTGTCAATCTGATACTTTTCTGCTATAAGCCTAAACTTGTTGTTAAGTTCATTAATTAAAACATTTTCAATGGGTAAATAAATAAGAACAGGTAAAAAAGGCTTTTTACGGCCTAAACGAGTACTCATTACCCTGTACATATTCAGCCATACCAGATCAGTAATTTCCGGACGTGAGAAAAGCTTCTCAAAAAAAGGCCTTAGTTCCGGATCAATTTCCTGCGAATACAAAGCAGGGGAAGGGGCAAGTGCAGTTTCTAAAAGATCTGCAAAGCTTTTAATACGCAAATATGAATAAGGCTCATCATCAGAAAGCTCTTTTATCAGGTTTAACCATTGAGCCGATTTTAAAGCGGGTAATCCAAGATAAAGTGCTTTAAAAAGACGCTGGTCAAAGAAAGGAAATCCCATTTCACTGATGGTTCGAATAGCAAATTTGTCTCCGATAACTACAACAAGAAAAGGGATATTTAATTTATCAATAAATATATTTTTTATTTCTGAAGCAAGTTTTTTAGTAGAAGCAAGAAATGTGGAAATATATTCAGGTCCGACGACTCCCAAGGCCAGTCCAATATGTCTTACTGCACAGTCTTTAATAAAACCGAGCGCACTGTCAAGCGATTGAAAAGGTACGAGAATCCCGCATTCGTCATCCGTAACCGGATGGAGTTTGATACTGGCTGACACACAAATACCTGCAGAATTTTTATGCTGCAGATTTTTGTAGGAATAAAGATTAGGCGAAGAAGTATCATTTAAATTGAAAATCGAACCGTCATTATCAACAAATTCAGCATCAATAAAATTGTCGGCATTTATCCCGTAGGTTGTCGAAAAAGTAGACATTATTCCTGAACACATAATATTGGCACAAACAAGCGCTGCCGGTTCAGATGCATTAATTCTGTAACCTCTTTTGCGGGCTTGTTTTTGAAGTTCAAATGCTGCTACACCTGGTCCCACTTTTACAAGCCAGCTCTTCTCATCAAATTCAATTGTTTTCATTCTGTTAAGATCGATAATGACTCCTTCATGAACAGCAAATCCGAGGAGATTCTGACCATTGCCACGCATCGTATATGGAATATTATTTTTCTTACAAAGTTTCACAAGAGAGGCAATTTCCTCTTTTGTATTTGGCATTACAACATAATCAGGCATTTTGGGTTCAGATATCGCACTTTGGTCATGAGAATAGGTTACGGTAATTCCTTCATCGTTTGTTGCCCATTCGTCGCCCACTATTTTTCTAATATCAGTAAGAATGCTGTCATTTTTTGCAGGTTTAATTTTCCCGCCCTTTTTAAGATAACTTTCTACATGATTTTTTAATGCCTCCATAACTTTTGTAGGCCGCATTTCATTTACGAAGTAACACTGGTAATCGCATTTGCCACATAAATCACAACTTTCTGCAATCTCAACGCATTTTTCTGTTACGGAAATTTTATTCTCTGCAAGTGCTTCATAAAGTATCATCCTTCCCTGGGGATAGAAACTTACAAAATGTTTTTTTAAGCCGGAAGAACAAACACCGCTACCAAGAAAATCGATTTTGCACATCGCATAATGACGGCAGTTTTTGGCAGTTTTTAAAATTTCATCCATAATTTTTGATATTAAGATTAAATTTGGTTTCAAAAGCAACGACTGATGAATTTGAGATTCCGGTTTTCAGCTGTTCCGTCAGATCAAAAGTACAAAATTTATCTTAATACAGTCATCCTTTAAGCTTTACAAAAGTGTGAATCATGTAAAATTCTCTTTGAACTTTGTAATGCGTCCTAAATTGGCTGGAAGAACCAATTGGCCCCTACCCGATAAAATGCCGAAACAAACCAAAATATGGTCAAAAACTGCCCAAACAATAATATTCATACGCGTTTATATATGCCATAATTGTCATAATCCTTATAATCAATCACATAATCCGAAAATGCTTTAAAACGGACAAATTGCAACACCAAATAATAATTCGGGATGTAAAAATGGGAACTTGTGAGGCATAACAATAAAAATGACTATTTTTACATTTGAAAATAATTCAATATACGTATTTTTATATGTAACGGTTTTTAACAATTTATAAGTCAGATACTTAAAACCTAAAATATATCATGGCAATTAATTTACAAAAAGGACAGACTATTGACCTGCGGAAAAATGACAAAGGAGACAATTACGACCTCACCCAGGTGACAGTAGGATTGGGCTGGGATATTCGCAAGAAGAAAAGCGGATTCCTTGGTGGTTTACTGGGAGGTGGAAAAGAGGATGAGTTTGATCTCGATGCAATTGCATTTCTTCTCGATGCCAATGGTAAAGTGGCCAATCTTGGTCGTAAAGCAAAGATGCCCAACGGAAAAGAGATCAATCTTTATGAAAGCGATGTGATCTATTTCAACAGTCAGAAACATCCCTCCGGTCATATCTGGTTAACCGGCGACAATCGCACGGGCGCAGGCGAGGGTGACGATGAACAGATCATCGTGAAACTTGATGCGCTGGATCAGAAATATCAGAAAATTATTTTCATGGTCGCCATTTACCAGGGAAAAGCTAAAAACCAGTATTTCGATATGGTTGAAAATGCCTACATCCGGGCCGTCGATGCGCGCGGAAAAGAGATTGCCAAATTCAACCTTTCGGGAGATTCGACGTTAAATGGTATGTGTTCGATGATTTTTGCAGAAGCATACCGACGCGAAGGGACATGGAAATTCAGGGCACTTGGTGAGCCCCAGGCAACTGATAATTTTGTAGAAATTTTGAAACAATACATAAACCACTAAAAATCAATACATCATGGCTATAAGTTTGGAAAAAGGACAACGGGTAAATGTTGGATTACCTAAATTCATTGTAGGACTGGGTTGGGATGCTAATTCAGCAGTAGGTGCTGAATTCGACCTTGATGCCTCTGTTTTTATTCTTGGCGAGAATAAAAAAATACTGACAGATGAATATTTTGTTTTCTACAACAACCTTAAATCTCCCGATGGCTCGGTAGAACATACAGGCGATAACCTTACAGGTGCCGGAGAGGGTGACGACGAAAGCATCCGGGTGGATCTTTCAAAAATAAATGCTGCGGCAACCGAAATAAGTTTCGTTGTGACAATTCATGAGGCAGCAAGCAGGAAACAGAATTTTGGTCAGGTACGAAACGCATTTGTAAGAATTTACAATGAAGTTACCAATGAGGAAATTCTGAAATACGATCTTGACGAAGACTTTTCAATCGAAACGGCCGTTGAATTTGGAAGACTTTATAAACGTGGCGGAGAGTGGAAATTCGAAGCAGTTGGAGTCGGTCTTAAAGGGGGTCTTGAAGATTATTTAAACAGGTACAATTAATATCTAAAGGAAAATGGCAATAAAATTAGAAAAAGGACAACGGATCAGCCTTGAAAAAAGCAATGGCAGCAAACTGGTAAACATCTGTGTAGGTGTAAACTGGGGAGCCATTGAAAAGAAAGGTTTTTTTGGAGGGAAAAAAATGGAGGCTGTAGATCTGGATGCCAGTTGCGCAACATTCGACGATAACAATAAAGCCCTGGAAGTGGTTTATTTCGGAAACCTCAAGTCGAAAAGCGGCTCTATCCGCCACAGCGGAGATGATGTGGTTGGCGATACGGGTGGAGATGACGGTTTGGATAATGAAGTGATCACGGTGGATCTGGGCAAACTCGATCCGTCGGTTACGAAAATTGCCTTTGTATTGAACAGCTTTCGCGGACATGATTTCAAAACTATCCCGTTTGCCTCAATCAGGATCTATGAAGGAACTGCTACACGTGTAAACGAAGTTTTTGCAACCTACGATATTGCTAACGGGCCAAACTTTGCCGGACATGTTTCGATGGTAATGGGCATATTTTACAAGAAAAACGGCGACTGGAAATTCAATGCAATTGGTGAACCGACAGCCGACAAAGATCTCAAAGGAACATTGGATACTGTAGTAAACAAGTACTTATAAAATGAGAAGACTACCAGTTTATTTAGTTCTGGATACTTCCGGATCAATGACCGGAGAACCAATCGAAGCGGTAAAGAACGGGGTTCAGATCCTGGTATCCACCCTGCGACAGGATCCTTATGCACTCGAAACCGCTTTCCTCAGTGTAATCACTTTTGATAGTGCTGCACGTCAGCTGGTTCCGCTTACCGAACTATCGATGTTCCAGATGCCCGATATCCAGGCTAACGGGACAACAGCTCTGGGTGATGCCTTATCGGTATTGGCCTCGAAATCCGATAGTGAAGTTGCGAAAACCACTATGGAGCAAAAAGGTGACTGGAAGCCTTTGGTGTTCCTGATGACAGATGGTGAACCGACCGATAACTGGCAAAAAGGGCTGGCAGAATTTAAGAAACGGAAATTCGGAATGGTTGTCGCCTGTGCTGCAGGTTCAGGAGCCAATACGTCGGTTTTGAAACAGATTACCGATGTCGTTGTACAACTCGATACGGCCGATTCTGCCACGATTAAAGCTTTCTTTAAGTGGGTATCGGCATCGGTAAGTTCCGGGAGCCAAAAAATTGAGGCCAGTGGCAAAGAGGTCACCGGTCTTAGTGAACTGCCTCCTCCCCCACCTGAAGTCAATATTGTTGTCTGATCAGGATTCATTAGACTTAATTTTAAAAACGGGTGGTGCATTCATGTGCTGCTCGTTTTTAATTGCTGGAAACTGGCTACTGGAAACTGGCAACTGGCTACTGGCTACTGGCTACTGGCAGCTCGTAATTGGCTGATGGCAAATGGCTTACTAAAAAATCAGGAACTATCTTAACTTTTAAAGGATTACAGTTAAATAGTTTGCACTATCATGCCAGCTGCAAGTTGCCAAAAGCCAGCTGCTTATTGCATAAACCATTTAAAAGCACTTTAATTAATTAACTTTACAATTCGTTTCAGAATCTAAAACAATTTTCATGAGCAATTATGTAGAGAATAATCTTATTGCAGGAGAACAAATCAGGTATGAAACAACTTATCACTGGGTAATATTTTTCAGTTTAAAGTCGCTGTTTACTTTATTTATTGCTCCGCTCGTTGATAAATATACCGATGAGTTTGCCATTACAAACAAACGCGTGGTTATTAAGACGGGCTTGATCAGCAGGAAAACCATTGAGCTGAATTTAAACAAAATCGAAAGTGTTAATGTCGATCAGACTATTTTTGGAAGGATCTTTGGCTTCGGCAGCATCACAATTATCGGAATCGGCGGAACGAGGGAAGCCTTCGTAAATATTCGTAAACCACTCGAATTCAGGAAAAAATTTCAGGAGTTGTGCTGATTAAATTTAGATATTAATATTGTCAAAATGAGAAGATTACCTGTTTATATACTGATTCAGACATCGGGTGCGATGCATGGCGAACCGATTGAATCGATTAAGGTTGGCCTTGAATCAATGATTGCCAGCTTACGGCAGGACCCCTTTGCCTTGGAATCTGTACACATCAGTCTGATCACTTTTAGCCGCACTGCTGAGCAGATACTTCCCCTCACGGAACTTGAAAGTATGCAGTTACCTGAAATCATCCTTCCCGAATCAGGCGGAACACATCTGGGTGAAGCACTTCGTTTCCTTTGCGAAAGGGTTGACCAGGAGGTACAGTTAACCACTCCGGAACGAAAGGGCGACTGGATGCCGCTACTTTTTATTATGACAAACGGAAAACCTTCTGATAATCTCTTGTATATGCAGATGATCCCGGAAATAAAACACCGGAATTTCGGAAGTATTATTGCCTGTGCTGCCGGTTCAAAAGCCGATACAGCCAAATTGAAAGAACTTACCGATCATGTGGTAAGTCTCGATACAACAGACAGTGCCACCTTCCGCCAATTTTTCAAATGGGTTTCCGCCTCTGTAAGCATGGGAAACCGGAGTATAGGGTCGACAGCTGAAATGCAACTTCCTCCTCCGCCGCCTGAAGTTCATACGGTGATATGATTTGAATCAATGAAGCGGGGTAAAAACAAAATATTAATCAGGAAATGAATTGTAAATTTATAGGATACGATTTTAAATGTCTGGAGGTCATACTCAATCCCGCAGAAGAATTTTTCACGGAGGGCGATTCGCTGATCTACCTTGAAAAAGGAATTGAAAGGGAGATGCGAGTGCTGCAGGAGGGAGTCTGGGGAATGTTAAAAAGAGGTGTTTCAGGTGAAAACATTGTCCTGGTAGTTTATAAAAATATAACCCGGGATCCCAAAAAAATGGTGATTGCCGGTAAAGGAGGCATGCTTTCGCTTAACATTAATGAAATGGAGGGTGGAATCATCTGTAAAAAAGGTTATTACGTGGCTTCGAGTCAACAGGTCGATGTAGACTTTAAATTTTCAATAGGAAACCTTTTCAGCGGTTTGGGGTTGGTATTACAAAAATTCACCGGAAAAGGTACGCTCTTTCTCGAATCGATCGGCTCACCTATGAAGATTGTATTACAAACAGGACAAATCATACAGGTCGATGAGGGAAGCTTCATCTGTGCCAGCCTGAATCTGGAAAGCAGGATTCAATCCTCGGTGTCTGCCTCGAATATTTTCTCAAGTGAAGGCTTCTCACTCGTTGAGATCACTGGTCCGGGGATTGTTTATCTTAATTCAGTAAACCAGGTTACACTTTAATATCTGACAAACAGCAATTTAATACATACGAAATGAAATTACTACTCATCATTTTTATAAATATTCTTATTGTAGGATTATTTTTATACTCCAAGCTTACTCCCTACAAAGACCGGCTCACAGGTAATTACCTGAAGACATTTAATTTTTTTGATAAGATTTTTTATCCGGTTCTCGGCATTTTCCGGCCCATGGCACGCCCGACACAAGTGGGTTACGGAATCGCTGTTGATATGTCGCAGATTATTCTCCTGGTACTACTTTTAATCATTTTAAGATTCCTCTAATGAGACGATTACCTGTCTATTTTTTGATCGATGTTTCTGAATCGATGATTGGGGAACCAATCGAAATGGTTCAGGAAGGGATAGCTTCCATCATAAAGGATCTTAGAACTGATCCCTATGCATTGGAAACTGTGTATGTTTCGATCATTGCATTTGCAGGAAAATCAAAAAAAATCACACCTCTTATTGAGTTGTTCAATTTCTATGCTCCCAGGCTACCAATTGGCGGGGGTACTTCGCTCGGAAATGCACTCGATTTTTTGATGACTGATATCGATAACTCCATTCAAAAAACAACCCGGGAACAAAAAGGAGACTGGAAACCGATTATTTTTTTATTCACAGACGGCAATCCCACAGATAATGTCGATTCTGCTTTGAACAGGTGGAATCAGAAATACCGTGCACAGACAAATCTGGTCGCTGTTTCATTCGGCGATAATGCAGATACACAAATCCTGGGACGAATCACTGAAAATGTCCTGCGACTGACAGATACCGATCCCGAATCATTTAAAAAATTCTTTAAATGGGTAACGGCTTCAATAAAAACCTCAAGTACAAGTATTGCTGATTCAAAGCAGGATGGTTTACTGCTGGCTCCTGTCACCAACGGCTATCTTGCAAGGATTGATCTGAAGAAAAAACCCGCACAAAAAACAGACGATAGCTTTATCGTACTACTGGCTAAGTGTCAAAAAACCCTTAGACATTATCTGATCAAATACCAGAAGAGGTTATCACCTTCCGGTTTTGAAGAATTAAATCTTAATACGTTGGATTACAAATTAACCGGTGCTTATCCGATTGACAGCAACTATTTTGAGCTGACTGACGGGGAACAGCCCCAACAATCAATCAACACCTCCGATCTGACAGGTTTTCCAACCTGTCCCTGCTGCGGAAATCAATACGGATTCAGCTTTTGCTCATGTGGAAAGATCATTTGTACAGGCGAAGAGAAGATCACCAAATGTCCCTGGTGCAACGCTGAAGCACGATTTGAAACCGGGAATGGCAATTTTAACGTCACCCGAACCCGGGGATAATTTTTCATACTAATTTTAAACATGGATATTACCAGTTATTTATCAAATATTGAATTGCCTACTACTGATGAACGTCAGGTTAAAGCATTCCTGGCCGCAAAAAGGGAGGAATTAAATGACAATATATCGCAATTGTGGGAAAAATTCCTTGCCGATGAAAAGACCCGGGCAGAATCCCGGGCCATCGTCTCCAATGAAACTATCCTGCCTGCCGGTGATGCCGGTTCACCGGAAAACGATTTTAATAATCCTGAAGAATCACAAAATATTTCTGTTATGAACGATAAACCGAAACCCCCACACCCGGATGATTTATCACCGAACACTGAGGAAGTAAAACCTGAAGAAGTTCCAATTGAGGAAATACCAATTGAGGAAGTAAAACCGGAAGAAGTACCAGTTGAGGAAGTTCCCACTGAACGTTTAGCAAATCAAAGTGTGCCGGTCATCGGCACGCCCGATGCTAATGCATCTCCAGCCCCTTCGTCCGGAGATAGCGGTTCACCCGACATCGCGCCTGCAGTTAAATCGAAAGAAGAAATAAAAGAAGAGATAAAAGAGATTGCCCTCAATAAGGAACTCGAATTACAAATTAAAAATAAGTTCATCACCCTGCCCAATGGGAAGGTGGGCCAGGCTTATAATTTTGTTTTTAGTACCCAAAAGATAGGACTGAATGATATTGAGGATTTTTGGTTTACCGGTCTCGAACCTGTGGGTCTCGAATTTGATCCGGAAACCGACGCCATTAAGGGAACACCCAAACTGGCAGGTGAACAATCGATTAAACTTTTTTTGAAACGAAAAGGGTGGAGCGAAGGAAAACCAATCTTTGAACGGCAACTCACGCTAACGGTAAACCCCGATCCCCGTTCGCTTTGGCTCGATAAACCGTCGGATAAAAACGATCCTTACTGGAAACCAGACAGCGCGCTCCAATTTGTGAAAGTGGAATCTACGGGATTAATCTTAAAAACAGAGCGGAAAGATATCCTAGCGGCCAGTCAGCGGGGTCGCTCCCATGCTCATGAAGGAATTTTCAGGGATGATGATTTCGGGTTGGATTATGATAAAACGACGAATTGGTACATCATGACCGTAGCCGATGGTGCCGGTTCCTGTAAAGCTTCACGGAAGGGTGCACAGATTGCCTGCCAGACAGTTGTGGAGGTTTGCAAGACCCGCCTTGAAAGTCAGTACAAGGATTTTGATCACCTTATTAAAGAATTAAATAAAGACAGATCGGATGCAAACCGTAAACTAATGGGTGATGCCTTATACGGAATTGTGGGAGCTGCTGTTTTCAAGGCTTATAAGAACATTGAAGATGAAGCTCTTAAATCGGGAAAGGCAGTAAAAGATTTTTCAACTACCTTAATTGTTTCCATCTGCAAAAAATTCAAATTCGGATGGTTTGTGGGAGCATTTTGGGTAGGTGATGGCGGAATCGGAATCTACAATAAGGATACCAGGTTCTTAAAAGTATTGGGTGAATCCGATGGCGGTGAGTTTGCCGGACAGACCCGGTTTCTGACCATGCCCGAGATTACACAACCCGCTGAACTGTACAGACGTTTAAGATTTGATATCGTGGAAGATTTCACAGCACTTATCCTGATGTCGGACGGAATTACTGACCCAAAATTTGAAACCGATGCCAATCTGTTAAAAATAGAAAAATGGGATGAATTGTGGACAGACCTTTCAAAAGAGGTCGAATTCAGGGATAATAATGAGAAATCGGCTGAACAGTTATTAAAATGGCTCGATTTCTGGTCACCCGGTAATCACGATGACCGAACAATTGCAATTCTATTCTGATTATGGCTAAGACAATAAAATTGACTTCGACCGATGGAGCATCCGTTGAATTCGTCGACGAAATGATCGGTTCCGGCGGAATGAAAGATGTTTATTTTAGTCCTGACAGGAGTTATGTTGTTGCATTTTTCCGCGACAAACAGGATTTCAACGCCAAAGACCGCTTACAGAATATAACGGGTGTTTACCGCGACAGGATATTTAACCAGCAAGGCGGCGACTACTGGCAGGATCTGTATTGCTGGCCTACTAAAATTGTTGAATATAACGGTAAACTTGGGATCGTTTGCCCAACGTATCAAAAGCATTTCTTCTTTTCGAAAGGATCAGTCAACAACGATTTTTTAGGAATCAAAGGAAAGGAAAAAGAGGGAAAGTGGTTTGCATCAGCTAAAAATCAAAATAAATTTCTGGCCCCGGAAGAGAAAGGCGACTGGTTCAAATATTTCCAGATATGTATCCGGATCAGCCGTGCTGTAAAACGTTTACATGCAGCCGGTCTTGCCCATTCCGATCTTTCCTATAAAAATGTATTGATTGACCCCGCCTCCGGGCGAGCTGCCATCATCGACATCGACGGATTGGTGGTTCCCGGAAAATATCCGCCCGATGTCCTGGGTACTCCCGACTTTATTGCACCGGAAGTAATTGAGACAAAGCACCTGAAAATTACCGATCCTGCCCGTAAAGTTCCAAGCATATCCACGGACCGTCATGCGTTGGCTGTGATGATTTACATGTACCTGTTGTACCGTCACCCACTGCGGGGAGGGAAGGTAAATGATCTCGATTGCACCAAAGACGAAGAACTGTCAATGGGATCAAAAGCATTATTTATTGAGCATCCCACAGATAAAAGCAATCAGGTAAAAATCAATCAGCTCAATCTAAGTCAGCTTCCGCAGAGTGATCCCACCAAAATACCTTATACGGTGTGCGGCCCCTACCTTAAAACACTGTTTGACAAAGCTTTTATCGAAGGCCTTCATCACCCTTCCTCACGACCCACCGCCAATGAATGGGAAGATGCCCTTTTAAAAACCGTCGACCTGATGCAACCGTGTCAGAATCAGGCATGCTGGCACAAATGGTTTATATTTGACAATACCCGGCAGCCAAAGTGCCCTTTCTGCGGAACTGTTTACAAAGGCCAGTTACCGGTGCTCAATCTCTACTCCTCACGTAAGGCAGGAACGTTTAATCCCGACAATTACCGCCTGATGGTCTACAATAACCAATATCTCTATCAATGGCATGTCAACAGGAATATCTCGCCGAATGAACGTTTGACCGAAGATCAAAAGAAACCAGTCGGGTATTTTGTTTTTCACAACAATAAATGGCTGTTGATTAATCAGCGGTTAAACGATCTTGAAGATAAAAGCGAAGGAGTTAAAATCCCGATCAACCAGGCAGTTGAACTCACCGACGGTAAACAAATTCTACTTTCCAAAGAAGAGGGGGGCAGACTGATTATCGTACAACTGGTTACCGGATAATACGTGCAATTTTCATAGTACTCCATCCTGGTGTGAAATTGTCTTAAAATCCCAGGTAGCAAATAAAGAATTCAGAATTCGAAAATTTAAAAACACACAATTTGATCCGGCATATTTCATTCGATCTCTGGTTAACATTAATAAAATCGCACCCCGAATTCAAAGAGAAAAGAGCAATATTTTTGCAGAAAGAATTTAATCCGCGGCGATTCTCAGTGAGGGATATCATGGAAATTGTTCAGAAAACGGATAAGATCAGCGACAGGCTGAACGAAATCACCGGAAAGAAAGTTCCGACAAGACATATGTACCGCCGTATTTTGCAGGATCTTGGAAATGATCCCCTGGTGTTAAATGATGAATTGCTGAACCAGATTAATTTAAAGGTTTGCGATTTGTTTACGGAATTTCCACCACAATTTTTGAACACTTCTGTAAAGCCGATGTTACATTCTTTGCAGGACGAAGGCTATACCCTAAACCTTAGCAGCAACACGGGTTTTATCGAAGGAAACACGATAGCCGTGACATTGAAACAACTAAAGATCGCCGAATATTTTGTATTTTGCATTTTTTCGGACGAAATTGAGGCATCGAAGCCTTCTGCTGCTTTTTTCGAAAAGGTTTATGAGAAGGTGACCGTGCGAAAAGATGAAGTACTACATGTCGGCGATAATTATAAAGCCGATTTCGAAGGAGCCCTGTCTTACGGATTTAAGGCATTACATATTACAAATCAGAATTATACAATTGATGATATTAAAAGACACTTATAAAAGAACAACCGAAAAGTTTAGCGCATTCCAGGTAACGGACCCAAAGAATTTTGATTTTCCGGCTGAAAAATACTCAAAGTTTAAATTCGGATCTACAACAATTGCGCGCGAATTCGGTTATACCCTTGCAGATCGTTTTATTAATCAACTTTTTAAATTTAGTTATACAGGGAAACCAATTGTGGTATTGCCCAGTGCCTATTCCCATATTCCAACGGCATCCTATTTTATGACTATCCATTTCGTTGACAAACTCAATCAGTTTCTCTACAAAAACGGATATTCACCGGCAGAAACAGGAAAAATACACCGGAGTGTAACCTATCGTGAAGACTATGGTGAGATGACAGCAGAGCAACGGTATAACCTGATCAAGGGAGACAAATTTCATATCGATGAAGCGTTACTTCAAAACAAGATCCTGATATTTCTCGATGATATAAAGATCACGGGTACTCACGAGCGAATCATAATCAAAATGTTAGATGATTTTGACATTCAAAATCATTGTTATATGCTTTATTTCGCCGAGCTTACCGATCCTGCTATTTGCCCCAAAACGGAAAACTATCTGAACCATTTCTTCGTTAAGGAGATAACTGATCTTCAATCTATTGTAAATCAGGATGATTTTGAATTTAATACACGGATTGTCAAATATATCCTTAACAGTAATCATAATGCATGCCGGGTATTCCTTAAAAACCAAAAACAATCATTTATCAACACCTTATATTACAAGGCATTAGGAAATGAATATTATAAATTTCCGGAATATACTGTCAATCTGCTCCTCATCGGAGAGATGGTATCCGAATAATTCGAAATCAAGGCACAACGATCATCGGGCTCGTTGATCGATTTTGTAGTATTCAATGTAGTTGTAATTCCGATCGCAATTATTTAAGGATTTATTTATTAATAATTATTTAACGTGCACATTTTCAAAGTTATAAAAAATACTATTACTCTTGTTACGTGATGGACAGACAACGAAAAATATTGTTACGGATTATCTTTTTACTGGGAGTTCTTCTCTGCTCAGGAATAAACGGATATTCAAATTCTTCTGATATTCAGCTAATCAATTCAGAGCGTTCCACAGACACCAAAAAAGAGGTGAATAATCCTGTTTCGGAGATTGATTTTTATGATGATGAACAAATCAACCCGATTTCTGAATTTCGTGCAGTGGTTGATAATATTTTTCAAATACCAATCTCCCGGAACCGTATTTCAATTTTCAATTATTCCACTTCCTTATGGCAACCGCCAAGAAATAAAGAGACCATCCTCTGATTACATCACAATTTCCACCTTTGGCAAAAATTCATGTTCCTTTGTTTGTTAATGATCCGTCGATTGAAACAAATGATGTGCAATATTAATTTTAAAATTGTGAGGCATTACAGTTAAAATCGGTAACCCGGGAATTATGTACCTTTATACCGCTTAATAAAAAATTAAAACCAGAAGTAAATAATACATGGAACACAAAAAGCACTACACAGGCCTCACGAGCGAGCAGGTCATTGAAAGTCGGAAAAAATACGGCAATAATCTCCTTTCCCCGCCAAAGCGCGATCCGTTATGGAAATTATTTCTTGAAAAATTTGAAGATCCTATCATCCGGATATTACTAATTGCGGCATTTCTCTCTCTGGGTATTGCCTTTGTTCACCAGGAATTTGCAGAGACGATAGGAATTTTCTGTGCTATTTTCCTGGCTACCGGCGTAGCGTTCTGGTTCGAGATGGATGCCAATAAAAAATTCGACATCCTGAACCTTGTGAATGATGATACCCTGATTAAAGTGATCAGGAACGGAAATGTGAGCGAAATCCCCAAAAAAGACATTGTTGTAGGTGATATTGTATTGCTTGGAACAGGAGAAGAAGTACCGGCCGATGGCGAACTAAAAGAAGCGGTATCGCTGCAGATCGATGAATCGTGCCTCACAGGTGAACCTATTATTGATAAAACAATCAATCCGGCCTATTTCGACGAGGAATCTACGTACCCATCCAATTGGGCAATGCGTGGTACTAAAGTCATGGATGGCCATGCAGTAATGGAAATCCGTAATGTAGGTGACGCCACCGAATACGGGAAGGTAGCCGAGAAATCAACCGAAATGAGTGGCGAAGAGACACCGTTGAATAAACAGCTCGATGGCCTTGCCAAATTTATCGGGGTTGTCGGTTTTGGTCTAGCAGTACTCACCTTCACAGCCTTATTTGTAAAAGATCTTTTCCTTGGGGATGTTACCTATTCCTTAAAGCAATTGGGATCGGTTGGTATAGTCATAATCTCGGCAATGGTAGCCCTGGCAAAAGTATGGGTGCCAATAATTTACGATGGATATGAATTGCTTGGAACCGAAAAGCAACTTCCAAAGAGTATAGCAGAAGGCGGTTGGTTAAAATGGTTTGGCTTCGGCATACTTACCTTTATCGTTCTGATATCAATTGGACTTTTAGTTGGAATCAACCCTTTGCTGCCCGAATCGTGGGTAAGTGTCGATGTCGCCGGACGAATTCTGCAGTATTTTATGGTTGCTGTAACGCTGATTGTTGTTGCTGTTCCCGAAGGTCTGCCTATGAGCGTGACGTTGAGTCTGGCATTAAGTATGCGTAAAATGCTTCAGGCCAATAATCTGGTCAGGAAAATGCACGCCTGCGAAACCATTGGTGCGACTACGGTAATTTGCACCGATAAAACAGGAACCTTAACACAAAACCAGATGCAGGTTGCAAAAACCAATTTCTTTGGGTTAAAAGATCAGCATCTTTCAACCGACGAACTGAGCAGTCTGATTAAAGAAGGAATCTCAGTAAATTCAACTGCTTATCTGGATTTATCTGATGATAAATTAGTTAAGACATTAGGTAATCCTACCGAAGCAGCACTTCTGCTTTGGTTGCATAATCTTGGGATCAATTATCTTGAGTTACGGGAAGAAGCCATAATCACAGAACAATTGACATTTTCGACAGAGCGGAAATTTATGGCTACCATTGTAGAATCTCCATTACTCAATAAAAAAGTGCTTTACGTTAAAGGGGCACCTGAAATTGTGCTTTCAAAATGCAAGGATGTTCTTTACGAAGGCGAACGAAAATCTGTTGTTGCAGCCACCATTCCTATTGAGGAGCTTCTGCTTCAGTATCAGAACCAGGCTATGCGGACCCTTGGATTTGCGTACGAGATTATTGAAGATGATAAGGACCGCTTTGTCAGCGGCAACCTGGCAAACACAAATTTAACTTTCCTTGGAGTTGTAGCCATTACAGATCCCGTTCGTCTTGAGGTACCGGGTGCTGTGCAAAAATGTCTGAATGCAGGAATCGATGTAAAAATCGTTACCGGTGACACCCCGGGAACTGCCCGCGAGATTGGACGCCAGATCGGAATTTGGAATGACAGTGACCATGTGCATAACATTATTACGGGTACCGAATTTGAAGCAATGAGCGACGAAGAGGCCTCTCTGCGGGTACAGCATATGAAAATCATGTGTCGTGCAAGGCCAACTGATAAACAGCGTTTGGTCCAGTTACTGCAAAAGACAGGCTCCGTGGTTGCAGTTACCGGTGATGGCACCAACGATGCACCTGCCCTGAACTTTGCTCATGTTGGTTTATCAATGGGTTCAGGAACATCAGTGGCTAAAGAGGCCAGTGATATCACTTTACTGGACGATTCCTTTAACAGCATCGCCACAGCTGTTATGTGGGGAAGGTCACTGTACCAGAATATACAGCGTTTTATCCTGTTTCAGTTAACAATTAATGTCGCTGCTTTAATCATTGTTTTACTCGGATCTGTCTTCGGCAATGAACTTCCGTTAACAGTGACTCAAATGCTTTGGGTTAATCTGATCATGGATACTTTTGCCGCCGGTGCCCTGGCTTCACTCCCACCAAATGAAAAAGTGATGGAAAGGAAACCGCGTAAAAATGACGATTTTATCATTACACCGGTAATGCGCACCAATATCTTATTTGTTGGCCTTGCCTTCGTTGGTATGCTCCTGGGATTGTTGTATTATTTTACTGAAAATGGCGAAATAAGCCCTTATGACTTGTCGCGTTTTTTCACTTTTTTTGTAATGCTTCAATTCTGGAACATGTTTAACGCCAAAGCTTTTGCAACCGGCAAATCTGCCTTCAGCAACATGGGTCAGAGTATTGGTTTTATCCTGGTGGCCTTTCTCATTCTTATCGGTCAGATACTGATCGTGGAATTTGGCGGGGAAGTGTTCAGAACTGTACCGTTATCTTTAAAGGACTGGTTAATCATCATCGGATCAACCTCGCTGGTACTTTGGATCGGTGAAATAAGAAGGCTTTTCAAAAAGATTTAATCGATTCTATCCCTTTAACAACACTGAAAAATAGGGGAAATATTCCCCTATTTTTGTGTTTTGTTAATTTTAATCCTTGACAAAGGAATTTGAACAAAAGAAGTAAAGCATGCGTCGTAAAAAGTTAATAGTTCCCGCAATCGTAACATTCATTGTTGCATTTACGGCTTTTATGATTTATTTCATCGCGATACACCGGGCTGAATCATTACTGGAGCAACTGGTAAAATCTCAGTCAAATGGAGAACTACTGTTTAATGTTGAGAAAGTTAAGCTCGATATCATTCACCTGAGATTTGAATTCAGAGAACCTGAGCTTCGGACAAAGGACACCAGCACCACAGTAACCGGTTACCATATTAAGGCTGAAAATATATCTTTCCGGGCTAAATATTTCATTCCCTTCTTGTTAGGCAGGCGAATACTGGTCGATTCGGTCCTTATACTAAATCCGGAGATTGACGTGTTTAAATATAAAGAGGGGATCAAAAAGAAAATCTCGCTGCCCGAAGAAATGAGTAAAGTTTACCAATCACTTGAAATAGTATTAAACGTGCTAAATCTGAATTATTTGCACATTAATTCAGCAAGGTTTAAAATTGTTGATTTTGTAAATCCGGACAATAATCCTGTTGAGGTCTCCCGTCTTAATCTCACCGTTAATAAAGTTACTGCCGATCAGAAACCTTCCGATAACCGGTTTTTGTTCGCCGACCGAATTTTACTTGAAGTATTTAATCAGGATATCTTATTTTTGGATGGATTTCACGGATTGAAGTTTAAACGATTTAGTCTCAACACCGGAAACCAGACTGTCAAACTCGATAGTTGTTACATTTACGGAAAACAGGCAGATTTATCCTATGGTGAATTTAGCAGCTTTGTCGACACCGTGCGAATTTCGAAACTTGATCTTAATCTGCTGGTCAACGAGGATATTCTGAAAATGGATTCGGCATTATGTATTAATCCTGATGTTACTTTCCTTATCCCCCTGAAGGAAAAACAAAAAAACAGAGATGCCCTCAAAAATGATCTTCTAAAAAAAGATTCGCTCGATTTTATACTCAAAAAAATGTTGGGAAATCTGGACATCGGCTATCTGACAATCCAAAATGCCAAAGTAAAAATTGTCACCAAAAAAGGGGATCAATCACGTGTTTACAATACATCAAACAGCAATTTTAGCATTGAAAATGTTTTGGTAAAAAGTGATCCTGATGTGCCAATAAAGGTTGGCCGATTTAATCTCGATGTGCGCAACTATGCCGGATTTAGTCCCGATAGCTTATATGTTGTCAGGTTTGACAATATTCAAATCCAGAACAGGACAATTTCGCTTTTAAATTTAAGGATCGGCCCCACAGAAGCAAATCAGGAACGTCTCAGCAGGGAGGTTACGATGGAGGCTTTTGAATTTAACAACATCAACTGGGCTATGCTGCTATATGAGAGTAGAATAGTCGCGGGAAATGTAATAATGGTAAAACCGGAACTGAATTTTAAAATTCCGGGCACGAAAAGGGGTGATACCGCTGGTACAAACAGCAATAAAAATCCATTCAGTGTGATGGAAGAATTCAGGGCAAAGGTTCAGATTGATGACATATTGATTAAAGACGGCTCAATCAGCATTGAAGATTTTAAAGGAACAAATTTTTCCATTAATCACATAAACGCCAGCTTAAATGCAAATCAGATACTTCAGTCCGAAAATGCTTTCAGAGTTGTTGATGCCCTTGATAACCTTTCTTTTACTGACGGAAAATTCCAAAATCCTAAAGTTCAGCTATTGATAAAAGAGGGAAGTTTTTCCAAAGAAAATAACTCACTAAGATTTAGTCAGATCATCCGGGAAAATGCGGATCAAAGTTTTCAGGCAAAGATGGAAAACGTTTCACTTAAGGGGATTAAATTTAATGCTGCCGATAATATTTCAATTGATAAATTTACCTGGGCAAAGGCAGATTTAACGATGAGTACATCAAAGAGTGAAAAAGATAAAGACGGTTCAGCGAAAGTAATACTGGATTACAAATTTACGATCGGCCATCTTTCAGGGGAAACAACAATGTTAAATTTTCGCGGGAATAATTTTGAAATGTCAACCCTGGTGAATCAGATCACGACTGATAAAATTGTTATTGAGGGCGATCAGCAACCCAAAATTAATGGCCTTACTATCGATGGACAATCATTTACCTTTAATCAAAGCCAGGTAAAAAGCAATATTTCAAGCTTTAACATTCAGAATCAGAAAATATCTACGTTAAGTAATGTCATGATCAGGCTACCGGCAAACAAAGAAATAATTAATGTTTTTATTCCAACGTTGATTTTTTCGGCTGATATTTACGAAAACACAAATGGTATAATCACGGCTGATTTCATTGAATTACAAAAACCGGTAATTTCTTTTGAAACTCGACCCGTCGGTTTGGAGTTACAAACCAGAGAAGCGGGTCGTGGTGGTATTCCACCGGTAAATATCAGAAGGTTAACAATTAATCAGCCAGAACTGACCCATCTCCCGGCCAATTTTCCGACAAATTTAAAGCTGGATCCGGGAAAGTCGAACTGGAACCTGCTGGGGTTGCGTTCTGACGGTGAAATGGCAGAGGCCGAAAGTATTCGTATTTCATTGATAAAACCGGCCTTTGAAAATGATAAACTCAGGTCGGTTTCCACCGGGAAGGAGTCAGTTGCCGTGTTTGGATCTGATTTCAGGTTTAATCCCGGAAATCAGCAAAACAAAAGCAGCTGGTCATTTAACCTGGACACTTTAAAATCTTCCGGGCTGCAGGTGAATTCGCTTCAGGATGATACTGTCAAACAAGAAATTACAATAAAAAGTCTGGATTTCGGAAACCTAAAATTGAATAACGAGAATGTGTCGGATCTCATGAAACTGGTCCAAAGCAATGATTCTTTCAGGATTTCAAACGCAAATATTGCTTTTGCAAATAACACAACAAGAATTCAAAGTTACAACGTTACGTTCGATAAATATTCCAACAGCCTGGCTATTGACAGCATAACCTATTCGCCTTTGGAAGACAAGGAAGCATTTTTGCAAGGCAGACAGTATCGAAGTAATTATATGCGGCTAAATACCGGCCTGATTAAAGCTGAGGATATCGATTTTGATCTGTTGATCAATGATACTTCCATCAATGCTAAAAAACTGACCATCAACGATCTGAAATTTTACAGTTACCTGGATAAACGACTACCCTTTCAAAGTGGTATCGAAAAACCCCTTTTAACCGATTTGCTGAAAAGAATTAAAACAAAAATTCTTTTGGATTCATTGTTGTTAAAAAACGCACTGATAGAATATGAGGAATTTAACGATAAAACGCAACAGTACGGCAATCTTAAATTAAGTAAAATAAGAGGCTTGATTGCAGGGATCAGAAATTACGATTTTTCACCTGAAGACAGCATAAAATTCAATATATATGCAAGATTTATGGATGCAACAGATCTGAGGACCAGTTATTCTCAATCCTATACGGATAGTCTGTCAGGTTTTCATCTTAAAGTGATTGCAAGCTCAATGGATCTGAGGAAACTGAATCCAATGTTAAAACCCATGGCTTCTGCCATCGTGAAGCGCGGTTACCTCGACACGTTGAGAATGAGTGTTATCGGTCGAAAATATGTTGCGTACGGGATTATGAAAATGTATTATCACGATTTAAATGTACAATACCTAAACAAAGGGAAAAAAGAAAAGACGTTGAAATCCAGATTATTCACTTTTTTTGCGAACCGGATGGTAGACAAGAAAAATCTTAATGGATCGGGGGATGTTTATGCCGAAAGAGATCCTGAAAAGGGATTTGTCAACTATTGGGTGAAAATTCTGATTGGTGGAGTATTGACCAATACTGGAGTCAGAACGGACATCAGTCAGGAAAAAAGATACGATCAATCGATCAAAAAATATAATGTTCCGCCAATCGATGATATACCGGTTAACTATTGATAATAATTTAACCATAGTGAAGTTAAAGTATGTTAATCCTATGAACTTATCAGTTTTTTAAACGTCTAATCAATGACATTTGTATGTAATGGTACGTAAATTGTAGAAAGTTATTCAAACCAATTTAAATTTTTTAAAGATATGGACAGCGTTAAAAAAATTGCATCAATTCTGGCAATTGCTTTTGCAGGTGCCCTCCTTGCCCTTTTTATAAATTCAAAAATCAATGCTCATTCCGGAGAATCCTCCTTAAAGGGAACAACTCCTACTCAATTGACGAATTATATTGCACCAGAGGGCAGTCCCAGGCAGTATTGCCGGATCTTACTTTAGCTGCTGCGAAGAGCATTCATGCAGTAGTTCACATTACCACAAAAACCAAGGCTCAATCGTACGGAGACGATAGTGACAATCCGCTCTTTGATTTTTTCTTTGGTCCAAGAGGTCAGCAGCCACGTGGTTACAATCAGCAACCTCAATACAGTATGGGTGCCGGATCAGGGGTTATCATCAGTACCGAAGGTTATATTGTTACCAATAACCATGTTATTGAAGATGCAGAGAATATAGAGGTAGTTTTGAACGATAACCGGAAATTTACAGCCAAAGTTATAGGAAGAGACCCGAATACCGATATCGCACTGGTAAAGATTGAAGCCAATGATCTTCCGGCCCTTTCGTGGGGTAATTCCGAAACCCTTAAATTGGGGGAATGGGTCTTAGCCGTCGGAAATCCGTTTAATCTTACTTCTACCGTTACTGCCGGTATCGTCAGTGCAAAATCCCGTAGCATCGGAATAATGAGCGGACAGATGCCACTGGAGTCTTTTATTCAGACTGATGCAGCGGTGAATCCGGGAAATAGTGGTGGAGCGCTGGTTAATGCAAGCGGAGAACTTGTGGGCATCAACGCGGCAATAGCTTCCCGAACCGGATCTTATACGGGTTATTCATTTGCTGTTCCCTCATCAATTGCACGTAAAGTTGTCGATGACCTCAAACAATTCGGAGAAGTACAACGCGCGCTGTTGGGTGTCGAAATCAGAACTGTTGATGACAATCTTGCCAAAGAGAAAAAACTGGGCAAAATTGAAGGAGTTTATGTGGGAAATACAACGGAAGAAGGTGCAGCGCGACAGGCGGGTATTAAAACCGATGATGTAATTACTGCCATCAACGGATCTCCTGTGAATACAGTTGCCGAACTACAGGAGCAGATCGGGAAATACAGACCTGGTGATAAAATTGCCCTTACCGTTAAAAGGAATGGTGATGTGAAACAATACAATGTTGTATTACGTAATTTAAAAGGTGGCACATCTGTCGTGAAAGAGTCGTTTTCAGTGCTGGGTGCCGAATTTGGAACAATTACGGATAAAGATAAAGAAAGACTTAAAATAGATGAAGGGATTCAGGTCATTAATCTGACAAATGGTAAGCTAAAGGGAGCCGGAGTTAAAGTCGGATTTATAATTACTGACATAAACAAAACATCGGTCTCAAGTGTTGAGGATATTAAAAGAGTACTTTCCCAGGCCAGCAGCAATAAACCCGTTTTGGTTGAAGGGGTTTATCCTAACGGAGAATGGACCTATTATGTCTTTAAGATGGAGGAATAATTACCGGAATAAGAAAACCTGATTTTAAACGGATATACCGCCGTGTCGGTATTGTACAAACCCACAAAAGTTTGTATCTTTGCGAACTTTTAATCGGAGAGCATGAGACAATTAAAGATTACAAAATCTATTACGAACCGCGAGAGTGCATCGCTTGACAAATACCTTCAGGAGATTGGCAAAGAAGAGCTAATCACTGTGGAGGAAGAAGTTGAATTGGCACAACGCATCAAGAAAGGAGATCAGGCAGCGCTTGAAAAACTTACGAGAGCAAATTTACGGTTTGTGGTTTCTGTTGCAAAGCAGTATCAGAATCAAGGTTTAAGTTTACCGGATTTAATCAATGAGGGTAATCTTGGACTAATAAAAGCTGCTGAAAAATTTGATGAGACGCGTGGTTTCAAATTTATATCATACGCAGTATGGTGGATTCGCCAGTCAATTCTGCAGGCTTTGGCTGAACAATCAAGAATCGTTCGACTTCCGCTGAATCAGGTTGGCTCGTTAAATAAAATCAATAAAGCCTACTCAAAATTTGAGCAGGAACACGAAAGAAGACCTTCTCCCGAAGAACTTGCTGAACAGCTTGAACTTCCTGCAGATAAAGTTGCTGATACGCTGCGCGTTTCAGGATGGCATGTTTCGGTTGATGCACCTTTTGTTGACGGTGAAGACAACAGCTTGCTGGATGTCCTGATCAATAATGACTCACCTAATGCTGACAGGGTTCTTATCGATGAATCCCTATCGCGTGAGATCGACCGCTCGTTAACTACCTTAACCGAGCGTGAAGCCGATATTATCAGGATGTTTTTCGGAATTGCCTGTCAGGAGATGACCCTCGAAGAGATCGGGGAGCGTTTCGGTTTAACCCGTGAAAGGGTCAGGCAGATAAAAGAAAAAGCGATAAGACGTTTACGCCACACTTCCCGCAGCAAACTGCTTAAAACGTATCTTGGATAATCGTTAAGCACATTGTTATTGGCTGATTATCCTAAATAACGCTGTCATGCAGCCAAATCAAACAAGAGGGTGTCCTAAAAAGGCATCCTCTTTTTTATTGAAAAAATTATTGGTGTCCGGTTAAAATTCAAAGAGATTGTGTAATACGCAAATAATGTGCGTTATTTAGATTACGCTACGAGGTGGCTTCATTTTCTGGATGAAACTTCAGCCTTAGCCTGACGGCTATGCGTATGTACGGGATTGCTGCTACGCATCATTTTTTCAGCAACATAGTTGTGATCTCGCACGTGCGGGATTGTAGATAATTGTTTTATAGCATATTAAACCAACGTAGTTACTCCAGCCACCATTCTTACAGCTCAATTTCAGGAAAAAGTAACCGCAAACAGGATAAGCCACTTTGGGATTTAAAAATATTCCTTGCAAAAGCAATAATCTGATGATCAGACAGTTGTTCCTCCGTCGCATTTACCAGGAAATCGGCTTCCACAAGCAACTGAAAATCAAGATCATCAATGGCGGTAAATGTATGATGCCTGCTGATTATAAAACATACCCGGTCGATAATCCCGGGATCGAATTCAAGGGCTGTCAGTATTTCCCGGGCAACGGGCGGACCTTCCGTTTCCTGATCAAGACTTGTCGACTTACCATATTTACGTTCAGCCACATGGATTCCTATATCATGAAGCAAGGCCGATAATTCCAGCACTTCGAGACTCTTTTCATTCAATGAATGTGCGGTTCCCAGTAAATGAGCATAGGCATAAACCTTGAGTGAATGTTCAATCCTTTTGATATCACCTCTGTTTTTATCCATCAGAGCCATCGAAACATCTGCAATCCGCTTATCCATTATGTCTTTGTTTTAAGAGTTCCTTCAACCGAAACATTTCATCACGTAAACGGGCAGCTTCGATAAAATCGAGTTCTTTTGCCGCCTTTTCCATCTCTTTTTTGGTCATGACAATCGTCTTTTCCAACGCTTCGCTACTCATGTATTTCACAACCGGATCGGCAGCTACGTCCGAATAATCGGGTGGTATATATGCCCTACCCATTGCCGGCTTGTCAGCCCGGTATTCCAATCCGATAATTTCCCGGGTAGGCTTAATAATCTGGGTGGGTGTAATGCCGTTGGCCAGATTAAATTCGTGTTGTTTAATCCGTCTGTAATTGGCAGAATCAATCGTGCGCTGCATCGAATCGGTAATTTTGTCAGCATACATGATCACAAGTCCGTTCAGGTTTCGTGCGGCACGTCCTGCTGTTTGCGTCAGTGACCGCTCAGAACGAAGAAACCCCTCCTTATCGGCATCGAGTATCGCTACGAGTGATACTTCCGGTAAATCAAGTCCTTCGCGCAACAGATTTATACCCACCAAAACATCAAAAACTCCTTTTCGCAAATCCTCCATGATCTCAACCCGCTCCATCGTATCGACATCTGAATGAATATAACGGCAACGGATTTCCATACGTTCGAAATATTTTGTCAGCTCCTCTGCCATTCTTTTCGTAAGAGTCGTCACCAGGACGCGTTCATTTTTCAGGGTTCTTAAATGAATCTCCTCCATCAGGTCATCAATCTGGTTGATCCTGGGCCTGACTTCAATCTGTGGATCCAGCAATCCCGTTGGTCTTATGATCTGTTCAACAATCACCCCCTCGCTCTTTTGCAATTCATAATCTGCAGGTGTGGCACTCACAAAGACAATCTGGCGGGCAATATCCTCAAATTCCTCAAATTTTAACGGACGATTGTCAATTGCGGCCGGGAGCCGAAAGCCATAATCTACCAAGGTAACCTTACGGGACCTGTCCCCGCCATACATTGCATGAATCTGGGGCATGGTAACATGACTTTCGTCGATCACCATCAGGTAATCTTCAGGAAAATAATCGAGCAGGCAGAAAGGCCGGGAACCTGGCGCTCTCCGGTCGAAATACCGGGAATAATTTTCAATGCCTGGACAATAACCCAGTTCGCGGATCATCTCAAGATCGTAATTCACACGGTCCTCAATCCGTTTGGCTTCGGCAAATTTTCCCGATTGTTTGAAAAACTCAACATGTTCAACCAGGTCATTCTGGATATGCCGGATGGCCAGTTGAATGCTGTCCTTGGTCGTTACAAAGATGGTGGCAGGGTAAATGATGCAGTTATCCAGTGATTCAACGGCATACCCGCTCTCAGGATTAAAGAGTGCAATTTCTTCAATCTCATCTCCGAAAAATACAATCCTCACCGCTTCATCGGCATAGGCAGGAAAGATATCAACGGTATCTCCTTTAACCCTGAAATTTCCCCGCTGAAAAAGAAGCTCACTGCGCGAATACATCGCATCGACCAATTTGTGAAGGAAAACATTCCGGCTGACGACTTCGCCAACCTTAACCGAAATTACATTGGCATGAAAATCCTGCGGATTGCCAATCCCGTATAAACAGGATACTGAAGATACCACAACAACATCTCTCCTTCCCGATAATAAGGCGGAGGTTGTGCTTAATCTGAGTTTCTCAATCTCCTTATTAATCGATAAATCTTTCTCAATGAAGGTATCGGTCACGGGAATATAAGCTTCAGGCTGGTAATAATCGTAATACGAAACAAAATACTGCACCGCATTTTCGGGAAAAAATTGCTTCATCTCACCATAAAGCTGGGCCGCCAATGTCTTGTTATGACTCAAAATCAAAGTCGGTTTCTGCACCCGCTCAATAACATTAGCCATTGTAAACGTCTTTCCCGAGCCGGTGATTCCGAGTAAAGTCTGGTAAGGAACACCCGTAACAATTCCGTTAACAAGTTGTTCGATCGCTTCCGGCTGATCGCCCGTAGGCTGGTAATCTGAAACTATTTTAAAATCCATAATTGAAAAACATAACCGAAAGACGAAATTAATAATAAAAAAACGCTATTCTATAATCCATCATTCAGAAGTGACCGGGTGACTGCAATTCAAAATTGAGCAAAGTCAGCTCATGGCAAGTGACCGGGTGACTGCACTTATAGATTAAGCAAAATCAAAAAGCATTTGATCGTTATTTTAGAAGTCACCCGGTCACTTTCTCGCCTCTCTTCGCCTTGTCGCCCAGTCGCCTAGTCGCCCGTTCGCCACGATGACTCGCCCTATCGCCTTGGTCGCTGACTCGCCCTATCTCACATTCTCACATTCTCACCTTCTCACATTCCCCCCTTCTCCCTCTCTCAGCCTCAAAGTTCCCGTCCTATGGTCACTTCGTAATAATCGGTAACATCAACAGACATCATTCCTGCACTTTCAGCAGCCTGAAGGCCAAGCAAACCATCTTCGTAAACCTCACAATCTGATGGCTCAACCCCGATTAACTCCGCAGCCCTTAGAAACGTATCCGGAAATGGCTTGTGATTAATCACATCCTCAGCAGCAACCACATGTTCAAAGCAATCTTTGACTCCTGAAATTTCGAGCGTCTTCCAGGCCAGGTATTGCGATCCGCCTGTACCGCAAGCCATGGGAATTTTCCCTTTATTCTCCCTTATCAACCTTATAACCGGTTCAATTGGTTTAGCCAGATGCATGTTTTGTTCGTAACGCAGTTCCTTGATCCGTGTAAACTCCTCCACGTCAAAATCAGCGTTAAATTTGGTTTTGAGGTATTGACTCGTTTGCAAAGCAGGAATACCTGTAACTTCTACAAATAGTTCAGGGGTAAATTCGATACCCTGTTCGGCGGCAGTTTCACGCCATGCAATGAAATGAACAGGCATTGTATCGCAAATTGTGCCATCAATATCGAAGATCAATCCCCTGGCACGGGGATTCCGGATTAATTCTTTTTTCATTAATAAACCTATTTTCAAAATGCAAAAATAAGGATATAAAAGAAAACATGGGTTTTATTAAATTGTTAAGAGAATTGCACTATTACCCGATTCTTCGGTGGAAATTTGCTTAATTTGCACTAGTTTATAAAGCTGTAAAAATGACCAACGCTCATTTGTATTTACCGACTGTTCTGCCGCAATGGGGAATTTTTGCCGGTGTTGTATTAATTACCATCGGATATGTCGATAAAAAAGACCTTTGGACCCGCCTCGGGTGGATTGTTCTGATTGCAACCGGCCTCACTGCGCTGTATTTTAATCTTTTCGGTGAATTAAATGCTCCGGGTGAAATGAATACTCCGGGTTCCGTTTCTGCACTGCTTACCTCTACGGGATGGCAAGCCGTTGCCGGCGGAGTTTTGGCAGCAGCTTCTTTGCTCATGTTACAGCTTAAACTGAAACGCTATCCGATCCTCGCGATTCTTACAATTATCTATTTTATCCTGATTTTCTTCATGTATTACCAGGCATCTGTACTCTCGGGCAAGGTAAGTAAGGATATACCGGTCACCGAATTAAAACAATAAATCTGAATATTCAATTTCTTGAAATTTATGGATAACGATATCAACGTATTGTGGGACATCTTAAAGACTGTGCTCCCGGCTCTCATTGTATTTCTTACAGCCTATTTTCTTTTTCGTGATATGCTTGAGAACGCTCAACGGCAACGGGAGTTTGAGTTCAGGGTAAAAAACAGCGGTAAGATTACTCCGGTCCGATTGCAGGCATATGAACGTCTTGCACTGGTTCTTGAACGCATTTCACCGCAATCACTGCTTATGCGGGTCTCTCCCCATGAAATAACTGCTTCGGAATTTCATCAGTTATTACTCGTAACGATCCGTCAGGAATTCGAGCATAATTTATCACAGCAAATTTATATTTCACCCATGCTTTGGGAAACCATCCGCGGAGCAAGGGAAAATCTGATCGGAATTATTAATAAATCGGCTGAAGAAATGGGGAGTGAAACTACTGCCCTGGCGCTAAGCAAAAAAATTATTGAAAACTATATCGAGGAAGATCAGCCAATCGTAATAGCGATGAATGAGTTGAAAAAGGAGATCGGAAAGTTGTTTTAGGCATTTGACAGATTAGGAGATAAATATGATCATAAGTTCAATAATAAATATACCCGATGAAGAGGTATGCTGTTCGGATTACGAGGGCGGCACAAAACGAAATTTATCAGGCAAAGAGTTACCCGAAAACTCCGGAGAATAATAGTCTGATCCTTCCCTGTTATATGAGCAAAATAAGACTTACACCGGATACAAAAATCCGCAAGGCTTAAGAACACCACAGTATTTATAAAATAAATTTAAGGCCGTCTTAAATCAATTAAATTAACCTAGTATTATTCTGGTTTATGTTTAAGTTTTCATTAATCTGTTTAGTAGGTTTGTAACAACCAAACTGTTCAAATCACGTACACTCACCCGGGTCACTGTGAATAAAGTCTATCATCGCTTCGATTACGAAGTTGGGATATAACCACTTGAAGGGTTTGAAACCGCTTCAAGGGTAATTAGGAAAAAAGTTAACTATTTTCAATCGGTACTTTTAGAATTTTATCTGCGATTTTATGGCGACCTTTAATTTTACGTACGGCAAACCAGCCATCAATAAAAGCTTCATCATCAATCATACCTTCGAATGCATCGTCCAGTTTGTCGAGTATAGTGCGGGCTTCTGCAATAAGCTCCCTGATAGAACGTCGGGCGCTCTTACGGTCGTTGGTGATCATACCAATTGTTGGATGCATTTTTTCCAGCTCAGAAAGTTCAGAGGTAAGGATTTTTAGCTCTTCGGCTGTAATTGCGTAATCGGCTGTTTTCGAAAGATATTCATTGCCTCGTTTAATAATACTGTTACACTTAATTAAAGCTTCTTTCTCGGGTAAGATAAAAAACGCTGATTCGGCAATATCAACCTCATTCATTAACACTTTATCCCCGGTTTCTTTAGCATAAAACGACAGCTTGCGTCCCAGTTTGTAAATCTTTCGGAAGAAGCGGGTAAACTGCTGGTTTTTCTGGGCAACATATCCACCCGGATCATTCTCATCCTGGGCTTTAAAAGCAAGGTCCAACTCCCGCTCATTTTCTTCGAGCGCTTCCACATTGGCAGCAATAACCGCCAGCTTCGACCACAGATTTTCATTCCTGTGTGCATAGGAAACCGATTCTTTTTCCATTTCCCAATACGTCTTTCCTCGTAATTCCATAAAGATTATTTTTTTAATTAGAAATTTGATTGTATATACCCTCAAAACATAAAAATGTTTCATAATAAGGTAATTTTATTCAATATATTTTCATATAACACCTTTATTTATAGGCATTGAAAATAATTTGGAGGCTAAAAGACTGTTAATTTATATTGTAAAATATTGCCGGCAACAAAAAAGATTGTGCATTTATGCTGTCAAGCAGTGTAAATGACCAAAAAGGTTGTGCAATTATGCTGTAAAGCAGTGTAAATGGCCGGAATGTTTGTGTAACTGGGCTGTGTAGAATTGTAAATGATCAAAATGGTCGTGCATTTATGCTGAATGGCTGATGCCAGAAAATGAAATTGATGAATCCTCTTTATATTTGTAAAAAATAAGAGCGATGACAAGATTACAAATGTAGGAATTGCACAAATTATCTGTTAAAGATAAAATCAAGGTTGTACAATCTTTATGGGACGATATTGCCAAAGAGCAATCTATTGAAGGATTACCCGAAACGCATAAAAAAATTCTAAATGAAAGGCTACAGAAGATTGAAGCTGGCAATGCCCTTTTAAAACCGTGGTCAGAGGTTCAAACAAAATATCGCGAATTGCCATTTTAGAAGAAGCTCAAAAATTTTGAGGAAAAGAATTTAAGAGGAAGTGATGTTTCGGATTCTGAAACTCTCATGTTGATAGTATGACTTCTTCAGGACCTGAACAAGTCATACTATCACTTTCGGATTTCCAAGCCCTCACTTTGAATAAGTTAATTATTTTCAATAGGCTCTATTAGACTTTTATCTGCGATTTTATGGCGACCTTTGATTTTACGTACGGCAAACTAGCCATCAATGAAAGCAATTGCATAATCTGCTGTTTTCGAAGGATATTCATTACCCCGTTTAATAATGCTGTTGCATTTGATCAGCGCCTCCTTTGTCCGGAACCTGGATATTCTCCCGGTCACTGGCAACTTTGCTGATAACCGCTTTAGTTAAGATGTTTCTGAATAATTCAGTAATGTGAATATTCCTGGCATACTGACTTACTTACAAATTCAATATCTTTACAAAAAAATCGAGATATGATTACAAAAGATAAGCTTATTCAAGTCATTAATAATATGCCGGAAAAGATAAACATTGATGATCTCATTGAGGAATTTGTTCTGCTCAGTAAAATTGAACACAGGTTAGCTGACGTTGAATCTGGCAGGGTTTTTTCTGAGAAACAGGTTGCTGAAAAGATGGAAAAATGGTTGAAATAATTTGGTCTTATAAAGCTTAATGATATAAGGGAATTTATTTTAGCCCCTTACCGAATTATTTTTCAGATTAAGGACAACAAAGCCTACTTATTAACAATTCATCACAGTTCAAGAAATCTCAGGAAAAAGTCGCTTCTTGAACAGCTAAGGTAAAATCATTCAGTGGTCAGCAGAAAATAGTAGTGACCGGGTGAATGTTCAATTCATGTACACTCACCCGGTCACAATGGGAAAACTTAAAGCCTAAAACAAAAGAGACAATTTACATCGTTTGGTTACCTGAAAATTGACCATTCAATTATTTTGAACCAATCTGCAATTTTTATATATTCACAAAAAATTTGACAGTTATTAAATGCCAACAGTATTACGAATAGGACCATACCGGTTTCATTTTTATTCTGACGAGTCAAATGAACCGCCACATATTCATGTTGAAACAACTGACGGGGAATGTAAATTTTGGCTCAATCCGGTAAAATTGGCCGGAAACCAAAATTTAACACCAAAAGTTGTTAGGACAATCGAGAAGTTAGTTTTTGAGAACAATGTTTTTTTATACGCAAAATATCAGGAATACCATGTACGTTGAAAATATACAAATAGCAGAACCCATTGCACTGAATGCCTGGAGCATTGGGAGAACCATTTTCATGGAACTTACCGATGGAAGGAATGTCAGTTTTCCGGCTGACAGGTTTAAAATTCTTGCTAAGGCAACAGTTGAAGAGTTGAAAGAAGTTACTGTTCGCTTAAACGGATTTGCCCTTCGTTGGGAAAACCTCGACGAAGATATCACGGTTAAAGGAATTATTGCGGGCAATTTTCAATTGCCGTTACCCGTTTAGAACTTTCATGTTTCATTGATTGATTAAGGCAGTTAAAAATATTAAAATAGCAGTGAAGGCTTGACTTGTTCATGATCTGGACAGTCAAGCCTTCACCTTGTATAAGTTAACTATTTTCAACCGGCTCTTTTGGACTTTTATCTGCGATTTTATGGCGACCTTTGATTTTACGTACGGCAAACCAGCCATCAATAAAAGCATCATCATCTATCATACCTTCGAATGCATCGTCCAGTTTGTCGAGTATAGTGAGGGCTTCTGTAATAAGCTCCCTGATCGAACGTCTGGCACTCTTACAGTCATTGGTGATCATGCCAATTGTTGGATGCATTTTTTCCAGCTCAGAAAGTTCAGCGGTAAGGATTTTTAATTCTTCGGCCGTAATTCCGTAATCGGCTGTTTTCGAAAGATATTCATAAAAAAAGGAAGCAGATGCTTCCTTTTTTTATATCATTTACATCAGTATAAGCCTATTCAAAATGTATCTTTTTGAACTTCGGAACCAGTAAATGCATGATCGTCCAGGCAATAATATAGGCCGTTGCACAAATCATAAACATGATTCCATATCCAATACGAATATCACCTGCCGCTTTATAATGGTCGAAAAGCAAACCTGCAAGTTTTGCAATCATGATACCACCAAAGGCGCCTGCCATACCACCAATTCCGGTTACGGAAGCGATGGCACGTTTTGGAAACATATCAGAAACCGTTGTAAAAATATTTGCCGACCAGGCCTGATGAGCCGATGCAGCAATACCAATAATAATAACCGCATACCACATATTAAATCCGCCAAGGTACTGGACGAAAAGAACTGACAGTGGAAATAATGCATAAATAAACATCGATTTTTTACGCGCTTTATTGGCATCCATTCCATTTTCGATAAAATATTTTGGTAACCATCCGCCAAAAATACTTCCCATGGTTGTCATGGTATATACAAGCGCGATAGGTATACTCACCTGAGTTCCTGTCAGGCCATACTCCTCTTTCAGGAACGCGGGCAACCAGAACAGGAAGAACCACCATATCGGGTCGGTAAGCAATTTTCCGATAAAGAAAGCCCATGTCTGTCTGTATGTCAATAACTTAAACCAGCTGATCTTTTTAAACTCAGAACCATCGGCAGCTACAGTTTCTTCCTTATCGCTAAGAATATAATCGTATTCACTCTGTTTCAGCTGTCCTTTAGCCAGCTTTTTTTCGGGCGTATCGTACATAATCTGCCAGAAAATCAACCATATCAAACCAATTGCACCGGTTATAATAAAAGCCCATTGCCATCCCATCGTTACGGCAATCAACGGAACAACCATCGGTGCAATAATAGCCCCAACATTTGTACCTGAATTAAAAATGCCTGTTGCCAGCGCACGTTCCTTCTTAGGAAACCATTCGGCTGTAGTCTTGATTGCGGCCGGAAAGTTACCGGCTTCAGGGACACCCAACGCAGCACGTGCAACGCCAAATCCAAACGGATGTTTTGCAAATGCATGTCCAATTGCAGCTAAACTCCATAAAAACAACGAGAGAGCATAACCTATTTTAGTGCCAAACCGGTCAATTATACCTCCCATTACCAGCATACCTGCAGCATAAGCGACCTGGAAAGCAATCACGATATTGGCATAAATTGATTCATAATGCGCAGGATCGGTGCCGAAAAGTCCGTCAGATTCCAGGTAAGGCTTTAATAAGCTAAGAACCTGCCGGTCAAGATAGTTAATTGTGGTTGCGAAAAAAACCAATGCACAAATTGTCCAGCGGTAATTTCCGATCTTTTTTAGTTCATTCATTCGCTACTTTTTATTGATTTATATTTAATTAGTGTGTTTTAAATTTTTGGACGATGGTAAGTGCCGCGCTGCATTTATCGGTTATCGCCTGATAATTTCCCGTTTCAAGAACCTCTTTCGGAAAAAGCTGGGATCCCATTCCAACACAGTGAACACCGGCTTTAAACCAGCCCTTAAGATTGTCTTCATCGGGCGACACGCCCCCTGTTGGCATAATGCTGGCCCAAGGCATTGGTCCCTTAACCCCGGCAACGAAATCGGGTCCTCCGACCGATGACCCCGGGAAGATCTTCACCACTTCAGCTCCCAGTTCATGAGCCCTGTTGATTTCGGTGACCGATCCACAGCCTGGACTCCAGGCAATCTTGCGTTGATTACATACTTTGGCCACTCCCTCATCAATCAGCGGCGAAACGATAAAATTGGTTCCCAGTTGGATGTAGAGGGAGGCTGTTCCCTGATCGATTACAGAACCAACACCCATGATCATTTCCGGACACTCCGTAGTTGCCCATTTGGTGATCTGGGTGAAAACTTCGTGCGCAAAATCACCACGGTTAGTAAATTCAAAGACGCGGATACCACCATCATAACAGGCTTTCACCACTTTTTTACAAACTTCCGCATCCTTGTGATAAAATACCGGGATAATTCCGGTTTCCTTCATCTTCAATGCAACCTCTATTCTTGTAAATCTTGCCATTAATCAATTATGAATTACGAATTATGAATTATCAATTACGAATTATGAATTAACGGGCGACACGGCCTGAGGCATCTCCGCCCATCAGTTTGAGCACCTCGTCAACGGTCACTAAATTGTAATCCCCATAGATCGTGTGTTTGAGACACGAAGCAGCTACTGCGAAATTCAGTGCTTTCTGGTCATCATCAGGCCATGTGATTAAACCATAGATCAGGCCACCCATAAATGAATCACCACCACCCACGCGATCGACGATATGCGTAATCTGGTAGGTAGGCGAATCGTAGAGTTTATTCCCATCCCAAAGGACACCCGTCCAGGTATTATGACTCGCGCTGACAGATCCGCGTAATGTAGTGATCACTTTTTTAACGCGCGGGAATCGGGCCATAATCTGTTTTGAGACAGATTCATAAGCCTCCGCTGAAACATGACCGGATGTAACATCGATACCCTCAGGCTTAATGCCCAAAACCATTTCGGCATCCTCCTCATTTCCAAGGACAACATCGCACCCTTCAACCAATGTTGACATAACCTCGCCCGCACTTTTGCCATACTTCCAAAGTTTATTCCGGTAATTCAAATCACATGAGACAGTAATTCCTTTCTCATTCGCAATTTTAATTCCTTCAGCCAAAACATCCGCAGCTCCCTGTGAAATGGCAGGAGTAATTCCAGTCCAGTGAAACCAGCCCACTCCCTCAAATACTTTTTCCCAGTTAATCATTCCGGGCTGAATATCACAAATGGCCGAATGAGCACGATCATAAACCACTTTCGAGCCACGGCTTACTGCGCCACTTTCGAGGTAATAAATACCCAGGCGTTCACCACCCCAGATGATATTATCAACCCCAACGCCATATTTGCGTAGATCCATCTGGCAGGCTTGCCCGATGTCATTTTTAGGTAACCGGGTAACAAAGTCAACCGGCATCCCATAATTGGCAAGTGATATGGCCACATTTGCCTCACCACCGCCAAAAGTTGCGGTATATTCCGTTGCCTGACTAAATCTTAAGTAACCCGGAGTAGCGAGACGCAGCATGATCTCACCAAAAGTAACAATCTTCTTATTCATAATCAATTCGTTGAAATACCAGTTTTAAAAATTAAAATAGTTTTTTGCATTATTAAAACTGATGTTCTCCACCATTTTACCAAGCAATTCCATATCATTTGGAATTTCTCCGTTCTCCACATCATTTCCTATTAAATTGCAAAGGGTCCGGCGGAAATACTCGTGACGTACATACGAAAGAAAACTCCTCGAGTCGGTCAGCATTCCAACAAAACGACTCAGCAAACCAAGGTTCGACAAGGCATTGATCTGTTTTTCCATTCCGTCTTTCTGATCCAGAAACCACCAGCTGGAACCATATTGCATTTTCCCCGGAATACTTCCATCCTGGAAATTGCCGGTCATGGTCGCATACAATTCATTATCACGCGGATTCAGGTTATAAAGAACAGTCTTACACAATTTATTTTCGGTGTCCAGACGGTTGAGCAGTTTCGACAGCGGTTCGGCAACCGGCAGGTCACCGATAGAATCGAAACCGGTATCGGGTCCAACCTGATTGAACAAACGGGTATTATTATTACGAAGAGCCCCGATATGAAACTGCTGTGCCCATCCGCGCGAATGATCCATCCGTCCAAATTCGAAAAGCATGCACGATTTAAACTTCAGGATTTCTTTTAAGGTAAGCCGGTATCCACCCCTGACTTTTACAAAAATGGCATCAATCTCATCCGGGGTATAATCTTCAGCGAATGCGGTCTCCAACCCGTGATCAGACAGACGGCAACCATTTAAGTGGAAATGGTAGTGTCTTTTATTCAGGGCAATGATAAGTTGGCCGAAAGAGTCGATTTCCATTTCGCAGACACCGGCCAATTTATTGATATATTGATTATAAAATGCAGGATCGTCAACCATCATGGCTTTATCGGGACGCCATGCAGGCAGAACAGCAACTTCAAATCCATCTGCTTTAATTTTCCGGTGATATTCGAGTGAATCAATCGGATCGTCAGTGGTGCAAATAGTATGAACATTTGCCATCCTGATGATATTCCGGCAACTATATTCGGGTGTTTGCAGCTTTTCATTACACGCATCATAAATCATCCGGGCGTTTTCAGGACTCAGCACCTCCTCTATTCCAAAGAATCGCTTCAATTCCAGGTGAGTCCAATGATACAGTGGGTTGCGCAAAGTCTGGGGAACTGTCTCTGCCCACTTTTCGAACTTTTCCCAGTCACTGGCATCACCGGTACAATATTTTTCGTCTATCCCATTGGTACGCATTCCGCGCCATTTGTAATGATCACCCGCCAGCCATATTTCGGTAATGGTATTAAACTTCCGGTCATCGGCAATATCTTTCGGGTTGATGTGACAGTGATAATCAAAAATCGGCATTTTGGCCGCATGCTCATGGTACAGTTTCTGCGCGGTTAATGTCCGCAACAGAAAATTTTCATCCATAAATTTCTTCATCTTTTTTTTATTTACGATTTATTGATTTACAATTTACGATTTGAATTCCGATATAACCAGAAAATGGTCAATCGTAAATGTTTAAATTTCTTATTTACGATTTATTGATTTACGATTTACGATTTGAATTCCGATATAACCAGAAAATGGTCAATAGTAAATATTTAAATAGTCAATTTATTGATTTACAAATGTTTTATTTACGATTTATTGATTTACAATTTACGATTTTAATTCCGATATAACCAGAAAATGGTCAATCGTAAATGTTTAAATAGTCAATTTATTGATTTACTATTTGCTATCAGAATCATTATTCTTTGAGCCGAGTTTTTTCTTCATTGTTAATATCGAACTGACTATTATTTTGAATAGTTCCTGATTTTCTTTGATTAAATCATCGAGTAAATTTACCTTAAGCAAACCAGACTCAACTATGAGTTCCAGCCAGTAAAGCGTTTCATCAAGTTCTTCTTCAACCATTTTCAATTTATTCAGAAAATCTTTATCTGATTTACCAAGACAAGCAGCCCGATAATTTGCGCCGGGTGATGTTCCTGAACGAATAATCTGATTACCAAGAGTTTTACCGGTCACATTATTTGGTAAGTTTTCAGTAAGCTTAATTATTCTCAATGCAAAAACCTTGAGCCGTTTCCTTAAATCGTCAGCATTCATGGTATTTACTATTAATTATTTACTATTAAATTTCAAACGATTATATCACAAACAGATAAATTGTAAATTGTAAATGAAAAAATCGTCAATAATTACAGGTTAAACAAACGTTTCAGATGGCGGTCAAACAAGTTTTCCTCCACACAACTCCCGACAAGATCATGGTGTTTTTCGAGTAAGCCAGTATATAATGTACCACTTTCGGCGGCAATTTTATAGCCTACATGGATCAACTGCCTGAAATTCGGATTGTAATCGGGATGGCCCGGAATGTGCCTGAGGGTATTGGCGAATTTGTCACTACCCCACTGATCAACCTCTTCCGCAGATGGTAATTCGTTTTGCCTGATATCAATTACATCGGCATAGGGTGCACACAGTTCTTCCTGGCGCTCCAATGCACTTTTATAGATGTGCTTTGCCAGTTCAAGAGCCTCACCGCCCGCGAGCGACAATCCGATTACCTCTTCAAGCCATGTTGTACCGGCAGTTTTTACGTGAATACCTTTGTCATATTTTTTGATAATCTGAGCCATTACCGGATAGATCGAAAATTTATCTGAACCTGAATGGACACTCAGTTTCAGATTATAAGGCAAACCAAATTCCTTAACCGCATAATCGATTACGAGTACATCCTCTTCAAATTCACGGGAGAATTGAGCCACATCTCCTACATAATCCACTCCTTTATTGAAACGCCCTGTGAATTTGGGAGCAATTGTCTGAACCGGAATACCTTGTTCTGCAATCATTTTCAGAATAAAGAACATTTCAACGGGTGTCTGTGGTGATTCAACCTCATCCATCGAAACCTCCGTTACAAAATTCTCAGCTCCCTTTTGCTCTTTAATGAAATTGTAAATCTTCCCTGCTTCTGCAATGGCTGCCAGAAATTTCTGTGTAATTGTATTTAACAGTTCATCGGATACTTCAAAGGGATGTTCTATACCGGGGATGGTTAAAATTCCCGAATAATTTGTACAGGTGGAAATAAAGGCAGAAGTTCGCTCATCGTCCGAGGGAGTTCCGATTTTACTGGCAACATCGAGGGTGAAAAAATCAGATGCAGCTATAAATCCCTGAACATTGGAAAGATTGATGTGATCTGCATCGACAAAATAGTCACCTGTAAAAGATAATGCTTTCACGGCTGCATCTGCTTCAATCCTGGTATCTTCAGGTTTTGAATGAATGTAGGAGTGCTCCCTGTTTGACTTATTCCAGACAGGTACAATTTCTACTCCGCCGGCTGCTGCCCTGACTATTGATCTCAACTGGGCTTCACCCTGATGTCCAAAGCGATCGCCCATTCCTAAACTATACTTTCCAATTTTCATAGCCTAATTTTTTAATCAGATTTTACTTAATATGAACCCTTTATATTATCCTCAAATGTATTTCCGTGTTCGTTCACGAAGATATATTGTTTTTATTCGTAACACAGTGCTTCAGGAATTTAATTGGCCTTTTATGTTTTAAAACATTTTTTCCCGTGTTCGCACACGATATTAAATAAAATCCTGTTAGCTTTGTCTGCAAACTTAATCTATTTTAGCAGTTCACCCAATGAAAAAGAACATCAGAATAATGGACATTGCCGAAAAAGCCGGAGTCTCGATCGGAACAGTTGATCGGGTGCTGCATCAGCGCGGTGAAGTCTCTGATGAAACCCGGGATAAGATTCTTAAAATAATCAGTGATTTTGATTATCGTCCAAATATCCTGGCCAGTTCGCTGGCTTCAAAAAAAGTGATCACATTTGCCTCTCTGACCCCCTGGGCGCCCGATAAAGATTCATTCTGGTCAGGACCACAGGAAGGTATTGAAAAGGCAATCACTCAATTACGCCAATATGGGATCAACCTTCAGCAGTACTTTTTTAAGATGGACGATCCTGAAACGCTCACAAAGGAAGCTGCCAAAATACTTGAATTGTCACCCGATGGAATTTTGATGGCTCCCTGGGCCAGGCGGGAAGCGTTAAAATTTACTCATGAACTTGATCAGCGGGCTATTCCATACGTATTTATTGATTCAGACCTTAAAGGGGCAAATCCGCTCAGCTTTGTTGGACAAAATTCTGTGCAAAGCGGGTATCTGGCAGCGAAACTCATCGACTATGGAATTGCTCCCAAAAGTAACATCCTGATGATTCATATCACTAAAGATCTTGAAAATGCGTATCATTTGCTGCAAAGGGAAAAAGGATTTCTTGACTATTTCGAAACAGTAAAAAGCAAATCACACCGAATCGTCAAAATTGAGGTTCCGGCAAATGAAATGCAAATCGCCGGTAAAATAAAGGCGATTATCCCTGAATTAAAAACGATCGATTCTGTTTTTGTATCCAATTCGAAAGTACATCTCGTTGCTGATTTTTTTGATCAGTTTAATGAACGGCCCAAGATCATAGGATATGACCTGATTCCCAGGAATATCGATCTGCTGCTTCACAACAAAATCGACTTCCTCCTCAATCAAAAACCTGAATACCAGGGATATGTCGCTACAAATCTGCTGTTTGACCAGGTTGTCAGGAAAGAAAAGGTAAAAAGCAAAAATTATATATCCATCGACATTCTCACCAGGGAAAATCTTGAATTTTATACTTCGATCTGAAATACACAACGAAAATTTCAGCAATAATAAATTAATACAATTAATCAAATAATGAAAAAAGTATCATTTGATGACCTTAACGGAAAGGTTTGCGTAATCACCGGCGGAGCCGGTGTCATTGGTGTTTCCCTTATCAAAGCGCTTGCATCGGTTGGCACCAGGGTTGCGATTGTTGACATTAATGAAGAACTTGCCCAAAGTGTTGCGGCAGAACTTGCCAAAGAATTTAATGCCGACATCATTGGTGTAAAAGCAAATGTTCTTGACAAAGAATCGCTTGAACTTGCAAAGACTGTGATCAATGAAAAACTGGGTCCGATAGACTTACTGATAAACGGTGCCGGGGGCAATTCACCACAGGCAACAACACAGGTAGAAATGATCGAAGAACCCGATCTGTCGAACCTCGATAAAACATTTTATGGCCTTCAGATGGAAGGGTTTGACAAGGTATTCGCATTGAATTTTAAAGGTACAGTCCTGCCCAGCATGGTCTTTACCAGGGATATGCTTGAAAAGAGATCGGGTGTGGTCTTAAATATCTCCTCCATGAATTCGTATCACCCTTTGACAAAAATCCCTGCCTATTCAGCGGCCAAGGCATCGGTCAATAACTTTACGGAATGGCTCGCTGTTCACCTGGCAAAAGTCGGTATCAGGGTAAATGCTGTTGCACCGGGATTCTTTATCACGAATCAGAATCGTTTCCTTGTACTGGATGAGAAAACAGGCAATTATTCCGCCCGTGGAAATAAAATTGTTACGAATACGCCAATGGGGAAATTCGGTGATCCGGATGATCTCCAGGGTGCCGCTTTATACCTTCTCTCCGACCTCTCTTCGTTTGTGACTGGTATCGTAATCCCTGTCGATGGCGGGTTCAATGCCTATAGCGGAGTTTAATTAATTGGGATTATTTTGAATATTTATTTATTAAATATCATAAATCATAAATCATAAATCATAATTCATAAATCATATGAGCCTTCAATTAAAGAAAGATTTTACTTATTCTTTGCTGGTTCCCACAAGTATGGGTGTAAGAATTACACCTGTTAACGGACAGCCGGTGCATTGCAGTGATATGTTCCAGATGTTTGCCTCGAGTGCCGAAACCAATGTGGCCAGTATCGCCTCATACCTTGGACTACCGGTTAAAGTACTTACCACTTTTGTGAAAGACAGTCCGATCGCAAGTTTTATAAAAAACAACCTGAAAAGCCGGAATATGACTTTCGAAGGACCGGAGGTTGCACAGGGTGATCCATGGGGTTATCGTCATCAGTTTAACATTGCTGACAGTGGTTTCGGAACACGTGGTCCGCGTGTTCAGAATGACCGGGCAGGTGAAGTCGGAAGAACGCTTAATGTAAAGGATTTTGATCTGGAGCGGATCTTTGGTAAAGAGGGAGTTCAGATTGTCCACCTTTCAGGATTAATCGGAGCCTTATCACCCGAAACCAGTAATTTTTGCCTGGAGATCGCCCGTTTTGCGAAAAAATACGGCACGCGCATCTCTTTTGACCTCAATTACCGTGCATCATTCTGGAAAGGTCGTGAAGCAGAATTGCGTGCGATTTTCACCGAAATAGCTTCAGTATCCGATATCCTGATCGGGAATGAAGAAGATTTCCAGCTCTGTCTGGGAATCCAGGGACCTGAAGCCGGCGGCAAAGGAATTGCATCCGAAATTGAAGGTTTTAAAGGGATGATCAATCGTGTAAAGGAGGCGTTTCCAAATGCATCGGTATTTGCAACTACGCTTCGCCAGGTTATCAATACAAACGAACACTTGTGGGGCGCCATAATGCTTGAAGGTGAAAACTGGCATGTGATTGAACCACGGAAAATTACTGTTCTTGATCGTATTGGCGGAGGCGATGGTTTTGTGGGAGGTCTGATTTATGGAATCCTCAAGGAATGGACTCCCGAAAAATGGCCGCAGTTCGGCTGGGCAACAGGAGCCTTAGCCACTACATTTCTTACCGATTATGCCCAGCCTGCCGACGAGGATATGGTCTGGAGTATCTGGGCTGGAAATGCAAGAGTAAAACGTTAAGAAAAATCAACGGAGTTTTATTCTGAATTTACGCCCCGATTTACAAATATTGTTTTATCTTTCGCATAGATAATAACCGGCTCAGGGTTTGCAATGGGTAAACCCTGAGCTTCAATTTATAGATATGATCTACTTTCAAACTGGTTCACCCTCTGCATCACTTTCACACGATGATCTGAAGGAGGGGTTATATACGGCGTTGACATTGCTGGGGAAAAAGAAAAAAATCCTGGCAATACCACCTGACTTTACGCGTTTTCCGTCACGTGCCGGTGAGTTGACACGCTATGCCTGGAATTATTATGGCGACAAGCTTACCGATATTCTTCCGGCTCTTGGAACACATTCACCCATGACAGATCACCAGATTACAGAAATGTTTGGTGATGTCCCTAAAGATTTATTCAGGGCTCACGACTGGCGCAATGATGTAGTCACACTAGGTGAAGTACCTGCTGAATATATCCGCGAAGTATCGGGTAATGCAGTTGATTTTTCATGGCCTGCCCAGGTTAACAAACTTCTCGTTGAAGGTGGATTCGACCTTATTCTGTCAATCGGACAGGTTGTTCCCCACGAAGTTGTCGGGATGGCCAATCACAATAAAAATATATTCGTTGGAACCGGTGGTGCCGAAGGTATCAATAAAAGCCATTTTATCGGGGCTGCTTTCGGGATGGAAAAAATGATGGGGCGTCCCAAAACGCCGGTGCGCAGGATTTTCGACTACGCGAGCCATAATTTTGCAAAACACCTGCCTATCCTTTACATCCTTACTGTTGTCGGTATGGATAAGGAAGACGGAAGTCTTAAAGTTCGTGGATTATACGTTGGTGACGACGCCGAAGTCTTCAAGGCAGCAGCGGCACTATCACTCGAAGTGAACTTCACGATGCTTGACCGTCCGATGAAAAAAGTAGTGGTTTATCTCGACCCGACAGAATTCAAATCAACATGGCTTGGAAATAAATCGGTTTATCGTACCCGGATGGCTATTGCCGACGGTGGTGAACTTATCGTGCTGGCTCCCGCGCTCAAAGAATTCGGAGAAGATCCTGAAATTGACCGGTTGATCCGGAAATATGGTTATTTTGGCACACCCCAGACATTGAAGGCGGTTCGCGAAAACGAGGAAATGAAAGACAACCTCAGTGCAGCCGCTCACCTGATCCATGGCTCTTCCGAAGGTCGTTTCTCGATAACGTATTGTCCGGGTGGTGGTAAGGAAAATCTGACACAACAGGAAATTGAAAGTGTTGGATTTGAATATGCCAATCTTGAAGAAATGACTCGCATCTATAATCCATCCACATTAAAAGATGGATGGAACAAATTACCTGATGGCGAAGAGTTCTATTACATTTCGAATCCGGCAATCGGGTTATGGGCTGTACGTGAGCGCTTTAAAGAATAAAAACCTATGATTCTCGATGAAGTAAGATGGGGATTGATCGGTTGTGGCAATGTCACCGAGGTGAAGAGTGGTCCGCCTCTTCAACTGACACCCCACTCCGGTCTGGTTGCGGTGATGCGTCGGGACGCAGCACTGGCGGAGGATTATGCCCGACGGCATGATGTTCCAAAATGGTACAGTAACGCCGATGAGCTGATACTGGACCCTGATGTTAATGCCGTATACGTCGCAACTCCCCCGGGTTCTCACCTTGAATATGCTGTAAAAGCAATGCGGGCAGGCAAGGCGGTCTATGTTGAAAAACCAATGGGCACAAACTACGCAGAGTGTCTCGAAATGCTCCGTGTATCGGAGGAAACCGGCATGCCTTTGTTTGTCGCCTATTACAGGAGGGCGTTGCCCGGATTTCTTAAGGTAAAGGAATTGATTGAATCGGAAGCATTAGGATCGGTCCGTTTCGTAAATATCCGCTTTTACCGCCCGGCACAGAACGATCTTCAGCCTGAACGTTTGCCATGGCGTTTGCAACCTGAAATTGCGGGTGGCGGACTGCTTTTCGATCTTGCTTCACATACGCTTGATTTTCTTGATTATGTTTTCGGCCCGATCCGTGACATCAGGGCAAATGCCTTTAACCAGGGTGGCCTCTACCCTGCCGAAGATCTTGTTCTTGCCAACTGGCAGCACGAAGGCGGAGTAGCAGGAACCGGATCGTGGTGTTTCACAACCTCGGCCAAAAGCACACTCGATGAAGTCGAAATCATTGGAGATAAGGGAAGAATAATCTTTTCAACATTTGAATTTGACCCGGTGATACTCGAAAATGATCATGGACGGCAGGAATTTCCGTTTGAAAAACCGGACCATGTCCAAAGTTACCTGATGGCAAAAATTGTCGGATCACTCCGTGGAAACGGGGAATCTCCATCAACCGGAAAATCAGCGGCCCGGACAAACTATGTACTCGATGAAATGGTTAAAAGCTATTACACCAGGAAAAGCTAAATCTGAATGAAGATCATTATAGACGATAAAATTCCCTACATTAAAGGTGCGCTTGAACCTTTTGCAGAAGTCATTTACCTGCCCGGAAATAAAACAACCCCCGAAGTAGTTAAAGATGCGGACGCAATTATTACCCGTACACGAACCAGATGCAATGAAAAATTGCTGGCCGGATCAAAAGTGAAATTCATCGCTACCGCTACAATCGGCTACGATCATATCGATACTGCCTGGTGTGAACAGTCGGGTATTTCCTGGACAAATGCGCCGGGTTGCAACTCGAAATCGGTTGAACAGTACATTGCTTCCGCGCTGATGGCAATGGCCGAAAAAAAGAATTTCTCACTTAAGGAGAAAACAATTGGGATTGTAGGGGTTGGAAATGTTGGGGCAAAAGTGGCGCGTCTTTGCGAAATATTCGGAATGAAGGTACTGCTAAACGATCCACCCCGCGCAAGAGCCGAGGGGACAAAGGCATTTGTTGAACTCCAGGACATCCTTGAAAATGCAGATATTATTACCTTGCACGTACCGCTTAATCCGGATGGAGCTGATAAAACTTTTCACCTTGCCGATAATTCATTTTTTGCAGCCGCTAAAAAACATCCGATTATTATCAACTCCTGCCGGGGTGAGGTAACCGACACTGAGTCATTAAAAACAGCCCTCAGATCGGGTCAGATTTCAGGCGCAGTAATTGACTGCTGGGAACACGAACCTCAGATTGATCTTGAATTACTGCAACTTGCCGATTTGGCAACCCCACATATCGCGGGTTATTCAAAAGACGGGAAAGCGAATGGCACCAGCATGAGTGTCAGGGCGCTGAGCCATTTTTTCAATCTTGGAATAAACAACTGGAAAAGTTCAGGCATTGAACCTCCTGTATCAGCCGAAATATTTATCGACGGAACAGGAAAGACAACACATCAGGTGTTGGCAGAGGCAATTTTTGCAACCTACGATATCCGTGAGGATGACAGGCGGCTCAGGGATTCACCGGACACATTTGAATTACAGCGTGGCGACTATCCTGTCAGACGGGAGTTCCCGGCATTTAATGTGATCTGTAAAATCAATAATATTAAAACAATCAACAAACTCAAACAATTAGGATTCAGACTTTGAATGAAATTCATTTATAAATATGTTTAACTGAATTTAATGCAATAATTAAGAACAATTCAAAATCAATTAAAACAGATGAAGAAAGCAGACATTGGGCTCATTGGCCTTGCAGTAATGGGCGAAAACCTTGTGCTGAACATGGAAAGCAAGGGATTCACGGTTGCAGTTTACAACCGCACGGTCGATAAAGTCGACAAATTCATAGCAGGACGTGGTGCCGGCAAGAATTTTATCGGATGTCATTCGATCGAAGAACTTTGCGCTAACCTCGAAAGTCCGCGCAAAGTGATGATGCTGGTAAAGGCCGGTTCTCCGGTTGATGATTTTATTGACCAGATTATTCCTCATCTTGAAGCAGGCGATATCATAATCGACGGGGGAAACTCACATTTCCCGGATACTATCCGCCGTGCCAAATATGTTGAAAGCAAAGGTCTTTTGTACATCGGAACCGGAGTTTCGGGTGGTGAAGAGGGTGCTTTATTGGGGCCATCAATGATGCCCGGCGGATCTCCCGCAGCATGGCCGGCTGTTAAAGAAATTTTCCAGGCTGTAGCTGCCAAAGTTGATGGCGAACCTTGCTGCGACTGGGTAGGTGAAAATGGTGCTGGTCATTTCGTTAAAATGGTTCACAATGGCATTGAGTATGGCGATATGCAGATAATCTGTGAAGCCTACCAGATGATGAAGGAACTCCTCGGAATGAATGCCGATGAGATGCATGAAGTATTTGCAGAATGGAACAAGGGTGACCTTGACAGTTACCTGATCGAAATTACCCGCGATATCTTAGGCTTCCGTGACGAAAACGGTGAAGCGCTGGTTGAAAAAATCCTCGACACTGCCGGACAAAAAGGAACAGGCAAATGGACCGCTGTCTCTGCACTTGACCTCGGAATTCCGCTTACTCTGATCGGCGAATCTGTGTTTGCACGTTGTCTCTCTGCTCAAAAAGATCTCCGTGTCAAGGCATCGAAATCCTTAAGCGGACCAGACAAGCTCTTTAAAGGCGATAAAGCTCAGTTCCTCAATGACCTGAAAGATGCTTTACTGGGTGCAAAAATCATTTCGTATGCCCAGGGTTACGACTTAATGGGTGAAGCAGCCAAAGAATACAAATGGACACTCAATAACGGGGGCATTGCCCTGATGTGGCGTGGCGGTTGTATTATCCGTTCAGTGTTTTTAGGTAAAATCAAGGAAGCTTTCGATAACAATCCAAAACTCGAACACCTGTTACTGGATGAATATTTTAAAATAACCATCGAAAAAGCCCAGGCCGGATGGCGCCGTGTCGTAGCTACTGCGATCACCAATGGTGTTCCTGCTCCATGTCTCGCTACCGCTCTGACTTATTTCGACGGAATCCGCAGCGAGCGGTTACCAGCGAACCTGCTTCAGGCACAACGCGATTATTTCGGCGCGCATACCTACGAAAGGGTTGACAAACCTCGTGGTGAATTTTTCCATACCAACTGGACTGGTCGCGGAGGTGATACCGCTTCATCGACCTACACAGTTTAATTTTTACAGTTCTACCAGTTACAAACGCTGCAATCCTATGATTGCGGCGTTTGTTTATTTTAATCAATATCAGCAAGCTGAGATAAAGACCGGTAAAGTCCATTGGTGCGTGAAGGATTAAGTTTACATAGACACAGGGAAGGTGATATGGTTTTGCATATCTTTTGATTTGCTTTAATGAAGTTTTGTCATATTAACAAACATATCAATGAATGGTAAGCAAATCTTTTTTACTCTATTATATTGCTGCCATTGAACCAATCATGTACAAAGTTAAAAGTTTGAAGTATGTCAAATCCAACCACAAAAATTGTTGTCAAGGATCAAGTAATCAATCTTTTTAATCAAGAAACAGGTGAGTTTCTTTCTTTGACAGACATTGCAAGGTACCGGAATTTAGAAGAGCCATTTTCTGTGATCAATAATTGGATGCGAAATCGAAGCACAATAGATTTTATTGGTTTATGGGAAAAATTAAACAATCCAAATTTTAAACCTATCGAATTCGATAGGTTTAGAAGTGAAGCAGGGAATAATTATTTTGTTTTACCCCCTCAAAAATGGATTGAATCAACTTATGCTATTGGAATTATATCAAAATCTGGTAGATATGGAGGCACTTTTGCCCATATTGATATTGCTTTTGAATTTGCATCATGGATATCTTCTGAATTTAAGCTATATCTGATTACCGAATTTAAGCGATTAAAGCACGATGAAAGCAAACAACAGCATTTAGAATGGAACTTGCAGCGAACAATTTCTAAGATTAATTACAAAATACATACTGATGCAATAAAGGAAGGTCTTATACCCAAAGAGGTAACAAGCCAACAAGCAAGTATTGTTTATGCCAATGAGGCTGATTTGTTGAATGTCGCAATGTTTGGAATTACTCATTCAACAATGGTATCTATTTCAAAATCAGAGAAATAATATTAGGCAACAACTTGTTGCACAATTGGGAAGGGATTACATTTCACCCCAAATTGAAGATGTATTTATTTAACAAGTTGTTGCACAATTACCATTTAACGAATATTCTTCCTGATAAACTTAAATCAAGTTTGCCAACCATTGAAGAAATCGAAGCCGAATTCAGAGCAGAAAAAGATGATTTTAATAAAAAATCCCCATCCTGATGGTTTATAAAACAATAAGTGATTTATTATTTCTATTTTCACGAATCTAAAAAGAATCAATAAAGCAATTCGATGAAAAAACTGTTTATGATATTGATCTGCATTGGGATAGGCACTGCATTCGGGCAATGGAAACCTGCCGGTGAGAGAATAAAAACGTCCTGGGCGGAGCAAACAGATGTTAAAAATGTTCTGCCGGAATATCCCCGCCCGATTATGGAGCGGGCAGATTGGCAAAATCTTAACGGACTTTGGGATTATGCAATCCTGAAGGCAGGCAATGCCGAACCCGCGCAATTTGACGGGTCGATTCTTGTTCCATTTGCTGTCGAATCGAGCCTTTCCGGAGTGCAGAAAATGGTTGGGCGCGAAAATGAATTGTGGTACAAACGTTCATTCACCATATCTCCAAAATGGAAAAATAAAAAAGTGCTGCTCCATTTTGGTGCGGTTGACTGGAAATCCGAAATCTGGTTGAACGACATCCTGATTGGATCGCACACGGGTGGATATACACCCTTTCACTTCGACATCACCCCGTTTCTGAATAATACACCAAATCAAAAACTGGTTGTACGCGTTTGGGATCCTACCGATGCGGGTTTCCAGCCACGTGGAAAACAAACAAATAAGCCCAGCGGAATTTTTTATACTGCTGTTACCGGAATCTGGCAAACAGTCTGGCTTGAAGCCGTACCTGAAAAATACATTACATCCGTTAAATCGGTTCCTGACATCGACAAAGGCCAGCTTAAAATTTCGGTTGAAACGGAAGGCACTTCAGGAGGAGAATATTTTGAAGCAAAGATTCTTGATGGGACGAAAGTAATCGCATCATCAAAGGCCTCGGTTAGCGAAACCGCGGCAATTTCAATTCCCGATGCCCGTCTTTGGAGCCCCGAATCACCATTTCTTTATGATTTACAAATCAGCCTTATTAAAAATGGTGTGGTTACCGACCAGGTCAAAAGTTATTTTGCCATGCGTAAAATTTCCTCCCAACGTGATGAAAACGGAATTGTAAGGCTGCAACTCAACAATAAGGATTATTTCCAGTTTGGTCCGCTCGATCAGGGGTGGTGGCCCGATGGACTTTATACCGCTCCAAGTGATGAAGCGCTGAAGTACGATATTCAAAAGACAAAAGATTTCGGATTTAATATGATCCGAAAACATGTTAAGGTGGAACCCGCCCGCTGGTATGCACATTGTGACCGCATTGGGATGCTGGTCTGGCAGGATATGCCCAGCGGTGATCGTTCCCCGCAATGGCAAAGTCAGCACTATTTTAACGGCACAGAGTTCGTTCGCAGTGAAGAATCGGAAGCTAATTACCGTAAGGAATGGAAAGATATCATTGATATGCTTTATTCCTACCCTTCAATAATTTGCTGGGTACCTTTCAATGAAGCCTGGGGACAATTTAAAACCGCAGAAATTACCGCATGGACCAAAGCCATCGACCCGAGCCGTCTCGTAAATCCCGCAAGCGGTGGAAATCATTATCCTGTGGGCGATATGCTCGATCTGCACAATTATCCCAGTCCCAAAATGTACCTGTACGATGGCCAAAGGGCTACTGTACTGGGAGAATACGGTGGTATCGGACTTGCGGTGGATGGCCATTTATGGGCTTCGGATAAAAACTGGGGTTATATCCAGTTCAAGGATTCAAAAGCAGTCACAGATGAGTACGTGAAGTACGGAGAGCAACTGTTGAAAATGATCAAATCGGGCTTTTCTGCTGCCGTTTATACCCAAACTACCGATGTGGAAGGCGAAGTAAACGGACTGATGACCTACGACAGGAAGGTCATCAAAATTGAAGAAAACCGGGTAAAGGAAATTAACCGGAGAATCTGTAATTCACTGGATAAATAAAGGAATACTTTCAATATAATAACAAAAATATTTTCGGATGAAAATCGCCATTGTTGGAAGCGGATATGTAGGACTGGTTACCGGAACATGCTTTGCTGAAGTCGGTATTGAAGTCACCTGCGTTGATGTTGACATTACAAAAATCGAAAATTTACGGAACGGGATTTTACCCATCTATGAACCGGGTCTTGAGGATATGGTTCACCGGAACATGAAAAAGGGGAGATTAAAATTCACAACTGATATTTCCGAAGCACTTGTAGATTGTGAAGTGATATTTATTGCTGTCGGAACTCCGCCCGATAAAGACGGAAGTGCTGATCTTCAATATGTAATAAGCGTTGCCCGTGATTGCGGAAAGTACATGAACGAATATGTGCTGATCGTTACAAAAAGTACCGTTCCTGTTGGTACAGCCCTTAAGGTAAAGAAGGCTTTACAGGAAGAACTTGATAGCCGGGGCGTTAACATTCCGTTTGATGTGGCTTCCAATCCCGAATTTCTTAAGGAAGGTGCCGCAATTGATGATTTTCTAAAACCCGACCGCATTGTAGTAGGCCTGGATTCACTCCGTGCTGAAGAGCTCATGAAAAGTCTCTATAAACCATTCACGTTGAATGGCCATCCGATCATATTTATGGACATCACTTCGGCCGAAATGACCAAGTATGCAGCCAATTCAATGCTTGCAACCAAAATCAGTTTTATGAACGATATTGCCAATCTGTGCGAGATCGTGGGCGCCGACATTAATATGGTACGAAAGGGAATTGGATCCGACTCACGAATCGGGAATAAATTTATATACCCCGGGATTGGCTATGGGGGTTCTTGTTTTCCAAAGGATGTGAAAGCATTGATCCAGACAGCGGAGGATTTCAACTACGAATTACGTGTACTCAAAGCCGTCGAAGCTGTCAATACTGATCAGAAATCGGTCCTTTATAATAAAATTTTAAAGTATTTTGATGGTGATCTGAGAGACAAAACTATTGCAATCTGGGGCTTGTCCTTCAAACCGCAAACTGATGATATGCGCGAAGCACCATCACTGGTGATCATCAAAAAGTTACTGGAATCGGGGACGAATATAAAAGCGTACGATCCGGTTGCGATGAATGAAGCGAAACATATTTTGGGTGATACCATCACTTATGCCGAAGATCAGTATGAAGCACTGATTGATGCCGACTGCCTTTTGCTTGTTACAGAATGGCCTGAATTTAAAGTTCCTAATTTTAACATTGTCAAAAAATTATTGAATAAACCTGTCATCTTCGACGGCAGAAATATTTACGATGTTGCCGAAATAAAGCGTAAAGGATTCGACTATTTCTGCATCGGAATAGACACAACAAAATTATAATCTTCCTAATATGATTAAAAAAAAGGTCTTAGTCACCGGTGGTGCCGGATTTGTGGGATCACATCTGTGTGACAGACTCCTTAAAGAGGGGAATGAAGTGGCCTGCCTTGATAACTATTTCACAGGACAAAAGCAAAATATTGTACATTTATTGAATAATCCTTACTTCGAACTGATCAGGCATGATGTAACGATGCCGTTCTATATTGAAGTCGATGAGATTTATAACCTGGCCTGTCCTGCATCTCCGATTCACTATCAGTACAATGCCATAAAAACGGTAAAAACCTCCGTAATGGGGGCGATAAACATGCTGGGACTTGCAAAACGGATAAAAGCGAAAATACTTCAGGCCTCGACAAGTGAGGTTTATGGCGATCCGCAGATTCATCCACAACCGGAGAGCTATTGGGGCCATGTGAATCCTATCGGCGAAAGGTCGTGTTATGACGAAGGGAAACGCGCGGCGGAAACGCTTTTTGTTAATTACCACAAGCAAAATAATGTTAAGATTAAGATAATCCGGATCTTCAACACTTATGGACCGCGGATGCATCCCCATGACGGCAGAGTAGTATCCAATTTCATTATTCAGGCATTGCAGGGCGATGATATTACGATTTATGGCGATGGCCAGCAAACCCGTAGTTTTCAATATGTTGATGATCTTGTTGAAGGAATGATCCGGATGATGGCAACTCGTGATGAATTCACAGGCCCGGTTAATATCGGAAATCCAAATGAATTCACCATTCTTCAGTTAGCCGAACTCATCATTGAGCTTACCAATTCAAAATCGAAAATTGTCAGAATGCCATTGCCACCTGACGACCCAACCCAGCGCCAGCCCAATATTGAACTGGCAAAAAAGGAACTCGGCTGGGAACCTCACATACAATTAAGGGAGGGACTCCAAAAAACAATTGAGTATTTCGTCTCAATTATTTGAATTTCAAAAATTACGTTAAATCAAAGTTCCCGGGTTCTCCCGTTCAATCCTGCATACGCGGCAATAAATTCACTATTAGAATGAAAATACTTATCACCGGATCAAACGGTCAGTTGGGAAATGAAATTCGCGCACTGGAAGGCGATTATCCCGATTTTGATTTTCTATACACAGATATTGATGAACTCGATATTACAGATCCTCTAAAGGTAGATGCCTTTTTTAAGGATAACAGGCCACAGGCAGTTATCAATTGTGCTGCATATACGGCTGTTGATAAAGCAGAATCGGATGAACCGACAGCATACCTGATCAATGCAAAAGCTGTTGAAAACCTGGCAAAATCGGCTGCCGGTATAGATGCTCTGATAGTTCATATTTCCACCGACTACGTCTTTAACGGCAAATCACATATCCCTTACAACGAATCAGATTTCACAAATCCGCAGTCTGCCTACGGGCGAAGCAAGCTGGCCGGCGAAGAAGCCGTACGAAATAACGCCGGTAAAGGAATTATACTGCGCACTTCATGGTTATATTCTGCATTCGGAAATAATTTTGTGAAAACGATGATGAGGTACGGAAATGAACGTGACGAACTGAAAGTTGTTTTTGATCAGGTCGGTACCCCAACTTATGCCAGGGATCTTGCCGCAACAATTCTGGATATTATTCCTTCTGCATTACAAAAATCGGGAACTGAGTTATTTCACTATTCAAACGAAGGTGTTGCTTCATGGTACGATTTTGCGGAAACAATAATCGCTCTTGCGGGAATCGATTGCCGGATAAAGCCAATTCTTACAAAAGATTATCCTTTACCTGCACCCCGCCCCTGCTTTAGTGTACTTAACAAATCAAAAATAAAAGAAATCTATAAAATTGAGATCCCTTACTGGTGCGACAGCGTAAAACATTGCATTCAAAGGCTAAAGTAAGAAGTTTGACTAATAACATTCATTGCCTTAATCCTTTATGAGGGTAAAAAGTTTTCTGATGTGTAATGTAATGACAAACTTTACTCAGTTGATGATCCACTGTTATTTAAAATACGAAATCTAAATCTTCACATTACTTAGCTTGCGTCGTAATCGGGCATTCGTTCAGAGTGTGATCACTTTCTCAGAACTACTGATCAGGTTAATCAAATCGGGCATACCTCCCTTTTTTCCGGAAGACAATTCGGGCAACAGATCGTAATAGTTCAGACAGGTTGTGCAGGTAATAATGGAGGTTCCACGGCTTTCGAGTTCAATCAGCAGATCTTCAATAATAGAACCGTTGACGTTTAGTTTTACCCCGTCAGCATAGAAAAATACTGTTCGGGGAATCCGGTTTTCTTTCAGCAATGTTCTGAAAAAATTAATGATCAGCACCGTTTGAAGTTCTTCCGGTGCACTACCCATTCCTTCACGTGATATTATAAGCAGCGAATTTTCCATTTTTATATAAAAAAGGAAATGCCCGACTAAAGATCGGGCATTTCCTTAAAGGTGTAAAATTTTATAATGATTTCACTTGTTTCTCGCAAGCTGCTTTAATCGCTTTAGCCTTGGCATCTGCAGGATTTAGCTCAAGTGCCTTATTCAAAGGGGGTATTGCTGCACTAAATTCCTTTTTTGCCTTCTCGATTTCTGCCTTGTAAGCAGGATCGTTCGTATCCTTGAATTTTTTTGCAGTAACTTTCTCAACTGCACCTTTGAGAATCGTTGCACCGCTATTGTAGTGGTTGTTCCCCTCAATGAGGAAAGTTTTTGCAAGTTCTGCTTTAAATTTCGTGCTCTCAGGATATTTGGCGATACCTTCATTCAGCAATTTGATATATTCTTCGTCTTTGTTTTGAATCTTGTAAACCATACCCTTGTTAAACAGAGCATCCTCAGCTTTATAATTTCCCGAAATCGACTGATCAAAATATTTTACAGCCTTATCGTAATCCTTAATCTGGTACGCGCAGAATGCGGTATTATAAATCATTGCATAATCCACTGAATCGGTGCCCCAGGCGGCAATTGCTTTTTCGTAGTTTTCGAGTGCTTTTGCATAATCCTTCACCTTAAGGGCTTCATTACCGGCATTTTTTAACGTTACGGACTCCTGCGCCGAGAGCATTCCGAAACTAAGACATAAAACAAAAATAAAAATCAATTTCTTCATACTGTTCATTTTTACAAGTTTAACTGTGATTTATAATCTACTTTAATTAATTTGCTATTGTCAAAATTACTAATTTTTGCTAAAAATCAAAATATTTCGAGTCTTATCTTATGGATTATACAAATCTTTATGAAAAAAGCCCAAAATATCTCTGATCATTGTACAATACGATTTGGCCTTCGTGTCATTCGGAAAATGTTCAAGGAACCGGGTAAAGTTATTGAGCGCTTCACCCCACCTCTGTAATTTATAATATATCTCTCCTTTAAGAAACAACACCTCTCCATCGTTATCGGCAGACAATTTATCGAGTATTGCTAAAGCTTCCTCAGGCATGTTATGATCGAGAAATTCTTTCGCTGCACCAATACTTGTCTTCGCATCTGTCATTTCCCGATTAATTTAATGATTTTACCTAATTCGTACGAAAAATTTTTCGTGAGTTCCGATGCAATTTTCATGCCATTCTCGAGAGAGACTGGTCCGCTTGTAATTGAAAAAATACCATCAAACAGGTAAGATGCCTCCTGTTTTACTGTTCCGCCGATTGCAATTGCCGGTATTCCAAGTTGTCGCGCTGCCTCAGCAATAACAGCGGGTCCTTTTCCATGACAGGTCTGTAAGTCGATACATCCTTCTCCCGTTATGACCAGGTCACATTTTTTCAGCTCATCAAAAACGCCCGTAAGATCACCAATCAACCGGGCTCCGTTTTCGAATTGCGCATTAAAAAAAGCAATTAACGGAACAGCAATGCCACCGGCGGCACCGCAACCCGGAATTTCTTTCAAATCTTTTCCGGATAATCGTTCAACGATACTGGCATAATTTTCTAATCCACGACTTAATTCACCGATCATCTGCAAAGTTGCCCCTTTCTGAGGCCCGAATACTTCAGCAGCGCCATTTTCTCCAAGCAAAGGATTTGTTACATCTGAAGCTATGACAATTTCACAGTTTAAAAGTTCCTGACTAACGTTATTGTTAAATATTTCAACGACCTGTATCAAACCGTTACCTCCCCGGGCCACGTTGTTTCCGGTATGATCTGCAATCCTGAATCCCATGGCTTGCAACATACCGATACCACCATCGATTGTTGCGCTGCCGCCTATGCCGAGAATAATTTTTTTCGCGCCCCGTTTTACCGCCTCAACCATCAACTCACCGGTTCCGTAAGAAGTGGCAATCATAGGGTTTAATTCCGATGTCCCAAGTAACCGATGCCCCGAAGCCTCAGCCATTTCAATAATTGCACATTTCGAATCGTCCAGCCAGCCAAATCGTGACATTCTCTTTCTTCCCAATGGGTCATGAACATTTACAGGAATATAAATTCCTCCCAATGAATTAATCAGCACTTCCAATGTTCCGTCACCACCATCTGCCAATGGACGCCTGATCAATTCAAAACTGTTATCGGCCATTAATAAGCCTTCCGCGATTGCATCCGCAAAATCAGAGGCCGAAAGCGATCCTTTCATGGCATTCGGGGCAATAAGTATACGCATTTCTATTATGGGTTAAATTAAGCATCAGTCCGGCTGACAGAATGAACACCCTTAATGTTCTTCAATTTTTGCATCAGGAAGTCAAGGTGCTCAAGATCATTGACAAAAACCCTTAACGTACCGTTGAAAGATTTATCTTCAGAATTGATCGCGATTGACCGCATTTTGATACCTACTTCCTTCGCAATAATTCGTGAAATATCGGTTACAATACCACTACGGTCAGAACCCGAAATATGCATCGAGGCCTGGAATGAACTCTTTTTACCTGTTGTCCGCCATTTAACCTTAATCAGGCGGTAGGGATACCGCTCAAATAATTGTTTGGCGTTCGGACAGGTAACGCGATGAATTTTTATCCCTTCCAGAATGGTGACAAATCCAAAAATTTCATCTCCGAAGATTGGATTACAACATACGGCCAGTTTATAATTGACATCACTGAGGTTATTATCAATGACCAGGTAGTCATCACTATTGTCAAACGACAATTCTTTAACATCCTGGGCAGGAAGTAATTCCCTGAGTTTTTCCTGTTGGGATTCATCCCGTTTTCCAACGACCTGCTCTTTGATATCAAGTGTATCGATCTTTCCAACAGAAATATTGTAATAAAGATCGGTAGCTAATTTTAACTTATAATGCTTTAATAAGTCTCTAATTATCAAGTCATTTAAGTCAATTTTCCAGTTTTTGAATTTTCGTCTCAGAATTTCCTTGCCGTTTTCTGCCTCCCGTTTGTGCTCCTCGTTTAAACTGGACTTTATGCGGGTTTTCGCTTTTGAAGTAACAACGAAATCGAGCCAATCAAGCTTGGGTTTCTGGTTATTTGACGTTTCTACTGCAATCTGATCACCGTTTTTGAGCTGGTATTTAAGTGTTACAAGTTTACCATTGACCTTTCCCCCGACGCATTTATCACCAATCCTTGAATGAATCTCGTAAGCAAAGTCAAGCAGTGTTGCCCCTGCCCTGAGTTTAATCAGATCTCCTTTTGGAGTAAATACAAAAATCTCATCTTCGTAAATGTTAACTTTAAAATCGTCGATGAAATCTACCGGATTTAGCTGCGGATTTTCAAGAATTTCTCTGACATTCTTAAGCCATTTATCGATTTCGCCTCCACCTTTTCCTCCTTTGTATCGCCAATGAGCTGCAAGCCCGTTCTCAGCGATGTCATCCATCCGGTGGGTACGGATCTGAACCTCAACCCAGCGGTTACCTGGCCCCAGCACAGTGGTGTGCAATGATTCATAACCATTTGATTTCGGATAAGTTATCCAATCCCTGAGTCGGTCAGGATTCGAGAGGTACTCTTCGGTTACCACTGAAAATACCTGCCAGCAGGTAGCTTTCTCATTTTCAGGTTCTGCATGCAGTATAATACGGATGGCAAAAAGATCATAAACCTCATGAAAATCAACCTTTTGCTTTTGCATTTTGTTCCAGATCGAATAGATTGATTTTGTTCTGGCCTTCATTTCAAAATCAAATCCCCTGCTTTTGAGTTTCTTCTCAATAGGCGTAACAAATTCAGAGACAAAACTTGCCCGTTCAACAGCGGTTTCCTTGAGCTGTTCCACAATCGAAGTATAATCTTCGGGATGAAGATATTTGAGCGCAAGATCAAGCAATTCGGAATTTACCTTATACAGGCCTAAACGATGTGCAAGCGGGGCATACAAATGCCAGGTATCAATCGAATGCCGCTGTTGAAGGTTGGGTGGTAGTTTATCCAGGGTTCTCATATCCTGGATCTGATCGGCTATTTTTATAAGGATGACCTTGACATCGCCCGATAGAGCCAGCAGTAGTCTTCTGAAATTCTCACTCTGGTAAGCAAGATTTTCGGTATTCAATGCATTTATTTTAAGGATACCATCAAGGAGTTCGGCCACATTTAGCCCGAATTGTTTTTCAACCTCCTCAAATGAAAACTCCAATTTTTTAGGACCATAGACATTGTGAAGCAATGTCGCGATAAGGGCATCGGTTGATAATCCCAGCTCAACAACGGCAATTTTGGCTACTGCGATCGAGTGATTTAAAATATATTCTCCATCCCGCCACATCGAATTGCCGATTGATTCAGCTGCAAAATTGAAAGCCTTATCGATAACAGGCAGATCATGCCCGGGCAAATTTTTGGAGCACTGAAATATTAATGCATTATAGGCATTTTGTATTTTTTCATTGAGTATTCTATCCACGATAAAAATTTTAACCAGAATAAACTATTGAAGTATTTAACTATGGAAAAACGCCCCGGTTCTGCTGATTTATATTCATCGGATCACCATTGTGACGGATGGTAAAACCAGCTGAAATACTGAATTTATCTGAGAACTTGTAACCAACAAACAACGAACTGCTATAATTGGTTTGATTAAAGCAGGCCTGTTTCTGCTGCCAGGTGTTGAAGTTCCTGTCCGAAAAACCAGCTGTACCGAGATAGAGATTTCTATTTACCTGATAGGTCCGTATGCCATAGGAACCCTGGTAAATATCCCAGACCGACCGACCGATCAGGGTTGTGGAATTAGTTATAAAGGAAATCCTGTTGCCTCGTAGAATACCGGTTAATGGGACTACCTCAGTCATCCACCCATCCGACAAATTGAAGTTCAATACCGGAAAAACCGGGTTACGAAACTCCTTGTTGTTTTTAAGATCCGCGGGAAATTCGCGCAGAGGTGACTGTGGCATCGTTATCTGCGGCTGTTCCGGAACAGAAATCCTGATAAGCGTATCTCTTTCCTGGGCTAACACCTGATGTTGCAAACCCAGGACTACAATCAAAAGTATACAAAAAAATTTCATTCCAATAAAGTTAAAGCAACACAGACAATTGGCGCTCACAACACGGTCAATAAATATATTATTTGGCCAGTTCGACAGGTGCGAAAAATTCAGGCCGGTGAAAGTCGGGAACCGAAGTGTGAATGACCGACCAACTCACGTAATGAGGTATTTTACTTTCGTCGCCACATTTATAAAAATTTGCCGGAAACTGACTTCCCGCTTCCAAACCAAGTAAATCAAGTGGCAGGCCAACGGTCAATGACCAGTCGGAGGGAACACTTTCATTGGGAAGGTTTTCGGCATTTAATGAGGGGAATCTCAGAATCTGTGCCATATTCCCGTTGTCAAGACTTTTCCTCGTATTGCGGTCAGGTCCGTAAGCCGACAAACATACACCCAGACTATTGAACTCAAAATTGCGGTAAAAATCACCCTGTCTCATAAAAAACTCTACGCAGGAATCCTGCCACACAGGTTCCTGATCATTGCGGCAAACAGCCCTTACAAAATCGTTGCGGACTACATAATGAAGCCATAGCCGCTGATCACAATAACCTGTATAAACCTTTACTTCTGGTTTATACGGAAAATCTTTCCAATTAATTTCGGCAATATTAATCATTGCCCCCGATGCCAGCAATCGTTCATTGATGATTGATGGTTTCTCCGGATACATTTCGGGTAAATACGGAATCTTTAAGTTGGCCATAGGAATTCTATTTTCTGCAAAATAGCAGATTTTACGCAAATTTCAGCATTTCAATCCGGATTTATTACAAAATCAAATGAAAGGTTTAGATATTTTAACATACTACTAAAACGTGAGCCGGTAACTGAGACCATACCCGTTATTTCCGAAAAATAAGGGCATCAACGAAGATTTTGCACCTGTTACAGTTGATTTTTTCCGTACCGCTTTCTGACCGCGGCTCAACGCAATTTTTCCGCAAGTATAACCAATGGCGATGGCAACCGGATAATCGCCCATCCAATGAACCCCATTGTTCATCATCGCGTACCCCAGTAATCCCATCAGGGAATACCCCACAGGCTTAATGAATTTGTTCGAAGGATAATTGCCAAATAAAATAGTGACAGTAGCCATTATCGTTGCCAGATGCCCTGATGGAAAGGCATTGAAATTGGAAGAATTGTCCTGGTAGGTTGCCGGGTTTGTAAAAGGATGCCACTCGCCTCCCCTTTTGGTAGCTTTGAAAGGACTCTGACGACCAGTCATTCGTTTCAATACCTGGGACGTAATGGCCAGAGTAAAAAACATTTCGGCAAGTTGTGACGAGGTCTGCCTTGCCCTGTAATCGTTTGTGAAAATACCGTAACTGTAAAAACTTCCGGCAACCAGTATGCTGGGCCAGCCTTCGCCGATAAAATAGAAAACGGAATTCAGATTCTGTGGTAAATCAAGCACAGGAACGGCGAAATTGCCGATATTAAAGGAGACGGCGCTTTTAAAATTACGATCAGGATCAAGATGGATATACCGCCCGAATTGCTGAGCCGCATCCAAAAGAGGCTGATCGAATGCTACCAGGGCAGCAGTTGTACCGATTATCAGCCCGAGTTTGGACAGGTTTTTTTTTGCAACCACCGCTTTCCCGAATTTTGCCAGGTCGGAAGGAACATTCGTTACAAATTCAAATGGACGAGGTTTATAGAAAAGCAATGATTCGGACGAATTAAGATCATATACCTGGGCTTTTGTCAAACGAACAGTATCCTTATGTGATTTGAAAATCAGGGTATCAGTTCCTTTGAAAATTTCGTCTGCAACCAGGTTTATAGTAATACATTGAAGTACCGGTATAAAAAGCAGGATTTTAAATTTTCGCAGCATGTTTTTCAGGATCATTTCTTCTCCCATTTATTCAGCTTGTTCTTTTGAACGAAACTGGCAGACTGATAGTAAGATACTGCCTGATTAAGCGATTCATTATCAATTGCCCGTGATTCAGTTGTACCTTCAGACCGATCAATTTTATATGATGTTACTTTTTGCTGTGGACTAAGTATTGTCAACCCATTGTTTTGAATGTAACCTAATTTCTGATAGTTGGCGATAAAGGCTCTTTGGTCCTTGGGTTTCATTTTCAAAATATCCTGTCCGAAAAATTTACTTTTGTAATCCCAGTTTAACAGACCTAATAAAGTTGGCGCCACATCAATCTGTCCCGACAAATAATCATTCCGTTCCGGTTGAATCAGTGCAGGATTATAAATGATCAGCGGTATCTGGTATTCCGTAAATGGCAACTCTGTTTTCCCAGCGCTTCCTGCACAATGGTCGGCCATAATGACAATCAGGGTATTGCTGAACCACGATTTTTCACTGGCTTTCCGGATAAATTCCCCGATAGCAAAATCACAGTATTTCACAGCTCCCGCCCGATTTTTCCCCGAAGGAATATCGATTAAGCCTTCCGGATAAGTAAATGGCCTGTGATTCGAGGTAGTCATGGCCAGATTAAGAAAGGGCTTGCCGGCCGCATAGGAAAGATCAGCCTCCTTTAGCACCTTGTTAAATAAATCCTGATCACAGACACCCCACGCGTTTGAGAATGTAACCTCGTCATCCGGTATGGTTGTACGATCTACGATGGCGTAACCATTATTTTCGAAAAAATAATTCATATTGTCAAAATACCCGTAACCGCCATAGATAAATTTTAAATCGTACCCTCTTTCCTTAAAGAGCTGGCCCATTGAGAACATATTTTCACTATGAGGCCGCTTTATAACGCTTTGCCCGGGTTTCGGCGGAGCGGAAAGAGCAACAGCCTCAAGTCCCCAGATGGTGCGTGTTCCAACGGCATAGAAATTAGTGAAGAGCAACGATTTATCCGCAAGCGAATCAAGGTTTGGGGTAAGTTTTCCTTTCCTGCTTCCAAGGTATTCCATGAATTCACCGCTAAGACTCTCAACAGTAATAAATAAAACATTATACATCTTCTCTTCACCTTCATTGGCCACCATACGGGTGATATTTGTCAGATCATTGCTAACAAAATTACTGTCACCATGTCCGATGAATGATCTCAACTCCTTAAAATTCTGATCGTTGTTATGAGTAACATAAAACGTTTCGTAATCGAGTTCATTATTTATAAATGCTGCGAAGAGGGAATTAATTCCATTTTTTGAGAGTTCATTATTATAACGGTTCTGGCTCGTTTCGCTCCAGCTCTGACTAACAATAAGAAAGAAAAAGAGTGGAAGTGCAAGTAAACCTGCCCCGATGATTAACCTGGACCGAAAACTACTCTTTCCTGACAACGATTTTTCGAGTAATTTCTTTTTAACAATCGCATAAACAATAGCAGCATCAACCAATACTATCAGAGAAATTAACAGAGGTATCGGATATGATTCCCAAATATTTGTGAGCACTTCTGTGGTATAAACCAGGTAATCGACGGCAATAAAATTATACCGTACGCCGAATTCCTCCCAGAAAAAATATTCGGAGACTCCGTTAAACAAAATGATTGCAAACGCAATAAAATAGGCCGAATAAGCAAAATATTTATGAAACCTGGAATTAAAAAACCTGTCAGGGACAACCATCAGAAAGAGCACGAATGGAATCATAAAATAGGAAAAGGCCACAATGTCGAAGAAAATTCCGGTTAAATAGATCTTTAGCAAACTAAAAATTCCGGTATTCACCTCGCCCGCCGATACCCCAAGAAGAACCGTGCGGCTTACAAAAGAAATAATAACAAATACAATTAATAAAAGGAAAATACCACCAAAACGGGATTTTGAATCTTTGATGCTCATAGCTGGAGATAAAAAGAAGTTCAGGTTCTTATTTAAGAAACAATTTTTGCGGCCTTTTTTGCCGGAGCTATTGTTCTACGGAATCACCAATTCCGTTATAAGGCGCAAAGATAAAATCCTTTCGCCATTCTGACAAACTGTTTCGGGATTCAAACAGATTATTTGACTTATTTCACCAGTTATGCATGAGCGAGGATTACAAGATGCAGAATTGCAACGCTTTTAAAAATACCTGAACATAACTTAAAAAATCACTCAATTTATTTTTAAGTTCCATGCATAAATGTACTTTTGCCACCTGAATATTGAATGATATTTCTATGTCTCAATCCATTGTAAAAGAAAAGATTCTTTTCCTTATTAACCCTGTATCCGGTACCCGGCATAAGAAAAATTTGCCTGAGATGATCAGGGAATTAACGGATACCACTATTTTTGACGTTGAGATCATCACAACACAGTACAAGGGAGAAGCAACAGAAATAATACAGCAGAAACTTAATGCAGATTTCCGGTTTTTTGTGGCTGTTGGTGGCGACGGAACAGTAAATGAGACAGCCAAAGCGTTGATTAATACTAATGGAGTAATGGGAATCATCCCCGTTGGTTCAGGAAACGGACTTGCACGTCACCTTCAGATTCCCCTTCAACCCGAAAAAGCTATAAAATTAATCAACAACCTTAAATATCAGGCTATTGATTATGGTCTGATCAATAATATCCCTTTTTTCTGCACCTGTGGTGTAGGTTTTGATGCCTTGATTGGTGAAAAGTTTGCTCAAAGTAAAGGCAGGGGCTTGTCAAACTATGTAAAAACTACACTTCGCGAGTATTTCAATTACAAACCTGAGCATTACAGGATCACAATCGATAATGATAGGGTGATTAATCACGAAGCTTTCCTGATTACCTTCGCCAACGGTTCACAATATGGTAACAATGCCTATATAGCTCCTCTGGCTAATATTAGCGACGGTATTCTCGATATTTGCATTCTGTCCCCCTTCAGCCTGTACAGAGCTCCAGGAATTGGTCTAAGGCTATTTGCCAAAAACATTAACAAGAGTACTTTTATGCACAGTGAACGGGCAAAAAATATCCTGCTGGAAAGAACCTCAGAAGGATATGTACATTATGACGGGGAACCATGCCGGATGGGTAAAAACATTGAAATATCAGTAATTACAAAGGGTTTGAATGTAATCACACCCTGATTGGTTCATTTAGATTGCCTGATGAATAAACGCTCATCAGTTACCGGAACTCCGGGATTAAACAGTTACGAAAAAAAAACCGATCCGGAGTATACCCGGAACGGCCTGTTGCATTCGAAATCCTTTTAAGATTATAAACTTACATCAGAAGTTATAATTTATGATGTAAACATTTGGAGACGGTTTTTTGAGTTGAGATATTCTGATCATCAGAATTATCCCCTTCTACCCAGTATGATAGTGAAGACATCCAGGCTTCAACGGGCATTTCAGCAAAAAAACTATTCAATGCCCATACCGAACCTGAAACCATCCACTGCTCAACTGTGTTCGCGGTCTCTGCTTCGGTAGTTTCACCCGTTTCATATCCCGGACCCCAGTAGGTGTTACTATTCATCCAGTTTTCTATTTTATTTTCAGATTCAACCTCTTCTGTTACTGCCTTAGTTGCCGATGGCTTATTGATTGCCTGGCTTTCCAGGGCACCAAACATCAGAATTAAGATAAATACAGCAATCATACCATAACGTGAACCATTGCCTAAAGAATAAACTTGCTTTTTCATTTTTCGAATTATTTTACTATTTCTTATTACAGATACAAAACGTATCAACCATATTAATTGTTTCATTATAGATATTTGATAACGTTAATATCACATAAATTTAACAATTCAAACGAACGATATTAATCAGGAAGATGCCTGTATTAAGATAACATTAACCACTAAAAATCAATGTGCAGGCTTCATACTTTCTACTCATTAAATTCAGAAGATTTCCCGGGTGAATATTTCTGAACTTAATGCCACTTTGACATCGATTTCTGAACAAGGTTTAATATAATTTAAAGAAGAATACAAATAATTATTCGAAACGTAATGAATCGCTTGGATCGGAGTTGATTGTATGCCATAGCTGGCGGTAAACGGTAAAAACAGCTACAATGAAAACGGCAATAAACACGAGAAAATAATTGGTCAGACTCATTGAGATATGATAGGCAAACCTGTTAAGCCAGTAGTACGATAGCAGAAAGGAAATAGGCAGGGCAATTATTCCTGCTATTGTAATAAGCCTGAAAATCTCTTTTGATAAAAGAATAACCAGTTCCCTGGTTCCTGCGCCCAAAACTTTGCGTATTCCAATTTCCTTTGTCCTGTAAACGGTGGTAAGAGCTAAAAGCGAATAGAGACCCATGCAGGCAATAAAAATGGCGAAAAACGAAAACACGACAGCAACCTGACCGGTAGAATGTTCTTCCTTATAAAATTCTCCCAGGCTTTCGTTCATTGAAAACTGAGAAAACGGGCTCTGCGGATAGATCGATTCCCATAAGTTTTTCAACATTGCAGCATCCTTATCATTAACCGGGTGTGAAAACCGGGCAGTTATAAATTTGAGCTCATCCGATCTGTGCGGCAGCAGAATAAGAGGCTGAATTTTGGTATGAAGTGATTCAAAATTGAAATTACGAACAACACCTTTAATTATCAGGAAGATCGTCGTGCTATCCGTATCCTCCTTTAAAAGGGTTGAACCGATGGGGTTTTTCAAATTCAGGTATTTCACAGCTTCCTCATTAATAATTACATCCATTGTATCTTTGGAACTATATTTTTCCCTTTCGGCACTGCCCTGGGAAAGTGTCATTCCAAATGTTTTGAGAAACACCGAGTCGACCTCCATAATATACATCAGCAGGTTATTTGTAAGATTAGTACCCACGTGAAAACTTTGCATGCCAAGGGCTTTTCCGGGTACGTCATTTGAACAGGTAACACTCTCAATATCTTTTATTTCTTTGAGTCTCTGTAAGAATTCATTCCCGTTATCTGCCAGCCCGAATGCATTCTGAATAACCAGCAGACGCTCTTTTTGAAATCCAACCCCTTTTTGCTGAACAAACCTTAACTGCCGGTAGATGGTGGAAGTCGAATAAATAATAACAACAGAAAAAACAAATTGAAGAATGACCAGTAATCCCCGCAGCCCTTTACCCCCGGGACTAAATTGCTTTTGTTGCCTCAATATGGCGGCAGGACTAAAACGGATAATGTAAAATGCCGGATAAATACCCGCGATTACCCCGGTAAATAATGTCACAGCAAATATTACAGGTGACAGTTTAAACAAAAGCATCTGTATATTAATTTTCGGATTTTGCTGAACCAGTATTGTGTTTGGATAGATTAGTTCGACCAGAACAAGCGCAAAAAAGAGCGATATAAAACTAATGGTAATCGATTCGGCCAGTAATTGCCGGGATAGTTCCCGTCTTTGGGATCCCAGGATTTTTCGGATTCCGATTTCCCGCACCCTACCCGCCAACCGGGCAGTGGAAAGGTTGGCGTAATTAATGCAGGCAATCAGAATTATCAGAAGTGATGTGCCTGCAATAATCAAAAGTGTCTGAATATTTACATTCTGCGAAAATTCATATTTCAGATGAGAAAAAAGATGAATATCCGAAACCTTTTGCAACCGATATACAAAATATTGATCATTTTTTTTCTTCATATCTTCGAGGGTCATACCCATTGATTTTTCAATCTCCTCTCCCGCTTCATTAAAAAAACCTTTCAGAAGTTTCTCCTCGATAGCAGTCAGTTCAAGGAAGGGTGACGAGGCCGGTTCACTCATATCGGTACCTTCTTTGAACCGGTAGAACGTATACAGGTAATGCGTAAGCCAGGCCGGAGTCGGTAACAGCACTGAAGAGATGGATACAAGTGAGGTGTAATTAATATGAGTAGCCGAAGGACAGTCATCGACAATTCCGGTAACGGTCCATTTAACAAGTAGAGAATCTTTATCAACTTCTGCCCACATCGACTTTTTCTCATTTTCGACTGTCAGTATCTTACCCAAAGCCCCATCGGGAAACAGCTCATTGGCAAGTGAACGGGATAATACAATTGATCGCGGCTTATTTAAACAGGTTAACGGATCTCCTTCAAGCAATTTAAAACCGAACATATCGAAAAAGGTAGAATCGACGTACAAAAGCGTTCGGCTGTCAAGGATTGTTGAAACGGGAGCAACGGTCGGAATGTCCCGATCGTTCCGAAAGATACGGCATGCCTGTTCGATTTCGGGTACATAGGGTTTTAAATTAAATGCAAATTTGGGTGATGTAAGCGCAACTTTGCTTTCAAGTCCCCCGAATTTCGAATCGAGATAAACCCTGTAAAGCCTGTCGGAGGACGGATGAAAACGATCATATTCAGACTGTTCCCATATATACAACAAGACCATTATTGCACACGCCATTCCCACCGCAAGACCAAAAACATTTATAAAGAAATATTCTTTGTTTCGCAGCAGATTTCGGATTGCCAGTTTCAGATAATTATTCATCTTTTAGTCTTTGTTTTCGCATGTAAAGTGTTATCCATTCTCAACGCGATTATAAATTTGCATTTGCACGTGAATAACTTTCGGTTACAACATGTCCGTCGAACAGATGTATAATCCGATGTGAACGCTGAGCCTGCATCAATGAATGAGTTACCATGATGATGGTGGTTCCCTCTTCATTTAGTTTAATGAGCTGTTGAATGATGTCTTCACCCTGGGTTGAATCAAGGTTACCGGTAGGTTCATCCGCAAGGATAATCCGCGGTCTGGCAACTACAGCCCGGGCTACGGCTATTCGCTGCTGTTGCCCCCCAGAGAGTTCATTGGGAAAATACCCGGCACGATGCTTCAGGTTAAACCTTTCCAGTATCTGATCAACACGTTGTACCCTTTCTTCCCGCGGTACCTTTTGATAAAAAAGCGGCAATTCAATATTTTCCCAGGCAGTAAGGTCCTCAATTAAATTAAAACTCTGAAAAACAAAGGCAAAATTATTTTTCCTGATTTCTGTCCTGTTCCTTTCCGAAATATCGGAAACCAGTTTTCCGTCCAGTAAATACGTTCCCGAACTCGGAGTATCGATTAAACCAATAATATTAAGCAATGATGTTTTACCACACCCTGAAGGGCCCATTATGCTTACAAACTCCCCATCCGAGACAGAAAGATTAATATTGCTCAGCGCCTTTGTCTCAACTTCCTTGCTTCTGAAAACCTTACATATATCAAATAGTTCAATCATCGTCTGTTTGTTAATTGCAGTGTTAATTATGGGCTGGATAGATATCATTAAGTAATTAAACTCCGGCTCTAATATAGGAAAATTAGCTTATTATTTAAATCCTTAAATAAACATAAATCGTACCAGTGTATTAAACAACTAATCTATAGCTTATTGAATATTTTTCTAAAAAATTAATCGTCCGGATTCGTACATTTATTGAACGTTTTCGTACATTTACTTTTTAAAATTAAGGTAATCGAAAACATTATTAGAATGTTTAATACCGTTAAAATTCTGATTAACAATCTTATAGTTACCAGTTATGCAGAATGGTCTGAAAACTGAACTTTGTGGCTCAGAGTTTGTAAATGAGTTGAAAATGAGGATAAAAAAGCCTGTTCATTATGGAAAAGTTTGGAAAAATTCTTGCGGTAGATGACAATGAGGACATACTGTTCTCACTTAGATTGCTTCTCAAACCGCATGTTGAAAAAATTGTAACAGCGAATGTCGTAGGGTCAATTCCAGAGTTACTTAAAAATGAGGAATTTGATGTCATTCTTCTCGATATGAATTTTACAAAGGATGCGATTAGCGGACAGGAAGGTTTTTTCTGGCTTAAAAGAATCCTTGAAATAGATCCTGACGCGGTTGTGCTTTTTATCACCGCTTATGGTGATGTTGAGAAGAGCGTAAGGGCAATAAAAGAGGGAGCCTCCGATTTTATTTTGAAACCCTGGCAAAATGAAAAGCTGCTGGCAACATTAAACTCGGCGTTAAGACTGCGAAAATCGAAAAAAGAGGTTGAACAGCTTAAAAGCCGTGCCAAAGCCATCAACAACATGATGAACCGTACATTTAAGGATTTCATCGGCAATTCAGCCGAGATGCAAAAGGTGTATACATCTATTTCAAAAGTTGCAGCCACTGATGCGAGTGTTTTGATATTGGGTGAAAACGGCACAGGCAAAGAATTGGTTGCAAGAGCTCTGCATAACAATTCAATCCGTGCTGATGAATGTTTTTGCAGCGTCGATCTTACGTCAATCAGCGAGTCTCTTTTTGAGAGTGAACTTTTTGGTCATACCAAGGGCTCATTTACCGATGCCAAGGTTGACCGGCCCGGCCGGTTCGAAATTGCCTCCGGTGGTACGCTCTTTCTTGATGAAATAGGCAATTTGCCAATGCCTCTGCAGGCGAAAATTCTTACGATGCTCGAACGTCGCGAAGTAACCCGGGTGGGATCGAATAAATCAATTCCGATCGATATCCGCCTGATATGCGCAACCAATATGCCTTTGCATCAGATGATTGAAGAAGGGAAATTCAGACAGGACCTGTTGTACCGGATCAATACCGTTGAGATCGATCTGCCTCCGCTTCGCAATCGTTACGGCGACATTCCGTTACTGGCCGTACATTTCTTCCAGATCTACTGCAAAAAATATAAAAAACCTCTGCGTGGATTTACCAGGGAAGCCATGAAACGATTGGAAGAAGCTGCCTGGCCCGGGAATGTAAGGGAACTTCAGCATGTGATCGAAAGGGCAGTGATTATGACCGAATCGGAGTGGATCAATCCGGGTGATTTGCAAATGAGATCTTTAAACAAAACCACCGATGATTTGGATCTGGATAATTATGAACTTGATAAAGTTGAGAAAACAATCATTCTCAAAGTGATGAAGATGCACCAGGGAAACATCTCGAAAGCAGCAAGTGAACTTGGACTCACACGGACATCCCTTTACCGAAGAATGGAAAAATATGGGCTCTAAAAATTTCAGAATATCTCTTATTATCAGGGTACTGGCACTGGTAGCAAATGCTTTTTTGATTATGTGGCTGCTGTTTACAACCAGTCATTATTTCACCATGCTGCTGGCAGTTGGCGTTGCGATCTATCAGGTAATTATGCTCATTAATTTTGTGGAAACAACAAACACGCTGTTGACAAATTTCCTGGAGTCGCTGAGGTACTCTGATTTTTCAAGGACATTCGAGATTAAGGGACTTGGGCATTCATTCGATAGAATGACAGAAGCTTTTAGTCTGGTAATCAACGATTTTAGAAAAGTACGGGAAGAGCGTGAGCAGAACTATTTTTACCTTGAAACCGTAGTTGAACACATCGGTATCGGGCTTATAAGTTATCGTGATAACGGTACAGTCGAATTGATTAATAATTCAACGAAGAAACTCTTCAAAATAACCAGTCTCAAAAATCTAAGTGAACTGGAGAGTTTTTCACCCGAGCTTGTCTCAAAACTGATGACCATATCGAACGGCGAGAGTATTATGGTGAAGATTCAGAAACACGATGTGATTCTTCAACTTGCAATTTTTGCCACCGAATTTAAGGTGGCCGACCGGTTGATCAGAATGGCAACCATCAAGGATATCCAGAATGAACTGGAAGAAAATGAGATGGAAAGCTGGCAAAAACTGATCAGGGTCCTGACCCACGAGATCATGAATTCGATTACGCCTATTGCCTCAATAACCCAGACACTTAATTATATGATTAAGGATGTCAGGTCGACCTACGTCAATGCCTTCCAGGATGAAGGAGAGACAGAGGCCATCGAAGAAATAGAACTCGCCATTGAAACCATCCATAAAAGAAGTATCGGTTTACTCCATTTCGTAGAATCATACCGTGATCTTACACGCATCCCAACGCCCCGGTTTACCATCTTTCCGGTACGCGAACTTATCGACAACCTGAGAGGATTAATGAAGGATGAGATGCAACAGCGAAACATTGAGTGTTTTACATCAATAACGCCCGAGAATCTGGAACTATCAGCTGATGAACAGCTTATCGAGCAAGTACTGATCAACCTGCTCAAAAACGCGATTCAGGCACTTGAAAAAACTGAACATCCCCGGGTTGAACTAAAGGCCTTTACAGATGGTAACGGTAAAGTCAATATCCAATTGTCAGACAATGGCCAGGGTATTCTTCCCGAAGTGCTCGATAAGATATTCGTTCCTTTCTTTACTACCAAGCCCAAAGGTTCAGGGATTGGATTAAGTTTGTCACGACAAATTCTTCGCCTTCATGGCGGAACGCTGACTGCCCACTCTGAACCTGATGTGGAAACGGTTTTTACTTTAAAGTTCTGATGGTAAATTAATAATTTTGAAAAAATCTAAGATAATCTGGCTCACTGGGGTTTTCATTTTGTTCCTGTTTGTAATTACCGTTCTATGGGTGAATGTTACAATTACAAAAACAGGGAACAGGTACAGCTATAGTTCGGTCGACTCTATACCTCACAACCATTGTGCCCTGGTTTTGGGAACCAGTAAGTACCTTTGGAACGGAAAGAGAAATCTCTATTATACCAACCGCATCAAGGCTGCCGTTGAGCTCTATAATCACGGTAAAGTTGACTTTATCATCGTGAGCGGGGATAACCGAAACAGAAACTACAACGAACCGATCACCATGTATAACGATCTGATTATTGCCGGAGTACCGCATAAAAAAATTATTCTCGATTATGCCGGATTCAGAACACTCGATTCGGTGGTAAGGGGAAAGGAAGTCTTTGGACAGGAAAAATTCACTATCGTATCTCAACCATTTCATAATCAAAGAGCCATATACATAGCGAGAAACAAGGGCATTGAAGCCATCGCTTTTAATGCTGCAGATAACTCCCTTGCCTTTAAGGTCCGGATGCGGGAAGTGGCAGCCAGGGTACTGGTCGTTTTCGATATGATTACCTCCCGGCAACCTCACTTCCTCGGTGAAAAGGTGATTATACCTGAAGCAGTAAATTCATTTACGCTGCCATCCGATACTATACGCTAAAAAATTGTTTCGTTCCGGATTATTATTCTAATTTTATAGTGTATAACCTATTCAATTCAGTCATGCTTCTTCAATTTGCGCTTGTACTGGCTATGCTTTTGCAGGTTTTTGCAGCAGGGGTCTCCATCAAACTGACCCGCGTTACCAAATACAATGTTTCATGGATTCTGATCAGTGCCGGTTTCATCATTATGGCCGTGCGCTGCTTCGTCGAATTCCTTCCCACGATTTCCGATTCAAGGCCCCAAACTTTTCGTGAAATATTTGTGTGGCTGGGAGTAGCTGTTTCCTTCTTTTTCGCGGTCGGGGTCTTCCTGATACAGAAAATTTTCAAATACATGAAAAAGGTGGAACAGGAGAAACGCGACATGGAAAAAAATCTTCTGAATGCTATTATTCAGGCCGAAGAAACTGAACGTAAGCGTTTTGCCAAAGATCTACATGACGGATTGGGACCCCTGTTATCAACAATCAAAATGTCTCTCTCCTCGGTTACCAAAATCGAAAAAGATGATCAGATGAAGAAGATACTTCGGAATACCGATATGGTAATCGAAGAGGCAATCAAGAGCATACGAGAGATATCGAATAACCTGAGTCCGCACATCCTAAACAATTTCGGATTGAGTAAAGCCCTGCGAAACTTTATCAACAAAATAAATTATTCTGATACGATCAGGATAAAATTCACCTCGGCATTCGAAGACGAACGATTTGAAAGCAATACTGAAGTGGTTTTGTATCGTGTTCTGTGCGAACTTATTAACAACACCATCAAACATGCCGACGCTAGCTTGATTACAATTTCGCTCGAAAAGACCCCTGAAAAGATATCGTGCAAATACAAGGATAACGGCAAAGGATTTGACCTTAACCGGTTATCGCCTGCAAAAAACTCCGGAATGGGGTACCCCAATATGGTAACCCGTATCAAATCACTCAACGGAAGTATTAATTTTACTTCCGAGAAAGACAAAGGGACAAAAGCGTTAATAACAGTGCCTGTTAATTAAATCACAGTTAAATGGATATATTACTGGTCGATGATCATACCTTATTCCGGAACGGATTAAAGTTGCTACTCGATACCCTTTCAGGATATAATGTTACGGGAGAGGCATCGAATGGTAAAGAGTTTTTGGAACTGATTGTCAAACACGATTACGACATTGTGTTCCTTGACATTGAAATGCCGGAAATCAGCGGCATTGAAGCTGCCAGGAGGGCTATCGAACTAAAACCAGACCTGAAAATAATCACCCTCTCGATGTATGGTGACGAGGAATATTTTGACCACATGACCGAGGCCGGAGCAAAAGGATACTTACTGAAGAACACTAACCTCCAGGAAGTCAAAGCAGCAATCGACACGGTGATGACAGGCGGTAATTACGTTTCGCAGGAGCTGATGCAAAGCATGTTACGTAGCTATAAATCGGTAAAGGAAACAAAAGAACCTGAAAATGAATTGTCTGAACGTGAAATCGAGATCTTGTTACATATTTGTTCAGGACTTTCGAACCAGGAGATCGGTGACAGGTTATTTATCAGTAAACGAACCGTGGAGAAACACCGTGCAAATATTCTACTCAAAACGAATTGTAAAAACACCGCTGGTCTCGTAATGTTTGCAATTAAAAATCAAATGATTGGAATTTAAGAGAAAGGCAAGATTGAACTATTTTGAAATTTTTCACCTAAAAACTTGCAATTAGTATAAACAATAGACTATCTTTGTGAGCGAATATTCACTTACTTAATAATAAAAACTCTTTAGAATTTCAGCACATGAAAATTACAAAATACCAGGAACAGCAAATCAAAGAAACCCCGCACAAAATTGATGTCAGGGAAATGTATAACAAAGCATCAGCTCAGGCAATGCTAATGGCGTTAAAACCAGGTGAAAGTCTGAAACCACATAAAACACCGGTAGATGTATTCTTTTTTATTGTTGAAGGTCGTCCAACCATTCATATTGGTGATGAAAGTGAAGTATGCGAAGCAGATTCACTGATTGAAAGTCCTGCTGATATTGTACATTACATCAGTAACGATACAAATAGTTTAGCCCGGATTCTTGTTGTTAAAGCGCCACGTCCAGTTAGTTTAACCAAAGTGCTTTAGGTCAAAAAAATTACACGTTTAAAAATTGAATTATCATGGATATTACTCCCCGTCAGTTAGAGATTATTGAAGCAGCAGGTAAAATACTTACCTCATCAGGTGTAAGTGGTCTGACCATAAAAAACCTGGCCAAAGAAATGCAATTCTCTGAAAGCGCCATTTACCGGCATTTTGCCAGCAAGGAGGAAATTATCGTCGCCATGCTTAATTATTTGGCTGACAGCATCGACGAACGATTGTCAAAACTGAATAGTACAGCAGATCCTGAAGCAAAATTTAAAGCAATGTTCGATGAGCAGTTTAGGTTTTTTAAAGACAATCCTCATTTTGTAGTCGCTGTTTTCTCGGATGGGCTGATGGAAGAAAGCCAGCTGATTAATGAAAACATCCTTAAACTAATGAATGTAAAGATGAAACATTTGATGCCCGTCATGATGGAAGGACAACAAAGGGGTATATTTACCAATGCCATTACTGCCGAAGAACTTATACATATAGTAATGGGAACATTCAAACTTCAAATGTTTAAATGGCGAATTGCAAATTTCGAGTTTGACATCAATCGCAACGGCAACAATATGGTGCAATCAATTCTTACTTTAATTAAAAAATAAGTAATCTAAAAAAATTTCTCAATCATGTTAGTGAATATTCACACTTATTTTATTAAGAAGTTAATAATCCTTATTATTATCGTTCTTTTTCAGGTTCCGGCAATCCTGTCTGCGCAAACACTCTCTCTGGAGCAATGCATCGATACGGCATTGCAGTATAACCGCACGATCAAACTATCGCAACAGGATGTTTTTCTGGCCAATGAGAAAAACAAGGAAACCAAAGGCAGTCTGCTTCCAAAGCTTAATGGGATGGCTGACTATCGTTACTATACCGATTTGCCTTACCAGTTAATGCCGGCTGCGGCTTTTGGCGGACCTGCAGGCACCTATAAAGAGGTTCAGTTTGGCGTCCCCCAAAGCCTGAATGCCACTCTGCAACTTTCAGTGCCTGTTTTTAGTCCCTCCGTTTTAAGTGCAATTAAAAACTCTCGTGTTGCGAATGAACTAACAGATATTCAAAAGATTAGAACAGAAGAAGATGTTGTGCTGGAAGTTTCCAATGCTTACTATAATGCCCAAATACTGCTGAATCAACTGGCATTTTTGGATAGTAATATTATAAATACCAATAAACTGGTTCAAACCACTACTTTATTGTACCAACAACAGGTTGCCAAAGGAACAGATGTGGATCGGCTGAAATTGCAATTGGATCAGGTAACCAATCAAAGAAATACCGTGTTTTCGCAGCAACAGCAAGTTTTAAATTCACTTAAATTTTTAATGGGGAAACCAATTTCAGATTCCGTCGGGGTTTTAAAAAGCGAAAATTCAGATGTTGAGGCAAGTTTTCAATCTCAGGTAACAACAGATATATTGCTTATTGATAAAAAAATAGAGTTTAATAACTCGGAGTTAAAAGGTTTGAAAAATTCAAGAATGCCATCAATGAGTGCTTATGGAGTCTATGGAACAACAGGTTTTGGCAATACCGGCAGCAATAGCTTTTTTAATTTCCATCCAATCGGATATATAGGTGCCCAGCTATCAATTCCTCTGTTCGGAGGCACTGTAACCCGGCATAAAATTTTACAGAAGAATATTGAAATTGAAAAAACAATCATCCAGAAAGAACAGGTAACCGAAAAATCAAAACTCGACCTGATTAATGCTGAAATGCAATACACAATTGCAAACCAGAATTTTGCAACAGTGGGCAATCAAATAAAACTGGCCCAAAAGATTTATGACAATACGGTACTGCAAAATCAGCAAGGCGTGGCAAATATCACCGATTTGCTATTGGCCGACAATTCGTTACGCGAGGCACAGCAAAACTACATCGTAGCTTTAGTAAATCTTCGAAAGGCTGAATTGGAATACAAACGCGTAACCGGAAACCTGATTTCAGCTAAAAATTAAAGATCACGAATAAAAATCAAGAAAATGAAAAAAACGATCATTTATATAGTGGTAGCATTGGCATTAACAGCCATTGTGGTATTTCAGCTTAAAAGCAATAAGGAAACCACTGTAAACAGGGTTTATCACTACGACAAAGAGCAGGCCATCAATGTGCAGGCCATCACCTTAAAGCTCGAAAGTGTTAAAAACGATATTTCTTACACGGGAACTTTTGAACCCAATAAAGAAACAAGAATCAGCGCGGATATTCAGGGTAAGATTAATTCTGTTATGGTGGATATAGGAAGCGTGGTCCGAAAAGGTCAGGCTTTAATTCAATTGGACAACTCTTTACTTAAACTACAGCTGCAGACTATAGAAATTCAGATTGAAGGATTGGAAGCGGATGTAAAACGATATACCGTTCTTGCCAATGCCGATGCCATTCAAGGTGTTCAGCTGGAAAAGACGATATTGGGCTTAAAATCGGCTAAAGTGCAAAAGGCCACATTACTTGAACAAATCAATAAAACGACTATCGTAGCTCCGTTCCATGGAATTGTTACCGCCAAGCTGACCGAAGTGGGAGCTTTTGCAGCTCCGGGCGTTCCATTGCTGCAAATAACCGATATTTCGCTGCTGAAGTTTACTGTTAATGTTCCGGAACAGGAGTTAAGTCAGTTCGAAAACAATCAACACTACACTATCTCCTCAGATGCATATCCGGAAACGGTGTTGTCGGGAAAGGTGATCATGACAGGCAGCAAAGCCAATATGGGCAATAGTTTTCCTGTACAATTTTCGGTAAACAACACCGCCGATTTAAAAATCAAATCAGGAATGTTTGGAAATGTACAGTTGAAAAACGATGGTGAAGAAAAGTTAATCATTATCCCGGCATCTGCTATCGTTGGAACAAACATTCAACCACAGGTTTATCTGGTCAAAAATGGGAAAGCGATTCTTCAGAACATCACTACTTCAAACCGATTTCAAAATAAAGTACAGGTTTCAAGTGGTTTAACCGAAGGCGATATAATTATAACCAACGGATTTATCAATCTGTACAATGGGGCAAATGTTTCATTTAAGAACGAGAAAGATGAAAAATAAAAATCATTGGTACGATGGTAGATTTTATGATGTTTTTATTGCCCCAAATCAGGACCCGTTATTTCAGGAAATAAAAAGTCTCATTTCTGATAAATCTACAATTGTTGATGTTGGTTGCGGCACGGGACGGTTTTCGTTCTCAATTGCAGAAAAATGCAAAACCGTTTTAGGCATCGACTTATCTATTCGAAATATAAACAAGGCTCAGCAGAACCTCGACAAAAATCCTGTCAGTTCTATTTCTTTTCAGCATAAAAGTTTGAATGCGTTATATACGGAGGGGCATCATTTCGATTACGCCGTAATTACGTTTGTTATTCACGAAATAAATGAATATGAACGGATTAGTCTGTTGAAAGAAGTTACGGAAATAGCCGACATCGTTATAATTGGTGATTACCTTACTCCAGGACCAAAAGATTTTGGAGGATATTTGACACGAATAATCGAATTTCTGGCTGGCAGGGAGCACTATCGAAATTATTTAAACTTTATAGCCAACGGAGGAATTCCGGAATTGGCAGGAAGATCAGGTGTGAAAATTATTAACACGATCGACACACAACAGTCTCATAACCAGATTTATATTCTTTAAAGATCATGAATATTACAAAAATAGCAATCAACCGTCCATCGTTGATCATCGTTCTTTTCAGTGTATTTGCCTTGCTGGGGATAATTGGCTTTACAAACCTGGGGTATGAACTTTTACCTGACTTCAACCAGCCGGTGGTTGTAATTAAAACATTGTACCCCGGCGCAGAACCCAATGAAGTAGAAACCTCTGTTTCAAGAAAAATTGAGGATGCCTTGTCGAATCTCGAAGGAGTAGATTACCTGGAGACCAAGTCAATGCCCAACGCCTCAGTTATTATTGCCAACCTGAAATACGGAACGGATTTGAACATTGCCATGCAGGATGCCCAGCGCTATATCGACAATATTCGTAAGGATCTGCCTGCCGATATTTTAAGCCCGGTGATGAGTAAGGTTTCCCCCAATGACTTGCCCATTATTTCGATCAGTGCAACAAGTAGCTTGCCCGCGACAGAATTTTATCAAAAAATGAAGGATGAATATCTTCCGCAAATTCAGCAATTGAAAGGGGTGGCTGAAATTACGCTACTTGGCGCCGAAGAACGCGAAATTCAGGTAAAGGCCAATCAAGATAAACTGAAACTGTATAAAATATCGCTCTACCAGGTGGTTGAGGCCATAAACCGCTCAGGAATTGATTTGCCTGCCGGTAAAGCACAAACAGATAAGGAAACCAACTCAGTCCGCCTGACCGGAAAATTTTCGACCGTAAACGACATCATGAATGTACAGGTTGCAATGCCTGCGCCGGAAATGCCGGTTTATGTAAAAGATGTGGCAACCGTTATTGATGGGGTGAAAGAAATAAGTTCTGTAAGCCGTTACAACGGATTAAACGGCATAGGCCTTTTGCTGAAAAAGCAAGGCGATGCCAATGCGGTGGAAGTTTCAAAATTAGTTCACACGAAACTCAAACAAATTGAAAGTGCAAACTCCAGCTACGGGGTGAAATTTGTTATTGCCGATGATTCAACCGATATGACCATTGCGGCAGTAAATTCAGTGGTCGACGACCTGATTTTGGCGGTAATCCTGGTTTCTCTGGTCATGTTCCTGTTTTTACGAAGCTACCGGAATTCCTTGATTGTATTAATCGCAATCCCGACCTCATTAATTACCGCATTTGCCGTAATGTGGTTGATGGGCTTCACCTTAAACCTGATGACCTTGCTGGCCATGTCGTTAATTATCGGAATCCTGGTAGATGATGCCATCGTAATTCTGGAAAACATCCAGCGACACCTCGATATGGGCAAAGACAAAGCAGTCGCGGCATTGGAAGGACGAATGGAAATTGGGTTTTCAGCCATTTCAATTACCCTGGTTGACGTGGTTGTATTCTTACCCATTCTGTTTTTGCAGGTATTTGTGGCCGATATGCTGAAACAATTTTCAATCGTGGTAATAACTTCCACACTTACCAGCTTATTGGTGGGATTTACCCTTGTACCCTGGTTGGCTTCGCGAATAGGGAAAAAGGAAGATTTACAACCCACCAACTTCATAAACCGTTTCCTGCTTTGGTTTGAAAAGCAATTAACAATATTCATCGAATGGTACGGCCGTCAGTTAGAATGGGTACTTAGTCATAAACTCGTCTTTACCGGTTTCGTGTTTTTTCTTTTGATAATAACTGTTGTAATCATGAAGCAAGGTATTATCGGAAAAGAAATGATGTCAACCGGAGATCAGGGAAAGTTTCGATTGAATCTGGAATATGATAAAACTATAACCGTTCAGGAAAACAATATCAGAACTCAAAAGGTAGAAAACTTTATCCTTCAGCAACCAGAAGTAGCTACACTTTTCAGCAACATTGCCGGGCCAGGTACAGGTATCGGAAGCTTAGGGGTTGGCTCAGCCAATTTAACTGAATTTACCATTCAGCTAAAGCCGGAAAAGGAAAGGGACATCCAGACTGAGGCGTTTATGAAATCGCTTCGCGAAGAGCTGAAAAAGCAGTTTTCGGGAGTTAACTTTTCAATGGCAGTTCTTGGCTTATTGCCGAAACAAGCGCCAATTAAAATAACCCTGAGCGGAAGCGATCTGGATTTGGTAATGAAAACAGGAAATGAGCTGAAAGCGGCTATAGAAAAAATACCAGGTGCCGATAATGTTCAGTTATCAGTAAAGGAAGGAAGCCCTGAATACAAGGTGATCCCCGACAAAGATAAAATGCAGCGGTTGGGATTAACGACTGCCTGGGTCGGATTAAATTTGAGGACTGCCTTTACCGGAAACGATGATGCCACGTTAACCGAAAATGGAACAGAATATCCGGTTAGAATATGGCTGGATGATTTTGACCGGCAAAATTTTGAAGACGTGCAACGCCTTTCCATCGTAAACCCAATGAACATAGCCATTGAAGTGTCCCAATTTGCGGAAGTAAGACAAGATAATTCGCCTTCGTTACTCGAAAGATTAGATAGACAGCCATCTGTAACTATTACTTCTGAGTCGTTTGGCAGGCCATCGGGAACACTTGCGGATGAAGCAATTGGCTTTCTGAAAACGCAGCCATTACCAGAAGGGGTGAAATTAACCTGGGGGGCAGATATCAAAACGCAGAATGAAAGTTTCGGGGCTTTGGGTTCGGTTCTTTTAATCTCATTTATACTGATTTACCTGATCATGATAGCGCTTTATGACAGCTATATTTATCCGTTCGTAGCTTTATTTGCCATACCGATGGCTGCCATTGGCGCCTTCCTCGCGTTAAACTTATCGCTAAACCATCTGACTTTGTTTGCACAGTTAGGATTAATCATGCTCATGGGGCTGGTCACAAAAAATGCCATCCTGATTGTGGATTTTACCAACCAGCTAAAAGCCCAGGGCAAGTACTATAAAGAAGCATTGATCATTGCAGGCAAAGAGCGTATGCGCCCTATTTTAATGACCACGCTTGCCATGGCCATCGGAATGTTGCCCATTGCATTGGCACAAGGTACAGCCAGCGAGTGGAAAAACGGCCTGGCATGGGTAATCATCGGAGGTTTGCTGTCGTCCATGATTCTGACTGTTTATTTAGTCCCAATGGTTTACTACGTGGTAGATCGTATTAAAGAGAAAATTGCAAATAAAAAACATAAACAAATAAAATAAATAAAATGAAAAAAATTATCATAATTCTTAAATCGCTTTTAGTTATTGTGCTGCTTTCTTCATTTAGTATTCAAAAGCAGGAAACCTGCTCATTAACAGTTGATGTGAGCGAATTGCGAAATTCAAAAGGTACTGTACAATTCGCATTATACAATAGGGAAGATGCTTTCCCTGATGAGCATTACAAAAAGTATTTCAAAAAACTTACAGGGAAAATAGTTAACGGGGCATCATCTGTAACATTCGAAAACCTGCCGGAAGGAAAATATGCGGTGAATATTTTGCACGATGAAAACAATGACGGGAAAATTAAAAGAGGAATCATCTTACCCAGGGAGGGTATCGGTTTTTCCAATTTTCAATCCATTGGTATTTCAAACCGGCCTACATTTTCAAAAGCCTCCTTTAGTGTACTGAACGACAAAAAGATAAAGGTTGATATTATATACCTGTAATAGAATAAAATTTGATGCAAAACACAATTAGACTAAAATTATTAACACTTCTTTTTTCTTTATTCATTTTACCTTCTTTATTACTGGCACAATCTTTTACAATTAGCGGATACCTCAACGACAAAAAGAATGGGGAAACCCTGATTGGGGCAGTTGCCATTGTAAGAAGTAATGCTAACAGTGGTACAACAAGTAACGAATTTGGATTTTACTCGATTACATTGCCTCAAGGCAGCTACGAGTTGGCCTATTCATTTATTGGCTACCAGGAGCAAACCATTCATGTAAACCTGACTGAAAACAGGACCATTACAATCGGTTTGGAAGAGTTTCATACCAATATCGGCGAAGTAGTTGTTTCGGCAACCAGTGTCAACGAGAAAATCAGCCAGTCAAAAATGGGAGTCGAGAAAATTAATGTGGCTGCCATCAGCAAATTACCGGTGCTTTTTGGAGAAAGAGATATACTGAAAACACTGCAATTGTTGCCGGGCGTCAAATCGGGTGGCGACGGCCAGAGTGGATTTACAGTTCGGGGCGGTTCAATTGACCAGAACCTCATTCTGCTTGACGATGCCCCGGTTTACAATGCATCTCACCTGTTAGGCTTCTTTTCAACATTTAATTCTGATGCCATTAAAGATGTAACGCTGTATAAAGGCACCGCTCCTGCACAATTTGGAGGTCGAATCTCTTCGGTAGTTGATGTAAAAATGAACGAAGGCGACAATCAAAACTTCGGTGTAAGTGGAGGTATTGGCTTAATTTCTTCCAAACTAAACCTTGAAGGGCCAATACAAAAAGGTAAATCCTCGTTTCTGATCACTGGCAGAAGAACTTATGCTGATATTTTTCTAAAATTAACGGATAAGTTCAAGGACAATAAATTGTCTTTTTACGATCTGAATGCAAAATTCAACTATCGGTTTTCTGATAAGGACCGGCTTTTTGTTTCGGGTTATTTTGGACGGGACAGACTGGGCTTAAACAATCGTTTTGGCATCGATTGGGGAAACGCGACCGCTACTGCACGCTGGAACCACCTTTTTAACAGTAAATTGTTTTCGAACACCTCGTTTATATATAGCAATTATGACTATAATATTGAAATTCAAAACAATGCCAATCCATTTTCAATCCTTTCACGAATTCGCGACTGGAACTTAAAACAGGAGTTTCAATATTTCCCCAATACCAAGAATGAGTTGAAATTTGGTTATAATGCTATCTACCACACAATTACTCCAGGTCAAATCACGGACGAAGAAAGCACCGATGATCCGTTTCAGCTCCGAAATGGATTGGAAACGGCAATCTATGCAACCAACGACTGGCAGGCAACCAAAAGGATAAAAATTAATTATGGAATTCGGCTGAGCAATTTTATTGTGCTGGGCGGTAGCGATTATTATGCGTTGGACGACGATAAAAACATCACCGACACCATTAGTCAAAACAATCCGGTAAAAAACTACCTGAATTTTGAGCCCCGTTTTTCGTTCAGCTATACACTAAATGAAAACAGTTCGCTGAAAGCGGCCTACACGCGCAACACCCAGAATCTGCACCTGATTACCAATTCAGTAACCACCAATCCTACTGACAAATGGATCATGAACACCAATATTATTAAGCCTGAAACTGGCGATCAGGTATCGTTTGGCTATTTTCATAACTTCAACGATAATATGTTTGAGTTTAGCGCTGAAACGTATTACAAATTAATGCAAAATCAAATTGACTATAAAGACAATGCCGATGAACGGTCACCTGTTCTCGAAACACAATTACTATACGGCAAAGGCAGGGCTTACGGATTGGAATTATTGCTTAAAAAGAACCAGGGAAAACTTAACGGCTGGTTAGGATACACCCTTTCCAGAACCGAAAAGCAGATTGATGGAATCAATCAGAACAAATGGTATGCTGCCCGTCAGGACCGAACCCACGATATTTCTGTTGTGACGATGTATGATATTTCAAAACGGTGGAATGTGTCGGCAGTATGGGTCTATCAAACAGGCAATGCAATAACTTTCCCGAGTGGAAAATACGAAGTGGCCGAACAAACCACCTGGCTTTATACCGAACGCAATGGCTACCGTATGCCTTCCTATCACCGGTTGGATTTGGGTGCAACCTTCAAACTCAGGGAACGAAAACGTTTTAATTCTGAACTGTCGTTTGGCCTTTACAACGCTTATGGACGTGAAAATCCCTATATCATAACGTTTGAACAAAGCGATACAGATCCTAATAAAACAGTTGCAGTCCAAACTTCTTTATTTAGATGGATACCTTCTGTTTCCTGGAACTTTAAATTTAAATAATCAAATGAAAAAATATATTCTCATACCGTTTGTCCTACTTGTTCTATTCAGTTGCGAAAAAGTAATTGATATTGACCTCAATCAAAGTAATCCACGATTTGTAATCGAAGGCAATCTAAGTAACGTATCTGGTGAATCAAAAGTCATGATCAGTAAAACGCTCAATTTTGACGAAACGACTGCATATCCTGCAATTAGTGGAGCATTGGTCACAATAACCGATAATAAGTTGAATCAAATAGATACACTTATTGAAACATCTGCAGGAATTTACTTCAAGACAGGGTTAGCTGGTATAGAGGGCCATACATACTCGATGATGGTTAATATAGATAATGAAATTTTTACAGCTGTTTCGACAATGCCCTTCAGCGTAAATCCTGATTCACTTGTGCAGGAAAACCTTGCTGGTTCAGGCACCGGAGGCGTGCCCGGAGGATCAGGCAGACCGGGTAATCCCGGAGGTGATCATGATTACGAAACAATCATTCAGATTACTCCTTATTATACTGATCCTGTTAATTCTGAAAATTACTACCAATTTGAAGTTACCCGAAATGATACCTTGGTGGATGATGTATTTATAAGAAATGATGTTGGATTCAATGGCAGTTCCTCGCATCTTCCGTTAAGGGTAAAAGCAGAGAAAGGCGATGTTATAACAATTGATCTGCAATGTATCGACAAGACTGTGTACAATTATTTTTTCGGCTTAAACGAAAACATCAATCAATCGAGCGCTACGCCAGCCAACCCTGCATCAAATATAAACAATGGGGCTTTGGGATATTTCAAAGCACATACATCTAAAAAGAAAACGATTAATATTGAGTAAAGACATAAAACGACCATGAAAAACCTTTCCTGAACTTGAAGATGATTACAACATATTAAGTTAAATATTCCAATCCAATAACCTTCTCTCTCCCTGTAAATGTCGTACGTCTGTTGCATCCTGGCTCACTTCAATAGTGACTTTGTATTCGCCAAACTCATTTCTGAGGGCAAAATAGGGGAAAAGAATATTTTCCTTTTTAAGATAATGTAATTCATAGTCCTTAAGTTTTTTGATTAGCAGACCCAGTTTTTTGGTGAGTAATTGGAAATCCTGATTTTTGCCCCTATAGAAAACCTTGGTTACCGATTTTAATTCAGTCATCACTTTTTCGACTTCGCGGTTTTCGAGCATCAGGTAATATAAAAAATGGCTCTCTTCGGGTTTGTCCCACTGATGGTCTTTCAGCGAATTGTAAAATACATTGATTATTTTGCCGGTACAGGCTTTGACTTTCTCAGTCGAATAACCTGTTAACAGTAAATTATCCAAAACCTGCATGGCTTCCTGTGGGGAAACTGATTCGATATAATGATTAAATTCGCCAAGCAGCATTTTCCCATTCCCACCCTCAATGAAGCGCCTGGAAAATTCGTTCAAAGCATCAATTCGACTTGCACTATTATCTATTAACTCAGACATAATTTATCTTTGAATATTTATAGAAATCAACATACTTATGAAGAGAACTAACTAATATGGGGACTAAGTTAACAGAAATCCGCATTTACTGTTTGAATTTTCAAAAGAACAAAATTCCCGCATGGGTATAAAAAGGTAAAGGAGAAAAAAAGATTAATTTAGCGTCTATGAAATTCATTTTTTTGATAGCAACATTCAATGCATTCTTTTTCACAGTTTTATTACTGCAGAAAAGACCGAAAGCTTTGCACGATATTATTTTGGTTTTGTGGTTATTGTTTCTGGGCTTATTTCTTGGAGTGTACTCATTTTATTCCCACGATTTATTTACACATTTTCAATTACTCTCTATCAGTTTTATTTCACTGTTTATGCTGCATGGGCCCTTCTTGTATTATTATATTTTGACCTTAGTTTCGGATAAAAAACAAATTCAAAAGAAGGACTTTCTCCACTTCGTTCCATTTATTTTATTTAATATTTATCTCCTGATTGCTTCTTTCTATCCAGCCACATCGGTGAAACTTAACATTGAAAAACTTTCCTTTGATAATAATCCACCCTTACTTTTCTTGTTTTTTTTAATCATAACAGCATTGTCTGGAACTGTATATTTTTTAGTGACCATTAAACTCTTCAGAAAGCTTGACATAAATATTTTTAATAATTTCTCTAATTCCAAAGATGTCAACCTTAATTGGTTAAGGAAATTGGTTTTCATTTTTGGTATAGTTTGGACGACCTTAATTACAATTACTGTAATACATCACGTTTTTGGTATGTTTTCAATGGTTTTTTGTACTGATGGTTTGTTCCTCTCCTTATCTGTTTTCGTGATCCTGATTGGATATTATGGATTAAAACAAAAGGTTATTTTTTTCGCGGAATCAATCATTGTATCCGGTGATAGTATGGAGGTTCAGTCCAAATATTCAGCCTCCCGACTTAAAGATTCGGATGCGAAACTTTATGTTGAGAAGATTAACTACCATATGAAGTTATCAAAACCATATTTAAACCCTGATTTAACCCTGCTGCAATTAGCCTCTGATTTGGGCATTACACCCCATGTACTCTCTCAGATTATAAATGATCAGTACAAACTCAATTTCTTCGATTTTGTGAATCAATATAGAGTTCAGGAATTTAAAGAAGCGGTGGTCAATCCAAAAAATAAGAACTATTCACTTCTGGGTATTGCTTTTGAATGTGGTTTCAATTCAAAATCGGCTTTTAACAGGATGTTTAAAAAATCCACAGGGCTGACTCCTTCTCAGTTCAAAGAGGCTACTTTATAAAGGCCCCACTTTATTATCAAATTTATTAGTCCCATTTTATAGACTGATGCCTAAACAGGGTTTCACAATAAGTCCCACTTTATAAGTTAGAGCGATTGGCCTTGTGCTATGCGATACTTTTGCTTCCGAAATCATTCACAATCAATTTTAAAAAATTAAACACGAAAAAATCATGGAAACAAAAATCAGAAAAAATGTTGAAGGCCACTCAAAAAGCCAAAATGGGATCAAACGAACCATAAAATTCAGGATCTTACTTTTACTTTTATTTGTAATCCTGTTTTCCGCTTCAAATGCAGCATTCGCTCATTGCGACACCAAGGATGGACCTGTTGTCGCCGACGCAAGAAAAGCCCTAGAAAAAAATAATGTTAACTATGTTCTTAAATGGGTGCAAGCGGCTAACGAAAAGGAAATAAAAGAAGCTTTCAAACTAACCATGAAAGTCAGAGCACTTAGTGCTGAGGCTAAGGAACTGTCAGATAACTATTTTTTTGAAACTTTAGTCAGAGTCCACAGAAGTGGTGAAGGTGTACCTTATACAGGGATAAAGCCATCAGGCACGCCCATTGATGAGAAAATTCTTGCTGCCGATAAATCCATAGAATTGGGGAACCTTTCTCCATTGCATGACTTTGTAACGAAAGAAAAACATGCAGAACTGAAGAAACGTTTTGATCGTGTAATGATGTTAAAGAAATTCGACATTAATAATGTTGAAGCCGGAAGAGAATATATTGGAGCATATGTACAATTTTTCAAATTTGCAGAAGGTGAGGAAGAAGGGCATAATCCAAACCATAATAAATAAGGCAGGCACCTGGAGCATATTCCCTGGATTTTACCAGGCGATTTTTTATTCCTACTTTATAAATTGGCGTTTAATTTATCAGAAACAATAAATTGCGTATATTAGTGCCATGCTAAACTCATCTTCAAGATTGAATAGGATGAGGTTTTACCTCGTCCTATTTTGGGATTTAACCCTCATTTCCGGTGAGAATTCATTAAAGAAGAGTATCGACTATGGACGGAAATTTTTGACTTTATTAAATAACTGATTAAGACCTTGATCACTTAAGTAGCAATATGTATATTTGAGCTTAAGATTTTTTTCTTTAATTCAACATATATCAAACCATCTTCTGACTACATTCACCAACTAAATTGACAATGAATAAGATTAAAGTTAAAGGCACTCCAGGTCGGGGACTACTTGGTACCACGCTGGGTTTCTTTTTTGGGTTTGCCGCCGTTTCGCTCTATGGTCCAACTGCCATAAAGTTTAAAGAAGCAATGGATCTGACTCCCGCCATGATGGGACTATTGGTGGCCATTCCAGCCCTTTCTGGTTCTTTGCTTCGTATTCCTTTTGGTGCATGGGTAGATACCACGGGCGGTAAAAAGCCATTTCTCATTCTGCTGATATTATCTGTGATTGGATTGGGTGGCGTCACTATGCTTCTAAACTTATCATATCCCGAAAAAATGCATGGATTGTTTGGCCTGATACTTTTTCTGGGATTTCTCAGCGGTGCCGGTATAGCCACATTTTCAGTAGGTATTGCGCAAACCTCTTACTGGTTCCCAAAGAAAAAGCAGGGTATGGCTTTAGGTACCTATGCCGGACTTGGTAACCTGGCCCCGGGGGTATTCTCCCTCATTCTTCCGTTTTACCTTCAAAGTTTTGGATTTATTTCGGCCTACTTTGCCTGGTTCCTGTTTTTGTTAATGGGAACTATTATTTATGCAATAATTGGTAAGAATACTTATTATTTTCAATTCAAAAAAGCAGGTAAAAGCGAAGAGGAAAGTCGAAAGATGGCAATGGAGTTAGGCCAGGAGATGTTTCCGTCCGGGAATGTAAAAGACAGCCTGATTAATTCGGCAAAGGTCAGGAATACCTGGGCGCTCGTGGCTTTGTATTTCACATCGTTCGGTGGATTTATTGGTTTAACTGCCTGGTTTCCTATCTACTGGAACCAGCTACATGATTTTTCGGTGATTAAGGCAGGTATTTTCACTGCCATCTTTTCACTGACAGCTTCAGTTTTAAGAGTCTACGGAGGAAAATTTGCCGATAAAGCCGGGGGAGAAAAGGTTAGTCTTATCTCATTGATAATAGTTTTGGTTGCCTCCATTATACTTTCCTTCACACAATCTGTGACGGTAGGATTTTTATCGGTTTTACTACTTGCTGTAGGTATGGGGATAAATAATGGAGCCGTTTTCAAACTGGTTCCCGATTATGTTCCAAGAGCAATTGGTGGCGCTTCGGGTTGGATTGGCGGTTTGGGGGCATTCGGAGGATTTGCCATCCCTCCCATCATGGGTGCCGTTGCAAGTTCCTATGGTAAAGCGGGCTATGCCCTTGGATTTATTGTTTTCATCATTCTGGCAATCCTTAGTATCGGTATCGTTGTGGTGTTAAAAAAACAACACCAAAGTAAGCCGGCATAATGTTAAATTTCGGTCTTTATAGTGATCTGCAATCTCTAAAAATACTAAAACGTTCACGATGGGCTTATTAAATAAATTATTATATTTCAGCAACTCAGTAACCAAAACTGCTGATAAACATGTGGCAATTACCGATGAAAACCGCGACTGGGAACGCATGTACCGCAATCGCTGGCAATACGATAAGGTAGTCCGTTCAACACATGGGGTTAATTGTACCGGGTCCTGCTCGTGGAAAATTTTCGTAAAAAACGGGCTTGTAACCTGGGAGACCCAGCAAACCGACTATCCGCGAACGCGACCGGGAATGCCCAATCACGAACCGCGTGGTTGTCCCAGGGGTGCCAGCTATTCATGGTACCTCTACAGTGCCAACCGGGTAAAATATCCAATGATACGTGGAGAGCTCCTGACGGCTTACAAAGCGGCCAAAGCCCGCCTCTCCGACCCCGTGAAATCATGGGAAGCAGTGGTCACCGATCCGGTAATTTCAAAACAATACAAAGCAGCCCGGGGGTTGGGCGGTTTTATACGTGCCGAATGGGATGAAGTAAACGAAATCATTGCAGCTGCAAATATATATACCATAAAAACCTACGGTCCTGACCGCCTTGCGGGGTTCTCCCCGATCCCCGCCATGTCTATGGTATCGTATGCAGCCGGCACACGCTACCTAAGCCTGATCGGGGGAGCAGTACTCAGTTTTTATGACTTCTATTGCGACCTGCCACCGGCATCACCACAAACATGGGGCGAACAAACCGATGTTCCTGAAAGTGCCGATTGGTACAATTCATCATTCCTGATGCTATGGGGATCGAATGTTCCGCTTACACGTACGCCAGATTCACCTTTCTATACGCAGGTGCGCTATAAAGGGACAAAATCGGTTGTCATTGCTCCTGATTACAGTGATGCCGTTAAGTTTGCCGATTTGTGGATGAAACCCCGGCAGGGAACTGATGCTGCTTTGGGTATGGCAATGGGGCATGTAATCCTGAAGGAATTTTATATCAATAAAAAAACACCCTATTTTGAGAAATACGCACGACAATATTCCGATTTACCTTTCCTTGTAAAAATTGGTGAAAAAGACGGGAAATATTTCGGTGGAACCATTCTAAGGGCCAGTGATCTTGAGAATAACCTGGGATCAGACGAAAAACCTGAATGGAAACCCGTTTTACTGGACGAACTATCGGGAAACTATGTAGTACCCAACGGAACCATCGGTTCACGATGGGAGAAAAAACAAAAATGGAATTTAGAGCTGAAGGATAGTAAAACGGGTGCTGATATTTTGCCGATACTTTCATTGATTGAACAGCATGATGAGGTTATTAATGTGCAGTTTCCATATTTTGGCGGTTCAACTTTTAAACACGAACATTTTTCGGCAACCGGCCACGACGATATTATCGGGCGAAAAGTACCGGTTAAAAAAATTAAAACGACCCATGGTGAAATCTTTACCTGCACCGTGTTTGATTTGATGGTTGCCAACTATGGAATTGACAGGGGTTTTGATGATCCGAACACGGCTAAAAGTTTTGACGAAGATCTCCCTTTTACTCCAAAATGGCAGGAGAAAATAACCGGTGTTCCGGCACAGCATATCATTTCGACAGCCAGGCAATTTGCTGAAAATGCTGCAGCAACCGAAGGAAAATCAATGATCATTATCGGTGCAGGAGTTAACCACTGGTACCATACCGATATGATTTACCGGAGCGCTATCAACATGCTCGTATTTTGCGGTTGTGTGGGACAATCAGGTGGTGGCTGGTCGCATTACGTTGGTCAGGAAAAACTCAGACCCCAGACAGGCTGGTTACCATTGGCCTTTGCCCTCGACTGGAACCGTCCGCCACGTCAAATGAACACCACTTCATTCATGTATATGCATACTGATCAATGGAGGTATGAGAAGGTAAAATTAAACGAGTTGCTTTCTCCCCTTACCGATAAATCGGAATGGGAAAACCTTTCACTCATCGATTGCAATGTCCGTGCAGAGCGAATGGGCTGGTTACCGAGCGCTCCACAGCTGGGTAAAAATCCGTTAACCCTTGCCAAAGAAGCAGAAGCTGCAGGTGTGACTTCGGAAGAATATGTGGTTTCGGAACTTAAAAGCGGCAAATTGACTTTGGCCTCCGAAGACCCCGACAATCCTGCCAACTACCCGCGTAACCTGTTCGTATGGCGCTCGAACCTGCTGGGATCAAGCGCGAAGGGGATGGAATATTTTATGAAACACCTGCTGGGAGCACAAAACAGTGTCCAGGGAAATGACCTTAAAGATCTCGGGCATACCTTGCCATCCGAAGTCAAATGGCACGACGATGCCCCGGAAGGGAAGCTCGACCTGTTGGTTACCCTCGACTTCAGAATGTCAACTACCGGACTTCATTCCGACATCCTGCTTCCGGCCGCTTCGTGGTACGAAAAGAATGACCTGAGCACCAGCGATATGCACCCATTTATACATCCGTTTTCACGGGCTGTTGATCCTGTATGGGAATCCAGAACCGACTGGGATATATTTAAAGGGCTTGCAGAAAAATTTTCAGTCTTGTCAAAAGGACATCTTGACAACGAGACTGATATTGTATTGCTTCCGCTTCAGCATGATACCCCAATGGAGTTATCGGAAACCACCGATGCTACTGACTGGAAAAATTCCGGATCAGAGATAAAACCCGGCATCAATTTCTCTAAAATCGTTACACTGAAACGTAATTACCCGGAAACCTTCAAACGATTCACCGCACTGGGCCCGCTCATGAAAACACAGGGCAACGGTGGCAAAGGGATTCAATGGAACACCGATTCCGAAGTAGACCTTTTATCTCATCTTAATAATACGGTAAGCGAAGAAGGTGAAACCAAAGGGCTTCCTAAAATTGAAACCGATGTTCAGGCTGCAGAAGTAATCCTCTCATTGGCTCCTGAAACCAACGGGGCTGTTGCCGTTAAAGCCTGGAGAGCATTGGAAGCAATTACCGGGCGCAGCCATGCTCACCTGGCGATACCCCGGGAAGACGAAAAAATACGCTATCACGATCTGCTCTCACAGCCGCGTAAGATTATCACTTCGCCTATCTGGAGCGGCATCGACTCCGAAAAAGTGTCATATAATGCCGGCTATACCAATGTTCATGAGTTATTCCCCTGGCGCACACTCACCGGGCGGCAGAGCCTGTACCAGGATCATCCATGGATGATTGCCTTTGGTGAAAATATGGTTACCTACAAACCTCCCATCAATACAAAATCAATCATGGAGGTGATGGGCAAACTTGCCAAAGACGATGAATACCTGGTCATTAACATGATGACTCCCCACTGTAAGTGGACAATACACTCCTCATGGTCTGACAACCTGGTAATGCTGACCCTTGGCCGCGGAGGACCAGTGGTATGGATGAGTGAGACTGATGCCGGCAGCATTGGCCTCAAAGACAACGACTGGGTTGAAGTATTCAACAGTAACGGGGCATCGGTTGCCCGGCTGATTGTATCGCAACGCATACCCGTTGGTGCATTGATCATGTATCACAACCAGGAACGCACTGTTAACATGCCCGTTAGTCAACTGACGGGCAATCGTGGCGGAGTTCATAACTCAGTGGAGCGGTTGTGCCTGAAACCAACGCATATGATAGGTGGATATGCCCAACTGGCTTATGGTTTTAACTATTACGGAACCATAGGATCAAACCGTGACGAGTTTGTGGTGGTCCGTAAGATGAAGAAAGTGGAATGGAAAGACGAAGAACGGACGGTTTAACACGTTTAATACTCAACAAATCATGAAGATACAGGCTCAAATTGGAATGGTATTAAACCTCGACAAATGCATTGGCTGTCACACGTGTTCAGTTACCTGCAAAAACGTGTGGACTACCCGAAAAGGGATGGAATACGCCTGGTTTAATAATGTTGAAACTAAACCCGGGCTGGGTTATCCCACCGACTGGGAAAATCAGGAAAAATGGAAAGGAGGCTGGGTACTCGATAAATCGAAACTCCGCCCACGTATGGGTAACAAGGCAGGTATCATGAAAAATATTTTCTCCAATCCCTACCTGCCTCAGATCGATGATTATTATGAACCATTCACCTTCAATTACAGCATCTTACATTCATCCTCAAAGTTTGCAACCCCACCTTCAGCAAGGCCTCATTCAATGATAACCGGTCTTCTGATGGATAAGGTTGAGAAAGGCCCAAACTGGGAAGACAACCTCGGGGGGCCATTTGAAGAACGCAGCAAGGAAAAGAATTTCGAAGATATTGACAAGAAGATATACAGTAAGTTCGAGAATGCCTTTATGATGTACGTGCCGCGTTTATGTGAACACTGCCTGAATCCAACCTGTGTGGCAGCATGCCCTTCCGGTGCCATATACAAGCGCGAAGATGACGGTATTGTACTCATTGACCAGGACCGCTGCCGGGGATGGCGCCAATGCGTGAGCGCCTGTCCATACAAAAAAATATATTTCAACTGGAAAACCAAACGCTCCGAAAAATGTACGTTGTGTTATCCAAAGATCGAAAATGGCGAACCGACCATCTGCAGCGAAACCTGTGTTGGCCGGATCAGGTATATTGGGGTGATACTTTATGATGCCGAAAAAATCATGGAATCGGCGTCATCCGAAAATCCGGTTGATCTGTACCAGTCTCATCTTGACATTTTCCTTGATCCCAACAGCCCTGAAATTATTGCAGAAGCCCGCAAACAGGGAATACCTGATAATTTTATCGCCGCAGCCCAAAAATCACCGGTTTACAAAATGGTTGTTGACTGGAAAGTGGCTTTCCCGCTTCATCCCGAATACCGCACGTTGCCGATGGTTTGGTATACTCCACCCTTATCGCCCATCCAGGAAGAAGTTGAAAGTGGAAAACTGGGTTTAAATGGCATCATTCCGGATGTGGATATGCTGCGTATCCCAGTCAAATACTTAGCGAATATGTTCACCGCAGGCGATGAAAAGCCGGTAAGGGAAGCATTGGTAAAGATGTTGGCTATGCGTGCCTTCATGAGGGGAAAAACCGTAGAAAACATTGAAGATGAACAGGTATTGTCTGGCACAGGTCTTACCCCGGCAATGGTGGAAGAGATGTACCGCTACATGGCTATTGCCGATTACGAGGACCGCTATGTAATACCCGTTTCTCATAAGGAATATGCCTTTGATGCTTTTGGTGATAAGTCGGATTGCGGGTTTAGTGATGGAGAAGGATGCGGCAGTATGGAAAATCGTTTGAAAAACTTGTTTGGAGGAATGTAAGATGCTGAAAACCTATAAAATAATTTCATTGTTGATTTCTTATCCCAATGAGGAAATTTACAACTTCTTACCCCAGGTAAATTCTTCGCTAAAGGCTGAGAATTTATTAAATGCCGACTCAATATCCGGAATAGATGTTTTTGTTGACTTTTTTGCCCAAAAACCGCTCACTTTCTGGCAGGAGCATTATGTTCAACTGTTCGATTACTCGCGCTCGGTTTCGCTTTACCTGTTTGAACACGTGCATGGCGATTCGAAAGACCGTGGCCAGGCAATGGTGGACCTGATCGACCTCTACACTGAAAACGGATTACATATCAACCGGCCTGAATTGCCTGATTACCTGCCTGTATTTCTCGAATTCCTTGCGATGCAAACCCAATCAAAAGCGACGGATTACCTGTCGGAGATTATTGATATCGTGGGTTTCATTCATAAAAAGCTGGATGAGAAGGACAATCCGTATAAATATCTTTTAGCCGCCATTATCCAGTTATCTGTTCGTAAACCTACAGAAGCCCTGATTGAAAAAATGGTATCCGAAATGCCTGAAATCAGTATTGATGAAGCTTACGAAGAAGAGCCTGTGAAATTTGGTAACGACAACCCCTGTATAAATTGTAAATCATAGCAATGATGGATAATTATATCAACAACCTGTTTTTTACCTATTTGCCTCACATTGCAATGACGCTGTTCTGGTTTGGTGTCATTACACGTATTGTGAAAACGTCGCAAACATTACAGGCTGAATCGAGCCAGTTTCTCTCGAAAAAGGGTCAGCGATGGGGAGGTAACCTGTTTCATTATGGGATTATCCTGGTGTTTATAGGACACTTTACAGGCCTTTTTACACCTGAACACCTCTACCATGTGGTAATGACTACGGAAACAAAAAAAGTACTGGCAATTATCATGGGATCGGTTTTTGGCACAGCAGCAGTAGCGGGAATAACGATACTGCTATTCAAACGCCTGCAGAATAACCGTCTCAGAATTAACAGCAAACCACAGGATTTTTTTCTCATCCTGTTGCTTCTGTTTGAAATGGGGCTTGGTATGTTATCCATATTCACTACAGCCCGATCTTCGGTTGAAAGCTATGCAGCCCTAGGTGCCTGGGCACAAAAGGTCATCACTTTCCAACCCGATGCAGGTGCTGTCATTGCAGGTCACAGTCTTATTTATAAATTACATATAGTAACCGGACTTTTCATCTTTATGATTTTACCCTACACCAAACTCATGCACATGTTCGTATTACCGGCTACCTATTTCTTCAGATCGGGATACCAGATGGTGAGACGAGGATTCACAAAAAGATCAGCCTGAAGCACATTTAATCCCAGATCAGTTTATTTCAAAGTCGTAGTGGAATAACTTGTTCAAAAATTGTTGGAGTTCGAACCCGAGGCTTAGTTCCGTTAAAATAATTCCACGAAATTTTTCGTAATTTTGACAATGAATAATTGAATATGTAAATAAAGTAAAGACATGCCAACACTGACACAGGAAATGAAAGACATGATTGCCACACAGCAATGTTTTGTGGGGACTGTTAATGAAAACGGAACACCAAATGTAGCACCAAAGCGGTCAACCCGAGTGCTTTCTAACGATTCTCTTATTTTTACTGAAGGTACAGGAGGTGCCACTTATTCAAATATTAAAAGAGGATCAAAGGTTTCTGTTTCTGTTGTAAATCGCGATACACCAGACGGTTATCGATTTCTTGGAGATGCTTCGCTGCAAGAAAGCGGAGAATTGTTTGAACAGGCGGCTGAAATGTCGGTTAAAATGGGGAGACCTAAACCTTATGCTGTTGCAATAATTCATATAACTGAAATTCATTCTCTTAAACCAGGTCCTTCTGCCGGTAAAATAATAAGTTAAATAAATAACCCGGAGAACCCGCGAAACAGATTTCTTTCAAACGATAGATCATACAGTACAATATTGTATAATAACTTCCTGGTGTATTCACAGGTTCACAGGATATTATTTTCCTCTTGGATCTAACTAACACTTTCCCCTGTACTAAGTAAGTATTTATACCCATCAGAAAATACCAATTATTACGGACTCATTACGAAAAATGAATCTGTACTTTTGATATTAATGAATATTTGAATATCTGATACAAATACTCGAAAAATGGGGAAACTATACGAGAGGTTAAACCAGGACATCCGGTTTATAGAAGGATTAAACGGATGTATGAACTGCGGGGTTTGCACAGCAATTTGTCCCGCTGCAGAGTTTTATCATTACGATCCCCGTGTAATCTGCGATACGGTCCAAAGCAAGGACGAAAGTCTTATCGAGGCGCTTCTGCGCAGCGAAACCATCTGGTATTGTGGCGAATGTATGTCGTGCAAAACCCGTTGTCCACGTAACAATACTCCTGGATTTATAATAATGGCGCTGCGCAAACTTTCACAGGAACTGGGGTATTTTACTGATTCAGAGAAAGGAAGACAACAATTTGCCATCAAAAGAGCGATCGGCGAAAATATACTCAGGACCGGTTACTGTGTTCATCCGGATATTGTCTCACCCGAACTGCATCCCGAGCAAGGACCCGTATGGGAATGGATATCAAAAAATACCCCCGAAATCATGGAGAAAATGGGATCCAATTACAAACAGGAGGGGATTGGGGGTTTGCGTATGATCGATCCTGAAGTTCTCGGGGAACTGGATCGGATCTTTGAAATAACCGGCGGCAAATCCATGTTCGATATCATCGAAAAACATTCGAAACAAAAAGCCCAGGAACTGGGAATTGAAATATCACGGGAAGGAATTGGAAATGAATATTTTATATCGGTTTATACCGCAAATAACGGAACCCATAACGGCTGAATTCAAGTCCGGGCACCGATTAAAAAAAGCATGAAGATGCTACAATCATCAATTATCAGGCGCTAACAAATTCAATTGCAGTGGTATCAGAAGGTAAAAAAAGAGTTTGGGCAGACTACCAGAAAGAGATTGCCGATGATCACTATTTCTATGTAAGGAGTTGTATAAGGCAAACCTTCTTTCCGGGATCGGAGACCACCTTTCTTAAAATCATGAGAAAGGATCTCGGAAAGGATGTTTTTGAGGATGCACGTCACACGACCTGTACTGGAATTGGTTATCATACCGATATTGTGCCCCCTGACACAACCATGACCGTTATCGCACGTCATTTTGCGCTCATGACAGAAGCCGGCTATACCAATATGATCCCTTCATGCGTCACTTCATTCGGTTTATACAGCGAGGTACTCGATACGTGGAAACACTTTCCGGAAACGGAAGCCAGAATCAGGGATTTTCTATGGAAGGCAACAAAGAGAGAATTCAAAATACCCGAAAACCTGGTCCATACTTCGGATATAATCTATAAATTCCGTGATCAGATCAGGCAGTTGGCTATGATATCACTGGCCAATAAAAAGACCGGAGCACCGCTAAAAGTAGTGGAACATATTGGTTGTCATTATGCCAAAATGTTTCCAGAAAGCGGGATTGGCGGGGCAGAATTTCCGTCAGTACTTAGCGGAATGATTGAATCGTGGGGAGGAACAGTTATTGATTATCCGGAGCGAAGGCATTGCTGCGGATTTGGATTCAGGCAATATCTTGTAATGGCTAACCGTGGATATTCGGTTTCCAATTCCAAGAAGAAGTTTGAATCTATGCGACCTTACCAACCCGATTTTATCGTGGCCAATTGTCCGGGTTGCTCAATGTTCCTCGACAGGTGGCAATACACCATCGCAGAACTGGAGGGCATCACCTATGATAATCGTTGTATGGGAATCCCGGTGCTGACCTACGAAGAGATGGCAGGTTTGGTAATGGGTTATTCTCCCTGGGAACTTGGCCTTCAGATGCACCAGGTCTCAGTCGAACCACTGCTGGATAAACTGGGTATCAGCTATAAAAATGAAGAGAAATACCTTGGCGCGCATGGTCAGAACATCGGAGAACCTCAAAAACCACAGTTTTTAATCGTATAATCCCGGAAAGCCTCAAACCATAACAATGACCATTAATTCACAACATATTGCCATCATCGGCGGCGGACCGGCCGGACTCGAAGCGGCGTCAATTCTCGGAACTGCCGGATACCGGGTAACCGTGTTTGAAAAAGAGAACCAGACAGGAGGAAAACTGAGATTATGGTACAAATTATTCCCGGGATTTCGCCATTCCACGGAAGTGCAGAATTACCTGGCGAACGGGTTTAAAATGAATCCACCGGAGATCATCACAAATGCCGAAGTAGTTGATTTGATTCCGCAAGCTGACCGTCACCAGGTAATATTAGCCAATGGTCAGTCTTATACCGCGGATGCCGTTCTGGTTGCGACGGGATTCCAGGTATTTGATGCACGGAAAAAGGAGGAGTATGGCTATAAAATATACGACAATGTGATCACCTCAGTTGATTTGGAAGAACACCTAAATTCGGAAAATAGATTGAAAACTTCATCAGGAAAAATGCCGCGAAGGATTGCTTTTATCCATTGCGTAGGTTCACGTGACAAAAAAACCGGTAATGTCCATTGTTCCCGCATGTGTTGTATCACCGGTGTAAAGCAGGCCATCGAATTAAAAACAATTTTGCCTGAGGCTGAAATCTTCAATTTTTATATGGACATGAGAATGTTCGGGCAAAACTATGAAGAGCTTTACATTGAAGCGCAACAAAAATGGGGGATCACATTTATCCGGGGACGCGTCTCCGAAATTGCCGAAAATATTGACGGATCGTTACAGTTAAAAGCAGAAGATACCCTATCGGGACGCCCGATGAGGATGAATTTCGATCTTGTTGTTTTACTGACAGGAATGATACCTGCTTCCCGCACGTCCGCAATTGGAAAATCTGCAGCACTGTCTTTTACCTCAGGTAATTTCCTGGCAGGCGCCGATCCACATTATGCTCAGAATGAGACTCATACTCCGGGTATTTTTATTGCGGGCACGTGCAGGGAACCCTTGTCGGTGGCCGAGACACTGACCGATGCCAGAGCCGCATCCGTAAAGATAATCGCATGGCTCAGAGAGAACGAACAACGATTAAAGAATGAAGAAATAGCAGGTTAATACTTACTATGTTCATCAAAACAATGAAGCCTTCGCGGATATGTCCGGAAGCTACAAATTGATAAAATAGATTTTAATGAAGGATTGGGGATTTTCCATATTAAAGGGGCGTCAGATAGATTTCGAAAACAACGATTTCTCGGTTTCCGAATTTGTGGCACTGCATGAACCCTCCTTTAAATGGTGCATTGGTTGCGGCAGTTGTACCGCGACCTGTTCAGCTGCACGGTTAACAGATTTCAATCCCCGGAAAATCAAGCTGCTGATCGGGCGGGGTGAAACGAAAGGAATTGCCGAAGAGGCAGCCAAATGTATGTTGTGCGGAAAATGTCAGCTGGTGTGCCCGCGCGGCATAAATACAAGGAATGTGATTCAGAACATTAAACGCGCTTTAAACTCAGGACATGCACTTTAACCTGTTTGTACTTCCATTTTCTGCGGGAATGGTCATCCTTACTGCACTGCTTGGGTTGCGGTATATCAAATGGCTGAGTCATCTCGAACCCGGAAACCTGAAAAGAGTCGGGTCGAAGATCTTTTCCTTAAAAACACTTCACGCACTTCGTGAAGTATTCATGGAGTGTCTTCTGCACCGTAAGGTATTCAAAAATAACCTGCTGCTTGGTTATATGCACATGAGCCTCGCGTTTGGTTGGTTTTTGCTGATTGTTGTGGGAAAATTCGAAACGCTCTATTATACCGGCAGGCATGCCAACGAATTGTACTATCCTGTTTTTTTCAGGTTCTTTGAACAACAGCCGCATCAAAGCGGAATGCTGTCACTTTTCAATGCGGCAATGGATCTAATATTATTGATGATCCTGTCCGGAGTTGTCATTGCTGTGTTGCGGCGTCTTCGTCCCGGGGTAACAGGGACAAAAAGTGCCACCAAACACTCCTTTGGCGATCGCCTGGCATTAAGTGCATTATGGCTGATCTTTCCTTTGCGTCTTTTGGCCGAAAGCTCAACCGCGGGCTATAGCGGGAATGGAAGTTTTATGACACAGCCAGTAGGTAATTTTATGGCACTTTTCATTCCTGTGCAACACCTTTCTATTGTATTCTGGTGGATGTACTCACTGTCACTGGGCGCCTTCATGGTAGCAATCCCCTATTCCAGGTACATGCACATTCCCACAGAGGTGCTGCTGATTTTACTGCGAAACTGGGGTCTGAAAACAAATGACACTTTTACCGGATTTTCGGAGATTGAAGTTCAATCGTGTTCCCGTTGCGGCATTTGCATCGATAACTGCCAGATGGATACCCGGGACAAAAGCCAGATGGTTTATTTTCTGCGCGATTACCGCTATGATCAACTCAAACCCGACCTTACAGATAACTGCCTGATGTGCGGAAGATGCAATGTATCATGTCCTGTCGGGATTGATCTTACACGGCAAAGACTTCTTCAACGTAAAAAGAGTGCCCTGGAACAACCTGAAGGATTCAACTATTTGCCACAACACCAGCCTATCGAAAAAACGAAGGTGATTTATTTTGCCGGCTGTATGAGCCATCTTTCACCGGCAATAAGCCGTTCGATGGAAAGAATCTTCAAAGCTGCAAAGGTTAGTTATCTCTATCTCGATAAAGAAGGATCGGTTTGTTGCGGGCGACCGCTCAAATTATCAGGTCAGTTCGAAGCTGCAGCCAAATTGATGGAGCATAACCGTCAGCAAATCATTGCTTCGGGAGCAACGACACTTGTCACCTCCTGCCCTATTTGTTACAAGACTTTCAGGGAAGATTATCATTTAAAAATCAGGGTACTGCATCACAGTGAATATTTGCCAGAATTGATTCTGCAGAAAAAAATTACTGTTCACCCTTCCGGAAAAAAGGTCGTCTACCACGATCCATGTGAATTGGGCAGAGGTTCGGGTATTTACGAGCAGCCGCGACTCCTGCTGAATCATTTTACTGATCTGGTGCCCATACGCCGGGAGAGAGAAAATGGCCTTTGCTGCGGAGGAAGTCTGGCTAATCTCTCAATGAACCCCGATGAACGGGGTGAAATCACCAAAACCACCGCCGGATTTCTTAACAGCCCGGGTCCCGAAATTGTGGCCACATCATGTCCCTTGTGTAAGAAGAGCCTCGCCCCGTTTTCGGACGCCGCAGTGAAAGATATTGCTGAAATCGTTGCTGATCACCTCGAAATCACACCCGAAAGTCAAAAGTCCTCCAGGCAATACAAAGAACAGGAGATGGTTGAGATTTTATAGTCGGTCAATTTCATCTTTTTTCAATCCTGTTGATTTAATTATCAAATCAACTGATACACCATTCTTCTTCAATTCTCTGGCAATCCTTAATCTTTCGTCATTCTTAATCTCATACTCAGCATCCATCTTCATGCTCAAAGCCATACTAGCCCGGTATCTAAGGTCTCCAAGATGCCTGTCGTAGTTTTTTTGATCTTCATACGATAGTTTATCCACCCTCCAAAGTTCCCTCGCCTTGTCAATACCACGGGCATTGAATTCATCCTTTATCTCATTGTTTTTCAGATAATAGATCCACTGATCAAGAGAATCTTTTGCAATATCACTGAATTGGTTCACCTTTATCACATAGTATTCAGGAAAAACATGAGAAGGTTCTGTTTTGCCAAACATTTCGATTTGCCGCTCCGAAAGCATCAGCTTATCAAACTTGTGGATTCCGATAAAATCGTTCTTTCCATGATACACGTAATCCTCGCCTTGTCCCAGGTCGAAGTAGACAATATTAATCGAATAGACTTTCTTTAAATTTACAAAAGGCTCTCCAACAGAGATGTATTCCGAAATCACTTTAGATGTTCCAAAAGCCATCCGCTGGAAGTAATCGAACTCGCTTTGGTTTTGTATTTCAATGATAATTAACTCGCCTTTTGAGTTTTTGACAAGCAGGTCAACCCTGTTAAACTTATCCGTATCATTACGCTGATTGCTTTCGCTTTCCAATATACTCTGAATAGCAATGTCCTCTTTTAGCAATTCCGATAAAAATCCTTCAAGGACAAAATAATCAGCCTTGTTGCGAAGAAGTCTTTTAATCGCCCAATCGAAACGGATTAAATTTCTGTTGTTCATCGCCTTCTATTTTCAACAAATTTAATAAATCTGAAATTGAAAATGATAATAGTTTGGCAGGGAAAATATGGAAACTTACGAAGAAGGTAAACTCAAGGATTGAACCATTCCTGGTCGGCACTAATCGATTCAACAGTAATGATAATTCGCCGTTGGTGGAATTGATAAAAAGGACCGGATTAGAAATCATCTGAATAATCTGTGGTAAACTGCTCAACAGAATCCAACAAATAGCTCCGTAAAAATAGGCTGGTGTTTAGCATATGAGCGGGAGTCCTCGTAAAATTCTCACACTCTCCCCTTCGCTGCTTCCCCCACGGGTCCCGTGAGTTTTAATCGCGGATAATTAAATGCGGTTAAATTCCGCATGACTGAAAAAACATTAATCCAATTTTAGTTCCACTATCCATCAGTGATACAGCCATTTCGCCTCGTCTCCTCTTCTCCCCGTCGCCTGGTTCGACCCGTCGTCTTGTTTGGATTTTAAATCTTGCGGCGCATGGCAGGTTTGATTTTCAATTATGGAGGTAGTTGCGCCGCGCTTTGGATTGGTCACTCTAACCCCGGGTGGCGCGATTCCGAACAGGGTCGATTTCAATTAATTAATTTTGGATCCGGAATCGCTTACCCGGGGCTACAAAGATAAAATCCCTCCGGGATTTCGAGAGCTTTGTATTAGCAATTATTTGATTGAAACAAATGACACATGGCTTATTGTTGTAATTCCGGGCCCGACTCTAAGTCAGACCCTTATTATTGCCTTACGATACAAATCATTCTACAGATGTTCACAAATTGACAAATTGGTAAAGTCGGACCCGGAATTTCAATAACTTTCTCTACTAAACCTTCGAGGTTTTTAAAACCTCGAAGGTTTAGTAGATTCCCTGATTCTACCTCCATCCTCCCCCAAGTGCCCGGTAAAGCGATACCACAGCATTGAGTTGTTGCAATCGGTCGTTAACACTGCTTAGCTGAGCCGACAGAAGGCTTGTCTGTGCATTGAGAACTTCGGTATAGTTGGCCGAACCATAGTTCAGCAATTCTTTGGTATAATCGACCGATTTTACCAAAGCCTCGAGCTGTAAGGTGCGCAAGGCAATTTTCCGGACTGATCCTTCGTATGAACCCATTGCATTATTTACTTCCTGTCCTGCTATCAACAATGTATTCCGAAAATTGAGCAGCGCCTGTTCCTGCTGCGCACGGGCTACTTTGAGCCTCGTGATATTCGCTTTTTTATTAAATATAGGCTGAGTAAGTCCGCCTATAACATTGGCCGCGAACGATTTTGGATCGAGCAGTAGATTGATGTCAGAGGCAGCAAATCCTGTCGAAGCAGTTAATGTGAGTGACGGATAAAAAAAGGCACGGGCACTATTGGTCATTTCATACGCACTCATGACATCATATTCGGCCTGCATAACGTCGGGCCGGTTATTGAGCAGCTGAGCGGGAACTCCCGTTTTTAATACCGTCGTAAGCGTTTGGTCATCAATATTTCCACGTTCTATTGTTCCCGGAGTACGACCTAATATCAGGCAAAGGGCGTTTTCAGTTTCACGGATCTGCTGTTCAAGGTCAGGAATGGTCACCTCGGTGGCATAACGCGAAGCTTCACTTTGTACAACAGCTGCTCCGGTGACTCTCCCGCTTTCTTTCAGTGCTTTTATAGTCTCAACAAGATCGATGTTGTTTTTAACTGTTTTTCGGGTGATATCCAGTTTTGCATCCAGACCAATAAGGTGGTAATAGACGCTGGCAATAGTTGAAACCAGCCTTGTCTGTACTGCTTTCTGACCGGCATCGGTGGAAAGCAGATTAGCATAGGCTGCACGTTTCGAGCTGTTCAGTTTACCCCAAAGATCAATCTCCCAAATTGCTTCCACTCCCAGCTGATAACTGACCACTTCACGCGGACCATCCGAATTTACTGACTCAGGTGTCCGTAAATAAGTTGCGGTTCCCCGCGCCGAAATTCCCGGTAAACGGGCCGCCTTGCTTTGTGAAAAATGGGCCTCGGCTTCGTAAACTCTTTGCACAGCAATGAGCAGGTCAGTATTGTTTTCCAAACCTTCCCTGATAAGTTCCTTTAGGTTGGGCCCGGTAAAAAGTTCCTGCCAGGGTTTATCAGCAATAGAGACCGTATCTGTATCTTCCGGAATACCGTAAAGTCCTTCAGTGCTGACCGAGTCGCGCCGGAACTGTCGTGTTGTGTGGCATGAAATCAGTACCGAGGAAAAAACGGCAATTGTAAGGATATATTTTATTGTAATTGTTCTCATTTCTATTTTGCGATTTGTCATCAATAACTATTCTTCAAGATCGTCGGTTTCCTGCATTTCGGGAATTTCGGATTTTCGGACTTTTTCCTGTAAGGTCTGGAAAATCACAAACATGGAGGGGATAACCAGTATTCCGATCATGGTTCCGATCAACATACCTCCTACAGCACCAACTCCAATGGAGCGGTTTGCATTGGCACCTACTCCTCCGCCGATTACCAGCGGAATCAGTCCGAAAATAAAGGCAAAAGAGGTCATCAGGATCGGGCGCAAACGGGCAGTTGCCCCTTCAATGGCTGATTGTATAATCGACATTCCCCGGTGACGGCGCTGCAGGGCAAACTCTACGATCAGGATAGCATTCTTGGCAAGCAGGCCGATGAGCATGATCAGTGAAATTTCAAAATAAATATTATTCTGAACTCCCATAATTCGGGCGAAAATAAACGAGCCGGCTATCCCGACAGGCAATGAAAAAATAATCGATAACGGTAAAATAAAGCTTTCGTATTGAGCCGCCAGGAGAAAGAAAACAAAGATTATGCTCAGGGCAAAAATCAGGACCGATTGGCTCCCGGAAGCTAATTCTTCGCGGGTCAGTCCCGAGAATTCGTATCCATAACCCGGTGGCAGCGTTTGAGCAGCTACTTCCTGAGCCGCCTTTATAGCATCGCCCGAACTGTACCCCACGTTTGGCGCACCATTCACAGCAATGGAAGTGTACATATTAAAGCGTGTAATGTTTTCGGGACCGAAAACCCTTTTCATTGAAATAAATTCCGTAATCGGTGCCATCTCACCGCTTGAAGTACGCACAAATATATTGTTAAGGTCTTCGGGATTTCCCCGGTATTTGGGTTCCGACTGCACCATAATCCGGTATTGTTTTCCGAAGCGGTTAAAATCGGAAGCATAAAAGCCGCCGACAAACCCCTGCATTGACGACAGGACCGCGCTCACCGAAATTCCCGATTGCTTACAGCGGGCTGCGTTTACATCGACCTGATATTGCGGGAAATTCGAATTAAAAGAGGTTGTGGCATACTGAATCTCAGGGCGTTGATTGAGAGCACCCAAAAATGCGCCCGCGTTTTGTTCGAACTGCCGGATGTCTCCACCGGTTTTGTCTTCGAGTTTCAGTTCGAACCCTCCCGAAATACTAAATCCGGGCACCATCGGCGGGGTAAAAATGATGATCTTTGCTCCCTTGATTTGTGAGGTCATCGAATATAATTTCCCGATTATCGTGTTAATGTCCTGACCTTTCCCTTTTCGTTCATCAAATGCTTTCATACTGCAGATCAACATTCCGTATGAACTCCCTCTCCCGCTGATCAGCGAATTTCCAACAATTGCGGTTCGGCCCTCCATTTCAGGAATGCTTTCAACAATCATATCAACCTGCTGTACTAATTTTTTCGTCTGCTCCAAAGAGGTTGCAGGGGGCAGACTGATATCAATAAACAGGCGTCCCATATCCTCCGCCGGCACAAATCCTGTTGGTGTGGTTTTCATCAGGAACCATAACACCCCTGAGAAAAGGATAATCAGCACTATAGCCATCCACCTGCGGGCCATAAAGAAATGGGTCGTTTTTTTATAACGCGATGTCATGGCCTCGAATGCCACATTAAAGGGGGTATAAAATCGCTGCAGAAATCCTTTGTTATGCAACTCATTTTTAACATGAGGTTTAAGGAATAGGGCACAAAGTGCAGGACTCAGGGTCAGGGCATTAATTGCCGAAATTAAAATCGCGACTGCAAGTGTTACGCCAAACTGTTTGTAAAATACTCCCGTTGTGCCTGTAATAAATGTAACAGGGATAAATACTGCTGACATTACCAATGTTATGGAAACGATTGCTGTGGAGATTTCATCCATCGCCGAAACTGCCGCTTCACGGGCATTCTTTGCCCCCTGATCGAGTTTGGCATGCACAGCCTCGACCACTACAATCGCATCATCGACAACAATCCCGATTGCAAGTACGAGTGCAAAGAGCGTAAGCAGGTTGATGGTGAATCCAAACAGGCTCAGAAAAAAGAAGGTGCCAATAATGGCCACGGGTACCGAAATTGCAGGTATCAGTGTAGCCCTGAAATTCTGAAGGAACACGAACACAACAATAAATACCAGGATAAAAGCTTCCAGCAACGTTATAAGTACTTTTGTTATCGAACTATCGAGAAATTGGTTGGCATCTACCAGGATTTTGTATTTGACACCTGTCGGGAATGATTTGGAACTCTCGTCAAGTACTTTTTTTGCTTCGATAATTACTTCACGGGCATTTGAACCGGCAGCCTGGAAAACGGCCATTGTAATTCCCGGTTTGTTCATCGCGGAGGTTGAAACAGAATAGTTCAAAGCGCCCATTTCAACCCGGGCGATATCACTAAGTCTTAGAATGTTACCGTCCTTATCCGCTTTAATCACTATGTTTTCAAATTCGGCCGGCTGTGAAAGCTTCCCTTTATATTTGATAACGTATTCGAACGATTGCCCGTTCAGTTCGCCGAGGCGTCCGGGGGCTGCTTCAAGATTTTGTTCATTCAATGCAGCGATTACGTCAGATGGTATTAAGCCATACGAAGCCATAATATCTGGTTTGAGCCAAACACGCATCGAATAATCCTTGGCACCAAAAACCATTGCTTCACCAACTCCGTTCACACGCTGAATCTGAGGCAAGAGGTTAATTTTGCTGTAGTTTTGAAGAAATGTTTCGTCGAATTCACCGTTTTCGCTGTACAACGAAAATACGAGCAGCATGCTGTTCTGGCGTTTAGCGGTGATCACACCGGCCCTTATTACTTCAGCCGGCAGCAGGCTTGTGGCACGGGTAACACGGTTTTGTACATTCACAGCAGCCATGTCGGCATTAATACCCTGTTTAAAAAAAACTTCAATGGAGGCCGATCCGTCGTTATTGGCAGATGAGGCCATGTAAGTCATGTTTTCAACCCCGTTTATTTGTTCCTCGAGAGGGATTACGACACTTTTCATCACAGTTTCTGCGTTGGCCCCGGAGTACGAAGCCGACACCCTAATCGTCGGAGGTGCAATGTCAGGGTATTGCTCAATGGGAAGGCTGATCAGTCCCAGAACACCCAGTATGACAATTATAATTGAAATAACCGATGACAGGATCGGACGTTCTATAAATCTTCTGAACATACTATCCCTTTATTAATTTTTAACCTGGTTAACTTCCGGCGAATTCTCGGAAAGGTTTCCTGATTCAACCAGTTTAGGTTTGATTTCTGTATCGTTGCGCAAGGCAGCAATTCCTTCGAGAACGACCTGGTCTCCGGCTTTTAATCCGCTAGTGACAACATACGAATCCTTAAGGTTGCCGACAAGTACTTCGATTTCGGTATTATGAACTTTATTGTCGCTGCCTACAACATAAACAAAGTGTTTTCCCTGTAACTCCCAGGCCGTTTTCTGCGGAATAATGATTGCGGAATCTATGTGTTGCGGGATTCGTACCAGACCACTGCCGCCGCTGCGTAAAAGACCTTCAGGATTGGGAAAACCGGCACGAATATTCACGGCACCTGTTTGCTGATCGATCAATCCACTCGCGGTTTCAATTTTGCCAGCCTGGTTATATACAGAGTTATCAGCCAGAATCAGTGAGACACCCGGTAACCCGGCAAATTTTTCCTGGAGATTTTTTCCTTCAAGACCTTTGGTTAAGGTCAGGAACTCTTTTTCATTGAACGAAAAATAGGCATACATATTTTCTGTATTGGAGACGGTTGTGAGCGGTTCAATACTCGAACTGCTAACCAGGCTGCCGACACGATATGGAAAGGTTCCGATTGTACCTTCAGCAGGACTTGTTATGCGGGTATATTGCAGGTTTGCATTGGCGTTCTCAAGGTTGGCCCTGGCTTGGGCCAGTTGTGCCTCTTTGGATTTCTGTGCCGACTCAACCGATTGGAGGTCAAATTTGCTGATGATATTTTTTTCGACCAACGGTTTTGTTTTTTCGACATTGACCTGAGCGGTGTAGACTTCGGCTTCGGCAACTTTAACCTGTGCTTCGGATGAACGAACCATTGCCTGAATGTCATTGGCATTCAAACGAAAAAGGAGCTGACCCTTTTTCACATAAGCTCCTTCATCAACAAGTATCTGTTCGATATACCCGGCAATTTTCGATCGGATTTCCACGGTTTGCTGACCCTGGAGTTTAGTTGGATAATCCTTATAGAGCTGTGTGGATTGCAGCTTAACAGCAATAACCGGGTATTCTTTAACCTGTTGTGCCGTTCCGCTCTGCCCGTTTTTTTGCTTATTTGAACACGAAGTCGCTGCAATGAGTACTATGCCGATTGCCAGCTTTATAAATTGTATTTTTATTTTCATCCCTTGTAAGTTGTTTTCTTTTGTGGTTGATATATCAGCAATGCATCTCTTCGACTCCACCGTTGGCCTGTATTTGTTTCAGCACTTTCTGAAAGATTTCAAACTCTGTTTCGGCCACGCCTGTCAGTAGTTTTTCAGATACTTCATGAGCAACTACCTTCATTTTAGCCAGTATCGTCGAACCTTTTTCTGTCAGGACCAGGTTCTTTTTCCGTTTGTCGTCATTGTTCGTCCGGCCTGTTATATATTGATTCTCCAATAAAAAGTTAATCTGACGAACGATAATTGATTTGTCCTTATTTAACTCGTGAGCCAGATCACGTTGAATCAGATCACAATCCGAATTTAACATGTGTAAAATAACGAACTGTTCCAACGTCAGGTCAATTTCCTTTTTCCTGAATTCCAAAATCATCTGGTTTCTAAAAACCCGAAGACTCTGGTCCAATATATATCCCAACGGCTTATCCATTCCCGGTTTATAGTTTTTGCCAAATATAAGCTGAATTAGTTGACAATTACAACCAATTCAGATTAAGAAAATATTAACCTGCAAATTTTTTCAGCACATACCATAATATGGATTGAACTTTTTTTGAATTATGTTTTTATGTTTCTATATTTGAACTGAAATATTATGTCTTCAATAGTTTGTGGAAGTTATTATACTATTGAAGAAATTAACCTAAAACCAACTAAATCAGAAGTCATGAAACGGAAGTATTCCCTAAATCCGGCTATTAGTAAAAGTAATTTTATGTGCGTGAACTCCGGTCCATCCGTTCTGCATAATTTGTGCATTAAAAAATGTGCCTTTTTGTTAATGGTAGTACTCATGTTTACGTTTCGACTTAGCGCACAGGAGGAGGAGCAGGCGCCAAAGGTGAAATTTGAAAAAGTGTCAGTAGAGGAACTGACCATGAAATCTTATCCAAACGATACAACGGCAGAGGCTGTTATTCTATATGATGATGGTACCTCATATGTGAAATACGATGCTGAAAAAGGATTTATGCTCACTTATGACAGGTTTGTCAGAATCAAGATCCTCAGGCAAAGCGGCGTTGACTGGGGTAATTTTTTTATTCCGCTTTATTCCAGCGGTCAGATTAAAGAGGAATTGTACCAGGTTAAAGGAAGTACAACCAATTTTGAAAATGGTAAAAGTGTCAGATCGGAATTGAAAAAAGAGTCAGTTTTCAGGGAGCGTGAAAATAAATTCACCGAAACAGTCCGACTCTCAATGCCTTCTGTAAAAATAGGTTCTGTAATAGATTTACGCTACAGCATCACTACGGAGCTGATATGGAATTTGCGTACCTGGAAATTTCAATATACTATTCCTGTTAAATGGAGCAAGTATCGTGTTGTCTATCCGGAATATTTCACATACAATCATTCCTCAATGGGATATCACAGTCTGCTTTACAATAAAAAAAATCAAAAGCAGGAGACCATCAATTTTACGGTCAGGGAGGAAACTTCCGGCAGTGGTTTTTTAAATACAGGAACACGTGAGATGGTCAATCAAACGATAACATACCTTGCATACACATCTGACTATGCAGCGAAAGATATCCCGGCAATGAAAGGTGAGCCTTATCTTACTGCATTGGATAATTTCACTACCCAGGTAAAGTTTGAATTAGCGAATGTCGACTTTACACGGGTGGGAGGCAAGTTTAAAAACTATACAACTTCATGGAACGAAATTGCCCAACAATTGACTGACGATGAGAGTTTTGGAAAACAATTAAAGACCGCGGGTTTTGCAGAGGATGCAGTTGCTCAGCTAACCAAAGGAACAAAAGATAGTCTTGAAAAACTGAAAATACTCTATCAACATGTGCAAAAAACCATGAAATGGGACGGGTACAACACAATTTATGCCTCAAGAAACTTAAAAAAAGCGTATACAGACAAAACAGGGAACTCAGCAGACATTAACCTTTTGCTGATCGCAATGCTCAATAAGGCAGGCATTACCGCCTATCCGGTAGTTTTAAGTACACGTCAAAACGGGATGCTTTCGTTTAGCCATGCCACCCTAAGTGATTGCAATTATGTGATTGCCCAAGCCATCGTTGATGGAAAACCCATACTGCTTGATGCGACTGAACCCCGACTCCAGGCTGGTTTTATTCCATTCCGGTGTCTCAATGGTGAAGGCCACCAGATTAATAATGCCGTATCTGAATCTGTCGACCTGGTTAATGCCCGATCAGCTGAAACCGCGATAGTTCAGCTTGAAATAAAAGAAGGTAAGATGTCAGGCATTTTTCAGGAAAGGCTATCCGGATTAAGTGCCTTTGATTTTCGCGAAAAAGTAACGACCGCTGGTGGCAAGCAGGAATATTTCGACAAACTGAAAAACAGTTCTGCAGCGTTCAATTATCTCTCCTACCAATATACGAACCTCGACAGTTTGAATCTGGCTGTTTATACGGAATATAAGGTAACCACTAAAGAAGAACAGGAGCCCGATGCCAGTATCCTATATATTGATCCCGTATTAATCAACCGCCATACCGATAATCCGTTTACCTCACCAACACGGGAATACCCCGTTGACTTCGGTGTGCCTTTTTCAGAAGGGTATAACCTGCAACTGACCATTCCTGATGGATACAAAGTAGATGAGATGCCTGAAAGCACGTCACTTGTTCTGGAAGGAAAAGCGGGACAATTTCTTTACCAGGTCAGTCAAATGGGAAACAAAATTGTGCTTAACCTGCGCTTCTCTATCGATAAGACGCAATTTATTCCTGCAGAATATGAGGCACTTAAAAATTTATATAACCTGGTTATTAATAAAGAGGCTGAGCAAATTATACTCAAAAAAATCACCATCTGATATGAGCGGCAAAATATTGGCAACAATCGGGTTATTATTATTGGCAGTCCATCTGCTTTCGGGCAAAGAAAAAACTGCGTTATTCTACCCGGCAAGCACTATTGACTCTTCGCTTAAACAGGATGCATGGGCTGTATGCCGCGACTATAGTCATGAGTTCCACTTATCAGCTAATGGCAAAGCAATTGAGCGGGTACATATCGTGGTTACAGTCCTCGAAAAGAATGGCAATCGTTTTGGCAACCTGGTACTTCCCTACGATAAATTGAGAAAAATAAACTCAATTTCGGGAAAAAGCTACACCGGGCTGGGATTACCCGACGATAAACTCAAAAACAATGCTATCCGGGATCTGAATTACACTTCAGCCGGGGCTATCTACGACGATCTGAGAATAAAAACGGCCTCAATAACCGGAGATACCTATCCCTATACTGTCGAATACACCTACGAAATGGAATATGATGAACTGATCATTTTTCCGGAATGGCAACCGTTGAGTGATTACCGGCTTTCGGTCGAGAAATCTTCATTCCTGTTCTCATGTCCCGACACGATGAAGTTCCGCTATCGCGAATTTCATATGCCTGCAGATTCCCGGACGGAGAATCGTGCAGACGGGGTACTTTCAATTGAATGGAAGGTTGATTCATTAAAAGCATGGCGTGAGGAGCCCTATTCCCCTGAAATGGATCTAGAAGCTCCACATGTGATTACAGCTCCGGCAAGAATTAATTATGGTGGTTATCCCGGATCAATGAATTCGTGGAATGATTTTGGTCAATGGATCAGCCGGCTTATAGAGGGAAGGGACCAATTATCTCCACAACGGCAAAATGAAATCAGGGAATTGGTAAAAGAGGTAAAAGATACGGCACAAATCGTTCAAATACTTTATGAGTATATGCAAAAGCGAACACGGTATGTCGGAATTCAGCTTGGCATTGGTGGCCTTCAGCCTTTTCCTGCCGAAACAGTCGATCGTCTTGGTTATGGTGATTGCAAAGCGCTCTCAAACTATATGAGCGCTTTACTTAAATCAGCCGGAGTACCGGCGCTTTATACCGTGGCAGGGGCTGGTCCCAATCAAGGCATAACAATGGATGATTTTCCGACGATCACACAGGCCAACCATGTTATTTTGTGTGTACCACTGCGGAAAGACTCCATTTGGCTTGAATGTACCAGCCAGACAACCCCTTGTGGGTATATGAGCCCATCTACTGCCGGAAGAAAAGCACTTCATATCACTCCAAATGGCGGACGGGTTGTAACTACCCCCCTTTTCACTGCGAATCAAAGCAGCCAGAGCCGTAATGCGGAATTGCAGGTTAAACCGGATGGTTCGGTTCAGGGCACCGTAAAAACGAGGTACAGTGGATATCAATATGATAATATTTCACAAAATCTCACAGAAAGCCGGCAAGAGCAGGAAAAGACGCTCTACAATGATTTATCGATAACCGGCCTGGTGATCACCGGTATTAATTACACGGTTAATAAAGGAAAGATACCGCAGGCTACCGAAACAATTACCCTTTCGACACCCCTTTTCGCGACCCGAACAGGAAGCCGCCTGTTTATTCCGCTCAACATTTTCAACCAGCTCAAAACGGCTCCTGCAAGCGTTGATAACCGGAGAATGCCGGTTTACAGATCATTCGCCTATATCGATAAAGATTCAGTAACCCTTAGTTTGCCTGCAGGATTCAATCCCGAAAGTATACCACGCGGAAAAACAATTGTATCGGAATTCGGTGAATATACCAGCACCATTACGGCCGGTAAAGAACAGGTGCTCTATTTCCGGGAGCTAAAAATGAATCGGGGCACATGGCCAAAAGAGCGGTATTCTGCGCTGGTTGATTTTTATACCGCGATTATCAATGCAGATAAGGTCAAACTGGTACTGAAGGAAGAACCTAAATGAGTCGAATTTATCTATTCATTTTTTATCAGCAAGCCTGAATAAAAGTGAAGGAGATGTTGAAAGCATTTCGTAATAAAATCATCAGAAAACGTAAGGTTTTTTATTCGCCAAATGCCTTTTTCTGAATCTGCTTGTGCAGCTTTGGTATTTCATTCAAACCTGCCGAGCCATACCAAGGGTGAAGCTCCATGACCAGCGTACCCGCTTTTATTGCCGGATCTGTGGAAGTTAGCTCCTTCGCTTCCTCCAGTTTTGCTACATCAAAAATATAAATCCCCCGCAACGGCTGATCGTCCAGAAAAGGACCTGCAACAATCAGTTTACCTTCTTCGGATAACCGTGTTATATTTTTCAAATGTGCCTTGAGTAGTTCAGCGCGGGCCACTGAATCCGTAAGTTTGACCGGGCCTGCCTTTAAAAAAGCAATAACATATTTTTTCATTCCCAAATCATCGGCACCAAGTCTTCTGGCCAATTCCGCATTGTATTTTTCAGCTGACGGGGATTGATTCTGCTGCGAAACCGCGGGTAGTGAAACGATCAGCAGTAACAAACAAAGTAAAGTCTGTAGTTTCATATGTTTTGAATTTCCAACAAAAACAATTGCCTGAATAAAAATGTTCCGCAATAAAAAATTATTTCATCTCCGTTACATCACCGAGTACTTTCTGAAACAGGCGTGCGCAAAGTCCCAGAAGTCCGGAATGTTCATCAATTTCGGAGATCTCAATCCGTACATTACTTGAGATTTTTTCGAGACAATCCTGGTTCAGTGTCTGCTGTATCGGCGTTAAAATAAATTGCTGAGCTTTTGATATAGGTCCTCCAAGGACAATTATTTCAGGATTTAGTAACTGAATTAACACTGCCAATCCTTTACCAAACGAATTTCCAACCTTGTTCAGGATCGAAATCGAAAACTCATCTCCTGCCCTGGCAGCAATGACTACATCTTCGGGTTTCAATTCAGGGATACTCTCTTTAAAACGGGTCGTCAGTTGAGAGATAGTCCCATCCTCAATGCCTTTAATTGCCATATTCAGAATGCTTTGCGAAGATGCTATGGTTTCGAGACAACCTCTTTTCCCGCAATAACACAAAACCCCGTTTTCTTCAAGCTTGATATGACCGAATTCCCCGGCAAAACCTGTTGATCCGCCGTACAACTGACCGTTGAGAATCATCCCCAGGCCCAGTCCCCAGCTCCAGTTGATCACCAGGGCATTGCGCGAATCTTTTGCTTTTCCAAATATGAATTCACCAAGAGCCTGCATCCTGGCATCATTGTCAATATAAATAATTTTGCCAAACTTCTTTTCCAGGGTCATACCGATGTTTTGATACGCCTCATTTTTAATTGAATAATTGATTCCGATTGCAGAATTTACAAGACCCGGCATATATACCCCAACTGCTACAATTTTAGAATCATCGATACCCGCTTCATTTAAAAGTTCATTGGAAACTGTATAAAGCTTATCGGTAAGATCAGGATCATTCACATTGGTCGGAAGAGTTCTGATTGAAGTAACCAATTCATTATGTGCATTAAAAATCGCCATTTTGGTACTGTGATGTTCAATGCCAATGGTAATGATATAAAAAGCTTCTGCAACAAGGCTGTAGAGAGCAGGTTTACGACCACCGCGTGAATCACCGATTCCACTTGTCATCACAACACCCATTCCGATCAGTTCGTCCAGTAATGTTTTGGCTGTTGGTGGACTTACACTAATCTTTTGACTCACCTCCGCGGCTGAAACAAACCGTTCTTCATAAAGATAGCTTAACATCATCTTCTTTAGCCGGTAACGTTTCAGGTTATTTATAGACAGATATTTAGCTTCTTCTTTCGTGATCAGAATCATAACTTTCCCCATTGTAATTTTATACCTGCAAAGGTAAAATTAAATCACTAAAAAGGTAGAATCAAATCAGTTAATAAAAAAAAATTCAAATGCCAGTATTATTAAGTTAAAAGAATGAATAAATATCGTATTCTTTTCTTGATTTACCCCTAAATCCCCTAAAGGGGACTATCGCTGCTCATAAGCACTCACGATACCAGAAGCATGAGTCTCCATTATGGGGTTGGGGGTGAAAAATACGACAATAAAGAGTTTCCATTACTTATGTTGATTTTTGATAAGAAATTAATTTTGCAAAGGAATCATTGTTTCAGTTCGAACCCCTTTGTGTCCATCAAATAGACCCCCTTTCCCCTTGTGGCAACCACAAATTTCAACAGATCACCATTATTGGGAATAAACAGGATTTTATTGACCGGCGCGCCAATCTTTCCACTATAATTTGAAAAACTTGTAATTACATTAATTTTGGAATCCAGACTGGCAACAGCATAAGCATTCTTCATGACATCAACAGACAATAACCAATCAGAAACAAAAAAATTAACTCTTTCTTTTGTTATCTGATTCAGGTTTTTCAAGTCCCATACGATTAATCTTGAATCGTCACCACAAGAAAATAATTGAGTCCCTTCGTTGTTGAAACACAAATCACGGACTGAGTTTTTATGGCCTTCCAGAATTGAAATAAGTTTCCCGGTCTCTGCTGCATAAAGCCTGATCTGCCGGTCCAAAGAAGCCACTGCCAAAATCTTCCCGTCCGGACTAAATTTTACCTTTGTAATAGCCGATTTGAAATCATCCAGCTTAAAAACAATTTCATCTTTCGAAAGATCATATATCCCGACTGTTTTGTCGGATGAGCCTGTTGCCAGCAAATTCCTGTTATTACTCATATTCAATGATGTAATGACCCCTCTGTGATAATTTAATTTTTTCAGGATCTTGCTTGATTGTACATTTCGGATAATAACAAGACTATCCATTCCTCCGGTGACAATCAGCTTTTCATCAGTTGACAAAGTAACAGCAAGAATAGGTTTGGAATGGCCATTTATCAATTTTTTGATTAACGCTTTTGTTTTTACATCATAAAAACTGATGAGATTGGATTCAGGGAAAATCAGCGTCCTTCCGGAATCAGAAAAACACATGTCATAAACGATCCCGGAAAATTCTCCGATCCGTTCATTTAATTTGATCGTCTTTTGACCACTCTCCCCAGGGAGAGAGAAAATCGAAATTCCAAAGAGTACCAATGTGAATATATAGTTTTTCATTGTTAATTAATAATTAATTTGTTTATTTCTTGACAATGCGAAACATAAGCCAAAATTCAATGAATTGATGACCACATTTTCGGTAGTTAAATCACTTTTCATAGAAGTGAGAAGTGAGTTACAGGATATTCTTAAACCGACACGTTGCGAAATGTAATATTCGATCGAAGGAGTCAGGGATAAACCAAATCCGGTTGCTGGTCCTTTCATAAATAAAACCGGAATTTCGGATTGGTAATCGCCAATAGTGGTTATTATATTGTCAATCGTTAAGGTTCGCGAACCAGTATGTGCGACAACAACCGGAGCCACTCCAAACTGAATCCGGAGTCGGTTTCTCCATCCCGTGTCCCTGAATGGAAGAAAGAAAGTGGCATTAACCCCGATGGTGATGATTTTCTCATTTTTATTCGTAATTTGTGCATAATCGCTTTTACTTTGATTAGGCAAACCTGGCAAAACCAATGAACTTTCAACTCCTATTTTCATCCAGGGTAATATATTGCGCAGATAATCGGCCCTGAACGACAATCCACTGTTATCCATCCCTTTCGGAAAAAAGAGTTCATCCGGTCCGCCAAAGATTAGTTTACCTGCAGAAAAATTAAAAAAGCTATTCGAATTGAGGATCTGTCCATTTAAGTGCGATACGACAGGAAATAGCAGAATTAGAACCAAAATAAATTTTTGCATTTGTTGATTCATTATGGATTAAACTTATAGACATACCCTTCACTGACAAAATATACCGTTCCGTTGCTGTCGGGACAGAAATGGTAATAATAATTGTATTCCATTTTCTTAGGAAAAAGGACTTCAAACGTTTCCTGAGAAGTGAACTTATACATTTCACTATGAATATCACCATAAGAATTAAAGTCATTAGGAGTAGCACAATAATACAATTCATCCTTATATTCAAAAATATATTTCGACATACCACCATAATGATGCGGCATGTCAATATGTTTAATGACCTTCCATTCCGAAGTTGACACAACTGCAATATCACCCGAATAAAAATCACACAGGTAAAGATAGCCGTTCTTTGAATAAACATAATCAATAGCAGAAGGGGCCTTGTCAAGTTTACCCATTTTAGCCCATTGCTGACCTAAAGAATAGACCGTGCCGGTAGTGGAAATCATTATTAAGTGGTCATTGAAAACGCCATTTCCCAATAAGGCCTCACCTGCTGCAATTCCGTCGTTAATTAACGGATCCCACTCCTCATTGATCTCATTGAATTCACAAAGCAAACGTGACCCATCCACCTTTTGAATATTCATATATATTTTATTGTTGAGGAATAACGGTTGATGCGTGAAATAGTTAAATCCGGTTTTCATGTGCACCCGACCCGTTGCAATATTAACAATGCTCATTTCATTATATTGCAAAATATACAGGTTATCGCCTATTGCAAATCCACACCCGGCACTGGGGGATGATAAAAAGGAATCCTTTGCCTTCGTATAATAGTTAAAATAATCTTCAAACTGGATAACTCCGGGAAACAGGTATAACTTGTCTTTGACTTTTATTTCGACTTGATAATCGCCATTTCCGATTAAGCTAATCGGATCAATTTGTTGCATGCTGGATTCTTGCCTCATATTTGGTCTGTAGAATTTTCTTCCACTTGACAAATGGGTGAACTGGTAATACGTATAAACAGGCAAATTTTCACCCGAAATCTGAAGCAGATTATCGCGTGTAAATAAAGCCGGTGTTACTCCAACAATTTTAGGTTCACTAACTGTAAACGCTTCAATATTGCTTAACCGGCTACCGGAAAAGAGTTGGAGCGTATAATTACCAGGAGTCAGATCGGGAGTAGGAAACAGATTAATTCCAGTACCAGTCATATTAACAGAACCATCCTGCGATTTTATCCAATAACCGGCATTGGCTTCATTAAAATAAATACCCCAGCATTGCCACGATATTTGTTCATAGTAACGATATTCCTTCTTTCCAAGAGTTTCCAATAATGGAGCACGATGATCAATATCTACCCGATCAGCAAACTTATATAGTGGCCATGGTGAATTAATCCCATCTATTTCCCCAAATAACAGATCAAGATTAAAGGTAGATGCCTCAAATTTCCCGACTAATATAAACTCAGTACTATCTTTCCATTTTTGGGTAATTTGTAACGATTTGTCACCATTTTTTAATTCGAATAAAATTTTCCGGAAATCAATATTCTTTCCATAAAGTTTGTTCCGCGCGCCTATCCATCCAGGTTTTAATGGTGAAAATATTTTCTGTTCAAAATAATGAAAATTTTCGTTTAATATATAACTTCCCGCAAAGCTATTTAACACAATTTTCACATTCCGTTCTGATTTTAAATATGGGACGATAAAACAAAACGATTTCTTTGAAAGATAAAGTAATCTGACTTTAGTTCCGTCAACCAGTAATTCAGTATTGCTGTGAGAGAAGTTGTTACCAGTAACTATAACCATATCAGGATACTGCCCTTCAGTGGCACTAACTGTTGAAATAATAGGTTGTGCAATCTCCAAAGAGTAACCCTCTTTTGTATGATTATCAAAAACCTCTATATTTACCTCAATCTTAAAGTTCTGAGAGCTCGGAACAACCGGAACAACCGCCCAGATTGTATCTTTATTACCCCAGGTTTTCAACGATAATTCCTCGTTAAATGTGACCTTGTTATCCTTACCATAATAATCAAAGTGCTTTCCGCTAATCATAATGGTATCCCCCCAAAAAACTACTACAGGAACAACTTTCTCAATCTCGGGTGAAGATGAGCCATTGCTCTGAAATGCGATTGTATTTCCAAAAACCTCATACCGCTCAGTTTTGGCCCATGTTCTGGCATAGTAATTTACACCTGATTTTAATGCTACCTGGGCAGTTGCCTCAAACTTTCGCGGTTCGGCATCTGTACCGGCATGCAGAATGATGGGCTCCGGAAAATTGGCATATGTGTCAATATCAAAACCATATTGTATGCTACGATAATGACCAGGGAGAATAAATTCGCCCATTATGGTTATTCCTCCATCGCTCTCCGTATTTACAATTGCCTGGTTGGTTTTAAGTAGTGGCTTCACTTCCGGGATGGGCTCCTCACGCTTACATCCGGCACAAATCAGAATAATAACTAACACTGATAAGGCTCTTGCACTACTATTACAATAAATTAATTTCATAGATCTAAGATTCATTTAATTCTATTCCGGTTATCTTATGTATATAAATCTCAACACAATAATGTATTTATTAGTGAGCCAGAGGATCGAACTCCCATATTTCTGTATTGTTATTTGCTGAAATATACGCTTTGCCTCCGATTACCACTTCAACAGGACCAATGCTCCCTTTTACCGGAAGATCAGCTATTCTGGACCAAATGTCATTAACCGGATCATATTCATAAAAATCGCTTTTCCCTTGTCCATTGGAAGAACCGGCACCAATGTAACCTTTACCATTTATTGAAAATCCTGCCGGAGCCTCCATCTCAATCGGAAAATCAGACAACTGAGTCCATTGATCTGTAGCAACATCGAATCTCCAGGTCTTTTTATAACCGGAATAACCATAATAATAATTCCGGGCGTATCCGCCACACAGGTAAATATTATCATTTATTACAAATCCCGCCGCCTTTGACCATTCGTCATAATTTATGAACTTTTGCATATTGCCTAACAGACTCCACTTGTCAGATAATAGATCATATACAGAATAATTCATTGCTCCCGTGATGAAATTATTTCCATGAATAAACACAGTGTCATTAAAAGTTGCAGTTAAGGGATTTATAGCCGAAATCACAGGAATAAGATAACTGAACGGAGCCCCGCTTACAGAATTATTTCCCTCGATAGACACAGAAAGAAGAACCTTTTCGGCGTTTTTTACTGACGGAACAACGATATTGATGGTAGTATCGGTGCTTGAGATAAGTGTTGCCGGTATATCTCCAAGTTTTACTACGATTCCGTTCATTCTATACCTGAAATTTTTACCCTTTATCTTTATTGTATCACCCCATGTACCTGATTCCGGTGAGAAACTGCTAACAGACGGTGCATCACTTCCCATACTTTTAAAAGAAACTATTTTACCATAAACCAAATATTTATCAGTTTTAACGTAGGCTCTTACATTATAGGGAATATCCTTTTTCAAGGCTGAATGAATATTTCCACTGAATTTTATATTATCCGGAACGCCCGTTTTAACCAGTTTGTCATCTGAATTAATTTCAGGGGTGAGACTCGTATCCCAAACAAATCCGTATTCTTTTATTTCTGCGCGGTTTCCTGAAATTATTTCGGCATTGAATATCGCACCTGACTCATTAATCCCCGTCACTTCAAGTGTATTCAGCCGGGGATATTCTTTTGTGGCGACATGTTCTTTTTTGCAGCTAGTTAAAGAAAAAACTATCAACAAGACAAGCCAAAAGCAATGTATCCACCTGGTTTTTCCCAGGCAGATTAAATCAGAAATAAATACCTGCATTTAGATTAACAGTTTTAATAATTGTGGAATTTGATTTCGAATACATGAAATTATCCAAACCCCTGGAATGATCATAACCCAGGTTAAAGAAGGCAATGAACGATTTCGAAAGATGACAGTCTGCTCCCAAATCAATGCGATATCCCATCAAAAAATTGGTAATCGGAACATCATTAAATTCCCGTGTATCTATGGTTGAATTTTTCATTATCTCTTCCACTCTTCTTCCTTCAATATTCAATAGCTTTGAAACAGTACCTCCAATCAGCAGCGTTGGTCTGAACCTACCTTTGGGATAGGTATATTTAAATCCAGTATTCACTTTTAAAATGGAGGTATGAATATTAACCTCCTCAAATGCATTATTGCGGGAGTTAACTCCTGTACCATAAAAATAGCCGTTCCCAAATTCACCCGATACCTGAAAAGACAACTTCTCAGTAGTCTTTGGTAAAGAGGTATTTAGCAACAAACCTATCGAGGGGTAATATCCAGGTCTAAAATTGACTGCATCATACACATTCACATTTTTAAACTTCAGAACAGACCCATTCATCGAAATATATGGGGCAATTTTCAACATGATTGCCGGCAATTGTTTTTCGTAGATAATACATTTTTCACCATCGCAAACATAATCATGATATTTTTTGGTGATTTCAATCAATGACTTATCTTCAAGTTTGACGTTGTTGATAAGAGGGAAAATTTGCTGACAATCAGCAAAAGCATACTTTAAAAGTCCGATATACTTCAAGGATTTATATGTAAAATCCTCACCATCAATATTAACCTGTCTTTGTTCGATCTTCAGTTCTAATAACTGTCCATCAGCTTTTTCGATAAAATAGTAGGAATTTGTTCCGTTCGTATAATAGTACAAATCGGAAATACCGTTAACTAGAAATTCCAGAAACAATTGCATTTCCAATCCGTCGGAAGTGATAGTTTTTGAAACATAAAACTTACCATCAGTAAATCTGTACCCGTTGATACTACCAGGCAAAAACTCCTGAACAGTAGAATTTTGCTCCGGTTTAAAATCACACTTTTTTGAGTTTCTTGTATCACTTCTGTAATCAATTAAACCGTGTAAAGTATCATTCTCAGCAGTAATAACATAGCCGGGCCGAAAATCTGTTTGACCCTTCAAGTCATTTAGGCTGCATAAAATCAAAAGAAATAAAACGGCTTTTAGCGAATGGTTCATCATTAGGCATAATAAATTTGTTTAGGCGTATTCACTCCATCTTAGAATTGAAAATCCGAGCATTAACAACATAAAATGAATGATGAAAGGTAACACAAATAAAACAAAATATTACCAGAAATCAATACGTCCGGTTAATCATTCTGAATAATTACCAAAATATTTTGCAATCCGGGAAGAGTATTTTACACCTTTAATAAATCAATATCCGCAAATCGCCGAAAATTCGAAAAATTCGTTTGGCTGACTGGGGATTTGTTCAATTCAGAACCGGATATTGTACTTGAGTTTGAAGCGTAATGCGCTTTCATTCATCACATACCGCTCCAATGGTTTCGACAGGTTGGATGTCCAGGCAAGAATGATTTCGTTCCCGGGTTTGACGATCCAGTTAAATCTTGACTGCACACCAATCTTTTTGGAACTGTTGTCGTACTGAAAATAATTGTATAAAGTGATGGCAGGACTAAAAAGAATATTGGCGTTCACCTGGTAGATGCGTGTCGTAAAATTGCCTGATGGAAGGTTCACATCATTTTGTTTGTATTTCACCCCGATAAAAAAGGGAACGGCCACTTTATAATTAACTCCAATGTTAAAATCCTTCCGGTAGCCATTGTAAAAATCGCCCCAGGTAAATGAACTTTCACCAGCAAAATTGCGGCTTCCGGCCGTCATTAACTTCACAGCATGCCGGTAAAATTCGTATTTGCCAACAGGAATGATATAGGTGGAAAAGATCTTAAACTCACTTTCCAGGTTCTCGAAGCTTTGACTTACCGAATACGAAAACTCTTCACCCGACTTAAAGCGTAGGATCAACGGAGAAAAATCGATCGATCGTGTCTGAAGAACATTGGAAAAATCGACGATATGATCGAATCCTACACCGCTCAATACCTGCAATAATCCCCACATATTCGGACGGGGACCTATTTTGATATTTCCGTATGATTCTTTGATATTGGTCCGGGGTACGAATCCCATTCCGGCTACAAAATTTTCACCAATTTCATGATGCCCGATACTGAACGAGAGGAAATCGTTCGGGTAGCTGATCGTTCCACCCCACGACACATCATCATCAGACAACCCTTTTGTATTCGATTTCAATCCGAATAATATCAATGAAAGATTTTTATTCCCCCGAAATTTTGACGTTGCCAGTTTAAGGTCGATGCCACCAACAAAATTTTCGTCGGGTAGAACTGCATTTCCGTAAGTACCGATTACACCCACCGACGATTCCGCACCAATATTCCGGGAGATCCGTGCGACCGAAAAGTTTGAATTTCCGGTTGAATGGTCATCATTGACATGCATCACCCCAATATTCCATTTGCCAATCATTCCTGTGAGTTTTCCTGCATAATTAATTTGCACAGGCAATCCATTGTTATCCAGCCCCATTCGTCGCGAAAAAAACGGGATAATACTTTTACCATTCGAATTTGCATCATCACCCTGAATTCCAAACGAAAAATGACTGGATCCGTCCAGGAAAAAATCTCTTTTTTCGGGAAACAACAGGCTAAAACGGGTAAGGTTAATCTGACGATCATCCACCTCTGTTTCGGCAAAATCGGTATTAATCGACAATGAGGATTTCAGACTTGGTGTGATCTGGTAAAAAATATCCAGTCCTCCATCTGCATCGTATTTGTTTTTGGTGTCACGTTTGGTGTCCATTTTTCCAATGACATAGGGTGAGATATCCAATCCTATCCCCTGGCTTATATTTTGCATCCCTTCGATCAGTCCTGCGTCGGAAACCTGGAACTTATAGCTGTTGACATTGGCCGTTGGCCAGTACGATGATTCAAGTTTCCGTTTAATGTGCCGGATAAATTTAATTCCCCACGTTTTCTGGTTTTTATCAAAACCTATTGTTTTGAAAGGGATGGCCATTTCGGCTTCCCAGCCATCGGCAACAATACGGGCTTTGCCTTCCCACAAACCATCCCATTCTTTGTTGAACACTGCGCCGTTTTCGCTTATAGTAGCATCACCAATCGAACCGCGCGGACCGATCTGAAACCAGTAACCATTCCGGTGATCAAGGTAAGTATCGAGAATTACCTGTATCCTGTCGTCATTTCCCAGGCTCACATCACGTGCCAGCTCTTTAGCGGTTATCTTATCAGGGTCGTCGAAACACTTGATGCCCACAAAGAAATGACTGGCATTGTAACAAATATAAAAAAGGGTTTTCTCCGAAACAGGCTGACCCGGATTAGGTTCACGCTGAAATAACTGATCAACCTGGGCTGCATTCTTCCAGGCCTCGTCGTTCAATCTCCCGTCAATGGCCGGAGCATCTGAAACATAAACTGCTTTCATTGAGGGCTGTGCAATTCCTGTTGCATTTAGCAACATAACAAATAGGAGTAACAATAACAAACGATTCATTTAATCAGCTATTAGGCGTCAGTGTAAACAGACGGATGGAACAAGAAGATAATTAGTCATACCAAAAGGCATTTTACAAGGCGCTGAAAGTAGTGAAAAAAATTGTTTATTGCGTATTTCGAAATAGTGGAACAATCCTGTCTGCGGAAATTAATTTCTTTTTGCTATGTCATCTTTTAATCGTAAAATCAGTGGTTGATATTATTGTTGCGGATCCCACTACTACTGAAATCTTCATGGCCCCGTCACCTGCATTGGAAGGTACTACCACCTTTATTTGTGTAGGAGTAGTGCTCAATACGTTAGTATAAACGGTGCCAAACCTCACTGAAGCAACATAATTTCCAAAGCCATTCCCGGTTAGAATCACCTCGGTTCCAGGAGTACCCGAATCGGGCAAAAAGCTGGTAAGTACAGGCGAAAGGACATTAAAATCGCTTTCATAAACAACCACATTATTAATCATTAATTTTATTTTTGATGCTCCGGGGGCAGTACCAGTAGGAACTTTTACTTTTAATGTGGTAGAATTTACAGTAACTAATTCACATCCACTGTTTCCGATATATGCACTAAGATTCCCCGGGAAATTTTCGCCCGTAACAGTGATTTCGTTGCCATAATATCCTGAAGCAGGTGTAAAACCTGAAACTTTTGGAACAACAACGGTAAAGGCACCAGGCAATACAACATTGGATACTCCATTGCTTGCTTCAATCGTCTTCAGACCTTCAGTCATCGAGTAGGGCACGGTAACTGAAAATGAATTTTGATTCACATAGCCTGATGAAGTTAAAACACCCCCGATTTTAACCTGATTTGCCCCATACGCAGGATTTAACGAGGTTCCGGTGAAGGTGATAACTGTTCCCGGGTAACCGATCGTGGGGCTTACCGAAGTTATGTTAATCGGATTCATCGTAAACTCGGTCGGAAGAACAGTTTCGATGCCATTTTTAATTAACTTAATAGGGAATTTACTCAATGTCATGTTACCGGGAACATAAATTACCAGGGACCGGTTTGTAACAGAATTGATGCTTGCGTTTATATCACCGCATTTTACTGTGAGTCCCGATGAATTGATATTATCCCCCAGGATGGTAATCAGGGTTCCGAAGGTACCCGAAGTCGGACTAAAGGAGGTAAAAATCGGCAAAAGCGTAAAATTGCTTGACAAAGTCTGGCCTCCCACTGTTACATAGAGTTTAACCGTCGGATCATAAGAATACTCCCAGGTGATATTTGCAGGGACCTCAACAACCAATCGTGTGGCGGTGGCTTCAACAATCTTTGCTGTCGTGCTGTTGAATTTAACCACGTTGCCCGTAAGTGTGGGAATAAAATTTTCACCGGTAATGGTTATTTTATCGCCGGTTTTTCCCGAAATGGGTTGTACCGACGACATGGTTAACATCAGTCCTCTGAAACTTAAGGGTAAACCATATACAACTCCCTTTTTATTTACGAGATAGGCCCTTACATAAAATACTTGTGAAGGGTGGTAATAGGCCGATCCAAAACTAAAACTGGCCGAAAATGTATCAGCTTTCAGCGAGTCGGCCGATAATGTAATTTTGGTGCCATTTTCAATTCCAAAACTGCTGCTTGTTGAATACACGAAGCCACCTTCTATCACTTCATAACTCCCTCTTTCAAGGATCGAAGCTTTCACGTAACAGGTTGTTGCTGCTACTGATTTAGCCTGTGTTGTTTCAATAACAGGATCTGTTGCTTTATCGATCGCATTTTCACACGAAAAGAGTGCAGCGATGAACAGGGTGCTGACAATAGCTTTTGCTTTCATAATTACTTGTTAAAATGTGTAACCCAACCGTATTCCATTAATGATCCCCGGACCAAAACCCGATTCCTCTGAGGTTTGATCAGGATAGGTAGTACTGCCAGGTAACTGACTTGGTTTAACTGTATTGGCCCTCACAAGGTCGTCATATTTTGTATAGTTAAAACCCAGTAACATTTCGTAACCGCAAAAGAAATGTTCCGCCATATAAAAATCAAATCCGGTAACTATATTAATGCCTGCCGCTTTGAAGCCCCTTTCGGATATCGTATATCCCGACATCCACCCTCCATCAACTTTTGTAGTTGATTCCTTGCTATCGATCGTTTGGTCTGCCTTTTTATAGCCCAGTGCAATTTCACAACCCAGGTAAGGGGATAACCGACGGGTGCCCTTAAAATGCTTTTCAAGCCCCAAATTCAGTCCGCCCGAAAAGGATGTGCGTATATCACTGTAAGCGATCGGATTAGTTCCATATGGGCTGTTCTGACCATCCTCTTTTTTGGACTTGCTGACTGAAAACCCCACACGACAGGCTACAAGATCCGATACAAAATACCGTACTTTAATCTGCTTTACGGCATTATTCAGACTAAATTGTCCCTGTAGAGGGTTAAAATTTACTTCTGTTGTCCATTGACGTGCCCGGGTTTTCAGCGTATCCTGAGAAAACGCAACTGTTGTAAAACAAATAAAAACTGCACAAAACAGAAATACCACTTTTTTCATAGGTTTGATTTTGAAATATAACATAAATTAGATTGGGGACAAATATAAATACTTTACTCAAAAAATTAAGTGGCAGTATTAAAATTATTTCTAATACTTCTTTAACAATCCGGGCAGGTGAAAGATGGAAGGATTAACAAGTTTGCCGTTAGTGCGTATGGTCACGGGAAATAATATTTCGGATGATTAAATGGCGAGAAACGAATGGGTTTCCGCAAACCAACAGTGGGAGAACCCCGTTTCCTAAAGAGTTCAATTCACAATATTACAGTATCTTACAATTCAATATCTTTTCGGTTTGATTTTATCTTCGCCTGAACCCTTTTTGATTCCAGTCGTTTCTCAACGGATGCCTTTGTGGGTTTAGTTTTAAGACGCTTTTTGCGGGGCGTCAGTGCCTTTTCGATAAGCAGATAAAATTTTTCAATAACATTCTCTTTGTTCTTAAGTTGAGATCGCGCTGCCTGTGAAACCAGGATTAATTCACCGGAATTATTGATTTTATTGGCAAGTTTAACCGTAATAATCGCTTTTTCTTCATCACTCAGCAAGGCAGAGTCCGCGACATTAAACCGCAACTCTATTTTTGTACTGACCTTATTCACATTTTGACCGCCCGGACCCCCGCTGCGCGAAGCCTGAAAAATAAATTCTTCCTGAAAGTTCCTGTTTCGAATGTCCATTCCACTTAATTTTATACAATTCTACTAAAAAAAGTCGTTCGGATAACAGGGTTATTATCCGGAATATATTTTGAGGCATCAAAAAGTGTCCTAATTTTGATCAATTAAAATATTTCAACAACAGTATGGACTTTAATATTGAATTAAGCTGGAAAGAACGATTGAAGGAGGAGTTTGAAAAACCATATTTTGGCACTTTAACCAGCTTTGTGAAGTCGGAATATGCCACACAAAATGTTTATCCTCCCGGAAGCTTGATTTTCAATACATTTGAAAAGTGTCCGTTTGAAAAGGTAAAAGTCGTGATACTTGGACAAGACCCCTATCACGCACCCGGTCAGGCACACGGGCTTTGCTTTTCGGTTCCCGACGGGATCAATTTCCCGCCATCACTGCAGAATATTTTTAAGGAGATCAAAAATGATCTGAATATTCCCATACCAAAATCGGGAAACCTTGAACGCTGGGCAGAACAAGGGGTATTTTTACTTAATGCCACACTTACCGTCCGGGCCCACGAAGCGGGATCGCATCAGAAAAAAGGATGGGAAGCCTTCACTAATAACGTGATTCACTTGTTATCGGGATCGGGAGAACATCTTGTCTTTATGCTTTGGGGAGCTTATGCACAGCAGAAAGCAGAACTTATCGACTCAAGTAAACATCTGATATTGAGCTCAGTTCATCCGTCTCCATTATCGGCTCACCGTGGATTTTTCGGCAATCATCATTTCAGTAAAGCCAATGAATACCTGGTCAAACACGGGAAAGAGCCAATCAGATGGTGAGGTGAATACTGCCATGTAATAATGAAAAACGTTCAATATGATAACATTACTGAGATTTTTTACAATTTTACTGGCCTTATTCGCAGTTATCGGTGGACTACTGTACTTTTTGCAGGAAAAATTAATCTTCTTCCCTGAGAAACTTGATAAGGATTTCAAATTCAGTTTTGATAATAAGTTTGAGGAAATAAACATTAAAACCGTTGACAGTTTATTATTACACGGTCTTTTGTTTAAAGCCGATACTTCAAAAGGCCTGATATTTTACCTGCACGGAAATGCCGGTTCCTTACGAACGTGGGGAGAAGTTGCTAAAACATATACTGATTTAAATTACGACCTTTTCATGATCGACTACAGAGGTTATGGAAAAAGTGAGGGTAAGATAAATGGTCAGAAGCAATTGTACCAGGATTTGCAAACTGTGTACGATAAATTGAAAACTAACTATACGGAGAGCCGCATTATTGTTTTGGGCTACTCAATCGGAACAGGACCCGCCACTAAAATTGCGGCTGACAACAATCCCCGGTTATTAATCCTCCAGGCACCTTATTACAATCTGACGGATATGATGAAGCATTTCTATCCGGTTATTCCTGCCTTCATTTTAAAATATAAGTTCGAGACCAATAAATTCATAAAAGCGTGTAAAATGCCGGTTGTGATTTTTCATGGCAACCAGGATGAGGTAGTTTATTACAATTCTTCAGTTAAACTAAAAGAAATCATGAAAAGTACAGATTCGTTAATTACCCTCCATGGGCAGGGCCATAACGGAATGACAGACAATCCGGAATACAGGAAAGCGCTGCAAAAAATATTGGCTCAGTAAATTGAAAGCGGTTCGATCGCCCACTCGCCCATTCACCTCTTCGCCTCTTCGCCCTTTCTCATCTTCTTTCTCCCGCGGCGCATGGTACAATCGATTTTCAATTAAGGGTGTAGTTGCGCCGCATTTTTCTTTATTATTCATACCCCGGGTGGCGTGATTCCGAACAATGTTGGAGCTAATATTAATTTGAAGAATCCGGAATCACTTACCCGGGGCTACAAAGATTTAATCCCTTCGGGATACGAAAACCATTCTTACCGGGATTAGGTATTGCTCCTAATTTAGGACCCAAAAAACTCTGTGTAACTCTGTGTAATTACTCTGTGTAACTCTGTGTAATTCTTTTTATTAAGTTACTTTGAATACCGCCTGAAAGCATTGGCAAATTGGTTCAAAGGCAAATTAGATAATTTTTCATTTTCACACCTTCTCATTTTCGCCCTTTCTTCCGGTAAAAGGTCGTACTCCGGAATTAAAACTTTGGTTCGGATAAAAAAAATCCCCCTTATGTTCCCCCTTTTCCCCAAAGGGGGAGTCATCTACAAAGATGCCAGGTATTTTCCCGCTTCTATAAGTTGCTCATGTTTCCCAAGATCCATCCAGATTTCAGAGGGATCGTAATAACCAATGACTGGATGCTCACGGGCCAGTCGCAGGTAAAGTGGTATCAGCGGAAAGTTTCCGGTTTCTGTAATCAGCTTAAAAATGGCAGGTTCGACTAACTGAATACCACTAAAGGCCATTAATCTGGAATTTTCCATATTCCGGCACGGAATCTCCTCCCCTGTTTTGATATTTCTCCAGCCGGCCAACTGCATTGACTGATCAAAGGCAAGGTAACGGTCGGTTTTACGCTCGCGGACCGCAAGTGTGGCCACTCCTCCCCTTTCCTTGTGATAATCTCTGAATAACTTTAAATCGATATCACAGAGTACATCGACATTATACACAAGGAAAGGCTCATCACCTTCCAGCATGGGTGCTGCTTTCAGGATCCCACCGCCTGTATCCAGTAACTGATCACGCTCATCTGAAATCCTGATGTCCAGATCAAAATTATTATGCTGCTGCAAAAAATCAATAATCTGGTCGCCAAAATGATGTATGTTGATTACCAATTCATTATAACCTGCCTGACTTACCTTCTCAATGGCCAGCTGAAGCAGCGTTTTACCTTCAATTTCAGCAAGTGCCTTTGGTTTCGTGAGAGTTAACGGATAAAGCCGGGTACCAAGTCCGGCGGCGAAGATCATTGCTTTCATAGATTAGGTAATATCATTATTTAAAATTAATTCAGATCACCAGATTTTCTTCCATACACCTTTACACCTTCAAAATTGGATCTTGAGCCAGGTTTTTGTTTCCTGCTATATCTCCTTTGGTTTACAAACGTTTTTCTCTTTTACCGCTTTTCGCCCACACTTTTTACATTCAAATTTTGGTGCCTGAGGCTTTTCGTAATCTTTTATTTCACAACTTTTCTTTGACATATTTTATAAATTATCCTGTTCCCTGTGATGAATAACAACCCTTACCGGATATTTGTTCCGCAGGTGAGTGGCTAACCGTTCAGCAGAATAGACCGAGCGATGCTGACCACCTGTACAACCGAAACTCACAGAGAGGTGGGTAAATTTTCGTTCCAGATACTTCTCAACTGCACGATCGACCAGAAGAAATGCCGGCGTGAGAAATTCCTCCATTTCCGAATCGTCTTCAAAAAACCGGATAACTGTCGCATCTTTTCCGGTGAACGGCTTGTATTGTTCGTATTTACCTGGGTTCCGCACCGAGCGGCAGTCGAATACGAAACCGCCTCCATTCCCCGAAAGATCGGCCGGGTATCCGTTTTTATAGGCAAAGCTCGTGATGGCAATGGTCAGTTCCGACAGTTCGGAAACAACTTTTTGCAATGTTTTGGAAGCAGAAAGCGATTTTAAGACTTTGATCAAATGTGGTAACTCAACGGGCATTTCAATTTTGCCAAGCACAATCTCCAGGTTATCGAGAGCGTACGGGATACTTTTCAGGAAGTGTTCCTTTTTTTCGTAAAAGCCCCTGAAACCGTATGCACCGAGGGCCTGCATCATGCGGATTAATACGTACCCGTAAAAGTATTGTTTGAATTCATTGCGGTCAATTGGCTGTATCTTTTCCAATGCATCGAGATATTCCTCAATCAGATCTTCCCTGACATGCTGCGGAATATCGGCCTTGGCATCGTAAAGCAATGAAGCAAGATCGTATTGAAGAGCTCCCTGTCTTCCTCCCTGGTAATCGATAAACCAGGGTTCATTATCAATTAACATGATGTTGCGGCTCTGAAAATCCCGGAACATAAAAAAATCACTCTCAGCTTTTAAAAGGTAATCAGAGAAAGCGATAAAATCATCCTCCAGCAGTTGTTCATTAAATGCAATTTTGGACAATTTCAGGAAGTAGTATTTGAAGTAATTCAGGTCCCACATCATCGATTGCCGGTCGAACGCCTTACGCGGATAGCAAAAATTATAATCAATATCGCGGCCTGCAACAATTTGAATTTTGGGTAATTCCAGGATGACTTTGCGGTATACCCCGATAATCCGATCAGAGAATCCCTCGAATTCTCTTACATCGCTAAGAAAACTGTAGAGGGTTTCATTCCCGAGATCTTCCTGTAAATAAATACAATCTGCGGGTATATATTCGTAGATTTCGGGCACATTAATCCCTTTTGCTTTGAAATGCCTCGAAAACTCGACAAAGGCATTATTCTCCTTTTCGTCATCATTCCAGGTGCCGATGGCTTTAAAATGAGGGCTGGTTAAACGAATATATTCACGGTAGGATCCCGAAGGAGGCAACGTTTCGATCGTTATATCCTCTTCCATAAACCTTGTTCGGTAAAGGTCAACCAGCGCTGATTCAATTTTCTTTTTCAAAAGGGATAGATTTAAATGTATCTGCAAATATAACGAGCATGCTGAATTAAAAACAGGCTGTCGTTCGAAAATAATCCAAAATCAAGGTTAATGCCCTGATTACGTGATAAAAAAAGCTGTTCCGGAGTGCGGAACAGCCTTTAATCTGTTTGAAAATGTATTTTCGGAAAATGGTTATAAAAAATTTCCGTGTTATTCGGCGATTACTTCGAATTCAAAATCGACAATTACTTCGCGGTGGAATTTCACCTTTGCGGTATGTTTGCCGACTTCTTTAATCGCGTCTTCCTTGATTGTAATTTGTTTACGATCAACTTCGAAGCCTTTTTCTCTAAGCGCTTCAGCTACCTGAATATTGTTGACCGAACCGAAAATCTTGCCAGTTGTACTTGTTTTTGCACCAATGGTAATAACGATTGCTTTCAGTTGTTCAGCCAGTTTAAGAGCTTCGTCTTTGAGCTTGGTCTCTTTATGAGCGCGTTGTTTTTGATTTTCAGCCAGTACTTTCTTTGCAGAAGGGGTGGCTAAAATTGCCAATCTTTGGGGAATCAGGTAATTACGTCCGTATCCGCTTTTCACAATGACATTGTCGTCCTTGCTGCCCAGATTTGGAACGTCCTGAAGAAGAATAATATCCATTTTTGTATCTCCTAATTATTATTTCATCAAATCTGTTACATAAGGCAGCAACGCAATCATACGGGCGCGTTTAACAGCCTGGGAAACTTTACGCTGGTACTTCAATGAGGTACCGGTAAGGCGGCGTGGAAGGATTTTACCCTGTTCGTTCAGAAATTTTTTCAGAAACTCAGGATCCTTGTAATCAACATACTTGATTCCGCTTTTCAGGAAACGGCAATACTTTTTCTTTTTTACCTCTACCGATGGGGGTGTGAGGTATCTGATTTCGCTTGAATTCGTGGTCATGACTTAGTTCTCCTTTTGAGTTTTTGCATTTACCTTCTTTTGTCTCTTCTCGCTGTAGGCAGCGGCAAATTTATCCAGTTTCAGGGTAATGAAACGGATAATGCGTTCGTCACGACGGTATTCGGTTTCAAGTTTACCTATGAAAGCCGGATCAGCCTTGAATTCGAAAAGATGATAAAATCCTGTCGATTTCTTTTGTATGGGGTAGGCTAATTTCTTTAGACCCCAATGTTCTTCATGAATAAGTTCACTGCCACTGGCAACGATCAGATCCTTGAACTTTCCTACCGCTTCCTTTATCTGAGCCTCAGATAAAACGGGAGTAGCGATGAAAACGGTTTCGTACTGGTTCAACATACTATTAAAGATTTACATTAAACAATTATCATTTTTTATAAATGAGTGGCGCAAAAGTAGTAACAATTTACCTGATTACAAACTCCCGGCACGAAAAAGAAAGATAATAATAGCAAGGAACTCGTGAATGTGGAAAAAGCATGGGGCATGGGGCTTTGAGCATGGGGCGACGAGGGCGACGAGGGCGAAGGGGCGAGTCTCAGGACGAGTCATAATGAGAAAATTTACCAATTTGCCAACACTTTCGGATTAGGAGCAATCACCACAGAGTGGTGAAATGTTGGTAGCACAGGAAATAATAAATGAAGAAGAGGCGCATCTAAAAATGTTTATTGAAACTTTGCAGATAAATGCACCGCAAATTCAAAGGGAAATACAGGATCGTATTAACACAAAATTTGTATCCAAAAATCATTTGGGAAATTCGTAAATATGTCAATGTGGCAATCATGGTAATATGGTAATGTTTTTGACTAAGCCATTCCTGAGATTTGTCGCTTTTCTTGGCAGTCTTAGAAATCTTGGCGTGATCTTATTACACCTGCACTCTTAATTGAAAAGCATCCGCGTAATTCCCCGGTTCCCGGGACCGGCTGTTCTAATTCGTGTAATCCTATTCAGTAGTAAGAATTCGTGAAATCCGTTTTAAATTCGTGAAATTCGTGTTTTCCTGTAATTCGTCCTAATTCGTGAGATTCGTACTATTGTAATATATATAACGCTAAAAGAGCCGGCCTGAATGACCCGCTCTTTTGATTGTCTAGTTAGAACAAAAATGTAGTCTTAGTAAAAGTCCGATGATCTTAAACTTCTTCTTTAAAGCGAGTGCTAAATTAGATGTTTTTATTAAAAAATGTTAATGGATGTTAGACTATATTAAGAAAATGTTAAAAAAAAGGTCCTCAACCCATGTTTATCCTGCTGATCTATAAAAAGTTGCAGCCCTAAATTTAAAAACATGTTTTACAGCATGTTTTTGAACTTTGTGTTTTGCACGGTAAAATTATTAAGAGAAAAAGAACAAAAATATAACATACATTGTTGATTATCTGCATTTTATAATATTTTTGAAATTTCGGGAAAATTAAAAAGAAAAAATGATGTACCATTTTGCGTGAAAAAATCGGGTAGCTGACATTAATTAGCAAATGTGAGAAACAAATTTTCTTACTTTGTATTCTGTAAACTAAATCGTTAAAAATGAAGGCGATCAGAAAATCGGAACCTACACGCGGCTTATGGCTCGAGGATGTACCAATACCACAGCCCGGCGTCAATGAAGTACTTATAAAAATCTCAAAATCAGCCATCTGCGGAACTGATCTTCATATCTATAAATGGGATGCCTGGGCTCAGAAAACCATTAAAACGCCCATGACCATCGGTCATGAGTATGTGGGAACGGTGGTTGAGATCGGGATTGAAGTGACAAAGATCCAGCCCGGTGAGCGCGTAACTGTCGAAGGTCATATCGCGTGCGGATTTTGCCGGAACTGCCGGCGTGGCAGACGTCATATCTGCGACCATACAATAGGTATTGGCGTAAACCGCGACGGAGGTTTTGCAGAATATGTCTGCGTTCCGGCAGAAAATGTATTGCTGATTGATGAACGGATCCCCGATGAAATCGTTTCGATCATGGATCCGCTCGGAAACGCGACGCATACAGCCCTCTCCTTCCCCCTTATTGGCGAGGATGTGCTGGTGACTGGTGCTGGCGGACCGATAGGTTGTATGGCGATAGCCATCTGCAAATTTGTAGGAGCACGAAATGTGGTTGGATCGGAAGTGAGTCCTTACCGCAGAGATCTTGCCCGCAAGATGGGTGCTACGCTCGTTGTCGATCCGATGAAAGATGATATTGCCTCTGCCATGAAGCAGGTAGGAATGGTAGCCGGGTTCGATATCGGTCTTGAGGTATCCGGCTCCCCCGTAGCATTCGATTCGATGATCAAACATATGTATAACGGCGGCAAAATTTCGCTGCTTGGCATCCTGCCCGACACAACCCAAATCGAATGGGACAAGGTAATCTTCAAAGGACTGACCTTAAAAGGGATATATGGACGCGAAATGTACGAAACCTGGTACAAGATGGAGAAAATGCTGCTTTCGGGACTTGATATTTCACCGGTGATCACCCATCGTTTTCACTATACTGATTTCCAGGAGGCATTTGATATTATGGAAGAAGGCAATTGCGGTAAAATCATCCTTGACTGGGATAATTAAAAAAAGCCAGTTATGTGTTGGTCTGCGGATCAATTTTACTACATTTGCCGACTGTTAAAGCCACTTTAGCTCAGTTGGTAGAGCAGCTCATTCGTAATGAGCAGGTCGAGGGTTCGAGTCCCTTTAGTGGCTCACCATAAAACACTGATTATCAGACCACAAAAAAACCCCTTGCGAAAGCTCGGGGCTTTCTTTATGTTCAAAAAAACACCCCATAATGTTGATTTAAACGTGAATGTTTCACCATAGTTTCACGTTTACCTTCGCGGATTGGAGTAACCTCATTGAATTTCTGAAATCGATCTACAACAGGCAAGGAAAGATACAAGGCAATTTTGCACAGCAGGGAACCAAGACGGAGCACATCCCAATTAACCAGATGGCAATAGTTTGCGGTCAGGACCTGCCAACACTTGATGTTGCATTGCTGGAGCGCTGCATCTGCCTTACCGCCTACAAAAACGATTATACCAACGAAGAGGATGACCGGTATAAGGAATTGAAAGATATGGAGGAGAACGGGTTTGCACACCTCGTTGATGATTTTTTGAAATACCGGGAACTGGTGATTGGATTTTGTAATATTGCTTCTGGCTATTAGCGGCTTGCAACTGGCAGACTCGCTTACTGAAAAAATCAGGGTTATCTTAACTTTTTAAGGATTTAGGTCATATAGTTAGCACTATCATGCAAGCAGCATGTTGCTAAAAGCCAGATACTTATTTCATAAACAATTTGAAAGAGGTTTGCAAAATTAACCCACACAATTCATCACAGAACCAAAAGTTTGAGTTCCCTTTTACTTTTTAGACTGTATTGAAATTTGGGATCAAGGTAATTACCGAGCAGCAGAAATTTATCGAGAGCAGCGATGACCTGAGAAACTTCTGGAGCATTTTCGCTACGCTTATTGAGCAGGACCGGATAAAGGAGGGAAGGAATTATATTTTGCATGACGTGAGCGTGATCCGGTACATTGGCAGTGATGATGCAACTCAATATGGAAAGGGTATGATGTGTATGTTTCTTCGGTGGGACGGTTTATATCCGATGTATGCCGAATACTCACGTCGGAGCAATATGGTGGCGCTTGGTGAAAAAACCATTCAGTTTTACCTCGAAAAAACGAAGTATTACCAGGGCAAGATTAAAGGAAAAAAATTCAGGGATAAGGTAACCGGTCAGGAATGGGTTAACCAGGCGTATTGCTTCGAATATGACAAGATGAAACCCCCACGCACAACCGTTCACAAAAAATTATGAATAATCTATGGGGGTTCCATGAGAATCTACCATTTAAATTTCAGAACATTAATAAACTTTTATTCGAATGAATATCAATCTTATCAAGAGTAATGCCATCGAGTTCGACAATTCAGATATGACCCCCAAAGTGCCCAACCAAAACATCGAAGAAATGAATGAATCCTTAGAAGCCGATCGTCTCAGGACGGCTCGTGAAAACCTCCCGTTTTAAATAAAAAAATAAAATCACTTGTACGAGCATTTTCCTCACTACTTTCACTACTTTCACTACTTTCACTACTTTCACTACTGTATTATATATCAATAATTTATATCACTATTTTTATATAAAAAGGGTAGTGAAAAGTAGTGAGTGGTAGCGGGGGTAATGAAAGTAGTGAACGTTGCGAAAAATACACCGCACTTTGTGGAGAGAAAAAAAAATAAAATTGAGAATTTTGGGGATTAGGTGAATCGTGGTTGGTAGGAGAAGCATGAACATTACAGGTAAAATATTCTTTGGTGTGTTGACAACGAAGATTACACCTTCCTAATAGAAGCAGATGTAAAAAGGCTTGGCTCGATTGGATAATCAACTCCTACCCTCTTAAAGAAAAACATTTACTTGTGAGGCAATAGACAAATAAAGTGATGGACGAATAATTTTGATCCGTTAGATGCTATTGATCAAGCAATTCAAAGATTTTTTAAATCAGTAAAATAACCCAATACTATTCCGGGTTATATTTAGGTATTCATTAATTCGTTGTGTAGGTTTGTAACAACGAAATTATATTAACCTTTTTGCCTGAATTTAACCTTATGACTTCAATCCCCGACAATACCGATATTTCTGTTGACGAAGCAAACCTACCTGGGGTCGCTCGAAGTTGCATACAGACTAATAACTGGAATTGCAATAATGGTTAACAACAATTTTACAAATTACAAAATAGACACATATTCAATCCGAGAAGTTAATTTAATCGGGGTTGATTGTCAGGATATAAATATCATCTGTACAAATGGCACTTTTATTTAAATTTTTATGTCAAAGACTTTAGTTGGGGCAGAAATTATTATCAAAGAATACGGTCAAACAATAAAATATCAAATTAGGACTACTATGAAGTGTCCAAATTGTAAATCATTTATTCAAATTATGAAACCTCGTAATTGGAGTTATGCTGATTATTTAGGTGAACCAATTAATTATTGCAAATTTTGTTCTGAACCATATAAAACAGGAAAGAAAAAATGGAATCAAATGAGTAAAGCACAACAAAGGTATGTCAGAAGCAATATGTACTGGCACGCTCTGTCTATGTTATGATATTTTGTGTGACTTTTGCACTCATCTTTGCTTATTTAATAGAACCATATTTTCCAATTGTTAAAGACTACTATAGTGAAATCATTGGTGGTGCTTCTATCATTTTCTATTTTCTTTCATTGCAAATTGAAAAGCAAGATTTAGCTGTTGAAATATCCAAAAATTTGGATTAGTCAGTCAAAAATTAAAAGAGGTTTGAATAGGTACAAAAATTGAAAAAACAGTACAATTATGCGTGGTTTTTTTGGAATAGTAACAAAAGGTGATGGAACTCCGTTATTTTTCAGTATTAATCAGAGAAGAGAGTTTGTAGCAAGCAGAATATCATATGATTTTGATAGTATAAAAAAACATATGCCATTTATATAACATGGAAGGCACAGGACCAATGAGAAATAATTTTTGGGTTAACTACTATCGTTATAATTTTTTTACCAAAGAACTTTTTTATGAGAAAATTGCAAATGAGGATGATAGTGATAAAGTATTGGATTGGCTAGGTGGTTTTGATTTTAGTGAATATTTAAAAAATATTGATACGGTCTTTGCCGAAAACTACCGATGTCAAATTATACTATCTAATCCTGAATTCGTTGATTTATTCGATCTTAAAACTTTTGGAGAGGCAGGGTTGTATAGTATACTATCCTCTGAACCAAATTACATTAACAGAATTAATAAGGATTATGTTCGTGGAGACTATTTAAGAAAATTATTAACTGAGCATCCGCATTTGATTGATTATTTTGATATTACTACGATGGAAGGATATAATATTGGGCGATTAATGGCAGAACAACAACAAATTATTTCTAAAATTAATTTAGATATATTAGATAGTACAACTGTATTAGGTATCTTGAAATATTACCCACAATTCATTAACATATTTAGTTCGCATACTTTAAAGAAATTAGGTAATAGTGTTATTGAAAAAATAATTAATGCTCAACCACTATTAGTTGCTGAATTTAATCAGATTTTAGCAAGCAATGAATTTAGGTTCCAAAAATTTCCACTAATCGCAAAACATAAAGACAACGAACAATTAGTTTTATTTGTAGGTGAAAATGTAGGGACGATTTTGGTGGAAAATATCGGAAAAAGTGGAAGCGAAATAGGTTTATGCTATAAATCTTTTGTTTCCATTTCAAATAAGGAGATATGGGAGATTGTCAATGAGCCTATTACTCTTACTTTTAAAAGTAGTCATATATTTGTAGGAAGAAATTTTCCTCACAACATAAACGGAGCGTTTATTAAATTCGTTTGCGTTGCAAAAAACAAAGCTTCTTACGAAATTGCTTTAATTCCTGATCAAGAACGAGGGACAATAATAGGTAACTGCACTCCAAATCGAATGGGCTATTATTTTAGAAAACCCAATTTTGATGATTGGGAAATATTGAATGAAATAACATTGAAGTTTGACTTGTAAAATTCAAATATCTGTCATACCAGCTTTATGGAGATTCCTCGTCAGCGAAATAGGAAAAAAAATTATAAAGGATGAAAGTGGTGAAGAACTTTGAAATGATCGCCCTAGCAAACTTTTACGTAACCCTTATTTTCAAGAAAGGACAAAACCTGTCAAATGGGTAGTAAAGAGATGATAAAGTCGTATGGGTGAAAGAAAATTTATTCTTTTATGGGTGTTACAAGTAAATATATTAATTTGCAAGGTCAAAATCTAATAAAATCCAGTGCCAAAAATGAGTCGTTTGATTCAATAATTAATTCAAATAAAAAAAATAAAATGTCGAAATTAGAAGGGAAAATGTACCATCCTAATGGTTCAACCATAAATATTTATTCAGGTTTTTCATGGACTTGTTTATTGTTTGGTCTATTTTGGTTCATGTATAATAAAATGTGGTTCTGGTCTTTAAAGGCATCTCTATTAATTCTATTTACTGTAGGTTTGGCTTGGATTATATTACCGTTTTTTGCAAATGAACTATATCTTAATGCGATGCTGAAAAATGGCTATTTAGAGTCTGTCTGTAAAGTCACCTTATTTTGATTTTTTGGTCCTACGCATTTTATTTTCCCGACGATTTGATGATGATTTGCGTTCAAACTTTTGCTTTTCGTGTTTTTCTTTGAAAAATATGCTCCAGTATTTTCAACCAATCAATCTAACTAACATAATAACAAGCTTAAGGGCGTTCAAACTAAAGTGTTGTGATAAAAATTGCTAATCTCTCAATTAATCTTTTCAGGCAAGTCCCGCTATTCGGGACAATGTCATGTTAGTGAGTACCCCGAAGTTATAACCCAGGACACTCCACATCACCTTTGCTTTGAAATGTTTAAATCCTTTCCAGTTACAAATCCTCAAGTCGAAGCCCCGTTTGAGGTTTGAAATAGCGGCTTCAATACCGCTTCGCCATTTCTTCAAACGTGTTTCCATATTGAGGCTGGTGGCAACATTTTTAAGGCTTTTTGTTACTTTATTGAATACAATATTTACTATACCTTTTGATTTGCAATGATCTAAGCTTCCCTGACTGGCATATCCGCCATCAGCAGATGAATCTCTGGGAGTTATCCCGTAGTTATCTATCACCCTGTCAATGGTAGGGTTGAATAAAGTAATATCAGCTGGATTCCCCGCAGGTATAACACAATCAATGATCAGGTTGCTTTTTCCTGTGGCCAGATTTACCTTGTGACCGAATTGTACTTCGCGTCCACCCTTGACAATAATGTCAGCGTGTAGTTCGTATATCGAGAACAATTTTTGGTCGTTCGGTACTGACTCGTCCTGAATCTGTTTCCGATAAGTCATGCTGTAAACCTTTTCCATCAATGGCAGCAGTTCTTCAAGTTCTGTGATAAAAATGTATGCTTTAAGGCCGAGGCTGTCGAACTTTTTTATAATATTGGAAACCTGATTGATCGCCTTTGTGAATGTAACTAACTGTTTATTAAAGAGATCGGCTTGCTTATCTTTTGACTTGGTGACGTTTATCTTGAAATAGGTGGTTTTGGCAGATTTGGTATAATCGATAAACGAAAGTACACCGACCTCTTCTTTGAGGTGGCTCAGCAGACGGTGGCTTTCATGAATACAGTCCCAAACGAGTGAATTATTGGTCGGGTAATGAATATTGCTTTTGACAACTGTGCTGTCCTGTCTGATTTTGCTTATATCTTCATAGCCTTCGTCAATGGCAATTTTAATCAGCTCAACCAATACTTTGTGAAGGGTATCTTCACTTATTCTGAAATGAACTTCTGGAATGTCTGAAAACAAAATGGTTTGCGCTCATCAAGCTTAATAAATGTAGCACAAATCCGTGAATCGCTTTGTGCATATTCAAGTTCCCGATAGTCATAACCTTTTAACTCTTTATAAATCGCAGCCCTGACAATCTGTTCAACAGTGGGTGTATCACCACGTCCAAAATTGTTAACCTCTTCATTGCCAGCTATATCGAATTTGAAAATGCCGTAAATTTCAGGATGAAGTTCAAGAATAGTGTCGATCACACCAAACTCGGGATTCTTGGCCCAATCAGATTTTTCAAATTTCAACACCAGGTCGTTAAATATTTTCATTATAAAAGCTATCTTTAATTCGATAACAAGATACAAAGAAGATTTGGATAAACCTAAGATATGTGCCTGATATTCATATATTTTATCTATTACAGACAGACTCTATTTAGAGTCTGTCTGTAAAGTCACCTTATTTTGATTTTTTGGTCCTACGCATTTTATTTTCCCGACGATTTGATGATGATTTGCGTTCAAACTTTTGCTTTTCGTGTTTTTCTTTGAAAAATATGCTCCAGTATTTTCAATCAATCTAACTAACATAATAACAAGCTTAAGGGCGTTCAAACTAAAGTGTTGTGATAAAAATTGCTAATCTCTCAATTAATCTTTTCAGGCAAGTCCCGCTATTCGGGACAATGTCATGTTAGTGAGTACCCTGAAGTTATAACCCAGGACACTCCACATCACCTTTGCTTTGAAATGTTTAAATCCTTTCCAGTTACAAATCCTCAAGTCGAAGCCCCGTTTGAGGTTTGAAATAGCGGCTTCAATACCGCTTCGCCATTTCTTCAAACGTGTTTCCATATTGAGGCTGGTGGCAACATTTTTAAGGCTTTTTGTTACTTTATTGAATACAATATTTACTATACCTTTTGATTTGCAATGATCTAAGCTTCCCTGACTGGCATATCCGCCATCAGCAGATGAATCTCTGGGAGTTATCCCGTAGTTATCTATCACCCTGTCAATGGTAGGGTTGAATAAAGTAATATCAGCTGGATTCCCCGCAGGTATAACACAATCAATGATCAGGTTACTTTTTCCTGTGGCCAGATTTACCTTGTGACCGAATTGTACTTCGCGTCCACCCTTGACAATAATGTCAGCGTGTAGTTCGTATATCGAGAACAATTTTTGGTCGTTCGGTACTGACTCGTCCTGAATCTGTTTCCGATAAGTCATGCTGTAAACCTTTTCCATCAATGGCAGCAGTTCTTCAAGTTCTGTGATAAAAATGTATGCTTTAAGGCCGAGGCTGTCGAACTTTTTTTTTATAATATTGGAAACCTGATTGATCGCCTTTGTGAATGTAACTAACTGTTTATTAAAGAGATCGGCTTGCTTATCTTTTGACTTGGTGACGTTTATCTTGAAATAGGTGGTTTTGGCAGATTTGGTATAATCGATAAACGAAAGTACACCGACCTCTTCTTTGAGGTGGCTCAGCAGACGGTGGCTTTCATGAATACAGTCCCAAACGAGTGAATTATTGGTCGGGTAATGAATATTGCTTTTGACAACTGTGCTGTCCTGTCTGATTTTGCTTATATCTTCATAGCCTTCGTCAATGGCAATTTTAATCAGCTCAACCAATACTTTGTGAAGGGTATCTTCACTTATTCTGGAAATGAACTTCTGGAATGTCTGAAAACAAAATGGTTTGCGCTCATCAAGCTTAATAAATGTAGCACAAATCCGTGAATCGCTTTGTGCATATTCAAGTTCCCGATAGTCATAACCTTTTAACTCTTTATAAATCGCAGCCCTGACAATCTGTTCAACAGTGGGTGTATCACCACGTCCAAAATTGTTAACCTCTTCATTGCCAGCTATATCGAATTTGAAAATGCCGTAAATTTCAGGATGAAGTTCAAGAATAGTGTCGATCACACCAAACTCGGGATTCTTGGCCCAATCAGATTTTTCAAATTTCAACACCAGGTCGTTAAATATTTTCATTATAAAAGCTATCTTTAATTCGATAACAAGATACAAAGAAGATTTGGATAAACCTAAGATATGTGCCTGATATTCATATATTTTATC